>NZ_CP171224.1:0-4800000 GCF_043225285.1 Pseudomonas migulae
GCCGCAGATCAGAAGTAGCGAGGCGATCGCGCAGGCGAGCCTGATTGATTTGAGCATCGCTCAGTTCCTTGTGGTGGGTTTGGTCGCTGGCCGCAAGCCGCTGCTCAAGCACGAGCCGCTTTTCCTGATCGGTGCGGACCTGGTCGGCGGCGGCATTGCTGATCGCGGACAGGTCATCGCTGTGCAGCCGGTCCTGATCGGCGAGCTGCTTGCCGTAACTGTTCGCCTGCCACTGCCAAGCCGCCGTACCACTCCCGGCCATCAGCAGCGCGATCAGCACGAGGGCGCCGCCGATACGCCACGACAGCGGGATCATGCCAACACCCCGCGCGCCTTCGCCCAGAGCGCCAGCCGATCCGCGAGTCCATTAAGCCCGCCGTTGATGCGCCGGGTGATGGTGTTGAACTCGCCGGCATCAGCCAGGGTGTTCAAACCCTTCGTCGCCCAGAACCAGGCCGCCGACAGACAGGCGTACTGCGGCTGCTCCAAAAGCTCTGGGTGATTGATCAGGTCGATGCCCAGTGCTTCGCCGCAGGCCGCGTAATTCGCCCGGCCGGTGATCTGGAGCAGGCCGCGCCCGCGATACTTGAAACCGTCGCCCGCCACGGTATTGCCCAGGTCTGCCCTGCCCTCGTATTTCCGCTGGGTGGCTGTCGGCCCCCAGATTTCGCGGACCCATTGCAACTGCCCCGACTCGTGGCCGATTTGCGCGATGAACGCCGCCATTCTTTTCGGTCCAACAATCTGGTGCCGATCCATGGCCGCGTTGAGGGGAGACACAAAAACGCCGGCTTTGGCGCCGGCGTTCGGGAGGATCTGCAGCAACTGCTGCTGTGTGATTGGCATGGGCTACTCCAATTCCGTGTATTGCGGCAGGTGCTCGCGGGCGATCTCGGCGTAGTAGGCAATCTGGCAATGCCGGAATTCGCCCTGCCGATCACGCCAGAACAAGGCGTTGATGAGTTTTTCCGCGATCGCCCATCGGCGCTTTTTGCTCCGGCACCGATAGGCGCGACTGCTCAGCGTCTCGTCGACGTACCCCCACAACAGCGCGTTGATGAACTGGTCGATCGCAAGCATCAGGGAAAACCAATACTTGCGCCGGCCGTAGGCGGCGACATACCCCGCTACGTCCGCCATTACGGCATCACCAGCGGCGGGAGCTCTGCGATCAGCTCCTCTGGAGTCGGCAGCGATCGAGCGCCCGATTGAACTGCGGCTATCTGCTCGTAGCCGTAGGCCCAGATCAGGCTGCGCCAGGCGCGCAGCGCTTTTCCTTCCGCTTCAAACTTCGGTACGGACGGCTCGTCAGCGTAGGTGACTGCGGTTTTAATATCGTCGTAACCGACCAACCTGGCCGCAGCGTCCATATGATTTTGGATCGCGACTTGAAAGCGCTCGATCAATTCTTCAGGCGTGGGTTCGGGATTAGGCTCTGGTTCCAGATCAATCTCAGGCTCCGGCGGGGAAATCTTGAACCCGCCTTCAATAGTGACTTCAAGGCCTGAACACATGCCGGCGACCGCTTCAGCGTATTGCTCCTGAGTAATTTCAATCGCGCCGTCGATGTAGTCCTGGCTGACGTGGCCTTTGTTTGCAAACGGCATTATTTGATCCTCAAGTAGTACGTGACGCCCAAACTTTTAGCGCGGGTTTCAGTGGAGTTCCGGCCAGACGTCATGCCGCCAGTGATCGTGCCCGATGTGGCCACACCTACGCCGCCGCTGGCGACACCGTTAACGCCGGATGTGTTAGCTGCGGATGCGTGGGTATGGTCCTGAATAGCGTCTTGCAGGATGGTGCCGGCCACGCCAGCACGCAGGACACGCTCTTCAGTGTTGATGAGGCGCACGGACTGCCCATTTACCGGGCTGCCAGAAAGGGCAATGGTTGCGGTCGCCTGCACCAGGGGCGCTGACCCTGTCACGCTTTCCGACGTCAGCACGCCGGTGTTGTAGGCGTCCGCCGCGGTCAGCTTGATGTACCGGTAGTACGGACTCGATGTCGACGGAGCGCTGACGCCCGTAATGTTATCGAGCAGCGGGATGGGAACGCCGATGGGTTGGTAGAGCCAGATGTCGCTGGCGGCACTTGGCAGGGGGTCAAGAACCACCAGGTCGGTGCCGTCATACACGACGTCGGTGATCTGCCCTGCAGCAATCACGGCCGCAACCTTGGCGCCAGACGAATCATATTGCTTCAGGTTTTTCGCGCCGAGGCCCGAGATGTTCAGGGTCCCGCCAGAAGCCGCGGCGGCGTTGAACTTCACGTTGAATCGCTGCGGTGAAGCGTAACCACCCAGCGCCGGAACCGGCGTCAGCGTGAAAGCGGGCGATGTCCCTGCCGTGGTGAATGCAGTTTGCACCTGGTTGACTGTCGGCCCGGTCGCGCCGGTGCAGAACAGAAGAACGTAGGCGCCACTCCCCCCAATGGAACCGTTCCACTGAATCCAGGCGACGCCATTGGTGATGATCTCGCCACCCTGGAGCGCGGCATGCGACGAGCCGACCAATGCCACGGTGCCGACGCCGTCGTTGATCGTGCTCGCTCCGGAGTTCGCATTGGCCGCTTTGAAGCGCAGCGGCGTACTCTCGCTGCGTGTGGCAACCGTGAGCGCCGGCACGAAGTTGCACGTGTAAGCGTTGGCAATTCCCGTGTCAGCCACGAACTCGCCCTGGCTCGCCGCATCACGCAAGGCCGCATCCAGCGGCCCCTCATCAAGCCAGGCGTTATTCGCGGCGTTGCGACGTTTGAGTCGACCACTCCCTGTGTCGGCCCAGTATTGGCACGGGAACGAAGGGCTTGGCGCGGAAGCCCCGCTGCTCGAAGACGCCAAGGCCTGCAGAGCAGAGTTAATGTCATTTCGCACCGTCAGCCCAGGACCGTTATCCACGGTCATATCGTGCTGCGACATAAATCAGTACCCCTTTGAGATGTAGTCAATCGAGCGACCCGACTGGGCGACCCCACTGGAATTGCGAATGACAACCGTGAAACCGGTGGCGGTTTTGGCGGAAATGTCCGGCCAGTCACCGGAAGCGAGGTTTTGCGCAGTGATGCTCACCGCAGGCGAGGCGTTGTACGGTGGTGTGTAGGTCACGGTGAGGCCGCCGACCGGTACCGCAAGGTCGTTTCCGCTGTCGGTGCGATCAGGCATGTCGATCACCACCTCGAGCTTGGAGACGTCGATCCAGTTGGTGGTCTGCAGTACCGATCCGCGCAGCTCGAAGTCGAACACGCGTGCCCGGTAGTCCCCGACTACGAAGGGTTTCCACGCGGACCACGTCGCAGGCGACACGTCCGAGGTGCGCACCCACAACGACAGCGTCGCGCCGTTTGGCGGGTCACCATCCATGCTGGCGATGGCGTCAAAGTCGCCCAAGGTGTCGATGTAAGAGCCGTCGTCGTACAGCACCGCCACGACATCGGCAGTCAGGCGACAGTCATACACGTAGCCCAGGTCGGCTGGAGCGGCGAAGCGGTAAGTGAAGAAGAGCGGCGAGCCCCCGTTCTTGTCGATGTCCCCAAGAAACGCATCGATATTGGCGATATCGTCAAAGTGCCCCGTACTCGTCATCTTCAGCAGGCCGCCTGCGGGGGCAGCATTGACTGCCACGCCCGAGAAGGCCGGTGACTCGGTGATCGTCAGCACGACGTTGGTCGGCAACGGCACCTGGGCATCTGACCAGACCTCGGTGATCGGCCCGCCGTTACCGGTGGAGTCGACCGCACACGCCAGGTACTTGCCGGGCAGTAACGACACGACAGCCGACGTCGAGCGCCCCGCCACTTCGGTCAGCGGCAATGCCGCATCCCAATTCGCCGAAGTGTTGCGCGAGTGGCGGACACTGATGCTGCCGCCGAGCTTCACATCCAGTTCTGGAACCGGATCCCATGCCAGAGTGGCCACGCTGTTGATGACGTCCAGGCGCAGGCCGACCAATGCGGTAGGCGGCGCCGATAGCGCCAGAGCCACGTAAGTCTGAACGAACGCTGGACCGGCAATGCCCAGCACGGATTTCGGAGTAACCCGCACCGACCATTCACCTTGGCTTGCCGAATCAAAATCAATGCTCGGGGTGGAGATCTCCGTGACGTATTCCCAGTTACCGCCCGGCTTCAATACTTCGATCTGATAGCGCATCGCGCGGGCCGGTTGCGTCCAGCTGACCGAAAGCCTCGCCGCGGCAACACCTGTGCCGGTGTCATACAGCGACTCGAGGAACGTGAGTTGCCCCACGGCATCAGGCGCGCCGAAGTTGACGATGCTGGTCGGGTTGTCCACGTCCGGCGTGCCGAATTCGACCTCGTCGAACTTGTCGGGGTCATAGGCTATGCCGCTTAGCGCATACGTACCGTCATCGCTTTCGCTGATATTTACGACCCGGAACGCCTCAGTCTCGAGAGCAGGCGTCGAGAAAGCCCACGGTGCTGAAGCAAGCGGATTAGAGCTGAGCGGTGGTGACACAGAGACAGTCGTTGCGCCCGGAGCAATCGTGACACCCGCTGTCACGTAAGAGCCATCAGGCATAGTCACCCTGATGAATCCCGCGCCAGCCACGCCAATCGGTGCGTCCAGCAACAGCAAGGAAGCGGTACTACCGGACAGAAGCCGTCCAGCATTGCGAGCGCCCGCCCGGAATGCATCAGCGACATCAACGATGTCGCCGGGAAGCGGGATAGCCCCATCTGCGCCAGGTGCAAATGTGATCGCTTCTGTTTCGGCATACAGCAGCCAGCGACCCAATCGGCGAGCTTGCCCGCGCGAGGTGCAGCCCACAGCCACAACGTCGGTTTGCTGGATGCGCCCCCATTTAGCGATCAGTTCAGGCCGCTCGACGATCTCGACCGACTGTTTGTATTGCTGGAGCGGGTCGTTCCAGGTTACCGCGGCCACGTTGAAGCGCTGATCGGCACCGACGGACTGATAATTGAATTCACCGCCAGCCACGTTCGAGTTGTTAAATCCGAAGCGGCTCGATCGTGGCGCATCCTGTACCGCAGTGAGCGATCCGCCCGCCCAGAAACAAATGGCGCGGAACACGGACACCATATCGTTGACCAGCTTCCAGGCATCGGCCTGAACGGTCAGCGCCAGGTTGCAGGTAAAACGCGGCTCCATGCCGCCGTATCCATCTGGCACCAGTACATCGCAGTATTGAGCGATGCTATACAGCGAGTATTTATCGATCAACGTCGAATCGAGCAAAGCACCAAGCCCGTATCGGGTATTGGTCAGCATGTCGTACCAGATCCACGCCGGGTTATCCGTCCAAGCGCGGACAAATGTGCCATTCCATGACCCGGTATAAACCCGAGTCAGTGGGTTGTAGTTGCTTGGCACCAGGACCTTAATACCTTTGATAAGGAAGGCCATGCGCGGGATGCTGGCGAACTGTTGGGCATCAATCGAGAGTCCCAGCATTGCCGTGTTTGGATAGCGCAGCTTCTCGTCCCAGATCAGCGTCATGCTGTCGAAGAAGGTCCGGTTTTGGATCGCCGCGCTGGTCGAGTCAGCAGAAACCCGCTGTACTCGGACATAGCGTGGCAGGCCGCCAGACACGGGAAGACGCACATAATAAGAGAACTGCGTGCGGCTCATAGTCTTGCCGCTGATACCGATATCCGCACAGAGAGGTATCCATGCGCCTGTGTCGAGTTTCCCCTCAATTCGGAACGCAAAAAACGACACGTTAGTGTCGCCATTCTGGGTGTTCTGCTCGGAAAGCTGGGGGGTACTGACCGTAATCCTGACTGCGTCAGCATCCGGATCAGTGACCGCGCGCTCAATGGGGATGGCGAGCTTCATTTCCACGCCAACAGACTGCTCAGCCTCCAGCCCCGTGATCGGTATGTAGGTCTGCCACTGGGTGCCAAGGCGAAGATCGATGCTGACGTCGGTGAAGTTAAAAGTGCCGTCTGTATTCTGCAGAGGTACATCGTCGAAAGTGATCTCGCGGATAGAGTCGATCTCACCTTCGGATATCGCGTGCAAGATGCGCACATGCTGGCGAGAGCGGAGGCTATCTGGCGCCTCAACGGCGGCGCGTGACGAACCACTCCCTCCACCACCTTTGCCCCCCCCGCCTTTGCGACCAACAATCACTTCGCTCATGCGGGAATCGCCTCTGCCCAGGTGCCGATTGCAACCACGCTTGAGCCCACCAGCATTTCACCGTAAATAACCGGGACAGGTAGGCCTTGCTGTGTGGAGTTGAACGCGCCGTTAAAGAGGTAACTCGGCTTGTTTTCGGTAACGGCCTGCTCTTGCTGGCTGGGTGTTTTCGGAACTGGCGTGAGCATCTGCACCACGCCACCAAGGACCATCGATGCCCCCATCATGATCATGGCCGAGCCGAAGGGAGCGCCGGCCCCGAAGGTGCCGCCGGTAATAAATGCACCGGCCACGATCAGGACAACCCCGAGCACGACTTGAAATAGCCCACCGCTTTTGCTGCCGGCGATAACTGGCACGATGCGTATCTCAGTAGTCCCGCTGAGAGTGAATTCACCCTCTCCGACGTTTTCACGGTTGCGGAATATGGCGTAGCGCAGGCCGCGCCGGGCCGAGTCCCGAATAAAATCCTCGAACCCGATCAGCGTGTGCTTCAGTGCGCTGAATGCCTCAACCACTGTCCCGGTTTCAAGCTGGCGAAAGTGCTGGCGACCGAAGGCTTTAGCCAAGCTGCCGGACAGCAAAATCATGGTCATGGCCTTGTTGTTGGCAGCGGTCATACTTTTCTCCAGGCAATAAAAAACCGCCCGTAGGCGGCTTTGTTTTATTCAGCGGCTCAAATGCATGTTCGAGCCGTGTCCTTCCATCCTTTGGTTCCTGCCCAGTCCACTGGGAGGAACACGTTGACGGCAGAACCACTACTTGTTTTATCAATGACCGCGAGCGCGACAGTGCCAGTAAAGGCCGCAGACGCCGCAATCCTGTAGCCTTTTTCGGTTTCAATAGAGCTGGTGGACGAGTTGAACTCCTGCCATTTAGGGGCCAGGCACCGTGCAAATTCCTGAGGTGTCTTTGCAGACTGCCCGGAATAAACCGGCTGGTCCTTCTCAAGACCCGCTGTCGAGCATCCTGCCAACGAAATCAGCGCAAGGATCGTGAGAGCTTTCCGCATGGTGAGTCTCCAAGAATTTTTGCGACTCTAGCAGGGAAGGCACGCACAAAGACAGGGGCTATCCCCTATAGGTCAGGAAGTGCGTCGTGCGCTCACGGAAGGCTGCGCCGTAAACCTCTTTGCAGCTCAGGCGGCCGTACAGGTGGTGCAGCAGGACGTCGCCATCCAGCCAGATCGCGCCGTGACACGGCGTCGGGCAGCCGATTGCCATCAGGACCACATCGCCATTGCTCGGCGTCTTGGTTTCGACGAAGCCAGCCTTGGCGAAGTTTTCCACGTAGAGGTCGCCGCCGTTGTGCCACCAATCATCCTGGCGGTAGAAATCCAACAGTTCAACCCCCCGCTCCTGCCGGTAGTAGTCACGGATCAGCGTGTAACAGTCGATCGAGCCGTGGACGAACACGCGGTGTTCCAGCGGCATCTCGCCGCCGGCCGGCATTTCGTGCCAGGTTGCGATACCGTCCTGCAGGCCAACAATCCACCACGCCATGCGGCTGACCGCGTGACTGGCGATGTCGTGCAAGCTCGGCTCCGGGCCGGAGTCAGGATGCGAGTGCACGACAGCGATGATGCCGCCCCTGTCTTCAGCCGCGGCATAGTCCTCTGGGTGGAGGATGAAGTGATCTGGCTCCTCGGACTGGTTGCGGCACGGCACGTATGAGGGCTTTCCGCGCATGCTTACGACCAAACCCACGGATTCGCGCGGGTATTCGGCCAGTGCATGCGCCTCGGCATCCGCCCGGCATTTATTGAGCAATTCGGTCATGATCAAAGTCTCGGCACGCGGGAGATCCCCGGGAAGCCGCCGAAGGGAAGCTCGGCGAACTCACCAAATCGCAGCTTGCAGCCCGTCATAGTGCGACTGCATTGGTCTTTGGTCGGGTCACTGGTCGGCGTGTTTTTATAGTCAGCTACAGGCCCGCCGGCATAACCGCACTCGCCAGACCGATACGCCCATAGGCAAGTGCCCGCTACAACCTGGCGCCTCGGCAGCTTCACGCCCTGCAGATCCAGCGGAGAGCCAAGGTCGAACTCGATCGCAGCGGGCGTCTCGTTTACCTTGCGGGTGATGAACCATGTCTCAACCGGATACTCCTCGGCCGGGTTGGCAGTCGGGTTGCCGCCGACAAAGTTCACCGCGTCCAGGTATTTGACCAGCGTGCGACGTCGCTTGAGCTTTGCCCACAGCAGGTCTTCATACTGCCGGCACAACGCAGAGATGGCGCCGCCGAAGTTGCCGACCTGCAGCTTGGGGCGAGCCGGCGAGCCCTGGCTGGGGGTGGCGAAATCTGTACCCTTGAGCGGCCAAGGAGTATAAACCCGCCCCTGCCAGACAACCGATCCCGCAAATTCATTCGTTCCCGCGTGGAAGTGCAGCGTTTGATCCGGAAGAATGAGATCGAACCCTTCCCAGATCGACAACCCCCTCGCAAGCGACAGTTGCCCCTGAAGAGCGGTCATTCGAAGACCTCCTCGAATGTCGCGGACAGTCCGTCAACGCCCAATGCGATGTTGGTTCGGACCCACTCTCGACAAACAAAAACCCCGATCGATTGACCGGGGTGCGTGTAGTTAAAAGCGTCGATTGCGCCTCGGTCTTTTAGGAAATCGTCAATAGCATCTATCTCAGACTTGGCCCGTTTGAAGGTCAGCGAATACTTGCGAGGCTGGCGGTTGATGCCGGCCCCCTGCCGCTGCTCGTAGTTATCACCGAACTTGATGACTTTGACCGTGGGCGTAATCGTCTTGGAGGCGTCATAGGTCGCCCGCCATGTGAATGTCGGCATGACGCCTCCTTAGGTGAGTTGCCCGCCGTTACGGCGAGCGGTTGCGATTTCCTGACGGCAGACGACCTTGATGGCTTCGGCCAGGCGCGCCGGATCAGGCTGAGCGCCCCCACCTTCGGAGGCTTCCACCGTTACGTTGACCTGGATCGTGCTGGAATTGCCGCCACCGCCGCGAACACCGAGGCGCCCTTGAGAGTCGCGCGCCAATGGGACGATCGCCTCATCACCCGCCTCACCCATCACGCCGGTTTTTCCGTTGGCCATCCCGAATGCCGTTGGCTTGCTGACGATGCTGTTGGTGAAAGCCCCGCCCTCGGCGAACATCTGCACGCCGCCGGACCAAGCACCGCCTTTCGCTTGCGGGAAGTAGGTGTCCGAATATCCGGCCTGAGTAGAGCCCGCCGAACTGGCGCCCCCACCGAAGTAGGAGCCAGCCGCATTGGCCGCCAAGCCAAACAGACCGCTCAGCGCCGCCGAACTGGCCTGCCGCGTCGCGATACGAGCCATATCAGCAAGAACGGACTTGGCAAAGTCGGCAAACGACAACTTCCCGGTCATGGCGAAGTTGACGATTGCGTCCTCCATCGAACTGAAAGCGTTGGTGAACAGACCCTTTGTCTGCCCGGCAACATCACGCGCCGACTCCAGGTAGTTCTGCCATGCCGACGAGGCGCCGGCGCTCCAGTCACCCTGGGCCGCCGTCATGTCGTCGTAGTTGGCCTGAACCGTGTTGTGCAGATCCTGCTGAGTGGCCTTCAGCGCCTTCAGCTTCTGGTTGTACTCATCGAGGCTCATGCCGCGCGAGCCGTCACCGTACTGATTGGCGAGATCAAGCTTCTGCTGATTGATGCGGTCGTCGATGCCGTTTTGCTGATCTGTCAGACCGCGCTGCCGATCTCCTTGACCCAGACCAGAAGCGGCCCGCAGGCCCTGCTGGCGCAGTGTCTCGACCTGCTGCTGGAGAGCGCTGGTGTAGGTATTGACCGCCAGAGTCTGCTTGCGCAGACGCCCCTCTTCATTGGTCGCGATGATTGCCAGTTCGCTGTCGCTTTCCTGCTGCGCCTTGACCATGGCGGAGCGCGCATCCGAGATTTTTTGATCAATCTGGATGGACTGCGCCGCAGTTGTTCCTTTCTTGGTCTTGGCCGCTTCGAGCGCGTCGATTTCAGACTGATAGCTCTGGGCAACCTCGGTGGCTTGCTGCTGCAACAGACTGACGCGCTGCTCTGTGTAGCTGGCTTGAGAGATAACGCCGGCGCGCTGCGATGCTTCGAGCTCTTTGTCCGCGTTCTTGTAATAGGCCAGAGTCTCGGCCAAGACGTTCTTCGCGTTGTTGAAGCCAGTCAGGTCGACACTGCCAGCAGCGGCCTTGGGATCCTTGAACTTGTCGTTGATGTTCGCCATGTTTTTGGCGACTTTTGCAGGGGCCAGCCTGGAATCGTTGGGGCTGGTCTTGCGAATATCATCAAGCTGCCGCTTGTAATCCTTGATCGCTTCAGCGCGCTTCTGCTCGTTGGTCAGAGACGACTTGGTGAGCGCATCGACCTTGACCATGGCCTGCTGAGACGCCAACTGAGCCTTAGCGTCATCGCCATCAAGCTTTGCGATTTCGTCCTTGGCGGCCTTCTCGTCCTGCAGCATGTTGAGGCGATCGCTGTAAAACTCGATCATCTCCTGCTTGTTTTGAAACAGACCGACATCACCCGATTGCGCCCGAGCCAGATCACGCTGAGCCTGCTCGATATCGGAGCCAATGTCGCTGCGGCCGATGTTTTTCAGGTTGTCAGCGGCACGCGCGACTTGGTTGTAAGCCTTCTCCCAAAAGCTCAGGTTCTCGAGGATCTTCGGCGTGCGCTCATTGATAGCGTCCGCATATTGCTCGGTCGCAAGCTTCACGGCGCCCGCATGATTGCCCTGCTCCTGAAGCGCGGCGATCTGCGAGTAAACCGACGCAGTCAGATAGTGATACTGCTCATTCAGAGCAGCGGATGCCTTGACCGGGTCATCAGCCAGCTTGGTGAACTCGGCGACCGTTTCGCTGACAGCCTTTCCGGTGGCTTCCTGCATGGAAACGGCGGCTTGGGTGATATCAGCAAAACTGTCGCTGGCAATCTTTCCGTTGCCGGCCAGCAGAGCGAGCACTTCGGCCGCTTGGCCGGTGGTGCCAACCGTTGCGCTGACCTGGCGCGACAGTTCTCCCAATTGCCCGGCACTGACGCCAGCAAAGCTTCCCGTCAGGACCAGAGATTTGTTGTACGCGTCCTGTTCTTCGCTGCCCTTGTAATAGGCGACGCCCAGGGCGACAACCGCTGCTGTGACCAACGCGATGGGTCCCAGCACTGCGATCAAACCTGCCGCTGAAGCACCCGCGCCCGCCCCGAGTTGAGCGATTGCACGAACTCCGCTGCCCCAGTCACCGGATGACAGAGCATTGCCCAGTTGGACGACGTTTTCCTGAGCCTGGCGGCTACCAAGTTTCAACTTGTCGAACCCGGTAGCGGTTTTTTCGAGCTTGGCGTAATCCTTATCGATCTTGCTCAGCGAGGCGTTGTACTGGTCCTGGCTGATGCGGCCGGCGTCGAGGTGCTTGCCCAGTTGCTCGACCTGCGTGTCCAGCTTCGTCATTGCAGCCTTGGCAGGATCAATTGCACCCAGCAGGCTGTTCAAGGCTTTCTGCTCGTCCAGAGTCGACTTGACGAGCGACGCCTGTTGCTTATCCAGCTGAGCAGTGATCTTCGCGAACTCAGCCTCGCCGTACGCGCCGGTTTGAGTGAGCTTCGCCAGGCTCTCGCGCTGTTTGGCCAGCTCCTGCGTGGAGGTCGCACCTTTCGATAGCGACTTCTCCAGCGCCTCCATCTCTTTCATCAGGCCGACAGCAGACTGCTCTGCCCGCTCGCCGGACTTGGTCAGTTTGTCGAGATCGGTCGCAGCCTGAGCAGCATCGGCGGAGTCGACCTTGATGCCGAGTTCTGCAATGTTCATCGACTCACCTTGAATAAATGCCCGTGGTTACGGGCTGTTGTCGCGTGCGTCAGCCATGACCGCGAGGGCTTCTGACTCCATGACACGAATGTCCTGGAACACGTGAGATCGGTCCTTGGCAGGAATACCGACGAGTTTCATCACATCTGGCAGAACGCCGTAGTCGAGACCGGTCGCGCCGCACCCGCCCGAGCGCCACTGGGTCCACATCGAATCCATGACGAGAAACGACTTCCAGTTGTCGGGCCAAACCTCGTAGGAGTCATCGACATCCGTCGGAAGCAGGCCAAACACCGAAAGCACGCTTGCTTCAGCGCTCGGCTCGTAAAGCGCACGTGCGGCGCCGGTCAGTTTCCCAAGCGGGCCTTGCCAAAGGCCTCGCTATACGCCTTCACGATTGCATCCGACACGCCGATGCAGCTCTTCACCAGAGCAGTGATCGACTCATCACTGAGCTCTTCGCCGAAGTCCCACGAAACAACCAGATCCCTGATCTGATCGACACCCTGCTCAACCTCCGCCGCCGTGATTTCGGTGAGGGTTGGTTCAGCTCCCTTGAAGCGCTCACCCAGCTCTTGCGCCTTTGCCTTCCAGGCGTCGAACAGCTCCGCCAAGGCCGTGCGGTCGCGATATTTGAACGTAAACGGCACCATTGCCGGGCTGCCGCCAACTTGTGGAATAGCCACGTCGACGGTGAAGGTCGGCTTTGGAGCGATGGAAAACTTTGCCATGGGAATTCCTTAGGACAGATAACGGGTAGGCGCGGCTTGCAACGCCAGGGAGACGGTGCGAGTCAGCAAGTTGTTGCGGGCCACCGAAGGCTGAAGCGAGAACGAGGTATAGGCGCCGTAGTACAGCTTGTCGGTGCCGGGCAGGTTCAGGCGTGCCGCTTGCGGGGTCTGGGCAACGTCGGCCGCGGTTACGATCGGGACATAGGCCAGGGTCGGATCATCGGCAACCGTGAGCACCATGCTCGCGGCAGACTTGTCAGTCGGCAGTTGACGGCCCTGGGTGTCTTCGAGAAAGACGATGTCCGCGTAGTTCTGATCGCCGCCAGAGAAGGCAACGTCGGTGATTTGCGGGATCTGCACCCACGTCAGCACTTTCTTCAAGGTGCCAACACCGGAAAGCGCCGGGTAAATCGAAGTGTTCGTCGTGTCGGTCGCTTCCAGGGTGATCGCTGTGGCCGTCGCTGCTTTCACGCGGACCACTTTGTTGTTCAGCGCCGTCCAGCCCGAGGTAACCAGCAGGATATCGCCGACTGCCAGCGTGCCGCCGACCACGGTGCAAACGGCTTCGGAGGCATTGGAAATGGCAGAGAACGCGAGCGGAGTGGCGTAGGTTGCTGCGTGCTCGAACGTCGCGCCATTCGGAAGTTTGTAGCCCATGGGGTTTTCCTCTTTGCAGAAATGACAAAACCCGCTCAAAGGCGGGTTCTGGGTTTGCCCTATGGGCGGATTAGGTGGTGTCTGCTCGGTACTGGAACGAAACCGGCAAAGCGAATGCGGTGTCTCCTTGTTGCTCAGGCCCAGGCTCGACAGGCGTCATGACCTGAACGCTGAAGCCTGTCTTGGTCAGTCGGTCATAGAGCGGGAACAATGCGGCCAATTCGTCGGCCAGGCTCTCGGCTGCACCAGTACCACCGCCGGCCGGTGCCACGATCGTGATCTGAAACAAGCCCGTATACAGCCGATGGGCTCCAGCTAGGTCGTTGCTGTTTGTGCCTGCCGGCAGGAGGAACGCACGAAGATAGGTCTCGCTCGCCGCAGGCGAAAAGACGACGTTTTGGTAAGCGATCCGCAATGCGGGGCTTCGCGCGGCCGCCCATGCCTTCAGCCGGCCCTCGAGTAACGACCGGATGATCTTGTGGCTCATACCTGATTATTCCTGATGGCGTCATCAACGATTTGCTGGAAGCGGGCCACGGTGATGCGGACCATGCCGCCGGGGGCCTGCTTGGAGTGCCCGTATTCCAACGGGATCGCGTACGGCAGATTGTTGATGAGGTAAGCAGTCTGTCCGGCAGTGAAGTCGCTGACCGCAGAGACCAGGGCGGCGATGGTCTCCTGCCCGCTTGGATCAACCTCGTCAAACGTGACGCTCTCGACGACATCAATGGAAAGGTGCCAGTTGGCGCGAAACCGCCCACCGATGTATCCGTCAGGCGAGCGGACATCCATACCGTCGTTCAGCTTTCGCCCGGGCTTGAGCCGCCCCGCCTTTGTGAGATTGGCGGGATCATTGCGCAGATCACTGTTGTGATCGTCCACGGCTTTGTTGTACTGGCTGGCCACCGCGTTCTGCGCCCAGATCTCGGGATTACCGACTGGAGACATCCGGATGACGCTGCTGCCAACCTCGATGATGATCTCGCGCAAGCTGGCGTCGATGGCTTCGGTGGCCTGGGCCGCGAACTCGGCGAGGCTCAGACCGAAGGTGCCGGATTGACTTGAATATTTTGAAGACACATAGCCTCCTAGCACTACCTATATGAAAAAACCCGCTCAATGGCGGGTTTTGTCTACTACGAGTAATTGGCTGTGCGCATCGACGCCTATCAGCGTTGTCACACTGCTTCAGCTCAGTACTCCTTGAGAGCTTTGTCAGCTTCAATATCCTGATCAGCGCAGGCTTTAACCATAGTGAACCCGTACTGGCGCATTTGCTTCATGCAACGCGCAACAGTTTTCTTGTACTCGTCTGGGATTTCGTTAATTTCAGCGACTGCGCTTAGATCCTGATCAACGCAAGCTTTTACCATTGCCGCCCCATAACTCCCCATCTGAACCTTGCACCGATCAATGATCTCTTTTTTTACATCGGTGTCCGCATGGACTGCGGCAGAAAAGAAAGAAGCTATGCCAACCAAAACAATAACGCCGCGAATATCCATATATTTTGCTCAATGCTGGAGAGTTAAGGCACAACGCTATTACGCCACTAAATCTTTGTCCAGATCATAACCGCACCTGCAATTCATACAGGATCGGCGTGCCGGCGGGGTTGATCTCTTTCAGTGGCGGGACAATTGACCAGGTGCAGCCCTGAACGATGACTTTGTTCAGCAGACCCGGCACCCACGCCAGCCCCTGCGCGGCGACCTTGAGTTTCTTGTCGCCCTGCTTGATGAGGCTGTTGTTCTGGAATTCTTGGCCGGTGAAGTCGATCAGCAGGCCCTGGGCGGTTTGATCAATCACAGTGTCGGGTAGCGCGGTGCCGGCTTCAGGATCGTACTCGCCGACGGTTGTCGCACGGATAATCACGGGCTGGCCGAACTCTGTGATCATTTCCAGAGCCAACGCGGCCATTTCGTCGTAAAAGGCCATGTTGGCTCCAGATGTGAAAAGCCCAGCACGATGGCTGGGCTTTATTTATTTCTTCTTGCTAGTAATGTAATCGTTTGCAGCGGCGACTCGTTTGGCTCGCTCTGCGAGGAGACCATCAGCGAGTTCGGCTGCAACAATTACAGCTTGCTCAGGAGAGGTACTCTTCGCAATCGTTGCATTTAATGCTGCTGCAGCATATTGATCCCAAGCCGACAAATCATGAGCCAACACTTTTACGTCCGACATCTAACAAAGCCCCTTCTTAATGAAGGCACAAAGCCACCATTAAGCCCGCACAGCAAACAACCCGCGCTTCTGTAGATAGTCCGCAAACTGCGTCGCGCTCGGTCGATCCGGCGCCGCGGGCAACAGTCGGCCGCTGGTGTTGGAGATCGTCGCGTACTCACGAGTTACCGCACCCTCTACCCGCTCCAGCGTCACCGCGCCTTTGCGTTTCTCCGGCGGGTCAATGTCGTCGGCGTGAATCTCGGCAGCCAAAGCCATCTGGCCGTATTCGATTCGAGCAGGGAGGTAGTTGTCGGGCTTGATCTGCTGATCCAGCTCGACGCCTCGGCGCGGCCAGGCCAGAGCCTGATCGCTATCCATCTTCCGCCCCTTCCAGGTCATGCCATCCATTGCCAGTGCGGCGCGGCGCAGCAGCGCTTCTTGCGCAGGCTCTTCTGCCGGAATGGTCACACCGAATTTCACGGCGTACGCAACCAGGCTGGCGGCGCTCGCGTAGCTTTCGGCGTCTGGCTTTCCGGTGCCGTCTTCAATGATCAACATGCTGCAGCCTCTGTGCTGGTCATAAACCGAGTACCGATGAGTAGGCGGGAGTGGCGAACCCGGCAAGCGTAGTGTAACCCGCTGCGGTCGGGTGAGCGCCGTCGATGGTTCCCCATGGTGTCCAGCTTCGGGTGTCGATCCAAACCACTTTTGGGTTCGCCAGCGTCGTGACGACCGACTTGAGCAGTGCGTTGGCCGGGTCAGCCATCGACGGGTCTTCGTTTGGTGGAAGAATCGCGCGACACAGGATCTTCCCGTAGCCCTTGGCGAGGAGCTTGTTGATGTTGTCCAGGTAGTTGGCCTGATCGGTAGAGGTGATACCGGCGCCGGCGTTGTTCGCGCCAATCGCCAGGATTGCCACGTCTGTGCTGCCAACTGTCTTGCGCGGTAGCACCCGATCGAGCACAGGCTTCAGCGCCTCGATGGTCAACCCGCTGATCGCCACCGTGGTGCCGACGAACCCGAGTGCCGCTGCAACCTGCATGGTCTCAACGTCCGAAGGGATCGCGCCCGGGCCCGCGCCGAACGATTGCGAATCACCGTACTGATCCATGCGGCGGCGAACGCCGATGTCGAGAAGCGTCGAGTCGCCTGATACAGCGAATGTGCCGCCCTCATTGCGCACGCACCCATCGTCCCAGACGTTGTAGGTCGAAACCGACCCGTCACACGAAATCAGGATTGCGCGGGCAGGCGCGCCGGTCTCGCCGGATTCGGCGGTGGCCGTGTAGAAGCTTGGCGGGCCGCCGTTCTTGCTGACGCCAACGCGGCGCAGCGCGTGGACGGTCACAGCCAGGTTGGTGAACGCTCCGCGCAGCTTGGCGGAACCTATGTTTGAGCCCCAGTCCTCGCCCTTCGGCGCCTGCAACAGCGGCAGGAACTGCGCGTTTTCGTTGGCCATAGTCGCACCCGCGTACAGGCCGAGAGCGCTGTCCGAGCCGATCTGAACCCTGCCCATGGTTTGTAGCGATGGCGGCTGTCCGGTCACTTGCAGCGCGTTTGCCGACGCCGGGATGAACCCAGCATCACCGGCGGCTTCCATCACCCGGAACTCCACGAAACGCTTGGCGTGAGCACCGGAGAAAAGCGTGTATTGCTGGCCAACGCGCGGCGCAGGCGCAAAGGCCCCGCCATTGATCGCCACCAACACCGCGCCGTCGATATCGCCGTAGTCGGAAGTTGCCGTGAGTTTTGCTTCTGACCCGGTAATGAACCCGACCCACACCGTGCGGCCCTGGCGGACATAGGTCTTCGTGGGGTCGGTGGTGTTGGTCGGCCCGGTGAAGCCCTGTATGAGCTGAGCCGAGGAGTAACTGACCGTCGTTGGAGCTGGTGGTGCCGGAGGTGCTCCCGATCCAACGCGAAGCCGGTCAACAACCAACCGAACAACCGGGCGAGTAATGGGCTGAACGATCGATTGAATGCGCATGTTATGTCTCGAGAAATACACCGAAGGGTGTGCCGGTATAGGCAGGACGCTTCACTCGGAAAGTCCCGGGACCGGAAAGCCCAACTTGGCGCTTACTGCCGTCCAGGCTACCGATGGTGTTACTCGCACCGGGCGTCACTTGATCAATGCCGAACGAGAGGCCCAGCGGTACCGCGTCGGCGACCGCTGAGAAGATGCCGACAGTGACCGTCGCCCCTGCCGCCACGACGATGTCAGTGGAGCTTGCAGCCGTGATGCCCGCTGCCAGCACTGTCGACTGGGTCATTCCGAATTGCTGGCGGCGCCAGCCTCAGGCTCGAGCAGTTCGCCGACCGCCTTTTCCAAAGACTCTTTCGAGGCATTGGCACGGTAGGTGACACCCGCGGCATCGAGCTTCGCCTTCAGCGCTTCGATATCCAGGCCCTCGCCCGCCGCATTCAAGGCTGCGAGCTCTCCGCGAAGCGCCTCGTTTTCACCGGCAAGCAAGTCGCGGCTGGAGGCCAATTCATCCACTTTGAGGCGGATGTGATCCAGGCCGTGGTAGAGACGGATCGCCAGTTCGCCGCATTCTGGCTTCTCGATCTCGCCTGCATCAAGACCATCAATGACGCCGCGGACCATGTCGCTCTCGATACGCAGCTGCCCAACCAGCTCTTCCAGCTCGCTTTGGCCGCCAACCACAACAGCAGCCACCGGTGCCGGCAATTCCTTCAAGGTCACCTTGGGGACTTTGTCGGCCTCGCCTTCCCGGCTGTCCGTCACGTTGGCGTCGATGATGATCAAGCCTGCCTTTTTGGCGACGGCCTTCACATCATCTTCGTAACGATGGAACGGACCCGGCAGATACCAGATGTTTTTATCAGTCATCACTGTCACTCCGCTGGGCCAGGGCAAACGCCCCGGCTCAGTGTTGAAGGGTTACTTGGCTGCGTCACCGATCAAGGCAACACCGGCGGTGTCCTTGATGCTGGTGGCGGTCTTGTCCCAGTTGGTGCCGGTAGCCAGCGCCGCACTGGTAGGAGACTTGCCGCCGTTGGCCACGTCCCAGGTGAAGCCCTTCAGGCCAAGGCCGAAGGAGTAATCAACCTGGATGGTGGTCTCGATGCGGGTCTGACCGTTGGTGGTCTGCACGTTCGAGATGATGTCGCGGCTGTCGTGAACCAGCGCCGCGCCGGCGGCCAAGCTCAGGATGATTTCCTTGTTCGGGGTGCCGGTCTGCGCCAGCGCAGGGGCGTCCGTCACAATGGAGGTCTTGCCGAGGATGTCGACCACGCGCACGTTGCCGGCTTCGAACAGGTTGCTGGCGTTGACCAGACCCTGACCTACCAGCTTGTGCCAGGTGGTGCCTTGCATCACTTGGGCAACCAGGCTCTGGCTCGCATCACCGAATTTGGCGTGCGAGTTGTTCAGCGCCGACTGGCTGATGCCGAGGGTGGCCGACACATCGTTGGTGGCGGCCGCCTGAGCGGTGATCGCGGCAACCAGAGCAGCAATGGCGGTGTTCAGTTGATCCTTCAGCAGGATCTCGGCAAAGGCCTTGGAGGCGACTTCGATACCCTGAACAGTCGGGCGCTGCAGCCAGGTCATTTGCGAAGGCTCGTAACGAACCGGGCCGAAACCGCCGGCCACCTTCACGGTGGTGTTCTGCAGTTCAGTCAGGTCGACCGGAGTCACCGCAGCCTGAGCGGCGTAACGGTTTACACGGCGCTGAGCCGCGCCCAGGTTCTGGAAGAACGACTGCTGCAGGAAGTCGCCGGTGAAACCATCAGGCGACAGCACGATAGCGCCGTTACTCGCAGCGTTGAACGCAGCCAGCATTTGATCGAGGGTTTCCAGAGTCGCCGGCATGACGTACTCGTTGAAAACCTGCATTTGGGACAGGGACATGAATTATTCCTTTACTTGAGAGGGAGGTCTGGGAACTTCCCGGCGAGTGCCGCCGTTCGTTCCACTTTGGTGCCGCCGATGTTGCCTTGTGCGGCCCCGCCGCCATTCCCAGCACCGTTGGCCCCGCCACCCGATGCCTTGCTACCCGCGATCAATGGCGCGAACGCCACGTCGTTTGCAAATTCTGCTTTCAGCTCATCCAGCGTTGCCGCCGAGAGCTTGCCCTGCTGGTCGAGCACGACCACAACAGGCTTCCCGTCGCGCTGCTCGACGCTCAAACGGCGTTCGATGTGCGGCAACAGGGCTTTGGCGCTGCCTGGGATTGCCAGGGCAGACGCGATGTCAGTAGCGGTCCGGCCGACGGTCAGATCCCGGATCTGTCCGCCCAACGTTCCACGTTCCTGCTCCAGTGCGCCGTTAAGTTCAGCTTCGCGGCGGCTGTATTTTTCAGACCAGGAACGCTCGAGCTCTTCCACGTTCCCCGATTTACGAGCAGCATCTTCACGTTCAAGGCGTGCAGTCTCTTCAGCCTCTTCGCGCTTACGCTTTTCGGTTTTCTTTTCGTCCAGCAAGGTCTGAACCTGAGCCTTCAGGCCAGACACATCTTCTTGCTGCGGCAGACCTTCAATGCCGAGTACGAACTTACCGTCCTTCTCGGTGTAAAGAGCGCGCACGGCTTCGTCGACACCGTCCAGGCTGTCCAGTTGGAATTTCAGCATTGGTTGTCTCCCTGAGACGATTTACAGGCCCTGCCTGCAGACATAAAAAAGCCCCGCACTTGGCGAGGCTTCGTAAGCTTTTTGCTATTAGTAGGTTGGCACCCTGTAGCCGTCTTTAACTTTTGACGTGATCAATGCGAACATTGCTGCATGCAGCGGGAAGAGATGTGTGTGGCTATCTCCCCCTTCAACGCTCGCCGTCCAGCCTTTATTCCCCTCGTACTTCATAGAAACCTTGAACTCTTCTAGAAGTGGACCTGCATCACCCCATGAGGTACTCGGCGAAAATTTCAGCCTTTTGCCATTTCCATCCTCAAATGTGAGATCGGCACCATAGCCACCCGCGGCCCAGAGAATGTGAGCTCTTCGGTTGCATACTTGAGTGCCAACCACGTAATCAATCCACCATCCCTTTAATTCGTCTATCTCGACAGCTTTGTAACCCATCGCAACCCGCTCCTTAGAGATTGAGGTGCAAGGAATACATTCTTAAACCAACAACGTCAAACTCCTGCCCTTTGGAAGGCCAATGGCTCGAGAGCGCGCATTTTCACGAGGGTTAGCGGCGAAAAATTGCGATCAAGCTGAAGCTCAGAGAATCGCTCGATCGTCAGTCCACCCTCGCGGAACAGCTTCGCCCGAACAGGACCGATAGCCCTGTCCTGAAATGCTGCCGGCTGCTGCTTAAGCCAGTCGTAGTAGCTGAGGTCTGCCCTCACTTGCTGCGGCCCGTCCTCGCCGATGGATGCTCGCGTGGCGTCCTTGGCGAACAGAGTGCTGAAGCGAGTCACCGCGACGATGGTCGATCGGCAGTTGATGTGGATCGGCGGCCGAGGCCCTTCAGTCAGCTTGAAGCGCTGCTTGTCGAGCGTCCGGCACTGGCTGGTGGTCTTCGTGTCCAGCGTGCTGACCCACTCCACGGCCTGCACGACGTCGGCGTTCTCTTTCAGCGTTTCCATGCGCGCCTGGGTGGCGACGTGCTGAACGGCGGTCCTAACGACTGAGCCGGCGTTGCGGTTGGTCGTGGCCAGGATCCCGTCGTTGTATTGAAGCGCCTTGGTCCCGCGAATGTTCTTGATGATCTGGAAGTTGGTTTGGCCTTCGAAGAAGCCCTGCCGGATCGCACCAGTGAGGCGTTGTCGCTCGGTGGCGGTGAAGCCATCAATGAAGGACTTGAGCAGCTTGCCGCCGTCCGCACCGCGCACGCTGAGCGGGTTGGTGAGGATGGCCGCCCTGATTGCAGCAGCGCCAGGCACCGCAGCATCAAACGAGACGCCCACCGGTGCCGCGCGCGTCAGGCTGGTCGCCTCGAACTCGGCCTCATAGTTGGCGATGTCGATCAGATCGAGGTTCAGCTTCTCGCTGTACCGATCGAAGATGCCCAGCAGCAGGCTGTCGACCTCGCTCAGCAGCCGCTCCAGCCGAGCAACGGTGTAATCCGTCAGGTCAGCCCGGGTCAGCCGCTCACGGATCGAGCGATCAATCTCCTTGAGGAATGGCCCGAACTTCGCCACCTCCCCCGACTTTAGCTGCTCGAGGAAGACGGCGTGCCGAATCGTGGCATCAAGGATCGCTTGGTTTGCCGCCATTTGGTTTTACCTCGGTGTCGTCGTCCAGGTCGAGCGCCGGGGCTTCAGCCTCCAGTTCGTCACGGATCTGGTCGTCGGTCTTCTCGGCATCAATAACCCCGCGATCGCGCAGGTACTGCCAGAAGTCAGACGAAGGCAGCTTGCCGCCCTGAACCGCGTTGAACAGACCGGTGAGGATCGTTGCATCCAGGCTGATCTGGCTGAAGTCCTGATTGAGCTTGTAGAGGGTTTTGCCGGGTGCGTTCACAAACTCCGCCATCCAGACCAGGCACTGGCTGTAGGCCTCGCTGACGTTGCTCACCACCAGAGACAGCACGCTGTGTTCGGCGGCGCTGTCGTTGTCGGCCTGGGTTGCGGTCTTCACCGCGCTGCCCCGCTCGATCAACCGGGCGCCGAGCGATACCATGTCCTCTTTCTTGCCGTCCATGGCCTCTTTGGCCACCGTGTTGGGCTGAGCCTGCCAGACGCCACAAGTGCCATTGACCGGAAGCAGCCACGGCGCACGAGAGCCGAGGAAGATACCTTGCTCTTCCATGTGGTCACGCCACTGCGTATCGAGGCCTGCCATCCACGGCTGAGGCTGACCCACCAGGTAGGCAGCTTCCTCGTAGTCCGCGCTGTTGCGGTAATGCCCGATGTTGACCTCGGCCATGTCGTACAGCGGAGAGTCATCAATCGTGGTGTCGTTGTTCTCACTGCCCAGGAACTGGAACGGGATCACTCGCCACGGCTGGCCGAGGCCATTCAGCGGGGTGAAGGGGGCGATGGTCATGGTCGCCTGGCTTGAGCCCTCTTCCCATACTTCCTGCGTGTAGACGCCGGTGTCATCCAGACGCAGCACACGGTATTGAACGACCTTCTCGCTGCCGAAGCCGTCGGCTGTATCAACGTCGACTGTTTCGCGCAGCACGACCAGGCTCAACAGATGCTGACCACCGACTTGGCGAAGCTTCCAGTTGATGATGGACTCGGCATCATAACTGCCGACATTTGCTCGGGCCCGGCCTGCTTTCTCATCCGCCTTGCTGACGGTACCGGCCTCGACAGCCGCGTAATCCACCAGCAGCCCGTGCCGGCCGACTTCGAGCAGATGCCCGATGACCGATTGCGACTGCTGATAAATGCTCACACCCTGCCCGTCGATATCCTTCGACACGTAGTCGAGCGCACCGGAAACGGTAAGCGTCGGCCAGGTGCGGAATACCGCACCAACCAGACTGTGTTTCGTGCGCCCGGTCGCGTTGTAGAACACGGCGCGCTTCTTGTACGCCTCGTAACGATCCTTGTTGTCCTGGCCGGTGTCCGAGGCGTTCGGCCGCGGAAGGTATTTGTCACCGGCAGTCTTGATGGTTTCCGAGCCCTTGCAGACGTCGCGGACCAACTTCCAACGGTACTGCGCCGCCTTGTAATCGTCCCGAGTAAAAGTGACGTCCGTCATCGGGCGACTCCCATTTTCATTGAGGTGACCGGTTTAATGATCGGGTACTCGCGATGGATGAAGTAACCGCCGCCGTCGTTGGCGTGGTCATTGCCCTGGCTCTTGTCCGGCTCGCCGTTGGGTGCCCAGATCTGCTGCTCAAGCCCATCGGCGTATGTCGGGCACGTGAACGGGTTGACGAGGTAACGCCGCTCGCCCTGCGCATTGCAGAACATGGCGTTCATGGCGTTGATGCGGTCCTTCACTGGCGGGTTGGCCGCCGGCGCAATGACTTCGAAGCCCGCCTGCTTCAGCAACGCGAGGTCGGTTTCACTGGCGTTGACCGACTTCCGCGAATTGCCGGAGGCATCCGGGTATATCCGGATCGCACAGGTTTTCGTGTAGTCGTTGCCGTTGTGAGCCCAGTAGCGTTCCTTGATGCGGCGGATCATGTCGGGCGTGTCGTAGCCATCCATCAATTCATCCACCGCCCGAGGCAGACCCTGATCACGTTTGACATGAGTCACCGCAGCCATCTTGCCGACGTTGAAATCCATGCCAATAAACAGAGGCTCGCCCGGCTGCACAGTGTCGAAGCACTGATTCAACTTGCGGTCGTAGGCGTGGTAGATCGATCCAGAAGTAAGGTTGACGAACTGGCCATTGAGGTAAGCAAGGATCAGCTGTGGCGGATACGACTCCATGAGCGACTGGATGTAGTCGTCCGGCAGGTTCAGCTCGTTGTCGAACGTGCTGGCCTGCACCAGGCCGTACATCTCGTTGAGCTTTGGCTTGTCGCGGAGCTGCTTCACGAACTGCAAGAAAACGAACTTGAAGCCTTCCGGCGTTGTGGTTACGTCAACGCCGTTCTTTAGCCCGGGCAGGTTGTAACGCATCCGGGCAATGATCTTGCGCCAGGCCTGCTGAGCCTTGATCGACGTCAGCACGTCCAGCTCATCCACCAGGGCGTGGCCGATCTTGAAGCCGACGATGGTCTGCGGCTTCTCCATCGACCGGCAAATCACAGTGCCGCGATACTGCCGGCCGCTGTAGATGTGAACCTCATGGTTCGCCTGGTTGATCTTGGTCTTCAGCCCCCAGTCATAGGCCACTTCATCCATGGTTGGATAGAAGATGTCTCGGATCTGCGGGTAAGTCGGTGCGAAGTAACCAGCGTTGACGCCAGGCCACTCCATGAAATGCTTGCTCAGCGCCGAGCATCCGACCCAGGTCTTTCCTGAGCCGAACCCTGCAACGAATGCGCGGAATTTGTGAGGCAGCGTGAGGAAGTGAGCCTGCGGAACGTTAAGGCTCGGCATTCGGCTTCCTCGCATCCACCACGTCTACTTGAATGCGGGTGGGGATAGCCGGCTCATCGTCCGGCTCATCTTTGCGGTGCCGGTTGACGTAGATATCACCGACTTCCTTGGCGGCTTGCTCCAGCAACTGGGCAGTCAACGCCATGTTCTTCATGTTCTCGGCTTTCTCAGCCATCCGGCCAAGTGCACGGAGTCGATACGCTCGGTTGGCGATCGGGATGTCGACGGTCTCTTCGCGAAATCGCTTGCGAGCAGCATGGAACAGTTCGACCCACTTCGAACCAAGCCCCTGCCCGGCAAACTTCGTGGGGTCATGAGACTCGCACTGCTGGCGACTCATCTCGATCCCGAATTCCTTCTTGACCGATTCGACCACCTGAGATGGCGTATCAAAGCAGGCCAGAGCCTGAACGATGAAGGCTTTGACCTCGCTTCGTAGCACTGCCATAGGGTTATCATCCGTCAAAACCTGTCATGGGTTCAGGCCGACTTGAGCAGACAGGTTCCGCAGGCCCTCGATATATTCAGCTTCCCTACCTCGGCAGGACTGTTTGCAGCATCCACCAGCGCCTGAACGTCAGGGCTCGCGCCATACCGGCGAACCACTCCGACGAACTCTTCGACATCGTGTCCACGCATCTCAAGCTTCGGCGCCCCGTCCTTCGTGAAGACAGGCTGACCGTACTTATCCTTGGCGTGGGCAATGTGATAGAGCTCGTGTTCTACCAGGGCGCAGAAGTCAGCGTCGGAACACTGGGCGCAGTAATCGGCAGCCAGGGTGATGATGTAAGCCGGCACCTCGCCGAACCAATCGAACATCTGCTGTTCCATTCGGGCTTTCTGCCAACCACCTGCGCGAAACGCCACTTGTTCGGCTTGGCCAACTACAGTGCGTCCCTTCTTGGTGAAGGCTGAAGATGCCCACATGACCTGGATGTCTGCATCCAGAAGGTGGGCATGGTCTTCGTTGTGAATGCTGCCGGTGTCGGCAAGGATCTCAGCGCCCAGCCATTCCCACACTTCAGGAGCCGGAGTGAGGCGGATGCTGAAGTCGGATAATTCAGAAAACTCAGTTATCGCCGCTGGTGGATATGGCCTATTAATGGTCATACCCCCCACCTGGTGAACTTAAGGTATGGCTACGCGTGAATGCGGCCAGGAATTGAAATCAAATCAAAAAGCATAGGGCTGGACGGAGTGTGCACCGTCTACACCCAGCAGCGAACCCGACATCACGACGCCCACAGCAGCATTTCGAAGGATCGATTTGAAGTTGCGGTTTCGTTTTTTCATCTTTGGGCTCCGAGAGCTCTTAGTAGGTGATGTTTTTTTGTTTTCGCTAGGGAGAATTGAACTCCCGACCTGGTTTTTGCATGTACTGACATTGGTCTGTGTGAAAATCACGGGGCCGTTATTCCCAGTGATCGTTGTTACAGGTGCCGTCGTGCAGGCTGCGTTCTGCCAGGTTCGTCCACTCCTATGCTTTCTGGTTGCGCAATGCTACCTCATCAGCACATCGCAACTAAACATTAGGAAAGCATTTTGTGAAAAAAAGGAACAACTATTAGCTCACCATGATCGCGGTCTGCGAATGAGCCTGACCGTGTAGCAATGCGACGAGCAGCCCTTGGGGCATTCCGGCGGCCTTGGCATCGTCAATGGCTTTCACAAGCGCGGTATCCATATCGTTGATCGCCTTCACGATCGCAAGACTCAGCGAAAGTGCGTGATGCAGACGGGGTGACGTTGGTCATACCCTTCTCCAGTGTCGCGACACGATTTGATAATTCGCGAAACGTGTCGCGGACTATTCAGGCTTGCGGCTCGGCAACTTGAAGTCCGTCACTCGGTCGGCGATGTTGCGGATCTTCTCCACACCCAGGAAGCCAACCCAGCCACCGGCAAAGGTGGCCATGCTCTGAGGTAGGCCGAAGAAATCCAGACCACTGATGATCGTAAGGGTCAGGCCTCCGCAGATCGCACCTTCCACCAGCATCTGACGGCGAGTGCCACCACCGTATGTGATTCGAAGCACAGCCATGGCACAGGACAGTCCAGCGGCGAAGAGGATCGGCGAATGCTGGCTCAACCACGCAAGCGCAATCGCCCAGGTGTCTGGTTTGTCTGGCATGTTGGGCATCTCAGTTCCTCCCCGTCAGGGAGTTGGGAATACAGCAGGCAATGACCTGCGGATTTGAATCAGCCCCAGCAGCACTCCCAGCCATAGCAATGGATGTGGTGGAGCCGAAATGATTGGACTTGATACGTCCGGGAAAACATCCACTGGGTAGCGGCTTTCCTCGGAGGTACAAAAAAGCCCCGATCAATGTCGGGGCTTTCTCGTTTCTGCTATACGCAAAACCCGCTCTATGTCGGGCTGTGCTTGTTAGTTTTTGCAGGCCACCTGCGGAGGCGCAGAAGGTGTCAGCATTTGGGGAATTACGATTGAAGTTCCAGCTAAGGGCATAAGTTCGATAACTCCGAGCATGCAAGTAAGCGCTTGTCCGCCATCGCTGCTTGGTCTGCTACCTACCCCAACCAAAACTTCGTAGTCTTTCCCTGACTCCAGCTTGTAAACGAGCGCTTGGCCACCGCAGGACGAGTATGTGCTGCCATAGCCACCAATGGTCGCGCCCAGGGTTGCAATTTGGAACGGCAGATCAGTCCTAACGCGATACTCGGTTACGACCTCTTTATATACGCCTTCGCCCATCCGAACTGCTGGGACGTATTCAGTAAGAGTGGGCGCAACTCTTTTCGGCATCCCAACGCTCGCCGACTTCAGAGGGTACTGCGGATAGTTGATGTTCGCCGTCCCGTCCCGTCCGAAGCGTCCGGCATCAGCCATCTTATGGCGAGTAGCAGGGG
Source organism: Pseudomonas migulae (assembly GCF_043225285.1). Classification (GTDB taxonomy): domain Bacteria; phylum Pseudomonadota; class Gammaproteobacteria; order Pseudomonadales; family Pseudomonadaceae; genus Aquipseudomonas; species Aquipseudomonas migulae_C. Next base: position 27,237 of record NZ_CP171224.1, read on the forward strand.
CACAACTGCCAGTGATGCTATCTCCATATACACTGGAGTTAGTGATCACGCGAAGACGCGCCACCCCCTCTGATTGAGCAGGCTCTTCATATGGAACTGAAGGGATTCCAGAGCAACCGGCAAGTGCTAAAGCAAAAAAAGTTACGAAAGTGACAACCCGCATGACCATGTCCTTATGAACTCGAAAACTCCAAAAAAAACCCGACACTATGGCCGGGTTTTTGTTGCCACTCCTACACACGTAGAAACGACAGGATGGATAAATACTCTCTCACTTTCTCACTCATTGCAATGGCTATTTGCTACGCCGCGCAACTTTCGATCAGACCCTCTGAATCCAGCAGTTCCTGAGCAGCAGTCAGCGCTTCGTTCACCTGGTCATCCAGTGCCTTGCGGATATTCGAGCGCCACCGGTACCGGGTCGATTCCGGCTTGCCGTCGTTGTCCCAATTGGTGATGTCGTACCACGCCGCAGGCAGGACCGCGGCGGACCGTTTGCCCTCGGCACCGGCCACTTGCGGGATTGCCCAGGTCAGCACCGCGCATTCACGGAAGCGGCGCGGCGCTGGAGACTGCGCCGTCTTGATCAACTCAAGGATTGCCCCATGCTTGCGCTCGTCGTGCGTGGAGTACTTTGCGACCAGTGCCCGCCAGTGCGCCGCCGACAACGATTTGTGCAGCCGGCCGAACACCCAGCAGTCGGTAAGGAATGCAGCCTCTTTACCGACGATCTCCCCCTTCTGCTTGGCGCACTGGACTTTGGGTTCGAAGTCGCAGCCGCCGGCGGAGTTGATGGTTTCGGCGGCTAGCGCCCGAACAACTGCGGATACCACATTGCGATATGTCATGCCGCTCTCCCCTTCAGCTCTCTGGTCTTTGCCCGGTATTCAGCCTTGATGGCCTTGATCTCTTCCACGGTGTACTTGCGGGCCGGGTGAGGCCCTTCGATCCATGCGACCTTCTCGGTACCAATGCGCAGCACCAGACGGATGCGGTACTCCACGGCATTGCCGGAAAGGTTGCGGTTGCACTTCACGCACTGGCGGTGGATGTTCAACGGCTCGAAGCGCAGCTCCGGGCAGGCACCCACCGAGCGGTAATGCCCGGCATCCCACCGACTGCCCGTCATGAGGTCACTGTCGTTCGGCGTTGAGTCGCAGCTGATGCACGGAAGGTGCGAGTCACGCAGACGAACGTATTCGTTCACCGCGGCCTGGGCTTCACGCAGGTGATCCGCCCTACTCTTCAGCTTCTCCTTGCGGACCTGGATCTCTTTGCGCTCGATCTGAGCTATGGCCTTGCGGGCCTTCGGCGCGTGTCTCGGCGCGTCGATGATTGCGCACGCCGGACTGCACACTGCCTGGCCCAGGCGCGCCGGGACGAACGAGGCCCCGCACACTGCAACACGGCACTTCTTCGCCTTTGGCTGCTTCCGTTCGATCGTCATGCAGCCTCCTGGCTAAGCAGGTCATCGAAGTGCACGCCCTGCGGAGCAAAGCGCGCGACGATCCGGTCGGTGTAGGCGATGCCCTGGGCGCGGTTGAACAGGCTGGTGACCGGAAACCCGTCGGGCCCGAACAGCTTGCAGCCGCCCATCATGTCCAGCTTCGCTTCGTACGGGAGGTGGCGCATCACCCGGTACCACTCGGCCTGAAACCCTGCGTCCTCGTTCAGCAGGATCTGCACGCCAATGTGCAATTTGCAGTACTGGCGAGCATCGGCGGCGTCGCCGATCTGGGTCATCTCAGCGATGCGCTTGTACATCGCGAACCACAACCGGTTTTGATCAAGCGTGCGATCCTTGCCCGGGCGCAGCGAAACCACCACGAACTTCTTCTCGCGGAACATCGTGCTTAGGCAGGTGATGGCCTCCGTGAGCTTGGCCTGGCTGTTGACGCTGATCTTGTCGGTCATGTCCGCTGCTCCGCCGCCAGCTCCATCTCGTCGAGCTTCTGCCAAGCCTTGGCCGACAACTCTGCGTGCTCCTCGGCAGTAGCTACCGGCATCGGCACGAACAGAACTCCGTGCTTGGCAAATATCTGCGCCAGGATCAAAGCGGCGCGCAGATCCTTCACATTTGCTCGCGTCGGGGCGCTCATGACGTCACCGCGATTGTGATCACCACGCAAAGCACGCCGATTGCGAAACCGAGCAGGGTCCAGGCCAGCGTCATTATTGATTTGGGGATTTCAGTTAGAGGTTCCATCAGAAGCGCTCCTTCTTCGCGTAGCGATTCGCAAGAGGCGTCACTTTCGACGACGCCTCGACTGGCTCTGCCTTCCAGCCAGCAGCGAGGTTTTCAAAGCGGTTGTATTGGCCGATGAACGCTGCGCGCACGGTGCCTGTTTCCACGTCGCGTCCCTTGCCGATGATGATTTCGGCGATGCCTTTGTATTCGCTGTTTTCGTGGTAGACCTCATCGCGGTACACGAACAGGATCACGTCGGCGTCTTGCTCGATTGCGCCGGACTCGCGAAGGTCGGAGGGCACAGGGCGCTTGTTCGGGCGCTCTTCGCATTTGCGGGAAAGCTGGCTGAGCAGGACGACGGGGATTCCGAGCTCGCGCGCCAACAGCTTGCAACCACGACTCATCCCGCTGACTTCCTCGGTGCGGTTACCGCCCTCGCCTTCCATCAGTTGCAGATAGTCGATGACCAAAAGGTCCAGTCCGTAGCGCATCTTGTGGCGGCGAGCCAGGGAGCGAATCCGGCCAACGGTGGCGCCGGAGCGGTCAGCAAAAAACAGATTGGCTTTTCGAATCATGTGGGACGCCGCGGTCATCTGAGCGCCGTGGCTCTCGCATGCGGTACCGTTCTTCATCAGTCCCAGCGGGATCTTGCCCTCGGATGCGATGGCGCGATCCAGCAATTGGCCTTTGCTCATCTCAAGGCTGACCACCAGTGACGATTTGTTCTGGTGCACGGCGGCGTTGATGGCGAACCCCATGGCCAACGTGGTTTTGCCCATCGCAGGGCGGCCGGCAACGATGATCAGTTGCTCGGGCTGCAAACCGCCGAGCTTTTCGTCGAGATCAGTCAGCCCAGTGGACAAGCCAATCAACGTTTCACCGCGCTCGTACCGGTCATGCCGCTCCTGCCAGACTTCGACCTGTTCGATCAGCACGTCCGAAGCTTTCACTACTTCGTCAGCACCTGAACCGCTGTCGATGGCCATAGCCGCTGTCTGGATTGCGGCAATCTTGGTCTGGGTGTCCTGATCCCCTTGGGAAATCTCCATCGCCTGGCTGCCCAGCTCGTACAGGGCGCGGTCAATGGCACGCTCTCGGACGATTGCGGCGTAGGTGCCGGCGCTGGCAACACTCGGCGTGTTCTTGACGATCTCGGCACAGTAGGCGAACGCGGGAGTGCCGGTGGCTAGTGTTCCGATGTGGTTGCCGACCGTGAGGAAGTCCACGGCCTGGCCTGCCGATCGAACCGCCATGATCGCCCGGTAGACGTCTGCGTTTTCCGGGAAGTAGAACGACTCGGCGGACAGGTCATCACTAAGGGTGTCGATCAGCTCAGGGCGCTGCATCATGGCGCCGAGCAGGCCGTGTTCGGCCTCTACGCTGTAGGGATCACGCATTGTAATTTCCCTCGACAACCTTCACGAAGTTTCGAGGAGCGATCAGCCAGTCGAACGAGGCGCGGAACGGCTTGGTACCGAATCGACCTTCAACCTTGCCCATCAGGAAGTTCGACGCTTTCACGGATTCGAAGTACTCGCGCCAGAACGCCAAGTCACGGTGTGCTTCGTGTTCACGCCACCGGCTTTGCAGGTGCTGGATGCGGGTTTTGTTGATCAGGGCTACGCCTGGGAGCTCGGCAAGGATTTCGTGGTACAGGTCGACAATGGCCCGATGTGGGCAAGCGTCCTGCTTGGTCCTCGATACTTTCTCAGGCGATGCATCCGGTTGACGCTCGGCGTCGACGACTACCTCGTCAGAGGTAGTAGATGTATTTGTGTCTTTATTGTGTGGTGGAAACGCCACTAAGGACGTGGTGGAAACGCCACACTGTGGCTCTTTCTTAGTGGTGGTTTTGCGGTTGTTTTTGGCGTCAATCCGCCATTCATTTGCAGGGGAAACACCGATCGGCGCCTTGCTCCCACCCTCGCGGTAAATCACACGCTGGCGAAGCAACTCGCCGATGATGCGCGAAACGTCCTCGCGGTGAATGTTGGCCATCTCGGCAATGTAGGAAGCCGCGATACGGGCGCTGGGGACGTTGTAACCTGCGGTCTGGCGATGGATTGCCAGGGCGACTCGAAGCTCTCTCCCTGACAGGTCAGCGCGGATCAGCGCGCCATAGAGGTCGTTGTCCATCCGGGTAAAGCCCCCCGGGTTGCTTGCGTGTAATTGGAAGACATTGCTCATGCGGAAGGCGCCTTGTTTTTGCTGGCGCCGTTCGGTGCAAGCGATGCAATCAGATGACCCAAGCAATCGCGCTTGGCTTGTTTCTTGGATTCTTTGGTGAACTGGTGGCCGACCATCTGCGCTGCCTTCATGGCTTCGATCTGGTGGTATTCGCGTGAACCGGGCTCGACGATGGATGACTCGCCCATGTCGGTAAGCACGTGGCCAATAACGCGGGAGACTTTCTTGAATTCGGTTCGCGACACAAATTCACGAATCGAAAAACGTGTCGCGACATTGGGATTGTCTGGATCGGGTTCCTTGTGCATAATCGACTCCGCAAACAGCTGTAGAAGAAGCCGACCTCGTACGTCGGCTTTTTTGTGTCTGAAATTCAGGCAGCCTTCACCGACGAATCCATCACATCCAGGCTCTTGCGAACGTGGTCGATCTCGACTCGGATCTGGGCTTTCTCAAACTGGTTGACGTGGTTGTCGCCCAGCGCCTCGTGCACAGCGATGGTCAAGTCGGCGATTTCTTTACCGACATTGATCAGCGATGACGTCAGGGCTTGCGGCTCTGGGGCGACCCTCGACACCAGGGAAAAGCCGAACTCCTCCGCCAGTGCCATCAACGGACGCATGTCGCCGGTGTGCAGCAGGATCCCGAACAGATGCTCCACGGTCAGGTGATGAGCATCGTTGTCAGGATTGGCGCGCTGAAGAAGGCCTACGTGCGGAACACCCATCTTTGCCGCCAGGGCTTTCGCCTCGTTGTCCAGAACAGCGCTCTGGCAAGCCCGCAGAAAATCTTCCATCCGTAAAACCTCGCTTTTGTTTCCGTGGTGGCGATACGCCAACAAGGCAATAATTCGTCCATCAACTGATTAGGGACGTATCCATGACCTTCTTCACTTCCAGTCCCGAACCAGGGACCAGCACCAAATATGGAAACCGTTACCGGTCTGCCCTTCTCGCTCTCCAGTCCCTAATAAGGGGCGGAACTCATCGCTTGATGGCGAAGGTCAGGACGTTGCCGTCGGGCTTTGTTGAATCGCCTATCGCCTTCTTGAGCCCCGGCATCGCCATTCGCACAAGCTCGGAGGCCAATGCATCTGGGGTGATCCCCATCTCAAGCGCCCAATGCGCCAGTTCTTCCGTTGCGTTCTTCCTGAGATCCACTACTGCGTCGGGCATAAATCCCCCTCTGGTACCTTTTCAGGCCTGTCGCCTTTCAAGCTCAAACGGCAGCTCACCCAGTGTTCGCCTGACCTCAAGCGCCGCTTCGATGATTTCCCGGCTGAGCACGCTGTGTTGCAGCTTCATGTCGCGAGCGACTTCCTTGAGCTCTTGGAAGACTTCGTCATCGAGGCGCACCTTCACCTGGTGTTCGTGCCGATGCGCTTTGTCGTCGTAGGCCATAGGTTCACTTCCGCTTTCGGGGTGACGGTGCTGGGTTAGGCGGCAGTTTTTTTTAGGGCTGCCTGCGCCGGGAAGGACTTGAGCTCATGCGCTTCAAAAGTCCCGTCCGAGTTGCAGGTGACTGAAATATTTCGTTCGGCCGAGATGGCTTTGCTGATTGCCGCAGGGCTGACCCCCAGAGCCTTGGCCGCAAAGGCCTGCCCTTTCGTAGCAACCAGCTCTGTAAGTGGGATCTGCTTCATTCTGGGATTCTCGAATGGTGTTTTCGAGAACGATATTAACCGCCGGTTAGGTTTCTAGCAATACCGCCGGTTGCCGCAAATAAATTAACCAACGGTTAAATTTCACGGATGAGCAAAAAGAAAGAACTGTCCCCAGAGCTGAAAGCTGAGTGCGACGCCGCGAAGGCGCTTTTCGTATCGAAAAAAAACGCCCTTGGCCTCACTCAAGCGAGCCTTGCAGAAGCAGCTGATATTTCTGCTGCCGCTGTCGCTATGTACCTGAACGGCACGAACCCGCTGAATGTAAAGTTTGCCGCGGTGCTGGCTCGCCTGCTGGATGTACCAGTAGAGAAGTTCAGCAAGAGATTGGCGAAGGAGATCAGCGGGCTCACCAGCAGCGCTGAGCGCGCCACCGCTTCAGCGCCAGGCGCGACCGCGTCAGACATCGTTCGTCAAATGCTAGAGAAGCAGGGTAAGTCGCTGTCTGAAGCTGCAAGGCAGAGACTGCTTGCCGCTGCCGAAGAGCCAAGCAACGTCATCACCGTGGAGTTCTCTCGGCCAGGCCAAGTGGGTGATGAAGTGTGGATTGCTCACTACGACGTCCGAGCTGCAATGGGCGGCGGGCAAATCCCGCACGAATACCCGGAAATGCTTCAGGACATACGGGTTAGCCCCAAGCATTTGCGCGAGATGGGCGTGACGTTCAAAGAACACTTCCACCTCAAGATGATCACCGGCTGGGGTCAGTCAATGGCCCCAACGATCAAGGATCGCGACCCTCTCCTCGTGGACATCACGATTCGGGAGTTCACTGGGGATGGCATCTATCTCTTCTCCCACGACGAAATGCTGTACGTGAAGCGCCTTCAGAAGAAAGGCAAAGACCGCTTCAAGATGATCTCGGACAACAAGCACCACGACCCCGAGGATATCCGTGTGGAGGACACCCACATCCTCGCTCGCGTGCTTTACGTGTGGAACGGACAACCGGTTTGAAGCCATGCCCATCAGCACGAAGAATCAGCCGGACAGCAAAGTCGACGCAACTGCTGCAGACATAGAGCGATCAATCCTCGCCCTGAACAAAATGGCTGAACGTCTTTGGGGTGATGGTCGAGAAGCGGAGGCGAAAGCCCTTCTCGACGCCTTAGATGCATTAAACAGGGCGCTCGATCGGATCAGGATTGGCGAGAGCCGAAAAACTCTTCATTGAAGACTGCCATGGCAGAAGAGGTATTGATGGCAGATCTCATCCAGGGGCTCGACGGGCCACGCACCGCGCAGCAGGAGCTGTTCTATGACCTTGAGGATGCGAGCGCAGTCATTCGCTGGGCAGTAGGTGAGCTGACAGACATGGCTGAATTCAGGAGGACTCCCGACGAAGCAATGGCGCTGATGAAGATGGGGGCGCTGTTGGAAGTTCAGCGGCATAAGCTCGCGGGTTATGCGGATGAGGTGAAGGCGGGCGGAATTGTGCGGGCAAAGGCTTGCGAGACGCGATGATATTTTCCTTAAAGGCGAACGGCTTCAACGAGCGACATACTTCTTTTAACTAATATCAAGGATGAACAAATGAATTTACAGTACCTTAACTTTTCAGACATCGACTTCCAAGACGTATTTTTTGATTCGTTGAAGGCGGACTATAAAGAATTGCCGGAATGGTTCGCCAAGAAAAGTGCAGAAGGCTCTAGAGCTTACGTGTTCTTTAACGACGCAAACAAACTCGATGGATTTTTATATTTAAAGCTTGAAAAAGGCTCTGTAGACGATGTAACTCCACCTCTACCAAACGGCATACATTTAAAAATTGGAACCCTGAAAATTAATGCTCACGGCACAAAACTGGGAGAACGTTTTTTAAAGAAAATATTTGACCACCTGATTCTTCATAAAGCCGAGGATGCTTACGTAACGGTTTTTGAAAAGCACGAAGGCCTGATTTCGTTATTTGAGAAGTATGGATTTGTTCGTCATGGCAATAAGAATACAGCAAACGGTGTAGAATTCGTTTATAAAAAATCAATTCCCACCACCACTGGAAATCCGATTCTTGATTATCCAACGGTCAACATGAACGGAAGCAAAATTCACCTATTAGCTGTTAAGCCTGAGTTTCACTCTATATTGTTTCCCGATTCAATCCTCCATAATGAAGATCCAGCTTTGATCGTTAGAGATGTGTCGCACACCAACAGCATACACAAGGTTTACCTATGTAACATGCCAGGTGTGGCGAACATGAAAAAAGGCGACGCGCTGGTAATTTACAGGACTGGTGACGGAGCAGGCGCGGCGCGTTTCCGCGCCGTTGCGAGTTCTGTATGCGTTGTGGAGGAAACCAAACACATGAACGACTTCCAAACTATCGAAGAATATTTGAACTATTGCAGACCGCATAGCGTATTCTCAGAAAACGAGCTGATAGACTTCTACAAAAAGAGCAACAACCAATTCATCGTTCGCTTCACATACAATATTGCCTTTCCCAAGCGACCAAATCGCGGTAAACTTATCGACGAAGCAGGCATAGATGAAGCGCTCCGCTGGAGCTGCATAAATCTTACCCGCCAACAGTTTGATAAAATTATTGAAATGGGGTCACCCGATGAACGTCTTATTGTCAATTAAACCAGAGTTCGCGGACAAGATCTTTCAAGGCGAAAAGCTCTTTGAGTTTAGAAAGAGCATTTTCAAGCGTGAAAACATTTCAAAAGTCATCGTTTACGCAACGATGCCAGTAGGAAAAATTATCGGCGAATTTTCAATCGATGGAGTAATTGAAGGCTCGCCATCCAGTGTCTGGAAAGAAACAAAAAAACATGCAGGGATCAGCAAAGATTTCTACAGCGAGTACTTTTCTGGCCGAGAGAAAGCTTTTGCCATAAAGGTGGGCGAGGTAACAAAGTACCAAACTCCAATTAATCTGCGCGACTACGGCGAAAACATTACAGCTCCACAATCTTATCGATATGTTTGACGACAGCCCGGCCAGCGCCGGGCTTCCGTTCAAGTAATCTCAACTCACGCCGATTCGCTGGTACTGCATCCTGCAGTGCATGGAGGCGTCATGAAAAAATTTGCTGTGCTTGGCCTGGTGGCTCTACTTTCCGTTTTTTCGCTGTCCGCCTCGGCTTGTCCTAAAGGCACCCATCCCACAGGCGGGACAGGGTCGCATCATAAAGGCGGAACCTGCGCCTGAACAAAGCCCGGCCCAGCGCCGGCTTTTCGTTTCTACGCCCTTTCTACACCCGCTATTTGCAATGCTGCGGGCTGTCCCTCGTGCAGCATGCATGAGCCCTTGCTGCCATCATCGCGTCTAAAGCATTGATACTCAAACTGATTATTTACGCCGCTGATTGGCACAGGTGATGCACTTCTATCTTGGAAAACAAAGTGGAGTCGGCAATGACCGTCCCACACCAATTCGTGATAGCAGAGGCAAACACAATGAACGCCATTGACCTTTTGAAGGCTGACCACGTACGAGTTAAAGACATCCTTGCCCAATTGAACGAGTCCAGTGATCGGGCTACGAAAAAGCGTGCCGACCTGGTAGCCAAGCTCGAAATGGAAATCACCATCCACACCAAGCTGGAGGAAGAGATCCTCTATCCAGCCTACAAGGAGGCAGGGGGCAAGGAGGAAGAGGAGATGTACTACGAGGCCAAAGAAGAGCATCGTACCGTCGACTCTCTCGTGCTGCCTGACCTAAAAGCGACGGATCCTTCGACTCCTGAGTTTGCAGGTCGCGCCAAGGTCGTTAAGGAGTTGCTGGAGCATCACATTGAAGAAGAGGAAACCGAAATGTTTCCTCAGGCGAAAAAGCTGTTCGGCAAAGCGAAACTGGATGAGCTGGGAGAACAAATGGAGGCTATGAAAGCCGAGTACACGAAAGGTCTCAAAGCGCCAAATATTGCCGCTTAACAGGCCAACAACAAGTGGAGCCCGGACCAGAGCCGGGCTTTCTCGTTTTTTCTACAACAGTGCGATGGCTTCGTCGAAAATCATCAGCGATACGAACGCTAATCGCCAGAGCCCCCCATACATTCTGAGCTCTTAGCGAGCAACGTCCCCGCCTCTTGTGCAAGCTTTCGCCATTCATCGCTTGTGATGAGATCTGCGCGCTCCATTTCGTCCGCTTTTCTCAAGAGTCGGTCGTATCTCACCTCCCCGTTGATTTGGCTTTCTGGTAGGGCGTAGATGTCTCGCCATGCAGTCATTGCCTGCCTTCGTTGAACCTCTTTCATTACGCCCCCGAGTGTTTGTCCGAAGGGTAGATGATGCAAAAACGAAGGCGTTCACTGCGCTTGACACAATGCCGACCAATGGTGGCAGTGCGCCATAAATTGTGAGCCTCGTAACCATTGGTTTTCAGAAAGGTGCGGGCTCCTCGGCGGGCTCCAGGACTTCGAATAGCCGATCCTCCAGCGCGCTCGCCTCCCACCTCAGCGTCAACGACTCATCGTCATTGATCGTCATGTCAATTTCATCCGTCTCGTTTAACAGCCCCCTCACCTCCTCCCACTCCCGATCTCCATCCGTGTCCAGACGATGGATCGTTACCCATCGCTGAATCTGCGCTACGGGGTGATTGATCATCTCTGAGACACGCAGGCCAAGGCGCTCAATTCCACTCATTTCCAGGCGCTCTGCCTGCTTTTCTTGTTTTTCCACCTTCGCCATCTCGCCTCCTAAATACTGGATATACATACAGTCAAGGCCAGAGCATACGCCACAACCTTGGAAAATAAATTAACCGGCGGTATTGACGATACATAAACCGGCGGTTAACTTACATCCATCGCCACCGAGTACCCAACAAGGGACCCGCAGCGAAGGGTCGAGAGACCCGGCATACGACTGGTGAAGCCGCCAGATAGCACGGGATCAGCGAAATGATCTCCCAGCCCCCTCCCGGGGATCGACTGGAACCAAGATCTTTAAGCGAGACGGAAAGTTGAACTGGGGCGAATCGAGGAATCGGCGCCAATGGTGAAACGCGACATTCGATTGAAGCCGGTGACCGACGCCAGTAGCGGGTCACGGCAGACAGATTTCACTGGCTGGCCTTGGTGACAGGGCCAGACGGGAAATCAAAGGTGGCCACTGCCTGCCCAGTGAGCGAGCGATAGGAGCTACCGCCATGAAGTAGACCAACGCTCCACCCGCGTGGCGCCGCAAGCCTGAAGGCTGCGCCCAACACCCATACAGGCAGCGGACAGTAGGTTGTCGATGTCACCGCGCATCGGCCGGGCAACCGGTAGACCACCCCATCGCACCAGTACAACTTGATGCTGAAAACCCAGGCCGTCGCCAGTAGCGGGCCTGGGGCCCCTTCCCCGAACAAATTCGCATGCACTCCCCTCCGCGCCCAACGGCAACCAGCGGAACGGATGAGTGCAGCCGAGTTTTGTTGGATCAACACCCCGCCACTCTGGAGGCGACCATGGCAACCAGCTATGCAGACAGTGCGCAGGCCCGAGAGTGGGACAGGCGCTACGACGCTTGGGGGCGCGATAAAAGACCTCAGCCCGAAGAGTTTCACGACTACGAGGCTGAAGCGGTCAAGCGAACGCAGGCACTGGAAGATCGCGCACTGCGCCTTCTTGTTGAACGCAAAGGCCTGCAGCGGCGCATTGCCGAAGCCATGGCTCAGATGGAAACGGTTTGTCCGCCAACAAGAGGTGCAGCGTGAGTACCAGCAACCATGACTTGGCGATCGGCATGCTCAACGGCTACGTCGAAAGCATGATCGACCCCAACTGCACCGCAGTCGCGGTAAAGGCTTCGGCCAATACCGCGCTTCTGATCTTCCGCACGCTGAGCATCATCACCGCAACGGAAGAAGCCCACTACACCGATCGCCTGCATCGTGTTTTCGAACGCAGGCAAGGAAGAACGGCATGACCACCCCACCCGTTAAATCACTGATCGACGATCAACTCGACGAGATTGAATCGAAGCTGGTCATGCTCGGCTTCGGCCTTCCGTTTAACGAAGTGATCGGCCAACCGCGCGAGCGTTCAGTGGCCAGCCTGCCGAAGCGCTTGGCGGCCACCATGAAGGGCGGGCGAATCGCGGTGAGGGTCCGGCCATGAAGATCGTATTTTGGCTTCTGGCCTTCGGCCTGACCGTGATGCTGTTCCAATACGCGCTGTTCAAAGAGAACGGCGAACCTCGGAACATCGAACTGCCGATGTCGGTGTCTCGATGACCTCCTACCAGCGCGCCAAGCGCTATTGGTTCTGGCGCGGCTCGGCCCTCGCCCTGCTCTTCTTCACAGCCTGGATATTGGCAAGCGCCTACTCCGGCCAAATCACCCAATAACCCACCTCCTCAAACGCTGCGCACCGCGCGGCAAGGAACTGTCATGCCTGCAAATAAACAAGCACTCGCGCAAGACTCGCTCGAAATGGGCGAAACCGAAGTTGCGCAAAACGCTGTTGCCCCTTCGGTCGCTGTCACCGACATCGCCGAATACCGGCCGCACGAGGAGCAGATCGTTCGTTTGGAAACCACCTACGCCAAGTTGGTCGTTGACTGCTCGACCAGCGAAGGCCTGGCGAACGCGAAGGAAGTCCGTGTCGATATCCGCGACGTGCGCTACGCCCTGGCCAACACCACCAAAACGGCGCTGGTTCCCTATCAGCAGAAGGTCAAGGATGCCCAGGCTCGGGTCAACCAGGTCAAGGAATTCGGCGAGGCGCTAAAGGATCGAGTGTTGGCGATCGAGACGCCCGTTGACGAAGCAATCAAGGCTGAAGAAAAACGTGTGGCTGATGCCAAAGCCGAGCGCGAACGTGTCGAGGCCGAACGCGTCGATGCCATCCGGACGAAGATCACCCGCTTCAGTTCTGTCGCTGCTGCATACGCAAGCCGCAGTGCTGCAGACGTCGCCATCGTTCTGCAAAGCGTCAAAGAGTCGGTGATCCTGCCCGAAGAATATGCCGAGTTCGAAGCTGAAGGCACCATCGCTCGCGACAACGCGATTGAACAGCTGGAAACGCTGCATAGATCCGCGGTTGATCGTGAAGAGGCTGCCGCCAAACTGCTGGCCCAGCAAAAAGAACTCGATGAGTTGCGCGAGAAGCAGCGCATTGCCGATGAAAGCGCGGAAAAAGAACGCCAACGGATCGCAGCAGAAGATCGCCAGCGCATTGCAGACCAGCAGGCGGAACTGAACCGGCAGCGCGAGCAACTGCAGCGTGATCAAGACGCCCAGCGGTTGAAGGACGAGCAGAACCAGCGTGACCAGGAAGAATTAGCCCGCCTGCGCGCGCAGGCTGCCGCACCGGCCCCGGTCACTGTCGCAACGCCTGCACTGGTCGAAGCGAAGGTTGAAGTCGCCCCCATCAGCACAAAGGCGATCGCAGCTGAACCTGATGACGTAACTACGTCCGCGCCGCCGGTCGACGACATTGTTGAGGTTGTAGCCCTGGGCTTCGACGTGGACCTCGACACTGCCCGCGCTTGGCTCCGCGCCATCAGCTTCTAACCCCCTCCCTTTCCATCCAAGGGCCGACACTCGTTGTCGGCCGCGGAGAGCGCCATGACCGACTCAGAAACCCAAGCACCAACGGGCCTCGCCACTTACCACGATCCATCGCACAACGCCGCAGCGCTCATCCTTGACCCGGGCACGATGAGGTCGATGACGGATCTTGCGACCATGATGGCAGATGGCAAAACGACCGTTCCCGAACACTTGCGCGGCAACAAGGCCGACTGCATGGCAATCGTCTTGCAGGCAATGCAGTGGCAAATGAACCCATTTGCGGTGGCTCAGAAAACGTTCATCGTGAAAGGTGGCGCACTGAGTTATGAGGCTCAACTGGTCAATGCCGTAATCACATCCAAGGCTCCAACGATCGACCGCCTGCACTATGAATGGTTTGGGCCGTGGGAAAAAATTGTCGGTAAGTTCATCGTCAAGAAAAACGCAGAAAACAAGGAATACCGCGTTCCTGGCTGGGGTCTGCTCGACGAAGTGGGTCTGGGCATCAAGGTATGGGCAACCTTCCGCGGAGAGGACGAGCCGCGAGTGCTTGAGACTCTCATGGCACAAGCCCGCACTCGGAACTCCACTCTGTGGGCTGATGACCCGAAGCAGCAGATTGCCTACTTGGCAACGAAGAAGTGGGCTCGCCTGTTCTGCCCTGATGTCATCTTGGGTGTTTATACCCCTGACGAATTCGAAAGCTCCTACGGCAACGAGATTGACATCACTCCCGCGGCGCATGCGGCAAACACTGCTGCAGCATCTAGCGTTTCCTTTGGCCCGAAATCCCAATCGCCAGAGATCGACGGTGTATTCGCGGACCTGTTGGCCGTGGCGAAACAGCAGGACATCGAAGCTTATGCAACAGCTTGGGCAGGTCTCAAGCCCAAGCAGCGTGCGGCGATCGGTCTGGAGTGCCACGAAGCGCTCAAGGCCATGGCGGCAACTGTTGATGGCGACTTCACCGAAGTCACAGGCAATCAGGACGGTCTGTCTCAGGCCGAGGAAGCGGCGTAGTGAGAACGGAACTTCAGGGCACTGAAAAGTGGCATGCAGATCGATCTGGCCGAGTGACAGCCAGTCGGTTTAAAGACGTGCTTGCTTGGGGGAAACCCGACAAACACGGCAAACGCGAGCCTATGGGCGCGCGCACCGCCTACATGCGCGAACTGTGCTTCGAACGGCTGGCAAAGAAGTCGAAGCACAACGTCAGCAGTGCCTCGATGAAGTGGGGTCACACCGAAGAACAGAAGGCTCAGGACGCCTACGAGATGCTCACTGGCAACATCGTCGTGCCGTCAGAGTTCATCGTCCACCCGAAGTATGACTGGCTCGGCTGCTCGCCAGACGGATTGATTGGCGATGACGGTGGCACCGAGTCGAAGTGCCCCTTCAACGAGGCGATACACGTCAGAACATGGCTCGAAGGCATGCCTGAGGAACACATGCCTCAGGTCCAGGGCTGCATGTTCGTTACGGGCCGCAAGTGGTGGGATTTTCTGTCGTTCGATTCTCGCCAAGACGAAGAGTGTCAGCTCTACATCGAGACGATACACCGCGATGAGGACTACATCGCCAACCTGCACAGGGAACTTGTCCAGTTCAACCTGGAACTGAATCGCATGGTTGATGAAGTCGCGGACAAGGCAAGGGCGCAGGCCCACCGATTAGGAAATTGATCATGATCAGCAACCTGAAATACGACATCGAGTACCGGCGCGATAAAGCGCTGGAGCTTTCCAGTCAGGTCGAACAGCACCTGGCCGCCGGCGGGCGCTTCACCCGGTCAGAGCCCGCTCAAATCAACCCGCTACCTGCTGAGCGCTCCGCGAAGATCGATCCGGACACCGTGCTCAAGCGCAAACGCCCCGCCATCAGTGCGGCGGACCGCAAAGCGCTGCGGAAACTCGCGGAGGCGTTATGAAAAAGCGGAAGCCCAACAACATGCGGGCTCGGGTCGAGCGATCGTGCCGGGCGCTGCTGAGCACCAATCACGTGGCGGTGGTGAACATCGATCCCAGCGGCCGCCAGGGCATGATCAATTACAAGTCGCTCAAGAACATCGCCCCAGGGCAGATTGGCCAGGCGGTGTGCGGTGTGCCTCATCGATGGACGATTTACCTCAGCGTCCTGTGTATCGATGCCCGCGGCGACCGCTACACCAAGTCGATGGAGGTGGCGCCCGATGGCGTTTACCTCTCCGACCACTTGGAAGAGGTGATCGAGCATTGCTACAAGCAGCTGCGCGACTCGGCCAACCAAAACCAACTGGTAGCCTCAGGCTGGATTGCCATTCCCGATTCGCTTTCGCTCGACGAGGCTCACGCCGCTCGGATATTCGAAGCGGTCGGCGCCTGGAATCAGGTGAAGGTCGCAGCGTGAGAAAGATCGGCAACCAGGTGCGCCAGCGCCGACGACAGACATGGCTGGATATACCGGCCCACGGAATTGAAGAGGCAGGCCATGGCCGAGGAATTGGAACAGGAACAGGAACAGAAACAGGAGCCGACGGCGGAAGCACTCAAGCAGCGACGGAAGCGCGAGAAGGCAGCAGAAAAGGACGCTGCATTGGGCGTCGGGAAGTTTACGGTTGAAGTGGCCGGGGTTTTCAAGCCAGACCTAAAACTTGTCATGGTCGTCCACGGATTCAACAACCAGCAGGAGGTTTACCAAAACCTGCTGCGCAACCTGATCGCCGCCGACTTCGAAACCCAGGCCAAGATGCTCCGCTGTGTCACGACACCTTTTGTTGTTACTGAAGAAGTGTCGCGCTTTATTCAGGCCGCCGGTATGAAGTCGCTCGCCGACGATCCGCCTGAACCTGACGACGAAATCCACATTCCGAAATAAACCCAGCCAAAGCTGCGATTCCAGTCGTAGCGCTCACTTTATTTAATTAATTATTGTTCAGCGAGTCCGCGAGCCGGTCATCAAGTTGTGTTTGAGACCACGAGAAACTACAGGCGAGCATCTCCGTTCGAAATGGTTTTAATAAATCGTCAAGAGAACCATCCTGATCATCGATAAAACCTGACTGAAGAATAGGATACAAATAAACGACACGCCTAGCCGTAAACATTGCTGAATACCATAAAAGCAGTCGCTCGCTCTCAGACAACTGAACGCGCAGAGCCTCTAGAGCAAACTCTTTAAAATTTTCGCTCGATTCCTCCTTTAAAATAAACTCAAGAATCAAAAAAACGGAATCTATGTAAAAACCTACTGCCGGCCAATAATTTCTTCTCCACCCCTTATATTTTTTCTCTAGCGCTTCGAATGTTTCCATATGAGGTGGCGCAGGAATCATTTCCCAGCTTGCACGTGTGGCTAGTGATTCCGATAGCTCACTAAAAGCGTAGTGCTGTGCTTGACGCCCAACCAAATCACCAAACCCACCAGCATTTAAAATTCTGGTATTGACTGCAGTCTGACTCATCAATCCAATGAGCTGAAATAGCCGCTGTTCTCTAAGTTGCTCTTCATGTCTTTGCTCACCCTCTTCATTCGCGGAAACTTGAATTCGCAGAGTGTAAAGAATCGCTACAAAAGCAAAAAAAGACAATATTGGATTTAAAACACCACCAAAGTAATCGCCAAACTGCCCCCACTTTTCTTGGTCAGTTAAAATATGGGTGGAGAATTCTGAAATATATCCGATGACGACACTGACGATTGCAAACAATGCAAAGACTGCTACTGCGAGCAACCCTTTATCAAGTCCTTTCAGCTTCGCCATTTTACGTTCCCTCGCGAAAAACCAAGACCCTACCCTACTCATTTCTGAAACGCCACTTCGGCCAGGATTCCCTATGTTCACAGCAATTGATTTGTTCTCGGGCTTCGGAGGTTGGACCCGCGGCGGTGCCGATGCCGGCATGAAAGTGCTTTGGGCAGCAAACCACTGGGCTGAGGCCGTCGAATGGCACACCCGCAACAACCCGGACACCGTCCATGCTTGCCAAGATTTGCACCAGGCGAACTGGGCGGACGTCCCGAAGCATGACGTGATGCTGGCTTCCCCTTGCTGCCAGGGTCATACACGGGCTCGGGGGAAAGAATCCGGTAACCCGCAACACGATAACTCGCGCTCGACGGCTTGGGCGCCAGTGGCGAACGCCGAAGTCAATCGACCTGACTTCGCAGTTATCGAGAACGTGCCCGAGTTCATGAACTGGATTTTATACCCAGCTTGGGCAGACGCGATGCGCTGTTTGGGCTACCAGCTGGCACCGCACATCGTGGACTGCGCCGATCTCGGCGTGCCCCAGCATCGCGTGCGCCTATTTATGGTTTGCTCACGCAGCAAGGCGCCTTTGCATCTACAACTGCCTCGCTACCCGCACGTGCCTGCAAGCACCATCATCGACTTCGACGCGGGTAATTGGTCGCCAATCGTGAAGCCCGGCCGCGCTGAGTCGACGCTGATTCGAGTAGAAAACGGACGCAAGCGCTTCGGCGAGCGGTTTGTTATGCCTTACTACGGATCAGGCTCGGGTCTGACCGGGCGAAGCCTGGATCGACCGATCGGCACCATCACCACCCTTGACCGCTGGGCCGTGGTCGACGGCGACCAGATGCGCATGATCAGCGCTGACGAAGCGATGGCCGCGCAATCCTTCCCGAAGGACACACTGCGGCCAGACAACCACCGATTGACCATGCATATGACTGGCAACGCAGTTCCGCCGCTGGCAGGTCAGCGAATAATTGAAGCACTGAAAGCCGCTGCTTGACCCTACATGCTCAGTTAGCAAAGATCCGGTGAAGCCTGGGCGGGCTATCTCGGTAAACTGGGCATTGCGATAAGTTTCTTGCAAAGTAATAATCAGTGGAGCGATCGATTGCGGTTTGATTGATAACTGCGACTTCACTGCGGGTTAGGGTTGAGTTCGGCTGGTCTGCGACAATCATCAACTTTGGAGAAATTGGAACAATCATCATGTCCTGAAAACAGTCGGGAACGATGAATTCCCCCTCTCCCGCACGAACAATTCCCCACTGCATGTGCTGGTTATCTTGGCGAAATGTGTTCATGTAGCCGAAGACATGAATACCAGCCGCGAATCGCCCAGGCATTACTCCTGCTCTACAAAATATAACGTGCATACGCTCCAGAATTTCTTGTTCATCTTTGGTCAGAGAGTCTCCCTCTATTCCCTCTAACACAAAGTCATCAAGGCCTTCGGCCCTGAATTTTTGCCTTGTTCTCCAAAGTGAAAAGAAGTCCTCGACGACTACCTTTTCGAAATGCCCAATGACGTTAGAAGATCCTGCCAGGATGGATTCGGCCAAACCCTGGAACCTATCCTCGATGTTTTTTCCTATACCAGCTTCTGTACTTTGATCCCAAACGCGTTTAGCACAAAACAAACTGTTCGAAGAGGTTGCGCCGATCACCTTCGAGCTCTCCTTTCTAAACAGCTGAACGAAACCTTTCTCGTCTGAAAATCTATCGATACTTTTCTTTGGGAAGACATGTTGATTGATCGTCAACTTATGCGGATTTCCCTTCTGTGTTTCTTCAAACACCATATTTTCCTCGCCGAGACTTATCGCAGATCGCTCCACTTTAGCTGATCCCCGACCATCCTCCACCGCCCGGGCATGACCCGGCATAGGAAGCCCCATGCCCACAGAAAACAATGTCGACTGCCCTGCACTGCATGAACGTGCCGCGGGCTACCCGTATGGCGACCGCGTGCCGCTCACCGTCCAGATGCTCAAAACAACCACCGCCGATCCAATGCCTTGCATCGGTTTTGCCTACATCAAGGGGACTGTGCCGGTGGCCGAGGCGGGTGCAACTTTCCCCGCCTGGACGAACAGGCTCGGCGCTGTATCGGCTGTGATGCCGGACGGTACAAAACTCGGACTCCGGCCCGGCGAGTTCAAAGTCGCCACCTGGCAGCCAGCGCGGCCCGCGGCGCCACGCGTGACCCGTTGGATTGACCGGGCAAACCATTTGTACCTCGCCGGGCCGATGACTGGCTTCGAAGACTTCAACTTCCCCGCCTTCAACAGCATGGCCGCCAGGCTTCGCGCTATCGGCTACGTCGTCGAAAACCCGGCCGAGCACGGTGTCGTCGATGACGCGGAGTGGCGTGACTACATGGCTTATGACCTGACGCGCTTGGGCTTGTGCGGCATCGTCGCGGTTCTGCCGGGCTGGGAAAACTCAAAAGGCGCGCGGCTCGAAGTGCACATCGCCCGCGAGCTCGGCATGCCGGTTGTGAATGCCCATGATCTGGTATCGATCGAAATTGCGATGTAGCGGGACGGATTACTGAGATCTCAGCCCTCGGCCCCGTCGGCGGACTTGCTGAGGAATAAGCTCCAGGCATCATAAGCTTGTCGGTGCCTCTCAGTGGCTGAGTCCCATTCTGGCCCCGTGGTAACTCGCGAAGAAACAAGCTGCATCATGCCCGTTGTAGAGGCATCCAACTCAAGTAACAGCTTGTACGAATCAAGCCTGAACTCGTCGACGGATGTCATGAAAGTACCCTCTTGTGGTAAGCGCCACCTCGCGTAAGTCTGTTGACCTCAATCGGTGGATAACCAGCATTGAGAATAATTCAACAAAGGTTGCAACAGATCTAACTTCAGACCCGTGCAGGAATATCTGGAGCGCGGAGAAACCTAATCTGCCTGTCGCGACCCTCTACGAGGAAGCGATTCTGGTTGCGAAGCTGCCGCTGGAGCATCGAGGCTTACTACGACCTCTTTGGCACGTCGAATTCCCCACTCCATCGCCTGACTCATCGATTCGCCCGGACGAGATAGGAAGGCGTCCTCGAAAAGCATCGAGCCCTGGCCGTCGTAGATGCCAATGAACAACTGCGCTTCGCTATTTTGGGAGAGCCGCACATGGACATCGATGAGCCAGCCATTTTTTAAACGCTCCTGGTGCATACGACAATGCAAGTCTGAACCGGCCCACTCCCAGTACTTTTTGCCACGCACACTCATTGGCTCTCGTCCAAAAAAATAAAAACGGAGTATGAACCTAGCCATCCAATTTCACGAAATGCATTTTCAACTCTAGCGCAGCTGTTTTAACTCCCCATCTTCAACGTCACTGCCCGCGACCAGTTCAGCCATGAATATCGGAATACTGGCGAAGAAGTGTTGACCAAACCTCAAGAGCAGCTCGCTGCCGAGCATTTGCCACATCCCACTCAGGGCCATAGGTGGTGTTACTGCGCATCAGCTTACGCAAATCAAATGTCGCTTCCTCGTACTCGCGATGAGCAAGCAGCGCTTTTTCGATAAATTCGTCTCGCCGGCTCATTGGATTTTCTCCATCGACAAAGTGCGAGTAACCGTTTTTTTCAACATTAGCCGCTATAGCGGCAAAGGAACAGTCATGCCTGAAGAAATCAAATTGATAACTCCGGCACCGGTTGTGCGCGACGCAATGGGCTCGTTTCAGCATCCCGATATGCCTGACTTCGACGAGGGTGACGGTGATAAGTGCAAAGCCTGGGTAGCGGAACAAGGCCTGCAGATGGCGATGGTCAGCCTTGAGTACGCCGACGAAGCTGTGGCCGATCGCTACTTCGAGTCCGGTGATCCCGATTACAGCTACTGGGAGCCGGATCGCCCCGATGGTGACGATTGGTTCTGCCTGGCTATTCACGATACCGACGATGGCCCTGTCTGCTGGTGGGCGCGCCGCGAGGTTACGCCATGATCATCGATGACGTGATGACGGACAAAATCACCCTGCACGGCCTGGGCTTCGTTCAGGTCCAGCTCCAGGGCAATCAGCGCCTACACGCCTGGCACCCAGAGTTGCCGCGCCGCGCCTGCTTCGAGCAATCGGCGATCCACGATCACCGCTTTGACTTCGTGTCGCGAGTTTTGGTCGGGGCGCAGATCAACCATTGTTACGACATGCAACGCCATGATGACGGTGACTACGCCCTCTACCTGCACGAGTGCAAGCGCTCGGCCAATGGCGGAAGGCCGTGGACTCCAGACGGTCGTGCCTACCTCAATCACGAGCACATGCACATGATCACGGCTGGGTACGAGTACATGAGCACCGCTTATGACTATCACCGCACGGAGCCGGGTGGTGACGGACGGGTCGCGACCGTAATGAGGAAGTTACGTGAGTATCCTCAAGGCGCTCACTCGACCTGCTGGTTCGGAATCCAACCCGACACCGACTTCGACAGGTTTCAGTGGTCTCCGGCCAAACTCTGGGAGGTCGTCAGCGATGTGCTGCTCGGCCAGAAGGTGACGCCATGATCCTGCTTGCAGTGCCACCCTTCGCCTGGTTCGCCTACGTGTACTGCTACAAGGGGCCGCGGTGATTTCGCCACCGCCCACGGTGCCGGCGCTTTTACTCTGAGAGCGGTCCGAAGCTGCCTTCCGCTCGCGCGTCCAAAGCAGGCATTGGGTCTGTTTTTGGCGAGGAGATAAAAGCCTCCCACGCTTCGTAAGCCAGCTTGTGCCGCTTTAAAGCTTCACTCCACCAGTAACCATTCACTTCGCGTGATGACACCAACATCATCATGTGCGTCGTAGATGCGTCAAGCTCAAGCAGGAGCCGGTGGGACTGGAAACGGAATTCGTCTTGATCACTCATAGAACTGTGTACCTGGTGGGTTTGATACCCAATTTAGCCGCCATTTTGCCATTCGAAAGGCACTTTGGCGCACTTGTATGACTATTGGCTAATGAAGCGATGCAAGATGAAGGCAAGTTACTCCGACTGACGTGAGACCTTACGTGGGAGCGCTTCGGGCCGCCAGGATTCCGGAATATTGAGCGTATCGACGAACTCCATGGCCCTTTGCACACCCCAATCCGATGCCTGGGTCATTGTTTCGCCAGGGCGTGAAAAGAAGGCCTCCTCAAAAAGCATTTCGCCCTTCTGTTCGTAAACACCTACAAATAACTGGGTATCTCCCGTGTTCGAGAGCCTAACCTGTACGTCGATCAACAGACCGTTTTTGAGACGCTCTTCGTGAATACGGCAATGCAGCTCTGGGTCTGCCCAGTCCCAATACTTTTCACCACGCTCTCTCATTGGCTTCCCATCCAAAAAAATTAAAAGAAGCAGTATGCCTCCAGTTCTTCCCTGAAGCGAAATGCCATTTCAACCCTTTCTCTACTGTTTTTTATTCCCCTTCCATTCAAAGTCAGCCGCTATAGCGGCAAAGGAATTCGCATGGCCGAAGCAAAAGCGCCAGGCGGGCCGCTGAGTCACGCCGAACTTTCAAAGATTGCCGTCCGGTGGCTCAAGCGGAATCGCGGAGCCGGCGGCCCGGGCTGCCACATCGCAATGAGCGAAACGAAATCGGGCTGGGGTGGCGAGATCCCCGACGCGATCGGGTTCCGCGCTACAGGCTGGGAGGACGGCTCGATTGTCGTCGAGGTGAAAACCAGTCGCTCCGATTTTCTCGCCGACCGAAAGAAGCCGCACCGCCAAGACGGTAAAGGCATGGGCAATTGGCGCTACTTCATGTGCCCGGAAGGATTGATCAGGTCCGATGAGCTTCCTGCTGGCTGGGGGCTTCTCTGGGTGAACAGCCGCGGGCACGTGAAGCCGATAGCGGGTCCCGCAGTGCATTACCGCGAGGGCGGCTACTCAGTTGTGACGGAACAAACCGCAGCGTGGCGATTGCCATCCGATCTTCAGCGCGAGCAGTGGCTCCTGGTGAAGCTGCTGAATCGGGTAGGCGACCCTGAGCAACTGAACGCAAACCTGAAGCTCGCCTATTCGGAAAAGCACCGGATGGCGAACAGGGTCAACGAACAGAACGAAGAGCTTTCTCGCCTTCGCACCGAAAACTACAACCTCAATTGTCAACTGAAATCCGCTACGGAGGTAACGCCATGATCGCCCTCGCCTGGTTCGCCTACGTGTACTGCTACAAGGGGCCGCGGTGATGAAGGCCCGCATCGAGAAGAAGCTGAGCAAACGACTTGTCCAGCTGCACCCTGCGGTTTACCGGCGCGCCTGGATCGACAAGGACGAGCCCAGCGAATTGGCGTACGAACAACGAACGCGCGTGAGCCACGTCAGGAGCGTCGGTGGCGGCACTAATTACTGGGGCGAAGGTCAGGACGCATACACCGTGTGGGCTGATTGGAAATCGAATTGGTTCTGGCACGGTCCGTTCGAGGCGCACCCTGAAGGTCATCAGTCTGAAGGGTACCCGGACACTGGGAGCTTCAAGCCAACCACCCGCAACCTTCTGAAGCTGGCGGCTGACTGCGAGCTGGCTTCGAACGCAAAAGCCTAACCCCTCTTCCACCTACCAGCCTGCCGGTGAACGGCGGGCGAGGAATTCGCATGCCGCAAAACTACCCGTTCTACGCCTGGGCGCTGACCAAGGACTACGAGCCTTACAAAGTCGAACTGGTCGGTTCTAGCTCATCACCTGGTCGCCACGTTACAGCCGGCGGAAGACGCTATCCAGATCCTGAGCTTCACGGCTGCAAAAAGCGTGCGGTTATGTGGGCCCGTGAACGCCTGGCAAGGCAGAAGAAAGAACTGGAAGAGCGCACAGCTTTGCTCAACCGCCGTAAGCAGGAACTGGCGAAGCACGCCGACCTGTAACCCATCACCACCTTCTGCCGCCACGCGCGGCATGGAGCCTTCATGAGCAAAATGACCCTGGACGAATGGGCGGCGGCCGAGTTCAAAACTCCGCCAAGCCCCAACACCCTGCGCAAATGGGCGCGAGAAGGCCGGATAGCGCCAGCACCGGTAAAGCATGGCCGAAGCTACTATGTTGAATCTGACGCCCACTATCAGGAACTTGAGCAGCAGCCTGTCCGGATCGTCGGCGGCAGCCTGATCAGCAGAATAGAGAGAGCACGCAATGGCGCCCAGGCCGCGTAATACCGGGTCGAAGGATCTTCCGCCCAACCTCTACCGCAAAACCGACGCCCGCAACGGCGTCACTTATTACACCTACCGCGACCCGATCAGTGGCCGCGTATTTGGCCTGGGCAAAGACAAGGAAGCGGCCATTCAAGAAGCCAATGCCGCCAACTATGCCGAAGCGATCAGGCCAACACTCACCCAGCGGATCAACGCGCCGACGCAGACGGCAAGCAAGCTGTTTTCCGAATGGCTCGGTGAATACCGCGAGGTGTTTGCCGAACGCGAATTGTCCGCCGACACCAATAAAAATGTAGGGATGCGGATCAATCGCCTGGCTGTGGTATTCGGTTCAAAGGGAATCAAGGACATCACAACGATGGATGTGGCCGATTACCTGACAGGTATGGCCAAGGAGGGAAAGGCGCAGATGGCCCGAGCGATGCGCTCGCTGTTGCGAGATGTCTTCGTCGAGGCCATGGCCAGAGGGTGGGTCACCGCCAACCCGGTCGAAGCGACCAGGGCGGCGCGGGTAAACATCAAGCGCGAGCGGCTGACGCTGGAACTGTGGAAGGCCATCTACGAAGAAGCCACCAAGCCTTGGCTGCGGAGGGCTATGGAACTGGCAGTGCTTACCGGCCAGCGCAGGAACGATATCGCAGCAATGCTGTTTAAGGACGTGCACGACGGCTTCTTGCACGTCGTGCAGTCGAAGACAGGTGCGAGGCTCCGGATCAACACTGCACTTCGCCTTGAATCGATCGGCTTGGATTTGGCTACAGTGGTCAAGCAGTGCCGGGATCGAGCCCTGTCACAGCACCTGGTGCATCATGCTCAGCCGTCGGGCAGGGCAAAAGCCGGTCAGCCCCTACCGCTGGACGCGCTGAGTGCTGCGTTTGCCGAGGCCCGGGATCGGGCCGCTGTGAAGATGGGGATCAAGTTTGGATCGCAGCCCCCGACCTTTCACGAACAACGGTCACTCGCCGCACGCCTACACGACGCCGAAGGCCGTGATGCTCAGAAACTTCTTGGTCACCGATCGGCCAGCATGACCGATCTGTACCGCGACAGCCGAGGGGCGGAGTGGATCGACGTCGCGTGATAGACGCCTGAGTTTTGGGGATATATTGGGGAGGTTTTGGGGAGGATTTTACGACCAATGAAATCAAACACTTACAAGTTTGCGGCATCCCCCCCGGCGACACCCTCAAGTACACCCTGAACCTGGCAGTGTCCGACTACTTCGCGTTCGGCAAGGATTTCTTCAACGAAGGCCAGTTGATCATTCGTGATCAACTCAGCGACGGGCAAACCCTGACCGGTACGCCGACGCTGACCGTGACCATTAACGGCGTGACCCAGACCATCACCCTGGTAACCACGGTCGTGACCAACGCTGACGGCACCACCTCAATGGCGTTCGACATCGCCCAGTCATTGCGCAACGCGTTTTCCAACATCCGCGGCTGGCTCAACGGCGACCTGGCGTTCGACGATCAGTTGCAAGGCGCGGTGCTGGCGGTGCTCAGCTATTCGGCCATCGTCGGCCAGACCTACAAGCCACCGTCCGGCAACCCCCACAGCGAGATCAACGAAGGCGACGAGCTGGGCAACACCGCCGTGGTCGACGGCACCCTGCTGCAAGACATCTTCAACCTCACCGGGCAAAGCGAAACCGACGGTTCGACCACCACCAGCGTGATCCCCACCAACACCGTCGACATCCAGCTGGTGGAGGTCAACAACGGCACGCCGCCGGCCAACGGCGAGTTGCGCCCGGGCGATGAAGTCACCTTCGAGCTGAGTTACGACCTGGTCACCGGTGACTACGAGCAGTTCAAACTCACCGCTTACCTGCCGTTGCCGCTGTTCGATGTGACCGGCGTGACCTGGGGCAGCGGCGACAATCCCGGGCAATGGTCGCTCGGCGCCGGCAACACCAATGCCGGCGGCGTGATCACCGTGACCAGCGGCGACGGCAACTCGGTCACTTTCGATTTCGGCAGTTTCGCCACGGCCACCACCACCGGCAGCCGCATCGTCGTGCGCTTTACCGTGCGGGTTGGTGACCAGCCGTTTGCCGACCAGCGCTCGCTGGACGTACTGGCGCAATCGAGCCAGCAAACCACCCTCACCGACCGCACGCTGATTTCTTCGGACGTAGTCGCCATCGTGTCCGTGGCCGAACCGGTGCTGTCGATCAAGCACGGCGTGGTCTCGAGTTCCAACGGCACCATCACCAACACCACCGGCAGCTGGAACCCGCCCGGCAGCAGCGGTTCGCCGTTCAATGGCAGCGTGACCAGCCTGGCGGCGGTGGACGGCGACATCACCGGCATCGACGGCGGCGACAACCTACGCATGGTCACGGCTATCGAGAACAGCGGCGGTGGCGGCGCATTCGACGTCAACACCAGCATCACCCTGCCCTCTGGCGTCAGTTTTGTCGGTGGCAGCCTGGCGGCGGCCAATTTGCAGATCTACCGGGGCGACGGCACCGCGCTGGTGCTGGGCGTCGATTACAGCGTCAGCGGCAATCAGATCACCTTCCTCGATGCAGGCGGCCAGGCCACCCTCCTCGCCGGGCGCAACGGCACGGCGGCCGACACCAGCGGCGCCAACGTGGTGGTGATCAGTTACGACGTGGTCGTCAGCTCGACCATCGAAGCCAGCCGCAGCCTGCAAAGCACCGCGACCCTGAGCAATTACGCCAGCGTCGATGGCGGCACCGATTTCACCCCGACCGACCTGACCGACCTGTCCAGCCAGCAAGTGGCGGCGCCGGTGATCAGCAAGGTCTTCACCGACGGTACGCTGGACAACGGCGATTCGAGCGCCACGCACACCACCGGCAGCGACCTGGTGATCGGCGAAAGCATGCGCTACGACATCGTCGTGACCTTGCCCGAAGGCACGACACAAACCCTGCGCATCGAAGACCTGATCCCGCCGGGCATGCGCCTCGACACCAGTTTCAACGGCGGCCTGGGTTATCAGCTCATCACCACCCAGGCCGGCAGTGGCGCCTTGGGCGCTGACTTTGCCGGCAGCATCGTCGTCAGTGGTTTCGCCGGTCAGGGCGGCGCCCTGGGCGATGACGGCGTGGATGCGCGCTGGACGTTCAGCGTGTCGGGCGCGACGGCCGACAACCAGACCGGCAACAACACTTTCGTGATTCGCCTGCAACTGGTCGCCAACAACGTGATTGCGAACCAGGCCAACCAGTCCCTGCAAAACACCGCGCAACTGAACTTCAGCGACCCCGACACCGACACCCCCAACGGCAACGTCGCGGTGGATCGCACCGTGGCGCTGAGCGGCGGACAACCCACAGTGACGGTGCGTGAACCGACGCTGACGGTCACCCAACAACTGACCTCGACGTCCGGCCTCGGCGGTTACGACCAAGGCGACACGGTGACCTTCACCATCACCCTGGGCAACGGCGCGGGCGGCAGCGACTTCAATGCATTCGATATCAGCTTCCTCGACAACCTGCCGACGCAACTGAGCAATATCACTCTGACCGGGGTGCTGTATCAGAACGGTGCCACCAATAACGGCGGCGTCGATTTCGAGCTGGTAAATGGCCAGTTGCGCACCGTCAGCGGCGCCAATATCGACATCAGCAAAGGCGGCAGCATCGTCTTGAGCCTGTCCGGCGTGGTGAATGCCACGGCGGCCAGCCAATCCAATTTCGCTAACGTGGCAACCGTGCAGTGGACCAGCCTCGACGGTGCACAAGGTGGCGAGCGCACGGGCGTCGATGGACCGCTCAATGGCGGCACGTTGAACGACTACCGGAACGCGTCGACCTTGCTGGTGCCGGTGGCCCAGGCGATCCAGATCTCGCGGGTCGGCGGCTTGCCCGACAGCCCCGCCCCGTCGCCGACCACCGCACCTCAGGAAGCGGTGACCATCGGCGAAGTGATCCGCTACCGGGTCGTGGTGCTGGTGCCCGAAGGCAACAACCCCAACTACCAAGTGCAGATCACTTTGGCCAACGGGCTGCAATTTATCTCCCCGGATGCGCTGGTGAATGCCCTGCGCATCGGCTTCATTTCCGGTGGCGGGCTGACCAGCGACGCCAACCTGATCGTCGGCGGCACGCTGGACATCAACGGCAACGAGAACAGCGCCGAAGCCTTGCCGATCACGGCAGACCTGCTGGGCCTGGGCCCGAATGGCGTGTTCGACCCGAGTCGGCTGACCATCGTCACCAACCCCGATGGCAGTCAGGTGATTACCTTCAACCTCGGCAATGTGGTCAACGGCGGCGGTTCCGACGGCGACCTGGAAGGCGTGGTGCTGGAGTTCAACGTGCGCGTTACCAACCAGGCGAGCAACGTCAGCGGCGCCTTGCTGGGGGCCAGTGCCCATGAAATCGTCAACGGCAGCGGGCGCGCCAACAGCAACACGCTGTTCGAACAGATCGTCGAACCGAGCTTCAGTGCGCTCGATAAGCAGGTGGTCGGTTTCGACCCCAACCCGACGGGCGCCAATGGCACCGCCACGGTACAACTGAGTTTCACCCAGAACGGCGGATTGCCGGCGTTCGATGCGCAACTCAGCGACGGTTTTGCCAGTGGCAGCAACTACAGCCTGGTCAGTATCAGCATCAACGGCACCCTGTTCGGCCCGGGCAACTTGCCCAGCGGCGTGACGTTCAGTACCACTGGCGGGCTGAGCGTGAATTTCGATCAGCTGGATGTCGGTGCGCAAATCAAAGTGGTCTATCAGGTCACGCTGCCCAACACCACGGCGATTGCCAGCAGCGACGCGACGCTGACCTGGAGCAGCCTGCCGGAAGACTTCACCAGTTGGGGCGGCAACAGCGTCGGCACGGACGGCGCCATCGATGGCGAGCGCACCGGCAGCACGGTCGGTCCGAACCAGTACATCCTCCACGACAACGCCGGGCTCGGCGTGATCAACGGCACACTGTGGAACGACACCGCGACGGCCACCGGCAGCACGGTGCCCGATGGTGCGGGCCTGGCCGGGCAAACCGTCACCCTGACCTGGGCCGGGGCCGATGGCTTGCTCGATACCGGCGCCGATAACCTGATATTCAGCACGATCACCGACAGCAACGGCCAATACCATTTCGGTGTGCTGCCATTGGGCGTGTTCCGGATCGATGTGCCGGCCGGGCTGATCAGCTATCCGCAGCCGCTGGGGGATTTGCGCGTACGCATCGACAGCGATGGCGGCACCTTGGGTCAAGTCACCATCACCTTGGGCGACGCCGACACGCAGGCGGCGAATGCCGGTTACGTCGAACAGAATGACGCCCCGAACAACACCCTCCCCGGCACGCAGCAAGGCCAGGAAGACGTGCTCCTGAACATCGGCGGCATCAGCGTCGCGGACATCGACGCCGACCGCGATCCCAACGTGGCGGACCGCAACGTCAGCGTGAGCCTGAGCGTGCTGCACGGCACGCTGTCGCTGGGCACATCCTTGCCCGGCGTCACCGTCGGCGGCGCCAACTCCGCCAACCTGACACTCACCGGCACCCTCGCCGACGTCAACACCGTCCTCGCCAGCCTGCGCTATCTGGGCAACGCCAACTTCAACGGCACCGACACCCTGACCGTGGTCAGCAACGACCTGGGCAACTTCGGTGACGCCAATACCGACGGCACGCCGGGCACCGCTGGCGATGCCTTGACTGACACCGACACCCTGCAAATCGTCCTCGCAGCGGTGAACGACACACCGGTTGGCGTCGACGACAGCGCCATCGCCGTCGAAGCCGGCGGCACCAACAATGCCGCGATCGGCGTCGATCCCACCGGCCAGTTGCTGACCAACGACATCGATGTCGACATCGCCACCAACGCCGATCAACTGCACGTCCAATCCGTGGGACCGAGCAACGGGACGCAATCCACGATAGTCGGCGTAACGGTGGTCACCGGGCAGTACGGCCGGCTGATCGTCGGCAGCAACGGCGCCTATCAATACATCGTCGATAACGCCAACCCGCTGGTTCAGGCGTTGCGCCTGTCGGGCCAGACCCTGACCGACCGCTTCGACTACGTGCTCACCGATCTCGCCGGCGCCACCGACACCGCCACGCTCACCGTCACCATTCAAGGGGCCAACGACACCCCGGTGGGTGTCGACGATGCCGGCACCGCGATCGAGGCCGGTGGTGTACTCAACGGCACGCCGGGCAGCGATGCCACCGGTTCGGTGCTGGGCAACGACACCGATGTCGACACCCCAGCCAACGGCGAAACCAAGACCGTCACCGGTATTCGAGCCGTGGCTGAATCGGACCCCGGCGTCTTCAACCCCGTCGCGGTCGGCACCCAGATCGCCGGCCTCTACGGCACGCTGACCATCAACCCCGACGGCACTTACCGCTACGTGCTCAACAATGACAACGTGACGGTGCAGCGCCTGAGCGCCAATCAACAGCTGGTGGAATTCTTCAGTTATCGGGTCACCGATGCCGGCGGCCTCAACGACGTGGCGCAATTGCGCATCGTCATTCAGGGCGCCAACGACAACCCGGTGGCCAGCGACGATGCGGCCGACGCGCAGGCGGCGTCCACCAACGGCAACGCCACTGAAAGCAATCCCAGCGGTAACGTCATCCTGTTCCCCAGCCGTCCGGGCACCATCGATCAGGTCGGTGGCAACGGCGTGGACCAGGACGTCGATCAGGCCGACCGGCCCAGCGAACAGTTGCTGGTCAACGGCGTGATCAACAAAAGCGAAGCCACTTATGACCCGCTGAACGATGTGCTCAACGGCGTCAGTACCGGCACCACTTCGGCCAATGGCACCGTCGTGGCCGGGCTCTACGGCACGTTGCGAATCGGCGCCGACGGTTCGTTCTTCTACGACGTCGACAGCACCAACGCCGCCGTCCAGGCCCTGGCACCGGGCCAGACCCTGACCGAGTTCTTCACCTATCGAATCGTCGACACCGCCGGGCTCACCGACACCGCGCAACTGGTGATCACGGTTCGCGGCGTCAACGACCCGCCCGTGGCGCAGAACGTCATTTCCGTCGCCACCGAACAGGGCGGCGTGAACAACACCTCGCCCGGCGTCGACCCGACAGGCGATGTCACGGCCACTGCATTCGACCCGGACGGTGACCCGCTGACCGTCACATTCATCCGCGCCGGCGCTGAAGCCGATGGCGGAACACCCGTGGCCGTCGCCGCCGGCGGCACCGTCATCAACGGTCTGTACGGCACGCTGACCATCCGCCCCGACGGCAGCTACAGCTACGCCGTCGACAACAACAACCCAGACGTTCAGGCGTTGCGCCTGAGCAGCAACCTGCTCCTCGAACGTTTCACCTACACCATCAGCGACGGCGTGAACCCTTCACCGGAAATCGACAGCGCCGAAATCATCGTGCTGATTCGTGGCCAGAACGATAACCCGGTCGCCACCGACGACGGTGCAACTGCCATCGAGGCCGGTGGCCTGAACAACAATCAGCCCGGCCAGGACCCGACCGGCAACGTGCTGACCAACGACACCGATGTCGACGGCGGCGAGATCCCCGCCGACCTGCCCGCCCACGACTACGGCGAAACCCGCGCAGTGTCGTCGATGCGCACCGGCAACGAGGCCGCGACCGGCACCGCCGGCACGCTGGGCACGGAACTGCGCGGCACCTATGGCTGGCTGACGCTGAATGCCGACGGCAGTTACAGCTATCGCCTCGACAACAGCATGGCCGAGGTCCAGGCCTTGCGCGTCGGCAACACGCTGCTCGATGCCTTCACCTACAGCGTGATCGACGCCAGCGGCGCGCAGGACAGCGCAACGTTGACCATCACCGTGCAAGGCAGCAACGACACGCCCGTTGCGCAGAATGATGCGAACACGGCCATCGAAGCCGGCGGTTTGAACAACGGCACGGCGGGCGTCAATCCGAGCGGCAACGTGCTGGCCAACGACAGCGACGTCGATGCCAACGGCGAAACCCTGAGCGTCATCGATGTGCGCCAGGGTGCGTCGGTCGGGGTCATCGGCTCGGGCCTGGCCGGTGCCTTTGGCACCCTCACCCTCGGTGCCGACGGCAGCTACACCTACGTCGTCAACAACAGCAACCCGCAGGTCCAGGCATTGCGCACCAACGGCGACGTGCTGACCGAAACCTTCACCTACCAGATCCGCGACCTCGCAGGCGCCACCAGCAGCGCCGTGCTGACCATCACCGTGCGCGGCACCAACGATAATCCGCTGGCAGTCGATGACACGACCGTTGCGGTCGAAGCCGGCGGCACCGCCAACGCCACCCCAGGAATCAACCCTGGCGGCAACGTACTGAGCAATGACAGCGACGTCGATGCCGGCGACAGCAAGACCGTTACCGACATTCGTGGCGGCACTGAAGCCGCTGGCGGCACGTTCACCACGCTGGGTGCCAGCCAGTCGATCAACGGACTTTATGGCACCCTGACGATCGCTGCCGACGGCAGCTACAGCTACGTGCTCAACAACAATCTGGCCGCCGTCCAGGCACTCAAGCAGGGAGATACGCTGCTCGAAACCTTCACCTACCGCATGCGCGACACCGCCGGCGCCACCGACATCGCGCAACTGAGCATCCGCATCGACGGCGCCTGGGACGCGCCGGTGGCAACCAACGATGTGGCGGTCGCGGTGGCGGACAACGGCGCCGGCAACAGCGTCAACCCGACCCGCAATGTGCTGCCCAACGACACCGACGTCGACCAGGGCGACGTGCTGCATGTCAGCGGTATCCGCTTCGGCAACGAAGCGGCCGGTGGCGCACTCGCTGCGGTCAACCCGGGCACCGACAATACCAACGGCACGCTGATCAACGGGCTTTACGGGCAATTGATCATCGGCGCCGACGGCAACTACACCTACATTGTCGATTCCAACAACCCGACGGTCCTGGCATTGGGGCCGTTGCAGGTGCTCAACGAGTTCTTCACCTATCGGGTGACCGACCTCGGCGGGCAAAGCGACCTCGCGGAAATCCACATCATCCTGCGCGGGCGCAATGACGCGCCGGTCGCCAACATCGATACCGCGACGGCCGTGGAAGCCGGCGGCGTCAACAACGGCCAGGCCGGCATCAACCCCAGCGGCAACGTGATCAGCAACGACACCGACCTTGAGGGCGACACCCTCTCTGTTTCGGCAATAAGAACGGGAGGCCTCGCCGAGAACGGTACCAATGGCGTCCTCGGCACCTCGTTGCGCGGGCTCTACGGCAATTTGATCCTCAACAGCGATGGCAGCTGGCAGTACCTGCTGGACAACAGCCTGGCGGAAGTGCAGGCACTGCGGATCAGCGGCCAGACCTTGACCGACGTCTTCAGCTACACCCTGCGCGACGTCTTCGGCGGCACCGACATCAGCGAGTTGCGTATCACCGTCGATGGCCGCAACGACACCCCGGTGGCCCAGGACGACGGCAGCACCGCCCTCGAAGCTGGCGGCATTGCCAATGGCACGCCGGGCAGCAACGCCACGGGCAACGTGCTGGACAACGACAGCGACGTCGACAGCGTGGCCAATGGCGAAACCAAACAGGTGCTGAGCGTCAGCGCGCAAAACGGCCAGTCCAGCGGTGCCGGGCAAGTGCTGACGGGCCTCTACGGGCAACTGACGTTGAATGCCGACGGCAGCTACACCTACGTGATCGACAACAACAACCCGACCGTGCAAGCGTTGCGCACCGCCGGCGAAACCCTCAGCGAAACCTTCACCTACCGCATGCTCGACACCGCCGGCGCCACCGCGGATGCGCGCCTGACGGTGGTGATTCAGGGCGCCAACGATGCACCGGTGGCACGTAACGACAGCACAGTCGCCACCGACCAGACGCCCGCACCGCAAGCCACCGGCAATGTGTTGCCCAACGACAGCGACGTTGATGGCAACGACGCCTTGCAGGTGGTGGCGATCCGCACTGGCAGCGAAGCCGGCAGCGGCACCGCGGGCGTGATCGGTCAGCCGATCATTGGTCTCTACGGCACCCTGGTCATCAACGCCGACGGCAGCTACACCTACACCATCGACCAGAACAACCCACAAGTGCTTGCCGCCGCCGGACTGGGCCAGGTGCTGCAAGACATCTTCACCTACACCATCAACGACCTGACCGGCGCCAGCGACCAGGCCGAACTGGTGATCAATCTGGACATCGCCACGCCGTTCATTCCAGCGCCGGGGGGCAATCCGTTTCCCAGCGACCCGAACAGCCAGAACCCCAACCTGCGCCTGCCTGACCCCACGCCGGCAATTTTCATCACGCCGGTGGTGGAGCGCGAAGCCGAGCTGCTCGAACTGTCCACCTGGGGCGCCGGTGGCGCGAACTTGCGCATCAGCAGCATCGGCGAGTTCCCGAGCGAATCGCTGGCCAATGGCCTGGGGATCGTGCCCGGTCAGTTTGTCGCGGCAGCGGTGCGCGAAAGCCGTCGCGACAGCGACCTGGACCTGGCCTGGATCCTCGGACGCCAGGGGCGCACCAGCCTCAGTGCCGATGGCCTGTTGAGCGATCCGTCGCTGTTTACCCTCGACCCCGCGCACCTGACCCGAGGCCAGGCACAAACCGAAGCCCCCCGGGAACAGCGCCCGGCGCGGGGTTTCAGCGCTCAGTTACGCAATGCCGCACAGCGCCTGCACCCGACAAACACGGCCAACACCGAAAGCGGCCGAACAGAATGAGTATGCAGATCACAAAGGAATGACTATGCCGAAGACAGCGACCAGGTTTCTGAGTACCGCCCTCGCTTCCGCACTGTTGCTCAGTGCCTGTTCGTCGCTGGAGCCCAAGCCCTCCACCGACGAAGAAAACCGCCAACGCATTCTGGCCGATCAATCGCGTATGTACTCGGGCCAGGAACCGGTCACCGCGCCCATTACCTTTTACGAAGCCTGCGCCCGCGCGCTGAAATACAACCTCGACTACCGCCTCAAGCTCATGGAGAGCGCACTGGCGTCAGACCTGCGCGACGTGTCCAGCCATGAAATGCTGCCCCGGCTGGTGGCCTCGGCCGGATACGCCGGGCGTAACAACGACTCCGGTGGCACCTCCATCGGCATCGAGGATCGCCAGGTCAGCTTGCGTGCATCGACCTCCGAAGAACGCTACCGCGAACTGTACGGCGTGGGCCTGAGCTGGAGCCTGCTGGATTTCGGCGTGGCGTATTACCGGACCCAGCAAAAATCCGATCAGATCCTGATGGCCGAAGAGCGCCGGCGCAAAGTCGCGCAGAACGTTCTGCAGGATGTGCGCAACGCCTACTGGCGCGCACTCGGCGCGCAACGGCTGATGCCGGAAGTCGACAAACTGCTGAGCCGCACCCACACCGCGCTGACTTCGGCCCGGGAAGCCGAGCAGCGCGGGCTGCTGCCGCGCCAGGAAATCCTCGCCTACCAGCGCGCCCTGCTCGACTCGATCTACCTGCTGACCGTGCGCCGCCAGGACCTGGAGTTCGCCCAGGCCGAACTGGCGGCACTGATGTCGCTGCCGTCGGGCTCGAAAATGATCCTCGCCGACACGGCTGATCCGCCGTTGCCGGAGCTGCGTCAGAGCATGGCGCAACTGGAGCAGCTGTCCCTGGAGCACCGTCCGGAAATCATGGAAGAGTGGTACCGCAAGCGGGTCAACCAGAAGGACCTGGACATCGCCAAGGCGCAGTTGTGGCCGAACGTCAGCGTGGATTTCGGCTACAAGTACGACTCCAACAAATACCTCTACAACAACGACTGGATGGGCACCGGGCTGCAAGTGTCGATGAACCTGCTGCGCCTGTTGCAGTTGCCGGCACTCAACGCGGCGGAAAAATCCCAGAGCGAGACCGACGATACCCGTCGCGTGGCGCTGTCCATGGCGATTCTCACCCAGGTGCGCGTCGGCACCCTGCGCTATCAACTGGCGCGCCAGGAAGTGGAGTTCACCGAAGACAGCCTGCGGGTCGACCGCAGCCTGCTGGATTACGCCCAGGCAGCGAAGACCGGTGCGCTGGGTTCGGAACTGGAGGTGATTCGCTCCGAGGGTCGTTACCTGCTTTCGCGTTATCAGCGTGAGGCCGCGTTCTCCAGCGCTCAGGCGGCCTGGGGCCGGTTGTACAACTCGGTGGGACTGGACGTCCTGCCGACGGAAATCGAAAAACACGACATCAAGACCCTGGCCCGGGAAATTCAGCGCACGCTGAACGAACAGGAACACCAGCGGTTGCTCGTCACCCAGCAAGGAACGCCGAATGTTCAGACTCAGCCTTGATCCACGTTGGTTGTTACTGCTGGCGGCTATCGCCTCCGGCGCTCAGGCGGAGGACGCACCCACGGAAAGCGCCTCGGCGATCCGCGTGTTGCTCGCCGCCGAACTGGAAACCACGCTCTCCAGCCAAATGAACGGAACACTTGGCGAACTTAAGGCCAGCTTCGGCGAACACGTCGCCAAGTCAGAACTGCTGGCGCGTTTCAACTGCAACGAAGCGGATGCCCGGAGCAAAGTGGCTGCAGCGGAACTGGCCATGGCCCGGCAAAACCTCGAAGCGAAAAAGCAGCTGCGTGAGCTGAATGCGGTGGGCGATATCGAGGTGTCGATGGCCAACACCGAAGTGCAGAAAGCCGACGGCGCCCGGGCAATGGGCGTGGCGCAAAGCGGCTATTGCCAGGTGCTGGCGCCGTTTGCCGGGCATGTGGCCAAGGTGTACGTCAAACCGTACCAGACCGTCACCGCCGGTACGCCGCTGTTCGATCTGGTCAGCGACGGCGCCTTGAAAGTCCGGCTCAACGTGCCCTCGAACCTGCTGAAAACCCTCAAGCCCGGTATGCCGTTGCAGGTCAGCATCCATGAAACCGGCAAGACCTACCCGGCCCATATCAGCGCCATCAATTCACGCGTCGATGCCGTGGCGCAGACGGTGGAACTGGAAGCCCGGCTCGACGAAAAATTCCCCGACCTGATGGCCGGCATGAGCGGCACGGCGCAATTCAATCATGACAATGAATGAACCACTGCCCCACCCGCACCTGTTGCTGCAACTCGATGCGCTGCGCGACAAGGCGCTGGCGGCCGACTCGTTGAACGCCCTGGCGTTCAGCATGGCCAACGACCTGTATCCGTTGCTGGCGTTTCATCAGGCGCTGGTGTTTGCCCAGCGTGAACACACCCTCGAATTGTTGAGCGTGTCAGGATTGTCGCGGCCCAGCGAAGATTCGCCGTACCTGGTGTGGCTGCGCCGGGCCAGTCGCTGGATTGTCGCTCAGGTACCCGGCGACGCACCGGTCTGGCTGACCCAGGACAACGCAACACCACCAGCGGACATTGCCGAAGGCTGGAACGAATGGTGGCCGTCGGGCCTGTGGTGCATTCCGCTGCGGGATCGTGAACAGCGGCCGCTGGGCTTGCTCGTGCTGTTGCTTGAGGAAGAACCGCCGGCGCTGCTGCGCCAACACCTCGGCGGGTTGATCCAGACGTGGGCTTACTGCTGGACCGCACTGGTACGGCGCCGACGTTTTGGCCGCTGGTGGCCCAACCGCAAACAACTGCTGATCGGGCTGTTGCTGATTGGTGCGCTGCTGTTGTTGCCGGTGCGGCAAACGGCCCTGGCGCCAACGGAAATCGTCTCCCGCCAGGCGCAGATCATCAGCTCGCCGATTGATGGGGTGATCGAGCAGATCCAGGTCCGGCCCAATCAGCCGGTCGAAGCGGGCACACCGCTGTTCTCGCTGAACGAAACCACCCTGCGCAGCCGCGCCGAGGTGCTCGGCAAAGAAGTGGCGGTAGCCGATGCCGAGTTGTTGGCCGCCAGCCAGCGGGCGTTCGACAACCCGCAAAGCAAAGGCGAACTGACCCTGCTCAATGGTCGGGCCCAACAGCGCCGGGCGGAACTGGCGGCGGTTCAGGCCCAGCTCAAACGCACGCAAGTACTCTCGCCACGGGGCGGTGTCGCGGTGTTCAGCGACCCCAACGACTGGTTGGGCAAACCGGTGGTCACCGGCGAACGGATCATGCAAGTGGCCGACCCAAGCCAACCGGCGATGCTGATCCAGCTGGCCGTCGCCGACGCGATTGCCCTGGAACCCGGGGCCGAGGTCACGCTGTTCCTGACCGCGTATCCGCTGACCCCGCTCAAGGGCCGGATCCTCGAAACCAGCTATCAGGCGCGGCCCAGCGATGAAGGCGTGGTCGCCTACCGCCTGCTGGCGAGCATCGAGGGCACGCCGGAACATGCGCGCCTCGGCCTGCACGGCACCGCCAAACTGTATGGCGGCCGGGTGATGCTCGGTTACTACTTGCTGCGTCGGCCATTGGCGACGCTGCGGGCGTGGAGTGGCTGGTGATGCTCGACCCGGCCGATCTGCCCCTGCCACCGCTGCGCGAAGACTTGCGTCTGAGCGAAGCCGCCCACGGCAGCAGCGGCGAACCGGCGTGGGTGATTCAGGACACGGTGATCAACCGCTTCTACCGCATCGGCTGGCTGGAGTTTGAATGTTTGCTGCGCTGGGGCCAGTCGCCCCGGCAGATCAGCGAGCAAATCGCCGAACGCACCGCGCTCAAGCCGGATGTCGAGCAGATCCTCGACTTCCGCCAGTTTCTCGAACAGCACCAGTTGCTGCGCGCCGGCCCGGCGTCCCTGGCGCGCCTGCAAGCGAAGGGCGAGGAAAGCAGTTGGCTAAGCTGGCGCTGGTGGCTGCATCACTACCTGTTTTTCCGCATTCCGCTGTTGCGTCCGCAGCAACCGTTGCAGCACCTGGCGCACGCGCTGCGCTGGTTGTTTCACCCGCTGACCGCGATCCTGGTGTTCAGCCTGAGCCTGCTCGGGGTGATTCTGGTCCTGCAGCAATGGGACACGTTCACCAGCGCCGTGGTCGAGTCATTTTCCACCGAAGGCCTGTTCAGTTTTGCCCTGGCGCTGATCGTCGCCAAGACCCTGCACGAACTGGGGCACGCATTGGTGGCGACCCGACTGGGTTTGCGCGTCGGGCACATGGGCATCGCGTTCGTGGTGATGTGGCCGATGCTCTACACCGACACCGGTGAGAGCTGGAAGCTCAGCCGTTCCCGCCAGCGCCTGGCCATCGCCGCGGCCGGCATCGTCACCGAGCTGTCCCTGGCCGGGCTGTCGACGCTGGGCTGGGCACTCTGCGATCCGGGAGCGTTGCGCAATGCCCTGCTCTATCTGGCGACCACCAGTTGGCTGTTGTCGCTGGCGCTGAATGCCAGCCCGTTCATGCGCTTCGACGGCTATTTCATCCTGTCCGACCTGCTCGATTTCCCCAATCTTCACGAACGCGCCTCGGCGCTGGCCAGGGTCACCTTGCGCCGCAACCTGCTGGGCTTGCAGGAAGAATGGCCGGAAACCTTCCCGACCGGACAACGACGGCTGCTGGTGACCTTCGCGATCATCACCTGGCTGTATCGCCTGGTGCTGTTCCTCGGGATCGCCCTGGCGGTGTACCTGTTCTTTTTCAAACTGCTGGGGATCATCCTGTTCATGGTCGAACTGTCCTGGTTCATCGCGATGCCGGTGATGCGCGAACTGAGTCACTGGTGGGCCCATCGCGCCGGCATTCCGAGTCGGCGCAAGGTGCTTTTTTATGCGCTGCTGGCGGTCATTCTCGCGGGCCTGGCCATTCCGTGGCGGACCCAGGTCGATGCCGTCGGCGTGGCCCGTGCCGAGCATCAGTTGCGGGTCTATGCGCCCTACCCGGCGCGGCTGCAATCGATTCATGAGGTGGGCCCGGTCAAGGCCGGGGAGATTCTCGCAGTGCTCGACGAACCGGACATTGCCTCGCGCCTGCAGAGCAGCGAAGCCAATGCCCGCAGCTATGAAGCGCGCCTGTCCGGGTTGCTCGCCGATCCCGGCGGGCTGACCGAAGACGCCGTCACCCGCCAGCGGCTCAACGTGCAATTCGAAGAGGCCCGGGCGGCTCGCTCGGAGATTGCCCGGCTCAATCTGGCGACCCCGTTTGGCGGCGTGTGGCTGGACGTGAACCCGGACTGGAAGCCCGGCCAGTGGATCGGCCGTCAGGAATCACTAGGCATTCTGATCGACCCGCGCAGCTGGCAAGTGGATGCGTACGTCGCACAGGATCAGGTGCACCGCCTGGTCACCGGCGGACAGGTACGTTTCTACCCCGACGGCCAGACCACGCCGCTGACGGGGCGGGTGCTGGTGATCGGCAGTACCCGCGCCAGCCAGTTGTCCCATCGCATGCTGTCATCGCGCTTTGGCGGCCCGGTGCCGACCGCGTCCCAGGATCACCCGCTGATCCCCGGCGCCGCGCTGTTCCAGGTATTGATCCAGCTCGACGAGCCGCTGCCGAGCCTTCGGGAAACCCGCGGCCATCTGAAAATCCAGGGCGAACGGCGCAGCCTGCTGGGTGACGGCGCGACCCATTTGCTGGCGGTGTTGATGCGTGAAAGCGGTTTCTGAAACTAAGGCTCTTTCGGTTCTTCAGCCGGCGCGGTAAACCACTTGTCCCTGGCCACGACCTTCTCGTCTCGCGGATCGCCCAGGTAGTGCGGCGACATGATCTGCACGCCGTACTCGTTGAACACGTCCTGGATGTGGCCGTGCAGCACGCTGAGCA
Source organism: Pseudomonas migulae (assembly GCF_043225285.1). Lineage (GTDB taxonomy): Bacteria > Pseudomonadota > Gammaproteobacteria > Pseudomonadales > Pseudomonadaceae > Aquipseudomonas > Aquipseudomonas migulae_C. The sequence continues at coordinate 68,140 of NZ_CP171224.1, forward strand.
ACACCGCGCGCGGGCGCGGCTGACTGGGAATGGCCTGGGCCACCAGGCGGTATTCCGGGTAAAAGTCCGAGAGCGCGGTCTGGAACACTTGCGGCGGCGGATCTTCGAGAATGCCGGGGGTGCGCTTGGCGGCTTCCAGCAGCATCGCTTCCACTTGTCGCCACGGCGTGTCATAGCCAATGGTCACGACGGTATCGACCACGTAACCGGGGCCTTGCACGGTGCGTGAATAATTCTTGGTGACGGTGCCGGTGATCAGCGAATTGGGCAGGGTCAGGACCTCACCCAGACCGGTGCGGATGCGGGTGGTGAACATGCCCAGCTCGGTGACCGTGCCTTCGTACTCGCCAATGCGCACGAACTCCCCCGGGCGCAACGTGCGGGTGTACGTCAGGATCAACCCGGCCGCCGCCTGCCCGACCACGCTGCTGGCGCCGAGTGAAATCATCAGGCCGATCAGCACCGACAACCCTTTGAACGCATCGGTGCCGGCACCGGGCAGATAGGGATAAGCCATGGCCAGGGCGAACAGCCAGATCGCCAGCGACGTCAGGCGCGTGGTCGGTTGCAGGGTTTCATGGTTCAGCCAGCTGACGGTGCCCGGGATTGCCAGGCGCCGCAGGACACGACGGCTGAACGCGGTAATGCCCCGGGCAATAAAGAAAATCGCCAGGGCGATACCCAGCCCCGGAATCGCCCCGATGATGCCTTCGAGCAGATAACGCGCGACATCCAGCAAGTAATTGTTGAGGCTTTCACCCCAGGGCCGGGTGTAGGGAAAACGCGACAGGACAAACCCCACCCACTCGTAAGTCAGCAACAGCACGATGACCCAACGCAGCAACCAGAACAGCCGGCTGAGCAGCGCATAGAGATAGCTCGCATCAATCACCTGCGTCTCGCCGACCTTCAACGCCTGGGTGTGCCGATGCATCAATTCCGGAAGCCGTTTATGCAGCCTGCGCCGCAACGCTGCCATGCCCCACAACAAGGCGACGTAGATCACGGTCGCCAGTGCGGCGGCGGCCAAGGCCTTGAGCATCAGGTGCAGGGTGCGCGCTTCGCGAGTTTCGGCGACCACCTGGCGCAATTTCTGCGCCGCACTTTCCGCCGCCTGCTGTATGGACGCGTATTCCACCGTATCGACGTCATCGGGGGACACGATGAACGCGCGTTTCGCACCCAGCAGCACCAGGTAATTGTTCTGGGCAGGATCGACGGTGACCGTCATATCCCCCGCTTCGTCCAGCGCCTCGTTGATCACGACCCTGGCCCGCTTGACCCGTGATTCCGGCACTTCTCCCAGCACCGTGGCGCGAAACACCATGATGCTGCGGTTGGCCACCTTGAGTTCGGCGGGGCTGTCCTTGGCGATGGGCGCATCCGCAGCCCCCACCAGAACGGACCACAACAGACAAACGCTGACGAGCCCCAGTGCTAGCAGCCTGCTTTGCATGGTTAAACTCCTTACGCCGCAGGCATCAAAGTGTCGATGTCGATGAAATTCAATCCTTGTCATCTCCATGAACCGGTACGTATCGCAGCGTAGTTGAGCGTTGCAGGCTTGTCAGATTTGCGCGGCGGCCGAATCAGCGCCAGGCGTTTTAGAAAATCTAAACTGTCATGGCTTAATTTTGATCCATTGTTTGAGCACCACTCGCGCTGTAAATAGAAGAGGCAGCCCCGCCGCTGTAATAGCCAACATTTGATCGCGGATTAAAGGTGATGCCTCTCATGACAAAAACAATCAAAAACCTCGCGTTCGCTGCCTCTGCCCTTTGCGTCCTGGGCACAGCATCTGCGGCACAAACCGGAGAGAAACATCCCGCCTTCGTCGTGCATAAACTCAATGACTTTCTGTATGCGATTGGCGAGCCCGACTATTACCAGAAGAACTATTCATACCTGGTCGTCGGTTCGGAGAAAGCGCTGATGTTCGACTCCGGCGCCAATCAAAAGGCAGACATCACCCAAGTGGCCAGGCAGATCACCGACAAGCCTTTGTCGGTGTTGCCTTCTCACCTGCACTTCGATCATCTGGGCGGCTTGCACAACTTCTCCAGCATCTACCTGCTGGATTCGCCCTACACCCAGAAATTCAGAAGCGAGGACGGCCTCTACAACGTGCCGGAACCCGTCTACCTCGGCAATCTGGACCACTTCAAACTCGCGCCCTTCAAGGTGGCGAGACTGGTCAAGCCCGATGAAGTCATTGACCTTGGCGGCGTGAAACTGAAAGTCCTCAGCACCCCGGGACACACTCAGGACGAAGTGGCGCTATATGACGAACAGCACAATATTCTGCTGTCGGGCGACCACCTCTACCCGTCCTGGCTACTGGCGGGAAACGTGAAGGACTACATCAGTTCAATCGACGCGACGCTTAAGATCATCAACAAGGAAACACGCATCTACGGCGCGCACGCTGACGAAGACCCAAACAAAGTGCCGGAAATGAACTACCAGGAAATCACCGGCATTCGGGACAAGATGGTGGCGATCAATGCGGGCCAGGCAAAAGGCGAGAAATTCACCGACCCGGACTTGATCAAGGATTCCCGACTCTACAAAGTCGAAAAGGACATCAGCATCCTGACCGACATCACCTTTACTGACGGCCGAACTTACGGCTACTGACAAAAAAAGGCCTGCCTGAGATTAATGCTCAGGCAGGCCTTTCCTTACTGAGGCGTAAATACCGTTATGCCTTGCGCCCTTTCAATCGATCAGTTCTTCAACCGTGATCGTCAGCTGAGTGCCAACCCGTTTTTTTAGCGTCTCAATAAAACGAGTAATTTTTGCGTCGACAAACTGTCGAGAGGTATAGACGGCATACACGCTGCGTTCATAGGTGTGATAGTCAGGCAAAACCCGCACCAGCCGCCCGGAACGCAAGTCGTCGATGGCCGTAAATCCAGCCAGCAAGCCGATCCCGGCGCCTTCCCGTATGGCCACCGCCATCGCATCCATGTCATTGACGCTGAAACTTGGTCCCTTGGGAGCAAATGTCGCCTCACCCGCCTTGCTCTTGAGCTGCCACTCATCCCTCACATAGTCCACAGTGCCGAGCAACAGGCACTGGTGATCACTGAGATCCTCTGGCGTCACAGGCGCCGCATGCCGCTTCAGATAATCGGGAGACGCGACCAGGACACAATGGCTGACTCCAATCTTCTGACTGACGTAAGCCGAGTCCGGCAGCGTTCGGGCAATCAGAATCGAGACATCCAGTTGGTCTTCCAGCAGATTTGGCATGCGCTGGGAAAGCATCAAATCCACAGTGACATCGGCAAACTCCTTGCGGTACTCCAGCACCGCGCCGGTGACCAGTTGCCGAGCCAATCCGGGCACGCAATGCACACGCAAGGTGCCCCTGGGCATCAAGGCCGCATTGCTCGCTTCGGCTTCCGCGCTCTCAAGGTCGGCCAGGATTTTTGTGCACCGCTCATAAAACCGCCGCCCCGCATCGGTCACCGAGAGACGCCGAGTCGAGCGTTGCAATAGACGGGCGTCGAGTCCGTTTTCAAGCGCGGTCACAGCACGCGATACGTTACCGACGGTGGAGTCCAGATGGTTGGCCACGGCAGTGAAACTGCCCATCTCGACAACCTTTATGTAAACCGACATGTTCGAAAGTTTATCCATCCCGACCTTCCTGTAGATCTGACATTGACCGTGATAACGAGCGATTTCGCAGATGCTACACGCTCCTCCCAGTGCTCGATATTACTTCCCGGCACAACAATGATTCCCTTCTGGCCGACTAAATCAAATGGCGCGCCTTCCATAGACTTGGTTGCACAGGCCCTGTGACACAGCCGTTCAGGCGCCGATTTTCATACGAATCCTGACAACCAGCCGAAGGCCAAATCATGACTACGTCCTACGACCCGCTTTATCTTTTTATCGGTGGTGAATGGATCAGTGCCGAATGGCGCGATACTGCCGCTGTCGTCAACCCGGCAACCGGACGTGAAATTGGACGCGTCCCGCTCGCCACCGCGGGCGACCTCGACCACGCCCTTGAAGTGGCTCGACTGGGCTTCGAAGAATGGCGGCAGACCGTACCTGACAAGCGCGCAAAAATCCTCAAACGCGCCGCTGATCTGATCCTGGAACGAGCCCCTCACATTGCTGCGCAAATGACACTGGAAGAAGGCAAGCCGCTGGGTGAAAGCCTGGACGAAGTGACTCGTGCCGCGGAGTACTTCGAGTGGTTCGCCGAAAGCGCCCGCCGCATCGATGGCCGCGTCGTACCGGCCAATCGTCCGGGCGTGCTGCAACTGGTAAAACGCCAAGCCATCGGCCCCGTGGCCGCGTTCACACCCTGGAATTTCCCGGCCATCACTCCCGCTCGCAAGCTCTCGGCAGCCTTGGCTGCAGGTTGCAGCGTCATTCTCAAGTCAGGTGAAGAAAGCCCTTCCACAGCGCTGGCCCTGGCGCGTGCCCTCGACGATGCCGGATTGCCCAAAGGCGTGCTGCAAGTGGTCTTCGGCGTACCGGATCAAGTGTCCAGCCACCTGATCGCCTCATCGATCATTCGCAAAGTAACCTTCACCGGATCAGTGCCCATCGGCAGACTCCTATCCGCCCGAGCGGCCGAGGGCGTCAAGCCCATCACGCTTGAACTGGGTGGCCACGGACCCGTGCTGGTATTTGCCGACGCAGACATTCAAAAGGCTGCCGTTGAGGGTGTCGCGAACCGGTTTCGCGGGACCGGCCAGGTGTGCATCTCCTCCACTCGGTTTCTGATCCAGCGTGACGCCTATCAGGCGTTTGCCGACCATTTTGTCGCTGCAACCAACGCCCTGCGAATCGGCGATGGCCTGCATCCGCAGACTCAGGTCGGACCGCTCGCCAACCCTAGGCAGCTGGCCAAGATGGAAGAGCTGGTGGCCGATGCCGTCGAGAAAGGTGCGCGGGTATTGGCCGGTGGCGAGGCCTTGCCCGGTGAAGGTTTCTTTTTCCAGCCCACCGTGTTGGCCGATGTGCCCATGAACGCCCGCGTCATGCACGAAGAACCCTTCGGGCCCATCGCCGTGCTGATGCCGTTCGATGACCTGACGGATGGCCTGAAAGAAGCCAACCGCTTGCCCTACGGACTTTCAGCCTACGCGTTCACCTCCAGCGCTCGAACGGCCATTGACGTCGCTGACGGATTGGAGGCCGGGATGATCGGAATCAACCAATACCGCATCGTCGCAACCGAGCTGCCTTTCGGTGGCATGAAAGAAAGCGGTCACGGCTCGGAAGGCGGCATTGAAGGCATCGAGCACTACCTCACTCACAAATTCATCAGCCAGGCTTAAGGAGAACGTCCCGTGTCCACGCTCAATTTCAGCAGCCCTCGCGAAGCGGCCCGCGCGTTTACACCGAAACTGTCGCAATTTGTCGACTCAACCCTTTATCCGCAGATCTGGAGCGATCCCGCGTTGTCTCCCCGCGACCGCAGCCTGATTACAGTGGCCGCTTTGATTGCCGGGGGTCACTCGGAAGAGTTGCCTGCACACCTGCGGCGGGCGGTCAGTAATGGGGTGACCCATGACGAGATAGCAGCAGCGATCACCCATCTCGCGTTTTATGTGGGTTTCCCCGGCGCCATCACCGCCTCGGCCATTGCCAATGCCACGTTTACCGAATCGGAGAAACATTGATATGAAAGCTATCACTCTCAGGGAATTCGGCGCCGCAGACGTCCTGGAACTCGCAGAGGTTCCCGATCCTGAAATACGCCCTACCGACCTGCTGGTGCGTGTCTACGCAGCGGGTGTGAACCGTGCGGACCTCACTCATCGAACCGGTGGGTACGGCCATCCGAATTTCGGCGACTCGCTGATTATCGGGCTGGAAATCGCCGGTGAGGTGATCGGGAAAGGCAGCGCGGTGACCGGTTTCGAGGTGGGAGACCGAGTGATGGGCGTTGTCGGCGGCGGCGCCTATGCCGAGATGGCGCGCATCGACTATCGCATGGCCATGCACATCCCTGCGCAGCTCGACTATGTGCACGCGGCGGCAATTCCCGAGGTCTTCGTCACCGCCCATGAAGCGATGATGCACCTCGCTCGGCTGAAGTCCGGCGACTCGGTGTTGATTCACGCTGCCGCTGGAGGCGTAGGGTCTGCCGCCGTGCAGTTGGCCTACGCCACAGGGGCCACGGTGTATGCGACAAGCGAGGGCAGCAAGTTATCGCGTGTGGAGCATTTGGGCGCGGATGTGGCCATTGACTACAAGACACAGGATTTCGCCGAAGTCATTGCCGAAAAAACCAATGGGCGAGGCGTCGATGTGGTGATCGATTTTGTTGGCGAGCCTTATTTCGCACGCAACATCGCGTCGCTTGCTCACGGCGGCCGCATGATTCAGGTCGGCATCCTTGGCGGTGGCGGGAAGGTGACTGTGGAGCTGGAGCACATCCTTTACCGTCACTTGCAAATTATCGGCACGGTCATGAAGTCCCGCACGCAGCCCGAGAAGCACGACATGATCAAGCGCTTCCGCGAGCATTGGCTTGATCGCTTCGAGGGTGCTGGAAGCCTGGAGCCCGTCGTCGATAGCACGTTCCCGCTGTCACGGGCTGCCGATGCCCATCGCCGGATGGAGTCTTCCGAGAACGTCGGGAAAATTATATTGACGATGCCGCTCGACCCACTGTAGGAGCGAGCTTGCTCGCGATGGTCGTCATCGATAACGCGTGCTTACTGGCTGAACGGGGCGCTCTTGAGTCAATCGCGAGCAAGCTCGCTCCTACAGTTCTCTAGCCGTGAGTAGGGTCACAACCGTGAGTTTGCGGCTGAATACAGCCACTCAATGAGGTTGTTCACTTCAGGCCGCTCCCGTTTGCCCTCTGCGCACAGGCAGTAGTAATTGTGCAGGGCCGGCACCGTCAGTGTCAGCGGCTGGATCAATCGGCCATCGTCCAGATCCCGCGAGGACACCACCTCGTCGCTCAACGCCACACCAAAGCCATCCCGCGCCGCCTGCAAGACCATGCCGAAGTCATCGAAATACATGTCCGACGGCTCGCTTCTGCTCAGTCGGGCCTCGGCCAGCCATTGCTTCCACTGGCTGCCATCGTCCTCATGCAACAGCCGATGTTTCGCCAGATCCGCGATGCTGCGAATGCCATTCGGCCCTCGCAACAATTGCGGGCTGCACACCGGCGTCATGCGGATGCCATGCAACAACCGCCACCAGAATCCGGACCAGGGCGGCGCACCGTAGACCACGGCGACATCGGCCCGGCGCCAGTCGACCTCCGCAAAAAAGGCGGCGGTGATGACGTTCAGCCTGATGTGCTTGTTGGCTTCCATGTAGGCGAACAGGTGCGTCGCCAGCCACGTGACGCCGTGCACCGGCGGTATGGACAGGGTCACTTCGGTGATTTGATCCGGATCGATCGACGGATCCTGCAGCAACTGCACGGCGCCCTCGATCTCCCCCATCGCCTTGGCGACGCTCTTTTGCAGCGCCTTGCCGCGTTCAGTCAGCACCAGCTGTCTGCCGCGCTTGGCAAACAGTTCGACGCCCAGGCTTTCCTGCAGCGCCTTGACCTGCTGGCTGATCGCCCCCGACGTGACATGCAACTCCACAGCGGCAGCCGACAGGCTGCCGAGGCGGGCCACGCTTTCAAACACGCGAAAACTGTTGAGCGGAGGGAGCGCCATGGTTTCTCCGGCGATGTTGCCCGGCAGCTGCCGCTCATTGAACGGCGCTGCCCATCAAGTCCGCGAAATCAGCCCTTGGCGGCCATCGCGGTCACTTCCACACGCATGCCTTCAACCGCCAGCGAAGCCACGCCCACGGCGGCGCGCACCGGCCATGGTTTGGCGAAGAAGCGCTTGTAGACTTCGTTGAACGCGGCGCGGTCGGCCATGTCGGTGAGGTAGATGGTCAGGTGCATGACGCGGTCCATGGAACTGCCGGCGCGCTCCAGTGCGACCTTCAAGGCCTGCAACGTGCACTCGCTTTGCAGGGTGATGTCGCCCAGTTCGAGTTCGCCGTCGGCGCGGGTCGGGATCTGGGTCGACACCAGGATGCCGTTGAAATCGGCAACGTCGGAGGAAATGGAATCGGCGTCAGGATCAGGGGTGAAGATGATGTCTGGGTTCGCCATGGGGTTCTCTTGTTTGAGGGAGTAAAAAAGTGCGGGCAGTTTACCGCGCATCGGGCCTGAGGCGAGTGAATTGCTGCTCGGTGACAACGCTGCCCCACTGACTGCCTTGCTCTTCGTGGGTCAGCGCAAACCCTTCGGCTTCATAGAGCCGACGCGCGGCGTCCAGGCCCTTGAATGTCGCCAACTCGATCGCCTCGAAACCAAAGCCGTCGCAGAACGCGACGGCCTCGCGCAGCAGCTGACGACCGACCCCGCCGCCACGACAGCCATCGTCGAGGATGAACCAGCGCAGATGCGCTTGATGGTTGCCCAGGTCCTGCCCGTCAATGGCGACCGAGCCGACGATGCGCTCGTTCAGCGTCGCCACCCAGATTTGATTGCAGGGCTGGTCCAGGCGCCCGACGAACTCGGCCAGGCCGCTGGCGACCCGGCTCTCGAAAAACTGCCCGAATCCGGAGTGCCGGGCGTAGAACGCGGCATGCATTTCCGTCACGCGCCCAACGACGCCAGGACGGTAACCGGTGCTGATTTCGACGGCACTGCCCGGCGCTTGGCTTTCGCCGGTGCGCTGCGCATTCAGGGCTTGGGCATAGGCCGCGAGCCCTTGGGCGACCGCCTGTTGTTGCGAAGGGTTCAAGTGTTCCAGCGCCGTCTCGACTTGAAGCTGGCCGTAAGCATGGATCGCCGCCACCGTGCGTTTGCCCTGTCGGGTCAGCTGCAAGCGCTTGACGCGACCATCGCTGTCGGCGCTTTCCACCAGCTCGCCGGCCTTGATGAGTTTGGCCACCATGCGGCTGACACTGGACTTGTCCAGATCAAGCAATTGCACCAGTTGAGCGGCGGTCAACCCGGTTTGCGCCTCGATTTCCAGCAGCGAGTGCACGGCCGAAGGTGAATAGTCGGTGGCCGCCAGGGTGGCGCGCATGAAGCCCAACTCACGGACCATCGTGCGCGACGCAGAGCGGATTTCTTCAATCAATGCGGGATGAGCGCTCACTTCAAGCTCCTCTGAAAATAGTTGCACTATACAACCATACTTCAGCGCAGGGCTTCAATAGTCGCTCGGGCAAACGCTCTGCATCAGTTATTTATACTCAAATGCCAGCTTAATAATATTTTACCGATACCAGGGTCATCCCTAGTCTTGAGCCCAAGAAATGGCAGGCCGCTCGCGACCTAAATCCAACTCGAAGGGTATAGAGATGACCACTGAAAAAATAAAAACAGATACGCTGATTGTTGGCGCCGGTCAGGCTGGCGTGGCCATGAGTGAACACCTGAGCAAACTCGGCGTGCCGCACCTGGTGCTGGAGCGCAACCGCATTGCCGAGCGCTGGCGCACCGGCCGCTGGGATTCGCTGGTAGCGAATGGTCCAGCCTGGCATGACCGCTTTCCGGGCCTGGATTTCGACGACCTCAGCCCCGACGAATTTGCACCGAAAGAACGCGTGGCCGATTACTTCGAAGCCTACGCGAAGAAATTCAACGCACCGATCCGCACCGGTGTGGATGTACTCAAGGTCGAGCGCAACGTTGGCCGCCCGGGCTTCACCATCGAAACCTCTGAAGGCGTGATCGAGGCCAACCGCGTGGTCGCTGCCACCGGGCCTTTCCAGCGTCCGGTGATCCCGCCGATTGCGCCGCAGGATCAGCCTTTCCTGCAAATCCACTCCGCCGATTACCGCAACCCGCAGCAATTGCCCGAAGGCGCAGTGCTGGTGGTTGGCGCGGGCTCCTCGGGCGTGCAGATCGCTGATGAGCTGCAGCGTTCCGGCAAGAAGGTCTACCTCTCCGTCGGCGCCCACGACCGCCCGCCTCGCGCCTACCGTGACCGGGATTTCTGCTGGTGGTTGGGTGTGCTCGGCGAGTGGGACCAGGTGGCAATGAAACCGGGCCGTGAGCACGTGACCATCGCGGTGAGCGGTGCCCATGGCGGCCGCACCGTGGACTTCCGTGGCCTCGCCCATCGCGGGATGACGCTGGTCGGCCTGACCCAGGCGTTCAACGGCGGCGTGGCGACGTTCCAGCCTAACCTGGCGGAAAACCTGGCCCGTGGCGACGAGAACTACTTGGCGCTGCTCAATGCCGCTGACGCCTACATCGAACGCAACGGCCTGGACCTGCCGGAAGAACCGGACGCGCGCATCACTTTCCCCGATCCGGATTGCGTGACCAACCCGATTCTTGAACTGGACCTGACCCAGGCCGGCGTGACTTCGATCATCTGGGCCACCGGTTTTGCCACCGATTACAGCTGGCTGAAGGTCAATGCCTTCGACGACAAGGGCAAGCCGCAGCATCAGCGTGGGGTGTCGAGCGAACCGGGTGTGTACTTCCTCGGGTTGCCATGGCAGTCGCGTCGCGGGTCTTCGTTCATCTGGGGCGTCTGGCATGACGCCAAGTACGTGGCCGATCAGATCGCCATCCAGCGTTCCTACCTCGACTACCACGATGCGGCGCAACGCGAGGCGGACGTCGCTTCGATAGCCCCGAAAAAAACTGTCAGCGCTTAAGCCACATTTCAGGAGTTTCACATGTCTGCGCCAACCCATACCCGTATTCGCATGTTCAACACCAAGGAAACCTACCCGAACCAGAGCCTCGACAACGACCTGTGCCAGGCCGTCCGCGCCGGCAACACGGTGTATGTCCGCGGCCAGGTCGGCACGGATTTCGAAGGCCGGCTGGTGGGCCTCGGTGACCCGCGCGCACAAGCCGAGCAGGCCATGCGCAACGTCAAGCAGTTGCTGGAAGAGGCCGGCAGCGACCTGAGCCATATCGTCAAGACTACGACTTACCTGATCGACCCGCGCTACCGCGAGCCGGTGTATCAGGAAGTCGGCAAGTGGTTGAAAGGTGTGTTCCCGATTTCGACCGGGTTGGTGGTCTCGGCGCTGGGGCAACCGCAGTGGTTGATGGAGATTGATGTGATTGCGGTGATTCCCGAGTAGACCGCGTCGCGGCTATCGCGAGCAGGCTCGCTCCCACATTTGATCACTGTTGCTCACACATTTTGTGTTCACCAAAGATCCCCTGTAGGAGCGAGCCTGCTCGCGATGAGGCCCGCCCAGCCACCTCATTTGCCAAGGAGCAACACCATGACCTTCTCCATCGCAGCCCGCTGCCCCGAAACCGGCCAGTTCGGCATCGCCATCAGCTCCTCCAGCATCGCCGTCGGCGCCCGCTGCCCGTGGCTGCTGCCGGGTGTCGGCGCCGTGTCCACGCAAAACATCACCCTGCCTTCCCTCGGCCCGGAAACCCTCGCCCTCATGGAGCAAGGCCTCGCCCCCGCCGAGGCGCTGGACAAAGTGCTCACGCGCAACGGGTACAGCCAGTACCGGCAAATCACTGCGATTGACCACCTCGGCCGCACCGCCCACTTCAGCGGCGCGCAAACACTGGGCAATCACAACGCCGTGTCCGGCGAACAATGCGTCGCCGCCGGCAACATGCTCGCGGACCGGGGCGTGATCGAGGCCATGGTCGCAGCGTTCGAGCACGGCGAAGGTCAACTCGCCGACCGCCTGCTCGCCGCGATGCAAGCCGCCATTGCCGCAGGCGGTGAAGCCGGGCCGGTGCATTCGGCGGCGATGGTGGTGGTCGGCGAACTGACCTGGCCGATCATCAACCTGCGCGTGGACTGGGCCGATCACGACCCCATCGGCGAACTGGAAAAACTCTGGAACGCCTACCGCCCGCAAGTCCAGGACTACATCGACCGCGCCCTCGCCCCGGACAAATCCCCAGGCTATGGCGTCGCCGGAGACGACCGATGAGCAACAGCCGCGATTTGCTGAAAACGCTGGTGGCGTTCGACACCACCAGCCGCGAATCCAACCTGCAACTGATCGAATTTGTCCGCGACTACCTCGCCGGTTTCGATGTGCCTTGCGAGCTGGTCTACAACGAGCAGCGCAGCAAGGCCAACCTGTTCGCGACTATCGGCCCGGCTCATCTGCCGGGCATTGTGCTGTCCGGGCATACCGATGTGGTGCCGGTCGACGGCCAGCCATGGACGGTGCCGCCGTTCGCACTGACCGAGCGCGACGGCAAGCTGTTCGGGCGCGGCACGGCGGACATGAAGGGCTACATCGCCTGTGTGCTGGCCCTGGTTCCTTCGCTGGTGAACGCTTCGCTGAGGCTGCCGGTGCACATTGCGCTGTCGTATGACGAAGAAGTGGGTTGCCTGGGCGTGCGTTCGTTACTGGCTGAGCTGGAGCGGCGTCCGGTCAAACCGATGCTGTGCATCATCGGTGAACCGACCGAACTGAAACCGGTGCTCGGGCACAAAGGCAAACTGGCGATGCGCTGCGACATTCACGGTGAAGCCTGTCATTCGGCGTACGCGCCACTGGGCGTTAACGCGATCGAGTACGCCGCTGAACTGATCGGCGAACTGGGTCGAATCGGTCACCGGCTGAAAGCGCCCGAGCATCACGATGCACGTTTTGATCCGCCGTTTTCCACCGTGCAAACCGGCGTCATTTCCGGCGGTAAAGCGCTGAACATCGTCCCCGCCGATTGCCGCTTCGACTTCGAGATCCGCGCCCTGCCTTCCCATGATCCGAGCGACGTGGCGCGGGAGTTGAAGGCCTACGCCGAGCAGCAGGTTCTACCGCGCATGAAGGCCGTGAGTGAACAGAGCGAGATTCGCTTCAGCGAGTTGTCGGCGTACCCCGGATTGGCGACGGATGCACGCAGTGAAGCGGCTGAGTTGATTGCCGCGTTTTCCGGCTCGCGGGAGTTCGGCACGGTGGCCTTCGGCACCGAGGGCGGCCTGTTCGATGCCGCCGGCATTCCCACTGTCGTGTGCGGTCCTGGCAGCATGGATCAGGGTCACAAACCGGATGAATTCGTCAGACTCGAACAGCTCGAAGCCTGCGACGAAATGCTGCAACGGATGCTCGCGTTCATCCGCCAATAAACCCAACATCCGAACCGCCTTTGTAGGAGCCGGCTTGCCGGCGATGGCGTCTTCAGAATCGCCATCGCCAGCAAGCTGGCTCCCACAGTTTGCGTGGTGGGTCAACGATCCCGAACACCCCAAATCCCCCTGTGGGCGCGAGCCTGCTCGCGATGACGGACTCACATTCAACACCTCTGTTGACTGACACTCCGCCATCGCGAGCAGGCTCGCTCCCACAGTTTTTTGACCTGCCCATGGGCATACATTTTTTAACGTCTATACCAACAATCTTTGTAATTTATCTATCCCACCCCACCGCACATCATCCACTCCAACAAGAAAAGCGTCGCCCTCGTGTGCCGCTCACCGAAGTACGTCCACGTACTCAAATTGCCTTGGAGTCCGTCATGGTTACCGCTGCAAACACCTCCGCCCCGCTCATTGAAAAACACACCATCGGCTACGTGCCGCCCGAAGATCGTCACGGCAAAACCCGCGACCTGTTCACCCTCTGGTTCGGCGGCAACATCGCCCCGCTGCCCATCGTCACCGGCGCCCTCGGCGTGCAGATGTTCCACCTGAACCTGGTGTGGGGCATCGTCGCCATTCTCGTCGGCCACCTGGTCGGCGGCGTGCTCATGGCGCTGCACTCCGCGCAGGGCCCGCAGATGGGCATCCCGCAAATGATCCAGAGCCGCGCCCAGTTCGGCTCCCTCGGTGCGCTGCTGGTGGTGCTGATCGCTGGCATCATGTACATCGGCTTCTTCGCCTCCAACATCGTCCTCGCCGGCAAGTCGCTACACGGCGTGGTCGACAGCGTGCCGGTGCCCGTCGGCATCGTCATCGGCGCCCTCGGTTCCGGGATCATCGGCATCATCGGCTACCGCTTCATCCACGTGCTCAACCGCATCGGCACCTGGGTGCTCGGCGCCGGCATCGTGCTCGGCTTCGGCTACATCTTCACCCACGTCCAGACCGCCGACTTCCTCACCCGCGGCAGCTTCAACATTTCCGGCTGGCTCGCCACCGTGTCACTCGCCGCGCTCTGGCAAATCGCCTTCGCCCCGTACGTCTCCGACTACTCGCGCTACCTGCCGGCCAACGTACCCGTCGCCGCCACGTTCTGGACCACCTACCTGGGCACCGTGCTCGGTTCCAGCCTGTCGTTCATCTTCGGCGCCGTCGCCGTGCTCGCCACGCCCGTCGGCATGGACACCATGGACGCGGTCAAACTCGCCACCGGCTCGATCGGCCCGCTGATGCTCGTGCTGTTCCTGCTCAGCGTCATCAGCCACAACGCCCTCAACCTCTACGGCGCCGTGCTCTCGCTGATCACCCTGGTGCAAACCTTCGCCTACCGCTGGATCCCCACCGCAAAAAGCCGCGCCCTCCTCTCGATCATCATCCTCGCCGCCTGCTGCTTCGCCGCCGTCGGCGCCTCCGCCAACTTCATCGGCCACTTCGTCGACATGGTCCTGGTGCTGCTCGTGGTGCTGGTGCCGTGGACCGCGATCAACCTGATCGACTTCTACGCCATCCACAAAGGTCAGTACGACATCAACTCGATCTTCAAAGTCGATGGCGGGATCTACGGCCGCTACAACCCGCAAGCGTTGCTCGCGTACGCCATCGGCATCGTGGTGCAGATTCCGTTCATGAACACGCCGCTGTACGTCGGACCGATTTCCGAGCACATCAACGGCGCGGATCTGTCCTGGCTGGTCGGCCTGCTGATCACCTCGCCGCTCTACTACTGGCTGGCCAATCGCGACAGCGCGTACAAACGCAAGTTGTCGAGCGGAAAACTGGCTAACGCCCTCTAACCTGTAGGAGCGAGCCTGCTCGCGATGAGGCCCTGACAACCGCAGAAATTCCACCCGTCAGGGCCCACCCCTCAAACTTTAATGAACCCCCACCACCCCAGCCCACCTAAAGCAAAGACCATCAGGAGGGCAACCCATGCAAACCGAAACCATCTGGATCGTACTCACCGCCATTCTCATCGTGATCGAGCTATGGGCCATCAACAAAGTGCGCAAAGCCGAAGGAAAATCCAGCAACAAACTCGTATGGATGGTGGTGATCGTATTTGTGCCGCTGTTCGGGCTGATTGCTTGGCTAGTGGCTGGGCCGAAACATACCGATCCAAATCCGCATTCGCCGCAGGCTCGGCAGTGAGGTTGGGGGATTTGCGGTAGCCATTTGCAGAACACCGCTGCTTGAAACGACAAAGCCCCGATGATTGGGGCTTTGTTGTTTTTGGTTATTCGGCCTTAAAAACTGATAGGGAAAACCATGGCAAGGGCCTCCCGAACAAGCGTCAGTAAAGCGCTGGCATAGCAAAAGCTCCAACACGGAACTTTCCTACAAAGTGATGTCGATATGATAGCGCGCAGATACAAAGCTTTCGAAATCAATCAGAGTCAGGCTGTTACCTGGCAAATCATGGAAGCCTGTGATGAAAGCAATTATTTTGATTTTGTTGATGTTCAGTAGTTATAGCTATGCCAACTGCGAAAACATCAAAGACGATGATCAGCGTAGCTATTGCAGAGCTCAGGAAAGTGGCAGTGGATGCGACAACATAAAAAACGACGACATGAGGAATGCTTGCAAAGGGGAAACGACCGGCAGCGGGTGCCAGAACATCCACGACAATGATCAGCGCAACTTGTGCGAGGCCAAACTGAGCGGTAATGGCTGCGACAACATAAAAAATGATGACATGAGAAATGCTTGTAAAGGGCAAACAACCGGCAGCGGATGCCAGAACATCCACGATAATGATCAGCGTAACTTGTGCGAAGCCAAACAAAGCGGTCACGGTTGCGAAAACATCAAAAATGACGACATGCGCAATCAATGTAAAACCGTCACGCAATGATATAGAAGCAGTTCCGCCAACCAAGTGTCACTCCGAGTTTTCACGCAAACAATAAAAATCCGATGCCTGAATGGGCACCGGATTTTTTCAGCCGTGTCAAACGCCTAATTCAGGCTGTGCTCGAGGCAATTGGGTAACAGGTTTCAATCCAACATCGGCACTTTGTTCAACAATTGGTAAAGCCCATCTGGGACCAACGGTGTTTCAACGGTAAAGCTCGTCCACGGCAACCATTTCGCGACGAAGGCTGCACCATTGCTTTCGTGCGCATTCAAGTGCGGCAAGTCGTAGACATTGGCATCCACAAACTTCGCATCGTAGATCTGCACGATCTCGTGCCCTGGATTTCCGGCATAGGTAAAGAGGCTTTCGAGCGTGCCTAGCAGGCGAACATCGGTAATGTCTAAACCGAGCTCTTCTTCAACTTCACGCACAACCGCCTCGGCACTGGTTTCGCCAAATTCGATTCCACCGCCGATCGGGCGGAAGAATCGCTTTCCAGTGACGGGATCACAGGCTTCGTTGACGAGTATCTTGCCATCGTGATGGAAGACGCAGAGTGCAAGTGGGCGGATGCGTAATGCGGTCATGAGGTGAATTCCATTTGCTGGGCAGAGAGTGTATCGGTCACGGCGCCAATCAATGTCTGCGGCCAGGCTTCCAGACACAGTGAGCAAAAACAGAAACAGCACACGCGAAAGCTATAAACAGAACGCCAACCGAGCCCCAACGCGGCAACTCTCTCAAAAACCCGACCTTATCAATGACCGGAAAACTGAGAACGGTCCCAATCGAAGCCCCGACGACAATCCCTACCCTCGAGCCCCACACACTCGTGTATCGCGCCTCTGTGCCGAACTCAATCCGCTTCACTCTCGGCGCCACGTAATACACGCCGACAATGCAAAAGACTACGAAAGAGGCAACTCCTGCCGCCTTGAGATACGCGTCTTCCACACCAAAAATCTGTTTCAGTCCCGCCACCAATATCACGGAGTAAAAGGCTGAACTGGCAATGACCATCAGCCATGCCCAGAGGTAGTAGCGAAATGTTCGAGCATCCATACTCACGCGATTCCTTAGGGCACGGCAATCAAGTCAGAAGTTAGCCGGGGTGTTGGCGCTGATGATTTCCGCCTCATCCTGGCCAATGTTGCGGAACTTGTGCGGCAAGGTCGTCGGGAAGTAATAACCGTCACCGGCATTGAGCACACTAATCTGCCCATCCACCGTCAGCTCCACCGTGCCGCGGGTCACAAGCCCGCACTCCTCACCTTCCGAATGCACAATCGGCTCTTCCCCGGAACTCGCCCCCGGCGCGTATTGCTCGCGCAACAACCGCATCTGCCGGCTCGGCACCGACGCGCCAATCAGCAGCAACCGCAGGCCATGACGGCCAAGGTCCGGCTGTTCATTGGCGCGGAAGACGTATTGATGCTCGCGCGGCGGCTGATCAAAGGTGAAGAAGTCCGCCAAAGACATCGGAATGCCTTCGAGCAGTTTTTTCAGGGAGCTGACGGAGGGACTGACGCGATTCTGTTCGATCAGGGAGATGGTGGCATTGGTGACGCCGCTACGGCGGGCCAGCTCGCGCTGGGAGAGTTTGTAGCTTTCGCGTACTAATTTGAGTCGTGAGCCCGTGTCCATGACAGCCTTATGCGAGAAATACTTAAGGGTTATGGGGGTGGATGGCGGGCGACTTTTGGCCGCGAAAGTACCGCTTCCCTGTCCCGGAGTTTTGAAAGGCGGGTATTAAATCACGTTTGTTCGTGTTGCTGTAGGCGCATGGATGGTGGTGATGGTGGTGAGCCAGGTGAGGTTGATGGTGAGCGGGATGACGCCATCGCCAGCAGGCTGGCTCCCACAGTTTTAGATCTCGGTTGCACATGCATTTTGTGCCTGCTTTGGATCCAGGGTAGGAGTGAGCCTGCTCGCGATGGCGGTGTGTCAGGCGACATCATTATTCAATGTGCCGCCGTCATCGCGAGCAGGCTCACTCCTACAGGGATTTGCGC
The DNA here is from genome assembly GCF_043225285.1 of Pseudomonas migulae. GTDB lineage: Bacteria > Pseudomonadota > Gammaproteobacteria > Pseudomonadales > Pseudomonadaceae > Aquipseudomonas > Aquipseudomonas migulae_C. The sequence continues at coordinate 86,058 of NZ_CP171224.1, forward strand.
TGGAATTAGATACCGAAGCGATCGCGCAGTGCGTAGTACGCGGCGCCCATGGCGGTGAGCGGGGCCTGGAAGGTGCGGCCGCCGAGCATCGGCATGTGCGGAAGCGAGGCGAAGGCGTCGAAGCGTTCGGCGTCGCCGCGGATCATTTCCGAGATCAGTTTGCCGGCCAGGTGCGAGCAGGTGACGCCGTGGCCGCTGTAGCCTTGCATGAAGTAGGCGTTTTTCTCGATGCGACCGAATTGCGGCATGCGCGACATGGTCAGCAGGAAGTTGCCGGTCCAGCGGTAGTCGATCTTCACGTCCTTCAGTTGCGGGAAGGTCTTGAGGATTTTCGGCTTGATCAGTTGCTCGATGTCGTCCGGTTCACGGGCGCCGTAGACCACGCCACCACCGTACAGCAAGCGGTTGTCGGCAGTCAGGCGGTAGTAGTCGAGCAGGTAGTTGCAGTCTTCGACGCAGTAGTTGTTTTTGATCAGGCTGCGCGCAACCTTCTCGGACAACGGTTCGGTGACGACGATTTGCGAGCCGCACGGCATGCTCTTGGCGGTCACGCGGTTGTCGAGGCCTTGCGGCAGGTAGGCGTTGCCGGCGATCAGCAGGTACTTGGCGCGGACCACGCCTTTGGCGGTGCGCACGGTGATCGGTTCGCCGTAGGTGATTTCCACCGCCGCCGATTGTTCGTAGATCTTGCCGCCGAGGCCGATGATCGCCGAGGCTTCGCCCAGGGCCAGGTTCAGCGGGTGGATGTGGCCGCCCTGCATGTCGAGCAGGCCGCCGACATAGCTGTCGCTGCCGACTTCGCGCTTGATGTCCGCGGCGTCGAGCATTTGCAGATTTTTATTGCCGTAGCGTTCCCAACTGCTTTTCTGCTCGGCCAGGCCCTTGAGCTGCTTCTTGTTCAGCGCAGCGAAGATGCCGCCCGGCTTGTAATCGCACTGGATGTCGTAGTGCTGTATGCGCTGACGGATGATGTCGGCGCCTTCGAAGATCATGCTGCCGAGGACTTCAGCGGTCTTGTCGCCGTAGCGTTCTTCGATGACATCGACGTCGCGGCTGTAGGAGTTGACCAGTTGGCCGCCGTTGCGACCGCTGGCGCCGAAACCGACTTTGGCGGCTTCGAGCACGGTGACGCTATAGCCGGCTTCGGCCAGGAACAGCGCCGAGGACAGACCGGTGTAGCCGGCGCCGATGATGCAGACGTCGCAGTCCACCGCTTGTTCCAGCACCGGAAAGTCGCCGGTGAAGTTGCGGGTGGCGGCGTAGTAACTGTTTACATGCTTCTGTTGAGTAGAGTCTTGTTTCATAGGTTTCTCCGATGGCCGCCAGCACTCGCCGGCGACCGCCGTTGTAGAAGTATTAGAGCTTGATCCAGGTCGCTTTGAGTTCGGTGTATTTGTCGAACGCGTGCAGCGATTTGTCCCGACCGTTACCCGACTGCTTGTACCCGCCGAACGGCGCGGTCATGTCGCCACCGTCGTACTGGTTGACCCAGACGCTGCCGGCACGCAAGCCACGGGCGAAGGTGTGGGCCTTGCTCAGGTTGCTGGTCCAGACGCCGGCGGCGAGGCCGAAGATGCTGTCGTTGGCGATGGCCAGGGCTTCTTCAGCGGTGTCGAAGGTGATCAGCGACAGCACCGGGCCGAAGATTTCTTCCTGGGCGATGGTCATGGCGTTGGTCACGCCATCGAAGATCGCCGGTTCCACATACAGGCCACCGGTGGCTTCGAGGGCACGGCTGCCGCCGGCGATCAGTTGCGCGCCCTGGTCCTTGCCGACCTGGATGTAGCGCAGCACGTTGTCCAGTTGACGCTGATCGACGACCGCGCCGACCGTGGTTTCCGGGTCCAGCGCGTGTCCCGGTTTCCAGGCTTGCAGCGCTTCCACCAGCAGCGGAATGAACTGCTCGCGGATCGAACGCTCGACCAGCAGACGCGAACCGGCGGTGCAGACTTCGCCCTGGTTGAAGGCGATGCCGCTGGCGGCGGCCTGTGCTGCCGCGCGCAAATCCGGCGCGTCGGCGAACACCACGTTTGGACTCTTCCCCCCTGCTTCGAGCCAGACGCGTTTCATGTTGCTTTGGCCAGCGTAGATCAGCAGTTGCTTGGCAATCGCGGTCGAGCCGGTGAAGGCCAGAACGTCGACGTCCATGTGCAACGCCAGCGCCTTGCCGACGGTGTGGCCATAGCCCGGAAGGACGTTGAACACACCTTTCGGGATGCCGGCGTCGAGTGCCAGCTGGGCGATGCGAATCGCGGTCAGCGGCGACTTTTCCGACGGCTTGAGGATGAACGAGTTGCCCGCCGCGAGCGCCGGGGCGAACTTCCAGCTGGCCATGATCAGCGGGAAGTTCCACGGCACGATGGCAGCGACCACACCGGCGGGTTCGCGGGTGATCAGGCCGAGCTGGTCGTGCGGCGTGGCGGCGACTTCGTCGTAGATCTTGTCGATCGCTTCGGCGCTCCAGCGGATCGCGTTGGCGGTCGCCGGGATGTCGATGTTCAGCGAGTCATTGATCGGTTTGCCCATGTCGAGGGTTTCGAGCAGGGCGAGTTCTTCCTGGTTAGCCAGGATCAGGTCGGCGAAGCGGATCAAAGTACGCTTGCGCTCGGCCGGGGCGAGATTGGCCCAGATGCCGGATTCGAAGGTGCGGCGCGCGACGGCGACGGCTTCGTTGGCGTCGGCTTCGTCAGTGCTGGCGACGTTGGCCAGGAAGCGGCCGTCGACCGGGCTGATGCATTCGAAGGTGGCACCGCTGAGTGCATCGCGGTATTGGCCGTCGATGAAGGCGCGGCTTTCGAGGGTCAAGGACTGGAAGCGTTGTTCCCAGTCGCTGCGAGTATTTATCATGGAAGTGACTCGACGCAGGGGAATAGGTGATCGCCAGTTAAAAACCTGGCTTGAAATGCAACCCCCTGTGGGAGCGAGCCTGCTCGCGATAGCGGTGTGTCAGACGACATCAATGGTGATTGATCCGCCGCTATCGCGAGCAGGCTCGCTCCCACAGTTGATGGGTGGTGTACGCGAAGAATGCGTACACCATTTGACCCATCAAACGGTGTGCAGGTACCAGTTGTACTCAAGGTCGGAGATGGAATTCTCGAACTCGGCCAGCTCGCTTTCCTTGCACGCCACGAACACGTCGATGTACAGCGGGTCGATGTATTTGGCCATGACTTCGCTGTCGTCCAGCTCGCGCAATGCGTCACGCAGGTTGTTCGGCAGGCTCTGTTCGTTTTGCTCGTAGCTGTTGCCTTCCACCGGTGCGCCCGGCTCGATCTTGTTGGTCAGGCCGTGATGCACGCCTGCCAGGACCGAAGCCATCAGCAAGTACGGGTTGGCGTCGGCACCGGCCACGCGGTGTTCGATGCGCACGGAGTCCGGCGAACCGGTCGGCACACGAACGGCCACGGTGCGGTTGTCGATGCCCCAGCTCGGCGAGTTCGGCACGTAGAACTGTGCGCCGAAACGACGGTAGGAGTTGACGTTCGGGCAAAGGAACGCCATCTGCGCTGGCAGGGTCTCGAGCACACCGCCGATCGCGTGTCGCAGCGCGGCGTTCTGCTCGGGATCCTCGCTGGCAAAGATGTTGTTGCCTTCTTTGTCGAGAATCGAAATGTGCACGTGCAGACCGTTGCCCGCCTGACCCGGATATGGCTTGGCCATAAACGTGGTGTCCATCTCGTGGTCGTAGGCGATGTTTTTCACCAGACGCTTGAGCAACACCGCGTAGTCGCAGGCCTTGATCGGGTCGTTGACGTGATGCAGGTTCACTTCGAATTGCGCCGGGGCGCTTTCCTTGACGATGGCGTCGGCAGGGATGCCCTGCTCTTTCGCGCCTTCGAGGATGTCTTGCAGGCAGTCGACGTATTCGTCGAGGTCATCGATCAGGTACACCTGGGTCGACATCGGACGCTTGCCGGACACCGGCGAACGTGGCGATTGCGGACGACCGTTCACGTTGTCCTGGTCGATCAGGTAGAACTCCAGCTCGAACGCCGCGCAGATGGTCAGGCCCAGTTCGTCGAACTTGCGCACCACATTGGCCAACACTTCACGCGGGTCAGCGAAGAACGGCTCGCCTTCCAGTTCGTGCATGGTCATCAGCAGTTGCGCGGTCGGGCGCTTCTGCCAAGGCTCGATGCTCAGGGTTCCGGGGATCGGGTAGCAGATCCGGTCGGAGTCGCCGATGTCCAGACCCAGGCCGGTGCTTTCCACCGTAGAACCGTTGATGTCCAGGGCAAACAGAGACGCCGGCAGGTTGATGCCTTTTTCGTAAACCTTATGAAGACTGGTGCGCTCGATGCGCTTGCCGCGCACCACACCGTTCATATCCGCAATCAGAAGGTCGACGTACAAAACCTCAGGATATTTCTTAAGGAATGCGTTTGCTTCGTTGAGTTGAACGGCACGCAGAGGGACCGACATGATGCACCTATTAGCTGTTAATTATTATGTTCACTGCACTTTCTGGAGCCCAGTCAACCCGAACGGCAAAGTGAAGTCAATAGCGAACACATGACCTTTCAGCCTTTATTTTTGGGGCTTTTTTGGGCACGAGGGTGCCATATCAGTCGTGAGCACCGCGTAAATGCAGGCGATCGGACGTGCGGCGTTTAGAATTTTTTACATGAGAGTTGTTAATTAAAATCAACAAGGCTAAGCTCCGGAAAAGCTCGTTCAAGTGTGAAACTTCGAGGTGATAAAAATGGCATTCAAGCCATTGATCGGCGTTACTGCGTGCGTCAAACAGATTGGCCTGCACCCCTACCACATCAGCGGCGACAAGTACTTGCGTGCTGTCAGCGTCGCGGCTCTGGGGCTGCCTGTGGTCATTCCTTCCTTAGGCGAACTGACTGAAATCGAAGATGTGCTCGCGCATCTCGACGGTCTGTTGCTGACCGGCTCGCCATCGAATGTGGAGCCCTTCCACTATCAAGGCCCGGCCAGCGCTCCCGGCACGGATCACGATCCAGCACGGGACGCCACGACTCTTCCTTTATTGCGTGCAGCCATTGCGGCGGGCGTTCCGGTGCTCGGCATCTGCCGCGGCTTCCAGGAGATGAACGTGGCCTTCGGCGGCAGCCTGCACCAGAAGGTGCATGAACTGCCGGGCATGCTCGATCACCGTGAAGCGGACAGTCCCGAGCTGTCGGTGCAATACGCCCCGGCCCATGCGGTGACGGTGCAACCCGGTGGCGTGTTCGAAGCGCTGGAGTTACCGGCCGAATTCATGGTCAATTCGATTCACAGCCAGGGCATCGACCGCCTCGCGCCCGGCCTGCGCGCCGAAGCGATTGCGCCGGACGGTTTGATCGAAGCGATTTCCGTGGACCACAGCCCGACCTTTGCAGTCGGCGTGCAATGGCACCCGGAATGGCAGGTGCTTTCGAATCCTCCTTATCTGAGTATTTTCCAGGCGTTCGGTGATGCATGCCGGCGACGGGCCGCGCTGCGTAAAACCCGCTGACCCAAAAACCCATTTACTGCCCCCGCGAGTTGGCGGGCGTGCCTTTGCGCGTCCGTAACTGGCGACAACAACACACTGCGATAACAACAAGTACTACCAGGCAGCCAGGACGGCGGCGCCGAATAAGCCCGAGCGGATCGGCAACGCAATTCCCTGTAGGAGCGAGCCTGCTCGCGATGGACGTCCGGATAACGCGGGCATCCAGATAGCCAGCGTTATCGTTGGCGTTCATCGCGAGCAGGCTCGCTCCTACAGTGGCCGGCGTTACGGGCTTGCAATCCACTCTTAAGTCAGGCCGCGTTGGCCCGACGACTGAAACCTGTTGGGAGTTTCACATGGCAAACGCCTCCAGCATTTACAGGAAGGCTCTTGAAGGTCACCAGGCACCGAAAAAGGTGCTGGTGAAAGTCGACCGCGTCACCAAGAAATTCGACGAAACCACGGCAGTGGATGATGTCTCGCTCGAGATTCATCAAGGCGAAATCTTCGCCCTGCTCGGTGGTTCCGGTTCCGGCAAATCGACGCTGCTGCGCATGCTCGCCGGCTTCGAGCGCCCGACCGAAGGCCGGATCCTGCTCGATGGCGTGGACATCACCGACATGCCGCCGTACGAACGGCCGATCAACATGATGTTCCAGTCGTACGCCTTGTTCCCGCACATGACCGTGGCACAGAACATCGCCTTCGGCCTCAAGCAGGACCGTTTGCCCGCCAGCGAAATCGACGCCCGCGTCGAAGAAATGCTGCGCCTGGTGCACATGACCCAATACGCCAAACGCAAACCCCATCAACTCTCCGGCGGCCAGCGTCAGCGCGTGGCCCTCGCCCGCTCCCTGGCCAAGCGTCCGAAGCTGTTGCTGCTCGACGAACCGATGGGCGCGCTGGATAAAAAACTGCGCTCGCAGATGCAGCTGGAACTGGTTGAGATCATCGAACGCGTCGGCGTGACCTGCGTGATGGTAACCCACGACCAGGAAGAGGCCATGACCATGGCCCAGCGCATCGCGATCATGCACCTGGGCTGGATCGCCCAGATCGGCAGCCCGGTCGACATCTATGAAGCCCCGGTCAGCCGCATGGTCTGCGAATTCATCGGCAACGTGAACGCCTTCGACGGCACCGTGGTGGAAGACCTTGAAGGTCACGCGATCATTCACAGCCCGGACCTGGAACAGAAGATCTACGTCGGCCACGGCGTCAGCACTTCCGTGGAAGACAAGTCGATCACCTACGCGATCCGCCCGGAAAAACTGCTGGTCAGCACCACCCAACCTGAAGGCCGCTACAACTGGTCCCAGGGCAAGGTGCATGACATCGCCTACCTCGGCGGTCACTCGGTGTTCTACGTCGAACTGCCTGGCGGCAAAGTCGTGCAGTCGTTCATGGCCAACGCCGAACGCCGTGGCGCGCGTCCGACCTGGGACGACAAGGTCTACGTGTGGTGGGAAGACGACAGCGGCGTGGTACTGCGCTCATGAAAACACTCAATCAGCAGTTCATGCGGCTGATGCCGAGTGGTCGCAAGCTCGTCATCGGGATTCCGTTCCTGTGGCTGTGCCTGTTTTTCCTGTTGCCGTTCTTCCTGGTGATGAAGATCAGCTTCTCGGAAGCGGCGCTGGCCATTCCTCCCTACTCCGAGATCTACACCTACGCCGAGCAGAAATTCCAGCTGTTCCTCAACGTCGGCAACTACCTGCTGCTGACCGAGGATGAGCTGTACATCTCGGCTTACTTCGGCTCGTTAAAGGTCGCGTTTTTCAGCACGCTGATGTGCCTGGTGATCGGCTTCCCGATGGCCTACGCCATTACCAAAGCGAACAAGGAAACGCAAAACGTCCTGATGCTGTTGATCATGATGCCGACCTGGACCGCGATCCTGATCCGCGTTTACGCGTGGATGGGCATCCTCAGCAACAACGGTCTGCTCAATGCGTTCCTGATGTGGACCGGGCTGATCGATCACCCGATCGAGATCCTCAACACCAACACCGCCGTGTACATCGGGGTGGTCTACGCCTACCTGCCGTTCATGGTGTTGCCGCTCTACGCCAACCTGGTCAAGCACGACGGCACGCTGCTGGAAGCCGCATCGGACCTGGGTTCGAGCAACTTCAACAACTTCTGGAAAATCACCGTGCCGCTGGCCAAGAACGGGATTATCGCCGGCTGCATGCTGGTGTTCATTCCGGTGGTCGGTGAGTTCGTGATTCCGGAACTGCTGGGCGGCCCGGAAACCCTGATGATCGGCCGTGTGTTGTGGCAAGAGTTCTTCAACAACCGCGACTGGCCGGTGGCGTCCGCCCTGGCGGTGGTGATGCTGTTGATCCTGATTGTGCCGATTCTGCTGTTCAACCGCAGCCAGGCCAAAGAGATGGAGGCACGGGGATGAAACGTTTCGGTTTTTCAAAATTGATGCTGGTATTCGGCCTGTCGTTTATCTACCTGCCGATGCTGATTCTGGTGATCTACTCGTTCAACGCCTCGAAGCTGGTGACGGTGTGGGGTGGCTGGTCGTTCAAGTGGTACGCCGGCCTGCTCGACAACACGCAACTGATGGGCTCGGTGGTGCGCTCGCTGGAAATCGCCTGCTACACCGCGATTGCTGCCGTAGCGCTGGGCACACTGGCAGCGTTCGTCCTGACCCGCGTCACGCGTTTCAAGGGTCGCACGCTGTTCGGTGGTCTGGTCACCGCGCCGCTGGTGATGCCGGAAGTGATCACCGGTCTGTCGCTGTTGCTGCTGTTCGTGGCCATGGCGCAGTTGATCGGCTGGCCGATGGAGCGTGGCATCGTCACGATCTGGATCGCCCACACCACGTTTTGTGCTGCCTACGTGGCGGTGGTAGTCTCCGCGCGCCTTCGTGAGCTGGACCTGTCCATCGAAGAAGCGGCCATGGACCTCGGGGCGAAGCCGTTCAAGGTGTTCTTCCTGATCACCATCCCGATGATCGCACCGTCACTGGCGGCCGGCGGCATGATGTCGTTTGCCCTGTCGCTGGATGACCTGGTGCTGGCGAGCTTCGTGTCTGGCCCTGGTTCGACGACCTTGCCGATGGAAGTGTTCTCGGCGGTGCGTCTGGGGGTCAAACCCGAGATCAACGCCGTGGCCAGCCTGATCCTGCTTGCCGTTTCGATCGTGACCTTCATGGTCTGGTATTTCAGCCGCCGCGCCGAAGCCACCCGTAAACGCGCGATCCAGGAAGCGATGGACCAGACCGCCAGCGAATCCTGGCAGCAACCTAAAAAGCAAATGCTGGAAGCAACGGCATAACACCGCCTCCCTGTAGGAGCGAGCTTGCTCGCGATGGACGTTAACGATAACGCGGGCTGTCTGATTGAACGCGGCGTCCGTGAGTTTTTCGCGAGCAGGCTCGCTCCTACAGAGGGTCGCGCAAGCATTTGCCGTGTGATTTTGAATAAAAAGAGAAATGGAGTTGTACCGATGAAAATGTTTGGCAGGACTCTGCTGACACTGTCCTTATTGGGCGCGATCGCCACCGGCGCCCAGGCCAATGACAAGGTTCTGCGCGTCTACAACTGGTCGGATTACATTGCCCCGGACACCGTCAAGAAATTCGAAGACGAGACCGGCATCCGCGTGACCTACGACGTGTTCGACAGCAACGAAACCCTTGAGGCGCGTCTGCTCGCAGGCAAATCCGGTTACGACATCGTCGTGCCGTCCAACAGCTTCCTGGCCAAGCAGGTCAAGGCCGGCGTCTATCAGGAACTGGACAAGTCGAAGCTGAGCAACTGGAAAAATCTCAACCCGGTCCTGCTGAAAAACGCCTCGGCCAGCGACCCGGATAACGCTCACGCCTTCCCGTACATGTGGGGCTCGATCGGCATCGGTTTCAACCCGGCCAAGGTCAAGGAAGTGCTGGGGGCCAACGCGCCGACCAACTCCTGGGACTTGCTGTTCAAACCGGAAAACGCCGAAAAGCTGAAGGCCTGCGGCATCAGTTTCCTCGATTCGCCGACCGAGATGCTCCCCGCCGCCCTGCACTACCTGGGCTACCCGGCGAACTCCCAGGACAAAGGGCAGATCGCTGAAGCGGAAGCGCTGTTCATGAAAATCCGGCCGTCGGTGGCGTACTTCCATTCGTCGAAGTACATCTCTGACCTGGCCAACGGCAACATCTGCGTCGCGGTCGGTTACTCCGGCGACGTGCTGCAAGCCAAGGCCCGCGCGCAGGAAGCGGGCAACAATGTGACGATCGACTACAGCATTCCGAAGGAAGGCGCCGGCAGCTTCTACGACATGGTCGCGATCCCCCGGGATGCGGCGAACGTCGAGAACGCCTACCAGTTCATGAACTTCCTGATGCGCCCGGACATCATCGCCGAGATCACCAACAACATCGGCTACAGCAACGCCAACGCTGCGGCGACTCCGTTGGTGGATGAAGCGATTCGCGATGACCCGGGCTCATATCCGTCCCAGGAAGTGATGGCGACGCTGTATGCGATTCCGGACATGCCGATTGGCGTTCAGCGGGTGATGACGCGCGGCTGGACGCGAGTGAAGCTCGGGAAATAATCGCTGAATCCAAGATAGCTATCGCGAGCAGGCTCGCTCCCACATTTGATCGGTTGTGATAACAAATATTGTGTCCGACACCAATCCCCTGCGGGAGCGAGCCTGCTCGCGATGAGGCCACCACTGGCAACACAACATTCAACTGTTTCCGTTCACGCAGCGTCTTACCACCGCTGCATCCTCTCCTGCAGAACGGCCTCACCTGGCTTCCTCGGTTAAGGTGAGTTCGGCGCCCTCCTCGGGCGCCTTTTTTTATGCCGGCACCAGCGGCCATTCGGCCAGCGCCCGGTAACGCCCCTTGTGCGATTCAAACAACGCAAATCGATCCGCCCGCAGGAAAAACTCCGGCGGCGTTGGCGATTCCGGCGCCGGTGTGCGGTAGTCACGCATCAACGTCAGGTGCGGCCGAAACTCCTTCGGCGCGTCCTCGAACCCGAACGGTAGCATCGCCTGCTCCAGCGCATACACCAGCCGCAACAGCTCCGGCGGCGCCTGTTCCGGCGCGAGCACCAAAGCCCCTGCCCTGCGCCAGACATCCAGCCGGTCCAGGGCGATCCGCAACGGTTCACCCGGCACGCGAACCTTCGCCGCCGCCGTACAGACTTCGCCAATCTGCGCCACGCCCACCGCGCCCAGAAACAGCAGCGTCAGGTGAAAATTTTCCACCGGCACCGGACGTCCGTTGCGCAACTGCAACGCGGCGCGCCAGTGGCCGATGGCCTTGCGTTGCTCGGGCGAACAGCTCAAAGCAAAAAACAGCCGCTTGACCGGCTCCGGGGTTTCGTCGCTCACGCCTGGCACCTCCTGGCATGCACGTTATAGTTGAACCAACCGAATCAACGGGAGGGGGCCATGCGAGAAATCATCAGCAAAGAGCCATGGTGGGCCATGCCACCGCAGCCCGGCCAGGATGAGTCAGAGCTGGAATGGGGCTGGCTAGTTCACTATAGCGAAGGTGAGCCGCGTTTCGAGTTTGTCCGGGAGCGACCGACGGACAGCGAGATCCGCAATCGCAAGAGTTGCAGGATCACCCCGACGCCGGAGTGACCCTGTCTCGGGTTCAAGCTTTCACGATCATTTCAAAACCACCAAACACCAGACGCTGGCCATCGAACGGCATCGGGTTGACGTCCGGCTGCATGCGCGGATCGTGCATGAGTTTTTCCATCCCGGCGTCGCGGGTCGCCTTGTCGGGCCAGATGATCCAGGAAAACACCACGGTTTCCTCTTCCTTGAGTTTCACCGCCATCGGAAACGACGTCACCTTGCCGTCGGGCACATCGTCGCCCCAGCATTCGGCCAGGCTCAGGGCGCCGTTCTCCTTGAAAATCGCCGCGGCGGTTTCGGCGTGTTTTTTGAATTTTTCGCGATTGGCGGTGGGTACGGCGGCGAGGAAGCCATCAACGTAGGACATGTTCGTACTCCTTCGGTTTATGGGTCAATCTGCGGGTTAGTCGGTTCCGGCGGACTCCAATCGACAGCGCCGCTGCCCGAACTGACCGACGGTACGTCGGCACTCCCCGCCAGATTGCCCTCGATCTGCCCTGCCATGTACAGGGTGCCCGCCATGACGCCGGTGGTAGGGTTCTGCACCAGTTTTATCCAGGCCTTGTCGAAGGTGTTGCCCAGACTGCTACGAATCAGCGCCTCGCTGTCCGGCCGGTCGCTGGCCTGGATCAGCGCGCGAATCCCCGCCACACCCACGGTAATCAGCCCCCCGGCAAGTTTGCCCGCCGCGGCAGCCACCGCGCTGGCCGCCCCACGCGGGGCCATTTCCGCTTCCATACGCTGACTGGCGCGTTTGGCCACCGGCGCCATAGCCGTTTCAGTCGAATCAACGCCCTTGCTGCCACCGGCCTTGTGGATCTTGTCGATCAGCGCGGCGTAGGCCGGCAACGTGTTCAGCGGCTGGGTGTGCACGACCTGGTACAGCGAAGCGTCCCGGGCCGGCGGCGGGCCCAGGGCGATGGCGGGGATTTTCTGGATACGGCCATTGAGCTGGGCCATGGGCACGCCGTGGCGCTGGGAGATTTTCTGCAGTTCTTCCTGAAGGATGTCGACGTAGAACGCCGTCGCCAGGCCAAGGATCTGGTCGGGGTCGATTTCCACCGCGACCGGCGCCAGCACGCGCTTCTGGTATTGCTCCAGCAGATACTCCGCCAGGCGTTTTGCCGAGGCGTCCTGCTCGCCCTGGGCGCTGAGGGTGTACCAGCTGACTTTCATCGACAGCCATTCCTGGGTCCAGTAGCTGCTGAACCAGGGGATGAAGTTTTCTTCGGTCAGCTGATAGACCCGCGTCCGCCAGTAGTCCATGGCGCCGCGTGCGTAGATTTTCGACTGTTCGGTGGCGGATTGGGACGCGGCGACGATGTCCCGGTCCACTTGCTGCCAGGTGCTCTGGGAAATGATCACCGGCGGCGCTGGCGCCGGAGCACGCACCGGCGTGGCGCAGCCGGCCAACACCAACAGCACGGCGACGATCAGCGAACGCAGGTTCAAGGTCGCGGTGTCCTACAGAGGTCCCCCGGACAGGACATTCGGGGGGTTATAAGCATTCTGATTTGAGTATAGGCGGCGAGTTCCGGGGAAGAGGTTGTTGCTGAGGGCCTCATCGCGAGCAGGCTCGCTCCTACAGGAGATCAGGGTCGTTCACAAATCTGCGTCCCACTACAAACCACTGTAGGAGCGAGCCTGCTCGCGATGAGGCCCCCAAATACACCACAAAAACCCGACCATCACTTACATCGATATTCACCATCGCCGCGAATGCCTTCCGCTCTAAAACCGTCAGCGTAGGATCAACCTCAATCCACCACGAAACCCGAACCGGAGGGCCGAATCATGTTGATCCATCTGCTGACCTGCCTGGCCCTGACAGCTTTCACGCTGAGCGTTTTTTCGTGGTACGTCCTGACCGAGGAGCGCACATCATGATCCACATCGTCACCCTTTCCGTGAGCTTTCCAGTGTTCGGCACCAACTACTACTCGCAGCAGGTCGTGTCGCGCAAAGCGCTGTCGCTGGTGTTCGACAAAAACTTCGAAGCGCTGCTGATGCCCGCCGCCGGCCACCACTTCAGCAACGAAGTGATCGGGCTCAACGATCAGTTCCGCTTTTTAAATGATGTGCTGACCGAGCATCTGCTGGATGCCGAGATGGCGCAGCATTCTTCCCGGTCGTTCACGTTCTGAGACTCGCCGCTTCACGCACAGACCTCACGTACACAACCCCGCAACCAGCGGTGTACAGGATCGGCGTCCAACCGTGGATGCCAGAGCATCGAAACCGTGAGCGCCGGCAGGGAAAACGGCAGCGCAAAACTGTGCAGGTCCGCCCGCAGGTTTTCCGTGTGACGTTCGGGGACCGTAGCGATCAGATCCGTGGCACGGGCCAGCGCCAGGGCGGTCGAGAAACCGGCGACGATGGTCACCACCTGCCGCTCCAGTAGTAGCGTCGCCAGCGCCTCATCGACCGGCCCCTTGTCGAGCCCACGCCGTGAGACGCTGATGTGCCCGCCCGCCGCATAACGTTGCGCGGTGATATCGCCCTCACTCAACGGATGCCCCTTGCGCACCACGCCGATGAAGCAGTCGCGAAACAATCCCTGGGTCCGCAATTCGGGGCCCGACGCCTTCCCCACCACGCCGGTTTCCAGATCGACGCTGCCGTCACGCAACGCGGTGCTGTCCTTGTCGGGCTTGTGCATGAAGCGCAGGCGGATGCCGGGAGCTTGTTCGGCGAGACGGGCAATCAGCGGTGCGCCGAAGTTTTCGACAAAGCCTTCGCTGGTGCGCAGCGTGAAGGTACGGGCCAGTTGTTGCAGGTCTGGCTGCTGCGCCGGACGCAGCACCGCTTCGGCGTCCTGTACCAGCTGGCTGACCCGCTCACGCAACTCCAGCGCCCGGGGCGTGGCTACCAGTCCGCGTCCGGCCCTGACCAGCAACGGATCGCCGGTGGTCTCGCGCAACCGCGCCAACGCCCGGCTCATCGCAGAAGGGCTCAACCGCAGGCGCTTGGCGGCGCGCGCCACGCTGCCTTCGGCGAGCAACACATCGAGGGTGACCAGCAAGTTGAAATCAGGAGTGGACATGGCGCGCCCCGCGGCAAGGTGAGATGGCGTTGTACGCACGAATAAAGTGCAACCCATGCGTCTTCCGCCATGTTAGGCCCCGGCGTAGATTTGCGACAGCTCCACTTCGGGAGTGGCCAGATCCAGGGGAACCGCATGAAGCCGACTATCGCCATCGCCGACAACCCATCACCGACAACCGCCGTGCGCTGGGCATTGATCAGCCTTTCACTGTCGATGCTGCTGTCCTCTCTCGGCACCAGCATCGCGAATGTCGGGTTGCCGACGCTGGCCCAGGTGTTCGACGCAACATTTCAGCAGGTGCAATGGGTCGTGATCGCCTACCTGCTGGCGATCACCACGTTGATTGTCAGCGTCGGCCGGCTCGGAGATCTGCTCGGGCGTCGACGTCTGCTGCTCGGCGGCATCGGCGTGTTCACGCTGGCCTCGGCCCTCTGCGGTCTGGCGCCGACGCTGGGGTTGTTGATTGGCGCCCGGGCGCTGCAAGGTCTAGGCGCCGCGATCATGATGGCGCTGACCATGGCCTTCGTCGGTGAAACCGTGGCGAAAGACAAAACCGGCAGCGCCATGGGCTTGCTCGGGACGATGTCGGCGATTGGCACCGCCATGGGACCGTCGCTTGGCGGCTTGATGATCGACGGTCTGGGCTGGCGGGCAATCTTCTTTGTCAGTGTGCCGCTGGGCCTGCTGACGTGGTTGCTGGCGCATCGTCATTTACCCGCTGACCGGCAGAAACCAGCGAACGGGCGTACCAGGTTCGATGCGTGGGGCACATTGGTGTTGGCGTTGACTTTGGCGGCTTACGCACTGGCCATGACCCTCGGTCGCGGTGACTTCGGCTCGCTCAATATCGGGTTGTTGCTGACGGCGGTTTTTGGCGGCGGGCTGTTTGTGTTCGTCGAGCGCAGAGTCGCCTCCCCGCTGATACGGCTGGCGATGTTCCGCGATCCGTTGCTGTGCGGCAGCCTGGCCATGAGCACCCTGGTTGCGACGGTGATGATGGCGACGCTGGTGGTCGGGCCGTTCTACCTCGCCCAAGGGCTGGGATTGAATGCGGTGGTGGTCGGGCTGGTGCTGGCGGCCGGGCCGTGCGTGGCTGCGTTCACCGGCGTGCCTGCCGGGCGGCTCGCCGACTGTTTTGGCGCGCAGCGAATGACCGTGGCCGGGTTGATGGCGATGGCTGTCGGTTGCCTCACGCTGTCGATGTTGCCACAGGCGTATGGCATCAGCGGGTACGTGGCGCCGATGGTGGTGATCACGCTCGGTTATGCGGTGTTCCAGACGGCGAACAACACCACGGTGATGACCGATGTAGCGCCGGACCAGCGCGGTGTCATCTCGGGCATGCTCAATCTCTCGCGCAACCTGGGGCTGATCACCGGCGCCTCGGCGTTGGGCGCGGTGTTTGCCTGGGCGGCCGGGATCACGAATGCGCAGCCCGAAGCCGTGGCCCACGGGATGCGGGTTACTTTCGCGGTGGCATTGGGGTTGATCGTTGTTGCGTTGGTCGTTGCTCTAATCAGCCGCACACGCAATCCCCTGTAGGAGCCAGCTTGCTGGCGATGGACTCAAGTGCGCCGCGTTTAACCGGTTGGCACGCGTTATCGTTGACGACCATCGCCGGCAAGCCGGCTCCTACAGGGATTTGCGGTGTATTAGGTTTACTGCTTGATCACCACCAACGGCTCGCCTTTTTTCACGATGTACGTCGCCAGCTCCGAGCCGGTTTTTGTCCCGACGTTTTTGGCGATGTGCGCAACACCAGCCGGGATGTACAGCGAATCACCAGCTTTCAGGGTAACCGGTGGCTGGCCTTCCAGTTGATATTCGAAGGTGCCATCGATCACATAAGCCACTTCCACACCCGGATGGGAGTGGTTGGGCGAGGACACGCCCGGATCGATATCGACCCGGACCTGGATCACTTCTTGCCCGGCGACGTCGAGGTCCCTTTTCAACAGATCGGTGCGATGAATGCCTGTCTGCCAGCTTTTCGCAGGGGCTTTCACTTCTTCGGCCTGGGACACGCCCGAGAACGCGGCGAGCGCAGCAGTGGTGACAACAGCGACACCGAGCATTTTGACGGCGTGACGAGCGTTGATACGGAACATGGCATTTCTCCGGTTTAGACCGTTGGGGAGGACTCCATTAAAGGGGCGCCGTGTATCCCGCTCGTGTCGCCGATGCCGTGGTTTTGTAAGCGTAGTTGGCTGCTGGCCTTGCCGATACGTTGGGATACAAGCGTGCGCCCGGTGACCGGCTGGCCGTGCAAGGTTGCGAGTGTCGCATTCGCGGCCTATGGTCCAAACGATGCATTGCTGGCGACTGGCACGCGAGGAAGCGTGGCCGGTTGCTGTCCTTCCCGTGCGAATGCCCGCAAAGAGGTGACAACATGCCGAACGACTCCCGCCCTGCCGTGCTTGAACTGATCGGTAATACACCCCTGGTGCGCGTCAGCCGTTTTGATACCGGCCCGTGCACGCTGTTTCTCAAGCTCGAGTCGCAGAACCCCGGCGGCTCGATCAAGGACCGCATCGGCCTGGCGATGATTGACGCCGCCGAACGCGACGGCCGGCTCAAACCCGGCGGCACCATCGTCGAAGCCACCGCCGGCAACACCGGGCTTGGCCTGGCCTTGGTCGGTCGCGCCAAAGGGTATCGGGTGGTGCTGGTGGTGCCCGACAAGATGTCCACCGAGAAAGTGCTCCACCTGAAAGCCATGGGCGCCGAGGTGCACATCACCCGCTCCGACGTCGGCAAGGGCCATCCCGATTATTACCAGGACGTCGCGGCGCGCCTGGCGCAAGAGATTCCCGACGCGTTTTTCGCCGACCAGTTCAACAACCCCGCCAACCCGCTCGCCCATGAGTGCAGCACCGCGCCGGAAATCTGGGCGCAGACCCAGCATGACGTCGATGCCATCGTCGTCGGTGTCGGTTCGGCCGGCACGCTGACTGGGTTGACCCGATTCTTCAAGCGCGTGCAGCCGAACCTGACCATGGTGCTGGCCGACCCGGTGGGCTCGGTGATGGCTGAATACAGCCGCAGCGGCACCATGACAACCCCCGGTTCCTGGGCCGTGGAAGGCATCGGTGAAGACTTCATTCCGTCGATTGCCGACCTGTCCAGCGTGGGCCACGCCTATTCGATCAGCGACGAAGAAAGCTTCGAGCACGCCCGCCAACTGCTGCGCGCCGAGGGCATTCTCGGCGGTTCGTCGACCGGCACCTTGCTGGCGGCCGCCCTGCGCTATTGCCGCGAACAGACCGAACCGAAACGCGTGGTCAGTTTCGTCTGCGACACCGGCACGCGCTATCTGTCGAAGGTCTACAACGACCAATGGATGAACGACCAAGGCTTGCTGGCGCGCAAACCTTACGGCGATCTGCGCGACGTGATCGCGCGGCGTTTCGAGGATGGCCGGGTGATCAGCGTCAGCCCCGACGACACCTTGCTGACCGCGTTCCAGCGCATGCGCCTGGCGGATGTCTCGCAGTTGCCGGTGCTGACGGAGGGCAAGCACCTGGTCGGCGTGATCGACGAATCCGACATTCTGCTGGGCATGGCGGAGGACCCTTCACACTTCCGCTTGACCGTGGCCAGCGCAATGACCGACAAAGTACAAACCCTGCCGGCCAGCGCCAACATGGCCGAACTGCAGGCAGAACTCGATCGCGGGCTGGTGGCGATCATCGCCGACGCGGCGGGCTTCCACGGCCTGATTACCCGCGTCGACCTGCTCAATCATTTGCGGAGATCCCTTGCATGAGTCAACACGATGAAAACGCCGCGTCACGTGCCTTCGCCACGCGGGTGATCCACGCGGGGCAAGCGCCGGACCCGACCACCGGGGCGTTGATGCCGCCGATTTATGCCAACTCCACCTACCTGCAACAGAGCCCCGGCGTGCACAAGGGCTTCGATTACGGGCGCTCGCACAACCCGACGCGCTTCGCCCTGGAGCGCTGCGTCGCCGACCTTGAAAGCGGCACCCAGGCCTTCGCGTTCGCTTCCGGGCTGGCGGCGATTTCCACGGTGCTGGAACTGCTCGACGCCAGCTCGCACATCGTCTCCGGCAACGACCTCTACGGCGGCACCTTCCGCCTGTTCGACAAAGTGCGCAAACGCAGCGCCGGGCATCGCTTCAGCTTCATCGACCTGACGGACCTGGCGGCCTTCGAAGCGTCGTTGCAGGACGACACGAAAATGGTCTGGGTCGAGACCCCGAGCAATCCGTTGCTGAGCCTGACCGACCTCGCCGCCGTCGCGCGCCTGTGCCGCGACCGCGGCATCATCTGCGTGGCCGACAACACCTTCGCCAGCCCGTGGATTCAGCGCCCGCTGGAGCTGGGTTTCGACATCGTGCTGCACTCGACAACCAAGTACCTGAACGGCCACTCCGACGTGATCGGCGGCATCGCCGTGGTCGGGAAAAATCCGGAACTGGCCGAGCGCCTGGGTTTCCTGCAGAACTCGGTGGGCGCCATCGCCGGGCCGTTCGACGCGTTCCTGACCCTGCGCGGCGTGAAGACCCTGGCGCTGCGCATGGAGCGTCACTGCAGCAACGCGCTGGAACTGGCGCAATGGCTGGAACGCCAGCCGCAAGTCGCGCGCGTTTACTATCCGGGCCTGCCGTCGCACCCGCAGCATGAATTGGCGAAACGGCAGATGCGCGGTTTCGGCGGGATGATTTCCGTGGACCTGAAGACTGACCTGGCGGGCGCCAAACGCTTTCTCGAGAACGTGAGCATCTTCGCGCTCGCCGAAAGCCTGGGCGGCGTGGAAAGCCTGATCGAACACCCGGCGATCATGACCCACGCCACCATCCCCGCCGATACCCGTGCGCAGCTTGGCATTGGCGATGGGTTGGTGCGGTTGTCGGTGGGGGTTGAGGATGTCGAGGATTTGCGGGCGGATCTGGCGCAGGCCTTGAAGCGGATCTGAACACCAGAACTGTAGGAGCGAGCTTGCTCGCGATGGACGTTAACGATAACGCGTGTTACCCGAATGAACGCGTTATCCGAACGTTTTTCGCGAGCAGGCTCGCTCCTACAGGGGACACGGTGCCAGGTCGATCAGGGATTATGCGCCGGACTTGATGCTGGTCCAGACCCGTGTGCGCACCCGTTCAAGCTTTTGCGGCAACGGTTGCACCACGTACAGCGTCTTCAACGCTTCGCTGGTCGGCGTCAGGTTCGGGTTGCCGGTGATGTCCTTGTTGATCAGGACGAGCGAGTCTTTGTTCGCGTTGGGGTAGCCGAGGAAATCACTGATCGGGGCGATGACTTTCGGGTCCATCAGGTTGTTGAGAAACTCGTGGGCTTCCTCGACGTTTTTCGCGCTTTTAGGGATGGCGAAGGTGTCGAACCAGATCGGCGCGCCTTCCTTCGGCAAGCGCCAGTCGACCACCACGCCGTTGCCCGCTTCTTTCGCACGATTGCCGAACTGGTAGAAGCTGCCGGAGTAACCGATGGCGACGCAGATATCGCCGTTGGCGATGTCGGTCATGTACTTGGCGGAGTTGAAGTAGGTGACGTAAGGGCGAATCTTCAGCATCAGCGCCTTGGCTTTTTCATAGTCGTCCGGGTTCTGGCTGTTCGGGTCCAGGCCCAGGTAGTGCAGCGCCAGCGGCAGGATTTCCGACGGTGAGTCGAGCATCGCTACGCCACAGGATTTGAGCTTTTCCATGTTCTCCGGCTTGAACACCAGGTCCCAACTGTCCACCGGTGCATTCTCGCCCAGCGCGGCCTTGACCTTGGCCGGGTTGAAGCCGATCAGCACGGTGCCGTACATGTAGGGCACGCCGTACTGGTTGCCCGGGTCGTTCTTGTCCAGCAATGCGAGCAGTGCCGGGTCCTGATGCTTCCAGTTCGGCAACTTGGACTTGTCGAGTTTCTGGAACACACCGGCCTTGATCTGGGTTTCGATGAACTGGTTTGACGGCACGACCAGGTCGTAGCCCGAGTTGCCGGTTAGCAGCTTCGCTTCCAGGGATTCGTTGGTGTCGAAGGTGTCCCAGGTCACTTTGATTTTGGTCTTGTCGGCGAAATCCTTGGGCACCGACGGCAGGATGTAATCCGCCCAGTTGTACACCCGCAATTCGCGCTGTTCGGCGTGCACGGCGCTGGCCAGCAGCGTCAGCCCACAAACGGTGGCGCCCAGTATGCGTTTCATCGTGACCATGAATGAATTCCCCAAGTGTGTCGCGTTGGTTTTTATGTTTTGTACACGGCAGGTCTTGAAAATTGCCAAGGGCAAGCAAAACGGGATTCTAGTTGTGGATTGGCGAGTGTGCCGGAACGGCAGTACTGATTTGATTCTTGCTGACGGGCTGGCGGGTTCATAGTGCGAGGTCGGCCAAAAGGGGATCGAAATGGCCAATATCGGTGTCCCGGTGGATCCGGTGGCGATGACGGCATGATAGCCAGGTAATACGCGATCCTTGTAGGAGCCGGCTTGCCGGCGATGGCGTTCGTCTAGTCAATGAATGATTGATTGACCCGCCGCTATCGCCGGCAAGCCGGCTCCTACAGGTTTCGCGACAGTTAGAAAATCAGTGGCATCACCCCAACCTGGCGAATAGAAATCCATAAAAAAGCCCGCACAAGGCGGGCTTCGGGATTTGAGTAGGTGGCCGGTGCTGGTCTCCGGCTTACAAGGTTTATCAGGACTCTCACACAAGAGTTTTGTGCTCTTGTGCTTCACACGGCATAAGGGCTGGATCTCAGCGCGGAGATCTTTCTAACCGTGTACCCTTCGGAACGCGCCCCACGTATCCTTGCCATCCGCTTGCGCATCAGTCTGCGTCTTCACCTACACGTTCAAGACTAGTACACCCTTCGCCGTGCGTCTCGGGGGTTTTTAGACCGATTTCGTCCACCGCGAAACCTCGCAGAAATCAAACAAACTAACCGCCCGCCAAGGTCACCAAAGGCATACCTGCGCAAACTGGCAACAGTGTTTGTCCAGTCGCCCGCTATTTGCATCCCCGACAAACCCCTAGCATCGACTTCACCCAGCGAGTAAACGAGTCAAGCCTCAACCAACTCGCGAAGTAACCCTTAAACCCGATGCGAAGGTGACCCCATGAAAAGTTTGAAGATCGCGCTGTTTCTGGCCCTTGCCGGCGTTGCCGCCCAGGCCTTCTCGGATGAAAGCCCTGCCAATACGGCGGCCAGCCAGATTCCGGTTGAAACCTACGCTTACGGCATGAAACTGGATATCCAGAAAATCATCACCGTGTCGGAGACCGGCGACGAATGTGCCCCCGTGCCGAAGCAAATGACTTATGAAGATTCACAGGGTCAACGCCATATCCTGCAGTACCAAGTGATGGGAACCGGTTGCTCGAACGGTTGAGGACCGTGCGGAAGATGGAGGGTCGACACTCCATGCCTGCCGCTCAATAAGGTTTTCCTGCCGCCGCGACAACTTCCTTGTTCGCCGCCAATAACCTCGGTATGTAGTCTTTCAGAAACTCCACCCAGGTCTTGATCTTCGCATCGACGAACTTACGCGATGGATAGATCGCAAACACGCTGAACTCCTCGAAGTGATACTCCGGCAAAATGCGCACTAACGTGCCTGCCTTCAAACCCTCTACCGCAGAAGCAATCGGTTGAATGCCGATGCCCATGCCCTTCTTGATCGCGACGGTCATCGCATCGGCGGTATTGACGTGAAACGCCGACAGCGGAATGTTCACCGTCTCCACGCCATCCGGCCCCTCGAATGCCCAGTTTTCAGCCGGCATGACCGTGTTCACGATCCGCAAGCACTCATGCTCGCCGAGCGCCCCCGGAGTGTCGGGACGGCCGCGCTTCTGCAAATACTCAGGTGAAGCGCAAAGGATGCTGTAGGTGACGCCCAGCCGTTGTGCGACAAACCCGGAATCGGGCAGGTCTCGCGCCAGCACGATCGACATGTCATAGCCCTCCTCCAACAGGTCCGGCAGGCGATTGGTCACGGTCAGGTCAAACATCACCGTCGGATGGGTTTCCCGGTATTTGGCGATGGCATCGATCACGTAATGATTGCCGATGGCGGACATCGCATGAATCTTCAGCCGGCCCACCGGAACGGTGTGGGCAGTGCCCGCCTCCTCATCGGCTTCGCGCATCTCTTCGAGGATTTTCTCGCAGCGTTGCAGATAACGGACGCCGGCTTCGGTCAGCGCCAGACGCCGTGTCGTGCGGTTGATCAGACGTGTTTGCAGCCGCGCTTCCAGGCTGGTGACTGCTTTCGATACGTTGGTCGTGGTGGTGTCCAGGAGCTGCGCGGCGGCCGTGAAACTGCCGGTTTGAGCGACGGCAACGAAAAACCGCATGGTCTGGAAAATGTCCATCGTTGAGCCTCTGGATAGCGGATTCCCGGTAAACACAATAACTGTAGGAGCCAGCTTGCTGGCGATGAATTCAAGTGCGCCGCGGTGAACCAGTCAGCACACGTAATCGTTAACGTCCATCGCCAGCAAGCTGGCTCCTACAGTGGATCGCGTCAACGTTGAATAATGGAAAGCAAAAAAGGCGGCCTTACTCAAGGCCGCCCTGCTCATCCTGGGTTACTTCTTGCGCGGAATAAACCCCGGCACGCCGGTTTCGACCACCGAGTTGAAGCGGATCCGGGTGGTGATGTCTTGCTTGATCTCCAGCATGGCCCGGGTGGGCAAGGTCGAAAGATCGAAGTTTTCCCGGATATGGCTCGGTGTCGCCGACGTGGTAAGAAACGCCACACCGCGCTGCACGGACCAGGCCAGCGCCACTTGCGCCGGGGTTTTCTGCACGCGCCGGGCGATGCCGGTGATCACCGCGTCTTCCAGTACCGCGGGCTCCATGCCATGCCCGAGGGGCGCAAACGCCAGGACGATAATTCCATGTTGTTTGCAGAACTCGACCAGTTCCCATTCCGGCAGGTAAGGATGGGCTTCGACTTGCACCACAGAAGGCTTGATCCGCGCCTCGGCGACAATCGCCTGCAAGGCCGGCAGCGTGATATCCGACAGGCCGATGGACTTGCAGCGTCCCTCGTCCACCAGACGCTCGAGCGCCCGCCACGTTTCGATCAGCGTGACGCCTGAATCGTAGATGACGTTGCCCTGCTCATCCCGTGGGTCCTGGTTGTCGCCGGGCTGAAAGGCGAACGGCGTGTGAATCAGGTAGCAATCGATGTAGTCGACCTGAAGGCGTCGGCAACTGGCTTCAAACGCCGGTTGCACACGCTCGGGACGGTGGTTGGTGTTCCACAGTTTGGTGGTGATGAACAGGTCTTCGCGGCGGATCTTGCCGGCCTCGAGGGTTTCCCTGATCGCCACGCCGACGCTCTCCTCATTGCGATAGCGCTCGGCGCAATCGAAATGGCGAAAGCCGGCGTCCAGCGCGTCCTTGATCGCCTGGGTGGTGACACTGAGGTCGCGAAACAACGTGCCGAATCCGACAGCGGGCATTGCACCGTTGCCGTGGTTGAGCGCAAATCGGGTATCGCGAAGGTCATCGTGAAACGCTTCGTAAGTCATGTCGTTACTCCAATCTTCATTGATAAGCAGGTGTCCGGCTTTCGCGAGACGCAACCCGTTGCTCGGACGCACCGACGGCGTTGCCGCCGAGCGCTATGTACAGGCGCACCGTGTCGAGGTATTGCGCCGTCTTCACACGAATCTGGCCGAGCAACGCCTGCTGATAGGCACGCTCCGCTTCCAGTACCTGGAGGATGCTGTTCTCGCCCTGGGCGTAGGCCTGCTGGTTCAGTTGCAGGCTGGTTTGCGCCGCGCGCAAGGCGTCTTCCTGGGCGAGGTTTTCCTCGGCGTCATGGTTGATGGCTTGCAGCGTGTCGGCGACCTGGCCAAACGAACTGATCACGGTCTGTTGATAGCCGGCGAGCGTCGCGTTGTAGCCTTCGACCGCCGCCTGCCGTTCAGCCTTGAGCGTGCCGCCATCGAAAATCGGCCCCGCCAGCCCCGCGGCAAAACCCCAGAGCGCGGCGCCGCCATTGCCCGAAGCGGCTTGCGCCAATGAAGCGGACAGCGTGACGTGCGGATAAAGGTTGGCGGTCGCGACACCGACGGCGGCGCTGGCCATGTGCAGTTGCGCTTCGGCCTGCTGCACATCCGGACGGTCGTGGGCCAATTCCGACGGCACGCTGACGGGCACGTTGGCTGGCAGGACGAATTCTTCGAGGTCGAAGTCCGGCGCAATCCAGTCGCCCGGGCCTTTGCCGGTCAGGATCGACAGCGCGTGACGCGCCGAATCGCGCTGCTGCGCAAGGGGCGGCAGCAAGGTGCGGTCCTGCGCCAGTCGCGTTTCCGCCAGCGACACATCGATCTGCGTGGTGCTGCCGTTGGCGTGGGCCATGCGCACCAGTTCGAGGTTCTTGGCGTCATTGGCCAACAGCTTCTCGACCGCGCGCATCTGCGCATTGGCCGATGCCACCAGCAAAGCCTGGCTGGCGACGCTGCCGGTCAACGTCAGGTACGCCGCGTCGTAGCGATGCTTTTGCAAGTCGGTCAACGCGTCCTGCTGTTCCACCAGGCGCTTGTTGCCGCCGAAGGCATCGAGGTCGAAACCGACCCGTGGCCCGATCGCATAGAAGTTGGAAACCGACGGTTCTTTAGCGTTATGAACCCGCTGCCGACCGGCCTGGGCGCCGAAATCGACCTGCGGATACAACACGCCTTCCGCCGCCGCGACCGATGACGCGGCCTGGCGGATCGTCGCATCCGCCGCGACGAGTTCAAGGTTGCCGTCGATGGCGCGCCGCACCACCTTGTCGAGCTTGGGCGATTGAAACGCCGACCACCAATCGCCCCCGACCTTGCGGCCCAGGTCAATCCGCCGTTCACCGCTCAGGCGCTGCTCGGCTTGTTGATCGTAGTGCTGCGAGGTGCTCGGCGGCTGCATCCGATAGTCGGGGCCGACGGTGCAAGCGCTCAGGAATGCCAGCGCTGCCATCGCGCCGAAGGTGTTTTTGAAGCTGGATCCTTTGATAAAGCGTGCTGGAGATTTCATTGGGCAAACTCCACGAAAACTATTGAGCCGCAACCGGCTTGCGAAGAAAGACAACCAGTGGGCTGACCACCAGCATCGCCACCATCAAAATCTTGAATTGGTCGACCACCGCGATAAACGCCGCCTGGCCGGTGATCATTTCGTTGAGTCCCGCCAGCGCCGGCAGCGAAGCCGACGCAGCGGCGTGGTATGGCGTGATGTTGCTGACCAGCGCCATGTGCATCGCCTGCGTGTTGTTGAAGAAAAACAACTGCACGATCGCCACGCCGAGGGTGCTGCCGTAGACCCGGGACAGATTGAACAAACCGGTGCCTTCCGGGCGCAGGGTCGGGTCGAGCGTGCTGAACGCGACCTTGGTCAGCGACGGCATGAGGATGCCGATGCCGATCCCCTGAATCGCGCCCGCCACCGCCACGGGCGACCAGTCCATCAGCGGCGAGTAACCGAGCATCAGCCAGTTGGCGTAAATCACCACGGCCACGCCAGCCGCGACGAACCAGCGGCGGTCGAAACGCTCGGGAACACGGCCCATCAACAGGAACGCACCGACCAGCCCGATGCCGCGCGGGATCGTCAACGAGCCCGTGGTGTCCGGCGGGTAGCCGAGGATCTCGTCGAGCATCGGCGAGGTCAGCGCCATGGTCGACAACAGCACGAAACCGACGGCGAAGAAGATGATCGTCGACAGCACGAAGTTGCGATCATCAAACAGGCGCTTGTTGAGGAAATGCACCTTCCTCGTCAGCACATGCACCGCGAACAGGTAGAGCCCCAAGGCACAGCCCAGCGCTTCCAGCCAGATCTCGGTCGAGGCGAACCAGTCCAGGCGTTCGCCTCGGTCAAGCAGCATTTGCAGGCTGATCAAACCGAGGGTGAAGGTGCCGAAACCGAAGAAGTCGAACGCCGGCGCCTTGTCGGCTTTCTTCTCCTTGAGCAGCAGCGTTATCACCAGCAAGCTGTACGCGGCCAGCGGCAGGCTGACGTAGAAGATCGGCCGCCAGTCGTAATGCTCGCCGATCCAGCCACCGATGCTCGGGCCGCTGACAATGCCGAACAGCACGATGGCCGTCCAGGTGGCGCCGAACTTCGCCCGTTTCTCCATGGGCAGGGTCTCCAGGGCAATCGCCATCGACAGCGGCGCGAGCACGCCACTCGCCAGGCCCTGGATGATCCGCGCACCGATGAACGCCAGCGGTGTCGTCGCCAGTGTCGCCAACACCAGGCCTAGCACGAAAAACGCCAGCGCCAACTGATAAACGCGTTTCAAGCCATGACGCGCAGCGAGCCATTGCGCGATCGGCATGGTGATCGCACTGGCCGCGAGGTAGGCGGTGAAGATCCAGCCGGCCTGGTCGTCGGTCATCGACAGGCTGCCCTGAATCAACCGCAGCACCGCGTTCGGCAACGGCAGGTTCGCCGATTGCATGTAAGTCACCAGCAGCGCGACAACTCTCAATGCCCGCGCGCCCTCTCCCGCCGAGGCGTTCATGACTCGGCACCGACGGACAACAGTGCTTTGAGCGGGTGCCACCAAGGAGCGCGATAACCGGTGTCGACCTTGACCGTGGCGCTGGTCCCCGAGTACAGCGGCAGCGCCGGGCTGATGTCGTCGAGCTCAAGACGCACCGGAACCCGCTGTACCACCTTGACCCAGTTGCCGGTGGCGTTTTCCGGCGGCAGCAAGGCGAAATCCGAGCCGGCGCCGGGGCTCATGCTGGTCACATGGGCCTTGAACACGTGATCCGGGTAGGTATCGATGCGGATGGTCGCTTCCTGGCCCGGACGCATGTGCGTCACCTGGGTTTCGCGAAAGTTGGCCTCGATCCAGATCTCACGCTCGGACAGCAGCGCAAAGGCTGGCGCGCCGTTGTTGACGTAGTTGCCGACCTGCAAGTCGTCGACCTTGGCGACGATGCCATCGTCCGGCGCGTACACCGTTGCGTAGGAAAGGTAGAGCTGCGCCTCGTCGAGCTGCGCCCTGGCTTCGCGAACCGTCGGGTGGCTGTCGGCGTTGATGTCCGGATTTCCGTTCAAGGCAACGACGGTGTTGGCGATCTGTTGCTGGATCGACGCAATGCGTTGGCGCGCCACTTTCAGGTCGGTGTCCGCACGCTCGTAAACGGCGCGGGAGACAAACTCGGAGGCCACCAGCGCTTTCTTGCGGGTGAACTCTTTCTGGTCGAAATCCGCCGACTCCCGGGCCGATTGCAACTCGGCCTGTTGCTGGCGATAACTGGCCTTGAGCCCATCGATGCGCAACTTGGCCACGCTCAACTGTGCTTCGGCACGGTCAACCGCGATCTGCAACGGCTTCGGGTCGATCCGGAACAGCACCTGGCCTTTATGCACGAGCTGGTTGTCCTCGACCGCGATGTCGACCACTTGCCCGGAAATGCGCGCATTGATCGACGCCTTCGCCACCCTGGCGTAGGCGTTATCGGTGGAGACAAAGGGCTCGCCCGCCAGGTAATGCGAGTAGCCGACGACCGCGAACAGCACCGGTACGCCGACCATCAGCAGCGGTCGCAGTGTTTGCTTGAGCGGTTTCCTGCCAGGCGCGTCAACGGCGTTCGGCCCTGGCTGCTCGAAGGTTTGTGAAGCGGGAATATCGAACTGTCTGGTCATGATCGAATGCACCTTTAACCGGGAAATCGGGCTAATACCCACTAAAACAGCCTTACCGTGCGCAAAAAGGAGGATCGCTCCGCCGCACCTGTTTCGTAGCCGCTTCACCCCGTTCGAGCTCCGCTACAACAAACCTTCAACCAAGGAATTTCTGATTCCTTAATTTTGTGCGATGGTGTAAGAATATCCCCACGCCAACCTCCATTCAAGGATTTTGTACGACATGGCACAAAATAAAACCTCAGAGGGCAAAGGCCGCGGCCGCCCTCGCGCCTACGACCCGCAGACCGCCTTGCAACAGGCACTGGGGGTGTTCTGGAGCACCGGCTATTCCGGCGCCTCGCTGGACAGCATCGCCACGGCGGCGGGCATGAACCGGCCGAGCCTGTACGCGGCGTTCGGCGACAAGCACGCGCTGTACATCAAAGCGCTGGAGCAATACTGGGAATTTGCGGCGGCGGCCATGCACGGCGCGCTGACGGACGAAGCACTGACGCTGCGTGAGGCGTTGACGCAGTTTTATGAAGGCCAGCTGGCGATCTATTTTTCCGGTGAAGGCCAACCCCGGGGCTGCTTCGCGATCGGCACCGCCACCACGGAAGCCGTTGAGGATCCGGAAATCCGCGACGTGCTGTCGGACCGGCTGAGCCGGCTGGATGCCGATCTGGAAGTGCGGCTGCGCGCAGCGATCGACAAGGGAGAGTTGAAGGACGATGTCGACCCGTCGGCCCTCGCCGTGCTCGCCTCCTCCCTGCTGCACAGCATTTCGATCCGGGCGCGGGCGGGCAAATCCCGTGACGAGTTGTCGGAACTGGCGCGCAACGCGGTCAACGTCATCTGCGGTTGAGGTGTTCAACGTGAGCGAAGGACTCGAAGACATCCTGGCCGAGCATCTGGCGGTGATTTTTTGCGGCATCAATCCGGGGATGCTGGCCGCCGCCCGGGGGCATCACTTCGCCGGCCGGGGTAATCGCTTCTGGCGCACGCTGTACCTCGCAGGCTTTACGCCGGAGGAAGTGAAACCGGAAAACGACCGCACGCTCTTGCACTATCAATGCGGCCTGACCGCCGTGGTGGACCGGCCCACGGCGCGGGCGGATCAGCTCTCGGCCGATGAGTTCACTGCCGCTGCCGCGAATTTCGAACTGAAGATTGCGCGGCATGCGCCACGTTTTGTCGCCTTCCTGGGCAAGGCGGCGTATTGCGCGCTGACCGGTCAGCGACAAGTTCCATGGGGGCTTCAGCCAAAACCGTTCGGGAACGCAGCCGTCTGGATTCTGCCCAATCCCAGTGGACGAAACCTGGCGTTCACGCTTGACCAGCTGGTTGCCGCTTACCGCGAACTCAATGTGGCTGCCACCATCGACCGCTTGAATGCATCGCCATAAACAGACCTTCGGACCCATTGCGATACAGTCGCTGGCAACGCTTTCAGAACAACAACAAAACAGGAGTTGAACCATGTCTGAACTGAACCTGCAGCCCAACGCCGCCGCTTCGCTGGCCCAATGGCACGAGATGATCCGCCAGGGTGACCTCAAAGGCCTGCCCGCTCTGCTCGACCCGAAAGCGGTGTTCCGCTCGCCCATGGCCCACACGCCGTACCCGGGCGCACCGGTGGTCGCGATGATTCTGAACACCGTGGTCGAGGTCTTTGAAGACTTCAAATACCACCGTGAATTGTCGACGGCGGATGGCTTGAATGTGGTTCTCGAATTCAGCGCGAAGGTCAGCGGAAAAGAGCTCAAGGGCATCGACATGATCCGCTTCGACGAGCACGGCAAAATCGTCGAGTTCGAGGTCATGGTTCGTCCGTTGAGCGGCTTGCAGGCGCTGGGTGAGGAAATGGGTCGTCGTCTCGGCGCTTACCTCGCGGCCAGCAAGGCGTGAAGCGCGCCGGCTCCTACACGGCCCTTGTAGGAGCCGGCTTGCCGGCGATGGCGTCACCTCGATTCCAAAGCCTTATAACGTCCGCTGCCCATTGCCAATGTCTTTGGCTTTCTCGATCCCCCACTCCATCGCCGCCTCCATGTCGAGAAAATGCGGCGTCGGGTGATCGTTTTCCTCGATGGCCACGCCATCCGGTCGGTAGACACCGATAAACATCCCCAAGGAACCGTCCCTCAGAATCTCGGCCTTGACCTTGATGCTGCATCCGTTCGACAGCGTTTCCGTGTGGAGCAAATGGCGCTCAGTCATCGTTGCGTTCCTCCGGTCAGTGAAGTCGGTTGACGCGTGCCGCATCCCGTATTTCCAGTTCTGAAGCCCTGATTTGCCGGGCACAGGACAGCGGCGTAATGCCACCTATACTACAAGCCACCGCCCCCTCGGGGTCTGCACTTTCAACAATAAAAAGCAGAGGTGGAACATGGTCTGGCAGCAAATCTACGATCCGTTCGGCAACCCGGTCATTTCAACCATCATGGCCGCCGTGCCGGTGGTGGTGATGCTGGCGGCCCTGGCGTTCTTTCATATCAAAGCACATCTGGCGGCATTGCTCGCCCTTGCCTCGGCGCTGGTCATCGCGATCTTCGCCTTCGGCATGCCGGCGAACATGGCCGGCTCGGCTGCCCTTTACGGCGCCGCCAACGGTCTGCTGCCGATTGGCTGGATTGTGCTCAACATCATTTTCCTGCACCGGCTGACCACCGAGAACGGCTCGTTCAAAGTGCTGCAAGACTCGCTGGCGCGAATAACCGATGACAGGCGTCTGCAACTGTTGCTGATTGCCTTCTGTTTCGGTGCCTTTTTCGAAGGCGCGGCCGGCTTCGGGACGCCGGTGGCGGTGACCGGGGCGATCCTGATCGGTCTCGGTTTTTCGCCGCTGGCCGCGTCCGGCCTGGCGTTGATCGCCAACACCGCGCCGGTGGCCTTCGGTGCCCTCGGTACGCCGATCATTACCTTGGCCAAGGTCACCGGTCTGGACGAAATGGAATTGTCGATGATGGTCGGTCGGCAACTGCCGTTTTTCTCGGTGATCGTGCCGTTCTGGCTGATCTGGGCTTTTGCGGGCTGGCGCAAGATGCTGGAAATCTGGCCGGCCATCCTGGTCGCCGGGGTCAGCTTCGCCATACCGCAATTCCTGGTGTCCAACTATCACGGGCCGATGCTGGTGGACGTGATCGCCGCGCTGATTTCCATGGCCTGCCTCACCGGTTTTCTCAAGGTCTGGAAACCGGCGACCGTGCACACCTCGGCGGCCTTGTCCGGGCGCGTCGACAACTCGAAAATTGCCGAGGAGCACGATGAAAAACCCGTCGCCAGCGCGACGTTTTCCAGCGACGCCAAACCGGCGGTGATGCGCGCGTGGATGCCTTGGATCATCCTCACGGTGTTCGTCTTCGCCTGGGGCACCCAAGGGTTCAAGAACCTGTTCGATACGCGCCCGGCGATTGATCCAGTGACGAACTCCGCGAAGCTCGACCCTCAGGGCAAACCGCTACGCGAAGCCAACCCTATCTTTGCCCCGGTCATTACGTTTGGCACCATCCACCAGCAAATCGAAAAAGTCCCGCCGGTGGTGCCTGCGCCTAAAACCGAGGACGCGGTCTACAAGTTCACCTGGCTCACCAGTACCGGCAGCGGCATCTTGCTGGCGGCGATTCTTGGCGGGTTGTTGATGGGCTACTCGATCCCGCAACTGATCAAGCAGTACCTGCGAACCATCTGGGTCGTGCGCTACTCGCTGATCACCATCGTCGCGATGCTCGCGCTCGGGTTTCTCACGCGGTACTCGGGGCTCGACGCCACCATGGGGCTGGCCTTTGCGGCGACGGGGATTTTTTATCCGATGTTCGGCACTTTGCTGGGCTGGCTCGGCGTGGCGTTGACCGGGTCGGACACGGCGTCCAACGTGTTGTTTGGCGGTTTGCAACGGGTGACGGCGGAGCAATTGGGGCTGAGTCCGGTGTTGATGGCGGCGGCCAACAGTTCCGGTGGGGTGATGGGCAAGATGGTCGATGCGCAGTCGATTGTCGTGGCTTCGACCGCGACGCGTTGGTATGGGCATGAGGGGGAGATTTTGCGTTATGTGTTCTTCCATTCGATCGTTCTGGCGATTCTGGTGGGGGGGTTGGTGACGTTGCAGGCGTATGTGGCTCCGTTCAGTCATATGGTGGTGGGTGGGCATTGAGCGCTGGGGGCATATCCGTTTCTTGCGTGATGGCGACTATTGGTTTCGCCCTTACGGCGAGTCACTTGGAAAAGCCCCAAGTAACCAAGGGCTCTTGCCCCTTTCGTTCGGTGCCTCGCCTAGGCTCGGCATTCCCTCGCTCCGGTCCTGCTCCGTGGGCCCGCCGCCATCGGCCATCCATGGCCGGGGGCGGCTACCGCGGCATCCTTGCCGCGGTGCCCACTGCGCAGAACCTCCACTCGGCCTCTCGAGGGGGCGTGCACCGCAAGATCAAAATCAAAGGCGAGCTAACGCTCGGCCTGATGAGTGGTGAAGATCAAAAGCGCACGCCGATCCCCTGTAGGAGCCAGCTTGCTGGCGAAAAACGCCCAGGCACCGCGTTCATCCAGGCACCCCGCGTCATCGTTGACGTCCATCGCCAGCAAGCTGGCTCCTACAATGGAAACGCGTATGTATTCGGGATGCACACGATCAACTGTAGGAGCCGGCTTGCTGGCGATCGCGGTGGGTCAGTCCACACATGTATCGCCTGAACGGACGCAATCGTCGGAACGCCGCCCGCAGCAAGCCGGCTCCTACAGGGGGATTGTTGTACATATCCGGAATGGGGGGAACGCAGACACCAAAGAGCCAAGTCGGCTTTAAGGCCGCCTCGGCGGCTGTGGCGGTGGTCGCCCCCTCGAGAGGCCGAGTGGAGGTTCTGCGCAGTGGGCAACCCGGCATGGATGCCGGGTTAGCCGCGCACGGCCATGGATGGCCGATCGCGGCGGGCCCACGGAGCAGGACCGGAGCGAGGGAATGCCGAGCCATGGCGAGGCACCGAACGAAAGGGGCAAAAGCGCTTGGTTACTTGGCGCCGGGCGGCGTTCCGTTTTTCCAAGTAACTCGCCGTAAGGGCGAAACCAACAGCCGCCGTGACAAAAACAATGGATCTGCACCCAACAGTTTTGAACACAACTCCACAGACCGCTGCCCGCCCCGTCACCAACGGAGTATCGTAAAACGACCATGAACATTCTCTACGATGAACGCGTTGACGGCACCCTGCCCGACGTCAACAAGTCAGCACTGCTGCAAGCCCTGCAAACCCGTTTGCCAGGCCTGGAAGTGCTGCATCAGCAAGAAGAGCTCAAGCCGTACGAATGCGACGGGCTGTCGGCCTATCGCACCACCCCGCTGCTGGTGATACTGCCGCGCCACCTCGACGAAGTACAAGGCGTGCTTCGGCTCTGCCACGACATGCACGTCCCGGTGGTCGCCCGTGGCGCCGGCACCGGTCTGTCCGGTGGCGCGCTGCCGCTGGAAAAAGGCGTGCTGCTGGTGATGGCGCGTTTCAACCGCATCCTGCACATCGACCCCGCCGCCCGTACCGCACGGGTTCAGCCGGGTGTGCGCAACCTCGCGATTTCACAGGCTGCCGCACCATTCGGCTTGTACTACGCGCCGGACCCCTCCTCGCAAATCGCCTGCTCCATCGGCGGCAACGTCGCCGAAAACGCCGGGGGCGTGCATTGCCTCAAGTACGGCCTGACCGTGCACAACCTGCTCAAGGTCGAGATCCTCACCGTCGACGGCGAACACCTGACCCTCGGCTCCGACGCCCTCGACTCGCCCGGTTTCGACCTGCTGGCGCTGTTCACCGGTTCCGAAGGCATGCTCGGGGTGATCACCGAGGTCACCGTCAAACTGCTGCCCAAACCACAAACCGCGAAGGTGCTGCTGGCCGCGTTCGATTCCGTTGAAAAAGCCGGTCGCGCCGTGGGCGACATCATCGCCGCCGGCATCATCCCCGGCGGCCTGGAAATGATGGACAACCTGGCCATTCGCGCCGCCGAGGACTTCATCCACGCCGGTTATCCGGTGGACGCCGAAGCCATTCTGCTGTGCGAACTCGATGGCGTCGAAGCCGATGTTCACGACGACTGCGACCGCGTGCGCCAGGTACTGGAACAGGCCGGCGCCACCGAAGTGCGCCAGGCTAGGGATGAAGCCGAGCGCGTACGTTTCTGGGCCGGACGCAAGAACGCCTTCCCGGCCGTGGGTCGGCTGTCACCGGATTATTACTGCATGGACGGCACCATCCCGCGCCGGGAATTGCCCGGGGTGTTGCGCGCCATCGCCGCGTTGTCCGCCGAGTATGGCCTGCGTGTGGCCAACGTTTTCCACGCCGGTGACGGCAACATGCACCCGCTGATCCTGTTCGACGCCAATCAACCGGGTGAACTCGACCGCGCCGAAGCCCTGGGCGGCAAGATCCTCGAACTCTGCGTGAAAGTCGGCGGCAGCATCACCGGCGAACATGGCGTGGGCCGCGAGAAAATCAATCAGATGTGCGCGCAGTTCAACAGCGATGAGCTGACGCTGTTTCATGCGGTCAAGGCCGCCTTCGACCCGAGCGGCCTGCTCAACCCTGGCAAGAACATTCCGACCCTGCACCGCTGCGCCGAATTTGGCGCCATGCACGTGCACGGCGGCCAACTGCCCTTCCCTGACCTGGAGCGTTTCTGATGCACAGCGAACGGGATTTCGATGACAGCGCCGCACTGCTGGAGCAGGTCAACCAGGCACTGGAAAGCGCCACACCGCTGCGCATCCAGGGCTCCAACAGCAAGGCCTTCCTGGGACGCATCGTTGCCGGTGAAGTGCTCGACACCCGCGACCATCGCGGCATCGTCAGCTACGACCCGACTGAACTGGTGATCACCGCGCGTTGCGGCACCCCCTTGTCGGAACTGATGGAAGCCCTGGACGACGCACAGCAGATGCTGCCCTGCGAGCCACCCTCCTTTGGTGACGACGCCACGGTCGGCGGGATGATTGCCGCCGGGTTGTCGGGGCCACGGCGTCCGTGGTCAGGTTCGGTGCGCGATTTCGTCCTCGGCACCCGGGTCATCACCGGGCACGGCAAGCACTTGCGTTTCGGCGGCGAAGTGATGAAGAACGTCGCCGGCTACGACCTGTCACGCCTGATGGCCGGCAGTTTTGGCTCACTGGGGGTGATCACCGAAGTCTCGCTCAAGGTCCTGCCCAAACCACGGCAATGCCTGAGCATCAGCCTGGAAATGGACAGCGACCGCGCCTTGCTGCGTCTCGCGGAATGGGGCCAGCAACCGCTGCCGATCAGTGCCGCGTGCCACGACGGCCAACGTCTGCATCTGCGCCTTGAAGGGGGCGAAGGCTCGGTGGCGGCGGCCCATGATCGTCTGGGTGGTGAGTTGTCGGGAGCGTCTTACTGGACCGATCTCAACGAACATCAGCTGGAATTTTTCGACGAAGACCAGCCTCTTTGGCGCCTGTCCCTACCGCACAACACACCGCGCCTGTCCTTGCCCGGCCGGCAACTGATCGACTGGGGCGGCGCCCAGC
This sequence comes from Pseudomonas migulae, assembly GCF_043225285.1. Taxonomy (GTDB): domain Bacteria; phylum Pseudomonadota; class Gammaproteobacteria; order Pseudomonadales; family Pseudomonadaceae; genus Aquipseudomonas; species Aquipseudomonas migulae_C. The sequence continues at coordinate 121,277 of NZ_CP171224.1, forward strand.
GCTGGCTCAAGTCGGACGCTGAAGCAGCGTTCATTCGCAAAGTCGTCGCCGAAATCGGCGGCCACGTCACCTGCTACACCCATGGCTTGATCGACAGCCCGTTCCAGCCGTTGCCCGCCGCGTTGATGCGCTACCACCGCAGCCTCAAGCAACAACTCGATCCTCGGGGCATCTTCAACCCCGGACGCCTGTACGCGGAGCTTTGAACCATGCAGACGACCCTGAGCGAGACCGCCCGACAACTGCCCCGCGCCGAAGAAGCTGAAAGCATCCTGCGCACCTGCGTGCACTGCGGGTTCTGTAACGCCACCTGCCCGACCTATCAATTGCTCGGCGATGAACTGGACGGGCCGCGGGGCCGCATCTACCTGATCAAACAGGTGCTGGAGGGCAACGAGGTCACGCAGAAAACCCAGCAACACCTGGACCGCTGCCTGTCCTGCCGCAATTGCGAAACCACCTGCCCTTCCGGCGTGGACTACCACAACTTGCTCGACATCGGCCGCGCGGTGGTCGATGCCGCCGTGCCGCGCCCCATCGGCCAGCGTTTGTTGCGCGAAGGCTTGCGCAGCGTGGTGCCCAATCCGGGGTTGTTCAATGGCCTGGTCAGCAGCGGCCAGGTGTTTCGCGCGTGGCTGCCAGACACCCTGCAAGCGAAATTGCCCCGCAATATCCCGGTCAGCAAACCCTTCCCCATTGCCCGGCATGCCCGCCAGGTGCTGATGCTCGAAGGCTGCGTGCAACCGAGCCTGTCGCCCAACACCAATGTCGCGGCGGCGCGGGTGCTGGATCGCCTGGGCATCAGCGTCACGCCGTGCCGTAACGTCGGCTGTTGCGGTGCCGTGGACTATCACCTCGACGCCCAGGCGGCCGGGCTCGACCGCGCCCGCCGCAACATCGATGCCTGGTGGCCGAGCATCGAAAACGGCGCCGAAGCCATCGTGCAAACCGCCAGTGGCTGCGGCGCCTTCATCAAGGACTACGGCCATCTGCTCGAACGCGACCCGGCCTATGCCGACAAGGCGAAACGGGTCAGCGCGCTGGCCAGGGACCTGGTGGAAGTGTTGCGCGACGAACCGCTGGAAACCCTCGGCATCCACAGCGACCAGCGCCTGGCGTTCCATTGCCCCTGCACCTTGCAGCACGCGCAAAAGCTCGGCGGTGCGGTGGAAGCGCTGCTGATCCGGCTTGGCTTCAACCTCACGGCCGTGCCCGACAGCCATTTGTGCTGCGGCTCCGCGGGCACCTATTCGATCACCCAACCCGAGTTGTCCCGGCAACTGCGCGACAACAAACTGAACGCGCTGGAAAGCGGACATCCTGAAGTGATTGTCACCGCCAATATCGGCTGCCAGTCCCACCTCGACGGGGCCAACCGTACCCCGGTCCGGCACTGGATCGAACTGGTCGACGCCGCAATGCCTTCCCCCATTACCGGAGATTCCCGATGAAAAGCAAAGCCGTCCTGAGCCAGGCCGAAGTCAGCCGGATCCTCGCCGCCGCGCGCACCGAGGCGCAGAACAACCAATGGGCCGTGACCATCGTGGTGGTCGACGACGGCGGCCACCCCCTCGCCCTCGAACGCCTCGACGGCTGCGCCCCCGCCAGTGCCTACATCGCCACCGAAAAGGCCCGCACCTCGGCGCTGGGCCGACGTGAATCCAAGGGTTACGAAGAGATGGTCAATGGCGGGCGTGTTGCGTTTCTGTCGGCGCCGTTACTGACGTCCCTGGAAGGGGGTGTGCCGATCATCGTCGACGGCCAGGTGATCGGCGCGGTTGGCGTGTCGGGAGTGAAGGCCGAGCACGACGCGCAGGTGGCGCGGGCCGGGGCGCAATGCCTGAACTAATCTGCGATAAATGGCTCACCCCAACCCCGTAGGAGCCAGCTTGCTGGCGATAGCGATCTCACGAACGCCATCGCCGGCAAGCCGGCTCCTACCCGATTGGGGAATATTCGAGATTTCAGGCTCACACAAAAACCTGTAGGAGCCAGCTTGCTGGCGATGGCGATCTTACGGACGCCATCGCCGGCAAGCCGGCTCGTACATGGATTCATCTACGCCAAAGAGGTAGCGCACCGATGACTCGTCTGACCGCAAAAGACTTCGCCCCGGAACTGCTCGAACTTTACGACTACTACGCCCACGGCAAGATCAATCGACGCGAGTTCCTCGACCAGGCGGCGTTGTTCACCCTCGGCGGTCTGACGGCCAGCGCGCTGCTGGCGGCGCTGAGCCCCAACTACGCGTTGGCCGAGCAAGTGGAATTCACCGACCCGGACATCATCGCCGAGTACATCACCTACCCGTCCCCCAAGGGCAACGGGCCGGTTCGTGGCTATCTGGTGCGGCCGGCCAAAACCGCGGGCAAGGTGCCGGCGGTCGTGGTGGTGCATGAAAACCGTGGGCTCAACCCCTACATCGAAGACGTGGCGCGGCGGGTGGCCAAGGCCGGGTTCATCGCCCTCGCGCCGGATGGCCTGACGTCGGTCGGCGGTTATCCCGGCAACGATGACAAAGGTCGGGAGTTGCAGGCCACCGTCGATCCGGAAAAACTCATGAACGATTTTTTCGCCGCCATCGAGTGGATGATGAAACACGAAGCGAGCACCGGAAAAGTCGGGATCACCGGTTTCTGCTACGGCGGTGGCGTGGTCAACGCGGCGGCCGTGGCCTATCCGGAACTGGGCGCCGGCGTGTCCTTTTATGGCCGGCAGGCCGACGCGAAGGATGTGCCCCGGATCAAGGCGCCGTTGCTGCTGCATTACGGCGAACTGGACACGCGCATCAACGAGGGCTGGCCCGCGTACGAAAAGGCGTTGAAAGCGGCGGGCAAGACCTATGAAGCCTACATCTACCCCGGCGCCAACCACGGCTTCCACAACGACTCCACACCCCGATACGACGAGGCCGCGGCCAAGTTGGCCTGGGACCGCACGCTGGCGTGGTTCCGTCGATACCTGGCCTAGGCCGACAACCGTTTACCCCACTACGTCGATCAACTGCTCGCGCTGCGCTCCCGTCAGCGTCGGGCCGAAACCGGCACCGGCATTGTCCGCCATGTAACGCGGGTTGCCGGTGCCGGGGATGACGCACGTCACCGCCGAATGCGCCAGCAGAAACTTCAGCGCCAGTTGCGCCCAACTGGTGACGCCGACTTGCGAAGCCCAGCCCGGCAGCGGCTTGCCCTTCAACCGGGCGAGCAAATCACCACCGCCGAACGGCCGGTTGCAGATCACCGCCACGCCCCGCTCGCGGCACAGTGGCAGGATGCGTTTCTCGACACCGCGATCATCCAGCGCGTAGTTGATCTGCAAAAAATCCAGGGGCTCGGCTTTCAGCACCGCTTCCACTTCGTCATAGGCCGACGCGGTGTAATGGGTGATGCCGATGTAGCGGATGCGCCCTTCTTCCTTCCATTGGCGCAGGGTCGGCAAATGGGTTTTCCAGTCCAGCAGGTTGTGAATCTGCATCAGGTCGATGCGGTCGGTTTGCAGCAGTTTGAAGGATTGCTCCATCTGCGCGATGCCTTCTTCACGCCCCCGGGTCCACACCTTGGTGGCCAGGAACGCTGGCGAGCGGGGTTGGTGAATCGACAGCAATTCGCCAGTGGTCTCCTCGGCACGACCGTACATCGGTGAACTGTCGATCACCGTGCCGCCCTTTTCGAACAACGCGCTGAGGACCGCGGGGAGCTGCTTGTAGGCCGGATCGCCCGGCGCCACGTCAAAGCCGCGATACGTACCCACGCCGACGATGGGCAATGGCTCGTTGCTGGAAGGAATGGCGCGGGTCAGCATGTTCTTGCCTCCTGTTTCCTTCGACGGCGCGGTGGTTGCAAAGGCCGGATCGAAAGTGAGCACCGCCGAAGCACCGGCAGCCAGCGTGAGTATTTGGCGACGCGTGTATCCGTCAGTGTGGCTCATGGATCGGTCCTTCACTATTTACTGCCCGGCAAACGAGCGATCAGCAGCGCCATCGGACTTCTGCCAGCTACAAGAGAATAGCTGCCGGCGGCAATTCGTCCTGGCTTGACTTGGAATGAGGTTGGGTGGGGATGGGGGGCATATCCGTTACTTTTGTGATGGCGGCTGGCGGTTTCGCCCTTACGGCGAGTTACTTGCAAAAGCGGCAAGTAACCAAGCGCTCTTGCCCCTTTCGTTCGGTGCCTCGCCCAGGCTCGGCATGCCCTCGCTCCGGTCCTGCTCCGTGGGCCCGCCGCGATCGGCCATCCGTGGCCGTGCGCGGCTAACCCGGCATCCATGCCGGGTTGCCCACTGCGCAGAACCTCCACTCGGCCTCTCGAGGGGGCGACCACCGCCACAGCAGCCGAGGCGGCCTTAAAGCCGACCTGGCTCTTCACTTGTCCGCGTTAATCCCATTCCGGATATGTACACCAATCCCCTGTAGGAGCCAGCTTGCTGGCGATGGACGTTAACGATGACGCAGGTTGCCTGGATGAACGCGGTGCCTGGGCGTTTTTCGCCAGCAAGCTGGCTCCTACAGGGAATCGCGTACGCTTTTGATCTTCACCACTAATCAGGCCGAGCGTTAGCTCGCCTTGGCTTTTGAGGTGCACGCCCCCTCGAGAGGCCGAGTGGAGGTTCTGCGCAGTGGGCAACCCGGCATGGATGCCGGGTTAGCCGCCCCCGGCCATGGATGGCCGATGGCGGCGGGCCCACGGAGCAGGACCGGAGCGAGCCACCGAACGACAGGGGCAGGAGCGCTTGGTTACTTGGCGCCGGGCGGCGTTCCGTTTCTCCAAGTAACTCGCCGTAAGGGCGAAACCAATAGCAGCCGTTACCGAAGAAACGGATATGTACACCCCCCGCAAAGCCAACCACGCCACTGCCGCTGAACTACACTCCGACGACAGCCATCAAACCGCCGAAGCCTCCACCCCCAGAGCAGTCAATGCCCCCGAAGCCCATCAGCCGAATGTCACGCATCCTGATGTATACCGTCCTGATCATCACAGTGCTGTACCTGGCGCTCTGCCTGGCGCTGTTCATCTTCCAGCGCAACCTGATCTACTTCCCGCAACCAGCCGCCATCGACGCCCCCGAAACGCAGCTCACGCTGTCCGTCGCCGACGCGCAAGTGAACGTCACCGTCAGACCCCACGACGGGCCCAATGCCTTGATTTATTTTGGCGGCAATGCCGAAGACGTTTCCCGCAACCTACCCGAGTTTTCCCAGGCATTCCCCGATCATGCCCTGTACTTGCTGCACTACCGCGGTTTCGGTGGCAGCACCGGCTCCCCTTCCGAAGAAGCCATCGCCCAGGATGCCCTGACCCTGTTCGACAAGGTCTACAACAGCCACCCCAATATTGCCGTAGTCGGTCGCAGCCTCGGCTCGGGCGTCGCCGTGCGCCTCGCCAGCCAGCGCCCCGCCGCGCGGCTGATCCTGATCACTCCGTACGACAGCCTCGAAGACATCGCCAAGCGCCAATACCCGATCTTCCCGGTGAAGTGGCTGCTCAAGGACAAATTCGAATCATGGAAATACGCCGCACATATCACCATCCCGACGCTGCTGCTGGTCGCGGAACAGGACGAAGTGATCCCGCGTTCCAGCACAGAAAAGCTCTACGGGCATTTCGCCAAGGGCGTGGCGACCCTGAAGGTCATCCCGGATGTCGGGCACAATTCGATTTCCGACACCCCGGAATACTTCAAGTCATTGGAGCAAGGCTTGTAGGTCAGCCGATCATTTGCGCGCCATCTTAAAGCGCACGCAATCTTCATAAAAACCCTGCCGCAGTGCCGCAGGCTTGATCCGAGAAGGGCTGTCGTAGGTTTGCTCGGTGATGCCCATGGCGGTCATGCGCATCCACGGCTTGCTGAATTTGTAGGTCTGCAATTTCTGCCGGGCGGCGTACAACGAAACGCCCGCCAGTTTGAGTTCCTGGGCCCTGGCGGCGGTGCCGGCGCCCCAACTGCACATATACCGGTCATTACCTTGCAGCTCTCTGGCCTGGGCAGAAACGGCGATACCTGCCAGGCCCAGCGAAATCAGTGTCTTCCATACAATGCGCATTTAAAGCCAGCCCTAACCACCTGAAATTGAAGTGATTCTGTCTGTAACTTTCAGGCTTCGGGGCCAGCAATATGCCTTCTCAGTTACCCGTGACCAACTTGAGCCCGATCACACCGCCCAGGATCACCGCAATGCACAGTATCCGCAGAAAAGAGGTGGCATCGCCCAGCAACGCCATCCCCAGAATGGCGGTGCCCGCCGCGCCAATCCCGGTCCACACCGCGTAAGCAGTGCCCACCGGTAATGTCCGCAGCGACAGAGACAGCAGAAAGACACTCGACAACCCTGTCGCGGCCGCCAGCAGTCCTGGGATCAATCGGGTAAATCCGTCCGAGCCCTTCATGAAAAAAGCGAAGGCGATTTCGAGAATGCCGGCGATGCCAAGCAGTGACCAGGCCATGGTGATGACTCCGTTGGTCGACCCGCCGAACACCACAGCCCGGCGAGTACGAGGGGTTCAAGAAATGTTTCAGGCGTTGTTGGCAGCGGCCGGTTTCGCCCGGAATGTCACGCCGAAACGGTTGAAGGCGTTCATCAGGCCGATCGCATAGGTCAGGTCCGCCAGTTCCTTGTCGCTGAATTCGGCGGCCGCAGCGGCATAGTCGGCATCCGGCACACCGGTTTCAGCCACGCGAGTCACGGTTTCCGCCCAGCTCAACGCGACCTGTTCACGGGTGCTGAAAACGGCGCCGGAATCACGCCACACCGGCACCAACACCAGTTTGTCGACGCTGACGCCGAGCTTGGTCAGGTCGCGGGAATGCATGTCGATGCAAAAGGCGCAGCCATTGATTTGCGACACCCGTAGGTAAACTAGGTCGATCAGTTCGTGGGACAGGCCGCTGTTCTGCAGATAGACGTAAACACCGCCGTAAGCCTTGTAACCTTCAGGTGAAGCTTTGGCGTAATCGAGACGATTGCTCATGATGAATCCTTGTGTTTGCTGATTGAGGAACGCCATCGTGTCGCGTCTTGGCCCTGCCGATAAGATCCATGATCGGCCTAGAGTTGTAGGCCATGATTCAGCAATCATGGCCCAATCATTTGTGCATTTCTTGGACCTTTGGCCTGGGTCATGGGCTTCATAGAATGATTCCCCTCGCACACTTCACATCGGGTGAATCATGAAAATCCTCCACGTCACTTGCAGCCCTCGCGGCGAAGCATCAGAAAGTTATCGGTTGTCGAAGCACATCATCGGCTTTCTGCTGAAGGCCAACCCGGCGGCCACCGTCATCCACCGGGTGCTCAGCGGCAATGCGCTCAGCGCGATCGATGAGCTTTACGCGGAGTCCCAACAGTCCAGCGCCGACGTCACCGAGACTGGCTCGATCGCCCGCTCGAATGCACTCATCGATGAGTTGCAGAACGCCGATGTACTGGTGATTGGCACGCCGATGCATAACTTCACCGTGCCCTCTACGCTGAAACTCTGGATTGACCATGTGGCGCGGGTCCGGCGCACGTTCAATGTCGGGCCGCAGGGCAAAACCAGCCTGCTGCCCGATCGTCCGGTGTATGTTGCGGTGTCCTCGGGCGGCCGGTTTTCCGGGGTCACCCCGCGTCAACCGGATTTCCTGACGCCCTACCTGAAGGCCGTACTGGGTATGATCGGCCTGCATGACGTCAATTTCTTCTCTGTCGAAGGAACCGCTATGGGCCCGGACGCCGTCGCCGGCGCCAGGCACAAGACCGGCGAGGCGCTGCAGGCGCATTTTTCCAAGCACTCCATGGGCGAGGCCAATGACCCTTCAGAGCAAACACTTCTCACCCCTTGATCCGGCGTCCCCGGAACCGATCTACCGGCAGATCTACTGGCGGTTCCGCGGGGCGATCAGTGACGGATTGCTCGCGCCGGGGGACCGGATTCCGGCGGCCCGGGCGCTGGCGAAGGAGCTCGGCCTGGCGCGAGGCACCATCGACACCGCGTATTCGCTGCTGACGGCGGAGGGTTATCTGCTGGCGCGGGGCCAGGCGGGCACTGTGGTCGCGCCGGGGATCAACGTCAGAAAGCCCTCCGCGCGCGCCGAGCAACCTTTGCACGCCGCCACGTCGATCCGGCACAAGGCGCCGGTGCTGCCCTTTCAAATGGCCCTGCCGGCGCTGGATGCCTTTCCGCGGAAAATCTGGTCGCAGATCGGCGCCCGGTGCGTACGTGCTACGCGCATTCCGGACATGGCCAACCCCTCGGTGTTGGGCCTGGAGTCGTTACGCACCGCGATTGCCACTTACCTTCAAGTCGCGCGGGGCATTACCTGTTCACCCGCGCAAGTGTTCATCACCTCGGGTTATCGCAATACGCTGGCGTTGATCGCCCATGCCTTGCTCAAACCCGGGGACCGTGTGCTCGTTGAAGACCCGGGTTATCTGCCGACCCGACAGTTGCTCGCACATCTGCAGATCGAGGTCGCGCCGGTGCCGGTCGATCAGGACGGCATGCAGGTGTCGCAGGGGGTGAGCAGTACGATGGACGCGCGGGCGGCGGTCGTCACCCCGGCGCATCAGAGCCCTTTATGTGTGTCGCTGTCGTTGCCGCGCCGGCTGGAGTTGCTGGAATGGGCAACCCGGCAGCAGGCCTGGATCGTCGAGGACGATTACGACGGCGAGTACCGCTACGTCAGCCGTCCGCTGCCGGCGCTGAAAAGCCTGGATCGCGACGGTCGGGTGCTCTATGCCGGCACGTTCAGCAAGGTGCTGTTTCCCGGGATTCGCCTGTCGTACCTGGTGGTGCCGCCGGCGCAGGTTGAACGCTTCGAGCACGTCAGCGAAACCTTTCTCGGCGGCTGTCCGGAACTGACCCAGGCCATTGTTGCCACGTTCCTGACCGAGGGCCATTTTGCCCGCCATATCCAGCGTATGCGCAAGCTCTACGGTGAACGTCGGGAGGCGACCGCTCGTGGGTTGAAGAAAGTCCTGGGTGATCGCATTCGCATCGATCTCCAGCCCGGTGGGATGCATTTGATCCTGCGGCTGACGGGAGCGCAGTCCGATCGCGCGCTGGTCGAGCGGCTGTTGGCGGCGGGTATCTATGCCGAAGCGTTGAGCGACTGGCGGGTGCGTGACGAAACGGATTCTGCGTTGCTGCTGGGGTTTGCCAATGTTGATTCGGAGGAGACTGCCGAGCGGTTGGGGAAACGGATACTGGCGTTGATGTGAGGGGAATTCGAGGACGCTATCGCCGGCAAGCCGGCTCCTACAGGTTTTGTGGCGTTTTTGAAACCGCCGCCCAACTTCATGGCCCAATCAATCACCCAACTTATGGACCTGTCCGCCTCCACGCTCACATCGCATCATTGGGCATTTTTCACACCCCGGAAAATCCAATGTCCACCTCTTCCCCACTCCGCAGCATCGCCGTCTTCTCCGGCTCCAACCACGGCTTCAACCCCGACTACGTGGCAGGCGCCCAGGCCCTCGGCCGCGAGATCGCAAAGCGCGGCATCCAACTGGTCTACGGCGGCACCGACAAGGGTTTGATGGGCGTGATGGCTGACACCGTGCTCGCCGAGGGCGGTGAAGTGGTCGGCATCATTACCCGCCTGCTGTTTGACCTCGGGCATCTGCACCGTGGCCTGACCCGCCACGAAGTCACGCAAGACATGCGCAGCCGCAAGGCACGCATGAGTGAGTCGGCGGACGCCTTCATCGCCCTCCCCGGCGGATTGGGCACGTTTGAAGAGTTGTTCGAAGCCGCGACCCTGACGCAACTCGGCGAACACCAAAAAGGCGTGGCCTGCCTGAACATCGGCGACTTCTTCAACCCGGTGCGCAGCCTGCTCGACCATGCGGTGAAAGAAGGTTTCATGAAAACCGAGCACAGCGAAATGCTGATCCTCAACGCGGACCCTGCCGCCCTGATCGACGCACTCGAACAATGGCAGGCCCCAACCGTCACCAAATGGATCGGCCCTGCGGTTTGAAACCTTTTCATCGGACAAACACGGTCCTGTAGGAGCCAGCTTGCTGGCGATGAGGCCCTCAAACCTTGCGGCGCATTCAAGGACACCATCGACGGCAAGGGGTTGTGTTGTTTCAGCTACCGGCACCGGCATGTGCTTCTTCGAAGAAATAATCCTTCCAGCTATCCGCCTTGTTTTTCAGCACGCCCAGTTCCTGCAGTTTCTCGGCATAGACCGCCGTGCGCTGCGGTACCACCGTGAAGTTGATTTCGGGATCGTTGACGATGGTTTCGACCAGCGACAGCGGCAGCTTCGACTGCTCGACGCGAATGTAGGTCTGTGCCGCAGCGGCTTTGTCGGCCTTGATGATCTTCTCCGCTTCGGCCAGGGCGTCGTAAAACGCCTTGTAGGTTTTCGGGTTTTCGTCGTGGAACTTCTCGGTGGTGTACAGCACGTTGAACGTCGCCTGACCACCCAGCACGTCATACGAACTCAACACTTTGTGCACGTTGGGGTTCTGCAGTTCCTGGTACTGGAACGGCGGGCTGGAAAAGTGTGAGTTGATCTCCGAACCACCGGCAATCAGCGCCGACGTCGCGTCCGGGTGCGCCAGGCTGATCGAGATGTCGTCGAATTTCTTGTACTGGTCATTGCCGAATTGCTTGGCCGTTTCGATCTGCAACGTACGCGACTGGAACCCTACCCCGGCCGCCGGCACAGCGATGCGATCCTTTTCGGAGAAGTCCTTCAGCGTCTTCACGTTCGGGTTGTTGGTCAGCAGGTAGTTGGGCATCGAGCCCAGGGAGGCGATGGCCTTGACGTTCTGTTTGCCCTTGGTGCGGTCCCAGATGGTCAGCATCGGCGGCACGCCGGCCGACACCACGTCCAGCGCGCCGGCCAGCAGCGCTTCGTTCATCGCCGTGGCACCGGAGATGCTGTTCCAGTCGACCTTGATATCCAGGCCCTCGGCCTTGCCGTGTTTCTCGATGAGTTGCTGATCGCGAACCACATCCAGGATGAGATAGCCGATACCGAATTGCTGGGCGATGCTGATCTTGCCTTCAGCCTGCGCGCCGGGGCTGAGCAATGCGCTCACCGCTGCCAGGGATGCCGCCAGAAGTGTCAACGCTGAACGCTTGTAGGGAGTTGCCATGAAATGCTCGCTGTGGGTGGACGGATCAGGGATGAAGCGACGGTGAACGAATGGCTACTCTTGCACCGTCAATGTCTTGTTCAATTCGCCGATTTTTTCCAGCCGCGCCCGGACGATGTTGCGGCTGATGTTGAGCAGGCGCCCGGTCTGCAACTGGTTGCCATGGCAGAACCGGTACGCGGCGCGAAAGATGGTTTCTTCGATGTGTTCGTAAAGGTCCGGAATGTTCTGTTCGAACAACGCATTGAGGGCCGATTCCAGGTCCACCGGGCCGGCGATACCGTGGTTCGTCTGCGCGGCCTGTTCCTGGCGGATGCCCGAGGAGCGCATGTCGACCAGGTGCAGATCCGCCGGGGCCACCCGTTGATTTCGGCACACCAGCAAGGCGTGGTGGATGGAGTTTTCCAGTTCGCGGATGTTGCCTGGCCAGCTGTGTTCCAGCAGTTTGCGTTCGGCTTCGATGCTCAATGTCGCGCGGTTGTAACCGAGGCGCTGGCAGTGTTCTTCGAGGAAAAATTCGGCCAGCGGCAGGATGTCGCCCGGCCGTTCGCGTAACGGTGGCAGGCGGATGGTGGCGACGTGCAGACGGTAGAACAGGTCTTCACGAAAGTGCCCGGCGACCACGGCGTCCGCGAGGTTGACGTTGGTCGCGGCCACCAGCCGGACGTTGATGGGGATCGGCGTGCGCGAGCCGAGGCGCACCACTTCGCGCTCCTGCAGGACGCGCAGCAGTTTGACCTGCATGTTCAGCGGCAGATCACCGATCTCGTCGAGGAACAATGTGCCGCCATTGGCCGCTTCGAACCAACCGGCCTTGCTGGTCGTGGCGCCGGTGAAGGCGCCCTTTTCGTGGCCGAACAATTCGCTTTCCACCAGGGTTTCGGCAAACGCACCGCAGTTCACTGCCACGAAAGGTTCGCGGCCGCGACGACTCAGGTGATGGATATGCCGGGCGACCAATTCCTTGCCGGTGCCGGTTTCGCCAATGATCAGCGTGTTGGCTTCGCTGGGCGCCAGGCGCTCGATGCGACTGAGCAATTCCTGGGAGCGCGGGTCCTTGAACACCAGGACGGTGGCCCGCACCGACTTGGTCAATTCGCGAGCGTTTGGGTGAGTGATCAGCGACATGGTGCATTCCTGGCAGTAAAAGCGCGTGATCAATAGTGCATGAAGTTGTTTAGACTAAAAAATTCTTAATTAGTATTTATATATACCTATAAGCCATATGCGATGTGATTGCTTCCAGCCTGCTGCTGGAGCAGCAATGGGGACGCATTGGTCTGCTTGCCTATCAACAGCGGGCTGTTCGTGCCGCACCCTCTCCTCGCCCTGAAACCCTTATCCGGCAAGGCCTGCAGACTGTTTTTCAGACGCTGGCATGCAATCTGCTCTCTCCCTTTCAGGCACACCGAAATTTTTTTGTAGGAGCCGGCTTGCCGGCGATGGCGTCCGCAAGTTCGCCGCAAGGGTCGATGGCCTCATCGCCAGCAAGCCGGCTCCTACAGGGGGACCGTGTTTGCAACGCAGCAGCCTCGGTGCACCGCAAAACTTGTAGGAGCCGGCTTGCTGGCGATGGCGTCCGCAAATTCGCCGCCATGCTTGAAGGCCTCATCGCCAGCAAGCTGGCTCCTACAAGGACCGTGTTTGCAACGCAGCAGCATCGGTACACCGCAAAACCTTGTAGGAGCCGGCTTGCCGGCGATGGCGTCCGCTAGTTCGCCGCAAGGCTTGATGGCCTCATCGCCAGCAAGCCGGCTCCTACAGGGACCGTGTTTGCAACGCAGCAGCATTGGTATGCCGCAAAACCATTGTAGGAGCCGGCTTGCTGGCGATGGCGTCCGCAAGTTCGCCGCAGGGCCCAATGGCCTCATCGCCGGCAAGCCGGCTCCTACAGAGATTGAGTTTCGACAATGCCGGTTTGGTCATTTAGGGAGATTGCTATGAAACGTTTCTGGCGCAACAGCCTGGTCGCCTTGACCGGGTTAATGCTCAGTGCCACGGCGCTGGCTGAACAGGTTCCGGCGTCGGTGAAGATCGCCATCGTCGCGTACACGCAGGGTGGCAAGCCGGTATTCGGCGGGATCGCCGGGCGGGTGATCGAGGACGGCTGGCTTGAACAGCAACTGGCGCAACGCGGCGTGAAGCTCGACTGGATCGCCCTGCCCCACGCTGGCGCCGGACCGCAGATCAACGAAGGCTTCAGCAACAACAGCATCGATTTCGCCGTGCGCGGTGACCTGCCTTCGGTAATCGCCGGGGCGGGTGGCGTTCCGGGCAAGCTGATCGTGCCCGGAGGCAGCGGCAACAACATCTACCTGGTGGTGCCCGCCGGTTCCAGCGCCAACAGCATCGAAGACCTCAAGGGCAAACGCCTGGCCCTGCACCGCGGTCGTCCGTGGGAGTTCGCGTTCAGCAACTTCCTCGCCAGCAAGCACCTGAAACTCGACGATTTCAAGATCGCCAACCTCAACCCACAAGTCGGTGCAGCGGCCGTGTCCGCCGGCAAGGTCGATGCAGCGGTGCTGCTCAGCGAAGCCTATGCGCTGGAAGACAAAGGCGTCGGCAAGATCATCTGGTCAACCAAGCAAGGCGCCAACGACTGGCGCCTGGTCTCCGACCTTTGGGGCACCGACAGTTTTGTCGCGCAACACCCGGACATCACCCAGTTGCTCGCGACCGCGTGGATCAAAGCCGCGTGGTGGATTTCCCAGGAACAGAACCAGGACGCCTACTACCAACTCTCCTCCCGCGCCGGCACCGCCGAAAGCGTGCTGCGCCGCGACGACCAGAACGACCCCGTGGCCTGGAAAGACCGCTGGGCGCCAAAAAGCGACCAGCAACTAAAGGCCCACTACCAGGCGTTGACCGCCTATGCCCTGGCCAATCACCTGATTCGCGACACCTACGACATCACCCCTTCGCTGGCCACCGGTTTCACCAACCAGGCGCTGATCGATCTGAAACTCACTGACTACTGGCCAGCCCTGCGCGGCCAGGTCAGCAACAATCCATGATTAGGGAAATCCAGATGAAACTGCCGCAAAAATTCGTGTTCGGTCTGAGTGTTCTGGCGCTGTCCATGAGCGCCCTGGCCGCGGGTACGCACGCCCCCAAACCCGACCCGCAACAAGGCGATGGCCGTGTCTCGGCGTTCTACACCTGGAAAGAGGTGATTCCGGCCACGCCGGGCAAACTGCTGCGCAGTGAGCCGCTGGAGAAAACCCTGAGCCTGCCCAATGCCGCCAGTGCACAACGGATTCTCTACACCTCCACCGACGGCATCGACAACAAGACGCCGATCGTGGTCTCGGGCACGTTGTTCCTGCCCAAAGGCAAGGCGCCTGCCGGTGGCTGGCCGGTCGCGAGCTGGGGCCATGGCACCGTCGGTGTGGCGGACGTGTGCGCGCCGTCCTGGCAAGGGCGTTCGTACCGCGATGTGCAATACCTCAGCCGCTGGCTGGATGAAGGCTACGCCATCGTCGCCACCGACTATCAGGGCCTCGGCGTCCCCGGCGGCCACCCGCTGCTGAACAACCGCATGGCCGCCTACGGCATTCTCGACGCGGCCAAAGCTGTGGTCGCGGGCGTTCCGGGGCTGGCCAACAAAGTGCTGATCGTCGGTCAGTCCCAGGGTGGCGCTGGTGCCTTCGCCTCGGCGGCCTACGCCCCGACCTACGCGCCGGACCTCGGCGTCAAAGGCAGCATCGGTACGGGGGTGATCTATACCGTCGGCGCGAAAAACGTCGGTGAACAGGACGAAAACAAAGTCGATGCGTCGCTCGCCTACGGCTTCTACACCCTGCTCGCCGCCCAGCAATACGACCCGAGCATCAACCCGAAAGACTTCTACACCGACAAGGCCCTGCCGCTGTTCGAACAGGCGCGTACCAGCTGCCTCTCCGCACTGGTCAGCGATGTGATCGGCGTCGGCCTGACCCCGGCCAACGCGAAAAAAGACTACAAGGGCGACCAGCTCGCTGCATGGCAAAAACAGGTCTCCTACCCGACCCTGAAACTGGCCCAGCCGATTTTCATTGGCACCGGCGCCGAGGACAAAACCCCGGCCGCCTCGACCCAGGTTGCACTGATGCAGGACGCCTGCAAGACCGGCTCGGTGGTCGAAGGCCATCTCTACAAAGGCCTGGGCCACAGCGAAACGGTCAACGCCTCGCTCAAGGACTCGGTGCCGTTCGCGCACAAGGTGATCAACGACCAGCCCATCACCCCGATCTGCAGCCCTAGCGTGCAGTAAGACGGAGGCCTTCTCATGAGCATCGAATTCTTCACCCGCCTGCCTCTGCATGGCGAAACCCAGTTCCTGCCCGGCGACCCGCGCAATCGCGGCGACTGGCACCGTGGCGGCCCGAGCACCGGGGCGGTTTCGGGGTTCAGCGTGGGCGACCACTTCACCTACATCGACTACCTGGGGCAGATCGCCAGGGCTGCGGAAATCAACGGCTTCGGCGGTGCGCTGATGGTTAACGCGCCTTCGGGCGAAGAGCCGTGGACGGTCTGCTCGTTACTGGCCCGGGAAACCCGAACGCTGAAATTCGTCACCGCGTTCCAGCCCTATCACTACACGCCGTGGGTGGCGGTGCAGCAGGCGGCCACCTATCAGCGCGCCACCGGCAACCGCCTAGTGTGGAACATCATCAACGGCGGCTCGGATGCGATTCAGCGTCAGATCGGCGATTTCAGTGATCACGACGAGCGTTATGAGCGCGCCATCGAGTTCATGGACGTGGTCAGGGGTTACTGGCACAACGAGAACTTCCACTACGACGGCAAGTTCTACAAGGCCGAAGGCGGTGGCTTGCGCGGGCCGTTGAAGAAGGCCGAGCTGCCAGTGATCTGCACCGCCGGCTCATCGATTCCGGCCCGTGAATTCGCGGCCAAGCACGCCGACTTCTACCTGATGCGCGCCGAACACCCGGACGAAATTGCCGCGCTGATCGCCGACATCCGTGAACGCGCCTTGAAGTACGGTCGCACCGACATTCGCTTTGGTTTGTCGATCGACGTCATCACCCGCGAAACCGAAGAGCTGGCCCGCACCGAAGCCAAGCGTTTCTTCGACGAGGGCATTGCCCGAGGCGCGGTCAAGGCCGTGGCGGCCCACGCCGGCCTGAGGACCGCACGCAAGCTCAGCTACGAAAACGAGTTCGCGCAGAAGGCCGAAACCCAGGGCTTCGATGACTTTTTCATCTATCCCAATGTCTGGACCGGCTTCGGCTACATCGGCATTCCGCCGGGCTGTGCGCTGGTGGGTAGCTATGAAAATGTCGTGGCACGGATTCGCGAGTACAACGCCCTCGGCATCGACCTGTTCTTCCTCGCCGGCTATCCGCATCTGGAAGAAGCCTACCGTCTTGGCGAGCACATCCTGCCGCACTTTCGCAGCGAGCGCGTCGAGCTGAGTCGTCCCGCGCCAGCCCCCCTGGAGCTGCGGTCCGCCAACGGTCCGGCGGGTGCCTGATGCGATAAGCGCAGGAGCCGGCAAGCCGGCTCCTACAGGGGTATCTGGATCAACCGTTTCATATCAGGAGCACGCCATGTCCATCGAATTCGTCGGCATGATTTTCCCCCGCCAGTGGTCCGAGACCCGTGGCATCCGCAGCCCGGATTTCGATCTGGAATTCATCCGCCAGCACGCCCGCGCCCATGAACACGCCGGGTTCGATCGGGTGCTGATCGCCAGTGGCCCCGGCAGCGCCGACAGCTTGCAGATCGCCGCCTACGCCGCGGCGCACACCGAGCGCCTGGGTTTCATGATCGCTCACCGTCCGGGTCTCACCGCGCCCACGGTCGCCGCCCGGTCCTTCGCCACGCTGGATCACACCACCGGCGGCGGACGCATCCGTCTGCACGCGATTACCGGCATCACCGCCGAGCCGCAGGAAGGCGATTTCCTGCTGGACAAGACCGAGCGCTACAAGCGCACCGATGAGTACCTGGAGATCGTGCGTCGCACCTGGACAGCGGAAGAACCGTTCGATTTTGAAGGGCAGTATTTCAACATCAAGGGTGCCTTCTCGCCGGTCAAGCCGTTGCAGCAACCGCACATCCCGATTTCCTTTGGCGGGTCTTCCGACATCGCCTATCAGATCGCGGTGAAGCACGCGGACCTCTATGCATTGTGGGGCGAACCGTTGAGCGGCGTGGCCGAGCAGATCGGCAAACTGCGCGCGGCGGCGAGTGCGGCTGGCGTCGAGGCGCCGCGGGTCAGTCTGTCCGTGCGCCTGATTCTGGGAGCGACCGAGGAGCTGGCGTGGCAACGAGCGGAGCAGATTCTCGAACAGATCAAGGCCAACCCGCAGTTCGCGGCCGGCAGCCCCTGGCAAAAACGCATCAAGGGCACCGGCTCGGAACGCTTGCTCGCCGCCGCCGCGCTGGGCGACCGCCACGACCGCGCCCTGTGGATGCCCACCGCCACCGCCGTCGGCGCCTACGGCGACACCACTGCCTTGGTCGGCACTCCGGAAACCGTGGCCCAGGCTCTGCTCGATTACGTCGACCTGGGCGTGACCACCTTCCTCAATCGCGGGTATGACCCGTTTTACGACACCGTCGATTACGGCCGCTGGATCATCCCGGCGGTGCGTGAGGAAGCGCGGCGGCGCAAGGCGCGGGCGGCGTAACCGCGTAACGGCCACCGACGCTATCGCCAGCAAGCTGGCTCCTGTAGGAGCCGGCTTGCCGGCGATGGCGGCATAACTACCGCCAACAAAATCCCGACTACACCCATTTCGCATCCCACAACGGGTAATCGCGTGCGTACCTGACGAGTCCCGCGCGTACCGGGTTGGCGATGACATAACGCGCCACTGCCAATAAATCCTCTTCCCGCCGGATCGCCCGATCGTGAAAGTTTTTTTTGCCACAGGCGCCCGGAACGTCCGAGGTGGGCATTGATCATCCGCGCACTGCGAGATTTAGTGCCACGCATCAACGTTGGCAACGTGCACTTTTTGAGCTCCACCAGCCAATGGAAATGATCGGGCATGATGACCCAGGTCAGAGATTCAATCAGATCCTCGGCTTGCGCATTCTGAAACTCTCGCACCAATAACCGCCCAGTTCGCAAATCAGTGAACAAGGGTTCGCGATGCTGGACGACAGCGGTCAACAGGTAGATTTGCCCGGATTCGGAATAGCGCCCGGCGCGCAGGTTTTTGGCGTGGGGAAGATTGGGCATTCCATTGCCCTCCTGTGTTTTTGCGAGAAACACAAGGCTAGTGCGCAGAAGGGATGGCCGTAGTCAAAATTCAGATCTGAATGTGTCTGTTTGATCGCCATCGCCGGCAAGCCGGCTCCTACAATTTGAAACCCGATCCCCTGTAGGAGCCGGCTTGCCGGCGATGGCGGCATAACATTCACCAACGAATTGCGGGTGAGCCGTCTATGCGCCCAACGTCGGCGAATTCTCAAGCAACGTGCGCGTATACGCCGCATGCGGCTGATCCAGCACATCGTCCACCCACCCCTGCTCCACCACCCGCCCCACCTTCAACACCAACACCCGGTCGGCAATCGCGCGGACCACGCCGAGGTCGTGGGTGACGAACAGCAGCGTCAGCCCTTCCAGCTGCAACTGGCGCAACAACGCCAGGATCGAAGCCTGCACCGACACGTCCAGCGCCGAGGTGATTTCGTCGCAGATCAGCAGTTTCGGTTCACACACCAGGGCCCGCGCGATGGCCACGCGCTGACGCTCGCCGCCGGACAAACTGTGCGGATACAACTGCGCCACCGATGCCGGCAGCGAAACCCGTTTCAGCACTTCCTCCACACGCTGGCGTGCGACGTTGCCCTTGATGCCGAAGAAGTGCTGCAGCGGCGCGCTCAAGGTCTGGTACACGGTTTGACGCGGGTTCAGCGCCCGGTAAGGGTTCTGGAAAATGTACTGAATCTGATGCCGTTGCCGCCCGTCACGCCGGCGCGCCGACAAACTCAGCGGCTCGCCCGCATAGTGCACCTCGCCTTCGGCATTTTCCCCCAACCCGGCGATGGCCCGGGCCAGGCTGGTCTTGCCGGAGCCGGATTCGCCTACCAGCGCCAGGCATTCCCCTGCGGCGACGCGCAGCGAAACGTCGAACAGCACCTGGCGGTCATAGGCCACGTTCAGGTCCTTGATCTCCAGCAGTGGCGCCCGTTCCACCCGCAGGTCGACGGGCGACACCGGCGTCTGGGCAACCAGCTGCAAGGCCTGAAGATGCGGATCAAGGCACGCCACTCGCTGCTGTGAAGACAAGTCCTGCAACGCCGGTTCGACCCGCGAGCATTCAGCCGCGCGGCGCGAACACCGAGGCGCAAAGGCACACCCCTGCGCTCGCTGACCCGGCGCCGGGGCGTGCCCGCGGATGGCCTGCAAATCGCGCCGTTGCGCCACATCGGGAATCGCCGCCAGCAAGCCTCGGGTGTATGGATGCGCCGGCCGATGGAACAGCGCCTCACGGCTCGCGATTTCGACGAGTCGCCCGGCGTACATCACCATCACCCGGTCCACCAGGTCCTTGATCACCGCGAGGTCATGGGACACGTACACCGCCGCCACGCCGAGGCTTTTGCACAACCGGCGCAAGGTCGCGAGGATGTGCGCCTGAGTAGTGACATCCAGCGCCGTGGTCGGCTCATCGAGGACGATCAACTGCGGGCGCAGGACAAACGCCAGCGCCAGCATCACCCGTTGCTGCTGCCCGCCGGACAGTTGATGAGGAAAGCGCCGCAGAAACGCAGCGTCGTCGGGCAGGCCGACATCACGCAGCGTATCGACGATGCGCTGCTCCTGCCCTGCACGGTCCAGTTCAATCTGATGCGCCCCCAGGGTTTCACGCAGCAGGCTGCCGATGCGCAGCGCCGGGTTCAGCGCCGTCGCCGGGTCCTGGGCGACGTAACCGATCAGGCTGCCACGGGCCAGGCGCAGCGCTTCGCCCTCCAGCGTCAGCAACGATTGCCCCGCCACCTCAACCTGCCCGCCGACAATCCGTGCCCCGCGCCGGGCATGGGCGAGCAACGCCGTGGCCAGCGTGGTTTTGCCGGAGCCGGACTCGCCGACCAACCCAAGGATCTCGCCCGCCTCAAGATTGAACGACACCCCGGACAACACATCGACCTGCCCCGCCAGCTCGACGCGCAGATCCCGAACCTGCAACACCCCCGCAGTGGTCTGCGACTGGCGGGAATCGATCCCGGCAATTGCGTTCATGGCTGTTTCTCCCCGATCCGTGAACTGCTGCGGCCGATGCCTTCGGCCAGGATATTGGTGCCGTAGGCGAAGACGCCGATCAGGATCGCCGGGGCCAGCACCGCCCACGGCTGCACCAGCAAACCGGCCTGGTTCTCATTGATCATCAACCCCCAGTCGGCCGTCGGTGGCGCCACGCCGTACCCGAGAAAACTCAGGCCCGAGAGCATGCCCACGCCCCAGGTCAGCATGTTGCCGAAGTGCACCAGCAACGGCGTGAGGATGTTCGGCAGAATCTCGCGGAACAGAATTCGTCGGCGCGAATAACCCATCATCTGCGCCGCCTCGACGAACTCCTGCCCCGCCACCGCCACCGCACTGCCACGGGCCAGGCGAATCACGCCGGGGGTGAAGGCGATGGCCACGGTCAGCACGATCAACCAAGGCGCGCGGCCGAGCATCGAAACGATCAACAGCACCAGAATCAGGTCGGGAAAGGCCAGCGACACATCCGCCAGCCAGGTGATCAGTTGATCGAGCCGACGCCGGGAGAACCCCGCCAACAAGCCCAGCGTGCTGCCCGCCAGCAATGCGATCGACGCCGCCGCCACCGACATCCACAACACCGACAGGCCACCGCTGAGCAGGCGCGAGACCACGTCGTGCCCGAGAAAGTCATAGCCCAGCAACGCCCCGCTGACAGGCGCGCCGTATACCGGGCCGAGCATTTCCGTCGGACTGTTGGGTGCCAGCCAGGGGCCAAATAACGCGAGCGTCACCACCAGCGCAGTGATCAGCGCGCCCTTGCGCGTTTGTGGTTCCGCCAGCCATACGCGCCAGCGTGAACGTCGGGAATCAGTCATGCATCACCTCTCAGGGCGCCTTGGATTGGGAACGGCGCCACCAGGGCTGAATGCCCCGGCGGTTGCGCTGGATCATGGTCACCCGGCGCGCGGTACGCAGCTTCGGGGTGAGCAGCACGGTCAACAGGTCTGCCAGAAGATTGATCAACACCACGCCCAAGGTGATCACCAGCACAATGGCCTGGATCATCGGCAGATCGCGCATCTGGATCGCCGAATTCAACGAGGTGCCGATGCCGGGATAACTGAAAATGACCTCGGCCAGCAGCGCACCGCCGATCAGCGTGCGTAAGGTCAGCGCCACGCCTTGAATGGCCGGGATCAGTGCGTTGGGCAAAGTGTGGCGCCAGACAATGCGCCACTCGGGAATGCCGCGAAGCCGGGCGGCGACCACGTAATCGGACTCCAGCGCCTCGATCATCGAGGCCCGTACCATGCGCGTCAGGTACGGCATCGCCGACAGACTCAAGGCCAGCACCGGCAACACCAGAAACGGCAACTGGCGCAGCAGCGATTTGTCCGGATCGAGGATCGATACAGCGGGCAGCAGGTCCATGTTCGGCATGGAAAACAGCAACACCAGGCCGATGGCCAACAGAAAACCCGGCGTCGCCTTGAGGAAGATCAGCAGCGACAGGCTCCAGCGATCCAGCCGGCTGTCACGCCGCAGCGCCAGGGCAACGCCGAGCAATAACGCCACCGGCACCACCACGACGATCACCCCGGCCAACAACGCCAGGGTGTAGCCAAAACGGCCGAACAGCAGGCTGCCGACCGGTGCGTTGGAGTCGAGTGAGATCCCAAGTTCGCCGCTCAGGGCGTTGCCGAGCCAGCGCAGATACTGCTCGAGGATCGGTCGGTCCAGACCCAGTTGCCGTTGCAGGGTCAGGATGCTTTCCAGTGGCGCATCAGGCCCGAGAATCACCCGGGCCGGATCGGAGGGCAGCGCCTGGGTGGCAATGAACACCACCAGGCTGATCACCCACGCGGTGAGCAGGCCGTAACCCAGCCGCCCGACGAACCACGACAACCAGGCCGGCGTGCGCGGTTCCTTGCAGGTGGGCTCAGGCATGGTTCACCCACATCTCGTCGAAGCGCCAGGAAGCAAACGTCGTCTGTTCCGGTTGCAATCCACCCACGCGCACCGATGCCGCATCCAGCACATCGTTGAAGCCCCAGATCAGCAGGCCGCCACGTTCGTGTTGAATGCTCTGCGCTTCATGCACCAGCACTTTGCGTTGCTCTAGATCCGGTTGCGCCAGCGCCTGGCGATACAACGCACTGAAGCGCTCATCGTGGAAATTGCTGCGGTTGTAGATCGCTTGCGGCGCATCGTTGTGCAACGCCGACGCGAGGAATCCCCGGGCCGGTGTCGAACTCGGCGACAGCAACCAGTTTTCCCGCTGCGGGCCGTTGAACACCGAGCCATCGACCTGGGTGACCTTGATCTCGACCCCGGCCTTTTTCGCCTGCTGGGCAAACACCAGCGCCGCGTTCACCCCCGGCCCCGGCGTGGTGGTCAGCTCAACCCGCAGGTCGCTCTGGCCAGCCTGGCGCAACAGCGAACGCGCCTGCTCCAGATCGTAGGGACGCTGGGCAATGCTGTGGTTGTAGGTCGGGTCGTGGGGCGAATACAGGTCATTGGCGATGCGCCCGAAACCATTGAGGCCGCGATCCACCAACTCGCGACGGTCGGCCAGCAGGCGGAACGCCTGGCGCACCCGCTGGTCCTGAAACGGCTCCTTGGCCAGGTTCAGGTTGAAGCCGGTAAACGAAGTGCTTGGCGACGCGTACAGCTTCAGCCGCGAATCGGCCTTGAGCAGTGCGCTGTGTTCGGCCTGCACGCCACTGGCCACGTCAATCTGCCCGGCGCGCAGGGCGGCGGCGCGGGACACCTGGTCCTTGAACTCGATGATCTCCAGTTCATCGGCGTAGGGTTGGCCGGGCTTGTAGTAATTCTCGAAACGTTGATAGAGCGAGCGCTGGCCGGGAATGAAGCTCTTGAGCTTGTAGGGCCCGGCGCCGACCGGGTTGCTGATCGGGTCGTAATCCGTGGGAACGATGCCACCGAAGCTGATCAGGGTTTCATCCAGCGGGTAAAAACTCTGGCCTTCCTTGAAGCGGATTTCGATGGTGCGCGCATCCAGTTTGCGCAACGCGTTGCGGTCGATCGCCCCCACCAGGCCGGCAAACGGTGACGCCAGTTTCGGGTCGGTCAGGCGCAGGATCGAGAACAGCATGTCATCGGCGCCGATGCTCTTGCCGTGATGGAACTCCAGGCCCGGTTTGATCCGGATGGTCCAGGCGCTGGCGTCGGCATTCGGTTCGGCGAACTCGGCGAGGGCCAACCGGGTACTGACGTCGGTGTTCCATTCCCAGAACTTGCTGTACAGCGCCCAGCCGCGAATGATCCCGCCGCCCACCGGTTTGTGCGCGTCGAGGTTGCCCGACTGATCGCCATCGATGATGCCGACCCGCAGGCGGCCACCGTGCACCGGCGTGCTGGACAAGGCAGCGGCGCCACTGACTGACGCCCCGCTGTCGCACCCGCTGAGCAGGCTGCTGCCGAGCAACAGGCCGCTACCGACGGCCAGGCCATTGCCGAGGAAACGGCGACGGGAATATTCGTTCATCGCTGTCTCCTCAGACTGTCTCAACCGCAGCCGCACGCTGCGGCGCAGGGGTGCTGGCGCCCAGGCGCGGTACTTCGAAACCGTGATCCAGATCGAGCAGCGGGAACAGCAGATCAGCCACCCGGTGCGCTTCATCGATCAACGGAAACCCGGACAGAATGAACGCCGACGTGCCCTGGGCTTCGTATTCACGAATGCGCTCGGCGACCTGTTCAGCGCTGCCCACCAGGTAGGTGCCGGCGGCTGGACCCAGGATGTTGAAGCCGAACAGGCTCGGGCCGAGCCAGACGTTTGGATAGATTTCCAGGTCCCGGGCCTTGGGCAGGCGGCCGGCGCGAATGGCCTCGACGTTGCGCTGGGTTTGCGGGTCGTCGCTGTGGAAACTCTCCAGGGTTTCGCCGGGGGGCAGTTGCCGCTCGATGGCAGTTCGCGCGGTCTGCAGCGAAGTGCGTTGCAGGAGTTTCTCGGCGTGGGCCCAGGCCTCTTCCTCGGTTTCACGGACGATGATTTGCAGGCGGGTGCCGAAGGTCAGTTCGCGGCCGATTTTCGCCGCTTCCGCCGCGACCTTGCGAAATTTTTCGCCGAGTTTCGGCGGGGTGTTGGCGAAGCTCAGGTACACGTCGAGCAGTTGCACTGAATGCGCGACGCCCGGCCCCGAGGTGCCCGCGCCCCACAGAGGGATGCCGGGCTTTTGCTTCGGTGGGTGCCAGCCGCCCAACGGGTGATTGGCCGCGCCCGGCGAACGGGGAGCGAGCTTGACGTATTGGCCGTCGAAGCCCGACGTGTCGCCGGCATAGAAACCCTGAAAGGCACGCCAGTATTCGAGGCTGAAGTCGTAGCGCTCGTCGTGGGGATAGTGCACTCCGAGGGTCGCGAGGCCGGCGTCATTGCCGTTGACCACGTTGAACAGCAAGCGGCCGTTGGAGAATTGATCGAAGGTCAGCGCCCATTTGGCCAACACGGCTGGCGACAGTTCACCGGGGTGTTGCGCCACCAGGAATCGCAGACGCTTGGTGGCATCGATCAGGGCGGCCGAGACGGCCAGGCTTTCGTTGGGGCTGGAGCCGAGCAGCGAGCCGTAGTAGCCGAGACGGTCACTGGCCACGGCAAGTTGTTTCAAGTGTTCGAAATCGGTGGTCCAGCGGCCCTCGGGTTCCCACGGATAAGGGCCGTCGGGGGTGGTGAGGTACCAGAGAATTTTTACGGCCATGGGTGTGTTCCTTGAATGTGTGTCGACCTGGTGGCGCTGCAAACACGGTCTTTGTAGGAGCCGGCTTGCCGGCGATGAGGCCCTCTGACTTTGCGGTGAACTTTCGGGCGCCATCGCCGGCAAGCCGGCTCCTACAGGGGATGGTGGTGGCCTGGAGATTGTTAGCTGCGGCGATCGATCGCGGGCACCAGCCCCAGTTCGGTGGCTTTGTCGTACAGGCCGCTCATTTTCCATTGCTGAGTCAGCACGCCGGGGCCGTAGGCACGGGAACCGCCGAGGGCGTCGGCGAGCAGTTGCAGTTGCGCGCCCTCCTCCAGCAGCAGGATGAATTCCGCCGTGGCGCGCAGCCCCTGTTTGCCCCACACCGTAGAGCCGCCGTTGGCTTCGAGAATCGCCAGGTTGAACGGGTTCTCGGCGATCTTGTCGAGGATGAAATCGACTTCCTGCTGACGACGATCGATGTACACCGGCAGCTCCCGGGCCAGCTGATAACGCTGCACCGGCACATAGTGGAACGGCAGGGTGCGATGGGTTTGCGCCCAGGCGCCGAGGTACGGTGAATGCACATGGGACACGGTGGTGACGTCGGGGTGTTGCTGGAACAGTTTGGTGTAGCGGCCCAGCCCGCCCTTGCCCTTGCCGTAGATCACCTTGCCTTCGAAGTCGGTGACCGTGGCTTGCAGCGGCTTGCGATAATTCCACGGGCCGCCGTAGTTCACCGACACCAGCAGTTCCTGGCCCGGTACACGCTCGATGA
Organism: Pseudomonas migulae; assembly: GCF_043225285.1. Classification (GTDB taxonomy): domain Bacteria; phylum Pseudomonadota; class Gammaproteobacteria; order Pseudomonadales; family Pseudomonadaceae; genus Aquipseudomonas; species Aquipseudomonas migulae_C. The sequence goes on from NZ_CP171224.1 coordinate 147,019, forward strand.
AACCGACGGTGCCGTTGGCGGTGATGGTGTTGGTTTCACGGAACACGGTGAAGGCTTCTTCAGCCTCGATCAGCACCTTGTCGATGAAGTTCTTCAGTTCTTCGCTGATCAGTTGTTCGTTGATGAGGACGGTCATGGCAATTCTCCAGAGTCAGGCGCGGCGCTTGGCCAACAGTTCATGGGCGGCTTGCAACGGGCGCGGATCGACCCAGTCGGCGATGGCAAAATCGCGTTCGAGGAAGCCGTGCAGGTAAAGGAAATCCTTTTGCGTATCGAGAAACTCCAGTCGCTGTGCCGACAGGTCCGGCGCCAGGGTGGTGTGGAATTCACCGCGATAGGCTTCGGCGACACCGGCACTGCCGGCACGGGTTTCTTCTTCGAGAATCCCGTTCAACGCCTCGCGGTTGTTGGCGGCCCAGTCAGCGGCCGCCAGGGTTTGCGCGAGGAAGCGCACGACGAGATCGAAATGGTTGTCCAGCAGGCTCTGGTGCACGGTGATCGGACGCGGTGTGCCGTTGTTGATGCGATAGCGTGGTTCGGCGATCAGGTCGAGGTCGATCCCCACTACCAGCCCGAGGCGACGCGCCGCATCGGCGGCGGACGCGCCTTTGACATACACCGCATCCACTTCACCGCGCACCAGGTAATCGAGTCCCGACCACAGGCGCTGCAAACCTTCCTGGGGATTCGCCGCCTGCTCCTGGTTCTGCAAGGCGACTTCCACCAGTTCGACGTCATCGAAACCCAGACCGGCCAGGCTAAGCGCGCCTTTATAACCATGCAGGCTCATGGCGCGAGCGATGCTGCCCGGACGGTTTTCGCCCCAGGCCGGCAGCGCCAGGCGTTTGCCCTTGAGGTCTTCCGGGCGGCGAATGCCGGAGTCCGGGCGAACCAGAATGGTCTGCCATTCTTCGATCCAGGTCAGGCCGATCAAGCGACTCGGCGCACCGGACGCACGCGCCGCCAATGCCGGCACGTTACCGCCTTCGCGAAACAGGCCCGGCAGCTCGTGATCGTAGTGGTGATGCCCCAGTTGACGGGCTTCCTGCAAGGTCGACACCGGCAGGCCGTCAGGGGCGAATTCTTCGCCGAGCCAGCCGAGCTTGTAGGCGATGCCGGAGGCGGTCGGCACCGGGCAACGGGTGAACCAGATCTGCTCCAGCTCAGCCGGGGCAGCGGGTCGGGATTGTTTGGCAGCTAGCGTCATGGACAGCTCCGTGAGGTGGGCAAGTGACTATTGCCGGAGCTATTGCAGCGCCCGTGCCAAGAACTGAAAGGCCCGGTTTGCGGGGCTTTGCGCCCGTACACCATCCGATATCGACGGCCGATTGCTGACCTGCCAACAGCATTGCGCGGCGACTGCTGCTGATCGAGCAGTCGACCGCGCAGCGTTGCTTCCCCAGCAACACCACCCCACCCAAACCCTTGCCCGGCGGGGGTTCCAGCCATTGGCGCAGAACTTGCTCAAGGGCTCTCAACGCCCGGAAGACAAACACAAATCCCCTGTAGGAGCCGGCTTGCCGGCGATGGCGTCGGCGAAATCGACGCATGGCTTGAGGGCCAATCGCCGGCAAGCCGGCTCCTACAGGGGGTGCGGATTTCGTGGACATCATCGGATCAATGATCAGAGGTACAGCAATGAGCAAGGTCGAACACAATCCCGCCGGACAACTGATTCCGGAACAGGCGCCGATCCGCCTGCTGGACAGCGAGGCGCAAGCCATCGCCGTGGCGAAAGAAATCGCCCTGGAGATCGCCGAAATCGCCGCTGACGCCAGTCAGAACGGCCAGCTGCCACGGCGTCAGGCGCAGCTGTTGTCCGAGAGCGGCCTGACCGCGATCGGCGTGCCCAAGGCGTTTGGCGGGCTCGGCGCTTCGGTGGAAACCATCGTCGAAACCGTACGCATCATTTCGGTTGCCGACGGTGGTGTCGGCCAGTTGCTGCAAATTCATAACGTTATGCTGCGAGGGATTTTTACCGGGTACGCCGACGACATCCGCGACCGGCTGATCCGCGATGTGCTGGCCGGCAAGCGCTTTGGCAATGCCCTGGCGGAAGTTGGCGGCAAGAACAAGTTCGCCCTCAAGACCCGCGTCGAACGCCGCGCCGACGGCAAGCTGATCCTCAATGGCAGCAAGTTCTACTCCACCGGTTCTTACCTGGCCGAATGGATTTCCCTGACCGCCGCCAGCGATGACGGCGGTGCCGGGGTGCTGCTCAATCGCAACACGCCGGGCCTGACGCTGGTGGATGACTGGGAAGCCTTCGGCCAGAAAAACTCGGTCAGTGGCACGGTGATTTTCGACAACATCGAACTCGACGAAGGCTTCGTTTCCCAACGCAAGGGGCCGATGAAACGCACGGGCCTGACCTTCCCGCAGATTCTCCACGCGGCCATCGACACCGGCATTGCCGAAGGCGCGCTCTCGGCGGCGGTGGAGTACCTGAATCACAACGCCCGCCCATGGGTGGAAAGTGGCGTCGATCACGCCAATCAGGAGCCGCACATCATCAAGCAGATCGGCGAATACGCCGTGGCCCTGCGCGGTGCGCAATCGCTGCTGCGCGATGCGGCGCGGGTGTTCGACCAGCACGAACTGTACCCGGACAACAAGGAACTGCAGGACGAACTGATCCTGTCGGTGGCGACTGCACGCGCGCATTCCGATGCGGCGTCGCTGAAGATCTCCAGCGACATCTTCTCGCTGCTGGGTGCCAGCTCGTCGCTGAGCAAATGGAACCTCGACCGCTTCTGGCGCAATGCCCGGGTCCACACCACCCACGACCCGATCCGCTGGCGTTTGCACCATGTCGGCAATTACTACCTCAACGGCGTCGACCCGGGCGAATACACCGCGATCCTTAATGCCAAGGAAAAACAAGGCGCGACCAGCCCTGGACGATAACCCCCCCCCGTAGGAGCCGGCTTGCCGGCGATGGCGTCCTCAAAATCGACGCATTATCCGAAGGCCCCATCGCCGGCAAGCCGGCTCCTACAAGGGTTCGGCGTTCGGCTTGAATGCACGCAAAACCTGTGGGAGCTGGCTTGCCAGCGATGGCGTCCTCGAGATCGATGCAACATCCAAAGACGCCATCGCCAGCAAGCCGGCTCCTACGGGGTCGAGATCGTGTCCGCACACCTCACAGAGTTTTTTCATGATCGAAAAACACCCCCTCTTGCGCAGCCTGGCGATTTACCGGGAGATGCCCTGGCGCTTCACCCTGGTGGCGGCGTTGTACATTGCGGTAAACCTCGGGCTGGTCTGGCAGCAATGGCTGATCGGTCATGCGGTCAATGACGTCAGTGCCGGTCGCGCGGTGGTGCGGCAGGCCGATGGCAGTCTCGACGCCAGCCTCGGCTGGTACTGGTTGTGGCTGATGCTCGCCGTGGCGTTCGGCCGTGGCGTGGTGCAATACGCCGCCAGCGTGTTGTCGCTGGTGCTCAGCCAGGAACTGCTGACACGCCTGCGCGAACGCATCCTGCAACAGGTGCAGAACCTGCACCTCGGTTATCACTGGCAACACGGCATGGGCGAGATGATCACCCGCACCACCCGTGACGCCGACAAGGTCCGCGATGCGCTGATCAGCTTCTGGCGCCAGGTGGTGGAAACCCCGCTGGTGGTGCTGGCGACGGTTGGCCTGCTGAGTTGGTACGACCCGTTGCTGGGATTGGTGCCGTTGTTGCTGACGGTGTTCGGATTATGGATTTTCGTGCGCCAGACCGAACGTCTGGTCAGCCTCGACCGCGCGGTCGGCGAGGCTTACGACCGGGTCAATCAGGACCTCAGCGAAGGCATCGGCGGTGTGCGGGTGATCAAGTCGTTCGGCCTGGAACACAGCCGCATCCAGCGCTTCGCCGGACAAGTGGCGGTTTTCGCCGAACACGCCCGCCAGGCCCTCGCCTATTCCAGCTCGCGGATCCCGTTGCCGCAAGCCGTCGTCGCACTGGGGCATGTGTGGATTCTGGTCTACGGCGCGCACCTGGTTGCCACGGCACAATTGGGTATCGGTGAACTGGTGACGTCGCTGCTGATCGCCACCACCCTGGTGTTCCGCATCGAAGGCATTGGCCGGGTGATGCAGACCTTCGCGGATGCGCGCTCCAGCGCCGGGCGCATCTGGCAGCTGCTGGACGAGCCGGCCGCGATTCGCAGCGGTCATGCCGCCCTCCCCGACACGCCACTGGGATTGAAACTCGAACACGTCAATGTCAGCGCTCCCGGCGGTGGCCTAGACATTCTTCATGACTGCTCACTGACCTTGCAGCCGGGCGAAATCGTCGCGCTGGTGGGCGCCACCGGCACCGGCAAGAGTCTGCTGGCCAGCCTGTTGCCGCGCCTGAGCGACGTCAGTTCCGGTCGATTGCTGCTCGGTTCGGACAGCGCGGGCTGGCAGGACATCCGCGACTTGAATCTGGACGAGTTGCGGCGCCGGGTTCACGTGGTGCCGCAGGAAAGCTTCCTGTTTTCCGACACCCTCGCCGCCAACCTGCGCCTGACCAACCCCAATGCCAGCGATCAGCAGCTGCGCAACGGCCTGCGCCTGGCCGCCGCCGAAGATGTGCTGGAACGCCTGCCACACGGCTTGGCCACGCCGCTTGGTGATCGCGGCGTGACGCTGTCCGGCGGTCAGCGCCAGCGTCTGAGCCTGGCCCGCGCCCTGCTCGGCGCGCCGGATATTCTGTGCCTGGACGACGCCACCAGCGCGCTGGATGCAATCAGCGAACGCCAGGTACTGAACAACATCCGCGAGTTGCGCCGCGATCAGGGCCGGGCGACCACCTTGCTGGTGATCTCCAGCAAGCTCTCGACCATTCTCCTGGCGGACCGCGTGCTGATGCTCCAGGACGGCCATATCGTCGCCAACGGCACCCACGCTGAACTGCTGAATACCCATCCGGACTACCGCGACCTGCTAGGGATCGACCATGGCTAACCCAATCGCCGGCAAGGCCCTGAGCGATATCGAAATTGAAGAGATGCTCGCGAAAAAGGCCCTCGACCGCAGCATGTTCAGCCGACTGCTGCCGCTGCTGAAGCCGATTCGCGGGCACATTGTCGGCGTCATCGGCATTGAGCTGCTGCTGGTGTGCACGGTGTTCCTGCGGCCGTGGTTCGTGCGTGAGCTGCTCGACCGAGGGCTGATCCAGCAGAACGATCACTGGCTGCTGGACGAGCGTCTGGTGCTGTGGCTCGGACTCGGGCTGGCGGCTAGCTGGCTCGGGCGCTTCCTGCTCGCCGGGGTGTCGCAGTTCGTCGCCGGCAGCGCAGCGATCCGCGTGCTCAATGACTTGCGTGTGCGTGTATTTGCTCACGTGCAGAGCCTGAGCGTCAGCTACTTCGACCGGACCAAGGCTGGGCGGATCATTTCCCGTGCCGACCGCGATGTCGATGCGCTGGAACCGTTGCTGATCCAGGGTCCGCCAGAACTGTTGGGCGCTCTGCTGCGTTGTGGCCTGGCCGCGGTGATGCTGTGGCGGATCGACCCGCGCTTCTTCCTCAGCCTCGCGGCGACGGTGCCGCTGCTGGTGCTGGCGACCTGGAGTTTCAAGCGCATTTCCCAGCGCAACTGGGCCAAGGTCGCGGAGAACCGCAGCCGCTTCACCGCGCATCTGGTGGAGAGCGTCAGCGGCGCGCGGATGTTGCAGCAATGCGCCCGGCAAGCGCCGAACCTGCGGCGTTATCGCGGCCTGCTCGATGACTTCAATCAGGCATTGATTCGCGGCAGCCTGCGCTCCAGCTGGTTTGCACCGTTCACAGCGCTGCTCAGTTCCGCCGGCATGGCGCTGCTGTTGCTGGTGGGCGCTTACGGGCTGGCGCAGGCGGACGTGACCGTGGGGCAGATCGCCGAAAGCCTGTTTTATGTGTTCCTGTTCCTCGGTCCGTTGCAGGAACTGTCGGACCTGTTCGAGCGCTACGCCACCGGTTCGGCGTCGGCGCAGCGGATCTTTCTGCTGCTCGACACGCACCCGGAAATCAACGACAGCGCCACCCCTCGTCAATTGGGCAAGGCCCGGGGCGAAGTGAGTTTTGAACGGGTGCGGTTTGCCTATGGTGCCGGCAGTGCTTCACCGGTGATCAACGACCTCGACCTGCACATTCCCGCCGGTGAGGTGCTGGCGATTGTCGGTCCCTCGGGCCATGGCAAGAGCACGCTGGTGCAACTGCTGACGCGTTTTTACGAGGTACAGTCGGGGGCGGTGAAACTCGACGGCGTGGATGTCCGTGAACTCACCCAGCAAGCGTTACGGCGCAACGTCGGCGTGGTGTTGCAGGACAACGTGTTGTTCAGCGGCAGCATTCTCGACAACCTGCGCCTCGCCGCACCCGACGCTGACGATGCCCGTTTGATCGCTGCGGCCCGTGAACTGGGCGCGGACGAAGTGCTGGAGCGCCTGCCGCATCAGTACCACACGGAAGTCGGGCCGTTGGGCGGGCACTTGAGTCATGGCCAGCGGCAATTGGTGTGCCTGGTGCGCGCCTACCTCGCGGACCCGGCGGTGCTGGTGCTGGACGAAGCCACCTCGGCGGTCGACATCCACACCGAACGGCGCATCCAGCGCGCGTTCCGCCGACTGTGCGAAGGCCGTACCGCGATCATCATCGCCCATCGCCTGGCGACCATTCGCGATGCCGATCGCATTGCGGTGATTCGTCAGGGACGTCTGGTGGAACAGGGGCCGCACAGCCAGTTGATCGATCAGGGTGGCGCCTATGCGGCGCTGTACCAGACCTATTTGCGCAGCGCCGAAGCGGGGGCATCGATCGACGACATCGTCGCCACATCCCCGGCGTGACGAAAACCGCTATCGCCGGCAAGCCGGCTCCTACAAGGTCACCGATAACCTGTAGGAGCCGGCTTGCCGGCGATGGCAATTTCCGAAACACCACAAAACTCTCTGCTGCACCCCGAACAACCATTGCTGCCGGACTGCTGCCACAGAAGCAACTCCCGCCCTCAGCCCCTCACCTCTCTCAACCAAACCCCCGCCCCCACTGGCCAAAACCCGCCCTGCCGACCATGGCATGTCCGTTGCAATCCCCCCTGACAAGGCGTCCCCGCAATTGCGCGGCGCAACGCGTACTTGAATCAGGAGCATCCCATGAGCACTGAATTTTTCTGGCGTCTGCCGCTGGGCACCGATGGTCCGCAGTTGACCACCGAAAAACACAACCGCGGCAATCCGGACTACCGCCCCGGCAACATCGCACCGGGCCGCTTGCCCAACGGCGAGCCGGACGATTTCACCTACATCGACTACATCGCCCAGGTCGCGAAAGCCGCCGAACTGGCCGGTTTCGAAGGCGCCCTGCTACCCACCGGACCGGAACCATGGATCGCCGCCGCCGCGCTGGCCCGTGAAACCCGACGGATCAAATTCCTGATCGCCTTCCAGGCCACCTGGACGTTACCGGCCTACGCCGCACAACAAGCGGCGATCCTGCAGAACCTCAGCCGCGGGCGCCTGGAGTGGAACATCATCACCGGCGGCAACCCGGCCAGTCAGCGGGCCAACGGTGACTTCCTCGACCATGACAAGCGCTACAAACGCACCGGCGAATTCCTCGACATCATCCAGGGCCTTTGGCAGAACGAGCGCTTCTCCTACGACGGCGACATCTACCAACTGGAGAACGGCGCCCTGCCCCACGGCCTGCACAACGAGCGCAAACCCGGTGTGTACTTCTCCGGATTTTCCGACGCGGCACTGGATGTCGCCGCCAGGCACGCCGACGTTTACCTGAACTGGGCCGAGCCGATCGACAAGCTCAAGCCGCACATCGAGCGCGTACGCGAACTGGCGGACAAACAGGGCCGCAGCGTGCGCTTCGGCCTGCGCGTCGACCTGTTCGCCCGGGAAACCGAAGAGCAGGCCTGGAAGGATCTGCGTCGCCAGTTCGACAAGCTCGACGGCAAAAGCAGCGTGGTCGCCAAAGGTTTTACCAGCGGTTCCGATTCGGTCGGTGGTGCACGGCAAACGGCCTACCACCAGAACGTCGATCGTTTCGATGACCTGATCATCGGCCCGAACCTGTGGGCCGGTTTCGCCAAGGCCAAACCGGGGCCGACCGTCGGCCTGGTGGGCAGCCACCAGAACATCGCCGAACGCCTGTCGGAATACCGCGACGCCGGTTTCTCGACCTTCATCCTCGCTGGCAATCCGCACCTGGAAGAAGCCCTGCGCATCGGCCAGGAAGTGCTGCCGCTGGTGCACCAGCGCCCTGCCGCCCAACCGCAAACCCATCTGAAGGCCAGCGCCTGAGCGCGGCGGGAGAATCATTGATGACGCAACCCCTCGACACCCTCTGGTACACGCGCTGCCCGGTCCCGACCGGCCTCGGCATTGCCGTGCAGAAAGGCTGGCTGCAAGACACCGTCGGTGCGCTCGGCACCGAAGTGCAGTCGTTGCGCGAGTCCACCGACAAGGCCGTGCGCGAATCGCATTTCGATCACACCTTGCGTAACTCGGTGCGCCACGGTGGCAACATCCCGGCGATCTGGGCGCGTGCGCAAGGCCGGGAAACCCGGGTTATCGGCCTGTCCTGGGCCGATGAAGTGCAACTGATTCTGACCCGTCCCGACAGCGGCATCAAAACCGTCAAGGACCTCAAGGGCCGGCGTTTCGGCCTGCCGGACTGGGCCGGCGCGCAGATCGATTTCACCCGCGCCCAGGCCCTGCGCGGCCTGGAAAACGCCCTGAAACTGGAAGGCCTGCAAGTCGGCGACGTACAACTGGTCAACTTCCGTTATGACGGCACCTTCAGCGATCCGCAGGTGCAGACCGTGAACGGCACGCCGGTCAGTGCGCAACGGGTCGAGGGCCGTAACCTGGAACTGGTGGGCCTGCTGCGCGGCGAGGTCGATGCGATTTTCCTCAAGGGTGCCAGTGCGGCGCGCCAGGCCCATGAATTCGGCCTGCACACGGTGATCGACACCGGCTCGCACCCGGAGCCGCTGATTCGCAGCAACAACGGCACCCCACGCACGCTGGCCGTGGACCTGAACCTGCTGGACCGGCATTTCGATGTCGCCACCGGGATTCTCGATTCGGTGCTGCGCGCCGAACAATGGGCCCACACCCATCCGGAAGAAACCCGCCGCTACCTGGCCCGGGAAACCAACAGCAGCGAGTACTGGGTCAGCGCCGCTTATGGCGATGACGCTCACCTGCGTCTGCGCACCGGGCTCGACGAGCAAGCCATCGCTGCCCTGCAGGACTTCACGCACTTCCTGCATCGCTGGCGCTTCATCCCGAAAAGCTTCGATGTGCGCGACTGGATTGATCCACGGCCGCTGCAAGCGTTGCTCGAAACACCTACCGCACTGGCAGGCTAACCCGCCAGGTTTCATGGATTAGAACTGAAGACCCTTATGAGCAAACCACTCGATACGCTTTGGTACACCCACAGCCCGGTGCCCACCGGGCTTGGCATCGCCGTGCAGTCCGGGCGTCTGGCGGAAGCCTTTCTGCCGTTCGGCACCAATATCCAGTCCTTGCGCGAGTCCAGTGAACGTGAGGTTCGCGAAGCCCATTACGACCACCACCTGAAAAACTCGGTGCGCCACGGCGGCAACATCCCGGCCATCTGGGCCTACGCCAGCGGCGTGCAAACCCGCGTACTGGGGTTGTCCTGGAGCGACGAGGTGCAGTTGATCCTGACCACCGCGGAAAGCGGGGTAAAAACCATCCGCGACCTGAAGAACCGCCGCTTCGGCGTGCCGAAATGGGCCAACGTGCAAATCGATTTCACCCGCGCCCAGGCCCTGCGCGGCCTGGAGAACGCGCTGAAGCTCGAAGGCCTGGAAGTGTCCGACGTCGAGCTGGTGGATTACCCCTACGGCGGCACTTACAGCGATGAGCAGAAGCAGCATGTCTACGGCTCGGAAGTCAGCCTCGGCGTGACGCGCCTGAGCAAACGCAACAACGAACTGATCGGCCTGCTGCGCGGCGACATCGACGCGATTTTCCTCAAGGGTGCGCACGCGGTGCACCTGGCGAACGAATTCGGCCTGCACGTGGTGGTCGATACCGGCTCGCACCCGGACCCGCTGATTCGCTCGAACAACGGCACGCCACGCACGCTGACCGTGGACACACACCTGCTCTATGAACATTTCGACGCCAGCGTGAAGATCGTCGATACCGTGCTGCGCACCGAGCAATGGGCCTGGGCCAACCCGGATGAAACCCGGCGCTTTCTGGCGCGGGAACTCAATACCAGTGAGTACTGGGTCGCCGCCGCTTATGGCGAAGACGCGCACCGGCGTTTGCGCACGACCCTGGATGCGCGGTCGATTGAAGCGCTGCAGGATTTCACCGATTTCCTGCATCGCTGGGACTTCATTCCACGGCGGTTCGATGTGCGCGAGTGGATCGATTTCAGCGTGCTGGAACAGGTGATCGGTTCGACGTCGCGATTGGCGGTTTGAGGTTTTTTGTCGTTAGTGAAAACGCCATCGCCGGCAAGCCGGCTCCTACAGGTCATGCACCGAAACTGTAGGAGCCGGCTTGCCGGCGATGGCGTCTAAAAGAACAACACACTGCTTACCTGGCAACACACTCCTTCCCAACTTCTGCTTCCCCAGCAACACCCGCCACGCAACTTTCTGCTGAATCCATGACAGGCACTTAACGCCAGACTGGATCCAACTAAACCCTGCATTCAAAACCTGTTAAAAGCCAAACTATTAAAAACATTTAAATCGTTATTTTTCATCAACTTAACAAAACTAAACCACTCAAAAAAACACTTGGCACGATCTCTGCTCTACCCCCTTTAGTGAAACTTTAACGGGGGAGATTCAAATGCATAAACTTAATCCAATCACCAAGAGTATATGGCTAACCTTGTTGCTGGCCGGGGGCACTGTCAGCGAGGGGTTGCTGGCGGCGGAAAGCACGGAAGCCGAGACCAACAAGACCAGCACGGAGCCTTCACTGAAGACCGTCACCGTCACCGCGCAACACCGGGAGGAAACCCTGCAAGAGGTTCCGGTGGCCGTGTCGGCGGTACAGGGCACCAGCCTTGTGGCCGACGGTGTGCGCAACATCGGCGACATCACCACCTTCGTTCCCAACGTCGCGGCGAAGAACCCCGACGGTGATGGCCGACCGCGTTGGTACATTCGCGGTTTAGGCACCGGCGACACTGGCGCAGCGACCGTGTTTCCAGTGGGTATCTATGCCGATGACGTCTATCTGAACGCACCGATTGCCGGCGGCGGTCCGTTGTTCGACCTGGAACGCGTGGAGATTTTGCGCGGTCCGCAAGGCACGCTCTACGGCAAGAACACCACAGCCGGTGCGGTGAACATCATTTCCAAAAAGCCAACCTTCGACACCGACGGCTTCGGCACGATCGGCTTCGGCAGCAAGAACGAGCGGATCGTCAGCGGTGCCATCGGCGGTGCGCTGGTGGATGACAAACTCGCGGCACGGGTGTCGCTGTATTCCGAAGAACGCGACGGTTTCCAGAAGAACCTCGTCGACGACAACACCTACGGCGACGTCAACAAAAAAGCCGTGCGCCTGCAGTTTCTTGCCCAGGTCAACGATAACCTCGATGCGTTGCTGAAGATCCACAGCCGCGAATACAAAGGCGATGGCAGCAACGGCTCGCTGACTGAAGGCCGTTATTACAACGTCCGCTATGAAAGGCCACACGGGCGCGACATCGCCATCAACGTGAATGAAGATTCCAAGCTCAATCACGACGGCACGTCGCTGACCCTGAACTGGCGCCTGGGCGATTACACCCTGACGTCGATCAGCGCCTATGACTACATCCGCGGCCAGTCCACCAGCGATGCCGACTACACGCCTTATGAGGTGAACGGCGCAGCGATTTCCGATAACAAATACACCCAATACTCGCAGGAAATCCGCCTGGCCTCACCGCAACAGGAAACCCTGCGCTGGCTGGCCGGTGCCCATTACTTCCACGAGGACCTCGACAGCTCGTCGCAGCGCATCATCACACCCGGCCCGACGCCCAATGGCACCGGCTCGAACCAGACCGGCGGCGCAACCGATTTTCGTGACCTCAGCTACGACCACACCACCGACAGCTATGCGTTGTTCGGCAACCTGACCTACGACTTCACCGACAACTTCAGTGTCACCGGTGGCTTGCGCTGGACCCAGGAAAAGAAAGACATCGATCTCGACCTGACCCAACTGACCCGCACCACTGCCAACGGCCCGCTGGTGCGCCTGGGTGGCGTCGGCACCAACGGCAGCCGCGACGAAAACAAGACCTGGGAAGCCTGGACTTACGACCTGACGCCGGAATACCGGATCAACGACAACGTGCGCGTGTTCTTCCGCTATGCCCACGGGTTCCGTTCCGGTGGTTTCAACACCGGGCTGTCGACCAGTCTTGCGCAGCTGACCACGGTCGATCCGGAACAACTCGACGCCTACGAAATCGGCCTCAAGTCCGAGTGGTTCGATCATCGCCTGACGGCCAACGCCAACATCTTCTACTACGACTACTCGGACATTCAGGTGAACCTGCTGACGGTCAACAACGGTGTGCTGACCACTGCGTTGACCAACGGCGCCAAGGGCACGGTCAAAGGTGCCGAGCTGGAACTCGAAGCCCAGCCGACCGACTACCTGCACCTGCGGGCGGCGGTGTCGTTCCTCGACACCGAGTACACCGACTTCAAAAACACCAACCCCAATACGGGCGCCGTGACCGGTGACTACAGTGGCAACAGCTTCGTGCGCTCGCCGCGCAACGTGGTGTCGCTCGGTGCCGACTACACCTTCCCGCTGGAAATCGGCGGCAAGCTGGTGGCCGGTGGCGACGTGAGTTTCCGCGACAAGGAATACTTCCTCGCCGACCGCCAGAGCAGCGCCGACAAGACCCTCAGTCAGGACCATTACACCCTGGCCAACACCCGCCTGACCTGGTTCAGCCCGGATGAAAAACTCAGCGTCACCGGTTTCGTCAACAACGTCACCGACCGTCGCTACCAGGTCCATGGCCGTCCCAACGGCACCCTGGGTCAATACGTCATCACCTACGGCGACCCGCGCACCGTCGGCTTGAGCGTGACCAGCCGATTCTGACGCTGATTGACACACATCCCCCTGTAGGAGCTGGCTTGCCAGCGATGGGGCCCTTGAGCCTTGCATCGCCGGTCAGGACGCCATCGCCGGCGAGCCGGCTCCTACAAGGGTTGTGTCGTTCGCAATTTATGTAACACCGCTCAATCTGTAGGAGCTGGCTTGCCAGCGATGAGGCCCTCGAGGTGCGCATCGCCGGTGAGGACGCCATCGCCGGCAAGCCGGCTCCTACAAGGTCCGCGTACTTTTGGAAGGATTCTTTTATGTTCCATCGCACTCCGTTGGCCGGCGCTATTGCGTTGGTCATTGGCAGCCTTGCCGTGCCTGTAATAGCTGCCGAAACCAAACCTGCTGCCACCTCCGATCACCTGGACACCGTCGTCGTGCTCGGCACCCGGCGCAGTGATGTCACTGCCCTGGAAAGCGCCGCGCCGGTCGACGTGTTGACCGCCGAGCAATTGCAGCAGACTGGTGCCAGCGACCTGTCCGGCGCCCTCACCGCTCTGTCGCCGTCGTTCAGCTATCCGCAATCACCCCAGGGCGCCTTTGCCGGTTCCATCGCCCAAGGCGCATCGTTGCGTGGCCTCGCCTCCGACCAGGTGCTCGTGCTGGTCAACGGCAAACGCCGTCACACCAGTTCCAACGTCACCCGACAGAGCCTGGTCAATGGCCGGGGCGCGGCGGCGGTCGATCTGAGCCTGATTCCCCTGAGTTCGATCCAGCGCGTGGAAATCCTGCGCGACGGTGCCGCGGCGCAATATGGCTCCGATGCCATCGCCGGGGTGATCAACATCGTGCTCAAGGAAAAGGACGACGGCGGCAACATCGGCTACCGCTTCGGCGGCTACGACAAGGGCGACGGCATTTCCCGCAAGCTCAGCGGCTGGAAAGGTTTCGCCCTGCCCAACGACGGCTTCCTGACCCTGAGTTTCGACGCCGGCAGCCAGGACCCGGCCAGCGACACCAACCCGGACAACCGGATCTTCTATCCCGGTTCCACCAGCATCAACACCCCGCGCGAGCAGAATAATCGCTACCGCACCTGGCGCTGGGGCTCGGGCAATGTCTCGGACCAGTACAACTTCGCCGCCAACAGCGAATTCGGGATCAACGACAGTCTGACCGCCTACGGTTTCGCCACCTATTCGCACAAAAACACCGACGCCGAAGGTTTCTTCGATCCGCCGACCACCCTGCGCAACAACTACAGCAGCACAGCGTTGCAGCGTTTCCCGGACGGGCGCCTGCCGATCACCCGCTACGCGCTGGAAGACTATGCGCTGACCGGCGGCCTGCGTTACGAAGACGATCTGCTGGGCAAATTCGACTTCGCGGTGAACCATGGCAACAACACCCTGAAGTCCACCGATCGCAACGCCATCAACCCGAGCTGGGGCGCCACCAGCCCGGAGAAAATCTACACCGGCGAACGTGAAGCCGATCAGACCAACGTCACCCTGGATTGGGTGCGGGACTTCCCGACTGATCTGCTGTTCAAGCCACTGACACTCTCCGCGGGCCTGGCCTGGCGTGAGGAAAACTACGAGCTGAGCGCGGGTGAAGCGGCGGGCTGGCAGAACGGGCCGTTGTTCAACACCGTCGACCCGGTCACTGGCCGGCGCATTCCGGGTTATTACTCGGGCATCACCCAGGTCGATGCCGCGTCCCTGGACCGCAATGTGCTGGGCGCGTACATCGATGTCGAAGGCCAGATCACCGAGAAATTCCAGGCCGGTGTCGCGGTGCGCACCGAGCACTATTCGGACTTCGGCGACACCACCAACGGCAAGCTGTCGCTGCGCTATGACTTCACCCCTGAAATTGCCGCCCGCGCCACAGCCAGTACCGGCTATCGCGCACCGTCCCTGGTGCAGAGCGGTTTGTCCTCGTTCAGCGTGCAGGTGGTGGAGCAACCACCGGGCAGCGGCAACTTCGTCGAGGTGCAGCAACGCACGCTGCGCGCCGACAGCCCCGAAGCCGCGTTGCTGGGCGGCAAGTCGCTGAAGCCGGAAGAGTCCACCAGTTACTCCCTCGGCCTGGTCTGGCGGCCGCTGGCCAATGCGTCGGTGACGCTGGACGCCTACCGGATCGACATCGACAACCGCATCACCCTATCCGACCAGTTGCCGGCGGCGGTGGTCCGGCCGATCTTCGCCGGCACGCCGTACGCGAACATCCAGAGCGCGGCGTTCTACACCAACGTGGCGGACACCCGCACCGACGGCGTCGAGCTGACCGGCAACTATCAGCTGGACCTGCAACAATGGGGGCAATTGAACCTGAGCAGCGGCATCAGCCAGAACAACACCAAGATCACGGCGTTGCGCGATGTCGGCAACATCCAGGGTTCGCAGATTGTCGGGCGCACCACCCAGGGCCTGATCGAGGACGGTACGCCGGAAACCAAGCTGGTGCTCAGCGCCAACTGGCTGTACGAGAACTGGGGGGTGACCGTGGCCCAGCGCCGTTATGGCGAATGGAAAAGCCTCAACGCCACCAACCCGACCCTGGACCAGACCTACAGTCCGCAGTGGGTCACAGACCTGGACCTGTCGTACACCTTCGACAAGGCGCTGAAGGTCTCGGTGGGTGCGATCAACCTGTTCGACACCCACCCGGACAAGGCTGACGGCGCGCAGCTGTACGGCGTGCCGAAGTACTCGATCACCAGCCCTGAAGGTGCGCAAGGCGCGTTCTACTACACCAGCGTCAGTTACGAGTTCTGACGGGGTGCTGATGGGGTGTTGCTGGGGCAGCAATGAATGCTGGTTAAGCACCACCGCTTTTGTAGGAGCCGGCTTGCCGGCGATGCGGTCAACACGGTTTCGCGGTGTGCATGCGGCCGCTATCGCCAGCAAGCTGGCTCCTACAGGGGGCGTGTCGCTTGGTGCATCGTGGGTGGCACAGCTCTTGCGATAGCCCTTCGGTACTTCGCTGAAATAAGACCCGCCATGCGCACTCGACGTCTGTTGTATTCCCTGACCTGGCTCATCTCCCCCATCGCCCTGCTGTTGCTGTGGGCGGTGGTGGCCGAGGCCGGGATTTTTCCTCGCAACCTGCTGGTCCCGCCCGCCCGGGTGTGGCAAACCTTCGGGGAGCTGTCGGCCAGCGGCGAACTGCTCGAACACCTGCTCAACAGCCTGTCACGGTTGGGGCTGGGCTTCGGCATCGGCTCGCTGCTGGGACTGGCGTTCGGGGTGCTGATGGCCCTGTCGAAAAACGTCGAGGTCTACTGCTCGCCGCTGTTTCATACCCTGCGCCAGATCCCCAGCATCGCGTTGATCCCGATGTTCGTGCTGCTGTTCGGCATCGATGAAACCTTCAAGATCATCATCGTCGCCAAGACCGCGTTCTTCCCGGTGGCGCTGGCGGCGAGCGAAGGGGTCAAAGCCATTCCGCGCAGTTACTTCGAAGTCGCCGATGTCTATCGCCTGCGCTGGCCGACCTTCGTCCGCGAGATCGCCCTGCCCGCCGCCGCGCCGCCGATCATCACCGGTTTTCGCATCAGCCTGACCCGTGCCTGGGTGGTGCTGGTGGCCACCGAGTTGCTCGCGGCCGACAGCGGCCTGGGCCAGATGATCGAAATGAGCCGGCAGATGCTGCGCATCGATGTGGTGATGGTCGGGATCGTGGTCACCGGCCTGATCGGCTTCGCCCTGGACTTCACCTTTCGCCAACTGGAACAGCGTCTGTTCCGCTGGCAAACCCGCTAGGAGCCGATGATGCCTCGATTACTTGCCCAATCACGCGGCCTGCTGCTGCCGCTGTTGCTGATCGGCGCCTGGGAATACCTGTCACGTCAGGGCGCGGCCGGGGCGTATGCCTTTGTCCCTTTGTCGGCGATCGGCTCGGCGTTACTTGAATTGTTGGTCAACGGTGAACTTCTGGTGAATCTGTTGGCCAGCCTGGCGCGCACCAGTACCGGTCTGGCCTTCGGCATTTTCTTCGGTGTGTTGCTGGGGGTGCTGATGGCGCTGTCGACGGTGGCCAATCGGCTGATCGGGCCATTGTTCCATTCGATCCGTCAGGTGCCGATGCTCGGCTGGATTCCGCTGATCGCCATGTGGTTCGGCAACGGCGAATTCTCCAAGGTGCTGATCGTCAGCCTCGCGGCGTTTTACCCGATGGTGCTCAACACGTATCAGGGCTTCAGCCATGTCGAGCAACGTTACCGCGAGGTCGGCCAGGTGCTGGTACTGACGCGCTGGCAACGCTTCCGGCATGTGCTGCTGCCCGCGGCGCTGCCGAGCATTGCCACCGGTGTGCTGCATGCGTTGGCGTTCGCCTGGGTCACCGCCGTGGGCAGCGAACTGTTCCTGTCGTCCGGCGCCGGCCTGGGCAACCTGATGATGAACGCCGAGGCCGGCTCACGCATGGAAGTGATCGTCCTCAGCGTGCTGTGCATCGGCCTCTGCGGCTACTTGATGACCTTCTTGTTTAACCTGTTGAGCCGCCATCTGCTGCGCTGGCGCAACATTCGTTGAAAGGCCGATAACCATGAATGCAATTGCCCAACATGCTGTGCCGCACAGCACCTCATTTCAGTCCGGCGCGCTGGCGATTCGCGGCCTGAGCAAGGCCTATCGGATCGAAGGCCAGCCTTTGCCGGTGTTGCAGCAGATCAATCTCGACGTGCGCCCCGGCGAGTTCGTCAGCATCGTCGGCGCCAGCGGCTGCGGGAAATCCACGCTGCTGCGCCTGATCGTCGGGCTGGAAGCCGACTATGAAGGCGACATTCTGCTCGATGGCAAACGAGTGGTCGGCACCAGCCTGGAACGCGGGATTGTATTTCAGGACCATCGACTGTTCCCGTGGATGACCCTGAGCCAGAACATTGCCCTGGCGTTGAAAAACCATCCGTTGTCCCCGGCAGAAAAGAATCGGCTGGTGGCCGAGCACATTGCGCTGGTCAATCTCGAAGGGTTTGAAAACGCCTACCCGCATCAGTTGTCCGGCGGCATGGCGCAACGCGCGGCCATCGCCCGGGCGCTGATCAACAAACCGAAAGTGCTGCTGCTCGACGAACCCCTCGGCGCCCTCGACGCCCTGACCCGGGTACGCCTGCAACACGAGTTGCAGCGCATCTGGGTGCAACAGCGCTGCACGGTGATCATGGTCACCCACGACATCGAAGAAGCGCTG
The DNA here is from genome assembly GCF_043225285.1 of Pseudomonas migulae. Taxonomy (GTDB): domain Bacteria; phylum Pseudomonadota; class Gammaproteobacteria; order Pseudomonadales; family Pseudomonadaceae; genus Aquipseudomonas; species Aquipseudomonas migulae_C. The sequence continues at coordinate 165,240 of NZ_CP171224.1, forward strand.
TACCTGGGCGACCGGGTGATCGTCATGGACGCCCATCCGGGGCGGATCAAGCACGAAATCATCGTCGACCTGCCCCACCCGCGGGATCGCGCATCGGCGGTGTTGCAGGGGTACAAGGAGCAGTTGTTGGAGGAGTTGGTGGGGCATTGAGTCCATGGATCGTTGGAAGCCGGTTTGCTGGCGATTGAAGCGACGCGCTGTATCACATGCGCCGCCATCGCCGGCAAGCCGGCTCCTACAAGGTCCGTGTACATCCGATCGACCTGGACAAACACAAAACCCTGTAGGAGCCGGCTTGCCGGCGATAGCGGCTGCGGGATCAACGCAAAATCCGAAGGTGTCGACAGGTTCAAAGAGCCAACGTTTAAAAGAACCAAAAAGAATTAATAAATACAAAATCAGTATTTATCGTTATAAAAATATCCGCGTACTCTCAGTCCATCCCGTCATTCATCACGACAGTGAAGTGCCTTATGAACCCGACTGCCAACGTCATCGATTTCGTTACCCGCCACAAGCGCAAACAGGCTCAGCAACGGGCACGGGCCATGTGGGAAATGTACGCACGCAACGCCGGTCTCCAGGCCTTTCAGTGGGTTCAGGCCGCTCAGTCGACCGAGACCCGTCACGCGTGAGCAGCAACGAACCCTCGCGCTTTCTGGCGAGCGCCGACGAACCCGTTCTGGACCTGAATAATCTGGAATCGCTGGAAGAAGACCCGATCTGCGAACGGGTCGCGCAAAACCTGCAACGCCTGCGGGGCAAGCGTCACCTGTCCCTCGACGCGCTGGCGCGGCAATGTGGCGTGAGCCGGGCGATGCTGGCGCAGATCGAATCCGGGCGCAGCGTTCCGTCTATCAAAGTGCTGTGCAAGATTGCCAAGGGCTTGAAGGTTTCGGTGGCGGCGTTTCTTGAGCATCGGGCGTTTGAAGGTGTTGCGGTGCTGTCGGTGAGTCAGAGCAAACGGCTGGTCAGTGCCAGCGGTGCGTTTGTCAGCCGTGCGTTGTTTCCGTTCGATGTGGCGCGCCAGTCGGAGTTTTACGAATTGCGCTTGAGCCCGCTGGGTGAAGACGTTTCCGAGGGGCATGGTCCTGGCGTTCAGGAGAACCTGGTGGTGTCGCAGGGTGTGCTGGAAATCAGCGTCAACGATGAGCGCTATTTGCTGTCCACGGGGGATTCGATTCTGTTTTATGCGGACCAGCCTCATCGCTATCGCAACCCGGCGGACAGCGAGGCGGTGGCGTATCTGGTGGTGACTTATCCGGAGCGTCTGGACTGATTGATCGCCAGCTGTGCTTCCTCCTGCGGGAGCGAGCCTGCTCGCGATGGCTGCGTATCGGACTACGAATTTTTTGAGGGTGTACATATCCATTGCTGCGGTAACGGCCGCTAATGGTTCCGCCCTTACGGCGGGTCACTTGGAAAAACGGAACGCCGCCCGGCCCTAAGTAACCAAGGGCTCTTGCCCCTTTCGTTCGGTGCCTCGCCATGGCTCGGCATTCCCTCGCTCCGGTCCTGCTCCGTGGGCCCGCCGCCATCGGCCATCCATGGCCGGGGGCGGCTACCGCGGCATCCTTGCCGCGGTACCCACTACGCAGAACCTCCACTCGGCCTCTCGAGGGGGCGTGCACCGTAAGATCAAAAGCCAAGGCGAGCTAACGCTCGGCCTGATGAGTGGTGAAAGTCAAAAGCGTACGCGGTTCCTGTAGGAGCCAGCTTGCTGGCGAAAAACGCCCAGGCACCGCGTTTATCCAGACAACCCGCGTCATCGTTAACGTCCATCGCCAGCAAGCCGGCTCCTACAATTTCGACCGTGTGAACCCAATCCCCGTGTGGGAGCGAGCCTGCTCGCGAAAAACGCCCGGACACCGCGTGCATCCAGACAGCCCGCGTCATCGTTGACGTCCATCGCCAGCAAGCCGGCTCCTACAATTTCGACCGTGTGAACCCAATCCCCGTGTGGGAGCGAGCCTGCTCGCGAAAAACGCCCAGGCACCGCGTTCATCCACCCAACCCGCGTCATCGTTGACGTCCATCGCCAGCAAGCTGGCTCCTACAATTTTGACCGTGTGAACCCGATCCCGTGTAGGAGCCGGCTTGCTGGCGATGACGGTGGGTCAGACAACGAATGTATTGGCTGGACGGCCCCCATCGCCAGCAAGCCGGCTCCTACAATTTCGACCGTGTGAACCCAATCCCCGTGTGGGAGCGAGCCTGCTCGCGAAAAACGCCCAGGCACCGCGTTCATCCACCCAACCCGCGTCATCGTTGACGTCCATCGCCAGCAAGCTGGCTCCTACAGTTTTGACCGTGTGAACCCGATCCCGTGTAGGAGCCGGCTTGCTGGCATGACGGTGGGTCAGACAACGAATGTATTGGCTGGACGGCCCCCATCGCCAGCAAGCCGGCTCCTACAATTTCGACCGTGTGAACCCAATCCCCGTGTGGGAGCGAGCCTGCTCGCGAAAAACGCCCAGGCACCGCGTTCATCCACCCAACCCGCGTCATCGTTGACGTCCATCGCCAGCAAGCTGGCTCCTACAATTTTGACCGTGTGAACCCGATCCCGTGTAGGAGCCGGCTTGCTGGCGATGACGGTGGGTCAGACAACGAATGTATTGGCTGGACGGCCCCCATCGCCAGCAAGCCGGCTCCTACAATTTCGACCGTGTGAACCCAATCCCCGTGTGGGAGCGAGCCTGCTCGCGAAAAACGCCCGGACACCGCGTGCATCCAGACAGCCCGCGCCATCGTTGACGCCCATCGCCAGCAGGCTGGCTCCTACAATTTTGACCGTGTGAACCCGATCCCGTGTAGGAGCCGGCTTGCTGGCGATGACGGTGGGTCAGACAACGAATGTATTGGCTGGACGGCCCCCATCGCCAGCAAGCCGGCTCCTACAATTTTGACCGTGTGAACCCAATCCCCGTGTGGGAGCGAGCCTGCTCGCGAAAAACGTCCAGGCACCGCGTTCATCCACCCAACCCGCGTCATCGTTGACGTCCATCGCCAGCAAGCTGGCTCCTACAGTTTTGACCGTGTGAACCCGATCCCGTGTAGGAGCCGGCTTGCTGGCGATTACGGTGGATCAGGCAATGAATGTGTTGGCTGGACGGACGCTATCGCCAGCAAGCCGGCTCCTACAGGGGAGCGATGTACAGATCCGGAATGAGGGAACGCGAACACAAGAGAGCCAGGTCGGCCTTAAGGCCGCCTCGGCGGCTGTGGCGGTGGTCGCCCCCTCGAGAGGCCGAGTGGAGGTTCTGCGCAGTGGGCAACCCGGCATGGATGCCGGGTAGCCGCGCACGGCCAGGGATGGCCGATCGCGGCGGGCCCACGGAGCAGGACCGGAGCGAGGGAATGCCGAGCCATGGCGAGGCACCGAACGAAAGGGGCAAGAGCGCTTGGTTACTTGCCGCTTTTGCAAGTGACTCGCCGTAAGGGCGAAACCGCCAGCCGCCGTAACCGCAGGAATGGATATGTACACCGCCCAAACCACCCAAACCACGCACAGCTGAAACGCAAAAAGCCCCCAAGGCCTAACACCTCGGGGGCTTTTTTGTACTACCGGGGAATCAGCAGGTGCAGCACATCAGCGGCATGCCATTGCAGCTCATCATCATCGGCATGCTGCAATCGTTCATCATCTTCATCATCAGCGCGCAGCAGTTCTTCATCATGTCCATGTTCATGCCCGCCATCGGCATGATTTTGCACATCATGCCGTCGTCCATCATGGTGCATTCCATCACGCACTTCATCGATGGCATCGGCATGCCCATCATCGGCATCGGCATCATCATGTTCATCATCGGCATGGCCATGGCCGCCTGGGACATGCACATCATGCTCATGTTGCCGCAATGCATCATCATCGGCATGCCGCAGTTCATCATCATCTGCATCATTTCAGCGCTGTTCTTGAACATCGCCATGTCCATGCCAGCGGCCGGCATCATCTTGCACATCATGCCGTCGTCCATCATGTCGCAGGTCATGGTCGCCATCATCATCGGCATGCCCATCATCGGCATCATTGGCATGTTGGCGTTCATCGGCATTTGCATCTGCATGGCGTTCATCATGGTGTTGTTCCCCGGAGGATTTGTAGGTGGACGAAGCTGATGGAGGGGGATTCTATGGATTGATGAAGGCCCGACAAGACGCTGATCAAGCAGCAAAAACCGATGTTGCAACCGCCTTAGCGCGGTGTTCGGAACGCCCTTTGCCGCTATTGCTTCAAAAAAGACGTCAACACGAACACAGCCAATGCCATGACGCGGTTTAAGCAGCAATGGATATTCGATGCACCTCTATACAAATAACCCAAAGAAATAATCGTTCTAAAAAGCCGCCGATATTTTCAACGCGCGGCAAATTTGGTGTGGTTCAGGGATTCTTCATACAATCGCGGCCACTCGCCCCTATCGGAGACCGGTGTGCCACCCCTGACTACCCGTGAGATCTACCAGCTATTGCGCGACGCCGCCCTCGAAGTGCGGCCGATGCGCCGCCTCGACGAACCGTCCGCGCCCGGCCTGGTGCACGTCGACATCGAGGGCTGGCACTTGACCCTCGACCTCGACGACACGCACTTGCGCCACTGCCAGCGTTGCCGCAGCCCCGACGGTCGCGAAGGCGAACTCGACAGTTGGCAACGCTACGGCACCGACCCGGTGAGTTTGCTCAGCACCTGGGAACTGGCCCAGATCGAGCGCTTGCTGGCCGCGCTTAAAAACGCGGTTTGACCGCCTTCCAGTCCGGTTTGTAGCGCTGCATCTGTTTCACGTCATCGCGCTGGCGAATGCCGCAGGTCAGGTATTGGTCATGCAGTTTGCCCAGTTGATCGTGATCCAGCTCCAGGCCGAGCCCCGGCGCGCGGGTGATTTTCACGCAGCCGTCGACGATCGGCAGCTTGCCGCCCTTGATCACTTCTTCATCCGGTTCCTGCCACGGGTAATGCGTGTCGCAGGCGTAATCCAGATTAGGTACCGAAGCCGCCACATGGGCCATCGCCATCAGGCTGATGCCCAGGTGCGAGTTGGAATGCATGGACACGCCGAGACCGAAGGTGTCGCACATTTTCGCCAGCGCCTGGGTGTCCCGCAGGCCGCCCCAGTAATGGTGATCAGCGAGAACGATCTGCACGCTGTTCAACGCCACGCTGCGCCGGAACTCGTCGAAATCGGTGACCACCATGTTGGTCGCCAGCGGCAGGCCGGTGCGTTTGTGCAGTTCGGACATGCCGTCGAGTCCCGGGGTCGGGTCTTCGTAATATTGCAGGTCATCACCGAGCAGTTCGGCCATGCGAATCGAGGTTTCCAGCGACCAGTTGCCGTTCGGGTCGATGCGCAGCGGGTAACCGGGGAAGGCCTTTTTCAGGGCCTTGATGCACGACACTTCGTGCTCCGGCGGCAGCGTGCCGGCCTTGAGCTTGATGCTCTTGAAGCCGTAGGCCTCGATCATCCGCCGCGCCTGGGCGACGATCTGTTCTTCGTTCAGCGCCTCGCCCCAGTTGTCCGGTTTGTAAGGCGAGTCGACGTGCTGGGCGTACTTGAAAAACAGGTAGGCGCTGAACGGAATCTCGTCGCGAATGGCCCCGCCCAACAAGTCCACCAACGGCACGTTCAGCGAGTGCGCCTGCAAATCGAGGAACGCCACTTCGAACGCCGAATACGCATTGCTCACCGCTTTGCTGGCGTGGGAGCCCGGCGCCAGTTCCGCGCCGGCAAGGCTGGCAGGTTTGTGCGCCGCCACCGTGGCTTGCACGATGCGCCGCAGCTCGTTGAGGTTGAACGGGTCGAGGCCGATCAGTTGCGATTGCAGTTGCTGCTGGATCGCCAGCGCCGGTGCGTCGCCGTAACTTTCACCCAGACCGATGTAGCCAGTGTCGCTCTCGATTTCGATGATCGAGCGCAGCGCGAACGGCTCGTGAATCCCGCTGGCATTGAGCAGCGGCGGATCACGGAACGCGATGGGGGTGACGGTGACTCGTGTGATTTTCAAGAGGCTGCTCCCTTTGGATCAGTTTTCAAAGCAGGATGACTTAACGATTTTTGTGCGGTTGCGGTGTCGGCAGGTTTAGCGGTCAGCACGCGGCGGACATCGCCACGCGGAGCGGTCCGGGCAAAGAAGATCACCACCGCCGCCACCAGCGAAGTGGCCGCCAGGCCATAGAGGCCACCTTCGATGGAGCCGGTTTTCTGTTCAAGGAAACCGAAGGCTGTCGGGGCGACAAAACCGCCGAGGTTGCCGATGGAGTTGATCAGCGCGATCACGGCCGCAGCGATCCGTGCGTCCAGGTAGCCTTGCGGAATCGGCCAGAACAACGCCGAGGCCGCCTTGAAACCGATCGCGGCAAAACAAATGGCAACAAAGGCGAACACCGGCCCGCCGGTGGTGGACATGAACATGCCGAACGCGGCGATCACCAGCGTCAACGCGACCCACGCCTGCTGGTGTTTCCATTTGCTGGCCATGGCCGCGAAGCCGTACATCGCGACGATGGAAATGATCCACGGAATCGAGTTGAACAGCCCGACCTGGAAGTCGCCGAGGTTGCCCATTTTCTTGATCATGCTCGGCAGCCAGAACGTGGCGCCGTAGATGGTCAGGGCGATGGAAAAGTAGATGAAGCAGAACAGCGCGATCTGTTTGTCCGCCAGCAACTTGAACATCGACGGCTTGACCGTCTGCGTGGCTTCGCGGGCCTGTTGCTCCAAGGCAATGGCGTTCACCAGCGCATCCTTTTCTTCCGCGCTCAGCCAGTTCGCCTGACGCGGATGGGACTGCAACCAGAACCAGACGAACCCGCAGAGCACGATCGAGGCAAAGCCTTCGATCAGGAACATCCACTGCCAGCCATGCAGGTTGAAACCACTGACGTTCAGCAGCGCACCGGACACCGGCCCGGAAATCACCGAGGCAATTGCCGAACCGCTGAGGAAGATCGCCATGGCCTTGCCGCGCTCGGTCGACGGCAGCCACTGGGTGAAGTAGTAAATGATGCCGGGAAAGAACCCCGCTTCGGCCGCGCCAAGAATGAAACGCAGCACATAGAAGCTGGTTTCGCCGCGCACGAACGCCATGGCCATGGCCGCCGCGCCCCAAGTGAACATGATGCGCGTCAGCCAGGCGCGGGCACCGTAGCGTTGCAGCAGCATGTTGGAAGGAACTTCGAAGATGGCGTAACCGATGAAGAACAGACCGGCGCCCAGACCATAGGCGGCGGCGCCAATGCCCAGGTCGGTTTCCATGTGGCTGCGCACGAAGCCGATGTTGACCCGGTCGATGTAGTTGACGATGAACATCACCACGAACAACGGCAGCACATGGCGTTTCACTTTGGCGGCGGCCCGGGCGAGCACGGTCGGGTCCGGCGGACTCTGGAGGGTATTCAAGGGGCGACTCCCGTTCATTGTTTTTTTAGGGACGGGCCGATCATGGACGCGGACATTGATCCCGTCTAATCTAACTTGGCATTCGATTGATACCTGGATTAGATCAATGTTCGAACTCACGCAACTGCGCTGCTTTACCACGGTGGCAACCGAACTCAACTTTCGTCGCGCCGCCGAACGGTTGAACATGACCCAACCGCCACTCAGCCGACAGATTCAGTTGCTGGAACACCACCTTGGCGTCGAGCTGTTCACCCGTACCACCCGCAGCGTCGCCCTGACCGCCGCCGGTCGCGCCTTCTTCGTCGAAGCGCAAAACCTGCTGGAGCGCGCCCAACAAGCCGCCACCACCGCCCGCCGCTTCGCCGAAGGCGATATCGGCTCGGTCAACATCAGTTTTGTCGGCAGCGCGGTGTACGAATTCCTGCCCAAGGTCATCGCCGAAGCCCGGCTCAAACAACCTCACGTGAAAATCGACCTGGCGGAAATGAACACCTATCAGCAACACGAGGCCCTGCGCGCCCGCCGCATTGATCTGGGCATCGTCCGCGCGCCGTTGCTGGAACCCGGCTACGCCACCGAGTGCCTGGTGCGCGAGCCGTTTGTGTTGGCCGTGCCCAGCCAGCACCGCTTGGCCAGCACCGAAACGGTGTCGGTCAACGACCTCGATGCACAACCGTTTCTAATGTACTCCCACGCCGCCTATCCGCCCTTCAACGAACTGCTGACTGGTATGCTGCGCTCAGCCCGCGTCGCCCCGGAATACGTGCAATGGCTGGGTTCGTCGCTGACGATTCTGGCGCTGGTCAACGCCGGCATGGGCCTGGCGCTGGTGCCGCGTTGCGCGACCAGCGTGGTGTTCAAGAATGTGGTGTTTCGCGATATCGACCTGGGCGAAGGCGTGCAAAGCGAGCTGCATTTGATCTGGCGGGAAAACAACGACAACCCGGCGTTTTCGATGTTGCTGGAGGGGATTCGCCGGGCTGTGCGGGAGGGTTGGGGGGTGTAGATCACGGACGCGGCGTGTGGGTACTGCTGACCGTAAAACATCGACAAACGCTACGTCCGTCGGACACACAACCTTGCCGGCAAATAGGCGCTCTCCTGCCGTGAACCTTAATTCAGCAACCCAGTCTTACACCGGCGCCAATTCCTTCTCCTAATCGTTGCCTTCTTTTCAGAGCTGTCCCTCCATGCGCCAAACCGTCTTGCGCTTGACCTCCCTGTGCCTGTTTTCCTCGTTTTCCTTCATCACCGGCGCCGCCCATGCCGGTGCGGAACGGCAATTGGTGGAAGCCATCAACGATTACCGTGCCCACCCCGAGCATTGCGAGCGGCGTCCCGCCCAACGGTTGTCGCCGCTCACGCTGAAATCCAGCCTGGCCCTACCGATTGGCTACGGCGGCGGTTTGCGCGACCGATTGAAAGCGTCCGGTTACCAGGCCGTGACCGTGCGTACCCTGCGCGTGGTCGGCGCACAGGATGCCGATGAGGCGTTCGACCTGTTGCAAAGCGATTACTGCACGGCATTGCTGGATAGCCAATACGCCGATATTGGCGTCAGTCGCAGCCGTGGCGAGTGGCAAGTGGTGCTCGCGCGGCCAGTGCTGGACGCTCAAATGGACGACACGCGAGCCGTCAGCCGGGCCTTGCTCGCCCAGGTCAACGCTGCACGGGCGAAACCGCGTCTGTGCGGGCGCCAGCGCTTTGCCGCCGCCCGACCACTGGCCTGGAATGCCAGCCTCGGGGCCGCCGCGCAGGGCCACAGCAAGGCCATGGCCTACGGAAATTATTTCGCCCATCGCGATCCCGATGGCGATACCCCCGCCGACCGCGCAAGAGCGGCCGGATTCCGTGGCCGCCAGATCGGCGAAAACATCGCCGCCGGCCAGGGCTCACCCGGCAAGGCCATGGCCGGCTGGCTCGCCAGCCCCGGACATTGCGCCAACCTGATGAGCCCGCTGTTCACTCAAGTCGGGTTCGCCTACGCGACGGACTCGCGCAGTGACGAGGGGGTTTACTGGACGATGTTGTTTGGGGCGCCTTGAGGCCCGGAGACGAAACAGCCGATCGACATCGTCCAACGCACGGGCGATGTCGGCATCACGCAGGCCGCCGCACCGCCCTCACCTTCCCGCTGCCACCGCCGCCGCAGAAAAACTGATCGCCTCCATCAGACTCCAGCCCCGACACGCCGACACCCGTCGGCATCCTGACACTGTGCAGCACTTCCCCGGTCTTGGCGTCCACCCGGCGCAGTTCGCTTTCATCGCCTTCCCAGGTCCCGTGCCACAGCTGCCCGTCCACCCAGGTCACGCCGGTGACGAAGCGGTTCGATTCGATCGTGCGCAGAATCGCGCCGGTCTCGGGGTCGATCTGGTGGATTTTCCGATCGCGGTAGCGGCCGACCCACAACGTGCCTTCGGCCCAGGTCAGCCCGGAATCATTGCCGCCGCCCGGTGCTGGGATGGTGTTGAGCACCTTGCCGGTCTGCGGGTCTATTTTCTGGATGCGGTCGGCGGCGATCTGAAACAGATGCCGGCCGTCAAAGGCCGTACCTGCGTCGGCGGTGACGTCGATTGAACGCAACGTCTTGCCGCTGGCCGGGTCGAGGGCGATGAGTTTTTCGCCACTGGCAAACCAGACGCGCTCACCGTCCCAGGTCACGCCATGCACGCTGTCGACACCGCTGAACGGGCCATATTCACGGAGGATTTCTGCGGTTGAGTGTTTCATGTCGGTTTCCTTTTCTGGGGTTCGTGGCGTTGATCCTAATCACTCGGCAGTGGCGCCGGGAGTAACAAGGTCGTCGCGAAACCCGGCACCGGCGGGGTCATCCAGCGCCGCGCCCGGCCATGCCCGAATGACTGCACCTTGCCGACCGCCGCCAGTGAGTCGAGCGAGCGCTGCACCGTGCGCTGACTGGTGCCGAGGGCCAACGCCAGCGCCGAACTCGACCAGGATTCGCCATCGGCGAGGAAGGCAAACAGTGCCGCGTATTTTTCGTCGACAGGTGGCGCCAGCACCACGACGTCGGAGGAAACCAGCGCCACCAGAGCGAACCCATTTCGGGTGGAGGTGATGCCGGCCAAGGGTTTCAAGGCGGCGCGCAGGCGGCCGATTTCGACACGCAAGCGGGCTCGATGGGATTCGTCCGAGAGCTTCAGGCGGAACGCCTGGCGGATCAGGGTTTCCCTCGATACGTCGCCCGGCCAGGCTTCGGCCAAGGCTTGAGCCAGGGTGAACAACACCGGACGCGTGGCGAGGGACACCGACATGCCGGCACCGCGCACGGCATAGCGGCATGCGTCGATGACCAGCGAAGTGGAACCGAGCACCGTTTCGACTTCTTCCAGCCGCTGCGGTCGCTCTTCGCCATGGGCGATCAGGCGTGCTATCGGGGCGTCGAGAATCAACAAGGCATTGTCGACTTCGGCAGTCAGCGCCGGGATACCGGCCTCGTGCGCAGCGTGCCCGGCCCTCGCCAGGGCATGGCGCGCCGTTTGCGATTGCAGGCGGCGAATGGCAATGCCTGCGACGACCAGTTCATGGGCGGCACGCAATGCCGGTGGCAACGGTGCGGGATCGAGCGCGGCCAGCACAACGTCCGCCTCATCGAGCCGCCCGATCAGCAATAAACGACGAACCTGCAGGTACTGCGCATGCGCCGCGTTGACCCGGTCACCGTGGGCCTCCAGCGTCACCCGCGCCGTCTCGAGGGCCTTCACCGGCCAGCCCAGGTCTCGCGAAGCCAGGGCGATTTCGGCCTCGGCCACCACACACCGCGCCCGCGCCAACGCTTCCTTGGGCCCGAAGGCACGTGTCGCCCGCTTCACCAGCGCCTTCGCCCGAACCAGATCGCCGAGCTGCGCCATCGCGATACCGCGCAACGCAAGCGCCGGCGCATCGTCGCGCAACGCAATGCGGTCCAGTGCGGCGAGTGGATCACCGGCTGCCAGAGACCGCGCTGCGGCGGTGATCAGCGCGTCCATTTGAATTGCACCACGCCACTCACTCCCACTGTTCAATGTGGGAATCAGTCTAGTTCACGGCGCTATCGATAAAGCGTATCCGCCACACACACGGTGCCATCGAACAGCAACCTTGCCGTGCGCACCAGGCCGCAGCCCACCAATTGCCCCGCCTTCAAACGCAATTCCACGGTGAATTCGCCGGTGGGATGTTCGACCGACAGCCGTCTCACATCGCCCTCGCCGACACAGGCAACATCCGCCGCCACACTCCCTTCGATCAGGCAGGCCGCCGCCACACTGACCGCGCCGAAAACGCCGATGCTGGTGTGGCAACGATGGGGGATGAAACTGCGCGTGCTGAGGGCGCCGCCCGCCTGTGCCGGCGCCACCAGGCACATCTTCGGGACGTTGCGCTGGCTCACATCCCCCAGGTTCATGCGCCTCCCCGCTTGCAGGCGAACGGACTCAAGGCGTGCCTTCAAGGCGCTGTCGGCATCCAGTTGCCCGGGGCTTTCATAACCGCTGCAACCAAGGTCTTGCGCGCGCAGCAGAACCACCGGCATGCCGTTGTCGACGCAGGTCACTTCGAGGCTGTCGATCACATCCCGGGCATTGCCGGTCGGCAGCAACGCCCCGCAACTGGAGCCGGCGATGTCCTCGAACTCGACGATCAAGGGCGCCGCACGCCCCGGCACGCCATCGGTCCGGGTGTCACCGTCATAGCGAACGGCGCCATCGGCGGTCGGCACATGGGCAACCGCCACCTGCCCGGTGTTTTCCATGAAGATCCGCACCAGGGTGACATCGCCTGTCACTGCCACCAAACCGCGCTCGATGGCGAACGGGCCGACGCCCGCCAGGATGTTCCCGCAGTTCTGGCCGTAATCCACGCGCGGCTCTTCTACCAGGACCTGGGCGAACAGGTAATCGACATCGGCCCCGGCACGGGAGGAAGGCCGGATGATCGCCACTTTGCTGGTCAGCGAATCACCACCACCAACGCCATCGATCTGCCGGGGATCCGGCGAGCCCATGACCGCCAGCAACACGCGATCTCGCAGCGCCGGTTGTTCAGGCAGATCGCTGGCAAGGAAGTACGCGCCCTTCGACGTGCCACCGCGCATCAGCAGGCAGGGAATGCGTGTCTGCGCCATGTTCAGTCTCCGAGCTCTTCCAGGCTGTCGACGTAACGCAAGCCCTTCTCCGCCAGGCGCCCGCGCATGTTGTAGATGTCCAGACCCAGCTCACCGTTGGCCAGGCGCACGGCCTTGCGCTCTTCCAGATCGGCCCGCGCGCGGCTGACTTCGACGACCTGCGGCACTTCGGCGCGACGCACGATCACCACACCATCGTCATCGGCCACCACCACATCACCGGGATGGACCAGCTGACCGCCACACACCAGCGGCAGGTTGACCGAGCCAAGGGTCTCCTTGATCGTGCCTTGGGCACTGATCGCCCGGGACCAGACCGGGAAGCCCATTTCACGCAGGGTATGGGTGTCGCGAACACCGGCATCGATCACCAGCGCACGGACACCGTGGGCCTTGAGCGAGGTCGCCAGCAGATCACCGAAGTAGCCGTCGGTGCACGGCGAACTCGGGGCAACCACGAGGATATCGCCGGGGCGGCATTGCTCGACCGCGACGTGGAACATCCAGTTATCGCCCGGGGCGACCAGCACCGTCACGGCCGAACCGCTGATCGCCGTTCCCCGCTGAATGGGCGTGATCGAGGAACCCAGCAAGCCCTTGCGGCCTTGTGCCTCGTGGATCGTCGCGACGCCAAAACGCTGCAACTCGTCAACCAGGGTTGCATTGGCGCGGGGAATGTTGCGCACGACAATGCCGGTTTTGCCGATGTGTTCGCTCATGCCAGGTTCTCCGTGACACGCGGGAAGATGCTCTGGTAGCCCTCGCCGTAGACGATGTTGCGGGTCGAGGTGATGCCGACGTTGCGCTTGGCTTGCACGCCGCGTTGCAGAGCGACGCGGGTGTAGTACTCCCAGAGATGTTCCTGGCCGGCCATGCACTGGATTGCCGCGTACTTCTTGTCCCAGACATCGGTGATGTCCAGCAGCACGTCGGGGCGCCATTCGCACTGCTCGGGCTGGTGCGGTTCGAAGCTGTACACCGGCGGCGCGCCAACGATTTTCTCGCCCGGTTTGTAGCCTTCGGCCTGGGCGATGATGCGCGCCTCCTGCGTCAGGTTCATGGCCAGCGGGTGGTCGTAGTTGTAGGGGTCTTTCAGCGAATGGCTGAGGACGAACTCCGGCTGGACGCGACGAAACACGTCGGCCAGGCGGAACAGGGTTTCCTTGTCGGCGCGCATCGGGTAGTCGCCGATGTCGAAGAACTCGACGCTGGCGCCCAGGATATCGGCGGCGGCCTGCGCTTCTTCGCGGCGTGCGGCCTTGACCCTGGTTTCATTCATCTCGCCCTTGCGCCACAGCTTGGCGGATTCGCCGCGCTCGCCGAACGACAGGCAGACGATGTGCACGTTGTAGCCCTGTTGCGCGTGCAGCGCGATGGCACCGCCCGCACGCCAGACGAAATCGGCAGAGTGGGCGCTGACGACCAGCGCGTTTTTCGGTGAATCGATCATTGCGGGTGCTCCTCCTGCGTTTCGAAAGAGCATCGCATCGCACCCGTCGGCGGAGTAATGCGTTCGAGTGTTCGAGGTATGCGTTTTTTTTATTGCCACCCCCTCAGGGCAGAGGCATAGTCCGGCTCAAACACGGACCCGCAGAGCAAGAGCCCCATGGAACCGAATGAACTGCCCAGCCTGATGCACGTGCGCGCCTTTGTCCGGGTGGCGGATCATGGCAGCGTTTCAAAGGCGTCCGTGGCGCTGTTTCGCGCACAGTCAGTGGTCACCCGTGCGATTTCCGAACTGGAAGAACGACTGGGCGTACCCTTGTTCGAACGCCACGCCAACGGCATGCGCCTGACCGATTTCGGCGAACGACTGCTGCCACGGGCCCGCCGGGTGCTGGCCGAACTGGAAACGGTGCCGAAGCTGTTGAGTGGCGACAAACAGGCGGTGGAACCGCTTTATCTGTTCCAGGCCCGGCGCCTGCAAGTGTTCGTCAAACTGTGCGAAACCCACCACATGCAGACCGTGGCCAGCCTGCTCGGCCTGAGCCAGCCGGCGGTCAGCTCGACATTGAAGGTGCTGGAAAGCGGCTGCGGGCAAACCCTGTTCGAGCGCACGCCCCGGGGGTTGCAGCCCACCCGGGCCAGCCATGAAATCCTGTTCCCGATCCGCCGTGCGCTGAATGAATTGCGGCACATCGAAACCGACATCACCGCCATACGCGGCGCCTTGCAGGGTGTGGTGCACGTCGGCGCCCTACCCCTGGGCCGCACGCGAATCCTGCCCGAAGCCATCGTGCGCTTGATGGCGGAGCATCCGGGCATCCAAGTGATCACCAACGAGAGCCCGTTCGACCTGCTGGCGACCGAACTGCGGGCCGGTGATGTGGATTTCATTTTCGGTGCCTTGCGTTCGGCGGCGTATGCCAGCGATCTCGTCGGCGAATCCCTGCTCACGGAGGAAATGGTGGTGCTGGCGCGGCGTGATCATCCGCTGTGCACAAAAGCCGGCCTGCAGGATGAACTGGCTCGTGCCCGATGGGTGCTGCCCCGCGCCGGTTCGCCGGCCCGGCAGATGCTCGACGACTGCTTTACCGGATTCGGCATCGCCGTGCCCCGCCCGGTCGTAGAAAGCGCCGACATGGCGATTATTCGCGGCCTGCTGTTGCGCTCGGACATGCTGGCTGCCGTGTCCGCGCATCAGCTCGAACAGGAAATCGCCTCCGGCGAGCTGTGCATCCTGCCGCTGGAGTTGAAGCAGACGGCCAGAGCCATCGGCTTGACGTATCGCAACGGCTCCCTGCACTCACCGGTGGCGCAGGCACTGACGGAGATGATCCGCCGGGTGATCCGCGAGCAGGCAACCACCCGGCCTCGGGGCTAGAGCAGGCTCAGCGGATAGCTGACGATCAAGCGGTTCTCGTCGAACTCGTTGCTGCTGTAATCGCGACGGATGCTGGAGTTGCGCCAGCGCAGGTTGAGGCTCTTGAACGCCCCGCTTTGTACCGTGTACCCCAACTCGGATTCGCGCCCCCACTCCTTGCCGTCGGTGACGCTGGCGGTGTGCACGTTGTCGCCGCTGATGTAGCGGTTCATCAGGGTCAGGCCGGGGACGCCAAGGGCGACGAAGTTGTAGTCATGGCGCAGTTGCCAGGATTTCTCCCGGGCGTTGTCGTAGCTGTTGTTGTAGCTGTCGTTGGCCAGGGTGCCGCCACTGGTGCCGTTGACCCGCATCCATGCATCGTCGCCACTGAGTTTTTGCAGGCCGACGTAGAACGTATTACCGCCGTAGCGGGCCGAGAGCAGCGCCGAGAGCGTGCGGTTGCCGAGGTCACCGGCGCGGGCGCTGCCGTCCTCGCGGCCCCAGAAGTAGCCAAGATTGGCGCCCAACGTCCAGTCACCCAGCGGCTGGCTGTGCACCAGCTGCAGGTATTGCTGCTGGTAGATGTCCTTCAGTTCGGCGTTCCAGGCACCGATCATCGTGCGTTTTTCGTTGAAGCTGTATTCGCCGCCGACAAAGTTGAAGCGGTCTGAAGTGAACGCCGTTTTGCCCTGCATGAACATGTCTTCCATGCTCGAATCGTTGCGCGGGCTGTTCTGGCGAAACTGGCCGCCGTAGAGGGTCAGGCCGTCGATATCCTGCGAAGTCACCTGCCCGCCGCGGAAGGTTTGCGGCAAGGAGCGACCGTCATCGGAACGCAGGATCGGCAGGACCGGCATCCACTCGCCGACCTTCAGTTCGGTCTTGCCAACCTTCATTTTCCCGGCCACTGCCAGCCGCCCGAAATCGTCTGCAGGACGGCCATCACCATCCACGGGCAACAGCTGCGTACCGCCAGTGCCTTTGCCGCCATCGAGTTTCAACGAGTAAAGCCCCAACACATCCACACCAAAGCCCACCACGCCTTGGGTGAAACCGGAGCGGGCATCAAGAATGAAACTCTGCGTCCATTCCTCGGCCTTGCCCTGGGGATAGGCGGAATTGGTGAAATTGCGATTGATGTAGAAGTTACGCAGGTTCAGGTTGGCGCTGGCGTCTTCGACGAAACCGGCGGCCGAGCCTTCCAGGGGCAGCGCGGAGGCTACGGCCAGGGTGAACATGACACGAGGGGAAGCGGTGATTTTCATTGTTATTGTTATCCGTTTTCGGGCTGAAAAAATCCGCTGCGCCCGAAAATTCCGGGCGCAGTGAGGTCAATCAAGAAAGGTGTTTGAGGCGTTTAGCGCGGGGCTTTGCCCGCCACCGAATAGAGCACTTGCTGGTTGCGGGTTTTCATGAACTCATCGAGGTTTTGGCCACGCATCGCGGCGTAGACCTGCAGGTTGGGAATCCCCAGTACGGCGGCGAGTTTTTCCAGGACGAAGAAGATCGCGCCGTAGTGAATCAACCCGCGCCAATCACGGCGGCGCAGCAGGTCCCGCTCTTCCTCGCTGAGCCCACTTTCGTCGAACAACACCTCGGGCGTGTCGAGAAAACGCTGGCGCCATTGCGGCTCGATCATGCGGTGCAGGAACTTGTTCAGCCGATAGCCCTTGGCACTGCGCTCCAGGGTGAACGGATAGGTGCCTTCAAGTTTCTCGATACCGGCCAGCTGTTGCTGCATGTGCTGCAAATGGCGCGCGTTGACTTCGGCGGGCACCGGCCGGTCCTGGTTTTCCAGCAACAGCGTGGCGATGCCCGTCATCGACGGCAGGTAATAGTCCTGGTGCAGATTCTTCACCGTGGCCGACAGAGCACCGCGCATGATCAGCCAGGTGATCACCTCGGAACCTTCCAGCCCGCCGAGGGTGGCGAACTCCGCCAGGGTCATTTCGGTGAGGCGCACCGGGTCGTTCACCAGCAGATCGATGAACTGCTGATCCCACTGCGGATTGTTGAAGCCGCAACGTTCGCCATGCACCTGATGGGACACGCCACCGGTCGCGGCGATGGCCACCTTCAGGTCTTCGGGATAGCTCTCGATGGCCCGGCGCAGCGCCAGGCCCAATTTGTAGCAGCGCAACGCGCTGGGCACCGGGAACTGCAGCACGCCGACCTGCAGCGGCACGATCTGCACCGGCCAGTCCGGATCGCAAGGCAACAGCGCCGACATCGGCGAGAAGAAGCCATGGTCCAGCGGTTTGTCGCGGAAGAAACTCATGTCGAATTCGTCGGCCATCAGGCTTTCGCCAATGTGCCGCGACAGTGCCGCGTGCCCGCCGATACCCGGCAGTTCCCGCGGATTGCCGCCCTCGTCCGCCACTTCGTAGCGCTCATCGACGCCGAGGGAGAACGCGCCGTAGTGATCGAAGAAAAACGAGGTCACATGGTCATTGAAGATGTAGAACAACACATCCGGTTGCTGCTCTTTGAGCCAGACCTTGATCGGTTCGAAGCCTTCGAAAATCGGCGCCCAGGCCGCCTCATTCTGTTTGTCGTGATCGACGGCGAAGCCGATGGTCGGTGTGTGGGATACAGCGAGGCCACCAATGATGCGTGCCATAACGAGTTCCTGTGTTCGAAAAAATTAATGCGCCAACAACGCCCGATTGACTCGACGCCGCGCATGACCGTTGGCCAGGATCGCCAGTGCGGCGATGAAGGCCGGCACGCTCAACAGGGCGAACAGCAGCGGCAGACCCAGCCCGAGGCTGAGCACCGCACCACCGATGAGTGAACCAAAGATAGCGCCGAAACGGCCGATGCCCAGCATCCAGCTCACGCCGGTGGCGCGGAAATCGGTCGGGTAGTAACCCGGCGCGAAGGCGTTGAGGCCGGTCTGCGCACCGCTCATGCAAAAGCCCGCCGCCACCACGCCGAATGCCAGCAGGCTGGATTCCAGGCTGAACGCCCCCAGCAGCAGGATGAAGGCACCACCCAGGGCGTAAGACGTGGCGATGACGGCGTTCGGATTGCGTCGGTCCATGGCCCAGCCGACCACGATCGCACCGACCGTGCCGCCGATCTGGAACAGTCCGGTGATGGTCGCCGCACGCTCGATGGACAGTCCGCCTTCACGCAACAGCGTCGGCATCCAGCCCATTGTCAGGTAGATCACCAGCAGGCCCATGAAGTAAGTCGCCCACAGCGCCAGGGTGCCGAAGCGATAGTGCTCGGTGAACAGCATGCGCAGCGGCGCTTTCTGTTGCGCCTGAGGTTCAGTCATGACGAATTGCGTGGCGGCGGTAAAGGTGCCGCCCAACTTGTTCAGCACCTTGGCGATCTGGCTGGAAGGCGCATGACGAGCCGCCAGGAAACGGGCCGATTCCGGCAACAGCAACCACATGAAGGGCAGCAGCAACAACGGCAGGATCCCGCCAGCGAGCAGCACCGATTGCCAGCCATGCTGGGGAATCAGCCACGCGGCGAGAAAACCGCCCAGCCCCGAGCCCATGTTGAAACCGGTGAACATCAGGGTGATGAACAGCGAGCGGTTGCGCTCAGGCAGGTATTCGGAAAGCAGTGTCGTGGTGTTGGGTAACGCGGCACCCAGCGCCACGCCAGTCAACAGGCGCAATGCTGCCAGCTCGTAGGGGTTGCGGGCGAACGCGCAGGCCAGGCTCAACACGCTGAAACCGGTCACGGCCATCAGCAGCACTTTCTTGCGCCCCAGCCGATCGGCGTAGGGGCCGGCGGTCAAGGCACCGATGGCGAGGCCGACCATGCCTGCACTCATCACCGGGCCGAACGCCGCTTTGGACAGCCCCCACTCCTGAATCAGCGAAGGCGCGATGAAGCCCATCACCGCGACGTCAAAACCATCGAACAGCACAATGAAAAAACACAGGCCCATGATGAGCCACTGGTATCGGGCTACCGGGCGGCTGTCGATCCACGCCTTGATATCGACCGTTTCGTTACTCATGCTTTCACCTTCTTATTTTTGTAGAAAATCCGACAGGCCTGGAACTGCCGTGACCCAGCGGCCACCCGACAGTCGAGCGTTGGGCGTGACTCTAAAGCCGCAGGTGCCTGCCCCGCCTCTGGGAAATCCTTAAGCGGGTATCGGTTTTTCTTATCGGGTGAAATACAGCGATCCGGTTTCTGTCAGTCCCCCGTGGTTTCTGGCAGCGCGTGTTCCCGGCAGATCAAATCGACTTCGATCGGTTCCAGCGGCTCCTGTGTCAACCCGCAAAACGCTCCGCCCTCCACCGTCTGATGGAAACGGCACGTCCGGCACAGCCCGAAGCTGGGTACGTTTTCCCCTTGTTGAATGTTCCTCAGCAACTCCAATAGCAGCCCTTCCAGATCCTGCGAACGCGCACCCATGCGTCGGGCAGCGGAAAGCAAAAAGTCCGGTGGGGTCACCGCGTCCAGGAGTTCCCGGGCCGGAGCCGTCAACTCCAGGTGCACGCTGCGTTTGTCCCGGGTGTCCTGGGTTTTGATCAGCAGGCCTTTGCTTTCCAGCGCCTTGAGCGACTGCGAGACCGTGCCCTTGGTCAGGCCCAGGTATTCGGTGACCGCCAACGGGGTGTTGGAGTAACGGTTGCAGCGCCCCAGGTACATCAGGGCGCTCAACTGAATGGGCTGCAGATCCGAGAGCTTCGGGTGCTCGCGGAACCAGACACGGGTCAGGCTCGACAGCCTTTCCAACAGATCGAATAACACGGGTATTTCCTGATCAAAGATGTCGATAAATAGTATCGAATAAAAACCATGTTGACAAAGACTGACTTTGCCGTAGGCTTTTATGTGTCGATTCGAAACTACTAATCAGCAAATTTTCAACGGGAGGTATCCATGAAAACCGCACTGGCACTGACCCTCGGCACCCTGCTCGCCTCACAGGCATGGGCGCACGATCCGCAAGGCATCCACAGTGAAAAGGGCAAGACCGACGCCGCGTTCGACCTGGTGCAGACGCGAGTCTTCAAGGACGGTAACAACCTTGTGTTCGAGCAATTGGTCGACGGCAAGGCTGGCAGTCGAGTGCCGGCCGCCAAGGGTTCTTTCGCGGGTGCTGAGGTGTACAGCTATGTCTGGCCGACCAGCCTGGACAGCTCGGCCGTCGGGTTTGATCCAAAGTCCGGCATTCTCGCCCTGGCGCTAACGTCACACCCGGACTTCGATGACACCCCGCAACTGGACGAGAACAAGGACGGCAAGAAAGACAATGACGGCGGCCTCTGGCACTCGCATTGGGTGGTCCTGACCAAGGATGAAAGTTGCGGACCTGGCGGGTTGAAAGTGCGCGACATTCCCAAGGACGCCAAGCCAAAACTGCCGGCGACCTGGCCCGGTGCGCCGATCTACATCGACTCCCCCGGCTACGACCTGAGCGTCGACAAAAACGCGGCAAAGATTCGTGTGCCGCTGGCGGCCGTGGGTTTCCCCGAAAGCTTCAACTATGACGGCGTCACCGCGGCCCTGAAGGTCAACGCCGACCTGCACAACCCGTTGCTGTGCGTCAGCAGCGTCTACGTCATCGCCTCGGGTGACCTTTCGCTGCCCGGCACCTGGAAACTCAAGGAAAGCCAATGATGAGCGTCAAAGTGTTCGACACCCACGTACGCACCAAAGACGGTCGTTACCTGCATTTCGATGTGCTGATCGACAGCAACGACACCGAACTGGCGAAAACCTATGCCCGCCGCTTCCTTGATGAACTGGGCGTGCAGGACGAAGATATTTCCCAGAACGAATGCCGCTTCTGCCACGTTGAACCGACAAACCCCGTGGTGGCCGAGGCGATCAGTCGGCAAGGTCACTACATCATCAAACTGCAAGGTTGCGAGGAGAAATGAGATGAACCCGTATCAGCCTATGGATTGTGATCTGCACGACTATCTGGAGATCGCGTGCCTGCGCGGTTATCGGTTGCACGTCGAGTTGATCGATGGCGAAAGCCTGACGGCCAAGGCGCTGACCACGCGAACGTCCAGCGACAAGGAAGAGTTTCTCTGCGTTGAAACGGCTGACGGCCAGCAGGAGATCCGTCTGGATCAACTGCTGGCCGTCACACCGCTGGACGATCATGCGCAATTCGGGCGCGTGGTGTTTCAGGGTGCGGTCTGCTCGTTCTGACGCAGGAATGCTCGGCCCTCAATTCGGGTCGAGCAAACCGCCGCTCCAGTTGCGCGATACGCGGCTGCCGGTGAATTTCGCCACCACCATGCCCTGGGAAACCAGGCGATCGCGATAGCGCGTGACCATCCGCCCTGCCTGTTCCGCGCGCAGCACCACTTCGGATGACGGATCACCCGGCCGCCCGAGGATGCGTGCAAAACGCTGACCTTCCTCGACGAAATCCCCCAGCTCTTTTTCAAAGATCAGCACGCCAGGTTGCGGTGCCAGGATTGTCTCCATTTGCGCCATGTCCTTCAGCTCGACGGGCCAGTCAGCGACCGTCAGCGGCTCATCGATCACCCCGCTGCTGCACAGCCATGCATACAGGCCCTCGGCGTCCTGCTCGGCAAAGCGGTCGCTGACATCGCCCTGCCCGCGCAACTCCAGGGTCGCGGCCATGTGCCGTGCCGTGACGCCGTCGTGCAGCCACGGCGCGATGATGGTTTCCTCGAAGGAGCCATCGCCGCCGTCATCCCAGACAATGGCCACGTCCATTTTCATCGCCGCCGCCAGTTCCCGGCCCCGCGACCCGAAACTGCGGTGCAGGTAGAGGTAGGGCAAGGCTTCGTCATCGGTGTGCAGATCCAGCATCACTTGCGCCGAGGCGGCCAGTTGCACCAGGCTTTTTTGCCATTCCTGGACGTTGGTGGAAGGTCGTTCCATGGCGGCCGACTGGTCGAATCCGCGGTTGAAGTTATGTCCGGTGGCGTCATGAAAACGCCCGAGAATCCGCCCCTGGCGAAACTGCCCGATGCCCAGCGGATTGGCCTGCGGCACGACCGTCACATGGCTTTTCAGCCGACCTGCGGATTCGGCGACCTGCAGGCGTTGCATCAACAGATGCAGCACCAGCATCCCGGCGATTTCATCGGCATGCACCCCCGCCTGCAAATGCACGGCCGGGCCGCTGCCGTCTCCTTCGAAACGCCAGGCACCGACCCGCACCGGGTCGCCATTGTTGTTGCGCACACTGAACGAAATATCCTGCGCCATCTGCCTGCCCTCCCCTCATGATCATCAAGAACCGCTGCTGCCAGCACTGGATATTGAACGCACGTTCAACTAAGCTCGCCCCACTGGCACTGCACCCAAGGATTTCGTTGTGACCGACTCTCCCAAATACCGCCGCGTTGAACCCGACGAACGCCGCGAGCTGCTGGTCGCCGCCACCCTGCGCTGCCTGGCCCGCGAAGGCCACGCGGGGATTTCCGTGCGGCGCATCGCGACTGAAGCGGGCGTGTCCGTCGGCCTGCTCAATCATCATTTCGGCAGCATCGATGCGTTGATCGCCGACACCTACCAGAAACTCGCCAGCGAACTCACCACCGCCCTGCATCAGGAAATCCAGCAGGCCGGTACACCCGCGGAAAAGATGGACACCTTCCTCGTCGGCTCGTTTTCGCCCCGGGTCATGGACCCGAAACTGCTCGGTGTCTGGGTGGTGTTCTGGAGCCTGATCCGTCACTCGGACTACGTCAGCCAGTCCCACGAAAAAAGCTACCGCGACTACCTCGATCTGCTGCGCACCTTGCTCGACGACCTGGCCGCCAGCGAAGGCTTCGTGATCCACGACACGCGTCTGGCGGCCATCGGCCTATCGGCGATGCTCGACGGACTCTGGCTCGAGTGGTGCCTGAACCCCGACACCTTCAGCCCCGCCAACGGCCTCCACATCAGCCGTTGCTGGGTAAAGGGGTTGCGTCACGGAGCATTCAGCACCGACGACGTCCTGTGCGACGTGCCGGCCGAAGATCATCGCGAGGGTGCCACTGACCGCGATCAGCCCGGCACCGATCATCAGTGACACATCCATCAGCGTGCCCCAGATCAGGCTCGACAGCAGGAACGCCCAGATCAGTCCTGTGTACTCGAACGGCGCCAGCACGGTCGCGGTAGCGCGCTGGAAACTGGCGAACAGCAGGAACTGACCGATGCCACCCACCAGCCCGGCGCCGAGCATGCCCAGCCAGGCCGGGGTCGGCACGGACGTGTGGGTCCAGGGCAGCGCAACCATCATGCAGACGACAAACACCACGTTGGTGATCAGCATCTGCTCGAGCACTGACGTCTGGTCATCGACCTGGCGCAGCTGAATGTAGGTGAACGCCCAGCACACCGCCGCCAGTAACGTCAGCACGATGGGCAACGGATCGGTCATATGGCTCGGGCGACACGCGATGATCACGCCGACGAAGCCGACGACCAGGCTGAACCACTGCCAGCCGCTGGCGCGCTCCTTGAGGATCACCGCCGCCAGCACCGTGACCATGATCGGCGCGGAGAAATACAGCGTGGTCATTTCCGCCAGGGTCAGGTCGCGAGCCGCCGTGTAATACAGCACCCACGCCACAATCGACAGCAAACCACGCATCACCAGCAGGCGCCGGCTCGGTGAATGCCTGGCGCGCTGGACCAACCGCAAGCGCCCCGCCAACAGACAAGCGACCACCACCACGAGACTGCGCCAGAACAGGATGCTGACCACCGAGTAATCGGCCACCAGCCATTTGATCGCGGCGTCCTGCAAAGCCAGGAACGCGTAGCCCAAGGTGCACAGGCCGATGCCCTGCAACGAGCGGTCGACGATCCGTGGCCCATTCATTACACCGACCTGCGCACGGGCGTCCCACGCCGTTCGACGAAGGCAAACAACGCCTCGATCACGAAGGTCAGGCAAACATAGACCCCCGCCACCAGCAGCAACGGTTCGTACACTTGCAGGGTCTGGGCCCGGACCACGTTGGCCGCGCCCAGTAGGTCGATCACGGCGATGGTCGAGGCCAGCGCGGTGGACTTCAGCAACATCACGGTTTCACCGGCCAGGGTCGGCAACAGCAAACGCATGGCGCGGGGCAAGCGCACACGCAACAGCGACTGGCGCGAGGTCATGCCGAACGCCGAGGCCGCTTCGATTTCGCCCTTGGGCACCGCGAGCAGGCCACCACGAATCACTTCACCGACATAGGCGCCCATCGACAGCACCAGGGCAAACACGATGTACCAGTAACCGTCACGCAGGTACGGCCAGAGGAAGCTGCCGCGAATCAGCGGAAACTGCGCGAACAGGCTGCCGAGCCCGTAGTAGAAGATGTAGATCTGGATCAGCAACGGCGTACCGCGAAACACGCTGGTGTAGAACAGGCTGGCCTTGGCGATCACCTTGTATCTGGAGATCCGCGCCAGCGCCACCAGGATCGCCAGCAGAAAACCGAACACACTGGACAGCAACAGCAGGGTAATGGTCGTTTGCAGGCCACGGCCCAACAGCGCCGCGTATTCAACTATCCACGCTGGAATCATTTCAATCACTCGACCAAGGGCATCCAGCGACGAATGCGTCGCTCAAGCCGTCCCGACAGGTAGTTGGACACCAGCGTCACCGCGTAATACATCGCCGCGGCGGTGAGGTAGAACAACAGATAATGACGTGTCGAACCCGCGCCTTGCTTGGCGGTGTACAACAGTTCGTTGGTGCCGACCACACTGATCAGCGCACTGTCCTTGATCAGGTTGATCCACAGGTTCGCCATCCCCGCCATGGCGTAAGGCGCCATGATCGGCAGCGTGACGCGCCGGAACAGGCCGAACCCGCTCAGGCCGAACGCCTTGGCCGCTTCGATCTGGCCGAAAGGAATCGCCTGGATCGCCGCGCGGAAAATTTCCGAGGCATAGGCGCCCTGCACCAACCCCAGCACCACGATGGCTGCCAGCGGACCGCTGACATTCACCACGCCGTAGCCGAGCTCGGCCATAAGGGAGTTGATCAGCATGGAGCCGACGTAGTACAGCAACAGGATCAGCAACAATTCAGGCACGGCGCGGAACAAGGTGGTGTAGCCGCGCATCAGCGTCGCAATCGGGCGTGGCCCGTTCAACTTGAGGCAGGCCACGACGAGGCCGATCAGCAGCCCGAGCAGGAAAGCCCCGGCGGAGATCTGCAGGGTCATCCAGAGCCCTTTCAACAAGGCGCCGCCCCACCCTGTTTCGCTGAAATTGATCAATTCGAACATGGCTGGCATTTCGTTCTCCAGTTATTGCCCTCACGACAATCCCTGTAGGAGCGAGCTTGCTCGCGAAAAACGTTAACGATGACGCGGGGCATCTGATTCTCCGCGGCGCACTTACGTCCATCGCGAGCAAGCTCGCTCCTACAGGATCTGCGTTTTAGAACGCCGGTTTCACGCTGGTGCCGAAGTAGCTTTGGGAGAGGTCGTCGTAGTCTTTGCTGGCCAGCAAGGAAGCGATGGCCTTGTCGAGCTTGGCCTTGAGCTCGGTGTCGTCCTTGCGCAGGCCGGCGCCCACGCCCTTGCCGAAGATCGGGTCATACGGCACGGCGCCGAGGTAGGCCAGGTCCTTGGCGTCCGGGGTCTTGACGAAGGCCGCCATCGCCGTGCCGTCCGCCATCATCAGGTCGATGCGCCCGGCGATCAGGTCGGCGTTGGCCGAATCCTGGGTGTCGTAATACTTAACGTCAGCGATTTTTTCGTAGTAGGTCTTCAGGTAGCTGGCGCTCACCGTCGAGTTCTGCACGCCGATGGTCTTGCCTTTCAGGTCATCCGGGTACTTCTTCACCGAGGCATCTTTCGGCCCGACAATCGCGATCACCGAGTCGTAGTAGGCCTTGCTGAACGCGATCTGTTTCTCGCGCTCTTCGGTCACCGACATGGAGGAGAAAATCACGTCGATCTTCTTCGCCAGCAGCGACGGGATGATGCCGTCCCACGCCACTTCCTTGATCTCGCACTCGGCTTTCATTTCGCTGCACAGCTTGTGGATCAGGTCCACTTCAAAGCCTTTCCATTCACCGTTGGCCTGCTTCTCGGTGTACGGCGGATAGGGTTCGGCCGCGACCGCGAACCTGATCGGCTGGGCTTGCGCCGCACTCATGCCGGCCAGCATTACGCAGGCCACGCCGGTCAACCAGTTTGCCAAACGTCGATTTCCCATGATTTTTTCCCGTCTTTTTATGATGCGTTAGCGAGTCTGATGAGCGTTGACGAACTGTCGGCAACGTTCACTGCGTGGGTGTACGAACACTTCATCCGGCGAACCGGTTTCCTCGATCAGCCCTTGATGCAGGTAGGCGACCTTGGAAGACACATCGCGTGCAAAAGCCATCTCATGCGTCACCAGGATCATGGTCCGGCCTTCTTCCGCGAGAGAGCGGATCACCCGCAGCACTTCGCCGACCAGTTCCGGGTCGAGTGCCGAGGTGGGTTCATCGAACAGCATGACCTTGGGCCGCATGGCCAGGGCGCGGGCAATCGCCACCCGCTGTTGCTGTCCCCCGGAGAGAAACGCCGGGTACTCGTTGCGCTTGGCCGCCAGCCCGACACGCTCCAGCAAGGCTTCGGCCCGTTCAGTGGCTTCGGCACGGCTTTCACGCAGGACCTGGGTCGGCGCTTCGATGAGGTTTTCCAGCACCGTGCGATGGGGCCAGAGGTTGAAGTTCTGGAACACCATGCCCAGGCTCGAACGGATCCGCACCAGCTGCCTGGCGTCAGACACCAGCGGCGCGCCGGGGCGGGAGTGGTTCAGGTGGATGCTTTCGCCATCGACCAGAATCCGCCCCTCGTCCGGTATTTCGAGCATGTTGATGCAGCGCAGCAAGGTACTTTTCCCGGAGCCGCTGGCGCCGATCAGGGAGATCACATCGCCTTCGCGGGCGGTCAGTGAAACGCCTTTGAGCACCTCGATATTGCCGAAGCGTTTGTGCAGGCGTTCGACTTCGATCATGGTCCGTGCCGCGACCGGTTCAGGCGCGGTTGCAGAGCTGGTGACACGTGCGATCACCGGCCGTGGCGCTTCACCGTTCAGTACCTCGACAAAGTCGCGAATGCGCTGGCAGGCCTGGGCCAGGCGTTCCTCGCCCAAGGTAAACGAGAGCCGCACAAAACCTTGCGCCGGCTCACCGAACGCGGCGGCATCCAGCACCGACACACGCGCCTCGCGCAACAGGCGCCAGGCGAACTCGATGGAGGTCAGCCCGGTCTCGCGGACATCGATCAACACGAACATCCCGGCATCCGGGTTGAGCACGGAAATGCCCGGGCAATTGGAGAGACCGTTCACCACCAGGTCGCGGCGATGGCGGTAGATTTCCCGCATGCCGTGGGTGACTTCGTCGTGGGACTGCACAGCCTTTAGCGCGGCTTCCATGACAAAACCGGGCAAGCCATAGAGCATGCTCAGCACCAGGGTTTCGGCGTGGGCAACCAGCGCAGGATCGGCGACGATCCAGCCGGTGCGCCAACCGGTCATCGCATGGGATTTCGACAGGCTGCCGATCACCACGCAACGCTCGGCCATGCCGGGCAACGCCGCCAGGCTGATGTGCTCGCGCTCGAACGCCAGGCTCTCATACACCTCGTCCACCACCACCCACAGGTCGTGGGCGATGGCGAGGTCGGCGATGGCTTGCAGCTCTTCGCGGGTCAGCACCACGCCAGTGGGGTTGTTCGGGTTGGAGAAGAAAATCGCCCGGGTTTTCGGGGTGATGGCTTTGGCCAGGGCCGCAGCATCGAGCCGGAAACCGGAGTCCGCCGAGCACGGCACGCGCACCAGCGTGGCGCCGGAGGCCTTGAGTGTCGCTTCATAGGTGACGTACATCGGGTCGAGGGCAATCACCTCGTCGCCGGCGGTGAGCAGGCACATCGAGGTGGCAAACAGGGCGTTCTGCGCACCGGCGACGATGATCACGTTGGACGCTTGCAGCGGGCGGTCGAAGAGTTTGCCGTAGCGCTCGGCGATGGCTTCGCGCAACGCTTGGCGGCCGGCGATTTCGGTGTAGTGAGTGTCGCCTTCACGCAGGGCGTGAATCGCAGCATCGGTGATGAAATCGGGGGTGGGGAAATCCGGGTCGCCGACACTGAGGATGATCACATCTTCGCCCCGGCGCTTGGCTTCGTACGCCGCGTTGTGAATATCCCAGGCGGCAACGCCGTCGCCTGTGATTCGTTCAACAAAGGGTGAAAACCGCATGCCAGTGCCTCGTTCGATTGGAACAGCCGCAAGCCCGCTACCAGCCGGGGGTGGTGCAGCCAACATAGTCGAAGCTGAACAGTCGTTCAATTGAAAAATCCTCCGGGTTCGCGTTCAGCGCAAACAGGTCGTTTTCACGACAGTCGCGCCGTTTAATTGGGAAACGAAGATCCCTGTAGGAGCGAGCCTGCTCGCGAAAAACGTCATCGATAACTCGGTGTTTCTGATTAACCACGGCGCGTTGGGGTACTTCGCGAGCGAGCTCGCTCCTACGTCAGCGCGCAGGCGTGCTTTAGTTCGATCAGGGTCACGCCGGGATGGGCGAAACCACGGCGCAAATCACGCTCCAGTTCATCGAGGCTTTGCGGCGCGTGCACCGTGCAACCGAACGCTTTGGCCAGCAGCGCGAAATCCGGGTTGCGCGGCAAGACGCCGACCGGCTCGATGTCGAGGCTGAGCATGTCGTCGCGGATCTGCCCCAGGGCGTCGTTGTTCCAGAGCAGCACCACCAAAGGGCTGTCCAGTTCCTCGACTGCGGTGGCGAGTTCCTGCACGGTGTAAAGGAAACCGCCGTCCCCCACCAACACCAGGCCGGGCCTTTGTGGAGCGCCGAATTTGCCGCCGATCCCTGCGGGCAGGCCATAACCCAAGGTGCCGTAGCCGGTGGGGTGCAACCAGCTGCGGATGTTCTGGCTGGCGAACGCGTAGTTGCCGGTGTAGGCCAGTTGGGTCATGTCGCTGCTGATGAAAGTGTCGGCGGGCATGGCCGAGGCGATGCGGTCGAGAATGCGTTGATGGATCGCCTGCAATACACCGTGACCGGAGCGGATCGCGGCTTTCAAACCAGCCACCGCTCTGGCGGCTTCAGTCGAATCCCGCGCCTCCGCCGGCACTCGCGCCAACAAGGCCGCGAGCGCTTGCCGTGCATCGCCGTGCAAGGCCACAGCACAGGGATAGAAATCGTTGAACTTGCGCGAGTCGATATCGACGCGGATCACCTCGCCGCTCAACGGCAGGCGCTCGCGCCAGTAATCGGTGTCGGCCATTTCGGTGCCGACGGCCAGCACCACGTCCGCTTGCGCGACCAGATCCCAACCGGGTTGAACGCAGAGGCTGGAACCGGCATTCAGCGGCGCGTCCGGGGCTAGCAAACCTTTACCGGCGACGCTGGTGAACAGCGGCGCGGCGAGGCGTTCACTCAAGGCCTGCAACTCGGCAGCCGCCGCCAAGGCACCGCCACCGGCGATGATCATCGGCCGTTTGGCCTGTTGCAGACGTTTGGCCGCTTCATCCAGCGCCAAGGCATCCGGCAAACCGCGGCCCGGACGACGTACCACGTCGGCGCTCCAGTCGCGGCTGATCGCCCCGGCCAGCACGTCCAGCGGCACCGAAATGTGCACCGGCCGTGGCCGCTCGCTGTCGAACACGGCGAAGGCGCGGGCAATCAGTTCCGGCAAATCGTCGGTGCTCAACGCCACTGCGGAGAACGCGGTGATGGGTGCGGTGATTGCTCGTTGATCCTGGGTTTCGTGCAGGCACCCCCAGCCTTTGCCGAGGCTGGCGGTGTGGTTGACGCTGGAAATCACCAGCATCGGAATCGAGTCGGCATAGGCCTGGCCGATGGCGGTCGCCGCGTTGGTGACACCGGGGCCGGTGATGATGAAGCACACGCCCGGTTTGCCGCTGACCCGGGCGTAACCATCGGCCATGAACCCGGCGCCCTGCTCGTGACGGGTCAACACATGGCGGATGCCGCTGCCGGGCAAGCCGCGATACAACTCGAGGGTGTGCACGCCGGGAATGCCGAACACGGTGTCGACCCCGTAATTGGCCAGCAGCCGCACCAGGGCCTGGCCGCCGGTGAGAGATTGCGCGTTCGATTGGGAGCTCATGCCGGCCCTCTTTATTGTTTTGGTGTGGTGAAGGATTGAGCCGATATTAAACACTCGTTCAACAGCGAAGCAACTCTTTCCTCAATCGTGAAAACTTGTCACGAAAAGCTTCTAATCAATTGTTTTAAATAGGATTTATTGATCGAAAAACGACAGCTACCCGAAGACTGTTACATCTTCGAACATTCCTGAATGCTCAGGCCGCCAGGGAGGCACCCGCGGTAAACAGATAGCCGGCCCCGTGAATGG
Organism: Pseudomonas migulae; assembly: GCF_043225285.1. Classification (GTDB taxonomy): domain Bacteria; phylum Pseudomonadota; class Gammaproteobacteria; order Pseudomonadales; family Pseudomonadaceae; genus Aquipseudomonas; species Aquipseudomonas migulae_C. The sequence continues at coordinate 195,876 of NZ_CP171224.1, forward strand.
TGATGATCAGTTCCGGTTCGGCCGGGTCGTCGTGCAACTTGCGACGCAGGCGCCCGACCAGCACATCGATGGAGCGGTCATTGGGCATCCATTCGCGGTTGCGCAACTGGTCCATCAATTGGTCGCGGCTCAGGGTGTGACCGCTGTTGCGCATGAACACGTTGAGCAGCTGGAACTCGCCGTGGCTGAGCAGGGTTTCGCGACCGTCGCAGGCCTTCAGGCGACGGCGGTCGGTGTCGAGAGTCCAGTCGGCGAAACGCCTGAGGTGGGTGTCCGGCTGGCCAACCGGTTGGGCGTGCTGCACACGACGTAGCAGGTTGCGCGAGCGGGCAAGCAATTCTCGCGGGATGAAGGGATGAGTCAGGAAATCGTCGGCCCCGCACTCCAGCGCGTCGAGACGCTGTGCCTCCTCGCCGATCAGGATAATCCCGACCTCCGAGCGTTCACGCCACGCACGCGTCAGGGCCAAGGCGTCCGGCCAACGCGCCTCCAGCAACACCAACCCGACGGCAAAACGACTCAAGCAAGCCTCGGCCTGTTCAGCCGTATCGGCGCACCGGACCTCAAACCCGGCCGGGATCAAGGCAGCCTGCAACTGTTCGCGGATCAGCGGATCGTCACTCACCATCAACACGCACGGCATCACCGTCATGACCTGGCTCCTTTTTTTGGACTTGTGCGAAGCGGTGAAGGCACTCTAGCGACTACTGAACAGTTGATCAACAAGCCGGATTCACGGGCCGATGAACCGTCGATAACCGCCCATTTGCACGCCATCGACCCACGCCTCGCAGATCTGCACACCTTGGGCCGGGGTGAACGTCGAGGGGTTGAGCCCGCATTCCAGCCACAAACCGTCGAGCAAGGCGCTCAGGCCGATGGCCGCCAGGCCGCTGTCGAATTCCTCCCAGCCCTCCTCCTGAGCCAGCAACTTCAGGGCATCGCCCATGATCGTCCGGTACTCGCCATAGGAATGATCGTGCGCGCGGTTGATCGCATCGGCGGTTTTCACCGCGCCCCAGAAGGCCAGCCAGGCTTCGAGCAATTCAGGGTCCAGCATCTGCGGCGAAAACGATGCCTCGAAGAACGCCGATAAATGCTTGCGGGCGCCCTCACCCGCGTTCGCCACCGACTCGCGCAGCAAACTCATCACCTGGCCGGTGATGTGCAGGTAGGCGTCGGCCACCAGTTCATCCTTGCCGGCATAGTGATGACTGATCAGCCCCACGGAAACGCCGGCCTCGGCGCAGATCTTGCGGATCGAGGTGCCGACAAACCCGTACTTTTTCAGACACGTCAGCGTCGCGGCCACCAGATTGGCTTTGCGCACCTCGGGGTCCATACGCAGAAAACGCGCTTCCTCGGCCATGGTGTTCCTGTCCTTTTCGAAATCGATGGCTGACGGTACAACATTGCGTCAGCGCAGGGGATACAACGCCTCGTCAAACTGTGCCAGACGCGGGAAAACCAGCGGCGAATCCTGCCCGAGGTTTTCCAGGCGCTGGCGGTAATCCACGAGAAACTGTTCCCGAGCCTCGGCGCTGATATACGGCACATGCCACGCCACGAACGGTGGCAACACATCGAGCCCGACGTAGGCCAGCGTGCCGCGCAGCAGCGGGCGCAGCATATCTTCCAGCGGGCCGTGGATCGCGCCTTCGCCGAACATGTGTTCGCGCCCGCCGAGGGTCACGGTGACCAGCGCCTTCTTGCCCGCCAGGCCGCCCTGATCGTAGAAACGCTTGCCGCCGTAGCAGACGCCGGACACCAGCACCCGGTCGATCCAGCCCTTGAGGATCGCCGGCATGGAGAACCAGTAGATCGGGAAGTTGAGGATCAGCAGGTCAGCCCACAGCAGCTTATCCAGCTCTTGCTGGATGTCCGGCGCCAGACTCTTGGTCTTCACGCCCAGACGTTGTTCGAGGGCGTACACCAGATAATCGGGATTGTCCCGGTCGGAGAAATCCTCGGCGCTGGCGACCGGGTTCCAGTTCATCGCGTAGAGGTCGGAGACCTGCACTTCGTGGCCCTGGGCTTGCAGGGTCTGCAGCGCCTGATCGCGCAACGCCGTGGTAAACGACTGCGGTTCGGGATGAGCATGAAGAATCAGTACATTCATTGGGGCAGCCTTATGGCAATCGATTGAAAGGTTCAGGCCAGACGGATCAGTGCATCCACCGCCACCGCGCCTTCGGCATTGACCAGCAAGGGGTTCACATCCAGCTCGAGCAGTCGCTCGGCGTTCTCGCAGGCGTAATCCGCCACGGCACGAATCGCCCGGACCAACGCCGGCATGTCCACCGCCGGACCACCGCGAAAGCCGGTGAGCAGCGGCGCGCAACGCAAGCTCAGCAGCGCATCGTGAATGGCCTGATCGGTGGTCGGCAACAACAGGCTGCGACTGTCCTTGAGCAGCTCGACCAGAATTCCGCCGGCGCCGATCACCAACGCCAGACCGAAGCCGGTTTCGCGCTTGATGCCGACGATCAGCTCGGCCAGGGGTGGCGACGCCATGCGTTCGAGCAGGACCTGATCGAAGGCCAGGTGCGGTGCATGACGCGCCAGATTGCCACGCATGGATTCGAGCGCAGCGCTTAACGCTATTTCATCTTTCAGGTTGAGAGCGACACCACCGGCTTCGGTCTTGTGCGGCAGGTCCGCGCTGACCACCTTGAGCACCAGCGGATAACCGAGGCTGCGCGCCTCATCCAGCGCCTGCTCGGGACGGCACACGCGGGCGTCGGGCAACGGCAGGCCGAACGGACGCAACGCCTGTTTCGACTGCCACTCATCCAGCAACTGCCCCGAACCGATCGACGCCTCCGGGCAGATGGGCGCCAGTTCCGCTTCGCCGCCCGCCAACAACGCCGTCCGCCGTGCCTGGTAATGCGCGATGCGAGACCACGCTGCCAAGCCATCTTCCACCCCTTGCAACGCCGCCACGCCACGGGCATGCAGGCGTTCACGGGCAGAAGCCGGCAGCAGTTCGGGAAACGCCGAGGTGACCAAACCGGTCTTGCCGTGGCGTTCCAGCAGGTCGCAATACAACTCCAGCAGCAAGTCGCATTCCTTGCGTTCGCCGGTGAATTCAGCCGGATAGTCGAGCACCAGCAGGGCCGCATCGGCCGGGGTGCGCAAGGCCGTTTCGAGCATCTGTTCCAGGGCGTCACGGTCGCCCCAGATCGCCGTGGTGAAATCCAGCGGATTGACTAGGTTGGCGTAACTCGGCAACACCTGCGCCAGCTCCACGCGTTGGCTGTCGTCGAGTTTTGGCAAGGTCAGGTGGTTGCGTTCGGCGTAGTCGGCAATCAACCCCGCATCGCCACCGGAACAGGCCAGCGCGATCAGGCTCGGCCCGGCCGGCAAGTTCCCGCAGGCAACGGCTTTCAGGGTTTCGACAAAGCTCACCGGACCGCTGACACGAATCACGCCGAGACGCTCGAACAGACTGTCGTACAGCGCGTCGGAACCGGCCAGGGAACTGGTGTGACTGAGCGCCAATTCCGCACCGATCTGCGACACGCCGGTTTTCAGGGCGATCACCGGGATGCCTTTTTCCAGCGCCTTGTAGGCGGCGCGGGCAAAGCCGGGCACGTTCTTCAGCCCTTCGAGGTGCAGGCCGATGGCGGTGACGCGCGGTTCGTCGAGCAGCACGTCCATCAATTCGGCAACACCGAGCTGCGCCTGATTGCCCACCGAGGCCATGTACGCCAGCGGCAGCGAACGATCGCTCATGGACAGGTTGTAAGCGAAGTTGCCGCTCTGGGTCAGGATCGCGACGCCCTTCTCCACCGTTTTGCCGCCATGGGCCACCGGCCACAGCGCCACGTTGTGCAGGTAGTCGAGCAGGCCATAACAGTTGGGGCCGAGCAACGCCATGTCGCCCGCGGCGTGCAGCAGTTGCGCCTGCAACGCCTGGCCTTCCTCGCCGGTTTCGGCGAAACCGGAGGCATAACAGATCGCCCCGCCCGCGCCTTTGGCGGCCAGTTCGGCGACGCAACTCAGCGTCAGCTCCCGGTTGGTGGCGATAAACACGCCGTCCGGCGCGCAAGGCAGATCGGAGATCGACGCCACGCAAGGCACGCCTTCGAGGCTCGAATGTTGCGGATTGACCAGCCACAACTGGCCCTGGAAACCGCCATCGGCGCAGCGTTTGAGCGCCCGCGCCATGCTGCGACCGCCGACGAACGCCAGATGCCGCGGGGCGAACAGACGCTTGAGGTTGTCTCTGATCGACATGGGATTCTCCTTGGCCAATCAGCGCAGCAGCGGCCGCAGCAGCTCGCGGGAAATGATGTGGCGCTGGATCTCCGAAGTGCCTTCCCAGATCCGCTCAATCCGCGCGTTGCGCCAGATGCGCTCCACCGGACTTTCGTCCATCAGGCCCATGCCACCGAAAATCTGTACCGCCTCATCCGCCACGCGGCCCAGCACTTCGCTGGCGAACAGCTTGGCCATGCCGGCCTCGCCGTCGGTCATGGTGCCCTGGTCCATTTTCCAGGCGACGTTCAGGGCCAGCAGCTCGGCGGCGCGGATTTCGGTCGCCATGTCCGCCAACTTGAACGAGATGCCCTGATAGGTGCCGATGGCATGGCCGAACTGTTTGCGGTCGGCGGCCCATTGCAGCGACACGTCCAGTGCCCGCTGCGCCTGACCGACGCAGTTGGCCGCGACCATCACCCGCCCGGCCGTCAGCCAGGCGTTGGCCACGTCCCAGCCCTTGCCGACTTCGCCAAGCACTTTGGCGGCCGGCACCCGGCAATCGTCGAAGAAGATTTCGCTGGTGTGGTACCCGCGGTTACTGACGCATTTGGGTCCACGGCGGATGGTCATGCCGGGGGTGTCGCGGTCGACCAGGAAGGACGTCACGGCATTGCGCTGGCGGCCGTTGTGCTCGTAGGTGTCGGTCACCGCGAACACGATGGCGAAGTCGGCATGCCCGGCGTGACTGATGAAATGTTTGCTGCCGTTGAGCACGAAGTCATCGCCGTCACGCACGGCGCGGGTCTTGATCGCATTGGCGTCGGAACCGGCGCCGGGTTCAGTCAGGGCGAAACAGTCGACCTTCTCTCCGCGCACGCACGGCAGCAGATAGTCGCCGATCTGCGAGCCGGTGCAGGCCATGAGGATTTTCGACGGGCGCGCGACGAACACGTGCAGGGCCCAGGACACCTTGGACAACTCTCGCTCGATCAGCGCCTGGGACAGGTAATCGAGCCCGCCCCCGCCGACTTCCTCGGGCATGTTGAACGCGTAGAAACCGGCGGCAATCGCCTTGGCGCGGATCTGCGCGGCCAGTTCCGGCGGCACGGCGTCGGCGCGGTCGACCGCGTCTTCATGGGGCAGCAGTTCTTTTTCGACGAAGCTGCGCACGGACTCGACCAGCATGTCCTGCTCTTGGGTCAGTTGAAAATTCATGGTTGTTCGTACCTGCGTTCGATTACTGGCCGATGAAATGAGGGGTGCGTTTTTCCACGGCGGCGCGGAGGGCTTCGGCGCCGTCCTGGCTGCGACCGCAGAGCAGACCGGCGGCCTGCTCGGCGTCCAGTTGCTCGGCGAGGCTGCGCCGGGCGCCGTCGCGGATCAGCACCTTGGTCTGGGCGAAGGCGAACGTCGGGCCGCTGGCCAGGCGTGTTGCCAGCTCGGTGGTTTGCGCGATCAGCGTTTCATCGGCGCAGATTTCGCTGACCAACCCGGTGGCCAGCGCACGGTCGGCGCTCCAGATTTCGTCGAGGAACAGCAGGCGTTTGGTTTGTTCGAGGCCGATCAGGCGTGGCAGATGCCAACTGGCGCCGGCGTCGGGCGAGTACGCCATGCTGGTGTAGCCGGCCTTGAAACGCGCCGATTGAGCGGCGAGGCGGAAGTCGCAACACAGGGTCAGGTCCATCCCGGCGCCGACCGCGATGCCGTTGATGGCGGCGATGGTGGGTTTGCTGAAGCCGTGGAGGCGGTTCATCAACTGGTGGGCGGTTTCGGTCCAGCCGTAGGTTTCGAGGATGCCGCGACGTTCGGCGTCGGCCCACTCGGCCACGTCCGCACCCGCGCAGAAACCCTTGCCGTTGCCGGTCAGCACCAGCACCCGCACTGCCGGGTCGGCTTCATGAGCGTCGAGCACGTCGATCAAGGCCTTGAGGGTCGGGATATCCAGCGCGTTGCGTTGTTCGGTGCGGTTGAGGGTGATCCAGGCGATGCCGTGTTCAACCCGGCTGAGCAGTGACGGTTGCGAAGTCATGAAAGGTCCTCGTCGTTCTTGTAATTGGACAGGAGGTACGAACTGCAGCCGATACTAAACAACTGTTCAGTAACTGGGCAATCCTTTCAGAAAAACGCTGTTACAGGCGTTCAAAGAAGTTATCTAGTTGATTTAAATTGATATTTTCTAACGGAAGGGAGATTGGCTTGAGGAAGTTGTTACATCTTCGAACAACTCCCAGCCCCTTGTAGGAGCCGGCTTGCCGGCGATAGACATCACCACGGAGCACCTGACACACCGCGGCGCCTGGATCGCCAGCAAGCCGGCTCCTACAGGGTTTGTGTTTGGCCGGATATGGCACACGCCACAAAATTCGTAGGAGCCGGCTTGCCGGCGATGGACATCACCACGGAGCACCTGACACACCGCGGCGCCTGGATCGCCAGCAAGCTGGCTCCTACAGGGTTTGTGTTTGGCCGGATGTAGCGCACGCCACAAAATTCGTGGGAGCCGGCTTGCCGGCGATAGACATCACCACGGAGCACCTGACACACCGCGGCGCCTGGATCGCCAGCAAGCTGGCTCCTACAGGGTTTGTGTTTGGCCGGATATGGCACACGCCACAAAATTTGTAGGAGCCGGCTTGCCGGCGATGGACATCAACGATAACGCGTTCAAACAGGTTCAACGCGGAGTACTTGAGTCCATCGCCAGCAAGCTGGCTCCTACAGGGTTTGTGTTTGACCGGATGTAGCACACGCCACAAAATTCGTAGGAGCCGGCTTGCTGGCGATAGAAATCACCACGGTGCACCTGATACACCGAGGCATCTGGATCGCCAGCAAGCCGGCTCCTGCAGGCGGCTTTCAGCAGCACCGCGTCGTGCAGCTGCGTTTGCCGTAGCGGGCTTCCTGGCGCTCGCGGAAAAACGCTGAATGGCTCATCACCGGTTCGCCCGGATGATTAAGCGCCATTTGCGCGACGTAGTTGTCGTAATCCGGAACGCCCACCATCAGGCGCGCGCTCTGGCTGAGGAACCTGGCGGCATGCTGCAGTTTGCGGAACATGGCAAAAGCCTCTTTGTAATGTGGGGACGTTTGCATGAAACCGCGCTCATGTATCTGCAATGTGTCCGCGCGCCGGGGATTTGTACGATCACGTAGCCGCCCGTCACAGCACCAGCCGCCGATAATCCCCCAGCACACGGCTCAGATAGGCATTAAAACGCCCCGCCGCCGCGCCATCGATCACCCGATGATCCCAGCTCAGGCTCAGGGGCAGAATATGCCGCGTGACGACTTGTCCATCCTCCAGCGCCAGCCGTTCCCGGCTTTTGCCCACTCCCAGAATCGCGACCTCGGGCGCATTGATGATCGGCGTGAAGTACGTCCCGCCAATGCCACCCAACGACGAGATCGAAAAACAGCCGCCACTCATCTCCGCAACGCTCAGCTTGCCGGTCCGAGCCTTCTCCGCCAGCGCGGACATTTCCCCGGCAATCGCCAGCACACCTTTGCGGTCGACATCCCTGATCACCGGCACCACCAGCCCTTCCGGCGTATCGGCGGCAAATCCGATGTGGCAGTACTGCTTCATCACCAGCTCGTCGCCATTGAGGCTGGCATTGAACTCGGGGAATTTTTTCAACGCCGAGGCACAGGCTTTCATCAACAACGCGAGCAAGGTCAGCCTGGTCCCGTTGCCGGCCTTTTCCTGGTTCACCTGCACGCGAAACCGTTCGAGCTGGGTGATATCGGCATCGTCGTGATTGGTCACGTGGGGAATCATCACCCAGTTGCGATGCAGGTTGGCCCCGCTGATTTTCCTGATACGCGACAATGCCCGGGTTTCCACTGGCCCGTATTTGGCAAAATCGACCACGGGCCAGGGCAGCATGCCCCCCAACGGCGTGTCGCATACCGCAGCGGACAGCGATTTTTTCACCTGCGCCGACACGTCCTCCTTGGTGATGCGCCCGCGCAGCCCCGTCCCTTGAATAGCCTTGAGCGAAACACCGAGTTCTCGAGAAAACCGGCGCACCGAAGGCGATGCCAGCGGCAGGTCGGCGGGTGGACGTTTCGCTTCAATGACCAACGGCGCAGGTGCCACTTGCGGGAGCTCCGCTTGCCTGGCAACAGGTTCAATCACCGGCGATTGCGCCTCGCACGCGATCAAGGCAATCGGCGATCCTTTACTGACTTTGTCTTCCAGGCCGACCGCCAACGATTGCAGCACCCCGGTCTGCGGCGATGGAATTTCCATGGACGCCTTGTCGGTCTCGACGATGATCAGCGTCTGCCCTTCCAGCACCGCATCGCCGGCCTTGACCAGGATTTCGATGACCCCGACATCCTTCGCATCGCCGATGTCGGGCATTTGTATTTCACGCACAGTCTTCATAAGCGGTTCCTGAACATTCGACTCGACCTGAAGCCCGGCTTCAGGCCTCCCATGGCGCAACGGCGTCAACCTCGATGGCGTACCGCGCAATCGCCTCAGCACACACGCTGGCGTCGAGACGTCCCGCCTGCACCAGCGACGTCAGTGCGCTCAAGACGATCTGATGCCGGTCCACCTCGAAGAACGCGCGCAGTTGCTGGCGGGTATCACTGCGGCCAAAACCGTCGGTGCCGAGCACGGTGTATCGCGCTGGGACATAACTGGCGATCAGCTGCGGCAAGGCGCGGACGTAATCGGTGCAGGCAATGATCGGCGCCGTTTCGGTGAGCGATTCCTGTACGTGGCTGCGCCGCACCGGTTGGCCGGGGTGCAGACGATTCCAGCGCTCCACTTCACGGGCCTCGCGGGCCAGTTCGGTAAAGCTGGTCACGCTCCAGACCTCGCTGTCGATGTTCCAGTCGCTGGCCAGCAACTCGGCCGCGGCAATCACTTCGAGCAGGATCGCGCCGGAGCCCAACAGCTGCACGGTGCCGCGCGCGTCTTCGACTTCATGCCGGGCGAACAGGTACATGCCTTTGATGATCGCCTCCTCGACCCCTTCCGGCAGGTTGGGCTGCGGGTAGTTTTCGTTCATCAGCGTGACGTAGTAGAACTCGTCGACCTGACGCTCCAGCATCTGGCGCATGCCGTGATCGAGGATCACCGCAAACTCCCCGGCGAACGCCGGGTCATAGGCGCGGCAGTTGGGCACCATCGCCGCCATTAAGTGGCTGTTGCCGTCCTGGTGCTGCAAGCCTTCGTCGCCCAAGGTGGTGCGCCCCGCCGTGGCGCCGAGCAGGAAGCCACGCGCGCGCTGGTCCGCCGCCGCCCAGATCAGGTCGCCGATGCGCTGGAAGCCAAACATCGAGTAGTAGATATAGAACGGCAGCATCGGCAGGCCGTGCACCGAGTAGCTGGTCGCGGCGGCCACCCAGGAACTAATCGCCCCCGCCTCGCTGATGCCTTCTTCGAGAATCTGCCCGTCGAGGGCCTCGCGATAGCTCAGGATCGAACCGATGTCCTCCGGTTCATAACGCTGACCAACGCTGGAATAGATCCCGATCTGCTTGAACAGGCTGGCCATGCCGAACGTGCGTGCCTCATCGGCGACGATCGGCACGATGCGCGGGCCCAATTGCTTGTCCCGCAGCAAACCGCTGAGCATCCGCACGAAGGCCATGGTGGTGGACATTTCCTTGCCTTCGGCGGCCATCGCAAACCCGGCATAACTGTCGAGGTCGGGCACGGCCAGTGCTGTCGACGTGGTGGGCCGCGACGGCATGTAGCCGCCCAGCGCGCGCCGGCGTTCGTGCAGGTAACGCATTTCCGCGCTGTCTTCGTCCGGTTTGAAAAAGCTCAGGGAGGTCGCCTGCTCATCGGTCAACGGCAAATTGAAGCGATTGCGGAAGGCGATCAGGGCGTCCTTGTCGAGTTTCTTCTGCTGGTGCACGGTCATCTTGCCCTGCCCGGCGTCGCCCATGCCGAAGCCTTTTTTGGTCTGCGCGAGGATCACCGTGGGTTTTCTGCCTTCGCGCATGGCGCTGTGATAGGCGGAGAAAATCTTCACCACGTCATGGCCGCCACGTTTGAGGCGGTCGATCTGTTCGTCGGTCAGGCCTTGGGCCAACTGTGCCAGGGCTTCGTTCTGGCCGAAGAAATGATCGCGGTTGAAGCGCCCGTCCTTGGCGGCGAACGTCTGGAACTGACCGTCGACCGTGGTGGACAGCGCCTTGACCAGCGCACCTTCGTGGTCCCGGGCAAACAAACCGTCCCAGTCCGAGCCCCAGACCAGTTTGATGACGTTCCACCCGGCCCCGCCAAACAGCGCTTCCAGCTCGTCGATGATGCGACCGTTGCCGCGCACCGGGCCGTCCAGTCGTTGCAGGTTGCAGTTGACCACCCACACCAGATTATCCAGCCCTTCACGGGCGGCCAGCGTCAGGGCCGACATGCTTTCCGGCTCATCCATTTCACCGTCGCCAAACACACCCCAGACCGTGCGTCCGGCGGTGTCTTGCAGGCCGCGATGATCCAGGTAGCGCATGAAGCGCGCCTGGTAGATCGAGCTGATCGGGCCAATGCCCATCGAGCCGGTCGGGAACTGCCAGAAGTCCGGCATCAGCCACGGGTGCGGATAACTCGACAGTCCCCGGGCGCCATGGGCCCGCGCGCCGATCTCTTGCCGATAGTGCTGCAGGTCCGTTTCTTCGAGGCGGCCTTCCAGAAAAGCCCTGGCATAGACGCCCGGCGCCGAGTGCGGCTGATAGAACACCAGGTCACCGCCGCTGCTTTCGGTGCGCGCCTTAAAGAAATGGTTAAAGCCCACTTCGAACAAATCGGCGGCACTCGCGTAACTGGCGATATGGCCGCCGAGTTCGCCATAGGCCTGGTTGGCGCGGGCGACCATGACCAGCGCGTTCCAGCGCATGATCGAGGCCAGGCGTTCTTCCATGGCCAGGTCGCCCGGAAACACCGGTTGCTGCTCGACGCTGATCGTATTGATGTAAGGCGTGCCGTGGCGCGGGCGCCAGCCCATCTCGGCAGTGCTGGCCAGCGTGACCAGCATGTCCATGATCTGCCGCGCCTGCCCGGCCCCCCCATGGGCGATGACCGAGAGCAAGGCGTCCCGCCACTCAGCGATTTCTTCAGCGTCTTCGCTGGTCTGTCCCGGGAATTGGGCATGAAGATCGGACGGGTTCATGGGCATCTCCTGCAAAGGTCGGGTTCTGGAGCAATGCGCGGTGAAGGGGTCGCTCGGGCTAAACGCTTGACGTGATCGACCGCTTCGATGAGGGCGTGCTCGATCCGTGCGTCTTCGGCGATCGGGTAAATACTGATTCTGCGCCTGGACAAATCGCCTAAAAAGCCTTTATCCAGCTCGCCGGCCACGACCAGGCAGTAATCACACGAAGGCAGGTGCGCTTCGAACAGTCCGGTCGTCACGGGCGCTACCTCCACCCGCATCAGTGCGATGTTTTCAAAGCAACTGAAATTGTGGTGCATCAAATCGATATGTTCACTGTCGAGTCCTGCAGCGATCACGACGACGCGCGTGCCATTTGACGGCTCGCGCATCCATTTCCTGGCGGTGTGACCACGGTCGGCAGATTGGCTCATAGGCTTTGCCTTTCTTATTGGGCTGTTTGATTGAGCGGGCCAAGGCACCCGCTAAATGACGTAACGGTCCTGCAGCACGCTTTTTGCCAGGCTCCGGGTCGCCGTGATGATGGCGTCCACCTGTCGGTCCATCGCCGCATCGGAGGCCGCCACGGTGCCGAGTTCGACGACTCGCAACGGGTGACCGCAAACCGATCCCAGCCAGGTAAGGCCCGGCATGGAATCGACTTCGATATCGAGCAGCAAGCTGCTCTTCGAGACCGCGTGCAGCAATTGGCTGGCCTCGCACGATTGACCAAGGCTGGACCCGAGCCGCAACCAGTCGAGCATCAACGCCCTGGATTGCGTGACGGCCAGGTAAGCCACCTGGTCCCAGTCGTCGATCGCCACGTGCAGCTTGTCGATCATGTATTTGGGCAACGCGGCACTGGTCACGATGACCACCCCGGCTTCCATCGACGGTTCCTTGATCCAGACGGCGGATTGCGATGTCGCATGCATGGCGCTACTCCTGGTGGTTTGAACGACCCGGCACTGGCGGCCCTACCCTTGTAGGAGCCGGCTTGCCGGCGATAGCGTCTGCACATCCAGCGAAGATGTTGCCTGACACACCGCCATCGCCGGCAAGCCGGCTCCTACAGGGTTCGGCGGTGGGTCAGGCGGTTGTTTATTGCCTAATCAGGCGCCATCGTCGGAACGCCGCCCGCAGCAAGCCGGCTCCTACAGGTTTGTGATCAGCCGTTGCGGAACAGGAAGCTGTAGGCATTCAGCGCCGGCACTCCGCCCAGGTGCGCGTAAAGCACTTTCGAGCCTTCGGGGAATTCGCCGCGACGAACCATCTCGATCATCCCGTGCATGGATTTGCCTTCATACACCGGGTCGGTCAGCACGCCTTCGAGGCGGCCGCACAGGCGAATCGCTTCCAGCGTGCCGTCGTTGGGCAAACCGTATTCCGGGTAGGCGAAGCGTGTGTCGAGGACCACATCTTCCTCGGTGATCTCGCGTCCCAGGTCCACCAGTTCGGCGGTGTGGCGGGCGATGCGCAGGATCTGCGCCTTGGTCTTTTCCGGTTTCGCCGAAGCGTCGATACCGATGACATTCTTCGAACGGCCGTCGGCGGCGAAACCGACCACCATGCCCGCCTGGGTACTGCCGGTCACGGAACACACCACGATGTAGTCGAACTTGAAGCCCAGCTCCTGCTCCTGCTGCCGCACTTCTTCGGCGAAACCGACAAAGCCGAGGCCGCCATACGGGTGCTCGGAGCAGCCCGCCGGAATCGGGAACGGCTTGCCGCCCTGCTCCACCACGTCGCTCATGGCTTTCTCCCAGCTGGGACGAATGCCGATGTCGAAGCCGGCGGCGTCCAGTCGGACGTCTGCGCCCATGATCCGTGACATCTCGATGTTGCCGACCCGGTCGTACACCGCGTCGGAATAGTTCACCCAGTTTTCCTGGACCAGCACACACTTCATGCCCAAATGTGCGGCGACGGCAGCGACCTGACGGGTCTGGTTCGACTGGATCCCGCCGATCGACACCAGGGTGTCGCAGCCTTGCTCGAGCGCTTCGGGAATCAGGTATTCGAGTTTGCGCGTCTTGTTGCCGCCGAACGCCAGGCCGCTGTTGCAATCTTCACGTTTGGCGTACAGCTCGACTTTACCGCCCAGGTGCTCACTGAGGCGTTTCAAGGGTGTGATAGGCGAAGGACCGAAGGTCAGCGGGTAGCGTTTGAAACGATTCAGGTTCATGACTCTGCTCCTTGATTATTGGATATCCAAGCACCAGGCCGAGGGGGGCAAAAAGGCTGCATTCCAGGCTCTTTCAGTAGCGCTTCGATGTGTTCAATCTTAAGAACAAAGCCAAAAATTTGTGTTGCAAGTTTCAATTCATTAAAGAAACATAAATCCTACAAACAAAAGCAAAACATCTTTTTATTGCGTGGAAATAAACATGAACGCAACAAATACACGAAACAAACCCGGCACACCCAGCCCGGAGCCACAGCCGCTGGACCGTACCGACCGCGCGATTCTCAAGACGCTGCAACGAGACGCTTCCATCTCCAATGTGGCATTGGCCGAGAAGGTAAAACTGAGCCCGCCGGCCTGCCTGCGACGGGTCGAACGCCTCAAGCAGGCGGGGTTGATCAAGGGCATTGTCGCGTTGCTCGACAGCGAAGCCTTGGACGCGGGCATGGTGGTGTTGATCGGCGTGGTGCTGGACCGCTCGACGCCGGAATCCTTCGCCGCGTTTGAGGCCGCGGCGCAAAAAGTCTCCGGGTGCATGGAGTGCCATGTGGTGACCGGGGAATTCGATTACTTCATGTTGTTGCGGACCAAGGACAGCAACAGCTTCAACCGCCTGCACGCGGAACAGTTGCTGTACTTGCCCGGGGTGCGGCAGATCCGTTCATTCATGGGCCTGCGTCAGGTGTTGTCGACCACCCTCATCCCGCTTTGAGGCTTATATCAATCCGAGGGTCAGCGCCTTCAGCGTCGCCGCCGCACGGGTGGTGCAGTGCAGTTTGCGGAACACGCTTTCGACATGAGTCCGCACCGTACTCGGGCTGATGCCGAGCTGGCGCGCCACTTCCTTGTTGCTCCCGCCCATGCTGATGCGCTGGAGGATCTGCGTCTCGCGGTCGGTCAACGGGCTGCCGCTCGCCCTGGGTGCGACCGCGCTTTCGCCGCGCGCCGCAGCGATGACCGCCTGACAGGCCTGAGGATCGAAACGTCCCTGAGTGGCTTCGTCGAGCAACAGCCGTTCCGCGTCACTGTCGCTGAACGCGGGTCGCCACGGTCGCTCGCAACGCAATGCCTGCCAGACCAGCGTCGCCGCCAGCAAGCGTTGCTCGGCGGGCAAGGCGTCGCCCTCGAGACCACGGAAATAGCCACTGCCATCCAGTCGCTCGTAGGCATTGGCCGCCAGCCGGCCTGGCACCGACAGTTCGGCAATCTGGCCGCAGGCACGCGACGTCCAGTAAGGCACCAGGCGCACCTGTTCAAGATCGCCGTCCAGCAACGCACCCGGCGTATTCCAGATCCGGTTGGGAACCGCTGCCCGGCCGATGCCATGCACCAGCGCGGCTTTTGCGGCCTGGTCGCCCGACTGCTCGGACAAACCCCAGAGCCTTGCAGCCTCGCGCACCAATTCCGCCGAGCGCCGTGAATAGCCGGCCAGCCAGGGCAACTTGAGGTCAATCACATCTCCCACCAACGTGAGCGGCACCTTCGCTCCGTCTTCACTCGGCGTTGCAGACGCGACCTCTGGCACACGCAACGATTCCAGCCAGTCTTCGGCGTGCTGCGTGAGCAAATCAGCCAGCGCTGCCGGGTAGCGACGATTACCCTTGGTCGCAATCCATTCCAGCGCAGCGTCCAGCCCGTGGACCCGCGAGAGGATTTCCAGATCACCGGCCAGCAGCACCTGATACACCACTTCCGGCACCTCGGGATGGGTCAGCCCCATGGGTTTGCCTTCGCCGTCGAACTGCTCGAACACATGCCGCAACCCGTGTTCGACCGGCGCGCTAAGGCCCAGCGTCTGCGCAATGTCGCCCGACACTTCGCAATGCACCTGGGCCAGCGGCGTCGATTTGCGCAGGGCGCGCACGCCCGCCGCCCCCAGCGTCTGGCTGAGCATGGCGTTGCGGCCCTCGACGTCATCGCCCAGCAATCGGGTAAAGCCCTCGGCGTTGGCAGTGCAGCCCGACCAGCGCAGCAACGCCACTTGCCGGGCAACCTCGCAGTGCGAGCCGGCACCGTGGCATGACTGCGCGAGCAGTTGGACCAGCCGGGCCGTGCGACGTGACTGGTCGAAGGGCTGCCCCATGCTGAGGTCCCCGACCATGGACAACGCCAGGACCGCACTCTCCAGTTCGATGCCGTCGCTCTCGCGCATAACCTTCTCTCCGTTGTTTTTTGGCCCGCCTCGGATAAACGACCGATACCGGATCGCAGGCGTATTCCTGAAACTGGATCACACCAACCACAGGAGATCCAATCATGTTCAAACCCAAGGCTATCGCCCTCGCACTCGCCATGACGGCTTCGCTGTTCGCCGTCGGCAGCCATGCCGCCCCTGCGCAACCGTCGGTGGTGATCGTACACGGCGCCTTCGCCGACGGCTCCGACTGGGCCAAGGTTGTCCCGCTGCTGCAAGCCGAAGGCATCAAGGTCACCGTGGTGCAAAACCCGCTGACTTCGCTGGCCGATGACGTGGCCGCCACGCAACGGGTCTTGAACAACCAGGACGGCGACGTCGTGCTGGTCGGACATTCCTGGGGCGGTACAGTAATCAGTCAGGCCGGCACTGACCAGAAAGTTCGTGGCCTGGTGTACGTCGCCGCGTTTGCCCCCGATGCCGGTCAGGCCAGTAAAGACCTGGGCAAGGACTACCCGGTACCCCCTGGCACGAAAGACATCGCCGCGGATAAAAACGGTTTTCTGTACATGACCCGCCAGGGCATGGCCACCGGCTTCGCTCAAGATCTGCCTGCCGCGCAGACCGACATCATGACAGCGACACAAGGTCCGATCCGAGCGTCGGCGTTTGGCGACGTCACCAGTGCCGCTGCCTGGAAAGGCAAGCCGTCGTGGTATGTCGTTGCCAAGGAAGATCGCATGATCCAGCCCGACCTGCAGCGTGCGTTCGCCAAGAAGCTGAAAGCGCAGGTCACTGAGGTCGAAGCCAGCCATGTGCCGCAGCAATCGCGCCCGGCCGATGTGGCCAAGGTCATCATCCAGGCGGTGCACAAGACCCAGGGCGGGGTTTGAGTCGGGTTCTTCCAGCCACAAAAAAAGGCGCGTGCCCCATGGCACGCGCCTTTTTTCATCTGCGCCGAGGGCACAGCTCGGGCGTCATTTCCCGGGCTTGGCCACCGCCACGCGCCACACCTTGTTGCCGACATCATCCGCCACCAGCAAGGCGCCGCTCTGATCCAGCGCTACGCCCACCGGACGCCCCTGTGCTTCGCCGTCGGCGTTGAGGAAACCGGTGAGGAAGTCCACCGGCAAACCTGAAGGTTTGCCGTCGCTGAACGGGATGAACACCACTTTGTAGCCGGCCTGCGGATTGCGGTTCCACGAGCCGTGTTCGCCGATGAACACGCCATTGGCGAACGCGGCCGGCATGGCGCGGGAGTCGGAGAACGCCAGGCCCAGCGGCGCGACGTGGGTGCCCAGCGCATAATCCGGGACGATGGCCTGGGCCACTTTGTCCGGGCGCGGCGGTTCGACCCGGGTGTCGACGTGGTTGCCGTAGTAACTCCAGGGCCAGCCGTAGAAGGCGCCGTCCTTGACCGACGTCAGGTAGTCCGGCACCAGGTCGCTGCCGATTTCATCGCGCTCGTTGACCACGGTCCACAACTGGTTCGATCCGGGTTTCCAGGCCAGGCCATTGGGGTTGCGCAGACCGCTGGCAAACAGGCGTTTCTCGGCACTTTTGACGTCGACTTCCCACACCGCCGCGCGACCTTCTTCGGCCTCCAGACCGTTTTCGCCGACATTGCTGTTGGAACCCACGGTGACGTACAGCTTGGTGCCCTCGGGATTGGCGAGCACGTTCTTGGTCCAGTGGTGGTTGATGCCGGCGGGCAAATCGGTGACTTTCACCGGGGTCGCCGTTATTTCGGTTTGCCCGTCGCTGTAAGGGACTTTGACCAGGGCGTCGGCGTTGGCGATGAACAGCTCGTTGCCTACCAGCGCCATGCCGAACGGTGACGTCAGTCCACTCATGAATACTGTGCGAACTTCGGCGTGGCCGTCACCGTCGGCATCGCGCAACAGCGTGATTCGATTGGCGCTGGGTGCATCGGCGCCGACCCGGCCCATCACAAACCCCATCGCGGTGCGCCGTGCCCAGGCGAGCGGTCCGGAACCGCCATCGGTCGCGCCTTCGGGCATCGGCGGGTGATTGCTTTCGGCGACCAGCAGATCGCCATTGGGCAACCGGTAGATCCAGCGCGGGTGATCGAGGTTCTCGGCCAGGGCCGTCACGGTGAAACCGGCGGGCGCCTTGGGTGTGTCGCTGCCAGACCAACCGATCGCCTTGGACACCTTCAACGTCGGAATCAGCGAGGTTGTGGGTTCCGGCAACTGCGGCGACGGGCCGACGCTGGCCTGAGGCGGCAGTTTGGACGATTCACCACAGGCGGTGAGCAACGTGGCAGCGGTGATCAGGAACGCCAGTCGGCGGGAGACAGTCATGGTTCGAACCTCGCAATGGCCATCCGTGGGCCAATTTTTGGGGAAGGCAAAATCCCGTCGAGTATCGCGGCGAAGATTCGTTTCAAACACCGCGCCTGCCACAAATCAATTTTGCCTGAATCGCACGAATGCAAACGCCCGATGCCGGGCACTATCCCCAATAACACCACAACCCTCTGTAGGAGCCAGCTTGCTGGCGATGGGGCCTGCAAGGTTTGCATCGATTCCAAGGCCGCCATCGCCGGCAAGCCGGCTCCTACACGGGTTTTGTGGCGGGCATAAGAAATGTGAGCAACACGATCCACTGTAGGAGCCAGCTTGCTGGCGATGAGGCCTGCAAGGTTTGCATCGATTTCGAGGCCGCCATCGCCGGCAAGCCGGCTCCTACACGGGTTTTGTGGCGGGCATAAGAAATGTGAGCAACACGATCCACTGTAGGAGCCAGCTTGCTGGCGATGAGGCCTGCAAGGTTTGCATCGATTTCGAGGCCGCCATCGCCGGCAAGCCGGCTCCTACAGGGTTTTGTGGCGGGCACGAGAAAGGTGAACACCGCGATCCACTGTAGGAGCCGGCTTGCTGGCGATGGGGCCCGTGAGATTTGCATCGAATTCGAGGCCGTTATCGCGAGCAAGGATTTGAGCAATCAGACGGGATTCAGCAACGCCTCGCGCAACAACCGCGCCGCCGGTGAGTCCGGGACGCCTTTGCGCGACACCAGTTCATAGGGTTCGCTGCGCGAGGTAATGGGCAGCGGCAGCGTGGTGGTGAAGCCGTAGCCGGAGCAGAACTTCGCGACATCGGTCGACACCAGCGCGACGAGGGTCGGGTTTTCCTGGAGCAGCGACAAGGTGGCGAACGCCGAGGTGGTTTCCAGCAGGTGCACCGGAAAACGCAAGTCCGCCTCATGGAACTCCCGTTCCAGCAGCAGGCGCATCGGCATGTTGGCGCGGTAGACGACCCAGCGGTAATCCACCAGGTCCTTCAGCGACAGCTGCCGGGCATAGGCAAACGGGTGCTGGGTGCTGGCGATCACCGCCAGGGTTTCCTCGACGAAGGCCGCGCTCTCATACAGGTAAGGAGTGGTGCTGATGGTGGTACGGCAGATCGCCAGATCCAGGCGCCCGGCATCGAGCTGGCTGAGCAGCGCGGCGCTGGTGTCTTCGACGATCTCGATGGACAGCTTCGGGTTGTCGGCGATCACCCGGCTGATCGCCGTGGTCAGCAGCGGCACGGCGCCCATGATGGTGCCGACCGACACCCGCCCGCCCTCGCCGCTCATGATCCCGATGATCTCCTCGCGCAGGTGCGCGAGGTCGGTCTGGATCAACCGCGCATACCGGATCACCGAGCGCCCGGCATCGTTCGGTTCAAGCCCGCGGTTAGTCCGGGTGAACAGCGCGGTGCCGAAGGTGGTTTCAATTTCCTGCAGTGCCTTGCTCGCGCCGGGCTGGGTCAGCGCGACCTGTTTGGCCGCGCCCAGCAAGGAGCCGTGCTCATCCAGGGCGATCAGCAAACGGAGCTGCTTGATGTGCAGGCGGGACATGATGGAGTTCAGTGAGGGCGTCATCAGGGTTAACTAAAAGTTATAGAGGTATCGAAAGTTGTCAGTATCGAGGCGGGCCACGACGGCCCTATAGTCCACCCCACAACCAGGCAATGCAATGGGTTTGACCAGAGTGCGAATGCCCTCCTGCCCCAGACCGGTTGCAACAATAACAATCCTGTATAACTTGTGGTGAATCATGTCACTCATCAATTACGTCACCAAAATCCAGTTCGGCTACGACAGCCTCCAGCAACTGGCCGCTGAAGCCGAGCGCGCCGGCATCACCCGCCCGCTGATCGTCACGGACATCGGCGTGCGCAATGCCGGCATCGTCGACAAGGTGATTGCCGCCCTGGGCAGCGACCGCGCACTGACGATCTTCGACGCCACCCCGCCCAACCCGAACGAACACGCCGTACGTGATGCCGTGGCCCAATACCACCTCGGCGAGTGCAACGGCATCATCGCCGTCGGTGGCGGTTCGTCGATCGACCTGGCCAAGGGTGTCGCGGTTTGCGCCACCCACGACGGCCCGCTGCAAAGCTTCGCGGTGATTGAAGGCGGGCTGGATCGCATCACCGCCGCCACGGCCCCACTGATCGCCATTCCCACCACCGCGGGCACCGGCAGCGAAGTCGGACGCGGCGCCATCCTGATCCTCGACGATGGTCGCAAGGTGGGCGTAATCTCACCTTACGTCGTACCGCGCGTGGCCATCTGCGACCCGGAACTGACCCTCGGCCTGCCCGCGATGTTGACCGCAGCCACCGGCATGGACGCTATCGCCCATTGCATCGAGACCTTCATGGCGCCGGCCTTCAACCCCGCCGCAGACGGCATCGCCCTCGACGGTCTGTGGCGCGCCTGGGAACACATCGAACGCGCCACCGCCGAACCCGGCGACCGTGAAGCGCGGATGAACATGATGAGCGCTTCGATGCAGGGCGCACTCGCCTTTCAAAAGGGACTGGGCTGCGTACACAGCCTTTCCCACGCGCTGGGCGGGATCAATCCGAAACTGCACCACGGCACCTTGAACGCGATTTTTCTGCCGGCGGTGGTGGATTTCAACGCCAACGCCCCCACCGTCCGTGACGAGCGCAAACTCGAAAGACTGCGCCACGCCATGGGCCTTGAAGCCGACGCGAGCATCGGCGCTGCCATCGAAGACATGACCCGCCGCCTCGGCCTGCCAACCCGCCTGAGCGAAATCGGTGTCGATGAAAGCCTGTTCGCCGGCATCGTCGAAGGCGCATTGCACGACCACAGCCACAAGACCAACCCCCGTGAAGCGTCATCCGCGGACTACCTGTCGATGCTCGAACAATCGCTGTAAGCAGCCGCTATCCAACAACAATAAATCAGGAGGCAACCGCGCCGTCGGCAGTGCCGACGTCAGCGGAACAATCATGAAGCCCACCGTCCTTATCGAACGGCAAGACGCCATTGCCATCGTCACCCTCAGCCACCCGGGGAAAATGAACGCCCTGACCCTGTCCATGTGGCAGGACCTGGGTGACGTCATGACGGAACTGTCCGCCGACCTCAGCGTGCGCTGCGTGGTGTTGCGCGGTGCCGGCGAACAGGCCTTTGCCGCCGGCGCCGATGTCGGCGAGTTTCCGGCGGTGCGCGCCAACCAGGCGCAAGCCCGTCACTATGCCGAGGTCACTTCAGCGGCGATGCGCGCGGTGGTCGACTGCCCGCATCCGGTGATCGCGATGATCCACGGCGTGTGCGTCGGCGGCGGCCTGGAAATCGCTGCGTTGTGCGACCTGCGCATCTGCGGCAGTTCCAGCCGCTTCGGCGCGCCGGTCGGCAAGCTCGGGCTGGTCATGTCCTATGACGAAATGGCCGGGCTGGTCGCGCTGGCCGGACGCTCGACAACCCTGGAGATTCTCCTGGAGGGTCGCATTCTCGACGCCAACGACGCCTACGTGAAAAACCTCGTGACCCGTGTCGTCCCGGATGCCGAGGTCGAATCCGAAACCCTCGCCACCGCCAGACGCATCACCCAAGGCGCCCCGCTCGTCGCTCGCTGGCATCGCCAGGCCGCACGGCAACTGGAAGCGGGCATCGCCCCCACCGTCGAGCAGATCGACAACAGTTATTCCTGCTACGACACCGCCGATTTTCAGATCGGCCTGAACGCGTTCATCGCCAAAGCCAAACCACACTTCGAGGGCAAATAACATGGGACCGCTGACAGGAATGCGCGTGGTAGAACTGGCTCACATCATGTCCGGCCCGGTGTGCGGCATGATGCTGGCCGACATGGGCGCCGACGTGGTGAAAGTCGAAAAAGTCCCGGACGGCGATGATTCGCGGCGCTTCTCGCCGATCATGGCCAGCGGCGAATCCGCTTCGTTCATGGTGGTCAACCGCAACAAGCGCGGCATCGGCCTGAACCTGAAAACCGACGGCGGCCGCGATGTGCTGCGCCGCCTGTTGATGGACGCCGACGTGGTCACGGAAAACTACCGCGCCGGCACCATGGAAAAATTCGGCCTGGGTTATGAAACCCTGAAAGTGCTCAATCCCGGCCTGATCTACTGCGCGATCTCCGGTTACGGCCGCAGCGGTCCGTTCGGCGAGAAAGGCGGTTTCGACCTGATCGCCCAGGGCATGAGCGGCATGATGAGCATGACCGGTGAAGCCGGGCGCGAACCGGTCAAGGCCGGCTCGCCGGTGGCCGACATCAACTCGGGCATCCTCGCCGCCCTCGGCATCTGCGCCGCCTACGCCGCGAAGCAGAAAACCGGGCTCGGGCAAATGGTCGACACCTCGCTGTTCGAAGCCGGCCTGCAACAGATGTACTGGCCGGCGGCAGCGTATTTCGCCGACGGCACCATCCTGCCGAAAATGGGCTCGGCCAACTCCACCAGCGCGCCGTACCAGGTGTTCCGTACCGCGGACGGCTGGATCAACATCGGCGCCGCCAACCAGGCCAACTACGAGCGACTGGTCGAGGCCCTGGCGGTCCCGCAACTGAAAGCCGACCCACGCTTCGCCAGCAACGCGCTGCGCATGGAGCATCGCCTGGCCCTGGTGGAAATCCTCAACGAAGTGCTGGTCGCGCGCACCACCGATGAATGGATGGTGTTGTTCGACAGCCTCGGCCTGCCTGCCGGGCCGGTCCTCGACATCGCCGCTGCGCTGGCGCACCCGCAAACCAAGGCGCGCGGCATGGTCGTCGAGACCGAACACCCCACCGAAGGCCGGGTGCGCGGCATGGGTTTGCCGATTCATTTCTCCGACATGGACAACGCTCCTCCACCGACCAGCCGCCCTGCGCCGCTGCTCGGCGAACACACCCGCGAAGTGCTGAAGGAAAGCGGGTACGCGGAAAACGAAATCGACGAGCTGATTCGCAGCCAGGCGGTGGTTGCACTCGCTTCCTGAACGAATCGAACCCTGTAGGAGCGAGCCTGCTCGCGATGGGCGTTAACGAAAACGCGTTTTTGCTGGATGAACGCGGCGCTCTCAGGTCCATCGCGAGCAGGCTCGCTCCTACAAAGGGACCGCTGTTTTTTAGAACAACTACAACAAAAACAATAGGTGAACATCATGAGCCGTATCTTGACCGAGGCCGTCAGCCGCCGATCCTTCCTAGTGTCTGCCGGCGTTACCGTGGGTGGTGCATTCGCCGCCAACCTGCTGCCTTCCAGTGTTTTCGCCGCAACCAAACCCATCGTGCTGCGCTACACCAGCAGCCTGCCCGACACCCATCCGCTGAACCAACAGATGAAGGCCGCTTCGCTCGCGATCAAGGCCGAAACCAACGGGGCGGTGGACTTGCAGGTGTACGCCAACGGCGCCATGGGCGGCGACACCGACATGCTGTCCCAGGTGCGCGCCGGGGCGATCGATTTCATTCCCTTGCCCGGCGCGATTCTGTCGACGCTGGTGCCGGCCATGTCGATTGAAAGCATGCCGTTCGCCTTCAAGGACTACGACAGTGTCTGGGCCGCGCTCGACGGCAAGCTCGGCGAACACGTACGCGCCAAGACCGAAAAAGTCGGCCTGATCCCGATGGAAAAAGTCTGGAACAACGGCTTCCGCCAGATCACCAGTTCGACCCGGCCGATCAACACCCCGCAAGACCTCGCCGGCTTCAAGTTGCGCGTGCTGGTCAGCCCGTTGTGGACCTCGATGTTCAGCGCCCTGGGCGCCTCGCCGACCGGCATCAGCATCAACGAAACCTACTCGGCGCTGCAGACCAAAGTGGTCGACGGCCAGGAAAACCCGCTGGTGGTGGTCGAGTCCGCACGCTTCTATGAAGTGCAGAAATACTGCTCGCTGACCGACCACATCTGGGGTGGTTTCTGGATCGTCGCGTCGGGCAAGACCTTCCCGAAACTGCCGGCGGACGTGCAGGAAATCGTCTCCCGGCAGATCAACGCCGCCGCGTTGGTCCAGCGTCAGCAAGTGATCGACCTCAACTCAAGCCTGGAGCCGTCGCTGACCGCCCACGGCATCACCTTCAACAAAGTCGACCGTTCATTGTTCAGGGCCGACCTGCAATCCAAAGGCTTCTACAGCCAGTGGAAGGAAAAGTACGGCCCGGAAGCCTGGAGCTTGCTTGAGCAATACGCGGGTCAACTGTCCTAAGCCGGAGACAAGGTCATGAAAACTGAACTACCAATGACGGATGTGTCCCCCGCTGAAGGAGCCAGCCCACGCCAGACCACGTTCCGCATCGGCCGTGCCCTGGACACCGGCTTGCGCTGGTTGACAGAAGGCAGCGCGGCTTTGCTGGTGGTCATCGAAGTCACGCTGCTGTTCTGCAACGTGTTCTCGCGGTATGTGCTCAACCAGCCGATTGTCTGGGGCGACGAACTGGCGTCGCTGCTGTTCCTGTGGCTGGCGATGCTCGGCTCGGTGGTGGCGATGCGACGCGGCGAGCACATGCGCCTGACCTCGTTCATCGCACGGTTGCCCGTGGAAAAGCGCGCGTTCATCGACACCTTGGGCGCGGTGATCGTCATCACCTTCATCGGGCTGCTGTTCACCCCGGCCTGGGAGTACGTCAGCGACGAGTGGATCATCACCACCGCCGCCCTGGAAATCCCCAACGCCTTTCGGGTGTCCGCCATTGCGGTCGGCCTGAGCCTGATGCTGATGACCTGCGTCGCGCGGCTGTTGACCAGCGCACGGCTGATCGACTTCTCGGTGTCGGTGGCGATGCTCGCGTCCCTCGGTGCGCTGCTTTGGGTGGCCGAAGGCTGGATGCTGCTGATGGGCAACTGGAACCTGGTGATCTTCTTCATGATCGGGGTGATGGCGATGATCGTCATTGGCGTGCCGATCATGGTCGCGTTCGGCCTGGCGACCGTCGCCTATCTGTCGACCATGACCGCCACGCCGCTGACCCTGGTGGTCGGGCGCATGGACGAAGGCATGGCGAGCCTGATCCTGCTGGCCATTCCGCTGTTCGTGTTTCTGGGTGCGTTGATCGAAGCCATGGGCATGGCGAAGGCGATGATCCGCTTCCTCTGCTCGTTGATCGGGCATGTGCGCGGCGGTTTGTCGTATGTGCTGATCGGCGCCATCTACCTGATCTCGGGCATTTCCGGTTCGAAGGCCGCCGACATGGCGGCGATCGCCCCGGCGCTGTTTCCGGAAATGAAGAAACGCGGCGAGGATGAAAACGAACTGGTGGCGATGCTCAACGCCTCCGGGGCGATGTCGGAAACCATCCCGCCAAGCCTGGTGCTGATCACCATCGGCTCGGTGACCGGCGTGTCGATTTCCGCCTTGTTCACCGGCGGCTTCATGCCGGCAGTGGTGGGTGCGATTGCCATGGCCGTGGTGATCTGGTGGAAAAACCGCAAGGGCGAAGCCTCCACCGGCAAACGCGCCTCGGGCAAGGAAATCGGGCATTCGCTGCTGGTGGCGATCCCCGCGCTGGCCCTGCCCTTCGTGATCCGCACGGCGGTGGTCGAAGGCGTCGCCACCGCCACCGAAGTGGCCGCCATCGGCGTGGCGTACACCTTCATCGTCGGTTTGCTGTGCTATCGCTGCTTCGACTGGCGCCGCCTGTACCCGATCCTGGTCAGCACCGCGTCGCTGTCCGGCGCGATCCTGATCATCATCGGCAGCGCCACCGCCATGGCCTGGGCGCTGACCCAGTCGGGCTTCTCCCACCAATTGGCGCAAGTGATGGCAACGGTGCCGGGTGGAGCCTGGGGATTCCTGATCATATCGGCCGTGGCGTTCATCCTGCTCGGCAGCTTTCTCGAGGGCATCCCGGCCATCGTGCTGTTCGGCCCGCTGCTGTTCCCGATTGCCAGGACCATGGGCATCAATGACGTGCATTACGCCATGGTCGCGATCTTCGCCATGGGCCTGGGCCTGTTCGCGCCGCCGTTCGGCGTGGGTTTCTACGCCGCGTGCGCCATCGCCAAGGTCGACCCGAGCGGCGCCATGCGCCGGGTCTGGCCGTACCTCGGCGCGCTGGTGGTGGCGCTGGGCGTGCTGATCGCCGTGCCGTGGATTTCCATCGGTTTCCTGCCCAACACCTGAATCATTTTTTGACTGACAGCACTCACACACGAGGTTTCTCATGAATTTCTCCACGCTCGAAGCCGGCACCGCCACCGAACGCCAACTGCTCGTCGACCGGGAACGCACCATCTCGTTTCTCGGCGAAGACCTGCGCATCTACGCTACGCCACGGCTGGTCGACGACATCGAACAGACCTGCCTCGACTACCTGCTGACCTTCCTCGATGAAGGCGAAAACACCGTCGGCGCGGCGGTCGATATCCGCCACGTCGGCGCCACGCTGCTGGGCATGTCGGTCAGCATCGTCGCCACGGTCACCCGCGTCGAAGGCCGCAGCGTCACTTTCAACGTCGAGGTGCGCGATGACGTCGAACTGGTCGCCACGGCGGCGCATACCCGGGTGGTGGTCAACGTCGCCAAGCTGCGCAGCCGTGTCCAGGCCAAAGCCGAGGCCGCCGCGGCCGGCGAAGTCGAAGACGGCGTGCTCAGCCCTTCGCAATTCTCCGCATCGCGCTGAGTAAGGGACGGCTCATGATTACGCTGCACGAACGCAACGGTTTGCCGAACCTTGCCGCCGAGGATGCGCTGCCGGTTGTCGATGCCCACCATCACTTGTGGGACCTGGGCAACGGTCGTTATCCGTGGCTGCAGGACGAGTACCACGAGGAGTTTTTTCTCGGTGACTATCACAGCCTGTGCCGTGATTTCCTGCCGGAGCAGTTCCTTGCCCTGACGGAAAATCAGCGTCTGGTCGGCACGGTGCACGTCGAGGCCGAGCGCGCCCGGGATGAGCAAGTCGCCGAAACACGCTGGCTGGAACAGGTGAACGCCCGCTACGGTTTCCCGAACGCCATCGTCGCCCACGCCTGGTTCGACCGTGAAGACAGCGCGGAGATTCTCGCCGCCCAGGCCGCCCGTCCTCTGGTGAAAGGCATCCGCTCGAAGCCGGTCACGTCGGCTTCACCGGACGTCTCGGTTGCCGGGGCGAAAGGGACGATGCAGGACCCGAAATGGCTGGAAGGGTTTTCCCGGCTGGCCGAGCACGATCTGTCGTGGGACCTGCGCGTGCCGCCGTGGCATTTGGTCGAAGCGGCTGAAGTGGCGGCGATGTTTCCGCAGATCCGCATCGCCCTCAATCACACCGGTTTCGCCTGGGACCGAAGCCCCCAAGGCATGGCGCGCTGGCGCAAAGGCCTGGAAGCACTGGCGTTGCAGCCCAACGTGCACATCAAGCTGTCAGAGTTCGGGCTCAAGGATTCACCGTGGAACTACGAAGACAACCGCGTGGTGGTGCTGACTGCCCTGGAAATCTTCGGCTTCGAGCGCTGCATGTTCGCCAGCAACTTTCCGGTCGCCGGTTTGCGCGCGTCCTACGACACGATTGCCGATGGCATGGCTGCAATGCTCGCGCCCTTGGGGCGTGCCGTGCAGGAAGCGGTGTTCGCCGGCAACGCCCGACGCTTTTATCGTCTGGAGGAGCAACATGGATAACTTGTCCGCCATCGACTGGCGCGCGCGTTTCCTGGCCAGTGGCGACGACGCGGACCTGCCCATCGTCGACGCGCACCAGCACTATTTCGACATTGAGAAACACTACTACCCCTGGTTGAACGATCGCCCGTTGCGGCCGTTTCGTTACGGTGACTACTCGTCGATTTGCCGCAATTTCCTGCCCCCCGACTATCACCGGCTGACCGGTCGCCATCACGTCGTGCAGACGGTGGTGATCGAAGGTGAATGGGACCCGGCGACGCCTGCCGAGGAAGTGACGTTCATCGAATCACTGGCGAAAACCGAGTCGACACTGGGCGCCATGGTCGCGCAGGCCTGGTTGGATCGCGAAGACGCGGCGGCTCTGCTGCGCCGCTACGGCGAGCACCCGCTGGTGCGCGGCATTCGCCACAAACCGGCAGTGACGAGTCGCGAAGACTGGCGCGAAGATTTTGCCGCCCCCGGTTCCATGCGTGATCCGCGCTGGCGTGAGGGGTACGCACAACTGGCGGAAAACGGCCTGCATTTCGAGTTACAGGCGCCGTGGTGGCATTTACCTGAAGCCGCTGAACTGGCCCGGGATTTCCCCGACGTGACTATCGTCGTCAACCACACCGCACTGCCCGCCGACCGCTCGGCAGAGGGCTTGGCCGGCTGGCGGAAAAACCTCGCCCTGCTGGCCCGGGAGCCGAACGTCGTGCTGAAGATTTCCGGCATCTGCATCCCCGGCCAGGCCTGGCCGGTGGAGGCCAACCGCATTGTGGTGAACGACGCGATTTCGATTGTCGACGTCAGCCGTTGCGCGTTTGCCAGCAATTACCCGGTCGATGGCGTGGTGAACAGCCTCAGCGAAGTGTTCGACGGTTTCAAAACCATCGTCAGCGGGCGTTCCCTCAGCGATCGACTGGCCCTGTTTCATGACAACGCCCGGCGCATCTACCGCCTCGCTTGACCCGATTTGTACTGCCCATCAGGAGTCCACCATGTTTGAAGTTTCAGGCCACAACTACATCGCCGGTACACGCTCGGCACAAGGCACCGCCACCCTGCAAAGCCATGACGCCAGTACCGGCGAAGCCTTGCCCTATCGCTTCCATCAGGCCACCCACGAAGAAGTGAATGCAGCAGCGCAAGCGGCGGCCACCGCGTACCCGACCTTTCGCAACCTGTCCGCCGCTCGCCGCGCCGGTTTTCTCGACGCCATCGCTGCCGAACTGGATGCGCTGGATGAGTCTTTCATCAGCCTCGTGTGCCGGGAAACTGCCCTGCCCGCCGGGCGCATTCAAGGGGAACGGGCGCGCACCAGCGGGCAGATGCGTCTGTTCGCAACGATGCTGCGTCGGGGGGATTTCTATGGTGCGCGCATCGACCGTGCGCTGCCGGATCGCCAGCCCCTGCCGCGCCCCGACCTGCGTCAGTACCGCACCGGGGTGGGCCCGGTCGCGGTGTTCGGCGCCAGCAACTTCCCGTTGGCATTCTCCACGGCGGGCGGCGACACCGCGTCCGCCCTCGCCGCCGGTTGCCCGGTGGTGTTCAAGGCCCACAGCGGCCACATGGCAACCGCCGATTACGTCGCCGATGCGATCACCCGCGCGGCACGAAAAACCGGGATGCCCGACGGCGTGTTCAGCCTGGTTTACGGCAGCGTCGGCGAAGCACTGGTCAAGCACCCGGCCATTCAAGCGGTAGGTTTCACCGGTTCATTGCGCGGCGGCCGGGCCTTGTGTGACATGGCGGCGGCACGTCCGCAACCGATCCCGGTGTTCGCCGAAATGAGCAGCATCAACCCGGTGTTGCTGATGCCGGACGCACTCAAGGCCCGCGGCGACAAAATCGCCGCTGAACTGAGCGCCTCCGTGGTATTGGGCGCGGGCCAGTTCTGCACCAACCCCGGTTTGGTGCTGGGCATTCGTTCGCCGGAATTCAGCGCATTCCTCGAACGCTTTACCGGTTTGATGAGTGAACAACCGGCGCAAACGATGCTCAACGCCGGCGCCTTGAAAAGCTACTGCCACGGCCTCGACAACCTGCGCGCCCACTCCGGCATCACGCACCTGGCGGGCAGCGAGCAACAGGGCAATCAGGCGCGACCGCAAGTGTTCAAGGCCGATGTCAGCCTGTTGATCAACGGCGATGAATTGCTCCAGGAAGAAGTGTTCGGCCCGACCACCCTGGTCGTGGAAGTCGCCGACCACACCGAACTGCTGCAGGCGCTGCACGGTTTGCGCGGTCAGTTGACCGCCACCCTGATCACCGAAGAGTCGGAGCTCGACACCCTGGGCGAGGTGCTGGCCCTGCTGGAACAGAAGGTCGGACGCGTGCTGTTCAACGGCTACCCCACCGGCGTGGAGGTCAGCGACGCCATGGTCCACGGCGGGCCGTACCCGGCGACCTCGGATGCGCGCGGCACCTCGGTCGGCACCCTGGCGATCGATCGCTTCCTGCGGCCGGTGTGTTACCAGAACTGCCCCGACCGCTTGCTGCCGGACGCCCTGAAAAACAGCAACCCGCTGGGCATCGCCCGACTGGTTGACGGCGCCAGCAGCCGCGATGCGCTGTAAGCCACCCGGCACCCACTAACACCGTTTAGCGACACCTTCCGCGCCTGTTGCACAACAGGCGTCGGATTCGCTCGTCCCGAAAACCGCAACACCCACACAACAACAAAAACAGAGGAAGTCTCATGCAAGTTCAACGTCACCCGAAACAACGCTTGTGCAAACTGGTGCTGGCCGTGACCGCAGCCGTGATGATCACCACGGCGGGCGCTCGACTGGCCGTTGCCGACACCACGCCCACCGCGACGGCAGCCCCCATGCAATGTGCCACCGAAGCCACCCCGCGCTACACCAAAACCCCAACCGGTTACTTGATGGTGCTGCGCATGGGCGACAACGCGTTCAAGGAACTGACCAAACTGGCCATCGCCGAGAAGATCCCGAGCGCGTCCATCAGCGGCATCGGTTTCGGCAACGTCAAGTTCGGTTTCTGGAACAAGGACAAGAAGGATTTCGACTCGAAAACCTTCAACAGCGTCGAGATGGCCAGCATCACCGGCTCGGTGGCGTGGAAGAACGATCAGCCGTCGATCCACATGCACGGCGTCGCCGGTGACGCGACGTTCCAGGCGTACGGCGGCCACATCCTCGATTTCGAAGTCACCACCGGCTCGATGGAAATCACCGTGATCGTCCATCAGCGTCGCCTCGAACGCGGCATCGATCCATGCATCGGCGCCAACGTGCTGGGTATCTGATCCAGGCATCACGCTCCCGCCCGTCGCGGCGGGAGCACCCTCCCGAATTCGAATTACAAAAAAACAGGGGCGCTTTACATGAGCAGCAAGAACACCGTTGTCACCCTCGCGCTGGGCGCCATTGCCCTCAGCAGCCAGGCCCACGCCGACTTCCTGAGTGACAGCAAGGCCACGCTGGGGATGAGAAATTTCTACTTCAACAACGACAACCGCGACGGCCCGGCGACGCCTTCGAAAACCGAGGAATGGGCACAGGGGTTCATGCTCGACTTCAAGTCCGGCTACACCGATGGCGTGGTCGGCTTTGGCGTCGATGCACTCGGGCTGATGGGGATCACGCTGGACAGCGGCAAGGGGCGCCACGTCGGCAGCAGCATGATTCCGTCGGACAGCGACAACAGCGCGGTCGATGAATGGAGCCGGCTGGGGTTGACCGGCAAGGTCAAAGTCTCGAAGACCGAACTGCGCCTGGGCACGCTGATGCCGAAACTGCCGATCCTGGTGGCCAACGACGGGCGCCTGCTGCCGCAGACCTTTGACGGCGGCCAGATCACTTCAAGCGAGTTCAAGGACCTGACCCTCACGGGCGGCCGCATCGAACACGCGACGGGCCGTGGTTCCAGCGACCGGACCGGGCTCGCGGCCACCGGTGGCACCCGCGAAAGCAATGCGTTCGACTTCGCCGGCGGCGACTGGAAAATCACCAAGGACCTGACGGCCCAGTATTACTACGCCAACCTCGACAACTACTACACCCAGCAGTTTTTCGGCCTGTTGCACACGCTGACGATCTCGGACAACCAATCGCTGAAAACCGACCTGCGCTACTTCAGGACCGATTCGTCCGGCGCCAACAGCTCGGGCACGTCCGGTTACCGCATCAGCGGCTACACCGAAGGCGCCGATGGCGAAATCGACAACCGGACCTGGAGCGCCGCACTGATCTACACCGCCGGTGCCCATGCGCTCACCGCCGGTTATCAAAGCGTTTCCAGCGGCAGCAACTTCACCCAGCTCAGCCAGGGCAACCTGCCGGACAAAGGTGCCGGCGGCGCCAGCCTGTACCTGTACACCGACCGCCTGATCCAGACCTTCACCCGCGCGGGCGAACGCACTGCGTTCGGTCAGTATGCGTATGACTTTGCGGGTGTCGGCGTACCTGGTTTGAAGGCCTCGGTCATCTACCTCAGCGGCGACAACATCAAGACCTTCACGGGTGACACCCAGAAGGAATGGGAACGGGACATCGGCCTGGATTACACGATTCAGTCCGGCGGGCTCAAGGGTGTCGGGTTTGGCTGGCGCAACGGCAAGTCCAACAGTGAAGCGAGCCGCAACCAGGACCAGAACCGCCTGATCGTCAGCTATAGCATTCCGCTGCTGTAACCGAAGATCCCGGCCTGACACGATCCCTTGTAGGAGCCAGCTTGCTGGCGATGACGGCCTCGAAATCAATGCAGAACTTTCGGGCCTCATCGCCGGCAAGCCGGCTCCTACAGGGGATCGTGTCGTTCACATTTCTCGTGCCAGCCGCAAAACCCATGTAGGAGCCAGCTTGCTGGCGATGACGGCCTCGAAATCGATGCAGAGCTTTCGGGCCTCATCGCCGGCAAGCCGGCTCCTGCAGGGGATCGTGTCGTTCACATTTCTCGGGCCCATCACAAAACCCCGTGTAGGAGCCAGCTTGCTGGCGATGACGGCCTCGAAATCGATGCAGAGCTTTCGGGCCTCATCGCCGGCAAGCCGGCTCCTACAGGGTGGCGTGTCGTTCACATTTCTCGTGCCAGCCGCAAAACCCTTGTAGGAGCCAGCTTGCTGGCGATGATGGCCTCGAAATCGATGCAGAACTTTCGGGCCTCATCGCCGGCAAGCCGGCTCCTACAGGGGATTGCGGTGTTCATAGTTTCGAGGGGTGAAATCAGTCCCTGAATTGCGTCAGCTGCTGATTCAACGAACCGGCCTGATCGCGCAGTTGCAACGACTGATCGAGCAAGCTGCGGATCGCGTGGTCGTTCTGCTCGGAAATGCGGCTGACACCCTGGATCGCCACCGACAGTTGCTCACCGGTTGCGGCCTGGCTTTGGGTCTGGCGCGCGACTTCGCTGATGCGCGTCAGAATGTCCTGGGCATGCTGGCGAATCTGATCGACGCCTTGCGCCGAGGTGGTCAGTTGCACCACGCCCAGGCGCACGGCTTCGCCGACCTGCTGGACGTTGGCCACGGTGTTGCGCACGTCCGAACCGATGGCACCGATCATCTCACCGATTTCACCGGTGGAGCGGCTGGTGCGCTCCGCCAGTTGCCGCACTTCGTCCGCCACCACCGCGAACCCGCGCCCCTGCTCCCCTGCCCGCGCGGCTTCAATCGCCGCGTTCAAGGCAAGGAGATTGGTCTGGTCGGCGATGCTGCGGATCACCGCGATGATCCCGGCAATCTGCTGCGAGCGTTTTTCCAGATCGCCCACGGCACCGGCGACCACGTCCATGGTCTGGTCGATGTGGGTGATCCCGGCGAGCGTCTGGCTCATGTCGCCGGAGATATTTTTGGTCAGCGCTTCGGTGTTGCGCGCCAGTTGCTCCACGTCCTCGGCCTGTTGCGACATCTCGGTCACCGAGTGCGCCAGCGCAGTAACGCCGCTGGCCATTTCCTCGGTCGCGGTGTGCTGCGAAGTCGCCCGCTCGGCCACGGCCTGCGTGGTCTCGCCGAGGTGATTGGAGATCTGGATCAACGCGCCGCTGCTCTGGCGAATCGAACCCACCAGGTCGCCCAGGCGCTGGATGAACTGGTTGAACGCACCGGCCAACTTGCCGGTTTCATCACCGCTGCGTTGTTCGAAACGCAGCCCCAGTTCGCCACTCCAGGCCTGGATGCCGACGGTCAAACCGGACAGCGGACGGATCTGCCACGCCAGCAAATGCCACAGCACGATCGCCAGCGCCAGCAACGCGATCAGGCCGATAACCACCGCAGTCCAGAGGAACTGGTTGATCCCGGCCATGGCTTCGGCCAATGGGTACGCCACCATCAACGACCAGGTGTTCGGTGCCTTGCCGATACGCACCGGTTGCAGCACATAACCCCAGCCATCGCGCTGGAAGCTGTACGACTGACCGGCCTTGATCGCATCCCGGGCCGCCGTCGGCAAATCATCGGCCGGCTGGCTCAGACGCTTGGCATCCGGGTGACTGGCGTACAGGCCATTGCTGGACACCAGCGCGCCGTAGCCTTTATAGGCATCGATCTTCGCCAGTTGCCGGTTGATGGTTTCGAGCGGGATATCGACACCCGCCACGCCCAGGGCTTTGCCGCCCTGCAACAGCGGCACCATGATCGACACCATCATGACTTTCTGCCCGTTGCCGGTGCTGTAGGCAAAGGGTTCGGAGGCCCACGGCTGGCGGCTGCGCAACGGCTGATAGTAATACTGGTTGTCGGCATTTTCCGGGGTGTAGCCGGTCAACGGCTCGGACTTCACCGAACCACTCGCACGGTTCCAGTAGGTCAGGTAACGGCCGGTTGCATCGTGGTTCGGCTGGTTGGCGAACTCACTGTCCTTGCCATCGTACGCATTGGTTTCCCAATATTGCCCAAGGCCCAACAACTGCGGATTGGCTTCGAACAGCTGGCGGGTCATGGCATCGGCGGTCTTGCGATCGACCTGCTGCTGTTGCATCGCCGAGGCGACACTGGCCAGGGATTCGGCGACGGTAAAACCGACACCCAGTTCAACTTCGACTTCCTTGGCATTGGCCTTCACGACCGTGTCGACCAGCGCGGAGGTTTCCTTCACTGACGTGCCATAGGCGATATAGGCGATGGAGCCGAGCAACAGCGCCATGACGACGACGGTCCCGAGCAGGGCCGTCCAGAACAACTTGAAGTGCAACGAGCGATTAGGCATGGACATTCTCAAGTGGGCCAGATGTCAACCAGCACAGACCACCCAACGTTCGAGAATGCAGTCCTGCTGGCAGATTTTTTATAGTTGATATTATTTGGCCACTATATCGAAGCTCAACGAGAAAAGCGCTTCATCTCAAGGGTTTCGGTGAAAGATTCTGCCTATCGACTCGCAACACTCCACCTATTAGCTGACTTCCCGACTCGGGTCTAACCTTAGTCTGCGCTGGCGCCATAAGCCGGCCGGATTAGCGCTGAAAAGGAGACTGGCCCGAAGCTAGACCAGGCCGATGGGAGACCGCGCAGGCCACTTGATGTCGATGTTTAGAATGTTCGTGTGGTCCAACTGCTGACCCTGCAGCCGATGTCTTGATTCCGCCCGTCGCTATTAAACGCCCGCCCCGGGCCCGATAGCCGGATGAACACGACCAAAGGTAGCTCGCACATGGCAAATGAATCGAAATGCCCGTTCAATCACGCCGCTGGCGGTGGCACGACGAACCGCGACTGGTGGCCGAACCAACTGAACCTGAAAATCCTGCACCAGCACTCGTCCCTGTCCGATCCCATGGACGAGGGCTTCAACTACAACGAAGCCTACAAAAAACTCGACTTTGCGGCGGTCAAACGCGACCTGACAGCGCTGATGACCGATTCCCAGGACTGGTGGCCGGCAGACTTCGGTCACTACGGGCCATTGTTCATTCGCATGGCCTGGCACGCCGCCGGCACCTATCGCACCGGCGACGGACGTGGCGGCGCCGGCTCTGGCCAACAACGCTTCGCCCCGCTCAACAGCTGGCCGGACAACGTCAGCCTCGACAAGGCACGCCGGTTGCTGTGGCCGATCAAGCAAAAGTACGGCCGCAACATTTCCTGGGCCGACCTGATCGTACTGACCGGTAACGTCGCCCTGGAATCCATGGGCTTCAAGACCTTCGGTTTTTCCGGCGGTCGCGCCGATGTCTGGGAACCGGACGAGGACGTTTACTGGGGCTCGGAAAACACCTGGCTGGGAGGTGACACCCGTTACGACAAGGGGCAAAAACCGGTGCAGACACCCGGCGATGTCCCATTGGTAGCCGAGCCTGGCCGAAACGAGGACAGCCGCACCGACCATGGCCGCAACCTGGAAAACCCGTTGGCCGCCGTGCAGATGGGCCTGATTTACGTCAACCCGGAAGGCCCTGAAGGCAATCCCGATCCTGTCGCCTCGGCGCTGGACATCCGCGAAACCTTCGGGCGCATGGCGATGAACGACGAGGAAACCGTGGCCCTGATCGCCGGCGGTCACGCCTTCGGCAAAACCCACGGTGCCGGCCCTGCCGACAATGTCGGTGCCGAGCCTGAAGCGGCCGGTCTTGAACAACAGGGTTTTGGCTGGAAAAACAGTTTTGGCACCGGCAAAGGCCCGGACACCATCACCAGCGGCCTGGAAGTGACCTGGACCACCACGCCTACCCAATGGAGCAACAACTACCTGGAAAACCTGTTCGGTTTCGAGTGGGAGCTGAGCAAAAGTCCGGCCGGCGCCAATCAATGGGTGGCGAAAAACGGCGCGGGTGCCGGGACCATTCCAGATGCCCATGACCCGTCCAAAAAGCGCAACCCAACGATGCTGACCTCGGACCTGGCCCTGCGCTTCGACCCGATCTATGAGCCGATTTCCCGGCGTTTCCTGGCCAACCCCGATCAGCTCGCCGACGCCTTCGCCCGCGCCTGGTACAAACTGATCCACCGCGACATGGGCCCGCTCTCGCGCTACCTCGGCCCGGAACTGCCCGGTGAAGAACTGCTGTGGCAAGACCCGATTCCGAAGGCCGACCATGCCTTGGTCAACGACGGCGACGTGGCCGCACTGAAGAGCAAGATCCTCGCTTCGGGCCTCAGCGTGTCGGAGCTCGTATCGACAGCCTGGGCGGCAGCTTCGAGCTTCCGGGGTTCCGACAAACGCGGCGGCGCCAACGGTGGTCGTCTGCGCCTGGAGCCACAGAGATCCTGGCAGGCAAACCAGCCTGAGCAACTGGCCAAGGTGCTGGGCAAACTCGAAGAGATTCAGCGCGAGTTCAACAATGGCGGCAAGAAAATCTCGCTGGCCGACCTGATCGTGCTGGCCGGCAGCGCCGGTGTCGAACAAGCCGCGAAAAATGCCGGCCACAGCGTCACGGTACCGTTCACACCCGGGCGCACGGATGCCTCGCAAGAACAGACCGACGTGGAATCCTTCGGCTTCCTCGAACCCATTGCCGACGGCTTCCGTAACTACCTCAAAGGTCGTTACAAAGTGGCAGCCGAGCACCTGCTGATCGACAAGGCGCAACTACTGACCCTTAGTGCGCCGGAAATGACCGCGCTGGTTGGTGGCCTGCGAGTGCTGAACACCAATGTCGGCCAAAGCAAACATGGCGTCTTCACGAAGCAGCCCGAGGCACTGACCAACGACTTCTTCAAGAACCTGCTCGACATGGGCGTGGAATGGACACCCACCTCGGACACCAACGAGGAGTTTGAAGCACGGGACCGCAAAACCGGCGAAGTGAAATGGACCGGCACGCGGGTCGACTTGGTCTTTGGCTCGCATGCGCAGTTGCGCGCGTTGGCCGAGGTATATGCCAGCAGCGATTCGAAGGAGAAATTCGTGAAGGACTTTGTCGCGGCGTGGACCAAGGTGATGAACCTGGACCGGTTTGATCTGAAGTGACAGTGTGCTGAAATCGCAACGCCTCCCTTGTGGAGGCGTTGTGCTTTTTGCGGGTCCGGCAACCGCGTGCTTGACGCTTCGCGCCATTCAATGGGACAAGGTGCACGGGCCCGGATGGATGTCGTCGGGGGAAAACCACAATCAAGGAAGACCACCAGCCCCCATGAAAACCCTCCTCTGTTTACTGATCGCCACCGGCGTTGGCGCCGCGCTGCAATACGTCGGTGTTCCTCACGGCTTGTTGCTGGGTTCGATACTCGCAACCGCGCTGATCGTCAGCAACCTGGATTTCGCCCCCACGCTGCGATTCGGCCTTGGCTACGTGCAGATCGTGCTGGGGATCGCCACCGGCTTGATGTTTACCTCATGGGACAGCCACACAGCGGCCGGCATGCTGCCCAGCCTGGGCTTCATGTTGCTGTGCCTGACGGTCCAGGGCGCGGTGGCGGGTTTCTGGTTGTTCCGGATCTCTGGATGGAACCGCAAGGATACGCTGCTGGCCGTCTACCCCGGTGCCCTCGCCGCCGTGTTCGATTTGCTGGAATCCGAGGGGGCGTCGAGCAAAGTCATCGTCGTGCATTTGATCCGGCTGTTGTCGATCACGGTGCTGGTCAGCTTTTGCATTCCCGGACAGAGCGATGCGGCGCTGGTCGAGAGCACTCCGTTGTTGCTGAGTACGGTGCTCACGGTGCTGTCGTTGATTGCCTTGAGTATTCTGGTAGGCCGCCTGCTTTTGAACATCGGAGTGCCGGCGCCGTTCATGCTCACGGCGATCGTTGCCACCGGTGTCTACGTCAAGCTGGGGCTTCTGCAGGCCTTTCAAATGCCGGTGTGGAGTGTCAATGCGGCGGTGGTGCTGCTGGGGTGCCTGATTGGCTCGAAGTTCAAGGGGATCTCCCTGAAAGAACTGGTTCACCACGGGCGCGCCGGGGTTGTGTCGGTTGCGCTGATGCTGGTGACGGCGACGGCGTTTGCCGGTCTGGCCGGGAAGGTTCTGGGGAGTGATCCGGTGTCGTTGTGGCTGGCGTACATGCCGGGGGCCATCGAGACCATTGCCCTTGTTGCCTTCGGGGGTGGGTTGAGCGTGGTGTTTATCCTCACCCATCATCTGGTGCGGATGGTGGTTTTGCATTTTGCACCGGCGTTGCTTGTGCAGGCGCGGCGGTGGCGGGAAGAGGTTTGATGGCAACCCGATGCCCTGTGGGAGCGAGCCTGCTCGCGAAAAACGCCCAGGCACCGCGTGCAACCAGACAGCCCGCGTCATCGTTAACGTCCATCGCCGGCAAGCCGGGCCTACCATTTCGACCGTGTGAACCCAATCCCCTGTAGGAGCCAGCTTGCTCGCGAAAAACGCCCAGGCACCGCGTGCAACCAGACAGCCCGCGTCATCGTTGACGTCCATCGCCAGCAAGCCGGCTCCTACAGTTTTGACCGTGTGAACCCGATCCCTTGTAGGAGCGAGCCTGCTCGCGAAAAGCGCCCGGACACCGCGTTCATTCAGGCAGCACACGTCATCGTTGACGTCCATCGCCAGCAAGCTGGCTCCTACAGTGGAATGCGTTCGATCAAACAACCCGATGCCCTGTGGGAGCGAGCCTGCTCGCGAAAAACATCCGGGCACCGCGCTGATTCAGACAACACGCGTCATCGTTGAAGCCCATCGCGAGCAGGCTCGCTCCCACAAGGGGAATGCGTACGAACGGAGCACGACCAGAGCGCGGCACCGAAGGGCGAAACGAATACCCGCCATCACCTGAACAACGGATATGTACGCCAACAACCTAAGCCGGCGAAATCGTCGCCAAAGCCCCGATCAGAATCGTCAACACCAGAAAACCACCCAGGAACAGGGACATCTTGGCCATACGACCTCCTACACAATGAGAGTGCGGTGCAAGCGCAACAGCGATTGCCGACCGTGCCGTCATTGTGAGGCGCGCCCCTGATACGTAACAGACGCAGATAACGCAAAAAAATACCGATCAGAACAGCAAGCCTGAAAGCAAGATCCCTAGATCATCGGCGAACTGCTGACCACCCGCAGCGCCAACCCCTCATACGCATCCAGCGTAATCGTAAACTCCCCCTCAGGCGTCAGATCCCCCTCGACCCGCTCATTGATAATGTCGACCACCGGCCCCGGCGCAATATTGGGCAAGTGCAGGGTTTCAGTAATAGGCGTCGAGCCAAAGTTCAGCGCCGTAATCTGCGTGCCTTTCCCGGCCAGCAGCTCATGCACCATGATCAGCAACCCCGGATGCTGGACATCCGGCACCAGGATCTGGCGACTCGCGGCAATATCGTAAGACCGCCGCGCCGCGAGGATTCGCTTCAACTGCGAGGCGAACGAGTCATGGTCTTTCAACTGGCTGGTCAGGCTGCCATACAGGGTTTTCGGGCGCGGCATCTGCCCTTCGGACAGCTCGGCTTCCGGATTCAGATCAACCAGGTCGTAAGCCCCACGATGAATCCAGCGGGTATCGCCATCAAGCATCAGGTGCGCGACCTGCTCCGCCGGCAACGGCAATGCGCCGACAAGGTCCCAGCCGGATAACGCGAACACACCCGGCTGCATCGCGTTGTACATCACCAGCAGCAAATGGATCTGGCGGATCTGCTGGATGTCCGCCGGGGTGATGGCGTCGAGATCCCGAATCCCAAGTGCCGCCGTGATGATGCTCGCAGTGGTACAGGACACACCGTTAGTGACGAACTTCAGATTGTAAGGCGCATGCTCGCCGGCCAGGCGTTCGTACATCTGCTCGCGAATGTGCTCGCGCAGGATGTTGCCGGGGAACGTCTGCCCTTGATAAAGGAAGGTGTCATGGGCGTGCAGGGTCCAGAAATGCACCAGCTCGAGGGTCAGTTCGTCATGATTCTGCAACGCATGGATCAGCGACCCCGGATCGATGCCGAGGGCATGCATCTGGCGCAGCATCAAGCGCAGGAATTCGGTATCGCCCATCAGCAACGCATGCTGGTAGGCCGGCCGGGTAATGAAGTCATAAGAGAGATCCGCCCCGCCGTGG
This sequence comes from Pseudomonas migulae, assembly GCF_043225285.1. Taxonomy (GTDB): domain Bacteria; phylum Pseudomonadota; class Gammaproteobacteria; order Pseudomonadales; family Pseudomonadaceae; genus Aquipseudomonas; species Aquipseudomonas migulae_C. Next base: position 236,261 of record NZ_CP171224.1, read on the forward strand.
GACATGGCGGCGATGTCGTCGACGGTCAGGTTCAGCTCCTGAAAACTGAACCCGCCAGCCTTGCGAATCGCCCCGGCGAGCAACTGGTTACCGGTGATCGACAGCGGATGGCTTTCAGACCACGCGGTGCCGTCGAGCTTGCGCTCTACGCCGAGGAATCCGTTGGCGTCCAGACGCAGGATTTTCGCGCCCATCACATCGATGGCGTGCAGCGCATCACCGATGATCATCTGCTGCGCAGCGAAGGTCGGGTCCAGCCAGTTCAGCGACGGTTGCCCTTCCTTGAAGTAATGCAGGTACACCCAGCGGCGCGGCTTGCCGTCGACCCCGATCACCACCGGCGTGGCGCTCCAGTCGGTTTCCTTGACCCCGGGTTCGAAGAAAATCACCCGTTGTAGCTGGCCGACGATGTAATGCTTGTCGCGCAGCACATCGACCTGCTGCGGGCTGAGGTTCTGCGCGTCGCGCCCCTTGATCACCTCGGGCAACAGCGGCCAGTCTTCCTCGCGGATTTCCACCATGTGGTAGAGCCCCGGATAGTCTTCGTAGGCCATCTCGGCCAGGCGGAAATCCGCGCCTTTGCCGGTGTGCGAGGGGATGACATCGTCGATGATCACCGCATTGTGCGCGGCGGCCATGCGGGTCAACGCCTGAAGCTGCGCCTCGGTGCCGAGCTGTGGGTCAATATCGAAACTGATACGGTCGAAATTACCGTCGATGGTCGGCGTGTGCCGGGTGCCCGAAAGACCGCCGGAGCGTTTCAGCGGGCCGTTGTGAATGCCCTGGATACCGATTCTGGACAGGGCGTGCCACAGGGTTTCGTCTCCCAGGGCTTCAAGCACCGTGCCGTTTTCACGGGTGACGATCGACGCCGGGTACGCGGTAAACCACACCGACGCCAGGGCCGAAGCATCGCGGGGCCGGGTGTGCGCGAAGGGCTGTTGCCACATTCTGCCCTGCCCCGAGTAGAGTTTCGCCCGCTGCCGTGCGGCATGCAGCATCGATTGTTCGACCAGCCAGTCCACATGATTTTTCTCAGCCGCCGTCATGGAAACAATCACCTCTCGTCATGAAAAAATGGCGTCCGCCCTTCTGCACCAAAGGCACCGCTCGTTTTCATATGAGGCCATGACGTGGCATTCGTTGCATCGTGCTGCGTTATGACGAACCGGGTTGCAGCTGGCATCGCGCGCCCAGTGCGTCGATTCGCGGGCGACCGAACAGATAGCCCTGGCCCCACTCGCTGCCGCAGGCCGTGGCGAGGGCGCGGTCGGCTTCGGATTCGATCCCTTCGATGATCACGCACGGCGCCATGGTTTTGCACAGCTGCACGAGATGGCCGAGGGTCTGGGCGTTGTTGGTTTCCAGACGGGCGCGCTGGAGGTAGCCCTGATCGATCTTGACGATGTCCGGCCGGGTCTTGCGAATAAATTCCAGCGTGCCCAGGCCCGCGCCAAAATCATCGATGGCCACCCGGCAACCCAGCTCCCGCAGGCACAACACGAACTCGATCGCCGCCGAGGTGCTTGGCGGCGTGGCGCTTTCCGTCACTTCAATCACCAACCGCGCGGCCACCGAAGGCGAATCACGCAATTGCATGAAAATAGGTTGCCAGATGTGGTCGACAATGGCGCTCTGCGCAGAGATGTTGCAGCCCAGGCGCAGGTGCTCGTTTTGCAGCAAGCGTTCGATCACGCAGCTCACCACGCTGTGGTCGAGCTCGCGCATCAACTGATGTTTTTCCAGCATGGCGAAGGGATAAACCCCTTCACCTTGCGCATCGACATGCCGCAACAGCCCTTCCTGATAGAGCACGCGCTGGCTGTCGGGCAACCAAACCACCGGCTGAAACGCCAACACCAACTTGCCCTGCGCCAGTTCGTTGTAAAAGTTTTTGACTCTGTGCATGTCAGATCCGTAGACAAAGCGGCATCCCGCCGCCGGGTGAGTATGGCTACGCCAAGCGGGCGCTCCTGCAACTTGCAGCGTTGACTGCCGGCCATAATCGACGCTCCCCCCACGGTCAGGAAGTGTTCCCGGATACCTTTCGCTTGTCCTTGGAAACGTGTCGGTTGTGTTAATCGACTGTGACCATTTGTTTATTGCGATCATGCGCCGGCTTGTGCGACATCAATTAGCCATTACGCCGGGAAGAATCATGCACAGAATGACCAGCACCGGTTTTCAGGTGCTCGCCGACGTCTTGACCGACGCCGGCGCCAACGTAGAAAGCTTGCTCAAAGAGTTCGACAGCAGCCATGAGGAGGTCTGGGCAAACCCCCATGGCGTCAGGCTGGAGCTGGTCTACAAAGTGATGGCTGAAGCGGCGAGGCGCACCGGCAACCCCGATATCGGCCTGCTGGCCTACGCCCGCGCGCACCCGGCGAATCTGGAAGTGCTCGGTTACGCCGTGATGTCCTGCGCCACGCTGGGCACTGCGTTGCAACGCCTGGTGGATTATCAATCGCTGATCTGCAACGGCTTCTACATGTGCCTGGACCAGGAAGCCACGGCGCTGAAGCTGATCGGTTTCGACATCAGCGTCCTGCCGTCCCTTACCCCGCGCCCCTTCATCGACGCGGGCGCCGCGCAAACCGTGGGGCTGGTGCACTGGCTGGTACCCAAGCGCAAACCACACCCGGTAGCCGCGACCTTTACCTACCCCGAACCGGCGGACACCACGCGGCTGGAACGTTTGCTCGGCAGCAACCTGTCGTTCGGCGCGGCCTACAACAGCCTGGCGTTCAGCCTCGAAGATTGCTCGATTGCCTTGCCGACTGCCGACCCCGCGCTGGATGTGCTGCATGTCGAGTACGCCCGCACACGCTTGAACCTGCTGCTCAACGGCTCAATGACCGAGCGGGTGCGACGGGTGCTTTCCGAGCGTCTGGCCCAAGGCGTTCCCAGCGATCTGGAGCGCATTGCCCAGGCGGTGGGCGTGAGTGCGCGCAGCCTGCAACGACGCCTGGGTAATGAAGACATGCACTTCTCGGCATTGCAGGATGAAGCGCGCCTGATGCTCGCGCATAACTTCCTGCGCAACTCGGCGCGCAGTGTGAAGTACATCGGCGCGCTGCTGGGTTTTCGCGATCAGAGCAGCTTTCACAAAGCCTGCATCCGCTGGTTCGGCATGACGCCCGGGCGCTACCGGGAAGGGGCCTGACTACTCGGAGACCGCGACCTGATTCCGCCCGCGCGCCTTGGCCCGATAGAGCGCCTTGTCCGCGTTGTTCATCAGGCTGTGCAGGTCGTTATCCTCGGCATTCATCGACGCCACCCCGACGCTCGCCGAGATGCGGTGCACCGGTCCAGTCATCAGCCCGGCAATCGACTGGATGAGTTCTTCGGCGATGTTCTGTGCGACGTCGATCGAAGTGTCCGGCAGCAACACCGCGAACTCCTCCCCGCCCAATCGGCCGTAGACATCGGTTTCGCGGAACGACCGGCTGATGACGCCACCCATTTGCCGCAGCACCTGATCGCCGACCTGATGGCCGTAGGTGTCGTTGATGTGTTTGAAGTGGTCCATATCCAGCATCACCGCGCACAGCGGCAAGCGGTTGTTCTTGCAGTGGCCATATAGCTGCTGGGCGTGTTCGAAAAAGGCCCGGCGGTTTTTCAGGCCGGTGAGTTCGTCAGTCTGCGCCGCGCGCGTGGACAGACTGTGTGCCAGTTCCATCTCACGGGTTAATCGAAAGGCAGTTTCCAGGGCGTCCGATACGCTGCGCGTCGCGCTGAACACAAAGGAGGCGAACACCAGCACCGCAATGCCCATGCCCACTTGCAGGGAAGTGGATTGAAACAGCAGCCAGATCGTACAGGGCAACAGCACCAGGGAAATGGACGCCATCGTCATGTAGCGATACGCCGAGTAACAGGACACCGCACTCACCGACATGCCGACGCAGAACAGCATCACCAGCGCCTGGGCCAACAGGTCATGGGCCGGGATGACCGCCAGCGCCCCGCCGCCCCAGATACCGGCGGACAACACGAGCGTGACCCAATAGGTGCGCTCCCAGCGCTGCGGGGTACGTTCACTGTCCGGGCTACGGAAATAGGCGATGAACATCGAGATGCGCAGCAACGACGACGCCACCAGCAGCGCTATCCACCACGCTACGACCGTGTGATCGAAACGGTCCCAGCACAGCCAGCACACCATCAGCACCGCAAGCAAACTGCCAAACACCGCTGAAACCGACTGGCGGAACAACTGGTGCAGCCGGTCCGAGTGCACCCCTTTTACGATGAAATCTTCCTGTTCGTACCGCAATCCAGGGCCATCCATTAGAGCCGCCTGATAGTGATGCTGAGCAAGGCGCCATTGTGGCACCTCGCTATTAGCGCAAACAACCGTATCACCGCTCCTTCTGCGTTTTGTCGCCTTCCGACCAGAAACCCGTTTCGGGCACTTGCGTTGCCGGTATTATGGTATACCATCATACGCACAGACATCCTTCACCCTACATGGAGCAGCTCATGAGTTTCGAAATCCGCAAGATCGTCAGCTATGTCGAAGAAACCTTTATCGAAGGCGGCAAAGCCACCGACACGCCAGTGACCATGGTCGGCCTGGCTGTTGTCATGAAAAACCCATGGCTGGGGCGCGGCTTCGTCGAAGACCTGAAACCGGAAATCCGCGCCAACTGCTCCGATCTCGGCGCGCTGATGGTCGAGCGCCTGGTCGGCATCATTGGTGGCGCCGACAAGATCGAGGCCTACGGCAAGGCGGCGGTGGTCGGTGCCGATGGCGAAATCGAGCACGCCTCGGCGGTGATCCATACCCTGCGCTTCGGCAACCATTACCGCGAAGCGGTCAAGGCCAAGAGCTACCTGAGCTTCACCAACAAGCGCGGCGGCCCGGGCACTTCGATCCAGATTCCGATGATGCACAAGGACGACGAAGGCCTGCGTTCGCACTACATCACCCTGGAAATGCAGATTGAAGACGCGCCGCGCGCCGATGAAATCGTCGTGGTGCTGGGTTGCGCCGATGGCGGCCGACTGCACCCGCGCATCGGCAACCGCTACATCGACCTGGAAGAACTGGCGGCCGAAAACGCCCAGTAATCGAGGTCGGTCACCACAACAAAAAGGTATGCAGGAGCGCTCCATGATTCGGCTCACCGCTGAACACACCCCGGCTGGCACCAGTTATCTGGCGACCGGCCAAGGCCAGCCTGTGGTTTTGATCCACGGCGTGGGCCTGAATAAAGAAATGTGGGGCGGCCAGGTCGTCGGCCTTGCCACGAAGTACCGGGTAATTGCCTATGACATGCTCGGCCACGGCGCCAGCCCGCGCCCGGAAAGCGGTACGCCGCTGCTGGGTTATGCCGATCAATTGCTGGAACTGCTCGATCACCTGCAATTGCCCCAGGCGACGGTGATCGGGTTTTCCATGGGCGGATTGGTCGCGCGAGCCTTTGCCTTGCATTACCCGCAACGCCTGCAAGGCCTGGTGGTGCTCAACAGTGTGTTCAACCGTAGTGCCGAACAGCGTGCCGGCGTCATTGCCCGCACCGCGCAAGCGGCGGAGCACGGGCCGGACGCCAACGCCGAAGCGGCGCTGTCACGCTGGTTCAGCCGTGAATATCAGGCGGCCAACCCGGCGCAGATCGCCGCGCTTCGCCAGACTCTGGCCGAGAACGACCCGCAGGGTTACCTGACCACCTACGAACTGTTCGCCACCCAGGACATGTACCGCGCCGACGACCTGGCCAGCATCCAGGTGCCGACACTGGTCGCCACCGGTGAGCTGGACCCCGGTTCGACACCGGAAATGGCCAGGCAACTGGCCGAGCGCATCCCCGGCGCAACAGTTGCCGTGCTCGCCGAGCAGCGGCATATGATGCCCGTAGAATCGCCGCGCCTGGTCAACCAGCTGTTGCTGGAATTTCTCGACACGGCAAACGCCCGACAAAACCCAATCAAGGGGATCGTTGCATGACACTCGCACGTTTCCAGATGTGCATCGGCGGTGAATGGGTCGATGCCCAATCCGGCAAGACCTTCGAAAGCCTGAACCCGGCCCTGGCCGAAGCCTGGGCGGAACTGCCCGATGCTGACGAAGCCGACGTCGAGCGCGCCGTACAGGCCGCACAAACCGCATTCGACAGCCCGGCCTGGCGCGGCCTGACCGCCACCGCCCGGGGCAAATTGCTGCGCCGGCTGGGGGATCTGATCGCCGAGAACAAGGAACACCTGGCGCAGCTGGAAAGCCGTGACAACGGCAAGCTGATTCGAGAGACCCGTGGCCAGGTCAGCTACCTGCCGGAGTTCTTCCACTACACCGCCGGCCTGGCCGACAAGCTCGAAGGCGGCACCTTGCCGCTCGACAAGCCGGACCTGTTCGCCTACACGGTGCACGAAGCCATGGGCGTGGTCGCGGCGATCATTCCCTGGAACAGCCCGTTGTACCTGACCGCGATCAAACTGGCGCCGGCCCTGGCCGCGGGCAACACGATTGTGATCAAACCGTCCGAGCATGCCTCGGCAACCATCCTCGAGCTGGCGCGCCTGGCCCTCGAGGCCGGCATTCCGCCGGGTGTGGTCAACGTCGTCACCGGTTACGGCCCAAGTACCGGTGCCGCCCTCACCCGCCATCCGCTGATCCGCAAAATCGCCTTCACCGGCGGCGCGGCGACGGCCCGGCATGTGGTGCGCAGCAGCGCCGAGAACTTCGCCAAGCTGTCGCTGGAACTGGGCGGCAAGTCACCGAACATCATCTTCGCCGACGCCGACCTCGATAGCGCGATCAACGGTGCGATTGCCGGGATCTATGCCGCGTCCGGACAGAGCTGCGTCTCCGGTTCACGGCTGCTGGTCCAGGATGAAATCTACGACGAATTCGTCGAGCGACTGGTCGAACGCGCCAAGCGCATCCGCATCGGCAACCCGCAGGAAGACAGCAGCGAAATGGGCCCCATGGCCACCGCGCAGCAACTGGCGGTCGTCGAAGGCCTGGTCGCCGATGCCATTGCCGAAGGCGCGCGTCTGCGCCTGGGCGGCAAGCGTCCGCAGAACCTCGGTGACGGCTGGTTCTATGAGCCGACCTTATTCGAATGCGACCGCAACTCGATGAAGATCATGCAGGAAGAAGTCTTTGGTCCGGTGGCCTCGGTCATTCGATTCAAGGACGAAGCCGAAGCGCTGGCGATTGCCAACGACTCGCAGTTCGGCCTCGCCGCCGGGATCTGGACCCGCGACCTCGGTCGCGCCCATCGCCTGGCCCGGGACGTGCGCTCGGGGATCATCTGGGTCAACACCTACCGCGCCGTGTCGGCAATGGCGCCGATTGGCGGCTTCAAGAACAGCGGCTATGGACGCGAGAGCGGCATCGATTCGGTGCTGGCCTACACCGAACTGAAAACGGTGTGGATCAACCTTTCCCAGGCACCGATGCCTGACCCTTTCGTGATGCGCTAAGAGATAACCGACATGATCGAACCCGGCATTTACAAAGACGTCATGAGCTCGTTTCCGTCCGGGGTCACGGTGGTCACCACCCTGGACCCGGACGGCGGCATCGTCGGCATCACCGCCAGCGCGTTCAGTGCGCTGTCGATTGACCCAGCGCTGGTGCTGTTCTGCCCCAACTATGCTTCGGACACTTACCCGGTTTTGCGCGACAGCAAGCAGTTCGCGATTCATCTGCTGTCCGCCGACCAGACCGCCGAAGCCTATGCCTTCGCCAGCAAAGGCAAGGACAAGGCCCGTGACATCGAATGGCATCTGAGCGCCCTGGGCAATCCGTTGCTGGGCAAGGCTACCGCCATCATCGAGTGCGAACTGTGGCGTGAATACGATGGCGGCGACCACGCCATCATCGTCGGCGCGGTGAAGAATTTGATTCTGCCCGAGCAGCCGGTGACGCCGATGATTTACCACAAAGGCAAACTGGGCCCGCTGCCCGCGCTGGCCTGACTCAGTCCCTTGTAGGAGCAAGCTTGCTCGCGATGGTCGTCAATGATGATGCGGTAAGCCTGACACCCCGCGCAGTTCTCGGGTTTTTCGCGAGCAAGCTCGCTCCTACAGAGTTCCGAGGTCCACGGAGACAATCGAAATGAGCAACGAGAAGTACGAAAAAGGCTTGCAGATCCGCACGAAAGTGCTCGGTGAGGCTTATGTGAAACGCTCCATCGAGAACGCCGATGACTTCACCCGGCCGTTGCAGGAAATGGTCACGGAATACTGCTGGGGTCATGTCTGGGGGCGTGAAGGCTTGTCGCTCAAGGAACGCAGCATGATCAACCTGGCGATGATCTCGGCGCTCAACCGTCCGCATGAACTCAAGCTGCATGTGCGTGGCGCCTTGCGTAACGGCTTGAGTCGTGAGCAAATACGCGAAATTCTGCTTCAAGTCGGCATTTATTGCGGTGTGCCCGCTGCCGTAGACAGCTTCAGGCTTGCCCGTGAAGCCTTCGCCGAAGCCGATGCCGAGGCCTCCAGTTAACCCTCGGCTGTTTTGATGCCCATCCGGCATGGACAGCCGCCTTTAGAGCGTACCCCATGAAACGCCTGCCACTCGACGACAGCTTCAAGGTCAATCGCAACCCCGTTACCCTGCGCGAAATCGTGCTGGATAAACTGCGAAGCGCCATCATGAACTTCCAGCTCATGCCGGGGGACCGTCTGGTCGAGCGCGATTTGTGTGATCGCCTGGGCGTCAGCCGCACGTCCGTTCGCGAAGCCTTGCGTCACCTGGAGTCCGAAGGCCTGGTGGAGTTCGCCGATGCCAAGGGCCCACGCGTCGCGATCATCACCCTGGCCGATGCCGTCGATATCTATGAGCTGCGTTGCGTGCTCGAAGGCCTGATCGTCCAGCTGTTCACCCTGCGTGCCAAGGCCAAGGACATCAAGGCCCTGGAGAAAGCCCTCGAGGAAAACCGCAAGGCCCTGAAAGAGGGTGAGCTGCAACAGGTGATCGACTCGGTCCAGGGGTTCTACGACGTCCTGCTCGAAGGCTCCGGCAACCATGTCGCAGCCACTCAGCTGCGTCAGTTGCAGGCGCGGATCAGTTACTTGCGTGCGACCTCGGTGTCCCAGGAAAACCGTCGCGGCGCCAGTAATCAGGAAATGGAACGCATGGTCGAGGCCATCAAGAGCGGCGATCCATTGGCGGCGCATCAGGCGTGCGTCGATCACGTACGCGCCGCCGCAGCGGTCGCCCTGGACTACCTCAAGCGCAAACAGGAAGAGACCGGGAAAATCCCCGAAATCACCCTGCCGATCGCGCTCAAAGAACCGCGCATAGGTCGCTGATCATGTTCAGCCCGAGCTTTTGCCCAAAGTGCGGCGGCAACGACCTCAAGTCGCAGCTGCCGCCGGGCGATACGCACGAGCGCCTGATGTGCCGCGGTTGCGGCTACATCCACTACGTCAATCCGAAAATCATTGCTGGCTGCATCATCGAGCAGGACGGCAAGTACCTGCTGTGTCAGCGCGCCATTCCACCGCGTCCGGGCACCTGGACACTGCCGGCGGGTTTCATGGAAGGTGGCGAGACCACCGAGCAGGCCGCCCTGCGCGAAGTCTGGGAAGAAAGCGGCGTTCGCGCGGAAATCCTCTCGCCGTATTCGATCTTCAGCGTGCCGAAGATCAGCGAGGTGTACATCATCTTTCGCGCCATCGCGCTGGAGATCACCGGGCAATACGGACCGGAAACCCTCGACTACAAATTCTTCGCGCCCGAGGACATTCCCTGGGACAGCATCTACTACCCGGCGATCCGGCAGATCCTTGAACGCTATATCGAGGAACGGCAGGCCGGGGTGTATGGCATCTACATCGGCAACGACGATACCGGCAAGATTCACTTTATCCGCTGAACCCTTGTAGGAGCCGGCTTGCTGGCGATGGACTCGAAAGCGCCGCGTTCATTCAGGAAACAAGCGTTATCGTTGACGACCATCGCCAGCAAGCTGGCTCCTACAGGGTGGTGCGGTGTTTGTTAGAGCGGTGCCACGCCTTCGACGATGATGATCTCTGCCTTTGCTACGCCCTCGCGAAACCCTTTCGCCTCTTGATACTCCGCTGACCGATAGCAGGCCAGCGCCTGTTCGTATGAGTCAAATTCGATCACCACACTGCGCTGCGGCGTCGGCCGCCCTTCCATCGCCTCGCTACGCCCGCCACGCGCCAGCATCCGCCCGCCGAACAACGCAAAGGCCGCTGGCGCCCGTTGGGTGTATTGGCTGTATTGATCGGGATCGGTGACATCCACGTGAGCTATCCAGTACGCCTTCATAGTGACCTCTCGGTTTATTTTGTATTATGGTATACCACAAAATACCTCCATCAAACATTGAGAGTTCAACATGGCCTTCAACAGCATCGAAGAAATCATCGAAGACTATCGGCACGGCAAGATGGTGCTGCTGGTGGATGACGAGGACCGCGAAAACGAAGGTGACCTGCTGCTCGCCGCCGACTGCTGCACCGCACAAGCCATCAGCTTCATGGCGCGGGAAGCCCGTGGCCTGATCTGCCTGACGCTGACTGACGACCACTGCCAGCGCCTCGGTCTGGAACAGATGGTGCCCAGCAATGGCAGTGTATTCAGCACCGCCTTCACCGTTTCGATCGAAGCCGCCGTCGGTGTGACCACCGGCATCTCCGCGGCTGATCGGGCGCGCACCGTCGCGGCAGCAGTCGCGGCCGATGCAGGTCCCGCCGACCTTGTACAACCCGGCCATATCTTTCCATTGCGTGCCCGGGAAGGCGGCGTGTTGACCCGTGCCGGCCACACTGAAGCCGGTTGCGACCTGGCGCGACTGGCCGGCTTCACCCCTGCCTCCGTCATTGTCGAGGTGATGAACGATGACGGCACCATGGCCCGCCGCCCGGACCTGGAAGTGTTCGCGCGCAAGCACGGGATCAAGATCGGCACCATCGCCGACCTGATCCACTACCGCCTCAGCACCGAACACACGGTCAAGCGCATCGGTGAACGGGAACTGCCTACGGTGCACGGCACCTTTCGTCTGATCACCTTTGAGGATCACATCGGCGGTGGTGTCCACATGGCAATGGTCATGGGTGAACTGCGTCGTGACGAACCGACGCTGGTGCGGGTGCATGTCATCGATCCGTTGCGCGACCTGGTCGGCGCCGAATACAGCGGACCGCCGAACTGGACACTGTGGGCCGCACTCCAGCGCGTGGCGGATGAAGGCCGCGGCGTCGTGGTGGTGCTGGCCAACCACGAATCATCCCAGGCGCTGCTTGAGCGTGTGCCGCAGCTGACCCAGCCGCCACGGCAATTCAGCCGCTCGCCGTCGCGCATCTATTCGGAAGTCGGGACCGGGGCGCAGATTCTGCAGGACCTGGGGGTCGGCAAATTGCGACATCTGGGCCCGCCGCTGAAATACGCGGGGCTGACCGGTTACGACCTGGAGGTGGTGGAGAGCATTCCTTTTACCCAGTGATCCCGCCCCCTGTAGGAGCGAGCCTGCTCGCGATGACGGCGGCACATTCGGCATCAAAGTGAATGGCACACCGCTTCGCGAGCAGGCTCGCTCCTACAAAGAAATGTGGGTTCACAGCAGTACAGATTGCGAAAAAAACCCGAGTCAGCGGATAGCCGGTAAGGCAAAGTGCTTGCACAAAGTTTGGAATACCATAATATGATATTCCATAGACCGAACGACCATCACTGGCCCGACGGACCTACTGCTCCCACTAGGCGGGCACTCAAAAGCCCCGCTCATAAACACAACATTGAGGGCGTGAAAATGGTGTTGAACAAACGTGCGACCGCGGTACTTTTTGCGGGACTGCTGAGCTTTACCAGCCAGGCGCTGATGGCGGCCGAAAGCGTCAACTTTGTCAGCTGGGGCGGTAGCACCCAGGATGCGCAGAAGCAGGCCTGGGCCGATCCGTTCAGCAAGGCCAGCGGCATCACCGTGGTCCAGGATGGCCCGACCGACTACGGCAAACTCAAAGCCATGGTCGAGAGTGGCAACGTGCAGTGGGACGTGGTCGATGTCGAAGCCGATTTTGCCTTGCGCGCCGCGTCCGAAGGCTTGCTGGAACCCCTCGATTTCTCGGTCATCCAGCGCGACAAAATCGATCCGCGATTTGTCTCCGACCACGGTGTCGGCTCGTTCTTCTTCTCCTTCGTCCTCGGCTACAACGAAGGCAAGCTCGGCGCCAGCAAACCTCAAGACTGGTCCGCGCTGTTCGACACCAAGACCTACCCCGGCAAACGCGCCCTCTACAAATGGCCGAGCCCTGGCGTGCTCGAACTCGCGCTGCTGGCCGACGGCGTCACTGCCGACAAGCTCTACCCGCTGGACCTGGATCGCGCCTTCAAAAAACTCGACACCATCAAGAAAGACATCGTCTGGTGGGGCGGCGGCGCGCAGTCGCAACAGCTCCTGGCCTCGGGTGAAGCGAGCATGGGCCAGTTCTGGAACGGCCGGATTCATGCTTTGCAGGAAGACGGTGCGCCAGTCGGTGTGAGCTGGAAACAGAACCTGGTCATGGCCGACATTCTGGTCATCCCGAAAGGCACCAAAAACAAAGCCGCCGCCATGAAGTTCCTGGCCAACGCCAGCAGCGCCAAAGGACAGGCCGACTTCTCGAACCTGACGGCTTATGCGCCGGTCAACGTCGACAGCGTCGCACGCCTGGACTCGGTGCTGGCGCCCAACCTGCCGACGGCTTACGCCAAGGATCAAATCACTCTTGATTTCGCGTACTGGGCCAAGAACGGTCCGGCCATCGCGACACGGTGGAACGAATGGCTGGTCAAATGAAAATGACGGCAACAGCGTCCCGCCCCTCCACGCCGACCGGGAGCGCCACGGGCGCTGCCGGCGCGGTTTCCCGGGCGGCTGCGATGAACCAATCCCCCTCCCTGGCCCAGCGCTGGCGCGGTTCGAGCAACCTGATCCCCGCCCTGCTGTTCCTCGGCCTGTTCTTTCTCGCGCCGCTGATCGGGCTGTTGCTGCGGGGTGTGCTGGAGCCCGTTCCGGGCCTTGGCAACTACGAACAACTGTTCGCCAACTCGGCGTATGCCCGGGTGTTGCTCAATACCTTTTCGGTGGCGGGACTGGTGACTCTGTTCAGCTTGCTGCTGGGTTTCCCGCTGGCCTGGGCCATCACTCTGGTGCCCCGTGGCTGGGGTCGCTGGATCCTCAACATCGTGCTGCTGTCGATGTGGACCAGCCTCCTCGCCCGCACCTATTCCTGGCTGGTGCTGCTGCAAGCCTCGGGAGTGATCAATAAGGCGTTGATGGCCATGGGCATCATCGATCAGCCGCTGGAGATGGTGCATAACCTGACCGGCGTGGTGATCGGCATGTGCTACATCATGATCCCGTTCATCGTGCTGCCGTTGCAGGCAACCATGCAGGCCATCGACCCGATGATCTTGCAAGCCGGCTCGATTTGCGGCGCGAGCCCGTGGACCAACTTTTTCCGGGTGTTCCTGCCGCTGTGCCGGCCGGGGCTGTTCTCCGGCGGCCTGATGGTGTTCGTGATGTCGCTTGGGTACTACGTGACCCCGGCGCTGTTGGGCGGCGCGCAGAACATGATGCTGCCCGAGTTCATCATTCAACAGGTGCAGTCGTTCCTCAACTGGGGCCTGGCCAGCGCCGGCGCTGCGTTGCTCATCGTGATCACGCTGGTGCTGTTCTACTTCTACCTGAAGCTCCAGCCGGAATCCCCGGTTGGCGCCAGCAACGCGAGGTAAGCCGTCATGCTCCTGACCCCCAATGCCATGAGCCGGCGCATGCGCTTCGGCCTGTATTTCACCACCGGCCTGATCGCGTTGTTCCTGTTGCTGCCGATCGTGTTCATCGTGCTGCTGTCGTTCGGTTCCTCCCAGTGGCTGGTGTTCCCGCCACCGGGCTGGACGCTGAAATGGTACGGCCAGTTCTTCTCCAATGCCGACTGGATGAATGCGGCCATGGCCAGTCTCAAGGTCGCGGTGCTGACGACGTTCTTCGCCGTGGCGCTGGGCCTGCCCACCGCATTTGCCCTGGTACGTGGACGCTTTCCCGGACGGGAAATGCTCTACGGCCTGTTCACCCTGCCGATGATTGTGCCGCTGGTGATCATCGCGGTGGCGGTGTACGCACTGTTCCTCAAGCTCGGCTACACCGGGACGATGTTCGCCTTCGTGGTCAGCCACGTCATCGTCGCCTTGCCGTTCACCATCATCTCGATCATCAACTCGCTGAAGCTGTTCGATCAGTCGATCGAAGACGCGGCGGTGATCTGCGGCGCCTCGCGCCTGCAAGCGGTGTTCAAGGTGACCTTTCCGGCGATCCGTCCGGGCATGGTGGCCGGCGCTCTGTTTGCCTTCCTCGTCTCGTGGGACGAAGTGGTGCTCAGCGTGATGATGGCTAGCCCGACCCTGCAAACCCTTCCCGTCAAAATGTGGACCACCCTGCGCCAGGACCTGACGCCTGTGATCGCCGTCGCCTCGACGTTGCTGATCGGCCTCTCGGTACTGGTCATGGTGATCGCCGCCGCCCTTCGCCGGCGCAATGAAATCAGCGCCTGAGCGCCCAGGAGTACGACATGAGTGCAGTGATCAAAGATGCCGCGCAGCAAAATGACCAACCCCTGGTAAGCCTGCGCAACCTGAACAAGTACTACGGCGAGTTTGCTGCCGTGGACGACATCTCGCTCGACATCAAGGACGGTGAATTCCTCACCTTCCTCGGTTCCAGCGGCTCCGGTAAAAGTACGACGCTGTCGATGCTCGCCGGTTTCGAATCTCCGAGCAGCGGCGAGATCCTGGTCAACGGCCAGTCGCTGGTCAACGTGCCGCCGCACAAGCGCGACATCGGCATGGTGTTCCAGCGTTACTCGTTGTTCCCGCATCTGTCGGTGCGCGACAACATCGCGTTCCCGCTGGCGATTCGCAAACTGGCGAGCGCCGAACGTGAGCGCCGGGTCGATGCGATGCTCAAGCTGGTTCAACTCGAACAGTTCGCCCATCGCCGCCCTTCGCAACTCTCCGGCGGCCAGCAACAACGCGTCGCCATCGCCCGGGCGCTGGTCTATGAACCGCGCATCCTGCTGATGGACGAACCGCTCGGTGCACTCGATAAAAAGCTGCGCGAAGATCTGCAGGATGAGTTGCGCCAGCTGCACCGGCGCCTGGGCATCACCATCGTCTACGTGACTCACGATCAGGAAGAGGCCATGCGTTTGTCGCAGCGCATTGCGATTTTCAGCCACGGCAAGATCGTTGGGTTGGGCAGCGGATATGACCTGTACCAGAACCCGCCGAATGCGTTTGTGGCCTCGTTCCTCGGCAACTCGAACTTCCTCAAGCTCAAGGCTCAGGGGAATGCGGTGGCTTCGTTTGAAGGCCAGTCGCTGTCCATTCGCCTGACCGCCGGGCTGCACACCGACCAGGATGTGCTGCTGATGGTTCGCCCGGAAAAAGCCCTGGCGTTGAGTGTCGAGCAAGCGGCTCAGGAACCGTTGGCGGCAGGCTGGAACGAAGTGTCGGCGATTGTGGGTGAGGTGCTGTTCCTCGGTGAAAGCCAGACGTGCACCGTGAAAACCCTGGGCGGAACGTCGATGACCGTTAAAGCGCTCTCCGCGGCGGGCATACCGCTCAAGACGGGTGATCCGGTGCGCGTGCGCTGGGCGACGGCGGATGCGTGCGTGTACACCGAATGGGCTGAAAGCGATTTGAACAAGGCTGCCGGCGCACATTGATCGTTAGCGACTCGCGTGTGTGAGTCGCGCTGAAACAGAGTCACCCTCAGGTCGCTGCAACGTCGGGTTGCAGCGGCCTTTTTTTGTTTGTTGATTTGGGTATATCCGAAGCCGTACGCCGATCCATTGTAGGAGCGAGCTTGCTCGCGAAGGACGTGGACGATGACGCGGGTTACCTGGATAAACGCGTCGTCTGGAGGTTCTTCGCGAGCAAGCTCGCTCCTACAGGGGATCGCGCTGGTCTGTTGATCTCTACACAAAAAAATGCCCGGCCAAAGCCGGGCATTTCGGACAACCAAAACAGAACTAGTCAGTAAAACCCAAGCGAGAAGCCCGGTTCTCTTGTGCCTGTCCGCGCGTCGCCAGGCACCAGTACAACGGGCAAGTCACCACCAGCCCTACCAGCCAGGACAAATCCGCGCCCTCTACCAGGTTGGCATATGGCCCGACGTACAACGACGTATTGGCAAACGGCAGCTGCACGATAATCCCGATGAAATACGCAACGATCGCATGCAGGTTGAATCGCCCATAAATCCCACCGTCAGCACGAAAGATCGAGGCGATATCGTAATGGCCGCGCTTGATCAGGTAGAAGTCGATCAGGTTGATCGAAGCCCACGGCACCAACACCAGCAACAGCGCCAGAATCAGCCCGATGAACTGCGAAATGAAATCCGCCGAAGCGCTCAGGGCCACCAGGCAGCAGCCCGCCAGGACAATGCTCGACAACACCACTCGCAACTTGATGCTCGGCGTCCATTGGCTGGCGAAGGTCTGGATCGAGGTGATGATCGACAGCACCGCGCCATACAGATTCAGGGCGTTGTGGCTGATGATGTTGAGCAGAAACAGGACCATCAGGATCGGCCCCAGCCATCCGGTGGACTGCTTCACCGCGGCCATGGCCTCGGTGCCATCCGGCGTCGCCAAAACTGCCACCGCACCAAAGGTGAAGGACAGGATGGTGCCCAGTGTCGCCCCAAGGTAGGTGGCAAAGAATGGGCGGGCAATCCCGATGTCCGCCGGCAGGTAACGCGAGTAGTCCGACACATAGGGCGAGAAGCTGATTTGCCAGATGATCCCCAGCGACACCGTGGCCAGCCAGCCGGACAGGTTGAAACCGCCGCGGGTGAAGAAGTCTGCCGGCAGGTCGTGGGCAAAGATGTAAAGGAAACCGGCGAGCAACGCGCTGCCCATGACCCAGGTGCCGATGCGGTTCAGGGTGTGAATGAAGCGGTAGCCGATCACCCCGATGGCTGTGGCGCTAAGGGCACCGATGAGGATGCTGGCCGGGACCGGGACCGAAGGCGCAATGCCGACAATCGACTTGCCGGCCAGGACGATGTTGGAGATGAAGAAACCGATGTAGATGATCGCCGCAAAGAACACGATCAGCAGCGCACCGTATCGGCCGAACTGACCGCGGCTCTGGACCATTTGCGGAATACCCATGCGCGGCCCCTGGGCCGACGCGAGTGCAATCACCAACCCGCCGACCATGTGCCCAAGGGCAATCGCCATCAGGCCCCAGAACAGGTCGAGCTGGAACACTTGAACCACCATGGCTCCGGTAACGATGGGCAGCGGTGCAATGTTGGTACTGAACCATAAGGTGAACAGATCGCGGGCCTTCCCATGGCGTTCCGCGAGAGGGACGTAATCGACCGTGTGATTCTCGATCAGGGGGTCTTGCCGGGACATCTGGGACATGTGCATGAACTCGAGTTTGTCTGATCTTATAGTTGTATGAAGCCAAACCGGGGGGACTCTTCGGCCGCCCCTCAGATGCCAGCCATATTATGGTATTCCAAACTTTTCACAAGGCTGATCCGGTCTTTAAACCCCCATCTGATCTGCCATCCTGGCATAAAAAGCCTTTCATCGAGTCGCTAAAAGCCCCGTATTCATTGACTATCAGACCGAAGGCACACGTTTATCGGACAACTGAAAAAGCCCTTGCAAACGATGTATTACGGTATACCATCAGACCTACAAATCCATAAAAACCCGCTTCACCGCCAGAGGACCGTCCCATGATCGATGCCGCCATCTATAAACAAGTGATGGGTTCGTTTCCGTCCGGGGTCACCGTGATCACCACACTGGATGACGATGGACAAATCGTCGGCCTCACCGCCAGCGCCTTCAGTTCGCTGTCCATGGATCCTGCGCTGGTGCTGTTCTGCCCCAATTACAGCTCCGACTCCTACCCTGTCCTGATCAAGAACAAACGCTTCGCCATCCACGTCCTGTCGGGCGGCCAGCAAAGCGAAGCCTATGCTTTCGCGCGCAAAGGCAAGGACAAGGCGCAAGGGATCGAGTGGACGTTGAGCGAGCTGGGCAATCCGATCCTGGCCAATGCCACGGCGGTGATCGAATGCGAGTTGTGGCGCGAATACGAAGGCGGCGACCACGCGATCATGGTCGGCGCGGTGAAGAACCTGATAGTGCCACAACAGAATGCCGGGCCACTGGTGTACTGCCACGGCAAGATGGGCGCCCTGCCCGTTCTGGCCTGATACCACTCCTATAGAAATCCGTTTCTACCTGTCACACCTCCAAACCTGTAGGAGCCGGCTTGCCGGCGATGGCGGCTGTTCTGGCACACCGCGTTGCTGTTGATCGCCGGCAAGCCGGCTCCTACAAGAGTCCGTCCACCGGCTCCTACAAAGGCGGCATGGCGGGCTCTGCCACTTCGCGGGTGAGGAAGTCGATCAGCGCACGGGCCGCCGCGGACAACTGGCGATGGGGCGGGTAGATCACCGAGAACGGCCGCGAACGCCCCCCGGACTGTTCAAGCAGCGGCACCAGGCGCCCACTTTGAATCCGCTCGCGAACGATAAAGTCGTAGGTCTGGCAGATTCCCATGCCGTGTTCGGCCAGGGACACCGTGCCCAGCACGTCGTCAGACACCTGAACATTCGCCTCGGGCATCCACTCCCGATCAACCCCATGCTCGCAGAACAACCACGGCCCGACCCGGCCGCTGCTGGGCATGACAAAGGGCAAACAGGCATGCGTCGAGAGTTCGTCGACACTGCCCGGCGTGCCCGCCCGCCTCAGGTAATCCGGCGCGGCGACCAGACGCAAAACCGCGTCTTCGAGCTTGCGCCCAATCATTCCACTGTCCGGCAATTGCCCGAGGCGAATCGCCAGGTCATACCCTTCCGCCACCAGATCCACATTGCGATTGCTGATGCCCAACTCGATGCGCACCTGCGGGTACTGCCGGGCAAAACGGCTCAGTACGGGCGGCAACCGGTAATGCCCATAGGTCGTCGGCACACTCAACCGCACCCGCCCGGTCAACTCGCCTTCCTGGCCCTGGATCGTCCGCTCGGCGTCATCGATCAACCCGAACGCCGCGCGGGATTGTTCAAGGTAAAGCAGCCCCGCCTCGGTCAGGCTCAGACGCCGGGTGGTGCGCCGCAACAACTGAACACCGAGGCGCGCCTCAAGGCGTGAAATCGCCCGGCTGACCACCGACGGCGTAGTCGCAAGGAACACCGCCCCTGCGCTCAACGAACCTTTTTCCACCACAGTGACGAACACTTCAACGTCCGCGAGATAATCGAATCGTCGGCTCACCCTTACCTCCAGAGAACAAGTGCTTTCCTTCGCAGCGAGTTTATCGCTCACAGAGGCATGAATATAGTGATTCAAATCGATCACTCACTGCCCGGAAGCCCCATGCGCCCTATCGCCCGACTCGCCCTTGCAATGACCATTTCTGCTGCCGCCTTCAATGCTCAGGCTGCGAATGTCCTGGTCGTGTTGTCCGATTCCGACCACCTCGACCTCAAGGACAACAAGGTTTTCTCCACCGGTTTCTACCTCAACGAACTGATGCAACCGGTGAAACTGCTGCTCGACGCCGGGCACTCGGTGACCTTCGCCACCCCGACCGGCAAGGCGCCAACCCTGGACCAGTCGTCCAACGACCCGTCGTACTTCAACAATGACCCGGCCGCGTTGCAGGCGCACAAGGCCTTGCTGGATCAACTGAAAATCACCTCGAAGGGCGAGTCGCCGGTCATCAGCCTGGCGCGGGTCGAACAGATCGGTTACGAGCATTTCGATGCGGTCTACATTCCCGGCGGCCACGCGCCGATGCAGGACCTGCTGCACAGCGCCGCCCTGGGCAAGTTGCTGATCAACTTCCATGACAACGGCAAGACCACCGCGCTCGTCTGCCACGGCCCGATTGCCCTGCTGTCGACCCTGGCCGACCCGTTCGCTTTCACCCGGCAACTCGAAACCGGCCGCAAGGCCACGGCCAAAGGCTGGGCCTACGCCGGCTATAAATTCACCGTCATCAGCAATCAGGAAGAGGAACTGGCCAAGGGTTTGTTGAACGGCGGCGCGATGAAGTTCTACCCACAGACGGCGCTGGAACAGGCCGGTGGCGTCTACCGCAGCAACACCTCGCCATGGGCCGCCAACGTCGTCATTGACCGCGAACTGGTGACCGGACAAAACCCCGGCTCGGCGCTGGAGGTGGGCAAGGCGATCGTCGAGCGTCTGAAGTCCGCGAACTAGAGACGCCGGGGTTCTGCAATGGTAAAAGTCAGGGCGACGTTTTCTGTTTGAATCGCCCGCAAAAAAGGATCACACCGGTGAAGTCACCCGCCACGCCAGATTCAAGTGTCCCAACCGGCACGGAACTCAGCCTGCAAACCCGGCTGATCGCGCTGGTGGTGGCGGTGACCTTTTTCATGGAGAACCTCGACGCCACGGTTATCGCCACCGCGCTGCCGACCATGGCCAGCGCGTTCGGGATCACCCCGGTCGACATGAACGTGGGCATCACCGCGTACATTCTGGCGGTGGCGATCTTCATTCCGCTGTCCAGCTGGATCGCCGACCGCTTCGGTGCGCGCAAGGTGTTCGCCGGCGCCATCGTGGTCTTCACCCTCGCCTCGCTGCTGTGCGGGCTCAGTCAGAATATCGAGATGTTTGTCGCGGCCCGCGTACTGCAGGGCATCGGCGGCGCGCTGATGGTGCCGGTCGGGCGCCTGGCGGTGTTGCGCAACACCGACAAAAAAGACCTGGTGAACATGATCGCAGTGATCACCTGGCCCGGCCTGGTGGCGCCGATTCTCGGGCCCGTGGTCGGCGGCCTGATCGTCACCCACGCCTCATGGCCATGGATCTTCTACGTCAACCTGCCGCTCGGTGCCCTCGCGTTGCTGGCCGCGCTCTGGCTGGTGCCCGAAGGGCGGGAGGAAAACGTTCGCAAGTTCGACGGCAAAGGATTCGCGCTTTTGGCCGGGGCCTGCGCCGCACTTCTGGGCGGCCTGGAATGGTTGGGCAGCCAGCACGGCAGCGCCATGTTGCCCGGTTTCGGACTGGTGCTGGCCGGCGTGATACTCGCGGTGTGGGCCGTGCATCACTGCCGCCGACACCCCAACCCGCTGCTGCCCCTCGGCACTGTCTCCATCAACACCTTTCGCGTCAGCATTTTCGGTGGATCGCTGTTTCGCCTGGCGATCAGCGCCCTGCCATTCCTGCTGCCGCTACTGTTCCAGGTCGCCTTCGGCCTGTCGCCCGTCGACGCCGGCCTGTTGGTGCTGACCGTGTTCGCCGGCAACCTGGCGATGAAACCGTTCACCACGGCCATCATGCAGCGCTTCGGCTTTCGCAAGGTCCTGCTGGTCAACGGTGTGATCGGGGTGATCTCCATCCTGGCCTGCGCGTTGTTTACCCAGCAGACGCCATTTGCGTTGATTGCAGCGGTGCTTTTCGTGGGCGGCTTGTCGCGGTCCATGCAGTTCACTTGCTACAACTCCATCGGCTTCGCCGACGTTCCCAAGGACCGCATGAGCGAGGCCTCGGCGTTGTTCAGCATGTTTTTCCAACTGGCCATGGGCATGGGCGTGACGGTGGCGGCCTTGTTGTTGCGTGCGTCGATGTCGGTGCAGAACCATGATCTGCAAGCGCAAGTGGGAGACTTCCGGATTGCGTTTATCGGGGTGGCGCTGCTGGGGCTGTTGGCATTGGTGGATGTGATCAGATTGCCCCGTAATGCCGGGGAAAGTGTCTTGAAGCGGGCTTGATCGGGGCGGCGCCAGGAAATCTTTTGCACACCGATTAAAGGCACAATGACATCAGCCGATGCCTTGGACAGGAAGCCCGGACTTCCGCATCGAGAGGGCAATCATAGCCCCGTGTTCCATGATTTTTTTTGTTCATTGACAGGTCACTGCTGCCGCCACCCTAACTCTTTGAAGCAGAACAAAATGATCGAACCTGAACGGATCGTCACCCTCTCACGGGAAGTGGAGTCGCTCGCGAATCGAGGCGTCAGCGATATACAAATGATCACGCGCCAGACTCGCTTGCTGGCCATCAATGCGTTGATCGAAGCGGCCCATGCCGGCAAGGCCGGGCTGGGTTTTTCGGTGGTGGCCGAAGAGGTCAAGAACATCTCAGAACGAATCTCCAAAATCGCCAGCGGGCTGACCGAAGACCTGCAAGTATCGGTCAATGAACTCACCGAACTCGGGCGCGGCATGTGCTTTGACGTACGCGGACAACGGCTGGCCGATCTGTCGCTGAACATGATAGAGATCATCGACCGCAACCTGTATGAGCGTACCTGCGACGTTCGCTGGTGGGCCACCGATGCTTCGCTGGTGAATGCGCTGACGAACCGGACCGCGGAGAACTGCACCCATGCCAGTGAACGGCTGGGCATCATTCTGGACAGTTACACCGTGTACCTCGACATCTGGGTGGCCGACACCAGCGGGCGCGTCATCGCGTCCGGCCGCGCGGACAGCTACGGCAACGTCATCGGTGCCAACGTGGCCGATGCGCCGTGGTTCAAGCAAGCGGTGCGGCACTCATCGGGCGACCAGTACTTCGCCGGCGAAGTGACCGCCGAACCGTTGCTTAACGGTGCGCACACCTGCGCTTTCAGCGCTGCCGTGCGCAGCGGCGCCGGCAAACAGACGCCCGTCATTGGCGTGATCGGGATTTTTTTCGACTGGAAAAACCAGACCGATTCAGTCATCAACGGTGTCCGCCTGAGCGACGATGAACGCTCGCGAAGCCGGGTGATGCTGGTCGACGCCAACCACAGGATCATCGCCAGCTCCGACACCCAGAACCCTCTGGGTGAAAGCATCGAGTTGCGGACCAAAGCCGGACAACCAAGCGGGTACAACACGCTGAGCAACAACGTCATCCAGAGTTATTCGATGACGCCGGGGTTTGAAACCTATCCGGGGATGGGGTGGCTGGGGGTGATCGAGCAGCAGTTGCCGTCGGTTGATGGGTGAGTTGCCCGACAGATAACCCTTAAGGGCCGCTCCTACAGTCATGCTGTTTGTACTGCGCCTGAAGGTAGGTGACGACTTAACGGAGCCGTCCTACGTCAAATATCGATTCTCCTGACATCGCCATCGGGTAGATCCACGCAAAGTCCTGTGTCTTGAAATAGACACAAGGAAATGTGGATGTTCAATGCCCTCAAGCCCGTCGTGTTCACACTCGACATTGAAGGTTTCCCCCGCGACCTTCAGGTACTCGAATTCCGCGCCAGGGAAGCGCTGAATCACCCCTATGAAGTCAAACTCGAACTGGTCGGTGAACGCCACGACCTGGACCTCGAGTCGCTTCATCATCGTCCGGCTTTCCTGCGCTTTGGCGCTGACGGTTGCGGTATCCACGGGCAAATCTATTCGATTGCCGAAGGTGATTCAGGCAAGCGCCTGACCCGCTACCAGATGACCCTGGTGCCGCACCTCGCCTACCTCTCCCACTGCCACAACCAGCGCATTTTTCAGAACCTGAGCGTGCCTCAGATCATTGCCAACGTCCTGAAGGACCGGGGCATGCAGGCGGACACCTGGCGCTTCCAGTTGAATGCCGAGTATCAACCCCGGCTGTATTGCGTCCAGTACGAGACGGACCTGCACTTTGTGCAACGGCTGTGTGAAGAAGAAGGCATGCATTTCCACTTCCAGCACAGTCCCGAGGGACATGTGCTGGTGTTCGGCGACGATCAGACCGGCTTTCTGAAACCGCAACGGCCGACCGCCTACCGGCAAGCCAGCGGCATGGTTGCCGAAGCGCCAGTGATTAATCAGTTCAAACTGCAGCTCAATACCCGCCCGACCCACGTCAGCCGCCGTGATTACAATTTCGAGAAACCACGGGTGCAACTCGACAGCGACTCGAAAAACCCGTTGTTGCCGCACCTTGAGGACTACGCGTTTCCCGGGCAATTCACCCATCGTGACCACGGCAAGCAACGGGTCGACAAGGCGCTTGAGCGCCACCGTGCCGACTACCAGCTGGCCAATGGACGCAGTGACCAAAGCGCGCTGCGCAGTGGTCATTTTGTCGAGATGACCGGGCATCCACGCCCCGAGCGCAATGGGCTGTGGCTGCTGACGCAGGTCGAGCATGTCGGCTTGCAACCCCAGGTGCTGGAAGAGCAGATTGCCGACTCCGCTTCACAGGATGGTTTCAGCCAAGGCTACCGAAACCATTTCGCCGCCACACCGTGGGACGTGACGTTCCGGCCCGCCCTTGAACACCCCAAGCCCCGGATGAAGGGCAACCAGCACGCGATCGTCACGGGCCCGCCCGGTGAAGAGATTTACTGCGATCAGTACGGCCGGGTAAAAGTCCAGCTGCTCTGGGACCGCGACGGCCAGCACAACGAACAATCCAGTTGCTGGCTGCGTGTCGCCACAGGCTGGGCACATGACCGTTACGGCAGCGTGCAGATCCCGCGAGTCGGGATGGAGGTGCAGGTCGGCTTTACCGACGGTGATCCGGACAAACCCTACGTCCTGTGCTGCCTGCCCAACGCTTCGACCCCGGTGCCGCTGGATTTGCCCGCCGAACAAACCCGCAGCATTTTTCGCAGCCAGAGCAGCCCCGGCGGTGGCGGTTACAACGAACTGCTCATCGAGGACAGAAAAGGCGCCGAGGAGATCGCCCTGCGTGCCCAGCGCGATTTCGTACAACACGTTCTGAACGATGAACGCGTTCAAGTCGACAACCAGCGCAAGGTAACGGTCGGCGGCACAAGCAGCCATGACGTGCGCGGCGACGAGCACCACTTGACCCACGGCAACCGCCTGACCGAACTGAAACAGGATGACCACCTGCTGGTCCTTGGCGACCAGCAGGTTCGCGTCGCCAATCAACGGCTCAGCGCCACGCAACAGCTCCACTTCAGCGCCGTGCAACAAGTCGTCATCAATGGCGGGACGCACCTGGGACTGATGGGTGGCGGGCAATGGCTGGTGTTGGGGCCGGAAGGCATTTTCAGCAGCGTGCCGATTGTGCAGGGCGGTTCACCGCCCGTGAGCCTGCCGGCGGAGCCATTGATGCCAGGCGCCCTGCCCTTGCTGAAAGTGACGTTCGATGCGGCGCGCCAACGCCATGCACTGATCTCAAGCCGTACCTCGCGGTGCCTGATTTGTGAGGGCGTGCACGCATGAATCCCTCGACTTCCCTGCCAGCAGACCTGCCCTGGGACGAACATCAGGCCTACGTGTTGCTGGACGGCGCGACCCTGAGCCACTTGCCGGAACGCCTCAAACAACTGAGCCCCGCGGCCTGCGCCCTTGCGCTGTATGACTGCGCACCCTTTACCGCCCTGCGCGATATCTCGCCGATGCTGGTGGCGATCCCTCATCCCGACGACCCGATCTTTCAGTTCTATCTACAACAGGCCGACGATGAATCGGGTGTTTTGTTGTTCAGCTCGGCGTCCGCCCATGAGGTGGCTCAACACTTGCGCCAACTGCTGACGGTCGAGCTCCCCGAAGGGCTGCCGGTAGTCCTGCGCCTGGCCGATGCGGCCGTGGCTCATGCAATGTTCGGCAGCGGTGATCAGCGGCTGTTCGGCCCCGTTGCCTGCGTGGTGTCCGCCGATAGCGTCGACGCCAGCTGGCACCGTCATCAACCCCTGCGGCTCCCGTCTCCGGAGTTGTCAGCGCCCTATCGCTTGAGTCCTGAACTGAATGAAGCGCTGGACCGCGCAGACCGGCGCCGCGCGCTGCTCGAACTCGATGCGCATTTGCTCACGCATTTTCCCGACCGCCATGCCGGCAGGACCGTGGCCCAGCGCTGGCCAAGGCTGGAGCAATTGGAAGCAGAGGCTAACGCTCTGGGTTTATCCAGCCAGTCCGAGCTTTTTTATTACGCCAACCTCATGGCCTGGCTGGATGGTACTGCGCTCGAACAACACCCGGCGATTGCCCAACTGTTGCACTCGCCCTCACTGCAACCACCCGGCGAGCGCGTGGCGTTGGCTGCCGAGCTGGCCCACCGTTCGGCCATTCAACGGGGGTACTCATGACCCATCCCGCCAACCTCGCGGCCGCCGCCGCTTCCAAAACCGCCATCGGCTCCCCGGGTGCCTGTCCCTTACGCAAATCCCACGTGCAGTTATTGCCGTTGCGCTACGGCCTGGTGGAAAAACCTCTCGACCCGAGCGCCTCCCTGACACTGCCCTACGCCCTGACTGCCCGCCCGCTGGGCATCCGTTTGCTGCGCGAGGGCTGGTTGTACGTCATCGACAGCGCCAGCGGCGAACTGCATGAGTACCAGGTACGCGACGGCCTGGTCAGTGCCCTGCTGCACAAGGGCAAAACCGTCGACACCGATCAGCGCACGCCCATCGAGGAGCGGCCGGCGCTGGTGTTTTCACGGCGCAGCACGCTGTATGTGAATTTCGCGGAAGTGCAATGGACGGCGGCCAAATGCGCCCAAGTGCTTGACCGTCGCGAGGAGCGCGAGCACTTCATGCAGGTCGTCGAGCTGGGACCGGTGGATTGTGAAAACGGGGGCGCGCATTTGCTCACGGTCGCGCAGGGCCAGCAGTGGCTGGCGGAGGTGGCCAGCGGTGCGGCGGGACAGTCTCAGCCTGATGCCGTTTCGTTGCCGACCGTGCAGGTCAGCGACGCCCCCGAGCATGAACGTGAACCCTATGTGTGGGAACAACCGCGGCGCTTTCGCGAGGCGCACATCGGCGAGTTGCTGGGGCGGGTGCGCGGGCCTTATCAGGACGACACGCTGTTTCTGGTGGTACAGGATGACCTCGGCGTGCTGCGTGATCTGGCCGAATATCAGGACACCGTGGTCGGCTGGGTCGATGAATGGATCAACACCGGCACCCACGAACGGGACTACCTGCTGGCCTGTTACATCGAGTCCCTGAGCCGGCTCAGCGCCGCAGACATCGGCCAGTTGGCCAAGGCGGACCACACGCCGGCGGTGCAGGCGTTGTTCGCCGATCTGGAGCAACTGCCCGAGCCGGATCGCGAATACACCCGCCAGGCCTTGCTGGATTACCTGAACAAGGGCGGCAAGGTCGAGCCTTCGGGCGTGCCGGCGCCTCCAGAGCTCGAGCAACTGCGCAAGGCCGCCCATGCCGAAGCGTTCGAATTCGCCCGCTACCAAGGCGCCACCCCCGACTTCACCGCGCACCGCCGCGCCAGTGATGAGGCGGACCGGCGTTATTACACTCGCGAGCATTTTGAGGGGACGCCTGACGCGTTCGTCGAACGTCACCTGGAGACCGTGATCAAACTCGGCCACGAGCACAACCAACGCATCATCGCGGTGCTCGAAGGCTCCAGTTTCAGTGGCAAGCGCGGGGTCAATGACCTGATCGACCGCCCGGCCATGGACGCGGCGCTGGATCGGCATCGTGACGACCTCAGCCGCTGGAACCGCATGCTCGATCACCTCACCGCCGACCGCACGATGCTGGTGGCGACCGGTCGCTTCCACCGCTCGGCCTGGTATTACGACGCGCAGGATCAACAGCAACTGCACCAGGCCTTCGCCGCGGAATACGCCTGCCTAAAGGACATCTGTCGCAGCGACCACGCCAGCGAGATTCTGCTCGGCTATCTGGAAAAACACCCGGAACTGACCCGGCCGCTGTTCTACACCTTGCCCCTGCGCCTGCAACCGGAGAAAACCGCGCAATACGCCACGCTGTTCAACGCCGGCCTGGGCGTGTTCAACAACCTGCCGCACTGGCTGGCCGAGCTGAAGAATATCGAACAGCCGGGGCTGCCGGCGCTGGATGACTTGCCCGACCCCACCCGCGCCGTGGCCGACGCCGTCCAGCACAGCCTGAGCCCCGCGCTGAACCTCGGCCTGAGCCGGGCGCTGGAAGGCTTCGACCTGACCGGCGAGAAAATCCCCGACCTCGACGAACTGTTCCGGCAACTGCCCAAGACCTTGTCGGGACGCCTCCTCGACGCCGCAAAAACTACCGGCGTGACCTTCACCGTCGCCAGCCCGGCGGAACACGCGGCGCTGCAAACCACCCTCAAGGAACTGCTGCGCGAACGCGACTACCTGAACACCCTGACCCGCGAACGCAACCAGCTGACCCACAACAAAAACCGCCAGGGCCATAAGACGCCGCGGGCGGTGGAGTTGCAGGGCGAGATCGTGCGGGTGCGCGGGCAATTGACCCAGCTTGAAGGACGCCTGGCCGGGGCGCTGAGCCCGATTGCCGAGTTGCCGGATCAGTCGGTGCGGCTATACGGCGCCACGCCGGCCCGGGCGGGCGTGACGGCGGTGTTTCCGCCGGCGCAGCAACTGGAGGTGCGAAGTTTGCTGAAGGACATTCGGATCGGGGTGAGCTCGGTGCCGAATGGGCAGTTGATTCGGAGCGAGGGGATGGGGTTGTTGGTGTTTTTGGTGCAGGGGGTGAATTTGGTGGCGGTGTATCGGGAAATGATGAATCAGACCAGAAACCCCAAGAAACGGGCTGAATTCTTCGGAGCGCTGACTGCTACGGGGGCGGCAGGATTTACCGCGGCGCAGAGTCTGGCGGATACCGCTCTGAAGGCGCGTAGCGCTGAGCTCGTGGCGGGGCTTCAACACCGTGCGTTGCAGAATGTGCAGGTGTCGATGGGGAAGATGCACATTGGCTTAGGTCTTTTTACCTACGGTTTTGGTTTTCTTGCTTCAATGTCCAGCCTGATTTCCCAACAGCAGAAGTGGCAGCAGGCGATACGTTCCGGAGATCGTGCCGAACAGACCAGCGCAGTACTTGCCACTTTGGGGGCAGGTGGCATGACGGCTGCTAACGCCTACGGCCTAAGCCACACCGTACACGCCACCTTCAAGGTAGTGACGGCGCGGAGTGCCGAAGCCCGAACGGCTGCCTGGGCTGCGGCGGGAACACGTTTGTCCACGGTGTTTTTTCGCTTCAACCTGGCCGGTGCCTTATTCACCGTACTGGAGCTTGGGGGCACCTGGCTCTATAACCGCTACAACCTCAGCGCCCATGACAAATGGCTGAAAACCACGCCCTGGAGTCTGGATGCCGATCATCGTGGCAACCACACTCTGGATGAATATCGGCGCTATCTGGACTATTTGCTCAACGCACCGTATGCACAACTGGGTCCGAACGAACATGACTCGTGGCTGAAAAACCTGCTGTTGAAAGCTAAGCCCAGCGACATACATCTGGTCCTGCCCAATTTCAATCTCAGCGACTTCCAACCGCCTCTCAGCGGCAAACCGATTCGTCGTCTGGGGATCGGGGCCCGCCTTCTTTCCGTGCCCCTTCACAGCCGTGGTGTACCGCAAGAACGCAAGGAAGTGATCAGCGATGAGGTAGTGGCGAGTCTGCGCCTCGTGCAGGCAGCACCAGACCGGCTGGTGCTGTGCCTGCGCTACCCACTGAATCCGGACGCCGAGTTTACCCCGGCGGTTGAAACGCTGGAGCTGGCGGTCTGTGTCGAGACCCTGAACGCCAAAGGGGTGTGGGAGCCACGGACCCAAGTCATTCGGATCAACCCTCGCGGTACAGGGCGTTTCCCGGTACTGCCGCCTCAATCCGTCAGCGAATATCCACCGTTGCTGCTAGTTGAAACCCATTTGCTGGAGATGGCTGACCATGCCCACCAAGAGTGATGTTCCATTGCCCGACCCGGTTCCCGCGCCGACCCGCAACGCCGGTGATATCGAGCCGTTCCCGAGCGGCAAGATCACTTATCTCGCGCCGTTGCCCCTGCCGACCGCCATGCCACCGCATGGTCCTCACATAGGGGAACTCAATGACGTGTACATGGACTTCGGGCTGGGGTCACCGCAGATATTTTCATGGCAGGCCATTCTAGGTGGGCCATTCAGTATCACCTTCTCGATTGTATTTTTATTTCCACTATTCACTGGTTTTCTAGGACTGATTTTTGGTTACGGCTGGGTAGATATATGGGGATCAATGGTCGGAATGTTTGATGAAAGCCGAAAAAACGCCCTCGTAAGCGGCCCCTTAATACTATTTATCGGCCTCGCCGTCTGGCACCACAACCACAAAAAACGCCTCAGCATCATCCCCACCCGCTTCAACCGCCAACGCCGTGAAGTCTGCTTCATGCCCGAGAACGCCACCGAACCCGTCTTCGTCCCCTGGGAATCCCTCTCCGCCTGGATCATCGAAGCCCAGGGCGCCACCCAATACGGCATCCACCGCCAGTACGGCATGGGCATCGGTTTCCAGCATGGCGAGACCCTGACCAGCGTCGAATTCCCCTGCTTCGGCCTCTCCCTCGCCATCAGCCACTGGGAAGCGATCCGCGGCTACATGGAGTACGAAATCCACGACCTCAAATCCATCCAGGACCTGCAAGACCTGCAAGGCCCCGACGACCCGCCCCACGAAGGCCTGCACACCTTCCGCAACGCCCGCGCGCGGCTGCACCGGGAAATCCGCGACGGCCAGCGCCATTGGCTATCGGGATTTTTCTGGTACCTGTTCCACGTCATGACGCTGTGGACGATTCCCAACCACCTGGTCGAATGGGAAGTCCGCCGCCTGCAGAAAATCGGTCCGCACGCCATGCCCGAGGTCATGCGCGAATGGTCCGAGTCATTGCCAAAAGAGCACTGGGCCAAACCGAGCGAAGAGCTGGTGCGCATGAGTGCGCAGGTTCGCGCCTTGCACAAACGTCATCCCCGTCGGCCGATCACCGAGATTTTTGCGGACGTGCAGCGTTTGAATGCCACGGGCAAGCAGCGCGCATGAGTGCTTGTTTCGCGGCCGATGGCTTACCCCCTCAGTAAGCCATCCGCGACTGCCCCCGAAAAAATTGCTTCCACCGGACCAATGAGAAAAACGGGCCCCTTGCCCTTCCACTCGACAGTCACGGTCCCCCCATCACACTCAACCTCAACACTCTCATCCAACAATCCACGCCGAATCCCGTTAACAACCGCACCACAACAGCAAGAACCTGACCCCAGCGGAATACCGCCCCCACGCTCCCAGATGCGTAACCGGATGTGCTTGCGGTCAATGACCTGAACGAAATGCACGTTGGTTTTGAGGGGAAACAGCGAGTTGTTTTCAATGCTCGGGCCGACAGTCGCGATATCAATCGCTGTCAGGTCGTCCACAAAATAGGTGCAGTGCGGATTGCCCATGCTGCACGCCGCCGGGCCACCCTCAAGGGGCAACACTGTCGTGTCCAGTTCCCGAGCCAGGGGAACATCCGACCAGCCCAGAAGTGGCTCGCCCATGCTGACCGAAATGGCGCCGGTCGCGGTTCGTTTGCACGTCAGCAGACCACGGTTGGTCCGCAGCACAACGGACGTCACACTTGCTTCGCGCATCAGCCTGTCTGCCACGCCCCGCGTGGCGCTGCCGCACGTATCCAGCGGGGAGCCATCGGCGTTCCAGAACACCACGCGCGCCGCGGCGTCTTCGCAGTCGAGCAGCACCGCGAGTTGATTGAAGCCGATACCCCGGTTGCGATCGCCCAGTCGCCGAGCGATGGCACTGGTGACCGGATCGGCGGCGTTGCGCGCGTCCACGACCACGAAGTCATCGCCATTGGCGTGCATCTTGTGAAAACTAAAGGGCATCTGCAGATCCTTGCGACGAGGCATGAGGGAAGGATCTAGCCCCAATCACATGGCTTTTTCAAGCTGGCCGCGAATAAGGCTCGATCACCCCACACCCGAGCACTTCACTCAGCCGTTGGCCATCGCTCATCCGGCGAAACAACCCCGGTGTCTGCCATGGTGCATCACCGTCGATGTTCGCGGCGCCCAACCCGGCCAGCACATCGGCGATCAGCACCGAGCGTGTTTCGAACGAAATGCGCGTCAGGCAGGTGCTATTGCCGACACCGGCATGGGCATGGGCTCCGGAAAAGGCGATGAGGCTGCCAGGCTCAATCTCGACCGCGATCCCCTCCTCCGGAGCGATCGTTTCCAGCAGGTGCGGGATGGCCTCGTCGGCGTTTACCGCATTGCGTCCGTGCTGATGGGAGCGCTGGAGAATCTCGCGCATGTCGAAGTCGGCACTCGAATTCCGCAGCCGCCGTTGCCAGAGTCCGGGATACAGGGCAAACGTCCGGCCGGTCGAGACCGGATAAACCGGCGCCCACCAGTTGGTCTGCGCGTACAGGTTCGAGCCCCATGTGTCGCGATGGAAAGCGATGGTGGCCGTGGTGCGGGCGCGCGGGGTGAATTGCGCGGGTTCTCGATGGGGCTGGAAACGCAGGTGCAATCGATCGCACGCCAGCGTTTGCGGGGTAAACCCGAGATGTTCGATGACCGCCAGCCACAAGCACCGGACCTCGCTCGACTGAGCGAAGGCGTTCTGGCATTGGGCGAACACGAGCGTCTGCTGCTCGTGGTTCAAATGGCGATGGATGTGCTGTGGCAGCCAGGGATGCAGCGCGTCTTCGAGCATTTCGCGGGTGAATGCGACCAGCGCGACCATGGGCGGCAAACCCGCCGCAAGAATGATCTCGCCCGCGTATATACGGTCGTGGAACTGCCGAGGGGTAACTGGGAGGTCAAGCGGGCTGTACATGACCGGAGGTTCCGTGAAATGGCGCCCTCGACTTTAGATCCACACCCTTCGTGGTGAAAGCGGCAGATCAGGCAGAAAAATACGGATCAGTGCCGTCGTCATGACGGCAACAGATCCAGTGTGCGCTCCACCTCTTGAATGTCGATCCTGAAGCCATCGCCCTCTGGCGTGCCGACCACAAAGGAAAAATTCTGCTGGTCGCGATCGGTGAGGAATTTGTAGTAGCTGACAAAACGGTTCGGTGGCTGCAATACCAGCAACGAACCACCCCGCTGCAGTACGTTGACCCCATGTACCAGCTGGCTGCCTTCGACGCCGATCACCACCCGCGCGCCGGCACAGGCCGCCACGATGGTCGGCACGTCGGATTTCAAAGGATCGAGTACGCGAATGCCCCGGGTTCTGCGCAGATGCTCAGCGAGCTCGAGTTCGTTGCGCAACAGGCGCAAGTCACCGTCACCGCCACGGAGAATGAACACGCCGGGGTGATCGGCGTAGGTCACATGGGACAACAGCTTTTCGCCCATGGCGCGGTAACGCTGATGCCTGCTTTGATTGTTGCTCGTGTCATCGAACAGCACGAGTTGGCGAAAAAACGCGCCGTTCAAGCGGAACGGTTTCATGTCCAGCCACTCCTCATACGCGAGGGTCTGGGCAGAGACAGGAAATCGGGTGGAGGGCGCGGTGGTCACCGGGACGCCTTCATCACACGCCAATGGATAGGTCGGAAAATCTTCCATCAACCGTGTACCAAACCAGGTATTGCCGTTTTGCGTGCAGTAGACGGCCCCGCGCTCGATTTCGTGCTCCACGATGATCCGCGGAAACGTAGTGGGCTTGAGCGACAGCCAGAAACTGGCGTTGTCCTTGTAGAGCGCGCCATCGACCAGCCACACGTCCTTGAGCAAGTAGCCGCGAGTCGGACCTTGAATCAGAGCACCCAACCCTTCCATCGTGCGCGAGGGATGTTCGGACGGAAAAAACCGCTTCGCTTCCCAGCCCGTCACACGCTCCATTTGATTGGGCAGGAAGAATGCCGGTGGCGAATACGAAGGACCACCCGGCGCAACCTCCCAGCATTTCACCGCCAGGCTTTTCAGGTTGACCTCGGCCTGGTGCGCCAGCCTTTTCCGCGCCATGTACCGATACGCGGCAAGGGTCCATTTCTTCCGGTTGCCCGCGGTCAATGTGCTTGTTTCGGCGACGTCGCTTTCCATGAAATTCCTCCCAGCAGGACAGAGTCGGTCAGGCGTGAAGCGTGGTATCTATTTCCGTCCTGGAAATGGTTCAGCTGGAGGCAATCCTTTCCAGAACAGGCGTGGCCTGTACATTAGCGTAGCGACTACGCAGGGTTTCAAGAAACTGTTCGCCCGAGTTCTCGGCGCAATAGAGATAAATCTTGTCCAGTCCGCCGAAGACCATTTCGCGATAGCGAGTATCGATTTCCTCAGCGCTTGGCCCGTCCGGCAATCCGAGGTGCAAGGTTAGTTCCTTTCCTTCGAAGGCAAACAGCGGCGTGTCCCACAGGAATCGGGCGGTACCGGCCTTGGGCAACCGTACGAACAAGTAATCGTGGTTGCTGAGGGAATCAATGTCACCGCCCCGCCTTCTTTTCCATTTCAGCAGTCCGTCATCCGGGCGTGCCACGCAAAGCCCGATGTCGTAATAATCGAAGCCGTGCTCGATAGCCCATTCAAGTGCCATGAAGGTGGTGATCGAGTTCACTTCGCGGAGTTTTTTCGCATCGGAAAAAATCGCCTCGGTGTAGCCGAAACGCATGGTGCTCCAGTAGCGCTTGCCGCCCCGCGTAATGACGCAGCCCAGGTGACAGGCGACCACCTCGTCCCCCAGCAGGATCAGATCGAGCCGGCCCGCCGTCCTGGCGATCCTGAACACTTCCTGCGTGGACAGTTGGGCCGCGTGGATACCCTGCCTCGCCTCGGCATAGGGGCGCAGCATTTCCCGGTCGGCCCATTCGATTTCTTCATCCAGCAGCGCTTGCCTGACTCGGTAGAGCGGTCGGTTCTTGCGGATGTTTCGACGCAGCTCGCTGTCGTATCGGGCGGTGATGTCTTCGAGGGATCGCCCCAACGGGACGACAGCGCTCAGATAGACCGGCACGTTCAAGGCGCCCGTGGTCGGCACTTCGCTGACCATCACCACGTGATCCGACTCGGCCGGCTGTGGCGCGCCATCGCTCACAGGGCCATTGCCTGGCGCTTTGCCGCCGATGAGCAGCTTGGCCATCTCTCGCTGGCTTTTCCTGCCGACATAGAGGAACTCGTGAGGCCCCTCCTGCTGCAGCCTGAACCGGGCAATTTCCCATCGCCACAGACACGCCCGGTCGAGGATGACTCGCAGCCTGGCTGACGCGTTTCTGATCTCGTAACGCATTGAAGGCGAGACGAATTTTCGGACAACTGTCGCCAGGGTCTCTCTCATTTCCTTGTCATCCTTTGAGCATTATTGTTAGCCAGATCAGATACAAAAATCTGACACTCAGATCATTAGAAGCCCTTAATCTTTGATATACATGACAATTTTATATTTTCAGTTTGCTTACATTCAGTAACAGTAAAGATACAAAGTGCTTACATTGCAAGTGACGTCCATTTCTTTCCGATTGAAAACCCGCCCACAAAAAAGCCCACTGACCGTTACCGGTTCAGTGGGCTGTTTTTTAAGGCTTCTGGTTACAGAGCCATATCACTCGCGGCGTTGGCTTTCGGCGCCTTTGGCGCTTCTGCCGGAGCAGCCGCCGGGGCTGCTGCCTGACCGATTGCCGGTGGCGGAGTCAGCTGCAACACCTTGGCGGTGTAGGCCCATTCCTCGGCCACTTTTTCAGGACTGCCGTTCAGCTGGGTGCCGTAGCTCGGCACGATCTGGTGCAGCTTTTCCTGCCAGGCCGGGGAAGCGACCTTGTCCTTGAACACCTTCTGCAGCACGGTCAGCATGATCGGCGCAGCGGTCGAGGCACCTGGCGACGCGCCCAGCAGGCCGGCAATGCTGCCGTCAGCGGAAGCAACGATTTCGGTACCCAGTTTCAACACGCCACCGGCGGCTTCATCACGCTTGATGATCTGCACGCGCTGGCCGGCTTGCCACAGGCGCCAGTCTTCAGCCTTGGCGTTCGGGAAGTATTCTTTCAGGGCGTTGAGGCGGTCTTCGTCAGACAGCATCAGCTGACCGGCGAGGTACTCGACCAGCGGGTATTCCTTGATGCCGACCTTGGTCATTGGCCACACGTTGTGGGTGGTCGTGGTGGTCAGCAGGTCCAGGTACGAACCTTCCTTGAGGAACTTGGTGCTGAAGGTCGCGAATGGGCCAAACAGAATGACGCGCTTGCCGTCCAGGACGCGGGTGTCCAGGTGCGGAACCGACATTGGCGGTGCGCCAACGGAGGCTTTGCCGTAGGCCTTGGCCAGGTGTTGCTCGGCGATGGCCGGGTTCTCGGTGACGAGGAACGAGCCGCCAACCGGGAAGCCTGCGTATTCCTTGGCTTCAGGAATGCCGGACTTCTGCAGCAGGTGCAGTGCACCGCCGCCCGCGCCGATGAACACGAACTTGGCGTCGGTTTCGGTCTTGGT
Source organism: Pseudomonas migulae (assembly GCF_043225285.1). Lineage (GTDB taxonomy): Bacteria > Pseudomonadota > Gammaproteobacteria > Pseudomonadales > Pseudomonadaceae > Aquipseudomonas > Aquipseudomonas migulae_C. The sequence continues at coordinate 272,363 of NZ_CP171224.1, forward strand.
GCCGTCTTTCAGGTTTTTGTAGCTGACGCGCCAGCTGCCGTCGTCGTTCTTGGTGATGTCTTGCACTTCGCTAGACAGCTTCAAGTCGAACTTCGGAGTGGTTTGCAGGTGCGCGACGAACTGGCGGGTGATTTCGCCAAAGTTTACGTCGGTGCCGATCGGGGTCCAGGTGGCCGCGATTTTCTGGTTCGGGTCACGCCCTTCCATCATCAGCGGAACCCACTTCTTGATCACCGCCGGGTCTTCGGAGTACTGCATGCCGGCGAACAGCGGGCTCGCTTGCAGGGCTTCGTAGCGTTTTTTCAGGAACTTGATGTTGTCGTCGCCCCACACGAAGCTCATGTGCGGCGTGGAGTTGATGAACGAACGCGGGTTTTTCAACACGCCTTGCTGAACCTGCCAGGCCCAGAACTGACGGGAGATCTGGAACGCTTCGTTGATTTCAACAGCCTTCGGAATCGAGACTTTGCCGTTCTCGTCTTCCGGGGTGTAGTTCAATTCGGCCAGGGCGGAGTGACCGGTACCGGCGTTGTTCCAGCCGTTGGAGCTTTCCAGTGCGACGCCGTCGAGGCGCTCAACCATTTCCATCGACAGGTCAGGTTCCAGCTCGTTGAGCCAGACGCCGAGGGTCGCACTCATGATGCCGCCGCCAATGAGCAGCACATCGACTTTCTTTGCCTCTGCCGCGTGAACGGACGTGATCCCCATCGACAAAGCCAGCCCCAGCAGGGCCGTGTTCATTTTTTTAAACATCTGTAGCACCTATGATAAAACGCCATCCGCCCTTCCATCCCGATGACGAAACCCTGGTATCACACGGCATTCAGGCAGGATGTCGTGGGTCTCGCGCATAAGAACCGGAGGGGTGGGCACACAAGGCCGACGTGTTCCATCGACCTCAGTTTATATGTCCCTTCTGAACTGACTTTTTATCTTTATTGGCTTCAGCTACTTGAGCGACAGTGATTCCGTTGGCGCGTCTCGAGGACACGCAAACTGAATAGGTCAAACCAAGTTGTTGCGAAGAATATCACGACACGCAAACCCGCGCGTCTGTTCGCGACCTGATAGTCCGAACGCGTGCGCCGGGGCCACTATACTCATCGTGTTTTTCTCGACGAACCGGTGAGGAGCAGTCATGAGCGACAAGAACAATCTGCGCAAGTATTCCTCTCAAGTGGTCGACGGCGTGGAGCGCGCGCCCGGTCGCTCGATGCTGCGGGCCGTGGGGTTCACCGACGAGGACTTCAAGAAGCCGCAGATCGGCATCGCCTCGACCTGGGCGATGGTGACGCCGTGCAACATGCACATCGACAAGTTGGCGATCGAGGCGGAGAAAGGCGCGAATGCCGCCGGCGCCAAAGGCGTGATTTTCAACACCATCACCATCTCCGACGGCATCGCCAACGGCACCGAAGGTATGAAGTATTCGCTGGTGTCGCGGGAGGTGATTGCCGATTCCATCGAGGTCGTCGCCGGCTGCGAAGGCTTTGACGGCCTGGTGACCGTGGGCGGTTGCGACAAGAATATGCCGGGATGCCTGATCGGCATGGCGCGGCTGAACCGCCCTTCCATCTTCGTCTACGGCGGAACGATCCGCCCGGGCGCGGGCCACACCGACATCATTTCCGTGTTCGAAGCCGTGGGCCAGAATGCCCGGGGCGACATCAACGAGATTCAGGTCAAGCAGATCGAGGAAGTGGCGATTCCCGGCCCCGGTTCCTGCGGCGGCATGTACACCGCCAACACCATGGCCTCGGCCATCGAGGCGCTCGGCATGAGCCTGCCCGGTTCCAGCTCCCAGGACGCGGTGGGTGGTGACAAGGCGTCGGACAGTTTCCGCGCCGGTCAGCAGGTCATGGAACTGCTGAAGCTGGACCTGAAACCGCGGGACATCATGACCCGCAAGGCCTTTGAAAACGCGATCCGCGTGGTCATCGCCCTCGCCGGCTCGACCAACGCGGTGCTGCACCTGCTGGCGATGGCCCATGCGGTGGATGTCGAGCTGACGCTGGATGATTTCGTCGAACTGGGCAAGGTCTCGCCGGTGGTGGCCGACCTGCGGCCCAGCGGTCAATACATGATGAGCGAACTGGTCGCCATCGGCGGCATTCAGCCGCTGATGAAGCGCATGCTCGCGGCGGGCATGCTGCATGGCGATGTGATGACCGTGACCGGCAAGACCCTCGCGGAAAACCTCGAAAGCGTCCCCGACTATCCCGCAGGCCAGGACGTGATCCTGCCCTTCGATCAGCCGGTGAAAAAGGACTCGCACCTGGTGGTGTTGCGCGGCAACCTCTCGCCCACCGGCGCGGTGGCCAAGATCACCGGCAAGGAAGGCCTGCGCTTTGAAGGGACGGCACGGGTCTATCACGGCGAGGAAGGTGCGTTGGCCGGGATTCTCAACGGCGAAGTGAAAGCGGGCGACGTGATCGTGATTCGCTACGAAGGCCCCAAGGGTGGGCCGGGCATGCGCGAAATGCTCTCGCCAACCTCGGCGGTGATGGGCAAGGGTTTGGGCAAGGATGTTGCGCTGATCACCGATGGCCGTTTCTCGGGCGGTTCCCATGGTTTCGTGGTGGGGCATATCACGCCGGAAGCCTTTGAAGGCGGGCCGATCGCGTTGATTGAAGACGGTGACAAAATCACCATCGATGCCGAGACCCGACAGATTACGGTCGACGTGTCCGATGCCGAACTGGCCAAGCGCAAGACCCGTTGGGTGCGGCCGGAATCGAAGTACAAGCGCGGGGTGTTGGCGAAGTATGCGAAGACGGTGTCCAGTGCGTCGGAGGGCGCCGTGACAGATAAATACCTGTAGCCCGTTCTGACGCTTCGCGAGCAGGCTCGCTCCCACATTGGAATGCGTTCTACCTGTGGGAGCGAGCCTGCTCGCGAAGGCGTCCTGCCACACACACTCAATGTAGAAAAAGGATCACAACCGAAACCGATCCACCGATTGCGACAACTTCCCCGCCAACGCCGACAAATCATCCGTCGTCGACGCCGTCTGGCCAATCACCTTGCTGTTGCCTTCCGACATCCCCGCAATCATCTCCACCTGATGCGCGATTTCATTGCTGGCCAGGCTCTGCTCACCAATCGTGCGTGAAATGTCATTCACCAGTTGCGTGGTGTTCAGCGTGGCTTCCAGGATTTCACGGATCGCCCGTTCAACATCTGCAGTCACGGCCATGCCCTTGTCGACCTGGGCCACGCCCGCCTCCATGCTGGTCACCGCTTCGCGGGTGCTTTGCTGGATGCGCGCGACCATGGTGGCGATTTCCTGGGTCGAGGCGCTGGTGCGTCCCGCGAGGCTGCGAACTTCGTCGGCCACCACAGCAAAACCGCGCCCCTGCTCCCCGGCGCGTGCGGCCTCGATGGCGGCGTTCAGCGCCAGCAGGTTGGTCTGATCGGCGATGCCCTTGATCACCTGAATGATGCTGAAAATACCTTCGGATTCCTTGTCCAGCGTGCGAATCACCTGGGCCGATTGCTGCGCCGAACGTGCAATCCCGTCCATGTCGTTGACCACCTGATGAATCACCCGGCCGCCATCCTTCGCCAGCGCCTCGGCCTGGTTGGCCATGTCCAGCGCGCGCTCGGCGTGGCGGGTGATTTCCTCGATGCTCGCGGTCATTTCACTCGCGGCGGCGGCCATGGTGCTGGCGGCGACACTTTGCTGCTGGCTGCTGCCGGCGACTTCGTGGCAGCCACTGCTCAACTGCTCGCTCATGCCGCTGACGCCATGGGCGTTGCTGCGCACCACTTCGATCATGCCGCGCAAGTCGCGCTGCATGGTCGCCAGGCTGCGGATCAGCGCGCTGGCTTCATCCTTGCGGGTCGGTTCGACAATCGGTTCGCTGAGGTTGCCGTGGGCGATGCTCTCGGCAATGCGGCTGGCAGTTCGCAACGGCCCCATGATGCTCAGGATCACCCAGCGCCCCTGGACGAGCAGCAGCAACAGGCTGGCGGCGAGCACGATACCGAGCGTGAGGTTGGCGCTGCTGATTGCCTGCTCGGTGCCCGCGCTGGTCTGCTGCGTATTGGTTTCGATCAGCTCGCTGAGCGCGGCCATCTGGTCTTCCAGCTGGCTGAACGCGTTGTTGAACGTGCCCAGTTCCTTTTGCGCGGCCTCGGGATTGTCCAGAGCCAGCCCGACAATGCGCTCGGCAGCGCTGATGTAGGTGTCGAGACTCGGTTTGACCTTGTTCAGACCGGCCTTGATCGTATCGTTGACCGGCAGCTTGAGGTTGTCGCCCAGCACTTCGCGAAAATGCAATGCATGCTCCGCGATGGAGCTGCGCACCTCGGCCTGGCTGCTGGTGCTTTTGCCCAGCCCGACGAGCATCGCGGACAGCACGTCCGCGCGTAAGGCGTCGTGCATCATGTCGGCTTCGAGGTGATTGCGTAGCGCGGCCATGCTGACCTCGTTGTCATTCACCGCGGTCGCCATTTGCGAATTTCCCAGGTAGCTGACCAGGCTCATGATCAAGGCCGTGAGCAGGCCGGTGCCAATCAGCAGGATCAAACGTAATTTTATCGACACTGTGCAGGTCCCCTGTCAGTTGGGCGTGGCCATTCGCGGACGGCTTCTGAACAGGTTATCGACTGCGCCACAGGGGAATTGAAGGCTCTTTGCGTTCACGGGGCTTTTTGCGACATGCGGTAATTCTCCCCGGGGTGATGTTCGTTTTTTCCTCAGTGCGTGCTAGGTTGTACGACGACTGACGAATTCGATTCCAGCCCGGCAGTCGATCACCCACAACAACAAGGAAACACCCATGAAAAACACAAAGTTGCTGATTGGTTTTCTGTGCCTCTTCAGCGGATACGTGGCGGCTGCCTCGTCCTCCGGTGAGAAAGATGTCGCCCAGGCCGTCGACCACCTGACCCAGGCGATGCTGAAAAAGAACATTGCCGAACTCAACGCACTGACCGCCGAGAACCTGACTTACGGGCATTCCAGCGGGAAGATCCAGAACAAGCAGGAATACATCGCCGACATCGAAACCGGCCGCAGCGCGTTCAAGACCCTCGAAATGCAAAACCAGACCATCACCCTGTCCGGGGACGTCGCGCTGGTTCGCAACCACTTCTCGGCCCAGGCGCTGAAAGGCACCGAGGTGATTCCAACTGAAATCGAGAACTTCCAGATCTGGCAGAAGCAGAAAGGTAAGTGGCTGTTGGTGGGGCGTCAGGCATTCAAGTTCTGATTTGATTGGATAACTGTAGGAGCGAGCCTGCTCGCGATGGACTGATAATCGCCGCGTTGATTCAGGCAACCCGCGTCATCGTTAACGTCCATCGCGAGCAGGCTCGCTCCCACAAGGTTTGAGAACGACCGTTGATCTGCGCGTGGCGGCAACGTCTGCCGATTCAAACTTCGACCCGGCGTAAAAACGGCCATCGAGCCTGATAACTTGCTGCTTTCTCAGCAAACAGATCAGGCTGATGATTGAGCGGATTGATCCTTAACAGCCCGTCCTCGACATCGCTCAAACCGTACGGCGCGTACACCTCGCCACATCGTCATGCAGTCTCCGTTCGGGGGGGCTTGAATCCTTTGGGCAAACGATACATTAAAAGCATTCTGTGAAAGACCGAACGCGCGTGTTTCACTCCCTCCACCAGAAAGCTAAAGTGTCGCAATCACCCCGGACACCACGGACGCCAATGGACAGCCAATCGCCTGAGCCTCAATCCGTCTGCAACCCCATCACCAGCAGCGCGATGTTTATCGTGGCAACCCTGGTGCCCGACAGTGATGCCGCCGGCAAAGTCCGGGCCTGGTGTGCCGATGTCGCGGCGCTGACGCGATCGGTTGGCAAGCGCGTGCCCTCCGGCAACTTGTCGTGTGTCTGCGGTTTTGGCTCCTCCGTCTGGGACCGCGTGTTCGGCAACCCGCGCCCGGCCTCACTGCACGCCTTTCGCGAATTCGGCAACGAGGCACGTCGTGCTGTTGCGACACCAGGCGACATTTTGCTGCACATCCGTGCAGACCAGATGGACCTGTGTTTCGAACTGGCGACGCAACTGCTTTCATCGCTGGGAGAGGCAGTGTCAGTCGTCGATGAAGTACAGGGATTCCGCTACTTCGACATGCGTAGCATCATCGGTTTTGTCGATGGCACCGAAAATCCGGTCGGGCGCAAGGCGGTCGATTTCACGATCATCGGCGATGAAGATCCTTCGTTTGCCGGTGGCAGCTATGTGCTGGTGCAGAAGTACCTGCACAACATGACAGCCTGGAACGCGCTGTCCGTCGAAGCTCAGGAACGGATTATCGGGCGAACCAAACTGTCCGACATCGAGCTCGATGACTCGGTTAAACCAACCTCCTCGCACAGCGCCCTGACGACGATTACCCAGGACGGGCAGGAAGTGAAGATCCTGCGCGACAACATGCCGTTCGGCCGCCCCGGCGCTGGCGAGTTCGGCACCTATTTCATCGGTTATGCACGCTCACCCGACCCGCTTGAACAGATGCTCGAAAACATGTTCGTCGGCAGACCTGCCGGCAATTACGACCGCTTGCTCGATTTCAGCACGGCGGTTACGGGTGGCTTGTTTTTCGTTCCTTCAGCCGATCTGCTGGAAGAACTGGCGGATCGTTGAACCCAGGAGAGCCCCGCGCCCGTGGCGAAGTCAGAGATTGCAGTGGTGATCCTCTCAAAGGTAGTATTGAGAACGATTCACACTAACATCTGGAAAGCCGACCGGTGCAACCTCCTTCGACCAGCAAGCTGGGCTTCTTTTTCAGCGACCATCATCGCTGGCTGCTGCAGCATATTCAGCGGCGCCTGCGCAATCACGCGGACGCCGAGGACACCGCCGCCGATACGTTCTGCCAGATGCTGGTGGCCCGAGTAGACCCGGACAGCATCGAACAACCTCGCGCCTACCTGTCGACCATTGCCCGGCGCCTGATCTTTGATCGACATCGCCGGCGCAAGCTGGAACTCGCCTACCTTGAACGCCTGTCCACGCTGCCCGAAGCGATCGCCCCTTCCCCGGAAGAACAGTTGCAACTGATCGAAGCCCTGGTGGCGATCGACCGGGCACTCGATGGCTTGCCAATGGTCGTCAAAGCCACGTTTCTCTATAGCCAGCTGGACGGTCTGAGTTATGTGGCAATTGCACACAAGCTCGGGTTGTCCGAGCGCACCGTCAGCCGCTACATGAAACAGGCTCTGAGTCAGTGTTACCTGAGCGAGTTGGCGCCATGAACAAGCCGCGCCTTGACCCGGTCAGCGAGCAGGCCATTGACTGGATGGTGAGGCTTCGTGCCGGCCAGCCCGATGCCGCATTGCACGAGCGGTTCAACGCCTGGATCGCGATCGATCCCGCACACGCTCGTGCCTGGGCCACATTGCAGGAACGTCTCGGGGGTTCCTTCAATACCATTCGTGCCCTGGATCGCCGCCTGCCAGGTCAGGCCGACGAAGCGCGAAAACTGTTGCTGCAACCCCACGGTTCACGCCGCGATGCGCTGCGCGTGATCGCGGGCCTGGGCCTGCTGGGTGGTGGCGCATGGCTGGGTATTCGCAGCCCGCTGGGTGACACGCTGCTGGCAGACCTGCACACCGGCCGCGGCCAGCGTCAGGACTTCACGCTGGCCGACGGCAGCCGCCTGAACCTCAATGCCGGCAGCGCCGTGGACCTGCAATTCGATGACCAACAACGACTGGTGATTCTGCGCCACGGTGAACTGGTGATTCAGGTGGCGCCCGATCCCCGCCGCCCACTGCGCGTACGCACCGCCCAAGGTGAAATTCGCGCGCTGGGCACCCGCTTCCTCGTCGCCCAGGAGCAAGACGCCAGTCGCGTAGTGGTGTTGCAGCATTCGGTCGAAGCCCGATTGTTCAGTGGCGCGACACTTGATCTGCAGGAAGGTCAATCGGCCTTGCTGTATGCCCGGCAGATTGCGCCCGTGACCGGCGATCAGCGCCATCGTGCCGACTGGCTGAGCGGGCGGCTGAATGTGCTGGATGAACCGCTGGAACAGGTTGTCGACGCGCTACGCCCCTACAACCGCGGATTTGTGCGCGTTGCCCCCGAGGTTCGCAACGTGCGTGTGCAGGGTGTATTCCCGCTCGACGAGCCCGACCGGGTGTTCGCCGCGCTCGCGGAAACCCTGCCGATTCGCGTGGATCGTTACAGCCCATGGTTGACGTTGATCCGGGCGAAATAAGCCGTTTCGAAAATATTTTTTGAAAATAACTCTCATTCGTGTCCGGTTTTCATTTCTCGTCCCACCTATCTCCTGACACTTTCACATTTTCAGGAGAACGCTGTGTTCAACCCGTGGCCCCACGCCCTTTCCGTCGCTGTCGCCCTGGCAACCCTGGCGAGCCCTGCCCTGTCGCAGGCGCAAGATCTGACGTTCAACCTGCCAGCCGGCTCCCTAGCCAACACGCTGAACGCCATCGCCAGCCAAAGTGGCCATATCGTTTCTTTGGAGCCTTCGCTGGTGCAGGGCAAACAGGCCCCGGCGGTGGTCGGCCAGATGCCGGTGGAACAGGCGATGCAGAAGGCTTTGTCGGGCAGCGGCCTGCAATTGCGCGTGACCGGGCAAGGTAACTTCAGCGTCGAGCCCGCCCCGGACAACAGCGCAGCGCTGCAACTGGGCGTCACCAACATCGTCGAACGCAGCGCTGACGCCACGACCGAAGGCTCAGGCTCTTACGCCGCACGTGCGGTGACCATCGGCAAAGGCACCCACACCCTCAAGGAAATTCCGCAGTCGATCACCGTGATGACCCGCAAACAAATGGACGATCAGGACCTGGTCGACCTCAAGGACGCGGTCAACCACACCACGGGCCTGGTCGGCGCCCAAGGCGTGGGCAAAGGGATGATCCTCAGCTCCCGCGGTTTCCAGATCGATGACTGGCAATACGACGGCGTGCCGATCCCGCGCAACACGTACTCGCTGGGCAACTGGGCCACCCAGGACCTGATCTTCTTCGATCGCATGGAAGTGCTGCGCGGTGCATCCGGGTTACTGCAAGGCACCGGCAGCCCCGGCGGCGCCGTGAACCTGGTGCGCAAGCGTGGTCAGGCCGCACCGACCGTCACCCTCACCGGCAAGGCCGGCTCCTGGGATCACTATGGTCTGCAACTGGATGCCGGCGGACCGCTGAACCAGGCCGGAACCGTTCGTGGACGCCTGGTGGCCGACCAGGATGACAGCCACTCGTTCGTCGACTCCGAATGGAGCAGGACCACATCGCTGTACGGCGCGCTGGACTTCGACCTGAGCGATGCCACCACCCTGGGCGTGGCGGTCAGCCAGTCCGATGGCGCCTCGCGTGGCAACGTCCGCGGCTTCCCGCGCTACGCCGACAGCAAACCCATCGATCTGCCGCGCAAGACGTACACCGGGGCAAAGTGGAACCATTCGGATATCGATGTCACTACGCTCTACACCGACCTGGAACATCATTTCAACGATGACTGGGCTTTCAAGGTCGGCGCCGTGCGCATGACGGAAACCAACAAGGCCAAGAACCAGCGGGTGCAAACCATCAATAACGGTATCGAGCCGGATGGCAGCGGCGTGGAGTACGCCGACTTCGTGACGGACATGGACTCCACCAAAGTCGCGCTGGACATGAACCTCACCGGCAAATTCGAAGCACTGTCCATGCAGCAGGAAATCATGCTGGGCGGCAACTATTCCAAGTACAGGTCGGACGACAAGTACGCGCGGACCTTCAATGACGGCACCGACAATATCTTCAACATTGATCATGACCGTCCTGAAATCAGCTACGACGGTTTGCTCAACAGCCCCGGCGGTCGCGGAACGCCGAGCAAATACGACATCCGCCAAAAAGGTCTGTACGGCAGCTGGCGCGTCAAGCCGATCGACCCGCTGACCCTGGTGCTCGGCTCGCGGGTCAGTTGGTACGATTACAGTTACAAATATTGGACTCAGAACGCGACCAGCATTACCGCCAATCCTGAAAGCACCAGCAACGAAACCGGGGAAGTCACGCCTTACGCCGGTATCGTTTATGACCTGAGTCGCGAGTGGGCGGTGTATGCCAGCTACACCGACGTATTCACGCCGCAAACCGAGCGCTATACCAGCGGTTCGGTGGTTAAACCGATCATCGGCACCAACTACGAAATCGGCCTCAAGGGCGAGTTGATGGACGGTCGGGTCAATACGTCCCTGGCCCTGTTCCGTTACGACCAGGAAAACCGCGCCGTACTCGATATGGACGGCGGGCAAAACTGCGACGGTTGGTACTGCTCGAAGGCCTCCGGCAAAGTGCGCAGCCAGGGCCTCGACGCTGAAATCAGCGGCGAAGTGATGGACAACCTGCAACTGTTTGCCGGCTACACCTACAACACCACCAAATACCTGAATGACCCGGACAGCGAAGGCCAGGTCTTCAGCTGGTGGACGCCGAAACACATGCTGCGCGTCTGGGGCAACTACCAGCTCAGCGGCGACTGGAGCCGTGTCAGCACAGGCCTGGGTTTCGTCACTCAAACTCACACGCTGGGTTACGACCACAGCGTCAACGTGCCGGGCTACACCGTGTGGAATGCCCGTGTCGGCTATCAGCTCACACCGGAAATCGAGCTGGCGATGAACGCCAACAACCTGTTCGACAAGACGTACTTCACGGCGGCGTACAACCAGATCAACGGCAACAACAACTACGGTGATCCGCGCAACGTGATGTTCAGCGTGAAATACACGCCGACGTTCTGACCGCGCAAATTGTTATATCCCCGGTCACGAATGCAACACGACCTACTGTAGGAGCCGGCTTGCCGGCGATGAGGCCCGTAAGATTTCATCGATCTCAAGGCCGCCATCGCCAGCAAGCCGGCTCCTACAAGGATCTGTTGCAAGCCGGAATGATGTGGAAGGCGGCTGCGGCCTTCCCTACGCTTGCCCCCGCCCCCCTTTGAAAGCCTCACGCCGAGCTTGTCGTTCGGCGGCATAGGCTTCGCTTTGCTGACTGATCAACTCTTCCCGTCGCAACGGTTCGCCGCAGTGTTCACACAGCGGTCCTAATCCCGCGGGTTCGCCACAGGTCTTGTGCGTATACACCACCGCCAACCCTTCTTCTGGCGACTTGCACCAGGTTTCGCCCCAGGCGCGCAGCGCGAGCACCACGGAATAGAAGGCCTGCCCTTTTGCGCTGAGGTGGTACTCGTAGCGTGGCGGCCGTTCGTTGTAGAGGCGACGCTCGACCAGGCCTTCGGCTTCAAGGTTTTTCAGACGTGTGGCGACCATTTGCGGAGTGCCGCCGGTCTGCGCCTGGATCTCGTCATAACGATGACTGCCCATGAACAACTCCCTCAGGACCAGCACGGTCCAGCGGTCGCCCACGATGTCCTCGGCCCGTGCGACCGGGCACAAGGTGGCGGGAGTACTAATATTTGTCGACATGCGGGCTTGCCTCTTTCGCAGTTACTATGATTATCATATCAACACGATGCCCAGGCAAGTCCCGGCACCGATCATTCAATTTCCGTGGAGAACATCGTCATGCCGAATGCCCCCTATCCGCTCAACAGAACCGCCTATCTGCTGGTCGATCCGTACAACGATTTCCTCTCGGAAAACGGCAAGGTCTTTCCCTTGATCAAGCCGATCGCCGAGCAAGTCGGCCTGCTCGACAACCTGCGCGCACTCGACCGTGCGGTGCGTGCCCAGGGCATTCAGGTGGTCATCGTACCGCACCACCGCTGGGAACACGGCGACTACGAAGGCTGGGATCACCCGACGCCGACCCAGTGCAAAATCATGCACATGCATCACTTTGCCCGTGGCGAATGGGGCGGCGAATGGCACCCGGATTTCGCGCCGAAGGACGGTGACATCGTCGTCCAGGAGCATTGGGGCTCCAGCGGTTTTGCCAACACCGACCTCGATTTTCGCCTGAAGCAGAAAGGCATCACCCACGTGATCATCGTCGGTCTGCTGGCCAATACCTGCATCGAGGCGACAGCACGCTATGCCTCGGAAATGGGTTACCACGTCACGCTCGTGCGGGACGCCACCGCCGCGTTCCGTCCGGAAATGATGCACGCCGCCCACGAACTCAATGGCCCCACGTTTGCCCACTCGATCGTGACGACCAACGAACTGATTGCCTCCCTTTCGGGCCAGGAGTAACAGCGGATGAACCTGACAGGAAAGCTCATCATCGGCGCCCACGATGTATCGGCCACCGAAGGGACGATGAAGGCGCTGAACCCCGCGACCAACACGTTGATCGAGCCGGATTTTGCCTTGGGTGGCGCGGCGCAGGTCGATCAGGCGGCGGCCCTCGCCGACGAAGCGTTCGACAGCTACAGCCACACCTCGCTTGCCCGGCGCGCGGCATTTCTGGAGAGCATCGCCGACAACCTCGAAGCCGTGCGCAAGGAGCTGGCGGCACGGGCGGCGCTAGAAACCGGCTTGCCGGAAGCGCAACTCGAAGGCGAAGCAAGCAGAGCCGCCACCCAGTTTCGCCAGTTCGCGGCGGTCGTGCGTCAAGGTCGCTTCCTGCAACTGGCCATCGATCCGGCGAAGCCTGATCGTCAACCGCGCCCGCGCATGGACCATCGCCTGCAGAAAATGGCCATCGGCCCGGTAGCGATTTTCGGTGCGAGCAACTTTCCGATCTCCTACTCGGTGGCCGGTGGCGACACCGCATCGGCCCTGGCCGCTGGCTCGACCGTCATCCTGAAAGCGCACAACGCGCATCCGGGCGCTTCGGAAATCCAGGCCCGCGCCATCCAGCAAGCGGTGCAACAACACGGTCTGCACGAGGGTGTGTTCTCGATGGTGCGCGGCAGCGGCAACACCATCGGTGAAGCCCTGGTCGATCATCCGTTGGTAAAAGCCGTGACGTTTACCGGCTCGGAACAAGGCGGCATGGCGCTGTATCGCCGTGCGCAGCTACGGCCCGATCCCATCCCGGTGTTCACCGAGATGACCAGCGTCAACCCGACCTTCATTCTGCCCGCGGCCCTGGCCGAGCGCGGTGCGCAGATCGGTGATGGTTTTATCGAACGCATGCTGGTCAATGTCGGGCAAGCCTGCCTGCGGCCCGCGCTGTTGATCGCGGTCGAAGGCGCTGGCCTCGAGGCACTGCGCGAGGCCATGGTGAAACGCGTGACCGACGCCTCGGCGCGCACGATGCTGACACCGGGGATTCACGCGTCCTACCTCAACGGCCTCGCCGTCCTTGAGAACGCGGGTGCACATCGTGTAGCTGCGGGTTCGGCCGCCACTGCGGACTTTGACGGCCAGTCGGCGCTGCTTGAAGTCAGTGGTCAACGCTTCCTGAGCGAGGCGGCCCTGTCCCAGGAAGTCTTCGGTCCCTCCGCGCTGTTGGTGACCGTCGAGGATAACGCCGAGTTGCTTGCCCTTGCGCGTTCGCTCAAAGGCCAGCTCAGCGCCGCCCTCCACCTTGAAGAAAATGACCTGCCACTGGCCCAGCGCTTGCTGCCGGTGTTGGAGCGGCGCACCGGGCGCATCGTCGTCAACGCCTTCGCCCATCCACAGGAGGTGACCCACGCCACGGTTCACGGCGGACCGTTCCCGGCCACGTCCGACAGCCGCTTCACCTCGGTGGGCATGACGTCGATCGAACGCTTCCTGCGGCCGGTGGCTTACCAGGGGTTCCCGCAGGCGCTGCTGCCCGAAGCATTGCGTGATTCCAACCTGTTGGAGCTGCCGCACCTGGTGGACGGCCGATAAGGAAACACGCGTTAAAGACCGGTCTGCCGCTAGACCGGTTTGCCCACCGCGTTGTCGATCATCAGACGCACGCCCCGCAATACTTGCGCCGACACCTCGGGCCTGGCTTTCGCCGTGGCGCGCGCAACCGAAAGTGCACCCACCATGGCCGCAACGATGCCCATGGCGGTGTCCAGCGCATCGACGCCGGGATTGTTGGCCGCCACCCTGCGCTCAAACGCTCGCACCAGCACCATGTAACCCTCGGTAAACGTCGCACTGGTCACACTGTCCTGCCGGCCGATTTCGCTGGCCGCAGCCGCCATTGCGCAGTGATCCGCGTATTCGTCGCGGTTATCTACGGACAGATAGTCAGACAGAAAACGCTCCAGGTCCGGCTCGCCATCAACCGTGCCGGTGTAGAGCTTGGCGTTCCCCTGCTCCATGCCCCACGCCAAGGCAGCGGCTGCCAGCGCTTCCTTGGATGCGAAATGCGCGTACAGCGCGCCATGGGTCAAACCGGCCGCCTTGCTGATTTCGGCAACGCCTACCCCGTCGATCCCTTTCTGACGAAACAGACGGCTCGCCGCCTCTAACAGCGCGACACGATTTTCTTCGGATTTTTCTTTCGATATCTTCATGACGAGATTCCTCTACGCTATCCCCGCCACATTATCATTGCATTCGCAATTTAATGAAACCTCATAGAAAAAAGCCATTGATTATTTAATTGACTTTAATAATTGCAAGCACAACTATAAAAACATTGATTACAGACGTAATCTTAATGAGCGCAAGTCGCTCCCCTGCCAGAGCACACCACCATGAACATCAAGAATTCCGTAGCCTTCGTCACCGGCGCCAACCGTGGTCTTGGTCTTGCCTTCGCCAAAGAACTCGTAGCACGTGGCGCGAGCAAGGTTTATGCAGGGGTGCGCAACCCTGAAGGCGTCAACATTCCAGGGGTTATCGCCATTCGCCTCGACGTCAGCGACCCGGCATCGGTCGCCGCTGCGGTGGCCCAGGCTGGCGACGTAACACTGCTGGTCAACAACGCCGGTATCGCCCGCATACTGCCTTCGATGCTGGATCCTGGCCTGGTGGACATCGCCCGCGAAATTTTCGAAACCAACTACTACGGCGTCATGCACGTCAGCCTCGCCTTCGCACCGGTGCTCAAGGCCAACGGCGGTGGCGCGATCGTCAACGTGCTGTCGGATGCGACCTGGATCGCTGCGCCGTTCCTGTCCGCCTATGCGGCGTCGAAAGCCGCAGCGTGGAGCTTCACCAACTCGTTGCGCATTGAACTGAATGCCCAGGGCACCAGCGTGCAAGGGCTGCACGTAGGCTTCATCGACACCGACCTGACCCAGGGTTTTGATGTACCGAAGTCGCAGCCATCGGACGTCGTGATCCAGTCGCTCGACGGGGTGGAAGCGGGGCTGCAGGAAGTGCTCGCAGACCAAGGTACGCGCGCCATCAAGGCCAGTTTGTCTACCGGGAAAGCGGCGTACCTGAACGCCGAAACCGTCGCGTAAAAACGGACGGTTTCAAGAGAAGAATCGGCTACAGGCGCGCGCAGCGCAGATCCTTCAAGGATCAACCTGAGCCATCAGTTCCGGGACCGTTTCCGGCCGATTGGCATAGCGCTGCGCAAGCACGGCGCAGACCATCAGCTGGATCTGGTGGAACAGCATCAACGGCAGGATCAACACGCCGATGGTGCTGCCGGCGAACAATACCTGGGCCATCGGCACGCCGGTGGCCAGGCTTTTCTTCGAACCGCAGAACAGGATGGTGATGCGGTCTTCCTGATTGAAGCCAAAGGCCTTGCCCAGCACAGTGGACGCCAGCAGGACCAGCGCCAGCAAGATGCAGCAGACGACCACCAGCCCGCCCAGTTCCCAAAGCGGGATCTGGTGCCAGATGCCTTCGATCACTGCCTCGCTGAATGCACCGTAGACCACCAACAGAATCGAGCCCTGGTCGACGAACTTCAGCCAGCTCTTGTTGCGAGCGACCCAGGCGCCGATCCAGCGCCGGGCGATCTGGCCGGCAATGAATGGCAGCAGCAGTTGTACGCTGATCTTCAGGATCGCATCGAGCGTCGAACCGCCCTCGCCGTGCACGTTCAGCAACAACGTCACCAGCAACGGCGTCAGGAAAATCCCGAACAGGCTGGAGGCCGCCGCGCTGCAAATCGCCGCCGGGATATTGCCCCGCGCCAGGGAGGTGAAAGCGATCGCGGACTGCACGGTTGCCGGCAACGCGCAAAGGTAGAGCATGCCCATGTACAGATCGTCGCCGATCAGCGGCGACAGCACAGGCTTAAGCGCCAGGCCGATCAGTGGAAACAGGATGAATGTCAGGCTGAACACCAGCAAATGCAGGCGCCAGTGGCCGGCACCGGCAATGATCGATTCGCGCGACAGCTTGGCGCCATGCAGGAAAAACAACAGGGCGATGGCGATATTGGTCAACCAACCAAAACCGACCGCGACCTGGCCGCTGGCGGGTAGCAGGCTGGCGATAAGGACCACGCCAATCAGGGTCAGGGTGAAGTTGTCGGGTAAAAAACGGGGGCGGGTCATGGGTAGCATCCGGCGGTGGCGAGGAACGTGGCTCGACTGTAGCGTGGCTGTCGATTGCCGGCTAACGCTAGCAAGCCAGGAGATGTCGCCTAACGGACACAGGTATGAAACGAATGCGTTGGTTGGCTAAAAACAGTGTCATTTTCATGTTCACGCAGATTCGGTCATTACACAAATCAACTGTAGGAGCCAGCTTGCTGGCGATGGCGGTGGTTCATTTACATTATTTTCGACTGGAAGGACGCTATCGCCAGCAAGCCGGCTCCTACAGAGGAATGCGGTGGGTCAGTCAAATTATTTATTGAATGGGCGGACGCCATCGCCGGCAAGCCGGCTCCTACGAAGGGCGTGGCGTGCCTGACGCTTACTCAATCATCCTCATGCAACTTGATGCCCCTCTTGTGCAGCAGATGCGGCACCACCAGCACCAGCAGCGTCAATGCCAGGAACGCTGCGGAAATCGGTTGGGTCAGGAACACCGTCCAGTCGCCTTCACTGATCGACAAGGCGTTGCGCAGTTGTTTTTCTGCCATCGGCCCCAGCAGCATGCCCACGATCACCGGGGCGACGGGGAAGTCGAAACGCCGCATCAACACCCCGCCCCAGCCGATCGCCAGCATCAGCAACAGGTCGAAGGACGAGTGACGCATGCCGTAAACCCCGATGGTGGCGAACACCAGGATCCCGGCGTTCAGGTACGGCCGGGGGATTTGCAGGAGTTTGACCCACAGCCCCACCAACGGCAGGTTCAGCACCAGCAGGATGACGTTGCCGATGTACAGCGACGCCACCAAGGTCCAGACCAACTCCCCCGAGGTCTCGAACAGCAGCGGCCCCGGTTGCAGGTTGTAGTTCTGGAACGCCGCCAACAGGATCGCGGCGGTGGCGGACGTCGGAATACCGAGGGTCAGCAACGGCACCAGGGACCCGGTCGCGCTCGCATTGTTGGCCGCTTCCGGACCGGCAACACCCTCAATGGCGCCCTCGCCTTTGCTGGCGGCGAATTCTTTCGGGTATTTGCTGAGCTTGCGCTCGGTCGAATAGGACAGAAACGTCGGGATCTCCGCGCCCCCGGCCGGGATCGAGCCGAAGGGAAAGCCAATCAGCGTTCCCCGCAACCAGGCCGGAACTGAGCGTTTCCAGTCAGCGCGGGTCATCCACAACGACGTGAGGCGATGTCGACCGGTCGCCTCTTCTTTCTGATACAGCAAGCTGTACAGCGCCTCGCCCACGGCAAACAGCCCGACTGCCACCAGCACCACTTCAATGCCATCGACCAGTTCCGGAACGCCCAACGTATAGCGAGCAATCCCGGACGTTGAATCCAGGCCAATCAGGCCGACCGTCAGACCAATCCCCAGTGACGCAAAGCCCCGCAACATGGATGCACCAAGCACCGCCGACACCGTGGTGAAGGACAGCACCAGGATCGCGAAATACTCCGTGGGCCCAAATTTGAGCGCCAGCTTGGCCACCAAGGGCGCAAACAGGGTCAGCAGAATCGTCGCGATGGTGCCGGCCACGAAGGAGCCGATGGCCGCCGTGGCCAACGCAGGCCCGGCCCGGCCGTTGCGGGCCATGAGGTTGCCTTCCAGGGCGGTGACCATGGACGACGATTCCCCAGGCGTATTCAACAGAATCGACGTCGTGGAACCGCCAAACTGAGCGCCGTAGTAGATGCCAGCGAACATGATCAGCGCGCCGGTAGGATCGACCTTTGCGGTAATCGGCAGCAACAGCGCCACCGTCAGTGCCGGCCCGATGCCCGGCAAAACCCCGATGGCGGTGCCGAGCAGGCAGCCAATGAAGCCCCACATCAGATTGATCGGTGTCAGTGCCGAGGAAAACCCCATGGCCAGGCTTGCGAGAATATCCACCCCGTTGATCTCCTTCGGCCCGGATCAGATCCAGGCGTTGACAAGCGGCGGCAGGGAAACCCCCAGCCCGGCATTGAACAGCCAGTAAATGGGAAGTGTCAGGGCGATGCCGATGGCGAGGTCGCGCAGCGGATGGCGACTGCCAAAACCCCGTGCCGAACAGGCGAACAACAATGCCGCCGACAAGACAAAGCCAATGAAGTTGATCAGCGCGGCCACGCCTATCAACCCTGCCGTGACCCAGGCCACCCCCGCTTTGCCGCCAGGCAGCACTCTGGCGGACTCGTCTTCGTGATCCGCAAGTTCGCGAAACCCGCCGGTGACCGCCTGATAACTCAACAACAGGCCCACGCCGGCGAGGAATGCCGCCACGGCATAGGGATAAACGTCCGCACCGAGGATGACGAACCCCATCTCTTCAGGGAACAGAAAAGCGCCGTAGGCCAGCACGGCGCTGATGGTGATCACACCGAGGCCAATCGCCAGTTGCACCGGCACGATTGCACGGGAGTGACTCATGGCTTGACCAGTCCCACTTCGACCAGCATTGCGCGCAGTCGCACGTGTTCCGCATCGACGAATTTACCGAACTCGTCACCGGTCAGGACGTTGGGTGACCATTTGTTGGTTTCGATGTTGTCTTTCCAGACCTTGCTGTTGGAGGCGGCCACTACGGCATCGGTAACTTCCTTGCGCTGCTCGGGCGTCAGGCCCGCGGCACCGTAGACACCCCGCCAGTTGCCGATGATCACGTCATACCCGCTTTCCTTGAGCGTCGGGGCGTCGATGCCGGCAACGCGTTCCGGTGCGCCGATGGCGAGCACACGGAACTGATCGTTTCTGATGTACTGGCCCAGCTCGGCATAACCGCCGGTGATCACCTTGATCTGCCCGCCCAATGCCTGGGCAACCACTTCACCCCCGCCGGCGAAGGCGACGTAATTGACCTTGTTGACCGGAACCCCCATTTTCGCCGCCAGCTCGGCAATGCCGATGTGATCGATCGAGCCCTTGGAGCCCCCGCCCCAGGCAATGCTGGTCGGTTTTTCCTTGAAGGCTTTGAGCAAGTCATCGAGGGTCTTGAATTCGGACTCCTTGCGCACCGCAATCACGTTGTACTCGGTAAACAGCCGGGCGATCGGCGTCACATCCTTCAAGGTAATCTGCGGGGCGTTCTGTTCGATGCCGGTGACCATGATCGCGCCGACCACGAGCAGCGCATTCGGATCACCCTTGGTGCTGTTGGCGAACTGTGCCAGCCCCAACGTGCCGCCCGCGCCACCCTTGTTTTCGAAAGTGACGGATTTGGCCGCATTGGCTTCGACCAAGGCCTTGCCCAGCACCCGCGCCGTCTGGTCGTAGCCGCCGCCCACCGAGCCCGGGGCCATGAACTTGACGGTATCCAGTGCAAAGGCCGGTGCAGTCAGTGCGGCAGCAGTGACAACGATCGCGAGGCAATGGGTGGATCGACGTAAAAAAGCAAACATGCGTTTTCTCCCTGGACTTTTGTTTTTATGGGGTGGCGGCGGAACGCCGATCAGGGCATATAGCCTGAGTCGTGAGCATCCATCTCGGGATAAGCGTAGGCCATGGTTAGAATGGCGGCACACAACAGTGAATCAGTTCATTTCAGGAAGGCACTTGCATGGCCGAAACCCGCGCCCATGACCGCAGTAGCGCGTGGTCGGTGTTTGTCATTTTCCTGCGGCTGGGGCTGACGTCTTTCGGCGGGCCCATCGCGCATTTGGGCTATTTCCGTGAGGAATTCATCACCCGGAGACGCTGGCTGTCGGAGCGCAGCTATGCGGATCTGGTGGCGCTGTGCCAATTCCTCCCGGGCCCGGCGAGCAGTCAGGTCGGCATGGCGCTGGGCCTGTCGCGGGCGGGATACCGCGGGGCGCTGGCGGCATGGGCCGGTTTTACCTTGCCCTCGGCCCTCGTGCTGATCCTGTTTGCGCTGGGTATGTCCCGCTACGGTTCGCTCCTTTCTCCCGGTGCACTGCACGGGCTCAAAGTGGTGGCCGTTGCCGTGGTGGCTCAAGCCGTGTGGGGCATGGCGCGAAACCTGTGCACGGACAGCTTGCGCGTCACCCTCATGTTGATTGCCGCCTGCGCCGTTCTGCTCGAGCCGTCAGCGTGGGCTCAGGTCGGCGTGATTGGCGTTGCCGGTGTGGCCGGCTTGCTGCTGTTCAAACCCGCACAAATCGACGCCCACGACCCGTTGCCCATCACCGTCAGCCGACGGGCCGGGGCGCTCTGGTTGTTGCTGTTCGTGACCTTGCTGGTTGGCCTGCCGCTGTTGAATGCGCTCATGCCGAATCAAACCCTGGCGGTGGTGAATGCCTTCTACCGTACCGGCTCACTGGTATTCGGCGGCGGCCACGTCGTGCTGCCACTGCTGCAAGCCGAGGTGGTGCCTTCCGGCTGGGTCGGCAACGAAACCTTCCTCGCCGGATACGGCGCCGCGCAGGCCGTACCGGGGCCGCTGTTCACCTTCGCTGCATTTCTCGGTGCATCAATGAACGTTGCGCCTTCAGGCTGGATTGGCGGGATGATCGCCCTGCTCGCCATCTTCGCCCCGTCGTTCCTGCTGATCCTCGGCGCCGCGCCGTTTTGGGAACGGCTGCGACGCAACGCACGTGCACAGGCCGCCCTGATCGGGGTGAATGCCGCGGTAGTCGGCCTGCTGCTGGCCGCGCTGTATCAGCCGGTCTGGACCAGTGCCATTCTGACCGTACAAGACTTCGCCCTGGCATTGGTCGCCCTGGTGGCGCTGATGTTCTGGAAGCTGCCGCCGTGGCTGGTGGTGCTCGGCTGCGGGGTTGCAGGGTGGCTGTTGAGCCCCGGTTAGTCAAAACAGGCCAATAACCCTCTGATTTTCAGCCAGTTACTTTTTCAGAAACATTAATCCCGGGGCCTTCGACGTCACACTGGAAATCAGCGGGCTATCCTGAAAAACGACTGAACTTCGCGACTTGAGTTTATTGGTGGCGTGCATCAGGAGACGAGTCATGAAAGGCATGCTCGGCGGCATGGGTTTGTCACTGGTACTGGTGGCAACCGCGGCGTTCGCCCATCACGGCTGGAGTGAATACGACTCCAGTAATCCCTTGCAATTGAACGGCACGATCGAAGAGTCGGGTTATTCCCATCCCCATGGATTCGTGCGCCTGAAAACCCCGGACAAGACCTGGAACGTGGTACTGGCACCGCCCTCGCGCATGGAAAACCGTGGTCTTTCCCGGGAAATGCTCAGCGTCGGCAGCACAGCCAGCGTGGTCGGCTATCAGAACCGCAACAAACCGGATGAACTGCGCGCCGAACGCATCACTGTCGGCGGCAAAACCACAGAGCTGCGCTGATGCAAACCCTCACTATCGGCGACGGTTCGGCTGCGTATGGCTGGCTGGACCGGGTGGGCGATTCGCAACTGGGCGCCGCCATGCGCGGCGACCTGTGGCTGTACCCGATGGTTGAGGTGGTTCACATCATCGGGTTCGCTGTGTTGATCGGCTCCATCGTCATGTTCGATCTACGGATACTCGGCCTGTCGAAAAACATCGCCGTGACCGACCTCGCTCGCCATCTACTGACCTGGTCAGTGGCGGCGCTGCTGCTGATCGTGCCCGCCGGGCTGATGATGTTTTCAGCCCATCCCCATGACTTCGCCTCCAACGACGTGTTTATCCTGAAGCTGTGCCTGATTGCGACGGCAGGCCTCAACGCCCTGATGTTTCACCTGGGTGTCTATCGTTCGGTCAACCAATGGAACACCGCCGTGGCTGCGCCCGGCATCGCAAAATGCCAGGCGCTGCTGTCGATTGCACTGTGGCTCACGGTGGTGTTGTGCGGTCGGCTGCTGGCCTACACCTGATCATCAGGTATTGGTTTTCAACTTGGTCCACAAACGCGTGCTCAACCGCGCGATTGCCGCTGGCAACTCCTCGACGGTAAACAACTTCTCCAGCACGTTCTTCGGCGGGTAGATCGCCAGGTCCTGCTTCACCGCCGGAGTAACATACGGATCCGCCGCCAGGTTGGGGTTGGCGTAGTGGATGCTGTTGCTGATGTTGGCAATCACTTGCGGCGTCAGCAGGTAGTTCATGTACGCATAGCCGTTTTTCTCGTGCGGCGCGTTTTTCGGCATGACCACCATGTCGAACCACAACGTCGAGCCTTCGTCGGGAATCGAATACGCGATGTCGATGCCGTTGTTGGCCTCTTTGGCGCTGGCGGCGGCCTGGACGATGTCGCCGTTGAAACCGATCACCGCGCAGACGTTGCCGTTCGCCAGGTCGCTGATGTACTTGGACGCGTGGAAATACTGCACGTACGGCCGGATTTTCAGCAGCGCCTGCTCGGCCTTCTTGTAATCCGCCGGTTCGTGGCTATGGGGCGGCAGGCCCAGGTAGTTGAGGGTGATCGGTAAAACCTGCGTCGGGTTATCAATGATCGCCACACCACACTGGCTGAGCTTCTTGATGTTCTCTTCATCAAAAAACAGCTTCCAGGAATGGGTGATATCGGTGTTGCCGAAGATCGCCTTGATCTTCTCAACGTTGTAGCCGATCCCCGCCGTGCCCCACATGTACGGGTAGCCGTACTGGTTGCCGGGATCATTGACCTCAAGTTTTTTCATCAACGCCGGGTCGAGGTTTTTCCAGTTAGGCAACTGGCTCTTGTCGAGCTTCTGAATGGCCCCGGCCTTGATCAGGCGCGACAGAAAATGGTTCGACGGGCTGACCACGTCGTAGCCGGTGTTGCCGGTCATCAGCTTCGACTCCAGCACTTCGTTGCTGTCATGAATGTCGTAAGTCGCCTTGATCCCGGTTTCCTTGGTGAAACTGGGCAGCGTGTCGTCGGCGATGTAGCCGTTCCAGTTGGAAATATTCACCACTTCGTCCGCGTAAGTGGCTGCCGACAGCGTGGTCAGTGCAAGCATCAGGGGAATCGTGTTCACGCGCATGTTCAATTACCTGGTTGATGAGCTTTTGTTGTTTTTCGATGGCCGGGTTTTTCTAGATTTCTGTCCGGGCCCTGACCGCTTCCAGGCGCATGCGCAGCATGGCACCGATATCGAGGAACGGTTTCGGCGGCAGCCAGCCCGGTTGAGCCCGTTGCATCACCGATTCAAGGATCGGCGAGCTGGCGCCCGAGGACAGTTCGGCGAGCAAACGGCCCCACAAGGTGCCGCGCGCAACGCCCGAGCCATTGCAACCGGCGACCGCGAATACGCCCTCTTCAACCTTGCCGAAATACGGTTGCCCGCTGCGCGAGGCGCTTAGATGGCCGGTCCAGGTGTATTGGATGTCCTGCTCGCCGAGGAACGGAAAGCGCCGTTGCAGGCCGAGTACATGGTGTTGGCGTCGCTGCAGCAGTTCGCTGTCGGTCAAGTCGCGGGAGCGGTATTCGGCGGTGTTGCGGATCATCACGCGACGGTCCGGCGTCAGGCGTACCGTCGCGCCGAGCGGCCGGGTCGAGAGCACGCCCCACGGCTCGACAGTGCCGATGGCCTGGAACTCTTCATCACTGAGCGGCCGCGTCAGGCTGGCGCTGAGTTCCATCGGGAACGTCGCGCTATGGTCGATGCCCGAACGGGGAATGAACGCGTTCAGGCACACGATGACTTGCCTGGCCTCAACGCTGCCGGCGCGGCCATTGGCACGAATACGCCCTTCGCCCAGACGTTCCAGGCCGGTGATGTCGGTGTTCTCGAAGAGCGTCACCGATTCCGGCAGCGCATCCAGTAAACCCTTCACGTATTTCGCCGGTTGCAGCAGCGCGTTGCCACGGCCGCACCAGATCGCGGCCTGATAATGCCGGGTGCCCAATTTTTCGGTCAGTTGTTCACCTTGCAGGAATTCAGCGGAGGCACCGACCGCACGCAATGTCGCCAGTTTCGCCTCGACGTCGGTCAATTTCCCGGGATCGTTGACCGCGAAAAAGTAGCCGGCATCACGAAAGTCGCAGTCAATGCCATGACGGGCGATGCGCTGGCGGACTTCGTCACTGGCGGCGCGTGAAATCGCGGTGTCCGTTTCATAGCCGGCAAACCCGTGGTTGCCGATCAGTTCGTCGGTGGTCGGGTGTTCATGCCCCACCACGAAACCCGAATTGCGCGCCGACGCGCCTTGGGCTGCGCGTTGCCGGTCAACAATCACGATCCGCGCTTGAGGGTGCAACTGCGCGAGCGAGTGAGCGGCACTCAGCCCGGTGATGCCGGCACCGATAATCAGCCAATCGGCCTTTACGCTGCCTTGGAGAGAACTGCGCGCGGGTGAACTTCCCGTTTGCGCAATCCAGCCACATTCATTGGTCATGCCTCACCTCATTCGACTGTCATTCTGCGAGCGCATGCAGTAATCGCATGGGCGTTTCCGCCAGACGCTCGCCAGAGCTGGAATCTATAAGGCCTGTAGTGATACAACCAACGTTATAAAATCATCGAGCCATTCAGAAAACGCATGGATAAAATTCGCCACGTTCCCTCGCTCCAGGCCTTGCAGGCATTGGTGGAGGTTTCCGACTCAGGCAGCTTCACCCAGGCGGCGCTCAAGCTGTGCCTGACCCAGAGCGCAGTCAGTCGCAAAATCCAGCTGCTGGAGAGCCACTTCGGCGTGCCGATGTTCGTCAGGAACAGCCGCCATGTGGGGCTGACGCCGGAAGGCGAACAGGTGCTGGGGACCGCGCGCAATATCCTGGCGCAATTGAAGACGCTGGAAGACCGGCTCGCACCACAGGAACGCCCCTTCCGCATTCGCATGCATGTGTCCCTGGCGGTGCGCTGGTTGCTGCCGAAATTGAGCGAGTTTTATCGAAGCCATCCGGAGGTTTCGCTGTCGATCGAAACCGTGGCCACCGAAGTGGTGGAGCCGGCCGCAGACAGTGATGCGTACATTCTTTATCTGCCCGAGCCGTCCGCTGACCCGGATTGCCTGACCCTGTTCAAGGAAGCATTAGTGCCGGTGTGCGCGCCAGGGTTGGGCTCGGTGGGCCGGCCGCTGGCGTCGGTGGATGACCTTGTGGGTTTTCCGTTGTTGCACCGCTCGGCGGACCGCAATGACTGGGTGCAGTGGCTGTCCGCCAATGGCGGCAGGCCGCTGGAGGATTACCGGCACATCCCCTTCAACCTCGACGAACTGGCGCTCGATGCCGCCGCGCGGGGATTGGGTGTGGCAATGACGGACCGGACCCTGGCCGGGGAATCGATTGAACGGGGCGTGTTGGTTGTGCCTTTCGGTCGAGCGCTGGAAACCCGAGGTGTGTATGCGTTGAACCTGCAACCCGCCGCCAACGCGCATCCGGCCTGCGCGTTGATCCTGCAATGGTTTGCGCAACAGGCCGAAAAGCAGCGCTGATCGAACCTCAGGTGCCGCCGCCCACGCCTTGGGTTGCCGAGGCAAACGCCACCCCGGCTTCGCGCACCAGGGTGCGCCATTCCGAACTGCTGATCAGCCCGGCACGCTCCATTTCGTCGGCGGCCTTGAGCAACTCGTCGTATTGCTCCTCCACGTCCATACGGATCTCGGGCGTCGCGAGGAGCTTGTACCAGGCAGCCAGGGCATCGCGTCTCAGATCATCGGTCATGGTCCAACTCCCAGGATTGTGCAGAGTTGGAAGTGCGTATCGGCCAGGCGTTCCTTGTGCCCGACATACGGCGGCCCGCCAAGATCATTTGCGCACTCTCTGACGCCTTCGCCAGCAAGCTGGCTCCTACAAGTGCGGGTTCACCGAATACCTGTAGGAGCCGGCTTGCCGGCGATGAGGCCCTGAAAATCACCGCAAACCCAACGCCCTGCATTACAAACTTGTCATCGACTTGTCAGCGTAGCCAGCACCCGCGCTTCCTAAAGTGGCCTCGTCAGTCACCCACACCGGGTGACGCCTCCCACTGATGATGACAAGGGTCGATACCATGAAACCATTGAGCAAACTCTGCCTGATCGCCGCCAGCCTGTTGATGCTCGGCACCGGTTCCGCCATGGCCGGCGACATTGCGCCGGTCAAGGCCAACAACGTTGTCCTGGTGCACGGTTCCTGGGCCGACGGCTCCAGCTGGGCGGACGTGATCTCGCGTTTACAGGCTGCCGGATTGCACGTCACCGCCGTGCAAAACCCGCTGACCTCGGTCGCCGACGACGTGGCCGCCACCCAGCGCGTACTCAACCAGCAAGACGGCCCGACCGTGCTGGTCGGGCACTCCTACGCCGGTACGGTGGTCAGCGAGGCCGGGGTCAATCCGAAAGTCAGTTCGCTGGTCTACGTCGCCGCCCGCGCCCCGGACGCCGGTGAAGACTTCGTCGCACTGTCAGGCAAATACCCGACCATGCCGGTGCGCGCCGGCACCGAAGAACACGACGGTTTCGTCAGCCTGAAGCAGGACGCCTTCCTCAAGTATTTCGCCAGTGACGTACCCCACGACAAGGCGATGCAACTGTTCGCCGTGCAGCAACCCATCGCCAAAACCCTGTTCGGCGAACGCACCACTGCCGCCGCGTGGCACAGCAAACCGTCGTGGTACGCGGTCTCCAGCCTCGATCAGACCATCAACCCCGACCTCGAGCGCTTCCTCGCCAAACGCATGGGCGCCACCACCATCGAGCTGCCGTCGAGCCATTTGTCGCTGGTTTCCCACTCGAAGGAAATCGCCGACCTGATCCTCGAAGCCTCCGGCCGCCAGCCATAACGCCAGGCCCGGTTTCATTACAACTTTGTCATTGAACTGTTGGTCGGCTGTCCGGATCGCGTGGTTAACCTGAGCTCACTGCCAGGCCATTCCCGGCAGCCAACCTGAAGAGAGAAACTCATCATGAAAATGTTAATCCTCGGCTTCGCTGCCCTCCTCGCCACCGGCTCGGCGTTTGCCGACACCCAAAGCACCGCGCCGGTGATCCACGACAAGACCGGTTTCTTCGTGCACATGGACGTCGCCAAAGTCCTGTCCAGCACCGACATCTCGCAACAATGCGGCCTGATTCCGGCGCGACTCGACTACCTCGATCACCAGGGTCGCGAGCACGTCCTCGATTACCAGGTCAACGGCACGGGCTGCACCAACGATCATTGATCCGGCTACACTGGCGCCAATTGGCTGAGGCACGCACCCCATGAATATCCTGGTAGTCGAAGACGAACCCAAGGCAGGCAACTACCTGCTTAACGGCCTGCAGGAACTCGGTTATTCCGTCAGCCTGGCGCGGGACGGCGCCGACGGTTTGCACCTGGCTCTGGAGCACGATTTCGATGTGATCGTGCTCGACGTCATGATGCCGAAAATGGATGGCTGGGAAGTCCTGCGCCGCTTGCGCAAGGAAGCCGACACGCCGGTGCTGTTTCTCACCGCACGGGATGATATTGCCGACCGGATCAAGGGCCTGGAGCTGGGCGCCGATGATTACCTGATCAAGCCTTTTTCCTTCGCCGAACTGGTGGCGCGCCTGCGCACCCTGACCCGCCGCGGTCCCACTCGCGAGGAAGAACAGCTGCAAGTCGACGACCTGCAGATCGACGTGCTCAAGCGCCGCATCACCCGCGCCGGCGTGCGGATCACCCTGACCAACAAGGAATTTGCCCTGCTGCACCTGTTCGCCACCCACCAGGGCGAAGTCCTGTCCCGTTCGATGATCGCGTCTCGGGTCTGGGACATGAATTTCGACAGTGACACCAATGTGGTCGACGTCGCCGTGCGCCGATTGCGCCTGAAGATCGACGACCCGTTCCAGCTCAAGCTGATCCACAGCGTGCGCGGCATCGGCTACCGCTTCGACACCCAGCCATGAGCCGACTTCGCCATTCCCTGACCCTGCGCCTGGCGCTGGTGTTTGCCCTGCTGGCGTTTGCCACGTTGGCCCTGTTGGGCGCAGCGCTCTATCGCGACCTCGAGCGCGAGCTGATTCGCCGCGACGACGCTGCCCTGGTGAACCGCATCGATCAACTGCGCACCTTCCTCAATGACAGCAATACGCTGGACCTGATCCGGACCAAACCGGCGCTGTTCCAGAACATGCTTGGCAACCGCGAGGCGCTGTTGACCATCGGTGCCCCCGGGCAAAAACCGCTGCTGGTGGTCAACCCCGGCAACCTCGCCCTGCCCTCGCTGGCGCCCGTGTCGATGGATCATCCTTTGAGCCTGGCCGACGTCCAGCATTTTCCCGGTGTAGACGGTATCCCTTTCGCGGCGGTCGCGGCGACCATCGAATCCGACGACATGGGCAGTCTGCAGGTAGTCACCGGGCGCCTGATGACCGAGCGCACGGCGGTGCTCGCCAGCTACCGGTTCAACGTGTGCATCTTCGCCGGTATCGCGGCGATTTTGCTGGCATTGTCCGGCTACCTGCTGGTGCATCGCGGCCTGCTGCCGGTGCGGCGTCTGGCCCGGCACGCCCATGGCATCGGCGTCGGCAACCTTTCCGAACGCCTCGAAGACCAGGGCGCGCCACGGGAACTGCTGCCGATGATCGACGCCTTCAATGCGATGCTCGACCGACTCGGCAAAGGCTTTGCGCAATTGAGCCAGGTGTCGACCGACATGGCCCACGAACTGCGCACGCCGATCAACAACCTGCTCGGCGAGACCCAGGTCGCGTTGCAGCAGAATCGCAGCATTGAAGCCTATCAGCAGCTGCTCGCGTCCAATGTCGAGGAACTTGAGCGCCTGGCGCGGATGCTCGACAACATGCTGTTTCTGGCCCGCACTGACCCGGCCAGTGCACTGAGCCAGCGGCAGGAACTGGATGCTGCCGACGAAATGCAGCGTATGGCCGACTACTTCGAAGGCCCGGCGGCGGATGTCGGGATCAGCATTGATGCCCAGGGCGCCGGCGTGATCTGGGCTGAGCCGATGCTGCTGCGCCGTGCGCTGGCCAATCTCTGCGCCAACGCCATCAAATATGGTGCGCCGCATTCCGAACTGTTCATCTGTGCCACGCCTGACGCTGACGGGATTCGCCTGACCGTGCGTAACCAGGGTGCGACTATTCCTGCCGAGCATTTGCCCCGGTTGTTTGAGCGTTTTTACCGGGTTGATCAGTCCCGTGAGCGTTCGGCGCATTCCAATGGGTTGGGGTTGTCGATCGTGGCGACGATCATGCAGTTGCATAACGGGGGGTACAGCGTCAGCAGCCGTGAGGGGGTGACGTGTTTTGAGTTGTTCTTTCCGGTGCGGGGGGTGGGGGAATGAGGTGGGTTTGGTGTTTTCGCGGTTGGTGTGAATATCCGTTTCTGCGGTAACGGCGACTGGCGGTTTCGCCCTTACGGCGAGTCACTTGCAAACACGGAACGCCGCCCGGCGGCAAGTAACCAAGCGCTTTTGCCCCTTTCGTTCGGTGCCTCGCCTAGGCTCGGCATTCCTTCGCTCCGGTCCTGCTCCGTGGGCCCGCCGCCATCGGCCATCCATGGCCGGGGGCGGCTACCGCGGCATCCTTGCCGCGGTGCCCACTGCGCAGAACCTCCACTCGGCCTCACGAGGGGGCGTGTACCGCAAGATCAAAAGCCAAGGCGAGCTAACGCTCGGCCTGATGAGTGGTGAAAAGCAAAAGCGTACGCGATTCCCTGTAGGAGCCAGCTTGCTGGCGAAAAACGCCCAGGCACCACGCTCATCCAGACAGCCCGCGTCATCGTTGACGCCCATCGCCAGCAAGCTGGCTCCTACCATTTTGACCGTGTGAACCCCATCCCCTGTAGGAGCAAGCCTGCTCGCGAAAAACGCCCACTCACCGCGTTCATTCAGACAGCCCGCGTCATCGTTAACGTCCATCGCCAGCAGGCTGGCTCCTACCATTTTGACCGTGTGAACCCGATCCCTTGTAGGAGCGAGCCTGCTCGCGAAAAACGCCCAGACACCGCGTTTATCCAGTCAGCCCGCGTCATCGTTGACGTCCATCGCCAGCAAGCTGGCTCCTACCATTTTGACCGTGTGAACCCGATCCCTTGTAGGAGCGAGCCTGCTCGCGAAAAACGTCCAGACACCGCGTTCATCCAGACAACCCGCGTCATCGTTGACGTCCATCGCCAGCAAGCCGGTTCCTACAGGGGAGCGATGTACAGATCCGGAATGAGGGAACGCGAACACAAGAGAGCCAGGTCGGCCTTAAGGCCGCCTCGGCGGCTGTGGCGGTGGTCGCCCCCTCGAGAGGCCGAGTGGAGGTTCTGCGCAGTGGGCAACCCGGCATGGATGCCGGGTTAGCCGCCCCCGGCCATGGATGGCCGATGGCGGCGGGCCCACGGAGCAGGACCGGAGCGAGGGAATGCCGAGCCCTGGCGAGGCACCGAACGAAAGGGGCAAGAGCCCTTGGTTACTTGGGGCTTTTCCAAGTGACTCGCCGTAAGGGCGAAACCAATAGCCGCCGTTACCGAAGGAATGGATATGTACACCAACAGACACCCAGCCATCGCGAGCAGGCCCGCCCCCACAATGGCTTCGAAAACTACCGAGGACCACACCAAACCACCCAACATGAAATGGCAAAAAAACCACCCCCCTTGAGCACTTTCGACATACCCCAACCCCACCACCGCCCCTAGACTCTCCCCCCAATAACAGCGCCAAACGCGCACCCGTCCGAACAAGGGAACCCCTCATGAACCCATCCGACATTTTCGTTATCAGCGCCGTCCGTTCCGCCATCGGCAGCTTCGGCGGCTCGCTAAAGGACGTACCGCCGATTCAACTGGCCACCGACGTCTGCCGCGCCGCCATCGAACGCTCGGGCCTGGCGCCGGAACACATCGGCCATGCCGTCATGGGCCACGTAATCCCGACCGAAGCCCGTGACGCCTACATCTCCCGCGCCGTGGCGATGAATGCCGGATTGCCGAAAGAAACCCCGGCCTTCAACGTCAACCGCCTCTGCGGCTCCGGTTTGCAAGCGATCGTCAGTGCCGCGCAAAGCCTCATGCTCGGTGACGCAGGCGCGGCGCTGGCCGGTGGCGTCGAGTCCATGAGCCGTGGCGCGTACCTGCTGCCGCAAGCGCGTTGGGGCGCACGCATGGGTGACATGCAGGCCATCGACTACATGCTCGGCGTGCTGCAAGACCCGTTTGCCGGTTTCCACATGGGCATCACCGCGGAAAACATCGCCGAGCGCTACGGCATCAGCCGTCAGACCCAGGACGAACTGGCCATGCTCAGCCAGCAACGGGCGGCGCGGGCAATTGCCGAAGGTCGCTTCGACAGCCAGATCGTGCCGATCGAAATCGCTTCGCGCAAAGGCACCGTGACCTTTGCCACCGACGAACACGTGCGCGCCGAGGTCAATGCCGAGCAGTTGGCCAAGATGAAACCGGCCTTCAAGAAAGACGGCAGCGTCACCGCCGGCAACGCCTCGGGCCTGAATGACGGTGCGGGCGCGCTGATCCTGGCGACCGGTGAAATGGTCCGCGCGCAAGGCCTCAAGCCGATGGTCCGACTGGTCGGTTACGCCCACGCCGGCGTCGAGCCGGAACTGATGGGGCTCGGCCCGATCCCTGCCACGCGTCTCGTACTCAAGCGCGCCGGGCTGACCGTCGCCGACCTGGACGTCATCGAGTCAAACGAAGCCTTCGCCGCACAAGCCTGTGCCGTGTCGCAGGAACTGGGCTTCGACCCGGAAAAGGTCAACCCCAACGGTTCGGGCATCTCGCTGGGCCACCCGGTGGGCGCTACCGGCGCGATCATCGCCACCAAAGCCATTCACGAACTGCTCCGTGTCCAGGGCCGTTATGCCCTGGCAACCATGTGCATCGGCGGCGGCCAGGGCATCGCCGTATTGTTCGAACGCGTCTGACTTTTCCCGCCGGCCCTCCGTTCAGCGGAGGGCCTGGTTGAGCGCCGCCGACCAAACTATTCTTCGCAGGTTTATCCGATGACCTAACCTCATAGGCTGAATGACTAACAAACGAGTCGGACACTCCTATGCGTCATGCACTGAAAGCCATGATTTTCGTCGCTTTCACGCTTTTCGGGGCGGGACCCGGAATGCTGTTGGCGGCGGACCCTCCCGACCTGTCGGCGGCCAGGCCGGCCCCCGCCAACCTCACCATTTCCCAGAGCGATCTTCAGGCGCTGCAACTGCGCCTGGACAGCCTCAAACAGCAGATTTCGCTGGTCAACAACTTCAATCAGCTGGAAGGCCCGCAGGACCAGGTCCAGATGTTCGTGCTGGACGTCGATCGCCTGACGGCCTTGCTGCTTCCCCAACAGACTCAACTGCGCACGCAACTGGGCGTGCTGGGCCCCATCCCCCGCGAGGACTCCGCGGCCGAGCAAGCCGATATCACCGCGCAACGGCTGGCCCTCACCGAGCAGAAAAACAAAACCGACGCCACGCTGAAAACCCTGACGGCACTGAAAACCAGCGCCACCGAGCTCATCACCCAGATCGCCGGCATCCGCCGCAACCTGCTGGAAAGCGAGCTGACCCTGAGCACCCGCAGCCTGCTCAACCCCGAGTTCTGGTCACCGCTCCTGGCCCCGTCCATGGACGATCGGCTGCGCTTCAAAATGTTCTTCGATCAGGCACGAACCGTCGCCAGCGCCGCCTGGATACCGGGGGAACGCCTGATCACCAGCACCCTGCTGTTGCTGTCCCTGCTCTGCTGGACGCTGGGCCGCCGGCTCGCCGAACGCGGACTGACCTGGTTGTGCATCCACCGGATGCCGGAAGGCCGCCTTCGCCGGAGCTCACTCGCGCTCGCCTCGGTACTGGCCACGGTGCTCACCGTCGGCCTGGCCTTGCAACTGCTGTTTTACACTTTCACCCGCGAAACGCCGCTGACACCGGTGCTGACGACGTTTTCCCAGGAATTCGAAAAAGTCGCCTACACCTGCGTCCTGATCACCGCGTTGAGCCGCGCCCTGCTCTCCACCCAACACCCGTCCTGGCGGTTACCCGCGCTGGCCGACCCGGTGGCGGTGGCGCTGAAACCTTACCCGCGCATTCTCGCCGGCGTACTGTTGGTGCTGGTAACGATGAACCAGATTCTCAATGCCACCGGCATGAGCAGCGGCATCGTGATTGCCGGCCGAGGCGTCATCGCACTGGTGGTGGCCTGCATCCTGATCCACCTGCTGTTGCGCACCGGCAAGGTCCGCCGGGCCGTGATCGCCAGTGGCGAAGCCTCCGAAGCCGGACGGACGATCGCCGGCGTGCTGTACACCGCCACCGGCGTGGCGATGGTGATCTGTCTGTTGGCCCTGTTGTCCGGTTATGTGTCCCTGGCCAGGTTCATCACCTATGAACTGGTCTGGGGATTCCTCGTCCTGTGCGGTTTCTACCTGCTGATCCAGTGCTTCAGGGATGCCTGCGAATACCTGTTCTCGACCAAAAGCCCCAGCGGCAAGGGGCTCAAGCAGATGCTCGGCATCGAAGACCGACGCCTGGAGCAGATCTCGATCATCCTCTCGGGGGTCGGGCGCGCCGGGCTGTTGCTGTTGGCGCTGATCACGTTGTTCGTTGGGGGTGTCGGCACGACACTGGGGCAACTGCTCACCAATGTTTTCTCCATTCTCGGCGGCGCCGGGCTGCGCAAACTGAACATCATCCCCGGGCACTTGCTCAATGCCGCGTTCGCTTTGCTGGTCGGCATCTACCTGATCAAGACACTGGGGCGCTGGCTGGACAAGGAATTCCTGCCGAAAACCGAAATGGACCCGGGCATGCGGGCGTCGCTGACCACCCTGTTTGCCAACATTGGCTACGCCGGGGTCGTGCTGATGACGTTGTCATCCCTGGGTGTGCAGTGGACCAACCTGGCGTGGATCGTCAGTGCGTTGTCGGTGGGGATTGGTTTTGGCTTGCAGGAGATCGTCAAGAACTTCGTCTCCGGCCTGATCCTGCTGACCGAGCGCCCGGTGAAGGTCGGCGACCTGATCAGCATCAGCGGGGTCGAAGGCGACATCCGCCGGATCAACGTGCGGGCCACTGAAATCCAGCTCAGTGACCGCTCGATTGTGATCGTGCCCAATTCGCAGCTGATCTCGCAGAACCTGCGCAACGTCACCCTCGGCGGCACTGCCCAAGGGGTGGCGTCACTCGAACTGACCTTCCCCCTGGACATCGACCCCGAACAGGTGAAAGACCTGCTCTACAACACCTATTGCGAGCACGAGACGATTCTCGACAAACCGGCGCCGATGGTGCGCTTCAGCAAACTGACCCCCGAGGGCATCACGCTGACGGTCACCGGCTATGTCGGCAGCCCGCGAATCGTCGGCGTGACCAAGAGCGACCTGCTGTTTGAAATCCTCAAGCGCCTGAGCGACGCCGGTATCGAGCTGGCGAAACCGGCGCCCACGGTGTGAATCAGTGGGCGATGCACACCGATTTCAGCTCGGTGTAGGCCTCGATCACCGCGCGCCCGAACTCGCGTCCCATGCCCGACTGCTTGACGCCACCGAACGGCATCGCCGGGTCGAGCAGCACGTGGGCGTTGACCCAGACGGTGCCGGCTTCGATGCGTGGCACCAGGTTCATCGCTTTGCCGAGGTCGTTGGTCCACAGGCTGGCGGCCAGGCCGTAGCGGTTGTCGTTGGCCAGGGCGATCACGGCGTCTTCATCGTCGAACGGCATCACACCGAGCACCGGGCCGAACACTTCTTCACGGGCCACGGCCATGCTGTGGTCGATGTCCGCCAGAATGGTCGGCTGCACGTAAAAGCCCTCGCCTTCCAGCAACTCGCCACCGGACACCACCCGCGCACCTTCGCGACGAGCCAGTTCGATGTGCTTGAGCACACTTTGCTGCTGCTTGCGTGACACCAGCGGGTTGATCGCCGCCTCACCGTTCATGCCCGCGCCGATCGGCATCGCCGAAACAGCAGCGGCGAGGGCTTCGACGAATTGATCGTGGATCGAACGATGCACGTAGAAGCGCGAGGCCGCCGCACACACCTGACCGTTGTTCAGCAGACCGCCGAGGATGGCGCCTTGAACGGCCTTCTCGATGTCGGCATCGGCCAGCACGATCATCGGGTTTTTACCGCCCAGTTCCAGCGAGAACCGCGTCATGTTTTCCATGCACGCCACGCCGACACTCTTGCCCACGGCGGTGGAACCGGTGAAGGACACTTTGCTCACCAAAGGGTGCGCTGTCAGCACGCCACCGACCGAGGCGCCGCCACCGGTCACGACGTTGAACACGCCCGCCGGAATGCCCGCTTCCAGCGCCAGCTCAGCCAGACGCATGGCGGTCAGCGGTGTTTCCATCGCCGGTTTGATGATCACCGTGCAACCGGTGGCCAGGGCCGGCATCAGTTTCCATGCAGCGATCAGCAGCGGGAAATTCCACGGCACGATCCCGACCACCACGCCCACCGGCTCACGCTTGGTGAACGCGGTGAATTTGGCGCCTGGCGGCAGCGGGATCGACACGTCGAAGGTCTGCCCTTCGATCTTGGTCGCCCAGCCGGACATGTAGCGCATGAACTCCACGGTGGCGTTCAGATCCAGCGCCCGGGCCATGTTGATCGACTTGCCTTGGCTCAGGGTTTCCAGCTGCGCCAGTTCTTCGGCATGCGCTTCTACCAGCGCCGTGAAGTTCAGCAGGATGCGTTCGCGATCCGCCGGACGCAGGCCCGACCACACGCCGGACTTGAAGGCTTTGTGCGACGACTGCACCGCCTGTTCGACCACTTCCAGCGGGGCGTCGAGGGTTTCGCACAGGGTTTTGCCGGTGGCCGGGTTGACCACGGCGATGCTCTGCCCTTCGGCGAACACCCATTGGCCATCGATAAAGCAGCCGTGGCGGCGGTCAAGGAATGCAGCAACCTGCGGCAGGATTTCAACGTTGCTCATAAATCACCTTTCATTCAAATGTAGGAGCCGGCTTGCTGGCGAAGCGCCGTCAACCGGCCGCTCAGTGTTGTTCTTTGAGGAAACACACGACCGCCTGGCGATCGTCGGCAGAGGCCAGGCCCATGTAGGGCATGTAGGTTCCCGGCACGAAGGCCTGGGGCTGAGTGATCAGTTGCGCGATGTTCTCGGCCTGCCAGTTGATGTCCTTGCTGCGCATGGCCTGGGAATAGTTGAAGCCCTCCAGCGAGCCGGATTTGCGCCCGACCACGCCGGCCAGATTCGGCCCCATCATTCCCGTCATGCCCTTGGTCACCGAATGGCAGACCGCGCATTCATTGGCGAACACCTGGGCGCCATGGCCCTGGTCGGGTGCGCAGTCGGCTGCCAGCGCGGTGTGCGCCAACGTGAAGGAAAGCAGGCCGATGAGGGGCAAACGCAGCGAGGTGAACATAGGAAAACGACCTTGAAATCC
This sequence comes from Pseudomonas migulae, assembly GCF_043225285.1. Taxonomy (GTDB): domain Bacteria; phylum Pseudomonadota; class Gammaproteobacteria; order Pseudomonadales; family Pseudomonadaceae; genus Aquipseudomonas; species Aquipseudomonas migulae_C. Next base: position 308,773 of record NZ_CP171224.1, read on the forward strand.
GCGCTCGTCAATTGAGCGTCAACACGGGAAGGCCGACGCAACGGAGCATCGGCAGGGTTGAAACGGATTGTCGGTGGTCAATGGCGCGCGGGTTTTGCCCTGCGTGCCAGTCGTATTGGCGGGGCTGCCAAACCGGGCATTTTGGCAAGCACAGCCAACTCTTTGGCAACCACACAAAAGGCCGGAAAAGTTCCGCGCCTTAGTATCGAAAAAGACCGCAAACCTGCGCTCAAGAACAAGAACGGATGCCACACATGCTCAAGTCCCCCTTGCTTCGTCTCTCTACCCTCGCGCTGATAATCAGTGCTGGCAATGCCAGCGCGTATGAGCTCTATGCCGATAGCGACAGCCACCTGAACGCCACGCTGGAAGCGGTATTCGGCATTTTCCACAGTCAGGAAAACTACGCGCTGTCCGGCCGCCTCGACGAGGGTTCGTCCTCGTGGCGCGAGGGCTACATCAAATATGGCCTGAGCTTCGACAAGGGCCTGGCCGGCGTGGGTACCGCGTACGGCGCGGCGAACCTGCTCAGCTCCGGCACCTGGGGCGACGGCGATGCCGCGGGGTTCAGCGACGGTTCGGAACGCACCACCAAGTTCGAAGACGCCTACCTCGGCTGGCGTTCGAGCGATCTGTTCCCGGTGCTGGGCGCCGACGGCATCGACCTGTCCTTCGGTCGCCAGAACATCGTGGTCGGCGACGGCTTCCTGATCGATGGCGACGCGCTGAACATGGGCAAGGGCCTGGCTGACGGTGAGTTCAACCGTGGCGGCGCCTACTGGCTGGCCGCGCGCAAGGCGTTCGACGAGACCGCCGTGTTGCGCATCGGTGGCAAGGAAGGCTGGCGCGGCGACCTGATGTGGTTGAAATCCAACAACCGCGCCCAGGCCATGACCGAGATGTATGTCGGCACCCTGGAACACGTGTCTGAAGCGGGCACCGTCGGTTTGACCTACGTCGACACCACCGACATCGATGAGCAATACGCCTCGCCGATCCAGACCGAACGCGACGGCATGAAGACCTACAGCCTGCGCGCCACCGGCAATGCCGGGGTCAAGGACCTGTTCCTCTCCGGCGAATACGCCAAGCAGGACAAGCCGCACACCTCGACCGAAGACGCCTGGTACCTGGAAGCCGGCTGGACCTTCTCCGACGTGGCCTGGTCGCCGTATGTCGGCTACCGCTACAGCCGTTTCTCGGAAGGCTACGACACGCTGTTCTACGGTTTCAGCCGTGGCTTCGGCACCTGGTTCCAGGGTGAAGTGGCGGGCAACTACGCCGGTCCGTTCAACAGCAACGCGCGCATCCAGCAAGTCAAGTTCACCGTCTCGCCGCTGGAGAACCTGACCGTCGGCGCGATGTACTTCAACTTCGACACCATCGACCGCAACCTGGGCAATGCCGACGGCCACGAAGCGGACCTGTACGCCGAATGGCACGTCAATGACCACCTGAGCATCATGCCGCTGATTGGCCTGTTCCAGCCGGACAAGAGCGCCGACCAGGGCGGTACGCAGTTGGGCAACAACGACAAGAACCTCTACAGCCAGGTGATTTTCGCCAGCACGTTCTAAGTTCTGTCCGACGCAATTTCTGTGATAACGGGCGCCCCCCCTGTGGGAGCGAGCCTGCTCGCGATGGCGGTGTATCTGGCAACAAAAATGTCGACAGACACTCCGCCATCGCGAGCAGGCTCGCTCCCACAGGTTTCACCGGTGGCAACACAATTGCGCGGCATCCCCCTTCAACGGAAACGGAGTTTCCAATGCAGAAAATATTCCTGACGATTCAGAGCAAGATCGCCCTGCTCGCCGGCCTCTGCCTGCTGCTGGTGGTGGGGTTGCTGATGGGGTTGTCGCTGTACCAGACCCATCAAAGCAGCCGGCAAGTGGCCGAAGCCAGCAGCGAAATGCTCGCCAACGCGGCCAAGGAACACATGCAGGCACTGGGCAAAGTGCAGGCGATGCAGGTGCAGCGCACCTTCATGCAGACGCACGAATATGGCCAAGGCCTGTCGCGCTACCTGCTGTACCTCAGGCAGTTGCAACACCAGGGCCATTTGACCCGCCCGCAACTGCGCCAGGAACTGAGCACCCAGCTGCATCAGGCCCTGATCGACAAGCCCGACCTGCTCGGGCTTTACGTCATTTTCGAACCCGACGCCCTCGATGGCGCCGACTCCGGTTTTGTCGACCAGGCGGCCATGGGCAGCAACGAGACCGGACGCTTCTCCCTGTACTGGGTGCAAAGCAAACCCGGTGAACTGCAAGCAGTGATCGGCGACGAAGGGCTGCTCGCCAACACTTCGCCCGGCCCCAGCGGCGCGCCGTACAACGCGTTCTACACCTGCGCTCGCGACACGGCTAAAGCGTGCGTGCTGGAGCCGTACTTCGACGAAGCGTCCGGCAGCCGCAAACTGGTGACCAGCATCGCGTTCCCGCTGATAGACAACGGCAAGGTCATCGCCGTGGTCGGCCTCGACATCAACCTCGCTGCCCTGCAGCAAAACAGCGAAGCCAGCGCGCGTCAGTTGTTCGACGGCAACGGCCAGATCAGCATCGTCAGCCCGAGCGGGGTGATTTCCGCCAACAGCCAGGACGTCAGTCGCCTCGGCCAACCGCTGGACAACGCCGAGGTGATGGACACCCTGCGTCAGGGCCAGCCAAAAGTGTTTGTCGACAGCCAACAGATCAAGGTCCTTGAACCGCTGGCACCAATTGCCGGTGCCGCGCCGTGGGGTGTACTGGTCGGCGTGCCGCAGGACGTGTTGCTCGCCCCGGTCACCACGCTGCAGAAGGAACTCGACGCGCAAGGCGTGCAAAGCACCGCGCTGGAGCTGTTGCTGGGCGGCGGGTCGGCCCTGCTTGGGCTGGCGTTGATCTGGTACGCGGCGTATCGCATCACCCGGCCGCTGCAATTGCTGACGCGGGTGATGGAGGATATTTCCCTGGGCGAAGGCGACCTGACCCGGCGCCTGACTGTGCAATCGCGGGATGAAATCGGTCAGCTGGCCACTGCGTTCAACCGCTTTGTCGAGCGCATCCACCACTCGATCCGCGAGGTGTCGTCGGCGGCGCTGGGCGTCAATGAAGGCGCCAAGCGCGTGCTGTCGGCGTCCAATTCGTCGATGAGCAATTTCGACGAGCAATCGACACGCACCAACAGCGTCGCCGCCGCGATCAACCAACTCGGGGCTGCCGCCCAGGAAATCGCCACCAATGCGTCGGATGCTTCACAGCAAGCCTCCGCCGCGCGCCAGCAGGCCGAAGACGGACGTCAGGTGGTGGAGCGCACGATTCAGGTGATGAACGAACTGTCCGGCAAGATCAGCGCGTCGTGCGCCAACATCGAGGTGCTGAACACCAAGACCGTGAACATCGGGCAGATCCTCGAAGTGATCAAGGGCATCTCGCAGCAGACCAACCTGCTGGCGCTCAACGCGGCAATCGAAGCGGCACGCGCCGGTGAGGCGGGCCGTGGTTTTGCGGTGGTTGCCGATGAAGTGCGCAGCCTGGCGGGACGCACCCAGACGTCGGCGGCGGAGATCCAGCAGATGATCGAAGAGCTGCAAGTCGGCGCGCGGGAATCGGTGACGACCATGACCGAGAGCCAGCACCACAGCCAAGAAAGCGTCAGCATCGCCAACCTCGCCGGCACGCGCCTGGGCAGCGTGACCCAGCGCATCGGCGAGATCGACAATGTGAACCAGTCGGTGGCGGCGGCGACGGAGGAGCAGACATCGGTGGTCGAGGCGTTGAACGTGGACATCACCGAGATCAACACGCTGAACCAGCAAGGGGTGGAGAACCTGCAATCGACGTTGCGGGCCTGTACCGAGCTGGAGCGTGAGGCCGGGCGGCTGAATCAGCTGGTCGGGAGTTTTCGTATTTGAGATGAGTGTTGCCTGATCTACCGCTATCGCGAGCAGGCTCGCTCCCACAAGTTTTGTGTACGCCACAAATCCTGTGGGAGCGAGCCGGCTCCGGGCGGCGTTCCGACGATGAACGATAACGCGGTCCCCCTGCCCTCCACCATTCTGGCACCCACACGCAACCACTTGGCACACGCACGAACAAGCCCCGCCCCACTGCGCACGTAGTATCGAAGCCGATCCCTTCACCCCCCCAAAAAACAATAAATCGACCTTCGGGTCGCGGGAGACTGTTGTGCTTAAGAAAAGTGCGTTGGGCTGGCCAAAGATCGCCGGTCTCGGAATTGCGTTGGTGGTGGCCGGGCAGTTTTCCGGCTGGAATTTCGGATTGATGGCCGGCGGCTGGTTGAACATGCTGATCGCCACGCTGCTGATGGCGTTGCTCTGCGGCGGGCTGGCACTGTGCGTGGCGGAACTGTCCACCGCATTGCCGAGCGCCGGAGGCGTGTTCGTCTATGCGCAAAGCGCGTTCGGGCCCTTCGTGGGTTACCTGGTCGGGGTCGCCTGTGCGCTGGCGCTGACCGTCGGCACCGGCGCGGCGGCGACGTTCATCTGCGCCTACACCGAGTCGATTTTCGGCCTCGGTGGCTGGCCGGTGAAAATCGCCCTGTTCGCGGTGATCATCGGCATCCACCTGCGCGGCGTCGGTGAAGCCATGGGCTTGACCATGATTGCCGGGGTCATCGCGGTCGTCGCCCTGTTGACGTTCGGCGTGGCCATGGCGCCGCATGTCGAACTGGCCAGCCTGCTGACGATGCCGACGGCCAGCACGGGGCCGGCCATCAGCCTTGGCGGCATCTTCGCCTGCGTGCCGTTTGCCATCTGGCTGTTCATTACCGTCGAACAGACCGGCTCGGCCGCCGAAGAAGCGGACAACCCTGGCCGCAGCATGCCACGGGGGATTCTCGCGGCCATCGGTACGTTGCTGGTCACCGCCCTGGTGGTGCTGGTTTGCGCGCCGGGTGCCGGTGGTGTCGAGGTGGTGGGTTCGGCGGGTGATCCGCTGTACGCCGCGATGACCAGCACCAACGCCTACGGCGACGCTTCGTGGCTGGCCAAGGTGATCGGCTGCGGCGCGGTGTTCGGTCTGATCGCCACGTTCTTCTCGCTGGTGTATGCCGCGTCCCGACAACTGTTCGCCATGGCCCGCGACGGCTTGTTCCCGCAATGGTTGGGCAAGACCGGCAAACGCGGCACGCCGTTCCCGGCCTTGCTGCTGATCGGCGCCATCGGCCTGCCGCTCTCGGCCATCGACCCGGCCACCGTGATGCTCGCGGTCGTGCTGCTGCTCAACGTCTGCTACCTGTTCATTTTCGGCGCCTACCTGCGGATCAAACGCAGCCAGCCTGATCTGCCGCGGCCGTTCCGCCTCACTGGAGGAACAGTGATCGCCTGGCTGGGCCTGGCGCTGACGCTGGTGGTGATCGCCGCCTGCTTCCAGCTCGACCTGATGATGCTGATCGCCCTCGCGGTGACGTTCATCCTGTGCATTTTCAACTTCCTGCTGCGCGCCCGCCTGCCGGTGCGCAGCGCTGACATCGAGGTTCCAGACCATGCCTGAAGACACTTTGCTGCAACGCCGCCACCGCGTACTCGGCAGCGCTTCGCCACTGTTCTACGACAAACCCTTGCACCTGGTGCGCGGCGAAGGCGTCTGGCTGTTTGACGTCGACGGTCGGCGCTACCTCGACGTCTATAACAACGTGCCCTGCGTCGGTCACTGCAACCCCCACGTGGTGGAGGCGATGCACCGCCAGGCGACGACGCTGAACATCCACACTCGCTACCTCGATGAGCAAGTGGTGCGTTACGCCGAACGCCTGACCGCAACCTTCGCCGAACCGCTCGACACGGTGATGTTCACCTGCACCGGCAGCGAAGCCAACGAGCTGGCGTTGCGCCTGGCGCGGTTTGCCAGCGGCGGCACCGGCATCATCGTCAGCGATTACAACTACCACGGGAACTCCGCCTCGCTGGCCGAAGTGACCACCGCACTGCCGTCGCCGGAACCGTTCGCTCCCCATGCCCGGGCGGTGCCGATCCCGTGCCTGTACCGGGCGCCGAAGGGCATCAGCGAAGCACAACTGGCGGACGAATACGCCGCCAACATCAAGGCCGCGATCGCCTCGATGCAGGCCCAGGGCATTCGTCCCGCCGCGTTGCTGATCGACACGCTGTTCGCCAACGAAGGCCTGCCACGGGTGCCGGCCAGTTTCGTCAACAAGGCCGCCGAGCTGATTCGTGCGGCGGGCGGGTTGTTCATTGCCGATGAAGTGCAATCCGGGTTCGGTCGCACCGGCGAACACTTGTGGGGGCATCAGGCCCACGGCGTGGTGCCGGACATCGTCACCCTCGGCAAGCCAATGGGTAACGGTTATCCGCTGGCGGGGCTGGTCACCAGCAAGGCGCTGGTCGAATCCTTCGGGCGCAGCGCGATGTACTTCAACACCTTCGGCGGTTCGCCGGTGGCGGCGTCGGTCGGCATGGCGGTGCTCGATGTGATCGAAGAGCAACAGCTGCTGCGCAACGCGCTGACGGTCGGCGCCTATGTGCAACAGCGCCTTCAAACGCTGGCCAGCAAGCATTCGATCATCGGCGATGTGCGCGGCAAGGGCCTGTTTTTCGCCATGGAACTGGTGCGCGACCACGCCAGCAAGGAACCCGCCGGGCTGGAAGCGCGCAAGGTGGTGAACGACATGCGTGAAAACGGTGTGCTGATCAGCAAGATCGGCGCCGGCGACAACATCCTCAAACTGCGGCCGCCGCTGGTGTTCAACCGCGAACACGCCGACCTTTTCGTTGACACGCTGGACCGCGCGCTGAGCGCCATCTGAGGACATGCCATGAGCGATTTCCACACCCTGAGTCACGATCAGCAAGTCACCCGGCTGCACGACTTTGCGCGCCATGCCTTGCTGCAATGGGAGGGCCGCTTCGACGACATAGCGCTGGTGAAATTCCGCGAGAACGCGGTGTTCTCCGCGCGCCGCGAAGACGGTCAGCGCGTGGCCCTGCGCATCCATCGCAACGGCTATCACTGTGAGGCAGCATTGCGTTCCGAGTTGCAGTGGATGGAGGCGCTGGCCAGCGCCGGCATCACCGTGCCGCAGATTATCCGCGCGCGGAACGAGCGGCATCTGGTCGAGGTGATCCACGCCGACATCGGCGAGCCACGGCATGTCGACATGCTGGCCTGGTTGCCGGGCGCGACGGCGGGCACCTCGGAGAGCGGTGTCCAGGCAGACACGGAAATTGACTTCCTGTTTGCCGAGGCCGGCGCCATTGCCGCGCGCATTCATGTGCACGCGGCCGATTGGCAGCAGCCGGACGAGTTCGTCCGGCATGCCTGGGACGAAGACGGTTTGATCGGGGCCAATCCGTTCTGGGGGCGTTTCTGGGAGCTGGAGCAACTCAGCCAGGATCAGCGGTCATTGCTGCAACAGGCCCGGCGCCAGGCGCGCACGGACCTGCGGCGGTACGGCCGGCACCTCGACAATTTCGGCATGATCCACGCCGACCTGGTGCCGGAGAACCTGCTGATCGAAGGCCCGCAGTTGCGGTTGATCGACTTCGACGACGCGGGTTTTGGCTGGCACATGTTCGAGCTGGCCACGGCGCTGTACTTCTGCCTGGATGATCCGCGCTACGAGCAGATCGAGGCGGCGCTGCTGGCCGGTTACAACCGGGTCAAACCGCTGAGCCAGGCTGATCGCGATACGCTGGCGCTGTTCCTGATGCTGCGTGGCACCACGTACCTGGGCTGGATTCATACCCGCCAGGGCACACCGACCGCGATTGAAATGGCGCCGATGCTGATTGAGCGGGCTTGTCGGTTGGCGCGGGAGTATCTGCAAAAGTAGTTGTCGCCTGATACACCGCTATCGCGAGCAGGCTCGCTCCTACAGTTTTTTGTCGTTCACGTAACTTGTGAACGACGATGAACTGTAGGAGCGAGCCTGCTCGCGATGAACGATAACGCGGTCTCTCAGCAAGCCGCCGCCGCATGCTCCAACCTATGAAACAACCGGTTGAAATACACCAGGCTATCCCCTTCCCCACGCACCCCGACCTTCGACAACTCGACAAACATCACCGAATGCGAACCCACTTCCTTGCACTCGCTGATCCGTCCTTCCAGCTGCACCAGCGCGTCACGCAGCACCGGCACGCCGGTGTCGCCGCCGTCCCACAGGTCCCAGGCGAAACGCTCTTCCATCGACACTTTGGTCATGCCGGCGAAGTGCCGGGCCAGCTCTTCCTGCTCGCCACACAGCACGTTGACGCACAACCGGCCGTTGGTGCGGAACACGTCGTGGGTGGCGCTGTTGCGGTTGACGCACACCAGCACGGTCGGTGGCGAATCCGTCACCGAGCACACGGCGCTGGCGGTGATGCCGCAGCGGCCGCCGGGGCCGTTGGTGGTGATGATGTTCACCGCCGCCGGCAGTTGCGCCATGGCGTTGCGAAAGTCGATTTGCTGCTGGCTCAGGTCGGCCATGTCGATGCCCCTTCCTTCAGGAGGACCGCCCGTTCGCGGTCCGTAGGTGATGGAACAAGACTAAGGCCCGGCAAGGCGCGCAGCCATTCTGACGATCCCCATGACGAGGTGGGCTTTCCGCTAGTCGACTAGGTGGTTTCTTTATCGTCAGGGCCCGCCACAGTGGGTATTCTGCTCATTGGCGCCAAAATGAGCGCCGATGTCCGCCGCAGCGTGCACGCGTGCGAAAACAATAATTAGAAATTCTCGTGGCAGTCCCTGATGGAAACCCGCAAACCGATTGTTTATATCGTCGATGACGACAAAGACTTGCGCACCTCGCTGGCCTGGTTGCTGGAGTCGGTCAGCGTGCAGGCGCAATGTTTTGCCGGCGCTGAAGAGTTCCTGAGCCAGTACGACCCCCGGCAACCGGCCTGCCTGGTGCTCGACGTGCGCATGCCGGAGACCAGCGGCTTTCAGCTGCAGGAAATCCTCAACCAGCGCGGCAGCACCCTGCCGACCATCTTCGTTTCGGCCCACGGCGACATTCCGATGTCGGTGACGGCGATGAAGAACGGTGCGCTGGATTTCGTCGAGAAGCCGTACAACCCGCAGCAGATGATCGACCGCATCCAGGCCGCGCTGAAGACCGCCGTGCATGCCCAGGCCGACCAGGAACAGCGCCAGCAGCTGCAAGGCAAACTGGCCCTGCTCACCAGCCGCGAGCGCGAAGTGTTGATGCTGGTGATCGATGGCAAGGCGAGCAAAGTCATCGCGCGGGAGCTGAACATCAGCGTGAAAACCGTCGATGTGCACCGGACCAAGATCAAGGAAAAGATGGGCGTGACCAGCATCGCGATGCTGGTGCGGGAAGTGCTGCATTTGCCGGTGGATGAACCGGCGCGGCATTGAGATGGCTATTTCCTTGAATCCGGAACCGCCTTCGCGAGCAGGCTCGCTCCCACAGGTGATCAGCGTCGCACACAAAAATGTGTTCGCGCCGCAAACCCTGTGGGAGCGGGCTTGCCCGCGATGAGGCCGGCACATCAACATCAACGGCCCCTGACACACCGCCATCGCCGGCAAGCCGGCTCCCACAGTGATCTCCAGCGAACAAAAGGCATGTGTACGCCGATGATCACCTGTGGGAGCGAGCCTGCTCGCGATGAGGCCGGCACATTCACCATCGATGGCGCCTGACATTCCGCTATCGCCAGCAAGCCGGCTCCTACAGGGATCTCCAGCGAACACAAGTCAGGTGTACGGCGCCGGTCTACTGTAGGAGCCGGCTTGCCGGCGATGAGGCCGGCACATTCACCATCGGTGGCGCCTGATATTCCGCCATCGCCAGCAAGCTGGCTCCTACAGGGATCTCTAGCGAACTCAGGCTATGTGAACGGCGGTGATCTTCTGTAGGAGCCAGCTTGCTGGCGATGAGGCCGGCACATTCAACATCAATGCCGGCTGAAACCCCGCCATCGCCGGCAAGCCGGCTCCTACAATGGGTGTCAATTCTGGCTATAGCGCTTGCGATACGCCCCCGGCGAGACGCCGAAGCGGGATTTGAACGCTGAGGAGAAGTAGCTGGAGTCGGAGAACCCCCACGCGTAACACAGCGCCGACAGCTTCTGTTCGACATGGGAGCGGCGCAGGTTTTCCGCGCAGAAATCCAGGCGTCGGTGCTTGATGTATTGCGCCACCACCAGGCCACGCTTGGAGAACATCCGGTACAACCCGCGCACCGAAATCCCCACCTCGCGAGCAATCAACTCGGGGCACAGTTCTTCGGTACTGATGTGTTCGTCGATGTAGGCGATGATCTTGCGGAACTGCCGCTCATGGGCATCTGCGCCGCTGTCGCGGGCACTGATCCCTGGCAACAGCAGGCTCGCCAACGCATCCAGCACGGCTTCGCTTTCCTGCATGTCCAGGCCTTCCTGCTGACGGGTGTCCAGCACCAGACGGTTGGCCATCGCCGCCAGTGGCGTGCTGGCCGAAATACGTGTGGCGCAGTTGACCGCATTGAAATGCGAACCGCGCTCCACCACCTGACGCGGCAGGATCAGCGACAGCTGCCGGGAATCCTCGTTGTAGGTCATGTCACTCGGACGGCAGGCATCGATCAGCGCAATGTCCCCCGTGGCCAGCCGGGCGCGATTGTCGCCCTGCTCCAGCTGCGAGCTGCCGCGCATCTGGAACACCGCATAGTAATGGCCGTCGCTGCTGACACTGACGTCCTTACTGGTGCGATACAGATGCACGTGCGCCATGTCGACGACACTGAGGTTGATGGCGCCACTGCGATATTCCGCCAGCTCACCATAAAAATCCGCATCCAGGGCACGGGCATCGAACCGCCCGCAGGCCTGGTTGACCTGGCACAACCAGCTTTCGAACGCCTCATTGCGAACCGCCGAAGAAGTCATCATCACTGCAAAGCCTCACGCGTTTTATTGTTATTTTTCGACCGCTTCGTCGAGCGGTTCGGCAAATGTTTCAATCCAGGCTGTCTCCTCCTTCGACGGCCGCCGGGCCCTATTCAACAGGCTCCGGCGCTGGCTTGCCAGCCTTCCCTTGCGTTAGATGTCCAATACCAGACGAGCGGAAACAGCGCGGGAGACGCAAGCGCAAATCTGCTTGTTGGACGCCTTTTCCTTGTTCGACAAACAGTTGTCGCGGTGCTCCGGCACACCGTCCAGCACCTCGACGATGCAAGTGCCGCAGATGCCTTCGCGGCATTCGGTGTCGATGTCACAACCGTGGGCCTGCAACACATCGACCAGGCTGGTATTGGCCGGGACCTGAAGTACCACGCCGGAACTGGCCAGCTCCACTTCGAAACCGCCACTTGGACCGGCGTTCGCCGCCGGGTCCGCCTGGAAGTGCTCCAGGTGGATCGCGTCGTCGGAACGGCTGCGCGCCGCCACTTCCACCACTTTGTTCATGAACGGCGCCGGGCCGCAGGTGTAGACATGCGCGGCACTGCCGGCCTGGGTCAGGCATTCGCTCAACGCGGCATCCATGTCACCCGGTTCGACGCCATAGTGGAACTGCACATGTCCGGCGAAGGTGCTGGCCAGCAGTTCGGCAAAGGCTGCGTACTCTGGCGAACGGGCAAAGTAATGCAAGCGCCACGGCTGGCCGGTTTCAGTCAGCCGATAGGCCATGCTCAGCAGTGGCGTAACGCCGATCCCGGCCGCGCACAACACATGTTCGGTGGCCGCCGGGTCGAGACGGAACAGGTTGCGCGGGGCACCCATTTCCAGCTCGGTGCCCTCTTCCATTTCGTGCAGCGCCGCTGAACCACCACGGGATTGCGCTTCTTTTTTCACTGCTACCAGGTAGGCGCGGCGATCCTCGGGCGGACTGCACAGCGAATACTGGCGGGTCACGCCGGTCGGCCCGGTCAGGTCGACGTGCGCGCCCGGTTCATAACTGTCGAGCGGCTGGCCGTCACTGCGCACGAGGCGAAAGGAACGGATATCCAGCGCTTCGTCGACGATCCTTTCGATCCTCACCTTCATCATTGCATCACCTGAAATACGGTTGTTTTTGTTTGGCTTTAAGGCGCGGTCTACCCCTTGTGGGAGCGAGCCTGCTCGCGATGGTGCGTCAGTCGACATCGATGCAGCTGATACACCATCGCGAGCAGACTCGCTCCCACAGGGGTCATTCCCATGTCATCCGATTGGGGATGGGCATGCTTAGCGCATGAACAGACCGCCGTTGATGTCCCAGCACGCGCCGGTGACCGAGGCGGCGTGATCGGCGATCAGCAGCAGAACGCTGTCGGCGATGTAGCCGGGGTCGCCGAGGGTGCCGGCCGGGATCATTTTCAGGATCTGCTCCAGACGCTCCGGGGCCACGGTTTCGCGCACCACCGGCAGGTCCAGCGGTCCTGGCGAGATGCTGTTGACCGTCACACCTTGCGGGGCCAGTTCACGGGCGAAGACCTTGGTCAGCGTTGCCACGCCGCCCTTCGCCGCAGCGTAGTGCGCGCCGGTGGCGGTGCCGCCGTTCTGTCCGGCCAGTGAGGCGATGTTGACGATGCGGCCAAAGCCACGCTCGGCGAAGTGCGCGCCGAACACCTGGCACGCGACAAACGTCCCGCGCAGGTTGATCGCCATCGACTCGTCGAACTCCTCCGGGGTGATGTCCATCAACGCCGCGACCTTCGACACGCCGGCGTTGTTCACCAGGATGTCGCAGCCGCCCCAATGCTCCACCAGCACATCGCGGGCATGCTGGAAGTCGGCCTTGCTGCGCACATCCAGCTCAATGGCGACAGCGCTGGCACCGCTGGCATCCAGCTCGGCAGCCAGGCGCCGCACGCCTTCGAGACGCACGTCCGCCAGCGCGACACGATATCCCGCCCCGTGCAGACGACGGGCGATGCACTCGCCCAGTCCGCGCGAGGCACCTGTTACAAGCGCTACTCGACTCATGATGTTGCCCTCACAGCAGGAAGCCGAGCGCGCTCAGGCTGTCGGTGGAATTGATCAGGCGCACGACCTTGCGCTCCAGCTTCGCGACACCGTCGGTGAAGCGGATGCGGTGGTTCAGGTCGGCCACGAACGGCGTGTGCACGCCACGTTTGTAGGCGTACAGCAACTGGGCGGAATTCACTTCCACCACATCGCCTGCCGCTTCCACCAGGCGGAAACGCGAGACGCTGCGGATGGTTTTCGCCGCGTCCACCGCCGACGGCGAGTAGCCGGCGGTCAGGCGTTCGATGCGCAAGTCACGCATGCGCGCATCGTCGTAGGCGTAGTTGAGGTTCGCTTCGAAGTCCTCGGTGTCCGGGTCGATCGGCACGATGTATTTGCCGCTGTCGCTCCACAAGGTCGCCCATTCGGCGTAGTTCTTGTGGTCGAGCAGTTCGGCTTCGCGCCAGATGAACTCGATGGCCTGGGCCAACGGGCCGGAAAAACCGTTCAGGGTGTCGTGATTGCTCATTGGCTCATCATCCTTTTCCACATGTCGTAGGCACCGCGCATGCCGCCTTCGTCGGTGGCGTGGCTGACCTTGTCGCCGTTTTCAGCGGTGATTTCGCGATTGAGGCCGCGGTTGACCAGGATTGGCGCATCGACGCCGGCGTACGAGCCGCGCTGCACACGGTCCCAGGCCTCGGCATCGTCCGGGCTGCCGAAACCGAACGGGCCCTGGAAGTGTTCGTGAATGCGCATGCGTTCGCGGTTGGCGATTTCCGGGCCGCCGTCCATGCCGAGGGCGACATGGCGGATCTCGGTTTCAGTCACCGACACCGGGCGCAGCACGCGGAAGAACGACATCGACATCGCGATGTTGGGGAACAGGTTCAGGTTGAAACCGGCGCCGTGCAGCGAGCGCACGATGCGACGGACCTGCGCAGGCTCCATGGTTTTCGACAGTTCTTCAGTCACATGGGCGAAGCGCTCCTGCAGCTGTTCGGTGCCGTCGTCGTGATCCAGATCGACGTGCTCCGGCACCATCACCATCACGCTGTGGCCGTTGCCCAGGGAATGGGTGACCGCTTGTTCGTCGGTCATGAACGAGAGCATTTCCGAGGTTTCTTCATCCACCGAGGACATGAACGACTTGTGCACGATCGGGAAGTGGTAACCGTCGGTGGTGTTTTCCAGCTGGATCTTCCAGTTGCCCTTGAAACTGAACTTGTGTTCGCCCTGGGTCTTGATCGGGAAACCCGCGCCCTGCTTCATGAACAGATCCATCCAGTGTTTCGCGCCGCCGAGGAAATCTTCCAGCGGTTCGATCTCGTCGTTGTAACTGGCGAAGACCATGCCGGCGTAGCTTTCCACGCGCAGGCTGGTCAGCGGCAGTTCGGACTTTTCCAGAATGCCTTCGTAACCGTCCGGATACGGCAGCGCCCGCAGTTTGCCGTCCAGGCCATAGGACCAGCTGTGATACGGGCAGGTGAACCCGGTGGCGTTGCCCTTGTGCTTTTCACAAACGGTGGCACCGCGGTGCCGGCAACGGTTTTCCAGGACGTTGATGTTGTTTTTCTTGTCGCGCACGACGATCACCGGACGACGGCCGACCATGGCGGTCTTGAAGTCGCCGCTGTTGCGCACTTCGCTTTCGTGGGCAACCCACACCCAGGTGCGGTAGAAAATCTTTTCCAGCTCGGCTTCGAACAGCGCCGGGTCGTTGTACAGCGAGACGTCGACGCGGTCATGCTGGACCAGGTCTTCGGGGCTTTTCGATGATGCGATCAGCCGGTATTCATGAGTGCTCATGCGGTTCTCCTCATGGCTTCTTATCGGTTCTTGTTAGGGTGGCCCGTTAACCGGCCATGCTCTGTTGCAGCTGCGCCCCGAAGGCGCAAACCAGCTCGTCCTGACCTTTACGGCCAACAATCTGCAGGCCGACTTTCAGCCCACCGCAATCCAGTTCCACCGGCACCGTCAGCGCCGGGTGGCCGCTGAGGTTGAACGGCCGCACCAGCGGGGTCATGCCGGCCACGGCTTTGCTTGCGCTGCGGGCTTCGACCAGCGTTGGCGGCAGGCTTGGCATCGTCGGCAACAACAGCACCGCAAACTCCTCCAGCGCGGCGTCCACTTGCTGGCTGAAACGCGCGCGGACTTTCTCCGCTTGCGCCAGGTCTGCCGCACTGGTGCGACTCGCGGCCAGCAGGCGTTGTTCGACATCCGCGCCGATCAGGCCTTTGCCGGTGAGGTGGCCGAACGCGGCCCAGTTTTCAAAATTGATCACGGTCAGGCCGGCGGCGAAGGCGGCTTCGAATTCACTCAGGTGCAGGTGGCTGCGGCGCCAGCCTGCACGGTCGGCGGCGGCACCGAGGCTCGCTTGCAGATGCGGGTCGCAATCGACTTCAAGGAAAGCCACCGACGCGTTGCCAGAAGGCAAACCCTGCGCCTGGAAGCCCGGGCAAATCACCTGCATTGCCGCGATCAGGTCCGCCATGTTGGCGGCAAACGGCCCGACACAATCGAGGCTGGACGCCAACGGATGCGCACCGACGCGGCTGACTCGGCCGTAAGTCGGTTTCAACCCGGCGATACCGCAGCACGCCGCTGGTACGCGCACCGAACCACCGGTGTCGGTTCCGATGGCGATGTCCGCCAGACCGGAGGCAACCGCTGCCGCCGAACCGCTGGAAGAGCCGCCCGGCACACGGTCCGGCGCTTGCGGGTTGATTGGCGTGCCGGTCCAGTCGTTGATCCCGGTGACGCCGAACGCCAGTTCGTGCAGGTTGGTTTTGCCAACGATTTGCCAGCCTGCGTCGAGGATTGCATCGACCACTTCGGCGTTGCGGCTCGCCGGTTCAGCGTCGGCAAACGCACGGCTGCCCGAACGGGTCGGATGGCCGGCGATGTCGATCGAGTCCTTGATCGCAACCCGCTTGCCGCTGCCGCCGAGTAAGAATTCACTGAAAAAGGTGCTCATGCGCCCAACTCCGTATTGAACAAGCGCTGCGTACGAAAATGCGCGATCAGCCAGACGTCATCGACGCAACGAAAATCGATATTCAGGCGCGTGCCGAACAGCTCGCTGCGCCCATCGGCGTAGGTCGACACCTGCTGCATGATCCACAGCCCCCGGGCGCTGTTGCCGTCGACCAGAATCGACTCGCTGGTGAGGTAATGCAGGTTCAGGCGAAAGTGCTCCGAAGGCGGCAAGTAACCGCCGACGAACGCCGCGATCGCCTCACGTCCGCGATGCTGGCCGAAGGTCTGCGCGGTGACGCTGCCGACGCCTTCCCACACGGCGTCGATGCAGAACAGTTCCGCCAGTTCGCTGACCAGGGTGACCGCACGCGGCACGTCGCACAGGTCCATGTAGCGCGCCATCAAGCGGCGCACCTGGCTCTCCCCTTCGAGCGTCGCGAGACGCTGCAACAAGGCCTCGTTCATGGCTCAGACCTTGGCGGCATCAGGAATGGTCAGCGGACGACCGATGCGCGCCTCGACCTTGGCGTAGCGCCACAGGCTGTATTCGTTCACCGGGGTGGTGCGGAACAGGTTGCAGGCGTCGATCACCGACTGGTGGCAGTCGACGTCGGCCATGATGTAGACCGTCCACGGCGAGGTGGTGGACGGGCCGACCATCAGGCGGTCGTCATCCATTGCGCCGAGCACGTTGATGCCGGGCATCGCGCCGAGGTCCGCCATCATCCGGCTGAAGCCTTTCCACACGCTCAGGCCTTCGCCGGTCGGCAGGTCGAAAAAATTCTGGGTGATGCCGATGCAGAAGACGACGCGCAACGGTTCTTGAGTGGTCTGGGACATGGAGATTGATCCTTGAATAATGGGTTCAGATGTAGCCAGGGAACGGCGGCACGCCGAGGAACACCGAGCCGGCGCCGTCGTACAGGCCTTCGCTGAGGAATGCGTGCTGGGTGACCACCATCGAATCGCGCAGGTAACGCTGCAGCGGATGGCGCAGGTAGATCGCAGTGGTACCGGCGAGGCTGTACGCGCTCTGCACCACGGCGGCGCCGGCCTGGGACACGTGAATCGCGGACAAACGCAGCAGGCTGGTCTGTTCGGCAGTGACCGGGTTGCCGGCGAGGATCGAATTCCACACCTGCTCGGTGGCGTTGTAGAAGAAGCCACGGGCAGCGGCGAGTTGGGCTTCGGCCTTGGCGATCTCGATGCGCACGTAGGCACGGTCGGCCATTTTCGGCGCGCCGGTGATGCCGCTGCCGGCGGCCATGCGGCTGACTTCGTCGAGGGCGGCGCGGGCCAGGCCAAGGTTGACCACCGCCAGCACTTGCGCGGCGTAGGCAATCGACGGGTAGCGGAACAGCGGCTCGTCGATGGTCGCGGCACCGCCACGGATGAAGGTCCAGCGTTCATCGACCTGTTTGTCGGTGACGCGCAGGTCGTGACTGCCGGTGCCTTTGAGGCCGACCACGTCCCAGTTTTCGATGATTTCGACCTGATCCGCACGGAACACCGCGGTGCGCGGCTTGCCGCCGGCAGCACCGATGCCGACGCCGAGCAAGTCAGCGCCTTTGCAGCCACTGGCGAATTTCCAGGTGCCGTTGACCTGCCAGCCGCCTTCGACAGCTTCAGCGGGTTGCAAAGGGAACAGGCCGCCAGCGAACACCAGATCCGGGCCCTCGGCGTAGATTTCAGCGAGGGTTTCCGGTGGCAATGCCGCGAGGTAGACACCGGCGCTGCCGAAGCTGGCGACCCAGCCCGCCGAGCCGTCGGCTTCGGAAATGCGCTCGATCATTTGCAGGAACAGCGCTGGCGCCAGGGCGTCACCGCCGAAGCGTTTCGGCGTGGCGGCGCGGTAGATGCCCACTTGCTTGAAGCGCTCGATCATGTCCCGTGGCACGTGGGAACCGGCGTCGAATTCGTCACGACGCTGGCGCACTTCCGCCAGCACCTGCTCAAAAACCTGGCTGTGGACGGTGTTGCCGTCGACGCCTGGCAGAGGGTCTTTCTCCGCGACAGCTGAACGCAGCATGGGCTTTCTCCGTTTTACTTATTGTTAGTGGGGCTTCGCTAACGACACCGCTCCCTGTAGGAGCGAGCTTGCTCGCGAAAAACGTCCGGACAACGTGGTGTTTCAGACAGGGCGCGTTATCGTTGACGTCCATCGCGAGCAAGCTCGCTCCTACAGGAGAAAGGATGTGTGGCGCCCCTTGCATTGAGGCCCAGTGTAAAAACCGCATCGGGTCGCCACTATTGGTGCGTGCAGCCCCCCGGCTAAAGAAATCCCCTAGCCCGCCCCCGGTTACCTCTGAGCGCATCCCCACGCGCAAGCCGGTATAAAACGCCATACTTTCCCTTTACCGGTTCCTCAGGACTGCGCGATGTACCTGCCCAAACCGCACGACTTTTTCACCCTGATCGAAGCCATGCCGCTGTGCATCATTCTTCACGATGCACAGAGCAAGGAGATTCTCTGGGCCAACACCGCCGCCCTGAACGCGCTCGGTTTCACCCTGGAAGAACTGACGCCGCTGAAAGCCCCGGACATGACCCGCGATGCGCCGAAGTACCGGCGCTCGGTCGGCCTGCGCTGGCTGGAAGGCGCCGCGCGCACGGGCCAGCGCGCCATCGAGTGGTGCTATCGCTCCAAGCAGGGCGTGGAAATCCTTTCCGAAGCCGTCGCCACGCTGGTGCACCTGGACGGTCGCGATGTGCTGATGGTGCAGTTCCGCGACATCTCCCGGGAGGACAAGGTCAAGCGCGACCTCAAGCGTTTCGAAAGTCGGCTCAAAGCCTTTATGCAGGACCTGGCCGAGGGCGTGGCAGTGCTGGGTCCCGAGGGCGATATCCGCTTTATCAGCGACTCAGGCGCGCATTTGCTCAACAGTGAAGAACACGCGCTGGTCGGCGAAAACTTCCTGTCATGGTGCGACGACGACTCCCGCCAGCGCCTGCTGCAACAACTGGCCAGCGAGACGCCGGAACATGCGCCGTTCAGCGTGCATTACCACTTGCAGCGTCGCGATGGCGAGTGGCGCTGGCACGAGGCGACCTGTCGTTTTATCGAGATCGAAGACGATCTGGTCGGCCACCTGCTGCTGTTTCGCGACGTCACCGAACAAGTGCGCGCCGACGAAGCGCGGCGGCTCAGCGAACAAAAACTCGAATACCTGGCGCGCTACAACGCCATGGGTGAAATGGCCGTGGCGATTGCCCATGAGCTGAGCCAGCCGCTGGCCGCCACCCGCAACTTCATCGAAGGGGCGGTGATTCGCCTGGGCAAGGAACAAGCCACCGATCAAGGCGTCGCCTGGGGTTTGCAAAATGCCGTGCGGCAGATCGAGCATGCGTCGCTGATCATCAAGAGCGTGCGTGATTACGTGGTGAAGCTGGAGCAGTCCGAAGAACGGATCGACCTCAATGAGCTGCTGCGCGAAACCCGCTATTTCATCAGCCTGCGCGCCGACCCGAGCCTGGTCCGCCTCGAGATCGTCGCCAGCCCTGAGCCGCTGTGGGTGAGTTGTGAGAAGGTGTTGATCGGTCAGGTCATCCTTAATCTGGCGTTCAACGCGATTGAGGAAATGAGCGACCTGCCGGTCGAACGGCGTGTGTTGCGGATTCAGGCCAGCGTCGAAAACGACGTGGCGCTGGTGCGCATCGAAGACCGCGGGCGCGGTATTCAGGCCCAGGCGCAAGAGAAGCTGTTCGACGGTTTCTTCTCGTCCAAGGTCAGCGGCAACGGCATCGGCCTGGCGCTGTGCAAAAACATCATCGGCCGCCATCGCGGCGATATCTGGGCGCAAAACCTCGAGCCTTGCGGCGCGGTGTTCACCTTCTCCCTGCCCCTCGCAACACCCGCCTGAACCCACCAAAAAACCTGAATTAAAAACGCGACCCTGTAGGAGCCGGCTTGCCGGCGATGGCGATTTCAAGGACGCCATCGCCGGCAAGCCGGCTCCTACAAGGTCGGGTTTTCGCCTGCAATTGCAGTGTGTTTGGCCGATTTTTCGAGACTGGCACAGACACACAAACGCTTGGCAGCCACAGCAATTCCCCCCCTTGCCCGCCGAGGCAGAATCGAACTGCAAAAATCTGCCAATGCATCCGCGATTTGCGTGAACAATAATTCAGGGAGTTCCCCCTAATGCGAGCCACCAGGATCACCGTACAGTCAGCGCTGAGTCTCAGCCTGCTGGTACTGGGTTTGAACAATGCCAGCGCGGACCTGCCCGCTGACACGATCGGCCAGACCGTTTTGGCATTCCCGCCGGAAGCCCACCGGGCCTTCATCGTCGACGTCGAATTCGAAAGCTTCGTGGCCGGCCGTGTGACCGTGGTCGACCCCGACAAAAAACGCGTGCTCGGCATGGTGCCGACCGGTTTCGCGGCCCCGTCGACTCTCAGTCACGACCAGAAAACCCTCTACAGTGCCGACATCTGGTACTCCCGTGGCACCCGTGGCACGCGCACCGACGTGCTGACCGCCTGGGACAGCTCGACCCTGTCGCCGGCCTGGGAAGTGCTGATCCCGAACAAGCGCGCCGAGTCGCTGACCCAGCGCTACGGCTTGAAGACCAGCGGTGATGACCGCTTCGTCTACGTCTACAACTTCACGCCGTCGACCTCGGTGACGGTCGTCGACACCCAGTCCAAGGCAGTCGCCGCCGAGCTGTCGATCCCGGGTTGCGTGCTCAACTATCCGGTCGGCAACCGCCGCTTCGCCTCGCTGTGCGGCGACGGCAGCCTGCAGGTCATCACGCTGAACGATCAGGGCCAGGAAACCGCGCGCAGCCGCACGCCGTTCTTCGACCCGAATGCCGAGAAGCTCAACGAGCGCGCGGTGAACGTCGGCGACACCTACTACTTCACCACGACCACCGGCACCGTACGCCCGGTGGATTTCTCCGCCGACGCGCCGAAAATCCTGCCGTCCTGGTCGCTGACCAGCGACGAGGAAAAGAAAGCCGGCTGGGCTCCGGGCGGCTGGCAGCTGATGGCCGTCGCGCCGAAGCTGAACCGCTTGTACGTGCTGATGCACGACGCACACGAACCGATGAAGTGGGAAGACCCGAGCCCGCTGATCTGGGCGTTTGATCTGAAAACCCACAAGAAGATCGCGACGCTGGAAGCACCGGTACCGGTGTGGAGTATGCAGGCCACTGGCGACGACAAGCCGCTGCTGCTCGGCGCGGACGTTGAAGGTGGTTTGCAGATCTTC
Source organism: Pseudomonas migulae (assembly GCF_043225285.1). Classification (GTDB taxonomy): domain Bacteria; phylum Pseudomonadota; class Gammaproteobacteria; order Pseudomonadales; family Pseudomonadaceae; genus Aquipseudomonas; species Aquipseudomonas migulae_C. The sequence goes on from NZ_CP171224.1 coordinate 329,805, forward strand.
GACCTCAAGACCAACACGCTCACCGGCAGCATGCCGAAAGTCGCGAAAACCGCGACTCAGGTCATGAGCTACTAAACGAGGTTCGGCCATGCACTTCGATCCGATCTTCATCATTGCCAGCGCCCTCGCCATTGCGGTGCTGCTGGCCAGTGCCGCGACTCACAAGCTGCGCGCACCGGGACGTTTTGCCCGGCAACTGGCGGACTACCAATTGCTGCCCGACGTGGCCGTACGCCCCGTCGCCCGGGTGATTCCGCTGGTTGAACTGGCCGTCGCGTTTGCGCTGCTGGTACCAGCCTGGCGTTCATGGGCGGCGCTGAGTGCGGCCGGCCTGATCGCGCTGTACGCCGCGGCCATTGGCATCAATCTGTGGCGCGGTCGTCGCGACATCGACTGCGGCTGTGCCGGTCCCGACCAGGCACAACCGCTGCGTCCGGTGCTGCTGTTGCGCAACAGCGTGCTGGTGGCACTGGCGTTGCTGGCCAGCGTCTCGCCGATGGCGCGCGACCTGGGTTTTTTCGACGGCTTCGTCACTGTCGCCGCCAGCGCCGTCGCGCTGCTGATTTACGCCGCAGCCGATGGCTTGCTGGCGAACTCCCCTCTTCTGCTCAAACTGATTGGTAGGTGATCAATGGAAGGCTTAATCGTTTCCAACGTTCTGCTCTGGGTACTGCTGGTGGCCGTGGCGTTCGCCGTCATGGGCCTGGTTCGGCAGATTGGTGTGTTGCACGGTCGCCTGGCGCCGGCCGGTGCGTTGATGATGGACAAGGGCGTGGCGGTCAATGAAGCCGCGCCGCAAGTCACTGCCTCCGACCGTCACGGTCGTCCGGTGAACTTCGGCTATGCCGGCGAGAAATCGCAACTGCTGTTCTTCCTCTCGCCGACCTGCCCGATCTGCAAGTCGCTGCTGCCGGCGATCAAATCCATCGCCAAGGAACAGGCCGATCGCCTCGACGTGGTGTTCATCAGCGATGGCGACATGGACGCCCAGCAGAAGCTGATCACCGAACACAAACTGGACGACGCCACTTACGTGGTCGGCCCGGAAGTCGGCATGACCTATCAGATCGGCAAGCTGCCGTACGCCGCGCTGATCGACAAGACCGGCACCTTGCGCGCCAAAGGCCTGGTCAATTCCCGTGAGCACCTGGACAGCCTGTTCGAAGTCGAGCACCTGAAAAGCGCGACGCTGCAGGACTACCTGAACAGCCAGCCGCACGCACACGACCACAGCCACGGCCATAGCCACTGATTAAGGCAGGGAGACTTTTATGAAACTGCTGGATCTGCTGTTCGAGCGCTCGACTCGCCGCGTTGCCGACACGACGTCGCGGCGCAAACTGCTGTCGCGCATGGGTTCCCTGATGGTCGCGGGCGCTGCGCTGCCGTTGCTGCTGCCGCTGGATCGCACCAGCAAGGCCCTCGCCGCCGACAACCCGAAGGCCGGTGATCCGGGCGATCCGAACACCTGCGACTACTGGCGCTACTGTTCGATCGACGGCTTCCTGTGCAGCTGCTGCGGGGGTTCGGTAACGTCCTGCCCGCCTGGCACCGAAGCGTCGCAAGTGACCTGGATCGGCACCTGCCGCAACCCGGCCGACGGCAAGGACTACATCATTTCCTATAACGACTGCTGCGGTAAGCAGAGCTGCGCCCAGTGCGCCTGCACCCGTAACGACAGTGAAGAACCGGCCTATCGCCCGTTCAACAATAACGATGTGAACTGGTGCCTGGCCGCCAAATCGCACATCTATCACTGCACCGTATCGATCATCCGTGGCGTGGCGGTTTAACGCGCATTTGCCGTCGATTGTTCGCGCAATCGGCGGTTTTTTTTTCGCCTCACCTGTGGGAGCGAGCCTGCTCGCGATGAACGTGAACGAACACGCGCATTGTCTGGAAAAACGCGTTGCGCTCGAGTCCATCGCCGGCAAGCCGGTCTCGCTCCCACAGGGTCGGCTATATCAGAGGTGTTCGACATGAGAAGGTTGCTCATTCTCGGTCTTGTCTGCGTCATGGCCTCCCCGCTCGTATACGCGCGGGCCATTCCCGATCCGGCGCAACGCCATGCGCCGGGCAACGAAGCGTTGCAGACGCCGATTGCCCAGGCCGGCTACGGCGTGGGCGTGAATTACCAGTTGCAATGCGCCGGCTGCCATCTCGGCAACGGCATGGGCTCCCCCGCCAATGACACGCCGCGAATGGCGGGATTTGTCGGCAATTTTCTGAAAGTGCCGGGCGGCCGCGAGTTTCTCGTGCGGGTGCCCGGCATGTCGCAATCGGCGCTGAACAATGCGCAACTCGCCGACCTGTTGAACTGGCTGATACGCAAGGACGGCATGGCCGGCAAAAGCACGCCCGAGGATTACCGGCCGTACACCGCCGAAGAAGTCACGGAGCTGCGCGCCAAAACCATGCTCAACCTTCCCGGCACCCGCGCCGAGCTGATCAAGGCGATGCGCGCCCAGGGCATCGCCATTGAAGACGGGATGAACAACTGACCCTTACTTGGGCTGCGCCACGGTGCGCAGGTAAGGTTTCAGCGTCTTGTAACCGTCCGGGTATTTCTTCTTCGCGTCTTCGTCGGAAACCGACGTCGGAATGATCACGTCCTGCCCCGGACGCCAGTTCACCGGGGTGGCCACGGTGTGCTTGGCGTTCAGTTGAATCGCATCGAGCAGGCGCAACACTTCATCGAAGTTGCGCCCGGCACTCATCGGGTAGATGAGCATGGCCTTGATCTTCTTGTCCGGGCCGATGATGAACACCGAACGCACCGTGGCGTTATCGACGGCGGTGCGCGCGCCGCCACTGGCGTTGGGGTGAATCATGTCGTAGAGCTTCGCCACCACCAGGTTTTCGTCACCAATCATCGGGTAGTTGACCGCATGGCCTTGGGTCTCTTCGATATCTTTCGCCCAGGTTTTGTGGTTGTCGACAGGGTCGACGCTAAGCCCGACGATCTTGGTGTTGCGCTTGTCGAATTCCGGCTTGAGGCCCGCCATGTAACCGAGTTCAGTGGTGCACACCGGGGTGAAGTCTTTGGGGTGCGAAAACAGGATGGCCCATTTGTCGCCAATCCACTCATGGAAATGCAGCGTGCCTTCGGTGCTCTCGACGGTGAAATCCGGTGCTTCGTCGCCAATACGAATGGTCATGGTGGTTCTCCTCGCTGTGAAGGGTCGGGAAACTTTCAGAGCGCACAAGTATAGGAGAGGTTAAACACTTCGCCTGAAGCTCCCGATATCCACTGTAGGAGCGAGCCCTGCTCGCGATGGACGTCAACGATAACGCGGGCTGCTGAATCAACGCGGTGTCTGGACGTCTTTCGCGAGCAGGGCTTGCTGGCGATAGCGTCCGTCCAGTCAACAAATAGGCTGGATGACACACCGCTATCGCCAGCAAGCTGGCTCCTACAGGTTTGGGGCTACCCTTCAAAACGTCCCGTACCTTCGCGGTCGCGCTCGTATCGTCGGGCCAGCGGAAACGGCGGCAACCACTGTTCGCGGCGAATGATCCAGCTTTCGTAAGTGGGTGTCAGTTGGTCCGGGGCATCCAGTGATCCCAGGTTCACTTCGATTTCATCATCGGTCCGGGCGAATACCGACGAGCCACAGCGCGGACAGAAAAACCGCCCGGCGTAGTCGCGAGTTTCGCCGGTGATCGTCACCGCTTGCTCGGGGAATATCGCAGAGGCGTGAAACAGCGCGCCATGATGCTTGCGGCAGTCAAGACAGTGGCAGAGGCCGACCCGGTATGGCCGCCCTGTTGCCTCGATTCGCACGTCGCCACACAGGCAACCGCCGGTGAAAACGTCCATGGTGCGCCTCCTCTGAATTCGTGCGACAGGAAGGCTTATTACGATAGCAGTCACCACTGGTCGTTACGAACTTGCTCTAGAGACGCTTCTTGTCTAGTTTTGGGTCTATGGATTCACGATAAGGAACCGATCATGGCCGTTGCCCTCCAGCAACAAGCCTTCACCAAAAGCCAGTGCGTAACCGGCCTGCGCGCCGCCGTGGGCATTCTCGAAAAATGGCGGGCTTCCAGCGATCAGGCCTGCCGGATCCTGCGCATCTCCCGCAGCACCTACACCCGCGCGCGCCAGCATGATCCCGGCTGGGCCGTGGCGCTGGACGCCGACCAGATGCAGCGCATCAGTTTCGTCCTCAACATCCATGCCGCGTTGCGCCTGGTGTTCGATAACCCGGAAAACGTCTACGGCTTCCCGTCGATGGCCAACCACAACGAATTCTTCAACGGCCGCTCCCCGCTCGAGATCATGGCGCAGGGCGACATGATTTCCCTGTATGAAACCTTCCGCCGCATCGACGTGCTGCGGGGCGCCCAATGGTGAGGCTGGGCGAACTGGCGGAACTGGCCGGTGAGCGATTGCAGGCGTACCGCCTGGTCAACTCGAAGTTTCCGCCGGTGGCGTTGTTCGATGACGTCGCCGATGCAGACGAATTCGAGGTGCTGTATCAGATCCAGGAACTCACCAACCCCCGGCTGAAAAATGAGGTCGGTCACCTCGAACTGATTCGCCGCAGCGAAATCCCCTTCGGCATTCCCGGCTGTTCCTACGCCACCGCCCCGTTTACCCACGTCAACCCGGCGGGCTCGCGGTTCAGCGATGGCCGTTTCGGGGTGTTGTACCTGGCCGACACCCTGGAAACGGCACTGGCCGAAGTGAAACATCATCAAAGCCTGTACTGGTCGAACGTGCCCAGCCTCAACTATGAGCGGTTTGTCTTCCGCGGTTTGTCCTGCTCGTTTGTCGAAGTCGGGATGAAAGATGCGACGGTCCTGCCCATGACCGATCCTGTTTACGATCCCGACGATTACACCGACGCCCGACGTCTGGGGAAACTGGTCAAAGACGCGGGTTGCCCGGGGCTCCGCTACAACTCGGTGCGAATGCTCGGCAGTCATTGTTGGGCGTTGATGACACCGAGGCCGGTTTTATCGGTGATCCAGGCGGCGCATTACGAGATGGTCTGGAATGGGCAGGTGACGAGTGTCAGTCAGATCAGTGAGGCTTGAGCGGGTTTGGTCAGGCAATGAAAACGGGCGCCACGTGGGCGCCCGTTTTTAGTTTGTGTGGGGGTGGTTACCAGCTGCCGTAGGGGATGCCGTACTTCTGGATGTAGTACTTCGACTCAGGACTGACCGGATAAGCATAACGCCCTTCACTTTTACCCTGGCTGGGTCCCAGTGGCTCAATTTCAGCCTGAGCGCGTGCCACCTTGACCGACTTCAAGCATTTGTCGGTCACCCACACTTGCACGATTCCACCGGGGGCAAGTCCGAGGTAAACCATCGTTATGTAATTGGCGGGCTCCTCAGGTGTTGCGAGGCAACGTTCATTCACCGAGGAGTGCATGAGCTGCCGTGCTTCCTCCGGGATATCGACCCATGCGCGGTAGGTCTTGGACTCAACGATGGACTGCCAACGAACATAGATACGCTTCGGCAGGTCTGCCCCCACTACGCCCCGAATGCCGCTGCTGACGTTTTTAGTCCAGCCTCGAGCCGCTTCGGTAGCATCCTCCGAATCATGGCTGCCTGCCGTGCCGCCACCGGTACGACGAAACAGTTTGCCGTTGATGTCTTCTACCGCAGAGTCCTCTACCCATACCTTCATGTAGGCCGGCTCGAAAAAGCTGAGACTCCACCATGGATCTTTCGGGTCGTTTTTGCCGGAAAGCGGGTCGGCGGCCTGACATCCCGCGATGAAAAAAGCGCCCATTAAAATGAGAATCGAGCGCATCAGAACGTTCTCCAGCCAGAGTCAGGTACATGAGGATGTCGTACTCGTACACCGTCCTCGGTCGGCGCGTTTGTATAACGCAGGGTCATGCCTCGCTCGCGGCTTGCGCCAATCGGGTTACTCCAGTTGGCAGACATGTGAATGTACTTCAGCTTCAAAAGGCTCTCTTCGGTGGGCTCAGGTTCGTAGTTTCCCGCCAAGACTCTGTCACAAAATGGCTGTAGCTCTGAAGGCACAGCGTACTCCGGCACGTCCGGAACATCTTTGAACTGCACGCCTTTCTCCTTCGCCAACTTGTGCATCAACCGCAGATACACCAATGAAAGCTTGCCATTGACCGTTCGCTTGAGTTGCAGGCCTGCATAGACCCGAAGTGTTTTGGGGCCTGAAATCTGCACTTGATCAGGCATCAATATCGGATCCGGAGTAACCACCTCCAACATCGTCTCAGGCCAACCCTCCGCCACCATCTTCGCCTTATGCTGCAGCGCATCCCGATAGATGGATGTGGTTCTAACATCGGTGCCTTTTTGTACCGTGAGTGCCTGCATGGGACTGACCAGCACACACTCCTCCACTTCGTCACGGTAGCCACCGCCAATGTCGGAGTGCACCCCAGGCACAGGGATTTCAGGGTGCGCAGGAATAACCGTACTCAACGCAAAGTTGGCGCGGCGCTCATCACGGGCGGTGATTTGAACCACATCGGTAAAATACTTGCGGTCCAGATACAGCTTGATTCCGGGTGCAACCGGGCTTTGGATATTTCCCAGGTTGGTGAATCCCGCCACAGAAGGAACGGTATCGAACAGCCCAATGAAGCCCATCAGGATTTCACTGTTGTATTGCCCCGTGAAACGGCCACTAAAGCCATCGGGATTGCTGCGCAACACGTCCCCCAAAGGCCCCTGCTTACAGCGCACGACTTCATTTGCGAAGTGCCTGGCTGCGGCGGCGCCTCGACTGAAACCGAACGTATCGAAGGTCAGCGAAGTTATCTCGCTGCCGGGGTTTTGATCGGCAACCTGTTTGATCAGGACTTTGAGGCGAGAAAAAGCGTTCTGCACCTTCCCCGCGACGCCCGTTTCGCCACGTCCGGTTGCGGCATTCCCGAAGCTGTCCTGGCTGCCGCTCTGCGTACCGATTCCGTCGACGTACAGGCTTCGTACCGCCAAAGTCGGCGAACCTTCTTCCTTCACGTCTTTGTTGGCTGGATACAACTCATACAGCCTGAAAACATTACTCACATCATTCCCGTAACTCCCCTCCGGATCAGCCATATACGGCTTGCAGCTCGCATCGACGTCCTCCGGGCGGATTGGGTGATGGGCGCCGCACAGCAATCCTGACGCAGCGTTGCCGGCATTGTTCAACGTGCCGTCGAAGAACACGCCAATGCGCAACGCGACGCTGGTTTTCTCTTTCGCGGCCGCCGGCGCCTTGCCGTATTTCTCGTACTCGGCCCAGCGCCTGGCATGGATATCGACGGGCTTGGCCTCGTCGTAGCGGAAATTTTTCGGGGGGTTGGGGACGTATCCACTCATTCCTTGATCACCTGCTCCTTGGTGCAACGGGCGCTGAGGGTGCCATTGCGGATCCAATCAAGCAACGCCTAGCCAGATGCCATCACCCAGGCAACAGGGACATTCATCCATCCATTGCTTGCGTCAATAGTCACCATTAACTCAATGAAGTTCTCTTAAAAACTCCGGGGCGTAACATCGCCTCCATACCAAACAACTACACCCCGGAGCACACCACCATGAAACGCCAAATCCTTCTCAGCATCGCTTTCTCGGTTTTTGCAGTTAACGCTTTTGCCGCGCCTCATGCCCGTACCATGATCGCTGAAGGCGGCTCGGATCGGTTGATTGAAAGCCGTGTGGCCGAGGGTGGTTCGGATCGTTTGATCGAGAATCGTGTGGCTGAAGGTGGTTCGGATCGCCTGATCGACCGCCGCGTTGCCGAAGGTGGTTCCGACCGTCTGATCGATCGCCGCGTCGCCGAAGGTGGTTCTGATCGCCTGATCGACCGCCGCGTTGCCGAAGGTGGTTCCGACCGTCTGATTGACCGCCGCGTTGCCGAAGGTGGTTCCGACCGTCTGATTGACCGCCGCGTTGCCGAAGGTGGTTCCGACCGTCTGATCGAAAGCCGCGCTGCATGAATGCGTAGACCTACCGCAGTACTCGACAAAAAGCCCGGCCTCACCCGCCGGGCTTTTTCTTGCGCCATACAAATGCGTGTCCTTCATTGCTGCGGTCACTTGGCGCCGGAAACGTACACCGCCCCCTGTAGGAGCTGGCTTGCCAGCGATGGACGTCAACGATGACGCATGCTGTCTGAATCAACGCGGTGTCCGGGCGACTTTCGCGAGCAGGCTCGCTCCTACAGGGGTTTCGTGCGCGGGCTGAAAGTTAGTTACGCAGCAGCACGTACGCCTCTCCCCCCTGACGATCATGCTGAAGAATGAAGTTCGTACCCTGGACACTCACCTTCGACGGCACCCGATCCGCTACCGCCGACTGCGAATAAGGCTGCACCGCGCTCAGCAGTTGCCGGGTCAAAGTAGTCTCAGGCTGACTCGGCGTCGTGACCACACACTCTTTCGCCGACAACTGCACCGCAAGGTTCTTGTCAGCTGTAAAGCCGATGCGCGTAAAACCCATGTCCTGCAAATCATCGATGCCATAACGCTTCGCCGCATCGGCCGAGCCGGCGAACGATGGCGCGGTCTTGAGGCAGATGTCGGTGAACGCTTCAATCGCCTTGGACGTAACGGGAATCGGTGCATTCGGGGTTGTCGCGGCACAACCGGCGAGTACGAGAAGGCTGGAAACAGCGAGCTTGCGGACAAACGAACGAGACATGACGCGGGGATCCTTCCATTTTGATGGCAGCGTGCACCACGGGGTGCGAGCCGATTGAGGACGCGAATGGTAAAGCAAGCCCCGCCCCCCTCGCGAGCAGAATAATGGCAGATAGCCTCCACCTATCCCTGAATACGCTTCGTCAGCCCGGACGAATTCGTGCCCGAAGCGAAGGTCACAGCGGAATCAGCGCCCAACCGCTCCGGAGATCTGCCCATGACCAGCACGCGATCCGAAACCGCCACCGCGCAAACCCTTTTGCTTGAACCCAACGCCTGGGTGCCCAATAACCCGCGCCTGCCCGTGCTCATTTACCCCAAGGCCATTGCCATCAAGGGCAGCGACCCGGCCTCACTGTTCGAGAAAACCTTCAAGGCCAACGGCTGGCCACCGCAATGGCGTTACGGGGTGTACGACTTCCACCACTACCACACCGAAGGCCATGAAGTGCTTGGCGTTGCCAGCGGTCACGCCCGCCTGATGCTGGGCGGCCCGCAAGGTCATGTACTGGAAGTCAGTGCCGGTGATGTGGTGTTGCTGCCGGCGGGCATCGGTCACTGCAACCTCGGCGCCAGCGATGATTTCCTGGTGGTCGGCGCCTACCCACCGGGGCAGCACGCCGATATCTGCCGCGAGGCGCCAAGCGCTGAGCAACGGGCGAGCATCGACACGCTGCCGTTTCCCGAGCGCGATCCGGTTCAGGGCAAGGACGGTGCGGTAGGCCGACACTGGGGCAACCCGCCTCAGCCATGAACACGCAGTGCTCTCCAATGGTTTGAATCAAGACGATCTGCACCGGACTCAATACGTTCAGAACCCAATAGCGCGGGCCCAAAGGCAACACTGTCTCCACTCCCAACGCACACCGCGTTGGCGTGTGAACGGTATCGCCACCCCCACTATTGGAAGCCTGACTCATGAAAACCTTAAGCATCGAGAACAACAAAACCAACACCGCCTCCGGCCACTCATCGCTCGGGATCAAAACCACCGCGATCGGAACCTACGGAGCGTACGTAGCCCTCGCCGTGATCTACTTCTGGTTCGGCGGCATGAAGTTCACGCACTATGAAGCGCAAGGCCTGGTTCCGCTGGTGAGCAACAGCCCTTTCCTGGGGTGGGTCTACAACCTTTTCAGCGTCGACACCTTCTCCAGTCTGCTCGGCGTCCTGGAAGTCTCGATTGGCGTTCTGATTGCCGGGCGACTGCTGTCACCCAAACTGTCATTGATCGGTGGCGCGTTGTCAGCCGGCCTGTTTTTCACCACGCTGAGTTTCATGCTGTCGACACCCGGCGTGATCGAACCCGGCCTCGGCTTCCCGGCCATTTCGGTTGCACCGGGCCAGTTTCTCCTGAAAGACATCGGGTTGCTGGCGGCCTCCATTTTCGTCGCCGGCCATTCGTTGACCGCGCTGGAAACCCGCTGAACGATGATTCTCCCGGCGATGGCCTGAAACAACTCAATGATTCAGGCCATTTCCCCTCAAGAAAGCGCTTCCCCTTCTGCTGCCAACTCTTTCATCCAGTCCCGAGGGCTAACGCCCGTTTTGCGCCGAAATGCGCGGGCCAGCGCCGAGGGGCTTTCGTAACCGACTTCGGCGGCGATGAGCGTAATCGGCCGCCCTTCTCGCAAACGTTTCTGCGCCAGGCTGATACGCCAGCTCAACAGATAGTCTGCTGGCGTCTGCCCGATGACAGCCCGGAAATGCACGGCATAGGCCGCCCGTGACATGTTCGACTCGCTCGCCAACTCCGCCACCGACCAGGCACGCTGAGGGGCGTTATGCAGTTGCACCAGCGAGCGCGCCAGTCGCGTATCGGCCAGCCCGGCCATCATCCCGGTGCGCAGTTGCTGATGATCGAGCAGGTGCCGAAACAACAGGATGATCAGCAATTCGAACAAGCGATTCAGCGCCGCTTCCCTGCCGCAATGTCCGCCAGCCGCTTCAGCGAACATCCACCGCAGGGTATCGGCCAGCTGCGGCAACTCGTCCAGCGACAGCACCAAACAATCGGGGAGCGAAGCAGACAACGGGTTATCGACCCCGCCCTCGAACACCATTGACGCGCATAAGAGCTGAGCCCCCTCGGGCTCGCTGGCGAGCAGTTGATACCGGCTTGGACGAGGCAGGAAAATCAGGCTGGGGCGGATCAGCAGCGAGTCCTTGCGGTCGCCCCCGCGCAACGTGACGGTGCCCGCCTGCAACAAGTGAATATGACCGCGCTGGTCGGCGCCATCGTACGACGCCATGCCGCAAAGCCTGCCGTTGTAAAACAGGTGCGCGCGCACGCCGAACTGCGACAACAAGGTAGAGAGGCGATCCATGGGCGATCTCTTGAAGAGCGACAGACGCTCGATCATAGCACCGGCGACTGGCGGCCCGACTGAGCACGTTTTAATGAAAAAGCCCGGCTTTATCGCCGGGCTTTTTCGTGCGCAACCCTAGGTGTGATGGATTTCCCGATCCTTGGTTTCCGGCATGAAGAATGTACCGAGAATGGCCGTCATCACCGCGATGACGATCGGGTACCACAGCCCGTAGTAGATATCCCCGGTGGCCGCGACCATGGCAAACGCCACGGTCGGCAGGAAGCCGCCGAACCAGCCGTTGCCGATGTGGTAAGGCAGCGACATCGAGGTGTAGCGGATGCGCGCCGGGAACAGTTCCACCAGCCACGCAGCGATCGGGCCGTAAACCATGGTTACGTAGATCACCAGGATGGTCAGCAGCAACAGCACCATCGGGTAATTGGTCTTGGCCGGGTCAGCCTTCTCGGGGTAACCGGCCTCCTTGAGCGCGGTGCCGAGGGTGGCGGTGAAGGCGTCGTTGCGGGTCTTGAAGTCGGCGGCCGGCATGCCGGTGCCTTCGAAACTCTCGATCACTTTGGTGCCGATGCGAACCTGCGCAACCGTGCCCGGCGCGGCTTTTTCGTTGACGTAGGGAATGGCCCGCTTCGCCAGCACCGTCTTGGCGAGGTCGCAGGAACTGGTGAATTTGGCCTTGCCCACCGGGTCGAACTGGAACGAGCACTGGTCCGGATCAGCCACCACCGTGACCGGGTTCTTCGCCTGCGCCGCGAACACGTCGGGGTTACCGTACTGGGTCAACGCGTGGAAGATCGGAAAGTAGGTCACGGCCGCAAGAATGCAGCCAGCCATGATGATGCCCTTGCGGCCGATGCGGTCGGACAAACTGCCGAAGATCACGAAGAACGGCGTGCCGATCAGCAACGAACCGGCGATCAGCAGGTTGGCGGTCTGCGGGTCGATCTTGAGCATTTGCAAGAGGAAGAACAGCGCGTAGAACTGCCCGGTGTACCAGACGACGGCCTGGCCGGCGGTGCCGCCGAGCAGCGCCATGATCACGATTTTCAGGTTGTCCCAGCGGGCGAAGGATTCGGTCAGCGGCGCCTTGGACGCCTTGCCTTCGGCCTTCATTTTCACGAACACCGGCGACTCGCTGAGTTGCAGGCGGATGTACACCGAGATAATCAGCAGCAGGATCGACAACAGGAAAGGAATCCGCCAGCCCCAGGCCTCGAACGCTTCAGTGCCGAGGATCGTCCGGCAGGCGAGGATCACCAGCAGCGAGAGGAAAAGACCGAGGGTCGCGGTGGTTTGAATCCACGAAGTGAAATAGCCGCGTTTGCCCTTCGGCGCATGCTCCGCCACGTAGGTCGCCGCGCCACCGTACTCCCCGCCCAGCGCCAGGCCTTGCAGCAGGCGCAGGGTGATCAGGATGATCGGTGCCGCTACGCCGATGGTCGCGTAACCGGGCAGAAAACCGACGATGGCGGTGGAGATACCCATAATGACAATGGTGATGAGAAAGGTGTGCTTGCGCCCGATCATGTCGCCCAGGCGACCGAACACGATCGCGCCGAAAGGCCGTACGGCAAACCCCGCGGCGAATGCGAGCAGCGCGAAGATGAAGGCCGTGGTTTCGTTGACGCCGGCGAAGAAGTGCTTGGCGATGATCGCGGCGAGGGAACCGTACAGGTAGAAGTCGTACCATTCGAACACGGTGCCCAGGGACGAGGCGAAGATGACCTTGCGCTCCTCCTTGGTGATCCCGTTGTTGGGCGCGCTGCCCGTGGTGGTGGTGTCGATTGCGGCCATGAGTCTTCTCCGTCTTGCTCTTGTTGTAGGCCGGAGCACCTCTGTACCACTGTCGCACCCAGGCCCTGGGGCTGAAGTCATCGGACTGCGGAATGCACAAAGCCTGGCAACAGGCTGACCGCCTCACATCACTGCAAGGTTTCCTGAAGCATAATCAGCTTCGCGCAGATATCCACTCGCCATCATGTAAACCCTCAAATACGCGGAGAACCCGCCATGAATCAGCGCCAAAGCGGCTATGCCCCGGTCAACGGGCTGCACCTTTATTTCGAGATTCACGGCGCCGCGCACCCCACGCAACCGCCGCTCGTGCTGTTGCATGGGGGTGGCGACACGATCGAAACATCGTTCGGCCAGATCCTTCCGGTGCTCGCCCGCCAGCGCCAGGTCATCGCGGTCGAGCAGCAGGGTTATGGACACACGGCCGACATCGCCGACCGCCCGTTCAGCTTCGAACAGTCTGCGGACGACACGGCGGCGTTGCTCGCGCATCTGCACATCCCGCAAGCGGACCTGTTCGGCTTCAGCAACGGCGGCACCATCGCCTTGCAAGTGGCGATCAGGCATCCGCACGCGGTGCGAAAAATGGTCGTGGCGTCGGCGCTGGTCAACCGTGAAGGTGCCTATCCGTGGCTCTGGGAAGCGATGGCCCAGGCCACGCTGGAGAACATGCCGCAGGAACTGCAAACGGCCTATCTCAAGGTGGCGCCAGAGCCCGCAAACCTGCGGTTGATGCACGACAAGGCCGCCCAGAGGATGCGCGATTTCCGGGACATCCCGAGCGACATCATCCGTTCCATTAACGCGCCAACGCTGGTGGTGGTTGGCGACGCCGATGTCATCCGTCCCGAACACGCCGTGGAGCTGTTCCGCCTGCTGGCGCACGCGCAACTGGCGGTGCTTCCCGGCACCGATCACATGCAGGTGACGATGCGAACCGATTGGCTGGTGCCGATGATCGACGGGTTTCTGGATGCCTGAAGGGCATTCCGTTCAGCCGAGATCCCGTAGGAGCCAGCTTGCTGACGATGGCGTCCGCGAGATCGCCATCGCCGGCAAGCCGGCTCCTACGGATCGGGGGTGTTCTCGGGATTGGGGACTCACACAAAACCTGTAGGAGCCGGCTTGCTGGCGATGGTGTGTCAGTCGACATTTCCTTAGCTGACACACCATCGCCAGCAAGCCGGCTCCTACAAGGAAATGCAGTGTTGAGCAGGGGTGCGTTCAAACGCTCTTTCGCCTTGATGGCAAACCATTGCCGACGTCGATAGTCACCATCAACTCAATGAAGTTCTCTTAAAAATCGTGCGGCGTAACATCAGCTCCATACCAACCAATAACACCCCGGAGCACACCACCATGAAACGCCAAATCCTTCTCAGCATCGCTTTCTCGGTTTTTGCAGTTAACGCTTTTGCCGCGCCTCATGCCCGTACGATGATCGCTGAAGGCGGCTCGGATCGGTTGATTGAAAGCCGTGTGGCCGAAGGTGGTTCGGATCGTTTGATCGAGAATCGTGTGGCTGAAGGTGGTTCCGATCGTCTGATCGATCGCCGCGTTGCCGAAGGTGGTTCCGACCGTCTGATCGATCGCCGCGTTGCCGAAGGTGGTTCCGATCGCCTGATTGATCGCCGCGTCGCCGAAGGTGGTTCCGACCGCCTGATCGACCGCCGTGTTGCCGAAGGTGGTTCCGACCGTCTGATCGAAAACCGCGTCGCCGAAGGTGGTTCCGACCGCCTGATCGAAAGCCGCGCTGCATGAATGCGTAGCTCTACCGCAGTACTCGACAAGAAGCCCGGCCTCACCCGCCGGGCTTTTTTATGGTCAAATGATCAGGCCCCTCTTAAAGCCACTGTTCCACCTGTGTTACATAACACCTGATTGCGAGTCCGCGCCCAATGAGGTTTGCCCATGTCTACTTTCCCACGCCTGCCCCGGCTGCTGTTCTGTGCCCTGTCCGGTTTGCTCGCGTGCAGCGCGCAGGCTGACGAAACCGCCCCGGCGCCCGCCAGTTTGCAACCGCTGCTGGCGACGATGAATGAACGGCTGAACATCGGCGACTTGGTGGCGCTGACCAAATGGGACAGCCACAAGCCGATTCAGGACAGCGCCCGGGAAGCGCAAGTCATTGCCAATGCGAGGAAGGAGGCGGTTAGCCGCAAACTCGACCCGGACGAGGTCGCCGAGTTGCTCGCCGCGCAGATTGAAGCCAGCAAACTGGTGCAATACGGACTGCTCGCGCAATGGCAAGCGGCAGGCAGGGCGCCTGATGTGCCGCGGCCGGACCTCGGTAAAGAGATCCGGCCGCAACTGGATGAGCTGCAAAACCGTCTGTTGCAGTACTACGCTGACTTCGCCCCCTATCGCAAAGATCCCAATTGTGCCCATTGGCTGGCCAGGGCGCGATCGACGCTGATCAAGGACGGCCTGCATGGCCAGGCCCTGATCCGCGCCACCGGAGATCTGTGTATCGTCGATCGGTGAGTCAGCCGCAGACCGCCGGCGCAATCAAGGCTGGAGACTGCTGACGCTCTGCGCGCCCTTCTCGAACATCGCTTCGAAACGCGGCTTGTTGGCGGCGTAATAAGCGGCGACGGCCTGGTCGGAAGAGCTCTGGCGCGCCTGCATCATCAACGCTTCGAGATCAGCCTGAGGGATCGAGTAGTGCGCGAAGAAGTACGCCACTTCCGGATACTCCTGGCTGAAGCCCTTGCGAGCCATGGCGTGAATCTGTTCGGCACCGCCAAAGATTTTCTTCGGGTCATCCAGATAGCGCAGCGGATATTTGGAGAACATCCAGTGCGGGCTCCAGGCGTTGACCAACGACCATTTGCCGCGCTTGAGGTTACGATCCAGCTCGTTGAGCATGCCGGATTCCGATGAGGCCACCAGCTTGTAACCGGTGAGCTTGTACTCCTCGATGGCCTTGACCGTGAGCTTGTACTGGCCATTGCCGACCTCGGACGTGAGGATCTTGCCCTCAAGCTTTTCCCTGACTTCCGGTTTGTTCAGGTCCTCTACGCTCGCCACTTCGCTGATCGGCACCGAGGTCGGCACCGTCATGCCGATCCGCCCTTCATAGAGCACGCCGAGGTCTTCGAGCCGGTCTTTGTATTTGTCGTAGAACGCCTTGTGGGTACTCGGCAGCCAGACCATCGGGATGAGGTCGATATTGCCGTTGGCCAGGGCCTGGAACTGGATGCCGATGTCGGCCATGACCAGTTTCACCGGTTGCTTGAGATGTTCCTGCAACGCGGTGGTGGCGAGCTTGACGGTGATTTCGGTGTCGGACCAATTGACCCAGCCAATGCGCACAGGCTGCGGTTCCGCCGCCTGAGTCAGCGCCGCTTGGGTTCCCAGCGCCAGTCCCAACAAGCAGGCACAGGCTGTTTTTCGATACGAATGAGCGTTCATCAGGCGTCTTCCTATTTTACGGTGATAGGCAGGTTGTCTTCATTTGAACGGCCTTACGGTCGTGAACAGTGCAGTCTTCGCTGCTTCGAGTTCGGGCAACACCGCCCTCCTCCACCGATAACTGCTCAATCCCTTTGACGTCGTGACGAGCACGACAGTTCGGTAGCTCCTCTGCACCCTTTCGAGCTTGATCTTATCGGCGACTTTTGTGTTGCGCAAGAAAAATGTACATGTGTGTCATGATCAATTGACACTCATGTACATTTATCCTAGTTTCAAGTCGCCGAGCCTGATGAAGCCCACTTTGGAGCGCACCACGATGTCCAGCGATCCCTTGCTGCAACCCTACAAGATCAAGCACCTGACCCTCAGAAACCGGATCATGACCACGGCGCACGAGCCGGCTTACCCTATCGACGGCATGCCCCAGGCGCTCTATCGCGCTTACCACGTCGAGCGCGCCAAGGCCGGGGTTGCCCTGACCATGACGGCGGGCTCGGCGGCGGTCTCCCGGGACAGCCCGCCGGTCTTCAACAACGTACTCGCTTACAAGGATGAAGTGGTCGGCTGGCTCAAGGACCTGACGGACGAATGCCACGAACACGGCGCCGCGGTGATGATCCAGCTGACCCACCTGGGCCGGCGCACCCGCTGGGACAAGGCCGACTGGCTGCCCGTAGTCTCGCCTTCGCACCGTCGCGAGGCGTCGCACCGTTCGTTCCCCAAGAAGATGGAAGACTGGGACATCGAGCGCATCATCAAGGACTACGTAGACGCGGCCGAACGCATGCAGGCCGCCGGGATGGACGGCCTGGAATTGCAGGCCTACGGGCATTTGATGGATCAGTTCTGGTCGCCGCTGACCAACGACCTCGACGGCCCTTACGGCGGCTCGCTGGAAAACCGCATGCGCTTTACCTTCGACATCCTGCGCGGGATTCGTCAGCGCGTCGGTGAAAACTTCCTGCTGGGGGTGCGCTACACCGGCGACGAAACGCTGCCGGGCGGCTTCAACGCCAGCGAAGGGATGCAGGTGTCGCACATGCTCAAGGACAGCGGGCTGATCGATTTCCTCAACGTGGTGCGTGGCCACATCGACACCGACGCGGGCCTGACCGATGTCATCCCGATCCAGGGCATGCGCAACTCGCCGCACCTTGATTTCGCCGGTGAGATCCGCGCCTCGACAGGCTTCCCGACCTTTCACGCAGCGAAAATTCCCGACGTCGCCACGGCGCGCTACGCGATCGCCTCGGGCAAGGTCGACATGGTCGGCATGACCCGTGCGCACATGACCGATCCGCACATCGTGCGCAAGATCATCGAGAAGCGCGAAGAAGACATTCGGCCTTGCGTGGGCGCGAATTACTGCCTGGACCGGATCTATCAGGGCGGCGCCGCCTACTGCATCCACAACGCCGCAACCGGTCGCGAAACCACCATGCCCCACGAAATTCCCAAGGCGCCGCGCCAACGCAAAGTGCTGATCATCGGCACCGGCCCCGCCGGGCTGGAAGCCGCACGGGTGGCGGGCGAACGTGGCCACGACGTCACCGTGCTGGAGGCCGCGGACCAGCCCGGCGGGCAGATCCGGCTGACGTCCCTGAACGAACGTCGCCGCGAAATGATCGGCATCATCGACTGGCGCATGGTGCAGTGCGAGCGTCTTGGCGTGAAGTTTCACTTCAACACCTGGGCGGAAGCCGACACCGTGCTGGCCCACGAGCCGGACGTGGTCATCGTCGCCACCGGTGGCCTGCCCGATACCGAAGTGCTTTCCCAGGGCAACGAACTGGTGGTGTCGACCTGGGACATCATTTCCGGCGACATCAAGCCTGGCCGCAACGTGCTGATTTTCGATGATGCCGGCGACCACGCCGCCCTGCAGGCCGCCGAGGTCATTGCACAAAGCGGCGCCACCGTGGAAATCGTCACCCCCGACCGAGCGTTTGCACCGGAAGTGATGGCGATGAACCTGGTGCCTTACATGCGCAGCCTGCAAGACCTCGACGTCACGTTCACCGTCACCTACCGCGTCGAGTCGGTGGAAAAGCGCGATGGCAAGCTGGTCGCGACCTTCGGCAGCGACTACGGCAAGGTCAACAAGCAACGTGTCGTCGATCAGGTCGTGGTCAACCACGGCACGCTGCCGCTGGACGACCTGTATTTCGACCTTCGTCCGCACTCAAGCAATGGCGGCGCAGTGGAACAGCACGACCTGATCGCCGGCCATGTGCAGCACATCGTCACTAACCCGCAAGGACGTTTCCAGCTGTTCCGGATCGGTGACGCCGTGGCGGCTCGCAACACCCATGCGGCGATCTACGATGCCTTGCGGCTGGTGAAGGAAATCTGAGCGTGAAGCGAGGGAGCATCGGCTCCCTCGCTTTTTTTACATCCCCCGCCGCGCGACAGCGGCACCGGCCTGCACGGCCTGTCCCACGATGGCGTCGATACGCTGATCGGTCATCACCTGCAACGCCGCTGCCGTGACACCCCGATAAGCCATCAAGGCCTCGATCATTTGCAGGGGATCGCGGCTCGCCAGTAACTGACCGCCACCGACCACCACCCCGTGCGCGGCCCGTTGTGCGATGGCCTCGGGAATCCCGGCGGCCACCGCCGACTCGACCAGCGCCTTGTACAACAGGGCCGGGAAAGCAGGCCCGGTGCCGGACAGCGCGCTGAGGTAATCGATGCAATCCTCATTAGGCACTTCGTCCGCCGAACCGACGCACTCGAACAGCCGTTGCACCCACTCGCGGTCCTGATCGCTCAACTCACCGGCGTTGTACCAAGGAGTGAATGACTGGCGGATTTCCACCGCCGCATTCGGCATGGCCCGCACCACGACCTGCGCACCGGTGGCGGCGCTGATGGTCGCTGCCGGAACCCCGGCCATCAGTGAAATCACCTGCTTGCCGCGAGCGTCGATCTGCAGTTCACGAAACTGCTCCGGACGGATCGACAGCAGCACGACGTCGCTCCGTTCAACCAACGCCTGGTTATCCGCCAGCACCCGCACCTGCGGCGCGAATGTACCGGTGCCGGAACGGTTGGAAATCAGCAGGCCATCGGCGGCGATAAAGCCGCTTTCCAGCACCGCATCTGCAATCCCGCGGCCCAGCCAGCCGGTGCCGCCGATGATCCCCAGGGTTCTAGTCGGCATCGGGCGTCGCCTCTTCGAAGGTGTCGGCCAGTGACACGAACACACCAGGCTCTTTTTCCGCGTAGCCGAACTTGCCAAAAAAACGGTCGAGTTCACGACGCTTCGGGGCCTTGCCGGTAAATACCGTGACGTACTGCGGAATGCGCCGGAAACGCACGACGATGTCTTCCGTGGTCTTCATCGAGATATAGCCGATCTGCGTCAGGTAGATGGTCCTGGCCCGCGCATCGGCGGCGTCGGTCTCGTAGCCGAACCGGCGAAACATCCCGGCCAGGGCACCGATCCGCGCCTCGTCGGCCGCCGCGATTTCACCGGCAACTTCGTCGGACTGCAGCGCCCAGCTGCGCACGGCAAACTCGAATTGCGAGTCGAACAGCTCCGGGTTCACCCAGCATTCGAAAACGTTGAGGATCGCTTCGGAAATGCTCTCGGCATAACTGTCGCACTGGCTGATCAGCCCGCCGGTGTTCTTGTCGCGCCAGCGGGTCAGGAGCGCTGCGAGCAGTTGTTCGCGATCCTCATAGAACCAATAGAAGCTGGTGCGCGACAAGTTCAGCCGCTTGGCCAGCGGCATCACGCGCACCGCGTCCACCCCGGATTCCTTCAGGGCATCGTAGGCGGCGTCGAGCCAGCCATTGACCGAGCCACGCCAGCCGGCGTCCTGTGCCTTGGTCCGTGTCTTTCCTGTCTGCGACATCCTCGGGTACCACCGTGATCTGAAAATGTCGCTCCACTCTACGCTGCACGCTCGCGTGCGTACACAAAATGTACATCAGCGTACAGTTAAGCGACGCTTTCGATCACGGCGCCTGGAAGGTCTGCAAGTACGCCAGCACATCCTCGATTTTCTCCGGATCGCTGAGCCCCCAGAAAATCATCCGGGTCCCGGGCACCACTTTTTTCGGCGCTTCGAGGTAAGCCGTCAGGGTCTCGCGCGTCCAGACAATGCCGGCGGATTTCATTGCATCGGAATACTGGTAGTCCACCACGCTGCCCGACGGACGCCCGAAGATCCCGTTGAGTTGCGGACCGAAACCGCCCCGCGCCGACTCGCCCACCTGGTGGCAACCGCCGCAGATCCGCGTGAACAGTTTCGCCCCGGCTTCAGCGTCCCCCGCCGCGACGGCGGGTGTGGCGAGCAGCCCGGCGTTGAGTATCAGGGCCAGGGTGAGTACGGCGGTTTTCATCGTGTTCGATTCCAGGCATTCGGGGGGCGCAGCGTAACTGAAACCGTCACTTTCGATCATCAGGACTTGCGAAATACAACAGTAAGCTAAGCTTGGATCAGCTTATTGCTCACGATGCTCGCTTCTGCAGGGTTGTGGTTTTTCTGGAGAGCGTCTGCAACAGCTATCTCAGACAGGCCCAACTTGTTCACGCAGGAAAGACGTGATGACCGAGCCCCTCCTCAGTTTTGACGCGCTCAAGCGCGCTGCTGCATCCGGCGAAATCGATACCGTGCTGGTCTGCATGATCGACATGCAGGGCCGCCTCGTCGGCAAGCGATTCCAGGTCGAGTTTTTCATCGACAGCGGCCACGAAGAAACCCACTGCTGCAATTACCTGCTGGCCGACGACATCGACATGGAACCGGTGCCGGGTTACGCCGCCGCGAGTTGGAGCAAGGGCTACGGCGACTTCGTCCTCAAGCCCGACATGTCGACCCTGCGCCGCGTGCCCTGGCTGGAAGGTACGGCGCTGGTGCTGTGCGACGTGCTCGATCATCACCATCGAAAAGACTTGCCCCACAGCCCGCGAGCCATCCTCAAACGCCAGGTCGAACGCCTGCGTCAACGCGGCTACACCGGCATGTTCGCCTCGGAGCTCGAGTTCTATCTGTTCGACGAAAGCTACGAAGCGATCCACCAGCGCAACTACCACCAACCGAAAACCGCCGGCCATTACATCGAGGATTACAACATCCTCCAGACCACCCGCGAGGAGCCGGTGCTGCGGGCGATCCGCAAGCACCTGCAGGCGTCGGGCATTCCCGTGGAAAATTCCAAGGGTGAATGGGGCCCCGGCCAGGAAGAAATCAACATACGCTATGCCGATGCGATGACCATGGCCGATCACCACGTCATCATCAAACACGCCTGCAAAGAGATCGCCGAGCTTCAGGGCAAGGCGATCACCTTCATGGCCAAGTGGCGCTACGACGCTGCCGGTTCCAGCAGCCATATCCATAATTCGCTGTGGGACAAGAACGCCAAGAAGCCGCTGTTCTTCGACGCCAAGGCCGAGTTCGGCATGTCGAAACTCATGCGTCAGTGGGTGGCCGGGCAGCTCAAGTACGCCAACGACATCACCTGTTTTCTCGCGCCCTACATCAACTCCTACAAGCGCTTCCAGGCCGGCACCTTCGCCCCGACGCGTGCAGTGTGGAGCCGCGACAATCGCACCGCCGGCTTCCGTTTGTGCGCCGAAGAGAGCAAGTCCATCCGCATCGAATGCCGCATCGGCGGCGCTGACTTAAACCCTTACCTGGCCTTCGCCGCGCTGATTGCGGCGGGCCTGGCGGGGATCGACGAGAAGCTCGAACTCGCGCCGCCGTTCGAGGGCGATGCCTACCTCGACGAGCATCTGCCGGAGGTGTCGAAAACCCTGCGCGACGCCTGCTCCGCGCTCAAAGGCTCGAGCATGTTGCGCGAGGCGTTCGGCGATGAAGTGATCGACCACTACGTGCACACCGCCGAGTGGGAGCAGAAAGAGTACGACCGGCGAATCACCGACTGGGAACTGCAGCGCGGCTTCGAGCGCTATTGAGCACACCATGACTGCGAAGATTCAGCTTATCTCCCCGGTCGATGGCCGGGTGTACGTCGAACGCCAACAAACGGATACGACACAGCTCCTTCAGGCGCTTGAGGCGTCGGCCGCTGCCCAGACGCAATGGAAGCGCCGCCCCCTGAACGAGCGCGCGGCGTATTGCAGTGCGGCGGTGGACGCGATGCTGGCGATGAAGGATGAAATCGTGCCGGAGCTGGCCTGGCAAATGGGCCGACCGGTGCGTTTTGGCGCTGGCGAGCTGCGCGGTTTCGAAGAGCGAGCCCGACACATGATCGCCATTGCGCCGCAAGCGCTTGCCGCCGTCGAGCCCACACCGGTCGCGGGTTTTCGGCGTTACATCAAACGCGAGCCGCTGGGTACGGTGCTGGTGATCGCCCCGTGGAATTACCCGTACCTGACCGCCGTTAACACGATTATTCCGGCGTTGATGGCGGGCAACAGCGTCATCCTCAAGCATGCGTCGCAAACCCTGCTGGTCGGCGAGCGTTTCGCTGAAGCTTTCCGCCGGGCCAATCTGCCTGAAGGGTTGTTCCAGAACCTGCTGCTCAGTCATGCCAGTACTGCCGTGGCCATCGTCACCGGCGACGTACAACAGGTGAACTTCACGGGTTCGGTGGACGCGGGCCTGCAAGTCCAGCAAGCCGCCCTGACGGATTTCATCGGCATGGGCCTGGAGCTTGGCGGCAAAGACCCGGCCTATGTTCGCGCCGACGCCAACCTTGAACACGCCGTGGAAAACCTGGTGGACGGCAGTTTCTTCAACTCCGGGCAAAGCTGCTGCGCGGTCGAGCGAATCTATGTCGATGAGAAAATCTATCCCGCCTTCGTCGAGCGCTTCGCCGATCTGACCCGCCAATACGTGTTGGGCAGTCCGCTGGACGAAGCCACCACGCTGGGGCCGATGGTCTCGCCGGCCGCCGCCGACTTTGTTCGCGGACAGATTGCCGACGCGCTGGCCGAGGGCGCCAAAGCGCTGATCGATCCGAAGGCGTTTCCCGCCGACGCGCCGGGCAGCGCTTACCTGGCGCCGCAGGTGCTGGTGGACGTCACCCATGACATGTCGGTGATGCGCGAGGAAAGCTTCGGTCCCGTGGTCGGCATCATGTCGGTGTCGAGCGACGACGAAGCCATCGCCTTGATGAACGACAGTGACTTCGGGCTCAGCGCGTCGATCTGGACCCAGGACCTCGCCGCCGCCGAACGCCTCGGCAACGAGATCGCCACCGGCACCATATTCATGAACCGTTGCGATTACCTCGACCCGGCGCTGGCCTGGACCGGCGTGAAGAACAGCGGGCGCGGCGTCACCCTGTCGCGCCTGGGTTACGAGCATCTGACCCGCGCCAAATCCTTTCATCTGCGCCACGAGGTGTAGACCATGAGCCTGACTGGAAACTGGAACTACCCCACCCGTGTTCACTTCGGGGTCGGCCGCATCGCCGAGCTGGCCGACGTCTGTCGCAGCCAGGGGATAGAGCGACCGCTGTTGGTGACCGACAGCGGCCTGGCCCGCGCGCCGATCACCACCGCAGCACTGGACGCCATGCGCGCTGCCGGCCTGGGCGCCGCGCTGTTTTGCGACCTCAAGCCCAATCCGGTCGAAGCCAACCTGGCCGGCGGACTTGAGGCCTGGCGCACCGGCAAGCATGACGGCGTGGTTGCTTTCGGCGGCGGCAGTGGCCTGGACATGGGCAAGCTGATCGCCTTCATGAGTGGCCAGACCCGGCCGGTGTGGGATTTCGAAGACATCGGCGACTACTGGACCCGCGCCGACGAGAGCGCCATCGCCCCGGTGATTGCAGTGCCGACCACCGCCGGGACCGGTTCTGAAGTCGGTCGCGCGGCGGTGATCATCGATGAGCGCACGCACACCAAACGCATCATCTTCCACCCGAAAATGATGCCGCGCGTGGTCGTCAGCGACCCGGCGCTCACGGTCGGCATGCCGGCAAAAATCACCGCTGGCACCGGCATGGACGCGCTCGCCCATTGCCTGGAAGCCTATTGCGCCCCGGGTTTTCATCCGCTGGCCGACGGCATTGCGGTGGAAGGCATGCGCCTGGTGGCCAATGCCCTGGTGCGCGCCGTGCACACGCCTTCGGACCTGGACGCCCGCGCGCAAATGCTCGCCGCCGCCGCCATGGGCGCCACCGCCTTCCAGAAAGGTTTGGGCGGCATGCACGCGTTGTCGCATCCAGTGGGCGCGCTGTACGACACCCATCACGGCATGACCAATGCGACGTTCATGCCCTATGTCCTGCAATTCAATCGCTCGGCCATCGAAGAACGCATCACGCGCCTCGCGGCGTACCTGCGCCTGCCCTCCCCGGGCTTCGACAGTTTCCTCGCGTTCATCCTCAAGCTGCGCAAGGACATCGGCGTGCCGCACACCCTGGTGGAACTGGGCGTGGATGATCGCCAGGCCGACCTGATCGCGGACATGGCGATCGTCGATCCCTCGGCCGGCGGCAATCCCCTGCCACTGACCAAGACCGGTGTGGCGAGCATTTTCGACGCGGCTTTTCACGGCCGCCTCTAGATCCGGAGCAGTCAGCTTGTATCGGTGGTAACAAGGAGCAGTACGACAAGGTGTTGAAGACCAGCCCATTGCGCAGACGCCAATGGATTGAATCAAAACCTGTAGGGGTACACAGCATGAACCCAGCAAGTCAGCCCGACACCGACGCGCATGACGAAGACGTCAAGGCGTTGCACAACATGGGCTACGCCCAGCAACTCTCGCGACGAATGGGAGTGTTCTCCAACTTCGCGATTTCCTTCTCGATCATCTGCATCCTCTCCGGCGGCATCAACTCACTGGCCCAGGGCACCTCGGGCGCGGGCGGCGCGTCGATCGGCATCGGCTGGCCCATCGGCTGCCTGATTTCCGGGGTGTTCGCCCTGGCCATGGCGCAGATTTCCTCGGCCTACCCCACCGCTGGCGGGCTCTATCACTGGGGTTCGATCCTCGGTAACCGCTTCACCGGCTGGCTGACGGCCTGGTTCAATCTGCTGGGATTGGTCACGGTGCTGGGCGCGATCAACGTCGGCACCTACTATTTCTTTTTCGGTGCGTTCGGACCGGCCCTGGGTATGGAGGACACCACCACGGTCAGGGTGATTTTCCTGGCGATCCTCACTGGCATCCAGGCCTTGTGTAATCACCTGGGAATCGGCCTGACCGCGAAACTCACCGACTTCTCCGGCTACCTGATTTTCGCCACGGCGCTGGCACTGACCATCGTCTGCCTGATCTCGGCCCCGAGTTACGAGTTCGTCCGGTTGTGGACCTTCGGCAACTATTCCGGCGAAGCGGGCGGCAGCGTCTGGCCACAGGTGTCGAACAGCTGGGTGTTCATGCTCGGCCTGCTGTTGCCGATCTACACCATCACCGGTTACGACGCCTCCGCGCACACCTCCGAAGAGACCCGCAACGCCGCCATGTCGGTGCCCCGTGGCATGGTCATGTCGGTGATCTGGTCGCTGCTGTTCGGCTGGGTGATGCTGAGTTCCTTCGTGCTGATGCTGCCGAGCATGGACGAAGCGGCGAAACAGGGCTGGAACGTGTTCTTCTGGGCGATGAACACTCAGGTCAACCCCACCGTGAAACTGGCGCTGTACGTGGCGATTTTCATCTCGCAGTTTCTCTGCGGGCTGGCCACCGTGACGTCGGTGTCACGCATGATCTTCGCGTTCTCCCGTGACGGTGGCCTGCCCTGCTCGAAAGCACTGGCCTCGGTCTCCCCGACCTTCCGCAGCCCGGTCGCAGCGATCTGGACCGGCGCGACCCTGGCGGTGTTGTTCGACTGGGGATCGTCGGTGATCTCGATCGGGGAAACGCCCGTCTACACCATCGTGGTCTCGTGCACGGTGATCTTCCTGTTCTTCTCTTTCATCATCCCCATCGTGCTCGGCCTGTTTGCCTACGGGACATCGAAGTGGCCGACCATGGGCCCGTGGAACATGGGACGCGGGTTGTATTCGCTGTTCGCCATTCTCTCGGTGGTGTCGATGGTGGTGATTTTCATCATCGGCATCCAGCCACCGAACGACTGGGCGCTGTACATCACCATCGGTTTCCTGGTGCTGACGGCGATCGTCTGGTTCGGCTTTGAAGCGCGGCGCTTCCAGGGCCCGCCGATGGGCGACCTGATCATCAAGCGCCAGGCGGAAATCGCGGCGGCGGAAGCAGCGCTCAACAAGCAAGCGTAAGGGCTTTACCTGTAGGAGCGAGCCTGCTCGCGATGGGCGTTAACGATAACGCGTGCTTTCAGAATGAACGCGGCGTCTTCAAGTCCATCGCCGGCAAGCCGGTCTCGCTCCTACAGGGGGGTGCTTTGTATCGGCAGGTATTTTTCCCGGCGGATGCTACACAGCGTTACACAAGCGCCGGATCAGGACACATCCTCGCTACATGAAGATGAAAAATTGGGCCACATCGGAAAGGCAGACGCTCTCCGATGAACAAGCGCCCAAAAAACCTGAGCAGGAAAACCGCCATGATCAATCAAATCGACACCGTGCTGTACACCGGCAAAACCCACACCACCGGAGGTCGCAACGGCGAGTCGCGAAGTGACGATGGACGTCTGGATATCAAGCTGTCCGCGCCTGGCTCTTCAGGCAGCGGCACCAACCCGGAACAACTGCTGGCTGCTGGCTGGTCCGCCTGCTTCATCGGCGCGATGGGTAAAGCGGCGGTTGCCTTGAAAGTGACCCTGCCGACGGACGTCGCGGTCGATACCGAAGTGGACCTGGGCAAGACCGATAACGCCTTTTTCCTTCAGGCGCGGCTCAATGTGAGCCTGCCGGGGCTGGATCCTGTTGTCGCACGTTCGGTCGTGGATGCCGCGCACCAGACCTGCCCGTATTCCAAGGCGACCCGTGGCAACATCGATGTCGTGATCAACCTGGTCTGACCCGAGCGACCAGCGCGGCCTGCCCTTGCGGCAGGCTGCGCTGACGGGCGCTTACTGAACGTTTTTCAGTTTGACCACATCACCGGACACCTTGGTGGTGTAACCCGTCAGGACCCACGCCCAGAACCAGTTTTCCTGGACCTGGGTGTTGATCAGCGCGTCGCCGCCCTTGGCTTTGATCGCCGCGTCTTGTGCGCGAACGAAACGGCTGTTCTGGCGGATCGGGATCACGCCGAACAGCAGCAGGCCGGTGGCACTGGCTTCGCTGTGGCCAACGACAGTGTATTGGCTGGCGTCGTATTGCTGGGTTTTCATCGGCGCGCCGGTGCAACCTGCCAGAACCAGACCGAACAGGGAAACGGCAAGCACTTTGCTGAGGTAATTCACTGAGTAACTCCATGGGTAAACGCCCGGGATCCATCTCTCGAGCGGCGTGCACTTTACCGGAAGTGATGGCCAATTGGTATCAACCAGCATCGCCGGCAAGCCGGCTCCTACAACGTAGTGTTTGGCGCTGGATTTTGGGCATTACGCAAAACCTGTGGGAGTCCGGCTTGCCGGCGATGGCGATTTTGCGGGCGCTATCGCCGGCAAGCCGGCTCCTACAATGTTGTGTTTGGCGCTGGATTTTGGGGTTCACGCAAAACCTGTAGGAGTCCGGCTTGCCGGCGATGGCGATTATTCGGGCGCTATCGCCAGCAAGCCGGCTCCTACAATGTTGTGTTTGGCGCTGGATTTTGGGGTTCACGCAAAACCTGTAGGAGTCCGGCTTGCCGGCGATGGCGATTTTGCGGGCGCTATCGCCGGCAAGCCGGCTCCTACAATGTTGCGTTTGGCGCTGAGTTTTGGGCTGTACGCAAACCTGTAGGAGCCGGCTTGCTGGCGATGGCGATTTCAGGGGCGCCACCGCCTTCAGATCAGGCAAACCGCTTCAAAGAAAACGCCGACAGATCCAGCTCACTGCTACCCCGCACGCACCATTGCGCTGCGGCCTCACCCAACGCGGCGGAATGCTTGAAGCCATGCCCTGAACAGGCCGACACCACCAGAACATTTTTCAATGCCGGATGCTCGTCGATGATGAAATCCGAATCCGGCGTGACGGTATAGGCACACACCGCTGACTTGACCACGCGCGGTGTCACGCCGGCGATCCGGCCGCGCACCTT
This sequence comes from Pseudomonas migulae, assembly GCF_043225285.1. Classification (GTDB taxonomy): domain Bacteria; phylum Pseudomonadota; class Gammaproteobacteria; order Pseudomonadales; family Pseudomonadaceae; genus Aquipseudomonas; species Aquipseudomonas migulae_C. The sequence continues at coordinate 358,023 of NZ_CP171224.1, forward strand.
GGTGTCGAACATCTCGCGTGCTTCGGCGGCACTGACAGTGCGGTCCAACGTGTCTGGCGAAGATTCCTCGCTGTACTGCTCCGTGGCGACTTTCAGGCTGCCCTCGCCGGATAGCGGCGGAAAACCGTAGTAAGACTGATCGGGCCCGTGGGTGTAGATGAACGTCGGCGACACCTCGGAAAACCGTGCGCTTTCCTCCAGTTCGAACCAGAACAGGTTTTGCCGGCAGACCCTCAACAACCGGTCGAACGGCGCTCCCAACAATTCCTTGGACCACATCCCGGCGCTGACCACGACCTTGTCGGCACGGATCGTTCGCTGGTCGGTGGTGATGCGCACGCCCTGCTCGTCGGAACTGAGGTGCGTGACGGTTTCGCCCTTGAACAACGTCGCGCCGTGTTGCTCGGCGAGTTGCAGCTGCACGGCAATGCAGCGTTCCGGCCGGACATAACCGCCACTCTGTTCGAAGTAACCGACGGCCGTGTCCAGCACCGGGGAAAACTGCGGGAAGCGCTGGCGAATCTGTTCGGCGGCCAACACCTCATGCTCGATGCCGTAGGTGTCCGCCAGTTTCAGGGTGCGATGGGTGAAATCGCTGGCATCGTTGGCGTCATAGTCGGGACTGGAACTCAGGACCAGCACGCCGCACTGCTCGAACAACGCCTCACCGGACAGCGCTTCGAGCTCGCGCCAGATCCGGTGAGAGTTACGGACGATGGGCAGGTACGCGGCGCCTTCCCCGACCGACAGCCGGGTGATGCTCGTGTCGCCATGGCTGGAGCCTTGGGTGTGCGGCGGATGGTAGCGGTCGACGCCGATCACCCTGACCCCGGATTTTGCCAGTTGGTACGCCGTCGCAGCGCCCATCGCCCCCAGTCCGAGCACCGCCACTTCACATTGATGTTCCATATCATCCCCGTCCACAAAAGGGCCATTTGAGACTTAAAATCGCTGAAAACTCAAGGTTTGAAAAACCCTGTACGCAGGCAGAAATTGCACGGGCTGAAAGCGACTTCGCACTGGCAAGCACCCCGTCATTGGACATACCATGCCGCGCATTCACTTCTTCATTATCAGTAAACGGTGGTAACAGCATGATCGAAGTCACCGAGGTTTCCATTGCCGAACTGCGCGCGGCGCTCGAATCGGGCCGGACCACATCGGTAGAACTGGTCCAGGCCTATCTCGACCGAATTGACGCCTACGACGGCGCCGACACCCCCACCGCCCTCAACGCGGTGGTGGTGCGCAACCCCGATGCGCTCAAGGAAGCGCAAGCCTCCGATGCCCGCCGGGCGAAAGGCGCAACCCTGGGGCCGCTCGATGGCATTCCCTACACGGCCAAGGACAGTTACCTGGTCAAGGGGCTGACTGCCGCATCCGGCAGCCCGGCCTTCGTCGACCTGGTGGCCTACCGCGACGCCTTCACCATCGAGCGACTGCGCGGCGCCGGTGCCATCTGCCTGGGCAAGACCAACATGCCGCCCATGGCCAACGGCGGCATGCAGCGCGGCGTTTATGGCCGTGCGGAAAGCCCCTATAACGCGGGCTACCTCACGGCCCCGTTCGCATCCGGTTCCTCCAACGGCGCCGGCACCGCGACCGCCGCGAGCTTCGCGGCGTTCGGTCTGGCGGAAGAAACCTGGTCGAGCGGTCGCGGTCCCGCGTCCAACAACGGCCTGTGCGCCTACACGCCTTCGCGCGGGGTGATCTCGGTGCGCGGCAACTGGCCGCTGACGCCGACGATGGACGTGGTCGTGCCGTTCGCCAGGACCATGGCTGATCTGCTCGAAGTGCTCGACGTGGTGGTCGCGGAAGACCCCGACACCCGTGGCGATCTGTGGCGGCTGCAACCCTGGGTGCCGATTCCGAGCGTCACGTCGGTACGCCCTGCTTCCTATGCCGAGCTGGTGGTGAAGTCCGATGCCCTGGCCGGAAAACGCCTCGGCGTGCCGCGCATGTACATCAACGCTGACGACGAAGCCGGCACCAGCGATGCGCCGGGTATCGGCGGGCCGACGGGGCAACGAATCAACACCCGCCCTTCGGTGATCGGGCTCTGGGAAGTCGCGCGCAAGGCACTTGAAGCGGCCGGCGCAGAGGTGATCGAAGTCGACTTCCCGCTGGTCTCCAATTGCGAGGGCGATCGGCCAGGCGCACCGACGGTGTTCACTCGCGGACTGGTGTCCAAAGAATTCCTGCACCATGAGTTGTGGGACCTGACGGCCTGGGCCTTCGATGATTTCCTGCAGGCCAACGGTGATCCGAAACTGAACCGTCTGGTCGACGTCGACGGACCGCTGATTTTCCCCCACGACCCAGGCACCCTGCCCAACCGCGAGGGCGACCTTGTGGCGGGCATGGACGAATACGTGCGGATGGCCGAGCGCGGGATTACGCCTTGGGACCAGATCACCACGGTTCCCGACGGGCTGCGTGGCCTTGAAAAAACCCGCCGGATTGACCTTGAAGACTGGATGGATCGGCTGGGTCTCGACGCGGTGCTCTTCCCTACTGTGGCCGACGTGGCGCCGGCGAATGCCGATGTCGATCCGGCCTCGGCGGACATTGCCTGGAGCAATGGTGTCTGGGTGGCCAACGGTAACCTCGCGATCCGTCACCTTGGCGTTCCGACCGTCACGGTGCCGATGGGTGTGATGCCGGACATTGGCATGCCGGTCGGGCTGACGTTTGCTGGCCGGGCTTATGACGATTCTTCGCTGCTGCGTCTGGCGTCGGCGTTTGAATCGACTGGATCGAAGCGCCAGATTCCGCCTCGGACCCCGCCGCTTTCGGGCAATCAGTAACCGCGAGGACGGGACTGGGGGTCATGCTCCAGTCCCTTCATGCATGCCTGCATCAGCAGCAAAAAAACTCGAACTCGGGCGTTAGCGCTGCATCCAATGATTACGTCAACGGAGGTATGCGTGATGAACACTGATGATCGTGACAACCCATCGAATGCCGATGTCTCGCCGACCGATGCATCGGGTAAACCGGTGAAGGTGGTTGTGAGGGATTTGCAGGACCCTGAGGGTGAAGAGCAGGATGCTGGGGCGCTTAAGCGCAAGATCGATGAGATTGAGCGCAAGGTTGCTGATGGTAATTAGCGGGTATTGATGTGGGGTTGGGCTTGGGGTACATATCCATTCCTGCGGTAACGGCGGCTATTGGTTCCGCTCTTACAGCGGGTTACTTGGAAAAGCGCCAAGTAACCAAGCGCTCTTGCCCCTTTCGTTCGGTGGCTCGCCTAGGCTCGCCATGCCCTCGTTCCGGTCCTGCTCCGTGGGCCCGCCGCGATCGGCCATCCATGGCCGTGCGCGGCTAACCCGGCATCCATGCCGGGTTGCCCACTGCGCAGAACCTCCACTCGGCCTCTCGAGGGGGCGTGCACCGCAAGATCAAAAGCCAAGGCGAGCTAACGCTCGGCCTGATGAGTGGTGAAAGTCAAAAGCGAATGCGATTCCCTGTAGGAGCCAGCTTGCTGGCGAAAAACGCCCAGGCACCGCGCTCATCCAGACAGCCCGCGTCATCGTTAACATCCATCGCCAGCAAGCTGGCTCCTACAATTTGGACCGTGTGAACCCGATCCCTTGTAGGAGCGAGCCCTGCTCGCGAAAAACGCCAACACACCGCGTTCATACAGACAACCCGCGTCATCGTTGACGCCCATCGCCAGCAAGCCGGCTCCTACAGTTTTGACCGTGTGAATCCGATCCTTTGTAGGAGCGAGCCTGCTCGCGAAAAACGCCAACACACCGCGTTCATCCAGACAACCCGCGTCATCGTTGACGCCCATCGCCAGCAAGCTGGCTCCTACAATTTTGACCGTGTGAACCCGATCCACTGTAGGAGCGAGCCTGCTCGCGAAAAACGCCCAGGCACCGCGCACATTCAGGCAGCCCGCGTCATCGTTAACGTCCATCGCCAGCAAGCTGGCTCCTACCATTTTGACCGTGTGAACCCGATCCTTTGTAGGAGCGAGCCTGCTCGCGAAAAACGCCAACACACCGCGTTCATCCAGACAACCCGCGTCATCGTTGACGTCCATCGCCAGCAAGCTGGCTCCTACAATTTTGACCGTGTGAACCCGATCCCTTGTAGGAGCGAGCCTGCTCGCGAAAAACGCCCAGACACCGCGTTCATCCAGACAACCCGCGTCATCGTTGACGCCCATCGCCAGCAAGCTGGCTCCTACAATTTTGACCGTGTGAACCCGATCCCTTGTAGGAGCGAGCCCTGCTCGCGAAAAACGCCCGGACACCGCGTTCATCCAGACAACCCGCGTCATCGTTGTCGCCCATCGCGAGCAGGCTCGCTCCTACAGGGGGAATGCGGTCGAACAGAGAGCCAGGTCGGCTACCAGGCCGCCTCGGAGGCTGTGGCGGTGGTCGCCCCCTCGAGAGGCCGAGTGGAGGTTCTGCGCAGTGGGCAACCCGGCATAGATGCCGGGTTAGCCGCCCCCGGCCATGGATGGCCGATGGCGGCGGGCCCCCGGAGCAGGACCGGAACGAGGGTATGCCGAGCCTAGGCGAGGCACCGAACGAAAGGGGCAAGAGCCCTTTGGTTACTTTGGGCTGGGCCGGCATTCCGGCTTTTCCAAAGTGACTCGCCGTAAGGGCGAAACCAATATCAGCCACCACCCAAAAAACGGATATTCACTCAAACGCTCAAACGCTCAAACGCCAAACCACTACAACAACGAAAGCGTGTAATTGATGATGAAGCGATTCTGATCAACATTCCGCCCCGCATCCGTATTCGACTTGCCATTGCGCACACTGAACCCAACCCCCTTGAGCGCCCCCGACTGCACCACATAATCCAGGGTCATGTCACGCTCCCACTCCGACTGATCCCCAGCATTGCGCACCTTGATATCCGTCCCCTTCAAATACACGATCGACGCCTTCAAACCCGGCACACCCAACGGCGCGAAGTCATAGGTGTACTGACCGAAATTCGTCTGTTCCCCGGCACGGGTAAAGCTCTGGATCATACGGTCCGTAGGCAGGTAAACACTGCCACCGCCCGCCCCTTTATCGACCAGGCTGCCCTGGTTCGGCTGAACGAAATTGCTGCCATCCCCAACCTGCTGATGCCCCAGCGCAACCGAGTGACCGCCGTTCATGTAAGTGATCATCGCCACCCAGGTGTTGTTGTCGATTTCGCCGTTGTTGTCCACGGTGTAACCCGAAGCACGATAGCCTTGCGCCCGGCCTGCGGCGGAGCTGTTGGCCCCGGTCGACGTGGTGCGGAAGTAACGCAGATCAGTGGTGAACGAGCTTTTACTGTCGATCGGCAGCACATGGGTCAGGCCGAAGAAATTCTGGTTGTAGAAGTCTTCCATCTGCGCGAAGTAGTACTGCGCCTTCAGATCCTTGGTGATGAAGTAGTCACCGCCCGCGAAGTAGAACTTGTTGCTGTCCTGTGTGGCGCCCGGCACCGACAAACCGGTGCGGTCGGTCGACGCGCGGCCGACGGCGTGTTCAAGCACACCACTGGTGAGCATCAGGCCATCGATGTCGGTCGAGGTGATCTGCGCACCGGTGAACGACTGCGGCAGGACCCGGGCATCGTTCGACAGCAGGATCGGCAGTTTGGGCAGCAGCGTGCCGTAGCGGAATTCCGTTTTAGCGATGCGCATCTTCGCCGTTGGGCCGAAGCTGCTCCACGTGTCAGCGGCACCGTCGCCGTCAGTCGGGATCATGCCGCTGCCGACATGACGGCCTGCGCCGCTGTCCAGCGTCACGCCAAGCAATGCTTGCGCGTCAATCCCGAAACCCACCGTGCCTTGCGTAAACCCGGACTCGTAGCGCAATACAAAACCCTGTGCGGCCTCCTCGGTTTTCGACGGATCCGCCGCGCCATCGCGGTTATCGCTGTTGAAATACAAGGTGCGCATCGACAGCGTGGCTTTGCTGTCCTCCAGAAAACCGTGGGCGGCAGAATCGGCTGCCTGTGCGCACATCGATCCGGTGGCCAACAACAATGCGGTGGGGATTGCTCGCTTGAACATACGGTGCTCCAGGGTGATTTTTTTATGTTTTTTGAGAGTTGAACGAGCGCAGTCCACCGCTGGCACCTGACACCGGCGCGCACAAAGGCGCGCCGATGGGTGGCCATCAGCCGTGGAAAAGCGATCGGAAAGTTCGGGTTAGATCAGGTAGGAAAGACCCACGGTCAGCGCAAACGCCACCACCGAAATAATGGTCTCCAGCACGGTCCAGGTCTTGAAAGTCTGGGCGACGCTCATGTTGAAGTATTCCTTGATCAACCAGAAGCCGCCGTCGTTGACGTGGGAAAAAATCACCGACCCGGCGCCGGTCGCCAGCACCAGCAATTCCGGATTCGGATAACCCAGGCCAATCGCCACCGGCGCGACGATTCCCGACGCCGTGGTCATGGCCACCGTGGCCGAACCGGTGGCGATGCGCATCAGTGCCGCGAACAGCCAGCCCATGATCAGCGGCGACAGGTGAAATTCGTGGGCCAGGCTGACGATCTGGTCGGTCACGCCGGCGTCCACCAGGATCCGGTTCAAACCGCCGCCGGCGCCCACCAGCAAGGTGATGCTGGCGGTCGGCGCCAGGCATTCGTTGGTGAACTTGAGGATCGATTCGCGGTTGAAGCCCTGGGCGATGCCGAGGGTCCAGAAGCTCAGCAAGGTTGCCAGCAACAGCGCGATCACCGAGTTGCCGATGAACAGCAGAAACTGGTTGAAACCGCTGCCCGGCGTGGAAATCAGGTTGGCCCAGCCGCCGATCAGCATCAGCACCACCGGCAACAGAATGGTCGCCATGGTGATGCCGAAGCCCGGCAGGCTGTCGCGCGGTTCGCGGTCGAAGAACTGGCGTTCCAGCGGGTTTTCCGCCGGCAGTTGAATGCGCGGCACGATGAACTTGGCGTACAGCGGCCCGGCGATGATCGCCGTCGGAATGCCGATCAAAATCGCGTACATCAACGTCTGCCCCACCGACGCCCCATACACCTGCACCGCCAGCATCGCCGCCGGGTGCGGCGGCACCAGCGCATGCACCACCGACAACCCGGCGACCATCGGCAAGCCGACCATCAGGATCGACACGCCAACGCGGCGCGCCACGGTAAACGCGATCGGCACCAGCAACACAAAACCGACCTCGAAGAACAGTGGCAAGCCGACCAGGAACGCGATGCAGACCATCGCCCAGTGCGCGTTCTTCTCGCCAAAACGGTCGATCAAGGTCCGCGCCACCTGCTCGGCACCGCCGGACTCGGCCATCATCTTGCCGAGCATGGTGCCCAGCGCCACCACCAGCGCAATGTGCCCCAGGGTCTTGCCGACCCCCGCCTCGTACGCGCCGACCACACCGGACGGCGGCATGCCGGCCAGCAGCGCCAGGCCGATGGACACCAGGGTGATGACGATGAAGGGATTGAGCCGGTAACGGGCGATCAGAACGATCAGCGCAATGATGGCGATGGCGGCATACACCAGCAGCCAATAGCCGAAGGACAGGGTCATGCGGTACTCCTCGAGAGGGTCACGTCGAAAATTTGTGAAACTCTTAAAACATTTCGAGGCGCGATATTCAAACGAGGCGAAAGTAATTTTCGTAGAGGGATAAGGGTTGTCGCGTAGAGGTATGGAGGGTCGTACTTTATGAAACTGGCTCAGGCGGATTTACATGGCGGCGATACTGCCGTGGGGTTCAACGATCACTTCCCACGCCTAAGGTTTCCGCCATTCGCACCAGGTCAGCGAACGAGCGGGCGTGCATCTTTTTCATCGCGTGCCCACGGTGGATTTTCACGGTGATTTCGCTGAGGTTCATCTGCCCGGCAATCTGCTTGTTCATCAGGCCTTTGACGGCAAGCGCCATCACTTCCTTTTCACGGGCCGTCAACGACTGGTAGTCGCTGCACAGATCGGTGCGCTGTTGTTCGATTTCCCGGCGCCGGGTATCCGCCTGAAAAGCCCCGGTGACGGCATCCAGAAGATCCTGCTCCCGAAACGGCTTGGCCAGGAAGTCCACGGCACCGGCTTTCATCGCCTTGACCGACATTTCGATATCGCCATGGCCGGTGATGAAAATCACCGGAATGCTCGCGTTCGATTCAACCAGCTTCCTCTGGAAATCCAGGCCACTGCTGCCTTGAAGCCGCACATCCAGCACCAGGCAACTGGGGCCCTCCGTCTTCGAATGCTGCTGAAATTCGGCGGTGGACGCGAAGGTCTCGACACGGATCCCGGCTGAGCGGAACAGATTGCTCAAGGCGTCGCGGATGGACGCATCGTCATCCACCACGAACACTGTAGAACCCTTACTGCCCGGCTCATGGGGTGGAGGGTTGCCGTTCATGCGCGATTCCCGGAAGTAATGGTCAGGAAAAAAAGTGTAGCACAGGGTTTTCAGGAGCATGGACAAGTAGACAAACACCGCCCGAAAGGATTTAACGTCATGCAATAAAGCGAGGATCCAACGATGAAATAAAAGACAGAAGACCACGCGGACTATGTAAATAAGCATTTATTTGAGCACTGTAACTTTCACCATTGATGCACCAACTACAGAAGTGCTCACAATTATTGGAGAGTACCCTGTATTGGCTCTCCCCCACCCTGGAGCGCGCACGCCTGACGATTTCCGCTGCAGAATACTCCCGCGACTCCTGGCAGGCCCAGACCGGTTTGCCGTTGGCGAAGCTTTCGAGGTCGGTTATTTCAATGGGGCCGGCCCGGAATGAGCTGCTGAATCCCGAGTAATGAGCGATTTTGCCTCCGCCAAGATGGATGCCATGGTGCATATAAAACGAACGAGGGCTGATCAGGTGCGCGCCAACGGCGAAGTTGTTTTCCAGGTGCTCAATATTGATCAGGCCGAATGGAAGCCCGAACGTTTTGTCATGACTCGCGGAGTAATTATTCCCGTCCTTCGAAGGCGTTACATAAATGCCGGCGAACGCAACTAACAACGTCAAACAGGCTGACAATGTAGAACGTAACGAGGAAAGCCCGTCGACTATCTTATTAATTAAGTTATTCATGACAACGATCTCCGCAAGCCTTGGTATTCAATATATCGCCAGGCTTGCGGAACATCTTTTGTACATAGGATTAATCGAAGCGACCGTTGATATACGCTCACTAAACCTTAGTATGACGCCACTACCGATTTAGTCCTCCACCCCCGGCAGCGTGAATTGAACAATGGCGCCGCGCGGCTGGTTGGCAGCCGCCCACAAGCGGCCGCCATGGGCCTCGATGATCGAACGACAGATCGATAGTCCCATCCCCATTCCGGTCGGTTTGGTGGTGTAGAACGAGGTGAACACCTGATCGATGTTTTCCGGGGCGAACCCCGGCCCCGAATCGCTCACGATCACGCGCACGCCATCCGAACCGTCCAGCATGGCGTTGATGTGCAGTTGCCGTTCGCCGTCGCTGACACCGCTCATGGCCTCAAGCGCATTCATGATCAGGTTGAGCAGCACCTGTTGCAGTTCGACGCGATCGCCTTCGATGGCTGGCAATCCCTCGGCAAGTTGCAGTTCTATCCGCGCGCCGCTCTTGGTGATCTGGCCGCGGGTGAATTCGACCATCTCGTGAATCGCGGCGCTGATGTCCAATAGTTCTTTCTGCGGCGGTGACTTGCGAATGTGCCGGCGGATTCGACCGAGCACGTCGGCCGCGCGATTGGCGTCCTTGATGAGACTGCCGAGCACCTGCTGAACCTCGCCGATTTCCGGCGGCTGGGCGTTCAGCCAGCGCATGGCGGCATTGGCATTGAGGATCGCGGCGGCAATCGGTTGATTGACCTCGTGGGCGATCGAGGCCACCAGCTGACCCATGGTCGCGACGCGGTTGGCATGGGCCAGCTCCGTTTGCACTTCGCGATAGCGTCGTTCGCTCTCGCGGATTTTCTCTTCCGCCTGCTTGCGCTCGGTCAGGTCCACCACGAACGCGACCCCTTCCCTGCTGCCGGTTTCGAACATGGCCAGACCAACAATCACCGGCAGGCGGCTGCCATCCTTGCGGAAATATTCCTTCTCATAGGGACGGGCGTGGCCGGTTCGCAAGGCCAGTGCCAGAGACTGCTCGCTGAGCTCACGGAACTCCGGCACCGTCAGGCCTCTCCAGCTCAGGCGACTCGCGGCAAGGTCGGCGCGCTCATAACCGACCATGCGCAGAAACGCATCATTGGCTTCGATAATGTCGCCGTCGGCATTCCAGAACAAAATGCCGATGATGTTGGCGTCCACCAGGCGCCGGATCTTCCCTTCGCGCTCCGCGACCTCGCGGTACAAGCGGGCATTTTCCAGCGAGACGGCCGCCTGCGAGGCCACCAGTTTCAGCACCGCGATCCGCGCCGGACTGAACACACGGGCGGCCAGATTGTTTTCGAGGTACAGCGCACCGACGAGTTTGGCCTGGTTCATCAGCGGCAGGCAAAGTATCGAACGGGCTCGGTACTGGCGGACATAAGGGTCCGTGGCGAACGTCGCCTCGGCCATGGCATCGTCGAGAAAAACGCTCTCCCGGGTGCGCAGCACGTGATAAAGAATCGACTCCGGCAACAGCTCCGCGCTCACCGGCGCGTCGTGCAATTGCGTTGAGTCAGCGCCGGTGGTCACCTGGGCCGCAATCCGGTGCTCAGTGCCGTCCGACAGAATCAACAGGCCCCGTTCGGCGCCGGCCTGTTCGATCGCCGTGCGCATGATCATGTCGATCAGCTTATCCAGGACAATTTCACCCGACACGGCCTGGGACACCTTGAGCACGGTGGTCAGATCGAGGTGTTCGACCGGCGCCGCCATCGTGGTGGTCGGGCCAAGGGGGTGTTCTTCGGTTCTCAGCGTCGGGTACTTCGCCTCCAGTTGCCGCACCTTGCCATCCGCGCCCCAGCGCTGGTAGCCGTAACGGGCATCCTGCAGATAGACCCGGGCAATCTTGCCCAGACCGCGCGCCGCGTAGAAACGCGAAGCGAGTTCGTTGGCCAGCGCCTCGATATGAACAAACCCGCTTTCCTGCGCGCTGTGAATCGCTTGTTCATACAGCGACTCGGCGTCCATCACCCGCCCTTCGACGCGGGCGATTTCCGCGCCCGCCAAGGCGGCGCGACTGGCGAAATTTTCCGGGCATTGTTGCGCCCAGGTCTGCAGCTGGCGAAGGTCCGCCGCCATCGCAATCAGGTGCTGCCCGTGTTCCTCCACCGGCACGCCATCGCACCAGGCGGCCCGTGCCAGCGCGTCATAAAAGCAGTATTCGGCTTCCTCGTAGAACAGGTAGGACGTCCACAACAACTGCTGCGCCTTGCCAGCGGCGTCCATGGCCGCGCCGAAGTCGCCGACCATGTAGCGCGCCTGCAACTTGCGAACCCAGTACCAGCACTCGGCCAGTGCCAGGTCCGGATTGCTGGCCAGGTGGGCCTCGGTTTCAGCCTCGTTGAACGGCTCGCTGTCAAAACAACCGAACGCGGGCGTCGCCCCTCGGAGCATCCGGATCACCGCGAGTTGCGTGGTGATGAAATCGACCACCAGCCCGAAGCGCACCTTTTTGGCATAGGCCAGCCCACGTTCGGCTTCTTCCTGAACCTCGGACAAGGGTTCGCCGGCGAACAGCGAATCGGAGGTGAGGCTGTTGCCCGCATAGGCGCCATACGGCAGGTCGCCGATGCGGTTCGCCGCTACAAAGGAACGGCGCAACAGGTCACGGCACTGCCCCACCGGTTTCATCCAGCGCACGGCAAAGTTCGAGAAACACAGAAAGGTGCTGGCCTCAAACCCCTTCAGACCGCGTCGATCCACCAGTTCACACGCCAGCTGGCCGAAGCGGAAACCTGCCTGGTAATCACCGAAACGCCGCCCGGCGACCCTGAATGCATTGGCGTAATGCACGCACGAAGCATCGCAGTTACCTCGTTCGAGGCTGAAACTGACCGCCTTGCAGATCAGCAGGCACGTCAGGTTCGCATCCGTCTGCAACGCTGGAGGAAAGAGCTTGCTCAACGCACTGACTGTCATGAGGGAACTCGCGTCCTCCATCAGCGGCAGATCGATCAGCTCCTCGATGGTCCGGTCGCCCAGCAACGACCAGATATGGTCATACTCCTGGCGCACCGCTTCATCGCTCGGATGGGCCACCCACTCGATGCCCACATGGCGCAAGTAGGCGAGACAGACGGACACCGCGCCGTCGCTGCGATCCAGCAGCAGGTAAAGATCCATTTGCAGGCACGCGACATGGGCGTGTTCGACCGTGGTCCGGGCGCGGTCCGACAGTGCCGTCAAACGCTGTTCCGCGACGGACAACTGTCCAGTCAGCAGCTCGCACTCGGCGCGGTTCAGCTCCAGCGCGAAGATCAGCTCATGCCGATGCGTCCAGCAAGCGTCGTCCAACAGTTGCGCGCCGGTGGCGAGGTAGTTGAGGGCTGACGCGTAAGCCGTCGACGCCTTGGCACGCTGGCCAGCCAGCAAGTTGAACTCGGCCAGTTGCTCGCGCTCGGCCTGATCGGTCAGCAGCGCGGTGCCAAGATTGAGCTGGCCGACGATTTCAAAGATCGCCTCCTCGCGCTGTTCCGGGGCCGTTTGCGCGGCGAGCAGGCGCCCGATGCGCAGATGGGCTTCGGCACGCGCGCCCTTGGCGATCAGTGAATAGGCCGCTTCATGAATCCGGTCGTGGACAAACCCGTAACCGCCCTCCAGCCGCTCGACCAATTCCTGGCGAATCGCTTCCCAGAGCACCGCGCGGATCTGCGCTTTCGGCAGGCCCAGCACAGTGGTCAGCGCGCTCATCCCGGCGGCGTTGCCCAGGCAGGCCAGTTGTTGCAGCGCTTGCCGAGTGTCGTCCGGCAAGCGGGCCAGCTTGCCGACCATCAGGTCGACAATGTTGTCGGTGTAACCCTTGGCGTGGATGCGATCCGGATCCCAGCTCCACTGCCGTGCCTCATGGTCGAACGTCAGCAGTTGCTCATCGGCCAGTGCCTGCAAGAACTGGATCACGAAAAACGGATTGCCGGCGGTCTTGTCCAGCACCAGCTGCGCCAGGGGCTCGATCCGCGAGACCTCGTCATGCAGTGCCTCGGCGATCAACTGCTCGATATGCGTCTTCGCCAGTGGTGCAAGTGTGATCTCCCCGATCTTGCCGCCCGCGTTGCGAATAGCCTGCAGTTTGGCGGTCAGCGGGTGCGTGACGTCCACTTCGTTGCTGCGGTAGGCGCCGACCAGCATCAGGTGCCGAACATCCGAACTGGTCAGCAGGTCTTCAAGCAGGTCGAGCGTTGCCGCGTCGAGCCATTGCAGGTCGTCGAGAAACAGCGCCAGCGGATGGCTCTCCCGGGCGAACACACCGATGAAGCGCCGAAATACCAGGAGGAAGCGGTGTTGCGCCTGCTGCGGGTCCAGCGCCGGAACCGGTGGCGGCTCGCCGATGATGAGCTTGAGTTCGGGAATGAGGTCCGACATCAGCCGCGCATTCTCGCCCAGCGCGGTCTGCAAGTCGTCGCGCCAGTCCGCCAGTTCCGCGTCGTTCTTGCCCAGCAAGGTGCGCACCAGGCTCTGGAACGCCTGCACCAGGGTTGAATAGGGAATGTCGCGCCGGTATTGGTCGAATTTGCCGGAAGCGAACAGGCCGCGCGGCGGCACCAGCACCTTGTGCAGTTCGTTGACCACCGAAGACTTGCCAATGCCGGAATAGCCGGTGACCAGGACCAGTTCCGGTGCACTGCTTTCAACGATGCGGCTGAACGCGGCCACCAGGGTCTCGACTTCGCGCTCGCGCCCGTAGAGTTTTTCCGGAATCAGCAGCCGGTCGGAGGCACCGTGCTCGCCCAGCGCGAAGGCGCTGATGTACTGTCGTTGTTGCCAGTCGGCCAGGCAGCGGCGCAGATCATGCTCGACCCCGGCGGCCGTCTGGTAGCGCTCCTCGGCGGTCTTGGCGAGCAATTTCATGACGATGTCGGAGAGCGTCTCGGGGACGGTTTCGACCCGTTCGCTGGGCGGTTGTGGTTTTTTTGCGATGTGGCAATGCACCCACTCGATCGGGTCTGACGCCTTGAACGGCAGCGAGCCGGTCAACATCTCGTACAAGGTGACACCGAAGGAATAAAGGTCGCTGCGCGAGTCGATCGAGCGGTTCATCCGGCCCGTTTGTTCGGGGGCCATGTAGGCGAGCGTGCCGGCGATGGTTTCCGGCGCCTGTCGCTCACGCGGCAGCCGCGACGCCAGGCCGAACCCGGTGAGCCGGGCCCGCCCGTCCGTACAGTTCACGAGGATATGACTGGGCTTGATGTCTTTATGGAGAAGCGCGCGCTGGTGGAGTTTGCCCAGGACCATCGCGATGCTGATGGCCAGGCGCAGAAAAGTGTCGGTGCCCATTGGCGTGATCAACAGTTGCGTGAGCGGCACGCCACCGGGGTCTTCGAGCACCAGCTGGGTCTGCCCGCCTTCGCGCAGCATGTCGAGCGGTCGCACCGCCCAGGTGCTGTCCAGTTCGTCCCTCAGGCCAAACTCGTGGGCCAGACGCGCCAGGCAAGCGGGAGAAGGCTGTTCGGCGGCGGGCCGGGCGACCAGTACATTGCAGTCGCTGCCAGCGTTCGAGCGTGATTCCCGGCTGAAAATTCGCTCACCGTCGTCCCAGGAAGTCTGCATGCGTTCACTCATCGGCGTGGGGACATTAATGGTTGTTGGCCGGCCGTCCTTTGCATCCAGGCTGTTCCCAGTGTAATCACGTTCTGGATTAGCGCCATTCGCAAGCCCTGACGGTCACTCGTCGCGATCCAAGACGGCGGGAAACGGCCTATTTTAACGACGCGCTCGGCGCAGACATCAACACCTAGGTCTTACGGCGTCATACACAAGTATGACTATGCCGTCCGACCAGACCGCGTATCTTGTAAATACAACTGACTCGGTCATGGAGCGATCCAAATGAATCTGGCAGCCGCTCCTGTACGTGACGCGACAATCATTGCCATTGTCGATGACGACGATGCCGTTCGATCAGCACTGAAGACGTTGCTGCGCTCCGTCGGCTACAAGGTTCGCACCTACTGCAACGCCTATGAATTTCTCAACGCCAATGCCGCCGCGGAAGTTCATTGCCTGGTTTCCGATATCCAGATGCCGCTGATGAGTGGGGTAGAAATGTACGAAGAGCTGTTCGCAAAGGGCTACAACATCCCCACCATTTTCATTACCGGCTACCCGGAAGCGGCGCCGCGCCTCGGCGTCGGCACACCGGACATGGTGGCTTTGCTGCCCAAGCCCTGTGACGCCGACCGGCTTCTGAATTGCATCGAAACCGCGCTGCTTCAGCGGCAGTGAAGTTTATCGCGCGAGGTCGCTCAGGCCGGCGGTATCTGCACCGATGGTCAGCGCTCCGGGCCAATCGCTATTTGAGACCTATACTCAATCAGTTCGCCTTCTCTGTTTCTGGAAATTCGTCGACACCCGTGCGCAGTCCTGCGCGCCTGTGCCAATCGCTAACGTAACCAGCCAAACCCCACGTGTCGTGTCGCCCAGCATCAGATGACCGGTCGTGTTCAGTGGTTCTATGGTTGATGGATCGTGGAGAGCAACATGAAAAACAAGCTTTTTTCAGGCGTTGTACTGGTACTTGCGACCACGGTGATGGTCCCGGGAGCCTGGGCTGCACAAGCAAAAGTGCTGGCGTCGGATGGCGCGGATCATGTTGGGGCCGGGGCCGTTGCGGCGGATGGCGCTGATCACGTCGGGGCCAAGGCCGTCGCTTCGGATGGGTCTGATCATGTTGGTGCCGGGGCTGTTGCGGCGGATGGGGCTGATCACGTCGGGGCCAAGGCCCTCGCTTCGGATGGTGCTGATCACGTTGGCGCCAAGTCCCTCGCTTCGGATGGCGCTGATCACGTCGGGGCCAAGGCCCTCGCTTCGGATGGCGCTGATCACGTCGGGGCCAAGGCCCTCGCTTCGGATGGCGCTGATCACGTCGGTGCCAAGTCCCTCGCCTCGGATGGTGCTGATCACGTCGGGGCCAAGGCCCTCGCTTCGGATGGCGCTGATCACGTCGGGGCCAAGGCCCTCGCTTCGGATGGCGCTGATCACGTCGGGGCCAAGTCCCTCGCTTCAGATGGCGCTGATCACGTCGGGGCCAAGTCCCTCGCTTCGGATGGCGCTGATCACGTTGGGGCCAAGTCCCTCGCTTCGGATGGCGCTGATCACGTCGGTGCCAAGTCCCTCGCTTCGGATGGCGCTGATCACGTTGGTGCCGGAGCCGTCGCTTCGGATGGCGCTGATCATGTTGGTGCCGGAGCCGTCGCTTCGGATGGCGCCGATCATGTTGGTGCCGGGGCTGTTGCGGCGGATGGGGCTGATCACGTGGGCGCCAAGGCCCTCGCTTCGGATGGTGCCGATCACGTGGGTGCCGGCGCCGTTGCTTCGGATGGTGCTGATCACGTCGGTGCCGGAGCCGTTGCCGCTGATGGCGCCGATAAAGTCGGCGCTGCTCGTCTTGCGTATTCCCGCAGTGGCATCGGTTCGGATCGGGTAGCATCCTCGCTCATGGGCGACAGCTACTCCGACCAGTTCAACACCCCGATCGGCAATCAGTAGCATGCCAACACTTTGAGGGAATGACCGTTCATGACGACGCAAACCGAAACCGCCATTCTGGCCGGCGGCTGCTTCTGGGGTATGCAGGATCTGCTGCGACGTTACCCCGGCGTCTTGTCCACGCGGGTGGGCTATTCAGGCGGCGACGTGCCGAACGCGACCTATCGCAACCACGGCAACCACGCGGAAGCGATCGAAATCGTGTTCGACCCGCAGCAGATCAGCTACCGCCAGATTCTCGAGTTTTTCTTCCAGATCCACGACCCGACGACCCGCAATCGCCAGGGCAATGATGTCGGCGCCAGCTATCGCTCTGCCCTGTTCTACCTGAGCGACAAGCAGCGGGAGATTGCCGAAGACACCGTGGCGGATGTCGAAGCGTCTGGCCTCTGGCCTGGCAAAGTGGTCACCGAAATCACCCCGGCCGGACCGTTCTGGGAAGCCGAACCGGAACACCAGGACTACCTCGAGCGCCTGCCCGACGGTTACACCTGCCACTTCATCCGGCCTGGCTGGAAACTGCCCCCGCGCGGATAACCACGACACAGAGGCGGCTCAATTGAGCCGCCTCTTTTTTAGGTGCTCCGCAACCTGTAGGAGCCAGCTTGCTGGCGATGGTCGTTAACGATAACGCGTGCTGCCTGAATCAACGCGGCGCACTCGAGTCCATCGCCAGCAAGCTGGCTCCTACGGGTGCGTCGATTACGACGACTGCGGGCCCTCAAGAAACTCAAGCGTCTGCGCCGTGCTCCACAACGCATTGGCGATGTAGCGATAGTTGATCAGCGCCGCCAGATAACCATCACCTTCCGGGGTGGTCGGGCCAGCGGTTGCGTCGCGGACCACCGCCACTTCGAAACCAAGCTCCAGCAATTCACGAAGGTGCGACTCGACACACAGATTCGCCGCCATGCCGGCAAGAATGATCTGTGAAACGCCATGCTTGCGCAGTTGCAGCGCCAGGTCGTTGGTTTCCGGACCGTACACCTTGTGCGGCGACGCAATGATGGTCTTGCCGTCGAGAATGTAGGGCTTGTACTCGGGCATGAAATCGGCGCCGGAATTCTCGAAACCATCAAGGGTCAGCGGCCCTTTGCGATCGAACATACAAAGGCTGTGCATGACCTTTTCAAGGGGGCCGCCGAAATGCCAGTCGTGGTCACACGGGTAGTAGTAATGCGGGGACACCGCGACCGTGATGCCGGCAGTCTTCGCCGCCGCAAACAGTTGGCCGATGTGCTTGACCGTATCGTGCTCGACGATGCTTTTGCCAAACACCGACCAACTGACGCCCTCGGGGCTGAGGAAGTCGATCTGCGGATCGATGACCACCAGCGCGGCCCGGGCGAGATCGAGCTTCATGCCCGGATTCGGCAAGCCCGGCTCCGCCGGGTCGGCATAAGGGGACGTGGATAAAGGGTTGCTCATGGCGGTGGACTCCGGTCGACTACAGGAATAAACGTGTTCCGCCATGGCGCCCGGGAGGGGCGTTGTCTACCATCGGCGAGAACTTCATCCTATTGCCGCGCACGGCTTCGCTTTTGCCAGGACGTGCAGAGTCTTTACCCGGTCGTCTCAATCATGGATATCCTCTCCGAGTTCTTCGAGCGCACCCGCCTCCACGGCCGGCTGTTTTTCTCCGGGCGCGTGGACGGCATGCTGGTGCTCGACAAGCCACCGGGCATGGCCTTCATCCACGTCGTCAGCGAAGGCGGCATCGACATGGTCCAGCCGGGGCTGCCGAAGATCTCGATCAGCGAACCCAGCGTACTGTTCTGTCCGAGCAGCTGCCGCTACCAGTTGCGTTCAAGTACCGCGCAAGGCGCCGAGCTGATCTGCGCGTCGTTCCAGTTCGGGCGCAACTCACTGCAACCCTTCCCGCTCGGGCTCAAGGAAACGCTGGTGTTCCCGATCCGTGACCTGGAAAACATCGCCCCCATGATCGGCTCGCTGATCAGCGAATTTCAGGACCACGCCCCCGGCAGGACCAAAGCCCTCAACCTATTGCTCGAATATCTCTTCGTGCTGCTGGTGCGCCGTTCCGTCAAGGAACAAAAGATTTCCAGTGGCTTGCTCTATGCCCTGCAGGACGGGCGTCTCGGCGCCGTGTTCAACCGCATACACCAGGAACCTGAAGCCCTCTGGACCGTAGAAAAACTGGCGACGCTGGCGAACATGTCCCGGTCGAAATTCTCGGCCTGCTTCACCCGGATCATGGGTGTTTCGCCGATGGGCTACGTCACGGCATGGCGAATGAAAGTCGCCCAGGACTTGCTGCGCGACGGGGTACAGATCAAAGTCATCGCCGCCTCGGTCGGTTACAGTTCCCAGGCGTCGTTCTCCCGTACCTTTTTGAACCTGGTGGGCTCACCGCCCGCCGAATGGCTCAAGCGTGAAGCCAGCGGGGAGATTCCACTGGTGACTGCGCATGTCCATAAAATCGAATCAGACGATTAACCATCCTGTAGAAGAGAGTGAAAACGTGATCACTTGTTATCTGAAGTATGTGCTCGATCCCTATCAGATCGAGGCGTTCGAGCACTATGGAAAGTTGTGGATTCCACTGGTTGAAAAGTTCGGCGGCCAGCATCACGGTTACTTCCTGCCGTCCGAAGGCGCAAACAATATCGCCATGGCGATGTTCAGCTTTCCGAGCCTGGCGGCCTACGAGCGCTATCGGCAGGATTCGATGAACGATCCCGAGTGCATCGCGGCCTTCAAGTACGCTGAAGAAACCAAGTGCATCCTCAGTTATGAGCGCAGCTTTTTCAGGCCCGTGTTCGGTGACAAAACCAAGCCGTAAACCGATCCCCTGTAGGAGCGAGCCTGCTCGCGAAAGACGTAAGGACAACACGTTCATTCAGACAGTACGCGTTATCGTTGACGTCCATCGCCGGCAAGCCGGTCTCGCTCCTACAGGGGAATGCGCGGCAGTGGCCACCAGGAGACTTTGCATGAACCGTTTTTACAGGCTGCCATCTCTGCTGCTCCTGTGCATCTCCGCTATTGCCAGCGCCGAATCACGGCCCGGGCACATGGTCTACCTGCGTACGATTGACTCGACCATCGAGCAAGACATCCGCTACGCCGGCGCCCACAACTTCACCGGTCACCCGCTCGATGGCTATGCCGCGGCCGAGTGCCTGTTGACGCTGGAAGCGGCCAACGCCCTCGCCCGGGTGCAAGCCTCATTACGCACTCAAGGTTATGGCCTGAAGGTGTTCGACTGCTATCGACCGAGCCGTGCGGTGGCCGACATGGGCCGTTTTGCGACCGAGCCTGGCGACCCGCGCAAGGCCGAGTTCTACCCGCGCGTGGACAAGCAGGACTTCTGGCGACTGGGCTATGTGGCGCGGGTGTCGAATCACTCCCGCGGCTCCACCGTCGACCTGACCCTCACCGGCCCCGACGCGCCGCCCGCCGCCACCTGGACGCCCTCGGCCACCCAGGTCGATTGCACCGCACCCTATGCACAGCGCTGGCATGACGGCGCACGCGACATGGGCACAGGTTTCGACTGCTTCGATGAGCGCGCGCATACCGACAATGCGGCGATCAACGCGACGGCGAAAGGCAATCGGCAGCGACTGAGCCGTGCGATGGAAAAAGAAGGGTTTTCCGGTTACTCGAAAGAGTGGTGGCACTTCACCTACACGGGCACCGGCGCGCCGAACAACGTCATGGATTTCCCGATCACGCCCGTCAGTGCCCGCGAAGCGCTCGACGCCAGCCGACAACTGATCGTGGTCACCAGCAAAAACTGGGATGACATCCAGGGCACCGCCCAACGCTACGAACGGGACGGCCAGGCGTTTCGAAAAGTCGGCGATGGGTTTGCAGTGGTGCTCGGAAAAAACGGCATGGCCTGGGGCAAGGGTCTCGGCAGCGATGAGCCGGGCGGCGAGCCGGTGAAACGTGAAGGGGACGGAAAGGCGCCCGCCGGGGTTTTCAATCTCGGGACAGCGTTTGGCTATGACGATAAATCCGCGACAAAACTGCCCTACCTGGCGCTGACACCGACTATCGAATGCGTGGACGACAGCCAATCCCAACGCTACAACGAACTGGTCGACGGCTCGAAAATTTCAAAAGACTGGAACAGCTCGGAACGCATGCGCAACGAAGCGGGCTATCGCCAGGGCATTGTCATCGCACACAACACACCGCCGTCCCCCGCCTCGGGCTCCTGCATCTTTTTCCATATCTGGCGCAGCCCGACCTCACCGACGGCGGGTTGCACGGCCATGGATCAGGCGGACATCGCCCGCCTGTTCGACTGGCTCGATCCTCGCCAGCAGCCCCTGCTGGTGCAAATGCCCGAGGCGCAATACGAGCACGTTCGCGAACGCTGGAACCTGCCGAAACGCTAAAACATCAACCCTGCTTCAGATCCAGGCAATAGGTGTAGTAACCCGTGTCGCGCACATACCCCAGGGATTCATACAAGTGTTGCGCGCCGTGATTGTCGGTGGCGGTTTCCAGCACCATGCCTTTGGCGCCGCTCAGCACCGCGAAGGCGCGCGCGGTGTTCATCAGCTGCCGCCCTACCCCGCGACCGCGGGCCGCGGGCGCGGTGAACAGGTCGCCCAACAGCCAGGTGCGGTGCGCGTCGATCGAAGAAAACGTCGGGAACAACTGGACGAAACCCAACGCTTCGCCGTCGGCGTCCCGGGCGAGGAAAATCACCGACTCATCCCGAGCAATGCGCTCGGCAATGAACGCGCGCGATTGCGTCAGGTTGGAGGGCTGGCCGTAGAAACCTCGGTAGGCGTCGAAGAGGCTGGCGATGAGGTCGAGATGGCTGGCGTCGGCGCGATGTACCTGGACATCCATGAGAGCGGTCTCCGTGAGGCGGCTGTGGTGTGGCGGGCAATGTCGATAAACGGGGTGACGATCAGACTGTAGACCGTCAGGTACCTGTCGTGATCCTCCTCCCCGGTGCCGAACCGCAGGACCTCGGGCTTCGGCGTGGTGACGTAGAGTGTGCCGAACATCCAGTCCCACAGTGAGAGGTTGATGCCGAAGTTGCGGTTGTGGTGTTGCGGCGCGGCGCTGTGGTGAATCTGGTGCTGGGCCGGGCTGTTGAGCACGTGTTCGAACATCGGCCCGAATGACAGCCAGACATGGCTGTGGCGCAGATTGGCCGCCAGGGCATTGAGGATGAACACCAGGTAGGTCACGCCAAACAGCGAATAGCGGCTGATCTCGCCACCACAGGCGTACCAGAAAATGCCGGCATAGGCGCCGATGCCGATGATCGTCGTCAGCTTCTCGACGATCTTCTCCACGAAGTGCACCCGGCTGGCAGTCGCCGGCACCAGCACCGGCGCCGAATGATGGACTTTGTGAAAGTCCCACAGCCACCGTGAGTGAAAGGCGCGGTGCGCCCAGTAAGCCATGAAGTCTTTCATCAGGAAAACGCCCAGCCCATAGAGTAGGGACAGCGAAAGATTCTCCTGCACCTGCACCCGTGCGCCCCACAGGTTGGTGAAAAACGCGATGTAGTCACCGGAGCGCAGGACGATCGGGTCGACCAGGCCGACAATCGGCAACACCAGCGCGACCTTCAGGATCGCCCGCACAAAGTAATAGCGGTAATCGAGCCATGCCGAACGATGGAAATACACGCGACGCCCGCCGATGAACTGCCCGAACGACCGGGCGTCGGTGAGACCTCGGTGTTTTCTGAAGCGGAACAGGGCGTAGGCGATGCTGTAGGAGGTGACCAGAAACAGCAGGCCCATGCGCCCGTTGAGATCGAAAAGCCCCAGAAACTGCCGGGTAACGGGCTCGACAACCCAGTGGATCAAGCCGTTATAAAGCAGCAAAAGGGCATCCACGACGAACTCGCCTCCATCAAGACATGGGCATTGAAAACCACACCGTAACCGAGAACGGTTCTTAAGTGTAGCTTGAGTTCAGGTGTCTGTACGTCCGGTTCACCCAGCGTTTTGGCACGATTTCGTCAAAGGCGTTGTGACTGACGCAGGAGCTGGCTTGCCGGCGATGGCGTCGGTGAAATCGCTATCGCCAGCAAGCTGGCTCCTACAGGGGGTGTGGGTGTTTTCGCGATCCGGAGCATTGCCCGGAATGGCAGGAGCTGGCTTGCCGGCGATGGCGTCGGTGAAATCGCTATCGCCAGCAAGCTGGCTCCTACAGGGGGTGTGGGTGTTTTCGCGATCCGGAGCAGTCCCCGGAATTGTAGGAGCCGGCTTGCCGGCGATGGCGTCCGTGAAGTCGCCATCGCCAGCAAGCCGGCTCCTACAATCCTGGTTAGACGGTGATAGCCGCCGCAGGCTTCACATCGATCCGCGCCACCGAGCCGGTCAAATGCGCGAGGTCCTTGTTGTGTTCGGCGATGATGTCTTCGGCGGTGATGTTTCCGTTGTCCACGGTTGAGTGGGCGTCCGCCGCCAGCACCACGTCATAGCCCAGGGTCAGCGCCTGGCGCACGGTGGCATTCACGCAGTAATCGGTTTGCAGCCCACAGATGATCAACTGCTCGAAATCCTGCACCGGCAGCAGTTTTTGCAGGTTGGTCTGGTAGAACGAATCCGGAGTGGTCTTGCGCACGCGCCAATCCTTGGGCGAAACGTCCAGGCCTTCCGCCAGTTGCCAGCCTTCTGCCTCATGGGCCAGAGGACTGCCGGCTTCTTCGTGCTGAATCACCACCACCGGAATCCCGGCCGCTCGCGCACGGGCGCTGAGGCCATTGATGGTATCGATGATGCGACCAATCTCGAAACACTCGTACTCACCAGCGCAGAGCGCCCGCTGGACGTCGATGATTAACAATGCAGAGGTCATGGTTCCTTCCTTGAAATGCTGTTGGATCAAGGGGACGAAAGTAAATCCGTCCCCCTGCAAACACAACCCTCAATAACCGAGCGACAACCCGGTGTTGCGACGTGGATCGTTCGCCCCGTAGAAGCGGTTTTTGCCCACCGGTTTGCCGCCCAGCGACGGCGCGCCGACCAGGATCGCGGCGATGTGGTTGGCGTCCTGCGGACCGGCGAACTTATGCCCCCAGCTCTCGAGCAGCTTCACCGTGTCCGGGCTGGTGGTGAAGGTTTCCAGGTTGGTTTCTTCCGGTAGCCACTGCTGGTGGAAACGCGGCGCATCCACCGCTTCCTGGATGTTCATGCCGTAGTCGATCACGTTGAGCATCGTCAGCAAGGTTGCGGTGATGATGCGGCTGCCACCCGGCGTGCCGACGACCATCACCACTTTGCCGTCCTTGGTGACAATGGTCGGGCTCATCGACGACAGCGGTGCCTTGCCCGGGGCAATGGCGTTGGCCTCCCCTTGCACCAAGCCATACATGTTCGGCACGCCGATTTTCGAGGTGAAGTCGTCCATCTCGTCATTGAGGATGACCCCGGTTTTGCTGGCCATGACGCCGGCGCCGAACCAGTCGTTCAAGGTGTAGGTCACCGACACCGCGTTGCCCCATTTGTCGACGATCGAGTAATGGGTGGTGTTGCTGCCTTCATGGGGCGCGACGCCGGGCTTGAGTTCACTGGACACCGCAGCCTTTTGCGGGTTGATGGCGGCGCGGATTTTGGTCGCGTAGTTTTTATCCAGCAGATGGGCAATCGGGTTCTTCACGAAGTCCGGGTCGCCGAGGTAGCTGTTGCGGTCGACATACGCGTGGCGCATGGCTTCGATCTGGTAGTGCATGCCCTGCGCCGAGCGGTAGCCCAGATCCTTCATCGGGTAGCCGTCGAGGATGTTCATGATCTCGCAGATCACCACGCCGCCCGAACTTGGCGGTGGCGCCGAGACCACATGGTAACCCCGGTAATCGCATTCGATGGGCGCCAGTTCGCGGGTCTTGTACTTGTCGAGGTCGGCCTGGGTGATGATGCCCTTGTTGGCCTGGCTGGACGTGACAATGGCGTCGGCCACCCAGCCTTTATAGAAACCATCGGCGCCCTTCTCGGAAATTTCCCGCAGGGTCTTGGCCAGGTCTTTCTGCACCAGTTTTTGCCCGACCTGCATCGGTTCGCCGTTGCTCAGGAAGATCGCCCCGGAATCCTTGATGTCCTTCTTGAACACGTCGGTGGCGTACTCCAGCAGGTCGACATCGCCCTGCTCCAGCTCAAAGCCGTCTTCAGCCAGCTTGATGGCCGGGGCGATCACATCCTTGCGCGGCTTGGTGCCGTACTTGCTCAGCGCCAGTTCCATGCCGGACACCGTGCCCGGCACGCCGACCGCGAGGTGGCCGCGGGTGCTGAGGTCCGGAACGACATTGCCCTGCTTGTCGAGGTACATGTCGGGTGTTGCGGCCAGCGGGGCTTTTTCGCGGAAGTCGAGGAAGGTCTTGCGCCCGTCCGCCAGCTGAATGGTCATGAAACCGCCACCGCCCAGGTTACCCGCCGCGGGATAGACCACCGCCAGCGCATACCCGACCGCGACGGCGGCATCGACGGCGTTGCCACCGTTCTTGAGCACATCCACGCCCACGTGACTGGCCAGGTGCTGAGCGGTGACCACCATGCCGTTTTCTGCAGCGACTGGGGCGACGGAAGCCGCGTGTGCGACGAGACAGGTGAGCGCCAATGAGGTCGCGATGAGCGATTTGGCAAAAGGTTCGAACTTCATGAGTCGGTCTCTTTTTTGTTTTCAGGGTCAGCACATAAACAGGGGAATGTGCGTCATGAGCAGAGGCAAGTATGGCTGGGATTGCGTATTGCGCCTCCTCGTCGAGGCAGTATGCTGACCACCTGTTCAACTGCCTTGGAGCTCGCTCGCATGCGTTACACCTTCACCACCATGGCCTCTCCGGTCGGCGAGTTGAAGCTGGTCGCGAACGGTTCGAGACTGGCGGCCATCCTCTGGGAAAACGACAAACCGAACCGTGTGCGACTCGGGCCGATGAGCGAGGCGGCGGACAATCCGATCCTGGTCCGCGCCCGGGAGCAACTGACGGAGTACTTCGCCGGCACGCGAAATCGCTTCGACCTGGAGCTGGATTTCGCCGGGACCGAATTTCAGAAAAAGGTGTGGCAGGCGCTGCTGACCATTCCGTTCGGCGAAACCCGCAGCTACAGCCAGATTGCCGAGCAGATCGGCAGCCCGAGCGCCGTGCGAGCGGTGGGGGCGGCGAATGGCAGGAACCCGATTTCGATTATTGCGCCGTGTCATCGGGTGATTGGCGCGTCAGGAAAGCTCACCGGGTTTGCCGGCGGGCTGGAAGCGAAGGAATTGTTGCTGACCCTGGAAGGCGGGCAATGGGGACAGACCGGACGCCTCGAAGGCTTTTGATTTTTGCTTTTTGCGATGGCGGTCTCGACGGCAATGCAGGCCCTGAGGTCGCTATCGCCGGCAAGCCGGCTCCTACAGGTTTTGTGTTAATCCCGGACTCCGCGACTCACGCAATATTGTAGGAGCCGGCTTGCTGGCGATGGCGGCCTTGACGGCAATGCAGGCCTTGAGGTCGCTATCGCCGGCAAGCCGGCTCCTACCGGTTCAGGGGGTGGTGAAGAGGTTTTTCATGGCGGCGTACTGCAACAGCATGATGGTCTTCGCATCGCAGATCTCCCCGCGATAAAACGCCTCCAGCGCGTCATCGAACGACCACTCCAGCACTTCCAGTTCTTCGGTCTCTTCTTCCAGCCCACCGCCCTCGCTGACCTTCGACGCTGCGTCATATTCAGCGATGAAAAAATGAAGCTTTTCCGTCACCGAACCGGGGCTCATGTACGCCTCGAACACCTTCTGCACATGGTGCACGCGATAGCCGGTCTCTTCCTCGGCTTCACCGCGAATCCGCTCTTCCGGTGCAGCCCCTTCGAGCAAACCGGCCGCCACTTCGATCAGCAAACCGTCGTGGCCGTTGACGAACACCGGCAAGCGGAACTGGCGCGTCAGCACGACCGTCCTGCGCTCACGGTTGAACAGCAGAATCGCCGCGCCATTGCCACGGTCATAGACTTCGCGGGTCTGGCGTTGCCATTCGCCGTTGTTGCGCTGGTAATCGAAGGTGACTTTCTTCAGCAGGTACCAGTCGTGGGACAACACCTGGGACTCGATGATGTTGACCCGCTCGGCGGTGTTCGGCATGACAAGGCGTCCTTAAATCGTCAAAAGGCGCCCATCTTAGACGAAAAACCCGTCATGGCAGCTGAGCCTTGTATTCCTTTTCATACTGCCCGGCGAGGGTTTCTTTCTGCTTGTCGTCGAGCAGCTTGCCGGCCATCTGGAAGAACTTCTGCTCTTCCTCCTTCAAGTGATGGTGGACCTTCTCGGAGAGCTTCTTCGCCGTCGCCAGCCAGGCCGGGCTGGACATCTCGGTCTCGTCGAGTTCTTCCATCATTTCATCCATCTCGTGATGCTCGGCAATTGCATGGCGGCTCAGGTCGACGCCATTGTCGAACTCCATCAGCGGGATGTAGAAAGCCCGCTCTTCAGCGGTTTCATGGGCCTGGAGTTCGGACTTCAGCTGCTTGTAGGCCTCGACGCGCTCCGGGGTGTCGCCGCTGGTCTTGACCAAGGCGGTTGCGTAGGTGCGCTGGCGGTCGTGGCTTTCGCGCAAGGCTTCAAAAATGTTCACTGGCAATCCTCATGTCGGCCGCGTTCTGGAATGACGCTGTAAAGGCTAGACACCTGCGCGCGGGCGGCGGTTCCGATGTTCTTCGAGGGGGATAGAACAATCGCCGCGACCCGGATACCCTCGCGTCTCAACGCCATAAGGATGTAGCCGATGACACTGAGTATCGAACTGTCGCAAAACCCGACACCGGAAGATCGCGAGGCGATCCTCGCACCGTTGCGGGCCTACAACGTCGCGCAAGCGGGGGACGGTCAATCGCAACCGCTGGCCCTGCTGGTGCGCAATGACCAGGGCGAAATCCTCGGCGGGCTGTACGGCCGGTTTTTCTACCAATGGCTATTCATCGAATTGCTGTCGGTGCCGGAACAGGCCCGGGGCGAAGGCATGGGCTCGAAGCTGATGGGCATGGCCGAAGACCTGGCCCGCGAGAAGGAATGCCTGGGGATCTGGCTGGACACCTTCGACTTCCAGGCGCCGGAGTTCTACAAGAAGCTCGGTTACAGCGAGCTGGGGCAGATCGTGGATTACCCGCCGGGGCACAAGCGTTTCTTCTTCCAGAAACGCCTCTGACTGACTACACACAAACCCTTGTGGGAGCGAGCCTGCTCGCGAAGCGGTGTGTCAGGCGAAATCGATGTCGACTGGCACACCGCTTCGCGAGCAGGCTCGCTCCCACAGAGGTAAAACAGCCGCTTTTAGATCACAGGCAAGTCGCCAACGCCGCCAACCGGCGCTTGGCGACAAAGTCGTCGTGCTGCGCGTAGTAACTCAGCGAAGTACCCGACGCATCCGCGGTGACGTCCACGAAGGACTCCGCCGAACGCGTGTAAACGGTCGAACCGCCCTTCTTGCCCGGCTGCAGGTACGCGCCCGCATCGACACCGAACACAGCCTCGTCCTGCCAGGCGAACTGCACGCACTGGGCCACGACTTTTTCCGGCTTGTCCGACGTCAGGGTTTTGTACGGGGTGCCGGTACGGGCATCGTTCATCACCGAACCCGCGCATCCCGCCAGCAACGTTGCGGCCACGGCCACCATCAGAATTCGCATTGCATGTGCTCATCAAGAAAAAGCGGACTGTATCACCGTGGGCCGGCGTATCGTTCTGCTTTACTTCATTTAGTCCGCGACACCGCGCAGGGATTCGCGCACCCTGTCGCGCCAAACGCGGCATCGCCCTTCTCTCCGGGCCCATTTTTCTGGAACGTCCATGACACCCAACGCCGAATTCTACAAACCGACCCCTGAATACGCCGACAAGCTGATCAGCCAGATCGGTCAGACACCGTCCTGGATCGCCAAGCGAATTGGCGTCACCGACAAGCGGATTCGTTACATCCTCGACGGCGAACGTACCGTCAAAGGCGAAACCACGCCGATCCAGATGACCTACTGCGAACAGTTTGCCCTCGAATGCCTGGCCGCTGCGGCCAAGGCCAGCAAGAAGCAGTCTTCGTAACATTCTCAAGGAGCGACCATGGCGGCAACCGAACAGCAACACGAGCAGGCGCTGCAGAAGTTTCTCGATGAGCGCCCCGAACTGCGCCACGAACTCGACAACCTCAACCCGCTTTTGGCCCAGGCCAAAGGCGAAACCGCAGCGCAGTTTCGCGATGAACGCTTGCATGAAGCGTTCGAGGCCGAGGCCGAGCGCCTGGGGTTGTTTGCCTGGGAGCTGACCCTGCAACTGACCGCCGCGACGCCGCAGGACTACGAAGCTCAACGCCTGAACGTACACCGGGAAGTGGCCGAGATGGCGGGGATGGACTGGCTGGAGTATTGCGAGTTATATGGGTTGACCCCGTAACCCTCGCTGCCCAAGGATCTCGCCGCCGATGCTGCCTTCGTCCTCCACTCCCCACGCCAGTACGGGCCACCTGCACACCCAGAAATGGCGCGGACGCATCGGCCTGTCGCTGGTGGCCGCGCTCTCGGTGCTCGCCGGCATGACCGACGCCATCGGCTTCATGGCCAGCGGCGATTTCGTCTCCTTCATGAGCGGCAACACCACCCGCCTCGCCGTGGCGATCAGCGACGGCGACATGGGTTTGACCCTGCGCCTGTTGCTGCTCGTCGCGACGTTCGTCGTCGGCAATGCCTTGGGCATCGTCGTCAGCCGGGTCGGCGGGCGTCGCGCGCTACCCTTGCTGCTGTGCATCGCCACGCTGTTGTGTGCGGCGGCGGCCTGGCCCTATGACGAACAACTTCTGCCGCTCCTGGCGGCGATCATTGCCATGGGCATGCTCAATGCCGCCGTCGAAGAAGTGAACGGCCTGCCGGTTGGCCTGACCTACGTCACCGGCGCCCTGTCACGCTTCGGTCGCGGGTTGGGACGCTGGATGCTCGGTGAACGGCGCAATGGCTGGCGGGTGCAGTTGATCCCTTGGACCGGAATGTTTGCCGGCGCGGTGCTAGGTGCCGTGCTGGAACATCATCTTGGGCTCAAGGCGTTGTTTTTCAGCGGTTTGCTCGCGGGGGCGCTGGGTCTGTTGTCGCTGAAGATTCCGCGGCGTTGGCAGTTGGGGTATATGCCGCGCTGAGAGGCATCGCAAATTCAGAATTGATGTTGCCGGACAGATTGTCATCGCCGGCAAGCCGGCTCCTACAGGGGACTTGCGGCGGGTCTACGTTTTGTAAACGACACCGTACTTGTAGGAGCCGGCTTGCTGGCGATGGCGACAACTCGGTCCACGCCTTATCATGGCCGCAGTTTCGCTGATCGAGTCCGTCATGAAGTTCGCCATCGCGCTGTTCTCCGCCGCCCATGCGCCCTCCTCGCGCCGTGCCTTGTTGTTCGCCCAGGCCGCGCTGGCCGGCGGGCATGAGATTGTCCGGCTGTTTTTCTATCAGGATGGCGTCTACAACGCGTCCACAAGCGTGGTCACGCCCCAGGATGAACAGGATTTGCCCAAGCAATGGCGAACCTTCGTCACCGATCATCAACTCGACGGCGTGGTCTGCATCGCCGCGGCCCTGCGCCGTGGCGTGTTGAACGCCGAGGAAGCCGGGCGTTATCAGCGTGATGCCATTGCGGTCGGCGCGCCGTGGGAATTGTCCGGTCTCGGCCAACTGCATGACGCGGTGCAGGATGCCGACCGCCTGATCTGTTTCGGAGGCGCATGACATGCCCAAGTCCTTGCTGATTATCAGCCGCCAGGCGCCGTGGTCCGGGCCGAATGCACGGGAAGCGCTGGACATCGTACTGGCCGGCGGCGCGTTCGACCTGCCGATCGGCCTGCTGTTTCTCGATGACGGCGTGTTCCAGCTCGCCGCGAAACAGGACGCCAAGGCCCTGCAACAGAAAGACCTGAGCGCCAACCTGCAAGCCTTGCCGATGTTTGGTGTCGAAGACCTGTTCGTCTGTGGCGACAGCGCCGCTGAACGCGGTCTGGACCCAACCGGTCTGGCGCTCGCAGAAGCTCAGGTGCTGGCCACAGACGAAATCACCGCCCTCATTGACCGTTACGACCAGGTGATCACCCTCTGATGTCGACTTTGCATGTGTTGTCTCATTCCCCGTTTGGCGACGATCGCCTGAGCAGTTGCCTGCGGGTGATCGGCGCGAACGATGCGCTGTTGCTGAGCGGCGACGCGGTGTACGCGTTGCAGCCGGGCACTGCGCCGTTCAACGCGCTCACCACCCGCAACCCGACGCTGTTCGTGCTGGCCGAAGACGCCCAGGCGCGCGCGCTGGAGATTCCCGACACGGCCAGGGCGATCGACTACCCCGCCTTCGTCGACCTGTCGATCCACTACGACAAGGTCAACAGCTGGCTATGAATGCATTGACGGTCGGCGCCCGCGCCATCGAATTGGACAAGGACGGATTTCTGGTCGAACTGAGCGACTGGTCCGCCGACGTCGCCAGCGCCCTCGCCGCTGCCGAAGACATCGAGTTGAGCCCCGAACACTGGGAAATCCTCGAACTGCTGCGCAGCTTCTACGCCGAGTTCCAGCTGTCCCCGGCCACCCGTCCGCTGATCAAGTACACCGCGTTGAAGCTCGGTCCGGAAAAAGGCAACAGCCTGCACCTGAACCGACTGTTCAAAGGCACCCCTGCCAAACTCGCCGCAAAACTGGCGGGCCTGCCCAAACCGACGAATTGCTTATGACCGACTACCCAGCGCTGACCCTCGAAACGCCCGCCGAGCACCCGTTCGCCCAGTTCGTGCGGATCCTCGGTAAAGGCAAGCGCGGCGCCCGCGACCTGACCCGCGAGGAAGCCCGCGAAGCCATGGGCATGGTGCTCGACGACAAGGTCGAAGACACCCAGCTCGGCGCGTTCCTGATGCTGTTGCGGCACAAGGAAGAAAGCGCCGAAGAGATGGCCGGTTTCACCGAAGCCTTGCGGGAACGCTTGCAGGCGCCAGCGCTGAAGGTCGATCTGGACTGGCCGACCTATGCCGGCAAGAAGCGCCACCTGCCGTGGTATCTGCTGGCGGCCAAGTGCCTGGCGCAGAACGGCGTGCGCATCTTCATGCACGGCGGCGGCGCGCACACGGCCGGACGGCTGTACAGCGAGCAACTGCTGGATGAATTGAAGATCCCGTTGTGCCGCACCTGGCAACAGGTCGGCTCGGCCCTCGATAATGGCGGCCTGGCATTCATGCCTTTGGTCGATTGGGCACCGCAACTTCAGCGCATGATTGACCTGCGCAACACGCTGGGCCTGCGTTCGCCGATCCATTCCCTGACGCGAATCCTCAATCCGTTGGGCGCTCGCTGCGGCCTGCAAAGCATTTTCCACCCCGGCTATCAGGCCGTGCATCGCGATGCCAGCGGGCTGCTCGGGGATACCGCAATCGTGGTCAAGGGCGATGGCGGCGAGATCGAGATCAACCCGGACGCCGACAGTCACCTGTACGGCACCACCGGCGGCGAAAGCTGGGATGAAGAATGGCCGCAGCTGTCGGCGCAGCGCCACGTCAAACCTGCGTCGCTGGATCCCGAGCATCTGAAAGCCGTGTGGCGTGGCGACGTGGTCGACAGCTACCCGCAAATGGCCCTGATCGCGACCATGGCCCTCGCCTTGCGCGGCCTCGGCCAAACCCGCGAGCAAGCCTTCGACACCGCCCAGCAGTATTGGGACGCGCGGGATAAATCGATTTAACCGATCATAAGCGCCCAACCTTTGCGCTTTTTTATCGAACCTATCGGAATAGACTCCTCTCCAACGCTTATCGGTTGAGGAGTCTTGAACATGGGTTTGTTAGTTGAAGGTCGCTGGCAGGACCAGTGGTATGAAAGCAGCAAGGACGGCGCGTTCCAGCGTGAACAGGCGCAACGTCGTAACTGGCTGACCGCCAATGGCGAGGCGGGTCCGACCGGTGTCGGAGGCTTTGCGGCGGAACCGGGGCGCTATCACCTCTACGTATCGCTTGCCTGTCCCTGGGCCCATCGCACGCTGATCCTGCGCAAACTCAAAGGCCTCGACAGCCTGATCGACGTCTCGGTGGTCAGCTGGCTGATGCTGGAAAACGGCTGGACCTTCGACCAGGCCCTGGGCTCGACCGGCGACAAACTCGATAATCTCGACTTCATGCACCAGCGCTACACCGCCGATACCGCCGACTACACCGGCCGCGTCACCGTGCCGGTGCTCTGGGACAAACAGCAGAACCGCATCGTCAACAACGAATCGGCGGAAATCATCCGCATGTTCAACAGTGCCTTCGATGAGCTGACCGGCAATGACCTGGACTTCTACCCGGCGCCGTTGCGGGCCGAGATCGATGCGCTGAACGAGCGGATCTATCCGGCGGTGAACAACGGCGTGTACCGCGCCGGGTTTGCCACGTCACAACAGGCTTATGAAGAAGCCTTTGATGGGTTGTTTGCCGAGCTGGATCGACTGGAAGCGCTGCTGGGCGCCAATCGCTATCTGGTGGGCGAATACCTGACCGAGGCGGACATTCGCCTGTTCACCACACTGATTCGTTTTGATGCGGTGTATCACGGGCACTTCAAATGCAACCTGCGACGGATCGCTGACTATCCGAACCTGTCGAACTGGCTTCGGGAGATTTACCAGTGGCCGGGGATTGCCGAGACGGTGGATTTCGAGCACATCAAGAAGCACTACTATGGCAGCCACAAGACCATCAACCCGACAGGGGTTGTGCCGAAAGGGCCGGAGCAGGATTTCAATGCGCCGCATGATCGGGCGCGGTTGAGCGGGAAAGGGGTTTGGCGCAAGAACAGCGCCTGATCTGGAATTTGCGGCGGGTTTGATGGCCCCATCGCGGGCAAGCCCGCTCCCACAGGGAATTTGTGAACGACACAA
Organism: Pseudomonas migulae; assembly: GCF_043225285.1. Lineage (GTDB taxonomy): Bacteria > Pseudomonadota > Gammaproteobacteria > Pseudomonadales > Pseudomonadaceae > Aquipseudomonas > Aquipseudomonas migulae_C. The sequence continues at coordinate 391,431 of NZ_CP171224.1, forward strand.
ATCCCCGGTGGGAGCGAGCCTGCTCGCGATTGGGGCGACTCGGTCTCTAGACCTGCGCCTGAGCCCCTTCAAACCACGCCAGCTTCTCGCGCAACTGCACCACTTCCCCAACGATCACCAGCGTCGGCGCATGCACTTCATGCTCCGCCACCAACCGTGGAAGATCAGCCAGCGTGCCGGTAAACACCCGCTGGTTGATCGTGGTGCCCTGCTGGATCAACGCCGCCGGGGTATCGGCCGCACGACCATGCTTGATCAACTGCTCGCAAATGATCGGCAAGCCCACCAGCCCCATGTAAAACACCAGGGTCTGTGCCGGTGCAACCAGGTCGGCCCACGGCAAATCGGTGGAACCGTCCTTCAGGTGCCCGGTGACAAAGCGCACCGACTGCGCGTAATCGCGATGGGTCAGCGGAATCCCGGCATACGCCGCGCAACCACTGGCCGCCGTGATGCCCGGGACGACCTGGAACGGGATGCCATGGGCCGCCAGTTCCTCGATCTCTTCCCCGCCACGGCCGAAGATGAACGGATCACCGCCCTTCAACCGCACCACGCGCTTGCCCTGTTTGGCCAGGTCCACCAATTGCTGGTTGATCTGATCCTGCGGCACGGCGTGATCGGCGCGGCGCTTGCCAACGTAGACCCGCTCGGCATCGCGACGGCACAAATCAAGAATCGCAGGTGCGACCAGACGGTCGTACAGCACCACATCGGCTTGTTGCATCAGCCGCAAGGCGCGGAAGGTCAGCAGGTCGGGATCACCCGGCCCGGCGCCGACCAAGTAGACTTCGCCGGTTTTTTTCGGCGGCTCACCCGCGATCTTCGACAGCAATAAACGCTCGGCTTCAGCGCCCTGCCCGGCCAGCTGACGATCAGCAATCGGGCCCTGGAAAACATCTTCCCAAAAAGCCCGGCGTTGCTGCACATCGGGCAGCAGACCTTTGACCTGATTGCGAAAACGCGCGGCCAGACCGGCCAGTTGACCGTAGGTCGAAGGAATCCAGGTTTCGATCTTCGCGCGGATCAAGCGTGCCAGCACCGGCGCATCGCCGCCGCTGGAAATGGCAACGATCAGTGGCGAACGGTCAACAATGGCCGGAAAAATCACGCTGCACAGCGCCGGCGCATCCACCACGTTGACGGGCACGCAGCGCCGATGGGCATCAGCGGAGACTTGTGCATTCAGCGGTTCGTCGTCGGTGGCAGCAATGATCAGCCCGCAACCGTCGAGATCCGTTTCGACATAGCCACGCAACAGGCACTCGCCACCACTGCCAATAACCAGTTCACGCAATTGCGCTTCGATCTCAGGTGCAACCACCCGCAGCAGCGCACCGGCTTCGGCCAGCAGGCGGGATTTGCGCAAGGCAATCTCCCCCCCACCGACGACCAACACACGACTGCCGCGAAGGTTGTGAAACAGCGGCAGATATTTCATTTAGCCGATGACCTCAAGGCCACCCATGTACGGTTTCAGTACGTCCGGCACACGGATCGAACCGTCGGCCTGCTGGTAGTTTTCCAGCACGGCGACCAGGGTACGACCGACGGCCAGACCCGAACCGTTGAGGGTGTGAACCAGCTCAGGCTTGCCGGTTTCCGGGTTGCGGAAACGCGCTTGCATGCGACGGGCCTGGAAATCACCGCAGTTGGAGCACGACGAGATTTCGCGGTACTTGTCCTGGCTCGGGATCCACACTTCCAGGTCGTAGGTCTTGACCGCGCTGAAGCCCATGTCGCCGGTGCACAGGGCGATGGTGCGATAAGGCAGACCCAGCAATTGCAGGACTTTCTCGGCGTTGGCGGTCAGGCCTTCCAGCGCGTCCATCGAGGTCGACGGCTCAACGATCTGGACCATCTCGACCTTGTCGAACTGGTGCTGACGGATCATGCCGCGAGTATCACGACCCGACGCGCCGGCTTCGCTGCGGAAGCACGGGGTGTGGGCGACGAACTTGATCGGCAGCAGTTTCGAATCGACGATTTCGCCGGCAACGATGTTGGTCAGCGACACTTCTGCGGTCGGGATCAAGTACAGATCGGCTTCGCCTTCGCGCGCGATCTTGAACAGGTCTTCTTCGAACTTCGGCAGCTGACCGGTTCCTTGCAGCGCCGGCGCCTGGACCAGATAAGGCGTGTAAGCCTCTTCATAGCCGTGCTCGGTGACGTGCAGGTTGATCATGAACTGCGCCAGGGCGCGGTGCAGACGGGCGATCGGGCCACGCAGCAAGGCGAAACGCGCGCCGGACAGCTTGGCGGCGGTTTCGAAGTCCAGCCAGCCGAACTTCTCGCCCAGGGCAACGTGGTCCTGAATCGGGAAATCGAATGCGGTCGGGGTGCCCCAGCGGCGCACTTCGACGTTGCCGTCTTCGTCTGCGCCGAGCGGTACGGATTCGTGCGGCAGGTTGGGGATACCGAGCAGGATTGCATCCAGGTCGGTCTGGATCGCGTCCAGCTCGGTTTTGCCGGCAGCCAGTTCGCCCGCCATGCGCTCGACGTCCGCCATCAACGGCGCGATGTCTTCGCCGCGCTGCTTGGCCTGACCGATGGATTTGGAACGGGCATTACGTTCAGCCTGCAGTGCTTCGGTGCGGGTCTGGACGGTCTTGCGCTGTTCTTCCAGCGCTTCGATGCGCGCGACATCCAGCGTATAGCCACGGGATGCCAGGCGGTCCGCTACGTCCTGAAGGTTGCTACGTAACAGTTTGGAATCGAGCATGTCGGTCTCTCGTTATCAAAGTTTGGTCAAGGACAGGCCGGCCCAGGTGGCGAGCAGCCCGCCGAATACGCTGATGGCAGCATAGCCCAGGGCCAGCGGCACTTGCCCGCTTTCCAGCAGGCGCACCGTATCCAGTGAAAAGGATGAAAAAGTCGTCAGCCCCCCGAGGAAGCCGACCATCAACCCGGCGCGCACCTCGATCGGCACCTCCGGGCGTATCAAAAACAGACCGTATAGAACGCCGATCAGCAAACAGCCGACGATATTAACGGCGAGCGTCGCGGTATAGAAGTGCCGCGGCCAATTAGCGTTGACCCAATTACCGGTGGCGAAGCGCAACAGGGTGCCGGCAATCCCGCCGACGGATACCGCAACGATCAATGGAAGCACTATTTTCTCCGCTGCCGGGGGCTTAAACGGTCTAGTTGCGCAAGGTGATTGAGTTTCTCGCCGATCTTCAGCTCCAGGCCACGCGGCACCGGCTGATAGAACGGTTGTGGCTCAAGCTCTTCAGGGAAGTAATCTTCGCCAGCGGCGTAGGCGTCCGGCTCATCATGGGCGTAACGGTATTCGTCGCCGTAACCCAGCTGTTTCATCAATTTTGTCGGCGCGTTGCGCAGGTGCAGCGGCACTTCCAGCGAACCGTGCTCGGTGGCGCTGCGCATCGCGGCTTTGAAGCCCATGTACACCGCGTTGCTTTTTGGTGCGCAAGCCAGATAGGTGATGGCTTGGGCCACTGCCAGTTCGCCTTCCGGGCTGCCCAGGCGTTCCTGCACTTCCCACGCCGCCAGGCACAGGCTCAGGGCGCGCGGATCGGCGTTGCCGATGTCTTCGCTGGCCATACGCACCACGCGTCGCGCGAGGTACAGCGGATCGCATCCGCCGTCGATCATCCGCGCGAACCAGTACAACGCGCCGTCCGGGTTGGAACCTCGCACCGATTTGTGCAGCGCGGAAATCTGGTCGTAGAACGCTTCGCCGCCCTTGTCGAAACGACGGCGGGTGTCGCCGAGCAGGCTTTGCAGCAGATCGACGCCGATCTCGCTGTTGTCTTCGGCCAGGTCGGAAGCATTTTCCAGCAGGTTGAGCAGGCGCCGGCCATCGCCATCGGCGGCGGACAGCAGCATCTGGAAACCTTCATCGCTGAGGGTCAGCTGCCGTTTGCCCAGGCCGCGTTCTTCAGTGAGCGCGCGGTGCACCAGTTTGCGCAGCGCCGCTTCATCGAGGCTTTTGAGCACGTAGACACGGGCCCGGGAGAGCAAGGCGTTGTTGAGTTCGAACGAAGGGTTTTCCGTGGTCGCGCCGATGAAAATCAGCGTGCCGTCTTCAACGTACGGCAGAAACGCATCCTGCTGCGACTTGTTGAAGCGGTGCACTTCATCGACGAACAGAATGGTGCGCTTGCCGTATTGACCGGCCTGTTGCTTGGCGATTTCCACCGCCTGGCGGATTTCCTTCACCCCGGCCAGTACGGCCGAGACCGTTTCGAAGTGCGCATCCGAGACTTCCGCCAGCAGCCGCGCCAGCGTGGTTTTGCCCACGCCCGGCGGGCCCCAGAAAATCATCGAATGCAGGGCACCCTGCTCCAGCGCCTCACGCAAGGGTTTGCCGCGAGCGAGCACGTGTTCCTGACCGACGTACTCGTCCAGATTGGCCGCACGCAAACGCGCGGCCAGGGGCTGAGCTATCGGGGCACTGCGAAACAGGTCCATCACTGCTTATGAAACCTCACTATGAACACCGTAGCCCCTGTAGGAGCGAGCTTGCTCGCGATGGTCGTCAACGATAACGCGGAAAACCTGATACCCCACGGAGCGCTCAGGTTTTTCGCGAGCAAGCTCGCTCCTACAGAGGGCGGCGGTTATTCCTGGATCACGTCCGCGCCTTTCGGGATGTCGAACTTGAACTTGGATGCCGGAATCGGCTCGTTGGCCTTCACGCCGGTGAACAGGATGTTGGTGCGCTGGCCGACGCTGTCGATCAGTTGCATGTCATTGACCAGGCCATTGCGGAACGACAGGCGCAGGCTGTCGAACAGCGTGTCCTTGGTTTTCGGCTTCAAGGTGAAGTCGATCACGCCGCCGGCTTCCTTGGCACTGATGTCGAAGCTCTGGTTGATCTTCGACACATCACCGGACAGCAGCAACGCCGGGGTCTGGCTCAGGCGCAGGTCGAGGGTCTTGATGGTGGCCTGTTCCAGGTCCGGGTCCCACAGGGTTACTTTCTTGCCGTCGGAAACCACCACTTGCTCGGCCGGCGCATCGGTGTGCCAGTAGAACAGGCCCGGCCGCTGCAGCGACATTTCACCGGCCGTTTCCTGCAACTGGGTGCCGCTGCCATCAAGGGTCAGCTGCGAGAAGCGAGCAGTCAGGGTCTGGGATTTTTCCAGCAGTTGGGTCAGGCGCGCCACGTCCTTGTCATCGGCGTGGGCCGAGAGCGTGGTCAAAGCCAGTACCGGCAGCAACAGCATGCGGATAAGACGCATGGGAGTCCTCATAACATTCGTGGGGAGTACGATGACGCGTCACTGCGCCATCGCTTTTCAATTCAGGGCATCAAATCAAATCAGTCGCGTACCGGGCCAGGTGCCAGGACTTCACGCGAACCGTTGGTATTCATGGACGTCACGACCCCGGCCATTTCCATGGCTTCGATCATGCGGGCGGCGCGGTTGTAGCCGATTTTCAGTTTGCGCTGAACCGCCGAGATGGACGCGCGACGGCTTTCCAGAACGAACTGCACCGCTTCGTCGTAGAGCGCGTCAGTTTCGGCATCGTCATCACCGCCACCACCACCGCCATTTTCAAAGCCGCTGCCGGCCTCTTCGACGCCGGCCAGGATGTCGTCGTTGTATTCCGGCGCACCGCGCAACTTCCAGGCTTCAACCACCCGATGAACCTCGTCATCGGAAACGAACGCGCCATGCACACGGATCGGCAGGCTGGTGCCCGGCGGCATGTAGAGCATGTCACCGTGACCCAGCAGTTGCTCGGCGCCGCCCTGGTCGATGATGGTCCGGGAGTCGATCTTGCTCGATACCTGGAACGCCATGCGTGTCGGGATGTTCGCCTTGATCAGACCGGTGATCACGTCAACCGACGGACGCTGGGTCGCGAGGATCAAGTGGATACCAGCCGCACGGGCCTTCTGGGCGATACGGGCGATCAGTTCTTCAACCTTCTTGCCGACGATCATCATCATGTCGGCGAATTCGTCGACCACCACGACAATGGTCGGCAGCTTGGTCAGCAGCGGCGCTTCGTCGTGAATGCTCTCGCGTTTGTACAGTGGATCGGTCAGCGGCGTGCCGGCGTCCTGGGCTTCCTTGACCTTGGCGTTGAAGCCGGACAGGTTCCGTACGCCCATCTTCGCCATCAGTTTGTAGCGACGCTCCATCTCCGCCACGCTCCAGCGCAGGGCGTTGGCCGCGTCCTTCATGTCGGTCACCACCGGGCACAGCAGGTGCGGGATGCCTTCGTAGATCGACAGTTCAAGCATTTTCGGGTCGATCATGATCAGCTTGGCGTCTTCCGGGCCGGACTTGAACAGGATCGACAGGATCATCGCGTTCACGCCCACCGACTTACCGGAACCGGTCGTACCGGCCACCAGCAAGTGCGGCATTTTGGCCAGGTCGGTGATGACCGGCTTGCCGCCGATGTCATGACCCAGGGCCAGGGTGACCGGGGATTTGAAGTTGTCGTATTCCGGCGTCGAGAGCACTTCGGAGAAGCGCACGATCTGCCGGTCTTCGTTGGGAATCTCGATACCGACGGTGGTCTTGCCCGGAATCACTTCCACCACCCGCACGCTGGTCACGGCCAGGGAACGCGCGAGGTCTTTCGCCAGGTTGGCGATGCGGCTGACCTTGACCCCGGCGGCGGGCTGGATTTCGTAACGGGTAATCACCGGGCCCGGGTGGATCGAATCCACCGAGACTTCGACGCCGAATTCCTTAAGCTTGATTTCCAGCAGGTGGCCGACGGCCGCCAGGGATTCAGGCGAATAATTGAGTTGTTTCTTTTCTGCGGGGTCGAGAATCGAGATCGGCGGCAAGGTGCCTTCGACAGCGCTGTCGACGAACAACGGCGCCTGTTTCTCTTTTTCCACGCGCTTGCTGGGTGCGGCGGGTTTCGCTGGCGCGGGGGCAATCACCGGCGGCACCTGCTTCTCGCGCTCCGACATGTGCTTGCTGAGGGCCTGCTCGCGCTCGATCAGGCGCTCCTTGACCTTGGCTTGTTCGCGCTTGTCGGTGACCGTCGGTGCGACCACGTCATGCACGCGATCGTCGACTTCACGCAATTGCGCGACCAGTTGCTTGCGCTCGACACGGGCGGCCCACCAGCGATTGGCCGCACCCTGGAACAGTTCGAACAGGTCGAGGGTGATCTTGCCGGTGACGTCCATCACCTTGAACCAGGACAGGTCGGTGAACACGGTCAGGCCGAACAGAAACAGAGCGATGAACAGCAAGGTGCTGCCCTGGATGTTCAGGGCGTTTTTGGCCAGGTCGCCCAGGCTCTCGCCCAGCGCCCCGCCGGCGCCGGCCGGCAGACCGGTCGCGGCATGGAAATGGATGTGCGCCAGCGCGGCGCCCGACAGCACCAGGAACACCAGGCCGATCAGACGCCAGGAGAACAGCCAGCCGCTCCACTCCCACGGCTGGTGGCGCTGACGGAAAATTTGATAAGCCTTGATCGCCAGCAACAGCGGGAAGATGTAGGCGAAGTAACCCAGGACCATGAACAGGATGTCGGCACTGTAGGAGCCGACCGGTCCGCCGAAGTTCTGCACATCGTCGATCTTGCTGTTATGGCTCCAGCCCGGATCGTCCTTGCCGTAAGTCAGCAAGGCCATCATCAGGAACAGGCACAGCCCGCCGATGGCGATCAGTGCACCTTCCTTGAGTCGGTAGTGCAAATGCTGGCGCCAAAGCGGAACGACGGCTGGTTTAGGTGCTGCGGTGGATTTCTTCAAAACGTTACTTTTCCTGCGCCTATGGCGCGTCCATCTATTGAATGACTATAAAAAACTGCCCAATCCAGGCAGGTAAAAAAGTTAACAGGCGCAACTGGGACTACTTTTAACACTGCACTCCGGTTTTTATAAACACGGTGCGCATTGAATATTCAAGTGACCGGCACGCATTGTACGGGTTTGTTCGTACGATGCCATGCTGGCAAGCCATGGATCAGCATAGCTAACGGCACAGCACCTGCGCTTCAATTTGAGCACGCATTCTCTTTTGTGACAAAGGCTTATGAGGTGTTTTATGAGCGAATCCAAGCATTGCCGCCTGATCATTCTGGGTTCTGGTCCCGCCGGTTACAGCGCAGCGGTTTATGCCGCCCGCGCCAACCTCAAACCCGTGGTCATTACCGGCATACAGGCAGGTGGCCAGCTCACCACCACCGTCGAAGTCGATAACTGGCCCGGCGACGTCGAAGGCCTGACCGGTCCGGCACTGATGGAACGCATGCAAAAACACGCCGAGCGCTTTGCCACAGAGATCGTTTACGACCACATCCACACGGCCAAGTTGCAACAGCGCCCGTTCGAACTTACCGGCGACAGCGGTACTTACACCTGCGATGCACTGATTATTGCGACCGGTGCCTCGGCGCAATACCTCGGCTTACCCTCGGAAGAGGCATTTGCCGGCAGAGGCGTTTCAGCCTGCGCGACGTGCGACGGGTTCTTTTATCGAAATCAGGTCGTCGCTGTCGTCGGCGGCGGTAATACCGCTGTTGAAGAAGCACTGTATTTATCGAACATCGCCAAGGAAGTTCACCTGATTCATCGCCGCGATAAATTGCGCTCGGAAAAAATCCTCCAGGACAAACTCTTCGAAAAAGCCGCCAAGGGCAATATCCGCCTGCACTGGAACCAGCAACTCGACGAAGTATTGGGCGATTCCAGCGGCGTGATCGGCGCCCGCTTGCGCGACAGCCATACCGGGGCAACCAGCGAATTGCCGCTGGCCGGCGTGTTCATTGCCATCGGCCACAAACCCAACACCGACCTGTTCATCGGCCAACTGGAGATGCACGACGGCTATCTGCGAGTCAAAGGCGGCAGCGAAGGCGATGCCACGGCGACCGAAATCCCCGGCGTGTTCGCCGCCGGCGATGTGGCCGATCACGTTTATCGCCAGGCCGTCACTTCCGCCGGGGCCGGTTGCATGGCCGCACTGGACGCCGAAAAATACCTCGACGACATTCCGACCGTTTGACGGCAAACTTCACGGTGGGCGCAACCGCCCACCACTGCCCTCCCCTTCTGTAAGCCCGAATGCCATGCTGACTTGGTTACAACGCAACACCCTGACGTTCCCGCCGCTGGAAAAAGCCATGCGCGATCCCAACGGATTGCTGGCGGCGGGCGGCGATCTGTCCGCCGACCGTCTGATCAAGGCCTACCGCCACGGTTGCTTCCCGTGGTTTTCAGAGGGCCAGCCGATTCTCTGGTGGTCGCCGGATCCGCGCACCGTGCTGTTTCCCGACGAACTGCATGTCTCGCGCAGCCTGGGCAAATTGCTGCGCCAGCAACGCTACCAGGTGACCTTCGATCAGGATTTTGCCGCGGTCATTCGCGCCTGCGCCGCACCACGGGATTACGCCGACGGGACCTGGATCACCGAAGCGATGCAGAATGCCTACCTCGACCTGCACCAGCGCGGCTACGCCCACTCAGTCGAGGTCTGGGACCAGGACGAGCTGGTCGGCGGGCTCTATGGCCTGGCGATGGGTCAGCTGTTTTTCGGCGAGTCGATGTTCAGCCGCGCCGACAACGCCTCCAAATTTGGCTTTGCCACGCTGGTCAAACATCTGAAAGACTCGGGTTTCGTGCTGATCGATTGCCAGATGCCTACCGACCATCTGCACAGCCTGGGCGCCCGGGCCATTCCTCGTCGCGAGTTTGCCCGCTACCTTGCGCAGCATCTGGATCAACCCAGCGGTGCCACCTGGGTTTGCTGAGCGACTTTGGCGCGCGTGGCTTACACTTAATTCAAAGCTTATACCGAGGGTTGATCATGACCGAGTTGGCGCGTTTGAAGTTTTATGCCACTCAGCCCCACTCTTGCAGTTATCTGCCCGAGGAGCAGGCCACGACCCTGTTCCTCGACCCTAGCCAGCCCATGGATGTGCATGTCTATGCAGACCTGTCTGAAATGGGTTTTCGTCGCAGCGGCGATCATCTTTACCGGCCCCATTGCCAGAATTGCAATGCGTGCGTGCCGGCGCGCATTCCCGTGGCGCAATTCACGCCCAACCGCCAGCAGAAACGCATCTTCAAGCGCAACGCCGACTTGCAGGTGCGCCCCGCCAAGCCGAAGTTCAGCGAAGAATACTTCGACCTGTACCAGCGCTACATCGAACAACGGCATGCGGACGGCGACATGTACCCGCCGAGCCGTGACCAGTTCTCGACCTTCCTGGTGCGCGACCTGCCGTTTTCCCGTTTTTACGAATTTCGCCTGGACGGCCAACTGCTCGCGGTGGCTGTCACCGACTTGCTGCCGAACGGTCTGTCGGCGGTCTACACCTTCTACGAACCCTCCGAAGAACGGCGCAGCCTGGGTCGTTTCGCGATCCTCTGGCAGATCGCCGAAGCCCAGCGTCTGCAGCTCGAAGCGGTTTACCTGGGTTACTGGATCAAAAACTGCAAAAAGATGAGCTACAAGACCCAATATCGCCCCATCGAACTGCTGATTAATCAGCGCTGGGTCATCCTGAACTAGAACCCCTTGGCTTAAACCCCATTTTTCGGGCACAATGCACGCCGCTTTTGCCTGGCGCAGTTGCACCGGGCCATTCATTGGACACCGAGGGCTTTACTGCATGTCGAAAGAAGACAGCTTCGAAATGGAAGGCACTGTCGTCGACACCCTGCCCAACACCATGTTTCGCGTGGAGTTGGAAAATGGGCACGTCGTAACCGCGCATATCTCCGGCAAGATGCGCAAGAACTACATTCGTATTCTTACCGGCGACAAAGTGCGCGTCGAGCTGACGCCCTATGACTTGAGCAAAGGGCGCATCACTTACCGCGCTCGCTAATCAAGTCAATACAAGACGCCCGGCATTGCCGGGCGTTTTTGTTTGTCTGCGATTTGGCCTGGAGTGAATATCCTTTGTTTGGGTGATGGCTGATATTGGTTTCGCCCTTACGGCGAGTCACTTGCAAAAGCGGAACGCCGCCCGGCGGCAAGTAACCAAGCGCTTTTGCCCCTTTCGTTCGGTGCCTCGCTCCGGTCCTGCTCCGTGGGCCCGCCGCGATCGGCCATCCATGGCCGTGCGCGGCTAACCCGGCATCCATGCCGGGTTGCCCACTGCGCAGAACCTCCACTCGGCCTCTCGAGGGGGCGCGCACCGCAAGATCAAAAGCCAAGGCGAGCTAACGCTCGGCCTAATGAGTGGTGAAGATCAAAAGCGTACGCGGATCCCCTGTAGGAGCCAGCTTGCTGGCGAAAAACGCCCGGACACCGCATTCATCCAGACAACCCGCGTCATCGTTAACGTCCATCGCCAGCAAGCTGGCTCCTACAATTTTGACCCGTGTGCTCACAATCATTTTGACCGTGTGAACCCGATCCCTGTAGGAGCCGGCTTGCTGGCGATTGCGTTCGTTCAAGCGATTAATGCGTCGACTGACCCGCCGCCATCGCCAGCAAGCCGGCTCCTACAAGGGATTGGTGTACAGATCCGGTATGAGTGAGCGCGGCAGAGAAGGATAATGCGCACATCCAGAGAGCCAGGTCGGCTACCAGGCCGCCTCGGCGGCTGTGGCGGTGGTCGCCCCCTCGAGAGGCCGAGTGGAGGTTCTGCGCAGTGGGCACCACGGCAAGGATGCCGCGGTAGCCGCCCCCGGCCATGGATGGCCGATGGCGGCGGGCTCACGGAGCAGGACCGGAGCGAGGGCATGGCGAGCCTAAGCGAGGCACCGAACGAAAGGGGCAAAAGCGCTTGGTTACTTGGCGCTTCTCCAAGTGACTCGCCGTGAGGGCGAAACCAATAGCGGCCGTTACCGCAGCAACGGATATTCACCCAAACCAAGCACACAACAAAAAAAGGCGCCCGAAGGCGCCTTTCGCTTTACAGCAGACCAACAACCGTCAGGCCATCTCAGCCGTGGTTTCGAACTCGAAGGTCAGCTCGCCGTCCTTCAGATCGATATGCACCACGCCGCCATGGTCGGCCAGTTCGCCAAAGAGAATCTCTTCCGCCAGCGGACGCTTGATCTTGTCCTGGATCAAACGCGCCATCGGCCGAGCACCCATTGCCGAATCGTAGCCACCTGCCGCCAGCCAGCTGCGCGCCGCGTCGGTCACTTCCAGCTGCACACGCTTGTCTTCCAGCTGCGCCTGAAGCTCGGTAAGGAACTTGTCCACCACGCTTTTGATGACCTCATGGCTGAGGCGACCAAACTGGATAATGGTGTCCAGACGGTTGCGGAACTCTGGCGTGAAGCTTTTCTTGATCACTTCCATCGCATCGGACGAGTGGTCCTGATGGGTGAAACCGATCGAAGCACGCGCTGCGGTTTCGGCACCGGCGTTAGTCGTCATGATGACGATCACGTTACGGAAATCCGCCTTGCGCCCGTTGTTGTCGGTGAGCGTACCGTGGTCCATGACCTGCAGCAGCAGGTTGAAGACTTCCGGATGCGCCTTCTCGATTTCATCGAGCAGCAGCACGCAATGAGGCTGCTTGGTGATGGCTTCGGTCAGCAGACCGCCCTGGTCGAACCCGACATAGCCAGGAGGCGCACCGATCAGACGCGATACGGTGTGACGCTCCATGTACTCGGACATGTCGAAGCGAACCAGCTCGATACCCAACGCCTTGGCCAGCTGACGCGCCGCTTCGGTTTTACCGACACCGGTCGGGCCTGCGAACAGGAACGAACCGACAGGCTTGTCAGGCGACTTCAGGCCGGCACGGGACAGTTTGATCGCGGTCGACAGCGAGTCGATCGCGGCATCCTGGCCAAACACCGTCAGCTTCAGGTCACGCTCAAGATTACGCAGCAGCTCTTTGTCGGAGCTGGTGACGTGTTTCGGCGGAATCCGCGCGATTTTCGCGACGATGTCCTCGACCTGAGGCACTTCGATGCGTTTCACGCGCTTCTCGATCGGTTGCAGACGCTGGTAGGCGCCCGCCTCGTCGATCACGTCGATGGCCTTGTCCGGCATGTGCCGGTCATTGATGTAGCGCGAAGCCAGTTCGGCAGCGGCGCGCAGGGCTTCATCACTGTATTCGATATTGTGATGGAGCTCGAAACGCCCTTTCAGGCCGCGCAGAATGCCGATGGTGTCTTCCACCGAAGGCTCCGATACATCGACTTTCTGGAAGCGTCGCGCCAAGGCACGGTCCTTCTCGAAGATGCCGCGGAATTCCTGGAAGGTGGTCGAACCGATGCAACGGATATCACCGGACGACAGCAACGGCTTGAGCAGGTTCGAGGCATCCATGACGCCACCGGACGCGGCACCCGCACCGATGATGGTGTGGATTTCGTCGATGAACAGGATTGCCTGCGGACGTTTTTTCAGCTCATTGAGCAACGCCTTGAAGCGCTTCTCGAAATCGCCACGGTATTTGGTCCCGGCGAGCAAGGCACCCAGGTCGAGGGAGTACACCACGCTGTTGGCCAGCAGGTCCGGCACCTGGTTGTCGACAATACGCTTGGCCAGGCCTTCGGCAATTGCGGTTTTACCCACGCCCGCCTCGCCGACCAGCAGCGGGTTGTTTTTGCGACGACGCGCGAGGATCTGCGCAACGCGCTCGACTTCGAGCTCACGACCTACCAGCGGATCGATGCGACCCTGGCGTGCGAGTTCGTTGAGGTTGCTGGCATAAGCATCCAGAGGATTGCCTGAAGAAGAAGACTCACCGCCCTCGTCGTCCTGCATATCTTGCTCACCTTCAGAGTGATCGCCATGCCCCGGCACTTTGGAAATGCCGTGAGCGATGTAGTTGACGACATCGATGCGCGCAACGCTCTGCTGTTTCAGCAGGAACACTGCCTGACTCTCTTGCTCACTGAAGATCGCAACCAGCACGTTGGCGCCAGTCACTTCGCGTTTACCCGAGCTCTGTACGTGGAAAACAGCACGCTGCAGGACACGCTGGAAGCCCAGGGTAGGTTGGGTCTCGCGATCCTCGTCATGGACAGGGATCAGCGGCGTGGTGGAGTCGATGAACTCCTGCAGGTCATGCTTGAGTTTGTCGAGGTTGGCGCCGCAGGCACGCAAAACGGTGGCGGCAGCCTCATTGTCCAATAAGGCCAGCAGAAGATGTTCGACGGTCATGAACTCATGACGCTTCGAACGGGCCTCCTTGAAGGCAAGATTGAGGGTGACTTCGAGCTCGCGGTTTAACATAGCTTCACCTCATACCCAAGTGGTCGGCGATTAACCGTCCTTCTCGATTTCACAGAGTAGCGGATGCTGGCTTTCCCTGGCGTACTGGTTGACCTGCATGGCCTTCGTCTCGGCAATGTCGCGGGTAAACACTCCACATACTGCCCGTCCTTCTGTGTGGACGGCCAGCATGACCTTGGTCGCCAGCTCGCGATTCAGGTTAAAAAACACCTCGAGCACTTCGACGACGAAATCCATCGGTGTGTAGTCATCATTGAACAAAACCACCTTGTACATCGGCGGTGCCTGTAGAGCAGGCTTCGCCTCCTGAACAGCAATGCCTGCGGAATCGTCGTCGTGTTCCTCCGGGCGGTCCTTTTGGAGCGTCGGGCGATCCTGATTGAATGTTAGTCGAATCTGGCTGATTGCATGCATGGAAAGAAAGGTTCGTCAGTTGTGCGAATACAGTAGTGGGGGCGGCTATAAACGATTTCAACTCCGACTGCCGGGTCACCTTGACTATCGGCAAAACGGTGTTACAACCAATAGAGCCCACAGTGGGTAAAAAAGGTCCGCGGAGTCAATCTTATTTACAGGATTCGACTGCGGATGTACTGGATGATACTCCAGTGATGGAGTCTGTTGCAGAGGGATATGGGTATGGCTGTCGGTAAGGTGAAATGGTTCAACAATGCCAAGGGTTATGGCTTTATCGTTGAGGAAGGCAAGAGCGAAGACCTGTTTGCTCACTACTCGGCGATCAAAATGGACGGCTATAAGACCCTCAAGGCCGGGCAAGCCGTGACATTCAACATTGTCCAAGGCCCGAAAGGCCTGCACGCCGTGGATATCGGCGCACCTGTCGAAGCTCAGGCTGCTGCCACCACTGCAGTGCAGCAAACGGTTACGGTGTAGAACCCACCCAACATCCAGTCATAAAAAAACCGCCCGACTCGTCTGAGCCGGGCGGTTTTTGTGTGCCTGCTTATTACATATGCGAAATCAGCGCATCACCAAAACCGGACGAAGACACCAGCTTCGCGCCGTCCATTAGACGCTCGAAGTCATAGGTCACGGTTTTCGCGGAAATCGCGCCGTTGGTGCCCTTGATGATCAGGTCGGCCGCTTCGGTCCAGCCCAGGTGACGCAGCATCATCTCGGCGGAAAGAATCAGCGAGCCCGGGTTGACCTGGTCCTTGCCGGCATACTTCGGCGCCGTACCGTGGGTCGCTTCGAACATGGCGATGGTGTCGGACAGGTTGGCACCCGGTGCAATACCGATACCGCCCACTTCCGCCGCCAGGGCGTCGGAGAGGTAGTCGCCGTTCAGGTTCAGGGTCGCGATCACATCGTATTCGGCCGGGCGCAGCAGGATCTGCTGGAGCATGGCGTCGGCGATGGCGTCCTTGACGATGACGTTCTTGCCGGTTTTCGGGTTCTTGAACTGCATCCATGGACCGCCATCGAGCAGGGTCGCGCCGAACTCTTCGGCCGCCACTTCGTAGGCCCATTCCTTGAAGGCACCTTCGGTGAACTTCATGATGTTGCCTTTGTGCACGATGGTCAGCGAGTCGCGGTCATTGTCGACCACATACTGAAGGGCCTTGCGCGCCAGACGCTTGGTGCCTTGCAGGGAGACCGGCTTGACGCCGATGCCGCAGTTTTCGTCGAAACGGATCTTGGTGACGCCCATTTCTTCCTTGAGGAACTTGATGACCTTGGTCGCTTCCGGCGAACCGGCCTTCCATTCGATACCGGCATAAATGTCTTCCGAGTTTTCACGGAAGATCGTCATGTCGACGTCGCCTGGCTTCTTGACCGGGCTCGGCACGCCCTCGAACCAGCGAACCGGGCGCAGGCAAACATAAAGGTCGAGTTGCTGACGCAGGGCCACGTTCAGGGAACGGATGCCGCCGCCGACCGGCGTGGTCAGAGGGCCCTTGATGGAAACCACGTAATCCTTGACTGCGTCCAGGGTTTCCTGAGGCAGCCAGGTGTCCTGATCGTAAACCTGAGTCGCTTTCTCCCCGGCGTAGACTTCCATCCAGGAAATTTTGCGCTCGCCGCCGTAAGCCTTCTTAACAGCAGCATCGACAACCTTGATCATGACCGGGCTGATATCAACCCCAATACCATCGCCTTCGATGAAGGGAATGATCGGGTTGTTAGGAACATTGAGAGAATGGTCCGCGTTGACGGTGATTTTGTCGCCGACGGCTGGAACCTGAATCTTCTTGTATCCCATGCTGAACTCCATTGTTTGGATTGAACATCTGGCTTGGTTTGAGCGTACCCCAGTTAAATCAGCACGCAAACCCTATGTTCCATCCATCTGCCGCAAAGCTGCACAGTTCGCGACGTACAAGCCTGAAAGCAAAGGGAAAACCGCCAAACTCAAGCACGTTCGACGACGCTACGCCTTACCCTCCCCTGCGACCTTTAGACCAATGGACGAGAATCGTTGCATATGAACCATCGGCAGATTGCCAGCTACCTATGTATAATGCCGCCGCTGACCGCAGAGTCACGCCGGCCGACCTCTCTATGACGAGGCTCAGGACCCGAAAAGCAGGATTGTTACCGCAGTCCACCCGCTTGACGCTCGACTGATGCACCCAACATCACCGCGCACAAATCTCGACATTCGGCTCATGGATGACTTTGAACGAACGCGCTTACCCGGCGCCCCTCGAGTTTCTGCGCACGCTTTAGCAAAGAAGAGAGAGTTAATCCGAATATGCCCACCCGCTCGAAGATCATCTATACCTTCACCGACGAAGCCCCAGCCCTCGCCACCTATTCACTGTTGCCTATCGTAGAAGCGTTCACCGCTTCGGCTGATATCGCCGTTGAAACCCGCGATATCTCTCTTGCAGGGCGCATCCTGGCCAGCTTCCCCGAGCAATTGGGTGACAAAGCCGTAGCCGACCACCTCGCCGAACTGGGCGACCTGGCCGTTACGCCTGAAGCCAACATCATCAAGTTGCCGAACATCAGTGCTTCGGTTCCGCAACTGCAGGCCGCGATCAAAGAGCTGCAAGCCCAGGGCTTCGCACTGCCGGACTACCCGGAAACCGTGACCAGCGACGCCGACAAAGAAGCCAAGTCGCGTTACGACAAGATCAAGGGCAGCGCCGTAAACCCGGTTCTGCGCGAAGGCAACTCCGATCGTCGTGCCCCGCTGTCGGTCAAGAACTACGCACGCAAGCACCCGCACAAAATGGGCGCCTGGGCCAAAGACTCCAAGTCCCACGTTGCGCACATGAGCACCGGTGATTTCTACGGCAGCGAAAAAGCCGCCCTGATCGACGCCGCTGACGCCGTCAAAATCGAACTGATCGCTCAAGACGGCACCACCACCGTCCTGAAAGAAAAGACCACCGTACAAGCCGGTGAGATCCTCGATTGCGCGGTCATGAGCAAAAGCGCCCTGCGCAGCTTCATCGCGGCCGAGATCGAAGACGCCAAAGCCAAGGGCGTGCTGCTGTCGGTTCACCTGAAAGCCACCATGATGAAGGTCTCCGACCCGATCATGTTCGGCCAGATTGTTGCCGAGTTCTATAAAGACGCACTGGCCAAGCACGCTGACGTGCTGGCACAGATCGGCTTCAACCTGAACAACGGCATCGGCGACCTGTACGCTCGCATCAAGGCCCTGCCGGCCGAGCAGCAAGCGCAGATCGAAGCGGACATCCAGGCGGTCTACGCCGTTCGTCCTTCGCTGGCGATGGTCAATTCCGACAAAGGCATCACCAACCTGCACGTGCCGAGCGACGTCATCGTCGACGCCTCGATGCCGGCCATGATCCGTGACTCCGGCAAGATGTGGGGCACCGACGGCCAGCTGCACGACACCAAGGCTGTGATCCCGGATCGCTGCTACGCCACCATCTACCAGGCGGTGATCGAAGACTGCAAGCTGCACGGTGCTTTCGATCCGACCACCATGGGCAGCGTGCCAAACGTTGGCCTGATGGCGAAAAAAGCCGAAGAGTACGGCTCGCACGACAAGACTTTCCAGATCAAGACCAACGGCGTTGTCCGCGTGACGGACAGCAAAGGCGCCTTGCTGCTGGAACAGTCGGTTGAAGCCGGCGACATCTTCCGCATGTGCCAGACCAAAGACGCGCCGATCCAGGACTGGGTCAAACTGGCCGTCAACCGTGCCCGCGCCAGCAGCACCCCGGCGATTTTCTGGCTGGACCCAATGCGCGCCCACGACGGCGTGGTGATCGAGAAAGTTCAGGCTTACCTGAAGGATCACGACACCTCCGGCCTGGACATCCGCATCATGTCGCCAGTCGACGCGATGGCCTTCACCCTGGGCCGTACCCGCGAAGGCAAGGACACCATCTCGGTGACCGGCAACGTATTGCGCGACTACCTGACCGACCTGTTCCCGATCATGGAGCTGGGCACCAGCGCCAAGATGCTGTCGATCGTTCCGCTGATGAACGGCGGCGGTCTGTTCGAAACCGGCGCTGGCGGTTCGGCACCGAAGCACGTTCAGCAGCTGCTGGAAGAGAACTTCCTGCGCTGGGATTCCCTGGGCGAGTTCCTGGCCCTGGCCGCGTCCCTTGAGCATTTGGGTGTGAACTACAACAACCCGAAAGCCCTGGTGCTGTCGAAGACCCTGGACCAGGCCACCGGCCAGTTCCTGGACAACAACAAGTCGCCATCGCGCAAAGTCGGCAACATCGACAACCGCGGCAGCCACTTCTACCTGGCGCTGTACTGGGCTCAGGCCCTGGCCGCCCAGACTGAAGACGCTGCACTGCAAGCGCAGTTCGCAACCCTGGCCAAAACCCTGACCGAGAACGAGGCAACCATCGTTGCCGAGCTCAACGCCGTCCAGGGCAAGCCAGTGGACATCGGCGGTTACTACCACGCCAATGCCGAGCTGATCAGCAAGGCCATGCGCCCGAGCGCCACACTCAACGCGGCGATTGCAGCGCTGGTGTAAGGTTGTAAGGATGCAAGGAAACCCCGGCCATGTGCCGGGGTTTCTGCTTCTAAAGGCCGACCACAACCTTGTAGGAGCCGGCTTGCCGGCGATAGCGGTTTATCATTCAACAGTGTTATTGACTGACACTCCGCGATCGCCGGCAAGCCGGCTCCTACAGGTTTTGCATTTCAACATTGAGGACATCTCATGGATTGGAAACCCCACATCACCGTCGCCACCATCGTCGAAGAGAACGGTCGCTTCCTGATGGTCGAAGAAACCAAGCACGGACGAACGGTGCTCAACCAGCCCGCCGGCCACCTCGACCCCAACGAAACCCTGACCGAAGCCGCCGTACGCGAAACCCTCGAAGAAACCGGCTGGGACGTCGAAGCCACCGGCGTAGTGGGCATCTACCTCTACACCGCCCCCAGCAACGGCGTGACGTATCAGCGCGTCTGCTTCATCGCCAAAGCGCTCAAGCACAACCCCGACTATCAACTGGACGACGGCATCGTCGGCGCAAAATGGCTGACGCGTGACGAACTGCTCGAACAGCGCGCAAACTGGCGCAGTGAGCTGATCATCCGTTGCATCGATGATTATCTGGACGGCAAACACTTCGGTCTCGAACTGATCCGCCCTTCTCTTTAGCCTTGTGGGCTGCGGCCTGCTAGAATCGCGTCCTTTTTCAAGACACTCATTGAATCCCTATGCGTGATCCAGCCCCTTCTGACACACAAAAGAAGCGCGTCATTGTCGGTATGTCCGGCGGCGTGGACTCTTCCGTTTCCGCCCTCCTGCTGATCGAGCAGGGTTATGAGGTGGAAGGCCTGTTCATGAAGAACTGGGAAGAAGACGATGGAACGGAATACTGCACCGCCATGGACGACCTGGCGGACGCCCAGGCCGTGTGCGACAAGATTGGCATCAAGCTGCACACCGCCAACTTCGCCGCCGAGTACTGGGACAACGTGTTCGAGCACTTCCTGGCCGAATACAAGGCCGGTCGCACGCCGAACCCGGACATCCTGTGCAACCGCGAGATCAAGTTCAAGGCGTTCCTCGACTACGCCATGGTCCTGGGTGCCGACCTGATCGCCACCGGTCACTACGTGCGTCGTCGCGACATCGATGGCCGCACCGAACTGCTCAAGGGCCTGGACCCGAACAAGGACCAGAGCTACTTCCTGCACGCCGTCGGCGGCGAACAGATCGCCAAGACCCTGTTCCCGGTCGGCGAACTGGAAAAGCCGCAGGTGCGCGCGATTGCCGAAAAATACGAACTCGCGACCGCGAAGAAAAAGGATTCCACCGGGATCTGCTTTATCGGCGAGCGCCGCTTCAGTGACTTCCTCAAGCAGTACCTGCCGGCGCAGCCTGGCGAGATCAAGACCACCGAAGGTGAAGTCATCGGCCGCCACCACGGCCTGATGTACCACACCATCGGCCAGCGTCAGGGCCTGGGCATCGGCGGTTTGAAAGACGCCGGCGACGAGCCGTGGTACGTGCTGATCAAAGACCTGGAACACAACGAGCTGATCGTCGGCCAGGGCAATGACCATCCTTACCTGTTCTCCCGCGCCCTTCTCGCTTCCGATATCTATTGGGTCAACCCGATCGACCTGAGCGAGCCGCGCAAGCTGACCGCCAAGGTCCGTTATCGCCAGGGCGACCAGCCGTGCACGCTGGAGAAAACCGCTACCGGCTACCGCGCGACCTTCGATGACCCGCAACGCGCGGTCACTCCGGGTCAGTCCGTGGTGTTCTACGACGGCGAAATCTGCCTCGGCGGCGGTGTGATCGAAGTGGCTGAGCCATGGAGCAGCAAGGCATGAGCCCCACTCAGGAGCAACTGACGGCGCTGGGCGGCGTGTTTCTCGCCGCCGTGCTGGTCGACAAGATCGCCAAGACCGGCCAGACCACTGAAGCCGGCCTGACGTGCATGCTCGGCAGCCTGCTGATCCGCGACCCCAAGGACACCCTGGAAGTCTACGGCGGCGACGACATCAACCTGCGCGAAGGTTATCGCGCGTTGATCGGCGCCCTCGAACGCGACCCGAGCACCCTGCAACGCGAGCCGCTGCGCTACGCCCTGGCAATGCTGGGCCTGGAGCGTCAGCTGGCCAAGCGCGACGACATGCTCGACGTGATCGGCAAACGCCTGCCGCAGATCCAGTCCCAGGTCGAACACTTCGGCCCGGCACACGAGAATGTAATCGCCGCTTGCGGCGCGCTGTACCAGGACACCCTGAGCACCCTGCGCCAACGGATCCAGGTCCACGGCGACATGCGCAACCTGCAGCAGCCGAGCAACGCCTCGAAGATCCGCGCCCTGCTGCTGGCCGGGATTCGTTCGGCGCGCCTGTGGCGGCAGTTGGGCGGTCATCGCTGGCAGTTGGTGATCAGTCGTCGCAAGTTGCTCAAAGAGCTTTACCCGCTGATGCGCAGCAGCTGAACCGCGCCCGCGACACCGTTTTGTAGTCAGTAACGCGTAATACGCTGGTCAGTTGGCGACGGACCGGCGGATTTTTTCATGTATGATACGCGCCCCATTTCGTTGCCCGACTGTCCGAGAACACCCCATGCAGCTTTCTTCGCTCACTGCGGTTTCCCCTGTTGACGGCCGCTACGCCGGCAAAACCCAGGCCCTGCGCCCAATTTTCAGCGAATACGGCCTGATCCGTGCTCGCGTGCTGGTTGAAGTGCGCTGGCTCCAGCGTCTGGCCGCTCACCCTGCCATCAGCGAAGTGCCGGCGTTCTCCGCCGAAGCCAACGCGGTGCTGAACACCCTGGCGGAAAACTTCTCCCTGGAGCACGCCGAGCGTGTGAAAGAGATCGAGCGCACCACCAACCACGACGTCAAGGCCATCGAATACCTGCTCAAAGAGCAGGCGGCCAAGCTGCCGGAACTGGCGGCTGTCAGCGAATTCATCCACTTTGCCTGCACCAGCGAGGACATCAACAACCTGTCCCACGCCCTGATGCTGCGCGAAGGCCGTGATGACGTGATGCTGCCGCTGATGCGCCAGACCGCCGAAGCCATCCGCGAACTGGCCATCCGTTTCGCTGACGTGCCAATGCTGTCGCGCACCCACGGTCAACCGGCTTCGCCGACCACCCTGGGCAAAGAGCTGGCGAACGTGGTTTACCGCCTGGAGCGCCAGATCGCTCAAGTCGCTGCCGTTCCGCTGCTGGGCAAGATCAACGGCGCTGTCGGGAACTATAACGCTCACCTGTCGGCCTACCCTGAGATCGACTGGGAAGCCAACGCCCGCGCCTTCATCGAAGACGAGCTGGGCCTGGGCTTCAACCCGTACACCACGCAGATCGAACCGCACGACTACATCGCCGAGCTGTTCGACGCGATCGCCCGTTTCAACACCATCCTGATCGACTTCGACCGCGACATCTGGGGCTACATCTCCCTGGGTTATTTCAAACAGCGCACCATCGCTGGCGAAATCGGTTCGTCGACCATGCCGCACAAGGTCAACCCGATCGACTTCGAAAACTCCGAAGGCAACCTGGGTATCGCCAACGCACTGTTCCAGCACCTGGCGAGCAAACTGCCGATCTCCCGCTGGCAGCGCGACCTGACCGACTCCACCGTGCTGCGCAACCTCGGTGTCGGCTTCGCCCACAGCGTGATCGCGTACGAAGCCAGCCTCAAAGGCATCAGCAAACTCGAGCTCAACGCTCAGAAGATCGCTGCCGACCTGGACGCTTGCTGGGAAGTGCTGGCCGAGCCGATCCAGACCGTGATGCGTCGCTACAACATCGAAAACCCGTACGAGAAGCTGAAAGAGTTGACCCGCGGCAAGGGCATCAGCCCTGAAGCGCTGCAAACTTTCATCGACGGCCTGGACATGCCTGCCGCCGCCAAGGCCGAGCTGAAATTGCTCACCCCGGCGAACTACATCGGCAACGCTGTAGAGCAAGCCAAGCGCATCTGATCGACCGCTGCACCCGTTTGAGACGCCCGGCAGCGCCGGGCGTTTTTATTCCCGTCTGAAAAGTGCTTTTTTTCAATAGGTTACACATGAATCCTGATATTCCTCTTCAACTTCTGGGCGGCATCACGGCGCGCGAATTCCTGCGTGACTACTGGCAGAAAAAACCCCTGCTGATCCGTCAGGCGATCCCTGATTTCGAAAGCCCGATCGACGCCGACGAGCTGGCCGGCCTGGCGCTGGAAGAAGAAGTCGAATCGCGCCTGATCATCGAGCACGGCGAGCGCCCTTGGGAATTGCGCCGCGGTCCGTTCGCCGAAGACGAATTCAGCAAATTGCCGGAAACCGAGTGGACCCTGCTGGTTCAAGCGGTTGACCAGTTCGTGCCGGAAGTCAGCGAATTGCTGGAGCACTTCCGCTTCCTGCCGAGCTGGCGCATCGACGACGTGATGATCAGCTTCGCCGCCCCGGGTGGCAGTGTCGGTCCGCACTTCGACAACTACGACGTGTTCCTGCTGCAAGGCCACGGCAAGCGCAACTGGAAAATCGGCCAGATGTGCAACTCCGAAAGCCCGCTGCTGCAACACGCGGACCTGCGCATCCTGGCTGATTTCGAAGCCACCGATGAGTGGGTCCTGGAACCCGGCGACATGCTCTACCTGCCGCCGCGCCTGGCCCATTGCGGTGTGGCCGTCGATGACTGCCTGACGTACTCCGTGGGTTTCCGCGCACCAAGCGCCGCTGAAGTGCTGACCCACTTCACCGACTTCCTCAGCCAGTTCCTGACCGACGAAGAACGCTACACCGATGCCGACGCGCTGCCTGCGGTCGATCCGCATCAGATCCAGCACGACGCCCTTGATCGCTTGAAAGGCCTGCTGGCCGAGCACATGAGCGACGAGCGCCTGCTGCTGACCTGGTTCGGCCAGTTCATGACCGAGCCGCGCTACCCGGAACTGGTGGTCGGTCCGGAAGAGATCGAGGAAGAAGACCTGCTCGCCAGCCTTGAACAAGGCGCGGTGATGATCCGCAACCCGAGCGCGCGCCTGGCATGGTCCGAAGTGGATGACGACCTGCTGCTGTTCGCCAGCGGCCAGAGCCGTTACCTGCCGGGCAAACTGCGCGAGCTGCTGAAACTGATCTGCGCCGCCGATGCGCTGCACATCGATAACCTCGGCGAGTGGCTGAGCGACGAAGACGGTCGCGGTCTGTTGTGCGAACTGGTCAAGCAAGGAAGCCTGGGGTTTGCTGATGAATAAAATTCACGTACGTGTCGCAGACTGGCAAAAGGATAACGCCGAGATCCGGCGCATTCGTGAGACGGTGTTCATCGCCGAGCAATCCGTTCCGCCTGAGCTGGAAT
This sequence comes from Pseudomonas migulae, assembly GCF_043225285.1. Classification (GTDB taxonomy): domain Bacteria; phylum Pseudomonadota; class Gammaproteobacteria; order Pseudomonadales; family Pseudomonadaceae; genus Aquipseudomonas; species Aquipseudomonas migulae_C. The sequence continues at coordinate 415,779 of NZ_CP171224.1, forward strand.
GGGATGCTGATGATGCAACAGCGGTGCATTTTCTGGCCTTCGAGGGCGACTTCCCGATCGGCACCGCCCGCCTGCTGCCCGACGGGCATGTCGGCCGGGTGTCGGTACTGAAAGACTGGCGCGGACTGAAGGTCGGCGATGCGCTGATGCACGCGGTGATCGACGAAGCCGAGAAGCGTGGGCTGAAGCAGCAGATGCTGAGCGCGCAGGTTCAAGCGACGGCGTTCTATGAGCGCCTGGGTTTCAGCCTGGTCAGCGAGGAGTTCCTGGAAGCCGGGATTCCGCATGTGGACATGGTGCGTCACTCGGCCTGATACCGCGTCGCGGCCATCGCGAGTAGGCTCGCTCCTACAAGGATTGCGCTAGACCTTGTAGGAGCGAGCCTGCTCGCGATGAGGCCCTCAAGAACACCACAAACCGCCCCGTCATTTTCGAATGCCGGGGCGTTTTGCTGTCTACGATTCAACTTGCCCCACGCCGGGCCGACAAACTGGCAATATCAATACATGCACCTGTAGGAGCGAGCCTGCTCGCGATGGTCGCAAGAGCGCCGCGGGGTGTCAGGCTTACAGCGTCATCGTTGACGACCATCGCCAGCAAGCTGGCTCCTACACACAAACTTCAAGGCCGGAGATAACGGATATGTCCCTACGCACCCTGCTCACCTCGCTGCTGCTGACCTGCAGTTTTTCGGTCATGGCCGCGACCGAGATCGTGCCGCTGAACTACCACACCAGCGCTGACATGCTGCCGATGGCGCAGGACTTCATCGGCAAGGATGGCCAGGTTAGCGCCTACGGCAACCAACTGATCGTCAATGCCGATCAGCGCAAGATCGACGAACTTAAAGCACTTATCGCCCAGCTCGACACCCGACCAAAACGCCTGCTGATCACCGTCGACACCAACGAGAACAACTTCCAGGACGACCAGGGTTACTCGGTGAATGGCGCAAAACCCAGCCAGACACGGATCATCAATCGCAGCACCGACAGTCGTGACGGCGGCATTCAGCAGGTCCAGGCCAGCGAAGGCGCACCGGCGCTGATCCAGGTCGGCCAGAGCGTGCCGCTGACAAGCACGCAGAGCGATTCCTACGGCGATCTGCGCAGCCAGACCGAATACCGCAACGTCACCCAGGGTTTCTATGTCACTGCCAGCGTCACCGGCGACATCGTTCACCTGTCGATCAGTACCAACCGTGACCGCATGAGCCAGGAACGTCCCGATGTAGTGAACGTGCAAAGCACCGACACAACCGTCACCGGCCGCCTGGGCGAGTGGATCACCCTGGCCGGCGTAAACCGTCAGACTCAGGCCGACAAACAGGGCGTGACCCGCAGCTACTCGACTCAGGGCCGGGATGACATGACCCTGCGGGTGAAAGTCGACTCTTTGGACTAAAGCACCAAAAACTGACTGATTAGTCGTATTAGACCAAAGATGTAGTGCTTGAAAAAAAGCACTACAAAACGTTTGACGAGCCAAAAAAGCGAAGGCATGATGGCCTCGCTCCCGCTAATCAGAGGCCCTGGCAAGGGCCTTCGAGGCGATGCTCGCACCTACCCCGCGAGCCGTTTCGTGTCTGTACCGCCCACAAGGTGTGTTTGACGAGGTTGCCGACTGGAACGAAGTTGTCCCGAGGGACGGAAGCGTATTTAGGTAACCCGGCATCACACTGAAGTTCGTATAAAGGCCCACGACGCCCGAATGCGCTCGCCAGTCCGCCCTTACCTGCTCACTTCCCCTCGAGCCCATCGTTCATCCCGTCGCCATCCCCGCCGAATTCGACTTGACCGCCTAAGCTTCTGGTCTGCGAGCGCATGAATTTTCCACCGCAGAACAACTTTCCGTAAAAGACGCGACGAGGTTTATCTCCATGGCACTGACACGCGAACAGCAAATTGCAGCCCTCGAAAAAGACTGGGCTGAAAACCCACGCTGGAAAGGCGTGACACGCGCTTACTCCGCTGCTGACGTCGTCCGCCTGCGTGGCTCGGTTCAACCTGAGCACACCTTTGCAAAACTCGGCGCCGAGAAGCTGTGGAACCTGGTCACCCAGGGTGCCAAGCCGTCCTTCCGTCCAGATAAAGATTTCGTCAACTGCATGGGCGCCCTGACCGGCGGCCAGGCTGTACAACAAGTCAAAGCCGGTATCCAGGCGATCTACCTGTCGGGCTGGCAGGTTGCTGCGGACAACAACTCCGCCGAATCGATGTACCCGGACCAGTCGCTGTACCCGGTGGACTCGGTTCCAACCGTGGTCAAGCGCATCAACAACTCGTTCCGTCGCGCTGACCAGATCCAGTGGAAAGCGGGCAAGAACCCGGGCGACGAAGGCTACATCGACTACTTCGCACCGATCGTGGCTGACGCTGAAGCCGGTTTCGGCGGCGTACTGAACGCCTACGAGCTGATGAAGAGCATGATCGAAGCTGGCGCCGCCGGCGTTCACTTCGAAGACCAGCTGGCTTCCGTGAAAAAATGCGGCCACATGGGCGGCAAGGTACTGGTTCCTACCCAGGAAGCCGTACAGAAGCTGACCGCTGCCCGTCTGGCAGCTGACGTTGCCGGCACGCCGACCATCATCCTGGCCCGTACCGACGCCAACGCAGCTGACCTGCTGACTTCGGATTGCGACCCGTACGACCAGCCATTCGTGACTGGCGAACGCACCCAGGAAGGTTTCTACAAAGTGCGCGCCGGTCTTGACCAGGCGATCGCTCGTGGCCTGGCCTACGCGCCGTACGCCGACCTGATCTGGTGCGAAACTGCCAAGCCGGATCTGGACGAAGCCCGTCGTTTCGCTGAAGCGATCAAAAAGGAATACCCGGACCAACTGCTGTCGTACAACTGCTCGCCTTCCTTCAACTGGAAGAAAAACCTGGACGACGCGACCATCGCCAAGTTCCAGCGCGAACTGTCCGCCATGGGTTACAAGCACCAGTTCATCACCCTGGCCGGCATTCACAACATGTGGCACAGCATGTTCAACCTGGCGCACGACTACGCCCGCAACGACATGACTGCCTACGTGAAACTGCAAGAGCAAGAGTTCGCTGACGCTGCCAAGGGTTACACCTTCGTGGCTCACCAGCAGGAAGTGGGCACTGGCTACTTCGACGACATGACCACCGTGATCCAGGGTGGCTCGTCTTCGGTAACCGCACTGACCGGTTCGACTGAAGAAGAACAGTTCCATTGATCGACTTCGCTGAACACACGGCCGTTGCGGACCGGATAAAAAGCTAACCGCAACGCCGCACATCTGACGCCCCGACTGGTTCGGGGCGTTTTTTTTGCCCGCGATTTAACAAACACCGCATACCACTTGTAGGAGCGAGCCTGCTCGCGATGCCCCTGAGGACGCCGCGGAGTGTCAGGCACCCAACGTCAGCGTTGACCACCATCGCGAGCAGGCTCGCTCCTACAGGGGGTAGCGGTGATCCGGAAAAACATTGACCCGGATCGCTATCGATGCCCGAAAAATCCGTTAAAACGTGCGCCGCCACTACTTGCAGTAACGCACATATAAGACAACTTCCCGGCCACTCACCCATTAAGCAGTTTAAAAACCACCGCAAACAATATTGATTATCATTTAGAGGTAACTATCTTCGTTACAGCTCTCACAAAACATAATTGACGAAAAGCCGGCTAATGCCCGCAACGCATGGGCTGCGGGGTTTTGGAGGTGCGCTATGTCCTTATTCCTATAAATAATTTCGCTATAGGAATTTTACTTGCACGGTGTTGTGCCATAAAATCAGCGGGATTGATTGCTGCGACATATCGTCACTGCTTTGTTTCTTTTTTCAAGCTCAGAGACCTTTGCTCTCTGTTAAGGATTACCAGCATGCCCGAAGCGACAGGACTCATGGCCCACAACTGGGGCTTTGCCATTTTCCTTCTGGGCGTTGTCGGCCTTTGCGCCTTCATGCTTGGCGTCTCCAGCCTCCTCGGGTCAAAAGCCTGGGGCCGCAGCAAAAACGAACCGTTCGAGTCCGGCATGCTACCTACAGGTGGCGCCCGCTTGCGGCTCTCAGCCAAATTCTATCTGGTCGCGATGCTCTTCGTGATCTTCGATATCGAAGCCCTCTTTCTCTTTGCATGGTCTGTGTCCGTCCGCGAAAGCGGCTGGACCGGATTCGTCGAAGCTCTCGTTTTCATAGCAATTCTGTTGGCAGGTCTTGTCTACCTGTTCCGAGTGGGCGCCCTTGACTGGGCTCCGGAAGCTCGTCGCAAGCGGCAGGCGAAGCTGAAACAATGAGGCTTTGGCAATGCAATACAATCTCACCAGGATCGACCCCGATGCTCCTAACGAGCAGTATCCGATTGGCGAGCGGGAAACCGTTTCCGATCCGTTAGAAGATCAAGTCCACAAAAACATTTTCATGGGTAAGCTCGAAGACGTGCTTAACGGCACGATCAACTGGGGGCGCAAGAACTCCCTGTGGCCGTATAACTTCGGTCTTTCGTGCTGCTACGTGGAAATGACCACCGCCTTCACGGCGCCCCACGACATCGCGCGCTTTGGCGCCGAGGTTATCCGGGCATCGCCGCGTCAGGCGGATTTCATGGTTATCGCCGGTACCTGCTTCATCAAGATGGCGCCGATCATTCAGCGTCTCTACGAGCAAATGCTCGAGCCTAAATGGGTTATCTCCATGGGTTCGTGCGCCAACTCCGGTGGCATGTACGACATCTACTCCGTGGTTCAAGGGGTGGACAAGTTCCTGCCCGTGGACGTCTACGTGCCTGGCTGCCCGCCCCGCCCTGAAGCTTTTCTGCAAGGCTTGATGCTTTTGCAGGAGTCGATTGGCCAGGAGCGTCGCCCACTTTCCTGGGTCGTAGGCGATCAAGGCGTTTACCGCGCCGAGATGCCTTCCGAAAAGGAAAAGCGCCGCGAACAGCGTATTCAGGTAACCAACCTGCGCAGCCCCGACGAAGTCTGATCCAGTTCTGCTGTTTCAAAGAAACGAAAAACTGGCTTCATTCTTTACGTTGACCGAAAGCGATAAATAACCATGACTACAGGCAGTGCTCTGTACATCCCGCCTTATAAGGCAGACGACCAGGATGTGGTCGTCGAACTGAACAACCGTTTTGGCCCCGAGGCGTTCACCGCCCAGCCTACCCGCACCGGCATGCCGGTGCTTTGGGTTGCCCGTGCCAAACTCGTCGAAGTCCTGACCTTCCTGCGCAACCTGCCCAAGCCGTACGTCATGCTCTATGACCTGCACGGCGTGGACGAGCGTCTGCGCACCAAGCGTCAAGGGCTGCCGAGCGGCGCCGACTTCACCGTGTTCTACCACCTGATGTCGATCGAGCGTAATAGTGACGTGATGATCAAGGTCGCGTTGTCCGAGAGCGACCTCAGCGTACCGACCGTCACCGGGATCTGGCCGAACGCCAACTGGTACGAGCGTGAAGTGTGGGACATGTACGGCATCGACTTTGCCGGCCACCCGCACCTGACACGCATCATGATGCCGCCGACCTGGGAAGGTCACCCGCTGCGCAAAGACTTCCCGGCCCGCGCCACCGAATTCGACCCGTTCACCCTGAACCTGGCCAAGCAACAGCTTGAGGAAGAAGCTGCGCGCTTCAAGCCTGAAGACTGGGGCATGAAGCGTTCCGGGGCGAACGAGGACTACATGTTCCTCAACCTCGGTCCCAACCACCCTTCCGCGCACGGTGCGTTCCGCATCATCCTGCAGCTGGACGGTGAAGAGATCGTCGATTGCGTGCCTGACGTCGGTTACCACCACCGTGGTGCCGAGAAGATGGCCGAGCGTCAGTCCTGGCACAGCTTCATTCCGTACACCGACCGTATCGACTACCTCGGCGGCGTGATGAACAACCTGCCGTACGTGCTCTCGGTCGAGAAGCTGGCCGGCATCAAGGTGCCCGAGAAGGTCGACGTCATCCGCATCATGATGGCCGAGTTCTTCCGGATCACCAGCCACCTGCTGTTCCTGGGTACCTACATCCAGGACGTCGGCGCCATGACCCCGGTGTTCTTCACCTTCACCGACCGCCAGAAGGCGTACACGGTGATCGAAGCCATTACCGGTTTCCGTCTGCACCCGGCCTGGTACCGCATCGGCGGCGTTGCACACGACCTGCCGCGCGGCTGGGAAAAGCTGGTGAAAGATTTCGTCGAGTGGATGCCAAAGCGTCTGGACGAATATCAGAAAGCCGCCCTGGACAACAGCATCCTCAAAGGCCGGACCATCGGCGTCGCTGCCTACAACACCAAAGAGGCCTTCGAATGGGGCGTCACCGGTGCAGGCCTGCGTTCGACCGGCTGCGACTTCGACCTGCGTAAAGCGCGTCCATACTCGGGCTACGAGAACTTCGAGTTCGAAGTGCCGCTGGCCGCCAACGGCGACGCCTACGATCGTTGCATCGTGCGCGTCGAAGAAATGCGCCAGAGCATCAAGATCATCGAGCAGTGCATGCGCAACATGCCGGAAGGCCCGTACAAGGCGGATCACCCGCTGACCACGCCGCCGCCGAAAGAACGCACGCTGCAGCACATCGAGACCCTGATCACGCACTTCCTGCAAGTTTCGTGGGGCCCGGTCATGCCGGCCAACGAATCCTTCCAGATGATCGAAGCGACCAAGGGCATCAACAGTTATTACCTGACGAGCGATGGCGGCACCATGAGCTACCGCACCCGGATTCGCACCCCAAGCTTCCCGCACCTGCAGCAGATCCCTTCGGTGATCAAAGGCAGCATGGTCGCGGACTTGATTGCGTACCTGGGTAGTATCGATTTCGTTATGGCCGACGTGGACCGCTAAGCATGAACAGCACGCTTATCCAGACAGACCGTTTCACCTTGAGTGAAACCGAGCGCTCGGCCATCGAGCACGAGCTGCATCACTACGAAGACCCGCGCGCGGCGTCGATCGAAGCCCTGAAGATTGTCCAGAAGGAACGTGGCTGGGTGCCTGACGGCGCGCTCTACGCCATCGGCGAGATCCTCGGCATCCCGGCGAGCGACGTTGAAGGCGTGGCGACGTTCTACAGCCAGATCTTCCGTCAGCCTGTCGGTCGCCACATCATTCGCGTCTGCGACAGCATGGTCTGCTACATCGGTGGCCATGAATCGGTAGTCAGCGAAATCCAGAGCAATCTGGGCATCGGCCTGGGCCAGACCACCGCCGACGGTCGTTTCACCCTGCTGCCGGTCTGCTGCCTCGGCAACTGCGACAAGGCGCCGGCGTTGATGATCGACGACGACACTTTCGGTGATGTCCAGCCTGCCGGCGTTGCCAAATTGCTCGAGGGCTACGTATGACCCTGACTTCCTTCGGTCCTGCCAACCGCATCAAGCGTTCGGCCGAGACTCACCCGCTGACCTGGCGTCTGCGTGACGACGGCGAAGCTGTCTGGCTCGACGAGTACCAGGCCAAGAACGGTTACGCCGCTGCGCGCAAGGCCTTCGCCGACATGGCTCAGGACGACATCGTCCAGACCGTGAAAGACGCCGGCCTGAAAGGTCGCGGCGGTGCAGGCTTCCCCACTGGCGTGAAGTGGGGCCTGATGCCGAAAGACGAATCCATCAACATCCGCTACCTGCTGTGCAACGCGGATGAAATGGAGCCGAACACCTGGAAGGACCGCATGCTGATGGAGCAACTGCCCCATCTGCTGATCGAAGGCATGCTGATCAGTGCCCGTGCACTGAAAACCTACCGTGGCTACATCTTCCTGCGTGGCGAGTACACCACCGCCGCCAAGCACCTCAACCGTGCCGTGGAAGAAGCCAAGGCAGCGGGCCTGCTGGGCAAGAACATCCTGGGCAGCGGCTTCGATTTCGAGCTGTTCGTCCACACCGGCGCCGGGCGTTACATCTGCGGTGAAGAAACCGCACTGATCAACTCCCTCGAAGGCCGCCGCGCCAACCCGCGCTCCAAGCCGCCCTTCCCTGCCGCCGTTGGCGTGTGGGGCAAGCCGACTTGCGTGAACAACGTTGAAACCCTGTGCAACGTCCCGGCGATCATTGCCGATGGCGTGGACTGGTACAAATCGTTGGCCCGCGAAGGCAGTGAAGACATGGGCACCAAGCTCATGGGTTTCTCCGGCAAGGTCAAGAACCCGGGCCTGTGGGAATTGCCGTTCGGCGTCACCGGTCGCGAGCTGTTCGAAGACTACGCCGGCGGCATGCGCGACGGCTTCAAGCTCAAGGCCTGGCAGCCAGGCGGCGCCGGTACCGGTTTCCTGTTGCCGGAACACCTCGACGCACAAATGTACGCCGGCGGCATCGCCAAGGTGGGCACCCGGATGGGTACCGGCCTGGCCATGGCGGTGGACGACAGCGTCAACATGGTGTCCCTGCTGCGCAACATGGAAGAGTTCTTCTCCCGTGAGTCGTGCGGTTTCTGCACCCCGTGCCGTGACGGATTGCCGTGGAGCGTCAAGCTTCTGCGTGCGATCGAGAACGGTGAAGGGCAAGCCGGCGACATCGAGACCCTGCTGGGTCTGGTCGGCTTCCTCGGCCCAGGCAAGACCTTCTGTGCTCACGCACCGGGCGCCGTGGAGCCGTTGGGCAGCGCAATCAAATACTTCCGCCATGAGTTCGAAGCCGGCATCGCGCCTACCAGCGCCGCCGTCCCGCCTCTGGCAAGGCCGATCGTAGTCGGCGCTTAACGCTTTAAAAAGGCGAAGGGTCCGTGCCCTTCGCCTTTCGTTCGATGACGCCTTTTCCGGGCTGTTTGGATTCGGACGAATAACAAGATTCCATTAGCCACGCCCGCTGACACCGGGCCAACGAAGAACTTTGAACCATGGCCACTATCCACGTAGACGGCAAAGAGCTCGAAGTCGATGGGGCAGACAACCTGTTACAGGCATGTCTGTCGCTAGGCCTCGATATCCCTTATTTCTGCTGGCACCCCGCCCTTGGCAGCGTTGGCGCTTGCCGCCAGTGCGCGGTCAAGCAGTACACCGACGAGAACGACAAGCGTGGTCGGATCGTCATGTCCTGCATGACCCCCGCCACCGACGGCAGCTGGATCTCCATCGACGACGAAGAAGCGAAAGTATTCCGCGCCAGCGTCGTTGAATGGCTGATGACCAACCACCCCCACGACTGCCCGGTCTGTGAGGAAGGCGGTCACTGCCACCTGCAAGACATGACCGTGATGACCGGCCACAACGAGCGCCGTTATCGCTTCACCAAGCGTACCCACCAGAACCAGCAACTGGGCCCGTTCATTTCCCACGAAATGAACCGCTGCATCGCTTGCTACCGCTGCGTACGCTTCTATAAGGACTACGCCGGCGGCACCGACCTCGGTGTGTTCGGCGCCCACGACAACGTGTACTTCGGTCGCGTTGAAGACGGCACCCTGGAAAGCGAGTTCTCCGGCAACCTCACCGAGGTCTGCCCGACCGGTGTGTTCACCGACAAGACTCACTCCGAACGCTACAACCGCAAATGGGACATGCAGTTCTCGCCGAGCATCTGCCATGGCTGCTCCAGCGGTTGCAACATCTCCCCGGGCGAGCGTTACGGCGAACTGCGTCGGATCGAAAACCGCTTCAACGGTTCGGTCAACCAGTACTTCCTGTGCGACCGTGGCCGTTTCGGCTACGGCTACGTCAACCGCGAAGACCGTCCGCGTCAGCCACTGCTGGCCAACGGCACCAAGCTGAGCCTCGACGAAGCGCTGGACAAAGCAGCTGACCTGCTGCGCGGTCGCAACATCGTCGGCATCGGTTCGCCCCGCGCCAGCCTCGAAAGCAACTACGCGTTGCGCGAACTGGTTGGTGCCGAGCACTTCTACTCCGGTATCGAAGCCGCCGAGCTGGAACGCATTCGCCTGGTGATGCAGGTGCTGAAAGACAGCCCGCTGCCGATCCCGAACATGCGCGACATCGAAGACCACGACGCCGTGTTCGTCCTCGGTGAAGACCTGACCCAGACCGCCGCCCGTATGGCGCTGTCCCTGCGTCAATCGGTCAAGGGCAAGGCCGAAGACATGGCCGACGCCATGCGCGTCCAGCCTTGGCTCGACGCCGCGGTGAAGAACATCGGCCAGCACGAGCTGAACCCGCTGTTCATCGCCAGCCTGGCTGAAACCAAGCTCGACGACATCGCCGAAGAATGCGTTCACGCGGCACCAGACGACCTGGCGCGCATCGGTTTCGCCGTGGCTCACGCCCTCGACGCCAGCGCTCCAGCGGTAGAAGGCCTCGACGCCGAAGCCCTCGAACTGGCCAAGCGCATCGCCGACGCCCTGCTCGCCGCCAAGCGCCCACTGATCATTGCCGGTACCTCGCTGGGTTCCAAGGCGCTGATCGAAGCCGCTGCGAACATCGCCAAAGCCTTGAAGCTGCGCGAGAAGAACGGTTCCCTCAGCCTGATCGTGCCAGAGGCCAACAGCCTCGGCCTGGCCATGCTCGGCGGCGAATCGGTCGACGCCGCGCTGCAAGCTGTCATCGACGGCAAGGCCGACGCCATCGTCGTGCTGGAAAACGATCTGTACACCCGTACCGACAAAGCCAAGGTCGATGCCGCCCTGACCGCCGCGAAAGTGGTGATCGTGGCTGACCACCAGAAGACCGCCACAAGCGATCGCGCGCACCTGGTTCTGCCAGCCGCCAGCTTCGCCGAAGGCGACGGTACTCTGGTCAGCCAGGAAGGCCGCGCCCAGCGCTTCTTCCAGGTGTTCGATCCGAAGTACATGGATGCGAGCATCCTGGTTCACGAAGGCTGGCGCTGGCTGCATGCCCTGCGCGCGACCCTGCTGAACCAGCCGATCGACTGGACCCAACTGGACCACGTCACTGCCGCCGTGGCTGCGAGCACTCCGCAACTGAACCGCATCGTCGATGCCGCACCGTCCGCCGCGTTCCGCATCAAGGGCATGAAACTGGCCCGCGAACCGCTGCGTTATTCCGGTCGTACCGCCATGCGCGCCGACATCAGCGTGCACGAACCGCGTACCCCGCAGGACAAGGACACCGCGTTCGCGTTCTCGATGGAAGGTTACTCGGGCTCGGCCGAACCGCGTCAGCAAGTGCCATTCGCCTGGTCTCCGGGCTGGAACTCGCCGCAAGCCTGGAACAAGTTCCAGGACGAAGTCGGTGGTCACATCCGTGCTGGCGACCCGGGCACCCGCCTGATCGAAAGCACCGGTGATTCGCTGAACTGGTTCGCGGCTGTACCGCGTGCGTTCAACCCGGCGCCGGGCACCTGGCAGGTCGTGCCGTTCTTCCACCTGCTGGGCAGCGAAGAGAACTCTTCGAAAGCCGCGCCGGTTCAGGAACGCATTCCGGCCGCCTACGTCGCTTTGGCCAAGTCCGAAGCGGACCGCCTGGGTGTCAATGACGGTGCCCTGCTCAGCTTGAACGTGGCCGGCCAGACCCTGCGTCTGCCGCTGCGTATCAACGAAGAGCTGGGTGCTGGCCTGGTCGCCTTGCCGGCCGGTATCGCGGGCATTCCGCCAGCGATCTTTGGCAAATCCGTTGACGGTCTGCAGGAGGCAGCTCAATGACCTGGTTCACGCCTGAAGTGATTGACGTGATCATCGCGGTCCTCAAGGCCATCGTGATCCTGCTCGCCGTCGTGGTGTGCGGCGCGCTGCTGAGCTGGGTCGAGCGTCGTCTGCTCGCCCTCTGGCAGGACCGTTACGGTCCGAACCGCGTCGGCCCGTTCGGCGCGTTCCAGATCGCGGCCGACATGATCAAGATGTTCTTCAAGGAAGACTGGACCCCGCCGTTCGCCGACAAGATGATCTTCACCCTGGCACCGGTAGTCGCCATGAGCGCCCTGCTGATTGCCTTCGCGATCATCCCGATCACCCCGACCTGGGGCGTGGCGGACATCAACATCGGCATCCTGTTCTTCTTCGCCATGGCCGGTCTGTCGGTCTACGCGGTGCTGTTCGCCGGTTGGTCGAGCAACAACAAGTTCGCCCTGCTGGGCAGCTTGCGGGCCTCGGCGCAGACCGTGTCGTACGAAGTGTTCATGGGCCTGTCGCTGATGGGCATCGTGATCCAGGTCGGCTCGTTCAACATGCGCGACATCGTTGAATACCAGGCGCAGAACCTGTGGTTCATCATTCCGCAGATCTTCGGTTTCCTGACGTTCTTCATCGCTGGCGTCGCCGTGACTCACCGTCACCCGTTCGACCAGCCGGAAGCGGAGCAGGAACTGGCCGACGGTTACCACATTGAATACGCCGGCATGAAATGGGGCATGTTCTTCGTCGGCGAGTACATCGGCATCGTGTTGATTTCGGCGCTGCTGGTGACCTTGTTCTTCGGTGGCTGGCACGGTCCGTTCAATATTCTGCCGCAGATCCCGTTCATCTGGTTCGCGCTGAAAACCGCGTTCTTCATCATGATCTTCATCCTGCTGCGCGCCTCGATTCCGCGCCCACGGTATGACCAAGTGATGGATTTCAGCTGGAAGTTCTGCCTGCCGCTGACCCTCGTCAACATGCTGGTGACCGCTGCGATCGTGTTGCTCAACACGCCCGCCGTCGCGGCTCAGTGAGGATAGAGAATCATGAAGTACATTTTTGACATCGTGCATGGCTTCTTCACCCAGCTTCGCAGCCTGGTGATGATCTTCGGCCATGCCTTCCGCAAGCGCGACACGCTGCAGTACCCGGAAGAACCGGTCTACCTGCCGCCGCGCTACCGTGGCCGTATCGTCCTGACCCGTGACCCCGATGGCGAAGAGCGTTGCGTAGCCTGCAACCTGTGCGCCGTGGCGTGCCCGGTCGGCTGCATCTCGCTGCAGAAAGCTGAAACCGAAGACGGTCGCTGGTACCCGGACTTCTTCCGCATCAACTTCTCGCGCTGCATTTTCTGCGGCCTCTGCGAGGAAGCCTGCCCGACCACCGCGATCCAGCTGACACCGGATTTCGAGATGGCCGAGTTCAAACGTCAGGACCTGGTTTACGAGAAAGAAGATCTGCTGATCTCCGGCCCCGGCAAAAACCCTGATTACAACTTCTATCGTGTTGCAGGTATGGCGATTGCCGGGAAGCCGAAAGGCTCCGCGCAGAATGAAGCCGAACCGATCAACGTGAAGAGCTTGCTGCCTTAAGGAAGAAAGATGGAATTCGCTTTCTATTTCGCATCGGGTATCGCTGTGGTGTCCACGCTTCGCGTGATCACCCACACCAACCCTGTGCACGCCCTGCTCTACCTGATCATTTCGCTGATCGCCGTGGCCATGACGTTCTTCGCCCTCGGCGCACCGTTTGCCGGTGTCCTGGAAGTGATCGCCTACGCTGGCGCCATCATGGTGCTGTTCGTGTTCGTGGTGATGATGCTGAACCTGGGCCCGGCCTCGGTTCAGCAAGAGCGCGTCTGGCTCAAGCCCGGCATCTGGCTCGGCCCGGTCATTCTCGGCGCCCTGCTGCTGGCTGAACTGCTGTACGTGCTGTTCAGCCATCAGAGCGGCCAGGCCATCGGCCATACCACCGTAGACGCCAAGGCCGTGGGCATCAGCCTGTTCGGTCCGTACCTGCTGGTGGTCGAACTCGCCTCGATGCTGCTGCTCGCCGCAGCCGTGACGGCGTTCCACTTGGGCCGTAACGAAGCCAAGGAGCAATGACGATGCCTGCTATCCCTTTGGAGCATGGTCTGGCGGTCGCCGGCATCCTGTTCTGCCTCGGTCTGGTCGGCCTGATGGTCCGCCGCAACATCCTCTTCGTGCTGATGAGCCTGGAGGTCATGATGAATGCCTCCGCACTGGCGTTCATCGTTGCCGGCAGCCGCTGGGCGCAGCCGGATGGACAGATCATGTTCATTCTGGTGATCAGCCTGGCCGCCGCCGAGGCCAGTATTGGCCTGGCGATCCTGCTGCAACTGTATCGCCGCTTCCACACGCTCGATATCGACGCTGCCAGTGAGATGCGCGGATGAACCTACTCTTTCTGACTTTCGTATTCCCTCTCATAGGTTTCCTGCTGCTGTCGTTCTCCCGTGGACGCTTCTCGGAAAACCTCTCGGCGCTGATCGGCGTCGGCTCCATCGGCCTGTCTGCCATCGTCACCGCTTACGTGATCTGGCAGTTCAACGTTGCCCCGCCGCAAGGCGGTCACTACACCCAGGTGTTGTGGCAATGGATGGCGGTGGAAGGCTTCACGCCGAACTTCGCGCTGTACCTGGATGGCCTGTCCGTGACCATGCTCGGCGTGGTCGTCGGCGTCGGCTTCCTGATCCACCTGTTCGCGTCCTGGTACATGCGCGGTGAAGCCGGTTACTCGCGCTTCTTCGCCTACACCAACCTGTTTATCGCCAGCATGCTGTTCCTGGTCCTGGGCGATAACCTGTTGTTCCTGTACTTCGGCTGGGAAGGCGTGGGCCTGTGCTCGTACCTGTTGATCGGTTTCTACTACAGCAACCGCAACAACGGTAACGCCGCACTCAAGGCCTTCATCGTGACCCGCATCGGCGACGTGTTCATGGCCATCGGCCTGTTCATCCTGTTCGCCCAGCTGGGCACACTGAACGTCCAGGAGCTGCTGGTGCTGGCACCGCAGAAATTCCAGGCGGGCAACATCTGGATGGTCCTGGCCACCCTGATGCTGCTGGGCGGCGCTGTCGGTAAATCCGCGCAACTGCCGCTGCAAACCTGGCTGGCGGATGCGATGGCCGGTCCTACCCCGGTTTCGGCACTGATCCACGCCGCAACCATGGTGACTGCAGGCGTCTACCTGATCGCCCGTACCCACGGCCTGTTCACCCTGGCGCCGGACATCCTGCACCTGGTCGGCGTCGTTGGCGGCGTGACCCTGGTACTCGCCGGTTTTGCCGCCCTGGTACAGACCGATATCAAACGTATCCTCGCCTACTCGACCATGAGCCAGATCGGCTACATGTTCCTGGCACTGGGCGTTGGTGCCTGGGATGGCGCGATTTTCCACCTGATGACCCACGCCTTCTTCAAGGCGCTGCTGTTCCTTGCCTCCGGTGCGGTGATCGTTGCCTGCCACCACGAGCAGAACATCTTCAAGATGGGCGGCCTGTGGAAGAAACTGCCACTGGCCTACGCCAGCTTCATCGTCGGCGGCGCGGCCCTGGCGGCCCTGCCTCTGGTGACCGCAGGCTTCTACTCCAAGGACGAAATCCTCTGGGAAGCGTTTGCCAGCGGCAACCACGGTCTGCTTTACGCAGGTCTGGTCGGCGCGTTCATGACTTCGCTGTACACCTTCCGCCTGATCTTCATCACGTTCCACGGTGAAGCGAAGACCGAAGCGCACGCCGGTCACGGCATCGCTCACTGGCTGCCACTGTCGGTGCTGATCGTATTGTCCACCGCCATCGGCGCGATGATCGTTCCGCCACTGCACGGCGTGCTGCCGGAAAGCGTCGGTCATGCCGGCGGCGAAGCCAAGCACAGCCTGGAAATCGCCTCGGGCGCCATCGCCCTGGCCGGTATCCTGCTGGCCGCGATGCTGTTCCTCGGCAAGCGCCGTTTCGTCACGGCAATCGCCAACAGCGGCATCGGCCGCTTCCTTTCGGCCTGGTGGTTCGCTGCCTGGGGCTTCGACTGGATCTACGACAAACTGTTCGTCAAGCCATACCTGGCGATCAGCCACGTACTGCGCAAAGACCCATTGGACCAGACCATCGGCCTGATCCCGCGTATGGCCAAAGGCGGTCACACCGCCCTGAGCCGTACCGAAACCGGTCAACTGCGTTGGTACGCGGCCTCGATGGCAGCCGGCTCCGTGCTGGTCATCGGCGCCATCGTGCTGGTAGCGGTGTGAATATGAACCTTGCGAACTTGCGAAAGGAATTGAGCCCGTCATGATTCTGCCTTGGCTAATCCTGATCCCCTTCATCGGCGGCCTGCTGTGCTGGATGGGTGAGCGCTTCGGCGCCACCCTCCCCCGCTGGATTGCGCTGTTGACCATGTCCCTGGAACTCGCGCTCGGCCTCTGGCTGTGGGCCCACGGGAATTATTCGTTTGCACCGGCGCCTGGCGCCGATCCGACCTGGGTGCTTGAGTTCAAGCACATCTGGATCCAGCGCTTTGGCATCAGCGTGCACCTGGCCCTCGACGGCCTGTCGCTGCTGATGATCCTGCTGACCGGTCTGCTCGGTGTGCTGTCGGTCCTCTGCTCGTGGAAAGAGATTCAACGTCACGTTGGCTTCTTCCACCTGAACCTGATGTGGATCCTGGGCGGTGTCGTCGGCGTGTTCCTCGCCCTCGACCTGTTCATGTTCTTCTTCTTCTGGGAAATGATGCTGGTGCCGATGTACTTCCTCATCGCGCTCTGGGGTCACAGTTCTTCGGACGGCAAGAAAACCCGGATCTACGCGGCGACCAAGTTCTTCATCTTCACTCAGGCTTCCGGCCTGATCATGCTGGTGGCGATCCTCGGTCTGGTTCTGGTCAACTTCAACGACACCGGCGTGATTACCTTCAACTACGCCGATCTGTTGAAAACCAAGATGTCGCTGACCACCGAGTACATCCTGATGCTCGGCTTCTTCATCGCCTTCGCGGTCAAGCTGCCCGTCGTACCGTTCCACTCCTGGTTGCCTGACGCTCACGCCCAGGCACCGACCGCAGGTTCCGTCGACCTGGCCGGTATCTTGTTGAAAACCGCTGCTTACGGTCTGCTGCGTTTCGCCCTGCCGCTGTTCCCGAATGCCTCGGCCGAGTTCGCGCCGATCGCCATGACCCTCGGTCTGATCGGGATTTTCTACGGTGCTTTCCTGGCCTTCGCACAAACCGACATCAAGCGTCTGATCGCCTTCTCGTCCGTTTCCCACATGGGCTTCGTCCTGATCGGCATCTACTCCGGCAGCCAACTGGCGCTGCAGGGCGCGGTGATGCAGATGCTGGCGCACGGTGTTTCGGCAGCCGCACTGTTTATCCTGAGTGGTCAACTGTACGAACGCACCCACACCCGCGACATGCGTGAAATGGGTGGCCTGTGGTCGAAGATCGCTTACCTGCCGGCCATCAGCCTGTTCTTCGCCGCCGCGTCGCTGGGCTTGCCGGGTACCGGTAACTTCGTCGGCGAGTTCCTGATCCTGATCGGCACCTTCGCCGCGGCCCCATGGATCACCGTGATCGCCACGTCGGGCCTGGTGTTCGGTTCGGTCTACTCGCTGATCATGATCCACCGTGCCTACTTCGGCCCGTCCAAATCGGACGCGGTGCTGCATGGCATGGATGCTCGCGAACTGATCATGGTGGTCGGGCTTGCGGCACTGCTGATCTACATCGGCGTGTACCCGCAACCGTTCCTCGATACCTCTGCTGCGACGATGCATGGCGTGCAGCAATGGCTCGGCACCGCCTTCACTCAACTCGCTTCGGCCCGGTAAGAGCGCTATGGAATTCACGACTCAACACTTTATCGCGCTAGCGCCGTTGTTGATCACCAGCGCCACGATCATCGTGGTGATGCTGGCGATTGCCTGGCGCCGCAACCACTCGCAGACCTTCCTGATATCCGTGGCGGGTTTGAACCTGGCGTTGCTGTCGATCCTGCCAGCCCTGAAAGTCGCGCCATTGGCCGTGACCCCGTTGCTGCAGATCGATAGCTTTGCCTGCTTGTACATGGCGCTGATCCTGGTCGCCACCCTCGCCTGTGTGACCCTCGCCCACGCCTACCTCGGCGATGGCGGTTCGGGTTACCCAGGCAACCGCGAAGAACTGTACCTGCTGATCCTGATGGCCGCCGCCGGTGGCCTGGTTCTGGTCAGCGCGCAGCACCTGGCCGGGTTGTTCATCGGTCTGGAACTGCTGTCGGTGCCGGTCTACGGTCTGGTGGCGTACGCCTTCTTCAACAAGCGTTCGCTTGAAGCCGGTATCAAGTACATGGTGCTGTCGGCCGCCGGTTCGGCGTTCCTGTTGTTCGGTATGGCCCTGCTCTACGCCGATTCCGGCAGCCTGAGCTTCGTCGGTATCGGCCAGGCCCTCGCGGCCACCGGTCTGCCGAGCTCGCTGGCACAGATGGGCCTGGGCATGATGCTGATCGGCCTGGCGTTCAAACTGTCGCTGGTACCGTTCCACCTCTGGACCCCGGACGTTTACGAAGGTGCGCCGGCACCAGTGGCCGCGTTCCTGGCGACCGCTTCGAAAGTCGCCGTGTTCGCGGTGATGGTGCGTCTGTTCCAGATCTCGCCAGCGGCGAGCAGCGGTGTGCTCAGCGACGTGCTGACCATCATCGCCATCGCCTCGATCCTGTTCGGTAACCTGCTGGCCCTGACCCAGAGCAACCTCAAGCGTCTGCTGGGTTACTCGTCCATCGCGCACTTCGGCTACCTGCTGATCGCTCTGGTGGCGAGCAAGGGTCTGGCCGTGGAAGCCATCGGCGTGTACCTGGTCACCTACGTGATCACCAGCCTCGGCGCCTTCGGCGTGATTACCCTGATGTCCTCGCCGTACAACGGCCGTGACGCGGATGCCCTGTACGAATACCGCGGCCTGTTCTGGCGCCGTCCGTACCTGACCGCCGTCCTGACCGTGATGATGCTGTCCCTGGCCGGTATCCCGCTGACCGCGGGCTTCATCGGCAAGTTCTACATCATTGCTACCGGTGTCGAGTCGCACCAATGGTGGCTGGTCGGTTCCCTGGTACTGGGCAGCGCCATCGGCGTGTTCTACTACCTGCGTGTGATGGTCACTTTGTACCTGATCGAACCGAACCTGCGTCGCCACGATGCGCAACTGCATTGGGAACAGCGTGCGGGCGGTGTGATGCTGCTGGCCATCGCTGCTCTGGCGTTCTTCCTCGGGCTGTATCCGCAGCCGTTGCTGGTTCTGGTGCAACAAGCCGGGTTGGCGGGTTGATCGTTTAGCGGTATTTGGTAGAAAACAGAAACGGCACCTTCGGGTGCCGTTTTTGCGTTTGGGGTTTTGGATGGGGGGCATATCCATTTCTGCGGTTATGGCGGCTATTGGTTTCGCCCTTACGGCGAGTCACTTGGAAGCACGGAACGCCGCCAGGCCCCAAGTAACCAAGGGCTTTTGCCCCTTTCGTTCGGTGGCTCGCTTAGGCTCGCCATGCCCTCGCTCCGGTCCTGCTCCGTGGGCCTCTCGAGGGGGCGTGCACCGCAAGATCAAAAGCTGAAGGCGAGCTAACGCTCGGCCTGATGAGTGGTGGAGATCAAAAGCGTACGCGATTCCCTGTAGGAGCCAGCTTGCTGGCGAAAAACGCCCAGACACCGCGTTGATTCAGGCAGCCCGCGTCATCGTTGACGTCCATCGCCAGCAAGCTGGCTCCTACAGTTTTGAACGTGTGAATCCAATCCTTGTAGGAGCCGGCTTGCTGCGGGCGGCGTTCCGACGATAGCAGTGTGTCAGTCGACGCATTTATTGCCTGAAAGGACGCCATCGTCGGAACGCCGCCCGCAGCAAGCCGGCTCCTACAGGGGAACGTTTTCAACTGGGTAATCGCGTCGGCTGACACTGGAACAGGCACGAAAAAAAACGGCACCTTCCGGTGCCGTTCTTCTGTCACAACCCAACCATCACTTACGCGCGTCTGCCCACGACTTCAGCAGTTCGTTGTAGCTCACGGTTTCGCCTTTCGGCTTTTCGTTGGCCAGTTTCGGTTTTGGTGCGCCCGGTTGGTCGAACCAGTATTGCGCGTCGCGCTCTGGGTTCATTTTCGGGGCGCAGGTGGCTTGTGCTTTCGAGCGTTCCAGGCGGGACATGATTGCGTCCTGGTCCTTGGCCAGCCCGTCCAGTGCCTGTTGCGGGGTTTTGTCGCCGCTGGCGGCTTCGGCGATGTGGCTCCACCACAGTTGCGCCAGACGTGGATAGTCCGGCACGTTGGTCCCGGTCGGGGTCCATTGCACGCGGGCCGGGCTGCGGTAGAACTCCACCAGGCCACCGAGTTTCGGTGCGAGGTCGGTCATCGCTTGAGAGTTGATGTCCGATTCGCGGATCGGTGTCAGGCCGACGATGGTTTTCTTCAGGGACACGGTTTTCGAGGTCACGAACTGCGCATAGAGCCACGCGGCGAGTTTTTGCTTCTCAGGCGTGGACTTCATGAACGTCCACGAACCCACGTCCTGATAACCCAGCTTCATGCCCTCTTCCCAATACGGACCGCGTGGCGAAGGCGCCATGCGCCATTTCGGCGTGCCATCGGCGTTGACCACTGGCAGTCCCGGTTTGGTCATGTCGGCGGTGAAGGCGGTGTACCAGAAGATCTGCTGGGCGATGTTGCCCTGGGACGGCACCGGACCGGATTCGGAGAAGGTCATGCCCGCAGCTTCCGGTGGTGCGTAGGCCTTGAGCCAGTCGACGTATTTGGTGGTGGCGAACACCGCCGCCGGGCCGTTGGTGTCGCCACCGCGAGTCACGCTGGAACCGACCGGGTGGCAATCCTCAACACGGATACCCCACTCGTCCACCGGCAAGCCGTTAGGCAAGCCCTTGTCGCCGCCACCGGCCATGGAGAACCAGGCATCGGTGAAGCGCCAGCCCAGGGACGGGTCTTTCTTGCCGTAGTCCATGTGCCCGTAAACCCGCTTGCCGTCGATTTCCTTGACGTCTTCGCTGAAGAATTTGGCAATGTCTTCATAGGCCGACCAGTTCACCGGAACGCCCAACTCGTAGCCGTACTTTTCCTTGAACTTGGCTTTCAGCTCCGGACGCTCGAACCAGTCGGCACGGAACCAGTACAGGTTGGCGAATTGCTGGTCGGGCAATTGATACAGCTTGCCGTCGGGAGCGGTGGTGAAGGAAAGGCCGATGAAGTCCTTGAGGTCCAGGGTCGGCGAAGTGAAGTTTTTACCTTCATTGGCCATCAGGTCGGTGATCGCTTCGGTCTTGCCGTAGCGGAAGTGCGTACCGATCAGGTCGGAGTCGTTGACCCAGCCGTCATAGATGCTCTTGTCCGACTGCATCACGGTCTGCAGTTTTTCAACCACATCGCCCTCTTGCAGCAGGTCGTGGGTCAGCTTGATCCCGGTGATCTCGGTGAAGGCCTTGGCCAGCACCTTGGACTCATACTCGTGGGTGGTCAGGGTTTCCGAGACAACCTTGATGTCCATCCCGCGAAACGGCTCCGCGGCCTTGATGAACCACTTCAGTTCCGCCAGTTGTTGTTCGGCCGTCAGGGTGGACGGCTTGAACTCACTGCCGATCCATTTTTTTGCGGCTTCTTCATAGGCATCGGCCCAGGCCGAAGCGCTCAAACCGCTGAGTGCCAGCATGGCTGCCAATGAAATGCTATGTCGCAGCTTATTGTTTTTGTCGAACATAGAGACCTCCTTATTGAGTTTCGGAGCAACATTGCCGAGCGATTCGACTAGCCCCAACGCATCACAGCCAACAGCCACACCAGGGACAACGCGGACGCTACCCAGATGCTCCAGTCGGTGACGCCGATTACCAGCAAATGCAGGTAGGCGCTGCCGAGAAGACCGATAAACAGCCGATCGCCACGGGTGGTGGCAATCGGCAACAAACCACGCCGAAGAACGCTCGGCGAACGCAGTTCCCAGGTCGTCATGCCCACAAGAATCAGGCCAATGACGATGAAGAACGCCGCAGTGGGGACCGTCCAGCTCATCCATTCCATCATCAGTTCCTCATACCCGGCCCAGGGCAAAGCCCTTGGCCACGTGGTTGCGAACAAACCAGATCACCAGCATGCCCGGCAGGATGGTCAACACCCCCGCCGCTGCCAGCACACCCCAATCGATGCCTGACGCCGAGACCGTGCGGGTCATCACCGCCGCGATCGGCTTGGCGTTGACCGACGTCAGCGTCCGCGCCAGCAACAACTCGACCCAGGAAAACATGAAGCAGAAGAACGCCGTCACACCGATCCCCGAGCCAATCAGCGGTACGAAAATCTTCACGAAGAACTTGGGAAAACTGTAGCCATCAATGTAGGCGGTTTCGTCGATTTCCTTCGGAACACCGGACATGAAGCCTTCCAGGATCCACACCGCCAGCGGCACGTTGAACAGGCAATGGGCCAACGCCACGGCGATGTGGGTGTCGAACAGACCGATCGAGGAATACAGCTGGAAGAACGGCAGCAAAAACACTGCCGGTGGCGCCATGCGGTTGGTCAGCAGCCAGAAGAACAGGTGCTTGTCGCCGAGGAAGCGATAACGCGAGAACGCATACGCCGCCGGCAACGCTACGCTCAGGGAGATCACCGTGTTCAGGCTCACGTAATACAGCGAGTTGAGGTAACCGGTGTACCAGGCCGGATCAGTGAAGATCACCTTGTAGTTGGCGAAGGTGAAATCCTGCGGAAACAACGTCAGGCCGCTGAGGATTTCGGTGTTGCTCTTGAAGGACATGTTCAGCAGCCAGTAGATCGGCACCAGCAGGAACAGGATGTAGATCAGCAGTGGGATCAGCTTTCTCTTGCTCATGATGGGCCTCAGCGGTTGGCGTCAGAGTGAGTCATGGCGGTGTAGAACAGCCAGGACACCAACAGGATGATCAGGAAGTACACCAGCGAGAAAGCCGCCGCCGGGCCGAGGTCGAACTGGCCGATCGCCATTTGCGTCAGGGTCTGGCTGAGGAAGGTCGTGGCATTGCCCGGCCCACCGCCCGTGAGCACGAACGGCTCGGTGTAGATCATGAAACTGTCCATGAAGCGCAGCATCACCGCGATCAGCAACACGCTCTTGAGCTTGGGCAACTGGATGTGCCGGAACACCGCCCAGGCCGAGGCCCGGTCGATCCGCGCCGCCTGGTAATACACGTCCGGAATCGCCCGCAACCCGGAGAAGCACAACAGCGCCACCAGCGACGTCCAGTGCCACACGTCCATCACCAGCACCGTGACCCAGGCGTCCATGGTGTTGGCCGCGTAGTTATAGTTGATGCCCATCGCATTGAGGGTCGAACCGAGCAGGCCAATGTCGGCCCGGCCGAAGATCTGCCAGATCGTCCCGACCACGTTCCACGGAATCAGCAGCGGAATCGCCAGGATAATCAGCACCAGCGAAGACCAGCGGCCCTTGGTCGGCATGGTCAGGGCGATGGCGATGCCCAGCGGGATTTCGATCAGCAACACGCAGCCGGAATAGATGAACTGGCGCAGCAGCGAGTCGTGCAGCCGTGGGTCGAGCAACACCTGCTTGTACCAGTCGGCACCGACGAAGTAGCGGCTGGACTGGTCGAAGATGTCCTGCACCGAATAGTTGACCACGGTCATCATCGGGATCACCGCACTGAACGCCACCAGCAAAAACACCGGCAGGACCAGCCACCAGGCCTTGTTGTTCTGCACCTTGTTCATGACAGCACCTCCAGCAGGTAATCGTCGGCGTAAACCATCAACCACTGCGCCGGAAAACTGATGTACGCCGTACCCTCCGGCACCGGTTTGTCTTCCGCCAACCGCACTTTCAACGGCACGCCGTCGAGGTTCAGGGTCATGATTTTGTAGGTGCCGAGGTCTTCGACGTGTACGACCTTGGCCTGCATTGCGTCGTCAAACGGCTCGTCCCACACATGCACGAACTCCGGACGGATCCCGACCTTCAGGGTTTTCCACTCGGACTCGGCGATGCGTTGCAGTTGCGCGTCGGACAATGGCAAATGCGTCGAGGCGAACCCGACACCGCCCCGTTGCGGCTGCACGTCGATCAGGTTCATCCCCGGGCTGCCAATGAAATAACCGACGAAGGTATGGCTCGGCCGTTCGAACAATTCCCGTGGCGTACCGAACTGCACGATCTGCCCGCCGTACATCACCGCGATCTTGTCGGCGAAGGTCGAGGCCTCCAGCTGATCGTGGGTGACGTAGACCATGGTGATGTTGAACTGCTCGTGGATCTGCTTGAGCTTGCGCCGCAGCTTCCACTTCAGGTGCGGGTCAATCACCGTCAGCGGTTCATCGAAGAGGATCGCCGATACGTCATCGCGCACCAGCCCGCGGCCCATCGAGACTTTCTGTTTTTCGTCGGCGGTGAGGTTGCGCGCCTTTTTGCTCAGCAGCGACTGAAGGTCCAGGACCTCGGCGATTTCCTGCACCTTGCTGTGGATTTTCGCTTCGGCCATGCCCTGGTTGCGCAGCGGAAAGGCCAGGTTGTCGAACACCGTCATGGTGTCGTAGACCACCGGAAACTGGAAAACCTGGGCGATGTTGCGCTTCTCCGGGGTCAGGTCGTTGACCGCCTTGCCGTCGAACAGGACATGGCCCTGGGACGGGCTGAGCAACCCGGAAATGATGTTGAGCAAAGTCGATTTGCCGCAGCCCGACGGGCCGAGCAAGGCATAGGCGCCGCCCTGCTCCCAGATGTGGTCCATCTCGCGGATCGCGTAATCCTCGGGACCGCTTGGTGTGCGGGTGTAGCTGTGGGCGAGGTTCTGCAAACGGATTTCGGCCATCAGGCAACCCTCGCGATGCGGCGACCGGGCGCCTGGACCAGCCGCCCCTGCGCATCGAACACAAACAGTTTATGGGTCGGGATATAGATGCGAATCGGCGCATCGACGTCGTATTCGTGAACCCCGGGCAAATGCAGCACCAGCAGGAAATGCTCGTTGCGCACGTGGAGGAAGGTTTCCGAGCCGCTGATCTCGGCGACCTCGACGGTCACCGCCAGTTCGAGGTCATCGTCGTTGCTCGGCACCAGCGAGATATGGCTGGGGCGCACGCCGAAGCGGAACTCGCCCTCACCCACCGGGCGCAAATCCACGTTCAACGGGAAGTGCACGAAATTGGCGAAGCTGACTTCGTTGCCGGCAATCCGCCCCGGCATCAGGTTGATCGGCGGTTCGGAGAACAATTCCGCCGCCAGCACCGTTTGCGGCTGGTGATAGACCTCGGACGACTTGCCGCTCTGGATCACCCGGCCTTCGTGAAGAATGGTCGTGGTGCCGCCCAGGGCCAGCGCTTCGTTGGGTTCGGTGGTGGCGTAGATCGCAATGGTGTGCCGCGCCTTGAACAGCTCG
This sequence comes from Pseudomonas migulae, assembly GCF_043225285.1. Taxonomy (GTDB): domain Bacteria; phylum Pseudomonadota; class Gammaproteobacteria; order Pseudomonadales; family Pseudomonadaceae; genus Aquipseudomonas; species Aquipseudomonas migulae_C. Next base: position 440,665 of record NZ_CP171224.1, read on the forward strand.
CGCATTTCCTGACGAAGTTCTTCGCGCAACTTGTAGTCGAGGTTGACCAGCGGCTCGTCGAACAGGATCAGTTCGGCGTCCTTGACCAGCGCCCGTGCCATCGCCGTGCGCTGCTGCTGACCGCCGGAGAGTTCCAGCGGATAGCGCTGGAGAAACTTCTCGATGCGCAGCATCTTCGCGGTTTCCAGCACTTTGCTCTGGATCAGTTCGTTGGACACACCGGCCTGGCGCAACGGCGAGGCGATGTTCTCGAACACCGTCATGGTCGGGTAATTGATGAATTGCTGATAAACCATCGACACGTTGCGCAAACGCACCGGGCGCTGGGTGACGTCGACTCCGTTCATCAGGATGCGGCCGCTGTCGGGCTTGTCCAGGCCCGCCATCAGGCGCATGAGACTGGTTTTGCCGGACAGCGTGCGGCCCAGCAAAACGTTGAAGGATCCGGGTTCAAAACTAAGGCACGCATCGTCGATCCAGGTCTGACCCTCGACGGTGCGGCTAACGTGCTCCAGAGTGAGTGACATGGCTCGGCCTTTTTATTATTGGAGTCAAGCGACCGGAGCAGTAGAGCGAGTTTCGTGCCAGAAATTGCAAGTGGTTGATCTGACTTGGAAATGTTCAAGCTCAGGGCAAACCGGCTTTCGTAGCTGAACAGAAATGAACAACTTCACCTGAACAATTGAACAATCGAACCGTTGACAATGAACAATAGTGAACAACACTCTACGGACTGTTCACGCTGGCTCCTGCAAGGCGCAAGGCACAGAATCGCAGTACCTGTGGGAGCGAGCCTGCTCGCGATGGCGGTGGGTCAGTCAATTTGATGTCGACTGATCCACCGCCATCGCGAGCAGGCTCGCTCCCACAGGAGGAACACCCATAACAACAATAAAAGCGTTATTCAGAGGCTGACTGTAATGGCCGCACCTGCCCCCGTTTTGTCCCACGACGCCATCATCCAGGACTCCTGGTCACGTTGCCGCGCGTTCGGCCTTGATCACCAGAGCACCCCGGCGTTCGATCAACTGCCAGCGGCGGACATCGCGCAGTTGCTGGAGCGCCAGCATTCACTGGTGCAGACCACGCACCAGGAAGTCTTGCCCTACTACGAAAACATCCTGAGCAACTCCAACTGCCTGATCATGCTCGCCGACAATCAGGGCCAGGTCCTGACTTCATGGGGCACTCAACGCTTCATCGAGCCGAGCCTGACCCGCGGTTTCAGCGCCGGCGCGAGCTGGATGGAGCGTTGCAGCGGCACCAATGCGATCGGCACCGCACTGGCCTGTGAGCAGGCGGTGCACATCGAGCACGACGAACACTTCCTCAAGGCCAACCGCTTCATGACCGGTTCCGCCGCGCCGATTTTCGATGCCGAACGCAAGGTGATCGCGGTGCTGGACGTGTCCAGCGACAGCTACCTGCCGCCGTCCCACACCCTCGGCATGGTCAAGATGATGAGCCAGACCGTGGAAAACCGGCTGATCCTCAACCTGTTCCATGGCCAACACTTTCAACTGACCTTCAACACCGGGTTGAACAACCTCGACAGCCAATGGGCGGGGTTGCTGATTTTCGATGAGACCGGCCAGGTGCTCTCGGCCAATCGCCGCGCCGACAATCTGCTGGGCATCAGCCTGTCGCGGGTCAGTGTCGAGAGCCTGTTCAAGGTCTCGTTGCTGGAGCTGTTGAATCAGCCGGATGGCCTGCCCTTCTCCCTCCAGGCCTCGGGACGCAACCGCTTCCAGTGCCTGCTGAGGCGGCCGAAGCAGGCGCCGATTCAGGCCCGAGTGTTCGCCGAGCCCGCCGTGGTGACGCCCGGCCCCGCCGCGATCAGCCTCAATACCCTGCACTTCGGCGACAGCCGCGTGGAAAAAGCCGTGCGCCAGGCCGAGCGCCTGCTGGAAAAGGATATTCCCCTGTTGATCCACGGCGAAACTGGGGTCGGCAAGGAAGTGTTCGTCAAGGCACTGCATCAAGCCAGTTCCCGCAGCAAACAGGCGTTCATTGCCGTCAACTGCGCGGCGATCCCCGCCGAACTGGTGGAGTCCGAGCTGTTTGGCTACGAGAAAGGCGCGTTCACCGGCGCCAATCAGAAAGGCAGCATCGGCCTGATCCGCAAGGCCGACAAGGGCACGCTGTTTCTCGACGAAATTGGTGACATGCCGTTGCCGACACAGGCGCGGCTGTTGCGGGTGTTGCAGGAACGTTGCGTGCAGCCGGTGGGCAGCAGCGAGCTGTTCCCGGTGGACATTCGCATCATCTCGGCGACCAACCGTTCGTTGCGCGAACAGGTACAACTCGGCCGCTTCCGTGAAGACCTTTATTACCGCATTGGCGGCTTGACCCTGGAGTTGCCGCCGTTGCGTGAACGCAGCGACAAACAGGCGCTGTTCAAACGGCTGTGGGAACAGCACCGCGAACCGTCGCAGTGGGCCGGGTTGAGCCGGGAGGTGTTGGAGTTGTTCGACCGCCATCCGTGGCCGGGGAATTTGCGTCAGGTCAGCAGCGTGATGCAAGTGGCCCTGGCCATGGCCGAGGAACAACCGGTGCGACCGGAACATTTGCCGGATGATTTTTTTGTCGACCTGGAGATGGAACCGGTCGAGGTGGATGAGCCGTTGGCGGTGGATTTGAATGATGTGGAGGATTTGAATCGGCAGTTGCAGGCGGCTGGGGGCAATATTTCCCATCTGGCGCGGCGGCTTGGGGTTAGTCGCAATACCCTCTACAAAAGGTTGCGTCAATCAGAGAACTGACCGCTGCGCGGTCAATCGCCAGCAAGCCGGCTCCTACAGGTTCGCGTCGTACGCAAATGTTGTGTACGACTCGCACACTGTAGGAGCCAGCTTGCTGGCGATAGCGCCTGTCCAGACACCGCAGCCTTAAACCACCAAAAAAACAAAAACCCGCACAAGGCGGGTTTTGTTTGTAGCCAACACAGCAATCAGTCAGCCAGACGCCAGGTAGTCCCACCCTTGCCGTCTTCCAGCACCACGCCCATGGCGGTGAGCTGGTCGCGGATACGGTCGGATTCCGCCCAGTCCTTGCCGGCACGTGCCGCCAGACGCGCAGCGATCAGCGCATCAACCTCAGCCGCATCCACACGCCCTTCGGCGCCGGCCTGCAGGAAGTCATCGGCCTCAAGCTGCAACACGCCCAACACACTGGCGAGTTCCTTCAGACGCGCCGCCAGACCGGCCGCCGCATCGAGATCGCTCTCGCGCAGACGGTTGATCTCGCGCACCATCTCGAACAGCACCGCGCAGGCTTCCGGCGTGCCGAAGTCGTCGTTCATCACCTGGGTGAAACGCTCGACGAACGCTTCGCCGCCAGCAGGCGCGACGGTCGGCAGGCCTTTCAACGCATGGTAGAAACGCTCGAGTGCGCCTTTGGCGTCCTTGAGGTTGTCTTCCGAATAGTTGATCGCGCTGCGGTAGTGGCTCGATACCAGCAGGTAACGCACGACTTCCGGGTGGTACTTTTCCAGCACGTCGCGAATGGTGAAGAAGTTGTTCAAGGACTTGGACATCTTCTCGCCATTGATGCGAATCATGCCGCAATGCATCCACGCGTTGGCGTAGGTCTTGCCGGTGGCCGCTTCGCTCTGGGCGATTTCGTTTTCGTGGTGCGGGAACTCGAGGTCGCTGCCGCCACCATGAATGTCGAAGGTGTCGCCCAGGCAGCAGGTCGACATCACCGAGCACTCGATGTGCCAGCCCGGACGACCGTCGCCCCACGGCGAAGACCAGCTCGGCTCGCCCGGCTTGGCGCCTTTCCACAGCACGAAGTCCAGCGGGTCCTGCTTGGACTCGTCGACTTCAATGCGCGCGCCGATGCGCAGGTCTTCGATCTTCTTGCGCGACAGCTTGCCGTAGCCCATGAACTTGGCGACGCGGTAGTACACGTCGCCATTGCCCGGAGCGTAGGCGTAACCCTTGTCGATCAGGGTCTGGATCATGCTCTGCATGCCAGCGATGTGATCGGTGGCCCGCGGTTCCATGTCCGGCTTGAGGATGTTGAGGCGCGCCTCGTCCTCGTGCATCGCGGTGATCATGCGCTCGGTCAGCACGTCGAACGGCTCGCCGTTCTCCTTGGCCCGATTGATGATCTTGTCTTCAATGTCGGTGATGTTGCGCACATACGTCAGGTTATAACCGCTGAACCGCAACCAGCGGGTCACCAGGTCAAACGCGACCATGCTGCGGCCGTGGCCAATGTGGCAGTAGTCGTACACGGTCATCCCGCAGACGTACATGCGCACATTGTTGCCATCCAGCGGTTTGAATACTTCTTTGCTCTTGGTGAGCGTGTTGTAGATCGAAAGCACGTTAGAGGTTCCTTGAATCACTGGCCCCACGAATCACGCAAGGTCACGGTACGGTTGAATACCGGAGCACCTGGTTTCGAGTCCTTGATATCCGCGCAGAAGTAACCTTCGCGCTCGAACTGGAAACGGTCTTCCGGCTGTGCATCGCCCAACGAAGGCTCGGCACGACAACCAGTGAGTACTTGCAGGGAGTCAGGGTTGATGTTGTCCAGGAAACTGGCGCTGTCTTCGGCCTTTTCAGGGTTCGGCGAGCGGAACAGGCGATCGTACAGACGCACTTCGCACTCGATGCTGGCCGCTGCCGGTACCCAGTGAATCACGCCCTTGACCTTGCGGCCTTCAGGGTTCTTGCCCAGGGTTTCCGGATCGTACGAGCAACGCAGTTCGACTATGTTGCCATCGGCGTCCTTGATCGCTTCGTCGGCACGGATCACGTAGCTGCCACGCAGGCGCACTTCGCCGTTCGGCTCCAGGCGCTTGTAGCCCTTTGGTGGCTCTTCCATGAAGTCATCGCGGTCGATGTAGATTTCACGGGCGAACGGCAGCTTGCGCACGCCGAGTTCTTCTTTTTGCGGGTGACGAGGCAGTTCGAGGTGATCGACCTTGTCTTCCGGGTAGTTGGTGATCACGACTTTCAACGGCCGCAGCACACACATGGCGCGCGGGGCGTTCGCGTCGAGGTCCTGACGGATGCTGAACTCGAGCATGCCGAAATCGACCACGCCGTCGGAACGGTTGGTGCCGACCATGTCGCAGAAATTGCGGATCGACGCCGGAGTGTAGCCGCGACGGCGGAAGCCCGACAGCGTCGACATGCGTGGATCGTCCCAGCCGTGAACGTGTTTCTCGTCCACAAGCTGCTTGAGCTTGCGCTTGCTGGTGATGGTGTAGTTCAGGTTCAGGCGGCTGAATTCGTACTGGCGCGGGTTCGCCGGCACCGGCAGGTTCTGGAGGAACCACTCGTACAGCGGACGATGGCTTTCGAACTCCAGGGTGCAGATCGAGTGGGTGATGCCTTCGATGGCGTCCGACTGACCGTGGGTGAAGTCATAGTTCGGGTAGATGCACCACTTGTCGCCGGTCTGGTGGTGATGCGCGTGACGGATGCGGTACATGATCGGGTCGCGCAGGTTCATGTTCGGCGAGGCCATGTCGATCTTGGCCCGCAGCACACGTGCGCCGTCCGGGAACTCGCCGGCACGCATGCGGGCGAACCAGTCGAGGTTTTCTTCGACGCTGCGATCACGGAACGGGCTGTTGCGGCCCGGCTCGGTCAGCGTGCCGCGATATTCCTTGGCCTGTTCAGGGCTCAGGTCGTCGACATAGGCCTTGCCGGCCTTGATCAGCTCGACGGCCCAGTCGTGCAACTGGTCGAAATACTGCGAGGCATAGCGCACTTCGCCGGACCATTGGAAGCCCAGCCATTTGACGTCGCTTTCGATCGCGTCGATGTATTCCTGGTCTTCCTTGGCCGGGTTGGTGTCGTCGAAACGCAGGTGGGTGACGCCGCCAAATTCCTGGGCCAGACCGAAGTTCACACAGATCGACTTGGCGTGACCGATGTGCAGGTAGCCGTTGGGCTCAGGCGGGAAACGGGTGACGATCTGCGTGTGCTTACCCGAGTCCAGGTCCGCCTGGATGATCGGGCGCAGGAAATTGACCGGCACGGCAGGGCCGGTCTTGGAATTCGAGGTAGGGTCGACAGTGGGCTTGCTCATAGGATCCTTGAACGTACAAGTGCGCGGCCGGAACACGGGCCTGATAAAACAAAGCCGCTATCATAGCCGAAGCCGTGAAGTCGCTGACAGAGCAGGCCCGAAAACGGCTGCATTTAATCGGCTGCAATTGAAAAACAGCCTCGAAATTGGCGCCTGTCGCGCTAAACTGCGCAACTCGGCCTTCAACGGCCGGACCGGTTGGGGGCAGTAACGCCCTGAAACCCACGAATTCATCAAAGAGTACCGATCATGACCCAAGTCAAACTGACCACCAACCATGGCGACATCGTCCTGGAACTGAACGCTGAAAAGGCACCGCTGACCGTTGCCAACTTCATCGAATACGTCAAAGCCGGTCACTACGAAAACACTGTTTTCCACCGCGTCATCGGTAACTTCATGATCCAGGGCGGCGGTTTCGAGCCAGGCATGAAAGAAAAGAAAGACAAGCGCCCAAGCATCCAGAACGAAGCCGACAACGGCCTGCCGAACGAGAAGTACACCGTCGCCATGGCCCGCACCATGGAGCCGCATTCGGCTTCCGCCCAGTTCTTCATCAACGTCGCTGACAACAGCTTCCTGAACCACAGCGCCAAGACCACTCAGGGCTGGGGCTACGCAGTGTTCGGCAAAGTCGTTGAAGGCACCGACGTTGTCGACAAGATCAAAGGCGTTTCCACCACTATGAAGTCCGGCCACCAGGACGTACCAGCAGACGACGTGATCATCGAGAAAGCCGAGATCATTGAGTGATATTGCTGATTTCAGACTTGCATCTGGAAGAGGAGCGCCCGGACATTACCCGGGCGTTTCTGGATTTGCTCGCCGGACGCGCCCGCTCGGCGAGTGCGTTGTACATCCTCGGCGACTTTTTCGAGGCGTGGATTGGCGACGATGCCATGACACCCTTCCAGCGTTCCATCTGCCAGGCCCTGCGCGAACTCAGCGACAGCGGCACGGCGATTTTTCTGATGCACGGCAATCGCGACTTCATGCTCGGCCAGGCCTTCTGCAAACAGGCCGGCTGCACCCTGCTGAAGGACCCGAGTGTCGTGCAGTTCTACGGCGAGCCGGTGCTGCTGATGCACGGCGACAGCCTCTGCACCCGCGACGTGGCGTACATGAAGCTGCGTCGCTACCTGCGCAACCCGATTACCCTGTTCATCTTGCGGCATCTGCCGTTGAGCACCCGGCATAAGCTGGCGCGCAAACTGCGCAGCGAGAGTCGAGCGCAAACGCGGATGAAGGCCAATGACATCGTCGATGTCACGCCGGAAGAAGTGCCGCGGGTGATGCAGGCCCATGGCGTGAAAACGTTGATCCACGGGCACACCCACCGACCGGCCATCCACAAGTTGCAGATTGGCGAGCAAGCGGCCAAGCGCATCGTGCTGGGGGATTGGGACCGTCAAGGATGGGCGTTGCAGGTGGATGAAAGCGGGTTTGCGTTGGCGCCGTTCGACTTCGCCCCGCCGCCACAACTCGCAGCACCCACAATCTAACTACCCAACACAAACCCCACTGTGGGAGCGAGCCTGCTCGCGATGGTGTGTCAGTTGACATCAATGTGGCTGACACACCATCGCGAGCAGGCTCGCTCCCACAGTGGGGATTGTGTTTTGCTTAGTGGCCGGAGGCCGCTGGTCCGGCTTTTGCCGCGAACGGCGGCTTCGCCAGCCAGACAATCACGATCAACCCCATGAACGCCCACCCCAGCAACGTGAAGTAATCCACGGTGGAGAGCATGTACGCCTGACTGGTCAGCACATGGTCCAGCTGCGCATACGCCGGGTTGCTCGCGCCGCCCAGCGCATTCAGCGCCTCGCGGGTGGCCGGTTCGTAGGTGCTGATGCTTTCGCTCATGTAGGCATGATGCTGATCCGCCCGGCGAATCCAGATCCAGGTGGTCAACGACGCCGCAAAGCTACCGCCCAGGGTCCGCAGGAACGTCGCGAGGCCTGCGCCATCGGCGATCTGGCTTGGCGGCAGGTCCGACATCAGGATGCTCAAGGTCGGCATGAAGAACAGCGCCACGCCAATGCCCATGAACAGTTGCACCAGGGCGATGTGCTGGAAGTCGACTTCGCTGGTGAACCCGGCACGCATGAAGCAGCTCAGGCCAATCGCCAGGAACGCCAGCCCCGCCAACAGCCGCAGGTCGAACTTGTGCGCGTACTTGCCGACAAACGGCGACATCAACACCGGCAGGATCCCGATCGGTGCCACCGCCAGGCCGGCCCACGTTGCCGTGTAACCCATCTGGGTTTGCAGCCATTGCGGCAGGATCAGGTTGATCCCGAAGAACCCGGCATACCCCAGGACCAGCACCAGCGTGCCGATGCGGAAGTTGCGGTAGGCGAACAGCCGCAGGTTGACCACCGGGTGCTGGTCGGTCATTTCCCAGATCACGAACACCGCCAGCGCAATCACTGAAATCGCCGCGCCGATGAGGATGAAGTTGGATTCGAACCAGTCGAGGTCGTTGCCCTTGTCGAGGATCACCTGCAACGCGCCGACGCCGATGATCAGCGTGATCAAACCGACGTAGTCCATCGGCTGACGACTGGTTTCCACCGGACGTGCCTTGAGCTGCTGACGCACGACCATCACCGCGAAGATCCCGATCGGCACGTTGATGAAGAAGATCCACGGCCAGCTGTAGCTGTCGGTGATCCAGCCCCCGAGAATCGGCCCGGCAATCGGCGCCACCACCGTGACCATCGCCAGCAACGCCAGGGCCATGCCTCGCCTCGCCGGTGGATAGACAGCAATCAGCAGGGTTTGGGTCATCGGGTACAACGGTCCCGCGACCAGGCCTTGCAGCACGCGAAAGCCGATCAGCTCCGGCATCGAGGTGGAAATGCCGCAGAGAAACGACGCCAGCACGAACAGTATGGTCGCCCACAGAAACAGCTTCACCTCACCGAACCGGCGGCTCAGCCAGCCGGTCAGCGGCAGTGCGATGGCGTTGCTCACGGCGAACGAAGTGATCACCCAGGTGCCCTGCTCCGAACTCACGCCGAGGTTGCCGGAAATCGTCGGCAACGCCACGTTGGCGATGGTGGTGTCGAGCACTTGCATGAACGTCGCCAGCGACAGGCCGATGGTGCTTAGCAGCAGGCTGGGCGGCGTGAAAGACGCGTTATTGCTCATCGCGAATCCTTTGAAACCAGATGGGCGCCGCGTCCCTTACAGACGCAGCTGGACCCTTGTGGGAGCGAGCCTGCTCGCGAAGGTGTGTCAGTCGACTTCAATGTGGCTGACACACCTTCGCGAGCAGGCTCGCTCCCACACAGTGGTCGGGTGTCAGCGCTGTGCGGTTTTGCTCGCCGCGGCGCTGTTGTCGTGGATCAACTGGGTGATCATCGCGTCGGCTTCGGCCAACTGACGGTCGTAGACATTGGTGCTGAACGAAGCCTTTTGCGGCGGCTGTTGCGCCAGCACCGGACCGCTCTGGTCGCGCAGGTTGACATCGACCTGGGTCGACAGGCCGACACGCAACGGATGCTTGGCCAGTTCTTCGGCGTTGATGTGAATCCGTACCGGCACCCGCTGGACGATCTTGATCCAGTTACCGGTGGCGTTCTGCGCGGGCAGCAGGGCGAACGCGCTGCCGGTACCGGCGCCGAGGCTGTCGATGGTGCCGCTGAATTTCACATCGCTGCCGTACAGGTCGGCCTGGATGTCGACCGGCTGGCCGATGCGCATGTCACGCAGCTGGGTTTCCTTGAAGTTGGCGTCAATCCACAGCTGATCCAGTGGAATCACCGCCATCAACGCCGTGCCCGGCTGGACGCGCTGGCCCAGTTGCACCGAGCGCTTGGCCACGTAACCGGTCACCGGGGCGATCAAGGTGCTGCGGGCATTGTTCAGGTACGCCTGGCGCAGTTGCGCGGCGGCCGCCATCACGTCCGGGTGCGACGACACCACAGTGTCATCGACCAGCGCGCTGGTGGTTTTCAGTTGCTGTTTGGCGTTGGCCAGGGCGTTCTGCGCCGAGGTCAGGTCGTCACGGGCGTGGGACAGTTCTTCCTGGGAAATCGCCCCGCCAGCGGCGAGGTTTTTCCGCCGGGTGAAGTTGTCTTGGGCCTTCTGCACTTCAGCCTGTTGCGCGTTGACCTGGGCTTTCATGCCGTCGACGTTGCTGTACAAGCCACGAACCTGGCGCACGGTGCGGGCCAGGTTGGCCTGGGCACTTTGCAGGCCGACTTCGGCGTCGTTCGGGTCGAAATTCACCAGCACCTGGCCTTCATGGACCAGATCGCCGTCGTCGGCGCCGATGCTCACGACGGTGCCGGTGACCAGCGGGGTGATTTCCACCACGTTGCCGTTCACATAAGCGTCATCGGTGCTTTCGTTCCAGCGCCCGTAGAACTCGTGATAACCCCAGACGCCGACGCCGGCGAGGACGACCACGATGGCCAGGATCACCAGCATGACCTTGCGTTTGCGCGGGTTGCCGGTGTCCTGTGGGTTGCCGGGGGTTTGTGTGTTTTCTGCAGTGGCCATGACCATTACCTTGAATTAGTTGTGCTGCGTGGCTGGGGTTGCGTTGGCCGCGGTCAGGGTGTCGCCCTGAAAACCGCCGCCCAGCGCCTGCATCAGTTGGATCGACAGGTCGATCTGCTCGGCATTCAGGTTGGCCAGCTGACGCTGGGCCTGGAGCAATTGCTGCTCGATGCTGAGCACGTCCAGGTAGTTGCCGATACCGGAACCGTACCGCTGGACCACGGTGTTGTAAGAATCCTGGGCAATGTCGGTGGCGTGTTGCTGCGCACCGATCTGCCGGCCGATATCGCGTAACTGGTTGATCGTGTCGCTGACATCGCCCAGCGCTTTCACCAGGCTTTTGTTGTACTGGGCCACCGCGAGGTCGTAATCGGCGTCGCGGGCATCGAGGTCGGCACGCAAGCGGCCACCGTCGAAAATCGGCACCGAGATCGTCGGCGCGATGTTGAAGAAACGGCTGGCGGAACCGAACATCGCGTCGCCCAACAACGATTCGGCACCGGCGGCGGCGCTGAGGTTCAAGTTGGGATAGAAACGGGTCTTGCCAGCGTCGATGTTCTTGCTCGCCGCCTCGACCCGCCAGCGTGCGGCCACCAGGTCCGGACGACGGCCGAGCAATTCGGCGGGCAGCACCGACGGCAACGCGACGGCGCTGGCCTGCAGGATTTTCGGCCGGGCGATGTCGTTGCCGCGATCCGGGCCTTTGCCGAGCAACACCGCCAGGGCGATTTTCGCGCTTTGCAGGCGTTTTTCCGCATCGATCAGGCTGGCTTCGGACGTGGCTTCCAGGCTTTCGGTTTGCTGGAACTGGTACTGGCTGTCGATGCCAGAGCTCAGGCGCCGCTGGCTCAGGTCGAGCATTTGCTTGGTGCGCTTGAGGTCTTCCTGCGCCAGGTCGTGAACGATGTGCGCCTGGCCCAGATCGCTGTAGGCGCGGGCGACGTCGGCAGACAGGGTCAGTTGCGCCGCCTGCTGATCGACTTCGGCAGCGCGGGCCTGGCCCAGTGCGGCTTCCCAGGCGTCACGCTGGCCGCCCCAGAGGTCGAAGTTGTAATTGAAACTGGCGCCGATGTTACGCACGGTGGAGTACGCATCGCCCTCGCCTCTCGGGTCCTGATCACGGGCCAGGCGCGAACGGCTGACGCCGGCGCTGGCATCGAGGGTCGGCATCCGCGCAGCGTCGGCGGCATACGCGGCGGCGCTGGCCTGATGGGCACGGGCGTCGGCGATCTGCATGTCGGGGCTGTCGTGCAAGGCTTCGCGGATCAGGCCGTCGAGCTGCGGGTCGCCGAGGCTTTTCCACCAATCGCTTTTCGGCCAGGCCGCCGGCGAAAGGGTCACGCCGCTGAGGGATTGGCCGGCCTTGAGGGTCTTCGCATCGAGGCTTTGGCCTTCGGTGGTCAGGCCGCTGTAGCTGGCGCAACCGGCCAGGGTAATCGCCGCCAGCACCAGGCTCAGGCCGGTACGCAAGGTTTTGCTGCTCATTTGTCACCTACCCGCAGCAGCGTGATCGAGTCACCGGCTGCCACCAATATTTTCTTCAGGATCTGCTCCAGGGTGCTCAGCTCTTCCGGGGTGATCGCGCCGGCCAGTTCGTTCATGGCATCGGCACCGATCACCGGCAGGCGGTCAGCCAGTTGCTGGCCTTGCTCAGTCAGCACCAGCTGCACCTGACGACGGTCAGCGTCGGAGCGTTGGCGGGCGAGGAAACCTTTCTGTTCCAGACGATCGAGCATGCGGGTCATCGAGCCACTGTCCAGCGACAGATGGCGGCACAGCTCGGCCGGGGTGTCGACGCCGTACTGGGCGATGATGATCAGCACTTTGAACTGCGCGGCGGTGATGCCGTGGGGTTCCATGTGCGTATCGATGATCCGGTCCTTGAGCAACGCGGCGCGCCCGAGCAGGAGGCCGAGATGGCAATTCTTGAATTCGTCCGGGGTGAAATGTTTCATCTGACCACCAATTAGCTGCCTAGGCAGAGAATGTATGTCGAGATGTTACTGCCTAGGCAGCCAATGTCAACGTAATAGTTAGGTTGCTTTGTATTTAGTTGATAAATGGCGTAGGAATTTGTAGCGCTCACATCGACGCCATCGCGAGCAGGCTCGCTCCCACAGGGTTGATGTGATCTCTGTGGGAGCGAGCCTGCTCGCGATGGCAGCGACTCGGTTTCGGAGGGAAACGGGGTTTTAGAAATCCCGCTTGTAGAAAATATCCAGCGAACTGGCCACGCCGCCCGCCGCTTCGAGGTACACCTTTTTGCTCAGCTTGTAGCGCAAGGCAATGGTGTTGGCCGGTTCAAACACGCCGAGGCCGTACCGCAGGCTGAGTTTCTCGGAGAGGTTGCCGCTGGCGACCACGCTGGTGGTGTTGCCGCTGCCCTGAGTGTCGAGCTGGAAATCCTGGATCCCCAGATCGCTGGCCAGTTTGCCGGTGACCCCGGAACTGCCCATCAAACCCAACCCCAGTGCGGCCTGGGCCAGCATGTTGTTGTCCTCACCGTTGGTGCTCAGCGGACGGCCCAGCACCAGATAGGACAAGGCCTGTTCCTGGCTCATCGCCGGTTCGGAGAAAATCTGCGTGGTCGGCTGCTCGGCGCTGCCGCTCAGGCGAATGCCGGCAATCACGTCGTCGGTCTGGCGAATCGCCTCGATGTCCAGATACGGCTGGTCGATCGGGCCGGCAAACAGCAAACGCGCCCGGCGCACCGTCAGCCGCTGGCCGTAGGCGCGGTAACGCCCGTCGTTGAGCCAGAGCTCGCCGCGGGTGTCGAGGTTGTCGCCGATGTGCACATGCCCTTGCAGGTTGGCGGTCAGGCCAAACCCGGCGAAGCTCAGTTTGTCTTCGCCAACCGCCACGTCGATGTCCATCTTCATCGCCAACGGCGGTTTGCCCTCCTCGGTCTGCGCGCCGATGATCACCGTGTCATCGGAGAGTTTCACCGTCGAGGGCGGCAATTCGCGCACGGTGATTTCGCCCCGCGGTACCAGTACCTTGCCGGCGATGGCGAGCTCGTCACCCTTCATCGAGATTTTCAGGTCAGGCGCCACTTCGAGCTTGGCGTACGGTTCGACAGTCACCGGCAATTGCGTGCCCTTGAGCGCCAGGTCCACCACCAGCGCCTGCCCCCAGGCGATGTTGCCGTTCAGGCTGCCCTGCCCGGTCTTGCCGCTTTTCCAGCCACCGTTGAGTTGCACGGTTTCGCCGGCGATCACCGCTTGCAACTGCAAGGCTTCAATGTCCATCGGCAACTCGGGGCCGGAGACTTCACCGTCGCTGAGTAGCAGATTGCCGTTCACCAGCGGCGCCAGCAGCCCACCAGAAATCGTGCCACTGCCGTTCAGCCGCCCACTGAGCTTCTCAACCATCGGCACAAACGGACGCGCCACAGACAGGTCGAGCCCATTGAGCCGGAACGAACCGGTCAGCGGTTTGTTCTTTGGCAATGGATTGATCTGCGCCTGCACACTCAGTTCGCCGAGCTTGCCACCGACGAAACTGAGGTCGGTGTCGATGCGTTTGGGCGTGAGTTTGCTGGTGAGTTTCAGGGTCTGGTACGGGAAGTCCAGCCACTGATCCTTGTCCTTGATGCGCAGGGTGCCGCCGCTGGCGTCGAGGCTGACCTGGCCGTTCGGGCCGCTTGCCGGCAGATCCAGTTGCAGATCGGCGTTGAGCTGGCCTTTCCAGGCGAAATCTTTCGGCAACCACTGCGCCAGACTGTCGATCGGAAATTGCTTGAGGTGGTAACGCAGCTTCGGCTCCGGCATCAGGCGCTGGTCTTCACCGCACAGGCTGGCCGGGCCGGACATCCAGCAATGGGCACCGAAGTTGATCTTGCCGTCGGCCAGCCGTTCGAGTTTCGCCGGACCCTGCAGCTTCCAGTCCTGACCACCGGCCTGAATGTCACCGTTGGCCAGGCGCCCGCGCCAGTTGCCCTTGTCCAGCGCGCCGTCGAAACCGAGCGCCAGTTTCAGCTGCGGACCTTGCAGGTCGAGGGTCAGTTTCTGGTTTTTGATATCACCCTGGCCGCTGGCGGTCAGCGTGCCCAGTGCCGTATCGCCCGCCTGGATGCCGCTGCCCTTGAGGTCGATTTTCGCCCGTTGTGCGCTGTCGAGGGTGGCGTCGAGGTTCAGGCTTTGCAGGCGATTGTCCTGGAAAACCAGTTGCGTGCCTTGCATCCCGAGCTTGCCTTGCGGCGCCTTGAGCGTGCCGGCGACATCGACTCGACCGTTGAGCTGCCCGCGCAGTTGCGGCCACAGTTGCGCCAGGCGCGGCAGTTTAAGGTCGATCTGCCCGGCGAGTTTCTGTTGCAGGCTGCCCTTGCCGGTGATGCTGTTGTCGCCCAGGCGGATTTGCAGCGCGCTGAGGTTCCATTGTTCGCCAGCGCCATCGGCTTTCGCTTGCAAAATGGCCGGTTGCCCGCGCAGTTTGCCTTTCAGGTCGAGGTCGGCGGTCAGGCTGAGTTGTTCATTCTTCATCTCGCCTTTGCTGCGCAGTGGCCCGGCCAGCGTACCGGGCAATTCTGCTACCCAGTACGCCGGGTTGATCGCTGACAGGTCCAATGCCGTGTCCCAGGCAATGCCATCGGCGAATTGCAGGTTCAGGTGGCCTTCAGCCTTGCCCTGCCCGGCTTCGAGCAGGATCTGTTGCAGGTAGATTTTCGTCAGGTCCCCCGCGAACGGGCTACTCAGGCTGAACGCCCCGGCCGGGCCATCCAGCGCCGCCTTGAAGTTGCCCAGGTATTTGCCGTCGGTGTAGGAGACTTCGCCGTTGAAGCTGCGCAATGCGACTTCCGGTTCGTCGATCAGCGGATAGAGCCGGTGCCAGGGGAAATCCAGCCAGTCGATTTTTGCCTGGGCGCTGAAGCCCTTGCTCCAGTCCAGAGCCCCTGTGAGTTTGAGGCTTTGCTTGTCGTTGGCCGTCAGGTCAAGGCCAGCGATTTGCGCGCCATTGGCGTCGACCTTGCCTTGCAGTAACAGCGCGACCGGGCCTTGTTCTGCCGGCAGAATCGCGGTGCCGTGCAACTGGTAGCCGTTTTTCAGATCACCGTCACCGGTCAGTTCAAACTGATTGAGTTGCAGGGTGTCCGGCAGATCGGCGCCGGGCTTGAAGCCGTCCGCGGTGATCCGCACCTTGGCCGGCAGGTTTTCCACCAGCGGCTGCAATTCGCCGGTCAGTTGCCCGTTCAGGTAACCGCTGCTGTCGGCCTTGAGGTTCAGGGTTTTCAGCAGGTCGCCATCGACCTTAAGCGCCAGCGTCCAGGGCGCCGGGGTGGTCAGGGTCAGTTTGCCTTCGGCCTGAAGCGGCCAGTTACCGCTGGGTTGCAGCAGGCCGGAGAGGTTCAGGCTGATGTCGTCCCGTTGCAGGCTCACGGAATCGATGCGCAAACCCTGCTCGGTCCAGTGCGCCGCCAATTGCAGGCCCTTGAGTTCTTCGCTGCCGTTGAACAGCAGGCTGCCGATCCGCACGTCGCCCAGCTCGATGGCCAACGGCAGTTTCAGGTCCGGCAGGCTGATCGGTCCGCTGCTGCCCTCCTCGGTGCCCGGCGGAAATTGCAGGCTGACCTGATCGGTCTGCAACTGCTCGATGCACAGGGTCATGCGCGTCAGGCACAACGGCGACCAGGCGAAAATCACCTTGCTCAGCTCGACCCGGCGGGTGTCTTGCTGCCAGACCAGGTGATCGGCGCTCCACTGTCCGCCCAGGCGGCCCTGGAAATTCTCGACGCTCAAACCCGGCACGAAGCCGAGCGCCCAGCGACTGCCGGTCGCCGTGCCCAACACGGACGTCACGGCCAGCAGCACCAGCATCAGCAGCGCGAAAATCGCCAGCAGCGTTACTTTCAAACCACGCTTCACAGCTCGGGCCCCATGGAAAAGTGCAGTCGAATGCCGCCATCGTCGTCCAGCGCGTGCGCCAGGTCGAGGCGAATCGGCCCCACCGGTGACACCCAGCGTACGCCGATACCGACGCCGGTCTTGAGATTCGGCAGTTCGAGTTTGTTGAAGGAGTTGCCCTGGTCGACAAAGGTCGCGACCCGCCATTTTTCAGCGATGGAATATTGATACTCGACGCTGCCGGCCACCATGTAGCGGCCACCGATGCGGTCGCCGTCGGAGTTTTCCGGGGACAGGCTCTGGTAGTCGTAGCCGCGCACGCTCTGATCACCACCGGCGAAGAAGCGCAGCGACGGCGGCACCGATTTGTAGCCGTTGGTGGCGCTGCCGCCCACTTGCACCCGACCGAGGAAACGGTGCTTGTCGAACACCGTGGTCAAGCCTTTCACCAGCGCCGTGCCGTAGACAAGGTTGTTGTCCGAACCCAGTCCTTCCTTGGCCACTTTGGTCTCGAATTGCAGGCGATAGCCGTTGTGCGGATCGATGCGGTTGTCGCTTTTCAGGTAGGCATAGCTGACGCCAGGCATCAGCAGCGTACTCAGGCCCGAGTCATCGCCGAGCCGATATTCTTCGCGCTGCCATTTCAGCGACACCACCCGCTGCCAGCCGCTAGGCAACTTGCTGTGCCATTCCGGGCCGATGGTCAGCAGCTTGCTCAGGCTGTCCTTGTCGGCGATTTCTTCACTCTGGTAGCCGCCGGCGAAACGCAGTTTGTCGGTCAGCGGCGGATCGAGGGGAATGTCGTAGAACAGCCCGACGTTTTGCCGCGGCGCCGAGATTTCGGTTTCCCAGCCATAGCTGTGGCCCTGGGGATTGACCCAGTGCCGGGTCCAGTTGGCTTTGACCCGTGGGCCGACGTCCGTGGAATAGCCCAGACCGAGGCCCATGGTCCGCGGCTTGCGGGTGTCGAGTTTGACGTCCACCGGGATCACATCGTTCTTCGACGCCGTCGGCGCGGCATCGACCCGCACGCCTTCGAAGTAGCCGCTCGATTGCAGGTTCTGGTTCAGTTCGGCGATCAGTTCGGAGTCGTAGGGGTCACCGGCCTTGAACGGCACCATGCGTTGCAGCAGGTCTTCGTCGAACGGCGAGTCGCCTTCGAAACTGACTTTGCCCAAGGCATAACGCGGGCCGCTGTTGTAGATCAATTCGATATCGGCCACGCCGGCTCGCGGGTCGACTGCCAGCCGCTGCTTGGAGAAGTAACCACTGAAGAAGCCATAACGCGAAGCCTGGTTCTGGATCAGGCGTTTGGCGTCTTCGTAGCGACCATGGTTGAGCACCGCGCCGGTTTTCAGCGCGTCGCTCTTGGGCACACGAAAGGCTTTGAGGGAAGAGGCCGGCCCCTCGATGCGGACGGTGACCGTGCGCAAGCGAATCGGCTCGCCGGGATCGATGTTGAGCACCAGGCGCGGCGTCTTGCCGCCCTTCACGTCGCTGTCGATTTGCGGCTGGTAATAACCCAAGGCCTGGGCGGCCTTACGCGCCTGTTCCTCGGCGCCACGACTGAAGCGCAGCAAGGCTTCTTCGTCACGATCGCCGAGGCTGCCGATATAGCCTTCTATATTGGCCTTCAGTTCGTCGTTGGACGGTTTGATCCGCACATCCAATTCACTTTGCGCCAGCGCCGCGCAGCTGGTGATCAGCAAAAGCACGCCGCTGGTAATTCTTCCTGGAAACTTCATAGGCGCGGATGCTATCACGAGCTTGGGAGCGTGATAGAGCCTCGCATGCCGCGAAAGTTCTACCGTTTCAGGCCGAGGCGGTTTGCAGCACCTGCGGGTTGGCGTGAAAAAACACATGCTCGCGCACCGGTCCGATCGCCACTTCGCCGATTTCCTCGTAGCCCTGGCGTTTATAAAACTCCAGGTAACGCGGGTTGCCGGTATCGAGCACCACGCCTTCGGAGTGCTCATCCACCGCGCACCAGTTGTGCACCGCTTGCAGCAACTGCTCGCCAAAGTGCTTGCCCTGGAATTGCGGATGAATCCCCAGCAACGGCAGGAGGTGCACCGAATCGGACGGCACGCACGCCATCACTGCATCGTGGTATTCGAGGTAACGGCGCGTGCAGCGAAACCCGGTGCTCAACACCATCCGCAGGCGCCAGGCCCAACTTTCGGTGATGCCCAGGCGTCGTTGGGGTGGCGCGATCAGGGCGATGCCGATCAAGCGGTCGTTGACCAGCAGGCCGATGGCCGGCAGATCCTGCAGGAAGTGTTGTTTGACCAGTTCACGCACGGTGGCGCGCACCCGCTGTTCATAACCCGGGCGTTCGGCTTCGAACAGGTAACCGTAAGTCGGCTCGTGGCGATAGGCCTGATACAACAGAGAGCGGGCTTCGCGGGAATAGCCGCTGTCGAGCATGTGGATATCGGCGATGACGGTCGAGGTTTCGGGCATAACGGTCATTCTCCCCGGCGCAGCGCTCTAAATGGCGGCGCTCTTATTGGTACGAGCCTGTGGTGCCGGCGCAGTTCCTTACTGATCCGGAATCAGTGCGGGTGCGTAAGCCGTCATCGCGAGCAGGCTCGCTCCCACAAGGTATAGACCAGTCACACAAACTTCGTGGTGACATCAATCAATGTGGGAGCGAGCCTGCTCGCGAAGAGGCCGGTGTTGCCAGTAGAGATCTCACAGAACACAGAGAATCCCCTCACCCCACACTGGCCCCAATCCCACAGGTCAGCTAGCATCGCCCTTTTGCCCCAGGACCTGCCGACCATGAAGATCGTCTCCTTCAACATCAACGGGCTGCGCGCCCGCCCCCATCAGCTGGCGGCGCTGATCGAAAAACATCAACCCGACGTGATCGGCCTGCAGGAAACCAAGGTCCACGACGACCAGTTCCCCCTCGACGAAGTCCGGGCGCTGGGCTATCACGTGTATTTCCACGGGCAAAAAGGTCATTACGGCGTCGCCCTGCTCTCACGCAAGGAACCGCTGGCGCTGCACAAAGGCTTCGTCACCGATGAGGAAGACGCCCAGCGCCGCTTCATCTGGGGCACTTTCGCCGACGCCAATGGCGTGCCGGTGACGATCATGAACGGCTATTTCCCACAGGGCGAAAGCCGCGATCACCCGACCAAGTTTCCGGCCAAGCAACGTTTCTACAACGATCTGCAGCACTTGCTGGAAAGCCAATTCACCAACGAACAGCCGTTGGTGGTGATGGGTGACGTGAACATTTCCCCGGAAGACTGCGACATCGGCATCGGCCCGGACAACATGAAACGCTGGCTGAAAACCGGCAAATGCAGCTTCCTGCCGGAGGAGCGCGAGTGGATGGCGCGCCTGAAGAACTGGGGCCTGGTGGACAGCTTCCGCCACCTCAACCCGGACGTGGCCGACCGTTTCAGCTGGTTCGACTACCGCAGTCGCGGCTTTGAGGACGAACCGAAGCGCGGCCTGCGGATCGACGTGATCATGGCCTCCCACGGCTTGCTGCCACGGGTGAAGGATGCCGGCGTGGACTACGAACTGCGCGGCATGGAAAAACCGTCGGACCATGCGCCGATCTGGCTTGAGTTGAGCTGATCCCTACCGTCGACACAAATCAACTGTAGGAGCGAGCCTGCTCGCGATGCGTCGTGTCAGTCTAAATGAATGTTACTGACACTCCGTCTTCGCGAGCAGGCTCGCTCCTACAAGTTAACTGTCATTTTTTGGAAACCTTACTGACTTATTCTCCCGGCACTTCCTTTGGCTTTATAAGGTGCCGGCATGACGCTGCGCGTTTTCTTCCTGTTGATGCTGGGCGCCGGGCTGTCCGTTACCGCCTCGGCCGGTGAGCTGCCGACGCCCAAACAGGGGCCGGTGTTGCGTATCCAGGGCTCCAACACCATCGGCGCGGCGCTGGGCCCGGCGCTGGTCGAAGGCCTGATGCGCGAGCAAGGCTTGCTCAAGGTGCACAGCGAAGCACCGGACACCGCCAATGAACTGCGGGTGGTCGGCGAAACCGCGCAGGGGCGCCGAGTGGAGGTGGAAGTCGCAGCCCACGGCTCCAGCACCGGTTTCACCGCCCTGAAAAATGCCACCGCCGACCTCGCCGCCTCTTCCCGCCCGATCAAGGACAGCGAACTGTCGGCCCTGCAATCCCTCGGCGACCTGAAGAGCCCCCGCGCCGAACAGGTGATCGCCATCGATGGCCTGGCAATCATCCTTCACCCGCAAAACCCGCTGAATCAACTCGACACCGAGCAGTTGGCGCGCATCTTCAGCGGCGAGGCGAAAACCTGGGAAGAACTCGGCGGCAGTGGCGGGCCGATTCACCTGTATGCGCGGGATGACCAGTCGGGCACTTACGACACCTTCAAGGAAGTGGTCCTCAGCCGTCGTGGGAAAAGGCTTGATAACGCAGCGAAACGGTTCGAATCCAGCGAGCAATTGTCCGATGCGGTCAGCCTCGACCCGCAAGGCATCGGCTTCATCGGCTTGCCTTACGTGCGTCAGGCCAAAGCCGTGGCGATTGTCGATGGCCAGTCCCAGGCGATGTTGCCGCTCAACAGTTTGATCGCCACCGAAGACTATCCGCTGTCGCGCCGGTTGTTCTTTTACTTGCCGCCCAACGGCAAGAATCCCTGGGCCGAAGCGCTGGTGGCGTTTGCCCAAAGCAGTAAAGGCCAGGCCATCGTTGCGGCCAACGGATTTATTGCCCAAACCGTGCAGGCCATGGCGGTCACGCCGAATGCGCTGATGCCCGAGGGGTATCAGGCGCTCAGCCGCCATGCGCAGCGCTTGAGCGTGAATTTTCGTTTCGAAGAAGGCAGCGCGAGCCTGGATAACAAGGCCCGGCAGGACCTGACGCGGGTGCTGGATTACATCCGGCAGAACGAGAAAACCGATCGACAGGTGACGCTGGTGGGGTTTGGTGATGCCAAGAGTGACCCGGCGCGGGCCGACCTGCTGTCGAAACTGCGGGCCATGGCGGTGCGGCGGGAACTGGTGAAAAACGGCGTGGTGTTTCGCGAGATCCGCGGCTTTGGCGCGGAGATGCCGGTGGCGGCCAACAGTGCGGATGAGGGGCGGATCAAGAATCGGCGGGTTGAGGTTTGGGTGTATTGATTTTTTGGGGTGTGCGGGCATATCCGTTGCTGCGGTAACGGCCGCCTATGGTTCCGCTCTTACAGCGGGTTACTTGGAAAAGCGCCAAGTAACCAAGCGCTCTTGCCCCTTTCGTTCGGTGGCTCGCTTAGGCTCGCCATACCCTCGCTCCGGTCCTGCTCCGTGGGCCCGCCGCCATCGGCCATCCATGGCCGGGGGCGGCTACCGCGGCATCCTTGCCGCGGTGCCCACTGCGCAGAACCTCCACTCGGCCTCTCGAGGGGGCGTGCACCGCAAGATCAAAAGCCGAGGCGAGCTAACGCTCGGCCTGATGAGTGGTGAAAATCAAAGGCTGTACGTCATTCCACTGTAGGAGCGAGCCCTGCTCGCGAAAAACGCCCAGACACCGCGTTCATCCAGACTGCCCGCGTCATCGTTGACGTCCATCGCCAGCAAGCTGGCTCCTACCATTTCGACCGTGTGAACCCGATCCCGTGTAGGAGCGAGCCCTGCTCGCAAAAAAAGCCCAGACACCGCGTTCAACCAGACAACCCGCGTCATCGTTGACGTCCATCGCCAGCAAGCTGGCTCCTACCATTTCGACCGTGTGAACCCGATCCCGTGTAGGAGCGAGCCCTGCTCGCGAAAAAAGCCCAGACACCGCGTTCAACCAGACAACCCGCGTCATCGTTGACGTCCATCGCCAGCAAGCTGGCTCCTACAGTTTTGACCGTGTGAACCCAATCCCCATGTAGGAGCGAGCCTGCTCGCGAAAAACGCCCAGACACCGCGTTCACTCAAACAGCCCGCGCCATCGTTGACGTCCATCGCCAGCAAGCTGGCTCCTACAGTTTTGAACGTGTGAACCCAATCCCCATGTGGGAGCGAGCCTGCTCGCGAAAAACGCCAACACACCGCGTTCACTCAGACAGCCCGCGCCATCGTTGACGTCCATCGCCAGCAAGCCGGCTCCTACAGGGGATCGGTGTGCATATCCGGAAATGAGTGAACGCGGTTGACCAAAGAGCCAGGTCGGCTTTAAGGCCGCCTCGGCGGCGGTGGCGGTGGTCGCCCCCTCGAGAGGCCGAGTGGAGGTTCTGCGCAGTGGGCAACCCGGCATGGATGCCGGGTTAGCCGCGCACGGCCAGGGATGGCCGATCGCGGCGGGCCCACGGAGCAGGACCGGAGCGAGGGGATGCCGAGCCTAGGCGAAGCACCGAACGACAGGGGCAAAAGCGCTTGGTTACTTGGTGCTTCTCCAAGTAACTCGCCGTAAGGGCGAAACCAATAGCCGCCGTTACCGCACAAATGGATATGTACACCGACACAAAGCCATCGCGAGCAGGCTAGCTCCTACAGGGGGGTTACGCTCAGCCGAGCAGCTTCTCCAACTGCGCAACAGTATCCACCGCACCCAACGTTTTCGCCGCATCCAGCGCAGAAACCCCATTGGCATCCTTGGCTCGCGGATCAGCCCCTTTCCCAATCAGGTAATCAACGATCGCCACCCGATTGAACATCGCCGCCATCATCAGCGCCGTACGACCGTCGAACGAAGCGCCTTCCACCAGCGCGCCGCCCTCGACCAACGCCGTGACCACCGCCAGATCGCCCTTGAACGCCGCACCGGCAATCGGGCTCTGGCCGTTGTCGTTGCGGATTTCCGGATCAGCCTTGTGCTCAAGCAGCACTTTCACCGTGTCCACGTGGCCGTGGTACGCGGCCAGCATCAGCAAGGTGTCGCCCTTGTGATTGCGCAGGTTCGGCGGCAGGCCTTTGCTCAGCAGCGCGGCCATCATCGCCGCGTCCCCCTCACGCGCCTTGTTGAAAACCTGTTCGGCAAACTCGGCGGCTTCTTCGGGGGTCATCTGGCGGCTTTGGTCGGACATTGGAAACTCCACGTGCAGTTATTCGCAAAGCCGACAGTTTCCCGAGCGCCCCCGCCACTGTCACTTGTTTTTTCTCAAGGCGCGCCATAGCCACAATCAATAGCGGTATTTGCCGCTGTGGATGTCCGCGAGCAATTGCTCAGTGACCTGCACATACGTGTCGGTCCCCGGCAGCCAGGCATAGATCGGATCGTCGCCGGTCCTGCCCGGGTCGAAGGCTTCGTCCTTGAGTCGGGTCTTCTGGTACTTGAAGGTGCCGGTGGTCTCCATCTTCACTTTGACCCGCAGAAACAACGGCACCGCGTAAGCCGGCATGTGCTCGCGGGCGAAGGCCAGCAGTTCGCTGAAATCCAGGGTCGCCAGGGATTCGGCGGGGGTGATCGCCGCCATCCCCGCACGCCCGTTGGTGTTGCGCACTTCCACGCCATAGGCCACGGCTTCGGAAATGTTCGGGTGTTGCAGCAGGATGTTCTCGACCTCGGTGGTCGAGACGTTTTCGCCCTTCCAGCGATAGGTGTCGCCCAGACGATCGACGAATTGCGCGTGGCCAAAACCGATGTTGCGCAGCAAGTCGCCAGTGTTGAAGTATCGGTCGCCCTTCTCGAACACGTCATGCAGCACGACCTTTTCGGTCTTCTGCGGATCGGTGTAGCCGTCCAGCGGCGCCTTGTCGTCGATCTTCGCCAGCAACAGCCCCTGCTCGCCTTTGCCGACCTTGCGCATGAACCCGGTGGCATCCCGGATCGGCTCGCCGCTGTCGTGGTCGTAGGCCGCCAGTTCCCAGGACATCAGGGAAAAACCGACGGTGTTGTCGAAATTGAGAATGTTGGTGAAGCCAATGTTGCCGTCGCTGGCGGCGTACAACTCGCAGATGTGGTGAACGCCAAAGCGCGTCTTGAACTCGCGCCACGCGCCGGGGCGCAAGCCGTTGCCGATCATCTTGGTCACGCCGTGCTGGCTGTCGTCGGCACTCGGCGGCTGATCGACGAGGTAGCGGCACAGTTCGCCGACATAGCCGAGGGTGGTTGCGCGGTAGTCGCGAACGTCATTCCAGAACTGGCTGGCGCTGAACTTGCGGCGAATGGCGAACCCCGACGCGCCGCTGATGGCCGAGCCCCAGCACACGCACAGCCCGGTGGCGTGATAGAGCGGCAAGGTGCAATAGACGATGTCTTCGGGGCGCATGTCCAGGGCGATCAGGCCGAAGCTGGCGGAACTGCGCATCCAGCGGCCGTGCTTGAACACGCCGGCCTTCGGCAGCCCGGTGGTGCCCGAGGTGTAGATGTAGAAACACGGGTCGTCGAAAAAAACCTGCTGGCTGCTGGCCGGGTTGTCACTCGCTTCATCGAGACAGGCGGTCATCAGATTGATGAAGCCATCGGACGCAATGCCCGGTTGGCTCCAGGTGTCCTGGTCCGCGACAAACCAGGTGCGCGCCGGGTCGATCGAGACCTGCCCGCGCACCGTTGAAAACGCCGGGACCAACTCTTCACCGACGATGATCGCCACCGGCACCACCAGGTTCAGGCTATGAGCCAGGGCATCGCGGGTCTGCGAAGTGTTGAGCAACGCGCTGATCGCGCCGACCTTGGCCACGGCCAGAATCGTTACCAACAGCTCCGGGCGGTTTTCGATGAATACGCCGACCACATCGCCCTTGCGAATGCCTTGTGCGATCAGGTGATGGGCGATGCGGTTGGCCCACTGATTGACCTGCGAGTAGGACAGCACGCGGTTGCCTTGCAGCAACGCCGGGCCTTGGGGATTGCGCAGGGTCGCCTGCTCGAAGCTCCAGCCGAGGCCACACGTTTGGGTCGGGTCCGTGACGTTGGCCGCCTTCATGCCTTTGACCACCCGCGGGATGGCTTTGGCAATCGAGGGCAGCTTGCGGAGCATCATGCCCCAGGTAATCGTGTCGTTCGTCGTGCGGCTCATGCTTGCTCCCGTTCGATCTTTTTATTGTCGGGCGACGGTGATTGAGCCCGAAAATACGTCAACGGTTCTTGAGCTGTACACGCGGTTTTTGAAATGTTTTGTATCCGCGGAAAACGCGAACCCGGGGGCTGCGAATGGTTCCATCGGATCGATAGCGATCTCGCAAAATGCAGGATGCACGATGGCCATTCATGCAGATTGCACGAAACCGAAAAATGACCAAAAAATTAACCTACTGATTTATAACGATTTTTAAAATTTCTGGTGCTGGCACAATCACTGCAACTACCTCTGCATGCTTGCCATTCAAGAGCTTACGGAGCTGATAGACATGAGCCTGATCCAGGAAAAATTTACGTCCCTGTTCTCCAACTTCGAAGTCACCACCCAGCCTCGCCCGGACGGTGGCATTCTGCTGACCCTGCGCAGCACCGAAGGCAAAGTGTTCAAGCGCTCGATTTCCTATCAGCAGTTGCATGCCGGTGATCAACTGTCCTGGGTGATCAGCGCCATCCGCCGCGACCTGGCCGAACAGGCCAGCGAACTGCCGCAGATCTCCATGCTGCAAAGCCAGCAGCGGTTTGCATTGCCGACTTATCATTCGGCGTAAACCGATTCCAAGCTGAAAAAAACAGGCCGTGAGCGCTATCGCCCACGGCCTGTTTGTTTCTGAAACCGCATAAACCTTGTAGGAGCCGGCTTGCTGGCGATGACGTCCGCAAGATCGCCATCGCCAGCAAGCTGGCTCCTACAGGTTTAGCGTTAACCCACTATTCAAAACACGCACGCGATCCGTAGGAGCCGGCTTGCCGGCGATGGCGTCCGTAAAATCGCTATCGCCAGCAAGCTGGCTCCTACAGGTTTGGGGTTTACAGGCTGGAAGGGTTGATTTGGGCAAAGCTGTCGACAGTCACATGCCCCGCCAACTCCCCGCCTTCACGGGCCAGCCCGCACGTCGCCATTCCCGCCGCACGCGCCGCGTCCAGCTCTTCGACGATGTCCGACAGGAACAGAATCTGCTCAGCCTCAAGGCCGATGGCCTGGGTAATGCGCTGGTAAGACTGCGCTTCGCGCTTGGGTCCCGAGGTGGTGTCGAAATAGCCGCTGAACAACGGCGACAGATCCCCCGCCTCCGAGCAGCCGAAAATCAGCTTCTGCGCCTGAATCGACCCCGAGGAATAAACAAACAGTTTGAAACCTGCCTGATGCCAGCGCTTCAGCGCTTCAACGGCGTCCGGGTACACATGCCCTTTCAACTGCCCGGCCTGATACCCCTGCTCCCAGACCATCCCTTGCAACGCCTTCAATGGCGTGGCCTTGCGGTCTTCGGCGATCCAGCCGAGAAGGATGTCGATGACTCGCTCAACGTCCGCGCCCGGTTCATCGCTGTCCCGGCGCACCGCGTCCAGCTGCTCGGTGACGTCGGCGCGGGTGGCGTGCTGGCGCACGAAATCCGGCAGGTGTTTGGCGGCATACGGAAACAGCACGTCGAACACAAAACTCACCGCACTGGTGGTGCCCTCGATGTCGGTGAGAATCGCTTTGATCGGCATCGGCTCAGTCCTCAAGACGCGGGAAACGGCTGGCGATGTCTTCGCCGGTGAAATTGGCCACCCAGCCTTCAGGGTTGTTGAACAGGCGGATCGCGACGAAGTGCGGATGCTCGCCCATGTCGAACCAGTGCGGCGTACCGGCCGGCACCGAGATCAGGTCGTTTTTCTCGCAGAGCACGGCGTACACATAGTCGTCGATGTGCAGGGTGAACAGCCCACGACCGGCGACGAAAAAGCGTACTTCATCTTCGCCATGGCGGTGTTCGTCGAGGAACTTGGCGCGCAATTCGGCTTTTTGCGGATGATCGCTGTTCAGGCTGACCACATCGACGGTGATGTAGCCGCGCTCGGTCATCAGCTTGTCGATCTGTTCCTGATACGCGGCGATCACTTCTTCCTGGCTGGCGCCCGGCTGGATTTTCGCCGTCGCTTGCCAACGGTCGAAACGCACGCCCTGCTCGGCCAGGGTCGAGGCGATGTCTTCGAAATGGGTCAGTACCTTGTTCGGAATATCAGGGCTGGAGACGTGGTAGACGGACAGGCTGCTCATCAGGGCAACTCCTTAACGCTGTAGGATCGAGCGGGTCTTCAACTCGCACTCGAACAAAAATTCAAAGGCTTCGATCTGCCGCAGTGCATCGCTCATGCGTGCGCCCCAGGTGTAGAGGCCATGGCCGCGGATCAGGTAACCCACGCAATCGGGATGGGTGTCCAGCCAAGGCTGCACCTTGGCGGCCAGGCGCGCAATGTCCTGGTCGTTGTCGAAAATCGGCACACGCACCCGGGATTCGTGGGTAGAAACGCCGCTGAAGGCCTTTTGCAGTTCGTAATCTTCGAACTCGATGAAATCTTCCGGCGTCAGGCGCGACAGCACCGTGGCGTTCACCGAATGAGTGTGCAGCACCGCGCCGATTTCCGGCCGCCAGCTGTAGAGCTGGGTGTGCAGCAGGGTTTCGGCGGACGGTTTCTTGCCCGGTTCGAGGCTGTTGCCCGACAGGTCCGTGGCCAGCACATCGTCGAGGCCCAATTGGCCTTTGTGCTTGCCGGACACGGTCAACAGCGCTTCGCTCGGCGACAGGCGCGTCGAATAGTTGCTGCTGGTGGCCGGCGACCAGCCGCGACCATAGAGAAAACGCCCGGCGTCGATGATTTCCTGGGCGAGGTGTTCACGGGTAAGGCTCATGGCCGGTCCTCTTGCATTCGTGTGGCAATGATAACGGCAGCGGCGAAGGCTGCCAGACTGGCAATACTAAAGGTGAACGTGGCCCCGAGGGCATTCCAGCTATAGCCGGAGTACAACGCGCCCAACGCGCCGCCGGTGCCGGCCAGTGCGGCATACAACGCCTGGCCCTGCCCTTGCTGGCGCGCGCCGAAGCTACGTTGCACGAACTGGATGGCAGCCGCGTGAAAGCTGCCGAACGTCGCCGCGTGCAACACCTGAGCAAACAGCAGCACCCCGACGAACTCCGCAAACGATCCCAGCAACAACCAGCGCAACGCCGCCAGCAGGAAACTCGCCAGCAACACCCGGCGCACGGAAAACCGCGCGAGGATCCTGCTCATGGCCAGGAACATCAGCACTTCGGCGACCACGCCGAGCGCCCAGAGCATACCGATCAGGCCGCGGCTGTAACCGAGCCGCTCAAGGTGCAACGTCAGAAAGGTGTAATACGGACCGTGGCTCATCTGCATCAGCGCCACGCAACCGTAGAACGCCAGCACACCGGGACTGCGCAACTGCTTGAGAAAACCGTCGCCGGCCAGGCGTTCGCCCTGGACCGGTTGGGCATTCGGCACCCACAGGCTGCTGACGACAATACCGGCCATGATCAACACCAGCGCCACCGGGTAAATGTCGAGGCTGAGCCATTCGAACAGGCGACCCAACGCGACTACGGTGATGATGAAACCGATGGAGCCCCACAAGCGAATCTGGCTGTAGCGCTGCGTCTGGCCTTGCAAATGCGCCAGGGTGATCACTTCAAACTGCGGCAACACCGCGTGCCAGAAGAACGCGTGCAACGCCATGACCATCGCCAGCCAGGCGTAGGTCTTGCTGACGAAAATCAGCGAAAACGTCAGCAACGTGCACACCGCGCCGAAACGCACGATGGCCAGGCGTCGGCCGGTGTAGTCGCCGAGCCAGCCCCAGATATTCGGCGCGACGCAACGCATCAGCATCGGGATCGCCACCAGTTCGCCGATGCGCGCCGGGGAAAACCCCAGGTGATCAAAGTACAGCGCCAGAAACGGCGCTGTCGAACCGAGCAAGGCGAAATAGAACAGATAGAAACTGGAGAGCCGCCAGTACGGCAGCGCCGCCAAAGCCGTCAGACCCCGGCGACGTCAAGGTCAGCCATCAAAGCTGACCCAGCACCGGCGTGCTCACGCGCACATCGGCGTTCTGCCCGCGGTGACGCAGCAGGTGATCCATCAGCACGATGGCCATCATCGCTTCGGCAATCGGCGTCGCACGGATACCGACGCACGGGTCGTGACGGCCCTTGGTGATGACGTCCACCGGGTTGCCGTGGATATCGATGGAACGGCCCGGCGTGGTGATGCTCGACGTCGGCTTCAACGCCAGATGCGCCACGATCGGCTGGCCGGAGGAAATGCCGCCGAGGATGCCGCCGGCGTTGTTGCTGAGGAAACCTTCCGGGGTCATTTCATCGCGGTGCTCGGTGCCGCGCTGGGCAACACTGGCGAAACCGGCACCGATTTCCACGCCCTTGACCGCGTTGATGCTCATCAGCGCGTGGGCCAGTTCGGCGTCGAGACGGTCGAAGATCGGCTCGCCGAGGCCTGGCATCACGCCTTCGGCAACCACGGTGATCTTCGCGCCGACCGAATCCTGGTCGCGGCGCAGCTGGTCCATATAGGCTTCCAGTTCTGGAACCTTGTCCGGATCAGGGCTGAAAAAGGCGTTCTCTTCCACCGAATCCCAGGTCTTGAACGGGATTTCGATCGGGCCGAGCTGGCTCATGTAGCCGCGAATGACGATGCCCTGGGTCGCCAGGTATTTCTTGGCGATCGCACCGGCGGCCACGCGCATCGCGGTTTCCCGCGCCGAGCTGCGGCCGCCGCCGCGGTAATCGCGCTCGCCGTATTTGTGGTGGTAGGTGTAATCGGCGTGGGCCGGGCGGAACAGATCCTTGATCGCCGAGTAGTCCTTGGACTTCTGGTCGGTGTTGCGGATCAACAGGCCGATGGCGCAACCGGTGGTGCGACCTTCGAACACGCCGGAGAGGATTTCGACTTCGTCGGCTTCCTGGCGCTGGGTGGTGTGGCGGCTGGTGCCGGGTTTGCGGCGATCGAGGTCGCGCTGCAAATCTTCCAGGGAAATCTCCAGCCCCGGCGGGCAGCCGTCGACAATGGCGACCAACGCCGGACCATGGCTTTCGCCCGCGGTGGTGACAGTGAACAGCTTGCCGTAGGTATTGCCGGACATGCAGGACGCTCCGTGAAATGAACCTGAATACGTAATGCGCGCCAGTATACGCAGGCTACCCAAGTAGTTCATCCTCGAACCTTATGGGTGCCCGCGAGTCAAACCGGCACCTTTGTGAATGATGGCGTGATGATGCTGCGAGTTTTAGCCTTGAGCCTTACCTTGTTTAGCGGTTTTGTGCAGGCCACCGTCCTGCAACGACCGATCACGCTGGACACCGGCAGCGGCGAGCTGTTCGGTTCGTTGTTGCTGCCAAAATCCGACCAGCCGGTACCGGTTGTCCTGATCATTTCCGGCTCGGGTCCTACGGATCGTGACGGCAACAACCCTGACGGCGGGCGCAACGACAGCCTCAAGCGCCTCGCGTGGGTGCTGGCCAAACACAACATCGCCAGCGTGCGTTACGACAAGCGCGGCGTGGCGGCCAGCCTGGCGGCGACGCCGGATGAGCGCAATCTATCGGTGGAAGCCTATGTCGCCGATGCCGAAGCCTGGGGGCGCAAGCTCAAGGCTGATCCGCGTTTCGGCCCGCTGATTCTGCTGGGCCACAGCGAAGGCGCGTTGATCGCCAGCCTCGCGGCGCCGAGCGTCGATGCGGCGGCGGTGATTTCCATGTCCGGCAGCGCGCGGCCGATCGATCAGGTGCTGCGCCAGCAACTGGGCAATCGCCTGCCACCACCGCTGATGCTGCGCAGCAACGAACTGCTGGACAGCCTCAAGGCCGGGAAAACCGACGACAACGTGCCGCCGCAACTACAGGTGATTTTTCGCCCGAGTGTGCAGCCGTACCTGATTTCGCTGTTCCGCCAGGACCCGGCAGCCGCGTTCGCCAAGCTGAAAATGCCGGCATTGATCATTCAGGGCAGCAACGACATTCAGGTCGGGGTCAATGACGCCCGGTTGCTGAAGGACGCCAAACCAGACGCGGAACTGGCGCTGATCGAGGGTATGAACCACGTCATGCGCATCGTGCCCAACGACGTCAAACGACAATTGGCCTCGTACAAAGATCCGAATTTGCCATTGGCGGCCGAGCTCGGCACTCGCATCCTCGGGTTTATTGACGGACTTCGCTCCAGTTAAGCGCTGTTTAAGCTCTGTTTGCCCTCCAGTCCTGAAAAAAACGGCCGATAAGTGTTTGTCGCCAGCGCCCGGACTGGCGGCAAGCTGAGCTTGGACAGGATCTCGCCGTTATGACTGATACCCCGACTTCACCCGACACCACCGCTGAGAAGGACGCACCGACCGCGGCCGAGCAGCCGTGGGCAGATGTCCACGCCGAGCACCACAGGATGCTCCGCCTGGCGCCGTTGCAGACCGACCGCAACACCGGCGGGCGGCCTCTGCGCTTTGTCGAATTCGGCTATGCCGAACGCAACGACAAGCAACGCAGCCTGCTGCGCATGTCGATCTCGCTGCCGGGCCAGCGTGTGCGCAAGGAACAGAATCACCTCGACGTGTGGGTCGATCACACCACCAAGAGCGTGCATTTCGGACCGGACAGCGGTTTACAGATCGAGCCGATGAACCGTGGCATCGGGCGCTACATGGCGGCCCAAGGCATTACCTGGGCGAAAAAGCGCTGGCCCACCTACACCGTCGACGGCACCGACCTGAACAACAAGGACGCGCTGAACGAAGACACGCGTCTGCGCCGCGATCATTTCCTGAAATCCCACGGGTTTGAGGTGGTCTACGCCGACGCCCAGCATTTGAAAGGCAGCGTGAAAGCCGTACAGGTCGGCGATTTGCTGGCTGAGTGGAACACCGAGAAGCTGCAGCAGGTGGAAATTCTCGAGGCCGCGCAGATGCTTCAGCAGGCCGAGCAGAACCTGGCCGAGCAGGAAGTGAAGTTGAAGAAACACGAAGAAAAAGTCAGCAAGTACAAGCGTGAAGACGCTGGGCTGCGGTTCACCATTACGTGTCTGGTGGCGTTTGCGGTGTTTCAGGCGGGGTTATTGATCTGGATTGCCACGCACCGGTAATCGGTGGCGCGGCCATTCGCGAGCAGGCTCGCTCCCACAGAATGTGCGTCAACCCTGTGGGAGCGAGCCTGCTCGCGAAGCTTTTAACGGTCAGACGCGGGAAGCGAACAGGGCCTGATGCTCCCGGCACTGCTGCGCCGACAACATGAACACCCCATGC
Organism: Pseudomonas migulae; assembly: GCF_043225285.1. Lineage (GTDB taxonomy): Bacteria > Pseudomonadota > Gammaproteobacteria > Pseudomonadales > Pseudomonadaceae > Aquipseudomonas > Aquipseudomonas migulae_C. The sequence continues at coordinate 473,141 of NZ_CP171224.1, forward strand.
CCGCCGCGCTCGAAATCGAGCCAGGCAAAATCGACTTCCGGGTACAACGCCTCGACGTGAACCTGGCTGTTGCCCACTTCGACAATCAGCAAGCCCTTCTCGGTCAGATGGTCCGCCGCTTCGGCGAGCATGCGCCGCACCAGGTTCAAGCCATCGTCGCCACAAGCCAGGCCCAGTTCGGGTTCATGCTGATATTCCTGCGGCATGTCGGCGAAATCCTCGGCATCGACATACGGCGGGTTCGACACGATCAGGTCGAAACGCTGCCCCGGCAAACCATCGAAACCATCGCCCTGCACCGTGTACACACGCTCATCGACGCCATGACGCTCGATGTTCTTGTTCGCCACTTCCAGCGCTTCGAAGGACAGGTCGGCCAGCACCACTTCGGCGTCCTGGAATTCGTAGGCGCACGCGATGCCGATGCAACCGGAGCCGGTGCACAGGTCGAGAATCCGCGCCGGCGCGGCGCCCAGCCACGGCGAAAAACCCTTTTCGATCAGCTCGCCGATCGGTGAACGCGGAATCAGCACGCGCTCGTCGACGATGAACGACATGCCGCAGAACCACGCCTCGCCCAGCAGGTAGGCAGTCGGGATGCGCTCTTCGATACGACGTTTGAGCAGGCGTTGCAGGCGGACCAGCTCATCGTCCTCCAGATTGCAGTCGAGGTAGCTGTCGGCAATTTCCCACGGCAGGTGCAACGCACCCAATACCAGTTGACGGGCTTCGTCCCAGGCATTGTCGGTCCCATGGCCGAAAAACAGATCCTCCCCATGGAAGCGGCTGACGGCCCAACGGATATGGTCACGCAGGGTACGAAGTCGGGAAGTGATCACAGCGGCAAACTCCAGAAAAAACGACTGGCGATTCTACCAGTCAAAACGCGCGACGACGACGCAGGAAATTCATCGGCCCGGATGTAGGAGATATCCATTTTTTGCGTTGGCTATTGAACAAAACGAGGATCTTGACAAGGCTGCGAGCCAGCAACGACGGCCCCTGCGATGGTAGCGATTCACATAACCGCTCAGCCAGAGGAGAATGTCGCAAAAGCCCCACTCGAAGGAGCCCCAGAATGTCCGTTCCAAAAACGATGTTTCAACTCAGCGGCCGCGGTTATGCAGCAGCCAATCTGAGCCACGCGACCCTTGTCATCATCGATGCCCAGAAAGAATACCTCAGCGGCCCCCTGGCCCTGGTCGGCATGGATGCTGCCGTCGCGAACATCAAACAACTGGTGAGCGCCGCCCGCGCAGCCGGTCGGCCTATCGTGCATGTACGCCACCTCGGCACCGTCGGCGGGTTGTTCGACCCGCAGGGCGAGCGTGGTGAATTCATCCCGGGCCTGGAACCACAGGCCGACGAAACCATCATCGGCAAACTGCTGCCGAGTGCGTTTCACGGCACCGAACTGCTGGAGCGCCTGCAAAATCTCGGCTCGCTGGACCTGATCGTCTGCGGCTTCATGAGCCATTCCAGCGTCAGCACCACCGTGCGCGCGGCGAAAAACCTCGGTTTTCGTTGCACCCTCGTTGAAGACGCCTGCGCTACGCGGGATTTGCCCTACAAGGGTGGTGTGTTGAGCGCCGACCACGTTCAACAGACCGAAATGGCGATCATGGCGGACAACTTCGCCACCCTCGCCCTGACCCACGATCTGATCTGATCGACGCTCGATGAGCGGTTCATGCCGCCGCTCATCCGCAAAAGCCTCTCGTTCGCTGTAATTGTCATAGCCTCAGGAACATCCCGGTCAACTCCCGGTCGAAGGGCCGATACCCATTGAGGAAGGTCGGAATGAAGTTATCCGATGGTTTTGACGCACGCCGCTTGCGGCCCAAAGGCCAAAGCAACTGGCGTTTTCGATTCGGCGCAGCGTTCGCTGCCTTGCTGGCAACGTGCGGTGTGTTGCTGGCAATGGCCGGTGCCGCCAGCCTGCTGGGGCGCCCGCCGGCACTCGGCGAACTGAATGCGAGCCCGCTGGGTTCGGCGATCATTCTGGCAGTCGGTTTGTTCCTGCTCTATCTCGGCGTGTGGCTGTGGCGGCGTTGCCGTCGCCGCGCACGCCAGTCGCGAGAGCTGAACATGTCCCCGCACCTGATGAAAAAACACGACTGAATTGACGGCCTGACGTTTTGCCAGGCCCCAATTGTTATCGATCGTGTCGCGACTTGGGTAAACTGGCCGCCCTTCGCGGAGGCTGACATGCAAGACGACGATTTTTCCCTGTTCAAAAGCGCGATCCAAGGCGTCAAGCCGATCAAGCACGATCGCGCCGAAACCGGCAAACCCAAGGCTGACCGTGCGCAGATCGCCAAGCTGCGTCAGGCCGCTACCGTGCGCACCGATGCCACCACCGTTGACGGCTTGTCCGATCAGTTCGTGATCGACGTCGGCCCGGAAGACGAGCTGATGTGGGCGCGCGACGGCGTGCAGGAAAGCCAGATGCGCAAGCTCAAGATCGGCCAGATTCCGTTCGAAGGCAGCCTCGACCTGCACGGCATGAGCGTGGAGAAAGCAAGGGAAACCCTTTGGGCATTCCTGGCCGAAGCGACCAAATTCGAAATCCGCTGCGTGCGCGTCACCCACGGCAAAGCCGTGCGCCTGGACGGCAAGCGGCCGATGATCAAAAGCCACGTCAACACCTGGCTGCGCCAGCATTCACAGGTACTTGGCTTCACCTCCTGCCAGGCGAAACACGGCGGTGCCGGAGCGGTTTATGTGATGCTCAAACGCACCATGATGGAAGGTCGCGACGAGTAAAGCTGTTGCGACAAGCTTGCAGCGCCGTGTTTGCCACCGTACCCTTGCCCTTTGCGTAAAATCCCACAGGTAGTTTCATGTCCCTGGAACAGAATTACACCGCGATTCTCGGCCAACTGGGCGAGGACGTCTCCCGCGAGGGCCTGCTCGACACGCCAAAACGTGCCGCCAAAGCCATGCAGTACCTCTGCCGCGGTTATGAACAGACACTCGAAGAAGTCACCAACGGTGCCTTGTTCAGCTCCGACAACAGCGAAATGGTGCTGGTGAAAGACATCGAGCTCTACTCGTTGTGCGAACACCACCTGCTGCCGTTCATCGGCAAGGCCCACGTCGCCTACATCCCGAGCGGCAAAGTGCTGGGCCTGTCGAAAGTCGCGCGGATCGTCGATATGTACGCCCGCCGCCTGCAGATCCAGGAAAACCTCAGCCGCCAGATCGCCGATGCGGTCCAGCAAGTCACCGGCGCCCTGGGCGTTGCGGTGGTGATCGAGGCCAAGCACATGTGCATGATGATGCGCGGTGTCGAGAAGCAGAATTCGTCGATGATCACTTCGGTGATGCTCGGTGAGTTCCGCGAAAACGCGGCGACCCGCAGCGAGTTTCTCAGCCTGATCAAGTAATTCGCAGCAACGAAGAAAACCGGCATTCATCGCCGGTTTTTTTTCGTCTGAGAAAAATCAGGTAAGCTGCGCGCCTTCTTTCGCCCCGTGAGGCATCTACCGTGTTCGTTAAAGCACTTCGTGTCGGCCTTGGCCAACTGATCATCTTCATCGACTTCATCACCCGCCCGGGCAAGAAGCAGCGCCCCGCCGCTGCCCAGGCTCAGGTGGAAGCGGCTGCCAAAGACCTGACGCTGTATCAGTTCCACGCCTGCCCGTTCTGCGTGAAAACCCGCCGCACCCTGCGCCGCCTGAATGTGCCGGTGGCGCTGCGCGATGCGAAGAACAACGAGCAGGATCGCCAGACGCTGCTGGAACAGGGTGGCAAGATCAAGGTGCCTTGCCTGCGCATTGAAGAGAATGGGCAGACCACCTGGATGTACGAGTCCAAGGTGATTATCGATTACCTGGACAAGCGCTTCGCGGCGGCGTGAGGTTTCAGTGGTGTCCTTGAGGACGCCATCGCCGGCAAGCCGGCTCCTACGTTGAAGATCTCCGCGTCCTTTGTAGGAGCCGGCTTGCCGGCGATGAGGCCCACCCAGACACCACACATCTCAAACAAAAAACCGGCCCTCGAGCCGGTTTTTTTGTGCCTGCGATCAAGCCGCTTCCACAGCCTGCGCCTGCCGCACCACCCCCGCCAATCGCTTCAACCCTTCATCCAGCCGCGCCGGATCGATGTGGCTGAAATTCAACCGCAGATGCCCCGGATGCTGGTCCGGCGCGGGGAAAAACGGCTCACCCGGCATGAACGCCACGTCCGCCGCCAGCGCCGCCTTGAGCAACGTCCGGGTATCCAGCGGTTGCTTCAGCGTCAGCCAGAAAAACAGCCCACCCTGTGGCACGTTCCACTCGGCCAGATCCGAAAAATGCGTTTCCAGCGCTGACTGAAACGCATCTCGTCGCACCCGGTAAAAGTCCCGCAGCTCACTCAGGTGTTGCTGGAATTTCTCGGTGCCGATCCATTGCAGCGCTTGCCACTGGCCGACGCGATTGGTGTGCAGGTCAGCCGATTGCTTGAGTTTCAGCAGGTGCGGGAACAGGTCCGGGCTGGCGATCAGGTAACCCACGCGCAATCCCGGCAGCAGTGTTTTCGAGACGGTGCCGGTGTAGATCCAGCTGGTTTTCTTCAGGCGACTGACGATCGGTGTGGCGCTGCCGCCGTCGAATGTCAGCTCGCGGTACGGTTCGTCCTCGATCAGGGTTACGCCGAACTCATCCAGCAACGCGGCCACCGCATCGCGCTTGGCCTCGCTGTAGCGCACCGCCGACGGGTTCTGAAAGGTTGGAATCAGGTAGATGAACGCGGGTTGATGCTTTTCCAAGCGAGCACGCAACTCCAGCAGATTCGGGCCATCGGCTTCTTGCGGCACGGTGATGCAGTCGGCACCGAACAGTTGAAAGATCTGCAACGCCGCCAGATACGTCGGCGCTTCAAGCAGGATTTCGGTGCCCTTGTCGATGTAGAGCTTGGCCGCCAGATCGAGGGTTTGCTGGGAGCCGCTGACCACCAGCACCTGGCTCGCTTCGCACGGCACGCCCAGCGCCCGCGCCTCAGCCGCCAGGGCTTCGCGCAACGCCGGCTCGCCTTCGCTCATGCCGTATTGGCCCATGGACAGCGGCATATCGGCCCACTCGACTTTCGGCAACATCGCTTCGGCCGGCAGGCCACCGGCGAACGACATCACTTCCGGGCGTTGGGCGGCGGCAAGGATTTCACGGATCAGAGAACTTTTGAGGCGCGAGACACGTTCGGAAAAAGCCATGGGAGTCACCGGTAGCGAGGCCTGAGGAAAATGAGTCAAACTGGTTGACCGAAATTACGACAACCCGCACGGATACGTCAACATGCTTGACCTTAAAAATCCAACCTCTCAACAACAGGCCATGGAAGCGTTTTTCTTCGGCTACCAGGCGTTCACCGCCAAGGCCGACGAAATGCTTGAGCGGCGCGGCTTGAGCCGGGTGCATCAGCGCATCGTGTTTTTCATCGCCCGTTATCCGAACCTGAGCGTCAAGGAACTGCTGGCCCTGCTGGGCGTGAGCAAGCAGGCGCTGAATATTCCGTTGCGGCAGTTGGTGGAAATGCATCTGGTGAACAGCGTCGCGTCCGAGACCGACAAGCGTAAGCGATTGCTGGAACTGACCGTGGAAGGGTCGAAGTTTGAACAGGCATTGCGGCGTGAGCAGGTGAAATTGCTGGAGCGGGTATTTGCCGAGGCTGGGGAGACGGCGGTGAATGGGTGGCTGGCGGTGAATCTGGCGCTGGGGGAGAACCAGCAAAAAATATGAGGCTTCACTACCATCGCGAGCAGGCTCGCTCCTACAGTTGATCGCGCTCTCCTGTAGGAGCGAGCCTGCTCGCGATAGGGCCCCAACAGGCGATATATCCCTATTGCTGAACTTTTCGTCTACAAAATCAAAAACATTATTTGCATTCTTTGTATACAAAAGCATAATCCACTGCGTGCGAGTTCCTGACCACTAGGTCAACAAATTCGCGAATGCCTCAAAGGGCCGCTGCCACCCTCATGGGTCCGGCCCTGGAAATAACAATAAAACTCTTGAGGAGTACTCGCTGTGGAAAGCCGCAAATCCGAAGCCCCGACGCTGGAACTCTCGCCGCCGTTACGCAATGGCTGGCTGGAGCGCATCTTCAAACTCAGCTTGCATGGCACCACGGTGAAGACCGAGCTGATTGCCGGTCTGACAACCTTCATCACCATGGCCTACATCATTTTCGTCAACCCGAACATCATGGCTGACGCCGGGATCGATCACGGCGCGGCCTTTGTCGCAACGTGCATCGCCGCGGCACTCGGCTGCCTGTTGATGGGCCTGTACGCCAACTGGCCTGTCGGCCTGGCGCCGGGCATGGGCCTCAACGCCTTCTTCACCTACACCGTGGTCGGCACCATGGGCTACAACTGGGAAACCGCCCTCGGTGCGGTGTTCGTGTCCGGCGTGCTGTTCATGATCCTGACCTTTTCCAAGATCCGTGAATGGCTGCTCAACAGCATTCCGGTAAGCCTGCGCTTCGCCATGGGCGCCGGCGTCGGTCTGTTCCTCGGCCTGATCGGCCTGAAAACCGCCGGCATCGTCGTCGACAGCCCGGCCACCCTGATCAAGCTCGGTTCCCTGCGCGAGCCCGGTCCGCTGCTCGCCGCCATCTGCTTCCTGATGATTGCCGTGCTCAGCTACCACAAGGTGTTCGGCGCGATCCTCATCAGCATCATCACCGTGACCCTCGCCGGTTGGGGCCTGGGCCTGGTGCATTACGAAGGGATCATGTCGGCACCGCCAAGCCTGGCCCCGACCTGGATGGCCATGAACGTCGCCGGCGTGTTCAACGTCAGCATGATCAGCGTGGTGCTGGCGTTCCTCTTCGTGCACATGTTCGACACCGCCGGCACCCTGATGGGCGTTGCCCAGCGCGCCAACCTGGTGAACGCTGACGGCCGCATCGAAAACCTCTCCCGTGCGATGAAAGCCGACAGTGCATCCAGCGTATTCGGCGCAGTGGTCGGTGTTCCTCCGGTTACGAGCTATGTGGAAAGTGCCGCGGGTGTAGCCGCTGGTGGTCGGACTGGTCTTACCGCAGTGACCGTAGGTGTGCTATTTATTGCAGCGATGTTTTTCGCACCGCTCGCCGGCATGATTCCCGCGTACGCCACCGCAGGCGCGCTGATTTATGTGGCGATGCTGATGATGGGCGGCATGGCGCACATCGAATGGGACGAAGCGACCGACAGCATTCCGGCGATCGTCACCGCGATCATGATGCCGTTGACCTTCTCGGTCGCCGACGGTATCGCGCTGGGCTTCATCACCTATGTGGCGTTGAAAGCCGGCACCGGCAAATACAAGGAAATTTCCGTGAGCCTGTGGGTGCTCTGCGCGATCTTCATCGCCAAGTTCATCTTCCTGTAAACACAGGTCTCGCTTGAAAACAGCCTCACCCCGTCGGGTGAGGCTTTTGTGCAAATGGAGGAAAGTGATGAGTCTGGAAACCTGGCTGCTGTTCAGCGGCGCTGCGCTGGTGGTGATCCTGATCCCGGGGCCACTGTCGTTGCTGATGATCAGCAACAGTCTGAATTACGGTTTGCGCCGTTCTTACCCGGCGTTTTTGGGTGGCGTGATTGCTTCGATCTGCTTGTTGAGCGCCTCGGCGCTGGGCTTGGGCGCCCTGCTGCTGGCTTCGGAACAATTGTTCAGCGTGCTGAAAATCGTCGGTGCGCTGTACCTGTTCTACCTCGCCTGGCAGAGCTGGCAGCAGTCGCGTCAGCCCTCGGTGGGCGCCGAAGTGCCGCAGGCGGCGCCGGTCCCACGCTTCCGCGCCCTGTTCGGACGGGCATTTGTGTTGGGCGCGAGCAACCCGAAAGACATCCTGTTCTTCGCCGCTTTCCTGCCGCAATTCCTGAGCGCCGAGCAACCGTTCCTGCCGCAGTTGCTGGTGATGATCGCGACCTGGACCGTGTTGGATCTGCTGTGCAAATTAGCGTATGGGCTGGGCGCGCATGGCGCGGCGCGGTATCTGCGCAGCGGCAAGGGGCAGAGCTGGTTTAACCGGGTCAGTGCCGGGCTGTTCAGTGGCGCCGGTGCGGCGTCGCTGCTGAGTCGTTAAGAGCATCGCCGGCAAGCCGGCTCCTACAAGGATTTGCGCAGGACCTGTAGGAGCCGGCTTGCCGGCGATGGCGTCAGCCCCATCACCCACTTTCTCAAGGACGAAAAAAAGCCCGCAGTGTGAGCGGGCGAAAGACCAAAGAAGCTATATGCGCAGTCGCTTCTCGGAGGAGACAGCTGCTTGGGGGATCAGCTGCCGCGGTACGTGGAATAGCTGTAAGGCGAAATCAGCAGCGGTACGTGGTAGTGATCCTGTTCCGCGGAGATGCCGAAACGCAGCACCACCACATCGAGGAACGCAGGTTCCGGCAGCTGGACACCCCGGGCGCGGTAGTAATCGCCCGCATGAAACTGAACCTGATAGACCCCGGTCCGGTAATCGTCGCCTTGCAGCAACGGAGCATCGACACGGCCATCGCTGTTGGTGATTGCGCTGGCGACCAATTCCAGCTGCGAGCCTTCAACGCGGTACAGCTCGACCTTGATCGAGCTGCCCGGGCAACCGTGTGCAGCGTCCAAAACGTGTGTAGTCAAACGTCCCATTGATTCTGCGCGCCTGCCTGCCTGAAGCAGTCAGTCCTCGCGCCTCCCGAAGTCAGTTGAAAAGGAGACCGCACCGTTTCGGAGCACGAAAAGCTGCGGCGTGCGAACGATTAAGACACTTTTCAAAAAAATTGTACACAATAAAAACGACATTTTTGCAGCCAGCGCCGCCATTCAGGGATTCACGCTGAATATAGCGTCAAACCACAGGGCCGGCGGACCTTCTATCCATTAGCTGACCAACTGGGCAGGTTTCTTGCAATACCCGTGAAAGATGACAGTTGATGAAAAATGCGAAAATTCAGGCTTACAAAGTGAATATAAAGTTGTATACAATCAGCCCATCGCTGTGACGCCAGCCTGTCTTCCCACTTCCAGGCACGCCACACAATCTGTCAACGAATAAGAAGGAAGACTGCAGTGAGCGCTGACTACCCACGCGACCTGATCGGTTACGGCAGTAACCCTCCTCACCCACACTGGCCGGGCAATGCCCGCATAGCCCTGTCCTTCGTGCTCAATTACGAAGAAGGTGGCGAGCGCAACATCCTGCACGGCGATAAAGAATCTGAAGCCTTCCTGTCGGAAATGGTTTCGGCGCAGCCGCTGCAAGGCGCGCGCAACATGAGCATGGAATCCCTTTACGAGTATGGCAGCCGTGCCGGCGTCTGGCGGATTCTGAAGCTGTTCAAGGAATTCGACATTCCGCTGACCATCTTCGCCGTGGCCATGGCCGCCCAGCGCCATCCGGACGTGATCCGCGCCATGGTCGATGCCGGCCACGAGATCTGCAGCCACGGCTATCGCTGGATCGACTACCAGTACATGGACGAAGCGCAGGAACGCGAGCACATGCTCGAAGCGATCCGCGTCCTCACCGAAATCACCGGCGAACGCCCGCTGGGCTGGTACACCGGCCGCACCGGCCCGAACACCCGTCGGCTGGTGATGGAAGAAGGCGGTTTCCTCTATGACTGCGACACCTACGACGACGACCTGCCCTACTGGGAACCGAACAACCCGACCGGCAAGCCGCACCTGGTGATCCCGTACACCCTGGACACCAACGACATGCGCTTCACCCAGGTCCAGGGTTTCAACAAGGGCGACGATTTCTTCGAATACCTGAAAGACGCGTTCGACGTGCTGTATGCCGAAGGCGCCGAAGCGCCGAAGATGCTGTCGATCGGCCTGCACTGCCGCCTGATCGGCCGCCCGGCGCGCCTGGCTTCACTCAAGCGCTTTATCGAATACGCTAAAAGTCATGAACAGGTGTGGTTCAGCCGCCGCGTCGACATCGCGCGCCACTGGCACGAAACCCACCCGTACCAAGGGGCTGCCCAATGAGCACCTTTCAAACCCTGAAACCCTCGACTCTGAGCCGCGACGAATTCGTCGCCGCTTTCGCCGACATCTACGAACATTCGCCATGGGTGGCCGAAAAGGCCTTCGACCTGGGCCAGGACGCTTCGATCGACGAGATCGAAACCCTGCACCAGCGCATGAGCGACATCCTGTTGAGCGCTGATCATCAAGCCCAGTTGGCCCTGATCAACGCTCACCCGGACCTGGCCGGCAAAGCCGCCGTCCAGGGCCAACTGACCGAAGCCAGCACCAATGAACAGGCTGGCGCCGGTATTCACCAATGCACGGCCGAAGAGTTCCAGCGCTTCACCGAGCTGAACGACGCCTACAAGGCCAAGTTCAAGTTTCCCTTCATCATGGCGGTAAAAGGCAGCAACCGGCATCAGATCCTCGCGGCGTTCGAAACGCGCATTCACAACTCGGCAGATACCGAATTCAAATGCGCGCTGGCGGAGATCAACAAGATCGCCCTGTTCCGATTACTGACCCTATAGCGAGCCTTGCCCGAGCGACATTGAACGCAAACATCGCCCAGGGCACTGCAAGCATCCCAAGCCAACTTATTAAAGGCAGACAAGAAGAATGAAAGCTTACGCCGTACCTTTCGAGAAGTTCGTCAACCTGGCCGACGCCCGCCTGGGCACCAAAATCATCTCGGTCACCGATGACTGGTTCGCAGACGCCAACCGTCTGTTCCAACCGACCCCGGCCGTATGGAAGGAGGGCGTGTTCGATGACAACGGCAAGTGGATGGACGGCTGGGAGTCGCGCCGCAAGCGCTTCGAAGGCTACGACAGCGCGGTGATCCGCCTGGGCGTACCGGGCTCGATCAAAGGCGTGGACATCGACACTTCATTCTTCACCGGCAACTTCCCGCCATCGGCCTCGCTGGAAGCCTGCTTCCTGGCCTCGGGCGAACCGGACGAAAACACCCAGTGGACTGAAGTGCTGTCCGCCGTCGAGCTGCAAGGCAACAGCCACCACTACCACGAAATCAGCAACGACCAGTCGTTCAGCCACCTGCGCTTCAACATCTACCCGGATGGCGGTGTGGCCCGTCTGCGCGTCTACGGCATTCCGTTCCGCGACTGGTCCGCTGTCGGTGACAACGAGCAAGTCGACCTGGCCGCAGCCCTCAACGGTGGCCGTGCCCTCGCCTGCTCCGACGAACACTTCGGCCGCATGAGCAACATCCTCAACCCGGGCCGTGGCATCAACATGGGCGACGGCTGGGAAACCGCGCGTCGTCGTACGCCGGGTAATGACTGGGTCATCGTCGCGCTGGGTCATGCCGGCGAGATCGAAAAAGTCATCGTCGACACCCTGCACTTCAAGGGCAACTACCCGGACACCTGCTCGATCCAGGGCGCGTTTGTGAAGGGCGGCACCGACAGCCAGATCGAAACCCAATCGCTGTTCTGGCGCGAACTGTTGCCGGCGCAGAAACTGGAAATGCACGCCGAACACACCTTCGCCGAGCAGATCAAGGCACTGGGCCCGATCACCCACATCCGCCTGAACGTGTTCCCGGATGGTGGTGTGAGCCGCCTGCGTGTCCTCGGCAAGGTCGCTAAATAAGCGCTGAACCCGATCGCGAGCAGGCTCGCTCCCACATTTGAAATGCATTCCCCTGTGGGAGCGAGCCTGCTCGCGATGACGATAGAACCAACAACACAGAATTCGGAAAAGAACAGCATGCGCACACTGACGATTGAACCGCTGACCAAAGAAGCCTTCGCCCCTTTCGGTGACGTGATCGAAACCGACGGCAGCGATCACTTCATGATCAACAACGGTTCGACCATGCGCTTCCATAAACTGGCGACGGTGGAAACCGCCAAGCCAGAGGACAACGCGATCATCAGCATCTTCCGCGCCGACGCGCAGGACATGCCGCTGACCGTCAGCATGCTGGAGCGTCACCCGCTGGGCAGCCAGGCTTTCATTCCGCTGCTCGGCAACCCCTTTCTGATCGTGGTCGCGCCACTTGGCGATGAACCTGTATCAGGCTTGGTCCGCGCCTTCGTCACCAACGGCAGGCAGGGCATTAATTACCATCGCGGCGTTTGGCACCATCCGGTGCTGACGATCGAAAAGCGGGATGACTTCCTGGTGGTTGATCGCAGTGGCACAGGCAATAACTGCGATGAGCATTTTTTCAAAGAGGATGAGCGTTTGATCCTCGCCCCCCACCAATAAGAGAAGGTCCGATCACTCGACAACAGAGTGACGGGCGAGAGGTAAAGACTGTGGAAGCACATCTGTTGGAATGGCTGAACCTGAGCGTGCGCTGGGTTCACATGATTACTGGCGTGGCCTGGATCGGTGCGTCGTTCTATTTCGTCTGGCTGGAGAACAACCTCAATCGGGTCAACCCGAAAAGCGGTCTGGCCGGTGATCTGTGGGCGATCCACGGCGGCGGTATCTACCACCTGGAAAAATACAAACTGGCCCCACCGACCATGCCGGACAACCTGCACTGGTTCAAATGGGAAGCCTACTTCACCTGGATGTCGGGGATCGCGCTGCTGTGCGTGGTGTTCTACTCCAACCCGACGCTTTACCTGCTGGCACCGGGCAGCAGCCTGAGCGGTCCTGAAGGCGTGGCCATCGGTATCGGCTCGCTGTTCATCGGCTGGTTCATCTACTCCTTCCTCTGCGACTCGGCCCTGGGCAAACGCCCTGCCCTGCTCGGCTTCATCCTGTTCGTGCTGATCATCGGCGCGGCCTACGGCTTCAGCAAAGTGTTCAGCGGTCGCGGTGCGTACCTGCACGTCGGCGCGATCATCGGCACCATCATGGTCGGCAACGTGTTCCGCATCATCATGCCGGCACAGCGCGCACTGGTGGCGGCGATTGCCGAGAACCGCACGCCGGACCCGGCACTGCCGGCCAAAGGCTTGCTGCGTTCGCGTCACAACAACTACTTCACCCTGCCAGTGCTGTTCATCATGATCAGCAACCACTTCCCGAGCACTTACGGCAGCCAATACAACTGGCTGATCCTGGCCGGGATCGCGGTGCTGGCGGTGTTGGTGCGTCACTACTTCAACACCCGTCACGACAGCCACAAGTTTGCCTGGACACTGCCGGTGGCAGCAGTCGGCATGATCAGCCTGGCTTACGTGACCGGTCCGGCGCAGATGCCAACCGCGCCTGAAGTCGCCAAGGCACCCGGCACCATCGAGTACCAGCCGCTGCCGGAAACGGCGTTGGGCGGTGGTTTGAAACCGGCTGAAGCCAAACCTGCAGAAGCGCCTGCCGCTGTGCCGGCGCAAGCGTCCAACGCAGGCCCGGGTTTTGACAAGGTGCACAGCGTGATTCAGGAACGTTGCGCAGTGTGCCATTCGGCCAAGCCGACCAGCCCGCTGTTCAGTGCCGCGCCGGCCGGCGTGATGTTCGATACACCCGAGCAGATCCGCCAGAACGCGGCGCGCATCCAGGCTCAAGCGGTCACCAGCCAGATCATGCCACTGGGCAACATCACCCAGATGACCCAGCAGGAACGTGACCTGATCGGTGCCTGGATTGTTCAGGGAGCTCCGACCAACTAACCGTTGAAAAGCATCGCCAGCAAGCTGGCTCCTACGGATTTACGTCGTTCACAAATGATACGACCGACCCAAAACCTGTAGGAGCCGGCTTGCTGGCGATCGGCCGCGCCGCGGTCAACCTGATGCAAATAATCACAAGAATAAAAAAGATCCGAGGTGTTGCATGTCCGAGCTATCCCAAGCACGCATCCCCGACGCACCCGCCATTCAGCGTTTGCCCCTTTTGCAACTGATCCTGGTCGGTCTGCAACATGTTTTGCTGATGTACGGCGGAGCCATCGCGGTGCCGCTGATCATCGGACAGGCCGCTGGCCTGAGTCGTGAAGAAATCGCCTTCCTGATCAACGCCGACCTGCTGGTCGCGGGCATCGCCACCATCGTCCAATCCTTGGGCATCGGCCCGATGGGCATCCGCATGCCGGTGATGATGGGCGCCAGTTTCGCCGCGGTCGGCAGCATGGTCGCCATGGCCGGCATGCCCGGCATCGGCCTGCAAGGCATCTTCGGTGCCACCATCGCCGCCGGGTTCTTCGGCATGCTCATCGCGCCATTCATGTCCAAAGTCGTGCGTTTCTTCCCGCCGCTGGTGACCGGCACGGTCATCACCTCGATCGGTTTGTCGCTGTTCCCCGTGGCCGTCAACTGGGCCGGCGGCGGTGCCGGCGCCGCGCAATTCGGTTCACCGATCTACCTGGCCATCGCCGCACTGGTGTTGGGCACCATCCTGTTGGTGCATCGCTTCATGCGCGGTTTCTGGGTCAACATTTCCGTGCTGATCGGCATGTGCCTGGGCTACGCGATCTGCGGGATTATCGGCATGGTCGACCTCAGCGGCATGGCTCAGGCGCCCTGGCTGCAGATCGTCACCCCGCTGCATTTCGGCATGCCGAAGTTTGAACTCGCGCCGATTCTTTCGATGTGCCTGGTGGTGGTGATCATCTTCGTCGAGTCCACCGGGATGTTCCTCGCATTGGGCAAAGTCACCGGCCAGGAAGTCTGCCCGCGAATGCTGCGACGCGGCTTGCTGTGCGATGCCGGCGCGTCGTTCTTCGCCGGTTTCTTCAACACCTTCACCCACTCCTCTTTCGCGCAGAACATCGGTCTGGTGCAGATGACCGGCGTGCGTTGCCGTTCGGTGACCATCGTCGCCGGTGGCTTGTTGATCGTGTTGAGCCTGCTGCCGAAAGCCGCGTTTCTGGTCGCTTCGATTCCGCCTGCGGTACTGGGCGGCGCGGCGATTGCGATGTTCGGCATGGTCGCCGCCACCGGGATCAAGATTCTCCAGGAAGCCGACATCGGTGACCGCCGCAACCAGTTGCTGGTGGCGGTGAGCATCGGCATGGGCCTGATCCCCGTGGTGCGCCCGGAGTTTTTTGCGCACCTGCCACTGTGGATGAGCCCGATCACCCACAGCGGTATCGCCATGGCAACGTTGAGTGCCCTGGCGTTGAACCTGCTGTTCAACATCCTCGGCGGCAAGGAACGCGCCGCGATCAACGACTGCCACGCCCACTGAGACAGAAACGCCCCCCCTGTAGGAGCGAGCCTGCTCGCGATGAACCCGAGAACACCGCGTTTATCCAGATAACACGCGTAATCGTTGACGACCATCGCGAGCAGGCTCGCTCCTACAGGGGCCGGGGTTTCCTGCGCCTTGAAAAATAAAAACAAGAGGGAGCAACAGATGATTCGGACACAGAAAAACCTGCTGTTGGGCGGTGGTCTACTGGCCGCCAGTCAAGTCATGGCCGGCGATCTGCTGCTGTGGCAGACCAACAGCCTGAGCTATCTGTACGGCAAGGATTTCGCGGTCAACCCGTCGATCCAGCAGACGATCACCTTCGAGCACGCCGACCGCTGGAAGTACGGCGACAACTTCCTGTTCATCGACAGCACCTACTACAACGGCGAGAAAGACCGCAACAAAGGCGTTCACGCCTATTACGGCGAATTCAGCCCGCGCCTCTCCTTCGGCAAAATCCTCGACCGCCGCTTCGAGTTCGGCCCGATCAAGGACGTGTTGCTGGCGATGACCTACGAGAATGGCGAAGACGACACCGAGGCCTACCTGATCGGCCCCGGCTTCGACCTCGCGGTGCCGGGCTTCAACTTTTTCACCCTGAATTTCTACTACCGCCAGACCGAAGGCTCGCGCCCCGGCGACGATGTCTGGCAGATCACGCCGGCTTGGTCCTACACCGTCCCGCTGGGCAATTCGAGCCTGTTGATCGACGGCTACCTTGACTGGGTCGTGGACAACGACCAGAACGCGCGCGGCACCTATCACGCCAACCTTCACTTCAACCCGCAGATCAAATACGACCTGGGCAAGGCACTCGGCTGGCGCGAGAAACAGGTGTATGTCGGCGTCGAGTACAGCTACTGGAAAGACAAGTACGGCATCGAAAACAACGCCCGCCTCGACACCAATGAAAACACCACCAGCCTGCTGGTGAAGGTGCATTTCTAAGATGACCCGCAACCGTGCCCCAAACCTGTCGTCGGTGCGCTGTTGCGGGGCACTTGAGACCTGGCCGAGGAGTCAGTATTCTCCGCGGCCGCCTGAATCCGCTTTAAAAAAAAGCCCGGATTTAATTCCTGACCAGAAAGCCAACTTATCCCGGCCCTGGACGGTACCAAGGCATTCCACCCCACCTCTCAATCGACGGTTCTTGAGCCGCCGAACGGGAGTTTTTTTGCTTTTCGAAAGCCTTGGCGCAGCTCTTGCTAACAGCACTGAAGCTGACCGATTGGATGATTTTTTACCGCTACAGAAAAAGGCGCCACACCAGAGCGCCGACCTTAAAAAAACAACGTGGAACACCTACTTTTTGGGAGCAACCGAATGAAACGTACGTGCACTAGCCTGATGCTGGCGGGATCTTTGCTGGCCGGGGGCCAGGCCATGGCCGGCGACTTGCTGCAATGGCAGAACAACAGCCTGACCTACCTGTATGGCAAGGACTTCCAGGTCAACCCGCGCATCCAGCAGACGGTGACCTTCGAACACGCCGACGGCTGGAAATACGGGGACAACTTCTTCTTCGTCGACAAGATCTTCTACAACGGCGACAAAGACTTCAACGTCGGTCCGAACACCTATTACGGTGAGTTCAGCCCACGTATCTCCCTGGGCAAGGTCCTCGATCAAAAGGTCGAATTCGGCCCGATCAAAGACGTGTTGCTGGCGATGACGTACGAGTTCGGTGAAGGCGATACCGAGTCCTACCTGATCGGCCCGGGTTTCGACCTGGCCATCCCTGGTTTCGATTACTTCCAGCTGAACTTCTACCAGCGTCAAACCGAAGGCCCGCGCGCCGGCGACAACGTCTGGCAGATCACCCCGGTCTGGTCCTACACCATCCCGGTCGGCGATTCGAACATCCTGATCGACGGTTTCATGGACTGGGTGGTCGACAACGACACCAACTCCAAAGGCGACTACCACGCCAACCTGCACTTCAACCCTCAGGTCAAATACGACCTGGGCAAAGCGCTGAATTTCGGCGAGAAGCAGTTGTATGTGGGTGTGGAGTACGACTACTGGAAGAACAAGTACGGGATTGAAGACAGCGGTGCGTTCAAGACCAATCAGAGCACGACTAGCTTCCTGGTGAAGTTCCACTTCTGATCAATTGGTGCCGCCCTGTAGATCATTATTGACTTACAGGGCGATGCTTCATTGAAGATCGTGGATTGAAAAACTCTCCAGGAAATTTTGTATAAGGCCTTCTGTTACTGACTATCGTCGGCGCGTCCACAGCGCGCAAATCGCTATTCTGTATGCCCACGGACTTTTCATCGATTAAACGCTCGAACCTGCCCCCCTCCCTCGTCGTATCCACATACAAATACTGATTGATTGCCGCCGTTGTCTTGGCCCCGTTCAGCCCAACCCTTATTTCAAGCAAGCGCTCTTTATGAGTACCTTCGCGCAAAGGTATAGCTGGGACGTCGTGAATCTCAAAAGAAAGGGACCCTCCCTTTTGCGAAAGATAGGAACGCACTGCTCTTGATTTGCTTTTATTGTCCGAAACTTTCTCACCTAAGTCCTTGAGATCGACTTTGCGCCCAGCCGTATCGTGCAGCTCGACTGAGCCTCTAGCCAGACCGGAGTATCCAGCGGAGGAATTAAATGCTTCGAGGTAGCGTTTGGGCCAAATTTCCAACGTTCTGCTTGATGGATTGTGGTCGAACATATCCGCGTCAAAACTCCAGGTTTCTTTTTTGGAGAAATCGTTAACCGTGATTTTTTCTCGCCAGATCAGGTCAGGCATTTCTTGAAAGCGACCCAACAATCGGTCTCTCCAGTCTGGCCGGTATGACAGGGTGATATGGGCGACAATGTTGTTGCCTACGGTGTCATTTCTCAACAGTTCTGAGTGAGACAGCTGTAGCCGCTCAAGATGCCACTTACCAAGTTTTTCAGGCAAGCCAAGAACAGCATTCTCACCCTTCAAACCGTTGTTATCCCGCAATGAAACAGGGCAATTCCTAGTCATCAAAAACAGGTTTAGCCCATCTTCAATTCCACCGGGGTCCGCACTCACCCACCGCTGCAACCACGGCGCGTAATACCGATACCCATAATAATAAAGCCCGGTCGCATCCCGCTCTTTACCCGAATATCGAATCGTCTTGTACCTGGCTTCGGTCTCTCCAGGCCCCGTCCACAAAGCCGTCCCACCAAATGCGTAATAAACCTCCCGACTCAGCAGACCACCGCGCTCATCCAGTTCCAGGGTGCTGGAGTTCAGATGATTGCTCAGGCAAAAACGCAGTTGATCGTTACGAACGTCACGCGGCGGCTTCGTCACCCAATGCAAGGCACGCACCTGGCAGTGCCCCGCTTCGATGCTCACAACACACCGCACTTCTCCGGAGGCCATGTCACGAAGGATTTCCAGGCCCGGCAAGTAGCGAGTCTCTGCACGCAGTGTGCGACGCGTGGACAGGGCCAGTCGGACTTTGCGCAAACGATGTCCGGGACTGTCATAGCGATAACATTCGGTATCGTCAGGACCTTCGTCACGCTTGACCAAGGTGACGGTGCATAACTGGTTGCGAACGTCCCAACTCATCTTTTGCCCGCGCAACAACGCCAGCTGATTTCCATTGGCATCGAAGCCGTCTACCAGACTGCCCTCTCCCGCAACGCTGCGATTGCTCTCCAGCGCGGTAAACATCTCGAAGGCTGGCGCACCACTGTGGTGGCGTGTTTGCAGGTTGCCCGCGGCGTCGTAGTTAAAGGTCTGGGTGTAGTTGCGCAGTTGATTGGGGTCCAGCGGCGTAGTTTGCCACCCCGGTAGTGCGGGACCATGGCTGGGTTGACTGACTTCACGGCCGGTGGCGCGGATCAACTGATAAAGACTGTCGTAGTCATAACAATCGACCGGGTCGATTTGCTGGTTATTGAAATGCCTCGTTAGTTGAGCCTTGTCTTCAATACAAGTGATGTTGCCGACCGGGTCGTATTTGTAATGAAAATCCTGAAGGGGCTTGCCATCGGCATTACACGCCTGCAATTGCAAAAGGTTCCCGTCTTCACCCGCATAACGGGCCGTGGTAGTGACGCCGTTGCCAGCCCGTTCGCTAACGGCTCGGCCGAAGGCGTCGTAGTGGATGTCACTGACCAGTAAGCGTGACGCAGGGGAACCGGCCAGCTTCAGACAGACCTCACGCAATTGACCGAGACGATCGTAAACGAAAGATCTGGCATTACCCATGGCATCAATCTGACCCAGCATGTCCCCCAAAGGTGCGTACTGCTGCGTCGTCTCGAACACCTCGTTTTCCAGTTTCGCTTCGGCAAATTCCGATGACCAATCCGGCCACTCCAGATCACGCAGGAAACGGGTCTGCTCCGACAGCAGCAAACCATTCACACCAAATTCGCAGAGGCTGCGACTGCCAGCCGGATGGTCATGGCGGATCAGTTGGCCGCACTGGTTATGGGCGGCGGACTCGTCATCCGCAGCGCCATACGTAAACCGCTCCGAAACCCGTGGCAGTGCAGCCTTCATCCATTCCGTCACGGCGAGCGGACGCTGAAGCCGATCGAATTCAGTGTGTCCCTGACTGCCGCGCCCGTCCCACCACGAGCAGATCGAATCCGCCTGATCACGCAAACTCAACCGCCAACCGCCATCGACGCTGTCCGTCAACAGTGGCTGAGCTTGCAAGTTATAAGTGGTGATGAGATTCGCCCTCGGCCCCATCCCCCACAAGCGCGGGTCCCAGGAGGCAACATGCCGTCCAGCCGAATCAAAACGATTGCGCGTAATGCGGCTCTCAATGGCAGGGGCCAGCGGATGACGACAATAGGCGACATTTCGGACAAGCAACGCGCGCGAATCCACCACCGACAGCGTCGGCGTGTGAGCATCAATCCAGCGCGCAGCCGCCATCTTCCAACCCTCTGCCTGAGGGCTTCAATCTGAGTGAATAAACGCCCGGGCGTCTACTGTCACAACTGACAGTTCAAGCGGGTTCCGGCACCGAAAGCCCCAGGAACCGGCACAGTTCTTCACGCTTCGCCAACGCATCCCGCCGTCCCAGATCAATCAGCTCGCTGCAATACCCCGCCTCGAACAGCAGGTAACTCAACACCCCCGCCCCGCTGGTCTTGGTCGCCCCCGGTCCGCGCAGAAACAGACGCAGTGCCGCCGGCAACTCCTGGCGATGGCGTGCAGCAATTTCATCGATCGGCTGGCTCGGTGAAATCACCAGCACCTCCACCGGCGCCACCCCGAGCGCACGGGACGGCGTGCCGTCGGGCATCAGGTGACTGAACTGGTTCAAGCGCTGCAACAACTCGATGTCACTTTCCAGGCTGTCGATGAACGTACTGTTGAGCATGTGCCCGCCGATCTGCGCGAGCGTCGGTTGCTGGCCGGTGTAGGTCCGTTGCAGCGGTTGCTCCGGGTCGACCCCGCGCGGGTTGCCGCTGACGCCCACCACCAGCACGCGGCTGGCACCCAGGTGCAAGGCCGGGCTGATCGGTGCCGATTGGCGTACGGCGCCGTCACCGAAATACTCTTCGCCGATCTTCACCGGCGCAAACAACAGCGGGATGGCCGAGCTGGCGAGCAGGTGTTCGACGGTCAATTGCGTCGGCACGCCAATTCGCCGATGGCGCAACCAAGCATTGATGGTGCCGCCGCCCTGATAAAAGGTCACGGCCTGACCGGACTCATAACCGAACGCAGTCACCGCAACGGCTTGCAACTGCTTCTGCGCGATGGCTTCGGCGATGCCGTTCATGTGCAATTTGTCATTGAGCAGCCCGCGCAGCGGCGAGCTGTTGAGCAAGGCCACCGGCACCTGGGCGCCGATGCCGAGCAAGCTGTGGCTGACAAAACGGCTGGCCTGCCGGATCACGCCCGGCCAGTCGCTACGCAGCACCAAATGGCTGCGGAACCCCTGCCAGAAAGCAGTCAGGCGTTCGATGGCGCTGCGAAAATCCATTGCACCGCTGGCGAGGCTGACCGCATTGATCGCCCCGGCCGAGGTGCCGACGATCACCGGGAACGGGTTACTCGCGCCCTCCGGCAGCAGTTCGGCAATCGCGGCCAGAACGCCGACCTGGTAGGCCGCCCGAGCCCCGCCGCCGGAAAGAATCAACCCTGTAACCGGTTCGCCTGGACTCATGCACAACTCTCCATGGTGCTTGATGAGATTTCCCGTTCCTCTGTACCTGTAGGAGCGAGCTCGCTCGCGAAGGTCGTCAACGATTAAGTTGGCTGCCTGACACTCCGCTGCGCTCTCAGGTTTTTCGCGAGCAGGCTCGCTCCTACAGGGAATTGGGGGTTCAGCCGCGTTTGGCGTACAGCTTGGGTTCGCCGGGCGGACGGCTCTTGAAACGGCGATGGGCCCAGAGGTATTGCTCCGGGCAATCGCGCAGGACGCCTTCGATCCACTGATTGATCCGCAGGCAATCGGCCTCTTCGGTCTCGCCCGGGAAACCTTCGAGCGGCGCATGGATCACCAGTCGATAGCCGCTGCCATCGGCGAGACGCTCCTGGGTGAACGGCACGACCAGCGCCTTGCCCAGCCGCGCAAACTTGCTGGTGGCGGTGACGGTCGCGGCCTGAATGCCGAACAGCGGCACGAAGATACTTTGCTTGGCGCCGTAGTCCTGATCCGGCGCGTACCAGATCGCCCGGCCGGACCGCAGCAGCTTGAGCATGCCGCGCACGTCTTCGCGCTCCACGGCCAGCGAGTCGAGGTTGTGTCGCTCGCGACCGTTGCGCTGGATGTAATCGAACAGCGGGTTCTTGTGCTCGCGGTACATGCCGTCGATGGTGTGCTGCTGACCGAGCAACGCCGCACCGATTTCCAGGGTGGTGAAGTGCACCGCCATCAGGATCACGCCCTTGCCGTCGCGCTGGGCCTTCTTCAGGTGCTCCAGCCCTTCGACATGCGCCAGCTTCGCCAGACGCTCCCGCGACCACCACCAGCTCATGGCCATTTCAAAGAACGCGATGCCGGTGGAGGCAAAGTTTTCCTTGAGCAGGCGCTTGCGCTCGGCGGCGGTTTTTTCCGGGAAGCACAGTTCCAGGTTGCGCTTGGCAATGCGCCGTCGGTCGCCCGCCGCGCGATACATCAATGCACCGAGCGCCCGGCCGATAGACAGCAGCGCCGGGTAAGGCAATTGAACGATCAGCCACAACAGCCCCAAGCCGCACCACAGCGGCCAGAAACGCGGCATCAGGAATGTTTTTTGAAAACGCGGGCGATCCATTAAAGGTTCCGGAAAGACAATGGCCGCGCATTCTACATCGTTCGACCCGGCTTGCGGCTGGCGAGCGTTCTCGTTATAAGTCTCGGCACTTTTAGTGACAAGCCGTTGTATGCCGACCATGAGCCAAATCGAATCGCAAGACCAGGATCCCGTGTTCCAGTTGAAGGGCAGCATGCTCGCCATTACCGTGCTGGAACTGGCCCGTAACGACCTCGACAGCCTCGATCGGCAACTGGCTGCCAAAGTGGCCCAGGCGCCGGGGTTCTTCAGCAACGCACCGCTGGTACTGGCGCTGGACAAGCTTCCGGCCAGCGAAGGCGCGGTCGATCTGCCGGGCCTGATGCGCGTCTGCCGCCAGCATGGCCTGCGCACCCTGGCGATCCGCGCCAGCCGCATCGAAGACATCGCCGCCGCCATCGCAGTCGACCTGCCGGTGCTGCCGCCGTCCGGCGCGCGTGAGCGTCCGCTGGAGGCCCCCGCTGCAGCGAAGAAGCCGGAAAAACCGCCGGAACCGACGGTCAAACCGACGAAAATCATCACCTCGCCCGTGCGCGGCGGCCAGCAGATTTACGCCCAGGGCTGCGACCTGGTGGTGATCTCCTCGGTCAGCCCGGGGGCGGAACTTCTCGCCGATGGCAACATCCATGTATACGGCCCCATGCGCGGTCGTGTGTTGGCCGGGGTCAAAGGCGACACGAAGGCCCGGATTTTCTGCCAGCAAATGAGCGCTGAGATGATCTCGATCGCGGGCCACTACAAGGTTTCGGAAGATCTGCGTCGCGACCCTCTATGGGGTGCCGGCGTGCAGGTCAGCCTGTCGGGCGATGTGTTGAACATCATTCGGCTTTAACGGATACTGCCGCATTTTCCAAGCATCTCTAAAACGTAGCGAAAACGGCTCAAACGAAGTAGGAAAAAGGCCAAAAGCAGTGTTTACCGGAGGTAAGCGCGGTTCAGGACCGGATTCCAGCCAAGCTGTCCGACTGCAGTCGTTTTTCCAGAGATGTTTTTCAGGGGCTAAATGTCCTTTTTCCTTAGGGGTGAAACACCTTGGCCAAGATTCTAGTGGTTACATCCGGCAAGGGTGGTGTGGGTAAGACCACCACCAGCGCTGCTATCGGTACCGGCCTCGCACTGCGCGGTCACAAAACAGTTATCGTCGACTTCGACGTTGGTTTGCGTAACCTCGACCTGATCATGGGTTGTGAACGTCGCGTCGTGTATGACTTCGTCAACGTAGTGAACGGCGAAGCCAACCTGCAACAGGCCCTGATCAAAGACAAGCGCCTGGAAAACCTCTACGTACTGGCCGCCAGTCAGACCCGCGACAAAGACGCGCTGACCGTCGAAGGCGTGGAAAAAGTCCTGATGGCGCTGAAAGAAGATTTCGAATTCGTGGTCTGCGACTCCCCGGCCGGCATCGAGAAGGGTGCCCACCTGGCCATGTACTTCGCCGATGAAGCGATCGTCGTGACCAACCCGGAAGTCTCCTCGGTACGTGACTCGGACCGCATGCTGGGCCTGCTGGCCAGCAAATCGCGCCGCGCCGAGAACGGCGAAGAGCCGATCAAGGAACACCTGCTGCTGACCCGTTACAACCCGCAACGCGTCAGTGACGGCGAAATGCTTGGCGTCGAAGACGTCAAGGAAATCCTCGCCGTGACCCTGCTGGGTGTGATTCCTGAGTCCCAAGCGGTACTCAAGGCATCCAACTCCGGCGTGCCGGTGATCCTCGACGACCAGAGCGACGCCGGCCAGGCGTACAGCGATGCCGTCGATCGCCTGCTGGGCAAAACCGTGGAGCATCGGTTTCTCGATGTGACGAAGAAAGGATTCTTTGAGCGTCTGTTTGGAGGCCGGTAATGAATATTTTTGACTTCTTTCGTGCTAACAAGAAGCCCAGTACCGCCTCGGTAGCGAAAGAGCGTCTACAGATCATCGTGGCGCATGAACGCGGCCAACGCAGTACCCCGGACTACCTGCCCGCCTTGCAGAAGGAATTGGTCGAGGTGATCCGCAAGTACGTCAATATCGGGTCCGATGACGTGCACGTCGCCCTGGAAAACCAGGGTAGCTGCTCGATTCTGGAACTCAATATCACCCTGCCAGATCGCTGAGTCGATCCGGCGGGAGCCACGGCGGCTCGCTCACCCGCCCCGTTTCTGTAGGAGCCAGCTTGCTGGCGATGCAGGCGATTCGGTGTAACTGATACACCGCGTTGATGCTATCGCCAGCAAGCCGGCTCCTACAGGAAGGGGTGTCCAGGTGATCGAGCCGCCGTTGGCGTTTGTTACGAGGCTGTTTTAATGCCGCTGTCCAACGTCCACATCATCCATCAGGACGCCGCCGTCCTGGTGGTGAACAAACCGACCCTGTTGCTTTCCGTCCCTGGCCGGGCCGATGACAACAAGGACTGCCTGATCACCCGCCTGCAGGAAAACGGTTACCCGGAAGCCCGCATCGTCCATCGCCTGGACTGGGAAACCTCCGGCATCATCCTGCTGGCCCGCGATGCCGATACGCATCGTGAACTGTCCCGGCAATTTCACGACCGCGAAACAGAAAAGGCCTACACCGCCCTCTGCTGGGGCCAGCCGGAACTGGACAGCGGCAGTATCGACCTGCCTTTGCGCTACGACCCGCCGACCAAGCCACGCCATGTGGTGGACCACGAGTTCGGCAAAAACGCCCTGACCTTCTGGCGCGTGCTGGAACGCTGTGGCGACTGGTGCCGCGTGGAACTGACGCCGATCACCGGCCGCTCCCATCAGTTGCGCGTGCACATGCTCTCCATCGGTCATCCGCTGCTGGGCGACGGGCTCTATGCCCATGAGCAGGCGCTGGCCGCCTGGCCACGGCTGTGCCTGCACGCCAGCATGCTGAGCTTCACCCACCCGCAGACTGGCGAGCGCTTGCGTTTCGAGTGCCCCGCACCGTTTTAAGCATCAACGCATGACCCTGCAGGAGCGAGCCTGCTCGCGATAGCGCCGTGTCAGTCAACATCAATAGCGACTGACGCACCACCATCGCGAGCAGGCTCACTCCCACAGGGAGATCGCCCGCTCCACCAGTCCGACGCCAATTCTCCAGCCAATACGTTAAACTGGCGCCATTGCTGTCTGGAGCTACTTATGCGCGAAGAGTTGAACCAAGGCCTGATCGATTTCCTCAAGGCCTCCCCTACCCCATTCCATGCCACCGCCAGCCTCGTTCAGCGCCTGGAAGCGGCGGGTTATCAGCGTCTCGACGAGCGCGAGACCTGGGCCACCGAGGCCAACGGCCGCTACTACGTCACCCGCAACGACTCTTCGATCGTCGCCATCAAGATGGGCCGCCACTCACCGCTGCACAGCGGCATTCGCCTGGTTGGCGCGCACACCGATAGCCCGTGCCTGCGGGTCAAACCCCAGCCGGAACTGCAGCGCCAGGGTTTCTGGCAGCTGGGTGTCGAAGTCTATGGCGGTGCGTTGCTGGCACCGTGGTTCGACCGTGACCTGTCCCTGGCCGGCCGCGTGACCTTCCGCCGCGACGGCAAGGTCGAAAGCCAGCTGATCGACTTCAAGGCACCGATTGCGATCATCCCGAACCTGGCCATTCACCTCAATCGTGAAGCCAACATGGGCTGGGCCATCAACGCCCAGACCGAACTGCCGCCGATCCTTGCGCAGTTTGCCGGTGACGAGCGCGTGGATTTCCGCGCGGTGCTCACCAACCAACTGGCGCTGGAACACGGTCTGAACGCCGACGTGGTGCTCGACTACGAGCTGAGTTTCTACGACACCCAAAGCGCAGCAGTCATCGGCCTGCACGGCGACTTCATCGCCGGTGCGCGCCTGGATAACCTGCTGTCGTGCTACGCCGGCCTGCAAGCCTTGCTGACGGCTGACACCGAAGAAACCTGCGTGTTCGTCGCCAATGACCACGAAGAAGTAGGCTCCTGCTCCGCCTGCGGCGCTGACGGCCCGATGCTTGAGCAGACCCTGCGCCGCCTGCTGCCTGAAGGTGACGAATTCGTACGCACCATTCAGAAATCCCTGCTGGTTTCGGCTGACAACGCCCACGGCGTGCACCCGAACTACGCCGACAAGCACGACGCCAACCACGGGCCGAAACTCAACGCCGGCCCGGTGATCAAGGTCAACAGCAACCAGCGCTACGCCACCAACAGCGAAACCGCCGGGTTCTTCCGCCATCTGTGCATGGCTGAAGAAGTGCCGGTGCAAAGCTTCGTGGTGCGCAGCGACATGGGCTGCGGCTCGACCATCGGCCCGATCACCGCCAGCCATCTGGGCGTGCGCACCGTGGACATCGGCCTGCCGACGTTCGCCATGCACTCGATCCGCGAGCTGTGCGGCAGCCATGACCTGGCGCACCTGGTCAAGGTTCTGAGCGCGTTCTACGCCTGCCAAGAGTTGCCCTAACCCTGTAGGCGCCGGCTTGCTGGCGATGGCGTCCTTGAAATCGCTATCGCCGGCAAGCCGGCTCCTACAGTTGTTAAAACCACTAGACTTAAATTATCCCTTTCGACAAGGCAGTCGCCCATGATCTCGATGTCTTCCTTCCACGCCATGCTGATCCCGATTCTTTCGGGGATGATCATGCTGGCCATCGGCTTCAACTTCCGCGACAAGAACGCTGGCGTGTTCGCGATGTGGATCGGCATGCTGACGATTCTCGCCACCGTGGTGTTCAAGATCCTCGCCAAGCTCAACGAATAAAATCCACACCTGCGGCTCGCATTGATTTTGGCGGGCTCGTACACTCGGTCGATCTGTTCCTACAAGGTTGACCGCCTAGTGCTCGCTCGTCTTTTTGCCCTGCCCTGCTTATTTTTCGTCTGCCTGATGACGCTGCTGCCGCTCACGCCGGCCCAGGCCGTCGGCTTGCCGAGCCTGCTCGGAAGCTCGGAGAAAACCCAGCCCGAGGCACAGGAACCGCTGGGGCAATCCCTCGACGAAGTCATCAAATCACTGGAAAACGATCAGCAACGCACCAAGCTGCTGGCCGACCTGAAGAAACTGCGCGACGCCACCAAAAAAGCCCAACCGGCAGTTGAAGAAGGCGTACTCGGCCTGATCGGCAGCACGCTGGCCAATTTCGAAAAACAGTTTTCCGGCGCCGACAGCCCGCTCACGCGCTGGTCCGCAGAATTCAACCTGGCCAAGGACGAACTGATTGCCCTGGCGCTGCCCGCCAACGAATGGCTGCCGATCATCTTTGCCTTCGCGGTGATCCTGATGGTCTGGAGCCTGTTGGCCGCCGCGCTGATCTGGCTCGGCCATCGGGTGCGGATGCGCTTCGGCCTGACCGAAGAATTGCCGCAACACCCCAAGGCCCTCGACATGCTGCGCTTTGCCCTGCGCAAGCTCGGGCCGTGGCTGATTGCTCTGGTGATCACGGTCTACATGAGTTACGCCCTGCCCTCGTCGCTGGGCAAAAGCCTGGCCATGGTGCTGGCCTATGCGCTGGTGGTCGGCACGTGTTTTTCGGCGATCTGCGTGATTGCCTTTTCCCTGCTCGACGGTCCGCACCGTCACCGCGCCCTGTACATCCTGCGGCATCAGGCCTTTCGGCCGCTGTGGCTGATCGGCAGTTTCGCCGCGTTCGGCGAAGCCTTGAGCGACCCGCGACTGGTCAGCAGCCTCGGCACGCACCTGGCGCACACCGCTGCCACCGTCGCCAACGTGCTGGCCGCGCTGTCCACCGGGCTGTTCATCCTGCGCTTCCGGCGCCCGATCGCCCATCTGATCCGCAACCAGCCGCTGTCCCGGCGCCTGACCCGCCGCGCCCTCAGCGACACCATCGATATTCTCGGGACTTTCTGGTACGTGCCGGCACTGGTGCTGGTGGCCATTTCGCTGTTTGCCACTTTCGTCTCGGCCGGCGACACCAGCACCGCACTGCGTCAGTCGCTGATCTGCACCGTGCTGCTGGTGTTGTGCATGGTCATCAACGGGCTGGTGCGCCGCCACGCGCTGAAACCGCAACGCGGCGTGAAGCGCCATGCCCTCTATTCCGAGCGCCTGAAAAGCTTCTTCTACACCCTCGCCCATCTGCTTGTGTGGCTGGCGTTCATCGAGCTCGGCCTGCGCGTCTGGGGCATGTCGCTGATCGCGTTCACTGAAGGCGAAGGCCACGAGATCAGCGTCAAACTGTTCAGCCTCGGCGGCACGCTGATTTTCGCCTGGCTGATCTGGATCCTCAGCGACACCGCCGTGCACCACGCCCTCACCCGCTCGCGCAAAGGCCTGGCCAACGCTCGCGCGCAGACGATGATGCCGCTGATTCGCAACGTGCTGTTCGTGGCGATTTTCATCGTCGCGCTGATCGTCGCCCTGGCGAACATGGGCATGAACGTCACGCCGCTGCTGGCCGGTGCCGGCGTGATCGGCCTGGCCATCGGTTTCGGTGCGCAGTCGCTGGTAGCTGACCTGATCACCGGGCTGTTCATCATCATCGAAGACTCTCTGGCCATCGACGACTACGTGGATGTCGGCGGCCACCTCGGCACCGTCGAGGGCTTGACCATCCGCACGGTGCGTTTGCGGGACATCGACGGCATCGTCCACACCATTCCGTTCAGCGAGATCAAAAGCATCAAGAACTACTCGCGGGAGTTCGGCTATGCGATCTTCCGCGTGGCGATCCCGTCCAGCATGGACATCGACAACGCGATCAAGCTGATGCGCGATGTCGGCCAGAAGATGCGCACCGATCCGCTGCAACGACGCAACATCTGGTCGCCGCTGGAGATTCAAGGGGTGGAGAGTTTCGAGTCGGGCAACGCGATTCTGCGGGCGCGCTTCAAGACTGCGCCGATCAAGCAATGGGAAGTTTCTCGTGCGTTCAACCTGTCGCTGAAACGGCATCTGGATGAAGCGGGACTGGATCTGGCGACACCGCGGATGAGCGTGCAAGTGGTCACAGCGGGTGGCGGCCCGGCAACCGAATAACCCCGCACCCTGTAGGAGCCAGCTTGCTGGCGATGGACGTGAACGATTACGTGTGCGGTCTGAATGCGCGCTGTGTCTGTGCGTTTATCGCCAGCAAGCTGGCTCCTACAGGGTTTGCGGGCAGTCGCGAAATCGGCGGAGTTGAGCAAATCGCAGGCAAAAAAAATCCCCGAACCAGTCGGGGATTTTTTATGTGCGATCAATCAGCCCGGGGGCGGATCAATCTTCGCGGTAGCGACGCAGTTTCAGCTGCTTACCGGCAACGCGAGTGTCCTTCAGTTTGGTCAGGAGTTTTTCCAGACCATCTTCCGGCAGCTCGACGAGGCTGAAGCTGTCACGCACCTGGATGCGACCGATCGCTTCACGTGCCAGGCCACCTTCGTTGAGGATGGCGCCCAGCAGGTTTTTCGCCGCAATACCGTCACGCGCGCCCAGCGCGGTACGGCAACGGGCACGGCCTTCGGCCAATGGAACCGGAGCGCGACGCTCACGATCACCACGGTCCGGACGATCACCGGTACGCTCTGGACGATCGCCACGCGGTGCGTTGTTCGGCACCAGTGGACGTTCTTTCTCGATGGCTGCCAGGGTCAACGCCTGAGCGTTGGTGGCCTTGCGCAGCAGAGCAGCGGCCAGGGCGCGCGGCGTGCAACCGATGTCGGCGGTCAGGCGATCCAGCAGATCACCGTGGGTCGACTCGGCATCGCCAACCAGCGGCGACAGGCTGTTGGTCAGTTTCTTGATGCGGGCATCGAGAACGGCCTGAGCGTCCGGCAGGCGAACTTCGGCAACCTTCTGACCGGTTACGCGCTCGATCACTTGCAGCATGCGGCGCTCACGCGGAGTCACCAGCAGCAGTGCACGACCTTCGCGACCGGCACGGCCGGTACGGCCGATACGGTGAACGTAGGACTCAGGATCGTACGGCATGTCAACGTTGAATACGTGAGTGATGCGCGGAACGTCCAGGCCACGAGCAGCAACGTCGGTCGCCACAACGATGTCCAGACGGCCATCCTTGAGGGAATCGATCACGCGCTCACGCTGGTTCTGGGCAATGTCACCGTTCAGCGCAGCGGCTTTGTAGCCTTTGGCTTCCAGGGCGCTGGCCAGGTCCAGGGTCGCTTGCTTGGTGCGCACGAACATGATCAGGGCGTCGAAGTCTTCGACTTCCAGCAGGCTCAATACAGCCGAGGTCTTCTGGTCAGCGTGAACCAACAGGTGAGCCTGTTCGATCGCGGTAACGGTCTGAGTCTTGGTCTGGATCTTCACGTGCTGCGGATCACGCAGGTGACGCTCGGCGATCGCACGGATCGACTGCGGCAGGGTAGCCGAGAACAATACGGTCTGACGGGTTGGAGGCAGCGCCTTGAAGATGACTTCGAGGTCGTCCATGAAACCCAGTTTGAGCATTTCGTCGGCTTCGTCGAGAACCAGGTGGTTCACGGTCGACAGGACTTTTTCGTCGCGACGCAGGTGGTCGCACAGACGGCCCGGAGTGGCGACAACGATCTGCGCGCCATTACGGATTGCTTTCAGTTGTGGACCCATAGGGGCGCCGCCGTAAACGGCCACAACGGTAACGCCCGGCATTTGCTTGGCGTAGGTTTCGAAAGCGGTTGCTACTTGCAGCGCCAACTCACGGGTTGGCGCCAGGATCAGGGCTTGCGGCTCGCGCTTGGCAGGATCGATGCAGTGCAGGATAGGCAGGGCGAACGCGGCGGTTTTACCGGTACCGGTTTGCGCCTGGCCGATCATGTCCTGGCCGGCCATGATGATCGGGATCGATTGCTGCTGAATAGCCGAAGGCTCTTCGTAGCCAGTCGCGATGACGGCTGCAAGAATATTCGGATTAAGATTAAAAGCGGCGAAGCCGCCGGTTTCCTGGGTCATGGGTCTGCCTCTAAGTGCATCCGCAAAGACCCATGCTCCAAAGCTGCGCATGCCGTGTAAGACTCAAGAGTCGCCCTGGCTGCTTTGTCGGCGGGGATTTGCGAAAACGAATGAATGAAAAAGATTCGTCAAGGGAGAGTCCGGTGTGCGGACGTGCAGCCGAAGCTGACTTCGGGGAATTGCGCTACCTAAACGCGGCCCGGTTAAAGGCCGGCGCGCACTATACCGGAATTCGCCCAAAAAGGGAGCATTATTTGTCGGAAAAATGACGGATACACCGTTGTGTCACAGGCTTTGCGGATAATCGCGCGACGGTCTATTTTTCAAAGGCCCGGCCCTGCTGGGGATGGCGCTAAAACGGTTCACCGTGGCGACGCAAACCTGCCCCTTCACGCTCCTTCCCCGCTCGAGGAAATACCCCATGAATCAGCCCGCCTGCAGTCGTGTCACCCGTGAGCGACACGGCCATGTTCTGTTGATCGGTCTGGATCGGGTGGCCAAGCGCAACGCCTTCGACCTCGACCTGCTCAACGAACTCAGCCTGGCCTATGGCGCATTCGAAGCCGACAGCGAGGCGCGGGTGGCGGTGGTGTTCGGTCATGGTGAGCATTTCACCGCCGGGCTCGACCTGGTCAGCGCCAGCGCGGCACTGTCTGAAGGCTGGCAAGCGCCGCCCGGAGGCTGCGATCCATGGGGCGTGTTCGCCGGTCCGCGCGTCAGCAAACCGGTGATCGTCGCCGCGCAAGGCTACTGCCTGACCATCGGCATCGAGCTGATGCTGGCCGCCGACATCAACCTGTGCGCAAGCAACACCCGGTTCGCCCAGAAAGAAGTGCAACGCGGAATCTTCCCTTTCGGTGGGGCAACGTTGCGCCTGCATCAGGTGGCCGGCTGGGGCAATGCGATGCGCTGGCTGCTGACCGGCGATGAATTCGATGCGCATGACGCGTTGCACCTGGGGTTGGTGCAGGAAGTGATGGCCAGTGAGGATTTATTGCCTCGGGCCATTGAACTGGCAGAGCGGATTGCCCGGCAGGCGCCGCTGGGGGTGCAGGCGACGCTGATGTCGGCGCGGCAGGCGCGTTATGAAGGAGAGACCGCAGCGGCGAAAGGGTTGCCGCCGTTGGTGAAGAAGTTGTTGGCGAGTGAGGATGCGAGGGAAGGTGTGCGGTCGATGGTCGAGAAGCGGCCGGGCGTCTTCAAGGGGATTTGAGATTTGCAGTGATCTTTAGGGCCCCATCGCGAGCAGGCTCACTCCCACATTTGGAATGCATTCCCCTGTAGGAGTGAGCCTGCTCGCGATGAGCCCCTTATAGACGACACATCAGGTCGCCGGGCGAATCGCCTTGATCAACGACTGCAACGAATACCCCAGCCGCGGCGCCAGCGCTTCGGCCCGCGCAACCAGCCCATCCATGTCCAGCTCCTGATCCAGCTCCGAAGGCACGATCAGAATCACATTGCCCTCCTTCACCGGCAGCTCCCAGTAATGCCGATGGTAAAGCCCGCGCAACAACGCCGCGCCCAGCGGCTTGCCATCGTCGGTGGCCCACTGGTTGATCACCAGCCAGCCTCCCGGATTCAAGCGTTTCTGACAGTTTTCCAGAAAACTCCAGGCCAGATGCCCGACACCCGGCCCGACATCGGTATAAAGGTCGACGAAAATCAGGTCCGCCGGCTCGGCGGTATCCAGCAACTCCAGCGCATCGCCGACGCGGATATACAGGCGCGGATCGTCATCCAGCCCTAGGTATTCAATGGCCAGACGCGGTACGTCGGGCCGCAGTTCGATGGCTTCGACATCTTCCAGCGGCAGGAACTTCAGGCAGGCCTGGGTCAGCGTGCCGGCACCGAGGCCGAGAAACAGCGCGCTGTCCGGTTGCTCGTGGCACAGCGCACCAATCAGCATCGCCCGGGTATAATCGTATTCGAGCCAGCTCGGGTCCGCAGTGAACACGCAGCTCTGCTCGATGGCATCACCGAACTCGAGGAACCGGTAGTCGGCCACTTCCAGCACGCGAATCACGCCGAACTCATCCTGTACCTCGGCGAGCAGATGCTCGACGCGCTCCTCAGTCATTTCGTCTCCAGATCGTTACCGGCCGTGCCGCAACAAGAAGCGGCAAAGGCGCGATTGTCCGCGAAGCGACGGGAACAGGTCACGCACTAATTTGCTGATAACATGAACGCCCGAGCGTAAAACAACCGAGACCGTGATGAGCCAACCCTGGAGCCCTGACAGCTGGCGCGCCCTGCCGATCCAGCAACAACCCCACTACCCCGACGCCGCGCATTTGCAGCAGGTCGAGCAAACCCTGGCGAGTTATCCGCCGCTGGTGTTTGCCGGTGAGGCCCGGGAATTGCGCCGTCAGTTTGCCGAAGTGACCCAGGGTCGCGCGTTCCTGCTGCAAGGCGGCGACTGCGCCGAAAGCTTCGCCGAGTTCTCCGCCGCGAAAATCCGCGACACCTTCAAGGTGCTGCTGCAGATGGCAATCGTCATGACCTTTGCCGCCGGCTGCCCGGTGGTCAAGGTCGGGCGCATGGCCGGGCAGTTCGCCAAGCCGCGTTCGGCCAACGATGAAACCATCGACGGCGTGACCCTGCCGGCCTACCGTGGCGACATCGTCAACGGCATCGGTTTCGACGAAAAAAGCCGCGTGCCGGACCCGGAACGCCTGCTGCAGTCCTACCACCAGTCCACCGCCACTCTGAACCTGTTGCGCGCCTTCGCCCAGGGCGGTTTTGCCGACCTGCACCAGGTGCACAAGTGGAACCTGGACTTCATCGCCAACTCGGCGCTGGCCGAGAAGTACAGCCACCTCGCCGACCGCAT
Source organism: Pseudomonas migulae (assembly GCF_043225285.1). GTDB lineage: Bacteria > Pseudomonadota > Gammaproteobacteria > Pseudomonadales > Pseudomonadaceae > Aquipseudomonas > Aquipseudomonas migulae_C. The sequence continues at coordinate 507,076 of NZ_CP171224.1, forward strand.
CGATGAAACCCTGGCGTTCATGCGCGCCTGCGGCATGGACAGCTCGCCGCAACTGCGCGAAACCAGCTTCTTCACCGCCCACGAAGCGCTGCTGTTGAACTACGAAGAAGCCTTCGTGCGTCGCGACAGCCTGACCAACGACTACTACGATTGCTCGGCGCACATGCTGTGGATCGGCGACCGCACCCGTCAGCTCGATGGCGCGCATGTCGAATTCCTGCGCGGGGTGAACAACCCGATCGGGGTCAAGGTCGGCCCGAGCATGAACCCGGACGATCTGATCCGCCTGATCGACGTGCTCAACCCGGACAACGATCCTGGCCGCTTGAACTTGATCGCGCGGATGGGCGCGAACAAGGTCGGCGATCATTTGCCGGCGCTGATCCGCGCGGTGCAGCGTGAAGGCAAGCAGGTGCTCTGGAGTTCCGACCCGATGCACGGCAACACCATCAAGGCCAGCAGCGGCTACAAGACCCGCGACTTTGCGCAGATCCTCGGCGAGGTGAAGCAGTTCTTCCAGGTGCACGAAGCGGAAGGCAGTTATGCCGGTGGCATTCACATCGAAATGACCGGGCAGAACGTGACCGAGTGCATCGGTGGTGCGCGGCCGATTACCGAGGATGGGTTGTCGGACCGGTATCACACCCATTGCGACCCGCGGATGAATGCGGATCAGTCGCTGGAGTTGGCGTTTCTGATTGCCGAGACTTTGAAGCAAGTCCGGCGGTAGACCGAGACCCGCCAATCGCGAGCAGGCTCGCTCCCACAGTTGACCGAGTTGTCCCTTCGGACAAGGTTCCATGTGGGAGCGAGCCTGCTCGCGATAGCGTCAGCTCAGGCAACCCCTATTTCCGCAAATGCCACCCGCAACCGCGCCGCACTCGCCCGCGGGCAATTCAACTGCACCCGCTCCAGCCCGAGCCAATCCGCCATCCGCCGCAAATTCACGGCCAGCGCCCGCATCCCCTCCTCGTCCAGCCCCGGCTCTTCCTCGTGCACGGCGTGAATCGCCAACCGCCCCAACGCCCGCTCCGCACGCAAATCCACCCGCGCGGCAATCCGCTCATTGTGCAAGAACGGCAACACGTAATAGCCATACACCCGCTTGTCCGCCGGTGTGTAAATCTCCAGCCGATAGCGAAAATCGAACAACCGCTCGGTGCGGCTGCGTTCCCAGACCAGCGAATCGAAAGGTGACAGCAAGGCACTGGCCTCAACCTTGCGCGGCACTTTCGGCTCGGGCAGGCAAAACGCCGGTTGCCGCCAAGCTTGAACCTCGCAGGACTGTAGCTCGCCCGCTTCCACCAGTTCCGCCAAGCGGGGACGCGCATCGCCGGGATTCAGGCGAAAGTAATCACGCAGGTCCTTTTCCGTCGCCACACCCAAGGCAGTCGCCGCGTGCAGCAACAGGCCGCGCTGGGCCTCGGCTTCCGTGAGCAAGGGTTGCTGCAGGATCGCTGGCGGAATCACCCGCTCTGGCAAGTCATACAGTCGCTCAAACCCGCGGCGGCCGGCCACGGTCACTTCGCCAGCGGCGAACAACCATTCCAGCGCATGCTTTTCCGCGCTCCAGTCCCACCACGGTCCTGCCCGCTCCTGGCGGGTCGAGAGACTGCCGGCACCGAGCGCGCCGAGTTCCTCGACCGAAGCGAGCACCCGGCGAACGGTTTCCTGCTGTTCTCGCCCGAATCGCGCCAGTTGCTGATAGATATCTTCGCCCCGGCTCGCACGCAGCATCCGCCAGCGCATCAGCGGGTACATCGACAGCGGCAGTAACGAAGCTTCATGGCCCCAGTATTCGAACAGCGTGCGCCGTCGGCCCGAACTCCAGGCGGCCTGGTCGAGCAAATCGGATGAATAGTTGCCGAGGCGGGAAAACAGCGGAAGGTAGTGCGAACGCACCAGCGCATTGACCGAATCGATCTGGAGAATGCCCAGCCGTTCGATCAGGCGATTGAGTTGTACCGGTTTGATCGCCGCTGGCGGCTGGCGCCCGTTGAATCCTTGGGCGACCAGCGCCAGGCGTCGAGCCTGTTTGATGGAAAAGGACAGCGTTGCGGGCATGAGCGTCTCCTTGTCTGCTCGCAACCTACCTCACCGCAAGACGGTTTGTGTAGTTGTGGGTTACTCATTTGTGCATCGGGTCATCCCAGAATGGGCGGATGGCTTCGTGTTCGACATCCGCACGACTGAGCCCGATGTCCTTCAACGCTTCGTCGCTCATGCCCGCCAGCAGTTCACGCTCACGGTGCAATTCGTACCAGCGACCGATCTTGTGCAACAGGTCCGAGACCACGTGGATGGAATGTTTTTCTACGTCGACATAACCTTTTTGACCTTTCATCTTGTTGCCCTCCGTTTGGGATGGCTCAAGTGTCACGCCGGAGCTAAGATCAATCCAACGAATGTTTCTGATGCAACACATCTCGGAGATTGATGAATGTCCGCCTTCCCAAGTATCGATACCGAAGTGCTGCGCACCTTTGTCGCCATCGCCGACCAGGGCGGTTTCACCCGCGCCGGGGAACTGGTCAACCGCACGCAGTCCGCTGTGAGCATGCAGATGAAGCGGCTGGAAGAAGATGTGTTGCAGCGCCAGTTGTTTCAGCGCGATGGCCGGCAAGTGCGGTTGACTGCCGAAGGCCAGGTGTTGCTGGGTTACGCCCGGCGCATCCTGAAACTGCACAGCGAGGTGTTCAACACCTTGCGCGAACCGCACATGGTCGGCACGGTGCGCATCGGCACGCCGGACGATTACGTGATGCGTTTTCTGCCGGGCATTCTGCGGCGCTTTGCCCAGTCGTATCCGCTGATCCAGATCGAGGTTCACTGCGAATCATCAAAACAATTGCTGCTGCGTCAGGACCTCGACCTGTCGATCGTGACGCGCGAGCCGGGCAACGAGATCGGCCAGTTGTTGCGCAAGGAACGGTTCGTCTGGGCGGAAGCGCAGTGCTACAGCGCCCACGAGCAGACGCCGTTGCCGCTGGCGATGTTCAACAGTGATTGCTTCTGCCGGTTGTGGGCGTGCAATGCGCTGGACGCCATGGGCCGCGATTATCGCGTGGCCTACAACAGCTCCAGTCTGTCGGCGATCATGGCGGTGGTCAGCGCCGGCCTGGCCGTCACCGCGCAACTGGAAAGCCTGATCACCCCGGACTTGCGCATTCTCGGTGAGGCCGAGGACCTGCCCATTTTGCCCGAGGCCAGCATCATGCTGCTGCGCAACCTGCACAATCCATCGCCGATCACTGAATGCCTGGCGGAACACATCGTCGAAGGGTTCAAACTTTAAAGGCGAGCATCACCGCGCACAGCACCAGGAAGCCGCAGAACAGCCCGCGTAACAAACGCTCTGGCATGGCGTGGGCGATCTTCACGCCCCAGCTGATGCTCAGCAACCCGCCGACGGCCAGCGGCACGCCGACCTGCCAATCCACTTCTTGATGCACCGCGTAGGTCACCAGCGTGACGCCGGTGCTCGGAAGTGCCAGCGCCAGCGACAGCCCTTGGGCGACCACCTGGCTGGTACCAAACACGCTGGTCAGCACGGGCGTCGCTACCACGGCACCGCCGACGCCGAACAGGCCACCCATCGTGCCCGACGCTGCGCCGAGCACACCCAGCCACGGCCATCCGTATTTCATCCGCGAAGCAGCAGGCGCGCTCGCGGAAAACATTCGCAGCAGATTGAACGCCGTTAACACCACCAGGAACGCGACGAATCCGACGCGCATGCTTTGCGCGTCGATGCCCACCGCCCAGATCGAACCGATCCAGGCAAAACAAAAACCCATCGCCGCCAGCGGCAACGCGTGATGAAGCTCGATTTTGTTGCGCTGGTTATATCGCCACAGCGCCAGCATCACATTCGGCACCACCATGACCAACGCGGTGCCTTGGGCCATCTGTTGATCGAGGCCAAACAACACACCCAGCAACGGAATGGCGATCAGCCCGCCGCCAATGCCGAACAAGCCGCCCAGGGTTCCCAGGGCGGCGCCAAATACCAGGTACATCAAAAACTCGATCACGGCCGATTTCCTTTTATCTCAGGCCTTTCATCCTACGCAGTCGTCGCTGGCGGGGAAACGCACAGCAACGCACAATGGCTGTGCCAACTTCGCATAAGCATTGATCGCGCCATGAATCCCAATCAATTAACCGAACAACTGGGCCTGTTTCTCGATGTACTTGAAACCGGCAGTTTTTCCGCGGCCTCGCGCCGTCATCCACTGACGCCCTCGGCGGTGGCGCGACGCATCGACAGCCTGGAAAATGCCGTCGGCAGCCAGTTGTTCATCCGCAGCACCCATGCGGTGCGGGCCACGCCGGCCGGTTTGGCGTTCGCCGAGCGTACGCGGCGAATCGTTGCCGAATTGCAACTGGCCCGGGCCGAAGCCGTTTCCTTGAGCAGCGCACCGGAAGGCCTGATTCGACTCGATGCCCCTGCCGCGTTCGGACGGCGACACCTGGCACCGGTGATCGCCGACTTTCTGATGCTGTACCCCGGCCTCGATGTGCAGTTGCACCTGATCGAAAGCTTTGTCGACATGCAGGGGCTGAACCTGGGTAAGGTCGATCTGGTGCTGCGCGCCGGGCAGATGGCCGACACCCGTTTGGTGGCCACGCCGCTGGCGAGCATGGTGCGCATCGCCTGCGCCAGCCCGGAATACCTGCAACGCCGGGGCTTGCCGACCGATCCGGCCCAGTTGAGTGAACATGAGGGCCTTGATTGGGATGGACTGGCGCCACCGTTCGCCTGGCGGTTCGAACGTGACGGCCAGTTGCATCTGCACCGCCCGGGGCGCATCCGCATGAGTGCCAACAACGCCGAGGCATTAGTCTGCGGCGCACTGGCCGGACTCGGGATCGCGCATTTGCCGACCTGGCTCACCAGCGAATACCTGCTGCGCGGCGAGCTGGTGCCGCTGTTCTGTGAAAACGGCCTGCCCGAACCGGAAACCACCGGCATCTATGCTTTGCGTCTGGAACAGCAACCCAATTCCCGCAGCCGTTTGCTGTTGGAATACCTCAAGTCCCGCTTCAGCCCTGTTCCGCCCTGGGACCTGGCCTTGCGCAGCAATCTTGACCGGCACTAGGTCAGAATTATCTGGCGCATTAAACATTCGCCCGCTAGATTCATGAAGATCACTGATCAAGGCTTCGAAATGACCACCGAACGCGACACCACGGACAACTGCGACGACCTGCTGCTGGACAATCAGGCCTGCTTCGCCCTGCATTCCACCTCGCTGTTGCTGACCAAGGTCTACAAGCCATTGCTTCAGGCGTTGGGGCTGACCTATCCGCAGTACCTGGCGATGATGGTGCTGTGGGAAAAGGATGGTCTGACTGTCGGCGAAATCAGCACACGCCTGCTGACCGATCCCGGCTCACTGACCCCGCTGCTCAAGCGCCTGGAAGCCGAAGGCTTGCTCAGCCGCACCCGCAGCCGTGAGGACGAACGGGTGGTGATTGTCGAACTCACCGAACAGGGCCGCGCCCTGCGGGACAAGGCGCGAGGCGTTCCCCAATGCATCCTCGGCGCCAGCGGCATGACGCTGGAGCGCTTGCAGAAACTGCAGGCGGAGTTGCAAGTACTGCGCAGCAATCTGCAAGACAGCCTCTAACCCCCAGACACCAACGATCCCTGTAGGAGCAAGCTTGCTCGCGATCGCGGTGCGTCATTCAGCGTAGATGTTGACTGGCAGACCGCCATCGCGAGCAAGCTTGCTCCTACAAGGTTTCGGTGTTGCTGCCGCTTCTGCTCGACTTCCCCCTTCTCTGAAAAAAAACCCGCGTCGAAGAAAGCCGCTTCGACGGCTCTAGATCAGCGGTCTTGCCACCCCTCCCTCGACATTCCCTTTGTTCGTCCGTGACTTTTTTCAAAATTTATCTTGCGCGCTAAATATTTGCGCGATACATTCACCTCGCACTTACTTAGCGCGCAAACATTTAGCGCAAACAAACCAAACCCGAAACGAGGCCTACATCATGCAAACTCTCTACACCGCAATCGCAACCTCCACTGGCGGCCGTGACGGTCGTGCGGTTTCCAGCGACAACATCCTCGACGTCAAACTGGCTACCCCAAAAGAACTCGGCGGTGCTGGCGGCGCGGCCACCAACCCTGAGCAACTGTTCGCCGCCGGTTACTCCGCCTGCTTCATCGGCGCACTGAAATTCGTCGCCAGCCAGACCAAACGCAGCATCCCGGCTGACGCCTCGATCACTGCCCACGTTGGCATCGGTCAGATTCCTGGTGGTTTTGGCCTCGACATCGACCTGCACATCAGCCTGCCAGGTCTTGAACAAGCCGACGCGCAAACCCTGGTCGATGCGGCTCACCAGGTCTGCCCGTACTCCAACGCCACTCGCGGCAACGTCGAAGTGCGCCTGCACGTAACCGTCTAACCGAAGACCCCAAGACCGAACAGGAAACGAACATGAACACTTTCAGCAAAGTCTTGACCGGTACCCTTCTCGCCCTGTCCATCCACAGCGCATTCGCGGGCGACGGGGTTGAACACAACACCCAGGCGTTCCTCGATGTGTTGAACGCCGGTACCGGCAAACCGATGGAACAGATGACGCCTGCCGATGCCCGCGCCGTGCTGGTGGGCGCCCAGGCGGGGGTGAAACTGACACTGCCAAAAGCGGATGTCAGCCAGAAGACCATTCAAGTCGACGGCCAACCGCTCAGCCTGACCATCGTCCGGCCGGCCGGGGTCAAGGGCGAGCTGCCGGTGTTCATGTTCTTCCACGGCGGTGGCTGGGTGCTGGGGGACTTCCCGACCCACGAACGGCTGGTTCGGGACCTGGTCACGGGCTCGGGTGCGGCGGCGGTCTTCGTCAATTACACCCCATCCCCGGAAGCGCATTACCCGGTGGCGATCAACCAGGCTTACGCCGCTACCAAATGGGTGGCCGAGCACGGCAAGGAAATCAATGTCGACGGCAAACGCCTGGCGGTAGCCGGCAACAGCGTCGGCGGCAACATGGCAGCCGTGGTTGCGCTGATGGCCAAAGACAAGGGCACCCCGGCAATCAAATTCCAGGTGCTGTTGTGGCCGGTGACTGATGCGAACTTTGAAACGGCGTCTTACAACCAGTTTGCCGAAGGGCACTTCCTCACCAAAAACATGATGAAGTGGTTCTGGGACAACTACACCACCGACGCCAAGCAACGGAACGAGATTTACGCTTCACCGCTGCGGGCGACCACCGCACAACTCAAGGGCTTGCCACCTGCGCTGGTGCAGACGGCCGGTGCCGATGTGCTGCGCGATGAAGGTGAAGCCTATGCACGCAAACTCGACGAGGCCGGTGTGCCGGTCACGGCGGTTCGTTACAACGGCATGATTCACGACTACGGTTTGCTGAACGTGGTGAGCCAGGTGCCGGCGGTGCGCTCGGCGATGCTGCAAGCGTCGGAAGAACTGAAGCAACACCTGAAGAAGTAACACCGCTTACCTGTAGAAGCCGGCTTGCCGGCGATAGCGATCTTGAGGACGCCATCGCCGGCAAGCCGGCTCCTACAGGTTTGTGTATCGGTCGAGATCAATGATGTATGTGATACCGCCTTCGCGAGCAGGCTCGCTCCCACAGGGTTCATCGTTGAACCCGGAATTTCAGGCACAAAAAAGCCCGACTCAATGGTCGGGCTTTTTCATTCCTGAAGCAGTGCTTATTTAGCACGGCCTTTGTAGGAACCGCCTTCGCGGGTATCGATCTCGATCATGTCGCCGATTTCGATGAAGTCAGCAACCGACAGTTCGGTACCGTTCTTCAGTTTGGCAGGCTTCATCACCTTGCCGGAAGTGTCACCGCGAGCGGAACCTTCGGTGTAGTCAACCTGACGCACGATGGTGGTCGGCAGTTCTACGGAAACCAGACGCTCTTCGAAGAAGATCGCTTCGCAAACATCGGTCATGCCTTCTTCAACGAAAGGCAGAACGGCTTCGATGTCTTCAGCGTTCAGCTCGTACATGGTGTAGTCGGTGGTGTCCATGAACGTGTAGGTGTCGCCGCTGATGAAGGACAGGGTCGCTTCTTTGCGGTCGAGGATTACGTCGTCCAGTTTGTCGTCGGCGCTGTAAACGATCTCGGTCTTGTAACCGGTCAGCAGGTTTTTCAGCTTGGTCTTCATGATCGCGCTGTTACGACCAGATTTGGTGAATTCAGCTTTCTGAACCAACCATGGATCGTTTTCGAGACGGATCACGGTACCGGGTTTCAGTTCTTTACCAGTTTTCATTGCGAATATCCGAATTTGGATGGGATTTACAAAAATCTAGGCCGCGTATCATATCCAATTTAGGTAAAACTGTACCAGCGCTGCGGCAAGATCCGCCTGCAAGGCCTGTTCCAGACACCACGCTTCGGCATGTTTTTGCAGTTCGGGCCAGTGTTTACGGACAGTCAGCCAGTGACCGGACATATCATGCCCGGCATTCCACGCCCGCCATAGACCGCTGATCGCCTCGCAGGCGGGTGCCGAAAGGCCTTTTGTGTACAGCGTCAGGAAGGCTTCGAGCTTGTCCAGGTGAATGTCTTCGTCCTGGCGATAGATGTGCCAGAGCAGCGGCCGCCCCGCCCATTGCGCACGGACAAACGAATCTTCGCCGCGCACGGCGTTGAAATCGCAGCTCCACAACAGCCGGTCATATTGATCCTGTCGGACGAACGGCAGCACCTGCACGGTCAGGGCATCGCGCACATGCAGGGCACCCGCCGCCAATCCCTCGACGCCGAGCCAACGTTCGACATCCCCCAGGATCCTGCCTTCGGGCACCAGCACATGCGTGGGAACCGAATCCGCCGCCAGCACGTTCAACCAGCTTGCCAGTCCCGCATTCTCGTAGGCGAACAGTGAGATCAACTGCGCGCCTTGTGCGTGATAGATCCCCAAACCTTGCAGGAATGTTTGCCGGGCGACGGGATCCTGCTGGAAAGCCCTACGATCCTCAAGCAATCCCCTCTCACGCAGCAAGCCGCCGGTAGCCTTCTGGAACCCCGGAAAGAAGAAGTACTTCTGCACATTCTTGTACTTCACCGACGGCAAGCCGTGGCAACCGACAACCCAGTCCTCGGCACTCAGGTAGTCGAGGTTCAGCCACAGGGGCGGTTTTTCGCGGGCGGCCATGGCGTCCATATAGACGCTCGGCAACTGGCAGGCGAAGGCGGCGATCACTACGTCTGCTGCGTCGGTGGGCGGCCAGTCGGCGGGCCAATGGCGGACGTCGACGCCTTCCTGCCATTGCTGCGCGGCGTGAATGTCGATGCCCGGGCAAAGTCGCTCGAAGGCCCGCAGGTCATCGACCCACAAGCGCACTTCCAGGGCATGCTCGGCCACCAGTTGCCGGGCCAGGCGCCAGGTCACACCGATGTCGCCAAAGTTGTCGACCACGGTGCAAAAAATATCCCAGCGCCTGTGGTTTTTCATTTGAGGCATATCAGGCATTCCAGGCTCCCGTTGGCAAAGGCGCCGATTGTCCGCATAAATTACCCCGTGCAGAAGAGCCGACGGCGATTAATCTTCATGCGACAATCGCCACTCGCCCGCGACCAGCCGCCAGGAGGCCGTCATGCCCTATCGTTCCAAACCGCGCCGTCACTTGCCGATCCAGCTCAACGCTCTGCAACTGATCGGCAGCATTGCCCTCGGATTGTGGCTGGGGTTTCTCGCCATCGCGCTGACCTGCTGGCTCGCCTCTCGCCTGTTGTTCAGCGAGCAACTGGCGCCCGTCGCACAAGCGATCGAGCAACTGGCGCAACCGCCGGTGGTGGTGCAACCGGAGCCGGACATTCCGCCGCAGAGCCCGATCTTCCAGCAGTACGAAGAAAACCTGCGCAAGAACGAACAGGCGCAACGGCTCGATCAGGCCCGCAGCAGCAACCGCAACCTGTCGAACCCCAACTGCCAGTTCTGGCTGCAACAGGACCGCACGGCACCGAACGAAAAAAGCCGCGCCAACGTCCTGCAATTCTGCGATTGATCATGAACAAGCAAACCGTCCACCAACTGATTATCGACAAGCTGCGGGTCGATCTCGACATCGCCGAGCGTGCCGCGCAAACCGCTTACGAAACCGCGACCCACGAAGAAAACATCGCCGAAAAAAAATACGACACGCTGGGGCTGGAAGCGTCCTATCTGGCCGCCGGACAGGCAAAACGGGTCGAGGAAATCAGGCAATCATTGGCGCTGTGCCAGAACCTCGCGCTGCGGCGTTATGACGACCGGCGCGGCATCGAAGTCGGCGCCCTGCTCGGCCTGGAAGACGAAAAGGGTCGTGAGCAATGGCTGTTTCTGGCGCCCGACGCGGCGGGGCTGAAGGTCGATCTGGTGGGGCAGCTGATTACCGTCATCACCCCTCGCTCACCGCTGGGCAAAAGCCTGCTGGGCAAGTTCGAAGGGGACGAGGTGGAGATTCTGGTGGCGGGTGCTCGGCAACAGTTTTCTGTTACCGAGGTAATCTAATACGCGGATTAATGGACTGGGAGTTCGACGCCGTCGAACAGCTCTTCCAGTTCCTGCTTGTTGTGGCACTGGATAGCCTTGGCCATGACTTCGCGGGTCAGGTGCGGAGCGAACTTCTCGATGAAGTCGCACATGAAGCCACGCAGGAACGTGCCGCGACGGAAACCGATTTTGGTGATGCTGGACTCGAACAGATCGCTGGCATCGAGCATCACCAGATCGCTGTCGAGTTTGGCGTCGACCGCCATTTTCGCCACGATACCCACGCCCAGGCCCAAACGGACGTAAGTCTTGATCACGTCGGCGTCGGCTGCGGTGAACACCACTTTCGGCGTCAGGCCGCGATGGCTGAATGCTTCGTCGAGCTTGGAACGGCCAGTGAAACCGAACACATAGGTCACGATCGGGTATTCGGCCAGCGCTTCGAGGGTCAGCTTCGACAGCTTGGTCAGCGGGTGGCCCTGAGGCACGACCACGCAGCGGTTCCAGCGGTAGCACGGCATCATCACCAGGTCTCCGAACAGCTCTAGCGCTTCGGTGGCGATGGCGAAATCGACGGTGCCGTCAGCAGCCATTTCGGCGATCTGCATCGGCGAACCCTGGTGCATGTGCAGCGCAACGTCCGGGTATTGCTTGATGAAGTTGCTGATCACCGGCGGCAACGCATAACGCGCCTGGGTGTGCGTGGTGGCGATCGACAGGGTGCCTTTCTTCTCGTTGGAGAACTCCTGGGCAATCTGCTTGATGCTCTCGACCTTGCGCAGGATCTCGCCAGCGGTGGTGATGATGCGCTCGCCGGCCGGAGTGACGCGGGTCAGGTGCTTGCCGCTGCGGGCAAAGACCTCGACGCCCAATTCGTCTTCCAGCAGGCGGATCTGTTTACTGATACCCGGTTGCGAGGTGTAGAGGCTTTGGGCTGTAGCGGAAACGTTGAGGTCGTGGTGCGCCACTTCCCAGATGTAGCGCAATTGTTGAAGCTTCATATGAATCCCTCAAAGCAGGTAGACGCCACGGGCATCAGCGACGGTATATAACTATATTAATGGTTTGAAGAATAAATCTAGAACTTTTTTATCAATTTGCCACTATTCGTGTTCTAGCGATCCCCTTGGCGGCGCCGTTCCACCAGCGGCACCAGATAGACCGGGACCCGAGCCAACTGCAATACCCGCGCTGCGGTCCGGCCCAAAGGCGTTTCCGCGCCAGCACCATGGCTATGACTACCTACGATCAACAAATCCACAGAGAGTTTCTGAGCCTGGTCGAGAATGACCTGCGACGGATCGCCCTGAAGCACCCGCACCGCTTGTATCCGTTCCAGGTCGTGCTCCCCTTCCTCCCCCAGCTCCTCACGGAAACTGTCGAGCACGCGCTGCTCGATATTGGCGATCACCGTGTTCAAGCCCTGGCTGTGAAACTCGTTCAACGCCTGCTCGTCGAGGTAACTCTGAAGCACCGACTCGGCAAACAGCCCCATCGGTTCAACTGCGTGCACCACGTACAAATCGGCATTGAAAGTTCGAGCCAGTTCCAGCGCATGCTGCATCACCAATGGGGCGTACAGGCCGAGGTCAGTGGCATACAGCATCGAACGAATCATATGACCTCCTCGAGTGCCAACATGGCGGAGATTTGATTCAGCTTAGCAGTGCCTTGGCGAGTGCGACGTCCCGCGTAACGCGTTGAACCGTGGGCTTAAACCTTTTGCTCGTTGCTTATGCCATGGGGCACATGGCCGGTGGCGACCACCTCGCGGGCCAATTCGCAATGGCCGGCCTGGTCATCGAAAAACACGTCGGCGGCAAAGGCTTCGAGGAAAGCGGACTTGGTGAGCCCGCCGAGAAACAGCGATTCATCCAGGCGGATGTCCCACTCGCGCAAGGTGCGGATCACCCGCTCGTGAGCCGGTGCCGAACGCGCGGTGACCAACGCGGTGCGGATTGGACAGGCGTCCTCCGGAAACTCGCGCTGCAACAGGTTGAGCGCCGCGAGAAAGCCTTTGAACGGCCCGCCGCGCAAAGGCTCGCGGGCACTTTCACGCTCGCTGGCCTGGAACGCTTCCAGCCCCCCGGCCTGATAGATGCGCTCGGACTCGTCGGAAAACAGCACCGCGTCACCGTCGAAGGCAATCCGCAATTCATCGCTCGCGGCACGGCTGGCACCGCCCGAGAGAATGGTCGCCGCCGCGAACCCGGCATCCAGCGCGCTGCGCACGTCTTCGGCGTGGGTCGACAGAAACAGATCGCAACCAAACGCCTTGAGATAAGGATACGGACTGCGCCCACCGACAAACGCCGCACGGGAAATCGCCAGTCCGTAGTGGTGAATCGAGTTGAACACGCGCAACCCGGTGTCGGCACTGTTGCGCGACACCAGGATCACTTCGACCCGGGCGCGACCCAGGCTGGTATTGAGGTTGAGGAGTTTTTCAACGAGTGGGAACGCATCGCCGGGCTCGAGGATTTCGTCTTCGTGTTCGATCTGGTATTGCCGATAAGCCTCGACGCCGCTCGACAGATACACCTTGTGGCTTTCACTCAGATCGAACAGCGCACGCGAAGAAATCGCCAGCACCAGTTTGTCGTCAATCGTCTTTGCCATGCCCTTCCCCCCTCGGGTTGATCGACTCAGGTGTTTCGTCGATCGATAAAACTCAAACTGCGATACAGCGCCTCGATCCGCGGCAACTCACATCCGGCGGCTTTGGCCGCCGCCAATGGCCGGGCGTAGATGGCTGCCAGTTCCAGCGGTCGCTTGTGCAGGAAATCGTGGTACATGCTCGGCCAGTAGTCCGGCATTTTCTCGGTCATAATGAACAGATAGTCGGCATAACCGGCCGGCATGTCGTGACCGCAGGCCTTGGCGCCCTGCACCACTTCGGCCATCAGCGCCTTGATCAGTTCCCGGCTGTCGGCATCGGCCATCAACGGCGTGGTGCCCGCGCCAAGCAGTACCGAGAGGCCGTTGTAAGGGATATTCCAGACCAGTTTCTGCCAGCGTGCCTGATGCAGATTCGGCATGGCCTGGGAGTCGATGCCGGCGCTGCGGAACAGCCCGGCGCCCTCCTCGACAATCGCCATGCGCGCCTGATCATCGCTGGCGGGGCCGCTGTGATAACCCACGTTCACCGCGCCCAGGGCCTGATGGGTGATCGCGCCTGGGCCGGTGCGATGGACGCAGATCAGACACAGCCCGCCGAGCAGGTGCAGAGTGTCGGGGAGCAAGGCGCGCAGACTGTCTTCGACATCCAGGCCATTCTGCAGCAACAGCACCTTGGCGTTCGGCGCGGCGGCCTGAATGATCGCCGGTGCCAGATCGGCATTACTGGTGGTCTTCGCGCCGACCAGCAACCAGTCGCAGGGCGGCATGTCTTCGGCCGACGAATAGGCCTGCACCGGATTCAGGGTCAGCGCACCGTGCACTGCGCTGTCCAGTTGCAACCCGCGTTCGGCCACTGCCGAAAATTCGCTGCGCAACAGAAAATGCACATCGAAACCGGCCCGCGCCAGCATCAACCCGTAGAAACCTCCGATCGCACCGGTTCCGATAATCCCGATGGTCGGCCTGGCAACTGCACCCGTCATGGCAACTCCTCTGCTGTTCTGGTCAACGCCTGATCCACGGCCGCATTGAGCTCGGTGCCGGTCAGGCGCGATTTTAGGGCCCCGAAAAACTCACCGTCGCGCACCACAAACAGCGCCGGCAAATGAAAGACCTGATAACGCTGGACCACCCCGCCATTGTCCCCGGCATCGATCCAGCACAAACGATCGACATGCAGGTCGAGCCTGGGCAATTGCTCACGGGCAAAACGGCAGCTGGCGCAGCCAACGCTGGTGAAAATCACCAGCGATACGCCGCTCATCGCCAGCAACCGTTGGTCGGCGTCGAAATCGGTCAGTTCCAATTCGACCACTATACTGGGGGAAACAATGTCAGATGGCCGACACATGGAGTCCGTGCTCATGGGACGTTTTATTCCTCATCCTGACGATGTACCCGTCGAATTAACGTTGCTCAAACCAGAGTGTATTTCACGGCAACAGCTGCACACTATCAGCCTCGGGGGCATGGCTTGCAATTACCACCGCGCCTGGCGTCACGGCACGGCGCTGGAAGTTCGCATGCCGACGCTGAACCCCGACTTGCGCTACCTGGGCTATGTGGCCTGGTGCCTGCGACGCAAGCGCGGCTATCTGGTGGGCATTGCCTTCGTTGACGAGCAGATGATGTTCAGTGCCCGGATGGGCGAACAGGTCTGCCAGATCGAACGTTACTGTCGCCTGCATGACGCCCATGACGATCTGCAGGAAACCCAGGCCCTGGCCCTCGAATGGGTGCAGCAGCACGCCGACGAGTTCTCTCACGACACGGTTCGCAAGGCATTTGCACAAGCGGTGTTGGACTGAAGGGTGTTCGCAATTCGCGAGAATGCCCCTAAAACCGGCGTCTGCCCATTGTCGAGCCACGGTGTAACGCGCTAAGGTTCCGCTCCCCGACGCGCTTAAATTTGCTGTGCTCCGCCGCGCGGGTTCGCTGGCGGCCGGCACCCGTGACCTGACGAGTAAACGATGGCTGATTTACCGATCAACGACCTAAACGTCGCCTCCAACGAGACGCTGATCACTCCCGACCAGCTCAAGCGTGATATCCCTCTGAGCGACGCTGCCCTGCGCACCGTCACCAAGGGTCGCGAAGTCATTCGCAACATTCTTGATGGCACCGACCACCGCCTGTTCGTCGTCATTGGGCCTTGCTCGATCCACGACATCAAGGCCGCCCACGAATACGCCGAGCGCCTGAAAGTGCTCGCTGCGGAAGTGTCCGATACGCTGTATCTGGTCATGCGCGTGTATTTCGAGAAGCCGCGCACCACCGTCGGCTGGAAAGGTTTGATCAACGACCCGTACCTGGACGACTCCTTCAAGATTCAGGACGGTCTGCACATTGGTCGTCAGTTGCTGCTGGACCTGGCCGAGATGGGCCTGCCCACCGCCACCGAAGCCCTCGACCCGATCTCCCCGCAGTATCTGCAGGACCTGATCAGCTGGTCGGCCATTGGCGCGCGCACCACCGAATCCCAGACTCACCGTGAGATGGCGTCCGGCCTGTCCTCGGCCGTCGGCTTCAAGAACGGCACCGACGGCGGCCTGACCGTGGCGATCAACGCCTTGCAATCGGTTTCCAGCCCGCACCGTTTCCTGGGGATCAACCAGGAAGGTGGCGTGTCGATCGTCACCACCAAGGGCAACGCCTACGGTCACGTAGTATTGCGCGGCGGCAACGGCAAGCCGAACTATGATTCGGTCAGCGTCGCACTGTGCGAACAAGCGCTGAACAAGGCCAAGATCAAGCCGAACATCATGGTCGATTGCAGCCACGCCAACTCCAACAAGGACCCGGCCCTGCAACCACTGGTGATGGAGAACGTCGCCAACCAGATCCTCGAAGGCAACCAGTCGATCATCGGCCTGATGGTCGAAAGCCACCTCAACTGGGGTTGCCAGGCCATCCCGAAAGACCTCGCCGACCTGCAATACGGCGTGTCGATCACCGATGCCTGCATCGACTGGTCCGCGACCGAGAACACCTTGCGCAGCATGCATGCCAAGCTCAAGGATGTGTTGCCGAAACGCGATCGTTCCTGATCACTGTTCAGCGCACACAAAAACGCCGGGCTAAACCCGGCGTTTTTTTATGCGTTCGTTTTACTGGCTCAATTTGGCCGCGTGCCGCTGGTGGCGCTCCATGTAGCGCTCCACGTAGGAACACGAAGGAATGACGGTGTAGCCCATTTCCTCGGCGTACTCCAGCGCCTTCTCGGTCAAGGCTGCTGCAATGCCGCGGCCACGCAAGGCATTGGGCACAAACGTGCGATAGATATCCAGGGTCTGTTTTCCCAGATCCATATAGGTCAGGTAGGCACGATGACCGTCCACATTGGTCTCGAACTGATGACCAGCCTGGTCATGGTGGATGGACAACGCCTCACTCATCACTACTCCTCGCGGGTCTTTTATTCTGACCCCTACCTTACCGATGTTTTTCCGGCGAAGGAACATCTACGCCACCCCGTGCCTGAATGGACACCGAGAAGAGCTGCACCGATCTCGCGCAACCGAGCACGTACAAATAGTAGGCACCATTGGCAGAAATGCTCAAGGTACGCTCGTCATCATACGGGGTTGGACCGGTGCTGCTCCGGGTGAAGCAGGGGCGGCTCGACCAAAGATCTGCGGGGGTCGATCGCCTGAACATTGCCGGATGTTGAGACTTAAGACGAGCGCCTTTCTTTTAAGTCACCTCAACTAGGAGAAAGATATGAGAGGCACCGCGCAAATCCCGAACAAAAGTGTAGACGAATCCATATAGGCAGACTTTAGCCTAGACCGGGAAAACAGTCGCAGCAGGCGGGAACTTTTTCGTGCCAACTCGCTCTGCGCGGGCCTTGCAGCTGGATATTTTTTAATCAGATGCAAGTAAAAGTTGCTCGAAAAAGAATCAACGCCTACAATTTTTTTTGCTTCTTGCTTTACGTCAGTTTACTTACGACAAGTAATGGGTAGTATGTACGCCGGCTATTTCCTCACTCTGAGGAGACAGCTACTTAATAGAAAGTCCTTGAAGGGGAACACGATGAACAACGTTCTGAAATTCTCTGCTCTGGCTCTGGCCGCAGTTCTGGCTACCGGTTGCAGCAGCGTATCGAAAGAAACCGAAGCACGTCTGACTGCTACTGAAGACGCAGCTGCTCGCTCCCAGGCTCGTGCAGACGAAGCTTACCGTAAAGCTGATGAAGCTCTGGCTGCTGCTCAAAAAGCACAACAGACTGCTGACGAAGCTAACGAGCGCGCTCTGCGCATGCTGGACAAAGCTAGCCGCAAGTAATAATCCCTCGGGATTGTTATCAAGCCGACCCATTTTTGGGTCGGCTTTTTTATTGCCTGCGTTTTGTATCGGCCATAAAAAAACCCGCCGATGCTGCCTGCACCGGCGGGTTCTGTTCAAGCCTTACTGCAGCGGGTCGAGCGGTGCGCTCGTCACCATCGGCGCGGAGCCGTTCGGCACGCCGATTTCCACTGGCAAGCCGTCTTCAGCGGCGACCACATCACGGACCACGTTCCAGTCCATGCGCAGGTTGTTGGTGATGTCTTCACGCTTGAGCATCGCGTTGATCACCGCCGTGTGCTTGTCGACCACCGACGGGTTGCCCTTGTCGTCCAGCGGCGTGTGCGCCTCCAGGTAAACCTTGCCGCCACTTTTGCCGAACTTGTAGGCGTCGTTGATGATGCGCACCGACGTTCCAACCGGAACCATGGTGGCCATTTCCAGCACGTTGTTGTTGAACATGCGGAAGCAGCCGTGGCTGGTGCGCATGCCGATGCCGAACTTCTTGTTCGAACCGTGGATCAGGTAGCCCGGTGTGCCCAGGGTGAACTTGAACGGCCCCAGCGGGTTGTCCGGACCGGCCGGTACGACGTTTGGCAACGGGTCACCGTCGGCAGCGTGTTCGGCCTTGATCGAGGCTGGCGGGGTCCAGGTCGGGTTCGGCGTCTTGGCGATGATGCTGGTGTGGGCGATTGGCGAACCCCAGCCTTCACGACCGATACCCAGCGGGAAGGTGTAGACCACGTTTCGGCCTTTCGGGAAGTAGTAGAGGCGGTATTCAGCCAGGTTGATGACGATGCCTTCACGCGGGCCCGGTGGCAGGATGAAGCGTGTCGGCAGCACGATCTCGGTGCCGGCGCCCGGCAGCCAGGCATCGACGCCAGGGTTGGCCGCAACCATCTCCGAATAGCCCAGATCGTAGGTGGTGCCAAGGTCGGCGAAGGTGTCTTCGTACTTGGCCTTGATAACCTGGACCTGGCCGATGATGTCTTCACCAGGCGGTGGCAGGGGCAACTCCAATGCGGCTACGGGGCCTGCCATACAAACGGCGGCAAGGGTCAGGCAGCGGGTGACGGCAGGAAAGCGCGGCAACATCCGGAAAATCCTTCGCATGATCGACTAGGGTATAAGAACGGGATTGTACACCGGAGCTCGGGTATACGGGGAGACGCACCGATAGAGCGCGCGTTGATGCTTTTTGAAGGGGTACATATCCATTTCTTCGGTAACGGCGGCTATTGGTTTCGCCCTTACGGCGAGTCACTTGCAAAAGCGGCAAGTAAACAAGCGCTTTTGCCCCTTTCGTTCGGTGCCTCGCCTAGACTCGGCATTCCCTCGCTCCGGTCCTGCTCCGTGGGCCCGCCGCCATCGGCCATCCATGGCCGGGGGCGGCTACCGCGAGATCAAAAGCCAAGGCGAGCTAACGCTCGGCCTGATGAGTGGTGAGAATCAAAAGCGAACGCGATCCCCTGTAGGAGCCAGCTTGCTGGCGAAAAACGTCCAGACACCGCGCTCATCCAGACAACCCGCGTCATCGTTAACGTCCATCGCCAGCAAGCTGGCTCCTACACTTTCGACCGTGTGAACCCGATCCCTTGTAGGAGCCGGCTTGCTGGCGATTACGGTGGGTCAGTCGACACATTTATTGACTGAACGGACGCCATCGTCGGAACGCCGCCCGCAGCAAGCCGGCTCCTACAGGGGATCGGTGTACATATCCGGAATGAGGGAACGCGTACACCAAGAGCCAGGTCGGCTTTAAGGCCGCCTCGGCGGCTGTGGCGGTGGTCGCCCCCTCGAGAGGCCGAGTGGATGTTCTGCGCAGTGGGCAACCCGGCATGGATGCCGGGTTAGCCGCGCACGGCCATGGATGGCCGATGGCGGCGGGCCCACGGAGCAGGACCGGAGCGAGGGCATGCCGAGCCATGGCGAGGCACCGAACGAAAGGGGCAAAAGCGCTTTGGTTACTTTCCGCCGGGCCGCGCAGGCTTTTCGAAAGTGACTCGCCGTAAGGGCGAAACCATTAGCCGCCGTGACCGCAGTAACGGATATGTACACCGTCAAAAAAGGCGATCAAAGCTCAAACCGCAACTCAGGCCAGATCGGCGAAGTACCCCGCTTCTGCGACTCCAGGATCGCCCGGCACAACGAACACAGACGCTGATCCTGAAACACCCGCCGGTCAACGCTCGACCAGCGCGGCTGCGCCGGCAACAGGCTGCCGCACAAGGTTCGATCCGCCGAGCCGCCCAGCTCCAGCTGACGGGTCACCAGATGCACCCGCACTTCCTGGCAGGCGAACAGATCCAGCTGCTCGTCAGGCTCGATCAGTTGATAGGCAAAAAGGGACCAGGCAGGACGCGGCATCGGGGGCTCCAAATCGGGGGCGCCACATTAGCCGAAACGCCGCCACTAGAAAAGCGTCAAAGCAGCGGTTTCAGTGTCGGCCAGACATTTTCCAGCAACTTGTCCTGAGCCCCGGCGGCCGGGTGCAGGCCGTCGGCTTGCATCAGCTCCGGATGCCCGCCCACACCTTCGAGAAAAAACGGCACCAGCGGGATTTTTTTCTCGGTGGCGACGTTGCTGTACACCTCGGCGAAAGCCTTGGTGTAGCGGGCGCCATAGTTAGGTGGCAACTGCATGCCGAGCAACAGGACCTTCGCCCCACTGGCGCGTGAGCTGTCGATCATCGCTGCAAGGTTTTGTTGCAATTGTGTTGGCAGCATTCCACGCAGGCCATCGTTGCCGCCCAACTCGAGGATCACCAGCTCCGGTTTATGCTCTGCAAGCAGCGCCGGCAGGCGTGCCTGGCCTCCCGCACTGGTGTCGCCACTGATGGACGCGTTGACCACCTTATCGTCGAAACCTTCGTGCTTGAGCCGTTGCTCAAGCAGCGACACCCACCCCAGGCGGGTATCCAGTCCGAAACCGGCGCTGATACTATCGCCAACGATCAGGACTGTACCCGCCGCTGCGTTCTGGGCCATGCACATCAAGGCCAGGCCAGCACTCAAAAACCACACTCGCATCGGATTCTCCATGGGCGCAAGCATTCTCACCGCGAAGAACCTCAGCAAAGTGGTTCCCAGCGCGGAAGGTGAACTGACTATCCTGCACGAACTCAGCCTGGAACTGAACAAGGGCGACAGCCTGGCCATCGTTGGCGCCTCCGGTTCCGGCAAATCCACCCTCCTCGGTCTGCTGGCCGGCCTCGACCTGCCGAGCAGCGGCGAAGTCACCCTCGCCGGCCAGGGCCTGAGCAATCTCGATGAAGATCAGCGCGCACGCATTCGCGCCGAGCACGTCGGCTTCGTGTTCCAGTCCTTTCAGTTGCTCGACAGCCTCAACGCCCTGGAAAACGTCATGCTGCCGCTGGAGCTCGATGGCCGCAAAGACGCCCGTGAACGCGCCACCGAGTTGCTGCAACGCGTAGGGCTCGGCCAGCGCCTGACCCACTCGCCACGCCAGCTCTCCGGTGGCGAACAACAACGCGTGGCGATTGCCCGTGCGTTTGCCGCCGAGCCCGATGTGCTGTTCGCCGACGAACCCACCGGCAACCTCGACAGCCACACCGGCGAGCGCATCAGCGACCTGCTGTTCGAACTGAACAAGGAGCGCGGCACGACCCTGGTGCTGGTGACCCACGATGAACGCCTGGCACATCGCTGCCGGCGCCTGATCCGTCTTGAAGCCGGCCTGTTGGTCGCCCCTCTGGAGCCTTGATGGCACGTCTGCCGCTGTTGCGCCTGTTCAGTCTCGCCATCCGCCAACTGCTGCGCGACGCCCGCGCCGGCGAGCTGCGGGTGTTGTTCTTCGCTTTGCTGGTGGCGGTGGCCGCGAGTACCGCCATCGGTTACTTCGGTGCCCGCCTGAATGGCGCCATGATGCTGCGCGCCACCGAATTCCTCGGTGCCGACCTGCTGCTCGAAGGCAGTTCACCGGCGCGGCCGGAACAGATCAAAAGCGGCACCGAGCTGGGTCTCGAACACGCGCAGGTGGTGGAGTTCTCCAGCGTCATCGCCACCGACAACGGCATTCAACTGTCCAGCATCAAGGCCGCCGATGACGTCTACCCGCTGCGCGGCGAGCTGAAAAGCGCCCCTGCGCCCTATGCCGAGGAAGTGCCCGGCGGCGGACCGAAACCCGGCGAAGCCTGGGTCGAAGCTCGACTGCTGACCGCACTCGACCTGAAGATCGGCGACAACATCGACGTTGGCATGCGCACCCTGAAACTGGCGCGCGTACTGACCTACGAACCGGATCGCGCCGGCAATTTCTACAGCCTGACGCCGCGAGTGCTGATCAACCTCAGCGACCTCGCCGCTACGGGTGTGGTGCAACCCGGCAGTCGCGTCAGTTACCGCGAACTCTGGCGCGGCAATGCCGAAGCGCTGGAAACCTATCGCCAACTGATCAAACCCGGCCTGGCTGCCAACCAGCGCATCCAGGACGCCCGCGACGGCAACCGACAGATCGGCGGTGCATTGGGCAAGGCTGAACGCTACTTGAACATGGCCAGCCTGGTGGCGGTGCTGTTGTCCGGCGTCGCGGTGGCGTTGTCGGCGACGCGTTTCGCCACTCGCCGCTTCGATGCCAGCGCATTGTTGCGCTGCCTGGGACTGTCCCGTCGGGAAACCATGGTGCTGTTCAGTTTGCAACTGACCGTGCTTGGGCTGCTGGCCAGCATCAGCGGCGCGTTGATTGGCTGGCTGGCGCAGCTTGGCCTGTTCGCGCTGCTGCATGATTTGCTGCCGACCGACGTGCCGCCGGGCGGCCTGTTTCCAGCCCTTGCCGGGATCGGCACCGGACTGGTGGCGCTGGCTGGTTTCGCCCTGCCGCCCTTGGCTGCATTGGGTCGGGTTCCGCCATTGCGCGTATTGCGCCGCGACATGTTGCCCATTCCGTCCAGCACCTGGATGGTCTACGGCGCAGCGCTGGGTGCGCTTGGCCTGATCATGTGGCGCCTGAGCCTGGACCTGCTGCTGACATTCGCCCTGCTCGGCGGTGGCGTGATGGCTGCGCTGGTGCTGGGCGGTTTGCTGTTGCTGCTATTGAAGAGCCTACGCCGGATGCTCGCGCGCGCTTCCCTGCCATGGCGGCTCGGGCTGGGGCAATTGCTGCGTCATCCACTGGCAGCGGCAGGCCAGTCGCTGGCCTTCGGCCTGATTCTGCTGTCGATGGCATTGATCGCGCTGCTGCGCGGCGAATTGCTCGACACCTGGCAGAATCAGTTGCCGAAAAACGCCCCGAACTATTTCGCACTGAACATCCTGCCGGCGGACAAACAGGCCTTCACCGATCGCTTGATCGAACTGTCGGCACAATCCGCGCCGCTTTATCCGGTGGTGCCGGGGCGGCTGATCAGCATCAACGGCGAGCCGGTGCAGGAAATCGTCAGCAAGGACTCGGCCGGGGATCGCGCCATCCAGCGCGACCTGAGCCTGACCTGGGCGGCGGACCTGCCGGCCGGCAATAAACTCACCTCCGGCAACTGGTGGAGCGAACAGGCGCCGGACGACATTCCCGGCGTGTCGGTGGAAGGCAAAGTCGCCGAGAGCCTGAAGCTCAAACTGGGCGATCACATGGTGTTCACCGTTGGCGGTGTCAACCGTGAAGCGAAAGTCACCAGCTTGCGGGAGATCAACTGGGACAACTTCCAGCCGAACTTCTTCATGATCTTCCAGCCGGGAACCCTGAAGGATCTGCCGGCGACGTACCTGACCAGCTTCTATCTGGCCGCCGGTCATGATCAGCAGATTGTCGACCTGTCCCGCTCCTTCCCGGCGGTGACCATCCTGCAAGTCGAGGCCTTGCTGGAACAATTGCGCAGCATCCTCGCCCAGGTCACTTTGGCGGTGGAATACGTGTTGTTGTTCGTGCTGGCAGCGGGGATGGCTGTTTTGTTCTCAGGCCTGCAAGCCACACTGGACGAACGCATCCGCCAAGGCGCATTGCTGCGAGCGCTAGGGGCCGAGCGGCAGTTGCTGGTCAAGGCACGGCGGATCGAGTTCGGCCTGCTTGGCGCGGTCAGCGGATTGCTGGCGGCGCTGGGTTCGGAGCTGGTGA
The DNA here is from genome assembly GCF_043225285.1 of Pseudomonas migulae. Classification (GTDB taxonomy): domain Bacteria; phylum Pseudomonadota; class Gammaproteobacteria; order Pseudomonadales; family Pseudomonadaceae; genus Aquipseudomonas; species Aquipseudomonas migulae_C. Next base: position 530,516 of record NZ_CP171224.1, read on the forward strand.
GCCTGGTGCTTTATCGCTACGCGTTCGACCTGCCGTGGCACCCGCATCCATGGCTGTTGGTGCTGCCATTGATCGGCGCCGTGCTCATCGGCGGCGCCGGTGTGTTCGGCACCCGTCGGGCTTTGAACGCCAGCCCGCTGACAGTGTTGCGCGAGGGTTGATAGACTCCAGCCTTCTCAATCACAAGAAGTTGCCATGAGCCGCTATCGCCCTCCCCGCCCAGCTGGCACCGCGCTGATCACCCCCGAAGGTGAAGCGCGGATGCGGGCCGAGTTTCATGAGCTCTGGCATGTGCGCCGACCGCAAGTGACGCAATCGGTCAGCGAGGCGGCCGCGCAGGGTGATCGCTCCGAGAACGCCGAGTACACCTACGGCAAAAAGATGCTGCGCGAGATCGACAGTCGCGTGCGCTTTCTGACCAAACGCCTGGAAGCACTTAAGGTTGTCAGCGAAAAACCCAGCGATCCGAACAAGGTCTACTTCGGCGCCTGGGTCACCATCGAAGACGAGGACGGCAAGGAGTCGCGTTACCGCATCGTCGGCCCGGATGAACTGGACTTGAAACTGGGCCTGATCAGCATCGACTCACCCCTCGCTCGCGCCCTGATCGGCAAGGCACTGGACGCGGAAGTCCGGGTGCAGACGCCGACCGGCGAGCAGTGTGTTTATATCGTGGCGATCGACTACCCCTAGGCTCAGCGGCGGGTGATCAACCCTTGTCGGGCAACGCGGGTCAGTTGCCTGATCATTTCGGGGGCGTCTTCGACACTCGGAGACTGAATCACTGCGAGGTCGAAACTGTCGCTGGCAAATCGAGCCAGAGACTCACCGTCTTCAACAAACTGGATCAGGAACGCGGCGGGCCCACCGGTGCGACGTGGCCAGCCATCGAGATAACGCAGGAGCGTCGGCTGATGTTTGCCGCCAAGCAGGATTTTTGGATTGCGCTGGGTGAGGTGTGCCGTGATCGGCGCGGGGCGTACAACGGGGCTTAGTGCATTCATCGTGTCGTGTCTCTGCCTCAAAAGTCTGCATGGCAGGTGAGAGGCAACACCGAACCAGCGCTTTAGCGGTATTTCGAAGCCTGTTTAAAGCTTCTATCGGCAACTGAATGAGTCACCTGGCGCCCCGCAAGTAGCTGTTTAAATCGGCGCATGGGCAGCATCCTAGAGAAGCTGACCGGACAGTGTCAAGAATGACGCACAACAAAAAAGGCCCGCGCAATGCGGGCCTTTTCGTTGAGCCAGAGCGATCAACCCGCGATGGCGCGATCCACCGACAGCTTGCCGGCGCCTTCGATCAGCACCGCGATGGTGCCACCGAGCAGGGCCAGGGCGAACTCGTAACCGTTGTTGGCCATGAACAGGCCGTGGCTGATATGCACGGTGAAGATAGCGACCAGCGACAGGAACGCCAGCCCCAGTGCCGCCGGACGGACCAGCAAACCAATGATCAGGGCCAGACCGGCGAAGAACTCGGTACCACCGGCCAATGTGGCCATCAGGTAGCCCGGCGTCAGGCCGATGCTTTCCATGTACTGCGCAGTGCCCGCCAGACCGTAGCCACCGAAGGCGCCGAACAGTTTCTGCGAGCCGTGGGCCGCGAAGATGATGCCGACGAAGATTCGCAGCACAGTCAGGCCGTAGCCAGCGCGAGTAAACAGTACCTTGTTGATCAGTGAGCTCATGTTGTGTCATCCATTCTGGAGTTATGTGTGTTGGTTGGCCGCTATATTAATCAGTAAAACAAATGTTAAAAGCGCAATTTTTCCGCCATAACAATCAGTTTAGTCGATCATTTGCGTGAGACAACTTTCTGCCCCTGGGGCTCCAACGACTCCCGCTCCCTATCGAACGCCAGGTAATACTTGTTCACGCTATTAACATAGCTGACAGGTCCCATTCCCACCTGCTCCATGGCGATGCGTTCGACCTGGAAAAACCACTGGTTTGGATTCAACCCGCGCCGCCGCGCTTCGGCGCGCATACCCTGCACCCGCTCCGGCCCGATGTTGTAGGCCGCCAGCACGAATGCCATGCGCTCGCGCTCGTTGAGTTTGGGGCTGGCAAAAAACTTGCGGCGGATCATCGCCAGGTACTTGGCGCCGGCCTGCACATTGGCGTCAAGGTCCTGGATGTTACTGACCCCTACCCGCTGCGCCGCCGACGGCGTGATCTGCATCAGCCCGGTCGGGCCGCTGCCGCTGCGGGCGTTGGGCTGCAAGGCAGATTCCTTGAACGCCAGTGCCGCGAGGTTCAGCCAGTCCATGCCTTGTGCATCGGCGTGCTTCTGCAACACCGGCCGAAGTTTTTCCAGGCGCTGGCGATCGTTCTTGGCCAGTGGGTAATGCACTTGATAGAGACGTCGATAAATACGCAGGAACGCCGCGTCCTGATCCGAAGGCTTTTTGTAACCGGTCAGGAAGCGATCGATGCTCGCCCGCAGCATCGCGGCATCGCGACGCACGAACCAGAACTCTTCGCCCGGTTCGCTGACGAGCACCTGCCGATCGAAGCGCAGCTTGGGCAGGATCTTGCCCCAGCGCTCGGCAATGGGTTGCTCGACGATGGTCAGGTGAAAGATCCCGCCCTGAACCATCTCCAGCACGTCTTCCACCGCCAGGCTCGGGTCGACCCATTCGATCTTCACCGGCGCCAGTTTGTGCAGGGCCAGTTTTTGATTGATCTGGCTGATGGCATCCCCGGCGGCGCTGCCGGTGGGCAATGCCAGGGTTTTACCGGAGAGTTGTTCGAGGTGCGTGTAGCGTTTCTCGCCTTTGATCCCGACCAGCACCAGCGGGATATTGCTGGCGATCGGCTCGCTGGTACTGACGGCGAAACCCGGTTGCAAGTCGAGCAATTCCCCCGGCGCAACCAGATCGCCCTCCCCGCGCTGCAATGCGCCGAGCAGTTGATCCTTGGCTCTGGGAATGATCTTGAGGGTGACTTCCTGACCGTCGCGGGCATGACCGTTGAGGTATTGCTCGAAGGCGCGCAGCCGATGGTATTCGACGCCGATGGCCTGGCCCTGGACTTCGCCGGAGCTGTTGCGGCTCTGGTTGACCAGCACCCGCAGCACACGGCTGCTGCGGATTTCCTGCAGATCGCGCACCTTGGCCGCCGGTACGGCTTGCAGTGGGCCGGCCAGACGCGCAACCGCCGGCATCGGCAGCAGCAACGAACCACACAGCAGTAACAAAATCGAGGGACGTGTCATCCACTCTCCGGAAAGAATACTGGGCCGATTTCAAAGAATTTTGAGAAATCGAACGACAGAAACAGAGCGCCTTGAGCGCTGGCAAAGTGCGAAAGACTGGCACAGTGATGGCACGCTGACCACCCCGGCTTGCCTCGCGGCATCAAAAGACAGCTTTAACTCGTTGTAGTTCTTGGCTTTTCTTATAAATCTACAGCTCTGATATGCTTTCCGGCCTTTGGTCCGAGGTAGCACCATGCAACTCATCGATATCGGCGTCAACCTGACCAACCCCAGTTTTGCCGACAAACACCAGGCTGTACTCGACCGCGCGTATGCCGCCGGGGTCTGCCAATTGGTGTTGACCGGTACCAGTGTCGAAGGCAGTGAACAGGCGCTGGAGCTGTGCCAGCAACTGGACGAAACCGCGCAGCGCTTGTTCGCCACCGCCGGCATTCACCCGCATTCGGCCAGCGACTGGAACGCCGACAGCGACCGGCGTCTGCGCAGTTTGCTCAAGGAGCCGAATGTGGTGGCCGTGGGTGAATGCGGGCTGGACTTCAATCGCGATTTCTCGCCGCGCCCGCAGCAGGAAAAAGTCCTCGAAGAACATCTGGCGATGGCGGTCGACCTGCAACTGCCGGTGTTCCTCCACGAACGCGACGCCAGCCAGCGCTTGCTGGAAATCCTTCGGGACTATCGGGATCAGTTGCCCGCCGCCGTGGTGCATTGCTTTACCGGCGAAAAGAAAGCGCTGTTCAGCTACCTCGACCTGGACCTGCACATCGGCATCACCGGCTGGATCTGCGACGAGCGTCGCGGCACGCATTTGCATCCGCTGGTGAAAGAGATCAAGCGCGGGCGATTGATGCTGGAGAGCGATGCGCCGTACCTGCTGCCGCGCAGCTTGCGACCAAAACCGAAAAATGGTCGCAACGAACCGGCGTACCTGACTGAAGTCCTGCGGGAAGTGGCGTTGCATCGTGGGGAGAGCGAGGAAGACCTGGCAGCCCATAGCACCGCGTGCGCGCGGGCCTTTTACGGACTGCCGACGATCGACTGAAACCCGATCTACTGTAGGAGCGAGCCTGCTCGCGATGGACGTCAACGATAACGCGTGTTTACTGGATAAAACGCGGTGTTCATTAGTCCATCGCGAGCAGGCTCGCTCCTACAGTGGGGTAACACTCAGTGGTTGCTGCGCATCATTTCCTTCGGCACATACTTGCCGATCTCGAACTTGCCGATCGCCGCGCGGTGCACTTCGTCCGGGCCGTCGGCCAGGCGCAGGGTGCGCTGCATCGCATACATGTAGGCCAGCGGGAAATCGTTGGAAACCCCGGCCCCGCCATGGATCTGGATCGCCCGGTCGATGACGCGCAACGCGACGTTCGGCGCGACCACCTTGATCTGCGCGATCTCGCTCTTCGCCACTTTGTTGCCGACGGTGTCCATCATGTACGCCGCTTTCAGGGTCAGCAGGCGGGCCATGTCGATCTCCATCCGTGAGTCGGCGATCTTGTCGATGTTGCCGCCCAGACGCGCCAATGGCTTGCCGAACGCCGTACGGTTCACCGAACGCTTGCACATCAGCTCCAGCGCGCGCTCGGCCATGCCGATCGAACGCATGCAGTGGTGAATCCGGCCCGGGCCAAGGCGACCTTGAGCGATTTCAAAGCCACGCCCTTCACCCAACAGGACGTTTTCGTACGGCACCCGCACGTTTTCAAACAGCACTTCGGCGTGACCGTGCGGCGCGTCGTCGTAACCGAACACCGGCAGCGGACGGACGATTTTCACGCCAGGGGTGTCCACCGGCACCAAAATCATTGAGTGCTGTGCATGACGCGGCGCATCGGGGTTGCTCAGGCCCATGAAGATCAGGATCTTGCAGCGCGGATCGCAGGCACCCGACGTCCACCATTTCTTGCCGTTGATCACCCACTCGTCACCGTCACGCACAGCGCGGGCGGCCATGTTGGTGGCGTCGGAGGACGCCACGTCCGGCTCGGTCATGGCGAACGCCGAGCGGATCTCGCCACGCAGCAACGGTTCGAGCCAGCGTTGTTTCTGTTCTTCGTTGGCGTAACGCACCAGTACTTCCATGTTGCCGGTGTCCGGCGCCGAGCAGTTGAACGGCTCCGGGCCGAGCAAGGAGCGGCCCATGATTTCTGCCAATGGCGCGTATTCGAGGTTGGTCAGGCCGGCACCGAGTTCGGACTCAGGCAGAAACAAATTCCACAGGCCTTCGGCCTTGGCCTTGAGCTTGAGTTCTTCCATGATCGCCGTCGGCTGCCAGCGGTCGCCCTCAGCAACCTGGCGCTCGAACACGGCTTCGGCGGGATAAACGTAGGTGTCCATGAACGCGGTCACGCGCTCACGCAGTTCTTGCACCTTGGGCGAATAAGCGAAATCCATGAGCAGCTACCTTCTTGGGGGAGGTTGTTTAGGTCATGAAATCGATGCTAGATCAGCTACGAAAATTTACCTAGCCTATTCTCGGCGTGTATTAACATTCATCACCGATATATGATCGGCTGATTGCCAGGGCCTTCGGCCTGATCAAAAAAGCCCAACAATAAGAGTGCAGCGCAATGAATCTGAGCAAGGTCGACCTCAACCTTTTCATCGTCTTCGACGCGATCTACACCGAAGCCAACCTGACCCGCGCCGGGCAGATTGTCGGCATTACTCAGCCTGCGGTTTCAAACGCTCTGGCCCGCCTGCGCGAGACGTTCAACGATCCGTTGTTCGTGCGCACCGCCCAGGGCATGGTGCCGACGCCGATGGCACAGAACATCATCGGGCCGGTACGCAACGCGCTTTCTCTGTTGCGCGTGTCGGTCCAGGAAAGCCGCATCTTCAACCCGTTGCAGGCGGTCAAGACGTACCGCATCAGCATGACCGACCTCACCGAAGCGGTGATCCTGCCGCCGCTGTTCCAGCGCCTGCGCCGTCTGGCGCCGACGGTGATCATCGAGAGTTTCCTGTCCAAGCGCCGGGAGACCACCAAGGAGCTGGCGGCCGGACGTCTCGACTTTGCCGTGGATGCGCCGCTCAACACCGACCCGCAGGTGCGTCACGTCAAGTTGATGGAAGACCGCTACGTGTGTGCGATGCGCAGGGGCCACCCGCTGGCGGCCAAGGAAAAATTCACCCTCGACGATTACCTGTCGCTGACCCACATCCATATTTCCAGCCGCCGCAGCGGGCTCGGCCATGTCGATCTGGCCCTGGGCAAGATGGGCATCCAGCGCAAGATTGCCCTGCGCTCGCAGCATTACCTGATGGCCTCGCAGGTTTTGCAGCAGACCGACATGGTCATGACCGTGCCCGAGCGTTTTGCCCGGCGTAATGATTTGCATGCTTTCAGCTTGCCGGTGAACGACGTGCCGCCGGTGGAAACCCACCTTTACTGGCACGAAAGCACCGACCAGGACCCGGCCAACCGTTGGATGCGCGAGCAGATGATCGAGTTGTGCCAGCAGGTGACGGCGCATGAGAAGAAGCTCGATAAGGTGTAAGCGTTGCACCGCGTCATCGTTCTTCGCGGGCAAGCCCGCTCCCACAGGCCTTTGGGTGAACACAATATTTGTGAATGATAGAAATCTCTGTGGGAGCGGGCTTGCCCGCGAAGGGGCCGGTAGCAACACCACACATCCACGCCCCTTGACGTAAACGTCAACCTGCCATTAGCTTAGCGCCATGACCTTTTTCGAGCGCGCCCATGAGCAGCCAGACCTACAGCATTTCCGACCTTGCCCGCGAACTCGACATCACCACGCGGGCCATTCGCTTTTATGAAGAGCAAGGCCTGCTCAGCCCTGAGCGTCGAGGCCAGGAACGCATCTATTCGCCTCGCGACAAAGTCAGCCTCAAGCTGATCCTGCGGGGCAAGCGCATCGGTTTTTCCCTGGCCGAATGCCGCGAACTGATCGAACTCTACGACCCCACCGGCGGCAACCAGAAACAGCTGCAGACCATGCTCAACAAAATCGCCGAACGCCGCGAACAGCTGGAACAGCAGATGCTCGACATCGAACAGATGAAGCTGGAACTGGATACGGCGCAGGAGCGCTGCACCCAGGCGCTGGAGCAAACGATGAAAAGCCAGCCGGTCCTGTAGGAGCGAGCTTGCTCGCGAAAATCGCCAACGATGACGCGTTTACATGCCATACCTCAGCGGCAGATAGATTTTCGCGAGCAAGCTCGCTCCTACACGGTTTCTCGACATTCAGACAATCAGCACAGGTCGATTCCCATGTCCCTCCCCTCCCACGTACGCCTGGTCGAAGTCGGCCCCCGCGATGGTCTGCAGAACGAAGCACAACCCATCAGCGTCACCGACAAGGTGCAATTGGTCGATGCGCTGACCGTCGCCGGTCTTGGCTATATAGAAGTCGGCAGTTTCGTCTCGCCCAAATGGGTGCCGCAAATGGCCGGTTCCGCCGACGTCTTCGCGAAGATCCAGCGTAAACCGGGCGTGACCTATGGCGCCCTCGCCCCCAACCTGCGCGGCTTCGAGGATGCGATCGCCGCCGGGGTCACGGAAGTCGCGGTGTTCGCCGCGGCGTCGGAGTCGTTTTCCCAGCGCAACATCAACTGCTCGATCAGCGAAAGCCTGGAGCGTTTCGCACCGATCATGGACGCCGCCAGGAAACACGGCGTTACCGTGCGCGGTTACGTGTCCTGCGTGCTGGGTTGCCCTTACGAAGGTCAGGTGGCGCCGGCACAGGTCGCCCGGGTCGCCCGCGAGCTCTATGCGATGGGCTGCTACGAGATTTCCCTGGGTGACACCATCGGCACCGGCACGGCGGGTGCAACGCGCAGGATGTTTGACGTGGTGTCGGCCGAGGTGCCGCGGGAAAAACTCGCCGGGCACTTCCACGACACCTACGGCCAGGCCATGGCCAACATCTATGCCAGCCTGCTGGAAGGCATCGCGGTGTTTGACAGCTCCATCGCCGGCCTTGGCGGCTGCCCGTACGCCAAGGGCGCCAGCGGTAACGTCGCCACTGAAGACGTGGTTTATCTGTTGAACGGTCTGGGTATCGACACCGGCATTGACCTGGACGCGTTGATCCTCGCCGGCCAGCAGATTTGTACGGTACTGGGCCGTCCGACCGGTTCGCGCGTGGCCAAGGCGCGCAGCGCACAGTGAATGTGTCGGGGTGTTACCGCTGTGGGCTGGAATGTGGGCGCAAGCGAGTAACACGGAAACAAATTGTCGGGTTTTGCCTGAGTGAAAAATCCGACAAAAACCTAAATCATTGATTTACAAAGGTTTTAAAAAGTTGGCACGGCTTCTGCTATCTCTATGGCATAACAAGAATAAAAAGCAGCAAACCAATAAAAATAAGACGAAACGACTCTGACATAACAAGAACAACACGGCAGAGACGCAGCTAACAGATTTTTTTGGAGAAGGTGTGCTTTTCAGGGTGCTTTTCGGAGTAACCCGCAACCGGGCAGAGAACAATAAAACTACCTTCAGGTAGCTCCCGAACTGGTTGGATCGCTCAGCGAAAAAGTAGATCAGCGCTCAAAAAAATACGTTTGCTCTTGATCCCGGATGGGGATCGACAAAAACAGCGGTAAAGGGTCACGGTTGCTAAAAACAAAAACAGACCGCCCCTCAATAATAAAAAAAGAGCACGCGCAACGACAAATTAAAGGGGAGCTTCGGCTCCCCTTTGTGCTTTCTGCGATTCAGGTTTTCACCATCGCCCCTGTGGGAGCCAGCCTGCTGGCGATTGCGGTGGTTCAGACATAAGTATGTTGACTGACACTCCGCTATCGCCAGCAGGCTGGCTCCCCCAAGGGGAAATTTGTCACGCCTTGTTTATGCGCAACTCCTCGATACTGATCTCGCGCATCCGGAATTTCTGGATCTTGCCGGTCACCGTCATCGGAAACTCCTCTACAAACTTGAAGTAACGCGGCGTCTTGAAGTGCGCAATGCGTTCCTTGCACCAGACTTGCAGCTCCTGCTCGGTGGCGCTGTGGCCCGGGTGGAACTTGATCCAGGCGACGATCTCTTCGCCATAGCGCGAACACGGAATGCCGATCACTTGCACGTCCGCCACCGCCGGGTGCGTGAAGAAGAACTCTTCCAGCTCCCGCGGGTAAATATTCTCACCACCACGGATGATCATGTCCTTGTTGCGACCGGCAATGCACACGTAGCCTTCGTCGTTCATGCTGGCCAGGTCGCCGGTGTGCATCCAGCCGGCCTGGTCGATGGCTTCGGCGGTGCCGTCGGGGTTGTTCCAGTAACCGAGCATCACGCTGTAACCCCGAGTGCACAGCTCGCCAATGGTGCCGCGCGGCACCAGGTTGTCCGCTTCGTCGATGATTTTGCTTTCCAGTTGCGGCTGGGTGCGGCCGACGGTGGTTACGCGCAATTCCAGTTCGTCTGACGGACCGGTCTGCAAAGACACCGGGCTGGTTTCCGTCATGCCGTAGGCAATCTGCACTTCGCTCATGTGCATGTCGCTGATGACCCGACGCATCACTTCGATCGGACAGGTCGCACCGGCCATGATCCCGGTGCGCAACGTCGACAGGTCGAACTCGGTGCGCTGCGGATGATCGAGCATGGCGATGAACATGGTCGGCACGCCATAGAGCGCGGTGGCGCTCTCTTCAGCGACGGTGGTCAGGGTCAGCAGCGGATCGAAGGCATCGTTGGGGTAGATCATGGTGCTGCCGTGGGTGACGCAGCCGAGATTGCCCATGACCATGCCGAAGCAGTGATACAGCGGCACCGGGATCACCAGCCGGTCATTGGCGGTCAGGCCGAGGCTTTCGCCCACCATGTAACCGTTGTTGAGAATGTTGTAGTGGCTGAGGGTCGCGCCCTTCGGAAAACCGGTGGTACCGGAGGTGTACTGGATGTTCACCGGTTGGTCGAAATGCAGGCTGTCACCCCGCTCGCGCAACTGCTCGGCGGACACACCCGCGGCGAGATCGCTCAGTTGCGACCACGGCAGAAAACCTGACGGCGGCTGCGCATCGAGGCTGATCACACCGCGCAAGTCCGGCAGGCGGTCACTTTGCAACTGGCCGATGGATTGCTCCGCCAGTTCAGGCACCAGACCCTGGAGCATGCCGTGGTAGTTGGAGGTCTTGAACGCTCCAGCGCAGACCAGCCATTGGCAGCCCGACTGCTTCAACACGTATTCGAGTTCCGAGCTGCGATACGCCGGATTGATGTTGACCAGGATCACACCGATCTTGGCGCTGGCGAACTGGCTGATGCACCACTCGGCGCAATTCGGTGCCCAGATGCCGAGACGGTCGCCCGCCTGCAAACCCAGCGCCAGCAGCGCTTTGGCCTGCAGGTCCACCGCATCGGCCAGTTGCTGCCAGGTGTAGCGCAACTGCTGATGGCGCACGACCAGCGCCTCTCCCGTCGGGTACTGCGCGACGGTGTTATCGAACGCCTGACCGATGGTCATCGCCAGCAAGGCTTTGTCCTGTGAACCACGGGTATAGCTGCGCTGCGGGCTTGCACTGGGTTGATCCATGACGACCCCTATTGTCTTTATTTATGGGCTGCTCGCGGTGCCCTTGTGGGAGCGAGCCTGCTCGCGAAGAGGTCGTCACATTCAACATTACTGCTAACTGATCCGACGCTATCGCGAGCAGGCTCGCTCCCACAAATTCCATCCGCGTTCTATCTTGAACTGGCCCTACTGTCGCTCAAGTTGACGTTAACGTAAAGGGTGATTGACAGCCATTCGTCACAGGCTTACGTTAACGTAAAGGTGAGAGCTGAATCGTTGCCCTCCCCACCCGACAAAAAAGCCAAAAGGTGACCCATGAGCTACCCATCCCTGAATTTTGCCCTCGGTGAAACCATCGACATGCTGCGCGATCAGGTTCAGTCCTTTGTCGCCAAAGAGATCGCCCCGCGCGCTGCTCAGATCGACATCGACAACCTGTTCCCCGCCGACCTGTGGCGCAAATTCGGCGACATGGGCCTGCTCGGCATCACCGTTCCGGAAGAGTACGGCGGTGCCGGCCTGGGTTACCTGGCGCACGTGGTGGCGATGGAAGAAATCAGCCGCGGTTCGGCATCGGTCGCCCTGTCCTACGGCGCGCACTCCAACCTGTGCGTGAACCAGATCAACCGCAACGGCAATCACGAACAGAAAAGCAAATACCTGCCGAAGCTGATCAGCGGAGAGCACATCGGCGCCCTGGCCATGAGCGAACCGAATGCCGGTTCCGACGTGGTGTCGATGAAATTGCGCGCGGATAAGCGCGGCGATCATTACGTTCTCAATGGCAGCAAAACCTGGATCACTAACGGCCCGGACGCCAACACGTATGTGATCTACGCCAAGACCGACCTGGAAAAAGGCCCCCATGGCATCACCGCGTTCATCGTCGAGCGCGACTGGAAGGGCTTCAGCCGCAGCAACAAGTTCGACAAGCTCGGCATGCGCGGCTCCAACACCTGCGAACTGTTTTTCGATGACGTCGAAGTGCCGCAAGAAAACATCCTCGGCGTACTCAACGGCGGCGTGAAAGTGCTGATGAGCGGCCTCGACTACGAGCGTGTTGTCCTGTCGGGCGGCCCGACCGGGATCATGCAGGCCTGCATGGACTTGATCGTGCCGTACATCCACGACCGCAAGCAGTTCGGCCAAAGCATCGGCGAGTTCCAGCTGATCCAGGGCAAAGTCGCCGACATGTACACCCAGCTCAACGCCAGTCGTGCCTACCTGTATGCCGTGGCTCAAGCCTGCGAGCGTGGCGAAACCACGCGCAAGGACGCTGCTGGCGTGATCCTCTACAGCGCCGAACGCGCCACGCAAATGGCCCTCGACGCGATCCAGATTCTCGGCGGCAACGGCTACATCAACGAATTCCCGGCGGGTCGTCTGCTGCGTGACGCCAAGCTGTACGAAATCGGCGCCGGCACCAGTGAGATCCGTCGCATGCTGATCGGTCGCGAACTGTTCAACGAAACCCGCTGAATCGGAGCTGTCCATGGCTATCCTGCATACCCAGCTCAACCCCCGTTCGGCGGAGTTCGCGAGCAACAGCGCGGCAATGCTCAAACAGGTCGACGCCCTGCACACCCTGCTCGCGCAAGTGCAGCAAGGTGGCGGCCCGAAGGCGCAAGAGCGCCACACATCACGCGGCAAATTGCTGCCCCGTGAGCGGATCAATCGCTTGCTCGACCCGGGTTCGCCGTTTCTCGAGATCAGCCAACTGGCGGCTTACGAGGTGTATGGCGAAGACGTGCCGGCCGCCGGCGTGATCGCCGGGATCGGTCGCGTGGAAGGCGTCGAGTGCATGATCGTGGCGAACGATGCCACGGTGAAAGGCGGTTCCTACTACCCGCTGACCGTGAAAAAGCACCTGCGCGCCCAGACCATCGCCCAACAGAACCGTTTGCCCTGCATTTACCTGGTGGACTCCGGCGGCGCCAACCTGCCGCGTCAGGATGAAGTGTTTCCGGACCGCGAGCATTTCGGGCGGATCTTCTTCAACCAGGCCAACATGAGCGCCATGGGCATCCCGCAGATCGCCGTGGTCATGGGCTCCTGCACCGCCGGTGGTGCCTACGTGCCGGCGATGGCGGACGAAGCGATCATGGTCCGCGAACAGGCAACCATTTTCCTCGCCGGCCCGCCGCTGGTGAAAGCCGCGACCGGTGAAGTGGTCAGCGCCGAAGACCTGGGCGGTGCCGATGTGCACTGCAAGATTTCCGGGGTCGCCGACCACTACGCCGAGAGCGATGAACACGCCCTGGCGATTGCCCGACGCAGCATCGCCAACCTCAACTGGCGCAAGCTCGGCGAAGTGCAGCAGCGCACGCCCATTGCTCCGCTCTACAACAGCGACGAGTTGTACGGTGTGGTCTCGGCCGATGCCAAGCAGCCGTTCGACGTGCGCGAAGTGATTGCGCGACTGGTCGACGGTTCAGTGTTCGACGAATTCAAGGCGCTGTTCGGGACTACGCTGGTGTGCGGTTTTGCCTACCTGCACGGTTACCCGATCGCGATCCTCGCCAACAACGGCATCCTCTTCGCCGAAGCCGCGCAGAAAGGCGCGCACTTCATCGAACTGGCCTGCCAGCGCGGCATTCCTTTGCTGTTCCTGCAAAACATCACTGGTTTCATGGTCGGCCAGAAATACGAAGCCGGCGGCATCGCCAAGCATGGCGCGAAGCTGGTGACCGCCGTGGCGTGCGCCAAGGTGCCGAAATTCACCGTGATCATCGGCGGCAGCTTTGGTGCGGGTAACTACGGCATGTGCGGTCGGGCTTACGATCCACGCTTTCTGTGGATGTGGCCGAACGCGCGCATCGGCGTGATGGGCGCCGAACAGGCCGCTGGTGTTCTGGTGCAGGTCAAGCGTGAGCAGGCCGAGCGCAGTGGCCAGGGTTTCAGCGCCGAGCAGGAAGCCGAGATCAAGCAGCCGATCCTCGACCAGTACGAAGAGCAGGGTCATCCCTACTATTCCAGCGCACGGCTGTGGGACGACGGTGTCATCGACCCGGCGCAGACCCGCGACGTGTTGGCCCTGGCCTTGTCCGCGTCGTTGAACGCGCCAATCGAACCGAGCCGCTTCGGCGTGTTCCGGATGTGATCCTGCTGTAGGAGCGAGCTTGCTCGCGATGAATGAAAGGGCGGCGCGTTCAACCAGAAAAAACGCGTCATCGTTAACGTCCATCGCGAGCAGGCTCGCTCCTACAAGTACCGTGGAGACGGACGAAAATGAGCGACTTCAACACCCTCGAGCTGCAGACCGACCCGCGGGGCTTCGCCACCCTGTGGCTCAGCCGCGAAGAAAAGAACAACGCGTTCAACGCCGAGATGATCCGCGAACTGATCCTCGCGCTGGACAAGGTATCGACCGATGCCAGCCTGCGTTTCTTGCTGGTGCGCGGACGGGGCAAGCATTTCAGCGCCGGCGCCGACCTGGCCTGGATGCAGCAATCGGCCGAACTCGATTACCACACCAACCTCGACGACGCCCGGGAACTGGCGGAGTTGATGTACAACCTCGCCAAGCTGAAAATCCCGACCCTGGCCGTGGTGCAAGGCGCCGCGTTCGGTGGCGCGTTGGGCCTGATCAGTTGCTGCGACATGGCCATTGGCGCCGATGACGCGCAGTTCTGCCTGTCGGAAGTGCGCATCGGCCTCGCGCCAGCGGTGATCAGCCCGTTCGTGGTGCAAGCCATCGGTGAACGTGCGGCACGCCGCTATGCGCTGACGGCCGAGCGATTCGGTGGCCAGCGGGCAAGGGAAATCGGCCTGCTGTCGGAGAGCTACCCGATCAATGAGCTGGAGCAGAAAGTCGAGCAATGGATCGACAACCTGCTGCTCAACAGCCCGGCCGCCATGCGCGTCAGCAAAGACTTGTTCCGTGAAGTCGGCAACGGTGCGCTGACACCGGCGTTGCGCCGCTACACCGAAAACGCCATCGCGCGAATTCGCGTCAGCCCCGAAGGCCAGGAAGGCCTGCGCGCCTTTCTGCAAAAACGTCCGCCGAGCTGGCAGGCCGAAATCACCCCCAAGGAGCCACGTTGATGAGCGCACCTGTCATTACCTCTCTGCTGGTGGCCAACCGCGGCGAAATCGCTTGCCGGGTGATGCGCACCGCCAAGGCCCTGGGCCTGACCACCGTGGCCGTGCACAGCGCCACCGACCGTGACGCCCGGCACAGCCGCGAAGCGGACATCCGCGTCGACCTCGGCGGCAGCAAAGCCGCCGACAGTTACCTGCAGATCGACAAACTGATCGCGGCCGCCAAGGCCAGTGGCGCCCAGGCTATTCACCCTGGCTATGGTTTTCTCTCCGAGAACGCCGGGTTCGCCCGCGCCATCGAAGAAGCCGGCCTGATCTTCCTCGGCCCGCCCGCCTCCGCCATCGATGCCATGGGCAGCAAGTCCGCAGCCAAAGCCTTGATGGAAACCGCAGGCGTGCCGCTGGTGCCCGGTTATCACGGCGAAGCTCAAGACCTCGATACCTTCCGCGATGCCTGCGAACGCATCGGCTATCCGGTGCTGCTCAAGGCCACGGCCGGTGGCGGCGGCAAAGGCATGAAAGTGGTCGAGGACGTCAGCCAGCTGGCCGAAGCCCTGGCCTCGGCCCAGCGTGAAGCGCAATCCTCGTTCGGCGATTCGCGGATGCTGGTCGAGAAATACCTGCTGAAGCCGCGTCACGTGGAAATCCAGGTCTTCGCCGACCAGCACGGCAATTGCCTGTACCTCAACGAACGGGATTGCTCGATTCAGCGTCGGCACCAGAAGGTTGTCGAGGAAGCGCCCGCCCCAGGCTTGAGCGCGGAATTGCGTCGAGCCATGGGCGAAGCCGCTGTGCGTTCGGCGCAGGCCATCGGTTATGTCGGCGCCGGCACTGTGGAATTCCTGCTGGATGCGCGCGGGGAGTTCTTCTTCATGGAGATGAACACGCGCCTGCAAGTCGAACACCCGGTCACCGAAGCCATCACCGGTCTCGATCTGGTGGCCTGGCAGATTCGCGTGGCGCGCGGCGAAGCGCTGCCGATGACCCAGGACCAGGTGCCGCTGATCGGCCATGCGATTGAAGTGCGGTTGTACGCGGAAGATCCGGGCAACGATTTCCTGCCGGCCACCGGGCGTCTGGAGTTGTATCGCGAATCGGCTGAAGGCCCGGGCCGTCGGGTCGACAGCGGTGTTGAAGAAGGTGACGAGATTTCGCCGTTCTACGATCCGATGCTCGGCAAGCTGATTGCCTGGGGCGAGGACCGCGAGCAGGCGCGCCTGCGCTTGTTGAGCATGCTCGATGAGTTCGCGATTGGTGGGCTCAAGACCAATATCAACTTCCTGCGCCGAATCGTGGGGCATCCGGCATTCGCGGCGGCGGAACTGGATACCGGTTTTATTCCGCGTTATCAGGAGCAACTGCTGCCGGAACCCGCCGAGCTCAGCAATGAGTTCTGGCAAGCGGCCGCACAGGCGTTCGCCCAAAGCCAGCCGAACACAACCCGCACTGACGACCTGAGTTCACCTTGGGGAATCGGCAATGGATTCCGTGCCGGGCTGCCGAAGGAAATCACCCTTCACTTGAGCTGCGAAGGCCAGGATCGGGCGCTGACGCTCGGCGACAACCGCTCGGCGCAACTCAAGGGCGAGCAACTGTCGACCGAGCACAACGGCGTGCGCCGCCAGCATCGGGCCATCCGCCGCGACGGCTTCGTGTACCTGCAATGGGAAGGTGAACTGCGCCGCATCGAGGCCTACGATCCGATCAGCGCGGTCGAGGCCAGCCACAGCCATCAAGGCGGACTCACCGCGCCCATGAATGGCAGCATCGTGCGGGTGTTGGTGGAGGCCGGGCAAACGGTCGAGGCCGGCGCGCAACTGGTGGTGCTGGAAGCGATGAAGATGGAGCACAGCATTCGTGCACCACACGCCGGCGTGATCAAGGCGCTGTATTGCCAGGAAGGCGAAATGGTCAGCGAAGGCAGTGCGCTGGTCGAACTGGAAGAAGCCTGAAATGCAGACCGGTCCTACGCCATGCGGGGACCGGTCTGATCAGAACCTGGCCGTTGCCTGAACGACCACACCGATGATTCGGCACGCATCGGTGTAAAGGGCTTTCGGATACGTCGGATTGAGCGGGACCAGGTAACGCTGCCCGCCCTCTTCGATCAATTTGCGAAACGTTGCCTCGGCGCTGTCCGGCCACTGGGCGATCACCAGTTTTCCGGGTTCCGGCACAATGGCCGGGTCCACCAGGATCATCATGCCCTCGGCGATACTGACGCCACTCGGCGCCGTCATCGCATCGCCCACCACCCGCAACCAGAACGCCGCGCCCTGAGCGTGGTAATCCGTCAGTTCGAATTGCGCCTTGTCATACACCGTCGGTTCGCCGTCGCGCACTTCGCAGGATTCTCGCCAGTCGCTGACCGGGTAACGGAAGTACGGGTTGTACTTTCGCACCAGGTCCTGGCTGTCCTCCGCCACTGCGTCCGGCTCACGAATCACCAGCGCGACTTCGAGAAAATCCATGCCCAGCGCGTGCAGCACCCGATTCATGTCATCGATGCCCGGCTGGCGTCGCTTGTTCAGCCAATGGCCGATACCGCCCTGGGACATCCCGAGGCGCTCGGCGAGTATCTCTTGAGTGACGTTGAGTTCACTCATCTTGGCCTTGACCAATTCAATCCATTTTTCCATGTGCGGCACGATACGCGGGCGTCTCCGGCCATCAAAACACAAATTGTAGTATTTAATTACTCGTCACAAATACAGTTCGTACTAGGATTGGATCACGGATCTGAATCTATCACGGAGTTTGCCCTCGTCATGAACCTTCCCGTCAACGACCTGCCCGACCTGCAAATCGACACCTCCCTCACCTCGCCCAAAGGCTCGGCCGCCGCGCAAAAGGCACTGGATTATTACTTGAAACCCACTGTGTCCGAAGAGGCGGAGGAAGAACGTTTCTTTGATGTGAACCGCAACGTCAGCAGCGAGGAGGCACTGGTGCGGGCTTCAGACCTGCTGCGCTGCGCCGCCGCAACGGCGTCCGAGGCCGCGAACAACCTGCGCGGTGTCCATCGGGACCTGGCATGTTCGACGGTGCACATGATCGACATGGCCAAGGCGCTGCTGGATCGATCCCTGGACGGGATTCATCACGCATAGGACAAGGAGAGATATTTCGAAGGGCGCGGGAAAGAATTTTCCAATCGCGCAGATAAAATCATTTGACTTGCAAACGAGAATGATTATTATTGCATGCAACTGGTCGCGAGATCAGTCGATTGTCCAAGTGACCTTAGGTCGGTCTCCTGGACTATCTCCTCATCAGGCTAATCACGGTTTTTGACCCGGCTTTTTGCCGGGTCTTTTTTTTGCCAGTTATTCTGGCTTTACCTTCAGGCTAATGAAGTCTTTGGGTGCTGCAAATTCGATGGCGCGGATAATATCAAAAGAATATCGGTTGGCAAGAGAAGCCCGGCAACATTGGCTGAAACTAACGATAAATAGCACTTGAGAATCAATCGCACACTCTCTAAGCTGCGACGGCGTCAAGGAGGACGCCCCCCCCCTACACCCCGCAATTTCTCCCGGTTTTTCCCTTCCCAGCGTGTAAAGTAGCAGCCATAAAAATCATATTCAGGAATCGACTATGACCGTGGCTAAATCCTCTTTCGACATCCGTGCAGACTTTGACAGCGGCAACATTGAAGTGCTGGATATCAGCAATCCATTGCAAGCGCTGTTGGCTATCAAGCCGGACACCCGCAGCCAGCATTTCCAATGGTTTCATTTCAAGGCCAGCGGCCTTCACGTCGGTCAGGAACACTGGTTTCGTCTGAGCAACGCCAGCAAATCCTCGTACAACAAAGCCTGGGACGGTTATCAGGCAGTGGCGTCCTACGACCACGTCAACTGGTTCCGGGTGCCGACCATTTTCGAAGGCGACTGCCTGCGTTTCAGCCTCGAAGCCACCGCCACCCACGCCTGGTTCGCCTATTTCGAACCCTACAGCCGTGGTCGCCATGACTGGCTGATCGAGCAAGCCCTGACCAAGGCCGGCACCGAGCTGCTGGCCACCGGCAAGAGCGTTGAAGGTCGTGACATCCAGTTGCTGCGTAAAGGCACCGGTGCCGAAGGTCAGCGCAAGGTCTGGATCATTGCCCAGCAACACCCCGGCGAGCACATGGCCGAATGGTTCATGGAAGGCGTGATCGAGCGCCTGGAACGGCACGACGATCCGGTATTGAACAAGCTGCTGGCCAGCGCCGACCTGTACCTGGTGCCGAACATGAACCCCGATGGCGCTTTCCACGGTCACCTGCGCACCAACGCCATGGGTCAGGACCTCAACCGCGCCTGGCAGAGCGCCAGCCAGGAGATCAGTCCGGAAGTCTTTTTCGTACAGCAGCAAATGGAAAAGTACGGTGTCGACCTGTTTATCGACGTCCACGGCGATGAAGAAATCCCCTACGTGTTCACCGCCGGCTGCGAAGGCAACCCGGGCTACACGCCGCGGATCGAAAAACTCGAAGAGCATTTTCGCAGCCACCTGAAACACCTGACCAAGGACTTCCAGACCAAGCACGGCTACACCCGCGACGAACCGGGAAAAGCCAACATGACCCTGGCCTGCAACAGCGTCGGTCAGAAATTCGACTGCCTGTCGCTGACCCTGGAAATGCCCTTCAAGGACAACAACGATGCGCCGAACCCGCTCACCGGCTGGTCGGGCAAGCGCTCCAAACAGTTGGGCAAGGACGTGTTGACCACGGTAGCGGACGTGATCGATTCAGTTCGCTAATCCCTCAAAATGGCTGCATGCCCGACATGCAGCCCTGCTTTATTGCGCCGCGATACGTACGCAATCCTCTGGCCCCAGCAAACGCCCATCCTCGGCGCGTAGCTCCAAAGCCCGCACCGGCTGACCGTTTTCCCGATCAACCACTCGCGAGTGCGCCTCCCCTTCCTCGTAAAAAAAAGCTTCGCCCCACTGCCGCAAGCCGATGATCAGCGGGAACAAGCCCTTGCCCTTGTCCGTCAGCACATACTCCTGATACGCGCTGCCGTCCGAAGCCGGCACCAGATCAAAAATCCCGTGGGTCACCAGCGTGCGCAACCGCGCCGACAGGATGTTCTTCGCCATGCCCAGACTGCGCTGAAACTCGCCGAATCGGCAGAGGCCATCGAAGGCATCGCGCACGATCAACAACGACCACCAATCGCCAATGGCATCCAGAGAGCGGGCAACCGGGCATTCGGCGCCTTCCATGCTTGTGCGTTTGGCCATGAATCCGCCCTCGAAAACAAATGTGGTTGCAATATAAAACCGGCTTCCTTACCGTACAACTGGTTTTATTTAGAAACCACATTAGGAGCCCGGCATGAAGCCCACTCACACAACACTCAGCAACGGCGTCGTGCTGCTATTCGCCGTCGCTTGCGGTCTGGCCGTTGGCAACGTGTATTACGCCCAGCCCTTGCTCGATGCCATGGCCGAGGCGTTCGGCATGGACCCGGCCACCATCGGCATCGTCGTGACGCTGACCCAGGTGGGTTACGGGGTTGGATTGTTGCTGCTGGTGCCCCTCGGCGATTTGCTGAATCGCCGACGCCTGATCGTCACGCAAACCCTGCTGTCGGCACTGGCCTTGTTGATGATCGCATTGGCGCCGAACAGCATTTGGCTCTTGCTTGGCATGACGTTGACCGGGCTCTTGGCGGTCGTGACACAAGTGCTGGTGGCCTACGCCGCGACCTTGGCCATCCCGGCGCAGCGCGGGCGCGTCGTCGGCGTGGTCACCAGCGGCATCGTCGTCGGTATTCTGTTGGCGCGGACAGTGGCAGGCGGTATGGCCGATCTGGCGGGTTGGCGCTCGATTTACCTGCTGTCGGCGGGCTTGACCCTGGTGATGGCGCTGCTGCTGTTTCGCGTGCTGCCGAAACACGAAGCCCCACAACCTGCCAGTTCATACGCGGCGTTGCTCGGTTCGGTGTTCATGTTGTTCAAGGAAGAACCGGTGCTGCGTCAACGGGCGGTGCTGGCGCTGCTGACGTTCGCCAGCGCCATGGTGCTGTGGACGCCGATGGTGTTGCCGTTGAGCGCCCCGCCGCTGTCGTTGTCCCACACGCAAATCGGCTTGTTCGGGCTGGCCGGCGCGGCCGGTGCACTGGCTGCCGCGCGCGCCGGGCATCTGGCTGATCGCGGTTTGGGTCAATGGGTCAGTGGATTGTCCCTGCTGTTGATGCTCGCTTCCTGGGTGCCGATCGCCCTGACTCAATCCTCGTTATGGGCCTTGCTGCTGGGCGTGATCACTCTCGATCTGGGCTTGCAGGCGGTGCACGTCACCAGTCAGAGCATGATCTACAGCGTGCGCCCGGAGGCCCAAAGCCGTCTGACCGCCGGTTACATGCTGTTCTACTCGATTGGCAGCGCGCTGGGTTCGATCGTCTCGACGGCGATGTACGCCTGGGCCGGGTGGCTCGGAGTCTGCCTGTTGGGTGCCGGGATCAATGCCGTGGCGTTGGGTTACTGGTGGCTGACGCTGAAAAGTGGCGCACCGGCACGATGCGCCACACAAACCGGCTAGCCGCGATCCTTGCCCCGCAACATGCTGTCGAGCACGTCATCGCGGCGCACCCAGCCGTGAAACAACGCCGCCGCCAGATGCAGCAGTACGGTCAGGAACAGCAGATACGCCAGGTACCCGTGCGCCTTGCGCAGGAACGCAAACACCTGGGCATTCGCCGGCACAATTGACGGCAACTGCAACGAGCTGCTGAGCATCACCGGGTCGCCCGCTGCCGAAATCATCGCCCAGCCGAGCAGCGGCAGGATGAACATCAAGGCGTACAGCAAAACGTGCGAAGCCTTGGCCGCCAGCACTTGCCAACCCGGCAGGTCCGCCGGCAATGGCGGTTGCCGGGTGGAAAAGCGCACCGCGAGGCGCACGATCACCAGCAACAGAATGGCGATGCCCAGCGGTTTGTGCAGATGGATCAGCCACTCATGCCGCTCCGAGACGGAAGCGGCCATCCCCGCGCCGATAAACAGCATGGCAATGATCATCAACGCCATCAGCCAGTGCAGCAGTCGCGCCAAGGGAGCGAAATGGTTCGGTTGAGCGCTCATTGTTGAGCCTCCTGTTTGGCGGCGGGCAGCTGGCTGACTTCACTGGTGCGACGCAGGTAGGAACTGGCGTAACCGGCGGAACGAGCGGCGAGCAACGGGTCGTCGGAGCCTTCGATACCGGCCGGCAATACCAGCGGGTCGTAGTTGATGTCGCGGCATTCGCCATTGAGTTGCGGCTGAGTGCTTTCGAGCACCAGCGTGCCGGCGTTCACCACTTTGCGACCGTCGGGCCAGGCCTTGCTGGCGTCATTGACCGGGTCGCCGGGGTTGGCCAGCGTGATGTTCAACTGCCAACGCAGGGGCCCTGCCGCGATTCGCTGGACGAGGTCTTTCTCAAGAAAATCGCTACCCTCGGGCGCCGTGGCGCCTGCCGCGTCCTGCGCCACGGGCACCATGCTCCAGCGCACCGCCTGCTTCTGCCCGCTCGCGTTGACCAGGTAAAACGCGTTGACGCTGTTGTAGGTTTCCGTCACGTAGCTGGCGGACGGTTTGGCGGTCTTGATCCAGGCCAGGAACGGCCCGGCTTCCGGGTGCGCACCGAAGAACGCCGGCACCGCAGTCGGGTTGGGTTTGCCGGTGGCCGGGTCCGGCGACTGGGCTTGCTGCAACTGGTAGAACGCTTCCGGCGTGCCCACCGGGAACACCGGCATGCTGTTCATCCCGGTGCGCCACTGTTGGCCGTTGGCCTGGGTGAAACGCAGCGCCAGGCTGCGGATCGGCACCGCGCTGTCCGGCGCGTAAGGATTGCCGGCCGGCAACGCGAAACGCCCGACCACCGGGGTCCGCGCGTCATTGAAGACTTGAGCGCTGGAGTAGCTGCGCGCTTCGCCACTGCTCTCGAAATGCCCGATCACGCACACGCCTTTGGAGTGATTGCGTCGAAACCCGGGGTGCACGCCGTTGTTGGTTTCCAGCACGTTGATCAGTTTTTTCGGGGTCAGGCGCTGTGGGTCAAAGGTGCCATTGACGTAGGCAAATGCCCCGGCAATCGCAGCGACCACCACGGCGATGCCAGCCAGGCGCAACGTCAGGCTCGCGGCACTCAAGGGGGGCCGGTTGGGCGGTGATGAGCGATCTACCATGAAAGACTCCAGGGCCATCGGCCACAAGTGAGAAGAATCAAGCAGACGAACCACGCGAACGTTTATTCCATCGCGCGGTATTTATTTTTTCGGGCGTGGAATAACCTTCGGTGCCGGGCGTCTTCCGGGTGTCCGGTCTCACAAATACGTTCCTTTTTGGCGAGTGGCTGTTGTTGCCAGACAAGGCGCCGCGACGCGTCATAGCTCGCTATGGCAAGGAGCGGTAACGCAGTATGGCGACAACAGACGCCGCCAAAAAGGAAACGTATTTGTGAGACCGGATACCCCCCAGCGTAGTGACTAGTCAGAAATTCATGATCGATATCGACGAACAACTGAGTGAAATCATTCCCAGATTGCGCCGGTTTGCCGTGTCGTTGACGCGCAACCCGAGCAGCGCCGACGACCTGGTGCAATCGTGCCTGGAGCGGGCGCTGTCGAGCTGGGGCGACAAACGTCCCGAAGGTGATTTGCGGGCCTGGCTGTTTTCGATTCTCTATCGGCAATTTCTCGACGCTCACCGGCGCTCGCGGCGCTATGCGCGAATGCTCGAATTCTTTACCGGCCGCGACGACAGCCAGCCGTCGGTGGAACGCACCGTGATCGCCCAATCGACCCTGCAGGCTTTCGATCAGCTCAACACCGAGCAGCGTGCGTTACTGCTCTGGGTGTCGGTCGAAGGCCTGAGTTACAAAGAGGTCGCGGAGATTCTCGACGTCCCCGTCGGCACCGTCATGTCGCGCCTGTCCCGCGCCCGCCAGGCCTTGCGCCAACTCAGCGACGGCGAAATCACCCGCCCTTCCCTGCGGAGACTCAAATGATCAGCATGCCCCCGAGCGAGCGAGACCTGCACGCGTACGTGGATCACCAACTCAGCGAGGACGACCGACGCCTGGTGGAAACGTTTCTGGCGAGCAACGCGACCATCGCGGCGCAGGTTCGCGCCTGGCAGCAGGACGCGCAGCAATTGCGCGCGGCCCTCGGCGGCGCGTTGCAACAACCCGCCAACCCGGCCCTCGACCCGGTGCTGATTCGCCAGCGCCTCAAGCGCCAATCACGCCGCCATCTGGCCAGCGCCGCCGTGTTGTTGATTGCCGTGAGTGTCGGCGGATTCAGCGGCTGGAAGGCGCGGGAAATGACCCTCCTCAGCGCGGCGGCGCCGATGACCGATGCGATGCAGGCCTATCGACTGTTTGCCCAGCAAGGCTTCCTGCCAGCGGATTACAAGGTCAGCGATGACGGCGATATGCAGGGTTGGCTCGACCGCTATTTCACCCAGGCCCATCGCTTGCCGGACCTTTCCGGTGCGGGGTTCAAACCGCTCAGCGGGCGTCTGCTCAGTACCGAACAAGGGCCGGCGGCGATGGTGGTTTACGAGGACAGCAGCGGGCACAAGATCAGCTTCTACGTGCGCCCGCCGGGGCCGAAGAATTTCCTGTTGCCGAGGGGTAGTCGCAGTGACGGCGGATTGCAGGCCGAGTACTGGTCGGGCAGCGGTTACAACTACGCAATGGTCAGCCCGAGCGACACGCCGACGGCTCAGATACTCAAGCAAACCCTGCAATTCTGAACCGTACGCCAACCCTTGTAGGAGCCGGCTTGCCGGCGAAAAACGCAAGGGCTCCGCGTTTATCCAGGAAAAACGCGTCATCGTTAACGTCCATCGCCGGCAAGCCGGCTCCTACAAGGGATCGTGGTGTTTTCAGTTTTGGCCGAAAACCTGGGATGGCCGTCGCAACAACGGATCAAACGGATTGATCCGCGGCCCGATCAGCGCCGCTTCGCGCTTGAGCATCTCCACCACCGTCGGTAAACGATCAGGCCCCAATCGATCACTCACCGTGGCGACACTCAACGCCGCCACCGCCCGCCCCTCTCGATCGAGAATCGGCACTGCCACGCCAGCCATGCCTTGCAGCACGCCGGTGTTGCGCCCGGCGTAACCGAGGGCGCGCACGTTCTCGACTTCCGAGCGCAGGAACACCTCGTCGTACAGGTGGAAATCCTTCAGCCGCGGCAAGTTGTAATGGATCACCGTGTCGCGCTCTTCCTCGGGCAGGAACGCCAGGATCGCCAGGCTGCCCTGACCCACTCCCAACGCCACCCGCCCGCCGATGTCGCCGGTAAACGTACGAATCGGAAACGGCCCCTCACTGCGATCCAGGCAGATCGCATCAAAACCACTGCGCGCCAGCAGGAACAACGAATCCCCCAGCGAAGCCGACAGCCGCAGCAATGACGGCCGCACCAGTTCGCGCAGGTTTCCGGTATTGCCGGCCCGCGCCGCCAGGGCAAAAAAATCCAGGCTCAGGCGATAGCGCTTGCTGCGCGCGTCCTGCTCGACCATGCCTTCGTCCATCAGACTGCGCAGCAAGCGGTGGGTGGTCGGTTGCGACAGACCGATGCGCTGGGCCAGTTGCGTCACGCGCTCCCCGCCCTCGACGGTATCGCCCAGCGTGCGCAGCACGGCAAACAGCCTGGAGACGGCACCGACACCGACCTCATTTTTATTTTTATTCCGCTCAGTGGAATCAGTCATGTCATTTCTCGACAATTAATTTGCTCACTGAATGAAACTGAAAATAGTCATCGCTTCAGTGAAATAGGCCATTGAGCCCATCCTAGTCTTCGTCCTAATCTGCGTCCACAGGGGCGATTCGAACAACAGCGGCAGCCGACTCAAGTCGAGCGCCAACGCACCCCGCAAGACCCTTTCGTATCTGCCCATACAAAAAAGCGCGACCTCAGGCCGCGCATAACAATCTCAGGTGGAGCGCAGTCATGGCTTTTGTGCAACTTGAAGGACTCGGCAAACGTTACGGCGCGATCGACGCCGTCGTCGCCACCAACCTCTCGGTCGAGAAAGGTGAGTTCGTGTCCCTGCTCGGCCCCTCCGGCTGTGGCAAAACCACCACCCTGCAAATGATCGCCGGTTTCGTCGAAGTCACCAGCGGGCGCATCCTGCTCGACGGTCGGGACATCACCCACGCCAAACCCGCCAGCCGTGGCCTGGGCGTGGTGTTCCAGAGTTACGCACTGTTCCCGCACATGACCGTCAGCGACAACGTGGCTTTTGGCCTGCGCATGCGCAAAGTGCCCAACGGCGAGTTGCAGCAACGGGTGGACCGGGTGCTGAAACTGGTGCGCCTCGACCAACACGCCGAGCGTTATCCACGGGAATTGTCCGGTGGTCAGCGCCAGCGTGTGGCCCTGGCCCGGGCGCTGGTAATCGAGCCGCCAGTGCTGCTGCTCGACGAGCCGCTGTCCAACCTCGACGCCAACCTGCGCGAAGAAATGCAGTTCGAGATCCGCCGCATCCAGCGCGAAGTCGGGATCACCACATTGATGGTGACCCACGACCAGTCCGAAGCGCTGTCCATCAGCGACCGCGTGGTGGTGATGCAGGCCGGGCGCATTACCCAGATCGACGCGCCCTACACCCTTTACGAGCACCCGCGCACCGAGTTCATTTCCGGTTTTGTCGGCAAGGCCAATCTGCTGCCCGGCGCACGTGACAGTGCCGGTGTGGTGCAGGTGAGCACGGGCGGCGATCTGACCCTGAGCCTGCGTCCGGAAAAAATCGATCTGCGGGAAACCGGCCAGGGTCGTCTGCAAGGCCAGATCGTCAGCCGTTTTTTCCTCGGCAGCCAATGGCTTTACGGCGTGTCGACCGCCCTCGGCGAACTCTGCGTGGTGCGCCGCAACGACGGCTCCGCCCCGATGAACGAAGGCACGGCGGTCGGCCTCGACTGGGACGCGACGTTGCTGCGGGTATTGAGCGTCGACGAGGTGCCGGCATGAGTACACTCGCCGCCGCCCGCCAGGGACGTCAGGGTTATCTGTTGTCGGCCCCCGCGCTGGCGTTGTACGTCTGCCTGTTGGTGATCCCGTTGCTGTTGACCCTGGTGTTGTCGTTCAACGTCTTCGACTACAGCTCGGGAATCAACGGCGACGCTTACACCGTCGACCATTACAGCAGCCTGCTGGGTGATCCGTACTTCTACGAAATCTTCCTGCGCACGTTCTGGATCAGCGCCCTGACCACCCTGCTTTGCGTGGTGATCGGCGTGCCCGAGGCCTACATCCTCAGCCGCATGGGCGCGCCGTGGCGCTCGATTTTCCTGATCCTGATCCTCACGCCGCTGCTGATTTCGGTGGTGGTACGCGCCTTCGGCTGGAGCCTGTTGCTCGGTGCCGACGGCCTGGTCAACCAAACCCTGCAAGCCTTCGGCGGTTCGCCGATGAAATTGCTCTACACGCCATTCGCTGTGGTGATTGCACTGGTCCACGTGATGCTGCCGTTCATGATCATCCCGGTCTGGACCTCATTGCAGAAACTCGACCCTGCCGCTGAGCAGGCCGCGTTGTCCCTCGGTGCCAGCCACCTCACGGTGATGCGCAAAGTGGTGCTGCCGCAAATCATGCCCGGCGTGCTCTCCGGCACCTTGATCGTGTTCGGCCTCGCCGCCAGCTCCTTCGCCATTCCCGGCCTGCTCGGCGGGCGCCGGATCAAGATGGTCGCCACGCTGATCTACGACCAGTACCTGTCGGAACTGAACTGGCCGATGGGCGCCGCCATCGCCGTCGCGCTGCTGTTGCTCAACCTGCTGATCATGCTGTCGTGGAACCGAATGATCGAAGGCCGCTACAAGAAGTCATTGGGATAACTCGTCATGTCCAAGAACGGTCCTTTCGCCCTGCTGTTTCATACCCTGGTGGTGCTGTTCATGCTCGCGCCGCTGGTGGTGGTGTGCCTAGTCGCTTTCACTCCGGAAAACACTCTGAGCTTGCCGACCACCGAGTTTTCCCTGCGCTGGTTTCGTGCAGTGTTCGAGCGCGCCGACTTTGTCGATGCGTTCTACAACAGCCTGATCCTGGCGTTCAGCGCGGCCAGCCTGGCGACATTGATTGCAGTGCCGGCGGCGCTGGCGATCACCCGTTTCGAGTTCCCCGGACGGGACTTTTTCAATGGCCTATTCCTGTCGCCGATCATCATTCCGCACCTGGTGCTGGGCGTTGCCCTGCTGCGGTTGTTCGCGCTGATGGGGGTCAACGGCAGCTTCGCCTGGCTGATCTTTGCCCATGTGCTGGTGATTACGCCGTATGTGTTGCGGCTGGTGCTGGCCTCGGCGATTGGTCTGGATCGCAGCGCCGAACACGCGGCGCAATCCCTGGGTGCCGGGCGCTTCACGCTGTTCCGCCAGATCACTCTGCCGATGATTTTGCCGGGCGTCGCCGGGGGGTGGTTGCTGGCGTTCATCAACAGTTTCGACGAGGTCACGCTGTCGATTTTCGTCACCTCGCCGGCCACGCAAACCTTGCCGGTGCGCATGTACGTGTACGCCACCGAATCCATCGATCCGATGATGGCGGCGGTGTCGGCCCTGGTGATTGCGCTGACCGCGGCGACGATGATTCTGCTCGATCGGGTCTATGGCCTGGATCGGGTTCTGGTAGGTAAACAATGAGGGCGCCATGGCTCTGCTGAAACGACTGGCCGAAGGCGACCGCCCGGCCCTGGACTTTACCCTCGACGGCCAACCGGCCAGCGGTCTGCTGGGCGACACCGTGCTGACCGCGGTGCTGACCTGCAGCGAACACTTGCGCGGCAGCGATTTCAGCGCCGAACCTCGCGCCGGGTTTTGCCTGATGGGCGCGTGCCAGGACTGCTGGGTCCGCCTGGGCGATGGCCGCCGGGTGCGCGCGTGTTCGACGTTGCTTGAAGCCGGCGAACACATCCGCCGCGAACCGGGGCGATCCCTATGAACACACATTACTTCAGCGCAAACCCAATCCACTGTAGGAGCCAGCTTGCTGGCGATCGCGGTGTGTCACTCAACATCAATGTTGAATGTGAAGCCGCCATCGCTGGCAAGCCAGCTTCTACAGGGGAACTGTGTCGGGCACAAAAATTGTGGCCAACCCCAATCCACTGTAGGAGCCGGCTTGCTGGCGATCGCGGTGTATCAGCCGGCATGGACGTTGAATGTGTAAACCTGATCGCGAGCAGGCTCACTCCTACAAGGGATCTGTGCCGGGCACAAAAATTATGGTCTCCCCACACCCACTGTGGGAGCGAGCCTGCTCGCGATTGCGGTGTGCCAATCGACATCGATGTTGGATGTTTGGCCGCTATCGCCGGCAAGCCAGTTTCCACAAGGGGGCGGGGATGAATTCGGTGGTGATTGTCGGTGCCGGCCCGGCCGGGATTCGCGCAGCGCAGACGCTGGTGGCGCATGGTGTGCGCCCTGTTTTGCTGGACGAATCCGCACGCGGTGGCGGGCAGATTTATCGGCGCCAACCGGCGAATTTCAAACGCTCGGCGGTCAAGCTGTATGGCTTCGAAGCGCGCAAGGCGAACGCCTTGCACCAAACCCTTGACGAGCTGCGCGAGCAAATCGATTACCGCCCGGACACGCTGGTGTGGAACGCCGAAGCCGGTGCGCTCGACATCCTGCACGAGAACCGTGCCGCACGCCTGGCGTTCTCGCGGGTGATCGTCGCCACGGGTGCCACCGACCGGGTGTTGCCGGTCCCGGGCTGGACACTGCCGGGGGTCTACAGCCTCGGCGCCGCGCAGATCGCCCTGAAATTCCAGGGCTGCGCCATCGGTGAGCGGGTGGTGTTTGCCGGCAGCGGACCGTTGCTCTACCTGGTGGCGTATCAATACGCCAAGGCCGGGGCGAAAGTGGTCGCGGTACTCGACAGCTCCCCATTCAGCGCCCAGGCCCGTGCCCTCCCCGGCCTGCTGGCGCAACCGGCGACATTGGCCAAAGGCATTTATTACCGCAGCTGGCTGACCGCCCACGGCATTCCGGTGCATCAGGGTGCAACCCTGAAACGCATCGAGGGCGAGCAGCGAGTGCAAGCACTGAGCTGGTCCGACGCCAGCGGCGAACACCCGCTGGCCTGCGACGCCGTCGCGTTCGCCCACGGCTTGCGCAGTGAAACCCAACTCGCCGACCTGCTCGGCTGCGCCTTCAACTGGAACCCGCTCAATCGTGCGTGGCTGCCGCAACGCGACAGCGCCGGGCGCAGCAGCGTCGCCGAGGTGTACCTGGCCGGTGACGGCGCCGGCATCATGGGCGCCGACGCCGCGGAAATGGCCGGCGAACGCGCAGCCCTCGCCTTGCTGGAAGACATCGGTTACCTGATCCCGCCACAACGCGGCGTGCAACTGGAGCAGGCGCTTGGGCGAATCGACACCTTTCGCCACGGCCTCGAACGCGCCTTCGTTTTCCCCGAACACTGGGCGGCCAACACCGCTGACAACGTAATGATCTGCCGTTGCGAAGAAGTCCGCGCCGGCGACATCCGCGAAGTCGTGCGCGAAGGCCATTGGGAGATCAATCGGGTCAAGGCCCATTGCCGGGTCGGCATGGGTCGTTGCCAGGGCCGGATCTGCGGTGCCGCCGCCGCAGAAATCATTGCCTGCGAAAGTCAGCGCGCGGTGTCCGACATCGGGCGGCTGCGAGCGCAGGCTCCGATCAAACCGTTGCCGTTTGGCCTGGAGATCGAGCCATGATCGAGGTCGACGCAGTCATCATCGGCGGCGGCATTGTCGGCGCCTCCGCCGCGCTGTTCCTCAGTCAGGCCGGTCAGCGCGTGGCCCTGCTGGAACGGGATTTTTGCGGCTCGCATTCCAGCGGCGTGAACTACGGCGGCGTGCGTCGTCAGGGTCGACCGCTGTCGCAATTGCCGTTGTCGCAACGGGCTCATGAGATCTGGGGCCACTTGCCGCAGTTGATCGGCATCGATGGTGAGTACCAGCGCAGCGGCCACTTGAAACTGGCCCGCAGCCTCAACGACCTGCGTGCGTTGCAGGACTATGCCGCAAGCAGTCAGGGCTTCGGTCTCGATTTGCAATTGCTCGACCAGGCCGGTTTGCGCGCGCGTTTTCCATGGGTCGGCGACGTGGCGGTCGGCGCCTCGTTTTGCCCGGACGACGGTCACGCCAACCCGCGCCTGGTGTCGCCAGCGTTTGCTCGGGCGGCACGGCGGCATGGCGCGCAAGTTCATGAACAATGCGCGGTCAGTGCAGTGGAGCACGACGGCCAGCGCTTTCGCGTCAGCAGCCAAAACGGTCTCGAACTGCACGCACCGTGGCTGTTGAATTGCGCCGGCGCATGGGCAGGAACACTGGCCGAACAATTCGGTGAAGCCGTGCCGATGCACGCCGGGCACCCGGCGATGCTGGTCACCGAGCCGTTGCCGCTGGTGATGGATGCCAGCACCGGGGTCGAGGGCGGCGGGATTTATGCGCGTCAGGTCGCGCGCGGCAATTGCGTGCTCGGCGGCGGCCAGGGCTTTGCCCTCGACGATGCCCGCGCACGTCCCGGTCAACACGCGGTGATCGAGATCCTGCGCCAGGCCGTCGAGCTCTATCCGTTTCTTGAAGGTGCCCAGGCGATTCGTACCTGGAGCGGCACCGAAGGTTACCTGCCCGATCGCCAGCCGGTGATCGGCCACAGTGGCACCCAACCCGGCCTGTTGCACGCGTTCGGCTTTGCCGGCGCAGGCTTCCAGATCGGCCCTGCGGTGGGCCAGGCGCTCACCGAGATCATCTGCAGCGGCGCCTCAACCACGTCGCTGGATGCGTTTTCCATCACCCGGTTTCACTCCATCTCCGTTGCTTGATAGAGGAAGGTCGCGCCAATGAATAACGTCAAACGCACTGCACTGCTCGGTTTTTCATGCCTGAGCGCCCTGTTCACGGTCGCCCAGGCCCACGCCGAACCGACGCTTTACCTCGGCATGAACGGCGGGACCATGGAGCGGCTCTACGCCGACAAGGTGCTGCCGGCTTTCGAGAAAGCCAACAACGTCAAAGTGGTGATCGTGCCCGGCACGTCCGCCGACATCCTGGCCAAGGTCCAGGCCAGCAAAGGCAACCCGCAGATGCACGTGATGTTCCTCGACGACGGCATCATGTACCGCGCCATCGCCATGGGCCTGTGCGACAAACTCGAAGACAACCCGACCCTGGCGCAGATCCCGGCCAAGGGCCGCATCAAGGATCAGGCCGTGGCCGTCAGCCTCGGCGTCACCGGGCTGGCGTACAACACGCGCCTGTTCAAGGAAAAAGGCTGGGCGACACCGACCTCGTGGATGGACATGGCCGACCCGCGCTTCAAGGACAAACTGGTGTTCCAGTCGATGGCCTCCTCGACCTTCGGCCTGCACGGCTTCCTGATGTTCAACCGGATTCAGGGCGGCAGCGAAACCGACGTCGAGCCGGGTTTCAAGGCCTGGCCGAACACGGTCGGGCGCAACGTGCTGGAATACATTCCAAGCTCGGCGAAGATTTCCGAAATGCTCCAGACCGATGAAGCGGCGCTGTTCCCGCTGACGCCGACCCAGGTCACCGCGCTGAAACTCAAGGGCATGCCGGTCGAGTACGCGCAGCCTAAAGAAGGCGCAGTGGTCCTCAACGTCGCCGAATGCGCGATTGCCAACAACACCCAACCGGAACTGGCGCAGAAACTCGCTGCGTTTCTGTTGACCCCCGATGCGCAAGCCGCCGCGCTTGAAGACGGCGACCAGATCCCGTCCAACCCGAACACCCCGACCACGGACAAGACCCGCGGTCAGGTCGAGGCGATGAAAAAGTACCTGGATACGGCGATTGCCATCGACTGGGATCAGGTCAACGAACAGCGTCCGGCGTGGAACGCGCGGTGGAATCGCAGTATCGAGCGGTAGATCTCAATCTATCGAATACCTTAATCCCCTGTAGGAGCGAGCTTGCTCGCGATGGTGTGTCAGTCAAAGTGATGTCGACTGACACACCATCGCGAGCAAGCTCGCTCCTACAGGGGGGGCGTCGTGACTAAAAACCGACATCCAGAATCACATTGTCCTGATACGTCCCCGCCGGCGGGGTGGTCTGGTCGGTGTAGATTTTCGCGTTGTAATTGAAGATCTGACTGCCGGTGCCCAGGCCATTACCGGGGTTAACCTCTGCATCACTACTGGCCCGGCGGGCGCTGCCAACATTGCCCCAACGCGTGGTCCCGGCACTTTTGAAAATGTCATACGCCAGATAATTGCTGCCGGAAATCATCCGCCGCCGCCCACCGACACTGACCGGTTGTGAACCATCGCTCAGCCCCACGGTGTAAGCGCTGCCCTTGGTGCACGCCAGGTTGATGGTCTGGCCAGTCACCGCCGTGAACGCACTGATCACCGGCGCGCTGCCGAAATTGATGTTCGGCGCGGTGATGGTGCAGTCATTGGCGACCGTCAGATTGACCGTCAGCGAGGTGGTGCCGCTATTGATGTCGCGTCCCAGGCACAGGCTGCCGGCACCAATGCCTGAACAGTAATTCCAGCTCCAGAAAATGCTCAGGGTTTCGGTATAGACCCCCGCTGACACGTTACTGCCGATGGTCGTGCCCAGATAAATCGGTGCGGTTTTCGGCACCACGCTGCCCAGCAAGCCCAGCGCATCGATGATCCCGTTGCGCGCGAAGTCGAACGCCGTGCCGCGGGTGATCGGGTAACTGGTGGAGTTATTGGCATACAGCGTGTAACCGATGACGTCACCGTTGGGCCCCAGCAGTCCGGATTGAGTCGAAGTAATCGTGGCGTAGAAGTGATCGTTGGTGGTCAGCAACGAAAGCAATGATCCCGTGCAACTCAACCCCCCGTTCAGGGTTGAACTGGACTGCGACACGGTGCGCACGGCAATCGAGCTCAGCGAGCCGAATGCCACAGGGGTGGTCGTGACCGCCGAGCACAATGCCCACGCCGAACCGGGCAGCCACAAGACCACCAGCATCAGCCACTTCACCGCACTCACCGACACACCAGCGGCCCGATCAGCGGGATCTGATCCTGCTTCATATCGACCGCGAACTGCACCTCGCAGGTGTTCCCGTCGGCCAGCGTCACTCGCAACGTGTTCTGCGCCTGCAGATTTTCCAGGTACACCAGACCGTCCCAACCGACCACGGTGTGCGTGCCGCTCTGTTCATGGACAACGCCACTGCCCAAGGCCAGTTCTTGCTGCTGCGCATCCACCAGCACGATGCTCGCGGCAATCACCCGGTTCAATGGAAACTCCAGCAGGTAACCGCTGCCGCGGCGCACGGCTATACGCTGTTCGACGTTCGGGCTGCGCACATTGGCCGGCAGGTTCAGCGGATCGATTTCATATTTGCCACGGTAGTAAGCGCTGCTCCACGGCACCAGCAGGTGACCGTTGCGATCGGTCTGGCCGACCTGCTGGTTTTCGTAACGCACCGGGATGTCGGCATAGCCATCGGTGCTGACCACCACAAACGCGTCGTCGATGCGGTTGGCGGCGAACACCTGACGGTCCATCCACACCAGCGACCCACTGGCATCCGCCCAACGGGTTTCGGCGTCACTGTTGCCGTAGACACCCGCCTGCAACTGCACCGATTGCAAGCGCCAGGTCAGGTCGGCCTGGCGATAGGCCGGTCCGTCGCCGTGGGCGTAGCCGAGGTTGAAACCGACCCCGCCTTCCGTCGGCACGGACCGACTGTAGTTGACCCGCTGCTGGCTCTGCCCGGTCTTGCTGCGCTCGCTGCTGATCGCCAGGCTGCCACGCAGGTCGAACGGGATCACCAGCTGCGCCTGCACCGCCCAATTGCTGTCGCCGATCTCGCGGTTGGCCGACAGGTAAAAACTGGTGTTTCGCCACAGCGGTTTGCTCCACGTCAGGTTGAGCAAACGGGTGCGCGAATCGTCCGCCGCGCGTACGTCGAAATACCCGGCGCCGAGGCTGCCCCAGGTATCGAGGTTGAGGCTGAGCGTCGCCTGTTCGCTGCGCTTGCTGAGAGTCGCGTAAGGGCTGTCGATCACCGTCAGGTCGGCGTATTGATCGCGGCGTTGCAGGCGTTGATACGAGAAGCTGTAGCGCTGACTGCTGTATTGATAGCCGAGGCTGAGTTGCTGACCGCTGTCGCCGTCGAACTGGCTTTGACTCAACGCGGTGTTCAGTACGCCGAAGTTGCCGAGGCGCAGATTGCCGCCGATGCCGCCGAGGGTCAGCGAGTCCGACGCCTCGGCATGACTTTCCACGGTGAAGTTATCGCTCAGGCCGTAGCGCAGGCTGCCGGACGAGACACCGGGACCGTAACCGAAATCGCGAATGCCGTAGTCACGGCGCAAGGTCCCGGCGGCCACCGAAAAATCGCTCAGGCCCTTTTGCAGCAAATTGCTGGTGACGTAAAACGGCACGGTGGTCGAGACTTGCCGGCCGAGGGCATCGGTAGTGACCACCATCGCTTCGCCGGCGCCGTTGATGAACGGAATGTTGGTCAGTGTGTAAGGGCCGGGTTGCAGGTCGGCGCTGCTGGATTTGTAGCCGTTGATGAACAGATCGACCGAGGATGGCACCGCCGCTTCGCCGGCAAACTGCGGCAAGGGATAGGTCACCAGGTCCGGACGCACCGCGAAGTCCCGCGACACTTGCACCCCGCCCATGCGCACCGAACTGCTCCAGGGCAATGCGCCGCTGACCAGGTCACCGGCCTCGTAGGTCAGTAACCGTTCATCATCGGAGTAACGCCAGGTGGTGTCGTAACGCAGGTAGCCGTTGTTCAGTGTGCTGACCGAATCACCCGACAGTGTACGGCGGTATTGACCGGTGTTGGACAGCGTTCCCCAGCTATCGAAGAAGCGCACTTCATTCCACGCCGCGAGGTAAGTGCCGGCATCATCGGTGTCGTTGAGGTACAGGTCGTAGTTGAGCAGCGCCCCGAAACTGCTCAGGGCCGGGGTTCGCGGGTAGGCGTCGCGGTTGCCGACAAACTGTTCCGGCAGCCAGTTCGGCGGCACGTCGAGCAGCAGGCGCTGACCGGCGCTGTCGTACTCGCTGTGCAGGCCCGACAGGCTGTCGAGGTCGACTTCGGCGTCGAGGTGCTCCGGCAGCTTCATGCCGGTTTCACGCAACGCGCCAGCCTGCAGGAAAAATCGCCCGTTGCGCTGCTCCACCGCGACGACGCGCCCGGTATTCATCTGATTGACCACCAACTCCAGAAACAACTGTGCATCGGCCACGGCCTCCATACCGCTGGGTGGGGGCGGCAAATCGGCTGCCCCGGACGGGCACGCGAACGCCAGGCACCCCACACAACTCATGGCCCACAACGAACACTGGAAACTGCGAGCCCAACGCTGGCTCATTACCGTTTTACGTCCGTCAATGGACCTGTTCTCCCTTTCCCCTCAGCGACAGATCAGCGCGCTGGGGTAATGCTTTGTACCTGCGGCGCACCGTTCACCCGAACCTGCAACGCCGGATCCCCCGCCACCGGACCGGGCGCCGGCCAACGCATGATCGCGCCCGGCAACACGTAACCGAGCAGACCTTCCACCAACGGTTTGGTCTGCCCACCCTGCTTCAAGGCCACGTCGGTCAACCGCGCATGCACCGCCCCCTGGTTGCGCACCTCGACATAGGGCCGACCGTCCACCGCCACCGTGCGCCAGCTCAAATCGGGCAGTCCCGCGCCCTTGGGATCGCGTTTGCGGCTGGTGTCCTCCTTGCTCCACAGACCCGCGCCGTAGGCGAACAACGGCACCGAATAACGCATCTGGAAACGAATCGCCGCAGCGGTCTTGCCTTCTTCGGCAACGGGCGATTTCGCCGAGGGTATTTCATCGATGATGATGCGATAGGCCAGCTCCTGCCCCGGTGGAATCTCCCGGGTGCGCGTCAGGCGCACCAGCTGTTTCTGGCCCGGTTCGATCTTCGTTACGGGCGGGCTGCCGATCACGTCGCGCTGGTTCTGGTACTGGTCACTGAAACCGCTCTGGCTCCAGGCGAATACCCGAATCTGCAAATTCGCCGGTTCATCGCCGCGGTTTTCCAGCCACAAGGCACTGGCCTGCTGATCGGCCTCCAGCACCGGGTCGATCGGCCAGATCAGCACCGAACTGGCCGCCTGCACCTTGACCGCCGCCGCCAACAACATCATCGCCAACACTGCCTGACGCACGACCGAATGCCGCTGCGAAGGACCACCCATTTGCCTACTCCTATGCCTTCCAGGCTCGATCAAAAAAACGCCGCATTACCACGACAGCTGCACTTGCAGCACATCGCTGTAGGTCCCTCCAGGCTGATTGCCCGGTAACTGCACCTGACCGTAGATCGGCAGGCGAATGTTGTTCGCGTCGGTATACGCCACGGCCACGGTTTGCCCGATCCCCAGGCTCTGGCTGTACGCCGCGTCGCGAAACAACTGGTACGCCACACGGTTGCTGCCGGTGGTCAGCTGCATGTGCCGACCGCTGCTGTTGTACTGGCCGCCATCGACCGTCATGTTCATCGTCACCCCCGGCGTGCATTGCAACTGCACGCCCCCGCTCAGGGCCACTTGCACTGTGCCGGTGGCCAGTGCCGACTGGTTGCCGAAGTTCAGGCTGCCGTAATTCGAGACGCCGCCGACCACCAGGCAACCGGGAGTCACCGTGGCATTGACCTGAAAACTCTGGCTGGTCACCGCCGCCAACGGCATCGGCACACTGGCCGCACACAACAACACCAGCACCGCGCCTCCATGGCGGTTCATGGCGCTAGAACGTCAGTTCGACGGAAATCGTGTCGCTGTAGGTGCCCGCCGGGAGCCCGGCCTTGCCCTTGGCCTGACCGTAGATGTTCACGGTCTGCGCCACGCCAGTGCTGGCAGCCAGGTTGATCACCCCGTCGATGGCCAAAACCTGGGTATGTCCGGAGTCGGTGTACAGGTCGTACGGCACATAGTTGGCGACACCGTCGTACAGCGCACGGGTCCCCCCCGTCGACAGTCCGTCGTGGGCGCCGGCCCGGACCTTGATCGTTGGCGTGGTGCCGCTGGAGCACAGGATCGACAACGCCCCACCGCCACCGCCCAGCACCTGGCCGTCGACAGTGGGGAACAGGCTGTTGGCGGTACCGAAATTCAAGGCACCGAAATTCAGCCCGCTGGACCCACCGGCCCCGTTAACCTGACAACTGCTGATCAGGATCAGGCTGGAAGTGATCTGGCCGGTGACCGTGGTCGCCGCGTGGGCACTGGACGCCAGCGTCAGGCCGAGCAGTGATAAACCTATCCTTTTAGCGAGCATGTGCATGGAGTCCGTCCTCTACGGGTTTACCAATCGAGCGTCACGGTCAGGGTGTCGGTGTAGACACCGGCCGGTACCGCGCGGGAGTTCGCCACCACCGAGCCAAACACCGGAATCGGTATTCGGGCCCCGCTGGTGACAGCGAAATTGTGTTGCTGGCCGATGCTGTAGCTCTGGTTTCCAGAGGCATCGAGGAACAGTTGATAAGGGAGGGTCTGGCGACCGTTGCTCAGGCGCCGGGTGGTGCCGTCGCCATGGGTGCCGCCATCGATGGTGACGGTGAAGCCGGTGACCGACGGGTTGCAGGCGACATTCAGCTTGCCGCTGCCGTCTTCGCCGAGGCTGGCTTTGATCGGAGTGTTCCAGGTCGGGCCCTGCTGGCCGAAATCAAGCGTACCGAAATCACTGACCGGGCTGCCGGCGCTGCCACCGTTGGTGACTTCACAGCCGGCCATGATCGTCAGGCGCGCGTAGATCTGGCCGCTGATCGCCGCGTGTGCGACGCCCGTCAGCAATACCCCTGCCCCTGCGGCCATCCCTATCCAGAATCTGTTTGTCATAACGCCAATCCCAATTCCTTCAGGACTCAAAAAACCGGACGTCCAACGAGGAGCGCCCCCTTCCCTGCGCCACCCGAATCCATCGGGGGCCATTACCTGTTCGCGGCTACCAGGTGACTGTCACCTTCACCAGGTCTGTATAGCGACTGACCCGGGGAATCTCCGCCAGCGGCTCGATTCGCGCATACAACGGTAGATCGACCGAACCCGTATCCGGCACCCGTCCACTCATGGGCACGTCCACCGCCAGCGGGATCAACCGCGCGGGGTCTTGATAGAGCCGATAAGGAATGGGCTTGCTGCCGGCGGAGCCCGCCATGTAACGCACATCACCGACGCCACCGTGCAGGCCGCCGTCGACGCGTAATTGATAAGGGGTATCGGGATTGCATTCGAGACGGGGCAGGCGCTCGTTCATCAGCGCCGCGCCCAAAGGTCCGGCCGGGTCATCCAGGCGCGCGGTGGGGCCGAAGTCCAGCACACCCAATTGTTCGACGCCCGCGCTGCGTTGTTGCCCGACCAGCTGACAGCCGCGCTGCACGTCAACCCGCACCTGCACTTGAAGTTCTGCGGCCAACACCTGCGTACTGAGCATCATGCCCGCGACTGCCAATACCACAATTCCATTCACGTCCCCATTCCTTGTTTGGGGTGGCTTGTTCAAGTCAGGTTAGCAACGCAGCGAGGATTTTCCAGTTATCCGGGGAAAATTGGATCCAGGGAAAGAGTGTGCTTTTGTGTCGAGATACTGGCGAACAACCATCACTCCTGCGGACAATTAGCTGTACACCCCGCACATTTCTGTCCAAATATACCGCTCAGCCGTCGACACAACTGGAAGCAAATTTCCTGTATTGGTTACACTACGCCCCGCAACTCGGGGAGCCTGCCTGACGAATACGGGGTGATATCAGTGGCCGTTCGACCGCCCAACCGTTCGCGTTTTAC
This sequence comes from Pseudomonas migulae, assembly GCF_043225285.1. Classification (GTDB taxonomy): domain Bacteria; phylum Pseudomonadota; class Gammaproteobacteria; order Pseudomonadales; family Pseudomonadaceae; genus Aquipseudomonas; species Aquipseudomonas migulae_C. The sequence continues at coordinate 570,008 of NZ_CP171224.1, forward strand.
ATCACGCTGGCCTGCGCTGCGCCGCTTCTTCGCCAAGGCATCGAACCTGTCCGCCGGTCATTCGCCGGCAGGCCGCGCGGTCCAGGACTACTTCCGCCACAAGGCCCACACCCAGGGCTACACCCTGAGCCACAGCCAGCAGCGCGTGATCGATTGCATGGCGCAGCACGCCGCCGCGCTGCTGGGCAGTTCGGCGAAACCTCTGCCGGGGCTTTATCTGCATGGTGCCGTGGGCCGCGGTAAAAGCTGGTTGCTCGACGGTTTTTTCCAGGCGCTGCCCATTGCCGAAAAACAGCGCCTGCATTTTCACGAGTTTTTCGCCCGGCTGCATCAGGGCATGTTCAGTCACCGCGAACAACCTGACGCGCTGGCGACCACCCTCGACGAACTGCTGAGCGATTGCCGGGTACTGTGTTTCGACGAGTTCCATGTGCATGACATCGGCGACGCAATGCTCATCACGCGGCTGTTCAAGGCCCTGTTTCGCCGGGGCATCCTGCTGTTGGTCACGTCGAACTACCCGCCCGAAGGCTTGTTGCCCAATCCGCTCTACCATGCGCGTTTCAAACCGGTGATCGACCTGATCAATGCACGCATGCAAGTCATGGAAGTCGGCGGCCCCCACGACTATCGCAGCCAGACCAGAACCCACGCGCAGCAGCTGTTCACCCAAGGCCACTACGTGTGGCCGGCCACCGTGGCCCAGCGTCAGGCCTTGAACCTACCCGAACCCGACGCGCCCGCTATCGCGTTGCCGGTCGGCACGCGGCATTTGCCTGCGCGCTACTGCGAAGGGCGCACCATCGGCTTCACCTTCGGCGACCTGTGCGACCAGCCCACCGCCGTCATGGATTACCTGGAGCTGTGCCGGCGCTTCGATCACTGGATCATCGACAAACTGCCCAGCCTCGCCGACTGTTCGATTGCTGCACAGCAGCGTTTCATCAATCTGGTGGACGTTCTATACGACCAGGACAAGCACCTGATCCTGCTGGGGCAACGCTCGTTGCGCGAAAGCCTGGGCGGGGATGCCATTGACCTGGCGCGCACCCGCAGTCGGCTGGGGCAGTTGATGGAGGTCAGGGAGCCGGTCTGACAGCAGGATCGCTGGTGTTGCATCTATCGCCATCGCCGGCAAGCCGGTCTCGCTCCCACACTTGACCGCGTTCGTGCGGACAACCCGGTCTAAAGTGGGAGCGAGCCTGCTCGCGATGGCGGTCTGACAGCCACCCGAGTTTTACCGCTATCATGTCGCCCTTTTCCAGGCCCCCGCGCCCCAACCTCGATCAATAGCGAATCTGTTCATGGATACCCTTGCCCAACTGCGCGCCGGCCTGCTGGCTGGCGTCACTCGCCTGGACCTGGCCGCCGACCTGACGGAGTTCCCCCGGGAAATCCTCGACCTCGGGGATTCGCTGGAAATACTCAACCTCAGTGGCAACGCCTTGCGCAGCCTGCCCGACGACTTTCATCGCCTGACCCGTTTGCGCGTGCTGTTCTGCGACCGCAACCAGTTCACCGAGCTGCCCGCCTGTCTTGGCCAGTGCCCCGCGCTGACCATGGTCGGTTTCAAGTCCAACCGCATTCAAACCGTGCCGGGCGCCGCGCTGCCGCCGTTATTGCGCTGGTTGATCCTGACCGACAACCGCATCAGCGAACTGCCGACCGAACTGGGAGAACGCCCACACCTGCAAAAACTCATGCTGGCCGGTAACCGTCTGCGCCACTTGCCAGAGAGCCTGAGCAACTGCCATCGACTCGAACTGACCCGCATCGCGGCCAATCAGTTGACCGAGTTGCCCGAATGGCTGTTGACCCTGCCGAGCCTGACCTGGCTGGCCTACGCCGGCAATCCGCTGGAAACCGAAGCCGATGCCGCCGCGCTCGACGCCACGCCGACCATTGCCTGGTCACAGATCAGCCTTGAAGAAAAGCTGGGCGAAGGCGCTTCCGGGGTCATTCATCAGGCGTTGTGGCAGCAGACAACGCCGGTCGCGGTCAAACTCTACAAGGGCGAAATGACCAGCGACGGATCACCGCTGCACGAAATGAACGCCTGCATCACCGCCGGCCTGCACCCCAACCTGATCCGGGTCGAAGGACGGATTGTCGAGCATCCGCAGGCCCAGGCCGGATTGGTCATGGAGCTGATCGACCCGAGCTATCGCAACCTCGCCGGGCTGCCGAGCCTGGCGTCCTGCAGCCGTGATGTCTACGCCGACGACACCCGCTTCAGCGCCGACGTGGCTTTGCGGATCGCCAGCGGCATCGCCTCGGTGGCCGAGCATTTACACCGCCAGGGCATCACCCACGGCGATCTCTATGGCCACAATATTATGTGGAACGAGCACGGCGATTGCCTGTTGGGGGACTTTGGCGCAGCGTCTTTCCACGCGACCGAAGACAGCCTTGAAACCCGCGCATTGCAGCGGATTGAGGTGCGCGCATTTGGTGTGCTGTTGGGGGAATTGCTGGAGCGGATCGACTCGGGGTTGAGTGATCAGGCGCGTGTGAAGCTGGAAGATTTGCAGCAGCGTTGCTGTCAGCCGCAAGTGCTAGCGCGGCCGGGGTTCAGCGAAATTGTGCGGGAATTGAACGGCGGGTGACCGCTTCGCGAGCAGGCTCGCTCCCACATTTGATATGTGCTCGACACAAAACCAATGTGGGAGCGAGCCCTGCTCGCGATGGCGGCATCACCGAAAAAACAGATTACCCAGCCAGACCGACAAACATGTCCTGCACATCATCATGGTTATCGAGGCCTTCCAGGAAGGCTTCCACTTCAGCCATCTGCTCGTCGCTCAAACCGCTGACCGGGTTCTTCGGCTTGTAGCCCAGCTTCGCCGACAACACGGTGAACCCCTGCTCCGGCAACGCTTTCTGCACCGCATCCAGGTCGGTCGCTTCGGTGATGAACAAGGTCGCGCCGTCTTCGGCAGGCTCGAAATCCTGAGCGCCGGCTTCGATGGCGGCCATTTCAGGGTCGGCATCCGGGCTGTCCGGGGACGCCTCGATCATGCCCACATGGTCAAAGTCCCAGGCCACGGAACCGGAAGCGCCCAATTGCCCTTTACGGAACGCGACGCGGATTTCCGCGACGGTGCGGTTGATGTTATCGGTCACGCATTCAACGATCAGCGGCACCTGATGCGGCGCGAACCCTTCGTAGGTCACGCGATGGTATTGCACGGTTTCGCCGAGCTGGCCCGAGCCTTTCTTGATCGCACGTTCCAGGGTTTCCCGCGGCATCGAGGCCTTTTTGGCCTGTTCGACCACCAGACGCAGGTGTGCGTTGGTGGCGGTATCGGCACCGTTACGCGCAGCGATGGTGATTTCTTTCACCAGTTTGCCGAAGATCTTGCCCTTGGCATTGGCTGCCGCTTCTTTGTGTTTAACCTTCCACTGTGCGCCCATTACTCACTCTCTTATCTGTGGCGCCGAGACATCTATTGGCCGACGCTTTGCGCAAGTTTATACGGCCTAAAGTTGGCAATCGACCAAAAATTCCATCCAGCCGGATCGACATTTTCAACGCTGCTCGTAGGGCGATTCTGAAACATGGGTTTGCGATGCCCCTAAAGGGTCACGGTTTCGTACCCTCTGTGCCCGTACTCCGTGGCAGAAGCGCGCTCGATGCACAACGACAAGGAAAGTCCCTTCACCCTGACATTGCTGGACGGCGATCTGAGCCTGCCAGTGGTGCAGTTCAGCGGCCGTGAAGCCCTCAACCAGCCGTACCGGTTCGATATCGACGTGATCGGCCTCGCGCCGGCCATGCACCTCGACCACCTGCTGCAACAACCGGTGTTCTTCAACCTTGCGAATGGCCTGGGCGTTCACGGGATCATCCACAGCGCCGATTGCGAGCACCGCGGCCTGCACCGGGTCGATTACCGGCTGGTGCTGGTGCCGTGGCTGCAAAACCTCGACAGACAGCGATCCCGTCGGGTTTTTCATCAACTCGATGTGCCAGCCATCCTGCGCCGGCTGCTCACGGAAAACGGCTTGCCTGAAGACAGCTACCGCTTTGAACTGCCCGGCGGGCGCTATCCTGCCAGGCCGCTTTGCATTCAGTTCGACGAGAGCGACCTGGCGTTCCTGCATCGGCTCTGCGAGGAAGAAGGCATCCACTATCACTTCGAACACCGGCGTGATGGCCATGTGCTGGTGCTGGCGGATGACAGCCTGAGTTTCCCGCAGGAACCCCTGCTGCTGCCCTTCCACAGCGACATGCCTGAACGCGAAGACGGGCCACTGATCAGCGAGCTGTTCCAGCGCCACACCTCGCCGCCGATCGACACGCACAACGCCCCGCCACCGCTCGACCGCGACAGGCTCAGCCGTCGAATACTCGAGCGCCTGCGTTGCCGGCACGGGCAGCTGCAGGGGCGCAGCAATCAGAGTGCATTGCGCAGCGGAGGAATCGTCCAGGTGTCAGAACATCCGCTGCCGAACTTCAACGATCAATGGCTGCTGACCGAAGTCCGACACCAGGGCCAGCAGCCGTCGATTCTCGAGCACAGCCATTGCGACCGGACCCGGTGTTACAGCAATCAGTTCACCGCAATGCCGTGGTCAACCGTGTTCCGCCCCGCCTTGACGCAGGCCAGGCCCGGCATTCCCGGTTTTCAGACAGCGCGGGTGCTGGGACCCGCCGGCGAACCCGCCAGGCTGGACGATCAAGGCCGGATTCAGGTCAGGTTGTGGCCAACGGCGCAGACCGACAGCGAAGCATCCGACGGCTTCTGGTTACCGATGGTCCTCGCCGCGCCGGACCAGCGGATTGATCCGTCGAGGTTGCCGGTCGCCGGCACCGACGTGCTCGTCAGTTTTCTCGACAGCGATCCGGACCGCCCGGTGTTGTACGCCGCGGCGACCAGCCCGCCAGCGCCTCGGCCCGCCCCGCAACCCAAGGTCGATGACCGCCTGCTGTTTGACTGGCTGCTGAACCGCAAGGGCTGATCAACCCTTGTCGGCCTTGCCCGCCGCCGCCGCGAATTTCGCCAGGCGCACGTCCAGGTGCTGGGGTCGACGCCCGTGATCCTCGGCGCGTTCCTTGCGGCGGATGGCGTTGCGCACCATTAGCGAACCCAGGTAACGAATCGGTTCTGGCGGAAAGAAACCCAACGGACCGTTGACCAGTGGCGAACGGGTCCAGGCGTTGTCCAGCCCCTGGACCATCGAGGCGAGAATCTGCCCGCCCATATGACAGGGCCCGACGCCGCTGCCGGAATAACCAAAACCGTAGAACACATTGCCGTGGGCACTCATCTGGCCGAAGAACGGCAAACCGGTAACTGAACGATCCGACGGACCGTTCCAGGTCGCCTCGACCTTCACGCCGGAAAACGACGGGAAAAAGTCGACGAGACTGTGCTGCAGCAAACCCGCATAGGGCGACGGCTGATCGAACACCGGCAACATCCACCCACCGTAGGCGAACGTGTTGCCGCCCTTGCCGAGCATGATTCGACCGTCCGGCGTGTTGTGGTAGTAGTGCACGAAAATCCGCGAATCGAGCACCGTGACACCGCTGGTCAAGCCGATGTCATTGAGCAGATCCGGCCGTGGCTCAGTGATCAGCATGTCGCTGGAGACAATCGCCACGCTGCGCTCGAACTGCGGGAACGCACGGGCCATCCACGCGTTCATCGCCAGCACCACCCGGTCTGCGCGAACGGTGCCGTTGGGGGTTTGAATCCCCGCCGGCTTGCCTTCCTCCAGTCCGGTCATCGCGGTTTTTTCATGAATCCTCACCCCCAGCTGCAAGGCAACCCGGCGCAAACCGCGCACCAGTTTGCCTGGCTGCACACTCGCGGCGGCTGGCGAAAACCAGCCTTCCAGGTGCTTGCCGGAACCAGCCATGCGCTGCACATCCGCCACCGGCCGTTGAGTGAAGGAGTTGATGCCGTTGCGTTCGAGGGCTGCAATCACTGCGTCGGTCGAACCGCATTGAGCGCGATTCGTCGCGGTGTAGAGCGTGCCGTCGAGGCGGTAATCGGCATCCACGCCGTACTGTGCGCAGAAGCGGCCGATCGCCTGGATGCTGCGCTCGGATTCCTTGACCAGGCGCACCGCCTCTTCGACACCGAACAACCTTTCCAGGGTGAAATACTTGGCTGACCACGACAGTGCACACCCGCCGTTGCGGCCACTGGCGCCGGCACCGCAGATGTCCGCTTCGATCAGCAGCACATCCAGCTCGGGGTTCTGCTCCTTGAGCATGATCGCGGTCCACAAACCGGTGTAGCCACCGCCGACAATGCAGACGTCGGCGCGGGTGTCGCTCAGCAAAGGTTCGCACGGCGCGCACGACTCGGCCGCCAGCGCCTGTTCCAGCCAGAAAGGTCTCATCGGTGTTTCCTCAGGTACGCAGGGGTTTGACGCTCATCGGCCGGTTCGGCACGAATGCACTTTCGGCACGCAAGCCCGCCGGGCGGCTGTTCCAGTAGGGGATCAGCACCAGCGCTGAAAACAAGGCGCAGGCGGCGAAGATAATGAACACGGTGACCGAGTCGAAGTAACCCGGCAGCAGGCCGCCGAGAATGGCTCCGACCGATCCGCAACCGTTGACGAAACCGGCCGACGTCGCGCCGGCCTTGGCGGTGCCGAAATCGATGGCGGCCGCGCCGCTGATCATCGAGTCCGGCCCGTACAGGGTCAGGCCCATCACGAACAACAGCGCCACCACCAGCGCCACACTGCCGGTATGCAATGCGCCCATGAACAGCGCCAACGCCACGGTCAGCGCCAACAGGCTGAGCACGCAGGCCGGCATGCGCCGGGCGCCGAACAATTTGTCCGAGGCCAGCCCGAGCAGGATCGGCCCGAGCAATCCCGCCAGTTCAAACGCGGTTGGAATGATTGCCGCACCGACCTTGCCCACGGTCGGCATCTGCTCGAAAACGATCACCGGCCCCCACAGCAGAATCGCGTAGCGCGCCGGTTTCAGCAGGAAGTACGCGAGGCCGAGAATCAGCACCGTGCGGTTGCGCAGGATTTCCTTCAACGGTTCCAGCACGCTGATCCGGCTTTGCGCCTGCGCTTCTTCGGCGCTCAACTCGGGTTCCGGTTCCACCGCCGGCAAGCCGACGTCTTCCGGTTTGTTGCGTTGGAAAATAAAAAACAGCACGGCGACCAGCCCAACTACCGCCGCACTGGAAAAGAACGCCGCATGCCAGCTGCCGATGAGCGTGTATGCCCACCAGCCGGCAAACGGCGAAGCCACGAGCCCGCCAAAGGCGTAGCAGGAACTCCATAACCCGAGCACCCGCCCACGCTGTTCGGCGGGGAAGAAACTGCCGATGTTCTTGCACAGACCCGACCATCCCGTGGACTGGGCCAAACCTTGAATCAGCATGCAGGTGGCGAAAATCGGTAGCGTTGCAAAACTGCCCATCACCAGCGCTGCAGCGGCGGAGATCAGCAAGCCGCCGAGCACCACGACCCGCGGGCCAAAGCGGTCGGCGAGGATGCCCCAGGTGAATTGTCCGATGGCGTAGGCCGCGAGGTAGATCGCGTCGAGGTTGGCCATGGCCATTTTATCGAGCATGAACGTCGGGTCTTCGCCGATGCCCAGTTTGGCCACGGAAAACGCTTTGCGGGTGAAGTAGAAAGCGGCGTAGGCGAGCCAGGTGATCGCGAAGATCTGCACGCGCCAACGCTTGATGGTGCCGATGTGCTTGTTCATTGTGGTTCTGACCTCAGGGTGTGAGTGTGCCGGCAGAAATTGAGAAATAACGCCTGTCTTTTTATTGTTGAGCACTGCGATATCGCTGCGTCCCTGAGGCGATACCGGTCAGATGAGGCCTGCTGTTGCACGCACAGGCTCATGGTCACGGCGGCTGTTCGACTGACCAGTCACCGCGACTGGGGCCGATAAAAACAATTACTGATTAATAAGTGAAATCGATTTATCGTATTTCCAATATAAGCTCAGCTTGTTACTGGAGGTTTCGATGTCGGTTTCCCACGCCCAGCTCAAAGCCTTCCACGCCGTGGCCGTCCACGGAAGCTTCACCAAAGCCGCCGAGCGGCTTTTTCTCACCCAGCCGGCGATTTCCGACCAGGTGCGCAAACTCGAAGAGCGCTTCGGGGTGTTGCTGTTCCACCGCAATAAACGCTCGGTGCACCTGACCGATCTGGGCGACCGCTTGCTCAGCATCACCCAGCGGCTGTTCGTGATTGAGGCCGAAGCCCAGGAGTTGCTCCATGACTCACGGGCGTTGCAGACCGGCAGCCTGATCCTGGCGGTGGATGCGCCGGTGCACGTGCTGCCGCAGATCGCGCGGTTTTGCGAACGCTACCCCGGCATCAGTGTGAAGATCGAAACCGGCAACACCGATGAATCGCTGTTTCGCCTGTTCAACTATCAGGCTGACCTGGCGTTGCTCGGGCGCGAGGTCAGCGATGAACGACTGATCTCGCTGCCGCTGCGCAACGACCCGATGGTGGCGTTCGTTTCGCGCAATCATCCGTGGGCCGACCGCGAGTCGATCTGCCTGGCGGACCTTGATGACACGCCCCTGGTGCTGCGGGAAATCGGCTCGGTGACGCGTCAGACGCTGGAGGAGGAAATGGCCCGCGCAGGGTTTCGGATTCGTCCGGCGATTCAGGTTGAAGGCCGGGAAGCGGCACGTGAGGCGGTGGTCGTGGGGATCGGCGTGGGTGTGGTTTCGGCGGCGGAGTTCGGCGCGGATTCGCGGGTGTGTGCGTTGCCGATCACCGACTGCACACGACGGCTGACGGAGACGCTGGTGTGCTTGCGCGAGCAGAGTTCGCGGCGGGTGGTGGCGACGTTTCTGGAGATGGTTCGCGAGAGTCTTGAGTAGGCAGGCCCGGCCTCATCGCGAGCAGGCTCACTCCTACAGGTTTTGTGGTTGCCGCCTATTTTGTATACGACGCAAAACCCTGTGGGAGTGAGACCGGCTTGCCGGCGATGGCCGCGCCGCGGTCTAACTGACCGACGCCAATTCCAGAAACGCCTGAATCAACCGCAAATCCCGCCGCCGCTCCATGCACCCGATCATGTGCCGGTTCACCAGGCCCTCGCCAATGATCGGCACCGCCGCCACCCGCGGGTCATGACTGACTTCCACCGACGACACCACGCCAACCCCCAACTCCGCCGCGACGGCCTCGGTCACCGCTTCGCGACTGTCCAGCTCCAGCAACACCCGCGGATTGACCTGCGCCTGCGCACACGCCTCATCGAAGGTGCGCCGGGTGATCGAACTCGGCTCGCGCAACACCATGATCACCTGATCGAGTTCCTTGAGCTGCACGCCTTTGGTCTTCTGCGCCCACGGGTGACCGTCAGGCACCAGCGCGCAAATCCGTGATTCGTTCAGCGCCTGCAAATGCAGGCCCTTGCGCGGCTCGACCTCGGTCAGCACCGCCACATCGGCATGTTCCGACAACAACGCGGCGAGGGTTTCCTGGGCATTGCCCAGGCGCAGGTTCACGGTGATTCCGGGATAGCGCGCACGCAGGCTGGCGAGCATCGGCATGACCATGTGCGGCCCGTCCGCCGCGACTTCCAGGCGTCCGGTGAGCAATTGCCGATTGGCCTCGAGCATCACTTGCGCCTCCTCCGCCAGACCAAACATCGCCCGGGTGATGGCCGCGAGTTTGGTGCCCTCTTCCGTGAGCTCGACCCGACGTGCGGTGCGGCGCAGCAGGGTGATCTGGTAGTGCTCCTCCAACGCCTTGATGTGGCCGGTGACCGCCGGCTGGCTGATGAACAGCCGCGCGGCGGCACGGGTAAAGCTGCCCTCCCGGGCCACCGCATCGAAGGCGCGGAGCTGGAACAGGTTCATGAATAACCCTCACTGATGGCTGGCATAACAACAAACAATTTGATTGATAGCACGGCAAATTGCAATTTAAGCCCCGTAGCTTCATCCCATCGATTGCGAGGACACGAGAATGAGTACTGCCGAACCCATCCTGCTCACCCCCGGCCCGTTGACCACTTCGGCCCGCACCCGTCAGGCGATGATGGTCGACTGGGGTTCATGGGATGACCGCTTCAATCAAATGACCGCCAGCCTGTGCGAACAATTGCTGGCGATCATCAACGGTGGCGACAGCCACCACTGCGTGCCCCTGCAAGGCAGCGGCACCTTCGCGGTCGAAGCGGCAATCGGCACGCTGGTGCCTCGCGATGGCAAAGTCCTGGTGCTGATCAATGGCGCCTACGGCAAACGCCTGGCGAAAATCTGCGAAGTGCTCGGCCGCTCTTTCAGCACCTTCGAAACCGCCGAAGACGAACCGACCACCGCCGCCGACGTTGATCGCCTGCTGCGAGCGGATGCCGGCATTACCCATGTCGCGCTGATTCACTGTGAAACCAGCACTGGCATCCTCAACCCGCTGCCGGAGATCGCCCAGGTCATCGCGCAGCACGGCAAACGCCTGATCATCGACGCCATGAGCTCGTTCGGCGCACTGCCGGTGGATGCGCAACAGGTGCCGTTCGATGCGCTGATCGCGGCCTCGGGCAAATGCCTGGAAGGCGTACCGGGCATGGGGTTCGTCTTCGCTCGCAAAGAAGCACTGGCGCAGGCCGCCGGCAACTCGCACTCGCTGGCGATGGACCTTTTCGACCAGCACACCTACATGGCCAAGACCGGCCAATGGCGCTTCACCCCGCCGACCCACGTGGTCGCTGCCCTGCACGAAGCCTTGCTGCAATACAGCGAAGAAGGAGGCTTGCCAGCCCGGCATGCGCGGTATGCCGCCAACTGCCAGGCACTGATGGAAGAAATGGCGAAGCTGGGATTGCGCAGCTTCCTGCCGGCCGCGATCCAGGCACCGATCATTGCCACCTTCCATGCACCGAAAGATCCGCGCTACCAGTTCAAGGAGTTCTACGAACGGGTCAAGGCCAAGGGTTACATCCTCTACCCCGGCAAACTGACCCAGGTCGAAACGTTCCGGGTCGGCTGCATCGGCCACGTCACCCCGGCGCAAATGCGCGAAGCGGTGGCGGCGGTGGCCGAAGTGCTGCGCGAGATGGAAGTGCTCGATATCTAAACAACAGACGCTTCAGCTGTTGTAGGAGCTGGCTTGCCAGCGATGAACTCAACAGCACCGCGTTCATCCAGACAACACGCGTCATCGTTAACGACCTTCGCTGGCAAGCCAGCTCCTACACGGACATCGATACTCATGAACTACGCAAACCCAACCAAACTGCAAGCCGCCATCCTCGACTGGGCCGGCACCGTGGTCGACTTCGGCTCGTTCGCCCCAACGCAGATTTTTGTCGAAGCCTTCGCCGAATTCGACGTCCAGGTCTCCATCGAAGAAGCCCGCGGGCCGATGGGCATGGGCAAGTGGGATCACATCCGCACCCTGTGCGACCAGCCGGCGGTTGCCGAACGTTATCGCAAGGCGTTCGGCCGCACGCCGACCGACGATGACGTCACCGCCATCTACAAACGCTTCATGCCCCTGCAGATCGAGAAGATCGCCGAGCACTCGGCGCTGATTCCCGGTGCGCTGGACACCATTGCCAACCTGCGGCAGCAAGGGATCAAGATCGGCTCCTGCTCCGGCTATCCGAAACAGGTCATGGACAAAGTCGTCGAACTGGCGGCCACCAACGGCTACGTCGCCGATCACGTGGTCGCCACCGACGAAGTGCCCAACGGCCGCCCATGGCCGGCCCAGGCCCTGGCCAACGTGATTGCACTGGGCATCGACGATGTCGCCGCGTGCGTGAAGATCGACGACACCGTGCCGGGCATTCTCGAAGGTCGGCGCGCCGGCATGTGGACCGTGGCGCTGATCTGCTCGGGCAACGCGCTGGGCCTGGATTACGAAGGCTATCGCGCCCTCGGCAGCGATGAACTGGCCAGCGAACGCAAACGCATCCACGCCCTGTTCGAAGGTTCGCGCCCGCATTACATGATCGACACCATCACCGACTTGCCGGAAGTGATCGCCGACATCAACAAGCGCCTGGCAAACGGCGAGATGCCACAGACCAATTGATCTCCTGTAGGAGCCAGCTTGCTGGCGATGGCGGTGGGTCATCCAACCCTTCTGTTGGCTGGACGGACGCCATCGCCGGCAAGCCGGCTCCTACAATTTCAACCGTGTGAACCCGATCCCCTGTAGGAGCCGGCTTGCTGGCGATGGCGGTGGATCATCCGACTCTTCTGTTGGCTGGAAGGACGCAATCGCCGGAACGCCGCCCGCAGCAAACCGGCTCCTACAATGGACTGCGGTGCTTTTGCTGTCTGTTTCCTGAACCAGCGCATTGAACTTCCCTCCGCCTCAGGCAAACCCGTCGATTCAGGCTTACAGTTAAGGGACACCGTCGGCCAAGAACGGTGGTCTACCTGTGAGGAACACCGTATGCCCTGGAAGAATTCCGACTCACGCTACAGCACCGTATCAATCACGCTGCACTGGTTGATGCTGGTCCTGCTGGTGCTGGTCTACGCCTGCATCGAATTTCGCGGGATCTTTCCGAAAGGCAGCGGCGGCCGGACGCTGATCACCGAATCGCACTTCATGCTGGGGCTGACCGTTTTCGTGCTGGTCTGGCTAAGACTGTTCGCCCGCAGCCTCGGCCCGGCACCGCAGATCTTCCCCGCCTCCCCGCACTGGCAAACCGCCGTCGCCCGGCTGATGCACTGGGCGTTGTACCTCTTCATGATCGCCATGCCGATCCTCGGTTGGCTGGTGACCAGCGCCAAGGGGCATCAAGTGATGTTCTACGGGTTCGATTTGCCACTGCTGGTGTCCGAGGACAAGACGTTCGCCAAACGGATTCAGGGATGGCACGAGCTGGGCGGCACGATCGGTTACTGGCTGATCGGGCTGCACGCCGTGGCGGGGATTTATCACCACTACGTGGTGGGCGATAACACATTGCTGCGGATGATGCCCAAACGCGTCAGCCGCAATTCCTGAAACAACGCCTGCCCTTGTAGGAGCCGGCTTGCTGGCGATTCAGGCGCCGCGGTCCATCTGTTGGACCGCGTTATCGTTCATCGCCGGCAAGCCGGCTCCTACAAGGTCGGTGAAAATCCGCGAAGGCCCTGCAAGCCTCCGGTGTGGACGAAGATCAGGCGTGTGCCCTGTGTGAATCGCCCGGCCTCGACTTGTTGCTTGAGCGCCAGCAGCGCCTTGCCGGTGTACAGCGGCTCAAGGGGAATGCCGCCGGCCTGCTCGGTTTGCTCGATGAACGTCAGCAACAACGGATCGACTTTGGCGAACCCACCACGACTGGCATCGATCAATTCATACGCCGGGTTCTGCAACCCCGCTTCCCGCACAATCGATTCAACCTGCTGCGCCACGCCATGGTCGTCAGGCACCGCCAACGCACCATAGACCGGACGCTGCCCCGCTTCGGCCAGCACCAGGCCGGCGAGCGTGGTGCCCGTTCCGCAGGCCAGCCACCAGCCGCCGTAATCGTCCCAGCCCAGACGGTCCAGTTGCGCGCTGGCCATCGCCTTCAATTGCACGCACCCCTTCGCTCCCGGCAAACCGCCGCCACCTTCCGGCACCGGTAGCAGATCGGGATACTGCGCCTGCCAGGGCTCCCAGAAACCTGCTTCGTGCCGCGCTCGGTAGCCGCCATAACCGAGCCAGTGCAGCTGCATGCCGAAGGCTTGCAAGTCTTTCACCGTCGGGGTTTCTTGAGGATGCCCCCGCAGCAACCCCACGGTGCTGAATCCGAAACGCTTACCGGCAGCAGCCAGCGCGTGGAGATGGTTGGAGTGAGCGCCTCCCAGGCTGATGATGCCTTTGGCACCGGCCAGGTCAGCGGCCTTGAAATATTCGATCAGCTTGAACCACTTGTTGCCGCTGATCAGCGGGTCGATCTGGTCGAGGCGCAGGATGGCGACTTCGAGGCCTGATTGGGTGAGCCAATCAAGATGAAAGCGTTCGAGGGGGGCTTCATGGAGCCAATTTGAAGGAGGAGAAAGCATTGGCGCCTGACTGTGCCCGGTAAAGAGCAGCATTCTAGTCGCTGTGAGGACGCCATCGCGAGCAGGCTCGCTCCTACACTGGATCTTTGTCGCACCGAAGATCCAGTGTGGGAGCGAGCCTGCTCGCGATAGCCATTGGCACGCTAAACCTGCAAATTACAACTCAGCAGCCAACCGCGATCCCTGATTGATCGCCCGCTTCGCATCCAGCTCCGCCGCCACGTCCGCGCCGCCGATCAGATGCACGTTCTGTCCGGCCGCGACCAACCCGTCCTGCAACTCACGCAACGGATCCTGCCCGGCGCAGATCACGATGTTGTCCACCGCCAGCACTTGCGGCTCGCCGGTTTCGCCAATGCGGATGTGCAGGCCTTCGTCGTCGATCTTCAGGTACTCGACGCTGTTGAGCATCTGCACCTGCTTGTTCTTCAGACCGGTGCGATGAATCCAGCCGGTGGTCTTGCCCAGGCCGTCGCCGACCTTGGATTTCTTGCGTTGCAGCAGGAACACTTCACGCGCCGGCGCATGCGGTTCAGCCTTGATCCCGGCCACACCACCACGCGCTTGCAGGTGCGTGTCGATGCCCCACTCTTTCCAGAACGCTTCACGGTCCAGGCTGGTGGCCACACCTTGATGCACGAGGAATTCCGACACGTCGAAACCGATCCCGCCCGCACCGATCACGGCGACACGTTTGCCCACCGGCTTGCGCTCGAGGATCACGTCCAGGTAGCTCAGCACCTTGGCATTCTCGACGCCCGGGATCGCCGGCGTTCTTGGGGCAATGCCGGTGGCGAGGATGATCTCGTCGTAGCCGCCTTCCACCAGTTTCGCCACATCGACACGAGTGTTCAGGCACAGCTCGACGTTGGTGGTCTGCAGTTTGCGGTTGAAGTAACGCAGGGTTTCAAAGAACTCTTCCTTGCCCGGCACACGCTTGGCGATGTTGAACTGGCCGCCGATCTCGCTGGCCGAATCGAACAGCGTCACCTGATGGCCACGCTCGGCAGCCACGGTAGCAGCCGACAGACCTGCAGGGCCGGCACCGACCACCGCGATCTTCTTGATCTGCTGCACCGGCAGGTAATTGAGTTCGGTTTCGTGGCAGGCACGCGGGTTGACCAGGCAACTGGTCAGCTTGCCGCCGAAAGTGTGATCGAGGCAGGCCTGGTTGCAACCGATGCAGGTGTTGATTTCATCGGCACGGCCCTCAGCGGCCTTGTTGACGAAATCCGCGTCGGCAAGGAACGGACGTGCCATCGACACCATGTCGGCATCGCCTTCGGCCAGGATCTGCTCGGCCACTTCCGGGGTGTTGATGCGGTTGGTGGTGATCAGCGGAATGCTCACCGAGCCGCGCAGCTTGGCGGTGACTTTGCTGAACGCCGCGCGCGGCACCTTGGTGGCGATGGTCGGAATTCGTGCTTCGTGCCAGCCGATACCGGTGTTGATGATCGTCGCGCCAGCCTGTTCGATGGCCTTGGCCAGCGTCACGATTTCTTCCCAGGTGCTGCCGCCTTCCACCAGATCGAGCATCGACAGGCGGAAGATGATTATGAAATTCGGGCCAACGGCTTCGCGTACTCGGCGGACAATTTCCACCGGCAGGCGCATGCGGTTTTCGTAACTGCCGCCCCAACGGTCGGTGCGATGGTTGGTGTGGGCCGCGAGGAACTGGTTAATGAAATAACCCTCGGAACCCATGATCTCGACACCGTCGTACTCGGCTTTTTGCGCCAGGCTGGAGCAGGTGACGAAATCGTTGATCTGCTTCTCGATGCCCTCTTCGTCCAGTTCCTTGGGCTTGAACGGGTTGATCGGCGCCTGAATCGCGCTCGGTGCCACCTGTTTCGGGCTGTAGGCATAACGGCCGGCGTGGAGGATCTGCATGCAGATCTTGCCGCCCGCCTCGTGCACGGCACGGGTGACGATCTGGTGTTTGATTGCCTCTTCTTCGGTGGTCAGCTTGGCCGCGCCGGAATACACGCCGCCTTCGTCGTTCGGGCCGATACCGCCTGTCACCATCAGGCCGACACCGCCACGAGCGCGCTCGGCGAAATACGCCGCCATGCGTTCGAAACCGCCGGGTTTCTCCTCAAGACCGGTGTGCATCGAACCCATCAGGGTGCGGTTGCGCAACGTGGTAAAACCCAGGTCCAGCGGGGCCAGCAGGTGCGGGTAATGAGCGGCGGTCATCGGTAACTCCACAACGAACGATCACGGAAAAATGTGGGCGCTCTTCGGCGCCCCTCTGTCTTGTGTAACAGACTATGAGCAGTCCTTCGGTGGCTCAATGACCGAAACTGACAACTTATTGATCCAAATGCGCAGCGGCCCTTGGCAAGCGCCGGCATGGGCCCTACCCTAGTCAGCGAACCCTGCACACGGCTGTCGACTGTTTCCCCATGCGCAAACTTCTGTACCTGACTTTCTCCATGGCCCTGGTTGCCGCCCTGACGACTTACGCCATGTGGGCCGCCGATCGTCCGGTGGGTCACTATCTGTCCGACCTTCGCATCGATCTCGTCATCGATCAGGGCACACCCGCCGATCGCGGCAACCTCCTGGGCATCCAGCCCGAACTGTTTCCCACCGACTACCAAAGCATTGGGCGCCTGCACCGCAAGCTCGCGGCCTATTTGCAAAAAGCCCAGGAACAGGGCCTGCTGAATGAAAAAACCATCGTCGTGCTGCCCGAACATGTCGGCACCTGGTTGATGGTCAGCGGTGAAAAAGACGAGCTGTACCAGGCCAACACCATCAAGGAAGCCATGAACTGGCTGGCGGTGAGCAATCCCGTGAAGTTCATCCGTGCGCTGATCAGCGCCAAAGGCGACAACCGCCTGGACGACGCGCACCTGCGCATGAAAGCCAAAGGCATGGCCAAGGATTACCAGGCGCTGTTCGGGGGGCTGGCCAAGGAATTTCACGTGACGCTGGTCGCAGGCTCCATCGTGCTGCCCGAACCCAGCATCATCGACGGCACCCTGAAAGTCGGCCGCGGTGCGTTGTACAACAGCAGCGTGGTGTTCGGTCGGGACGGCGCACCCATTGGCCAGCCCCAGCGCCAGATGCATCCGATTTTCGCCGAGCGCGATGTGATCGAGGCCAATGGCGAACATATCCTGAGCGTGGTCGATACCCCGGCCGGTCGCCTCGGTGTGCTGATCGGCAGCGACAGCTGGTACCCGGACAACTACCGCAAACTCGATGCGCAGGGCGTGCAACTGGTGGCGGTCCCGGCATTTGTCAGCGGTCGCGGTACGTGGGAAAAACCATGGCGGGGTTATAAAGGGTTGTCGACACCGGGCTCCGTCAGCCTGAAGCCTGGTGAGATCAGTGAAGGTCAGGCCTGGCATCGCCTGACATTGACCGCGCAACCACCCAGCAGCCAGGCCATCGCCGGTATGAGCGTGTTCCTGCGTGGCCAGTTCTGGGACCAGGGCAGCGCCGGACAAAGTTTTCTCAGCAGCAACGGGCAGCATTTCGCCGGCGGCAATTTCCGTGGCGCGCGTTTGCTGAACCTGTGGTTGTAAGCGATGAAACCCTTGCCGATGCGTCTGGGCGATCTGTCAGTCGGCTTTGTTCATAGCTTGGCCGATGCTGTGCGCAGCCATGGCATCGACCCTCAACCGCTGCTCGATCAATACGGCCTAGACCCGGCTCGCCTGGGCGAACCCTGTGCCCGTCTGTCGATCCCGCGTTACATGCGTTTGGGCCACGCTGCCATTCAACTCACCGACAACCCGGCACTGGGTTTGCGCATGGGCCAGCTCAGCCGCCTGAGCCAGGCCGGCCTCGCCGGTGTCACCGCGGCGCAGGCGCCGACAGTGCGCGAAGCCGCGCGCTGCCTGATTCGCTTCGAAGCCTTGTACGGTTCCAACTATCGCGGCCAATCGAGCTTCCACGAAGACGCTCAAGGCGCGTGGCTGCGGTTCTATTCCATCAGCCCTTACAACGCCTATAACCGCTTCGTGGTGGATTCGATCATCGCCGGCTGGTTGCAGCAGTTATCCAGCGTCAGCCCTGTGCCGTTGAGCGCCGAACGCATCGACATCGAGTTCGAAGAACCGGATTACCGCGAGGCTTATGCGATGCTGGGCGATTGCCCGATCCAGTTCGGCGCCGAACAGAACCAGCTGCGCCTGAGCCTGGCCAGCCTCGCTCAGCGTAACCCGGTGCATTGCCCGAGTACCTGGCGGCATCTGCTGCAACTGTGCGAACGGGAACTGGAACACCTGACACGCACCCGCAGCCTGCGTGAACGCATCACTCAGTTGCTGGGGCCGTTACTCAATGGTGGTCGGGAGCCCGACCTGGAAGAAGTGGCGGCACGCCTGAAGCTGCCAACCTGGACCTTGCGCCGCAAACTCGCCGAGGAAGGCACGCAGTTTCGTGCAATTCTCAACGACACCCGTCGCGACCTGGCCATGACCTACATTCGCGATACCGAACTGGCGTTCGGGGAAATCGCTTACCTGCTGGGATTTGCCTCAGCCGAAGCCTTTCAACGCGCTTTCAAACGTTGGAGCGGTCAGACTCCAGGCGAGTTTCGCCGCAGTCACCGCCAGTCTGCCTGACGCTTACAGCTCGGTAGCGTCTTCGGCCGGTTCCAGCGGGTCCAGTTCAAAGGCCTGGAACTCGAGCAGCTCTTCTTGATAATCGTCCATTTTGAATCCCCCATCGCTCATTGAAAAAATGCTTGAATAAATGACCTGTACTTTGAGCATAAAGTGCCCGCGTGAAAGAAAAATGACGCAGGCATGACGCTTCGCCGCTACTTAATAAAACGTAGCAGGCGGTCAGGAATTTATCACAGGATTTTTTCGATACAGGCCGTAGGAAAACGACCTGGGTTGACGCGGGTCAATCTGAATGCTGCTCCGGGACCGGTGATCCCGGAGCGTCAGCCACCAAAATCAGTGGCTGGTAACAGGCATCGCGGGAATCGGCTCGGTCGGTGGGGGCAAATCCGAGGCTGGCGGTGGCGTGACGTTTTCCGTCGACGGAACCGATTCGGCGTTTTCGGCCGGAGTGACCGGTGCAGGCTCTGGTGGCGGCGCAACCGGTTCCGCGGCCGGGGCTGGCGCGGCTTCTGCTGCCGGGGCTGGCGTCGGTTCGGCGGCAGGTGCCGGCTCAGGCGCCAGAGCAGCCGGTGCGGCCTTGGTCTCAGGCACGCCTAGGTCGGTTTTCGGCTTCTCGACGATGTGTGCGGCTTTTTTCGCTTCCGGCGGCAGGAACAATTCGACCAGCGTGAAGAAACGCTCGTAGAACTTGGCCGACGACACGGTCTCGCTGGCCACCTTGACCATCGAATCATCGGACGAACCGATCGGCATCGATACCGATCCCAAGACACCGACACCGAGGCTGGCGGAATTGTTGGTCTTCTTCAGCGCATAGCGATCCTGCAATGCGTTGGCAAACATGGTGGCGTGGTGCCCTTCGCTACCGTCGTCGGCACAAACCACGCTGAAGCTGATCTCCATGTGGGTGTCGCCAGTCTGCTGGAAGCTCTTGTGACCACTGATCAGCTTCGGATCGCTGCTGGTGATGATGTAACCTTGGCTGAGCAACGCTCGACGGGCGGCTTCGCAGGTTTGCGCATCGGTCACCGGATAGTTGCGCGAAAACGTTCCGGAGTCGTCGAAGTTCTCATGCTCATAAATGGGGGCTTTCTTCGACGAGCATCCGGCCGCTGCCGCCAGCACCAATGCCAGCCCGACAACCCGCACGGGAAATGATTTAAACATTGAACATCCTGAGGAAAACGGTCCGGGGCGTATTGTGCAACAGATCGATGCTTAGCGTCGCATCGATTAGTGTCTTGAAACAGTTACAAGTGTAATGACTGCCATTTACAGGAAAAAGTCTCCCGAAAAAATCCAGGCCGACGGATAACCCCCCTCCGGTTTCTCTACGCCCATAAAAAACCCCGGCTGTCTGGCCGGGGTCTTTGTGTTGCGGAAAACTCAGTCAGGCATCAGAAACGCTTGATGTCCGCTTCGGCTTCCAGCTGCTTGCGATACGCCGCAAAGTCTTGCTGGCCAATACGCGAAGCGAGGAAGCGACGGTATTGAGCCTTCTCTTCATCGGTCGGCGCGGCGGCTTCGTTGACGCCGTTCAGGCGCACGATCACCAGGCTACCATCGGCCAGGGTTACGCTGCTGAAGGTCGGCTTGTCTTTGGCCACCGGTTTCGGCATGCGGAACAGCGCTTGCAGCACAGTCGGGTCGATCCCTTCCTGAGCGCGGGTCGCGGCTGCGGTGACTTTCCAGTTCTGGCCATCGATGGCCTTGTCCAGTGGCGTCTTGCCCTCACGCAGGCTGGCAATCAGCTCGTCAGCCTTGGTCTTGGCGGCAGCACTCGCGTGCTCCTTGGCCAATTGACCGCGAATGGCGGCAGACACGCTTTCCAGCGGCAGTTGCGAAGGCTTCAGGTGCTCCTTGGCACGCAGCACGATCACGGTTTCCGGATCGAGCTCGATGGCGGTGCTGTTGGCACCCTCATCCAGCACTTCAGGACTGAACGCAGCCGTCAGCACGGCACGGTTGGCGGTAACACCCTCGCCACCTTCACGGCCGAATGGCTTGGAAGTGTGAACGGTCAGTTTCAGGTCCTGCGCTGGCTGGGCCAGATCGGAAGCTTCGAACGACGCGTCTTCCAGTTGCTTGGTTGCCTCGACGAATCGCTGCTCGACCTGCTGGGTTTTCAGCTCACGTGTCAGCTTGTCTTTCAGGCTGGCCAAGGTCGGAACTTCCGGCGCCTCGACACCCAACAGCTTGATCAGGTGGAAACCGAAATCAGTGCGAACCGGTGCCGACACCTGGTCCTTGGTCAACGCATACAAAGCGGTTTCGAACGCTGGATCGTAGACGCCAGGACCTGCATAGCCGAGATCACCACCGTTGTTAGCCGAACCCGGATCCTGGGAGAATTCCTTGGCCAGGGCCTCGAATTTCTCGCCTTTGGCCAGACGGGCCTGAACTTCTTCGATCTTGGCCTTGGCTTGCGCCTCGGTCACTTTGTCGTTCACTTCGATCAGAATGTGCGCCGCCCGACGTTGCTCGGACAGGTTGGCGATTTCTTTCTGATACGCCGCTTGCAGCTCTTCGTCCTTGACGGCGACCTGGTCGAAGAAGGACGACTTCTTCAACTCGAGGTAATCGATGATCACCTGATCCGGTGTCATGAATTCCTTGGCGTGTTCGTCGTAGTAGGCCTTGACCTCATCGTCGGTCAGCTTCACCGCTGCCGGGTCAGCCTTGACGTTCAGGGAGGCGAAATCGCGGGTCTGTTTTTCCAGACGGGCGAAGGCCAGAACCTGTGCATCGGTGACAAAACCGCTGCCTGCCAGACCCGCGCGCAACTGACCGATCAGCATTTCCTGAGCCAGCATCTGGCGGAATTGCATGCGGCTGTAGCCGAGTTGACGGATGACCTGATCGAAACGCTCGGGGCTGAACTTGCCGTCCACCTGGAATTCAGGGGTTTGCAGGATCACCTGGTCCAAAGCCGCTTCGGAAAAAGCGAATTTCGAGTTTTCTGCGCCTTGCAGCAGCAGTTTGCGATCGATCAGACCCTTGAGGGCCGATTCGCGCAGCATTTTTTCGTCGAGCAAGGAAGCATCGAAATCCTTGCCCAGCTGTTGCATGAGTTGACGGCGTTGCATATCAACCGCCTGGCTCAGCTCGTTCTGGCTGATTTCTTCGCCGTTGACCTTGGCCGCCTCATTACGATGGGTGGTGGCCTGAAAAATGGCATCGAAACCGGTCAAAGCCATCAGTGCAACGATGACCCCGATAATGGTCTTGGCAATCCAGCCTTGTGAATTGTCCCTGATATTCTGCAGCATGCGTCCCCCAGAAACGGTTGAACTTCAAAATTAGGCAACCGTGGAGCGTGGGTAGAATCCGGATAGAAGAAAGGCGCATCCGAGGATGCGCCTTCTCGTAACTGGCGGAACGGACCAAGGGTTCGAACTTGCGACCCTCGGCGTCTCGGACCGGCAACTTGCCGACTGGACTACCGCTCCGCTGCCAGGTCAGGCATGACCCCGACCCGGATAGGCAAAAACCTGAATCGAACTTAGTTGACAGCTTCTTTCAGTGCTTTACCGGCTTTGAAACCTGGTTTTTTGGCTGCCGCGATTTCCAGCGTCTTACCGGTCTGTGGGTTACGACCGATGCGAGCAGGACGATCAGTCACGGAGAAAGTACCGAAACCAACCAGAACAACGGAGTCGCCAGCCTTGAGAGCGCCAGTGACGGATTCGATTACAGCGTCCAGCGCACGGCCAGCAGCAGCTTTCGGGATATCAGCGGATGCAGCGATAGCATCAATCAGTTCCGACTTGTTCACTCTAAGTCCCCTTATATCTATTTGAGTATGATTCTAAGTTTTTTTGGTGAAAGCAAAAACGAGTGCTGAATGGCCTACAGACACTTAAGAGCCGCTTTATAACAAGGGCTCTAAAAAGCTGTCAACAAGCCCCCCAGGCAAATGCGTATTAATGCGTGCTAATTCTTTCCTTAGAGTCAGACTCGCGTTTTTCATCCTTTGCGACTATCTCCGGAGCTACATCGGGCAAGGGCTCCGGCGCGTATTGCAGCGCAATTTGCAGGACCTCGTCAATCCATTTAACCGGTTTAATCTGCAGATCCTGCTTGATATTGTCCGGAATTTCCTTGAGATCGCGTACGTTCTCTTCAGGAATGATCACGGTCTTGATTCCGCCACGGTGAGCGGCGAGCAGTTTTTCTTTCAGACCACCAATCGCCAGCACCTGGCCACGCAAGGTGATTTCGCCAGTCATGGCGACATCCGCGCGCACCGGAATTCCGGTCAATGCCGACACCAGGGCCGTGCACATGCCTACACCGGCGCTAGGGCCGTCCTTCGGGGTCGCCCCTTCCGGCATGTGGATGTGCGTGTCGCGCTTCTCGTGGAAGTCCAGAGGGATCCCCAGGCTTTTCGCGCGGCTGCGGACAACCGTGAGCGCAGCGGTGATCGATTCGACCATCACGTCACCCAGGGAACCGGTCTTGATCAACTGGCCCTTGCCCGGTACGACAGCCGCTTCGATGGTCAGCAATTCGCCGCCCACTTGCGTCCACGCCAGGCCGGTCACCTGACCGATCTGATCCTGGGATTCAGCCAGGCCGTAGCGGAATTTACGCACGCCCAGAAAGTGTTCGAGCATGTCGGCAGTGACCTTCACCGAGAAGCGTTTTTCCAGTGCATGCTCTTTGACCGCCTTGCGGCAGACCTTGGCAATCTGGCGCTCCAGGCCCCGTACACCGGCTTCGCGGGTGTAGTAGCGGATGATGTCGCGGATCGCTTCGGCGTCGAATTCCAGCTCGCCTTTCTTCAGGCCGTTGGCCGTGATCTGCTTCGGCGAAAGGTATTTGACGGCGATGTTGATCTTCTCGTCTTCGGTGTAGCCCGGCAGACGAATCACTTCCATCCGGTCGAGCAGCGCCGGCGGAATGTTCATGGAGTTCGAGGTGCAAAGGAACATCACATCGGACAGGTCGTAGTCGACTTCCAGATAGTGATCGTTGAAGTTGTGGTTCTGCTCGGGATCGAGCACTTCCAGCAACGCCGACGCCGGATCGCCACGCATGTCGCTGCCCATCTTGTCGATTTCATCGAGCAGGAACAGCGGGTTGCGGACGCCCACTTTTGTCATCTTTTGAATCAATCTTCCCGGCATCGAACCGATGTAAGTCCGGCGATGACCACGGATTTCCGCTTCATCACGCACGCCGCCGAGGGCCATGCGCACGAATTTACGGTTGGTGGCGTGAGCAATCGACTCCGCCAGGGAGGTTTTACCCACACCCGGAGGACCGACCAGGCACAACACCGGGCCACGAATTTTCTTCACGCGTTTTTGCACGGCGAGGTATTCGAGGATCCGCTCTTTGACTTCTTCCAGACCGTAGTGGTCGGCGTCGAGGATGTCTTCGGCGCGCGCCAGGTCCAGACGCACCTTGCTCTGGGCCTTCCACGGCACCTGAACCAGCCAGTCGATGTACGAACGTACAACGGTGGCTTCCGCGGACATTGGTGACATTTGCTTGAGCTTGTTCAGTTCAGCCTGGGCCTTGGCCAGGGCGTCTTTCGGCAGGCCGGCGGCATCGATACGCTTTTTCAGCTCTTCGATTTCGTTGTGGCCTTCGTCGCTGTCACCGAGTTCTTTCTGAATGGCCTTCATCTGCTCATTCAGGTAGTACTCGCGCTGACTGCGCTCCATTTGTTTTTTGACGCGGCCGCGAATGCGTTTTTCGACTTGCAGCAGATCGATCTCGGCATCCAGCAACGCCAGGACGTGTTCGACCCGGGCCGACAAATCGATGATTTCGAGGATTTCCTGCTTCTGCTCGATCTTCAGGGCCATGTGCGCGGCCATGGTGTCGACCAGGCGGCCCGGCTCGTCGATGCTGTTGAGCGACGACAGGACTTCTGCAGGGACTTTCTTGCCCAGCTGCACGTATTGCTCGAATTGAGCCAGCAGACTACGAACAAATACTTCCGACTCGCGCTCCGGCGCGTCGACTTCGTCGATCAATGAGACTTCGGCACGGCAATGGCCGTCCACTTCGCTGAAGCGCTCCACGGCGCCCCGCTGCTCACCTTCGACCAGAACCTTGACCGTGCCATCCGGCAGCTTGAGCAACTGGAGAACGGTAGCGATGGTACCTACGCGATAGAGTGCATCTTCACCGGGATCGTCGTCAGCAGGGTTTCTCTGAGCCAGCAGAAGAATCTGCTTGTCGCCCGTCATCGCTGCCTCGAGGGCTTCGATGGATTTCTCGCGCCCCACGAACAGCGGGATAACCATGTGCGGATAAACCACGACATCACGCAATGGCAGGAGAGGCAATTCGATGGTTGTCTTCATGATTTCGCCTCTACGGCGGCCATAAGGCCGTAAACAGATGGAAGTAAGCTTGAAACCAAGATGGGGGCTGCCTTCAAAAAAAACAAGCGCAAAGAGGACGTTAAAAAGGTTTAAAAGAAAAGGGGCCCGAAGGCCCCTTCTTTATTCCAGCTGCGTGACGCTTAAGCGTCTGGCGCGGCCTTGGCAGCCGGCTCACTGTTTTCGTAGATATACAGTGGCTTGGACTTGCCTTCTATTACGCTTTCGTCGATCACTACTTTACTCACCTCGGATTGCGAGGGGATTTCATACATAGTGTCGAGCAATACGCCTTCGAGAATCGAGCGCAGGCCACGGGCACCGGTCTTGCGTTCCAGGGCACGTTTGGCGACCGATTTCAGTGCGTCGGCCCGGAATTCCAGGTCCACGCCTTCCATCTCGAACAGCTTGGCATACTGTTTGGTCAGAGCATTTTTCGGCTCGGTGAGAATCTGCATCAATGCAGCCTCATCAAGCTCGTCCAGCGTGGCAAGAACCGGCAGACGACCGACGAATTCCGGGATCAGACCGAACTTGACCAAATCGTCAGGCTCGACTTCACGCAGGGACTCACCGACTTTCTTGCCTTCTTCCTTGCTGCGCACTTCTGCGTTGAAACCGATGCCGCCCTTGGTGGAACGGTTTTGAATAACCTTTTCCAGACCAGAGAATGCGCCGCCGCAGATGAACAGGATGTTACGGGTGTCAACCTGAAGGAATTCCTGCTGTGGATGCTTGCGACCGCCTTGAGGCGGGACGGAAGCGACCGTGCCTTCGATCAGCTTGAGCAGGGCCTGCTGCACGCCTTCACCGGAAACGTCCCGGGTGATCGACGGGTTGTCAGACTTGCGCGAGATCTTGTCGATCTCATCGATGTAGACAATGCCCATCTGGGCTTTTTCCACGTCGTAATCGCACTTCTGCAACAGCTTCTGAATGATGTTCTCGACATCTTCACCCACGTAACCCGCCTCGGTGAGGGTGGTTGCGTCGGCGATGGTGAACGGAACGTTCAGCAAGCGGGCCAGTGTTTCGGCAAGCAGGGTTTTACCCGAGCCTGTCGGGCCGATCAGCAAGATGTTGCTTTTGCCGAGTTCGACGTCGTCATTCTTTTTGTCACGCTGGTTCAGGCGCTTGTAGTGGTTGTACACCGCTACGGCCAGCACCTTTTTCGCGCGTTCCTGACCAATTACATACTGATCAAGGATGCCGCTGATTTCTTTAGGCGAAGGCAATTTATGCGCGCTGCTTTCGGCCTGGGCTTCCTGCACCTCCTCTCGGATGATGTCATTGCACAGGTCGACGCACTCGTCGCAGATAAAGACCGAGGGGCCGGCAATCAATTTGCGCACTTCATGCTGGCTTTTGCCACAGAAGGAGCAATAGAGCAGCTTGCCGTTGTCCTCGCCGTTGCGGGTGTCAGTCATTCGTTCGATCCAAATCCGATAGGCTTGCAACACAAGATGAAGGCTATTGCGGGCTTTTTCAAGCCCGCAGGTGATCGGACCCGCCGACCCGCCTTATTTTGAGCTGCTTATTTTAAGCGGGGCGCTGGGTGATCACTTCGTCGATCAACCCATATTCACGCGCAGCTTCTGCACTCATGAAATTGTCGCGGTTGGTATCGCGCTCGATCTCTTCAAGCGTGCGCCCGCTGTGCTTGGCCATCAGCGTGTTGAGACGCTCACGAATGAAGAGGATTTCCTTGGCATGGATTTCGATATCCGACGCCTGGCCCTGGAAACCGCCCAGTGGCTGGTGAATCATCACGCGCGAGTTCGGCAGGCAGAAACGCTTGCCCGGAGCACCGGCGGTCAGCAGGAATGCACCCATGCTGCACGCTTGGCCGATGCAGGTAGTCGACACGTTTGGCTTGATGAACTGCATGGTGTCGTAGATCGACATGCCCGCCGTCACCGAACCGCCCGGGGAGTTGATATAGAGATGGATGTCCTTGTCCGGGTTTTCCGCTTCAAGGAACAGCAGTTGCGCACAAATCAGGTTAGCCATGTAGTCCTCTACCGGACCAACCAGAAAGATCACTCGCTCCTTGAGAAGGCGCGAATAGATGTCGTAGGCGCGCTCGCCACGAGCGGACTGCTCGACAACCATCGGGACCAGGCCGCCTGCGGCCTGGATATCAGAGTTCTGCTGAATATACGAATTACGGAACATGCTCTGCAGTCACTCCCAAATAGTTATGTCTTGAATACGCATAAGCCAGCACGAAGGCTGGCTTATGGTGTGTGCTTCTTACCGCAAAAGTGATCAGTCGGCTTGTGGAGCTTCTACCGGCTTGACCGCTTCTTCGTAAGAGACCGATTTGTCGGTCACGCTAGCTTTCTGCAGAACAGTATCCACAACTTGTTCTTCCAGCACAACCGAACGGACTTCGTTCAGTTGCTGGTCGTTCTTGTAGTACCAGGACACAACCTGCTCAGGCTCTTGGTAAGCCGAAGCCATTTCCTGGATCATCTCGCGAACGCGGGCTTCGTCAGGCTTGAGGTCGAATTGCTTGACCACTTCAGCCACGATCAGACCCAGAACAACGCGACGCTTGGCTTGTTCTTCGAACAGCTCGGCCGGCAGCTGGTCAGGCTTGATGTTGCCGCCGAACTGCTGAACAGCCTGCACGCGCAGACGGTCAACTTCGTTGGACAGCAGAGCCTTTGGCACTTCGATCGGGTTGGTGGCCAGCAGACCGTCCATTACCTGATTCTTGACCTTGGATTTGATGGCCTGACGCAGCTCGCGCTCCATGTTCTTGCGAACTTCGGCGCGGAAGCCTTCCAGACCGGTTTCCTTGATACCGAATTGAGCGAAGAACTCTTCGTTCAGTTCTGGCAGCTTAGGCTCGGAAACAGTGTTCACGGTGACGGTGAACTCAGCAGTTTTGCCTGCCAGGTCGAGGTTCTGATAGTCCTCTGGGAAGGTCAGGTTCAGAACGCGTTCTTCGCCGGCTTTAGCGCCAACCAGACCGTCTTCGAAACCAGGGATCATGCGGCCGGAACCCAGAACCAGCTGGGTGCCCTTGGCGGAACCGCCAGCGAACACTTCACCGTCAACCTTGCCGACGAAATCGATGTTCAGTTGGTCGTCGTTCTGAGCAGCGCGATCGGTCACTTCAAAACGGGTGTTCTGCTTGCGCAGCACGTCCAGCATTTTGTCCAGGTCAGCGTCAGCCACGTCAGCGCTCAGGCGCTCAACGGTGATGCCTTCGAAACCGGCAACGGTGAACTCAGGGAACACTTCGAAAATCGCGACGTATTCCAGGTCTTTGCCAGCTTCGAGCGACTTAGGCTCGATCGAAGGCGAACCAGCCGGGTTCAGCTTCTGCTCAACGACTGCTTCGTAGAAGGAGGACTGGATCACGTCGCCGACAGCTTCCTGACGCGCTTCAGCACCAAAGCGGCGCTTGATTTCGCTCATCGGCACTTTGCCTGGACGGAAACCAGCGATCTTGGCTTTTTGGGCGGTCTGCTGCAGACGCTTGTTGACCTGAGTCTCGATGCGCTCAGCCGGCACGGTGATGCTCATGCGGCGCTCAAGAGCAGAAGTATTTTCAACAGAAACTTGCATGGATATTCCTCGTTGCACAGACGTTGGCCGGCCGTTTCCGACCCCAGAATCAAGGGCATGCATTCTAGTAGGTCAAACTCAAGAAGTCACCCTACTGAAAACGGGTAAAAACGCAGCAGGCAATTTATAGGGGCGAATGCGCGAAAGCATCTCGTCCCGGTGACAAATACAGCCAATCACGCCAGAGCTCTGCGCCAACCCTTCTATATATAGAAGAGGTCGTCATTCATCTCCCTGACAGCCGACCCTGCGAACAAGACCGGCGGGCAGCGCAGCATCATCGAGACACATAAATACGACGAAACGCCCTGCCCCGCGACCCAGAACCTGCAGCCGCCAAACACTCAAAACCCTGAAACAAAAAAGGCGCCAGACTGTTAAATCTGGCGCCTTTCGGAATATGGGGTGGACGATGGGGATCGAACCCACGACAACGGGAGTCACAATCCCGTGCTCTACCAACTGAGCTACGCCCACCATATTGCGTAACAAAAAAGCCAAACAACTTCTTTGTTGAACTCCAGCCAGGCCAAACGGCATGGATGAAGCTTTATTTGGTGCGGATGAAGAGACTCGAACTCTTACGCCTCGCGGCGCTGGAACCTAAATCCAGTGTGTCTACCAATTCCACCACATCCGCATGCAGCCTTTAAAGCAAAGGCGCCAGACTGTTAATCTGGCGCCTTTCGAAATATGGGGTGGACGATGGGGATCGAACCCACGACAACGGGAGTCACAATCCCGTGCTCTACCAACTGAGCTACGCCCACCATATCGCGTTACTTGTGCCAAAGCTGCCTAATGGCGCACCCGGCAGGACTCGAACCTGCGACCATCCGCTTAGAAGGCGGATGCTCTATCCAGCTGAGCTACGGGCGCCTTGTTAATCTGTACCCTTGAAGGACTACAAACTAAGTGCTTTCCAGCCTTGCAGAACCGTAATTCCGCTCAACCTTCTTAACCAGTGCTAGGCTGTGCCCGACAAGTGCGACGAATAGTATAGAGCCCCCTGTAGGGCGTCAAATCCTTTTTAAAAAAAATTCATTTAATTAAAGGGGTTAGAGGAATTTGCAGACCAAGCGCCTTTGCCCTCAACGCATGACATGCGAGAATGCGTTCTCTTTTTTTCCCCTCTCGATGGTTAATCACGCGCAATGACTGCACAACTAATCGACGGCAAATCGATCGCCGCCAGCCTGCGCCAGCAGATCGCCAAACGCGTCACCGAGCGCCGCCAGCAAGGCCTGCGCACTCCCGGTCTCGCGGTGATCCTGGTCGGCAGCGATCCTGCCTCTCAGGTTTATGTCTCGCACAAGCGTAAAGACTGTGAAGAGGTCGGCTTCATTTCCCAAGCCTACGACCTGCCTTCCGAAACCACTCAAGAAGCGCTGACCGACCTGATCGATCGTCTGAACGACGACCCGGCAATCGACGGCGTTCTGCTTCAACTGCCTTTGCCTGAACACCTGGACGCGTCCCGATTGCTGGAACGCATTCGCCCGGACAAAGACGTCGACGGCTTCCACCCTTATAACGTCGGTCGCCTGGCCCAGCGTATCCCGCTGCTGCGTCCGTGCACGCCAAAAGGGATCATGACCCTGCTGGAAAGCACCGGTGCCGATCTTTACGGGATGGACGCAGTGGTCGTCGGCGCCTCCAATATCGTTGGCCGGCCGATGGCGATGGAATTGCTGCTGGCCGGTTGCACCGTGACCGTCACCCACCGCTTCACCAAGGATCTGGCCGGCCACGTCGGTCGTGCCGATCTGGTGGTGGTCGCCGCCGGCAAGCCGGGTCTGGTCAAGGGTGAATGGATCAAGGAAGGCGCGATCGTGATCGACGTCGGCATCAACCGCCAGGATGACGGCAAACTGGTCGGCGACGTGATCTACGAAACCGCCCTGCCCCGCGCTGGCTGGATCACGCCAGTACCGGGTGGCGTCGGCCCGATGACCCGCGCCTGCCTGCTGGAAAACACGCTGTATGCAGCGGAAACCCTGCACAGCTGAGTTCCCGATTACAGGTCAGCGACGAACAAAAGAACCCTGCCATTGGCGGGGTTCTTTTTGCCCGGAGAATTAACACGACCACTCGCCGGAAACCTGCTGTTTTGTAGGGGTTTTCAAGGACTTTCACCTGTTGATTGATCAACTATCGACAGTTCTTCAGCCATACTCCTAGAATGCGTCGGTTTTTAAGAAACAGCCCGTTACAAAACGGCTAATCCACACCTTATGAGTCCGCCAGCGTGAAAATCCGTCTTTCCATCCTGAGCCTATTTTTTGCATTTACAGGGACGTTCATCACGCCAACCGTCAATGCTGCCGAGACCACGTCGGCACCACGTGACACCAGCCAATTGAAGATCGCCTCCGGCAGCGCGTTGCTGATGGATATGCAGACCAATAAAGTCATCTATGCCAGCAACCCGGATGTGGTCGTGCCGATCGCGTCGGTGAGCAAACTGATGACTGCACTGGTGGTGGTTGAAGCCAAGCAGAACATGGATGAGTACATCTCCATCAACATCAGCGACACACCGGAAATGAAAGGTGTGTTTTCCCGGGTCAAACTCAACAGCGAAATGCCGCGCCGGGAGATGCTGCTGATTGCGCTGATGTCTTCGGAAAACCGTGCCGCAGCCAGTCTGGCTCACCATTATCCGGGCGGTTATGTTGCGTTCATTGCTGCGATGAACGCCAAGGCCAAGGCGCTGGGCATGACCAGCACCCACTATGTCGAACCGACCGGCCTGTCGCCGCGTAACGTGTCGACGGCGCGCGACCTGAGCAAGTTGCTGGTGGCGGCGCACAAGTACCCGATCCTGACCGAGCTGAGCACCACCAAGGAAAAAACCGTTTCGTTCCGTAAACCCAATTACAGCCTGGGCTTTCGCAATACGGACCATCTGGTGGGCAAGCCGAACTGGGACATCAAACTGACGAAGACCGGCTTTACCAATGAGGCGGGGCACTGCCTGGTGCTTGTGACAAGCATGGGCAATCGGCCGGTGGCCTTGGTGATTCTCGATGCGTTTGGCAAGTACACGCACTTTGCCGATGCCAGCCGTATTCGTAACTGGGTCGAGACGGGCAAGGGCGCGAATGTTCCTTCGGTGGCGTTGCAGTACAAGTCGGAGAAGAATCTGAAGCATCGTCAGAGTGGGGTTATTGAGGCTTCGAAGTAGTTGGGGATATATCCTTTTCTTCGGTAACGGCGGCTATTGGTTTCGCCCTTACGGCGAGTCACTTGCAAAAGCGGCAAGTAACCAAGCGCTTTTGCCCCTTTCGTTCGGTGGCTCGCTTAGGCTCGCCATACCCTCGCTACGGTCCTGCTCCGTGGGCCCGCCGCCATCGGCCATCCATGGCCGGGGGCGGCTAACCCGGCATCCATGCCGGGTTGCCCACTGCGCAGAACCTCCACTCGGCCTCTCGAGGGGGCGGGCACCGCAAGATCAAAAGCCAAGGCGAGCTAACGCTCGACCTGATGAATGGTGAGAATCAAAAGCGTGCGCGATCTCCTGTAGGAGCCAGCTTGCTGGCGAAAAACGCCCAGACGCCGCTTTCATCCAGATAACCCGCGTCATCGTTGACGTCCATCGCCAGCAAGCTGGCTCCTACAATTTTGACCGTGTGAATCCAATCTCCGTGTAGGAGCCGGCTTGCTGGCGATGGCGTTCGTTCAGCCAATAAATAGGTTGGATGACACACCGCTATCGCCAGCAAGCCGGCTCCTACAGGGGATTGGTGCACATATCCGGAATGAGGGAACGCGTACACCAAAGAGCCAGGTCGGCTACTAGGCCGCCTCGGCGGCTGTGGCGGTGGTCGCCCCCTCGAGAGGCCGAGCGGAGGTTCTGCGCAGTGGGCAACCCGGCATGGATGCCGGGTTAGCCGCCCCCGGCCATGGATGGCCGATGGCGGCGGGCCCACGGAGCAGGACCGGAACGAGGGCATGCCGAGCCATAGCGAGGCACCGAACGAAAGGGGCAAGAGCGCTTGGTTACTTGGCGCTCCTCCAAGTGACTCGCCGTAAGGGCGAAACCAATAGCCGCCGTTACCGCAGCAATGGATCCCCCCCAATCCAACGCCCCAAACCGCGCCAAGCAGAAGCCTCAATCATTCGGCAACGGCATCTGATCATCATCCGGAATCCCATCCCCCGCACTCGGATCCCGAGGACCGCGCGGATGCTCACCCGGCGTTACCAAAGGCCTGGCCAACGGATCACGCAACGGACTATCCGGATCCATCACCGGATCAATCTCGTCCTCAGGCGTGGTCGGAACACTGTCCGGACGTTTGTCATCAAAACTCGAATCGGTAGACATACACACCTCACTCTGAAAATCAGGGTTTCAGGTCAGCCAGCGGGTCGTAAGGTTTCGCGGGAGCCTTATGATCGTCGCCAGGCTTTACATCCTTGGGGGCCTTTGCAGGTCCTGTCGGGTCAACCTGAGGATCGGCGAGATCGGGCGAATCGGGATCGAAGCCCAGCTCATCACCCGAGGAGTGCTCGGACGAGTGCGGGCCGGAAGGTGAAGTGGAATGAGCCATGAGCGCCTCCTCGGGACTGACCCGGACAGATCCGGGTCCTTATCCTTCAGAGGTCAATGGTGCGTGACCGTGCGATACAGATGACGAACGGGACTTTACTGAGCGCCCAACGCTTTCTTCGCTCGCGCCGCCGCCTGTTCCTGACCGGCCTGAGCCAGATCGCTCGCGGCTTTTAGCCAGCGCTGCTGATCGACATTGGCCGGAATCTGGTTCGGTTTCTGGATCAGCACCGCCCAGCCACCGGCGTCCTTGAACGCCGACTCAAACGAACCGAAGCTCATCAACTCGCGGCGATTCATCCCGGAACGCAGCAACACGGTGCGCTTCTGGCGGTTGTAGCCGGCGAGAATGGCGTAACGCGGTTCAGCCCAGAAGGCCGAGCCTTCGGTAAAACGTACCATCACCGGGTATCCCGCCGCGACCTGCGTCAGCAGCGCAGGCAGATTGCTGTCCAGTGGATACACGACCATGCCGTACTCGCGGGCGAGGTTTTGCATGTTCTGTTGCAACTGCGCTTCGGCACCGGGTACGTGCAAAGGCTTTTCCAGCAGGCCCGGCGTAATCACTATGCCCTGCTGCGACAACATGCTCGCCAGCACCTGTGGCCCGCTTTGATAGTCCGTGCCCCGGTAGAACGTGCCGCTGAGTTCCACCCGCTCTGGCAGACGCTTGACCTCGGGTGCAACGCTCCCCGCACACCCAGCCAGTCCTGCAACACAACCGGCAATCAGTGCTGCCATTCGAATTCGCGACATTACTCGCCCCATGATCACTCTCTTGTTCAGGCGCCGCTCAATCCAGTTCGCGGCTTGGCCGTCGATCATAGGGCGCCACGCCGCAGCGGTATAGCCTTAACCCTCAGTTGATCGCGTTCAATAGAGCGAAGTGGTTAGTAGCGGCATACCTTTGGTCAATAGCCTGAAACACAGCAGCGACTAGACTGTCACTTGCAGAGAGTGTGCGCCCGCGGCAGGGCGAAGAGGAGGCACTGATGAGCCTGACAATGACCATAGTGATGTTGATTTCCGGCTGGCTCGCGGTTGCCGCCGCCATGTTGTGGGGCGTCCTGCGGATTGCACGCCGGCACCATCACCCTGCCCCGCCTTCTCGGGTAGCGAAGATCGATAAGTCTTCCGCACGCCACGCTCCTTCGCACTGACGTTCGGCTCTTCACAGAACTCGCAGACAACACCATCCGTGTAGGAGCCAGCTTGCTGGCGATGAACTCAAGTGCGCCGCGTTTAACCAGGATGCACGCGTTATCGTTAACGAACATCGCCAGCAAGCTGGCTCCTACAAGGGATCGCGTGATCCGGTGATGCAAAAAAAACGGCCGCCTGGGCTCTTTCGAGCGCAGGCGGCCGTTTTGTCTAACGCAGGTTACGCTTCAGCGGCAACGCGCTTCTGCTTGGCCCGCCGGGACATCATGTTCAGGCATTCGATCGTGGCCGAGAACGCCATGGCCGCGTAGACGTAGCCTTTCGGTACGTGGGCGCCGAAGCCTTCGGCGATCAGCGTCATGCCGATCATGATCAGGAAGCCCAGCGCCAGCATCACCACCGTCGGGTTGTCGTTGATGAACTTGGCCAGCGGGTCAGCGGCCAGCAACATCACCAGCACCGAGACCACCACGGCGATGATCATGATCGGCAAATGCTCGGTCATGCCGACCGCGGTAATGATGCTGTCGATGGAAAACACCATGTCCAGCATCAGGATCTGCCCGATCGCCGCGGCAAAGCCCAGGGTCACGGTCGACGTCGCGGTCTTTGGATCTTCCGGCGCCGGGTCCATGCTGTGATGGATTTCGGTGGTGGCTTTCCACAACAGGAACAGGCCGCCGGCGATCAGGATCATGTCCTTCCAGGAGAACGCGTGGCCGAGAATCTCGATCACCGGCGCCGTCAACTGGACGATGAACGCGATGGTGCTCAACAGTGCCAGGCGCAGGATCAGCGCCATGCCGATACCGATGCGACGGGCTTTCTGCCGGTGCTGCTCGGGCAGTTTATTGGTCAGGATCGAGATAAAGATCAGGTTATCGATGCCGAGCACGATTTCCATCACCACCAGCGTGGCCAGGGCGACCCAGGCGGTGGGGCTTGCAGCAAGTTCTAAAAGGTATTCCATGGGTCAGTCCTGACTCGTTTAAGGCGGGTTAGATTTCCTGGGACGAAGATTTATCTTTCTCTTTATCTTCGTCGGACGATTCTTTCTTGCTGATCAGCCCGCCAGTGGCATCACTGAGCGCTTGCTCGGCGGCCTTGTGGGTATCGTCGATCGCTTGCTTGGCGGATTCGGCAGCCTTGCCCATCAATTGCTGCGCGCTTTTCTCGGCCTGGTCGCAACCGGCCAGAACCAGTAAAGACGCAATCAGCAGTGCCGTGGTGTTGAGCTTCATGATGCTTTCCTCGATAGAACAGAACGGGCCGATACGATGGCCCGTTGATAGCGACGCATTCTAGGGAGGCAAACACTTCAGGAAAATTCGTATTTTCAGCGGTTATACTTCGGTTTTTACGAACTGTAGGTCGCCATGCTCAATTATCGACAGCTGCATTACTTCTGGGTCGTCGCCAAGACCGGCAGCATCGTGCGTGCCTGTGAACAACTGAACCTGACACCCCAGACCATCAGTGGGCAGATTTCCCTGCTCGAACAGACCTATGGCATCGAACTGTTCCGTCGGGTGGGTCGGCAGCTGGAACTGACCGAAGCCGGACGTCAGACGTTGCCCTACGCCGAGCAGATGTTTCAGCTTGGCGGGGAACTGGAGTTAATGTTGCGTGCGCAACCCAATGAGCAGCAGATTCTGTTCCGGGTCGGCGTGGCAGACGTCGTACCCAAGTCCATCGTCTATCGCTTGATCGCGCCGACCATGGAGTTGAGCGAGCCGCTGCGCATTACTTGCCGCGAAGACAAACTCGAACGTTTGCTCGCCGACCTGGCGATCCAGCGCCTCGACCTGGTGATCTCCGACAGCCCGATGCCGTCGCACCTGGACATCAAGGGCTACAGCCAGAAGCTCGGTGAATGCGGGATCAGTTTCTTCGCCACCGCCGAACTGGCGGCGCAGCATGGTCAGGATTTCCCGCGCAGCCTGCACGGCGCCCCCCTTCTGATCCCAGGGCCGGAAACCGTGGTGCGCAGTCGCTTGCAGCGCTGGTTTGCCGAGCAGCAGATCCAGCCGCGCATCGTCGGCGAGTTCGACGACAGCGCCTTGATGCAGGCGTTTGGTCAGTCCGGCAGCGGGATTTTCATCGGGCCGAGCGTGATTGCCGATGAAGTGAAACGCCAGTACGGCGTGGAGTTGATTGGCCAGACCGACGCGGTGACCGAGTCGTTCTATGCCATTTCGGTGGAGCGCAAGGTCAAGCACCCCGGCATCGTTGCGATTACCGAAGGTGCCCGACGGGAGCTGTTCACGGCGATGTAGCTGTCAGGCGCAGATTTCGCGGGGTTTGAAGGTCATCAGCGCCATGGCCAACAGGATCGACACCAGGATAAAACCGGCCGCCGCAAACCCGAGGCCGCCGAGGCCCACGCTGTCGATCACTCGTCCGCCGACCATGGCCCCGAGGCCGATGCCGAGGTTGGCGCCGGCAATGTTCAGCGACGCGGCAAATGCCGGCGCCTCGGGCGCGGCCTTCATCAGGCGCACATGACTGACCAGGAACAGCGCCGCCTGGGTCACGCCCCAGATGCCCATGGCCGCCGCCAGCCCCAGCGGCGAATGAATGTTCGGCACCAGCGTCACCATGCCGGCAATCATGAAGGCGCAGAAGGTCACCGACGCGATCAGCGGATGACGATCCACCGCACGACCGCCCAGCGAGTTGCCGATCAGGCCCACCGCGCCGAAGCCCATCAGGCACCAGCCGACCACGGTGCCGTTGAAACCGGCCAGCCGCTCAAGGATGTCGGCCAGATAGGTGTAAGCGGTGAACATGCCGCTGAACACCAGGATCGACAGCAGCACATGCCCCAGCATCAGCGGGCTGCGCAGGATCTTGAACTGCGAGCGGAAGCTCACCTGATGCTGATGCAGGCTGGTTTTCGGCAGGTAGACAAACAGCAGCAGCGCTTTGGCAAACGCGATCACCGCCAGAATGGCGAAGGCACTGCGCCAGCCAAAGGCGTCGGAAATCAGCGTGCCCACAGGAATGCCGAACACCGTGGCGCAGACAATGCCGAAACCGATCTTGGCGATGGCGCGCCCGGCGTAGTCCGGCCCGACGATATCTACCGCCGTTTCACTGGCCAGGGCCCAGAACACCGGCAGCCCGAGTGCGGGGATCAATCGGGCAATGGCCATCACCCAGATGTTCGGCGCGAACGCCGCGAGGGTGTTGGCCAGCCCGAACATGATCAGCACCGAGATGAACAGCTTGCGCCGTTCGAAGCGTGCGAAGTAAGCGGTGAGGAATGGCCCGAACGCGGCGACGGTGAAAGCGAACAAGGTCACCAGCAAACCGGCCTGGGGGATGGTCACTTCCAGATCCCGGGCGATGGCCGGTAACAGGCCGACGATGATGAATTCCGTGGTCAGCACCGTGAAGCCGGCGGCGGACAACAGAAGGATGGGAAACAGCATTCGGAACTCCAGAAAACGACGACACCAGCGATAGCCCGAAGGCTCACTGGCAGACATGAAAATGAGGATGGGCCATCTTAACAGAGTGTTTCTGGATGCGGTTGCACGAACCTGCCGATCTCGGCGTTGTGTTCTTGGTGGCGATGGCGTCAGTGAAATCGCCATCGCCAGCAAGCTGGCTCCTACAAGGTTTGCGGCAACCTGAAATTTTGGAACGCCCGCGATTTTGTAGGAGCCGGCTTGCTGGCGATGGCGTCGGTGAAATCGCTATCGCCAGCAAGCTGGCTCCTACAGGGTTGGCGTATATCCGCGGGATAAAAAAAGCCCGCCAAGGCGTGAACCTTGGCGGGCTTTTTTTACGGCGGGGGGGTTTAGAACGCGCCCATGTAATCGCGCTTGCCCACTTCCACACCGTTGTGACGCAGCAGCGCGTAAGCGGTGGTGACGTGGAAGAAGAACTGCGGCAGGCCGTAGCTCAGCAGGTAAGCCTGGCCGCTGAAGCGCTTCTCTTTCGGCGTGCCCGGACGGGTGATGATTTCGATGCCTTCCTTGCCATTGATCTGCTCGGGCTTGATCTCGCCGATGTAGGCCAGGACCTTGGTCAGCAGTGCTTGCAGCTCGGCGAAGGTGGTTTCGGTGTCTTCGTACTTCGGCACTTCGACTTCGGCCAGACGCGAAGAAACACCCTTGGCGAAATCAACGGCGATCTGCACCTGACGCACCAGCGGGAACATGTCCGGGTACAGACGGGCTTGCAGGAAGGCGTTCGGGTCGATGTTCTTGGCGGTGGCGTGGGCTTCGGCCTTTTTCAGAACGTCGCTCAGGGCAGTGAGCAATTGTTTGAAAACCGGAACGGAAGCGTCGTACAGGGAAATGGTCATGGCAGTCTCGTGTGATGACAGGAGTGAAACGTGGGGTCGATTATAGCGATGCGCGGTCCCAGGTGAAGCGATAGATATGGCCCGGCGGCCCAGGGTGACATTGGCCATTGTCGGCGTCGGCACCGACGATCGACCATTGCGCCCGCGAGGTGTCGCCCAGCTCACGGGCGGCCTGCGGATTGAAACACCGGCCGAGCAGCTCATCCGGCACCAACGCGTACGCCTGAGGGTGTTCGCGCAACCACTGCGCCGCCTGCTCGACCGTGGAGCCGGCCATTCCAAAGTGCACGATCGGCTGTCGGGCGAACAACCAATGGCCCTCGCGCCAGTCGACCAGCACCAGGTCGGCGCCCTGGGTCATCGCCGCCGCTTGAACCATCAACGCCTGGTGGGGATTGTCCCCATCCTTGACCGGCTCGATGAATCCGCGGGCAAACCACAGCGCGAACCAGGCCACCGCCACGCCCTGAAAAATCCGCCAACCTCGTCGGCGTTGACGGAACCAGCGCTTGAGCAACCAAGGCACCAGCGGCGCGGCGACCAGCACCAGCCCCGGCAACGCCGGATAAATGTACAACTTGCGCTTGCCGCTGCTCAGGCAGAAAAACAGCACCACCAGCGCCACCCACCCCAACAACACCAGCACTCGACCATCGCGTTTGCGCAATTGCCGACGCCAGGCAGGGATCAACCACGGCAGCGCGAGCACCAGCGGCAACCAATACTGCGGAATCACGCTGACGAAGAAATACCAGAACGGCTCGCGGTGATCCCAGGCGGCCGCATAACGCCCCGCCGTCTGGCGCAGGAGGATTTCCCTGGCGTAGGCGATTTCCTCCGCTCCGCCATTCAGCGCGATGGACAGCGCCAAGGGCAGCAGCCAAACCGCCACCGCGCCCAACACCACCACAATCCCTACAGACCATTTGCGCGCTTCGCCCGGCATCGCCACCACGCCGGGCCAGCCTTTGCGCACCGCGTAGGCATACGGGATCAGCATCAGCGCCGGCACGAAGCCCACGCCTTTGGTGATCACGCCGATTCCCATGGCCGCGCACCCCACGTAAAACCAACGCCACGCAGGCCCGAGCAGCAGGTGTCGGGCCAGGCCGTACAGGCCCAGCGAGGTGAACAGAATCAAAAAGCTGTCGATCTGGCCGGTGCGCAAAATGCTGTAGGTCTGATAGGTCGCCAGGTACAGCAGCGCGGCAGTGCGACCGGTTCGTCGATTCCACAGCCTGCGGCCCAGGTCATAGAGCATCGCCGTAACCGAAGTGGCGGACAGCAGCCCGGGAATATAGAGCGCAATGGCGGGCATCCCGGTGAGCCAGGTGAAAAACGCCACGGTCCACATGAATATCGGTGGTTTATCGCCGTAAATCTCCGCCGCGCGATGGGGAATCAACCAGGAACCGTTGTGCAGCATTTCCAGCGCCACGCCGAGGAACCGTTCCTCGTCCACATTCTGCGGCTGGCGCAAGCCGAGCCCCGCGCCGACCAGCAGCAGCGCAAGCAGCATCAGCCCCAGGCATTCGACGCCGGGTGTAAGGGTTCGGCGCATGGGTCAGTCCTTCAAGGTTTTGCTGCGGGCAATCAATTGCAGGTTGCGCAAATAAACGATGGAGCCGAACGCCTGGCCGGCGATGAACACCGGGTCCTGCCGATAGATGGCGTAAGCGAACAACAGCGCACTGCCGATGATGCTCAGGTACCAGAAGCTCACCGGAATCACGCTGCGTTTTTTGTATTCGCTGTACAGCCACTGCAGGACAAAGCGCCCGGTGAAGGCGATCTGACCGCTGAAACCGACCACCAGCCACAGGGTTTCGCGGGACAGGTTCATCCTTCGATCTCCTGCGGTTGGGTGTTGAGGCGCGTACGCCGGATCAGCCACCAGACGCCGATCAGGTCGAGAACGCCCACCAGCGCTCGGTCGAGGTTGCCGTAATTGGAGACTCCGGCCGTGCGCGGTCGATGATTGACCGGATGGGTGAGCATGCGTCCGTTGTGGCGCTGGATCAGCGCGGGGATGAAGCGGTGCATATGGTCGAAGTACGGCAAACGCAGAAACGCCGCGCGCTGGATCAGTTTCAGCCCGCAGCCGGTGTCCGGCGTCTGGTCCCTGAGCATGCGTCGACGCAAGCCGTTGGCAAACCGCGACGCCCAGCGCTTGCTCGCGGTGTCACGGCGGTTGACCCGATGCCCGGCGACCAATTGCACGCCAGCACCGGCCCGCTCGCTGCGCACCAGCGCCAGCATGCCGGGGATGTCCGCCGGATCGTTTTGCCCGTCACCGTCCAGGGTCGCCAGCCATTGGCCGCGGGCAGCGAGCGCGGCGTGATACAGCGACGTGCTCTGCCCTATTGAACGTTCGTGCTGCAAGATGCGCAGCGTGTTCAGGCCGTTTTGCCGGGCCTGTCGCAATGCCTGCAACGTGGCGTCCGTGCTGCCGTCGTCGACGACGATGACTTCATACGCTTCATCCGCCAGCGCGACGCGGATTTCCTCCAGCAGCACGGCGAGATTGCTCGCTTCGTTCTTGGCCGGAATCAGCACGGATACAAATAAGTCCTGGCTCATGAAGGTCTCTGTTTTCCTGAATTTTTATGATCGAAGAGCAACGCTTCAGCGTTGATAAAAGTGCCGGTACCACTTCACGAATTGCCCGACGCCGGCCTCGACCGTCACCTGCGGGCGGAAATCGACCCACTGCGCCAACGCCGACACGTCCGCCCAGGTCCTGTGCACATCCCCCGCCTGCATCGGCATCAGGTTGCGCCGGGCCGGCCGGTCCAGCGCCGCCTCCAGGCAGTCGACGAAATCCAGCAGCGCCACCGGTGTGCCACGGCCGATATTGAAAATCCGGTTGACGCCCTCCCCGACGCTCTCCGGCAACGGCGGGCGTGAACGCAGGCGGACAATGCTTTCGACGATGTCATCGATGTAGGTGAAATCCCGCGACATCTGGCCCTGGTTGTAGAGGTCGATGGGGCGGTCGTTGAGGATCGCGTCGGTGAACTTGAACAGCGCCATGTCGGGACGTCCCCAGGGGCCGTACACGGTAAAAAACCGCAGGCCGCTGGCCTTGAGCCCGTACAGATGGCAGTAGCTGTGAGCCATCAGCTCGTTGGCGCGCTTGCTCGCGGCGTACAGCGAAACCGGGTGATCGACGGCGTCTTCGACGCTGAAGGGCAGTTTGCTGTTGGCGCCGTACACCGAACTGCTCGAGGCATAGATCAGGTGTTCCGGGCGATGGTGTCGGCAGGCTTCCAGTACATTCAGAAAACCTGTCAGGTTCGATTGTGCGTACACGTCCGGGTTGTCCAGCGAATAGCGAACGCCGGCCTGGGCGGCCAGATGGATAACCTCGGTAAAGCGGTGATCCTTGAACAACGTCATCAAGGCCGGTTTGTCGACGATGTCCAGCGTCCGGAAATCGAAGCCCGGCAAGGCCTGCAGCTCCTTGAGCCGAGCTTGTTTGAGCTCAACGCTGTAGTAGTCGTTGAGGTTATCGATACCGACTACTTCAAGACCTTGCTCACACAGGCGCTTGACCGTGTGAAAACCGATGAAACCCGCGGCGCCGGTGACCAGTACGGTCATGGCTGGTGCGCGCCGATCAGCGCATTATTGCGGGTCAATCCCAACGTCAGCGTCATGCCTTGCTCCCGGTTGCACTTAAGTAAGGCCAGCGCTGACGCCGCGCACGCCGGGCGCGACCGTCATCCCGCGGCCATGCATACGGTGCCCGCCAAATTGTAAAAATCCCGTTATGGATTGATGTAGCTTTTATGACCATTGCCGCAGCGGCGCGACGAATTCAGTTGCCATTGGCGCACGCCCATCTAAAGTGCATGCCAGCTGGAGAAGAATATGAACCGGGGTAAGGACGCAGCATCATGAGCATTGAGCAAGAAACCACCGTCGACGAGCCACGCCTCAACAGCACGGAAATCCGCATTCTGGGTTCGTTGATCGAGAAACAGGCCACCAGCCCGGAAACCTATCCGCTGACCCTCAACGCCCTGGTGATTGCCTGCAACCAGAAAACCAGCCGCGAACCGGTGATGAACCTGACCCAGGGCCAGGTCGGCCAGAGCCTGCGCGCCCTCGAAGGCCGCGGGTTCACCAAGCTGGTGATGGGCAGCCGCGCCGACCGCTGGGAGCACAAGGTCGACAAGGCGCTGGAACTGGTGCCGGCGCAGGTGATTCTGACGGGGCTGCTGTTCCTGCGCGGACCGCAGACGATCAATGAACTGCTGACCCGCAGCGGCCGCATGCATGAATTCGAAGATGCCGAACAGGTGGTGCATCAGCTTGAGCGACTGATTGCTCGCGGGCTGGCGCTGCTGATTCCGCGTCAGGCCGGGCAACGCGAAGATCGCTACATGCATGCGCTGGGCGATCCGGCGGATATCGAAGCGATTCTCGCGGCGCGGCAGAATCCGGTGGAGCGTGGTGGTGGAAGTGGTGTGTCGGTGGAGCGCATCGAAGAACTCGAAGCGCGGATTGCAGCGCTGGAAGAGCGCCTGGCACGCCTCGAATAACCAGGCTTGCCCGCGAAGGCGATTCAATGGCCAACATAATCGTCGATCTGGAAATAGCTTTCGCGAGCAGGCTCGCTCCTACAAAGGACTCGTGTGCCCTCCCGATCTACTGTAGGAGCGAGCCTGCTCGCGAAGAGGCCGGATCAGTCACCCAATTACCTGAAATGCTCAGCTCCGGGCAAACTCCACCGCTTTCTGAAACTGCTCCTGCGTCGGCCGCACGCCGGTGTACAGCACAAACTGCTCCAACGCCTGGATCGCAATCACTTCTAGCCCGGTGATCACCCGCTTGCCTTCAGCACGACCGCGCACGATCAGCGGTGTTTCCGAGGGAATAGCCACCACATCAAAGACCGTCTCTGCCGCTGCGATAACCTCGGCATCGAAAGCCAATTGATCAGCCTCAGCCCCGCCGGTCATGCCGATCGGAGTCACGTTGATCAGCATCTGCGGGCGCCGCGCGCCCAGTTCAGCTTGCCACTCATAACCCAGCGATTCAGCCAGGGCCCGCCCAGCACGCTCGTTGCGGGCAACGATCAAACCGTTTTTGTAACCGCCATCGCGCAGGGCGCTGGCCACGGCCTTGGCCATGCCACCGCTGCCACGTAAGGCAAAGGTCGACTCCTTGGGTACCTGATGGGTTTCCAG
This sequence comes from Pseudomonas migulae, assembly GCF_043225285.1. Classification (GTDB taxonomy): domain Bacteria; phylum Pseudomonadota; class Gammaproteobacteria; order Pseudomonadales; family Pseudomonadaceae; genus Aquipseudomonas; species Aquipseudomonas migulae_C. The sequence continues at coordinate 613,689 of NZ_CP171224.1, forward strand.
CAGTTGAGCGATGGCGATGTAATCGGTGTTGTAGGCCTTGAGGTGGCCGTCAGTGTTGACGATGGTATTGATCGACTGAATGGCGGCGGCGGAGGCGTCCAGTTCATCGACCAGGGCGATGCAAGCTTCCTTGAATGGCATCGACACGCCACAACCGCGAATGCCCAAGGCGCGGATGCCGCCGACGGCACCGGTCAGGTCCTGGCTGCGGAATGCCTTGTAGTAGAAATTCAGGCCCAGCTGTTCGTACAGATGATTGTGAAATCGCAGGCCAAAGTTCCCCGGACGCCCCGACAGGGACATGCACAGCTGGGTGTCTTTGTTAGGGTTCATCTGCATGAAATATCTCCTTCGACAGCACTTTCAGATGGACGGGATTAGCCATTCCAGCGCGTTCTGATCGATCATATTGATGTGCCTGCCCGTGGCAGCGCACGACGGTAAGGAAGCCGGTACAGACCTTACACAAAATTTACCCAACGGCTGTGCTGATTTTCCGAAATTCGCTGTCTTAGCTGTATCCCCGCGACAATCCTTGGGTCTATTGCAGACGCAAGCGCCGGGTTGAAGAACCGAGGAATTATCATGATCCGTAAAATCCCCACAGTTGCCTTGCTGATCGGTGCTCTTGCTATCGCAGGGCAGGCAGAAGCGCATGGCGGTGGCGGTTGGCAAGGTCCAGCGGTATTTGGCGCGATCGTTGGTTCAGCCATCGTCGGTTCGGCCATCATCAACAGCAACCGGCCGGTCTACGTCCAGCAACCGGTGTACGCGCAGCCGCAGCCGGTGTACGTGCAACAACCGCCACCGGTTTATTACCAGCCGGCACCGGTCTACGTGCAACAACCGGTCTATTACGCCCCGCCGGCGCCGGTCTACTACGGTCCACCCCGTGGTTATTACGGCCCGCCTCGCGGCTATTACGGCCCTCCCCACGGTTACGGCCGCTGGTAACAGGCTCATCAAGCCCCGCTTATAAAGCGGGGCTTTTTTATGCCCGTTCGTCGGCGAAGGTCTGGATAAATCGCGTCAAGGTCGCTATCGGGACAGTCCCGACGGCCCAAGTGGGCAAGATTGACTCAAAGCACCCTTTCCTCTGTTTTGGTGGAAACGGTCATATTTATGTCATGACAGGTCCGCAAGCTCGGCTCTGTCCGCTCACAACAGGTTGATAACAACAAGGACGACGTCATGCCGACGCAAAACCCGCACCGCGATCTCAGCCTGTGCACTTCCAGCAAGGTGTATAGCGCCCTGACCGAACTCAAGCACCTGGAAGGCCATCGCAGCGCCAAGTTCCTCTCGCTGCTGGCCGAACACCTGGTACGCAAGGGCCTGCTCAACGAGCACGAAGTGGTCCATATGCTGGATCTGGTGGTCGACTGACTGACAGACGGTCGTTTGGGGCTGCTCGCGTCAATGACGACTATTGAAAGCGTTGATTTCTCGTTCAGGCACCGGGTCCGTAAGGTAGCTCCATAGATTGATGGAGGTACTTATGTCCCAGGTTCGAATCATGTCCGTTATCGGCAGCGCTGTTCCCGCCCCCCTTCGAGAGCTGGGATTGCTCGCCTGTTGGTACCTGGTGCAGGACGGTGCACCCATCAGTGGTCCACTCACATCGCTCAATGCCGCGAAGGCACTGTCGGAACGCCTCGACACCGGCCGACTCAGCGCCTAAGGCAGCTGCACCCGCGGTTTGGTTTCGATGAAAATCGCCCAGCTCGACATGAACAGCGCCGCGATCAAAGGCCCGATGACAAAGCCGTTGAGCCCGAAAATCGCCAGGCCGCCCAGGGTCGAAATGAGGATCAGGTAATCCGGCATCTTCGTGTCCTTGCCCACCAGGATCGGGCGCAGCACGTTGTCCACCAGACCGATCACGAATACCCCGAACAACCCCAGCACCACGCCTTGCCAGATCGCCCCGGTGAACAGGAAAAATGCGGCCACCGGCGCCCAGACAATCCCCGCGCCCACCGCTGGCAACAGCGACAGAAACGCCATCAGCACCGCCCAGAGCAACGCACTGGGAATATCGAGAAACCAGAAGATCAAACCGCCCAGCGCGCCTTGCGTAATGGCCACCACCAGGTTGCCTTTCACTGTAGCGCGCACCACGCGATTGAATTTGAGCTGTAAACGACGTTTCTGGTGTTCTTCCAGCGGTACGGCGGCGCGGACTTTGCGCGCCAGGTCTGCACCGTCGCGCAAAAAGAAAAACAGCAAGTACAGCATGATGAAAAAACCCACCACAAAATCAAACGTGCCCTGACCGAAACTGAATACCTGCGTGGCCACGAACTCATTGCCCGTCACTGCGCTCTTGATGATTTTCTCGCGCAGGCCATCCAGCTCGCCGATACCGGCCCGATCGAGCAGATGCTGAAAGTACGGCGGCAGGCTGTGCTTGAAATGCGTGACATACCCGGCGATGTCCAGCTCGCCGCTTTCGATGCTCTTGTAGAGCGTGGCGCCCTCTTGAACCAGCAAAATGCTCAGGATGATCACCGGCAGAATCGCAATGACCAGGCAGATGCTCAGCGTCAGCAGTGAGGTCAGGTTGCGCTGCCAGCCGAACTTCAATTGCAGGCGACGCTGCATCGGTGCGAAGAGAATGCCGAGGATCACCGCCCAGAACACCGCGCCGTAGAACGGCAGCAAAATCCAGATGAATGCAGCGGTCACGAGCCCAAGCAGGATCACCAGCGATTTGTTGTTTACCGTCTCTTCGTTCATGTCCGATCCATGTCAGTCCGCCGGGACGCAGGTCGCGCCCTGATGCTTAGTCCGCCACGGTTCGCACGAGTGCCATCCGTTTGTTGATCAAGCATAGATCCAGATCAATGAAAGCCGCGGGCCAGCCGATTACCCTCGCCGGCTTTTGCGATCGACACGCCCATGCCCCTTGCCACGCCCGAACTGCTTGCCCCCGCCGGCACCCTGAAAAACATGCGTTATGCCTTTGCCTACGGCGCCGATGCGGTGTACGCCGGTCAGCCGCGCTACAGCCTGCGGGTGCGCAACAACGAATTCGATCACGCCAACCTCGCGCTCGGTATTCGCGAGGCGCAATCCCAAGGCAAGCGCTTCTATGTGGTGGTGAACATCGCCCCGCACAACGCCAAGCTGAAAACCTTCCTCAAGGATCTGGAACCGGTAATCGCGATGGCACCGGATGCGCTGATCATGTCCGACCCGGGCCTGATCATGCTGGTGCGCCGGCACTTCCCGCAGATGCCGATACACCTGTCGGTGCAGGCCAACACGGTGAATTGGGCGAGTGTCGAGTTCTGGCAGCAACAAGGCGTGAGCCGGGTCATCCTGTCGCGGGAACTGTCCCTGGAAGAAATCGGCGAAATCCGCCAGCACCTCCCGACCATGGAACTGGAAGTCTTTGTTCACGGTGCGTTGTGCATGGCCTATTCTGGTCGCTGCCTGTTATCGGGCTACATGAACCGGCGCGACGCCAATCAGGGCAGTTGCACCAATGCCTGTCGCTGGAAATATTCCGCGCAGGAAGCCACGGAAAACCAGCTCGGCGAGATCGTGCAGACCTTCCAGCCGGAACCGACCCTGGGGATTGGCGCGCCCACCGATCAGGTGTTCCTGTTGCAGGAAGCCAACCGACCGGACGAACTGATGCCGGCGTTCGAGGACGAGCACGGCACCTACATCATGAACGCCAAGGACCTGCGCGCCGTGCAGCATGTCGAGCGGCTGACGCAGATGGGCGTGCACTCGCTGAAAATCGAAGGCCGGACCAAATCCCACTTCTACTGCGCGCGAACCACACAGGTTTACCGGCGAGCGATTGATGATGCCGTGGCCGGACGCGCGTTTGATCGCAGCTTGATGACGGACCTGGAATCCCTCGCCCAACGTGGCTACACCGAAGGTTTTCTGCGTCGGCATGTGCATGACGAATACCAGAATTACCAGAACGGCAGCTCGGTGTCGGAGCGGCAGCAGTTTGTCGGTGAGTTGACCGGCGAACGGCGTGACCGGCTGGCGGAGGTCAACGTGAAGAACCGTTTTGGCCTGGGCGATCACATGGAACTGATGACGCCCAAGGGCAATTTTCACTTCGACTTGCACCAGTTGCAGAACATCAAGGGTGAGCCCATCGAGGTCGCGCCCGGAGACGGGCACACGGTGTACCTGCCGATTCCGGATGCAGTGGATCTGCGGTTCGGGTTGTTGATGCGGGATGTGAGCGTGGCGTAACTTCCGCACCAACGCGATCCCTTGTAGGAGCCGGCTTGCCGGCGATGAGGCCCTCAAGATTTGCATCGACGTTGCGGACGCCATCGCCGGCAAGCCGGCTCCTACAGGGGATGTTGCGGGGTTGTTAAGCGAACTCCTCGCGCAACATCGCCACAAACGCCTCTCGCGCCGGGTGCACCCCGGCGTTTTCATGCCAGTAAAACAGGTTGTCGACGGCGGTCAGTTCGGGGAATTCATACCCCGCGCAACCGGCGCCCCTGGCGTATTGATCGAACACACCTTTGGGCACCAGCGCAACGCCCGCCCCTGCGCTGACGCAACCGACAATCGCGCCATAACTGGCCAGGCTGACAATCGGCAGCGCCAGCCCCTGGCGCAACAACCAATGTTCCAGCGCCGCACGATAAGGACAACCCTGAGGCCACATGAACACGGTCTTGTCGTGCAAATCGGCGATGTCGCGCACCGGACCCAGGGACGTCGAGGCAATCAGCAGCAGCTCTTCACGGTACATCGGCGTGCGCTTGAGTTGCGAGCGCTCGACATCCACCGCGACGATCGCACCGTCGAGCCGGTGGCTGGCCGTGTCGTCGAGCAACTGGCCCCAGGTGCCGGTGGTCAGCTCCAGCGCCACCGCCGGATAGCGCTTGTGGAACTTGGCGAGCAAACGCGGCAAGCGCCCGGTAGCCGACGATTCAATGGCGCCGATGCGCAGCGGGCCGGACGGCTCGGCGGCAGGGTCGACTGCGCGCTTGGCCTCAGCCGTGAGCGCCAGGATTTTCGAGGCATACGCCAGGAACGTCTGCCCCGACGGACTGATGCGCAACCCCCGGCCCTCTCGCAGAAACAGCGCCACGCCCAACTCGGCTTCCAGCGCCTTGATCCGCGCCGTGACATTCGACGGCACGCAGTGCAGCAACTCGGCCGCGCGGGCAATGCTGCCGACGTCGGCAACGGTCTTGAACATGCGAATCTGAGCCAGCTCCATACATCACCAAAAGTGAACGGTTACCGCAGTATAAGTCAGTTGTGGCGAACAGTCCGGATTCTGATACTCGGGGCATACGACCACAGGTGCCCGACCATGCAAGCGCTTCCGACTGCCGCCTCTCCGCTCAAAATCATTCTGGCCATGGCGTTTGTCGTGGCGTGCTGGGGTTACTCCCCGACCGGCATTCATATCGGTTTGCAGGCGTACGACCCTGGGCATCTGGCCTTGCTGCGGTTTCTGCTGGCGTCGGCGTTCATGGCGCTGGTGGCGCTGGTCAAAGGCATCAGCCTGCCCAGGCTTCGCGACCTGCCGCTGTTGTTCGGCCTCGGTTTTTTTGCCGTGAGCCTGCATCACGTGGCGATCAATTTCGGCCAGCAAGGGGTCAGCGCCGGCGCGTCCAGCGTGCTGGCGCAGACCACGCCGCTGTTCAGCACGCTGCTGGCGCGCTTTGTGTTCAAGGATCAGGTCAGCGCCTGGCGCTGGGGCTGCGTTTTGCTGGGGCTGATCGGCGTGGTGATTGTGGTCGCCGGTGATCGCGGGGTGGGCAGCATCGATGCCCATGGCTTGTTGATCCTGCTGGCGGCGGTGTCCTGGAGTTTTTATTTCGCATTGCAGAAACACCATTCCGGGCGCTACGACGGGCTGACGCTGGTTTGCTACACGGTGTGGTCGGGGACGGCGCTGTTGCTGGTGTACCTTCCGGGGCTGACGGAACAAGTGCTCGGCGCGCCGGCTCATGTGCAATGGGCAGTGGTGGCGCTGAGCGTGTTTCCGAGTGCACTGGCTTATCTGGCCTGGGCGTTTGTGCTGGCTCACGTTGACCTGAGCCGGGCGACGATGACGTTGTATCTGGTGCCGCCGACGGCGATGGTGATGGCGTCGTTTGCGTTGGGTGAGCGGCCGACGGTGATGATCGTGGTGGGGGCGACGGTGGTGCTGGTCAGTGTGTTGGCGCTGAATCTGGAGCGGCGGCCGGTGGTGGCTCGGGTGGTGGGGGTTTGACAGGAAACAGCGGTGATGCGTCGGCCCTCATCGCGAGCAGGCTCGCTCCCACAAGGGATCTACAGCGCTCATGAAGTCAGTGTGGGAGCGAGCCTGCTCGCGATAAGGCCTGACGCGGTCCACCGCCATGCACAAAAAACCCGGCACACCGGCCGGGTTCTTGTTTATCGCCGATCATCGGACAGCGGTGTCGGCTCATCCGCAGGCGGCACCTCTTCTTCCGCGTCCGGGTCCATCCAGTCTTCGGGCCGATCGGGTTCCGTGTCCGCCGGATCCCGCGCGGGGTCCATGCCGGGTGGAGCATCGTGATCCATTGAGCTAGCCATGACGCACCTCACTGATGAGGTCCAGCAAATCTGGGCCGTACTCATTGGAATCAGGCACGCGACCGGGGTGCGGTCGAGTAGACAGGCGGCTAATCGCGGTCCGCGAGAAAGCGGTCGCGACTGTTGGTCAGGTGCAGCCACATGGCCGCCCGCGCCGCATCCGCATCCTGGCGTTTGATCGCGTTGAGAATCGCCTCGTGTTCGAGATTGGCAAGCTGACCCAGCTTGCTCAGATCCGCCGCGCCACGCTCGACGGCGTTGACCCGGGTCCGGGGAATCATCGCGCTGCCCAGGTGCTGCATGATTTCGGTGAAACACACGTTACCCGTGGCTTCGGCAATCAGCAGGTGAAAACGCTTGTCGGCTTCGACGCAGCTGTCGTTGTTGGCGAGCAGGCTTTGATAATCGTCCAGTGCTTCGCGCATCTGCGCCAACTGGTGATCGGTGCGGCGCATCGCCGCCAGGGCGGCGGCCTGGGTTTCGAGGCCCATGCGCAACTCAAGGATGCTGCGCACGCCCAGCGCCGTGTCGACGTTCAGCCGCAGCCCCTGCTCCGGCGCGCGCTCGATCACGAACGTACCGATGCCGTGCCGGGTTTCCACCAGGCCCGAGGCCTGCAACTTCGAGATCGCCTCGCGCACCACGGTGCGACTGACCCCGTGCTCCAGCACGATGCTGTTCTCTGACGGCAACTTGTCACCCGGCAACATCTGGCCCAGCAGGATGCTCTGGGTCAGTTTGGCGACCAGGTCGTGGGCCAGGTTGTGGGTGCGCTTGCGGGCAGGCGCGTCGAGGTCTTCTTGCATGGCGGTCATCCGGGAGTGGAGCTGACGGAATCGTAGCACCACGCCCGGATAGAAGCCTCAACAAACACACGCCAACTTGTATGACAACACTCAACAACTGCCACAAAACCATCTCAAAAAGACCGTTAATCGTGGCGATCACAGAATAACAAATCACAACACAAGAGCCATTTCGTTGGACATTACCGCTTGCGAAAGGAAAAAACGCAGTTGTATGATGTCTAGCAACAACGCAACACTCAGCAACACCCCGCATAAAAATAATCAGTGGGAGAAAACCAAGTGAGTACATCCATCTCCGGGATGCACGACGGCACCGATTCGGTCCTGAAGTCCGCCATCTCAAAAGTGAAACGCCACGTTCTGCCGCTGTTCGTCATCATGTTCATCGTCAACTACATCGACCGCGTGAACATCGGCTTCGTCCGCGCCCACATGGAACATGACCTGGGCATTGGTGCCGCCGCCTACGGCCTCGGTGCCGGTCTGTTCTTCATCGGTTACGCGCTGTTCGAAGTCCCCTCCAACATCCTCCTGCAAAAAGTCGGCGCGCGAATCTGGCTGACCCGCATCATGCTGACCTGGGGCCTGGTGGCCGCCGGCATGGCATTCATCCAGAACGAAACGCACTTCTACATCCTGCGATTCCTGTTGGGCGTGGCCGAAGCCGGGTTCTTTCCGGGGGTGATCTATTACTTCACTCGCTGGCTGCCAGGTGTCGAGCGCGGCAAGGCCATCGCGATCTTCCTCAGCGGTTCGGCCGTCGCTTCGCTGATCTCCGGCCCGCTGTCCGGGCTGCTCCTGCAAATCAACGGGCTCGGCCTGCACGGCTGGCAATGGATGTATTTCATTGAAGGCATGTTCTCGGTGGGCCTGTGTGTTTTCGTCTGGTTCTGGCTGGACTCCAAACCCCACGACGCCAAATGGCTGACCCGCGAAGAGCAGGACGCGCTGGTCCACGCCATCGACGCCGAACAGATTGCTCGCGAAGCCGCAACACCGATCAAGCCGTCCCTGGGCAAGCTGCTCAAGGATCGCCAGATCATCCTGTTCTGCCTGATCTACTTCTTCATCCAGCTGACCATTTACGCCGCAACGTTCTGGCTGCCGAGCATCATCAAGAAGATGGGCGACCTCAGCGATATCCAGGTCGGCTTGTTCAACTCGATTCCGTGGCTGCTGTCGATTGTCGGCATGTACGCCTTCGCGTCGCTATCGGCGAAATGGAAACACCAGCAAGCCTGGGTCGCCGCTGCCCTGCTGATCGCGGCGGCCGGGATGTTCATGTCCACCACCGGCGGGCCGGTCTTCGCCTTCGTGGCGATCTGCTTCGCGGCTCTGGGTTTCAAATCGGCATCGTCGCTGTTCTGGCCGATTCCACAGGCGTACCTGGATGCACGAATCGCTGCCGGCGTGATCGCGCTGATCAACTCGGTGGGCAACCTTGGCGGCTTCGTCGCGCCGACCACCTTCGGCCTGCTGGAAGAACACACCGGTTCAATCCAGGGCGGGCTGTACGGCCTGGCCGCGACCTCGATCATTGCCGCAATCATCGTCTTCGCTGCACGCAACACTCCCAAACCTGCACCTGACCTGGCACCGGGCAAACCAGCGCCCCAGCACGCCTGAACATCGGCCTACAAGGACAAGAAAATGAACGCAAACGACAGCGCAAAAGCCCCGATCATCACCAGCATGCAAGTGGTTCCAGTGGCGGGTCACGATGGCATGCTGCTCAACCTGAGCGGCGCCCACGGTCCGTTTTTCACCCGCAACATCGTGATCCTCAAGGACAACGCCGGCCACACCGGCGTCGGCGAAGTGCCCGGTGGCGAGCGCATTCGCCAGACCCTGGAAGACGCTCGCAGCCTGGTGGTCGGCAGCCCGATCGGCACGTATCAGAAGATCCTCAATCAAGTGCGCCAGACCTTCGCCGACCGTGATGCCGGCGGCCGCGGCCTGCAGACATTCGACCTGCGCATCACCATCCACGCGGTCACCGGCCTCGAAGCCGCGCTGCTGGATTTGCTCGGCCAGCACCTGGACGTGCCGGTCGCCGCCCTGCTCGGCGAAGGCCAGCAGCGTGATGAAGTGAAGATGCTCGGCTATCTGTTTTATGTCGGCGATCGCAACCAGACCGACCTGGCGTATCGCAGCGAGTCGGACGCCGACAACGACTGGTTCCGCGTACGCCATGAGAAAGCCATGAGCGCTGACGCCGTGGTGCGCCTGGCGGAAGCCGCCCACGCCCGTTACGGTTTCAAGGACTTCAAGCTCAAGGGCGGCGTGCTCAGCGGCGATGAAGAAATCGAAGCCGTCACGGCCCTGGCCGAACGCTTTCCCGATGCGCGCATCACCCTCGACCCGAATGGCGCGTGGTCACTGAAGGACGCGATCCGTTTGTGCCGGGACCAGCATCACGTCCTCGCCTACGCCGAAGATCCGTGCGGTGCGGAAAACGGCTACTCGGGCCGCGAGGTGATGGCTGAGTTCCGTCGCGCCACGGGGCTTAAAACCGCGACCAACATGATCGCCACCGACTGGCGGGAAATGGGCCACGCGATCCAGCTGCAATCGGTCGACATTCCGCTGGCCGACCCGCACTTCTGGACCATGCAGGGCTCGGTTCGCGTGGCGCAGATGTGCCACGAATGGGGCCTGACCTGGGGCTCGCATTCCAACAACCACTTCGATATTTCCCTGGCGATGTTCACCCACGTCGCAGCCGCCGCGCCGGGTGACATCACCGCCATCGACACCCACTGGATCTGGCAGGACGGCCAGCGCCTGACCAAGGCCCCACTGCAAATCGTCGACGGTTGCGTGCAGGTACCGAAGAAACCGGGGCTGGGGGTCGAACTGGATCTGGATCAGCTGGCCAAGGCCCATGAACTGTACAAGGGCATGGGGCTGGGCGCGCGGGATGACAGCGTGGCGATGCAGTTTCTGATTCCGGGGTGGAAGTTCGATAACAAGCGGCCTTGCCTGGTGCGCTAACCCCATCACAGCACCGCAATCCCCCCTGTGGGAGCGAGCCTGCTCGCGAAGGCGGCGTGTCAGTCAACTTAAATGTCGGACGTGACGCCCCTTCGCGAGCAGGCTCGCTCCCACAGGGGTTGTGGTATTTAACCGACTAACTGGGCGGCTTGCAAAAGCCATCCCTTGAACGCCGCCATCGCCGAGGTCTCGGGCCGCGACTGCAAACGGGTCAGCCAGTAGCTGCCGGTGGTGATGCCGATGGCGAACGGTTGCTCGATCGCACCTGCCGCCAGTTGCCGGGCGAACATCAGTGGCGGCGCCAATGCCACGCCCACCCCTTGCAGCGCGGCCTCCATCATCGCCAGCGACGAATCGAAGACGATGCTTCGAGGCGGCGCGACATGGGCCGGCAGCCCGGTGGCCTGAAACCATTCCGGCCATTCGTCCGTGCGATAGGAACGCAGCAGCGTTTGCTGCAACAGATCCTCGGGCGTGCGCAGTTGACGCGCGATTTGCGGCACGCACAACACTGACAACGGCGCCTCGATCAGGCGCACTGCTTCAATCCCGTGCCACGCCCCCGCGCCAAACCGAATCGCGAAATCCAGCCCTTCCGCCGCGACGTCGACCCGATTGTTGTTGGTCGACAGCCGTAAATCTATGTGCGGATATTTCGCCTGGAAGTCCGCCAGGCGCGGCAACAACCAGCCCACCGCGAACGTTCCCACGGCGCCCACCGTCAGCACTTCGCGAAAATGCCCGCCCTCGAAACGTCCCAGGGTTTCGGCAATGCGGTCGAAGGACTCGCGCAGCACCGGCAACAGGGTTTCCCCTTCACTGGTCAGCATCAAGCCCCGGGGCAAGCGTTTGAACAGCGTGACGTTGAGCTGGGCTTCCAGGCCCTTGACCTGATGACTCACCGCGGCTTGTGTGACGCACAACTCCACCGCCGCCCGTGTAAAACTCAGGTGTCGCGCGGACGCTTCGAAGGCGCGCAGTGCGTTGAGCGGTAATTGTGGCCGGATCATGTCCAATCCCTAAATTTTCTAATGGCTCATCCGAATTAACGTCGTTTGTCGACGACTGGAAAAGTGAATAGATTTTGCCACGCTCATCGACGGACCTATTTGAAACGGCTCGACGTGCAGCGGGGAAATCGATCAAAACCTCATGGACAGCGACGCTCTCATGCAAAACTCAAGACTCGGCAAGGCCTTATCCTACAGCGCTTTCGGGCTTCTATTCGGCACGGGTTATTGCGCTGCCGCGAGCCCGACCGACCAGCAGATCGAAACGGCCGTCAAAGACGCCGTCACTCCGGTCATGCAGCAACAACACATTCCAGGCATGGCCGTCGCCATCACCCTCAACGGCAAGCCGCATTACTTTAACTACGGCGTGGCGTCGAAGGAAACTGGCACGGCAGTCACCGCGGACACGCTGTTCGAGATTGGCTCAGTGAGCAAAACCTTCACCGCCACCCTGGCCGCCTACGCCCAGGCCAGCGGCAAACTGTCCCTGTCCGACAAGGCCAGTGAGCTCCTGCCCGCCTTGCGCGGCAGCGCGTTCGACCAGATCAGCGTGTTGCAACTCGGCACCTACAGCGCCGGTGGCCTGCCGCTGCAATTTCCGAGCGAGGCGGACAAAGCAGACAAGATGCTCGGCTATTTCAAGCAGTGGAAACCGCTCTACCCCGCCGGCAGCCATCGACAGTATTCGAACCCGAGCCTGGGCCTGTTTGGCTATCTCGCGGCCCGAAGCATGGGCCAGCCGTTTGATCAGCTGATGGAAAAGACCTTGCTGCCAAAACTCGGGTTGCAGCACACCTTCCTCAAGGTGCCGCAGGCCGAAACGGCGCGGTACGCCCAGGGCTACAACAAGGATGACAAACCGGTAAGGGTCGGCCCGGGGGCACTGGATTCCGAAGCCTACGGGGTGAAAACCAGCGCGGCGGATCTGCTGCGCTACGTTGAAGCGAACATGAAACCTTCGGGGCTCGAAGCACCGCTGCAACAGGCCATCGCCACGACGCACACCGGTTACTACAAGGTCGGCGACATGACCCAGGGCCTGGGCTGGGAGTTCTACAACTACCCGGTCAGCCTCGACACCTTGCTGGCGGGCAACTCGTCGCAAATGGCGATGGAGGCTCATGAAGTGAAATGGTTGAACCCGCCGCAGGCTCAACCGGGCAGCGTGCTGTTCAACAAGACCGGTTCGACCGGAGGGTTTGGTGCTTACGTGGCGTATGTGCCGGCGAAGGACATTGGCATTGTGATCCTGGCCAACAAGAACTATCCGAATCCGGAGAGGATCAGGATTGCTCATTCGATATTGAGCGCATTGGCCAAATAGCCGGGCAAGATTCGACCCCGATACAAAAAATGGGCGACCTGTTGAGGTCGCCCATTTTCGTTAGTACATCGCGATTTGAGTGTTCAATCGTCAGGCATTTCCGGTGGTTTGGCGGGCTTCGCCGGTTTCGTCGGCTTGCCCGCTTTCGTACCTTTTGCGTCCTTCGCCGGCTCGGCTTCAGTGACGGGTGCCGCGACGGTCGGTGGCGCGGCTTCTTTCTCGGCCATCGGCATCTGGTCGATGGCACTGAAGATCGCCTTCAGGTCCACCGTGTCTGATTGTTCGAGTTTCTTTTCGCCATCCTTGCCGACCAGGATCACCTTGGTCTTGGCCCCGGCACCCAGCTTGAGCGAGCGGATCAAGGCCGCCGTGTCTTGCGGCCCGAGGTCCTTGCCTTCGCGCTGGCCCATCAGATTGAGCACGGTGTACAGGACCATATTGCGGTCGGTGAACTCTTTGCGATTGGCCGGTTCATCCAGGGATTTTTTCAGGCTGATCCATGCCGGGTCGACCGTGCTTGGCGCAATGACAATCAATGGCCGGGACCTGCCCTTGTCCATGTCCAGCGGTGAGTCGCCATCGGCGGCGAGCAAGGGGCCGGCAATCGCCAGCAAGGTTGCCAGGGTCAAAGACCTGATGAGCATGCGCATCTCCTTTTGATATCCACGCTCTAATGATTGCGCATCGCGGCGATCGTTCCGGGTGACGCACCGCAATTGTGTTTCGCCCTGACCCAAGCTTAGGTCAGGGCGGACATAGCGCAACAGGCTGGCCTCATCTGGAAATCAGAAGGCGAGTTTGTAACCGATCAGCACCAGCATCGTGGCCAGGCAAGGACGCAGCACTTCATCGGAGATGCGGCCTGTCAGGTGGCTGCCCAGGTAAATCCCCGGCAGCGAACCAACCAGCAGGAAACCCAGCACGTGCCAATCCATGTTGCCCATGCTGGCGTGCCCGAGACCGGCGACCAGGGTCAGCGGTACGGCGTGGGCGATTTCCGTGCCGACCAAACGGCGGGTCGGCAGCAGCGGATAGAGGATGAACAACGCCACGGTGCCCAAGGCGCCGGCGCCGATGGACGTAAGGGCGACCATGGTGCCGAGGACCAGACCGGTGATCACGGTCAGCCCGTTCAAGCGTTTGCCGCTCGGGTTGTAGGTGCCGCCTGCGCGCTTGTGGGCGAAATCGAGCAAGCGTTTCTTGAAGAAAATCGCCAGCGCGGTGGCAAACAGCACAAAGCCCAGCGCCTGTTTGATCACAGCATTCATGGCGTCGGGGGACGTTTGCAGGCTGCTGAGGAACCACAACGTCAGCGCCACCGCCGGCACGCTGCCGAGGGTCAGCCAGCCGGTGATGGCCCAGTCGATGTTCTTGTTCTTGCGATGAACCAGCACGCCACTGGACTTGGTGATCGCCGCGTACAGCAGGTCCGTGCCCACCGCCGTCGCCGGGTTGATGCCGAACCAGAGCAGGATCGGCGTCATCAGCGAGCCGCCGCCCACGCCGGTCATGCCGACGATGAAGCCCACCACCAAACCCGCCACCACCAAACCGAAATTGACCAAATCCATTAACACGCCCGCACAAACGCATGAAAAAACTGGCCCGCAGGATAGCGATTTTTCTTATAACCACTTAGAACGATGCGGTCTATCGTTATACCGAAGAGCACTTGTAGGAGCCGGCTTGCCGGCGATGAGGCCCTCAAGATGTGCATCGCCGGTGCGGACGCCATCGCCGGCAAGCCGGCTCCTACAGGTGTGAGATTTATTGGACGGGGAGGAAGTTGAGGAACAGCAGGCTCTGCGCATAGTTCAGGCCGATCCGCCGGTAGCGCTCGTCGAGCATCTGGGTCAGCAGGTCCAGGCGTGCGGTGATTTTGCCGAACTCCACGGCGAAACTCAGGTTGCTGCCCTCCTCCGAGATCTCGTTGGAAAACAGCAGGAGTTCGCCGTTCTTGTCCTGCCGCTGGCTGAGGATCCAGGTGGCTTTCTCGATGTTGCGCGCGGCGTTGTTGACGAAGGTCGGGTTGATCGCATCGGTCATGTAGAACTCCAGCCGGTTGCCATGCGCGGTGACCAGCATGCTGCCGATGGCATAGATGAACGCACCGACCCGGTCGCCGAGAAACTCCGGACTCATGGCGTAACTCAGCGCCGCCAGATCCTTCTTGCCCCCCAGCGTCGGCAGCGGTTGTTGCTGTTCGATGGCCATGCGCACTTGTTTGACCGCCGTGCGCGCGTCGAGGAAACCGGATTTTTTCAGCTCCTGCGGATTACGCAGGTAGAGCTTGCCCATGAGCAGATAGAGGCTGTCGAGGTTATCGCGCATCGCCAGAGTGGCCATGCGGTCGACGCTGGTCTGGAGGAATTCCTGCGGCCGGCCTTCACGAAACTGGCTGACGATGTCCCGGCCTTGCTGCTGGCTGCATCCGCCAGTGAACAGCATCGACAGGACGGCAAGCAGCAGGCAATGGCGGCGGATGTGCACAGCGGTGAGGGGTAAAACTCGGGCCATGGGTGCTTGAACTTGGGCATGGGCCGGCAGAGGGAATCGCCGCTGGCTGCCAAGGATAGAGCCATGGATAACGAAAAAGTGCGGTGCTAACCGTTTACAAATCTGAATGGCCAACACATTAGTCATACTTTATTTTAGCGATTTCGCCAGAACCAGCTATAAATCCTTCCTTATCGAGTTGAACATCGATAACTAGTATGACTACTTATAAAAAACAAAAAGGAAGGTCAACCATGCTTCAATCCCGACACCCTCTTTGCATCCTTGGACTGTCCCTGATGATCGCCACCCTCAGCGCCCAGGCCGCCGGCCTGTCCAGCGAACACAAAACCTTCGGCAAAACCAGTGACGGCACGCCCGTCGAGCAATACGTGCTGCGCAACAGCCATGGCATGCAGGCCACCGTCATTACCTACGGCGCGACACTGCAGGCCCTCGCCGTGCCGGACAAACACGGCAAGTCCGAGGACGTGGTGCTCGGTTTCGATGACGTGCAGGGTTATCAGAGCGGCAAGGCCTACTTTGGCGCAACCATCGGACGCTTCGGCAACCGCTTGGCCAACGGCGCGTTCGAACTCGACGGCAAGCGCTTCCAGGTGCCGCTCAATGACGGCCCGAATTCACTGCACGGCGGGCCGGTGGGTTTTGACAAACGGGTCTGGAAAGCCGAGCCGGTCAAAGGCAAGGACTCGGTGGGCGTGACCCTGACGTACCTGTCGGCGGACGGCGAGATGGGTTTTCCCGGCAACCTGAAGACCGAGGTGACTTACAGCCTCAATGAGCAAAACGAGTTGCGCATCGAGTACAAGGCGTCCACGGATAAACCCACGGTGTTGAACCTGACCAACCACAGCTATTTCAACCTGGCCGGCGCGGGCAATGGCGACGTGTTGCAGCAGGTCGCGACCTTGCATGCCAGCCATTACACACCGGTCAACGGTACGTTAATCCCGACCGGCGAGATTGCACCGGTGGCGGGTACGCCGATGGATTTCACCCAACCGACAGCGATTGGCAAGCACATCAAGGCGGATCATCCGCAGTTGAAATTTGCTGAACCGAAACAGGGTGGCTTCGATTTCAACTGGGTGCTGGATGCCAAGGGGGATCTGGGCAAACTGGCGGCCGATGTCAGCGATCCACAATCCGGGCGGCGTTTGCAGCTGTATACGACTGAGCCGGGTGTGCAGTTTTATACCAGCAATTTTCTCGATGGTTCGGTGAAGGGTAAGGCGGGCAAGACGTATGCGCACTGGAGTGCATTTACGCTGGAGACTCAGCATTATCCGGATGCGCCGAATCAGCCGGGCTTTCCGAGTGCGCGGCTGGATCCGGGGAAGACTTATAGCCAGAGCACGGTGTTTAAGTTTTCGGCTCGTTAGGGGGGCTTTGGGGCTTTGGGTGAATATCCGTTGCTGCGGTAACGGCGGCTAATGATTTCGCCCTTACGGCGAGTCACTTGGAAGAGCGCCAAGTAACCAAGCGCTTTTGCCCCATTCGTTCGGTGCCTCGCCCAGGCTCGGCATTCCCTCGCTCCGGTCCTGCTCCGTGGGCCCGCCGCCATCGGCCATCCATGGCCGGGGGCGGCTAACCCGGCATCCATGCCGGGTTGCCCACTGCGCAGAACCTCCACTCGGCCTCTCGGGGGGCGTGCACCGCAAGATCAAAAGCCAAGGCGAGCTAACGCTAGGCCTGATGAGTGGTGAAAATCAAAAGCGTACGCGATCCCTGTAGGAGCCAGCTTGCTGGCGAAAAACGCCCAGGCACCGCGTTCATCCAGACAGCCCGCGTCATCGTTGACGTCCATCGCCAGCAAGCCGGCTCCTCCAATTTTGACCGCGTGAACCCAATCCCTTGTAGGAGCGAGCCCTGCTCGCGAAAAACGCCCAGACACCGCGTTCCTCCAGACTGCCCGCGTCATCGTTAACGTCCATCGCCAGCAAGCTGGCTCCTACAGTTTTGACCGTGTGAACCCGATCCCTTGTAGGAGCCGGCTTGCTGGCGAAAAACGCCCGGACACCGCGCTCATCCAGACAGCCCGCGCCATCGTTGACGTCCATCGCCAGCAAGCTGGCTCCTACAGTTTTGACCGTGTGAACCCAATCCCTGTAGGAGCCGGCTTGCTGGCGAAAAACGCCCGGACACCGCGCTCATCCAGACCGCCCTGCGCCATCGTTGACGTCCATCGCCAGCAAGCTGGCTCCTACAGTTTTGACCGTACGAACCCGATCCCCTGTAGGAGCGAGCCCTGCTCGCGAAAAGCGCCCAGACACCGCGTTGATTCAGGCATCCCGCGTCATCGTTGACGTCCATCGCCAGCAAGCCGGCTCCTACAGTTTTGACCGTACGAACCCGATTTTCTGTAGGAGCGAGCCCTGCTCGCGAAAAACGCCCGGGCACCGCGTTTATCCAGACAGCCCGCGTCATCGTTAACGTAAATCGTCAGCAAGCCAGCTCCTACACGGGGGGCGGTGTACATATCCGGAATGAGGGAACGCAGACACCAGAGAGCCAGGTCGGCTTTAAGGCCGCCTCGACGGCTGTGGCGGTGGTCGCCCCCTCGAGAGGCCGAGTGGAGGTTCTGCGCAGTGGGCAACCCGGCATGGATGCCGGGTTAGCCGCGCACGGCCAGGGATGGCCGATCGCGGCGGGCCCACGGAGCAGGACCGGAACGAGGGAATGCCGAGCCTTAGCGAGGCACCGAACGAAAGGGGCAAGAGCGCTTGGTTACTTGGCGCTTTTCCAAGTAACTCGCCGTAAGGGCGAAACCAATAGAAGCCGTTACCGAAGCAACGGATATTCACACATACCAGAACCCAACCCAAGGGAACCCATAAGCTATCCTGCTGCCAACCGAAGTATCCCTAAAACAACACAAAGGAGGCATTCATGCGCACCCTCGAACTCGCCGGCGTCCAGGTTCCCATCATCGGACAAGGCACTTGGCGCATGGGCGAAGATCCAACCAAGCAAGCCGACGAGGTCGCCGCGCTGCGCCTGGGCATCGAACTGGGCATGACCCTGATCGACACCGCCGAAATGTACGCCGAGGGTGGCGCCGAAGAAGTGGTCGGCGAAGCAATCGCCGGCCTGCGCGATCAGGTCTTCCTCGTCAGCAAGGTCTACCCGCACAACGCCAGTTGCAAAGGCATCCCCCAGGCTTGCGAGCGCAGCCTGCGCCGATTGAACACCGACTACATCGATTTGTACCTGCTGCACTGGCGCGGCCAGTATCCCCTTGAGGAAACCGTCGAAGCCTTCGAACGCCTGCGCGAAGACGGCAAGATCGGCCGTTGGGGCGTGTCCAATTTCGATGTCAATGACCTACAGGAACTGGCCGCCCCGGCCTGCGCCACCAATCAGGTGCTCTACAACCTGGAAGAACGCGGCATAGAATTTGATTTGTTGCCATGGTGCCAGCAGCATCGGCAGCCATTGATGGCGTACTGCCCTATCGGCCAGGGCGGGCAATTACTGGCCCACCCGACGCTGAACAAAGTCGCCGCCCGTCACGCGGCAACACCGGCGCAGGTAGCGCTGGCATGGATTCTGCGACAGGATGGTGTAATCGCCATCCCCAAAGCGGTCCGGCCTGAACACGTGCACCGGAATGCGCAAGCCGCGCAATTGCAACTTGAAGTCGGGGATCTGGAGGCGCTGGACCAAGCGTTTCGCGCGCCACACAGTAAACAGCGACTGGCCATGGTCTGAGCCATCGCAGTTCTGTCAGAGGGCTTCTCATGAGAAGCACCGATCAGCTCGACGCCTTTAATCTGCAACGCTTCATCCAGGCGCAGGACCCGGTGTTCGAGCGTGTGCAAAACGAACTCGGCGCAGGCCGCAAACGCAGCCACTGGATGTGGTTCATCTTTCCTCAATTCACCGGCCTGGGAGGCAGCGAAATGTCGCAGCATTTCGCGATCCGTTCCGGCGCGGAAGCAGCGGCCTACCTCCATCATGCGGTTCTGGGCCCGAGGCTACGGGCCTGCACGCAATTAGTGCTGGATATTCCGGAGCGCTCCATCATCGAGATTTTCGGCCATCCGGACAATCTGAAATTCCGCTCCTCGATGACCCTCTTCGCCCAGTTCGCGGCGGGTGACAGTCTGTTCCATCAAGCGTTGCTGCGGCACTTCCATGGCATTCCGGACGACTGGACGCTGTCGCTGCTGGACTCAAAACAGACCCAGCTGCCCACCAATCAGGGTTGAGAAGTCGTCGTCCACGAACGGCAGGATCGCATCCGCCACCGGCTGCAGCTGGCGGGTGACGTAATGGTCGTAGTCGATGGGCGCACTGCGGATTTCCAGCGGTTCGGGCCCGGCTACGGTGATGACGTAGCTGATCCAGCCGCCGTTCTGGTATTGCCGCGGGCGGCCCTGCTGGTCGTTGAACTCGTCGGCCATCCGCGCCGCGCGCACATGCGGCGGCACGTTGCGTTCGTAGTCGTCCAGGGTTCGGCGCAGACGCTTGCGGTAGACCAGCCGATCATCGAACTCGCCGGCCAGGGTCTTGTGTACGTAGTCGCGCACGTAATCCTGATAGGGCTGGCGATGGAAGATTCGCGTGTACAGCTCCTGCTGGAATTGCCGGGCCAATAGCGACCAGTCGGTGCGCACGGTTTCCAGTCCCTTGTAGACCATCTCGTCACTGCCATCGGCGCGTGTCACCAGCCCGGCGTAACGTTTCTTGCTGCCCTCCTCGGCCCCGCGGATGGTCGGCATCAGAAATCGTTTGTAGTGGGTTTCGAACTGCAGCTCCAATGCGCTTTCCAGCCCGTATTCCTGTCGCACATGCTCGCGCCACCACTGGTTGACGTGGTCCACCAGGGCGTGGCCAATCTGCGCCGCTTCCTGCTGACCGTGGGCGCGGCGCAGCCAGACGAACGTCGAGTCGGTGTCGCCGTAGATCACCGTGTGGCCTTGGGCTTCGATCAATTGGCGGGTGCGCAGCATGATTTCGTGCCCGCGCAAGGTGATCGACGAGGCCAGGCGCGTGTCGAAGAAGCGGCAACCGCTGGAGCCGAGCACGCCGTAGAAGGCGTTCATGATGATCTTCAACGCCTGGGACAAGGGCGCGTTGTGTTCGCGCTTGGCGGTTTCCCGGCCCTCGGCGACCCGAGCGACAATCGCCGGCAGGCAATGCCGGGTTCTGGAAAACCGCGCGCTGCGAAAACCGGGGACGGAGTCGCTGTCGTCCGGATGCTTCAAGCCTTCGATCAGCCCCACCGGGTCAATGAGGAAGGTGCGGATGATCGACGGATAGAGGCTTTTGTAGTCGAGCACCAGCACCGATTCGTAGAGCCCCGGCTGCGAATCCATGACAAATCCGCCGGGACTGGCCTGCGCCGGTTTGGTCCCGAGGTTGGGCGCGACGAAACCCTGGCGGTGCATCAGCGGCATGTACAGGTGCGTGAACGCCGCCACCGAACCACCGCTGCGATCCGCCGGCAACCCGGTGACGCTGGCCCGTTCCAGGAGGAATTTCA
Organism: Pseudomonas migulae; assembly: GCF_043225285.1. GTDB lineage: Bacteria > Pseudomonadota > Gammaproteobacteria > Pseudomonadales > Pseudomonadaceae > Aquipseudomonas > Aquipseudomonas migulae_C. The sequence goes on from NZ_CP171224.1 coordinate 634,380, forward strand.
GCAATTCGGTCTTGGCGAAAATCCGCGTGACCAGTTCGCAGTCCTTGAGGTTGTAGGTGGCGAGGGCCGGTTTGTCCTCGGCGAACATGCGGTTGATTTCGTCCATGCGCTGGTACGGCGTGCTGATGGCCTTGCCTTCGCCGAGCAGGGTTTGCGCGACGTTTTCCAGGCTGAAGGAAGGAAAGCTCCAGGTCGCCGAACGCAAGGATTCGATACCGTCGATGATCAAGCGTCCGGCCGCCGCGGCGAAGTAATGGTTGCGGCTGCCATGCTCGCGCCATTGCATTTCTTCGCCGCCGCGCCCCAGTTTCAGCGGCACCGCCAGACGCCGGGCGTGTTCGTGGAGCACGCGCAGATCGAACTGCACGACGTTCCAGCCGATGATCGCGTCGGGGTCGTGGCGGGCGAACCATTCGTTGAGCTTCTTCAGCAGCAGGGTTCGCGAGTCGCAGTATTCGAGCTGAAAATCCACCGCGCTGTCGTCGCCATTCGGTGGGCCGAGCATATAGACCTGGCGTTCGCCACAGCCTTCCAGGGCGATGGAATACAGATCGCCTTGAGCGGTGGTTTCGATGTCCAGGGACACCAGCCTGAGTGCCGGGCGGTAATCGGGATCGGGCTTCATCTGCGCGTCGAGCAGCAGACCATCGGAGCCGGGCGTACCGCCGAAAACGACCGGCGCGGTGATGAAGCGCTCCATCATGTAGCGTTCCGGCGGGCGCACGTCGCCCTCGAACAGCTCGACGCCGGCCTTGCGCAGCGCGGTTTCCAGGCGCATCAACTGACCGTGCTGCTGGCAATACAGACCAAGCACCGGGCGATGCTCGAAATCCTGCAGGGCCAGGGGTTTCAACTCGACGTTTTTTTCGCCGCGCAGCACTTGTTCCGCCTGTTCGCGCTGCTCGGCCGGGATGAACGCCACCGACGGCTGATGAGGCAGGCGGATGCACCGGGGACCGGTATCGGTCGCCAGCCAGAACTCGACTTCCGTACCGCTCGGGGTATCGCGCCAATGCCGGGTCAGGACGAAGCCCCGCTGTAAATCCACCACTGCAACCTCACATCCGATTCAGAGCGCAATTCTACGCGTCATTCCCGCCGATAGCTGTGAACGCCTGATCTGGAATGCGGCCCCTTGTAGGAGCTGGCTTGCCAGCGAGGGACTCCAACCCACCGCGTTTAACCAGTCAGCACGCGTTATCGTTGACGACCATCGCTGGCAAGCCAGCTCCTACAGGTCGGTGGTGGGTTCAAAATGTGAGGTTTATCGAAGAAAAATCGCTGAATGACGTTTTTTGCGCGTTATCTGCCGTTTTCCGCCTTGCCCTCGGCGCTCGGGTCTACGATTCTTCAAGGACAACGACAACACCCGAGAAGCCACCATGAAAACCGTCGCCCAACTGCTCAAGTTGAAAGATCAGAAAAATCAGGAAGTGCACCAGATCAAGCCTGATCACATGGTGCTCGAAGCACTGATGAAGATGGCCGAGAAGAACGTCGGCGCCTTGCTGGTGGTGGAGAACGACGAAGTGCTGGGCATCATCAGTGAACGCGACTACGCGCGCAAACTGGTGCTGCATGGTCGCTCTTCGGTCGGCACGCCGGTGCGCGACATCATGGTGTCGCCGGTGATTACCGTGGACACTCATCAAACCGTCGACACGTGCCTGGGCATCATGTCCGACAAGCGTTTGCGTCACTTGCCGGTGGTGGAGAACGGCAAGCTGATCGGCTTGCTGTCGATCGGCGACCTGGTCAAGGAAGCCATTGCCGAACAGGCTGAACTGATCCGGCAGTTGGAGCAGTACATCCGCGGCGAGTAATGCGAGCCATTGTAGGAGCCGGCTTGCCGGCGATAGCGTCGTATCAGACGATAAAAATGTGTCGACTGACCCATCGCCATCGCCGGCAAGCCGGCTCCTACAGTTGACCGATGGTGTTCAGGCCGGCCAGTTCAGGCGGGCCAATGCCGCGCAAACACCGGCGCCAGCGTCGGATGCCGGTCAATACGCTCAAGCCAGGCAAAAAACCCCGGTCTGGCGCTGCGCAAATGCTCCCGACTCCCCGCCCACCGCGAAATCACCGCCGCCAGCAGGTCCAGCGCCCCCGGCGTCTCGTCCCCCAGGTACAACTCCCCCGAAAACTGATCGGCAAACACCTCCCAACTCCAGTGCAATCGCTGGCGAGCACCGGCCACGAGGTTATCCCTGGAAGTTTTGTCCGCCACCTGCAACCAGCGTTCGGGATAGTCGATGACGCCGATCGCCGCATAACAATTGCTGACGATGTACGCCAGGCCACGGATGGCCTGATCGCGCTCGGCGGCATCGTCCGGCAGCAATTGAGACGTGGGAAACGTCAGCCCGAGGTGAATCAGGATCGCCGCACTCTCGGTGAGAATGCTGCCGTCGGGCAGCTGCAAGGTCGGGATCTGCTTGAGCGGATTGAGTTTCTCAAGGGCCTGGGCCGCCTCCGTGGACGATTCAACGTCGATGAAGCGGTACGGGATTTCGCAGAGTTCCAGGGCGGCTTCGATCGCGGCGGCGCCGGAGTTCCTGTGTCCGTAGAGCTGGTACATAAACACCTCCATTGCGTGTTCTCTTTGTAGCAGCTGACGCTGACTGCGCCTGAAAATTTCTTTTTCAGGCGTGCATCCAAATCGCTTTCCGACGGGTAGTACCAGTAGCAGCTCCTTTTGCTGCATGACGGAATACTCACGAGCGGAGAGATGTTCATGAACGCCAGACAGCTGATTTGCCTTGCCGGTTTGCTTGCCACCGCCCCAGCGGCCCTGGCCCAGACCGCCCTGCCCGACAGCATCAAGGTGCCGGACGGGCACAAGGTCGCCCTGGAAACCACCGGGGTCGGCGAGATTACTTACGAATGCCGCGACAAGGCCAATGCCGCCGGGCAGACCGAATGGTTCTTCGTCGGCCCCAAAGCAGTACTCAATGATCGCAGCGGCAAGCAGGTCGGCACCTATTTCGGACCACCGGCCACCTGGCAAGCGAAGGACGGCTCGAAAGTCACCGGCACCCAACTGGCCGTCGCGCCGTCGAGTCCCGGCAACCTGCCTTATCAACTGGTCAAGGCCAACCCGGCCGAAGGCAAAGGCGCGATGAGCGGCGTCAGTTACATCCAGCGCGTGGCGCTCAAGGGTGGCGTCGCGCCAAGCGCCGAATGCACGGCGGCCAACAAGGGCAAGCAGGAAGTGGTGAAGTACCAGGCGGATTACATTTTCTGGGCGGCCAGCTAACCCACCTGCCCCACGCAATCCCTTGTAGGAGCCAGCTTGCTGGCGATGGCGTCCGTCCAGCCAATGAACGTGTGGACTGACACACCGCTATCGCCAGCAAGCTGGCTCCTACAAGGTTCCTGATTGTTTGCTAGATTGCATTCGGACTGCCCACACATAACGGCTGAGATCTGTGTCATTGCCCGAACCCATTTTCGACTATGAAGCCCGTCTCGCCGCCTGCGGCCGGGGCGAGCGTCAGGCCCTGCGGGATTTGTACGTGCAGGAAAGCCCGCGGCTGCTCGGAGTGGCCAAACGCCTGGTGCGCGACACCGCGCTGGCCGAAGACATCGTCCACGATGCGTTCCTCAAGATCTGGACCGGCGCCGCCGGTTTCGACCCGGCAAGGGGGTCGGCGCGGGGCTGGATGTTCAGTTTGACCCGGCATCTGGCGCTCAATTTCATCCGCGACAACAGCCGCGAGATCCAGGGCGATATCGACGTGCAAAACGACGCTGAAACTTTTGATGCCGACGTGCACTCATCACGCATTCATCGGTGCCTGGAACAGCTTGAACCCTCCAGGCGCACTTGCATCCTGCATGCCTACGTCGACGGTTATTCCCACGCGCAGATTTCACACAAGCTCGGCACCCCGCTGGGCACCGTCAAAGCCTGGATCAAACGGAGCCTGACGGCCTTGCGGGAGTGCATGGGATGACCACTCGCCCTGCGGATGAAAGCCCGGACGAACGCGACGAACTGGCCAGCGAATACGTGCTGGGCACGCTCTCGGCCGAAGAGCGCAGCGAGGTTCAACAACGCCTGCACGACGACGCCGAACTGCGCACGGCGGTCGATACCTGGGAACGGCGCCTGCTGGGCCTGACCGACCTCGCCGAGCCGGAAAACCCGTCGCACCACCTGTGGCAACGCATCGAGCGCAGCGTCAACGCGTTGAGCCGACAACCCATGGCGCCAACGGTCGATCTGTCATCCTGGTGGAACCGCCTGCCGCTGTGGCGCGGTCTCGCCGGTGCGGGGCTGGCGGCGACGTTGCTGCTCGGCGCGTTGCTGCTGACCCAGGCCACGGTCAAACCGACCTATCTGGTGGTGCTGGTCGCGCCGCAGGACAAAGCGCCGGGTTGGGTAATTCAGGCCAGCAACCGCCAGGAGATCCAGCTGATTCCGCTGGGGGTTGCCGAGGTTCCGGCAGACAAAGCGCTGGAGTTCTGGACCAAGGCTGAAGGCTGGCAAGGGCCGGTGTCGCTGGGTCTGGTCAAGCCGGGTCAAACCCTGTCGGTGCCGCTGGACAAACTGCCGCCGCTGGAACCGAACCAACTGTTCGAACTGACCCTGGAAAACCCCAACGGCTCGCCGATCGGCAAGCCGACCGGACCAATTCAGTTCATCGGCCGGGCGGTGAAAGTCATCTGATCGCAACCGCCGATCATCACCACACAGGGGAAGCCATCCGATTCATCACTGCCGTCGATGTTCACCATCACGTCAATGAAGTTCTCTTAAAAATCGTGCGGCGTAACATCAGCTCCATACCAACCAATAACACCCCGGAGCACACCATCATGAAACGCCAAATCCTCCTCAGCATCGCTTTCTCGGTTTTTGCAGTTAACGCTTTTGCCGCGCCTCATGCCCGTACGATGATCGCTGAAGGCGGATCGGATCGGTTGATTGAAAGCCGTGTGGCCGAGGGTGGTTCTGATCGTTTGATCGAGAATCGTGTGGCTGAAGGTGGTTCGGATCGCCTGATCGAGCGCCGCGTTGCTGAAGGTGGCTCCGACCGCCTGATCGAAAACCGCGTTGCCGAAGGTGGCTCCGATCGCCTGATCGATCGCCGCGTCGCCGAAGGTGGCTCCGACCGCCTGATCGAAAGCCGCGCAGTATGAGAATGGCTGTAAAACCCTGTGGGAGCGAGCCTGCTCGCGATGGACGTCAACGATGACGCGTGTTGCCTGATTGAACGCTTTGTCCGACGTTTTTTCGCGAGCAGGCTCGCTCCTACACAGGTACGCGCCTCGCCCACTTTTTATACCGTCATGAAAACGATCACTTCCCCGCTTTCGCCATGCAACGCTGATATCGCTCATCCACGCGCTTGGCAAACCACGCCGTCGTGAGTTTGCGGGTGATCTTCGGACTTTCCAGCACAATCCCCGGCAATACCGCTCGCGGTAACGCGCGACCTTCGGCCTCTTCGGCCAGTTCAAAGACCCGCTGATACAGCCGGGTGTCCTCGAACTCAAGGCTTTTGCCCTTCTCCAGTTGATCCCGTATCGCCGGGTTGCGCATGTCCAGGCGCTTGCCCAGGGTGCGCACGGCCAATTCCGTGGTGCCGGGCATGATCGAGTCGTAGCGCACCAGGTCGCCGTCCAGCGCCAGCGGAATGCCCGACGCACGGCTCACCGCATTCTGAAACGCGGCATTGCGGCTCGCATACCAACCAGCGTTGAAATCGGCGAAGCGGTACAGCGGTTGTTGGTAGCTCACCGGATACCCCAGCAAGTGAGCGATGCCGAAATACATGCCGCCGCGCCGGCTGAACACTTCATGGCGAATCGTGCCATCCACCGTGTACGGATAATTGCGCGCCTGCTGCTCGGCGAAATCGATGCTGACCTGCATCGGCCCACCGGTGTGCACCGGGTTGAAACCACCGAACAGCGAGCGCCCCATGGGCACCATGCCGATGAAATCATCGAAAATCGCACTCAATTCTTTTTCACTGCGCGCGGCATTGAGGCGGTCGCTGTAGCTTTTTCCGTTGCTCGAGCGCACCTGCAACGCCCCGCTCACCAGCAGGCTGGGGATGTGGACTTTGGCGGCACGACGGTCGATTTCATCCCGGGCGATCTTGCCCAGGCCCGGCACCGGCGGGTCCACCTGAAAGGTCGACTCCTGCTCGGTCACCGCCAGTACGGAACACAGGTTTTGCGTGGAGGGATAGATATTCTGCGCAGCGAAGGCGGCGTAAATGTCCGTGGCCCAGCCCTGACGATCCACGGTTTTAGCCGGCAGCAGGCGCACGATTTCGGCCTTGACCTCATCGGGTTTGCGTGCAGGCGCTTCCTGGGTGCGCTGCGTCCCGCAACCGGCCAGCACCAACAGCGCCGCGACGCTCATGATCAATCGATTGGCTTGCATGGTGCTCCATCAAATCCGTTGGACCGGGTTAACCATACGATCAATGGCATGGCGCAGGCTATGACTATGCCGCCCCGGTACTGTTCCCTCAAAAAACACAGCCGGCTCCTACTCGGTCTTTTTCCGTTGGGCGGGCCGTCCACCGGCCCTCATCGACTGAACCATACTTGAGCCAAACGCCGAGGAGGACAGGCTTGTGAACCGTAGCGACGTACTGATCATCGGCGCCGGCCCCACCGGGCTGGTGCTTGCGTTGTGGCTGAGCAAACTGGGGATCCGCGCACGGATTGTCGACAAGACATCAGCACCCGGCACCACTTCCCGAGCGCTGGCGGTGCAGGCGCGAACGCTGGAGCTGTATCAGCAGCTCGGCCTCAGCGACGCCGTGATTCAGCGCGGCCACCGCGTGGCGGCGGCCAACTTCTGGGTCAAGGGTGAACCGGTGGCGCGGTTGCCGCTGAGCCGCGTCGGTGAAGGCCTGACGCCTTACGCATTCCTCGAAATATTCCCCCAGGACGAGCATGAACGGCTGCTGATCGAGCGCCTGGAAACTTTGGGCATTCAGGTCGAGCGCAACACTGAACTGGAGAGTTTCGAGGAAACCGGCGACAGCATCAGCGCGCGGCTGCGCCTGCCGGATGGCCAGCAGGAAACCTGCCAGACCTGTTACCTCGCCGGTTGCGACGGCGCCCGGTCGATGGTGCGCAAAACCCTCGACACCGGTTTTCCCGGTGGCACCTACCAGCAGATTTTCTACGTCGCCGACGTGCAGGCCAGCGGCCCTGCGCTCAATGGCGAATTGCACCTGGACCTCGATGAAGCGGATTTCCTCGCGGTGTTTCCGTTGGCCGGTGAAGGCCGTGCGCGGTTGATCGGCACGGTTCGCGATGACCGCGCCGAGCACGCCGAAACCCTGCAGTTCGAAGACGTCAGCAGCCGCGCCATCGAACACCTGAAGGTGCAGATCGAACAGGTGAACTGGTTCTCGACCTACCGCGTGCACCATCGCGTGGCCGATCACTTCCGCCGCGGGCGCGCGTTTTTATTGGGCGACGCGGCCCACGTTCACAGCCCCGCCGGCGGTCAGGGCATGAACACCGGGATTGGCGATGCCATCAACCTCGCCTGGAAAATCGCGGCGGTGCTGAGCGGTGGCGCGGCCCCGCATCTGCTCGATACGTATGAAACCGAGCGCATCGCGTTTGCCCGCAAACTGGTCGCCACCACCGACCGGGTGTTCAGCTTCGTCACCGCTGAAGGGCGCATGGCCGACTTGCTGCGCACGCGCCTGGCGCCGTTCCTGCTGCCGAAAATGGCGTCGTTCGAGGCGTCGCGCGAGTTTCTGTTCCGCACCGTGTCGCAGATCACCCTCAACTATCGCGGGATGCCGCTGAGCAACGGAGTCGCCGGACACGTACATGGCGGCGACCGGCTGCCGTGGGCCCATGACGGTGAAGGCGACAATTTCGGGCCGTTGAAATGCCCGTGCTGGCAAGTGCATGTGTACGGCGACACCAGCGACGAAATGATCGCCTGGTGCAACGAACATCATTTGCCGCTGCATGTATTTGACTGGCGACCGGCGTTTGAAGCGGCGGGCCTGGGGCGCAACGGGTTCTACCTGTTGCGGCCGGACACCTATGTGGCAGTGGCGGAGACGAATTCGGACCCGAAGGTGATCGAGCGGTACTTCCGGGATCGCGGGATCCGGCCGTACTTCGGCCCTCACTGATTCACCCAATCCAAATGTGGGAGCGAGCCTGCTCGCGAAGACGGCGGCACATTCAAAATTGATGTGTCTGATACACCGCAATCGCGAGCAGGCTCGCTCCCACATTGGATGGGTGGTGGGTTTTAAATCCCGGCCAGCGCCAGGTCCATCGCGAAGTAGGTGAAGATCAGGTCCGCCCCCGCGCGCTTGATCGCGCCGAGGCTTTCGCGCACCACGCGGTCCTCATCGATGGCGCCGGCCTGTGCGCCGAACTTGATCATCGCGTACTCGCCGCTCACCTGGTACGCCGACAGTGGCAGGCGCGAGACCTCGCGGATATCCCGGATGATGTCCAGGTACGCGCCGGCCGGCTTGACCATCAGCGCGTCGGCGCCTTCCTGTTCGTCCATCAGCGATTCACGCACCGCTTCGCGGCGGTTCATCGGGTTCATCTGGTAGCTTTTACGGTCGCCCTTGAGCGCGCTGCCGCCGGCTTCACGGAACGGGCCGTAGAGTGCGGAGGCGAATTTGGTCGAGTAGGCCATGATCGCGGTCTGGGTGAAACCAGCCTGATCCAGGGCCCGGCGAATCGCCTGGACCTGCCCGTCCATCGCCGCCGATGGGGCAATCACATCGGCACCGGCGCGGGCCGCGGCCACCGCTTGTTTGCCGAGGTTGATCAGGGTCTGGTCGTTGTCGACTTCATTGTTGTGCAATACGCCGCAATGGCCGTGGTCGGTGTATTCGCAGAAGCAGGTGTCGGACATGACGATCATCTCCGGCACGGCGTCCTTGGCGATGCGTGCCATGCGCGAGACCAGGCCGTTGTCGTTCCAGGTGTCGCTGCCGCTGCTGTCCAGGTGATGGGACACACCGAAGGTCATCACCGACTTGATCCCGGCCCGGGCATAACGCTCGATCTCGCCGGCCAGTTTTGACTCGGGAATGCGCATCACGCCGGGCATGCTTTTGATCGGCACGAAATCGTCGATTTCTTCTTCGACGAAGATCGGCAGCACCAGGTCGTTCAAAGTGAACTCGGTTTCCTGGAACAGGCTGCGCAGGCTCGCATTGCGGCGCAGACGGCGTGGACGTGCTTCGGGGAACTGACTGGACATGAATTTTCCTGAAAAAACGGTACGAGACGAAAGTCGTAAAGGGGGCGAAAGCTTATGCCCTGTGCGGCGCCGGGCACAAACCCCGGCCAAGGAAAAACCCTTACCGTGTCAGCAACAATCCCCCTGTAGGAGCCAGCTTGCTGGCGATCGCGGTGTGTCAGGCACATCAATGCTGACTGATTGGCCGCCATCGCCAGCAAGCTGGCTCCTACAGGGATCGTGGTCAGTTGGAGACTGGCTTGGGAATTTCCAGCCCGCGAATCACCGCCGGCCGTGCCAGGAAGCGCTCCAGCACCCGCGTCACATTCGGGAAGTTCTTGATGCCCACCAGATCGCCCGCCTCATAGAAACCGATCAGGTTGCGTACCCACGGGAATGTGGCGATGTCAGCGATGGTGTAGCGTTCGCCCATGATCCAGTCGCGCCCTTGCAGGCGGCCGTCGAGCACGCTTAGTAGACGCTTGCTCTCCTCGACATAGCGGTCCCGTGGTCGTTTGTCTTCGTAGTCCTTGCCGGCGAACTTGTTGAAAAAACCGAGCTGGCCAAACATCGGTCCGATGCCGCCCATCTGGAACATCAGCCACTGGATCGTCTCGTAGCGTGCCGCCGATTCCTGGGCCAGCAATTGACCGCTCTTGTCGGCGAGGTAGATCAGAATCGCCCCGGATTCGAACAGCGCCAGCGGCTTGTCGCCCGGACCGTGGGGGTCGAGGATGGCCGGGATCTTGTTGTTGGGGTTCAGCGAAAGAAACTCGGGCGACAGCTGATCGTTGGTGTCGAAGCCCACACGATGCGGCTCGTAGGGCAGCCCGATCTCTTCGAGCATGATCGACACCTTGACGCCGTTGGGGGTCGGCAACGAGTAGAGCTGAATCCACTCCGGGTATTGGGCCGGCCATTTTTGGGTGATGGGGAACACGGACAGATCGGTCATCGCAAGGATCCGAGAAGAGATTGAGAGACACGATCATAGTGGCAGTGGCCGCGGGCGGCGATGTCCGCCGTATCGATATTGATGATTAGCAAGATCAATGGATAGCGGCCGGCTCCAGCGACGGGCCCGTGTACTGTGTCCATAAATCCGCAACATCCTGTCGATAACCTTTGCTCCAACCCGTTCAAGGTTATCGGTAGATTGCTGCGCTCTATGCCGGAATCGAACCAAACGGGCTTCAGTGGACTCTGAGCTTTGCCCTTTCGGAAACGGACCGGCTTCACGACATGGAAACCACCCGGTGCTGGGAGCTCGGGGTGCAAAGGTTTGTCAGCCTTAACCGAATGCGCTGAAGACCCTTTATTCCAATGACGAACTTTTTGAACTTCGCCAAACGCTTCAAGCATCGTGCGTATGTCTTGCTACCCTCCCTGTTGGCAGTCAGCGCGCTCTTCCTCTCGCTTGAGGTCAGTGAAAGCCGTGCCCAACCGGTGGACGGCACTCAGACGCTGGTATTCCTGCGCCACGCCGAGAAACCGGCAGGCGGCCTGGGCCAGCTCAATTGCCAGGGCCTGAACCGCGCCATCGACCTCGCGACCTTGCTCCCGGAAAAATTCGGCAAGGCCAACTACGTGTTTGCCGCCAACCCGACCCGCAATGTCGAGGAAGGCGAACTGGATAATTCCTACAGCTACATTCGCCCGCTGATGACCATCAGCCCGAGCGCGATCAAGCTTGGCTTGCCGGTGAACATCAACTTCTCGGCCAACGACACCAGCGACCTGGCCGACGAGCTGCTCCACGACAAGTACCACAATTCGGTGATCTACACCGCGTGGTCCCATGGCTACCTGCCCGAACTGATCAACAAGGTTGCCGGCGAAGCCGTCGGCAAGAAGCAGAACATCACGGATGACTGGGAGTCCAGCGACTACGACTCGCTGTATGTGCTCACCCTGACCTGGCACAACGGCAAGGCCAGCCTGCAGAGCCACAGCTACAAGCAAGGCCTGGATAACGGCCGCGAAACCTGCCCGACATAACCCCCCCCTTGTGGGAGCCAGCTTGCTGGCGATGGTGGGTCAGCCCAATCAATGTGACTGACATACCATCGCCAGCAGGCTGGCTCCTACAGGATGCGGGTTACGGCAGCAGGATGACTTTGTCGCCAGCCCCCTGATTCACCTCCGCATAACGCTCAAGCCCTTCGGCCAATGGCGACTCGAACAGCCCTTGTGGCAAGGGCAACAAATCCTGGTCGAAGAACTGCCCGAACTGATCCAGCATCGCCGCACACGCCTGCACGCCGTACAGCAACGAGTTGATCCCCACGACAGAGCCGCCCTTGCGATACAACGCCAGCGCCGGCAATTGCACCAGGCCGTCCACCGGCGCGGCGATGATCGCGATGCGGCCGAAAGTGGCCAACGCGGCCACCGAAGCCGGTAGCCAGAAGCCGGTGGTGTCGAAAATCACGTCGGCACCGCCGGCGTAGACCGCGTTCACCTGGGCGCCCAGATCTTCGGGTTTATCCAGTTGCAGGGTCTGATAGCCCTGGGCCTGCAAGTCCTTGACCTGCTCCGGCCGCCGCGCCGCCGCCAGTACCTGGGCGCCACGGACTTTGGCCAGCGCCAGCGCCGCGCTGCCGACCGCCCCGCCGCCGATCACCAGCAGCCGCGTCTGCGCCGTCACCAGGCTGCGCTCCAGTGCATCCCACGCCGTGGTGTAAGGCACGCCGAGGCTGGCGGCCTGGGCGAAACTCAGGTGCGTGGGTTTAAGCGCCACGCCGTTGGCCGGCAATTTGACGAACTGTGCATGGGACCCGTCGGCGAAAAAGCCCAGTTCACGGCCGGTGCCCCAGACTTCCTGACCGATCAATGCCTGCGGGCCCTCCACCACGACGCCGGCGAAATCACGACCGGGAATGCGCGGCAAGGTGGTGTAGGGAAAACGCCCCAGCACGTTTTTCACGTCGCTGGGATTGAGGCCGGCGGCCTTGATCTGCACCAGCACTTCATCGGCGCCGGGCACGGGGGTAGGCACCTCGACATAGCGCAGGGCCGAGAGGTCGCCGGTTTTATCGAACTGCAATGCTTTCATGGGAGTGTCCATCGAACGGGGAAAGGGAATTCAGGAGATCCAGCCAGCGACCAGTTGACGGCCCATTGGCCACAATTTTTCACCGGCGAGCATGCCCAGCAAGCCGACCAGCGCGATGGCCGGGGGTGCGGGAGAACGAAAATCCAGTGCGCCGTAGAGCAAACCGACGCCCAGACCGATGACCAGCGAGATGAGGTAGCTCATGGCAGACTCCGTGGGCAAATGAGGTATGCCCGCAGTCTAAAGTCCGGCCTGCGCGAGCACCGGCCAAGTACTTCTGAATTCCTGCCAAATACCCTGAGAACACCGAATACCCTGTAGGAGCGAGCCTGCTCGCGATAAACCGGAGAGTGCCGCGGGGTGTCAGGCATCCAGCGTGATCGTTAACGACCATCGCGAGCAGGCTCGCTCCTACAGGTTCGTGGAATATTGCGAAGGCGCGACACCCAGTTCCCGGCGGAACATGTCACTGAAGCTACTCGGCGAATAGCCCAGCTCCCGGGCAATCGTGCTGACGGCCACGCCCTGGATCAACTCGGCCGCGGCGGTCGCCAGTTGCACCTGCCGCCGCCACTCGGCGAACCCCATGCCCAGACCGTCCTTGAACAGCCGCGCCAGGGTGCGCACGCTGGCACCGGCGTTTTCCGCATGCTGTTCGAAGGGTATGTCCAGCGAGGGCGCGGCCATGACCGCCTGGCACAGGCTCATCAGGCGCCGGTCGGAATCATCCGGCAGCGGAATTTTCAACAGCGAACGCCTGGCCCGCCGCAGCTCCAGCAGTGCCAATCCGACCAGCGCTTCGTAATACTCCGGCGCCCCGTCGTCGCCCTGCTCCACCAGCCCGACGATCAGCTCACGCAGCAGGCCACCCACTTCGATCACCTGGACCGTGGCGTCCAGCGTCGCGGCCAATGACGGCCGCAAGTAGATGTTGCGCATCTGCAGGTCCGAGACCACGCGAATCCCGTGGGGCACACCCGGCGGCAACCACACCGCCCGTTGCGGCGGCACCACCAGTGCCTCATGCGGTGTTTCGACCCACATCACGCCGCTCATCGCGTACAGCAACTGACCCCAGACATGCTCGTGAGGCTCGATGAACAACCCGCGCGGGTAGGTTCGCGCCAGCGGTTGTACGGGCACATCGGTGTCACTCAGGTCAGGGGGTGCGGCAAGGGCCATGGTCAGCAATCATTGGGGTTTTCAGAGACCGCATGGTAACCAGCCGTAAGCCTTGTCGCCACTGGGGGCAGCCGTCTGACAATCCGACTGAATTTTCCGTACCCCCGACGATCCTTCTATTACCACAGGGAGGAATACGGGCTTTATGAACAACGCAAAACTTTTCGTCATTGAATACACCCTTCATGGCGACCCCAAGTCTTTCATTATCCGTCTGGACAAGATGGACAATGCGGAAGCCTGGCATTGGGCGAGCTGCGACGCCGGCGTGGGTCGGATCCCGCGCTTTGGCCGGGAGAAGGTGCAAAAGACCACGAAACCGATGGCGGAGAAATTCGGCGTTGAGAACGTCACGTGGCGCCCGGCAAGCTGACACCACGCTTTTCTGTAGGAGCGAGCCTGCTCGCGATGGACTCACGAGCGACGCGGTAAATCAGAAAACCCGCGTTATCGTTGACGTCCATCGCGAGCAGGCTCGCTCCTACAGTGAACCAGTGAAACCGTCAGCCGATCAGTGCTGAGCGCACTTGCAGCCTTCGCCCGCGCATTTTTCACCGTGTTCATGGTGTTTGGCGCACGCCTCGCAGCAGTAGTGCTTGCCGTGGCGGGCGATTGGATGCTGGCCCAGTTTGCAGGAGCATTTCGGGCAGTCGCAGATACTTTCGCTATCGATCATGAGTCTGACTCCTGGGGTGGTGGTCGTCGGGGATTGAACGTGCAACCCGTCTTACCAGTGTAGGAGTTGTCCAACGCGGCGCATGAACGAAAGGCGATCAGGCCTGGCGCGTATTGCTGCGATACATGAACACCAGCGCCAACCCGAGCAACACCATCGCCAGTATCCGGCTCCCGGACAACTCGATTGCCGGGTTGCCCAGCCAGCCGAAGTTATCGATCAACATCCCCATGCCCAACTGGCCGACGATCACCGCGACCGTCGCCACCGCCGTGCCGACCCGAGGCACCGCGCCCACCATGACCATCATGTAGACCACGCCGAACAACGCGCCGCTGAGCTGCCATTTCGGCACATCCAGCAAACTCACGGCATGGGCCGGCTCGAAAAACAGGATCAGCAAACCCGTGCTCACCGCGCCGACCACGAACGTCAGCAAACTGCTACGCAACACGCCGACCGTTTCGCCCAGACGCCCGTTGATCGCTGCCTGGACACTCAACACCGCACCGGCCGCCACGACCACCGCCAACAAAATAATCAGATTCATCATTAACCCCGAGCAATCAGAACAAGAGCCGCCACAATCAGCAGCAACGCCAGCCAACGTTCATCGTTGACCTTTTTACGGGTCGCGCCGAACCAGCCGAAGTGGTCGATCAGCACGCTTTTGCCGACCTGCCCGGACAGGATCGCGATCATCGTCATCGCAATGCCGATGTGCGGCGTGGCCAGGGTGAGCACCACCACGTAGATCGGCCCGAGAAAACCGCCGATCAACTGCCAGCGCGGCAAGTCGCTGAAGGCCGGCCCCTTTTGCGGGCCGCTGAACAACAGCAGGAGAAACAGGATCGCCGAGCCGACGCCGAAGATGCTCAGGGTCGCCCACAAATGGCCGACCTGAACCCCCAGCGGCCCGAGCAGCCCGGCCTCCACGGACAGGCCCATGCCGGCCAGGATCACCAGCGGCAGAAGCAACAGCCGCAGCCCGGGTTTGCTCGCGGGAACCGCAGCGATATCGATTGAAGAAGTTTGCATAGAGAACACCTGTGTAAACGATTAACGCGCGATTCCTGTAGGAGCCGGCTTGCCGGCGATAGCGATCTCGAGGACGCCATCGCCGGCAAGCCGGCTCCTACAAGGGATTCGCGTTGTCAGTGAGATTGGCGGGCATTATCGGGTGGCGCTGCTGTGCGATAAATGGGAGCATCCTGACAACACTTTTGCGTAACCCGCACAGCAGGATTCTTCATGCACGGCCTGAACGAATTGGGATTCAAGGCACTTCGGCTGTTCGTCGCGGTGCTCGACCATGGCAGTTTTTCCGAAGTCGCGCGCCGCGAGGGCCTGGCGCCCTCGTCGATTTCCCGGCAGATCCAGTTGATGGAACAGGCGTTGAGCCAGCAATTGCTCTACCGCCACACCCGCGCAGTCACGCCCACCGAGGCCGGGCGTATGCTCGGCCACCATGCGCGACTGGTGCTGGTCCAACTGGAGGAAGCCGAGCAAGCCTTGCAGGAACAGCAAAGCGAACCCACCGGGCTGGTGCGGATCAACGCGCCGGTGGTGTTTGGCCAACGGCACCTGACGCCTTGGCTCGGGCGTTTGTGCGAGCGCTATCCGAAACTGCAACTGGATATCCAGCAGACCGACAGCTACGTCGATCCGCTGCAGGAAGGCGCCGATCTGCTGTTTCGCATCGGCCCGCTGCATGACTCAAGTATGCAGGCGCGGATTCTGGCGCCCCATCGATTTCAGGTCGCCGCCAGCCCGGCGTATCTGGCGCGTCATGGCGTCCCGCAACACCCCGAAGACCTGGCGGCCCATCAGTGCCTGGCCTACAAAGGCGTGACCGGCCAGCAGCGCTGGTTTTTCCGACAGGATCAGCAGCAGTGGACACCTTACTCAGTGAGAGGGCCGATCACCGGCAACCATGCCGACACACTCACCCAGGCCGCCGAGCAAGGTCTGGGGCTGGTGATGTTTCCGTCCTGGCTGATTGGTGAAGCGGTGCGCAACGGCACGCTGGTGCCGGTGCTGGGGGATTATCAGGTGTCCAACAGCCTCGAACCGCAACAGATCGCCGTGCTCTGGCCGGGCAGCCGGCGGTTGTCGGTGAAGGTGCGGACCGTGATTGATTTTTTTGTCGAGTGTTTCGGCGATGTGCCCTACTGGGACAGGCCCTGACACAAATTGCACAACTGTAGGAGCCGGCTTGCTGGCGATAGCGGTGTGTCAGGCACTATCGATGTTGACTGACACGACGCCATCGCCGGCAAGCCGGCTCCTACAAGGTGGTGTTGTGTCAGGCGGCATTGGTGTTGATTGACACAACGCCATCGCCGGCAAGCCGGCTCCTACAAATCAGATGCGGAACTGGCCGACCAGGCTGCCCAGGCGCTGACCGAGATCGGCCAGGCTGCGGGAGGTCTGGGCGCCGAGTTGGGTTTCGTCGGCCACGTTGTCCACGGCCACCGCGATCTGATGCACGCTGCGGTTGATCTCTTCGGCCACGGCGGTCTGCTCTTCGGCGGCGCTGGCGATCTGTGCGTTCATCGAGTTGATGGTGGCGATCAGCTGGGCCATGGTGTCGAGCGACGCCCCCGCTTCGTTGGCCTGGGCCGACGTGCCGTCGCCGGCTTCGCTGGAACGGCGCATCGCTTCCACCGCCGATTGCGTACCGGCCTGCAAGCGATCGATCATGCCCTGGATTTCCTGGGTGCTGATCTGCGTGCGACTGGCCAGCGCGCGGACCTCATCGGCCACCACCGCAAACCCACGACCGGCCTCACCGGCACGGGCTGCCTCAATGGCGGCATTGAGCGCCAGCAGATTGGTCTGCTCGGCAATCGAACGGATCACCCCGAGCACGCTGACAATCGACGACACGTCCTTTTGCAGGCTGTCGAGTGACACGCCGCTGCTGCGAATATCATCGACCAGTGCATGAATCTTGACGATGCTGCCGGCCACCACACGCTTGGCGGCCTGGCCTTCTTCGTCGGTCTGCTGGGCAGCGACGGCGGCATTTTGCGCACTCTTCGCCACTTCCTGGGCGGCGGCTGACATCTCGTTGATCGCCGTGGCGACCTGATCGGTCTCGTGACGCTGACGCTCCATCGCCTGATCCGAGCGCTGGGCCTGATCGGACACCTGATTCACCAGCCCGGTCAATTGCGAAGTCATTTCGGTGATCTGGCGCACCAGGCCGTGGATCTTGTCGACGAAACGGTTGAACGAGCCGGCGAGCTGGCCGAGTTCATCCTGGCTGGTGATGCTCAGGCGCCGGGTCAGGTCGCCCTCGCCCGCCGCGATGTCGTCGAGGTTGGCTTTCATCAGGTTCAGCGGACGCAGGATGGTGTTGGCCAACAGCATGCCCGCTGCGGCGATCACCAGCAGCACGACGGCGGCAATGCCGATGATGCTCAGCAACACGCCTTCCATGCGGTCCTGGACCTTGGCCTCGACCACCGCCACCTGGGCTTCGATGCCGTCGAGGTTGACCGAGGTGCCGACCGCCATGTCCCACTTCGGCAGGTATTCGGTGTAGCCGAGTTTCGGCACCAGCACCTGGCTGTTGCCGGGCAATGGCGAGCTGTATTGCAGGTAGTGCGTGCCGTCCTTGGCGACTTTCACCAGGTCGCGGTTGACGTAGACACCGTTCGGGTCACGGTTGTCCTTGAAGCTCTGGCCCACGCCTTCAGGGCTGTTGGCCTTGAACAGGCGCACGGTGTTGGAGTCGTAGCCGAAGAAGTAGCCTTCCTTGCCGTAGCTGATGCTCGACAGCAGTTTGATTACCTGCGCCCGCGCGGCGTCATCGCCAGGGGCCGCGGCGTCGTAGAGCGGCTTGATCGCGGTCATGGCCACGGCCACGTAGCTTTGCAGGGTGGCCTTGGCATCGGTGAGCAGGCGCTGGCGCGTCTCTTCGACCTCCTTGCGGGCCTGTTCCTGCAGAACGAACAGCGTGGTCAGACTGATGACCAGCGCAAAGAGCAACACCGGGAGTACGGCAAGGGACAGGACTTTAGCCTTCAGGCTCAGGCGCATGACGGTTCACTCTTTTGATTTTATTGGCGTGGTTAAAGGCTTTAACGGCACGCGCAAGCAAAAGTTGAATCAGTGGCCAATGCAATCCCCCCTGTGGGAGCGAGCCTGCTCGCGATGGAGTGTCAGTCGCCATCAATCCAGCTGACAGACCATCGCGAGCAGGCTCGCTCCTACAGGTTTTTGAGGCGTTTACAAGACCATCGCGGCCACCCAGCCGAACGCCAGCAGCGGCAGGTTGTAATGCAGGAAGGTCGGGACCACGGTGTCCCAGATGTGGTGATGCTGGCCGTCGATGTTCAGGCCGGAGGTCGGGCCGAGGGTCGAGTCCGAGGCAGGCGAACCCGCATCCCCCAGCGCGCCGGCCGTACCGACGATGCACACGATGGCAATCGGGCTGAACCCCAGTTGCACGCACAACGGCACGAAGATCGCCGCGAGAATCGGCACCGTGGAAAACGACGAACCAATGCCCATGGTCACCAACAAGCCCACCAGCAACATCAACAAGGCCCCGATGCCTTTGCTGTGACCGATCCACGACGCCGACGCTTCAACCAGCGTCTGCACCTGGCCGGTGGCTTTCATCACTTCGGCGAACCCCGACGCGGCGATCATGATGAAGCCGATCATCGCCATCATCTTCATCCCCTCGGTGAACAGGTCATCGGTGTCGCGCCACTTGACGATGCCCGACACCGAGAAGATCAGAAACCCGACCAGTGCGCCGATGATCATCGAGTCCAACAGCAGCTGAATGATGAACGCCGCCGCAATCGCCACACCCGCGACCATCAGGCTCAGCGGGTTGTACTGCACCGCGACTTGCTCGACCTGCTCGATCTTTGCCAGGTCGTAGACGCGTTTCTTGCGGTAGCTGATGAAGGCAGCGGCGAGGCCGACGACCATGCCCAGCGCCGGAATGCCCATGGCATGGGTCACGTTGATGCCACTGATATCGACGCCGCTGCGGGCCACGTTGGCCAACAGAATTTCATTGAGGAAGATGTTGCCGAAGCCCACCGGCAGGAACATGTACGGCGTGATCAGGCCGAAGGTCATGACGCAGGCGATCAACCGGCGATCCAGTTGCAGCTTGGTCAGCACATAGAGAAGAGGCGGCACCAGCAACGGGATAAAGGCGATATGTATCGGCAGAATGTTCTGCGAAGCGATGGCTACCACCCACAGCAGGCCGATCAGCAGCCACTTCACCGAACCGCCGCCGTTGCTGTGCTGGCGATCGACCATCGCCAGCGCCTTGTCCGCCAGCGCATGGGCCAGGCCGGACTTGGCAATCGCCACCGCGAACGCGCCGAGCAACGCGTAGGACAGCGCCACGGTCGCCCCGCCGCCGAGGCCGCTGTTGAAGGCTTTCAGGGTGGCGTCGATGCCCAGGCCACCGGTCAGGCCACCCACCAGCGCGCCGACAATCAGCGCGATCACAACGTGCACGCGGGACAGGCTGAGTATCAGCATGACGCCGACCGCGGCAATTACAGCATTAATCATCGTTACCTCAAGGCAAGCGAAATGAGCCCGGCCGGCAAACCTGCGAAGAGGCGCCAGCGGGATAAGGAATGGGTTTTATTAGAGGGCGCGCACTGTGCCGCAGCGCTGGCACCTTGTCAAAGCGCAATCTCCCCCGAAGCGACACCGCCCACTGTAGGAGCCGGCTTGCCGGCGATAGCGGTGGTTCAGTCAACCCTTTATTGGCTGTGCGGACGCCATCGCCAGCAAGCTGGCTCCTACAGGGTTCGTGGATGATTCCATTTCGTCGGACGGCGTAAAGAAAGCGGATTTTCGGCCGCTACAGTGCAAAGTCTCAGATATTTATCGAATAAGGACGTCTCCATGTCGCTCAGACAACTTTCCATCCAGTGGAAAATCACCCTGCTTGCCGGGCTGTGCCTGGCGGGGATCGTGACCTTGCTGGTAGGTCTTTCGCTGTATCGCATGGGGCACAGCTCCGAGCTGGTGAAGGCCTCGAGCATGGAGATGCTCAACGAAGCCGCCCAGGCCCGGATCGAATCCCAGGGCGAAAACCAGGCGCTGGTGATTCGTCAGCAATTCATGGACGCCTATCAATACGGCCATGGCTTTTCCCGTCAGGTGCTGTTCCTGCGCGACCAGGCCGAAAAGCGTTTCCTCGATGCCTTCGACCTGCGTGAAGACCTGACCCGCCAGGTCAAGTCGGCGCTGCAAGCCAACCCGGAGCTGCTCGGCCTGTCCCTGGTGTTCGAACCCAACGGGCTGGACGGCAAGGACGAACTGTTCGCCGGCCAGGCGGAACTGGGCAGTAACGACAAGGGCCGTTTCGCCCTGTACTGGTCGCAACCGACCGCCGGCAAAGTGACGTCGATGGCGCTGCCCGAAAGTGACATGGCCGACACCAGCACCGGCCCCAGCGGCGAACCGGCCAACGCCTGGTTCACCTGCCCGCGCACTTCGCTCAAGCCCTGCGTGATCGAACCCTACTTCTATGTGATCGACGGCCAGAAGGTGCTGATGACCAGCATCGTGTTCCCGCTGATGGTCAACGGCAAAGTCATCGCATCGCTGTCGGTGGACATCAACCTCAACAGCCTGCAAACAATCAGCCAGGGTGCGAGCAAAAAGCTCTACGACGGCCAGACCAATGTCAGCATCATCAGCCC
Source organism: Pseudomonas migulae (assembly GCF_043225285.1). GTDB lineage: Bacteria > Pseudomonadota > Gammaproteobacteria > Pseudomonadales > Pseudomonadaceae > Aquipseudomonas > Aquipseudomonas migulae_C. Next base: position 655,202 of record NZ_CP171224.1, read on the forward strand.
GGCCGGTTTGCTCGCCGGCTACAGCGCGGATGCCGGCAAACTCAGCCAGCGCCTGGACGCCGTGGACAAAACCAGCGGTGCCGAGCTGATCCGCACGCTCGCCGCCAGCACCAAGACCACCAGCCTGCACAGCGAACATCAATTGAAAGTGCTGTCGCCGTTCCAGCCGATTCCCGGTGGCAAGGCGTGGGGCGTGCTGCTCGACGTTCCGGAAAAAGTCCTGGTCGGCCCGGCTGAAGCGTTGAAAAAACAACTCGACGACAGCAACACCACCGGCAGCCTGGTTGAACTCTGCCTGGGTGTACTGGCGGCGCTGATCGGCCTGGTGCTGGTGTGGTTGATGGCGCGCAGCGTGACCAAGCCGATTCTGGGCGTGGCGCACATGCTCGAAGACATCGCCAGCGGTGAAGGTGACCTGACTCGCCGGCTGGCCTACGACAAACAGGACGAACTGGGTCAGTTGGCCGGCTGGTTCAACCGTTTCCTCGACAAACTGCAACCGATCATCGCCGACGTAAAACGCTCGGTGCAGGATGCTCGCAGCACTGCCGATCAGTCCTCCGCCATCGCCACGCAAACCAGCGCCGGCATGGAGCAGCAATACCGCCAGGTCGACCAGGTGGCGACCGCGTCCCACGAAATGAGCGCCACCGCCCAGGACGTCGCCCGCAGCGCGGCGCAAGCGGCACAGGCGGCCAAGGACGCGGATCAGGCCACCCGCCGTGGCCTGACGGTGATCGACCAGACCACCACCAGCATCGACAACCTCGCCGCCGACATGAGCGCGGCCATGGTGCAGGTCGAAGGCCTGTCGGCGAACAGTGAGAAAATCGGTTCGGTGCTGGAAGTGATCCGCGCCATCGCCGAACAGACCAACCTGCTGGCCCTCAACGCCGCCATCGAAGCGGCCCGCGCCGGTGAGGCCGGACGCGGTTTTGCCGTGGTCGCCGACGAAGTACGCAACCTGGCGCGACGCACCCAGGAATCGGTCGAAGAAACCCGCCTGGTGATCGAGCAGTTGCAGAGCGGCACCCAGGATGTGGTCGGGTCGATGAACAACAGCCATCGCCAGGCTCAGGGCAGTGTCGAGCAGGTCAGCCAGGCCGTGACGGCACTGCGCCAGATCGGCGACGCGGTGACGGTGATCAGCGACATGAACCTGCAGATCGCGTCAGCGGCGGAAGAGCAAAGCGCGGTGGCGGAAGAGATCAACAACAACGTGGCGACCATTCGCGATGTGACCGAGTCGCTGTCGGGGCAGGCCAACGAGTCGGCGCGGGTGAGCCAGTCGCTCAACAGCCTGGCGAATCAGCAGCAGAGCCTGATGGATCAGTTCCGCGTCTGACTGACAACACAGCCCTTGTAGGAGCCGGCTTGCCGGCGATGGCGATTTTGAGGACGCCATCGCCGGCAAGCCGGCTCCTACAGGTTATCGGGGGTTCCAACGTCAGCGTTTGGGCAGGTAAATGACAACCTTCAACCCGCCCCACTCGCTCTCCTCCAGCCGCAACACCCCGCCCCACGTATCGACGATGTCGCGCACGATGCCCAACCCCAGGCCATGTCCATGGGTCTGCTCGTCCAGTCGCGTACCCCGGCTGAACACCTGATCACGCTGGTCCTCGGGAATCCCCGGCCCATCATCCTCCACGCTTAACTCAAACCCTTCTGCCGTCTCGACCACGCTCAAGCGCACCTCGGCGTCCGCCCATTTGCAGGCGTTGTCCAGCAGGTTGCCCAGCAGCTCCAGCAAATCCTCGCGATCCCAAGGCAACTGCAAACCGGCCGGTGCGCGATAGCTCAGGGCAAGGTGTTCGCCGTGAATCATGTTCAACGTGGCGAGCAGGCCCGGCAGTTCTGCGTCGCAATCAAACAGCGCTCCTGGCAGTGCGTCGCCGGACAGCCGGGCACGGTTGAGCTCACGGTTGAGGCGCTGCTGAACCTGTTCGAGTTGTTCCTTGAGGACCTTGCGCAGCTCGGGATGAGCGTCGAGTTTTTCGCTGGACGCCAGGCTCAACAACACTGCCAGCGGAGTTTTCAAGGCGTGCCCGAGGTTGCCCAACGCATTGCGCGAACGCTTGAGGCTGTCTTCGGTGTGGGCCAGCAGGTGGTTGATCTGCGCCACCAGCGGCTCCAGCTCCACCGGCACCCGATCATCCAGTTGCGAACGCTGGCCCTGCTGCAACTGCGCGATCTGCTCGCGGGCCCTTTCCAGTGGGCGCAAGGCGCGACGCACGGTGAGCCGCTGCAACAACAGAATCAGCAACAAGCCCGCCAACCCAATCCCCAGACCCACTTGTTGCATGCGCTTGAAGCTCTCGCGCACTGGCGTGTAGTCCTGCGCGACGCTGATGGAAATCGACTGGCCCAAACGGCGATAGTCCGAACGCAACACCAGCAATTGCTGGCCTTCCGGGCCCAGTTGCAGGTTGCTGTGCAGGCCGGGGTGATCGAGGCGCGGCAACTCCTGGTCCCACAGCGAGCGCGAGCGCCAATGGCTGTCGGCAAAATCGATGCGAAAGTAGTGACCGGAAAACGGCCGCTGATACGCCGGTGACAGGTGTCGCTCGTCCAGTTGCAAGCCCTGGGGTCCGCGCACCAGCGCCACCAGCAGGTTTTCGCTGTCGTTGCGCAAACCGGCTTCGAGGTAGCGCTGCAAACCCATTTCGAACAGCCACAGGCTGGTTTGCGCCAGCACCAGGCCGACGATCACCATCACGCTGATCAGCCCCAGGCTCAAGCGGCGCTGGATCGACCTCACTGTGCTTGCCCACCAAACAGGTAACCCTGGCCGCGACGGGTTTCGATCACGCTGCGCCCGAGTTTGCGCCGCAGGTGATTGACGTGGACTTCCAGCACGTTGGAATCGCGCTCGGTTTCACCGTCGTAGAGGTGTTCGGCCAGGTGGCTTTTGGAAAGGATCTGCTCGGGGTGCAGCATGAAATAACGCAGCAGGCGAAATTCCGCAGCCGTGAGCTGGATGTCCGCGCCGTCGCGGGTCACGCACTGGCGACCCTCGTCCAGGTGCAATCCCGCCGATTGCAGGGTCGGTTGATTTACCTGGCCGTGGGAGCGGCGCAACAACGCCTGGACGCGCAGGTGCAGTTCTTCAGGATGAAACGGCTTGGTCAGGTAATCGTCGGCGCCGGCCTTGAGGCCTTCGATCCGTTCGGCCCAGGAGCCGCGCGCCGTGAGGATCAGGACCGGCGTGGCCAGCCCGCCCGCGCGCCATTGCGCCAACACTTCAAGCCCCGGCAACCCTGGCAGGCCGAGGTCGAGGATGATCAGGTCATAGGGCTCGCTGCGGCCCTGATACACCGCGTCGCGACCATCGGCCAGCCAGTCCACGGCGTAACCCTGACGGTTGAGGCCGGCCATCAGTTCGTCGGCCATGGGCACGTGGTCTTCCACCAGGAGCAAACGCATCGATCAATCTTCCTTGTCTTTCAGTAACTGGCCAGTGACGGCGTTGAGGTCCAGCTCACGGACCACGCCTTCGGCGGTCAGCAACTCGACTTCATAAATGTAGACGCCGTGTTTTTCTTCGAGCTCGGCTTCCAGCAATTTCGCGCCGGGGTAACGGTCCATTGCCTGCTCCAACATCTGTTCGAGCGGCAGGATCACGCCTTGCTGGCGCAGGCGCAGGGCTTCGTCCTGATCGAGGTCGCGGGCCGGTGCAACCGAGCAGAACGCCACAAGCGCCAACGCTAGAAGGCCGACGGCGCGCGCGGATAAATGCGGCAGAAACGATTTCATTAAGAGTCCTGATGATCCTTGCGCAGCAGCCCGTCGGTCGCGTCCAGCTCCAGCTCCCAATCCACGCCTTGCGGATCGGTCAGCTCGATCCGGTAGAGGTGAATGCCGTACTTGTTTTTCAATTCGATATCGATGATTTTCGAGCCCGGATGCCTGGCCATCGCGGTGGCTTCGACCGTCGCGATCGGCACAATGGTACCAGCGTCGATCAGCTTGCGGGCTTCGTCGGAACGCAAGTCCCGGGTGTGACCGAGGTTCGACGTCAGGCCGAACACAATGAGTGAGAGGAACAGGGCAGCCAGAATTTTCATAAGGTGTCTCCGAGACTTTTATCCTTTTTCGATGGGCAGCACCTTAGCGAATCGAACTTAATTGAAACTGAATGGCCATCACTGGATGCACCTAATCCTGTAGGAGCCGGCTTGCCGGCGATGGCGTCATTGAAATCGCCATCGCCAGCAAGCTGGCTCCTACAGGTTTTGCGTTCAACGTTGCCCGGCGACATGTTTATAATCCGCCCGCTTGCCAGACATCGAGAACGGTATGACCGCCATCCACATCAAATTCCCTTCCCTGACACTCAAGGCCGGCCCGCGGGCCTTTGCGCGCATCCGTGAGCAAGGGTTGCACGCCGCCGATGTCGGCACGCTGCCCGGTGCCGCCGGCGGGCCGAAGGCGTTGGGGATTCAGGGTCTGGACCTGGCGCTGTTCGGTGAATGGTTGCCCGCCGCGCCCCGGGAGCGTTCGCTGATCGGCGCGTCGGTGGGTTCCTGGCGCTTCGCCAGTGCCTGCCTGCCGGACGCCGCCGAAGGCCTGCGTCGGCTCGGCCAGCTGTACACCGAGCAGCATTTCGTCAAGGGCGTGACCATGGCGCAGATCAGCCAGAGCTCGCAGCGCATGCTCCACGACCTGCTCGACGGCCGCGACGCCTCGATCCTGAGCAACGCCCATTATCGGCTGAACATCATGGTGGTCAAAAGCCACGGCCTGCTGGCGGACGACCATCGCGGTCGCCTCGGGCTGGGCCTGTCGTCGGTGATCGCCGACAACCTGCGCGGTCGCGCGCGGCTGTCGCGGCATTTCGAACGACTGATCATCCACGACCCGCGCCTGGCACCGCCGGTGCATGCGCTGAACGATTTCCCCTCGCGCTTCGTCGCGCTGGAGGCCGGCAACCTGCGCCAGGCCTTGCTCGCCTCGGGCTCGATCCCGATGGTCATGGAGGGTGTGCGCGACCTGCCGGGTGCCGGCGAAGGCACGTTCCGCGACGGCGGTCTGCTGGACTATCACCTCGACCTGCCCTACAGCGGCACCGACATCGTGCTGTATCCGCACTTCACCGATCGGGTCATTCCCGGCTGGTTCGATAAATCCCTGCCGTGGCGCCGCGCCTGCACCAAGCGTTTGCAGGACGTGCTGCTGCTGGCGCCGTCGAAGGAATACCTGGCGCGCCTGCCCTACGGCAAACTGCCGGACCGCAACGACTTCAAGCGCTTCATGGGCGATGCCCCGAGCCGGCAGAAATACTGGCGCACGACAATGGACGAGAGCCGCCGGCTGGGCGATGAATTTCTCGAACTGGCCGCCAACGGTCGCCTTGGCGAACGCTTGCTGACCCTTTAGTCAGGACAAGCTGTTAAACTCGCCGCCTGCCCACATCGCTGCGGCGATCGCCACCTGACAGAGCTGAAAACACTGTGGAAATCTTCAAAGAATTTACCTTCGAATCCGCCCACCGCCTGCCCCACGTCCCGGACGGCCACAAGTGCGGCCGCCTGCACGGTCACTCGTTCAAAGTGGCGATCCATTTGAGTGGCGACCTTGATCCGCATACCGGCTGGATTCGTGACTTCTCCGAGATCAAGGCGATCTTCAAGCCGCTGTATGAGCGACTGGATCACAACTACCTGAATGACATTCCGGGGTTGGAGAATCCGACCAGTGAAGTGTTGGCGAAGTGGATCTGGGTTGAGTTGAAGCCGTTGTTGCCGGAACTTAGTGCGATTCGGATTCATGAGACTTGTACTAGCGGTTGCATCTATCGCGGGGAGTGAATTTTAGCGTGATAAAAAACCACCGTATTTGGTGGTTTTTTTTATTATTTGCACTAGCTGAAGGCAACCTAGTTACGAGCATGCGTCAGCATATGCCGTTGGAGGTTACCGCTTTGTTTAAAAGTTCGAAGGCATCCATTTTCATAGCACATATGAAGCGAGCTGTTCGTATGTGCTTGTCTATGTCGTGCCGCACTACTCGCATTCCCAAAAGAACGATTACAGTCTGCCCAGCCGCACTTATAAGGGCGCGCACTGGCATGCGTTTGCATATGCACCTGCAAACCTCGCTTTTGAGCGAATTTTTTGTTGCACGCCGTACAGAGAAAAGTCTTCTCGTTGCTGTGTACTAACTGATGTTCTCGTAGCTTGGAATTATCAGAAAATTTTTTGTCGCAATCCGTGCAGGCGAAAGGTTTGATATTCGCATGCATCTTCATATGCCTGGCACGATCACCAGATACCGAGAACCTTGCGGAGCAACTGGATTCAAAGCACGCGTAAGGTTTTTCCCCAGTGTGCGTACGTTGATGACGGACCAGCCCGTTAGAACGCGAGAACGCCTTACCACATGTTGGGCAAATGTGCGCCTGAGCTGATGCTGACGCCCTCGCTGACGAGAGATTGGCCGCAGGAGAACTTGCATAAGGCAACTCCCCCACTAACGCTCTGCCAAAAGTCAATTCGGCCGAAGTTATCGGCGCATTAAGCAAGCCTCCCAATGTGGAGTCCTGTGAGTTGAAATCCTCGGTTTCAGGGATAACTTCTGGCAGATCGCTAACTCCAGCCATCGCCAATGCAATCATCATGTGTGGAGGTGTCTCCAAAGACGAGTCGTCCCCAAACAACGAATCAACCGGACTTCCCACCCTACCATCCCGATCCACCCTCGCCACCGGCGAATTCCCCACAAACCCATACAAATTCAACCCATCCACCATCCCCGCCGGATCCGGATTGATCCACCGACTCAACCACGGCGCAAAGTACCGATACCCGTAGTAATACAACCCCGTCGCATCCCGTTCCTTGCCCGAATACCGAATAGTCTTGTACGCCCCGCCCTGATCGCTGTGATCTTCCCAGGCTGTGCCGCCAAACGGGTAATACACTTCGCGGCTCTGTACCCTGGCCTGTTCATCGAGTTCCAGTGCGCCGGAGCCCAGCTGATCAGTGACGTGATAGCGCAGTCGAAATGCCGGGGCGTTTACTCCATGCAGCCATTTCACCCGATTGCGTCCCGCTTCGAGATCAAGCACTTCATGTGCCTTGCCACCCGAACGGTTGTGCAATTCGAGTCCCGGCAAGTAACGCACCTCCGCGATCACCGTGTGCCTGGCAGCCAGCGTGGTGCGCACCTTGCGCAGGCGTTTGCCACCGCCGCCGTAACGGTAGAGTTCGGTGTCGTCGTCTTCATTTTCGCGGACCACCGGCGACACGCTGGACAGTTGGTTACGCGGGTCCCAGGTCATGGCTTGGCCACGTCGCAATAACTGCAGGTTGCCGTTAGCGTCGAAGTGACTGTCAAAATCTGGCGGCTGATCATCCTCAATCAGGCTTCGGTTGCTATTTGGTGCGATCGCCCAACGGCGGGTGAAGAGTTGGGCGCCAAGATGCCGCAACTCGGTCATATTGCCGGCGGAGTCGTAGCGGTACTCTTCCTGATAGTTGACTACAGCGTCCGCATTGACCGACGAAACGGGATAAACAGAAGTGCGTTCAGCTTCCCAGCCGCTGGCGCGAATCAACTGGCCCACGGTGTCGTACCCGTAAGTGCACCGAGGTTCAACGCGCTGGTTCTTGAAATAACGAATCGGCAACGCGTGATCGTCGATCTGGACGATATTGCCAACCGCGTCGACTTGGTAATGCAGATCCTGCACAGGAGCGGCATTCGGCACCCCGGCAGACAAGCGCACCAACCGACCATCGCTGGGCGCGTATTCCGCCTCGGTCACCACGCCGTTGCCGGCGGTTTCCCGTTCGACTTTGCCGCCTGGGTTGTAGCGGATGTCGTGGACCAGACGCTGTCCGGGCGCGGCGGTATTGGCCGGTTGCAACCAGCCTTCCTTGAGCTGGCCCGCCACGGTGTAGCTGAAATGGCGACGGTGATTTTTGGCGTCGGTGAGGCTGAGCAAATCCCCAAGCGGGTTGTAGAGCCAACGGCTTTCCAGACCTGTGCCGGTTTCCAGCAGTTCATTGCGAGCCGCTTCCTCCGCTGGCCAATCCGGCGTCTCAAGGCTTTCAAGGAAGTGGCTGATCTCGCTTTGCGCCAGCCCCAGCAAATCGTAAGCCGGCATGTGCCGGGTACCCGCTGGGTCGTCGTGACGAATCACCCGGCCACATTGGTTGTCGGCGCTGAAATCCACCGAACCGTATTCAAAACGCTCCACCACCCGCGCCGCGTCCCCGCACGCCTGCTCCGTCACCGCCAGCGTTCGCAACGACGTGTCGTACTCAACGTCCTGCCGGGCACCGCGACTGTCCCAACGGCTGCGCACTTCATCCGCTTGGCCGAACAGCAAAACCCGCTGACCGGCATCGACACCGTCACTCGCCAGGACCTTGCCGGACAGGCTGAATCCCGTGGCCAAGGCCGGCACCGACAACCGTACATCCCACTCTTCAATCCCGTGTCCCGCCGCATCGAACAGCTTGCGCGTCACCCGCGCCTCGGGCTTCTGGCCAACCGCTCCACGCCAGTACGCCACACTGCGCACAGCAAGGCTGCGGGGTTCAATAACCGCGAGCGTCGGCGTTCCCTGATGCAGGCTGAGGATTTCCATGACCTCTGGATAACATCCACGATCAAACGCCGTCTACTGTCAGAAATCACAGGTATTCACCCCGCTGATCCGATGGATCAAAAAAACTGCCGGGACCGGTGGTTTTTTTATGCCTATGCTTTTGCGCGGGCATTCGCCAAGAGGACGCACCCATGACTGACTGGCCGCTGGCTCAGACCTATCGCTTCAACGGGCACTCCGTTCGTTATGCCGTTCGGGGCGATGGCCCGCCGTTGGTGTTTGTACATGGCACGCCGTTTTCTTCGTATGTGTGGCATCGGATTGCGCCGCACTTCATCACCTCGCACCGGGTGCACTACTTCGACTTGCTGGGTTATGGGTTGTCCGAAAAGGTCGACGGGGATGTGTCTCTCGGCGTTCAGAACGAGTTGCTGGCCCAGCTGCTGGACCATTGGGGACTGACCTGTCCGGACGTGGTGGCCCACGATTTCGGCGGTGCCACGGTGCTGCGCGCGCACCTGCTCAATGGCAAGGATTACCGCAGCCTGACGCTGATCGATCCTGTGGCGCTGACGCCGTGGGGTTCGCCGTTCGTGCAGCATGTGCGCCAGCACGAAGCCGCGTTTGGCGGTGTGCCCGATTACATTCAGCGGGCCATCGTGCCGGCCTATATCCGCGGTGCGATCAAGCGCGACATACCCGACGAAGAACTCGCGCCCTATGTACAACCCTGGCTGGGTGATCCGGGACAAGCAGCGTTCTACCGGCAGATTGCACAGATGGACCAGCGCTACACCCGTGAAGTGGAAGGGTTGTACCCGACGATCCGGTGCCCGGTGCAGATTCTCTGGGGTGAGGATGACCAGTGGATCCCCATCGAGCGTGGCCGGGCCTTGCAGCAGATGATTCCGGGGGCGCAGTTTTACCCAATCCCCAATGCCGGGCACCTGGTTCAGGAAGATGCCCCTGAAGCTATCGTCTCTGCACTGCTGCGTTTCCTCCCCCAATCCCCCTGAAACCCCCGATTCCCTGTAGGAGCCAGCTTGCTGGCGATCGCGGAGTGCCAGTCGGCACATATGTTGCCTGCTACTACGCTATCGCCAGCAAGCTGGCTCCTACGAGGGAGCGCTGTGCTCCCGATCAATGGCGGGCATTTTTCTTTCGCGGTCGTGGTCAATATTTTCGTCTGGCCGATGCTCAATTGCCGCTGCGGCGCTAACGTAAGACTGACGGGCGATTCGGCGCGCAAGCGCCAACGCACTACTACAAGATCTTCTAAAGGATTCGCCTGATGCACATCATCAACGCCCGCCTGCGCAACCAAGAAGGCCTGCATGAACTGCACCTGGAAAACGGCCTGATCAGCAACATCTCCCGTCAGACCGAAGCCCCGACTTTGGGGCCTGAAGATCTGGACGCCGGCGGCAACCTGGTGGTGCCGCCCTTCGTCGAGCCGCACATTCACCTCGACGCCACGCTGACCGCCGGAGAGCCGCGCTGGAACATGAGCGGCACGCTGTTCGAAGGCATCGAGTGCTGGGGCGAGCGCAAGGTCACGATCACCGAAGAGGACACCCGGACCCGGGCGAAGAAAACCATCCAGACCCTCGCCGCCCATGGCATCCAGCATGTACGCACGCACGTCGACGTCACCGACCCGCAACTCACGGCGCTCAAGGCGATGCTCGAAGTCCGCGAGCAGAGCCGGCACCTGATCGACATGCAAATCGTCGCGTTTCCCCAGGAAGGCATCGAGTCCTACCGCAACGGTCGGGAGCTGATGGAAGAAGCGATCCGCATGGGCGCGGACGTGGTCGGCGGGATTCCGCATTTCGAATACACCCGCGACCAGGGCGTCAGTTCGGTGAAGTTCCTGATGGACCTGGCCGAACGCACCGGTTGCCTGGTGGACGTGCATTGCGATGAAACCGATGACCCGCATTCGCGCTTTCTCGAAGTGCTGGCCGAAGAAGCCCGTAGCCGCGACATGGGCTCGCGGGTGACGGCCAGCCACACCACGGCCATGGGCTCTTACGACAACGCGTACTGCGCCAAACTGTTCCGCCTGCTTGGGCATTCGGGGATCAGTTTTGTCTCCTGCCCGACCGAAAGCATTCACCTGCAAGGACGTTATGACAACTTCCCGAAACGCCGGGGCGTAACCCGGGTGAATGAGTTGCTCGAAGCGGGAATGAACGTGTGTTTCGGTCAGGACTCGATCGTCGACCCGTGGTATCCGCTGGGCAACGGCAACATCCTTCGGGTGCTCGAGGCGGGTTTGCACATCTGCCACATGCTCGGCTATCGCAACCTGCAAAGTGCGCTGGACCTGGTCACGGAGAACAGCGCCAAAGCCATGGCCCTGGGTGACCGTTACGGACTGGAGCGCGGGCGGCCGGCGAATTTGCTGATTCTGTCGGCGGACAGCGATTACGAGGTGATTCGCAGCCAGGGATTGCCGCTGTATTCGGTGCGGGGCGGGAAAGTGTTGATGAAGCGGCAGATGCCGGTGGTGGAATGGGCGGATAACCTCTGAAAAATGGGTGAGTGTGCGGGCCTCATCGCGAGCAGGCTCGCTCCTACAGGGGATCTGTGTCGTTCACAAATCCTCTGTAGGAGCGAGCCTGCTCGCGATAGCGGTTTTGAATTCAACCCATCAACTGCGCCGTACCAAACAGACTGACCCGACTCAATTCCCCATCCGTCTCCTCCAGCAAAACCGGCGCCGTACCGCCTGGCATCACCACCTTCACTTCCCCGCTGTTCACCCAACCCACCCGCCACGCCGCACACGCCACTGCACTCGCACTGGTGCCGGACGACGCCGTCGGCCCTTCCCCACGCTCAAACACCCGGGCCGCAATCCGCCCCGTTGACTCACGCATCGCCCATTGCAGATTGATCCCCGCCGGGCATGGCTGCCCTGCCCCGGCTGGCATGGCGTAGGCAATGCGCGTCAAGCCTTCGGACAAGCCCGCCTCACGCATCCGCTCATTGGCCGGCAATGCCCCGGCATCGTCCACCAGGGTCACGCAATGCGGATTGCCGACCCGCACGAACTGGCTGCGGGCCCAGGCTGGATTCAATGCCGACAGCGGCTGTACATGACTCAATTCGCGCCCGTTGAAAGTCACCTCGGCCACGTCCTGCGCACTGACCGCTGCCGGGCCGAACGCCGGTTTGCCCAGGTCCAGCCAGAAACCCTGAACACCTTCGACCTGCGCGGCGCGCACCGATGTCTCGCCCGGTGAAGGCGTATCGCGCTTGTCATGATGAACCCTGAGCAGGCACGCCTCGTGTTGCGGGAACAACCCCTGGTCGCTGAGCGCCTGGGAAAAAATCGTCAGTCCGTTGCCGCTGCGTTCGGCCAACGTGCCGTCAGTGTTGACGATCAACAGATCGAACGGCGACGCGGATTGAAACGGCCCCACCAGCAACCCGTCGCAGCGATGGTCCTTGCTGCCGGGCGGCTGCGTGCCCGGCACCCAGGCGCAGAACGCCTCGATGGCTGCCACCGCCCAGGTAGCGCGGGTTTGCGCCGCCAGGCGGGCCTGTTCCGGTAAATCGATCCCCGCGCGGCGCACCGCCTCAGGCGCCACCACCGCGTAGATGTTGCCCCGCGCATCGTAGAACGGCGTCATGGCGCCTCCCGTACTCACATCGAAGGCGACAACATATCGCGAAACAGCAAAGGGCTGTGCAAGGATGTCACCCTGCCTGAACGCAACCTCGTCCGGACGCTGATCGAACCTCATGGGTGAGTCACTGTCCCTTGGGGACGCGACGTTTTTTACCAAGGATCGATATGACCAGCCTCAACACCCAGACCACCTTCGTGCCCGGACGCCTGGAGCAAATGTCCACTCGCGTGGCTTTTTTCATTGCCGGGCTGGGGATTGCCGCGTGGGCGCCGCTGGTACCTTACGCCAAGGCCCGGGCCGGGCTGGATGAGGGAACCCTCGGCCTGCTGCTGTTGTGCCTCGGGGTGGGTTCGATTCTGGCAATGCCGATGGCCGGGATTCTGGCCACGCGTTTCGGTTGCCGGCGGGTGGCGGTCGGCGGGACCTTGTTGATTGGCACGGCGCTGCCCTTGCTGGCGACGGTCTCGTCGGTTCCGGCGCTGATTGTCGCGTTGTTCATGTTCGGCGCAGGGCTTGGCACGGTGGATTCGACGGTAAACCTGCAAGCGGTAATCGTCGAGCGGGCCAGCGGCAAGACCATGATGTCGGGCTTCCACGGGATGTTCAGCCTCGGCGGGATCGTCGGCGCGGCAGGCGTCAGTGCCTTGCTCGGCATCGGAATCTCACCGCTGGGCGCGATGCTGGTGGTGGTCGTGCTGCTATTGATCGCGCTGTTCAAGGCCGCGCCGCACCTGCTGCCCTACGGCAGCGAAAGCGCGGGGCCGGCGTTTGCCATTCCTCGCGGCATCGTGCTGTTCATCGGTGGCATGTGCTGCATCGTGTTTCTCGCCGAAGGGGCGGCACTCGACTGGAGCGCGGTGTTCCTGGTGCAGGAACGCGGCATCGACACGGCGTATGCCGGACTGGGTTACGCCGCGTTTGCACTGACCATGACGGTAGGACGGTTAACGGGCGACGGGATTGTCCGGCGCCTTGGCGCGACACGGGTGATCGTGTTCGGTGGGCTGACAGCGGCGGGCGGCCTGCTGCTGGCGACATTCGCCCCGAACTGGGAGCTGGCGCTGGTGGGTTATGCGTTCGTCGGCGCGGGCTGTTCGAACATTGTTCCGGTGCTGTACACCGCCGTAGGCAAACAGACGGTCATGCCGGAAAGCATCGCCGTGCCGGCCGTTACAACCCTGGGTTATGCGGGGATTCTGGCGGGGCCTGCGGTGATCGGGTTTATCGCCCATGGCAGCAATTTGAGCTTTGCCTTCGGCTTGATGGCGTTGCTGCTGGTAGCGGTGGCGATTGGCGGGAAGGTGCTGAAGACCTGAAAAGCATCGCGAACAGGGGATTTGTGAACGGCACAGATCCCCTGTGGGAGCGAGCCTGCTCGCGAAAGCGGTGTGTCAGGCAACACTCTATCCACTGGAAGTCCTTCGCGAGCAGGCTCGCTCCCACACGGGATCTTGGGCGAACGCAGATTCTGTGTTCGCCGCAGGGTCTGTCAGAACCCGACGCTGGCCTGCACGAAGAACGTGCGCGGCGCGCCGACGTACATACCCGAGTTGTTGTCGCTGGAGCGGGTGAAGTACTGCTTGTCGAAGACGTTTTTCACCCCGGCGCCGACTTTCAGGTTCGACAGCTGCGCGCCGAAGTCATAACCGCCGCGCACGTTCCAGGTCACGTAACCCGGAATGTCGCCGTACTGGCCATCGGCGGTGCCTTCGGTGATGTAGTTGTTGGTGAAGCTGCCGTCGGCGTTCACGGCAACGCCTGGCGAGCGCTGTTTGGACTGGGCAAACGCATCGATGTTGTAGGTCCAGCGGTCGATGTCGTAACGCAGGCCGGCAGTCGCTACCTGACGCGAGTAGAACGGCAGGTCACGGCCCTTGAAGCCGGGAATTTCGCCTTCGTAAACGGCGCGGGTGTAGGTGAACCCGGCGTTGGCGGTCAGGCCGTCGAGCCGCGGATCGAGTGCAGCCATGTCGTAGTGAACCGACGCTTCGATCCCCTGGTGCGTGGTCGCGCCGAGGTTGGTCCAGCCTGCGTCGTTGCTGATGTATTGCAACTCTTTGTCGAAGTCGATGTAGAACAGCGTCACTTCGCCGCCCCACACATCATCGTTGTAGCGCGTGCCGACCTCGTAGGTCTTGGCCTTCTCCGGCTCCAGGCCATTGGCGGTGCTGTCACCCGAACCGCCCTGCCCAAGCTGGAAATACTGCAGGCTGCCAAACGAGGTTTCGTAGTTGGCGAACAATTTCCACGCATCGGAGAGGTGATACATCACGCTCAGGGCCGGCAGCGGCTCGTTGCTTTCGATGCTGCGGTTCTTTTCCAGCACGCGCTTGCCGGCGGTGTCGAGCACCGGGCGATCGTGCCAGTCGGTGCTGATGTGCTCGAAACGGATGCCCGGGGTGATCGTCCAGTTGCCGACGTCGATTTTGTTGTCGACGTACACCGAGTTGGCTTCGGTACCGCCGGTACGGTCCTGATAGACATGGCCGTCCGAGGCCTTGGTCACGACCGGCTCGTTGTTGACCAGCGCCAGGCGGCTCGCCTCTTCGTGCATGCCTTCCTTGAGGTAGCGATAACCGACGCTGACTTCCTGGGTGGTCGGGCCGACGTCGAACACATGGGACACCCGCGGTTCGATGCCGAAGGTGTAGTAAGTGCGCGGGAACGAGCCGAGGGTCTTCTGGTCGCGGGCGGCGATGTTGCTGCCACGGAAACTGTCGGAGTAGTAGGTCAGCACTTCCGCCTGGGTACGGTCATCGATCTGCCGCGCCCACTTGAAGGAGATGTCCTTGCGACGTCCGCTGAAGTTGTCGTTGTTACGGTCGGACTGAAACGGATTGGCGTCGTACTGCGCCTGAGTCAGGCCGCCGGGCATGTCGGCGCTGGCGTCGTAGTAATGCAGGTTGAGGCTGAAATCGTCGACATCGGTCGGCGCCCAATGGGTCTTGAGCAGCACGTCATCGATGTCGTTGCCATTGTTGCGCTCACGGTAGCCGTTGCCGTTCACGCCCGAATACAATAGCGCCACGCCAATGCCGTTGTCCGCGGTGCCGCCAGCGAACGCGGTGTCGATGTGCTTCCAGCCACCGTGCTGGGAGGTTTCCAGGGTGGTGCCGATTTCAGCGGAGGCTTTTTCCGGGATCGCCCGGGTCACGAAGTTGATCACGCCACCCACGTTCTGTGGCCCGTAGCGCACGGAACCGGCGCCCCGTACCACGTCGATGCTGTCGAGGTTGCCCGAGGAAATCGGCGCCATCGACAACTGCGGCTGGCCGTACGGCGCGAAGGCTGCCGGCACGCCGTCAATCAACACCGTGGAGCGCGGAGACAGGCGCGAGGTCAGGCCACGCACGCCAACGTTCAGGGAAATATCGCTGCCGCCGGTGCCGTTAGCCTCTTGCACTTGCACACCCGGCACCCGCTTCAGCACGTCGCCGACGTTCATCGCGCCCTGCTCGACCATGGCTTCGCGACGAATCACCGTACGCGCGCCAGGGTGGTTCTGCACCACGGCGGCATCGGCATCGCCTAACCAGTCGCCGACCACCTTGATGTCGGTCACGCCCAGTTCCAGCGGGCCATTGGCCGCGGAAGTCGGCGCTGGGGTCAGGGTCACCGAACCTTCGTCGATCTGATACTCGAGGCCGCTGCCTTGCAGCAATTGGCGCAAGGCCTGTTCGGGCGAAAGGTTGCCATCCACCGCCGGTGCCTGTTTGCCGGCGACCAGTTCAGGGCTGAAAAAAACCTGCAGCGAGGTTTGCTGGCCCAGTTCACTCAAGGCCTGGCCCAGGGGTTGCGCCGCAATGTGAATGCCATCGGCCGCGAAGGCCTGAGGCAGCGCAACGTTGACCGCCAGCGAAAGCGCCAGCGGCAACCAAATGGATTTGTTGTTTTTAGCGGTGGTTTTTTTCACGTCGAACGTTGTCCTGTGGATCGCAAAAGTGTGCGCTTGTTAATGCAAACCAGTTGCAGTTGGACAAGAAGACGATGAACTCGAAAAAAACCTGAATTTATTTTGAAATTATTTCCTGACGACCGTCATCGAGGGTGCGCACGGCCACCGGGAGGATGGTCGGCAAGGCCTTGAGCAGTGCGTCGGTGTTGTCGGATTTGAACACGCTGGTCAGGCGCAACTGGCCGACTTTGTCGTTGCCGATGACCAGGGGTTGCTCCCGATAGCGCGACACTTCCTCGGCCACTTCGGCGAGGCTGGCGTTGTTGAACACCAGTTTGCCGCTGCGCCAAGCGGTCAGTTCCGCCGGGTTGACCGCGTAGGCGGCGGCCACTTTGCCCTGAGCATCGACCCGTGTGCCGAGTCCGGCGGTGAGGTTGATGAATTCGTTGTCGGGGGCACCGCGCCCCTGAACCCTGACCGTGCCCTGCTCCACCACGACCCGGGTGTCAGCTACGCCACGCCGCACATCGAAACGGGTGCCGGTGACCGTGACCTTGCCACTGCCCGCCTCGACCACGAACGGCCGATCGCTGTCGTGGGCGACGCTGAACATCGCTTCGCCCTCCGTCAGCTCGATGTTTCGATGGCCTTTTTCAAAGCGCACCTGAAGCCGGCTGCGGCTGTTCAGGTCGATCACCGTGCCGTCCGGCAATGCCACCTGGCGACGTTCGCCGAGGGCCGTCGAATACTCGGCGGTGTAAGGCGTCGGTTGATTCAAACCACTGAACAGCCCCAGCCCAAGCGCCACCGTCAGGACACTGGCCGCCACCGCATAACGCACCAGCGGCCGGCGTTTGCTGCGGGCTGGCGGCGTTTCACACAAGGCTTTCAGCCGCGCGGCCGGCACCAGCTCGGCCGCCGTCCACAGGCCCTGAAGCAACTGAAATTCGTCGCGATGCTGAGGGTGCTCGTTCAGCCAGCGCTCGAAACGTTGATGCTCTTCGACGTCGACAGCCGGTTCCTGCAAACGCACAAACCACTGCGCCGCCTCATCGCGAACCGTCGTTTGCCCGCACGCGCAATCACGAGTATCCATCATGGAAGTTCCTGTTTGGCTGGGGGTGAATGGGCGCGGCCGATCATGATTGCAGTCCGTCGAGGCGGTCACGCAGATGCCGCAGGGTGCGGATCATATACTTTTCCACCATATTCTTGGACAGTCCCAGGCGTTCGGCGATTTCCGCCTGGGTCAGGCCTTCGATCTTCTGCCAGACAAAAACCTTGCGGCAGTTGATCGGCAACTCGGTGAGCGCCCGTTCGATGGAATCAGCCAACTGGATCGCCTGCATGAAATGCTCCGGGTCGCCGGACGACGACACACTGAGATCGATCGCCTCCGACTCCATGGCGCCCCGCCGATCCTCACGCCGATAACCATCCACGGCGATGTTGCGCGCGGTCTGGTGCAAATACGCCCGGGGTTGCTCAATCGCCGCCGAATCGGACTCAAGCACCCGCACGAAAGTGTCGTGGGCCAGATCCTCGGCCTGCTGACGATTTCTCAGGCGACGGGTCCAGGTGCCAACCAACTCTTCGTAATGCTCGAAAAAGCCGTGTCTGCGGGGCAACTTGGGGGTCATTGCGGTGTGCTGTGATGACGGGGCGTGAATAGTAATGCTTCCTATTAACCGGAAGCAATGGATTCCAGACCGGCGCCATACGGGCAGTTTGTCGGGCTGCGCAACGGCAAAAGTTGATTTAGGCACGCAGGCAAAGGATTCTGGCAAGAATCCCAAAGAAGCCATTCACTGGCTGTAGCAAAGTGCGGTGATGCCCGTCATCGGCTTTCGTCCAGGAATTCAGACATGTTCACCTCTTTCGCCTCACTGAAAAGAAAACCCCTCGCCCGCCTCGCGCTGGCCATCAGCCTGAGCACGCTCGGCCTGTCTGGCTGGGTGGGCAACGCCCAGGCCCATGGCGGTCACGCCGAAATGGTGCCGCTGCAAGCGGGCCTCGAGGAGTTTGGCGCCACGGTCAAATGGGACGACTACGCCGACCTGTTCGTGATTGCCAAGGACGGCGTTTATCTCAAGGTCAAACCGGGCAGCAAAGTGGCGATGCTCAACGGCAAGCGCATGGAGTTGACGGTGCCGGTGGTGTTCAAGGGCAAGACGGCGTTCATGTCCAAGGACTTCATCAACCAGGTGTTCCAGTCCGGCCTGGACAAGACCTTTGTCGTCGAAACCCGCCCCAACCCGCTCAACCCGTTGAGCGCGGATGAAATCACCGCCGCGGTGGACATCGTCAAGAAATCCGAGCACTACCAGCCCGGCTTCCGCTTCACCGAAGTCTCGGTCAAGGAGCCGCCGAAGGATCAGGTGTGGAATTTCGTCTACACCGGGCAGAACGTCACCCAACCGCGTCAGGCCAGTATCGTGGTGCTGGACGGCAAGCACGTGATCGAAGCGCTGGTGGACCTCGACAGCAAGCAACTCAAGTCATGGACGCCGATCGAAGGCGCCCACGGCATGGTCCTGCTGGATGATTTCGCGACGGTGCAATCGGCCATCGAAGCAAGCCCCGACTACGCGCAGGCACTGGCCAAGCGCGGCATCACCGATGTGAAGAAGGTCGTGGCCACACCGTTGACGGTCGGTTACTTCGACGGCAAGGACGGCCTGGCGCAGGACAAGCGCCTGCTGAAGATCGTCAGCTACCTCAACACCGGTGACGGCAACTACTGGGCGCACCCGATCGAAGGCCTGGTGGCGATTGTCGATCTGGAACAGAAAAAGCTGATCAAGATCGAAGATGACGCGGTGATTCCGGTGCCGATGAAGCCGACGCCGTATGACGGACGCGGCCGTAAAGGTACCTCGGTCAAGCCGCTGGAAATCATCGAGCCGGAAGGCAAGAACTACACCATCACCGGCAACAGCATTCACTGGCAGAACTGGGATTTCCACGTTCGCCTCGATTCGCGCGTCGGCCCGATCCTGTCCACCGTCACCTATGACGACAAGGGCAAGAAACGCAAAATCATGTACGAAGGCTCGCTCGGCGGCATGATCGTGCCTTACGGCGATCCCGATGGCGGCTGGTACTTCAAGGCTTACCTCGACTCGGGCGATTACGGCATGGGCACCTTGACCTCGCCAATTGCACGCGGCAAAGACGCACCGGAAAACGCCGTGCTGCTGGACGCCACCATCGCCGACTACACCGGCGCACCGACCGCGATCCCGCGCGCCATGGCGGTGTTCGAGCGCTACGCCGGCCCGGAATACAAACACCAGGAAATGGGCCAGCCCAACCTCAGCACCGAGCGTCGTGAACTGGTGGTGCGCTGGATCAGCACCGTCGGCAACTACGACTACATTTTCGACTGGGTCTTCCAGCAGAACGGCACCATCGGCATCGACGCCGGTGCCACCGGCATCGAAGCGGTCAAGGGCGTGAAATCGAAAACCATGCACGAAGCCACGGCCAAGGAAGACACGCGCTACGGCACCCTGCTGGACCACAACATCGTCGGCACCACGCACCAGCACATCTACAACTTCCGCCTGGACATGGACGTGGATGGGGAAAACAACTCGCTGGTGGAAGTGAACCCGGTGGTGCTGCCGAATGACCGTGGCGGCCCGCGCACCAGCACCATGCAGACCGAAACCAAAGTCGTCACCAACGAACAGCAGGCCGCGCAGAAATTCGACCCGTCGACCGTGCGCCTGCTGACCAATACCAGCAAGGAAAACAAAGTCGGCAACCCGGTTTCCTACCAGCTGATTCCGTATGCCGGCGGCACGCATCCGGTGGCCAAGGGCGCCAACTTCGGCAAGGACGAATGGCTCTACCACCGCCTGAGTTTCATGGACAAGCAACTGTGGGTGACGAAATACAACCCGGAAGAGAAGTACCCGGAAGGCAAATACCCGAACCGTTCCGACAAGGACTCGGGCCTGGGGCAATTCACCCATGACAACCAGTCCATCGAAAACACCGACGACGTGGTATGGCTGACCACCGGCACCACGCACATCGCCCGTGCGGAAGAATGGCCGATCATGCCGACCGAGTGGGTGCACGTGCTGTTGAAGCCTTGGAACTTCTTTGACGAAACCCCGACGCTGAACCTCAACGTCCCGCAGTAGTACGCACAACCTCTGTAGGAGCCGGCTTGCCGGCGATCGCAGTGTGTCAGTCGACATTAATGTTTCTGATACACCGCAATCGCCGGCAAGCCGGCTCCTACAAGGGCTCGGCGGTGTTACTGAACCACAATCTTCCCGATCATCTGCGGATGCAGCGCGCAGAAATACTCGAACTCCCCCGGCGTGTTGAACACCCAGGAAAAGCTGTCATTCGTGTCCAGCGCCCCCGAACGAAACGCCTTGTGGGTTTCCGCCACCGTGTGCGGAATCTCGTCATCATTCACCCACGTCACTTTCGTACCGACGGGCACAGTCAGGTCCTTGGGCCCGTACATGAATGCCTTGATATCGACTTTTACCTCCTGAGCCCACACCGGCATCGCCAGCATCAAACCCACAACAGCCAACAGTCGCGTTTTCATTCAGCTGTCCTCCCCTAAACCAGTGTCGAATCGATCAACGCCAGCGGATGATCGCCCTGGGTCGCACGCACATCGGTGATTCCCAGGTAATTACGCAATTGATCGGCCGCTACGGTCATCGGCCCCGGTGTCGGCGCCGTGCCAGGTGCAGGTTGTGGATAAGCCGTGCCCCGGGCGGTGTGGAAGGTGATGTTGCCTTCGACCTTCTGGATCACCTGGTGGATATGCCCGTTCAACACCGTCACCGAACCGTACTTGCGCAGCAGGGCAATCGCCTGGTCACCGTCCTCGGTGCCCCAGCCCCACGGCTGATAAATCGTCCACAGCGGAATGTGGGTAAACACCACGATGGGCGTGCTGCTCGTCACCGCGCGCAAGTCATCGGCCAGCCATGCCAGTTGCTCGGCGCCGAGGGTCGCTTCCCGCCCGGCCTGGAAATTGAAGACATTCACCAGGGCGATGAAATGCACGCCGTGGTCATCGAAGCTGTACCAGCCATTGCCTTTGGTGCCCTTGCCGTAGCGCTCCAGATAAAGCTGGCCGCCGCCCTCGTCGAGGGTGTCGTGTTCGCCCGGTACGTAATGCACGGTGGCCGGCAACCCCTTGAGCAGTTGGGCGGCGGTGTCGAACTCTTCGGCCTTGGACAGGTGAGTGATGTCGCCGGTGTGCAGGATCAGCGACGGTCGTTTCGGCAGCGCGATGACCCTGTCGATCGCCACCTGCAAGGTCTTCACCGGTTCCGGATTGGCCTCCTTGTTGAAGCCGATGTGGGAGTCGCTGATCTGCACGAAGTGAAACGTGCTGGCCAATGCCTTGGGATCGCTGACGTTGCCCGCCTGATCCAGCGCGAATGCCCGGGGAATGCCGCCGCTCAGGGCCCAGATCACCCCCGCCCCGGCCCACGCCGAGCACTTGAGCAGCGTTCGGCGGTCAGGGTTCAACGGGCCGTCGGTGCGGCGTTGGTGTTTTGCATGAATGTCCATCGGTATGCCCTCGCTGGCGAACTACAGTGATGTAGCGACACGAGGTACAACCGGGCGGAACCGGGGTTTATTCCGCACTGAAAAATAAATTCTTTTCCGGGAATAAAACACGGCGATTCACAGTTTCATGGGTTGGACGGTGCGGAAACCACTATGAAGCGATTTGAGGAATTGATAGCGCCCCACCTGGACGCCGCCTACAACCTCGCGCGCTGGCTCACGGGCAACGACAGCGCCGCGCGCGATGTCGTGCAGGAAAGCGCACTGCGCGCGTTCAGGTTTTTGCAGCGTTTCGCCGAGGGCAACCCCAAGGCCTGGTTCCTGACCATCGTGCGCAACGAAAGCTACACCTGGCTCCGGGCCTCGGCCGGGCGCCATTGGGTGTCGATCGGCGACGAACTTGCTGAAGACGATGGCGCGCTGAGCCACAGCCAGACGCCGGAATTGCTGGCCATTCACACCGAAAACGCGGCGCTGCTTCAGCAAGCGTTGTGCGCCCTGCCGCCGGTGTTTCGCGAGGTGATTGTGCTGAAGGAACTCGAAGACCTGCCCTACAAGGACATCGCCCTGGTGGTCGATATTCCCATCGGCACCGTCATGTCGAGACTCGCCCGGGCCCGCGCCATGCTCAAGCTCGAACTGATGAAGTTGCACGACCATGAATAAACTCGCCTGCACGCAATGCCAGACGCTGATCCATGGCTATCTGGACCAGGAACTTGACCCGCCGACGGTTGCCGAGGTGACCGGGCATCTGGCCGATTGCGCCGAGTGTGCGCGGTTGCATGATCAGGTGCGTTTGCTGAAAGTCAGCGTGAAACGTCACGCGCCTTACTACCCGGCACCCGTGTCGCTGGCTGAAAGTGTTCTGGCCGCCGCGGCGCCACGACCCAGTGCAGTCGTTCGCTGGAGAAACTGGCTGGCACCGGTTTTTTCAACGGCGGCGCTGGCCTTGGCGATGGTGCTGTACGTCGCCACGCCGGGCAGCGAACAACCGTTGATGGATGAAGCCGTGTCGAGCCATGTCCGCTCATTGATGGGCGAACATTTGAACGATGTGGTGTCGTCGGACCGGCACACCGTGAAGCCCTGGTTCACCGGCAAACTCGACTTTTCGCCGCCGGTGCTCGATTACTCGGCGCAGGGGTTTCCGCTGTTGGGCGGACGCCTGGATTACCTGCAACACCAGACCACCGCGGCCCTGAGTTATGGGCGGGCCAAACACATCATCAACGTGTTTATCCTGCCCACGCCGGAGGCGGACAAACCGCAGCAGAGCCAGGCGATTCGCGGCTTCAATGTGGTGTCGTGGCAGGCCAACCACCTGCGGTTCGTGCTGGTGTCGGATGTGGAGAAAAGTGAGCTGGAGGCGCTGGGCCAGTTGCTCAAGCAATAGCCCCTGTAGGAGCCGGCTTGCCGGCGATGGCGGTGTGTCAGCCGACATTAATGTTTCTGATACACCGCTATCGCCGGCAAGCCGGCTCCTACAGGGGGATGTGTGTTCGGGGAAAGGTCAGGCGTGTTTCTTGCGGTACTCGCCCGGCGAAATGCCGAACCGGGATTTGAACGCGGTGGAGAAGTAGCTCGAATCCGAGAACCCCCAGGAATACCCCAGCACCGACAGCTTCTGCTCGGTCCGGGTCTGCCGCAGGGATTCGGCGCACAGGTCCAGGCGCCGATTCTTGATGTAGCGCGCGACGACCAACCCCTTCCTGGCAAACATCCGGTACAGGCCGCGCGTCGACATGCCGACCTCCCGCGCCAGCCATTCGGGGCACAGTTCTTCCGAGCGGATGTGCTCGTCAATAAACCCCAGGGTCTTGCGGAAGGCGCGTTCATGCGCATCCGCGCACTCTTCGCTGTGGCTGATGGCCGGCCGCAGCAGGCTGACAATAGCTTCCAGGGTCGCTTCGCTTTCCGTCCGGCTCAGGCACTGCTGACGCGTGGCATCCAGAATCAAACGGTGCGAGAGCATGGCGATGGGCGATGTCGCGGCGATCCGGTGACCGCACTTGACCTGATTGAAGCGCAGGGTCTGCTCGACCAATTGCGACGGCAGGATCAGCGACAACTGCCGGGAGTTGTCGCTGTAGGTGAAGTCACTGGGCCGCGAGGCGTCGATCAGCGTGATGTCCCCGGCCGACAGCAACACCTTGCTGTCGCCCTGGGCCATGCCGGCGGTGCCGTCGAGCTGGAACACCGCGAAGTACTTGCCGCCCTCGCCCGCCGCGACTTCCTGGGGCGTGCGGTACAGCCGTGCCTGGCGGGCATCGACAAAACTCAGTTTCAGCGCGCCGTCCTGGTGTTCGCGAATCTGACCGGCAAACTCGTCGCCCAGAGGTTGCGCGTTAAAGGCGCCACAGATCTGGTTGATCTGATGGATCCACTGATCAAACCCATCACGGCGCTGTGCAATTGAAGAAATCATGTCGGGCCTCACGCAGGCTTGTTTTTATTATCTACGCCAATCCACGGGTTCTCCTGAACGGTACGGCTCCTGCAAAACAGACGGGTTACTTGAGCCCGCCAAAGCGCCGATAAAAGCTTTCGCCCACGTCCGGCAACGGACCATCGGCGGTTTCCAGTGCATCGTTCAACCACTCTTCGGCCTTGGCGTAGATCAGCCGGTAGATGTTGCGGCACAACTGCCGGGCAGCGCGCCCCTCCCAATCGCCGGGCAATAATTCGTCGGGCAATTGCGGGTCGCGCAGCAGCAGTTTGCGGTACTCGTGAATAAGCAGGACCCGTGCCAGGAAGCAGTCCGACGGTTGCAGGTTTTCCTGCTCGCGAAGCGCTTGCCAGAGCGGTCGGAACAACTGGATGAACTCGCTGTAATGGGTCGCCAGCTCCTCGATGTTCCAGCTCTCGCGCACCTGCAGGCGCAGGGCCTTGGAGGCCAGGACATCCTGCGCGGTGGTTTCGAAAACGATGGTGTCTTCCTGGGCACCGAGGTCGAGCAGGGTCGCGTTGACATCGGCGCGGTCGCTGCGCGGGCAGGCCAGCACCGCCGGCGAAATCGCACCAAAACCTTGCCACTCCAGTTCTTCGCGCACTTGTTTGCGCTTGTCCTGGGTCAGTTGCGTAAGCATCACCAGGCACCACGAACCGTCCCATGCCGGCACGGTGGAGCTGTAGACGCGCTTGAAGGCTTTGTCGAAACGGCGGCGACCGGCGCCGGTCAGGCTGTAGTAACTGCGACGCCCGACTTTCTCGGCGGTCAGCCAGCCTTCCTTGGTCAGGCGAAAAATCGAGGTGCGGATCAGCCGTTCGTTGATGCCGATGGGTTCGAGCAATTGAATCAGGCTGCCCAGCCACACCGTGCCGCCGTGGGGTTCGATGGCATCCCCGTACAGCGTGATGATCAAGGAACTGGCGCGGATCGGCGTCTGTTCCTGGAAGCGGGTAATCAGGTGGTTCAAGGGTGTCAGGGACGACATGGGCGTACCGAGCTGAAAAAAGAAAAGGAATATACCGAATGTCTGCCGGTTAATCGCATTCCCCTGTAGGAGCCGGCTTGCCGGCGATGGCGGTGTGTCAGAAACCTTAATGTCGACTGACAATCCGCGATCGCCGGCAAGCCGGCTCCTACAGGGAATTGTGTGTTCATGAGGCACTGCCTTTTGGCCGCAGGCCGCTGTCGCTGATGCGCGGACGGTCGGGCTCCGGCTCGGTCAGCGGCTCGCAGACTTGCATCTGCTCGAGGCAACGTTTGGCCAGTTGCTGATACTCGCGCGTACCCGCCTGCTTCCACGACACTTCTTCATCGCTGAGGCTGCGCTTGACGCTGGCCGGCGCGCCCATGATCAGCGACTGCTCCGGGCCGTCGAACCCGGCCTTGACGAACGCCGCCGCCGAGACAAATGAACGGGCGCCGATGCGCGCATTGTCCATCACCACCGCGTTCATCCCCACCAGGGCGTCGGCGCCGATCCGGCAACCGTGCAACACCGCGCCATGGCCGATGTGACCGTTGCGCTCGACCACGGTGTCGCTGTCCGGAAAACCGTGCATCACGCAGGTGTCCTGCAGATTGGCGCCCTCCTCCAGCACGATCCGTCCGAAGTCCCCGCGCAGACTGGCCAGCGGCCCGACATAGCAATGCGGGCCGACAATCACGTCGCCGATCAATACGGCCGACGGATGAACGTAGGCGGTGGGATCAACCACCGGGGTCAAGCCATCGAGGCTGTAGCAGGTCATGGGGGACGTTCCTTGGTTGAACATTCACAAAGCGATGCCGACTCAGACTCATTTTGTATCACATCGCTTTTGATAGCACAAAGCACAAAAAACCGTATCACTTGCAATCACCGATGAGACGAGTGGTGAAAACGCCAGAAAAACCACGATAAAACCCAATGAAATAGGCGACATAAACAGTTTTACAACCCAGCTACTACCTACCCGAAAAAACCATCAAACAACCAATAAGACACATTAAATCAATTTTAGTATTGCATTTGCGTATCACGTTACAGGTATACTCCGGCAAAACCGGCCTACCGTGCCGATCCAATAATGAGCCGGCATCACAGCCGAGCGTGCACCGTGAGGGCATCCGCCATGCCTCTAACCCTTGCCGTCGATTTCATCGCACCGGGCGTTCGCCTGATCACCCTGCAACGCCCGCAGGCCTTGAATGCCCTGACCACCGAGTTGCTCGGTGAGCTGGCCGACGAGCTCAACGCTGCGCAAGCCGATGCCGACACCCGTGCCGTGGTCCTGACCGGCAGCCGCAAAGCCTTCGCGGCCGGCGCCGACATCAAGGAAATGGCCGAGCGCAATCTGGTCGGCATCCTCGACGACCCGCGCCAGGCGTCGTGGCAAACCATCACCCGCTTCAACAAACCGCTGATCGCCGCCGTGAACGGCTTCGCCCTCGGCGGTGGCTGCGAACTGGCGATGCACGCCGACATCATCATCGCCGGCGAAGACGCCCGCTTCGGCCAGCCGGAAATCAATCTCGGGATCATGCCCGGCGCCGGCGGCACCCAACGCCTGCTGCGTGCCGTCGGCAAATCCATGGCCATGCAGATGGTCCTGACCGGCGAGCCGATCGATGCGCGCCAGGCCCTGCGCGCCGGGCTGGTCAGCGAAGTGACCCAACCGGAATTCACCGTCGAGCGTGCCCTGCAAGTCGCCCGCGCCATTGCCGGCAAGGCCCCGCTGGCGGTGCGCCTGGCCAAGGAAGCGCTGCTCAAGGCGATGGACACCGACCTCGCCAGCGGCCTGCGCTTCGAACGCCACGCCTTCACCGTGCTGGCCGGCACCCGCGACCGCGATGAAGGGATTGCAGCGTTTCAGGAAAAGCGCACGCCGACCTTCACCGGCCAGTAATCAACGAATTCGTAATGACCTCCCAGAGAGCGCCAAGACCATGAACTTCGAACACATCCTGTTTTCCATCGAGGCCGGCGTTGCCCTGCTGAGCCTCAATCGCCCGGACCAGCTCAACAGCTTCAACACCCAGATGCATGGCGAAGTGAAGGAAGCGCTCAAGCAAGTCCGGCAGAACCCGGACGTGCGCGTGCTGCTGCTGACCGGTGAAGGACGCGGTTTCTGCGCCGGGCAAGACCTCAGCGACCGCAACGTCGCGCCGGGCAGCGCCGTGCCGGACCTGGGCGAATCGATCGAGAAGTTCTACAACCCGCTGATCCGCCAGTTGCGCGACCTGCCGCTGCCGGTGATCTGCGCAGTCAATGGCGTAGCGGCCGGCGCTGGCGCCAACATTCCACTCGCCTGCGACCTGGTGATTGCCGCGCGCTCGGCGAGCTTCATCCAGGCCTTCTGCAAAATCGGTTTGATCCCTGATTCCGGCGGCACCTGGACGTTGCCGCGTCTGGTCGGCATGGCCCGCGCCAAGGCACTGGCCTTGCTCGGCAATCGCCTGACTGCCGAGCAGGCCGAACAATGGGGCCTGATCTACCGCGTGGTCGACGATGCCGAACTGCGCGCTGAAGCCTTGACCCTCGCCCGCCACCTGGCCACGCAACCGACCTACGGTCTGGCCCTGATCAAGCGCAGCCTCAACGCCAGCCTGAGCAACACGTTCGACGAGCAGCTGGAGCTGGAAAAAGACCTGCAACGCCTGGCCGGGCGCAGCGAGGATTACCGTGAAGGCGTCAGCGCCTTCATGGAAAAACGCAGCCCAAGCTTCAAGGGGCGCTGAGTCATGACCGCACTGAACATCAACGCCCGCATCGCGGTGATCGGCGCCGGGGCCATGGGCGCCGGCATTGCCCAGGTCGCGGCGCAGGCCGGCCATCCGGTGCTGTTGCTCGACAACCGTCCGGGCGCCGCCGCGCAAGCCATCGACGGCATTGACCGGCAACTGGGCAAACGTGTCGAAAAGGGCAAGCTGTCGGCTGAAGCCCGCACCGCAACGATCCAGCGTCTGCAAGCGGCGCAAACCATTGAAGCGCTGGCCGATTGCGACCTGATCATCGAAGCCATCGTTGAGAACCTTGAGGTCAAACGCGCGCTCTTCCGCCAGCTGGAAGGCATCTGCGGCGAGCGCTGCATCCTGGCCAGCAACACCTCGTCGCTGTCGATCACCAGCATCGCCGCACAACTGGACCATCCGCAACGCCTGCTCGGCCTGCACTTCTTCAACCCGGCGCCGGTCATGGCGCTGGTGGAAATCGTCTCGGGCCTGGCCAGCGATCCAGCGTTGGCCGAGTGCCTGTACGACACCGCCAAAGCCTGGGGCAAGAAACCGGTGCACACCCGCTCGACGCCGGGGTTCATCGTCAACCGCGTCGCCCGTCCGTTCTACGCCGAAAGCCTGCGCCTGCTGCAGGAAGACGCCGCCGATTGCGCGACGCTGGATGCCTTGATGCGCGAGGCCGGCGGCTTTGCCATGGGCGCCTTCGAACTGACCGACCTGATCGGCCACGACGTCAACTATGCGGTGACCTGTTCGGTGTTCGACGCCTATTACGGCGACACGCGTTTTCTGCCGTCGCTGATCCAGAAGGAATTAGTGGAAGCCGGCCGCTTCGGACGTAAAACCGGCCAGGGTTTTTATCACTACGCCGATAATGCCTCGCGGCCGCAGCCAGCCTCTGTCAGCAGTGAGCACCCGGTTGAGACCTGCGTCGTGGAAGGTGATCTGGGCATCGCCAATGGGTTGATTGCGCGCCTGCGCGAAAACCGGATCGATGTGATTCAGCGCGACGGCCAGGGCCTGCTGAAAGCCGGTGATGCCGTGCTGGCGCTGAGCGACGGGCGCATGGCCTGCCAGCGCGCCAGGGAAGATGGCCTGCGCAACCTGATTTTGCTGGACCTGGCTTTCGACTATGGCAAGGCCAGCCGCATCGCCATCAGTTGCTCGGCAGACATTACCCCGGCCGCACTCGAACAAGGCGTTGCCCTGCTGCAACGAGCCGGCTTCACCGTCAGCCAACTCAGCGACAGCCCGGCCCTCGCCGTCCTGCGCACCGTGGCGATGCTCGCCAACGAAGCGGCCGACGCCGTGTTGCAAGGCGTAGCGTCCGCCGCCGACATCGACCTGGCCATGCGCGCCGGGGTCAATTATCCACAGGGTCCGCTGGCCTGGGCCGATGCCGTCGGGCTTTTGCACATCCTCAAGGTGCTGGAAAACCTGCAAGCGAGCTATGGCGAACAACGCTACCGCCCGTCGCTGCTGTTGCGCCGCCGCGTTGCCGAAGGGAGGAACTTCCATGACTAACCATGAAGCGATGAACCTGGCCAGCGACTGCGCGCAAGCGATGTTCAAGCGTGACACCGCCACCCAGGCGATGGGCATGCGCCTGCTCTCCGTGGCACCGGGTCGCGCCCGTGTCGGCATGAGCGTACGCGCCGACATGATCCAGGGCCACGGCACCTGCCACGGCGGCTACCTGTTCGCCCTCGCCGACTCGGCGTTTGCCTTTGCCTGCAACAGCTACAACGAGGCCACGGTGGCCATCGGTTGCAGCATCGACTACATCGCCCCGGCACGCCTGGGCGACACCCTGAATGCCGACTGCATCGAGCAGAGCCGTTCCGGGCGCACCGGCAACTACGACGTGCGCATTGAAAACCAACTGGGCCAGCTGATCGCGCTGTTCCATGGCAAATCCTACAAAGTGCGCGGCGCTGTGCTCGCGCAGGAGAACCCGAATGAATGACGCCTTGATCATCGACGCCGTGCGGACCCCGATCGGCCGCTACGCCGGTGCCTTGAGCAGCGTGCGCGCCGACGACCTCGGCGCGGTGCCGCTGCGCGAACTGCTGCGCCGCCACCCGCAAGTCAACTGGAACGCCGTGGACGATGTGATCTACGGCTGCGCCAACCAGGCCGGCGAAGACAACCGCAACGTCGCGCGCATGTCGGCACTGTTGGCCGGGTTGCCGGTCAGCGTACCGGGCACCACGCTCAACCGTCTGTGCGGTTCCGGGCTGGATGCGATCGGCACGGCGGCGCGGGCGATCCGTTGCGGCGAGGCCGGGCTGATGCTGGTCGGCGGCGTCGAATCGATGTCCCGCGCACCGCTGGTGATGGGCAAGGCCGAGCAGGCCTTTTCCCGGGATGCGCAGCTCTACGACACCACCATCGGCTGGCGCTTCGTCAATCCGCTGATGAAAAAAACCTACGGCATCGACTCCATGCCGGAGACTGCCGAGAACGTCGCCGAGCAGTTCAACATCTCCCGCGCCGACCAGGACGCCTTCGCCCTGCGCAGCCAGCAGCGTGCCAGCGCGGCCCAGGCCAGCGGGCGTCTGGCCAAGGAAATCGTCGCGGTGGAAATCCCCCAGCGCAAAGGCCCGGCCAAAGTCGTCGAGCACGACGAACACCCGCGCGGCGACACCACCCTTGAGCAGTTGGCCAAAC
Source organism: Pseudomonas migulae (assembly GCF_043225285.1). Taxonomy (GTDB): domain Bacteria; phylum Pseudomonadota; class Gammaproteobacteria; order Pseudomonadales; family Pseudomonadaceae; genus Aquipseudomonas; species Aquipseudomonas migulae_C. The sequence goes on from NZ_CP171224.1 coordinate 685,690, forward strand.
TTGGCACGCCGTTTCGCGACGGTGGCAGCGTCACCGCCGGCAACGCTTCCGGGGTGAATGACGGCGCCTGTGCGCTGCTGCTGGCCAGCCCGGACGTCGCCAAGCGTCATGGCCTGAAGGCTCGCGGCCGGGTCGTGGCCATGGCCACCGCCGGCGTCGAGCCGCGCATCATGGGCATCGGCCCGGTGCCGGCCACGCGCAAGGTGCTGGAACTGGCCAACCTGAGCCTCGCCGACATGGACGTGATCGAACTCAACGAAGCCTTCGCCGCGCAAGGCCTGGCGGTGCTGCGTGAACTCGGCCTGAGCGACACCGACCCGCGGGTCAACCCGAATGGCGGCGCGATTGCCCTCGGCCACCCGTTGGGCATGAGCGGCGCGCGACTGGTGACCACCGCCCTGCATGAGCTTGAGGAGCAGAAGGGCCGCTACGCCTTGTGCACCATGTGCATCGGCGTCGGCCAGGGCATCGCGCTGATCATCGAGCGTTTGTCCGACTAAAGAATCGCGATTCCCGGGGAGCCGAGAGGTATCCTTGGGGCATGCACTCAAAGCCCGGCTGCGGCCGGGCTGAAACACAAAAATAATTCGAGTGAAGTTATGAACATGCCAATTGCCAAAGCCGTGCTTGCCCCCGAGCTGGACCCGCTGGAAACCGCCAGCATCGACGAACTCCGTCAGCACCAGCTCGATCGCCTGCGCTGGAGCCTGAACCACGCCTACAACAACGTGCCGCTGTACCGTCAGCGTTTCGATGCGCTGGGCGTGCACCCGGATGACATCAAATCCCTGGAAGACCTGGCGAAGTTTCCCTTCACCACCAAGACCGACCTGCGCGACAACTACCCCTACGGCATGTTTGCCGTGCCGATGCATGACGTGGTGCGCCTGCACGCGTCCAGCGGCACCACCGGCAAACCGACCGTCGTCGGCTACACCCAGAACGACATCGACACCTGGGCCAACGTGGTCGCGCGTTCGATCCGCGCCGCCGGTGGCCGACGTGGCGACAAAGTGCACATCTCCTATGGCTACGGCCTGTTCACCGGCGGCCTCGGCGCGCATTACGGCGCCGAACGCCTGGGTTGCACGGTGATCCCGATGTCCGGCGGGCAGACTGAAAAGCAAGTGCAGCTGATCAAGGATTTCCAGCCGGACATCATCATGGTCACGCCGTCGTACATGCTCAACATCGCCGATGAAATCGAGCGCCAGGGCATCGACCCGCACAAACTGGCCCTGCGCCTGGGCATCTTCGGTGCAGAGCCGTGGACCGGCGAACTGCGCAGCGCCATCGAGAACCGCCTGGGCATCACCGCGCTGGACATCTACGGCCTCTCGGAAATCATGGGGCCGGGCGTCGCCATGGAATGCGCGGAAACCAAGGACGGGCCGACGATCTGGGAAGACCACTTCTACCCGGAAATCATCGACCCGGTTACCGGCGAAGTGCTGCCGGACGGCCAGATGGGCGAACTGGTGTTCACCTCGCTGAGCAAGGAAGCCTTGCCGATGATCCGCTACCGCACCCGCGACCTGACGCGCCTGCTGCCGGGCACTGCGCGGCCGATGCGACGCATCGACAAGATCACCGGACGCAGCGATGACATGCTGATCATTCGCGGGGTTAACGTGTTTCCGACGCAGATCGAGGAGCAGGTGCTGAAAATAAAACAGCTTTCAGAGTGTTATGAGATCCATCTGTATCGCAACGGCAACCTGGACAGTGTTGATGTGCATGTCGAGCTGAAGGCTGAACACCAGCATTTGAGCGATGAACAGCAGAAGGCTGTCTGCGGCGAGCTGAGCAAGCACATCAAGACGTATATCGGGATCAGTTCGCGGATCGTTTTGCAGCCTTTCCACTCGATCAAACGCTCCGAGGGCAAGGCCTGCCACGTGGTGGATAAACGTCCGAAAGCATGACTGCTGCACCCTTTCAGCCCCGCTCGTTGCGGGGCTTTTTTTTGCGTGCATGCGCACAACCCCTGTGGGAGCGAGCCTGCTCGCGAAGGCCTTACAGGCAACCTGATTTTCGCGGATGTACACGGTCCTTGTAGGAGCCGGCTTGCTGGCGATAGCGGCCTGACATCCGACCATTTTCGTTCGGGTGTACATATCCATTCCTGCGGTAACGGTAGCTATTGGTTTCGCCCTTACGGCGACTCACTTGGAAAAGCCCCAAGTAACCAAGGGCTCTTGCCCCTTTCGTTCGGTGCCTCGCCCAGGCTCGGCATGCCCTCGTTCCGGTCCTGCTCCGTGGGCCCGCCGCCATCGGCCATCCATGGCCGGGGGCGGCTAACCCGGCATCCATGCCGGGTTGCCCACTGCGCAGAACCTCCACTCGGCCTCTCGAGGGGGCGTGCACCGCAAGATCAAAAGCCAAGGCGAGCTAACGCTCGGCCTGATGAGTGGTGAAAGGCAAAAGCGCACGCGATCCCTGTAGGAGCCAGCTTGCTGGCGAAAAACGCTCAGACACCGCGCTCATCCAGACAGCCCGCGTCATCGTTGACGTCCATCGCCAGCAAGCTGGCTCCTACAGTTTTGACCGTGTGAACCCGATCCCTTGTAGGAGCCGGCTTGCTGGCGAAAAACGCCCGGACACCGCGCTCATCCAGACAGCCCGCGCCATCGTTGACGTCCATCGCCAGCAAGCTGGCTCCTACAGTTTTGACCGTGTGAACCCAATCCCTGTAGGAGCCGGCTTGCTGGCGAAAAACGCCCGGACACCGCGCTCATCCAGACCGCCCTGCGCCATCGTTGACGTCCATCGCCAGCAAGCTGGCTCCTACAGTTTTGACCGTACGAACCCGATCCCCTGTAGGAGCGAGCCCTGCTCGCGAAAAGCGCCCAGACACCGCGTTGATTCAGGCATCCCGCGTCATCGTTGACGTCCATCGCCAGCAAGCCGGCTCCTACAGTTTTGACCGTACGAACCCGATTTTCTGTAGGAGCGAGCCCTGCTCGCGAAAAACGCCCGGGCACCGCGTTTATCCAGACAGCCCGCGTCATCGTTAACGTAAATCGTCAGCAAGCCAGCTCCTACACGGGGGGCGGTGTACATATCCGGAATGAGGGAACGCAGACACCAGAGAGCCAGGTCGGCTTTAAGGCCGCCTCGACGGCTGTGGCGGTGGTCGCCCCCTCGAGAGGCCGAGTGGAGGTTCTGCGCAGTGGGCAACCCGGCATGGATGCCGGGTTAGCCGCGCACGGCCATGGATGGCCGATCGCGGCGGGCCCACGGAGCAGGACCGGAACGAGGGTATGCCGAGCCATGGCGAGGCACCGAACGAAAGGGGCAAAAGCGCTTGGTTACTTGGCGCTTTTCCAAGTAACCCGCCGTAAGGGCGGAACCGCCAGCAGCCATGGCAGAAGAAACGGATATACACCCACACCTCCAAAGCGATACAAAAAACCATACGACACGATATTTTCTGTTTGATATTAATTTCTGTATCGCTTATAAAGTTCTCCATGCCCTCGATCAGATTCAAGGCGGGAGACCCCCAATGTACGCACAGCTCGTAGAAACAGGCGTAAAGCGCATAAAAGACCTGTCGGAAATGTCCGAACAGGAACGCGCCTTCCAGGAAAAAATCGATTCAGAAATCAAGATCGAAGCGAAAAACTGGATGCCCGATGCCTATCGCCAGACCCTGATCCGGCAGATCTCGCAGCACGCCCACTCGGAAATCGTCGGCATGCTGCCTGAAGGCAACTGGGTCACCCGCGCGCCATCGCTCAAGCGCAAGCTGCAATTGATGGCCAAGATTCAGGACGAAGCCGGCCACGGCCTGTACCTCTACAGCGCCATGGAAACCCTCGGCGCCGACCGCGACGAAGAAATCGCCAAGCTGCACAGCGGCAAGGCCAAGTACTCGAGCATCTTCAACTACCCAACCTTGAACTGGGCCGACATGGGCGCCGTGGGCTGGCTGGTGGACGGCGCCGCGATCGTCAATCAGGTGGTGTTGCAACGCACCTCGTACGGCCCCTACTCCCGGGCCATGGTGCGCATCTGCAAGGAAGAAAGTTTCCACCAGCGCCAGGGCTACGAAATCCTTTTGACCATGATGCGCCACGGCAACCAGGCGCAAAAAGACATGGTCCAGGACGCGATCAACCGCCTGTGGTGGCCGTCGCTGATGATGTTCGGCCCGAGCGATGAACACTCGCCGAACAGCGCCCAGTCCATGGCCTGGAAGATCAAGCGCCAGAGCAATGACGAACTGCGCCAGCGCTTCATCGACCAGACCATCCCGCAGCTCGAATTGCTCGGCTGCACCTGCCCCGATCCGGACCTGAAGTGGAACGCCGAACGCGGCCACTACGATTTCGCCGAAATCCAGTGGAGCGAGTTCTACGAAGTGCTCAAGGGCAACGGCCCGTGCAACCAGGAACGCGTCGCCACCCGCCGCAAAGCCATTGAAGACGGTGCCTGGGTCCGCGAAGCCGCGGTCGCCCACGCTCGTAAAAAACAGAACAAGAACGCCGCCTGATCGGCCTGATGTGGAGTCACTGAAATGTCTGAATGGACCCTCTTCGAAGTCTTCGTGCGCAGCAAGCACGGCCTCAACCACAAGCATGTCGGCAGCGTGCATGCCGCCGACACCACCATGGCCATCGAGAACGCACGCGAGCTCTACACCCGTCGCAGCGAAGGCGTGAGCCTGTGGGTCGTGCCGTCGGCGTTGATCACCGCCTCGTCGCCGGATGAAAAAGACCCGCTGTTCGATCCGTCGGACGACAAGGTCTATCGCCATGCCAGCTTCTACGAGCTGCCGGCCGAAGTCGGGCACATGTGAGGTCGACCATGAATAACAAGACCGATCTGATCGAATACCTGCTGCGCCTCGGCGACAGCGCCCTGATCCAGGGCCAGCGCCTGTGCCAATGGTGCGGCAAGGCCCCGGCGCTGGAAGAAGAGCTGGCGCTGATGAACGTCGGCCTCGACCTCGTCGGCCAGGCGCGCAACTGGCTGGAATACGCCGCTGAACTGCTGGACGACGGTCGCGACGCCGATCACCTGGCGTTCCGCCGCGATGAGCGTGCCTACCGCAACCTGCTGCTGGTGGAACAACCCAACGGCGATTACGCGGTGACCATCCTCAAGCAGTTCCTCTATGACGCCTGGCACCTCGAAGTGCTGAAAGGTCTGTGCCAGTCCAGCGATGAGCGCATCGCCGGGATCGCCGCCAAGGCCGTAAAGGAAGTCACCTATCACCTGCGCCGCTCCGGCGAGTGGGTCGAGCGTCTGGGCGACGGCACCGAGGAAAGCCACCAGCGCATGCTCGCGGCAATCCCCGAGGTCTGGCGCTTTACCGTGGAACTGATCGCCGCCGATGACAGCGAACAGCGCCTGTGCGAAGCCGGCATCACCCCGGACATCGCCACCGTCGCCGCCGCGTGGCAAGCCAAGGTCAACGAGATTTTCGCCAGCGCCACCCTGCCCGTGCCGCCCGCGCCGAGCTATTTCTACCTGAATGCGCGCAAGGGCCTGCACACCGAACACCTGGGCATTCTGCTGGCCGAGATGCAGTTCCTGCCACGAGCGTACCCCGATGCAACCTGGTGAGCTGATCGCCAGCGACCTCGGCGCCCGGCCGGCTCAACCGACCGACCTGGCCGCCGCGTGGGCGACCCTGGCGCAGGTCATGGACCCGGAAGTGCCGGTGGTCAGCGTGGTCGACCTCGGCATCGTCCGCGACCTCGACTGGCAAGCCGGCCACTTGCACGTAGTGGTGACGCCGACCTACTCCGGCTGCCCTGCCACCGAAGTGATCGAAAGCGACATCCGTGATGCGCTGGAACTCGCCGGCTTCCGGGCGCCGCAACTGGAACGCAAATTGACCCCGGCGTGGACCACCGACTGGATCACCGACAGCGGTCGCGAACGCCTGCGCGCCTACGGCATCGCTCCGCCGGACGGCAGCACCAGCAAGCGCAGCCTGCTCGGCGAAAGCCCGGTGATCCGCTGCCCGCAATGCGGCAGCGCCCACACCGAAGTGCTCAGCGAGTTCGGCTCCACCGCGTGCAAGGCGCTGTACCGCTGCGTCGATTGCCGGGAACCGTTCGACTATTTCAAGTGCATCTGAGCGGCGTCGGCCGTCCAGCTGGAGAACAACAATGAGTAAATTTCACAGCCTGACCATCAAGGACGTCCGCGCCGAGACCCGTGACGCGGTGTCCATCGCCTTCGAGATTCCGCAGGACCTGCAAGACAGTTTCCACTTCACCCAGGGCCAGCACCTGGTGATGCGCACGCAGCTGGACGGCGAAGAAGTGCGCCGTTCCTACTCGATCTGCACCGGGGTCAACGACGGTGAGCTGCGTGTCGCCATCAAGCGCGTGGCCGGCGGGCGCTTTTCCGCATTCGCCAACGAACAGCTGAAGGCCGGACACAGCCTGGAAGTGATGCCGCCCGCCGGGCATTTCTGCGTCGAGCTCGACCCGGCTCGCCACGGCCATTACCTGGCCGTCGCCGCCGGCAGCGGCATTACGCCGATCCTGTCGATCATCAAGACCACCCTGGAAACCGAGCCCCACAGCCGCGTCACCCTGCTGTACGGCAACCGTTCCAGCTCCGGCGCACTGTTTCGTGAACAGCTCGAAGACCTGAAGAACCGCTACCTGCAACGCCTGAACCTGATCTTCGTTTTCAGCCGCGAGCAGCAGGATGTCGACCTGTACAACGGCCGCATCAACGCCGAGAAATGCGAGCAGCTGTTCAGCCGCTGGCTCGACGTCAAGGCTCTCGATGCCGCATTCATCTGCGGCCCGCAGGACATGACCGAAACCGTGCGCGACAGCCTCAAGGCCAAGGGCATGGCGCCGGAGCGCATTCACTTCGAACTGTTCGCCGCCGCCGGCAGCCAGCAGAAACGCGAAGCCCGCGAGGCCGCGCGCCAGGTGGATGCGGCGGTCAGTCAGATCACCGTCATCAGCGACGGCCGCGCCCTGGCGTTCGACCTGCCGCGCAACAGCCAGAGCATCCTCGACGCCGGCAACGCCCAGGGCGCCGAACTGCCTTACTCGTGCAAGGCCGGCGTGTGCTCGACCTGCAAATGCAAAGTCATCGAAGGCGAAGTGGAAATGGACAGCAACCACGCCCTGGAAGACTACGAAGTGGCGGCCGGGTATGTGCTGTCGTGCCAGGCCTTCCCGATCAGCGACAAGGTGGTGCTGGACTTCGACCAGCTCTGATATCCGGTCCGCAAAAAACCTGTGGGAGCGAGCCTGCTCGCGATAGCGATAGATCAGCCACCAACAATGTTGAAGGTAATGGCCTCATCGCGAGCAGGCTCGCTCCCACAGATGCCCGTTGATCGACTCGAACTGATTGCTTCACACCACAACAAAAACAACAAAGGAGAGCGCTTCCATGACACCAGAAGACATCGAACTCATCCGCCAGCACCCCGACTTCATCCAGCTGGTTCGCCGCAAGCAGAATCTGTACTGGCCGCTGTCGCTGGTGATGCTGGTGATCTACTTCGGTTTCGTGTTGCTGGTGGCGTTCTCCCCCGCCACCCTCGGCCAGTCCCTGAGCGGCGGCGTGACCTCGGTGGGCATGCTGGTCGGCGTGGCGATCGTGTTACTGGCGTTCGCCCTGACCGGTTTCTACGTCTATCGCGCCAACAACGTGATCGATCCACTGAACGAAAAACTCAAACAGGAGTGCGCTCGATGAGCCGGTTCCTGGCGTTATTCCTCCTGCCGCTGGCGGTGGTCACCGACCTCGCCGTCGCGGCCGACGGCGCATCCCGCCCACTGAACTGGAACGCCATCGGCATGTTCCTGGTGTTCGTGCTGTTCACCCTCGGCGTCACCCGCTGGGCCGCATTGCGCACCCGCTCCGCCAGCGATTTCTACACCGCTGGCGGTGGCATGACCGGCTTCCAGAACGGTCTGGCAATTGCCGGTGACATGATCTCGGCGGCGTCCTTCCTCGGCATCTCGGCAATGATGTTCCTCAATGGCTACGACGGTTTGCTCTACGCCTTGGGTGTGCTGGCCGGCTGGCCGATCATTCTGTTCCTGATCGCCGAGCGCCTGCGCAACCTCGGTAAATACACCTTCGCCGACGTGGTTTCCTACCGCCTCGAACAAACTCCGGTGCGCCTGACTTCCGCGTTCGGCACGTTGACCGTGGCGCTGATGTACCTCGTCGCACAGATGGTCGGCGCCGGCAAACTGATCGAGTTGCTGTTCGGCATCGACTACCTCTACGCGGTGATGCTGGTCGGCGTGTTGATGGTGTTCTACGTGACCTTCGGCGGCATGCTCGCCACCACCTGGGTGCAGATCATCAAAGCGGTGATGCTGCTGTTCGGCACCACCTTCATGGCGTTCATGGTGCTCAAGCATTTCGGTTTCAGCACCGAGGCGATGTTCGCCGGCGCCACCGCCGTACACGCAAAAGGCACCGCCATCATGGCCCCCGGTGGCTTGCTGTCGAACCCGATCGATGCGATTTCCCTGGGGCTGGGCATGATGTTCGGCACCGCCGGCCTGCCGCATATCCTGATGCGTTTCTTCACCGTCAGCGATGCCAAGGAAGCACGTAAAAGCGTGTTCTACGCCACCGGGTTCATCGGTTACTTCTACCTGCTGCTGATTATTGTCGGCTTCGGCGCGATCGTCATGGTCGGCACCGACCCATCGTTCCGCGACGCCAGCGGCGCGATCATCGGCGGCGGCAACATGATCGCCGTGCACCTGGCGCAAGCCGTGGGTGGCAACCTGTTCCTCGGCTTTATTTCGGCTGTGGCGTTCGCCACCATTCTGGCGGTGGTCGCCGGGCTGGCGTTGTCCGGCGCCTCAGCGGTGTCCCACGACTTGTATGCCTGCGTGATGCGCAAGGGCCAGGCCACCGAGCAGCAGGAAATCCGCGTCTCGCGCATCGCGACCCTGTGCATCGGCGTGCTGGCGATCATCCTCGGCCTGTTGTTCGAATCGCAGAACATCGCGTTCCTTTCCGGCCTGGTGCTGGCCATCGCGGCATCGGTGAATTTCCCGGTGCTGTTCCTTTCGATGTACTGGAAAGGCCTGACCACACGCGGCGCGGTCACCGGCAGCCTGGCGGGCCTGGTCTCGGCGATTGTCCTGCTGGTGCTGAGCCCGGCGGTGTGGGTCAACGTGCTGCATCACGACAAGGCGCTGTTCCCTTACTCCAACCCGGCCCTGTTTTCCATGAGCCTGGCGTTCTTCAGCGCCTGGCTGTTTTCGGTCACCGACACCTCGCCACGCGCGGCCCTTGAACGCGGCCGTTACCTGGCGCAGTTCATCCGTTCGATGACCGGCATTGGCGCTTCGGGCGCCAGCAAACACTAATCCACTGATTGATAAACCGGAGCAATCCAGATGTCCTTTTCCGCCCCTACCCTGCAAAGTTTCATCGCCGGTCGCTGGATCGGCCAACACGGTGCCCAGGTGCTGCGCAGCGCCATCGACGGCCACGAGATCGCACGCACCCACGAGGAACGCCCGGACTTCGCCGAAGCCGTCGAGCACGGTCGTCGCCAGGGCATCAGCGGCCTGATGGCGCTGGACTTCCAGCAACGGGCCCAGCGTCTCAAGGCTCTGGCCTTGTACCTGAGCGAACGCAAGGAACAGCTCTACGCGATTTCCCACCACAGCGGCGCCACCCGCGCCGACAGCTGGATCGACATCGAGGGCGGCAACAGCACGCTGTTCACCTACGCCAGCCTCGGCTCGCGGGAACTGCCGTCGGGCAACATCGTCCACGAAGGCCCGGCGATGCAGCTGAGCAAGCTGGGCACCTTCGCCGGCACGCACATTCTGGTGCCGCGTGGCGGCCTGGCCGTGCACATCAACGCGTTCAACTTCCCGATCTGGGGCATGCTGGAAAAGTTCGCGCCGAGCTTCCTGGCCGGCATGCCGTGCATCGTCAAACCGGCGAGCGCCACCAGCTACCTGACCGAAGCCGTGGTCCGGCTGATGGACGAATCCGGCCTGTTGCCGCCGGGCAGCCTGCAATTGATCATCGGCAGCACCGGTGACTTGCTGGATCGCCTGCAAGGCCAGGACGTGGTGACCTTCACCGGTTCCGCCGACACCGCGGCCAAGCTGCGGGTCAACCCGAACCTGATCCGCAATTCGGTGCCGTTCAATGCCGAGGCCGACTCCCTGAACTGCGCGATCCTCGCCCCGGACGTGGCCCCGGACGATGAAGAGTTCGAACTGTTCATCAAGGAAGTGGCCCGGGAAATGACCACCAAGGCCGGGCAGAAATGCACCGCCATCCGCCGCGCCATCGTGCCGGCCAAGCATATTGATGCGGTCGCCACCCGCCTGCGTGATCGCCTAAAGAAAGTCGTGGTCGGCGATCCGTCGGTGGAAGGCGTGCGCATGGGTGCATTGGCGTCCCACGATCAGCAGAAAGACGTCGCGGAACGCCTGGAAAGCCTGCTGCAAAGCAGCGACCTGCTGTTCGGCGCCCGCGACGGTTTTGAACCGCGCGGTGAAAACGTCAGCCAGGGTGCGTTTTTCGCGCCGACCTTGTTGCAGGCCCGCGATCCGCATGCCGAAGGTGGCGCTCACGACATTGAAGCGTTCGGCCCGGTCAGCACGCTGATGGCGTACGACGATCTCGACGAAGCGCTGGCACTGGCCGCGCGCGGCAAAGGCAGCCTGGTGGCGAGCCTGATCACCAAGGATCCGCAGATCGCCGCCAAAGCCATTCCGGTCGCGGCGGCCTGGCACGGTCGCTTGCTGGTGCTGGATCGCGAGTCCGCCGCCGAATCCACCGGCCACGGTTCGCCGCTGCCACAACTCAAACACGGCGGCCCGGGTCGTGCCGGCGGCGGTGAAGAACTCGGCGGTTTGCGCGCGGTGAAACACTACCTGCAACGGGCGGCGGTGCAAGGTTCGCCGACCATGCTCGCGGCGGTCACCGGTGAATACGTGCGCGGCGCCAAGGTCATCGAGACCGAAGTGCATCCGTTCCGCCGGTTCTTCCAGGACCTGCAGATCGGCGAGTCGCTGCTGACCCACCGTCGCACCGTGACCGAGGCCGATCTGGTGAACTTCGGCTGCCTGTCCGGCGATCACTTCTACATGCACTTCGACGACATCGCCGCCAAGGAATCGCAATTCGGCAAACGCATTGCCCACGGTTACTTCGTGCTGTCGGCGGCGGCCGGGCTGTTCGTTTCGCCGGCACCGGGCCCGGTCCTGGCCAACTACGGCCTGGACACGCTGCGCTTCATCAACCCGGTGGGCATCGGCGACACGATCCATGCGCGCCTGACCTGCAAGCGCAAAATCGACCAGGGTAAAAAGAGCCCGCAAGGCATCCCGCAAGGGGTGGTGGCGTGGGACGTGGAAGTCACCAACCAGCTGGGCGAACTGGTCGCCAGTTACGACATCCTGACCCTGGTGGTCAAACGCGAGGACTAACCACGCCTCCCGGTTGACCACGAATCTCGCGGTCAACCAAAACCCACTGTGGGAGCGAGCCTGCTCGCGAAGGCGGTGTGTCATTCAACACAGAAGTTGACTGATCTACCGCTTTCGCGAGCAGGCTCGCTCCCACATGGGATCTCTGCGACTCAGGGCCGCTGGATCAGTGTTTGCGCAACCACTCGATAAACAGCGCAAACAGCTCCGATTGCGAACAGACGTTCAGCTTCAGGTACAGGTTCTTGCGATGCATGCGCACCGTTTCCGGCGAGATGCTCAGCTGGCTGGCGGTAGATTTCACCGAATGCCCGCGCAACACCATGTGCGCCACTTCCCGCTCGCGTTCGGTGAGCAGGTCGCTGCCGAAGTTTTCGAACGCCGACTGCACACGCTGCTTGAGATCGCCCCCCCCGCCCACTTCGGTATCGCCATGAATCACCTCGCGCTGCTGCAAGCCGCGCCGGCCGAATTCCGCGATGAACTCCCGCACCAACGGCTCGACCGCCCGCAACAGGTGCAACTGCTCCACCCGCAGACTTTCCCCACCAAACCCCTGGAACAGGCTGACTGAAATCTGCGTGTCATGCCCCGTATCGACGATGTAGAAACTGTCCTCCGAACTGCCCGCCTTCAGGTAGTAAGTCTTGTAGTACTCACTGTCGAAGAAGTGGTCCGGGGCGATTTCCTCCAGGTGATAAAAGCCTTCCGCCAACCCCTGCTCCACCGCCAGGCAAAACGGGTCGAGCAGGTAGCCCCCGGAAAAATAACGTTCGAGCAGCGCGACCCGGTACTCATCCGGAATGCCGCGCTGATAGAGCAACTGCGGCGCACGGTCCTTGTGTTCCAGGCTGATCATCACCGATTCGATCGACACCAGGTGCGCGAACGCCGACGCCAGGTAACCCAGGGCGTCGGGCTCGTCGATGTGGGCGAACGCTTCACGCAGGTCGCCATGCCATTTGTGCAATGCCCCGAAGGGCAAGGCAATCAGTGTGTCGTCGTTGGGTTTGCTCATGCCCCGCAGTCTAGCGGGAGAACCGATCCCTCGTAACCGTCGGCTGACCAGACTCATTGGCCAACATACAGGCCGCTCTGCTCAAGCTCCGCCGCGACCTCAAGGATGCACACCCGCAAGGTCTCGACGATTTCATCCACCTGGGCGCTCGTCAGGATCAGCGGCGGCGACATCACATTGAGGTGCATGATCGGCCGCACCAGCAACCCACGGGCCTGCGCCCGGGAGTGAATCATCTCGCCAATGTTGATCTCGTCGGCAAACAACGCCTTGGTGCGCTTGTCGGCCACGAATTCCACGCAGGCCATGAATTTCTGGCAACGCACGTCGCCCACCAGCGGCAGATCGCGGAGTGTTGCCAGGCGCTCCTCCAGATAGGCGCCGACCACGTCGACATGCTCCAGCAGGTTTTCCCGCTCGATGATTTCGATGTTTTTCAGCGCCGCGGTGCAGCACACCGGATGGCCGCTGTAGGTGAAACCGTGGGTAAAGCAGCGGCCCTTGCCCGGCTCGGCGATGACCTTCCAGATGCGGTCGGAAAAGATGCAGGCGCCCAGCGGCAGATAAGCCGAGGTCAGGCCTTTGGCGGTGGTGATGATGTCGGGCTGCACATCGAACAGGTCGTAGGAGGCGAAGAACTTGCCCAAGCGACCGAAGGACGTCACCACTTCATCGGCGACAAACAGGATGTCGTAGCGCTGGCAGACTTCCCACATGCGCTTCAAGTAACCCTTGGGCGGGATGATCACCCCGCCGGAACCCATGATCGGCTCGGCGAAGAAACCGGCGACCTTGTCGGCGCCGATGGACTGGATCTTGTCCTCGAACTCCTTGACCAGGAACTCGAGGAACTGCGTTTCGTCCATGCCGTCCGGTGCTCGGTACGGATTGGGGTTGGAAACGTGATGGATCAGCGGGTTGGCGTAATCGAATTCCGGCACGCGGTCGGCGGCCTTGTTGCCGATGGACATGGTCAGCGTGGTCGAGCCGTGATACGCGTTGAAGCGCGCGATGACGTGCTTCTTCTCGGGTTTGCCGCGGCAGTTCTGGTAGTACTGGATCAGGCGATAAGCCGTGTCCACCGCGGTGGAGCCACCGGTGGTCAGGAACACGTGATCGAGATCCCCCGGCGCGAGGCTCGCGAGCTTTTCGCAAAGCTGGATGGCGACGTTGTTGGACATGTCGGAAAACGGGTTGGAATACGCCAGTTGCCGCACTTGATCGGCGATGGCCAGTGCCATTTCCTCGCGCCCCAGGCCGATGTTGGTGCACCACATGCCGCCGACGGCATCGAGAAAGCGATTGCCCTGGGTGTCGTAGATGTAGGCGCCGTCACCGGCAACGATGTTCAGGGAACCCTGCTCGGCGTGTTCGTCGAACATGTGGTAGCCGTGCATGTGGTGAGCCTTGTCGGCCTTGACCAGCCGGGACTCATCCGCCGGCGAATAGACAGTGCGTGTTGGCGTCGCCATAAATAAACCTCTAACCGAATTGACAGACAATCACGTAAACATCAGATGCCGCTTTTGATGGTGCTCCAGACACGGGTGATGGCCCGCATGTCCTTGGCGTCCTGGGTCTTCTGCGGGAACAGGCGCTCGCGGGTGGCCGCGTCCGGGTAAATCGCCGGGTTGTTGCGCACATCGGCACTGAGCAACGGCGTCGCCGCGGCGTTGCTGTTGGCGTAGTGGATGTAATCGGTCACGTCCGCCATCACCTGCGGCTGCATCAGGTACTCGAGGAACTTGTGGGCGTTGGCGACGTGAGGCGCATCGGCCGGGATGTACATGTTGTCGAACCAGATCAACGAACCTTCCTTGGGTACGAAGTAGGACAGGTTGATCTTCAACTTGGCCTCCTCCGCCCGGGCCATGGCCGTCGCGTAGTCGCCGGACCAGGTCATGGCCATGCAGACGTCGCCGTTGGGCAGGCTGGTCAGGTAATTGACCGAGTCGAATTTACGAATGTAGGGCCGGACCGACAGCAGCAATTCCTGGGCGGCCTTGAGGTCTGCCGGCGCGGCGCTTCGTGGATCGCGACCGAGGTATTTCAGGGCCAGCGGGATCACTTCGGTGGGCGCGTCGACCAGGGTCACGCCACAGTCGGCAAAGCGCGAGACGATCTTCGGATCGAAGATCATCGCCAGCGAGCCGATCGGCGCGTCCGGCATGCGTTCCTTGATTTTGTCGACGTTGTAGGTGATGCCGTTGCTGCCCCAGGTGTAGGGCGCCGAGTAGGCGGTGCCGGGGTCGAACCCTTGCAGGTCCTGCAGGACTTTCGGGTCGAGGTTGGTCCAGCCGGGCAGCAGTTTCTTGTCCAGTGGCTGGAACACTTTGGCGCTGATCAGCGGTGGCGCCAGTGATGCGTTGAGCACGACCAGGTCGTAGCCGGAGTGGCCGGTCAGCAGTTTGGCCTGTACGGTTTCGTAGGCGTCGAAGGTGTCGTAGATCACTTTGATGCCGGTGGCCTTTTCGAAATCGGCCACGGTTTTTTCACCGATGTAATCGGCCCAGTTGTACAGCCGCAGGGTTTTGCTTTCGTCAATGTCGGCGGCGTGGGCGTGGATCATCAGGGGGACGAGAAACAGGCTGGAAATCACCGTGAGGGCCTTGCGCATAGCAAATTCACCTTATCAAGCGAGTTCGGTTCTGGATGACCGGGTGAACGTACTATTGGCGGATTTGGCGGGGGGCGCCATACCCCGAATGGGGGTGGGCTGCTGTCGGTTGGAGGCTGGAGGTTGGAGGTTGGGTACATATCCGTTGCTGCGGTAACGGCGGCTATTGGTTTCGCCCTTACGGCGAGTTACTTGGAAAAGCGCCAAGTAACCAAGCGCTCTTGCCCCACCACTCGGCACCTCGCTTGGGCTCGGTGTGCCCTCACTCCGGCATTGCTCCGCGGGTCGCCGCGATGGGCCATCCATGGCCCAGCGCGGCTAAACCGGCATCCTTGCCGGTTTCCCCGCTGCGCAATGCCTGCGTTCGGCCAGCGTGGTTAACGGGGCGCCTGCGATCAAAATCAAAACCGAGGCGGCCTCCGGGCCGACCTAGGCTTCAAGCCGGCGCGCTTCGCGCGTTTGATCACGCACCGCAATTCCCTGTAGGAGCCAGCTTGCTGGCGATGGTCGTCAACGATAACGCGGGGTATCTGGATAAACGCGTTGCCCTGGCGTTTTTCGCGAGCAGGCTCGCTCCTACAGAGGATTGTTGTTGGGCATGGCACCAGTGTCGCGCCCACTCCTTTCGAACATGCGCACATTCCCCCTGTAGGAGCCGGCTTGCTGGCGATAGCGTCCGGCCGGCCAATAGATATGTGCCTGACCCACCGCTATCGCCAGCAAGCCGGCTCCTACAGGGAATCGCGTACGCCTCGCCGGCTTTTGCTTTTGCTTTTGCTTTTGCTTTTGCTTTTGCTTTTGCTTTTGATCTTCTTGCCCCATGGGGAGGCCGAGTGGAGGTTCTGCGCAGTGGGCAACCCGGCATGGATGCCGGGTTAGCCGCCCCCGGCCATGGATGGCCGATGGCGGCGGGCCCACGGAGCAGGACCGGAGCGAGGGTATGCCGAGCATTAGCGAGGCACCGGACGAAAGGGGCAAGAGCGCTTGGTTACTTGGCGCTTTTCCAAGTAACTCGCCGTAAGGGCGAAACCAATAGCCGCCGTTACCGCAGCAATGGATATGTACACAACCCACAACCCACAACCCACAACCCACAACCCGAATATCACCTGTCGCGGTGCACCATGGAATCTCCCACAGGGGAATTGGGTGATGCCTCCAGATTGCAAAAAAAAGACGGGCAGACGAGTTGCGGCTCGTCTGCCCGCCAAAACGGGAAGTTCAATACAGTTCTTTGTGTACGCGGTCGCTGGCGGACAGGTCGGCGACGAAGGTTTGGGCTTCGTCTTCGCTGAGTTGGCCAAAGGTCATGGCGATGTTCAGCAGTGCCTGGTCGATGGCGCGTTCGAGGTTGGTTTTGTTGCCACACAGGTACAGATGCGCGCCTTGCCCAAGCAGTGCCCACAGGTAAGCGCCATGTTCGAGCATCGCGTCCTGCACGTAGTAACGGGTTTGCGTATCCCGGGAGAACGCGGTGATCACCTGATCGAGCACGCCTGTGGACTGCCAGTTCTCCAGTCGCGAGCGGTAGAGGAAATCCGACTCACGCCGACGGTCACCGAAGATCAGGCAGGTTTGCGCGGGGCTGCTTTGCTGCTCGATCTGCTCCAGCAGCGCGATCAACGGTGCAATGCCGGTGCCGGTGCCGATCAGCACCACCGGATGTTCGACCTGACGCGGCAAGTGAAAACGCGGGTTGCTGCGGACAAAGACCCGAACCTCGGCACACTTCCCCGCGAGGTGCCCGGTGGCGGTGCCGGTGCGCGGGCGATCCGCCAGTTCATAGGCGATTTCGCGAATGCACAGGTCGACGTAGCCCGGATTGTCATGGGACGCGATGGAGTACGCCCGCGGCAGACAGTCGGGCAACCACTCGGCCAGATCCTCCAGGCTCAACTGCGCGGGGTCACAGAAATCCGCCAGTACATCGAGCACGTCCTTGCCGTACAGGTAGGCCTCCAGCTCCTTGCGGTTGCTGACTTTCAGCAGGGTTTTCAGGGTCTCGTGCTGGCTGACCCGAGCGATGTCACGCAGCAGCGCTTTACCCATCTGACGCAGTTCCTTGCTCGCCAGCAACGCACCGGCATCTTCGCGGCCAAACCATTGACCGATCTGCGCCAGCAAGTGCGGATCGTTCTGCGCCAGCACATAGAGGTTGTCACCCGCGCGGTACTTGATGCCGCTGCCTTCGATGTCGAGGCGCACCTGCCAGGCGTGAGGCGCCGTGGCGTTGAGCCGCGTGCGCGAGATGACCCGCGCCGGCCACGCCGCGTTTTCGCCATAGGCGGTGACTTGCAGGTTCAGCGTGCTGCCGGCACGCCGATCGCCCTTGAGCACCGCCGCGAGGGTGGCGCACCAGGTGTCGAAAAAGCCCTCGAAATCAGTGTCGGCGTCCACCCGGTTGATCCACGGTTTCGCCTGTTTTTGCAGGAGCGCAGCGTCCAGGCTTTTGCTGAAACCGCAGAAGGTCGGGTACGCCGTGTCGCCGAGCCCGAAGATCGCATAGGGCTGATCGCCCAGGCCCTGATGCTGGTTCAGTCGATCCAGGAAGCGATCGGCATTGCCCGGCGGATCACCGTCGCCGAAGGAGCTGCAAACGATGATCAACAGGTCACGGCGGTTGAGTTTTTCGAGGTTCAGTGTGTTGAGATCCTGCACGGCCAGTTCGTAGGGCTGCACGCAGGGCAGACGCAGCAGACGCTGCGTCAACCCGCGGGCATTGCCAGACTCGGAGCCATAACCGATCACGATGCGTTCGATGACCTCTGGCATGGCGGTTTACCTGTCGTAGTGTTCGTCGAATTGCTCCTTGGAAAACTCCAATGCTTCGAAGTCACTCATCAGGTCGTTGATCACCCGGCGGATGCTGATGTATTCGACGATTGCGCCCTGTTCATCGAACAGCGGCTGCACCGTGGTATCGACCACGTACAGGCCTCCGCCCTTGCCGACATTGGGGATCACGCCGGTCCAGATTTCGCCTTTCTTGATGGTGTCCCACATGTGCTTGTAGGTGCTTTTTGGCACCGAAGGATGGCGCACGACGCTGTGGGGCTGGCCCAGCAGTTCCTCCTTGGTGTACCCGGTCAGTTTGCAGAACAGGTCGTTGACATAGGTGATGTTGCCTTGCAGGTCGGTGGTGGAAATCACCATGACGTTTTCCAGTGCGCTCAAGACTTTGGCGTTGATGGCTTGCATTGTGTTACCCCTGGATTGATTGAAAGTTTTTGCAGCGAATTCAAATCGGGTTCACCCACGGTTCAGGCATTTCCAGTTTTTTTAATCGTTAAAAATCGGTCAGTGGTGCCGAGAAAAAAGAGGATCCGACCCAAGAGCGGATCCTAAAAAGGAGTTCACAGGGGCTCGATCAGCCCTCTTGGGGCACCAGGCGCGAACCTTTGCGCGTCACTTGCTGACCCGGTTCGAAGCGCGCGTTGGGCGAGCGCACGGTGCTGATGTCGCCTTGGGCGTCCTTCACTTCGTAGGCGGTTTCCGTGAGGCCGGCCGCTTGCTGAACCGATCCGCCGGCAAAGAATCCGGCACCGGCTCCGATCAGCGCGCCGATGGGACCGCCCACGGCACCGACCATCAATCCGGTCACGGCACCGGCGCCTTTGCCGGCGGTGGTGTCGGGCACCTCGCGGACCACTTGATCGGCCATGCATAAAGGCGAGAGCAACAGGCAGAGGGTAAAGCCGACGGGGATGGAACGAGACATGGCAACTTCCTGCTTCGATTTCGATGCCTTATGCACTCCACGAAGCGTGCCAATTATTTAAACGTTTACTTTCAACAACTTAAAACCATAAGAAGTCATAAAGACAACTTCATTGAATTGTCATTATGACTATCAAGCAGTCATTAAGACTCCACCCAGAACAATTAAAGCCCAATCATCAAGCACTTATCGTCTTGATATTTTCACCACGCAACTGGTCGCTTTTCGTCAATCCGCCCGCCTCGCTCGCCCCTAGATTAGGTCCCACAACAGCAAGCCGTACCGTGCGGCGCCAGTCACCGAGGGGATCGTCCCGATGCACACTATCCAGAATCGCAAATCCGCCAGTTCGATCGACGGCTGGGACCACCAGGACCCGGAAGAAGCCTTCACCCTGCCCTCGCGCTACTTCTACGACGAGACCCTGTTCAAGGCCGAGCGCGACAACATTTTCATGCACGCCTGGCACGTGGCCGGGCATGTCAGCGAGTTCGCCGAGCCGGGGCAGTACGTGGTCACGGATCTGTTCGACCAGAGCGTGGTGGTGGCGAAGAACCGGCAAGGGCAGATCCACGCCTTCCACAACGTTTGCCAGCATCGCGGCAACCGCCTGCTCGAAGAGCGGCGCGGCACCACCGGTGGCGTGGTGCGCTGCGCCTATCACTCGTGGTGCTACGAGATGGACGGCAGCCTGCGCAGTGCGCCGCGTTGCGAAAAGATGAAGAACTTCGAATTGCAGCAATTCAACATTCCGCAGATCCGCACCGAGGAACTGGGCGGCTTCATTTACTTCAACCTCGACCCGAATGCGCCGTCGCTGCGCGACCTGTTCCCCGGTGCCGACGAAGAAATGCGCCGGGTGTTCCCGGACCTGGCGAACATGCGCCTGATCGAGGAACAGGACGTGATCGTGCCGGCCAACTGGAAGGTGATCATGGACAACTCGATCGAGGGTTATCACTTCAAGCTGTCCGGGCCGTGCCATATCGACCTGGCCAAATTGATCGACTTCAAGGGCTACCAACTGACCAAACGCGACAACTGGTGGACCTACATCGCCCCCGCCAACCTCACCGTGACCGAGGCCTACGGCGTGCCGCTCAAGCCCGACGTGAACCCGGACGAATGCTTCTTCAACATCGGCATGTGGCCGAACAACACCTTCTATACCTTCCCGTTCTCCGAGTTCCTGGGCTCGTTCATCATGATTCCGCTGGACGCCGAACGCTCGCTGCTGCGCTTCGGTTACTACTCCAACAATGCCGAAACGGCTGAGGTCAGCACATCCTGCATGAAGTGGATGAACGAGGACCTGGGGCCGGAAGACATCGCGCTGAACATCTCGGTGCAGAAAGGCCTGCACTCGCTCGGCTACGACCAGGGCCGCTACATGATCGACGCCCAGCGCAGCAATGAAAGCGAGCACCTGGTGCATCACTTCCATCGGTTGGTGTTCAACGGGATTCACGGCCGTTCCGCCACCTGAAAACACACACAAGACCTGTAGGAGCTGGCTTGCTGGCGATAGCGGTGTGTCAGGCAGCACTTTAGTCGACTGATACACCGCTATCGCCAGCAAGCCGGCTCCTACAGGGGTTTTGTGTTGTGTCCTTTAAATTGATGGAGCACCGCGAACCATGGCCAACCCTGAGTTTGATTACCTGATTGTCGGCGCAGGCTCGGCCGGCTGTGTGCTGGCCAACCGTCTGGGCGAAGACCCGGCCGTGCGGATCCTGCTGCTGGAGGCCGGGCCCGCAGACAAGAGCTGGACCATCGACATGCCGTCCGCCGTCGGGATCGTGGTCGGCGGCACGCGTTACAACTGGAGCTACACCTCCGAGCCGGAACCGTACCTGGACGGCCGCCGGATCGGCACCCCGCGCGGCCGCACGCTGGGTGGATCGTCGTCGATCAACGGCATGGTCTATATCCGTGGCCACGCCCGGGATTACGACGGTTGGGCCGAACAAGGCTGCGATGGCTGGCGTTATCAAGAGGTGCTGCCGTACTTCAAAAAAGCCCAAACCCATGCCGACGGCGGCGACGATTACCGGGGGGCGACGGGGCATCTGCACGTCACCCCCGGCGATGTGCAAACACCGTTGTGCGCGGCGTTTCTGGCGGCGGGTGCCGAGGCCGGATATGGCATCACCCACGACCTGAACGGCTATCGTCAGGAAGCGTTCGGCCCGGTGGATCGCACCACGCGCAATGGTCGGCGCTGGAGCACTTCGCGGGGTTACCTGAGCGAAGCGCTGGCCCGGGGCAATGTCCGCGTGATTACCGATGCACTGGCGCGGCGCATCCTGTTCGACGGCCCGCGCGCCATCGGCATCGAATACGAACAGAACGGTGAAATCCAGACCGTCCACGCCCGCCGCGAAGTGCTGCTGACCGCCGGGGCGATCAATTCGCCGCAATTGTTGTTGCTGTCGGGCGTCGGTCCGGCGGCGGAATTGCGCGACCTCGGTATCGAGGTCAAGCATGACCTGCCCGGCGTCGGTCGCCGCCTCAATGATCACCCGGACACCGTCGTGCAATACCTGTGCAAAAAACCGGTGTCGCTGTATCCCTGGACCACCGCGCCGGGCAAGTGGTGGATCGGCGCGCGCTGGTTTGCCAGCCACGATGGCCTGGCCGCGAGCAACCATTTCGAGGCGGGCGCGTTCATCCGCTCCCGGGCGGGCGTCGAGCATCCCAACCTGCAACTGACCTTTATGCCGCTGGCGGTCAAACCCGGCAGCGTCGACCTGGTGCCCGGTCATGCCTTCCAGATTCACATCGACCTGATGCGCCCCACCAGCCTCGGCAGCGTCACCCTGAACAGCGCCGACCCTCGACAGCCGCCGCGCATCCTGTTCAATTACCTGAAAACCGAGCAGGATCGAGCCGACATGCGCGCCGGCGCACGACTGGTGCGCGAGATCATCGGGCAGCCGGCGATGGCGGCGTTCCAGGGTGAAGAACTGGTCCCCGGCCCGCAGGCGCAGAGCGACGAAGCGCTGGATGCCTGGGCCAGGCAGGTCACGGAAACCGGCTACCATGCCAGCGGCACCTGCAAGATGGGACCGGCGGGCGACCCTGAAGCGGTGGTCGATCCGCAGCTGCGGGTGCACGGCCTCGACAGCTTGCGGGTGGTGGATGCGTCGATCATGCCGGTGATCGTCAGCGGCAACACCAACGCGCCGACGGTGATGATCGCCGAGAAGGCCAGCGACCTGATTCGCGGCCTGCAACCCCTGCCGGCCAGCGATGCGCCGGTGTGGATTCACCCGCAGTGGCAGACACGGCAACGATAGAGATGAACCATGAGTGATCAACCGTCTGACAGCGCAGCACCGTTCGAACCGCACTTCACCTGGCGGCGCGGCGATGTCGCGCCGTTGCGGGTGGCGGTGTTGTTGCTGCCGTCGTTTTCCAACTTCGGTCTGGCGGCGGTGCTGGAGCCGTTGGCGATTGCCAATTGGCTGAGCCAGCGTCCGTTGTTCCAGTGGTCGCTGTTGTCCCTGGACGGCGAGCCGGTGCAGGCCAGCAACGGCCTGAGCACCGTGGCCAACGACGGCCTGCGCGCCGATCAGGGGTTCGATGTGTGCCTGGTGATCGCCAGTTTTGACGTGCACAAACACAGCCGAAACCTCGCGCTGAAGAGCTGGCTGCGCAAGCAGGCACTGTTCGGCGCGGTGTTGGCCGGTGTGGAAACCGGCACCGAGCTGCTCGCGGCGGCCGGCGTGCTCGATGGCTACGAAGCCGCCGTGCATTGGGACAACCTGCAAGGCTTTCAGGAAAGTTATCCACGGGTCCATGCCAAGCCGCAGCTCTATACGCTGGAACGCCAGCGCATGACCTGTGCCGGCGCCACCACCACTCTGGACATGCTGCTCGGCTGGATCGGCCAGAGCGTCGACAGCGAACTGGCGCGGGAAATCGGCATGCACTTGTTGATGGGCCAGGTGCGTGCGCCGGCGGACAATCAGCTCGACGGCAGCCTGACCAACAACGGGATGTACGGCAGCAAGATCCGCCGCGCCGTGCAGTTGATGGAAAAAGCCCTGGAAGAACCGCTGGACTGCGAGGCAATTGCCGGTCAGGTCGGGCTGTCGCGACGGCAACTGGAGCGGCAATTCAAGCACCAGACCGGGCTGTCGCCGCTCAAGTACTACATCACTTTGCGACTGGCCAAGGCTCACAGCTTGCTGCAACAGACGCGCCTGAGCGTGGCGCAAGTGGCGGCGTGTTCAGGCTTTGGTTCGCTCGAGCACTTTTCCCGCACCTACCGCGCCCGCTTCGGCTGCCCGCCCAGCGAAGACCGCAGCCAGGTCTGGACCGCCCCGGTGATGCGCCAGCCGCTGCGCAAGGAACACCGGCCGGCCGAGGCGGATTGAATCACAGGCGATAGCCCGGCTCTTCCTGATCGAGAATGCCCATCAACGCGCTGAAATGCTTGTCGGCAAAGCCCGGATAGTCGAGCCATTGCCGGCAAGTCTTGCGCGCGATTTCATCGCTGGCGATGCGCAATTCGCGACCGGTTGAAAGCGCGGTGATGTAGGTTTCGCAGGCGCGCTCGAAGTAGTACAGGTCATCGAACGCCTGGGCGATGCTCGGCGCCGCGACCAACAAGCCATGGTTGCCCATCAGCAGGATCGGCTTGTCCCCCAGCAAATGGCTGACCCGCTCGGCCTCGTCGCCCAGGCCCATGCCGTCAAACCCGTCGTCGATCACCACCCGCTCGAAAAAACGCATCGCGTTTTGCTCGATCGGCGGCAGCCGCGAATCCGCCAGGCAGGCCAGCGCCGTCGCGTATTTCGAGTGCGTATGCAGGATGCAACGCGCCTGCGGTTGATTGCGGTGCAAGGCGCTGTGCAAGGCCCATGCGGTGATGTCCGGTGCGTCCGGGCGATCGAGGCTGGCGGGGTCATCGGCATTCACCAGCAGCAGGTCACTGGCCTTGATCGTCGAGAAATGCTTGCCGTAGGGGTTGATCAAAAACTCCCGGCCGTCCCCCGACACCGCCACGCTGAAGTGATTGGCGATGGACTCGTGCAGGTTCAATCGCGCGGCCCAACGGAAGGCGCAGGCCAGGCGGATTCTCAGTTGTTCGACAGCTTGACTCATCGCGTCCCCTCTCGGCTCGTTTGGTGGTTGCCTGCCAGTGTAGAGAGCCGCCATGGGCGCACTTGACGGGAAGCGACACGGGTTGCCGTTATTTCGCGGCCGGGCAGCCGTGGAAAAACGGCGTGGTTATGCCGCGTTTGATCAAGAGCCCGAAGGTTGCCGCCGCCATAGTGAGCGCCACGACCCACTTGGCTGGAGAGGCACATGCTGCACATTCCACTGTTCATCGATGGCACCTGGCAGGCGCCAAACGCGGCGCTTTTCCGCGATGTGATCAACCCGTCCAACGAAGCCGTGCTGGCGCAGGTCGCCGTCGCCGGCCCCGTGGATGCGCAACGGGCGATCAGTGCCGCGCGTACAGCGTTCGATAGCGGACCGTGGCCGACCATGGCGGTGACGGAACGGGCTCAACTGATGCAACGGATCGCCCAGCTGATCGAGCAGGACGCTGAACACCTCGCCCGCCTGGAAACCCTCAACGCCGGCAAAACCCTCGGCGAAAGCCTGGGCGATGTCGGCAACGTGGTCGCGACCTTTCGTTATTACGCCGCGCTGCTGGAGAGCGAAAGCGCCAGCATCAACAGTCACGCGCCGGCCCATGTGATCAGCTTCAACCAGCGTGAACCGGTGGGCGTGTGCGCCTTGATCGCGCCGTGGAATTACCCGCTGCTGCAAGCGGTGTGGAAGATCGCCCCGGCCTTGGCCGCCGGCAACACCGTGGTGTTCAAACCCAGCAGCCTGACGCCGATGACCGCGCATCGCCTGACTGAACTGTTGGTGGAAGCAGGCGTGCCCGACGGCGTGTTCAACCTGCTCTGCGGCCCGGGCGATGTCGGTGAAGTGCTCGCCGCCAGCCATGAAGTGGACCTGGTGTCGCTGACCGGTGGCGCCGGTGCTGGCGGCAAAGTGATGCGCGCGGCCACCGGCAATTTCAAACGCGTGGCACTGGAACTGGGCGGCAAGAACCCGAACATCGTGTTTGCCGATGCCGACTTCGAGGTGGCGCTGGATCAGGCGCTGAATGCGGTGTTTTTCAATGCCGGGCAAATCTGTTCCGCCGGTTCGCGCTTGCTGGTCGAGGACGCGATTCACGACCGGTTCGTCGACGCCTTGCAGCAACGCATCCTCAACATTCGCCTGGGCGATGGCCTCGACCCGCAGACGCAAATGGGCCCGCTGATTTCCGCCAGCCAGCGTGACCAGATCCTCACGATGATTGCCGGCGCCGTCGAACAAGGCGCGACGTTGCTGGCGGGCGGCACGATTCCCGAGCAGTTCGAACGCGGCTTCTGGCTGCGCCCGACCTTGCTGGGCAACGTCAATGCCGACATGCGCATCGCCCGGGAGGAAATCTTCGGCCCGGTGATCACCGTCGAGCGTTTCAGCGGCGAGGCCCAGGCGCTGCAACTGGCCAACGACACACCCTACGGCCTGGCAGCCGGCGTCTGGACCCGTGACATCGGCAAGGCGTATCGCATGGCCAAACGGCTGCGGGTCGGCACCCTGTGGATAAACGACTACAACGCCGCGTTCCCGCAGGCGCCGTGGGGCGGCTACAAGTCCAGCGGCATCGGCCGCGAACTGTCCCGCGCCGGCCTGGATGAATTCACCGAGCTCAAGCACATCTACCTCAACACCGAACCGGCGGCGCTGAACTGGTTCGGTGTCGATCAGCCGGGCTGACGCCACGGGATCAACGCGTTAACGCAGGTTTTTGCTTCACCCATAACAACAAGATCGCGACACCCGAAACCGCTGCCGACGTTTACCTTTGAGGAGTTGATCCATGAAAGCCTTGCTCTTGCTTGCGTCCTTGAGTTTGCCGTTGCTCGCCCACGCCGCCGAACCGGAGTCCTGCGCCACCGTGCGCTTTTCCGATGTCGGCTGGACCGACATCACCGTCACCACCGCCGTCGCCAGCGAAGTGCTGGAATCCCTCGGCTACAAGACCAAAACCACCCTGCTGTCGATTCCTGTGACCTACCGCGCCTTGTCCTCGGGCAAGGAGCTGGACGTGTTCCTCGGCAACTGGATGCCCACCACCGAAAACGACATCAAGCCGTACCGCGACGCCGGCACCGTGGAAACCGTGCGCGCCAACCTGCACGGCGCCAAGTACACCCTGGCCGTGCCCGACTATGTGTATGACGCCGGGCTGCACGATTTCGCCGACATCGCCAAATTCAAGGACAAGCTCAACGGCCAGCTCTACGGCATCGAACCCGGCAACGACGGCAATCGGCTGATCCAGAGCATGATCGACAAGGACGCCTTCGGTCTGAAGGACTTCAAGATTGTCGAGTCCAGCGAAGCGGCCATGCTCTCGCAACTCAAACGTGCCACCCGCAAGAACGAATGGATGGTGTTCCTCGGCTGGGAGCCGCACCCGATGAACACCCGCAACAAGATGAAGTACCTCAGCGGCGGCGATGAGTTTTTCGGGCCGAACTATGGCCAGGCCACGGTCTACACCAACGTGCGCAAGGATTACCTGAAGGAATGCAGCAACGTCGGCCAGTTGCTGCAGAACATGGAGTTCACCCTGGCCATGGAGAACCAGTTGATGGATGCGGTATTGAACCAGAACCAGAAACCGCGCGCGGCGGCGAAGGCGTGGTTGAAGGCGAATCCGGCGGTGCTGCAAGCGTGGCTGACGGGGGTAAATAGTCGCGACGGCAAAGACGGCCTGGCGGTGGCCAACGCCAAATTCGCCAGCCAATAAAATACGCACACCTGTAGGAGCCGGCTTGCCGGCGATGGGGGCCTGGAATTCGCCGGTGATCTTCCGGGCCTCATCGCCGGCAAGCCGGCTCCTACAAGGATCTTGCGGAACCACCTGACGATCGGCAGCAGAAACCAATTGCTACCAAATATTACATGCGTCATATTACGCGCGTAATTAAACGCCGATCCCCACAGGTATCTTTCCATGACCAGCATGCCCAGCCTCGAATCCGATCTAGCTGTCCCGGTGAGCCCACCCAAGCCTCCCCTGCTCAAGCGCCTGATCCTGCTGACACTGGCCATCGCCGCCCTGGTCTTCGCCGGGTTCTATGCCGCCCATTGGTGGACCGCCGGCCGCTTCATTGAGGAAACCGACGATGCCTACATCGGTGGCGACGTGACTGTGATCGGGCCGAAAGTCGCCGGTTACATCGAAGAAGTACTGGTCACCGACAACCAGAAAGTGAAGGCCGGCGATGTGCTGATCCGCCTCGATTCCCGCGACTACCGCGCCAACCTGGCCAAGGCCGAAGGCGCGGTCGCTGCCGAGGAAGCCCTGCTCGCCAACCTCGACGCCACCGAACAACTGCAACAGGCCGTGATCGGCCAGGCCCGCGCCGGGATCGATGCCGCCGGCGCCGAAACCGCCCGCTCCCGGGACGACAACGCGCGCTACAAAAAACTGGTGAACAGCAACGCCGTTTCGGTGGAAAGCGCCCAGCGTGCGGACGCCACGTTCAAGACCGCCCAGGCGCTCAGCTCCAAGGCCCAGGCCGAACTGCTGGCCGCGCAACGCCAGTTGAACGTGATCGCCACCCAGAAACAGCAAGCCCGTGCCGCGTTGATGCAGGCCCGGGCCGAGCGTGACCTGGCGCAACTCAACGTCGGTTATACCGAGTTGCGCGCGCCGATGGACGGGGTAATCGGCAATCGCCGGGCGCGGGTCGGCGCCTATGCCCAGGCCGGTTCGCAACAGCTGTCAGTGGTGCCGGCCAGCGGCCTGTGGGTCGATGCCAACTTCAAGGAAGACCAACTGGCGCATATGATTCCCGGCCAACGCGTGATCATTCATGCCGACGTGCTCTCGGGCCAGGTTTTCCACGGCCACCTCGACAGCCTCGCACCGGCCAGCGGTTCGCAATTCAGCGTGCTGCCCCCGGAGAACGCCACCGGTAACTTCACCAAGATCGTGCAACGGGTGCCGGTGCGCATCCTGCTCGATCCGGCCGATGGCGTGCTCGGCCATCTGCGCCCGGGCCTTTCCGTGACCGCTGAAGTGGATACGCGCAAGGAGCCTGAAACCCCAGCCGTGGCCAGCGCGCCATGAGCCGCGCCATCACCGCCCCCGCGCAACCGTTCAACGCCGCGAACATGGCGACGGCGACCAAGGTCTTCGCCTTCGCCAGCATGTGCATCGGCATGTTCATTGCGTTGCTGGATATCCAGATCGTGTCCGCCTCGCTGCGTGACATCGGTGGCGGACTCTCCGCCGGCACCGATGAAACCGCCTGGGTGCAGACCAGCTACCTGATCGCCGAAATCATCGTGATCCCGCTGTCCGGCTGGCTGTCCCGGGTGTTCTCGACCCGCTGGCTGTTCTGCGCCTCCGCCGTCGGTTTTACCCTGGCCAGCCTGCTTTGCGGCGCGGCCTGGAACATCCAGAGCATGATCGCCTTTCGCGCCCTGCAAGGGTTTCTCGGTGGTTCGATGATCCCGCTGGTGTTCACCACCGCGTTCTTTTTCTTCACCGGCAAGCAACGGGTGATTGCCGCCGCGACCATCGGTGCGGTGGCGTCCCTGGCACCGACGCTGGGCCCGGTGATCGGTGGCTGGATCACCGACGTTTCCTCGTGGCACTGGCTGTTCTACATCAACCTCGTACCGGGGATTTTCGTTGCGGTGGCGGTGCCGATGCTGGTGAAGATCGATCAGCCGGAACTGTCGCTGCTCAAGGGTGCGGACTATCTGAGCATGGTGTTTCTGGCGCTGTTTCTCGGCTGCCTGGAATACACCCTCGAAGAAGGCCCGCGCTGGAACTGGTTCAGCGACCGCACGATTCTGACCACCGCCTGGATCAGCGGCCTGGCCGGCCTGGCGTTCATCGGCCGGACGTTGCACGTGGCCAATCCGATCGTCGACTTGCGCGCACTGAAAGACCGCAACTTCGCCCTCGGCTGCTTCTTCTCGTTCGTCACCGGGATCGGCCTGTTCGCCACGATTTACCTGACGCCACTGTTTCTCGGCCGGGTGCGTGGCTATGGCGCGCTGGACATTGGTCTGGCGGTTTTCTCCACCGGGGTGTTCCAGATCATGGCGATTCCGCTGTACGCCTTTCTGGCCAACCGCATCGATCTGCGCTGGATCATGATGACCGGCCTGGGGCTGTTCGCGTTATCGATGTGGGATTTCAGCCCGATCACCCATGACTGGGGGGGCAAGGAATTGATGCTGCCGCAGGCACTGCGCGGGATTGCCCAGCAACTGGCGGTGCCGCCCGCGGTCACCCTGACCCTCGGCGGACTGGCGCCGGCCCGGCTCAAGCATGCTTCGGGATTGTTCAACCTGATGCGCAACCTCGGCGGCGCCATTGGCATCGCGGCGTGTGCAACGATCCTCAATGACCGCACCAACCTGCACTTCACCCGGTTGGCGGAAAACCTCAACAGCACCAACGAGGCGCTGAATCAGTGGTTGTCCCAGGTCGGCAACAACTTTGCGGCCCTCGGCCAGAGCGGTGACGTGGGGGTCACCGCCAGCCTGCATCAGCTCTGGCTGCTGACGTATCGTGAAGCGCAGACCCAGACCTACGGCGACGCGTTTCTGATGATCGGGGTCTGCTTCGTCATCGCCACGGCGATGGTGCCCTTGATGCGCAAGGTGCAACCACCGGCCGCGCCGTCAGCGGATGCGCATTGAGGCCAGAACTGAAGCGTTGCCACCCTGTGGGAGCGAGCCTGCTCGCGAAGGCGTCAGCACATTCAACATCGATGTGACTGAGTTACCGCTATCGCGAGCAGGCTCGCTCCCACAGTTGATTGGGGGATGCCACAAGATTTGTGCTCGGCACGGCTCCCGCCTGTCAGGCCTGAGGCGTTTTGCGGAAACCTACGGCCAGGCGATTCCAGCTGTTGATGGTGGAAATCGCCACGGTCAGGTCGACCATTTCCTTGGGGCTGAACTGCGCGGCGACCACTTCGTAATCTTCGTCCGGCGCGTGGGTCAGGCTCAGTTGAGTCAGGGATTCGGTCCACAGCAGCGCGGCACGTTCGCGATCGGTGAAGAACGGCGCCTCGCGCCAAGCCGTCACGGCGAACAGGCGACGGGTGGTTTCGCCGCCCTTGATGGCATCGGCGGTGTGCATGTCGATGCAGAACGCGCAGCCGTTGATTTGCGAGGCACGCAGCTTGACCAGTTCGATCAGGTTTTTTTCCAGCGGCAGCTTCGAAACGGCGGTTTCCAGGGCGATCATGGCTTTCAGTGCGTCAGGGGAAGCAGTGTAGAAATCGGTACGGGCTTTCATGTCGAACTCCAGGAACAAGTGGGGGTGGAGCTAAGTTAATCCCGCCGGCCGATGGCTGGAATATCCAATCTCTCAGAAGTCGGGTAGACCACCTGACAACCCCCACACCTTCCCCTGTAGGAGCGAGCCTGCTCGCGATGGACCCAACAACGCCGCGAACATTCAGACAGCACGCGTCATCGTTAACGACCATCGCGAGCAGGCTCGCTCCTACAAAGAGCAGAAAATAGTCGGCCAGGCCGATTGCCATCGCTCGGTCCTCGCCACTAGAATGCGATCAATTCTTAATTGCACTCAGGCCAGGACGCCCGAAACGAGTATCTGTCCGCCATGTCGTCAGCCGACCCGACTTCGAACCAGCACATCCACACCCTCTACAGCGAACACCACGGTTGGCTTCAGGGATGGCTGCATCGAAAACTTGGCAACCGCTGCGACGCCGCCGACCTGGCCCACGATACCTTCCTGCGGCTGCTGACCCGGCAAGTCGTCAAGCCTTTGGGCAGCGAGCCTCGTGCCTTGCTGACGCACATCGCCAAAGGCCTGGTCATCGACCGTTGGCGACGCCAGGACATCGAGCGCGCGTACCTGGAAACCATCGCGCAACTGCCGGCCGCTGAAGTCCCGTCGCCGGAAACCCGTCTGCTGATCCTTGAAACCCTGATGCGCATCGAAGCGCTGCTGCGCGAATTGCCGGCCGTCACCCGTGACACCTTCATGCTGTCGCAGATCGAAGGACTGACGTACGCGCAGATCGCCACGCGCCTGAAGGTGTCGCTGATCACCGTCAAACGGCACATGCGTACCGCGTTCATTGCCTGCCTGAGTGTCGCCTGATGAGTTCGTCGATGATCAACCCGCAGATCCTCGGCGAAGCCGCCGACTGGCTGGTGCAGCTGCATTCGGGCACCGCCACTTCGTCCGACCATCAAGCCATTGCCCAGTGGCGCAATCGCAGCGCCGAGCATGCCCAGGCCTGGCAACGGGCCGAGGCGCTGCTCGGGGAGTTTCGCAGCGTACCAGCCAACGTGGCCATCCAGACCCTGCAACGAGTGGCACGCCAGGAAGGCCTGACCCGTCGCCAGACCCTCACCCGCGTGGGTCTGTTCCTGATGGCCGGCCCGCTGGCCTTCGCCTCGCAACACATGCCCTGGCAGCAATGGACCGCCGATCAACGCACCGCCGTTGGCGAGCAGAAACGCCTGCAGTTGCCGGACGGCAGCGAGGTGGTGCTCAACACCGAAAGCGCGGTCAACATTGCCTTCAAGCCGCATGAGCGACGCGTCATGCTGCTGGATGGCGAAGCGTTGATCAGCACCGCCAGCGATCCCGCGGCACGACCCTTTATCGTGGAAACCCCGCAATGCATCGTGCGTGCGCCGGTTGCACGGTTTTGCGTGCGGATCCATGGCGCGCGTAGCCAGGTGTCGGTGCTCGAAGGCCAGGTGGACGTCACGCCATTGCTGCTTTCGCAAAGCGCCACCGTCAAGGCCGGTGAACGCCAAAGCTTCAGGTCCGACCGGTTCGACCCGCTGGAAAGTTTCGACACCAGTGCCCTGGCCTGGGACAGAGGCATGTTGCTGGCCAGCAACATGCGCCTGGACGAATTGCTCGGTGAATTGGGCCGTTACCGTCCCGGCGTGTTGCGCTGTCATGCCGATGTCGCGGGCTTGCGTGTGTCGGGGGCCTTTTCCCTGCGCGATACCGACGCCAGCCTGCGCCTGCTCGGCGATACGCTGCCGCTGAAAATCAGCAGCCTGACCCGTTACTGGCTGTCGGTCGAGCCGCGGGTCTGACGGCGTCATAAATTATTTTCACTGCCCCTGATACCTTTCTGCGTTTCGTTCGGTGTGTGGATAGACCTCTTCATTTCCACGCGCTCGACAGGAACGCCGAATGACTTCAACGCCGCTGCACCGCCCCGCCGATTTCCCGCTCAAGGCCTTGAGCCTGGGCCTTGCCCTGGCCTTCTCCGCGTTGCTGCCCGCCACCAGCCAGGCCGCCGACAGCGTCAACGAAAGTGCCACCCGCAACGTCAACATCGGCCCGGGCTTGCTCAGCCACACCCTGGCGCAATTCGCCGTGGCGGTCGGCGTGCCGCTGTCGTTCGATCCGGCACAACTGGGCAATCGCCAGAGCCCGGGATTGCAGGGCAACTACAGCGTGCAAGCGGGTTTCGCGCAATTGCTTGAAGGCAGCGGTTTCGAGCTGATCAGCACTGGGGGCAACGGCTACACCGTGGCACCGCGAGTGACCGCCGACGGTGCGCTGGAACTGGGCGCCACCAACGTCAGCGCCCTGCGCGACGACAACGCTGACACCTACGGCGGCGGCCAGGTCGCCAAGGTGGCGCAGGTCGGCATGCTCGGCACCCAGGCCTTGAAAGACCTGCCGTTCAGCATCACCAGCTACACCGCCAAGACCATCGCCGACCAGCAGGCCCAGACCGTCGGCGACGTGTTGCTCAACGACTCCTCGGTGCGCCAGTCCGCCGGTTTCGGCAACTTCTCCCAGGTGTTCATGATTCGTGGTTTGCCGCTGCTGTCCGACGACATTTCCTATAACGGTCTGTACGGGATATTGCCCCGGCAGATCATCGCCACCGAAGCCCTGGAGCGGGTCGATTTGTTCAAGGGGCCGAACGCCTTTATCAATGGCGTCACGCCCAGCGGCAGCGGGATTGGCGGCGGCGTCAACCTGCAACCGAAACGCGCCAACGATGTGCCGACCCGCAGCGTTACCCTCGATTACAGCGACGACGGCCGCGTGGGTGGGCATCTGGACCTGGGCCAGCGCTTTGGTGAAGACAACCGATTTGGTGCGCGGGTCAACCTGCTGCAACGCGAAGGCGCCACCGCCGTCGATGACGAAGACCGTCGCTCGTCGCTGATCAGCGTCGGCCTGGACTATCGAGGTGATCGCCTGCGGATTTCGACCGACCTGGGCTATCAGAAACAGGTGATCAATCAGGGCCGCTCGGTGATTTACGTCGATTCGGCCCTGAGCAAAGCGCCGAAGGTGCCGGATGCCAAAGCCGGCTACGCGCAGAGCTGGAGCTACTCGCAACTGGAAGACACCTTCGGCATGGCCCGCGCCGAGTACGACCTCAGCGACAACTGGACCGCCTACGTGTCCGGCGGTGCCAAACACACGCGCGAGAATGGCGTGTATTCGTCGCTGACCGTCACCAACCTCAACGGCGCCGCCCGTGGCGGCATGCTCTATTCGCCGCACGACGAAGACAACAAAAGCCTGATGGCCGGCCTTAACGGTCATTTGAACACCGGGCCGGTCAGTCATCAGTTGAACCTCGGACTCGCGGGCATCTGGGGCCAGCAACGCTCGGCTTTCGAAACCATCGGCGCCGCCTCGCGCTACAGCACCAATCTCTACGACGTCACGGACAAGCCGCGCCCAAGCCCGACATCGTTCGCCAGCGACATTTCCGATCCGCGCATCGTCGGCAAGAACACCCTGCGCAGCGCGGCGGTTTCCGACACCCTGGGCTTCATCGATGATCGCGTCTTGCTGACCCTCGGCGTGCGCCGCCAGACGATGAACGTCGATGGCTGGAACACCGCCACCGGCGCGCGCACCTCAAGTTATGAAGAGTCGATCACCACCCCGGTCTATGGCCTGGTGATCAAGCCGTGGGAACACGTTTCGTTCTACGCCAACCGCATCGAAGGCCTGGCCAAAGGGCCGACGCCGCCGACCACCGCGATCAACCGCGACGAAACTTTCGCCCCGGTGCGCAGCAAGCAGATCGAAGCCGGTGTGCGTGTGGACATGGACACGTACGGCGCGAGTCTCGGCGTGTATCGCATCGAACAGCCGGCGAGCTACACCCAGAACGGGATCTTCCGCGTCGATGGCCAGCAGCAAAACAAGGGCGTGGAGTTGAACATCTACGGCGAACCCTTCGATGGCCTGCGTCTGCTGAGCGGTGCGACCGTGATGAAGACCGAGATCGAAGGCAGCACCAACGGCGTCAACGACGGCAACCGCGCCGTTGGCGTGCCACGCTTTCAGCTCAACGTAGGGGCGGACTGGGACGTGCCGGGGATCGAAGGCGCGGCGCTCAGTGCGCGGATGTTGCGCACCGGCGGACAATATTTGAACGCCGCCAACACTCAGAGCATTCCGGCGTGGAACCGTTTTGATGTCGGTTCGCGGTATGCCTTCAAGCTGGATGACAAGGAAATCACCTTGCGCGCCAATCTGGAGAACGTGGCGAACAAGGCGTATTGGGCCTCGGCGAATGGCGGGTACCTGACGCAAGGGACGCCGCGGACGTTGAAGGTGTCGGCGACGCTGGATTTCTGATCTGGAATTTCGGTGAGCCGGCGGCCGCCATCGCGAGCAGGCTCGCTCCCACATTCGACCGTATTTCTATTTGAAAACGCGGTCGAATGTGGGAGTGAGCCGGCTCCGGGCGGCGTTCCGACGATCCGCGCAGCGGCCATTCACCACAAACCTCAAGCCCGGCTACGCAACCACTGCAAAAACCCCTTCTTCTCCATCACCTTCGGCGTTTCCTGGGTCAACGTCTGCGCCTTGTGCAAACGGAAATCCAGCACCGCCTTCATCGCTTCGCCGATGTCATGCCGCGCCTCCAGGCATGGCTTGAGGTAATCCTTCTCGATGCGGTAAAGGCTGCAAGCCGTCTTGGCGCTGAAGTCCGCCGGCAATGCCGTGTCCGAGAGGATCCCGCCCTCGCCGATCACCTCGCCCGGGCCCATGCGCCCTGATTCGAACTTGATCCCGGCGCGGCTCAGCGCCACCGACACCACGCCAGACTCGATGATGAACAAATGGTCGCTGACCTCCCCGGCCGGCAGGATCATTTCCCCCGGGCGAAAGGTTTGCAGGGTCATGTGCTGGCTGAAGGTTTCCTTCTCTTCCTGACGCAGGGTCGAGAAGATCGCCGAGCTTTCCAGCAACGCCCGTGGCCGTGACAGACCGGCCGGCGCATTGGATTCGACGCTGGACAACAGGCTGACGCCCGAGGCCTGCAAATGCCGGAACGCCAGGTCGAACAGCAGATTGCGCACCATGCGTTTCTGGTCCATCGACACCACGAAGCCGCTGATTTCGTACTCCACGCCGGTAGCGCTGGACGCTTTCAATGCGACGCACGGCGCCGGTTTGGCCAGCAGGTAACGGCAACCTTCCATGGCCCGTTCCAGTGCATCGATCACGGTTTGCGGACGCGCGTGCGGGCTGAGTTGCAGGCTGATGGAAACGCCGAAAATATCGCTTGGCCGACTGAAGTTGACGATCTTGGCCTTCGCCGCCAGAGAGTTGGGGATCACCGCCATGCTGCCCTGGGAGGTTTGCAGGCGCGTCGCGCGCCAGTCGATGTCGATGACCCGGCCTTCGGTGCCGTCGATGGAGATCCAGTCATCCAGTTGATAGGGTTTGGTGGTGTTGAGCACGATCCCGGAAAACACGTCGCTGAGAGTACTTTGCAACGCCAGGCCGACGATGATCGCCAACGCACCGGAGGTCGCCAGCACGCCTTTCACCGGGAGGTCGAGCACGTAGGCCAGCGCCGCGATGATCGCGATCAGGAAAATCACCGCGCCGAGCAGATCCTGAAGCAGGCGCCCGGTGTGCCCGACCCGTTGCATCATCACCGCGCCAATCAACACGGTCAGGGTCCGCGCACCGAACAGCCACCAACCGATCTGCAAACCGGTCGCCGCCAGGTGCAACGGCACGTTGTCGGCCCAGGGCGCGGGCTCCAGCGGGTTCAAGCCCTCGTTGAACAGCAGAAGGCTGAACAGCGAAAAAATCAGCAGCCGCACCACCAGTTTCCAGTTGCTGCGGTTGA
Organism: Pseudomonas migulae; assembly: GCF_043225285.1. GTDB lineage: Bacteria > Pseudomonadota > Gammaproteobacteria > Pseudomonadales > Pseudomonadaceae > Aquipseudomonas > Aquipseudomonas migulae_C. Next base: position 721,655 of record NZ_CP171224.1, read on the forward strand.
CACTGATCAGGCGCCACAGCCCGAGATCGATGAGGATCAGGAGCAGTGCGCAGATCAGCGGGTGGTCGGTGAGCAGTGACAGCATCAAGCAACTCCAGCCATGTACGGATCTGTAGGAGCGAGCTTGCTCGCGATGGTGGGTCAGTCGACACCAATGTAACTGATACACCAACGTTGTAGGAGCCGGCTTGCCGGCGATGGCGGTTTCAAGATCGCCATCGCCGGCAAGCCGGCTCCTACAGAGAGCGGGATGTTATTTGCTGTTGGTCAACGTGTTGTAGCTGGTCATCAGGTTGCGGTAGTCCGGGATGTGGTTGGAGAACAGCGTCGCCAGCCCTTCCACGTCGTTGCGCCAGTCGCGGTGCAGCTCACAGGCCAAGCCGAACCAGGTCATCAGTTGCGCGCCGGAGGACGACATGCGGTCCCAGGCCGATTGACGGGTCAGTTCGTTGAACGTGCCGGAAGCGTCGGTCACCACGAACACGTCAAAACCTTCCGCCAGGGCCGACAGCGCCGGGAATGCCACGCAGACCTCGGTGACCACGCCAGCGATGATCAGTTGTTTCTTGCCGGTGGCCTTGATCGCCTTGACGAAATCCTCGTTGTCCCAGGCGTTGATCTGGCCAGGACGGGCAATGTACGGCGCATCCGGGAACAGCGCTTTCAGCTCGGGCACCAGCGGGCCGTTGGGGCCGGTTTCGAAACTGGTGGTGAGGATGGTCGGCAACTTGAAGTACTTGGCCAGGTCGGCCAGGGCCAGCACGTTGTTCTTGAAACGATCCGGCTCGATGTCCCGCACCAGAGAAAGCAGGCCTGCCTGGTGATCGACCAACAGAACGGCGGCGTTATCCTTGTCGAGACGTTTGTAAGAAGTAGTCATGGGGTCATCCTCGCTTTTAATCGATGCCGAACAATTCGGCTTATGGGTATTTTGATTGATCATTCAGACGCGGCCAGACAAGCGTAGTCAGTCAAGCCTGGCGCGGTGCAACCATCTATCCGTGTTTCAACCGCTCATCCGTCCAAACCGGCCCGATTGAAAATCGGCAAAGGCCTGATGGATTTCCTGCTCGCTGTTCATCACGAACGGGCCGTGGCCGACGATGGGTTCGTCGATCGGCTCGCCGCTGAGCAGCAACACCACGGCGTCGTTGTTGGCTTCCAGGCTGAGCTGATGCCCGTTGCGTTCGAACAACGCCAATTGCCCTTCGCGCACCGTTTCCAGGCCGTTGACCTGAACCGTGCCGCGCAGCACCACCAGTGCGGTGTTGCGCCCTTCATGCAGGTCGAGGGTCAGCGACTTGCCGCCGTTGAGGCGCAAGTCCCAGACATCGACCGGGGTAAACGTCCGCGCCGGGCCGGTGTGACCGTCAAATTCGCCAGCGATCAGGCGCAGGCTGCCGGCCTTGTCCTTGAGCGGGATGCTCGGGATGTCGCCGTCGAGAATCGTCTGGTAACCGGCGTCGGCCATTTTGTCCTTGGCCGGCAGGTTGACCCACAACTGGACCATTTCCAGGGTGCCGCCCCGTTGGGCAAAACCTTCGGAGTGGAACTCCTCGTGGATGATCCCCGAGGCAGCGGTCATCCACTGCACATCGCCAGGGCCGATCTTGCCGCCGCTGCCGGTGGAGTCCCGGTGTTCCAGTTCGCCTTTGTAGACGATGGTCACGGTTTCGAAACCGCGGTGCGGGTGCTGGCCGACGCCACGACGTTCGGTGGTCGGAGTGAATTCGGCGGGACCGGCGTGATCCAGCAGCAGGAACGGGCTGATGTGTTTGCCCAGGTTGTCGTAGGAAAACAGCGTGCGAACCGGAAAACCGTCGCCGACCCAATGGGTCCGTGGACTGGTGTAGATGCCGATGATGTTTTTCATGCTGCCTCCAAATCTGTGGTGTGACGCGATGGAGAAAGCTTAAAACCAGCGCCTTTGCTGCGCTAGACTGCAAAAATCAGCCTTAGCGTTCTATATGGAGAACGATGGTGGAAGACCTCAACACCCTCTACTACTTCACCCAGGTGGTGGAACACGGTGGTTTCGCCCCCGCCGGGCGGGCACTGGACATGCCCAAATCGAAGCTCAGCCGGCGCATCGCCGAACTGGAAGAACGCCTTGGCGTGCGCTTGCTGCACCGCACCAGCCGGCACTGCTCACTGACCGAGATCGGCCAGGCCTATTACCAGCGCTGCGTGGCCATGCGCGTGGAAGCGGAAAGCGCCGCCGAACTGATCGAGCGCAACCGCTCCGAACCGCAAGGTCTGGTACGCATCAGTTGCCCGACCGCGCTGCTCAATACATGGGTGGGGCCGATGCTGACCCGCTACATGCTCAAGTACCCGCTGGTGGAGTTGTTCATCGAGAGCACCAACCGTCGCGTCGACCTGATCCACGAAGGCTTCGACATAGCCCTGCGCGTGCGTTTTCCGCCGCTGGAAAACACCGACATGGTGATGAAAGTGCTGGGCAACAGCACCCAATGCCTGGTGGGCAGCCCGGCGTTCGCCGAACGCTTGTCGACCCCCGCCTCCCCGGCCGACCTCAGCGGTTTGCCGAGCGTGCACTGGGGCGCGGCGCAACGTGAATACCAATGGGAACTGCTCGGTGCAAACGGCGCCAGCGCACTGATCCGCCACGCGCCGCGGATGGTCACCGATGACCTGCTGGCCTTGCGTCACGCGGTGCTCGCCGGCATCGGCGTGGCGCATTTGCCGACGGTGGTGGTGCGCGACGACATCGCCGCCGGACGGCTGCTGGAACTGGTGCCGGGCTGGGCGCCCAAGTGCGGGATCGTCCATGCGATCTTCCCGTCGCGCCGTGGCCTGCTGCCGTCGGTGCGGACGTTGATCGATTTTCTCGGCGAAGAATTCAGCCACAGCGACATCGCCTAGGCCCACCCCTGTGGGAGCGAGCCTGCTCGCGAAAAACCTGAGGGCACCGCGGGGTGTCAGGCCTCCAGCGTTATCGTTGACCACCAATCGCGAGCAGGCTCGCTCCCACAGGTTGCGTGAAGCAGGGCTGGCGGAGTTTTTATTTCGGACATAATATCGGAGCAGATTACAACCATAATATCCGCCCCGTCCGAGGACATGATCATGCAAAGCCCCACCCGCGAAGCCACCCTCGCCCAATGGATTGCCCAGGAAGCCGCCATGCGCGCTCGCCTGGCCGGGCCCGGCAGCCTGTCGATGGCCGAAGTCAGCGCGCTGTCACCCACCGAGTTCTTCGACGGCATCGGCAACGGTGAACTGCCCTCGCCGCCCATTGGCACCCTGATGGATTTCATCCCGATCGAATGGTCGGCCGGGCTGTTCATCTTCCAGGGCACGCCGGACGCGCGGCATTACAACCCGCTGGGCAGCGTGCACGGTGGCTATGCCGCGACCTTGCTGGATTCCTGCATGGGGTGTGCGATTCATACGCAGCTGAAAAAGGGTCAGGGCTATACAACCCTGGATTTGCGCATCAGCTATGTCCGCGCGCTGACCGGCGCCAGCGGACCGGTGCGGGCCGAGGGCAAGATTGTCCATCTGGGACGCTCGACGGCGCTGGCCGAGGGACGGATTTATGATGTGGATGGGCGGCTGTATGCGACGGGGTCGACGACTTGCATGATTCTTGAGGCCCGTGGGTAAGCTTCATGACCGAGTCGCGGCCTTCGCGAGCAGGCTCGCTCCCACAGTGATTTCATGAACGCCGAAAATCAAATGTGGGAGCGAGACCGGCTTGCCGGCGAAGAAGCCGGAGCAGACGCCTAAGGTTCACAAGGCCGCCCACTATTCATGACTTGCGGTAAACATTGCTTTGCCCTACCAGCGGTTTTTCTCAAGGATGGGCACGGGGATACTCGTGCCCATTCCCACTGCAACCCCTGGAGTCATTGATGTCTATTCCCGCATTCGGTCTCGGTACTTTCCGCCTGCAAGGCCAGGTGGTCATCGATTCGGTGAGCACCGGCCTGGAACTGGGTTACCGGGTGATCGATACCGCCCAGATCTATGAGAACGAAGCCGAGGTCGGCGCGGCCATCGCCGCCAGCGGCATTGCCCGTGAAGAACTGTTCATCACCAGCAAGATCTGGGTGGCCAACTTCGCCAAAGACCGTTTGATCGACAGCCTCAAAGAGAGCCTGCAAAAACTGCAAACCGACTACCTCGACCTGACGCTGATCCACTGGCCATCGCCGGAAGACCAGGTGCCGGTCGAAGAATTCATGGGCGCCCTCCTCGAAGCCAAACGCCTGGGCCTGACCCGCCAGATCGGCGTTTCCAATTTCACCGTCGACCTGATGAAGCAAGCCATTGCCGCCATCGGGGCCGAGCACATCGCTACCAACCAGATCGAATTGCACCCGTACCTGCAGAACCGCAAGGTCGTCGAGTTTGCCCAGAGCCAAGGTATCCAGATCACCTCCTACATGACCCTGGCCTATGGCGAAGTGCTGAAAGACCCGGTCATCCAGCAGATCGCCGATCGCCTGCAAGCCACCCCGGCGCAAGTCACCCTGGCCTGGGCGATGCAACTGGGTTACGCGGTGATTCCTTCGTCGACCAAGCGTGCCAACCTGCAAAGCAACCTCAAGGCCTGCGCCTTGACCCTGAGCGAGGCCGACATGGCGCTGATCGCCGGCCTTGATCGCGGCCAGCGCCTGACCAGCCCCAAAGGTATCGCGCCGCACTGGGATTGATCGTCAGTCCTGCGCCAGGCGCTGGTCCAGGCGTGACATGGCCTGCTGCAATTGCTCGACGGCGACGTCGATCTGCGCAGCATGGCCATCGCTGCAGGCACGCTCCAGTGCCTCGCAGCATTCGATAAGACCGCCCGCCCGAACCATCAACGCCCCGCCCTTGATACGGTGAGCGAGCTTGCGAAGAACCAATTGATCACCGCCCGCATGCGCCTCGAGCAACTCATCGCGATCCGTGCGATTAGTCATGACCACGTCACGCAGCAATTGCGCGATCAGCTCATGGTCGTCGCCGACGTATTGCTGCAGGCCGCTCAAGTCGATCCCGGAGTCATCCTGTACTGCGATCACCGGCAACGTTTCACCCGCAAACCGAAACGCCAGCCAGGCACTCAGGTCCGCCAGGCGGATCGGTTTGAACAGGCAATCGTCCATACCCGCCTCCAGGCAACGGGCCTTCTCCTCGGGTTGCGCATTGGCGGTAAACCCGAGGATCAGCGTTGGCGGCAATCCATGCGCTCGCTCCTCATCACGTATCGCACCGGCCAGTTCGTAGCCATCGAGCACGGGCATATTGCAGTCGGTGATGAGCACATCGAATTCGAACTCGCCCCACATTTCGAACCCTTGCCGGCCGTCCTCCGCGACCATGACAAAGTGGCCCAGATACCCCAGTTGCCTGGACATCAACAGCCGATTGGCCGGGTAATCGTCGACCACCAGGATCCTCAGCGGACGGGTCTGCACCGGCGCTTCGCTGCCGGGCAACTCGTTGTTGGCCAGCGGTTGCAACAGCGGCAGGTCAAGGCTGACATCGATCCGCGTGCCCTGCCCCAGGGCGCTGTCGAGCTGTAACCGCCCTCCCATCATTTCGCACAAGGTACGGCTGATCACCAGCCCCAACCCGGAACCCTGCCGGCCGGCCTGTTGGGCGTTGCCGGCCTGAACGAACGGACTGAACAAGCGCTGCTGATCGAACGCACTGATGCCGATGCCAGTGTCGGCAATGCGCAGGCTGACCGTCAGGTGCCCCGGCACTGTGGATTCGACCCGCAGCTTCAGGCTCACTTCGCCTTCGCGGGTGAACTTGATCGCGTTGCTCAGCAGATTGGACAGCACCTGCTTGAAGCGGGTGGGGTCGATCAGCACATCGCAGTCGCTCTGCTCATCCAGATCGACTCGCCACTCCAGGCTCTTTTGCCGCGCCAGGCCTTCGAACACCCGGCCCACCGAGGCCACCAGCGCCTGCAGATTGGCCCGCTCCGGTGTCAGGGACAAATGCCCGGACTCGATGCGGGCGATGTCCAGGATGTCGCCGATCAACGCCAATAACTGTTGCCCGGCATTCGATGCCACTTCGATCGCGGCACGGTCGGTGACGCCTTCATCCGCGCGCTTCAGCGCCAGTTCCAGCATGCCAAGCAGCGCATTCATCGGCGTACGGATTTCATGACTCATGGTCGCCAGAAATGTGGTTTTGGCCCGATTGGCATCGTCCGCGGCATTCTTGGCGTCCTGCAATTGGCTGAGCAATTGCTGGCGCAAGCTGATCTGCCGGCGTTGCCAGGCGATCCACGCCAGCGCCAGCAACAGCAAGGCGCTGGCACCGGCGATGCCCTGCAGGATCGCCTCCCGGTGACTCAGCCAGAAGCTCCGTTCCACCATCAGGTCATTGCGCCAATAGCCGGTCATCTCATCGATTTCTTCCGGGGCGATACTGAGCAACGCCTTGTCCAGAATCGAGTGCAGCTCAACGGCGTCGCGACCGGTTGCCAGGGTACTGCGCGCCGGGTCGGTGCCAACCGTGCTGGTGACTTGCAGACGGTCGCGGTATTGCCGGGAAATCATGATCCGGGCACCGATCAACGAGTTGATGGCACCGTCAGTCTCGCCCTGGGCGACCATTTCCATCCCGTCCGCTGTCAACGGTGCAGTGATCAGCTTCACCCGCGGATAGTGCTGGCGAATGAACTCGCCCGCACTGTTGCCCTGGGTGATGGCCAGCGTTTTATCGGCCATTTCATCCAGTGTTTTCGGGCTGTCGGGCGCGATGCGAGTCACCAGCACATTCGGGCTGGTCAGGAATGGCCGGGTGAAACGCAACTCCGTTTCGCGCTCGATGCTGGGGCTGATCCCGGCGACCATGTCGACGTGGCCGCTGCGGATCCACTCAACCAGTTCAGCCACTGAACGGGTTGGCTGAATGTCGAATTTCAAGCCCGTGCGCAAACTGATTTTCGCCAGCACATCGATGCTGATGCCACGGTACTTGCCCTCACTGTCGAGAAAGGAAATCGGCATGAGGTTCTGGTTGATCGCCACGCGCACCCGAGGATGATCGTCGAGCCAGCGCTGCTCCGCGACACTCAGGTGCAACGCCTGAGAACCCGCAATGGACGCCCCGCTGCCGCCCCATCGCCGCAGGATGTTCATGCGTTCATTGGTCGGGATCGCCGCCAGCGCGCGGTTGACGATACGCTGCAGCTGGAGGTTGTCGAGGTTCATCGCAAACGCGAAACGCCCTGGCTCTATCCGGGAAAAATCCGCCAGTTGAACGTTGTTGAGGTAGTTCTTGCTGATCAGGTAATTGACGCTGGTGGCATCCCCCAGATAAGCGTCCGACTGACCAAACGCAACGGCACCCACCGCCCCCAGTGTCGAAGGGTAGAGCTGGACATTCGCCTTGGGATAAAAAGCCTGCACTTGTTGCTCGGGCAGATAGTGGTACAGCATCGCCAGGCGTTTGCCGGCCAGCTCAGCGTCCAGGGGTTGGGCCGCATCGGTGCGGGTCACCAGGACGGGTTGATCGTCGGCATAGGTGCTAGACATCCGCAACTGCGGATCCTGCGTTTCATAACGATTGGCGGTGCCCAACAGGTCGGCCGTCCCATCCTTGATCGCTCGCACTGCCGCGTCCCGAGAGGCATAGCGCTGAACGTCGATTTCTACGTGCAGCAACTGCTTGAGCAACCCGGCATAGTCAGCCGTCAACCCTTCATAGCTTTTGCCGGTGATGGTGATGTCGAAGGGGGGATAGTCGGGCGCCGAGACGGCCAGCACCAAGCGGCCCTTTTGCCGCAGTACGCGTGAATCCGCATCCGACAGTTTGACGTCGTAACCGTCGACGCTGGAGCGTCCGAGCAGGGTCAGTGATTGCGGTTCGGCGCAGACGCTGGAAATCCAGACACCGCTAATCAGCAATAAGTGGGTGAGGTAACGCGATCGTCGGAAGATCTGCATGTCAGATCAGATGGTTGCGCTTGCAGAAATCACGCAGATGCACCTTGGATTGAAGATTGAGTTTTTCTGTCAATCGCGTCTTGTAGGTGCTGATCGTCTTGTGGCTCAGGTGCATGATTATTGCAATTTCCTTGTTACTCAAGCCATTGGCCAGGTACAGGCAGATGGTCAGCTCGCGATTGGAAAGCTTGTCAATCATCTCCTTTTCGGTACGTTGCAACGAATCCAGGGCAACGGTGGGCAGGCTTTGGAAATAGGTGTATCCCACCGACACGGCACGCAAGGCTTTGAGCACATCTTCCATACCGCTGGATTTGGAGACAAATGCCCCGGCACCGGCACGCATGCAGCGCTCCTGATAGAAGGTACGCGCCAGTGACGTAAACACCACGACCTGGCATTGCATCCCGTTGTCACGAATACGTTGCAGCACATCCAGCCCATCCATTTCAGGCATGACCAGATCCAGCACCACCACATCAGGTCGATGCTCACGAATCATCGAAATGACCTCGTTGCCTTTTGACGCTTCGAAAACTCGTTGAAAACCTTCCTGTTTAACCAGAATTCTCAGTGCACTGCGAACCACTGGATGGTCGTCTGCTATCAGCAATGTCTTTGCTGACTTCATGGCAACTCCCTGTGCAAATACACGACGATGGGGCCAGAAATGCCCTTGGGCCAGACCCGGGTTAAACGCACAAGCTGCGCAAAGACTGTTGCATGGAAATCCACGCCAGACTACCTGACAGAAATGACAGTACCGACGAACGGTAGCCGCGGATCAACGACCGCCATCAACCGCTGAATGCAAGGCAAGTCGGGCAGCGCAGTATTGGTTGTATGAATTTTCTGCCGTCCGCGGGTCGCCATCGATGGCAACGGTGCGGGCTCTGCGCCATAGATCAACGCCTGTCTGACCTGCGGGTTGTCCAGGAAGAAACCAGGCAGGTCCAACGCCTCGCCCGCCAGCGAGGCATTGATGACCACCAGATCGAAGGGCACGCTCGCGTACTCGACCAGCTTCAGTAATTCAGCCAGGTCCTGCACCGGTGCCACGCGGTAATAATCAAGTTGATTGAACAGCCGCTCGATTCTCATCCGCTGAAAGTGCTGCTCGTCGGCAATCAGGATACGTAACGCTTTATTTGACAACCGGGGCCCCCAGGAGGGTTTCAGATTCGTGAGGTCGCAAGGCTACGGAAGACCCGCAGGGCTTTCTGTAGGACTATTCCTAAATGCAACACCCCGGTTACGCGTCGGGTTCGTAGGAGCTTCACTGCCAGCCAAACCGGCGGATATAAAAGCCTTTCACTGCCTGGGTCAGCGCCATATACGCCAGCAGGATCACCGGCAGGAACACGAAATACAGCGATGGCAGCGCCTGCAACTTGAAGTAATGCGCCAGGGGACCCATCGGCAGGAAAATGCCCACGGCCATGATGACCCCGGTCATCACCATCAGCGGCAAGGCTGCGCGGCTTTGCAGGAACGGGATCTTCGGGGTGCGGATCATGTGCACGATCAGCGTCTGGGTCAGCAGCCCGACCACGAACCAGCCGGACTGGAACAGGGTTTGATGGTCCGGGGTATTGGCGTCGAACACGTACCACATCAGCGCAAACGTGGTGATGTCGAAGATCGAGCTGATCGGGCCGAAGAACAGCATGAAACGCCCGACGTCCGCCGGTTGCCAGCGCTGCGGCTGCTTGAGCATTTCTTCATCGACGTTATCGAACGGAATGGCGATCTGCGAAATGTCGTAGAGCAGGTTTTGCACCAACAGGTGCATCGGCAGCATCGGCAGGAACGGGATGAACGCGCTCGCCACCAGCACCGAGAACACATTGCCGAAGTTCGAGCTCGCGGTCATCTTGATGTACTTGAGCATGTTGGCGAAGGTCCGCCGCCCTTCCAGCACGCCCTCCTCCAGCACCATCAGGCTTTTTTCCAGCAGGATGATGTCCGCCGCTTCCTTGGCGATGTCCACCGCGCTGTCCACCGAAATACCGATGTCGGCAGTGCGCAGCGCCGGCGCGTCGTTGATGCCATCGCCCATGAAGCCGACGACATGGCCGTTGCCTTTAAGCAGACGGACAATGCGCTCCTTGTGCGACGGTGTGAGCCTGGCGAAGACGTTGGTGGTCTCCACGGCCACCGCCAGTTCGGCGTCGGTCATGCGCTCGATGTCGTTGCCCATCAGCAGGCCTTGCTGCTCCAGGCCGACTTCGCGGCAGATCTTCGCGGTCACCAGTTCGTTGTCGCCGGTCAGCACTTTCACCGCCACGCCGTGCGCGGCCAATGCCTTCAAGGCCGGCGCGGTGCTTTCCTTCGGCGGATCGAGAAACGCCACGTAGCCGATCAGCGTCAGGGCCTGTTCATCCGCCAGGCTGTAGGTGTCGCGCCCCTCGATCATCGGCCGTGCGGCGACCGCCACTACGCGCAGGCCTTCGGCATTGAACGCGGCGGTGACCTGACGAATCCGCGCCAGCAGGTCGTCGGTCAGCCCTTCATCGACCACGCCGTGCCGCACCCGGGTGCACACCGCCAGCACTTCTTCCACGGCGCCCTTGCAGATCAACAGGTGCGAATGATCACGCTCGGCGACCACCACCGACATGCGCCGACGGGTGAAGTCGAACGGGATCTCGTCGACCTTGCGAAACGCCGTGCCGACCTTCAGTTCACGGTGGACCTCGACGTGTTCGAGCACCGCCACGTCCAGCAGGTTTTTCAGGCCGGTCTGGTAGTAGCTGTTGAGGTAGGCCATTTCCAGCACGTCATCGGAATCGTTGCCCCAGACATCGACGTTGCGCGCGAGGAAGATTTTGTCCTGGGTCAGGGTGCCGGTCTTGTCCGTGCACAGCACGTCCATGGCGCCGAAGTTCTGGATCGCGTCAAGGCGTTTGACGATGACTTTTTTGCGCGACAGGAACACCGCGCCTTTGGCCAGGGTCGAGGTGACGATCATCGGCAACATTTCCGGGGTCAGGCCCACGGCAATCGACAGCGCGAACAGCAACGCTTCGGTCCAGTCACCCTTGGTGAAACCGTTGATGAACAGCACCAGCGGCGCCATGACGAACATGAAGCGGATCAGCAGCCAGCTGACTTTGTTGACCCCGGTCTGAAACGAGGTCGGCGCGCGATCGGTGGCGCCGACCCGTTGGGCCAGCGCCCCGAAATAGGTGTTGTTGCCGGTGGTGAGGATCACCGCGATCGCCGTGCCGGACACCACGTTGGTGCCCATGAACAGGATGTTGTCGAGGTCCAGCGGGTTGCTCGTGTCACTGTCCTGCTGACGGCGGAATTTTTCCACCGGCATCGATTCGCCGGTCATCGCGGCCTGGCTGACAAACAGGTCCTTGGCGTTGAGCACCCGGCAGTCGGCAGGAATCATGTCGCCGGCCGAGAGCACGATCAGGTCGCCCGGCACCAGCCATTTGATCGGCACTTCGGTGCGCAGGGCATCGCGTCGCATTACCGTGGCGGTGTTGCTGACCATCGCCTTGAGCGCGTCGGCAGCCTGGTTGGATTTGCTTTCCTGCCAGAAGCGCAGCAGGGTCGAGAGCACCACCATCGAGAAAATCACGATGGCGGCTTTCATGTCCTCGGTCAGCCAGGAAATGAAGGCGAGCAGCGTCAGCAGCAGGTTGAACGGATTCTTGTAGCAGTGCCACAGGTGAACCCACCACGGCAGCGGTTGTTCGTGCTCGACTTCGTTGAGGCCGAATTGCCCGCGCAGCACATCGGCCTCGGCCTCGCTCAGGCCGTCGGTGTGGCTGTTGAGGTGGTCCAGCAGTTGGCCGGTGTCGCTGTTGGCGGCGCTCACCAGGGTTTGCGCCAGGGTCGGCGGCACTTCGCGGCTGACCGTGGTGTCGGTGAAGGTTTCCAGCAGCGCCAGGCGACGGAAGTGTCGGGCGATGTGGCGGGTGCGCAGGAATCCGGCGAAGAATTCTTTGAGCAGGGTCAGGTTCATGGCAGTTCCCCCAGGGTCAGCCGGGAGACCGTCAAGCAGGCATGCAGGAGCGTCGCGAAGTCGACAGAAAGTCGAAATCACGCAGGGTTCAGCGTCGATGAGAGGACGTCGTGACACGGACCAGGACTGGCCGCGATCGGGATGCCGCTGCTCGCTGTTCGGCGAGACGACGGCACAAAAAAGTGGCGCGTTATCTTGCCGGGAAGTTGCCGGTTATCGAAACCGGCCGACTACTGTCACTCGAACAAGTGCCCACTGTGGGTCTCCGCTATTGATGAAAACGCACGAAGCTTACGCCCCGGTTTTTGGAGAGTAAACGAAGGATTGGCGTGTTGCGGGGGAATCTGGGGGTTCTTCAGGGAGGGTTCAGGATTGAATATTTTTGGTGCCTTTCATGACGCCATCGCGAGCAGGCTCGCTCCCACATTTGATCTTTGTCTTACACAAAATTTGTGTTCACTGAAGATCCACTGTGGGAGCGAGCCTGCTCGCGATGGCGTCATGAAAGGCACCGAAAATATTAACTGGCAGTCGCCAGCAGCAAATCCACCACCGACCGGCTATGCCCACGGTGCTTGCCATGCTCATACAACGACCCGGCAATCTCATCCGCACGAATCGGCAGGATCGACAACAGCGTGTCGCTCAAACCGTGGCTCGCCTGGCAGAAGCCCTGCATGTAAATGCCGGCCTTGCAGCGCTCGTCGGTGATCAGCTTGTAGTTGCGGTCCACCTCGAACTCGCCCAGGTACTGCTCCAGCGGTGCCAACAGCTTGCGGTGCATCTGGCGCTCGTAACCGGTGGCCAGCACCACGGCGTCGTAATGACGCACCGTGACTTCACCGGTGGCGTTGTTGCGCACCGCCAGTTCGATGCCGCGCTCGGTGGCGGTGGCCTTTTCGATAGTGGTCAATGTGCGGAAGGCATGGCGGGCGATGCCCGAGACTTTCTGGCGATAGAAGATCCCGTAGATGCGCTCGATCAGGTCGATGTCCACCACCGAATAATTGGTGTTGTGGTACTCGTTGACCAGACGCTCGCGCTCGCTGCTGGCCTGCTGGAACACCAGGTCGGTGAACTCCGGCGAGAACACTTCGTTGACGAACGGGCTGTCGTCCGCCGGCTTCAGCGCCGAACCGCGCAGGATCATGTCCACCTGCACCGACGGGAAGCTGTCGTTCAGGTCGATGAAGGCCTCCGCCGCGCTCTGCCCGCCACCGATGATCGCGATGCTCATCGGCTGGTTGTTCACGCACGGCTGTTTGGCCATCTGCGCCAGGTACTGCGAATGGTGGAACACGCGGCCGTCATCCTTCAGCGCCTTGAACGCTTCAGGAATGCGCGGCGTACCGCCGGCGCTCACCACCACCGAACGGGCGGTGCGCACGTGTTGCTGGCCTTGGGTATCACGGGAGATTACGCGCAGCGCTTCGACCTGCTGGTTGTGCAACACCGGCTCGATGGTCAGCACTTCTTCGCCGTAACGGCTCTGCTCGGCGAATTGCCCGGCGACCCAGCACAGGTAGTCGTTGTACTCCATGCGGCACGGGTAAAAGGTGCCGAGGTTGATGAAGTCCACCAGACGACCGTGGTGCTTGAGGTAGTTGACGAAGGAATACGGGCTGGTCGGATTGCGCAGGGTCACCAGGTCCTTGAGGAAGGAAATCTGCAACTCGCTCTGGGTCACCAGGGTGTTGCCGTGCCAGCGGTAGTCCGCCTGCTTGTCGAGAAACAGTACATCCAGTTCGCCCTGGCTCGGCCCGCGCTCTTGCAAAGCGATGGCCAGCGCCAGGTTCGAAGGGCCGAAACCGACGCCGATCAGGTCGTGAACGAGGGGCGATGCAATTGCCTGTGTCATTTCCAGTGTCCTCTGGATGAACCCCCGAGCAACGGGGAGTAAGCCGAAGTGACCTGGCCAGCAGGTCGTCTGTTGATAGGGAACGAGGACAATGAAATAAAATTTAATACTTGTTTCTAGGAGACCCTGAAGATCAGTGGGCATCCCATTGGCGCATGCGCACCCGGCAATGCTTCATCGCATTGACGATGTGCTTCTCGACCAGGGCCCGTGAAATCCCCAGGCGTTCGGCGATTTCCGGGTGCGACAGGCCGTCGATCTTGCGCAGCAGGAAGCTCTCGCGGCACAGCCGGGGCAGCTCCGCCAACGCGCGCTGGAGCATTTCCAGGCGCTGGCCGTGGTCGAGGCAATTGTGCGGGGACGGGGTGAAATAGCGTTCTTCGTTGTCGAGCACCTCCAGCGATTCGACCTGACGCAAGGCATTGCGCCGATGGTCGTCGATCACCAGATTGAGTGCGGTGCGGTAAAGGAAAGCCCGGGGCTGCTCGATCGGCGTGTCGCTGGAACGTTCCAGAACCCGCACATAAGCGTCATGCACCACATCTTCGGCCACCTGACGGTTGCCCAGCTTGGCGTTGAGGAAACACACCAGCTCGCGATAGTAGTTTTCCAACCATGACTCCCGGCCGCAGGGCTGCGGTTTCTGTCCTTGAGCCACCGCGACGACCGCCGAAATAGGCAGTGGCACGATAGTGGCAGTTCGAGGTGCGTAATTTATAGTAATTCTCATATAGATTTAAAGTATTGCTTCAGCTTGCCCGACAAATAGTCTTCGAACTGTTTAATACTCCCGGCTTGCAACCGGCTATTTTATCCACTCGATCCCCCCTGTAGGAGCCGGCTTGCTGGCGATGGTCGTTAACGATAACGCGTTCTGCCTGAATCAACGCGGCGCACTTTCGTCCATCGCCAGCAAGCCGGCTCCTACAAAGTTTTGTGTTGTGAACACCATCCCCGCCGCTCCCACAGGGTGATTGTGTCGGCTTGTTTCGGCGCCTAAATTCCCCGCCCCTTTTCTCGTATTAAGGACAGCTCCCCGTCTCTGTCGGCCCACCGACAGCGCTCAACTGTTGCCCGTTTTCGCGTGCACACTGAGCGACGGGCCGATTTCCATTGGCCGGAACCCTGCATGAAACGTCCCCGACACACCCGACGCGCCCTGCTTGTAGCACTGTGTCTGATCCCCGTTATCGCCGTGGCCGCCTGGCAGGTCATTCCGCCCGGGCGCGACAAATTCACCACCGTACAAGTCAGTCGGGGTGACATCGAAAGCAGTGTCACGGCGTTGGGCACCCTGCAACCTCGACGCTATGTCGACGTCGGTGCGCAGGCATCCGGGCAGATCCAGAAAATCCACGTCGAGGTCGGTGACGTGATCAAGGAAGGCCAGTTGCTGGTGGAAATCGACCCCTCGACCCAACAGGCCAAACTCGACGCCGGGCGTTTCTCCATCGAAAACCTCAAGGCGCAACTCGAAGAGCAACGGGCACAGCACGCGCTGGCTCGGCAGAAATTCGAGCGTCAACAGCATCTCAAGGCCGGTGGCGCCACCCGCGAAGAAGACGTGCAGACTGCCCAGGCTGAGCTGCGCGCCACCCAGGCGCGCATCGACATGTTCCAGGCACAGATTCGCCAGGCCCAGGCCAGCCTGCGCAGCGATCAGGCGGAACTCGGTTACACGCGAATTTACGCACCGATGTCCGGCACCGTGGTCGCACTCGATGCCCGGGTCGGCCAGACCCTGAACGCGCAACAGCAGACACCGTTGATTCTGCGTATCGCCAAGCTGTCGCCGATGACCGTCTGGGCCGAGGTGTCGGAAGCGGACATCGGCCATGTCAAACCCGGCATGACCGCGTGGTTCACCACACTCAGCGGCGGCAAGCGTCGCTGGAGCAGCACCGTGCGGCAGATTCTGCCGGTGCCGCCCAAGCCGCTGGACCAGACCAGCCAGGGCGGCGGCAGCCCGACCAGTTCGAGCAAAAGCGGCAGCGCCCGCGTGGTGCTGTACACCGTGTTGCTCGACGTCGACAACGCCGACAACGCGCTGATGGCGGAAATGACCACACAAGTGTTCTTCGTATCCGACCAGGCGAAAGACGTGCTCACCGCGCCCGTCGCCGCGTTGCAGGGCGGCACGCAGCCAGATCGGCAAAGCGCACAGGTCGTCGCCAAAAACGGTCGTATCGAACAGCGCGACGTGCGCACCGGCATCAGCGATCGCCTGCGGGTGCAGATCCTCGACGGCCTGCAGGAAGGCGATCACCTGCTGATCGGCCCTGCCGACGGGAGTGGCGGCTGAATGCAGACGCCCCTGATCGACCTGCAGGACATCCGCAAAGCCTACGGCGGTGGCGATTCCCCTGAAGTTCACGTATTGCACGGCATCGACCTGTCGATCCATGCCGGCGAGTTCGTGGCGATCGTCGGCGCCTCCGGCTCCGGTAAATCGACGCTGATGAACATCCTCGGCTGCCTCGACCGCCCGACGTCCGGCGAATACCGCTTTGCCGGGGAAAACGTCGCCGGGCTCGACGGTGACGAACTGGCCTGGCTGCGTCGCGAAGCCTTTGGCTTCGTGTTCCAGGGTTATCACCTGATCCCGTCCGGGTCGGCCCAGGAAAACGTCGAGATGCCGGCGATCTACGCCGGCTTGCCCGCCGCCGAACGCCACGCCCGCGCCGCCGCCCTGCTCGATCGCCTCGGCCTGGCCTCACGCACCGGCAACCGCCCGCATCAGCTTTCCGGCGGCCAGCAACAACGGGTGTCCATCGCCCGCGCCTTGATGAACGGTGGCCACATCATCCTCGCCGACGAACCCACCGGCGCCCTCGACAGCCACAGCGGCGCCGAGGTCATGACGCTGCTAGACGAACTGGCGAGCCAGGGTCACGTGGTGATCCTCATCACCCACGACCGCGAAGTCGCGGCGCGGGCCAAGCGCATCATCGAAATCCGCGACGGGCTGATCATCAGCGACAGCGCCCACGACAACCCCGAGGCGCAAACCTCGGCCAATCCCCACGCGCTGCAAGCGGTGGATCTGCGCAAGCGCCTGAGCGAAGGTGCCGAAGCCACCGGTGCCTGGAAAGGCGAACTGGTGGACGCCATACACGCCGCCTGGCGAGTGATGTGGATCAACAAATTCCGCACTGCGTTGACCCTGCTCGGGATCATCATCGGCGTCGCTTCGGTGGTGGTGATGCTGGCCGTCGGCGAAGGCAGCAAGCGCCAGGTGATGGCGCAGATGGGCGCATTCGGCTCGAACATCATTTACCTCAGTGGCTCGGCACCGAACCCGCGAACGCCGCTGGGCATCATCACCCTCGATGACGTCGCGGCAGTCGGCAGCCTGCCGCAGGTGACGCGCATCATGCCGGTCAACGGCCAGGAAGCCGGGGTGCGCTTCGGCAATCTCGATCACTTGAGCTACGTCGGCGGCAACGACACCAATTTCCCGGCAATCTTCAATTGGCCGGTGGTGGAAGGCAGTTACTTCACCCAGGACGATGAACGCAACGCGGCGGCCGTCGCGGTGATCGGGCACAAGGTGCGGACCAAATTGCTCAAGGACGTGGCCAACCCCATCGGCCAGTACATCCTGATCGAAAACGTGCCCTTCCAGGTGGTCGGCGTGCTCGCGGAAAAAGGTGCCAGCTCCGGTGACAGCGACAGCGACGACCGCATCGCCATCCCCTATTCCGCCGCGAGTGTGCGTCTGTTCGGCACCCACAACCCCGAATACGTGGCCATCGCGGCGGCCGACGCACGCAAGGTCAAGGAGACGGAAATCGCTATCGAGCAGTTGATGTTGCGCCTGCACGACGGCAAGAAGGATTTCGAGCTGACCAACAACGCGGCCATGATCCAGGCCGAGGCCCGCACGCAAAACACCCTGTCGCTGATGCTCGGTTCGATCGCCGCGATTTCGCTGCTGGTGGGCGGCATCGGCGTGATGAACATCATGCTCATGACCGTGCGCGAACGCACTCGCGAGATCGGCATTCGCATGGCCACCGGCGCCCGGCAGCGCGACATCCTGCGCCAGTTCCTCACCGAAGCGGTGATGCTCTCGGTGGTCGGCGGTCTCGCCGGCATTGCCCTGGCACTGATCGTCGGCGGCGTGCTAATCCTCAGCGAAGTCGCGGTCGCGTTTTCCTTGATAGCGGTACTCGGTGCCTTTGGCTGTGCCCTGGTCACCGGTGTTGTCTTCGGCTTCATGCCGGCCCGCAAAGCTGCCCGGCTCGACCCGGTCACGGCCCTTACCAGTGAATGATCGACCTATGAAAGCGCCACTCAGCCTGTTGACCCTCTGCGTGTTGCTCAGTGCGTGCGCCAGCCCCGACCCGCGTCCGGACAGCGGCCTGCAGCCGCCGCCCGCGTGGCAATCGGCGCACAGTGAAAGCGCCCTGCTGGACAACGCCCGGTGGTGGACGCAATTTGGCAGTCCGCAGCTCGACCAGTTGATAGAGCAGGCCCGCGTCGGCAGCTATGACCTGGCGGCGGCCATGGCGCGGGTGCGTCAGGCCCAGGCCACCACCGTGATCGCCGGCGGTTCGCTGCTGCCGGAAGTGAAGGCCGCCGGGAACGCCAATCGCGAGAAGTTGTTGCGTGGCAACGGCTACAGTCAATTGGACGCCGACAGCAGCAACAAGGCGGTGGATTACTTCGACGCCAGCCTCAGCGCCAGTTACGAAATCGATTTCTGGGGCGGCCAGCGCGCCTCCCGCGACAGCGCGCAATTCGGCCTGCGGGCCAGTGAATTCGATCGCGATACGGTTGAATTGACGCTGCTCAGCGCGGTCGCCAGCACCTACGCGCAAGCGTTGTCATTGCAGGAACAGCAGCGTATCGCGCAGCTGAACCTGGCCAATGCGCAAAAGGTTTTGAACCTGGTACAAACGCGCTTCGATTCAGGCTCTGCCACGGCGCTGGAACTGGCCCAGCAAAAAAGCCTGGTGGCGGCGCAACAACGGCAGTTGCCGCTGGTGCAGCAACAAGCCGACGAAGCGCGGATCACCCTCGCCGCCCTCCTCGGACGCCCGGCTCAGCAATTGAAGCTCGACAATCAGCGCTTCAACCAGCTCAACTGGCCGGTCATCGGCGCGGGCGTGCCCAGCGACTTGCTCAACCGTCGCCCGGACATCGCCCGCGCCGAGGCGCAACTGGCGGCTGCGCGAGCTGACGTGACCGTTGCCCGGGCAAAAATGCTGCCGACGGTGACGCTGAGCGCCGAGATCGGCTCGGGGGCTGACACCTTCAGCGATCTGTTGCGCAGCCCGTTCTACAACCTCACCGCCGGGCTGGTCGCGCCAATTTTCAACAACGGACGCCTCGGCGCCGAACGCGATAAAGCCACGGCACGCCAGGAAGAACTGCTGGAAACCTATCGCGGCGCGATCATCAACGGCTTTGCCGATGTGGAAAAAGCCCTGACCGGTATCCGCGGGCTCGACGCTCAGCGTGAATGGCAGGGTGAAGAGTTGAACCAGGCGCAGACGGCTTTCGACATTGCGCAGAGTCGTTATCAGGCCGGGGCGGAGGATTTGCTGACGGTACTGGAGACGCAGCGCACGCTGTATGCCGCGCAGGATTTGAATGTGCAGCTGCGGTTGGCGAGGTTGCAGGCGAGTGTTGCGTTGTACAAGGCGCTCGGTGGTGGGTGGCATGTGTTGTGATTTGTGGCGCCGGCGAATCAGCCATCGCGAGCAGGCTCGCTCCCACAGTTGATCTCGGGTGTTCACACATCATGTGTTCACCATAGATCCAATGTGGGAGCGAGCCTGCTCGCGATTGAACGATAACGCGGAATCTCTGGATTAACTGATCACCGCTTTAGCCTTCAAATTCCGCGCATACCAGGGCCGTTGCGGCACCTTCCTGAACAGATCCGCCAGCTTCTTCTCGTCTTCGCCAAAGGTAATCCGCAACGCCAGCTTCATGGTTTCCGGGTCCATTTCCACCGACTTGCCCGCCTGCAATCCCGGCGTGGTGTTGCAGCCGTGAGTGCTTGGCCCGAGCCACGGGTCGTCGATCTCGACCCAACGCCCGGGCGCAAACCACTGCACCCCATTAACCTCCAGCCGACTGACCTCCCCCGGATGAAAGCGCTCATGGGCGCGGAACCAGTCTTCGAGGCGGTCATCGATCCAGCCATGGAAATGCCAGAACACCGGGTTCACATGGGAGGAAAACGGGTCGCCCAGAAAGTCGTTTTCCGCCGCGAACCAGCGCGCGGAAAAGTCCGCCGTGTCCCGGGCGAACGGCACGGGCTGACCGTTGGACGGATCACGAGGCACCGAAGCCCAGCGCATGTGCAACCAGTCATGCAGCCCGAGTTCGACCTCGGAACCGAACTGCCCCAGGGTCAGTTTCGACAAGTAGCGCGGGTCGCGGTACCGCGACTCCCATACCTGGAAATTACTGTGATAGGTCTCGGCCGTCTTGAGATCGGCGACCCATTGCGAATATTCGTCATCGTCATCGGCGCGCCAGGCCGGCGGCAACGCGGTGCCGTCGAGGTTGTCGAAGTAACGGACAAAGCCCTGACGGTCGCGCACCAGTTCCGGTTGTGGCAATGGAAATTGCGGCCAGGACGGCAAGTCCTGCAGGGAGCGCGCAGTCCCGAGCATGTGCCGGTGCATGAAAAAAAAGTCGATGCCCGAGCCGTTGCGGTCCTTGCGCGGCCCGCGCGCGTCGCGCTCCTTGTCCCGCAGTCCCGGCTGCCAGCCGATACCGCGCAAGGCGTTGCGCTTGTCCTCGGACAAGGTGTGCCATTTATCGCGGGACGCGTGCCAGAGCTGATGGAACAAGCGGTGCTCGGGCGAAATCAGCCACGCCAGCAACGCCGGACCGAGGCCCGTGCGTTCGCGTGCTTCAGGGAACACCTGTTTGACCGCGACGAAGCGATTGTCCTGGGCGGTCAAGGCCAACGGACGATCCAGACGCAGCACGCGACCACTTAATGTGCCGCTGCCGGCGTTGCCGAATGCGGCCCAGACCTCATCCAGCTTGAAGGTGAATTCGTAATCCGGCGTTCCGGTCGGGGATCGGGAATCGATCAGGCGCCAGCTCAGCTCTTTGTTATCTGCGCCCGCCAGATCGCCGAGGACGCGATAGCGCGGCGCCGGTTCGGCACGCAGCGCCTCGAAAATATCGAGAAAACCATTGAGCCCACGCCCCTTGTGACCGACGTCGAGCAACAGTTGCAGACCCTCGCAGGGCAAGCCGTCGAGCCCGGCGTCACGGCCCTCGAAACGAATGTCCCAGACGCCCTGCAAGGTGTTGGCCAAACGCTGCCCGGCCACGTCCGCGACGTCGAACGACGCTTCGCCGGGGGTGATGGTCGGGTCCGGTTTTGTCAGTTCGCGATGCCCGTAATACGCCGCAGGCACGGCCGCGCCGGTCAGTGCCAGCCCCGCCAGGAACCATCGTCGAGAAATCGTCATTGCCCTACCTGTATCAGCCATGGAGCAGGCTTTATCCAAGCTAGAACGTTTGTTACCCCCACAAATTTACAAGCTTCCTGTAGGAGCGAGCTTGCTCGCGATGGACTCAAAGGCGCCGCATTCATCCAGAGAGCTCGCGTAATCGTTTGCGTCCATCGCGAGCAAGCTCGCTCCTACAGTGGATTACCCTCACTAAATTTCCCTCTCGGCCACTCGTTCTTCCCAGATAGCAAAGGCCCCCGTGCCTGCACCCTCGACGGCGAACCTGACTGAGATGGCAATGACAAAACCTCGTTCGAAAAAGGCTCTTTTCATTGGCGTGCCCCTGGCGCTGGCCGTCGCCGGCGCAGCAGGGTTTGCAGCCTGGGATCACTGGTTCAACGACAATCCCGGCTACCCGGTCGCGGTGATGAAACAGGCCGATGACCTGCAAGAGCGCATCCTCTCGTTCGACAGCCACATCACCGTGCCCATGGATTTCGGCACCGCCGAAAACGAGGCCGACAAGGACGGCAGCGGTCAGTTCGACCTGGTGAAAACCGCGCGAGGTCGCCTGTCCGGCGCGGCGCTGACAATCTTTGGCTGGCCCGAGATCTGGAACGGCGACAACGCCCCGCACCGCCCCACCGC
Organism: Pseudomonas migulae; assembly: GCF_043225285.1. Taxonomy (GTDB): domain Bacteria; phylum Pseudomonadota; class Gammaproteobacteria; order Pseudomonadales; family Pseudomonadaceae; genus Aquipseudomonas; species Aquipseudomonas migulae_C. Next base: position 743,492 of record NZ_CP171224.1, read on the forward strand.
CGGGTTCATCGACGAAGCCCGCCACGAACAGGAAACCCGCTTCAAAATCATCAGCACCCTGGTGCGCGACTTCCCCAATCAGGTGGCCATTGCCTACACCCCGGACGATTTCCGGCGCCTGCATGGCGAGGGCAAGTTCGCCGTGTTCATCAGCATGCTCAACGCCTACCCGCTGGGTAACGACGTCAGCGCACTGGACAAGTGGGCCGCGCGCGGGATGCGCATGTTCGGCTTCAGTTATGTGGGCAACAACGCCTGGGCCGATTCGTCCCGGCCTCTGCCGTTTTTCAATGATTCCCGTGACGCCCTCGGGGGTCTGTCGGAGCTGGGCAAGCAAGCGGTGCATCGCTTGAACGACCTCGGGGTGATCATCGATGTGTCGCAGATGTCGACCAAGGCCCTGGAGCAAGTCAGCCAACTGAGCCGCGCGCCCATGGTCGCCTCGCATTCGGCGCCCCGTGCGCTGGTGGACATCCCGCGCAACCTCAGCGACAGCGAAATGCAGCTGATCAAGAACAGTGGCGGCGTGGTGCAGATCGTCGGTTTCCCGACCTACATCAAACCGCTGAGCCAGGGCACCCTGGACAAACTCAACGCCCTGCGCGGGCGTTTCGACCTGCAACCACTGCAAGGCCTGGAAATGGCCCTGATGCCGGGGGACCCGGTGATCACCGTGTGGTCGGAACAACGCTTCGGCGAGTACGCCAGTCAGCTCTACGGCATCCTCGATGAGGAACCCAAGGCCACCCTCAAGGACTACGGCGACGCCATCGACTACGCGGTGAAGAAAATCGGCATCGACCACGTCGGCATCAGCTCCGACTTCAACGATGGCGGTGGCCTGAACGGTTGGAAAGACGTGAGCGAGGCACGCAACGTGACCGCCGAGCTGATCAGTCGCGGTTACAGCGAGGCCGACATCGCCAAACTCTGGGGCGGCAATTTCCTGCGCGTCTGGGATCAGGTGCAGAAGTCCTCCAGACCCGTCGCCAAACACTGACATTCATTTTTGCCAAGCGAATCGAATCCATGACCAACCGTCGTACATTCCTCAAGCAGGCCGGCATTGTCGCGGCTGCCATTCCGTTGAGTTCTGCGATCACCCTGCCCGCGCGGGCCGCCACGCCGGCACCGTTGCCCAAAGACAAATGGGCGCAATTCCGCCAGCTGTTCAATCAGGATCCCGACTACCTGCACTTCGCCAACTTCCTGGTGGCTTCGCACCCGCGTCCCGTGCGCGAAGCCATCGAAATGCACCGCGCCAACCTCGACCGCAACCCGGGCCTGGCGATGGACTGGCATCGCGGCGAAACCGAACGCCGCGAGGAAGACGTGCGCGTGTGGGCCGGCCGTTACCTGAAAGCCAAGCCCTCGCAGATCGCCCTGACCGGCAGCACCACCGAAGGCCTGGCGATGATTTACGCCGGCCTTCACGTGCGCCCGGACCAGGAAATCCTGACCAGCGAACATGAGCACTACGCCGCCAACAGCGTGTTTGAATTCCGCACGCAGAAGGACGGGACGAAGGTTCGCAAAATCAAATTGTTCGAAGACCCGCACAAGGTCTCGAGCGAAGAAATACTGGCCTCGATTGCCCGCAACATTCGCCCCGAGACCCGCGTGCTCGGCATGACCTGGGTACATTCCGGTAGCGGTGTGAAGTTGCCCATCGGCGAAATCGGCAAGCTGGTCGCCGAGAAAAACCGCGACCGCGAGGACAAGGATCGCATCCTGTATGTGGTCGATGGTGTCCACGGTTTCGGCGTGGAAAACCTCGATTTCCCGGACATGCATTGCGATTACTTCATCGCCGGCACGCACAAATGGATGTTCGGCCCACGGGGCACCGGGATCATCTGCGCGCGCTCCGACGAAATGAAAAACCTGACGCCGACCATCCCGACGTTCTCCGAAGCGACCACGTTTTCCACGGTCATGACCTACGGCGGCTACCACTCGTTCGAACACCGCTGGGCCCTGACCGAGGCGTTCAAATTGCACCTGGACCTGGGCAAGGCCGAAGTCCAGGCACGCATCCATGAAATCAACAGCTACCTGAAAAAACGCTTGCAGGAACATCCGTCCGTGGAGCTGGTCACGCCGTTGTCGCCCGAGTATTCCGCCGGCTTCACCTTCTTCCGGATCAAGAACCGCGACTGCGAAGAAGTCGCCAATTTCCTGATGGACCAGCGCGTGGTCTGCGATGCCGTGGACCGTGACGTCGGCCCGATCATTCGCCTGTCTCCGGGGCTGCTCAACACCGAGGCGCACATCGATCGCGTCATGACGCTGTTGGCCAGCAAGCTCTGAAACACCGATTACCTTTAGCGAGAATGCTTATGAAAAACCTCCTGCACAGACTCCGGTTGTCGCGCCCACGATTGAGGGCACTGATGATTCTGGCAATGCTCGGTGCCGCGCTGCCCGGCGCCGCCCACGCGTCCACCGCGCCGTTGCCGGGCAAGGTGTTCAAGGATTGCCGCAACTGCCCGGAAATGGTGGTGCTGCCCGCGGGCACCTTCACCATGGGCACACCGGAAGGTGAAGTCGGTCGCGAACCCGATGAAGGCCCGATGCACGAAGTGACGTTCGCCAAGCCGTTCGCCATGAGCCGCTACCAGATCACCGCTGGTGAATGGGACCAGTACCTGAAAGAAACCGGAATCACGATCCCTGACGGCGACACCCGCCCCGGTCGCGAGTGCATCAACAGCAAACCGCGTTATCCACAGGGCCCGCGCCAGCCGGCGGTGTGCATGAACTTCGCCGAAGTCAGTGCCTACGTCGCGTGGCTGTCGCTCAAGACCGGCCAGCACTACCACATCGTCAGCGAAGCCCAGCGCGAATACGCCGCCCGCGCCGGTTCAACGGGGCCGTTCCCGTTCCCCTTCGATGAGGGCACCGACTACAGCATCGCCACCCATGCCAACACGTACGGGCCCACCGACGGCTACAGCTACACCTCGCCAGCCGGCAGCTACCCGCCGAACGCCTTCGGCATGTACGACATGCACGGCAACGTCTACGAGTGGATCGCCGACTGCGAACACAGCGATTACGTCGGCGCCCCCACCGACGGCAGCGCCTGGGTCGAACCCAACTGCGAAGCCTTACAGATTCGCGGTAATGACTGGGGTGAAGCGCCGGTGTTCTCGCGCTCCGGCAACCGCAACAACATCTACCCGCAAACCCGTGGCGACTGGATCGGTTTCCGGGTCGTGCGCGATCTGCCGTCCAAAGGCTGACACCCCCATCCCCCCGGCCGCCGCCAGTCGGCGGCCGTCTAAATTAAACGCCTGACCACACGTTCTACTGGGTATCTGCCTCACGACCCAAGGAACCCTTTCCTCATGACCCAGCCTACGCGCGGTGCAATTCATGAATTGTTCACCCTCCTGAAACCGTTCCGGCTGGTGGTCAGCCTGTCGATCATTCTGGGCATGGTGGGCGGTCTGAGCGTGACGGTGCTGCTGGCCACGATCAACAATGCCCTGCATTCGGAAAGCGGCCTGACCCAAGGGGTCGTCGCGCTGTTCGGCGGCCTTTGCCTGTTGGCACTGGCGAGTTCGATCTGCTCGGACATCGGCACCAACTATGTCGGCCAGCACATCATTGCCAAGCTGCGCAAAGAGCTGGGGGAAAAGGTTCTTTCGGCGCCCATCGAACAAATCGAACGCTATCGCAGCCACCGGCTGATCCCGGTGCTGACCCATGACGTCGACACCATCAGCGACTTCGCGTTTGCCTTCGCGCCGCTGGCCATCTCCCTGACCGTGACCCTCGGCTGCATGGGCTACCTGGCGATGCTGTCGTGGCCGATGTTCCTGATGATGGTGCTGGCGATCGCCATCGGCACCGGCATCCAGTTCTACGCACAGGGCAAGGGCATCAAGGGTTTCATGGCCGCCCGTGACGCCGAAGACGAACTGCAAAAGCACTACAACGCCATCGCCGGCGGCGCCAAGGAACTGCGCATTCACCGTCCGCGCCGCCAGCGCATGTTCACCTCGGGTATTCAGGGCACGGCGGATTTCATCTGCAACACCCAGGTGCGCTCGATCAACACCTTCGTGATCGCCAAGACGCTGGGGTCGATGCTGTTCTTCGTGGTCATCGGCCTCGCGCTGGCCCTGCAATCGTTCTGGCCCAGCGCCGACAAAGCGGTGATGAGCGGCTTCGTCCTGGTGTTGCTGTACATGAAAGGCCCCATCGAGCATCTGGTCGGCACCTTGCCGGTGGTCAGCCGGGCGCGGATTGCCTTCCGCCGCATCGCCGAGCTGTCGAGCCAGTTCTCCTCGCCCGAGCCGCACCTGCTGCTCAACGACCCCGGCAAAAAACCGGCCGTGGTCAACCGCCTGCAACTGGACAACGTCAGCTATGCGTTCCCCGCCGCACCGGGCAGCGAAGCCTTCCACCTGGGGCCGGTGAACCTGACCATCGAACAGGGCGACATCATTTTCATCGTCGGCGAAAACGGCTGCGGCAAGACCACCCTGATCAAGTTGTTGTTGGGGCTTTATGCGCCGCAACAGGGTGCAATCCTGCTCAACGGCGAAGGCATCGACGCGCAGAACCGTGACGACTATCGCCAGTTGTTCACCACGATATTTGCCGACTACTACCTGTTCGATGACGTGGTGCAGGGCGATCAGCACATTCCCGAAGACGCCAACAAATACCTGCAACGCCTGGAAATCGCACACAAGGTCAGCGTCCAGGACGGCAGTTTCACCACGACCGATCTGTCGACCGGCCAGCGCAAGCGCCTGGCGCTGGTCAATGCCTGGCTGGAAGAACGGCCGGTGCTGGTGTTCGACGAATGGGCCGCCGACCAGGATCCGACCTTTCGCCGGATTTTCTACACCGAGCTGCTGCCGGACCTCAAGCGCCTGGGCAAAACCATCATCGTCATCTCCCACGACGACCGCTATTTCGACATGGCCGATCAATTGGTCCGCCTGGAGTCGGGCCGCGTAGTGACCGAACGGGCGACCGCTTGAGCGCCGACGACTAAGCGCCTTTCAACAATTTGCGGACTTTGTTTTCCGGTTTCGTCGGCGTGATGCGTCTAATAATAATTATCATTAACTAAAAAAAACTAAACACCTTAGGAGCGATTTGAGCAATGCAAAGCCCTACCCTGTCCCGCGCGCCACTGGCTTTGGCCATCGCGCCGCACAAGAAATTCCGAACGGTCGTACCGGGTGCGTTGCTGACCCTGTTGCTGCTGGGCACGTCCGAGGTCCAGGCGGCACCGGTCAACGTCAACGTCCCTGCGCAATCGCTGGCCAGCGCGCTGCAGCAACTGGGTCAACAGACCGACCTGCAAATCCTGTACAGCCAGGACATGGTCACGGGCCTCAAGTCCACGGCGGTCTCCGGCAATCTGGAACCGGAACAGGCACTGAACACGTTGCTGCTGGGGAGCGGCATTACGTTTCAACTGACTGGCAACACCGTCTCGCTGATTCCGGTCGCGGGTAACTCCAGTGCGCTGCAACTGGGTGCGACTGCCATTTCCGGCGTTGCGCCAGGGCCGACCACCGAAGGCACGCATTCCTACACCTCCGATCAGGTCAGCATCGGCAAGGGCAACATCAAGCTCAAGGACATCCCACAGTCGGTGTCCGTCGTCACGCGCCAGCGCATGGACGACCAGAACATGAACAGCCTGCAAGACGCGATGCGTCAGGTCACCGGCGTCACCATCAAGACCTATAACTCCGGTTCCAGCCTCAACGATGTCTACATGCGCGGTTTCCTCGTCGATCAGGTACAGGTTGACGGCGTATCGCAACCGACCGGCCAGGGCGACATGGGCACCAGCTTCGACCTCGCGATGTACGACCGCGTCGAAGTGCTGCGCGGCCCATCGGGCCTGTATCAAGGCGCCGGCGAACCTGGCGGTACGATCAACGTGGTGCGCAAGCGCGCCCTGAACAAATTCGCCCTCGGTGGCGAGCTGGGCGCCGGGTCCTATGACCACTACCGCTCGATGGTGGATGTCACCGGCCCGCTGAACGATCAAGGCACTGTGCGCGGTCGCTTCATCACCGCTTACGAGAACAACAAATCCTTTGTCGACTCCGCCCAGAACGAACGCCCGATGGTGTACGGTCGCCTGGAATTCGACCTCGACCCGTCCACCACCCTGTCGGTTGGTGGCGCCTATCAGCAGAACCACTCCACCCCGGCGTTCGGCCTGCCCGCGTTTGCCGACGGCAAGTTGCTGGACGTGCCGCGTTCGACGTTCGTCGATGCCAAGTGGAACACCCTGAACGAGAAAGTCTGGGAAACCTTTGCTGAAGTCGATCACTCGCTGGACAACGGCGGTCAGTTCAAGACCACCGTCACTTATCGCGATGCTGAAACGCCACAACGTAATTTCACCTGGGCCGACGGTGCCGTCGAGCCCAATGGCGACAGCTGGGCCGTGGCGTATGACTACTACACCCACATCAAGACCATCGGCGTCGACAGCTTCGTGACCACGCCGTTCGAATTCGCCGATCGCCAGCACGAGTTCACCGTGGGCGCCGAGTACCAGCACCTCGACAAGGATTTCGAATACGGTGGCGGCGAGTACTTCCCGATCAACGTCTTCAACCCGGGCAGCATCGATATTCCCAAGAACGACTATGACCGGGTCAACGGCAACTGGTCCAAGTCCGACCAGTACGGCCTCTACACTCGCGCCAAGTTCAACGTCACCGACTGGCTCGACGTGGTCGGCGGCAGCCGCGTGACCTGGTACGAAAGCGATGCGAAGAACGCCAACGCCTTCTTCAACAGCTTCGGTGACGCTCACACCAGCATCAACCGCAAGGTCGTGCCGTACGGCGCCATCATCGCCAAGCTGACCCCGGAACTGTCGGCCTACGCCAGCTACACCGGCGTGTTCAAGCCGCAAAGCGAGATCGGCGGCGACAACACCCCGATCGGCCCGCGCAAAGGCAAACAGTACGAAGTCGGCCTCAAGCGCGAGTTCTACGACGGCCGCCTGAACGCCAGCATCGCGATGTTCCGCATCTACGACGAAAACCGCGCCGAATACGACGCCGACACCAACAGCTACAAAGCGCAAGGCAAGGCCCGCAGCCAAGGCTGGGAAACCGAGTTGAGCGGCAACCTGACCGACAACTGGAGCATCGTCACCGGCTACGCCTTCACCAGCACCAAATTGCTGAAATCCGACGACGCGACCGAAGGCAGCACCTTCAGCACCATCACGCCGAAACACAACTTCAACCTGTGGACCAAATACGACTTCACCGACGGCCCGCTCAAGGACTTCAGCGTCGGCGGCGGCGTACGCGTGGTGAGCAAGACCTGGTACCAGCGTGAAGTACGCTTCGAACAAAGCGGCTACGGCATTGCTACCGCGCAGGTTGGCTACAAGTTCAACGAGAACCTGTCGGCGACACTGACTGGCAACAACCTGTTTGATAAAAAGTACTACGACCGGGTGGATGCCTCGTGGGGGACCAACTTCTATGGCGATCCGCGGAATCTGACGCTGACGTTGCGGGCTAACTATTGATTGCTGCGTACGTTGAATGCTGAACAAAACCGGGCCGCTTGCGGCCCGGTTTTGGTTCTGTTGATCGTAAAGATTGGTGGGCCGGTCTGCCGACAAATCGCCTGACGATAGCCTGTGCCAGCAGAAGCGAGCCTGGATAAAGCGGTATCAGACGGCGGCTCAGCGTTATGGGGTGACAGTTGCTGAGGTGGAGTCTGGAGCACTCCCTCTTCCTGAACCGTTAATAAATGGCGCCTTCACGGAGGTTATGGCGTTCTCTTTCGCGGTATTCCATGACGACGAATCGGCAAAAACCCATACAAAAACCGCAACAATAACAGCAGTCCAAAAGTTGCCGACAACACCCGCCGAACCAAAGTTATGCCATCTGAAAAGGCGTTTGTACATTGGGTCTTTAGGCAGCGATTCGAGAGTCAACTTATTGATCTTGCCAGCCAGCTCAGCCTTGATCCCATTTATTTTTTCATCGGCCGCAGCCTGTAAAAATAAATTAACCAAACCCTCCGCTTCGCGCTTGTATTTACCTATCTCATTCGACTGAAGTTTTAGCTTTGTAAATTCAACAATATTCAAACCGTTTTTGATCGCTTCGCGCTTTTCAGCTTTATAGATCGAGTAAGCAATCATGCCAGTAAAATCTTCACTCGTTTTAACGAGCTTTTCATGCATCTGATTGTACTGATCACTCATTCCTGAAAACCTTCACCTCGTTATCAGCGTTGTACTTATCGATCACCTTGATCATCATCGCGTTGAATTTTTTTGACGAGACTTTGCCTACGACAGCTTTCGCCATATCGCTGGGTATATACCCGGCAATGACTCTGTCATTGATTTTCTCGGCGAGAGACTTTTTTCTTAATCCTAGTGTTTTTAGAAACGAGTCAAAAGTCATGGCATACCTCCACTCATTTGTTCTATCCATCATAGCTTTCAGAGATCCATTCAGAGCTGAGTTTCATGGGCAGAGGGAAAGCCGGCGGCGCCCCTCCCGCAGGGCAGTTTCGCGTAGCGCGGATGAGGATCGCCTGGCGATTATCTATGCCATCTGCCAAAGGTCTTGCCACGCTATACCCAGAGCTTCCGACCGCCAACCCTAAAAACACGTCGGAAATTTCCTCGATAATTACGTGATTCAACTCGAATGTAGGAACTACAAGGATGAGTCGTTCTTGATTGCCACGGCGGGAATATAAGGGGCGTCAGCCTTGAGGAAGTGCGGTGGCGGTTCTGTCAGACCGCGTTATCGTTTATCGCCAGCAAGCCGGCGCCTACAGATCTTGATCAACCCAGGCTTTCGGTGATTTGCCCCGCGAGCTGCTCCAGCATCCCCGGTACTTCTTGCACCATCTCACCCATCCGCGCGAAGTCGTGGGTCATGCCCGCTTTAACGTCAAGCACCACGGGTTGTCCGGCCGCACGCAGCTTTTCGGCCCAGGCCAGGCCTTCGTCGAGCAGCGGATCGTACTCAGCCAACCACAGTACGGTCGGCGTCAGTCCTTGCACACTCTCGGCAAACATCGGCGAAAAGCGCCAGTCGCGGCGGTCTTCGAGGCTGCGTTCATATTGTTGGTAGAACCATTCCAGCGTGGTCGCTTCCAGCAGGTAGCCTTCGGCGAAACGCGCCAGCGACGGGCGTTTTTCCACGGCGTCGATCACCGGGTACAACAACACTTGCAGCCGTGGCGTGAGCGGCCAGGCCTGAGCTTCCTGAGCGATTGCGATCGACAGGGAGGCCACCAGGCTGCCGCCGACGCTGTCCCCCGCCAACGCGATGCGTGTCGGGTTCAGCCCGAGGGCGCCAGCGCCGGTGGTCGCGAGCCAGCGCGTCACGTCTTCGGCATCCTCATAGGCGGTCGGAAAACGGTGCTCCGGGGCCAGTCGATAATCCGCCGACAGCACCGCAAAACCACCCGCCAGCGCCAGTCGCCGGCACAGGGTGTCGTGGGAATCGAGGCTGCCGACCACGTAACCGCCGCCGTGGAAATACAGCAGCACCGGGCGTTGTTCGGTGCCCAGCGAAGGCCGGACGTACAGGCGCGCGTTAAGCAGATGGCCGTCACGTGCCGGAATGCTGACCGCGGTCACCGTCAACGCGCCCAGCGGTGCGGCGTCGAGCAACTGCGAGGTTTGTTCGAATTGCTGGCGCGCGTCGGTCGGGCTCAGCTCATGCATGGGCAGGCTTTTGCCGGTGAGGCGGCCGAACTCGGCCAGCTCTAGAAAACCTTCGATGTCCGGGTGCAGTGCCATGGGCGGTGGTCTCCAAAAAATAAAAAGCTCGCCCTATAAACGAACCGTGAGGGCCGTTCATTAGGGCGAGCTTGTTTTGGCGCGGTAAAACCTCAGTCCTGCGTCACCACCTCCCGAGCGAGTGCCGTCACCACGGCGTCCAGGCATTCATCCCGTTGCAGGATATCGAAGTGGCTGGCCGTCACCGTTTGCACCTTGCGCAGCCGTGGTTGCTGGCGTTCCAGCGTTGCCCGTTCCGCCGTCGGGTTGCCATCGGCCCACCAGCAGCACAGTTCGGCGTGCGGCAGCGGCAAGGTCTCGACCTGCCGCGACAGCGCCTTCAAGCGCGTGCTGACCATGAACGTCTGCGCCAGCTCATCGGCTCCGAGCAATGCGTAACCGCTGGCCTGCTCGCCTTCGGTGTCGATGACCGTGCGAATGATCCGCGCGACGGCGTCCTGATCTCCCGTGGCTTCGACACTCAATGCCCGGTCAACAATCTCACTGTCCATGCTCAGGGTCGCACCGAGGAACTCGCGCAGGTCCGCCCGCCACTCATCCACACTGGCGACGGCGTTGGCCTGGGTCGGCACAAAACTGTCCACCAGGCCGACGAACGCCGCACGCTGGCCCTGCCGTTCAAGCAGGTCAGCGACCATCAACGCCAGCGCCCCGCCCAACGACCAGCCCAGCAAGTGATACGGGCCTTGCGGTTGCTTGCGACGGATCGCTTCGACGTAGTCCGCCGCCATTTGCTGCAGCGAAGTGTCGTGCCACTGGCGGTCGAGCAGCATGCGGCATTGCACGCCATACACCGTGCGCAGGCCTTCGAGCCGACGGGCCAGCGGTTCGTAGTCGAACACCGTGCCGAACCCGGCGTGCAGGCAGAACAGCGCCGTTTGATCGTCCACTGGCTGGTTCAACAGCAGCAACGGTTCCGGGCTCTGTTTGAGCGGTTGTTCATCGACACCGGACAACCCGGCGATGGTCGGTTTGGCCATCATGTCGCGCAGTTTCAGCTGGAAGTTCGGCTCGTTCAGCGCGCGCACCTTCGAGATCACTTTGAGCGTGCGCAGCGAGTCACCACCCAGCTCGAAGAAGTTGTCGGTGATGCCGACTTTGTCGATGCCCAGCACTTGTTGCCAGATCTCGGCCAGCGCCCATTCCAGCGGCGTGCGCGGGGCCACGTATTCACGCCCCTCGAAGGTCGGATCGGGCAAGGCCTTGCGGTCGAGTTTGCCGTTCGGTGTCAGCGGGAAACGCGGCAGCACCACGACCTGCGTCGGCACCATGTAATCCGGCAGGCTTTCACGCAAGGCCGCCTGGCAACGCAGGCCCAGGCCGTCGTCTTCAGCCGCGACCACATAGCCGATCAGTTGCGGCCCCTGCCCGCCGTCACGCACCACCACCAGCGCGTCGTTGACCCCGACCTGCTCGCGCAGACGGGCTTCGATTTCACCCAGTTCGATGCGGAAGCCGCGCACTTTGACCTGATGGTCGATGCGCCCCACGTAATCGAACACACCGTCCTCACGGCGGCGCACCAGGTCACCGGTGCGGTACAAACGACCGCCCTCGCGGCTGAACGGATCGGCGACGAAACGCTCGGCGGTTTGCCACGGGTGACGGTGGTAGCCGCGCGCAACGCCGCGACCGCCGATGTACAGCTCACCGACCATGCCCACCGGTAGCGGGTTGAGGTCCATATCCAGCACGTGCAGGCTGCGGGTGCCGACACGGCGGCCAATCGGCGCATACATCGCCTCGCAGTGGCCGTCGGCAGCGATTTTCCACAGCAGCGGCGTGACTACGGTTTCCGTCGGGCCGTAACCATTCACCAGGTATTGCGGCTTGAGCGTGTGCTTGACCCGTTCAAACGTGGCGTCCGGCACCGCATCGCCACCGAAGCAATAGATGCGCACCGGCGGTGGATTGCCGCCCTGCAATTCGGCGTGTTCGGCCAGTTGCAGCAAGTACGCCGGCGGGAAGCAGGCGACGCTGATGCGCTGACGATGCAACACCGCCAGGGTCTGTTCGGCGGTCCACAAGGTGTTGTCGCGCACCACCAACGTCGACCCGCTGATCAGCGCGGTGATCCAGCGTTCATGGGCACCGTCGAAGGCGAACGACATGAAATGCAGTTCGCGGTTGGTCGGGTCCATGTCGTACAGCTCGGCAATCGCCTGCACGTGCATGCTCAACGGCCCGTGGGCCACGGCCACGCTTTTCGGTTTGCCGGTCGAGCCCGAGGTGTAAATCAGGTAGGCCAGTTGTTCCGCGTGTACATCAAGCAATGGCGCCGACACCTCGGCGTCGAGGTTCAAGCGGTCCACGGCGACCATCGGCGTGCCCGGATTGAGTTGCGCCGTGTCACGCAAACGTTCCTGGGTCAGCAGCAAGCGCATGTCGCTGTCGGCCATCATGTAGCGCAGGCGTTCCTGCGGGTATTGCGGGTCCAGCGGCACATAAGCGGCGCCGCACTTCATCACCGCCAGCAGCGACACAACCAGCTCCAGCGAGCGCTCCATGAACACGCCGATCACGTCTTCGGCCTGTACGCCCTGCGCAAGCAAGTGCACCGCGAGTGCGTCTGAACGACGGTCCAGCTCGGCATAACTCAACTGTTCGGCGTCGCGGTCGGCGTAGCTCAGCACCAGCGCGGTGTGCTGCGGTTGCAGCCGCGCCCGTTCGCGGATCAGTTCGTGCACAGGCAATTCATGATCGTCAGCCAGCGTCGGCAGGTCGCCGTCCAGTTGCCGACCTTCGTCCAGCGTCAGCAAACCGAGTTCGCCAACGGCCCGACCGGCGTTGTCGCACAGCCGCTGCATCAGGCTTTCCATGTGGCTGCGCAGGGTTTCGACGGTGGTGAGATCGAACTGATCGCGTTGGTGCATGTACTCGATGCGCAGCCCTTCATCGAGGCTGACCATCAAGTCCATGGCAAAGCTGGTCAGGCCGAAGTCGGAGACATCTTCGAAGCGCAGGGAATCGCCGTTCCATTCGCGCAGCGTGCGGTCCACCGGCTGGTTTTCGAAAACGATGATGCTGTCGAACAGCGACTGCCCGCCGTGCCCGGCCCAGCGCTGAATGTCGCTGAGCGGGGTTTGCTGGAAGTCGCGGATGTCGAGGTTGTAGGCCTGGATCTCGCGCAACCAGTCACCGACGCTCGCTTCGGTCGGCACACTGTTGACCACCGGCAAGGTATTGATGAACAGCCCGAGCATGTTCTCCGAACCGCTGAGGGTTTCCGGGCGGCCCGACACCGTGGCGCCGAACGTCACCGTGCGCTGGCCGGTGTAGCGCTGCAACAGCAACAGCCATGCGGCTTGCACCAGGGTGTTGAGCGTGACTTGCTGTTGCTGGGCAAACGCCTGCATACGCGCGGTTTGCTCGCCACTCAGGTGCGTATAGATCGCGTGATAACCCGCTTGCGGCGCCTTCACCGGCAAGGCGCGGGCCAGATGCGTGGCACCTTCGAGCGTGGTGAGCCTGGCTTTCCAGAACGCTTCGCTGGCCTCGGCGACCTGCTGGCCGAGCCAGTCGATGTAGTCGCGATACGCGGCCACCGGTTCCTGCGCGTCGCCGCTGTAATGACGCAGCACTTCACCGATCAGGCGCGACACACTCCAGCCGTCCATGAGGATGTGGTGATAGGTCCAGATCAGGCGATAACGGTCGTCTTCCAGACGCACCAGCAACAGACGCAGCAACGGCGCGCGGTTCAGCGAGAAGCCACGTTCACGTTCATCGGTGGCCAATTGGCGCACACGTTCAGGCTGGTTATCCAGGCCGCGCCAGTCCAGTTCGGTCAGCAGCGCCGGCGCATTGCGCAGCACCACTTGCAGCGGCTCCTTGTCGCCCTCCCACAGGAACGCGGTGCGCAGGATCGCGTGACGTTGCGCCGCGTCGGCCCAGGCTTCGCGGAAGCGCTGACCGTCAACGCCGCGCACGCCCACTTCGATCTGGTTGACGTACAGCCCCGAGTCGCCGTCCTGCACCGAGTGGAACAGCATGCCCTGCTGCATCGGCGACAGTGGGTAAACGTCGTCCACCTCGTCTGCCGTCAAGGCCAGCGCCTGATATTGCGCGGCGCTCAGTTCGATCTTCTGCGCCGGTGCAACAACTACCGGCGCGGCTTCCTCGGCGTCCACCGCCTGAGCGACCGTTGCCAGTTCGGCAATGGTCGGGTGACTGAACACGTGCTTCGGCGAAATGCTCAGGCCGGCTTTGCGCGCCCGGCTGACCGCCTGGATCGACACAATGGAATCGCCGCCCAGTTCGAAGAAGTTGTCCTGAATGCCGACCGGCACCTCGAACAGCGCCTGCCAGACTTCTTGCAACGCCGCCTCCACGGCTGTGCGCGGTGCGACGTATTCACGAACCTGCTGATCGGGTTGTGGCAACGCGCGGCGATCAAGCTTGCCGTTCGGCGTCACGGGCAGTTGCTCAAGCACCAGCACATGGCTCGGTTGCATATGCTCGGGCAACGCATTGCGCAGGTGCTGTTTGAGTTCATCGAGCACCAACGGCTGGCCGACCACATAAGCCACCAATTGCTTGGATTTACCGACATCCAGCGCGATCACCACCGCCTCGCGCACCTGTGGATGTTCCAGCAGGCAGGCCTCGATTTCACCCAGTTCGATGCGCAAACCGCGAATCTTCACTTGATGGTCGATGCGGCCGACGTACTCGATCACACCGTTATCGCGATAACGCGCCAGGTCGCCGGTGCGGTACAGGCGCTCGCCCTGGGTGCCGAACGGGCTGGCGACAAAGCGCTCGGCCGTCAGGTCCGGACGACGGTGGTAACCCCGCGCCAGACCGATGCCGCCCAGGTACAGCTCACCGACGCAGCCGGCCACTTGCGGTTGCAGGCTGTCGTCGAGAATGTAGGTCACCAGGTTGGCGATCGGGTAACCAATCGGCACGCTGATCGAGCCATCCTCGACGCAGGTCCAGTGGGTCACGTCGATGGCGGCTTCGGTCGGCCCGTACAGGTTGTACAAAGCAACGCCTGGCAGCACGCGGAACAGGCTGTTCTGCAAATCCGCCGACAGTGCTTCGCCGCTGCACATGATCTGCCGCAGGCTGGCGCAATGCTCGAAGCCTTCACCCTGGACAAAGGCCTGCAACATCGACGGCACGAAATGCAGGGTGCTGACCTGATACTGCTCGATCAGCCGCACCAGTTGCGCCGGGTCGCGATGGGCGCCCGGTTCGGCGACCGCAAGGCGCGCACCGACCATCAGCGGCCAGAAGAACTCCCACACCGACACGTCAAAACTGAACGGGGTTTTCTGCAGCACGGTGTCGCGACCGTCCAGCGGGTAGGCGCCCTGCATCCACTCGATGCGGTTGCACAACGCATCGTGACGGTTGGCCGCGCCCTTCGGTTTGCCCGTGGAGCCGGAGGTGTAAATCATGTACGCCAGCGATTGCAGCTCGACCACGCACGGCAGGTTTTCGTCGCTCAAGCCTTCGACCAGTTGAGCGCTGTCGTCCAGGCAGATCGCCGTGGTCCCGGCGGGAATCGGCAATTGCGCCAGCAGATGACGCTGGGTCAACAGCACGTGCACGCCGCTGTCCTCGAACATGTGCTCCAGGCGTTCGCGCGGGTAATCCGGGTCCAGCGGCACATAGGCGCCGCCAGCCTTCATGATCGCGAGCAGACCGATCACCAGTTCCAGCGAACGCTCGGCGGCAATCCCCACCAGCACTTCTGCGCCGACACCCTGGGCGCACAGGTAGTGCGCCAGGCGGTTGGCCTGCTGGTTGAGTTGACGATACGTCAGGCTCTGACCGGCAAATACCAGCGCCGGCGCGTCCGGGGTTTTAAGCACCTGGGCTTCGAAGCACAGGTGGACCGGACGCACGTCCGGCCAGCTCACGGCGGTGTCGTTGAAGCCTTGCGCTTGCTGCGCAGTCTGCGCAGCGTCGAGCAGGTTCAGACGGCCCAAGGCCTGTTGCGGTTCGCGCACCATGGCATCGAGCAACGCCACCAGACGACTGCTCAGGCCGTCGATGGCCTCGGCGGTAAACAGCGCGGTGTCGTAATTGAAGCGCAGGTCCAGGCACTCGCCCAGCTCGGCGGCGATGGCTAGCGGGAAACTGGTTTGATCGTGATTGCTGATACCCGAGAACTTCAGCGCACTCGGATTACCACCCTCCAGCGCCTCGGCGACCGGGTAGTTTTCGAACACCAGCAGCGTGTCGAACAGCGCCTCGCCCGAGTGCCCGGCCCAGCGCTGCACATCCGCCAGCGGCGTGTATTCGACATCGCGCAGTTTGAGGTTCAGCGCCTGCACCTCGTCCACCCATTGGCTGACCGTGCGCTCAGGATGTGGCGTGGCGATCACCGGCAAGGTGTTGATGAACAGGCCAACTTGCTGCTCGATCCCCTGCAACTCGCTCGGACGCCCCGACACCGTGGCGCCGAACGCCACCGTGCGCTGGCCGGTGTAGCGCTGCAACAGCAACAGCCACGCCGCTTGCAGCAAAGTGTTCGGCGTCACGCGGACCTGACGGGCAAAGCCGCTCAGGCGCTCGGTGGCCGCCCGGTCCAGGCTCAGGTGAACGGTGCGATGACCGTTGCCCTGCCCGGCGACCGGCCCGGGTAGTGCGCCCGCCAGCCGGGTCGGCTCGTTGAACGCCTGCAACTGTTCCAGCCAGAACGCTTCGCACGCGGTACGATCACGCCCGCCCAGCCACGTCATGTAGTCGCGATAACGACCGCCGCTCGCCTCCGGAGTCACACCGGCGTAACGCTGCAACACTTCGCCGAACAGCTGCGAGGTGCTCCAGCCGTCCAGCAGAATGTGGTGGTTGGTGAAAATCAGGTGATGGGTGTCGTGCGCGGTTTGCACCAGGGTCAGGCGCAGCAACGGCGCGGCTGTCAGGTCGAAACCGCGCAGGCGATCACTTTCGGCCAGACGTTCCAGAGCCAGTGCCTGATCCGCTTCATGGCGCCAGTCGAGCACGGTCACCGGCAGCGTGGCGTTGGCCAGAATCACTTGCAGCGGCTGCGAGCCATGGCTCTCGCTGAAGAACGCGGCGCGCAGCACTTCATGGTTTTCCAGGGTCTGTTGCCAGGCGCTGCGGAACGCCTCGACCTCGATGCCCTGCACGTCCACGCGCATTTGCGGGATGTAGGCGCCGGCATCCGGGGCGAACAGGCTGTGGAACAACATGCCTTCCTGCATCGGCGACAGCGGGAAGATGTTTTCGATCTCGCGCGCCGCCAGTGGCAGTGCATCGAGCTGCGCCTGATCGACGCGGACCAGCGGCACGTCACTCGGCGTCAGGCCACCGGCACCGCTGAGGCAGTGTTCGATCAGCTGTTGCAACTCGGCGGCATAGGCGTCGGCCAGACGCTGCACCGTGTGCTCGGCAAACACGTCGCGACTGAAGGTCCAGCTCAGGCGCAGTTGCCCGGCGTACACCTGACCGTTGATGCTCAGGCCACGGTCCAGCGAGGCCGAAGCCCCTTGTTCGGCGCCACCGCTTTCCTGGGCTGGGCGCCATGGCGCCTGCTCATCGAAGCTGGCATCGAACTGGCCCATGTAGTTAAAGGTGACTTGCGGTTGCGGCAGATCCTCAAGCCCGGCCTGCGCCAGATAACGCAGGATGCCAAAACCGATGCCTTTGTCCGGCACCGCGCGCAGCTGTTCCTTGACCGCCTTGATGCTCCCGGCCAGATCGCTGGCCGGGGTCAACTTGACCGGGAAAATCGAGGTGAACCAGCCCACGGTGCGGGTCAGGTCGATGTCGTCGAACAGGTCTTCGCGGCCATGGCCTTCCAGTTTGACCAGGGTCGACGGCTGGCCGGTCCAGTCGCCCAGCACCCGCGACAGGGCCGTCAGCAACAGGTCGTTGACCTGCGTGCGGTACGCCGCCGGAGCGTCTTGCAGCAGTTGGCGGGTGAAGGTGCTGTCGAGCACGGTTTCCACGCTCACGGCATGCTGGCTGGCGAGACTGCCTTGCGGGTTGTCGGCGGGCAGGTCGACCATCACGTCGCGGTATTGGCCCTGCCAGTAAGCGGCCTGACTCGCCAGCTCAGGACTTTGCGCATGCAGCTGCAAACGCGCCGCCCACGCTTGATAAGCGCTGGATTTGGCCGGCAGGCGCAGGGGTTGGGCCTGAAGTGCCTGGCCGTAGGCCGTTTGCAAATCTTCGAGCAACAGACGCCAGGACACACCGTCCACCGCCAAATGATGCACCACCAGCAGCAAGCGCTGACCGGCTGCGCCCATGTCCACGAGCAAGGCGCGCAGCAATGGGCCGTCCTGCAAGTTCAGACTGGCTTGTGCGGCGTTGCAGTGTTCAAGCAACTCGTCAGCGTTCGCGGCCTGCCGCTGCCACAGCAGGTCGGCGCTGTTCCAGTGCTCGGCCTGAGCCTGTTGCCACACGCCATCCACCCGACGCAAACGCAGGCGCAACGCATCGTGATGTTCCAGCAGCGCGGCCAGTGTCTGTTGCAGGCTCGCGCTGTCCAGCGGTTCGCGCAGTTCCAGCAGCACCGACTGGTTCCAGTGGTCCCGGGCCTCGATGTTTTGCTCGAAAAACCAGTGCTGGATCGGCGTCAGCAGTACGTCGCCACGCACCGGTCCCTGATCGATGACCAGACCGGCACTGCGCTGCGCGACCTTCGCCAGACTCTGCACGGTCTGGTGTTGAAACAGATCACGCGGGGTGACGCGAATACCGGCCTGACGCGCACGGCTGACTACCTGAATCGAGATGATCGAATCGCCGCCCAGTTCGAAGAAGTTGTCGTCGATCCCCACGCGCTCGAGCTTGAGCACGTCCTGCCAGATCGCCGCCAACTCGGCTTGCAGGTCGTCCACCGGCGCCGAGTAAACCTGTTGCGCCAGGGCGGCATCCGGCTTGGGCAGCGCATTGCGATCGAGTTTGCCGTTGCTGGTCAGCGGCCACTGGTCGAGCTTGAGCAAATGCGCCGGCACCATGTAATCCGGCAGGCCGGCCTGCAAGTGTTCACGCAACGACTGACGCAAATCAGCGACGTCCTGGCTGACGGTGAACCAGGCGACCAATTGCTGACTGCCATTGATTTCGGGGGCCAGCACCAGCGCTTGTTCAATGGCCGGGTGACTTTGCAGGCGATCCTGAATTTCCCCCAGCTCGATGCGGAAGCCACGAATCTTCACTTGATGGTCGATACGCCCGGCGTATTCGATGCTGCCGTCGGCGCAATAGCGCGCCAGATCGCCGGTGCGATACAGGCGTGCACCCGCCTCGGCGGCGAACAGGTCCGGAACAAAGCGCGTGGCGGTCAGGTCGGCGCGCTGGTGATAACCCCGCGCCAGGCCAGCACCACCAACGTACAGCTCGCCGACACAGCCCTTGGCCACCGGGTTCAGACGCGGGTCGAGCACGTACCAGCGCAGGTCGGCAATCGGCTCGCCCAGTGGCGAGCTGTTGGCACCGTCGAGGTCGGCGCGGGACAACGGTCGGTAGGTCACGTGCACCGTGGTTTCGGTGATGCCGTACATGTTGATCAACAGCGGCTGTTGGTCGTCGAACGCGTCGTACCACGGACGCAGGCTCGCGACGTCCAGCGCCTCGCCGCCGAACACCACATAACGCAGGGCCATGCCCTGGGCACTGGCGCAGGCAAACGGCATCAGCTGACGGAACGCCGACGGGGTCTGGTTGAGCACCGTGACCCGTTCTTCGCACAGCAGGCGAGCGAAGTCTTCCGGGGAGCGGCTGATGGCGTGCGGCACCACCACCAGCTTGCCGCCGTAGAACAACGCGCCAAAGATTTCCCAGACGGAGAAGTCGAAAGCGTAGGAATGGAACAGGCTCCAGACATCGTCCGCATTGAAACCGAACCAGTGTTCGGTGGCGCTGAACAGGCGGGTCAGGTTGCTGTGGGGCAACAAGGTGCCTTTGGGTTTGCCGGTGGAGCCGGAGGTGTAGATGACGTACGCCAGGTTTTCCGGGTGGGTCAGGTTCGGCAGATTGTCGGCGGACGCCTCATTCAGCCAGTCGCTGGCGTGGTCCAGGCAAATCACTTCGATGCCTTCGGACAACGGCAGGCGCGGCAACAGCGCGGAGTTGGTCAGCAACAGGCGCGTACCGCTGTCGGCCAGCATGTAGGCCAGGCGATCCTGCGGGTATTCCGGGTCCAGCGGCACGTAGGCGCCGCCGGCCTTGAGGATCGCCAGCACGCTGACGATCATTTCCAGCGACCGCTCCAGCGCGATACCGACCAACACGTCGGGCCCGACGCCGCGTTCGCGCAGACGCTGGGCGATGCGGTTGGCCTGCTGGTTCAGTTGTGCGTAGCTGAGGGTCGCGCCGTCGCAGGTCACCGCGATGTTGTTCGGGTGCGCGGCAGCCTGGACTTCGATCAGTTGATGCGCGCACAGCGTGTTCAGGGTCTGCGAAGTGGCGCTGCGGTTCCAGTCCAGTAACGTGGCCTGCTGCTCGGTTGCGGCGAGCATGTTCAGGTCGGCCAAGGCGACCGAGCCGTCGGCGCAAATAGCTTGCAACAGGTTCAGCCAATGCTCGCCGAGACGCTCGATGGTCGCGGCGTCGAACAGTTCGGTGGCATAGACAAACGAAGCGTGGATGCCGTCGTCGCTTTCCACGGTGTCGAGCATCAGCTCGAACTTGGTGGTCTTTTCGTCCCAGATCAGCGGCTCGACGCTCAGGCCCGGCAAGTCCCAGCGCTGTTCGCCGCCAGCCTCGCGCTGGTGGTTGAACATCACCTGGAACAACGGCGTGTGGCTCAGGCTGCGCTCAACATCGAGCCCATCGACCAACTGCTCAAAAGGCAAATCCTGATGCGCCTGCGCGCCCAGTGCCGCCGTCTTGACCTCGGCCAGCAACTGCAAAAATGGCTGATCGGCATGGGGTTGGGTACGCAACACCTGAGTGTTGACGAAAAAGCCCAGCAGGTTTTCCACGTCCTGGCGGGTGCGGTTGGCAATCGGCACGCCGACGCGAATGTCCCGTTCGCCGCTGTAGCGATGCAGCAGGGTTTGCAACGAAGCCATCAGCACCATGAACAGCGTGCAGCCTTCGCGACGGGCAAGATCTTTCAGAGCCGACGCCAGGGCCGCCGGCACAGTCAACTCGACGCTGGCGCCCTGCTGGCTCGGGATCGCCGGACGACGGCGGTCGGTCGGCAGGTTCAGCGGCGGGTGCTCACGGCCCAGTTGTTCACGCCAATATTCAAGTTGACGCTCGGACTCACCGGCCTCCAGCCACAGGCGCTGCCAACGGGCGAAGTCGGCGTACTGAATACCCAGCGCCGGCAGCTGCGGCGCTTGCCCGGCGCTCAGTTGCGCGTAGAGCCGGGTGAATTCCTGCAACAGAATCGGCAGCGACCCGCCGTCGGTGACGATGTGGTGGAACGTCAGCACCAGCACGTGCTGCTGCGCGTCGAGGCGGATCAACCGGCAGCGCATCAACGGGCCGTTCTGCAGGTCGAACGGCTGCTCGGCGTTCAGGCCGATCTGGCTCTGCAGTTCGGTCTCGTCAGCGGCCTCGACCTCGACCAGCGGCGCGTCCATTTGCGGGTGGATTTTTTGCAGCACCTGCTGCTCGTCGAACACGAACGTGGTGCGCAGCACTTCATGACGCTGCACCAGCGCGACAAGGGTTTGCGCCAGCGCGGCGCGGTTCAGCTCACCGCTCAGGCGAAAGGCACCGGTCAGGTTGTACGCGGTCGCCTGCGGCTGCATCTGCCACAGGAACCACAAACGCTGTTGCGCGTACGACGCCGGCAAGGTGTCCACGGCCGGGTCCCTTGGCGGGATCGGCAGCAGCTCAAGGGTCAGGCCTTGCGCGTGCATCTTTTCTTGCAAGGCACGCCGCGCGTCCAGGCTCAAGCCGCAGAAACGCTGGGCCAGGGTCATCATTCTGTCCGGTGCAGCACTCATCGCGTGTGTTCCTCATCCACTTCGTCGAACAACGCTTCCAGGGCGTCTACATCGTTTTCTTTGTGTTCACTCTGTAGACGGAACTGCTCGATTTCCGTCGCCAGGCGCTCCAGCGTGTCACCCTCGAAGAACAGCTTCAGCGGGATCGACAGGTTCAGTTCTTCCTGAATCCGTGCGCGAATCCGCGTCGCCAGCAACGAGTGACCGCCAAGCTCGAAGAAGCTGTCATGCACGCCGACCCGCTCCACGTGCAGCGCTTCGGCCCAGATCGCCGCCAGGACTTTTTCCAGGTCGGTGCGCGGGGCAACGAAGGCACTGCGGCGCACGTCGAGGTCGAGCAAGGCCTGGCGGTTGAGTTTGCCGTTGGGCATCAGCGGGAAGCGTTCCAGCACCTGCAAGCGCACCGGCTGCATGTGCTCGGGCAATGCTTCGGCGAGGTGGCTGCGCAATTCGTTGAGGCGAATGTCGGCGGTGTCGGCCGGGGAAATCACGAAGCCCAGCAGTTGCGGACCGGTCGGTGTTTCGCGGGCGATGACGGCGGCGTCTTCGATGCCGGGGGCGCTGCGCATGGCGGATTCGATCTCGCCCAGCTCGATACGGAAGCCACGGATCTTCACTTGATGATCGACCCGGCCGAGGTACTCCAGCACGCCATCGGCGCGGTAGCGTGCGAGGTCGCCGGTGCGGTACAGGCGTTGACCGGCCTGTTTGGCAAACAGGTCAGGCACAAAGCGTTCGGCGGTCAGCGGAGCACGCTTGAGATAGCCGCGAGCAATACCCGCGCCGCCAACATACAGCTCACCTTCGACACCCACGGCCACCGGCATCAAGTCCGGGCCGAGCACGTGAATGCGCATGCCCGGAATCGGCTGGCCAATCGGAATGGTGTCGTCGTCCTGACCCAGCGGCAGTTCCCACGCCGAGCACCAGACCGTGCCTTCGGTCGGGCCGTATTCGTTGACCAGCGCCACGTGCGGCAAGGCTTCGCGATGGCGCGCGACCAGAGCGTTGCTGCACGCTTCGCCAGCGACGATCACACAGGCCAGCGCCGGGTTGTCGAGGTGTTCGAGAATCTGCGCGTGGTAGGACGGCAAGGTCAGGTAATGGGAAACCTCTTCGCGCTGGATCAGCGCCGCCAGCAGGGCCGGGTCCTTGTAGCTGTCTTCGTTCGGCAGGCACAGGGTCGCGCCCTGCCCCAACGCCCAGAAAACCCCGGCCACCGAGCTGTCGAAGGAGAACGACGAAAGCATCAGGAACGCCCGCAGCGGCTGACGGTAGAACGCGCTGCGTGCGAGGGTCGAGGCCACCGCGTTGGCGTGACTGATCATCACGCCCTTGGGCTTGCCGGTGGAGCCGGAGGTGTAAATCACGTAGGCGAGATTGTCGCTGTCGCCCAGGGTTGCCGGTTGCTCCTGCGATGCGGACCAGACTTCGGCTTCCGCCATCAGCGAAATCACCTGCTCGCCATGCAACCCTTCCGGCAGCGGCTGGCAGGCCAGCACCTGACGCGCGGCCGCGTCCTGCAACATGAATGCGAGGCGATCAATCGGGTAGTTGGGATCGAGCGGCAGGTACGCCGCGCCGGCCTTCAGCGTACCGAGCAAGGCAATGACGATTTCCAGCGAGCGCTGACCGTAAACCGCAACGATTTCATCCGGCGCCACACCTTGTGCGCGCAAGGTATTGGCCACCTGGTTGGAGCGTGCATCCAGTTCGGCGTAGCTCAGGCGTTGGCCATTGACGCTGACCGCGATGCGCTGCGGGTGCAGGCGCGCCTGTTCGCTGAACAGGTCTTGCAGGTAGCGATGCGGCAGTGCCTGTTCGGCCGCCAGCGGGTTGAAGCCTTCGATCAGACGGGTCATTTGCGTTGCATTGACCTGAGTCGCCTGGCCCAAGGTCAGCTCAGGCGCGGCCAGCAACTGACGGCTGAACTCGACAAACTGTTCCAGCCAGGCCGCCAGCATCGACTCGGGCACCGCGCCGGCCAGGCATGACAGCTGCAAGTGTTCGCCCTGAACCCGCAGGCGCAGGACTTCCAAGTTGGCATCATCCACGTCGATATTCGCGTCGGCATCAGCCTGATACACCAGACCGTAACGCAAGGGCGTCGCGAGTTCGGCGCTCAGTTCAAATTCGTTGAGGCAGTCGAGCCAGGACAGCGACTGCTCGACGCTGGCGTTGAAAGCCCCCAGCGCCTGCGCCAGGGTTTCATGGCTGCGGTGATCGAACGCCACCGGCAAACGCCGGGCGAAACGCCCCAGGGTCGCGGCGGTCTGCTCGTTGCGCCCCGCCACTTCCCAGCCCATCAGCAACTTTTCCTGATTGCCGATGCGCGCCACAAAGGCGCTCCACAGCAACAATGCCACCCGCTGTGCGTCGACACCCTGAGCGTCGGCCACCCGTTGCACATCGGCCAGCCATGCTCCGTCGTCGAGCGTCGCCTGATGGCGGGCCAGGGTCACATCGACGGCCTTTTCGAAAGGCAGACGATGGGCCAGCGCGAACTGCTGTTGCAGGTTGCGCCAGAACGCGGCGCCTTGATGGCCGATGTCTTCTTCGCGCAGTTCTTCCTGCCACGCGGTGTAATCCAGGTACTGCAAGTCTTCCTGATTGTCGGCCAGCGTTTCACCGCGCAGCACACTCGCCAGCTCCGAAGACAGCACCCGCAGCGACGCTTCATCGAAGCTGCTGGCCGGCGCCAGCAACGCGACGAAATGCTGACCGTCCGCGGTTTCCACTTGAGACACCACTAGCACTCGGTCCGGCGCCTCAACCAGGGTTTCACGACTGCGAATCAGCGCCTCGGCCAGCGAAGACGCGCGGTCCAGCAGCGTCACCGGCAGCTCATCGCACAGGCTCTGCACCGGCCACTTCATGCCCGGCAAGCGGCGATAGACCGTGCGCAGGGTTTCATGGCGCAGCCCCAATTCATCCAGTGCCGCGCGCAATGCCCGCGCCTCCACAGCCTCAGCCACCGGCACGGTCAGGGCGGCGAACAGCGGCTGTCCGCCCAGTTCCTGCGAGCGCAAATAAAAGGCCTGCTGAGCCGAAGTCTGGAAAACGTCTACCGAAGGTTCGAGGGCAGTGGTGTTCATGTCGAGGGTCCTTATTCCTGATCCAGGTCGGCGCTTTTCTGCGCGATGGCCATGGCCGTGAGGATTTTTCTGTAGCCAGTGAATTCGTTGCGCGCATGCACGCTGAGGATGTTGTCCAGCAGGACCACGTCGCCCTTCTCCCAGGCAAACTCGACCATCACGTCGCGGTAGATGCCTTGCAGGTGGCGGATGACGTCGTCGGGAATGGCCGTGCCGTCGCCGAAGAAGGTGTTCTGCGGCAGGTCCAGCGGGCCGAACTCACGCAGCAGGTTGTCGCGGATGCTGTCCGGCAGGGTCAGCGCGTTGA
This sequence comes from Pseudomonas migulae, assembly GCF_043225285.1. Lineage (GTDB taxonomy): Bacteria > Pseudomonadota > Gammaproteobacteria > Pseudomonadales > Pseudomonadaceae > Aquipseudomonas > Aquipseudomonas migulae_C. Next base: position 768,575 of record NZ_CP171224.1, read on the forward strand.
AGAAGGTGCCGTGGTTGAACCAGATGCGCTCGCCGGTCAACGGATGACGCACAATGGCCGGGCCGTTTTGCCGGGTGCGCAGGCGATTGCCCGACTTCCACTCGGCCTGAATGCCGATCTTCGCGCAGTAGGCTTCGACTTCGCCGCGGTCTTCGCTCTGGAACACGGTCTGCCAGGGCAACCCCATGCCGTCGCCGTAGTTGCGCACGTACATGATGCGTTTACGCTGGAATTCTTCGCGCACGGCCGGGTCGATCCGGGCGAGGATTTCGCGGGTGTCGCCGAACGGGGTTTCGCCGCCGGTGATCGAGGGCGTGTCGCAGTAGAAGTACAGATGACGCGGGAACACTGGTGAATAGGAATGCTCGTTGTGCGGGAAGATTTTCTCTGCCGCCGGGTAGTCCGTGGAGCTGTAGATCTTGAACTGGCCGGTGATCTGGGTCCGTGGCGAGGCGCGGAACAGGTACTCCAGGGCACCGTCGGAAATCGCCGCCACGCAGCGGTTGAACTCGGCAATGTCCGCCACCTGGAAACCGCGGAACAGAATCACCGCGTGTTCCAGCAGCTTGCTTTCGATCAGGGCGCGATGCTCCGTCGCCCATTCCACCAGGCTCACACCCGGCACCGCCGGGCGACACACCAGCGGCATGCTCACGCCGTCGAACATCGGCGCAAAACTCACCAGCCGGGTCGGGTCGGTGGACAGGCTCTTGCGCGCACCACGGCCGATTTTGGGAATGGACTTGGTGGTTGAAACAGTCATGAACCCCTCCAGAAAATGATGGCGGCGGCGCCCGGTTGGCGCCGCCGCTATAAATCAATCCGCCGCGCTTTGCGTGGCCGGTGTGCCGCGACGACGCTTGATCGCCATCGGCCCGCCCAGCAACGCCTTGCGCTGTTCGTTCAAGCGCGCCTCGGCACGTCGTTGCACCTCGGTGGCCAGTTCCAGCAGATCGCTGACCGTCAGTTCGTCGGCGCGCAGCAACGCTTGCAGTACCGCCTCGATCTGTTCGAACAGGCTTTGCAGCGTGCTCGGCAAGTACTGCCCGGCGGGTGTTTCGAAACTCAGGTGAATGTGTTCGGCCTCGTTGTAGAACGCGGCGACCATGCCGATCTCGGCGGCTTGCCGGCCCGACGGGAAGTCCTCGACCAGCAGGCCGTCCATGGACGGCAAACGACCAACGCCTTCCTGGTAGATCAACTTGATGTCGAACAACGGCGAACGCCCGGCCCGACGCGGCAAACGCAACGCTTCCACTAATCGCTCAAACGGCAAGTCCTGATGGTCCGAAGCCTCCAGCACCGCACGGCGACAGGCTTGCAACAACTGCTCGGCACCCTGCTCTTCATCCACTTCGATCTGCAGCACTAACTGGTTAACGAAGAAGCCGACCATTTGTTCAAGCTCAACTTGATTTCGGTTGGCGATATCGGTGCCGATGCGCACGCGACTGACCTCGGTGCGCTGGCGCAATACCAGGGTGAAACCGGCCAATAGCACCATGAACAGCGACAATCCACGCTGTTGGGCGAAGTCGCGCAACTGCTGACTCAAGGTCGAATTCAAGGTGAAATGTTGGCTGGCGCCTTCTTGCGCCTGGCGCTGATCGCCGTCGCCCGGCAGCTCCAGCACGGCTTGCGGCTGGCCAAGGCGCGCCTGCCAGTAATCGAGCTGACGCTGCAGCTCGCCGCCCTGCTCCAGCCACTGGCGCTGCCATTTGGCGAAGTCGGCGTATTGCACCGCGTGTTCCGGCAACTGCGCGACACCACCCCGGTTGAGGGTCGGATACAACGTGACGAATTCATTGATCAGAATCCGGAACGACCAGTCATCCGCGGCGATGTGGTGCACCGTCAGCAGCAGCACATGTTCCTGATCCGCGACCTGCAACACCCGCACCCGCAGCAGCGGCCCGTTGCGCAGGTCGAACGGCCGGGCGACTTCTTCACGGGCCAACTGCGCGGCTTCGACGTCGGGCGCCGGCAAATGCCGCAGGTCGCTGCTGGCGAAGTCCAACGGCAGCCCGGCGTGTACCCGCTGCCAGGCCTGGCCGTCTTCTTCATAGAACGTGGTGCGCAACACGGCGTGGCGTTGCACCAGGGTTTCAAAGGTCTGCTGCAGCCCCGACAGGTTCAACCCGCCGCGCAACCGCAAGGCGCCGGGCATGTTGTACATCGAGCTGTCGGGTTCGAGGTTCCACAGGAACCACAACCGTTGCTGGGCGAAGGACAACGGCTGGCGCTCACCGGACTGATCCGCCACCAGCGCCGGACGCTCGCAGGCGGCGTGCCGCAGGCCTTGCACCTGAACCGCGAAATCCTGCAGGCGCGGGTGTTCGAACAGGCTGCGCAAACTCACCGACAACCCCAGACGCTGACGAATCTGCGAGACGATCTGCGTGGCCAGCAACGAATGCCCACCCAACTCGAAGAAGCTGTTTTCGCGATCGACGCGGGCCACCTGCAGCACCTGTTGCCAGATCTGCGCCAGCTCGATTTCCAGCTCACCTTGCGGTGCGCTGCCGGCCACGGCTTCCCAGACTTCGGGTGCCGGCAGCGCCGCACGGTCGAGTTTGCCGTTGCGGTTGAGCGGCAATGCGCTCATCACCACCAGTTGTGCCGGGAGCATGTAATCCGGCAGACGCTCGCCCAGAACCTGGCGTACGGTGTCGGTCAGTTGACGGGCATCGGCGTTCGGCAACACCGGCACCACATAGCCGATCAGTTGCTTGCCGCCGACGCCTTCATGCACCAGCACCGCGGCTTCGCTGATCATCGGCAAGCCTTGCAGGTGCGCTTCCAGTTCACCCAGCTCGACGCGGAAGCCGCGAATTTTCACCTGATGGTCGATGCGCCCCAGGTACTCCAGCGCGCCGTCCTCGCGATAGCGCGCCAGGTCACCGCTGCGGTACAGGCGGGCGCCCGGCGTGGTAGAAAACGGATCGGCAATAAAGCGTTCGGCACTCAAGCCCGGACGCTGGTGATAGTGCTGGGCGATGCCGGCATCACCGCCGATGCACAACTCGCCCACGCAACCGGTTGGCAACAGATGGCCTTCGCTGTCCAGCACGTACAGCGCCCGACCGGGCAAGGCGCGGCCAATCGGCACGCCGATCAGGTTTTGCGTGTCGGCCAGGGTGCACAGGTGGGTGCTGGAAACCACCGTGGCTTCGGTCGGCCCGTAGGTGTTGAGCAGCCGTACGTCGCCGAGACCGGCGGCATGCCAGAGCTTCAGACCTTCCAGGGACATGGCTTCGCCACCGACGTGGACCTGACGCAGCCGGCCCTTGTCGCGCCGAGGCTGCGCGGCCCAATCCTGCGCCAGCAAATACCAGTAGGCCGCCGGCAAGTCCGCCAGGGTCACGCCCTGCTCGATGATCTGCCGGTACAAGGTGTCGGTGTCCCACAACTCATCGCCACGCAACACCAGCGCGGCGCCCACGCACAGCGGCGGGTAGCACTGCTCGACAAAGCCGTCGAAGCTGAACGTGGCGAATTGCAGCACGCGGTCGGTGGCGCTGAGTTGCGAATAGTCCGCCGCAATCACGCAAAACTCGCGCAGCGCGGCATGGGCCAGGCACACGCCTTTCGGCCGTCCAGTGGAGCCGGAGGTGTAGATCAGGTAGGCGAGGTCTTCGGCACTGGCCAGGTTGACCGGGTTGGCGGTGGAATATCCAACCAGCGATGCGGCGGTCAGCGTCAGACGCGGCAAACCTTCGGGCAACGCGACATCGGCCAGCAAATCGGGTTGCGCCAGCAGCAGGTCCATGCCGCTGTCTTCGATCATGTAGGCCAGGCGTTCGGCCGGGTAGTCCGGGTCCAGCGGTACGTAACCGGCACCGGACTTGAGGATGGCCATGAGGCTGACGATCATCTGCGCATTGCGCCGGACCGACAGGCCGACCCGTTGTCCCGGCGCCACACCTTGTTCGCGCAGGCGATGGGCGAGCTGGTTGGCCTGGGCGTTGAGCTGTGCATAAGTCAGGCGCTCGTCGCCGGCGATCACGGCCCATGCGTCGGGCGTGCGGGCCGCTTGCTGTTCGAAACGTTGATGGGCCAACAGCGGACTGCCCATCTGCGGCGCGGCGGGACGCGAACCCAGTAATACCTGCGCCGTTTGCTTCGCGTCCAGCAGGCTGACGGTGCCCAGCACCTGCTGCGGCTGCGCCACGAATTGCTCCAGCACATGCAGCAGGTTCGCACTCAGACGATCGATCTGCGCGGCGCTGAACAAGGCCCGGTCGAAACTGAACTCCAGACGCAGGCTGGCGCCGACTTCGATGCCGAGGGTCAGCGGGTAGCTGGTGATTTCGTGATTGCGCAATGCGCCGAACGTCAGGCCCGCCGGCGCCCCCTGCTTGAGCGCTTCGGCCACCGGGAAGTTTTCGAACACCAGCAAGCTGTCGAACAGCGCGTTGCCCTGCTGCCCGGCCCAGCCCTGAATGTCGTAGAGCGGCACATGCTCGAACTCGCGCAGGCTCAGGTTCAACGCTTGCAGTTCGTTGAGCCATTGGCTGACCGGTTGCGCGGACGACGGCGTGGCAATGATCGGCAAAGTGTTGATGAACAGGCCCAACTGTTGCTCGATACCCGGCAACGGCGCAGATCGCCCGGCAATCGTCGCGCCGAACGCCACGCACGATTGGCCGGTGTAGCGCTGCAACAGCAGACCCCATGCGCCCTGCAACAAGGTGTTGAGGGTTATTTTCTGCTGCCGGGCAAACGTTGCCAGGCGCTGCATCGCGGCGCTTTCGAGCGTCAGGTGATGCTCGCCCATGCCGTGGCCTTCGACCGGCGTCGGCAAGGCTTGGGCCAGCAAGGTCGGCGTTTCGAGCGCGGCCAGCGCCTGTTTCCAGAACTGTTCGCCCGCCGCCGTTGGCTGCTGCTGAAGCCAGCCCTGGTAGTCGCGGTATTGCCCCAAAGGTTTCGCCAGTGTCTGCCCGGCGTAATGCTGAATCACTTCGCCGAGCAACTGCGCGTTGCTCCAGCCGTCCATGAGGATGTGATGACTGGTGTAGATCAGGTGCCAGGCGTCGCTGCTCTGGCGCACCAACATCAAGCGAAACAGCGGCGCCGCACTGAGTTCGAAGCCACGGCTGCGCTCTTCGGCGGCCAGTGCATCGAGGTCGATATCGGCCGCTTCGATCACCTGCAATTGCAGGTCGATCTGGCGATGAATCACCTGATGCGCAGCTTCCAGGCCCAACCAGTGGAAGCTGCTGCGCAGAATGTCGTGACGGTTGATCGCCGCCTGCCACGCGCGCCCGAAGGCCGCCAGGTCCAGGCCCTGGATATCCAGGCGCAACTGGTTGATGTAAGCCTCGGCCTGGGGCTCGTACAAGGTGTGGAACAGCATGCCCTGCTGCATCGGCGTCAGCGGATAAATGTCTTCGATGGCCGATGCCACGACAGGCAAGGCGTCCAATTGCGCCTGGTCGATCCGCGCCAGCGGGAAGTCCGACGGCGTGGCCTCCCCGGCCGGCGTTGCGCAGCAGTGTTCGATCAGGGCGCTGAGTTCTTCGGTGTAGGCATCGGCCAGTTTTTGAACGGTGCTGTCGGCGAACATGTCGCGACTGAAGCCCCATTGCAGTGAAAGCTGGCCGCCGTAGACCTGGCTTTCCAGGGTCAGCCAGTTGGCCAGCGGCGCGTCGTCATCCTGGGCCTGGCCGCCGCTTTCCGCTGCGGGTACGAACAGCGCGTCCTCATCGAACTGGCGGTCGAACTGGCCGAGGTAATTGAAGGTGATGCGCGGCGCCGGCAATCCTTGCAACGCTTCACGCTGGGCCGGTTCGCCGAGGTAGCGCAGCAGGCCATAACCCAGGCCTTTATCGGGAATGGCACGCAGCTGTTCCTTGACCGCCTTGATCGAGTTCGCGGTGCCCGCTTGAGGTTGCAGGCGCACCGGGAACAGGCTGGTGAACCAACCTACGGTGCGCGTCAGGTCGAGGTCGTCGAACAGGTCTTCACGGCCATGGCCTTCGAGCTGGATCAGGGTCGAGCCCTGCCCGGTCCAGCGGCAGATCACCCGTGCCAGCGCGGTCAGCAACAGGTCGTTGACCTGGGTGCGGTAGGCCGCTGGCGTCGTTTGCAACAACTGGCGGGTCAAGCCGGTGTCGAGCTTCGATTCGATCTTGTGGCCGTGGCGATGCTGCACGCTGCCCAACGGGTTCTCGCACGGCAAGTCATGGGCATCGGCGTGTTGCGCCTGCCAGTACGGCAGCTGTTCATCCAGCGTGCGGGCATGCGCTTGCAGGTGCGCGGCCCAGTGTTGATAGGCGCTGGTTTTGCCAGGGAACGTCACCGCAACGCCCGCCGCCGATTGGGCGTAGGCCTGCTGCAGGTCTTCGAGCAACACTCGCCAGGACACGCCGTCCACCGCCAAATGGTGGACCGCCAGCAGCAGGCGTTGCGTGCCGTCGTCGAGGCTCACCAGCATGGCGCGCAGCAGCGGTCCTTCGGCCAGATCGAGGCTACGTTGTGCTTCATCGCACAGCGCCGTCAACGTCTCGGCCGATGTCGCCTGGCGCTGCCACAAACCCGCTGTTTCAACCGGCGATCCATGACGCTGTTGCCAGCCATCAGCACCTGCGGTGAAACGCAGGCGCAAGGCATCGTGATGGTTGATCACCGCAACCAGCGCGGCGTCCAGCGCATCAGGGGCCAACGCCTCACGCGGTGTCAGCAACAATGACTGGTTCCAGTGGTGCGGTTGCGCGACGGCCTGTTCGAAGAAGTAGTGTTGCGCCGGGGTCAGCACCACTTCGCCGCTGACCGGCCCTTGATCAATGACACTGCGGTTGTCGAACGCCGCCACCCGCGCCAGGCTGCGCACGGTCTGGTACTGAAACAGGTCGCGGGGGCTGAGGCGGATGCCGGCCTGACGGGCACGGCTGACCACTTGAATGGAGATGATCGAGTCACCGCCCAGCTCGAAGAAGTTGTCTTCGAGGCCCACGCGCTCCAGGCCCAAGACTTCCTGCCAAATCTGCGCCAGCGCCGTCTGCATCGCGTCTTGCGGCGCAACGAATGCCTGTTGCGGCGCCGCATCCGGTTGCGGCAGGGCCTTGCGGTCCAGCTTGCCGTTAGCGGTCACCGGCAAGGCATCAAGCGGCATCAGGTAGGTCGGCACCATGTATTCCGGCAAGCTGCTCAGCAACCAGGCCTTGAGGGTTTCCGGCCATTGCGCCTCGGCGTTTTCCAGCACCAGGTACGCCACCAGATGCTTGCCGCCCTGCACCAGGACCACCGCCTCGCGCACCAGCGGATGCTGCATCAGGCGGGTTTCGATTTCCCCCAACTCGATACGCAAGCCGCGCAGTTTGACTTGATGGTCGAGGCGGCCGAGGTATTCGATCACCCCGTCGGCACGCTGGCGCACGCGGTCGCCGGTGCGGTACAGGCGTGCGCCGTCATGGAACGGACACGGCACAAAGCGCTCGGCCGTCAACCCCGGACGCCGGTGATAACTGCGCGCCAGACCTGCGCCGCCCAGGTACAACTCCCCCGCCACGCCCGCCGGCACCGGCAGCAACTGCGCGTCCAGCACGTGGGTGCGCAGGTTGGCGATCGGCCGGCCGATGGGCACGCTGTCGGCGCCTTCGTCAACGCACGTCCAGTGGGTCACGTCGATGGCCGCTTCGGTCGGCCCGTACAGATTGAACAGACCGGCACCGGGCAACCTGGCGAACACTTGAAGCTGGGCATCCAGCGGCAGTGCTTCGCCGCTGCAGGCGATGCGTTTGAGGCTGGTGCAGGCTTCAACGCCCGGTTCGTGGATAAACGCCTGCAGCATCGATGGCACGAAGTGCAAGGTGCTGATGCCGAACTCGCCGATGAGGCGGATCAACCGCGCCGGTTCGCGATGCGCCCCCGGCGGCGCCACCACCAGACGCGCGCCGGTCATCAGCGGCCAGAAGAACTCCCAGACCGACACGTCAAAGCTGAACGGGGTTTTCTGCAACACCGAGTCGCTGCCGTCCAGGCCGTAGGCCTGCTGCATCCAGCACAAACGGTTGACCAGCGCCGCATGACTGTTGCCGGCACCCTTGGGTTTGCCGGTGGAACCGGAGGTGTAAATCACATAGGCCAGGTTCAGCGGATTTACCGACACCTGCGGGCAGGTTTCGCTGTAACCGTCCAGCCAGTCCTTGTCCTGATCCAGTGCGATGACCTTGATGCCCTCGGTCGGCAACGTGCCGACCAGAGAGCTCTGGGTCATCAACACAGTAATCGCACTGTCCTCGATCATGTAGGCCAGGCGCTCCGCCGGGTATTCCGGGTCGAGCGGCACATAGGCACCGCCGGCCTTGAGAATCGCCAACAGGCCAATGACCATTTCCAGCGAACGCTCGACGGCGATGCCCACCAGCACATCCGGACCGACGCCCTGCTCGCGCAGGTAATGCGCCAACTGATTGGTGCGCACATCGAGCTGTGCATACGTCAGCTGAAGGTCGCCGAACACCAGCGCCGATGCCTCTGGGGTACGCAGGGCCTGGGCGTGGATCAGTTCATGAAGGCATTGCTCGACGGGATAGGTTTCGGCGGTGCGATTCCAGTCATGCACCAGCACCCGTTGTTCATCCGCCGCCAGCATCGGCAACTCGCCGACCCGCTGATTCGTGTCGACCACCATCGCCTGCAACAGTCGCGTCCAGTGCTGCGCCATGCGCGCGATGGTCGGTGCGTCGAACAGGTCGCTGGCGTAGGTCAGCGCGGCGTGCAGCTTGCCACCCTGTTCGTAGGTATCGAGGGTCAGGTCGAACTGCGTGGTGCGCCCTTCCCACTCGATCGCGCCCAGCACCAGGCCGGACGCGGTGCTGATGCTGGACATGTCCGCCACCTGCGGCTGATGGTTGTACATCACCTGGAACAGCGGCGTGTGGCTGAGGCTGCGCTCGAGTTTCAGCGCTTCGACCAGACGCTCAAATGGCAAGTCCTGATGGGCCTGGGCACCGAGGGCAGTGTCCTTGATGGCGCGCAGCAGATCGTCAACGCGGGTGTGGCCATCGAGCCGGGTACGCAGCACCTGGGTGTTGACGAAGAAACCGATCAGGCCTTCGATTTCCGCGCGGTTGCGGTTGGCAATCGGCACGCCGACACGGATGTCGGTCTGTCCGGTGTAGCGATGCAACAACGCGTTGAACGCACCGAGCAACAGCATGAACAGAGTGATGTTGTGTTTCTGCGCGGTGGTGCGCAGTTGCTCGGCCAGTTGCGGGTCGACGGCGAACTCGTAGCGCGTGCCGCGATAACTCGGCATCGCCGGGCGCGAGTGGTCGGTGGGCAGTTCGAGTACCGGGTGTTCGTCGCCGAGTTGCGCCTGCCAGTAATCGAGCTGTCGCGCCTGCTCGCCCGCCTCCAGCCAGCGGCGTTGCCACAAGGCGTAGTCGCTGTACTGGATCGGCAGCGGCGCGAGTTGCGGTTGTGCACCGGCCTCGAAGGCGTCGTAGCAACGGATGAATTCGTCGATCAGCACGTTCATCGACCAGCCGTCGGAGACGATGTGGTGCAGGGTCAGCAGCAGGACGTGTTCCTGTTCGGCGAGTTTGAGCAGCGTGACGCGCAGCAGCGGACCGAAAGACAAGTCAAAGGGCTGCACCGATTGCTGCTCGGCCGCCTCGGCGACGGCACGTTCGCGCTCCGTCTCCGGCAAGGCGCTGAAGTCCACGTGTTTGATGACCAGCGGCGCGCGGACCGGCACTTGCAGCAAGGTGTCGTCGGCCTGACGCTGGAACACCGTGCGCAGGGTTTCGTGACGCTCCACCACGCTGGCGAAGGCTTGCTCCAGCGCCGGCAGGCTCAACGCACCGGTCAAGCGCACCGCGCCCGGCAGGTTGTAGGCGCCGCTTTGCGCGTCCAGTTGCCAGAGGAACCACATGCGCTGCTGGGCGTACGACAACGCCTGGCGATCTTCGGCCTCGACGCCGGCAGGAATCGGGAACCGGGCGAAATCAATGCCTTCCTTTTGCAAGGCCGCAAGGAACATCTGGCGCTTTTCCAGGGGCAACCCGATAAACCGGCGAGCAAGTTTCAAGGAGTCTTCAGCATTCATTTCTAAGCATCCGGATCAGTGGCGGGAAGCACAAAGGCACGTCGTCCCTATAAAACGAATGCAGTCCGGAAAAATTAGCGAATGAGAACGTGTAGGAGCGAGCCTGCTCGCGATGGAGGTCAACGATAATGCTGAAAGCCTGACACTCCGAGGTGTGCTCAAGCTCATCGCGAGCAGGCTCGCTCCTACAGGGTATTGGGTCAGGCAGTGGCAGCCATGGCGTGGCGACGATGGTGAACGTCGAGCTGGTCCTTGATCACCCGCAACACCTTGGCTTCATGCTCATGGATGAAGAAGTGACCACCGGCCAGCATGTCCACGGAAAAACTGCCGTGGGTTTCCTGGCTCCAGCCGATCAACTGTTCGGTGGTCGCGCGATCGGCCTTGCCGCCGAGCACGTGCACCGGGCATCTCAACAACGGGCGCTGGACAGGCTCGAAGCGACCGCACATGAGGAAATCCGCGCGCAGGATCGGCAGCGTCAGGCTCATCAACTCTTCATTGGCCAGCACTTCTTCGCTAGTGCCATTGAGGGTGCGCAATTGGTCGATCAATTGCGCGTCGGTTTTCGGCTCGGCAAAACCCTGATCGTAATCGGCCCGCATCGTCGGCGCGGCCGTACCGGAAGCAAACAGCGCCACCGGTTCCGGGCAACCCAGTGAACGAAAGGCGTGGGCCATTTCACAAGCGAGCAACGCGCCAAGGCTGTGGCCGAACAGCGCGTACGGCGCCTTGAGCGTGGCTTTCTGTTCCTGGGCAAGTTGCAGCGCCAGGCGCCGCATGTCGGTGTGCAACGGCTCGCCGAACCGCGCGCCACGACCCGGCAGCTCCACCGGTTGCAGCGTGAGCCACTCCGGCAGCTTGCGCCGCCAGCGGCTGTAGACCATGGCGCTCGCGCCTGAATAGGGCAGGCACAGCAATGTCAGCTGGGTCACCGGGCGTACCTCGAAAAGTTGTCTGTCAGGAAAACGGATCAGGTACGCAGGAAATTAGTCATGCACAGATCCCATGTGGGAGCGAGACCGGCTTGCCGGCGATGGCGGTGTGTCAGGCACCATTGATGCAACCTGACACTCCGCCATCGCCAGCAAGCCGGCTCCTACAGGGGGTCTTTATTTCAGATGGCGATAGGTGGGGATTGCTGACCCAAGCACGACGGCGCCGGCCGCAATCGCCACCCAGAACCCGCTGCGCGCGCCAAACGCATCCACCAGCCAACCCGAACTGGCGGCACCAATCGCCACGCCAATGCTCAACCCGGTGATCAGCCAGGTCAGGCCTTCAGTGAGTCTGGCCGGCGGCACGATGCGCTCCACCAGAGCCATCGCCACAATCAGCGTCGGCGCAAAAAACAGCCCGGAGACAAAAACGGCCATCGCCAACCCGAGAAGGTTGCTCGCCAGCAGCAGCGGCAGCGTGGTCACCGCCGTCGCCACCCCGCCGTACAGAAACAGCCGCGGCAACGGCACTTTCGAACGCAATGCGCCGAACGCCAATCCTGCCAGGCACGAACCGATGGCATACACCGACAGCACAATGCTCGCCGCTGCCGGCTGGCCCTGATGCTGGGCGAAGGCCACGCTGACCACATCGACCACGCCGACGATGGTGCCCATGCCGACCATCAACAGCATCAGCAACTGAATGTCCACAGAACGAATGATCGCGCCCTGATGTTGCTCTTCATGGGGATGAATCGCCGGCTCCGTGTCCCGTTGCAGGACAAACGCCGTGACGCCAATCGCCAGCATCAGCAACGCCGCCAATGGCCCGGCCTCAGGGAACGCCACCACACACAGGCCCACCGACAGCGGCGGGCCGACGATAAAGCAGACTTCGTCGAGCACCGACTCCAGGGCATACGCAGTTTGCAATTCGGGCTGGCCGCGATAGACCTCGGTCCAGCGCGCCCGCACCATCGCCGACATGTTCGGCATGCAACCGGCCAGCGCAGCGAACACGAACAGCGTCCACTGCGGCGCCTGAAACCGCGTGCACAGCAACACCAGCAACAACGCCCCGCCCCCGATCAACGCCGCCACCGGCAGGATCCGCCGCTGCCCGAACCGGTCCACCAGCCGTGACACCTGCGGCGCGCAAAACGCCGTGGCCAGGGCAAACGTCGCCGCCACCGCACCGGCCAGCCCATAGCCGCCTTGCAGCTGCGAAAGCATGGTGATCAGGCCGATACCGGTCATGGAAATCGGCATGCGCGCGATCATCCCGGCCAGCACAAAGGCACGGCTGCCCGGGGCTTTGAACAGGTCGCGGTAGGGGTTGGCCATGGTTCGGCTCTCGACAGGGGCCTGCAAGTTGCCATAAGGCTGGTTGAGGGGAAAGCGGGTAATTGTTGGTTGAGTGTTAAGGCCCCATCGCCGGCAAGCCGGCTCCTACAATTGACCGCGTTCCATCTGGAACAACTCGATCAACTGTAGGAGCCGGCTTGCCGGCGATGGGGCCCGCTCAAACACCTCAAAATCCGGACCAACTGAACTCTCCACCACCCAAACCAGTCAGCTGATAAGGCCCTCACCGCAAGGCGCTAACCTTCATGCTGATTTCTCTAGACCAACAAGTCGCCCTGATCACCGGCGCCAGTTCCGGCATCGGCGCAGGCGCCGCCAAAGCCCTGGCCGCCGCCGGTGCCGCCGTGGTGATCAACTACAATTCCCAGGCTGAACCCGCCGAACAACTGGCGCGGCAGATCAACGCGCAAGGCGGTCGCGCCCTCGCCATCGGTGCCGATGTTTCCAAGGAAGCCGACGTCGAACGGCTGTTCGCCCAGACCCTCGAAGCCTTCGGCTCACTGGACATTCTGGTCGCCAACTCCGGGATGCAAAAAGACGCGAATACGGTGGACATGAGCCTAGACGACTGGAACCAGGTGATCGGTGTCAACCTCACCGGCCAGTTCCTCTGCGCCCGCGCCGCCCTGCGGATTTTCACCCGACAAGGCATCCGTGAAGGCGTGTCCCGGGCCGCCGGCAAAATCATCCACATGAGCTCGGTGCACCAACGCATCCCCTGGGCCGGTCACGCCAACTACGCCGCGTCCAAGGGCGGCGTCGACATGCTCATGCAAACCCTCGCCCAGGAAGTCAGCCACCAGCGCATCCGCATCAACGGCATCGCACCGGGGGCGATTCGCACGGCAATCAACCGCGCCGCCACCGAGGGTGACGCCGCGCAGGCACTGCTCAAACTCATTCCTTACGGCCGCATCGGCGACGTCGAAGACATCGCCAACGCCGTAGTCTTCCTCGCCTCCGATGCCTCCGACTACATCGTCGGCACCACCCTGTTCATCGACGGCGGCATGAGCCTCTATCCGGAGTTTCGCGGCAATGGCTGAACATCATCCCGAACGACAAAGCGCCATCGACGCCCACGGCATCATTGGCGACATGCGCAGCGCGGCACTGGTCAACGACAAGGGCAGCGTGGATTTTTTTTGCTGGCCGGAATTCGACAGCCCCTCGATCTTCTGCTCGCTGCTGGACACGCCCGAGGCCGGCATTTTCCAACTGTCACCGGACCTGCCCGACGCCCGCCGCGAGCAAATCTACCTGCCCGACACTAACGTGCTGCAAACCCGCTGGCTCAGCGATAGCGCGGTGGTCGAGGTCACCGACCTGCTGCCGATCGGCGACAGCGAAGATGACCTGCCGCTGCTGATGCGCCGGGTGCGGGTGGTCAGCGGCCAGGCAACGTTTCACCTGCGCTGCGCCGTGCGCCATGACTACGCCCGCGCCCAAACCCGCGCCAGGATGGATGAAAAAGATGTGGCGTTCGAAGCGGCTGACCAGCCGTCCATGCGCTTGTCATCGGACCAAGCGCTGAGTGTCGAGGATGACGCTGCAGTGGCCGAATTCACGCTGAAACAGGACCAGAGTGCGCAGTTTTTACTGGGTGGTTTCGACGATCCGCGTTTCAAGGAAGGGGCCGCCGCGTTGTGCCTCGAACGCACGCTGAAATTCTGGCGCGACTGGACCAGCCAGTCCAACTACCGCGGTCGCTGGCGGGAAATGGTCAACCGCTCGGCCCTCGCGCTAAAACTGCTGACCTCGCGCAAGCACGGCGCGATCCTCGCGGCCGCGACCTTCGGCCTGCCGGAAACGCCCGGCGGCGAACGCAACTGGGATTATCGCTACACCTGGATCCGCGACGCCTCCTTCACGGTCTACGCCTTCATGCGCCTGGGGTTTGTCCAGGAGGCCAACGACTACATGCGCTGGCTGCGCGGACGGGTCAGCGATTGCCACGGCAAATCGATGAAACTCAACATCCTCTACGCCATCGATGGCCGCCAGGAATTGCCCGAAGTCGAACTCTCGCACCTGTCCGGTCATGGCGGCGCCACACCGGTGCGCATCGGCAACGGCGCATATCAGCAGGTCCAGCTCGACATCTTCGGCGAGCTGATGGACGCGGTGTATCTGGTCAACAAGTACGGCGATGCGATTTCCCATGAAGGCTGGAAACACGCGGTGGAAGTGGTCGATCAGGTCTGCGAAACCTGGCAGCAAAAAGACGTCGGCATCTGGGAAATGCGCGGCGAGCAGCATCACTTCCTGCACTCGCGACTGATGTGCTGGGTGGCGCTGGACCGGGCCATCCGCCTCGCCTCCAAACGTTCGCTGCCCGCCCCGTTCGCCCGCTGGGACCAGACCCGGCAGGCGATCTACGCCGACATCTGGGAAAACTTCTGGAACGAAGAACGCGGGCATTTCGTCCAGCACATCGGCGGCACCGCGCTGGACGGTTCGATGCTGCTGATGCCGCTGGTGCGTTTCGTCAGCGCCAAGGATCCGCGCTGGCTCGCCACCCTCGAAGCCATCGAAAAACACCTGGTGCGCGACGGCATGGTGTACCGCTACCGCAACGACGACGCGCGGATCGACGGCCTAGACGGCACCGAAGGCGCGTTCGCCGCCTGTTCGTTCTGGTACGTCGAATGCCTGGCCCGGGCGGGACAGGTGGAAAAGGCCCATCTGGAGTTTGAACAACTGCTGCGTTACGCCAACCCGCTGGGGTTGTACGCCGAGGAACTCGACAGCCACGCGCGGCACCTCGGCAACACGCCGCAAGCGCTGACGCACCTGGCGTTGATCAGCGCGGCGAGCTTTCTTGATCGGAAATTGAGTGGGGAGAAGAGTTCCTGGCAACCTTGAGGCCGCGTCGCCCCAATCGCGAGCAGGCTCGCTCCCACATTGACACTGCGTAAACAGATCCATTGTGGGAGCGAGCCTGCTCGCGATTAGGCCATCAGCCTGAAGACGAAGAACATCGGTACACGCAGATCATGCGTCCTACAACCCTTAAACAAAAACCAGCAAAAAAACCATTTCCTCCCGACGTAAAATCCCTTGTTGCCACCCCCGACAACCCCACCTACCATCGTTGCTCAACGGGCACAGCGGAGCTGTCCAACAAAACCCGAATTCAAGGAACCCGAATGACCCAACGCATCCACCGCAGCATCGATACCCCACTCCGTTCAGGCCTGAACCGCGATCAACTGTGGGATGCCCCCGACAAAGGCCTGATCAAATGCTGGGAAATCGGCCGCCAGCGCGCCGCCCGCTTTCCCGAACTCGCCCAACAATGCCTGGCCGATGAACTGCCGGTATTGGGCTGGAAAGGTGGCGTCAGCCGCAGCCTGAAAAAACTCGAAAAGTACGGATCGCTCAAGTACCTGGCGCAGTGGCAAGGGTTGCGTGGGGAAGATCTGCAAGTTGATCTGACAGAGGAACGCGCGCTGACCTGTTCCCGGACCGGGATGGTGGTGACGTTCACGCCGGATCGGGCCAAGTATTTCAATCAGGTGGCGGAAGTGGAAGGCTAGGATTCGCTGCTTGCGGCGAACGCGGCACTGTCTGGAGCACTGACCGAAAACCGCTCCCGATACGCTTGCGGCGTCACGCCCATGGCCCGCAGGAAACTGCGGCGCAAGGTCTCTTCGCTGCCGAAGCCGCACTGCACCGCGACCCGTTTGATCGGTACGCCGGTGTCGCTGAGCAAGCGGCGCGCAGTCTCGACCCGGATCAGTTCGATGGCCCGTGCGGGGGTCTGGCCGGTGTCGGCGCGGTAGTGGCGGACGAAGCTGCGCTCGCTCATGCCCGCCTGCAGGGCCAGGGTGGGAATGCCGAGGTCCATGGTGAGATTTTCGCTGATCCAGGCGTGAAGGTCGTCGAAGCGGCTGCCTTCTTTTTGCAGCGACAGGGTCACGCTGAATTGCGACTGGCCGCCCGGACGCTTGAGAAACACCACCAACTGCTGTGCGACTTCCAGCGCCATGGTGCGCCCGAGGTCGGCTTCGACCATCGCCAGCGCGAGGTCGATGCCGGCGGTGACCCCCGCCGAGGTCCACACCGGGCCGTCATTGATGAAGATCGGATTAGGCTCGACCCGCAGTTGCGGATGCGTCTGCGCCAACTGCTCGCAGCGGGTCCAGTGGGTGACCACCCGCCGACCATCGAGCCAGCCGCTGGCCGCCAGCAAAAACGCCCCGGTGCACACCGAGGCCACCCGCCGACACCCCGCCGCATGTTCACGCACCCACGTCACCAACTCTTCATCTTCGGCCGCCGCGTAAACGCCCCAGCCGCCGGAGATGATCAGGGTGTCGCTAGCTTGCACGGGCAACGGCTCGGCCATCAGCGCCAACCCCGCCGACGACATCACCGCCCCGCCGCCGCTGGCAATCACCGTCGGTGCGTAGGGCGCGGGCAAACCTTTCTGGCGGGCAATGTCATTGGCCGAGGCGAACACCTGCAACGGCCCGGTGACGTCGAGCAGCTGTGCGTTGGCAAACGCGAGCACATGAATGGTCTTGGGCATGATTGGCGTAATTCGTGGGGTAATTGGCGTATGCGCCAAATCCTACGAGTCTAGAGTGAAGTCGTCCACCCACTTCGCGAGAAACTCATCATGACGTTGCAGATCGGTTTTCTGTTGTTTCCCCAGGTTCAGCAACTGGACCTGACCGGCCCTTACGACGTGCTGGCCTCGCTGCCGGATGTGAAGGTGCACCTGATCTGGAAGGACCTTGTGCCGGTCACCGCGAGCACCGGCCTGGTGCTGAAGCCCACCGTCACGTTCGACGATTGCCCGGCGCTGGATGTGATCTGCGTGCCCGGCGGCAGCGGGGTCGGGCCGCTGATGGAAGATGACGAGACGCTGACGTTCATCAAGGCGCAGGCGGACCAGGCGCGGTACGTCACGTCGGTGTGCACGGGCGCATTGGTACTCGGCGCGGCGGGTCTGCTGAAAGGCAAGCGCGCGACCACGCATTGGGCGTATCACGAATTGCTCGGGCCGCTGGGAGCCATTCCGGTGAAAGACCGGGTGGTGCGTGATGGCAATCTGTTGACCGGTGGCGGGATCACCGCCGGGATCGATTTTGCCCTGACCCTGGCCGCTGAGTTGTTCGATAAGGACACGGCGCAATTGGTCCAGTTGCAGCTGGAATACGCACCGGCACCGCCGTTTCAGTCGGGCAGCCCGCAAACCGCGCCGCAAAGCGTATTGGCGGAGGCCCATCGGCGTACGGCGCAATCGCTGCAGCAGCGGGCGCAGATCACTGAGCGGGTCGCCGCAAATCTTGGTTTGTAAATAATCAACTGTAGGAGCCAGCTTGCTGGCGATGGCGGTGGGTCAGCAAACACGTTTATCGCCTGAACGGACGCTATCGCCGGCAAGCCGGCTCCTACAATTCGAACCGTGTGAACCCGATCCTCTGTAGGAGCCAGCTTGCTGGCGATAGCGGTGGGTCAGCAAATACGTTTATCGCCTGAACGGACGCTATCGCCGGCAAGCCGGCTCCTACAATTCGAACCGTGTGAACCCGATCCTCTGTAGGAGCCGGCTTGCTGGCGATGGCGGTGGGTCAGCAAACACGTTTATCGCCTGAACGGACGCTATCGCCGGCAAGCCGGCTCCTACAGTTGAAATATGTAGTCCCCTAGCACTGCGTCTGCAGGAAATCGCAGTCACGTTGACCCTGACACAACGGCAACGAGCACTTTGCTACGGACGAAAAAAAACCCGCCAGAG
Source organism: Pseudomonas migulae (assembly GCF_043225285.1). Taxonomy (GTDB): domain Bacteria; phylum Pseudomonadota; class Gammaproteobacteria; order Pseudomonadales; family Pseudomonadaceae; genus Aquipseudomonas; species Aquipseudomonas migulae_C. Next base: position 786,684 of record NZ_CP171224.1, read on the forward strand.
GCGGGTTTTCCCAAGACCATTGTCGACTCCCTGTCGGTAGCGAATCCTTGCTGATGGTCGATCATCCGTGATCCTGAAGCGCTTCCTGTGCTTCAGTTGATGTGGCTAGATTACGCATCGGATCCAATGTGCAATAGACGACATAGCTACCATCGCGTGTAAGACATTCGCCATAGCCACCCTTCCGAAAACCCTTAGACGCCTCAGGTGTCGAGCGCTCAAGCCGCGAGTTTCGAGGCCTGCAGCGAAGCTACGACAGATATGGCGTCATTCTTCCTGCCTCACCCGGGCTTTGGCAGTTTCAGCCAGAAACTGTTCGATATTGTTCATCTGTTCCTCCCAGCCGCGACTGTCCATGCGGAACGCCTTCTCCCGGCGGGACTGCGGAATATGGTCGAAACCGGATTCGGAGACTTTGAGCAACGTGCCTTCCGGGTGGTCTTCCAGTTCGAACTTCACCAGCGTGGTGGGCTCCTGGGAATAGTCGATATTCGAGTTGACCGCATAGGGATGCCAGCGAAACGAAAACACCCGCTCCGGCTCGACCCGTTCCACCAGCACATTCCACAAAACGTGTTCATAACCGGGGTACGTGACCTGCCCCTGAGTCCACTCGCCGGCGACAAAGCGCTTGCCCTCCAGTGCCACGCCAAACCATTGCCCGAACGCCTCGGCATTGGCCAGCACACGCCAGACCTGCGAGCGTGGGGCTTTAAGCAGGATCTTCCTTTCGATGCGATCTGATGCTGGGTTCATAAGTCACCTCCTGTACTGAACAGTAGGCCTGTGTGACCACAAGTCCAACCCTAAAGTTGTACCAATCGGGCCTCTCAATCAACCTGCCTGAAATATTCGGCCGCACATCCGGGGCAAAGTTCGGTGCTGAGGACGGGAGTCATCGGGCGTGAGCTGCTACCGTTTGCAGGAAGACATTGACCGGACAAGGACGATTCATGCAACCCTCACTCACCGAACGTTATCGCGGCGCCCTGCTGGGCCTGGCGTGTGGCGATGCCGTCGGCACCACAGTGGAGTTCCAGCCACGCGGTTCTTTCAGGCCCCTGACGGACATGGTCGGCGGCGGCCCCTTCAACCTGAAGCCCGGGCAATGGACCGACGACACCTCGATGGCCCTGTGCCTGGCCGAAAGCCTGCTGAGCAAAAACGGCTTCGATGCCACCGACCAGATGGGCCGCTACCTCAATTGGTGGCAATGGGGTTACCTCAGTTCCACCGGGGACTGTTTCGACATCGGCATGACCGTAAGCGATGCCCTGGACCGCTATCAGCGAACCGGCGAGCCCTTCGCCGGATCAACCGATCCCTACAGCGCCGGGAATGGCTCGTTGATGCGCCTGGTGCCGGTGGTTCTGTATTACTTCCCAGACCATGAACGAATAAGGGTGTTTTCCGCCAACAGCTCCCGCACGACCCACGGCGCGCCGGAAGCCGTCGAATGTTGTCAGCTGTTCGCCGAGATGATCTGCAACGCCTTACACGGCGCGGCCAAGGCCGATCTGCTGCCGGTGCCGGCCACAACATGGCGCGAACCCAAGGTCGCGGCCATCGCCCGAGGCGACTACCTCGACAAACCTGAAAGCGCCATCCGCGGCAGCGGTTACTGCGTGGCCTCACTGGAAGCGGCGCTGTGGTGTTTTCATCACACAGACAGCTTCGAGGCCGCCATCCTGAAGGCCGCCAACCTGGGCGACGACGCCGACACCACCGCCGCCATCGCCGGTCAACTGGCCGGGGCTTTTTATGGGGTGCAGGCCATTCCGAACGGTTGGTTGCAACGGTTGCACATGCGCGAGGACATCGAAGCCTATGCCGATCGCTTGCTCCAGGCATCAAACACTCCGGCCGCAACGGGATGAGGCTTCGCTACACTGCACCTCATCTTTTCCTGCCACAGCGAGTTTCCCCATGTATCCACGCGTGCTCCTGGCGCTGACGCCGTTGCTGTTCATGCCCTTTGCCCATGCCGTCGATTGCGCCAACGCCACCGACCAGGCCACGATGAATCAATGCGCGGCGCAGCAGGGCAAGGCGGCGGACAAGGAGTTGAATGCGCTTTACCAGCAGATCACCGCACGTTTGAAGGGCAATCCCGACAGCAAGAAACTGCTGGTCGGCGCTCAGCGCGCGTGGATCGGATTTCGCGATGCCGAGTGCAAGTTCTCGGCGTCCGGGGTTGAGGGCGGGAGTGTGTATCCGCTGATCTACGGTGATTGCATCACCGAGTTGACCAAGGCGCGGGTGGAGACCTTCAAGAATTATTTGAAGTGCCAGGAGGGAGACATGAGTTGCCCGGTGCCGGGACAGTAAGTTCTCCAGCGTTTATTGAAGGCCTCTTCGCGAGCAGGCTCGCTCCCACAAGGATCACGCAAAACCTGTGGGAGCGAGCCTGCTCGCGATGGCGTCAGGTCAAACGCCACAATTACCGGACAAAAATCTGCGCCGTGGTAATCGCCATATCCCCACCCGGCAACTTGATGCTGCCCACCTGTTTCAGGCTGTCGGCATCAAAAATCGCCACGTCGTTGAACGTCCCCGCCAGGTAGATCTTGCTGCCGTCCTTGTTGAAGGAAATGCAGTAGTAGGAATGATCCAGCGTCGCCGCCTGGAGCATTTTCTTCTCCTTGATGTCGTACTTCGCCAGGCGGTTGAGCACGCCGAACATCAGGTTCGGGTCCTTCGGCGAGCGCATGCCACTGAAGTAGATTTCCGTCAGCGGGCCGAAGTCGGTGGTTTCGGTCTTGCCGGTTTTCAGGTCGATGCTGAACAGCCCGTACAGGTATTCGGCGGTCGCAGGGTCCTGCTTCTTGTCCTTGAATTTCGCCGCGGTGTAGAGCAGCGAGAAGTCATGACGATAGGTCTGCTGGTTCCACACGTAGAGCACGTCCGGCGCGCTGTAGTTGGCCCGTTTCCAATGCCGGCTGGGAATCAGCACATCGAACTTGCCGGTTTTCACATTGACCTTGTAGACGTCCGCCCCGGCCACATACAGCGTGCCGTCGTCGCCGCTTTGCATGATGGTCAGCTGCCGTGGCGCCGGGAAACTGCGCACGGGCTTGGCGTCCATGCCGGCGTCGGTGGCGTAGACGTCCAGCCGAGGCTGCTGCACTTCGTAGCGGTCGTTGAGCATCAATGTCGGGTTGGCAATGGCGAACAGTTCCTTGCCGTCATGGCTGAGGGTGAAGGCGAACATCGACTTCGCTTTCTCCCCCGGTTTCTGGGTGATGCTGGCGTGGAACACCTGTTTGCAGCTGTCCAGTTCGACGCCGTAGATGTCCGCGTAGTGGTTGTTCAGCACGTAGGCGGTCTTGCGATCCGGCGACAGCTGCACGGTGCCGGGACCAAAGGCGTCGGGCATCTTGCAGGTCTTGAACAGGGTGTCCGTCGCCAGGTCGATGACGTGCAGGTTGTTCGGATAATTGGTGGTCAACATGTACTCGTGACCGTCTTGCAGTACGGTGTTTTCATCGGCCAGAACGTTGAACGAACAGGCGCTCAGGACGGCAAACGCGGCCAGGCCGCAGGCTTTGATGCTAGGCATGCTGGAATCCTTCTTCTCTGTCCGATCACTTGTCTTTCGGGAAGACAGTGCCAAGGTTGCGCCAATTGTCGTTGGACGCCTGGGCATCCTTGTTCCAGTCCGGATAGGTGCTCATCATGTCCGGCACCTGGGCCGGCCACCAGCAAGGGTCGGAGCAGCCATAGAGATCGGCTTCCATCGGCTGGCACAGCGACGACACACCGCCAAACGCATCGATCTCCCAACCCGGGTCGGTGGTCGAGGCGCAGCCCGCGACAGAGCTCATTGCCACCACTTCTTCGATACGGTTTTCGGCCGCGGCCTCATCGAGTTTCAACGCTTTGTTATTGATTGCCTTGAGATGTTTCATATCAGTGAGCCTTGCGCGGAGTGATGTAGCTGCTGATAAACGCAGGGTTGTTGGCCATGATCCGGGTGTAGACCTCGATGCCGAAGTCGACCCAGTCACGCATCAGTTCGCAGTAGTGATAGGTCGGGTGGGTCGGGTCGCCGTAACGGGCGTAGCTCTCGTGGTAGCAGCCGCCGGAGCAGAGGTTGCGGATCTGGCAGTCCTCGCAACCAGTGTTGGTGCGGTCCAGGCGCTGGGACAGGAAGTCGTTCAACTCCACCTGTTTAACGCCGCTGTGCACATTGCCGAAAGTCGGCAGGGACGAGCCGGTAAAGCGGTGGCACAGGTTCAGTTCGCCCTTGTGATCCACCGCCAGCATCTTCAGGCCCGCGCCGCACGGCAGGGCTTTTTTATGGCCTTCGTGAATGTCGGTGATCAGCTGGTGCAGGTTGGAGAAACCGATGTTGCGGTGCTCCAGCGCGGCCTCCAGATAACGCCGGCCGAGGGCCTTCATGTTGGCGAACACCTGCACCAGTTCATCGCTGGTCAGGTTGAAGCTGCTGATGTCGCCGGAGGTCACCGGGGCGAAGCCGACTTCGGCAAACCCCAGTTCGTTGAACAGGTGATCCCAAATGGTTTCGACGTCGGTGACGCCAGTGGTCAGGGTCACCCGCGCGCCGACCGGGCGGCTGTTGTAGCGCGACAGCAACATCTCGGCCTTGCGCCGCACCACGTCGTACGTGCCCTGCCCGCCCACGGTGATGCGGTTGCGGTCGTGCACGGTTTTCGGCCCGTCGATACTCACTGAGAGCCCGAAACGGTGGGCGTTGAGGTAGTCCACGGTTTCTTCGGTGAGCAGCGTGGCGTTGGTGGTCATCACGAACTCGACGAACTTGCCGGCCTCGCGGAAACGCTTCTCGCAGTAATCGACCATGTACTCGATCAGCTTGCGATTGCTCAGCGGTTCGCCGCCGAAGAACACCACGGTGAAACGCTCTTCGTCCGGGGATTCGCGCAGCAGCATTTCCACTGAAGCGATGGCCGTTTCAACGTCCATTTTCTTGCCCGCCGACGGCTTGTCGAGGTCTTCCTTGTAGCAGTAGGTGCAGCTCAGGTTGCAGCCGGTGTTGACGTTGAGCACCACGGTATTGATCGCGGTGCGCTCGACCCGTTTGGTGCCGATGTCCGGCGTCAGCGGCGAGCCGTCGCTGACCAGTTCCAGCGAGATCAGCTCGCGCAGGGTCTCGGTGATTTCTTCGCCGTTGAAGCGCGCGGCCAGACGCTGGATCAGGTCGTCCGAGGAACAGCCAGGCCCGCGCAAGGTATCGATGATGGTGCCGGTCAGCTCATCGCTGGCGAACAGCGAACTGCTGGGAATGTGAAACAGCATGCGGTCGGCGTCGACGTGCACTTCGTGCAGGTTTCGTTCGACCAGATTCAAGATAGCGCCCATTGCAACCTCCTGTGCAAACCCCGCTTGGCGGGGCCTGCGGTCATTCCAAAAAGTGTCTGAAACGGTTAACGGTCAGCCAACTCATGGAATGGGTGGATTGTTCCAGCGTTGCACGGTGACGATCATGTGGCCTTCGCCGGTCAGGGATTTCCCTGCGTCGTCGACGGCGGCGATCACTTTCAGGTTGCCGGCATTGTTGGTGGACATTTTGCGTTGCGGGTTCGGCCCGGCATCGCCCGGTGTGAACACGCCGCTGTCGGCCTGCATGGTGCCGGCGAACTTGACGTCCTCGTCTTCCTTGGCGCGGTCGTCGAAGGCTTCGACCGACCATTGCGCCGGGAACACGCCGATACGGTACGGCTTGCCGTCGGCGCCCTTGCCCCAGGCTTCCGCATCGAAACGGCCCTGGACTTTCGGCGTCGAACCGCCGCCCTCGCCGATCCGTGCCACGGAGAACTCGGGCACCACTTTGACTTCGGCAATTTTGCTGTAGACCGACAGGGTCGGGCCTTTCAGCGTGCCGACGGTGACGTTGCGCACACCCGGCTGGGCATTCGCGGCGGCCTTGAGCTTGACGCGCAGGCGCTCCGGACTTTGCTCCAGCACTTCGACCACTTCCACGCCTTTGCCGAAGTTCGGCTTGCCAGTGAGGCCACTGCCGATCAGGGTCACTTCGCTCTCGGCGCCTGCCTTCAGGTAACCCGGTTGCACCGCGAGCAAACGGCTGCTGCCTTGTTTGGCGGCGACGAAGTCCAGGCCGCGCTCATCGTGCTCGGCCTCGAACATCCGGCCTTGCAGGGCGTTGCCCTGGGCGGCGAACACCTGGCGCATGGTCACGCCGTCGATGGTGACGTTTCCGCGCCATTCGTAGCCGGTATAGAGAATCGCACTGCCGTCGCCGTTGAACGGGCTGCCGTCGGCGTACTGGCCTTTGACGCTGACCTTGAAGGTGTCGTCGCCATCGGCGGTCACGCTCATCACACCGGCGAGTTCACCTTTGCCTGGCAAATGGCCGCTGAAGCTCCAGTCGCCCACCAGCGTGTCCGCTTTCGGCGCGGTGCTCAGCCATTTTTTCCAGGCCGGGTTGTCCAACGGGTAACGCTTGGCCAGCAGCGGCACCATGTCCTTGCGGGCGATGTCGAACCAGTCGCGGTCACGGGCCAGGGCCTGGTATTCCAGCGACGGCCATTGGCCGAGGTGGAAGTTCACCAGACGTTCCCATTCCTGGGCCGGACGACGCTGCAAGGCGACCCGCGCGCCGGAGTGGCAGCGGCCGCACATCTGGCTGGTCTGGTCGTCGAATTTCTCGACGGTATTGAGCCGGCGTTCCAGCGCATAACGCACACCGTCGGTCTCGCTCGGCGCCAGGCCCTGGGTATCGGCCAGGTATTTGACCAGGGTGCGGCGGTCGTCATCGCTGATCTGCAAACCGTGCATGGTCTGCATCCGGGCGATGCTCATCAGCCAGCCTTCCGGCGTCTTGCGCTGGTGGCTGATGCGGCTCAGGGCGTTATCGGCTTCGGGGGTGTGACAGCCCTGACAGGTTTCCTTGAGGATGGTCTGGGCGTCGCGGGCTGCCAGGCTGTCAGGCGAATGCAGCGCCACACAAGCGGCCACGGCCAGCAGACTGACACTCAGGCCTGATCGGAGTTTTCTCTTCATCAACGTCGAACCTCGCACGGTGCTTTCTTATTTTTGTGGCTTATCGTTTTTATGGTTTCTGCCGCCGGCGGCGCGCCGCTGGCGGAGGCAAGAGAAACGTCTGCGATGAGCAATACACGGAGCGTGCCAGCTTGTTAAAACCTCGTTGAATCAAATAGTTGTGAATAAGGGCAGGCATTTTTCCGCTGATGTCATCTCGGCAACACGTTCAATTACGCGACAACTGTTTCACTGTGAGACGAGCATAGGTGAGCAGCGCCGAGGGCGGATGACCACCGATCCCCTGTAGGAGCTGGCTTGCCAGCGATTGTCGTTAACGATGATGCGTGCTGTCTGGATGAACGTGGTGTCTGGGCGTTTTTCGCGAGCAGGCTCGCTCCTACAGGGGATCGGGTTCACACGGTCAAATTGTAGGAGCCGGCTTGCTGGCGATGGACGTTAACGGTGACGCGGGCTGTCTGGATGAACGCGGTGTCTGGGCGTTTTTCGCCAGCAAGCTGGCTCCTACAGGGGATTGGGTTTACACGGTCAAAATGGTAGGAGCCAGCTTGCTGGCGATGGACGTTAACGGTGACGCGGGCTGTCTGAATGAACGCGGTGTCTGGGCGTTTTTCGCCAGCAACCTGGCTCCTACAGGGGATTGGGTTTACACGGTCAAAATGGTAGGAGCCAGCTTGCTGGCGATGGACGTTAACGGTGACGCGGGCTGTCTGGATGAACGCGGTGTCTGGAAGTTTTTCGCCAGCAAGCTGGCTCCTACAGGGGGCGCGCGTACGCTTTTGATCTCCACCACTCATCAGGCCGAGCGGTAGCTCGCCTTGGTTTTTGATCTGGCTTTTGATCTGAGCGCCCCCTCGAGAGGCCGAGTGGAGGTTCTGCGCAGTGGGCAACCCGGCATGGATGCAGGGTTAGCCGCCCCCGGCCATGGATGGCCGATGGCGGCGGGCCCACGGAGCAGGACCGGAGCGAGGGAATGCCGAGCCCTGGCGAGGCACCGAACGAAAGGGGCAAGAGCGCTTGGTTACTTGCCGCTTTTGCAAGTGACTCGCCGTAAGGGCGAAACCATTGGCGGCCGTAACCGCAGAAATGGATATGTACACCAAGAAGAAAAGAGTCGGCTACCAGGACGCCATCGTCGGAACGCCGCCCGCAGCAGTCTCCGGGTGTGTCAGGGGTGTCTCAGTTTGCGACAAAACATGCATCAGCCAATGATCCCATTCACCCAGGAACCCCGCTGAACACAGGGCTTCGGCAAACTGGCACAACCGTTGCGAACGACCTCGCCACACGAACAAAAAGAGGTTTGATCATGACGCTCCCGTACCTGCTCCCCGCCACCTCGGCGTTCATCCAGCGCGCCCCGCGCATGCTTATCGGTGGCGACTGGGTCGAGGCCGCCGACGGCCAGACCATGCCCCTGCACAACCCCGCCACCGGCGAAGTGCTGTGCGTGGTGCCACGGGCCACACCGGAAGACGTTGACCGCGCGGTGCTCGCCGCCCGCCGGGCTTTCGATGATTCGGCCTGGACCCGTACCCGCCCTCGGGAACGGCAGAACCTGCTGTGGAAACTCGCTGACCTGATGCAACGCGACGCCGAACAGCTCGCCCAGCTGGAATGCCTGAACAACGGCAAAAGCGCGGCGGTGGCCCAGGTGATGGACGTGCAACTGGCCATCGATTTCCTGCGCTACATGGCCGGCTGGGCCACCAAGATCGAAGGTTCCAGCGTTGAAGTGTCGTTGCCGTTGATGCCCGACGATCAGTTCCACAGTTTCATCCGCCGCGAAGCGGTGGGCGTGGTCGGCGCCATCGTCGCCTGGAACTTCCCCTTGCTGCTGGCCTGCTGGAAACTCGGCCCGGCCCTCGCCACCGGCTGCACCGTGGTGCTCAAGCCTGCGGACGAAACCCCGCTGACCGCTCTCAAACTGGCCGAACTGGTGCTGGAAGCCGGTTATCCCGAGGGCGTGTTCAACGTGGTCACCGGCACCGGCATCACCGCTGGCTCGGCCCTGACCCACAACCCGCTGGTGGACAAACTGACGTTCACTGGCTCCACCGCCGTGGGCAAGCAGATCGGCAAGATCGCCATGGATTCCATGACCCGGGTCACCCTGGAACTGGGCGGCAAATCGCCGACCATCGTCATGGCCGATGCCGACCTGAAGACGGCTGCAGCCGGCGCCGCCAGTGCGATTTTCTTCAACCAGGGCCAGGTGTGCTGCGCGGGTTCGCGCCTGTATGTGCAGCGCAAGCACTTCGACAATGTGGTCGCGGACATCGCCGACATTGCCAACGCCATGAAGCTCGGCAACGGCCTGGACCCGAGCGTGGAGATGGGGCCGCTGATCTCCGCGCGGCAACAGGAACGCGTCTACGGCTACATCGAAAAGGGCCGGGAAAGTGGCGCGACCATCGCCTGCGGCGGCGAGCAGTTCGGGCCGGGGTTCTTCGTCAAGCCGACGGTGATCGTCGATGTCGATCAGAAGCACTCACTGGTGCAGGAAGAGATCTTCGGCCCGGTGCTGGTGGCGATTCCGTTCGATGACGAGGCGGATGCATTGCGCATGGCCAATGACAGCCCTTACGGGTTGGGCGCGAGTATCTGGTCGAATGACCTGGCTGCGGTGCACCGGATGATTCCACGAATCAAGTCGGGTTCGGTGTGGGTCAATTGCCACAGCGCCCTGGACCCGGCGCTGCCGTTTGGCGGGTACAAGATGTCGGGGGTCGGGCGGGAGATGGGGTATGCGGCGATTGAGCATTACACCGAATTGAAGTCGGTGTTGATCAAGTTGTAATGGCGGCGGCTTCCTGGCCGCTATCGCGAGCAGGCTCGCTCCTACAGTGGTTTTGTGTGATGTCAAAATCACGGCTTCACCAAAAAACTGTGGGAGCGAGCCTGCTCGCGATGGCGGCCTGGAGAGCAACCGAGATATCAGGGCTTGAACCCCTGCCCCAACAACCAACTCCGAACCACCCGCCCCTGCTCCACCGTCAACCCAGCCAACGCTTGTTCCGCCGACTCAGCGCGCAACCGCCGCACAAGAGGCGCCAGCTCAACCCCCTGCACATGCCAGATACCCAACGGTTGATCCGCCGTGATCACCACCTCGGCCTCATCCACAAACCCGTCCTTCAACACCGGCGCACGCTCGATCTTCAGTGCCGCAAAATCCGCCGGCGCATGCGCCACTTCAGCATCCGGCCATTGCCGCCGCGCCTGCCAGAACGGCTGATCCGCCCAACGCTGCTCATCGGCATAAAAATCCCGACCGATCCGCGCAAACCGCAAAAACAACTGCTCCACCCGCTGCTGATGAAACCCTTGGGCCAACCCTGCCCGTTCAGGCTTTTGCAGCAGCGTGTTGATCACCGCCGGCGCCTGCAATGCCGAGGACAACGACTGAAAAATCCCGTTACCCGACAACGGGTCCACCGCCATCGCCGCATCACCGACCCGAATCCAGTTTTCGCCACACACCTGCGGGCACAGAATCGCCGTGCTGCTGCGGGCATGCAGTTGCAGGTCGACCTCGGGCTCGCTGCCGAAAAACGCCTGTGCCAGTGCCGAACCCTGCCGGCGCTGGCGACAGTAATCGAGCAACTGCGCCTTGCCCGGCAACTGGGCGCTGGCCACGTCCACCGTCCACTGCCAATAACACTGACCGTCCGCTCGCCGCGCCATCCACGCCCAGCCGTCCTCAAGGCTTTCCACGGCGCTGGCGGTGTCGCCCGGCGCGCCTTGCCAGCGATTGAGCAGGCTGACCGTCTCCGGGCCGCGCAGGCCCTTGCCGAGCGCCGGCGCCTGCCGTCCGCGCGCCTCCACCAGGAAATCGGCGACCCGCACTTCGTGCCCTTCGATCTCGATCCGATGTCCCGCATCCGTTGCCTGAACGCTCAACACCCGACCTTCGATCAGCTCAACCCCGGCGAGACGCAAGTCTTCGCGCAGGCCTCGGTCAAACACCGGCCGGTCCAACAGGTATTCGATGTTCTGCGCATGCTGCTGACCGTTCCACGACACCTGCCGCTGCGACGGCAGCGCCGCATCGGCCAACGCCTGATGCAGGCCGGCGCCGCGCAAGGCCTCCAGCACCCGGATGGAAACGCCCTCCAGCGCCGCGAACCGTCGCCATTCGCTGACCAGCGTCACCGCGTAACCGAGCCGCCGCAACCCCAAGGCCACCGCCGCGCCCGCCGGCCCTGCGCCGAGAATCAGGATCATCCGCCGACACGCCGTTCAGGGCCGCGATACCGGGCGTTTTCCCGCAGCCAGTCGATGACCTGTTCGTTGCTCGCGTCAGGTTGGGCCACCAGAAAACCTGCAATGTGCCCACTGAGTGCCGCGCAACCGAGGCTGGCGCCGGACTGCCCCGGATACGTCCCGTGCACGCACGCAGCGAAATCCGCCTGGGCGCTGTTCAGCCACGACCACTCCTGCTCGGCGCAGCGCGCATCGCCGGTCACGCGCAGCACCTGTGGATAATTCGCCGGGAACACGCCCTCGCCCTGGGCCGGGCTCGACGCACACAGCAGAATGCCCCGCTCAACGGCCGCCGCGCAGGCTTCGCGCAACAGGCTGCGATCCTGACGCAAGCCGAGGCTCAGGTTGATCAGCCGCACGTCCTGCGCCACCAGCCAGTCGATCGCCGTGGCGATCTGCAAGGCGCTGGTGACACCGCGCTGGTCGAACACCTGGGCCACGCAAAACACCGCCGCCGACGCCCGTCGACTGATGGCCTCGATCACCGCGCTGCCGTGGCCCAGCGGGTCGTCGCGCAACGCAGTTTCGGCCAGCCCGTCTTCCAGCAACGAGAAGCGCCGCCCGGCGATCACTTGCACCTGCTGCGCCACCGAATGGCCGCTGTCCACCACCCCGATTCGCAGTTCAGACTTCATGCAGCACCGTTTTTGACGTGAGCACGCCGTCGAGCAATTCGAAGCGCAGATCGGCATCGGCAAGGGTCGAAGGGCGATGGCTGATGAGGATGCGCGTGCGCCCGGCAAACAGGCGGTCGATGGCCTCGATCACTTCGCGCTCGGTGGCTTCATCCACCGCCGACGTCGCTTCGTCCAGCACCAGAATCAGCGGATCCTGCAACAACGCCCGGGCAATCGCGATGCGCTGTTTCTGCCCGCCCGACAGTTGCTGGCCGCGCTCACCCAGCGGGCTGTCGAGGCCTTCGGGCAACGAGGCGATCAGGCTGTCGAGCTGCGCCAGCCGCGCCACTTCGGCAACAGCTTCGCGACTGGCATCCGGCACGGCGTAGGCGAGGTTGTCGGCGAGGCTGCCGCGAAACAGCACGATGTCCTGGCTGACCACGGCAATTCGCCGGCGCAACTGGAACAGGTCCAGTTCGCGCAGATCAACTTCGCCGAGCAGCACCCGACCGGACTGCGGATCGTGGTGCCGTTGCAGCAGGTCGATCAGCGTCGATTTACCGACCCCGGAGCCTCCGCTCAGGGCGACTTTCAAACCGTAGGGAATTCGCGCTTCGATGCCACGCAAGGTGGGCGGGCGACCGGGATGGGTGAAGTGCACGTCGTCAAAACGCAGCTCGCCCGACGCTGGCATCGGTTTGGGCGCAGCCGGGGTCAGTACCGTTGGCTCTTCACCGCGCAACTCCATCACGCGGCCGAGGCTGACGGTCATTCGCTGAATCGCCACGTACAGACCGAGCAGGCTCTGAACAGGCCCGACCGCCATGCCCAGGTAGGTGGAAAACGCGATCAACGCCCCCAACTGCCACGTCCCCTGCACCACCCAATAACCGCCGATCAAAAACGCACAGGCCCGGGACAGCGACGTCAGCGTGCCCGGCACCGCCTGGGTGAAAAACTCGGTCACCTGCAGGCGCAGCAACTGGCTCATGTAGCCCTGCCCCAGCGTCTCCAGCCGTCGTGATTCCCGTTGTTGCTGACCGGCGGACTGGATGAATTTCATCACCGGCAAGGTCTCGACCATGAACGAAGACATGTCCGCCGACCGTTCGCGCAACTGCCGCACATCGCGCTCGACCTTGCGCCGCATCCAGCGCAGCCAGAGCACATCGAGGGGGATCAGCACCAACGCCAGCAACGAGAGTTTCCACGACAGGGTCAGCAGCATCGCCACGGCGCAGACCAGACCGATCACGCTCGATACCGCCGAGAACAACGAGTCCACGGCGAAACGCTGGATCTCCGCGACATCGCCGTCGAGGCGCGACATCAGGTCACCGATGCGCCGCTGCCCGTAGAAGCTCGGCGACAGGGTTTGCAGGTGCCGATAGAGGTCGTCACGCAGCGCGAACAGGATCCGTCCGGAGAGTCGCGTGTGCAGGTAGCGATTGATCCCCGACAGCGCCGTGCCGAGCAGCCCGGCGACGATCATCAGCCCGGCGATCAGCACCAGCATGGGGAAGTTGCGCGCCAGCAGGCCGTCGTCGATCAACAGCTTGGTCAGCCAGGGTTGCACCAGCACCAGCAGCGAGGCGCAGACCGACAAACCGAGCAGCCCGGCAATCGCCAGGCGATGGGGGCGCACAAAGCTGTACAGCCAGCGCAACGCCGCTTGCAGGGCGTCGGGGTTCTGGCTGTCGATCAGCCGAACGATCAGGCGCTGCATCACGAACGCAACTGTTTGAGCTTGCGATACAGGGTCGCGCGGCTGATGCCCAGGGCGTCGGCGGCGGCCGAGACGTTGCCCTGGTGACTGTCCAGGGACTGGCGAATCAGCTCCAGTTCGTTTTCGCGAATGCTCCCGGAGGGCGGGCGTTCGCTGGCGTTCAGTTCATCGAGCATGCTGTCGGGCAAGTGGTCGAGGGTCAGCACCGTGTCCCCCGGCTCGCGCATGGCCAACGCCGTGCGCAAGACCATTTCCAGTTGGCGGATGTTGCCCGGCCAGTGATAGCCGGCGAGCAAGCGGTTCAGATCGTCATGCAGGACCACGGTCGGGGCGTCGAGCTTCGCCAGCAATCGCGCCACCAGACCGCTGAAATCGTCGCGCTCGCGCAAGGCCGGGAGCATCACGCTGATGCCGTTGACGCGGTAGAACAGGTCTTCGCGGAAGTGCTTTTCTTCGACCAGGCGTTTGAGGTCGCGGTGCGTGGCGCAGATCAGGGCGACGTCGATGTCCTGTTCTTCACCCGCGCCCAGCGGCGCCACTTTGCGGTCCTGCAACACCCGCAGCAGGCGCGCCTGCAAGGCCAGCGGCATGTCGCCGATTTCGTCGAGAAACAGCGTGCCGCCGTGGGCCTGTTGCAGGCGCCCGACCATGCCGCCACGCCGGGAACCGGTGAACGCGCCTTCGCGGTAGCCGAACAGTTCCGACTCGATCAGGCCTTCGGGGATCGCCGCGCAGTTCACCGCGACAAAGGGTTTGTCGCAGCGGCTGCCGGCCATGTGCAAGGCGCGGGCAATCACTTCCTTGCCGGTGCCGGTTTCGCCGAGCAGCAACACCGGCAACTCGTTGGCCAGCCCTTGACGGGCCATGCGCAGCGCGCGGGCATAACGGGCATTGCTGCCCGCCAGGGCGTCGAGATCGGGTTGCGGTTTAGTGGTTTTCGCCGGGCTGCGCGGCGGCGTGCTGACGTTGATCGAACGCTGCGGCGCGCGCAGGGTTTTGTAGAAGAACTCGCCTTTGGCGGTCTGCAAACTGCCGACGCCGCCCTGATGCAAACGCGAGAGCAGTTGCAAGCCATCAACCCCGAGAAACTCCTCGCAACGACGCCCGACCAGCGCCGAGCGTTCGGCATGGAGCAGCTGGCAGGCCTGGGCGCTGACCGCGAGAATCTGCCCGCCGAGGCTCACTGCCAGCAGGCCTTGCCAAGGGGATTCGAGGTATTGCCGACGGCTGTGGAAGGCCAGCACGATCTGCTCGGGGAAACTGGCGTTGAACACCCGGCTTTCGATCTGGCTCACGGCCATGGCCAACAGCGCGGTGCTGTCGTGGACTCGGCCGAGAGGGCCTTCGCGGGTCAGGTCGAGGACGCCGAGGATGTCGCCTTGCGGACAATAAATCGGCACCGAGGTGCAGGAGAAATCGGTCAGGCGATCAAGGTAATGCTCGCCGCAATCGATCATGGTCGGCCGGGCTTCCACCAGCGCGGTGCCCAGCGCGTTGGTGCCGCGAGCGGCTTCGCTCCAGCAGGCACCGAGGGTGATGTCTTGCAGGCCGCTGCCCTTGAGGCGATCGGCGCGGCCTTCGACGGCGAGGATGGTGGCGTCGGAGTTGGCGAGGATGATCAGCCCTTCCTTGCCCTGACGCTCGGCCAGGTAATCGATGGCCGGCAACGCCGCGTCGATCAGCAGGCGATTGCTCGCCAGCAGCACATCGAGGCTCGCGCTCGATTCCAGCGCCAGTTCATGCTTGCTGTTGAAATGCACGCCATGACTGAGGCTGCGCCGCCACGACGCATCGATTTCCGCCCGCAATACGCCATCGGGGACTTCGCCCTCGAGGTGGAGTTTTTCCCGGGCCAGCCGGGCTTCACGGTGCAGCTTGGGGGAGGTTGTTTTTATTAGCGTCATCAAGCGCTCCGGATCGGTCCGCCCTGCGCTCTTTTAAGTTCAGCGCCCTGCCGCAATCTTTACGTTAACGTCAGGGCGATGGCAAGTGTGTTTCATCCGTTGCACCGCGTTATCGTTCATCGCCGGCAAGCCAGTTCCTACAGGGTCAGCGTCGTTCACAAATCTGCGATTCAACTCGGACACTGTGGGAGCTGGCTTGCCAGAGATGGCGGCCTTCCAGGTACCACTCAACTCAGATCCGCCACACCTCAGGCCCGACAAAAAACGCCCGCGCATTATCCTCAAGGCTTTCCAGGTGATACCCGCCCTCCTGCACAATCAGACACGGCAACCCCAGGCTGCGAATCCGTTCGCCCAGCAGCGCAAACCCTTCCCGCGTCACCGCCACTTTGCTCTGCGGGTCCAGCTCGAAAATGTCGAAGCCCAGGGACAGCACCAGCACCTCCGCCGCAAAATCCTTCACCGCCGCCAGCGCCGCGTCCAGCTGCCCGAGGAAATCCGCCTCGCTCGAACCATGGGCCATCGGCAGATTCAGGTTATAACCCTCGCCCGCACCCTCGCCGCGCTCATCCGCAAACCCGGCAACCCCCGGATAGAAATTGGTCGGATCGCCGTGCACCGAGACGTACAGCACGTCATCGCGGTCGTAGAAAATCTCCTGGATGCCCTGGCCGTGGTGCATGTCGGTGTCGAGCACCGCGACACGTTCGAACCCGCCGCGCAACACCTGCGCCGCCACTGCCGCGTTGTTCACATAGCAGAAACCACCCGCCGCTTCCGCCCGGGCGTGATGCCCCGGCGGGCGGCACAGGGCGTACGCCGCCGGCTCGCCATCGAGCAGCGCCTGCGCCCCGGCCACCGCGCTTTGCGCTGACCAATAGGCCGAACGCCAGGTCTGCTCGCCCACCGGGCAACTGCCGTCGGCGAGATACCGTGCGGCCTGGGCCAGAATCCCACGCAGCGCGTTAGGCTCGCGGACGAAGATGTTCGACATCACCTCGTCACCCCAATCCTCGGGGATCTCCTTCCAGCGCTGATGGGCTTCCTGCAAAAACGCCAGGTACGGCGCACCGTGCACGGCCAGCAGCGGTTCAAGTCCGGCATCGGCGGGTTGTTCCACGCTGAAGCCCAGTGAGTGCGACGCCTGCACCAGCCGTTGCGCACGCTCGGGCACTTCCTGCGGTGTGCGCATCTGCCCGCGCGAGTAGTAACTGCGTGGGTGGTGAAGCAATTGTTCGGGATGGAAAAAACTGCGCATGGGGCTAATTCCTGTCAGTTAACGTAAATCTTCAAACCGGGCACGTTCAACTGTAGGAGTGAGCCTGCTCGCGATAGCGGTGTGTCAATCGACATCAATGCTGGCTGACACTCCGCTTTCGCGAGCAGGCTCGCTCCTACAGTGATCGGGTTTATTCCGTTCTGCCGGCGCGGGACAGCACGGCGTTGAGAAGCACGTCGGTACCCTGGCGCACGTCTTCCGGCAACACATCTTCCGCTTCGTTATGACTCAGGCCGCCCACGCACGGGATGAACACCATCGCCGTCGGGCAGAATCGCGCCAGGTGAATCGCGTCATGCCCAGCACCGCTGACAATCGATTGCTGAGCGTAGCCCAGCGCATCCACCGCCTGTTGCACCGCCGCCACGCAATCGGCATCGAACGGTGTGGCCGGGCTGATCCAGTGCGGGGTGATCGTCAGGTTCAGACCACGACCCTCGGCAATCGCCTGAAGCCGTGCGCGCACCTGCTGCTCCATCGCCTCGATCGCCTCGTCGCGGTGATGACGCAGGTCGACAGTGAAATTCACCAGCCCCGGAATGGTGTTGCGCGACGACTTGTTGATGCTCAATTCGCCGACGGTGGTCAGGCCTTCCGGGGCGAAATCGCTGGCCAGGCTTTCAATCGCCTGAATCATCCGCGCCACGCCGTACAAGGCGTCTTTACGCAATGGCATCGGCGTGGTGCCCGCGTGGGCGGCCATGCCTTCGACCCGCACGTCGAGCCAGCGAATCGCCTGGCCGCCGCTGACCACGCCGATGCTCTTGGCGTTGTCTTCGAGGATCGGGCCTTGTTCGATGTGTGCTTCGAAATACGCGTCCACCGCGCCGCCCAACGGACGCTCGCCGGCGTAACCGGTGCGCTTCAATTCATCGCCGACGCTGATGCCATCGACATCCCGTACCGCCAGCGCCGCGTCCAGTTGCATGATCCCGGTGAACACCGCGGAGCCGAACATCGCCGGGGTGAAGCGCGCGCCTTCTTCGTTGGTCCACACCGCCACTTCCAGCGGCTTGCGGGTCTGGATGCCGAGGTCGTTGAGGCAGCGCACCACTTCGAGGCCGGCGAGCACGCCATACACGCCGTCGAAGCGGCCGCCTTCAGGCTGGGTGTCGAGGTGGCTGCCCATCATCACCGGCGCGGCGTCGGGGTCAGTGCCGGCGCGGCGGGCGAACAGGTTGCCGATAGCGTCCACGCTCAAGGTCATGCCGGCTTCGCGGCACCAGTGGGCAAACAGTTCGCGACCGGCCTTGTCCTCGTCGCTCAACGCCAGCCGGCAGCTGCCGCCCCGTGCGGTGGAGCCGATTTCAGCCATGGCCATCAGGCTCGCCCACAGGCGTTCGCCATTGATCTTCAACATAAGATTCTCCAAGACAATTCAAATCCCTGTAGGAGCCGGCTTGCCGGCGATGGGGCCTTCAAGACATGTACTCATCTTTCGGACGCCATCGCCGGCAAGCCGGGCTCCTACAGGTTCGGTGGTGTGCCAGTCAGGCGCTGGCCAGTTCGATGCGCTCGGCACTGGCATGGCGACGGGCCAGGGACAGCACGCAGATCAGTGAAGTGGCGGCAATCAAGCTGTAGAACACCGCCATCGGCCACCACTGACCGGCGAACTTATGCGCCAGCAGCGTGCCGATCAGCGGCGTCAAACCACCGGCCAGGGCGCCGCAAACCTGATAGGCCAGCGATATCGCCGTGTAGCGCACGCGGGTCTCGAACATGCCGCTGACGTACCCGGCGATCACCGCGTAGAACGACGCCATGCACACCACCGCCAGCGCAATGCCGAGGATGATCAGCGGCGCCTCGGCCGAGCTGACCAGCACGAACATCGGATAAGGCGAGGCCATCGCCAGCAACGACACCAGGCACAGGAAACGCGTGGCGCCGATTTTCTCCGCGAGCCACGCCGCCAGCGGCTGGATGCAGAACTGGATGATCGCCACCACGAACAGGCACTCAAGAATCAGCGAGCGCGGCAACTGCAGTTGCTGGGTGGTGTAGGCGATCATGAAGGTATTGGTGAAATACACCCCGGCAATCCCCAGGGTATTGGCGCCGATGCACAGCAACAGCGGACGCCATGCAGTGCGCAGGACTTCCATGACCGGTGCCTGCTCTTTGCGCGTGCTTTTCGCCGCGAGCTCGCGACTGGCCAGGAACTCCGGCGACTCATTCACGCCCAGGCGAATCGCCAGCCCCACCAACAGCAACAAGGCACTGGCGAGGAACGGCAGGCGCCAGCCCCAGCTCATCAAATCCTCTTCCGACAAACGGGTGACCGCACTGAACGCCAGCAGCGAGAGGATCAAACCCGCCGGGCTGCCGAGTTGCGCGAAGGACGCGAAGAAATTGCGACGACCTTTCGGCGCATGCTCGCCGGCCATCAACACCGCCCCGCCCCACTCGCCGCCGACGGCGATGCCCTGGACGATGCGCAGCAGAATCAGCAGCACCGGTGCCGCTGCGCCGATCTGTGCATACGTCGGCAGCAAGCCGATGCACACCGTGACCACGCCCATCATCAGCAAGGTGATGATCAGCGACTTCTTGCGCCCGATGCGGTCGCCGATGTGGCCGAAGATGATCCCGCCCAACGGTCGCGCAAAGAAGCCCACGGCGAAGGTGCCGAACGCGGCCATGGTGCTGAACAGTTTGTCGTCGGAAGGGAAGAACAGCGCGCCGAACACCAGCGCGGCGGCGGTCGCGTAAATGTAAAAGTCGTACCACTCGATCATGGTGCCGATGAAGGCGGCGGCGGCCGCACGGCGCGGCTGGGAAGAAGCTGGGGGCTTCATGGTTCGGGCTCCATTGATTGTTTTTTTGGCAGGAGAAAAGCAGCAAATCCAAGGCACTCTGGCGGCGCCTGTCTGGGAGTGATTTATCGGCCCGGGGCTATGATTAGTCAATTTTCTATTTATTATGCGCAGTATTACGACAGCTTATAATCGAGAGCCGCATGGCCGAACGTGACGTACAACGCCTGCTCAATGACCGTCTGGACTGGAACCTGCTGCGCACCTTCCGGGTGATCGGCCAGGAGCTGAGCATCAGCCGCGCCGCCGCCCGCCTGCACCTGACGCAACCGGCCGTGAGCCAGGCATTGAAGCGCCTGGAAGAACAACTCGGCCGGCAACTGATCGCCCGCCGCGGGCCGCGTTTTGCCCTGACCGAAGTCGGCGAGCAGATCTTCGAACTGGCCGGGGAGATCTACGGGCAGATGTCCCAGGTCAGCAGCGTGCTGGAGCAACCGGCCGACGAAGTGATCGGCAAAGTCCGATTGTTGATCATCAGCCGGATCTACTCGGAACGCTTCGATGACTTCCTCGCGGACTTCCATCGGCAGCATCCGCGGGTCGACCTGGAGGTGGACGTGATGCGCAGCTCCGACATCGTCAGCGCGCTCCAGGAAAAAACCGCGACCCTGGGATTGAGCCTCAATCGCCGCCCGCAACCGCGCCTGGAACAACGGCTGTTCCTGCGCCAGCGTTATGCGTTTTTCTGCGGCAAGCATCACGGGATGTTCGGCCAGGAGAACGTCACCGAAAAGGATTTGCAGCGGGAGAATTTCGTCAGTTTCACCAGCGACCAGATCGGCGGCATGCTCTCGCCGCTGACGATTTTTCGTGATCAGCAGGGCTTCAGCGGACGCATCGTCGCGTCGTCACCGAGCCTGGAGGAAGTCCGGCGACTGGTGATCGCCGGGTTCGGTATCGGCTGCTTGCCCGAGCACGTGGTGGCGGCGGACGTCGACGCCGGATTGCTCTGGCGCCTGCCGCCCCACGAAGGGATTGCCGATGTGGACATTCATTTGCTGTGGAACCGCGAGCAGCGCATGAGCCGGGCCGAGACGATGTTCATCGAGAGCCTGCAACGCTGCCTGACGGCTTAGACGCGCAACACCTGCGCGACCGGCTCACCGGCGCGCAATCGTTCGAGCAAACGCGGCTCGGCCTGATCGGACGCCAGCGCCTGTTCGATAACACCGGCCGCCGTGTCCCAGTCGAGAAACAGCACGCCGTTGTCGTCCGCCAGCACCAGGTCCCCCGGTTGCACAGTGACGCCAGCGCAATGAATCGGCTGGTTGATCTGGCTGTCCCCACGGCCATGCAGCTTGGTGGTCAGCAGGCTGGTGCCCCGCGCGAAGACCGGCAGCCCGGCCTCCCGCAGTTCCAGCAGATCGGTGACGGCGCCATCCACCACAATGCCCGCTGCACCGGCGCAACTCGCGGCACAACTGGTCACCGCGCCGACCGGCGCGTGTCGTCCGTCCCCGCCCGTGTCGATGACCAGCACGTCCCCCGGTTTGATCAGCGCGAGTGCCTGATTGACCGCAATCGCATCGGCACCGACCAGTTTCAGGGTCAACGCCCGGCCCACCAGTTTTACATTCGGCACCATGGCCTTCAGCTGTGGATCGGCAAAACCCTCCTCGAGAAAATGCCCGAGGGTGGGAAAACTCACTGCCTTGAACTGCTCGATCAGTTGCGACTTATCCATTGTTCGGCTCCTTATTTATCAACTCGGCCACACAGTCGATCTCCAGTGACACGCCCCACAGCGATACGCACACGGTGGTTCGCGCCGGCGGCGCATGGCCGAGAAACTCGCGGTATACCGCGTTGAAGGGTTCCAGTTGCGCGGGATCGGTGAGGAACGCACTGACCTTGATCACGTGGCTGAAATCCGAACCGGCCTCGATCAGGATCGCCTCGAGATTGCGCAAGGTTTGCCGCACCTGCTCGGTGAAATCGACGGGCTGGTCGTCGAGGCCGCTCTGGGCCGGAATCTGCCCGGCCGTGAACACCAGGTGGCCGCTGACCACCGCTTGCGAATAAGGACCGACCGGACCGATGAAGCCGGGGGCGGATTGGATTCTGCGCATGTTGTTGAGCTCCATGAATCAGGCCGCAGCCGATTTGAAAGGTTTGCGAACGGGTTGATCGTCGGCGGGAACCGCCGCCGGGATTTCGCTGATGTCGCGCTTGAAGGTCTCGGTCAGCAGCAACAACGCCAGCAGGGAAACCAGCGCCGCGCCGATCATGTACCAGGCCACCGACGAGCCCTTGCCGGTCGCCGCGAGCAACGCTGTAGTGACGATTGGCGTTGCGGCGCTGCCGAGCAGGCCAGACAGCATGTAGCTGATCGACAGCCCCGAATAACGCACGCGGGTGCCGAACAACTCGGCGAGGAAGGTTGCGATCGGCCCGTAGTTGGCGGCGAATGCGGTCATCAGCAGCAAGTAGCCGAAGATCACCAGTGACAACTCTTTTGTGTCCATCAGCCAGAACATCGGGAACGCCACCAACGCCTCGGCCACGATCCCGGCGACGATGATCGGCTTGCGTCCGTAACGGTCCGACAGCGCCCCGAACACTGGCAGCATGACGATGCACCAGGCGCAGGACAGCAGCACCACGCCGAGCATCACGCTGCGACTGAAACCGAGATTCTGCGTGCCGTACGTCAGGCCGAACGCGACGATGATGTTGAACGACGCGCCGGTCGACATTGTTGCAATACCGCCGAGCACCACTTGCTTCCAGTACTTGCGGAAGACTTCGGCCAGCGGCATTTTCACCTGCACTTCAGCTTCCTTGACCTTGTTGAAGGCCGGGGTTTCGGCGATGTTCAGCCGGATGTACAAACCGACGGCAATCAACAACACGCTGGCCAGGAACGGAATACGCCAGCCCCAGGCCAACAGGTCTTCCGGGGACAGCCATGCGGCGATCAGCAGGAACGCGAGGTTGGCGATCATGGTCCCGGCCGGGACGCCGATCTGTACCCAGGAACCGTACAGGCCGCGTTTGTTGGCGGGCGCATGTTCCACCGCCATCAACACCGCCCCGCCCCACTCGCCGCCGAGCGCCAAACCCTGGATGACCCTGAGCAATAACAAAAGGATCGGCGCCCAGATTCCGATGGCCGCGTAGTTGGGTAACAAGCCGATAGCGAAGGTCGCCGCGCCCATGGTCAACAGCGAAATCAACAGCATCGATTTACGTCCCAGGCGATCACCGAAATGCCCGAACAATGCCGCGCCGACAATCCGCGCCAGGTACGCCGAAGCGAACGTACCGAAGGCCAGCAACGTACCGATCAACGGCACGAAATCCGGGAAGAACACCTTGTTGAAAACCAGCGCCGAAGCGGTGGCAAACACGAACAAGTCGTACCATTCCACGGTGGTGCCGATGACACTGGCCACCGCCACTTTCTTCATGCTGATTGCAACTTCCGGCGGTGCGCCGGACTTTTCTGCGGACGATAGATCGCTCATCACTGACTCCAGGAATTCGTCGTGAACTCGTTTATTTAATTGTTTTGACTGGCAGTAAATCGTTTGAGAGTGAGGGATTATTGTTATGTCTCGCCCAACTTAATGGGCGAGTTTTTGTATTCAGTAGCCGAGTAATCGGTCGGCGTTATTGATTAACGGTTCGCCGGCATTCAAACGGCGAAAGTTCTCCGCTACTTGTTCGGCAATGCAATCGTGGGACGCTGCCGAGGCCATGTGCGGGGTGATCGTGACGCCGGGCATCGTCCAGAGTCGGTGATCGGCCGGCAACGGCTCCTGCTCGAAAACATCCAGCAGTGCGCCGCGCAGTTTTCCGCGTTGCAACGCGTGTTCGAGATCGTCGATGTCGAGATGACCGCCGCGACCACAATTGACCAACGCCGCGCCGTTGGCCAATTGATCGAAAGTGGCCTGCCCGAGGATGCCGCGGGTTTCGCTGGTCAGCGGCAACAGGTTGATCAGCAACTCCACGCCCTCGAGAAACGGCTTGAGGTCTTGCCCGCCGGCAAAGGTCTGCACGCCACTGATCTGTTTGCTGCTGCGTGCCCAGCCACGCACGTCGTAACCGGCAGTGGCCAGGTCCTGGGCGATGGCGCTGCCCAGCGATCCGAGCCCCATCACCCCGACCTTGAATTGCCCCGCCGCCCGTTGCAGCGGCCGCTCCCACCGCTGTTCCCGGTGCTGCAACAGCACCTGGTCGAAGCCGCGGTGAAAGTGGATCACCGCCCAGCGCACGTATTCGGTCATGCCCTGGCGGTGGCCGGGATCGACCACCCGGCACACCGGCAGGTCCGGGCACGACGGATCGTGGTCGAGGTGATCGATGCCGGCCGCCACCGAGTGGATCACCTGCAGATTCGGCAACGCAGCCAGGCTGCCCGGCAAGGGAAACCAGCACGCGGCGACCTGCGCATTTTTCGCCCGAGGATCATCCGCCAGCACGGCGGTGAGCTGCGGCGCACTGCGGGCGAAGGCGGCCTGCAGTTGCTTGAGCAGCAGGGAGTCGCGGGACAACAGGACCACGGTGTTCATGACAGATAGGACTCGCGCTGGGATTCGATCAGGGTCAGTGCGGCCTCCCAGGCCAGGTCGATGATGTTGTCCTGTTCATCGCGGTCAAACTGTTCGGCGGTGTGCGCGCAGACTTCCGGCGAGGGGTAATGCAACGCAGAACCACCAGATAGCGCCGCCACCTGTGCCTGACACGCACGCTCCAGAAAGTGAATCTCCTGAAACGCCTGGGCCACGCCCGAACCGCCCACCAGCAAACCGTGATTGCGCAGGATCATCGCCCGGTGCGGCCCCAGGTCGGCAATCAGGCGTTCGCGCTCATCCAGCGACAACGCAATGCCTTCATAGGTGTGATATGCCAATTTGCCGTAGAACTTCAGCGCGTGCTGACTGATCGGCAACAGGCCCTGCTTCTGCGCCGCTACGGCCATGCCGGCGGCGGTGTGGGTGTGGATCACACAGTTGAGATCCGGGCGGGCCATGTGGATCGCCGAGTGAATGACAAAACCGGCAGCGTTGACCCGATGGCCTTCGTAATGTGGATCGACGACGCGCCCGTCCTGATCGATCCGCACCAGGTCCGAGGCGCGCATGCGGTCGAAAATCACCCCGTAGCGGTTGATCAGGAAGTGATGCTCAGGCCCCGGAATCCGCAGGGTGATGTGGGTGTCGATCAGGTCGGTCATGCGAAAGTGCGCGACCAGGCGATACAGCGCCGCCAGTTCGCAGCGGGCCTTCCATTCAACCGGGCCGATGTGTTCAGGTTTACTCACGAATACACCTCTTTGACAGCGTGGGTGACGACCGGGTTGGCGCGCAGGCGGGCCAGCCCGCAAACACCGATCAGGGACAGGGCCGAGAGCAGGGTGAAGAACACAGCCAGCGGCAGCCATTGTCCGGAAAACTTGCTCGCCAGCAACGTGCCGATCAGCGGCGTGGTGCCGCCGGCCAATGCGCAACTCAACTGGTAAGCGATGGAAATCCCCGAGTAGCGCAGGTGCACCGGGAACGCCTGGGTCATGTACCCGGCGATCACCGCGTACAGCGCCGACAGAATCACCACCGCGAGGGCGATGCCGAGGGTCATCAACAGAATGTTCTGCGTGCCCACCAGCAAGAACATCGGGTACGGCGTGACCATGCACAGCAACGCGACGAGCTTGAGGAAACGGCCTTCGCCGATGCGTTCGGCGAGCAGCGCGGAGAGCGGTTGCGAGAGCAGCTGAATAATGGTGACCAGGAACAGGCAATCGAGAATCGTCGAGCGCGCGATGCCCTGATACTGGGTGACGTAGGTGATCATGAAGGTGTTGGTGAAGAAGAACCCGGCAGAGCCAATGGTCACTGCGGCGGCCGCGAACAGGATCTGCCGCCAGCAGGTGCGGATCACATCTTTCACCGGGTATTGGGCGGTCTCGTTGTTGTCCCGCGCCTTGGCAAACTCCGGCGACTCCTGAACGCCGGAGCGGATCATCAGGCCAACCATCATCAGCACGCCGCTGGCGAGAAACGGCAGGCGCCAGCCCCAGGACAGGAACTCCTCGGGTTCAAGGGAAGTCACCAGGCGAAAGGCAATCAAGGCCAGCAACAAACCTGCCGGACTGCCAAGCTGGGCAAACGAGGCGTAAAAGGTTTTACGCTTGGCCGGTGCGTGCTCGCTGGCCATCAGCACCGCCCCACCCCACTCGCCCCCGACGGAAATGCCCTGGATCAGGCGCAACACGATCAGGCCGATCGGCGCCCAGATGCCGACGCTGGCATAGCTGGGCAGCATGCCGATGCCCGCGGTCGCCAGTCCCATCAACGCCATGGTCACCAGCAGCATTTTCTTGCGGCCGAGACGGTCGCCCAAATGACCGAACACCATGCCCGCCATTGGACGGGCGATGAAGCCAACGGCGAAGCTGCCGAAGGCCGCCAGTGTGCTCATCACCGGATCGCTACTGGGGAAAAATACCTGGCCAAGCACCAGCGCCGCCGCGGTGGCGTAAATGTAAAAGTCGTAGAACTCGATGGTCGTGCCAATGAAGGCGGCGGCCGCGGCTCGTCGCGGTTGTGCGGTGGTGTGCATGCAAGGACCCTGTGTATTTATAGTTTTGGGCAGGTACTGAAGGCTGTTGACGGTGGCGCTCTGTGGCGCTTGTGGGCTTTATCGCTTCCGTGCCAGGATTAGTCAATTTTCATATTCTTATCTTTACTATTAGCAGTGCTACTACATGGGATTGTCATGACCTCCACGAATCCTTGGGTCGGTCGACGCTTTCTGAATGATCGCCTCGACTGGAACCTCTTGCGCACGTACCTGGTGATTGGCCAGGAAGGCAGCATGAGCCGTGCCGCCGCGCGGTTGCACATCACGCAGTCGGCGGTCAGCCAGGCGCTTAAACGTCTCGAAGAACAACTGGAATGTGTGTTGATTGCACGCAGCGGGCGGCGGTTCGATCTGACGGAAACCGGCGAAGAAGTCCTGCGCATTGCGGCGGATATCTACGGCGATATTTCTCGATTGGGCACGGTGGTAGAGAGTCGTCACGATGACGTGGTGGGCAAGATCCGCATCCTCACCGTCAGCGGCGTGCAGGCACGGCATTACGACGAGTTCCTCGCGGATTTCCATGAAACCCACCCGAAAATCGAGCTGGAAGTCGAGGTGATGGGCAGTTCGAACATCATCAGCTCGCTGTTGCAAAAGACGGCGACCATTGGTGTCGGCCTGTGCCGTTTGCCGCAGCCACGACTGGAGCAGCGGGTGCTGTTTCGCGAGCGTTATGCGTATTTCTGCGGGCAGCGTCATCGACTGTTCGGCCAGGAGAACCTGACCTTGGAACAGCTCGCTGCGGAGAACTTCGTCAGCTTCACCAGCGATCAGCTCGGCGGCAACCTTTCGCCACTGACTTTGTTCCGTGACGAACAGGGTTTTACCGGCAAGATCGTCGCTTCATCGACGAGCTTCGAAGAAATTTATCGATTGATTTGTGCAGGCTACGGCATTGGCTGCCTGCCGATCCACCTGGTGCGCCGGGATGTCGAGCAAGGACTGCTCTGGCGTTTACCGCCGGAAGACGGCGTGGTGGATTTCGATATCCAGCTGCTGTGGAATCGTGAGCAGAAGATGAGTCAGGCGGAAACCGTGTTCCTCGAAAGCTTCCAGCACATGCTCAGCATCCGTGAGCCTGTGCTGTGAAGCCTTCAACGGTTAAACGTGAGGATCGCCGGGCGCTTTGACCGGCGTGGCGTATTGCGGCTTCAGATGGCCTTCCTGATCGAGCAGCCAGGCGTCCATGATCTGCCGCACCACAGGACCGGCAACGCGACCGCCGGCCTCACCGTTTTCGATCATCACCGAGATCACAATCTTTGGATGCTCGGCCGGCGCGAAACCGACGAACAAGGCGTTGTCGCGGTTACGCTCCAGGGTTTTCGCCCGGTTGTAGCGCTCGCCCTGCTTGATCGCGACCACTTGCGCCGTACCACTCTTGCCGGCGATGCGGTACTGCGCGCCCTGTGCCGCCGCTCGGGCAATCCCGCGCGCGTCGTGCATGACCATTTGCATGCCGTGGTTGACCTGCTCCCAGTCACGCGGGTCCTTCAACAGGATGTTTGGCATCGGGTGCTCGTCCACCGGCGCAACACCGTCGACGGTCTTGGCCAGGTGCGGCCGGTTCCAGATGCCTTTGTTGGCAATCAGCGCAGTGGCTTGCGCCAGTTGCAGCGGCGTGACCTGCATGTAGCCCTGACCGATGCCGAGGATCACCGTTTCGCCGGGGAACCACGCCTGACGGCGCGTGGCACGTTTCCACGCCTGGGACGGCATCAGGCCGGCTGACTCTTCGAACATGTCCAGGGAGACCTTTTCGCCGAGGCCGAACATTGCCATGTAGTCGTGCAGGCGATCGATGCCCAGCTTGTGCGCCAGGTCGTAGAAGTAGGTGTCGTTGGAACGCATGATCGCCGCGTCCATGTCCACCCAGCCGTCGCCGCTGTGGTTCCAGTTGCGATATTTGTGATCAAAATCCGGGAGCTGGTAATAACCGGGGTCGAAGACGCGGGTCTGCGGTGTGACCACGCCAGCGTCGAGGCCGGCAATCGCCACTTCTGGCTTGATGGTCGAGCCCGGTGCGTACAGACCGCGCAGCACGCGGTTGAACAGCGGCCGGTCGATGGAGTCGTGCAGTGCCGCGTATTCCTTGAAGCTGATCCCGGTCACGAACAGGTTCGGATCGAAGCTCGGTTTGCTGACCATGGCCAGCACCTCGCCGGTCGACGGGTCGAGCGCGACCACTGAACCGCGACGATCACCCAAAGCTTCCTCAGCAGCTTCCTGGAGCTTGACGTCGAGACTCAGGACGATGTTTTTGCCAGGGATCGGATCGGTGTGCTTGAGCACGCGCAGCACGCGGCCCTGAGCGTTGGTTTCGACTTCTTCGTAACCGACATGGCCGTGCAGTTCCGACTCGTAGAATTTTTCAATCCCGGTCTTGCCGATGGATTGCGTGCCACGGTACTCGACCGTATCCAGGGCTTTGGATTCTTTCTCGTTGATACGCCCAACGTATCCGATCGAGTGTGCGAAGTGCGCGCCCATCGGGTAGTGACGAACGAACTGCGGCTCGACATCGATCCCAGGCAGGCGAAACTCGTTTACCGCCAATACCGCGATCTGCTCTTCGCTCAGTTCATAGAACAGGGTGACGGGCACGAAGGGGTGGCGCGCCTGCTTCATGGCCTTGTCGAACAGTGTGCGGTCTTCTGCGGGCAGGTGCAGGAGGTCGACCACCTCGTCCAGCTCCTCTTTGACGTCGGAGGCTCGTTCGCGGGTGATGGTCAGGTTGAAGCTGGGGCGGTTATCAGCGAGGACCACGCCGTTGCGGTCGTAGATCAATCCGCGTGTCGGGGTGATGGGCAGGACGTGGACACGATTGTTTTCGGAGATCGTCGAGTGATAGTCAAACTCGACCACTTGCAGCACATACATGCGCACCACCAGTGCGCAGGTGATGGCGACGACGAACAGGGCGCAGGCCATCAGTCTTTTGTTGACCAGGCGTGTCTCTTTTTCGTGGTCCTTGATCGGTATCGGTTCGGGCATTTCTGCACCTGCTCTTTGACGGAAAATGAAGCGCCGATCCGTGGGCGTGAAATCAGTCCGTTAAAAAAACGAGCTGCACCATACCAAAAACCGTGCGGTCACTTTAGTGTGATTTCCTCTAACTGTTGTCCTTGATGGCCAAATCGACGGTCGGTGTTTGGGTTTACTCGTGCGTTTTACTCAAGATTGATATTCCCATTCGTGCATTTTTCTTGCTCATAAGCCTGTAGATACTGGGTGCATGTCATTCCATTTTTTTATCTGGGAGTCTTTCATGCATTCACGATTTCAACGATTGCTGGGTTCGAACGGTTTTTCCATCGGCCTGGAACTGCCACTGGATAACGATTGGTCCAGCGACGGTCAGCGGCGGCGGATTGCCGAGAACCGGCCTTTCGGTGTTCCCGACCTGAAGCAGCATGCGGCGATGGCGCGTCTGGCCGACAAGTCCGGGTTTCGTGCGCTGTGGGTTCGCGATGTGCCGGTTTACGATCCAAATTTCGGCGATGCCGCACAGGTGTTCGAAACCTTTTCCTACCTTGGGTACCTCGCCGGGATCACGGACAACATCATGCTGGGTACGGCGGCGGTTGTGCTGCCTCTGCGTCAGCCTTGGCTCACATTGAAGTCGGCAAACAGTATTGATGAGTTGAGTGAAGGCAGGCTGTTGCTGGGTGTAGCCAGTGGCGATCGCCCGATGGAATATCCATTGTTTGGTGTGGACTACGATCAGCGGGGAGAGATTTTCCGCAAGACGGTGGAATTGCTTCGTAGCCAGGGTGAAGGTCGCTTGCCTGAAGGGGCGAGATTGCTTCCGGAGCGCGATCAGCCCGTGCCGTTGCTGGTCGCTGGTCTGGGTCAGCAGTCGCCTGCCTGGATTGGTGAACACATGGATGGCTGGCTCGCTTACCCGGGTACGCCTGAGGAACACCGTCGGCGGGTAGGACTGTGGCGGGAGGTCGGTGGGCATAAACCTTACATCAGCTTCGTTCACCTGGACCTGGCGGCCAATCCTCATGCACCGATGCGACGCGTGCGCTTCGGCGGTATCTGCGGTCGGCTGGCGTTGATTGATGAATTGCAGGCTTTGCGTGAAGCAGGTGTGCAGCATGTTGGCTTGCACGTACGTCGTAGCGAACGACCGATTGCCGAGGTGATTGAAGAGATTGCTGAATACGTTCTGCCGAAGTTCCACTAACCATGCGGTGTATCCAGGGGTAGCCTGTGAGGCTGCCCTTTTTTTCGTCACTTTCCTGCGGGCAAAACAAAACCCCAACTGCTTTCGCAATTGGGGTTTCGGAATTTAATCTTGACGATGACCTACTCTCACATGGGGAAACCCCACACTACCATCGGCGATGCATCGTTTCACTGCTGAGTTCGGGATGGGATCAGGTGGTTCCAATGCTCTATGGTCGTCAAGAAATTCTTGAGCTGACGCGTCTTTCGACGTTCCAGCGAATTGGGTATGCGATAGTTTGTGTGTTTGTTCTCGAACTTTCGGTTCGTTTCGTCTTCACACACCGCAATCTGATGCTCTCTCGAGTAGTCAAATTGCTTGGGTGTTATATGGTCAAGCCTCACGGGCAATTAGTATTGGTTAGCTCAACGCCTCACAGCGCTTACACACCCAACCTATCAACGTCGTAGTCTTCGACGGCCCTTCAGGGGACTCAAGGTCCCAGTGAGATCTCATCTTGAGGCTAGTTTCCCGCTTAGATGCTTTCAGCGGTTATCTATTCCGAACATAGCTACCCGGCAATGCCACTGGCGTGACAACCGGAACACCAGAGGTTCGTCCACTCCGGTCCTCTCGTACTAGGAGCAGCCCCTCTCAAATCTCAAACGTCCACGGCAGATAGGGACCGAACTGTCTCACGACGTTCTAAACCCAGCTCGCGTACCACTTTAAATGGCGAACAGCCATACCCTTGGGACCGGCTTCAGCCCCAGGATGTGATGAGCCGACATCGAGGTGCCAAACACCGCCGTCGATATGAACTCTTGGGCGGTATCAGCCTGTTATCCCCGGAGTACCTTTTATCCGTTGAGCGATGGCCCTTCCATACAGAACCACCGGATCACTAAGACCTACTTTCGTACCTGCTCGACGTGTCTGTCTCGCAGTCAAGCGCGCTTTTGCCTTTATACTCTACGACCGATTTCCGACCGGTCTGAGCGCACCTTCGTACTCCTCCGTTACTCTTTAGGAGGAGACCGCCCCAGTCAAACTACCCACCATACACTGTCCTCGATCCGGATAACGGACCTGAGTTAGAACCTCAAAGTTGCCAGGGTGGTATTTCAAGGATGGCTCCACGCGAACTGGCGTCCACGCTTCAAAGCCTCCCACCTATCCTACACAAGCAAATTCAAAGTCCAGTGCAAAGCTATAGTAAAGGTTCACGGGGTCTTTCCGTCTAGCCGCGGATACACTGCATCTTCACAGCGATTTCAATTTCACTGAGTCTCGGGTGGAGACAGCGCCGCCATCGTTACGCCATTCGTGCAGGTCGGAACTTACCCGACAAGGAATTTCGCTACCTTAGGACCGTTATAGTTACGGCCGCCGTTTACCGGGGCTTCGATCAAGAGCTTCGCGTTAGCTAACCCCATCAATTAACCTTCCGGCACCGGGCAGGCGTCACACCCTATACGTCCACTTTCGTGTTTGCAGAGTGCTGTGTTTTTAATAAACAGTCGCAGCGGCCTGGTATCTTCGACCGGCATGAGCTTACGGAGCAAGTCCTTCACCCTCACCGGCGCACCTTCTCCCGAAGTTACGGTGCCATTTTGCCTAGTTCCTTCACCCGAGTTCTCTCAAGCGCCTTGGTATTCTCTACCCAACCACCTGTGTCGGTTTGGGGTACGGTTCCTGGTTACCTGAAGCTTAGAAGCTTTTCTTGGAAGCATGGCATCAACCACTTCGTGTTCTAAAAGAACACTCGTCATCAGCTCTCGGCCTTAGAATCCCGGATTTACCTAAGATTCCAGCCTACCACCTTAAACTTGGACAACCAACGCCAAGCTGGCCTAGCCTTCTCCGTCCCTCCATCGCAATAACCAGAAGTACAGGAATATTAACCTGTTTTCCATCGACTACGCTTTTCAGCCTCGCCTTAGGGACCGACTAACCCTGCGTCGATTAACGTTGCGCAGGAAACCTTGGTCTTTCGGCGTGGGTGTTTTTCACACCCATTGTCGTTACTCATGTCAGCATTCGCACTTCTGATACCTCCAGCAAGCTTCTCAACTCACCTTCACAGGCTTACAGAACGCTCCTCTACCGCATCACCTAAGTGATACCCGTAGCTTCGGTGTATGGTTTGAGCCCCGTTACATCTTCCGCGCAGGCCGACTCGACTAGTGAGCTATTACGCTTTCTTTAAAGGGTGGCTGCTTCTAAGCCAACCTCCTAGCTGTCTAAGCCTTCCCACATCGTTTCCCACTTAACCATAACTTTGGGACCTTAGCTGACGGTCTGGGTTGTTTCCCTTTTCACGACGGACGTTAGCACCCGCCGTGTGTCTCCCATGCTCGGCACTTGTAGGTATTCGGAGTTTGCATCGGTTTGGTAAGTCGGGATGACCCCCTAGCCGAAACAGTGCTCTACCCCCTACAGTGATACATGAGGCGCTACCTAAATAGCTTTCGAGGAGAACCAGCTATCTCCGAGCTTGATTAGCCTTTCACTCCGATCCACAGGTCATCCGCTAACTTTTCAACGGTAGTCGGTTCGGTCCTCCAGTTAGTGTTACCCAACCTTCAACCTGCCCATGGATAGATCGCCCGGTTTCGGGTCTATTCCCAGCGACTAGACGCCCTATTAAGACTCGCTTTCGCTACGCCTCCCCTATTCGGTTAAGCTCGCCACTGAAAATAAGTCGCTGACCCATTATACAAAAGGTACGCAGTCACCCAACAAAGTGGGCTCCCACTGCTTGTACGCATACGGTTTCAGGATCTATTTCACTCCCCTCTCCGGGGTTCTTTTCGCCTTTCCCTCACGGTACTAGTTCACTATCGGTCAGTCAGTAGTATTTAGCCTTGGAGGATGGTCCCCCCATATTCAGACAAAGTTTCTCGTGCTCCGTCCTACTCGATTTCATGACTAAGAGATTTTCGCGTACAGGGCTATCACCCACTATGGCCGCACTTTCCAGAGCGTTCCGCTAATCTCAAAGCCACTTAAGGGCTAGTCCCCGTTCGCTCGCCACTACTAAGGGAATCTCGGTTGATTTCTTTTCCTCAGGGTACTTAGATGTTTCAGTTCCCCTGGTTCGCTTCTTAAGCCTATGTATTCAGCTTAAGATACCTAACTTATGTTAGGTGGGTTCCCCCATTCAGACATCTCCGGATCAAAGTCTGTTTGCCGACTCCCCGAAGCTTTTCGCAGGCTACCACGTCTTTCATCGCCTCTGACTGCCAAGGCATCCACCGTATGCGCTTCTTCACTTGACCATATAACCCCAAGCAATCTGGTTATACTGTGAAGACGACATTCGCCGAAAATTCGCGATTAAACTCACAAATTTTACCTTAGCCTGATCCGTTACCAGTGAAAGTAACGTTCAGTCTATCTTTCTATCACATACCCAAATTTTTAAAGAACGATCTAGCCAAAGACTAGAAATCAACATTCACCATGTCACCATGGAATGCTCATTTCTAAGCTTTCAACAAACAGAAGCAGTAGTGGTGGAGCCAAACGGGATCGAACCGTTGACCTCCTGCGTGCAAGGCAGGCGCTCTCCCAGCTGAGCTATGGCCCCGTATTGCTACAGGATCCCACACAAAAATTGGTGGGTCTGGGCAGATTCGAACTGCCGACCTCACCCTTATCAGGGGTGCGCTCTAACCAACTGAGCTACAGACCCAATTTCGGGCTGCTTCTTATCGTCTTCTTCAATGAATCAAGCAATTCGTGTGGGAACTTATGGAGCAGCTGATGTCGTCGATTAAGGAGGTGATCCAGCCGCAGGTTCCCCTACGGCTACCTTGTTACGACTTCACCCCAGTCATGAATCACACCGTGGTAACCGTCCTCCCGAAGGTTAGACTAGCTACTTCTGGTGCAACCCACTCCCATGGTGTGACGGGCGGTGTGTACAAGGCCCGGGAACGTATTCACCGCGACATTCTGATTCGCGATTACTAGCGATTCCGACTTCACGCAGTCGAGTTGCAGACTGCGATCCGGACTACGATCGGTTTTATGGGATTAGCTCCACCTCGCGGCTTGGCAACCCTCTGTACCGACCATTGTAGCACGTGTGTAGCCCAGGCCGTAAGGGCCATGATGACTTGACGTCATCCCCACCTTCCTCCGGTTTGTCACCGGCAGTCTCCTTAGAGTGCCCACCATTACGTGCTGGTAACTAAGGACAAGGGTTGCGCTCGTTACGGGACTTAACCCAACATCTCACGACACGAGCTGACGACAGCCATGCAGCACCTGTCTCAATGTTCCCGAAGGCACCAATCCATCTCTGGAAAGTTCATTGGATGTCAAGGCCTGGTAAGGTTCTTCGCGTTGCTTCGAATTAAACCACATGCTCCACCGCTTGTGCGGGCCCCCGTCAATTCATTTGAGTTTTAACCTTGCGGCCGTACTCCCCAGGCGGTCAACTTAATGCGTTAGCTGCGCCACTAAGAGCTCAAGGCTCCCAACGGCTAGTTGACATCGTTTACGGCGTGGACTACCAGGGTATCTAATCCTGTTTGCTCCCCACGCTTTCGCACCTCAGTGTCAGTATCAGTCCAGGTGGTCGCCTTCGCCACTGGTGTTCCTTCCTATATCTACGCATTTCACCGCTACACAGGAAATTCCACCACCCTCTACCATACTCTAGCTTGTCAGTTTTGAATGCAGTTCCCAGGTTGAGCCCGGGGCTTTCACATCCAACTTAACAAACCACCTACGCGCGCTTTACGCCCAGTAATTCCGATTAACGCTTGCACCCTCTGTATTACCGCGGCTGCTGGCACAGAGTTAGCCGGTGCTTATTCTGTCGGTAACGTCAAAATTGCAGAGTATTAATCTACAACCCTTCCTCCCAACTTAAAGTGCTTTACAATCCGAAGACCTTCTTCACACACGCGGCATGGCTGGATCAGGCTTTCGCCCATTGTCCAATATTCCCCACTGCTGCCTCCCGTAGGAGTCTGGACCGTGTCTCAGTTCCAGTGTGACTGATCATCCTCTCAGACCAGTTACGGATCGTCGCCTTGGTGAGCCATTACCTCACCAACTAGCTAATCCGACCTAGGCTCATCTGATAGCGCAAGGCCCGAAGGTCCCCTGCTTTCTCCCGTAGGACGTATGCGGTATTAGCGTCCGTTTCCGAACGTTATCCCCCACTACCAGGCAGATTCCTAGGCATTACTCACCCGTCCGCCGCTCTCAAGAGAAGCAAGCTTCTCTCTACCGCTCGACTTGCATGTGTTAGGCCTGCCGCCAGCGTTCAATCTGAGCCATGATCAAACTCTTCAGTTCAAACATCTTTGGGTTTTTAAGAAACCCTAAACTTGGCTCAGCAATCGTTGGTTACATCTTTGATTTCTCGCGGAGTAACTTGTGATGCTGATAATCTTGTTGACTATCAGTCTGACTCCACAAGCACCCACACGAATTGCTTGATTCAGTTGTTAAAGAGCGGTTGGTTAAGATCTTTCGTCTCAACCGAGGCGCGCATTCTACAGCAGCCTCTGTTGCTGTCAAGCGGTTATTTTCAGAAGTTTTCAAAGTTTCCTTTGCAACTTCAACCACTTGCGCTTCCGATCTCTCGTTAGCGGGAGGCGAATTCTACAGCGTTACTCGCTGCTGTCAACACCTCTTTTTCTCCGCTTTCGACCGAGAAGATCGAACCGTCCATCAAGCCTTACAACACCGCTTGACCGACTCCTTCTGGGCTTCGATGACCTGAAGCAACTCGCTGCCGAATACTGCGTAACTCGTTGTTTACCAAGGAGTTTTCCGTTTCGACTGCGCCGGAAGTGGGGCGAATTATAGACTTCCAGAATCTGCCGTCAACCCCTGATTTGGCTTTTCTATCAGGATGTTCAAAAACACGGCTTATATATAGACGCGCCCCTCTGGAATGCGCAGTATATTGCCCAACACGCAACACAACACTCTCGCTCCCTGCCTTGGACGATGCCACGCAATGAATGACCAGCCTCGCAGCCTTGCCTCGACCCTGTTCTCGGTAGGCCTGCTATTAATAGCCATGGCGTCGATCCAGTCCGGAGCGTCACTGGCAAAAAGCATGTTCCCCATCATCGGCGCCCAAGGCACCACCACCCTGCGCTTGATTTTCGCCAGCCTGATCATGCTGGTGTTGTTGCGCCCCTGGCGCGCGAAGCTCACCGCAAGATCCTTGCGCACCGTCATTGTCTACGGCATGGCGTTGGGCGGAATGAACTTCCTCTTCTATATGTCCTTGCGCACTGTTCCTCTTGGGATCGCGGTAGCTCTCGAGTTCACAGGCCCGTTGGCGGTGGCCATCTACGCGTCACGTCGTGCTATCGACTTCTTGTGGATTGCCCTGGCTGCAGTCGGCTTGCTGCTCCTTATACCGACCGGAGCGACAACCGCGGGCCTCGATCTGCTAGGCGCGGGTTATGCACTGGGCGCAGGCGCCTGCTGGGCGCTGTACATCCTCTTCGGTCAGAAGGCCGGCGCCGACAACGGCGTTCAAACCGCCGCACTGGGGGTGATGATTGCAGCGCTGTTCGTAGCACCTATCGGCATTGTTCATGCCGGAGCCGCGTTGCTCACCCCTTCCTTGATCCCCGTTGCGATTGGTGTAGCCATCCTGTCCACTGCTCTACCCTATACGCTGGAAATGGTCGCCTTGACCCGAATGCCCGCCCGCACATTCGGCACCCTGATGAGTATCGAGCCCGCGTTCGGCGCACTCTCGGGCCTGCTGTTCCTCCACGAGTACCTCTCGCTGTCACAATGGATGGCTATCATGTGCATCATTTTGGCTTCCGTCGGCGCGACCATGACCATGGGCAGCACCGCGAAGCCCGCTGTCGCGGCGGATTGATACGGGATTTGACGAAGCTCTGGTATTTGCCGCGCATTTAGGCCATGTTTAGGCCCGCAAGCCAATGTCAGGCATGGATTTTTCAGGATAGGGATATCAGAAACGCTTCGAACGAAAGCGAATACAGCCAGACCCGGGCGCAAAGATCCGGGGACGCTTTAAGGACAGCAATGAAACGAATTTTGATATTGATCGCCGTTTTAGCAGTTGCGGGCTGCGCGGCGACATCGGAAACACACACCAAGCGTGGTAAGAAAGGATTGCATATCAACTGTTCAGGACTCTCGTCATCCTGGGACAAGTGCTATACCAGCGCCGCCAATTCGTGCGCGCCGAAGGGCTACAAAGTCATCGCCAAGTCAGGGGATGGCGTGGAAGAGCCGGGTGATTACCCATTTGGTCTCAACCCCGCCGGCTACACCAGCCGCAGCATGATCGTCATCTGCAAATAGCAGTATCTTCAGATCCGCGGGCCTGCGATCTGACGACCGATTTCATCGTAACTGGACTTCAGCACCCTGCGCTGAATGTCCGGGGTAGCCAGCATTCGCGCCACGACCAACGCACCGATGCATTGAGACAGAATGGCCCAGGCCAGACTCTCGCTCTCCAGAATCAACGCCCAACTCGCCTGAAGCTTGCAAATCCAGCTCTCCGCCTGCTGACGAACCGAAATGTCCGAGCGTGCGATCTCTGCCCCTAATGCCGGCAGTGCACAGCCTGTTTCCGGGTGTTCGACATGGGACATGTTCAGGTACAGCTTCAGGCAGCGTTCAAGCTTTTCACGATCCTGGTCGGCACCCAGTCGCTCCAGACTTTGGCTCAACTCTCGTTCGACAATGGAAGCGAACAGCTCGTCCTTGGACGAAAAGTGGCTATAGAACGCCCCGCCGCTCAAGCCGATCGCTTTCATCAAAGCATCGACACCTACCGTTGCGAAACCCGACTTTTTCGCTGACACCGCGCTGCTTTCCAGCAGTTTCTCTTTGGTTTCCAGTTTGTGATTGGCCGAGTAACGCATTGCCTTTTCCTCAGGATTGATTGTCTTGACGCATGCCTGATCGTAGCATAACGTTCGTTTAGTTAACGATCGTTTAGCAAAGGGAACAACCCATGAACAACAAGAAGGTCGTACTGGTTGTCGGCGCAGGTGACGCCACCGGCGGTGCTATCGCCAAACGTTTTGCGCAGGAAGGTTTCGTCGCATGTGTCACCCGGCGCAGCGCAGATAAACTCCAGCCGCTGGTGGACGCCATCAACGCCAACGGTGGTGAAGCCCATGGCTTTGCCTGCGATGCGCGCAAAGAGGACGACGTGATTGCGCTGGTCGAGCAGATTGAAAGTCAGATCGGCCCCATCGAAGCGTTCGTGTTCAATATTGGCGCCAATGTGCCATGCAGCATTCTTGAAGAGACCGCCCGCAAATATTTCAAAATCTGGGAAATGGCCTGTTTCTCAGGCTTCCTCAATGCCCGGGAAGTGGCCAAGCGTATGGCCAAGCGTCAGCGGGGCACCATCCTGTTTACCGGCGCCACCGCGGGTCTGCGCGGTGCTGCCGGTTTCGCCGCATTCGCCGGCGCCAAGCATGGCATACGCGCACTGGCCCAAAGCATGGCCCGCGAACTGGGCCCGATGAACATTCACGTGGCTCATGTCGTCGTCGACGGCGCGATCGATACCGACTTCATTCGCGAGTCCTTTCCCGAGAAGTACGCCACCAAGGATCAGGACGGGATACTCAACCCCGAACACATCGCCGAGAATTACTGGTACCTGCACAGCCAGCCCCGCGACGCCTGGACCTTCGAACTGGACCTTCGCCCCTGGAACGAACGCTGGTAAGCCCTCCCCCCATAACAATAAACAGAGTGCATCGAGCATGAGCAAAACCGTGGAGTTCTACTTCGACCTCGGCAGCCCCGCCACCTACCTGGCGTACACCCAACTGCCGAAAATCTGCGCGCAGACCGACAGCCAACTGACCTACATTCCGATACTGCTGGGCGGCGTTTTCAAGGCCACCGGCAACGCCTCCCCGGCGACCATCCCGGCCAAGGGCCTCTACATGTTTCAGGACCTTGACCGCTACGCCAAACGTTATGGCGTGCCGCTGAAATTCAATCCGCATTTCCCCATCAATACGCTGATGCTGATGCGTGCCGTGACCGGCATCCAGTTGCGCCATCCGGCGCGTTTCCAGGCGTTCATCGACTGCCTGTTTCATGCCCTTTGGGTAGAGGGTCGCAGCCTCGATGACCTGGCGACCGTTGCCTCGGTGCTGACGCAAAACGGCTTCGATCCCACGGAAGTGCTGGCGTTGACCGCCGACGAAGAGGTCAAAGCCACACTCAAGGACAACACCGAAAAAGCCGTGCAACGGGGTGTGTTCGGCGCACCCAGCATGTTTGTCGATAACCAGCTGTTCTTCGGCCAGGATCGACTGGAGTTCGTGATCGAGGCCCTGGGTTAAATCTCGATGACCAACCGCCCCTGAGCTGCGCCCGAAGCAAGCAGCTCATGGGCGGACTCGGCCGTTTCCAGTGTGAACGCACGAGGATCCATCAGCGGTTTCAATTGACCCGCCTCAATCAACCGGGCCGCCTCGCGAAGAATCTTTCCGTGATGTTCACGCCCCACCCCGGTGAGCAATGGCAGCAAGGTGAACACACCCGAATACGTGGCCCCACGAAACGAGAGCGGCGCCAGACTGTGTTGACCCCAACCGAGGCAGCTCAACACATGACCGTGATAAACCCGCGCCGCCTTGAATGAAGCATCCAGGGTATCGCCGCCCACGGTGTCGTAGACAATATCGAAGCCCTCGCCGGCCGTGTACTGCTCCATGTATTCCTCGACCGAAGTCTGGCGATAGTCAATGAACGTCGCGCCGAACCCTTCAATGATGGCCTGATGCTTAGCGGAGCCGGTGGCATAGACCTCGGCACCGAAAGCGCGGGCAATCTGCACCGCCGCATGGCCCACACCCCCTGCCCCACCATGAATCAACACCTTTTGCCCCGCCCGCACCCGCGCCCGATCCACCAGCCCTTCCCACGCAGTGATCAGCACCAGCGGCAACCCGGCGGCTACGCGCATGCTCAAGTTGTCCGGCTTGCGCGCCAGTAATCGGGCATCGACCGCCGCGTATTCGGCCAGCGAGCCCTGCGCGCCGCCAATGCCCGTCGCCATGGCATAAACCTCATCACCTGGCTGCCATCCGCTGATGCCCTCGCCTACGGCCTCAATCACTCCCGCCAGATCCATACCGACTATCGCCGGCAACGGCTGACACGCATGAGCCGCCTGGCCGGCACGGATTTTCCCGTCCAGTGGGTTCACCCCGCTGGCCTTGATCCGGACCAGCACCTGCCCCGCTTCCGGCACCGGTCGCTGAAGGGAAACCAAGCGTAACGGCGCACCGGCCGAGTCGACAATCAGAGCGCGCATTTCAAGTGAGTCGGTCATTTCGTTTATTCCTGTCAGAGGTGGCTGTGGGATAAATCTTCAGCTAACCGACTCATGCCGATAAGACGCTATATAGCTATAGTGACCATGCCTGTTTGGCATCAATGAGAGATCCCGTGGACAAACTCAGTGCAATGGCCATTTTCGCCAGGGTCGTCGAACGCGGCAGTTTTTCTGCCGTGGCCCGTGAGATGCAGATCAGCCAGCCCACCATCAGCAAAGTCGTGAAGGCGCTGGAAACCGAGCTGGGCGGAAAACTGATCGCGCGCAGCACCCGTCAGTTGTCCCTGACCGACGAAGGCCTGCGCTACTACGCCGAATGTCGACAGATCCTCGCCGCAGTCGATGCCGCCGAACACAGCTTCCAATCCGGCAAGGAACGCATCGCCGGTCACCTGCGGATCGGTTCATCAGTCAGCTTCGGGCGTTTGCAGATTGCCCCGCGCCTGGCGGAATTTCTGAAGCGCTATCCCGACATCGACATCGACCTGCAATTGAATGACCAGAACCAGGACCTGATCCGCGAGGGATTGGACGTCACTTTCCGGATCGGCGAGCTCAATGACAGCGGCCTGATCGCCCGTCAAATCGGCATCACCCATCGGGTGACCGTCGCAGCCCCCGACTACCTCAGGCAACACGGGCAGCCGCAATCGCCGGCAGAACTGAGCGCGCACAACTGCCTGCAGTTCAACCTGCTGAACAGTCAGAATTTATGGGTTTTCGAGAATAACAATAAACGCCACGAAGTGCGCATCAAGGGCAGCGCGCAAAGCAACAACTCTGAAGCGATCCGCGAGATGGTGTTGGGGGGGCTGGGGATTGCATTGTCGCCGGTGTGGCTGTTCAGCGAGGACCTGAAAGCCGGGCGAGTGACGGCGATTTTGTCGGACTACGTTGCGCAGTCGCTGCCGATACATGCCGTGTCCCCGGCGAATCGTCGCCAATCCGCCAGGGTCAAAGCTTTCGTCGACTACATGAGTCAAGCGCTGGACGCAGCGCCTGAACTCAAGCCGGTCAGATAGCGGCGGTTCGGGTGTTCAGCCACTCCAGGGCGGCACCGTCGACCAACGGGCTCAGGCGTTCGCGCACTTCGGCGTGATAGGCGTTGAACCACTGTTTCTCGTCCTGAGTCAGCAACGACGGTTCCAGGCAACGTGTATCGATCGGGCACAAGGTCAGGGTTTCGAATTTGAGGAACTCACCGAATTCGCTTTTGCCCGCCTCACGGTTCAACACCAGGTTCTCGATCCGCACGCCCCAACGGCCAGGACGGTAGGTGCCCGGCTCGATGGAAGTGATCATGCCCGGCTGCATCGCAGTTTGCGGTGCGGGCGCGGCCTGGTAGGCAATCACTTGCGGACCTTCGTGAACGTTGAGGAAGTAGCCGACGCCGTGTCCGGTGCCGTGGCCGTAGTCGACGCTTTCCGCCCAGATCGGCGCACGTGCGATGGAATCCAGCAACGGCGACAGAATGCCCCGCGGAAACTGCGCACGAGACAAGGCGATCACGCCTTTGAGCACGCGCGTGCAATCGCGTTTTTGCTCATCGGTTGGCGTACCGACCGGCACCATGCGCGTGATGTCGGTGGTGCCGCCCAGGTACTGGCCGCCGGAGTCGATCAGCAACAGGCCGTCACCTTCGATGACCGCGTGCTCTTCTTCAGTAGCGTGGTAATGCGGCATCGCACCGTTGGCGTTGTACGCGGCGATGGTGTTGAAACTCAACGACACGTAATCCGGACGGCGCATGCGCGCGGCGGTCAGGTGTTCGTCGATGGTCAGTTCGGTGATGCGCTCCTTGCCCCACGCCGACTCCAGCCAGGCGAAGAATTCGCACAACGCCGCACCGTCCTGCTCCATGGCCTGACGGATGTGCTCGGCGTCGGCCAGGCTTTTCTGCGATTTGGCCAGGGTCGTCGGGTTCAGGCCTTCGACCAGTTTGACGCCGCTGTCGAGGTTATCCAGCAGACCGGCCGTGACGCGCGCCGGATCGACTTGCAGGCTGGCGCCGCTCGGGACTGCGCGCAGGGCCTCGGCCACTTCGCTGTAGTCGCGCAGGGTAACGCCGTCCTGTTCGAGGACCGCGCGCAGCTCGGCGCTGACTTTGCTCAACGCCACGAACAGGGTTGCCTGTTGCTGGCTGATCAACGCGAAAGAAACGAACACCGGGTTGAACGACACATCGCCGCCACGCAGGTTGAACAGCCAGGCGATGTCGTCGAGGGTGGCAATGAAATGCCAATCGGCCCCGCGCTCTTGCAAGACCTGACGCAGGTTGGCGAGTTTTTCGCCACGGCTGACGGTCGCTTGCGGCGGCAAGTGCTGATAGATCGGCTCGTTCGGCAGCGTCGGACGATCGCTCCAGACGCTGTCCAACAGGTCGAGGTCGGTACGCAAACGGGCGCCGCGCTCTTCGAGCTTACCGCCCAAGGTTCGCGCCGAGGCCACGGCCATCACAGCGCCGTCCACCGCGACCACGCCGCCTTCAGGGGTTTGCTCGGCCAGCCAGTCCAGCGGCCCCGGCTGACCCGGTTGCAGCTTGACCAGCTCGATGCCGCTGCCCTTGAGTTCCTTGGTCGCTTGTTCCCAATAACGGCTGTCGGCCCAGACACCGGCGAAGTCCGGCGTCACGATCAGTGTGCCGACCGAGCCGTGAAAGCCCGACAGCCATTGCCGCCCTTGCCAGTAGCCCGGCAGGTATTCCGAAAGATGTGGGTCGGCCGACGGCACCAGCAGGGCATGAATGCCCTCCCGGCTCATCAGCTCGCGGGTGTGGGCCAGGCGCTGGGGCACCGATCCATTGATCGAAGGCTGCGTACTCATCATGTCTCCTGCTAATCACTTCTTCATTATTGTTGAGTGCCGATCAACGTCGGCACTTGAGGCCTTACTGCCAGAATGCCGGGGCACTGGCGCAGGCCGCTTTGATCAGTTGTGCCGCCTGGTCGATATCCTGGTCGGTGGTGAAACGTCCCAGGCTCAAGCGAATGGTGCGACTGGCCGAACGGGCGTCATGCCCCAGGGCCAGCAGCACGTGGGATGGTGTATTGCTCGCGGAATTGCAGGCCGACGTCGCGGAAAACGCGATCGAGGCACTCAACGCCGCGGAATTGAACTCGCCTTCATTGAAGGTCAGGCTCAGGGTATGGGGAATGCGCTGGGTCGCACTGCCGTTCAGGCGAACGCCAGGAATGCTCAACAACGGTTCGAGCAGACGTTCACGCAGACGCGCGATCGTGGCTTTCTCCTCATCGAACAATTGCGCCGCCAGCGCGAAGGCTTCGCCCATCGCGGCAATCTGGTGAGTCGCCAGGGTGCCGGAACGCAAACCGCCTTCGTGGCCGCCGCCATGAATCTGCGCCTGCAAACGCTGCTGCGCGCGAGGCCCGACATACAACGCACCGATGCCCTTGGGGCCGTAGATCTTGTGCGCTGAAAACGACATCAGATCCACCGGCAAACGCGCCAGGTCGATCGCCACTTTACCCGCGCCCTGGGCGGCGTCGACATGGAACAAGCCGTCTCGGGCACGCACCACTTCGCCGATAGCGGCGATGTCATTGACCGTGCCCAGCTCATTGTTGACCAGCATCAGCGACACCAGGAAGGTGTCCTCGCGCATTGCTTCGCTGACAGCCTGCGCGGTGATCAGCCCTTCGGCATCCGGCACCAGGTAGGTTACCGCCACACCGGCGTCCTGCAATTGCCGCGCGGTATCGAGAATGGCCTTGTGTTCGATCTGGCTGGTGATGATGTGGCCGCCGGAAATGCCGCGAGCCTGGGCCACGCCCTTGAGGGCAAGGTTGTTGGATTCGGTGGCACCGGAGGTCCAGACGATCTGCTCCGCCTGGGCGCCCACCAGTTCCGCTACCTGCCGCCGTGCCTGCTCGACCGTTTGCCGGGCCTGCTGGCCGAACGCATGGGAGCTGGACGCAGGGTTGCCGAAATTGCCGGTAAAGCCCAGACACTCGACCATGACCTGAATGACCCGCTCGTCCACCGGCGTGGTGGCGGCGTAGTCGAAATACAACGGACGTTTATTCATAAAAAGACTCGCAGAGCTTGTTCCGGGATCAGGTGCGGGAACCCAGTTAACCCGCAATACCTGATCGGATGCGTTAAAGAAGTACGACTTCATTTAAAAGTGCGTAGGAACGCTCCTGAAGTCGAGCTTAACAGGCATCGGGCAACCGGTTGAAGCAATGCGTCAGCTAAAGCTTTCCA
The DNA here is from genome assembly GCF_043225285.1 of Pseudomonas migulae. Classification (GTDB taxonomy): domain Bacteria; phylum Pseudomonadota; class Gammaproteobacteria; order Pseudomonadales; family Pseudomonadaceae; genus Aquipseudomonas; species Aquipseudomonas migulae_C. Next base: position 831,628 of record NZ_CP171224.1, read on the forward strand.
GCAACAACGGATACAGCGAAACCACCAGCAGTGCGGCCATGCCCCAGTTGAACAGACGCAACCAACGGCGATCCTTCAGCACGTTGCGCAACAGCGTACCGCACGCTGCCCAGACGCCGACGCTCGGCAGGTTGATCAGGGCGAAGACCGCCGCAATCACGATCACATTGGTGAAGTAGCCCTGCATCGGCGTGTAAGTGCTGATGGCACCGATGGCCATGATCCAGGCCTTGGGATTGACCCACTGGAACGCGGCTGCGCCGAGGTAGCTGATCGGTTTGCTCTCCCCCTGCTCACCCTCGGACACCGGCCCGGAATGGGCGATTTTCCACGCCAGGTACAGCAAATACGCCGCGCCGACGTAACGCAGCACGGTGTAGAGCAACGGATAGGTTTGAAACACGGCGCCCAGACCAAAACCCACCGCCACCACCAGCACAAAGAAGCCGCAGGTAATGCCGAGCATATGGGGGATGGTGCGGTTAAAGCCGAAGTTCACGCCCGATGCCAGCAACATGGTGTTGTTCGGGCCGGGGGTGATCGAGGTGACGAGGGCAAACAGGGCGAAGCCCAGCAGCAGATCGAGAGAGAGCGTCATCGGTGGCAGTCCATCAGGGTCAGTCAGGTACCGACCCTATCGCACACCTGCCGCGAAACCCATGGACAGTTGGGTGAAACTTCGAGCGGTACAGTCGCTCAGCTTGGGCGACCGTGCAGTTGAACGGTGCGCTCGGCGTTCATTTCGCCTTGTTTGTCGAAGCTGAAGGATTTCTGTGGCTGACCGAGCAGTGCGGCTTTTTGCGCATGGTATTCGTCGAACGACAAACCGCGACGGTTCAGCGATTCCAGCGCCAGTTGCCGGGTTTCCTCGGCGGTGTAGGGGCGCAATTCCGGGGAGACGTGGCTGGCACATCCGGCGAGAACGGAGACGGCGAGCAGCATGAAAGTGGTGAGCAGGGTTTTCATGATCGAGTGTCCTGGCAACTGGGTTCGGGGCAATGAACACAGGCTACTCGCGCCCTTTGATCGGCAGAAATCAACGCTCTCGATAGTGGGTATTGAGGCAGAAGGCATCACGAAACTTGTAGGAGCCAGCTTGCTGGCGATGGCGGTGAATCTGATTCACCGCGGCGCGCTTGATCGCCAGCAAGCCGGCTCCTACACGAGCTCGCATATTTCTTAATGATCTATAAATATCCTGCAATGATCTTTTGAGGAATAACAAAGAGCCTTTATAACAACCTCATCGCCTTACACAACTGTTGCCCACGCAACTGTTCGCCAGGCAACAGTCATTCAACAAACAGTGCTGCAAATCAAACAGCGCGAAGGTACTTACCCGCTGCAAGCCCCGGAAAAACTGGGCTCGAAGGATTGGTACAGCTCTTGCTCAAGCCCTGTGACTACTCACTGCTCGCTGAGCAACTGTTTAAAAAGGAACTGATCATGTCGCGTCCATTGAAAGTCGTTGCCCTCTCCGGCGGAACCTGGCGTCCGTCCCGCACCCTGGTGCTGACCCAGGCGCTGCTGGCCGAACTGGCCGGCCAACTGCCGATCGAGAGCAAGCTGATCGAACTGGGCGACATCGCCCGGCCATTGGGCGCGGCCCTGTCCCGCCAGGAACTGAGCGCCGATGTCGAAGCCGAGCTGCAAGCCATCGAGAATGCCGACCTGCTGATCGTCGCCGCGCCGGTTTATCGCGGCTCTTATCCGGGCCTGCTCAAGCACCTGTTCGACCTGATAGACCTCAACGCCCTGATCAATACGCCGGTGCTGCTCGCCGCCACCGGTGGCAGCGAACGGCATGCGCTGGTACTCGATCACCAGCTGCGCCCGCTGTTCAGTTTCTTCCAGGCCCTGACCCTCCCGATCGGCGTCTACGCCACCGAAGCCGATTTCGCCAATTACCAAATAACCAGTGAGCCCTTGAAGGCCCGCATTCGTCTTGCTGCAGAACGCGCCGCGCCGTTGTTCGGCGTGCACCCCAAAAATCTGCTGAAAATCGCTTAAGGATCTTTTCATGGATGTTTTCTGGTTTCTGCCGACCCACGGCGATGGCCATTACCTGGGCACCACCCAGGGCGCACGCCCGGTGACCCTCAACTACCTGAAACAAGTGGCCCAGGCCGCCGACAGCCTCGGCTATCACGGCGTGCTGATTCCCACCGGGCGTTCCTGCGAGGATTCGTGGGTCATCGCTTCGGCGCTGGTGCCGTTGACCGAGCGCCTGCGTTACCTGGTGGCGATCCGGCCGGGGATCATTTCGCCGACCGTCTCCGCCCGTATGGCCGCGACCCTGGATCGGTTGTCCAACGGCCGCTTGCTGATCAACGTGGTCACCGGCGGCGACCCGGACGAAAACCGCGGCGACGGGATCTTCCTCGATCACAGCGAACGCTACGAAGTCACCGACGAATTCCTGCAGATCTGGCGCCGCGTGCTGCAAGGCGAAGCGGTGGATTTCGAAGGCAAACACCTGCAGGTACAAAACGCCAAGGCGCTGTACCCGCCTGTGCAGAAACCTTATCCGCCGCTGTATTTCGGCGGTTCGTCCGAGGCGGCCCATGACCTGGCTGCCGAGCAGGTGGATGTCTACCTGACCTGGGGCGAACCACCGGCCGCCGTGGCGGAGAAACTCGCCGATGTACGCGAGCGCGCGGCACGCAACGGACGCACAGTGAAGTTCGGAATTCGCCTGCACGTGATCGTTCGCGAGACCGCCGAGGAAGCCTGGAAAGCCGCGGACAAACTGATCGAGCACATCAGCGACGAGACCATCGCTGCGGCGCAGAAATCATTCTCGCGTTTCGATTCCGAAGGTCAGCGGCGCATGGCGGCACTGCACGACGGTCGTCGCGACAACCTGGAAATCGCTCCGAACCTGTGGGCCGGCGTAGGCCTGGTGCGCGGCGGTGCCGGGACGGCGCTGGTGGGCGATCCGCAGCAAGTGGCGGCGCGCATCAAGGAGTACGCGGACCTGGGAATCGAGAGCTTCATCTTCTCCGGTTATCCACACCTCGAAGAGGCGTATCGATTTGCCGAGCTGGTGTTCCCGCTGCTGCCTGAACCGTACGCGAGCCTGGCCGGGCGTGGTGTCACCAACCTCACCGGGCCGTTTGGCGAAATGATCGCCAACGATGTACTGCCCGCCAAAGCCACGGCCTGACCCGGATACCTCTGTAGGAGCGAGCCTGCTCGCGATAGCGGTGCATCAGCCACCATCAAAGTGAATGACCCACCGCTATCGCGAGCAGGCTCGCTCCCACAGGGGATCTGCGCTGATTTCACTGAGGAACCCCCGCGTGACTGCCAAGCCGCAAAGCACCCTGATTTCCCCGCTGCAAACCGCCCGTCAGCTGGCTGCCGAGTTTGCCCTGACCGCCGTCGAGCGCGACGAGCGTGGCGGTACGCCGAAAGCCGAACGTGACGCCCTGCGCCAAAGCGGTCTGTTGGCATTAAGCATTCCCACCCAGTACGGCGGCCTCGGCGCCAGCTGGAGTGAAACCCTGACCGTCGTGCGCGAATTCGCCAAGGTCGACAGTTCGATCGCCCACGTCTTCGGTTTTCATCACCTGATGCTCGCCACCGTGCGCCTGTTCTCGCGGCCCGAACAATGGCAGCCATGGTTCGAACAGACTGCGCGCAAGAACTGGTTCTGGGGCAACGCCCTCAACCCGCTGGACACCCGCACCGTGGTGAAGAACCTCGGCGGCTGGCGCGAATTTTCCGGCAAGAAAAGTTTCTGCTCCGGCGCCAGCGATTCGGAAATGCTGATCGCCTCGGCGGTGGACGAGAGTGCCGGCGGCAAGCTGTTGATCGCGGCGATCCCCAGCGGCCGCAGCGGCATCACCCTGCACAACGACTGGAACAACATGGGCCAGCGCCAGACCGACAGCGGCAGCGCCACGTTCGAGCGGGTGCGGGTCGAAGAATCGGAACTGCTGCTCGATCCGGGCCCGCTGAGCACACCGTTCGCCTGCCTGCGTCCCTTGATCGCACAGCTGACGTTCACGCACATGTTCCTCGGCATCGCCGAAGGTGCGTTCGAGGAAGCGCGGCAATACACCCTCACCGAAACCCGGCCGTGGCATAAGTCCAGCACTCAGGATGTGCGCCAGGACCCGTATGTGCTCAGCCATTACGGCGACTTCTGGGTGGCGCTCGAAGGTGTTCGCTTGCTGGTGGAACGCGCCGCCGACCTGCTCGACAAGGCCTGGGCCAAAGGCCCGAACCTCAGCGCCGAAGAGCGCGGGCACCTGGCCACGGCGATCGCCACGGCCAAGGTCGCCGCGACCCGCAACGGCCTCGATCTGTGTAGCCGGTTGTTCGAAGTGACCGGCGCGCGCTCGACTCACGCTTCACTGCGTCTGGATCGCCACTGGCGCAACCTGCGCACGCAAACCTTGCACGACCCGGTGGATTACAAACTCCATGAACTGGGCGATTGGGCGCTGAACCAGTCCCTGCCGATTCCGACTTTCTATTCATAGCCTTCTCATGGAGCCTGCCCCATGCAACTGCTGACCTTACCGCCCTCGCCCGCGCTGGCCACGTCCATCCGCGCCACGGCCCAGGTATTCGAAGACCCGAAATCCGAGGCCTTGCTCGCCCACATCCAGCAAGTCGCGCCCAGCGAAGCCAGCGTGCTGATCATCGGCGAAACCGGCACGGGCAAAGAGTTGGTGGCACGGCATATCCACAACCTCAGCGCCCGGCGCAACCGGCCGTTCGTGGCGGTGAACTGCGGTGCGTTTTCTGAATCCCTGGTCGAAGCCGAATTGTTCGGCCACGAAAAAGGCGCCTTCACTGGTGCCTTGAGCGCCAAGGCCGGCTGGTTCGAAGAGGCTGACGGCGGCACCTTGTTCCTCGATGAAATCGGCGACCTGCCAATGGCGATTCAGGTCAAGTTGCTGCGGGTGTTGCAGGAACGCGAAGTGGTGCGACTGGGCTCGCGCAAAAGCATTCCGATCAACGTGCGTGTGCTCGCAGCGACCAACGTGCAGCTGGAAAAAGCCATCAACGCCGGGCATTTCCGCGAAGACCTGTATTACCGTCTCGACGTGGTCAGCCTGGAGCTGAGCCCATTGCGCGACAGGCCCGGCGACATCCTGCCGCTGACCCGACACTTCGTCGAAGCCTACAGCCAGCGCCTGGGTTACGGCACCGTCACCATCAGCAAAGAAGCCGAACTGAAACTGCGCAGCTACAGCTGGCCGGGCAATATCCGCGAGCTGGAAAACGTCATCCACCACACCCTGCTGATCTGCCGAAACGGCGTGATCGAGCGCGACGACCTGCGCCTGTCGAACATGCGCATCGAACGTCAGGACGATCATCAAGGCCACCTCGACGACTCACCGGAAGCCCTGCTCGACCGCGCCTTCCAGAAGCTGTTCGAGGAACAGGCCGGCGCGCTGCACGAAAAAGTCGAAGACGCCCTGTTGCGCGCGGCTTACCGTTTCAGTCATTACAACCAGGTGCACACCGCCGCGCTGCTGGGCCTGAGCCGCAACGTGACGCGCACGCGCCTGATCAAGATTGGCGAACTGGCGGTGAACAAGCGCCGTCCCACGGAAAACCTGCAGGGCGAGCGCTTGATGCAGTTGTCGATCTAAAGCACCAGGTTGCAGTGCAACGCGTTGTCGTGGCTGCGTTCCAGGCTGTGCAGCACCTGGAACGAGCCGAACGTCACGGTTTTCGCCTGATGGGTGCGAATCAGTTGCCAGAAATCCTGCTCGCCGCTTTCAAAGCTTTGAAACGCGGCCTCCCCTGCCTCGCGGGTTTGCCATTGCAGATAATTGAGCACCCGCCGGCCATCGTCGCTGGCCTGGATGCTCGCACTCAAAAACCCGCCGTAGCCTTGGGCCAGACGCTCGGTCTGCCGGGACAAGGCCGACACCAGAGCGGGTTGCTGATGGGGTTCGATCTCGAATTCGATCAACTGGGTGAAGCTGCGATTTTTCTCTGACGCTTGCATGAAGAGTCCCCACTGACGTGTAAGCCGGATCTTGCGATCCGAAGGCGTGCAGGGTAAAACCTCCAGTTAACTAGAGGTCAAGGGACTTTTTCAATGATCACCTCGGAACACCTGCATAAAGAGCTCACCGTCGGCCAGCTCGCCGCGCGCAGCGGCGTGGCCGTCACGGCGTTGCATTTTTATGAAACCAAAGGGCTGATCAAAAGCAATCGCAACCAGGGCAACCAGCGGCGTTATCCGCGGGAAGTGTTGCGACGGGTGGCGTTGATCAAAGTGGCGCAGCGCCTGGGGATTCCGCTGGCGGAGATTGGCGAGGCGTTGAAAACCCTGCCGGACAACCGGGCGCCGACGGCGGCGGACTGGAAGGTGTTGTCGGCGCAATGGAGCCGGGAGCTGGATGAGCGGATCAGTCAGTTGACCTTGCTGCGGGACAAGCTCAATGGCTGTATTGGTTGTGGGTGTTTGTCGATGGAAGCGTGCCCGTTGCGCAATTTTGGTGATGTGCTGGGTGATCAGGGGCCCGGGGCGCAGCTGCTGGAGTCATCGGCAGATCCGGAATAGGCGGCGCGGCCATCGCCGGCAAGCCGGCTCCTACAGGTTTTTGTGTTGCTTGCGAAACCTGTAGGAGCTGGCTTGCCAGCGATGGCGTCCTCAAATATCACCGAAAATCAGAAGCCTGGCGCAATCTGCCCTTTGTAGCGGGTCAGGATGAACTGCCGAACCTCATCGGAGTTCAGCGCCTTGGCCAGTTTCTGCAAACCTGGATCGTTGATATTGTCCGGGCGAGCCACCAGGAATTCGATGTACAGGCTCTTGCCCTTCTCGACGATCAACGCACTGTTGGTGTCGATCCCGGCTTCCAAAGCGTAGTTGGCGAAGACAAACGCCAGGTCCACCTGGCTCACCGAACGCGCCAGCAAGGCACCTTCCAGTTCACGGATTTTCAGGTGTTTCGGGTTTTCGGTGATGTCACGCTGCGTGGCCAGGGTGTTGCTCGGATCCTTGAGCTTGATCAGCCCGGCTTCGTGCAACAGCACCAGCGCACGGCCGGTGTTCACCGGGTCGTTGGGGATCGAGACGGTGGCGCCGTCCTTCAGCTCGGAAATGTTCTTGATCTTGGTCGAATAGGCCCCGAACGGTTCGATGTGCACGCCGACGACCGGCACCAGGTCGGTGTGGCGGGTCTTGTTGTAGTCATCGAGAAACGGCCGGTACTGGTAGTAGTTGGCGTCGAGGTTCTTCAACGCCAGTTGCTGGTTGGGCTGGATGAAGTCGGTGAAGACCTTGATGTCCAGGTCCACGCCTTCCTTGGCCAGGGTCGGTTTGACGAATTCGAGGATCTCCGCGTGCGGCACCGGCGTGGCACCGACGGTGAGTTTTTCGTTGGCGTGAACGCTCAACGACACAAGGGCAGCCAGAATGGCCAGGGTCTTTTTCATGTTGTGCTCCTAGGCAGATTAAGTGGCCGTCGTGGGGTGAACGTGGGCCTTGGTGTTTGGGTTGAATCGAATATTCAGCGTCGGCTGTAGCGCGCCACCAATCGGTCGCCGGTCATTTGCAGGGCCTGGACCAGGATCAGCAAAAGCACCACGGTGACCACCATCACGTCGGTCTGGAATCGCTGGTAGCCGTAGCGGATCGCCAGGTCGCCGAGTCCGCCGCCGCCGATCACGCCGGCCATCGCCGTGTAATCCACCAGCACGATCGCGGTGACCGTAACCGCCGCCAGCAACCCGCCGCGCGCCTCGGGCAACAAGGTGTGGCGGATGATCTGCCAGGTGGTGCCGCCCATGGCCTGGGTCGCTTCCACCACCCCGCGATCGACCTCGCGCAACGCGGTTTCCACCAGCCGCGCGAAGAACGGCGTGCAACCGACCACCAACGGCGGAATGGTCCCCGGGACGCCCAGCGAAGTGCCGACCAGCAGCGTGGTCAGCGGAATCAGCACGATCAGCAAAATGATGAAGGGCAGCGAACGCAGCATGTTCACGATCACCGACAACACCCGGTACACGCCGATGGCTTCGTGCAACTGGCGCTTGCCGGTGAGAAACAGCACCACCCCCAGCGGCAACCCCAGCAGCACGGTGAAACCGAGGGCGGCACCGAGCATGCTCAAGGTGTCGAGGCAGGCCTGGCCGATGTCGGCCCAATAAATGTTCTTGAACAATTCGGCCATGATCAGGACCAGTCGTGGCGCGGTGGCTTGATTCCGTTGAGCAGCCAGTTGCCGACCACGTGGTATTTCCAGCGCACCGGATCATGCAAGGTGTGCACCCGGGCGTTGCGCCAGTGACGGTCGAAGTTGTGCTTCTTCAGGGTCGAACGGGTGCCGCCGAGTTCGAACAATTTGTTGCTGGCTTCGATGGCAATTTCGGTGGTCAGCACTTTGGCCTTGGCCACCGCGAGCGACGCTCGGGCCACATTGTTTTCGTCGGGTGCCGGGCGCGCCGCATCGAGCGCCCAACCGGCGCGTTCCAGCAAGGCTTCGGCGGCTTCCAGGCGGATTTCCAGCGCGCCGACCTGAATGATGGTCAGCGGATCTTCGCTGGCCTTTTCCACACCGGCATCGATCCATGGCCGGGCGAATTGCTGGACGAACGCGATGGTGTCCCGCAGCGCTGCGCGGGCGATGCCGGCATCGATGGCGGCGGTGGTCAGTTGCGCGAACGGTCCGGCCAGGGTCGGGCTTTCATAGGAGCGATAGGTCGGGAACACATTGAACGCCGGGACGTGCAGGTCCTCGGCCAGCACCGTGCCGCTGGAGGTGGTGCGCTGGCCAATGCTGTCCCAGTCGTCGACGATCACCAGCCCCGGCGTGCCGCGTTCGACGAACGACAATTGGCCCTTCTGCTCTTCATCCAGCGCCAGCACCGCCAGCCAGTGGGCATAAAGCGAACCGGTGCAATAACCCTTGCGCCCATTGATCACATGCCCGTCGCCATAACGGCGAATCGTCGCCTGAATGTCCTGCACGTTCTTGCCGCCGGTTTCCGACAGGGCGTTGGCGAAGCGATGCCCCTGCAACGCCAGGCCAAAGAAGTGCGCTTGCTGCTCGGGGGTGCCTTGCAGACGGATGTCTTCCAGCAGGCAATAGTGGTTTTGCGGGATCTGCCCCAGGGACGGATCGGCCGCCGAGATGATCGCGATGACCTGCGCCAGCACCGCGTAGGACACCTGCGCGCCACCGAACTCCTTCGGCACGCTGATGCCCCACAAGCCACTGTTGGAATACAGATCGACGATCTCGGCGGGCACCTCGCGGCTGCGGTCGCGCTCGGCGTCCTGTTCCAGCAACACGGCGGCGACGCGCTCGGCCACACGCAGGGCTTCGGCGCCGTCGGCGATCCGATGGGCGGCCGGTGGGTTGATCGGATAAACGGCAGATTCAGGCATACAGGTCTCTCGGCAACAGTGTTTACCGGAGGACATTGCAGCTTCTGTGCCTGACCGCCCCGCCCCGTGTTTCCGGGGAGTTCAAGGCGTTTTCAGGGGTCAGTCAGTGAGAAAGCCGGGCATTCTGTTGCTTCACTGTTGATGGCTGAACAGTGGCGCTGCTGCTCGTCGGGCGCTCGGCTGACGAAAAGGGGCTGACCTATATTTATCGGCGAAGGAGCACCTTTCACTCACGACAAAAACAGGGAGACTGATCATGAGCGTCAAACCCATTCCAGAGGGTTATCACAGCATCACCCCGTATCTGGGCATCAAGAAAGCGGCCGAAGCCATCGAGTTCTACAAGAAAGCCTTCGGCGCCACCGAAGTCATGCGCCTGTCCATGCCCGACGGCGGCATCGGCCACGCCGAACTGCGTATCGGCGATTGCCCGATCATGCTCGGCACACCCTGCGATCAAGGGCCGCTGAGCAATCCGGACAACTCGCCGTCCGTGGGCTTGCATCTGTATGTGAACGATGTGGACAAGTCTTATAAACAGGCGATTGCGGCCGGTGGCACGGTGGTGTCCGAGGTCAAGGATCAGTTTTATGGCGATCGCTCGGGGACCTTGAAGGATCCCTATGGGCATTTGTGGTTTCTGGCGACGCGCAAGGAGGATCTGACCCAGGAACAGATTGAGCAGCGGGCGAAGGAGATGTTTCAGCAGGGCTGAGTTTTTGCACTGCCCATTCGGGCCTATCGCGAGCAGGCTCGCTCCTACAGGTTTTGTGTCGCTCACAAGACCTGTGGGAGCGAGACCGGCTTGCCGGCGATGAGGCCATCCCAAAAACCACAAATCCCCCTTGAACACACTTCATGAACCCGCCCACCACGCTTTGCGCCTTGCCGTAGTCGCCGAACACTTTCAGGATGCAGGCAATCACAACAAGGAGGCCTCCATGTTCGCCGGATTCCTGAAAGACCAGCGCCACGTCAACGGTGTCGACATTGCCTACCGCATCGGCGGCAGCGGGCCGGGCCTGCTGTTGCTGCACGGTCACCCGCAAACCCACGTCATCTGGCACAAGGTCGCCGAACAACTGGCCGAGCACTTCACCGTGATCGCCGCTGACCTGCGCGGTTATGGCGACAGCGGCAAACCGCCGGCCAACGACCTTCACACGAATTATTCCAAACGCGAGATGGCCAAGGATGCCGTGGCGCTGATGCACTCCCTGGGCTTCGAACAGTTCTCGGTGCTGGCCCACGATCGCGGCGCCCGCGTCGCCCATCGCCTGGCGCTGGATCATCCGCAGGCCGTGCAACGCCTGGTGCTGCTCGACATCGCCCCGACGCTGTCGATGTACGCGCAAACCAACGAAGCCTTCGCCCGCGCCTACTGGCACTGGTTCTTCCTGATCCGCCCGGCGCCGCTGCCGGAAACCCTGATCGAAGCCGACCCCGAAGCCTACCTGCGCAGCGTGATGGGCAGTCGCAGCGCCGGCCTGAAACCCTTCACCGACGAAGCGTTTGGCGAATACCTGCGCTGTCTGGAATTGCCGGGCGCGGCGCGGGGCATCTGCGAAGACTACCGCGCCAGCGCCAGCATCGACCTGGAGCATGACCGGGCCGACATCGAGGCGGGTCGTCATTTGAATCTGCCGCTGCTGGTGTTGTGGGGCGCCGAAGGCACGGTCGGCCGTTGCTTCGAGCCGCTCAAGGAATGGCAACAGGTGGCCACCGACGTGCGCGGCAAGGCGCTGCCCGCTGGCCATTACATCGCCGAAGAAGCCCCTGAACTGCTGCTCGCCGAAGCCCTCGGTTTCCTGCGCTGACACCGGCGGCGCACTGCTATGCTGGCGGCTCATGCCGCCAGTGCCCGTTCTGTCATGACCACCAAGAAAGACACCGTGCCCCTGCCCGAAGACCTGCGTGTATTCCTCACCGTGGTGCGCAAAAGCGGTTTCGCCGCAGCCGCCGATGAACTGGGCCTGTCGCCCGCCTACGTCAGCAAGCGCATCCAGATTCTCGAAACCACCCTCGGCACCCGCCTGTTGCACCGCACCAGCCGCCGCATCGCCCTGACCGAAGACGGCGAACGCGTGCAGCGCTGGGCGTTGCGCATTCTCGATGACTTCCAGCAACTGCACGACGAACTCTCCGACGCCCACGACAGCCCTCGCGGGCGCCTGCATTTGTGCAGCAGTTTCGGCTTCGGCCGTCACCACGTGGCGCCGGCCGTGTCGTTGCTGGCCGAGCGTTACCCGGACCTGGAGATTCGCCTGGACCTGTTCGACCGGGTGGTGGACATCGTCAGCGAAGGTTTCGATCTGGAGATTCGTGTCGGTGACGACATTCCCGGCCAGCACATCGGCCGGCGCCTGGTGAGCAACCGGCGAGTGGTGTGTGCCGCGCCCGGTTATCTGCAACGCGAGGGTGTGCCTCAGGCATTGAGCGAACTGGAGCAGCATCATTGTCTGGTGATCAAGGAGCGCGACAACGCGTTCGGCATCTGGAACCTGGAGCGCGATGGAGTTCAGGAGAGCGTGCGGGTCAGCGGGCCACTGTCATCCAACAACGGCGAGATTGTCTTGCAGTGGGCACTGGATGGGCGCGGCGTGGTGCTGCGCTCATTGTGGGATGTGAAACCGTTGCTGGATCAGGGACGGTTGGTGCAGGTGCTGCCCGAGTACAGCCAGAGCGCCAACGTCTGGGCGGTGTACCCGACGCGGCTGGCGTATTCAGGGAAGTTGCGGGCGTGTGTGGAGTTTTTGCAGGAGCATTTCAAAGACCTGTCCATATAACGCAACACTTGTAGGAGCCGGCTTGCTGGCGATAGCGGTCTATCCGGCGATGAGTGTTTTGACTGGACGGACGCCATCGCCAGCAAGCTGGCTCCTACAGAGGGTTGTGTCAGCTGAGCCAGGGGTTGGCGGTCAGGTGTTGGCGTTCGAAGGCTTTGATTTCGTCGCTACGCTGCAAGGTCGTGCCGATGGCGTCGAGGCCTAGCAACAGCGCGGTCTTGCGCAAGGTGTCGATGTCGAACGGGATGATTTCACTGTGGAGACGGATTTCCTGCGCCTCCAGATTCACGCTGATCTGTGCCCCTTCCGGCTGACTGACGACCTGTCCGAGTCGCTGCAACACAGGCTCATCGAGGGTGATCAACAACACGCCGTTGCGCTGGCAGTTGTCATAGAAGATCCCCGCGAAACTGCTACCGATCAGTGCGCGAATCCCCATCTGCTGCAAGCCCCAGACCGCATGCTCGCGGCTCGACCCGCAACCGAAATTCGGACCGACCACCATGAAACTCGCGCCCTGCCACGCCGGCTGATTGAGCACGAACTCAGGGTTGGGCTGGCCATCCGGCAGAAACCGCAAATCAAAAAACAACCCGCGATCCAGCCCGGCGCGGTCGATGCCCTTGAGAAACTGCTTGGGCATGATCACGTCGGTGTCGATATTGGCCGCCAGCATCGGCGCAGCCTTGCCGCTGACGTGGGTGAAAGGTTGCAGGCTCATGGACGGTCTCCAAAGTGGCGGATGTCGGTCAGGCGACCGGTGATCGCAGCGGCGGCGACCATCGCCGGGCTCATCAAATGCGTGCGGGCACCGGCGCCCTGGCGGCCTTCGAAATTGCGGTTGGTGCTGGAGGCGCAACGGTCGCCCGGCGCCAGTACGTCATCGTTCATCGCCAGGCACATCGAGCAGCCGGACTGGCGCCACTCGAACCCGGCGTCGATAAAGATCGCCGCCAGGCCTTCGGCTTCAGCCTGATTACGCACCTCGGTGGAACCCGGCACGATCATCGCCCGCACATGCTCGGCGACGCGTTTGCCACGCACCACGCTGGCGGCGTCGCGCAGGTCTTCAATACGGGCGTTGGTGCAGGAACCGATGAACGCGTGGCTGATGACGATTTCGCTCAGGGGCATCCCCGCTTCCAGGCCCATGTAGTTGAGGGCCCGGCGCATATCCTGGCGCAGGATCAGGTCGCTGATGTCTTGCGGGTCCGGCACCCGGGCGCCGATCGACGACGCCTGATCGGGGCTGGTGCCCCAGGTGACCATCGGCTCCAGGGCACTGGCGTCGAGAAACACTTCCCGGTCGAACTGCGCATCCGCATCGCTGTGCAAGGTGCGCCATTGTTCGATCGCCTGCTCCCACAACGCACCTTTCGGTGCGCGGGGCTTGTCCTTGAGGTAGGCGAAGACTTTCTCGTCCGGGGCCATGAATGCCCCGCGTGCACCCGCCTCCACCGCCATGTTGCAGATGGTCATGCGCGCTTCGACACTCAGGGTATCGATGGTCGAGCCGCAAAACTCGATGGCGTAGCCAGTGGCCCCGGAGGCGCCGATCCGGCCGATCAGCGCCATGATCACGTCCTTGGACGTCAGCCCTGGCGGCAGTTCGCCGTCGACCGTCACGCGCAGGGTTTTCAGGCGTTTGTAGACCAGGGTCTGGGACGCCAGCAGGTGTTCGATTTCCGAGGTGCCGATGCCGAAACCGAACGCACCGAGGGCGCCGTAAGTGGTGGTGTGGCTGTCGCCGGCGGCAATCACCATGCCCGGCAGGATGAAGCCCTGCTCCGGGGCGATGACGTGTTCGATGCCCTGGCGCTTGTCGAGGATGTCGAGCAATTCGATGCCGAAGTCCCGACAGTTTTCCGCCAGGTAAGACACCTGCCGCGCGCCGCCGGCATCCGGCATGGCCGCCACGCGATTCGGTGCCGTCGGGTTGACATGGTCGACCACCGCCAGCGCAGTGCCGGCGCGCCAGACGCTGCGCTTGGCCTCGCGCAAACCGCTGAACGCCTGGGGGCTGGTGTATTCGTTGATGACCTGACGATCGATGTACAACAGGACGTGGCCCTGGTCATCGAGACGACACACCGTGTGGGAATCGATGTGTTTGTCGTAGAGGGTTCTTGCTGAAGTCATGGGGATATTCGCTCAGGCTCGCGGGTTTCAGGCGTCTGCGCTCCATCTTAGGCAGACGCCCGGCCCCATCAATGGCCGGAGAGTGATCCCTTGGAACATGGTTCGTGTTGGATCAAGGCGCACGCCGCAACCGGAAATGAATACAAATCCCCTGTGGGAGCGAGCCTGCTCGCGATAGCGGTGTGCCATTCAACATGGGTGTCGATTGATACACCGCTATCGCGAGCAGGCTCGCTCCCACAATGGGATAGGTGTTCGCAGGAATAGGAAACATTTACTTTCATATCGAGGTTCGGGATTTCTGATTCTCATTCGTCTTATATAGATGCAGGCGGTTCGCGTAGGCAAAAGCCACGGCCGCACTTTTCATGGACCCCACGCTGGGAAGCCCGCAGCAGAGGCCCTCTCATCGATACAAGACCTTAATCATGTCGAAGAAATCCCGTTCAAAACTCTGGTTTCTGGTCCACAGCTGGCTGGCGTTGCCCATCTGGTTTTTTGTGCTGATCGTCTGTGTGACCGGCACGCTTGCGGTGATCAGCCAGGAAATCGTCTGGCTGGCCAACCCGCAGATGCGCGCCAGCCAACCTTCCGACGATGCGCCGTTGCTGAGCTATGACCAGCTCATCGCCGCGATCAAGCAGGCCGAACCGCAGATTCTGGTCGAAAGCATCAGTCGACCCGACGAAACGCATTTCGCCCTCGACGTGGAAGTCACCTACCCCGACGGCCGTTCAGTGGTGGTCTACGTCAACCCGTACAGCGGCGTGATCCAGGGCACCGCTCCGCAATTCAACTTCAGGGCCTTCACCCGCGCCCTGCATGGCTGGTGGCTGGTGCCGTTCACCAACGGTTACAGCTGGGGCTGGTACCTGGTGTCGTTCCTCAGCCTGCCGTTGCTGGCGTCGCTGATTACCGGGCTGGTGGTCTACAAGAAGTTCTGGAAAGGCTTTTTGCGACCGACCCTGCGCCTGCGGCATGGCGCGCGGATTTTCTGGGGCGACTTTCATCGGCTCAGCGGCATCTGGTCGATCTGGTTCATCGCGGTGATTTCCGTCACCAGCACCTGGTTCCTGATCGAAGCGTTCATGTTCGATAACCAGATCACGATTTCTACCGCGCCGGTCGCGGCGGTGGTGCCACGTGAAAGCGTGCCCCTCACCGCCGATGGTTCGCCGGCACCGATGATCAGCCTGGAAACGGCGATCCGCGAAGCCAAGGCCCGCATTCCCGGCCTTGAAGACAGCTTCATCAGCCTGCCCGCCAATGCCTACAGCTACCTCTCGGTGGGTGGCCGCAGCTGGTATCCATTGATGTTCCAGACCGCCGAAATCAACCCCTACACTGGCGACGTCGCCGTAACCCGCCTGCTCTCGGACCGCTCTGGCCTGGAGCTGGTGACCGAATCCATGCGGCCGTTGCACACCGGTGATTTCGGCGGGATCTGGATCAAGCTGATCTGGTTCTTCTTCGGCCTGCTCCTGAGCATGATGGTCCTCAGCGGCCTGCTGATCTGGACCAAGCGCACCGCACTGGCCACCGCCAACGCCTTGAAGCGCGATAACAAGCGTGCTCGCGTCACCACCCAGACCGCCAGCCATGACACCACGGAGGTCAGCCAATGAGCCTGTTCGCCGCCGAGAACCCGAGGTCCGGCCTGAGCCGCTTCTGGCACAAATGGCGCTTCCACATCAACGTGCTGCTGTTGCTGGTGCCGCTGGGTTTCATGCCCAAGTACTTTGCCGATGCCGCACTGTTTCGCGGCGACACCGGCCTCGGTGAACGGGAAATCGGTGAGGTTCAAGTCGGCCCCTGGAGCCTGCGCCTGGCCGAGTTTCGTAATGAAGCACCGCGGCCCGATGCCGCCGGTCACATGAAAAGCTTCAACGCCGCGCTGTGCGACAGCTGCCGCGAACAGGTCAAGGCCACTTACCTGCGCATCGGCAAACCGCGCAGCCTGCGCGCCGCCGGGGTGATTTTCTTTGGTACGCCGTACCGCATGGGCGCCATGTTGCCGATCCCGGAAAAAACCAAGGCCGATGCCGAGCTGTGGATCACCATGGAAGGCTGGGACGGCACGATGCATCAGGCCTCCATCCCCCTGAGCCAGGCATCCCCCGCCACCCTCGAGTGGCTGAGCAAACAAGGAGGCAAACCATGAGCAACGCATTTCGCCCTCTCCACGCTGTTTTGCTGGTGCTGTGCGCCGGCTTCAGCGCCAGCGCCCTGGCCCACAACCCGATGTGCGAGTGCAAGGCCATCGACGCGGAACAGATCCAGTGCACCGGCGGTTTTTCTGACGGCAGCGGCGCACCGGGCGTGACCCTGGACGTGATCGGCTACGACGAAACCATCCTGGTCCCGGGCAAGCTCGGGGCCGATTCCAAACTGACCTTCAAGAAACCCGGCGCCGAGTTCTACGTGCTGTTCGACGCCGGTCCCGGCCACGTGGTCGAGATCGACCAAGCGGACATCCAGGCCCCATGAGTACGCCAACGACACACGTCGTCCGCCCGGCCGGTGCCGGTCATGAAACCCTGTATGTGCTGCTGTTGTGCCTGCTGATTCTGGCGGTCGCCGGCTCGGTGGTCGCCTGGCGCCACGAGTCCCAGGAAACCAGCAACGTCAGCAGCCATCAACTGGATGCCCGCCGCGATCTCAGCGCCTCCGAACAAGGCATTTATGCCGACCTGCGGGTGACGCTGGACGAGATTCACCTGCTGCGCCAGGAACAGCAAACGCTGCCCACGCCTGCCGCCCTCGCCGACGAGGGTTTTGCGCCGTTCGCCCAGGACGCCAGTTCCGTCAGCCGAGGCGCGCATGCCTGGCAATTGCTCGACGCCAAGGCCTACTTCGGCCAGAGCCAGGCGCCCGCCGTGGCCGGTTCGTTCCTGATGCGCCTGACCGCCGACGATGACGCCCCGGACATCTGGCTCAACCGAGGTGCCGACCTCAAAGCGCCGGCCGACCTGACTGACGCCGCGCTCGAAAGCGCCGGCTGGCAGCAGATCGTCGCGCAATTCGATGCCGGCGTGACCCGCCAGCACCGGCACTGAACCCTCGCCTTCACCCGAGAGAAGACCGCTTTCCCATGCCTATTTCATCTCAACGTTCTTTCCTGCGCCCGCTGCTCGTTGGCCTGCTCGCCTTGCTGCTGACGCCACTGGCCAGCGCCGACGACGCCAAGCGCCTGCGCATCGGCATCACCCTGCACCCTTATTACAGCTACGTGGCCAACATCGTCGGCGACAAGGCCGAGGTGGTGCCGCTGATTCCCGCCGGTTTCAACCCGCATGCCTATGAACCCCGCGCCGAAGACATCAAGCGCATCAGCGGGCTGGACGTGATCGTGCTCAACGGCGTTGGCCATGACGACTTCGCCGACCGCATGATCGCCGCGAGCGAAACGCCGAACGTGCCGGTGATCGAAGCGAACGAAAACGTCCCGCTGCTGGCGGCCACCGGGGTTGCCGCGCGCGGTGCCGGCAAGGTGGTCAACCCGCATACTTTCCTGTCGATCAGCGCCTCGATTGCCCAGGTCAACAACATCGCCCGGGAGCTCGGCAAGCTCGATCCGGCCAACGCCAAGACCTACACCCAGAACGCCCGCGCCTACGGCAAACGCCTGCGGCAGATGCGCGCCGACGCCCTGGCGAAACTGACCCAGGCGCCGAACGCCGAACTGCGGGTGGCCACGGTTCACGCGGCTTACGATTACCTGCTGCGCGAATTCGGCCTGGAAGTGACCGCCGTGGTCGAGCCGGCCCACGGCATCGAACCGAGCCCGAGCCAGCTGAAAAAGACCATCGATCAACTGCGCGAACTGGACGTGAAAGTGATCTTCTCGGAGATGGATTTCCCGTCCAGCTACGTCGACACCATCCAGCGCGAGTCCGGGGTGAAGCTGTACCCGCTGTCGCACATTTCCTATGGCGAATACACCGCCGACAAGTATGAAAAGGAAATGACCGGCAACCTCAACACTGTGGTTCGGGCGATTCAGGAGTCGGGCGCATGACAGCCAAAGAAACACTCGAAGAATCCCCTGTAGGAGCGAGCCTGCTCGCGAAAGCGGTGGATCAGTCACCATCATCGTTGAATGACAGACCGCAATCGCGAGCAGGCTCACTCCTACAGGGTACGGGGCCGACGCTGGAGTTTGCGGAGGTTGGTTTGACGCTGGGGCGCACGACGATCCTCGACAAGGTGACCTTTCAGGTCGAGCCCGGCAGTGTGCATGCGCTGGTCGGTCCGAACGGTGGCGGCAAGAGTTCGTTGATCAAGACCCTGCTCGGGCAGATGCCGCATCAGGGCCGCCTGAGCCTGCAATGGCCGGGCGAACCCGGGACCATCGGTTATGTTCCGCAAGCCCTGGAGTTCGACCGCGGCTTGCCGATGACCGTCGACGATTTCATGGCCGCCATGTGCCAGCGGCGTCCGGCGTTCCTCGGTTTGAGCAAGCATTACGCGGCGGCGATTGGCGAAGCGCTGGAACGGGTCGGCATGCAGGACAAGCGCAAGCGGCGCATGGGTGCGTTGTCCGGTGGCGAGCGTCAGCGCGTGTTGCTGGCGCAGGGGCTGATCCCGGCGCCGCAATTGCTGGTGCTCGATGAACCGATGTCAGCCCTCGATGAGGCCGGCATTCAGGTATTTGAACGCTTGCTGGGTGACTGGCGCCAGAGCGGAATCACCGTGCTGTGGATCGAGCACGATCTGGAGGCGGTCGGGCGTCTGGCGGATCGCGTCACCGGGCTCAATCGCCGAGTGCTGTTCGATGCCACGCCGCAACAGGCACTCACTCCGGAAACACTGCTGACCTTGTTTTCCACCCATCCACGGAGCGCTGCCTGATGAGTTACGAAGCCTTTCGCTTGATGGTTCAGGGCTGGGCGTCTTCGGGTTATCTGCCGGAAGCGCTGGCCTATGGGTTCGTGGTCAACGCCCTGCTCGCCGGTTTGCTGATCGGCCCGGTGCTGGGCGGGCTGGGCACGCTGGTGGTGGTCAAGCGTTTCGCGTTCTTCTCCGAAGCGGTGGGCCACGCGGCATTGACCGGCGTGGCTATCGGCATTCTGCTCGGCGAACCCTACACCGGGCCTTATGGCAGCCTGTTCGGTTACTGCCTGTTGTTCGGGATTTTGCTCAACTACCTGCGCAACCGCACGGGCCTGGCGCCAGATACGCTGATCGGCGTATTCCTGTCGGTGTCGCTGGCACTGGGCGCGAGCCTGCTGCTAATTCTGGCGGGCAAGATCAACGTGCACATCCTGGAAAACGTGCTGTTCGGCTCGGTGCTGACGGTCAACGGCAATGACTTGCTGGTGCTGGCCATCGTCGGTTCGCTGGTCATGGCGCTGGCGTTGCCGCTGTACAACCGCATCATGCTGGCCAGTTTCAACCCGCAACTGGCGGCGGTGCGCGGCGTGGCGGTGAAGACCCTGGATTACCTGTTCGTGATTCTGGTGACGCTGATCACCGTGGCCGCCGTAAAAGTCATCGGCGCGATTCTGGTCGGCGCCCTGTTGGTGATTCCGGCAGCGGCGGCGCGTTTGCTCAGCCAATCGCTGAAGGGCTTTTTCTGGTGCTCGGTGCTGATTGCCACGGTCAGCACGTTGTGCGGGATCCTCGCCCCGATTGTTTTCGACCTGCCTATCCCGTCCGGCGCCGCGATCATTCTGGTGGCCGGTATCGCCTTCGCCCTCGCCGCCATCGCGCGCGGCGTGGTCCCCAGCCTGAAAGGGAATCTCGGATAAATGTCATTTTCTCTGCGTCAACTGACCCTGGCCGTCGCCCTGTCCGGGCTGGCCAACATCTCGTTTGCAGCGGACGTTGCGAAACCCTTGCACGTGCTGGCGTCCCTGCCGATCACTTACGGGCTGGGCGAAGTGTTGCTCAAGGGCACGAACGTCACTCTTGAACGGGCGGCGCCGGCGAACCTGCCCGGCAGTCGCCAGACCGCGTACTTCACCGGACGTGGCGCCCCGGCGCTGGCCAAACTGGCGACCGACGCCGACGCGGTGATCGGCCTGCGTTCGTTGTGGGCGGATGATCCGCTGTACCCGATTTCCCGGCGCAGCAATATCCGTATCGTCGAAGTTGACGCCGCGCGCCCGGTGGACGGCGCCCTGCCCGGCATCGCCGTGCAACCGGGCAACAAGGTCGATGGCCTGAACAGCCAGCCGTGGTTTTCCAGCAACAACATGGGGCGTATGGCGGATGTGATGGCGGCGGACCTGGTGCGCCTGGCCCCGCAGTCCAAGCCGGCCATCGAAGCTAACCTCGCGGCGCTCAAGCAGCGTTTGCTCAAGTTCAGCGCCGACAGCGAAGCGCGTCTGGCCAGTGCCGACAACCTGAGTGTGATGAGCCTGAGCGATCATTTCGGTTACCTGATCGGGGGGCTCAACCTGGAGTTGATCGGGGTCGATGCGCGACCGGATGCCGAGTGGACGCCTGAAGCGCTGACGCAGTTGGGCGCGACCTTGAAGGAGAATGGCGTGGCGGTGGTGTTGCATCACCGGCAGCCTTCGGAGGCGGTGAAGGCGGTGATTACCGGGGCGGGTAGCCGGTTGGTGGTGTTGAGTGTGGATGCGGCGGATCCGGTGGCTGAGCTGGAGGGAAATGTGGATTTGGTGATCAAGGGGTTGAGTGGGGCTTAACACTGGGCCGCTTGATTATTTGGCCGTGACACAAATCCCTTGTAGGAGCCGGCTTGCCGGCGATGGCGGCCTGACAGGCGACCATTTTTGTCCAGGAGTACATATCCATTCCTGCGGTAACGGCCACCATTGGTTTCGCCCTTACGGCGAGTCACTTGGAGAAGCGCCAAGTAACCAAGCGCTCTTGCCCCTTTCGTTCGGTGCCTCGCCATGGCTCGGCATTCCCTCGCTCCGGTCCTGCTCCGTGGGCCCGCCGCCATCGGCCATCCATGGCCGGGGGCGGCTAACCCGGCATCCATGCCGGGTTGCCCACTGCGCAGAACCTCCACTCGGCCTCTCGAGGGGGCGGGCACCTCAAAAGCCAGATCAAAAGCGAAAGGCGAGCTAACGCTCGGCCTGATGAGTGGTGAAGATCAAAAGCGTACGCGATTCCCTGTAGGAGCCAGCTTGCTGGCGAAAAACGCCCAGACACCGCGTTCTTCCAGACAGCTCGCGTCATCGTTGACGCCCATCGCCAGCAAGCCGGCTCCTACACTTTCGACCGTGTGAACCCAATCCCCGTGTGGGAGCGAGCCTGCTCGCGAAAAACGCCCAGGCACCGCGTTCATCCACCCAACCCGCGTCATCGTTGACGTCCATCGCCAGCAAGCTGGCTCCTACAGGTCCGTACCAGACAGCAAATCACCTAGGCAAAAAGAAGCCCGCCGACCTCACCGGTCCAGCGGGCTTCTTTTTGCGTGAAGTCTTCAGTGGGCCACAGCTGCCTGCTCTTCCATCTTCTTGCGCAAACTCAACGGGCGCATGTCGGTCCAGGTTTCTTCGATGTAGGCCAGGCATTCCTTTTTCAGGCCACTCTTGCCCACGGTGCGCCAGCCTTCCGGCACGGCTTTGTAATCGGGCCAGATCGAGTATTGCTCTTCGTGGTTGACCACCACCTGGAAGAGGATGTCCTCGCGGTCGAATACTGACGTCATGATGTCTCTCCATCGCTGTAAGGTGGGCTGCACCCGGTGTACAGCCGTTATGTAGAAAGAACGTTCCGCGCTCCGGAAAATTTAGAGGCTGGCAATCGCCGCCGCCAACGCTCGACCAAAAATGTCAGCCACCTGGTCGATCTCAGCCGCCGTAATCACCAAGGGCGGCAGGAAACGCACCACCCCGCCATGACGACCACCCAGCTCAAGAATCAACCCACGCTTGAGGCATTCGCGCTGGACCAGCGGCGCCAGTCGGGCGAATACCGGCGGATGACCTTGCACATCCGGCGCACCGGCCGGATCAACCAGTTCCACCCCCAGCATCAGGCCACGCCCGCGAATATCACCCAGTTGCGGAAAGTCCCGCTGCAGGATGCGCAGGTGTTCGCTCAAGCGCTCCCCCATGGCAGCAGCGTGCTCGCAGACCTTGTGCTCGACCAGGTAACGCATCACCGCCGAGCCCGCCGCCATCGCCATCTGGTTGCCACGGAAAGTCCCGGCATGGGCGCCCGGCAGCCAGGTGTCGAGCCAGTCGCGGTAAACCACTACCGCCAGCGGCAAGCTGCCGCCAATGGCCTTGGACATCACCACCACGTCCGGGATGATCCCAGCATGCTCGAAGGCAAACATCTTGCCGGTGCGGGCGAAGCCGCTCTGGATCTCGTCGACGATCAGCGCCACGCCAGCCTTCTCGGTGATGCGTCGTACACCGCGCAACCAATCGAGGTCAGCCGGGATCACCCCGCCCTCGCCCTGCACGACCTCCACGATCACCGCCGCCGGCAATTGCACGCCGGCCTCGGGATCGTTCAGCAGGTTGTCGAGGTAGTTGAGGTTGACCTGCACGCCCTGCGCACCACCGAGACCAAACGGGCAACGGTAATCGTAGGGATACGGCATGAACTGCACGCCGCTGCTGAGCAACGCGCCCAACGGCTTTTTCGGCCCCAGGCTGCCCATCAGGCTCAGCGCGCCCTGGCTCATGCCGTGATAACCGCCCTGGAACGACAGCACGGTGCTGCGACCGGTGGCCGTACGTACCAGCTTCAACGCGGCTTCCACTGCGTCAGTGCCGGTCGGGCCACAGAACTGGATCTTCGCTTCAGCGGCGAGCGCCGGGGGCAACAGACCGAACAGGTCCTGAACGAACTGGTCCTTGACCGGGGTGGTCAGGTCGAGGGTATGCAGCGGCAGTTCATCAGTCAGCACTTGCTGGATCGCTTCGATCACCACCGGGTGGTTATGCCCCAGGGCCAACGTCCCGGCCCCCGCCAGGCAGTCGATGAAACGGCGGCCCTCGACGTCTTCGACATAAATGCCCTTGGCGCGCTTGAGGGCCAGGGGAATGCGCCGCGGATAGCTGCGGGCATTCGACTCCTGTTGGCTCTGGCGCGCCAGCAAGGGCGATTCGTTGAACTGATAAAGCATCTCGGCCGGCGCCGGAGTGATCCGGGCCGACTGATCTTCCATAAGGCTGGTAGCGACTGACATCTCTCGACCCCTCAATAAGGTTTTCCTGTTCTGGAAACGCATCAGCACACCGAGGATTTAGACCCTCGGTCAGCTTTCTATGAAGGGGGTGTCAGCGCCTTGTGCATCGGAATGGCGTAGAGCCCGGCGACGGTGAAGGTTTTGGCGCAGGGCTGATAACCCAGGTGGCGATAAAAGGCTTCGCTGGTGCGGGTGCTGTTGAGTCGGACCCGAGCCAGGCCGTTATTGATCAGCCAGTCTTCAAGGTCGCTCACCAGCGCTTGCCCGGCACCCCGGCGAAACCATTCCGGCTGCACGTAGCAGAACGCGACCTTGCCGCTGATTGCCGCCATCGCCACCCCGACCGGTTTGTCCTGCAGCAGGGCGATGTTCAGGTACAGCCGAGGATCGGTCAGCCATGGCTGAATGTGTTCGATGGTTTTGTTGTGAGTCCAGGTGGCGACGGTTTGTGGGTCGTTGCGGTGGTCGAGTGCGCAACCGACGCGGATCGAACGCTCGACAATCCGGCTGATGATCCCGGCGTCGGCGGGGGTTGCCCTTGAGATGTGTATCGATGCTTCCATGGCGCTGTCACCCCAATCCATTGAGAAAAAGCTGGCGGGGACGATAGCGCTGGCGAGGGCAGGAATGCCAACGGAGAGAAGTTACATTTGATGTGCCCCCCTGTAGGAGCCGGCTTGCCGGCGATAGCGGTGGAGCAGGCAACACATTTGTTGACTGGACGGACGCCATCGCCGGCAAGCCGGCTCCTACGGGGGAATTGGTCAGACGGGTTGCAACGGCATCGTCAGCTCAACCCGCAAACCATCCGGCCGGCTGTCGAAATGCAGCGTGCAGCCACAACGCTGAACGATCGCCTGAACGATCGCCAACCCCAGGCCGCAGCCGGTGCTCTGGCCGTTGCGCCAGAAGCGTTGGGTCAGGTGTTGCAGATCATCCGCGGCAATGCCCGGGCCGTGGTCGCGCACCACGAACTGCACGCGATTACCGGTGGTTTCCAGGCTCAACTCCACCGGGCCGTCGTTCGGCGTATGGCGCAGTGCGTTGTCCAGCAGGTTGCGCAACGCGGCGATGGACAGCACCGCCGGCATTTGTACCGGGGCCAGGGACATCTTCGTCGGCGCATTGAACCGGATGCGCTGACGATCACCGCTGGCGGCGTCCTGAATCGCCAGTTTCGCCACTTGTTCGGCGCTGCATTGCACGCCGTCATCGAACGACAGGCTGCCTTCGACCCGTGCCAGCAAGAGCAATTGTTCAAGGGTGCGGTGCAACCGGTCGGCCCCTTCTTCGGCCCGGGCCAGGGATTGATCCCGCGCCGCGCCGTCGGTCATGCGCGCCACTTGCAGGTGGGTCTTGATCGCGGTCAGCGGACTGCGCAATTCATGGGCCGCGTCACCCGTCAGACGGCGCTCGCGCTCGATGGTCTTGCCTATGCGCTGGAACAATTGGTTCTGAGTATCGAGCAACGGTTGCAATTCACTGGGCAGCGGCTGGATCTGCAAGGGTTCCAGCGAGTCGGCGCTGCGCCGCATCAACGCATCGCGCATGCGGTTCAACGGCGCCAGCCCCTGGCCGATACCCAGCCACAACAGGCACAGGCAACCGAGCAGCGCCACACCCACCGGCACAGAAGCGGCCAACAGAATCGACATGTTCAGAGCTTCACGCTCGATCTGCCGATCGGCGGTGGTGATGCGCAAATCCCCTCGGGCCAGGGTGAAGCTGCGCCACGGCGCGCCGTCGATCATCTGGTCGTGGAAACCCATTTTCTCGGCTTCCAGGGTTTGTTGCGGATCGGTGTGGCTGCGGGCGAGGATTTCGCCGCGCAAGGAGCTTACCTGACACGCCATGCCCCCCGGAATGTTCAACTGTTCCGCGCTGAAATGGGTGCCCTCGCCCTTGGTCGGCAAGGCCGGCAATTGCTCCATCAGCCCTGCAACCATGCGCGCCGAAGCCACCAGCCGCTGGTCGAGGGAAAACATCATCTGGTTGCGCAGGTCGCTGAGCATCCAGGCTGCCGCCAGGGCCCAGATCAGCGCAAACGCGGCGCCGAGTGTCAGGCTCAGGCGCAAACGCAGGCTCATCACTTTTTCAATTCCTCTGCACCATCGGCCGGCCCCAGGCGATAGCCCAGGCCGCGTACGGTCTCGACAATCCCGTTGCCGAGTTTGCGCCGCAGGTGATGGATATGCACGTTGAGGGCGTTACTTTCCAGTTCATCGCTGAAACCGTAGACGCTGTCTTTCAACTGCTCGGTGGACAACACCCGTCCACGGTTATGCAACAGGGCTTGCAACAGCGACTGCTCGCGCCGGGAAAGGTCGACCGGCTGGCCGCCGAGCAGGGTCTCCCGGCTGCTCGGATCGTAGGTCAGCCGACCGTGCTCGATCAGATTGACGCTTCGCCCCGCCACCCGCCGCAACAGCGTGTGCAGGCGCGCGGCAAGTTCGCGCAAGTCGAACGGTTTAAGCAGGTAATCATCGGCACCGGCCTGCAAGCCATCGACGCGGTCGGTGACCGAATCCCGCGCGGTGAGGATCAGCACCGGAATTTCCAGCCCGCTGTGACGCAACTGCTGCAACAGCTTCAAGCCGTCCTCATCGGGCAGCCCCAGGTCGAGCACCATCACGTCGAACTCGGCCACCTTGAGCATCGCCCGGGCCGACGAAGCCGTGGCGACGTGTTCGACCGTCAGGCCTTGAGCCGTCAGGCCGGCTACGATACCGCTGGCGATCAATTCGTCGTCTTCGCAAACCAGTACGTGCATGGCGAGCTCCATGAGTAAAAAGGCGAGTCAAGCAGGTGAGGATTAAGGCCAAATTATGACGAGTGATCCGGTGGACGAGAAGTGCATTTTCAATATTTATCCCTCCCACCATAAAGACAGTTAAATATCGCCTACTGCACAGTTGGCTAGTTCAAAACCAATGCATCCGATTTAAATCGAAACACACGACCCCATCATCACCCATTTAAAACCTTCACCCCTCATATTAATCTTTAACTCGTCACACATATCCGACAACACCAAAAACACCTAAACAACAAAACCCTCAAACTCAAAAAGGAAACAACACCATGAAAAACTTCGTCGCCATCGACTGGCGTAACGGACCAGACCGTATTTACTTCTTTTTTAAGGACTCCAATACTTTCTCTCGCTTCAACCTTGGAGAAGACAGCGTTGAAAAATACCACCCAACCCCTGTCAACAATCACTGGGGGGATTTTGGCAAACATGTGAAAGACTTGCGCTTCGGATTCAATACATCAGGCATCAACTGGAAAAGCACTAACGACGGCGATATCGCCTGGTTTTTCTACCATGAAGGAAACACGCCAATGGTATGCAAATACAAACAAGGCGAAAGCAAGGTCCTGTACAAAAAACCCCTTTCAGAAACCGAGTGGTGGCCGCTCGGAAATTATTTCGACAAAATCGTCGGCGTCATGTGGGATGAGAAGGCGGACATCAAACATACTTTCTGTGTGCTGCTGAATGACGGGCGCTATTTTAATTACAGCCCTTGGCTGGAAAAACTACCGAACCCCAAACCACTCAAAAACTCCATGTGGAACGATCTGGCACCGTACAAGAGCCGCATGATCACCGCTGTATTGAACGACCACCCGGCATTCAACACGTTTTTCTACATTTTCCTGACCAACAATGAATATCTGAGATTCGACTTCAACGAAAGAAAGATACTGGGCCCCATTCCCGTGAATGAGTCTTCGTGGCCAGGACTGTTACACAGCTGAAATCGCCCCCCACACCTGCATCAGTTCAACGTCTATTAACTCCCTTTATTGCCCAGGGGTGGGCCATGTAAACGTTCGTCAAAAGGATTTGAATCATGCCGGAACTCAAAAACTTCGTAGCCGTAGATTGGCGCTCAGGCAAAGACCGCTGTTACTTCTTCTTCAAAGACACCAACACCTATTCACGATACAACAACAGCGACAATACGGTTCCACCTGATCATCCGGCCCTGGTGAACCAGGACAATTGGGGGGCATTCCACAAGCACGTAAAAAATTTGCGCTTCGGCTTCTCCACAGACCGGATAGTCGGCAGTGACAGGCTTGGCTGGGACGCTGATGTCCTTTGGTTATTTTATTACGATCAAGCAACACCGATGGTTTGCGAATACGATCAGGATTCAGATGTGGTCGTCAGCTTCATACCCGTCAGCGAATCAATATGGAGCCTGCTACTGCCCTACTTCGACAATATTATTGCAGGCACTTTCTGGCAACGACCGTTCAGAGTCAAAGGCGAGACCCTCTTCAGGTTCATTTTAAACAATGGCAAATACCTGAGCCTTGACTGGCATAGTAAAAAACTTGTCATCGCTGACATCACTGACACCACTTGGCCAGGGTTGGCGCTATATGCCACTTACGCAGATCAATTCATCACCGCGGTACAAATCGAAGGCGACGCGCTGACCCACAGCTATCTGTACATTTTCATGACCGGGAATGTCTACCTGAAGTACAACATCAGCAAAAAACGCCTTGAGAACGGGGGCGTAAAAAATGTTGCCGACCACTGGAATGGGTTGATCCGCGAATAAATTGACTCGCACGCTTGCAAACCGAAAGTTATTAATTATCGATTGTGTACGATTAAACACTGAAAGGAATCAGGATATGCCAGCACTCAAAAATTTTGTCGCGGTCGATTGGCGCGCCGGCAAAGATAAAATCTATTTTTTCTTCAAGGACACCAACAAATATTCCTGTTTTGATCTTGCTGTGGGCGCCGTCGAACCAGGGTATCCCAAGGAAATCAACGCCAGAAACTGGCATGACTTTCACTCGCACGCCAAGGATCTGCGCTTTGGTTTCACGACAACAGGGTTTCATTCGCAAATAGACGGCTCGCACAGTACGAGCTCACTTGATCTGGATGTTTTGTGGCTTTTTTATTACGTAGAAAACACTCCTACGGTCTGCCGCTACGATCAGGATCTGAACAAGGTCATTAGCGTGCAGCACGTGAAGGATTCGAAATGGCATCAGCTGCTCCCCTATTTCGATCAAATCGTTGCCGGGACTTGGTGGTACCCGGTTCATCATCCCAATGCATTTCGCTTTCTTTTAAACGACGGCACATTCCTCAACCTTGAGCTTATTTTTGAGGGAATATACAAACACCCGAAAATCAGTCACGCCCCCATCACAAACCATTACTACCCCGGACTGGAGCGTTACAAAAATCGAATCATCGGTGCAGTCCAAAACGATCAGCCTCTCTTCAACCGTTATTACTATGTTTTCCTGACCAACAACGAGTGCATCCGGTACAACATCGGAGATAACCAAGCCGAGACCGGCCCGGTCAAAATTGACGACACCACCTGGCCGGGCCTGTTGCGCGACTGAACATCTGCGCAACGCCACAGCCGGCAAGCTACCCGGTCGCGGTTAATCATCGGTTAATCGCCGCCTCCCATTGTGCACCTCACCTGCACAGGGATAAGGCTTACCCATGCGTCGTCTGTTTTTGTTTTTTGTTCTCTTGATCTCGGGTGTGGCCCAGGCAGGGACCAATCCGTTTGACACAAAACCCGAGTTCCTGCCGGTGGAAAAGGCCTTTGTCTTTACCTCTGAGCGCCTTGAATCGGGTGAAATGCAGCTTTATTGGCAGATTACCGACGGGTATTACCTTTATCAGAAGCGCCTGAAGTTCGAGGGTTTGTCCGCTGAACATCAACCTGTGTTGCCTGAAGGCGAATCCCACAGTGATGAGTTTTTCGGTGAACAGCCGGTTTATCGCCAAGGTCTGGAACTGAAGATTCCGGCGGGCGCAACCGGCCAGATCAAGGTCGGGTTCCAAGGCTGTGCAGATGCGGGACTGTGTTATCCGCCGCAATCTCAGGTCGTTGATCTGGGCGGTGGCGCAACCACTTCTGCGACCCATGAGGCACCGGATCAAGCACTGGCCAGTGGTTTGCAGCAACAGGCACTGGGCTGGAGTCTGCTAGTGTTCTTCGGCCTGGGCCTGCTGCTGGCCTTCACTCCGTGTTCGTTGCCAATGTTGCCGATTCTGGCCGGTCTGATCGTCGGCAGCGGTGCCACACCCAAGCGCGGTTTTGCCCTGGCCACCAGTTACGTCGTGAGCATGGCGCTGGTGTATGCGGCGATGGGCGTGCTCGCCGCGCTGCTTGGGGCCAATTTGCAGGCGTTGCTGCAAAACCCATGGTTGCTGGGCAGTTTCGCTGCGATCTTCGTGCTTCTGGCGTTACCGATGTTCGGTTTCTTCGAGCTGCAACTGCCGGTGGCGGTACGGGATCGCCTGGAAAATGTGTCGCGCAACCAGCGCGGTGGCAGCCTGATCGGTGCCGGCGCACTGGGTGCGTTGTCCGGCTTGCTGGTCGGTCCGTGCATGACCGCGCCGCTGGCCGGCGCCCTGCTCTACATCGCGCAAAGCGGCAATGCGCTGCACGGCGGGTTGATCCTGTTCGCCATGGGCATCGGCATCGGTGTGCCGCTGCTGTTGCTGGTGACGGTCGGCAATCGCTTCCTGCCCAAACCCGGCGCGTGGATGAACCTGCTCAAAGGCGTGTTCGGCTTCCTGTTCCTCGCCAC
The DNA here is from genome assembly GCF_043225285.1 of Pseudomonas migulae. GTDB lineage: Bacteria > Pseudomonadota > Gammaproteobacteria > Pseudomonadales > Pseudomonadaceae > Aquipseudomonas > Aquipseudomonas migulae_C. The sequence continues at coordinate 861,647 of NZ_CP171224.1, forward strand.
TGCATTGCTGATGCTGCGTCCGGTGCTGGATCAATCGTTGTGGATCGGCCTGTGTGGTGCGCTGCTGCTGATTGCTGCCTACAGTGCCTGGAAACAATCGCAAGGTTTCGGCCGCGTTGCGCATCTGTTCGGTGCCAGTTCGTTGTTGCTCGGCCTATGGGGCAGCCTGTTGATGATCGGCGCGGCGGGGGGCAGTGATGACCTGCTCAAACCGCTGCGAGTCTATAGCGCCGCACAGGCGGGCAATGCCGCCCGCCCGGTTGGCCACGATGCGTTCACCACGATCAAGGACCCGGCAGTTTTGCAGCGGGAACTGGACGCGGCACGGGCGCAAGGCCAGTGGGTGTTGCTGGACTACTACGCCGACTGGTGTGTGTCGTGCAAGGTCATGGAGAAACAGGTCTTCGGCCAAACCCGTGTGCTTGACGCCTTGAGCGATGTGCGCTTGCTACGGCTGGACGTCACCGCCGACAATGCCGCCAGCCGCGAATTGCTCGGCCGTTATAAAGTGCCGGGGCCACCGAGTTTCCTGTGGATCGGCGCTGACGGCGAAGAACGTCGCAGCCAACGCATCACCGGCGAGGTCGATGCCGACACTTTCCTGCAACGCTGGACCACCACCCGAGACGCCCGTTAATGCTGACTTTTACCCTCGGCACCTTTGCCATCGCGCTTAACCACCTGCTGCTGATCAGTGCCCTGGCGCTGGCGACATTTGTCGGCTGGCGGGTGGCCAAGCGCGGTGGCGAGAACCCCGAGTCGGTGCTGTTCAGCCTGTTCCTGATCGGCATGCTGGCGGCGCGGATCAGTTTCGTGGCGCTCTACTGGATGCACTACCGCAATGATCCGTGGCAAGTCATCGACCTGCGCGACGGCGGTTTCCTCGCGCTGCCCGGGGTCATCGTGCTGTTGCTCGCGGCGTTGTATCGCGGCTGGCGTCGCCCGGGCTTGCGTCGTCCGCTGGGCTTCGGCGTCGGCAGCGGCCTGGCGTTCTGGTTGCTGGCGACGTTTTCCCTGACGATCTACGAACAGGGCACGCGCCTGCCGGACATCACCCTGCGCAATGCCGCCGGTGAAACCGTGCAACTGGTGGACTACAAGGGTGGTCCGCTGGTGATCAATCTCTGGGCCACCTGGTGCCCGCCGTGCCGTCGCGAAATGCCGGTGCTGGAAAACGCCCAGCAACACCGCCCGGACCTGACCTTCCTGTTCGTCAATCAGGCCGAAAGCATGCAAAGCGTCAGCACCTTTCTCGAAACCCAGGGCCTGAGCCTGTCCAACGTGCTGTTCGATGGCAGTGGCCGCCTGGGCCAGGCCGTGGGTTCCATGGCGTTGCCGACTACGCTGTTCTATAGCCCCGACGGTCGTTTGTTGGGCAGTCACCTGGGCGAACTGTCGGAAGCCAGCCTGGCCCGCGCCCTGGAAAATTTCGAGACGCCGAATCCGGCCACACCTTCTACCTCGTCAAGGAAACTGCCATGCCCCGCCTCCGCCACCTGCTGACGCTGACCCTGGGCGCCGCCCTGCTGCACTTGCCGTCGGTGCAGGCTGCCGAAGAACTGCCCGACGCAATCAAGAAGATCGAAGCCAAGGGCGCCAAGATCGTCGGCCAGTTCGACGCTCCGGACGGTCTGCGCGGTTATGCCGCGCAGTATCAGAACCGCGGCATGGCGCTGTACCTGACGCCGGATGGCAAGCATGTGCTGCTGGGTAATTTGTACGACGCCGAGGGCAATGACCTGAGCAGCGCGCCCTTGCAGAAACTGGTGTATGCGCCGATGGCCAAGGAAGTCTGGGCCAAGATGGAAGCCAGCAACTGGATCGGTGACGGTAACAAGGACGCACCGCGCGTGGTGTACCTGTTCAGCGACCCGAACTGCCCTTACTGCAACATGTTCTGGGAACAGGCGCGGCCGTGGGTGAAGGCCGGCAAGGTGCAGTTGCGGCACATCATGGTCGGGATCATCCGCGAGGACAGCCCGGGCAAATCAGCGGCGTTGCTGGCCGCGAAGGATCCGCAAAAGGCCCTGCAGGACCACGAAGGCGCCGGCAAGGCCAGCACGCTCAAGGCGCTGAAAGACGTACCGCCGGCGATTCAGGCGAAACTGGCGGCGAACATGCAGTTGATGGAAGACCTGGAGTTGCAGGCGACGCCGGCGATTTTCTACATGGATGACAAGGGTGAGTTGCAACAGCAGCAGGGCGCGCCTTCGCCAGAGAAGTTGGTGAAGATTCTCGGGCCCAAGTAGCTTGGTCATCCGTGTGTTGTTGGATTTAATGGCGCTTTCGCGAGCAGGCTCGCTCCCACAGGAGGAATGCATTCCATTGTGGGAGCGAGCCTGCTCGCGATGAGGCCAGTGAGGCCGACTAATTTCTCTCTGCCAAAAACGCCAACAACACCTCGGTCACGAACGCCGGATTCTCCAGGTTGGAGATATGCCCCGCCTCCGGCACCAGCACATGCTGGCAACCGATCAACCCGGCCATTTCTTTCGCTTCCGCCGGTGGCCGGGGAATGTCCTGATCGCCGCAGACCACCAGTGTGGTGCCAGCATCCAGCTCACTCAGACGCGGCAACAGATCATCCCGTCCAAAAGTGATCCGGCCCATTGGCGCGATGCTTTCACGCAAACGATCCGCGGGCAGCGCCGCCAGTGAGGCACGGAACCCCTGATAAAGCGCCGACTCCCGATCGATACCGGGACGGAAGAAGATCGGCACCACTATATCCAGCAACTGCGGCGTGATCTCGCCAGCGTCTTCGATCTGCTTGAGCAACGAAAAATAATAGTCGCGGGTCGGTTCCGGCTCGCTGCCGAGGTAGGTGTCCATCAACACCAGGCCGTTGATTCGTTGCGGTGCCGACAAGGCCAGCCGCACGCCCCACATGCCGCCGACCGACAGCCCCGCCAGCGTGACCCGATCGATGTCCAGATGATCCAGCAGCGCCAACTGCTGTCGCGCGATGTCATCCAGTTTCGTGGTGCCGTCGGGCAGCGGCCCGGATTGACCGTGCCCCCACAGGTCCGGGGCGATCACCCGGTAATGGCGTGACAGGGCAAGAATCTGCGGTACCCATTGGGCATGGTCCCACAGGTAGCTGCCGGCCAGCAGGACAGCCGGGCCGGTGCCTTGGTCGATGTAGTGAAGTGCTTGTCCGTCAATCGTAACGAAGGGCATTGGGCTGTTTCCTTTGCCGAAAGAGAGGAAGGAGACTGGTCCGGTCCCGCTCGGCAGTCAACGCTGAAATTGTGACGACAGTTATGTCGCCATCGCGAGCAGGCTCACTCCTACAGGTGGAATACATTCCAATGTGGGAGTGAGCCTGCTCGCGATGGGGCCGCAACAGACGCTAGAGAATCAAAGCCCCTCCAACTCCGCCATCAGATCATTCAACCGATCCACCTTCTCCTCGGTGATGTCACTCGCGGCCAACCCATCGATGTACTCCGCCAGTTCCTCCACCGTGCTGCACTCGAACATCGCCCGCAGCGGCACATCCCGTTGCAAGGCTTTCTGCACCCGCGAAGCGATCTGGGTCGCCAGCAACGAATGCCCGCCCAACTCGAAGAAGTTGTCGCGAATGCCAACCTTCTCGACCTTCAGCACCTCGGCCCAGATGTCCGCCAGCGTCTGCTCCAGCTCGTTGCGCGGCGCCTGGTAATCCTGGCTCTGCAACTGACCGATTTCCAGCGCCGGCAGTGCCTTGCGATCCAGTTTGCCGTTGGCATTGAGCGGCATGCGATCGAGCCACAACCAGTGCAACGGCACCATGTATTCCGGCAATTCGGCGCGCAAACGCTGCTTGATGCGCTCCAGGCGTTCAGCCGGATTGAGCGACGAGTCCGCCGCGACCAGATAACCCACCAGATGCTTGCCGTTCACCCCTTCCTGCACACCGACCGCCGCTTCGCGCACTTCCGGTTGCTCATGCAGACGCGCTTCGATTTCACCCAGTTCGATGCGATAGCCGCGAATCTTCACCTGATGGTCGATGCGCCCGACGTACTCCAGCACGCCGTCACTGCGACGCCGGGCCAGGTCGCCCGTGCGATACAGACGATCCCCCGGCTGGCCAAACGGATTCGGCACAAACACCTGCGCCGTGCGCAGCGGATCGCTGACATAGCCGCGCCCGACCCCGGTGCCGGCCACGCACAACTCGCCCACCGCACCCAGCGGCACCAGGTCCAGCGCGCCGTCGAGCAGGTACAAACGGTTGTTGTCGGTCGGCGTGCCAATCGGCAAGTAACTGCCGCGAGTCGAGGCCATGTCGACCCGGAAGAACGCCACGTCGTCCGAGCATTCCGCCGGCCCGTAGGCATTGACCAACCCGATGTCCGGGTAGCGCAGCAACCATTGATGCGCGAGTTCCGGCGGCATCGCCTCACCCGTCGGCAGCATCCAGCGCAAGCCGTCGAGGCTCATGCGTTCCTGGGCGAGCATGCCCTGGATCAGCGAAGGCACACTCTCCAGCACCGTGATGCCCTGGGCCGAAACGTGCGCCAGCAAGCCTTGCGGATCATGGGCGATGGTGTTCGGCACGATGTCCACCCGCGCGCCGAACAACGGCGCAGCAAGGAACTGCCAGACCGAAATGTCGAAACTTTGCGAAGCGGTCTGGGCGATCACGTCGGCATCGCTCAACTTCAGATACGGCACCTTGCTCAACTGGTTGTTGAGCATCCCGCGCTGCTCGACCATCACGCCCTTCGGCAGACCGGTGGAGCCCGAGGTGTAGATCACGTAGGCGAGGTTATCCGGACCGCTGTAAATGCCCGGATCAGTTACGCATATATCGCTCGCCTGCACCTCCTCCCACACCAGCAACCGAGGCCGACTGGCACACCCGAATTCTTCCAGCAACGCCACCGCCTGTTCACGGCAGGCCTGGGTGCAGACCAGCAACGGCGTGCGGCTCAGGTCAATGATCCGGCTCAGGCGCTGGCTCGGCAGTCCCGGATCCAGCGGCAGATACCCCGCGCCCGCCTTGAAGCTGCCGATGATCATCCCGAGCAGATCGAGGCTTCGTTCCGCCAGCAACGCCACCGGTTGATCCAGCCCGACGCCGGCCGCGATCAGCGCATGGCCAAGGCGGTTACCGCGCTGGTTCAGTTCGACGTAGCTGTGTTGCTGATCGAGGCAACTGGCGGCGATCCGTTGCGGGTGCTGCGCCACCTGGGCTTCGAACAGCGCCACGTAGCTCTGTTCCAGTGGGTAAGCGTGTTCGCTCTGGTTGCAGCCGTGAATCAGGAAATCCTGTTCCTCGACACCCAGCAGCGGCAGGTCCGCCATGTCGCCATGGAAGCCCTCGACCAACGCCAGCAGCAAGCGCTTGAACTCGCCGAGCATGCGCTCGACCGTCGATTCATCGAAGTAACGCTGGTCGTAAGACAGGTGCAGGCCCAGGTCATCGCCCGGATAACACACCGCCGTCAACGGGAAGTTGGTGTGGGTTCGGCCCGAATCCGAGGTCGCGTTGAGACTCTGTGCGCGGTCCAGCACCGAGACTTCCACCGGGGCGTTTTCAAACACGAACAGGCTGTCGAACAACGGCTGGCCCTTCGGCAATTCGCTGTGTTCCTGGATGCTCACCAGCGGCAGGTATTCGTACTCGCGCAGTTGCATGTTGCTGTCGAGCAAGCCGCTGAGCCACTGGCGCACGCTGCAACGTTGATCGTCCTCGGGCATTTTCACCCGCAGCGCGATGCTGTTGATGAACAGCCCGACGGTGCGTTGCATCTCCGGCATGTCCACCGGACGCCCGGCTACGGTGACGCCGAACAGCACGTCGCGATCACCGCTCAAACGCCGCAGCACCAGGGCCCACGCCGCTTGGGCGAAGGTGTTGATGGTCAGTTGATGGGCTTGGGCCAGTTCGCGCAGTTGCGCACCGTCGCGGGCATCGAGCCGGGTGTAACGGTCGCCGACGATCATGCCGCCGCTGTCGCCGGCATGTTCGCGCAGGAATGGCCGGTCGCTCGGAATTGGCGTGGTGCGCTCAAAGCCTTGCAGATTGGTTTTCCACCACTGCCGCGCTTCGGCCAGGCTCTGGCGTTGCAGCCAGCCGATGTAGTCGCGGTAGCGTGGCGGCACCGTCAGTTGCGCTTCGCGGCCTTCACCCAGCGCGGTGTAAATCTCGAAGAAGTCGTTCATCAGCAACGAGCGGCACCAGGCATCGATCAGGATGTGGTGGTTGCTCATCATGAACCAGTAGCGCGCCTCGCCCACGCGGATCAAGCGCAGGTGGAACGGCGCCTGGTTGAGCAGATCGAACCCGGCTTCGCGCTCGCTTTTCAGCAGCGCCTGCAGCTTCGGTTCCTGCTCGGCCTCGGCGATCGCGGTCCAGTCGAGGTACTCGATCGGCGTGCTGCCCGGCTTGTGGATAACTTGCAGCATGTCTTCGCCAACGTTCCAGCAGAACGAGGCGCGCAAGGCTTCGTGACGGGCGATCACCGCTTGCCAGGCTTCGGCAAAACGTTGCGGATCGAGCGCGCTGTTGATGCGGTAGCGGTCCTGCATGTAGTAGAGGCCGGTGCCCGGTTCCAGCAAGGTGTGCAGCAGCATGCCTTCCTGCATCGGCGTCAGCGGGTACACGTCTTCGATGGCGGCGGCCGGGATCGGCAGCGCATCGAGTTGCACCTGAGTCAGCTTCGCCAGCGGGAAGTCCGACGGTGTCAGGCCACCCGCCTCATCACGCAAGCAATGCTCGATCAGGCTGTGCAATTCGCCCAGGTAGGCGTCTGCCAGTTCGTTGATGGTTTGTGCGTCATAGCGTTCGGCACTGAAGGTCCAGCGCAGCACCAGTTCGCCGCCGTAGACCTGACTGTCAACGCTCAGCTCGTTGGGCAGCGGCGCCCGTGGATCGTGGGCGGCACCGATCGGCTCATCCAGCGGACGGAACAACGCGTCCGCGCCGAAGCTCTGGTCGAACTGGCCAAGGTAGTTGAAGGTGATCGGCGCCACCGGCAACGCGGCCATGGCCTCACGGCACGGGTCGTCGGCGAGGTAACGCAGCACGCCATAACCCAGGCCTTTGTGCGGCACGCTGCGCAGTTGTTCCTTGATCGCTTTGATTGAGGCGCCCTGCCCCGCGGCTTCTTCAACATTCAGCGGGGTCAGGCGCAGCGGGTAGGCGCTGGTGAACCAGCCGACGGTGCGGGTCAGGTCGATCTCGTCGAACAGTGTCTCGCGGCCGTGACCTTCGAGTTGAATCAACGCCGATTCGTCACCGCTCCAGCGACACAGCACCCGGGCCAATGCCGTCAGCAACAGGTCGTTGACCTGGGTGCGGTAGGCGCTCGGTGCCTGTTGCAACAACCGGCGGGTGACCTCGCTGTCGAGGCGCACGCTGACGGTTTGCGCATGACGATTCTGTCGCGCACCCTCAGGGTGCTCGCACGGCAACCCGGCGTTCGGCCCGGCCAGTTGCGACTGCCACCAGCCCAGCTCTTCGCGCAGGGATTCGCTGCTGGCATAGGCCTGCAAGCGTGCGGCCCAGTCCTTGAAGGCGCTGGTTTTCGCCGGCAACCTGACCGACTGCCCGACCTCCAGTTGGCGATACACCGTTTGCAGATCGTCCAGCAATACGCGCCAGGAAACACCGTCCACCACCAGATGGTGGATCGCGAAGAACAGCCGTTGCTGCCCTTGCGGCCCGTCGACCAGCAGCGTGCGCATCAACGGCCCTTGCTCCAGGTCAAGGCTGCGCTGGGCATCGGCGAACAACGCCGCGCATTTGTCCATCGAGGTCACACGCACTTGCCACAGCACCGGTGCGTCGGACACTTTCTGGTGCGCCGCCGTCCATGCGCCGCCGGCCTCGGTAAAGCGCAGGCGCAAGGCATCGTGCTGCTCAATCACCGCCAGCAGCGCCTGCTCCAGGCGATGGGGTTCCAGGACCACGGTCGGCTCCAGCAGCAGCGCCTGATTCCAGTGCTGACGCTCGGGCATCTCGGTGTCGAAGAACCAGTGCTGGATCGGGGTCAAACGCGATTCGCCGGTGAGCAAGCCCTGCTCGGCCGTGACCTTCTCGGTGCGGCTGGCCACCGCGGCGAGGGTCTGCACCGTCTGGTGCTGGAACAGGTCACGCGGGCTGAAGTGAATGCCCTGTTGCCGTGCGCGGCTGACCACCTGGATCGACAGGATCGAGTCGCCGCCCAGTTCGAAGAAGTTGTCGTTGAGGCCGACCTGCGCGACGTTCAGCACTTCACACCAGATCTGCGCCAGCGTCAGCTCCAGCGCGTTGCTTGGCGCCACGTAGTGTTGACGGTTGAGCTCCGGGTCCGGCGCCGGCAAGGCGCGGCGGTCGAGTTTGCCGTTGGCGGTCAGCGGCATGCTCGCCAGGAGGATCAGGTGCGTCGGCACCATGTATTCCGGCAGCTGCGATTTCAGGTGCGACTTGAGGGCGTCGCGCAGTTCGGTTTGTTGCGCTTCATCCTGCTCCGCAACCTCGGTGACCAGATAGCCGACCAGTTGTTTGCCGCTCGGGGCGTCGAGGGCCAGGACTACCGCTTCACGGATCGAGTCATGGTCCAGCAGACGGGTTTCGATCTCGCCCAGTTCGATACGGAAACCGCGGATTTTCACTTGATGGTCGATGCGCCCGAGGTACTCCACCAGCCCATCGGCGCGCTGGCGCACCAGGTCGCCGGTGCGGTAAATCCGCCCGCCACCGACGGCAAACGGGTTGGCCACGAAGCGCTCCGCGGTAATGCCCGGACGCTCGTGATAACCCTGGGCCAGGCCCGCACCGCCGACGTACAACTCGCCGGTCGCGCCTTGCGGCACCAGTGCCAGGTCGGCGTCGAGAATGTAGGCCACCCGCGCGCCGATCACGCTGCCGATCGGCACGCTGCCCAAGCCTTCTTCGAGCTGCTCCGGTGCCAGACTGGCCAGCGGCATGACCACGGTTTCGGTCGGGCCGTAGGCGTTGAAGAACAGGCTCGGTTTGAACGCTGCGCGAATCCGCGCCAGGTGTTCGCCAGTCAAGGCTTCACCGCCGGTGATGCACATGCGCACGGGCAGGGTTTCGTCCTGCGTCGCCAGCCACTGTGCGAGTTGGCTGCCGTAGCTCGGGGTGAAACCGAGGATGTTGATGTGGTGGCGGCGGATCAGCCCGCAGATTTCTTCCGCGTCCCACTGCCCTTGCGCACGCAACACAACCTGCGCCCCGCTCAACAACGGCACCAGCAAACGCTCGGTCGCGGCATCGAAGTTGATCGAGTAGAAGTGCAGTTCGCAATCGTCCGGACGCATGCCGAAACGCTCGATCACCGCTTGGCAGTGCATGGCGATTTCACCGTGGGACACCACCACGCCTTTCGGCTTGCCGGTGGAACCGGAGGTGTAAATCAGGTACGCCTGATGCTGTGGCAGGCTGATGAACGGCAGCTCGGTGGCCGGATAGTTGGCCAGTTGCGCCGCGTCTTCTTCCTGGCACCAACGGGTGACAGTGGGTGGCAGCTCACCGAGGGCCTTGAACATCGCCGCATCGCTGAGCAGCAGACCGATGCCACTGTCTTCGATCATGTAATGCAGGCGGTCGAGGGGGTATTCCGGATCGAGCGGCACGTAGGCGCCGCCGGCCTTGAGGATCGCCAGCAGACCGATGACCATTTCCAGCGAACGCTCAAGCGCCAGGCCGACACGCACCTGCGGCCCGACACCGCGCTCACGCAGCATCCAGGCCAGGCGATTGGCGCGGCTGTCGAGTTCGGCGTAACTCAGGGTTTCACCGGCAAACGTCAACGCCGGCGCATCTTTGCGCATCAGCGCCTGCTCGCTGAACAGGTGATGGATGCACTGATCCAGGCGATGCTCGCCCGGCTCGACGCCGAGGCTGTCGAGCAGGTTTTGCTGTTCCGTGGCTTCGAGCAATGGCAGTTCGCTGAGGCGTTGTTGCGGGTCGGCCAGCAGCGCTTCCAGCAGGTTGCGCCAGTGCCCGGCCATGCGCGCGATGCGCGGTTCGTCGAACAGGTCGGTGCTGTAAGTCAGGCAGCAACCCAGTCGATGATCGAGGTCGGTGACTTCCAGGTTGAGGTCGAACTTGGTCGCCCGCGCATCGTTGGCCAGGTACTCGACGGTCATGCCGGCGAGCGTGCGGCTCTGCTGGAATTCCCAGCGCTGCACGTTGCACATCACCTGGAACAACGGGTTGTAGGCAGCGCTGCGCGGCGGTTGCAACGCTTCGACCAGATGATCGAACGGCAGGTCCTGATGGGACTGGCCTTCGATCACGGTGTGGCGCACCTGTTCGAACAATTCGCCGACGGACATCTGCCCGTCGAGCTGGCAACGCAGCACTTGGGTGTTGAGGAACGCACCGATCAGCCCTTCGCTTTCCGGACGAATGCGGTTGGCCACCGGCGCGCCGATGCGCAGGTCGGTCTGGCCACTGTAGCGATAAAGCAGCACGGCCAGCGCGGCGGTCATGGTCATGAACAGGGTCAGGCCGTTTTGCGCGTTGAAGGCGCGAACCCGCGCGGCGAGTTCATCGCTGAGGTCGAAACGGAACAGCTCACCCTGGTGGCTTTGCACCGCTGGACGCGGACGATCAGCCGGCAACTCCAACAGCGGGTGTTCGCGACCCAGTTGCGCGGTCCAGTAATCGAGCTGGCGCTGGCGCTCGCCGGACTCCAGCCACTGACGCTGCCAGACGCTGTAATCCAGGTACTGCACCGGCAACGGCGCCAGCGGCGATTCGCGGTCATCGACGAAGGCTTCATAGAGCGCACTGAGTTCCCGGGCGAAGATGTCCATCGCCCAGCCTTCAGTGACGATGTGGTGCAAGGTCAGCACCAGGTAATGTTCCTGCTCGGCGGTCTTGACCAGGCAAGCACGCAGCAACGGCCCGGTTTCCAGATCGAAGGGCTGATGCGCTTCGCTGTCGGCCAGGGCCTGTACCCGCTGCTCGCGCAAATCGGCCTCCAGCGCGGAGAAATCCTTCCAGTCCATGCGCATCCCGGTTGCTGGGTGCACCCGTTGTTGCGCCACGCCGTCGATGCTCGGGAACGTGGTGCGCAGGGTTTCGTGACGCATGATCAGCGCTTGCAACGCGGTCTCGAAGCGTCCGACATCAAGCACGCCGCGCAAGCACGCCATGCCACCAACGTTGTAGGCCGGGCTGTCCGGCTCCATCTGCCAGAGGAACCACATGCGCTGCTGGGAATAGGACAGCGGCACCGGTTGGCTGCGGTCGACTTTCTCGATCGGCGGTTGCTTATTGGTGCTGCCGCTGGCCTGAATCTGTTGCACCTGCCCGGCAAAGGCGCCCAGCTCGCTGTTTTCGAACAGTGCGCGCAGCGGCAATTCAACGTCGCAAGCCTGACGGGTGCGGGAGATGATTTGCGTGGCCAGCAGCGAATGGCCGCCGAGGGCGAAGAAATCGTCGCGCAGACCGATCTGCTTCAGGCCCAGCACTTCACGCCAGATCCCGGCGATCTGCTGTTCAAGTTCGGTCACCGGTTCGACGTGTTCGCGGACTTGCCATTGCGGTTCCGGCAAGGCGCGACGGTCGAGTTTGCCGCTCGGGCTGAGGGGCATTTGTTCCAGGCGCATCAGTTGCGCCGGCACCATGTATTCCGGCAGCTCGGCCGCCAGCGCGGTTTTCAGGCGGGCGGTTTGAGTGTCTTCGGATTCACCGGTTTCGCTGGCGGTGTAGTAACCGATCAACTGTCCGCCGGCGGCGGTTTCGCGCACCAGCACCACGGCTTGCGCAACACCGTTTTGAGCCAGCAGACGTGCTTCGATTTCTTCCGGCTCGACGCGGAAGCCGCGCAGTTTGACCTGCTGATCGAGGCGACCGAGGTATTCGATCACGCCATCGGCGGTCCAGCGCGCGCGGTCGCCGGTGCGATACAGACGTGCGCCCTGCTCGCCCAACGGGTCGACGACAAAGCGTTCCGCGGTCAGCCCCGGACGGCCCAGATAACCTCGGGCCAGGCCGATGCCGCTGATGCACAGTTCACCCGGCACGCCGGCCGGTACAGGGTTGAGATCGCTGTCGAGCACGCGGCAAATGACGTTACCCAACGGCCGGCCAATCGGCGAACGCTCGCCATCCGCTGCGCTGCAATGCCAATGGGTGACGTTGATCGCGGTTTCGGTCGGGCCATAGCGGTTGTGCAGTTGCACCGCAGGCAACTGTTCCAGCACACGGTTGCGCAACTCCGCCGGCAACGCTTCACCGCCAGAGAACACGCGGCGCAGGCGGGTGCATTCGGCGCTCAGCGGTTCGTCGATGAACAACGAAAGCAGCGGCGGCACAAAGTGCAGCGTGGTCACGCCGTACTGTTGAACCAGCTGCGCGATGCGATGCGGATCGCGGTGCTCGCCGGGGCCGGCGATCAGCAGACGGCTGCCGGTGATCAGCGGCCAAAAGCACTCCCACACCGACACGTCGAAACTGATCGGCGCCTTTTGCATCAGCACATCGCTGTCGTTCAGGCGATAAGTGTCCTGCATCCATTGCAGGCGTTCGGCGAGGGCCGCGTGGGTGTTGCCGACGCCCTTCGGCTGCCCGGTGGAGCCGGAGGTGTAAATCACGTAGGCGAGGTTATCGCCGTGCAAATGCAGCCCCGGCGCCTGGCTCGGCCAGCTCTCCAGGTGCAGCGCATCCATGGCGATCACGCTGACGCCGTCGGTGGCGGGCAAGCGGTCGAGCAATTGGGTTTGGGTCAGCAGCAGTTCCACGCCGCTGTCGCCGAGCATGTAGGCCAGGCGCTCGGCGGGGTAATCCGGGTCCAGCGGCACGTAGGCACCGCCGGCCTTGATGATCGCCAACAGGCCGATCAACAGTTGCGGCGAACGCTCGGCGGCGATGGCCACGCAAACATCCGGGCCGACACCTTTATCGCGCAGGTAATGCGCCAGGCGGTTGGCCTGGGTGTGCAGTTCGGCGAAATCGAGGCTGCCGCCCTCCCACATCAGCGCGATGCGTTCCGGGGTCAGGCGCGCCTGTTCGTTCAGCCGTTCCGGCAGCCATTGGCTGGCAGGTGTGCACGGCGCGACGCTCCAGTTTGCTTGCTGATCGTGCTCGCTCGGCGTCAGCAGTTGCAGGTCGCCGATGGCGGTGGCCGGTTGTTCGCAGATGGCCCGCAGCAGGTTGCTGAAATGCTCGGCCAGGCGCTCGATGGTCGTGGCGTCAAACCGTTCGCTGGCGTAGTCGAAGGACAGGCTGAGGCGACCGTTGCGGTCTTCTTCGCTGTGCAATTGCAGGTCGAACTTGGCCTCGCGGCTGTGCCACGGCAGTTCTTCCGCGAGTAACCCCGGCAACCGGCGCAGCGCGCTCAAGTCCCGTTGCTGGTGGTTGAACATGACCTGGAACAAACCTTGTTCGCGAGCCTGCGGGAACGCTTCCAGCAGTTGCTCGAACGGCAGGTCCTGATGGGCTTGCGCGCCCAAGGCTGCCTGGCGGGTTTGCGCCAGCAGTTCAACAAACGGCAACCGCGAGTCCAGCTCGGCGCGCAGCACCTGGGTGTTGATGAAAAAGCCGATCAGCCCTTGGGTTTCCAGGCGCGGACGGTTGGCGTTCGGCACACCGATGCGGATGTCGCGCTGGCCGCTGTAGCGGTGCAGCAGGCTCTGGAACGCCGCGAGCAACAGCATGAATGCCGTGGATTCGTGGGCCTGGGCGGTCTGGCGAATGGCGTCGCTGAGGCACGCGTCCAACTGCACGGTGTGACGCGCGGCGCTGTGCAGGTGTTGCGCCGAACGCGGGTGATCAGTGGCCAGGCTCAACACCGGATGCTCATCGCCCAACTGCGTTTTCCAGTACGCCAGTTGTCGCTCGCCCTCGCCTTGCGCCAGCCACTGACGCTGCCAGCTGCCGTAGTCGGCGTACTGGGTCGGCAACGGTGCGAGTGTCGCCGTTTGCCCTTGGGACGCCGCAGCGTACAGGCGCGAGAACTCGTCGATGAGCACGTTCAGCGACCAGCCATCGGCAATGATGTGGTGCAGCGTGACCAACAGCTGATGGTCCTCATCGTCGAGGCGTACCAGCGTCACCCACAGCAGCGGGCCTTTCTCCAGATCGAACTGGGTGTGCGCTTCGTCGTCGCGGATTTGTTGTGCGCGAGCCTCACGCTCGGCAACCGGCAAATCGCTGATGTCGATCAGTTGAAGGTTGAACGCGCTCGCGCCATCGACCTGTTGCAACGCCACGCCGTCGCGCTCGAAGAAGCGAGTGCGCAAGGATTCGTGACGCTCGATCAGTTGCTGGAAGCTGGTGCGCAAAGCGTCTTCATCCAGCTCGCCACGCAAACGCAAGGCACCGGGAATGTTGTAGGCGCTGCTGTGCGGGTCCAGTTGCCAGGTGATCCACAGACGGTTTTGTGCCAGGGATTGCGGCATCGGTTCGCTGCGTGACAGCGCGTTGATCGCGCCTTGGGCAAGGCCGCCGTCCTGTTGCTGCTGCGCGACCGCAGTGGCAAATGCGCCCAGGGTCGGCGCTTCGAACAACAGGCGCAGGTTCAGCTCCAGGCCCAGCGCTTCACGCAGGCGCGCCACCACTTGGGTGGCGGCGATGGAGTTGCCGCCGAGCAGGAAGAAGTGGTCATCGGCGTTGACCTGCTTCACCTGCAACTGCTCGGACCAGATCTGCCCGATCAGGCTTTGCAGCCCGGAACCCGACTCGGCATTGGCCGCGCCTGCCGGCGCCGTCGACGGGAACAGCGCATAACTGTCGAGGCTGCCGTCCGCCAGGCGATTGCGGCACGCCGAGCGTTGCAGTTTGCCGCTGGAGGTCTTGGGCAATGCGCCCGGATTGAGCAGCACCACCACGCTCGGCGCTTCCTGATACGCCTCGGCCACCGCTTGGCGAATGGCTTTGATCAGCGCGTCGGGCGGCAGGATTTTCTGCACGCTCCGGCTGATTTCCGCGGCGATGCCGATGCCTTCCTGACCGTCGATGTTCACCGCGAACGCGGCGACGCGTCCTTTGCGCACCACTTCCACTTCACGCTCGATGGTTTGCTCAAGGTCTTGCGGGTACAGGTTGTGACCGCGAACGATCAGCATGTCTTTCAGGCGCCCGGTGATGAACAGCTCGCCGTCGCGCAGGAAACCCAGGTCGCCGGTGCGCAGCCAGGTTTTTCCAGCGTGCTGCACGAAGGTCTTGGCGCTGGCCTCGGGGTTGCGCCAGTAGCCGTGGGCGATGCTCGGCCCGCTGGCCCAGACTTCGCCGACCGAGTTGTCGGCCAATTCGTTGAGCGCCGCAGGATCGATAATCAGCACTGCGTGATCCGGCTGGCTGATGCCACAGCTCATGATCGCGCTGCCCTCGCCCGCTTCGGCACGGTTCTGTGCCAACGCTTGGTCTTCCACGCGCAGATGGCCGATGCCTTGGCCTCGCGGCGTACCGGCAACGAACAGGGTGGCTTCCGCCAGGCCGTAGGACGCCATGAAGCTGTCCGGGGTGAAACCGCACGCGGCGAACTTCTCGGCGAAACGCTCCAGGGTGTCGAGACGAATCGGTTCGGAGCCGGAATACGCCACGCGCCAGCCGCTGAGATCGAGGCGCTCCAGCGCCGACTCACTGACGCGCTCGCTGCACAGTCGATAGGCAAAATCCGGCCCGCCGCTGATGGTGCCGCCGTACTCGCTGATCGCTTCCAGCCAGCGCAACGGCCGGCCGAGGAAGTACGCCGGCGACATCAAGACGCACGGCACGCCGCTGAAAATCGGCTGCAACAGACCGCCGATCAAGCCCATGTCGTGGTACAGCGGCAACCAGCTGACGATCACGTCTTCAGGGTTCAGGTCGATGCCGAAACCGTGGCGGATCAACAGCTCGTTGGCGACCAGGTTGCCGTGGCTGACTTGCACGCCTTTCGGCAACGCGGTGGAACCCGAGGTGTATTGCAGGAAGGCAATGTCGTCGTCTTCGAGGTTCGGCTCGCTCCACTGGGCGGCCAGCGCGCCATCAAGCGTGTCGACACACAGCAGCGGTGGCGCGCCTTCGATGTGCTGCAAGGCATCGCGCAGACCAGCGCTGGTCAAGAGCAGGCGCGGTTCGGCGTCGCTGATGATCGACAGCAAGCGCTCCTGATGATGACGCTTGGCCGACTCCGGCGGATAAGCCGGCACCGCGATCACACCGGCATACAGGCAACCAAAAAACGCCGCGACGTAATCCGGGCCACTAGGAAACAGCAGCACCGCGCGATCACCAAAATCGGTTTCGGCCTGCAACGCGCCAGCAATGGTGCGCGCCCGTTGATCGAGCTCGCGATAACTGAGCACCACCGTCTGATCCGGGGTTTCGGCGAGAAAACGCAAGGCCACCCGATCCGGCGTCAGGGCCGCGCGGCGCTGAAGGGCTTGGACCAGTGTGCCAGGGATTTCGAATGCGTCGGTCATGAGGTTTCCTGCCTGAATTCGGCTGTAGGAGCGAGCTTGCTCGCGAAAAAAGGAGGACGCCGCGGGGTGTCAGACTCCCATCGCCATCGTTGGCGACCATCGCGAGCAAGCTCGCTCCTACAGGGGTATGAGGATTGCGCTGTTCCATTCACCAATGAGAACGGATGACGTCTTGAAATAATTAGTCGGCAGGCTGGATCGTCAACGGGGGCGGGCACCGCAGGCAGACGCTGCGAGCAAAGGCATCAGCGTGTCGCAGTTCGCACTCCTGCACCATTGAGAAGCATTAGTTCTCTTTCTCAATTGACAATCATTATCATTCAGAATAATTTGTCGCTCGATGTGTAGGACGGCTCCGAAACCTGTGCAGTCCCACCGACCCCATTTGCAGCAAGGTGATTTCCATGACGGAACAAGTATCCACAAGCAGGTGCGATTCACCGCTACTTCAGGCATTCGTGGACAATCGACTGATCCTGGTCAAGATTGCCGCCCGTATTACCGGCTGCCGGTCACGTGCCGAAGATGTGGTTCAAGATGCGTTCTTCCGCCTGCAATCGGCGCCGCAAATCACGTCCTCGATCAAGGCTCAGCTCAGTTACCTGTTCCAGATCGTGCGCAACCTGGCGATCGATCACTACCGCAAACAGGCGCTGGAGCAGAAGTATTCGGGGCCTGAAGAGGAAGGATTGAACGTGGTGATTCAAGGCGCTTCGCCGGAAACCTCGCACATCAATTTCTCGACCCTGGAAAACATCGCCGACGCGCTGACGGAGCTGCCGAGCCGCACCCGTTACGCCTTCGAGATGTATCGCCTGCACGGCGTGCCGCAGAAAGACATCGCCAAGGAACTCGGCGTTTCGCCGACCCTGGTGAACTTCATGATCCGCGACGCGCTGGTGCATTGCCGCAAAGTGTCGGGCAGCCGCGCGGACACTTTCGCCCGTCGATAAGATCTGAAAACCTTATCGCTCCTTTCGCGAGCAGGCTCGCTCCCACAGTTGGAATGCGCTCCATTGTGGGAGCGAGCCTGCTCGCGAAAGCTGACTCAAGGCCACCACAGACCTTGAGCCCTACCCGTCACGCCAACACACACCGCTCAAAAAACCGCTCCCGCCCCACCACCATCAACGCCGCGCGCTTGTGCGGGAAGTCGAACTCTTTCTCGCAGTAAAACCGCTGCCCCTGCATGTAACCGATCATCTTCGCGTTATCGGCACGCGGCTCGGCGACCAGCCGTTGGGTACGCGGATCATCAAGAAACAGATAATGCGTCAACGCCGATAACCAGCTCGCCACCTTGTGCGGACCGCGATGGTTTTCCTCGCCGACGAGCATGTGAATGCCACGGTCATAATCATCCGCGTCATAGAACGGCGCGATCCGGTCTTCCTTGGCCCAATACGCTTCGAAGTAGGCAAACGGCTGATCGTCGAAACAGCCGATCAGCGTCACGGTGTGGGGATCGGCTTCGAGTTTGCTCAAGTACTCGCGATGCTGTTCGAGACTGCCCTCTTCCTGCCAGAAACTGGCGACCCGCGCACTGTTTTGCCAGCGGTTGAACCGCGCCAGGTCCTGGTCAATGTCCACCGTTCGCAGGGAAATCCACGCGCCCAGCCGGGCATCGAAACGCCGATAGACTTCGCCTCGCGGTTTCACCGGACGCCGTGGATGACGCTTGCCGCCGCTGATCACCTTTTGCTGCGGATAGCCGCTGGTCAGCGATGTGCCCAGCCAGGGTTGGGGCAATTGCCAGAACAGCGTGCGCTCGCAATGGTACTGGCCGGCAATTCCGCTAGGGATCAGCAATCCGCTGAGCAAGGCTTCCGAAGGAACATCTTCCAGAAACCAGGTCAGGCGCTGGCACTCCGGGTTGCGAGCAAACAGCCAGTAACTGGCGGCCCACACGGCGCGGGTGTCGACGCGCACCTCGACCTGCACTTGCCATTCCGGTTCGCGCTTCAGGCGCAGGGAAATCGGCGGCTGCATGTCCAGGCTCAGCGCCAGATGGTTTTCGCTTTCTTCAGCAACAAGGCGACTGCCCGTCGGCAAGGTCAGGACAGTCAGGTCATTCAGATCGGGCATGGGTCGGGCTCACGGTAATCGTCGACAGTTCAACGATGTGACGTGAGCCAGCGCGGAAAATTTAGGCGAAGTCGGCAAACACTCGATTTGAAGCGCGCAACTCAGTTGCCCGGAACCGGCACCACCGCGATCTTGTACGGATCGAAAATTTTCAGCATCTGGCCGTTGTCCCGCAGCCGTTGCAGCAGCTTGCCGAAGGCTTCGCCACTGATGGGTGAGGCCGGGCGCAGAATGGCGTAGTGGTGATAGACCTGATCGACTCGATCGGAGACCAGCAACTGGTCGCCGACTTTCTCGTTACGCAACAGGTAATCGCTCAGGTAGGAGCGCGTCACCAGGGCAATGTCGGCGCGACCGCGCAGCACCATCAGCAGGTTGCTGTCGTGGGAATAGGTCAGCGTGGCGTTGTAGTTTTGCGCAAGGACTTTAGGATCGGCATTGAAGTTGGCGAATTCGTAGTGATAGCCGCTGAACAAGGCCAGGCGCTTGCCGGTAAGGTCGGCGAAATAATCCTGCTGACGATTCGGCAGTCGTTGCGCGACAAAAATCTCGGCGTCTTCCAGGCCCATGTCGACACTGGTGTGGGGGATGTCTTTCCAGCCCCAGTTCGGGTTTTCGAAAATCGCCATGTCCACCCGGCCCTGCTTGAAGTCACCAAAGCGTCGGGGAATGGAAGTCGGTACCAGCACAAACTGATAGTCGCTTTGCGAGGCATTAAGCGCTTCGACCAATTGCGGCAACAGGCCGGTGTCGGCACCGGACTCGGGGCGCACGGTATAAGGCGGGAAATGTGCGGCCCCGATGCGTACCAGTGACGCAGCAGGCGAAGGCAGTACCCACAACGCCGCAAGCGCCGCCAGCAAAAGCCGCGAAGCCGTCCGAATTGGCGAAGACATCAAAACAACCCACTCCCCATAAAAATACGCATCAATCCATTCAAGCTAGGCGGTTTCGGCTACTTAGCCAGTTTCCACCGGGCCTGCGCAATCTATTGTTTCTCTTCCAGCACCAGAATCAACGCCTCATCGGCCAATTGATCGAGATTCATGCTGCCTCCAGCGCGAAACCAGGTGGTCGTCCAGGACAGCGCACCGGTCAGGAAACGTCGGGTAACGAAGACATCGCCACGGATAAACCCGGCGTCCTTGGCTTCGCCCAGCACTTGCAACCAGAGTTCTTCGTAAATGTCGCGCAGCGCCAGGACCTTTGCCTGGCCGTCTTCGGACAGCGAACGCCATTCATACACCAGCACCGCCATGGCCTCGCCGCTGCCGCCCATGATCGACTGCAATTCACAGCGGATCAGCGCCAGCACACGCTCGCGCACGTTGCCGGCCTCGGCCAGTGCGGCGTGCATCAACGCGGTGTTGTAACGAATGGTCTCTTCCATCACCGCCCGCAGGATTTCGTCCTTGCTTTTGAAGTGATGGAAAATGCTGCCCGACTGAATGCCCACGGCGCCCGCCAGGTCGCGGACCGTGGTGCGCTCAAAGCCTTTATTGCGAAACAGGTGAGCCGCCACTTGCAGCAGTTTGCCGCGGGCGCTGTCGGGATCGGTCAACTGGCCGCTGTCGACCAGTTCTCGCATGACCCTCAGGGCTTTTTGCTCGTCCACCCGTTCTCTCCTACAGTCGAGTTCACCGCTGAAAAACAGCGGGGTTGCGCGGGCAATTTAAGCTGGCGAACGCAACCAAGCAAGCGCTCGGGCAGAAGATATTCGAGGCATTTACAAACCAAGCGCTTGCTTGGTAGTCTCGACGCACGTTTGTGGGAGGTGGCTATGGAAAAGGCAGTGCCTGAAACGATCCGCATCGGTTGCGCCAGCGCCTTCTGGGGCGACACCTCGACCGCCGCCGCGCAACTGGTGGAAGGCGGGCATCTGGACTATCTGGTGTTCGATTACCTGGCCGAGATCACCCTGTCGATCATGGCCGGCGCGCGAATGAAGGATCCGCAGGCCGGTTACGCCAGCGACTTCATCGAAGTCCTCACGCCCCTGCTGGGAACACTCGCCGAACAGAACATCCGCGTCATCAGCAATGCCGGCGGCGTCAATCCGCAAGCCTGCGCCGCGGCACTGCAGGCGGCCTGCGACAAGGCCGGGGTGGCGGTGAAAATCGCCGTGCTGCTGGGCGATGACTTGCAACCGCAGTTCAAACAGCTCGGCACCCTTGGCCTCCACGAAATGTTCAGCGGCGCGCCGTTGCCGTCGATGTGCGTGTCCACCAACGCCTACCTCGGTGCGCCGGGGATTGTCGAAGCCCTGCGCCTGGGGGCGGACATTGTCATCACCGGGCGTGTGGTCGACAGCGCCGTGGTCAGCGCTGCGCTGGTGCATGAATTCGGCTGGTCCTGGCACGATTACGACAAGCTCGCCCAAGCCGCCCTGGCCGGCCACATCATCGAATGCGGCGCCCAGTGTACCGGCGGCAACTTCACCGACTGGCGCGATGTTCCCGACTACGAGCACATCGGTTTCCCCATCGTCGAAGTCAGCGCCGACAGCCAGTTCATCGTCAGCAAACCGCCAGGTTCCGGCGGCCTGGTCACGCCGCTCACCGTCGGCGAACAAATGCTGTATGAAATCGGCAACCCGCAGGCCTATCTGCTGCCTGATGTAATTTGCGATTTCACCCAGGTCAAACTTCAGCAACAAGGCAAGAACGCGGTCCGGGTGCACGGCGCCAAAGGCCTGCCGCCCACCGATCAGTACAAGGTCAGTGCGACGTATCCGGACGGTTTCCGCTGCACCGCCAGTTGCCTGATCGCCGGGATCGATGCGGTGGCCAAGGCTCGCAGGGTCAGCGAAGCGATCATCAACAAAACCTCGGACATCTTCAGCCAGCGCGGCTGGGCTCCCTACAGCGAAGTGAACATCGAACTGCTCGGCAGCGAGGCGACATACGGCCCTCACGGCCAGCGCCAGGACAGCCGCGAGGTGGTGATCAAACTCGCCGTGCGCCATCCGAACAAGCAGGCATTGATCGTGTTCTCCCGGGAAATCGCCCAGGCCGCCACCGGCATGGCGCCAGGCCTGACCGGGATCGTCGGCGGGCGGCCGACGGTGTATCCGCTGATCCGCCTGTTCTCGTTCCTCATCGACAAAAACGCCTGCACGCTGGAGATTGATCTCAACGGTCAACGCCATCCGTGCGCCCTGCCCGCTCTCGATTCGCTCGCCACCGCCAACCTGCCCGTGCCGTTCGAGCCACCGAAACCCGCAGGCCGCGCCGACGCCAGCGTGGCGCTGATCAAACTGGCGGTCGCGCGTTCCGGCGACAAGGGCAATCACAGCAACATCGGCGTCATGGCCCGGGATCCGGAGTACCTGCCATGGATCGCCGAGGCCTTGACCCCGGAAGTGATCGTCGACTGGATGAGCCACGTGCTCGACCCGATTCACGGGCGCGTCGAACGCTGGTACCTGCCCGCCAGCCACAGCCTCAACTTTCTGCTGGAAAACGCCCTGGGCGGAGGCGGTGTGGCCAGCCTGCGGATCGATCCTCAAGGCAAGGCGTTCGCCCAACAACTGCTGGATATCCAGATTCCGGTGCCTCAGCGCATCGCCGACCAGGTCAACTAGAGGACTGCCGCCGTGGCCTACGATTCGATTTTCAAAGCCGATCTGTTTGCCGGCCAAAACATCATCGTCACTGGTGGCGGCAGCGGCATTGGACGCTGCACCGCCCATGAGCTGGCGGCCCTCGGTGCCCATGTGCTGTTGATCGGGCGCAAGGCCGACAAACTGAAAAGCGTCGCCGCCGAGATTGCCGAAGACGGCGGCAAGGCGGACTGGATGACCTGCGATATCCGCGAGGAAGAAGCGGTCAGGCATCTGGTCAGCGAACTGATCCGCCAATACGGGCCGATTCACGGGCTGGTCAACAATGCCGGTGGCCAATACCCGTCGCCGCTGGCCTCGATCAACCAGAAGGGTTTCGAAACCGTGATGCGCACCAACCTGGTGGGCGGTTTCCTGATGGCCCGGGAAGTGTTCAACCAGTCCATGAGCAAACACGGCGGTGCCATCGTCAACATGCTCGCTGACATGTGGGGCGGCATGCCCGGCATGGGCCACTCGGGCGCGGCGCGTTCGGGCATGGACAACCTGACCAAGACCGCCGCGTTCGAATGGGGTTACGCCGGCGTGCGGGTCAACGCGGTAGCGCCGGGCTGGATCGCGTCCAGCGGCATGGACACCTACGAAGGCGCGTTCAAAGCGGTGATCCCGACTTTGCGCGAACACGTGCCGCTCAAGCGCATCGGCACCGAATCGGAAGTCAGCGCGGCGATCGTGTTCCTGCTCAGTCCGGCGGCGGCGTTTGTCAGTGGCAGCACTTTGCGCATCGACGGTGCCGCCAGCCTTGGCGGGCGGGCGTGGCCGATTCACAAGGCTTCGAACAGTGAGTCGTACAACGGTTTCCACCGCGCCTACTTACCTGACGTGCTTAAGGACAAGGAATAAGCCATGCCGGTGATTCAGACGCAGATCGACCCGCTCAGCGAACAGTTCGCCCAAAATCGAGCCGCGATGCTCGCCGGGATCGAGCACGTCCGCCAGCTCGAACAGAACCTGCTGAACAAGGCCGCCGAAGCCAAGCCCAAATTCGACAAGCGCGGGCAACTGCTGCCCCGCGAACGCCTTAATTTGTTGCTTGACCCCGGCGCGCCGTTTCTCGAACTGGCGAGCCTGGCCGGCTATAAGTTGCATGACGACAAGGACGGCAGCTCGGCCGGCGGTGGCTTGATCGCCGGGATCGGCTACGTGTCCGGCGCCCGGGTCCTGGTGGTCGCCAACAACAGCGCCATCAAGGGCGGGACGATTTCCCCCAGTGGCTTGAAAAAGTCCCTGCGTCTGCAACAGATCGCGATGGAGAACAGGCTGCCGGTGATCACCCTCGCCGAGAGCGGCGGTGCGAACCTCAATTACGCAGCGGAGATTTTCGTCGAAGGCGCACGCAGCTTTGCCAACCAGGCGCGGATGTCGGCCATGGGGCTGCCGCAGATCACCGTGGTCCACGGCTCCGCCACAGCGGGCGGTGCGTATCAGCCCGGGCTGTCGGACTACGTGGTGGTGGTGCGCGGCAAGGCCAAACTGTTTCTCGCCGGCCCGCCCTTGCTCAAGGCGGCTACCGGCGAAATCGCCACCGACGAGGAACTGGGCGGTGCCGAGATGCATGCGCAAACCGCTGGCACCGCTGAATACCTCGCCGAAAACGATGCCGACGGCGTGCGTCAGGTGCGAGAAATTGTCCGCTTGCTGGCGTGGAATGATCAGCTGCCGTGGTTGCCCGAACGTCCGTGGGAAGCACCGCTCTACCCCATCGACGAGCTGCTCGGGCTGATTCCCGATGACCCGAAAAAACCCTACGACGTTCGGGAAATCATCGCGCGGATCGCCGACGGTTCGAACTTCCTCGAATTCAAGGGCGAGTTCGATCAGCAGACGGTCTGCGGCCATCTGCAGATCGAGGGCCGCGCCTGTGGTTTCATCGGCAACAACGGCCCGATCACGCCCAAAGGCGCGAGCAAGGCGGCGCAGTTCATTCAGCTCTGCGACCAGAGCCGCACGCCGCTGTTGTTCTTCCACAACACCACCGGCTTCATGGTCGGCACCGAATCGGAGCAGCAAGGCGTGATCAAGCACGGCGCCAAGATGATCCAGGCGGTGGCCAACGCCCGGGTGCCGAAACTGACGATCGTCGTCGGTGGCTCCTATGGCGCCGGCAACTACGCGATGTGCGGTCGCGGCCTCGATCCGCGCTTCATCTTTGCCTGGCCCAACAGCCGCACGGCGGTGATGGGTGGCGCGCAGGCCGGCAAGGTGCTGCGAATCGTCACCGAGGCCAAGCAACTCAAGGACGGCTTGGTGCCCGACCCGAAAATGCTCGACATGCTGGAGCAGGTCACCGCGCAGAAACTCGACAGCCAGTCCACCGCGCTGTATGGCAGCGCCAATCTGTGGGACGACGGCTTGATCGACCCTCGCGACACCCGGACCTTGCTCGGTTACTTGCTCGACATCTGTCATGAAGCGGACATGCGGCCGCTGCAAACCAACAGTTTTGGCGTAGCCCGGTTCTGAACCGGCCAGAGGAGAACAATAAAAATGATCTTCACCCAGGAACACGAAGCACTGCGCCGCACCGTTCGCCAGTTCGTCGATCACGAGATCAACCCGCACATCGACGAGTGGGAAAAGGCCGGACGTTTTCCGATCCACGATATCTTCCGCAAGGCCGGTGAACTCGGTTTGCTGGGGATCTCCAAACCGGAAAAATTCGGCGGCATGGGGCTCGACTACAGCTACTCGATTGTCGCCGCCGAAGAGTTCGGCACCATTCACTGCGGCGGGATCCCGATGTCCATCGGCGTGCAGACCGACATGTGCACGCCGGCCCTGGCGCGATTCGGTTCCGATGAGCTGCGTGAAGAATTCCTGCGCCCCGCCATCACCGGCGAACAGGTCGGTTGCATCGGCGTCTCCGAAGTCGGTGCCGGGTCCGACGTGGCCGGGTTGAAAACCACCGCGCGCAAGGACGGCGACGACTACGTGATCAACGGCAGCAAAATGTGGATCACCAACTCACCGAGCGCCGACTTCATCTGCCTGCTGGCCAACACGTCGGACGACAAACCGCACATCAACAAGTCGCTGATCATGGTGCCGATGAACAGCCCCGGTATCAGCCTCAGCTCACACCTGGACAAGCTCGGCATGCGCAGCTCGGAAACCGCCCAGGTGTTTTTCGACAACGTGCGCGTGCCGCAACGCAATCGCATCGGGCATGAGGGCGCGGGGTTCATGATGCAGATGCTGCAGTTCCAGGAGGAACGCCTGTTCGGCGCGGCGAACATGATCAAGGGCCTGGAATACTGCATCGACAGCACCATCGAGTACTGCAAGGAGCGCAAAACCTTCGGCAGTGCGCTGATCGACAATCAGGTCATCCACTTCCGCCTGGCCGAACTGCAAACCGAAATCGAATGCCTGCGGGCCTTGGTTTATCAGGCTACCGAGCAATACATCAAAGGCCAGGATGTCACGCGCCTGGCATCGATGGCCAAACTCAAGGCCGGGCGACTGGGCCGCGAGGTCAGCGACAGTTGCCTGCAATATTGGGGCGGCATGGGTTTCATGTGGGACAACCCGGTGGCCCGTGCCTACCGCGATGTGCGGCTGGTTTCGATCGGCGGCGGTGCCGACGAAATCATGCTGGGGATCATCTGCAAACTCATGGGCATCCTGCCGGGGAAAAAGAAATGAACAGCCTGCCGGTTTGCCAGACGCTGTTGCTCGAACCGCATAACGGCGTGCTGCACATCACCCTCAACCGCCCGGAAAGCCGCAATGCGATGAGCCTGCAGATGGTCGCGGAGTTACGCTCCGTGCTGGCGGCGGTGGGTGATGACCGTGGCATCCGTGCCCTGGTCATCGGCGGTGCCGGCGGGCATTTCTGCGCCGGTGGCGACATCAAGGACATGGCCAGTGCCCGTGCTCAAGGCGCAAACGCCTATCGCGACTTGAACCGCGCGTTCGGCGCGTTGCTGCAGGAAGTGCAGCACGCGCCGCAAGTGGTGATCACGGTGCTGCAAGGCGCGGTGCTCGGCGGTGGTTTTGGGCTGGCGTGCGTCAGCGATGTCGCCCTGGCGGATCACCAGGCGCAGTTCGGCCTGCCGGAAACCAGCCTCGGCCTGTTGCCGGCACAGATCGCGCCGTTTGTGGTTCAGCGCATCGGCTTGACCCAGGCTCGGCGGCTGGCCCTGACCGCGGCACGGTTCGACGGCACACAGGCGCGGCGTATGGGGCTGGTGCATTTTGTCGAGCATGATGCACAAGCGCTGGCCGAACGTCTGGATGAAATTCTGGCTCACGTGCTGTGCTGTGCGCCGGGGGCGAATGCGATGACCAAAAAACTGTTGCTGGCCAGCGCGGGGCAACCTGCGGACGCGTTGCTGGATGAAGCGGCCGAGTGGTTCAGCGAAGCGGTGACCGGGGCTGAAGGCGTCGAAGGCACGATGGCCTTTGTGCAAAAACGCAAACCGGGGTGGGCGCCATAAAAAAATCGCCAGCAAGCTGGCTCCTACACGGTCTGATGAACAACCTGTAGGAGCCGGCTTGCCGGCGATGAGGCCATCACCTTCACCGCAAACACCAAGGGAATAACCCAATGCCCGCCCTGAAAAAAATCCTGATCGCCAATCGTGGTGAAATCGCCTGCCGCATCCAGCGCACGGCTCAAGCCCTGGGCTACCGCACCGTCGCCATCTTCAGCGACGCCGATGCCGATGCCCTGCATGTCCAGATCGCCGACGAAGCCGTCAACATCGGCCCGGCCCCGGTGCAGCAGTCTTACCTGAACATCCCGGCGATTCTCGATGCAGCCCGCCGCACCAACGCTGACGCCATTCACCCCGGCTACGGCTTTCTCTCGGAAAACGCCGAATTCGCCCGCGCCTGCCAACACGCCGGCATCACCTTCATCGGGCCCAGCCCGGACGCCATCGAGTTGATGGGCAGCAAACGCCTGTCGAAACTCGCCATGCTCGACGCCGGTGTGCCGTGCATCAGCGGCTATCAGGGCGCCGAACAAGACGACGCAACCCTGAGCCGCGAAGCCGAGCGCATCGGCTTTCCGCTGATGATCAAGGCCAGCGCCGGCGGTGGCGGACGCGGCATGCGTCTGGTGCACGATGCCGCCAACCTGCTGGCACAGATTCGCACCGCGCGCTCCGAAGCGATGAATGGGTTTGGCAGCGATGAGTTGATCCTCGAACAAGCGCTGATCGATCCGCGTCACGTCGAGGTTCAGCTGTTCGGCGACCAGCAGGGCAACCTGATCTACCTCGGCGAGCGTGACTGTTCGATCCAGCGTCGCCACCAGAAAGTCATCGAGGAAGCGCCCTGCCCGGTCATGACCGCCGAACTGCGCCAAGCCATGGGCGAAGCGACGCTGAAGGCGGGTCGCGCAGTGAATTACGTCGGCGCCGGCACCGTTGAATTTCTGCTGGATGCGCGCGGGCAGTTCTACTTTCTGGAAATGAACACCCGGTTGCAGGTGGAACACCCGGTGACAGAACTGATCACG
The DNA here is from genome assembly GCF_043225285.1 of Pseudomonas migulae. Classification (GTDB taxonomy): domain Bacteria; phylum Pseudomonadota; class Gammaproteobacteria; order Pseudomonadales; family Pseudomonadaceae; genus Aquipseudomonas; species Aquipseudomonas migulae_C. Next base: position 889,180 of record NZ_CP171224.1, read on the forward strand.
GGCCTGGATCTGGTGGCCTGGCAGCTGCACGTCGCCGAAGGCCTGCCGTTGCCGCTGCGCCAGGAACAGGTGCAACTCAACGGCCACGCCATGGAGGTGCGGCTGTATGCCGAAGACCCGAGCCAGGGCTTTCTGCCACAAACCGGGCGCATTACCACTTGGGAACCGGCCTTGCAGAGCGGCGTGCGCATCGACCATGGCTTGATCGAAGGCCAGCAGGTCAGCCCGTTCTACGATCCGATGCTGGGCAAGATCATTGCGCATGGCGCCACCCGTGAAGAAGCCCGCCGCAAGTTGCTGCGGGCCGTGCAGGACAGCGTGCTGCTGGGCCTGCCGAGCAATCAGCGTTTGCTCGCCGGCCTGCTGGAACATCCGCAGTTCATCAGCGGTGAGTTCAGCACCGGGTTTATTCCGACCCATTTCGCCGATCATCCTTGCCTGCATCCCCACGAACCCAAGATCGAGGAACTGGCGATTGCGGCGGCGCTGTTCTATTACGCGTCCGCCCAGGTTCACTCCACCGCACTGGCCGGTTGGCGCAACAACGCCAGTGTGCCGCTGCATTACCGCATCGGCGTGGAAGATCGGGATTGGCCGGTGCAATTGGACGCGGTGCCGGGCGAACCGTACCGGATTCATGTTGCCGGACAGGCCCTCGAACTGAGCGTTATCCAGTGCGACGGGCGCTGGGCCACCCTGGACATCAACGGCATCCGCCAGCGTCACGCCTACCGTCTGGCGGCTGGGCAACTCTCGCTGTTTACCCGCCCCGGCAGCCTGCGTCTGGAGGATCGTACGCAAGCGCAGATCAGTGGGCTGGCCAGCGTCAGCTCCGGCACCCTCAAGGCACCGATGGACGGCGCGATCGTCGACGTGCTGGTCGCTGAAGGCAGCCCGGTCAGCAAAGGGCAGCTGCTGGTGGTGCTGGAGGCCATGAAAATGGAGCATCCGCTGAAATCGGGCATCGATGGCGTGCTCAAGCGGCTGCAGGTCCGGGTCGGTGATCAGGTAAAAAATCGTCAGATTTTGTTGGAGGTCGAATAACCCGCTAGGCGGATGCGCCGGGTTTGGCTACGCTCAAGCGCTATCAGGATGCGGATACCAGGAACCCTGCAATGCCTCACTGGCTGGTCATAGATCTGGAAGCCACCACCGACGAAGGCGGTTGGCCGGTCACGGAAATGGAAATCATCGAAATCGGCGCCACCCTGGTCGACCGCCAGGGACGCGAGCAGGATCATTTCCAGCGTTTCGTACGCCCGTTGCGTCGCCCCCTGCTCACGCCGTTTTGCCGGGAACTGACTCACATCACCCAGGCCAACATCGACAGCGCACAACCGCTGACCGACGTCTGGCCGGCCTTCGAGCGCTGGCTCGGCCAGCACCATTCCCGACTGGAAGGCTGGGCGAGTTGGGGCGATTACGACCGCAAGCAACTGATTCAGGAATGGGAGCGTCTGCAACTCGACAGCCAGCTGAGCCGCGTGCCGCACATGAACCTCAAGCAGCGCTTCGCCAAGGCCCGACGCCTGGAACGTCCGCTGGGGCTCAACGGCGCGCTGCAACTGGCGGGCATGCAGTTCAGTGGCCAGCAGCACCGGGCGCTGGAGGATGCGCGCAATACAGCGCGTCTGTTGCCGCTGATTCTGCCCCTCTAGAGAGGTGACGTCGCCCGGAGCCTTGTGCATACTGGCCGGCCCTTTTTAGCCCTTTTCGAGGAATCGCCCATGTTTAAAGTCAACGAGTACTTCGACGGCACCGTCAAGTCGATCGCCTTTGGCACCGCTGAAGGTCCCGCGACCATCGGCGTCATGGCTCCGGGCGAATACGAATTCGGCACCAGCCAGCGTGAAATCATGCACGTGGTTTCCGGCGCCCTGACCGTCAAGCTGCCGGACAGCTCCGACTGGGAAACCTTCGCCGCCGGCAGCCAGTTCAACGTGCCAGCCAACAGCAAATTCCAGCTGAAAGTGGCCGTCGACACCGCTTACCTGTGCGAATACCGCGGCTAACCCCCCGGGTTTCACAGCGCAAAAAAAATGCCCGTGTCCTTGGACACGGGCATTTTTCATTCAGGGTCGCTTACTCCAGGACCGTGACCGGCATGCCCACTTCGAGCTGGCCATTGCCATCGTTGACCAGATTCTGGCCAAACATCGCGCCGTCTTCCTGGGCCCGGTATTTCTGTAGGGTCGCCAGCGGCTCACGATCATCACTGCGCACGCCGGTTTGCGGGTCGATGGTGGTCAGGATGCAACGCGAACACGGCTTGACCACACGAAACTCGACATCGCCGATGCGGATACGCTTCCAGCCATCTTCGGCATAGGCCTCACTGCCCTCGATCACCAGATTCGGCCGGAAGCGCAGCATTTCCAGCGAACGCCCGACCTTGCGCGACAAGTCTTCCAGAGACGCCTGCCCGATCAGCAACAACGGGAAACCATCGGCAAAAGCCACCTGATCGTCGTCCTTGCCGTAACCGGCCTGAGTGGTGCGCGCGCGATCCAGCGGCACTTGCACGAGGCGCGTTGGCTTGCCGATGAATTCACTGACCCAGGCCGCGGCCTCGTTACTCGCATCGGGGACACGCAAGGTGTCGCGCCAGATGGTCACACCGCGCAGTTCAGCGTCGCTGGCGGGCAAGGCAATATCGATCGGCGAGTGGCCGGGAGCGCTGAGGGTCAAGCCACCGCGGGCGTTCCATAACGCCGACAACTGGCTCATCTGTGCGACCGCACGCTGGGTCAGGAAACGCCCGCTGGCCTCGTCCACCAGCATCCAGCGTCGATCACCGTCCAACCCCAGTTTGTCGAGGCTGACCTGCTGCAGGGACTCGCCCTTGCCGGATTTCAACGGAAAACGATAAAGCGCGCTCAGACGCAGCATGGCCAGCTCCCTGGTGGGCAAAAAACGTCACCCTATACGAGCTTGATCGCCGAATCAAAGGCCAACATGCCTACCTGTAGGAGCGAGCCTGCTCGCGATGGTCGTTAACGATGACGCACACTCTCCGACTAGACGCGGCGCATTCAAGACCATCGCGAGCAGGCTCGCTCCTACAGGTAACCCGTGAATCAGGCTGGCACTTCGTCGAGCATCAGGCGCTGGCGCACCACGTCGACCAGTTTGTCCGGCTGGAACTTGGAGAGGAAGTTGTCGCAGCCGACCTTCTTGACCATCGAATCGTTGAAACTACCCGACAGCGACGTGTGCAGCACCACGTAGAGGCCGCGCAGGCGTGGGTCGTTGCGGATCTCGGTGGTCAGGCGGTAGCCGTCCATTTCCGGCATTTCCGCGTCGGTGAAGACCATCAACAGCTTGTCGGTCATGTTGACGCCAGTGTCGGCCCAGTTCTTGAGCATGTTTAGTGCTTTCAGGCCATCACTGGCAATGTGCATTTTCACGCCCAACTGCCCGAGGGTGTCGCGCAGTTGCGAGAGCGCTACGTTGGAGTCGTCCACCAGCAGCACTTCGCGGCCACGGGCGCGCTCCAGGACCGGGTCGTCGAGTTTCTCGCGAGACACCTTGGCGTTGTACGGGACGATTTCCGCCAGGACTTTCTCGACGTCAATGATTTCCACCAGTTGATCGTCGACCTTACTGATGGCCGTCAGGTAATGCTGGCGGCCGGCGCTGGTCGGCGGTGGCAGGATGGCTTCCCAGTTCATGTTGACGATACGGTCCACGCCGCCGACCAGGAAGGCCTGCACCGAACGGTTGTACTCGGTGACGATGATCGTGCTGGTCGGGCTTGGCACCAGCGGGCGCATGCCGATGGCTTGGGACAGGTCAATGACCGGCAATGTCTGGCCACGCAGATTGACGACGCCGCAAACAAACGGGTGACGCTGCGGCATCAGGGTCAGCTTCGGCAGCTGCAAGACTTCCTGAACCTTGAAAACGTTGATCGCGAACAATTGCCGGCCAGCCAGCCGGAACATGAGAATTTCCAGGCGATTCTCACCCACCAGTTGCGTGCGTTGGTCTACCGTGTCGAGAATGCCGGCCATCAATGACTCCTGGGCTTGTTCTGATGAATTCACTAAAGAAGGTTATCGGCTGTTTTGGCCGGACCTTGACCCCCATACAAAATGCCACGCGCAGGCATTGATGTCACATTAACATCATGCTTTACTGCGCCCGTCGATTCATCAGCTTCAAATCCCTGCCGCGCGACAACAGTTCGCACGCAAGGTTCCCGCGCGTAAGGGAATCCCCTAGTAACAATCAGGCCCAACCTGATATTCGCAATATCTAATAGCCATTAATGTGACGCCATTCTCATTGCATGAACGGAGTCAGGCTTTTGTGTGCGATCGCAGGTCAGTGGCCATCCACCCTCTCGAGTTTCCCTGCCTGCCTCCGGGCCGGACGAAGCGCGATCTCACAACGGCACTGCAACGCCAGAGCACTGATCGTCCTCGCCGACACACACGACATTCCCTCATTTGACATGACGTTGTGGAGATAATCATGCCGAACCGTAAAGAGTGGATTCAGCGACTCCCGGAGTTTCTCGTCGAGGCTGAAACGCTCCTGGCCAAATCGGAGGAGTGTCTGAGTCATTTGCAATTGATCAGCAATGACAAGGATGCCATCGACTGCATGATGGGCACTCTCCTCAAACTGGCCAGCAGGGCCGATGCCCTCGCCCTCGTCGCCGTTTCGGAGTTTTCCCTGCACATTCATGGCCTGCTGAACCAAGCCCAGAATCATGTGGACCTGCACGATCAGGCGCTGAGTGCACTCAAGGACTGCTTCACATTAATGGCGTGGCAACTCGAACTGATTGATCAGAACACTGGCCAACTCAGCCTGGACGACAGCGAACAGACATCGCTGATCGAGGCTTTTGCCTTTCAGGTCGGGCAAAGCCAGTTTCAGCCGCAGGCTAATTCCAAACCGTTTACGCTCGTTACCTATTCGGAACGCCAGGCTTAATTTTCTGATAACTATGTGATGATTAGTATTCTTATTGTCATGATGCCCCTCTACTAACTAGAGCACGCTCATGTCGCAATTGAATATTTCATATCTGTCGACGACAGTTCGATACAAATAACCCCCTCCTGACGGCACACTTTTTCCATTGTGGAACTAACGTCCAAACCTTTATTTCCTGACTGTATGGACATATATACCAAACGCGACCAACGGTATCTTAAGTGGTATTATGCCGACCATTAGTTGACGTCAATTAATGGCAGAGTGACTCAGACATAGACCCGTCAGTCAATATGACCGGTCTGCCCGCAGCGAACATCCATTGGCTCCATCCGCTATGTACGCCAGCCTCAAGTCAATTACCACGTGGCCACCCTCCCGAGAAAACGCACGCCGGTTCACACTGTTGCTGTGTACCTGCTCGGCGCTTGGCAGCCTGGCGATTTATAGCCTGTCCACTCATCTGCCACTTGGCCTGTTGCTGCTTAATATGGCAGTGCTGGCATGTGTCTGGGTGCAGCATTACCTGTCGCGCAAGTCCATAAAATTCGAACCTCAAGAACTGGCCGACCGGTTATTGAAGGTCCAGGAAAACGAACGCCATCGACTCAGCCGGGAATTGCATGACGACATTGGCCAATTGCTCACCGCAGCAAAACTTCAAAGTGAATGGCTCAAACGCCGAATGCCCGACGACCTGCAAGAACAATGTTCCGTGCTCTGCGACACGCTGGAAGAAACCCTGACCAAGGTCCGTGACGTATCGGCCATTCTCAACCCCAGGCAGTTGACGAGCCTAGGGCTGGAAGCCAGTCTGCGGGCGCATTTGCTCAAGACCCTCGGCAATACGCCGGTGCACTGGAGCCTGGAATGCCATTCACGACTGACCGGCATACCGGAAGAAATGGCCGTGGCCGCGTTCCGAATCACCCAGGAAGCAGTGACCAATATATTGCGTCACGCCGAAGCGAAAAATCTGTTGGTTCGCCTGCAACGCCAACCTCTAGGCCTGGTACTGTCGATCAGTGACGATGGCCAGGGTTTTGCGCCGGCGATCGACCCGGGTCGCGAGGGACAACGTGGCATGGCCGGGATGTCAGAACGGATCGACCAGTTGGGTGGCACCTTGCGCGTGACCAGCGAGCCCGGAAAAGGCACTCAAATCGAAGCTCTCTTCCCGTGGGCGCCCCGCGCGCTGGAACGGGCCAGTACGAAAAAGGTTATGCATTGACTTGTAACTTACTTCTGGTGGATGACCACTCGCTGATCAGGGCTGGCGTGCGCGCCCTGGTGCTGGATATTCCCGGCTACGCGGTAATCGGTGAAGCCAACGACGGCTCACAGTTGCTCGAGATGGTCGAGCGGCTGTCCCCGGATATCGTGCTGCTGGATATTTCCATGAAAGAAACCGGTGGCCTTGAAGCCTTGCAGCGACTCAAACGAGTCCGTCCGCAAAGCAAGGTACTGATTCTGTCGATGCACACCGACCCGGCATTGATCATGCAGGCACTGGAATCCGGCGCGCATGGCTACCTGCTCAAGGACACCACAGGGACCGAACTCGAACATGCCCTGGATGCCCTGCGCAATAACGAGCGCTACCTGAGCCCGGCCATCGCCCATACCGTCATCAACCAGGCGCTGACCCGAAACCAGAAACACCAGCCGGACCCCGCCGATTCGCACAACCTGACGGCGCGCCAGCTGGAAATCCTTCGGTTGATCGTTCGCGGGAAATCCACCCGGGAAATCGCCAACGGCCTGGGTCTGAGCATCAAGACGGTTGAGACCCATCGCTCACAAATCATGAAACGCTTGCAGATCTACGATGTGGCGGGCCTGGTACTGTTCGCCGTTCGCGAGCAAATCATCAGCCTGGACGATTGATCGCCGCAGGAACGCTCAGCAGCGGCGAGTTCTCGGGCAGATGCACCCGCAGTGCGGCCGGACGCGCCGAGAAGCGCAAGCTGTCACCTTCAAGCGGCTCGCCATCGAGGTTGATGTAAAGACCTTCCGAGACCTTGATCTCGACCCATGGCAAGCGTGCGCGCACAAACATGCTGTCGATACCGAAGCCATCGGCGAGCAGACTTTTCAATGTGCCGACCACTTCCTGCGGCGCAGGCAGAATGCTGATATCCAGCAGGCCGTCATCCGCCAGGGCCTGCGGACACAGCACATGACCGCCACCGGCCTGGCGTCCATTACCGATCCCCAGCGCCAGGAGCTCGCCACTCCACTGAAAATCCGGACCATGCAGCTCGCCATAGGCTGAATGCAACTCGCTGAAGCGCGATAAGCCGGTGAACAGATACGCCGCGCCACCGAGTACTTTTTTCAGGTCCTCCGAAGTATTCGCCGTGACCTGGCTGCCAAAGCCACCCGTGGCCATATTCAGGAACACCTGACCGCCCACTTCCCCCAGATCAATGGCCCGCGGTTCTGCATCAAGAAGATCCAGGGCTTGAGCAGGCTCCAGAGGGACACCGGCCGCGCGGGCAAAATCGTTGGCCGTTCCCAATGGCATCAACGCCAGACTGGCCTGATTCGAGTGCCCGGCCATTGCCTCCGCAATATCGCGTAATGTCCCGTCGCCACCACCGGCGATGACCTTCGTATAACCGGCGGCCAGCGCCTCTTCCACTAATCGCTGCGCATCACCGGCCTCCCAGGTCAGGCGAACAGCCAACTCCCAACCTTGCGCACGCTTGTCCTGGACCGCCGCCCGAACTTCCTCGTTGAGCGCCTGCTTGCCATGCAGAATCAACAGCGCCTTGCGTTCATCCATTACGGTCACTCCCCTGATTGAATTGCGTATGGGAAATGTGACCCCGTTGTGCCCCATAAAAGTCGCAAAAAAGTGAATTATTTCAAGTCGAACGCTAACGAGGTCCTACAAGGCGGGATTTTTTCTTACAAAACGTGAGGAATCGGCTCAATTGACCCAGGAAAGCGATTGGTACAAGTTGGTGGTTACGAGCATTCATTACAGGGACGTACCATGCAAAGCCATGACACCAGGTTGCCGGCCCCTCCGGTCACACCGCTCGCAGAGAGACGGGCCAGTTATCAAACCGAACGACACAACAGCGCAAAACCCACTGGAGAAGTCGATATGGAACCTCGCGTCGTTGAACTCGAAACCCACCTCAAATACATCCGCAGGGACATGGAAGAGGTCCGGGGCGACGTCAAATCCATCAAGCACCGGCTCGCCTACGCGGCGGGTGGAACAGCCGTGGTCATCGGGCTTTTGGGGTGGATCGCCAACAGCCGTTTCGATCAGCTTGTGGCACTTCTTGCTCAATAAGTGGCGGCGATAAACACAAAACCCGGTCTGAACAACCGGGTTAGCGTGATCGTTGTGTGACAGAGATCAGCCCAACACTTCGCTTAGTGGAATGAACCCTACGCTGTCTCCCTCCACCAGTGTGCGATCTTCCCGTACTTCGACCAAACCATCAGCCCACGCAGCACTGCGCAATACACCCGAGCTCTGGTTCTTGTAGATGATTGCCCGGCCGTTCTCCAGACGCCCTCGCAAGTACTCACGCCGGTTGCCTGCCTTGGACCAGACAAACCCTGCCGGCACCTGGATTTTCAAAGGTTCAACCTCTTGCACGCCTTGGCGACGCAAGAGATAGGGTTGCGCCAACAAGGCAAAGGTCACCAGGGTCGACGCCGGATTGCCGGGCAGCCCGATCACCGGAACCCCGCGGAATTGTCCAACCGTCAGCGGCTTGCCTGGTTTGATCGCGAGTTTCCACAATGTGAGCTCGCCCTCTTCCCGCAAAGCGATGCCCAGAAAGTCGGCCTCGCCTACCGAGACACCGCCGGTCGACAATATCAGGTCGACATCTTTTAACGCTCCGAGGCGTTCGCGCGTCGTAACAAGGTTATCGGGAAGAATACCGGAGTCGATCACTTCACAACCCAGGCGCTGCAACCAGCTGCAAAGCAAGACCCGATTGCTGTTGTAGATCTGGCCTGGCCCCAGTGCCTGACCTGGCTCAACCAGCTCATCACCCGTGGACAGGACCGCAACGCGAACCTTCCGAATCACCTCCAGTTCAGCGCATCCCAGCGAAGCAGCCAGTCCTTGTTCAATCGGCCCAAGGCGCGTTCCGGCAGCCAGTATCAGTTCACCGACCGTGGTTTCCTGGCCTTGTGGACGAATGTTTTGTCCTGGTGTCAGCGCTTCGATGAAACGGACTCGCTCATCGGCCAGCACTTCGGCGTTTTCCTGCATCTCGACGCAGTCGGCACCTGCGGGAACAGGCGCACCGGTGAAGATTCGCGCGCAGGTACCGGGCTTCAAGGGCTCCGGAGCATTGCCGGCAAAAATCTTCTGGCTGACCACCAACGGCTCGCCCGTCCAATCTGCTGTACACAAGGCGTAACCGTCCATGGCACTGTTCGGCCATGGCGGTAGATCAAGCGTCGAAACCAGGTCCTCGGCCAGCACGCGGCCCTGAACCTGCGCCAACGGCAAGCGCTCTCGCTCGACAATCGAGGAGGCTTCGGCCATTTCCAGCAGGCGCGCCAGTGCTACCTCGACAGCCATCAAGCTGCCAGCCTTGCCTGGCTTACCCACGGGATTCACAAGGTTCCGCCTGTTTCAGATGAGGAACGAAATTGCACGGCCGGTGCCGGGAATCCAGTTGTTCGGCAAGAATGCCGTCCCAGCCGGTGCGCACGGCGTTGGTCGAACCTGGCAGGCAGCAGACCAGCGTGCCGTTTGCCAGACCGGCGAGAGCGCGAGACTGGACCGTTGAGGTGCCAATATCCGCCACCGATATCTGGCGGAACAGCTCGCCAAAACCATCGACCTGCTTGTCCAGCAGGCAGCTCACCGCTTCGGGCGTACTGTCGCGTCCCGTGAAGCCTGTGCCCCCGGTGATCAGTACGACCTGCACGACATCATCGGCAATCCAGTTGGCAACTTGCGCACGAATTTTGTACAGGTCATCTTTAAGCAGAACCCGGGCGGCCAGGTTGTGGCCGGCAGCGCTCAAGCGGTCGACGAAGACCTGACCTGAGGTGTCGGTTTCCAGGGTACGGGTGTCGCTGACAGTCAGCACCGCGATGTTGAGCGGCGCGAAAGGTACATCAGCCTTGGCTTTCATAGGCTCGTCCAGTTGTAGGAGAAACAGCCCGGTGTTATATCACAGCGCCTCTTTATTTTGCCGCCTCCATGGAGACCCGCCATGACCTCGCCTACACAGTTGCCTTCCTGCTCGATTCTGCTTTTAGCGGGCGGGCGCGGCCAGCGCATGGGCGGTCAGGACAAAGGGTTGGTCGAGTGGCACGGTGAGCCACTGATTGCACACCTTCATCGCAAGACCCGCGCGCTGAGCGATGACCTGATTATCTCTTGCAACAGAAACCTGGAAAAGTACGCGCCTTACGCCGACCGGTTGGTCCATGACGATGAAGGTGACTTTCCGGGGCCTCTGGCCGGTATTCGTGCAGGACTGAACGTCGCTCGCCATCACTATCTGATGGTGTTGCCGTGTGACGTTCCCCGCATCGATGCCGCGCTGCTCGACAGCATGCGCGAAACCGCCAGCCAGCATCCCGAAAAGCCTTTGATGCTGCGTCATGGCGATCATTGGGAACCCCTGCTCTGCGTGATCCCGGTGACTCTACGCGAAGCATTTGAAAACGCCTGGCATGAAGGCGAACGCAGCCCGGGTCGCCTCATGCGCAGACTGGGCGCTACTGCCCTGCAGGTCCCGGACAGCGACCCTCGCCTGGCCAACCTCAATACTCCGGAACTCTTGAGCACCCACAAGACCGTGTCAGATTGACACTAGCCAAGGAACTTGCGCGCGTTGTATACGTCTCACGCTCAGTAACCAAAAGAATTCCTATTCGGAGACACACTCATGACTCAACGGACCCTCGCCACTTTCATGCTCGCACTGGGCCTCGCGACCCTCGCCGGTTGCGCATCCCCTACTGTGATCACCTTGAATGACGGTCGCGAAATCCAGGCCGTCGACACACCAAAATACGACGACGAAGCTGGTTTCTACGAGTTCGAACAGCTGGACGGCAAGCAAACCCGCGTCAACAAGGATCAGGTTCGTACCGTTAAAGAGTTGTAATACTTGCGGCGACACCAGATACAGAAAAGCCCGCTTTAAAGCGGGCTTTTTCGTGGCTGGAAAACAACCGTTACCATTGCAGGGTGATGGCGCTTTCAAAGTCTCTTTGTTCGCCGGTGACCGGATCCACGAACCGCAGCCCTTGGGCGAGAAGTTTCAAAGGATTGGCATAGTCGTCTTCAACATCCTTGAGCACGTTCGGGTAGAACGGGTCATTGCAGATGCTGGCACCCAAGGCCGTCATGTGCACACGCAACTGATGCTTCTTGCCCGTCACCGGGTACAGACCATAGCGCCAGAGATCACCGTTTTTCTCCCGGACCTCGACAGCCGTTTCGGTATTGGCAACGCCCGGCCCTTCCTGCATGCGGAAAAAAGGCTCGCCATCGATGAGCCGACTCTTGTGGACCAAAGGAAAGACCTGTTCAGGTATTGCCCCGGCGATGGCCTCGTAGCGTTTCTCGATCTGCCGCGTAGGAAACAGTGACTGATAGGCGGAACGGCTCTGAGGATTGGCTGAAAACAGCACCAGGCCCGCCGTATGCCGGTCAATTCGATGCAAAGGCACAAGGTGCGGGTTATCCAGGCGACGAATCAAACGCCGCAACAGTGTCTGTTCTACGTACTCGCCCGCCGGTGTCACCGGCAGAAAATGCGGCTTGTCAGCCACCACCAGATGCTCGTCGGCGTACAGGATCGACTCAATGACGGGGATCGGTTTTTCGTCCGGAACTTCCCGGAAATAGTGAATCCGCAGACCTTCCTTGTAGGCGAGATCAAGGGCGATCGGCACGCCATGGCCGTCAAGTACGCGTCCCCGGGCAATCCGATCCAGCCATTGCTCGCGGTCGATGGCGCTGAAGTGCTCACACAAACAATCGAGTACGGTCTGCCACGGCCCAGGTGGCAAGTAAAGCGTGCTGGCCTGGTTGTGCGCAGCGGAAAAAGTTGAAGTGGACATACGAACGCTCTGACCCTCAATACAGGTCGGTATTATCCAGCAGAGGCCGGATCGAACCTAGAAGAGAATCCTCAGGCCGGGATCGACCGCTCCCGTGCCGCCGCTTCGGTAAATTCCTTGAGCCAGCGCAACACCTCGACCGCTTCCCAGCGTCCCGGATCATAAAGCGCGTACAACAACCCCTGATAACCCACGACATCCAGCTGCCGGTGATAACCCGCGCGCTGGAAGAGCGCTTCGATCTCTGCAAAGCAGGTGTTGAAATGCAACTTGTTGAACGGAGTCTTCCCTTCCGTGACCAGGCCATCCAGACGCAATTCGGCAACGGCGTCACGCACCACGTCCACCGACATCCGGTTCACGCTGCTCTTCAATTGTTCGACATTGACCAAGATTCATCCCTCTGACGTCCGGTATCGGCAACCCGATTAACTGTATGAACATACAGTAACCGAAGAACCGGCATTTCGCCAATCGCTGTAAAAAGTCAGCGACAGATGGAAATCAGGAAACGGGAGGGGTCAACGCAGGAACGCCACCACCTGTTCGGCATCGAACGGCCAATTGAGTTCGGCGCCGGTGTCGCGACGGCGCAATACCGGGATGCGCAAACTGTAGGCCTCGAACCAGGACTCGTCCTCGGCAATATCCACCAGTTCGACCAGCAGGCCATGCTCGACGAATTCCATCAGCATGGCTTCAGCCACTTCACAAAGATGGCACCCAAGAGTACCGAACAGCTGACATTCAGGAGGCATGAGCAGAGGATCCGGCAAAGTAGGCGTTCATTCTAGGCCCGTGATCAGAAGCAGTCGAGCCGATGACCCGAGCCTGCGAATTTCAAATGATTTCCGCAAACTCCTGACTCAAATCATCCGGACTGAAAGCCAATTACGCGATCCTCTCGGCCTTTTTGCCTCTACGCTGGAGTAGCCAGCCTCTGTCACCGGAGTTTTTAGTGTTTGCCAACCTGCTGATCATTCTCGCCTCCTCCCTGGTGGTCATTGCATTGTTCCAGCGCCTGCGCCTGCCACCGGTGCTGGGTTATCTGTGCGTGGGGCTGATGATTGGGCCGACGGCATTCGACTGGATCAATGACAGTGAAGAGTTGCCCGACCTCGCCGAACTCGGGGTGGTGTTCCTGCTGTTTTCCCTCGGGCTTGAGTTCTCCCTGTCGAAAATGATCGCGTTGCGCAAAGTGGTGTTCAGGCTGGGCAGCCAGCAAGTACTGGCGACCGCGATTCTGCTGGGAAGCTTGCTGATGCTGATGGGCCTGTCGGCGCCCCCTGCGCTGCTGCTCGGCGCCGGCCTGTCACTGTCCTCCACGGCGATTGTCAGCAAAGAGCTGGGCAGTCTCGGCGAGATTTTCAGCAGCCACGGCCAGAACGCCATCGCTGTCTTGTTGTTCCAGGATGTCGTGGCCGTGTTGCTACTGACCCTGGTGCCGGTTTTCGCCGGCAGCAGCGCTCAAGCCTGGTACTGGGCGCTCCCTGTCACGCTGGGAAAGACCGTTGTGCTGTTCGTCGGCCTGTTAATGGCCAGTCGCTGGTTGCTGCCTCGACTTTTCCATGAAGTGGCGGCGGCCCGTTCCGCCGAACTGTTTGTCCTGCTGGCGCTGGTGATTGTCTTGCTGACGGCCTGGCTGACTCACCTGCTCGGACTCTCCCCTGCCCTCGGCGCCTTTCTCGCCGGCATGCTGCTTGGGGAAAGCCACTACCGTCATCAGATCGAAGCCGACATCCGCCCGTTCCGCGACATTTTGCTCGGCGTATTCTTCGTCAGCATTGGCATGCTCATCGACTTGCAGTTGTTCGTCAGCCACAGCTTGCTGATCCTCGGCCTGACCCTGGGTTTGCTGGTGATCAAGGGGTGTGTGGTCGCGCTACTGGTCAAATGGCGCGGCAGTGATGTTGAAACGGCCTGGCGCAGCGGCCTGGCACTGGCCCAGGGGGGCGAGTTCTGCTTTGCGCTGATGGCCCTGATGCAACAGAACAAAATGATGCCGGCGGATCTCGGCGGGCTGCTGCTGGCGGCAACGTTCTGCTCGATGGTGCTGACGCCGTTGTTGCTGCGCGTGGCTCCCCGCCTTGCCACGCGTCTGCATCGCAAGCCAAACGAAGAAGCCAAACTCGAGGAAATAAGCACGCTTAACGCCGGTTTGCACAGCCATGTGGTGATCTGTGGTTACGGTCGGGTCGGTCAGTCGATCGGGCGAGCGCTACGCAATGCGCTGCAGCCCTATATCGCGCTGGACACCGATCCGGTGCGTGTCCAGGAAGCCGCCGTGGGTGAAACCTGCGTGCACTATGGTGACTCCCGGCGCGGTGATCTGCTGCTGGCGGTCGGGCTGGCGCGCGCCAGGCTACTGGTGATTGCCGTGGACCAGGCCGATATCGCGTTGCTGATTCTCAAGGAGGCGCGCCGATTGAATTCGACCGTTCCAATCCTGGTACGCACCCGCGACGACAGCCAACTGGCCGAATTGAAGGCCGCCGGCGCCAGCGAAGTCGTGCCCGAATTACTCGAGTCGAGCCTGATGCTCGCCTCCCACGCATTGATCATGCTGGGCTTACCCGCGCATCAGGTCCAGGAGCGGGCCGACCAGATAAGGCGGGACCGCTATCGCCTGCTGCACGGTTTTTATCCCGGTGCCGACGATGAAGAGAACTGATTCAATCCTGGCTCACGGCGCCGATCTTGTGCACGGACAAGTCCGCGCCGTAATACTCTTCTTCCTGACTCAGGCGCAGACCATGGAGCGCCTTGATCACGCCATACACCGCAAAGCCCCCGAGCAGCGCTACGACGACGCCCAGTGTGGTGCCGATCAACTGACTGATCAGACTCACCCCGCCCAGGCCGCCCAATGCACTCTGGCCAAAGATGCCGCAGGCGATTCCGCCCCAGACACCGCACAAGCCATGCAATGGCCAGACACCCAGCACGTCGTCGATGCGCCATTTGCCTTGGGCCGCGGTAAAACACCAGACAAACAGTGCCCCGGCGATGGCGCCTGTCACCAGCGCTCCCACCGGGTGCATCAGATCGGAACCGGCGCAAATCGCCACCAGCCCGGCCAGCGGGCCGTTGTGCAGGAAACCCGGGTCATTGCGCCCAACGATCAACGCCGCCACGGTGCCACCGACCATGGCCATCAGCGAATTCACCGCCACCAGCCCGCTGACACCCTGCAAGGTTTGCGCGCTCATCACGTTGAAGCCGAACCAGCCAACAATCAGGATCCACGACCCCAGCGCCAGGAATGGAATGCTCGAAGGCGCGAATGCCACCAGCTTTCCGTCGCGATAGCGACCTTGCCGTGGCCCGAGCAACAACACCGCGGCCAAGGCGAGCCAGCCGCCCATGGCGTGG
This sequence comes from Pseudomonas migulae, assembly GCF_043225285.1. GTDB lineage: Bacteria > Pseudomonadota > Gammaproteobacteria > Pseudomonadales > Pseudomonadaceae > Aquipseudomonas > Aquipseudomonas migulae_C. The sequence continues at coordinate 904,570 of NZ_CP171224.1, forward strand.
ACGACCACCGAACCGGCGAAATCATGGAAAGCGGCACCAAAGCGCTCCAGCAACCAGGCTTGCAGGCCATAGTTACCGTTCCAGATCATGCCCTCGAAAAACGGGTAGATGAACGCCACAATCAACGCCGTCGCACACAGCTGTGGCACGAACCGCGCACGCTCGGCGATGCCGCCGGAAATGATCGCGGGTATCGCCGCCGCGAACGTCAGCAGAAAGAAGAACTTCACCAGGCCATAACCATGATCGGCATTGATCACGGACGCCGGTTGCAGGAAGGTCACCCCATAGGAAATCCAGTAGCCTATAAAGAAGTAAGCCAGGGTCGAAATGGCGAAGTCGCTGAGGATCTTCGACAAGGCGTTGACCTGGTTCTTCTGCCTGACCGTACCGACTTCGAGGAAGGCGAAACCGGCGTGCATGGCCAAAACCATCACGGCGCCGATCAGGATGAACAATGTATTGGAGCTATGGACCAGACTGTCCACAGCGCTTTGCAGATTTTCCATGGAGTTGGCAGACCTGTAGGCTAAAAAGCACCAAAGCAGTTCGCGCAGACATTTCATGCACCAAGTTGTATCCATCCGGGATCAACCAGAAATCAGGATGAACCGCTTTGGCGCACAAGACCGAAACCGCTGCGCGAGTTTTCGTTATTCGGGATAAGGTTTTGCTCGTTTCACGCCCGGTAACGGCGCAATACCGCGTGCCGACGCACCACGACACAGCAAAAGTTGTACCAGACATTTGTACTGAACCTTCGCCCAAGGCTCATACTCGAACGCAACAGAAGCCACTTACGGAGATCACCAATGGCCAGCATCAAGGCAAAGACTGCTCAAGAAATCCTGATGAACGATTTTCAGACACTGGTCAGCGACACCGAGCGGTTGCTGGAACACACCGCCACGCTGGCTGGCGATCAGGCTGACGAGTTGCGCGAGCAGATCCACGACAGCCTGCTGCGTGCCCGCGAAACCTTGAAACTGACCGAAGATTCCCTGCGCGAACGCGGCAAAGCCGCTGTCACGGCCACCGAGGACTACGTGCAGGCCAACCCATGGCAGTCGGTTGGAATCGCGGCCGGCGTGGGTTTCCTGATCGGTCTGCTGGCAACCCGGCGCTGATTATGGCGATCGGTGAACCAGACCCGTCCGCAACGGGCTCAAGCTCTTCAACGCGGCGCCTGGGTGCCGCATTCCTGGGACTTCTGCACAGCCATGTCGAACTGTTCGGCATCGAATTGCAGGAACAGAAAGCCCGCACCGTCAGCCTGCTGCTGTTCGCCGGGCTGGCGCTGGTGTTCGCCTTGCTGTTGCTGGTGGGGTTGTCGACGCTGGTCATGATTCTGTTTTGGGACACCTATCGCCTGCCCGCCATCATCGGGCTCTGCGTGTTCTATGTCCTTGCCTGTATCTTCTGTGGGGTGCGTTTGCGAGCGGCGATCTTCGATGAATCTTCGCCCTTCCACGGCACCCTGGAAGAACTGGCCAACGATCGGGAGCGCCTGTTGCCATGAACCTGCCTGAACTGCCTCACAACAGCTCGCGCACGGAAATGCGCAAGGCGCTGATTCGCCTGCGCATGGAAATGCATCGCCAGGAAATTCGCCACGAATCCGCACAATTGCTGCAACCCCTGCAGCGGGTGCGCGGGATGACGCAAAGCCTGCAAGGCGGTTTCGGCATCAAGCATGCCCCGCTCTGGGGCGTCGCGGCGGTGACCCTGCTGGGCTTTTTGACCGGCAAGGGCGCCAAGAGCGGCGGCGCAAGCAGCCTGACGCGACTGATTCGCCTGGGCACCACACTGGGGCCCTTGATCAAATTGGTCCTGGGTTCCTCGCCCAAACACTGAAGCCACTATCTGGCTGCATTCTTGCAACATCTCCGGGATGAACCTCTTTATCGAGAGGTTCAAACCTGCGTGCCTACCCGATCACCAGGTTTTATCCAAAAACAAGAACTGCTAAGGAGGCCTCGTGATCGACGGGCAACCGCTTGCCTGCTTTCAACCGTTCATCGATACCGCCACCGGTCGTATCGCCGGTGTCGAAGCATTGGGTCGACTGCGCCAGGCCGACGGTCAACTGGCCTCCGTGGGCCCGTTGTTCGCCGACCCGCGAACGCCTGCCATCGCCCTGCGTCGGCTGGATCGGCAGATCCGCGATAATGCCCTGAGCCGTCTGCATGAAGCGCCCACCGACTGGTTTCTCAGTCTGAACATGTCACCGCGCTGGATCACTCGCTTGCGCCCTGACCAGGCTTTGCCAAGCCTCAGACAGCTGAGCCGGCATGGTGTCGACCCTCAACGCATCGTTTTCGAAATCACCGAACTCGGCGGCGATATCCAGCGCCTCGCAGACGTGGTGGTTCGCTACCGGCAAGCCGGTGCGCGGATCGCTATCGATGATTTTGGCGCCGGTTACTCACAGCTCGATCGCGTTCTGGCCTTGCAGCCGGACATCCTCAAGCTTGATATGCGATTGTTCCAGGCCGCTGCGTTGGGCGGGCCCAGCAGCGACGTGGTCAAGGCCCTCGCGCAAATGGCCGAGAAAACCGGCTGCTGGATCATTGCCGAAGGCGTCGAAACCGAAGCACAACTGAATTTCGCCCTGGAATGCGGCTCGCGCTATGTGCAGGGTTTTCTGTTCGCCCGTGCGCAAGTGGACTTCTTTGCCACCGACGCGTTCGTCGAGCGCTTCGCGCAACTTCGTCAGCGTTATGTCCAGCAAAAACTGGCTGAACGCGGACGCCTGATGACCATGCGTCAGCAACTCTGCGAGTTGATGGCCATCCTGCAAGCGTGGGCCCAGGCCCGTGCACCGCTGAGCGACTTACCGCAACTGGACGCCTTTCCGTGGTTGTTGCGCTTCTATCAATGCGACCGACACGGCACGCAATTGACGCCGAATCTGGAATGGCGCAACAACGGCTGGGTAGCCGACGATCGCTACCTGGGGCACAACTGGTCATGGCGACCGTACTTCTATCATCTGCTGGCAGAGGGCTGGGATGAACGTCGGCTGACGCTTTCCAACACTTACCGCGATGCCACCAGCAACCAGTACTGCCTCACCGCCGGACAGTTTTTCAACAACGGCGAGCGTCTGCTGCTCATCGACATCGACGCCGCCGGGCTGTAGTTCCGCTTGCAGGCACCGGTGCGAAACGGGAAGCTAGGCGCTCAGTCACCTGACGGAGAGAACCAGCCTTGGATTGGCAAACCCTGCTCACCCGCGAACGCCTCGGAAAGCCTCTGCACAGCCCGGAAGAACTCGGCCGCAGCCCTTTTCACAAAGACCACGACCGCATCATTTTCTCCGGAGCTTTTCGCCGTCTCGGGCGCAAGACCCAAGTCCACCCGGTCTCCAGCAACGATCACATTCACACGCGCCTGACCCACTCACTGGAAGTCAGTTGCGTCGGGCGCTCGCTCGGTATGCGCGTCGGTGAAACCATCCGCAGCGCCCTGCCTGACTGGTGCGAACCCAGCGACCTGGGCATGGTGGTGCAATCGGCTTGCCTGGCCCACGACATTGGCAACCCGCCTTTCGGCCACTCCGGTGAAGACGCGATCCGCCACTGGTTTCAGCAAGCCGCCGGCCGTGGCTGGCTGGATGCAATGAACGAAGCCGAGCGCAACGACTTCCTCAATTTCGAAGGCAATGCCCAGGGTTTCCGCGTGCTCACCCAGCTGGAATATCACCAGTTCGATGGCGGCACGCGACTGACCTACGCGACGCTGGGCACTTATCTGAAATACCCATGGACGGCCAAGCACGCCGACTCCCTGGGTTACAAAAAGCACAAGTTCGGCTGCTATCAGAGTGAGCTGCCGCTGCTGGAGCAGATCGCCCATAAACTCGGCCTGCCGCAACTCGAAGAGCAGCGCTGGGCGCGTCATCCCCTGGTGTACCTGATGGAGGCTGCCGACGATATCTGCTACGCGTTGATCGACCTCGAAGATGGTCTGGAAATGCAGTTGCTGGAGTACGCCGAAGTCGAGTCCCTGCTACTTGACCTGGTGGGCGATGATCTGCCGGAAACCTATCGCCTGCTCGGCCCGCTGGATTCTCGTCGGCGCAAACTGGCGATCCTGCGCGGCAAAGCCATCGAACACCTGACCAACGCCGCGGCCCGCGCCTTCGTCGAGCAGCAGGACGCGCTGCTGGCCGGCACATTGCCCGGGGATCTGGTGGAGCATATGCACGGCCCCGCCAAACGCTGTGTGCTCAATGCAAAAGACATGGCGCGCAAAAAAATCTTCCAGGACAAGCGCAAGACCCTGCATGAGATCGGCGCCTATACCACGCTGGAAATCCTGCTCAACGCCTTTTGTGGCGCGGCGCTGGAACAGCACAATGGTCGGACGCCCTCCTTCAAAAGCCGTCGCGTCCTCGACCTGCTGGGCAACAACGCACCGAATCCCCACGGGCCGTTGCACACCTCATTCCTGCGCATGATTGATTTCATCGCAGGGATGACCGACAGCTACGCCAGCGAGATGGCGCTGGAGATGACCGGCCGTTCGAGCCATTGATAAACCCCGCTGATCAGTCATTACACCCTCTGTACTGGCTGATCAGCCCTTGAATGTCAAAGTGCATTCAACCTTGTGCGAATTCCCCTACACCGCGCGACGAGCAAACTGATCGAATGCTCGCACTAATTGCGAAACAATCAGACGCCCCTCTGTATGAGAGAAGAAGCGTGTGTAATCCGAAGTTAAAAGACGATGTGCGCATCCTGCTGGTGGAAGATCATCCGTTTCAACTACGGGCGACTCAGTACCTTCTTGAAAGTTACGGCTTTAGCCAGCTGACGACCTCCGACAGCGCCCAAGGCGCCCTGCAGCAGATGCTGACGGCGGCGCAACCGTTCGACATTCTGTTATGCGACCAATGCCTGCCTGATCTTTCCGGGGTTGACCTCATCGAACTCGCCAGTCAGCGCGGATTGATCAGACGGGCAATATTATTAAGCAGCCTGACATGCGTAGAACTTGAAGGATTGAAAGGAACCGCAAATGCACAGGGGCTGCCTTTATTGGGTTATTTGACAAAGCCATTGAAACAATCCGAATTCAGAAAACTATTGAACTCAACATATTTATAAGAACCAAATCCCAACACCCCATACCAAACAGCAAACCAGTACTTACAAACTAAAAACTGAAGAACAAGGTGATCACCACAACTTCCCCCCGTCCTCATTCAAAACCTAGTTGATACGTAGTCCCATTCCCCTTCATTTGTAGGACTATTCCTATATTACTGCTTAAGGTCCGTCAGTTCATGCGCCCCATCAACTATCTGAGCTAAGGTGCGCGCTTTATTTGAGCTCGCATGGGATTTGATTATGAACTCCGTTTTTATTGTCGACGATCACCCTGTTATCCGCCTTGCCGTTCGAATGTTGCTCGAGCACGAAGGCTACAAAGTTGTCGGTGAATCCGATAATGGGGTCGATGCCATGCAAATGGTTCGTGAATGCATGCCCGACCTGGTCATTCTCGATATCAGCATTCCAAAACTGGATGGCCTCGAAGTCCTTGCACGTTTCAACGCAATGAGTACACCGCTGAAGACACTGGTACTGACTGCCCAGTGCCCGACACTGTTCGGCATACGCTGCATGCAATCCGGCGCATCGGGCTATGTCTGCAAACAGGAAGACCTGAGTGAACTGGTCAGCGCCATCAAAGCCGTATTGTCGGGTTACAACTACTTCCCGAGTCAAGCGTTGAATCCTGTCCGTAGTGATGACCTGCGTTACGCCGAGCTGGAACTGTTCAAGTCGGTCAACGATAGAGAGTTGATGGTGCTGCAACTTTTTGCACAAGGCAGGACCAACAAGGAAATTGCCAAAGGCATGTTCCTGAGCAACAAGACGGTCAGTACCTATAAAAAACGACTCATGCAGAAACTCAAGGCCAAATCCCTGGTTGAACTCATTGAGATGGCAAAACGTAACGCATTAGTGTGAGGCACAGGATGCCCCGTCGAATAAAGGACTATCTGTTGCTCATGGCCGCTGGTTTATGCCTGAGCACTTCGGTACCCGCTGCGCAGACTGCCAGCGAACACTACAGCCTGCTCAGTCGCTCGACTGTCAGCCATCTGGATGTCGAACTGAGTCTGTCACAGCGACAATGGATGACGAGCAAGCGCGAACTGATCCTGGGCACGTCGGCCCCGGACTATCCACCTTTCGACCTGACGGTCAGCGGCAACGTCTACGAAGGCTTCACCGCCGATTACGCCGGAATCCTCAGCCAGACCATCGGTTTGCCGATCAAGGTCCAGCGATTCGCGTCTCGGGGGGCTGCCATCAAGGCCCTGGAAAAAGGCGAAGTCGATCTGCTCGGAACCGCCAACGGGTTCGAGGCCCACAATACCGACATCGTGCTGTCTGCTCCGTACGCCGTGGATCAGCCAGTCCTGGTGACAAGGGAAGGAGAAACACGATCCCTGACCGATGGCCTTGCCGGCCTGCGGCTGAGCATGGTGTATCACTATTTGCCCCTGGAGGAAGTCAGGGCCCTTTACCCCAACGCGATCATTACGTCCTACCCGTCCTACCAGAATGCGATCAACGCAGTCGCCTTCGACCAGGCCGACGTCTTTCTGGGCGACACCATCTCGACCCACTACATGATCAACAAGGGCTACCTGAACAACATCCGCATGGCCAACTTTGGCAAGCACGAAGCCCACGGATTCAGCTTCGCCGTGCACAAACACAATACCGAGCTGCTCGGGATCATCAATGCGATGCTTACGGCTATCCCCGCCAACGAACGGCAGGACATCTCCGAGCGCTGGAGTGCCGGCAGTGACCTTCTGCTCACGGACCAGAAGCTGCAGCTCACCGACACCGAGGAACACTGGCTGGCGCAGCACCCGGTGGTGCGCGTCGTGGTCAATGAAGCCTTTGCCCCCCTGACGTTTTTCGACAGCGACGGCAATTTTCGCGGGGCGGTCGCAGACCTACTGGAACTGATCAGATTGCGAACCGGCCTGCGCTTCGATATCCGTCGCAGCCGCAACGACGACGACATGATCGGGCAGATCAAAGACGGTAACGCGGACGTGATCGCCGCCCTGCTCCCCAGCGCCAAACGTGAAACAGCGCTGAACTTCACCCGCCCCTTCCTGCAAAACTCTTTTGTCCTGCTGACTCGCAAAGCCGCCGACAGCCCGGCGAATCTCGAGCAGATGGCGGGCAAACGCCTGACCATCGCCCGGGGCAACCCGCTGGTGGATTACCTTCGACGCGAGTTCCCGCGGATCAGGCTGATTGAAACCCCGGATACGTTCAGTGCCGTGGAATTGCTCGCTGAAGGCGAAGCAGAGGGTGCGGTGAATTCGCTGGTCATCGCCAACTACTTCATTTCATCACGACTTTTTGAACCCTCGCTTCAGATCCGCACCACCATCGGCACCCGACAGGCCGCGTTTTCCCTGGCGACCGGACGCGATGCAAAAGAGCTGAATGCCATCCTCAACAAAGCACTGCTGAGCATCGCACCGGAAGAACTGGGCATTATCAACAGCCGCTGGCGTGGCTATTCAGCGTCCTCGCAAAGTACCTGGCGCAACTACCAGCGATTGTTTTATCAGATTGGTATCGGCGCCGGCGTGCTGTTGCTGCTTTCCACTGCCTGGAATGCCTACATGCGTCGCCAGATCAAACAGCGTCAGGCCGCCGAGCGTGCACTGAATGATCAGTTGACCGAGCGGCGCCAACTGTTCGAGGAGCTGCGCTGTGCGAAGGAGCGCGCCGATGAAGCCAATCGCGCCAAAAGTACCTTTCTGGCGACCATGAGCCATGAGATCCGCACGCCGATGAATGCCGTCATCGGCATGCTCGAACTGACGCTGAAACGCATCGAGCACAGCCATCCCGACCGTCCTGCCATTGACGTTGCCTACAACTCGGCCAGGGATCTGCTGGAACTGATCGGCGACATTCTCGACATTGCCCGGATCGAGTCCGGACGTCTGAGCCTGAGCCCTGAGCGGGTAAATCCGAGTGAAATCGTGGGCTCGGTCGTGCGGATATTCGAGGGATTGGCCCGCCAGAAAAACCTGGATTTGCTGCTGGAGTTCAACCCGGCCATCCCGGCATTCGACCTTTCGCTTGACCCGATGCGCTTCAAGCAAGTGCTGTCGAACCTGATCAGCAACGCCATCAAATTCACCGAGCAGGGCCAGGTCAGGGTCTCCGTCGAGTTGCTCACGACAGTGGAAACCGGCCAAGTACGCATGCTGTTGCAAGTTGAGGACAGCGGTATCGGGATCAGTGAACAGGATCAGCGGCGACTGTTCGAACCCTTCGCCCAGGCCGATGACAGTGGGCAGTCCGGCAGAGGCGGCGCCGGGCTGGGCCTGGTGATCAGTCGAAGCCTGTGCGAAATGATGGGCGGAAACCTGAATTTGCGTAGCCAGCCGGGAGTCGGCACCTGCGTCCAGGTGTCGTTGCTGCTGCCCACTCTGCCCCTCGAGCAGGCGCCGCGAACCGTCGAAGCGCCCATCCACACGTCCATGGCGCCCTTGAATATTCTGGTGGTCGACGATCACCCGGCCAATCGCTTGCTGATGTGCCAGCAACTGGAGTTTCTCGGGCATCGATTCAGCGTTGCAGAGGACGGCGAGGCAGGTCTGGCGGCGTGGAAAAGCGCGAGATTCGATCTGGTGATTGTCGACTGCAACATGCCGGTCATGAATGGATACGAACTCGCCCGCGCCATCCGTCACCATGAACGGCAAGCCGGTCGCCCCGCCTGCACCCTTCTGGGATTTACCGCCAACGCACAACCGGAAGAACGGCAGCGCTGCCAGCAGGCCGGCATGGACGACTGCCTGTTCAAACCATTGACCCTGACCGCCTTGAGCCAATGGGTTGCAGGCATCGCACCGCCCGATCGCACCCCCGCCTTCAGCCTGGAAGGGCTGCACAGATTGACGGGAGGCAACCCGGCCATGGACCGGCGATTGCTGACGGAACTGTTCACCAGCAACCGCCTGGACCGACAAACGCTACAAGCATTATCCCGATCAAACCCACCGCAGTTGTTTCTCGATATCGCCCACAAAATCAAGGGCGCCGCGCGGATCGTCCAGGCCAGCCGGTTGATCGACAGCTGCGAGGCGCTCGAACAGGCCTGCCACGAAGGGTTTACTCCAGACGAAGTGGCCGAATGCAGCCGGACCGTTGAGCGCGCGATGCTCGAACTGGAGCGCGCATTGCAGCAACAAATTGCGCAAAACGACGAAAGCAGAATGACGGAGCCTTAACTATGCTTGGTCGCTGAGCAGTGTGTTAAACATCATGGAGAGACCCTGCAATGCCCAGCCCACTGCGCCCGGATCAACGGCGGTTTCCCCTGCACGTGCACATCAGCGTGATGTTTACCCTGCTGTTGCTGCTGACCGGCGTGGTGCTGGGCATTTTCAACTATCGGCAGACCACGCAGATCATTCTTTCCAGCAGCGAAAAGCTTTTCGAGCGCGTCGAGCAGGATGTCCGGCTGGACCTGCATTCCACCTATGAGCCTATTCGTCACCTGTTGAGCCTGCTGGTGTACAACCCCGCGGCGCAAGCGCCTGACCTGGAACAACGCCTGCTGTTGCTCGGCCCCTTCAGCCAGTCACTCAGGGACAACCCCGACCTGGCCTCGCTGTACGTGGGCTACGACACCGGCGATTTCTTCATGGTTCGCCCGCTGCGAACCCCGGCCCTGAAATCACTGCTCAATGCACCGGACAGCGCGGCGTACCAGGTCTGGAGCATCGAGCACAGCAGCGGCCAAGGACGCTCCCAATCCTTGTTTTTCGACCAGGACCTGAACCCCATCAGCCGGGTGGACAATCCTGATGACACCTACGATCCGCGAACACGCGCCTGGTTTTCCAGCGCCCGTCGCGACAGCGATCAGATCACCACGGAGCCCTACCTCTTTTTCTCCACCCACAACGTCGGTACTACCCTGGCCCGACGCAGCGGTGCACACGCCGTCATGGGCGCCGACCTGACACTCGCGGAATTGTCCGCCACCCTGGCCAAACATGTCGTCACCCCCGGTACCGAAATCGTGCTGTTCGATGCCGAAGGCAATGCCATCGCCTACCCCGACACCGACAAACTGATCGTCGACGACCAGACCGCCCGCTTGAGCAAGGCCGCCGACCTGAGCCCCGGCCTTGGCGTATTGATCAACACTCCCCCCGCCGGCAATCGGCTGGAAGCTGCCGGCCGCCAATGGATCGTTGCCCGCAGCCACATGCAGGAAGGCGGTCCCCAGGGACTGCAACTGGCGCTGCTGGTGCCGGAGGACGAGTTGCTTGCCGAGGCCTATCGCATGCGCTGGCAAGGAGCGCTGATTACCCTGACCACGTTGCTGTTGTGCCTGCCACTGGGCTGGCTGACCTCGAGAATCCTGGTCAAACCTCTGCGCACGCTGGTGCAGGAAGCCGATGCCATCCGCAGTTTCAATTTCAATTTCCCCGTCTCCCGTGGCTCTCCGGTGCTCGAAGTCGATCAACTGAGCGTGTCGATGACCCGCATGAAAGACACGCTGGCGAGCTTCTTCCAGATCACCGACAGCCTGAGCGCCGAGACCCGGTTCGCGCCGTTGCTGGAACGGGTGTTGTTCGAAACCGTGAAGATCGGCCAGGCCCAGGCGGGCCTGATCTACCTGCGGGACAATGACGGCGATCGCCTAGAGCCTCACGGCCTGGTCATCAACGAACGTTCACATCCATTGCCAGCGTTCGATCTTCACGGTCACGAACCGAAGGACCCGCAAAGCCCGGAGTGGCTGCTGCAACTGTCGAATGCCGACAATGTGGTCACCAGCTTCGGTTTCGAACAGGCGGGGGATTTGCAGAAGGTATTGCTGGAAATGGAATGCCCACGAGTGCATCTGATCGGTATCCGCCTGCACAATCGCCATAACGAAACCGTGGGCCTGCTGATCCTTTTGCTTGAGGACAGCGGCGATCAACGTGACCTGGAGAAACTTCGCCCGGACCGTATCGCCTTCCTTCAGGCCGTTTCCGGTGCGGCTGCCGTGAGTATTGAAAGCCAGCGCCTGCAGGCCAAGCAGAAACAACTGCTGGATGCCTTCATCCAATTGCTCGCCGGCGCGATTGATGCCAAGAGCCCTTACACCGGCGGTCACTGCCAGCGAGTGCCGGCGCTGACGCTGATGCTCGCCCAGGCCGCCGCGGCCAGTCAGGAACCGGCCTTCCGCGGCTATCAGCCCACCGAAGACGAGTGGGAGGCGCTGCACATCGCCGCATGGCTGCACGACTGCGGCAAGGTCACCACACCGGAATACGTGGTCGATAAAGCCACGAAACTGGAAACCCTGAACGACCGCATCCACGAAATCCGCACCCGTTTCGAAGTGCTCAAGCGCGATGCCTGGATCCAGTACTGGCAGGCCATCGCACTGGGCGGGGACGAGCAGCCGCTGGCTGAACGGCGCGATGCCAGTCTGGCCGGGCTGGACAACGACTTTGCCTTCATTGCCCGCTGCAATCTGGGCGGTGAAGCGATGGCCGAGGCTGACCTGCAACGCCTGCGCGAGCTGGCCCAACGCACCTGGACCCGAACGCTGGACGATCGGCTGGGCGTGTCCTGGGAAGAGAATCGGCGCCAGGCACGAACACCGGCGCCGAGCCTGCCGGTCAGCGAGCCGTTGCTGGCAGACAAACCCGAACATCTGCTCGAGCGCGCCGAAGGCGAACTGATTCCGGAAGACAATCCCTGGGGATTCAAACTGGATGTGCCCCGCTACAAGTACAACCGGGGCGAGCTCTACAACCTGAGCATTGCCCGGGGTACGCTGACTCGCGAGGAGCGTTACATCATCAACCACCACATGGTGCAGACGATCCTGATGCTCAGCCACCTGCCCTTCCCCGGTCATCTCAACAACGTCGCGGAAATTGCCGGCGGCCACCACGAAAAAATGGACGGCACCGGTTATCCCAAACAGTTGAAACGCGAAGAAATGAGCCTGCCGGCGCGAATGATGGCGATTGCCGATATTTTCGAAGCGCTGACCGCTGCCGATCGCCCCTACAAGAAAGCCAAATCCTTGAGCGAAGCGCTGGGCATCATGGCCTTCATGTGCCGTGATGCCCACATCGACCCGGAGCTGTTCGAGCTGTTCATCAACGCGGGAATCTACCGACAGTACGCCGACCGCTACCTCGACCCGCAGCAGATCGACGCGGTGGACCCGACAGGCCTGCTGATCAAGGCAGGGCTGCGGGCATGATCAGCAGTCGGTCAGGCGCAGGAAGATCTCAGCCAGTTTTTCGATACCGGCCTGATCGTCAGCGCTAAACCGCGCGAGCGTCGGACTGTCGAGGTCCAGCACGCCGATCAGCCGACCGTCCTTGACCAGCGGCACGACCAGTTCGCTGTTCGATGCGCTGTCACAGGCGATATGCCCGGGGAATGCGTGCACGTCTTCCACCAACTGGGTCTGCAACGTCACCGCCGCTGTCCCGCATACGCCACGACCGAAGGGAATCCGCACGCAGGCGATCTGCCCCTGAAACGGGCCCAGCACCAGCTCTTCGTTGCGATTGAGGTAGAAACCGGCCCAGTTCAGGTCATCCAGCTGATTGAACAGAAACGCCGAAAACTGCGCGGCGTTGGCGATGAAATCACGCTCGTCCGCCAGCAGCGATTCCAGTTGCGCATGCAGCATGCCGTAGCCTTCAAGGCCCTGGCCGCTTTGTTGTAGATCAATCATGCCTTGTGCTCCAACAGCTTCAGCCCAACCCAATAGCGGGCAAATTGATAAGCGCAACGTCCGTTGCGATTGCCGCGGCCAGTGGCCCAGCGCACCGCCAGGATGTCCAGTTCTTCGTCACGCTGCCACGTGAGGCCAGCCTTGTCGGCCAGCTGACCGATCCAGTGCTCGACCACGTTGAGGAAGTGCTCCTGGGTAAACGGATAGAACGACAGCCACAGGCCGAAACGGTCCGACAGCGCGATCTTGTCTTCCACCGCTTCGCTCGGGTGCAGCTCGCCGTCGACGCGCTTCCAGTTCTCGTTATCGCTTTCCTTCTCCGGCACCAGATGGCGGCGGTTGGAGGTGGCGTACAGCAAGACGTTGTCCGGCGCTTGTTCCAGGGAACCGTCGAGCACGCTCTTGAGCACGCGGTAGTCGCCTTCGCCCGCCTCGAAGGACAGGTCATCGCAGAACAACACGAAACGCTGGGGCAATTTGGCGATCTGCTCGACCACGCGCGGCAGGTCCGCCAGGTGATCGCGCTCGATTTCGATCAAGCGCAGACCGGCCTTGGCGTGCTCGGCCAGCAACGCGCGCACCAGCGACGATTTACCGGTGCCGCGCGAGCCCCAGAGCAACGCGTGGTTGGCGGGCATGCCGTCGATGAATTGTTGGGTATTGCGCCCCAGCTGCTCCAGTTGCCGGTCGACGCCGATCAGGTCGGACAAGCGCATGTCGAGGCTGACTTCCAGCGGTAGCAGAAAACCGCTGCGGCCCTCGCGTTGCCAGCGTGCGGCCAGGCATTGCGTCCAGTCGATCGCTTGACGAGGTGCAGGTAGCAGCGGTTCGATACGGGCCAGAACGGCATCGGCGCGTTCAAGAAAAGCATTCAATCGGGAATCCACGTCTTCTCCTCGGGCACGTTCACAGTAATGATGGCGCTACAGCGACGAAACATGGCGCTCGGTGCCTGGGTCATCCCTTGTTGCACAAGGGCTCGCGAGAACATCGGTATCCACGCATGATCGACTATGCTTGAGCAGCGAAGGGAAACGGAAGTGGTTCGACACCCCATGGATATCAAGTTCACCAACCGGCTGTCTTACAAGCAAGCCCGGCTGACCGTGCTGGTCGGTTTCATTCTCGGCACGCTGCTCAGCCTGCTGCAAATAGGCATCGATTATGCCAGTGAAGACGCCTCCATCAACCGGGAAATACTGTCTTTACTGGAAATCAGCCACAACCCCGCTTCGCGCATTGCCTACAACATCGATTCCGAACTCGCCCAGGAGCTGACCCTGGGCCTGCTGCGCTCACCGGCGATCATCGGCGCGCAACTGACCGACAACAACGGTTCGGTGCTGGCGAACGTCAAGCGTCCGGGCTCGCAGAGCGGCTACCGGGTGATCAGTGACTTCCTGTTCGGTGCCGAACGGGCGTTCGAAGACCGCTTGTACCTGGATCATCTGCCGAATGAATCCCTCGGCACCCTGCGCCTGGAGGTCGACACCTACGCCTTCGGCAGCCGCTTCCTGAAACGGGCCGAAGTGACCTTGCTCAACGGTTTCGCCCGTAGCCTGCTGCTCACCGGCATCCTGTTGGCGTTGTTCTACGTGATGCTGACCAAACCGCTGGTGCGGGTCATTCGAGAACTCAGCGGCCGCGATCCGCGCAGTGCCGAGCCCACCTGGCTGGAATACCCGGCGGGTCACGAAAACGATGAGATCGGTGTGCTGGTCAAGGTTGCGAACCAGCAGTTCGAGAACATCGCCACCGAAATCCAGCAGCGGCGCAACGCGGAAAACCGTCTGACCGACTACCTCGGACAGCTGGAAAACATCGTTTCGGCACGCACCGCGGAACTCAAGGCCATCAACAGCCGCCTCAGCCAGTCCAATCAGGAACTGGAAGTCGCGCGCAGCACGGCTTTGGACATGGCCGAGGCACGCTCGGTGTTCCTCGCCAACATGAGCCACGAAATCCGCACACCGCTCAATGGTTTGCTGGGAATGATCGCTCTGTCCCTGGATGGCCCTCTCAATGCCGAGCAACAGCAACAACTGTCGATCGCCCACGACTCGGGCAAAGTATTGGTGGAGTTGCTCAACGATATTCTCGACCTGTCGAAATTCGACGCCGGTCAGCTCGAACTCGAACACATTCCGTTCGACCTCGGTTCGCTGGTCGAGGACACCGCCAACCTGCTGTCGCAGAACGCTGCGCCAAGTGTCGAGCTGACCTGCCTGATCGACCCGGCCTTCCCGGCCCTGGTGCTCGGCGACCCGACGCGGGTGCGGCAGATAGTCAGCAACCTCCTGTCCAACGCGCTCAAGTTCACCCGATTCGGTCGGGTCGATGTGCGCCTGTCGACGCACCAGGACGGCGTCCGGATCGAAGTCTGCGACACGGGCATTGGCATTCCCCAGGATGCCCAGGTCAAGATTTTCCAGCCCTTCACCCAGGCCGGCGCCGGCATTACCCGGCAATTCGGCGGCACCGGGCTGGGGCTGGCGCTGACCTACAACCTCTGCGAAGCAATGGAGGGTCGCCTCACCATCAGCTCGGAAGCGGGCTTCGGCAGTCAGTTCTGCGCCGATCTGCCGCTGCCCTGCCACACCCGCGCCCTGCTGCCGATGACGTTGCGCGGCAAAGTCATCGCGATCACGGCCGCCAGCAGCGGCCTGGCCGAATTGTTGAAGAGCCTGTTGCCGGGCTGGGGTCTCGATTATCAGCAGCGCTCCATCGATGACGCGATGATCGGTCAGAAACCCGACATGGTGATCACCGATTGCCCCGAATGCCTGTTTAACCTGCGCCCCAGATGCACCGCGCCGATTCTGTTGGTGACGGCCTACGGCAGCTTCATGCCCAGCGAACAGGCCAGCGCCCTCGCGCCGCTGCAACAGCAGGCGCGCCCGCTGGCGCGAAATGCGCTGTACCAGACGTTGCGGCGAGTCCTGCAACCGGAAATCAACCTTCTCAACGACGCCCGGCTCGAAGCCCTGTCACCTCAACGACGCGGGCGGGTGCTGCTGGTAGAAGACAATCCGGTGAATCAGCTGGTGGCCAAGGGCATGCTCGGAAAACTCGGCTGCGAGGTCATTGTCGCGGCTCACGGCGGCGAGGCACTGGATCAACTGGAACACAGTGAATTCGATCTGGTCCTGATGGACTGCAACATGCCGGTGATGGACGGCTACGAAGCCAGTCGACAAATCCGTCGCAGCGGACGCTGGCCACAATTGCCCATCGTCGCCCTGACCGCCAACGCCATGTCCGAAGAACGCGAACGTTGCCGTGCGGCGGGCATGAGCGACTACCTGGCCAAACCGTTCCGGCGGGAAGAACTCGCCGCGTTGCTGGACATGTGGATGCCGGCTACGACAGTGCCTTGATTTGCCCCAACAGATGATCGAGGCCATCGCGCAAGTCGTTAAGCCGATCCAGATCGACGCCGCTGTCGCACAACAGACGGGCCTTGAGCGGCCCGACCTGATCACGTAACGCCTTGCCGCTGGGCGACAGGCTCAGATGCACTTCTCGCTCATCCCGCGCCGAACGCTGACGCTGCACCAGTTGCAACTGCTCAAGGCGCTTGAGCAGCGGCGTCAAGGTGCCGGAATCCAGAGCCAGACGCTCGCCCAATGCCTTGACCGTCGGTTGCTCCGGTGCCGCGTCCTGCCATTCCCACAACACCAGCATCGCCAGGTATTGCGGGTAGGTCAGGCCGAGCTGATCAAGCATCGGCTTATAGGCACGGATCACCGCCCGTGACGCGGCATACAGCTTGAAACAGAGCTGGCTGTCGAGCTTCAGGGAATCGACGGACAAGGTGTTCATTTGAGCAGGGCTTCGATCTCGCGGCTCAGGTCCTGCGGCTTGGTCGCCGGCGCGAAGCGCTTGACCAACTGGCCGTCCTTGCCGATCAGGAACTTGGTGAAATTCCATTTGATGCCCTGGGAACCCAGCACGCCCGGTGCACGTTTTTTCAGCTGTACGAACAGCGGATGGGCGCCGGTGCCGTTGACGTCGATCTTTTTGAACAACGGAAAGCTGACACCGTAGTTCAACTCGCAGAATTCGGTGATCGCCCCTTCGTTGCCCGGCTCCTGCTTGCCGAACTGGTTGCAGGGAAAACCGAGCACGACCAGGCCCTGGTCCTTGTAGGTCTGCCACAGTTCCTCGAGGCCTTTGTACTGCGGGGTGAAGCCGCATTTGCTCGCGGTGTTGACCACCAATACGGCTTTGCCGGCGAAATCAGCCAGGGTCTTTTGTTCGCCCTTGATGGTGGTGACAGGGATGCTCAGCAGGTTGTCGCTCATGATCCGGACTCTTGAAGGGAGGAAGATGAGACAAACATAGCGAGCAATTGAATTGTGTGCAATTTAATAAATCGATCGCCACACCACAAAAAACTGTAGGAGCTGGCTTGCCAGCGATGACGTCCTCGAACGCAATGCAAAATTCGAGGGCCTCATCGCTGGCAAGCCAGCTCCTACCAGTACTGCGGTGAATTTACGAACGCGGAACGAGATCCAGGCACACCGAATTGATGCAATACCGCAACCCGGTCGGTGGCGGGCCGTCGGGGAACACGTGCCCCAGATGCGCATCACATTTGGCGCAAACCACTTCCGTCCGGATCATGCCGTGGCTGACATCCCGGATCTCGGTCATGGCGCTGTCGCCGATCGGCGCATAGAAACTCGGCCAGCCGCAGCCGGAATCGAATTTGGTTTTCGAGTCGAACAACGGTTCGTTGCAGCAGATGCAGTGGTAGACACCGTCGACCTTGCTGTCGTTGTACTTGCCGGAGAACGGCCGTTCGGTGCCCTTGAGGCGGCAAACGTTGTACTGCTCCGGATCGAGCATCGCCCGCCATTCTTCCAGGGTTTTTTCCAACTTTTCCATCATCACACCTCGGGAGCTGAAAAAGCCCGATCTGTGTCTTTTCCACGGATCGGGCGGCACGTATGATTGCGCCTCGTCAAACGCCAGTCTGGCAGCCAGACCACGCGCATTCAAACGGATTTATGAGTGCTGCATTTCAAGGCGTCAGGCCTGTGTGAATACGCAGGATTCCCAGTACGGCAGGTCAAACGCCGCCTGGATCGTTCATTTTCGGGAACACATCGCCATGCAGGTCAGCAAATCGAACAAGCTCGCCAACGTCTGCTACGACATTCGCGGCCCGGTGCTCAAGCACGCCAAACGCCTGGAAGAGGAAGGCCATCGCATCCTCAAGCTGAACATCGGCAACCCGGCACCCTTTGGTTTCGAAGCGCCGGACGAAATCCTCCAGGACGTCATCCGCAACCTGCCGACCGCACAGGGTTACAGCGACTCCAAGGGCCTGTTCAGCGCGCGTAAAGCCGTCATGCAGTACTACCAGCAGAAGCAGGTCGAAGGCGTCGGCATTGAAGACATCTACCTGGGCAACGGCGTTTCCGAACTGATCGTGATGTCGATGCAAGCCCTGCTGAACAATGGCGACGAAGTGCTGGTGCCGGCACCGGACTACCCGCTGTGGACCGCCGCGGTAAGCCTATCGGGCGGTAATCCGGTGCATTACCTGTGCGACGAGCAAGCCAACTGGTGGCCGGACCTGGCCGACATCAAGGCCAAGATCACCCCGAACACCAAGGCGCTGGTGATTATCAACCCGAACAACCCGACCGGCGCGGTGTATTCGAAGGAAGTGTTGCTGGGCATGCTGGAACTGGCGCGCCAGCACAACCTCGTGGTGTTTTCCGACGAGATCTACGACAAGATTCTGTACGACGATGCCGTGCACATCTGCACCGCCTCCCTGGCGCCGGACCTGCTGTGCCTGACCTTCAACGGTCTGTCCAAGTCCTATCGCGTGGCCGGTTTCCGTTCCGGCTGGATCGCCATTTCCGGCCCGAAACACCACGCGCAAAGCTACATCGAAGGCATCGACATGCTGGCGAACATGCGCCTGTGTGCCAACGTTCCAAGCCAGCACGCGATCCAGACCGCTCTCGGCGGCTACCAGAGCATCAATGATCTCGTGCTGCCGCAAGGTCGCCTGCTGGAACAGCGCAACCGTACCTGGGAACTGCTCAACGACATTCCTGGCGTGAGCTGCGTCAAGCCGATGGGCGCGCTGTATGCGTTCCCGCGCATCGACCCGAAAGTCTGCCCGATCCATAACGACGAAAAATTCGTGCTTGACCTGCTGCTGTCGGAAAAACTGCTGGTGGTGCAAGGCACGGCATTCAACTGGCCATGGCCTGACCACTTCCGTGTGGTGACCCTGCCGCGCGTGGATGACCTGGACATGGCCATCGGACGCATTGGCAACTTCCTCAAATCCTACCGTCAGTAGTGGCGACTGGCCTCGTGCGGCTTTTTGCCTGAAAGTCGCACGAGGATTAATTCAGCAACATATCTTTGTCTCTCACCGAACCCTCCCGCCTCTATTGCCAGCAGACACCCTGTTTCGTGACTACGCCTAACAACGACGGGGCTTGCGAGAGGAATCCGCTGACAACCGCTTCCCGTATCTACATCGGAAATGCCCTGCAAGCGACTAGACTCTGGCTGTAGGACACAGTTTGAAATAGTCACCCGGTTGAATAGCCCGGTGCAGCACCTTATATACCCCGCAGTACGCTACATCTTTAGCAAAAGGAGATTTCTACAACCATGATGCGCATCCTGCTGTTTTTGGCCACTAACCTGGCGGTCGTGCTGATTGCCAGCATCACCCTGAGCCTTTTCGGCTTCAACGGGTTCATGGCGGCCAACGGGGTTGATCTCAACCTCAATCAGCTGCTGATTTTCTGTGCGGTCTTTGGTTTCGCCGGCTCGCTGTTCTCGCTGTTCATCTCCAAGTGGATGGCGAAGATGAGCACCAGCACCCAGATCATCACCCAGCCACGGACTCGTCATGAGCAATGGCTGCTGCAAACCGTCGAGCAACTGTCCCGGGAAGCCGGGATCAAGATGCCCGAAGTCGGGATTTTCCCGGCCTACGAGGCGAATGCGTTCGCCACGGGCTGGAACAAGAACGACGCACTGGTCGCGGTCAGCCAGGGTTTGCTCGAGCGGTTCTCGCCGGATGAAGTGAAAGCCGTTCTGGCCCACGAAATCGGTCACGTGGCCAACGGTGACATGGTCACCCTGGCGCTGATCCAGGGCGTGGTGAACACCTTCGTCATGTTCTTCGCACGGATCATCGGCAACTTTGTCGACAAGGTGATCTTCAAGAACGAGGAAGGCCAGGGCATCGCCTATTACGTGGCGACCATCTTTGCCGAGCTGGTACTGGGCATTCTGGCCAGCGCCATCGTCATGTGGTTCTCGCGCAAACGCGAATTCCGCGCCGACGAAGCCGGTGCAAGCCTGGCCGGTACCGCCGCAATGATTGGTGCCCTGCAACGCCTGCGTGCGGAACAAGGCCTGCCGGTACACATGCCGGACACCCTGAATGCATTCGGCATCAACGGTGGCATCAAACAGGGGTTCGCCCGCATGTTCATGAGCCACCCGCCGCTGGAAGAGCGTATCGACGCACTCCGTCGCCGGGGCTGATCAGGCTCGGCACCAAAAGGAAGGCCCGCGGAGATGCGGGCCTTTTTTTGTTTGCCTGAATTACCGGCTGGAAACCCGATAAACCCGCTCCTCAAGCCGTGTCACGCCGCTTTCGACGAACTTCCAGCTCTCACCCAGAACATCCTGATCCTCCAGAATCTTCAACGACCACACTGCCCCGAACAACCGCTGCACTTCGTCATCCAGCACGGCAAACGGCGGTCCGTCCTTTTGCGCCTGGTCGTAATCCAGCGTGATCAAAAGCCCCGACGCATCCTTGGGCAGAATACGATTCAGGTGACTCGCGTACTGCTCGCGCATGGCTGGCGGCAGTGCGATCAATGCCGCCCGGTCGTACAGGCCTGCGCAATCGGCCACATCGCCGGCAGTCAACTCGAAGAAATCACCACACCACAACTCGATCGAGCCTGCGCGGTAAACCTTGAAGGGCCCCTGCTCAGTGACATTCGGGTCAAAGTGATGTTCGTTGAAGAAATCTTCGACAGCCTTTTCCGACAGCTCAATCCCCAGGACTTCATGCCCCTGGTGCGCCAGCCACAATAAATCCAGACTTTTCCCACACAACGGCACCAGTACGCGCGCGCCCTCCTCCAGCCCCAATTGTGGCCAGAATCGTTGCAGATAAGGGTTTACTTGCGGCAGATGGAAGCCGATCTGATTCGACTGCCACCGCTTGTGCCAAAACTCCGGCTGCATACATATCTCCGAAAAATTCGATCAAAACAC
Source organism: Pseudomonas migulae (assembly GCF_043225285.1). Classification (GTDB taxonomy): domain Bacteria; phylum Pseudomonadota; class Gammaproteobacteria; order Pseudomonadales; family Pseudomonadaceae; genus Aquipseudomonas; species Aquipseudomonas migulae_C. The sequence continues at coordinate 925,630 of NZ_CP171224.1, forward strand.
CCTAAAACTTATATTAGATTTAGATCAATGATCTGATTGAAGATGACGCCATCTTAACTCTCAGGAGCTCATTCATGTTCCCCAGCCTGTACATATCCCATGGCTCCCCCATGCTTGCCCTGGAACCCGGCGCCAGTGGGCCGGCCCTCGCGCGCATTGCCGCCGAGTTGCCGAAACCCAAAGCCATCGTGATTGTTTCCGCGCACTGGGAAAGCAACGAACTGCTGGTCAGCGGCAATCCGCAACCTGAAACCTGGCATGACTTCGGCGGATTCCCCAAGGCCTTGTTCGAGGTGCAATACCCGGCGCCCGGCGATCCACAATTGGCCGCTGAAGTGGTCGAGCTGCTGCAGCGCAGCGACCTGCCCGCGCGCATCGACGGCAAACGCCCCTTCGACCATGGCGTCTGGGTACCGTTGTCGCTGATGTACCCGCAGGCAGATATCCCGGTGGTGCAGGTTTCGCTGCCGACACGCGGCGGCCCGGCCCTGCAGACCCGCGTCGGCCATGCCCTGGGCAGCTTGCGCGAACAGGGCGTGTTGTTGATCGGCTCCGGCAGCATCACCCACAACCTGCGCGAACTGGACTGGCATGCCGGCCCGGAAAGCGTCGAGCCCTGGGCCAAGACATTTCGCGACTGGATGATCGAGAAACTCGAAGCGAACGACGAAGCCGCGTTGCACGACTATCGCCAGCAAGCACCGAACGCTGTGCGCAATCACCCCAGTGATGAGCATTTGTTGCCGTTGTACTTCGCCCGCAGTGCCGGAGGTCAGTTCAGCGTCAGCCATAAGGGCTTCACCATGGGCGCACTCGGGATGGACATTTACCGCTTTGGTTAAGAGCCTGCGGTGGCCAGGTTCAGACCACATCGACGCCGACGTGAATCGCATCGTGCCGCCAGAACTCAAGGTCACAATCGATCAACCGCTCGTGTTGGTCGTAATTGACCCGGGCGATGCGCAACCCCGGACTGCCAACCGACACCCGTAACGCCGCCGCTGCGTCCACCGACAACGCCGTCGGCACGATCTCGAAGCGCACGCGCCCGTAATGCAGGTCGTAATGCCGTGCGTACAGTTCGGTAATCGACTGATTCAGATCCATGTCCAGGATCCCCGGAAAATACTGCGGATTGAGGTAGTGCTCGACGTACAGCACCAGTCGCTCATCAATCCGCCGAGCCCGGCAGACCTGGATCACGCTCGACAACGCCGGCAATTGCAACCACGCGCAGATCGCCGCCGATGCCGGTTGCAACCGTGCCGAAATCACCTCGGTGGACGGCACCCGCCCCTGCGCACTGACCATCGCGTGGAAGTGACTGCGCTGCATCAGGTTGTAAGCCAGACGCGGCGGCGACACGAACCAGCCCCGGCGCTCCTCCCGATAAATCTGCCCTTGGGCCTCCAGCTGCAGCAACGCTTCGCGCACGGTAATCCGTGTCGTGCCGAACAACTCACTGAGCTTGCGCTCCGCCGGTAACTTGCTGCCAGGCGCCAACAGACCATGGTCGAGCTGCTCCTGAAGAACCTGCCCGATGGCTGTCACCGCTTTGGTTGTCTCGATGCGCATCAACGTTACCTATCTGGACTAGACCAGCACTGTTTCGGAGCAGAACCGTCATTTGAAACGACTATGTCAACTTTCAGCAAGCCTAGGCACTGCACATGACTGACAGATGACAAAGGCGCTGAACGGTGCGCTGAAACATCTGCAATTTAACGGCCAAGTCCTTTCATATCAGTTCTTTAGCCATGGTCTACGCTTACTCCGAAGCCTGAGCGCTGATCTGAAGAAAATGCTGACGGACCGCTGGTCGACATCAAAATGTCATCAGGGGCGCCTAGATTGGCTCAGGTATTGCTGACCTAGACCAACACAACCGCAATCGCAGCGTTGAAAACGCCCAAAGGAGCTTCGGATGAAAAAGCTTTTCCTGGCATCACTGTTAGGTTCGACCATTGCCATGTGCACCGCCGCCATGGCGGCTGATGATTTGAAAACCCTGGAAGCCGCTGCGAAAGCGGAAGGTGCGGTCAACAGCGTCGGCATGCCCGATGACTGGGCCAACTGGAAAGGTACCTGGGAAGACCTGGCCAAGACCTACGGCCTGAAGCACATCGACACCGACATGAGCTCGGCCCAGGAAATCGCCAAGTTCGCCGCTGAAAAAGACAACGCCACCGCCGACATCGGCGACGTCGGTGCCGCGTTCGGCCCGATCGCGGTCAAGCAGAACGTTACCCAGCCCTACAAGCCATCCACCTGGGATCAGGTACCCGCCTGGGCCAAGGACAAGGACGGCCACTGGGCCCTGGCCTACACCGGCACTATCGCTTTTATCGTCAACAAGAAGCTGCTGCACGGTTCCGAAGCGCCCACCAAATGGGCTGACCTGAAAACCGGTAAATACAAAGTGTCCATCGGTGACGTGAGCACTGCCGCCCAAGCGGCCAACGGCGTTCTGGCTGCGGCACTGGCCAACGGCGGCGACGAGAAAAACCTGCAACCCGCGCTGCTGCTGTTCGCTGACATCGCCAAGCAAGGTCGCCTGTCCATGGCCAACCCGACGATTGCCACCATGGAAAAAGGTGAAATCGAAGTGGGCGTGGTCTGGGACTTCAACGGTTTGAGCTACAAGGCCAAGATGGCCAACCCGGATGACTACACCGTGCTGATCCCTTCCGATGGTTCGGTGATTTCCGGTTACACCACCATCATCAACAAATACGCCAAGAACCCGAACGCCGCCAAACTGACTCGCGAATACATCTTCAGCGATGCCGGTCAGATCAACCTGGCCAAGGGTAATGCCCGTCCGATCCGCGCCGAGCACCTGACCCTGCCACCTGAGGTCCAGGCCAAGCTGCTGCCTAACGAGCAGTACAAGAAGGTCACTCCGATCAAAGACGCGGACGCGTGGGAAAAGACTTCCAAGGCCCTGCCGCAGAAGTGGAACGAAGAAGTCATCGTCGAAATGAAGTAATGCTTCATTTGTAGGAACCGGCTTGCTGGCGATTGCATCACCGCGGTGCTTGATAGACCGCGGTGCCTGGATCGCCAGCAAGCCGGCTCCTACAGATTCATGTTGAGCCATCTGTTTCGCGGAGTCCCGCCCCTATGAAGCACAACGTCATCCTTGTCGTGCTCGACGGCCTCAATTACGAGGTTGCGCGCCACGCCATGGGGCACCTGCAGGCCTACGTTGGCGCAGGACGCGCGGCGCTCTACAAACTGGAGTGCGAACTGCCGGCCCTGTCCCGACCGCTGTATGAATGCATCCTGACCGGCGTTACGCCGATCGACAGTGGGATCGTCCACAACAACGTCTCGCGCCTGTCCAACCAGCGCAGCATCTATCACTACGCCACCGACGCCGGCCTGAAAACCGCGGCGGCGGCTTACCACTGGGTCAGCGAGCTGTACAACCGTTCGCCGTTCGTGGCCGCCCGGGATCGTCACACCGACAGCCCGGACCTGCCGATCCAGCACGGGCATTTCTACTGGAACGACCACTATCCGGATTCGCACCTGTTCGCCGACGCGGAAAACCTGCGCCTGCGCCACGCGCCGAACTTCCTGCTGGTGCACCCGATGAACATTGACGACGCCGGGCACAAGCACGGCCTCGACACCCCGCAGTACCGCAACAGCGCCCGCTCGGCCGACATCATCCTCGCTGATTACCTGCAAGGCTGGCTCGACGCCGGCTACCAGGTGCTGGTGACGGCCGACCACGGCATGAACAACGATCGCTCGCACAACGGCCTGCTGCCCGAAGAGCGTGAAGTACCGCTGTTCGTCCTCGGCAACGCATTCAGTTTCAACGCCGATGCAGCGCCAAAACAGACTGAAATCTGCGGCACCGTCTGCGAACTGCTGGGCGTGGCCCACGACAAACCGGTATGCCAGGAGCTGCTCAAGTGAATGCCATGATGCGCGGAAAATGGCTGGCCGCCTTGTGCCTGGTGCCCTTCGCCCTGTTCTTTATCGTGTTCGAAATCGCCCCGCTGGTGTGGGTGATGATCAACAGCCTGCAATCGGAAGAGTTCGGCTGGGGCCTGGCCAACTTCACCAAGATCTTCAGCTCGAAATTTTATTTACAGGCGATCCAGTACAGCCTCGAGATCAGCTTCTGGTCGAGTGTGTTCGGGATCATCATCGCAGTCCTCGGCGCCTACTCTCTGCGCCGAGTCGACTCGAAACTGCGTAACTTCGTCAACGCCTTCGCCAACATGACCAGCAACTTCGCCGGCGTGCCCCTGGCCTTCGCGTTCATCATCCTGCTGGGTTTCAACGGCAGCATCACCATCATGCTCAAGCAGGCCGGGATCATTCAGGACTTCAACCTGTACTCGAAAACCGGCCTAATCATTCTCTACACCTACTTCCAGATTCCCCTGGGCGTGCTGCTGCTCTACCCGGCCTTCGATGCGTTGCGCGAAGACTGGCGCGAGTCCGCCGCGTTGCTCGGCGCCAGCGGGTGGCAGTTCTGGCGCCACATCGGTCTGCCGGTGTTGACGCCGGCCCTGCTCGGCACCTTCGTGATTTTGCTGGCCAACGCGCTCGGCGCTTACGCCACGGTTTACGCCCTGACTACCGGCAACTTCAACGTGCTGCCGATCCGCATTGCGGCCATGGTCTCCGGCGACATTTCCCTGGACCCGAACCTCGCCAGCGCCCTGGCCGTGGTGCTGGTGGCGTTGATGACCCTGGTGACTGTCGTGCATCAGCTGCTGTTGAAGAGGAGCTACCATGTCTCGCGCTGAATTGGGCCCCGCCGGTGTCTATCACCGCGTCGTGGTGTACCTGCTGTTTGCCATTCTGTTATTGCCGCTGCTCGGGACGCTGATCTACTCGATCGCCAGCAGTTGGTCGGCGACCATTCTGCCCAGTGGTTTCACCCTCAAGTGGTACATCGCGCTGTGGAGCGATCCGCGCTTCCTGCACGCGTTCGGCCAGTCGCTGCTGGTCTGCGTCGGCTCGCTGATCCTGTCGGTGGTGCTGATTCTGCCGCTGCTGTTCGTGGTGCATTACCACTTCCCGAAACTCGATGCGCTGATGAACATCCTGATCCTGCTGCCCTTCGCGGTGCCTCCGGTGGTGTCGTCGGTGGGGCTGTTGCAGCTCTACGGTTCGGGGCCGTTCGCGATGGTCGGCACGCCGTGGATCCTGATCGGCTGCTACTTCACCGTGGCGCTGCCGTTCATGTACCGCGCGATCACCAACAACCTGCAAGCGATCAACCTGCGCGACCTGATGGACGCCGCCCAACTGCTCGGCGCCAGCACTTGGCAGGCGGCCTTTCTGGTGGTGTTGCCGAACCTGCGCAAGGGTTTGATGGTGGCGCTGCTGCTGTCGTTCTCGTTCCTGTTCGGTGAGTTCGTGTTCGCCAACATCCTCGTCGGCACCCGCTACGAAACCCTGCAGGTCTACCTCAACAACATGCGCAACAGCAGCGGCCACTTCACCAGCGCGCTAGTGATTTCCTACTTCTTCTTCGTACTGGTCCTGACCTGGGCAGCCAACATCTTGAACAAGGACAAAAGCGAATGAGCTATGTCAGCGTCCAACACCTGCAAAAGAATTACGCCGGCACCACGGTATTCAGCGACATCAACTGCGAAATCCAGAAGGGCGAATTCGTCACCCTCCTCGGCCCGTCCGGTTGCGGCAAATCCACGCTGTTGCGCTGCATCGCCGGGCTGACCTCGGTCGATGGCGGGAAAATTTTGCTGGATGGCGTCGATATCGTGCCGTTGAGCCCGCAGAAACGCGGGATCGGCATGGTGTTCCAGAGCTACGCCCTGTTCCCCAACATGACCGTGGAGCAAAACGTCGCGTTCGGTTTGCGCATGCAGAAGGTCAACAGCGACGACAGCCAGAAGCGCGTCGCCGAAGTGCTGAAACTGGTGGAGCTGCACGACTTTGCCGCGCGATACCCGCATCAGCTGTCTGGCGGGCAATGCCAGCGTGTCGCACTCGCTCGTTCCCTGGTGACCCGGCCGCGCTTGTTGCTGCTCGATGAACCGCTGTCGGCGCTCGATGCGCGGATTCGCAAACACCTGCGCGAACAGATCCGTCAGATCCAGCGCGAACTCGGCCTGACCACGATCTTCGTCACACACGATCAGGAAGAAGCGCTGACCATGTCTGACCGGATTTTCCTGATGAATCAGGGAAAGATCGTACAGAGCGGCGACGCCGAAACCCTCTACACCGCGCCAGTCGATGTATTCGCTGCCGGTTTCATCGGCAACTACAACCTGCTGGATGCCGACAGCGCGACGAAGTTGCTGCAACGACCGATCAACCATCGCATCGCCATTCGTCCCGAAGCCATCGAGCTGAGCCTGAACGGCGAGCTCGATGCGCAAGTGCGTAGCCATAGCCTGCTGGGCAACGTGATTCGCTACCGGGTCGAGGCTCGCGGCGTGGAACTGGTGGTGGATGTGCTCAACCGTTCGGCGGCCGATCTGCATCCCGATGGTCAGCGCCTGGCGCTTTCCATCGATCCGACGGCCCTGTGTGAGGTAGCCTGATGCCTTTGCTGATGTTGAAGAGAGAACTGCACTGATGGCCCTGGCAATTTTTGATCTGGACGAAACCCTGATCCACGGCGACTGCGCCACCCTCTGGAGCGAGCAAATGGGCCGCCTGGGCTGGGTCGACCCCGAGTCGTTCATGCGTCAGAACAACGAACTGATGGACGCTTACAGCCACGGCAAGTTGCGCATGGAGGACTACATGGCCTTCAGCCTGGAGCCAATGATCGGGCGCACGCCTGAAGAGGTCGACCACCTGGTCGGGCCGTGGGTGGAAGACTTCATCGAGCCGATCATCTTCAGTGACGCGACCAAGACCATCGCCGCCCACCGCAAGGCGGGTGACCGGATTCTGGTGATCTCGGCGTCGGGCACACACCTGGTCAGGCCGATTGCCGATCGCCTGGGCATCGACGAGATTCTCGGCATCGAACTGGAAGTGTTGCACGGCGTTTATAGCGGCAACACCGTCGGCACCCTGACTTACCGCGAAGGCAAGATCACGCGCCTGCTCGAATGGCTGGATGCGGAAGAGGAAAACCTCGAAGGCGCGAGTTTCTATTCGGACTCGCGCAATGATTTGCCGCTGCTGTTGAAGGTGGATTTCCCACACGTGGTGAACCCGGACCCGGTGTTGCGCGAACACGCCGAAAAAGCCGGCTGGCCGATCCATATCTGGAAATAACCAAGTCACCTGTAGGAGCGAGCCTGCTCGCGATGGGCGTGAACGATACGCGTGCTGTCAGGTAAAACGCGTCGCCTTCAAGTTCATCGCGAGCAGGCTCGCTCCTACAAGGGTTACGTAAGGCTTTCGTCGATCACCAGCACCAGCTTCCCCGCCACCTTGTTGCTGGCCAACTCGGCAAACGCCGCTTCCGCATCCTTGATCGGGAAGGCCTTCGCCAACTGCGGACTCAACCGCCCTTCGGCAAACAGCGGCCAGACATGCTGGCTCAAATCACTGAACAGATCCGCCTTGAACTGATCGTCGCGACTGCGCAAGGTCGAGCCCAGCAGTTGCACGCGCTTGCTCAGCACTTGCGCCAGATCCAGCTTCGCCTCACGGCCACCCATCAGGCCGATCAGCACCCAGCGGCCATCGAGAGCCATCAGTTTGAGATTGAGCGCCGCGTAATTGCCCCCGACCGGGTCGAGAATCACATCGAACGGCCCCAGGTCGCTCAGGCTCTCGAGGTCGCCATTTCGCACCACGCCACCTTGCGCACCGAGCGCTTCGCAGTAAGCCAGGCGCTCGGCAGAACCGACGCTGACCCAGCACGGGTTGCCGAACGCCTTGCACAGCTGAATGGCAGCTGAACCGATTCCACTTGCTCCGGCGTGCAGAAGAACTTTCTCACCCGGTTTGAGCGCAGCCAATTGAAACAAATTCAGCCAGACGGTCGCATAGACTTCGGGTAGCGCTGCCGCCTCGACCAGGGAAAAACCTTCGGGCACCGGCAGCACATGCCGTCCGTCGACAACCACTTCTTCTGCCATCCCACCCCCGGCCAGCAAGGCGCAAACCCGATCTCCCACCTGCCAGGACGAGCCCGGCCCGACCTCGCTGATCACCCCGGAACACTCTAGACCGAGCACCTGACTGGCTCCCGGCGGGGGCGGATAAAGCCCCGCTTTCTGTAACAAATCGGCGCGATTGAGGCCCGCTGCCGCCACACGAATGCGAACTTGCCCTACATCACATGTAGGACTGGGCTCTTCAAGCCACTCCACTTGACCTTCCACGCCTTGCAATGCTTTCACAGTGCCTCCATAGTGAGTCTGGACTGAGCCCGAAGCTGTATCGCCGGGCTTTTTGCATTATGCGACCGGCCCTTGTGGAACCGGCGACTTCAAAGACGGCCTAATATGCGTTATCAATTGTCCCCGCGTCGAATCAGCATGAAGCATCTGTTCCCCAGCACCGCACTCGCCCTATTTATTGGTATCGGCCTGATGCCGATGTCGAGCAATACGTTCGCAGCCAATAGCTGGGACAAGCTTCAGCCTGATCGTGACGAAGTGATCGCCAGCCTGAATGTCGTCGAGTTGCTCAAGCGCCATCACTACAGCAAGCCGCCGCTCGATGACGCGCGCTCCGTGATTATCTACGACAGCTATCTGAAGCTGCTGGATCCTTCGCGCAGCTACTTCATGGCAAGCGACATCGCCGAATTCGACAAGTGGAAAACCCAGTTCGACGACTTCCTCAAGAGCGGCGACCTGAACGCCGGGTTCACCATCTACAAGCGCTACCTGGACCGCGTAAAAGCGCGTCTGGACTTCGCCCTTGCGGAGTTGAACAAGGGCGTCGACAAGATCGACTTCACCACCAAGGAAACCTTGCTGATCGACCGCAAGGACGCTCCGTGGCTCAAGTCCACCGCCGAACTGGACGACCTGTGGCGCAAACGCGTCAAGGACGAAGTGCTGCGCCAGAAGATTGCGGGCAAGGACTCCAAGCAGATTCAGGAAACACTGACCAAGCGCTACAAGAATCAACTGGCTCGCCTGGACCAGACCCGCGCCGAGGACATCTTCCAGGCGTACATCAACACCTTCGCCATGTCCTACGACCCGCACACCAACTATCTGTCGCCGGATAATGCGGAAAACTTCGACATCAACATGAGCCTGTCCCTCGAGGGCATCGGTGCCGTGTTGCAGAGCGACAACGACCAAGTGAAAGTCGTGCGCCTGGTGCCAGCTGGCCCGGCGGACAAGACCAAGCAGGTCGCTCCGGCCGACAAGATCATCGGCGTTGCCCAGGGCAACAAAGAGATGGTCGACGTGGTTGGCTGGCGCCTCGACGAAGTGGTCAAGCTGATCCGCGGCCCGAAAGGCACCGTGGTGCGACTGGAAGTCATCCCGGCCAGCAATGCGCCGAACGACCAGACCTCCAAGATCGTGCCGATCACCCGTGAAGCGGTGAAGCTTGAAGACCAGGCGGTGAAGAAGTCGGTCCTCAACCTGAAACAGGATGGCAAGGACTACAAGCTCGGCGTCATCGAGATCCCGGCCTTCTACCTCGATTTCAAGGCCTTCCGTGCTGGCGATCCGGACTACAAGAGCACCACGCGCGACGTCAAGAAACTGCTGACCGAGTTGCAGAAAGACAAGGTCGACGGCGTGGTCATCGACCTGCGCAACAACGGCGGCGGTTCTCTGCAGGAGGCCACCGAGCTGACCAGCCTGTTCATCGACAAAGGCCCGACCGTACTCGTGCGTAACGCCGATGGCCGTGTTGACGTGCTGGAAGATGAAAACCCGGGCGCGTTCTACAAAGGCCCGATGGCGCTGCTGGTCAACCGTTTGTCCGCTTCGGCTTCGGAGATTTTTGCCGGCGCCATGCAGGACTACCATCGCGCGCTGATCATTGGCGGCCAGACCTTCGGCAAAGGCACCGTACAGACCATTCAACCGCTGAACCATGGCGAGCTGAAACTGACCCTGGCCAAGTTCTACCGGGTTTCCGGCCAGAGCACCCAGCATCAGGGCGTACTGCCGGACATCGATTACCCGTCGATCATCGACACCAAGGAAATCGGCGAGAGCGCCCTGCCGGAAGCCATGCCGTGGGACACCATCCGTGCGGCCATCAAGCCGGCGGTCGACCCGTTCAAGCCGTACATCACCCAGCTCAAGTCCGAGCATGACGTGCGTTCGGCCAAAGACGCGGAGTTCGTGTTCATCCGCGACAAGCTGGCCCTGGCGCAGAAGCTGATGGCGGAAAAAACCGTCAGTCTCAATGAAGCCGAGCGTCGTGCCCAGCACGCGGATATCGAAGCCAAGCAACTTGCCATGGAAAACATCCGTCGCAAGGCCAAGGGTGAAGAGCCGCTCAAAGAGCTGAAGAAAGAAGACGAAGACGTTGCCGCGGCCGAGCCGGACAAAATCAAGCCAGAAGACGATGCCTACCTGAGCGAGACCGGGCGGATCCTGTTGGACTACTTGAAGCTCAATACCGCGGTTGCCAAGCACTAAGCCACACGAAAGATGATGGCAATTTAATGCTGACGCTCCCCGGAGCGTCATCAAACAGTCATCATTCTGTCGTGAAATAAAGGACTGGGAACACCTCTTTCATCGGAGGTTGCTCCCAGTCCTTTTTTTATCGCCAGAGATCGCCATGACCACGACCGAACAGCTGAGTGCGTTGAGTTCAATTCTGACTCAAGGCGGTTTGCACAGCCTGTTCCAGCCGATCGTCTCGCTCTCTGAACGACGAATCATTGGCTACGAGGCCCTCAGTCGAGGTCCCTCCAACAGCCCGTTGCACTCGCCCATCGCCTTGTTCGCCATCGCCCGTCAGGCCGGCCGTCTGAACGAGCTGGAAATCGCCTGCCGCGAAAGCGCCTGCCGACGCTTCAACGAGCAACAACTGCCGGGCAAACTCTTTCTCAACGTGTCACCGGAATCCCTGCTCGAAGCGGCCCACCAACCGGGCCGGACCCTGCAGTTGCTGCAGGATTTCGGTATCCCGCCCAGCCAGGTCGTCATCGAACTCACCGAACAGACGCCGACCGACGATTTCCAGCTGCTGCAAAATGCGCTGCATCACTATCGGGCGATGGGTTTTTCCATTGCACTGGATGATTTGGGTGCCGGCTATTCGAGCCTGCGCCTGTGGTCCGAACTACGGCCTGACTACGTGAAGATCGACCGGCACTTCATCGATGGCATTCATCAGGATGCGCTGAAGCGTGAATTTGTCGGCTCCATCATGCAGATTGCCAAAGCGTCCCGGGCCCAAGTGATCGCCGAAGGTATCGAACTGCCGGAAGAACTCGCGGTGTTGACCGACATGGGCGTCGATCTGGTCCAGGGTTACCTGCTCTGTCGGCCCCAGGAACACCCGCCAAGGGATGCCAGAAGCCTGATGCCCAAACAGGACAGCTCCGCCGTGGCCTTGAACGACGAAGGCAGCGACCTCAGCGCCCTTCTCAACGATCAACCAGCGGTTGCGCGGGATACGCCGACAGCCACAGTACTGGAGGCCTTCCGCCGTCAGGCCAACCTGAACTCGCTGGCGGTGCTCGATGAACAGGGCCAGCCCTGCGGCATCGTCCATCGGCATTCGCTGTCGGACGCGCTACTCAAGCCGTTTGCGACCGACCTGTTCGCGCGCAAGCCCATCAGCCGCCTGATGAATGACGACTTTCTCGCCGTCGAGATGAGCCAGTCGCTGCAACAGGTCAGCCGCCTGATCACCAGCCGCGCCCGCCAACGCATCGAAGAAGACTTCATCATCACCCTGAACGGCAGCTATCTGGGATTGGGCCGGGTGATCGATGTGTTGAAGCTGATTACCGAACTGAAGATCCAGCAAGCCCGTTACGCCAACCCGCTGACCCTGCTGCCAGGTAACGTGCCGATCCAGCAATGCCTGACGCGCCTGCTGCAACAGCAACGGGAATCGGTGATCTGCTACGTGGACATCGACAGTTTCAAACCCTTCAACGATATCTACGGCTACGGACGCGGGGACGAAGTCCTACTCTGCCTGGCGCAATGCCTGAATGATCGTGTCGACCCGTCCCGCGACTTCGTCGGCCATATCGGCGGCGACGATTTCCTGCTGGTGCTCGGACCGGAAGACTGGCGCAAACGTTTGAACCAGCTGCTCGATGATTTCCAGAGCCAGTGCCGGCGTTTCTACCGCAGCGAACACCTGGAGGCCGGGTGCTTCATCGCTCCGAACAGACAGGGTGTGCGCCAGGAATTTCCGCTGTTGTCACTGTCCATCGGCGTGGTGCATCTGCATCCGCAGGCCTGTGGACAACTCGATGCGAGCCAGTTGGCGGAGCTGGCTTCGCAGGCCAAGCATCACGCGAAGAATGTGCCAGGGTATAGCGTGCACGTGATTGATAGCCTGGCGCTGCCGGCGCGCGAGGATGAGATGCTGATGGGGCAGCGGTGACAGTCAGGACGTCTTCGCGAGCAGGCTCGCTCCCACAGGGATCTTTTGTACGCTGAAGATCCACTGTGGGAGCGAGCCTGCTCGCGAAGGCGTCAGACTGGCCAACTCAAATCGAACAGGTTCACTCTGAACCGCGAGCCATCAACTCTTTCAATTTGATCTCGGCCAACGGATGCCCAGCCCTGGCAGCCATCCCCCAAAACCGCGCCGCCTCAACCGGATCCGGCGCCTTGCTCGCCGTCCCCGCCAAACTGATCACCCCCACCTGATACGCCGCTTTGCCATCCCCTGCCAAAGCTGCCAGGCGCAACAATCGGACACCTTCCTCACGAGCCCCAAGGCCCACGCCGCGAAAGGTCAGAATGTGGCCATAGAAGCTCTGGGCGCCGACATCGCCCAGGTTGGCCATGCGTGCGAACTGGCCTTCGAGCCAGCGCCAGCCACGGGGTTGACGAACGAACCACGACCAGTGAAAAAGCCGGCGCGCCAGCCAATAACCGGCCCGCGCCTTGAGCCGCAAAAACACTCAGGCCTCAGCCGATTCGGGGTATTCGTACTCGAAAACCCGCACCACTTCCGAAGCATGCCAGGACGCCGCGGCGACGCCATCGGACGGCCCGGAAAAACGCCCCAGACGTTCGACGCATTCAAAGAAACCGGTGCGTGGCAGGCGACTGGCGCCCTGGCTGATCACCAGCGAACTGCGCAAGGGCTGCTCGGCCTTGGCGTCCAGCGCAGCCAGGTGTTCAAGTGCCGCGGTCAAGGTCTGCATGGCCGGCGTCGGCAGCTGCAGCCGCTCCAGCAACGCGCGATAGGTCAGCAAATGTCGCTGGCGGCGCGCCTGGTCCAGCTCGCCCAACAACCCGTCCCAATGTTGACGACTGATGCGTACGCTCACGATTCTTCCCTCCACCCCGGCACCGTCAACTCCCAGGCCAGGCTGCGGCGAATCGCAGCGTCGGGTTGACGCTCGCCACTTTCGATCAAGGCCAGATAAGACGGGCTGATGCCTACCGTGCGGGCGAGCGCCTCAATGGCGATGCCCTTCCCTTCGCGCAAACTGCGTAGTTGATCCAGACCTGGAAGTATCTGATCTGGCGTTGCCGCATGACGCACCTGAGCCTCGCGCGGCGGTTGCTTTTCGATGCCTGCTGCTTTCAGTAGAGCCTGATACTGAGCCCACGGCACAACCGCATACTCGGGCTCGCCTTCGCGTGTGATTATCTGAATATCCATGACTTCCCCGTAGGACAACGACACTTAGCGAGTCGGCGCTTTTCCCTAGAAGTGTAATCCTAACAGCGGCCAAGGTCGCGGGGGTATGTATATAGGGATGATCCTGAATCGGCTCAGTTTTTTTTCGGGCCCTGAAGTTGAAGTTGCTCCGGGGTATCCGGCAGTCGTTCGACCACCGCGAGCTTCTCCGGCAACTGACGTTTGCGCCAGGCGCGAAAAGCATTGAGCTCGTCGTCAAGGACCTTCATCAGCCAGGCGAGCACGGCGATGTCATCGAGCATGCCGAACACCGGGATGAAATCGGGAATCGCATCCACGGGGCTCAAGAAATACATCAAGCCCGCCACCACCGAGATCAGCGCCTTGGGGCTGATGGCACGGTACTCGCCACGCCAATATGCGAGGCACAAAGCCTGCAACAGGCGCAGATCGTCCTTGAGCTTGCCCAACCGGTTGCCTTGGCTCGCGCCTTTGCTGGCCACGGCGAACAACAGGGTCGGCAATCGCCCACGGGCGAGCAGGCGACCGGCCAGAGGCAGGAAACGAGCGAAATTCCAGGGTGCTTTCATCATTCCTCCCGCTGAAATGTTATCCACACAAATTGTGGATAACCTTGTGAACAGACCTGCATTTCACGGCTGCAAGCCCCGTTTCATAAGGGCTCGGCTCAGATCGGGCGTTTTTTACTCACATAAAAAAACCCAATATTTCATTGACTTGGCGCTCCGGCGCGGCTAGTCCAAGCGTCTTCAATGGCTATGACTCCAGCCTGCAGTATCCGTTCGCTTTGTTTAACTCCACCGAACGCCAGATGCAACAACGCCCCGCATAAAGCGAGGCGTTGTTGTCAGAACAACCGCAAATTACTTGGCGGCGTCGTCTTGCTTGGCTGGATCCTTGATGGCCAGCAGTTCCAGGTCGAATACCAGCACCGAATTGGCCGGGATCGCCGGGCTTGGGCTTTGCGCGCCGTAAGCCAGTTCGCTAGGAATGTACAGTTTGTACTTCTCGCCAACGTGCATCAGCTGCAGGCCTTCGACCCAACCCGGGATCACGCCGCTGACCGGCAGATCGATCGGGCTGCCACGCTCAACGGAGCTGTCGAAAACGGTGCCGTTGGTGAGGGTACCGGTGTAGTGCACAGTCACGACGTCAGTCGGCTTTGGCTGTGGGCCGTCGGCTTTCTTGACCACTTCGTATTGCAGGCCCGAAGCAGTGGTGGTGACACCCGCTTTCTTGGCGTTGTCTTCGAGGAATTTCTTGCCGGCGGCTGCCGACTCTTCGCTCATCTTGGCCATGCGCTCTTCAGCTCGCTTTTGCAGCGCGGCGAAGGCTTCGACCAGTTCTTCGTCCTTCAGCTTCTGCTCTTTCTTGCCAACGGCATCTTCGATGCCCTGGGCTACGGCCTTGGAGTCCAGATCATCCATGCCTTCCTGAGCCAGGCTCTTGCCCATGTTCAGGCCAATCCCGTAGGAAGCTTTTTGCGCCGGGGTTTTCAGCTCTACGCTGGTCTGCGAATCACAACCCGCAAGTACCAGGCTAACCAGGGCCACCGCCGCCGCCAACCGATGCTGTTTCATGCTATTTCCTTGTTCATGCGCCTAAAGGGCAATCGAGTAAAGCCGCGAGCTTATCAGGCGGCCACGACCAATGGCTACCGGCATGAGAGCAGGAAACTTCTGATAAGTTCAGGTGTTTTAACGCATTTCCGGAATCGGATGATGAAGCTTCTGTCATCTTCGCCCCACAGACACAACTGACCCGTCCCACAACATCCGGCGTAATGGCCACTTGCCGCACGTTTGCGGCTCAGGCATAAGGGAGCGACAACTCGACAAGGATGTTTATCTTGCGCCTCTTTTATCGCTTGCTGATTCTGATCGTTGCGCTGCTGGGCCTCGCCCTCGCCGTGATCCTGTATTACGTCGCCAACCCGAAACTGCCGACCTGGACGCCTGCGCAGCAGGTGCATTACCTGGAGCAGTGGAGCGCGACCGATCGCCAGACCTACTACTTCACGCCCCAGGGCACGCAAGTCAAAGGCTTGCGCTACGACTGGTTCGGCGCGCTCGAACTGCCTTTTTCGCAGCAGCGCTTTGCCAGCCCGGAGTACCTCGCACGCTTCGGTTTCCTGGTCGATCCCGGCCAGAAAGCCACGCCGAACAACCCCGGCAACCTGCCCGTAGGCTTCGCCCGCCATCAAAACCCCGGCAGCCAGGAGCAGTTTCTGGACATCACCTGCGCCGCCTGCCACACCGGCGAGTTGCGCTTCAATGGTCAGGCCATCCGCATCGACGGCGGTTCGGCACAGCATGTGTTGCCGTCCAGCGTTCCTACATTGCGTGGTGGCAGTTTCGGACAGGCACTGGTCGCGAGTCTCGCCTCGACTTACTACAACCCTTGGAAATTCGAACGCTTTGCCCGCAACGTGCTGGGCCAGGACTACGACGCCGGGCATGAACAGCTGCGCAAGGACTTCAAGACCTCGCTCAACACCTTCCTCAAAGTCGCCTGGAACGACACCCATCGCGGGCTCTACCCGACCGAGGAAGGCCCTGGCCGTACCGACGCCTTCGGACGTATTGCCAACGCCAGTTTCGGTGACGCGATTTCCCCGGCCAACTACCGGGTGGCCAACGCGCCGGTCGACTACCCGCAGCTGTGGGACATGTGGACCTTCGACTGGGTGCAGTGGAACGGCTCGGCCCAGCAGCCGATGGCTCGCAACATCGGTGAGGCCCTTGGCGTCGGCGCCACGCTGGACTTCTTCGACAGCAATGGGCAGCCGCTGATGGGCGACGATCGCTACCCGTCCAGCGTCCGGGTGCGCGACCTGCACCAGATCGAAGAAACCCTGCAACGACTCAAACCACCCACCTGGCCAGAAGAACTGCTGGGCGCCATCGACAAACCGCTGGCAGTCAAGGGACGCGCGCTGTTTGCCGAAAATTGTGCCGGTTGCCACGTTCCACGAGCGACCCAGGAAGGCGAGCGCTGGGTCCAGCATTTGCACATGCTGCCGGTGGACGTCATCGGCACCGATCCGACGGCGGCAAACAACATTGCCAACCACCGATTCGACCTGACCGCCCTGCAATGGAATCCGGCAGAGCTCGCGCAGATGGACGTGAAGCTACACCCGGAACCGAAGGAACCGCTGGATCTGAGCCAACTGTCGGTGGCCAAGGGCCTGGCGTACGTCACGGCATTCGTCGAGAACCGCGCTTACCGCGAAGCCAAGGTCACCCCGGCAGAAAAGCCAAAGCTCGACGGCTTCGGGCTGCCGATCGGCGTTCGCGAAAAAGTCGCCTACAAGGCCCGGCCGCTGGCGGGCGTATGGGCGACGGCGCCATTTCTGCACAACGGTTCGGTGCCGAGCATTTATCAACTGCTCTCACCCCAGGATGAACGCGCGACCACCTTCTACAAGGGCACGTTCGACTACGACCCGCGCCACCTGGGCTATCGCACCGAAGCCTTTACCAACGGCTTCCTGTTCGACACGCGCATTACCGGCAACCACAACAGCGGCCATGAATTCCGCGCCGGTGAACGGGGTAACGGGGTGATTGGCAGGCTGTTGCAACCCGAGGAGCGCTGGGCGCTGCTGGAATATCTGAAAGTGCTGGGCGGCCCGTTGGAGAAACAACTGCCATGATCATGTCCACGTTCAAAAAGGATTTACCGTTGCTCGCCCGGTTCTGGTTGTGGCTCGGCCGCCTGATCGGCAAGACCCTGCTGATTCTGCTGTTGATCGGCCTGCTCGGCTGGGCGCTGGCCACCGCCTGGTACGCCTGGCAACACCGTGGCCCGGTCTCAGCCCTGGAGCAGATCCCGGACGGCGAAGCCGCCATGACCCAAGACGTGATCCAGACGGCCGTGCGCATTGTCGATCAGCACCGCGAAAACACCCGCTACCTACGTGATGCCCACGCCAAGGCGCACGGCTGCGTGAAGGCCGAAGTGCAGGTTTTACCAGGGCTGGCGGCAGAGTTACGTCAAGGTGTGTTCAGCGAGCCGGGCACGACCTGGCAAGCGATGATGCGCCTGTCCAACGGTAACGCCTATCCACAGTTCGACAGCCTGCGTGATGCCCGGGGCATGGCGATCAAACTGCTGGATGTGCCGGGCAAGCAACTGCTTGGCGATCGCCAGGGGCTACACGAACAGGACTTCGTGATGTTCAGCCATCCGAACTTCTTCGTCAGCGATGTCGCCGAGTACCGACAGAATGTCGCGGCGCAGGCTGACGGTAAAAAGGTCATGGCCTTTTTTCCGGGCTGGGATCCGCGCACCTGGCAAGTCCGTCATTTGCTGATTGCCCTGGCAACGCTGTCCCCGCCGCCGGAAAGCCCGGCGCAAACCACTTACTTCTCGGTGTCGCCGTATAAATTCGGCGAGGGCAATGCCAAGTTCCGGGTGATGCCGGATTCGCAAAATTGCCCGGCCTATGTATTGCCAAAACAGAATCAGGACCTGCCGAACTTCCTGCGTAGCGCCCTGACCCAGCAGTTGTCCACGGATCGGGTGCCGGCGTGTTTTGTCTTGCAGATTCAGCGGCAGGATGCGAACAGGTTCATGCCGATCGAAGACACCAGTATCGAATGGCGCGAGCAGGATTCAGCGTTCGAAACCGTGGCCCGGATCACCCTGCCACCGCAGGACTTCGACAGTCCGGCGCAGAATCTGCAATGCGACAACCTGTCGTTCAATCCGTGGTTTGGCCTGGAGGCGCACCGTCCGATTGGCGGAATCAACCGGCTGCGCAAGGCGGTGTACGAGGCGGTGAGCGACTATCGGCATAGCCGAAATGCCGGACTGTAGGAGCGAGCCTGCTCGCGATGGAGTGTCAGGCAACGCGTGTCGACTGACACTCCATCGCGAGCAGGCTCGCTCCTACAGGTTTCGCGCAATTTGCCAAATCCCAGACAGCAAAAAGCCCGCATAAAGCGGGCTTTTTCCGTGGTGACCTGGCGTTCAGTGTTCCAGGTAACCGAATATGGCGCAGCGGACGGGACTCGAACCCGCGACCCCCGGCGTGACAGGCCGGTATTCTAACCGACTGAACTACCGCTGCGCGTAGCGTTGAAAGTAAGTGGTGGGTGATGACGGGATCGAACCGCCGACATTCTGCTTGTAAGGCAGACGCTCTCCCAGCTGAGCTAATCACCCTTTACCTTCGTTGCGGGGCGCATTGTGCCACAGATTTTCATAACGTGTTGATTTAATTGATAAATAATTCAAAAAAATCTGAAAACCGGTGAAACGACACGTCCTGCAGGAACTTCAGGCAGAAAAAAACCCGCGTGAGCGGGCTTTTCCGTGGTTACCTGGCGTTCAGCGTTCCAGGTTACCGAATATGGCGCAGCGGACGGGACTCGAACCCGCGACCCCCGGCGTGACAGGCCGGTATTCTAACCGACTGAACTACCGCTGCGCGTAACACTTGAAGCGAATGGTGGGTGATGACGGGATCGAACCGCCGACATTCTGCTTGTAAGGCAGACGCTCTCCCAGCTGAGCTAATCACCCTTCACTTTCGGTGTGGCGCGCATTCTACGGAGCGACCCGACCTCTGGCAAGCACTTTTTTAAATAATTTTTTCAGGCCTTCCAAAGGCTTAGAGAAGGGTTGGCCTATGGCGCCACGAAGAGAATAATGCCCCACTTTGTATAAAGGAGAGACTCGCCCCATGTGGTTCAAAAACCTGCTTATCTATCGCCTGACCCAAGATCTGCCTTTTGATGCCGAGGCGTTGGAAACTGCACTGGCCACCAAACTGGCGCGTCCCTGTGCAAGCCAGGAGTTGACCACTTACGGTTTCGTCGCGCCATTCGGCAAAGGCGAAGATGCGCCGCTGGTGCATGTCAGTGGCGACTTCCTGCTGATCTCCGCGCGCAAGGAAGAACGCATCCTGCCAGGCAGCGTCGTGCGTGACGCCGTGAAGGAAAAGGTCGAAGAGATCGAAGCCGAACAGATGCGCAAGGTCTACAAAAAGGAACGCGACCAGATCAAGGATGAAATCATCCAGGCCTTCCTGCCACGCGCCTTTATCCGTCGTTCGTCGACCTTCGCTGCGATCGCGCCGAAACAGGGCCTGATTCTGGTCAACTCGGCCAGCCCGAAACGCGCCGAGGACCTGCTGTCCACCCTGCGTGAAGTCATCGGCACCCTGCCGGTCCGTCCGCTGACCGTGAAAATGTCCCCGACTGCCACCATGACCGAGTGGGTCACCACCCAGAAAGCCGCCGATGACTTCTTTGTGCTGGACGAGTGCGAGCTGCGCGACACCCACGAAGACGGCGGCATCGTGCGCTGCAAGCGTCAGGACCTGACCAGCGAAGAAATCCAGCTGCACCTGAGCACTGGCAAAGTGGTCACCCAGCTATCGCTGGCGTGGCAGGACAAACTGTCTTTCGTCCTCGACGACAAGATGGTGGTCAAGCGCCTGAAGTTCGAAGACCTGCTGCAGGATCAGGCGGAACAGGACGGCGGCGAAGAAGCCCTCGGCCAGCTGGACGCCAGCTTCACCCTGATGATGCTGACGTTCGGCGATTTCCTGCCGGCGCTGGTTGAAGCGTTGGGCGGCGAAGAGACCCCACAAGGGATCTAAAGCCTTGTGATCATAACTGTAGGAGCGAGCCTGCTCGCGATGGTGTGTCAGTCGCCTCTCTTTGCCTGACACACCATCGCGAGCAGGCTCGCTCCTACAGGGGTTTTGTATTGTTACTTAAAATAAGGATCAGGCCATGCGTGCACTGGCTGCATTGAGTCGCTTTGTCGGCAACACCTTCGCTTACTGGGTACTGATTTTCGCCGTCGTGGCCTTCCTGCAACCGACGTGGTTCATCGGTCTGAAGGGCGCCATCGTGCCGCTGCTGGGCCTGGTGATGTTCGGCATGGGCCTGACCCTCAAACTCGAAGACTTCGCCGAAGTCGCCCGCCATCCGTGGCGCGTGGCCCTGGGCGTGGTTGCGCATTTCGTGATCATGCCCGGCGTGGCGTGGTTGCTCTGCCAGGCGTTCCACCTGCCGCCGGAAATTGCTGTCGGCGTGATTCTTGTCGGCTGCTGCCCAAGCGGTACGTCCTCGAACGTGATGACCTGGCTGGCGCGCGGGGACCTGGCGCTGTCGGTGGCCATCGCCGCCGTCACCACCCTCCTCGCTCCGCTGCTGACACCGGCGTTGATCTGGCTGCTGGCCTCGGCCTGGTTGCCGGTATCGTTCATGGAGCTGTTCTGGTCGATCCTGCAAGTGGTGCTGCTGCCGATCGTGCTCGGCGTGATCGCCCAGCGCGTGCTCGGTGATCGGGTTCGCCATGCCGTAGATGTATTGCCGCTGGTTTCGGTGGTGAGCATCGTCATCATCGTCACCGCCGTCGTCGCGGCCAGCCAGGCGAAAATCGCCGAATCCGGCCTGTTGATCATGGCCGTGGTGATGCTGCACAACAGCTTCGGTTACCTGCTGGGTTACTTCACCGGGCGCCTGTTCAAACTGCCGCTGGCCCAGCGTAAATCCCTGGCGCTCGAAGTCGGCATGCAGAACTCCGGCCTCGGTGCTGCGCTGGCGAGCGCGCACTTCTCGCCACTGGCGGCGGTGCCGAGCGCGTTGTTCAGCGTATGGCACAACATTTCCGGCGCGCTGCTTTCGACCTATTTCCGCCGGATGAGCGAGAAAGAAGATCGGGAAACGGCAGCCCGGCAAGCGACCGAGTAAGCAGCCAACTTGATCCCCGGTTTAATGATGGGCACTATACTGCGCAACGCGAGGACGACCTCGCGGCTCGATCGAGTCATTAATCTGGGGACGACCCCGTCCATCGATGGAGGTCTGTCATGTCCTGGATCATTCTGTTTTTCGCCGGCCTGTTTGAAGTGGGCTGGGCGGTCGGCCTGAAATACACCGACGGCTTCAGCCGCCCTCTTCCCACCGCATTGACCGTTGCCGCCATGGCCATCAGTCTTGGCCTGCTGGGCTTGGCCATGAAGGAACTGCCGCTGGGTACCGCCTATGCGATCTGGACCGGCGTAGGTGCAGTCGGTACGGTGATCGCCGGGATCATTCTGTTTGGCGAGTCCATGGCGCTGTTCAGGCTGGCCAGTGTGGCGCTGATCATCGCCGGGCTGATCGGACTGAAAGTCAGCACCTGATCATCGCACCCCAATGAAAAAGCCCGCTCCCCCGGCGATACCGGAGGAGCGGGCTTTTTTAATGGCGTGGAAAGCGGATCAGCTTTCCGCCAACGCCATGCGTTCACGCGCGACCGGGGCCTTTTCCGCCTGCTCAAGCTGCATGCAGCGTTCCAGGAACAGAAACATGTAGTCGTAGCTCTTGCACACCGACTGACGCAACTCTGCCTGCAAGGATTTGCTTGGGTTCATCCCCGCCAGCGTACAGATGATTTCCAGCGCTTCCCACGGATGGGCATCGTCGTACTGGGCATGCATCTTCAGCCACTTCATGGCTCGTTTGCGGTCTTCCTCGGGGAATGCCGCCGCGTAGACGCCACTGGAACAGACCAGCGCCGACCACTCTCCGGTCGCGCCTTCAATGGCGTAGTTGGTGGCGGCAATGGCAACGATCAGCGAATCCGCCGAACTGGTGTGCCAACACCAATGGCTCAAGGCGTGCAGTTCCGGGGCTACCTGTTGCGCCTGCAAGTCTTCCAGAGTGACACCGTGCGCACGGCTCCAGTTCACCCAGTAATCGGCGTGGTTCAATTCCACTCGAATGTTACGCATCAGCCAGCGGCGCGCCATGTCCTCGCCGGGGTGGCGGGCAAAGCGGGTCTTGGTCAGGTTCTGAGCCATGTACAACGCGAACTGTTCGACCACTGGCCAACCACCGATGAGGTAGTGACGCATGGTCCTGGCGCTGAGTTTGTTGTCTCGCATGCGCCGATACAATTCGTGTTCGACTACCCGGCGTTTACTCTCGCTGCAATCCTTGATGAGCTGTTGAGCCCAGGCGGGATAACTTGCAGCTTCCATGAGGGGTCCGGTTCTGTTGAATGAGTCGATCACTGTCGGGTTCCTTTTGATTGTGATTGTAAGGATCAGCAAGAGATTTCAACGGAACGTGCCAGGCGCCTTGAACAGCAAGGGTTGAGGCCTGGCAGGACGACTTTGCAGACTATCGCAGGTAAACAGATGCGGTCGCTCAATCACATACCCTTGAGCGTAATCCACCCCGATCTCCAGCAATGCCTGCTCGATCTGGGGTGTTTCAACAAACTCGGCAATCGTACGCTTACCCATGACATGACCGATGTGATTGATCACCTCGACCATGGCGCGGTTAATCGGGTCGTCCAGCATATCCTTTACGAAACTCCCGTCGATCTTCAAGAAGTCTACAGGCAAATGTTTCAGGTACGCGAACGAGGACATTCCGGCGCAAAAGTCGTCCAGGGAAAAATGGCAACCTAACCCTTTGAGCTCATTGATAAATCTGATTGCACTGCCGAGATTGGAAATTGCGCTGGTTTCAGTGATTTCAAAACAAATCATTTCAGGCGGTATCGCATACGTAACGAACTGTTGACGCAGGAAGTCGAGGAACGCCTCATCTCCGATGGTGGTGCCTGACAGATTGATCGCACACATCGCCAAGGGGCCTTTGTGCTTTTCGGCAATGCACTGGGCAATGATCTTGAACACGTTCTGCACGACCCAGCGGTCCAGCGAGGTCATCAGGCCATAACGCTCGGCGGCGGGAATGAAGCTGTCGGGCAGAATCATCCGCCCGGCCTCGTCATGCAGGCGCAGCAGGATCTCGATGTGCCCGCCGCCCTCTTCAACGTGCCCCAGCGGCGCGATTTCCTGGGCATACAGACAGAAGCGGTCTTCTTCCAGCGCCATGTGCAAGCGCTGCACCCAGGCCATCTCGCCAAAGCGCAGCGACAACTCGGAATCGTCGGCGTGATAGACCTGAACCCGGTTACGACCCTTCTCCTTGGCCATGTAGCAAGCCATATCGGCCGCACGCAATGATGTTTCGAGGGTGGTCGGCTGTTGCGTGACGTGCACCAGCCCGATGCTCACGGTGGTCACGAATGGCCGGCCTTTCCAGACAAAGTGCAGGTTCTGCACGGTCTGGCGCAGGCCCTCGGCGATTTTCTCCGCGGCCTCCGGCGCGCAATTCTCCAGCAGGATGCCAAACTCGTCGCCGCCCAGCCGCGCCAGGGTATCGCCTTCGCGCAACCCCGACTGCAACAGCGCGCAGATATGCCGCAGCAACTCATCCCCAGCGGCATGGCCGCAGGTATCGTTGACCAGCTTGAACTGGTCCAGATCGAGGAACATCAGGGCATGGCGCCCCGGGTGCCGGGTCAGGTTGTGCAGCACCTGCTCCAGGCGATATTCGAATTCACGGCGGTTGGCCAGGCCGGTCAAGGCATCATGGGTCGCCTGCCAGGACAGGTTGGCGATGTATTGCCGTTCTTGGGTCATGTCGTGCAGGACCAGCACGGTGCCGCTGACCTTGCCGGCATTGCGGATCGGCGCACCGACCAGCGTCACCGAAACCGTGCTGCCGTCCAGGCGTTGAATCAGTTTGGAATGTTCGCTGCCGCCGGTGAGCTGGCCGCTGAGAATGTGCTCGATCAGCGTAAAGCCTTCGGCCTGGGCATTTTCGTCCAGCAGATTGAACAGCGCGGCCAGAGGCAAACCGGTGGCCTGCTCAGCCTTCCAGTGAGTCAACGCCTCGGCCGCCGGATTCATGTAGGCAATGGCGCCCGCCACATCGGTGGTGATCACCCCGTCACCAATCGATTGCAGGGTGATCTGCGCCCGGTCTTTCTCCAGTTGCAGGGCATCGGCAAACGCATGGCGTTGCTTGAGCAGCTTGTGGGTGCGCATCAGGGCGAGCGCAATCAAACCCAGGGCAGTGGCAAGGTTGGTCACCAGCAGCAGGCGAAGAATGACCCGCGACCCTTCCCCCAAGGCATCGCTGAAGGCTTTCGCTGCCGGCGTCACCTCATCGTTGATGGCAAAGATCTGCTCCTTCCAGCGCTGAATGTCTGCGCGGGAGGCCGGACTGACGGTGATGTGCTGGTGCATGTCCCGCGCAACGTCATCGAGCCTGACCAGATACGCATCACCCACCGTCCAGAGGTCGATGGCTTTTTCAAGGTAAGTGAAGTGGCGGAAATTGAGGTACAGCCAGATCAGGCTGGAAACGTCATCCGGATGATTGCCACCCTTGAGGATAGCTGCTCGCGCTGCCTCGATATTGGGTGGTTGATGATCCAGTGCGACACGCAATTCGTGGCCGCCTTGGGGCACCGCAATCGCGTTCTGATACTTGAGGAAAATCCCTTCGTCGCCGCTGTCGGCGTAGAGATTGAGGTAATAGATGGCGTCTTTCTGGCCTTTGGACCAGAGACTTTCGCCGGCAACATAACCACGGACAGCCGAAAGCACATAAAGGCTGACGCCACCCAGCAAGGCCTGAAAAAGCACGACGGCAATAAATGGCCAGACGATGCCCAACAACCGTGGGGTTCCGAGAGTCCGCGTTTGATTCATGAGGTCCCTTGCATTAGCACTGCTTGATCGTCGTCCGGACGAAATCGCTAAGGCTAGCCTAGGATGGGATATCACTCTAGGCAAGCCGGCAAAGCGTGTACGCGAAAGCAGCATGGTAACAGCGTCGCGAGCCAGAGCCTGGCAATCATGCACACACGCTGTACAAGACCTCCCACCTCCCGCGCCGTTCACTCGCGGTGCAGCGCGCAGGCGTCTAGATCTGCTGCAAATGCCCGTAAAGCTTGGCGTACAAACCGCCCTCGGCAATCAACTGCTGATGGTCGCCATCTTCGGCAATCTGGCCGCCATCGAACACTAGCACCCGGTCGGCCTGCTTCACGGCCGACAAGCGGTGCGCAATGATCAGCGTGGTGCGGTGGCTGAGGAACCGCGCCAGCGCCTGGTGCAGGTTGTATTCAGTGGCCGCATCCAGCGCTGAAGTTGCCTCGTCGAGGATCACTACTTTCGGCTCGGCCAGCACCATCCGCGCAATGGCCAGGCGTTGACGCTGGCCGCCGGACAAGCGCACGCCGGAACGCCCGACAATGCTGTCCAGGCCATTGGGCAACTCGCGAATCGTGGTGTGCAGTTGCGCGATTTCCAGCGCCTGCCAGCAGGCCTCGTCGCTGCGCTCGCGCCCCATGGTCAGGTTGGCCCGCACGGTGTCGTTGAACAGCGCCGGGTGTTGCAGGACCACGGCGACGTTTTCCCGCACGGTTTCCAGACCGATCTCTTGCTGGGTCGAGCCGCCGAAGCGAATCGTCCCGGCTAGCGGCGTGTACAACCCGAGCAGCAACTGAACCAGCGTACTTTTACCGCCGCCGCTGGCACCGACAATCGCGACCTTTTCCCCGGGCGCGATCGACAGGTTCATCTGGTTCAACACCAACTCGTCGCCGTAACCGAAACTCAGCCCCTGGACTTCGATGCCCACGGTCTCGCGGCCGTTGAACGGGTCGACACCGCCCGGGTATTCAGGCTCATCGGCCCTGGCCAACAATTCGTTGATCCGCGACAGCGCGCCACCGGCGGCGTAATAGGCGTATTGCAGATTCAGCAGTTGTTCCACCGGGCCAATCATGAACCACAGGTAGCTGAACACCGCGAGCATCTGGCCGATGGACAAGTCGGAGAACAGCACCGTAAGCATGGCGGCGGCACGGAAAATATCGATGCCGAACTGGAACAGCAGACCGCTGGCACGGTTCGAGGCGTCGGTTTTCCACTGCGATGTCACCGCGTAATCACGTACCTCTCGCGCCCGTTGGCCGAGGCGCCCAAGGAAAAAGCCCTGGCGGTTGCCGGCGCGCACCTCCTGGATGGCATCGAGGGTTTCGGTAAGTGCCTGAGTGAAGCGCGAGGTGCTGTCGTTCTCGAGTTTCTTCAGGTGTTTGACCCGCTTGCCCAGCAGCACCGTGGCGTAGATCACCAGCGGGTTGAACAGCATGATCAGCAGCGCCAGCTTCCAGTGCATCCAGATCAGGATGCTGGCGGTACCGACCAGGGTCAGCATCGCCACGAGGAACCGGCTGAGGGTTTCACCGACGAATTTGTCTACAGTGTCCAGGTCTGTGACCAGGTGCGTGGTGACGGTACCGCTGCCCAGGCTTTCGTATTCGCCCAGCGAGATGCGCTTGAGCCGCTCGATCAGCCGGGTGCGGATGCGGTACACGATGTCCTTGGCCAATGCCGCGAACAACCGGGCCTGCAACACGTTGAACAACAGGGCGCCGCAACGCAGCAGCAGGGTCACCAACAGCATCAGGCCGATGTACCCCGCCGCTTTCTGCCAGCCCAATGGCAGCGCGAGGTTCATGACTTTCAGCGCGGCGTCGCCATGCCCCAGCAGCACTTCGTCCACCAGCAACGGCAGGAGCAAGGGGATCGGCACGCTGCACAACGTCGCCAGCACGGCCACGCCGTTGGCGATCCACAGGGCTTTCTTGTGGTGCAAGGCGAGGCGGCGGATCTCCGCCCAGCTCAGTCGGTCAATGCGTTTAGCGGTCGGGACGTTGTCAGGCTGGTCATGCACAGGCAGCGCGCTCCAGCCAGCGGCCGAGCAGCGGTGACAGTACGCTTAGAGGCTGATAGCCATTGGTCAGCAAGGCCAATTGACCGTCACGCTCAGCCAGCAAGGTCGGAAAACCGGCAATGCCCAGGTCCTGCACCCAAGTGAAATCGGCCGCCGTCGCGGTGTGCATGTCCGCACGGTCGAACGCCGCCGCGAACTCGATGCGTGGCAGGCCGGCCTGCTCCGCCAGTTCCACCAGCACGCTGGCGTGGGTGACGTCGCGACCTTCTGCGTAAAACGCCTGCTGGATCAAGCCGAGCAGTTTCCACGCACAATCCGGGGCGAGGTGGCGTGCAGTCACCAGCGCCCGGCAGGCGGGCTCGGTGTCGTAGACAAAGCCGTCAGGCAACGCGCCTTCACGCTTGAAGGGCTGGCCCGTGGCTTCGGTGACCGCTTGCCAATGTTCAAGGATGTAGCGCCGGGTGGTCGGCTCCAGCGCCGAACCGCTACCGGTGCGCAAACCGCCCACCACCAGATGCACCTCCACACCCGCCGCCTGCGCCTGCTCGACCAACGCATTGGCCACTGGCGCAAAGCCCCAGCACCAGGAACACATCGGATCCATCACATAGAGCAGGCGGCGTGCAGACATGGTTCAAGCCTCGGAAGGTGTTTGCTTGTAGTTGTAGCCGATCGGGTGAGGCATGTTGCGGGCCTTGGCCAGTTCGATCTGCTTCTGCCGATCAATGGCGCTGCGGCGGGTCTTTTCACTCAGCTTATCCCAACAGTGCGGGCAGCTGATGCCGGCCACATAGTGCTCGGACGCGCGGTCTTCGACGCTCACCGGGGTGCGGCAGGCGTGGCACTGATCGTAATCGCCTTCGCTGAGGTCATGGCGCACAGTCACGCGGTTGTCGAAGACGAAGCAGTCGCCCTGCCACTTGGTTTCTTCCTGCGGCACCTCTTCGAGGTACTTCAGGATGCCGCCCTTGAGGTGATAGACCTCGTCGAAACCCTGGCTGAGCATGTAGCTCGACGCCTTTTCGCAACGAATGCCGCCGGTGCAGAACATCGCGACTTTCTTGTGCACGGCCGGATCGAAGTTGGCTTTGATGTAATCGGGGAACTCGCGAAAGCTGGTGGTCTTCGGATCGATGGCGCCTTCGAAGGTGCCGATCGAGACTTCGTAGTCGTTGCGGGTGTCGATCAACAGCACTTCCGGATCGCTGATCAGCGCGTTCCAGTTCTCTGGATCAACGTAGGTGCCGACCTTTTTGTTCGGGTCCACGCCTTCGACGCCGAGGGTGACGATTTCTTTCTTGAGTTTGACTTTGGTGCGATAGAACGGCTGGTCGTCGCAGTACGACTCTTTGTGGTCGATGTCGTCCATGCGCGGGTCGTTCTTGAGCCAGGCCATCAGCCCGTCGATGCCTTCACGGCTGCCGGAAACCGTGCCGTTGATGCCTTCTTCCGCGATCAGCAGGGTGCCTTTGATGCCGTTGTCGACCATGGCCTGCAGCAATGGCTCGCGCAGGTCGACGTAATTTTCCAGGGTGACGAACTTATACAGTGCCGCCACGACAATCTGTTGTGTCATGGGTGATTCTCCAGGTGGCTACCCTCGTAAGGGGTGAACCGGATGCGAAAAAAAAACGCGCCGGGTAAGCGGCGCGTTGCGGATTCTAGCAAAAATAAACGCTTCCCTGTAGGAGCCGGCTTGCCGGCGATGGCGATCTCACGGACGCCATCGCCGGCAAGCCGGCTCCTACAGGGGCGGGACATCAGTGCGAGCCGCCGGCACAGGTCGGCGAGGCCGGAGCCGCGTCGATCTGGGCCCATTCCTCGGGCGTGTAGGTATGCAGCGCCAACGCATGGAACTCGCCCATCAGCTCGCCAAGCGTGCCGTAGACTTTCTGGTGACGCTTGACGCGGTTGAGCCCTTCGAACTGCTGGCTGACCACCACGGCCTTGTAATGGGTTTGCAACCCACGACTGTGCATATGGCTTTCATCCAGCACTTGCAGGTGCTCGGGCTGTAACAGGCCCAGCGTCGATTCGATGCGTTGTTGCATGGTCATACCGGGCTCCGCTTAAGGCTTTTTCTTGGCAGCAGGTGCAGCGGCGTTAGCCTTGGGATCCAGCTCGTTGGTCATGTCAGCCAACAGCTTGTTGACCACTGGCACGGCGCTCTCGAGCTTGGCCTGGGTCATCTGGGCCGATTGCTGGGTCAGCTGCGGCATTTTTTCCAGGACTTTCTTGCCCAGTGGCGACTGGTAGAACGCAACCAGGTCCTTGAGCTCGGATTCGCTGAAATTGGTGGTGTACAGCTTGACCATGTCCGGCTTCAGCTTGTTCCAGCCAATGGCTGCGTCCAGCGCGGCGTTGGCTTTGGCCTGATAC
The DNA here is from genome assembly GCF_043225285.1 of Pseudomonas migulae. Lineage (GTDB taxonomy): Bacteria > Pseudomonadota > Gammaproteobacteria > Pseudomonadales > Pseudomonadaceae > Aquipseudomonas > Aquipseudomonas migulae_C. Next base: position 955,269 of record NZ_CP171224.1, read on the forward strand.
GTTTCCAGCAAGGCTTTTTTCGATTCAGGGGCTTTGGTCTGTTCAAAGCGCTGAGCGAACATTTGCTGCACTTGCATGTACACCGGAGTGCCCAATTTGTCAGCGTGCGCCAGGGTCAGGAAAGCTTCGGCACTGGCGTTGTGGCTGGCGGTATCGGCAAAAACAGGGCCGCTGGCGCAAACCAGTGCAACCGCGGTACAGATGGCACGAAGACGAGTCATCGAGTTTCCTTTTCTAGCAGGCGAGGTAAAACCCCAAGGGCGTCCATTCTGCGCCTAAAAAACTGTGCCGCTCAACCCCAAGCCTTGTCGGACCTGATTTAGAGGGGTTGAACGGTGAAAATCCAGACTGATGGAACCACGGCCGGTCATCACGGCCTAAACTGCGCTATCAGACCTACAGGAGTGTGCACGATGAGCCGTATCGAAACCGACAGCCTGGGCCAGGTTGAAGTCCCGGATGAAGCTTACTGGGGCGCTCAGACGCAACGCTCGCTGATCAACTTCGCCATCGGCAACGAACGCATGCCGCTGGCGGTGCTGCATGCCCTGGCACTGATCAAGAAAGCTGCGGCACGGGTCAATGATCGCAACGGTGACCTGCCCGCTGACATCGCCCGGCTGATTGAACAGGCCGCCGACGAAGTGCTCGACGGCAACCACGACGACCAGTTCCCGCTGGTGGTGTGGCAGACCGGCAGCGGCACCCAGAGCAACATGAACGTCAACGAAGTGATCGCCGGGCGCGCCAATGAGCTGGCCGGCAACCCGCGCGGCGGCAAGACGCCGGTGCATCCCAACGATCACGTCAATCGTTCCCAGAGTTCCAATGACTGCTTCCCGACCGCCATGCACATTGCTGCGGCACAGGCCGTGCAACAGCATCTGCTGCCGGCGATCAGCGAACTGTCGGGCGGATTGGCGGAGTTATCTGCGCGGTACATGAAGCTGGTCAAGACCGGTCGCACTCACATGATGGATGCTACGCCGATCACCTTCGGCCAGGAGCTCTCGGCCTTCATCGCGCAACTGGATTACGCCGAACGGGCGATCCGCAGCGCGTTGCCTGCCGTCTGTGAACTGGCCCAGGGCGGCACCGCGGTGGGCACCGGGCTGAATTCACCGCACGGTTTTGGCGAAGCGATCGCCTCTGAGATCGCGGCGCTGTCCGGCCTGCCGTTTGTCACCGCCCCCAACAAGTTTGCCGCGCTGGCGGGCCATGAACCGCTGACCACCTTGTCCGGCGCGTTGAAAACCCTGGCGGTGACCCTGATGAAAATCGCCAACGACCTGCGCCTGCTTGGCTCCGGACCGCGCGCCGGTTTTGCCGAAGTGAAACTGCCAGCCAATGAACCGGGTAGCTCGATCATGCCCGGCAAGGTCAACCCGACCCAGTGCGAAGCGTTGTCGATGCTGGCGTGCCAGGTATTGGGCAACGACGTGGCCATCGGTTTTGCCGCGAGCCAGGGGCACCTGCAGTTGAACGTGTTCAAACCGGTGATCATCCACAACCTGCTGCAATCGATCCGATTGCTGGGCGATGGCTGCAGCAACTTCCAGCAGCATTGCGTCGCCGGCCTGGAGCCGGATGCCGAAAAAATGGCGGAACATCTGGAACGTGGGTTGATGCTGGTGACGGCGCTCAACCCGCATATCGGCTACGACAAGTCGGCGGAGATCGCCAAGAAGGCCTATGCCGAAGGACTGACGCTGCGGGAAGCGGCGTTGCAGTTGGGGTATCTGACGGATGCAGAGTTCGATGCGTGGGTGCGGCCGGAGAATATGATTGAGGCAGGGGCAAAGGGTTAGAAACTTGTAGTGATAGTTAGACCGCTATCGCGAGCAAGCTTGCTCCTACAAGATTTGTCGTCCGCGAATTCTGCGATCGACACAACATCTGTAGGAGCAAGCTTGCTCGCGATGAACGATAACGCGGTTTAACTGGCCGCCATCCTTACCTTTCGGGCTCGAAGCCCCGCCATCAACGACGGCCCCAACGCCACCAGCGCCGACCCCAGCACCACCAGCACCGCCCCACCATAGCCCAGACCATTGATGGTCTCGGCATGCACATACTCCGGCCACCACCACGCGGCCAGCGCTACTGCGCCGAAGGTCACCAGCGGCGTGATCGCCAGCGTCGCGCTGACTCGCGAAGCCTCCCAGTGCGCCAGCGCTTCGGCAAACGCGCCATAGGCAATCAGTGTGTTCATGCAGCACGCCAGCAGCAGCCAGCCTTGCAGTGGGGTCAGTTGCAGCGCTTCCAGCGGATGCACCCACGGCGTCAGCAGCAACCCGCAGAACAGGTAGATCACCATCATCACCTGCAACGAATTCCACACCGTCAGCAATTGCTTCTGCCCCAGGGCGTAGAACGTCCAGACCGTGGACGCCAGCAACACCAGCAGCACGCCCGCCGTGTAGTCGGTCAGCGACGTGAGCAACTCGGCCAGGCGCTGGTTGAAAAACAGACCGAAGCCGATCAGCAACACCAGCAGGCCAATCCCCTGCCCGATGCTGAAACGCTCCTTGAACACAAACAGGCTGGCGATCAGCAGCATGATCGGCCCCATCTGCACCACCAATTGCGCGGTGCCGGGGCTGAGCAGGTTCAGGCCCATCAGATACAGCACGTAATTGCCCACCAGCCCCAGCACCGCCATCAGCACCAGCCAGCCACCGCGCGGGCCCAGCACTTTGCGGCTCGGCAAGCGCCTGGTCGCGGCGAGATAGATGAACAGACAGCTGCCGGAGACCATCAGTCGAAACCAGGTCACCGTCACCGGGTCCATCACCAACAGGACTTGTTTGAGCTTGATCGGCAGGATTCCCCACAACAGGGCGGTCAGCAGGGCCAGGAACAGACCGTAAACCCAGCGACCGGATGAAATGTGCATGCGTACCCCAAAGCCCGATGGCGAGAGCCGTCATTCTAGGCGCAGTGGCGCCTGGCACACAGGGACAGTTGGCGAGCGGACGCAAATGAAACTGTGCGGGTCGCAGCAAAAAATTGGCGATCGGCCGTCGATCGGCTGGTCAGGCGCGGTAAGCAGTTAATGCATATGCTGATTGGATCCACTCACCTTCAGGAGACAGCCATGTATGGCATGCGCGCCCAGGACAACGCCCCTTCCATGCACTTTCGCAGCGACCGGATGTGTCGGGTGAACGGGGAGTTGTATTTCAGCACGCGGGAAAACACGCTGGAGGGGCCGTTTGAAAACCAGGAGGTGGCGGCGCGGGAGATCGAGGCTTATATCGAGCGGATGCGGAATTTGAGTGCCGGTCGTTAGACCGCGGCGCTCCCATCGCGAGCAGGCTCGCTCCCACATTGGAATGCAATCCACTGTGGGAGCGAGCCTGCTCGCGATAGCGATGTAACATTAGCCACAAACTCTACGGCCTAGCGCACCGCTTCAAACAACCCGGTCGCGCCCATCCCGCCACCCACGCACATGGTGACGATGCCGTAGCGCAAATTGCGCCGCTGCAACTCACGCACCAGGTGCCCGACCTGCCGCGAACCCGTCATGCCAAACGGATGGCCGATGGAAATCGAGCCGCCGTTGACGTTGTATTTCTCGTTATCGATCCCCAACCGGTTACGGCTGTACAGGCATTGCGAGGCGAACGCTTCGTTCAGTTCCCACAAATCGATGTCGGCCACTTGCAAGCCCTTGGCCTTGAGCAGCTTCGGCACCGAAAACACCGGGCCGATGCCCATTTCATCCGGCTCGCAACCGGCCACGGTGAAACCGCGGAAGAACGCCTTCGGCTTCAGGCCCAGCTCCAGCGCCTTTTCCAGGCTCATGATCAACGTCATGGACGCACCGTCGGACAACTGCGACGAGTTGCCCGCCGTGACCGAACCGTCTTCGGCAAACACCGGCTTCAATCCCGCCAGGCTTTCCAGTGTGGTGTCGGGGCGATTGCAATCGTCACGATCGACCACGCCATCGAGAATCTGCACCTGACCGGTGGCCTTGTCTTCCACGCGGTATTTCACCGCCATCGGCACGATTTCGTCGTCGAACAACCCGGCCGCCTGCGCCTGTGCGGTACGCTGCTGGCTTTGCAGCGCGTACAGGTCCTGCTCTTCGCGGCTGACGTTGTAACGGCGGGCGACGATTTCAGCGGTCTGGCCCATAGGGAAGTAGATGCCCGGCACCTGTTCCTTGAGCAGCGGGTTGATCAGGTTGTCGGTGTTGACGCTTTTCATGGTCAGGCTGATGGACTCGACGCCGCCGGCGACGATGATGTCGCTGCAGCCCGAGGCGATCTGGTTGGCGGCGATGGCAATCGCCTGCAGGCCCGACGAGCAGAACCGGTTGAGGGTCATGCCGGCGGTGCCGGTGCCCAGGCGCGACAGCACCGCCACGTTGCGACCGATGTTGTAGCCCTGGGCGCCTTCGTTGGAGCCGGCACCGACGATGCAATCCTCGACGCTGGCCGGATCGATGCCGCTACGCGCCAGCAATGCGTTGACGCAATGAGCCGCCATGTCGTCCGGACGGGTCTGGTTGAACTTGCCGCGAAAGGACTTGGCCAGGCCCGTCCGCACGCTGTCGACGATCACCACTTCACGCATGGCATACCTCATTCTTGTTGTCGGTTTGGAGTGGACCGAGCATAAGTCCACCCATTAGCCGCCGCGACAATCATTCACCCCGCGTATGCGTCACCATCGGCTGCGTCTTCAGCTTTTTTTCTCGTGCTTGTCGGACTTTTCGAACGCTTCTTCCAGTGCCCGGTTCAGCGTGCGCAACACCTTGACCCGCGCCCAGCGCTTGTCGTTGGCCTCCACCAGGGTCCAGGGCGAAATTTCCGTGCTGGTGCGATCGACCATGTCGCCGACCGCCGCCCGATAGGCGTCCCACTTTTCCCGGTTGCGCCAGTCGTCTTCGGTGATCTTGAAGCGTTTGAACGGGATCTGTTCGCGCTCTTCGAACCGCTCCATCTGCGTGTCTTTATCGATGGCCAGCCAGAACTTAACCACAATCACACCGGCATCGGCGAGCTGCTCTTCGAAGTCGTTGATCTCGCTGTAGGCGCGCAGCCAGTCGGCCGGGCTGCAAAAGCCCTCGATCCGCTCCACCAGCACCCGGCCATACCAGGACCGGTCGAACACGGTGAATTTTCCCCGGGCCGGAATATGTCGCCAGAAGCGCCACAGGTACGGATGTGCCCGTTCCTCTTCGGTGGGCGCGGCGATCGGCACGATGCTGTATTGCCGAGGGTCGAGCGCTGCGGCCACCCGGCGGATCGCCCCGCCCTTGCCCGCCGCATCGTTGCCTTCAAACACCGCGATCAAGGCGTGGCGACGCATGCGTTTGTCGCGCATCAACCCCGAGAGCCGCGCCTGCTCGGTGATCAGTTGTTCTTCGTAATCGTCCTTGTCCAGGTGCTGGGTCAGGTCGAGGCTGTCGAGCAGGTTCACCTGATCGACGCTGCTGCCCAACGGCGCGGCGCTGACTTTATCCGGGTGAATCTGCGGTCGCTTCAGGGCACCTTGCAGGCCTTCGAGCAAAATCTTGCCGACCGCCAGGCTCCGATAGCGCGGGTCCATGCCGGCAATCACATGCCACGGGGCATAGTCGCGACTGGTACGGCGCAGGATGCGTTCACCGTATTTGACGAACTTGTCGTAGGTCTGCGACTGCTGCCAGTCCAGCGGGCTGATGCGCCAGCTGTGCAGCGGGTCGTCGGCCAGGGCCTTGAGCCGCGCCTTCATTTGTTTCTTGGAGAGGTGGAACCAGAACTTGAAGATCAGCGCGCCTTCGTCGCACAGCATCTGCTCCAGACGCTCGGCACCGTTGATGCTCTGGTCGAGCCTCGGGTCCTTGATCACACCGTGAACCCGGGCCTGCAGCATCTGGCTGTACCAGTTGCCGAAGAAAACCCCCATGCGCCCGGCGGCCGGCAGCATCCGCCAGTAACGCCACGCCGGTGGCCGCGCCAGTTCTTCGTCGGTCTGCTGATCGAAGGTGCGGACCTCGATCAGGCGTGGGTCCATCCATTCGTTGAGCAACTTCACCGTCTCGCCCTTGCCCGCCCCCTCGATGCCATTGATCAGGATGATCACCGGGAAGCGCTTTTGCTGCTGCAGCTCGAACTGCACCTCGAGCAAGGCTTCACGCAGCGCCGGCACTTCGGCTTCATAGGTTTCTTTGTCGATGACGCGGTCGATTTCGGCGGATTCGAACATGGAGCACTCCCTTTCCAGATTGAGCAAGACTAGCGGATTGGGCAGGTGGACGACGGGGAAATTCCCTGTAATGCGCACCGTCCTTTGTAGGAGCCGGCTTGCCGGCGATGGCGTACTCAAGAACGCTATCGCCGGCAAGCCGGCTCCTACGAAGAGCAGCGGGGCAGAATCTGCAGCATCACCCGTCCTCCCCATCAATGGTGATCGGCTAGAATGGCCGCCTTGCCGTTGCCGAGCCTGCCATGAAACCTGTATTGCCCCACGCCCAGCTCGACTGGGACGCCCAAGGGCTCCCGCGTTCGCGGGTGTTTGATGATGTGTATTTCTCCGACCTGTCAGGGCTGGATGAAACCCGCTACGTCTTCCTCGAACAGAACCTGCTGCGCGAACGCTTTGCCGCGTTGCCGGCGGACGGGCGGCTGGTGATTGGCGAGACCGGGTTCGGCACCGGGTTGAATTTCCTGTGTGCCTGGCAGTTGTTCGAACAACACGCGGTGGCCGGCGCGCGGCTGCATTTTGTCAGCGTCGAAAAGTACCCGCTGAGTGCGCCCGACCTGCAACGGGCGCTGGCGTTATGGCCGGAGCTCAAGGCCTATTCCGATCAATTGCTCGCGCAGTACGTGGCGATCCATCAGGGCTTCCAGCGCCTGGTCCTGGACAACGGCCGGGTCACCCTGACCCTGTTGATCGGCGATGCGCTGGAACAGTTGCCGCAACTCGACGCACAGATCGACGCCTGGTTCCTCGACGGTTTCGCCCCGGCGAAAAACCCCGACATGTGGACCGCCGAACTGTTCGCCGAACTCGCCCGGCTCGCGGCACCCGGCTCGACCATCAGCACCTTCACCAGCACCGGCTGGGTGCGTCGACTGCTGAACGCGGCGGGCTTCAAGATGAAGCGCACGCCGGGTATCGGCCACAAATGGGAAATCCTGCGCGGCGCATTCCTCGGCTGGCCTGAAGATGCGCCGATGCCTGTCGCGGCCAAACCCTGGTTCGCTCGGCCAACGCCGTTGTCTGGCGAACGCCGGGCACTGGTGATCGGTGCCGGCCTGGCCGGTTGTGCCACGGCTGCCAGCCTCGCGGCGCGGGGTTGGCACGTCAGCCTGCTGGAGCGACACGACGGGTTGGCGCAGGAAGCTTCGGGCAATCCCCAAGGCGTGCTGTACCTCAAGTTGTCAGCCCATGGCACGGCGTTATCGCAATTGATCGTCAGTGGTTTCGGCTACACCCGACGCCTGCTGGAACAGTTACAGCGGGGCGTTGACTGGGACGACTGCGGTGTTCTGCAACTGGCGTTCAATGCCAAGGAAGCCGAGCGTCAGGCCCAATTGGCCGCGGCATTCCCGGAAGACCTGTTGCAGGCGCTCGATCGCGAACACGCCGAGATTCGCGCCGGCATCACCCTGCCCGCCGGCGGCCTGTTTTACCCCGAAGGCGGCTGGGTGCACCCGCCAGCGCTGTGCCAGCGGCAGGCAAGCCATCCGAACATTCAAATCATGACCCATCACGAAGTGCTGGAACTGCGCCCCGCGCAAGGTCAATGGCAAGCCTGGGATGGCGACACCTTGCTGGCCTCTGCGCCGGTGGTGGTATTGGCCGGCGCCGCAGAAATCAAACGCTTCCCCTACAGCAGAGAACTCCCGCTCAAACGCATCCGCGGACAAATCACCCGCCTGCCCGAAACACCCAAGAGCCAGGCGCTGAGCACCGTGGTCTGCGCCGAAGGTTACGTCGCCCCGGCGCGCTTGGGCGAACATACGCTGGGGGCCAGTTTCGATTTCAACAACGACGACCTGACACCGACAGCGGCCGAGCATGCCGGCAACTTGCAGATGCTCGAAGAAATCTCAACGGACCTGGTCGCCCGGCTCGATGCGGATACCCTGCAACCCGAAGCCCTTGAAGGTCGCGCGGCGTTCCGCTGCACCAGCCCGGACTACCTGCCGATTGTCGGCCCACTGGCTGACGCACAGGCATTCGCTCAGGCCTATGTCGCACTGAGCAAGGACGCCCGGCAAATACCGGACATCCCTTGCCCATGGCTGGACGGCTTGTACGTCAACAGCGGCCACGGTTCGCGAGGCTTGATCACCGCGCCGCTGTCAGGCGAATTGCTGGCGGCCTGGCTGGATGACGAACCGCTGCCATTGCCCAGGGCCGTGGCCGAGGCGTGTCACCCGAATCGCTTTGCCTTGCGCCGCTTGATTCGAGGCAAGGCCTGAGACGTTCAATCGAACGGGAAGCAAGTCTTGGCCGCATCAGCATCCAGGAACGTCCGGGTCAGATCAGTCAAAAAATCTGCCTCGGCGATCTTGAACTCGACGTCGATTGCGTCAGTTTCTGCCGTATATTTCTTTGCAAGCGACTCCTCGGTTTCGATGGCTGTGTTGTCGTCTTCATTATTGCCCTCAGCCTCCGCCTTCTTGCGTTCAGCGAGCGCTTTCTTCCGCTGTTCGTTACGCTCGTCGGCCGCGTTTATCCGCTCCTGAAAAGGGGCCGCAAACGCAGCAAACTTGCGACCACAATGCTGACGCAAAAAATCTGTCCAGTACGTGCGGCCACTGATGTAAATCGGCAGTTCGGAAGAATGCTCTGCGTTGGTGATTCTGTCCGTGGCGTCAGTCAAGTCGCTTGGTGTGACTTTGCCAAGACTTGCATGGTGCATGGTCTTGGGTTGCCCGACCAGTTTGAGCTGCTCCGCCAGCTGGATGCGATAGGCCAGCTCAATTTCCACCGGATCAAGCGATTTGTTTGCCTCGGCTTTTTCCCTGGCGATCCTGCCCAGATAATCCAGACGGAATGAACGTTCGCCAAGACGCAACAGCAAAGCGGCCTTCTCATGGGCATTGGCGGATTGCCGAACCACTGTATCCATGTCCACAACAACCTCAAGATTACTGAAGATCGTTGCCGCGGCATCATCGCAATTGGCTCTCTCCGCCCGTGCCAGCAGTTGATCGCGCAACGACGCATCTGTCTGAGTCGCCTCAATCACATTCCAGACTCGCCGGGTCATGTCCTCATGCTCGAAGCGGGTGTCCTTCGCCCCCCCGACGTCTGCCAGCAATTGAAAAAGACCACTGGAACCGGGTTCGTTTTTCAACGCCAGCCACGTGCGATTACAACTGGCATAGTTTTCTTCCGCAGGGTTCGGCATCCACAGGTCTCGAGCCCTTTGCTCAGTGAGCGCCGTGGCGTCGATTTTCAGCAGCCCCATTCCGATGCCCGTAGTGTCACTGTAAGTTTTGAGCTTCGCACGGCTCGCCACAGACACCGTGTTCCCGGCCAGATCGATTGCGCGGGTGAACGGCCGTGGCATCTGGAATAGCCAGTCCGGTAACTCCTGAATCTGATTGTGCCTGAGGTCCACCATGGTCAGATTCGGCAAACGAGCAAGGCCTGTGGGAAGTTCCGTGGTGTGGGTATCGCTCAGGTTCAGCTCCTGGAGATCGAGCATTTTGCTCACATCGACGGTGGCCCCCAAGCGATTGCCGCCGAGTCCCAACTTGCGCAGATTGCGCATCGCGGCGAGCTTGCGCAATGTGTATTCGGTCAGCTGTATCTTGTTGCCGTTCAAGTGAAGGTTCTCAAGGTTGGGCATGAGCGACACCACCTCGGGCAACCTTGTGAGCTGATTGCGGTCCAGTTCCAGAGTGACCAGCTTTGTGAACGGTTTGAGGAAATACGCCAGTTCATCGCCGGCCTGCATGTCCTTGATCGAGAGCGTACGAACATGCGCGACATCCTGCTCGGTCAGTGTCGGCAACGGACCTGCGGGGTTACGGTCAAGCCTGAGCGTGTCAAAAGGCTTGTTCCGCTCCCATCGCGGATGCGGGACCCGACGCCAGCAGCTTTCAATGGTATTGGCCACTTGCCGACGATTAACGCGAACATCGCTGAGAGGCCCCGGCAGCTTCTTCATCTGCACCTCATCGTCGCGCCAGATTCGCAGCACCTTGAGAAACTCTTTCAGTTGCTTCTCCAGCTCCCTGATCCGGTTCACCCGCAATATCGGGGTGGTGCCGGCTTCGTCGAGAAACGACGAGACCTGGGCATCAGTGAACAACGGATAGAGCTTTCGAACCCGGTGAACCAGGCCCCTGGAATAGGAATTCGCGGCGGGAGAATCCGCCTGGGCGCAGGCAGTAAGGTATTTCGGTATTTCACTGCGTTCCCCTCGTAACACCCGCCCGGTACGCGCCGGATCGCCAGAGGCAGCTTTCGACAACTGTGATCGTAACGCTGCGGCGTCCAGCGTATCGTCCCCCGTCAACCCCATGGCCGTGCGCCGGGTGGCGGGCAATGCATCGAGTATCGCTTGAGGCAACGTATCGCTCGTCAGTGTGGAAGACACATTGCCATTGCTTTGGGCGACCTGATAACCCGAAGCGGTCTTGACGATGACCCCAGGCGTCAGCGCATCCGCATCGCCCACGCTGTCCAGCAACGCGCCACTGGCGGATCCCTGCCGAATTTCAAGTCGATAAGCCTCATCCCAACCTTGCACCCGATCCATCAGCCCGAGCGTGAGTTTGTCGGTATCGGCATTGGCCAGTTGCGGAAAATTCAATCCCGTCACCGCGCGGTCCTGCCTGATAGCAGCCTGCGCCTCACGAACTTGGCGGAAGAGATCATTGCCGAGGATCTTGCGGTCACGCAGAAAACTGCGATCCCTGGCAGAGGCATTGTCCAGCAATTCCTGACACACGCGGGTGGGCAGATCTGGAGCCTGCTCATGCAAAGTCGCAACGTCACCGGTGGAAGTGCCATCGTATTTTTTATACAGCCACTCACGCAGTGGCTCGCGATTGCCCTTGATACTGGCCCCGATCCTGTTGGCCAACAGCTGCGATTTCGACTCCTTGATCGTGATCGTGGTGCCGATCATGGCCTCGACTTCTTTCGGGTAGAGACCACTGATGACGGTATCGAGCAGTTCACCCGAAGCCAGTTCCGATTCACTGACATGCACGCTGTTGATGTCATCGTTGTGCGGGGCGGTCTCGGGGAAACGCGACACCACGAGGTCTTTTTCGTCGCGCACTTCAATGAAGCGTTCCTCCGGCCAGCCGGGCAACCGTGGAAGTGTGTGCAGTTGTTCCTGAATGAAATCAGTATTCTCGGTCTCGCCCCGCTCCATGGCGGCGACCATGTTGCTGATGGAGCGATCGAGCTTCACGCGCTCGACACAATCGTTCAACCGCTCCGGCAACGCGAGTTTGCTTTCATGCAGATGGTGCAAGGTGTCGGTGGACACATCGGTGATTTGCGCAAAAGGTTCGAGGTCGATGCCCAGATCGCTCAGGCGCGGACTCGTTCGTTCCAGTGCGTAGCCACCGTCACGCCACTCGTGCGCGTGCTCATAGGCATGCCGCCAGCCACCTTCCACGTTTCGTTCGACCGCCGGCTGGAATGCCTCCGATCGGGTGGGATGATTAATCGTCCACGCCGCCCCCTTGGCGTTTTGGGTGACACGATAAGAGGCGCCATCCATGACGATCGACGTCAGCCCGGCATGCCGGTAGAGCCCTTGCGAATTCGCTTGAACGTCCGCTGGCACTGTCGAGGCCTGCTTGTAGGGTTCGAGATCGGGTTTCCATAACCTGGCTTTGCCATCTGCACGAGTGACAGCCTCCAGTCCATCGTAAAACGCCACCTGTTCCTTCAGGCTTTTACCAACGCTCGAAACTATTTTTCCACCGGCTGCAAATGCCGCCAGTTGCGCGACGTTTTCCACCACGTGGAGCAAATGGGACAACGCCTTTTTTCGCTCGTCGTGCGTCCAGTCAACTACGCCTTCATACACCTCGCTGACGATGTCGACGGCCGCCGTCACCAGCATCAGCTGACCGATTACCGGTACGAAAAAAGCGGCTGCGTTCAACAGCAGAAGCCCTTCATTGAGCAATAGCTGAATGGTTTTTTCCCGCTGCTGCTCATCGACGTCTGCGGTGGGTACGACGAGTATCTTCGCATCCTTCTGGATTTTGCTGACGAATGCGCTGTAGAGAAAATAGCCCACAGGGACATCGGCAGGCAGCGCGGAAATCGTGCTCACCACCTTGTCCTTGTCGAAACCGCTAAAAAAATCGGTCTTGTCATTGCCAAACAGGAACAAATCGATGAAGCGCTTTCTGTAACTTTTGCTTTGCAGGTGCAGTGCAAGATAGTCCTTGAACTCGTCCAGCGAGGCATATTCATAGAAAGGTCGCCGGGGTTCATTGGGCATGTAAACCACACACTTGGCGTTGCTCTCGGTATCGATGGAAACTTTGCTGAACACCAACACCCCGACCAGGCAAATGTCATTCACCATCACGCCTTGCCAGATCAGCGGTCCACCATCAAACACCGCGTCTTGAACTTGAGCCGCCGGAACATCCTGTTCGATGATCTTCAGCAACGCTGTGTAAGCCGTGCTGCTGATGTCTTTTTTCAGGCAGGCCATGTGCGCCGCGACTTGCATATCCAGGCGCCTCAACCGGAGGATGTCGGCGGCGGTCGCGCGAGCACCCTCTACAGCATCCCCCGTACGGGTGGTCAGAGCCGGCAAGACTTCGTAAATGTGGCGCTGGTAGCGTTTGCCAAGGTCCAGCTCGCGACAGAGCGTGGCGAAGTTCGTGGGTGTTATTCCATCGTCTGACGGTGTTTGCCCGTTGATCTTGATCACAGAGTCGGCGGGAATGCCGCCAGGCCGGGCTTGGTCGGCGGTGAAGTTTTCCATTGCGGCGTGAAGCAGACTACGGGAAGTGGTGATGGTTTGACTGTCGTAGCCGAGCGGTAAAAGCCCCGTCCCCGAAGCCACTTTTGTGATGATTTCCAGGGTGTCGTGCTCGACATCGACTTCAATCTTCCATTTGGTCTTGAGCAAACTCGTCAATTCCTCCTGACAGAACACATCCATTGACTTGAGCCTTGTGACAACTTCCGAGGCCTTGGCATAGAGGCGATCGGATTGTGCAAAATCTGAGTTCAGGGCCTGCACCACACTCAGGTCCGGAGCGGCCAACCAGTCTGGAATCGACTTGTGCAGCACCTCGGCCTTGTCCAGATCACCCGTGTGCTCCAGCAATGCCGCCAGGCGGTCCTCGGATGTAAATGCCTTGGCAGTATTTGTATTTTTGGGGGCCAGCATGAGCAATATCCTTATTGCATTAAGAGGCACCCAGTTTATGAAGCCCGGCCGGCAATGAATAATTCGAATACCGGGTCGAACTGCTGCGCATTCCAGCAGCTACTTGTATGCATTCCATCATTAATTACCGCCACGGCCAGGTGCATTTCTGCTCTGGCCACCATTCGTCCAGCAAACCCCGCTTATAACTGATTGATCTAAAACTCCCACAACCGAGACGGGTCAGTTTCTGAGTACCCGGCGTTTTGGCCGGGTATGGCTTGACCCTCCCCAACGGAAAAACCGGTAAGGACTTTATGTGCGGATTAGCTGGCGAGTTACGCTTTGATCATCAACCTGCGGACCTTGCAGCCGTTGAACGAATCACCCATCACCTGGCACCTCGCGGGCCTGACGCGTGGGGCTTTCACAGCCAGGGACCGATTGCCCTGGGCCATCGTCGCCTGAAAATCATGGACCTGTCGGACGGCTCGGCGCAGCCGATGGTCGACAACCAGCTGGGCCTGTCCCTGGCCTTCAACGGTGCGATCTATAACTTTCCGGAATTGCGCACCGAGCTGGAAAACCTCGGCTACGCCTTCTACTCCGGCGGCGACACCGAGGTGCTGCTCAAGGGTTATCACGCCTGGGGCGAAGCGTTGCTGCCGAAACTCAACGGCATGTTCGCCTTCGCCATCTGGGAGCGCGACGCCAAGCGCCTGTTCATCGCCCGCGACCGTCTCGGCGTGAAGCCGCTGTACCTGTCGCGCACCGGCCAGCGCCTGCGCTTCGCATCCGCTTTGCCGGCGTTGCTCAAGGGTGGCGACATCAACCCGATCCTCGATCCGGTGGCGCTCAATCACTACCTGAATTTTCACGCCGTGGTCCCAGCGCCGCGCACCTTGCTGGCCGGTATCGAAAAACTGCCGCCAGCGACCTGGATGCGCATCGAAGCAGACGGCCGCACCGAGCAGAAAACCTGGTGGACCCTGCCCTACGGCCCACACGCCGACGAGATGGATCTGACCCTGGAAGATTGGCGCGACCGCGTGCTCGACAGCACCCGCGATGCCGTGGCGATTCGTCAACGGGCGGCGGTGGATGTCGGTGTCCTGCTGTCCGGCGGTGTCGACTCGAGCCTGCTGGTCGGCTTGCTGCGTGAAGTCGGTGTGGAAAACCTCTCGACCTTCTCCATCGGCTTCCAGGATGCCGGCGGTGAGCGCGGTGACGAGTTCCAGTATTCGGACCTGATCGCCAAGCATTACGGCACCCAGCACCATCAACTGCGCATCGACGAAAAGGAAATCATCGAGCAACTGCCGGCAGCGTTCCGTGCGATGAGCGAGCCAATGGTCAGCCATGACTGCATCGCTTTCTACCTGCTGTCCCGGGAAGTCGCCAAGCACTGCAAAGTGGTGCAAAGCGGCCAGGGCGCGGACGAGCTGTTCGCCGGTTATCACTGGTACCCGCAGGTCGATGGCGCAGAAGATCCGTACGCGGCCTACCGCGAGGCGTTCTTCGACCGCAGCTATGAAGACTACGCCGCCACCGTGCAGCCGAAATGGCTGACGGCGAATGACGCCGCCGGCGACTTCGTCAAAGAACATTTCGCCCAGCCCGGTGCCGAGGCCGCGGTGGACAAGGCCTTGCGCCTGGACAGCACGGTGATGCTGGTGGACGATCCGGTCAAACGCGTCGACAACATGACCATGGCCTGGGGCCTGGAAGCGCGCACGCCGTTTCTCGACTATCGCCTGGTGGAACTGTCGGCCCGGGTGCCGGGCAAATTCAAACTGCCGGACGGCGGCAAGCAAGTGCTGAAAGAAGCGGCGCGGCTGGTGATTCCGAGTGAAGTCATCGACCGCAAAAAGGGGTACTTCCCGGTGCCCGGCCTCAAGCATTTGCAAGGCGACACGTTGAACTGGGTGCGCGAACTGCTGCTGGATCCGAGCCAGGATCGCGGCCTGTTCAACCCGGCGATGCTCGACCGTCTGCTGACCGATCCACAAGGCCAGTTGACCCCGTTGCGCGGCTCCAAGCTGTGGCAACTGGCGGCGCTGAACCTGTGGCTCAGCGAACAAGGAATCTGATCGATGAAACCTCACGCCACGGCGTATAGCCAACGCCTGTTGCGCGGGCAGGCGCCCTCCTACGAACGCTTGCAGGCGCGACTGGCCGAGGACGGCAGTGAACTGGGCGCCGCGCCGATTGCCGTGCATTGCGGCTGGGGCCGGTTGCTGATCGGCCACACGTTCCCCGATCCGGCGAGCCTCGCCCAGGAACTGCTCAATGAACAGTCGGGTGAACGCGACATCGCGCTGTATGTCGCCGCGCCCCAGCAAATACTGGGGCTGGAACCGACGCAATTGTTCCTCGACCCGTCTGACACCTTGCGGTTGTGGTTCAGCGATTACCGCCAGGCGACCCGCGTGTTCCGTGGTTTCCGCATTCGTCGTGCGCAAAGCGACGCGGACTGGCAGGCGATCAATCAGCTGTATCAGGCGCGCGGCATGTTGCCGATCGACGCCAGCCTGCTGACTCCGCGTCATCTCGGCGGGCCGGTGTACTGGCTGGCCGAAGACGAGGACAGCGGCGCGATCATCGGCAGCGTCATGGGCCTCAACCACCACAAGGCGTTCAACGATCCGGAAAACGGCAGCAGCCTGTGGTGCCTGGCCGTCGACCCGCACTGCTCGCGGCCGGGTGTCGGCGAAGTGCTGGTGCGGCATCTGATCGAACACTTCATGAGCCGCGGGCTGAGTTACCTCGACCTGTCGGTGCTGCACGACAATCGACAGGCGAAAAACCTTTACGCCAAGCTCGGTTTTCGCAACCTGTCGACCTTCGCCATCAAGCGCAAGAACGGCATCAATCAACCGCTGTTTCTCGGGCCCGGCCCGGAAGCCGAGTTCAATCCCTACGCGCGGATCATCGTCGAGGAAGCCCACCGTCGCGGCATTGACGTACAGGTCGATGACGCCGAGGCGGGTCTGTTCACCCTGGTTCATGGCAGTCGGCGGGTCCGTTGCCGCGAGTCATTGAGCGACCTGACCAGCGCCATCAGCATGACCTTGTGCCAGGACAAAAGCCTGACGCACAAGGTCCTGAAAAATGCCGGCCTGAACCTGCCCGCGCAACAGCTGGCGGGAAATGCCGATGACAACCTGGCGTTTCTCGACGAACACGAACGGGTGGTGGTGAAACCGCTGGATGGTGAACAGGGCCAAGGGGTGGCGGTGGATTTGCGCACCATCGATGAGGTGCAACAAGCCATCGAATCCGCCCGCCGATTTGACAGTCGCGTGCTGCTGGAGAGTTTCCACGAGGGCCTAGACCTGCGGATTGTGGTGATCGGTTTCGAAGTGGTGGCGGCGGCCATTCGGCGGCCGGCGGAAGTGGTGGGTGATGGTCAGCACGCCATTGGCGCGCTGATTGAAGCCCAGAGCCGGCGGCGTCAGGCGGCCACCAGCGGCGAAAGCAAGATCCCGCTGGACGCCGAAACCGAGCGCACCTTGCAGGCGGCGGGTTACAGCTACAGCAGCATTCTGCCGGCGGGCGAGCATCTGTTCGTACGACGCACGGCGAATCTTCATACCGGCGGCATTCTGGAAGACGTCACGGCGATCCTGCATCCGACCCTGGTGGATGCTGCCGTGCGTGCGGCTCGGGCCTTGGACATTCCAATGGTCGGGCTCGACCTGATGGTGCCGGCGGCGGATCAGCCGGAGTACGTGTTCATCGAAGCCAATGAACGCGCCGGGCTGGCCAACCACGAGCCGCAACCGACGGCGGAGCGGTTTGTGGATTTGTTGTTTCCGCATAGCCAGGCGGCGGTCTCGTAAATGTGCATCGCATGAACTGACGCTATCGCGAGCAAGCTCGCTCCCACATTTGAGCGCACTCCCCTGTGGGAGCGAGCCTGCTCGCGATAGCGGTGTCACAGACACCGCAAATCTTCCTCATCGAAACCATCGATGCGCTCAACTCATCAGGAGTTTCCATGACCAGCAAAATCCCCGAACCAGACCTGAACTACCTGCAAAAAGTCCTGCTGGAAATGCTCGCGATTCCGAGCCCGACCGGCTTCACCGACACCATCGTGCGCTATGTCGCCGAACGCCTTGAAGAGCTCGGCATTCCGTTCGAAATGACTCGTCGCGGCACCATCCGCGCCACGCTCAAGGGCAAGAAAAACAGCCCCGATCGCGCCGTCTCCGCCCACCTCGACACCATTGGTGCCGCCGTCCGCGCCGTGAAAGACAACGGCCGCCTGACCCTGGCGCCCGTCGGCTGCTGGTCGAGCCGTTTCGCCGAAGGCAGTCGCGTCAGTCTGTTTACCGACAACGGTGTGATCCGTGGCAGCGTGTTGCCGCTGATGGCCTCCGGGCATGCGTTCAACACCGCCGTGGATGAAATGCCGATCAGTTGGGATCACATCGAACTGCGCCTCGACGCCTATTGCGCGACGCGCGCTGACTGCGATTCCCTGGGGATCAGCGTCGGTGACTTCGTGGCATTCGACCCGTTGCCGGAGTTCACCGAGAGCGGCCACATCAGCGCCCGCCACCTCGACGACAAGGCCGGCGTCGCGGCGCTGCTGGCGGCGCTCAAAGCGATTGTCGACAGCGGCGAAGAGCTGATGATCGACTGCCATCCGCTGTTCACCATCACCGAGGAAACCGGCAGTGGCGCGGCGGCGGCATTGCCTTGGGACGTCAGCGAATTCGTCGGCATCGACATCGCCCCGGTCGCGCCCGGCCAGCACTCCAGCGAACATGCGGTCAGCGTGGCGATGCAGGATTCCGGCGGACCGTATGACTATCACCTGTCGCGGCACCTGCTGCGCCTGGCCAGCGACAATGAGTTGCCGGTGCGGCGCGACCTGTTCCGCTATTACTTCAGCGATGCGCACTCGGCGGTCACCGCCGGTCATGACATCCGCACTGCCCTGCTCGCCTTCGGCTGCGACGCGACCCACGGTTACGAACGCACGCACATCGACAGCCTCGCCGCCCTCAGCCGCCTGCTCGGCGCCTACATCCTCAGCCCACCGGTGTTCGCCAGCGATGCGCAACCGGCCAAGGGTTCGCTGGACCGGTTCAGTCATCAGATCGAACATGAGACGCAGATGGAAAGCGACACGCGGGTACCGTCGGTGGACAGTTTGGTGGGGCAGCGGTCCGAGAGTTAGCCCGGTTTTTTGGGTTGCCGGGTAGATCGCCATCGCGAGCAGGCTCGCTCCCACATTGGATCGCGTTCCTCTGTGGGAGCGAGCCTGCTCGCGAAAGCGTCAGCCCAGGCAACGCATCAGGTCCAGACTAGCCGCAACCGCCCATTCGCCGTAGCATCGCGCCATTGTTTACCCGAGGTGCCTATGCTGATTCCCCACGACCAACTTGAAGTCGACACCCTGACCCGCCTGATCGAAGATTTCGTGACCCGCGACGGCACGGACAACGGCGATGACACGCCGCTGGAAACCCGTGTATTACGGGTTCGGCAGGCGTTGACCAAAGGCCAGGCGCTGATCGTTTTCGACCCGGAAAGCGAACAATGCCAGTTGATGCTCAAGCACGATGTGCCCAAGCACCTGTTCGACTGACGCCTTCACTTCAACGCGCCTTGGTTTTTGCCTCTTTGGCCTGGATGCGCTCGTAGACTTCGGCCCGGTGCACATTGACGCTCTGCGGCGCTTCGACACCAAAGCGCACAGTGTTGCCGTTGATGGCCACGATACGCACCGAAATGTCGTCACCGATGGAAATCATTTCCCCCACTACGCGGCTGAGTACAAGCATGGCAATTGTCCTTCAGGGTTATCGAACCCTGAAGATGCCCGGCGCATGGCTGGCGTTCAATGCGATGAAAGCAAATCAGTCTCGCCCTACAACCTTGGCCGAACACCTCTTTCGGAAACGTCCGACAAACCCTGAAATAGCCTCAGGAAGCGGAAAAACGCGGGCCGAACAGGATGACGCTCGCGCCAATCACGCACAGCGCCACGCCGATCCAGTCCGAGCCCAACGGACGAATCCGCTCGACCACCGCCAGCCAGCCGATCGACGCAATGATGTAGATGCCCCCGTAGGCGGCGTAGGCGCGCCCGGCGTAGCTCGCCTCGACGCGGGTCAGCAACAGCGCGAACAGCGTCAGACTGAGCAGCGCCGGCACGACCCACCAGACACTTTTGCCCTGACGCAGCCACATCCAGAAGGCGAAACAGCCGGCGATTTCAAACAGCGCGGCGAGAAAGAACCACAGGTAATTGAGCATGCGAACGCCCCGCAAGGATGACCGATGGCGGTCACCCTAACGACGACGTTGCCGGGGGGCAAGTTCAGCCTGCGGACTGTTTGGCCTTGGCGCGCATTTTATCGGCCATGATGGTCATTTCGTTGTAGAGCAGTTGCGGGTTCTTCTGCTTCAGCGCCCAGGCCATGCGGCCCTGTTCGTGGGGCAGAATCATGAACTCGCCGGCGGCGACGTGCTGATAGATGTAGTCGGCAATGTCGGTCGCGGTGATCGGCGAGCTTTCCAGCAACTTGCCGACCTGGGCCTTCATCGCCGGGGTCGGGCCACGGAAAGAATCCAGCAGGTTGGTCTGGAAGAACGATGGGCACACCACGTGCACGCCGATTTCCTGCTGAGCCAGCTCGATCAACAGGCTTTCGGACAAGGCCACCACGCCGGCCTTGGCCACGTTGTAATTGCTCATGGCCGGGCCCTGCATCAGCGCGGCCATCGACGCGATGTTGATGATCTTGCCTTTGCTCTTTTCCAGCAGCGGCAGGAACGCCTTGCAACCCTTGACCACGCCCATCAGGTTGATCGCAATCTGCCAGTCCCAGTCCTCTAGGGACAGCTCGCTGAAGAACCCGCCCGAGGCAACGCCGGCGTTGTTGACGATGATATCGATGCCACCGAGCTTCACTTCACAGGCCTGGGCGAACGCGGTCAGCTGACTGTAGTCGCGCACATCGCAACGCTGGATGAAACCGTCGCCGCCAGCTTCGCGAACCAGCTTCAGGGTTTCCTGCAGGCCCGGCTCGCTGACGTCCGACAAGGCCAGCTGCCAGCCTTCACGCGCCCAGCGCAGCGCGATTTCGCGACCCAGGCCCGAGCCCGCGCCAGTGATCATCATGCGATTTTGCATAGCAAACAGCCTTGTTGTTCCGGGGAAGATGCCTCGAGTGTAGCGAAGGACCCCGCCCATTCCACGCTCCATCAGATTGCTGAATGGCCCGAGCAAACCGTGCAAGTGACACCGCCCATTTACCCGCTCTAAAAAGAAATAAGCGTGCCTTCGAAAAACATTAAAAAAACATGGAATTTTCTTTCAAACGCAACAGTCGGACTTTGTAAGCAGCTTGGGTTTATTGCATTCCAGCTGATTGTTAAATGCCAGGTAATTCCAGAACACTTCCAACAAGGAAACAGACATGGGCACAATTCTAATCATTATCCTGATCCTCCTGCTGGTAGGCGGTCTGCCGGTTTTCCCACACTCCAGAAGTTGGGGTTATGGCCCGTCGGGTATCATCGGTGTGGTGTTGGTGGTGCTGTTGATCCTGCTGTTACTCGGCAAGATATAAGACGGTAACAGGCAAAAAAAAGAGGCCCTTGAAGGGCCTCTTTTTTATTGCTCGCAGAACTTAGTCCGGCTTGCCGTCAACCACACCGGCGGTGTTGTCGATCAGGCTTTTGGTTGCCGTTTGCAGGAACGACTCAAGTTTCTGCTTGAGGGCCGCCTCATCAGCCGACTCGGGGATTACTTCACCTTTCGGATTGGCGCCCAGTTCGTATTGATACAGCTTTGGCGGCATCTCTTTCGGCAACACCAGCACGCGGTCGGCGGTCAGCAACGCCACGGTCTGATCGCTGCCCGACGGTTTGATCACGCCAAACCCCTTGTCGCCTTCCGGCAGGTTCAGCAAGTCACGACCCCAGCATTGATGGATCACGTCGCCACCGATGCGACCCATGATGGTCGGCACGATGTCGATCTGGGTGCCCACGGTGTGGTCAACCTGGCCGAACTTGTCCTGGACGCCCGGCCCGATCAGCAGCATCGGAACGTTGAAACGGCCCAGGTCCATTTCGGTGATCTGTTGCTCGTTGCCGAAACCGTGGTCGCCGACGACGACGAACAGGGTTTCCTTGAAGTACGGTTCCTTGCGCGCTTTCTCGAAGAACTGACCCAGCGCCCAGTCGGAGTAGCGCATGGCGGTCAAATGCTCGTTGAGGCTGCCACGGTCGGTCACACGGTCTACCGGCAACGGTGTCGGCAAGGCATAAGGCGTGTGGTTGGACAAGGTTTGCAACAAGGCATAGAACGGTTTTTTGTCCTTGCCGTCGCGGGCCTTCAACTCTTCCAGGCCACGGTTGAACATGTCCTGGTCGGACACGCCCCACGTCGGATCGGAGAACACCGGATTAACGAAATCGTTACGCCCGATGAAGTTGGTCATGCCCTGGTTGCTGAAGAAGCCCGACTGGTTGTCCCAGGCGAAATCGCCGTTGTAGACATACACATCGTCGTAGTCACGGGCGCTGAGCAGTTGCGGCAGGCCGGACAGTTTGTGGCTGCCTTCCGGGGTCTGCATCAGGTATTCGAAACCCGGCAGGTTCGGGAAGCAGGCCATGGTGGCGAACATGCCCTGGTGGGTGTGCGTGCCGTTGGAGAAGAAACGGTCGAACAACAGGCCTTCTTTCGACAGTTTGTCGAAAGCTGGCGTGATATTACCCGGACGACCCAGCGCGCCCACCGAATGACCGGCGAAGCTTTCCATCAGGATCACGACGACGTTCTTGATCGGCAGGGTCTTGTCGGCATTCGGGGTGTAGTTGCGGCGAACAGCAGCCGTCTCGGCATCGACCAGCTTGTCGCTGGGCGTCAGCAACATGTCGCGCACGACCTGCTGAGCCACTGGCTGTTCGATGGTGGCTTTCCAGATGTTGTCACGCTCTTCGGACATCCGGCTCTTCGCTGCGGCAATCAGCGACAAGGTGCCGTTGAGGCCCAGCTGGTTGGCAAAGTTCGAGTCGGTGGTGTAGACGTCACCCCAGCGCAGCGGTGGACCTTGACGCAGGGTGCCGCGAGCCGCAACTACGCAGACCAGCAGGCACACCACGAAGACCACGATGCGCGCGTACCACGGGGCGATCTGGCGCGTGCCGATGCTGCCACCGCTGAACGGACCGCGAGGACGGGTCGCACGGTCGGCGCCCTTGAAGGCCAGGGTCAGGATCAGCGTGCCTACGGCCCAGGCCAGCAGGTAGCGAACCACCGGGAAGCCGTACCAGAGCATGCTCATCACGGTTTTCGGGTCTTCCTTCACATACTGGAAGACCAGGCCGTTGAGACGCTGGTGGAACTCGCGGTAGAAGTCCATCTCCATCAGGCCGAGGAACAGCGCGATGCTCGAAGCGATGGTCAACCAGAAACGGAAGAATCCGCGGGCGGCCATAGCCCGGGCGCTGAACAGGGCCAGCAGCAACGGAATGCTGAGGTAGACCACCAGACGCAGGTCGAAGCGCAGGCCGTTGGCGAACGCTTCGAGGAAGGTCGAGGCCGGGGTGTCGAGGATCATCTCGCGGTTGTATACCAGCAGCGCCAGGCGCAGCAGGCTGAACATGACCATCATGACCAGGGCACACAGCAGCGTGTAGGCCAGATGCGATTTGACGGTCGGTTGCAGCAGGCGACTAGAAGCTCGCTGCTGATTCAGGGCGTCCGGGATTGCCATGTCGTTTTAGGACCCATTGGAAGTTGAAGTTTCAAAAATACAGCTGCGCCCTGCCCTCTGTCGGCCAGCTCTCGGCCCCGGGGTTTGCGCGGTGCGCAAATGTTGCACGATCAAACGCGGCATTGCCATTTATTACTGGCTGACCCGTCGGTGCGGGGGCGAATTGTCTTGGACACATTGTGAAAATATTGTTGAACGTGCATTTGGAAACACATTTGACGGTTATTAAATTGGGGACATATCCGTTTTTTCGGTAACGGCGGCTATTGGTTTCGCCCTTACGGCGAGTCACTTGGAAAAACGGAGCGCCGCCCGGCCCTAAGTAACCAAGGGCTCTTGCCCCTGTCGTTCGGTGCCTCGCTAAGGCTCGGCATGCCCTCGCTCCGGATATGTACACCGTTCCCCTGTAGGAGCCGGCTTGCTGCGGGCGGCGTTCCGACGATGGCGTCCGTTCAGTCAATAAATGTGTCGACTGACCCACCGCCATCGCCAGCAAGCCGGCTCCTACACAGGATTGGGTTCACACGGTCAAAATGATTGGGTTCACACAGTTCGAAACTGTAGGAGCCAGCTTGCTGGCGATGGACGTCAACGATAACGCGGGATGCCTGGATGAATGCGGTGTCTGGGCGTTTTTCGCCAGCAAGCTGGCTCCTACAGGGGGCGCGCGTACGCTTTTGATCCTCACCACTCATCAGGCCGAGCGTTAGCTCGCCTTTCGCTTTTGATCTTGCGGTGCCCGCCCCCTCGAGAGGCCGAGCGCAGGTTCTGCGCAGTGGGCAACCCGGCGTGGATGGCCGATGGCGGCGGGCCCACGGAGCAGGACCGGAGCGAGGGTATGCCGAGCCATGGCGAGGCACCGAACGAAAGGGGCAAGAGCCCTTGGTTACTTAGGGCCGGGCGGCGTTCCGTTTTTCCAAGTGACTCGCCGTAAGGGCGAAACCAATCGAAGCCGTTACCGCAGCAACGGATATGCCCCCCTCCAACAACCCAAAAAAAACGCCCCGATCAAATCAGGGCGTTTTACTAAAGCAACGAAACACTTACTTCTCAGCGCGCTCTTTCAACGCCTTCAACGTATTGAACGGCGCATCAACCACAAACTTGTTGGCAATCATCGAAGGCACACTACCACCCGGCTCAGTGTGAACCTGATAGGTCACTTCAATCTGCTCACCCTTCGGCACAAACTTCCAGAAACCATCAACCTTCGCCACCCGCACAAAACCTTTTTCTTCAGGAATGTACTTCGGCACGCCTTCAAGTTTGCGCGTCAGGCTGCCATCGGCCCCTTCAGTGGTCGTGATGTGCAGCACCGAATCACGCGGAGTCACCGGCCATGGCGTATTGAACTGGGTATAGGTCCAGCTCTGATCGCCTTCGTGCTTGAGCAACTTCTGCATCTTGCACTCGTGAATCCAGGTGCAGGCGCCTGCCACGTCTTCCTGAAGCGCACGCAACTTGGCCATGGTGGTTTTCATCAGGGTAACGCCCTGATAGGCCTTGTAGTCGGAACCGGCCACTTCGCTCAAGGACACCTTGATGCCGTCTTCATTCTTGGCCACTTTCCATTCTTCGGCCTGTGCGGCGGAAGTCGCCAGCACCACCGTCAAACCACAGAGCACAGCCATACGATGCAGCGAACCCATAATCTTTTCCTTATTGTTGAAGTTCCGTTCGTTGTACACATCACGCAGCCGTCATTTGCTCCCACCAGCCCAGCAACCTGATCGCTTCGTCACTGCTGCTGCCGCAGACCTCGACGTCGGCCTCGAACGCCGAGCACACCGCCGGACGTTCCGGTTGGCCGAAAATATTGCACAGGTTTTCGACAGAAAGTTGTATGCAACGTTCTCCGGCGGCTTTGCCATTGGGCATGCCTGGAATCGGTGAACTGATGGAGGGGGCAATGCAACAGGAGCCACAGCCTTCACGGCATTTCATGACGACGAGCTCCTCGCGACGGGCGATGCATTAAAGGACGGGGCACAGAGTAACCGCTTAAACAGTTGTTTTAAATTACCCAAAGCCGGGTTTTTACGCGCAAACGGCTGTGACTGACCAGTCTCCGACAAAGCGTCTGGCTGGCGGGACACAGATGGCACGGAATCAGCGCTTGAACTCGAACTCCAGCGCAGCGCCATCCACTTCACGGCGTTCTTCGTTACGCAGTTGCAACTTCATTTCGTTGCTGATCAGCCGCCCATTGAGCTGAAACGGCGAGCTGCCGGTCTTGTCGCCGAACATCTGCGGCAACACGGTATCGTGCCGGGGCAACGGGACGGTGCCGACCGGTTTCAACTCTTCGGCCATGTCCTCGGGCAGGCTCAAATCCAGGTTGGCCGAGGGGAGCTGGGTCTTTACGACTTCACTGGCGGGTTTGGACTTGGAGGCGATCGGTGGACGTTTCTTGACCTGGGCCACGTTCTTTTTGGCCGGTGTAGTTTTCTTGGTCGCGACGTTTTTCTTGACCGGTTCGGCTTTCTTCACCGTTGCCGTTTTTTTCGCGGCCGTGCTCGCGGCAGGCTTTTCCTGAACGGTAGCCGCCAGGATGCTTTGCGCTTGAAAGGTCATCAACAGGCAGATCGACAGCCAGACGGCGGAAAAAATCGGTTTCATGGACCCAACGGAGCTGACGGCACTTTCGGCAGAGGGCCATATGCTCGCTTGTTGGACGCGACAAGACAAGCTCGGGCGGGAATTACCCGCCCGACAGTCAGATGCTGCCCGCCATCTCCTGGCAGAGTTGCGTGGCGAGCATGCCCAGGGTCATCAAGGCCCGCTCGGCTTCACGGTTCCACGGCGTTCCGCAATTGAGCCGGATGCAGTGATTGAACTGCTCGGTGTTACTGAAAATCAGCCCCGGCGCAATGCTGATGCCTTGTTGCAGTGCACGCACGTGCAGTTCCTGAGTGTTGACCCGACCTGGCAGGCTCACCCACAGGATGAATCCGCCGGTCGGCCGGGTCATCTGCGTGCCTTCCGGGAAGTACTGCTGCACCGCGAGCTGGAAGGCGCTTAGGTTCTTGCGGTATTCCTGACGGATGTAGCGCAGATGCCGGTCGTAACCGCCGTTTTCCAGGTACGCCGCGATGCCCATCTGCGTGACGCTGCAGGCGGAATGCGTGCTGAACGTCTGCAAACGCTGGAT
Source organism: Pseudomonas migulae (assembly GCF_043225285.1). GTDB lineage: Bacteria > Pseudomonadota > Gammaproteobacteria > Pseudomonadales > Pseudomonadaceae > Aquipseudomonas > Aquipseudomonas migulae_C. Next base: position 981,487 of record NZ_CP171224.1, read on the forward strand.
TTCCTGCTGGTATTTGCCGGCGATCATCCAGCCGATCCTCACGCCCGGCGACAGGGTTTTGGAGAAGCTCGAGCAATAGATCACCCGATCCAGACGGTCATAGGCCTTGAGTGACTTGGTGCGACCCTGCTCGAACATCAGTTCGCCATAGATATCGTCTTCGACCACCTGGATATCGAAATCCGAAGCCAGACGCAGCAGTTGTTTCTGCCGCTCTTCGGGCATGGTGCCGCCGAGCGGGTTGCTCAGGCGTGTGGTCAGCACCAGTGCCTTGATCGACCACTGGTTCGCCGCCAGTTGCAGCGCTTCCAGGCTCATGCCGGTGGCCGGATCGCTCGGAATCTCGATGACTTTCAGGCCCAACAGGTCAGCCAGCTGCAGCAAGCCGTAATAGGTCGGCGACTCGGCGGCGATCAGATCGCCCGGGCGGGTCAGCACACGCAGGGACATCTGCAGGGCATCGACACACCCGTGGGTGATCACCACTTCCGACGGATCGACCACCACGCCGGCGTCGCGCATGCGAATCGCCACTTGTCGCCGCAACGGCTCGAAACCGGGGCTGAACATGTAGCTGAAGGCACGCGGACTGTGGAAGCGGGTGACTTTGGCCAATTGCTGATGCAGTGCGCGCACTGGCAGGTAATCGACGCTCGGCACCGCCGCGCCCAAGGGAAACACGCCCTCGCGACGGGACTCAACCAGGACTTGTTGAATGATGCTGCTGCGGGTAACCAGCCCCGGACGTTCGACCCGGGCGATGTCCGGCGTTGGCGCGGTCAGGGCCGGCGTCTGGTGCACGTAGTAACCGGACTGCGGACGGGCGCGGATCAGCCCCTGATCTTCGAGGTTGGCGTACGCCTGCAACACCGTCGCATGGCTGACGTTGAGCTGCGAACTCATCTTGCGCACCGAAGGCACGCGCTCCCCCGGTTGATAGACACCCCGGCGGATGTCCTCAGCCAGTTGCTGAGCAATACGTTGGTAGAGCAAGAGATTGGTCATGACGCAGCACTCGATTTCACGGGCATTTTATTCTTGTGTGAAACAATACCGGAACAGTTTAGAAGTGTACGGGGACAGTTGCCACAATAGTCGACGGTACAGTGCAGTGTCAGCAAAATCTGTACTGGTTTGCGAGGCAATTCGCAGACACAAAAAAACCCGGCGCTGTCAGACAGCCCGGGTCTGTAGGAGCCAGCTTGCTGGCGATAGGATCAATGCGGTGTTTCAAGTAAACCGCAGTGATGCTATCGCCAGCAAGCCGGCTCCTACGAAGTACGTGGGTTAGCGGGCAGCGCCGAGCTGGCCTTTTTCGTCAGAGAACACAATTTCCACCCGACGGTTCTGCGCCCGGCCCCGTTCGGAGGCGTTCGCGTCCACCGGGTATTCGTCGCCGTAACCCTCGACCTGGATACGTTTGTCGTCGATGCCCAGGTCCATCAGCACGTTCGCCACCGATTGCGCGCGATCACGAGACAGCTTGAGGTTCTCCTGCTTGCCGCCGGTACTGTCGGCATAACCTTCGATGCGTACGACACGCTTGGGGTTGAGTTGCAGGAACTGCACGATCTTCAACACCACGCGGTTCGCCGAGTTTTTCAACTCCGCTTCGCCGGTGTCGAACAGCACATCGCCCAGGGTCATCACCAGACCACGGTCGGTCTGGGTGGTGGCCAGCGCGACAATCTGCTCTTCAAGCCACTTGCCCTGCTGTTGCACGCTGAGCAATTTGGATTCGCGCAGGGCCAGCTGCAGGCGCTGACGCTCCAGCTCGAGCTTCGCCGCGCGCTCTTCGTTAAGCACCAGCGTGGTGTGTTCCCGGGCGATTTCACTGTAGCGCTGGCTCAAGTAGGCGTAATGCACCACATCCGAACCGCTGCCCCAGTAACTGGACAGGCGATCGGCCCGGGCCAGGGACTCACCGGCGCGGATCACGTCTTTCGGCGCGATACGCAGCACATTGGAGTCTTCCTTGACCTTCTGGAAGTCGGCACTCGCGTCTTGCAACGCGGCTTCGCTGTGCTGGCCGGCGCAGCCATACAGGCTGGCGCACGCGGCGAGGATCAATCCGCCGATAGCATTGGACTTGAGGCTCATTGGGCATCTCCCACTTGCTTGCGCAGACGGGTGATGCGGGTATTGAGCACGTTCAACTGCTCCTCGCTTTTAAGGGTCAGCACTTTGGCTTCGGCAAGACGCGCATCCAGTTCGGCCTGTTCTGCACGCATCCGCGCGTGCTTGTAGGACTGATCGGTCATGTCGCCCTGGGCACGGCTGAACTTGTCTTCCGCCAGCTTCATTTCCGGCACATCGTCGGCGGTGGCGCCCACGGCCTTGGCTTGTATCAGGGCCTGTTCAGTCAGGCGTATCTGTTCATTCGGCGCCGGATCGGCTGCACAACCCGCCAGAGCCAGAACGGCCAGGGCAGCGAAAAGAGGTCGAATACTCACTAAAAATCCCTACTGTTTTGGGGTACTGACGGGTGGCTTCTGTAGCTGTTGCTGCGCTTTCCAACGCTCGATATTGCGTTGCAGTACAGCTTCCGTCAGTCCGGACGCGGGCAATTCTGTCATCTTTTTGGCCAGCTGTCCGCGCAACCACGGATCGTTGCAAGCGGAGTTATGGGAAACCGCGAGGAACAGGCCGGGTTTGTCCACCGGTTGCGGACGGGCCACCAGATCATTGGCCATACTCAATGCCTGCGCGGCCGCCATGCCTGAATAACGTCCAGCGAGGACAAATTCCACCTCACCCAGGAGCAATTTCTGAAAGGCTTGGGTCAGGTTGGGTGTACGCACGAGGGACAATTGCTGCTCGGCGAACGTACCAAATGCCTGGGTCATTCGAGACTTTTCCGACAACGCGCCGGGATGACCATGAAGGTCCTGCGCTTCGTTGTAGAGCAGTGGCGAATCTTTCCGGGTCCAGACCAGGTAATCGTTTTCCAGCAACGGCGGATGGATGTAATCCAGGGTGTCCAGTTCGCTGACCGTCAACGGCGCATCGGCCAGCATGTCCATGCGACCGCTGCGCACTTCATCCAGGGCCTGGGAGCGTTTGCCGGCGTACAGCAATTCGACCTTGATCCCCAACTCCCCCGCCACTTGCTGCAACAGCTCGGCACTGGCGCCGATCAGGTGCTTGGGGTTTTGCGGGTCTTGCCACAGGTACGGTGGCGCGTCCGGGCTGCCGGTGACCACCAGGCGTTCGCACTTGCCTGCGGCAATCGATAGCGCAGGCAATATCGTCAGACCCAGCAGCAATGACCAACCGAACACTCGTCGCACGACACTCTCCCACTTGAACTTATACACCCTGTAGGAGCGAGCCTGCTCGCGATGGACTCGAATGCGCCGTGCTCAACCTGAATACACGCGTCATCGTTGACGACCATCGCGAGCAAGCTCGCTCCTACAGGATGGGCAAAAAAAAAGCCCGACCAAAAGGTCGGGCTCTTTATAGGTCAAGCAGCAGGATTAGACCAGCTTCTCGAGCTCAGGGATGGCTTCGAACAGGTCCGCCACCAGGCCGTAATCGGCCACCTGGAAGATCGGCGCTTCTTCGTCCTTGTTGATCGCAACGATCACTTTGGAGTCTTTCATGCCGGCCAGGTGCTGGATCGCGCCGGAGATACCGACCGCGATGTACAGCTGTGGAGCAACGATCTTGCCGGTCTGACCGACCTGCATGTCGTTGGGTACGAAACCTGCGTCGACCGCGGCGCGGGAAGCACCGACGGCAGCGCCCAGCTTGTCGGCCAGGGCGTACAGGTGTTTGAAGTTGTCGCCGTTCTGCATGCCGCGGCCGCCGGAAACGACGATCTTGGCAGCGGTCAGTTCAGGACGATCGGACTTGGCCAGCTCTTCACCGACGAAGCTCGAGGTGCCGGCGTTGTGCGCAGCAGCAACGGCTTCAACGGCAGCCGAACCACCTTCAGCGGCAACCGGGTCGAAACCGGTGGCACGCACGGTGATCACTTTGACCGCAGCGTTCGACTGAACGGTAGCGATGGCGTTACCGGCGTAGATCGGGCGCTTGAAAGTATCGGCGCTTTCAACCGAGATGATCTCGGAGATCTGGTCAACGTCCAGCTGAGCGGCAACGCGCGGCAGGATGTTTTTGCCGTTGGAGGTCGCGGCAGCCAGGATGTGGCTGTAGCCAGCGCCCAGCTCGGCAACCAGCGGTGCAACGTTTTCCGGCAACTGGTGAGCGTAGGCGGCGTTGTCGGCCACCAGCACTTTAGCCACGCCAGCGATTTTCGCAGCGGCTTCAGCCACAGCGCCGACGCCCTGGCCAGCGACCAGAACGTGGATGTCGCCGCCGATTTTGGCAGCGGCAGCCACGGTGTTCAGGGTGGCCGGAGCCACTACCTTGTTGTCGTGTTCAGCGATTACCAAGATAGTCATGATCAGATTACCTTCGCTTCGTTTTTCAGTTTCTCGACCAGTTCAGCCACCGACTTGACCTTGATACCCGCGCTGCGTGCCGCAGGCGCTTCGACTTTCACGGTCTTGTTGGTGGAGGCGGTGGAAACGCCCAAAGCGTCCGGAGTCAGCACTTCGAGAGGCTTCTTCTTGGCTTTCATGATGTTTGGCAGGGACGCATAACGCGGCTCGTTCAAACGCAGGTCGGTGGTGACGATGGCCGGCAGTTTCAGGGAAACCGTCTGCGCGCCGCCGTCGATTTCGCGGGTCACGGCAACGCTGTCGCCGGACACTTCGACTTTCGAAGCGAAAGTGCCCTGACCGTAGCCGCTCAATGCAGCGAGCATCTGGCCAGTCTGGTTGTTGTCGCTGTCGATGGCTTGTTTGCCAAGGATCACCAGCTGAGGCTGTTCCTTGTCGACAACAGCCTTAAGCAGCTTGGCAACGGCCAGGGAAGTCAGATCTTCAGCGGATTCGACGAGGATGGCGCGGTCGGCACCCAGAGCCAGCGCGGTGCGCAGTTGCTCTTGAGCGGTGGTCGGGCCGATGGAGACGACGACGATTTCAGTCGCAACACCTTTCTCTTTCAGGCGTACGGCTTCTTCCACTGCGATTTCGCAGAACGGGTTCATCGACATCTTGACGTTGGCGAGGTCTACGCCGGAATTGTCCGCCTTGACGCGAACCTTGACGTTGTAATCCACAACGCGTTTGACAGCTACAAGAACCTTCATGGATTCCTCGTTACTCTCCGGTGAAAAGAAAGTCGCCTAGGCGAACCTGGCGGTTGATGCTCATCGGGCGCAAGGGCACCTCTAAAAACGCCGGCATACGTGTCAAGTGAGCGTCGCTCGTGATGTGGATGACCGTTCGTCAGTGGTGACCAACAAGTCATTCAATCTCACGGCGTGTAAACTGCGCGCAAACCTGCGCAACACATCACCTGCTACTGCCATCGCCCTGTCTTTAGAGGTGCTCTTGAAACCATCATTCAGCCTACGGCGAACGCAAAACCGCCCGTATCTTGACCGGAACACCTATTCCGGTCAATACGGCAAAATAGCCGTTCATAAGCCGCGTGACTTTGATTTCTCTGGCTTTGAGCCAATTCAAACAAACGTTTGTATTGGACGCTGAGAGTGGTGTAGATATAATGCGCCACCCAGAGAGAAAGGTGGCTCATCGATTGTCCACTTCCTGCATCTCGCAGGATTTCATGGATGCGACACCAAACCTCCAATTAGAAAAAAAACTGTTGAGCCTTGAGTAGGAGATAACCTGTGGAACGCGAATACATGGAATTCGACGTGGTCATCGTCGGTGCCGGCCCCGCTGGTCTTTCCGCCGCCTGCCGCTTGAAGCAGAAGGCTGCTGAAGCCGGTAAGGAAATCAGCGTCTGCGTGGTCGAAAAAGGCTCCGAAGTGGGTGCTCACATCCTGTCTGGTGCCGTGTTCGAACCACGCGCCCTGAACGAATTGTTCCCGGACTGGAAAGAACTCGGCGCGCCGCTGAACACGCCGGTCACCCGCGACGACATCTTCGTGCTGAAAAACGCCGAGAGCGCGCAAAAGATTCCAGACTTCTTTGTGCCCAAGACCATGCACAACGAAGGCAACTACATCATCTCCCTGGGCAACCTGTGCCGCTGGCTGGCCCAGCAAGCCGAGAACCTGGGCGTGGAAATCTACCCAGGCTTCGCCGCTCAGGAAGCGCTGATCGACGAGAACGGCGTGGTTCGCGGGATCATCACCGGCGATCTCGGCGTTGACCGCGAAGGTCATCCGAAAGAAGGCCTGTACACCCCGGGCATGGAACTGCGCGGCAAGTACACGCTGTTCGCCGAAGGTTGCCGCGGCCACATCGGCAAGCAGCTGATCAAGCGCTTCAACCTGGATAATGATTCCGACGTCCAGCACTACGGAATCGGCCTGAAAGAAATCTGGGAAGTCGACCCGGCCAAGCATCAGCCAGGCCTGGTGGTTCACACCGCCGGTTGGCCTATGGACATCATGGGCACCGAGAACACCGGTGGGTCCTTCCTTTATCACCTGGAAAACAACCAGGTGGTCGTCGGCCTGATCGTCGATCTTTCCTACAGCAACACCTACCTGTCGCCGTTCGACGAGTTCCAGCGCCTCAAGCATCACCCGGTGCTCAAGCAGTACCTGGAAGGCGGCAAGCGCATCAGCTACGGCGCTCGCGCGATCTGCAAGGGCGGCCTGAACTCGCTGCCGAAGATGGTATTCAAGGGCGGCGCGCTGATCGGTTGCGACCTCGGCACCCTGAACTTCGCCAAGATCAAAGGCAGCCACACCGCGATGAAGTCGGGCATGCTCGCCGCCGAATCCGTGGCCGAGGCACTGTTCGCCGAGAAGGACGGCACTGAAGAGCTGACCACTTACGTCGACGCGTTCAAGAACAGCTGGCTCTACGAAGAGCTGTTCGCCAGCCGCAACTTCGGCCCGGCGATCCACAAGTTCGGCGCGATCGTCGGCGGTGGTTTCAACTGGCTGGACCAGAACATCTTCGGCGGCAAACTGCCGTTTACCTTGCACGACACCAAGCCGGATTACGCTTGCCTGAAGCTCGCGGCCGACTGCAAGAAGATCGACTACCCGAAACCGGACGGCAAGATCAGCTTCGACAAACTCAGCTCGGTGTTCATCTCGGGGACCAACCACGAAGAAGAGCAGCCGTGCCACCTGAAGCTGACCGACCCGAGCATCCCGATCGCCAAGAACCTGCCGATGTACGATGAACCTGCCCAGCGCTACTGCCCGGCCGGCGTGTACGAAGTGGTCACCAAGGAAGACGGCGAGAAGCGCTTCCAGATCAACGCCCAGAACTGCGTTCACTGCAAGACCTGTGACATCAAGGACCCTGCACAGAACATCACCTGGGTGACACCGGAAGGTGCTGGCGGCCCGACTTACCCGAACATGTAAGTCGCACGCCTGAACAACGAGGCTCCCGAATGGGGGCCTTTTTGTTGCCCGCAATTCATAACCCGACACAGATCCAATGTGGGAGCGAGCCTGCTCGCGATGGCAATTTATCATTCAACATTGATGCAAGCAGACCCACCGCTATCGCGAGCAGGCTCGCTCCCACAGAGGATGTGTGGTGTGTCAGGCAGCGCGCTCTTCTCCGGGACTGCGCTCGAAGTAGCGCTTGTACTCGCGGCTGAACTGCGACGTGCTTTGATACCCGACCCGATGCGCGACCTGCGCCACGCCCAACCCCTCCGCCACCAACAGCGTCTGCGCCTTGAGCAGCCGCAAACGCTTCAGGTACTGCACCGGCGATAACAGCGTGCTGCGCTTGAAATGCTCATGAAAAGTCGACGTGCTCATGTTCGCGCAGCTGGCGAGGGTCTCGACGTTCAAGGGTTCGGTGTAGTGCGCATGCAAATGACTGATCGACGCCGCCACCCGTGCAAACTGCCCCTGCTGTTCCACCAGCGCCCGCAACACATCGGCTTGCGGCCCACGCAAGGCGACGAACAACAACTCGCGCACCCGTGACGGCCCCATGATCCGAGCTTCCAGCGGATCGTGCAGACAGCGCAACAACCGCTCCACGCAGCCGCGCATTCCATCGTCGAGCACCACGGAGGTCATCGACTCCGGCGTCTGCGCCGCCACCTGTCGCCCCGGCGCCAACCCCATGGCCAGCACCAGTTCCCCCAGCAACACGCGGTCGATGGCCACGGAAACACCGAGCAGCGGCGCATTCGGCGCGGCAAAGGTTTCGCACTCGAACGGCACCGGCAGCGCCTGGATCAGGTAATGCCCGGCGCCGTACTCAAGGGTTCGCGGCCCCAGATACGCTAGTTTGCTGCCCTGGGCGATGATCATCAGGCTTGGCTCATAAATGTGCGGACCACGGGCAACATCGCAACTTGCCCGCAGGACTTGCACGCCGGACAACTCGGTCTGGCTGAAACCATCGCGGGTCGCCAGTGGCTCAATCAGTGAAACCAGGGTGGCATTGGCATCGAGATGACGAGTCAACAACATAAGAATTCTTCACAAAGAAAGTCGCGGAATAAGGGACGAAAACATCATCGCAGGTCTGATCGTACGTTTGATCAGGTATACGCCGATGCCGGAGGAATAGGCATGACACCCGGAGGAATCGCCATGGCCGGTGACCGATGCGGCGCCCAGAATGCGCCGCCTCACCTGTCACTGCTTATGCGAGGTTCACCATGTACACCGCCATCGGATACGCCGCCCAGTCGGCCACCACTCCCCTCGCCCCCGTGAAATTCGAACGTCGCAGCCCGCGTGCCGACGACGTCGCGATCGACATTCTCTACTGCGGCGTCTGCCATTCCGACATCCATCAGGCCCGCAACGAGTGGGGTATCGCCGTTTACCCGCTGATGCCCGGCCACGAGATCGTCGGAAAAGTTACCGCCGTCGGTGCGAACGTTACCCGGCACAAGGTCGGCGATCTGGTCGGCGTCGGCTGCATGGTCGATTCCTGCCGCAGCTGCGAAGCCTGCCAGGCCAACCTCGAGCAGTATTGCCTCGAAGGTCCGACCATGACTTATGCCACACCGGATCGGGTGGATGGCAGCAACACCATGGGCGGTTACTCCGACAGCATCGTGGTCAGCGAGCACTTCGTGGTGCGCATCCCGGAAAAACTCGACCTGGCCAGCGCCGCGCCGATCCTCTGCGCCGGCATCACCACCTACTCGCCGCTCAAGCACTACGGCGTGAAAGCGGGCGACAAAGTCGGGATTCTCGGCATGGGCGGCCTTGGACACATGGGTATCAAGTTCGCCAAGGCAATGGGCGCGGAAGTCACGCTGTTCACCCGCTCGGCAAGCAAGGCCGAAGAAGGTCGCCGCCAGGGTGCGGACCATGTGATCGTGTCCACCGATGCCGAGCAGATGAAGGCGGCCGCAGGCCATTTCGACTTCCTGCTGGACACCATTCCGGTGCAGCACGACCTCAATCCCTACCTCGACACCCTGCGTTTCGACGGCGTGCACATTCTGGTGGGGTTGATTGAACCGATTGATCCACCGGTCCACGCGGCCAAGCTGGTGCTGGGCCGCCGTGTACTCGCCGGGTCGCTGATCGGCGGCATCGCCGAAACCCAGGAAGTGCTGGATTTCTGCGCCGAGCACAACATCACCTGCGACATCGAAATGCTCGACATCCGCCAGATCAACGAGGCTTACGCGCGCATGATCGCTGGTGACGTGAAATACCGCTTCGTCATCGACATGGCAACGCTGAAGGTCTAGACCTTCAAGCCGAGTTCCGCCGAAAGCCGGGCCGTGACCCCTTTGATCAGGGGAATCAGCTCGGCCATTTTTTCCAGCGGCATGTACGGCACGGTGCTAGCGATGCTGATGCCGGCGACGATGCGCTTGCTGGCATCGCGGATCGGCGCGGCCACACAGCGGATCGACGGTTCGTTGTCTTCCAGGTCGAAGGCGTAACCGCCCGCTACATACTCAATCATGCGCTGCTGAAACTGCTCCCAGGATTGCTCCGGGTGCTGCGGCCAGAACTGATTTTTCCCACCCGCCGGCAGGCTGACTTCGTACAGACGCTGCCACTCTTCCCGGGTGTCATCGAGCATCAGCGCCTTGCCGATCCCGGTACGCGCCAACGGCATGCGATGGCCGACCCGCGAACGCATTTCCGGACCATTGCGCCCCGGATTCTTGTGCAGGTACAGCACCTCGTCACCCTCGCGAATTGCCAGGTGAATGGTGTCGCCGGTCAACGCCGACAACTCATCCAGATACGGACCGGCCAAGGTCACCAGCGGCAATTCCTCGCGCGCCTGGAAACCCAGTTCGATCAGCTTCGGCCCCAACAGATAACCGACTTGCGGCACCACACGCAGATAGCGCTCGTCCACCAGGCAACTGGCCAGACGATGGGTGGTGCTGCGCGTGGTGCCGATCAGCCGGGCAATTTCCTTGAGATCGCGGGCACCACTGGCCACGGCCTGAACCACACCCAGACCACGGAGCAATGTCTGGGTGCCGGTCGGCGCGGCGTCCTTGGCGATTTTTGGGGCGTCTTCCTGCATATCCAGCCTTTACCGTTGAGCGAGTGAACGGGCGGCATTATGGTCGCCCGACGCCTGCGACTACAACTTGATACGCTCGACCTTCCCGACCAGCAACACGTAGGAAAGCGCACCGATCAACGCCAGAACCGAGATATAGGTAATCGCCGGCGCAAAGGAATCACCGCTGGCGAGGAAACCTATGACGATAGGCGTCGTAATCGCCGACAGGTTGCCGATGAAATTGAACACCCCGCCCGTCAGCCCCAACAGGCGTGCCGGTGCCAGCGTTGAAACCAGCGACCAGGTGATCGACGCCAGTCCGTTGCCGAAAAACGCCAGCGCCAGGAAGGCAATCACCAGCGGCGTCGACTCGACGAAATTGGCGCCGATGATCGACGTGGAAATCAACAGGCCGCCAATGATCGGCAACTTGCGCGCGAAGCCCACGGTGTAGCCGCGACGGATCAGGAAGTCGGAGAAGAACCCGGAACAGAGCACGCCAACAAACGCCGCGAGAAACGGCAGCGACGCCAGCAGGCCGGACTTGATGAAGTCCATGCCGCGGTATTTCACCAGGTAGGTCGGGAACCACGTCAGGAAAAACCACAGCGTCGAGTTGAGGCAGAACTGGCCGAGGTAGATGCCCCAGAGTTTGCGTTTGGTCAGGACGATACCGAGATCGGTCCAGCTGAATTTGGCTTTGACCTTGGCCTGCTCGGCCTGGATGTCCACCAAACCGCCGCCCTCGCGGATCAGGTCGATTTCGCCCTGGTTGGCACCTTTGAAATCCCGCGGTTCGCGATACACCGCGTACCAGATCACCGCCCACAGAATGCCCACCGCACCGGTGCTGACGAACACCATGTGCCAGCCGAATTCATGCTGCAGCCAGGCCAGTACCGGCGTCAGGAACGCCAGGCCGACAAACTGGCCGGAGGTGTAGAAACCAATGGCCGTGGCCCGCTCGCGCTCGGGAAACCAGGTGGTGACCACGCGACTGTTGATCGGATAAGCCGGCGCTTCCAGCGCACCGACGGCCATGCGCAAGACGAACAACGCGATGAAGCTGGCCGCGAAACCGAGCATGACCGTGGCCACCGACCACAGCAGCAGTGCGACGCTGTAGAGAATCCGTGGAGGCACCCGGTCGACCAGCCAGCCGCCGGGGATCTGCATGGCGGCGTAGGTCCAGCCGAATGCGGAGAAGATCAGCCCGACGTGGATCGGGTCGATGCCCAGTTCGCTAGTCAGCGCCGGCGCGGCGATGGAGAGGTTGCTGCGGTCCAGATAGTTGATGACCACGGTGATGAACAGCAGCACCATGATGAAAAAACGCTTGCGGCTGGGCGCCACCAACGACGCCTGCCCGGTGAGGGTTTGCGGTTGCATGGGGAATGCCTCTTCTTATGTTTATTGAGGTCGGTATCGAGATTTGCACTACCCCTTGTGGGAGCGAGCCTGCTCGCGAAGACGGCGGCACATCCGGCATTGATGTGACTGACAGGACGCTATCGCGAGCAGGCTCGCTCCCACAGGGGTCAGGGTTGAGTCAGACAGAACTCACCACTCGGCAAAACTGCCATCGGCATGGCGCCAGATCGGGTTGCGCCAGCGGTGGCCGACCGCCGCGCGTTCGATCACGTACTCTTCGTTGATCTCGATGCCCAGACCCGGGCCGTTGGGGATTTTCACGAAGCCCTTGTCGTAATCGAACACCCGCGGATCCTTGACGTAATCCAGCAGGTCATTGCTCTCGTTGTAGTGAATGCCCAGGCTCTGTTCCTGGATGAACGCGTTGTAGCAGACCGCGTCCAGCTGCAAGCACGCCGCCAGGGCGATCGGGCCCAGCGGGCAATGCAGCGCCAGCGCCACGTCGTAGGCTTCGGCCATGTTGGCGATCTTGCGGGTTTCGGTAATGCCGCCGGCGTGGGAAGCGTCCGGCTGGATGATGTCGACGTAACCTTCGCTGAGCACACGCTTGAAATCCCAGCGCGAGAACAGGCGCTCGCCCAGGGCGATCGGCGTGCTGGTCAGCGGTGCCAGTTCCTTCAGCGCTTCGTAGTTTTCGCTGAGCACCGGTTCTTCGATGAACATCAGCTTGTACGGGTCGAGTTCCTTCATCAGCACCTTGGCCATGGGTTTGTGCACCCGGCCATGGAAGTCCACACCGATGCCGACATTCGGGCCGACCGCATCACGTACGGCGGCGACGTTGGCCAACGCGAGGTCGACTTTTTCGAAGGAATCGAGGAATTGCAGCTCTTCGGTACCGTTCATTTTCACCGCGGTGAAACCACGGCTGACCGCTTCCTTCGCCGCCCGCGCGGTGTCGGCCGGACGGTCGCCGCCGATCCACGAATACACCCGAATCTTGTCGCGCACCTGACCACCGAGCAAGTCGCTGACCGACACGCCCAGGGCCTTGCCCTTGATGTCCCACAACGCCTGGTCGATACCGGCCAGGGCACTCATGTGAATCGCGCCGCCACGGTAGAAGCCGCCGCGGTAGAGCACGGTCCAGATATCTTCGATGTTGCGTGGGTCTTTGCCGATCAGGTAGTCGGACAATTCTTCAACGGCGGCCGCCACAGTGTGGGCTCGGCCTTCGACCACGGGCTCGCCCCAACCGGTCACGCCCTCGTCGGTCTCGACCTTGAGGAAGCACCAGCGCGGCGGAACGATGAAGGTGGTCAGTTTGGTGATTTTCATCTGTGCTCTCTTTTTGTAGATGCAGCTCTTATAGATGTAGCGCGCTCGGCGCCAGAAAGTCTTAACGCAGAGCGTTCCATGCAGCGACATACGCCTTGGCGTTCACGGCCACGTCTTCTGCAGTCATGCCCGGTTTGAACAACCCGGAGCCGAGGCCGAAACCCTTGACGCCGGCGTCGATAAACACCTGCATGTTGTCCGGGGTGATCCCGCCGACCGGCGCCAGGATCGTCCCGGCGGGCAGCACCGCCAGCCAGGCTTTCACGACCGCCGGGCCCATTTGCTCGGCGGGGAACATCTTCAGCACATCCGCACCTTCGGCCAGTGCGGCGAAAGCCTCGGTCGGCGTCGCCACGCCCGGTGACAGGAACAGCCCCGCCGCTTTCGCCGCGCGCAGCACCTTGGGGTCGCTGTGGGGCATGACGATGACTTGCCCGCCCGCGGCTTTCACTTGCTCGACCTGCTCCGGTGTCAGCACCGTGCCCGCGCCGATCAGGCAATCGGCAGGCAACGTACTGCGCAGGATGCGGATACTTTCGTACGGCTCGGGGGAATTGAGCGGCACTTCGATGACGCGAAATCCGGCGGCGTACAGGACTTCGCCGATGGCAGCCGCTTCTTGCGGACGCAGGCCGCGCAGGATCGCGATCAGGCCGTTCTGCGCCAGGGCTTGCTTGAGCATGTCAGACCTCCAGTCAGGTTTAACGGGATGGATGTGGGGTGACGAGTCCGGCGGCGAGCGCCAGCTGCCACAACCCGCGTTCGGTGGCTTGTTCGGCCAACGTCACGCGAGCGAAACCGCAGGCGCTGAGCGCCCGGCTGTAGCGTGAACACAGTTGGGCATTACCGATGAGAATGACCGACGGCAGATGAACGCTGTAGCGCCGACGCCGCTGAACCGCAGCGAGCGCCGACAGCTCATGGCCGATCAGCAGGCCGGACAGATAGTCCGGTTGCGCGCTGGCGCTCAGTTCGCCGGTCAGCCCGAGGCTGCGAGCGCTGAACAGCGTCGACAACAGGCCGATCTCACCCTCCGTCGACAGCGCCACTTGCACGCCCCGGTCAAACGCGTCGCCATCAAACGGCGCACCACGCTGCTGGGTGCGCCCGAGAATGCTGTGTTCGCTGAGCACAGCGAAGACTTCGCCGGTCATGAAAGTATCGAAATGCACGATGCAGCCGTCGGCCACTTCCACCCATTTCGAATGGCTGCCCGGCAGGCCGATCAACAGATCGCTACCCGCCCCGTCCGGCAGGTTCTGCAGCACCCCGAGCACCTGGGTTTCTTCGCCGCGCATCACGTTCGGCAACTGCGAACGCTGAATCACGCCTGGCACGATGTGCACGTCGACGCCGCGAAGACTACGAATGGTTTGTAGGGAAGTTCCGAGATTGGCGACGTTCGCCGGCGTATCGCGGTAGGCCGCTTCGCGCCAGCCTTGAGCGCTGCCGACCATGCCGCAGGCAATCACCGGCAAACCGGGTTGCGCATCCAGCCAGTCACCGCAGGCTTCGTCGAAGGCCAGTTCAAAACCGTCGGAGCATTCCTGGCCGTTGATGATTCGCGGCGTCCGCGGCAGCTGCATGATCCCGGACGACAGCGAACGCTGCTCCAGCACCTGGCCACCCGCGGCGAGTTTGTAAGCACGTAATGAGGTTGTCCCCCAGTCGAGCGCGATCAATTGCGCCAGCATCGCTTCACCTGTTCTGTTTATTGGCAGTGAGTGAGCTGGACTATAAACCCGGACGCGGACAAATCTCAATATATAAATATCACTCCCATATATTGGGATGAATTCAAAAAAAGATCGCAGCCTTCGGCAGCTCCTACGGTGAGATGACGCACACCCTGTAGGCGCTGCCGAAAGCTGCGATCTTTTGAGCGATCAATTCCCCGCCGCAAAATCCCTCAACACCGCCCCATCCATCCGATACCGCACCCACTCTTCCTGCGGCTGTGCGCCAAGGGATTTGTAGAAGTCGATGGCCGGCTTGTTCCAGTCCAGTACGCTCCATTCGAATCGCCCGCAATCATTGGCGCAGGCGATTTTCGCCAGGTGCCGCAGCAAGGTTTTGCCGGCACCGCCGCCGCGTTGTTCCGGGGTGATGTAGAGGTCTTCGAGGTACAGGCAATTGCTGCCGAGCCAGGTGGAGTAGCTGAAGAAGAACACCGCGAAACCGATCGGCAAGCCGTCGCGCAGGCAGATCAGGCCGTGGGCGGTGGCGCCTTCGCTGAACAGGCTGCGTTCGATGTCGGCGACGCTGGCGATGACTTCGTGGCGGGCACGTTCGTAGTCGGCCAGTTCGGTGATGAACCCGAGGATTTGCGGGGCATCGCTGGGGGTCGCCGGGCGGATTTCGATCGTCATGGACGTGCCTTCGTCAAAAGTGGAAAACGCCATACTAAGTCGGCGCCGGACTTGTGGCGAGGGCATTACTCCGCCCGTCACTAACCCTGGAATCGAGAACCTCGGACCTAACATCGGCGCCTTGCGTGATAGATAGATGACACCACCGTTATCGGGTCAAGGAACCGCGTCATGTCTACCGCACCACCGCAAGTCTCCAGCAAGCTGTTCGGCCTGTTTTGCCTCGCCAGCTATTTGTTGTCGCTGTCCTATGGCTCGACGTTTTTGCTGTCGTTGCTGATCGGCTCCCGCGGCGGCAATGAACACGATGCCGGCAGCGTGATTTCGGCGGCGATGCTCAGCACGTTTGCGGCGGTGATTGTCTCCGGGCACTTGTCCGACCTGCTCGGCGCGGCGCGTTCGATTGCGTTGTTCGGCGTGCTGCTGGTGCTCGCCAGCCTGGGCTTTGCACTGACGCCGGGCTTCGGTCATTTGCTGTTGTTTTTCGGCTTGCTGCTGGGGCTCGGCTGGGGCGTTTTTTATACGCTGGGTCCGATCATCGTCGCGAGCCTGGTGACGCCTGCGCAACGGGCCAAATATTTCGCGCTGCTGTCGGGCAGCATGATGACCGGCATCGGCAGTGGCCCGTTGCTGGGCCGCGCAGCCAGTGCGTTGGGCTATCCGGTGACGGCGGCGTTTTACCTCGCAGCGCTGGCCAGCCTGATCGGCGTCCTGCTGTTCTGGCGACTGGACGCGCAACTGAAAAAAGCCCCCTCGCCCACCGCTGCGGTCGCCCGCATTTCCTGGCGCGCAACCCGACAGGTATTGTCGTCCCGTGCCGTATTTCCAATCGTGATGGTCGGCCTCGGCGGATGCGTCTTCGGTGGCCTGTCGAGTTTCCAGACCAGTTATGCGACGTCGCGCTCGCTGGATTATTCGTTGTTCTTTTTCGGCTTCATGGGCGCAGCGATCAGCAGCCGGATGCTGATCGCCGGCTTCGTGGTCAAGCGTGATCCGTTCCGCGCATCGTGCCTGCTGTCGGGGCTGATGATGGCCTCGATCCTGATGTTCGGCTTCGTCGTCGACAGCGGCTTCAGTTATGTACTGGCGGCGATGATGCTCGGGGTCGGCTACGGGCTGACGTATTCGGTGATCAACGGCCTGGCTGCCAATGAAGCGCCGCCGGGCACCACCGCGCAATCGCTGCTGCTGTTCAGCCTGTCGTACTTCATCGGTGTGTTCGGCTTCCCGTTGCTGGCCGGGAAGATCATCGTTGAACAGGGGATGACGACACTTTTGCTCACAGTTCTCGCCGTCGCGTTGCTGAACTGGCTGATCACCGTGGGCCGCTTGCTCTGGCGGCGCTACAGGGTCGAAACGTTACAACGGGCCTGAACCGTTCGTCGTTCATCAGGCACCATCCAAATCGAGGGCGGACCAACGTCAGGTAAGGACTCTAATTCAATGGAGACGACACCATGATCATGTCCCGACTGACCGCCCTCGCCCTCACTGCCCTGCTGTCCTCCACCACCTTCGCCGCCACCACCGCTTCCGGTACCGGCCCGACCGACCCGGTCGAAAAACCCAAATCCCCCGCGATCCAAAGCGCACCCGGCATCAACACCAATGGCACCGGCGTCGACAGCAGCCTGCCGCCGTCCACGGGCACCGACCCGCGGATCCAGGGCAACGACGCGGGCCGTCAAGGCGGCATGAACATGCCTGACAGCCAGACACCCGATAACGCCGGCCCCGGCATCGGCTCGAAAACCACCACCGGTGGCTCGGGTTCCGAAGGCGGCGCCAGCCAATGAATCGCCCACGCGAGTTGCACGATCCACATCCATGAAGAGGTAACCATGAACGTCGATAAAAACCTTGAGAAAGAAGTCCTGACCCGTTTGCTGCACGCCCACCCGAGCGGGCTGGGCAAAGAGGTCCTGGACAATTACCGGGGAGAGAAAGTCGTGGCCAGCACCCTCGCCACGCTGCAGGACCGCGGGCTGATCCAGCAGGGTCATGTGACGTGTAACGAGGCCGGTGAGCACTCGTTGAATTTGCCGATCAAGCTCAGCGCCGCTGGGGTTGAGGCGGCGCGCAAGCTGGACGTTTAAACCCGATGAATCAGGTCGCAGCCGTGCGCGGCTGCGACTGATTTGCACAAGGCTGGGTAAGTATCAAAATTTTTTGGTGAATGTGCCGCCGTCATCGCGGGCAAGCCCGCTCCCACAGGGTTTTGGGTGTACCCAAAATGGTGAACACTCTCGATCACTGTAGGAGCTGGCTTGCCAGCGATGGCGGTCGATCAGGCGCCGAACGTCTTGCTGATCAACGCATCCACTTCGGCAGTCCCGGGCGCAGTCGCCGGCCCCCACCGGGTCACCGCCAGCGCCGCCGCCGCATTCGCCCGCCGCGCCGCTTCAGCCGCCGACAACCCGCGCGCCAACCCAGCCACAATCACCCCGGCATGGGCATCCCCGGCGCCGTTGCTGTCCACCGCCTCAACCGTGAAACCGGGCACATGCAGACGCTCGCCACGCTGATGAATCCAGCAGCCTTGCGGCCCGTCGCGCACCACCATCAACACCGACGCCGGCAGATGCGCGGCCAGGCGATCCAGCGCCTGGGCAATGTCCGACGCGCCGGTAAAGCGCAGCGCCTCGACACTGTTGCTGGTCCACACATCGATGCGCGGCAACAGCGCCTGCATCAACGGTGCATCCGGCGATTCCACCAGCGGGCCCGGATCGAACACGACGTTGATCCCGGTGGGCAAATCCAGCACCCAATCCACCAGCGCCTGAGCCTTGCCGACATGCAACAGGCTGTAGCCGCTGACGTAGGCATAGTCGCCCGCCTCCGCCGCGACGCTATTCAAATCCTCCACGGACACTTCACCTTCGGCACCGATATAGGAAACGAAACTGCGCTCGGCCGAGGCGTCGGTGATCGCCACGCACAACCCCGTGTCTCGTTCCGCGCGGTGAGCGATGCCGATGTGAATGCCTTCCGCCTTCATCGCGTCCCGGGCGAGGTCACCGAAACGGCCGGTGCCGTGACGCCCCAGGTAAACCACCGGCAAACCATTGCGCTGCGCCGCGGCCATTACGTTGAAGCCGCCGCCGGCTTCGAAACTGGCGGATTGCGCCAGCACGTCGCCACCGGTTTGCGGCAGTTTATCCACGGCCATGACCAGGTCGATGATGACCTGGCCGGTGTGCAACAACTTAGGCATGAGCATTCTCGATCAACCCGGCACGACGATCCTTCGCGCCACCGAGTACAAAATAAATTCCGCCAGCGACCAGGAACGTCACGATCCAGCCGAGACCGTTATGACCCAGCCACGAGTCGGACAGGAACCCGCGGAACCAGACGGTTTGTTCGGTGGTGCCGATGGTGGTGAAGCTGAAACCCAGCACGATCGCCAGCGCCCACGCGCCGAACGCACGCCACTCGACACCGCCGCGATACCAGTAGGCACTGCTCGGGCTGACGTCCAGCAAATCTTGGGGGCTGTAGTAATGACGGTGAATCAGGTCGACGACGAAGATCCCGACCCACGCCGTGATCGGCACCGCCAGCAAGGAAATGAAGGTGATGAACGGGCCGTAGAAACTGTCGGCGATCAGCATGAAATAGATCGAACCGGCGAAGATCGCCACGATATCAACGACCACGGCGTAGACGCGCTTGACCTTCAGGCCGAGCGTCAGCGTGGTCAAACCGGCGGAGTACACCGAGAGGTTGTTCGACAGCAGCAGGCCGCCGAACGCGGTGATCAGGTACGGCACGGCCATCCAGGTCGGCAGCATGTCGCGGATCGCGATGATCGGGTCAGTCGCGGACGCGAGGTCGTTGTTGCCCACCGACAGCAGGCCGCCGAGGGTGATCAGCAGCACCAGCGGAATCCCCGCGCCGAAAGCCGCCGAAGCGACCAGACGGACCGCCTTGACGCTGCGGTGCTGATAACGCGACATGTCGGCACCGGCATTCGCCCAGCCGATCCCGGTGCCGGCGGCCATGGTGCCGACGCCGATGATCATCGCGCTCAGCGGTGCGGGCGTGGCGTTGAATACCGCGCTCCAGTCGATGGTGGCGCAGAGGAAACCGCCGACCAGAATGTTCAGCGCGCCGAACACGTAGGTCGCCCACTTCTGGATCACCAGCAGCGTCGCGTGGCCGAGGCCGGACACCGACAGGGTCAGCAGCACGAAAATCGCGATGAAGATCAGGGTCAGAACCGGCGCGCTCTTGGCTTCCACCGGCGAGCCGAACAGAATCGAGCACAGCGACAGCAAAACAAATGCAGCCGTGGTGGTGTTGACGGTTTCCCAGCCCAGTCGCGACATCAGCGAGACCAGCGTCGGGCCGATGTTGCCGCGCACGCCGAAGATCGCCCGTGACAGGGTCAGGCTCGGTGCGCGGCCACGACGGCCGGCGATGGAGATGATCCCTACCACCGCGAAAGAACCCGCTGCGCCGAGGATGGCAACGATGATCGCCTGCCAGATCGCCAAGCCGCGAAACGCCACCAGCGTCGCGCCCAGCGGCAGGCCGAGGATGGAAATGTTGGCGGCGAACCAGACCCAGAACAGTTGCAGCGGATGACCGTTGCACTCCGCTTCCGGCACCGGCTCGATGCCACGGGTTTCCAGTTGCCCGGCACTTTGCCCGGCGTTCGATGAACTCATGTGAAATGCTCCTGTTGCCATTTTTGTGGTTGTGGGCAATTGCGGAAGTCGACAAAACATCCCGGCGGTCCTGGCCGTGGGTGTGCGTTCCGTTGCGGGTTATCAAATTAAATCGGCGGTGCGCCCATCGCGAGCAGGCTCGCTCCCACAGGTTTTGTGAGTACCACGGATCACCGTGGGAGTGAGCCTGCTCGCGATGAGGCCAGCCCAGTCAGCGCAGGTTCAACAGTCCCTGCACCAGAGGCTCTAAATCCAACGCATTCACGGCTTTGACCTTGTCGATCATCTCGACCGGCCAACTCTCCAACCCCAGGCAGGCCCCAAGCATGGCGCCCAGAATCCCCGCGATGGTGTCAGTGTCACCGCCCAGGCTCGCCGCCATGCACACCGCTTCGAAGGCCTCCATTTCGCCGATGGCCACTTGCTGCGCCAACGCGAACGCGACGACCACCGACTCCTGCGAAGCCACCGAGGTGCCGATCACGTCATACATCAAATCGGCCAGCAACGCTTTGTCGCTGTCGACGCTGATGCTCCGCGCCCAGCTGATGCGCGAGGCGATGCGCCCACCCGCGACCCAATGGCCGTGGCTTTCCGCTTGCTGAGCAAATTGCTGACCGAGGTTCAGCGCCTCGCCCAGATCCATGCCATTGATGCCGGCCGAAATCACGGCCGCCACCGCCGCCGCGCTGGAAATGCCCAGCGTGGTGTTGTGAGTGACCTGGCAGGCTTGCACCACGGCGCTGATGAAACCCTCGGGGTTGGCGACATCCGCTGAAATACCCACCGGCGTGATGCGCATCGCCGCGCCGTTGGTGGTGCCGTAGCGCCCCGCTTCTTCCGGGGAATGGCCGGCGAGGATCATCTCGATCGCGCGCTTGGTCGAAGGCCCGAGCAAATCCTGCGAACCCTTGGCCTGCATCACGGCTTCCCACTCGATCAGCCGTTCAGCCAGAACCGCCGGTTCGATCCGGCCTTCACCGTCGATCAGCAACTGGCCGACCAGAATCGCCTGTTCGGTGTCATCGGTGATCGAGCCTTTGGGCATGTTCGGCGCGATCGGTTGATCGGGGCCGGCGTCCTGCAGGTCGGTGATTTCGCCGAAGCGCGTCTTGATGTCAGCGCGGCTCAGGGATTGCGTCGGCATGCCCAGCGCGTCGCCCAGGGCCAGTCCGTAAAACGCGCCCAGGGCACGGTTGAGCGCGGTCATTGTGGGTTTCCAAATTGCAGGTGCAGGCGAAAGTGCACGGGGTCGAGCAGGCTTTCGACCTGCTCCATGAAACGGTTCTGCCGGTCGTAAGTGGTGCGCAAGGCTTTGAGGAACACCGTGCCGGTGGGACGGCCGAGCAGTTCGGCGTCTTCGGCGCTCAAGGGTTCGGCGCCGATCCATTGATCGCCGCGCTCGCCGATGTAGCCGTAGGCGGCCAGGGTGATGGTCAGGGAATTGTCGATCAGGCCGACACGCGGCAGGCTTTCCAGGCCTCCGGTGGCGGGCATCAATGAGCGTTCGAGGGAAACCAGCGTGCCGTCGTTGGCGCGGCGGCGACGGTCGAGGGTGATGAATTGATCTGTGCCGAAACGCGACAGCAGGTCGGGACGCGTCACCGCCTCCAGCCGCAGCACTTCGGTATTGACCAGCGCCCCGCTGTCGGCCAGCGCCTGGGCCCAGCCACTGCGCTGATCGAGCACCACCCCGTCGAACGTGACGATGGAACCGACACCGCTTTGCGTCGCGATGTAGTTGCGTCGTTTCAATTCGGCCAGGGCCTCGCGCAGCGTGCCGCGGCTGACTTTGAATTCTTGAGCCAACTGATGCTCGCCCGGCAACAGAAAACCGTCCTCCATGAGGCCGCTTTCGATGCGCCGGATGAGCTCGTCGACCACCCGTTGTTTCTTGTCAAATCGAACCTGTCTAATCATGTACAAAGTGATAACCGAAACAGGTTGTAACGAGCAAGAAATATTTAGGGGAAGTGACGGAAGGAAGGGTGACCGCTGCGCGGCCAATCGCGAGCAGGCTCGCTCCCACAGTGACAGCGTACGCCGTGAATCCCCTGTGGGAGCGAGCCTGCTCGCGAAGGCGTCGGCACATCCAACATCAATGTGTCAGATCCACCGCTTTCGCGAGCAGGCTCGCTCCCACAGGGAGGATCAGCGTTGTTTCAGGCGATCGATGACCACCGCCAGCAACAGGATCGAACCACGGATCACGTACTGATAAAACGTGTCGATGTTCTTCAGGTTCATCGCATTCTCGATGATCGCCAGAATCAGTACGCCGGCAATCACGTGACGGATCATGCCGATCCCGCCACTCAGCGACACCCCGCCCAGCACGCAGGCCGAGATCACCGTCAGCTCGAAACCCTGGCCGATCATCGGCTGGCCCGAGGTCATGCGCGACGCCAGGATCACCCCGGCCAGTGCACCGATCAAACCGTGCACGGCGAAGATGATGATCTTGGTCCGGTCAACGTTGACCCCGGCCAGCAGCGCCGCTTCCTGGTTGCCGCCGATGGCCATGGTGTTGCGCCCGTAGGTGGTGTAATTCAGCAGCCAGCCGAAAAACAGGAAGCAGACGATGGTGATCAGGATCGGCACCGGCACACCGAACAGCTGGCCGTTGCCGAAGACGAAGAACGACTCCTGGGACACGCCCACCGCTTTACCGTTGGCAAAAATGTAGGCCAGGCCGCGCACGATCTGCATGGTCGCCAGCGTGGTGATCAACGCATTGACCCGCAGCTTGGCAATCACGATCCCGTTGATCAGCCCGACGATCAGCCCCATGAACAGCGCCGCCACCACCCCGAGGAACACGCTGTCGGTGTCGCGCATCACCACTGCCGCGACCACACCGGCACAGGCAATCACCGAACCCACCGACAAGTCGAAATGCCCCGACGCCAGGCAATACAACATGGTGCACGCGGCAATCCCGGTGGTGGAAATCGCCAGGCCCAGGCCACGCATGTTCAGCGGCGACAGGAAGTTGTCGATCAGCAAGGTGCAGAGCACAAAGATCCCGACCGCCGCAGCCAGCATGGCCCAATCATCAAGAAAGCGCCGCAGGTCGAGCGGTTTGCGCGCAGTTGGCAGGGTTTCGTTTTGGGTTGTCATCATAGTCACCTCTCAGTTCGCCGCGCCGTCAGCGCGGTGGCGCGGCAAAGCCAGTTGCAGCAGGTTGGATTCGTTGGCTTCGTCACGGCCCAGTTCGCCGCGCATCGCCCCTTCGCAGAGCACCAGGATGCGATCGGAAATGCCCATGACTTCCATCAGGTCGCTGGACACCACGATCACCGCAATGCCACTCTCGGCCAGGTTATGGATGATCTGGTAGATCTCGGCCTTGGCGCCGATGTCGATGCCGCGAGTCGGTTCGTCGAGCAGCAGGACTTTCATCGGCATCGACAGCCAGCGACCGAGAATGGCCTTCTGCTGGTTGCCACCGGACAGGAACTTGATCTGCTGGCCGGCGTGGGGCGTCTTGACCCTCAGCGCCTTGATCTGTTTGTCGGCATTGTCCTTTTCCCAGAGCCCGCGAATCAGGCAGCGGAAACCGGAATGGGCGGGACGCGCGCTGATGTTGATGTTCTCGGCGACGCTGCCCAGCGGAATGATGCCTTCCTTCTTGCGGTCCTCGGGGCACAGCAGAATGCCGGCGGCAATCGCGTCCCGGGGTGAACGCAGTTTCAGTTCACGGCCACGCAATTCCAGGCGCCCGGCGGTGTTGCGCTCAAGGCCGCTGAGCAGGCGGAACAGCTCGGTACGCCCAGCGCCAACCAGGCCGAACAACCCGAGGATCTCGCCTTTGTGCGCGTCGAAACTCAACGGCTCACGCAAGCCCGGCCCGAGCAGACCGTCGACCCGCAACGCCACCGCGCCACGCTTGCGCGGGCGGTAATCGTAGATGTCCTGGATGTCGCGACCGACCATGCACGTGACCAATTGATCGTGGGTCAGCTCGCTCATGTCCTCGAACGTACGGACGTAGCGACCGTCCTTGAACACCGTCACCGCATTGCAGATGCGGAACACTTCTTCCATGCGATGGGAGACGTAGAGCACCACTTTGCCTTCGTCTCGCAGGCGACCGATGATCGCCATCAAGCGATCGATCTCCCGCGCCGAGAGGCTGCTGGTCGGTTCGTCGAACGCGATCACATGCGCGCCACGGGACAACGCCTTGGCGATTTCCACCAGTTGCCGCTGGCCGAGGGACAGGCGCCCGACCTTTTCCTGCGGATCGATTTCATCGGCCAGGCCCTTGAGGCAGGCCAGTGCCTGCTTGCGCAGAGCGCCGCGATTGATCAGGCCGAAACTGGCCGGCAGGTGACCGAGAAAAAGGTTTTCCGCCACGGTCATTTCCGGCACCAGGTGCAACTCCTGATGGATCACTGCGACCCCGCTGCCGATGCTGTCGGCGGTGGACTTGAACGCCATCGTCCGCTCGCCGATCTGCAGGTCGCCGCTGCTCGGCGTGTAGGCGCCGCCGAGGATTTTCAGCAGGGTCGATTTGCCGGCGCCGTTCTCGCCCATCAAGGCATGAACCTGCCCGGGATGGGCGACGAAGCTGATGCCGTCCAGCGCCTTCACCCCGGGGAAGGTTTTGCCGATCCCGTTGAAGCGCAAACTGCCGCCGACGCCATCCTGTTGTGTCTGTACTTGCGCGTGCATAAACCACCTCATCACACAGATCAGGCAGCCCCGTCGCCAGGGCCGCCGATGAAATCAACCGCGCCTCAGTTCCACAGGCCGATCTTTTCCAGTTCCTGCTTGAAGTTCTCGCGGGTGATCAGGGTTACGTCATCCATCGCGGTGTATTTCGGTGGTTCTTTGCCGGTGGTGACCCACTCGAACATCATGCTGGCGGTGTTGTAACCCTCGATGTGCGGGCTTGGCAGCATCGAGCCGAAGAAGCCGCTGTTAGGCTTTTTCAGTTCGCCGATGGCGTCGGTGCCGTTGATGCCGATGCCGATCACGTTGGCCGCGGCAAAACCGGCGCTCTCGGTGGCGCGCACGCCGCCCAGCACGGTGTTGTCGTTCATGCCGCCGATGATCAGGTTTTTCGCCGCGCCCGGCAGTTTCACCAGCGCCGAGTTGGTGGCGTCCATGCTGCCCGGCACGTCGAGGGTTTTCAGGGCCGAGGTCAGAATGTGGTCGGCGGGCATGCCGGCTTTTTTCAGGGCATCGATGGAGCCGTCAGTGCGCTTCTTGCCGGTGTCGAGCTCATTGAAGGTGTTGATCACCGCGTAGGTGTCTTTCCAGTCCCAGTTGCGATGTTTCGCTTCGGCGGCCATGGCGTTGCCTTGTTTCTGGCCTACTTCGAAAGCGGCCATGCCGAGGTACGGCACGTCTTCCATGAACTTGCCGCCGGCGTCAACGAAGCGGTCGTCGACGGCGATGACTTTCATGCCGTTGGCTTTGGCCTTGGCCATGATCGCCGGCCCGAGGGACACGTCCGGAGGGCAGATCACGAAGCCCTTGGCGCCGTTGGCCGCGAGGCTGTCGATGGCGGACAGGGTTTTCTCGCCGTCCGGCACGGCGATCTTGATCACGGTGAAGCCTTTGTCTTTACCGGCCTTTTCCGCGAAAGCCCATTCGGTCTGGAACCAGGGCTCTTCCGCCTGCTTGACCAGAAAACCGATCTTCACTTCCTCGGCCGCCAGCAAGCTGCTGCTGAGGCTGACTGCAGTAACCGCCAAAGCGGCACGGCACAGGGAACGGATCCCACGACGATGATTCATAAGCTGACTCCTTGTTATTTTTCTTGAGCGTTATTTTTCAAGCCGGTGCAAACGTTGAAGCAAATAGTCATATCGTATGATGATTGGATTACAGACGGAATTAGGCGTCTGGAACCCCGTTTATTCAGTCGTGGTACATCACCGAGCGCCCGCCATCGATGGTGATGCACGAGGCGTTGATGAACGGCGCTTCATCGCTGGCCAGGAACACAGCGGTCATCGCGACTTCAATCGGTTGGCCGATGCGTCGCGGCGGGTGCAGATCGAATGCCCGCTGACGTTCGGCGTGCGGGTCGGCAAAGCCGTTCCAGTAATCGACGTTCAATTGGGTTTCGATGTAGCCCGGCGCAATGGCGTTGACCCGAATGCCTTTCGGCGCATATTCGATGCCCAGCGCGCGGGTCAGGCCGAGCAAACCGTGCTTGGCCACCGGGTACGGGAAGCAACCGGGAATGATGTGCGAGGAATGGGTCGAAGCGATGTTGATGATGCTGCCGATGCCTTGCTCGATCATCTGCGGCAACACGGCCTTGCAGCCGAACCAGGCGCCGTCGAGGTCGATGGCGAAGCAGCGCCGCCAGTCTTCCTCGGTCATTTCCAATGGGTCGCGGAACACGTTGACGCCGGCGCAATTGACCAGCACATCGATGCGACCATGCAACTCGACTGCCCTTTTTGCCATTGCGTTCAGGTCTTGCTGACTGGATACATCAACCTTGATCGCCTGGACATCGCAGCCCTGGTCGCGCCAGTGAGCGGCGACCTTTTTGACTTTTTCGCCCTGGATGTCGCTGATGATCAGCCTGGCCTGCTGGCAGGCGAAAGCAGCCACAATTGCCTCGCCGATGCCCTGCGCGGCGCCGGTCAGCAGCACGACCTTGTTTTTTAGGCGCTCACCCTTGGGCGGTTCGGGCACCGGCGGCAGGGACAGAGATTGAGCCATGGATCAGGACTCCTTTCCCGGGCACGACAAAAACCGGGCATCTGTCGATGTCCGGCCAAAAAACCTGTTGGAAAATCGCTGCATCACTTCACCTGTTTTGTTTTTTTAAGTGTGAGTGCGTGTAACTGATGGAGCCGACTATAAACCCGACCGCGAAATAATCTCAATATATAATTTTACATCCCATATTTTGGGATCTATCCAGCAAACCTCGTACAGGGTTTTCCTGGCACATCGACCCGGATCGACAGCACTGCGCCGTCCAGCGGATGGTTGAGCGGGCTCGCGGCGCTGGTGATGTAGAGGGTTTTCAGGTCGGCGCCACCGAAAACACAGCTGGTCGGGCGACTGACCGGCAATTCGATGATGCGATCGACATACCCATCCGGTGTCAGGCGGATCAGGCAACTGCCGTCCCAACGTGCGTTCCAGATGTAACCCTCGGCATCCATCGCCGAGCCATCGGGGCCGCCGCGCTTGTCAGGGCCGAACCAGACATACGCTGTATCCAGGTTGCCGTCAGTGTGGATGAAATGGCGATACAACGTGCCATCGAGGCTGTCGCCGAAATAGAGTGTGGTGCCGTCGTCGCTCCACAGCAGCGTATTGGGAATGCCCAGGCCTCGAAGCAACGGCGTGACCCGCGCATCACGGTCGATGCGAAACAGCCCACCGGACCGCCGCACGAGGGGCAGGTCCTCGCCGTTGTCGCCGATGTTGTTTTGCATGGTGCCGAGCCAGAGCCGGCCCTGGGCATCACAACGGGCTTCGTTGCCGCGATTGCCGGGTTGTGGATCGGCAATGCAGAACAGCGTCAGCCGTGGTTCAAGTCCCGGTGAATCGAGGTCCAGCCGATACACACCACTGCTCAACGTCACCAGCGCATCGCCGCTTTCGCAGGGAATGAACGCCGACACGTGTTCGGGCATCTGCCAGATCTGCACGTTGGCACCGATCAGGCGCAAGGCCTGTTTGCCGGCGATATCCACCCAGTAGAGCGCTTGCGTCGGCACATCCCAGAACGGGCCTTCGCCGAGTTGGGCACGATGCTGGGTGACTGCGGTCCACGTCATGAAACCTCCTTTCTTATTGCTTTTATGTGGGAGCGAGCCTGCTCGCGATTGCGGTGGATCAGACGACATTTTTTATTGGCAGTTACCCCGCCATCGCGAGCAGGCTCGCTCCCACAGGGGTTTTGTGTGTTTAGCCGGCTTTTTTGTCGGCCATGACTTTCGGGTAGAAGCGTTTGATGGCCAGGTCCGCGTTGTCGATCAGGGTCATGCACGCCCAGACACCGCGTGCCGCATCGCGGGCAGCGATAGCATCGGCCATGTCTTTATGAATGGGTAGTGTGCGGCGCAATTCGTCCGGGTCGGCAGCGGACACTTCAAACGACACCGCCAGCAACGCGCCGAGCGCCGGGACCATTTGTTCGATGAATTGATTGTGGCTGGCCGCGAGAATGCACTCGTGGAAATACTGGTCGGCACGGTTGTAATCGACGCCGCTGTCGACGGCGCGCTCCAGAGCGTTGTAGGCCTGGAGCACCGCGTGCACCTGCTCGACGGTGGCGCGTTCACAGGCCCAGCGCACCGCCATCGGCTCGATGGTGCGACGCAGGTCGAGCAGGTCATCGACAAAATTTTCCGGCAAGCCGCTGCGTGACAGCCAGCCGACGACTTGCGGATCGAAAAGGTTCCAGCGTCGCACCGGCAACACCCGGGTGCCGACCTTGGGCCCGACTTCCAGCAGGCCTTTGGCGACCAGGGTTTTGATTGCTTCGCGGATGACGGTGCGGCTGACACCCAACTGCTCGCCGAGGTCGGCTTCGACCTTGAGGGTGCCGCCCGGTTTCACCTGGCCCGCGGCAATCCAGCAACCCAGCCAATCGACCGTCGATGCGTGAAAACTGCTGGACATGGGCACCTCGAGGGATGGACGGCACAAAGCCGTTCGCGATGGTTGCCCACGCTAATCATCATACGATTGGCTGTCAATTTGATTTTTTGAAGAGTGCATTAATCCCTGTAGGAGCGAGCCTGCTCGCGATGGCGGTGTTTCAGACGACAACTATGTCGAATGTAACGCCGTCATCGCGAGCAGGCTCGCTCCTACAGGGATTCTTACGGCTCGAGGCCGACGGGGAAAAACAGGCCGCCGCTCCACACGCCCAGCCAGCGCTGCCCATCGATCTCACGGGTCACCGCCAGCTCCACCAATTGGTAAAACACGTTGCGGTGAATCAGGGCTTCGAGGTTGGTGCGCACATGCACATAAGGTGCAGGTTCTTGCGTCACCGGATCGATCACCACGCGAATCGCATGTTCGACACCGGCCTCGGTGGTTTCATCCACGTTGGTGGTGAAACGCAGGACCTGGGCCTCACCCTCGCCTTCCACATCGACCGCAATCGCCACGAACGGCGCGTCGTCGACCTTGATGCCGACTTTCTCGACCGGGGTGATGAGGAAATAATCATCGCCGTCGCGGCGAATGATGGTGGAGAACAGTTTGACCATCGGCTTGCGCCCGATCGGCGTGCCCAGGTAATACCAGGTGCCGTCGCGGGCGATGCGCATGTCGATGTCGCCGCAGAAGTCGGGGTTCCACAAGTGGACCGGTGGCAAGCCTTGGGTCTTGGGGATTTGCCCCAGAAGGTCGTTGGCTTTTTGCGGGCCACTCATGGCGTTCTCCTTGGATTACTGGTCGCTGAGCCCCAGCAGGCTACGCGCGTATTGCTCCAGCGGCGGGCCCATCAGGTCTTCTGGCTTTTTGTCGTGGAACGTCAGTAAACCGCCACGACTCTTGATACGCGCAGTATCAATCAAATACTGGGTGCTGGTCTCGATCAACATGATCTGAATCACGCCCGTGTCGACACCGAGGCGATCCACGGCTTCCTGGTCGAGCCACTCGTCCGAGTTGCCGATACGGTCGTCGGACTTGGCGAACCGGGTGTAGAGCAGGTAATGCGCGCCGGCCGCACGGGCTTCGCCCATGGCCTGATCGAGGCCTTCCGGCGCACGCGCGCGGCGGACCATCGGGAAGTATTCGATAAAGCCATCGAAGGCGACTTCGGCGATCACGTTAGGCCGTGGATACACCGCGCTGCCCGGCGGCGCAAAGGCACCCTGGGCGATGTAGACGAACGAATCCGGCTGGATGCGCAGGTTGTTCACGCGGCGGCTATCGCTGTGGTCGAGCAGACCCGCGTCGCTCATGTGGTAGCGAGTCCCTTCAGCCATATCGCTGACATTCATGCAGCCACCAAGCGCCATAACGGCCAGCAGCAAAACCAGGCTACGCATCCTACCCTCCAGAGGCCGGTGACGGAAAACCGGCGAATGGCCATGGGATGCAGCTTCCGCGCCAGCTCCAAGACATCGTTGCCTGTTCAAATGCATTCGCGGGCAAGCCCGCTCCCACAGGATTTGCGCAAACCCTGTGGGAGCGGGCTTGCCCGCGAAGGGGACCTATCAGCCACCAATAATCTTCATGACGGTGGCGCCACCGGAAAACGCCACTTCCTGCTTGTCACCCAAGGCTTTCACCAACAGGCGCTGCAAGGCCGGCAAGGCCTGGTGACGCGGCTTGTCCAAAAGATCGCCGACATAGTGCCGGTTACTCGACGACAGACAGCCATGCAACCAGCCCGTCGACGACAGACGCAGCCGCGAGCAAGTGCGGCAGAACGGAACGCTTTCGTTGGCGATCACACCGAAGTGGCCCTGCCCCGGAATCTCGTAGCGCACGGCGGTGGCGTCGACAGGCGCATCGGCCTGCAGGTATTCGTAGCGCTCGCCAATCAGGCTCAACAGCTGTTGCAGGCTGACGAACTGTTGCAGAAAACCATTGTTGTCGCTGGCCAGATGCCCCATGCGCATCAGTTCGATAAAGCGCAGTTCATAACCGCGCTCCAGACAGTAATCGAGCAGCGGCATCACCTGATCGAGGTTCTGCCCGCGCAGCGGCACCATGTTGACCTTGATCTTCATGCCGGCGGCGCTGGCCTGGTCCATGCCGTCGAGCACCGTCGCCAGATCACCGCCGCGAGCAATGCTGCGAAACGCACCGGCATCCAGGGTATCGAGGGAAACGTTGATCCGGCGGATGCCGGCGTCGACCAGCAGCGGCAGCTTTTTCGCCAGGAGCTGACCATTGGTGGTCAGGCTGATGTCTTCCAGCCCCATTTGCCCGACAGCCGTCATGAACGCTTCTAGCTTGGGACTGACCAGCGGCTCACCGCCAGTGATGCGCAGGCGCTCGATGCCGGCGGCTTCGATCAGATACGCCACACCGCGCGCCATGGCCTCGGCCGACAGTTCGTCCTGCGCAGCCACCAGCCGCTTGCCGTTGGGCACGCAGTAGGTACACGCGTAATTGCAGGCTGAGGTCAGGCTGATTCGCAGATTGCGGAAACGCCTGCCTTGACGGTCAACGATCATGGTCACTCCGGCACGAGGAATTCGGACGACGCAAAACTTGACTCACAAATCAAGTTTTAGCAAGTCCTATGCCTGAGTATATTACTGAGGTACGGCGCCATATAGCGAAATCATGGCGCGATAAGGCATCTGAATGGCTTAGCTGCTCGGCGTGTCGGTGTCGCGCTTGCGCTTGTTGCCCATGCGCACGCCGATGTCCATCAGGAACTGGAAGAAACCTTCCTGATCTTCCAGCACATTGCTCCAGAACGGCGAGTGATACAGCGCCACGGCGCCATGCACCAGCGCCCAGGACGCGCAGTAATGGAAGTAAGGCGGCACGTCTTCGAGCTTGCCTTCGCTGATCCGGCCCTTGATCAGCAGGGTCAGGCGTTCGAAGTTCGAGGCGCGGATCTTGTGCAGCTCCTCAATCATCTCCGGCACCTGGTTGCCCTTGACCACCTTTTCTTCGAGGCGATCGAACAAGCGGTAGCGTTGCGGATCGCGCATGCGGAATTCGAAGTAGGCCCGGGACAGGGCTTCCTTGTCCTTGTCGACGTCGGCCGAGTGCAACAGCTCGTTCAAATCGCGCTCGTAGTCGAGCATCAGGCGCAGGTAGATCTCCGCCTTCGATTTGAAATGCTTGTAGATTGTGCCTTTGCCGATACCGACGGCATCAGCAATCATCTCGACGGTGACACTGTCTTCACCTTGGTCGAGGAACAGCTTGAGCGCGGTATCGAGAATTTCTTGCTCACGGCGACGAAATTCACGGACCTTACGAGGTTCTTTATGCATAAGAAAAGGTCTGTCGGGGTCAAAATTCGAAGCCGCGTATTATGCCTAACTTGCGACAAAATGCACGGATCATCCATCCATATCTGTGTTTCTAGATGAATTCTGTCGGCACCGGCTTTTAATGAGAACGCTTCCGAAGCGCACGTATTCCAAAATTGTTTAAAAACCGGGGTCGGGAAACTGGACTCGGCGCAATACTGATCAATACTTCAACTGTCGGCGGGGCATCTCCCCCAAGTGCCGCGTCGATATTGGTACCAACGGACCGCGTGCCATTGTTTTACTCCTAATGGTCTTAACCCGGATTCACCCCCCAGAACCCGGGTTTTTTTTGCCTGCGATTTAACCTTTTACGTGTGCCAGCGGGAACAGTCGCTTGAAGTTCTCGGTGGTCTGTTCGGCAAATCGCTCGTAGGACTCACCGCGCAGCATCGCCAGGAACTCTGCCACTTCCCGCACATATTGCGGCAGGTTCGGTTTGCCGCGATAAGGGATCGGCGCCAGGTACGGCGAGTCGGTTTCCACCAGCAAACGGTTGGCAGGCACTTTACTGGCCACGTCTCGCAGTGCATCGGCATTGCGGAAGGTGACGATGC
The DNA here is from genome assembly GCF_043225285.1 of Pseudomonas migulae. GTDB lineage: Bacteria > Pseudomonadota > Gammaproteobacteria > Pseudomonadales > Pseudomonadaceae > Aquipseudomonas > Aquipseudomonas migulae_C. Next base: position 1,014,221 of record NZ_CP171224.1, read on the forward strand.
CGGACAACGAGATGTAATAACCCATGTCCAGCGCCGCTTTGGCCATGTCCCAGTCTTCGGTAAAGCAATGCAGGACGCCGGCCTGGGGCAACGCGGCTTCGCGCAACAGGCTCAACGTGTCGACACGGGCACCGCGCGTGTGAATGATCACCGGCTTGCCGGTCTGCTGCGCGGCCTGCAGGTGCAGGCGGAAGGATTCCTGCTGCAACTCCGCCGCCTCAGGCTCGTAGTGATAATCCAGGCCGGTTTCACCAATCGCCACCACGCGCGGGTGATTGAGTTCCCGCAGCAGCCAGTCGAGGGCCGGCGCGGCGCCTGGCTGCACGTCCAGTGGATGCACACCCACCGAACAATCGACGTCGTCGTAACGTTCGGCCAGGGCTTTGACGTCGGCTGCGTTATCGACGCTGACGCCGATGCACAGAAAATGCCCTACCCCGCGCTGCCGGGCGGCGTCGAGGGCGGCATCCAGGGAGCCGTCGTGGGCGGCGAGGTCGAGGCGATCAAGGTGACAATGGGAATCTACGAGCATAAAAAGGCTGCAACTTACATCGTATGAGTGGGACGGTCGGACTTCAGGGCTCCGGCCAGATGGGTTTCGATGCGACTGCGGGCGGCGTCGTCGCCGTCGTTGAACTGCACGCCGACACCGGCGGCACGGTTGCCCTGAGCGCCTTTGGGGGTAATCCAGGCCACTTTGCCGGCCACGGGAATCTTTTCCGGCTCGTCCATCAGGTTCAGCAGCATGAATACCTCGTCGCCCAACTTGTAGCTTTTGTTGGTCGGGATAAACAGGCCACCGTTCCTGATGAACGGCATGTAGGCCGCGTACAGCACGGACTTGTCCTTGATGGTCAGGGACAAAATACCGTTGCGCGGCCCGGAATTGACGGCTTCATTCATGCTCACCTCCACTGCAGATGTTCAGAGGATAGGCCCAGTCGGTCACTTCTGGGTAGGCAAAGACGCCCACTGCACAAGCAATGCTTCCAGCAACAGCACCCGATTGAGGTTGGCCTTGCTCATGACTTTCTGGCGCTGGGCGAGGATCCAGTCCTGAATCCCCAGCACTTTATCCTGGCTGCTTTTCTGCGCGAGGTATTGAATGACTTTGCGCATATCGGCCAGCCCCAGCCCCTCTTCGTCCTGGGTCAGCTGATAACGCAGGATCAGGCTCGACCAGTCGCAAAACCAGTCGAACAGCAACAACAGCGGAATCGAATTCCAGCCTTCGGCCAGTTGCGTCGGCGATTGCTGCTGCTTGAGCAACTTCTTCACGCCATCGACCACCAGCGCCCGCTGTTCACGGACGCCCTGGGTCTGCAAATTGACCGCAGCCAGTGGCGAGCCGGCGGCCAGGGTCAGCAGTTCGACGCGCTCTTCCTCGGAACAATCCGGTAACGCCTTGGCCAGCCACGCCAGGCTCATCGCCTCGCTCGGCAACGGGCAGGCCTGCTGCACGCAACGGCTCTTGATGGTCGGCAACAGACGGCTGGTCTGGTGACTGACCAGCAACAGAACCGTATCGCCGGACGGCTCTTCAAGGCTTTTGAGCAAGGCGTTGGCGGCGTTGATGTTCATCGACTCGACCGGCTCGATCAGCACCACTTTACGACCGCCCATTTGCGAAGTCTGCACCACGAAGCTGACCAGATCGCGCACCTGATCGACCTTGATCGCCTTGTCGGCTTCTTCCGGCTCCAGGATGTAGTTGTCGGGATGACTGCCGGCCTTCAGCAACAGGCAGGATTTGCATTCACCGCACGCGTCGAGCGCAGTCGGACGCTGACACAGCAGGCTCGCCATCAAGCGTTCGGCCAACGCCCGCTTGCCGATCCCGGCCGGACCATGCAACAGGTAGGCGTGAGCGTGTTGCTTGCGGCCGGCCAATTGCTGCCAGAGGCTGTCCTGCCACGGATAGGCTTCAGCCACGGGTCAGCTCCAGCAAACGCGGGACCAAAGCGTCCAGCGACTGCTGAACCTGCGCCAGCGGTTGGGCGGCATCGACCAGCACATAACGCGCCGGGTCCGCTTCCGCGCGCGTGAGAAACGCACTGCGCACCGCGTCGAAAAAGGTCCGGCCTTCCAGCTCGAAGCGATCCAGGCGACCGCGCGCACTGGCGCGGGCCAGGCCCACTTCCACCGGCAGATCGAAGATCAACGTGAGGTCCGGACGCAGATCGCCCTGGACGAACGTTTCCAGGGTGGCGATGCGCTCCAGCGACAAGCCGCGACCACCGCCCTGATAGGCGTAAGTCGAATCGGTAAAGCGATCACACAGCACCACGGCTCCACGGGCCAGCGCCGGACGGATCACGCCGGCCAGATGCTGAGCGCGCGCGGCGAATACCAGCAGCAACTCGGTGTCCGGGTCCATGACTTCATCGACCGGCGCCAACAGCACTTCGCGGATCCGCTCGGCCAATGGCGTGCCGCCCGGCTCGCGGGTCAGCACGACCTCGATACCGGCGGCGCGCAGCTGCTCGGCCAGGTATTCGCGGTTGGTGCTCTTGCCGGCGCCTTCGGGGCCTTCCAGGGTAATAAACAAGCCAGTCACAGGCAGTCCTTATTCAGAATCATTGCGGGCTTTTCGGCGCACTGGCGTCCGGTTCGGGCGCAGGCGCGGCAGCGGGCTCTTGGGCAGGTTCCTGAGCCGGTTCTTGGGTTGGCGCTGGAGTCGGTGGCTGAACCGGTTCCTGCGGCGTCACGGGCGGCAAAGCCTCGGGCGCCGTGTCGGGCGAGGCCGCCGGGATCGGCGCCGACTCGTTCGTCGCCTCGGGCGCGGTCACCGGTGCAGGGCTCGAACGATAGTCGGCGCGGCGCTTGAGCTGGAATTCACGCACCGCGTTATTGTGCGCGTCCAGATCATCGGAGAACACGTGGCTGCCATCGCCGCGCGCGACAAAATACAGACTGTTGCCAGCTACCGGATTCAACGCTGCGTGGATCGCTTCGCGGCCGACCATCGCAATCGGCGTCGGCGGCAGGCCGGCAATCACATAGGTGTTGTAAGGGGTCGCTTCCTTGAGATGGGCGCGGGTCAACTTACCGTTGTAGCGATCGCCGAGGCCGTAGATCACGGTCGGATCGGTCTGCAACAGCATGCCCATTTCCATGCGCCGCACAAACACGCCGGCAATCTGCCCACGCTCTTGCGGTACGCCGGTTTCCTTTTCCACCAGCGAGGCCATGATCAGCGCCTGATAGGGTTCGGTGTACGGCACGTCCGCCGCGCGTTGCGCCCATTCCTTGGCCAGGACTTCATCGAGGCGGTCGTAGGCTTTTTTCAGCAGCTCGACGTCGCTCATGCCCCGCACGAAGCGATAGGTGTCAGGGAAGAATCGACCTTCCGGGAAGACCCCGGCGTGACCGAGCTTGTCCATCACTTCGCTGTCGCTCAGGCCGTTCAGGGTCTGCTCGAGCTTTTCATCCTTGGCCAGCGCGGCGCGGACTTGATGGAAATTCCAGCCTTCGACCAGCGTCAGGCTGTACTGCACCATTTCCCCGCGCTTCCACAGACCGATCAGGTCCTCGACCGTCATGCCAGGCTGCATGCGGTATTCGCCTTTGTGCAGCGGTTGCCCGGCCAGGTTGAAACGCCAGTAGACACGCAACCAGAACGCGTCCTTGATGACGCCGTCGGCTTCGAGTCGATAGAAGGTGCGGGTAGGTGTCGTGCCTTTGGGCACGTCCAGCAAACTTTCCTGGGTAACGTTCAGCGGCTGCTCCAGCGCCGAATGGATTTTCCAGGCCGAAGCGCCCAGACACAGCCCTGCCAGAACCAGGCCGGTTTCCAGCAACAGCAAGAATTTACGTCTCACGTATCAAGCATCCAGTAGCGCGCGGGCAATGGTTTGGAGTTTACGGGTGAGCGGCCCAACCGGCCAGCTCAGTGCTGCATAGGCGCGCACAGGCCAAACGCCATACACGCTGTTGCAGACGAAGACTTCATCAGCCCATTGCAGTTGTTCAAGGGTGATGTCGGTGATTTGCGTGGGGATCCCCAGCGACTCGGCTTGAAACAATAATTCCGCCCGCATCACGCCGGCCACACCGCATCGTTTGAGATCGGCAGTGACCAGCACGCCATCGCGCACCAGGAACAGATTGCTGAATACGCCTTCGATCACGCGGCCGTCCAGATCCAGCATCAAGCCTTCGGCATGCTCGGTGTCTTGCCATTCGGAACGGGCGATGACTTGTTCAAGACGGTTCAGATGCTTGAGCCCTGCCAGCAACGGTTGCCTGGACAGACGCGTGGTGCAAGGGAACAGACGAACGCCCTGCTCCGCATGAATCGCAGGATAAGCCGCAGGGGGATTGCCTTGCAGAATGCGTCGGGGCTGGGCCGAAGGATCGGGGGCGTAACCACGCAGGCTGTCGCCGCGAGTGACGATGAGCTTGAGCACGCCCTCACCCAGCGCTGCGGCGTAGGCCAGCAGCTCGTCGCGAATCAGATCGTGATCGGCAGAAATCGCCAGTCGCGAACAGCCTTGCGCCAGGCGCGACAAATGTCGGTCCAGCAACAGCGGCTGCCCGCCACGCACGGCAATGGTCTCGAACAGACCATCACCGTAAGCCAGGCCGCGATCTTTCAGCGACAACGCGTCAGCCGGCTGACCGTCGACCCAGCTGTCCATCAGTCAGCGAACCGGCGGAACACCAGCGAGCCGTTGGTACCGCCAAACCCGAACGAGTTGGACAGCACCACATCGATGTCCATGTTGCGCGCCGTGTGCGGCACGAAATCGAGGTCGCAGCCTTCATCTGGCTCATCAAGGTTGATGGTCGGCGGAGCCACCTGGCTATTGATCGCCAGCACGCTGAAGATTGCTTCGACTGCGCCCGCCGCACCCAGCAGGTGACCGGTCATGGACTTGGTCGAGCTGACCGCCAGCTTGTAGGCGTGATCGCCGAACACCGACTTGATCGCGCAGGCTTCGGCGAGATCGCCGGCCGACGTCGAGGTGCCGTGGGCGTTGATGTACTGGACTTGATCGCGATTGATCTTCGCGTCGCGCAGCGCATTGGTGATGCAACGCGCAGCACCGGCACCGTCCGCGGGCGGCGAAGTCATGTGGAACGCATCGCCGCTGGTACCAAAGCCGATCAGTTCGGCGTAGATGGTCGCACCGCGAGCCTTGGCGTGCTCCAGCTCTTCAAGCACCAGCGCACCGGCACCGTCGGACAGGACGAAGCCATCGCGGCCCTTGTCCCATGGACGGCTGGCGCGGGTCGGCTCGTCATTGCGGGTCGACAGCGCGCGGGAGGCACCGAAGCCACCCATGCCCAGACCGCAAGCCGCCATCTCGGCGCCGCCGGCAATCATCACGTCGGCTTCGTCGTACATGATGTTGCGCGCCGCCATGCCGATGCAGTGCGTACCGGTGGTACATGCGGTGGCGATGGCGTAGTTGGGTCCCTGTGCACCCAGGTGGATCGACAGGAAACCGGAAATCATATTGATGATCGAGCCAGGCACGAAAAACGGAGAGATCCGCCGTGGGCCGGAATCATGCAGCGTGCGGCTGGTTTCTTCGATATTGGTCAGACCGCCAATACCCGAACCCATGGCCACGCCGATGCGCTCACGATTGGCGTCGGTGACTTCAAGGCCTGCGTTACGCACCGCCTGGAAACCGGCTGCCAGACCGTATTGAATGAACAGGTCGAGCTTGCGAGCTTCCTTGACCGACAGGTATTCCTCGACATTGAAGCCCTTTACCGAGCCGCCAAAACGGGTGGAATAGGCAGAAAGGTCGGTGTGTTCGATCAGACCAATGCCACTGCGGCCAGCCAGAATGCCCTGCCAACTGCTCGGCACATCCGTGCCCAGTGGCGACAACATACCCATACCGGTGACTACGACGCGTCTACGCGACACAGCACTCTCCTTTTTCAAATGACGACTTTGCATCAGGCCTAAAGAAAAAACCGCACGCCATGATGGCAGTGCGGTTTTTCCATGACAGCAAGCAACGATTACAAACTATTACGCCTGGTGGCTAGTAACGTAGTCGATTGCAGCTTGTACAGTAGTGATCTTCTCAGCTTCTTCGTCAGGGATTTCGGTCTCGAATTCCTCTTCCAGAGCCATCACCAGCTCAACGGTGTCAAGGGAGTCGGCACCCAGGTCTTCAACGAAGGAAGCAGTGTTGACCACTTCTTCTTCTTTAACGCCCAGTTGCTCAGCAACGATTTTCTTGACGCGCTCTTCGATGGTGCTCATACCTTGTTTTCACTCCTAATGGACAAATTCAGGCAGCTGGCCAGTGGGTAAGTGTATAGAAAGACTTTTCAGCATTTCAACTGAAAGCTTCACTCCTCAAACCCGGTGGCCCTCTGCCTATAAATAGATTGCAGCTTTATAACGGATTTTAGACAGCTCGTATGACATTTTTTTGAAGCAATCCGTCACATTTAACTCATGTACATCCCGCCGTTCACCGGGATTGTAGCCCCAGTAACGTAAGCCGCACCGTCGGATGCAAGAAAAGCGACCACAGACGCGATCTCTTGTGCTTGCCCCAGACGGCCCAGCGGAATTTGCGTCTGCAAGGCTTCACGCTGCGCCTCGGGCAGTTCGCGGGTCATATCGGTGTCGATGAACCCAGGGGCCACCGAGTTTACCGTAATCGAACGCGAACCGACTTCACGTGCCAGGGCACGACTGAAACCCTCCAGACCTGCCTTGGCGGCAGCGTAGTTTACTTGGCCTGCGTTGCCCATGGCACCCACAACCGAGCCAATACTGATAATTCGTCCCCAACGGGCTTTGGTCATACCGCGCAAAACGCCCTTGGACAGGCGGAACAGACTGTTCAGGTTGGTATCGACGACGTCATGCCATTCGTCATCTTTCATGCGCATCATCAGGTTATCGCGGGTGATACCGGCATTGTTCACCAGAATCGCCGGAGCACCGAACTGCTCCTGGATGCTCGCCAGCACCGCTGCAACGGATTCGTCGCTGGTGACGTTGAGTTCCAGGCCAGTGCCTTGAATACCGTTTTCCTTCAGGGTAGCGGCGATACGCTCGGCACCCGACGCAGAGGTCGCAGTACCGACAACGATGGCACCCTGACGACCCAGTTCCAGGGCGATAGCCTGGCCGATACCGCGGCTCGCACCGGTGACCAGTGCAACTTTACCTTGCAGACTCATGCAAGCTTCTCCTGATTCAGGCCAACGCTGCGCGGGCGGCAGCGAAAGCGTCTGGGGTATTGAGGTTGGATGTCGACACGCCTTCGGCGCAGCGTTTGTTCAGGCCGGCGAGCACTTTGCCAGGGCCGCATTCGACCAGTTGGGTCGCGCCCTTGGCGGCCAGCGCCTGGACCGACTCGACCCAGCGTACTGGCTTGTAGAGCTGCTCGAGCAGATCGCGCTTGAGGGTTTCCAGATCTGCCGGAACCTCGGCACTGACGTTCTGCACCACCGGAATCTGCGGCGCCTGCCAGTTGATCGCGGCGATCGACTCGGCGAAACGCTCAGCCGCCGGGCGCATCAGCTCGCAGTGGGACGGCACGCTGACCGGCAACGGCATCGCGCGCTTGGCGCCACGAGCCTTGCAGCCTTCGATGGCGCGCTCGACCGCAGCCTTGGCGCCAGCGATCACGACCTGACCCGGGGAGTTGAAGTTGACTGCGCTGACCACTTCGCCTTGTGCCGCTTCGGCACAGGCGGCCAATACGTCAGCATCGTCCAGACCGAGGATGGCAGCCATGCCGCCCTGCCCGGCCGGAACCGCTTCCTGCATCAACTGGCCACGACGCTCGACCAGTTTCACCGCGTCGCCCAGGCTCAGGCTGCCAGCCGCGACCAGCGCGCTGTATTCACCCAGGCTGTGACCGGCAACGTAAGCCGGACGCGCGCCACCTTCAGCCAGCCACAGACGCCACAAGGCAATCGAGGCGGTCAGAATGGCCGGCTGGGTTTTATCGGTTTGATTGAGTTGTTCTTCCGGACCTTGCTGGGTCAGTGCCCACAGGTCGTAACCGAGAGCATCGGATGCTTCTTTGAATGTTTCGAGGACCAGCGGATGTTGCGCGCCCAACTCGGCCAGCATGCCGAGGGACTGCGAACCCTGTCCTGGAAAGACGAATGCGAGGGAAGCAGACATGTAACAAGCCCCTAATGATCTTGTCGTCGGAGAATTGACGTCCCGCTTGGGGGACGCAAGAAACTGACAGTTGGATGGCCAATTGAACTGAGCGGTCACATTTAAGCATTGTCCGACGAAAACGCCTAAAGCAACAAATCCTCCAGACGACCGTGAATCCGTTCCGGCAGGTTTTCCTGGATCTCGATCAAGGCTCGCGAGATGGCGCTCTGGAAACCCTGAACCCCGGCAGAACCGTGACTTTTCACCACAATTCCCTGCAAACCCAGGAAACTTGCGCCGTTATGCCGCGCGGGCGCGAGGTCCGCCTGCAAGCGTTTCATCAACGGCAGCGCCATCGCGCCGACAACTTTTGATGCAAGGTTTTTTTTGAACAAGGCTTCGATGCGCCCCGCGATCATGGTCGCCAACCCTTCGCTGGACTTGAGCAGGATGTTGCCGACAAAGCCGTCACACACCACCACATCCGCCTCGCCCCGGTACAGGCCGTCGCCTTCGATAAAACCGATGTAGTTGATGCCCCGAGCGCTCTGCAGCAGGGTGGCCGCCAGCTTGACCTGCTGATTACCCTTGATGTCCTCGGTGCCGATGTTCAGCAACGCCACACGCGGCCGCACGATACCCAGGGTTTCTGCCGCCACCGAGCCCATCACCGCAAACTGCAACAGGTGCTCGGCGCTGCAATCGACATTGGCGCCCAGATCGAGCAACTGGCAATAGCCCTTCTGCGTCGGGATCGCGGCGACCATGGCTGGCCGATCGATGCCCGGCAAGGTCTTGAGCACAAACCGCGACAACGCCATCAAAGCACCGGTGTTGCCAGCGCTGACGCAAGCCTGAACCTTGCCGTCTCGCAGCAGCTCCAGCGCCACACGCATCGACGAATCGGGCTTGCCGCGCAAGGCCTGTGCGGGTTTCTCGTCCATGGTGATGACTTCGGACGCCGGAGCAATCGACAGGCGCGAGCGATCCACAGCCGATTGGCCAGCGATCAGTTCTTCAAGAAGGGAGGGTTGACCAACGAGGGTCAGGTGCAGCGAGGGCGTAGCAGACAGGCAAGCGAGACTGGCCTGAACAATGCTGCGGGGACCGAAGTCCCCGCCCATTGCGTCAATCGCGATGACTTGAGCGGACAAGTGATTACTCGTCAGCGCCCTTGTCGATCACTTTACGGCCACGGTATACGCCTTCTGGCGATACGTGGTGACGCAGGTGAACTTCACCGGTGGTTTTTTCTACAGACAGGGTGCTAGCCTCGAGAGCGTCGTGCGAACGACGCATGTCACGGGCAGAGCGGGATTTTTTGTTCTGCTGAACAGCCATAATTGATTAACTCCTAAACGTTTGGGTCACGCTTTAACTGCGCCAATACACTGAACGGGTTGGACCGCGTTACCTCGTCCTCGCTCGGTTCGGGCTCATCTGCTCCCGCCGGCTGCTGGCATTCTTCCGGATGATGAGCAGGCACAATGGGCAAGGCGAGCAGAAGCTCCTCCTCGATCAGTGACTGCAGATCCAATGGATCTTCGCCCAGTTCCAGCACGTCATAACCTTTCGGCAACGACTGGGTATTCGCACCCTCCTTCACCACAGCATAACTGCATTCGCTATGGATCGGCAGGGTGACCAGCTCAAGACAACGCTGGCAAACCATTTTGACTTCGGTGTCGATAAAGCTGTGGATTACCACAGACTTACGTTCATCTCGTTCAAAAACGAATTTAGCCTGCACCGTACCGACATTGTCGGAAAGCGGGTCGCAGAGTCTCTTCAAATCGGCCAGCAGCAGTTCACCTTGAAGGGTGGTGCCACGGTCAGCCAATTTGCGCGGGTCAACGTGAGGTGGAATCGGGTCATTCAACATAGGCGCAGCATTATAGGGATGCACCCGGCCATGTCAAAGGAAATTCAGCCCTGTCCGTCACCTGGAAGCCTCGCTAGAATTCGCGCCTGCCTTCTGGAGATACGCATGCTGCCTTTATTACTCGCTTCAAGCTCGGTGTATCGCCGGGAATTGCTGGCCCGCCTGCAGCTGCCATTCACCTGCAGCTCGCCGGATATCGATGAAAGCCATCGCCCGAACGAACCCGCCATCGAACTGGTCAAGCGCCTTGCCAAAGAAAAAGCCCAGGCTCTCGCCGACAGCCATCCCGCTCATCTGATTATCGGTTCCGACCAGGTGGCAGTGCTCGGCGACCGCATTATCGGCAAACCCCACACCTTCGAAAAGGCCCGCGAACAATTGCTGGCTTCAAGTGGCGCCAGTGTGACCTTCCTGACCGGCGTAGCCCTGCTCAACAGCCAGACCGGCCACTGCCAGGTCGACTGCGTACCTTTCACCGTGCACATGCGCACGCTCGATGCTGAACGCATCGAACGCTACCTGCGCGCCGAGCAGCCCTACGACTGCGCAGGCAGCTTCAAGGCCGAAGGTTTGGGGGTGAGCCTGTTTCAAAGCACCGAAGGTCCTGACGCCACCAGCCTGATCGGCCTGCCGCTGATTCGCCTGATCGATATGTTGCTGGCCGAAGGTGTGCAAATCCCCTGACGGCTGCGCCATCGCCGGCAAGCCGGCCCCTACAGGATGTGAGCGCTCAACAAAAAAAACCGGCCACTTGGGCCGGTTTTTTTATGCAACGGGAAGATCAGCGCAGCGACGGGCCGTGAAAACCCATCCACATCGCCAATTGCTCAGCCACGCTGGCGCCCAGCTTCTTGGAGAAGCGATCGAACGGCGACTCCTGAACGGTGAAGTCCACCAATTCTTTCTCGCCAATCACATCACGCGCCACGGAACTGGCATTGCCCAGACCATCGATCAACCCCAGCGGCAGCGCCTGCTCGCCGGACCAGACCAGCCCGGAGAACAGCTCCGGATGCTCCTTGTCCTTGAGGCGATCGCCACGGCCCTGCTTGACGCTGTTGATGAACTGCTGGTGCGTCGTGTCGAGCACGCCCTGCCAGAACTGCGTCTCTTCAGGCTTTTGCGGCTGGAACGGATCAAGAAACGATTTGTGCTCGCCCGACGTATAGGTCCGGCGCTCGACACCGAGCTTCTCCATGGTGCCGACAAAGCCATAACCCGCCGCCGTCACACCAATGGAACCCACCAGGCTCGCCTTGTCGGCATAGATCTGATCCGCCGCACTGGCAATGTAATAGGCACCGGAAGCCCCCAGGTCAGAGATCACCGCGTAAACCTTGGTGTCCGGGTGCAGGCCACGCAAGCGACGGATTTCGTCATAGACATAACCCGACTGCACCGGACTGCCACCCGGACTGTTGATGCGCAGGATCACGCCCTTGACCTTGTCATCCTCGAAGGCGGCACGCAGGCTGCCGACGATGTTGTCAGCGCTGGCAGGCTCCTTGTCGGCGATCATGCCGGTGACGTCGATCAGCGCGGTGTAGTTGGCGCTGCGGGTCGCGGCTTTTTCCATGTCCATCAGCGGCGTGAACAGGGCCAGCGCACCAAACAGATACACAAACGTCAGCAGCTTGAAGAAGATCCCCCAGCGCCGCGAGCGACGTTGCTCCTGCACACTGGCCAGCAGGGTCTTTTCCAGCAGCTTCCAGCTCTTCTCGTCACCGCTCTCTGCACTCGCCTTGGCGGGCGGCGCTTTCCATTCGTCGGTCATGACATCTACCCCAGCAAAAATCTATTAAGCCCGCTGACTCAGCCAGGCGTGCAATTCTGAAAAACGATGGACGGACAACACCGGTTCGAACACCTGCAACGCCTCGATCGCTTGCGCGCCGTAGCTGACCGCCACCGAATCCATGCCGGCATTGCGCGCCATTTGCAGATCGAAGGACGAGTCGCCGACCATCAACGCCTGCTCCGGACGCACATCGCAATGCGCCAGGATCTGCTCGAGCATCAGCGGATGGGGCTTGCTGGCGGTTTCGTCGGCGGCACGGGTGATGTCGAAATAATCTTCCCAGCCATGTGCCTTCAACACCCGATCCAGTCCGCGTCGGGCCTTGCCAGTGGCGACCGCCAATTGATAACCCTCGGCGCGAAATGCCTCCATCGACTCGACAACGCCTTCAAACAACGGCGAAGGCACCGCTTCTGCGGCGATGTAGTGATCGGCGTAATGCTCACGAAAAGCCACCAGCTCGTCGTCACCGATTTCCGGATACAACGTACGAATGGCTTCCGGCAGGCCCAGGCCGATAATGCCTTTGACCGCAAAATCATCGCGCAGCTGAAAGCCGGAACGCTCCGACGCTACGTGCATCGCCTCGACGATCCGACCAATGGAGTCAGCGAGAGTGCCGTCCCAATCGAAAATCAGCAGCTTGTAATCAGAAGGGTGCACTCAGGCGCTCCACAGTCTTGGCCCACATCTCGTCGACAGGCGCCTGCAACTTCAGCTCGCCGCCATCCGGCAGCGGAACGGTCAGCATGTAGGCATGCAAGAACAGGCGCTTGCCGCCCAGGTCGCGGATTTCCTTGCTGAAGCCTTCATCACCGTATTTGGTGTCACCGGCAATGCAATGCCCGGCGTGCAAGGTATGGACGCGAATCTGGTGAGTCCGTCCGGTGATCGGCTTGGCTTCGATCAGGGTGGCAAAGTCACCGAATCGACGCAGGACCTTGAACACGGTCACAGACTCCTTGCCCTCCTCCTCGTCAACCTCGACCATGCGTTCGCCGGAGCGCAGATTGCTCTTGCCCAGCGACGCACGGACCTGCTTGATCGACGTCGCCCAGTTGCCGCGAACCAGCGCCATGTAGCGCTTGTCCACGCCGTCACCGCGCAAGGCCGTGTGCAAGTGACGCAGCATGCTGCGTTTCTTGGCGATCATCAGCAGGCCCGAGGTGTCACGGTCCAGGCGATGAACCAGCTCGAGTTCCTTGCAGTCCGGGCGCAGCTGACGAAAGGCTTCGATTACGCCGTAAGTCAGGCCGCTGCCGCCGTGAACCGCAATGCCGCAAGGCTTGTTGATCACAAGCAGCGCCTTGTCTTCGAAGACAATCGAGGCTTCAAGCCGTTGCAGCAGGCCTTGGGCCAGCGGCACCGGCTCGTCGCGCTCAGGCACGCGAACGGGCGGCACGCGCACGATATCGCCCGCCTGCAGCTTGTATTCGGGCTTGATCCGACCTTTGTTCACCCGCACTTCGCCCTTGCGCAAAATGCGGTAAATCAAGGTCTTGGGCACGCCTTTGAGCCGGGCGAGAAGGAAGTTATCAATACGTTGGCCGGCATATTCCGGCGAGACCTCAAGCAGTTGTACGCCTGGGGTCGAGGGGGCAGTAGTCGTCATGGCGCGGATGATATCAATTTTTTATGGAATTGAAGCACTTAATCATTACTGCTATAGTCGCGAACGCCGCCAAAAGCGGCCTGGACAGCGGACCAACGGTCAAAAACCGGCCCTGACCAATGCAATTCACCAGGACGCGAGGCCGTCCTACGGAGCTTTCGCTACGTAACGGTGGAGTTTGCAGCTGTAACGAGCGCAGGTGACATGAGGCCTGAATCACGCCGCAAAGCAGAGTTTTCACTCGCCACGCGAGCTCATATTCACGGCCAGTTCACAAAGTGCAGTCAGCTGCGAATGACCCCGAGCGAAGGCTTCGGAAACAACGCCTAAATTAGCCATGATGCGTGACCTCCCCTTTCGGAGCTCACGGTAAATGCCAACCCGCTGCGGATTCTGCGCGCGGCAGCACCCGAATTATCAGGGATACGTGTAGGGTGGAGATGCACAACCGCTGGACTGTGTAGCAATAGGCTTTATCAAGACGCTTCATCTCGTCCACAGCCGCCGGTTGATTCCTCCTCCTGACTGAGTGCTTAAGTAGCCACAGCAAGCAGGACGCGTACGTCGCGACAAAGGCCCACATTGGCCGGACATCGCTGGACACGGGAATGGCCAACCACTCCCGACGCACCTGACACCGACCGTGAGAAGTCGTGTGTGCCGAACGCCGTTTCCGGCAGCCCGGAAACCGACGGTACTACATGAAAAGAATGCTGATTAACGCAACTCAACCCGAAGAGTTGCGTGTTGCACTGGTAGATGGCCAACGCCTCTACGACCTGGACATCGAATCCGGTGCACGCGAGCAGAAGAAGGCCAACATCTATAAAGGCCGGATTACTCGCATCGAACCAAGCCTTGAGGCTGCCTTTGTCGATTTCGGCTCCGAGCGCCACGGCTTCCTGCCCCTCAAAGAAATCTCCCGCGAATACTTCAAGAAAGCCCCTGAAGGCCGCGTCAACATCAAGGACGTCCTGAGCGAAGGCCAGGAAGTCATCGTTCAGGTCGAAAAAGAAGAACGTGGCAACAAGGGCGCAGCCCTGACCACCTTCATCAGCCTGGCCGGTCGTTACCTGGTGCTGATGCCGAACAACCCGCGTGCCGGCGGTATCTCCCGTCGCATCGAAGGTGAAGAGCGCAACGAACTGCGTGAAGCCCTGAACGGCCTGGTTGCACCGGCTGACATGGGCCTGATCGTTCGCACTGCCGGCCTGGGCCGCAGCAGCGAAGAAATGCAGTGGGACCTCGACTACCTGCTGCAACTCTGGACCGCCATCAAAGAAGCGTCGCTGGATCGCTCCGCGCCTTTCCTGATCTACCAGGAAAGCAACGTGATCATCCGCGCCATCCGCGATTACCTGCGCCAGGACATCGGCGAAGTGCTGATCGACAGCGTTGAAGCCCAGGACGAAGCCCTGACCTTCATCCGCCAGGTGATGCCGCAGTACGCCAGCAAGATCAAGCTGTACGAAGACAGCGTTCCGCTGTTCAACCGTTTCCAGATCGAAAGCCAGATCGAAACCGCTTTCCAGCGCGTTGTCGAACTGCCTTCCGGCGGCTCCATTGTCATCGATCCGACCGAAGCCCTGGTGTCCATCGACATCAACTCGGCGCGCGCCACCAAAGGCAGCGACATCGAAGAAACCGCCCTGCAGACCAACCTTGAAGCCGCCGAAGAAATCGCCCGTCAGTTGCGCCTGCGCGACATCGGCGGCCTGATCGTCATCGACTTCATCGACATGACCCCTGCCAAGAACCAGCGCGCCGTGGAAGAGAAAGTCCGCGAATGCCTGGAAGCCGACCGCGCTCGCGTGCAAGTCGGTCGCATCTCGCGCTTCGGCCTGCTGGAAATGTCCCGTCAGCGCTTGCGTCCGTCCCTGGGCGAAAGCAGCGGCATCGTCTGCCCGCGTTGCAACGGCACCGGTATCATCCGTGACGTTGAATCGCTGTCCCTGGCGATCCTGCGCCTGATCGAAGAAGAAGCCCTGAAAGACCGCACCGCCGAAGTCCGCGCTCAAGTGCCGATTCCGGTTGCAGCCTTCCTGCTCAACGAAAAACGCAACTCGATCACCAAGATCGAACTGCGCACCCGTGCCCGCATCGTCATTCTGCCGAACGATCACCTCGAAACGCCGCACTTCGAAGTTCAGCGTCTGCGCGATGACAGCCCGGAAGCCAGCATCAACCAGTCCAGCTACGAAATCGCTGCTGCCGCTGCCGAAGTCGAAGAAGTCCAGCCAGCCGCTGCGACCCGCACCCTGGTTCGCCAGGAAGCCGCGGTCAAGACGGCTCCGGCTCGCGCCAACGCTCCGGTCCCGACCGAAGTCGTCGCCGCACCGGTTGCTGCGCCGGCCGCCGCGCCAGAGCCAAGCCTGTTCAAAGGCCTGGTGAAGTCGCTGGTCAGCCTGTTCGCTACCAAAGAAGAGCCTGCTGCTCCGGTTGTGGTTGAAAAACCAGCGACCACCGAGCGTCCGGCCCGCAACGAAGAGCGTCGCAACGGTCGTCAGCAGAGCCGCAACCGTAACGGTCGCCGCGATGAAGAACGCAAGCCTCGCGAAGAACGTGCACCGCGTGAAGAACGCGCACCACGTGAGCCACGTGAAGCCCGCGAAGAAACCCCGGCCGTTGCTCGCGAAGAGCGTGCACCACGTGAAGAACGCGCACCACGCGCCCCTCGCGAAGAACGTGCACCGCGCGCACCTCGTGAAGATCGCAAGCCACGTGGCGAGCGTGAAGAGCGGGTTCGTGAACTGCGTGAACCACTCGACGCCGCTGCTCCGGCTGCCGCCGCCGCTGCCGCTACTGCTGAAGAGCGTCCAGCTCGTCAGCCACGTGAAGAACGTGCACCGCGCCCACCGCGTGAAGAACGTCAACCACGTGCCGAGCAAGCCGCTGCCGCGGTTGCCGAAGAAGAGCTGACCGGCAACGAAGAACAACTGCAGGAAGACGGTCAGGAAGGCGCCGAAGGCGATCGTCCACGCCGCCGCTCCCGTGGCCAGCGTCGTCGCAGCAACCGTCGCGAGCGTCAACGCGATGCCAACGGCAACGTGATCGAAGGTTCGGAAGAATCCGAGTCCGCCGAAGGTAACGAAGGCGCCGAAGGCCGTGAAGCACCAAGTGCTGCCGATCTGGCTGCCGGTCTCGCTGTTACCGCAGCCGTTGCCAGCACCGTGATCAGCGCTCCGGCCGAAGCACAAGCCAACGAGCAAGCCGAACGCGCCACCGCCGCCACACTGGAAACCGCTCCAGTTGAAGCGCCGGTTGTTGAAGCGACCACGCCGGTAGAAGCCACTGCGGCTCCGGAAGTCGAAGTGGCTCCGGTTCGCGAAGCACAGCCTGAAGTCGAAGCTGCCGCCGAGCCTGCCGTCGTTGCTGAAACCCCTGCCGTGGTTGCAGAGCCGGTTGTTGAAACCGTCGCTGAAACCGTGACCGAAACCGTTCGTGAAGTTCGCGAAGAGCAGACAACCTTCAACTGGGTTGCCGAGCCGGCTGCCGTCGAAGCTCCAGCGCCAGTTGCTGAAGTCGCGGCTGAGCCTGTGGTTGTGGCTGCCGAACCTGAGCCTGCTCCGGTCGTTGAAGCCCCTGTTGTTGCCGAATTGGCTGCTCCAGTGGTTGAAGCTGCCCCGGCCAGTGCCCTGACGCCAAGTGGCCGCGCGCCGAACGACCCGCGTGAAGTGCGTCGTCGCAAGCGTGAAGAAGAGCGCCTGCAGAAGGAAGCCGAACTGGCTGCCGCTGCTGCTCCGGCTGCTGAAGTGGCTCCGGTTGTTGCTGAAGTCGTCGAGGCTGCTCCTGCCCCGGCTGCCGAAGTGGTTGCCGAACCGGCTGAGTCCGTGATCCACGAAGCCCCGCGCTCCGTTCAGGAAGCGGTAGAGCAACACGAACAAGCCCTGGAAAAAGAACACGAGCCTAAACCGCTCGTCTGATTCCAACGGCTATTAAAAAGCCCCGCCTGGTGATTCCAGGCGGGGCTTTTTTATGTCTCCGAATATATCGCCCCCCCCTGTGGGAGCGAGTCTGCTCGCGATGGCGCAGGCTGATCCACCGCCATCGCGAGCAGGCTCGCTCCTACATGGGATTTATGCAGGTTTGAAGATCAGTGACTCAGGCACATCCACATCCCACAACACCCCGGCATCCTCCACCGCCACCTCGACCACCTTCGCCGACGCAAACAACGGCTTGGCCCCGCGGTCACCCGACAACGCCATCAGTCCCGGTCCAAACGCGCTCCCGAAACCCACCGGATGCCCATACTCGCCATTCAGCACCGGAACACTGATCCCGTCCCCGGACATACCTGCCAGCACCTGCTCAACCGTCGACGGCAGAATGAACGGCATATCCCCCAACACAATCAGCCAACCCGCGAGCTGCGGACACGCCGCCACCCCGGCCGCAATGCTGTCGCCCATGCCGGTCGATTCGATCAGCACGCACTCGAACCCATACGCCTGAGCCATACGAACCACCTGCGGGCGATCCTCCGTCGTCACCAGCACCCGTTTCGCCAGCGTGGCCGGCAGACTCACCAGCACCTGCTCGATCACCGAACGAACGGCGCCATCGCGTCCGGTACAGTCCGCGAGCAACTTGTCCTTATCCTCACCCGCCACCTGCCGAAACCGGCTGCCCTGCCCCGCCGCCAGCACAATGACGCCAATGGCCTCGTTCATACGCTCTCCTGCAACGGCTTCTTCTGTTTCAGCTCGACGCCGTTCTTGGTCGCCACGATTTCAGCCATCAGTGACAAAGCGATTTCAGCCGGGGAATGGCTGCCGATGTGCAGACCGATCGGACCATGCAAGCGCTCGATGGCTTCCTGTGACAAGCCTAGCTGAGCGAGGTTTTCCCGGCGTTTCAGGCTATTGACCCGCGAGCCCAATGCACCGACGTAGAACGCCCGGGAGTCGAGGGCCGTGAGCAGCGCCATGTCGTCCAGGCGCGGATCGTGGGTCAGTGCGACGATGGCCGTGCGTTCGTCGGTTTGAATGTTCAGCACGGCTTCGTCCGGCATGCCGGAGACAAAGCGGCCATGCTGTTCTTCCCAGCCGTAGACAAACTCGGTGCGCGGATCGCAGATCAGCACTTCGAAATCCAGCAATCGCGCCATCTCGGCGACATACCGGGACAGTTGCCCCGCACCAATCAACAGCAATCGCCAGCGCGGACCGTAAATCGCCCGCAAGGCGTTGCCGTCAAAACTCAGCACATCGCTTTTGGTCGCGGGTTGCAACGTCACTTCACCGCTTGCGACATCCAGCACCCGCGCCGAGATTTCATGGGCCTCGCACCGCGCCAGCAACTCGGCGACCCAGGCCGGATCGCCGATACGCTCCTCGGTCAGCCGCAAAGTGCCGCCGCACGGCAAACCGAAGCGTGCGGCCTCCTCGCGGGTCACGCCGTAGGTGATCAGTTGCACCGGCGGCCCGTCAGCCGGGATACGGCCATCGTGCAGCCGGGCAATCAGGTCATCCTCGACACAACCGCCGGACACCGAGCCGATCACCACCCCGTCTTCGCGCAAGGCCAGCATGGCGCCAGGCGCCCGGGGCGCGGTGCCCCAGGTCTGGACCACGCTGTACAACACCACCCGCTGACCGGCGCGGCGCCATTCCAGCACGCTGCGCAAGACGTTCAGATCGACGCTGTCCATCAGGCCTCAGCCTTCTGCCAACCCTGCAATTGATAGCGGACCGGCAGGTTGCGGATGCGTTTGCCGGTGGCGGCGAAGATCGCATTGCACAGCGCCGGCGCAATCGGCGGCACGCCAGGTTCTCCGACGCCACCCAACGGCACGACGCCCGGTGGCGTAACCAGGTGCACGGCGACTTCCTTCGGCGCCAGGGACATGCGCGCCACTTCATACATGTGGAAGTTGTCCTGCTGGACCTTGCCGTCCTTGAAGCTGATTTCCCCCAGCACCGCGTTGCCCAGGCCCATCACGCAGGCGCCTTCGAATTGCGAGCGGATCCGCTCCGGGTTGATCTGCGGGCCGCAATCCACGGCAATGTCAGCCTTGTGCACGATCAACGTGCCATCATCCTTGACCTCGACTTCGATCACCGCCGCCACGTACGTGACGAAGCTGTAATGCACCGCCAGTCCCAATCCGCGGCCCTTCGGCAATTCTCGTCCCCAACCGGCGGCTTTGGCGGCAGTTTCCAGTACGGTGCGCATCCGCCCGATGTCGATCGGATAACGCTCGGGCGACTCGCCGTAGTTCCACTCTTCGCTCAAGGTGCGCGGATCAATCTGACGATCCGGGCCGAGCAACTTGATCTGGTACTTGAGCGGGTCTTCACCGGCCTTGTGCGCCAGCTCGTCGACAAAGCTCTGGATCGCAAAGCCGTGAGGGATGTTCGACACCGAGCGATACCAGCCGACCCGCGTGTGGATCGCCGCTTCCGGGTTTTCCAGGCGCACGTTGGGAATCGCATACGCCATGTTGGTGAAACCCATGCCCAGCTCGAAGGCCGCTTCGTGGTTCATGCCCGGCGCGAACAGCGCGGTGATGCTCGGCGCCACGGTCCGGTGCAGCCAGCCGGAGGGCAAGCCGTCCTTGTTCAGGCTGGCCTTGAGGTATTCGGCGGATACGGTGTGGAAATAGGAACAATGGATGTCGTCTTCGCGGGTCCATTGCACCCGCACGGCTTTGCCGGGGAATTCCTTGGCGAGGATCGCCGCTTCGATGATGAAATCCGGCTTGGACTTACGGCCGAAACCGCCACCGAGCAAGGTGACATGAAAGGTCACGTTATCGAACGGAATGCCCAGGCGTTCGCCGAGCCGTTCACGGGTGACTTGCGGCGCCTGGCTAGGCCCCCAGGCTTCGCACACGCCGTCCTTGAAGCGCGCGATGGCGACCATCGGTTCCATCGGCGCCTGCGCCAGGTGCGGCAAATAGTAGGACGCTTCGAGGGTGCTGTTGGCGCTGCCCATGGCCTGGTCGATGTTGCCGGTATTGCGCACCACTTTGCCGGGCTTGAGCGACGCGGCTTCCAGTTCCTTGCGATAGGCGATCGAGTCATAGCTGGCGTTGGGGCCATCGTCCCACTCGATTTTCAGTGCATCGCGGCCCTTGATGGCCGCCCAGGTATTGCTGGCCACCACGGCCACGCCGCCCAGCGGCTGGAATTCCGAAGGCAGCGGACGACCTTCGATCTGGATGACCTTGATCACGCCCGGCACTTTCAGCGCGGCGCTGTCATCCAGGGATTTAACCTTGCCGCCGTACACCGCCGGACGGGCGATGGTGGCGTAGAGCATGCCGTCGAAATGCACGTCGGCGCCGTAGATCGCGCGGCCGTTGACGATGTCCGCGCCGTCGATGGCCTTGGTGCCTTCCTTGCCGATGTAACGGAATTCCGCAGGTTCCTTGAGCCGCACGCTGTCGCGGGCCGGCACCGCCAATGCACCCGCAGCCGCGGCGAGGGCACCGTAGCCCAGTTCGCGGCCGGTGGGTTTATGGATGACTTTGTGCAACTGCGCACGGCATTCGCCGAGCGGGACTTTCCATTGATCGGCGGCGGCCTGCTCCAACATGGTCCGCGCGGCAGCGCCGCAACGGCGCATCGGTTCGAACCAGTGACGCATGCTGCGCGAGCCGTCGGTGTCCTGGTTGCCGAAACGCACTTCGTCTCCCGGCGCCTGTTGCACTTTCACCAGCGCCCAGTCGGCGTCCAGTTCGTCGGCCACCACCATCGTCAGGCTGGTACGTACGCCCTGGCCCATCTCCGAACGGTTGCAGATCACCGTCACCGTGCCATCAGCGGCGATGCTGACGTACACCTTCGGATCATCGATCCAGCCGTGAGGCATGCCGTCGGCGCCGAATTTCTTCTCTTTCTCGGCAGCGAACGCATCCTGCCACCCCCAACTCGCCGCGATCACCAGCGCACTGGTGGCGCCGACGCCCTTGAGGAAACCCCGACGGCTGAGGTTACTGAGGTTGCTCAGGGCGAAATCATTCGGTAACTGGCTCATGCCTTGGCTTCCTTCAGGTGAGTGGATGCCTGGCGGATGGCGGTCTTGATGCGGTTGTAAGTGCCGCAACGGCAGATATTGCCGACCATCGCCTCTTCGATCTGTTCGTCGCTCGGGTTGGGATTGGTCTTGAGCAGCGCCGTCGCCGACATGATCTGCCCGCCCTGACAGAAACCGCACTGGGCCACGGCGGTATCGAGCCAGGCCTGCTGGACGATTTGCCCGACCGGATCGGCGTGCAGATTGTCGATGGTGGTGACGTTCTGGCCGATCACCGAACCGATCGGCGTGATGCAACTGCGCGCCGGGGAGCCTTCGATATGAATGGTGCACGCGCCACACAGGCCCATGCCGCAGCCGAATTTGGTGCCGTTGTAGCCCGCCACGTCGCGGATTGCCCAGAGCAGCGGCATGTCCTCGGTGACGTCGAGTTGATGGTCTTGACCATTGAGCTTCAGGGTAATCATGGGCACGCCCGCATATTTGTATGGTTATGGGGTCGAGCAATCTGCCGCCGGGGGATGGCGGTTGGCATCACGCAGATCGGCTCAGGCTAATGAGGCTCTCTTATGCGGACGAAAGCGTCTGCATCGGGCCTTTGGTGGAACAAACGCTTGATCGTCAGGTGGCTAAGTTAACCCAGCATTAACAAAAAAGCCCTGCACAATGGAAGTTGCACAGGGCTTTGAAATCAGTCTTGAAAGCTTAGCTCAATACCGATTGGGCTCCATTTCCAGATCCACATGGAAACGCTCTGCAATGTCTTTCTGGATGCGTTGCGCCAGGTCGAGCAATTGCAGGCCCGTCGCCGCCCCGTAGTTGACCAGCACCAGCGCCTGCAACTTGTGCACGCCGGCGTCGGCCTCGCGGAAGCCTTTCCAGCCTGCCCGCTCGATCAGCCAGCCGGCGGCCAGTTTCATCTGCCCGTCCGGTTGCGCGTAGGCCACCACATCCGGGTATTCACCCTTGAGTTGTACGACCAGCGCGGCCGACACCAACGGGTTCTTGAAGAAGCTGCCGGCATTGCCGAGGACGGCCGGATCCGGGAGTTTTTCGTTGCGGATGCTGCAGATCGCCAAGCTGACGTCGGTGGCGGTCGGCTGATCGATGCCCTGCTCGGTCAGGCGTTGACGCACCGGGCCGTATTCCAGATGCAGGTGCGCGGCACGGTCCAGCGTGAACCGCACCCGCAGGATCAACCAGCGTCCCGGCTCCTGCTTGAACAGGCTGTCGCGGTAGGCGAAGTTGCACTCGGCCAACGTGAAATCGCGAAGTTCACCGGTCTGGCGATCCAGGGCGGTGAGGCCGGCAAACACGTCCTTGATTTCCACGCCATAGGCGCCGATGTTCTGCATCGGTGCCGCGCCGACGGTGCCGGGGATCAGGCTGAGGTTTTCCAGCCCCGACAAACCCTGCGCCAGCGTGTGTTGCACGAACGGATGCCAGGGCTCGCCGGCCTCAGCTTCGATGACAACCTTGCTGCCGTCGTCGCTCAGAATCCGAATCCCGCGGGTGGCCATGCGCAATACCAGCGACTGGATATCGGCGGTCAGCAGCAGGTTGCTGCCACCGCCGATTACCAGCAGCGGCACGTCATGCGCCGCCGCATAGGCCAGGGCCTCGCGCACGTCGGCATCGCTGTGGGCCTCGGCAAACAAACGGGCCTGAACATCTACGCCAAAGCTGTTGTAAGGCTTTAGCGAAACCCCGGAATGAACCTGCAAGCTCATAACCGGCCCTTCAGTTCGATCAGCAGCAAATCGCTGGCGCGCTCGATCAGGTCCAGTACGTGCTCGAAACCCTGTTCACCGTCGTTGTACGGATCCGGCACTTCATCGACGTCCGACTGGTAGCGACGCAGGAACAGGTCCAGTTCGGCCTTGACCTTGCCCTTGGTCGGTTGCAGCGCCATGAGGTCACTCAGGTTGCTGTTGTCCATCGCCAGGATCAGGTCGTAGGTGGAAAAATCGGCGCGGGTCACCTGCTGGGCGCGCTGCATCGACAGGTCGTAACCGCGCAGCCTGGCCGCGGCCTGGCTGCGCTGGTCCGGCGCCCTGCCGACGTGCCAGTCACCGGTACCGGCGGAGGCCACTTCGACCTGATCGGCCAGCCCCGCTTCCCGCAGTTTGTGTCGCAACACGCCTTCGGCCGTGGGTGAACGGCAGATGTTGCCCAGGCATACGAACAGAACCCGCATCAGGCCTCCAGCAGGCGACGAACGCGCTCTAGATCTTCAACGGTGTCGACACCGGTGGGTGGAGCGATCAGCGCATCGGCGACGTGAATCCGCACGCCGTGCCACAGGGCACGCAGTTGCTCCAGGGATTCGGTGTTTTCCAGCCAGCACGGGCCCCAGCTGACGAAGTCATGCAGGAAACCGGCGCGGTAGGCATAGATGCCGATATGGCGGCGGTACGGCACGCCTTCCGGCAGCACATCACGATTTTTTGCGAACGCGTCCCGGGCCCATGGCAAGGTCGCGCGACTGAACGTCAGCGCCAGGCCATTGAGGTCGCTGACGACCTTGACCACGTTGGGATTGAACAGGGTTTCGACGTCTTCGATCGGCTCGGCCAGGGTGGCCATGCGCGCTTCGGTGTGGGCGGCGAGGTTGGCGGCGACCTGATCGATCACGCTCGGCGGGATCAATGGCTCGTCACCTTGCACGTTGACCACGATCGCGTCAGGCGCCAGGCCCAGTTTTGCGGCGACTTCAGCCAAACGGTCAGTGCCGGAATTGTGGTCTTCGCGAGTCAGCACCACTTCGGCGCCAAAGCCCTTGCACGCCTCGACAATGCGCGCATCGTCGGTGGCAACCACCACGCGCTCAGCGCTGCTTTTGCTCGCCTGTTCCCAGACGTGCTGGATCATCGGCTTGCCGGCGATCAGCAGCAGCGGTTTGCCCGGCAAACGGGTGGAGGCGTAACGCGAGGGAATGACAACGGTAAAGGCTGTGGTCATTTATCCAGGCGCTCGTCAGAGGTCAGGGTGCGGGCTTCGGTTTCGAGCATCACCGGGATGCCGTCGCGAATCGGGTACGCCAGGCCGGCGCCCTTGCTGATCAGCTCGGTTTTGTCGGCGCTGAGCTTGAGCGGGCCTTTGCAGACCGGGCAAGCGAGGATGTCGAGCAATTTGGTGTCCATGAGCATTCCCTGGATAAAAACGGTTTAAGGCAAAAGACGAGCCGGCAACAGGCGCATCAGCTGCGTATCGAACCAGGCCACGAAGGCCGGCGATGGCGCAGCATCGACCGCCAGGTACCACCAATCGGCGGCGGCGAAGGCACGGCACTTCACCGCGTCCTTTTCGGTCATCACCAATGGCAATGACGGGGTGAAATTCAAGGCCTGCACGCTGTACTCGGCGTGGTCGGCAAAGGCATGAGGGACAGGCTGCCAGTGTAGCGTTTCGAGGGTCGTGAAGAAACGCTGCGGATTGCCGATCCCGGCCACCGCGTGCAGCGCCTGGCCTGCGGGAAAGTGATCGAGGGGACGTCGCTCGCCGCTGTGCAGGTTGACCAGCTCGGTCGGTTGTAGCTGGAAGGCGAAACCGTCCGCGCGATCGGAGGCGGCACCGTTGTACAACACGGCGTCGACGCTGTGCAGGCGCTCGGCCGGTTCGCGCAACGGTCCGGCGGGCAGGCAACGCTTGTTGCCCAGGCCACGGGCGGCGTCGATCAATACCAGCTCAAGGTCTCGCGCCAGACGGTAATGCTGCATGCCGTCATCGGACAGAATGAGGTCCAGCGGTTCGCTCGCCAGCAGCGCTTTGACCGCTCGGCTGCGGTCCGGATCGATCATCAGCGGCACACCGGTGCGCTGGACGATCAGCAGCGGTTCGTCCCCCGCCACCTCGGCGCTGTGCTCGGCCTCGACGCGCCACGGCAGTTGCGGCGGCTTGGCGCCATAACCGCGGCTGACCACGCCGACCCGCAAACCGCTGCGCTGGCAATGCTGGATCATCCACAGAATCAGGGGCGTCTTGCCGGTGCCACCTACGGTGATGTTGCCAACGACGATCAGCGGCACCGGTGGCTGATAGATCTCGCCCTCGCCCGCCAGAAAACGCTTTCTCTTGTTCGTGACCACGCGCCGATACAGCCACTCCAGTGGCTGCAACAGTTTCAGGGCCGGATGACCTTGATACCACGCGGCGAGCAAGCGATCGGACATGGCCATCAGGGCGCGGGCGGCGCCGCCTCGACGGTGGTCATGCGCAGGTGGCTGAAGCCGAGTTTGCCGGCGGCGTCCATGGCGGTGATGACCGACTGATGCTGGGCCTTGCCGTCAGCGCTGATGGACAACGGCAGGTTGGTGTCGCCACTGGACTCTTTCTGTAGCGCATCCATCAAGGTCGCGAGGTCGTTCTTCTGCAGGATCTGATTATTCACCGAGAACACGCCTTCGGCACTGATGGCGACGTCCAGGTGCTTGACCTGCTGATCTTCGGCAGGCGAACCGCTGACCGCTTGCGGCAGTTCGACGCGCAGCTGGGTTTCACGGGTGAAGGTGGTGGTCACGACGAAAAACAGCAGCAGGATAAACACCACGTCGATCAGCGACGCGAGGTTGATGTCCACATTCTCCCGTTGCTTGCGGCGGAATTTCACGCTTTTTTGCCCTCGGACAGGTCCACGTCACGGTCACCCTGCACCACCTCGACCAGCTTGATCGCTTCCTGTTCCATGCCCACCACCAGCTCATCGATCCGGCGTTGCAGGAAACGGTGGAAGAACACCGACGGGATACCGACCATCAGGCCCGCAGCCGTGGTGATCAGGGCCTTGGAAATACCACCGGCCAGCACGGAGGCGTTGGTGGTCATGCCGGTGCCCATGAACGCGCTGAAAATATCGATCATGCCCAGCACCGTGCCCAGCAAGCCCAGCAGTGGCGCCATGGCGGCGATGGTGCCCAGCGCATTGATGTAGCGTTCGAGCTCGTGAATCACCCGCGCGGCAGCTTCTTCGATGCACTCTTTCATGATCTCGCGACCATGTTTGGAGTTGGCCAGGCCCGCGGCCAGGATTTCGCCCAACGGTGAGTTGGCGCGCAATTCCTTGAGTTTGTCTTTATTGAGTTGCTTGTCCTTGATCCATACCCAGACTTGCCCGAGCAAGTGCTCCGGGGTCACACGGCTGGCACGCAGGGTCCACAGGCGCTCGGCGACAATCGCCATGGCCGCGATGGAACTCAGAATGATCGGCAGCATCATCCAGCCGCCGGATTTGACCAATTCCCACACAGTGACAGTCCCCTCGAAAAAGTGCGCCACTCTAACATAGGGGGTGGGCGCACCGAAGACCGTGATGTCGCATCCGGTCGGGCTTTAATAGCGTGCGGTTATGGCGCGGTACGCCAGAAACGCCGCTCCTGACGCATCGTCCAGGGCGGTTTGAAGCGCCCGAGATGCAGACGAATGGCGCCCTGCCCGGCGCTGTCGTAAATCGCCATCCCGCGTTTTTGATAGCGGGCCATGACCGTGGGATGCGGATGGCCGAAGGAATTGCCGTTGCCGCGCGAGATCAGCACCGCTTTGGGTTGCAGCGCGACCAGCAGTGCCATCGACGACGAACTGCGACTGCCGTGATGTGGCGCCTGCAGCCAGTCGGTGGGCACGGCCAACGGACTGTCGAGCAGCACGCGCTCGGTGGTTGTGTCGATATCGCCGGTCAGTAGCAAGCGCTCGCCATTGGCTTCGATTTGCAGAACGCAGGATTTCTGATTGCTGTCCGAGGCGGAGGGCCATTGCCAGAGCTGAAACCGGACGTCATCCCAGGTCCATTGCTCGCCACTTTCGCAAGCGGCGGCGTGCAATTTGGCGGGCAGCGCCAAGGGATCACCGCTGAGGACCCGCGTCACCGGCAGCCCGTTGGCGACGGCCCGCGCACCGCCGGCGTGATCGGCGTCGGCATGGCTGATCAGCATCAGGTCGAGTTCGTCCACGCCCAGTTTGCGCAACGTTGGCAGCACCACTCGTTCACCGAGATCGAAGTCGCCGAAGCGCGGGCCGGTGTCATATAGCAGTGTGTGATGACGGGTGCGTACCAGTATTGCCAGCCCTTGGCCGACATCCAGCTGCCAGACTTCGGCGATGCCCTCCGGTAACAGAGATCGGGGTGGAAAAATCAGCAGCAACATCAACGGCCATCCCAGTGGGCGCAACGGTACGCCGCGTGGCATCAACAGCAGAATCGCACCGAGCGTGCCCAGCGCCCAGATCCACACTGGAATCGCCACCGGCACCCACGCGGGTAATTGACCGGCCATCAATCCCAGCCCCTTGAACAGCCAGTCGATCAGCCCTCCCGCCAGCCACAGCAGACCTTCGCCCACATAAGGCAGCGGCAGCAACAACGTTCCCAGCAGGGCCGGTGGCAGCACCAGCAGGCTTATCCACGGCACGGCGAACAGATTGGCGACAGGCCCGCTGACACTGATTGGCAATCCCAGCACCAACAACAAAGGGCCCAGACCGATCGCGATCAGCCACTGAGCGCGGGTCCAGGTTTGCCACCATCGCCAGGGGCCGAGGCGACCGCCGAAGGTGAAGATCAACACCGCCACGGCGGCGAAGGACAACCAGAAACCTGGCTGCAGACTTGCCAGCGGGTCCAGCAACAACACCGCGTCCAGCGCCAGCAGCAAGGGCCACCAGGCACCGAGATGGCGAAATCGCAGGCGCCATAACAGCACCAGGCCGATCATCACGCAGGCTCGTCGCACCGGCACTTCGAATCCCGCCAGCAGTGCGTAACCGAGGGCCGCGGCGAACGCCAGTCCGCACGCCCAGGGCAGCCACGACAAGCGGTTCGGCCACATGCCGTAGCGAGCCAGCCCGGCGATCAGCAGATACACCACACCCGCCAGCAAACCGACATGCTGCCCGGAGATCACCATCAGGTGCACGGTGCCGGTGTCTTGCAACACCTGCCAGTCCTCGCGACTGAGCCCGGCGCCATCGCCCAGTACCAGCGCGGTCAACGCAGCGGTTCGCCCTTGGGCGTCCACGGCTTGCAAGCGTTGGCGGATGCCGTCACGCCAGGCCCATCTGGCTTCTTCCAGCCGATTGCCATCCTTGACGGTGCCGGTTGCGCCGATGCCTTGCGCCAGCAGCCAGGCGTCGTAATCGAAGGCATGCGGATTGAGCAGCCCGGCAGGTCGCTTCAGTTTCACCGCCAGACGCCAGCGTTCGCCACTGTTGACCGGTGGTCCGTCGTACCAGGCCAGGCGCATCAATGAGGGCACTTTTGCCTGACGCGAGCGTGCATCCGCCAGTTCGAAGCGCACTACCCCGTCATTGTTCTGAGGCAATCCGGTCACGCGACCTTCGACCCAGCGGGTTTCGCCATCCAGATCTGGTGACAGACGCTCATCCAGCGCCCACTGCGCATTCGCGCCCGCCCAGCTGAAACCGAACAGGAAGAACGCCAATGGATAAGTCCTGAATGGCAGCAGCATCAAACCTGTTGCCGGCAACAGCAGCCACAACCAGACCGGCGGTAATGCCGGTAAAAAACGCAGGGCCAGCAGACCCAACGCCAGCGCCATCATCCCTGTGCGCATAAGCCCGTCCTTGAGAGTCCCCTCCCTAGGCATAGCCGGCCCACGGCACGTGCATCGTTATTAATTGTCACAAAGTCTGAATGGGCGACTCATAGAATCCAGACATACTTGCCGCCTTAACCGACCGAGAAGCCCTATGCCCCGGCGCTTATTCAAACGTTACATGCCAGACCCGATCAGCATCAGGGAACACAAATCCTTACGCTTTCTCGGCTCTCTGCTGCATGACCCGAACCTCTGGCACCTTAACCGTCACTCGGTCGCGCGGGCCATGGCGGTGGGTTTGTTCGCGGCGTTCCTGCCGATTCCCTTGCAGATGCTGGTGGCGGCGGTCCTGGCCATTGCCGTGCGCGGCAATATGCCGATTGCGGTCAGCCTGGTCTGGCTGACCAACCCGATCACCATGCCTGCGGTGTTCTTTTGTACCTACCAGACCGGGGCGTGGCTGATGGATGTGCCGGCCCGTCATCTGCCGGACGAGTTGACCTGGGAATGGATCAGCGGCGAGCTCTCGACCTTGTGGCAGCCGTTTTTGCTGGGGTCTGTGGTGGTGGGGTTGGTGCTGGGGGCGCTCGCGTATTGCCTGGTGATGATGTACTGGCGGTGGTGGGTGAGTCGGCAGTGGGCGCGGCGGAAGAAGAAGCGGATGCGGTGAGTGCGGGGTTAGGGTGCAGATCCGTTTCTGCGGTAACGGCGGCTATTGGTTTCGCCCTTACGGCGAGTTACTTGCAAAAGCGGCAAGTAACCAAGCGCTTTTGCCCCTTTCGTTCGGTGGCTCGCTAAGGCTCGCCATGCCCTCGCTCCGGTCCTGCTCCGTGGGCCCGCCGCCATCGGCCATCCATAGCCGGGGGCGGCTACCGCGGCATCCTTGCCACGGTGCCCACTGCGCAGAACCTCCACTCGGCCTCTCGAGGGGGCGTGCACCGCAAGATCAAAAGCCAAGGCGAGCTAACGCTCGGCCTGATCAGTGGTGAAGATCAAAAGCGTACGCCGATCCCCTGTAGGAGCCAGCTTGCTGGCGAAAAACGCACAGACACCGCGTTCATCCAGACAACCCGGGTCATCGTTGACGTCCATCGCCAGCAAGCTGGCTCCTACAGTTTTGACCATGTGAACCCAATCATTTTGACCGTGTGAACCCAATCCCCTTGTAGGAGCCGGCTTGCTGCGGGCGGCGTTCCGACGATGGCGTCCGTTCAGCCAATAAATATGTCGGATGACCCACCGCTATCGCCAGCAAGCCGGCTCCTACAGGGGATGGTGTGTATATCCGGAATGGGTGCCGCAGCCGAGAAGAACAACGCGGTCGAACAAAGAGCCAGGTCGGCTACTAGGCCGCCTCGGCGGCTGTGGCGGTGGTCGCCCCCTCGAGAGGCCGAGTGGAGGTTCTGCGTAGTGGGCAACCCGGCATGGATGCCGGGTTAGCCGCGCACGGCCATGGATGGCCGATCGCGGCGGGCCCACGGAGCAGGACCGGAAGGAGGACATGCCGAGCCTTGGCGAGGCACCGAACGAAAGGGGCAAAAGCGCTTGGTTACTTGCCGCTTTTGCAAGTGACTCGCCGTAAGGGCGAAACCAATATCAGCCACTACCGAAGCAACGGATATATACCCTTAAGTCCGCATCCCCCGCCCGCTAACCAACAACCGCGCACACCCGATATACAGAACAACCGTCGCCACCAGCATGAACGTAATCGCCACACTGATCCTGATGTCCGAAACCCCAAGAATCCCATAGCGAAACGCATTGACCATATGCAACACCGGGTTGGCCAACGACACCGTCTGCCAAAACGGCGGCAACAACGAGATCGAGTAAAACACCCCGCCCAGGTACGTCAGCGGTGTCAGCACAAAGGTCGGGATAATCGAAATGTCATCAAAGTTGCGCGCAAACACCGCATTGATGAAGCCCAGCAGCGAGAAGATCGTCGCCGTCAGCACCACCACCAGAATGGTCACGCCCAGGTGATGCACCTGCAATTGAGTGAAGAACAGCGACAGCAGCGTCACGATCAGCCCGACCATCAACCCGCGCAGCACGCCGCCCAAGGTGTAGCCGATCAGAATCGTGTGTGGCGACACCGGCGACACCATCAACTCTTCGATGGAGCGCTGGAACTTGCTGCCGAAGAAACTCGACACCACGTTGCCGTAGGAGTTGGTGATCACCGACATCATGATCAGCCCCGGCACGATGTATTCCATGTAGGTGAAACCACCCATGTCACCAATCTGCCGGCCGATCAGGTTACCGAAGATCACGAAGTACAGAACCATCGTGATCGCCGGCGGCAGCAGCGTCTGCGGCCAGATCCGGGTGAAGCGCCTGACTTCGCGGTAAACGATGGTATTGAGCGCGACGAGGTTGGGTTGCAGCTCGGAACTCATACCGCCACCTTCGACAGATTTTTCTCCACCAGGGACACGAACAACTCCTCGAGGCGATTGGTTTTGTTACGCAGGCTCAGCACTTCGATGTTTTGCTGTGCCAATTGGGTGAACAGCGCGGTGATGCCCATGGACTTGTCGACCTGGACTTCAAGCGTGTGGCCGTCGACCAACCGGCTCGGGTACCCGAGCAATTGCGGCGCGACGCTCAGTGTGTTCTTCGTGTCGAGCAGGAAGGTTTCCACATGCAGCTGGCCGAGCAGCTGTTTCATGCTGGTGTTCTCGACGATGACGCCGTGATCGATGATGCCGATGTTGCGGCACAGCTGCTCAGCCTCTTCCAGATAATGCGTGGTGAGGATGATGGTGATGCCTTTCTGGTTCAGCTCGGTGAGGAAAGTCCACATCGAACGACGCAGCTCGATATCCACCCCCGCCGTCGGTTCGTCGAGGATCAGCAGGCGCGGTTCGTGAACCAGAGCGCGGGCGATCATCAATCGACGCTTCATGCCGCCGGACAGCGAACGCGACGGCACATCGCGCTTGTCCCACAGGCCCAACTGGGTCAGGTACTGCTCAGCGCGTTCCTTGGCGACTTTCGGCGGGATGCCGTAGTAACCGGCCTGGGTCACGACGATGTCGAAGGTTTTTTCGAACTGGTTGAAGTTGAATTCCTGCGGCACCACGCCGATGGAGCGCTTGAGCTGCGCAGGATTCTTGTCCAGGTCGTTGCCAAAGATATTCACCGTGCCGCTGGTCTTGTTCACCAGGGTCGAGAGAATGCCGATGGTCGTGGATTTGCCGGCGCCGTTCGGGCCGAGCAACGCGAAAAAGTCACCTTCGGCGACGTCCAGATCGATACCACTCAGGGCCTGGAAACCGTTGCCGTAGGTTTTGGTTAGCTGCCGGATGGACAGAGCGGAACTCATATCGGATTTACGCACCAAGAAGGGAAGAAAGGGCTCAATAAGCGCGGGCGGCGAACAATGCAACCGCGGCGCATGAGCGCAATGGTGCTTGTCGCCGCCACACAAGTACAGTCAAGTGTGTCGATAGTGAGTATTAAGTCAACGCGGTCATGACGGCTTTTTTGTACGCCGGGCGCTGTTTCAGGCGCGCATACCAGGCTTCAAGATGAGGCCGCGGCGCGCGCTCGATCGGCATCTCGAACCAGGCATAAATGAAACTGCCAAGGGGGATGTCGCCCATGCCGATTTCATCACCCGACAGGTACGGTTTGCCGGCAAGCGCCTGATCGGCCATCGCCAGCAAAGCGTCGCATTCCTTGATCGCGGCGTTGATTGCCGGCCAGTCCTGCTGATCGGCCGGCGTGCGCAGGACACCCCAGAATACGGTGCGGAACGGGCCGGCAAAACTTGAAGTGGTCCAGTCCATCCACTTGTCGGCCGTCGCGCGGGTTTGCAGATTTTCCGGGTACCAGGCCGTGCCGTTCGCGTGCAGGGCCATCAGGTAGCGGACGATGGCGTTGGATTCCCACAGCACGAAACCGCCGTCCTCGATGACCGGCACGCGGCCGTTGGGGTTCATCGCGCGGTACTCCGGCGTGTCGACAACACCAAAGGCACCGCCGGCATCGATGGCCTCATAGGCCAGGCCCAGTTCCTCGGCAGCCCACAAAGGCTTTCTGACATTCGACGAATTTTTCCGACCCCAGATCTTCAGCATGACCGCCTCTTAATGGATGAATGCGCAGGCAGCATACGCCGGATCAGGCGCGACTCAAATCGCCCTGCATGTCACCCAGCATCGACGGCAACTGATCGCTGAACAGGTGCGGGTAGCACTTTTCCAGGTGCTCGAAAAAGAACGTTTCCGGCACGTCGGTAAACTGGCCGTGGTCGATCAGGTACTCCATCAACTGCTCGCCGTCGCGATTGAACGGGTGGAAAACGCTGTCATTGATGCCGTCGAATTCCAGCGGCGCCACGTTGAACAGTTCGCACAGTTGCTGATTGAACGCCGGCGTGGCTTTGACCCAGCGGCCGTTCAGGTACAGCTCTGTATAACCATGCATGGCGAACACGTCGCTCTTGAGCAATTCCAGCAGCCGCGGGGTGGACAAATGATTGCGCACATCCGCCAGGCCGATCCGCGCAGGAATCCCGCAATGCCGGGCCGCACCCGCGAGCAACGTGGCTTTGGGCACGCAGTAACTTTCTCCGGCGGCCAGCGCAAAACTGCCGCGCAAGGTGTCTGGGTCGCGGCTGAACGTGTAGGGGTTGTAACGCACGGCTTCGCGC
Organism: Pseudomonas migulae; assembly: GCF_043225285.1. Classification (GTDB taxonomy): domain Bacteria; phylum Pseudomonadota; class Gammaproteobacteria; order Pseudomonadales; family Pseudomonadaceae; genus Aquipseudomonas; species Aquipseudomonas migulae_C. The sequence goes on from NZ_CP171224.1 coordinate 1,047,816, forward strand.
ACCGCGTAATAGAGATTGATCGCCTGCTCCAGCGGATCGCGACTGCTGCCACGATGTTTTTCGGCGAACTCCACCACCGACGGGTGGTCACTATCGATGAAGCGGCCGGGACTCAGATACTCGTGCATGAGAACAATCTCCTGGGGAAGCCACGAGTCTAGCGACAGGTTCAGCACAGAGATAACGACGTTTCGGCCAAACATGGACGCTTTGCCGCCCGCCCACGAACGATTCGCCCAGCCCGGTGCCAACCGGTCCTACAAAACTCATCAAAGGTTTCCCACGAATTCAATCCCCTCGCTCTGACCACCCTGTTTTGCGGATGCCGTCTAAGCTCTGAAGGTTGTTTTTGCCCTTGTTTCACGGAGGATTAAATATGCTGCTGTTGTGGATACTGGTTCTGGTTGTCGGGATTGCGTATTTAGCCCACCGCCGTATCGCCCCGCTGCCCGCCCTGTGCATCGTTGCCGTGTATGTGGTGTTGATGGGTGCCTTCAGCCACGCGCCAGGCTGGCTGTTGCTGGTGCTGTGGGTGCTGATCGCAGCGGTCGCGGCCCCTTTGCTGCTGCCTGACCTGCGCCGCAAGTATTTCAGTGCGCCGCTGTTCAACTGGTTCCAGAAAACCCTGCCGCCGATGTCGGAAACCGAACGCGATGCCATCGACGCCGGCACGGTGTGGTGGGACGGCGAACTGTTCAGCGGCCGCCCGGACTGGGACAAACTGCTGTCCTACCCGAAAGCTCAATTGACCGAAGAGGAACAGGCCTTCATCGATGGCCCGACCGATGAGCTGTGTGCCATGGTCACCGACTGGCAGATCGGCCAGGACATGGACCTGCCCGCCGAAGCCTGGACCCACATCAAGGAAAACGGCTTCTTCGCCCTGATCATTCCGAAGGAGTTTGGCGGCAAGGGCTTTTCCGCCTACGCGCACTCCCAGGTGGCGATGAAACTGGCGACCCGCAGTGGCGATCTCGCGTCCACCGTGATGGTCCCCAATTCCCTCGGCCCGGCCGAGTTGCTGCTGCATTACGGCACCGATGAACAACGCAACCATTACCTGCCACGACTGGCCCGCGGCGATGACATTCCTTGCTTCGCCCTGACCGGACCACTGGCTGGCTCCGATGCCGGCTCGATGCCCGACACCGGGGTGATCTGCAAAGGTGAATGGGAAGGCAAGGAAACCCTCGGCCTGCGCCTGAACTGGGAAAAGCGCTACATCACTCTCGGACCGGTAGCCACCCTCCTCGGCCTGGCGTTCAAGGCCTATGATCCCGACCACTTGCTGGGCGATGAAGTGGACCTGGGCATCAGCCTCGCACTGGTCCCGACCGACACCCCCGGCGTCGAAATCGGCCGTCGTCACCTGCCGCTGGGCGCTGCGTTCATGAACGGTCCGAACTCCGGCAAGGACGTGTTCATTCCGCTGGACTTCCTCATTGGCGGGCAGGACATGCTCGGCAAAGGCTGGATGATGCTGATGAACTGCCTGTCGGTCGGGCGCTCGATCTCCTTGCCGGCAGTGGGCACCGGCGCGGCGAAGTTCACCAGCCTGGTGACCGGCCAATACGCGCAGATTCGTGAGCAGTTCAACGTGCCGCTTTCCGCGTTCGAAGGTATTCAGGAAGCCATGGCGCGCATCGGTGGCAACGCCTGGATGATGGACGCAGCACGGATGCTCACCGCCAACGCGGTAGATCTGGGCGAGAAACCCTCGGTGCTGTCGGCAATTCTCAAGTACCACCTCACCGAACGCGGCCGCGAATGCATCAGTCACGCCATGGATGTGCACGGGGGCAAGGCAATCATCATGGGGCCGAACAATTATCTCGGTCGCAGCTGGAATGGCGCACCGATCTTCATCACCGTCGAGGGCGCGAACATTCTTTCGCGTAACCTGATGATCTTCGGCCAGGGCGCGATCCGCTGCCATCCATTCGTCCTGAAGGAAATGGCCCTCGCCGGTCGTGAGGACAAGGAGCAGGCCCTCAAGGAGTTCGATGGCCTGCTGCTCAAGCACATTGGTTTTGCCGTGAGCAACGCCGCCAGTACGCTGGTGCTGAACTTCGGTTTCGGGCACTTCGAACGGGCGCCGGGCGACAAGCTCAGCCAGGGTTATTTCCGCGCACTCAACCGCCAGGCGGCCGCATTTGCCATGCTCGCCGACTTGAGCATGATGTTGCTCGGCGGTGAACTGAAACGTCGTGAACGCCTGTCGGCGCGTCTCGGTGATGTGCTCAGCAACCTGTACCTCGCCTCCGCCGCACTCAAGCGTTATCACGACCTTGATTCACCGGAGCACATGGCACCGCTGTTCAACTGGGCCATGGAGGAAAGCCTCGGTCAGTCGGAGCGGGCACTGGATGAATTGCTGACCAACTTCCCGAATAAGGGGTTGGGTTGCCTGTTGCGGGGGATCGTGTTCCCGTTCGGGCGTCGCCACAAAGGGCCGTCGGACAAACTTGGTGCTGAAGTCGCGGCGGTGATTGGCCGGGCCAAAGGCGATCCAACCCTCGAAGAATTGCTCGGTGGTTGCTTCCGTCCCCAGTCGGCCGACGACGCAGTCGGTGCCCTGCAACACGCTTGCGACTTGTTGAACGCAGTGCAGCCAGTGCAGAAAAAACTGCACGTGGCGCTCAAAAGCGGTCAGGTCAAACCGGTTGCCGGGGAAAACGTCATCGATGCCGCACTCGAGGCTGGCGTGTTGCAGCCAGTGGAGGCGCACAACCTGCGGGATGCCGAAGTGGCACGGCGCAAGGTGATCGACGTCGATGATTTCGATAAAGAGGAGCTGGCGCTGGCGGCCGGAAAGGTCCGTTGATCCCGCTTCCGATGTAAAAAAGGGCGCGGGAGCTTTATACTCTCGCGCCCGTTTTGCTCTTGAGGACTTATCTCGTGTCCAACATCGTTGCCGATCATCTCGTTTTGCTCGACCACTTGCGCAGTATCCTGGTCGCCGTAGGTGAGGCCGATCAGGTTCCCGAAGAAAGCCATGCCTTGTTCCTGGAGCGCTTCGACGAACTGCGTGCATTGCTGCCGGTCGACCCGATCGAAAGCCAGTACCTGGGCCAGGACATCCTGTGCCAGGTGATCACCCGTTACCCGCAAATTGCCCACCTGGTCCCGCGCGACCTGCTGTGGTATTTCGCCGGTGACTGCCTGCATTACATGCCTGATGATGAAATCGATTTGTATCAGGCACTGGAAGAACGTCGCTTCGAAGCGGAACAGAACGACGAACCGTTCGACTGGAATCAGGAAAAGCAATTGCTGGCGATGTCGAACGACGACAGCAAGCACTGATCCCCAATCAGAAATGCAAAAGGCCCGCATGGTTAAACAGGCGGGCCTTTTTTGTGTCATGTGTAGGGGCGAGCTTGCTCGCGATGGACGTTAACGAAGACGCGGGATATTTGATTGAACGCTGCGCGGCCCGTCAGAACAATCCATCACTCTCGGGCAACTCATATTCCGCCGCGCCTCTCCCTGGCTTCCCCGGCTTGCTCAGCGTCGGCTCCTTCTCCAGACACTCCACCAGATAATCGATCAGCACCCGCATCTTCGGCGGCATGTAACGCGTCGGCGAATGCAGCAACCACGCCCCGCCGTGGTACGACGCCAGGAACGTCCAGTCCGGCAGCACCTGCACGATCAACCCTTGCTCCAGTGCATGACGCGCTGTGAAGTACGGCAAACTGCCAATCCCGATATGTTGCAACACCGCCCCCAGCCGCACGCCGGTGTGATTGGCGGCATATCGCCCGCGCACACCGACGGTGACAGCCTTGGTGCCCTTCTTGAATTTCCAGCGCGCATCACTGGGCGTTTCGCCCAGGTAGATGCAACTGTGGTTGAGCAAGTCATGGGGATGAGTCGGCGTCCCGCGCTCCGCCAGGTACTGCGGCGTTGCGCAGAGCAAATGGTCGATGGTCAACAATTGCCGCCCCACCAGCCCGGCCGGTGGATGGTCGGTAATTCGAATGGCCAGGTCGACGTTGTCATCGATCAGATCAACCTGACGATCCTCGAGCAGCAATTCCACATCGACTTTGGGGTAGCGCCGCAGGAATTCCGGCATGTGCGGGTGAATCACGAATCGCCCGACCGCCTTGGGCACACTGACGCGCACCAGCCCTTCCGCTTCATCGGTGAACTGACCACTGATCTCCATCACCGACTTGGCGGCACTGACCATTTCCTGACAGCGCTTGAATACCTCTTCGCCCCCGTCGCTCAGCCGCAACTTGCGCGTGGTGCGCTGCAGTAATCGCATGGCAAGCGCCTTCTCCAGGCGCGAAATGCTGCGACTGACCGCCGACGGCGACGAGCCCAACTGGCGCGCGGCTTCAGAGAAGCTTCCGGTCTCGACGACTTTGACGAAAATCGCCATTTCGCCCAATAGGGGTAGCGGGAGATTTATGCTCACAGCGCAACAGTCCTTTGATGTTTGAACGGATTATCACGCAATTCCGCCCTTCATATAATAAAAAACAGAATCTTTAATGAGGGCATGGAATATGACGCTTCGCCTCTTTTTCCATAGTGATGACCTCAAGGCCAACGTGGAAGTACTGGAATGCACGCCTCACGAGAACGAGTTCGCCGTGGAGCTGCGCGCAACACTGTTTCACCCCCAGGGTGGTGGACAGCCCTTCGATACCGGCTGGATTGGCGACAGCCAGGTGTTGCGCGTGGTGCAGGATCCGGACCGGATCATTCATTTCGTCGATCGCCCGGTCCAGCTCGGCATGACGGCGATTCGCGTCGATGAGCCACGTCGCCTGTTCAATACGCGGATGCATTCTGCCGGGCATCTGATCGGCCATTTCGTCCAGGCCCTGGGCTGGATGCCGATCAAGGCTCATCACTGGCCGGGCGAAGGCCGCGTGCAGTTCAAACCGTCGGACTCCGCGCAGGAGGCGGATGCCGCCACTATTCAGCATGGCATCGAACAATGGATCGCCCATGACCTGCCGCGCCTGACCTCGTTGCGCGAGGGTGCCCGGGAAATCGGTTTCGGCGAGCTGCCCGCCTACGGCTGCGGCGGTACCCATGTACGCAGCCTGAAGGATTTGAGCACGGTCACCATCGTTTCCGTTTCGCAAAAGAAAGGAACGCTGTCAGTTCATTACAGCGTGGATTGAGCACGTCGGCGATGCCGAACCCGGCATCGCATGACGCCGGGGAAGCCTGCATTCGCGGGTTTCGTTGACTATCCGTTAGATGGACCTGAACCCATGATGCTTGACGTCGAGCGTCTCGATGAGACGTGCATAAAAAAACTGGCCAACGAAGAAGTCCTCGCCATCCGCCTCAAAGGCTTCCTGCCGCCGTCGCTGGCCATTCAGATTGGCGACAAGATTCTTGCCCCCGGCTTCGAAGGCTATATCAATGCGCCGAGCATCGGTCGCATCGGCATGGCGTTTTATGAAGCGGAAAACCAGCCCCTGCTGATCGAAGACTACTTCGAACGTGCCACGCGCAACATCGCGGAATTGCGCAACCGCTGCGCGCCCTACTCGTCCCCGGTCGACACCTTGCGTTGCATACTCGACGAGTCCTGGCCGGCGGGGGCGCACCTGGAAAATCTCTACGGTCGCAAAATGTATGTCGGACTGTCCCGGGTCGTGAAGCCCGGGGTGTGTTTCCTGGCGCACCACGACATTTTCGCCAAGGACGCCCCCGACAGCTATCAGGCCAGAAGCCTCGATGCGCAATTCGCCTGCAACGTGTACCTGAACATGCCCTCCGAGGGCGGTGCGCTGCAGATGTGGGACCACGACATTTCCCCGGACCGCTTCGACGAAATGCGCGGCGACAGCTACGGCATCGATCCGGCGTTGCTCGGCACGCCAGTCCTGGAGGTCTGCCCCGAGCCGGGGGATTTCATCATGTTCAATTCGCGCTGCATGCACGCGGTCACGCCAGGTGTGGCCGATCCACGTCTGAGCCTTTCATTCTTTGTCGGCTATCGCGGCAATGCTTCCCCCCTTACGTTCTGGAGTTGAGATGCAGTTTTCGAATTACCTGGGTGAGTTTCTGGCGCTGGCAACTATCCACTTTCTGGCCGTGGTCGCCCCTGGACCGGACTTCGCAGTCACCATCCGCCAGAGTGTGCGCTTCGGTCGTGGAGTGGGAATCTGTACGGCGCTCGGGATAGGCGCGGGCATTTCCGTGCATGTGCTTTACACGCTGCTCGGCGTTGGCGCGCTGATGCACACGACGCCCTGGCTGTTGACGGTGGCCAAGGTGGTGGGCGGTGCCTACATTCTTTACCTCGGAGTCAGCCTGTTGCGCAGCCAACCCAAATCGGTACTGGAGGGCGAGAAAGACACCGACGAACCCATGGTCGAGCAAACACTGCTGAAGGCGTTTACCACCGGGTTTCTGACGAACGCCACCAACCCCAAGGCGACGCTGTTTTTCCTCGCGATCTTCACCACCCTCATCAGCGCCACGACCCCCCTCGACATTAAGGCGCTTTACGGGGTCTGGATGTGTTTCGTGAACGCCTTGTGGTTTGTGATCGTCGCGCTGTTTTTCTCCAGCCCCCGGGTGCGCTCGTTGTTCATGCGCATGGGGCACTGGTTCGAGCGGACGATGGGCGTTGTCCTGATCCTGTTTGCCGGACGACTGATGCTGTCCTGGTAAAACGCAAGAGGCCCGCCGATTCACATCCGCGGGCCTCTTCATTTCAAATCGTGACTGACAGCCTGGTCCGACTGCTTTGAATAAATCGTCCGCCCATCAAGATCGTTGCCAGCGTCAGCGCCGTAATCAACCCCATCCAAATTCCCTGCGGTCCCCATTCCAGTCCAAACGCCAGCCCTGTCCCGAGTGGCACGCCGACGCCCCAATAACAAAAAATCGCCAGCCACATGGGTATTTTCGTGTCCTGCAAACCCCGCAAAGCACCTGCCGAAAGCATCTGCAGCCCGTCCGGAAACTGTAATGCCGCAGCGTACAGCAGCAACGTCGAAGCCAGCGCGGTGACCGCAATGTCCGAGCTGTAGAGATTGGCGATCGCTTCATTTCCCAGCAGCAGAGTTCCTACCGACAGGCTCTGCGCCGCCAGGACGATAACGCACCCAGCCTTGGCAGCCTGCCTGACACCCTTGAAGTCTCCGCGCCCGAGCGCATGACCGACTCGAACGGTCGTCGCCTCGGCCACCGCGACCGGGATCATGAAACACAACTGCGCGAGGTTGACCGCAATTTGATGCGCCGCGAGAAACGTCGAGCCCAGTCGAGCGATCAGCAGTGAAGTGACAATGAAGAGACTGCCCTGCATCAGGATGGCAATGCCGATAGGCATCCCGGTTCTGAGCAGATCGGCAATGCCGTCACGCCGAGGTGCATCGAATCGGACAAACAACTGCAAATGCGCCAGGCGAGCGCTTCGCCAAAGGTAGAGCGCAAAAAGTAACGCTTGCAGCCACATCATGATTGCCGACGCGATGCCCAATCCTTGTGCACCCATTTCGGGAAAGCCCAGCTTGCCGTTCGTCAGCACATAACCCAAGGGTGCCAACACCAACAGGCCACCGAAACTGAACAGCATGGTCGGACGCATCCAGTGCAGCCCTTCGCACAGGTAGCGCATGCAAAAAAACAGAGTCAACGCCGGACTGCCCCAGCGCACGGCATAAAGAAACGCCTGGGCTCCGGGAATCATTTCTTCGGCGATCCCCGCGGGCGCAAGCAGCACAGGCGCAAGACTCAGGAAGCCAAACATGAACAGCCCCATGAACAACGCCAGCCACAAGGCTTGCCGAAAAACAGGTGCGATTTCGTTAATTCGGTCTGCCCCTTGCAAACGTGCCACCGAAGCCGTCAGCGCGATCAATGTGCCGATCGGCACCAGCATTGGCAGCCACAGCAGCGCAGTCCCCAAGGTTACGGCGGCCAGAGTATCGGTGCCGTGATTACCAGCGATGAGGTTATCCACGAAGGCGATCAACCCGGCGCACACATGACCGACGACCAAGGGAAACGCCAACAACGCCGTGGCGCGAATTTCTGCGCGAGCACCAAGGGAGGCGGATTTCTGTGACATAAGGAAAAGTCCTGAGAGCCGACAAGCAAGTTTGGCCACATGGCCAACGTGCTTGTCGTTATCCCAGAATTCTCATATTCCCGATGTCAGACCGTTCCTGACTTCACGTTTTCGACGTAGGAAATTTGTAACAGGAAGGACCAACCAAAAAACGGACAAACAAAAACGCCGCTCAATGAGCGGCGTTTCTGTGAATTTGGAGCGGGAAACGAGACTCGAACTCGCGACCCCGACCTTGGCAAGGTCGTGCTCTACCAACTGAGCTATTCCCGCAAATGGCGTCCCCTAGGGGACTCGAACCCCTGTTACCGCCGTGAAAGGGCGGTGTCCTAGGCCACTAGACGAAGGGGACACGCTGCCCGGAACACATGGTGTGTGTTTCGGTGCCCAGATCCGCATCCGAAGACTTGGTTCTGGTTTCACTCAGCACTGCCCGAAAGCAACGCTGTTTAAAATTGGAGCGGGAAACGAGACTCGAACTCGCGACCCCGACCTTGGCAAGGTCGTGCTCTACCAACTGAGCTATTCCCGCATTGGCGTCCCCTAGGGGACTCGAACCCCTGTTACCGCCGTGAAAGGGCGGTGTCCTAGGCCACTAGACGAAGGGGACACACGTACAACATTCACTCCCTACCGCGTTTCGCTGTGTGCTTTACGCTGTAAGTGGCGCGCATTCTATGGATGGATTGAGGGGTCGTCAACCCCCAGATATAAATTTATTTAAATCAATGACTTCGCCCTGCTTTAGGCCACCAATCCAGCTTTTGTGCTGCACCGGGTTTGACGCCTATATTCTGACGCCCGCCAAGACGTTATAGTCCACCCACGTAACAGATGATGGCATTGTGCACCTTTTATTGCTCCTTATAGTAAGCAGCGTTGCGGCCGATATAAACGCAAGCAAATCCGATTCATCCCGTCGAGCGGCCCTATGCGCTCCAATGCCAAGCCACTACACTCGCACGCGAACCCCATAAAGAGGTCTTACCGGTGACACCACTCATGATCACCCTGCTAGTTGTAGCCGGGATCGCACTATTGATCGCCATTGGGTACATGAACCATGTGGTGGAAAACAACAAACTGGAAAAGGCCCGCACCAAGGTTGAACTCAACGATCGCCTGCGCCGTTGCGGCGAAATCACCGAGACCTTTCCTGGCCAGTTGATGACTCCAGCCCTCAAGCTGTTGTTGACTCGCCTGGAGCTGAATGTCTGCCAGCGCCTGCTGAACCTGGAGAAGTCCAGCGCCAACCTCAAGGTGCGCATCACTGAACTGGAAACCCTGGCTGCCCAAGGCGAATCGATCCCGGTCAACAATCCGCCAGCACCGATCCAGACTGAAGCCAAAGCCAAGGATGTGCGCTTTCTGCTCGAGGCCCTTCACGGCCAGATCACCCGTGCTGCGCAGGACGGCTTCCTGCCGACCACCGAAGCCAAACGCTGGATCCGCGAAGTTCGCCACATCCTGGTCCTGCTGCACATCGAATTCTTCAACAACCTCGGCCAGCACTCCCTGCAGCAGAACCAGCCTGGCCAGGCCCGGCTGGCATTCGAACGCGGTGTGCAGTACCTGCGCAAACAGCAGGAGCCACAGATCTACGCAGAACAACTCGAATACCTGGAAAAACTCCTGGCCCGTGCGAACGCGCAAGTCATGGACAACATTGCTTCGGTGGAAAGCGAAGAGAACCAGTTGAATGTAGGCCTCAAAGACGTCGAGGCGGATGCGGACTGGAAGAAGAAAGTGATTTACGACTGATCAGAACGCGCAGAAAAGAAGCCACCGCAGAGGTGGCTTTTTTTTGCGTGGTATCACGCCCTGTAGGAGCCGGCTTGCTGGCGATGGTGTGTCAGTTGACATCACCGTCGCTGACACTCCATCGCCAGCGAGCTGGCTCCTACAGCGGGATTGGGTACGTCCGGGGAGATGGGGCGGCTTTGAAGCCGCTATCGCCGGCAAGCCGGCTCCTACAAGGGATTGGGTTTGTCTGGGGGGATGGGGTGACCCGGAAGCCGGGTCGTGCAACGGGCGTCCGCATCAGAGCCGGAAATGCCCGACCATCCCCTTCAACTCGGCCCCCAACTGCGCCAGCTCGATACTCGAGGCAGCATTGCCCTGCATCGCCAGTGACGACTGATCGGCGCTCGCACGAATGCTGGTCACACTGCGGTTGATCTCCTCGGCCACTGAGCTCTGCTCCTCGGCAGCCGCCGCAATCTGCTGGTTCATCTGCTGAATCAACGACACGGCCGCGGCGATACTGCCCAAGGCGCTTTCGGTCTGCAGTGCATCACTGACCGCCAGCTTCACCAACTCGCCACTGCTTTGAATCTGCTGCACCGACGACTGCGCCGCCGACCGCAAGGCGCTGACAAGACGCTCGATTTCCTCGGTCGATTGCTGGGTGCGCTTGGCCAGGGCCCGCACCTCATCGGCGACCACTGCAAAGCCCCTGCCCTGCTCGCCGGCCCGCGCGGCCTCGATAGCCGCGTTGAGCGCCAACAGGTTGGTCTGTTCGGCCACACTCTTGATGACGCTGAGCACCGTGCCGATATTCTGGATTTCCGCACTCAGGCTTTCGATGCTGGCACTGGCCGAGGATGCCGAATCCGCCAGTTGCTCGATCCGCGCCATGCTCTGGCGCACGACCGCCTGGCCACCTTCGACCTTGCCATCCGCTGTTTGCGCGGCCTGCGCCGCTTCTTCCGCATTACGCGCAACGTCGTGCACGGTGGCGGTCATCTGATTCATCGCCGTGGCGACCTGCTCGGTTTCTTCCTTCTGGCTGCTGACCTCAAGATTGGTCTGCTCGGTCACCGCCGACAGCGAATGCGCGGAACTGGCCAACTGTTCGATGCCCGCCTGCAAGCCGCTGACAATGCTGCTCAGCCCAGCACCCATCTGCTGCATGGCCTGCATCAACTGGCCGATCTCGTCGTTGCGGGTCACTTCGACCGTAGCACTCAAGTCGCCCGCAGCGATCTGCTGAGCGACACGAATCACACTGCGCAACGGGCCGACGATCAATCGGGTAATCACCCACGCCGCAATCAGCCCGACCAGCAAGGCCAGAGCCGACGAGCCGATAATCAGCAGTGAATTCTTCTTCAGCTCGGCCTGCATCGACTGGTCTTCAGCGACATAAGCCTGGTCCACCCGCTCCACGACCTGGGCGGCGCGCTGATGCAATTGTTCATAGACGGTCTTTTCCTGGGCCAGCAACCCGGTGTACTCCGTCAGCTTTTCACTGAAACCGCCAATGTGCCCGACCACCTCGTTCAAGACTGTCAGGTAACCCTCATCCTTGACCGTGGTTTTCAGTTGTTCCGCCTGAGTCAGGGCCTGGTCGGCCTGCTCGATCTTGCCTTGGCCGGCACTGTCATCACCCTTGCGACTCTGGTCCAGGCGCACGCGGGCTTCGTTCATGGCTTGCAGCATCAGCCGCGAAACCTGGCTGACCTGACTGGCTTGTTCGAGGAACTGCGAGCCGTCCTTGCCTTCGGATTCCTTCAGAGTATAAGCGCCATCGTCGGCGAGACCGGATTGCAGCACGTCAAGGTTGTTAGCGACGCTGGAAACCGACCAACTGGCCATTTCCAGTGCCAGGTCCTTGGCCTGACTCAGCGAGACGAACTCGTCGAAAGCCTTGCGGTAAGCCGCCAACGATTGCTCGACGTCGTTCATCACGGGCACGTTGGCCGGCGTTTGTGCCTTCAACTGATTCGCCAGGGCAACCAGGCCATCGACGCCTTCGTGCAACGCCGTCACGGTTTTAGGGTTGCCGTGCAAGGCGTACTCCTGCTCGAGCAGGCGCACTTTGAGCAGGCCACTGTTGAGCGACGACATCTGCTTGAGCCCGTCGAAGCGATGGCTGATGGTTTGCAGGGACCATACGCCGATGGCCGCCACCAAAGCTGTCAACAACAGCACCAGCACAAACCCGACACCCAGTTTTTTTGCCATACCGAGGTTGGCAAAACGTCCTTGCACGGCCGAAATCATTGCACTTAGTCCCCTGCCATAGTCTGTTGACGCAGATTCGCAACGGGCCTGTGTCAACACAAGTCTCTGGCGTCGGAATAATGGCAAAAAGCTACGCCAACGTCGTTTTCAGAACGCTTGAGGTCGATCCAGAGCGGTGGCCTGAAAAAACGCCCGGGCTCGCGGATCACAGGCGCAGGCCACATTGATCCGCTGCCAGTCGCTGGCCTCGCCGGTGGGATTGAATGCCGTCGCGGAAGACAGCAGGACACCGAAGCGCCGTGCCTGTGTCCGCACGTGAGCGTAGTCGGACTTGCGCGACCGTGCCCAGATGAACAATCCGCCGACGGGATTGCCGAACACCTCCCACTCAGCGTCTTCCAGCATCTGCAACGCAGCTTCCCGGTCATGCCTCAAGCGCTGGCGAAGGCGCAGCACCAACTTGCGATAAGCACCACTGGCCAACAGACAGGCCAGCACTGACTCGCAGAATGCTGATGCGCCCAGACTACTGATCCTCTTGGCCTCGGCCAGTCGCGAAATAACCTCGGCCCCGGCCACCACAAAACCCACCCGCAATGAACTGCTGAGGGTTTTCGAGAAGCTGCCGACGTAGATGACGTTGTCATCCAGGGCCGCAAGCCGCGTGCCGGGGCCACTGTGCAAATCGGCGTAGACGTCGTCTTCAATCACCAGCACGCCATGTTTTTTCGCCAGTTTCAGGATCTGCTGCGCCACCACCGGCGCCAGACTGCTGCCTGTGGGGTTGTGAGAGAAACTGTTGATGAACAACGCCCGGGGCTTGTTCTCGAGCAGCAGCGCCTCAAGCACTTCGATGTCCGGCCCGTGGGGGGTGCGCGGCACTTCGATCATCGACACACCGTGCAGCCTGAGCAGCTCGAACAACATTGAATAGCCGGGGCTTTCGACCACCGCGCAATCGCCGGGGCGGAGCAAGGTTCGCACAATCAGGTCGAGCCCTTGGCTGGCCCCAGCCGTGGTCATGATCCGGTTTTCTTCGGCGGCGATATCAAGCACGCTCAGGCGCTTGCTGATTTGTTGACGCAGGGCCGGCAGGCCCAGTGCCGTGCTGTAGTTGAACAGCCCCGCCATGTCGGTACGGCTGACCTCCCGGATTGCGTAGGTCAGATCATCCGTCTCGCGCCAGCTTTCGGGGAGCCCGCCACACCCTAGCTTCAACTCACTCTGCGCATTGACCGGTTGCACCTGCGCGCCCTCGAACCAGGGCGAATCCGCAGCCGCCGACGTCGGGGCTGCCACCGTAAACCTGGCACCCTGCCGTGACGCCAGCACGCCTTGAGCCACCAGCCGGTCGCACGCCTCCAGGACACTCGAATGGCTGAGTAAATTGGTCCGCGCGATTTGCCGTGCAGAAGGCAAGCGTGTACCCGGTTCCATGTCGCTCTGTCGCAGCCGGCACGCCAGGGCGTCGACGATTTGCTGTACGACCGGCACTTGGGCCTGTCTATCGATTCTCAATTCCATGAGCAAGCAAACTCCTGTTCGTTTGACGGAATCAGTTAATCACAGGCGTGCCTGACGGGCTGTGCGACAACGCCGTCAAAACTTGTGGATCTAACCATTTGATACACATTGCTCGGGTGTTTTGCTGGAGTGGTGGAAAGCAAAAACGTACCCGCGCGCCCTGTAGGAGCGAGCTTGCTCGCGAAAAACGCCCAGACACCGCGTTCATCCAGACAACCCGCGTCATCGTTGACGCCCATCGCCAGCAAGCTGGCTCCTACAATGGAATGCACCCGTATTCGGAATATGCACGATCCCCCTGTGGGAGCGAGCCTGCTCGCGAAAAATGCTCAGGCACCGCGTTCATTCAGATAGCCCGCGTCATCGTTGACGTCCATCGCGAGCAGGCTCGCTCCCACAGGGGAACGCGTACGCAAAATGAGCCAGGTCGGCTTTAAGGCCGCCTCGGCGGCTGTGACGGTGAGCGCCCCCTCGAGAGGCCGAGTGGAGGTTCTGCGCAGTGGGCAACCCGGCATAGATGCCGGGTTAGCCGCCCCCGGCCATGGATGGCCGATGGCGGCGGGTCCACGGAGCAGGGCCGGAGCGAGGGCATGCCGAGCCTTAGCGAGGCACCGAACGAAAGAGGCAAGAGCGCTTTGGTTACTTTCGCGCTTTTCGAAAGTGACTCGCCGTAAGGGCGAAACCAATAGCCGCCGTTACCGCAGAAATGGATATGTACACAACCAACAATCATCAACCCCCGCGGTTTAAAACGCCGTAACCCCCCCATCCACCGCCAACGAATGCCCCGTGGTAAACGCAGCACCATCACTGCACAGATACAGCACAGCACTGGCGATTTCTTCCACCTTGCCAATCCGCCCTACCGGGTGCATGGCGCTGGCGAACTCACCCTTCTTCGGATCCGCTTCATAGGCACGGCGGAACATATCAGTGTCGATAACCGCCGGGCACACCGCATTCACGCGGATTTTCTTCTTCGCGTATTCAATTGCCGCCGACTTGGTCAAGCCAATCACCGCATGTTTCGACGCCGCATAAATGCTCATCTTCGGCGCAGCGCCAAGGCCCGCAACCGAAGCGGTGTTAACGATCGCACCACCGCCCTGAGCCAGCAACAGCGGCAACTGGTACTTCATGCACAGCCAGACGCCTTTGACGTTAACGCCCATGATCGCGTCAAACTCATCGATCGTACCGTCAGCCAGCTTGCCTTTTTCGATCTCGATACCCGCGTTGTTGAAGGCATAGTCGAGACGGCCGTAGGTATTCACCACTTCGTCCATCAGATTTTTCACATCGCTTTCCAGAGTGACGTTGCAACGTACGAAAGTTGCTTCACCGCCCGCCGTACGAATCAGCGCCACAGTGCCCTCGCCACCGGCGGTGTCCATGTCGGCCACGACCACTTTCAACCCTTCGGCGGCGAACGCCTGGGCGGTCGAGCGACCGATACCGTTGGCGGCGCCCGTTACGACGGCGACCTGGCCGGAAAACGTCATGCTCATTGTGTTGTCCTCGAAGAGAAGAATGCGTGGGTTCGCGTGCCCCAGTCTAGCCACAGCCGTTGCCGGCACGGCAGCACTATCAGAAGGCCGGTTAAGTGCCCATGAGTGGCAGTGATAGAACCCGCCGCATGACTATCACTGCACTGGATCAACGTGCATTCGCCGCATCAGCCAAACTTGCGACGTTGCCCATGAAGGTCTATCAACAAGGCTTCATTCATCTTGAGTGCCTGTCATGACTACCCAGACCAATCGCCAATTCCTGCTCGCCAAACGTCCGGTGGGCGCGGCTACCCGCGAGACGTTCACCTACCAGGAAGTACCGGTCGGCGAACCGGCCGCGGGTCAGATCCTGGTCAAGAACGAATACCTGTCCCTGGACCCGGCCATGCGTGGCTGGATGAACGAGGGCAAATCCTACATTCCGCCGGTCGGTATCGGCGAAGTCATGCGGGCATTGGGTGTAGGCAAAGTCGTGGCGTCGAACAATCCAGGCTTCGCGGTCGGGGACTACGTCAACGGCGCCCTTGGCGTGCAGGATTATTTCCTTGGCGAGCCACGCGGTTTCTACAAGGTCGATCCGAAACTGGCACCGCTGCCGCGTTATCTGTCCGCACTGGGCATGACCGGGATGACCGCTTACTTCGCCCTGCTCGACGTCGGCGCACCGAAAGAAGGTGACACTGTGGTGCTGTCCGGCGCGGCCGGTGCGGTGGGCAGCATTGCCGGGCAGATCGCCAAGCTCAAAGGCTGCCGTGTAATCGGCATCGCGGGCGGCGCGGACAAGTGCAAGTTCCTGATCGACGAACTGGGGTTTGACGGTGCCATCGATTACAAGAGCGAAGACGTCGTCGCCGGCCTCAAGCGCGAATGCCCGAAAGGTGTCGACGTGTATTTCGATAACGTCGGCGGCGACATCCTCGATGCGGTGCTGAGCCGCCTGAACCTGAAAGCGCGGGTGGTGATTTGCGGCGCCATCAGCCAGTACAACAACAAGGAAGCGGTCAAGGGCCCCGCCAACTACCTGTCGCTGCTGGTGAACCGCGCGCGGATGGAAGGCTTCGTGGTGATGGACTATGCGGCGCAGTTTGCCGCGGCTGGGCAGGAAATGGCCGGGTGGATGGCCAAGGGGCAGCTCAAGAGCAAGGAAGACATTGTCGAAGGACTGGATACGTTCCCGGAGACGCTGATGAAGTTGTTCAGCGGTGAGAATTTCGGCAAGTTGGTGTTGAAGGTTTAACGCAATATTTGAAACCGCCTAAAAACCACTGTGGGAGTGAGCCTGCTCGCGATAGCGTTGTATCAGCCGACATCAATGCTGATTGATAAAACGCTATCGCGAGCAGGCTCACTCCCACATTTGGATCTGCGGCGTTTTAGTTAAGCGAGTTCGGCTACCACGGCAGCCAACGCCTTGGCCGGATCCGCCGCCTGGCTGATCGGGCGACCGATCACCAGATAATCCGAACCGGCATCCAGTGCCTGGCGCGGCGTCAGAATGCGACGCTGATCGTCCTGGGCGCTGCCCGCCGGACGAATCCCCGGGGTCACCAGTTGCAACGACGGGTGAGCCGACTTCAGCGCCTGGGCTTCCAGCGCCGAGCACACCAGACCGTCCATCCCGGCTTTTTCCGCCAGTGCCGCCAGACGCAGCACCTGCTCCTGCGGTTCGATGTCCAGACCGATGCCGGCCAGGTCTTCACGCTCCATGCTGGTGAGCACGGTCACACCGATCAACAATGGTTTCGGGCCGCTACGCTGGTCCAGCACTTCACGGCAGGCCGCCATCATGCGCAGGCCGCCGGAGCAATGCACGTTGACCATCCACACGCCCATTTCCGCCGCCGCCTTCACTGCCATGGCGGTGGTGTTCGGGATGTCGTGGAACTTGAGGTCCAGGAACACTTCAAACCCCTTGTCGCGCAGGGTGCCGACGATTTCCGACGCGCAGCTGGTGAACAGCTCCTTGCCGACTTTGACCCGGCACAGTTTCGGGTCCAACTGGTCGGCCAGCTTCAGTGCGGCGTCACGGGTGGGGAAATCCAGGGCGACGATGATAGGAGTCTGGCAGACGGACATGTGCGGGCTCTCAGGCAGGACGAAATCGGCGCGCATTGTAGCGGAACCAGCGCGGCTGCGGGACCCGATGATCGGTAAATCGTCGTCGGCGCTCAGCAAAGACTAGTCGCTCCACCCATTGTGTCGAGACCGATACATTCATGACACGCCCGCAACACCCTTCCCCGCTACCCTCGGCAGCCGCAACACGTCCTTACAGCACTTCCCGCCTCCGGGCAGGACGCCTATGCTGAAGCCACAACCTCGCAGCCTATCTTTGTGGTTGGCAGCCTACCTGGCAGATGAACGCACGCATGCACAGTACCCAAGCACCCTTGAACGACGATCTGAAAGCGCCCGGCGACGACAAACGCTGGAGCATTCGCGCGCTGATCGTCGACGATGACGTCCCGATCCGGGAACTGATGATCGACTACCTGGCCCGGTTCAACATCCACGCCAGCGGCGTCACCGACGGTGCCGCCATGCGCCAGGCGCTGCTACTGGAACATTTCGACGTAGTGGTGCTTGACCTGATGCTGCCCGGTGAAGACGGATTGTCGTTGTGCCGCTGGTTGCGTGCCGAATCGGACATCCCGATCCTGATGCTCACCGCCCGTTGCGAACCGACCGACCGGATCATCGGCCTGGAACTGGGCGCCGACGACTACATGGCCAAGCCGTTCGAACCGCGAGAACTGGTCGCACGGATTCAGACCATTCTGCGTCGCGTGCGCGACGACCGTACCGAACAGCGTGCGAATATTCGCTTTGACAGCTGGCGCCTGAACAGCGTGCTACGCCAGTTGATTGCGGCGGATGGCCTGGTGGTGCCGTTATCCAACGCCGAATTCCGCCTGCTGTGGGTGTTCATCGAACGTCCACGCCGGGTGCTCAGCCGCGAACAACTGCTGGACGCCGCGCGCGGTCGCTCGATCGAAGCCTTTGATCGCAGCATCGATTTGCTGGTCTCGCGCCTGCGCCAGAAACTCGGTGACGACCCGAAAGCCCCACAGTTGATCAAGACCGTTCGCGGTGAGGGTTACCTGTTCGACGCCCGAGACATCGGCTGATGCGTGCGCGCTTCGATACGCTGTTCGGCCGCCTGTTTGGCGTGCTGCTGGTGGCGATCATCCTGGCGCACCTGCTGGCATTTGCCTGGTTTCATCACTACGGTCCACCGCCCCCACCACCACCTCCGGAATTCTCCGAAGGCTACGAAGAACAGCTCCCGCCAATGGACCCGCGCTTCGAGAAGCGGCCACCGCGGCCATGGTTCGGTGGGCCGCTGGTGCCCCTTACGTTCCAGCTGATTTCGCTGATCATTGCCGCCTGGTATGGCGCCAAACTGTTGAGTCGGCCGATTCAGCGACTGAGCGCCGCCGCCGAGCGCCTGAGCGAGAACCTCGACAGCCCGCCGCTGGATGAATCCGGCCCACGGGAAGCCCGGCAAGCGGCTTACACCTTCAACCTGATGCAAAAACGCATCATCGAGCAAATGCAGCAGCGTTCGCGAATGCTCGGCGCGGTGTCCCATGACTTGCGTACACCGCTGTCACGGCTCAAGTTGCGGCTGGAACAGATTGACGACGACAAGCTGCAAGGCCAGATGCGCCAGGATCTGGATGACATGATCAGCATGCTCGACGCCACCCTCACCTACCTGCACGAACAGCGCACCAGTGAGGCGCCGCAATGGATGGATGTGCAGGCGCTGATCGAATCCCTCAGCGAAAACGCCCAGGACCAGGGCGCCGATGTCCAGGCCAGTGGTCATTGTGCGCCGTTGCAGGTGCAACCCATGGCCTTGCGTTCGTGCATCAACAACCTGCTGGACAACGCCCTGCGTTACGCCGGACAGGCGCAGATCGTGCTCGAGGACCATCGCGAACAGCTGGTGATCCGGGTGATCGACCAGGGGCCGGGAATCGCAGCGGATAAACGCGAAGCCGTCTTCGAACCGTTCTTCCGCCTGGAAGGTTCGCGCAATCGCAATTCCGGCGGGGTCGGGCTGGGTATGACCATTGCCCGGGATGCGGCCGAACGACTGGGCGGGCAATTGACGCTGGAAGAAACCCCCGGTGGCGGCTTGACCGCCGTGATCCGCCTGCCCCGCGCCTGAGTCCCACATAAATTCCCTGTGGGAGCGAGCCTGCTCGCGATTGCGGTTGATCATTCAACATTGATGTCGACTGATGCACCGCAATCGCGAGCAGGCTCGCTCCCACAGGGTCTGAGGCTGACCTGTGTGTACCGAACGGTACAAATCCCACATACCCCCGATAACTTGCTACCCGAGGCTGCATAAGCCGGTGCACCCGCCGGTTTTCCATTCCAGGGAGTGAGCCCAATGATCGGTAGCGTCAGCAACTACTCGAGCTATAACAATACCGCCAGCACCACCAGCAATGCCCGCAGCCAGCAGTTCCAGAAAGAACTGCTGGCCAAACTCGATACCAACAGCGACGGTTCAGTGGACCAGGACGAGCTCAAAAGCGCCCTGTCACAGAAATCCGATGACGGCCTGCTGGTCAGCCTCAGCAAAAACTTCGCCGACCTGGACAGTGATGGCAGCGGCAGCCTGAGCAGCGAAGAAATGGCGGCGATGGCACCTCCGCCACCACCACCGCGGGATCAAGCTCCGGACACTGAATTGGCCGACGCGTTGATCAGCGCGCTGGACGCCGACGGCGACGGGGCCATCAGCAGCGACGAACTCAGCAACGGCCTGACCAGCGCCGGCAGCAGCGCCGACAGCAGTGAAATCTTTTCGGCCCTGGACAAGAACGAAGATGGTGTCGTCAGCAAGGATGAGCTCGCCGCCAGCCTCACCCCGCCACCGCCGCCACCTCAGCAGGTTTCCAGTGAAGAACTGTTCAGCCAGCTGGATACCGACAGCGACGGCAGTGTCAGCGCCACCGAACTGAACAGCGCGCTGCAGGCCAGCAACAGCACTTCATCGACCAGCACCGACACCAGCGCCGCGCTGCTCAAGGTACTCGACAGCGACAGCAGTGGCGGTGTCAGCAGTGATGAGTTGAAAGCTGCCTTGCAGGCCGGTCGCGAGAAGGACAGTTCTACCGATCAGGTGAATGTGACGGAAGCCTTGAACAAGATGATCGCCAACCTGAGCAAGCAGTACTCGCTCGACAACGTGGCGACAGTGGGCAAGTACCTGAACGTTACAGGCTAAAGCAAAAGCTTCGCGGGCAAGCCTCGCTCCCATAAGGATTGAGGTGAACACATCATTTGTGTGAACACCACGAAACCTGTGGGAGCGAGCCTGCTCGCGAAGAGGCCGTTAGCCTCCATATCCATCTCAGGGCCGGCGATCCTCCACCCGCGCCTGGCTCTTGCTCCAGTCGGTCAACAGGCTGTACGCCACGGCCAGTAACGTCGGCCCGATAAACAGACCGATGAACCCGAACGCAATCAACCCGCCAAAGACGCCCAGCAGCACGATCACCAACGGCAGGTTCCCGCCGCGACTGATCAGGTAAGGCTTGAGCACGTTGTCGACGCCACTGATGATGAAGGTGCCCCAGATCCCGAGGAACACCGCCATCCCGTATTCGCCTTTCCAGGCCAGCCAGGCGGTCGCCGGAACCCATACGAGCGGCGGCCCCATGGGAATCAGGCTGAGCAGGAAGGTGACGATGCCGAGCACCAGTGCGCCAGGCACTCCGGCAATCAGGAAACCGATCAACGCCAGCACCGCCTGGGCGGCCGCTGTCCCGATCACGCCGTTCACCACCCGTTGCACCGTACCCGCCACCAGTTCGATGTAATAACCGGCGCGGTCACCGATCAACCGCTGCAGCAGACTATGGACAAACGCCGCCAGGCGCGGCCCGTCGCGGTAGAAAAAGAACACGAACACAATGCTGAGCGTCAGCTCGAGAATGCCGCCGCCAATCTGCGCACTGCGGGCCAGCAACCAGTTGCCGACCTGCCCCAGATAAGGTTTGAGCGAGACCATCAGCGCCGCGCCCTGCTGGTCGATGCTGTTCCAGACCACCACCAGGCGCTCACCCACCAGAGGAATACCGCCCAGCCAGGTCGGCGCCTCGGGCAAGCCGTCCATTTGCACATCTTTGATGAAAGCCGTGGCATCGCGCACGTGGTCCGCCAGGTTGAACCCCAGCCACACCAGCGGCACCGCCACCAGCAGCATCCAGCCCAGGGTCAGCAATGCCGCCGCCAGGGATTCGCGACCGTCGAGCCAGCGCGTCAACAAACGCATCAATGGCCAACTGGCAAACGCCAGGACCGCGCCCCAGAACAGCGCCGACCAGAACGGCGCCATCACCCAGAAGCTCGCGCCAAACAGCACCAGGAGGAGGATTTGCACCAACAGCCGATCGTTATTGATCATCCGGATCTCGAAAAAAGTCAGTCTGCAAAAGAGTAGGCGAACACGGCGCGCGTGTTCGCCTGATACAGCTTATCGCAACAGTTCGATGTGCAGGCCAGAGCCTTCGACGTTGCCGGTCTCCATGCGCGCCGCCCGTACGCCCTGAGCCATCAATGCCTGGCGCCAGGCTTCGGCATTCGGTCCGGAAACGCTTACCCGCAAGGTTGTGTCCAGGTTCAGGCCTCGTGAAAGCAGGCGCAGCCAGGTGTCGTCGGGCGCTTCAGTCAGTTTTGGAAAGTCAAGTTCGCCGGTGCTCTTCAGCTCCCTGAGCAAGGTCGCGGAGGTCGGCAGCAAATCACCCAGCGGTGCAGCGGCGTCGAACTGTTCGACGTGCAGATAGGCTTTGCGATTGCCGCGAGTGATGCTGTACAGCGCCACCAGGGTGTTTTCCTTGGGTGCCGCCAGTCGTAACAGCAGATATGCCTGCTGGTCGTCAGCGCCATAGAGCTTGGCATTGCCGAAGACCTCATTGGCCCACAGGCTGCTTTCACCGCAATCGCGGGCCTGGCACCAGAACAGCAATTGCGCGTCCTGCTTCTGCAAGGCTTCGCGAGCGGCGGTGAAGGCTTCGGTGGAGGAATGCTCCGGCGGCAACTCGTAGGTCACCGAAGTGGTATGGCCCCGTGCGCTGACCTGCCCGTCGAAGCGCAACTGACCGCTGATCTTGCGAATCGAACCCATCGGGTAAATCCGCTCCAGCTCGACCGCCGGACGATAGTCGACGATCTGCGAATCGGTCACGCGCGGCACGATTGGCAGGTCCTGGCTGCCCGGTACATCGGCGGCAAACAATAGAGGGCTGAAACTGCACAACGTCAGCAGACTGAGTGAACGTATGGTCAGGCTCATCGGATGAACATGGCCTGGGCACCCGCGATATGGGCCGTGTGGCCATTCGGGGTCGCAGCGGTACTGACTTCTGTCATGGTTGTCTCCCTTTTCAACCCGTCCAGCCTCGACAGTTGCCCGGCGCAAGTCAAGGAACGGCGAAGAACCGATTGAAACAGTCTGCGACAAGGTCGGCACCGGCTTCGTCATTCAGGTGCAAATGGTGACCGCCTGGCAGCTGTTCCCGGCTAAAGGGTAGACGCTCCAGCAACTCGGAATGTTTGGCGAGCATGCCGTCGGCCGCGACGACCAGCAACGCGGGACAAGCGACACGCTGGACGAAGGCCATCGCCTGTTCCGTAGTAAGACGCAGCGGCGATGGCAGCGTCAGGCGGTTGTCGGTGCGCCAGGTGTAGCCGCCCGGCACCGGCATCAAGCCGCGCTGGGCCAGCAACTCTGCCGCTTCGCGACTGACCGCGACCAGGCCTTTCATCCGCGCCTCGATGGCACGGTCGAGGGTGTTGTAGACCGGTTTGCGTTTCTCCCGCAGATCGAGCTGAGCCTGTAAGGCCATGCCCATCCGCTCGGCGGCATTTTCGCCTTTGTCTGTAGGCGGAATGATGCCGTCGATCAGGGCCAGGTGGGTGACGCGCTCGGGCATTGAGCCGGCGATGATCAACGAAGCGATCGCGCCCATGGAGTGACCCATCAGTGCAAAGCGCTTCAGGCCCAACTGATCGGCGACTTGCAGCACGTCGTGGGCGTAGTCCCACATCGCATAGCCCGCACCCGCCGGACGATGCCCGGAATGACCGTGACCGGCCATGTCCAGCGCGATGATCCGCAGCCCTTTGAGCTTCGGCGCCAACCGGGCAAAGCTGTTGGCGTTGTCCAGCCAGCCGTGCAAGGCAATCACCGGCAGACCGTCCTCCGGGCCGAACAGGTGCGCGGCCAGCTCGATGTGCGGCAGGCTCAGGCGGACTTCTTCGACGACATGGCTCATGCACAATCCTGCTGATGGCGCGCGTCCCAGCGGCTGAACAGGTTTTTCAGCAGCGCGGCCGTGTCCTGAGGACGCTCCAGGGGAAACATGTGGCCACCGGGCATGCTCAGGGATTCCCCCATCGGCATGCGACCGACAGAACTGGCGTGATGACGCATCACCACGCGGCTCTTGTGCCCGCGCACCACTGCCAGTGGCACTTTCAACTGACGCGCGCGGCCGGGGCTGGTGTGCGGCACGCCGCGATAGATGCTGATTTCCGTGGCCGGGTCGAAACTCAGGCGCAGCTTGTCGCCAACCTTGTGCAAGCCGTGTTGCAGGTAGGCGTCGAAACACTCCGGATCAAAACTGCGAAACAGGGTTTTACCGGCGAAATAACGGCGGGCGCTGTCGAGGTCGGCAAACTCCTCCCGACGCCCCAGCGTGCGGCCGGCCGGCGTCAGACGGTCGATGAAACCGAAGCGCTTGGCCGCGCGGATCACCCATTGATCGGCACGGGTCAGCACTGGCGAATCGAGCATCACCACGCCGCGATACAGCTCGGGACAGCGCAAGGCGGCGTGCAAGTGCAGCACGCCACCGAAGGAATGGCCGACGCCCCACACCGGCTCCGCCTGCTGCTCGAGGTGATGAATCAGCTCGTCCACCAGGTTGTACCAGTTGTCGTCCGCCGGGAAGCGCGGGTCATGGGCGTGCTGCTCCAGATGCCTCACCTGATACTCGGGCGCCAGCGCCGCGAACAACTTGCCGTAGGTCCCCGACGGAAAACCATTGGCGTGGGCGAAAAAAATCTGCTGCGACATACCGGTCGATCCATCAACGAAAAACAGGGTTTGATTGTCCGCAAGCCCGTTGCGAACCGCAATGACCGTAACGGCCAGGAATGATGACAGTCCTGCCATGGCTATATTGCGTGTTAACAGGCCCATACCTGTTATTTCTGACAGTTGACAGCCGAACCGGATGACGCGGATAAGAGCAGTGTCCACAGGCCCCGGGCAACTCACGTCATGACCCATGCCAATACACCCGCTATCGACGTCATCGACCCTCGCGGACGAAGTGTCAGGCGCGTGGAATATCACCGGCGCGACGGTACGGCCTTGGCTGACAGCTGCGTCACCGAGCACGTACACGATGGGGTGGGTCGCTTGGTGCTTAGCCGTGATCCACGGCTGTTTGATGCACATCGGCAAGGCCAGGCTGTCGCCAGTCAAATCAATGTATTCAGCTTGTCGGGTGCGTTGCTTTTGTCCGAAAACAATGACGCTGGCTGGCGCCTGGGATTGTTCGGCGAGGACGGGCAAGGCTGTGAAGGCTGGGATTCAAAACTCAGCCATAGCCGCGTGCAACATGACGGGCAACGCCGGCCAACGGCCACATTCGAGAACGCCCACGGTGAACCGGAACGCTGCACTGCGCGGTTTTCCTACGCCGATGCCAGCGCCGATGCAACTCGCAACCATCGCGGCCAGGTACTTCGATATGACGACACGGCCGGCACCGTGCACTACATCGAATTCGGTCTGACCGGGGTGCCGCTGGAACACGACCGTACGTTTACCGAAGATCCGTATTGGCTCGTGGACTGGCCTTTGGCCGAGAACGAGCGCGATGCGGTTCTGGAAGCGGAATCCGCTGTCACGCGTATTCAATGCAACGCGGCGGGCGACCCCATCAGGCAGACCGACGCAAAAGGGAATATCCAGACATTCGTTCAGACCCGTGCCGCCGAGCTGAAGGAAGTTCGGCTGACCCTGGTCGGACACACTGGAGAAACGCCACTGGTCAGTGATATCCAGTACAACGCTTTCGGGCAGATCGAACGACAAACTGCCGGAAATGGCGTTGTTTCATGTGCGACGTTTCGTCTCGACGATGGGCGTCTGGACCACCTGAAGGCTTATGTGCCAAGGCAATCCGCGCTGCAGGATCTGTCGTATCAGTATGACGCCGTCGGCAACATCACGTGCCTGGCCGACGCGGTCGATCCGGTGCATTACCACCGCAACCAACGCGTCGCGCTAACCAATCACTATCGTTACGACAGCCTTTACCGCCTGATAGAAGCCCGCGGCAGCCAGAGGCGCAATGCCCCCGGCGGCCCGCAACTTCCGGAGTTCCAGATCGGCGCCGACCCTGCGCAGCTGGAAAACTACACACGCCTCTACAGTTACGACAAGGCCGGTAATCTGGAAATCATGCAGCATCATGCTGCGAGTGCAAACCGCACTGAACGCACGGCAATCGCTGCTTCGAGCAATCGCAGCCTGCCCGAAAAGGTCGACGGTGAACTGCCTGACGAGAACGAGATTGCCGCCGGTCATGATTTGAACGGCAATCGAACCTACCTGTTACCGAGGCAAAACCTGCTGTGGGATCTACGCAACCAGTTACGTCAGGTCGATCAGGTGGTGCGTGAGGACGGGCCTGACGACATTGAATTTTACTTGTACGACGGGAGTGGCCAGCGTGTGCGAAAAATTCGTCAGGCTTACACCGGGACACTGACCCGTACACACGAAACCCGATACCTGCCGGGAGTGGAAACGCGTACTTCCGCTGACGAAGTGCTCCATGTCATCACCGTCAAGGCCGGCCGTAGCACGATCCAGGTGCTGCACTGGGAGAAAAAACCGGCGTCAGACATCCCTCAAGACCAGCATCGCTACACCTTCACCGATCATCAGAATTCCAGCACCCTTGAACTCAACGAGGACGCAGGGCTCATCACGTGGGAGCGCTTTTACCCGTATGGCGGAACCTGTTGGTGGGCCGGGCGCAACAAGCTCGAGGCCAGCTACAAGACCCGGCGTTACTCGGGCCAGGAGCGGGATGCGACCGGGCTGTATTACTACGGATTCCGGTATTACATGCCTTGGTGCCAGCGATGGCTCAGTGCCGATCCGGCAGGGATTGCCGATGGGTTGAATCTGTATGCGATGGTGCATGGCAATCCCACCGGGCATGTCGACTTGCAGGGATTAATCACCTCACAAGAATCAAACGGGGCTGCCGGCGCCGCGATCAGCCGTGACGGTCTGAGTGCGTTGGCGGGGGGGCTTGTTCGATACGTTGCAACACTGGGGCTGACACAATGGGCAACCAATACCGATGATCCGGACAAGGCAGTAGACGTCACTGCCAACCTGGCATTGACCGCAGCAGGCACCGCTGTAGGCGCGTTCGTCGTTGGGTCAATGGGCATGGCTGCGGGCAGTAACGTCGCTTCCCGATACAGCAACAGCCGTACGGCACAAAAAATTGGAGCAGGCGTGGGCGCTTTGCTCGGTGCCACTATGGGAGCAGCAGCGCCATTGTATGCCTACCTGAGCAACCCCGAAGCATTGAACGTCACCGCGATCAGCATCATCAGCAGTGTGCCTGGCAACGTGACAAGGGAGGCAGGACAGCGAGTTTCCGCAGAGCTTGGCCCCCGGGTAACACTGGCGCCCTCCGGGCTAGCAACTTTGATACGAACACCGGCTTATGGTGCTCTGCTGTTTACCGGCGGAGCAGTGCGTGCAGAGCTTCCACCTTTGGTCGGTGTGCTTGTCAGCGCGGCCGTCGAGGGGCTGGATGGTGCCTCCATTACTTTTATCAATACTTTTCTTGGCGGCACACTTGAACCGGGAACCAACGAACTTTCCAAGCCTCGTTTATGGGAAATGGTCTATGGCGCGTCTACCCGTACAGCCGGTTCCATATCAACGGCCTCGCTGACGTTTCTGTCCTCGCCACTGACAAACTCAATTACAGACCCTTACCTGCGGGCAGCCGCGGCCGCCACCATGGCAACACCTACTGAAGCCCGGACCTATTTGGGCCAGTTTGTGCAACGTGGTGCGCTTGATTTTCACAGATATGGCGGCAGCAACTTCCAGCCGGACCGTTTTTCCCCGAGCGCAGCAGGGCCCCTTCCACCCCAGAGCTATCGCCGTCGGAGCTTTTCAAATGGGGATATTCCCATGGCCGAACTCAGAAGTACCACCGCTGCATGACCACCAGGATCAGCGTACCGGGGGTGTTTGCCCCAACGGCACCACCGCCATGGTCAACCGCGACACACAACTGGCCTTGCCCTCATCGCTGGTCAGGCGAATGTCCCAGACATGGGTGGTACGCCCGATGTGAATCGCCTTGGCCACCGCCGTCACCCGGCCACTTCGCAGCCCTCGCAGATGGTTGGCGTTGATTTCCAGGCCCACGCAATAAAACTTGTTCGCATCGATGCACAGATAGCTGGCCATGGAGCCGACGCTTTCGGCCAGCACCACCGAGGCGCCACCGTGCAGCAAGCCATAGGGCTGATGAGTTCGGTGGTCGATGACCATGCTCGCGGTCAGGGACTCTTCGTCGAAGGCTTCGAAGCGGATATCCAGCACTTCGCCGATGGTGTTTTTCTGGATTGCGTTCAACTGCTCGATGTTGGGAGTGGTACGCCACAAACTCATTGCTGACATCCTTTGTTGGTTTTGTTTGTCACTCAATCCTGCCACAGCACGGCTTCGCTGCGCTCGCTCCATTCTTCGAACCGGGAGCCGTAAGCCGCTTCGATCACGTTGCGCTTGATCTTCAGGGTCGGCGTCAGGAAGCCGTTTTCCACGGCCCAGCTGTCCTTGACCACCACGAGCCGGCGCAGGCGCTCATGTTTGTCGAGGGCACCGTTGACGTCTTCAAGGAGCTTTTCCAGGCTCGAATGCAGGCCGGCGCGTGAGGATCCGCCAGCGTCCTGCTGACCGACCGCCGAGAGCACGCACAGCCCCAGCGGCGCACTCAAACCGTCACCGACCACGCACACCTGCTCGATCCGCGAATGCACCGCCAGGCGGTTTTCGATCGGGGCCGGGGCCACGTATTTGCCTTTGCTGGTCTTGAAGATTTCCTTCAGTCGCCCGGTCAGACGCAGGTTGCCTTCGGCGTCTTGCTCACCCTTGTCTCCGGTGCGCAGGAAACCGTCGGCGGTGATTGTGTCGGCGGTTTTTTCCGGCTCCTTGAAATAGCCGAGCATGGTCGCGCCACTGCGCACCATGACTTCGCCAGAATCGTCGATCCGCACTTCAACCTCAGGGCACGGTTTGCCGATCCAGCCGGGCTTGTTCTCGCCTGGCCGGCCGATGTGCGAATAACCGCAGCTTTCGGTCATGCCGTACACCTCCAGCACGTCCAGCCCGAGCTTGCGGTACCACAGCAACAAGGTCTGCGGCACGGGCGCGGCACCGGACAATGCAACGCGCAACGCATCCAGCCCCAGCCCGGCCAGGACCTTGTGCCCTACCCGCTTGCCGATGAAGGGCAACCCGAGGAGAAAATCGAGGCGTTTTGCCGGGATCTTGCTGTACACGCCCATCTGGAACTTGGTCCAGATACGCGGCACCCCGAACAATGCGGTGGGCCGCGCACGCTGCAAGTCAGTCAGGAAGGTGTCGAGGCTTTCGGCAAAGAACACGGTTTGCCCGGTATAGATCGACGCCAACTCGACGAACATGCGTTCGGCGACATGGCACAGCGGCAGGTACGACAGCAGGCGGTCCGACTCATTGAGACCGAACAACTGCGTGCCGCGGGTGGTGGCGAACCCCAGGTTGCCGAAGGTGTGCATCACGCCCTTGGGCATGCCGGTGGTGCCGGAGGTGTAAATGATGGTCGCCAATTGATCGGTGGCAGGTTTCGGATCGTCCTGGATCGGTGAGCTCGTCAGCAGGTCGGCCCAGCTGAAATCGAAACTGCCCGGCGGATGCAGTGGCAGGCTGATGGTCGGCAGATCAGGATTGACTCCGCGGGACATGCCGGGCCAGTCGTCGAGCTTGCCGATGAACGCCAGCGCCGCTTCGGAATGGTCGAGTACTTGCGCAACGGATTCGGCGGTGAGGTTCGGGTACAACGGCACCGAGACGTGTCCGGCCATCCAGATGGCCAGGTCGGCGATGATCCAGTGGGCGCAGTTTTTCGAGATCAGGGCGATGTGGCTGCCTTGGGGCAACTCCCGCGCTCGCAGCCAATGCGCGGCGCACCGGGCCTGATGGCCGACATCTTCCCAGGTGAGGGTTTCGACCTGGCCACCGCCCACCGGCTGAACCAGAAAGCGCTGGCGGGGATGACGGGCTTCACGCTCGTAGAAGACGTCCAGCGGCAAACGAAAAGCAGCAGACATGCGACTCGCTCCTGTGTTTTTTTATTCTGGAGCAAGCGTAGTCAACCAAGCGGTTGCTTGGTTGACTATTTCATTACAAAAAAACAGCCACACCGTCCCACACTGTAGGAGCGAGCTTGCTCGCGAAGGTCGTGAACGATAACGCGTGAATTCAGGGGAATCGCGTCATCGTTAACGACCTTCGCGAGCAAGCTCGCTCCTACAGTTGTCCGATCACTTTACGGATGCTTGATGCCGTTGAGCTTCATCGCCCCGGCCAGCGGCAAATCGCCTTCCAGCTCCGCGAGACCGGCGGTGGCCACCCTTTCAGGGTCCTGCACATGACCATGCTGAAGATAACCCAGCAAATTACCCACCAACGGGTTATGACTGACCAGCAATGCGCGATCCACGGACACCAGTTGTTCCGAAACGACTTGCGGGCTGTAGTCGGGGGTCAACCATTCGACCGTGCGAATTTCCGGCCCGAACCCCAGCGTCTCGCGCACCAGTTGCGCCGTCTCCTGCGCACGCCGGTAAGGGCTGGCATAGATGGCGGTCAGCTTTTTGTCCATCAACTCGGCTGCCGAGCGCAGCACCTCTTCGCGACCGTGGGCGGTCAGTGCCCGCTCGGAATCAGGACGTTTGCCGTGTGGCTCGGCTTCACCATGACGCAATACCCAGAGTTTCATAGCTTGGGTTCCTCATCTCGGGCCGGATGCGGAGCAGGTGCGACAACGTGTGGCGCTTCACCTTCCGGCGTACGCGGCGACGGCCAGTCGGCGAACGGCCAGGGTTTCTGGTCGCTGTGAAAGGTGCCGAAACGACCGATCTGCGCCAGAAACTGGCTCAGACTGTCACCGAAGTTCATCAGGCTGGCGCTTGGCGCGCCATAGATCAAACGATAGACCAGTTGCACCAGCACCACGGCGCCGAGGATGAACTGCGCCACCTGCCAGACCAGCAAGAAGACGATCATCCACAACACCCGCAGCAGGATGGATTCGTACCTGGCCTCTGTTTTCGGATCGTTCATAGCCCGCTCTCCCTGATCAATCAGTTGAAACCACTGGTGGAAATAAAATCGACATCGGTCTTCGGTTCGCCGCGCATCAGCAATTCAATCACCTGATTCAGCGTGCGCCCTTCGAACAGGATCGCATGCAGCCCGGCGACCAGCGGCATGTAGACGCCAACTTCCTGGGCCTTGGCCTTGAGCACTTTCAGGGTGTTCACGCCTTCGGCGACTTCGCCCAGACGCGTCACCGCGTCCTCCAGGCTCAAGCCCTGGCCGAGGGCGAACCCGACCTGATAGTTGCGGCTTTTCGGCGATGAGCAGGTCACGATCAAATCACCGACACCCGCGAGCCCGAGAAACGTCATCGGGTTGGCGCCCTGATTCACCGCGAAGCGAGTCATTTCCGCCAATGCCCGGGTGATCAGCATGCTCTTGGTGTTTTCGCCCATGCCCAGCGCCACCGCCATGCCGGCGATGATCGCGTAGACATTCTTCAGCGCACCACCCAATTCCACACCGAAGCGGTCGTTGCTGGCGTACACGCGGAAAGTGCGGCCGTGCAGCGCTTCCTGAACCCGCTGGCAGAGCTCTTCGTCTTCGCTGGCAACCACGGTGGCGGTCAGCGCGTGTTCGGCGATTTCCCGCGCCAGGTTCGGCCCGGACAACACGCCGATGCGCGCTTGCGGGGCGATCTCTTCGAGGATCTCGCTCATCAGTTTGAACGTATGGGCTTCGATACCTTTGGTCAGGCTGACCAGCAGTTTGCCGCTCAACCGTTCGGCGTGCGGGACCAGCACCGCGCGCAACGCGCTGGACGGCAGCGCGACGAAGCACAGGTCGCACGCCTCCAGCGTGGCTTGCAGGTCTGTGACCGCTTCCACACCGGGGAGAATCTTGATGCCCTTGAGGTAACGCGGGTTCTCGCGATTGACCCGGATGGCTTCGGCCTGCTCCGGGTCTCGCATCCACTGCCGGACCTGATGACCGTTTTCGGCCAGCAGATTGGCCACGGCGGTACCAAAACTTCCGCCTCCCAGGACCGCAATCGGGCGCTGTTCAGTCATATGCAATCCGTTAATCCATACCAGTGGCGATGCCGGCATTATACGGAGCGGCCCAGTGTCGGCCAGCCCCCGCATCAATTACCGGCACTTGTAGGAAGAAGACCAATAAATCCGAGGAAAATGCCGCCATCGTGACTGGAAAAGTCGACCGGCTCGGTTAACATGCGCGCCAGTTATTTACTATCAAGGATGTGTTGTGTCGTTTGCTGCTGCTTCACCCCGCTCGCCGCTGGTTCTGGCGCTGATCATCAGCCCGCCATTGCTGGCCGACGACTTGTTCCTCGACAGCGACCCGCTGCCGCACGTGCTGACGGCTACGCGCCTGAAACAGTCGCCGGCGGCGGTTCCTGGGAGCATGACGGTGATCGACAGTGAATTGATCGACGCCAGCGGCGCCCGGGACATCAGCGAGTTGCTGCGCCTGGTGCCGGGAATGATGGTCGGCAACATCAACGGCAATCAGGCCGCCGTGAACTACCACGGCACCAATGCCAGCGAGGCGCGGCGCATGCAGGTCCTGATCGATGGGCGCTCGGTGTACCGCGCCGGCCTGGCCACGGTGGACTGGAGCGATATTCCGGTGGCCATGGAAGACATCGAGCGCATCGAAGTCTTTCGCGGGCCGAACACGGTCAGCTACGGCGCCAATGCGTTGATGGCTGTGGTCAACATCATCACGCGCAACCCGGCCGACAGCCACGGCACGCGGATGAAAGTCACCCGTGGCCAACGCGGTATCGACGATTTCTACGCCAGCCAGGGTGTGGGTTGGGACGATGGCGACTTGCGCCTGTCGCTGTCCGGCCAGCAGGACGACGGCTTCGACTCGGACCGCACGGGTGCCGACTACCGCGACAGTCGCCGCTTGAACCGCTTCAACCTCGCCGTCAGCCAGACGCTCGACGAACGGCAAAGTATCGATTGGCAGTTGAATGCCAAGGACGGCGCCAACCAGCGGCCGTACACCTACCGCCCGGTGTTCTCGGGGATTACCGCCGCCGGGAACAATTCCGACGTAATCGCCAAGGACTATGCAGGTTCCTTGCGCTGGAACCTCGACATCAATCCCGATCACAGCCTGTACGTTCAAGGTTCGGCCCAGCATTGGGATCGCCAGCAGACCTGGCGCGCTTGTGACGCCGAGGTCTCGTTCAGCCCCGAGCTGACCCGCCTCTGGCAACTGAACCCGAATTACACCGAACGCCTGGCGCGCAACATCGAACGTTTCCTCGGTCCCGGGGCACCGGCCGGCACGGCGGCGGAACAAGCGCTGGCCAATCAGGTACTGAACCAGTGGCGCAACGGTGCGCGGCAAACCCTGTGCGGCGACATCGACCAAAGCACCCGGGAATCGCGCTACGACCTCGAATTGCAGGACACCCTCAGTCTGTCAGACAGTCTACGACTGGTCAGCGGCTTGAACTATCGTTACGACCGGGCCGATTCCGAGACCTACTTCAACGGCACGCTCGATGACACTACGTGGCGGGCCTTCGGCCAACTCGAGTGGCGGGCGAGCGAACACTGGCTGTTACAGGGCGGTGCGATGTTCGAAGACACGCGATTGACCGGCAGTTCGCTGACCCCGCGTGTGGCGGTCAACTACCTGATTACACCGCGCCACGGTTTGCGCGCGGTGTAT
Organism: Pseudomonas migulae; assembly: GCF_043225285.1. GTDB lineage: Bacteria > Pseudomonadota > Gammaproteobacteria > Pseudomonadales > Pseudomonadaceae > Aquipseudomonas > Aquipseudomonas migulae_C. The sequence goes on from NZ_CP171224.1 coordinate 1,081,033, forward strand.
TCAGAGGCCATTCGCTCGCCGGACATGTTCGAGAACAACGTCAACTGGAGCTATCGGGTGACCAACCTGCAACCCGCGGCCTACGGCCAGAGCAGCGCCCGCTATTTCGTCAGGACCCGCGGCCCTGGCGACCTTGAGCAGGAACGCATGCGTTCAAGAGAGCTGGGCTACAACGGTCTGTTCGCCGAGTGGGGGCTGGCGGTGGACGTGAAGGTGTTCCACGACGAAATCACCGGCATGATCAGCGAACCGCTGCGCAACAATCAGTACATCGCCAGCAACGCCAACAGCTCGCGCTTCACCGGGGCGGAAACCCAGCTCGACTGGCACTTGAGCAGTGCCGACCGGTTACGCCTGACGTACGCCTACGTCGATGCCCAGGCGAGCAATCCACTGGATGCCCGCCAGACCGCACGCAACAGTGGCTCAGCCGGCTGGCTGCGCAACTGGGGTCAGGGCTGGAACAGCGCCCTCTTCTATTATGGTGACGACGCACTCAACGGATATCGCTTCGAACGGGTCGACACCCGTATCGCCAAGCGTATCAGCCTTGGCAAGGCCAGCCTGGAACTGGCCGGCGTGCTCCAGCAACGACTCGACCACCAGCCCACCACGTTCGTCGACAACAACTATGACCAGCGACGGGTGATGTACTTCAGCGCGGAGCTGGCGTTCTAGATGTCGCCCCGCTCGTCACGGAAGACGCCAACCCTTGGCAGCCTGCTGGCCGGGGTGTGCCTGGTGTTTGCCGGTTGGCTGGGAAGCCTGTCGGCCAGCGCCGCGGACATTCTGTTGACCGGCGCTGAAGACAGTTCCGGTATACAGGCCTTTGCGACGGCCCTTGGCGATCTGCGCCCTGGCGACTCGGTACGCTTTGAGCCTTTGGCGAACTTGCCGGCACCAAGCAAGTTGCCCGCCAGTACCCGGCTGATCCTGCTGGACCTGCCGAGCCTCGACTGGCGCCTGCAAGAAGTCCAGGGCCCGGCGACGCTGGTGCTGCGCATCAGTCGCCTGCAGGCTCGTCAACGCCTGGGGGCGACCCTGCCCGAACATCTGAGCCTGCTCTGGAGCGATCCGCCACCGGACCGGCAATTGCGCCTGGCCCGACTTCTGTTGCCCCAGGCCAAACGGGTCGGTGTGCTGTACGACAATCACAGTGAATTCCTGCTGAGCGAACTGCGCCAGGCGGCCCGCCCGCTGGGCCTTGAGATCGTCACCCAACGCTGGGACAACACCAATGACAGTCGTCCCTTGCAAACGCTGCTGAAAAATAGCGATGTGCTGTTGGGCCTCGACGATCCCGACTTGTACAACCCGAAAACCGCGAAGAACCTGCTGTTGAGCAGCTATTCACGGCAGACCGCGCTGATCGGCCCGAACGCCGGATTCGTCAGGGCCGGGAGCCTGACCAGCAGTTACAGCGATCAGAGCGACTGGCTGGCGATTCTCGACGAATTGCTCGACTTGCCAACGGCCGCCTGGCCGCGCACGCATTACGCCAACCGCTTCAAAGTCTTGAGTAACCCGCAAGTGGCTCGTTCATTAGGTATTGAACAGATTAATGAAGCGCTGGTCGCAACACAGTTGGCCGAAGGAGAAAGCCGCCCATGACCTTCCGTCGCCGTTGGGACATCAATACCCGCACCCAGATCATCAGCCTCGGCCCCGCCCTGCTGCTGACCTTGCTGCTGATCAGCTTCTTTACCTTCGTGCGAATTCAGGATTTGCGTCAGGAGCTCAACCACACTGGCCAACTGATCGCCAACCAACTGGCGCCAGCGGCGGAATACGGGGTGATTTCCGGCAACAACGAAGTGCTGGAAAGCTTGCTCAAGGCCACCCTGGCCACGCCGAATGTGCGTTTTCTGGAGGTCCAGGACAGCGCCAACCGGATCCTGGTGTACGTCGAACACCCGGCGCAAACCCACACACTGTCGCAACAGGTCGAAGTGTTCCAGGCGCCGGTGCGCCTGCAACGGATCGCGCTGCACAATGATTTTTTCCAGGGCAGCAAAGTCGCCACCACCGCCCCCGCAGAGGATTACCTGGGGCGGGTGATCGTCGGGCTGTCGAATGACGCCTTCAGCAAGCGCCAGCAGGAAATCCTGTTCAAGGCCGGCATCCTGGCGCTGTTCGCCCTGCTGTTTACCTTCCTGATTGCCCGGCGCCTGGCCGGCAGCCTGTCGCAACCGATCCGCGACATCGGCAACGCGGTCAAGGCGATCCAGAGCGGCGACTACAAGACGCCGCTGCCGATCGTCGACGACACCGAACTCGGCGCGCTGTCACAACACATCAACAACCTCGCCAGCGGCCTCGAACAGGCCAGCCGCGAACAGCATCAAGCCATGGCGCAGTTGATCCAGACCCGTGAAGAAGCGGAAAAGGCCAACAACGCCAAATCGGATTTCCTGGCGATGATGAGCCACGAACTTCGTACACCCATGAATGGCGTGCTCGGCATGCTGCAACTGCTGGAAACCACCGAGATGACCGAGGAGCAGGTCGAGTACGCGGCGTTGGCCTCGGAGTCCACCGAACACCTGCTCAAGGTCATCAACGACATTCTCGACTTCTCGCGCATCGAGCGCTCGGAGCTGGAACTCGAGCACATTCCGTTCAATCTCGCGGAACTGATCAACAGTTGCGCCCAGTCGTTCCAGCACAGCGCGGCGCAACGCGGCCTCGAACTGGCGCTATTGATTCCCGAAGACATGCAGGCCTTGCAGGTTCAGGGCGACCCGACACGCATCCGGCAAATCCTGGTGAACCTGGTGGGCAATGCGCTGAAGTTCACCGAAGAGGGGCGCGTCTCCATCGAACCGCAATGGCAGTCGCTGGATCACGAACTCCTGTGGTTCACCTGCACCGTGCGCGACAGCGGGATTGGGATTTCGGCCGAAAGCCTGGAGCTGATGTTCAACGCCTTCCAGCAGGCCGACAGTTCCATTTCGAGGCGTTATGGTGGTACCGGGCTGGGTCTGCCGATTGCCCGCACCCTCGCGGAACGCATGGGCGGGACATTGCGCGCCCAGAGCGAGGAAGGTCGCGGCTCGGTGTTCACCCTGGAAATCCCGCTGGCGCTCTATAAACAGACGCTGCCGGTGCGCACGCCACGCGCGTCGACCGGCAGCGGCGACGGCGAAGGTCGCAACGTGCTGCTGGTCGAGGACAACCCGGTCAACCAGACGGTCATTGAGGCGATGTTGCGCAGCCTGGGCTTCACTGTCAGCGTCGCCACCGACGGTGCCCAGGCGGTCCGCAGCGCCGAAAGCCTGATTTTCGAAGCGATTCTGATGGACTGCCGATTGCCGATCATCGACGGCTATGAAGCCACCCGGCAGATCCGCCAACTGCCCGGCTGCACCGATCTGCCGATCATCGCCCTGACGGCGAACGCCTTGCAGGGCGACCGTGAAATCTGTCTGTCCGCGGGCATGAACGATTACCTGGCCAAGCCGTTCAAACGCACTGACTTGCAGCAAATTCTGCAGCGATGGGTGCAGTAGTGCAGGCCTTTCGACCATCTGCGACTGGCGTGAAAGGCGAAAGTGCGGCAGTCTTAGGCACCCGAACAGGCCCGAAAAGGGGCTTGAATAAAAATTTCAGTGCACAAGTGTACTTTCATGTCCTTGGTGCTGTGACTTTCACCACAACGCAATAGTCTATGAGTAGGCTGCTGACTCGAGGCATGAACGCTTCGATCGGCCGGGAAGATTTGCCCCACCTGCCGCATGGGACTATTGAGGAGCTCGCATGACCAAACAAAACGCCTTTACCCGGGAAGACCTGCTGCGCTGCAGTCGCGGTGAGCTGTTCGGCCAGGGTAACGCGCAATTGCCCGCCCCGAACATGCTGATGGTGGATCGCATCACCCATATCAGCGAAGAGGGTGGCAAGTACAGCAAAGGTGAATTGGTCGCCGAGCTGGATATCACTCCGGACCTGTGGTTTTTCGCCTGTCACTTCGAAGGTGACCCGGTGATGCCAGGCTGCCTGGGCCTCGACGCCATGTGGCAACTGGTCGGTTTCTTCCTCGGCTGGCAAGGTCTGCCGGGCCGCGGCCGTGCGCTGGGCTCGGGCGAAGTGAAATTCTTTGGCCAGGTCCTGCCGACCGCGAAGAAAGTCACCTATAACATTCAGATCAAGCGTGTGTTGAAAGGCAAGCTGAACCTGGCGATTGCCGATGGTTCGGTCAGCGTCGACGGCCGCGAGATCTACACCGCCGAAGGCCTTCGGGTCGGCGTTTTCACCTCCACTGACAACTTCTAAGGGTTATTCGCATGCGCCGCGTCGTTATCACTGGTCTGGGCATCGTTTCGTGCCTCGGCAATGACAAAGAGACCGTCTCCGCTAACCTGCGTGCAAGCCGCCCTGGCATCCGGTTCAACCCGGAATATGCTGAAATGGGTCTGCGTAGCCAGGTTTCCGGCTCCATTGACCTCCCACTCGAAGAGCTGATCGATCGCAAGATCTATCGCTTCGTCGGCCACGCGGCGGCTTACGCCTACCTGGCCATGAAAGACGCCATCGCCGACTCCGGCCTGACTGAAGATCAGGTTTCCAACCCGCGTACCGGCCTGATTGCCGGCTCCGGTGGCGCATCGACCCTGAACCAGATGGAAGCGCTGGACATCCTGCGCGAGAAAGGCGTGAAGCGCGTTGGCCCATACCGCGTGACGCGGACCATGAGCAGCACCGTTTCCGCTTGCCTGGCCACCCCGTTCAAGATCAAGGGCCTGAACTACTCCATCGCTTCTGCCTGCGCCACCAGTGCTCACTGCATCGGTACCGCCATGGAACAGATCCAGATGGGCAAGCAGGACATCGTGTTCGCCGGCGGCGGTGAAGAAGAGCATTGGAGCCAGTCGTTCCTGTTCGACGCCATGGGCGCACTGTCCAGCAAGCGCAATGACACCCCGGAACAAGCCTCCCGCGCCTACGACGCCGACCGTGACGGTTTCGTCATCGCTGGTGGCGGCGGCATGGTCGTGGTTGAAGAGCTGGAACACGCTCTGGCCCGTGGCGCGAAGATCTATGCCGAAATCGTTGGCTACGGCGCAACGTCCGACGGCTACGACATGGTTGCCCCAAGTGGCGAAGGCGCTATCCGCTGCATGCAGCAGGCGCTGTCCACCGTCGACACCCCGATCGACTACCTGAACACCCACGGCACTTCGACTCCGGTCGGCGACGTCGCGGAAATGAAAGGTGTACGTGAAGTGTTCGGCGACAAGGCTCCAGCCATCAGCTCCACCAAGAGCCTGTCGGGTCACTCCCTGGGCGCCGCCGGCGTTCACGAAGCGATCTACTGCATGCTGATGATGGAAGGCAACTTCATTGCCGGCTCCGCCAACATCGACGAGCTGGACCCGGAAGTGGCCGACCTGCCGGTGCTGACCAAGACCCGCGAAAACGCCACCATCAACACCGTGATGAGCAACAGCTTCGGTTTCGGTGGCACCAACGCCACGCTGGTACTGAAGCGCTGGCAGGGTAAGTAATACCCCGCCGCTTCGCTGCACACAAAAACGCCCCGACTGGTTCGGGGCGTTTTTTTTATGCTCGAAAAAAACCTGATGGCAAAACACAACACCTGTAGGAGCCGGCTTGCCGGCGATTGCGGCGGGTCAGCCAACACTCACGCGGATGTGCGTAAGTCATCGCCGGAAAGCCGGCTCCTGTAGGTTGTGTGCATGGCGGACCGGCCAGAAAACATGAAGCTTTTGTCATGAAACTCAAAGCCCTGCGACCGAATGTCGCGTATTCCGTGGGCTGCAGCACTTTTGCAAAATCCACAAAGGTCCCTTACCAAACTCAGTCGTTTACTTAGCAAGCTAACCAAACATATAACAGAGTCCTGCACACGCCTTGCTGCAGATATCAAAGAGATTGGAGCTAGCAGATGACTGTAAAAGTAACTGAACGCGACGATTCACATAAATCCCATGAAGGCGTAGCCGCCGGTATCCGGATCTGGGATGTACACCAACAAGACATGCTCGTGGGGATGTTTCATTCCGAGACCGACGCCCACAGCTACAAGGCCGAACTGGAACTGCAGGAACACAAGCGAGAAGCCGCGAACGGCTGAGGCGAACACCAAGGACTGACTGCAGCCTGCTTGCCCCATGCAAGCAGGCTTTCGCCCTTCGAACCGTTCACTCGACAGGAATACACGCCACATAGACGTTGTCGTCGATAACCTCCAAGGGAAAATCATCGACGATCCACCCGTTCTCAAGCTTCACGACCTCGCACTGGCCGCGGCCCATGCCATCGTTCCTGACGGAAAACTGAATCGATAACGGGTGATGCTTGTCATCATCGAATGTCATGCCGCACGCGATCAGAAAATCAATCTTTGCATCCACAAGCTCGAATTCGTCGTCTCGCTCACCGTCTCTTTGCGCGACATAGTCGAGGCACAAATTGATGCTGAACGGACAACCCGGAACAAGACTGTTCACGAACATTTGGCCATAACCACCAAAGTAACTGTGTTCCGACTGCACGCTGCTGAGCTTTTTAACTTTAACCAGCACCTCATCGAACAACTTGAATATCCAATACCCATCCTCGGAAGCAAAGTGCTCTCCAAAATCGATGCCGGACACATAGCGCTTTGGCCACATCGACATGAGTGGGGTGTCAGTTTCATAATCCTTGTTGGTCGTGGTGAGCAAGTAATTGATAACGTCGTAATAGCTACCTTCGCCCTCTCCTACCTTGATCAACGTTGCACAACTTCCTGCGAGCAAGACGATCCTCCCAAATCGTTCAACGGGCAGATCTGCCATCAATGACCTTACGTAAACTGGAACCTTCTCCAGATAAGTGGTTGTCAGCTCGTGCAGCTCCTGTTCACTGTCGACTTCACGCCAGGGAACATTCCAGAAAAACTCGGGCAAGGTGAAAAACAGGCAACTCGAATGCGGGTAACTTTCACGAGCCGCAAGTGCTGCAAGTTCAAGTTTTCGGCGCACATAGGCAGCACGCACATCCAGCTCACTAACCACGTAATCAGTAATTGACTGCCGTGGAGTGCGGACATTTGAGAAATTCATTTCAAACGTGGGGTGACGCAATGAAGCAATAGTTACATACATATCAATATCCCTATTTATTATTTATTTCAAGCTGTCTCCCCATACAAAAAACACTTATCCATTTGATGCGCACTCAAAAATACAGCGCGCACCTTCAATAAGAATTGATTAATTTTCAGCAAAAGAAAACCCGAAAGATCGTATCGATACAATCTTTCGGGTTCAATTTATTAATGACTCAGATACCAACAAACATGTAACAACTCAACTACCACATCAGATCATCAGGAATCTGATAGGCCGCATACGGATCGTCCTCGGCTGCCGCTTCCTCAGTCTGCACGTTCAGTTGAACGATGCGCTGCGGATCGCGCTCCTGGATCTTCAGGGCCGCTTCGCGGGGGATTACTTCATAACCGCCGGCATGGTGCACGATCGCCAGCGAACCGTTGCTGAGCTTGTTGCGCATCAGCGTGTTGACGGAGAGGCGCTTGACCTTCTTGTCATCAACGAAGTTGTAGTAATCCTCGGTGGTCAGCTTCGGCAGGCGCGAGACCTCGATCAGTTGCTTGATCTGCGCGGCACGGGCCTTGGCCTCGGCTTTCTCCTGCTGCTGACGGTTCAGCTCCTGGTCGCGCTTGACCTTTTCGGCCATCGCTTCCTGAGCGGCACGCTGCTGGGAGTCATCGAGTTCGATCTGGCCTTTGTGGGCCAGACGCTGCTGTTTCTGCTTCTCTTTGCCGACCTGTTTGGCCTGCTTTTGGTTGACCAGCCCTGCCTTTAGCAACTGGTCGCGAAGGGAAATGCTCATGGTGCTTATTTCTCACTTAGGCCACTGCTCAACCGCAGCTGGGCAAATTCTTTTCCTGACGTTTGGCTTCGCCCCACAGGGCGTCCAACTCTTCGAGGGTGCAATCTTCTATGGGACGGTGGGTGTCGCGCAATGCCTGTTCGATAAAACGGAAGCGTCTTTCGAATTTGCTGTTGGCGCCGCGCAAGGCGGTTTCCGGGTCGACCTTCAAATGCCGCGCCAGGTTGACCACGGAAAACAGCAAGTCACCGACCTCGTCGGCAATCGCTGCCGAATCGTTGTCGGCCATGGCTTCGAGCACTTCATCGAGTTCTTCGCGGACCTTGTCCAGCACCGGCAAGGCGTCCGGCCAATCGAAACCGACCTGCCCGGCACGCTTCTGCAATTTCGCCGAACGGGACAATGCCGGCAGCGCCGCAGGCACGTCATCGAGCAAGGACAGTTGTTCCGGCGCGGCGGACTTCTCGGCACGCTCCTCAGCCTTGATCGCTTCCCAGCGTTGCTTGACCTGTTCTTCACTCAGGCGCGGCACATCCAGCGGCGCGTACAGATCACCGGTGGGAAACACATGGGGATGACGACGGATCAGCTTGCGGGTAATGCTGTCGATGACGCCGGCGAATTCGAAACGCCCTTCTTCCCGGGCCAGCTGGCTGTAATAAACCACCTGGAACAGCAAGTCGCCCAACTCGCCCTGCAAATGATCGAAGTCGCCGCGCTCGATGGCATCGGCCACTTCGTAGGCTTCCTCAAGGGTGTGCGGGACGATGGTCGCGTAGGTTTGCCTGATGTCCCACGGGCAACCGAACTGCGGGTCGCGCAGGCGGCTCATCAGGTGTAGCAAGTCTTCAAGTTTGTACATCAATCACTCTCTGCCCCGCTCACTGTAGGAGCGAGTTTGCTCGCGAAGAACCCGAGAGCGCTGCGCTCATCCAGAAAGCACGCGTCATCGTTAACGTCCATCGCGAGCAAGCTCGCTCCTACAGGTCTTATGGCGTGCGGTTACGCCGGGTTTCGATGATGTTCGGCAACTGGGATATCCGCCCGAGCAAGCGACCCAACGCATCCAGCCCCGGAATCTCGATGGTCAGGGACATCAGCGCGGTGTTGTCCTCCTTGTTCGAGCGGGTATTGACCGCCAGCACGTTGATCCGCTCGTTGAGCAGCACCTGCGAGACGTCACGCAGCAAACCGGAACGGTCGTAGGCGCGGATGATGATGTCCACCGGGTAGGTGAGCACCGGCACCGGCCCCCAGCTGACCTGGATGATCCGCTCAGGCTCGCGTCCGGCCAGTTGCAGCACCGAGGCGCAGTCCTGACGGTGAATGCTCACGCCACGGCCCTGGGTGATGTAACCGACGATCGCATCGCCCGGCAACGGCTGGCAGCAGCCCGCCATTTGCGTCATCAGGTTGCCGACGCCCTGGATCTGGATGTCGCCGCGCTTGCCCGGTTTGTAGCCGGTGGCCTTGCGCGGAATCAGCTCCAGCTGCTCGTTGCCACGTTCCGGCTCGACCAGTTGCTGCGCCAGGTTCACCAGTTGCGCCAGGCGCAAATCGCCGGCGCCCAGTGCGGCGTACATGTCCTCGGCGGTCTTCATGTTGGCCTTGTCGGCCAGCTTGTCGAAGTCCACCGCGGGCAGGCCCAGGCGACTGAGTTCACGTTCGAGCAAGGTCTTGCCGGCCGCGACGTTCTGATCGCGGGCCTGCAATTTGAACCAGTGGACGATCTTCGCCCGCGCCCGCGACGTGGTGATGTAACCCAGGTTCGGGTTCAGCCAGTCGCGGCTCGGCGTGCCGTGCTTGCTGGTGATGATCTCGACCTGTTCACCGGTTTGCAGGCTGTAGTTCAGCGGGACGATGCGCCCGTTGATCTTCGCGCCACGGCAGTTGTGACCGATCTCGGTGTGCACGCGGTAAGCGAAGTCCAGCGGCGTCGCGCCTTTCGGCAAGTCGATGGCGTGGCCGTCCGGGGTGAAGATGTACACCCGGTCCGGTTCGATATCGACCCGCAGCTGTTCGGCCAGACCGCCAATGTCGCCCAGTTCTTCGTGCCACTCGAGGACCTGACGCAGCCAGGAGATTTTCTCTTCGTAGTGGTTGGAACCGGATTTGACGTCGGTGCCTTTGTAGCGCCAGTGCGCACAGACCCCGAGTTCGGCTTCTTCGTGCATGGAATGGGTGCGGATCTGCACTTCCAGCACCTTGCCTTCAGGTCCGATCACCGCGGTGTGCAGCGAGCGGTAGCCGTTCTCTTTCGGGTTGGCGATGTAGTCGTCGAACTCTTTCGGGATGTGTCGCCACAAGGTGTGGACGATGCCGAGCGCGGTGTAGCAGTCGCGCATTTCCGGCACGAGCACGCGAACGGCACGCACGTCGTAGATCTGGCTGAACTCCAGCCCCTTGCGCTGCATTTTGCGCCAGATCGAATAGATGTGTTTGGCCCGGCCGCTGATGTCGGCCTCGACGCCGGTGGCCTGCAATTCGTTCTTGAGCTGGCCCATCACGTCGGCGATGAAACGCTCGCGATCCAGGCGCCGCTCATGGAGCAACTTGGCGATCTGCTTGTACTGGTCAGGCTCAAGGTAACGGAAGGACAGGTCCTCCAGTTCCCACTTGATGTGACCGATACCGAGACGGTGGGCGAGCGGCGCGTAGATGTCGAAGACTTCCCGGGCGACACGGTTGCGCTTCTCGTCGTCGGCGGTTTTCACCGCACGGATCGCGCAGGTGCGCTCGGCCAGTTTGATCAGCGCGACGCGTACGTCGTCGACCATGGCCACGAGCATTTTGCGCAGGTTTTCCACCTGGCCCTGAGTGCCCAGCACCAGGGATTGACGGGGGCTCAGGCTGGCGCTGATCGCCGCCATGCGCAACACGCCGTCGATAAGTTTGGCGACCACCGGACCGAAGCGCTGGCTCACGGCCGGCAGTTCGATCTGGCCTTCGCGCACGCCGCGGTACAGGACCGCGGCGACCAGCGAATCCTGATCGAGTTTGAGGTCGGCGAGAATCTCGGCGATCTCAAGGCCCGTGCTGAAACTCGAGGTCCCTTCGGACCAGAGGTTTTTCGCCGCATTGGCCTGTTGTTCAGACGTACGAGCGAACTCGCACGCTTCCTTCAAGGCTTCGCGATCCAGTGCCAGATCGACACTGACCGCATGATCGAGCCAGGCCTCGAGGTTGATACTGCCGTCGGTGTTGATCGGCTGGTGTGCTCTCACCTGTACCATCTTGCTTTACCTTCCCTACGACGCAGATTCAATGCGTCAAATCGCTGACCTTCGTTGCCGGTGCACTCGCGGGGCCATGACGAGTGCTGCGCGGGCCGGTCAGTCGGACCAGACGAGCCATCCTAGCTCGCTTCAAATAACGCCATGGCCTCGACATGCGCCGTCTGAGGAAACATATCGAGAATCCCGGCACGTTTTAACCGGTAGCCCTGCTTGATCAATTCAACGGTGTCGCGCGCCAGCGTGGCCGGGTTGCACGACACATACACCAATCGTTCCGCGCCCAGTGACTTGAGCTTGCGCACGACCTCGAAAGCACCGTCACGCGGTGGGTCCAAGAGTACCGCACAAAAGCCTTCGCGCGCCCATTCGGCATCGGTCAAAGGCTGGGACAAATCGGCCTGAAAAAACCGGGTGTTATGCAGATTGTTACTAGCAGCATTCGCAGCCGCCCGCTCGACCATGGTCTGCACACCTTCGACCGCCACCACTTCACGAACGGCTTTGGCCAGCGGCAAGGCGAAGTTACCCAATCCACAGAATAGATCGAGAACGCGGTCATCCGCTTTCGGCTTCAACCAGTCCAGCGCCTGGGCAACCATGGCTTCGTTGACACCGGCATTGACCTGAATGAAATCCCCCGGCCGGTAGGCCAGTTCCAGATCCCACTGCTCCAGTCGATAGCCCAGTGACTGCTCGGCATCGACCGGTTGAGGTTCGCCCTCGCCATGCAACCACAACTGGGCTTCATGGAACGCACAGAAATCCTTGAGGATCGTCAGATCGGCTTCCGACAGCGGCGCCATGTGCCGCAACAGGACGGCCAACGACGAACCGCTGAACAATTCCACGTGCCCCAGCGCCTTCGGGTTGCTCAAGCGTCGCAACATCTCCGGCAAGCGGGTCATGATCGGCTGCAAAGGCTGTACCAGCACCGGGCATTCGTTGATCGCCACGATGTCCTGACTGCCTGCTGCGCGGAATCCGACTTCGAGTTTTTTCGCCTTCATGTCCCAACGTACCGCCACCCGGGCGCGACGGCGGTAACCGAATTCCGGACCGCTCAACGGCGCTGCCCACTCTTCGGGTTCGACACCCGCGACCTTCGACAGTTGCTCGGCGAGCATGCGCTGTTTCAGGGCGAGTTGTTCGACGTGGGGCAGATGCTGAACACTGCAACCACCGCAGCGACCGGCATGGGCGCAGGGTGCCGGGCGACGCAGTTCGCTGGCCTGGAACACACGTTCGGTGCGCGCCTCGACGACTTTGCCGTGGGCACCCAGCACGCGCGCCTCGATTTCTTCACCGGCCAAAGCGCCGATGACGAACCAGGTGCGCCCTTCAAAAAACGCGATACCGCGACCGTCATTGGCCAGGCGCTCGATGGTCAGGCGCTGCTTCTTGCCGGTCGGAATTTGCGGGGCCTTGCTGCCGCCGGTGGGCTGGAAGCGCAGGCCTCTCTCATGCTTGGCCATCAGTTGGGCGCGTCGAAAATGCCGGTCGACAGGTAACGGTCGCCACGGTCGCAGATGATCGCGACGATCACCGCGTTTTCAACTTCTTTGGACAGGCGCAGCATCGCTGCCACGGCACCGCCCGAGGACACGCCACAGAAGATGCCTTCTTCGCGGGCCAGGCGACGGGTCACGTCCTCGGCTTCGCTTTGCGCCATGTCGACGATGCGGTCCACGCGATCGGCCTGGTAAATCTTCGGCAGGTATTCCTGCGGCCAGCGACGGATGCCCGGAATCGCCGAGCCTTCCATCGGTTGCAGGCCGATGATCTGCACGCTGTCGCTCTGCTCTTTCAAGTAGCGCGACACGCCCATGATGGTACCGGTGGTGCCCATCGAGCTGACGAAATGAGTGATGGTGCCCTCGGTCTGGCGCCAGATTTCCGGGCCGGTGGTGGTGTAGTGCGCTTCCGGGTTGTCACCGTTGGCGAACTGGTCCAGCACCTTGCCACGGCCTTCGGCTTCCATTCGCTGAGCGAGGTCGCGCGCGCCTTCCATGCCTTCTTCCTGGGTCACCAGGATCAGTTCGGCGCCATACGCCGTCATCGCGGCTTTGCGCTCGGCGCTGGAGTTGTCCGGCATGATCAGGATCATCTTGTAACCCTTGATCGCGGCAGCCATCGCCAGGGCGATTCCGGTATTGCCGGAGGTCGCTTCGATCAGCGTATCGCCGGCATGGATCTGCCCGCGCAACTCGGCGCGGGTAATCATCGACAGCGCCGGACGGTCCTTGACCGAACCCGCCGGGTTGTTCCCTTCGAGCTTGAGCAAAAGGGTGTTGCTGGTGGCGCCGGGCAGGCGCTGCAAACGGACCAGCGGAGTGTTGCCGACGCAATCGGCGATGGTTGGGTACTGCAAGGTCATGGCGTATTCGCAATCCAGACTGCGGGGGCGCCTATCATACCGGCAAACGTTCGCAGGCCATATCACGCAAAGTGCGGTGCTTATGGCTTATGGGAATAAGGAATCAGTTCAACTCTAATCTGTTAATGCGGAGTAGACAGGGCAATTGCTGAAGCTCTCAGCCTGAACATCTTCCGATGGGCGCAATTTGTGTCAGCGGTGCTGACACTTTCCGGACGTATGTGGATGCCTCCGAATAGCTCAACGTTTAGCGGTTCTTTTATAGGGTGAAAATGATCAGGTTGTGCGCCCAAGAAACTGTCGCACCGGTGGTGCGACTTTTACTTCAGATTGGCAGGTCTTACAGATCGACGTTGCTTAGTTCTGATATTTACCTCACCAGCGGTGAGACTTTCTCGTGATGTTGACCCTGAGGGCCCCATCGCGAGCAGGCTCGCTCCTACAGGGGATCAGATGCGGTCACACACTTTGCGGCCTGCACGCACCCATTGTAGGAGCGAGCCTGCTCGCGATGGCGTCATCACTGATGCCACCGGCATCCGCCAACAACCGCATGTTGAGCCGCAGCCCCGCCCCGGTGTTTTCAGCCCAAAGCTGCCCGCCCTGGCGCTGCACCGCATTTCTCGCAATGCTCAATCCCAACCCGAAGCCACCATTACCGGGACGCGAACCATCCAGCCGGGTGAACGGCGAGAAGATCCGCTCCAGGTCCTCTTCAGCCACCCCGCCGCCCTCATCCTCCAGCCACAGATGCCAGTACCGGCCTTCACGCCTTCCATCCAGACGCACAACGCCGCCCTTCGGCGAATGACGAATGGCATTGCGCAGAATGTTTTCCAGGGCCTGAGCCAGGGTGTTGAGATTGCCGCGCACCCAGCAGGATGAATCCACCAGGCACTGTAATTGATCAGTGGGGCAGCAGCTTTCATAGCAGGCGTTCTCCGTGAGCATTTCCCACAGCGCCTGAATCTGGATCGCTTCGTCGGGCAACGGCGAGCGTTCGGTGTCGAGCCAGGCCAGTTGCAGCGTGTCCTCGACCAGGCGTTGCATGCCGTCGACTTCACGGCCGATGCGTTCGCGCAGTTGCGCCAGGCTTTGCTCGCCCTCGCTGGCTACACGCAAGCGGCTCAACGGCGTGCGCAATTCATGGGACAAGTCGCGCAGCAGCTGTTGTTGCAGGGCCACCGTGCTTTGCAGGCGTTCGGACATGTGATCGAACGCGCGGCCCAGTTCACCCAGTTCATCGGAACGGTTGGTGGTGTGCTGTGACAAACGCACGCCCAATTGATCGGCGCGCCAGGCATTGGCCTGCTCGCGCAGTTGATTGAGCGGAACCACCAGCAAGCGATACAGCCCGACACACAACAGCAAGGTAAACAGCCCCGGGATCACACCGTTGGTGATCACCCGCCAGAACACTCGATAGCGCCCGGGCATGAAGCGCTTGGGCAGTTCGATCACCAGGCTTCCGGCGGATGAGTCGCCGGGAAACGGCACGCGCAGCCAGGGCAGTCGTTTTTTGTGGATGGGCCAGTCCAGGCCGCGCAGAAAGGTCAGGCGCTCGATTTCCTGGTCCGTCAACGGATAGCTGCTCAACGACTGTAAATCGCCGCCAATGACGCCCGCCCAGCCTTTTTCACGCTCGCGCATCGACTGCAGCCAGTCATCGACACCTGCACTCTGCCCCTGTAGCCACGCCTGCTCGGCTTCGGTGGCGTAGCGCGTCAGGGTGCCGCGGGCCTCGTCCGACAGAAACTGGTTGCGTTCCTCCATGTAGCGGCCCCAGGACCAACTGAGCCAGATCATCAGCAGACAGAACGCCACCAGCAGACAGGCGAGTTTCCAGAACAACGAATGCCTGCCCGGCAGGTCAGACCACTTCATGATCGGCACTCAACACGTAGCCCTTGCCCCAGACCGTGCGCACTTCCCGCTCGGTGTAGCCGATGGCCTTGAGCTTGCGACGGATCTGGCTGATGTGCATGTCGAGACTGCGGTCGTGGGCCGCATATCCCCGCTGCAGGACGTGCTGATAAAGGAAGGCCTTGCTCAATACCTCATCGCCGTTGCGGTTGAGCGTGTCGAGCAAACGGTATTCGCTGCGGGTCAGGCCGGCGGCGTGCTCACCGAAGAACACCTCGAACCGCTCCTCGTCGAACTGCAGGCTGTCCGCCGCCGGCTCAACCGGTTCCGGTGCGGGCCGGCGATCCAGCGCCACGCGCCGCAGGATCGCTTCGATGCGCACGCGCAATTCGGCCATGCTGAAGGGCTTGGGCAGGTAATCATCGGCACCGAGGCGGAAACCGCTGATGCGATCCGCTTCGGCCCCCAGCGCCGACATCAGCACCACCGGCGTGGAATGGCTCTGGCGCAATTGGGTCAGTATGTTCAAGCCATCCATACCCGGCAGCAGGATGTCCATCAGCACCACATCGAACGCCTGTTCGCGGGCGATCGCCAGGCCTTCCTGCCCGTTCTGGCACCAGGTCACCTGGAAACCGCTGCGGCCCAGTTGCTCGTGCACATAGGCACCGAGCACCAGATCGTCTTCGATGGAAAGGATTCGGGGATGGCCAACAGAGATGGGAGTCATGAGTATCTGCAAATAATTCTCAGTTGACGATTATTCAAGATTGCCTCGCCGGGGGCAACCCAAGGTTTGCCCGCGAGGCCTGAGCGGCGATCAGCCCGACGAATGACGACATCAATTTTACGAAGAATGCCCGCCTGCAAATCGCTACACTGCCCCAGTGGCGCGTGCCGGACGTACGCGCAGGTTCCTAAATGGCTGGATGCAGGAGAGAGGCGTGCTCAAGAAACTGGGAATTAAAGGCCGCGTGCTGTTGCTGACCTTGCTTCCGACCAGCCTGATGGCTCTGGTGCTGGGCGGCTATTTTACCTGGATGCAGCAATCGGACCTGCAAACCCAACTCATGCAGCGCGGCGAAATGATCGCCGAACAACTCGCCCCCCTCGTCGCCCCGGCCATGGGCCACAGGGACACCGAGCTGCTGGAACGCATCGCCACCCAATCCCTGGAAACCCCCGACGTCCGTGCGGTGACCTTCCTCGCCGCAGACCGTTCGCCCCTCGCCCACGCCGGCCCGACCATGCTCAACCAGGCGCCCTTGGGCAATGGCTCGCAGATGCTGCGACGCAGTGGCAACGATGCGACGCGTTACCTGCTGCCGGTGTTCGGCAAGCACCGCAACCTCGCCGGCGACCTGATTCCCGAAGAAGCCGACCGCCTGCTGGGCTGGGTCGAACTCGAACTGTCCCACAACGGCATGCTGCTGCGCGGCTATCGCAGCCTGTTCGCCAGCCTGCTATTGATCGGCGCGGGCCTGCTCGGCGCGGCGCTGCTGGCCTTGCGCATGGGCCGCACGATCAATCGGCCGCTGAGCCAGATCAAACAAGCGGTGGCGCAACTCAAGGACGGTCACCTGGAAACGCGCCTGCCACCGCTCGGCAGTCAGGAACTGGATGAATTGGCGTCCGGCATCAACCGTATGGCCGGCACCCTGCAGAATGCCCAGGAAGAATTGCAGCACAGCATCGACCAGGCCACCGAAGACGTGCGCCAGAACCTGGAAACCATCGAAATCCAGAACATCGAGCTGGACCTGGCGCGCAAGGAAGCCCTGGAGGCGAGCCGGATCAAATCCGAATTCCTCGCCAACATGAGCCATGAAATCCGCACGCCGCTCAATGGCATTCTCGGCTTCACCCACTTGCTGCAAAAAAGCGAACTGACCCCGCGTCAGCTCGACTACCTGGGCACCATCGAAAAGTCCGCCGACAGCTTGTTGGGGATCATCAACGAGATCCTCGACTTCTCGAAAATCGAGGCCGGCAAACTGGTGCTCGACCATATTCCGTTCAACCTGCGCGACCTGCTGCAGGACACCCTGACCATCCTCGCCCCCGCCGCCCATGCCAAACAGTTGGAACTGGTGAGCCTGGTGTACCGCGACACGCCGCTGTCGCTGGTGGGCGACCCGCTGCGACTGAAGCAGATCCTCACCAACCTGGTGAGCAACGCGATCAAGTTCACCCGCGAAGGCACCATCGTCGCCCGCGCCATGCTCGAAGAAGAACACGAAGACAGCGTGCAACTACGCATCAGCATCCAGGACACCGGCATCGGCCTGTCGACCGAGGATGTGCGCGCGTTGTTCCAGGCTTTCAGCCAGGCCGATAACTCGCTGTCGCGGCAACCCGGCGGCACCGGTCTGGGCCTGGTGATTTCCAAACGCCTGATCGAACAGATGGGCGGCGAGATCGGCGTCGACAGTACGCCGGGGGAAGGCTCGGAATTCTGGATCAGCCTGAGCCTGCCGAAAACCCGTGACGATGCCGAGGACCTGCCCGCTGCGCCGTTGCTCGGGCGTCGGGTCGCGGTACTGGAAAACCACGAACTGGCCCGTCAGGCGTTGCAGCATCAGCTGGAAGACTGTGGCCTGGAAGTCACGCCGTTCAACACCCTGGAAAGCCTGACCAATGGCGTCACCGGCGCACACCAGACCGATGTGGCCATCGACCTCGCGGTGCTCGGCATCACCAGCAACGACATGCCGCCAGAACGTCTCAACCAACACATCTGGGACCTCGAACACCTCGGCTGCAAAGTGTTGGTGCTATGCCCGACCACCGAACAGACGCTGTTCCACCTCTCGGTACCCAACCCGCACAGTCAGCTTCAGGCCAAACCGGCGTGCACCCGCAAGCTGCGCCGAGCGTTGTCCGATCTGGTCAATCCGCGCCAGCAACGCAGCGATCCCGGCGAACCGGTATCGAGCCGTGCGCCGAAGGTGCTGTGTGTCGACGACAATCCGGCCAACCTGCTGCTGGTGCAAACCCTGCTCGAAGACCTCGGCGCCAAAGTGCTTGCGGTGGAAAGTGGGTACGCCGCGGTCAAGGCGGTGCAGAACGAGACCTTCGACCTGGTGTTGATGGACGTGCAGATGCCTGGCATGGACGGACGCCAGAGCACCGAAACCATTCGCCAATGGGAAAGCGAACGGCATAGCACACCGCTGCCGATCGTGGCCCTCACCGCCCACGCCATGGCCAACGAAAAACGCGCGCTGCTGCAGAGCGGCATGGACGATTACCTGACCAAGCCGATCAGCGAACGGCAACTGGCCCAGGTGGTGTTGAAGTGGACCGGCCTTGCGTTGCGCAATCAAGGGCCGGAGCGCTCCGGCGACAGCCATGGCAACGCCCAGGACTTGCAGGTGCTGGACCATGAGGAGGGTTTGCGCCTGGCCGCCGGCAAGGCGGATCTGGCGGCGGACATGCTGGCGATGTTGCTGGCGTCGTTGGAAGCCGACCGAGAGGCGATTCGCGTGGCCCGGGAAACCAACGATCACAACGCGCTGATCGAGCGGGTCCATCGCCTGCACGGCGCGACCCGTTACTGCGGCGTGCCGCAACTGCGCGCGGCCTGCCAGCGCAGTGAAACCCTGCTCAAGCAACAGGACCCGAAAGCCCCTGTCGCCCTGGAAGACCTCGACCGCGCGATCAATCGCCTGGCGGCGCATGCGCGTATAAATGCTTGATGCAACGCAATGGCGTTGATCGCCATCAGCGCTAGTCTCAACGCAATCCCCCTGTAGGAGCTGGCTTGCCAGCGATGACGACCTCGAAGACGATGCAAAATTCGAGGGCCCCATCGCTGGCAAGCCAGCTCCTACAGGGATCGAGGTGAGCCTGAGGTTTTCAGTACGAGGCACACCGCGTGATTTTCCAGGAGGACGCCATGCGCACCATTCTTTTCAGCAGCCAGACCTACGACCGCGACAGTTTTCTCGCCGCCGACCTCCCCGCCGGCATCGAGCTGCACTTCCAGTCGGCACGCTTGAGCCTGGACACTGCAGCACTGGCGGAACACCACGAGGTGGTCTGTGCCTTCATCAACGATGACCTCAGCGCGCCGGTGCTCGAACGCCTGGCGGCGGGCGGCACACGCCTGATCGCCCTGCGTTCGGCCGGTTACAACCATGTCGATCTGGCAGTGGCCAAGCGCCTGGGATTGTCGATCGTGCGGGTCCCGGCCTACTCGCCCCATGCGGTGGCCGAACATGCGGTCGCGCTGATCCTGGCGCTCAACCGCCGCTTGCACCGCGCCTACAACCGAACCCGCGAAGGCGATTTCAGCCTCCACGGGTTGACCGGCTTCGACCTGGTGGGCAAGACGGTCGGGGTGGTCGGCACCGGGCAGATTGGCGCGACCTTCGCGAAAATCATGAACGGTTTCGGCTGCCAGCTCCTGGCCTATGACCCCTACCCCAATCCGCAGGTCGAAGCCCTAGGCGCTCGTTATATGAGCCTCCCGCAACTGCTGGCCGAGTCGCAGATCATCAGCCTGCACTGCCCGCTCAACGAGCAGAGCAAACACCTGATCAACCGCGAGTCGCTGGCGCACATGCAACCCGGTGCCATGTTGATCAATACCGGGCGCGGCGGTCTGGTGGATACGCCGGCGCTGATCGACGCGTTGAAGGACGGCCAGCTGGGGTATCTGGGGCTGGATGTCTATGAAGAAGAGGCACAGCTGTTCTTCGAGGACCGTTCCGACCTGCCACTGCAGGACGACGTGCTGGCGCGCTTGCTGACCTTCCCTAACGTGATCGTCACCGCTCACCAGGCCTTCCTGACCCGTGAAGCCCTGGGCGCCATTGCGGCGACAACGTTGCAGAACATTGCGGCCTGGGCGGCCGGACACCTGCAAAATCAGGTCGACGCTGGCTGAACCGGATCGAAGGTCATCTCCCTGCGCGGTGCGGCGTCGATGTCCGTGCTAGCATGCCGCGCATATTTGGAGGACCCATGGTCGAACACGATTTCCGCTATAGCCTGATGAACCCGCAACACACCCTCACCGAATGCCGCGCCCTCGTGCCGGGGCGTTATCAAGTCACCGGCAACGGCGGCTCGATTCGCAACAATGACGTGCTGGTCGTGACCCTCAAAGGTGCCAAGGACTTGTCCATGCGCCTGACCGTCGAAACGGTTCGCCACCTGATCAACCCGCCCGGCCAATGGGTTGCGGTCGCCAGTGGCCCGGTGTTCGGCGAGCTGGCGATCCACACCTGGAACGTCAACTGCGACAGCTGTGCCAAAGAACTGAGCTTCGAGTTCGCGGTCGACGCCAAGCTGGGCAACAAGGCTGAAAAGCCTGCCGCCAACGCGCGGATTGCCGAGCTGGGCTGGAAGTCCGTCGGCGAAAAACACCTGTGCCCGAAATGCCAGGAGCCCGCGTGATGAAACGCCTCGCTCTGACCGCCATGGTCGGTGCCAGCCTGCTGGGCTGCGCCGCCGAGCCGGTGCAACTGCAACAGAACCGCAGCTACATTCTCGAATGGATCGGCGAGCGTCCGCTGATGGATTACAGCCACCTGACCGTCACCCTCGGTGAGGATGGTCGGGCTTATGGCAATGGCGGCTGCAACCACTGGTTCGCGCCGTATACGCTCGATGGCGACAAACTGAGTTTCGGCAAGGTCGGCAGCACTCGCAAGCTGTGTGCGCCGGCCATCATGGAACAGGAAAAACGCTTCCTCCAGGCCCTGGAAAACGTCCAGCGCTGGGATGTTTCGCCGATCGATCAGATGCGCTTCTGGCCGGCCGAAGGCAAGCCGCTGCGTTGGTGGCTTGAAGAAGGCTGAGACCCTGCCGGCCAGCCAACGATGATTTCGCCTGACACACACCTGTAGGAGCCGGCTTGCCGGCGATGGCGGCGGGTCAATCGACATTGATGTCGTCTGATACACCGCAATCGCCGGCAAGCCGGCTCCTACAGGTCCGTGAGTCAGTTGGTTGCTTTTAGTGCTTCGAGCTTTGCCATCACCCCCGCCGCCGTCTGCTCGCCCATCAACTGTTCACGCACCTTGCCCTTGTTATCGATGATGTAAGTCACCGGCAACGCCTCGCTGCGCGGCAGTTCGAACAGCTCCGCCGGATCCTGCGCCAGCACGGTGAATTTGATGCCCAGCTTCTCGCTGGCGCTTTTCAGTTCTTCACCCTGCACATTGTCGAAGTTGACCCCGAACACGCCGATCTTCTTGTCCTTCAACTGCTCGGCCAGCCCGTTCAGCTCCGGGATTTCGGTCCGGCACGGGCCGCACCATTCGGCCCAGTAATTGAGCACCAGCCATTGTTTGTCCAGACGTTCGGCCGCGACTTTCTGGCCGTTCTGATCGATGCCATAGTCGTTGCCGCAGCCCCCCAGCATCAGCGTCCCGAAGATCGCCAGTGCCGCTGCCAGTCGCCTTGTCATGTCGTGTTCCTTGTTCAAAATTGAATGCGCCTGCGACCCATCGCCTCCCAAGGTTCTGGATTACGCGCTGCACGGTTAGAATAGCCGCCACCTTACGCAAGATGCGACCCGCACATGACCGATCTGACGCTTTATCACAACCCGCGCTGCTCGAAATCCCGCGGTGCGCTCGAACTGCTCGAAGCCCGTGGCCTGACCCCGACCGTGGTCCGCTACCTCGAGACCCCGCTGGACGCCGCGCAATTGCAGAGCCTGCTGAAAAAGCTCGGCCTCAGCGCCCGGCAGCTGCTCCGCACCGGCGAGGACGAATACAAAACCCTCAACCTCGCTGATGCCAGCCTGAGCGAGGCGCAATTGATCGCGGCCATCGCGGCGCATCCGAAACTGATGGAGCGACCGATTCTCGAAGTCGGCGACAAAGCCGTCATCGGCCGTCCGCCGGAGAATGTACTGGAGTTGCTGCCGTGAGTGCGCCGTACATTCTGGTCCTGTATTACAGCCGCAGCGGCTCGACCAATGAAATGGCGCGGCAGATTGCACGTGGTGTCGAGCAGTCCGGGATGGAAGCGCGACTGCGTACCGTGCCGGCGATCTCCACCGAGTGCGAAGCGGTGTCGCCGGATATTCCGGATGAAGGCGCGCTGTACGCCAGCCTCGACGACCTGAAGAACTGCGCGGGCCTGGCACTTGGCAGCCCGACGCGTTTCGGCAACATGGCCGCGCCGCTCAAGTACTTCCTCGACGGCACCAGCAACCTGTGGCTGACGGGCGCGCTGGTGGGCAAACCGGCTGGCGTGTTCACCTCTACCGCCAGCCTGCACGGCGGTCAGGAAACCACGCTGCTGTCGATGATGCTGCCGCTGCTGCACCACGGCATGCTGATCACCGGCCTGCCGTACAGCGAATCCGCATTGCTGGAAACCCGTGGCGGCGGCACCCCGTACGGCGCCAGTCATCACGCCGGCGCCGATGGCAAACTGGGTTTGAATGAACATGAAGTGGCGCTGTGCCGGGCCCTGGGCCTGCGGCTGGCGAAGACCGCGCAAAAACTGGTGAGCTGAGATGGCGAAAAAGCCGAAGATCCTGCCGTCCATCGAATGGCTCGAACCGCGGGTTCGGGCGATGCGTGTCATCAGCCTGTTGTGCTATTTCGGCCTTGTGGGGCTGCTCTGCGCCTACTACCTGGCGGTCGCCGACCTGCATGGCGCGCGGCCGTGGGTGATTCTGCTGATCGAACTGGTGCCGCTGCTGTTGCTGGCGCCAGGGATGATCGTCGGCAGCGCACGCGGGCATTCGTGGATGTGTTTTGTGGTGAACCTGTATTTCATCAAGGGCGCACTGGCGGCGTATGACCCGAACCGGCAGGTGTTCGGTTTGCTGGAAATGGGCGCGAGCCTGGCGGTGTTCTGCTCGGCACTGTTGTATGTGCGGTGGCGGTTTCAGTTGAATCGCAAACTGGCTGGCGAGGGCGAGATTTCCGTCGCCTGACAGATCGCCATCGCGAGCAGGCTCGCTCCTACAGGTTTTGTGGACGACACAATTCCCCTGTGGGAGCGAGCCTGCTCGCGATGGAGTCGACGCGGTCTCAATGATTGGCTGTGTAGGCGAGCATCATCGAAATCTGGCTCATCGGCCGCCCGCCGCTTTCTTCATGCCACTGGTTGAACACGCCCTGCACCGTGGCCAGGTCCCGCAGGCTGGTCGGCACTTTGTCGATGACTTTCTGCGCGTTCAGCGCCGCCACCACGTCATAGCTCGGCACAAAGGTGTCCTTGCCGACCATGCGCAGGAATCGCGGAGCCGACAGCCCACCCAATTGATGGCCGCGCTTTTTCAGGTACGTCCACAACCCGACAATATCGGTCACCGGCCAATCGGCGATCAACGCACCAAAGCTACCCCGTCCATGGGCCTCGTCCAGCACGAACTGCGCATTGCGCGGCACGCTCTTGAGCTTGCCCAGGTGGCGGATGATCCGCGCGTCCTGCATCAGGCGCTCAAGGTGTTCGGCGCTCATCAGCACGACTTTTTCCGGGTCGAACTTGAAGAACACTTCTTCGAAGGCCGGCCACTTGGCATCCACCAGGCTGTGCTTGAGCCCGGCGCGGAACACGCGCAGCGCCATGGTCGAGAGGTAGCGGTCGTCGCTGATCTTGCGCAATTGCGCGGGAGTCTTGGGAACGGGCAGATGGGCTTCCAGTTCGGCTGCGGAACCGAAGCGGTTCAGACAGTATTCGTGCAGCCACTTGTAATCGCGCATGCCCTCTCCTGATGAGTAGGTAAATAGACCACTGTGGGAGCCAGCCCGCTGGCGATGGCGGCGGATCAGTCAACAATGAAGTGTCTGACCCACCGCAATCGCCAGCAGGCTGGCTCCCACAGTGATTGTGTTTAGAGGTTTACAACGTTTACGAACCGCGACATCGCGGTCTCGTCGATACGCAGGCTGGTGAAGTCGAACAGGTTGCGGTCCGCCAATTGCGAGGGGATCACGTTCTGCAAGCTGCGGAAGATGCTTTCGGTACGGCCCGGGGTCTTGCGTTCCCAGTCCAGCAACATCTCCTTGACCACCTGACGCTGCAGGTTTTCCTGCGAACCGCAGAGGTTGCACGGGATGATCGGGAATTGCTTGAGGTCCGAATAGGCCTGAATGTCTTTCTCGTTGCAGTAAGCCAGCGGGCGGATCACCACGTTGCGGCCGTCGTCGGCGCGCAGTTTCGGCGGCATGGCCTTGAGCGAACCGTTGAAGAACATGTTGAGGAAGAACGTCTCGACGATGTCGTCGCGATGGTGACCGAGGGCCATCTTGGTCGCGCCGATTTCATCGGCAAAGGTGTAGAGCGTGCCGCGACGCAGGCGCGAGCACAGCGAGCAGGTGGTCTTGCCTTCCGGGATCAGCTCCTTGACCACCGAGTAAGTGTCTTTCTCGACGATGTGGTACTCGATGCCCAGCTCTTTCAGGTAGGCCGGCAGCACATGCTCCGGGAAGCCCGGCTGCTTCTGGTCCATGTTCACGGCGACGATTTCGAACTTGATCGGCGCGACCTTCTGCAAATGCATCAGCACATCGAGCATGGTGTAGCTGTCCTTGCCGCCGGACAGGCAGACCATGACCCTGTCGCCGTCTTCAATCATGTTGAAATCGGCGACAGCCTCACCGGCCTGTCGGCGAAGGCGCTTTTGCAGTTTGTTCTGGTTGACCGTGAGAGTGCCCATGACGCGGAATCCGTGAGGTGTGACGAAAGGCCGGCATTTTACGCAAAAACGCGCTGTCGGCGAAGTACCCACGATCCCCCTGTGGTTGACAGTGCCAGCAGCGATTAACAGCCCTGTTTACAGCGCGATTTGCTCTAAAGCCCTGCAACCTGCGGGGTTAAGACCTTTCTATACTGCGAATTAAGGTCGCACACATATCCAGACCTTTACTTACGAGGCCACTTTGGCCTGTAGGCGCTCCACTGGGGGGCGACGGTAAAAACAAGAGGAGTGACTGGCATGATCCATCACGTAGTGGGGCTCTTCACCCACCCCGACCAGGAATGGAAAGAAATCCGTGGCGACCAAGAGGAAAGCATCAGCCACATGTACCTGACCCACACGCTGATTCTGGCGGCGATCCCCGCCGTGTCGGCGTTTATCGGCACCACACAGGTCGGCTGGGTCATCGGCAGTCGAGCGCCGGTGATGCTGACGACAGAAAGCGCGCTATGGATGACGATCATGTCGTACCTGGCGATGCTCGGGGGCGTTGCTGTCATGGGCGCGTTTATCCACTGGATGGCTCGCACCTATGACGCGAATCCGAGCCTGGCCCGTTGCGTTGCGTTTGCGACCTATACCGCGACCCCGCTGTTCATTGGCGGCCTCGCGGCGCTGTACCCACATATGTGGCTGGGGATGATCGTCGGGACGGCGGCCATCTGCTACACGGTGTACCTGTTGTACGTAGGCTTGCCTACTTTCATGAACATTCCATCAGACGAGGGATTCCTGTTTTCCAGTTCGGTGCTTGCGGTGGGCCTGGTGGTGCTGGTGGCCATCATGGCGTTTACCGTGATTGTCTGGGGACTCGGCGTGGGGCCGGTCTATACGAATTAGCAACACATCAAAAAAACCAGATCTGCCAATACAGGCCGCCGCAAGGCGGCCTTCTCATGCCCGGCGATGACCATTCGGCACTTCCACGATTCGCAAGGCCCCAGGGTTGCGGCATACTCGACGTCTCTGGAGATCCATCAAGCATGCCCGAGCAACTCAATACCCGCGTCGAAGACTGTTTCCAACAAGCTGAATCCTTTTTCAAACGAACCTTCAAACGCCCCGTGGTGAGCCTCAAGCTGCGCGGGCAAAAAGCCGGGGTCGCGCACCTGCACGAGAACCTGCTGCGCTTCAATCCGCAGCTGTACCGGGAAAACACCGAAGACTTCCTCAAGCAGACCGTGGCCCACGAGGTTGCGCACCTGATCGCTCACCAGTTGTTTGGCGACCGTATCCAGCCCCACGGCGAAGAGTGGCAATTGATCATGCGCGGCGTGTACGAACTGCCGCCCAATCGTTGCCACACCTATGACGTCAAGCGGCGGAGCGTGACCCGCTACATCTACAAGTGCCCGTGCGCGGACAGCGATTTCCCGTTTTCGGCGCAACGCCATAGCCTGGTGCGGCAGGGGCGGCGGTATTTGTGCCGACGGTGCCGGAGCACGCTGGTGTTCAGTGGAGAGATGCGGGTCGAATAGGTCGGATTTGTGGTGTTTGGGCCGGCCTCATCGCCAGCAGGCTGGCTCCCACAGGGGATCATCGATACGCCACAGATCTATTGTGGGAGCCAGCCTGCTGGCGATGGCGGCCTGACAGGCACTAGAGAATCACTTTGGCACGCCTCAGTTCCTCTATCCGCTGCGCACCAAACCCCAACTCCCCCAGCACCTGGTCTGTATGCTCCCCCAGCGCCGCACCGATATGCCTCGGCGCCGGCAACCCCTCGGAAAACTTCAATGGGCAGGCCATCTGCGCCTGGCTCGACCCGTCCCCGCGCGGCACGTCGGTCACCAGTTCCCGTGCCTGCAACTGCGGATGCTGAACGGCCTCGCTCAACCTCAAAACCGGTTCAACACAGGCATCGAGCTCGGCAAACAGCGCGCACAACTCGGCAAAGTCGTGCTTCTCGAACTCGGTCTGCAGCGCGTCCTTGAGCTTCTTCCGCTGGGCCGGTTGAGGCGACAAGCCCAGCGCCGCCAGTTCCTCCAGCCCCAACGCCGTGCACAGTTGCTTCATGAAATCCGGTTCCAGGCTGCCCACCGACAGCCAGCGACCATCCCGCGAACGGTAGTAGTCGTAGAAGCTGCCGCCATTGAGCACCTGGTCTTCCCTGCACGGCTCCTCGCCGCAGGCCAGGTATCCGGCACCGGCCATGGCGTTCAGGCTGAACGCACAGTCGGTCATGCTCACGTCCAGATGCTGGCCCATCCCGGTGTGCTGCCGGGCGATCACCGCCGCCAGCAGGCCGATCACGCCGTGCAACGAGCCGCCGGCGACATCCGCCACTTGCATGCCCAAGGGCAACGGCCCGCTGTCGGCGCGCCCGGTGTAGCTCGCCAGTCCCGCCAGTGCGAGGTAATTGATGTCGTGGCCGGCGCGATCCCTGTAGGGGCCGGTCTGCCCGTAACCGGTGATCGACACGTAGATCAGCTTCGGGTTGATCGCCTTCAGCGCGCCATAACCCAGGCCCAGGCGCTCCATCACGCCGGGGCGGAACTGTTCCAGGACGATGTCGTAGTCCTGCAGCAACTGCTTGATGATTTCCAGCGCCGCAGGCTGCTTGAGGTCCAGCGCAAGGCTGCGCTTGTTGCGGTTGAGGTAGGCGTGACTGGCCGACACGCCCTGGTCGTGGGGCGGCAGTACGCGCAGCAGGTCCAGGCGGGTCGGCGACTCGATGCGCAGCACTTCGGCGCCCATGTCGGCCAGCAACAGCGAGGCAAACGGCCCCGGCAGCAATGTCGAGAAATCCAGAACCTTGAGTGATGCCAGTGGACCGAGCATGAGTGATCTCCAGTGCGATGCCTCAAGCCTAGGCAGCTGATGGCATTGCAGCAATCACCTGATGTGTCAGCAACTGTGACCGTTACGCTCAAATGGCAGGCATGAAAAAACCCGCCGAAGCGGGTTTTTCCTTTACAGCGAGTGTTACTTGACGTTGCTTGGGGTTGCGCCTTCGGCTACGCCCAGGTCGTCTTCAACGCGCTCGTCGGAGATACCGCGACCGCCCGAAGCCAGCTCGGATTGCAGTACGTCGGTGTCCAGTTCCTTGACCCACTTGGCCACAACGATGGTGGCAACAGCGTTACCCACCAGGTTGGTCAGTGCGCGGGCTTCGGACATGAAACGGTCGATGCCGAGAATCAGCGCCAGACCGGCGACCGGCAGGTGGCCCACAGCGGACAGGGTGGCGGCCAGAACGATGAAGCCCGAACCGGTCACGCCAGCGGCGCCTTTGGAAGACAGCAGCAACACCACCAGCAGGGTGATCTGGTGCGTGATGTCCATGTGGGTGTCAGTGGCCTGGGCAATGAACACCGCGGCCATGGTCAGGTAGATCGCGGTACCGTCGAGGTTGAACGAGTAACCGGTCGGGATCACCAGACCCACGACGGATTTCTTCGCGCCCAGACGCTCCATCTTGATCAGCATGCGCGGCAGTACCGATTCCGAAGAGGAAGTACCCAGCACGATCAGCAGCTCTTCACGGATGTAGCGAATCACTTTCAGCACGCTGAAGCCGTGAGCGCGAGCGATACCGCCCAGCACGATCAGGATGAACAGCAGGCAAGTGATGTAGAAGCACGCCATCAACTGACCCAGTTGCACCAGCGAACCGACACCGTAGGCACCGATGGTGAACGCCATGGCACCGAAGGCACCGATTGGCGCGAGCTTCATGATCATGTTGATGATGTTGAACATCACGTGGGCGAAACGATCGATGAAGTCCAGGATCGGACGGCCGTAGGCACCCAGGCGATGCAGGGCAAAACCGAAGATCACCGAGAACATCAGCACTTGCAGGATGTCACCGGTCGCGAACGCACCGAAGATGGTGTTCGGGATCACGTTCAGCAGGAAGCCAACGACGCTTTGATCAGCACCGGCAGCTACATACTGGGCCACTTTGGAGGCATCCAGAGTGGTCACGTCGATGTGCATGCCGTTGCCCGGCTGGACGATGTTGACCACCACCAGGCCGACCAGCAGTGCGATGGTCGAAACGATTTCGAAGTAGAGCAGCGCGTAACCGCCGGTCTTGCCGACCGACTTCATGTTCTGCATGCCGGCGATACCGCTGACGACGGTGCAGAAGATGATCGGGGCGATGATCATTTTGATCAGCTTGATGAACCCGTCACCCAGTGGCTTGAGGGCCACACCGGTCTGCGGATAGAAATGACCGATCAGAATGCCGATGATGATGGCAACGATCACCTGGAAATACAGGGATTTGTACAGTGGCTGACGAGTCGTCATTGCAAAGTTCCTCAAGGGTGCGCGGTGACAACATCCACCTGTTGCCCGCGACACCAGAATTGCGAACCCTCCTGCACTGGAGGGATTTGTTTTTTCGAGCTGCTCGACGGCAGGCATCTGCTCGTTGTATCGCAAGTGGCGTGCCACCTTTGCCAAAAACCCTGCAAGCCTTTTGACATCAGGGGTTACAGGTTCAACGTGCCACGAACGCATGACAAAACCGTGGCGGATTTCCGCCCATCCGCCAAACCTCGTCCTGCAATTTGGCGGATATCCGCCTTGTTCATCATCAGGCAGCGTGACTACCATCCGTCGTTCAATGACGGATCTGCCTGTTATGCGCGAACGCACCATTGCCAGTCACTTTGCCCGTGCCGTCCTCGGTGGCGCGCGCCGCTTGGGTCATGATTGTTCGGACCTGCTGCAACAACTCGGCATCAGCCCCGAGCTGCTGGACGAACCGCGTGCGCGAATTGCGCCGGAACAGTTCACCCGATTGATCCAGGGCCTGTGGCAGGCCCTCGACGATGAATACCTCGGTTTCGGGCCGGTGCCGAGTAAAACCGGCTGTTTCGCCATGATGTGTCACGCGGTGATTCACTGCCGCAACCTCGATAAGGCGCTGCATCGCGGCTTATTGTTTTATAGCCTATTCCCCGGAGGTCCGCGCCTGACCCTGACCCGCGAAGACGACTTGATCCGCCTGAGCCTCGACGACTCGCGGTTCCGCGACCCGGACCATTTCCTCACGGAAAGCCAGCTCATGGTCTGGCATCGGTTGGGCAGCTGGCTGATTGGCCAGCGCATCCGCCTCGAGCAAGCCACGTTCAGCTACCCGAAGCCCGCACACGGGGCGGAATACGAGTTGCTATTCCCCTGCCCGATGGTGTTTTCCGCCGGGCAGAGCAGCCTGCTGTTTCACAGTCGCTACCTGAACATGCCGCTGCTGCAGGATGAGCGGACGCTCAAGCATTTCCTCGAACGCTCGCCCGCCGACCTGCTGTCGCGCCCCGACGACGGCGACAGTCTGAGCAGCCAGCTGCGCCGCTTGCTCAGCCGTGACAGCGCACGCTGGCCAGACCTCGAAGCGGTGGCCGCGCACCTGCACATCAGCCCGCAGACACTGCGCCGGCATTTGCGGGAAGAAGGGGCGAGTTTTCAGGAATTGAAGGATCAGTTGCGCCGGGACATCGCGATTTATCACCTGGGGCGGGCGGATCTGTCGTTGCAACAGATTGCCGAGCAGCTCGGATTTTCCGAGCCGTCGGCGTTTCATCGGGCGTTCAAGAAGTGGACCGGGCTGACACCCGGCGCCTACCGCGCCCAGGAAAATTGAAACGCCACGATCCCCTGTAGGAGCCAGCTTGCTGGCGATGGCGATTTCAAAGACGCCATCGCCGGCAAGCCGGCTCCTACAGGGGGCGTCGGTGTTCCAGCCATCAAACCACCGGAAAATGAATCCGGAACGCCGCGCCACCCATCGGTGAATCACCCAGCGTCAGCTTGGCGTTGTAACTTTCGATGATGTCCTTGACCACCGCCAGCCCGATCCCCTGTCCCGGATGCTGGCGATCCAGCCGTTCGCCACGCTGCAGGATCCGCGCGCGCTGGTCCGGCGGCACACCCGGCCCGTCGTCCTCGACGCACAACTCGATGCCGCTGAGGGTTTCACGCACGCTGATGCGCACTTCGCCGAGGCACAGGCGATAGGCGTTTTCCAGCAGATTGCCCATCATCTCCAGCAAGGCGCCCTGCTCGATCGGCACGTAGCAGTGCTCCGGCAGATCGAAAGCCACCCGCACACGTTTGTCGCGGTAGACCTTGTCCAGCGTGTCGCACAGGCTTTGCAGCACCGGGCGCAGCCGCACCTGATGGCGCACCAGACCGCTTTTGCGCAGGCTGGCGCGCTGCAATTGATAGCTGATCTGCTGGCTCATGCGTTCGATCTGGGTTTGCAGCACCCAGGCCTGATCACGATCTTCCGGGCGCTGCGCCATGTCCTCACTGACCCCTTGCAACACGGTCAGCGGGGTTTTCAGGCTGTGGGCCAGGTCGTCGAGGGAGTCGCGGTAGCGGCTGCGCTGCTCACGCTCGCTGTGCAACAGACGGTTGAGGGAGCCGGTCAGGCGCAGCAGTTCCCGCGGGTGTTGTTCGCTGAGGCTTTCGCGGGTGCCGCTTTCAATTTCGTCGAGTTCCTGGCTGAGCCGCCGCAGCGCCTGTAACCCCCAGGTCAGGCCGATCCACAGCAAGGCGAGCAGCACCAGCAACGCGGCGCCGAACCCCAGGTAGAGATTTTCCCGCAGGCCTTCGAGGGTGACTTCGTATTCGCGCACCGGTTGCAACGTGACAATGCTGAACGCCGCGCTTTTGCCGCCGAGCAGTTTGACCTCGACGTCATAAACAAAATATTCCTGGCCGTCAGCTTCGCTGATCCGCGCGAATTCGTTGCCGCGCCCGTCGTAGCGCGGTTTGTAGTTGATGTTCTCTTCGCGGGTGCCTTTCGAGCGCCACACCAGGTGACCTTCGCGATCATAGATGTAGCCGAGCAGGCGGCTGTCGGTGAGGTTGAAGCGTTCATCGGGCAGTTGCGCCGGCATCTGCAGGCGGTTGCCCTCGACCCGGGCGGCGGAGATCAGCGTGGTGACGTCCGACGCCAGGCGCTGCTCGATGGAATCCTGCAACGCCAGGCTGAACGCGCCCTGCATCGCCGGCAGCAACGCCAGCATGAACAACACCGCCAACAGGGTGGCGGCGAGCATCAAGCGGACACGAAGCGAACGAATCAAGTGCAGCGCTCATTGAACAGGTAGCCGAGGCCACGCACGGTGTCGATCGGCTTGAACCCGGCCGGCCCTTCGAGTTTGCGCCGCAGGCGGCCGACCAGCACTTCGATCACGTTCGGATCGCGCTCGTCGTCGTCCGGGTAGAGCTGCTCCATCAAGCGGTCCTTGGCCACCACTTGCTGGTGATGGCGCATCAGGTATTCGAGGATCCGGTATTCATAGGCGGTCAGCGCCAGCGGCTGATCGTCGAGGGACGCCTGTTTGCGATTGAGGTCGAGCAACAGCGGTCCGGCGACGATGGTCGACTGGGTGAAGCCGCTGGAGCGGCGCAGCAAGGCATTCAGGCGCGCGTCCAGCTCTTCGAACTGGAACGGCTTGACCACGTAATCGTCGGCACCGGCGGCCAGGCCTTCGACCTTGTCCTGCCAGTTGCCGCGCGCGGTGAGGATCAGGATCGGAAAGGTCTTGCCCCGGGAGCGCAACTGGCGGATCAGGTCGAGGCCGCCCATGCCGGGCAGGCCGAGGTCGATCACCGCCAGGTCATGGTTGAACTGCTCGGTCTGGTACAGCGCCTCTTCGGCGTTGGCCACGGATTCGACCACGTGGCCGCTGTCCGTCAGGCGGGTTTGCAGGTGATGGCGCAGCAGCGCTTCATCTTCGACGACCAGCAGTTTCATAACGCTCTCCCAGGCAAATCAACCTCTCCAGAGGTACAGCGACGCGTAGCTTCAGGACAGATCATAGCGGCCCATGAGGTCTTCCTGACGGAGTTTAATGCCATTGTGCGAGACCGACACGTTGGCGTAACCGGCGCGGTAATCGGCCGGCAGGTTCTGTTGGCCCAAAGGCGCACCCCAGGCACTGTCATGACTGACCACGTCGATCGCGCTGAAGCGGTTCAAGAGGTGGGATTTTTTCAGCCTCTCACCGGTCTTCCCGACAAGGCTGTCGAGATTATCGCCGGAAGCGAACGCCGCGGTGCTCGCGCTCAACACAGTGAAGGCCAGAAGCAGGTTTTTAAAGCCAGTCATCAGGGAATGTCCTCATGCGCAGGTGCTTGGGTACGACGCTACATTACGCAACGGCCCCTGAACTCCCCCTGAACACAGTCTGAACCTGAGCTGAATCAAATCGACTAGGCTGTTTTAACGACTTTTTGCAGGAGAACCGATCATGCGCATATTCCTCGCCGCACTGTTGCTGGCCTTGAGCGGGCTCAGCCAGGCCGCCATCAAGACCCAGGAAATTCCTTATCAGAGCCCCGACGGCACCAAGCTGATTGGGTATTACGCTTACGACGACGCCATCAAAGGTCCACGCCCCGGCGTGGTGGTCGTGCATGAATGGTGGGGGCTCAACGAGTACACCAAGCGTCGCGCCCGTGACCTCGCGGGTCTGGGCTACAGCGCCCTGGCCATCGACATGTACGGCGACGGCAAGAACACCGAGCATCCCAAGGACGCCATGTCCTTTATGCAGGCGGCCTTGAAGGACAGCGCCGCCTCCAGTGCTCGCTTCCAGGCCGGCCTCGACCTGTTGAAGAAACAGGCGCAAACCGATCCGGACAAGATCGCCGCCATCGGTTACTGCTTCGGCGGTGGCGTGGTGTTGAATGCGGCGCGCCAGGGCTTACCGCTCGCGGGGGTGGTGAGCTTCCACGGCTCGCTGGCGACCCAGACCCCGGCCACACCGGGTAGCGTGAAGGCGAAGATTCTTGTGGAGCACGGCGCCCTGGACAGTATGGTGACGGCGGAAAATGTCGCGGCATTCAAGAGCGAGATGGACAAAGCCGGGGCGGACTATCAATTCGTCAACCTGGAGGGGGCCAAGCATGGGTTCAGCAATCCGGATGCGGATCGGTTGAGTCATGGTGACCATGGCGGGCCGGACATTGGTTACAGCAAGGCAGCGGATGAGAAGTCCTGGACGGATATGCAGGCGTTCTTCAAGAAGATATTTGGTTGATCGGATAGACCACAGCGCGGCCATCGCGAGCAGGCTCGCTCCCACATTTGAAATGCATTCCAATGTGGGAGCGAGCCTGCTCGCGATTGGCCGCGCCGCGGTTCTGAACCTTTGCACTACCCAGCCCGAGGGCAACCCGGCAAAATGCCCGACATGAATGCCCTCCCCGCCCTGCCCGTCTGCTGCACTCCACTCGATGCCCATTGGCCGCTGCCGTTCGTGCTGCCCGATACGGTGCTGCTGAGCACGCACTTCGACACCTCGCAATTGGCCAGCGATGACTTTCAGCGCAGTGCCATTGAACCGCCGGCGACCATCCAGCGTTCGGTGGCCAAGCGTCAGGCCGAGTTTCTCGCCGGGAGAATTTGCGCCCGGGCGGCGCTGCAGCAACTGGAAGGACTGAATGTCGTCCCGGCCATCGGCGAAGACCGCGCGCCGGTCTGGCCGGCGCACATCAGTGGCTCGATTACCCACAGCACCGGCCGGGCGGCGGCGATCGTCGCGCAGAAACGCCATTGGCGCGGCCTGGGCATGGACCTGGAAAACCTGCTCAACCCTGAGCGGGCGGAACGCCTGGCCGGGGAAATCCTCACGCCACCCGAGTTGCAGCGGATGGCCGCAGGCCGTCGCGATCAACTGGCGCTGCTGGTGACGCTGACCTTTTCGGTGAAGGAAAGCCTGTTCAAGGCGCTGTACCCGATCGTCCGGCAGCGCTTTTATTTTGAACATGCCGAAGTGCTGGAGTGGACCGAGGCTGGGGAGGTGCGGCTGCGGTTGCTGACCGACCTGTCCAGTGAATGGCGCAACGGTACCGAGCTGGATGCGCAGTTCGGGGTGAAAGATGGGCAGTTGTTGAGTCTGGTCAGTATCAAGGCCTGAAGATATGCAGTGTCGAATCGGGCCTCATCGCGAGCAGGCTCGCTCCCACACTGGATCTATGCCGGACCCAAAATCCCCTGTGGGAGCGAGCCTGCTCGCGATGGCGGCAGATCATTCACCCCCCATCTCAACGCTTCTCCTGATTGCGCGGCCAGCTCAAGCTGAAGCAAGCCCCACCCAGGCTCTTGCTCTTGCTGATCAGCGCCCGCCCGTCATGCCAATGAATAATCCGCCGCACGATCGACAACCCCAGCCCGTGCCCGCCCGACGCGCGCGTGCGGCTGTCATCCAGGCGCAGGAACGGGGTGAAAATTTTCTCCCAGGCTGATTCCGGAACGCCTGGCCCGTCATCTTCAATGTCGACCCGGCAACGCTGCTGCCCCACCTGATAACTGACGGTCACCCGCGATTGCGCGTGGCGCATGGCGTTGCTCACCAGGTTCTGAATCGCCCGGTGCAGATAGCGCGGCTCGGCCTCGACCCAGGCATCGTCGCAATCGGCCGCCGACAGGCACAACCCGCGCTGCACCGTGACATCTGCACGCAGGGGCGCGAGTTCTTCGATCACCTGATTGACCAGCGCATCCAGGTCGATGCGCTGGAAATTCAGCGCCGGCGAACCCTGTTCCAGTCGTGCATAGGTGAGCATCTCGTCCACCAGCCGGTCCAGGTCCTCAATGTCGTGGTCCATGCCTTCGCAATATTTTTCCAACGCCTGCGGTGTGGTCGCCGAACCGATCATCTCCAGGCCAAAACGCAGGCGCGCCACCGGCGTGCGCAACTCGTGGGACACCGCGCGCACCAGCTCCCGCTGCACCGCCAGCAACTGCTGCAAGTGCTCCGCCATGCCGTTGAACGCCGACGCCAGGCGCCCGACCGAGTCGGCCCCGCGTGCCGGCACTCGGGTTTCCAGGCTGCCCTTGGCGATGCGCGTGGCGGCGGCTTCGAGGCCACGCAAGCGGCGCTCCAGCTGCCGCACCAGTAAATAGACGATCAAGCCGATCAGGCTCAAACCGAGGGCTGCAATCAGCACCAGCCATTCCGGCGGGTAAGGGTTCATCTGGTACAACGGGCCGATTTCCAGCACCCACGGCGTGCCAACCATGCCGGCAAACACCCGGATCGAATCGCCCTCCTTGCCCAGCGCCATCACCGTGTCGCCTTCCGACACGCGGCGGCTCTGGTCTTCATCCATGTCGGCCTCAGAGACCGTGACCAACCGCAGATCGAAACCGAAGCCCTTCTCCTCCTTGATTTGCGCCAGACGCTTGGGCTGCTCGGCCACCGGCACGCGCACCAGCTCGTCGGCGAGCAGGTAAATCGTCGCCCGGGCCAGTTGTTCGCTGATCTGCTGCACTTCACCGGTGAGCACCAACTGCTCCTGATCGCTGACCAGACGATAAACCTTCGCCGCATGGGGACCGGTCTGCTCGACCAGTGCCTGGCCGCGCAACACGCGGGTGCGCTGGGTCAGGTCGAGGTCGGTCTGGGCGAAGGTCTTCAGCGCCAGCGGAATCCCGAGCAAACGCTCCCACACCAGCAAGGCGCGGTGACGCTGGGTTTCGTTCATCGGTTGCAGGTTGTCGGCCATCAGCGAGAACGTGCCGTGGGCCAGGCGCTCGCGGTACTGCTCGCTGCGCACCTGGTTGAGCATGTGCAACGCCAGCACGCCGAGCACCGCCACCAGAATCAGCGCCGCGCACATGCCGCCATAGATGCGCAGGAAGATCGAATTCACAGCGGCTGATCTACGCAGGCTTCAGGCACGAACAGGTAGCCTTTGCTGCGAATGGTCTTGATCAGTCGCGGGTGGTCCGGGTCGTCGCCGATTTTCGGCCGGATGCGCGAGATGCGCACGTCGATTGAACGGTCCTGGCCGTCATAGCCGATGCCACGCAACGCGGTGAAGATCTCTTCGCGGGAAAGGATGCGTCCGGCATTGGACACCAACAGCCACAGCAGGTCGAACTCGGCGCTGGTCAATTCGATGCCGCTGTCTTGCAGCCAGGCTTCACGCAGGGCGTTGTCGACCACCAGCGGGCCGAATTGCAGGCGTCGCAGTTTTTCCGGGACCGGCTCGGCTGTTTCACTGCGTCGCAGTAGTGCCTGGATGCGCGCCAGCAACAAGCGCGGGCGCACCGGTTTGCACACGTAATCATCGGCGCCCAGGTCGAGGCCGAGGATCTGGTCGGTGTCATCGGTGCGCGCAGTGAGCATCAGGATCGGGCCGTCATATTTGTCGCGGACCTTGCGGCAGATGCTCAGGCCGTCTTCGCCCGGCAGCATGAGGTCGAGGATCACCAGGTCCGGTTTTTCCTTGATGATGCGCGCCGCAGCCAGGGCGCCATTGCCCTCGATCGACACACGCAGGCCATTGGCCTCCAGGTAATCGCGGGTCAGTTCGGCCAGACGCTGGTCGTCTTCCACAATCAATACCTGCCAGGCTTCTTGCTCCACGGTGACCTCTGCTTGCCAACAACACTTATAAGGAAGGATCCGCCCGTCTTTTTGTAATGATTGGGGAGGATAAGAATGCGTCTGTACCGGCCGATTGTATAAACGCCACTCGTCCAGAACACAAGCCGGCAAATGCGTTCGGACAACCCGGTTTTTTGTGATAGGGTTCGCGCCCTTAAAAATCTGGAAGGCTGTTTTCGCTCGTTGAAAATCGTTGAAAATCGCCTCGGTCCAGTAGCGTCGCGGCCTACGCGCCCGTTCCACCTTTCACGCACAATTTACGCACAGGTTTATCCACAGGTAGTACGTTGCAACACCTTCCAAAACGCACTATCTTGTACCCCGGCGCTAAAAAACCCCTACATGTAGGGTTTTCACCAAAAAGCCCAACCACATTTCGGACCCGGAACTCAAGCGCTTTATTGCCTGTTTCCGGTTGAACCAAGCGTCAATTTAAAAGCCCAAACCGCTCATGCGGATGGCACCGTTTTTTCAGGCCGGTACGGCAGGAACGGTACGGGTGTTGCAGTCATTACTGCTACCCGGAATGGAATCCGGCGAAGGGCCCAGGCTCGTCGCCAAAAGACTTCGGCAAGGACGCGGCATCATTAGCCTTTTCCTACTGTCCCGAAGTTGTTATGCCCGACGCCCGTCGGTTGTAGTGCTTCAGGACAGAACGGTGGGCACCATGAAGGTGCTCAAACAAACATAGAGAATGTGGAGACACACCCCCATGCAAACCGACACAACTCGCGAGAACCCGCAGGGCACCTTGCCGCAGGCCGCTGATTCGAATTCGGATCTGTCCGCCACCGCGCCTGGCCAGCTGCGCGTGATCAAGCGTAACGGCACTGTCGTTCCTTACACCGATGACAAGATCACCGTCGCGATCACCAAAGCGTTTCTCGCAGTTGAGGGCGGCACCGCTGCCGCTTCGTCGCGAATTCATGACACCGTTGCCCGCCTGACCGAACAGGTCACCGCGACCTTCAAGCGTCGCATGCCATCGGGCGGCACCATTCACATCGAAGAAATCCAGGACCAGGTCGAACTGGCCCTGATGCGTGCCGGCGAGCAGAAAGTGGCTCGCGACTACGTGATCTACCGTGACGCCCGTTCGAAAGAACGCGCCGTGCGCGCACCGGCTGAAGAAGCCGTCAACGCTCACCCGTCGATCCGCATCACCCGCGCCGACGGCTCCTTTGCTCCTCTGGACATGGGCCGCCTGAACACCATCGTCACCGAAGCGTGCGAAGGCCTGGAAGAAGTCGACGGCGACCTGATCCAGCGCGAAACCCTGAAGAACCTGTACGACGGCGTGGCCCTGACCGACGTCAACACCGCCCTGGTGATGACCGCCCGTACCCTGGTCGAGCGCGAGCCGAACTACTCGTTCGTCACCGCCCGCCTGCTGATGGACACCCTGCGCGCAGAAGGCCTGAGCTTCCTGAACGTGGCCGAAAGCGCGACCCACCACGAGATGGTCGACCTGTACGCCAAGGCGCTGCCGGCCTACATCGCCAAGGGTATCGAATTCGAATTGCTGAACCCGGTCCTGGCCACCTTCGACCTGGAAAAACTCGGCAAGGCGATCAACCACGAGCGCGACCAGCAGTTCACTTACCTGGGCCTGCAAACCCTGTACGACCGTTACTTCATCCACAAGGACGGTATCCGCTTCGAACTGCCACAGATCTTCTTCATGCGCGTGGCCATGGGCCTGGCGATCGAAGAGAAGCAGAAAGAAGACCGTGCGATCGAGTTCTACAACCTGTTGTCGTCCTTCGACTACATGGCGTCGACCCCGACCCTGTTCAACGCCGGCACCCTGCGTCCACAGCTGTCGAGCTGCTACCTGACCACCGTGCCGGATGACCTGTCGGGCATCTACCACGCGATCCACGACAACGCCATGCTGTCGAAATTCGCGGGCGGCCTGGGCAACGACTGGACGCCGGTTCGTGCACTGGGTTCGTACATCAAAGGCACCAACGGCAAATCCCAGGGCGTGGTTCCGTTCCTGAAAGTGGTGAACGACACCGCCGTTGCCGTTAACCAGGGTGGCAAGCGCAAAGGCGCTGTCTGTGCCTACCTGGAAACCTGGCACATGGACATCGAGGAGTTCATCGAACTCCGCAAGAACACCGGTGATGACCGTCGTCGTACCCACGACATGAACACCGCCAACTGGATCCCTGACCTGTTCATGAAGCGTGTCTTCGATGACGGCAAATGGACCCTGTTCTCGCCGTCCGAAGTACCGGACCTGCACGACCTGACCGGCAAGGCCTTCGAAGAGCGCTACGAGTACTACGAAGCCCTGACCGAGTACCCGGGCAAGGTCAAGCTGTTCAAGACCATCCAGGCCAAAGACCTGTGGCGCAAAATGCTGTCCATGCTGTTTGAAACCGGCCACCCATGGCTGACCTTCAAAGACCCGTGCAACCTGCGCAGCCCGCAGCAGCACGTCGGCGTGGTCCACAGCTCGAACCTGTGCACCGAGATCACCTTGAACACCAACAAGGACGAGATCGCCGTTTGCAACCTGGGCTCGATCAACCTGCCGAACCACATCGTCGACGGCAAGCTGGACACCGCCAAGCTCAAGCGCACCATCGATGTAGCCGTTCGCATGCTCGATAACGTGATCGACATCAACTACTACTCGGTACCGCAGGCGAAGAACTCCAACTTCCGCCACCGTCCGGTCGGCCTGGGCATCATGGGCTTCCAGGATGCGCTGTACCTGCAGCACATTCCTTACGGTTCCGATGCCGCCGTGCAGTTCGCCGACGCCTCCATGGAAGCGGTCAGCTACTACGCGATCCAGGCTTCCTGCGACCTGGCCGACGAGCGCGGCGCCTACGAGACGTTCCAGGGTTCGCTGTGGTCCAAAGGCATCCTGCCGCTGGACTCGCAACAGATCCTGATCGAGCAGCGTGGCCAGAAGTACATCGACGTTGACCTGAACGAATCCCTGGACTGGGCACCGGTTCGCGCCCGTGTTCAGAAAGGCATCCGTAACTCCAACATCATGGCCATCGCACCGACCGCGACCATCGCCAACATCACCGGCGTCTCGCAGTCGATCGAACCGACCTACCAGAACCTCTATGTGAAATCGAACCTGTCGGGCGAATTCACCGTGATCAACCCGTACCTGGTTCGCGACCTCAAGGCTCGCGGCCTGTGGGACTCGGTCATGATCAACGACCTGAAGTACTACGACGGTTCGGTGCAGCAGATCGAGCGCATCCCGCAAGAACTCAAAGAGCTCTACGCGACTGCCTTCGAAGTGGACACCAAGTGGATCGTCGACGCGGCAAGCCGTCGCCAGAAGTGGATCGACCAGGCTCAGTCGCTGAACCTGTACATCGCCGGCGCTTCGGGCAAGAAGCTGGACGTGACCTACCGCATGGCCTGGTACCGTGGTCTGAAAACCACTTACTACCTCCGTGCCCTGGCCGCGACCAGCACCGAGAAGTCGACCATCAACACCGGCAAGCTGAACGCTGTTTCCAGCGGCGGCAACCACGGTGACGATTCGGTCCTGGCAGCGCCAGCCGGCCCTGCTCCAGTGCCAAAGGCCTGCGCCATCGACGAGCCGGATTGCGAAGCTTGCCAATAAGCTGAGCCGGTAACACGAAACCCCCGACAGTTCTCTGGATTGTCGGGGGTTTTCTTTTGCCTCAGGGAAATGGGTGACTGTACCAACGCCATCGCGAGCAGGCTCGCTCCTACAGGTGATCGCGTTACACCAGCACCCACGATCAACTGTGGGAGCGAGCCTGCTCGCGATTAGGGCATCACAAACAACTGAAAACGATGGCCCCACGACAAATCCCAGCCACAAAAAAGCCCCTCTTCCGAGGGGCTCCTTGTACTGCGATTCAGCTAGCCAACATCAAGTCATCTGAATGATGGTCTGCATGATGGTGCTCTGGGTCGAGATGGTCTTGGCGTTCGCCTGGTAGTTGCTCTGCGCCTTGATCAGGTCGACCAGTTCGTTGGTCAGGTTGACGTTGGACTCTTCCAGCGAGTTGGACTGGATCGAACCCAGCGAGCCGGTTTCCGGCGCGTCGTAGCCCGGGATACCCGAAGCGTAGGTCTCTTTCCAGCTGGTGCCGCCAACCGCTTGCAGGCCTTGTTCGTTGGTGAAGCTGGCCAACGAAATCTGGCCGATCGGCTTGGTCTGGTTGTTGCTGAAGTTGGCCAGCAACACACCGCTGCCGTCGATGGTCAGGTTGGTGATCTGGCCAGTGGCGTAGCCGTTCTGCGTCGGAATCGAACGCGCAGTGTCGGCGTTGAATTGCGTAGTGTTCGCCATGGACGTGGTGATACCCGCCGGGTTCGCGGCGGCACCGTTGGCTGTCCAGACACCGCCGGTCACGGTACCTGGCGTCCAGTTCGTGATCTTCAGGTCACTGCTGATGGTGAAGGTCGGCGGAACGGTCACAGGAACAACCGGGGTGCTGACCTGCACCAGCTTGCCGTTCGGGTCAAAGGTCATGGTCGAAGGGATCGGGTCAACCGCACCGGTGCCGGTAGGCGGAGTACCGTCAGGGTTGCGACCATCGATCAGGGTGTAGGTCTGCCAAGTGTTCGAGCCCGTCTTGACCATGTATTGATCCATGGTGTGCTGGTTACCCTGACTGTCGAAAATCGGGGTGCTGAACTGCTTGGTGAAGGTTTCCTGCTTAGCCGGGTCGAACTTGTTGGCGGCGACAGTCTGGTCGATTACCAGAGCCGTGGAGTTCAGGTTGATGGTCGACGACACGAGGCTGGTGGATTTCGGTGCCAGGTTCGAGGTGTCGATGCGCAGGTCAGTCAGGATGCCATTGACGATCTTGCCATTGGCATCTACGCCATAGCCCTGCAGGCGTGCGGTGCCGTCGGTGTTGGTGACGAAACCTTCTTTGTCGACCTTGAACGTACCGGCACGGGTGTAGGACAGCGAGCCGTTGTTGTTCAGCACGAAGAAGCCCGAACCGTTGATGCCCATGTCCAGTACGTTGCCGGTGTTGTTGATGTCACCCTGGGTGAACTGCTGGGAAACGTTGGCCAGGCGCACGCCGTTACCGACTACTTTGGAGCCGGAACCCAGCTTGGTGGCCGAGTACACGTCTTCGAATTCCGCACGGGACGATTTGAAACCGGTGGTCGCGACGTTGGCGATGTTGTTGCCGGTCACGTCCAGTTGTTTGTTGGCTGCATAGAGACCGCTAAGGCCGATATTGAAAGACATATTCCACTCCTTTGTGCCGTGTTAGTCGGCTCTACATACCAATGGTTTGTACTTTGGACAGACCGATGCTGCCCAGCCCGGCCAGGTTCAGCATCAACTCACCGCCGGTCTGGCTGATGGTCACGCTGCTGACGGTCGCGGGCAGGTAAGTCACCAGCGAGGTCGCCTTGCCGTCATAAGTCGCGGTGGCAGTGAAGTTGTACGTACCGGCCTTGGCCACTACGCCAGCATCGTCCTTGCCGTCCCAGATGAAACTGGCGCTGCCGGATTTTTGCGAGCCCATGTCGATGGTGCGGATGACCTTGCCGTCGGCATCGGTAATCTTGAGGGTGACCGGGTCTGCCGACGCCGGTACCGAAACGCTGCCGTTGAAGCTCTTGGCGGTATCGACGACAGCCTTGTCGCCCGGCGCGATGACCGAACGGCCGACCAGCGACGAAGCCTGCAATGCCTGCGACGAGTTGTAGTTGCCGGCAATGCCGCTCACGGTGTCGTTGAGCGTGGTGATGCCTTCCAGGCTACTGAACTGCGCCAGCTGGGCAACGAACTCGCCGTTGTCCTGTGGCTCAAGCGGATTCTGGTTCTTCAGTTGCGTCACCAGCAACTGCAGGAACGCGTCTTTGCCCAG
The DNA here is from genome assembly GCF_043225285.1 of Pseudomonas migulae. Lineage (GTDB taxonomy): Bacteria > Pseudomonadota > Gammaproteobacteria > Pseudomonadales > Pseudomonadaceae > Aquipseudomonas > Aquipseudomonas migulae_C. The sequence goes on from NZ_CP171224.1 coordinate 1,124,259, forward strand.
GGCTTTTTTGCCGGTGGCGCTGTTCGTCGCGGACGCCAGGCCGTCGGCACTGGTGTTGGTCTTGATCGACGAATTGGCCAGGATGTCGTTGAGGCTAAGGCCGCTGGTGGTATCGGTAACACTCATCTGAGTCGCCCCTTATCACTGACCGAGGGTCAGGACCTTCTGCATCATGGTTTTGGCGGTGTTCATCATTTCGGCGTTGGTCTGGAACGAACGGCTCGCGGAAATCATGTCGGCCATTTCTTCCACCACGTTGACGTTCGGGTAGTAGACGTAGCCCTTGGCGTCGGCCGCCGGATGGTTCGGTTCGTAGCGGGCTTCAAGGTTGCTCTGGTCTTCGACCACGCCCAGCACCTGCACGCCCTGGCCTGCGGCGTCCTGGTTCTGGAACAGCGAATCGCTGCCGCCGCTCTGGCCGCCCTGGAACATGGTGGCGAACACCGGGTGACGAGCGCGATAGGTCTTGTCGATGCTCGACGAAACGGTTTCGGCGTTGGCGATGTTCGAGGCCACGGTGTTCAAGCGTGTGGTCTGGGCACTCATGCCGCTACCGGCAATGTTGAAAACGCTGGACAGAGACATGACTTACTCTCCACGCAGGGCGGAAATCAGCCCTTTGAATTTGCTGTTGAGCAGGGTGAAGCTGGCCTGGAAGTTGACCGCGTTTTCCGCGTAGTTCGACTGTTCCAGTTGGGCGTCCACGGTGTTCTGGTCGATCGACGGTTGCATCGGCGTGCGATACATCAGCGACTCGTCACCATTGCCCAGGCCTTCAGCTTCGATATGACGGCTGTTGGTCATGTTCAAGGCGAAAGTGCCGTTCTTGGTTTTCTCGCTCTGCTCGGCGAGCACTTTCGAGAAATCCAGATCCCGAGCCTTGTAGTTCGGGGTGTCGGCGTTGGCGATGTTGTTGGCCAGGACTTCGGCACGCTGGGCGCGGAAGCCCAGGGCTTGTTCGTGGATACCGAGCGCTTTATCGAAGCTGATGCTCATGTCGGGAAACCTTCGGGTGACCTGATTTTTCGTACGATGGACATAGCAAGTGGCGTGCCAATTTATAAAAGCCCATAAACCGGGGCTTTGCGGGTAGGGGCAAGGCGGCAATGCCAGAAAAGCGGCAACGGGTTTCCGCCGTCTGCCGCTTTTCTGCCGCTTTCGGTTTGGGGGTTTTGGGTTTTGGGTTTTGGGTTTTGGGTTTTGGGTTTTGGGTTTTGGGTTTTGGGTTTTGGGTTTTGGGTTTTGGGTTTTGGGTTTTGGGTTGTGTGTACATATCCGTTGCTGCGGTAACGGCGGCTATTGGTTTCGCTCTTACAGCGAGTCACTTGGAAAAACGGAACGCCGCCCGGCCCTAAGTAACCAAGCGCTCTTGCCCCTTTCGTTCGGTGCCTCGCTAAGGCTCGGCATGCCCTCGCTCCGGTCCTGCTCCGTGGGTCCGCCGCCATCGGCCATCCATGGCCGGGGGCGGCTAACCCGGCATCCATGCCGGGTTGCCCACTGCGCAGAACCTCCACTCGGCCTCTCGAGGGGGCGACCACCGCCACAGCCGCCGAGGCGGCCTGATAGCCGACCTGGCTCATTTTGCGTATGCGTTCCCCTGTGGGAGCGAGCCTGCTCGCGATGGACGTTAACGATGACGCGGCCTGTCTGGATGAACGCAGTGTCTGGGCGTTTTTCGCGAGCAGGCTCGCTCCTACACGGGATCGGGTTCACACGGTCAAAATTGTAGGAGCCGGCTTGCTGGCGATGGACGTCAACGATGACGCGGGCTGTCTGGATGAACGCGGTGTCCGGGCGTTTTTCGCGAGCAGGCTCGCTCCCACACGGGGATTGGGTTCACACGGTCGAAAGTGTAGGAGCCAGCTTGCTGGCGATGGACGTCAACGATGACGCGGGCTGTCTGGATGAACGCGGTGTCCGGGCGTTTTTCGCGAGCAGGCTCGCTCCCACACGGGGATTGGGTTCACACGGTCGAAAGTGTAGGAGCCAGCTTGCTGGCGATGGACGTCAACGATGACGCGGGCTGTCTGGATGAACGCGGCGTCTGGGCGTTTTTCGCCAGCAAGCTGGCTCCTACAGGGAATCGCATACGCTTTTGATCTTCACCACTCATCAGGCCGAGCGTTAGCTCGCCTTGGCTTTTGATCTTGCGGTGCACGCCCCCTCGAGAGGCCGAGTGGAGGTTCTGCGCAGTGGGCACCGCGGCAAGGATGCCGCGGTAGCCGCCCCCGGCCATGGATGGCCGATGGCGGCGGGCCCACGGAGCAGGACCGGAACGAGGGCATGCCGAGCCATAGCGAGGCACCGAACGAAAGGGGCAAGAGCCCTTGGTTACTTAGGGCCGGGCGGCGTTCCGTTTTTCCAAGTGACTCGCCGTAAGGGCGAAACCAATAGCGGCCGTTACCGCAGAAATGGATATGCCCCCCAAAGCAGACAAAAAAAGCGGGAGCCCCAAGGACTCCCGCTTTTCAAACCCTCACCAACCCATCACTTCGCCTGGTAAATGATCCCCGGACTGCACTGAACCATCTGGTAATGATCCGGCAACCCATTCAGCGCCTCAGAGGCTCCCAGGAACAAATAACCACCCGGCTTCAACGTACTGTGGATCCGCAACAGAATGTCTTTCTTCACCTCGGCAGAGAAGTAGATCAACACGTTGCGGCAGAACACGATGTCGAACTTGCCGAGGCTCGCGTAGCTGTCCAGCAGGTTGAACGAGCGAAATTCCACCCGGCTCTTGATCGGCGCCTTGATGGCCCAGCGTCCCGGCCCTTTCGGGTCGAAATAACGCTGCAGGCGCTCGGGCGACAAACCGCGACCGATCGCCAGGCTGTCGTACTCGCCGGTCTTGCAGTTGGTCAGCATGGAACCCGACAGGTCAGTGGCAACGATCTGCACGCCCATCTTCAACTGGCCCATGTTGACCCGCTCGAACTCGTCGATGGACATCGACAGCGAATACGGTTCCTGACCCGACGAACACGCTGCCGACCAGATCCGCAGACGCTGCCCGGGAGCGGCCTTGATCGCCTCCGGCAGCACCTTGTTCTTCAACACTTCAAACGGATAGGTGTCACGAAACCACAAGGTTTCGTTGGTCGTCATGGCATCGACCACCATCTCGCGCAAACCGCTGCGCGGCTGGGTCTGGATGCGCTGGACCAGCTCACCCAGGGACTTGATGCCTTGCTGTTCCATCAGTTTGTTGAGACGGCTCGAAACCAGGTACTGCTTGTTTTCACCCAGCAAAATGCCACAGGCTTTTTCCAGGAAGACCCGGAACTGTTCGAAATCCAAATTACCCGTAGACAATGATGCCGCCTCTTAAATCGTATTAACCGCCAGGGGCAGAAGGCCCCTAGCTGATGTCTGCTGCTTTGATCCGGTCAACCACCCGGGATGCCAGGTCATCAGGGCGAAATTTGGCCAGGAAGTCATCGGCACCGACTTTCTTGACCATCGCCTGATTGAACACACCCGACAACGAAGTATGCAGGATGATATGAAGCTTTTGCATGCGCGGGTCGTTGCGGATCTCGGCCGTCAGGGTGTACCCGTCCATCTCCGGCATCTCGATGTCGGAGATCATCATCAGGAACTCTTCTTCCGGCTTCTTGCCCTCGTCGACCAGCTTGCGCAGGTAATCCAGCGCTTGCTTGCCGTCGTTCAACGCCACCACTTCGACGCCCACCGTCTGCAGGCAACGCGTGACTTGCTTGCGCGCCACCGACGAGTCATCGACCGTCAGCACCCGCAGCGACAGCGCCTTGTGCTGGGTTTCGACGTCAACCACACCGACGGAAATCGCTTCCGGGGTAGGCGCCACTTCCGCCAGCACTTTCTCGACGTCGATGATTTCGACTAACTGATTGTCCACCCGAGTCACAGCTGTCAGGTAATGATCGCGACCGGTGCCCTTGGGCGGCGGATGAATCTCTTCCCAGTTCATGTTGACGATGCGCTCCACCGAGCGCACCAGGAAACCCTGGGTCTTGGTGTTGTACTCCGTGATGATCACGAACGGGTTGCTTTGATCTTTAAGCGCTCCGGAACCGGTCGCCATTGCCAGATCAAGGATCGGAATGGTCGCCCCCCGGATGTTTGCCACACCGCACACGACAGGACTGGACTTGGGCATCAGGGTCAGCTTGGGGCATTGCAGCACCTCGCGAACCTTGAACACGTTGATCCCGTACAGCTGCTGCCCGTCGAGACGGAACAACAACAGCTCCAGGCGATTCTGCCCTACCAGTTGCGTGCGCTGGTTTACCGAATCCATTACACCAGCCATGCCCAGACTCCTACACCAACGCTAAGTGTGTTGCGACGCACATTCATCACTAAACGGCACGGCGCTTGCTTTTTAACTCTTATGAACACAGAACCGACATTTTTCCGACGCCTGACATCCACCTTCCGCAAATTGCTTTGTGCGATGTCGGCCGTCTGCCTGTTCAACGCTGGCAGCCCTGCCCTTGCTGACGCGGTTACCTTGCCTGACATGCTTATCGGCGTCACCCAGGGCTTTCTTGAATTCACCGTAGAAGACTATCTGGCTACCAGTCAAACGGAAGGTCGCTACGAAATACAGGTCAACCAGCTCGATCCGCGACTGCGCATGCCCATGTGCGACAAGGAATTGACAGCCAGCCTGGAGAGTCCGGCCAAGCCGTTGGGCCGGGTCACGGTCAAGGTTCGCTGCGAGGGTTCTTCGCCCTGGACGGTGTTCGTGCCCGCTCAAGTCCGCCTGTTTCGCGACGTTGTGACCACCACTCGCCCCCTGCGCCGCGCCGACATTGTCGAGCCCGGTGATGTCCTCCTGCGCGAACGCGATATCAGCCTGATCAGCCAGGGCTACCTGACGACCCTGGACCAGGCGGTCGGGCAGCGACTTACCCGACCAATGGTCGCCGATCAGGTGATCACCCTGGTTCATCTCGAACAGGCGGAAGTCATTCGCAAGGGCGATCAGGTGGTGATTACCGCCCGCAGTGGTACGCTCAGCGTGCGCATGCCCGGCGAAGCACTGGCCAATGGCGGCATGAGCGAACAGATTCGTGTGAAAAACCTCAACTCCAAACGGGTCATCAAGGCGCAAGTCACTGCGCCGGGCCAGGTGGAAGTGTCTATGTAGGCACTCTGATCCTGAAGAAGTGGCGTTGCCCGAGGCTGTTCCCTAAACTGTGCCGCACGCAGGAGAAGTGCTGGCGCAAGCAGGCTCATTGATAAATGGGTCTAAAGTTTTCACAGGGAGAGCCGAAAACATGGCAAGCGTCCAAATACTCAGAGGTTTTTTACCATGGTCATCGATTTCAGCCGTTTGAACAGTTCTTCGTCACTGACGGGCAGTACACGTACCAGCGTCGCCAAGGAAACCGCCGAAAACGGCAAATCCGCAGCGCTGAATACCCCGGCCGAACAGGCCAGCACCGTCAAAAGCGGGGAATCGGTACACCTCAGCAATGAGGCTCAACAGTTGCAACAGGTCACTGACAAGCTGCGCGATCAGCCTGCCGTCGACAAAGCCCGCGTGGCAGAGTTGAAAGCAGCGATTGCCGATGGCAGCTACAAAGTCGACAGCAACCGTGTAGCCAGCAAACTGCTCAACTTCGAAGCCCAGCGCTAGGCCACGGCCCGCGCCAGGCTTTTGGACGCTTAAACCCCAAGGCCAGCCATGCACGACACTAATTTACTGCAACTGATCACCGACGACTTCGCTCCAGCGCAGCACTTGCTGGAGTTACTGCAAACCGAATCCATCGCCTTGCACGGTCGCGACATGCCTCTGCTCGAAGAGATTCTGGCGCAGAAACAGGCAATGATCATTCTGCTCGAACAGCATGGCCGCAAGCGCAGTGAAATTCTCGCCAGCCTCAATCTGCCAATCAATCGCAATGGACTGGTGGAACTGGCCAGCCATTCGAGCGTTGGCGAAGAGTTGCTGGCGCAGAGCGATGTGCTGACCGACCTTCTGGCTCAATGCCAGGCTGCTAACCTCAATAATGGCCAGTCGATTCTGGTTCAGCAGGCCGCTACGGCCAACCAGCTGAAAATCCTCACCGGCGGCGAACCGCCAGCCCTCTATGATGCTCGCGGATCAACCGCCAAGCTTGCGAAGCCACGCCCGCTCAGTCAGGCTTGAGCCCGCAAATGACCACGCCCTATCAAGACTCGCAACATGCTGGCACTATAGTGGCCAGCCGTAGTCATATTTTGTCTGGAGATTGATAAACCGTGTCCAATGCCTTAAACGCGGAAGATGCCCCGCAGCCACCCAAGGTGCTCGCTACACCGTTGGAAATCTCCGGCAACCTGCGCCAGCTGCAAGACAGCCATGACCCGTTGATCATCACCTTCCATGAGCGCAACCAGCGCTTCCAGACTTATCTGGTGGACGTGAATCGCGAAGAAGGCACGATTGCCTTCGACGAAATGATCCCTCGTGACGGCGAACGCTATCTGATGGCTGGCGAATCCTTCAAGGTCGAAGGTTTCCACGAAGGCGTACGCATTGCCTGGGGCAGCAGCGCCCAATTTACCATCGACGAGTCCGGTGGCAGCCGCTGCTATCGTGGCCCGCTGCCAGATGAAGTGGTTTATCACCAGCGTCGCAATGCCTTTCGCGCAGCCCTGAAGCTGGCCCAACTGGTCGACGTCGACCTGGATGGTGAAAAGCTCAAGGCACCGATCCGCGGCAAACTGCTGGACATCTCCGCCACCGGCTGCAAGTTGCGCTTCGACGGCGACATCACCGACAGGCTGCAACTGGGCCAGGTATACGACCGTTTCGCCGCCGACCTGCCTTTCGGCAAAATGACGGCACCGGTTGAACTGCGTTACCTGCACTTCGAAGAAAAGATCTCCACCACGTTCGCCGGCATCCGCTTCCATAACATGACCGGGCTGGTGCAGCGTCAGGTTGAACGGTTCGTCTATCAGCTTCAGCGTGAAGCACGTCGTTTCGACAAAGACGACCTGTAATCAGCATCGCAATAAAAAACGGGCAGTCCCTTGCGGTGACTGCCCGTTTTTTATTGGGGCAACCCAATACCTGTAGGAGCCAGCTTGCTGGCGATGGACGCAAGCACGCCGCGTTGATCCAGACAGCACGCGTTATCGTTGACGTCCATCGTCGGAACGCCGCCCGCAGCAAGCTGGCTCCTACGGGTGTTGCGCACGCCCGGAATTACGGGCGGGCCTCGGTGAAGCTTTGCTCGCGACCGGTGTCCGGATCTTCCGGTGGGACGTCGGTTGGCGCCTCGGGCTCAGGTTCAGGACTTGGCTCTGGCGTGACCGGATTATGCATCTGCTCTTGCACCACTTGTTCATCCACCCGCGGGTCGAGACAGGCCACCAGCGGCGAACTCGACATGCTGTCCGGCATGGCCACGTGATGCAGCGGCGCATCGTCCACCTGGTGCAGGTTGGTCACCGCTTTCGGGCGGATCCGCCATACCAGCACCACCGCGAAGAAACTGAAGAAGGCATAGAGCATATGACTGCCGAACATCTTCATCAGCACACCGGCGACCAGCGGCCCGATACTGGCGCCAACACCGTAGGTCACCAGCAGCATCGCCGTCAGCGACACCCGCCGATCGGCTTCGACGTGGTCATTGGAGAACGCCACGGCCAGCGGGTACAGGCAGAACTTCACCAGCGAGCAGATGAAGCCGGTGATGAACAACACCTCCAGCGGCACCTGTTTCATGATCGCCAACGGCAACGCAGCCAACGCCAGGACTAACGCAAAACAACGGATCAGCAGCGCCCGGTCATAACGGTCGGACAACCAGCCCAGTGGCCACTGCACCAGCAGACCGGCAAAAATGCAGCTACCCATGAACAGACCGACTTGTTCGGTGGACAACCCTTGCTGCGAGGCATACAGCGGCGCCAGGCCGTAGAAAGAACCGATGATCAGCCCCGCCCCCAGCACCGTACTCAATGATTGCGGTACGCGCTTGATGAAGAACCGAGGTTCCATCGGCGCAGGGCGCAAAGGCGCCGGGTGAATCCGTCGGGTCAGCGCCACCGGCACCAGGCACAAGGCGAAACACAACGCGACCAGCATCAACAGCTCCAGGCCGAGCGCCGGGTGCATGACCAGAATCAGTTGGCCCAACACCAGCCCCAGGTAGGACGCGATCATGTAGCCGCTGAACACCGTCCCGCGTTGCGAGGCTTCGGCCTGCTCATTGAGCCAGCTTTCGATGACCATGTACTGGCACATCATGCCGAGGCCGACGATGACCCGCAGGAAGATCCAGGCCGGCAGGAAGTCCACCAGGCCATGGCCCAGCACCGCCGCACCGACGATCCCGGCGCACGCCGAATAGGCTCGAATATGCCCGACGCGGGCGATCAGCCGGTGGCCGATCTTGCCGCCCAGCACCAGGCCGAAATAGTTGGCGGCCATCAGCGCACCGACCCACAGGCTGTCGACGTGGTCGGCCGCCAGGCGCAAGCCCAGGTAAGTACTCAGCAAGCCAGAGCCGATCAACATCATCAGCGAGGCGAAATACAGCGCTCGAAAGGGTTTCCAGATTTGGCGCATCGGCGTTCCGAGCGGCTCCTTGCGGTGAGAAACGGGCTATCCGCAAAGATAGCCCGAAGACGAAGGTTCGTCAGGCCTGGGCCGCAAGAACACGGCGCTCCCAGGGGGTAATTTCATCAAAGAAGCTGGTCAGCTCCATGGTCTTCGAAGCGACGTAGCCTTCGATGAACTCCTTGCCAAACAGTTCCTTCGCCAATTGGCTACGTTTCAGACGTTCGAGAGCGGCATGCAAGGTACACGGCAACGAAAGATTATCCGGCACCTCGAATTCACCCTGGATCGCCTCGCTCGGCTCCAGCTGGTTTTCAATGCCATGCAAACCCGCGGCGAGGCTCGCGGCAATCGCCAGGTACGGATTCGCATCGGCCCCAGGCAAGCGGTTCTCGACCCGACGAGCGACCGGCGAACTGGCCGGAATGCGCAAACCGGCCGCACGATTGTCGTGGGACCAGCAGGCATTATTGGGGGACGCGAATGGATGGCACAAGCGCTGATAGGAGTTCACGTTCGGTGCAAATAATGCGGTGAAATCAGCCATCCCGGCCTGCTGTCCACCGATGAAGTGACGGAAGGTCGCGGTCGGCTGCCCGGCCTCGTCGCTGAACACGTTACGCCCGCTGCCGATTTCAACGACGCTCTGGTGAATGTGCATCGAACTGCCCGGCGTGTGCGCCAGCGGCTTGGCCATGCAGACCACGGTCAGCCCGTGCTTGAGCGCGACTTCCTTGAGCAGGTGCTTGAACAGGAGCGTCTGGTCGGCCAGCAGCAGCGGATCGCCGTGCAACAGGTTGATCTCGAACTGGCTGACACCCATCTCGTGCATGAACGTATCCCGGGGCAAGCCCAGTGCCGCCATGCATTCGTAGACTTCGCTGAAGAACGGACGCAAACCGTTGTTGGAGCTGACGCTGAAGGCGGAATGCCCTTCTTCGCGGCGACCGTCCAGGCCCACCGGCGGCTGGAAGGGTTGCGACGGGTCGCTATTGGGCGCGAAGACAAAGAATTCCAGCTCGGTGGCGACCACCGGGGCCAGGCCGAGCGCGGCATAACGCGCAATGACCGCCTTGAGCTGGCCACGGGTCGACAGGCTGGAGCTTTCGCCGCTCAGTTCGTCGGCATCGCAAATGGCCAGGGCGCGGGGTTGCTTGCTCCAGGGCAAACGGTGGATCTGCGCAGGATCAGGGACCAGCGCCAGGTCGCCATCATCGCTGCCGTAAAAACGCGCAGGCGGATAACCGCCCATGATGCATTGCAGCAGCACACCCCGCGCCATCTGCAACCGCCGTCCTTCGAGAAACCCCTCAGCCGTCATGACCTTGCCACGGGGCACGCCGTTCAGGTCCGGCGTTACACATTCAATCTCATCAATGCCGGTCAATCGCTGTGCGAGTGAGCCCTGGCCATCGGTTGTCATGACGCAAATCCTTGTTGTTGTGCGAGCCGCGAACGGCGACCCGTACAAAATAGGCTCCGCCTGTTCGGGATATCAAGCACCGCCACACAAATCTCCAACACTCACCACGATCCCTGTAGGAGCCAGCTTGCTGGCGATCCAGACGACGCGGACATTCATACACACCGCGTCATCGTTCATCGCCGGCAAGCCGGCTCCTACAGGGATTTCTAAGGGAGGTAGAGGCGGAACACGCCACCGCCCAACGGCCCACCATTGCTGATTTCAGTGCGCCCGCCAATGCCATTGCGCTGATGCAACGCGGCGATCCGCCCGGCGAAATACAGGCCCAGGCCAGTACTGCCGCTGCTGTGGTTGATCCCCTGCACGTAATCGGCCTGACGCTCGATCATCTCGGCCGGATAACCCTCACCATCATCATTGATCGTCAGCACCAGTTGCCCGGCATCATCGCTGACGCTGATCAACACCGAGTGGCGCGCATAGCGGATGGCGTTGTTGATGCAGTTGGCCAGCACCGAGGCAACCAGTTCGCGATCGAAAAAGCCCAGCGGGCTCAGGGGGTCTACTTCATATGTCGCCATCAGGCCGCGACTGGCGAACACGTCCTGATGACAGGCCAGCTGCGCCTCGATGAAATCATCCAGCTCGTGGTAGGCCGGTTGCAACGGCATCTGGTTGACGCCGAGTTTGTAAAGCCCCAGCAACTGCACAAGCATGTCGTTGAGGTGGGCGAACTCGAACTCGATCACGCCCTGCTCCGGGGAATGCCGATCAGGGTCGGGCAAACGCGCCAGCCAGTGGCTGTGGGCCTGCATCAACATCGCCAGGGAGTTCTTCATGTCATGCACGGTGGAGGCGATCACCGTGGAGAAATCCAGTGCCAAGTTGTCTTGGGTCATGCGCCGAACGCCTTGATTTTCAGTTTCTGATAACGCGCGTATCGCGCATCGGTGTCGGGCATCATGCCGACCATTTTCAGGCAGGCCCGGCACTCTTCCAGTTCCACCGACGTCACCGTGATGTCGGCGCCGTGCAACAGCGACTGCGCCATGTTCAGCGCGATACTGATGTTTTTCGGTTGCAACGCCAGGGCCTTGCGGAATATCTCGCGTGCCTCGGGCAGGTTGCCGGTCTTGTAAATGCGCACGCCCTGGCGGTTGAGGTCTGCCGCCGCGTTGCAGGCATTGAGGATGTTCGGGTCGTCGGTCAGCTTGACGATGTTCTGCATCACCACCGGATCGTCACCGTAGATTTCCATGCAGTTTTTCAGCATCGAGGCGCCGGCATCATGCTGCCCGAGCATTTGCAGTTGCTTGGCCACCAACAGGGCCGCTTCGGCGCTCATGAATTGCTCCATGCCATCGAGGCGCAACATCGCTTGCTCGGTGAGCTTCTCCGCAGTCTCGGCATCGTTGAGCAGCAGGCTGGTGGCTTTCATCAGTCGCGCCCGAATCTGCAGGCCCGGATCGGAAGGGTTTTCCTTGGCCACGGCGCTCAGCGTCGTGTTGATCTCCAGCCGCGTGCGGGTATCCAGGCCTTTCTCACTGCCCTTGCTGATCAAGGCATGGGCCAGGCCGAGGTTGCTTTCCGCGTCCTTGAAACGTGACTGGGCCCCCTGGCTCACCGCCTGCCGGTAGGCTCTGGACGCCGTGTCGTAATCTTCGTTGGCCATCGCCAGCTTGCCCAGCAGCGCCTGCCGGCGCACGGCCAGCGGCGACAAGCGAATCGCCTCCTCCAGCACCTGCTGCGCGCCCTTGGTGTCGCCTTCGGCAACCAGCACGTCCGCCATGCCGTCGTAGATCGCCGGCATCATGGGGAATACTTTCAGGGCTTTTTCGTAAACGCCTTTGGCCAGGCTGATCTGACCGCGCTTGAACATCAACTTGCCCAACCCGGCAAACGCCCACGGCAAAGGCCGGTCGGCGATGATGCTGTCGTACAGACGCTCCAGTGCCTCGTTCTGATTCAGATCGCGCAAGGCATCGGCGCGGTAGCGCAGGCACAACGGCGAATAGCGGATGTCTTTTTTGCACAGCTCGATGCAGGCATTGAGCACTTCAACCGGCTTGCCCCGATCGAGGGCCTGCAGGATCGGCTTGAGCAAGGTCTTGCGCTGCTCCAGACGCTCCAGGCGCTGGGCCAGGCCCGAGCGGTTGAACGGCTTGGTCAGGTACGCATCGGGCTCGTGCTCCAGGGCACTGAGCACCATCGCCTGACTGGTCTCGGCGGTGACCATGACAAACACCGCTTCGTGACTGATCAGCTTCTCGAGCATCAGGTCTTCGAGTACCTGCTGACCATTTTTCTTGCCATCGCCGAGGTGGAAATCCTGCAGGATGAAATCGTAGGGCTTCTGCGAACACATGCGCAGCGCCTGCTCGCCCGAGTCGGCGGTGTCCACGTCCTTGACGCCCAGCTCACGCAGCATGGAGCGAACCGAACTGCGGAAATCCGAGAAATCATCGACGATCAGAAAGCGCTTTTGGTGATACGACAGCATCGAAGATTTCCAGGCAATTTGAAGTAGAAGATCATGACTGTCCGGGTTATCGGCCAGCAGGGCCATTCTCTTGAAGAAATGGGAATGCATTCATCCGGCACGAGTCCAAATTTCAAGGGCTCCTGAAGGTGGTTTAAATATTTGAAGGCGTTATTGAAAAACGGGATTATCCTGATTTATTGCAACGCGTCAGCCCCCTCGTTTCAGATCAAGACGCTCCCTGTTGGCAAAGGCAGAAAGTATGAACACCACACCCAATCGCTCGGCAACATCCAATGAGCGTAAGGCGCTGCGCCCCAGCACCCTGGACTTTCCAGTGGTGGGCATTGGCGCGTCGGCGGGCGGGCTGCAAGCGATCAAACTGTTTTTCGAAAACATGCCGCAGGACAACGGCATGGCGTTCGTGATCATTCTTCACCTCTCTCCCGACCACCAGAGCATCGCCGACAAGATCGTCCAGGAATCGACGCAGATGCCGGTGTTGCAAGTCACCGAAACGGTGTCCATCGAGAAAAATCACGTCTATGTCATCTCACCGGCACAACGCCTGTCGATGAACGATGGTTTTCTTGAAGTCAGTACCAGCGACGCACGGGAAACCCGTCACGCCTCGATCGATCTGTTTTTCCGCGACCTGGCGGACGTGCACCGCGAACGGGCCTTCTGCCTGGTCCTGTCGGGCACCGGCTCCGATGGCGCCGTCGGCCTGTCGCGGATCAAGGAACAGGGCGGCATCACGCTGGCCCAGGCACCGGAAGACGCGGAGTTTGACGGTATGCCCCGGGCCGCCATCGACACGCGCATGGTTGACCTCGTGCTGCCGGTCGTGGAAATGCCACAAAAACTGCTGGAACTATGGCGCAACTCTCAGGAAATCAGCTTGCCCAACGTCAACGACCCCGAATTGCAAACCATCGCTGCCATTTCCGAACGTGAAGCGCTGATCGCCGAACAATTGCTGCACGACATTCTCATCCAGTTGCGCACCGGCACCGGTCACGATTTCAAGCACTACAAACGCGCCACCGTGCTGCGCCGGATCGAACGGCGGATGCAGGTCACGGCCCAGCCCGACCTGAAAGCCTATTTCCTTTATCTGCAAAACAACCCCGAAGAAACCAAGGCGCTGCTCGGCGACATGCTGATCGGCGTGACCAACTTCTTCCGCGATCGCGAAGCCTTCGAAGCGCTGGAGCGCGATGTCGTGCCGCAACTGGTCAGCGCTGCCGTATCGGCGCAGCCGGAAAAAGAAGAAATCCGCGTCTGGTCCGCCGGCTGCTCCACCGGCGAAGAAGCCTACAGCCTGGCCATGCTGGTCAGTGATCAGTTGCAGCTGGACGCCAGCAAGGCGTCGTTGCAACTGTTTGCCACCGACATCGACGAACGCGCGATCAGCGTCGGCCGCGCCGGGCTGTACCCGCAAGCGATCGTGACTGACGTGCCGCCAACGCGCCTGCGGCATTACTTCCTCAAGGAGGACGACCACTACCGGATCCGCAAGGAAATTCGCGAAAAAGTCCTGTTCGCCAAACACAGCCTGCTGTCCGATCCGCCGTTCTCGCAGATCGACCTGATCGTCTGCCGCAACCTGCTCATTTACCTGGATCGCGAAGTGCAGCGCGAGATCCTGCAAATGTTCCATTTCGCCCTGCGCCCGGGCGGTTTCCTGTTTCTCGGCTCTTCCGAAAGTGCCGACGCGTGCCACGAGCTGTTCGCCCCGGTGGACAAACGCAACCGCATCTTCCGCGCCAAGACTGGCACGGCCAACAGCCGCCGCACGCCGACCATGCCCCGCGGCGGCTACGTACGCACCAACGTTTCCCAGCATGTGCCGCCAAACAGCGTGCAGCGCAAGATGTCGGTGGGCGACATTCACCAGCGGGCACTCGAACAGTCCGCGCCGCCGAGCATGATCGTCGACGGCAACGCCGACATCCTGCACATGAGCGAAAGCGCCGGGCGTTTCCTGCGGCATGTCGGCGGCGAGATGTCGCGCAACCTGCTGACGCTGATCCTGCCGGAGCTGCGCCTGGAATTGCGCACCACCCTGTTCCAGGTCCAGCAGAGCAACCAGTCGGTGAAATCCCGCGAGGTATCGATCAAGCGCGATGAGCGGCGTTATCTGATCGATCTGGTCGCTTATCCCTACAAGGAGGAAGGCTCGGACAGCGAGTACACGCTGGTGATTTTCGAAGAGGTCGAAGTCGATCCTTCCGAGCTGGCGGCGACCACCGTGCTGCAAACCGAAAACCAGGTGCTGTCCAACCTCGAGCGTGAATTGCAACGCACCAAGCTGCACCTGCAAGACACCATCGAGCAGTCGGAAGTCTCCAGCGAAGAGCTCAAGGCTTCCAACGAGGAAATGCAGGCGATCAACGAAGAGCTGCGCTCGGCCACGGAAGAACTGGAAACCAGCAAGGAAGAATTGCAGTCGATCAACGAAGAGTTGCTGACGGTCAATTTCGAGCTGAAAACCAAGGTCGAAGAAACCGACAAGATCAACGACTACCTGACCAACCTGATCGCCTCCACCGACATCGCCACGGTGTTCGTTGACCGCAGCATGCGCATCAAGTGGTTCACTCCGCGCGCCACCGACATCTTCAGCATGTTGCCGGTGGATACCGGGCGCTCCCTGCTCGACATCACCCATCGCCTGCATTACGACAACCTGGCCGGTGATGCGGCGCTGGTGTTCGAATCGCTGAACATGATCGAGCGCGAAGTCAGCAGCACCGACAACCGCTGGTACATCGCTCGCCTGTTGCCTTACCGCTCCAGCGAAGACCACATCGACGGCACCGTGCTGACGTTCATCGACATCACCAAGCGACGGGCTGCCGAAGAAGAACTGCGCCTGGGCGAAGAACGCATGCGCTTGGTCGCCGAAAGCACCCGCGACTACGCGATCATCACCCTCGATGAACACGGCGTGATCACCACCTGGAACAAGGGCGCCGAGCTGATTTTCGGCTACAGCAAGGCCGAGGCCGAGGGCGCCTATTACGACTTCATTTTCTCCCCCGAGGACCGTGCGGCGGGCGCGCCTGAAACAGAACTGCAAACCGTGCGCGCCCATGGCCGCAGCGATGATGAGCGCTGGCACCTGCACAAGGATGGCAGCCGGTTCTTTTGCAGCGGCGAAGTGACCCTGCTCAGCGGCGACAACCTTCAGGGCTACGTGAAAATCGCCCGGGACCTGACCGGCCACAAGCGCCAGCACGAGGAACAGACCCAGGAGCTGGCCGAGACCCGCAACACCAACTACCTCAAGGACGAGTTCTTTGCGGTCATGTCCCACGAACTCAAGCATCCGCTGAACCTGATCCAACTCAACGCCGAATTGCTGCGACGCCTGCCGGTGACCAAATCGCTGGCGCCGGCGGCCAAGGCCGTCAGCACCATCTGCGATGCCGTCACCAGTCAGGCGCGGATCATCGACGATCTGCTGGATGTGGCGCGGATTCGTACCGGCAAGCTCAAGCTGCAACCGGTCGCCGTCGACCTCGTCAGCGTGCTGCGCGATGTCTACACCGTCGTGCTCAACGACCAGCATGACGTCACCGTTGAATTGCTGGTGCCGTCCGACGCGCTGATGGTCCAGGCCGACCCGACACGCCTTGAGCAAATCATCTGGAACCTGGTGAACAACGCACTGAAGTTCACGCCGCCCAAGGGCCGTGTGCAATTGATCGCCAGCCAGGCAGGGGAGATGGTGCGCCTCGACATCAAGGACAACGGTGCCGGTATTGCCCCCGAAAATCTCGACCACGTGTTCGATTTGTTCGGTCAGGCAGAGAAACAGCACATCACTCACAACCGCGAAGGGCTGGGGATCGGTTTGTCACTGGTTCGTCAGTTGACCGAAGCGCAGCACGGTTCGGTGGAAGTCAGTTCTGCCGGCATCGGCAGCGGCTGCACATTCACTGTCTACCTGCCACTGGCCAGTACCCACGATGAATCACAGCCTGCCATTCAACCCGAAGAAGCGTCAGGAAGACTGCGCGGCTTGACGATTCTTTTGGTGGACGATTCCGCCGATGTGCTGGAAACCCTGAAAATGCTGCTGGAGATGGAAGACGCACAGGTGATTGCCTTCAATCTCCCGACAGCGGCGCTGGACGCGGCGAAAAGCACTCGGTTCGATCTGATCATTTCCGATCTCGGCATGCCGGTGATGAACGGTCACGAGCTGATGAGTGCCCTGCGCCAATTGCCGCTGGTCAAGGATGTGCCGTCCATCGCCCTGACCGGCTACGGCGCCCACAGCGACATTCAGAAGTCACGGCAATCGGGCTTTGACCAGCACATCGGTAAACCGGTGTCCTACGATGACCTGATCGACACGATCGAGACGCTGCGACGCACCCAGCGCTGAAAGTCGGTTCAACTCAGATAGGCGCGCTGCACGCAGGCGCGCCGGTCGATCGCCTGCCGGAGCCGTTCCTTGTGATCGGCCCAGACCTTGGGATCCACCTTGGTCGAGCGCATCAACACGAGCATGGCTTCCTTGGCGGCCAGGTATTCCGACCAGGCATCCTCGGACTTGAGCTTCAAGCGCTCACGGTCGGTCATCTCCATCCGGCGTAGCGCGACAACCGACTCATCGGTGATCACCGGGCTCAGCGTCAACTGCACGCGGTGCGGTGCAGCAAACGCCTGGGTATCCGCGACAATTTCCCGTGCCCGCTGAGTACCCCACTTCAAGGCTGCACAGTAAAGCTCACCGGCGTTTCGGTTATGGGACTCTTCGCATATCACCCAACCATCAGCGCCATACACACCGATAAAGACCTGAGTCACGCCTTCAACGTTGACCCGTGCATGCACCTCGATCTGCACGCCGTTGCTCAGCACCTCTTCGTGGGTGTGCAGAGGAAGTCGTGTGTTGGTCCATAACCAGAACTGGGCGCCTCTGCGTCGCATCGATTTCGCTCCCTGAGTGATGATTGGAGTAAGGCACAGCAATGGGTGTCTTTCCAATGTCGATCGTCGGGTGATCACCCATAAAAAAGCCCCGCCGGACACGTGGTCCTGACGGGGCTTTTTTGACAGCTGAGAGAGCTGGAAATGGATGGTGTCCCAGGGCAGGTTCGAACTGCCAACCTTCCCCTTAGGAGGGGGATTTTTAACCCAGTAGCCGCGACCAAACCCCAGCAAATATTGGCCTAGCAGTCCAAAAGCGTCCGTCAAAACAGGTCTGTACAATTTTTTCTGCAACCACTATGCACCCATGGAATTTACGTGAAAGAGAAACTGACCGCCAAATTGCTGGCTCGCATACAGGTCACTGGCCGCGAGCATGAGATTCACGACACCGCCATAAATGGTCTATTTGTGCGAGTGACCGCCGCTGGAGCCAAGTCATACGTTGTTACCTGGGCTCGGGGCCGGAAAAAACACTGGGACGGGTCGGCATCCTGACGCTAGACAAAGCTCGTGAGGAGGCTATTCAGTATCTTTCAGAAGCCCGCAAGCACGGGGAACCTGTAGCCGTTTCCCAAGGCAGACAAGGTGCGGCACTCCCTTCTCTTCGCGACTTCATCACCGATACCTATTTGCCATGGTTTAAAGCTCACCACAAGGGCCACGAAAAAACCGAACACACGCTTAACAACTTCTTCGAAACAGTTATGTCTCAGCGAATCGATTCGGTAACTGGGCGGGATCTAGAGCAAATTCGGACAGCCTGGTTACAATCGGGCAACAAGCCATCGACAGTGAATCGTAAGATGGGCAGCATTAGTGGCGTTTTTAGCAGAGCCGTTGAATGGGGGTACATAGAAACAACTCCACTAGCCAAGCTGAAGCAAATGAAGGTTGATAGCAAAGGCTTAGTTCGATATCTCAGCCCCGATGAAACACTGCGACTCCATACGGCATTGGATGCTCGGCAAGATGAGGCACGCAAAGACCGGGATAGTGCCAATGCGTGGAGGATAGAGCGAAAGAAAAGCCCGCTGAAAAGCTTACAATCCGAGACTTTCACCGACCACCTGAAGCCAATGGTTTTAATAACACTGAACACGGGCCTCAGACGAGGAGAACTATTCGATCTCGAATGGCAGAACGTAAATTTCACAACAAAAATATTAACAGTGGTGGGCGACAAGACGAAAACCCTTGAAACTCGCCACATCAAAATGAACAAAACCACATTCGACACATTGACGCTCTGGCAAAACCAAACAAAAAATGAAGTTGGATATGTTTTCCCTGCAAAAAATAATGAACGACTAGAAGACGTAAAAAGTGCTTGGAAAAACTTGCTGATACGCGCAAAAATCGTAGGCTTCCGCTGGCATGATATGCGTCATGATTTTGCATCGCGCCTGGTCATGAAGGGCGCCCCTCTAGTCGCGGTGCGCGAGCTTCTAGGGCATACAGACTTTAAGATGACTTTGCGGTATGCACACCTCGCACCAGATGCCACAGCCGCTGCGATAGATCTGATTTAGCTAAATCTTAGATGCACGCTTGCGAGAATTAAAGCTGATACTAGCGACGCTTGCACTAATACGTGCAAACGTCGTTTCGCTGACACTGCAACGCAATATATCAAATCACACTCTAGTTAGCTTCATTGAAAAACCCAACGAGTACTCTTCAGAAATATTGTTAACAGCACTTACTATATGCTTTTTGAGCTCATCTATTTTATTGCTCTGCTCAAAGTTCAAGTTGCAAAATTCCTTATATGTCGCAGAGTGCACGACTGCATCAATATCAGAAATACAGTCTTGCACCTGACGCAGAAATTTAATAATAGTAGGATTGGAGTACTCAGAGATAGTTTTCGTCACAGAGCGCCCCTTTATAGAGCCCTTACCGATAATCTCTTGAACCTCTGACAAGCCTTGCTTCATGCCCTCAACGCTGCCTTCACACGCCATAGAATGCTTAATCGCACTCCTATTCATCACGCCCAGCACAACATTTAGGCAATTAACATCCGAATATGGCATCAATAACAAAGAGGAGCCCTGATGTTTTCTAATCGCATTGATAGCGATCGACAAAGAGTCCACATCGGCATCAGACACTAGCTTGGCAACTAGGCAATCAGAGTCTAATATTTCGCAATATGCCGGGCAGCTTTTCCAACCCTTCTGCGCAGAGTTAACACCCCATACGTACAACTTCCCATAGCTATCCAATAGCGACTTACCTTGCTCGTTTTTCTTCTCAAAGGCAGCGATAGTTTTACGGAGCTTAACAGAGCCAGCATTTGCAGTGACTTGTACCGCAACCAGGCTCTTATCATCATACAAATCAAATGCTTCTTGATTTACTTTTTTGAGGTGCGCATCTTTAAACTTACCATATCCGGCAGCAGTAAAAAGCTCTCTCGCTAAAATCTCTACAATTCGAGACGCCTCGCCGAATCCAGAGGATTTTTGCATCTCTAAAAAATGTTTGAGCAATGCTATCTCGGTAGATAGTATTTTTGAAAGCCCAGAAATAGTTAAATCAGCCATTTGCCACCCAGCATCCAAGCTAAGAAATTAGAACCTCAGCGACAATTTACTATTCAAACGCCGAGAGTTTTGACGAAACTACGAATTCGCACGAAATAAAAATTTGGACAATCTGCGCCTCAGCCTTCACCTTCAGTCATGGAAAGGAACATCTCATAAGTTGACTTCCAGCTAGGATTTTTTTCTTTAAATATCGAAAAACTATCAAGTGACTCCATTCTTTTATATACCTCCTTCAGGTCCACGTCGGGGATCTCCTCAAAAAAACCAGACTGAATAATTTTCTCTCCCTTTGTAAATATCTTAGTTTTGCCAGCAAAAAACTGAGGATGAGTGAGAATAGTCGTTGTAATCGTTTTATCTCTGACACTAAGCGTATCCCAAGCTATAAAGTGAGCCCTCAACTTAGAAAGGATGGGCTCACTTGGGTGTTGGGCCGCTGTTACCGCGTTCTTTATATTCATCTCACTATTAGGAAAAGCCGAGATGTTAATACAGCTGTGCGCATCAGCGAGTGCAGTTTTCTCTGCCGCCTCCGTAATCAACTCTTCAATTATCTGAGTTGATGTCTTTCCGCTGACATTTGCCAAGCCTTCTAGGAAAGCTTTGGAGATTGGGCTCACCCTAAGGTGAATCGTCTCAGATTTTTTTCGACCGGCCATGATTTCTCCCCACAGATGGTGTTGCCGATTGGAGAATACACACAAGGCAGACGTGGCACAACGGCAAACGTGGCGCACACCAACATGGCACCACAAATGTGTTAACCAGAATGTGGCGCTACAATATTGTGGCACCACTGGATCGGCTGATAGGTTGACGCCTCTAGCTCAGGAAGCAGTCCCATGAATCAGCAGCACGCAGTCCCTCCTCTGTCCGTCGGTGTAGAAGACGGCGCACGAATGATCGGTGTAGCGAGGTCAATGTTCTATGAAATCCTAGCCCGTGGAGAGCTCAGAAGCTTCAAGCTTGGCCGGCGGCGTCTGGTTTTAGTCTAAGACATGGAGGTGTATATCAATCGCCAGGCCAAGGAAAACAGCACATGAGCCTACGTATCATCGATCAGGCTGGAAACGTACTGGGTACGCTTTACCTGTCAGGAACGGTCCTCTTGGCAGATTTGGAGTCACTACGTCGGCTCGGTGCATATCGGGTGGAACTGATCAAACACTGAGCGAATTGATATGTCCTAACGGGAGGCTTTTTTGTTAGCCAAAGGGGACTGCGAACGTCCTACAGAAATCTCAGGTCGGAAGCTACAGTCCGAGCTCTTTTTTGATTCTGTAAACCGTCGCCTCCCCTGCACCAGCCGCTGTAGCAACCTCTCCAATTGTCATATGCGTAACAGACTGCCCCTTCAGCAGTTTCTCAACAGTCGCCCATTTTTCCGTATTTCTCCTTTTCCCAGGCGCCTTCCAACTTGGATCGGCGGCTTTCTTGTTAGCGATGCCTTGCCGTACGCGCTCCACTCGCTTCTCCTGATCTAGCCGGGCCATCGTAGCCATTAGATCGATAAGCATGTTATTGACAACGTAAAGCACCGAACTAGCTATGTCAGTACCACTATGAACCGACTTTTCGAAAAGCTCCCAGCTAGTAGGTAGATCGACCACGACAAGACGCAGGCCCTTCGCACTGATAGCCCGTTTGAGAGCTTCCCAATCTTCTTGGCTCAATCTAGAAAGGCGATCTACCGACTCAACGCAGAGAATGTGTCCAGGCTTCGCAGCGATGAGGAGACGATGTAGCTCCGGTCGATGCAGCTTCGTGCCGCTGAAATTCTCGGTGTAGATATCGACAACCTGATAGCCGCGCTCGCTCGCGAAAGCTACCAAGGATTCACGGGCACGATTTGCATCTTGATCCTTTGTAGATGCTCGCAAGTAGAGATGGGCGGATACCATGATAAACCTATCGTTTAGAAGTACATATCTATAGATCAACGATAATCTATCATTAAGACTTAATCAAGCATCTAAATGATAGAAGCAATCTACTCAGCTGATTTTCTCGTATAGGTAGACTCAAACGAGAGCTGTGCGTAGTCACCACTCCTTCGCGCTGAAGTCGGCAATGGGAAGCCCCACAACTCTACTCCAGAATTTGGATACAGATTTTACGTGCCCGCTTTTTAAACAAGACCCGCCTGCAGTTCAGGTATTGCCAAATTTCGAGAGAAAGCGCTGCATTGCCAACAGGCGCTTAGTGCCTAGCTTCCATCACAAGCATAGGTATTGACAGAATACTCCCTGCTTGCTAGTAGCATTAGTCCATATTGAAGAACGTATGCTCAACAACGAGGTTTGACTGAAATGGAAATCACTGACGAATGGGTCGAGATGTTTTTTTCTGCGGTAGATGAAAATCGTGTTTTGAAAAGGCGGGAGTCAAGTACGGTTGAATTTAAACGAGTATTCGATTGGGTAACTAAAGAGTTTAAATCGAATATAGGAAGAACGGCAGCGGCTTTTGCAAACAGGGATGGAGGGGTTATAGTATTCGGAGTTGCAGATCAACCGCACACTCTGATAGGCATTGACAACTTCGACAGAGTAGATGACGCAGAAATCTCAGCCTTCTTAAACGAGCATTTCGCGCCGTCAATTGAATTCAGCCGCCATACCGTTAAAGTCGATGACGTAACGTTTGGGGTATTGCAAATAGCACCGGCCCGTGTAAAGCCAGTTGTTTGCATAAAAGACTCTGCCAAAACGTTTGATTCCGATATCTACTACCGCTATTCAGGCAGGTCTTCAAAAATAAAATCTTCTGACCTTTTTATTATGATCCAGGAAGGCCGCGAGGCGGCTCAAAGGAAATGGGTTGATCTGATCACAAACGCAGTGAAAATAGGCGTCGAAAACATTGGCTTACTGAACGTAGCTTCAGGTGAATTAAAATCTTCTAATAATAATACTTTCCTGATCGACGAATCCATCTTGGACAAAATAAAGATCTTGGATAGGTTTTCCGAAAGTGATTCCGGCGCTCCCGCAGTGCGGGTGATAGGAGACGTTATTGACGCTGCTAGGGTCGTAGAACGAGCACGTAATATTCACGAAGAGGATGTATATCTTTCATTTCTTACAGAAACACTACACGCACCCGGGTTAGACTATGTCTCCGCTATAATGAGAATGACATCAGAGTACTATCCTATTTATTTCTTTCTGAACAGCGCCAATGTTCCACTTGATCAACGTGCAAATAGGGTAAATGATATAGTAAGTAGGTTCAAAGTGAAATTGAAGATACTGAAGCGCATTGCAGATGATAAACTGCTTGACGGGAAACGCAAATCATATCCAATATCTAATACGCCGCTAGGGATTCAGCGACGTATGGTTCTTGAAGGTTATCGCTCTGGAGTCCCACTCGAGATTGAAACAGAGCAGGAGTGCAAGGTAGCACTGGAAGCCGTTTTCAGCCTAGACACTGGTGATTTTGACCGAGCCTTTGTGAAAGCGGAACTTTATAGCATTTACAATCGCTATTACCCATTTACCGTAGACGCCACGAATTATTTGTTTCGCTGGGCAATCACATATTTGGACAGAGTATTGGATAGACAGTAAGGCTCTAATAACTGAAGTTCTCATTAAAGAATCAATTGGATTTTAACGGATGAAGAGGATTTTCCGACCTGATAGCATAGAGACTTTTCCTTGTGGGTTTCTTGCAAATGCAGATGATGGCGTTTGAAAGATCAGGTAGTTGGCAATCAACATGCTGAATGCTGATTGTTTTCGCGCTTCGCAATAATTAAACAACCTGCATTATATTTTTTTCGGAGCACTGCACCCCTTATTACCAATCAATAGCCTCAAACTAATATAAAGACCCCAATCAGGCGCCCGCTGATCAGATTTACACTAATGCGGACAATAATGAATGCGCGCTTGGCTCTGATGCGCAGATTAATTGAATCTTCTTGAATGGCGAACTTCCAATAGAAATCGTTGCAATAGCATTAATCTCCATTCACGCTAGTGCACGACTTCGCTATCAAAATTTACGCTCGCTAATAACTTTTGCAGATATTCAACAAATCGCGCACGCCCTATCAGGAAACCTCAAATAAGAAAATATCTGCCTCCGAAATTTTTTTGAATCTATTTCGCCCCCATGAAGCACGTTAAATGCGGTTTCATATATGATATCCTTAAATACAGGCCAGCTCTGTGGGTTTTTAAGCATCGCTTGGCAATACTTCAAATTGATGAGAGGCTCGTATTTAACATAGAAAAGTTTATTGTAGGTATTGCTTTGCTTTGTACGCTCCAATGCCATATAACCGACGACCATCGTTTTTCTTATGCTCTTCAAAACTTTCCGAGATTTATTATTATATTCTATAAACCTAGTTAAGCTGTCCATGTACGCTAAATACTTAGACTCTCTGTTAGGGTTTTTAATGTACGGGCGGGTATGAGTTATATTGGCCCATTGCTCGATCAAAAATTTATGGCTGCGCCGGATGAGAGTGTCAAAATCAAGAGAAGCGTCGATACCCAAGATCTTGTTTACCACGGATACTTTTCTATCTATCCGGACGGGTCGGATCTCGAGATACTGCGTGATCACATCGACCAGGTACTCTTCAATCTTGACTAAAACTTCATCGGACTTCATCTCCTCCTGTACTTCCCACTGAGGCAGAAGGTCCTCGTGGCGTATCGACATGCCGCCAGCTATGTATTTCTTTCCCAGTTTGCGATTTTGATATGCACCACCGTAGAACAGATTTCGACAATGGAACAGCCCTATGCGGTTTTTACCTTTTACCGGGGCGATATGGCAAAGTTCTACATCACCTTTTGGCCTATCTTTGAGAAGGTCCATAGTTTCTGTAAACGACGCTAAAGTATGACCTTGGAGAATTTGTACCGTTTTTGCTCGCTTGCATTGAGCGACCAGATAGCGGACCTCAGGGTTTAGTCTTAAGTTTGCTCTCCGCTTCTCCAAGCGCGTCTTAAGACCTTTTTCTTTACGATGATAGTTTTTTCTACAACGTTTACTGCAGAACTTCTGATTGGTTTTCGGCTTAGAGTTGATATCCATACGTATATTGCAGTGCATACAGTGCTTAGTCATGACTACCATTCTTGATTGTGTAGTCATTATTTACAGTTTTATTACAAGGCGTCCCCATATCCGTACTAGCTTCAGCTGAAGCTAGTTGTGAAGCCTCACAATCATCGTGTGCTGTATATTAACCCACGGGCGCTGTATGCCTGTACAAACATCAATTAACGCAGGGTTGCGTTTGTGAACGAATGCGGCGAGCGAGGTGTAAATCATGCAATATCGGATCGCTTAGTAGTGTATTACCTTCTGTAAGCGGTGCTAGGAGCAGCATGGCTGTATGCCACTCCTAGCGAATTACTAGTCAGCCCTCATTCAGTGTGTCTTCATCAGGTTCAATATCCGGGAGCTCCTCACCAAATCTCCCATCTATTGCATCACTAAATAGCATTAGAGCACTTTTGAGACTGGTCGCAGCGCTAGCTTGAGCGCTACGCGCTTCGAAAATCTGCGCTACGAGTTCTCTTTGGACCTCAATATCAGTGGGGAATAGAATCTCTAATGCTTCAAAATCCTCTTTTTGCGTTCTACGTCGATTGCTGTGCCCTGTTGTGATAGCCCGGAATGCACGTTGGTAGTAACGGCTTCGCAGTAAGCACCAGAGAAAACCTGAATCAAGTCTTTCGTCAACGACCCGGTAAATTGGAAACTCTTTAGTAACGAGCGCCCCATCGAAATCATGTGGAACAACTGATATACAACCTTTCCAGAGATCGATAGAGGAGAATACGACGTCTCCCCTCCTAGCCGCATACCATGTGGAAGAGCTGTCAGCGAAATACATACCCAACCATTCAGGAGGATTTCTACCTTTTCCTGCTTCTCTAGCACGAATTTCACCAGTTTGGGCAATGGTCATAACTTTCACCATTACGTCTGGTAGATCTTCAGGTCGAGTTAAATCTTCACGACGGGACATAACATTACGGATTAAAGTCCTGGTCCAACCTGGAGGTGTAACAGACTGCTCCTCACGTTTAAAAAGATGATATTTTGGATCAAGCCGATGGCTTGAATGTGCATTCCACATATCTGCGGCATATATAGCCATGCAATCTGGGTTTGTGCCTCCTCTGTAGGCCTCCTGATCGCCAGAGAATGTTCTGTATTCACCTAAAATTGTGTCCGCCTGATTTTCGTCTAAGAGACCACCAGCAGCACCTTTGTACAAATCGTTTTTTTCAGTAGGGGCACCTGTAGTGCTGTAGCCTACATAATTAGCCTCGGCTAGAAACGTCTTGTAATTTAATTTTAGAAGCCCTGCGTGAATAGATGCATCTACTGAAAGGCCGGACGACTCAGCCGCACTGAACTCTCTTGTAAAGCGAGACAATTCTTGTGCGGAGAACTTTCTGAAAAATAGGATGGAGGTCTTATTTTGAGCGCCAGATCTCCGGAATGCGTAATCCGGCAAGGATACGATTGCTTCGATTTTACCCGTTTGCGCCAGGAGCCTTCGGACTGCCGGACAGTTCGAGATTTCGCCAGCATTGTTGAACATGCCATCAGGTAAAACCAGCCCAAGTCGTCCATTAGGTTCGAGTAAATCGATGCAACGCTCTAAAATTACTTGCTCAGATTGGACTCTATCGCGGCCCGTCGCTAGCACGAATGCTTCCAGATGGTTCTCGCCAAGAAGATCCTCATCCCCTTCTTTAACCTCATCACCAAATGGCGGATTCCCAACAATGTGAGTGAATCTTCCTCGTGGCGGATTCAATCTTGGCCGAGAATACACAGCATCTAGACAGCTCTTGTCTCCTTCAATGTTTGTATGCCCGTCATGATGAAGTAGCAGGTTGATTTTACAGATTCTTGCTAATACATCGTGTATTTCTATTCCGTAAACATGACTTAAGGCAAAGTCGTTTCGAAGGCGTTCGCGACGAGCTGCTGGGTAGTTACGGTCAATAGAGTGCCAAACTTGCAGTAAAACTTCTAACAGAAATCCGCCACTACCTGCCGTTGGATCCAGTACGTAGTCACCCTGCTTGATATCTAGCATCGCAACGGTGAAACGGGCGATCTGCCGCATTGTGAAGTACTGTCCGAGCTCCCCTCTGAAAACAGATCCAAAAAAGTTTTCGAATGCAGCACCAATGTTGTCAACATCTGTGTCCACAAAAGAAATGGCCTGCAAAGCACGCACGACTTCGGCTATCTTTTTATCTGGTAGCATAATTCTATCGCTATCATCAAAAATCGCAGCGTCTTGTTCCTTTGCTGCTTCGAATAACCCATGGACTCTATTTGCCACGGCAGCGCTTGTTTCGCCGGTGCCGACTTGAAACTTACGTATCGCTCCGACTTGGGTCCATCGCTCGTCTTGGACCTTAGCAAAAAGAAGTTTGCTCCACTCATCGAACGCACGGAGCGGATCCCGCTTTCCCCCAGACCAAATACGGGAATGGGCAAACCGAATCTTCGCTTCAATTACGGCTTTTCGCTCAGGTGCGATGTCACCAGGAGCGCCAACTACATGAGCATATTGGGGTTGAACGCCATATTGAGATACTAAACGTTCCCTTGGGCCGAGTTGGTTAACACTCCTTTCCATCGAGTCAAAACTTGCGACGTCAAATAAAATAGACTCGTCACCACTGTCAAACATGCCCCACGGCGCTCTAAGGGAGTTAGCGTTCCCAAATAGCTGTTCAATTCCGTCCCTGCGTTCTGTCTGGCTGAGACGGGCACGTTTAGTTTCAACTACTAAGTAGGGAGCTCTACAGGTGTCATCAGAGTAAACGACAATATCTGCTAGGTCGCTCGGAGTTCGTCGAGGTACGGTTACTTCGGTTTTTATACGATTTGGTGGGTAGTCTTTTTCTAGTACTAGAAAAGCCACCATATGAGCACGAATCCACTCTTCTGGATCAGAGAAGCTTTCTGATCGTTTGTTACCCAGCAAGTAGGTAACACGATTATTCTTTATCTCTATAAACCCACGATTTATTGCTTCTTGAATTAATGAGTCCGCTTCAGCCTCAGCTTGTGAGGCGTAAAATGTTGTAGATTGCCGGAAATTCAATTTTGCTGCCTTTTAGGGTGGCGTACTCTCAAATTATATTTAGGCCTTAGCAGCTGTACAAACCTTTTTTGGTGTAAGTATTGCTTTGATGGACTCTTGTGCACAAATAGGGCCCTTAGGGCTCCAATACCCAGAACAATCCGCGCTTTTGCACCTTGGCGCTCTTCTGCCTATCACCATCATCAGGCTTGATTCCCCACCGATCACGGGCACTGACGTATAGGGAGAATGGCCGTTGCAGCTGGTATGGTGAAATCAACGGTGGTTGCCAGGAATAGGTCAGTACTGGATGAAATATCAGGCGTGGCCAGGGAGTGGGGGCTGAGCGGTTGGTTTCGCTCCGTACGTGTGCGGAAGCGGTTTCAAAAGTTATCCAGTAGGTCAGATTGCAGCATTCATTAAAAAGCCCGGCGAGAAATCCTCGCCGGGCTTTTTAATGAATGCTGCCACCCTGCTGTCACAGGAAGCTGGTGACCAGCTCTTACTAGACGAAAAGCCTTGAGTTTGTTGGGTGCACCACGCGAGATTCGAACCACGACTCCTGCCGACTGGGGCTGACCATAGTGAAATTTATTGATTTGAAATTATCGCTTGCACCCGCCATGCACCCATGAGCTTTTTGCTTTTTGCGCGAGAACTGCTGTAAGCCTTGAAAAATATGGTGTCCCAGGGCAGGTTCGAACTGCCAACCTTCCCCTTAGGAGGGGGATGCTCTATCCAATTGAGCTACTGAGACACAAGTCGCGGGCGAAAAATCGCGGTGCGATGGACGGCGAGCATGTTAACGGGCAGGCCTGCGTTTGTCATGTCGTCCTTGGGCTTTTTAAGTGTAGGCAGGCGCCCCTGGGCAGCGCGGGATTTGTTCACCGTGCAAATTGCATCACCGCAAAAAGCCATCATTGCAAATTGCAATGAAGGGGTTTCTTGTGATTATCCTAATTTACTGTTTTTAAAGGATTTAATAGGCGTTAGACTCTTGGCACGTCGGCTGCTTCAGCTGTTCTCAAAGAACAACGGAGGCCAGCCTCATGAACAGTGCCCTTTTACTCTCGAACGCAATCGCTCTGGCGGTCCTGCTGGGTTTTCATTTTGCCCCCGAGAGCGGCGCGGAGCCGGTCGCCCAGCGCATGCCGCATTACCTCCAGGTACAAAGAGCGCCGCAACTGGCAGTGTTGAGCGATCGACACGGCTTTGCCGGCCAGGAAGTCAGCCAGGACAACATTCCGCTGCCGACTCCGTCTTCGGAACGCCTGGTATTTTGAACAATTCCTTCAGGAGCACAGCATGTCCAAATCAGCTGCAGGATTTTTCGTCCTTGCCCTACTGAGCGGCATTCTTCACTTGTCGCTGGTCGAGGACGAGATGGTCACCCTGCCATTGATTGCATGCGGTGTGTTCAGCGCCTTTTTCGTGCTGGCGTTGATTGCCGGTCGAAAATTCAAGTTTGACCCGGTGTTGCGCTGACTCGCAGCAGACTCAACAAATGGGCGACCGTAATGGCGAGGTCGCCCGAGTTGTCGAGACGGTGAATCCTGGTCTCACCGACAGAGTCATCCACCAGGAATAACTGATTTCTGCGTAATCTCGCCTCTATCTCTGCAAGGCTTTCCCGACCGCGTCGCAGCAAACGCTCGCGCAGCACGTCTTCTTCGACCGTCAACAGAATCGGCAGCAGCGTTGGATAGCGATCCAGCGCCTGGGCCAGGTGGCCGCGAGAGCCGTTGACCAGAACGTCGTATCCCTCCTTGAGCCATTGATCGATCGAAACCGGAATTCCATAATCCAGACCGTTGGCTTTCCAGCACAGCGCGAAGTCGCCTTCTGCCTTGCGGCGCGCGAATTCCTCCCGGGTCACCCCGATGGCGTCCTCTCCCACGGATTCGGCTGACCGGGTAATGACCCGGCGCACCACTTCACAGCGTTGCGCCTGCAATGGCTTGCGAGCCGCCTCGATGAGACTGTCCTTGCCGGACCCGGAGGGCCCCATCAAGTAAATCAGCCTGCCATCCATCCTGAAATAAGCCCCCATGTCGTAGTTGCCACTAGTAAATCGGCCATTTGCCACTATCCTGTACAAGGTAAGGAATCGTGATAAACCCGCAGAGCATGATGCACCTTCAGGAGTCCTCGGACATCACTTGTCGGGCAGCATGACGCGGCCAGCAATGCGGACCACGGCAGATTTTTCAGACCAGTCCGCATTTCTGATAATTGGTGCTGGCATAACGCCGTCATCCAGTTCAATATTTGTCACAGAATTGACGCCAATGAACTGGCTAATTTGAGGCATGATGCGAGCCTCTATCAATTCAGGTTGAACATTTGGCCAGAGTCCTTGTCCTATCTGACATCGCGCGGCCAATCCCGAGAACCGCTCCCCTGAACTAACCGGTTAAATATATGCGCCCATTGAAACAGGCAATTTATTCCAGCCGTACGGCTGACAAGTTCGTCGTACGTCTGCCAGACGGAATGCGTGAACGCATTGCCGAGGTGGCTCGCAATCATCATCGCAGCATGAACTCCGAGATCATTGCGCGCCTTGAGCAGAGTCTTATTCAGGAAGGCGCACTGGGCGAAGAGTTGAGCATGCGTCTCGACAGCCCGGAGCTGTCACTGCACGAACGTGAACTGCTGCAACGCTTCCGCCAGCTGTCCCATCGTCAGCAAAACGCCCTGGTTTCGCTGATCGCCCACGACGCCGAAATGGCCGCAGACGCATCCTGATTCATCCGAAAGCTCGAGCCAGCATTATCGCTGGCTTTTTTTTGCCTGAAATTCGGGCATAAAAAAACCCGCCACCCAATGCAATCGAGTGGCGGGTTTGTTTTGACTGGGGATCAGAGCAGGAAGATGGTCGCCAGGCCAAGGAAGATGAAGAAGCCACCACTGTCCGTCATGGCCGTGATCATCACGCTGGCCCCCATCGCCGGATCGCGCCCCATCTTCGCCAGGGTCATGGGGATCAACACCCCCATCAACGCTGCCAGCAACAGGTTAAGCGTCATGGCGGCGGTCATCACCACCCCCAGCGACCAACTGCCATACAACAGGTAGGCAACGACACCGATCACACCGCCCCACACAAGACCGTTAATCAGGCCGACGGCCAATTCCTTGCGCATCAGGCGCGACGTGTTACCGGTGCTCACCTGGTCCAGGGCCATGGCCCGAACGATCATGGTGATGGTCTGGTTACCCGAGTTGCCGCCAATACCCGCCACGATCGGCATCAAGGCCGCCAGCGCCACCAGCTTCTCGATCGAGCCTTCGAACAATCCGATCACGCGGGAGGCAATGAATGCAGTGATCAGGTTGATTGCCAGCCAGGCCCAGCGGTTGCGCAGGGATTTCCACACCGAGGCGAAAATGTCTTCTTCTTCGCGCAGACCCGCCATGTTGAGAACTTCGTTTTCGCTCTCTTCACGAATCAGGTCGACCATTTCATCGATGGTCAGACGGCCGATCAGCTTGCCGTTCTTGTCGACCACCGGGGCCGAGATCAAGTCGTAACGTTCGAACGCCTGGGCGGCATCGTAGGCGTCTTCGTCCGGGTGAAAACTTACCGGATCGCTGGCCATGACTTCCGACACTTGTTTGTCAGGGTCGTTGACCAGCAGACGTTTGATCGGCAACACGCCCTTGAGCACACCGTCGTAATCGACCACGAACAGTTTGTCGGTGTGGCCCGGCAGCTCCTTGAGACGACGCAGGTAGCGCAAAACCACTTCGAGACTGACATCCTCACGGATCGTCACCATCTCGAAGTCCATCAGCGCACCGACCTGCTCCTCGTCGTAGGACAACGCGGAGCGGACGCGCTCACGCTGCTGGCCATCGAGGGTTTCCATCAGCTCGTGGACGACGTCTCGCGGCAGCTCGGAGGCCAGGTCAGCGAGTTCGTCGGCATCCATGTCCTTGGCCGCAGCCAGGAGCTCGTGATCGTCCATGTCGGCGATCAGGGTTTCACGAACCGAGTCGGATACTTCAAGCAGGATGTCGCCGTCGCGATCGGCCTTGACCAATTGCCAGAGCGTCAGACGATCGTCCAGCGGCAAGGCTTCGAGGATGTAGGCAACGTCGGCGGAGTGCAGGTCATCGAGCTTGCGTTGCAGCTCGACGAGGTTCTGCCGGTGAACCAGGTTCTCGACCCGGTCATTGTGCGGGCCTTCCTGGCGGTGAGTCAGGTCTTCAATCACCCGCTGCCGCTGCAACAGCTCAACGACTTGAGCGAGGCGGTCCTGCAGGCTTTCTTGCGTTTTCTTT
Organism: Pseudomonas migulae; assembly: GCF_043225285.1. Lineage (GTDB taxonomy): Bacteria > Pseudomonadota > Gammaproteobacteria > Pseudomonadales > Pseudomonadaceae > Aquipseudomonas > Aquipseudomonas migulae_C. The sequence goes on from NZ_CP171224.1 coordinate 1,156,593, forward strand.
ACTTCAACTTCGGACATAGGCGAACTCCACTCCCAGCAGCGGGGCACGCCGGAAGGATCAATCAGTCAATTCATGATTGGAAAAACGGTTTACTGAATTTCTACTGGGTAAGTCCATGGAGGTATTCCACAAGCCCCGGCGGGGCTGACGGGCGCAATGATACACCGCCCGACGTTTTTAAACGTTAAAAAATCTCGGCTGAAACAAGCGCTTGCGAGACAAACCTGAGCGCCGTCCTGATCCATGAAAATGCGACGACTCATTCTGAAAAGAAAACACACCGGCACAGGAAAATGCACCGGCTACCCTTGAGTCAGACCGTCATGGAGGACGTTTGATGCTATTGAATGCACATTGTTTTTTGCTGATCGCCCTGCTCTGCCTGCCCCTCGACGCATGGGCCACGACCGTTCACCGCTGCGAGTCAGCCAATGGCCGCATTACCTTCACCACCTTGAGCTGTGAGACCGGAGACAGCCTTTCGCTACAGGAGGTGCGCACCTTCACACCCGGCACCACGATCGCGCTCATGCCTGAGGCAGACCTACGCGAAACATCCAGTATGAAAAACACAAGGAAAGCGCCGACAGTCGTCGGCCAGAGCGAGGACAAGTGCGGCAACCTGATCAACGCCAGGGAACGCCGCGAAGCAATCATCAATCAGCGAGTGGTCGCAGGAATGAGCCAGGAGGATGTAGAAAGCGCGCTCGGCAAGCCCGACAAGATCACGGTTCGGAATTCGTCATCGAGCTATCGCTACGACCTCAAACACGGTCGTAGCGCACTGGTCGATTTTGATGAGAAAGGATGCACGAAGGGATAAGCCAAATCCCAGACGGCAAAAAGCCCGCGTAAAACGCGGGCTTTTTGGTGTTTGGTGCACTCGACAGGATTCGAACCTGTGACCGCTCGGTTCGTAGCCGAGTACTCTATCCAGCTGAGCTACGAGTGCAATTTGTGTTTTTAGACCAGATCACAACTGGTTGAAGCAGAGTAGCTCACATTACTGCAAACAACTCTTAAATGGTGCACTCGACAGGATTCGAACCTGTGACCGCTCGGTTCGTAGCCGAGTACTCTATCCAGCTGAGCTACGAGTGCATTTGTTGCCGCGCATTATAGGCCGTCGAATCTTTTTGTAAAGCGCTTTTTTCTAGTAATTTCAACAACTTACCGAAGAAGCCAGATTACAACGTACTACGCAAATAATGGCGGAGAACGGGGGATTCGAACCCCCGACACCCTTTTGAGGTGTACTCCCTTAGCAGGGGAGCGCCTTCGGCCACTCGGCCAGCTCTCCGCAACACGGGGCGTATATTAACCAGCTTCTTCCCCGTTTGCAAACATAAAAAACGATAAAAATTAATGGCTTGGTTCTTCGTCCTTCTCTTTCTTTATACGCAGGTAAATTTCCTCACGGTGGACCGCAACCTCTTTCGGGGCGTTGACACCGATACGCACTTGATTTCCTTTGACGCCGAGCACGGTCACGGTGATTTCGCCATCACCAATAATCAGGCTTTCTGCGCACCGACGAGTCAGAATCAGCATACCTTTCTCCTCACGCATTTCATTTCAGGGACAACAGTCTGCAAAAAAAAGGCACTCGACCTACAACCTGAACGGTCGTAGCCCTACATGCCTGAGTATTGACTAGCGCGGGCAAAAGAACAGCTTCGGGCCACACCATTCAAAAAAACAAAAGGGCGCGGTCAGACCGCGCCCTTCGGTTAACGCATCACTCGCCCTGTCGGGCCGGTGCGTCGAGTTCGAAAGCCGTGTGCAGAGCGCGCACAGCCAGTTCCAGGTACTTCTCTTCGATCACCACGGAAACCTTGATTTCCGAGGTCGAGATCATCTGGATGTTGATGCTTTCTTTCGCCAGTGATTCGAACATGCGGCTGGCCACGCCTGCGTGGGAGCGCATGCCGACACCGACGATCGAGACCTTGGCGATCTTGATGTCGCCAACGACTTCACGGGCACCGATCTCGCGAGCGGTGTTTTCCAGCACGGTCTGTGCGGCCTGGAAGTCATTGCGGTGCACGGTGAAGGTGAAGTCGGTGGTGTTATCGTGCGCAACGTTCTGCACGATCATGTCGACTTCGATGTTCGCGGCGCTGATCGGGCCGAGAATCTTAAATGCAACGCCCGGGGTGTCTGGCACGCCACGGATGGTCAGCTTGGCTTCATCGCGGTTGAAAGCGATGCCGGAAATGATCGGCTGTTCCATGGTTTCCTCTTCATCAATAGTAATGAGGGTGCCCGGACCCTCCTTGAAGCTGTGCAGTACGCGCAGCGGAACGTTGTACTTGCCGGCGAACTCGACCGCACGGATCTGCAACACCTTGGAACCGAGGCTGGCCATTTCCAGCATCTCTTCGAAGGTGATCTTGTCCAGGCGCTGAGCCACGGACACCACACGCGGGTCGGTGGTGTAGACGCCGTCGACATCGGTGTAGATCTGGCATTCGTCAGCCTTCAAGGCTGCCGCCAGCGCCACGCCGGTGGTGTCGGAACCGCCACGACCGAGGGTGGTGATGTTGCCGTGCTCGTCGACGCCCTGGAAACCGGCGACAACCACCACGCGACCTGCTTTCAGATCACCGCGAATCTTCTGGTCATCAATCTGCAAGATACGCGCTTTATTGTGTGCGCTGTCCGTCAGGATCCGCACCTGGTTGCCGGTGTAGGACACCGCTGGCACGCCGCGCTTGATCAGCGCCATGGCCAACAGTGCAATCGTCACCTGCTCACCGGTGGAAACGATCACGTCCAGCTCACGTGGAACCGGCTGGCCGTCGCCACTGATTTGCTTGGCCAGATCGATCAGACGGTTGGTTTCGCCGCTCATTGCAGACAGCACAACCACCAGGTCATCGCCGGCATCGCGGAATTTCTTAACCTTGTCGGCGACCTGCTCGATTCTCTCGACAGTGCCGACCGAGGTGCCTCCAAATTTCTGTACGATCAAAGCCATTTCAAAGCCGCCTCTGCCCATGAAGGGCGCCCAAATAATCACTCAAACAGCGTTCCGGCCCGCCACTAGACTGCGGGCCGGACACACTGCCTTATAAACCCTGCTCTACAAATGGAACAGTCAGAGCCAATGCCGCATCCAGTGCGCCAGCGTCAGTACCACCGCCCTGCGCCATGTCTGGACGACCACCGCCCTTCCCGCCCACTGCCGCAGCGGCTTGCTTCATCAAATCACCGGCTTTGAGTTGGCCAGTCAGGTCTTTGGTCACGCCTGCAACCAGAACGACCTTATCCTCATGGACACTGCCGAGCAGGATCACTGCGCGGCCGAGTTTGTTTTTCAGTTGATCGACCAGCGCCAGCAGCGCTTTGCCGTCCTGACCGTCCAGACGCACGGCCAGCACTTTCACGCCTTTGACGTCCAGAGCGGAAGCCGACAGATCGTCGCCCGCCGCACTGGCCGCCTTGGCCTGCAACTGCTCGAGTTGCTTCTCCAGCAGACGGTTGCGCTCCAGCACAGCCGACAGCTTGTCGATCAGGTTGTCGCGGCTGCCCTTGACCAGGCTGGCCGCTTCCTTGAGTTGTTCTTCCGCTGCGTTCAAGTAGGCCAGTGCCGCGGCACCGGTGACTGCCTCGATACGACGCACACCCGAAGCCACACCGCCTTCGCTGATGATTTTCAGCAGACCGATGTCGCCGGTACGGTTAGCGTGGATGCCGCCGCACAGCTCGACGGAGAAATCGCCGCCCATGCTCAGCACGCGCACGTTGTCGCCGTACTTCTCGCCAAACAGCGCCATGGCGCCTTTTTGCTTGGCGGTTTCGATGTCGGTTTCTTCGGTTTCAACGGCGGTGTTCTTGCGAATCTCGGCGTTGACGATGTCTTCCAGCGCTTTCAGCTGTTCAGGCTTGATGGCTTCGAAGTGGCTGAAGTCGAAGCGCAGGCGCTGACTGTCGACCAACGAACCTTTCTGCTGAACGTGATCGCCCAGCACCTGGCGCAATGCAGCGTGCAGCAAGTGGGTGGCCGAGTGGTTCAGCGAGGTCGCGTGACGCACGTCGGCTTCGACGTGAGTCTCGACCGGCGAACCAATGGTCAGACTGCCCAAGGCCTGCACGCCGTGATGCAGGAACGCGCCACCGGTCTTGGTGGTGTCGCGCACGTCGAAACGGCCGTTATTCGATTGCAGGTAACCGCAATCGCCAATCTGACCCCCGGATTCAGCGTAGAACGGGGTCTGATCGAGAACGATCACGCCCTCTTCGCCTTCACTCAAGACGTCGACCGACTTGCCATCTTTATAGATAGCGACAATTTTCGCCGAACCACTGGTGGCGTTGTAGCCGGTGAATTCGGTGGCCACGTCAACCTTGACCAGGGTGTTGTAGTCCAGGCCGAACGAACTGGCGGAACGGGCACGGACGCGCTGGGCTTCCATTTCGCGTTCGAAGCCGGCTTCGTCGACGGTCAGGTTGCGCTCGCGGGCGATGTCCGCGGTCAGGTCCATCGGGAAACCGTAGGTGTCGTAGAGTTTGAACACCACGTCGCCCGGCACCACGGTGCCTTTGAGCTCCAGCAGATCCTGCTCGAGAATCTTCAGGCCGTGCTCCAGGGTCTTGGAGAACTGCTCTTCTTCAGCCTTGAGCACGCGCTCGATGTTGGCTTGCTGCTTCTGCAGTTCCGGGAAGGCTTCGCCCATCTCGGCCACCAGCGCGGCAACGATCTTGTAGAAGAAGCTGCCGGTCGCGCCCAGCTTGTTGCCGTGACGGCACGCACGACGGATGATCCGGCGCAGGACGTAACCGCGACCTTCGTTGGACGGGATCACGCCGTCGGCGATCAGGAAACCGCACGAACGAATGTGGTCGGAAACCACCTTCAACGAAGACTGGTCGCCATTTTCGCAGCCGATTGCTTCAGCCGAAGCTTTCAGCAGGTTCTTGAACAGGTCGATGTCATAGTTGGAATTGACGTGTTGCATCACCGCACTGATCCGCTCCAGGCCCATGCCGGTATCCACCGACGGCGCTGGCAACGGATGCAACACGCCATCGGCGGTGCGGTTGAACTGCATGAATACGTTGTTCCAGATCTCGATGTAACGGTCACCGTCTTCTTCTGGCGAACCCGGTGGGCCGCCCCAGATGTGGTCGCCGTGATCGTAGAAAATCTCGGTGCAAGGACCGCACGGGCCGGTATCGCCCATGGTCCAGAAGTTGTCGGACGCGTATGGCGCGCCTTTGTTGTCGCCGATGCGGATCATGCGCTCGACCGGTACACCGATCTCTTTGGTCCAGATGTCATACGCTTCGTCGTCGGAGGCGTAGACGGTGACCCAGAGTTTTTCCTTCGGCAGTTTCAGAACGCCGGTCAGGAAGGTCCAGGCGAAGGTGATCGCGTCGTGCTTGAAATAGTCACCGAAGCTGAAGTTACCCAGCATTTCGAAGAAAGTGTGGTGACGAGCGGTATAACCGACGTTTTCCAGGTCGCTGTTCTTGCCACCGGCACGCACGCATTTCTGGCTGCTGGTCGCACGGGTGTACGCACGTTTTTCCTGGCCCAGGAAGCAGTCCTTGAACTGGTTCATCCCCGCGTTAGTGAACAGCAGGGTTGGGTCGTTGCCCGGAATCAAAGAGCTGGAGGCTACACGGGTGTGGCCTTGTTCTTCGAAGAAGCGAAGGAAGGCTTCACGGATTTCTGCGCTTTTCATTAGGTTCTTCCACGGAGGCTGCGGCCAAAGGCCTGTGCGAAACGTCAACAGACGAAGCGACGGCAAAGGGCCGCATTATATCGGCCCTGCGCGCGGGGTACAGCGTGTTTATACGATAGAAACGGTCAATTGGACGGCTAACGCTGTCAGTTGCGCGAAAACTCGACGAATGTCGCGATGACTTGCTCGATTTGCGCGCGGCTGACGTCCATGTGCGTGACCATTCTAAGACGACCGGCGGCACTGAGCTTGATGCCACGCTCAGCGGCAAACGCCTTGATCGCTTCAGCCTTGTCGCCGATCTGCACGTAGACCATGTTGGTCTGTACCGGCTCGACCTCATACCCGGCGTCTCGCAGTCCGTCAGCCAGGAACTGCGCGTTGGCATGGTCGTCGGCCAGACGCTCGACGTTGTGATCCAGCGCATACAGCCCCGCCGCCGCGAGCAGGCCGGCCTGGCGCATGCCGCCACCGACCATCTTGCGCAGGCGCCGCGCCTTGCCGATCAGCTCGACCGAGCCACACAACACCGAACCAATCGGCGCGCCCAGACCTTTGGACAGGCAGACCGACACCGAATCGAAATGCTGGGTGATCTCCCGCGCATCGACGCCCAGTTTGACCGCTGCGTTATACAGGCGAGCGCCGTCAAGGTGCAGTTGCAAGCCGTGTTCCCGCGTGAAGCGCCGAGCCCGGGCCAGATACTCCAGCGGCAGGACTTTGCCCTGCATAGTGTTTTCCAGTGCCAGCAAGCGGGTGCGGGCGAAATGGAAGTCGTCCGGTTTGATCGCCGACGCCACCTGAGACAGGTCCAGCGAGCCATCGGCCTGCACTTCCAGCGGTTGCGGCTGGATCGAACCGAGCACCGCCGCACCGCCGCCTTCGTATTTGTACGTGTGGGCCTGCTGGCCAACGATGTATTCGTCACCGCGCTCACAGTGCGCCATCAACCCCAGCAGATTGCTCATGGTGCCGGTCGGCACGAACAACGCCGCCGCGAAACCCAAGCGTTTCGCCAATTCCGCTTCCAGACGGTTGACCGTCGGGTCTTCGCCGTAGACGTCGTCACCGGTGGCCGCGTTGGCCATCGCGTCGAGCATCCCGGGGGTCGGTTGGGTGACGGTGTCGCTGCGAAGATCGATAACGCTCATGAATCTGGCCTCGGTAAGCAGGGGAAATCCCTTTCAGGAAGGAATTACTGCGGTCATGACGATGAATAATCAACCCTAGGCCGAGGAAAAGGCTCGATTATCCAGTCAAAAAATCGATGGCAATCATCTGAAAGCATGAATGCACCTGCGGGAAATATGTGTTAAAAACGCTGCGCCGCCAGACAATCTGTCGGCAAAACGTTCTCAGGGCGGGGTGCAACTCCCCACCGGCGGTAATTGCGCGCAATGCGCATAGCCCGCGAGCGCTTGGCGACAGCACGGCTTCGGCGGTGACTGGCGACAAGGTCAGCAGACCCGGTGTGATCCCGGGGCCGACGGTCATAGTCCGGATGAAGAGAGAACGGGATTGGCGCCAAAGGGCCGTCCGCAGGCATTCGTGCGAGCGTGCGTACCCTTAAATCCCATTCGATTCATATGCCCTGTTTTATACATAAACAGGAGTCAGAACATGCAACCCACCGCAATCGACAGCAAAAGCAAAAACCATCAGGGCGAGCGCGTTGCGTTCATCCAGGCCTGCTGGCACAAGGAAATCGTCGACCAGAGCCGTAAGGGCTTCGTCGCAGAAATGATTGCCCAGGGTTATCAGGAATCCGACATCGATTTCTTCGAAGTCGGCGGCGCCTTTGAAATGCCATTGCACGCCAAGTTGCTGGCCAAGACCGGCCGTTATGCCGGTATTGTCGCGGCAGCCCTGGTGGTGGACGGCGGGATCTACCGTCACGAATTCGTCGCCCAGTCGGTGGTCAGTGGCCTGATGCAGGTTCAGCTGGAAACCGAAGTGCCGGTGTTCTCGGTGTCCCTGACCCCGCACCACTTCCACTCCGGTGAAGAGCACCAGAAGTTCTTCTTCGAGCATTTCGTGCACAAGGGCCAGGAAGCGGCGAAGACCTGCGCGGATACGCTGCAAAAGATTCGGGCGTTGCGTCGCAGCGAGCCGCGTGCGGTAGCGGTCTAAGACAGGTATTGGCTTCAATCAAACCCAACTGTAGGAGCGAGCTTGCTCGCGATGGTCGTTAACGATAACGCGGGAAGCCTGGCTCCCCGCGGCGTTCTCGGGTTCATCGCGAGCAGGCTCGCTCCTACAGGGTGGATTTGTGTCGCGGTCAGGCCAGGTTTTCGTCGGTGGCCGGGACGATCAGGATGCCGGCGCGCAGGCCGTTCTTGACCTTGGGGTTCGGGAAGATGATCCGGGCGCCCTCTTCCTCGATGATCCAGCGGGTCTGGGCGATGTCTTCGGCCAGCAGATAACCCACTTCCAGTTCCGAAAAATTCTCGATGTCCGCTGGCAGGTTCAAGCGGAAGCTGTCGCTGTGCTTGATGATTTCCCGTGCCACGCTGAACAGCTGCAAACCGTCCAGCGACGCTTCTTCCAGCTCAGGCTCGTTGCCTTCGATGATCTGCTTCAGACGGGTTTCCAGCAGGCCGACGTTGACCCCGTCGTTCTGTCCGAACGGCCGCGCCTTGCCCAACTCGAGCGTGAAAGACTCGGCCCCCAGCTTGTCGTAGGTGTAGGAACTGAACACGATCGACGGCTTGTTCTGCAGCAGCACCGCTTCCATGCCGGCAGCCCGCAGGCGCGCCAGTTCCAGACGTGAATGCTGGCGATCTTCCTTCCACGGGTACAACGCGAACTGCTCGATCTTCGAGCCACGAATGGCAGTGTGCAGGTCGTAATGCAGGCGCCCGCGATCAGGCAGGCTGAAGAAACTGGCAGCCAGCCGCTCCAGCTCGCAGGCGCGCAGGGCTTCGGAGCCACTGGTTTGTTCGTGACGGCCGTTGAACAGCCGATTGACGTCCTGCTCGACGAAACGCTCGCCCTTGCGAATCGCTTCCGGGTTGCCGAACAGGAACAGAATACGCGCGCGCGGCTTCAAGTCGCCGCGGGCGATGTCGTGCAACAGGCGATCGAGCAACTCGATCGGCGCTGTTTCGTTGCCGTGGATCCCTGCTGAAAGCAGCAGGTCCAGGCCATTGTCGCGGGCTTCAGGTGGCCGGACTTCCAGCGCACCTTCGCTCAACCAGCGCATCCGCACGCCTTCGACAGTCAGTTGAGTCTTCTCCGCCGGTTCACGGCCGGCGAGGGTCAGTTCAAGCAGTTTGCCGAGGGCGAGCATAGAGCGGATTCCTTAGTGGTCGTGGTTGCAATCCGGGCCGTGCACGTGGTCTTCGTCACCGACTTCAGCCGGTTCCATTTCCAGTTGCAGACTTACCAGATTAGTCGCCAATGGGCGCAGCAGCAGGTTGGCGTATTCAGCGTCACCTTCTTCGACGTCCACGCCGATCAGCAGTTGGCCGCGGCCGTCATGCTGAATCCACAGCTCTTTGCCTTGCCAAATGACCGCGACGCGGGTGCAGGAAGTTTCCAGTTGCGTGCCGTCGGTGTCTTCAAGGATCAGCTGCAGGGTATCGCTCATGTGTTTTACGCTCTCGACGTTCAATTGATCTGGAATGGATAAACCGCGCCCAGTTTAAGGATTTGCGTCAGTTCATCCAGTGCCGTCCGGCACTCAAGCAGCAATTGCGGGTCTGCAAGGTCGGTTTCGGCCATGCGGTCGCGGTAGTGCTTTTCGACCCATGCGGTCAGCGTGCCGTACAACGGTGCCGTCATGATAACCCCTGGGTTGACCGCCGCCAGTTCGGTTTCATTGAGCGCCACGCGCAAGCGCAGGCACGCCGGGCCACCGCCGTTCTGCATGCTTTGCTTGAGATCGAAGACTTTGACTTCGCGGATCAGGCCGCCAGAGCTGGTCAGGCCTTGCAGGTATTGCCAGACACGCTCGTTGCCACGGCATTCTTCCGGCACGATCAACAGCATCGAACCGTCCGGACGCGACAGCAGCTGGCTGTTGAACAGGTAGGAACGCACGGCGTCTTCCACCGTGACCGCTGAACGCGGTACGCAGACCGACTGGAAGTTCCCGCCGACCTTGGCGAGCTTGCCTTGCAGCTCGGCCAGCATCGAGTCGGTGTCGAGGAACGCGTCCTCGTGATAGAACAGCACCTCGCCGTTACCCACCGCGATCACGTCGTTGTGGAACACGCCCTGATCGATCACCAACGGGTTTTGCTGGGCGTAGACCACGCCGTCGTCGCTCAGGCCATGCAGACGGGCAACCGCTTGCGAGGCTTCGAGGGTCTGACGTGCCGGGTATTTCTGCGGGGCCGGGTAGCGGGTGTCGAACGCGCTGCGACCGAACACGAAGAACTCGACGCCGGCTTCGCCATATTCACGGCAGAAACGCGTGTGGTTGGCCGCGCCTTCGTCACCGAACTGCGCCACCGCCGGCAAGGCGGCGTGGTGAGCGAAGTGCTTCTGGTCAGCGAACATCGCGCCCAGCACGCGGCTGGTGGTCGGGTGTTCGATGCTGCGGTGGTATTTGCAATTGAGGTTGGCGGCGGTGAAATGCACGCGACCGTCGGCAGTGTCGGCACTCGGGCTGACCGTGGCGGCGTTGGCCACCCACATGCTCGACGCCGAGCAACTGGCAACCAGCAGCGGCATCGCGTCCTTGGCGGCGCGCTCGATCACTTGCGCGTCGGTGCCGCTGAAACCCAGGCGGCGCAAGGCGGCCACGTCCGGACGTTCCTGTGGCGCCAGCACGCCTTGCTGGAAGCCCATTTCCATCAGCGCTTTCATTTTCGCCAGGCCTTGCAGCGCGGCTTCCTTCGGGTTCGAGGATTGCTGGCTGTTGCTCTGGGACGCGACGTTGCCGTAGGACAGGCCGCCGTAGTTATGGGTCGGCCCCACTAGACCGTCAAAATTGACTTCATAGGATTTCATCAGCGAGGCTCCACGAGAATCTGTTGTTATAGGCTTCAGTAACTATTCTTTGAGACCGCGTCGCGGCTATCGCGAGCAGGCTCACTCCTACAGGGTCGGTGGTGTTCATACATTTTTATGTAAGACACAAATCACTGTAGGAGCGAGCCTGCTCGCGATTGGGCGCTACGCCATTTTCACGCCAGGCGTGAGAGTGGCAGGCAACACCAGGCTCGGTGTTTCCAGCGAGGCCACCGGGTACGCGCAGTAGTCCGCCGCGTAGTAGGCGCTGGCGCGGTGGTTGCCCGAGGCGCCGACGCCGCCGAACGGTGCGCTGCTCGCGGCGCCGGTCAATTGCTTGTTCCAGTTGACGATACCGGCACGGCTTTCCAGCCAGAACTGCTGGTAACGCGCCTCGGAATCCGACAGCAGACCGGCCGCCAGGCCATAGTCGGTGTCGTTGGCTTCGGCGATGGCCGCTTCAAAATCAGCGTAGCGGATCACTTGCAACAGCGGGCCGAACAGCTCTTCGTCAGGACGATCGGCCACAGCGGTCACGTCCAGAATGCCTGGTGTCAGCAACGCGGCCTGCGCCTGCGGCTGAGTCATTTCCAGCAACGCCACCGCGCCGTTGGCCAGCAGGTGTTCCTGCGCGTCCATCAAGGCTTTCGCCGCGCCGAGGGAAATCACCGAGCCCATGAACGGCGCCGGTTGCTGATCGAATGCGCCGACTTCAATCGTCGCGCTGACCGCCACCAGCCGCGCCAGCAGCGTGTCGCCCCAGGCGCCCTGCGGCACCAGCAAGCGGCGAGCACAGGTGCAGCGCTGGCCGGCGGAAATGAATGCGGACTGAATGATGGTGTAGACGGCAGCATCCAGGTCAGCGACCTGATCGACCACCAGCGGGTTGTTACCGCCCATCTCCAGCGCGAGGATCTTGTCCGGACGACCGGCAAATTGCTGGTGCAGATGATTGCCGGTGCGGCTCGAACCGGTGAAGAACAGACCGTCGATGCCTGGATTGGCCGCCAGGGCGATACCGGTTTCACGAGCGCCCTGCAGCAGGTTCAACACACCCGCCGGCAGGCCGGCTTCGATCCAGCACTTGACCGTCAGCTCGGCGACTTTCGGGGTCAGCTCGCTCGGCTTGAACAGCACGCTGTTACCGGCCAGCAGCGCCGGCACGATGTGGCCGTTCGGCAAGTGCCCAGGAAAATTGTAAGGACCGAACACCGCAACCACGCCATGTGGCTTGTGGCGCAACACGGCGGTGGCGTCGCCCAACGGGCCGCTCTTCTCGCCGGTGCGCTCGCGGTAGCTCTGCACCGAAATCGCCACCTTGTTGACCATGCTGGTCACTTCAGTCGCGGCTTCCCACAGGGGCTTACCGGTTTCTTCGCCGATGCAGCGCGCCAGTTCGTCCGCGTTGTTTTTCAGCGCAGCGGCAAAGGCTTCCAGCACGCTGATGCGCTCGTCCAGCGTGCGGCGGGCCCAGCCCGGGAACGCCTGACGCGCGGCTTGCACGGCGGACTCAACCTGAGCGGCGGTGGCGCCCTCGCCGGCCCACAGCACTTGCTGGGTCACCGGGTTCAGCGACTGGAAGGCTTCGCCCTGACCGGCCAGCCATTCACCTGCGATGTATAACGAATTCATTATTTCGACTCCCGGGCAGCAGACAACGGAACGGCGCGCACCTGATCGCCGGCGTTGAGTTGAAGACGTTTGGCGGTCAGCGGATCGACCACCAAAGTACCGGCGGCGAAGCGGGCTGGCGCGGCAGTGATCCGGCAGTCTTCGCGCTTGCGGTTGTGAATCAGGAACGGCGTGGCGTCGTCACCCGGTGTGCCGATGGCCAGCACCAGTGCCTGGCTGTCGCGCACCGCGCGGATCTTGCCGGTTTCGCATTCCACCGCCGGGCCGGCGTCGAAGATGTCGACGTAACCCTGGTAGCTGAAACCTTCGCTCTTGAGCATCGACAGCGCCGGCTCGGTGTCGGGGTGAACCTGGCCGATCACGTTGCGCGCATCCGGCGACAGGAAGCAGGTGTACAGCGGGAATTTCGGCATCAGTTCGGCGATGAACGCCTTGTTGCCCACGCCCGTCAGGTAATCCGCCTGGCTGAATTCCATCTTGAAGAAGTGCCGGCCGAGGCTTTCCCAGAACGGCGAGCGCCCGGCTTCATCGGACACACCGCGCATCTCGGCGATGATCTTGTTGCCGAACAGCTGCGGGAATTCGGCGATGAACAGCATCCGCGCCTTGGCCAGCATGCGACCGTTGAGGCCCGTGCGGAAATCGGCGTGCAGGAACAGCGAGCACAATTCCGAGTTGCCGGTCAGGTCGTTGGCGAGGAACAGCGTCGGGATTTCGCGGTAGATGTTCAGCTCTTGCGAAGCGCTGACCGTCAGGCCCACCCGGAAGTTGTACCAAGGCTCGCGCAGACCGACCGCGCCGGCGATGGCGGAAATGCCCACCACACGGCCGTTGTCGTCTTCGAGCACGAACAGATAGTCCGCGTCGCCGCGCCCGGCTTCGCCGCGAAAGGTCTTCTCGGCCCAGCCGACCCGATGGGCCAGCCGCTCTTCGTTGGCCGGCAAGGTAGTCAGGCCGGTGCCAGTGCTGCGGGCCAGGTCGATCAGAGCGGGTAAATCGCTGCTGCGTACGGGACGAACGATCATGCTATCTCCTCAAACGGGCCGCTTGCGCCACCCGTGAAACTCGCTGCTTTTCAGGCATTTTTTGACGCAGGCGTTAAACCGCCACCAGGCGCACGCTGGCACCTTCACCGACGCCCAGGGCTTCGGCCGCTTCCAGATCCAGGGTCACGGGTTTGCCCGGCGCGTAATCGAGCTCGAGCAATACGGCGCGGTAATCCTGCAACTGGGCGTTGGCCACCAGGTACTGACGGCCGACGCCTTTGACCGTCTCGCCGATTTTCACCGGCACCACGCGGCTCTGGGCGATCGAACGGATCCCCGAAACGCGAGCGTGCAAGGTCGGGCCGCCGTCGAAGATGTCGATGTAGTGATCGGTTTCGAAGCCTTCGCGCATCAGGATGTCGAAGGTGATCTGCGCCCGAGGGTGCACCTGGCCCATCGCTTCTTGCGCGGAATCCGGCAGCAATGGCACGTAGATCGGGTAATGCGGCATCAGCTCGGCGAGGAACGTACGGCTCTTGAGACCGCACAGACGCTCGGCTTCAGCGTAGTTGAGGTCGAAGAAGTTGCGACCGATGGCGTCCCAGAACGGCGAGTCGCCGTTTTCATCGCTGTAGCCGACGATCTCGGTCACCACGGAATCGGCAAAACGCTCCGGGTGGCTGGCGACGAACAGCAGACGACCACGGGAGTTGAGCTCAGCCCACGGCGAACCCACCAGCTCGCGCTGCACGTAGAAGCTGGTCAGCAAGCTGTTGCCGGTCAGGTCGTGGCACTGGGAGAGCACGTGAATCTTGTTATGAATCTTCAGCTCGCGGGAAGCGTGCACGAAGGTTTCATTGCGGAAGCTGTAGAACGGCTCGGAATAACCGGCCGAAGCGACGATGGCCGAGCAACCGGCGAGTTTGCCGGTGGCGGTGTCTTCGAGGACGAAGAAATAGCTCTCTTCGCCGTTGAAGCTGACTTCAGCGGCAAACGAGGCTTCGCTCGCGGCGATCTTGTCGCTCAGGCGTTCAACGTCATCCGGCAAGGAAGTGACACCAATCGGGCTGTCCGCAGCCAGACGCTGTACCTCGCCCAGATCAGCCATTTGCGCGGGGCGCATCACCAGCATGGTGTCACTCCTTTCTCATACTCTTGAGGAAAATAAGCCGACCCCTTGTAGGAGCGAGCCTGCTCGCGATGGTGGGTCAGCCACATTGGTGTCGACTGACACTCCATCGCGAGCAGGCTCACTCCCACAGAAAAGCGGGGCCGGCATCAAAATTTGGATCGACGCCTGAATTGTCAGGCGTCGAAGGGTCTATCAGGCTTGCGTCAGTTTTGCCGCAGCGCGCTCGAAACGATCCAGGCCGGCATCGATATCGGCGTCTTCCACCACCAGGCTTGGCGCGAAACGCACCACATCCGGGCCGGCTTGCAGCACCATCAGGCCTTCACGCTCGGCAGCGTTGAAGACGTCCTTGGCCTTGCCTTTCCAGGCATCGCTCAGCACGCAACCGATCAACAGGCCCATGCCGCGGACTTTGGTGAACAGGCCGTATTTCTCGCCGATCTGTTCCAGGCGCGCCTTGAACTTGTCGTGCTTGGCGTTGACGCCGGCCAGCACTTCCGGGGTGTTGATCACGTCAATCACCGCTTCGGCAACGGCGCACGCCAGCGGGTTGCCGCCGTAGGTGGTGCCGTGGGTGCCGACGACCAGGTGCTTGGCCAGCTCTTCGGTGGTCAGCATCGCTGCGATCGGGAAACCGCCGCCCAGGCTCTTCGCGCTGGTCAGGATGTCCGGGATCACGCCGTAATGCTGGTAGGCAAACAGATGGCCGGTACGGCCCATGCCGGTCTGCACTTCGTCGAAAATCAGCAGCGCGTTGTGCGCGTTGCACAGGTCACGGGCGCCTTGCAGGTATTCGAGTTCAGCCGGGATCACACCGCTTTCGCCCTGAATCGGCTCCAGGATGACCGCACAGGTCTTGTCGGAAATGGCCGCTTTCAGCGCCGCCAGATCGTTGTACGGCACGTGGGTGATGCCGGTGATTTTCGGACCGAAACCGTCGGAATACTTCGGCTGGCCACCGACGTTCACGGTGAACAGGGTGCGGCCGTGGAAGCTGTTGACCGTGGCGATGATTTCGTACTTCTCGGTGCCGGCACGGTCGAAACCGACGCGACGGGCCAGCTTGAGGGCAGCCTCGTTGGCTTCGGCGCCGGAGTTGCAGAAGAACGCACGCTCGGCAAAGGTCGCGTTGATCAGCTTATGGGCCAGGCGCAAGGCCGGCTCATTGGTGAACACGTTGGACACGTGCCACAGCTTGTTCGCCTGTTCAGTCAAGGCACCGACCAGCGCCGGGTGCGCATGGCCCAATACGTTGACGGCAATCCCGCCGGCGAAGTCGATCAGCTCGCGGCCAGACTGGTCCCAGACGCGGGAACCGGCGCCACGCACTGGAATGAAGGCGGCAGGCGCATAGTTGGGAACCATTACCTGGTCGAAATCGGCGCGTTCTACCGCAGCGTGCTCAACGGACATCGGAGTCTCCTGAAGAGGAACACCCGCCTGAAACTGGCGAGCGATGGGGGGATTGTAAGGACAGTTTTCAGCCCGGCCTTGCCGCCAAGCGACAACTTCTTATAGCGCAAACCCCGGTTTTAACCGGGTTTACGGCAATGCGACATATAGGGTCGCAAAGGCGCAGTTTAAACCGGCCGCGCAGTTTACAGGCGGGGTTGTCGAGCGGTGCGGTAAATATGTACCGCACGCTCTGTCTGAACCTTTGTTTTGCTGGGGTCCTTTCCGATCGCTAAGGGACTAGCGCAATGCATCAGCAAGAATCCGAGCTCAACGCTCTGCCGGACGCGCACTTTCATCACGCGCTCAACAACTTGCCCAACTGGGTACTGAATGCCTCGCCCGCTACACGCGCCGCGCTGAAAGGCGCACGGTTGCATGTTCCTGATGGGCACGCCAACGCCACTCGTCAGCAACGGCAGTCGGTAAAAAGGACCAGCGAAGCGTACTGGACCGCACGCCATCAGCTGGAAACTCGCCTGTCGAAAATGCTAAATGCCCGGGACTTTGCCGAGTCACGCCTCACGGCAGCATTGAAAACCCGATTCGGCCTCGAACTGGACGTCAAGAGCACGTTCCTGCGCCTATACATCCCTCAGAGTATTCCGTGGTTTCCTATTAAGTCCGGCGCTGCGCGCACCTGGACGGTATCGCTGCTCGATGCCGCGCTGCACAACTTTCAGGACGCGGAAACCCAGGCGAACGCCTATGAGCCCGACTCGACCTTCATCACGCGGCCCTCACCCAGCGGACAGTTCGACACCCTCCCCGCGATCAAGCGCCGACTGTCTATTCAGGATTTCACCCGTCTGTGTAGGGAACTGGACATCGGCGGTCAGTACGAGACGTACCTGAAAGAGTTTCTCGGGTTTACCCAACCGGTGACTGCGGCCGTGCTGGAGTCCAGCGTCATTGATACGCACAAGGCAGCTCTCAGGGCAGCGGTGGAGCTGGCCGTCATGCGCGGCGACCTGCCGAGCGACAGCCATCAGCCGGGGATGGATTTTCAGGGTCTTCGTGGTCATGACCTGACGATAATGTCCTCATCGCTGACCGGCATCGTGGTGTTCAGGCCCGAACCTGGAAGCGCAACGCAATCAATGCCGATCATTGCCTACATCCCCGACGATCCGGAGCACCCGCTCAAGCAGTACCCGGACTCGCTGGCGTTCATCAAAGACCTGACCCGCAAGCTGCGCTCACCGGCTTATCAGGTGTTCTTCAGCCGATTTGTCGATCACCAGGAACGCGGGCATTTTTTTGCAGACCTGTCCCGGCGCCTGAGCAGCGTGACCTGGCATGAACACCAGCACGGCGATCCGCTGCCCAGTTGGCGCGACACACCCGTCGACAAACCCAGGCTGGAGTACGCGGTAACCCCGATCAAAACGGATCTCTGGACTCACCTCTACCAACGGCAAGTGAACAAGATCCTCAATGACGCCCGCACCCTCGCCGTATCCACCGCCAGCGCCGACCGAGCCGCGCGCTGGGCCCGATGGGATGCCTTCAGTAAGGTCGCGACCTCGATTCTGGAAATCGCAGCATTCGTCGCCCTGCCCTTCGTGCCGTTCCTCGGAGAACTGATGCTGGCCTACATGGCCTACCAGGTACTCGACGAAACCTTCGAAGGCATTGTCGACTGGGCCGAAGGCCTGAAGACCGAAGCCTTCGGCCACCTCATGAGCCTGGTTGAGTCGGTGGTGCAACTCGGCACGTTTGCCGTGGGCGGCGCACTGGCTGCCGATGCGTTCCGGCGCTTGATGTCCAGCGAAGCGGTGGCGCTGTTCTCGACGCTCAAACCGGTCGAAACCAGCGGCGGCAAAACCCGTTACTGGCAACCGGATCTCGCGCCTTACGAACAGTCGGTCGATTTGCCGCCATCCGCCAAACCCGATCCGCGCGGCATTTATCAGCACGCGGGCAAAACCCTGGTGCGCCTGGAAGACAGGCTGTATGCGGTGAAACCCGACGCCACGTCCGGGCGCTTTCAGATTGAGCACCCGCAGCGAGCCGAGGCGTATCGACCGTCGCTGCGGCACAACCAGCATGGCGCCTGGCAAACCACACTGGACCAACCTCTGACGTGGGATCGGGAAACCGTGATGCGTCGTCTCGGGCACAGTGTCGAGTCCCTCAGCAGTGCCGAGCGCGAGCAGATCCTGCGCATCAGCGGCTTTCACGACAACGTGTTGCGCGAGGCGCACGTCGAGAACCTGCGCCCACCTTCATTGCTCACCGACACGATCAAACGCTACACAATCGATCGCGATATTCAGACGCTGACCAAACAGCCCGACCACCCGGATCACTACCAGGCTCTGAACCAACGCCTTTCACTGTTCGAGTCTCGCTACCGTGAACTTGAAAAAACTGCTGACCGTCAGGTACTGCTGTTGCAGGGTGAAGTCCGGGGATTGCCCACCGACATCGCACAAGAACTGGTGGACAACGGCTCCGGCACCGAACTGATGCAACTGCACAACGGGCGCGTGCCTCAACGCCTGAAAGACGTGGCCGTGAAAGCCATGGAGGCCGTGCGTGTCGCCAGGGCTTACGAAGGCTTTTTTCTCCACGGCATGGACTCGGTGGACACTCACCGACTGGCGTTGCACAGCCTCGAATCGCTGCCCGGCTGGCCGGCCCGCTTGCGTATCGAAATCCGGGAATTTTCCGCGACGGGATCCGTGCGCGACAGCATTGGACCGGACGGCGCGCCACTGCTCAAGACTCTGATCCAGGCCGATGACGGTAGCTATCAGCTCCAGGGCGACAACGAGTCCGTCGGCGATTTCTATCACGCCTTGCTTCAGGCGCTACCGGACACGGAGCGCACAGCGCTGAGGGTTTCTGGCAAAGACGCCGAGGCGTTCAAACGACGCCTCGCCGAGCAGGCGATCAATCAACCGCAATTGCGCACGCTGTTCGCGAAAAACCCGCTGCGAAAACCCTTTTATGATCCGACTACCATGCGCTTGCCCGGCGGCACGGAAGGTTACCCACGTAGTCACGGTGAGACGCCAACCCTCAATGACCGGGTTCGCGAGGTGTATCCCGACCTATCCACCGAGGAGCTGAGCGCCGTCGTATCCGACCTGCGGCGCCAGCCCGGTGGCGTGCGAAATGAGCTGACACGACTGGCTCGCGAGCTCGAACAATTACATGAGGACCTCGAACACTGGGTTCTGGATGCACCTACTGCCCATCACGAAACGGGGGTTGCACTCGGCGATATTGAGTTGCAGGCCGTACGGAACAATCGCCGCTTGCTGGCTCAGGAAATCCAGCGTTGCTGGCGACGCCAGTCTGACCGTGACTTCGATGCGCCCGAAGGCGCCGAGCGTTATGTTCTGCGCTTCACGGATCCCGTTCCGGGAGATCTGCCGAACCTGACGGCGAACTTCAATCACGTCTCGCTGCTGGCACTTGAAGGTCATCATGGGACGCAAGGCGTGCCTGGCTTTCTGTCGCGATTCACCGGGCTTCATCGATTGGAGTTACGCCGTTTCTCGCTGAACTCGCTGCCCGAGGCCATTGGGCAAATGGCCGATCTTGAGGCTCTGGTCCTGAGCGAGTGCGCCACTAGAATCGATGCCGTCGCCTGGTCAAAGCTGTCATCGATAAAGAAACTGAGGGTGCTCGATCTCTACAAGAACTCAATCGAAGGCCTACCCCGGATCGATTCCATGCCGGCGCTCGCTCATCTGGACCTGAGCGAAACCGGACTGGCCGGCATCCCCGGCGGCGCCCTGCAAAGCACCCGCCTCAACACGCTCTTGTTGATGAACAACAACCTCACCGAGTTGCCTGCCGAACTGTTCGAGAGCCCGGTGTATGAAAAGCGCGGGGTGCATCTGGCTGACAACCCGCTCAGTGAACAGGCACGAAACCTGATCAAGCAGTATTACTTCGAGACTTCGTACGATATGGATGTCATGGCGCCCGAAGCGGACATCCATCGCGTCAATGCACTGTATCCACAACTGGGATACGACCAGGCCAGCGACTTCGTCTATGAGTTGCCCGGCACATTGGCAGGGGGACGCGTAGAACTAGCGAAGCTGGAAGCAGAACTCACGCAGTTGAGCCAGGACCTCTCTGCCTGGACGGCTGACGTGCCGGCCCGGCACCCGCTGACAAGCCAACCGTTCACGGCCGAGCAATTGGCGATCGAGCACGCCAACCGCGACGGATTCAAGCAAGCGCTGGAGCGCTGCTGGCGGCATGAGTCTGAACTGGATGATTTCAATGACTCGCTTGAGCCCACGTATGAGCTGTTGATCGTCGATCTGATCAATGGGGAATTACCGGCCCTCAGCGCCGACTTCGGCCACGTGTCCGCACTGGAGTTGCAAAGCATCAATGGCACAACCCGTATCGGGCGTTTCCTGGAGTCGTTCCCCAACCTGCAAACCTTGCGTTTGCGCGAATGCCATCTCGGTGACATTCCCGAGGCCGTGTTCAAGATGGGTCGATTGCGCTCACTGTCACTGCCTCAATGCCGCATCGGTTTGTCCACGGTTTCAGTCAACGCGCTGGCCGGTCTGGAACAACTCGATTATGTCGACCTGAGCTTCAACCCGCTCGGGCATACGCCTGATCTGAGGCAGATGCCAGAACTCTCGACCGTCCTCCTCAACAACACCGGCATCACCGACATACCACCCGGCCTGTTTCAATTGAAAGAACTGGACTGGGCCGACCTGAGCATGAATGCGATTACGGAAGTCTCCGGCGAACTGCTGGAACTGCCCGTGGAAACGGCGGAGAACATCACGTTGCGTGGCAATCGGTTTTCCGCGGAAAGCCTGGGGCGGTTGATCGGTTACTTCGAACGCACCCGCGTGGATTTTGGAGTGGAAGAGGTAATCAACCTGGGGGAAATGGACGTTTCGACGTCTGAAGGGTCCGAGATCGAAGTTTGAATCAGCCGCGCTCGGACGGTACCGACGACAACTCGAACGGGCTGCTGCTGCGTCGCTGGTTGCGATCTTCCCGCGGCGTGGCGCCGAAGAAGTTGCGGTAGGCGCTGGAAAAATGCGGCCCCGAAGAGAAGCCACACGACAGGCCGATCTGGATGATCGACTTGCTGGTTTGCATCAACATCTGCCGGGCCTTGTTCAGGCGCAGTTCCAGGTAATACTGGCTCGGCACGCGGTTGAGGTATTGCTTGAAGATCCGCTCCAGCTGCCGGCGGGACACGCACACATGCTGGGCGATTTCGTCGGTGGTCAGCGGCTCTTCGATGTTGGCTTCCATCAGCAACACGGCTTGAGTGAGCTTCGGATGGCTGGAGCCGAGGCGGTTCTGCAGCGGAATGCGCTGGCGTTCGCCGCCTTCGCGGATGCGCTCGACCACCAGTTCTTCCGACACGGCACCCGCCAGTTCGGCGCCGTGATCACGGGCCAGCACCGCCAGCAACAGATCGAGAACCGACAGGCCACCGCACGCCGTCAGGCGATCGCGATCCCAGTCGAACAGATGACTGGTGGCGATGACTTTCGGGAAACGCTCGGCGAAATCGTCCTGCCAGCGCCAGTGCACGGCCGCGCGATAACCGTCGAGCAAACCGAGTTGTGCCAACGGATAAACGCCGGCGGACAAACCACCGATCACGCAACCGGATCGCACCAGTTGTTTCAGCGCGCTGCTGAGCGCCGGCGCGAGGGTGGTCGGCGGCTCATCGGCGAGCAGGAACAGTTTCTGGAAATTTTCGAGCTTGCCGGCCCAGGGCTCACCCGGCAATTGCCAGGCGCTTTCGGTCGACGGTTCGGCCTGCAAGAACGACAGTTCGTAGACCACGTCCGGATGCACACGCTGGGCAACACGCAAGGCCTCCTCAGCCAGCGCAAGCGTCAGTGCTTTAGTGCTGGGCCAAATCAGGAAACCAATTCGATGGGCAGTCATGGGCGGGCAATCCGAAACGAAACAGTGATGAAGGCATGGGCCAATGCTAGCCCGTAAATGAACGCAAATCTCAAAACCGGTAACGATCTCCTGTAGGAGCCGGCTTGCCGGCGATAGCGGTGTAACTGTGCCAGAGATGCAAACTGACACTCCGCCATCGCCGGCAAGCCGGCTCCTACAGATCGGGGCCGGCCTCTAAATTGCGAAGCATGCACTATCCCGGTGCACAACGGCAGTCCTGATTATTTCAGGCTGCCCGAGAGGAATTGCTGCAGACGTTCGGACTGTGGATTGACCAGCACCTCACGCGGGTTGCCGCTTTCTTCGACGACGCCTTTGTGCAGGAACACCAGCTGGTTCGACACTTCACGGGCGAAGCCCATTTCGTGAGTCACCACCACCATGGTCCGGCCTTCCTGGGCCAGGGCCTGCATCACCTTCAGCACGTCGCCAACCAGTTCCGGGTCGAGGGCCGAGGTCGGTTCGTCGAACAGCATCACTTCCGGTTCCATCGCCAGGGCACGGGCAATCGCCACGCGCTGCTGCTCGCCGCCGGACATGTGGCCCGGGTAAGCGTCCTTGCGATGCGCCACACCGACCTTGTTCAGGTAGTGCTCGGCTTTCTCGCGGGCTTCGGCCTTGGACATGCCAAGCACGTGGACCGGCGCTTCCATGATGTTTTCCAGCGCGGTCATGTGCGACCACAGGTTGAAATGCTGGAACACCATCGACAGGCGCGAACGCATGCGTTGCAGCTGCTTCGGGTCGGCAGCCTTCATCGCGCCGTCCTTGTTCGCCACCAACTTCAGCTCTTCGTTGTTGAGCAGGATCTTGCCCGCGTGCGGCTGCTCCAGCAGGTTGATGCAGCGCAGGAAGGTACTTTTGCCGGAGCCACTGGAGCCGATGATGCTGATCACATCGCCAGCCGCCGCTTTCAGGGACACGCCCTTGAGCACTTCGTGACTGCCATAGCGTTTATGCAGGTCTTGGACTTCAAGTTTGTACATGCGGTCGGTTCTCACAAAAACAGTCAGTCAGTCGTTGAGCAAGCGCCCGTGACGCAGCGCTTCGCGCCCCGCCACCTTGGCCAGCCAGAAACCGGGTTGGGCATAACGCAGCCGTTCAATGGCAAACAGCACCCCGGACGTACCAGCACACACCGTGCTGACGCGATCCGATAACGGATCGATCACTTCGAAAATCTCGTCGCCGGCTTCGATCCACTCACCGGGTTTACGCAGAAAACTGATCACGCCCGGATGCGGCGCGAACAGCAATTCGGTGCCTTCGAACGGCATGCCTTCGCAGGCGTCCTGCGCCGGTGCAGGCCATTCACCGCTGATCAGGCCTTGCTCGGCGAGGAACGCAAGAATGCCTTCGGCATACGCCTCGGCGTCGGCGCGAGCGGTGTCGGCCTGACCACCTAATTCAATGGTAGTCGCCAGACAGGCCAGTGGAATCTGCGCGTCCGGGAACTGACGCGACAGGCGCAGCCACGGTAGCGAGCAAGCCTCATCGAACGAGCTGCCACCGGAATCTTCCGCCAACAGACCGACCTTCACATTCAGGTGCGCGGCGAGCGAACGCCACTGCGGCCAGTGTTGCGGCAAGGCGTACATGTGCAGCGCGGCTTCGGCGTCGCAGTGCAAATCCAGCACGACATCGGCGGTGCAGGCATGGCTGAGCAAGATGCGCTGCATGCCTTGCAACTGGCTGCTCGCTTCCGGCAATGCCGCCAGGTGATCGCTCATGGCCTGGCGGATCAAGCGGATGTTGGCGTGCGGATCGTCACCCAGATGGCCTTCGAGTTGGGCGGCCACCGGCGCGCTCAGCTCGACGAAATCACGGTTGAAATTCTTGCCGCTGCCCGCTTCGAAACGGCCTTGATGATTGCCTTGCAGCAACTGGCCGAGGCCCAGCGGATTGGCCACCGGCACCAGCTCGATCACACCGTTGAGCTGGCCTTGGGCTTCGAGTTCGGCCAGACGCTTTTTCAGCTCCCAGGCCGTGCGCATGCCCGGCAACTCATCGGCGTGCAGGCTGGCCTGGATGTAGGCCTTGCGCTCGCCAGAGCCGAAGCGAAACACCGAAATCTGGCGCTCGCTGCCGAGGTGGCTCCACGGCAATGCATGATCGATGCGTTCCATATCAGTGCTTCCGCGGGGCCAGGTAGCCCAGCCAGCGGCGCTCGGCCAGTTTGAACAGTTTCACCAGAATGAAGGTCAGGCACAGGTAGAACACGCCGGCGGTGATGTACGCCTCGAACGGCAGGTAGAACTGGGCGTTGACCGTGCGCGCGGCACCGGTGATGTCGATCAGGGTCACGATGGACGCCAGACTGGTGGTCTGCAGCATCATGATCACTTCGTTGCTGTACTGCGGCAGCGCCCGGCGCAAGGCCGACGGCAGCAGGATGCGCTTGTACATCTTGAAGCGCGACATGCCCATGGCCTTGGCCGCTTCGATCTCACCGTTCGGCGTGGCCCGCAGGCTGCCGGCGATGATTTCGGCGGTGTAGGCGCTGGTGTTGATCGCGAAGGCCAGGCACGCACAGAACGTCGCGCTGGACAGCCACGGCCACAGGAAGCTTTCGCGCACCGCTTCGAATTGCGCCAGGCCGTAGTAGATCAGGAACAGCTGCACCAGCATCGGCGTGCCGCGGATCACGTAGGTGTAGAGCCAGGCCGTCATGTTGACCGCGGCGTTTTTCGACACGCGCATCAGGCCCAGCGGCAACGCACACAGCAGGCCGAAGAACAGCGACAGCGCGAGCAATTTGAGGGTGGTCACCAGGCCGCCGAAGTACAGCGGCAGGGCCTCCCAAATGACGTTGTAGTCGAAGATCATAGATCAGCCGCCCTTACGCCTACCGAGTAGCGCTTCTCAAGGTGACGCAATGCCAGCAACGAGACGCTGGTGATCACCAGGTACATCGCCGCCACTGCGAGGAAGAAGGTGAAAGGCTCGCGGGTGGCATCTGCCGCCTGCTTGGCCTTGAACATCATGTCTTGCAGACCCACCACCGAAATCAGCGCGGTGGCCTTGGTCAATACCAGCCAGTTGTTGGTGAAGCCCGGAATCGCCAGGCGAATCATCTGCGGCACCAGCACCCGGAAGAACACCTGGAAACTGCTCATGCCGTAGGCCATGCCGGCTTCGGCCTGACCTTTGGGAATCGCCATGAACGCGCCACGGAAGGTTTCCGACAGGTACGCACCGAAGATGAAGCCCAGGGTGCCGATACCGGCGGCCAGCGGGTTCAGGTCGATGTAGTCGTCATAGCCGAGCATCGGTGCGACGCGGTTGAGCAGGTCCTGACCACCGTAGAAAATCAGCAGGATCAGCACCAGGTCGGGAATCCCGCGGATCACCGTGGAATACAGATCGCCCAACCACGCCAGCCAGCGCACCGGCGACAGACGCAGCGCAACGCCGATCAGCCCCAGGACGATGGCCAGGGCCATGGACGACAAGGCGAGCTGAAGCGTCAGCCATGCGCCATCGAGGATGACAGCCCCGTAGCCTTTCAACATGATTCAGGTCCTCGAAAGTTGGGATGAAAAAATGGCGCAAACCTCAGAGATCCTGTTGCTTGCGCCATTTCGGACTTGTCGCTCGGACGTGTTACTTGCCGTAGATATCGAAGGCGAAGTACTTGTCCTGGATTTGCTTGTATTTGCCGTTCTCACGAATGGCGGCGATCGCGGTGTTGATCTTGTCTTTCAGCGCGTCACCCTTGCGAACCGCGATACCTACGCCGTCGCCGAAGTATTTGACGTCGGTGAAGGCCGGGCCCACGAAAGCAAAACCTTTGCCGGCGTCGGTTTTCAGGAAACCGTCATCCAGCAGCGTAGCGTCTGCCACGGTGCCGTCGAGGCGACCGGCGGCCACGTCGAGGTAAATTTCGTTCTGCGAGCCGTACGGCTTGATCTCGGCACCCAGCGGGGCCAGGACTTCGCGGGCGAAACGCTCGTGGATCGAACCACGTTGCACGCCGATGTTCTTGCCCTTCAGCTCGGTCAGGCCTTCGCTGACCTGAGTGCCGGCCTTCATGACCAGGCGAGCCGGGGTGTTGTAGTACTTGTTGCTGAAGTCCACGGACTTCTTGCGATCTTCAGTGATCGACATGGACGACAGGATCGCGTCGATCTTGCGCACTTTGAGAGCAGGGATCAGGCCGTCGAATTCTTGCTCGACCCACACGCACTTGACCTTCATCTCTTCGCACAGGGCGTTGCCGATGTCGTAGTCGAAACCAACGATGCTGCCGTCCGGCGCTTTCGACGCGAACGGAGGGTAAGCCGCTTCGATGCCGATTTTCAGAGGCTTTTCATCGGCGAAGGTTGGCAGGGACAGCACGGACAGTGCCAGGGCGCCAAGCAGCACGAGTTTCTTCATCTTGGGACTCCATCGGTAAAGGGCTAAAACGGCAGAGTGAGCGACAGCCCAATATGCGAATGAGTGGAACCGGAAAGCGATGCTGCGTCCTACAAACCTGTGCGAATTTTCCACACGGGCAACGACGAGCGAGTGATCGGCATTCTAACGACAGGCCCGAAGCCGATATTTCTTCAATGCGACAACAAATTACAGAAGCACCGAGAATGCCGCTTAGGCACGTTGACAGCCTTGCAATTTCATGCAAGAGCAAAAGACAGTGAACCGATCTATGCTGCAAATTGCGGGCCTATTATTGGCAAAGCCTTCTAATCCGGCAAGCTTGGCGTGGGTTCTTATTTTTTTGAGCGGGCGGAATGCACCATTGCGGGGTTATGGCGTTTCGCAATGCCCCGACTCGGCGCGGGCGGTTACATATTCAGTTACTTGAAGGGTGGAAGGTAACAGTGGGAATTGCCCTACAGGTGAAGCCGATAATTATTGGCTGGTGTTTCTGGGGTGTTTGAGCGGGCCTCATCGCGAGCAGGCTCGCTCCCACAGGGATTTTCAGTGAACGCAGAATTTGCGTACGACAAAGATCCACTGTGGGAGCGAGCCTGCTCGCGATGAGGCCCGAGCCACCAACACAAAACCATCAGACATAAAAAAGCCCCACCAGGCTCAACACCTGGCAGGGCTCCAATAACGCCAAACGCTACTTACGCCACATTCATCGTCTTGTGCGTATCAATCAAATGCTGCACCACACCCGGATCCGCCAGGGTCGAGATATCCCCCAACCCATCATATTCAGCGGTCGCAATCTTGCGCAGAATGCGGCGCATGATCTTGCCCGAACGGGTCTTCGGCAGCCCCGGCGCCCACTGGATAACATCCGGCGAAGCAATCGGGCCGATCTCTTTACGTACCCAGTTTTTCAGCTCGATACGCAGTTGTTCGCTTGGCTCTTCGCCACCGTTCAAGGTGACGTAGACATAAATGCCCTGCCCCTTGATGTCGTGCGGCACGCCGACCACGGCAGCCTCGGCGACTTTCGGGTGCGCCACCATCGCGCTCTCGATCTCGGCGGTGCCCATGCGGTGGCCGGAGACGTTGAGCACGTCGTCCACACGCCCGGTGATCCAGTAATAACCGTCCTCGTCACGACGGGCACCGTCACCGGTGAAGTACATGCCGCGGAAGGTCTTGAAGTAAGTGTCGACGAAACGGTCATGGTCGCCGTACAGCGTGCGCGCCTGGCCTGGCCACGAATCGAGAATCACCAGGTTGCCCTCGGCGACGCCTTCGATAATGTTGCCCAGGTTGTCCACCAGTGCTGGCACCACGCCGAAGAACGGACGTGCCGCCGAGCCCGGCTTCAGCGCGTGAGCGCCTGGCAACGGGCTCATCATGTTGCCGCCGGTTTCGGTCTGCCACCAGGTATCGACGATCGGGCAACGGGATTGGCCGACGTTCTTGTAGTACCAGTCCCACGCTTCCGGGTTGATCGGCTCACCGACCGAACCGAGCAGACGCAGGCTGCTGCCGTCAGCACCTTCAACAGCGGCCTTGCCCGACGCCATCATCGCGCGGATCGCGGTCGGCGCGGTGTAGAGGATGTTGACCTTGTGCTTGTCGACAATCTTCGCCACCCGTGTGATGTCCGGGTAGTTCGGCACGCCTTCAAACAGCACCGTGGTCGCGCCGTTGGCCAGCGGGCCGTAGACGATGTAGCTGTGGCCGGTGACCCAGCCGACGTCGGCGGTGCACCAGTAGATTTCGCCCGGGCGGTAGTCGAACACGCGCTCGTGGGTCATGGCTGCGTACAGCAAGTAGCCGCCGGTGGTGTGCTGCACGCCCTTCGGCTTGCCGGTGGAACCGGAGGTGTAAAGGATGAACAGCGCTTCTTCGGCGCCCATCTCTTTCGGCGCGCAGACACTGCCCGCCACTTTCATCAGGTCTTCAAACCAGATGTCGCGATGCTGGTTCCACTTGATGTCGCCACCGGTGCGCTTGCACACGATGACTTTCTGAATGCTGTTGGTTTCCGGGTTGGTCAGCGCGTCGTCGACGTTGGACTTGAGCGGGATCTTCTTGCCGGCACGAATGCCTTCGTCCGCGGTGATCACTACTTTCGAACGGCAGTCGATGATGCGACCGGCCAGGGCTTCCGGCGAGAAACCACCGAACACCACCGAGTGAATCGCGCCGATCCGGGTGCAGGCCAGCATGGCGACCACGGCTTCGGGGATCATCGGCATATAGATAGTCACCACGTCGCCGCGGTGCACATCCTGGCCGCGCAAGGCGTTGGCGAACTTGCAGACTTGTTCGTGCAACTCGCGGTAGGTGATGTTGCGGCTTTCGGAAGGGTCATCCCCTTCCCAGATGATCGCGATTTGATCGCCGCGCTCGGCCAGATGACGGTCGAGGCAGTTGTAGGAAACGTTCAGGGTGCCGTCGGCGAACCATTTGATGTCGACATGGTGATCGTCGAAGGAAGTCTGTTTCACCGTGGTGAAAGGCTTGATCCAGTCGAGGCGCTTGGCTTGCTCGCGCCAGAAACCGTCAGGGTTGACGACCGACTGCTGGTACATGGCTTTGTAGGTTGCCTCGTCGGTCAGCGTGTTGGCTGCTACCTCGGGACGAACGGGATACAGAGAAGCCGCACTCATCTTTCTTACCTCGGTGGAATAGTTGTTTTTGTATGACCCTGTTGTAGCCCGGGCCGGGCCTATAGAACCATTCGACGATGGTAGTAACAAGCCCCTACAAAACGTCGTGACAAGCCCTTCCAGACACACAAAACCCCTGTAGGAGCCAGCTTGCTGGCGATGGTCGTCAACGATAACGCGCCAATCCTGACACCCCGTGTCGCTCTCGGGTTTATCGCCAGCAAGCTGGCTCCTACAAGGAATGATCGGTTCTCCAACAACGTTATTCGGTGATTGTTACGAAATCTGTCAAAGGTGTTTATCAAAACCCCACCTATATGAATGCCACCCCCACGCCTAAAATCCGCATCGCCAACAAGGCAAACCCTGATTAACCAAGTTGCAGCCCCCACGAAGGCAGTTAATCAAAAACACCGGTAACCAAGTTCCACACGCAACCCCAAAAAGGTTGCGTGCCCCCACTCGACCTCTAAAAGGTAAAACCGAAATGAAAGCTTTATTAGTTCTGGCCCTCTCCAGCCTGTGCGCAACCGCCATGGCAGACGAGGTCCCGACTGATGTCGCACAGCAACAACCGGCCATCGAGGAATACACTTACTCCACTCACCTCGATATCGCCAAAGTTGTCTCCATGAGTGAAATCCCCAATGTGTGCGAAGTTGTCCCCATGAAAATGGAATACGACGACTCCAAAGGCCAACGCCACATTCTGCGCTACAGCGTCATGGGTAACGGCTGCTCCAACGGCTAACCCCCGCACTCCCCCAAAACGGTTCGACCCAACGCCCGATCATCACACCGACCTGTAGGAGCCAGCTTGCTGGCGATAGCAGTCGACGCAATGTTCAAGGCAGTCAAAGCGCCGAACCGTATGGATCGATTTATACGATAGTTTTCAGCATTTATTTGCGCTTTTTAATCGAATCCATCGGCGTAGTATGAATTCCACACCAAGGCATACAACG
Organism: Pseudomonas migulae; assembly: GCF_043225285.1. Lineage (GTDB taxonomy): Bacteria > Pseudomonadota > Gammaproteobacteria > Pseudomonadales > Pseudomonadaceae > Aquipseudomonas > Aquipseudomonas migulae_C. The sequence continues at coordinate 1,186,365 of NZ_CP171224.1, forward strand.
CCAACAAATCTGGAGCAACGACCATGAAAACCAAACTAATCCTCGCCCTGACCCTGTCTGTACTGGCCGCCAACACCTTCGCCGCCGACGGTTACGACCGCACCGGCTCGGCCACTTTCACCACCGAAGCCTCTGTCGCTTCTGACGGCTACGACCACACCGGCTCGGCCAAAGTCGCTGCCGACGGTGCTGACCATGTTGGCGCAAGCAAACTCGCTGCCGATGGTGCTGACCACGTTGGCGCAAGCAAATTCGCTGCAGATGGTGCTGACCACGTTGGCGCAAGCAAACTCGCTTCCGATGGTGCTGACCACGTCGGTGCAGGCAAACTCGCCGCCGATGGCGCAGACCACGTCGGTGCCGCTCGCCTGAGTTGATCATCGAGCGTGACTGACAGCCCGACTCCGGTCGGGCTTAGTTGTGTCTGAGGCCAGCGAAAACCGATTCAAAACACAAGATGTAGTGAAAAACCGGATTTTCTGGCTGTTTTTTGAACAAAAAAGTAGCACGTCAAAATTTAAGAAAAAAAATCTGCGCCCGCGATCTCCAGCCAAAGCCCTGTAAACCCTCGCTCCGACCGAAAAACCCTCCTTCTCGACCGCTCCATGCGCGGATTCGCCCCACCACGGCCGCAAAAATTTCCCTATAATGCCGCCTTAAACGGGCCTGCAATATTCCCTTACAGGGGATGACAGCCAGTCCGAAGCCCAGGCCGACGTCGTCAACGACTACAGCGCCATCAGCGGCTCTCGGAACCCCGTACAAAATTATGTTTATTTGCCTGCGTGTACCGCTGCAAAAAACGCTATCCAACGCGGCCAGTACGGCCGTGTGAAAAACCAACCAATCAGTTTTCACACGGGCATCTGGCCCTCACGCAGGAGACGACACGTCATGCTGAGCTGGGACGAATTCGATAAGGAAGACAGCGGCGAAACCGTGGTTAAAGGCGCCAACGCCGGCCACGCGACAGAAGCCAACATGGACCGCCTCGACACCGCTGGTGGTGTTGCCGCTCAAGAAGCTCGCGCCGTGACCGCGTCCGACTCCGCCGCCATCGCTCGCGCCAAGGCAGCCCTGGACAACCTCGACGTCGCCGAAGGCCTCGCCGAACTCGAAGGCGCCTCCGCCCGCGTCGCCGTCGACGAAAAGCGCATGATCAACTGCCGCGCCGACCTCAACCAACTCGTACCGTTCAAGTACGACTGGGCCTGGCAGAAGTATCTGGACGGTTGCGCAAACCACTGGATGCCGCAAGAAGTCAACATGACCGCCGACATCGCCCTCTGGAAAGACCCGGAAGGCCTGACCGACGACGAACGCCGCATCGTCATGCGCAACCTCGGCTTCTTCTCCACTGCCGACTCCCTGGTTGCCAACAACCTGGTACTGGCCGTGTACCGTCTGATCACCAACCCGGAATGCCGCCAGTACATCCTGCGCCAGGCGTTCGAAGAGGCGATCCACACCCACGCCTACCAGTACTGCATCGAATCGCTGGCCATGGATGAAGGCGAGATCTTCAACATGTACCACGAGATCCCATCGGTCGCGAAAAAAGCCACCTGGGGCCTGAAATACACCCGTTCGATCTCCGATCCGAAGTTCGAAACCGGCACCGTCGAAACCGACAAAGAACTGCTGCGCAACCTGATCGCCTACTACTGCGTTCTGGAAGGCATCTTCTTCTACTGCGGTTTCACCCAGATCCTCTCCATGGGCCGCCGCAACAAAATGACCGGCGTCGCCGAGCAGTTCCAGTACATCCTGCGCGACGAATCCATGCACCTGAACTTCGGCATCGACGTGATCAACCAGATCAAAATCGAAAACCCGCACTTGTGGGATGCCGAGATGAAGGAAGAGGCTTCGCAGATGATTCTGCAAGGCACTCAGCTCGAGATCGAATATGCGCGGGATACCATGCCTCGTGGGGTGTTGGGCATGAATGCGGCGATGATGGAGGACTATCTGAAGTTCATCGCGAATCGTCGTCTGTCGCAGATTGGGTTGAAGGAAGAGTATCCGGGGACTACGAATCCGTTCCCTTGGATGAGCGAGATTATGGACTTGAAGAAGGAGAAGAATTTCTTTGAGACTCGTGTGATCGAATACCAAACTGGTGGTGCGCTTAGCTGGGATTGATTTCCGAGCTCGCCACGATTTGACGATTGCAATCTGAATCGTCTAATCGAAAAAGCAAAAGCCCCGATCTGATCGGGGCTTTTTTTGTTGGGGGATGAATAACCCTTTTCAATCCCTACGTCGCTACGCCAAAACTCCTACAGATCTTCCAGCCACTTCCGCATTGATGCCCACTCAAAGCACCTCTAAGCTCAATTGCAGGTGCCTAAGAAACGCCCAACGTAGAAGCCACTCCGTCACACAGTAATCGCGCATGTCTCGAAGACATGCGTACGACTTTCTGTTTGAAGAGAACGCTTGTTGGGATTTCTTTAAGTCCTCTACGTCGGGTTTTGGCCCCCTCAAAATTCACACGTAGAGGTAATGGATATGCCGACACAACGCCCCTCCACACTTCCTCCCTCTCGGAGGTTGGTCATGCCTGATCCATTCATTCCAACGCGCTTTACACGCCATAACCTCCATCTACATGCCCTGCTCCTGGAAAATCAACCATGGTTCTGCGCCCGCGATTTGGGTCGCTTAATGGGCTTTCATCTGAATGATCGTGTGGTCAGCAAATTGGACGAGGATCAACGGCATACATTGCTGATCGACTACCACGGCCAACCTGAAAAGCGGCTGATGCTCAGTGAGTCCGGCGCGTATGCGTTGTTGGTCTATCACTACGCACCGGGGAATCGGCTGTTGCGTGAATGGTTGACCCATCAGGTGGTGCCAGCCTTGCGCGATGCGGGACAGTCGAAGAAAGCGGATCGGCCAATGTTGAGTTTGTTGGACTGGCCAGAGATGTCGTTGAGTCTGTTGCATTGGCAGGATGAAGGTTGGATTCGGCTACGAGACATGCCCTTTCTGTTACTCGGTCGCACACGCCGGCGCGTGCCTGCGGTTAAGCCTTGGTGGCGAAAGGTTTTGGAGGCGCTTCAGTCTTCAAAGCATTCTGTTGGTTAGGTTTTGTAGGATCAACTGAAAGAAGCGTCGGCATTTTCTGTAGGAATTTTCGTAGACAGTCGTAATGGCCACTCAGTATCGTCCGAGGGTTATCAGCCCTCGGCGATTCTATGGACACGGAAAAGAGCAACAGCGATTGGAGTGATGCGGAGATTCAGGCTGCGGTCGACGCCTATCTCAGCATGCTGTCACGCGAGCAAAGCGGTCAGAAGGTCAATAAAGCACACGAGAATCGAGTCCTCCGCGAAGGTGCCTTATCAGGCCGTACCAAAGGCTCTATTGAGTTTCGGATGCAGAACATTTCTACGGTGTTGGAAGAGCTGGGGCGAGCGCGCATCGAGGGCTACAAACCCGCCAAGAACGTCGGCGCGAATGTTGCGCGCAGCATTCGTGAAGCGCTGAACGCGCCGAGTACGTTAACGCCGGAAGATTTTTCCCCGACCGCCGATGAGGCAACGCTAGAACAACGTGCTGCCAAACTTGAGAAGCAACTGTTCAAAGGCGAGCCGAAGGGGATTTTGAAACCACAACAAGTGTCGAGCTCGGGCAACGCTTTTGTACGCGATCCAGAGGTTAGAGCCTGGGTGCGGAAAGAGGCCAAGGGTATCTGCGAGGGTTGCGAAAAACCGGCTCCGTTTGAGAAGGACGGCAAGCCGTTTCTTGAAGTTCATCACGTTAAGCATTTGGCGCAGGAAGGTTCGGATCGCCCGAGCAATGCGGTGGCGCTCTGTCCGAATTGTCATCGCCGTTGCCACCATTCGAGTGATCGGGATGAGTTCACTGCTTCGCTGTTTCAGAAGGTGAAGCGGTTGAAGATTGAATGATTAGGCTTGGAAAACCTACGCTCACGAAGGCGCCTAGTTCTAGGGGTTGCGCTGCAATCTCGATATAAAGAGAAAACACTTAGAGTCATTCAGGACCCGTCCTACAGCCACAGTTAGCCACGTTCGTTAACGTCGCGCAGCCCCTTTTCCGGGACTGCCGATGGATGAACGAAAGGATGATCAGTGGCTGGCAACAAGGACATTCCGCGGGTTAAGAATCCACCCTCCGGTGATGGGCATCACGTCACCTATCGCCATCCTTGGTCTTCGTTGTGGCTCGCGACGTAGCCACTCTATTAAGCTGTCCTGCGGACTTGCGTTTAGGATTGGCGCCGCGAACGGGCGCTTTGGAAACCGGCTTTTGCTGCCCAAGCGGCGGCGTGTAAAGGGTTGTGGCAGCCATGGTTAGCCCCAGGCGCAACCCGAATTTTCTCAAGATGGCGTCGATGGTGCTGATGGTCGGATTACCCTTGTCCTTTTCGATCTGGTACAGGGCCTTGGTCGACATGTTGCACATGGCAGCAAAGGTTTCCTGATCCAGACCGGTCACCTCAAGCCGTAGCCGGCGGATAGAGGTTCCCAGGGTTTCGGTCCCTATCCCGTGCTGCGTCACGATGTCGTCAATCAGTTCCCTGCGCCCCTCGTTGGTGTTCTCTTTCATTGCAGCCCCCATTCAACCAGGCGCTTATCCAGATTGTTCATTGGAATAGACTGGGCGCGCCTCACTTCCTCTGGAAGATCGACCAGCAGATCCGGCAAAGCTCTAAATGCCTCAGCGGCTTCGAGCAGACGCTCGAAAAGCATGTCAGGGCTCACCACGTCCTGGAAGTATCCGCAGATCGTTCTCCAGTCAGGACTTCCCATATGCTCGGGCATCCACTTGGTGACTCGAGTAACGCCTTCCGGATCGAGCACCATCGGTGCAAGGTCGTATATTGGCGCCAGCTCGAATTTGTCCCGATACCTGAAAATGGCCATGTTGCGCCCATGGTTATCCGAATTCCCCAGGATACGGTTCAGCAGGTCACGGCGCAGGTACTCAAATACCAGTTCCTCAAGCTCTCCCTCCTGCCCATTCTTACGCCACAGGTGAATCAGGCGGCTGAGCACATCCTCATGATTCATCCTCGAACCAGGCTCGGTGTTCCCACACACTGAATAAATCGACTCGACCGGAATCCTCTCCACCACGCCGTTGGCGACTCGCCTATCAAAGCGCGGCATCCACAGACTTGGCTTATCAGCTTCCTCCAGCACCAGTTCATCTGTGGATATCGTGTTCAAACCGAGCTGGGATATCGCTTTGTAATAGTGGTACTCGGCCCGCAGGATGTTTTTGTCGCGCTCAGTGGCTTGGTTGCGAGCAAACTTCACCAACCAATGGCGACGCGCAAGCTCGTCAGAAAGCATCGCGTCGGCATGAAGCGCTCCATCCTCATCCTCAACCATAATCAGCTTTGGAGCTTCCCCCTGAGCGCCCGTCGCACCGCCTAACGCAGCGCCAGATTCATAGGCGTATTCGAGGAAGTCATTTGTTCTGTCTACGACTTCTTTGCGCGCAAAGGCCTCCCTGCGAGTCTGATCGATATGCTCGAAAGACTCCTTCACGCGCAAGTGCCCAATGGGGGAAGGCGTGCAGCGACTCAGGAGGAAAAAGCTCATGTCCATGCCATCAGGCTTTTCCCTAATCGGAACTATGATGCCGACTACGGCGGCTCAACCCTTCCCTTTCAGCAATATAATTCTGACTATCTAGGGAGCCCACCTAAAAACCGGTATTTTAATGCCGATTATATCGGTCTGGTTGGCTGCGTTGGTTTTGAGAGTCGCGAGCAGGCTCGCGCAGATTTTGCACCAAGTCGAAAACAGTCAGTGCAACCCGCTCCACCTCCCGCTATTAATATCCTTCCCCACTCAAGGACCCGAGCCCCACATGAAATTCGACCTCGCCTACTGCCTCAGCCTCGACGACAAGTTGTCGATCTATGACGTGCGCGATTTGAATTTCGACGAGACGATGGATTTCGATTCCGCCAAGGAACATTTCCAATGCCCCAACGACGCATGCAGGGCGGCCTTCGATGCGGCAAACGTGCTGACGACATTCAACGCCAAAAACGTGAATTACGTTCGCACCCCGCACTTCAAGAACACGCCCAGCACCCGGCATGTGGCGTATTGTCCTTATGTCAGTCTCAAGGCGCCGGTGTCGGGTGTGGATGCGGACGGTGCGGAAACGGATGACAGTCGCGAGGAGCATTTTCCGTCGGAGTTGTTGCTGACTCGACGTCAGTATGTACGTAAGCCGGCGAACCCGGCGGTGGCGGCAGATTTCACGCGGGACGATCCGAAACCTCTTACAACGCCCAACGATACCGAGCACCCGACCCACGAATCAGCACCGGACAAGACCAGCGTCTTCGCCCATCCGGTGGAGTGTTTTGTGTCGAACTTCGAGGACAAGGAGCTGCTCAAGCGCGTGCCGCTGAAGATTGGCGAGCACACGGCGCCTTATGGGTCGTTCTTCAAGAAGATCGAATACCTGACGGACAACAAGGGGCTGATTTACTGGGGCAAGATCAAGGAGATCAAGGATTACACGCAGAGCTTTCGCATCGATTTCGAGCAGAAGGTCTGGTTCAAGCAAGCGGATGAGGCGAAGAAGAAGCCTTATTCGGTCAACGTTTACCTGAGCAAAAAGTTGATCGAGAACTACCGCAAGCGCAAAGCGTTTCTGGAAGAGATCAAGCACGCCATCGAGAGTGACGCGGAGTTGTATTGCTTCTTTTATGGCGTGACGCCGGAGTTGAAGCAGGTGCCGAGTAAGAAAAACCCCGAGCAGACGTTCGGGGTGTTCAGTGCGAATATCGAGAACCTGGATCACTTCATTATTCGTGAGGCGCCGGGGTTGGCGGCGAAGTAACGGTGTTCAATTCAGGCACATGCTGAGCATCACCAACACCAGCAAACCGATGTACACACGCGCATGTATCCGATCCGGAATCCGCCCCATCCACGGCGTAGCCAATCGAATCCCCACCAACGACCCCATCGTCAAAACCGCAAACGCCAGCAGATCCACATAACCGACAAACCACGCCCCCAAATCAAAATCGTTAACCCCCGCCATCGCCATGTAAGTCACCGTCCCGGCCAACGCTACGGGCAGGCTTAGTGGATTAGCCATCGACGTCGCCTGACTCATGCTCAACCCGCATCGCCGCAACAACGGCACGGTCATGACGCTGCCGCCTACGCCGAGAAACGTGGCGATGGCGCCGACTCCTACGCCGCCACCGGACACTTCCGCCCTCCCCAATCGCCGTGGGATTGCGTTATCTGCGTGTGTAAGAAAACCGCGTCTGAACAGGCAATCCACAATGGTCACGCCCAGGTAGGCAATGAACGCATACCGAATCACCTCGCCACTCACCCACATCGCCGCCACGGCACCGACCACCGCGCCCAAACCGATGAACCCGCCCAACGGCCACAGGTAATGGCGAATCAGATGACCGGCGCGGTGATGTTTTCCGGTGGCGACCAGGGCGTTGACGATCATCACGCAGGTCGAGGTGGCGACGGCGATGTGCATCGCCGATTGACCGATGGGGTCGTCGGCACCGTGGCTGGCCATGAGCATGCGGTACAGCAATGGCACGACGACGAAGCCGCCGCCGAAGCCGAACAGCACGGCGGTGATGCCGGTCATGCAGCCGAAGAGTGTCAGCAGGAGGTAGAACATTGCGCGTCGTCCGTTGGTTGGGAGCGGTCGACGATAGAGCGATACGGCTTGGCCTGCTTAAGCAAGTCAGCCAATAATGTTTGTGTTTACGCCAACTGCTGGAAGCCGCTTGATGCGCAATGTTTCGATTGATGTGCTGGATGACACGCCACGGTCGGTGGTGGCGATCGGTACGGATTATTCCTACGGGCATGTGTTGCCAAGTCATACACACCGACGGGCGCAGTTGTTGTACGGCGCCACCGGGGTGATGCAGGTCGGCACGCATGACGGCAATTGGGTGGTGCCGCCGCAGCGGGCAGTATGGATTCCGGCGGGGGTGGCGCATGAGGTGTTGATGCTGGGGGTGAGCACTCGCAGCTTGTACATCAAGCCGGGTGCTGTGGACTTGGGCGGGCGTTGTCAGGTGATCAGTGTTTCGCCGTTGATGCGGCATTTGCTGATGGAGGCGGTGGAGGTTCCGCTGACATACGACGAGGCCGGGCGCGATGGCGCGTTGATCGAATTGCTGCTGCATGAGCTGGCGCGCAGTGCTCACTTGCCGTTGCACATTCCGCTGCCGGTCGATGCGCGGCTGCTTGGGTTGTGCCAGGGCTTTTTGCAGCGGCCCGATGTTCATCAATCGCCGCAGCAATGGGCGGATCAGATGCACGTCAGTCTGCGCACATTTAATCGGCTGTTTCGCCAGCAGACCGACTTGAGTTTCAGCCAGTGGCGGCAGCGCGCCTGCGTGGTGCTGGCCCTGGCGCGATTGGCGGTGGGCGAGCCGGTGACGCGGATTGCGCTGGATTTCGGTTATGACAGCCCGGCAGCCTTTTCGACGATGTTTCGCCGGGTGTTGGGTCAGGCGCCGTCCGTCTGGTTGGCGGGGGCGAAATAGCAGAATTGAAAAAATGAATTTGATCCGGGCGCAAAACAACTGTACAAAAACACAGTACATTTTGAATCAGCACTCTCGAGCCCGGAGAACACCATGGCCTCTTATGCGATGAAAATCACCCTGGAACGTATCGCCCTCTTCCAATTCACCCCCGCTCATTGCGCTCAGGCCCGAGCGATGCTGGGTTGGAGCGTTGACGAGCTGTCTCGGGAGTGTGGCGTTTCGGTTGATGCAATTGAGCGATTCGAGGGCCGGCGCGATGTGCCGGATGCTGATCGGCTGGCGTTGGCGTATCGGTTTGAGTCGGAAGGGTTGGTGTTTTTCCCGGGGTTTGCGCCGGGGCGGGGGATGAGTGTTAGAGGGGCTGCTGTGGATACGGTGGGGCGCGGGGATTTTGCGATGGTTGAATGAAAGAAATCATCGGTTGACGATTATTCCCATATGGGTATATTTCACGATCCTCAGCTAGTGCGTGACTGATCCAAAGACGTAGCGGTTTTTTGTAGGAGACCGGCTTACCAGCGAAGGCGATCTCAGAGACGCCATCGCCAGCAAGATGGCTCCTACAACGGCGCAAGATCACGCAAAAGGATCAGACAATGATTGAAATCGAAGAAAGCAGCGGCAACGTCTACGAAGATCTTTCGACGCCGAACGCTAATGAAATGCGCGTCAAATCCCAACTGGCTGCAAAAATTGGCGAGATCATCAAGGCCCGTCATTTGACCCAGGTTCAAGCGTCCGAAATCCTGGGCCTGTCCCAACCCAAACTGTCTGAAATGCTACGCGGAAAATTTCGCGGCATCAGTGAAGCCAAGATGATGGAGTGTCTTTCCCTGCTTGGACGAGACGTGCAGATCGTGGTCAAGTCCGCCCCTCGTTCGAGAAAAGAGGGGCGAATTGAAGTGGTTTTCACCTGAGGTTGGCCAGTCACCACCAAGCCTACACCGATCATCCTCTACGGCTTAAACGCAGGCACCCGCCGCGCATGGGAAAGCTGTTCATACCCGTAAGTCAATGCCAGCAACCTCGCGTCACTCCACCGCGGTCCATAAAAGAAAATCGATGTCGGTACGCCGTCATCGTCGATTCCGGAAGGCAGCATGATGCCGGGGTATCCCGCCAGCGGTACGACGTTCATGGCAGGTGAGCCGACATCCGATACGAGGGCATCCAGTTGATAGGTTGTCAGCCATTGATCGATGGCGGCAGCGTTCTCGCTTTGGATTTTCTGCCAGAGGTCGTTGTAGGTTTGCTCGTCGAAGACCACCTTGCTGGCCGCGATCAAGGTGGCCTGACCTTCGGTGTTGGCGGCATTCAACCGCAGGAGATCTTCGAATGTGCCGGCGGGGATTCCGGTTCGAGTTGCGAGGTAACGAGGCAGCTCACGCTTGATGCCCATTTGTAACGCCTGCTCTACGACCTTTTCCTCAGTGGGCTCCATCAATTCCACGGGAATCAACGTTGCCCCCGCCGCCTGGATCAATTCCAGCGCTCGGGAGAACTGAGGGTCGATTTCAAGCGCCGATGCGCTGGTATCAAATTTGGCGGGATAGCCGATACGTCGTCCGACCAGGGTGCCCGGACGCAACAATGCAGTGAAATCCACCGCCTCCAGGTTGTGCGGTTTTGGGACCGGGTCAGCGCTATCGCTACCCAGCATCGCGTTCATCAACAGTGCCGCATCGCGAACGGTGCGGGCCATAGGACCGGGTGTATCCAGTTTGCTGGTCACCGGGATGATGCCGCTACGGCTTAACAGGCCCACCGTGGGTTTGATGCCCACCACACCATTGAGAGACGCCGGACAGATGATCGAACCGGCGGTTTCCGTTCCGACGCTCAGGGGGGCAAAACCTGCCGCGACGGCGGCGGCAGAACCGGCGCTGGAGCCGCAGGGATCGTCACTCAACACATGCGGATTTCTGGTTTGCCCGCCGCGCCCGCTCCAGCCGCTGGGCAGCGCGGGGTCGCGGAAATTGGCCCACTCGCTGAGGTTGGTTTTGCCGAGGATGACCGCGCCGGCCTCTCTGAGACGTTGCACGATGAAGGCATCCTTCGCGGCAGGTCTTCCGACCATGGCCGGTGAGCCGGCGGTGGTTTGCATCTGGTCGGAGGTGTCGATGTTGTCCTTGAGCAATACCGGGATGCCATGCAGCGGACCGCGGATGTAACCGGCGTTTCGTTCGCGATCCAGGGACTCGGCGATCGCCACTGCATCGGGGTTGAGTTCGATGATGGCGTTGATCATCGGGCCCTGATTATCCAGCGTGGCAATTCGCTGTAGCAGGTGATGGACGAGGTCGACGACGGTTAGCTGATGGCTGTCCATCCGTTGGGTGAGTTCATCGACGCTTGAATATTCCAGCGGTGACTCAGGTGCTGATGATGTGACTTCCATGTGAAAAAGATCCCTGTTGATGAGTGTTTTGTAGGAGCGAGCTCGCTCGCGAAAAACGATAGGACAACGCGTTCATTCAGGTAGTAAGCGTTATCGTTAACGTCCATCGCGAGCAGGCTCGCTCCTACAGGTGACGGTGGAGTGAAGGAGATCACTCGTTCTCCAGCCTATAGAGGCGGCTGGAAATGTCCGTCATCACTTATCGCTGGATCACGTATGAATCTTCGCGCTCATCTGTAGCCGGTTCAGCCAACACTCTGCTGATACACCTGCTGTTCCACTTCATACCACCACGCACTGCCCCGCTGCGGGTGCATCACATTGAAGGCTTCGCCCATCTGCGGTGTGGTAATCGAAACGCTGCGCTCCCACGCCAGTGCCAGAATCCGGTCAAAGGGTTCGTACCAGGCGTGCATCGACAGGTCGAAGGTGCCGTTGTGAATCGGCAACAACCAGCGGCCTTTCAGGTCGATGTGGGCTTGCAGGGTTTGCTCGGGTTGCATGTGCACGTGCGGCCATTCGACGTTGTAGGCGCCGGTTTCCATCAGGGTTAGGTCAAACGGGCCGTACTGTTCGCCGATGCGTTTGAAGCCGTTGAAGTAGCCACTGTCGCCGCTGAAGAAGATCCGCGTGTCACCGTCGATCATCACCCACGACGCCCACAACGTGCTGTTGCCGTCGAACAGGCCACGGCCGGAAAAGTGCTGGGACGGTGTGGCGATGAACTGGATACCGGCGACTTCGGTGCCTTGCCACCAGTCCAGTTGGCGCACTTTGCTGGCGTCGATGCCCCACTTGATCAGGGTGTCGCCCACGCCTAGCGGGGTGAGGAAGTAGTTGGTCTTGTCCGCCAGTTTGAGCACCGCCTGATAATCGAGGTGGTCGTAGTGGTCGTGGGACAGGATCACCGCTTCAATCGGCGGCAATTCTTCGAGGCTGATGGGCGGCTGGTGAAAACGTTTCGGGCCGGCCCACTGGACCGGCGAGGCACGTTCGGCGAAGACCGGGTCGGTGATCCAGAATTTGTCCTGCAGTTTCAGCAGGACCGTGGAGTGACCGAGGCGGTAGACGCTGTGATTGGGCGCGGCGATCAACGCATCATGGGTCAGGCGTTGCACCGGTACAGCGCCGCTCGGCCGGGTGCTGCGGGGTTTGTGGAAGATCATGTTCCACATGATGCGCAGCATTTTGCGAACGCCTTCACGTTGCACCGGGGCATGGTTACGGAAGAGCCCTTCGGCCTGACGGGACGCTTCAAGCGAAGGAGCATGAGTGGGATTGGCCATGTCGGAATGACTCCAGGAAACCGCCCAATTCGCGGTTTCTGCTTTAAGACGATAAATGGCCAAGGCACGCACGCATCAGCCGGACACTCTAGTTTTGACTGCACAGGATTAACAAAACATTACACTGCACAGTGTAGTTTCTAGGTTGCATCAAACCGGATGACAAGTAAACTGCCGAGTGTAATTCCTGACTTTTTCTGCCGAAGCGTACTTATGACAGCTCCACAGCGCCTGACCGACCGAAAACGCGAAGCGATCATCCAAGCGGCGATTGCCGAATTCCGTGCCAACGGTTTCGACATCACCAGCATGGACAAGATCGCCGCCACTGCTGGCGTGTCCAAGCGCACGGTGTACAACCACTTTCCCAGCAAGGAAGAGTTGTTCGCCGAAATCCTCAATCAATTGTGGACACGGGTGACGGCCGAACAGGAAACGGCCTACCGCCCTGACCTGCCCCTGCGCGACGAAATGCGCCGGATGCTGATGGCGAAATTGCAGTTGATGGGCGATGACAATTTTCTCGACCTCGCGCGAGTGGCCATCGCGGCGACCATCCACTCACCGGAACGGGCGCAGGACATGGTCGCGCGAATGGGCAAGCGTGAAGAAGGCCTGACCGTGTGGATTCGCGCAGCCCAAGCCGATGGACGATTGAAACCGGTCGATCCGGAGTTCGCCGCCCAGCAGGTGCAGGGGATGCTCAAGTCCTTTGCCTTCTGGCCGCAGATTTCCATGGGCCAACCCAGCCTTTCCCCCGAGATGCAGACCACCGTCGTGGAGTCGGCGCTGGACATGTTCCTGGCCTGCTACCAGCTCTAGACCCCCGCGTTATTGCGCATGATTACCGTTAAATGGCTTCGAAGGACACTGATTATTCCTGCTGGAATAAATGACAATGTCCGCCGATTTACCGATGAACGGTAGCTCTGAAGAAACACGGCAATGTGTTTCAGAATGAATCTGGCGCAGGACATTATGGAAAACCGACGCGGCAAGGGCTTGTCATTTGCCAGACGCATTTACTTGCCCCGGGCCCTTGGGCTGGCCGTCGGTTGCCTTGGCGTCGCCGCTGCGCTGGCGCCCTTGAACATGCCGTCTTGGGTCTGGGTGTTGATGCTGGTCAACGCCTTTGTCTGGCCCCATGTGGCGTATCAACTGTCGACCCGCGCGAACTTTCCCTACAAGACCGAGCGCCGCAACCTGCTCTTCGACTCGTTGTGCGGCGGTTTCTGGGCCGCTACGGTTCAGTTCAATCCGCTGACCACGGTGACCATCCTCGCGATGATGGCGATGAACAATGTCGCCACCGGAGGCCTGCGGCTGTTCATGTTCGGCACCCTCGCCCAACTCGCAGGCGTGATGTTTGCCTGGCTGCTGTTTGGCGCCACGTTTACCTCGACGACCACCCCTTTGCAGACTTGGGCGTGCCTGCCGATTCTCACACTCTACCCGTTTGCGGTCGGCATGGTCTGCTATCGACTGGCGATCAAACTGTCCGAGCACAAACGCACCTTGAGTGCCCTGAGCCGCACCGACAGCCTGACCGGGTTGCTCAACCACGGCGCCTGGAAAGACCTGTTGCAGCTGCAGTTCCAGCACTGCCGCGAACTTCGGCAACCCGCCGCGATTGCCTTGATCGACATCGATCACTTCAAGCTGATCAACGACACCTACGGACACATCGTCGGCGACTCGGTGCTGCGCCAGTTGAGCGCCGAGCTCAAACGCAACCTGCGCGAATGCGATCTGGCCGGGCGCTACGGCGGTGACGAGTTTTGCGTGATCCTGCCGGACATGCCGCTGCACCAGGTGCAAGGGGTCATGGAACGCTTACGTGAAGTGCTGCATGAGTACCGCCATCAGGAAGCGCCCGAATTGCGCATCAGCCTGAGCATCGGCCTTGCCACGTACCAGCTACAGTTCAGCGACGCGAACGCTTGGCTCAACGACGCGGATAAAGCGCTCTACATCGCCAAGAAAACCGGCCGAAACAAAATAAGCAGTTCATTGACGCGTTCGATCGCGGTCAGCTAAGAAATTTTATCGCCTGAAAACTTGTACAAATAGTCAGAAAAACCAATTCTTGTACAACTATATGGTTTTTTTGTATAAGTATTTCCTGTCAGTCATGGACCGCTGACATTGAGCAGACAACGCCGAAGGCAACCTCTGTCTTCGGCTCGCAGGCGCAGAATCAGGGACTGACTCCATGGTTTCCACCCTCCAGAGCCTTGCAGCCATGCTATTCAATCGCCATAAATCCGCTATTGATGCCCTCGAACAAAACCTCGACCACAAAAATGCCCTGCTGGAAGCGATCGATCGCTCGATGGCGGTGATTGAATTCGACCTCAATGGCAATGTCCTGCGCGCCAACGACAACTTTCTCAAGACCATGGGTTATCAACGCGACCAGGTGCTGGGGCAATCTCATCGCCAGTTCTGCAAACCCGAGTTCGCGCGCAGCAGCCAATATGAGCAACTGTGGGCACGCCTGAAAAACGGACAATTCGAGTCGGGGACCTTTGAACGGGTGGCCAGCAATGGGCAACCGATCTGGCTGGAGGCCAGTTACAACCCGATCAAGGACGCCTCGGGCAACGTGGTGAAGGTGATCAAATACGCCATGGACGTCACTGCCAAGGTGCAGCAGGAAAGTGAATCCGCCGCCAAGTTGCAGGCCATCGACCGCGCCATGGCGGTCATCGAGTTCAACCCGGACGGCACGGTCATCAGTGCCAACCAGAATTTTCTGACACGCATGGGTTACAGCCTCGCCGAGCTCAAGGGCAAACATCACCGGCTGTTCTGCACGGCCGAAACGGTGAACAGCAGCGCTTATCAGGATTTCTGGCGTCGGCTCAATCAGGGCGAGTTCTTCCACGGCCAGTTCGAGCGTGTGGACAAGCGTGGGCAAACCGTGTGGCTGGAAGCCAACTACAACCCGGTGTACGACGCGGGTGGACGCTTGTGCAAAGTGGTCAAGTTCGCCTCCGACGTGACGGCGCGGGTCGAGCAGCACGAACGCGACGCCCACAGCGCCAGCGAGGCGTATCACATCTCGGTGGAGACCCGCCGAGTCGCCGAACACGGCACTCAGGTGATCCAGCAAGCCGCCAGCGAAATGCATGAAATCGCCGCCAACATCGAGCAGTCTTCGACCTTGATTGCCCATCTGGGCGAGCGCTCGGAGCAGATCACCGCCATCGTCAACACCATCCGCGCCATCGCCGACCAGACCAATCTGCTGGCCCTCAACGCCGCCATCGAAGCCGCCCGCGCCGGCGAACAGGGCCGTGGATTCGCCGTGGTGGCGGACGAAGTGCGCCAACTGGCCGCCCGTACCAGCGGTTCAACGGCAGAGATTTCCACCATGATCGGCTTGATCCAGAGTGAAACCCGGCAAGCGATCAAGAGCATGGACGGTACCCGGGACCGGGCGGCGGAAGGTGTCGAACTGGCCAATCAGGCGGGCACGGTGATCCTGCAGATTCGCGACGGTGCGAGCAATGCGGTGCAGGCGGTGAGCATGTTTGCCAATGAGCGTCAGCCGGGCTGAAACGGCTCAAGGCAATTTCAACGCCCGCCCCAGCTCGTCGAACAGGGTCACCACCGAGCGTAAGGCGCGGCAGTCCGGACGGGTCAGCAACCACAGCGCGGTGTCGTAGCCGTGCAGCGGTTCGCCCAGCGGTTGCAGCCCGTCGCCGATCAGGAAGTCCGGCAACGCCGCGACACCAAGCCCGGCGCGCACCAGCTCGGTGACCGACAACATGCTGTTGCAGCGATACCCCGGCATCACGCCGGGCAACTGCTGACGACGCCAGGCGACCGTGGGGTGATCGGGCAGGAAGTCGTCCGGGGCGATCCAGGTCAGCGACGCCAGGTCTTCGGCATCCACCGATTTCAGATACGCCGCGCTCGCACACACGCGATACGACACCTGGGCCAGGTGCCGGCCAACCAAGTGTTCGGGCGGCGTTCGCGTCAGGCGCAAGGCAATGTCGGCGTCCCGGCGGCTGAGGTTGGCGAAGTCGTTGGACGTGCTCAATTCGATCGTCAACGCCGGATAACCGGGCATGAACTGCGCCAGCGCCGGCAGCAGCAAGCCTTGCAGGACCGAATCGGTACAGGTCAGGCGCACGGTGCCGCTGATCACTTCACCGCCCTGCTCCACGCCAATCCGCGCCGCCTCCAGCGCCTGTTCCGCGCGCTCGGCCTGTTCGGCCAGGGTTTGCGCCAGCGTGGTCGGCAAGTAGCCGGCGCGGCTTTTTTCGAACAGTTGCTGGCCGAGCGCGGCTTCGAGTCGACGCACGGCGCGGAACACGGTCGAGACGTCGACCTTGAGCAGCGCCGAAGCCCGTGCCAGCGAGCCGCCGCGCACCAGGGCGAGAATCAGGGCCAGGTCGGGGTAGTCCAGTCGATAGTGCGCCGCTGCATTGATCACTTGGGAAAACGCCAATATTGAGTGCGTGAACGCCAATCTATAGTGGGCTCCAGGAATCAACAAGCGCCGAGAGCCCTCATGGAAAAACACGCTATCCGCATCGCCCTGATCGGCGATCACGACCCGCAAGTCACCGCCCACCAGGCCATCCCGGTCGCCCTCGGCATGGTCGCCGAACACACGGGCCTGGACGTGCAGTTCCAGTGGCTGGCCACCGAGCAGATCAACGCCGATACGCCGCTGCACGACTTCGACGGTTTCTGGTGCGTACCGGCCAGCCCCTATCGCGACACGGACGGTGCGCTGCGTGCGATCCGCTTTGCCCGCGAACAAGGGCGACCTTTCCTCGGCACCTGTGGTGGTTTTCAGTACGCGGTTCTCGAATACGCCCGCAATGTGTTGGGCTGGGAAGATGCCGAGCATGGTGAGACGTCACCCGATGCGGCGCGCGCGGTGCTCACGCCACTGACGTGCTCGCTTGTCGAAGCTGTCGACAGCATTCATTTGGTTGAAGGTTCGTTGATCGCCAAGGCGTACGAAAAGGCTGAGATTCGCGAAGGTTATCGCTGCCGCTATGGTGTGAATCCCGAGTTCGAGCAGGCCTTGCTGAGCCAACAATTGTGTGCGGTCGGGCACGACTCTTCAGGGGATTTGCGGGCGGTGGAATTAAGGGGGCATCCATTCTTTGTCGCCACGCTGTTTCAACCGGAACGTGCTGCGCTCAAGGGGCTGTTGCCGCCTCTGGTGAGAGCGTTGATCGATGCGTGCGCGAGGCAACAATCATGATTGCCCAGACACCGGTGGCGCCTTGTTACGCGGTGATTTTCACCTCCCTGCGCACAGAGGGTGATCAGGGTTACGCCGAAGCCGCCGAGCGCATGCTTGAACTGGTGCGGGAGCAGCCGGGGTTTCTCGGTGTGGAGTCGGCGCGGGGTGAGGATGGGCTTGGGATTACGGTGTCCTACTGGGCCAGTGAGGCGGCGATCCTCGCTTGGAAACAGCATCCTGAGCACAGTGCGATTCGTGAGCGCGGGCGTTCGACCTGGTATTCGGCGTGCAGTACACGCGTGTGCAGGGTTGAACGCGCTTATGAGTTCAAGACGTAGATGATGCGGTGTTCTTTAGGCCGCCATCGCGAGCAGGCTCGCTCCCACAGGGGGATGTGTGTCGTACACAAAACCACTGTGGGAGCGAGCCTGCTCGCGATGGGGCCATCAAAAACCCTACAAAACTTCAGCCCCGCACCAAACTCCGCACCGCCGAAATCTCCGGCACTTCCCGCCGCTTCATGTACACCCGCAACGGCTCGGTGATGTTGATCCGGTCATCGATGTTCTGATCTAGCAACAACTGAATCAACTCGCGCTTCAGCGTCATCGCCTGCCCGGGCCCCGGCGCCCAGACGAATTCACTGGTGGGAATGATGCCGTCATCCGCCACGTCCATGCCGAAGGAATCTTCGCTGAAACGCACGATGTACCGGCCGGTCTTGCGATTGAGGCCGACGAAGCCGTTGAGTTGGTCGGCGGCCTGGCAGATGAGTTCGGAAGTGATGCGCATATAAACCTCACGGAAGTGATCAATGGTTTACACGCAGGGCAACGGAGTGGCGTTCCCTCTGCCGGGGAAACTGCCGTGGCCAAGCGTACTGCAAAGAGCCGCACAAAAGCGCTGAAAAAATCCGCTTTAAACACGTTTATGTCGGTCTCGCGATAGCGCAAGTGGCGCTCAGTTGTTAAAAGAGACCTCTTTGAAAACACTCTGCGAAAGGATCTCGAGCATGCCAGTCACTTTCACCAATAGCGCCCTGCTGCTGAGCGTGCTGCTCGGCCTCGGTCAGGCCCAGGCCGCCAGCGAACCGAGCCCTGCTTCACTGGCCGCCCGTTCAGGCATCCCGCACCCGGCGGTGATTGCCCACCGGGGCGCGTCTTTCGATGCCCCGGAATCCACCGCCGCCGCCTACAAACTGGCGCGCGACCTCGGTGCCGATTACCTCGAACTCGACCTGCAACGCAGCAAGGACGGCGTGCTGTTTGCCCTGCACGACAACAACCTGCAACGCACCACCGACGTCGCCAGCAAATTCCCGGAGCGCAAGGACAGCCCGGCCAACGCCTTCACCATTGCCGAACTGAAAACCCTCGACGCCGGCAGCTGGTTCAACACTGCGTACCCGGAGCGCGCGCGTCCTTCCTACGCTGGCCTGAAGATCCTGACCCTCGATGAAATCATCGACATCGCCCAGGGCAATCCGCTGCACAAGCCCGGCCTGTACATCGAAACCAAGGAGCCGAAGCAATTCCCCAACATCGAACGCGACCTCAAGGATAAATTGCACGATCGCGGCTGGTTGAGCCCGGTCGGTTCGAAACTGGCGAAGAGCGAATTGGCCGTCGGCCAGGGCAAAGGCAAAGTGGTGCTGCAAACGTTCGAGAAGAGCAGCCTTGAATTGCTGCAGAAGGAAATGCCGCAGGTGCCGAAGATTCTGTTGCTGTGGGTAGGCGAAGGCAGCATCGAACCGAAGTCCAAGGTGGCGTTTGCCGAGTCCGGCGACAAGGACAAAGCCACGTATTACGCCAAACAGGAACCAAAGGACAAAGCCGAGTTCCAGCAGTGGATCGAGTACGCCAAAGCCCAGGGCGCCATCGGCACCGGCCCTTCTGCGGCGCTGACCAACGGCGGTGACCAGAGCTACTCGGACCTGGTGAAACCCTGGATGAATCAGTACACCCACGACCAGGGTTTGTTGGTGCACGTTTACACCGTCGATGATGCGGTGGATTACCAGAAGGTCATGGACGCCGGCGTCGATGGCATTTTCACCAACCGTGCCAGCGAGTTGTTGAAGTTCTACAAGCGTCCGGCGGCGGGGACGGTTGCGCAGTTGTTGCAGAACAATGGGTATTGATCACGGACCGAGGTGACTGCATCGCCAGCAAGCCGGCTCCTACAGGAATTAAGCCTGAATTAAGTTGCCACAGTTAATCTGGCCCCACTTAAACGGCTCACCCAAGGAATGAACCCCATGAAGACTTTGACTGCCCTGTTCACCGCTGCTGCCCTGACCCTCTCCGCTGGCCTGGCCCAGGCGGCTGATGTGCCTGTCGATCAGATCCCTCAGCTTGTCAAGGATAAGAAAATCAAGTCGCTGGAAGAGTTGAACCAGATCGTACTGAAACTGCATCCGGGCGCCACGATCACCGACAGCGACCTCGACCAACACCCGGGCCTCTACGAGTACGAAGTCGAACTGAAAGACGCCAAAGGCGTTGAATGGGACGTGGACCTGAATGCCGCCACCGGCGAAGTCCTGAAGAACAAGCAAGACGACTGACGCTCACAAAAAACAAGCCGCACGATTTTCGGATCGTGCGGATTTTTGCGTCATGGTGTTTGTAAGACTTTGATTCGGCGAGGTAAATTTTAAGGATGAGTTAAGTTGCCGCGATTAGCTTGAGCGCTCGCAATCAACTCATCCAAGGAATGACCCCATGAAAACAAAGACCGCTTTTTTCGTCGCCGCCACCCTGGCCCTCGCTGCCGGTTTGGCTCAAGCGAGCGAAGACGATGTGCTGCTGCACCAGATTCCCCAGCTGCAAAAGGAGGGCAAGATCAAGCCGCTGGAAGAACTGAACCAAATCGCGTTGAAGCTGCACCCGGGGTCGAGGATTACCAAAACCCAGCTGGAACATCGCCTCGACGGCTACATCTATGAAGTCGACCTGATCGACGCGAACAAGGTCGAGAAGAACGTCGACCTACTGGCCGTTACCGGCAAGGTCCTGAGCGTCAAATAGCCTCGCCGACACACCGCGCAAAGCCGCATGAGCTGATACTCGTGCGGCTTTTGCGCATCAGGATCAGGCCGACGTACTGACCATCGTTCCCGACGTGCTGCTGCCTTCTTCCTGCAGCGCCGCCAGCAACGCCGCTGTCGCGGTCTGCAATGAACCCGCCGTCGTCGCGATCTGCGACTGGGCCGCCGCCACATCGGCGGCCTTGGCGTCTGCACTTTCCTGCTTGGCCTGGGCCGCTTGAAGTTGTTGCTGTTGTTCCTGCAATTGCTTTTGCAGCTCGGCGATCTGCTTGCGCAGGGCTTTCACCGAATCCGATTCTTCGCTGCTGCTGGAGCTGCCGCCACTCGCCGCCGGTGCGCCATTGGCAGACACCTTGGTGGTGTCGTCGCTGGACGCCTCGGTGCTGGCGGTGACGGACGTGTCGTCGGTGCTTGCTGCGGCTTTGCTCGACGTGGTGGTGACGGGCTGGGTGATCGAAACAGAGGTGATGCTGATCATGGCGTTTTCCATTGAGGTGACGGGTTTACGCTCATCATCGACATCAGGTCGGCGCACTTGAGATCGACTGTGTACCGACTCGGTAAGCGCGTCGGTACACAGCCGCGCAAAGCTCACCACTGGCGCTGTCCAGAGCCTTGATGCTGGCCTGCAAAGGGTAATGGTTTCGGCCCGGAAATCGACCGTTGCGTTGGCCGAATCCGTCACAAAACTGTCAAGAGACCTTGCGATGATGCGGCTCAAGTGAGCCTGTGAAACCCGCGACCGGCCACCTCCTCGCAGTGAGACCTCATGAACCACAGCATCGACCAAAGCCATCGCGACCCGGACCTGTTTGGTCTGCTGTACGGTTTCAGTTTTCGTCCCGGCGAACGTGGTCGGGAGATCGACTCGGCCATGGCGTTGCGTTGCCTGCAACAGCCGGAGGACAGTGACGAATTTCTCTGGCTGCACCTGAACCTCGCCCACGCCGCGTGCGAGCGCTGGATGAAAAGTCATCTGGAACTGCCTGACGAATTTTTCGAAGCCTTGCATGAAGGCTCGCGTTCGACGCGCATCGAGCACGTCGATTCGGCGTTGCTGGCGGTGGTCAACGATGTGGTGTTCAACCTCAGCAGCATGGTCTCTTCGGATGTCTCGACGCTGTGGGTCTGCGCCCGCAGCCGCCTGATCATCAGCGCGCGCCTGCAACCGCTGCACTCGGTGGACAAATTGCGTTCATCGGTGAAGGCCGGCGAACGCTTTCGCTCGCCGCTGGAATTGCTCGTGCATCTGCTGCGTGACCAGGGCGAAGTGCTGACGCAGATCGTGCGCAAGACCAGCCTCAGCGTCGATCAGATCGAAGATGAATTGCTCTCCTCACGGCTGTCGACCAACCGCGCGGAACTGGGCGCCAATCGACGCGTGCTGGTGCGCCTGCAACGGCTGCTGGCCCTGGAACCGGGCTCGTTGCTGCGCCTGCTCAACCGCCCTCCGCAATGGTTGCAAAAGGAAGACGTGAAGGAGCTGCGCAAGTCCACCGAGGAGTTTGCGCTGATCATTAACGACCTGACGGCACTGGGCGAGCGGATCAAGCTGTTGCAGGAAGAGATCGCCGCCAACCTCAACGAGCAGAGCAACCGCACGCTGTTCACCCTCACGGTGGTGACGGTGCTGGCGCTTCCGATCAACATCATTGCCGGTTTCTTTGGCATGAATGTGGGCGGCGTGCCGCTGTCCCAGGACCCGGAGGGGTTCTGGATTCTCGTGGCCCTGGTGGCGACGTTTACCGTGATCGCGGGGCGCTGGGCGTTCAAAAAACGCGAGGATTACTAAGTAAACATCGTTCCCCTGTAGGAGCGAGCTTGCTCGCGAAAAACCAAAGTGCAACGCGGGGTATCTGGCTTAACGCGTTATCGTTCACGACCTTCGCGAGCAAGCTCGCTCCTACAGTGAACGGGGGTGGGTTCGGATCAATGAATCGGCAAAAAACCCAAACCCTGACCCAACGCAGCTTCCCTGTAACATTTTGCAACGAACATGGCAGACACTCCTCCCTCCTCAGGATTGTCCGTCATGGCTACTCCTTCCTACACCGCCGCCCCGGCGTCGGCCAGCAGCGCCAAGCCGCAGTTCGATAAAAAACCCGGCCTGCTGACCATCGTGATTTTCTTCGCCGTGCTGTCCATCGGCCTGTTGTTCACCGCTTACAGCCTGATGCACGACATGAACGAACTCGGCACGGTGGTCACCACGTGGACGCCGTTCCTGCTGTTGGGCGTGGCGTTGCTGATCGCCCTGGGCTTCGAGTTCGTCAACGGTTTCCACGACACCGCCAACGCGGTGGCCACGGTGATTTACACCAATTCGCTGCCGCCGAACTTTGCGGTGGTGTGGTCCGGGTTCTTCAACTTCCTCGGCGTGCTGCTGTCGAGCGGTGCGGTGGCGTTCGGCATCATCGCCCTGCTGCCGGTGGAGCTGATTCTGCAAGTCGGCTCGTCCGCCGGTTTCGCGATGATTTTCGCCCTGCTGATCGCGGCGATCCTGTGGAACCTCGGCACCTGGTGGCTGGGCCTGCCGGCCTCGTCGTCGCACACGCTGATCGGTTCGATCATCGGCGTCGGCGTCGCCAATGCCCTGATGCACGGGCGTGACGGCACCAGCGGCGTGGATTGGGCGCAAGCGACCAAGGTCGGTTATGCGCTGCTGCTCTCGCCGCTGGTCGGCTTCGGCTGCGCCGCGTTGTTGCTGCTGGCCCTGCGCGCCTTCGTCAAGAACCGCGCGCTGTACAAGGAACCGCAAGGCAACACGCCGCCACCGTGGTGGATTCGCGGCATGTTGATCCTGACCTGCACCGGCGTGTCCTTCGCCCACGGTTCCAACGACGGCCAGAAAGGCATGGGCCTGATCATGCTGATCCTGGTGGGCACCCTGCCAATGGCGTACGCGCTGAACCGCACCATGCCGGCGGACCAGTCGCTGCAATTCGCGGCCGTTGCCGAAGTGACCCAACAGGCGCTGATGAAAACCACCGCGCTGCCAGCACCCGCCGACCCGCGTGCGGTGCTGTCCGATTACGTGCGCACCAAGGAAGCCACGCCGCAGCTGATTCCTGCCCTTGCCACGCTGGCCGGTAATATCGGCAACGAAGTGAAGGGTTACGGTTCGCTGTCGAAAGTCCCGGTGGAAGCCGTGGGCAACGTGCGTAACGACATGTACCTGACCAGCGAAACCATTCGCCTGATGGACAAGAACAAGGTCGGCAATTTCGACGCTGACACCACTGGCAAACTGCAACTGTTCAAGCAGCAGATCGACAACTCGACGCGGTTCATTCCGTTGTGGGTGAAGATCGCGGTGGCGATCGCGCTGGGCCTGGGCACCATGGTCGGCTGGAAACGCATCGTGGTGACGGTCGGTGAAAAGATCGGCAAGACCCACCTGACGTACGCCCAGGGTGCCTCGGCGAAAACCGTGGCCATGCTGACGATCGGTGCGGCGGACATGTTCGGGCTGCCGGTGTCGACCACCCATGTGCTGTCGTCGGGCGTGGCCGGGACCATGGTCGCCAACGGCGGCGGCTTGCAGATGAAGACCATCCGCAACCTGGCGATGGCCTGGGTGCTGACCTTGCCGGCGGCGATCCTGTTGTCGGGCAGCTTGTACTGGCTGTTCACCCAGATCTTCTAGACCTACGCCTTCCCTGTAGGAGCGAGCCTGCTCGCGATGGACTCAAAGGCGCCGCGTTAAGTCAGTAAGCACGCGTCACCGTTAACGACCATCGCGAGCAGGCTCGCTCCTACAGGGGGATTTTTTTTGCTGGGGGCGAATGCTTTTCGTCGCAAATTCAGCGAATCACACTTTTATTGATCTACCGCCCGCCTGATTGCACTTCAGTTTGCTAACGTGTGGCCGACTCTTAAGAGACTCGATGCATTCAGGAGTGGAATCGTGAATCTGTACATCAATCAGCTTCAACAGAAAGCTGACTTCAAAGAAGCCATCTACGCCGGCGACATTTTCCTGAACACTCAGCTGCGCGCTGCCAAAGAGCTGTGTGCGTTCGCCCAGGAAAGCATCACCGCTGCCTTCGACGGCGAGACCAATCACCAGGCGCTGCACACGCTGATGCCGGTGGAAGAATTCGTGGTCCTGGTGACGCGCCTCAAGGGCCAGTTCACCAACAGCCAGCGCGCCAAGGACCTGATCCTGTCGTTCATCGACGAAATCGGCGTCGACCCGCGTGAATACATTTTCGACGTGCCGCGCATTCGCGTCGTACCGAACTATGAGTACCTGCACGCCGGTGTCAGCTATGCCTACAAACCGCATCGCGACACCTGGTACGGCAGCGTCGATTGCCAGATCAACACCTGGATGCCGGTGCACACCATCCGCCCCGACCAGACCATGATGATCAACGCCGGCTACTTCGATGTGCCGGTGAAGAACACCTCCAGCGAATGGAGCCTCAACGACTGGATCAACAACCAGCGGCACAAGGCCAAGGACAACCTCAAGGAGGAAGTCCGGGTGCACCCGGTGCCACTGGAAGAGATCAACACCGCGTCTGAAGTGCGCATTGCCGGCAACACCGGCGAGATGCTGATTTTCTCCGGCTCGCACTTGCATGGCACGGTTGCCAACCACACCGAACAAACCCGCTTCAGCGTGGATTTCCGCCTGATGCACCTCGACGACCTCAAGCACAAACGTGGCGCGATCAACGTCGACAGCGCCTGCCCTGACGTTGGCGCAGGCTTCAAAGACTATTTCCACGCCCACGACTTCTCGAATTTCCAAGGAATCCAGCAATGACCAAGCGTCGCATCACGCCTGCCGAGGCCCAGTACAACGAAACCCGTGCCAACGTTCTGAAACGGGTCGATGCCGAGTACGTGGCCGACGCCCCGTTCGTCTTCGCCAACCGCATCGGCGTGACCGCTGCGCTGTCGCGCATGGAGCTGTTCAAGAAAGTCGCGGAAGTACCGGGCGCGATCATTGAGTGCGGCGTGTACAAAGGCAATTCGCTGATGCTGTACATGCACTTGTCGATGATTCTCGAGCCGTACGCGATCAACCGTTCGATCGTTGGCTTCGACACCTTCGAAGGCTTCCAGAGCATCGACAAGAAAGAAGACCCGGCCGACGTCAACGAGACCATGTTCTCCGACACCGACCAGTCGCTGATCCAGGACATGATCGACGCCAACGACCTGCTGCGTCCGGTCAACCGCATCCCCCGTTGCGAACTGGTCAAGGGCGACATCGTCAAGACCGTGCCGGAGTGGGTCAAGACCCGTCCTGACCTGGTCGTGGCCATGCTGATCCTCGACACCGACCTGTACGAATCGACCAAAGTCGCGCTGGAAACCTTCCTGCCGTACATGCCGAAAGGCGCGATCGTTGTGCTGGACGAAGTCGCCTACCGCAACTTCCCGGGCGAAACCAAGGCCCTGCGCGAAGTGCTCGACCTGAACAAGATCGAGCTCAAGCGTCTGCCGTTCGACAGCTGCGTGGGCTATTTCCACGTCTGACCCAAAGCGCTGAACCTGGAATACAACCACTGTGGGAGCGAGCCTGCTCGCGATCAGGACGCTCATTCAACATCAATGTTGACTGAACCACCGCTTTCGCGAGCAGGCTCGCTCCCACAGGTTATGTCAGGGTTTCAGGTAGTGGATTGGATGGTGATTGCCAGCCAGTCCATGAACGCTCTGACCCGCAACGGCAAATGCCGTTGCCGGGCATAGAGCAGCGACACCTCCATCGACGGCGCATTGAACTGCGGCAACACCGCCACCATCTCACCGCTCAGCAGGTGCGCCTGCATGCCATTGAGCGGCGCCTGAATCAATCCGAAGCCCCCCAGGCACGCCCCTTCATACGCGTCGGTGCTGTTCACCGTGACGCTGCCCGCCATCGGCAATCGCTTCTCCACACCGTCCACCTCGTACAAAAAACCGTCCGAACGCGAACCCAATACGCCGACGTAATGCACCATTCGATGCTGTACCAGGTCCTCCAGCGTTTCCGGCACGCCATAACGCTGCAAGTAAGCCGGACTGGCGCAATTGACCATCGCAAAATCGCACACGTGGCGGGCGACCACCGATTGATCCGGCTGCACGCCGACCCGCACCACGCAATCAAAACCTTCGCGCTGCAAATCGACCCGACGATCACTGGTGCTGATTTCCAGCTCCAGGTTGGGGTGCAGCGCCATGAATTCCGGCAAGCGCGGCAACACCATCTGGCGCGCCAGAAAGTGCGGCATGTCGAAGCGAATCCGCCCTGTAAGCGAAGCGGCGTCCTGCCGAAACAACCCTTCGATTTCATCCATGTTGGCCAGCAAGTCCTTGCTGCGCTCGTACAGCACCAGGCCGTCCTGCGTCGCCTGGACCCGGCGCGTTGTGCGTTGCAGCAGACGCGTCCCCACCAAGGTTTCCAGCGCCTGAACGTGCTCTGAAACGGTGGAACGCGGCAAGCCGAGGCTTTCGCCGGCCAGGGTGAAACTCGACAGTTCGCTGACACGGGCGAAGGTTCGCAGCAGTTCCAGTTTGTTCATGGGCCGACCTTGTATTGTTCGGATTGTCCGACCAGTGATTCCAGTTTCAGCCTGTTTATCACTCCTGGACGGATAAATAAACTTCCTCCACACCGTTACTCAACACCCATGAGGAAGCCCCATGACTCGTAAAATCGCACTGATCACCGGCGCCAGCCGCGGCCTCGGCAAAAACGCAGCCCTGCATCTGGCCACCCAAGGCATTGATGTGATCGGCACCTACAACAGCCGCGCCGATGAAGCCCAGGCACTGGTTGCAGAAATCGAAAGCCTTGGTGGTCGCGCAGTGATGCTGCAACTGGATGTCGGCCAGAGTGAAGGTTTCGCGGACTTCACCACACAAGTCGAGCAGGTGCTGCGCAATCGTTTCGACCGCCAGCATTTCGACTTCCTGCTGAACAACGCCGGCATTGGTGTGTACGCGAACTTCGTCGACACCAGCGTCGAGCAGTTCGATCTGCTGATGAACATCCACCTGAAAGGCCCGTTTTTCCTCACTCAGAAATTGCTGCCACTGATCGCCGATGGCGGGCGCATCCTCAATGTCTCCAGCGGCCTGACCCGCTTCAGCCTGCCGGGTTACGGCACCTACGCCGCGATGAAAGGCGCGATGGAAGTGCTGACGCGTTACCAGGCCAAGGAACTCGGTGCGCGGGGCATTTCGGTGAACACGCTGGCGCCGGGCGCCATCGAAACCGATTTCGGTGGCGGCACCGTGCGCGACAATGCGGCGGTGAACAAAATGGTCGCCGACAATACCGCGCTGGGTCGCGTCGGTTTGCCGGACGATATCGGCGCCGCGATTGCGCTGCTGCTGGCACCGGGCAGCCAGTGGATCAACGGCCAGCGTGTCGAAGCGTCGGGCGGGATGTGTCTGTAATCCGCACGATTCACCGGTAAACGTAGAACCTGTAGGAGCCAGCTTGCTGGCGATGGTGGTTAACGATGACGCGGGACACCAGGATGAACGCGGCGCCCTTGAGCTCATCGCCAGCAAGCTGGCTCCTACAATGGACCGTGTAAACGTTGAGGTCGAAGAAGGTCGCAAAAAAACGGGCTGATCATCAGCCCGTTTTTTTGCGCTTATACCCGTGAAAGCAGGTTTCTGGCGTTTGTCAGTGAGCTCTGTACGGCTTGACCCGACTCATCACCACCCGCTCGCGCACCACGTCATACACCCAGTGGTAAACGTAGGTGTACGGCAGGAAAAACAGCAGCACCCCGGCATCCAGCAAGAACGCCTGCCACAGGCTGATGTTCAGCCACCAGGCAATCAGCGGAACGCCGACCGCCACCAGGCCGCCTTCGAACATCAAGGCATGGGCGACTCGTGTCCAGGCGTTGTGCGCGATCTCGAAACACTGCAGCACATGGTCGAACGCCCTGTTGAACACCACGTTCCAGGCCAGGGCCAGTGCGGCGATCACTACGGTGACGACGCCCATGTCGAGCATCGGTTTGTCCATGATCCACGCCAACAACGGGGTGCAGATCAGGATGGCCAGCAGTTCGAAGCCGATGGCCTGAAAAAGACGTTCAGTGATGGATTTCTGGATGTTCATGAGCGGAGCTCCTGAGTGACTGTGTTGCCATGATCCAGCCTCGCGCCGATACTTCATAACCAATAACCATCGATCAAGGCGATAGTTCATGGCCTCTCAGGAAGTGTTGCAAGCGTTCGTGCAAGCGGCGACCCAAGGCTCGTTTTCCGCGGCAGCACGTAAATTGGGGCGCAGTCAGTCGACGGTCAGTGCGGCGGTGGCGAGCCTGGAAATCGATCTGGACCTGATCCTGTTCGACCGCAGCAGCCGCAAGCCGACCCTGACGCCCGCCGGGCACGTGATGTTGCAACGGGCCGAGGACATCCTCGCGGCCACCAGCCGCCTGGAAATGACCGCCAGCCAGCTGTCCCAGGGAACCGAGCCGAAACTGACCGTGGCGATTTCCGACACCTATCAGTCCGACCGTTTCGAAGCGACACTCGGCGCGTTCGAGCAGCGTTATCCGGACCTGGAACTCGAATGCCTGATCGCCGAATGCGACGACCTGATTGCGCTGGTGCAAAGCGGTCGTGCGCACGTGGCGTTCGCCGAGCAGCAGGACAGTTACCCGCCGGACCTGGTCAGTTCGACGGTACAGGAGCGCACGGAAATCGCCTTGTTCGTGTCCCGCAAGCACCCGTTGGCGGCGTTGTCGGGCATCGATCAGGACGTGTTGCAGCAACACCGGGAGTTGCGCCTGGCGACGATCGTCAATCCGTATGAAACCCGCGCGAAGGGACGTGTCTGGTCGGCGCCGAGTTATTTGATGCTGCTGGAAATGGCCCAGGGCGGGTTTGGCTGGGCGCCGTTGCCGAGATGGCTGGTGGCGCGGTTTGATACCGGCACGTTGCAGGAGCTGGACGTGCGCGGATGGCCGAAGCCGTTGTTCGTCGATGCGCTGTGGTCGCGGCTGAATCCGCCGGGGCCGGCGGGGAGCTGGCTGTTGGGGAAGATGTTGGAATGAAGGTCCTGCGGACCTTATCGCCAGCAAGCTGGCTCCTACAAAGGGTGGCGCTGAACCTGTAGGAGCCGGCTTGCTGGCGATGGCGTCCGCCGTATCACCTCATTTCAATGCCATGATCCGAGCCTCGATAAACCGCCGCTCCGGCACCTGTTGCGTCAACCCCAACGCCCGTTCATACGCCGCCCGCGCTTCCTCCACCCTGCCCAACTGCCGACAAAACTCCGCCCGCGCCGAATGCGCCAGGTGGTAATCCGACAATTCCCCGCGATCCAGAATGCCTTCAACCAACGCCAACCCCGCCAACGGCCCGTCCCGTTTAGAGATCGCCACGGCACGGTTCAACTCGATCACTGGCGAAGGCACGGCCGCCAACAGCACGTCATACAGCCCCACGATCTGCATCCAGTCAGTCTGCGCCGCCGTCGGTGCTTCGGCATGCACCGCCGAGATGGCGGCTTGCAGGCAGTAAGGTCCGAATCGCCGCGTGCCCAGTGCGCGCTCGATCAGTGCGCAACCTTCGGCAATCATTCCGGCATCCCACAGCGAGCGGTCCTGATCGTCGAGCAGGATCAGCTCCCCGCTCGACGAGGTTCGTGCCGGGCGTCGTGACTCATGCAACAGCATCAGCGCCAGCAGGCCCATCACTTCGGGTTCGGGCAACAACTCCATCAACAGGCGTCCGAGGCGGATCGCTTCGCGGGTCAGGTCTTCGCGGGTCAGCTCGGTGCCGATGGACGCCGAGTAACCTTCGTTGAACACCAGGTAAATCACCCGCAATACGCTGTCGAGTCGTTCGGGCAACTCGGCCAGGGTCGGCACTTGATAGGGGATCTTCGCGTCGCGGATTTTCGCTTTGGCCCGCACGATGCGCTGGGCGATGGTCGCCGGTGCGGACAGGAACGCCCGGGCGATTTCCTCGGTGGTCAGGTCGCAGACTTCGCGCAAGGTCAGCGGCACCTGGGCGTCCGCCGCCAGTGCCGGGTGACAGCAGGTGAAGATCAGGCGCAGGCGATCGTCTTCCACGGCTTCGTCACTCCAGTCGGCCTGCTCCAGCGCCTCCAGTTGCGCGATCAACAGCGGTCGGGACGCGGCAAACCGCGCGCGCCGACGCAATACATCGATGGCCTTGAAGCGCCCGGTGGACACCAGCCAGGCCCGCGGATTGTCCGGCACGCCGTCACGCTGCCAGCGCTCGACCGCGATAAAAAAAGCTTCGTGCAGGGCTTCTTCGGCGAGGTCGAAATCGCCGAGCAGGCGGATCAGGGTCGCGAGGATCCGCCGCGACTCCTCACGGTAGACCTGCTCGACCCGAGCCTTGACCGACGCGTCGGCCATCAGCCCTGATTGCCTTCAATCACCCACATCACCACGCAAACCTCCTTTTCAGGGATTCAACTGCCGAACCGGTCGCACCTCGACACAGCCGACCCGGGCCGCCGGAATGTTGCCGGCGACCTGGAGCGCTTCATTGAGGTCCTTGGCGTCGATCAGGTAGAAGCCGGCCAATTGCTCCTTGGTTTCGGCGAACGGGCCATCGGTGATCGACACCTTGCCGTTGCGCATGCGCACGGTGGTGGCGGTCTGCACCGACTCCAGCGCCTCGGCGGCGACCATCCGCCCGCTGCCCTGGATCGACTCGGCGTAGGCCATGCACTCCTCGTCCTTCGGGCTCTCGGGCAGCGAATGCAGCAGGCGTTCGTCGCTGTAGACCAGACATAAATATTTCATCGCGCTCTCCTGACCGGACGGATCAACTATGGCTGCAGTTGGGTCTGTGGGTGGTACTTCCCGACGATCAGGGCTGCAGGC
Source organism: Pseudomonas migulae (assembly GCF_043225285.1). Classification (GTDB taxonomy): domain Bacteria; phylum Pseudomonadota; class Gammaproteobacteria; order Pseudomonadales; family Pseudomonadaceae; genus Aquipseudomonas; species Aquipseudomonas migulae_C. Next base: position 1,217,699 of record NZ_CP171224.1, read on the forward strand.
CGAACAATGCGGTGCCGCTCGTCATGTCGAACGGCGCCGACCAGTGTTCGTGGACGATGCGCCACTGCCCGCCGTCGCGCCGATAGCAGGCGGTCACGCGCATCCAGCAGGCCTGGGTTTCACCCTGCTCGTTGGTGCCGCCGCAGTGGGCCAGCCAGTGGGCGAAAGCGATGTGTTCGTCCGCCACGACGTTCATGTGGTCGAAGTCGAATTTATGCGGCCCGGGGCACATTTCCATGCATTCCTGCCAATGCGCGCGGTAGGCGGGTTTGCCGCGGAATTGCAGGGCCTTGACGGCGTCGTAGGAGACGATGTCGTCGGCGTACAGGGCCATGATTTTCTCGACGTCCTTGCCGATCACAGCCTGGCGATACGTGTCGATCAGGGCCTCGATTTCGTGGGTAGCGCTCATGATGGTTCTCCGTGGTTTTTGTTGTGAAGACACCCTTAGTCGTCTGGCGCGATGCCAAATCGACCGTCACATAAAAATAATCCATGAACGCAAACCCGTTAGAATCCGAGGCTCATTTATCGTGGAAAAAGGACACTCCAGTGACGACCCGACTCGTGCCTTACGACAGCCTGAACGCGCACCAGCGCCAGCAGGTCGAGGCCATCGAAGTGCACAAGGAACAGATCAAGTTCTCCGGCGACATTCACGGTGCGTTGCACACCTTGCTGTCGAAACCGGGGCCCGGCGTCAAAGGCTTTGCCCTGCTGGCCGATGAGATTCCCGTGGCGTTCCTGCTGCTCAAACGCCCGCCGGTGTTACCCGCCTGGGCTAACGAGCACAGCGCCACCTTGCATGCGCTGCAAGTCGACCAGCGCCAGCAGGGAAAAGGGTTTGGCAAGGCGTGTCTGGTTGCCCTGCCCGACGTCGCGCGCGAGGCGTTTCCGGAAATACGGGGGCTGGAATTGTCGGTGGACGCGGACAATGAAGCGGCAATCGCGTTGTATGCCAGGTTTGGCTGGATCGATAGCGGCGAGGCCTACAAGGGCCGGATCGGTTACGAACGGCGGATGGGACTGCTTTTTTAAAATCAACACACATCACTGTAGGAGCCGGCTTGCCGGCGATTGCGGTGTGTCAGCCAGCACTTATGTTGACTGACACACCGCGATCGCCAGCAAGCTGGCTCCTACGGGGGATCTTACAAACTCAACACCATTTCATGCCAAGCCATCCCGCCATGGTCCGACGCGGACGGTTTGACGTAGGCAAACCCGAACCCGGCGTACAGCGGAACATGGTGTTCCTTGCACATCAGGTCGATGCTGGTCTTGCCCAGCCCGCGCATGCGCTCGATGAATTCGCCCATCAAGCGTTTCGCCAGGCCCTGGCCCTGATAATCCGGATGCACCACCACCGACATAATCACCACGTGCGGGCCGGCCGGGTCGTGGCCGATCAGCTCCTTGAACGCTTCGTCCGACATCTCCACCTGAAACGTCGCACCGGAATTGATGAAACCGGCCACAACGCCTTCCACTTCGGCGACGATGAAACCTTCCGGCCAGGTGGCGATGCGGGTGGCGATTTTCTCGCGAGTGGCGGCCTCGTCGCCTTCGTAGGCAACGGTTTCGATGGCGTAGCAGCGGTCGAGGTCAGCGGGTACAACGTGACGGATAACGGTGGTCATGGCGGCTCGAATTCAGCGTTGAACAGGCCGCCAATCATAGGGCATCAGGCCTTGAGCGGCAGCCATATTTCCAGCACACCGGTGTTGAGCTTCGGGTTGAAGTCTTCGCTGTAGCGTTCGAATTCCGGCGCGTCCGCCGCTTCTTTGCCGGACTGCGGCAGCCAGGTTTTCCAGATGTACTGAAACACCGCAGGCAAATCGTCGAGCGGGCCTTTGTGTTCGAACACCGCGTAATGCTGGGGCTGAACCTCGACCCAACGGTATGTCTCAGGAAGATCGTCGAGCTTGTCGATCTCGACCCCGGCGATGTATTCGAAGCCGCCCTTGCCATCCGGATTGCAGCAGATGCCGTAGGTCACTTCGCTTTTTTGACCCGGGATCTTTCCGATATGCGGGATGAATTTTTCCCAGAGCTCGGGGATGCCCTGGGTAGTCGCCTGGGTAAAGCGGCCACCCAGCCCTGCGATCAGCAGGAAGTGCCCGTGTTCGAAACGTGGCTCGGCCAGTTTCACGCCTGATTGCTCGTCCATGACTCGACTCCTGGATCAAAAAAGTGGGTTCGGCTGGGAGTATAGAAGCCAAACCCGATTAGCCCAGTCACAGGCTGTGCAACGCCTCGACGGCAGCGCTGCCAACGAACTCGTTGTAACCGGATAGGATCACGTACACCGCGAAATAGCAGAAGATCGCCGCCGATGCCATGTAGGAATAGCGCAGCAACTTGTCGCCCAACAACTTACCGCCATGGCTCGCCGCGAAGCACAGGCCGGCGGACCACAACAGGCCGGCGCAGAGAAAACCACCAAGGAACAACGCCGAACTGAGCGCCCCGCCACCGCCGGACCGTGCGATCAGCGTGCCGCCCACTGCGGCGAACCAGAGAATGGCGCTGGGGGACGACATGGCCAGGAAGATCCCGCGAAAGAACTCCTTGCGGTGCGAGTTGTGGCCCACCTCGGCGGTTTCGGCCAACAGCGCTTCATGGTGGATCGCCGAGTAAATCATCTTCGCCGCGAAATAGATCAACAGCGCCGAACCGCCGATCCACAGCACCCAGCGCACGGTTTCGTACTGCAGCAAAACGGTCATGCCGGCCAGGGCCAGCACGGCGTAGATCAGGTCACCGACACAGGTCCCCAACCCCAGCGCAAAGCCTTGGAAATAGCCGCGTTGCATGGCCAGCGTGATCATCGCGATGTTGGCTACGCCGATGTCCAGGCACAGAGAAAGGCTCAGCAAAAAGCCGCTGCTAAATTCCATCGACCGATTTCCTTCGGAAAAAATTTGTTTACGTGGAGGCTGGACAGTCTGCCACAGCTGCCCGTACATTCCGCCACAGGTCACCGCAGTGACCAGCGTCGCTCGGACGGTTCCGGGCGCTTACGTTATCCGAGGCAACAATGGCCGAACAAGGTTCGCCGCGCCGCTTTGCGCGCATAGATCGACTCCCCCCTTACGTTTTCAACATCACCGCCGAGCTGAAGATGGCCGCCCGTCGTCGTGGCGAAGACATCATCGACTTGAGCATGGGCAACCCCGACGGCCCGACGCCGCCGCACATTGTCGAAAAACTCGTCACCGTTGCCCAGCGCGAAGACACCCACGGCTACTCCACGTCCAAGGGCATTCCGCGCCTGCGCCGGGCGATTTCCAACTGGTACAAGGATCGCTACGAAGTCGATATCGACCCGGAAAGCGAAGCCATCGTCACCATCGGTTCCAAGGAAGGCCTGGCGCACTTGATGCTGGCCACCCTGGACCAGGGCGACACCGTGCTGGTGCCGAACCCGAGCTACCCGATTCACATCTACGGTGCCGTGATTGCCGGCGCCCAGGTGCGTTCGGTGCCGCTGATTCCGGGCGTGGATTTCTTCGACGAACTGGAACGGGCGATTCGCGGCTCGATCCCGAAACCGAAGATGATGATCCTCGGCTTCCCGTCCAACCCGACCGCGCAGTGCGTGGAGCTGGACTTCTTCGAACGCGTCATCGCCCTCGCCAAGCAGTACGACGTGCTGGTGGTGCACGACCTGGCCTACGCCGACATCGTCTACGACGGCTGGAAAGCCCCGTCGATCATGCAAGTGCCGGGCGCCAAGGACATCGCGGTGGAGTTTTTCACCCTGTCCAAGAGCTACAACATGGCGGGCTGGCGCATCGGTTTCATGGTCGGCAACCCGGAACTGGTCAACGCCCTGGCGCGGATCAAGAGTTACCACGACTACGGCACCTTCACTCCGCTGCAAGTCGCGGCGATTGCGGCGCTGGAAGGTGATCAGCAGTGTGTGAAAGACATCGCCGAGCAATACCGCCAGCGCCGTAACGTGCTGGTCAAAGGCCTGCATGAACTGGGCTGGATGGTCGAGAATCCGAAAGCCTCGATGTATGTCTGGGCGAAGATTCCCGAGGCGTATGCACACCTGGGTTCGCTGGAGTTCGCCAAGAAACTGCTGGCCGAGGCCAAGGTCTGCGTCTCGCCGGGTGTCGGATTCGGGGAATATGGGGATGATCATGTGCGCTTTGCGCTGATCGAGAACCAGGACCGGATTCGTCAGGCCGTGCGCGGGATTCGCGGGATGTTCAGGGCGGATGGGCTAGTCAGCAAATCTTGACACCTGACACATAACACTGTGGGAGCGAGCCTGCTCGCGATAGCGGACTTACATTCAACATCTTCGTTGAATGTTAAGTCCCCATCGCGAGCAGGCTCGCTCCCACATTGGGTTCTGCGGTGTGCTTAGACGAACAACGACAACAGCAGAATGAAGCCCAGGCCAACCACCGACAGGATGGTTTCCATCGCCGTCCAAGTCTTGAAGGTTTCTGCCACGGTCATGTTGAAGTACTGCTTCACCAGCCAGAAACCCGCGTCGTTGACGTGAGACAGGATCAACGAACCGGCACCGGTGGCCAGCACCAGCAGCTCACGGTTCACACCCGGAATCATCCCCACCACCGGCACCACGATGCCAGCGCCAGTAATGGTCGCCACGGTCGCCGAACCAGTCGCAATGCGGATCACCGCCGCCACCAGCCATGCCAGCAGGATCGGCGAAATCTGCGCGGCCACCGCCATGTTGCCGATGACGTTACCGACACCGCTGGTCACCAGCATCTGCTTGAAGCCACCACCGGCACCGATGATCAGAATGATCGCGGCGGTTGGCGCGAGGCTCGCATCCAGCCATTTGAGCATCTGGTTCGAACCAATGCCCTGCTTGTAACCGAAGGTGTACAGCGACAGCAGCAAGGCCAGCAACAGGGCCGAGATCGGGTGACCGACCAGGTCCATGAAGGTGCGGAAGAAATTGCCTTCCGGCAACGCCACATCGGCAAAGGTCTTCAGCAGCATCAGGAACACCGGCGACAGCACGGTGACCAGGGTGATGGCGAAGCTTGGCAGATCGGCGGAATCGGTCTCGCGGGCCAGTTGATCCACCAGCTCCTGATTCGGATGGCCGGGAATGTACTTGGCAATGAAGGTGCCGTAGATCGGGCCGGCGATGATGGCAGTCGGCAGCGCGACGATCAGGCCGTACAGAATGGTTTTACCGATGTCGGCACCGAACACGCCGATGGCCAGCAGCGGACCCGGGTGCGGTGGCACCAGGCCGTGCACGGCGGACAGACCGGCCAGCAGCGGGATACCGATCTTGATGATCGACACGCCGGTACGTCGGGCGACGATGAACACCAACGGGATCAGCAACACGAAACCGATTTCGAAGAACAGCGGAATGCCGACCAGGAACGCGGCGAACATCATCGCCCACTGCACTTTTTCCTTGCCGAACGCGCGAATCAGCGTCTGGGCAATCTGATCCGCCCCGCCCGACTCGGCCATCATTTTGCCGAGCATGGTGCCCAGCGCGAGGATGATGCCGACGAAGCCGAGCACGCCACCGAAGCCGTCCTGGAACGCCTTGATGATGGTGCCGATCGGCATGCCGGAGGTCAGCCCGAGAAAGGCTGCGGCAATGATCAGGGCAATGAACGGGTGAAATTTGAACTTGGTGATCAGGACGATAAGCCCGATCACCGTGACCACTGCATCGAGCAGCAGGAACGTCTCGTGGGACATGCCAAACATTAGGGGTGTCTCCTGGTTGTTGTTGTTATTAAAGCGGGTAATTCGAAAGCCATAAGGACAGCGCTATCTCTGCAAGCAAAATTTAACCGGCGCGTTTCAGGCCGTGTTCCAGCCACCAGACGTGGGCTTGCTTCGCCAACTGGTCGACGCTGTGGGTCGAAGCATCAAGGGCCAGGGTCAGCGGCTCGCCAACGGGGGATTCAAGGGTGGCGAACTGGCTGTCGATCAGGGTCGACGGCATGAAATGGCCCGGCCGGTGGGACACACGATCGGCGGCCACTTCAGGCGTGAGCTCAAGGAACACGAAGCCCAGGCCCGGCAAGGCGCTGCGCAGGACTTCGCGGTAACTGTGTTTGAGGGCCGAGCAGGTCAACACCGGGCGCTGGCCCGTGGCATCGACGCGGCGCAGTTCATCGCACAGGCTGTCGAGCCAGCCGGCGCGGTCGTCATCGTTCAGGGGAATGCCCGCGCTCATCTTTTCGATATTGGCGGCGGGGTGAAAAGTATCGCCTTCAATGGCAGTGGCGCTGCTGAGCTCGCACAGGGCATCGCAGACGCTTGTCTTGCCGCAACCGGCAACGCCCATGATGACCAGGGCGGTGATGGGATGATTCATGTAACACCTCAGCGCGCAGACAGCGCTACCTTTGCCAGTTATGACACTAGTTCAAAAGTAGAAGTTGCCGACGCCTTCTTGTCATTTTTGTGGGTTGCAGCATGTTCGTTCCCAACGCCGAAAAGCGAGGTTCAGGCAAAACTCGCTTACGCATTTGCAGCTGCTTCGGGACAGCGCTACCTTAGTGCCTTGTATTTTGTTTGGCAAGCCGCCCGATGACCTCCCCTAAAAACGATAAAAATACGCGAACCACTGGCCGTCCGACCCTCAATGAAGTCGCCCGACTCGCCGGCGTCAGCCCGATTACCGCCTCCCGCGCCTTGCGCGGCGTCAGCACCGTGGCCACCGAACTGGTGGAAAAAGTGCAGAAAGCGGCGCTTGAACTCAACTACGTGGTCAACCCCGCCGCCCGCGCGTTAGCCTCGGCCCAGAGCCATTCCGTGGTGGTTTTGGTGCCCTCGCTGTCCAACCTGCTGTTCATTGATACGCTGGAAGCCATTCATCAGGTTTTGCGACCAAAGGGCTTCGAAGTGCTGATCGGCAACTTCCATTACTCCCGCGACGAAGAAGAAAACCTGCTGCGCAATTACATGGCCTATCAGCCGCGCGGTTTGCTGCTGACCGGATTCGATCGCACGGAAAGTTCGCGGCGGATGATCGAGGCGAGCAACATTCCCTGCGTGTACATGATGGAACTCGACAGCGCCGCCGGGCTGAATTGCGTGGGTTTCTCGCAACTGGCGGCTGGCGAAACGGCAGCGGAGCATCTGCTGTCACGCGGCCGCAAGCGCCTGGCCTACATCGGCGCGCAACTGGATCAGCGCACCTTGCTGCGCGGCGAAGGGTTTCGCAAAGCCCTGAAAAAAGCCGGGCTGTATGACCCGGACCTGGAAGTGCTGACCCCGCGCGCGTCTTCCGTCGGCCTGGGCGGCGAACTGTTCCTGCAACTGATCGCCAGTCATCCGGATGTCGATGCGATCTTCTTCGGCAACGACGACCTGGCGCAGGGCGCGCTGCTGGAAGCGATGCGCTGCGGGATCAGGATTCCGCAGCAAGTGGCGATCCTCGGCTTCAACGATCTGCCGGCCTCGGCGCACATGGTCCCGCGCTTGAGCAGCATCAACACCCCGCGCGAAGCGATCGGCCGGCGTGCGGCGGAACAGATGCTGACGTTGATGGCGGGCAACACGGTGGCGAAACCGGTGCAGGACATGGGGTTCGAATTGAAGGTGCGCGAGAGCACGTAATTCCTGTAGGAGCCGGCTTGCCGGCGATCGCATCACCTCGGTTCATCAGATAAAACGCGGTGATGCCATCGCCAGCAAGCTGGCTCCTACAGGGGTATTCTGAGCGTTCAGAAGCATCGAGTGGCCAGAGGAGTAGCTCCATGGAACATGCACTGAAGATTCTCGGCAAAGCGTCGTCCATCAACGTCAGAAAAGTTCTGTGGACTTGCGAAGAGCTGGGCCTTTCCTACGAGCGCGAGGACTGGGGCAGCGGCTATGCGTCGACCCACAGTCCCGAGTTTGTAAGGCTCAACCCCAACGCGCAGGTCCCGGTGATCATCGACGAGGCCGGTGTGTTGTGGGAATCCAACACCATCTGCCGCTATCTGGCCGGCAAACACCAAAACACCGACCTGCTGCCCCACGAACCGGCGGCCCGCGCCCGGGTGGAACAGTGGATGGATTGGCAGGCCACCGACCTCAATTCGTCCTGGAGCTACGCGTTCACCGCGCTGGTGCGCAAGGACCCGGAATTCCAGGACGCGCACCGGATCGCCGTCGGCCTGCGCGGCTGGAATCAAAAAATGGCGCTGCTTGAACATCAGCTCGCGGCCACTAAAGCCTACGTTGCCGGCCCCCGGTTCACCCTGGCCGACATCGTCATCGGGCTGTCCGTCAACCGCTGGCTGATGACCCCGATGGATCGACCCGACTTCCCCGCCATCGACGAGTACTTCCAGCGACTCGCACAACGCCCCGGCTTTCTCAAACACGGCTGTAACGGCCTGCCATGATCGGTCGACCTCTGCCGCCCGGCGGCAAGGGTTGACCGTAACAACCCGGATACAGGGTTGCTAAAAAATCATAAGTAATTGAAACGTATGAACTTAAACGTTTAGGCACAGTAATTGCTCCCGTCGCGGCACCACAAACACCTACAAGGTCTACTCATCATGTTGGTCAGTGCCAAACAGAATTTGACGATGCCGCTTCCCAAGAAGCCGGGTGACGACCCAACTGCGGAAGCTGCCGCCGGTCTTCAGGGCGTGTTGATGCAGAACCTGCAGAACACGATGCAGGTTCAGATGAAAAAGTACGAAGGGCCGATTCTGTCCACCGTTTCCAAACTCGCCACGGAACAGGTCAACGCCGCCAGCAAAATCGCCGATAACGTCGATGAAGCGTTCGCGAAAACCCGCGTGGCGTTGCAGGCGACCGATGCGAAACTTCCGGCAGACACCCAGACCAAATTCGGTGGCGGTACAGCCACGGATCAGTTCAAGGACTACATGAGCAAGACGCCGGAACAGCGTTTGCGCGACAGTATCCTGGACGAAATGGGCATTACCGAAGAAGACCTGAAAGCCATGCCGCCAGAGAAGCAACTGGCGATCGGCAAAGAAATTGCCGATCGTCTGCAGGACAAGATGAAACTGGCGCAGACCGACAAAGCCGACGCTAGCAACAGCACCGAGAAAGGCAGCGCCCAGGTGGTCGACAAGTTCCTCGCCTCGCTGTAACCACGGAGATACCTCCGTAGGAGCCAGCTTGCTGGCGATAGCGATCTCACAGACGCCATCGCCGGCAAGCCGGCTCCTACAGGGATCGGGGTGGATTCGAGGTTGAGGGCTCACCCAAAAACCGTAGGAGCCAGCTTGCTGGCGATAGCGATCTCACAGACGCAATCGCCGGCAAGCCGGCTCCTACAGTTTTGGGTTTCAGTTCAGCTGCAGCGTTGAGTTGAACTGGCTGATTGCATCCACCACGTGCCGTGACCCCTGCTGAATCTCCAGGATCACCTCCCCCGCCTCGTTCGCCAGTTCGACCCCAAGGCCGGTCCGGCTCAGGCTCGACTGCATGCTCGACACCGCACTCAATGACAGATCATGGTTCTTGCGCACCACGTCGACGATCTCCAGCGTCGCCTGGCTCGTGCGGGCGGCGAGGCTGCGAACTTCGTCGGCGACCACCGCAAACCCGCGCCCGTGCTCCCCGGCCCGCGCCGCTTCGATCGCCGCGTTGAGCGCCAGCAGGTTGGTCTGATCGGCAATGCCGCGAATGGTCTGGACGATGGTGCCGATGATGTCGGACTGCTTGCTGACCGCATCGATGCTCAGCGCCGCCTCGTTCAAGTCCCGGGAAATGTCCTGAATGATCTGCACCGTTTGCTGCACCACCTGAGAGCCCTTCTGCGCGCAGGCATCGTTTTGTACAGAGGTGCTGTGGGCCGATTCGGCAGCGGTTTGCAGGGTGGTCACCTGGTTGGTGATGTCGCTGGCGAACTTCACCACTTTGTACAACCGGCCCTTGGTGTCAAACAACGGGTTGTAGGACGCTTCAAGGAAAATGGTATGGCCGTATTTGTCCCGGCGTTCGAAACGGTGCGAGTGATACTCGCCGCGATTCAGCGAAGCCCAGAACGCCTTGTAGTTTTGTGAATCGGCTTCCGCGCGGTGGCAGAACAGGCTGTGATGCTGACCGACGATTTCGTTGAGCGAATAATGCGTGGTCTTCAGAAAGTTATCGTTGGCGGTGATGACGTGACCTTCGGGAGTGAACTCGATCACCGCCATGGAACGACCGATCGCCGAGAGCATGCTTTCGTTTTCGTGCTCTCTGTTGACCCGCTCCGAGATGTCTGTGGCCACTTTAATCACACTGGTAACTTGCCGATCGCGGCCGAACACCGGCATGTAACTGGCTTCCAGCCAGATCTCCTTGCCGCGCTTGTTCAAACGGGAAAAGGTGCCGCTGACCGGCTCGCCACGGGCCAGGTCGCGCCACAACTTGGCGTAGGCGTCGCTGCGGTAATACGCCTCTTCGCAAAAGATCCGGTGATGCTTGCCGCGCACTTCTTCGGCGCTGTAGCCCATGGCGGCGCAGAAGTTTTCGTTGGCATCGAGGACGATGCCTTCAGGGGTGAACTCAATCATCGCCATCGAGCGGCTGACGGCGGCCAATTTGGCGTTGGCCTCGGTCAGTGCGCAGCTGTAGCGTTCGATTTCCAGCAGGTCAGCCTTGTGATGTAGGTTAAACATGTTCATTTCACCCTAAGCGCGGTCTTTTGATTGATGAAAGTTCTTCGGTCTTTCAACGTATCCACCACAACGTTCCATGGAACAGGCACACGCATTCCTCCAAGGGAGGAATTGTCAGGTGATCAATGATGTTGAATCGGAGAGTCCATGTGGCAACGCTCTTATCAAGACATCCGTCTCTTGATAGCCCGGGACCGGGCCAGCCCTAACGTTATTTCCATAAGTAACTCCCTTTACCGCAACACTCCCTGAGGCTCGGAACCGGTGCCTTTGATTGCACACTCTGGAGCCCGCATGACGGTCATCGCATGACGACCGACATAGTTAGTTATGAGTGAGCATAGACAGCCGCAATGGGCTTGCAAGGCCACTAGTCGGCCAGTATCTGGGACAAAAACGGTTCAGCTCGCACTTACGCGGCTGTTTGCGATTGATTGAAATCGGTGGCCGGCGTCGGTGGGATTCGGCAGAGGGTGGATTTGCATCCGGCAGTGCAGGCGGCGTTGGCCGTGGAGTTGATGCAGGTCTCAAAATCATCGCGAGCAGGCTCGCTCCTACAGGTCTAGCGCGGAACCTGTAGGAGCGAGCCTGCTCGCGAAGGCGATGTAACAGGCGCCTGAGAAATTACAGGCTCGAACTCACTTTGCTCGCCACCTCCCCCGGCACCCAGCCCTTCCACACCTGCGGCTGATCACGCAAAAACGCCTCAGCGACCTGGCGCGGTGGCTGGCGTTTTTCGCTCATCTGCGCCAGCGTTTGGTTCAGCAGATCAATCGGCAGATCGACCTTCTCGAAGAACGCCACCAGATCCGGGTACTGCGCCTTGAACGGTGCGGACACGCCAATGGCCAGGCTCGCCGGCATCGAGCGCGTGCCCTTGGGGTTCGGGTTGTTGGCATCGGCCAGGGTTTTCCAGGCTTCGGCGTCGAATGGCGGCTCGTCGAGCTTCACCAGTTTGAAACGCCCCAGCAACGGCGTTGGCGACCAGTAGTAGAACAGCACCGGTTTGCCACGACGGATCGATGAAGCCACTTCGGCATCCAGCGCCGCGCCGGAGCCGGTGCGGAAGTTGACGAAGCTGGCGGTCAGGTCATAGGCCTTGAGTTTCTGGCTGTTGACGATCTCCGAGGTCCAGCCGGTCGGGCTGTTGAGGAAGCGTCCGCGGCTCGGGTCTTCCGGGTCGCGGAACACGTCTTTGTAGCGCGCCAGGTCGGCGACGGATTTCAGCTCAGGGGCCAGCGGTTTGATCCCGCGTTCCGGGTCGCCCTTGATCACGTACTCCGGCACCCACCATCCTTCGGTGGCGCCTTTGACCGTGTCGCCCAGGCCGAACACTTTGCCTTCCGACGCCGCCTTGACCCAGGCCGGGCTGCGTCCTGCCCACTCTTCGCCGATCACTTGGATGTCGTTCTTGGCCAAGGCCGCTTCAAGGCTGACGGTGCTGCCCGGCAAGGTGTCGGTCGGGTAGCCGTAACCCTTTTCGACGATCAGCCGCAGGATCTCGGTGATCAGGCTGCCGCTTTCCCAGGTGATGTCGCCAAAGTGGATCGGCGCGGTTTTCTCGGCGGCGGGCGCGTGGCCAGCCACGAGGCTGAGCGCCAGCAGCGAACCGCCAAGCAGGTTTTTTATTGATTTCATGCAGACCTCTGGTGCAAGGGTTCATTGGCGCTGTGCTGGGCGCACAACGCTTGGGAGCGGGTCATGTAGACGCTGACCGAGCGCTGGGAAATGCCCAGTTCGGCAGCAATTTGCGGGTAAGTCAGGCCGTCGATGCGCGACAACAGGAACGTTGCGCGGACCTTGCCCGGCAGGCGATCCAGCGTTCGGTCGAGACCGTGCAGCGCCTGGGTCAGTTGCAACAGTTCCTCGGGCGAGGTCGCTTGCGGCCGGTCGGCGTTTTGCAGTTGATCGAGGTGCTGACGTTCCAGGTCACGGCGGCGCCAGAGCTGATAGATCAGCCGCTGGGCGATGGTGGTGAGCAGCGCGCGAGGCTCGCGAATCGGGGTCAGGCCCGGGGATTCGAGCAGTTGCGCGAAGGTTTCGGCGGCGATGTCTTCGACGCTGGAACTCGCCCCCAACTGTCGTCGCAGGTGGGCGCACAGCCAGGCGTAATGGGCGCGGAACAATCCGCCCACGTCGTTGCGATGGGAAAGGTCGGTGCCGGACATAGAGGCTCCAAGGGTTAGGGTCGCTGAATGTCCGGAGGTCCGGTGACGCGAATCCTAGCAAGGAGCCTTATTCTTTAATAATACTTAAAATGCATTTTTATATTCCATTTGGAGATTACTAAGTGACCGATAATCGCTTTCGCGAGCAGGCTCGCTCCTACAGGATTTCGGTGAACCTTGTGGGAGCGAGCCTGCTCGCGAAAATCGGTCTGTCGACACGGTCTTCAACAATCACTGCAACCGCCCAAACCCCAACCCCTCGGCTTCTCGCTGATAGTCGAGAATGACCTGATAGTCGCTCTCGGTAGCGGGCAACACTTCCTGCAAACCAAGGATCTCCACGACATCGGGTAATTCACCCAACGTCTGGTTCATCACCTGCCGCAATGTCTCCACTTGTTCATCAGTCGCCGTCGCCACGGTGATGTAAGGCAAGGTCGGGCTCAACGCACTGCGCTCCACCACTCGCAGGCCGGCCACTTCCTCTTCCGCGTACCGCGCGAGGTAGGCGAAGGTCACGCTGTCGATGGCGGCAAGATCAGCCTGGTCTTCACGCAGCCAACGCAAGCTTTCGCGGTGGCTGCCGCTTATGCCGATACTGCCGAAGAATTGCCCGTCGCGGTGCAACGGCGCCAGGCGCTGGCGCAGCAGGTTCATGCCGCTGTTGGAGTCTTCGCCGTTGATCACGCCACGGCTGCCAAAAAACTCGGGCAAGCTCCGGCGTGGATTATCGGCGCGACTCAGCAGCAGGCTGCAATGGTTGCCGCCGATGCTGTCCGGCCATTCATAGCGAGGCCGACCGACCACCCGCACCTGGCCGCGCAACGCGGTCATCAGCGGATAGCCGCAGGTTTGGGTCAGGAGTAAATGCGGGGACAGCCACAGGTCCATCAACGACAAAGCGTCGGCGTTACGGCGGACGATGCTGAGCCGTTCGAGGATGCGCGTGAGCCAGCGCTCGTTGGCCTCACGGACCGGTTCGGGGGCGACATACATCAATAACTCAGCGATGTCATGACTCATCAAAATCTCCCAAACAACACCTATCTACTGTAGGAGCCGGCTTGCCGGCGATAGCGGAGTATCAAATTGCATGGACGGTGCTGATACACCGCTATCGCCGGCAAGCCGGCTCCTACAAGGACCGGGTTTGCAGTCAGTGGAAGGGATGCTGCGGGCTATCGATCGCCCTCAGCCCATTCTCCCGCCACAGCTGGCCATATCCCTGCACCAGAAACCCTCCGCTACGCGCCAGCCATTGTTCGCGACGCGCGTGATAGGCACGGGGCAAGTCGTACCAGGCAAGGCCCGGCAAGTCGTGATGCACCAGATGAAAATTCAGGTTGAGGAACAACCAGCGCCACGGCCACCCGGCTTCATTCAGCACCGTGCGTTGCTCGGGCTGCGCATGGGGACGGTGTTCATAGTAAGAGCGGACCATCGCGATCGACAGCGCCGGCACGCTGATCAGGAACACGTAATGCCACACCGGCAACACGCTGTAGCGGGCGATGAACAGCAGCATCAGCAGGGTCAGCGCGCCGTGGGTCAGCCACATCAACCAGGCCTGCCGTTCACCCGACACCAGGCGTTGCAGTTCTTCCCGCGCCAGTGAAAGCAAGGCCAGCGGCGCGCCGATCGCGAAGCGCCCGAGCACGGTCTTGTTCAGCCAGTGCAAGCTCTGCTCGAACAGCGAACGGCGCTGCCACTGCTCGACGCTCAGGTAACGGCTTTCCGGATCGATGCCGGGCAAGGTCAGGTCTTCATCGCGGTGATGCAGCAAGTGGCTGTCGCGGTACAACGTGTAGGGATACCAGATGGCGAACGGCGCGTAGCCGAGGATTTTGTTCAGCGCGGCCCAGCGCGTCGGATGCCCGTGCAGCAATTCGTGCTGTACCGACAACCAGAGCACCACCAGGGGAATCAGCAACAACGTGCTCCACCACAGGCCCAACCGCGCACTGCCCAGCACCAGGCTGAACCAGCCGGCATACACGCCGATCAGCAACAACCAGGTCGGCCACTCGGTGCGAGCGGTCAGACGTTGGCGCAGGGTTTCGATTTCTTCTCGGTGGGCGTTATCGAAGTAGTGGGGCATGGCGTTGCTCAGATCGGGGACCAGTCCCCTTCTGTGCAATGACGCTGGGAAATCTTGCAGATTATTTTTTTGCTATCTGTAGGAGCCGGCTTGCTGGCGATTCAGGCAACGCGGTCTGGCTGACACACCGAGTCGTCTGAATCGCCAGCAAGCCGGCTCCTACAGGGGACTTGCGTTTCATGCTTGCTGCTTAATGACCGAACACACCCACCTTCTTGGCTTTCTTGTCCGCGCGTTTTTCATCGGCGGTTTTCGCCGGTTTCTTCTTTGCCGCTTTTTTTGAATCCATGCCTTTGGCCATGACCAATACTCCACTCATACGGGATGTGAGATCAGGTATACACCTATCCCCCGCCGCGCGTTCTTTTATAATCCCCCGCTTTGCGCACACACAGACCCGCCCCATGCCCGACACCCAGTACACCTTGCTCGCCGAGCCGTTATGGCCGCTGATGAACAAGTTTTATCGCGCTCATCAATCGTCGATGAAAGCAGTGCGCGACGCGCAACTCTGGGTCGCACGGCGCGACGAGATCATTGGTGCGCTGTGTCTGCGGCCGGTCTCGGGCGGGCATTGGCTGACCGGTTTGTTCGTCGACCCGGCGTGCCGCGAGCAAGGCATTGCCGCCGCATTGATCGCCGAAGCCGTGAAAGGTCTCGACGAACCGGTGTGGTTGTTCTGCCACCCGGATTTGCGCGGTTTCTATGAACGCCGCGGCTTCAGCTTCGATCCATCCATGCCCTACGCCATGGTCGAACGCCTGACCCGTTACGCGCGCAGCAAACCGATGATCGCCATGGGCTTAGAACCGTTGGTGAGGTCGACCGTCGATAATGTGTGATCGGGCCGGGATTGCCCCGTGCTAGCCTCGGGGTCGACTTCGACCTCTCTGGGACGCCCATGAAACCCGCCCTTCTCGCCTTGACGCTTGCCCTGCTTGTTCCCTCGATCAGCCACGCCGCCGAACCGCCAACGATTTCCGCCGAGCACTATGCCGAGGTGTTGAAAGGCCCTTGGCGGACACCGGAAAACGTCGCCCGCGATGGCTATCGTCATCCGCAGCAGACGTTGCAGTTTTTCGGCCTGGGACCGAAACAGACGGTGATTGAAATCACCCCCGGCAACGGTTGGTACAGCGAATTGCTCGCGCCGTTGCTCAAGGAGCATGGGGATTATGTCGCGGCCGTCCAGGCGCCGACGGTGAGCGATTACGCGCGCAAGAACGAGGAAAAGCTTAAGGCCAAGTTCGCTGCCGCCCCGGCGCAATACGCCAAGGCGCAGGTGCTGGAGTTTGATCCGAAAAATCCCGAGTTCGGCAAACCCGCTTCCGCCGACACCGTGTTGACCTTCCGCAACGTGCACAACTGGGTGCTGGCCGATACCGGGCCACAGACGTTCGCGGCGTTTTTCAAAGTGTTGAAACCGGGCGGCGTTCTGGGCGTGGTCGATCACCGCGCAAAAGACGGCGCATCGCTGGACGACATCAAGCACAGCGGTTATCTGCCGACCGCCTACGTGGTGAAACTGGCGACGGATGCCGGGTTCAAGCTTGAGGGACAGAGCGAGATCAACGCCAATCCGAAGGACACCAAGGATTACCCGGAAGGGGTGTGGACGTTGCCGCCGGCGTTGACGCTGGGGGAGAAGGACAAGGCAAAGTACCTGGCGATCGGGGAGTCTGATCGCATGACGTTGCGGTTCGTCAAACCCGCAAAATAAAGCACTGCCTGCTTTTGCACATCCCCTGTGGGAGCGAGCCTGCTCGCGATAGCGTTCTGTCCGTCAACACAGATGTTGTCTGATACTCCGCCATCGCGAGCAGGCTCGCTCCCACATTGGCTTTGGGGGGTATCCGGATCAGTCGTCGGCGTTGGGATCGAGGTCGGGGAACATGACTTCGGTGAAGCCGAATTTGCTGAAATCGGTAATCCGCGACGGGTACAACCGGCCGATCAGGTGATCGCATTCGTGCTGCACCACGCGGGCATGAAACCCTGAAGCAACGCGCACGATCGGCTGTCCTTTCGGATCGAAACCTTCATAACGAATCTGCTGGTAACGCTCCACCGCGCCCCGCAGGCCTGGCACCGACAGGCAGCCTTCAAAGCCCTCTTCCATCACCGGGCTCAACGGCGTGATCAACGGATTGATCAGGATTGTCTGCGGCACCGCTTCGGCATCCGGGTAACGCTCGCTGTGCTCGAAACCGAAGATCACCAGTTGCAGGTCGATGCCAATCTGCGGCGCGGCCAGGCCGACCCCGCCGACGCTTTCCATGGTCTGGAACATGTCGTCGATCAGTTGCCACAGCTCGGGGCTGTCGAACATTTCGGCCGGGACCGGTGGCGCGATGCGCAGCAGGCGCTCGTCGCCCATTTTGAGGATTTCACGGATCATTTGATGACTTCGTCAGTGGGTGGTTTCACCGAGTGATCCCGGCCCAGTCCGGAAACGTGCTGTTTCTCTTCGTGGACGGGACCCTGCTCGCCGGGGACCTTTTCGCCAGGGTCCTTGCCTTCGCTCGACATGTGTTCGATCACCGCATTCATCTCCGCGCCGAGCAACAGCACTGCCGCAGAAATGTAGAAGTACAGCAACAGCACGATGATCGCGCCGATACTGCCATACATGGCGTTGTAGTTGGCGAACGTCTTGACGTAAAACGCGAAGCCCAACGAAGCGATGATCCACACCACCACTGCCAGCACCGAGCCGGGGGTGATGAAACGAAACTCCTGTTTGACGTCGGGCATGACGTAGTAGATCAACGCCACCGCAATCATCATCAGAATCACGATCACCGGCCAGCGCGCGATGGTCCAGACCGTGACGATGAAGTCTTCGAGGCCGACCTGCGCGGCGATCCAGCCCATTACCTGCGGCCCGAGGACCATCAATGCCGCGGCGATCAGCAGCATCCCGGCAATGCCGATGGTGTAGAACACCGACAACGGAAAACGCTTCCACAGCGGACGGCCTTCGACCACGTCGTACGCGGCGTTCATCGCGCTCATCATCAACCGCACGCCGGCCGAGGCCGTATACAGCGCGATGACGATACCGACCGAGAGCAGGCCACCCTTGGATTGCTGGAGCTGGTCGATCACCGGATTGACCTGCTCCAGCGCCTGGGGCGGCAGGACCAGTTCCGACTGCAGGCGCAGCCAGGAGAAGAAGTCCGGCAGGTGCAGGAAACCGATCAGGGCGATCAGGAACAGAATGAAGGGGAACAGCGAAAACAGCATCTGATAGGCCAGCGCCGAGGCATAGGTCGACATCTCGTCGTCGACGAATTCGGTGACCGTGCGCACCATCACGCGATGGATGGGCAAACCTTTCATGTCCGGGAAAATCATGAGCGTCTCCTTTCGCCGCTGGGGGTTGAAGTCGGGGCGACTCAGGGGCCGTTTTCTACATCAAAGTAGCCTACTTGGCGACTTTGAAACAAATTCCGCGTGCAAGTTCAGGCTGACACAAAAACGGCCATCCGTGGATGGCCGTTCTTGTGTCTCAACAATGGCCGGATCAAGCCTTGTCGACACCTTTCTTGATTGCGTCCTTGGCTTTGCCCACAGCTTGCTGAGCCTCGCCTTTCTTTTCCTGCAGTTTGCCTTCGGCTTGCAGCTTGGTGTTGTCAGTTGCCTTGCCGACGCCCTGCTTGATGTTACCAACGGCTTCGTTGGCCAGACCTTTTGCTTTATCGCCAGTGCTGCTCATGGTGTTTCTCCTGTGAACAATTGAACGAGAAAAGTCGTTACACAAGGATGGACCGGGGGCGTTTGTGCGGAGTTTCATTTATTTTCAGTGCTACATTTCATCGTACTGTGCAGGTTGGGCTTTATGTTTGCCGACCAACCCCCGAGAATGCGCAACGTATTCAGGCCATGGCGCTGAAGATCCAATCCCGTAGGAATGTTATGAAACTCGATAAAAAGCAGGCCATTGCCCGCAGAAACCAGGAACTCGGCGGTGCTGTGCTTGGCGTCAACAACTGCCATTTCGCCGAATTGAACCGCAACCGCAACATCTGGTGGTTCGATCTCCCGGTGGCGCGCCTGGCCATTGGTCAGTACGAATGGATTCACCTGCTGATGCACACGCCGGACACCGACGAGCTGCTGCACCTGAAAGTGCCGACGGTGTTCCTGCGCGAGAAGCTCGAAGGGCTGGTGGTGCGCAACGAAGGCAAGCGCAAGGCGGCATTGAGCCTGGAACTGAGTGCGGACAAGGATTCGTACCTGCAGGACATGCGCCCAGCGGGCACCAACGTCAATTTCGCGCCATTCCGCCAGTAACCACGAATGCCTTATCTGTGGGAGCGAGCCTGCTCGCGATAAACGTTTGGACAACGCGTTCATTCAGGGAGCCCGCGTAATCGTTGGCGACCATCGCCAGCAAGCCGGCTCCTACAGTGGTTGATCTGTGCCAGACAGGCAAAAAAAAGCCCCGCATCTGCGGGGCTTTTTTGTTGGGTTACGCGGTGGTTTTCTTCGCGTTGAGCTTCTTCAGCTCTTCATCACGCAATTCCCGACGCAGGATCTTGCCAACGTTGGTCGTCGGCAGCGCATCGCGGAACTCGACCGAACGCGGCACCTTGTAGCCCGTGACGTTGGCACGCATGTGCTCCATCACCTGTTCCTTGGTCAGGGTCACGCCCGGCTTGGCAACGATGAAGATCTTGATCGCCTCACCCGACTTCTCGTCCGGCACGCCGATGGCAGCGCATTGCAGCACGCCCGGCAGGGTCGCGAGCACGTCTTCCAACTCGTTCGGGTACACGTTGAAGCCCGAGACCAGGATCATGTCTTTCTTGCGATCGACAATGCGCATGTAGCCGTCCGGCTGGATCAATGCAATGTCACCGGTCTTCAACCAGCCTTCGCTGTCGAGGATCTCATCGGTGGCTTCCTGGCGCTGCCAGTAACCCTTCATCACCTGCGGGCCTTTCACGCACAGCTCGCCGATTTCGCCCAACGGCTGCTCAACACCGGCATCGTCGATGACTTTGCACAGGGTCGATGGCACCGGAATGCCGATGGTGCCGATCTGGATGTGCTGGATCGGGTTCACGGTGGCCACCGGGCTGGTTTCGGTCATGCCGTAACCTTCGCAGATGGCACAACCGGTGACCGCTTTCCAGCGCTCGGCGGCAGCCAGTTGCAGGGCCATGCCGCCGGACAGGGTGACTT
This sequence comes from Pseudomonas migulae, assembly GCF_043225285.1. GTDB lineage: Bacteria > Pseudomonadota > Gammaproteobacteria > Pseudomonadales > Pseudomonadaceae > Aquipseudomonas > Aquipseudomonas migulae_C. The sequence continues at coordinate 1,237,765 of NZ_CP171224.1, forward strand.
TCAGCGCCGAGAAATCCAGCTTGCGGAAACCTTCGTTGTTGCACAGGGCCACGAACAGGGTGTTCAGGCCGACGAAGCCGCTGAACTTCCACTTCGACAGTTCCTTGACCATCGCCGGCAGATCCCGCGGGTTGCTGATCAAGATGTTGTGGTTGCCGATCAGCATCATCGCCATGCAATGAAAGGTGAACGCATAGATGTGGTACAGCGGCAGCGGCGTGATCAGGATCTCGCAACCTTCATTCAGGTTCGACCCCATCAGCGCCTTGCACTGCAGCATGTTCGCCACGAGGTTGCGATGGGTCAGCATCGCGCCCTTGGCCACGCCGGTGGTGCCGCCGGTGTATTGCAGCACCGCCACGTCGCCGCTGGCCGGGTTGGCTTCCGCTACCGGCTGGCCGTGGCCCTTGCTCAGCACGTCGTTGAACTTGATGGCCTTGGGCAAGTGATATGCCGGGACCATCTTCTTCACGTACTTGATGACGCTGTTGATCAGCAGGCGCTTGAGCGGCGGCAGCAGGTCGGCCACTTCGGTGACGATCACGTGCTTGACGCCGGTTTTCGGCACGACGGTCTCGGCCAGGTGCGCCATGTTGGCCAGGCACACCAGGGCTTTGGCGCCGGAGTCGTTGAACTGGTGTTCCATTTCCCGCGCGGTGTACAGCGGGTTGGTGTTGACCACAATCAGCCCGGCGCGAATGGCGCCGAATACCGCGACCGGGTACTGCAGGACGTTGGGCAGCTGCACGGCGATTCGATCGCCCGGCTGCAAGTCGGTATGCTGTTGCAGGTAAGCGGCAAATGCACCGGACAATTCGTACAGTTCACCGTAGGTGATTGTCTTGCCCAGGTTGCTGAATGCCGGCTTGTCGGCGAAGCGTTGGCAGGACTGCTTCAACACTGCCTGAATATTCGGATACTCGTCCGGATTGATGTCGGCAGCAATCCCGGCAGGGTACTTATCCTTCCAGAAGTCTTCGATCATGGAAGCCACTCCTCAGCAACGCGAATTCAAATACCGCATTTGATGCGATTATTATTGGTGTTTGATGATTGGTGAGTCTGGCTTTTTACAGAGGCCGAGAGGTCACAAAGCGCGCCGAGAGTAGCAGCTTTGCCAAGGGCCGACTAGAGCCAAAAGCGGCCTCTACAGTCACATTAGTGACTCAAGAACTGCAAGCGGTCATTTTAGAGCAAAGAACCTATATGTCGCTGAAAGCCCCTGAATCCGGGGCTTTCAAACTGTAGGAGCGAGCCTGCTCGCGAAAAACGCCCAGGCAACGCGCTCATTCAGACAGAGCGCGTTATCGTTGACGTCCATCGCGAGCAGGCTCGCTCCTACAAGGAACTGCGCAACGCCTACGCGATATCCCGCAACTCCCGCCGCAGAATCTTGCCCACCGGCGTCATCGGCAGCGACTCGCGCAACACGATGTGCTTGGGCACTTTGTACGCCGTGAAGTTTTCCTTGCAGTACGCCTTCAGCTCTTCAAGGCTGACCCCCGACTCACGGGCCACCACAAACAGCTTCACCGCCTCTCCGGAACGCTCGTCCGGCACGCCGATGACCGCGCAGTTGGCGACTTTCGGGTGGGCCATGACCACGTCTTCGATCTCGTTCGGGTACACGTTGAAGCCCGAGACAATGATCATGTCCTTCTTGCGATCGACGATCCGCACAAAACCGTCCGGGTCGATCACCGCGATGTCGCCGGACTTGAACCAGCCCTCGGCATCCAGCACTTCAGCGGTGGCATCAGGTTTCTGCCAGTAGCCCTTCATGATCTGCGGGCCCTTGATGCACAGTTCGCCGCGCTCGCCCATCGGCTGCTCGACGCCTTCATCGTTGATCACTTTCAGCGTGGTGCCCGGCACCGGCAGGCCGACCGTGCCGATCCGCGACTTGTCGCCGTACGGGTTGGTGCACGCCACCGGCGAGGTTTCGGTCAGGCCGTAGCCTTCGGTGATGCGGCAGCCGGTCAGTTGCTCCCAGCGTTCGGCCGTGGCCTTGACCAGTGCGGTGCCGCCGGAGTTGGTCAGCTTGAGGCTGGAGAAATCCAGGGTCTTGAAATCGGGGTGGTCCATCAGCGCGACGAACAGCGTGTTGAGCCCCAGCAACGCCGAGAACCGCCAGTTCTTCAGCTCCTTGATGAAGCCGCCGATGTCCCGTGGATTGGTGATCAGTACGTTGTGGTTGCCGGTCACCATCATGCACATGCAATTCGCTGTGAAGGCATAGATGTGGTACAGCGGCAGCGGCGCGATCATCACTTCCTGGCCTTCGCGCAGCAGCGGCTGGCCATCGTTGCCGAACTGCCCGAGGCAGGCCCGCGCCTGCTGCATGTTCGCCACCAGGTTGCCGTGGGTCAGCATCGCGCCCTTGGCCAGGCCGGTGGTGCCGCCGGTGTATTGCAACACGGCGATGTCCTTGAGGCCGGCGTTCAGCGGCTTGATGCCCAGGCCCTTGCCCAGACGCAGCGCACTCTTGAAGGAGATGGCTTGCGGCAAGGCATAGTCCGGGACCATTTTCTTGACCTTGCTCACCATGGTATTCACCAGCCAGCCCTTGGCGGCGGGCATCATGTCGCCCATCTTCGCTTCGATCAGGTACTGGATGTCGGTGTCGGCCAGCACTTCCTGGACCTTCTGCCCGAACATGTTCAGGTAGACCAGCGCCCGGGCACCGGAATCCTTGAACTGGTGACGCATCTCCCGCGCGGTGTACAGCGGGTTGGTGTTGACCACGATCAGCCCGGCGCGCAAGGCGCCGAACACGGCAATCGGGTATTGCAGCACGTTGGGCATCTGCACCGCGATGCGATCCCCGGGCTCCAGGTCGGTGTGGGCTTGCAGGTAACCGGCGAACGCGGCGCTGTAGCGTTCCAGTTCGGCGTAGGTCAGGGTTACGCCCATGTTGCTGAAGGCCGGGCGGTCAGCAAATTTCTTGCAGGAACGCTCGAACACCTCGATCACCGACTTGTAGGCCCCTTGATCGATGTCCAGGGGTACGCCGGCCGGGCGTTTGTCATTCCAGAAATCAGGTTGCATTGTTCTTGTCCTCTTTACCTGAGCCTATCCGGGGCCGCTTTTCCGTCACCTTTGAAAAAGCGGAGCTTCACGGACACTAGCAGCTATGGCGAATCAGGCAAATATGCCAACGGCCGTCATTGACCGCGTGAATCTTGGTGCCGTGGCGTGGCCTGATCAGACGGCAAGCGAAGGATGCGCTATACAATGCACCGAGCCCATGCAAAGGAATCGCCATGATCCACGACACCTTCTGGTTGACCGCGAGTGACCGCAGCCGCCTCTTCGTCAATCAGTGGCTGCCTGCCGCACCTTTGAAAGCAGTCATTTTGCTGGCCCACGGCATGGCCGAGCACAGCGGTCGCTACGCGCGTCTGGCGGAAAAGTTCTGCGATCAAGGCTACGGCGTCTACGCGCCGGACCTGCGTGGACATGGCAAAACTGCCGAAACCGGGACGCTCGGTCATTTCGCCGATGACGACGGCTGGTGCAAGGTGGTCGGCGACCTCGCCAGCCTCAATCAGCACATCGGCCAGCAGCATCCCGGCGTGCCGATTGTGCTGCTCGGCCACAGCATGGGCAGCTACATCGCCCAGGCCTATTTGCTGCACCACAGCGCCAGCCTGCATGGGGCAGTGCTCAGCGGCTCGAACTTCCAGCCCGTGGCGCTTTATCGCGCGGCGCGGCAAATCGCCCGCCTCGAACGTTTACGCCAGGGACCCAAGGGGCGCAGCGCGCTGATCGAATGGCTGTCCTTCGGTTCGTTCAACAAAGCCTTCAAACCCGCCCGGACGAAATTCGACTGGCTCAGCCGCGACCCGGCGGAAGTCGACCTGTACGCCAACGACCCGCTCTGCGGCTTTCGCTGCACCAATCAGCTGTGGATCGATTTGCTCGGCGGGTTGCAGCAAATCAGCAAAGCGTCCAATCTCGCGCAGATCGATCCGGGCCTGCCGCTGCTGGTGATTGGCGGTGAATGTGATCCGGTGAGCGAAGGCAAGCGTCTGAAAGATCTGGCCGATGCGCTACGCGCCGCCGGCAGCCAGAGCCTGCAACTGACGATCTATCCGCAGGCGCGGCACGAACTGTTCAACGAGAGTAATCGCGATGAGGTGACGGCCGATGTGCTGGGCTGGATAGCACAAGCCCTGAGTCACCGCCGCCCGCCCCGATCCGAATAGTGGTTTTTTTATTTGTCACAGGAATTGAAACCGATGACCCAGGTTACCAACACCCCTTACGAAGCCCTTGAAGTCGGGCAGACCGCCAGCTACAGCAAGACGGTCGAAGAGCGCGACATTCAACTGTTCGCCGCGATGTCCGGTGACCACAACCCGGTGCACCTGGACGCCGAGTTCGCCGCCGGCACCATGTTCAAGGAGCGCATCGCGCACGGCATGTTCAGCGGCGCCCTGATCAGCGCAGCCGTTGCCTGCGAGCTGCCTGGGCCGGGCACTATCTATATCGGCCAGCAGATGAGCTTTCAGAAGCCGGTGAAAATTGGCGACACCCTGACCGTGCGCCTGGAAATTCTCGAGAAGCTGCCGAAGTTTCGCGTGCGCATTGCCACCCGGGTGTTCAACCAGCGCGATGAGTTGGTAGTGGATGGCGAGGCGGAGATTCTGGCGCCACGCAAGCAGCAGACCGTGACGCTGCCGACATTGCCGGCGATCAGCATCGGCTGATCCCTGCGCACACCTGTAGGAGCGAGCTTGCTCGCGAAGAACTTGAGAGCAACGCGTTTATTCAGGATGAACGCGTTATCGTTAACGTCCTTCGCGAGCAAGCTCGCTCCTACAGTTATTTCTGTTCCTGCACCTGCACACTCGCCGTCATCCCCGAACTCAAGTTGATCCCCTCGGGCACCTGGTCCAGTTTGATCCGCACCGGAATCCGCTGCGCCAGCCTCACCCAGTTGAACGTCGGCTCCACCTCCGCCAGCAACTGCCCGTCCGGCGTGGTGTTGCGATCGGTAATCCCGCGACTGACGCTTTCCACATGCCCGTGCAACGCCTCGCCCGCGCTCATCAACCAGACCTTCACCGGATCGCCGACGCGAATTCGCGGCAGCTTGGTTTCTTCGAAATACGCCTGCACGTAGAACGTCGAGTCATCGATCAATGCCATCACCGCCTGCCCGGCATTCACGTAGTTGCCTTCAGCCAGTCGCAAGTTAGTGATGTGGCCACCACGTGGCGCATGCACCTGACTGCGCGCAAGGTTGAGTTCGGCGACCTTGGCTTCCGCTTGAGCTTCACGCAGTTCGCCCCGGGCGATGCCGGCGTTGATTTGCGCATTTTCACGCAGCTCGGCGCTGATCGCTTGCGGGCCGAGCGCGGCGCGGCGGCTGGCTTCGCGCTCGCGCAGATTGAGTTGCTGCTGGCGGGTCTGCACCACCGCTTGCGCCTTCTCCAGCGCGGCTTCGAAGCGGTCGCGGTCGATGCTCAGCAACAGATCGCCTGCCTTCACCGGCTGGTTGTCGAACGCCTTGAGCTCCCGCACCCAGCCCGACACATCCGGGGCGATCACCACCACATCGGCACGAATCCGCGCATCCCGCGTCCACGGTGTGAGCATGTAGTACTGCCACAAATGGAAACCGGCAAAGATCGCCACCGCCACCAGGCACAGGGTTACCGCGACACGTACGGGTGTACGCATGTTTCAACTCCTTATAAAGGTCCGAGGACGACGGTGATCAGGGTCAATACACAGACGTACAAGGCGCAATCGAATAGCGCTTCGTGCCAGATCCAGCGTCCGGCCGGGGTCAGGCGCAACAGCAGTCGCAGGCCGCCAGTGACGAGCAGCGCCAGCAGCACATAAATCAGAAACGGACTGAGCAGCACGCCGCCCACCGACCATTCACGCAAGCCCATGGCTGTGCTCCTGTTGACGGCACCAGGCGCGCCAGCTGTTCTGCAATTGCAGTACGGCGCCCTGGGCCAGTTTCACGGCGTCGCTGGGCGGCAACGCATACAAGGTGTGCAAGAACGCTTCGCTGGGTTGTTCAAGGGCATCGGCACACGCACTGCTCGGGCCTTGTTCGAGCACCTTTTCCAGGGCGTCGAGATAGCGCCGTTGCGGCGCACTCACCGGCACCTGCGCCACCGCCAGGCTCAGGCGCAGATGCAGCAGCTCGTCGCCGATGTCGAGGCCGAGCAAACCGTCGTCCCAGCGACTGCGCGCCGGTTCCGGCAGTTCCGGGTAGTGTCGCGCCAGTTGCAGCAAGCGGTCGGCCATGCGCCCGCCGAACCAGCTTTCGGCACCGCGCAGATTGCGCCGGGTCAGGCGCACCAGATCATCAAGGGTCGCCGCGAGCAAACGCCGGCCGTGCCAGGCCGGATTGCGCAGGATCAGCAAGTGGAACGCCAGCACCGCCGCGCCGACACCCACCACCATCGCTTGAGCGCTGTTGAAGAACGTCGCGACGTCGAACTTCATCTCATTGAGCGGCGCCACCAGCACGATGAAATGCAGGCAAAACGAGGTGGCCGTGGCGCCGATCTGCGGCTTGGCCATGCCCAGCGCACCGAAAAACAGCGGCACGCCCATGCCCATGCACAGCAAGGCAAAACCGCTCCATTGCGGCAGCAGAATCTGCCCGACGATGAACGCCGAGGGAATCGCCAGGAAAATCCCGCGCATGAAACTCATGCCGATCTGCGCGCCGTTCTCGCGACTGGCGAACAGGCTGCACACCACACAGGTCAGCACCAGCGCGCCGGCGGCTGCGGGCCAGGCCGTCGCCAGCCAGAAACACGAGACCACCAGAAACGCCAGGGCACTGCGCGCGCCGAAGACCAGCGCCAATGACAGGTCGCGGTGCGGTGTCAGGGTGCGCGGTGGGTCGACGGTTTCCCTGCCCTCCTCCACCGCTTTCAAGGCAGCGCTCGCCGCCAGGGCGGTGTCCATCAGCAAGGTGAAACGCACCAGGCAATAGCTTTGCGCGGAGCTGATCTGCGGGTCGTGGCTGGCGTCGAGCAAGCGCGGTCGCAAGGCTTGCAGCGTCGCGGTGTCCGGGCTGGCGAGTGCGGCCTGCACCTCGGTCATCCAGGGCAAAAGCTGCTCGGCCTCTTGGGCTTCCAGTTGCTTCCATTGCCGCCGCACCGAGCGAGCAATGCGCAACAGCATCAACAGTTTCTGGCTCAGCCCGCTGATGGCCCGCGCACGCTGCCGACCCAACCCGCCTTCAAACCAGGCGTGCTCACGCTGGGCATCCACCGCGACGATGCGACCGAGAATTTCCAGCAGCCCTTTGCGCGCCTGACCGTCGCCGGCCAAGGTTGCACGCGCGGCAGTCATCCCGCTCTGCCATGCGGCGCGCGCCTGATCCGCCAGTTGCCGTTCGACCCGCATCGGCCACAGCAGCGCACTGGCGGCGGTGGCGCAGAGAATACCCAGGCAGATTTCCGTGCAGCGCGCGACGGCTTGATCGAATACCGTCAGCGGATGAGAGATGGCCGGCAACGCGATGATCGCCACGGTGTAGCCGGCCAGCACAAATGAATAGGACCAGGCACTGCGCAGCAAGGTTGAACTCGCCGTACACAGCCCGAGCCACAACGCCAATGCCAGCAGAAACAGCCACGGCGTCTGGGCGAACAGCCCCATGAACACCACCGACATGATCGTCCCGACCAATGTCCCCAACAGTCGCGCCAAACCTTTCTGCACCACCATTCCCGACAGCGGCTGGGCGACGATGAACGCCGTCATCAGCGCCCAGGCCGGTTGCTCCAGGCCCCAGCGCAGTGCGAGCCACAGCGCCAGGCCACCGCCGATCAGGGTCTTGATCGCGAACTGGAGGGCGCGGCGGTCAGGCGCGAATAAAGCCTGCAAAGTGATGGGCACGAAAAACACTCTTGGAAGGACGATTTAACGATAGTCGGGTTCGTCGAAGTCACTGAAAATCAAATTATTAGCTGGCTATCTATCAGGCGTCCAGCGCTAAAAACCAGGCACAAAAAAACGCCAGACTGGCTGGCGTTTTTGACAGGCTTTACGCGTTTACGAGCGAGCGCGAGCCTGGTTACGGAGGGCTTTCACCTGGTCGTGATTGCGTTGCACGCCGTGATACTGGCGTTCAACCAGGTCACGAATACCCACCAGGTTGTGCTTGTTGATTTTCTCAATGGCTTCTCGGTAAGCCTTCAGCGCATGGTCTTCACCACGCTCGGCTTCGTTCAGCACGGCCTCTTCATCCTTGCCGGTGAACATCGATTTCACGTCCACCCAGCGGCGGTGCAGGTCACCGCTGACGCTGGTGGAAGTTTCCGGATCGCCACCCAGCGAACGCACGGCAGCCTGCAGTTCCGACGCGGCAGTGGCGCAGTCGGCGGAGCGGGTGATGAACAGGGTTTTCAGCTCTGGGTGCTTGATGTCTTCAGCGCAAGTCTTGAACCCTGCCTGACCGTCTTTGCTGGTTTCAATCAGGTCGTTGAGTACAGAGATCGCTTCTTTATTGATGTCGGTCATTTTTCAATTCCTTGCGGGTTGATGAAAGATGCAATAGGTATTGCAGCCTGCATGCCAGCTTTGAATTGATAATTTACTCGTTATTTTTCAATGACTTGTCTATAGACCGAAAATCTGTATCCGCTTTTTTTGCATGATCTGTCAATTGGCCTGCATGCAGAATGCCTGTATTTTCCAAGGCTGTTGAATCAAGACGACCGATTGATGAATCCTGAAAAGCTCGAACTGCTGATTACCCGCGAAATGCCCTTCGGCAAATACAAGGGGCGCATCATTGCCGACCTGCCCGGCCCCTACCTGAACTGGTTCGCCCGGGAAGGTTTTCCTCATGGAGAGTTGGGCGGCTTGCTGGCCCTGATGCAGGAAATCGATCACAACGGTTTGTCGGAGCTGCTTGAACCGCTGCGCGCCAAACACGGCAAACCCGCCCCTCGCCACTGAGCCCTGCCCATGCCTGATAACACCCGCCGCGCCCGTGATGAAATGTTCTGGCAGACCTTTGCCGATCGCTACGCCGTCGAACCCGGCCCGGTGAACCTGGAAAACGGTTACTTCGGGCGCATGTCGCGCACGGTGGTCGAGGAATACCAGCGCAACATCGAGCTGATCAACCGCAGCAACTCGGTGCATGTGCGCCAGCGCTTCGAGCAGGGCCAAAACCAGGCGATCGTCGCGCAGCTCGCCGGCCTGATCGGCGTGACAGCCGAGTCCGTTGCCTTCACCCGTAACGCCTCGGACGGCTTGCAGTCGTTGATCCGCAATTACAACCGCCTGCAACCAGGTGACCAGGTGCTGATCTGCGATCTGGAATACGACACGGTCAAAGGCGCGATGCGCTGGCTGGCCCGCCATCGCGGCGTGGAAGTGATCGAGATCGACCACGCGCACCCCGCCAGTTTCGACAGTTTGCTGGCGACTTATCGCGAGGCCTTCGCGCGTTATCCAAAGCTCAAGCTGATGGCGCTGACCCACGTCACCCACCGCACCGGGCTGGTGATGCCGGTGAAAGCGATTGTCGCCGCCGCGAAGGAACACGGGATCGACGTGATCCTCGACGGCGCCCATGCCCTTGGTCAGCTTGAATTCGATCTGGCTGATCTCGGCGTGGCGTTCGCCGGTTACAACCTGCACAAATGGATCGGCGCGCCACTGACCCTGGGCTTCATCTACATCGACCCGCAGCGTCTGGCCGACATCGATCCGGACATGGGCGAGATGCATTTCCCGGTCACCGACATTCGCGGTCGCACGCCCTACAGCACGCCTAACATCCCGGCGCTGCTGACCCTGCCGCTGGTGTTCGAAGAACACCGGGCCATGGGCGGTGCCGCCGCCAAGGGGACACGGCTCAACTACCTGCGTAACCGGTGGGTCAAGGCGGTACGCGAGCTTGAGGGCATCGAGGTCATGACCCCGGATGATCCGCGACTGTACTGCGGCATCACGGCGATGCGCTTCACCCGGCACGCCGACCAGCACGCCATGGCCGAGCGGCTGCTCAAGGACTACAACCTGTTCACCGTGACCCGCAGCGGCGCGGCGAGTGGCCCGTGCATCCGCATCACGCCGGGGCTCACCACCACCGCTGCGCATATGGATGCGCTGGCAAAGGCGTTGAACGAGCTGCGCTGACGTCACACGGTGTACTTGTCGAAGTCTTCCGGTTTGATCTGCGAGGACGCCGCGAACGTGTCGATGCCGATGGTCAGGTGCCCGAAAAAGCCGTCCTCCTTCGAGTCCCGACTGAGGGTGTGGACGGTGAGGGTCGAGGCTTCGCCGCCCATGGTTTCATAGAGTTCATCCTGATCGTTGGTCAGCGGGGCAACGGCTCGGCCGCTGTATTCCCGGGTGTTGAGCACCGAACGGGAAGCCACTTCGGGAAAATACAACTGGCCGACCCAGGCGACGTGACGTTCTTCCAAATAATTGTTGCCGGCCGTTACGCGCACGGCGACGTGGATGTGCAGCGCGCGGCCGGCATAAAAACCCGGGTAGATCGTGGTGAAACGCACGATGCCCTTCTGGTCGGTGAACTGCCCGCCACGCAGGTAGGTGTCGTCGTCGGTGCGCGGAATCGCGCCGATTGCGTCGACATCCACTTCCTGATCCGGGTTGATCTTGCTCCGGCCCGAATAAGCGCCGCGCGCGTTGCAATGCCAGATATCGACGATGGCGCCGGTGACGGGCTCACCAGTCATTGCATCGACGATGGTCAGCCTGAGCACCAGGGGAATGCCGTCCAGCCCTTCGCTGATGTTGCGACGGATCAGTTTGGGGTTGCGGAAATACGCGCCGGCGATCTGTTCGGGTGACAGCAGGTAGGCCGGTGGAGCGGAGGTAACTGCGGTGTGATCGTCCATGACGTTCTCTCTTCCATAAGATGAACGCAGGTTAACGCTGGAGGCGCGGCGGGAGGCGGTAACTATGTATCGCGAGATGTCACCCTGTAGGAGCGAGCTTGCTCGCGAAAAACGTCAGGAGAACGCGTTCATTCAGACAGCCCGCGTTATCGTTAATGCCTATCGCGAGCAAGCTAGCTCCTACAGGATCAGGTTATTCGCGGGCAAAAAAAAACGGTGCACCGACCAAGCGCACCGTAAAGCCGTAGAACACACAACGAAGTGTCGGGTGAAGCCAATCAGTCCAGCAGCGCCAGAGCCTCGGCGGTGCACTCCTGAATGCGGGCCCAGTCGCCGTTCTTGATCCACTCCGGATCAAGCATCCAGCTACCGCCCACGCACATCACGTTTTTCAACGCCATGTAGCTCTTGATATTGGCCGGGCCAACGCCGCCAGTCGGGCAGAATTTCACTTCGCCGAATGGGCCGCCCAGGGCTTTGATGGCCGCGACGCCGCCGCTGACTTCCGCCGGGAACAGCTTGAAGCGGCGATAGCCCAGGCCGTAGCCTTCCATGATGCCCGAGGCGTTGCTGATGCCCGGCAGCAGTGGAATCGGGCTGTCGACGCTGGCTTCGAGCAGGTCACGGGTGATGCCCGGCGTCACGATGAATTGCGAACCAGCCGCTTCAGCGGCCGCCAGCATCTGGCGATCGAGCACGGTGCCGGCACCGGTCACCAGTTCCGGACGCTGCTCGCGCAGGATCTGGATGGCCTTGAGGCCGAACTGCGAACGCAGGGTCACTTCCAGGGCGGTCAGGCCACCGGCGGCAAGGGCGTCGGCCAGCGGCAGGACGTCCTGTTCGCGAGCGATGGTAATCACCGGCAGGATCCGCGCCTTGGCGCAGAGGCTGTCGATCAGGGCAACTTTGTCCGCCATGGAAACGGTCGGGGATGGGTTTGTCATAGCGGCTGATCCTTGGCTCATGGGCACCAGTAAATCTCTAACGTAGGTTGCAGAAACGCGCGAATCGGCATGGCGGCGACATCGTCACCGGCCAATGCGGCACTCAGGGTGGTCAGCTTGGACTGACCGGAAATCGATAGAACAGTGTGTTTGGCCGAAGCCAGCAACGCGCGACTCATGGTCAGGCGCTGATGCGGTACGGTCGGCGCCAGCATCGGCCAGCAACGACGTGTGCCGTCGACCTTCAAGGCCTCGGCGAGGTTCGGGCTGTTGGGGAACAGCGAGGCGGTGTGGCCATCGTCGCCCATGCCGAGAATCAGCACGTCGATTACTGGCAATTCCGCGAGCAAGCGATCAGCCTGCTCCGCCGCCTGTTCCAGGTTGGCGCTGGCGCTGTAAAGGCTCAGGAACTGCGCCTTGGCCGCCGGGCCCTGCAACAGGTAACGCTTGAGCAGGCCGGCATTGCTGTCGGCGTGTTCCACCGGCACCCAGCGCTCGTCGGCCAGGGTCACGATGACCTTGGACCAGTCGAGCGTCTGCTTGGCCAGATGCTGGAAAAACGCCACCGGGCTGCGACCGCCGGAGACCACCAGCGTCGCCGTACCCGACGCATCAATCGCTTCGCCGAGCTGTTTTGCCACGTTCAGCGCCAGGCCTTCGGCCAGCAGCACCGGGCTCTTGAACGCATGGGCGCTGACGCCCTGGGGCAGTTTCAAATCAGATATCGCCATACCACGACCTCCCGTCCCGCGTGATCAGAGCAATGGAGCTCATCGGTCCCCAGGACCCGGCCGCGTACGGCTTGGGCGCATCACCGGATTTTTTCCACCCGGCGATCAACTGGTCACACCACTTCCACGCGGCTTCGATTTCATCTTTACGGACAAACAGGTTCTGATTGCCACGCATTACTTCCAGCAACAACCGCTCGTAGGCATCGGGAATCCGTGCGCTGCGCCAGGTGTCGGAAAAATTCAGCTGCAACGGACCGCTGCGCAGCTGCATGCCCTTGTCCAGGCCTTGTTCTTTGGTCATCACGCGCAAGGAAATGCCTTCGTCCGGTTGCAGGCGGATAATCAGCTTGTTGCTGATTTGCAGGCGCTGCTCGGGGGCGAAGATGTAGTGCGACGGTTCCTTGAAGTGGATGACGATCTGCGACAGTTTTTGCGGCATGCGCTTGCCGGTCCGCAAGTAGAACGGCACGCCGGCCCAGCGCCAGTTGCGGATGTCGGCACGCAGGGCGACGAAGGTTTCGGTGTCGCTCTGGGTGTTGGAATTCGGCTCTTCGAGGTAGCCCGGCACCGGCTTGCCTTCGCTGTACCCGGCGATGTACTGGCCGCGCACCACTTGGGTGGTCAGGCCTTCCGGGCTGATCGGCGCCAGTGCCTTGAGCACTTTGACTTTCTCGTCGCGGATACTGTCGGCGGACAGGTCGGCCGGCGGGTCCATGGCGATCAGGCAGAGCAGTTGCAGCAGGTGATTTTGGATCATGTCCCGCAGCTGGCCGGCCTTGTCGAAGTAGCCCCAGCGGCCTTCGATCCCGACCTTCTCGGCCACGGTGATTTCCACGTGGGAGATGTAGTTCTGGTTCCACTGGGTTTCGAACAGGCTGTTGGCGAAACGCAGGGCGATCAGGTTCTGGACGGTCTCTTTGCCCAGGTAGTGGTCGATGCGGTAGGTGCGGTTCTCCGGGAAGAACTGCGCCACGGCGTCGTTGACCTTGCGCGACGACTCCAGATCGGAACCGATGGGCTTTTCCAGCACCACGCGGGTGTTTTCGGCCAGACCGACCTTCGCCAGGTTCTCGCAGATCGCGCCATAGACGGCAGCGGGCGTGGCGAAGTAGGCAATCACGCGTTGGGCGCTGCCGGCCAGTTCGGCCAGGGCCACATAGTCTTCGGACTTGAGGAAATCGACGTGCAGATAACTCAGACGGGCCAGGAAGCGTTCGACCACCGCCTCGTCCAGCTCTTTGGCACCCACATAGCGGCGCAACTCGGAAGTGATGAACGCCAGGTGCTCCTGCTCGCTGCCGGGCTCACGGGCCAGCGCGATGATGCGCGTGTCCTCGTGCAGCAGGCCTGCACCGTCGAGCTGATAAAGGGCAGGAAACAGTTTGCGCAAAGCCAGGTCGCCGAGGGCGCCGAACAAGGCAAAGGTGCACGGTTCAACCGTAATCGAAGGCATGATGTTTGTTCTTTTATCAAGTTAAGCTACAAATACCTTTTTTCAAGGCATCGCTCAAGAGAAAATGTAGTAATAACCACAACATTTTCGCAAAATACAGATTCCGAGTGGTGGTCGGTTGGAGCCATCAGTAGGATAGGCCACCGCTTGGGGCCCTATCAAAGGCCCAATTTGCATAGCCGAGCCCTTATTGGCATGGCTATAACCTAGGAAATCATATGGACCGCGTGCGAAATCTACTGGAACAGATCCAGAATCGCCTTGAAGACCTGAACAAGGCAGAACGCAAAGTCGCCGAGGTGATCCTGCTCAACCCACAGCAGGCCACCCGGTTCAGCATCGCCGCACTCGCCCAGGCCTCCAAGGTCAGCGAGCCGACGGTCAACCGTTTCTGCCGTTCATTCGGCGTCAGCGGCTACCCGGAACTCAAGCTTCAGCTGGCCCAGAGCCTGGCCAGTGGCGCGGCGTATGTCAGTCGCGCGGTCGAGGCCGACGACAATCCGGAAGCCTATACCAAGAAGATTTTCGGCAGCGCCATCGCGTCGCTGGACAGCGCCTTGCAGGCCCTGGACCCAAGCCTGATCAGCCGCGCCGTCGACCTGTTGATCCAGGCCCGACAGATCCACTTCTTCGGCCTCGGCGCCTCGGCGCCCGTCGCCCTGGATGCGCAGCACAAATTCTTCCGCTTCAACCTCGCCGTCACCGCCCACGCCGACGTGCTGATGCAGCGCATGATTGCTTCGGTGGCCCACACCGGCGAGCTGTTCGTGATCATTTCCTACACCGGTCGCACCCGCGAACTGGTGGAAGTGGCGCGCATCGCCCGGGAAAACGGCGCTTCGGTGCTGGGCCTGACCGCCGAGAACTCGCCGCTGGCCAAGGCCAGTACGCTGAGCCTGAACATTCCGCTGCCGGAAGACACTGACATCTACATGCCGATGACTTCGCGGATCATTCAGCTGACGGTGCTGGACGTACTGGCGACCGGCATGACCTTGCGTCGTGGCGTGGATTTCCAGCCGCATTTGCGCAAGATCAAAGAGAGCTTGAATGCGAGCCGGTATCCGGTGGGTGATGAGTTCAACTAGGCCCGCATCTCCTTTGCCTGAGCGGGCCCTATCGCGAGCAGGCTCGCTCCCACAGTTGGAATGCGTTTCCTCTGTAGGAGCGAGCCTGCTCGCGAAGAGCCAGTCGCAACACCGCGAATATTGAGTTAAACCCCCACCCGCGCCTGCAAACTCAGATGAGCCTTCTGCCCCGGCGCCAGGCTCAGGCTGTCGGTCCCGCCGCTCGCCGCTTCCACACAGACAAACTCGGAAATCTCGTTCCAGCTCACGCCCAATAGCGGACGCGCGCCGGGGTGCCAGACCACCGTATCCGCATCCTCGCCGGTATCGATGCACAACTCGCGCTGCCAGGCGTGGTCCTTGAGCTGCAATTCGCCGTCGTGCTGGAATACCCGCTGACAGCCGCCATCCACCCGCAACTCGCCTTCCTGCTGGCAAACCTGGCGATTCAGCTGGTCATAACCTTGCGCCCCGTCGAGCCCAGACAGCGCTACCTCACCAACATCACCAATACGCCAATAGGCATGCAAAGCCTGACTCAACTGGCACGGCAGGCTGTCCTGATGCTCGGTGCTCAGGCGCAAATCCAGGCGTTCGCCCAGGTGCGCATGCAGGTCCACTTGCCAGTCGCACAACTGCAATTGCCAGTGCAGGCGCACGCCGTCTTCGTCATGGCTGCTGTCGAGCAGTTTCCAGTCCAGCAAACGTGCCCAGCCATGGGACGGCCAGGCGTTTTCGCTCGGATGGCGGCCATACCACGGCCAGCAAACGGGCACGCCACCGCGAATGGCACCGACATGCGGCCACTTCGCCGCGCACCAGAGCCAGGGTTTCTGGCCTTTTGGCTGGAAGTGCAGCAACTGCGCGCCCTGCCGACTGAACACCGCCTGACACAGCGGATGATCGATCACCAGCACATCGCGCATCTGATAGCGCTCCCACGCAAACACCGGACGTTCGCGCAAGGATTTGAAGAAGCGTTGTAGCGGATGCTCATGCATGTGCCACGGTCCTGAAAATCATCTTTACCGGGGTGCGCCGCCCCTCCAAAAAAAAGCGGACAGCCAAGGCTGTCCGCAAAAATGCGCACATAGAGAGGAGCTTATCGCAACAGCGTTAGAACACCGACTGAATTTTCACACCGGCGACCAGCGCGTTGTCGACTTCATCCACACCGCCCGGATGGGTGATGTATTGCAGGTTAGGACGCACGGTCAGCCAGTTGGTAACGTGGAAGCCGTAGTTGATTTCGTAGTTGTATTCAGTGTCACGCAGTGGCGAGAACGTCGGATCTTCGTAGTCAGTGACATTGTTGGAAGCGTTGACCAACTCAGCGTTTTTCCTCACGTCATCGTTGACGTGAATGCGCGCGGCACCGATACCGACGTCATCTTTCGGACGCGCATCGAACGGACCTTTGTACACCAGCATCAGCGACTGGTAGTTGTCGACAACGTTGGTGTCTTTATCGTGGAACGTGGCGTTAGCCGAAAGAGTCAGACCACGGCTCTTGTCACCGTTGTGGTCGGTCAGCTGTTGCTGCGCCACGAACCAGTAGCCGGACTTGCTGCTGTGGCTGCGATAGGCGTTGCCGCTGGTGGCCGCATCGTCACCGTTGTCGTCTTCACGGACGTCATCGGCCTTGGCGGTGCTCTTGTAGTAACCGACGCGGTATTCGCCCGGCAGGTTGTTCGGGTTCGGCAACCAGACCAGTTCGACCGGCAACACGGTGCCTTTGGTACCACTGCCGCTCAGCTTGAAGCCGTTGCCGTGCTCCAGTTGCGACGGGTTCTGGTTGTACGCACCGATCTGCGCATAGAACTCAGGCGAGATGTTGTACTTCACGCGTACAGCTGCCTGGCTGACAGGCCAGTTGTACCAGATGTTGGTTGCCCAGTTACCCACCTGGGAACCGCAGAACGCCAGGTTCTGGAACTCGCAAGGGAAGGTGTTGAAGTCTTCGCCTTCGCCGAAGTAACCGGCCTTGACGTCCAGTTTGCCGTCGAAGAACTGGTGCTTGATCCACAACTGGGTCAGACGAACCATGTGACCACGGCCGTAGACTTCCTGCGAGGAACTCAAGGTGCCGGCACGCGGATCGCCAACACGGTCGTTGGAGATATTTTCGCCGTTACGGTTGGTCAGTTGGATCTTCGCCTGGGTGTTATCCCAACCCAACAGCTTTTGCAGATCCAGCGCTGCGCCCAGGCCGAACTGGTCGGAGTAACGCGCCGTCTTGTCGTTGTTGTAGCCACCGTGCAGGTTGCCGCCTACTTCACCGACATAGTCCATCTTGATGTCGATACCCTGCTCGATCAGCTTGGTCCGCTCGCCACCCCAATCCCCGGTCATCCACTCAGAATCGGCGCTGAACGCGTCGGCCGCGTGCACACTGCCGGCCAGCATCATTGCCGCCACTGCCGACAACTGGCAGATAAGCTGAGTGTTGTTCTTCTTCTTCATCCCTACATCCTCGTTTTATTGTTATTAACTGTTTTTATCTAACGCGGTTACATCAGTTGCGGCGGATGACAGGCCATCCACCGCATATCCCCCTGTAGGAGCGAGCCTGCTCGCGAAAAACCTGTGGACAACGCGTTAATCCAGACAGCCCGCGTCATCGTTCTCGTCCATCGCGAGCAGGCTCGCTCCTACAGTTTTTGAGCTTCAGCGGCCTTTGAACTGGGTGACGTTGGCGCTGTGGTTTTCTGTCTGTGGCAGACCGGCCACCCCCAGGCGCTCCCCGGTCTTGGCGTCGAACAGCAGCACTTTCGACGGATCGAATTGCAGCGTCAGGGTCTCGCCCACGGCCGGTGCAACGTCCGGCGCCAGGCGGCAGCAGACTTTGGTTTCATTGAGGTTGACGAACACCAGCGTGTCCGGACCGGTCGGTTCGGTGACCTGGACTTCAGCGCGAATGGTCGGCAAACCATTGGCTTCGCTGCCCGCCAGCACGATCTGTTCCGGGCGCAGGCCGAGGATCACTTCGCGGTCTTCGAGGCCGGCGTCCTGCATGCCCAGCGGCAATTCACAACGCGCCTGACCACTGTCGAGCAGCGCCAGCAGACGACCGTCCTTGCGCTGCAGGCGCAGGGGAATGAAGTTCATCGGCGGCGAACCGATGAAGCTCGCCACGAACAGGTTGGCCGGGTTGTTGTAGATGTCTTTCGGCGTACCGAACTGCTGGATGATCCCGTCCTTCATCACCGCCACTTTGTCGCCCAGGGTCATCGCTTCGATCTGGTCGTGGGTCACGTAGACCGTGGTGGTTTTCAGGCGCTGGTGCATCAGTTTCATTTCGGTGCGCATCTCGACGCGCAGCTTGGCGTCGAGGTTGGACAGCGGTTCGTCGAACAGATAAATCTTCGGCCGCCGCGCCAGGGCACGACCCATCGCCACACGCTGTTGCTGACCACCGGAGAGCTGGCCGGGTTTGCGGTTGAGCAGGTGTTCGATCTGCAGCAGCTTGGCGACACGCGCCACTTCCGCGTCGATGTCGGCCGCGGGCATTTTGCGGATCTTCAAGCCGAAGGCGATGTTCTCGCGCACGCTCATGGTCGGGTACAGCGCGTAGGACTGGAACACCATCGCGATGTCGCGATCTTTCGGGCTCATGCCGCTGACGTCCTGGTCGCCGATCATGATCGCGCCGCCGGTGATGGTCTCGAGGCCGGCGATGCAATTCATCAGGGTCGACTTGCCGCAACCCGAAGGGCCGACGAGGATCAGGAACTCACCGTCCTTGATCGACAGTTCGATGTTCTTGAGGGTGTCCGGCAGGCCCGGGCCATAGGTCTTGTTTACGTTGCGAAGTTCGAGCGTTGCCATGATTACCCCTTGACTGCGCCGGCCGTCAGCCCGCGCACGAAATACTTGCCTGCGACCACATAGACCAGCAGGGTCGGCAGCCCGGCGATCATCGCCGCCGCCATATCCACGTTGTATTCCTTGGCCCCGGTACTGGTGTTGACCAGGTTGTTCAGCGCCACGGTGATGGGTTGCGAATCGCCGCTGGAGAACACCACGCCGAACAGGAAGTCGTTCCAGATCTGGGTGAACTGCCAGATCAGGCAGACCATGATGATCGGGGTGGACATCGGCAGGATGATCAGCCGGAAGATGGTGAAGAAACCCGCGCCATCGAGCCGCGCCGCCTTCACCAGCGCATCGGGAACACTGACGTAGTAGTTGCGGAAGAACAGCGTGGTGAACGCCAGGCCGTACACCACGTGCACGAACACCAGGCCCGTGGTGGTGCTGGCCAGGCCCATTTTGCCGAGGGTGAACGAGGCCGGCAGCAGCACGGTCTGGAACGGCAGGAAGCAACCGAACAGCAGCAGACCGAAGAACAGTTGCGAGCCACGGAAGCGCCACATCGACAGCACGTAGCCGTTCAACGCACCGATGGCGGTGGAGATCAGGACCGCCGGAACGGTGATCTTGATCGAGTTCCAGAAGTACCCGTCAACCGTGCCCCAGGCCTTGATCCAGCCAATGCCGCTGACCACGGTCGGCCAGCTCAGCAGGTTGCCGGTGTTGATGTCTTCCGGCGTCTTGAAACTGGTCAGCAGCATGACCACCAGCGGGATCAGGTACAGCATGACCGCGAGGATCAGCACGCCATAGATCGCGATGCGACTCAGGCTGATGGTAGGTTTGGCGGAGAAACTAGTCATGGCGCTTGGTCCTCAGCTCGGAGTACAGGTAAGGCACGATGATCGCGAGAATCGCACCGAGCATCAGAATTGCACTGGCCGAACCCATGCCCATCTGGCCGCGACTGAAGGTGAAGGAATACATGAACATCGCAGGCAGGTCGGAGGAGTAACCCGGACCGCCGGCAGTCATTGCCGCCACCAGGTCGAAACTCTTGATCGCGATGTGCGCCAGGATCATCACCGCACTGAAGAACACCGGACGCAGGCTCGGCAACACCACTTTCAGGTAGATACGCGGCATGCTCGCGCCATCGATCTGGGCGGCACGGATGATCGATTGATCAACGCCACGCAGGCCGGCGAGGAACATCGCCATGATGAAGCCCGAGGCTTGCCATACCGCCGCGATCACCAGGCAATACACCACGCGATCGGGGTCGATCAGCCAGTCCAGGCGGAAGCCTTCCCAGCCCCAGTCACGCAACAATTTGTCCAGGCCCATGCCCGGGTTGAGCAGCCATTTCCAGGCCGTACCGGTGACGATCATCGAGAGCGCCATCGGGTACAGGTAAATGGTGCGAATGAAGCCTTCGCGACGGATGCGCTGATCGAGAAACACCGCCAGCAGCACGCCGATCACCAGGGTGATGCCGATGAACATGCCGCCGAACAGCGCCAGGTTCTTGCTCGCGACCCACCAACGGTCGTTGTCGAAAAGCCGTTGGTACTGCGCCAGGCCCGCCCACTTGTAGGTCGGCAGGAAGGTCGACGTGGTGAACGACAGGACGAACGTCCACAGGATATAGCCATAGAAGCCCACCAGAACGATGAACATGCTCGGCGCCAGCACCAGTTTTGGGAGCCAGCGTTGCAATGCATCGAACGGCGAGGCCTTGCTGAACACAGCAACAGAACTCATGGGGAAATCCAGTACGAGAGAAAAAGTTACGTTGGAAATGCGTCCCTTGTAGGAGTGAGCCTGCTTGCGATAGCTGAGTGTCAAACTCTGGATGTATCAACTGATACACCGCAATCGCGAGCAGGCTCGCTCCTACAGGGGCCAAGCATTACTTGGCAGCTTTGATCGCGGTGCCCAGCTGCTTGGCGGCAGTCGCAGGATCGGCTTTCGGGTCGTTGATGAAGTTGGTCACGACATCAAAGAACGCGCCTTGCACGGCCAGCGTGGTCGCCATGTTGTGCGCCATGCTCGGCTGCAGGCCGCCGGACTTGGCGTCCGCCAGGAAGTCCTTGGCCGCGGTCTGGGCGCACGAGTCGAACCCGTACTTGCCCATGTCGGCGAGCATGTCGTTGCGCACCGGGATCGAGCCTTTGTTGATGCTGAAGACTTTCTGGAAGTTTTCACCCAGCACGATCTTGGCAATGTCCTGCTGAGCGGCCGCGGTGCCCGCGTCTTTCTGCTTGAACACGGCCAGGGAGTCGATGTTGTAGGTGAAGGCCTTGTCGGTGCCCGGGAACGCTACGCACTCGTAGTCCTTGCCGGCGACTTTCTTGGCCGCTGTCCATTCGCTCTTGGCCCAGTCACCCATGATCTGCATGCCGGCCTTGCCGTTGATGACCTTGGCCGCTTCCAGGTTCCAGTCCTGGCCTTTGCCGTCGACGTCCATGTAGGTCGCGACTTTCTTCAGCTCGGTCAGCGCCTTGACCATCTCAGGGCCGGTCAGTGCAGCGTTGTCCAGGTCGACCAGGGCTTTCTTGTAGCCATCGACACCCATGACCGAAAGCACTACCGCTTCGAACACGGTGCTGTCCTGCCAAGGCTGGCCGCCGTGGGCCAGGGCGATGAAGCCCGCAGCCTTGAGCTTGTCACCGGCCGCGTAGAATTCCTGAAGGGTGGTCGGGGCTTTTTCGATGCCGGCTTTCTTGAAGACTTCCGGGTTGATCCACAGCCAGTTGACGCGGTGAATGTTCACCGGCACGGCCACGTAGTCACCTTCGTACTTCACGGTATCGGAGACTTTCTTGTCGAGCAGGCTGTCCCATTTCTCGGATTTGGCCGCGTCTTTCAGGACGTCGGTGTCGAGCAGACCGGTGGACGCCCATTCCTGGATGTCCGGGCCCTTGATCTGTGCAACGCCCGGTGGGTTGCCGGCGACGGCGCGGCTTTTCAGCACGGTCATGGCCGTGGCACCGCCACCGCCGGCGACTGCGCCGTCTTTCCAGGTGAAGCCGTCTTTTTCGACTTGGGCCTTGAGCACATCAACGGCCGCTTTTTCGCCACCGGACGTCCACCAGTGAACGACTTCTACCGAACCTTTGGAATCGGCGGCAAGCGCACTGACAGGGAATGCAGAGATAGGAAGCAATGAGGCAAGAGAAATGACAGTAGCGAGGCGAGAAATCGCATTCATCTAGAATTACCTTTCTTGTTGTTATGCATGCAAGTCTGGTGCTTGCGCTGCATTGGATTTTAAACAGGAGTCATCCCCTCGCAGGTAACGAAGGGACGCGTGAATGTCACCGCATGGTTACATAGAACCGCTCTGGGACACCCTCGCCAAGGCACTCGCCATGCTCGGTGCCAGCGGCAGGCGTGGAATCAGCACGGCTTGCCAGGCGTGGTAGAGATCGGGTTTTCCGCCCCAGATGTCAGCGCTCGGCCGGTTCTGCGGATCGAGTTCATGGTGCCAACTGCCGTCGCAACGATCGATGAAATGACTGTCACAAAATTCCCAGAACAGTCGGTACCAGGTTTCGTATTGCGCATCGCCGGTGCGTTTCAGCAGGGCGCTGGCGGCGGCGCTGGCTTCGCAATGGGTCCAGTGCAAACGATGGCGAACCACCGCACGATTGTCCCAATCGAGGGTGTAGACAATCCCGGGCAGCCCGTCGATATCCCAGCCGTGGCGGCAGTTGTTTTCGAAGAGTTTTTGCGCGTCGGTGACGAGCCAGCCCGGTGTCAGCATCCCAGCCTGGCACCGCGCGGCTTCGAGGTGCAGCACCAGCCGCGCCCATTCGAAACCGTGGCCCGGCGTGGTGCCGTAAGGGCGGAAACCATCGGCCGGATTGTCGTGGTTGTAATCGCGCAGCGGCTGCCAGTCGCGGTCGAAATGCTCAACCACGAGGTAGTCATTGGCGGCGGCGTGACCGTGGATGACCCGTTCGACAATGCGCTGCGCGCGGCACAACCAGCGGTTGTCTTCCGTAACATCGGCCAGCGCGAGGAAGGCTTCGGTGGCGTGCATGTTGCTGTTGGCACCGCGATAGCGCTCCTCTTCACTCCAGTCGCGGTTGAAGGATTCGCGCATCGCGCCCTCCTCTTCGCTCCAGAAATGCGTGTCGATGATGTTGATCGCGTCATCGAGCAAGGCTCGCGCGCCGGGACGTTGCGCGACCACGGCGGAACTGGCAGCCAGAGCCACGAAGGCGTGCAGGTAAGCGGCCTTGCCGGTGTTGTCATCGAGGTGATGCGCGGTGGCGAACCAGCCACCGTGTTCGGCATCACGCAACGGGCCGCTGAGGGCCTTGATGCCGTGGTCGACCAGCTCGGCGAAACCCGGCAGACCCTGGATGTGCGCCATGGCGAAGCTGTGGGTCATGCGCGCGGTGTTCATGGTTTCGGCGCGGGCGGTGGGCGGCAGGCAGCCCTTTTCATCGAGATTGCCGAAGCCGTCGGCAAGCTTTGAGGCCTTGGCGAACGCCAGCAGGCGCAGGCCTTCGGCGGCGAGCCATTGCTGGTGGGCCGGTGCATTCAGCCAACTGCTGAAGGCGGGTTGGAAGGTGTCCATGGGATGCCTTTTTTGTTGTTATGACTGCGGGCAGTCTAAACAACGGGCAGCGACGGGCTTGTAACGAAGGGGGCGAGTTATGTCACCAGCCTGTGACATTAGCCGTGAATCAGTGTTGATTGATCTGACGCCATCGCGAGCAGGCTCGCTCCCACAGGGATCGCACCGCATCTGTGGGAGCGAGCCTGCTCGCGATGAACGATAACGCGGTCTGACTAATCAACACTACGCGGCAACTGCAGCGTCACCCGCAACCCGCCTTCACGCAGGTTCTGCAGGCTGACTTCACCGCCATGGCTATGGGCAATGTTGCGCGCAATGCCCAACCCCAATCCATAGCCCTGCTGCTGCCCACTCAAACGGAAGTGCGGCTCGAACACTTGCTCCAGCCGCTGCTCCGGCACACCCGGGCCTTCGTCATCGACGTGCAGGACAAAGGCGTTCTCGTCGTCATCGATGTGCAGGTGCGCGTTCTGCCCGTACTTCAAGGCGTTGTCGATCAGGTTGCCGATGCAGCGCTTGAGCGCCAGGGGCTTGCCCGGATACGCCGCCAGCGCCCGGCCCTGTTGAGTCACGCGACCATTGCCGTTGGGCGCCAGGTACGGTTCCACCAGGCAATCGAGCACATGATTGAGGTCCACCGGTTCGATGTTTTCGTGGATGTCGGTGTCTTTCACGCACTGCAGCGCGCCTTTGACCAGCAGTTCCAGTTCATCCAGATCCCTGCCGAACTTGGTCTGCAGCTTTTCATCCTCGAGCAACTCCACCCGCAGCCGCAGCCGGGTGATGGGTGTGCGCAGGTCATGGGAAATCGCGCTGAACAACTGGCTGCGCTCCGTCAGGTAACGGCTGATTCGCTCGCGCATCGCGTTGAAGGCGCGGCCCACTTCCACCACTTCGCTGCCGCCGCCCTCCGCCACCGGTTCGACTTCCGCGCCGAGGGACATGTCCCGCGCCGCCCGCGCAAGGCGCTTGAGCGGTCGACTCTGCCAATGCACCAGAAGACCGATGAACAACAGCAAAAAGCTGCTGGTGAGGATGATAAACCAGACTTGCTGCGCCGGCAGGCCTTGCTCTTCGAGGCTGGTGTAGGGTTCAGGCAATAGCGAGGCGATGTACAGCCACTCGCCCGGCGCCATCTGGATTTGCGTGACCAGCACCGGCGGATTCACCGGTTCCAGCGTGAGCGCGTAGTGCGCCCAGGAGCGCGGCAATTCGTCAAGTTTCAGCCCGCTGTTGAAGATCCGCAGGTCTTCGGGGCTGACGAAGGTCACCGAGATATCGGTGTCGTGGCCCAGGGCATCGCGCAACACCTGGTCCACCGCCTTGAGCACCGCTTCCTTGCGCGGGGTGATCGGCAACACTTCCATGCCCAGCGGCTTGTCGTTGAGGGTCACCACGAAACGGGTGCCGCCCATGCTGCGCAGCTGGTCGAGTACCAGCGGCCGGAACGCCACCGGCAACGAGCGAAAATAACTGACGCTGGCGGTCATCGAATGCGCAAGGCTGCGGGCGCTGGTAACCAGGCCTTCAAGCTGGGTGGCGCGCAGTTGCGAGACCCAGATCACGCTCGACAACGCCTGGGCGAACAGCACCGCCAGCAACGTCAGCAACAACATCCGCCCGAGCAGCGAACGCGGGACCGGCACCTTCGCGCCGAGCTTGCGGAAAAACTCAGTGACCATTGCTGGCAACCACATTGGCTGCCAACTGGTAACCGCTGCCACGCACGGTGCGAATCAGCCGCGGCGGCTTTTCGGTGTCACGCAGGCGCTGGCGCAAACGGCTGACGGCCATGTCGACGATCCGGTCCAGCGGCATCAGGTCACGGCCACGGGTGGCGTTGCCGATGGTGTCGCGGTCGAGAATTTCCTGAGGGTGATCGAGGAACAATTTCAGCAGGGCGAAATCGGCGCCGGAGAGAATCACTTCCTCGCCGTCGATGTGAAACAGCCGGTGACTGACCATGTCCAGGCGCCAGTCATCGAAGGCCAGCACTTCACTGCCGGAGCGCTCCTGACCGAACTGCGCGCGACGCAACAAGGCCTTGATGCGCGCCTGCAATTCACGGGGGCTGAAGGGTTTGCCAAGGTAATCGTCGGCGCCCAACTCCAGGCCGATGACCCGGTCGGCCTCGTCGGAACTGGCGGTAAGCATGATGATCGGCACCTGGGCCTGACGCGGGTGCTGGCGAATCCAGCGGCAGAGGCTGAAGCCGTCCTCGTCGGGCAGCATCACGTCGAGGATCACCAGATCGCTCGGCGCGTCGTTCAGGGCCTGGCGGAAACCGGCACCGTCGGGCGTGGTACGTACCTGGAAACCCGCGCGGGTCAGGTAGGTGTCCAGCAACTCGCGTATCTCTTGATCGTCATCGACCAACAAAATCGACTTGTTGACTGAGCTCACGGGGCGGCGTCCTTGTTGTTTGAATTGGGGCGGATTATGCCTGATGCACCATTTTTACAAACACCACAAAAACCACTGTAGGAGTGAGCCTGCTCGCGATTGCGGTTTCACATTCAACAGTTCTGTTGATTGACACACCGTCATCGCGAGCAGGCTCACTCCTACATTTTGATCGCATTTCAAGCAGGGATTGATTGATCCAGAGCCACACCCGCGCCCACCAGCCCGGAATACGGCGCCGTCACCAGCCACACCGGAATGCCCTTGAAGTAATCACTCATGCACCCCTTGTCGGCGAAGCACCGCGCAAACCCGCTTTCGAGGAAGAAATCGGCAAACCTTGGAATCACCCCGCCGACGATGAACACGCCACCGCGCCCACCGGTGGTCAGCACGTTGTTGCCCGCCACCCGACCGAGCCAGCAGCAGAACTGCTCCAGCACTTCCAGAGCGATCGGATCACCCGCCAGGCCGGCCGCGGTTATCGCTTCCGGGGTGTCCAGCACCGGCTCATGCCCATCCACCGCGCAGATCGCCCGGTAAACCCTGGGCAATCCGCCGCCGCTCAACGCAGTCTCGGCGCTGACATGGCCGATCTCGTTGAAGATGTGCTGCCACAGTTGGGTTTCGCGCGGGCTGCTCAACGGCAAATCGACGTGACCGCCCTCGCCCGGCAATGCAGCAAAACGGCCTTCGCCGAGATCGAGCAACGTACCGACGCCCAATCCCGTGCCCGGACCGATCACCACCGCCGGCCGCAACGGCTCCGGCGTGCCTTCGCAGACCACACGGAATTCGCCGGGCTGCAAACGGGTCATGCCCAGCGCCATCGCCGAGAAGTCGTTGACCAGCAGCAGTTGTTCCACTTGCAGGGTTTGGCAGAAGGCCTTGCGGCTAAGGCGCCAGTGATTGTTGGTGAACTTGAATTCATCACCGCTCACCGGGCCGGCCACCGACAGGCACACCGAACCGATCGAACCCAACGCCAGACCGAGCCCGCTCAGGTAGAGCGCAATCGCCTCTTCCGGGCTGGCGTGGTCGGCCGTCGCCAGCACCTGGACCGATTCCAGCTGCTGGTTTTTCCACAACGCGAAACGTGCGTTGGTCCCACCGATGTCACCGACCAAAGCCAGTTTCAATTAAGCGTCTCCAGGGCAGAAGTAAAGGCGCTGGCGCCCTGCTCTGCGGAGCTGAAGGCCATGCGCATGAAACCGAACAGCTCGCGACCGGTGCCAATGTTATTGCCCAGGAGGCCCTTGGCCGGTGTGCGCGCTGCGAATTCTTCGGCGTCCACCTTAAGCTCCAGGGTGCCTTTGACGCCATCGACGCGGATGATATCGCCCTCTTGCACCCGCGCCAAAGCGCCGCCCACAAAAGCTTCGGGACTGACGTGAATCGCCGCCGGGATTTTCCCCGAGGCGCCGGACATGCGTCCGTCGGTGACCAGCGCGACCTTGAAGCCGCGATCCTGCAGCACGCCGAGGAACGGCGTCATCTTGTGCAGTTCCGGCATGCCGTTGGAGCGCGGGCCCTGGAAGCGCATGACCGCGACGAAATCCTTCTCCAGCAAACCGGCCTTGAACGCGTCGGCCAGATCCTGCTGATCCTGGAACACCATGGCCGGTGCTTCGACGATCTGGTTTTCCAGCGCGACCGCCGAGACTTTCATCACGCCGCGACCGAGGTTGCCTTCCATCACGCGCAGGCCGCCTTCGGGCGAGAACGCACGGGCGACCGGGCGCAGGATGGTTTCATCGAGGCTGTCGGTGACGCCTTCGCGCCAAACCAGTTCGCCGTTATCGAGAAACGGTTCCTGGGTGTAGCGGC
The DNA here is from genome assembly GCF_043225285.1 of Pseudomonas migulae. Taxonomy (GTDB): domain Bacteria; phylum Pseudomonadota; class Gammaproteobacteria; order Pseudomonadales; family Pseudomonadaceae; genus Aquipseudomonas; species Aquipseudomonas migulae_C. Next base: position 1,265,465 of record NZ_CP171224.1, read on the forward strand.
TCAGGCCGTGACCCAAAACCGTGTTGACGTTTTCGTGCAGCAAGCCGGCTTCCAGCAGTTCGCGGATCAGGAACGACATGCCGCCCGCCGCCTGGAAGTGGTTGATGTCGGCCTTGCCGTTCGGGTAGACGTGGCTCAGGGTCGGCACGACTTCGGAGAGGTCGGCCATGTCCTGCCAGGTCAGTTGAATGCCCGCCGCCATGGCGATCGCTGGCATGTGCAGGGTGTGGTTGGTCGAGCCACCGGTGGCGTTGAGCGCGACGATGGAATTGACGATCGAACGCTCGTCGACGATTTCGCCGATCGGCATGAAGTGGCCGTTCTGCTTGGTCAGGCGTGTGACCTGATGCGCCGCTTCACGGGTCAGGGCTTCGCGCAACGGGGTGTTCGGGTTGACGAAAGAGGCGCCCGGCAAGTGCAGGCCCATGACTTCCATCAGCAGCTGGTTGGTGTTGGCGGTGCCGTAGAAAGTGCAGGTGCCGGGGCTGTGGTAGGAATTCATTTCCGATTCCAGCAGCTCTTCGCGGGTGGCCTTGCCTTCGGCATAACGCTGGCGCACGTCGGCTTTCTGCTTGTTGGAAATACCCGAAACCATCGGGCCGCCCGGTACGAAGATCATCGGCAGGTGACCGAAGCGCAACGCACCCATCATCAGGCCCGGCACGATCTTGTCGCAGATGCCGAGCATCAGCGCGCCATCGAACATGTTGTGGGACAGGGCCACCGCCGTGGACAGCGCAATCACCTCGCGGCTCGGCAGGCTCAATTCCATGCCCGGCTCGCCCTGGGTCACGCCATCGCACATCGCCGGAGTGCCGCCGGCGAACTGGCCGACCGAACCGATTTCGCGCAGGGCTTTCTTGATCTGTTCAGGGAAGACTTCGTACGGCTGATGCGCCGAGAGCATGTCGTTATATGACGAAACAATCGCGATGTTCGCGGAGTTCATCATCCGCAGGCTCTGCTTGTCCTCGGTGCCGCAACCGGCCACGCCGTGGGCGAAGTTGGCGCATTGCAGCTTGCCGCGCATCGGACCGTCGCTGGCGGCACCGCGAATGAGCGCAAGGTAAGCCTCGCGGGTTGCGCGGCTGCGGGCGATAAGCCGTTCGGTGACCTCAAGGACGCGGGGATGCATGTGTAGAACTCCAGGCTAACGGATGTGGCGACCTGATTGTCTATGCTGAACAAGTACCGTTGTGACTGGGATGACAGACGGTTTTCTTGATCATTCGGACCAGTTGATTCAGGTCACTCGTTGTAGATTGAACAAAATATTGCCATTAAAAAGGCTTGTTTTCTATTTTTATGCGAATAATCTTGTAATTCCAACAACAAAACGACGGCGGCCCTGTTAAATGACTCTTCGAATCGCAATCAATGGTTTTGGCCGCATCGGCCGTAATGTCCTCCGCGCACTGTATACCCAGGGCTACCGTCAGGATCTGCAGATCGTCGCCATCAATGACCTCGGCGACAGCTCGATCAACGCTCATCTCCTCAAGTACGACACCGTTCACGGCACGTTCGACGCCGATGTCCAGCACGATCAGGAAAGCCTGACCGTCAACGGCGACCGGATTTCGGTGAGCGCCATTCGTAACCCGGCCGACCTGCCATGGGCTGCAGAAAAGATTGATGTGGTGTTCGAATGCACCGGTCTGTTCACCGACCGGGCCAAAGCCGCCGCGCATATTACGGCCGGCGCGCGCAAAGTGATCATCTCGGCCCCGGCCAAAGGCGCCGACGCCACCGTGGTTTATGGGGTCAACCACGACATTCTGCGCCAATCGCACCAGATTATTTCCAACGCCTCGTGCACCACCAACTGCCTGGCCCCGGTGGCGCAGGTGCTGCACCGTGAATTGGGCATCGAAAGCGGTTTGATGACCACCATCCACGCCTACACCAACGACCAGAACCTGACCGACGTTTACCACACCGATCCGTACCGCGCGCGCTCGGCCACGCAGAACATGATCCCGAGCAAGACCGGCGCCGCTGAAGCGGTGGGCCTGGTGCTGCCGGAGCTGGCAGGCAAGCTGACCGGCATGGCGGTGCGTGTTCCGGTGATCAATGTGTCGCTGGTTGACCTGACCGTGCAGTTGAAGCGCGAAGCGTCGGCCGATGAAGTGAATGCGCTGCTCAAGGAAGCCAGCCAGCATTCGAAGATTCTCGGTTACAACACGCTGCCGCTGGTTTCCAGTGACTTCAATCACAACCCGCTGTCGTCGATCTTCGACGCCAACCACACCAAGTCCAGCGGCAAGTTGCTCAAGGTGCTGGCCTGGTACGACAACGAATGGGGGTTCTCCAACCGCATGCTCGATAACTGCCTGGCGCTGTGCAACGCCGAGTAGGTCTGTGTCTGTGAGGCCGCTATCGCCGGCAAGCCGGCTCCTACAAGGGTTGCGTCGTACCCGATTCTGTAGGAGCCAGCTTGCTGGCGATGGCGGCCTCGAGATCGCCATCGCCGGCAAGCCGGCTCCTACCAGGTTGCGGTGTACCCGATCCCCTGTAGGAGCCGGCTTGCTGGCGATGGCGGCCTGAAGAACACCATCACCGGTAACCTGCTTACGGAACGCCCCATGATCGGTATCACCTTCACGCAAAAAACCGTCGCCGCGCGCAAGCGCATTGCCCTCGTCGCCCACGACCACTGCAAAGTGTTCCTGCTCGATTGGGCCGAACGCCATAAAGACAAACTCGCGCATCACGAACTGGTCGCCACCGGCACCACCGGTTTGTTATTGCAACAACGCCTCGACCTGCCCGTGGAAAGCATGATCAGCGGCCCCTTGGGCGGCGACCAGCAGCTTGGAGCACGCATCGCCGAGCAGCGCGTCGACATGCTGGTGTTTTTCTGGGACCCGTTCGAACCGCAACCCCATGACCCGGACATCAAGGCATTACTACGTGTCGCAGCGGTCTGGAACATTCCCGTCGCCTGTAACGAATGCAGCGCCGACTACCTGCTCAGCAGCCCGCTGATGGATCAGGCGCATTCCCAGCGCATCCCCGATTACGCGACTTATCTGCAAGGTCGTGCGTAAACCTTCACAAATCAGTGCTTGACCATTGCAGCGGATGATAAGCATTATCATTCGCTCGAAATGGATCAGGTCCTCCCGTGAGTCAATCCCGCTTCAACCACGTCTTCATCGCCCAGCGGGTTTCATTGCTGCGCACGTTGGAGCGGATGGTCAACAATCACAGCACAGCCGAAGACCTCCTGCAGGAAACCTACCTGCGCGTGACCCGTGCGCTCAGCGAGCGGGCCATTGATCACCTCGAGCCCTTCGTGTTCCAGACCGCCCGCAACCTGGCGCTGGACCATTTGCGCGCGCGGCGCATCCAGTCCCGCACGATGGTCGACGACGTACCGCCGGAGGTGGTGGAAAGCATCGCCGCGCCGGCCAGCAGTGCCGAAGACGCCGCCCATGCCGAACAATTGCTGGAGCGTTTGAACGTGAGCCTCAGTGAACTCAGTGCCCGCCAGCAACAGATCTTCATCCTCAGTCGCCTGCACGGGCACAGTTACCTGGAGATTTCCGAACAGCTCGGCGTGTCCTTGAGCACCGTGCAAAAGGAGCTGAAGCTGATCATGGCCATCTGCATCGGCGTCGCCGAGCGGTTAAACGGCGACTGAGCGCGCAAGGCTTTGCTACCCTTGCCCACTTTCAAGCACCACTAAAAAAACAGCCGTGCACAGACACTGCCGAGGAAACACCGTGACGGACACCCACCGCTCCCCTCCGCCCTCCCCGGCGCAGGACGCCGCAAGCGCAATGGACCAGGCCCTGGACTGGTTGATTGTCATGGGCAGTCCGAGCGAGGAACAGACTCGACAGTTCCACCAATGGCTGGACGCCGCGCCCTCGCACGCCGAGGCCTTTGCCAAGGCTCAGGCGATCTGGGACGGCCCGCAGGTGGTGCAATGCGCGCAAAATCTGGCCGCCCTGCCGCCCAAAGTGACCGTGCTGTCGCGCCTGCGCCCGCACTGGAAACCGCTGGCCACAGCGGCTGTGCTGATCCTCGGTCTGTTCAGCTTCAGCAATTTGCCGATGCGCCTCCAGGCCGATCATCTGACGGTGGTCGGCGAGCGCCAGCGCCTGCAACTGGAGGACGGCTCGAAAGTCCTGCTCAACACCAATTCGGCGTTTTCCAGCACCATCAACGACCAAAAACGGGTCGCCCGCCTGTATCAGGGCGAGGCGTTTTTCGAAGTGCCGGCCCATCGCGGCCAGCCGCTGGAAATCGACGCCGGCCCGGTCAAGGCCAGCGTGCACGACACCGCATTCGCCGTGCGTTACCTCGATGGCGTGGCGCAGGTTCGGGTGCAGCGCGGCGATGTCGATTTGCGCGCCACCCGCGACGACGCACGGATTCGCTTGTCCGCCGGTGAGAGCATCCGCATCGGCCCCAACGGTTTCGACCGCCCGGCCAAGCTCGATGCCGCCACCGACCTGGCCTGGGTCCAGGGCCGGCTGGTGTTCGAGAATTGCCCGATGAGCCAGGTGCTGGCGGAGCTGCGTCGCTACTACCCCGGCTGGATCATCAACACCAACGAGCAGTTGGCCGATGTCGCCGTGACCGGTAATTACCGCCTCGACCAGCCGCTGGACGTGGTCCGTTCGCTGGCGCACATCACCTCGGCGCGGCTCCAGGAATACCCCGCGCTGGTCATCCTGAACTAAATGAGAATTATTTTTACTCGATAGCCGAAGCTCGTACGTCTCGTTATAGCCAATGCAATTGATTCGCATCCACAGATGCCGATCAGCACCTATAAAGATTCGTGCGACACGGAGCGCTATCGATGTCCTCTCGCCTTACCCGCCACTCTTCTTCACCGTCCCGCGTGCTCTCGCTGCTGACCGCCGCCATCCTGATGGCCGGCAGCGCATCGCTGATGGCCGCCACTGCCGCCGAGCAGCCAGCGCGCAGCATGGGCGATTACGCGTTCGCCATCCCGCAGCAGTCGCTGGTCTCGGCGCTCAATGCCTTTACCGCCGTCACGGGCTGGCAGGTCGGTTTGCCGGCCGAACTGGGACAAAACGTTGCCTCGCCGGGCGTACGCGGGTCCCTGTCGCCAGAGAAAGCCCTGGATCGCCTGTTGGTGGGGACCAACCTGAGCTATCGCAAACTGGGCAACAACAACATCGTGCTGGAGAAGCGCCAGACCGGGGGTGCCCTCAACCTGGACCAGGTGACCATCAGCGCCACCCGACAGGAACAAAGCATCGAGAGCGTGCCGGGCACCGTGACCGTCCACACCCGCGAAGAGCTGGACCGCAACAACGTCAACACCATCAAGGACCTGGTGCGTTATGAACCGGGAGTTTCGGTGGGCGGTGCCGGTCAGCGGGCCGGGATCACCGGTTACAACATTCGCGGCATCGACGGCAACCGTGTCCTGACCCAGGTGGACGGTGTGCAAATCCCGGACAGCTTCTTCAACGGCCCTTACGCCCAGACCAACCGCAACTACGTCGATCCGGAAATCGTCAAACGCGTCGAAATCCTGCGCGGGCCGGCTTCCGTGCTTTACGGCAGCAACGCCATCGGCGGCGCGGTCAGCTACTACACGCTGGACCCGGACGACATCATCAAACCGGGCAAGGACGTCGGCGCACGCCTGAAGACCGGCTACAGCTCGGCGGATGACAGTTGGCTGACGTCGGGCACCGTCGCCGGGCGCACCGGTGATTTCGACGGCTTGCTGCACCTGAGCCAACGCAACGGCCATGAAACCGAATCCTATGGTGAAACCGGCGGCACCGGTTTGAACCGCACCGAAGCCAACCCGGAAGACGTGCGCACTACCAACGTGCTGGCCAAACTGGGCTGGAACTATGCCGACGACGCGCGCTTCGGTCTGACCTACGAGCACTACAAGGATGATCGAGACACTAATCAGTTGAGCGCTGTGGGCGGACCGTTCAACGCAGGACGCGGTTTCAATTTCTATAAATCCCGTACTGGCAATGACACCGTTTCCCGCGAGCGTTTCGGCCTGGAGCACCGCTTTGGCCTGGACAGCGTTCTGGCCGACAACATCAAGTGGTCGCTGAATTATCAGATCGCCAAGACCGACCAGAGCACCGAGGAAATCTACGCACCGTCGCGCACCGTGTTGCGCGAGCGCGATACCACGTACAAGGATCGCCAATGGGTGTTCGACGCCCAGGCTGACAAGGCCTTCGCCATCGCCGATACCGACCACGTCGTCACCTATGGCACCACCATCAAACAGGACAAAGTCACCGGGCTGCGCACCGGCAGCGGCACCTGTCTGACCGTGTTCGGCGCCTGCCGGGTAATCGGCGCCCCTAGCGCGACCGACACGCTGAAACCCGCCAGTGACTTCCCCGACCCGACCGTCAACAGCTACAGCCTGTTTGCCCAGGATCAGATCAGCTGGGGCAACTGGACGTTCCTGCCCGGTGCTCGCTACGACTACACCGAGCTCAAGCCACACATCACCGACGAGTTCCTGGCCACTGCCGACCAGAGCGGCAACGGCGCCGTGAGCGACGAGACCAAGACCTGGCATCGTCTCTCACCGAAGTTCGGAACCACTTACCGTTTCAATGACAACTACACCTGGTACGGTCAGTACGCCGAAGGCTTCCGCACACCCACCGCCAAGGCTTTGTATGGTCGCTTCGAAAACACCGCAGGCGGGTACCGTGTCGAGCCGAATCCGGACCTGGAACCGGAGAAAAGCAAGAGCTACGAAACCGGTCTGCGCGGTCAGTTCGAGGCGGGCACGTTCGACGTGGCGGTGTTCTACAACAAGTACCGCGACTTCATCGACGAGAACGCCATCACGCCCGGTTACACCGAGACCACGTTCCAGAGCAATAACATCGCGCACGCCACCATCAAGGGTCTGGAGCTCAAGGGCCGCTTGAACCTCGACACCTTCGGCGCTCCGAATGGCCTCTACACCCAGGGCTCGGTGGCCTACCTGTATGGCCGCAACGATGACAACGGCCAGCCGTTGAACAGTGTCAACCCGCTGACCGGCGTGTTTGGCCTGGGTTACGACCAGGACGACTACGGTGCGCTGCTGAGCTGGACGCTGGTCAAACGCAAGACTCGCGTCGACAGCAGCGCCTTCAAGACCCCGGACGGCACCAGCACCCAATTCAAGACACCGGGTTATGGCGTGCTCGACCTGGCCGGTTTCTACAAGGTCACCGACGACGTCACGATCAATGCCGGCCTGTACAACCTGACGGACAAGAAATACTGGCAGTGGGATGACGTCCGCGGCTACGACAGCGTCGGCGAAGCCTCGGTGACGCAACCGGCCAACCTCGATCGCCTGACCCAGCCGGGTCGCAACTTCGCGGTCAACCTGGTCTGGGACATCTGATCCCCTGCGCCTCGCTACGCACTTTTTATCGAAGCGCGTAGTGAGGTTTTTTTACGGTCAGGCGCCTGCTTGTTCGTCTCGTTACCAAGTGCTTCCATTTCTCCAGGATTTCTCATGACTACTCAGGACACGACTCAACGCCCCGCTTTGCGTTCGCAACGCTTGAATCAGGTCACCAACGAGCCTCATACCAAACTCGATGCACTGGTCAAAGCCCACGCCCCGTTCGAAACCCAGGCCAACTTCGCCCGTTTCGTGGTGGCGCAGTACCTGTTCCAGTCGGAACTGGTGGCGCTCTACAACGATGCCGAACTGATCGCCATCGTTCCCGACCTGCCGGCGCGCTGCCGGGCCGAAGCGGCCAAGGCTGACCTGGCCGATCTGGACACCGAAGTGCCGACACCTGTTGCCGGGGGAGTGAGCAACCCGAGCAAAGCCGCAGCGCTGGGCTGGCTGTTTGTGTCCGAAGGTTCGAAGCTTGGCGCGGCTTTCCTGATCAAGCGGGCTGTCGGTCTGGGCTTGAGCGAAACCTTCGGCGCCCGTCACCTCGGTGAGCCGGCCAGTGGCCGCGCTGAAGGCTGGAAACGCTTCGTCAAAACCCTGGATGGCTTGCAGTTCACCGAGCAGGAAGAAGCGGAGCTGGATCAAGGCGCCATCGCCGCGTTCAACCGCTTCACCGTTCTGCTGGAACAGGCCTACGCCACCACCACCGAAATCGCCTGACAACACCGTCCTTGTAGGAGCCGGCTTGCTGCGGGCGGCGCTCCGACGATGGCGATTTCAAAAACGCCATCGCCGGCAAGCCGGCTCCTACAGGGTAAGCGTCTACTTTATGACTCGCTCCTCCTCAAAACTCGCCCGCATCCTGTTCGGCCTCCTGGCCTATATCAGCCTCGCCATCGGCCTGATCGCCATCGTCGTGCCCGGCCTGCCGACCACCGAGTTCATCCTGCTGGCCGCCTGGGCGGCGACCAGGAGTTCGCCGCGCCTGAGTGCCTGGCTGGAAAACCATCGCCTGTTCGGGCCGATCCTCCATAACTGGAGCAACGGCAAGATCGTCGCGCGGCGGGCCAAGGTCAGCGCCACCGTCAGCATGGTGCTGTGCGCGGGGTTGATGCTGGTCATGCTCGATCATGGCTGGGCGGTCTACCTGGCCATCGCCGGCATGAGCCTGGGCAATCTGTGGATCTGGTCGCGACCGGAATCACTGCCGCAAACCACCTGACACACTCCGCGACTTATCCCCGTTTTAAAGCGCTTTTCGGCACTTTTTCCCGCGCAAACGTTCAACCATGACCGTTCGTCGGGGCCACCATCATGCATCCTCGACCCTCGCCGATGTGCAATTAATGGCGCTGAATGGATTTGGCGAACCGCGGTCGGCGTCGACCCACAGCCAACACATCATCCCTTCGCGAGCTCGTCCTATGTTCGACTCTCTGTCCATCCGCCTGAAAATCGTTCTGCTCTCCGGCCTCTGCCTGCTGGGCGTGGTCGTCCTGATCGTCAGCATGAACTTCTACCAGACCAACCAGAACGACGAACTGGTCAGTGCCTCCAGCAGCAAGATGCTCACCGCCAGCGTGCAGAACCTGCTGCAAGCCAAGGCCGCCGAGCAAGCTGTGCGGGTACAGAAGACGTTCGGCGAAAGCCTGCTGGTGGTGACCGCCCTGGCGGACCAGATCAAGGACATGCGCACCATGGCCGCCAAGCGCTCCCTCGAGGCCGGCGCCGTGCGCGAAGAGTTGAACCAGAGCCTGAAAACCGCGTTCGAGCGCAACAGCAAGGTGCTCGGCATCTGGCTGGCGTTCGAGCCCAACGGCCTCGACGGCAAGGACAGCGAGTTCGCCAATGATGCCGCTCGCCAGTCCAACGAAGCCGGGCGTTTCGCCAGTTACTGGAGCCGTGCCGGCGGTACCGGGCTCAACACGATCATGGTCGAAGACGACATGACCAAAACCACCCAGAGCATCAACGGAACCCCGTACAACAGCTGGTACACCTGCCCTCGCGACAACAAGCGCACCTGCCTGCTGGACCCGTACGCCGACACCGTCGCCGGCAAGGAAATGCTGATGACCACCATTTCCGTACCGCTGCTGGTGGACGGCAAAGCCATCGGCGTAGTCGGCGTGGACATCGCCCTCGATGCGCTGCAAGCGGCGTCTGTCGACTCGCAACGTGATCTGTTCAACAGCGCCGGGCACATGCTGATCGTCTCCGGCAGCGGCGTGCTTGCCGCCTACAGCATCGACGCGAGCAAGGTCGGCAAAAGCATCAGCGAAACCCTGGGCGCGGAAGGCAAGGACGTTCTGCAATTACTCAGCGGTGGCACACCGAAGATCCTCGAACAAGGCGACCTGATCCGTGCGGTGTACCCGGTCAGCCCGATCAGCGATTCCAAAGCCTGGGGTGTGGTGATCGACCTGCCCAAGCAGGTGCTGCTGGCCGATTCGGTGAAGCTGCAAGCGGTGCTCGATGATGCCCAGCAAAGCGGCACGATCCAGGCGGTGCTGGTGGCGGTCGCTGCCGGTCTCGTTGGCCTGTTGCTGATCTGGCTTACTGCTTCTGGCGTGACCCGGCCGATCAACAGCGTTGCCGAGATGCTCAAGGCGATTGCCAGCGGCGACGGCGACCTGACCCAACGCCTGCACTACAGCAAGAAAGATGAACTGGGCGAACTGGTGAGCTGGTTCAACCGCTTCCTCGACAAGCTGCAACCGACCGTCGCCCAGATCAAGCAGAGCATCACCGATGCCCGTGGCACCGCCGACCAGTCTTCGGAAATCGCCCGCCAGACCAGCGAAGGCATGCAGGTGCAGTTCCGCGAAATCGACCAGGTTGCCACCGCCTCCAACGAAATGAGCGCCACCGCCCACGACGTCGCCAACAGCGCTTCCAACGCCGCCAATGCAGCCAAAGGTGCGGATCAATCGGCCCGCGATGGCATGTCGATCATCGAGCGCAGTACTCGCGACATCAATCAACTGGCCGACGAAGTCAGCAAAGCGGTGACCGAAGTCGAAGCGCTGGCGGTCAACAGCGAGCAGATCGGTTCGGTGCTGGAAGTGATCCGCAGCATCGCCGAGCAGACCAACCTGCTGGCGCTCAACGCCGCGATCGAAGCCGCCCGCGCCGGCGAAAGCGGTCGCGGCTTTGCGGTGGTGGCCGACGAGGTGCGAAACCTGGCCAAACGCACGCAGGATTCGGTGGAAGAAATTCGCGTGGTCATCGAACGCATCCAGACCGGCACCCGTGGCGTGGTCGCCACCATGCATTCGAGTCAGACCCAGGCCCACAGCAACGCCGGGCAGATCCAGCAAGCGGTGCAGGCCCTGAGCAAAATCAGCGATGCGGTCACGGTAATCAGCGACATGAACCTGCAGATCGCCAGCGCCGCCGAGCAGCAAAGCGCCGTGGCCGAAGAGGTCAACCGCAACGTCTCGGCAATCCGCACCGTGACCGAAACCCTGACCGGCCAGGCCACCGAATCGGCGCAGATCAGCAGCCAGCTCAACTCGCTGACCACCCACCAGATGAAATTGATGGATCAGTTCCGCGTATAAAGCCACACCGCAAATCCCCTGTAGGAGCGAGCTTGCTCGCGATGGACGACAACGATAACGTGGGTCGCCTGAAGAAACGCGTTGTCCAAACGTTTTTCGCGAGCAAGCTCGCTCCTACAGGGGAATATCCGGAGGGCCTTCGATGACTGGTTTACTCACGTCCATTCAAGCCGCACTCGGCTTGCCCCACACCCCGATCGCATTCACTTCGAACGGCGCCCTGCCCTCGGCGTTCGCCGTCACCGACCTGGCCTGCGCCAGCATTGCCGCCGCCGGCCAGGCCGTCAGCGAGCTGCTGCATCGGCAGACCGGGCGCTTGCCCAACCTTGAAGTCGACCGGCGCCTCGCCTCGTTCTGGTTCGCCACGTCGATCCGCCCACAGGGCTGGAGCGTTCCGCCGCTGTGGGACCCGGTCGCCGGTGACTACGCGACCCGGGACGGCTGGATTCGCCTGCACACCAACGCCCCTCATCACCGCGCCGCCGCCGAGAAAGTGCTCGGTGCCTGCGCCGATCGTGCCGCTGTGGCAGCCAGGGTTGCGCAATGGGCGACAACCGATCTGGAAACCGCCGTGGTCGAAGCCGGTGGCTGTGCCGCCGAAATGCGCAGCTGGACGCAATGGCAGGCGCACCCCCAAGGCCAAGCCGTCAACGCCGAGCCGCTGATTCAGTTCAGCGCCGGCCCCCCTGAATCGCCGTCATCGTGGCAAGGATCCGTGGCGCGGCCGTTGGCCGGAATCAAGGTGCTTGACCTGACTCGCGTGCTTGCCGGCCCGGTCGCCAGTCGCTTTCTCGCCGGCCTCGGCGCAGACGTTTTGCGCATCGACCCACCGACCTGGAACGAGCCCGGCGTGGTGCCGGAAGTCACGCTGGGCAAACGCTGCGCACGCCTGGACCTGCACGATCAGACCGATCGCGCCGTCTTTGAAAACCTGCTCAAGGACGCCGACATTCTGCTCCACGGTTACCGCGCCGATGCGCTGGAACACCTGGGTTACGGGGTCGCTGAAAGAGAGGCGCTCGCGCCCGGCCTGATCGATGTCTGCCTGAACGCCTACGGCTGGAGCGGGCCCTGGCAGAACCGTCGCGGCTTCGACAGCCTGGTGCAGATGAGCAGCGGGATTGCCGAGGCCGGCAGACAGTGGAAGAAAGCGGACAAACCGACGCCGTTGCCGGTGCAGGCGCTGGATCATGCGACGGGGTATTTGATGGCGGCTGCGGCGATCATGTTGCTGGGACGGGGTGGATCGGCGCGGCTGTCCCTGGCGCGCACGGCGAAGCTGCTGATTGAACAGGGTCCGGGGACGGATGAGCTGTTGCGGGCGGAGGATAAAAACGATCAGGGCCTGTTGGTGGAGCAGACGCCCTGGGGGCCGGCGCATCGGCTGCATGTGCCGCTGAAAATCACCGGGACGCCGTTGCAGTGGGCGCTTCCGGCCTCCGAATTGGGTTCCCACCGCGCGCAGTGGTGGTGACCCTATCGCGAGCAGGCTCGCTCCCACAGGTTTTGTGATCGACACAGGTCCAATGTGGGAGCGAGCCTGCTCGCGATAGCGTCAGATCAATCACTAAAAATCCCGGACCCGCTCAGTCAGCCCGACTCAACGAAGTCCAAAGCACCTGCGCCGCATACCCTCGACAAGGCCGCCAGCCTTCCGCCCGCGCCAACAACTCCCGGGCCGTCACCCGCTCCCCTTCAAGCGCCGACAACGCATTGATCAACCCCACATCCCCACTCGGAAACGCATCCATCTCCCGCAACTGTCGCAACGCGATGTACTGCGCCGTCCAGTCGCCAATCCCGTGCAATGCCAGCAACCGCGCCACACTGCCCTCGCGGCCCGGCTCGAACAACTGCGGATCATCGAGCAACGCCTGCGCCACGCCCGACAATGTCCGGCCCCGACTTTTCGGCATGCCCAACGTCGCCAGATCCGCCGCCGCCAATACATCCGCCTCAGGAAACACATAAACAACACCGGGAAAAACCGACGCCAGCGGTGACCCATACTGCGCCACCAGTTTCCCCGCCAACCTGATCGCCGCCCCCACCGTGATCTGCTGACCCAACACCGCACGAATCGCCAGTTCCAGACCGTCCCACGCCCCCGGAATCCGCAAGCCCGGTCGCTCGGCAATCAACCGCGTCATCAGTGGATCAGCCTTCAGCTGCCGATGGATCGCCGGCAGATCCGCATCCAGATCAAACATCCGCCGCAGCCGCGCCACGATCTGCGGCACCGCCGCTGGGTCAGGGAAATCCAGCGTCACCTCCAGCGCATCACCCGCCCCGGGCCTGATCGAAAACGCGCCGTGAATACCGTCCAGACCGATGCTGCGCGAATACACGCCATCGACCACGGTTTCCATCCCGGCCACTGCCCGGGCCGACAAAAAACCCATCATCGCCGGCCAGTCATAGGGCGGCTGGTACGCCAGCGACAACCTCACAGCGACAGCAAGCCGCTGTACAACCCGTAGGCCGCCAGGCCCGCGCCGATCATGACGCCGGTAAAAATCCCCTTTTCGATGGTCGTGAACAAGGGTTCGCCCTGTTCGTGCTTGGCCTTGGCGAACAGAATCACCCCCGGCGCATACAGCAGCGCCGACAGCAGCAAATACTTGACCCCGCCGGCGTACAACAACCACACCGCATAACCCAGGGCAATGCCGCCAATCATCAAGTCCTTGGTCCGCTCCGCCGAGGCGTGTTCATAGGTTTCACCGCGCCCGCTCAGCAGCACCGCATAAGCCGCCGACCACAGGTAAGGCACCAGAATCATCGAGGACGCGAGGTAGATCAGGCTGGTGTAAGTCCCCTCCGAAAACAGCGTGATCAGCAGGAAAAGTTGAATCATCACGTTGGTCAGCCACAGCGCGTTGACCGGCACATGGTTGGCGTTTTCCTTTTTCAGGAAGGCCGGCATGGTCTTGTCCTTGGCCGTGGCGAAGAGGATTTCGGCGCAGAGCAGCGCCCAGGACAACAGCGCGCCAAGCAGTGAAATCGCCAGACCGACGCTGATCAACAAGGCGCCCCACGGCCCGACGATGTGTTCCAGCACCGCCGCCAGCGACGGGTTCTGCAGGTTGGCCAGTTCCGGCTGACTCATGATCCCCAGCGACAACACGTTCACCAGCACCAACAGCGCCAGCACCCCGAGGAAACCGATGACCGTCGCCCGCCCGACATCCGAGCGTTTCTCCGCCCGCGCCGAATAGACACTGGCACCTTCGATGCCGATAAAAACAAACACCGTCACCAGCATCATGTTGCGCACCTGATCCATCACACCGCCGAAATTCGGGTTGCTGCGGCCCCAGATATCACGGGTAAAAATGTCTGCCTTGAACGCCACGGCGGCGATGACGATGAACATGATCAGCGGCACGATCTTGGCCACGGTGGTCACCTGGTTGATGAACGCCGCCTCCTTGATCCCGCGCATCACCAGGAAATGCACGGCCCACAGCAACACCGACGCGCAGCCGATGGCAATCGGCGTGTTGCCCTGGCCAAACACCGGGAAGAAATAACCGAGGGTGCTGAACAGCAGAACGAAATAACCGACGTTGCCCAGCCAGGCGCTGATCCAGTAGCCCCAGGCCGAAGAGAAGCCCATGTAGTCGCCGAACCCGGCCTTGGCGTAGGCGTACACCCCGGAATCCAGCTCGGGTTTGCGATTGGCCAGGGTCTGGAACACGAAGGCCAGGGTCAGCATGCCGACGGCGGTGATCGCCCAACCGATCAATATCGCGCCGGCATCGGCCCGGGCTGCCATGTTCTGCGGCAAGGAGAAAATCCCCCCGCCAATCATCGATCCCACCACCAGCGCGATCAATGCACTCAGGCGAAGCTTTTGCGTCGGTTGCGACATTCGCGCGTCTCCATTGATGAAACCGATTCGGCCAAGGCGACCACGGTCGTTAAACCGTCACAAGGTAACTTTTAACTAAATAGATACAGCGTAATAACGTTTGTTGAATAACGCCAAGCAGCGCCGTTTATTTATAACCGATGATTCTATAAGCGTAAGGGCAAAGAGCAAATTTGTGGGTCAATCCTAATTAATCGATTCCACAATGGAAACAGGAGTCAAAAATTTGCGGAACGCAGAAAACGAACTAGCGTAAAAGTTCCAAGCAATTGGAGTTATTCCTTTTGTATGAGTCGAGGCCTCTGGATCGGGCTTTTGCGGCGAACGCTTCATGCCCGGGAAAGATTCATAAGTCTTTCATTAACAATGGAATGTGCCCATGCACTGATCTATGTCAGCTGACTGAATTGCTAACAGAACTAATCTGTTGTCTCTCTTCTCCTGCATTGGAGTCATGCAATGTCTGAATCCCCCGGAAAACTGAAACTCGGTGCACTTGTCGCGTTGGTTGTCGGCTCGATGATTGGTGGCGGGATCTTCTCTTTGCCCCAGAACATGGCCGCCAGTGCCGACGTCGGCGCGGTGCTGATCGGTTGGGCCATCACTGCCGTAGGCATGCTGACACTCGCCTTCGTGTTCCAGACCCTCGCCAATCGCAAACCTGACCTGGACGGCGGTGTTTACGCCTACGCCAAGGCCGGATTCGGCGACTACATGGGTTTCTCCTCCGCGTGGGGTTACTGGATCAGTGCCTGGCTCGGTAACGTCGGTTACTTCGTCCTGCTGTTCAGCACCCTCGGCTACTTCTTTCCGATCTTCGGCGAAGGCAATACCGTTGCCGCGATAATCGGCGCATCGGTGCTGCTCTGGGGCGTGCACTTCCTCGTCCTGCGCGGGATCAAGGAAGCGGCGTTCATCAACCTGGTGACCACCGTCGCCAAGGTCGTGCCGCTGCTGCTGTTTGTGCTGATCGCGATTTTCGCCTTCAAGCTCGACATCTTCACCGCTGACATCTGGGGCGTGAAAAACCCCGACCTGGGCAGCGTGATGAACCAGGTGCGCAAAATGATGCTGGTCACCGTCTGGGTGTTCATCGGCATCGAAGGCGCGAGCATTTTCTCGGCCCGGGCGGAAAAACGCAGCGACGTCGGTAAAGCCACCGTGATCGGCTTCATCACCGTGCTGTTGTTCCTGGTGCTGGTGAACGTACTGTCTCTGGGCATCATGACCCAACCGGAACTGGCGAAACTGCAGAACCCGTCGATGGCTGCGGTGCTGGAGCATGTGGTCGGTCATTGGGGCGCAGTGCTGATCAGCGTCGGCCTGATCATTTCCCTGCTTGGCGCGTTGCTGTCATGGGTGCTGCTGTGTGCGGAGATCATGTTCGCCGCCGCCAAGGACCACACCATGCCGGAATTCCTGCGCCGGGAGAACGCCAACCATGTGCCGGTCAATGCCTTGTGGCTGACCAACGCGATGGTGCAGCTGTTCCTGATCATCACGTTGTTTTCCGCCAGTACTTACCTGTCGCTGATCTACCTCGCCACCTCAATGATTCTGGTGCCGTATCTGTGGTCCGCGGCGTATGCACTGCTGCTGGCGGTGCGCGGCGAGAGCTATGAAAACGACCCGGGAGAACGCTCGAAGGATTTGCTCATCGGTGCCATTGCGGTGATCTACGCGGTCTGGCTCGTCTACGCAGGGGGCACCAAATATTTGCTGTTGTCTGCCCTGCTCTATGCGCCCGGAGTCGTCCTGTTCGCCAAGGCCAAGCGAGAACTCGGCAAACCGATTTTCACCAACGTCGAGAAGCTGATTTTTGCAGCCGTGATCGTGGGCGCCCTCGTGGCGGCTTACGGGCTGTATGACGGCTTCCTGACTCTGTAATACCCGATTGTTTTGTCATCTGGAGGAACACTGTAATGACCACGGAAAAAGTTAAGTACGGCGTGCATTCCGAAGCCGGCAAACTGCGCAAAGTCATGGTTTGCTCCCCCGGCCTGGCCCACCAGCGGCTGACCCCGAACAACTGCGACGAACTGCTTTTCGATGATGTGCTGTGGGTCGCCCAGGCGAAGCGTGACCATTTCGACTTCGTCACCAAAATGCGTGAACGTGGGATAGACGTGCTGGAAATGCACAACCTGCTGACCGACATCGTCGCGATCCCTGAAGCCCTCGACTGGATTCTCGAGCGCAAAGTCACCGCCGATTCAGTCGGCTTGGGGTTGATCAACGAAACGAAGTCATGGCTGCGCAGCCTGGAGCCGCGCAAGATCGCTGAGTTCCTGATCGGCGGTGTCTCGGCCGATGACCTGCCGGACAGTTTTGGTGGCAAGACCATCCAGATGTTCCGCGACTTCCTCGGCCACTCCAGCTTCATCCTGCCACCACTTCCGAATACCCAGTTCACCCGCGACACCACCTGCTGGATCTACGGTGGCGTGACGCTGAACCCGATGTACTGGCCGGCACGTCGCCAGGAAACCCTGCTGACCACGGCGATCTACAAATTCCATCCGCAATTCACCAACGCCGACTTCGAGATCTGGTACGGCGACCCGGACAAGGACCATGGCAGCTCCACCCTCGAAGGCGGCGACGTGATGCCGATCGGCAACGGCGTGGTCCTGATCGGCATGGGTGAACGCTCGTCCCGCCAGGCCATCGGCCAACTGGCGCTGAACCTGTTCAAGAACAAGGCTGTGGAAAAAGTCGTCGTCGCCGGCCTGCCGAAATCCCGCGCAGCGATGCACCTGGACACGGTGTTCAGTTTCTGCGACCGCGACCTGGTAACGATCTTCCCGGAAGTGGTGAACCAGATCGTCGCCTTCACCCTGCAGCCTGACGAAAGCAAACAAGGTGGCATCGACATCCGTCGCGAAGAAGCCAGTTTCCTCGACGTCGTGGCCAAGGCCCTCAACCTCAAGGCGTTGCGCGTGGTGGAAACCGGCGGCAACAGCTTCGCCGCCGAACGCGAGCAGTGGGACGACGGCAACAACGTGGTGGCCGTGGAGCCTGGCGTGGTGATCGGTTATGACCGCAACACCTACACCAACACCCTGTTGCGCAAGGCGGGCGTGGAAGTCATCACCATCAGCGCCGGCGAACTCGGACGCGGCCGTGGCGGCGGCCACTGCATGACCTGCCCGATCGTCCGCGACCCTATCGACTACTAAACGACCATCCCCCCGGCCGCACTGACCCGGTAGCGGCCGGGACGATTACCGAACTCAAGGAGAATCATCATGGCGTTCAACATCCACAACCGTAACCTGCTCAGCCTGGAGCACCACACGCCCCGCGAGCTGCGTTACCTGCTCGACCTGTCCCGCGACCTCAAGCGCGCCAAGTACACCGGCACCGAGCAGCAACACCTCAAAGGCAACAACATCGCGCTGATCTTCGAAAAGACTTCGACCCGTACCCGTTGCGCCTTCGAAGTCGCGGCCTATGACCAGGGCGCCAACGTCACTTACATCGACCCGAATTCCTCGCAGATCGGCCACAAGGAAAGCATGAAGGACACTGCCCGAGTGCTCGGGCGCATGTACGACGCCATCGAATACCGTGGCTTCAAGCAGGAAATTGTCGAAGAGCTGGCCAAGTTCGCCGGCGTGCCCGTGTTCAACGGCCTGACCGACGAATACCACCCGACGCAAATGATCGCCGACGTGCTGACCATGCGTGAACACGCGGACAAGCCAATCCACGAGATCAGCTACGCCTACCTCGGCGACGCGCGCAACAACATGGGCAACTCGCTGCTGCTGATCGGCGCCAAGCTGGGCATGGACGTGCGCATCTGCGCGCCGAAAGCGCTGTGGCCCCTTGATGACCTGGTCGCGCGCTGCAAGAAATACGGCGAAGAAAGCGGCGCCCGCATCACCCTGACCGAAGACCCGAAAGCGGCGGTCAAGGGCGTGGACTTCATCCACACCGACGTCTGGGTGTCGATGGGCGAACCGGTCGAAGCCTGGGCCGAACGCATCCAGCAACTGCTGCCTTATCAGGTCAACGCGGAACTGATGAAAGCCACCGGCAACCCGCGCACCAAGTTCATGCACTGCCTGCCGGCGTTCCATAACAGCGACACCAAGGTCGGCAAGCAGATTGCCGAGCAGTATCCGCACCTGTCCAACGGCATCGAGGTCACCGACGACGTGTTCGAGTCGCCTGCCTGCATCGCCTTCGAGCAAGCGGAAAACCGCATGCACACGATCAAGGCGATCCTGGTATCGACCCTGGCTGACCTCTAACGGCTGACCCGGCTCCTTCTGCAGGCACACCACCCCTGTGGGAGCGAGCCTGCTCGCGATAGCGGAGTAACAGCCAACTTCATTGTTGAATGTGAAATGGTAATCGCGAGCAGGCTCGCTCCCACATTGACCGGGTTTCGACAAAGGAACCGAGTCGCTCGTAATCTCTTTAATGGAAGGACTGAATCATGCGTATCGTCGTTGCTCTGGGCGGTAACGCCCTGCTCCGCCGTGGTGAACCCATGACCGCGGACAATCAACGCGCCAACATCCGGATCGCCACGGAACAAATCGCCAAGATCCATGCCGGCAACGAACTGGTGATCGCCCACGGCAACGGTCCGCAGGTCGGCCTGCTGTCGTTGCAGGCGGCGGCCTACACCTCGGTGTCGCCTTATCCGCTGGACGTGCTCGGCGCCGAAACCGAAGGCATGATCGGCTACATCATCGAACAGGAACTGGGCAACCTGCTGGACTTCGAGGTGCCCTTCGCCACGCTCCTGACCCAGGTCGAAGTCGACGCCAACGACCCCGCATTCCAGAACCCGACCAAACCCATCGGCCCGGTGTACGCCAAGGCGGAAGCGGAAAAACTCGCCGCTGAAAAAGGCTGGGCGATTGCCCCGGACGGCGACAAGTTCCGTCGCGTGGTGGCCAGCCCGAGACCGAAACGCATCTTCGAAATCCGCCCGATCAAGTGGCTGCTGGAAAAAGGCAGCATCGTGATCTGCGCCGGCGGTGGCGGCATCCCAACGATGTACGGCGCCCACGGCAAGTTGCAAGGCGTGGAAGCGGTGATCGACAAGGACCTGTGCTCGGCGCTGCTGGCCGAACAACTCGACAGCGATCTGCTGGTGATCGCCACCGACGTCAACGCCGCCTTCATCGATTACGGCAAACCCACGCAGAAAGCCATCGGCGAGGCGCACCCGGACGAAATGGAAAAACTCGGTTTCGCCGCCGGCTCCATGGGGCCGAAGGTTCAGGCAGCCTGCGAGTTCGCGCGCCATACTGGAAAAGTCGCGGTGATCGGTTCACTCTCAGACATCGAGGCCATCGTCCAGGGCACGGCCGGCACCCGTATCAGCACGGCTAAACCTGGCATCACTTATTTATAAGGAGAACCGTCAATGGCACAGTTCGAGCCCGGTCACCTGCACATCGAGCGCCACGCACTGACACCGGACGATGTCAGCTACAACGTGCACCTCGACTATGAAGTTAGCAAGAACGACAAAGGGGAAAAAGGCATCCAGTTCACCCTGCATGGCAGCATTCAGGGCAAGGACATGTCAGAGCCCTTCTTCCTGCCCAAGGAGGAGGCCTACAACTTCGCCAGGGATGTGACAAGAATTGCCGAGAAGTACGGAATTCCGAAAGCACACAGCCAGATCGGCTCAGTCCACAAGCATTACGACCTGATGTTCGAAGACATCCGCAAGCAGCTGGACATGAAGTCCGGCGACCCGGTGAACCTCGAACACTTCGAATAACCCTGCACACCACAAAACCTGTAGGAGCCGGCTTGCTGGCGATGGCATCACCTCGGTGAATCAGACAAACCGAGGCGATGCGATCGCCAGCAAGCCGGCTCCTACAGGTAGCGGTCCCATCAGCGGATTTCACCTGAACCCCTCCTCCAAGGCATACTTGCCACCCTCCGCATTCCAGAACCAAAAACCGCCCCATGCGTATCCACGTCAGCTTCATCGACCGCGTCGGCATTACCCAGGAAGTCCTGGCCCTGCTCGGTGGGCGCAATCTCAATCTGGATGCGGTGGAAATGGTTCCGCCCAACGTCTACATCGATGCGCCGACACTCAGCCCGGACGTGCTCGAAGAGCTGCGCGACGCCCTGCTCAGCGTGCGCGGCGTGCAGGCCATGACGGTGGTCGACATCCTTCCCGGTCAGCGCCGGCACCTGCAGCTCGATGCGTTGCTCGCGGCGATGACCGATCCGGTGCTGGCCCTGGACAGCGCCGGCAAGGTGCTCCTGGCCAACCCGGCATTGATCGCGTTGTACGGTCGCGAACCGGCCGGTGAAAGTGTCGCGGAGCTGTTCGCCGATCCGGCGCTGCTCGACGCCCTGCTGGAACACGGCTTCCGTTTGCCCCTGCGCGAGATTACCGTCAACGGTCAGACCCTGTTGCTCGACGCCACGCCGATCACCGACGCCGGCGCCTTGCTGACCCTCTATCAGCCAAACCGCATCGGCGAACGCCTGTCGGCGCTGCACCACGACCACGCCGAAGGGTTCGATGCGCTGCTCGGTGAATCGCCAGTTATCCGCACGCTCAAGGCCCGCGCCCAGCGGGTGGCCGCGCTCGATGCGCCGCTGTTGATCCAGGGCGAAACCGGCACCGGCAAAGAACTCGTCGCCCGCGCCTGCCACGCCATCAGCGCGCGGCACAGCTCGCCGTTCCTGGCGTTGAACTGCGCGGCATTGCCGGAGAACCTCGCCGAAAGCGAGCTGTTCGGCTACGCCCCCGGCGCGTTCACCGGTGCGCAACGCGGTGGCAAACCGGGGCTGATGGAACTGGCCAACCAGGGCACGGTGTTTCTCGATGAGATCGGCGAAATGTCGCCGTACTTGCAGGCGAAGTTGCTGCGCTTCCTCAACGACGGCAGCTTCCGCCGGGTCGGTGGCGACCGCGAGGTCAAGGTCAACGTACGGATCCTCAGCGCCACCCACCGCAACCTGGAAAAAATGGTCAGCGAAGGCACGTTCCGCGAAGACCTGTTCTATCGCCTCAATGTGCTGAACGTCGAAGTCCCGCCGCTGCGCGAACGTGGCCAGGACATTCTGCTGCTGGCGCGCTACTTCATGCAGCAGGCCTGCGCGCAGATTCAGCGACCGGTGTGTCGCCTGGCACCCGGCACTTACCCGGCGCTTTTGGGCAACCGTTGGCCCGGCAACGTGCGGCAACTGCAGAACGTGATCTTCCGCGCGGCGGCGATTTGCGAAAGCAGCCTGGTGGACATCGGCGACCTCGACATCGCCGGCACCTCCGTGGCGCGCCAGAGCGACACCGACGTCGACAGCCTGGAACAGGCGATGGAAGAGTTCGAGAAAACCCTGCTGGAAAAACTCTACGTCAGCTACCCCTCCACCCGGCAACTGGCCAGCCGCCTGCAAACTTCCCACACCGCGATTGCCCATCGGCTGCGCAAGTACGGCATCCCCAACAAGCCGTAATCGCTGTTGGTTCGAACGTATTCTTTCGATGAACCTCGACCTGTAGGAGCCGGCTTGCTGGCGATGGCATCTCCTCGGTTTGTCAGTTGCACCGCGGTGATGCCATCGCCGGCAAGCCGGCTCCTACAGACCGTGGAGCATCTGAAAACGACCTCCACCTGTACTGAAAGCGCTACAGCGGAACGATATCGCTACACCTTCGCGAGATCACCGCAGCACAAGGCTTTGATCCACCTATACTTTTTTGTCCGCACTCGACTGTAGCGATTTCGCTACACCCCTCAAAAACGCACTGTCAAAACAAACTCCTAACCAATTGATTTAAAACAATAAAATCAAATTGGCCGCGATTTTGCTAAGTAACCCCGCATAAATCAGGGCTTATGCCCAAGCATTCAATCGCGTCCACCAGACGAGTCTGGCCCCTTAGGAGTTTCCATGAGCGAGTTGCGTTTTACTGAAGATCACGAATGGCTGCGTACCGAAGCTGATGGCAGCGTCACCGTCGGCATCACCGCATTCGCGCAGAACGCCTTGGGCGACGTGGTTTTCGTACAACTGCCTGAGCTGCAGTCCTACGAAAAAGGCGCAGAAGCCGCCACCGTGGAATCGGTAAAAGCCGCCAGCGGCGTGTACATGCCACTCGACGGCCAAGTGCTGGAAGTGAACCCGGCGCTGGACAGCAGCCCGGAACTGGTCAACGAAGATCCGCTGGGCGAAGGCTGGTTCTTCCGCTTCCAGCCAACCGACGCCTCGGCTGTCGCCAAACTGCTGGATCAGGACGCGTACGACCGTCTGATCAAAGCCAACGCCGAAGCCTGAGGAGCACGAACATGACTCAAGTTAATCTGACCACCGCCAACGAATTCATCGCGCGCCACATCGGCCCGCGTTCCGGCGATGAGCAAGCGATGCTCAACAGCCTCGGTTTCGACTCCCTGGAAGCCCTGAGCGCCAGCGTCATTCCGGACAGCATCAAAGGCACCAGCGTCCTCGGCCTCGAAGACGGCCTGAGCGAAGCCGACGCCCTGACGTTGATCAAAGGCATCGCCGCCAAGAACCAGCTGTTCAAGACCTACATCGGCCAGGGCTACTACGGCACCCACACGCCGTCGCCGATCCTGCGCAACCTGCTGGAAAACCCGGCCTGGTACACCGCCTACACCCCGTACCAGCCAGAAATTTCCCAGGGCCGTCTCGAAGCGCTGTTGAACTTCCAGACCCTGATCAGCGACCTGACCGGCCTGCCGATCGCCAACGCCTCGCTGCTGGACGAAGCCACCGCCGCTGCCGAAGCCATGACCTTCTGCAAACGCCTGAGCAAGAACAAGGGCAGCCACGCATTCTTCGCCTCGGTTCATTGCCACCCGCAAACCCTCGACGTATTGCGCACCCGTGCCGAGCCTTTGGGCATCGACGTAGTGGTCGGCGACGAGCTGGAACTGACCGACGTGACGCCGTTCTTCGGCGCCTTGCTGCAATACCCGGCAAGCAACGGTGACGTCTTCGACTACCGCGAGCTGACCGAACGCTTCCACGCGGCCAACGCTCTGGTTGCCGTGGCTGCCGACCTGCTGGCCCTGACCGTGCTGACCCCGCCGGGCGAGTTCGGCGCCGACGTGGCCATCGGCAGCGCACAGCGCTTCGGCGTGCCGCTGGGCTTCGGTGGCCCGCACGCGGCTTACTTCTCCACCAAGGATGCGTTTAAGCGTGACATGCCGGGCCGTCTGGTCGGTGTCTCCGTGGACCGCTTCGGCAAGCCGGCCCTGCGCCTGGCCATGCAGACCCGCGAGCAACACATCCGCCGCGAGAAGGCCACCAGCAACATCTGCACCGCGCAGGTTCTGCTGGCCAACATCGCCAGCATGTACGCCGTGTACCACGGCCCGAAAGGCCTGACCCAGATTGCCAACCGCATTCATCACCTGACCGCGATCCTCGCCAAAGGCCTGAGCGCACTGGGCCTGACCGTCGAGCAAGCCAGCTTCTTCGACACCCTGACCCTGAACACCGGCGCCAACACCGCCAAGCTGCATGACAAGGCGCGTGCACAGCAGATCAACCTGCGGGTGATCGATGGCGAACGCCTGGGCCTGTCCCTCGACGAGACCACCGCGCAAGCTGACATCGAAACCCTGTGGGCCCTGTTCGCCGACGGTAAGGCGCTGCCAGACTTCGCCGCCCTCGCCGCTTCCGTGCAAAGCACCCTGCCGGCCGCGCTGGTTCGTCAATCGCCGATCCTCAGCCACCCAGTGTTCAACCGTTATCACTCGGAAACCGAGCTGATGCGCTACCTGCGCAAGCTCGCCGACAAGGACCTGGCCCTGGACCGCACCATGATCCCGCTGGGTTCGTGCACCATGAAGCTCAACGCCGCCAGCGAAATGATCCCGGTGACCTGGGCTGAATTCGGTGCCCTGCACCCGTTCGCTCCGGCCGAGCAAAGCGCCGGCTACCAGCAACTGACCGACGAACTGGAAGCGATGCTCTGCGCCGCCACCGGTTACGACTCGATCTCGCTGCAACCGAACGCCGGTTCCCAAGGTGAATACGCCGGCCTGCTGGCGATTCGTGCTTATCACCAGAGCCGTGGCGAAGACCGTCGCGACATCTGCCTTATCCCGTCGTCCGCCCACGGCACCAACCCGGCAACCGCCAATATGGCCGGCATGCGTGTGGTCGTGACCGCCTGCGACGCCCGTGGCAACGTCGACATCGAAGACCTGCGCGCCAAGGCCATCGAGCACCGCGAACACCTCGCCGCGCTGATGATCACTTACCCGTCGACCCACGGCGTGTTCGAAGAAGGCATCCGCGAAATCTGCGGCATCATTCATGACAACGGCGGCCAGGTGTACATCGACGGCGCCAACATGAACGCGATGGTCGGCCTGTGCGCACCGGGCAAGTTCGGCGGCGACGTGTCCCACCTGAACCTGCACAAAACCTTCTGCATCCCCCACGGCGGTGGCGGCCCGGGCGTCGGCCCGATCGGCGTGAAATCGCACCTGACCCCGTTCCTGCCGGGCCACGCCCAGATGGAACGCAAGGAAGGCGCGGTCTGCGCGGCACCGTTCGGCAGCGCGAGCATTCTGCCGATCACCTGGATGTACATTCGCATGATGGGTGGCGCGGGCCTCAAGCGCGCTTCGCAACTGGCGATCCTCAATGCCAACTACATTTCCCGTCGCCTCGAAGAGCACTATCCAGTGCTCTACACCGGCAGCAACGGCCTGGTGGCGCACGAATGCATCCTCGACCTGCGTCCGTTGAAAGACAGCAGCGGCATCAGCGTCGATGACGTTGCCAAGCGCCTGATCGACTTCGGTTTCCACGCCCCGACCATGTCGTTCCCGGTGGCCGGCACGTTGATGATCGAGCCGACCGAAAGCGAATCCAAGGAAGAGCTGGACCGCTTCTGCGACGCCATGATCCGCATCCGCGAAGAAATCCGCGCGGTGGAAAACGGCACGCTGGACAAGGAAGACAACCCGCTGAAAAACGCCCCGCATACCGCGGCGGAACTGGTCGGCGAGTGGAGTCATCCGTACAGCCGCGAGCAAGCGGTGTACCCGGTTGCGTCGCTGATCGAAGGCAAATACTGGCCGCCGGTCGGTCGCGTCGACAACGTCTTCGGTGATCGCAACCTGGTCTGCGCCTGCCCGTCGATCGAAAGCTACGCTTGATCTATAGGGGGCGGTTGATTCGCCCCCATTTTCAAGAACGCTACAAAACCCTGTAGGAGCTGGCTTGCCAGCGATGAGGGCCTGACCGTCACCACTGAGGTGACTGACGGATCGTCATCGCCGGCAAGCCAGCTCCTACAGGGGACCGTGTATAGCCTCGGATTTCCGCCAATTCCTATAACAAGAAACCGGAGAACAACCATGTCGCTAAGCGTGTTCGACCTGTTCAAGATTGGCATCGGCCCCTCCAGCTCCCACACCGTCGGCCCGATGCGCGCCGCTGCACGTTTCGTCGAAGGCTTGCGCCGTGAAGGGCTGCTGGCGGCAACCACCTGCGTCAAAGTCGAGCTCTACGGCTCGCTCGGCGCCACCGGCAAAGGACACGGCAGCGACAAGGCCGTACTGCTCGGTCTCGAAGGCGAACACCCGGACACCGTAAACACCGAAACCGTCGCCGCCCGTCTGCAAGACATTCGTGGCAACGGTCGCTTGAACCTGCTCGGCGAACACAGCATTGCGTTCAACGAGAAAGAACACCTGGCGATGATTCGCAAACCGTTGGCCTATCACCCCAACGGCATGATCTTTCGCGCATTCGACGCGGCGGGCCTGCAGATCCGCAGCCGCGAGTACTACTCGGTCGGCGGCGGTTTCGTCGTCGATGAGGACGCCGCCGGCGCCGACCGCATCGTCGAAGATGCGACACCACTGACCTTCCCGTTCAAAAGCGCCAAGGACCTGCTCGGTCATTGCGCCACCTATGGTCTGTCGATCAGCCAGGTGATGCTGACCAACGAAAGCGCCTGGCGCCCGGAAGCGGAAACCCGCGCCGGCCTGCTGAAAATCTGGCAAGTGATGCAGGACTGCGTCGACGCTGGTTGCCGCAACGAAGGCATCCTGCCCGGTGGGCTGAAGGTCAAGCGGCGCGCGGCAGCGCTGCATCGGCAACTGTGCAAGAACCCGGAATCGTCCCTGCGCGATCCGCTGTCGGTGCTGGACTGGGTCAACCTGTATGCCCTCGCGGTCAACGAGGAAAACGCCAACGGCGGGCGTGTGGTCACGGCGCCTACCAACGGCGCAGCGGGCATCATCCCGGCCGTTTTGCACTACTACATGCGCTTCATTCCCGGCGCCAACGAAGACGGCGTCGTGCGTTTTCTGCTGACCGCCGCCGCCATCGGCATTCTCTACAAGGAGAACGCCTCGATCTCCGGTGCCGAAGTCGGCTGCCAGGGTGAAGTCGGCGTGGCGTGCTCCATGGCGGCCGGTGCCTTGTGCGAAGTGCTGGGCGGCACCGCGCAGCAAGTGGAAAACGCCGCCGAAATCGGCATGGAACACAACCTTGGCCTGACCTGCGACCCGATCGGCGGGCTGGTGCAAGTGCCTTGCATCGAGCGCAACGCCATGGGTTCGGTGAAAGCCATCAATGCGGTACGCATGGCCCTGCGCGGCGACGGTCAACACTTCGTCTCGCTCGACAAGGTCATCCGCACCATGCGCCAGACCGGCGCCGACATGAAAAGCAAATACAAGGAAACCGCCCGTGGCGGTTTGGCGGTCAACATTATCGAGTGCTGATGCGCGCATCAGCCTACTTTTTCAGGAGCTGTATATGTCCACCGAACAACTGTTGAAAACCCCGTTGCACGCATTGCACATCGAACTCGGCGCCCGCATGGTGCCGTTCGCCGGCTACGACATGCCGGTGCAATACCCGCTGGGCGTGATGAAAGAGCACCAGCACACCCGTGATCAGGCCGGGCTGTTCGATGTCTCGCACATGGGCCAGATCCGCCTGACCGGCGCCAACGCCGCCAAGGCCCTGGAAACCCTGGTGCCGGTGGACATCATCGACCTGCCAGTCGGCATGCAGCGCTACGCGATGTTCACCAACGAAACCGGCGGCATCCTCGATGACCTGATGGTCGCCAACCTGGGGAATGACGAGCTGTTCCTGGTGGTCAACGCGGCCTGCAAGGATCAGGACCTGGCGCACCTGCAAAAGCACATCGGCGATCAGTGCAGCATCGAGCCGCTGTTCGAAGAGCGCGCCCTTCTGGCGTTGCAAGGCCCGGCGGCCGTCACCGTGCTCGCGCGCCTGGCGCCGGAAGTGGCAAAGATGACCTTCATGCAGTTCGCCCGCGTGAAACTGCAGGGCGTGGACTGTTTCGTCAGCCGCTCGGGTTACACCGGTGAAGACGGTTTCGAAATCTCCGTACCGGCCGCCAATGCCGAAGCCCTCGCCCGCGCCCTGTTGGCGGAACCGGAAGTGGAAGCCATCGGCCTTGGCGCGCGTGACTCCCTGCGCCTGGAAGCCGGCCTGTGCCTGTATGGCCACGACATGAACACCGAGACCTCCCCGATCGAAGCCAGCCTGTTGTGGGCCATCTCCAAGCCTCGTCGTGCCGATGGCGCGCGTGCCGGCGGCTTCCCGGGCGCTGAAACCGTGTTCGCCCAGCAGCAAGGCGGTGTCAGCCGCAAACGCGTAGGCCTGCTGCCACAGGAACGCACGCCTGTGCGCGAAGGCGCAGAGATCGTCAACGAAGCAGGCGACATCATTGGCACCGTTTGCAGCGGCGGGTTCGGCCCGACTCTGGCGGCTCCACTGGCCATGGGTTACCTCGACAGCGCTTACATCGCCATCGACACGCCGGTATGGGCCATCGTCCGAGGGAAAAAGGTGCCTTTGCTTGTAAGCAAAATGCCATTTGTTCCACAACGCTACTATCGTGGCTGATTGACTGTTTCTATAAGTAACGCGGTTGCGTTAACAGTGCACTAATGTGTAACGCAACCGCCATAAAACAGTGCATCTCTTTGGCTCTAAGCTTCGTTTATGAACGTTGCTTATAACGATCGAAAACAATTGAACCCAGCAAGTGAATAAGACCGCTCTAGTGGACCGACTAGTGCCATCAACCCGAGCAAATCCGGGCCTCCCACAGGGGGTTGTTTTTTCTGCCGTAGTTGGCGTAGAGTTTGTTCACTGTGTTTGCATGGGTCGCTTGGAATCGTGACCTGGGCAGTAGCCTACAAGTTAGCTACATCCCGTTCGACGTCTTCTTACTCTCCTGCAACCAGCCCCAGTACTCTTTCATGAGAAAGAGACTGTCATTAATTTTTTGCGTCAAAGGAAATAAGAAATGTCCCAACGTCAGAGCGGTACCGTCAAGTGGTTTAACGACGAGAAAGGTTTTGGTTTTATCACTCCAGAAAGCGGTCCGGATCTGTTCGTGCATTTCCGCGCTATTCAGGGCAACGGCTTCAAGAGCCTGAAAGAAGGCCAGAAAGTGACCTTCATCGCTGTGCAAGGCCAGAAAGGCATGCAGGCTGACGAAGTTCAAGCAGAAGCCTAACCTTCTGTTACGAAAAAGCCCCTGATGCTGACATCAGGGGCTTTTTTGTGCGCGTAAATCCGTAAAATGGCTTCTTTTTCGCCGAGAGCCCTGCCATGTCGAAACACCTGCTCAAACCACAGGGCGACTTTCCCGCCGCGACCCTGGGTCGTCGCCTGGCAGCGATGTTTTATGACTTCCTGTTGTGCACCGCCCTGCTGATCGTCACCAGCGGCCTCTACAAGATGATCCAGATGGCGATCATCGGCGAAGACAGGATGCGCACCCTGACCGAATCCGGCGCGCTGGACGGCGATCCGTTGCTGTCGACGGTGCTGTTGTTCGTGCTGTTCGGTTTCTTTGCCAAGTTCTGGACCTGGTCGGGGCAGACCCTGGGCATGCAGGTCTGGTGCATTCGCGTGCAGAACGCCGACGGTTCGTCGATCAGCCTGTGGCAAGCGCTGCTGCGTTTTGTCGTGTCCATCGCCTCGCTGCTGTTTGTAGGCCTCGGCTTCATCTGGTCGCTGTTCGATAAACAGAAACGCAGCTGGCATGACATCTATTCGGGCACCCAGCTGGTGCGAATTCCGAAAAAAACCAAATAACCATATGGCGTAAAACGACTGTGGGAGCGAGCCTGCTCGCGAAAGCGGTGTGTCAGCAAACACTATGTCGGCTGACACTCCCTCTTCGCGAGCAGGCTCGCTCCCACAGGTTTTTCAGTTGCCTGACAGCTATCAGGCGTTCCCGGCCAGCTTCATCCGCGCCGCCTGGGTAAAGTCGAGCATGCGCTTGAGCGGGCGAATCGCCTGAGGGATCAACGCCGGATCAACAAAGATCTCGTTCGCTCCCTCCTTCAAGGCCTTCAGCGTGCGCTCAAGCGTATTCATCGCCATCCACGGGCAGTGTGCGCAACTGCGGCACGCCGCGCCGTTACCGGCGGTTGGCGCCTCGATGAACACCTTGTCCGGGCACAACTGCTGCATCTTGTAGAAGATGCCGCGGTCGGTGGCGACGATCAGTGTCTTGTTCGGCAGGCTTTGTGCCGCCGCGATCAACTGGCTGGTGGAACCCACGGCATCCGCCAGCTCGATCACCGACGTCGGGGATTCCGGGTGCACCAGAATCGCCGCGTCCGGGTACAGCGCCTTCATGTCTTCGAGCTGCTTGGACTTGAACTCTTCGTGAACGATGCAGGCACCGTCCCAGAGCAACATGTCCGCTCCGGTCTGGCGCTGGATATAAGTGCCCAGGTGCTTGTCCGGCCCCCAGATGATCGTTTCGCCGTTATCCATCAGGCTTTCGACGATCTCCAGTGCGCAACTTGAAGTCACCACCCAATCCGCACGGGCTTTGACGGCGGCCGATGTATTGGCATACACCACGACCGTACGTTCCGGGTGCTGGTCGCAAAACGCGGAGAACTCATCTACCGGGCAACCCAGGTCCAGCGAGCAGGTCGCCTCCAGCGTCGGCATCAGCACGCGTTTTTCAGGGTTGAGGATTTTGGCGGTTTCGCCCATGAACTTCACACCGGCGACCACCACGGTCTTGGCCGGATGGGCATTGCCGAAGCGGGCCATCTCCAGAGAATCGGAGACACAGCCACCGGTCTCTTCAGCCAGGGCCTGAATGACCGGGTCACAATAAAAGTGAGCCACCAGCACCGCGTCCTGAGCCTTGAGCTCCGCGGCGATGGCAGCACGATAATAGGCCTCCTCCTCGACCGTCAGCGGCTTGGGCTGCTTGGCATCGAGGTGAGCTTGAACCAGAAGGCGTTCGGAAATCTGCGTCATGTTCGCAAGACCTGCAGGCGCATTTGCGCGAAAGTCGAGTATACACCCGGCTCCGGACCACTTGAGGGTACCGCCGGGAGAGTGAGTATCATCAGGCACGGACAGCGTTGAAGCTGCGCAAGGCTACAGAATATCGTGTGGATGCAAAAGATGATTCTGACCTGCGTCACGGGGAGCAACCCTGAACTGGGCTGACCTTAAATCGAAGGCAAAAAAAAATCCGGAAATCCTCACTTGCGTGGGCCTTCCAGACTTTTAAAACTGCTACAAAAATGGTGGGTCGTGTGGGATTCGAACCTACGACCAATTGGTTAAAAGCCAACTGCTCTACCAACTGAGCTAACGACCCGCTGTGTGGTGGCGCGTATAATACTGATTTTTAAGGACTATTCAACACCTAATTTGAAATAAATCAAAAATAAGGTGTTGGATCGCTGATTCCGGCCGCCGCAAAGCCTTCAGCGCGCAGTCTGCAGCTGTCGCACTTGCCGCATGCACGACCGTTATCGTCGGCCTGATAGCAGGAAACGGTCAGGCCGTAATCGACCCCCAGCTTCACACCCGCCTCGACGATTTGTGCCTTGCTCAGGTTTTGCAGGGGCGCCCGGATACGAAAGCCGTTGCCTTCCACGCCGGCCTTGGTGGCCAGGTTCGCCATGCGTTCGAAGGACTCGATGAACTCGGGGCGGCAATCCGGATAACCGGAATAATCCACCGCGTTCACCCCAATGAAGATGTCACGCGCACCGAGCACTTCGGCCCAGCCGAGGGCGAGAGAAAGGAACACCGTGTTGCGCGCCGGCACATAAGTCACCGGAATGCCTTCGCCCGCCTCTTCCGGCACATCGATGCTGCTGTCGGTCAGTGCCGAACCACCGATGCCGTTCAGGTTCAGGCCGATCACCTTGTGTTCGACCACACCCAGATCCCGGGCAACACGCGCGGCGGCGTGCAATTCGGCGTGGGACCGCTGGCCGTAATCGAAACTCATGGTGTAGCAGCTGTAGCCTTCAGCCCGAGCCATGGCCACGACCGTCGCCGAATCCAGGCCGCCGGACAGCAGGATGACCGCACGTTTTTCAGCAGTGTTGGTGTGTTCAGTCATATCAGCGCCCCGGCTCGTCATTCCAAAGATATTTATGCAGCTGCAATTGCAAACGTACGGGCAGGTTGTCCGCTACCACCCAATCGGCCAGATCCCGAGCATTCAGGTCATGGTGACTTGGCGAAAACAGGACTTCACCGGCACGCTGGTCCAGACCGTACTGAATCAGCTTGGAGACCGCCCAGTCGTAGTCTTCCCGCGAACAGATGACAAACTTCACCTGATCGTTGGGCGTGAGCAATTCAATGTTTTCGTAGCGGTTGCGATGAGCTTCTTTCGAACCAGGCGTTTTCAGGTCGACGACGCGACTGACGCGTGGATCTACCGCCGAGATATCCAGTGCACCACTGGTTTCCAATGACACTTCGTAACCGGCGTCGCACAACTGCTTGAGCAATGGGATGGCGTTGGGTTGTGCCAGCGGCTCGCCGCCGGTGACACAGACATAACGCGGGCGGAAACCGGCCACTTGCTCGAGGATATCGTCGAGCGGGCGAATGGTGCCGCCAGTGAACGCGTAGGCGCTGTCGCAGTACTGACAACGCAATGGGCAACCGGTAAGGCGCACAAAAACAGTGGGCAGCCCGGCAGTCCGCGTTTCACCCTGCAACGAGTAAAAAACTTCGGTGATTCTCAATGTGTCTTGCATAGTCGCCACGGGCGTAACAGCTAAACAGGCTGTCCGCCTCCGTCAGGCACTTCAAGGAACCCCGCCAATGCGCAGATCCCAAAAAGCGTGTTTCATAAAAAGGGCGTGAATTCTAACGAAAAAACCCGCGGCAAGCGCGGGTTTCTTCAAAACGGGTCAAACAGGCTTACATGCGCTGCAGATCGCGTTGGGCCAACTGAGCGGCGGAAGTGCCCGGATATTGGGACACAACCTGCTGCAGAATGCCTTTGACCTTGTCGGGATGACCAAGGCGGCGCTCTACATCAGCCAGCTTGTACAGCGAGTCAGGCACTTTGTTGTGCTTCGGGTACAGCTGCGAAACCTTGGCAAATGCCTGACCTGCACCTTGCAGATCGCCTTTGGCCAGGTTCACTTCGCCCAACCAGTATTGAGCATTGCCCGCGTACTGGCTGTTCGGGTATTTGCGCAGGAAAGCGGCAAAAGCCTGGCTGGCCTTGTCGAAATCCTTGGCCTTGATCAGGTCGAAGGCTGCATCGTAGTACAGTTTTTCTTTCGCCGGATCAGCCGGTTCGCTACCCGCGGCTGGGGCTTGAGCGGCGGCCGCTCCTGCACCTGCGCCAGCGGCTGCACCGGGGGCGTTCAAATCGCCACCGGTTGAAGAATTATCAGGAGTCGCGGCTGGTGCAACGCCGGATCCTATGCGCCGATCAAGATCCTGATATCGCTCCAGGTTTTCCTGCTTCATGCGCGCTACATCATTTTGCAGTTCTTCGATCACACCCTGTTGGCGCGAGATCTGATCCTGCATTTGTTGCAATTGGTTGAACAGCTGGCCCTGTGCCGAGACAGGAGTCGAAACCCCTCCCCCGGCATAGGCGCCGTTCGTACCGTAACCCGCAGGCGGATAACTGCTCCCGCTATTGTTATAGCCGGAGTCATTATCGACCACAGGAACCGCAGCCCACACCGCAAGCGGTGCGAGACTGAGAGCCAAAACAGTTACAGCACGACGGCACGTTCGCATGACGAATTACTTACGCAGTTCGACGCGACGGTTTTGAGCCCAGGACTGCTCGTCGTTGCCGGTAGCAACTGGACGCTCTTCGCCGTAGGAAACCAGTTCCAGCTGAGCTGGGGAAACACCTTGCAGTACCAGGTAGCGTTGAACGGCTTTCGCACGACGCTCGCCCAGTGCCAGGTTGTACTCGCGAGTACCACGTTCGTCGGTGTTGCCTTCCAGAACAACGCGAGCGCCGTTAGCTTTCAGGTCTTTGGCGTGAACGTCCAGAGCGCGCATGGCTTCTGGCTTCAGGTCCGAGCTGTCGTATTCGAAGTAGAAGGTGGTGATTGCGCGCAGAGCAGCTTCTTCGCTCAGGGAGCCATCAACGGCACCAGTGTTAGCGCCGTAACCAGCGTTTGGATCAACAGCGCCTTCACCGGCGTTGTCGCCGCCTTTGGACGAGCAACCTACAGCTACAGCCATGGCCAGAGCCAGCGCAGCAAATTTACCAAACTTCAGCATTTCCATCGTGAAACTCCTAATGAACCCCAGTGTGTTAAGTAAAACGTAAAGCGCCGCGTCAGTTCAGGTAAGGGGACCAGGAAGGTTCTCTGACTTCGCCTTGTGCGGTAGGAAGCGGGAGCCTTACGCGTCCATTAATGGACACGAGCATCAAGACTCCCCGGCCCTGCTGGCGGGTGGCGTAGATTACCATGGTGCCGTTGGGCGCAACAGTAGGCGACTCGTCCAGAGTGCTATCAGTGAGGATTTTTACGCTTCCGCGCTGCAAATCCTGGGCCGCCACCTTGAAATTAGTGAAGCCGTCCTGGCGGTGAATCATCACCAGGGTCTTTTCATCAGCCGAAAGCTTCGGATTGGCGTTGTAGTTGCCGACGAAAGTCACACGCTCCGCACCGCCGCCGCTCGCACTGGTTTTGTAGATTTGCGGCTTGCCGCCACGGTCGGAGGTGAAATACAGGGTGTTGCCATCCTTGCCCCAGAACGGTTCGGTGTTGATGCCAGGACCGTTGGTGACACGGCTCAGCTGACGCGAACCCAGGTTCATCACATAGATATCCGGGTTACCGTCTTTCGACAGGACCAACGCCAGGCGTTGACCATCCGGCGACCAGGCTGGCGCGCCATTGAGGCCTTCGAAGTTGGTCAGTTGTTCACGGCGGCCGGTGTCGATGTTCTGCATGAAGATGCGCGGACGCTTCTGCTCGAAAGAAACATAAGCGATGCGCTTGCCATCCGGTGCGAAACGCGGCGACAGGATCGGCTCGCGCGATTGCAGCAGAGTCACGGCGCGGGCACCGTCATAGTCCGAACGCTGCAGGGTGTAGCGCGTGTTCTTCTCGGAGAAACGCTCGGCCGTCACGTACAGCAGGCGTGTCGAGAATGCACCTTTGATACCGGTGAGTTTCTCGAACGACTGGTCCGCGATGTAGTGCGACATGTCGCGCAGTTGATCAACGCTGCCCGAGACGCTGCCGGTCAGCACTTGCTGCTCGGTCGCGACGTTGAACAAAGCGTATTGAACCTGCAGGCGACCGCCCGCCGGAGCGATGCTGCCGACCATGACGTACTGGGCACCC
This sequence comes from Pseudomonas migulae, assembly GCF_043225285.1. Lineage (GTDB taxonomy): Bacteria > Pseudomonadota > Gammaproteobacteria > Pseudomonadales > Pseudomonadaceae > Aquipseudomonas > Aquipseudomonas migulae_C. The sequence goes on from NZ_CP171224.1 coordinate 1,300,892, forward strand.
AGTGCCTTGAAGTCACGGAAGATGATTTCGCTGGCCTGGCTCGGCTGGCTGATCATGTTCTGCTTTGGAATCGGCGAGTAGTAACCCGAATTGCGCAGGTCGTTACCGATGATTTCGGCCATGTCGTCCGGCAGTACGCTGCCGCCCTGGTTGCCGAACGGTACAACGGCGATCGGGGTTGCCCGATCGCTGCCGCTGGTGACCAGAATGTTTTTTTCATCTGCCATCGCGATCCCTGCCATGCAGCAGATCACGACGAGCATTCCTCGAAGGAGGTTTCTCACGGGGCTAGATCCTCAGGTGTGAATGTCATCTTGAATGAACGATACGGAGCAAAATCGCTCGGCTTCATTCCCTGCATTTCTGTCAAACGTCCAATATTCTTCACTGCCGCTACAGCCGAAGCGTCAAACGGACCGTCGCCACTGGACTTGTTCACACTGACCGAAGTCACCGTACCGTCCGGCAACATGCCGATTTGCAACTGGACCGTCATACCTTTACGGGCCGAAGGTGGGCGGGCCCAGCCTTCCGCTGCACGCACTCGAATCAGATCATCGAAACTGCCGGCGACTTCGTCACCCTGCTCATCCGCCAAGGCCTGCTGACGCTGAGGCGTGTCGGAAAGCAAATCTGCCAGGGCCTGGGCCTTTTTCTCTTCGGCGGATTTACGTGCCGCTTCCTGCGTTTTCTTCTTCGCAGCATCGGCAGCAGCTTTCTTCTTCGCGTCTTCGGCGACTTTCTTCTTCGCCTCTTCAGCTTCAGATTTCTTCTTGGCGTCTTCCGCGGCTTTCTTCTTCGCGTCTTCGACGATCTTTTTCTTCGCTTCTTCAGCGGCCGCTTTCTTGGCCTCTTCTTCAGCAGCCTTCTTGGCTTCCTCTTCAGATTTCTTCTTGGCTATATCAGCCAATTGTTTCTCTTCGGCCTTCTTGGCTTCGGCGGTCTTCTTCGCTTCATCGGCCTTTTTGGCTTCATCAGCCTTTTTAGCCTCTTCCGCTTTCTTGGTCTCGTCGGCTTTCTTGGATTCTTCGGCTTTTTGAGCCGCATCTTCCTTCTTTTGTTCCGCAGCCTTGATCGCTTCCTGCTCGATCAACTTCTGTTCCAGCTGTTCGACTTCGGTCTGGCGCGCAGCGGATTTCTTCGCTTCACCCGCAATCTTCTGATTGGTCTGGGTGGTGGCCTGACTTTTCGACTTCAGCTGGTACAGGGTCGCCTGGACAATCGGCTTGGCCGGCGGCAGCTCCGGTGTGAAGGCAAAACTGACGAACAGCATGCCGAAAACCAGCACGTGCAGGAAAATCGCCCAGACACTAGGCCAGAAGTAGCTTTCCGAGGCGGTTGGCTCTCGCAATTGCTGCATCAGGGCGCCTCGGTAATCAGGCCAACGTTACCGACTCCGGCTTTCTGCAACCCGCCCATGGCACCCATGACCGAACCGTAATCGACGGTCTTGTCGCCGCGGATGAACACCTGGGTGCGTTTGCCGCCTTCGGTACCGGCGCGAATGATCTTGGTCACGGCGTCAGTCATCTGCGGCAAGGTCATTGCCTTGTCCTGCTGCTTTTGCGTGTCGACTTCGCTGCCAAGGTTCCAGTAGTAGGTCTTGTCAGCCTTGATCGAAATGGTCAGGACCTGGGTGTTGTTGTCCTGCGGCAAGGCTTCGCTGGAAACCTTGGGCAGATCAACTTTCACGCCCTGATTGAGCATCGGCGCGGTCACCATGAAGATGACCAGCAGCACCAACATCACGTCGATGTAAGGCACCACGTTCATCTCGGCGACCGGCTTGCGCTTTTTGCGAGCTCGAGCGATTAAAGCCATTGGAAATTACCTGCTTATTCTTCGCTGGTGTGCACTTTGCGGTGCAGGATCGCCTGGAACTCGTCGGCGAAGGTGTAGTAACGGCCGATCAGCGTTTCGCTGCGAGCGGCAAAACGGTTGTAGGCGATAACAGCCGGGATGGCGGCGAACAGACCGATCGCGGTGGCGATCAGTGCTTCGGCGATACCAGGGGCCACGGTGGCCAGGGTCGCTTGCTGGGCAGAGGCCAGGCCACGGAAGGAGTTCATGATGCCCCAGACCGTACCGAACAGACCGATGTACGGGCTGACGGAACCGACGGTGGCGAGGAACGGCAGGCTCTGCTCGAGCTTTTCTTCTTCGCGGGAGATCGCTACGCGCATGGCACGGGCCACGCCTTCCATGACCGCTTCCGGGTCAACGCCTGGCTGCTGGCGCAGACGGGAGAATTCCTTGAAACCGGCACGGAAGATTTGCTCGACGCCCGAATCCGGATCAGGGTTGCTGCCGGCCTGACGGTAGAGTTTGGACAGGTCGATACCCGACCAGAAGCGCTCTTCAAAGCTCTCCAGGGCACGTCGACCGGCGCGCAGCAAGTTGCTGCGCTGAAAGATCATGATCCATGAGGTCACCGATGCGGCTACCAGGGTCAGCATTACCAGTTGCACCACGATACTGGCATTGCTGACCAGGCTCCACATGGAGGAATGGTCGACGACGTTAGCTTCCACGCTTTATCTCCTGCTTTGAGTGTGTACCCGCGCCGCTCACGTCGGCAAAGGCCGCACGTAGAGCTTCGGGAATGGCCCGGGGTTTCAAACTTTCAGTGCGCACACAGGCCACCAGAAACTGCCCTTCGCAGAGCAGCACATTATCCGTGGCTCGCCTGACCTGCTGTTTGAAGCGCAGGCTGACACGGTTCAATTCGATTACTTCAGCGCTTACCAGCAGTTCGTCGTCCAGTCGCGCCGGCGCGTGGTAACGCGCTTCGCTGGAATGCACGACAAACAACAGGTCCTCCCCTGCCAGCTGGGATTGGGCAAAGCCCAGCTCCCGGAGCCGCTCGGTTCGAGCCCGTTCCATAAACTTGAGGTAATTAACGTAATACACGATGCCGCCCGCATCGGTGTCCTCGTAATAAACGCGACAACGATGTGCGAACGGCTCAAGCCCGTTTTGCGCGCGCATACTCTAGTGCTTACTCCTCAGGTTGCCAATCCGGCCAGGCAACTGTTTTTCATTGATTCGCGGCTTTCTGGCAAAACTACGGTCCTAGGACAGCACAATGCCCGAAAAATCAGCGCGCAAAAGTTAATTAATCGTCCACGGCATCAAGGAACTCGTCTACGACGGGCATCTCGCCCAATCGTGACGGAATGTTTAACCCGAAGTGCAGGTAGGCGTGCCGGGTCACAACCCGCCCCCGCGGGGTACGCATGATGTAGCCCTGCTGGATCAGGTACGGCTCCAGCACGTCTTCAATGGTGTGGCGTTCTTCGCTGATCGCGGCAGCCAGGCTGTCGACGCCGACCGGCCCACCGTCGAACTTCTCGATCATGGTCAGCAGCAGACGCCGGTCCTGATGATCGAAGCCACGCTCGTCGACATCCAGCAAATTCAATGCGAGATCAGCGATCGGCTTGGTGATATGGCCCTTGGCCCGGACTTCGGCGAAATCACGCACCCGCCGCAGCAGGCGGTTGGCGATCCGTGGCGTGCCACGGGCACGGCGAGCGATTTCGAAGGCGCCCTCCGGGTCCAGGGGCAAGCCGAGGATATTGGCGGAGCGGCTGACAATCGTCGCCAGATCAGCCGTGCTGTAAAACTCGAGGCGCTGAACGATGCCGAAGCGATCACGCAACGGGTTGGTCAGCATGCCGGCGCGCGTCGTCGCCCCCACCAGCGTGAACGGCGGCAGATCCAGCTTGATCGACCGGGCCGCCGGGCCTTCGCCGATCATGATGTCGAGCTGGAAGTCTTCCATGGCCGGGTACAGCACTTCTTCGACGATCGGCGACAACCGATGGATTTCGTCGATAAACAGTACGTCGTGCGGTTCGAGGTTGGTCAACAGCGCGGCCAGGTCACCCGGGCGCTCGAGCACCGGGCCCGAGGTGCTTTTGATCGACACGCCCATTTCCTGGGCAATGATGTTGGCCAGGGTGGTCTTGCCCAGGCCCGGCGGGCCGAAAATCAGCGTGTGGTCCAGGGATTCGTTACGCCCGCGGGCAGCCTGGATGAACAACTCCATTTGCTCGCGAACGGTCGGCTGGCCAATGTATTCAGCCAGGCTGACAGGACGAATTGCCCGGTCCTGGACTTCTTCGCGGTCGCGAGGGCCCGGCGTGGCGGCGATCAGACGATCAGCTTCAATCACTTAGATCATCCCCTTCAGGGCACGACGAATCATGTCTTCACTGCTCAAGCCTTTCTCCTTGATCGCGGAAATCGCCTTGCTGGCCTCCTGCGGTTTATAGCCCAGGGAGATCAGCGCGCTGACCGCGTCATTTTCCGCCGTGGCGACCGGCGCAATATCAGGCCCGCCAGGCTGGTTCGGCACCAGAGCGAACATCGCCGGCACGGTTTCCCACGCCTTGAAGCGGTCCTTGAGTTCAACCAACAGACGCTCGGCCGTCTTCTTCCCGACACCGGGCACCTTGGTCAGCGCCGAAGTGTCCTGGGACTGCACGCAACGTACCAGCTCATCGACTTCCAGGCTCGACATCAAGGCCAGCGCCAGTTTCGGCCCTACACCATTGAGACGGATCAACTCGCGAAAAAAGTCTCGCTCACGCTTGCTGGCGAAACCATAGAGTAACTGCGCGTCTTCGCGTACGACCAAATGGGTGTGCAGCGTCAGCGGTTCACCGACCGACGGCAGGCGATACAGCGTGGTCATGGGCACTTCCAGCTCATACCCCAGACCGTTTACATCCAGAATCAGGTGCGGCGGCTGCTTCTCAGCCAGAGTGCCGCGCAAGCGTCCAATCACGTTTCAGATCCTTGAGCGTTGGCCAGACCGGTGCTGGCGACTGACAGAACAAGGGTTTTGCGCCGACGACACAGGCGCAAAACCCTCATTCCGTAAAAATGACTGCTGATGCTATCAGAGACGCAGGCGTCCGCCACGACTGCGTGCCGTGCCCAAGCCATGAGGCAGCAGGCTGGAGCGGGTGTGAGCGTGGCAAATGGCAATCGCCAGGGCGTCCGAGGCATCGATTTGCGGTTTGCTCGTCAGTTTCAGCATGTGCATGACCATCATCTGGACTTGCTCTTTGTTGGCTGAACCGGTCCCGGTGACGGCCTGCTTGACCTGAGTGGCGGTGTACTCGGCGATTTCCAGGCTCTCTTCCGCACCGGCAACGATTGCCGCGCCACGGGCCTGCCCGAGTTTCAATGCCGAATCGGCGTTGCGGGCCATGAACACCTTTTCGATACCCATGGTGACCGGGCCGTAAGTCTGGATGACTTCACGCACGCCGCGATAAACGATCTGCAGACGCTCATGCAACTCACCGGAACCGGTGCGAATACAGCCCGACGCCACGTAGACGCAGCCACGCCCGGTATCGCGCACCACGCCATAACCGGTGATTCGCGAACCGGGGTCGATGCCAAGAATTAAAGTCATAACGCCTGCGGGTTGTAATGAATTTGCGTGGCGAACCCACAACACTGTAGGAGCGAGCCTGCTCGCGATGGACGTTAACGATAACGCGCTGCAGCTGAATTAGCGCGGCGCTCTCACGTTTTTCGCGAGCAGGCTCGCTCCTACAGGGGACACCCTTAACCGAGCTGTGCGGCCACGGCTTCGGGGATATCCGCATTGGAGTAGACGTTCTGCACATCATCCAGATCTTCAAGCATGTCGATCAGCTTGAGGACTTTCTCGGCGCCTTCCAGGTCCAGTTCGGCACTGGTGGTCGGCAGCATGACGATTTCCGCGTCATCGCCCTTGAAACCAGCGGCTTCCAGAGCGTTACGCACGGAGTAGAAACCGGCGAACGAGGTGAACACATCAATGGAGCCGTCTTCGTTGGTGACCACGTCATCGGCGTCGGCTTCCATCGCCGCTTCCATCAGCGCGTCTTCATCAACGCCCGGCGCGAAGGAAATCTGCCCCTTGCGTTCGAACAGATAGGCCACGGAGCCGTCAGTCCCGAGGTTGCCACCGCACTTGCTGAATGCATGGCGAACAGCCGCTGCGGTGCGGTTACGGTTGTCGGTCATGCACTCGACCATCACCGCCACGCCGCCAGGGCCGTAGCCTTCGTAGGTCAGCTCGACCATGTCATCGGTGTCGGCAGCACCGGCACCGCGAGCCACCGCGCGATCAATGATGTCGCGGCTCATGTTCGCACCCAGCGCCTTGTCCAGGGCCAGGCGCAAACGCGGGTTGGAGCCCGGATCAGCGCCGCCCTGACGGGCAGCAACAGTCAGTTCACGAATCCACTTGGTGAAAATCTTGCCCTTCTTGGCATCCTGACGTTCTTTGCGGTGCTTGATGTTCGCCCACTTCGAATGACCCGCCATAACTCGCTCCGAATTCTCTTTGAAACATTGCCCGCTGCGCACGCTGCGACAGCCAGCAATAAAAAATCTCGACCTGAAGAAAAGGCGCACCCCTAAGGGATGCGCCTTTACGGTCAGCCTTACTCAGCCTTTGGCGTTTCGCGCAGACGAATGTGCAATTCGCGCAATGCCTTGGCATCCACCACACCCGGTGCTTGCGTCATCACGTCGGCAGCACTCTGGGTTTTCGGGAAGGCAATCACTTCACGGATCGACTGGGCGCCGGTCATCAGCATTACCAGGCGGTCCAGACCGAAAGCCAGGCCACCGTGCGGCGGTGCGCCGTACTTCAGGGCGTCGAGCAGGAAGCCGAATTTCTCTTCCTGTTCGGCTTCATTGATGCCCAGCAGGCGGAACACGGTCTGCTGCATTTCCTTGCGGTGGATACGGATCGAACCGCCACCCAGCTCGGTGCCGTTCAACACCATGTCGTAGGCACGGGACAGTGCGGTCGCCGGGTTGGCTTCCAGCTCTTCCGGGGTGCACTTCGGCGCAGTGAACGGGTGGTGCAAGGCGCTGAAGCTGCCGTCGTCGTTTTCTTCGAACATCGGGAAGTCGACGACCCACATTGGAGCCCACTTGCAGGTCAGCAGGTCCAGGTCGTTACCGACCTTGATCCGCAGCGCGCCCAGGGCTTCGCTGACGATCTTGGCCTTGTCTGCGCCGAAGAACACGATGTCGCCATCGACCGCGCCAACGCGATCGAGGATCACGTTGAGGTTGGCTTCAGGGATGTTCTTGACGATTGGCGACTGCAGGCCTTCAACGCCTTTGGCGCGCTCGTTGACCTTGATGTACGCCAGGCCTTTAGCGCCGTAGATGCCGACGAACTTGGTGTAATCGTCGATCTGCTTGCGCGGCATGCTACCGGCACCCGGTACACGCAGGGCGGCGACACGGCATTTCGGATCGTTGGCCGGGCCGCTGAAGACCTTGAAGTCGACGTCTTTCAGCTGGTCGGCAACGTCTACCAGTTCCAGCGGGTTACGCAGGTCTGGCTTGTCGGAACCGTAACGGCGCATGGCTTCTTCGAAGGTCATGTGCGGGAACTCGCCGAACTCCAGATCCAGCACTTCCTTGAACAGGTTGCGGATCATGCCTTCGGTCAGGCCCATGATGTCTTTCTCATCGAGGAAGCTGGTCTCGATGTCGATCTGGGTGAATTCAGGCTGGCGGTCGGCGCGCAGGTCTTCGTCGCGGAAGCACTTGGCGATCTGGTAGTAACGGTCGAAGCCGGCCACCATCAACAGTTGCTTGAACAGCTGCGGCGATTGCGGCAGGGCGAAGAACGAACCGGCGTGAGTACGGCTCGGCACCAGGTAGTCGCGGGCACCTTCAGGGGTGGCGCGGGTCAGAATCGGCGTCTCGACGTCGAGGAAGCCGTTCTCGTCCAGGTAGCGGCGGATGCTGGTGGTCATGCGTGAACGCAGACGCAGCTTCTCGGCCATTTCCGGACGACGCAGGTCGAGGAAGCGATAGCGCAGGCGGGTTTCTTCGCCGACATCGGAGAACTCGTTCAGCGGGAACGGCGGGGTTTCCGCTTCGTTCAGCACTTCCAGTTCGTAGCCGAGGACTTCGATCATGCCCGACGCCATGTTGGCGTTGGTGGCACCGGCCGGACGCAGGCGTACCTTGCCGGTGATCTTCACAACGTACTCGCTGCGCACGCGATCAGCGGCGGCGAAGGATTCAGCACGATCCGGATCGAACACGACCTGGGCCAGACCGTCACGATCACGGATATCGAGGAAAATCACCCCACCGTGGTCACGGCGACGGTGAACCCATCCGCAAAGGGTAATTTCCTGGCCTTCCAGGCTTTCGTTCAGTTGGCCGCAATAATGGCTGCGCATCATGGTCGTGGTTTCACTTCTCGTAATTCGAAATTCGGTTGGAGGCCTTGCGCACATCAAACACTGATTGATGCAAGAGCTCGCACGTGTCGTTCAACTCAGGTTCCAGACCCTAGTCGGCTTTGTCGCCGCCGGCCAGATTCTTCTTGGAACCGGTCTTGAAATCGGTTTCGTACCAGCCGGTGCCGCTGAGGCGGAAACCTGGCATGGACAGCATCTTCTTGAGCTCTGGCGCCTGGCAGGCAGGGCAGTCGACCAGCGGTGCTGCGCTGATCTTTTGAATGGCTTCCAACTGATGACCACAGGAAGCACATTGATAATCGTACATCGGCATGGGGGTTGTCTCGGCGATCAGATTGCTACCGCACACGCTGGGTCTTGCGGCAAAGAGCGGGATTATATCCATTAAATGCAGCCTGTGCAGCCGTAAGACTGCACAGACCGACACTCGACGTGTTCTGCCGCGATGACTAGGTCATCACCCCGCAACGCTCCTCCTTCAGGCTGTGCACGACGCAGACGACCCGCACCAGCCCGCTGAAGTTCTTCACCCCGCCGTAGCGCAAATGCACTTCGCGATCAACATGAGACAGCAAGGCGCTGATCGAGCAGCAATTGATCCGCGCCATTTCCGCCAAAATATCCCAATAAACCTGTTCAAGCCGCAAACAGGTGGCAAAACCATTCAAACGTACCGATCGGGACAATGGCTGAGCCAGGCCCATATCGAACTCGCTGACAAACGGATTGATCCTTACATCCTTTAACGGACCCACCCTCCCCTCGTTCAACCTGCCTTCATAAACCATTCCGTTGACACTCCTTTGCCATCCCGGGTTTCCATAACAGCCATGTTGCGGGCTTTATAAAAGCGCAGGCGCAAAGTTATATCCAGACGACTTTATGACCATCAACGTAGGATAAGCCAACAACTCGAGGCGGATCATGGAGACCGTCCTAGTCAGGACAATGTCCTACAGCATCGAGAGCAAGATCACTCAAGGCAAAGGTTGCGAAGGACAGCGCGCGAACAACGCCTGACAGCGTCATACGCGCACTGAAAACACATCAGTCCAGCAACGAACGCAGCATCCACGCGGTTTTCTCGTGAACCTGCATACGCTGGGTCAGCAGGTCGGCCGTAGGTTCGTCACTGACTTTGTCGAGCAGAGGGAAGATCCCCCGCGCAGTCCGCGTGACAGCTTCCTGACCTTCGACAAGTTGCTTGATCATCTCGTCTGCCGAGGGCACGCCCTCTTCTTCCTTGATGGAAGAAAGGCGTGCATAGATCGAATAGGCGCCAGGTGCCGGGAAGCCGAGCGCACGAATTCGCTCGGCGATCGAATCGACCGCCAGGGCCAACTCGTTATATTGCTCCTCGAACATCAGGTGCAGGGTCCGGAACATGGGACCGGTGACATTCCAGTGGAAGTTATGGGTTTTCAAATAAAGTACATAAGTGTCCGACAGCAGACGCGAAAGTCCGTCGACGATGGACTTGCGGTCCTCTTCACTGATACCGATATCGATTGCCATGCTTTTCCCCTAAAGGTGATGAATTTTCATCCAACAGGTGCAGGACCACTCTAGCAAGCCTGCCTGCGAACCGCAGCCCGGATTCCCCCCGCGACCTGCGACAAATCGCCCCCGAAGCACCGCTGGACTCCCTGATTTGAGTAGCTGCAAGCTTTGCTGTTAAATAGGCAGTGTGTCGCTAACGCCCATTTTTCGGGGCGTTGCGCATAGGCTGATACCGGATGCGTGCCCAACGCCTCTTATTGTTCCGAAGCGAACCGTGCCCGATCAGCTCTTCCTTGCGATCCGTCTTAACGTGAGTTAATCAAAATGTTGAAAATCGTCCACCTGCTCATTGGTGCAGCGGCCTTGCTGCTGTCCTTCATCCCTAGCCTGGGATCCGAAGCTGTTCCTTACCTGCAACAACACGACGCTCTGTACCTGGCCTTTTTCGGCCTGCTCAACCTCACCCTCGCTCCGGTCATCCCGTACTGGAACAAAGGTCCGCGTCATCAACTGCAAAATCTGGTCAGCGCCCTGCTGGTACTGACTGTTGTTCTGCAAACCCTGACGCTGCTCGCGCCGATGCCTGTCATCGCCGGTCAACCTGCCGTTCTGTTCAGCCTGATCGCCGCCCTGATCGCCGTACTTCTGCACCTGGCCATCAGTTTCTACAAATCCTCACCAGCCACCGCTTCGCCAAGCTACGACATGAGCAACCGCGATACCGGTACTGTGAAGTGGTTCAACACGTCCAAAGGTTTCGGGTTTATTTCCCGCGACTCCGGCGATGATATTTTCGTGCATTTCCGGGCCATTCGTGGCGAAGGCCATCGCGTCCTGGTCGAAGGCCAGCGCGTGGAATTCTCGGTCATGAACCGTGACAAGGGCCTGCAAGCCGAAGACGTGATCGCCGCACTGCCGCGACGCTGATTCAGGCTAAAAAAAACCGCGAACAGCCTGGCTGTTCGCGGTTTTTTATTGCCTTGTCTTTGTACCGACAGCCTAGTAATGCGGCGGTGGCGCTTCTTCTTCAAAGGTTTCGAACTGCCCGGCCATTTCTTCCTGCCGCTTGAGCAAGGCGGCCATTTGCAACTGCAAACGCTCCACCGCGCGCTGCTGCGTCGCCAGCACATCGCTCAACGCCTGGATGGTGTCATCCTGAAACGCCAGTTGACTCTCGAGATCGATAACGCGCTCTTCCAGGCTCATGACTCAACCCTCCAGAAACGTGAAATCATCGGTCAGCACCAGGCGCAACCGTTCGCGAATCGCCGCGATCTGCTCCGCCGTGTAGGGCCTGGCCGGGTGTTTACCCCATACCGGCGCTGGCCACGCTGCGTCCTCACGTTTGCGCACGATCACATGCATGTGCAACTGACTGACGACGTTGCCCAAAGCCGCGACATTCAACTTGTCCGCGTCGAACGAGTCCTTGAGCAACTCCGCCAGCGCGGTCGTTTCCTGCCACAGCTGCTGCTGATCGGCGACATCCAACTGAAATATCTCGCTGATATCGTCGCGGCGCGGCACCAGGATGAACCAGGGGTAATTCGAATCATTGGACAACAGCAACCGGCTGAGCGGGAAATCCCCGATCGGTAGCGTGTCTTGTTGAAGTCGTGGATCTAAAGCGAACACAGCGCGCACTCCCGGCTACTCATCAATTTCAGCTTAGCGCCCCATCCGAGAGACGGCGCACCAAGCGACAGGACGGCAGCATACCTGCGAACGTGGCCGGCTTCACGACGAACCGATCTCAAGGCGCGCCTTCACTGACAATTCACAATGCAGGCGCTCCGACATGAGACATTTTTCGCGAGAGCGCACCATTACAGAACCGCAGACTGTGTAAAAAATACTGGAGTGACCGATAAACCGGACTCCGTTCACGCTCCGCGACAGCGGTTACTGTATGAATTCAGTACAGCGAATAAGATTTTTTGCACCAAAACCGCACAGTGCGTCTACGCTGAGTGCGTCGGGCATCCGCCAATTACTCACTGACGGGGTGAACCGGTAACGTTTTTGGTTGTCACGCAGTCGGCCAGGGAGGTGCAACACGATGCAAACCATGGCGTCAAGCCCCTTCAAAAGGTGCTTGTAACCCCCGGTTTTATGAGGTTTTTACGGTAACAAGCAGGCGTTCAGAAAAAAAAACAGCGAATTGCTGATTTGTGCACGCTTGTTGCATTCACACTCACATCGCCTTCAGATCATCCGCGGGAAGCGGAAGCCTCAAGGCAATAAAAACAGTGGCAGGATTGCCCGATGGAGATTCAAACGCTGCGCCAAGGACTCTTTTTACCGATGCTCAAGCCCTGGAAAACAGCACTGTAGTGGTGATTCCGATTGCATTGGGGCTCTAAATTTGCGACATCTACCAAGCCATTTGCGACAGGGTCGTAAAGAAGCTGAAAGGTTAGGTACGCAAGTATCGCCAACATGGTCGGCGTGATATAAGTTTGCGCCGACACAAAAAGAAAGAGCCGCCCAGATAATAAAACAGGTGGGACGGCAGTACTCTTCTAAAACCAAAGGAGCAAATCACGATGCGCGTGATGAAGTGGAGCATGATCGCACTGGCAGTTGCAGCAGCAGCCAGTACCCAAGTGGCAACAGCCGCACCTTTCGTAAGTGACCAGTCTGAAGCCAAAGGTTTCGTTGACGACGCCAGTTTGAACTTGCTGGTTCGTAACTACTACTTCAACCGTGACAACAAAGATGGCGGCCGTGACGTCAAAGACTGGACCCAAGGTATCTGGGGCAACTTCAGCTCCGGTTACACCCAGGGTACTGTTGGGGTAGGCGTTGATGCATTCGGCTACCTGGCCATCAAACTGGATGGCGGCGATGGCACCTCCGGTTCGGGCAACATGAGCCGTAGCGACACCGTAAACGCCAATGGCGGCCGCGACGTAAACGATAGCCAGGGTAAAGCCGGCGCTGCTGTTAAATTCCGCGTCTCCAAAACCGAGCTGAAAGTCGGCGACATGTCCCCAAGCACTGCTCCAGTGTTTGCTGTTGGCGGTTCCCGTATCCTTCCTCAAGTTGCCAGCGGTTTCCAACTGCAGAGCAGCGAAGTCAAAGACCTTGACCTCGAAGCCGGTCACTTCTACTCGGGTTCCAGCCAGGACAAAAACGCTCGTGACGGCGGCCTGTATGCAACCTACGCTGGCGTTGAAGCCAACACCATCGACTACTTCGGTGGCAAGTACGGCATCACCGACAACCTGAGCGCATCGCTCTACGGCGCCAAGCTGGAAGATATCTGGAACCAGTACTACGCGAACGTGAACCTCACTACCCCGTTTGGTGGTGACACTTCGTTGAACACTGACTTCAACATCTACCGCACCACCGATACCGGTGACGCGAAAGCCGGTGACATCAGCAACACCGCGTTCTCGCTGGCCACTGCTCTCTCGTTCCTGAAAGCGCACACCATCACCCTGGCCTTCCAGAAGGTTAATGGCGATACCCCGTTCGACTACATCGGTATCGGCAAGAACAACCGTGGCGGCGACTCGATCTTCCTCGCCAACTCCATCCAGTACTCTGACTTCAACGCCCCTGGCGAGAAGTCGGCCCAGATCCGTTACGATCTGAAAATGGCTGAGTACGGCGTTCCTGGTCTGAGCTTCATGACCCGTTACGTGAAAGGTTGGGACATCGACGGTACCCATACCCCAGCTGGCAGCGCTTACACCGGTCTGTACGGTGAAGATGGCAAACACAACGAAACCAACTTCGAGGCCAAGTACGTTGTTCAGTCTGGCCCGGCAAAAGATCTGTCCTTCCGTATTCGTCAGGCTTGGCACTTCGCTAACTCCGACGAAGGCGAAGGCGACGTGAAAGAGTTCCGCCTGATCGTCGACTACCCGCTGTCCGTTTTGTAATCGCATCCAGTTAGTTTGCGGTAACAAACAAAAAGGCCCATCTTCGGATGGGCCTTTTTTTGTTTCCGGTTTGTTACTTACTGCACCGCAGATTCCTGCACCACTCGAATTACCCGCTGTGGAAACGGAATATCGATGCCCGCTGTTTTCAAGCGATCGCGGGACTGTTCGTTGAACATGAACATTACATCCCAGTAATCCGCCGTCTTGACCCACACTCGCAAGGAAACAGTGATCGAACTGTCGCCCAGCGTAGAAATGACAGCCTGCGGAGCCGGTTCAGCCAGGATACGTTCGTCCTTGGCCAGTTCCAGCAACACTTCACGGGCCTTCTGCAAGTCCGCTTCGTAATCCACGCCTACATCAAATACGACCTTGCGGGTTGGCTGGCGATTAGTGTTGGTGATGATGCCGTTCGACAAGTTGCCGTTAGGCACGATGATGGTTTTGTTGTCGCCGGTACGCAGTACGGTATGGAAGATCTGAATGCTGTCGACAGTGCCGGCAACCCCTTGGGCTTCGATCCAGTCACCGATACGGAACGGACGGAACAGCAAAATCAGCACGCCACCGGCGAAGTTCGCCAGGCTGCCCTGCAACGCCAGGCCAATGGCCAGACCCGCCGCACCAATCGCCGCAACGAAGGAGGTGGTTTCCACGCCGATCATCGACGCCACGCTGACAATCAGCAGCACCTTGAGAATGATGTTCGCCAGGCTGCTGATGAACCCTTGCAGGGCAAGGTCAGCATTACGCAGTGCGATCAACCCACCCAGCTTCTGCGTCACTTTATTGATCAGCCACCAGCCGATGGCCAGCGTGATGATAGCCAGCAGCACACGGCTGCCGTACTCCATGATCATCGGAATCCAGGCTTGGGACGCCTTGACCAGGTTGTCCACTTCAGCATTCAAGTCCATCTACGTTCTCCTGATTTCCGGCCACACGGCACGCGAAAAAATAAGCGGCAGAAAGGCTGCTCCCGCTCGGGGGCAGCCTTTCTGCCGCTGCTTGGGCCTCGGACGCCGAAAACGCCGAGAGGTTCCCGCCTGAAAAAATCAGTCGCGGAAGTTGTTGAACTGCAACGGCATGTCGAATGTCTTCGCGCGCAGGGCCGCGATGGCTTCCTGCAAATCGTCACGCTTCTTGCCGGTAATGCGCACTTGCTCGCCCTGAATGGCGGCCTGGACCTTGAGCTTGGCATCCTTGACGTGAGCGACGATTTTCTTCGCCAGCTCCTTGTCGATGCCTTCCTTGAGGACGGCTTCCTGCTTCATCAGCTTGCCCGACGCATAGGCGTCCTTGACCTCAAGGCACTGCACGTCGATCTTGCGCTTGACCAGCGCCAGCTTGAGGATCTCAATCATCGCTTCGAGCTGGAAATCGGCCTCGGCGGTCAGGTTGACGGTCAGGTCCTTTTCCTTGAACTCGAAGCTGCCTTTGCCTTTCAGGTCATAACGACGATCGAGTTCCTTGACGGCGTTCTCGACCGCGTTGGTGACTTCGTGTTTGTCCAGTTCGGATACCACGTCGAACGACGGCATGTAATCTCTCCAATAAAGGGCGCGCTCGATCAAGATGGAGCACGCCTGGCTTGCGGTTAAAATCCGCGCTGATTATAACGGGTCTTTCCCATCATTCACTGCGAGCCTCCGATGCGCGCCTCAAACAGAGCAAAAAGCTGATGTCCACCACCTGGCATGTGCTGGGCGCCGGTAGCCTCGGCACCCTTTGGGCGACGCGTCTGGCGCGGGCCGGGGTGCCGGTCCGGCTGATTGTGCGGGATGCGACGCGCCTGCAGGCCTATCAGGCCGCAGGCGGTCTGACATTGGTTGAGCACGGAGCAGCGACCACCTGGAACATTCCCGGCGAAACCGTCGACAGCGCAGAGCCGATCAACCGCCTGCTGGTGGCTTGCAAAGCCTACGATGCCGAGCAGGCCGTGGCCCGTCTGGCGCCGCGCCTGGCACCCGGCGCCGAATTGATCCTGTTGCAGAACGGCCTTGGCAGTCAGGACGCGGTCGCGACCCAGGTACCGCAGGCGCGCTGTATTTGCGCGTCGAGCACCGAAGGCGCGTTTCGCGAAGGTGACTGGCGGGTGGTGTTTGCCGGTCATGGTTACACCTGGCTGGGAGATGCCGGGCATCCTGTGGCGCCGATCTGGCTGGATGACCTCGACGCCGCCGGGATTCCCCACGAGTGGAGCACCGACATCCTGACCCGACTGTGGCGAAAACTGGCGCTCAACTGTGCGATCAATCCGCTGACGGTGCTACACGATTGCCGCAACGGCGGCTTGCAGGACCACCATTGCGAAGTTGCCACCCTCTGCGGCGAACTGACCGAGCTGCTGGAACGCTGCGGCCAGCCGGCCGCCGCCGAAAACCTTCAGCCGGAAGTGGAACGGGTGATCCACGCCACCGCCGCCAATTACTCCTCGATGTACCAGGACGTCATGAATCAGCGCCGCACCGAAATCAGTTACCTGCTGGGCTATGCCTGCAAAGTGGCCGCGCGGCATCAAGTGAACCTGCCGCACCTCAATCAGTTGCAACAGCGCCTGATCAGCCATCTGCACAGCCTTGGATTGCCCAGCGACTGAGCAGCGGCTACGCTGGCCACTTGTTCCTTTTCAGCGATGAAACTGATGCCATTGCGCCAGCGCCTTGAAAACCTTCCGGTCGGCCAGAAACTGCTGGCCGCCCTGCTGGTGCTGTTGACCACCGTTCTGCTGGTCGCCAACCTCACCTTCATCAGCGCGGCTTATTACATTTCCCAGGAAAGCATGGCGCCCCAGGCCCTGCAGACCATCGGCCGGCTGGTGTCCAACCCGAGCCTGGTGGCCGAAGCCTTGCAGTCGCCGCAAAGCGCCGAACGCCTGCTCAATGAACTCAACAGTTACTCACCGCTGCGTGCCGCCGCCCTGTATGACGGCAAGGGCGAACGTCTGGCGCAGCTGCAACGCGGCGATCACTTGAACCTTCCGGAGCGCTTCCGGCACATCGAATCCTGGCAAGCTACCGAGTTTCGCAGCAATCAGTTGATCACCCTGCCCCGCCCCGGCACCGCGCCCGGTCATTTGTTGCTGGTCGCCAGCAGCGAATTGCCGATGGCCTTTTATACGGGCACGTTGACCGCCAGCCTCGGGATCCTGATCTTCAGTGTGCTGTTGTGGCTGGTGATCGCCCGGCAGATCAAACGCCTGATCACCCGGCCGATCCATCAGCTGGAAGAGCTGTCCCGCCAGGTAACGCGGGAAGAAAACTACGCCCTGCGCGCCTCCCGCGGCAATCACGACGAAATCGGCAGCCTCGCCGAGGCCTTCAAC
The DNA here is from genome assembly GCF_043225285.1 of Pseudomonas migulae. Lineage (GTDB taxonomy): Bacteria > Pseudomonadota > Gammaproteobacteria > Pseudomonadales > Pseudomonadaceae > Aquipseudomonas > Aquipseudomonas migulae_C. The sequence continues at coordinate 1,317,859 of NZ_CP171224.1, forward strand.
ACCATGCTCTCGCGTATCGAGGCACGGGAGCAGCAACTCAAACGCGCGCGGGACGACTCCCAGGCCGCGTACGACCAGGCCCAGGGCCTGGCTGAAGAAACCCGGCACACCAACCGCAAACTGGAACTCGAAGTCCAGGTGCGCAGCAAGATCGAGAAGAAACTCACCGGGTTCCAGAATTACCTCAACAGCATCATCGACTCCATGCCGTCGGCGCTGATCGCCCTCGACGAGCAGCTCTACGTGACCCAATGGAACCAGGAAGCCAGCGCCCTCTCCGGCACGCGCCTGGACGAAGCGCTGAACCAGCCGATCTTCCTTGCCTTCGAACCGCTCAAGCCATTTCTGCCGCAACTCAAGCAAACCGTCGAACAGCACACGGTGGCGAAGATAGAGCGCGTGACCTGGCTGAAGGACGACGAGCCCAAGCATTACGCCCTGACCTTTTACCCGCTGATGGGCGGTGCCGGGCGCGGTGTGGTGATCCGGATCGACGACATCACCCAGCGCCTGTCGCTTGAAGAAATGATGGTGCAGTCCGAAAAAATGCTCTCGGTCGGTGGTCTCGCCGCCGGCATGGCCCACGAGATCAACAACCCGCTGGGCGCGATCCTGCACAACGTGCAGAACATTCGCCGACGCCTGTCCCCGGAGCTGCCGAAGAACCTCGAACAAGCCGAACAGATCGGCATCGAGCTGGACACGGTCAACGAGTACCTGAAAGTACGTGAAGTGCCGCAGTTGCTCGATGGCATTCAGCAGGCCGGCGCCCGGGCGGCGAAGATCGTCACGCACATGCTCAGTTTCAGTCGCCGCAGCACCCGGCAAATGGCCCCGTGCGATCTGCCGGCACTGATCGATCAGGCCGTGGAAATCGCCGGCAACGATTTCGATTTGGCGATCGGTTTCGACTTCAAGGGTCAGGCGATCATTCGCCAGTTCGACCCGGCGCTGGGCCCTGTTCCCGGCACCGCCAACGAGCTTGAGCAAGTGCTGCTCAACCTGCTGAAAAACGCCGCGCAAGCCATTCACCAGCGTGAAGACGACCGCGAGCCGGGGCGCATCATCCTGCGCACGAAGCTGAATCCGCCGTGGGCGGAAATCCAGGTCGAGGACAACGGCATCGGCATGAGCGAAAACGTCCGCAAACGCACCTTCGAGCCCTTCTTCACCACCAAGGAAATCGGCCAGGGCACCGGGCTTGGCCTGTCGGTTTCCTATTTCATCATCACCAACAACCACAAGGGTCAGATGGAAGTGCAATCGACGCTGGGCCAAGGCACCTGTTTCACCCTGCGTCTGCCGCTGGCGAGCACCCCGCTTGTCTCTCAAGAATTCAATCAGTTATCGAGGTAACCATGGGCTTTCGCTTGTCGAAGATCTACACCCGCACCGGCGACAAGGGCGAAACCGGACTGGGCGACGGCCGCCGTGTGCCCAAGGATCACCCGCGAATCGAGGCCATTGGCGAGGTCGATACGCTGAACAGCCAGGTGGGCGTGCTGTTGGCCGGGCTGGAAGCGGAGCGTGAGCAGTTTCCAGGGCTGAACGAAGTCATCGAGGTGCTGGCGCCCTGTCAGCATCGGTTGTTCGATCTAGGTGGCGAACTGGCGATGCCGGAGTATCAGGCGCTGAATGCGGCCGAGATCGAGCGCCTGGAAGCGGCGATCGATGTGTGGAATGAAGAGTTGGGACCGCTGGAGAATTTCATTCTGCCGGGCGGGTCCGCGCTGATTGCCCAGGCCCATGTGTGCCGGAGCCTGGCGCGCAGTGCCGAGCGGCGATGCCAGCATTTGAATGCGCTTGAGCCACTGGCCGGGGTTGGCCTGGCGTACATCAATCGATTGTCGGATCTGTTGTTTGTGGTGGCGCGGTTGATTGCCAAGCGGCAGGGGATTGCGGAGATTTTGTGGCAGCCGGCGGCGAAACCTGGGGTTTAATTGGCGCCCTTCAGGACGCCATCGCCGGCAAGCCGGCTCCTACAGGAGTTCGCGTAACCCTGTAGGAGCCGGCTTGCCGGCGATGAGGCCGGTAGCTACACCAGAGAATCCGGCCAGAACGCGCGAATCCCCGCCACACCCTGGGCACCCGCCGCCCAAGCTTTCTGCTGTTCTGTCGGCCCGACACCGCCAAGCAGGAACACCGGTTTGGTGAAACCCTCGATCAACGCCGAAGCCTGCTCCCACCCCAGCGCCTCAGCCCCCGGGTGCGTCAAGGTCGGCTGCACCGGCGACAGGGTCACAAAGTCCACGCCCATCTGTTCCGCCAGCGCCAGCTCCTCGGCGTTATGGCAGGACGCCGCCAACCAGCGCGACGCCGGCAAAGGGCGGCCGGCCGCCGCGTATTTGCGCAGTTGGGCCGATGTGATGTGCCAGCCTGCCGAAGGGAAATCGCCGAGCCACTCGAACGGCCCCTTGATCATCAACTGCGCCTTGCCGGCACACAGCCCCGCTGCATCCACCGCCAGGTCGCGGTACTTTGGGTCGTAGCCGTTGGGCGCGCGCAGCTGGATCAGCTTGATCCCGCCGGCAATGGCCTTCTGGATACCGCGCAGCAAGGCCGGGGTTTCCAGGTCTTCCGGGGTGATCAGATACTGCGCGGGCAAACGCGCGGCGGCCACGATTGGCTGATTGGCCGCCGGAAACTCGTAGGCCAACAGATCACGCGGCGCGACCCACTCCAAAGGCTGCCCTTCGGCGCCATGGGGTTCGCCGGTGAAGGCAGAGACTTCCCAGACATCCAGCAAAACCTGCTTGTCCGGGTAGTCATGACGAACCTTGATCAGCGGTCGTGCCGCGCCGACCACAATCCCCAGCTCCTCGTGAAGTTCACGGGCCAGCGCGGTTTCGACCGACTCGTCAGCCTCGACCTTGCCACCGGGAAATTCCCACAGGCCGCCCTGATGCTGAGTGTCGGCACGGCGGGCAATCAGGATTTTGCCGCTGTTATCGCGGATCACCGCAGCGGCTACGTGTACTCGTTTCACTGCCCGATCTCCTCCAGACCTGCCTTTTGCCAGGCCTTGAAGGCCGGCCATTGGTAGATCGTTTCGATGTAGGCCTCGTCCACCGCCGGCAATTTCACCTGATAGGTGCGCAGGCGCACGGCAATCGGGGCGAAGAAGGCGTCGGCCAGAGTCGCGCGGCCAAACAGGTACGGCCCGGCTTCGTTCGAAGCGGCTCGGCATTCGGCCCACAAGGCCTGCATGCGTTCGATGTCTGCCTGCACGTCAGCCGGGACCGGCGACAACGGTGCGTCGCGGCTCAGGTCAAACGGCATGTTGCCGCGCATCGCGAAGAAGCCGGCGTGCATCTGCGCGCACGCCGAACGTGCCTGTGCGCGGGCGGCGACATCCTTGGGCCAGAGACCCGCTTCGGGGAACTGTTCGGCCAGGTACTCGGCAATTGCCAACGAGTCGGCGATGGTGCCGTGTGCGGTTTTCAGCAACGGAACTTTGCCGGTCGGCGAATGCTTGAGCAGGCGTTCACGGGTGTCCGGCTGGTTGAGCTTGATGAGTTCTTCGGTGTACGGGGCGGCGGCCAGGTCGAGTGCCAGTGCGCCGCGCAGGGACCAGGAGGAAAGCAGTTTGTCGCCGATGATCAGGTGGAGGCTCATGTTCGGACGCCTTTTGGTAAGTGGAACAGGCCAGAAGCTTTAGTGTCTGGTCGGCCGCCTTCGCGAGCAGGCTCGCTCCCACAGATAAGATGCAATCCCCTGTGGGAGCGAGCCTGCTCGCGATTGGGTCAACTCGGTCTTACGTACGGTACTCGGCGTTGATCTTCACGTATTCGTGGGACAGGTCGGTGGTCCAGATGGTTTCGCTGCAATCGCCGCGACCCAGTTCGATACGGATGGTGATTTCTTCCTGCTGCATCACCGCCGCGCCCTGGGCTTCAGTGTAAGTCGATGCGCGCGCGCCTTTGCTGGCGATGCACACTTCGCCGAGGAACACGTCGATCTTGCTCACATCCAGGTTTGGCACGCCGGCGCGGCCGACGGCGGCGAGGATGCGGCCCCAGTTCGGGTCGGACGCGAACAGTGCGGTCTTGATCAGCGGCGAGTGAGCCACGGTGTAGCCGACGTCCAGGCATTCCTGGTGATTGCCGCCGCCGTTGACTTCCACGGTGACAAACTTGGTCGCGCCTTCGCCGTCGCGAACGATGGCCTGGGCGACGTCCATGCACACTTCGAATACGGCCTGCTTCAGCTTGGCGAACAATTCTCCGCTCGCCGAGGTGATTTCCGGCAGCGCAGCCTGACCGGTGGCGATCAGCATGCAGCAGTCGTTGGTCGAGGTGTCGCCGTCGATGGTGATGCGGTTGAACGACTTGTTGGCGCCGTCCAGCAGCAGGTTTTGCAGGACGTCGCGGGCAACTTTGGCGTCGGTGGCGATGTAGCCGAGCATGGTCGCCATGTTCGGACGGATCATGCCCGCGCCCTTGCTGATGCCGGTGACGGTAATGGTCACGCCGTCGTGCTGGAACTGGCGGCTGGCGCCTTTTGGCAGCGTATCGGTGGTCATGATGCCGGTGGCGGCAGCTTCCCAGTTGTTCACCGACAGGTCGTCAAGGGCGGCTTGCAACGCGCCTTCGATCTTCTCGACCGGCAGCGGTTCGCCGATAACACCCGTGGAGTAAGGCAGCACCAGGCTGGCATCGACGCCGGTCAGTTCAGCCAGTTTGGCGCAGGTGCGCTCGGCGGCAGCCAGGCCTGGTTCGCCGGTGCCGGCGTTGGCATTGCCGGTGTTGGTCAGCAGGTAGCGCACTGGCCCCTGCACGCGCTGTTTGGCCAGGATCACCGGCGCGGCGCAAAAAGCGTTAAGGGTAAACACGCCGGCAACGGTGGAGCCTTCGGCACAGCGCATGACCACGACATCCTTGCGCCCCGGGCGCTTGATGCCGGCCGAGGCGATACCGAGTTCAAAACCGGCAACCGGGTGCAACGTTGGCAAAGGACCAAGACCAACAGCCATGAATGCGCTCCTTAATAAATGATGTCAGCACCGCTTTCAGGAAGAACGGTGGTGTAAATGGCAAAACGCCGCGACGGCTGATGCCGGTCGCGGCGCGGGTATTTCAGCGTATGAAACGGGTTTTACTGGATCTGCCCGTGGCAATGCTTGAATTTCTTGCCCGAACCGCAGTAGCACAGTTCGTTACGGCCCAGCTTCTGCTCATTGCGAACCGGTGCGGTAGCGAGGGCTACATCAACCTCTTCACCGAGCAGTTCCGGTTCTTCGAGACCAGGCGCTTCAGCGTGCTCGAACTGCATGCGCGCCGCCAGTGCCTCGGCTTCCTGACGCAGACGCTGCTCTTCTTCGATCGGATCTTCGCGGCGAACCTGAACGTGCGACAGCACACGGATCGAGTCGCGCTTGATCGAATCCAGCAGCTCGGAGAACAGCGTGAACGACTCGCGCTTGTACTCTTGCTTCGGGTTCTTCTGGGCGTAGCCACGCAAGTGGATGCCGTGACGCAGGTGGTCCATGGTCGACAGGTGGTCTTTCCACAGGTCGTCCAGCACGCGCAGAACGATTTGTTTCTCGAAGGTGCGCAGCGCCTCGGCGCCCGCCTGGTCTTCTTTCTCGTTGTACGCTGCGATGAGCTCCTGCATCAGCTTCTCGCGCAGGGTCTCTTCGTACAGGTGATCGTCTTCGTCGAGCCATTGCTGGATCGGCAGCGACACACCGAAGTCGCTCTGCAACGCCGCTTCCAGACCGGCCACGTCCCACTGCTCAGGCAGCGATTGTGGTGGAATGTGAGCGCTGACAGTCGCGTTGAGTACGTCCTGACGGAAATCGGCGATGGTTTCACCGATGTTGTCGGCGGCCAGCAACGTGTTACGCATGTGATAGATCACTTTACGCTGTTCGTTGTTGACGTCGTCGAACTCGAGCAGTTGCTTACGAATGTCAAAGTTGCGGCCTTCAACCTTGCGCTGAGCCTTCTCGATGGCGTTGGTCACCATGCGGTGCTCGATCGCTTCACCGGACTGCATGCCCAAGGCTTTCATGAAGTTCTTCACCCGATCAGAGGCGAAGATGCGCATCAGGCTGTCTTCCAGCGACAGGTAGAAACGGCTGGAACCGGCGTCACCCTGACGACCGGCACGACCACGCAGCTGGTTGTCGATACGGCGCGATTCATGACGCTCGGATGCAATCACCTGCAAACCGCCCGACTCGAGCACTTGCTGGTGACGCTTCTGCCAGTCGGCCTTGATCTGGGCGATCTGCTCCGGCGTAGGGTCTTCCAGGGACGCGACTTCCACTTCCCAGTTACCGCCCAACAGGATGTCGGTACCACGACCGGCCATGTTGGTGGCGATGGTCAATGCACCCGGACGACCGGCCTGGGCAATGATCTCGGCTTCCTTTTCGTGGAACTTGGCGTTGAGGACCTTGTGCTCGATACCTTCCTTCTGCAGCAGCGCAGACATGTGCTCGGAGGTTTCGATGGTGGCAGTACCCACCAGCACCGGACGGCCCTGGGTCATGCATTCCTTGATGTCGTTGATGATCGCCGCGTATTTCTCGTCGGCGGTCAGGAACACCAGGTCGTTGTAGTCTTTACGCGCCAAAGGCTTGTTCGGCGGGATCACCATGACCTGCAGGCCATAGATCTGATGGAACTCGAACGCTTCGGTGTCTGCGGTACCGGTCATGCCGGACAGCTTGTTGTACAGACGGAAGTAGTTCTGGAACGTGGTCGAGGCCAGGGTCTGGCTTTCGGCCTGGATGTTCAGGTTTTCCTTGGCTTCGATGGCCTGGTGCAGACCTTCGGACAAACGACGGCCCGGCATGGTGCGGCCGGTGTGTTCGTCGACCAGGACAACCTGACCGTCCTGCACGATGTACTCGACGTTGCGGTTGAACAGCTTGTGCGCACGCAGACCGGCGTAAACGTGGGTCAGCAGGCCCAGGTTGTGCGCCGAGTACAGGCTCTCGCCTTCGCCCAGCAGGCCGACGCGGGTCAGCATGTCTTCGATGAACTGGTGACCGGCTTCGTTGAGTTCGACCTGGCGGGTCTTCTCGTCAACGGTGTAGTGGCCGGCCTTGGTGACTTCGCCTTCGACTTCTTCGACGTGCAACTGCAACTGCGGGATCAGTTTGTTGATCTCGATGTACAGCTTGGAGCTGTCCTCGGCCTGACCGGAAATGATCAGCGGCGTACGGGCTTCGTCGATGAGGATGGAGTCGACTTCGTCGATCACGGCAAAATTGAGTTCGCGCTGGAATTTTTCTTCCATGCTGAACGCCATGTTGTCGCGCAGGTAGTCGAAACCGAATTCGTTGTTGGTGCCGTAGGTAATGTCGGCGGCGTAAGCCAGGCGTTTCTCTTCCGGCGGCTGGAACGGCGTGACCACGCCGACCGTCAGGCCGAGGAATTCATAGAGCGGACGCATCCAGTTGGCGTCGCGGCGAGCCAGGTAGTCGTTCACGGTAACAACGTGCACGCCCTTGCCGGACAGCGCGTTCAGGTAAACGCCCAGTGTGGCCACCAGGGTCTTGCCTTCACCGGTACGCATTTCCGCGATCATGCCTTCATGCAAGGTCATGCCGCCGATCAGCTGGACATCGAAGTGGCGCATACCCATGACGCGCTTGCCGGCTTCGCGGGCGACCGCAAAGGCTTCTGGCAACAGCTTGTCGAGGGATTCCCCTTTGGCGATGCGGGCCTTGAACTCATCCGTCTTGGCACGCAATTGATCGTCCGAAAGGGCCACCATTTGCTCTTCGAAGGCATTGACGAGTTGCACCGTCTTGAGCATGCGTTTGACTTCACGCTCATTCTTGCTTCCAAAAAGTTTCTTTAACAAAGGCGCAAACATATCGGCAGGATCTTCCACACTAAAGGGATGGAGGGCGGCCCCGTGAGTCGCCCGTGCAGCCCTCATGGCCGCATGCGAACGAGCATTCTACCCGGAAACGATGGTGAGGAAAGTGGCGTTATTCCACGATGCATGCACTGCGCTGTAACGGGGCTCACTTAAAATAAGGGCTTTTTGCTGAACTTCAAGCCGCTTACGGCAGAAGTTACTTGTTGATTTAATGGGTAAAGCGCGCGCAAAGCAATGGGTCGGGTGCAACCAGTGCTTTCTGCTACCATGGCGGCTCTGTTACTTCAGGTGTCTGATCATGGCATTTCGCCCTCTTACGGCCAGAGCACCCGCCGTTCTGCTTCGCGAAGCCAAACCGCTGAAAGCCATTTTTGGCCATGCTCAACGCCTGGGTCATTTACAACGTCTGCTCGAAAGCCAATTGCAACCCGCCGCCCGCGAGCATTGCCATGTGGCGTCGTGGCGCGAAGGCAGTCTGTTGCTGATTGTCACCGACGGTCACTGGGCTACGCGCCTGCGTTATCAGCAGAAGCGCTTGCAACGGCAGTTGCAGATGTTTGACGAGTTCGCCAGCCTGACGCGGATTCTGTTCAAGGTGCAGCCGCCGACCGTTCAGCAAGGCGCGGCAGGGCACACCATCAGTCTGTCGACAGATGCGGGCGCGACCATCAAGGCCACGGCTGACGGGATCAGCGATCCGAATCTGCGGGCCGCGCTGGAACGGCTGGCGGCCCACGCCAAACCCAAGGACTGACACAGAACGAATGTGGGAGCGAGCCTGCTCGCGATGGCGGCGTATCAGTCACCATTTTTATTGGCTGACACTACGCCATCGCGAGCAGGCTCGCTCCCACAGTTTTGACCGTGGTGAGAAGTTATCGGCGTTTACTGCCGCCCAGCAGCGACCCCATCAACCCGCGCACCAACTGCCGACCCAACTGATTGGCCGCCTGTCGCATCGCCGATTTCAGTGCCTGCCCTGCCGCCGTGCCGAGGAACTCCCCGGCCTTGTCGGTAAAACTCGGCTCCTCGGGCGCAGGTTTGCCCGGCGCGGCTTCGGCGTCTGGCGCCAGGCCTTTGCGTCCCATCAACACTTCGTAGGCCGACTCGCGATCCACCGGTTTGTCATACCGGCCCTTGAACGGCGAACCGGCGATCAGCAGCGTGCGCTCGGCCTCACTCAGCGGCCCGATCCGCGATTGCGGCGGCGCGATCAGGACACGCTGGACCATCCCCGGCGTACCTTTGTCCTGCAACGTGCCGACCAGCGCTTCGCCAATCCCCAGCTCAGTCAACACCGACAAGGCATCGAACGCTGGATTCGGTCGAAAACCTTCAGCCACTGCTCGCAGGGATTTCTGTTCCTTGGCAGTGAACGCGCGCAAGCCGTGCTGGATACGCAGGCCCAGCTGCGCCAGCACGTCATCCGGCAAGTCGCCCGGTGACTGGGTGACGAAATACACGCCCACGCCTTTCGAGCGGATCAGCCGCACGACTTGTTCCAGACGCTCCTGCAACGCCTTGGGCGTATCGGCGAACAACAAATGGGCTTCGTCGAAAAACAGCGCCAGCAGCGGTTTTTCGGCATCGCCGCGCTCCGGCAGTTGCTCGAACAGTTCGGCCAGCAGCCACAACAGGAACGTGGCGTAGACCTTCGGCGCTTCGTGCACCAGGCGACTGGCGTCCAGCAAGTGAATGCGCCCACGCCCGTCGGCCGTCGGTTGCAGAATGTCTTCGAGTTGCAGCGCCGGCTCACCGAACAGCGCTTCGGCGCCCTGCTGCTCCAGGGTCGCCAGGCGTCGCAACAGCGCCTGACTCGAGCCCGTGGTCATCAGCGCCGCATCGTCACCGAGCAATTCAGGGTGGTCGCGCAAGTGATTGAGCAACGCCTTGAGGTCTTTCAAATCCAGCAGCAACAGCCCTTCGCGGTCCGCGACCTTGAATGCGGCGTACAGCGCTGATTGCTGGCTGTCGGTCAGCTCCAGCAGAGCACCGATCAGCAACGGGCCCATTTCGCTCAAAGTGGTGCGCAACGGATGACCGGACTGACCGTGAATGTCCCACAAGGTGACGGGATACGCCTGCGGCTTGTGATTCAGCCAGGGCATCCCGGCGATGCGCTCGGCGATCTTGCCCTGAGGGTCGCCGGCGGCGCCGAGACCGCACAGGTCACCTTTGATATCCGCGGCAAACACCGCCACGCCCGCATCGCTGAACGCTTCGGCGAGTCGCTGCAAGGTGACGGTCTTGCCGGTCCCGGTAGCGCCCGCGACAAGACCGTGACGGTTCGCAAGGCGCATGGCCTGGGCGATCGGTTGCCCAGCTAGATCGGCACCGATAACGAGTTGCGATGAATCGTGCATGTTGTCACCCATGATTAAACCTTGATCGAACAGCGCCAATAATACACATTGTACTGCGCTGATAATCCGCTAGGGCGAGGACGGAATGATCAGCCTGACCTCAACCCTGCCCTTGCTGTCTGCCTTTATAAAAGCACGCCTTGGGCATTAAGACCTTATCGGAACCCCCAAGCCATGAATAAAAATATGCGCTTCAGCCATAAGATCCTGCTTGCCGCCGCCCTCATCGTCACCGCCGCCTTCGCTGCATTTACGTTGTACAACGACTACAAGCAACGCAATGCGATACGCCATGACCTGGACAACTCCCTGCAGGAAATGGGCAGGGTGACGGCCAACAATATCCAGACTTGGCTCAACGGCCGCAGCCTGCTGATTGAAAACCTCTCACAAAACATCGCGCTGGACGCGGACATCAGCAACATCACCCGACTGCTTGAGCAGAAGGCAATGGCGGCGGCGTTCATGGGCGTTTTTCTGGGCAGCAGCGATGGCACCTTTATCATCCGCCCCGACGCCAAAATGCCCGAGGGCTTTGATCCCCGCATTCGCGATTGGTACAAGAGCGCCCAAGGCAGCAGCGGCTCGGTGCTGACCGAACCCTACACCGACATGGCCACCGGCCAACAGGTCATTTCCATCGTCCACCGCGTATTCCATGACGGCCAGAACATCGGCGCAATCGGCGGTGACCTGAGCATGCAGATGATCATCGACAGCCTCAACGCGCTGGACTTTGGCGGCATGGGCTACGCCTTTCTGGTCAGCGCCGACGGCAAGATCCTGGTGCACCCGGACAAGGCACTGGTGATGAAATCCCTGGCCGAGGCCTATCCGAACAGCACGGCGCGCATCAGCAGCGATTTCAGTGAAGTGGACGTCGATGGCAAGACCCGCATCGTCACTTTCACGCCAATCAAAGGCCTGTCCTCCATCAACTGGTACATCGGTTTGTCGGTGGATAAAGACCAGGCCTTCGCGATGCTCAGCGAATTCCGCACCTCGGCGGCAGTGGCGACCGTCATCGCGGTAGCGATCATCATCGCCCTGCTCGGCCTGTTGATTCGCCTGCTGATCCAGCCGCTGCACGCCATGACCCGCGCCATGGTCGAGATCGCAGACGGTGAAGGCGACCTGACCAAACGCCTGAGCATCCGGAACAACGACGAATTCGGCCTGCTCGGCACCGCGTTCAACCGCTTCGTGGAGCGTATCCACGGGTCGATCCGCGAAGCGTCCTCGGCCACCGGCCAGGTCAACGAAGTGGCCCTGCGGGTGGTCGCGGCGTCGACCTCGTCAATGGACAACGCCGACCAGCAAGCCTCGCGCACCCGCAGCGTCGCCGCGGCGATCAATCAGCTCGGCGCGGCGGCTCAGGAAATCGCCCACCACGCCGCCCTGGCGTCCAGTCAGGCCAGCGACGCCCGCGGCCTCGCCGAAGACGGCCAGCACGTGGTGGATCGCAGCATTGTCGCGATGAACCAACTGTCGAGCGTGCTCAATGCTTCGAGTATCCACATCGAATCACTGAGCAGCCATACCGCGAACATCGGGCAGATCCTCGACGTGATCACCAGCATTTCCCAGCAAACCAACCTGCTGGCGCTGAACGCGGCGATCGAAGCGGCTCGCGCCGGTGAAGCCGGGCGCGGCTTTGCCGTGGTGGCCGATGAAGTGCGCAACCTGGCGCACCGCACCCAGGAATCGGCGCAGCAGGTACAGAGCATGATCGAGGAGTTGCAAGTCGGCGCCCGCGAATCCGTCAGCACCATGAACGACAGCCAGCGCCACAGCCAGGACAGCGTGGACATCGCCAATCTGGCGGGCGAGCGCCTGCACAGCGTGACCCTGCGGATTGGCGAGATCGACGGGATGAACCAGTCGATGGCGACGGCGACCGAAGAACAGACGGCGGTGGTCGAGGCGATCAATGTCGACATCACCGAAATCAATACACTGAACCGGGAAGGGGTGGAAAACCTGCAATTGACCTTGCAGGCGTGTTCGGACCTGGAGCGGCAGGCGGCGCGTCTCAAGCAATTGGTGGGAAGTTTCCAGATTTAGTGTCGGAACCACCCTCATCGCGAGCAGGCTCGCTCCCACAGGTTTAGCGCAAGACCTTGTGGGAGCGAGCCTGCTCGCGAAAGCGATGGCCCAAACACCCGACAACTCCCTGACACCCCGCCACACAACCCCAACCGAACATCTATCCTTCTTATAGGTCAACCAAGGGAGCACAACGGACCGGAGGACTGTTCATCGTGCATATCGCCGATATCACCATGTTCTACGCGCCTGCCAGCGGTGGCGTGCGCACTTATCTGGATGCAAAACACCGTCGCCTGGGGATCAAGCCAGGCATTCGCCACAGCCTGCTGATCCCCGGTTCGCACCTGAGTGAACTGGATGGCGTCTACACCGTTCCGGCTCCCGCCCTGCCCTTCGGCAAAGGTTATCGCTTCCCTCTACGTCTCGCGCCATGGCGCAATGTCCTGCAGGATTTGCAGCCCGATCTGATTGAAGTCGGCGATCCGTACCTCACTGCCTGGGCGGCGCTCGATGCCCGCCGTCAACTCGATGTGCCGGTGATCGGTTTCTATCATTCGGACTTGCCGCTGTTGGTCAGCAATCGCATGGGTAGTTGGGTCACGCCCAATGTCGAGGCGTATGTCAGCAAGCTCTATGGCAACTTCGACCGGGTGCTCGCTCCGAGCCAGATCATGGCCGACAAACTGATCGGCCTGGGCGTGAAGAACGTGTTCGTCCAGCCGCTGGGAGTCGACCTGCAGACCTTCCATCCCGATGCCCGAGACCCGGGCCTGCGCGCCAGGCTGGGCATCGATGAAAATAAGCACCTGCTGATTTTCGCCGGGCGCGGTTCCAAGGAAAAAAACCTGCCGGTGCTGCTCGACTGCATGAAACAGCTGGGCCGGCGCTATCACCTGCTACTGGTGGGCTCGTCGATGCCGGCGGTGGTGCCGGACAACGTGACGGTGATCGATGAGTTCTGCCCTGCGACGCAAGTGGCGAAACTGATGGCCAGTGCCGACGCGCTGATGCATGCCGGCGACCAGGAAACCTTCGGCCTGGTGATCCTAGAAGCCATGGCCTGCGGCATTCCGGTGGTGGCCGTGGCGGCCGGGGCCTTTCAGGAAATCATCACCCCTGATTGCGGCGTGCTTTGCGCACCGAACAGCGCCACGGCGATGGCCAGCGCGGTACGGGAGTTGTTCGGTTCGGGCAGTGCGGTGTTGGGCCAACGGGCTCGCCGCCATGTCGAACGGCATTACTCCTGGGACACCGTGGTCAACAGCCTGTTGGGTCATTATTACGCGGTGCTCGGCAGCCAATGGCCGCTGATCGCCAATGGTTGAACCCATGAACCCGACCAGCCTGCTATTGGTGCTGCACGATGTCGCGCCGCCCACCTGGGCCGATTACCAACCCTTTGTCGAAGCCGTCGACGCGCTGGGTAACGTGCCGATGACCTGGCTGGTGGTGCCGGATTTCCACAAGCACAACGACCTCGGCGATCACCCGGCGTTTCGACGTTTGCTCACCAGCCGCGCCGCCCGAGGTGACGAACTGGCTTTGCACGGCTACTTTCATTGCGATGAAAGCCCGCCGCCCAGCACCCCAAGAGACTGGTTCATGCGCCGCATCTACACCCACGAAGGCGAGTTCTACGAACTGTCCAGGGACGCCGCCCTCACCCGCCTGCGCGCAGGTATCGACGTATTTCAGCGCTACCACTGGCCGCTGCAAGGTTTTGTCGCCCCGGCCTGGTTGATGAGCGAAGGCACGCGTCAGGCGTTGCGCGAGTTGCCGTTGAGTTACACCAGCGATCCCCAGCATTTGTATCGACTGCCGGATTTCACCCCGGTCGATGCGCCGGGATTGGTCTGGAGTGCGCGCAGTGCCTGGCGACGCGGTGTGTCGAAGCTGGTCAGCGATCAACGCGAGCAACGCTGGCGCCAGGCGCCGGTGATTCGCCTCGGGTTGCATCCGGTGGACATGCGTCACGAATTCTCACGCAATTATTGGTTCCACACGCTCAAGCGTTTACTCGCCGAGGGTCGCGTTCCGATGACCAAGGCGCAATGGCTGGCGCAGCACTGCAACCGCATAGGCCACGCCGCATGAGCCGCGGAATTCTGTTGTTGGTCGCGCTGCTCGCCGCGGTGCTCATTCCTCTGTTGCTGGGTGGTAACCAGACCTGGGCGCGGTTGCAGAGTTTTCCATTGAGCTGGCTGCTGATCATGTTCGGCATGATCCTGCTGTGCTGGGGCGTAAACACCATGCGCCTGCGCCTGTTGTTGGGCGATCAGCGTGACAAAGTCAGCCCGGTCAAAAGCCTTGGCGTGGTGATGGCCGCCGAATTCGCCTACTGCGCCACACCGGGTGGCAGCGGCGGGCCGTTGACGATCATGGCGCTGCTGGCGCGCAACGGCGTGCGGCCGGCCCGGGGCAGCGCGGTTTTCGCCATGGATCAGCTGAGCGATCTGTTGTTCTTTCTCTGCGCGTTGAGCGGGATTCTGATTTATGCGCTGTTCCAGCACCTCAGCGAGCGTATGGAGTGGCTGCTGATGGTCAGCGCCGTGTCGATGTTCGGCGGGTTGCTCAGTTGCGTGGTGCTTGCGCGCTACCATCGGCTGCTGATCCGTTTGAGCGGGCGGCTGCTCGCCCGCCTTAATGTCAAAGGCTCGACGCGGATGCGCTGGGCGCGAAAACTTCTGCACTTTCTGGCGGCCTTCACTGAAACGCTGAAGTTGCCCCTTCAGACATTGATCAAGGTGTTTGCCCTGACTTGCGTGCATTGGGTACTGCGCTACAGCGTGTTGTATCTGGCGTTGCGCGGGCTGGGGGCGGATTTGCAGTGGGCCTGGAGTTTTCTGATTCAGATGCTTTCGTTGAGTGCCGGCCAGTTCAGTCTGCTGCCTGGGGGAGCCGGTGCGGCGGAGTTGACCTCGGCAGCGCTGCTGGCGCCGATGGTGGGCAAATCCACGGCAGCGGCGGCGATTCTGATCTGGCGGGCGGTGACTTATTACTTTTATCTGGTGGTGGGGGGGCCGGTGTTTTTGCTGATGCTGGGGCGGCCGCTTTTGAAGAGGTTGGTTCGGGTTAAGCAGGTTTAGGTTTTTTTGTTTGTGTACATATCCGTTGGTGGGGTAACGGCGCCTATTGGTTTCGCCCTTACGGCGAGTCACTTGGAAGAGCCCCAAGTAACCAAGGGCTCTTGCCCCTTTCGTTCGGTGCCTCGCTATGGCTCGGCATGCCCTCGCTCCGGTCCTGCTCCGTGGGCCTCTCGAGGGGGCGTGCACCGCAAGATCAAAAGCAAAGGCGAGCTAACGCTCGGCCTGATGAGTGGTGAAGATCAAAAGCGAACGCGGTTCCCTGTAGGAGCCAGCTTGCTGGCGAAAAACGCCCAGACATCGCGTTCATCCAGGCATCCCGCGTCATCGTTAACGTCCATCGCCAGCAAGCTGGCTCCTACAGTTTTGACCGTGTGAACCCGATCCCCGTGTGGGAGCGAGCCTGCTCGCGAAAAACGCCCGGACACCGCGTTCATCCAGACAGCCCGCGTCATCGTTGACGGCCATCGCAAGCAAGCTGGCTCCTACCATTTCGACCGTATGAACCCGATCCCTTGTAGGAGCGAGCCTGCTCGCGAAAAACGCCGGGACACCGCGTTCATCCAGACAGCCCGCGTCATCGTTAACGTCCATCGCCAGCAAGCCGGCTCCTACACGGGATTGGTGTACAGGTCCGGAATGAGGGAACGCGTACGCCAAAGAGCCAGGTCGGCTTTAAGGCCGCCTCGGCGGCTGTGGCGGTGGTCGCCCCCTCGAGAGGCCGAGCGCAGGTTCTGCGCAGTGGGCAACCCGGCATGGATGCCGGGTTAGCCGCCCCCGGCCATGGATGGCCGATGGCGGCGGGCCCATGGAGCAGGACCGGAGCGAGGCACCGAACGAAAGGGGCAAAAGCGCTTGGTTACTTGGCGCTTTTCCAAGTGACTCGCCGTAAGGGCGAAACCATTAGCAGCCGTTACCGCAGCAATGGATATGTACTCCGAAAAAAAAGTCGCCGGATAGACCGCTATCGGCGGCAACCCGTCTCCTACAAGTCAGGGTCCGCATCAGGCTCAGGATTCAACTCCTCCCACAACTCCGCCGCCCCCGGAAACTCAGTGCCGTCATCCGGGCTCAGGTCATCCGGATCGTATCGGCTCAAACACCCCTCACCCAACGTCGCGGGAGCCTTGGAAGTGGCTTTGTCGAGCGGATCGGCCATGGTCAAAATCCTCAATGCAGAAACGGCGAAGGGCCTGCAGCGATTGAACGCCCAGGCCCTCCGAATTTCAACTGTGTCGTGCGGGAATCAGAACACCACGGTCTTGTTACCGTGCACCAGCACCCGGTCTTCCAGGTGATAACGCAGCCCACGGGCCAGCACCATTTTCTCGACGTCACGGCCAAAACGCACCATGTCTTCGATGCTGTCGCTGTGGCTGACACGCACCACGTCCTGCTCGATGATCGGGCCGGCGTCCAGCTCTTCAGTCACGTAGTGGCAGGTCGCACCGATCAGCTTCACGCCGCGCAGCGAGGCCTGGTGATACGGCTTGGCGCCAACGAACGACGGCAGGAAGCTGTGGTGAATGTTGATGACCTTGTGCGCATATTCGCTGCACAACTCCGGTGGCAGGATTTGCATGTAACGGGCAAGTACCACCACCTCGGCATCATGCTGTTTGACCAGGCGCGAGACCTCGGCGAACGCCGGCTCCTTGTCCTGCGGATTGACCGGCACGTGGTAGTACGGAATACCGTGCCATTCCACCATGCTGCGCAAATCGTCATGGTTGGAAATCACGCAGGAGATTTCACAGTCCAGTTCATCGCTGTGCCAGCGGTGCAGCAAGTCGGCCAGGCAATGGGACTCGCGGCTGGCCATCAACACCACGCGTTTTTTCTGCGCGGTATCGGTGATGCGCCAGTTCATCGAGAACTCTTCGGCAATCGGCGCGAAGGCTTCGCGGAAAGCTTCAATACCGAAAGGCAGCGAATCGGCACGTATTTCGTGACGCATGAAGAACCAGCCACTGAGGTTGTCCGAGTGGTGGCTCGCTTCAGTGATCCAGCCGTTATGTGACGCCAGAAAGTTACTGACTTTAGCAACGATACCGACGCGGTCCGGGCAAGCAATCACCAGCCGAAAAGTGCGCATGAGGGGGAAACTCCAGAACTTCGCAAAGGCCGCCATTCTAGCGATAACGCAGAAAAACTGCAGTATTGATGACGCCCTGCGTGGCGCGCGGGTCTCTGATTCAGGCGTTGAAGGCGCCCTCTACCGGCGCAGCGCTGATCTTGTCGGTACTCTTCAAGCACTCATTTGTGAATATCTGTGATACCTGCGTCACACTATTTAACTGCACATCCAGTTGCCGCCCTATTCTTCACAACTAAATTAAATAAACCCCGGTTTAATGTTTACTTGATGAAACACCCTGACTATTATTGCCGCACTGTCCCCTGCCATCCTGCGTCCTGACATAAGGTAGTCTCCATGTCCTTGATCAACGAATACCGTGCCACCGAAGAAGCTATCAAAGAGCTGCAAGCCCGTTTGAAGAACCTGTCGCAAGACGACAAACTGCAAACCGAGCTGGAATTCGAAGGCAAACTGCGCACCCTGATGGGCGAATACTCCAAGTCGCTGCGCGACATCATCGCGCTGCTGGATCCAGAATCCAAAACCAAGGCTCCACGTGGCGGCGCAGTAAAAACTACTGGCACCAAGCGCGCTCGCAAAGTTAAACAATACAAAAACCCGCACAACGGCGAAGTCATCGAAACCAAAGGTGGCAACCATAAAACTCTGAAAGAGTGGAAAGCCAAGTGGGGCGGTGACGTGGTAGAAGGCTGGGCAACCCTGCTGGGCTAAGCCGCACGCTTTTATCGCGACACAAAAAACGCCAGCAATTGCTGGCGTTTTTTTATGCCCGCTATTTTGTGCCGGGTATCTTCATTTTCAAAGACTCAAACGTTTGCGCAATGCCTGGACATAATTGTCCCACTCACCAAGCACCTCTTTCTGAAACGGCGTCGCAGTAACATTCAGTTGGGCCGCGGCCTCTAGAAAAGTTTCCACGGTATTCGGCGCCCCCCACTCCGGGGCTGTCAAACGTTGCTGACAGAATATTCGCCAACGTTCCTGCTCTTCGAAATTCAACGTATCGGGAAAGTTACGCGCTCGATATCGAAACAATAATTCGGGTAAACGTTCATCATCGAACGGCCATTGTTCCTGTGCCAATTGTGCCGGGTCAGCCGACCTGACTTGCTCACAAAGACGTCGATCCCGATCACCGATAAAACCATCGTATAACTGCTGCTCGGGATCCTGGCTCTGAGTGAAATCTTCGCTGGCATAAACGGCTTTAACTTTATCCAGCCAAACTTGCTGTGCGTCACTTAGCCGCAGCGCGCGCTCCTGATACAACGCCATGTCCAGCCCCAGGCGTTGCTGATCCTGGGGACGCAGGACCGACAAGGGGGCCACCACCGGACACTTGTTGATGTGGATAAGCTTGAGCGGCACCGGCAACTCGCCCTCGGCCAGGTCATCGCGGCGAGTATAAAGACGCTGGCGCAAGCTCTCGGCGTCCAGATCGAGCAGGCCCTGCGGGTCCAGGTGCAGGTCACAGACAATCAATGCGTTCTTGTTGCGCGGGTGCCAGGCCAGTGGCAGGACCACGCCGACATAGCTGCGTGCCGCCGAAAAACGCCCGGAAATGTGCACCATCGGCTGCAACAGCCGAATCTGGTCCATCACTTTCTGTTTGCCGCGCAGTTGAAACAGCCAGTCGTACAACTTCGGCTGTTTTTCCCGAATCAGGCGAGCCAGCGCGATGGTCGCGCGCACGTCCGACAGCGCTTCGTGAGCATTGCCGTGATCGATGCCATTGGCGGCGGTCAGGCGTTCGAGCTTGAGCGTCACCCGGCCCTCGTCATCCGTCGGCCAGACGAGGCCATCCGGGCGCAAGGCATACGCCGCGCGCACCACATCGATCAGGTCCCAACGGCTGTTTCCGCCCTGCCATTCGCGGGCATAGGGGTCGAAGAAGTTTCGATAGAGGCTGTAACGGGTCATCTCGTCGTCGAAACGCAAGGTGTTGTAACCCGCGCCACAGGTGCCCGGTGCCGCCAGTTGCGCGTGCACCCGGGTCATGAAATCGGCTTCACTCAATCCGTGTTCGGCCAATTGGCCGGGCGTGATGCCGGTGATCGCGCAGGCTGCCGGGTGCGGCAGGATGTCTTCGCTGGGCTGGCAGTACAGATTGACCGGTTCGTCTATGACATTGAGATCGAAATCGGTGCGAAGCCCCGCCACTTGCAGCGGGCGATCGCAACGCGGGTTGATGCCAGTGGTTTCATAGTCGTACCAGAAGATGGAGGTCACGGGCTGTTCCTGAACTGAAGATCCGCGAAGTCTAGGCGTTTGCACCGCGCCCCGACCAGTCATCTTGTATTCAAACATCTCCGGACACGCACCGTGCAATACATAGTTATGTCGTTTTCCCCCAAGAGGCTGCTAGCATCGGGCGCACAGAGAATCCCGATCAGGCCTCATCATCAGGTTGCCCATGCTCGAGACCACAGCACTGCCAAGGAAAGCGACGCTGTCCCCGCCACTGGATACGCGGCATCAGGTTGAAACGCCGGAAGGTATCGACTTGCCACTGCGCCCGGCCGGGTTGATGGTCCGTGCGCTGGCGTTCGCCATCGACCTCGGGCTGCGCGGGTTGATCCTGGGGCTGCTGTTCATTGTCCTCGCGTTTCTCGGAAAGCTCGGTGCCGGGCTGGGCTCGATCCTGCTGTTCGGCGTGAGCTGGTGGTACATGGTGCTGTTCGAAGTGCTCAATCAGGGCCGCTCGCCGGGCAAGCACTGGATGGGCCTGCGGGTGGTGCAGGACGACGGCACGCCGATCGGCTGGTCCGCTTCGCTGTTGCGCAACCTGCTGCGCTTCGTCGACCTGCTGCCGTTCGGCTACTTCCTCGGCGCCATCAGTTGCCTGCAACATCCCAACTTCAAGCGCCTCGGCGACCTGGCCGCCGGCACGCTGGTCATCTACCGCGAACAGCCGCTCCGCCGCCCGCAAGTGCCCGACGCCGAACCGCGACGCCCGGCCTTCCCCCTGACGCTGACTGAACAACGCGCGATCCTCGGGTTCGCCGAACGCCAGGGTGAACTCTCCGACGCACGGGTCACCGAGCTCGCCACAATCCTCGCGCAACCGTTGAACGTCCCCGCACCACGCGCCGTGGCGGAACTCAACGGCATCGCCCGCGGCTTGTTGGGCCCCACATGAAGCAAAGTCTTTTCGAGAATCGCCACAAGGCTGAATGGGCGCAGTTTGCCCTCCTGCTCGACCGGCTGGAACAGAACAAGGACGCCTCACGGGCCGCCAGTTTCCCGAAAGACTATCGAAGGCTTTGCCAGCAACTGGCCCTGGCCCGGGAACGCGGCTACAGCAGTTTCCTGATCGACTCGTTGCAGCAACAGGTACTGCGCGGACACCAACAGCTCTATCGCCATCGCAGCCGTTTGGGCGCCAATGCGCTGGGGTTCATCCTCGCGGATTTCCCGCGTCTGGTGCGCGAGCAATGGCGCTTCGTGCTCGCCGCCAGCCTGATGTTTTTCGGCAGCCTGATCGGCATCGCGCTGCTGGTGTACCTGTTCCCGGACCTGGTCTACAACCTGATCCCGGCCGAACAGGTCAGCGACATGCAAAGCATGTACGACCCCAACGCCGGCCACCTGGGGCGCTCGGCGGAACGGGCCGCGAGTGAAGACTGGGTGATGTTCGGTTTCTACATCATGCACAACATCGGCATCGCCTTTCAGACCTTTGCCAGCGGTTTGCTGTTTGGCGTGGGCAGCGCGTTTTTCCTGTTCTTCAACGGCCTGACGATTGGCGCAGTGGCCGGGCACCTGACGCAAATCGGCTACGGGCAAACCTTCTGGTCGTTCGTGATCGGTCACGGCGCCTTCGAACTCAGTGCCATTGCCCTGGCGGGTGCCGCCGGGCTGCAACTGGGCTGGGCCCTGATCGCACCGGGGCGACTGCCGCGCGGCGAGGCCTTGCGAATCGCCGCACGCAAGAGCGTGTTGCTGATCTGCGGGGTCATGCTGTTTCTGCTGATCGCGGCGTTTATCGAAGCCTACTGGTCGTCGATGACCGGCCCCACACCGCTGACCAAATACCTGGTGGGTGCCGCGCTCTGGATGCTGGTGCTGAGTTATCTGCTGTTTGCCGGACGGACTCGCCATGCGCCTGAGTGACGCGACCGTGGTGATCCGCCCGCGAACCACCTGGGAAGCCATGGACCTCGGCGTGCTGCTGAGCCAGCGACATCGACGCCTGCTGATGACCAGTTGGGCGCTGGTGACGCTGCCATTTTTCGTTGTGCTCAGCGCGCTGCTGTGGGATTCCCCTTCCCTCGCTGTGTTCATCTTCTGGTGGCTGAAACCGGCGTTCGAACGCCTGCCGCTGTACATCCTGTCCAAAGCCATGTTCGGCGAAACGCCCACGCTGAAGCAGGCGTTGCGCCAATGGCCACGCCTGCTCAAGCCCCAATTACTGGCCAGCCTGACCTGGCGCCGCTTGAGCCTGAGCCGCAGTTTCCTGATGCCGGTGGTGCAACTCGAAGGCTTGAGTGGCCTGGAACGGCAGCAGCGTTTGCAGGTGCTGTTGCAACGCGACGGTGGAGCTGCGCGCTGGCTGACGATCATTGGCGTGCATCTGGAAAGTGCGCTGTGGATCGGCTTGATGGTGCTGTTCTACCTGCTCCTGCCGCCACAGGTCGAACTCGACTGGAGCTGGCAGACCTTGCTGTCCGCCGCCACCCAGGACTGGCGCTGGCTGGAGCACCTGACCAACGCGTTTTACGTGCTGGTGCTGGTGGTGTGGGAACCGATTTACGTGGCCTGCGGTTTCAGCCTTTACCTGAACCGGCGCACGGTGCTGGAAGCCTGGGACATCGAACTGGTGTTCCGCCGCCTGCGTCAGCGCGTGAGCAGCGTCGCCGTTACGTTGCTGCTGGCCACTTTCCTGCTGATGCCAACGGCGCAATCCGTGTGGGCCGCCGAGCCCGACCTTGCTCCTGACAGTCCACGCCTGCTGGACCAGCCACTGACCAGCCAGGCGTCCCGGGACAGCATCAAGGCGATCCTCGAACAGCCACCGTTCAAGAACAAGGACAGCGTCACCCGCTATCGTTTTGGTGAGGACAAACCCGCCGACGAGAAAGCAGGCGACGGCAAAGCACCCGAATGGCTGAAGGCGCTGTTCAAATTGCTGGATAACCAGCGCTTCGGCGCACTGGCGACCCTGATTGAAATTCTGCTGTGGGGGGCCGTGATCAGCGCCATTGGTTTGCTGATCTGGCGCTACCGCGACTGGTTGCAGGCCTTTGTCAGTCGCCGCCCGGCGCCAAGACAAAAGGTTTCCCGCCCACTGCCGCAACAGGCGTTCGGCCTGGACCTCAACCGCGAAACCCTGCCCGCCGACATCGCCACCAGTGCCGAAAACCTCTGGCAATCCAACCCGAGAGAAGCGCTCGGTTTACTCTATCGCGCCTTGCTCAGCCATTTGCTGCACGACTACAACATGGCGCTGAAACCCGCCGACACCGAAGGTCAGGTGCTGGAACGCGTCGCGCACCTGCAACAACCCGAGCTGCTCGCTTTCAGCAAGAACCTGACCGGCCACTGGCAGAACATGGCCTACGGGCATCGCCTGCCACCCGCGCATCTGCAACAGGAATTGTGTGACGGCTGGCGAACCTTGTTCGGCCCGGGAGCGGCGCGTTGAACCGGCGGCTATGGCTCGCGGCTGGCGTGTGCATCGCCCTGCTGTTGGCTGCACTGAGTGTTTTCCTGTACACCAAGGCCACGCCCTATCAGGCAGAAATCGATCACGGTCCCTCACCCGAAGCCCTGGCCAATCCTTATCTGGCTGCCGAACATTTCCTGGGCAAACAGGGCCTGACCGTCAACCACGCCAACAGCCTCGACGTGCTGCCAACGCTGGAACCCCGCCAGCACAGCCTGTTGCTGCTCGGCGACCGTTCACGCATGACCCCGCGCCAGATCGACCAGGTGATGAACTGGACTCGCGCCGGCGGGCGCCTGCTGTTCGTCGCCGAATCCCTGTGGGATGAAAAGCTTGGCCAGAGCAATGACCTGCTGCTCGACCGGGTGCAGGTCCACCAGTCATTGAGCAAAGACCTGAAAGACCCTCCGCCCGATGCCGACAAGGATCCGTACCCCAAACTGACCAAACTCTATCTCGAGGATGAAGACGCCCCGGCCTACGCCACGTTCGATACCGCCTTCCATCTCGAGGACCCGAAAAATCTCGCGCAAGCCTGGGCCAACAGCGCCAAGGCCACGCACATGATGCAGCTCAACCACGGCCTCGGTTCGATCATTGTGGTCACCGACGCCGACCTGTGGAAAACCCCGGCCATCGACCAGTACGACAACGCCTGGCTGCTCTGGTATCTGACTGCGGACACGAACGTGACGCTGTTGTTCAACACCGATCACGACAGCCTGCTGACTTTGCTGCTGCGCTATTTCCCCCAAGCGTTGGTTGCGCTCGCCGCGCTGATCGGACTGGGTCTGTGGCATGTCGGCGTGCGTCAGGGCCCGCTGATAGAACCGGCGCCGAGCGGCCGTCGGCAACTCCAGGAACACCTGCGCGCCAGCGCCGATTTCATGTGGCGCCGCGGCGGCCAGGCGAACCTGTTGCAAGCCTTGCAGCAAGACATCCTGCGCCGGGTCCGGCGACGGCATCCCGGCTTTGAACAACTCGGCGTCGCCGAACAATGGCTGGTGCTCGCGCGCCTGACCGGCCAACCCACACGCGCCATCAGCCAGGCCATGAGCCCGAGACCGAAGCAACGGCTGTCCAGCGTTGAATTCAGCCGTCAGGTCGCCCACCTGCAAACCTTGAGGAATGCCTTATGAGTGAACACGTCGAGCCCGACGCCCCGAGCCACGCAGAGCAGCAGCGCCAGCGCGCCAGTCACCTGGCCCAGGCGGTTCGGGCGGAATTGCAGAAAGCCGTGATCGGCCAGGACAGGGTGATCGATGATGTGCTCACCGCGTTGATTGCCGGTGGTCACGTGTTGCTCGAAGGCGTGCCGGGATTAGGCAAGACGTTGCTGGTGCGCGCCCTCGCCCGCTGCTTCGGCGGTGAATTCGCGCGCATCCAGTTCACCCCGGACCTGATGCCCAGCGATGTCACCGGGCACGCCGTGTACGACTTGCAGACCGAGCAATTCAAACTGCGCAAAGGGCCGTTGTTCACCAATCTGCTGCTTGCCGACGAAATCAACCGTGCCCCGGCAAAAACCCAGGCCGCGCTGCTCGAAGCCATGCAGGAACGCCAGGTCACGCTCGAAGGCCGCGCCCTGCCCATCGTGCAGCCGTTCATGGTGCTCGCCACGCAAAACCCGATCGAACAGGAAGGCACCTATCCCCTGCCGGAAGCCGAGCTCGATCGCTTCATGCTCAAGGTGCGCATGGAATATCCGCAGGCCGAACAAGAGCTCGACATGGTGCGTCAGGTCAGCCGCTCGACCCGCGCCGACATGCTCGACGTGCAGCCGCTGCGCACCGTGCTGCAAGCCAAGGATGTGATGGCCCTGCAACGCATCGCCAGTGATTTGCCACTGGACGATCAGGTCCTCGATTACGCCGTGCGCCTGGCCCGCAGCACCCGCTCCTGGCCGGGCCTGACCCTCGGCGCAGGGCCTCGGGCGTCCATCGCGCTGGTGCGTTGTGCGCGGGCGCGCGCCTTGTTGCGTGGCGGCGAGTTCGTGATTCCGGATGACATCAAGGGCTGTGCGCTGGCGGTGTTGCGCCATCGAGTGCGCATCGCGCCGGAGTTGGATATCGAAGGCATGGAGGTTGATAACGTCCTGCAGCAACTGCTCGACCAAGTGCCGGCGCCGCGCCTGTGAAACCCTCGCGCCTGCTGCTGGGCTGGCTGGCCATTTTACTGGCCATCGGCATTGTGCTGGGCGCATTGCGGGCGCTGGGGTTCGCCGTTCCACCCACACTGCTGTCGATCAACTGGGGATTGTTGCTGGCGCTGCTGGCCTTGGCCCTGCTCGACGCCGCGCGCCTCAAACGCCTGCCCGCGCCGCGGATCAAGCGGCACATGCCCGGCAGCCTGGCGCTGGGTCGCTGGAGCGAAGTGCGGCTCGACGTCGAGCATGATTTGCCCGAGCCGCTGACTATCCAGCTCTACGACCATGTACCCGACGGCCTGAGCTTCGAAAACCTGCCGTTGTCAGTCGAGCTGCAACCCGGCCAGCACAGCCAGATCGGCTATCGCGTGCGCCCACTCAAACGTGGCCACTTCAGCTTTGAGTATTGTGAAACAAACCTGCCGAGCCCCTTGGGTCTGTGGTCCGATAAACGTTTGCTGAACGTGCCCGACCAGACCCGCGTCTACCCCGACTTCGCCCGCCTCTACGGCGGCCAATTACTGGCGGTGGATAACTGGCTCAGCCAGCTCGGCGTGCGCCAGCGGCAACGACGTGGCCTGGGCCTGGAGTTTCATCAGCTGCGGGAATTCCGCGAAGGCGACAGCCTGCGCCAGATCGACTGGAAAGCCACCGCCCGTCAGCGTACGCCCATTGCCCGGGAGTATCAGGATGAGCGTGATCAGCAGATCATTTTCATGCTCGATTGCGGCCGACGCATGCGCAGTCAGGATGGGGAGCTGGCGCATTTCGATCACGCGTTGAATGCCTGTCTGTTGTTGAGCTATATCGCCTTGCGACAAGGCGATGCGGTCGGCCTCAGCACCTTTGCCACCGATAGTCCCCGCCATCTCGCCCCCGTCAAGGGTGCCGGGCAACTCAGCGTGTTGCTCAACACCGTTTACGACCTGAACAGCACTCAACGCAGCGCCGACTATCAAGCCGCGGCGACCCAATTGCTGGCCCGGCAAAAACGCCGCTCACTGGTGGTACTGGTGACCAACCTTCGGGACGAGGACGATGAGGAACTGCTCACGGCCGTCAAACGCCTGAGCAAGCAGCATCGGGTGCTGATCGCGAGCCTGCGTGAAGACATCCTCGACAGTTTGCGTCAGACAACGGTGCAAACGCTGTCAGACGCATTGGCTTATTGTGGGACGGTGGATTACTTGAATGCACGGGCCGAACTGCATGAACGACTGAAGGCCCATGACGTGCCGGTGCTGGATACAAGTGCCCATGAAGTGGGGCCTGCACTCGTCACGCGCTATCTGGAATGGAAAAAATCCGGTGCGTTTTGACGCCACCAAACCCTGTAGGAGCGAGCTTGCTCGCGATGATCGAAAGAGTCGCGGGGTATCAGGCTGTCAGCGTTTTCGTTGACGTCCATCGCGAGCAAGCTCGCTCCTACAAAGGTTGCGTCTTTGCCTACAGATCAACCAGAATCCGCCGGCTTGTGCGCCTTGGGCTCGCCACGTAACTTGATCCGCGTCGCTGATTTCCAGCGATCGGGTTTAGTCGCCCGAGGGTTTAACGGATGTGCACAAGTGTCGTGAAGTCAGGTGATCCCCATCCCTGACCTTCATGGTGGCTGTGCGCAGGGCACCTTCGGGTGCGCCGGGTTTCCGTTTCCTCGGTCGACTAACCTGCGTTCAGCCGCCACCCTTGTTTAGTCGCGAGTCGGTGACAGCTACATTGGAGTGAAACGGAATGTCCAAACAAATACCGAATCCCCACATAAACGGCATGTCGACCTTCATCGTCGACCCGCGATCCATCACCATCCAAGCCTTCGAAACCTTTTGCTCCGTCAACGACCTGCTGCTCGACCTGGCCGACAGCCTCGACGACAAGGCGCGGCACATGGCCGTGGCGATTATCAGTTGAGTGAGTTGGGATTGATGCTGGTAGAAAAATCACTGAATAACCCACAAACCACCAGACCGGCCTAAACCCTGTAGGAGCCAGCTTGCTGGCGATGGCGATTTCACGGACGCCATCGCCAGCAAGCTGGCTCCTACAGGTCATCATTCAGCGCACGATTCGTGTGTTCAGGCTGAAGCCGGCAACGGCTGAAAACTGAAGTACATCTTCAGCGCCTCCACCAGTTGCTCATACTCCGGCGGTGCCCGTTGCAGGCTGAACCCGGCGTCGTAATGGTGGGGGGTCGCGTCTTCGTGACACCACAGGCAACACGCCCGGAGATCGATCACCTGCTGGCAACCGTCGGCCATGGGAATCTTCAGGCGCAGATCGAAATCGGCGCCGATCAACATCGGCAACTGGCTGATGAGCATCAGTCCGTCTTCGGAGACGTTGCCCAGGTACCCCATCGGTTTGTCGGTGACACTGTTGAACACTTTCAGAAAATACGGCAGTTGATGCCGCTCGATACGGCGGTCAGTGAACATGCGATATTCGCCCAGCAAGGCCCTTAAGCAGGGCCGCACTAATGCTTCGGAACGGGCCGCAATGGGCGCGCTCTCCCCGATCCCGGTGCGACAGTCCATGCAACCGCTGCCGCTGACTCCTGCCGATCACAGGTGTTGCCTCGGTCCAGAGGCAAGGCTCTGGAACCGGTTTATTCGACTATAGCTCACCCTCGCGAGTGAGCCAGTTATGGAATGACGACCACAATCAGAAGCGTGTCGGACGCACCGCCGCCGGCGCCGAACTGCGCAACGGGAAGTGACCCAGCGACTGCAAGGTGTCCAGGCGCGCCTGGGCGCGGTAGGCGTATTCGCTTTGCGGGTACGAAGCGATGATGAACTGGTAGGTCTGCCCGGCATCGACGAACAGTTTCTGCCGTTCCAGGCACAAACCGCGCAACATCGAGACTTCCGGCCACACGTAAGGCCGCGCGCGGCTGTCACGTTCGACTTTCGACAGTTCGAGGGTCACTTGCTCGCAATTGCCACGATCGTACGCCTTGTAGGCGTTGTTCAAATGATGGTTCATGGCAAAACGGGTGCAGCCCACAACACTGAGGGCAAGGACGGCTATGAGCGCAAATCGCATGAGGGTTCTCCTGTCTTGAGCTCTGTATCGACCCGTTGGCGGAAATCTTCAGGAATGTTCGTTTAAAGAAAGAAACGAATAAGTAGTGCACATGAACAATGACTACACCCCAAGAGCATAGTAGCCTCACTCAGCGCTTGAACTCAGGAGTCTTTGCATGTCCGTCCGTCGTACCAAAATCGTCGCTACCCTTGGCCCGGCCAGTAACTCGCCGGAAGTTCTCGAACAGCTGATTCTGGCTGGCCTGGACGTCGCCCGCCTGAACTTCTCCCACGGCACCCCCGACGAGCACAAGGCTCGCGCGAAGCTGGTGCGTGACCTCGCTGCCAAGCACGGCCGCTTCGTTGCCCTGCTGGGTGACCTGCAAGGCCCGAAAATCCGTATCGCCAAATTCGCCAACAAGAAGATCGAGCTGAAGATCGGTGATCAATTCACCTTCTCCACCAGCCATCCTCTGACCGAAGGCAACCAGCAAGTAGTCGGCATCGACTACCCGGACCTGGTCAAAGATTGCGGCGTGGGCGACGAGCTGCTGCTCGACGACGGTCGCGTGGTCATGCGCGTCGATACCGCCACCGCCACCGAACTGAACTGCACCGTGACCATCGGCGGCCCGCTGTCCGACCATAAAGGCATCAACCGTCGCGGTGGCGGCCTGACCGCACCGGCCCTGACCGAGAAAGACAAGGCCGACATCAAGCTCGCTGCGGAGATGGAAGTCGACTACCTCGCGGTGTCCTTCCCGCGTGACGCCGCCGACATGAACTACGCCCGTCAACTGCGCGACGAAGCCGGCGGCACCGCCTGGCTGGTGGCGAAGATCGAACGCGCCGAAGCCGTGGCCGACGACGAAACCCTCGATGGCCTGATTCAGGCTTCCGACGCGGTGATGGTTGCCCGTGGCGACCTGGGCGTGGAAATCGGCGACGCCGAGCTGGTAGGCATTCAGAAGAAGATCATTCTGCACGCACGCCGTCACAACAAGGCGGTGATCGTCGCGACCCAGATGATGGAGTCGATGATCCAGAACCCGATGCCGACCCGCGCCGAAGTGTCCGACGTAGCCAACGCCGTGCTGGACTACACCGACGCCGTGATGCTGTCCGCCGAATCCGCTGCCGGTCTGTATCCACTGGAAGCCGTGCAGGCGATGGCGCGTATCTGCGTCGGCGCTGAAAAGCACCCGACCGGCAAGACGTCCAGCCACCGCATCGGCAAGGAATTCACCCGCTGCGACGAAAGCATTGCGCTGGCGACCATGTACACCGCCAACCACTTCCCGGGTGTGAAGGCGATCATCGCGTTGACCGAAAGCGGCTACACCCCGCTGATCATGTCGCGTATCCGTTCTTCGGTGCCGATCTACGCGTACTCGCCGCACCGCGAAACCCAGGCGCGCGCCGCGATGTTCCGTGGCGTGTACACCATTCCGTTCGACCCGGCCTCGCTGGAGCCGCACGAAGTGAGCCAGAAGGCGATCGACGAGCTGGTCAAGCGCGGCGTCGTGGAAAAAGGTGACTGGGTCATCCTGACCAAGGGCGACAGCTACCACACCACCGGCGGCACCAACGGGATGAAGATCCTGCACGTTGGCGATCCGCAGGTCTGAGTGAGCAGTTGTTGAAAAAAGAAAGCCCCGCCATGTGAATGGCGGGGCTTTTTTTCGCCTGTAGATCAGCCAATTAGGTCATCACCTGTCAAATCTGACAGTAGACAGCCTTCTGTGCCCTTCGCTTAATACGGTTGGCTTCTCGCCAAACATCACTCTTCAAGGCGCGTCGTCTTTCACTGGAGCAGTCGTTCATCCACCGCGCCTGGGGGCTCAACCGTTGTTTGATTGAAGGAATATAAAATGACCACATCACCAACGCTTGCGCCGGGCGAACTCGATCCAGCTTTCGCGAATGCCGGGAGACTGGTACTTAGTTTTCCCGATTTTCCAATCACCCACGGCCAATGTGTAACAGAAGGCCCCGATGGAAAAATCTACATGCTAGGCGGCAGCTGGGAGCGAAACACCCAGACTGCCGAACATGTCAGCGTTACTCGCCTCTTGCAGGATGGAACACTCGATTTCAGCTTCGGAACATTCGGTACTGCGCACGTAAAGTTGCCCGATGAAAACCTGTCCACTTCACCCATCCAGCTTTTTTTTGTGAGCGTCCTGGGGGAAGACCTGACTCTTGTTTCAGTGGGTTACAACCCCGGCGGGGCAGGAGCGGTAACGGAAGCCCAGGTGTTGATTCGGCTGACCGATAACGGCGCGCTGGACAGGCGTTTCGGCGTCGGTGGATTTATGGTTTTGAAATCCCCGTTCAGTGCCGACGCCCAGCCACCGATATCGGCTGGTTTCGTACAATTCGCGACGTCTCCAAACAACAGAGTCTGTTTGATGGGCGACATGATCTACCTCATTTCCACCGGTATTGATCCGACGCTTGGTTTTGTCGTGGGTGCGGTATCGCGTTTCAAAAAGGACGGAACCGTAGACACGACATTTGGCAAAAATGGGCATGCAACCCTTTCCGGTGTGCTCGGCGTCCGCAACTCGTTCAATGGTATCGCCGTGGAGAATGGGACAATTACCGTCTGTGGTTGGGCGGGCGGCGCTGCACTGATCGCGCGCTTTCTTCTGGATGGGAGTGTCGACCGGGTTTTTGCCGGCACCGGATTCATACTACTGGTCGGGCCGAGTTTTCAATTCCTGTCTGTTGCAGTACTGCCCGATGGCCGGACTGTGGCTGCCGGCTTCGGATTTGCTCAGCGTCGAGGTTTGCTGGCGGTTTATACATCCAGTGGCCTGATTGATCGGACCTTCAATAACGGCTCCCATCTCGAAGAAGGGTTAAATCCTCCTCAGCAAGTTATGTTTTCAAGCGTCGAGGCAGACGACGACAAGATCATCGCCTCAGGAAGATACTTCGTCGGTTCAACCCCGAAATTCGTGACTGCGAAATACCTGAGCGATGCGCAGCGCGATACAACCTTTGGCAGAGGGTTGGGCTATGTCATTACCGATATACCGGGGCATACCGCCCTCGCGAACGGGATGGGTTTGCAGGCCGATAAAAAAATCCTGCTGGTCGCTAACGATTTGGGCTCTGTCTACAGCAAGGCTGCGATCGTCGTCCGCCTTTTGAATGGTGTCTAGGTGTCGGAAAACAATGCCCCGTCCTGTGAATGGCGGAATTTTGCGTTTCTGATCCAGAACATGTGTTGCCTGAACCGCCCACTTCGCGAGCAGGCTCGCTCCCACAGGTGAAATGCATTCCAATGTGGGAGCGAGACCGGCTTGCCGGCGATGAGGCCCGCCTGGCCGCCGCCAAATCAATGCCGGTTGATAAACCCCGACAACGCAGCAATGGCCTCCGGCGAACGCAGCCGCTGGGTGAACAACGCACCCTCCTCTTCGATCACCTTGCGCAGTTGCTCGCGGTCCGGGGCTTTCATCAATTGCTTGCTGATGCGCACCGCCTCCGGTGGCAGTGATTCGAAACGCAGCGCCATCTCCCGCGCCTTGGACAACGCCGCTTCGCCACTGCCCAGGGCTTCAGTCGCGATCCCCCATTCGGCCGCCTGCTCACCACTGAAACCTTCGCCCAGGAGCAACAGTTCCGAGGCTTTGGCGTGTCCAAGCAAACGAGGCAACAACAGGCTGGAACCAAACTCGGGGCACAACCCGAGATTGACGAACGGCATGCGCAAGCGCGCATCACGAGCGATGTACACCAGGTCGCAATGCAACAGCAGCGTCGTGCCAATCCCCACCGCCGCGCCGGCCACGGCGGCAACCACCGGTTTGCGGCATTCCAGCAGCGTGAGCATGAACTGGAACACCGGGCTGTCGAGGCCACTTGGTGGTTCCTGCAGAAAGTCGGCGATGTCGTTGCCGGCGGTGAAGCATTCACTCGACCCGGTGATCAGTACGGCGTTGATGTCCGGGTCGGCATCGGCCAGCTTCAGCGCTTCGGCCAGATGGCTGTACATGGCGCGGGTCAGGGCGTTTTTCTTGTCGGGGCGGTTGAGGCGCAGGGTCAGCAGGCCGCGTTCGCGTTCAATCTGGATGGCATCGGTCATGGAAGGTCTCGCGTCTGAAAAGTCAGCGCTCAACCGCGGGGCAGGAAGACGTCGGCCAGCAGTTGATTGCGCGGCAGTCCCGCCAGGTACAGGCGCCGGGCAAAGGCGCCGACGCTGTCGGGAGATCCGCAGAGTAAGGCCAGGGTTTGCCGGGAAACAAGCCGTAGTTGCGCCAAAGCCGCGGGCAACTCGGTCGGTGTCCATAGCTCGATGCTGAGGTTGGGTCGGCTGGCGGCCATGGCCTGCAAGGGTTTGGCCAGGTAATGCTCATCGGCGTCATGGGCTACGTGAATCACGCGGATGGCGCCCTGGTGATCCTGGCGCAGGGCTTCGCGCAGAACGCCAAACAACGGGCCCAATCCCGTCCCGGCCGCCATCAACCACAGTGGCCGGGTGTGCCAGTCGGCGTCGTAGTGCAAGGCGCCGCCGCGCAGCTCGCCGAGACGCAGCGAATCGCCGATCTGCAACCGGCGCGCGGCGTCACTGAATTCGCCGGGCTGACGGCAGTCGAGGTGGAATTCCAGAAAACGGTCTTCACCCGGCAGGCTGGCCAGGGAATACGGCCGCGCGACGTTGCCGGCCCACAACACCAGATGCTGACCGGCGCTGTAGCGCAACGGCTGCTGAGGGGTCAGGCGCAGGCGCAACACGCTGGCGCTCAACCAATCGACTGCGGCGACCTGCGCCGGACGACCATCCTGCAGCGGGTCGAAGGTGTGAACCTGCAAATCCTCGATCACCTGACACTGGCAGGCCAGGCGCCAGCCTTGCTGGCGTTGCTCCGCGCTCAAGGCATCGGGGCGGCTGTCACTCGGCAGCCCTTGCGTGCATTGCACCAGGCACGCGTGGCAACTGCCGGCGCGACAGCTGTAGGGAACGGACACGCCGTTCTGGTTCAACGCGTCGAGCAAGTTGCTGCCAACGGCCACTGACCATTGACGATCGCCCACCCGCAACTCAGGCATCGACGTTCTCCCACGCCGCCGCGCACCGGTTGCGACCGTCGCGCTTGGCGCGATAGAGCGCCTGATCGGCCCGGTGCAAGGCGTCGTCGAGATCATCACCGAGCTCCAGCAACGTCATGCCCGCCGACAGACTGAGATTGCCGACCTTAAGGCCGATCAACTCGACATCGGTGAAGGCGATCCGCAGACGCTCGCAACAGGAGGTCAGGCGCTCGGCGCTGCAATCGGGCAGCAGCACCACGAATTCTTCGCCGCCATAACGGGCCAGCACATCACCTTCGCGCAGGCAGGCGCTGGCCACACCGGCGAAGGCTTGCAGCACTTGATCGCCGGCGGCATGGCCGTGCACATCATTGATGCGTTTGAAATGGTCGAGGTCGATCAGCGCCAGGCCATGCACCACGCCAGGGTCCATGGCGTTGAGCTCGCGCGAGGCCAGGCGCAGGAAATGGCGGCGGTTGAACAGCCCGGTCAATTCGTCGGTGGCCACCAGGTCTTCGAGCTGGCGCATCATCCCGCGCAGGGTGTCCTGATGCGCCTGCAGGGCGAAGCGCCGTTGACGCATCCGTTGCCGCGAGGCCTGGACGTAGCGGGCGTAAAGCTCCAGCCAGACCAGCACGATAAACAGCACGCACACCTGCAACGCCGCCAGCGCCGGGTCGGCCAGCTGGAAGTGGTAACCCTCCCACAGCGTGATCGCGCTGAAACTGAAAAACACCAACAGCGCGCACCGTAAAAAGGCGCGGCGCGACAGGTGAAACAGGC
The DNA here is from genome assembly GCF_043225285.1 of Pseudomonas migulae. GTDB lineage: Bacteria > Pseudomonadota > Gammaproteobacteria > Pseudomonadales > Pseudomonadaceae > Aquipseudomonas > Aquipseudomonas migulae_C. The sequence goes on from NZ_CP171224.1 coordinate 1,351,948, forward strand.
CGAACAGCAGGATCAGCACGTAGAACACCAGGAAGGCGCCCCGGGCCTCGTCCAGATTGGCGATCAGCCAGGTTTGCCAGCCGAGCCCCATCAGCACCTGCGCTTCGGTCAGGCTGGGATCGGAAAACCGCAGGTTCCGACCGCTGTAGAACACCGCGAACAACGCGGCCTGGCTGATGACCACCAGCGCGCTGCCGACGGCCACGTTCGTCAGGGGCTCATCATAATGACCGGTGAAAAACGCCAGCCACAGCAGCAGTAAAGCCAGGGCGTAGGTGCCGGCTGCGAGGGCAAAGCGTTTGAGCAAAAGGCGTTGGATGGCGTTATGGGTCAATCGTTGACTCACCGTGCGAATGGAGGCTGATTGAGTGTCCTACTCTACAGGCCGGCTGCCACTTTAGTGGCGGGCCGGACAAATGACCATTCAATTTTCAGGCCGGAAAACTGGCGTCAAGGGCATGACTTTAGACCCTCCCCGAATTTATGCACAAACACCACCAACCTGTAGGAGCCGGCTTGCCGGCGATAGCGGTTTGACATTCAACATTAATGTCGACCATTACACCGCCATCGCCAGCAAGCTGGCTCCTACAAGGAGTGCGCGTGATCTGTACGACCAACGATTGACTGCCGGCGCGTGTGCCCGCCTGCGAGGCGCGGTATACTGCCGCGCCTTTTTAGCGTCGCGCCAGCATGCCCGGCGTGCCTTGAAAGGTGCTTGCAACCGACCGATGCACCCAAGCTGCAAGCACCTTATTGAATGTTCCCGTCTTTTAGAGGAGCGCGACTCATGACCGTGATCAAGCAAGACGACCTGATTCAGAGCGTTGCCGACGCCCTGCAGTTCATTTCGTATTACCACCCCGTTGACTTCATCCAGGCAATGCACGAAGCCTACCTGCGCGAAGAATCGCCAGCGGCCCGTGATTCCATGGCGCAAATCCTGATCAACTCGCGCATGTGCGCCACCGGCCACCGTCCGATCTGCCAGGACACCGGCATCGTGACCGTGTTTGTCCGTGTGGGCATGGACGTGCGTTGGGATGGCGCCACCATGGGCCTGGACGACATGATCAACGAAGGCGTGCGCCGGGCTTACAACCTGCCGGAAAACGTCCTGCGTGCCTCGATCCTCGCCGACCCGGCGGGCGCTCGTAAAAACACCAAGGACAACACCCCGGCCGTTATCCACTACTCCATCGTTCCGGGTAACACCGTGGAAGTGGACGTGGCGGCCAAGGGCGGCGGCTCCGAGAACAAGTCGAAAATGGCCATGCTCAACCCGTCCGACTCGATCGTCGACTGGGTTCTGAAGACCGTTCCGACCATGGGCGCCGGCTGGTGCCCGCCGGGCATGCTCGGCATCGGCATCGGCGGCACCGCCGAGAAAGCCGCGGTGATGGCCAAGGAAGTGTTGATGGAATCCATCGACATCCACGAGCTGAAAAAACGCGGCCCGTCCAACCGTATCGAAGAGATGCGCCTGGAGCTGTTCGAGAAGGTCAACCAACTGGGCATCGGCGCCCAGGGCCTCGGTGGCCTGACCACCGTGCTCGACGTGAAGATCATGGATTACCCGACCCACGCCGCTTCGCTGCCGGTGTGCATGATCCCGAACTGCGCCGCCACCCGTCACGCACACTTCGTGCTCGACGGTTCCGGCCCGGCCTCGCTGGAAGCGCCACCGCTGGACGCCTACCCGGAAATCGTCTGGGAAGCCGGCCCGTCGGCTCGCCGCGTCAACCTCGACACCCTGACCCCGGAAGACGTGCAGAGCTGGAAGCCGGGCGAAACCGTCCTGCTCAACGGCAAGATGCTCACCGGTCGCGACGCTGCGCACAAACGCATGGTCGAGATGCTGAACAAGGGTGAAACCCTGCCGGTGGACCTGAAAGGTCGTTTCATCTACTACGTCGGCCCGGTTGATCCGGTACGCGAAGAAGTCGTCGGTCCTGCCGGTCCGACCACCGCGACGCGGATGGACAAGTTCACCCGTCAGATCCTCGATCAAACCGGCCTGCTGGGCATGATCGGCAAATCCGAGCGCGGCCCGACCGCGATCGAAGCGATCAAGGACCATAAAGCCGTTTACCTGATGGCGGTTGGCGGCGCGGCTTACCTGGTGGCGCAAGCAATCAAGAAGTCCCGCGTGGTGGCTTTCGCCGAACTGGGCATGGAAGCGATCTACGAGTTCGAGGTCAAGGACATGCCGGTCACCGTTGCCGTTGATAGCAAGGGTGAGTCGGTGCACATCACCGGTCCTGCGATCTGGCAGCAGAAGATCAGTGAGAGCCTGGCGGTGGAAGTGCAGTAAGCACGCTCCGCTGTCGTAAAAAACCGGCCTGCTGGCAACAGCAGGCCGGTTTTTTTATACCTCGGTTTTTTCAGACCCATTGGGCAGACCTGTCAGATGTGACAGGTCACAACCGTTTCGTCCGCTGATAGGTTATTTGCACGTGTGCACCCTTGTCAGGCGGAAACAACATGGCGACGGAAGAACAGAAAGGCACGATCAATATCGCAGCGCCCACCCAGCCAAAGATCGGTGGCGCCATCGCCAGTTTTGGCGGTTGGGGCCCAGTGGGCACCACAGGTGCCGCCTCGATGTCCTTGCCGCTGCCGATGTCCAAGGCGCCCAACCGAGACCTGGTGCCCGCCCTTTCACTCGGCTACAGCAGCCATGTGGGCAACAGTATTTTCGGCATGGGCTGGCACCTGACCGTCAACGCCATCACCTTGCGCACCAGCAAAGGTGTGCCGCTGTATGAAAAGAACAAAGACCTGGTCGTCGGCCCTGAGAGCGAGACCTGGATGCCAGAGCTGGATGCCGATGGCGAGATCGTTACCAGGCCCGTCACCCTCGGAACAACAACCTATCAGTCCCTTCTTTATCAGTCGCGGATCGAAGGCGGTTTTTCTAAAAACCTGCGACTGTTCAGTGACGACGACCCGGCAGGTTTCTGGCTGATACACGCCGCCGATGGCAGCCTGCAGGTCTATGGCAAGACGCTGGCCTCGCGCCGAGCCGAACCCAGGTACGACAGCAACCCCACGGAGCCCGAGCGCATCGGTGTCTGGCTGCTCGATGAAACCGTCACACCCCGTGGTGAACACATCGTCTATGAATACAAAGCCGAGACGGAGGCACCGCTCGCGCCGAACTTTCTCGACTACCGCGCCCAGCGCTTTCTGCATCGAGTGCTCTATGGCAATGCGGTGGCCGAATCAGCCTTGTATTCGTTGAAGGACGGTGGCTGGGAAGGCGTACATTTCCTGTTTCATCTGCTGTTCGACTACGGCGAACGCAGCCACGATCTGACACAAACACCCGCCTACGGCCCGCCTTACTCACAACCCGGCGATCAGTACGGCGAGTGGCTGTCACGCGACGATGTTTTCTGGAATCAGGACTACGGATTCACTTTGGGGACTCGGCGCTTGTGCCAGCAAGTCTTGATGTTCCATCACTTCCCCGGCGAATTGGGCGACGCACCGCAGCTGGTTCAGCGCCTGCTCCTTGATTACCAGCAAACTCCGCTGGGATACCACCAGCTGACCGCCGCTCACTTGCAAGCGTATGACCGCCAAGGCCAGGTCGAGAGCCGGCCGCCCATGGAATTCAACTACGCACCGTTCGACTTTGACAAAGGTCGTCAGCCTGGCTGGAAAGCGTTTCCACAAATGCCTGGGCTCAATGACGGCCAACGCTACCAGTTGGTGGATTTGTACGGCAAAGGCCTGCCTGGCATTTTGTGCCGTTACGACAAGGCCTGGTATTACCGCGATGTTCACCGGGCCGACAGCGGCGGCGATGATCTTCGTTATGGTGAGCTGAAAGCGCTGCCGTACATTCCGGTCGCCAACAGCAGTGCTTCGATCCGCCAGACGCTCAGTGATCTCAATGGTGACGGCAAGCTGGAATGGGGCCTGCACGCACCCGCCATGAATGGCTTTTTCACGATGAACCCCGATCAACAGTGGTCAACGTTCGTCCCCTACAAAGCCTTCCCGCTGGAATACTTCCACCCGCAATCGCAAATGGCCGACCTGGTGGGCGACGGTCGTACGCACATCGCAATGATCGGCAGCAACAGCGTGCGCCTATACACCAACCTGGGTGACGAAAAAGGTTTCAGCGCCGGCCGTGATGTTGCGCATGACCAGAATGATGCCCTGCCCCTGATCAGCAGCTCGGAAACGGAAGTCGTGGGTTTCGGCGATTTCAGGGGCAGTGGCAAGCAGGACCTGTTTCGTCTGCGGTGCGACAGCCTGGAGCTTTGGCCCAACCTTGGGCATGGGCGATTTGGCAAAAAAATCATGCTCGACTCACCGACGTTCAAGTATGGCGAGTTCCATAGCGCACGGGTGTTGTTGGCGGACACGGACGGTTCAGGCGCAGTTGACCTGATCTATCTGGAATCGGACCACATGCGGGTGTTCATGAACCGCTGCGGCAGGGGGTTCGCCTCCCAATCCGTCGATGTACCCTGGCCCGAGGGCGTGCGTTACGACCGGCTTTGTCAGGTCACCACGGCGGACCTGCGAGGATTGAACTGCACCAGTGTGGTTATGACCAAACCGCACATGTCCCCGCAGCACTGGCGCTATGACTTCGTCCACACCAAGCCGTACCTGATCAACCGCAGCAATAACAACATGGGCGCGCTCAGCCTCATCGACTATCGCAGCTCGGCGCAGGAGTTTCTGGACGAGGAACACGAACAGCACAAGATCGACAAGGACAAGGTCGTCGAATCGGGTCTGCCGTTCGCCATGCACCTGGTCAAGCGCCAAACCCAGATCGATGAAATCACCAGAAACAAACTGACCCAGCTGATGTGCTATCGCAAAGGTAATTACGACACTATCGAACGGGAGTTCCGTGGTTTCGGCCTGTTACTGCAGCGCGACACCGAAGCCACCGATGCAGAACGCGCGAGCGTGGGATTCACCGCGCCGAGCCTGACTAAAACCTGGTTCCACGTTGGCAAGCAGATCGATCAACCGAGAATCGGCTACTACCAGGACGCCGAGGCCGAGGCGCTGAAGCCAACCCGACTGGAGCGCTTTCACCTACGGGACAATGCCGCAGAACCGCTCGAACCTGACGAAGCCACCGCCCGCGAAATCGCCCGTGCGCTCAGCGGCTCGACCCTTCGCACTGAAGTGTTCGCGGATGATGATCCGGTGGTGCCTTACGCGGTGACCGAACATCGCGCCCAGGTACGCCTGCTGCGCTCAAAAGGCGAGCATTACCCCTACTCGGTGCTGCAAGTCATGGGGCTCGAATCCATCAGTTATCAATACGAGCCCGCGCTGGCCGATGATCCACGTTGCGAGCATTCGGTGAGCGTGGAATGGGACAAATACGGCGCCGTGCTTCACGGGTTTACCGTCTACTACGCACGACGCCGGACCGATGAGGCACCGCCCTTCGAGGACGAGCATGAAAACCGCTACTGGACGGACGCCCACGACCCCGCGCAACAGTGTTGGTACCTGACACAATCGAGGGCCGAATTCATCCATGTCGACGAGGACGCTTCGTGGAAGCCGGGGATGCCCTATCGGCTGGGACTGCCTTATCGGGAGCGCAGCAATGCGCTGGTACTGGAAAAGACCCAGCTGAGTGCCGAAGACATCTGCCACGAAAAGTTTCTCGAGTGGAGCGCGGACGAGGGTGAGTGGGCGAAACAAGCCGTACTGGCCGGAATGTCCCAGCAGCTTTACGTCGACCCGGCAACCGGTCAAACACTGGCTAAAGGGGAGGCGACAGTTCATGCACTGCCGGGGCATGTAGAAATTGCCGAGTTGGATGCCAACGCCCTGAGAGCCTACGACAAACTCATGGACGAACAGGGCAACATGCCCTTCAACCTCAAGGAAAAACTCGAATCACCCGAAGTGGGTTATCACAGGATGGACTGGTTTTTACCGCCTGAAAGTACTCCGCCTGACCCGCTGGACCCGGACGCGAAGAAATTCCTGTGGTCCGTACACCGAGGCTTCCCGCACTACCTGAGTCTCGACGGTTTCTACAACGTCGACTCCTTCCAGCAAACCAAAAGCCACGGCATCACCAAAGTCACACATGACGACCACTGGTGCCTGCACACCTCCATCGAACTGCCAGACGGTTGCACCACTACCATCAAGGATGTCGATTACTGCACGTTCCTGGCCGCCGCCATCGAAGACCCGAATCGCAATACCCAGGAAGCGCGCTACAACGCCTTCGGCGAAGTGGTGGTCAGCAGTTTTTATGGCACCGAGCTGGGCCTGCCCGTCGGCTTCCACTCCCTGAAGGATTATGTTCGCCCCGAGGATCGTAGCCCCGCTGCCGCCATCGAAGCGCCCGCTGAAGCGCTCGGCAATTACGCCATGGCGATGTTCAGCGATGCGTTCAGCTGGATGGGACGTATTCCGGTGACGGCATCGCCGGGCGCAGCATGGCTGGCCTGGGCCCGCGCGGCAGGCTACATACTGCCCAGCGGCCATCTCTGCGACCGCGCTCGCCAGCACTTGCTCGAACTGGAGAACCCGGACGTGAATGAACAGTTACTGCAGCAATACGTCAACGGCGCCCATCGGGAGCCGGTTCACATCGCTACGTTGCAGGCAGATCGTTACCCCGGCGACGTGGAAGTTCAGTTTCGCGTCGCCATTGTCCATCAGGACGGTTTCAGTCGAATCTTGCAGACCAAGCAGGAAGTCGAACCCGGAAAAGCCTGGGTCGTGATGGAAGACGGCTCGCTGAAACTCAAGGAGGACGGCACGCCGGAAGAAGCCGAAGCCGCGAGACGCTGGCGAGTCAGTGAGCCCGTCGAATACAACAATAAAGGAGAGAAAGTACTGATCTATCGGCCTTACTTTGCGGACGGCTATCATCGTATCAACGATGAATCGTTGCGCGCAGTAGCCTTTCACGATACACAGCTCTACGACGCCGCAGGCCGGCCGACCGAAACCATCCTCGCAAAAAAAATGGAGCAAGGACCGGACTCGGAACTACTGCCGTTGCGCCAGGAATATCGCTACCGGTGCTGGTACACCGCGTTCTTCGATGCAAACGATCTGTTTGACCCGCCACCGGTCAAAAAGAAAAAAGGCTACAGGACGCTCCATTGAACACGGATATTCACGCACATACCCCACGGCTGTCAGTTATCGACAGCCGTGGCCTGGCAGTACGTGACGTGGCGTATTGGCGCCGCAACGCTGACTCGCACCCCCTTCAAACACTGGTCACCGCCCGCCAGTACGACATCATCGGGCACTCCGTGGCTCAACGCGACCCGCGTTTCCTGGCACCCACCTCGCGACCGAACCTGAGCGAGGTGCATAGCCTGTCCGCCAGGGTATTGCTCAGCGACAGTCTTGATGCCGGTTGGAGCCTGGGCTTGCAGGATGAAACCGGCCAGCAGCATGAGCGCTGGGATGGTCGCGGCAATCACTGGCAGCACGAGTACGACGAACTGCGACGCCCCGTCGCGACTCATGAGCAAACGCCTGACTCTAACCGGCGAACCGTCGAGCGCCTGACCTACGCCGATAGCTCCGCCGAATTTGCCGAGCGCAATCAGTGCGGGCAGATGATTCGTCAGGATGATCGGGCGGGTTGCCTCTGGCTCGATCAACAGGCGTTGAGCGGCGGGTTGATGCAACAGACCCGACGCTTTTTACCTGAGCAGGTTGAAGTGCTGGCGGACTGGCCCGCTGACGAAACGGATCGCGACTTTTTACTCAAACCCGGCGAGGGTTATGCCAGCCAAGGCCACTACGGACCATTGGGCGAAGTGCTCGTGCAGACCGACGCTGCGGGTCATCGACAACAGTTCATTGTCGATCGCGCCGGACAATTGCAACGCATCGACCTGACCCTCAAGTCTCTATCGCCGCAACCTCTTTTAAAGGCCGCGCACTACAACGCCGAAGGTCAGTTGCTGACACAGATAACCGGTAACAATGTCACCAGCAGTGCCACTTACGAGGCATCGACCGGTCGGTTGAAGCGCTTGACGGCAACAACGTCTGAAGGTGTTCGCCTGCAGGACCTGCGTCATGATTACGACCCGGTGGGCAACATACTGCGACTGCAGGACCACGCTCAACCGATCACATTTTTCGCCAACCAGCGTGTCGCAGCAGAGAACACCTACGCCTACGACAGCCTGTACCAACTCGTCTGTGCCACGGGACGTGAAACCGTCGATGCCGGGCAGCATCCAGGGTTGCCGGAGCTGATCATCCCCAGCCCCATCGACCCTGGCCGATTACTCAACTACACCGAGTATTACCAGTATGACGAGGGTGGAAACCGCACCGAACTGCGTCATGCCAGCGATAACAACCCGTTCCGGCAGCTGATGCGTGCCGACCCGCACAGCAACCGTGCCTTGGCCTGGAACGAGGGGGACGACGAGCCGGACTTCCCGCGATGCTTCGACGCAAACGGCAACCTGAAACGGTTGGTTCCCGGCGCACAGCCCATGGAATGGGATGCGCTGAATCAGTTGCACAGCGTGATCACTGTTCGCCGCTCGCCGGGGGCCGATGACAGTGAAGGGTATCGCTACAGCGCGGCCGGTGAACGGGTGGTCAAGTTCAGCAGCCAACAAGCTCATGCGATCACTCACCAACGCGTCGTCCATTACTTGCCCGGTCTCGAAGTGCGCACCGTAGATAACGACGAAGAGTTTCAGGTCATCTGCGTTCCACTGCCCCGTGGCAGTGTGCGGTGCCTTCATTGGGTCAAGGGCAAGCCCGGTGATATCGAGAACGCTCAACTGCGTTACAGCGTTGATGATCATTTGGGGTCTTGCAGTCTTGAACTGGATAAACGCGCCGCCGTTATCAGCCACGAAGGGTACTACCCGTTTGGCGGTACGGCGTGGTGGGCTGCCCGGTCGAAGGTCGATGCCGATTACAAGACTGTTCGGTATTCGGGTAAGGAACGGGATGCCTGTGGGCTTTACTATTACGGGTTTCGGTATTACGCGCCGTGGTTGGGGCGCTGGGTTAATCCGGATCCGGCGGGGGATATCGATGGGCTCAATCGATATCTGATGGTTGGCAATAACGCCATCACCTATAAAGATTTCCTCGGACAAAATAAAACACCCATCAATAAGGATATTTACTTGGTATGGGCAGGCGAGAACCCGGACAAACTAAAGGCTCATACACAGAATATAAACAACACCGTCACGCAGGCCGACGGATACAAAGTGCATCTTTACCTGGATACCTACAATCCGGACGCATTCTCTGAAACCCTCAAGGACCTCAAAATACACGATGTGATTTACTGGCAAGGCAGCGACCTATCCAGTCGGTTTTCGAGCACACCCGCCGCCAGAATTTATGATGACTTCCGAAACTACCACGAAAAAAATCTGGCATTTGCGGTGGACGTAACTCGCGTTTACATAGTGAACGCGCTCGGCGGAATGTACTCAGATGTAGATGACATCTATCACAGTGAAGATACTTCAGAACATGTGAGACTGCGCGGTACGCTGCTGGAAGCCGAGCCTGATCAAGTGTTGACGCTGCACCCCACAATGCCGTCGTGGACAACCTCTTTGCAGATCAACAATAGTTCTTTTGCCGCCCATGCCAATAACGCCCTGTTAACAGCCGCATTGGATGAAATGGTGGTTCGATTTGACCGGACAGTTAAATCCATTGGGCGGCTGGACCCCATGGGATTGGGAGCCACTACTCTTTTCCAGCCAAATCTCAATCGAGACTTGCTGTTGACCTCCATCGTAGGACCAGGCGTTTTAACAGATGTCATTACGCAAAATGACAGCGTTATGAACGTACTCGTATCCCATTTTAACGACTTCCAAACAGGCAAGGTTACGACGACCTCACCTGAACTTATTGAACTGATAAATGAACGAATGCCACTCTCCCGGCATATAGAAATCGGATCATTGAATTCCTGGTAAAAACCGAAGAGCAGCCCACATTACGCGTGATATGGTGCCTGCCCCCTAGAACTGTGCTTTGTTCCTAGAATGATCCCGACTTCACGCAATCTGCGCCTGGCGCTCTACACCGCCCTTATCATCGCCGGCGCCGCCCTCGCCGCCGCCTTGGCCATGCGTCACGCCGAACGCCAGTCTCTGGTGGAAGACGCCGCCCGCGCGAATCTGCAGCTGGGTTTGTACGCCACTTCCCTGCACACCCTGATCGAACGCTACCGCGCCCTGCCCGCCGTGCTGGCGCTGGACCCCGAACTGCGTTCGGCGCTCAAGGGTCCGGTAAGCCCCGAGCAACAGGACGTGCTGAACCGAAAACTGGAAAAAATCAACGGCGCCGCCCAATCCTCGACTCTGGAACTGCTCGATCACACCGGCCTCGCCATCGCGGCGAGCAACTGGCGTTTGCCCAGCAGTTACGTCGGCCACAACTACGGTTTCCGCCCCTACTTCAGCCAGACCCGTACCCAGGGCACCGGGCGTTTTTATGCGGTGGGCGTGACCAGCGGGATTCCCGGTTACTTCCTGTCCAGCGCCGTGACCGATGACGATGGCGGCTTTCTCGGCGCAATGGTGGTGAAACTCGAATTTCCCGAACTGGAACGCGAATGGCGCCAGGGCAGCGACACCCTGCTGGTCAGCGACGCACGCGGGATCATCTTCATCGCCAATCAGCCGGGCTGGCGCTATCGCCTGTTGAAACCGCTGGACGACAGCGATCACACCGAGCTCAAGGCCACCCGCCAATACGACAAACAGCCGCTGACGCTGCTGGACCATCAATCGCTGCGACGCTTCGATGACAACAGCGAACTGGCACGGGTCGACGGCCCGGACGGCAAGGCCGATTACCTGTGGGAATCCCTGCCGCTGACCACCGAAGGCTGGACCCTGCATTTGCTGCGCCGCCCGCAAGTCGCATTCGAAGACAGTCGCAACGCCGCGCTTGCTGCTGCCGGTCTGTGGCTGACGCTGGTGTTTCTGCTGCTGTTCCTCAACCAGCGCTGGCGCCTGGCGAAGATGCGTCAGCGCAGTCGCGAGGAGCTTGAGCAATTGGTGGAAGAACGCACCCGCGACCTGCGCACCGCTCAGGACGGTCTGGTGCAGTCCGCCAAGCTTGCCGCCCTTGGGCAGATGTCCGCTGCGCTGGCCCATGAAATCAATCAACCCCTGACCGCCCAGCGCATGCAACTGGCGACCCTGCGCCTGCTGCTCGATCACGGCCGCGTCGACGACGCCTACAAGGCGTTGAAACCGGTGGATGACATGCTCACGCGCATGGCCGCCCTTACCGGTCACCTGAAAACCTTCGCCCGCAAAAGCCCCAGCGGCCTGCGCGAACGCCTGGACCTGGCAGCAGTGGTGGACCAATCGCTGGAACTGCTCGACACGCGCCTGCGCGATGAACAGGTCAGCACTGTGCTGCATCTGACCCGTCCGGCGTGGGTGCGCGGCGATGCGATCCGTCTGGAACAGGTGCTGATCAATCTGCTGCGCAACGCCCTGGACGCGATGCAGGACAAACCCTGCAAGCGCCTGGAAATCCGCCTTGAAGCCGACGAACAGCTGTGGCGCCTGAGCGTCATCGACAACGGCAGCGGCATCGCCGAAGAAAACCTGGCGAAGGTCTTCGATCCGTTTTTCACCACCAAACCGGTGGGTGATGGCCTGGGCATCGGTCTGGCCGTATCCTTCGCCATCGTTCACGAATCGGGCGGACGCCTGAGCGCCGACAATCACGCCAACGGCGCGGTGTTCAGCCTGACCCTGCCCATCGATCCGGAGGCCCCTGGCCCATGCTGAATTCAGTGATGGTGGTCGACGATGAAAGCAGCATCCGCAGCGCCGTCGAACAATGGCTGAGCCTGTCGGGTTTCGAGGTGCAGCTGTTCAGCCGCGCCGACGAATGCCTGGCGCAACTGCCGGCGCATTACCCCGGCGTGATCCTCAGCGACGTGCGCATGCCCGGCATGACCGGCCTGGAGCTGCTGGCCGAAGTGCAGCGCCGCGACGCCGATTTGCCGGTGATCCTGCTGACCGGCCACGGCGACGTGCCGATGGCCGTCGACGCGATGCGCGACGGCGCCTACGACTTCCTCGAAAAACCCTTCAGCCCGGAAACCCTGCTCGGCAGCCTGCGCCGTGCGCTGGACAAGCGCCGTCTGGTCCTGGAAAACCGTGCCCTGCACGAGCAGGCGGACAACCGCGCGAAACTCGATGCGACGTTGCTCGGGGTGTCCCGTGGTTTGCAGACGTTGCGCCGACAAGTGCTGGACCTCGCGGCATTGCCGGTCAACGTGTTGATCCGGGGTGAAACCGGCAGCGGCAAAGAGCTGGTCGCCCGCTGCCTGCACGACTTCGGGCCGCGTGCCGACAAACCGTTTGTCGCACTGAACTGTGCGGCGATTCCCGAGCAGTTGTTCGAGGCCGAGCTGTTCGGTCACGAGAGCGGCGCGTTTACCGGCGCCCAGGGTAAACGTATCGGCAAGCTCGAATACGCCGATGGCGGCACGCTGTTTCTCGATGAAATCGAGAGCATGCCGTTGGCCCAGCAGGTGAAATTATTGCGGGTGTTGCAGGAACAGAAGCTGGAGCGCCTGGGCTCCAACCAAAGTATTCACGTAGACCTGCGGATCATTGCGGCGACCAAGCCGGACTTGCTGGACGAGGCGCGGGCCGGGCGTTTTCGCGAAGACCTGGCTTACCGGCTGAACGTCGCCGAGTTGCGCTTGCCGCCGCTGCGCGATCGCCGTGAGGACATTCCGCTGTTGTTCGAATCCTTTGCGCAAAAGGCTGCCGAGCGCCTGGGCCGCACTTTCCCACCGCTCAGCGGGCCGCAGTTGAGCCATCTGCTGAGCCACGACTGGCCGGGCAATGTGCGCGAACTGGCGAACGTGGCCGAGCGGCAAGTGCTGGGCCTGGGCGAGCCGGAGCCGGTGGGCATCGATCCGGGGCAATCGCTGGCGGCGCAGCAGGAAGCCTTTGAAGCACAGTGCCTGCGCGCGGCGTTGACCCGGCACAAGGGCGATGTGAAAGCGGTGCTTGAAGAGCTGCAACTGCCGCGTCGGACCTTCAATGAAAAGATGCAGCGGCATGGCCTGACCCGGGAAATGTTCACACCGAACCTGTAGGAGCCAGCTTGCTGGCGATGGCGGTGGATCAGCCAACATTTATGGCGCCTGATACTCCGCAATCGCCAGCAAGCCGGCTCCTACAGGGTTGTGTGCATGGGCGGAAATCCGCTTGCGAACCTGGATTCCATAAGCGGATTTCCGCTCATTAAAGCCTCTACACCCCTCTAAACCGGCCCTCCTCCCCTTGGCACAGCTCCTGCTATAGCCCATGCAGGCTGCGTTTCAACGCGCTCCACAAAAACAATTAAACGAAGGATCCTTCAATGGATAACTCCAACGCCCTGCCCCTTGGGTCGGCTGCCGTGCCCGCCAAAGAAAGAACCACCGCCAGTCGCATCAAGTCGATCTTCAGCGGCTCCGTCGGCAACATGGTCGAGTGGTACGACTGGTACGTCTACGCCGCCTTCTCGCTGTACTTCGCCAAGGCCTTTTTCCCGAAAGGCGACACCACCGCCCAACTGCTCAACACTGCTGCGATCTTCGCCGTAGGCTTCCTGATGCGCCCGATCGGTGGCTGGCTGATGGGCCTCTACGCCGACAAAGCCGGGCGCAAGAAAGCGCTGATGGCGTCGGTGTACCTGATGTGCTTCGGCTCGCTGATCATTGCCCTGAGCCCTGGTTATGAAACCATCGGCATCGGCGCACCGATCCTGCTGATCTTCGCGCGTCTGCTGCAAGGCCTGTCGGTCGGCGGCGAGTACGGCACCTCGGCCACCTACCTCAGCGAGATGGCGACCAAGGACCGTCGCGGTTTCTTCTCCAGCTTCCAGTACGTGACCTTGATCTCCGGCCAGCTCATCGCGCTGGGCGTGCTGATCGTGCTGCAAAACTTCCTGACCACCGAAGAGCTGTACGCCTGGGGCTGGCGCATCCCGTTCGCCATCGGCGCGCTGTGTGCCGTGGTCGCGCTCTACCTGCGTCGCGGCATGGAAGAGACCGAGTCGTTCACCAAGGTCGAGAAAGCGAAAAAAGAAAGCGCCATGCGCACCTTGCTGCGCCATCCTAAGGAACTGATGACCGTGGTCGGCCTGACCATGGGCGGCACCCTGGCGTTCTACACCTACACCACCTACATGCAGAAATACCTGGTGAACACCGTCGGCATGAGCATCTCCGACTCCACCACCATTTCCGCTGCCACGCTGTTCCTGTTCATGTGCCTGCAACCGATCATCGGCGGGCTGTCGGACAAAGTCGGTCGTCGTCCGATCCTGATCGCCTTCGGCATCCTCGGCACGCTGTTCACCGTGCCAATCCTGACCACCCTGCACACCATCCAGTCGTGGTGGGGCGCGTTCTTCCTGATCATGGCGGCGCTGATCATCGTCAGTGGCTACACCTCGATCAACGCCGTGGTGAAAGCCGAACTGTTCCCGACCGAAATCCGCGCACTGGGCGTCGGCCTGCCGTACGCGCTGACCGTGTCGATCTTCGGCGGCACCGCTGAATACATCGCGCTGTGGTTCAAGAGCATCGGCATGGAAACCGGTTACTACTGGTATGTCACCGCGTGCATTGCCGTGTCGTTGCTGGTGTACATCACCATGAAAGACACCCGCAAACATTCGCGGATCGAGACGGACTGACCGTTGCGTCACTTCAAATAAACCGAGGTGAATTCATCGCCGGCAAGCCGGCTCCTACAGGTATACGACTTCAATCTGTAGGAGCCGGCTTGCCGGCGATGGCCGCACCTCGGTATCAGGTCAACTCGGCAGCTGCCTGCTTCCCGTACTTGCGCTGCGCGTAAGACGCGCCCGCAATCATCACCACCAAAATCCCCGCCAGCACCAACGACGAACCAATGGTGCCGAAATCCAGACCACCCTTTTCATGGGGCTTGGTCAGGAAGTCGCCCAGTGTCGCGCCGAATGGCCGGGTCAGCACAAACGCCACCCAGAACAACAGCACCGAAGAAATTTTGGTGAAGTACTTCAACAGCACCACGACCGCAATGGTCGAGCCAATCAGCAGCGCACCACCAGCAAAACCCAGGCCCGAGTCGTCGGCCAGGTAATCGCCCAGCGCTGTGCCCAAGGTGTTGGAAAACAGAATCGCCATCCAGTAGAACATCTCGCCGCGAAAGGTCTGGACCTTGGTGACGTTCAGCGAATCGCCGCTCAAACGCCAGGCGGCAAAAATCCCGATCAGGATCGCAATCAGAATCATCGAACCGGTGGCATAGCCCAATTCAAGGGTACGGTCCATGAAGTCCGACATGGTGGTGCCGGCCGTACTGGTCGACAGAATCACGATCCAGTACAGCACGGGCTTGTAGGTCTTGGACATCAGTTGCGCGACCAGTGTCAGCACGAACACGCTGATCAAAATCAGCGAGCTGAGGGCGTAACCGACGTTGAGGGTCATCGACAGCAAGTCGCCCGCGGTTTCCCCCAGGGTCGTCGCGCAGATTTTCATCACCCAGAAGGCCAGGGTGATCTGTGGAAGTTTGTTCATCGAGGGTTCCGCTCCAATGGTCATGATGGCCCGTGTGCAAGGGGTGTGGCCGGTGCCGCGCAGACTGGAGGTGAAGCGGTGAAAATTAGGTCGGGGCTTTATGAAAAATCTGTCACACCCGCCGTTTCTTCTGTAGGAGCGAGCTTGCTCGCGATGGACGACAACGATAACGTGGGCCGCCTGACGGAACGCGTTGTTCAACCGTTTTTCGCGAGCAAGCTCGCTCCTACAGGACATACCGCCATGGCTGACGACATCCACTACTACGAACCCGCCAACGGCCACGGCCTGCCGCATGACCCGTTCAACGCGATCGTCGGCCCGCGCCCCATCGGCTGGATTTCTTCACAGGATGCCGAAGGCCGCCTGAACCTGGCGCCCTACAGCTTCTTCAACGCGTTCAACTACATTCCGCCGATCATCGGGTTCTCCAGCGTCGGGCGCAAAGACAGCCTGAACAACATCGAGCAGACCGGCGAATTCGCCTGGAACCTGGCGACCCGTCCATTGGCCGAGCAGATGAACCAGAGCTGCGCGATGGTCGGGCCGGAGGTCAACGAATTCGAGTTGTCCGGGTTGACGCCCGTTGCATCGAAAATCATTCAGGTGCCGCGCGTTGCCGAAAGCCCGGTGTCCTTCGAGTGCAAGGTCACGCAGATCATCCAGTTGCAGCGCGCTGACGGCAACGTGGTGCCGAGCTGGCTGATTCTCGGCGAAGTGGTCGCCGTGCACATTGCCAAGTGGCTGTTGAAGGACGGCGTCTACGACACCGCCGCCGCAGAACCGATTTTGCGCGGCGGCGGGCCAGCGGATTATTTCCAGCTGGGGCCTGAGGCATTGTTCAAGATGTTCCGCCCGGGAGCGGTCAGGTAATTACCAGAGCAGATCAGCGTCTTCTTTGACGTCTTTGAGGCGGGTCAGCTCTTTGGCCGCCGCCAGATCGGCTTCGTTGGCGGTCTTGAAGATTTGCCCTTCAAGCACTTTATGAAAGCGTGGTGCCCCTGAACCACCCAGGGCTTTGACGGCGATCGCGGCGTGGTAACCGCCCTCGCCCGGTACTACAGCGGAAACAGCTTCGAAGTGTTCAAAGGCTTTACGTGCCATGTCGCGGATCCTGGCTGGTTGAGAGTGGAGCCATTAAACCCTCAACCTGCCATTTTGTGTACCCAGGACTGGGACTGCCCCGTCGCCTGGGCCGCCGACACGTCCTTGAAGGTATGAAAATCCAGGCTGTTGACCACCAGCTCCTGCACCAGCTCGGCGAACACCTGCATCGCCGGCGTGCCGAAGTAGGCGTTCATGGCCTGCTGATGGGTCCAGAAACCGGACACCAGCCACAACTCCGGATCGCATTGCGAATGCTGCAGGGAAAAGCTCAGGCAGCCAGGCGCGGTGCGCGATGGCTCGATCAAGGCGCTGAGGCGCGCACCGAGTTCCGCCGAACGCCCGGCGCGGGCGCGAACGAAGGCCATATGACTGACGGGGATTTGCGTAGACATGTTCAACCCTCCCAGGTACTCGAGTGGCAGCCGTGGGACGGGCTGCGACAGGATCCAAGGTTAAGCGCCCGCTCGCCGCGCCGTTAGTCGATTCCTGCCGGCTTGTTGCACAATCCTGCGAGGCTGCATTTTCCACCTGTAACAATGTGTAAAACCTGTCACCGGGCTGAAACACGAGGTTCAAGCAAGTTTCCCCTGTGCCGAACTGCCATAGCAGCACCCGCCTTCAACCCCATGCAGAATCAGGCAAGCTTTTCGCAGGATGTGTCTACCACCCTGGCTTGCACAAACTTAAGCTCTGCCCATTCCCACCGTTTCGCCGAGGATGCCCTGCATGTCGTCACTCGATCACTTTCAAGCCCCGCTGGACGCCGACATGGAGAAACAGCGCGCGGAACTGGCGGCCATCATCCGCCGCAACACGCAGGAGGATGGCAATTACGCGACAGCCGTCGACTCGCTGTTCATGTCGCGCCACAGCAAGTCCCATGACTTCGCTCCGGTACTCGCGCAACCGGCGCTGTGCATCATGGCCCAGGGGCGTAAAGAGGTTCGGCTGGCCGACGAGTACTTCAATTACGACCCGCTGAATTACCTGGTGGTCTCGGTCTCGATGCCGTTGAGCGGGCGCGTGGTGAATGTGACCTCCGACGAACCGATCCTTGCGGTACGGCTGGACATCGATCCGGCGGAAATCACTGCGCTGATTGCCGACGCCGGGCCCCTCGGCGTACCGACCCGCCCGACCGGTCGCGGCTTGTATGTCGAGCGGATCGACACGGCGATGCTCGACGCGGTGCTGCGCCTGGCGCGCTTGCTGGACACGCCGAAAGACATCGCCATGCTCGCGCCGCTGATTCGCCGGGAGATTCTCTATCGGTTGCTGCGCAGCCAGCAGGGTCATCGGCTGTACGAGATCGCTATCGCCAACAGCCAGAGCCACCGCATCAGCCAGGCGATCAAATGGCTCAACGGCAACTATGAGCAGCCATTGCGCATCGATGATCTGGCGAAGGAAGTGAACCTGAGCGTGTCGACCCTGCATCACCGGTTCAAGGCGATGACGGCGATGAGTCCGTTGCAGTATCAGAAGCAGCTGAGGTTGCAGGAAGCGCGGCGCTTGATGCTGGCCGAAGGGCTGGAAGCCTCGGCGGCGGGGTATCGCGTCGGGTATGAAAGCCCGTCGCAGTTCAGCCGCGAGTACAGCCGGTTGTTCGGCGCGCCGCCGTTAAGGGATTTGGCGCGGTTGCGGTTGACGGTCTGATCCGATTTTTGCGGAGCAAGTACCGGCCTCATCGCGAGCAGGCTCGCTCCCACATTGGATTGGTGTACACCAACCCCCTGTGGGAGCGAGCCTGCTCGCGATTGGGCCAGCAAAATCCCCATCAAATCCGGATCAGGCGCCGAGCACCCGGCAAGCCTCAGCCGGAAGGGTCACCGACACCGGATTACCGATGCTCAACCCAAACCCCTGGCACGGCGTGCTCAGCGCGGTGAACGACACCCCGGAACACTCCACAGTCGTCTCGATCGTCGCGCCGATGTCCCGCACGAACGTCACCTTGCCCAGCAAGCGGTTCCCCGCCGTCGCCTGCGGATGCGAGAGTTGCAGGTCCTCGGGACGGATCAGCATTTTCACTTTCTCGCCGACCACGATGCTGCTGCAGATCGGCACTTCCAGCGCGTCGCCACCGGGCAAGCCAACCTTGCCGTTGCCCAGCGCGGTGGCCGGGAAGATGTTGCCCGAACCGATGAAGTCGGCGACGAACTCGTTGGCCGGATGGCGGTAAATCTCGATCGGCGTGCCCACTTGCTGCACGCGATGTTCGCCCAGTACCACGACGATATCGGCCATGGTCATGGCTTCACGCTGATCGTGGGTCACCATGATGGTGGTGATGTTCAGGCGTTGTTGCAGCTGACGGATTTCCACCTGCATCGACTCGCGCAGCTTGGCGTCCAGCGCCGACAGCGGCTCGTCCAGCAGGAGGATTTTCGGGTGGTTGGCGATCGCCCGGGCAATCGCCACGCGCTGGCGTTGACCGCCCGAGAGTTTGGCCACCGGACGATCGATCATTTCACTGAGCTGAATCAGTTCCAGCAACTCCACGACCCGCGCCTGCTGATCGGCTTTGCTGACCCCACGCAGTTTCAGTGGATAGGCGATGTTCTCCCCCACCGTCATGTGCGGGAACAGCGCCAGGGATTGAAACACCATGCCGAAATTACGCAGATGCGCCGGGGTGTGGCCGATGTCTTCACCGTCCAGGCGAATCTCGCCGCCGGTCAGGGTTTCGAGCCCGGCGATCATCCGCAGCAAGGTGGTTTTACCGCAGCCGGACGGGCCGAGAAAACACACCAGCTTGCCTTCCGGCAAATGCAGGTTCACATCCTTTACCGCGCAGGCCGAGCCGTAATGTTTCTCGACGTTTTCCAGAATCAGACCAGACATAAATCACCTCAAGAAATCAGAACGAAACGCCGCCTTCGCCAACCAACTTTTCCAGCGCCCAAATGAGCACGAAGTCGATCAGCACGATCAGCACGGCAAACGAGAAAACGGTAGGGTCGAGGGACGACACGGTGCGGCTGTACATCCAGATCGGCACGGTCATCACATCGATGGTGTAGAGGAAATAGGTCACGGTGAATTCGTTGAACGAGACGATGAACGCCAGCAGCATCCCCGCCAGAATCCCCGACTTCATCAGCGGCACCACCACATCGATGATCGCCCGCGTTGGCGAAGCACCGAGCATCTGCGCGGCCTCTTCAACTTCGCTGCCGATCGACAACATCGCCGCGGTGCAGTTTTTCACCACGAACGGCAACGCCAGGATCACGTGGGCAATCACCAGGCGCGAGGTGGTCATCTGGAACGGCAGGCTGTCGAACACCAGCAGCAACGCCAGGCCCAATACCACCATCGGGAACACCAACGGCAGCGACATCAGTTGCAGCGCCACGGCCTTGCCGCGGAACTCGCAACGGGTCAGCGCATAAGCCGCCGGTACCGCGATGATCGTGGCGAACACCATGGTCAGGCATGACACCATCAGGCTGGTGGTCATGGCTTTGCCGAGGCTCAACACATCGCTCGCATCCGGCGAGACGAAGGTGTGCCAGGCGGCCTTGTACCATTGCAGGCTGTAGCTGCTCGGCGGGAAGTCGAGGTTCGACGCACCGCTGAACGACATGACGATCATGGTCAGGATCGGCAGCACCGCCAGCAACAGAATGAAGCCCGAGAGGATGCCGGCAAACTTGCCGGTTTCGCCTGGCAGCAGCGAATAACGCTTCTTGATCACAGAGCTCATTGCGAAGCCTCCAGCATGCGCCGACGACGGCCAGTGATGTATTCGGACAAGGTCATGATCGCGAGCGTGGTAACAATCAGCACCACACCGGCGGCGGACGCGGCGGGCCAGTTCATCAGCGGGGCGATCTGGTCATGGACCATCACCGCGAGCATTGGCACACGGCGGCCACCGAGCAGCAAGGGCACCACGAAGCTGCTGGCGTTGTAGGCGAACACCAGCGTCGCGCCGGTAATGATCCCCGGAAAACTCATCGGCAGAACCACCTGGCGGAACACCTGAAAGCGACTGGCGCCCAGCGTGGCGGCGGCCTCTTCGTAAGTGCGGGCGACGCCGCGCATGGCGCTGGCAATCGGCAGCACGGCCAACGGGAACGCGGTTTGCACCAGGCCCATCAACACGCCGTTCTGGTTGTACAGCAGCATGATCGGACGCTTGATCAGGCCCAGGCCCATCAGCGCCTGATTGAGCATCCCGCCCGGGCCGAGAATCACCAGCCAGCCATAGCTTTGCAGCAGCAGGTTGACCAGCAACGGCAACAGCACCGCCGCGAGGAAGATCCGTCGTACGAACGGTGAAGTCAGGCGCGACATGGTGTAAGCCACCGGGATCGCCAGTACCACGGCGATCACTGCGCTGATCAGGGCCAGGCGCAGGGTCAGCAGCAAGGATTTGAGGTAATAGGGTTCGAGCAATTGGGCGTAGCTGGCCAGGCTGAACCCGGTCCATTCCGCGCCTTTGGTGCCCACGCTCATGCGCAGCACCAGCAGGCTGGCGGCAATCAGCACACCCAGAAACAGCATCGACGGCGTGAGGAAAAACCAGGCACGGGCCGTCGGCGAAACACCCCGACTCGGGCGCGATTCAACGGCGCTGACCGAATGGGTCAAAGGTTGGTGTTCCATAGCAAAGGTCTCGTCAATGGAAAGCAGCTGGCGTACACAGTGATCTCAGGCCACCCCGGTCCCTTGTAGGAGTGAGCCTGCTCGCGATAGCGGTGTATCAGTCGACATTAACGGTGAATGTCAGTCAGCTATCGCGAGCAGGCTCGCTCCCACAGGGGATCTTCAGTAATGAAGACCCTGTGTTCGCCACTCGATCAGGAAGAAAAGATTTCCGTGTAGCGACGAATCCATTGGTCATGCACGGAGGCCAGGAAGGCGTTGTCGTGCATGATCGCCTTCTCGGCAATCTGCTCCGGCGTGAGGATGTACGGGCTCTTGCGCGCTTCGGCGGAGATGATCGCCTTGGCGTTGACCGGGCCGTTGTAGATGTCTTCAGCCATCTTGCCCTGCACCAGCGGGTCGAGGGAGTGGTTGATGAAGGCGTAGGCCAGGTCGGTATCGCCCGGACGATTCTTCGGCATCACCGACAGCATCAGGTCGGTGTAGAACCCTTCCTTCATGCCGAACGTGGCGCCCAGGCCATAGGCCGGATCGCGGATCTGTTTCGGGAAGAAGGCCGGCGCGTACAGGCCGCCCATGTCCAGGGAACCGGTGCGGAACAGCTCGGCGATCTGGTTCGGGTTTTCACCCAGGGTCACCACGCGATCTTTCAGCTCGGCGAGTTTCTTGAAGCCCGGTTCGATGTTGTGCTCGTCACCACCGGCCAGTTTGGCGGCGATGATGATCAGGTCCATGGCCTCGGTCCAGTTCGGCGGCGGCAGGAAGATGTTCGGCGACAGCTCGGCATCCCACAGGGCGGCGTAGCTGTCCGGTGCTTCCTTGATGGTGCGGGTGCTGTAGACCAGGCTGTTGCACCAGAGCAGGTAACCGATGCCGTGGCCATTGGCGCCGGTGCGGTATTTCTCCGGGACATCCACCAGGTTGGGAATGCGGTTGAGGTCGGGTTTTTCCAGGAGGTTGGCGGCGGCCAGACCTTCGGCGCCGACGCCGGCCAGGGTGATGATGTCGTACTGCGGACGATCACCGCCGGCCTTCAGTTTGGCGACCATTTCCGAGGTACTGCCGGTGCGGTCGGCGATGACCTTGCAGCCGTACTTGTCTTCAAAGGTTGCCGCGATGTTGCGCAGTGCCGCCAGGCCGGTGTCGTCGGACCAGGTCAGCAGGCGCAGGGTCTTGCCTTGAAAGCGGGTATCGCTGGCGTTGGCTTTGATGAACGGCATGCTCATGGCTGCCGCGGCAACCGAGGCCACGCCCACGGTCTTGATGAATTGACGTCTGTTCAGATCATGCTCGCCCATTACGGACTCCCTTTGTTTTTGTAGGTATAAGGCAGGTCGAAACTGTTGCATCCGCGTACCCGGACCAGCGTTATCCCTCGTATTTTCGGGGGTTTGGCTGAGCCAGTGAGTTCATCCTGAGGTTGCGTAAAACACCTGACTATCGATAAAAACTCATCGAAGCCATGACATCCGTGCATGCCTCATGTAGGAGCGAGCCTGCTCGCGAAAAGTGCATGAACGACGCGGGCTGTCTGACTCCCCGCGTTATCGTTGAAGTCCATCGCGAGCAGGCTCGCTCCTACAGTAATACGCGTCAGACGGCCCGAATCACGTGTTTGATTTCCTGAAAAGCCTGCAAGCCCCACGGCCCCAATTCGCGGCCGATGCTGCTCTGCTTGTAACCACCCCAAGCGGTCTGCGGGAAGATCACTTGCGGCGCGTTGATCCACACAAGCCCCGCCTGCAAAGCGTTGGCGACCCGATCGGCGGCCTCGGCGTCACGCGTGACGACGCTGGCGACCAGACCGAACTGGCTGTCGTTGGCCAGGGCAATCGCTTCGGCTTCCGAGGCGAAACTGCGTACGCAGATCACCGGGCCGAAAATCTCTTCACACCACAGCGCACTGTCGAGGGGCACTTCGGTGAAAATTGTCGGCTGCAAAAAATACCCGCGCGGCAAATCCGCCGGGCGATTGCCGCCGCACATCAGCTTGGCGCCGGCACTCAGACCGCGATCGATGTGACCGAGCACGCGCTGGTATTGCGCCTGATTGACCAGCGCGCCCATTTCCACATTCGGGTCGAACGGGTCGGCCACGCGGATGGCTTCGGCGCGCGCCTTCAGGCGCAGGAGGAATTCGTCAGCCAGTTCATCGGCGATCAGCACGCGACTGGTGGCGGAACACATTTGCCCGGCGTTGAAAAAACCGCCGCCACAGGCCACTTCCACGGCCAGTTCGATGTCGGCATCGGCCAGCACCAGCAGCGAGGATTTGCCGCCCAGCTCCAGGCTCACGCCCTTCACGGTTTCTGCCGCGCGTTGCATTACTTGCACACCGACTGCGTTGCTGCCGGTGAAGGAAATCTTGGCGATGCGCGGGTCCGCCGACATCGGCGCGCCAACGGCGAGGCCGGTGCCGCAGACCACGTTGAACACGCCGTTGGGCAGGCCAGCGTCGGCGATGATCGCGGCCAGTTCCAGCTCCGGCAGTGGCGTCACTTCGGACGGCTTGAGCACCACGCAGCAACCGGCGGCCAGGGCCGGGGCGAGTTTCCACGCGGTGGTGACCATCGGAAAATTCCACGGCACGATCAGGCCGACCACACCGCATGGCTCACGGCGCACACGGGCGCTGAAGTCGTCGGTGGGCAGCTCGACGTTGCTGTCTTGTTTAGCATCGAGGCCCTCAGCCAGACCGGCGTAGTACTCGAAGGTGGCGATCACGTCATCGACGTCGATGGCCGCTTCGAACAGCGGCTTGCCGTTGTTGCTCGACTGCAAGTGCATCAACTGATCGCGACCCGCCTGCACGCCCGCAGCAATCTTGCGCAGGATCGCGCCACGCTCGGCGCCGGTGGTTTGCGACCAGGCCTTGAAGGCTTCGGTCGCTGCGTTCACCGCTTGGTCGACGGCGTGTGCATCGCCGCCGTTCACGGTGGTCAGCAGCGCTTCGGTGGCCGGGTTGATCACGCGCAGGTGTTCGCTGCCCGCCGACCATTTGCCGTCGATGAACAGACCGTCAAGGGTGGTAGGGAACGTCATTTCGACACCGCCTTCATCCACTGGGTCTGATCGATTTCAATCAGGGTCGGGCCCTGGCGATCGGCCGCGGAGCGCAATGCGCCGCGCAGTTGCTCGACCCCCGCGACCGCTTCGGCCGCACAGCCCAGCGCCTTGGCGACACCGATGAAGTCCGGGGTGTAGATGTCCACGCCCACCGGCTCGATGGCGCGGTTGACCATGTACTTCTTGATCTCTTCGTAACCCTGGTTATTCCACAGCAGGACGATCACCGGTGTGCGCGCTTCCACGGCGCTGGCCAGTTCCGGCAGGGTGAATTGCAGGCCGCCGTCGCCGATCAGGCACACCACCGGAGGGCGCGTGCCCTTTTCAACGTTGCCGCCAAGCCAGGCGCCAATCGCCGCCGGCAAGGCGTAACCGAGGGTGCCGTAACCGGTGGACGAGTTGAACCAGCGACGCGGACGTTCCGGGTTGAAGGTCAGGTTGCCGGTGTACACCGGTTGGGTCGAATCGCCGACGAACACCGCTTCTGGCAACTCGTGCAGGACGGTCTCGAGGAAGCGGGTCTGGGCCAGGGTCGGCGCGTCCCAGGTGGCGGCGAGGTCTTCGCGCAAACGGGCGGCACGGACCTGGCCCCAATCGTTGCGGCGCTCGGCCAGCGATTTATGCGACAGCGCGCTCAGCAAGGCTTGCGCGGCGTTGCGCGAGTCGGCGACCAGTGCCACGTGCGGCGGGTAATTGCGTACGGTTTGATCCGGGTCGATATCAATGCGCAGCAGTTTGCCGGGAATCTCGAAACCGCCGGCGAACGTGACGTCGTAATCGGTCTCGGCCAGCTCGGTGCCGATGGCCAGCACCACATCAGCCTCGGCCACCAGGGCGCGGGTGGCGACCAGGCTTTGGGTCGAACCGATCAGCAGCGGATGGTTGGATTCGAGCATGCCTTTGGCGTTGATGGTCAGCGCGACCGGCGCGTCCAACAGTTCAGCCAGTTCAGTCAATTCAGCAGCGGCATCGATGGCACCGCCGCCAGCGAGAATCAGCGGGCGCTTGGCGCCGGCGAGCAGTTCGGTCATGCGGCTGATCGCGCTTGGCGAAGCACCGGCGCGGTCGATGTTGACCGGCAGGCTGCTGAGCAGGTCATCGGCTTCTTCGACCAGAACGTCCAGTGGAATTTCGATGTGAACAGGACGCGGGCGACCGGCCTGGAACAACGCGAAAGCACGAGCCAATACACCCGGCAATTCCGACGCCGACATCAAGGTGTGGGAGAACGCCGCCACGCCGCCGACCAGGGCGCTCTGGTTCGGCAGCTCGTGGAGCTTGCCGCGACCGCCGCCCAACTGGTTGCGCGTCTGTACGCTGGAGATCACCAGCATCGGGATCGAGTCGGCGTAAGCCTGGCCCATGGCGGTGGTGATGTTGGTCATGCCCGGGCCAGTGATAATGAAGCACACACCCGGCTTGCCGCTGGTGCGCGCATAACCGTCAGCCATGAAACCGGCGCCCTGTTCGTGACGCGGGGTGACGTGGTTGATGCTCGAACGGGCCAGCCCGCGATACAGCTCCACGGTGTGAACCCCGGGGATGCCGAACACCTGCTCGACGCCATAATCTTCGAGTAACTTGACCAATACTTCGCCGCACGTCGCCATGTCTTTTGCCCTTTTTGTTCGATTGAGACGCCGGGCCTGCGCAGTGTTTATGATGAGTGGGCAGGTCCAGGGATGGCCTCATTGGAACGGGCGACACATAGCCGCAACAATGGATAAAAAGTCATACTAGCCATGTCCTCACGTCATACCTTGGATCCCAATGAAACGATTGCCTCCCCTGCCGGCGCTGCACACTTTTCTGATTACCGCGCAGTGCTGCAACTTCACCCGCGCGGCCGAACAGCTGTTCATCACCCAGGGCGCGGTGAGTCGACAGATCGCCGGGCTGGAAGAACATCTGGGTTATGAGCTGTTCATTCGCCAGGCACGCGGCCTGGATTTGACGGCGGAAGGTCGGGAATGGCTGCCTCGGGTGCAGCAGATTTTCGGCTTGATCGACGAGGCCGTGGAGCAGATCGGCGAGAAGCGCGAAACCCTGCAACTCAAGGCGCCGACCTGTGTGATGCGCTGGCTGTTACCGCGCCTGCTGCAGTGGCAACGGGAGCGTCCGGACGTGCCGGTGGAGTTGACCACCACGGTCAAGCACGGTGTGGATTTCCATCGCGAGCAATTCGATGCGGCGGTGATGTACGGCGCGCCGCCGGACAGTGCACTGGTCAGCCACCATCTGTTTGACGAGCAACTGACGCCGGTCTGCTCCCGGCCGTTGCTCGAAGGTACGGTACCCCTGCGGACACCGGACGATCTGGAGCGTCATCTGCTGCTGCACCCGACCCGGGATGAACGGGACTGGAAGGCCTGGCTCGCCAGTGCGGATGTTCACCTAAGCAATGTCGGCAAGGGCCAGCACTTCGAGACGCTCGACCTGGCCATGTCGATGGCGTCCCAGGGCACCGGCGTCGCCATCGGTGACTGGTCACTGATCGGTGACGACTTGAGCGCCGGCCGACTGGTGATGCCCTTTGAACTGAAAGTGCGCACGGGGCTGGCGTATTACATCGTTCATCCCCAGAAGCCAGCGCCGAGTGGCCCCCTAAGTGAGTTGCTGGAATGGTTGCAGGGCCAGGCCCGCGCACCGTCATGACAAATCAGAACGGCTTTAACGCCAGGTGATTTGCTTCAGGTAGTTGAGCATCGATTCATGGTAACCGGCGATGACCTGAATGCTCTGGACGTCGCGAATCAACTGGGGCTGAGCCGTTTTTGAAAAATGTTCATAGGCTGTCAGCACCTTTTGAGCTTCCCTTAACCAATTTTCAGTCACCTGGTCCAGAGCCCCGACGGCCTCAAGCTTTTGCAGTTTCAGGGACTGATCACGGATTTGCGCCTCGACATCGGCCAACTCTGACTTCACGCCATCAAGTCGATTGCGAACGCCATCCCTCGCTTGCGCAAGGTTTGCATAACGTCGTCCTTCTTCGATGCCTTCCAGATTGCCATTCAGGCGATTGAGCGCTAACTCAAGAAACTCGCGATCCGGTTTCTTGGTCGTCACGAGTTTGAGGATCGCTTCTATTTCGGCGGCACCGGGGATTTGCTTCTTGAAAATATCCAGCCAGTGCGGCGCATTGAACTGCGCGAGTTGCTGATCAATGTTTTGTTTCTCGAACAAAAGTTTTTCATGATCGCTTGTGAGCCCGGCGGCAGTTTGACGAAGGCGAGCCAGCCGTGCTGAGTCGATTCGGACGAGGTCCACTCCCTCCTCGGCAAAACTGATTTCTCCCAGATTCTGTAGCACCTGGTGTAAGTGGTCAGCCGCACTCTTCAAAGGTTTTTGGGCACTGGCAACCCTTCCAGAGCAGTACTTCACAAGCTCTTCTATTTTCTCTGAGCAAACACTGGGCGGAACGTTCGTGATGCTTTTTATCTCTTCAATACGCGTCAGAACGGAGACGAAATTGACGTTACCAAGAGAAACAACTACCCGCTTGATATCCTCGCCTATCTTCTGATCGTCGGCATTGAGTTGGTCGCGTGCGTACAGTGTTTTCTCCTGTATCGCAGGCAGAAACGAAAAGGTGTCATCAGCCACCGCCGCATTGAAGTGTTTCTGACTGGCTCTCATTACTTTTCGATCGGGAAAATCAAACTCGTTAGCGTTATTAACCGTATAGTTTTTCATTAGCACTTCATCCTTGAACTATTTATATAAACAATTAAGCCACTACATCATTGAACACTTTGGTCAATGCACTCGCATGTCCCCTGATGACTTTCCATGGCCCAATGACCGCCTGTAAATCCAGAATCAACCTGTTTAAATCCAACACATTATCGATCTCCGACGCACGATCTGCAGACTCTCCTATATTTACCCAAATGATCGCCCATACATCTTCCAGATTCTTCGCACCTCTTTCAGCGTCAACCATCAGCGTTTGCAGATTAACCAGTCGTCCTCCCAAATCATTCAGGAGTTTAGTAAGGTTGGCGTTGTGCATATCTGCCAGCAGCCCGCTCCGACGATCCAGCAAATCATTTTTCTCGGCCCTGACCTGTTCGGCCTTAGACCCGAAAATACCACCGGTG
Organism: Pseudomonas migulae; assembly: GCF_043225285.1. GTDB lineage: Bacteria > Pseudomonadota > Gammaproteobacteria > Pseudomonadales > Pseudomonadaceae > Aquipseudomonas > Aquipseudomonas migulae_C. Next base: position 1,380,415 of record NZ_CP171224.1, read on the forward strand.
ATTACAACACCGAGCGGTCCGAATACTAATCCTGAAAAGGCATATCCTACCAATCGACTGTATTCATCTTGCTTCTGGGCAATGTGTTCGTCCAGGACTTGCAATTGAGCGGTAATTTCCTGGTTTCTGGCGTCCAGTTCACCTCCGGATCTTTCAACGTAATCTAATTTGCTGTGAACAGCAGGCAATAGCTCTTCTGTTATTTTTCGGGAAAATTCAATTGCTAATTTTTTCACATCCCGGATTTTTTTATAAAAACTCTCGATATCGCTTTTCATGACGTCGAAATACACAGACAGACGGCCAATCCTCGTCGTATCGGAGCGGTTGAGCGGAATGTCAGCGAATCTGGCCATTTCCTCCTCAGTCAATGTATTAACAGTCCCTATTAGGGTTTTGTAGCCCTCTGTATTTTTGAGATGACCGACAAGATCTGTACCGGTTTCTAAAAATCTGTCAGAAAAATTATCAAGTTGGCTACCCAGGGTTTTAGTGTCCTTTTCCAATGTCGCCCAGGAAAGTGCGTGTGCATGAATATTTTGGTGGAGCTTTTGTATGTCTGCGGGCTCCAGCCCCGCAACATGAGCGGTCCTGTAACCGAGGAATCGCTCCACGTCGCTCAAATGAACCGGTAAGCGAAGGCTCGAATTGACGTAGCGTTTGATGGCAACGATGTTGCTTTTTTTTACTATAAATGTCCCATCCTGATAATCAGGGGCATCTTCACCGGCCATCACACCAAAATACTGTACCGGCACATATTTTGCGGCATCTCCAACGGTGTCTATCCCCTCTAAGGTTTCAACAGCCCTCAGCGCAACATCCTCAAATTCGGGATCTAAATCCAGTTCCCTATGCATGTCCATATAAATTCCATTTAAATAAATCACAACCCTATTAACAAACCATCAACATTCAAGATTCTTGAAAGAGACGATTAATGCAACGCAACACTAACCGGGCGGATTTCCACATTCAATCGGAACAGTCAAGTAATGACGTAGGAAATAAAACCACATGACCCTGGATTTTTAACATCCAGAAAAAACACTAAAAAGCATGACGCTTAACGATGACTTAAGTTCATCATCAAAATCCACTGCCAACTTATTTCTTGATGCTTTTAGAATAAAAAACACACGCCTCGTTGCAAGACGTGTGCTTTATGTTCCCCGGCTATTTAGTAGCCGACGGTAAACCGTTGACGTTGATGTGCAGGTTTTTCAGTTTCATCAATCAGTGCAATCGCATAATCAGCGAACGTAATCCAGCTTCGCCCTGCACTGCTGACCAACAAATCATCTTGGCCAGTTCGAAACGCGCCGGTCCGCTCGCCTTCGACAAACTCCGCCGACGGCGACAGAAAGGTCCAGTCCAGTTCCTTTTCCTGACGCAGGTTCTCCAGAAACTGCGCACCGGCGCTGGCCTCGGTTTTGTACTCTTCAGGAAATCCCTTGCTGTCGATGACACGGGTGCCGTCCGGCAACAACAGCGAGCCGGCACCACCTACCACCAGCAAGCGTTTCACCCCGGCATTTTTCACCGGACCGATAACTGCACTGGCTGGCAGGGTGGTGAAATGTGCGGCGCTGATCACCACATCATGCCCCGCCACCGCCGCTTGCAATGCGGACGCATCGAGGGCGTCGACGTTCTTGCAGGTCACACCGGCGCGCTGGCCGATTTTCGAGGTATCGCGGGCGATGGCCGTGACGCTATGACCGCGACGCAGGGCTTCTTCCAACAATTGGCTGCCGGCACGGCCGGTGGCACCGATGATTGCGATGTTGCTCATGGCGTTCTCCAGTGTGGATCAGTGTGAATGAGTCGATCGGGTTACCAGTTCATCTCGCCCTTGGCGACTTTGGCGCTCAGCTCCAGCGAGCTTTCTTCGCCGAGTGTCGGGAAGCGTTTTTTCATCGCGGCAATCAAGGCCGCCGAGTCTTTGGCCTTGGCGGTTTCTTCGTCGAACGCCTTGATGTAGGCCGCGGTGAACTGCACGGCGGCCAGGGAACGGGCGCTCTTGCCGAGGTAGTGACCCGGCACGAGGGTGTTCGGTTTCAGGGTTTCGATGGAGTGCAGCGTAGCCAACCAGTCGGCGTGGGACTGCGGGGTCTGGGTATCGGCCATCCACACGTGGATGTTTTCGGCGACGACTACGCCCCCGACAACGGCCTTGATCGACGGGATCCACACAAAGGTGCGGTCCGGTTGTTTGCCCTCAAGGCCGACGACCTGCAGTTTCTGCCCTTCGAGGATCAGGCTGTCGCCCTTGAGCACGTCCGGCACGATGGTTTTGGCCGGGACGTCGGCGCCCATTTTCGGGCCCCAGAAGGCCAGCTTGCCGTCGACGGTGTGCTTGATGTGATCCACCGTCGGTTGCGAGGCGAGCACTTTGGCGTTGGGGAACGCCGTGGTCAGGGTGTCGAGGCCGAAGTAGTAATCCGGGTCACCGTGGCTGATGTAGATGGTGGTCAGTTGCTTGCCGCTGGCGCGGATTTTTTCCACCACCTGCTCGGCCTGGGATTTGCCGAACTGCGCGTCCACCAGGATCGCTTCTTTCTCGCCGCTGACCAGCACCGAGGTCACCGGGAAGATCGCTTTGTCACCCGGGTTGTAGACATCCAGCGTCAGCGTCGATGCCGCCGCGTGGGCCGCGAAGCCGAGGGTGGCCGTGGCCAGCAGGATGCGCTTGAGGGAAGTGAAACCGGTCATCTGTTGCTCCATGATTGAATACACGCTTTTTGTAGGAGCCGGCTTGCTGGCGATGGATTTGGAGACGCCGCGTTTATCCAGGAATTACGCGTCACCGTTAACAACCATCGCCAGCAAGCTGGCTCCTACAGAAGATGGATGGAGCTTAGTTGCCTTATTCGTTACAAAAAATGCGATGCTTTGACATAGTTTGTTTCTGAAATCGGGCAAATAATGGATCGTCTACAAGCAATGCGGGTGTTCGTCACGGTGGTCGACCTCGGCAGCCAGTCAGCCGCCGCCGATCACCTGGACCTGTCACGGCCAGTGGTCTCGCGGTATCTGGCGGAGCTGGAAGACTGGGTCGGCGCACGACTGATGCACCGCACCACGCGCAAACTGAGCCTGACCGCCGCCGGGATCGAAATCCTGCCGCGGTGCCGGCAGATGCTTGAGCTGTCATCGGACATGCAGGCCGTCGTCAGCGAACCCGACGACGCGCCGCGCGGACTGCTGCGGATCAGCGTCAGCACCTCGTTCGGCCAGGCACAATTGGCGGATGCGGTGGCGGCCTACGTCAAGCGTTACCCCGGCGTCAGCATCGAGCTGCAGATGCTCGACCGCACAGTGAATCTGGTGGATGAGCGCATCGACCTGGCGATCCGTACCAGCAGTGACCTGGACCCGAACCTCATCGCGCGGCGGCTGACGGTCTGCCGTTCGGTGGTCTGCGCAGCTCCCGCGTACCTGCACCAGCATCCGGCACCGCAACGGGTCGAAGACCTGAGCCAGCACAATTGCCTGACCCATTCCTACTTCGGCAAAAGCCTGTGGCATTTCGAGCAGGACGGCGAACCCGTCTCGATTCCAGTACAGGGCAATATCAGCGCCAATGAAGCCAGCACGCTGCTGCGCGCGACGATCGCCGGTGCCGGGGTGGCGATGCTGCCGACTTATCAGGCCGGGGTGCACATCCACAGCGGCGAACTGATCCGACTCTTGCCCGAAGCGGAACCGCGGCAAATGAACATCTACGCGGTCTACGCCTCACGCAAGCACATGCCGGCAGCGCTGCGCAGCCTGCTGGATTTCCTGGTGGAGAGATTTCCGGAAGAACCGGCGTGGGATGTGGGCCTGTAGGAACATCAGCGTTCTGAATACCGGGCCACACTGGCAACTCACTGACGCTGACCTATGCTGAAAACAGTACCCAAGGGTATTCGTTCAGAGGTCAACGCCATGAACATCAAAACAAGAAGATACCTCGCGATTTTCATCACCTGCGCCGCCACGCTTGCGCTGTATGGCACCGCGGCATGGCGCGTCGAGCAGTTGCGGCAACTGCCCCGTGATTACGCGAGCTGCAACTTCGAGCGCTGCATCCCCCACAACGCGACCCTCAACGCTCTGCGGTAGCGAAGCGGATCAGGCCTCGTTGTCCTGATCGGCCTTCAAGCGGTCGCGAAAAGCCTTGGGCGAGATCCCCACCCGGCGTCGGAACAGGCGCGTAAAGTTGGTCGGATCGGAAAACCCCAACACGTCGGACATTTCGTAAATGGTCATGCTGGTGTAGGTCAGCAAACGCTTGGCCTCCAGCAATTGCCGTTCGTGCATGATCTGCAACGCCGGTTGTCCGGCCAATTCACGGCAGGTGCCGTTGAGGTGCGACACCGAGATCCCCAACCGATGCGCCAGGTCCTCGACCTTGACGTGCTGGCGATACGTCTCCTCCACCAGTTGAATAAATCCGTTGAGGTACTCCCGCGCGCGCTGCGGACGCTGACTGGCGGAACGACGCTGCAGCGCCTGGCGGCTGACCCACACCATGATCACGCTGACCAGCGAATGCATGAGCATTTCCCGCGCAGGCTGATGGCCGGTGTATTCGTTCTGCAACGCGGAAAACAGACTGTTGAGGTACTCGCCGTCGCTGCCGGCCGGATAACTGTCGGCCTGGGCCAGGGCATTCACCGAGTTGCCCAGCTGCGCCTGGAGATGGGCGACAAGGGGCGCCGCCAAGGTCACGACGAACCCTTCGACATCCTCGGAAAAACGATAACCGTGCACCGACAGCGGCGGTAACACCAGCATCGTCGATTCACTCAACTCGGTACGTTTGCCTTCGATTTCAAGCTCTGCCTGACCTTTGAACACGAAGAGCAATTGGCATAAATCGGCGTGGCGGTGGGGTTTGATTTCCCACTGATGTTCGCGGCTGCGTTTGGAAATGGTTTCGCAGTGCAGCAAGTCCGGGGTCGGCCAGTCCAGGCTTTCACCGTACAACTTGAACACCGGTATCGAAGGCAGGGCAGGCTTGTTCATAACTTCAATCCAGGCCTCGGGAAGTGGCGGGCGATAATCGCACCGATTGGCAGAATGTACAGCTATCGGCTCAGTTTTCACCTTCAATTGACAGACCCGCAAGTGAAAAATGCAAGCACTCGATCCATAAAAACTATTCACCGGCCGTGGTCGCGTGGAGCTTGCGAGTCATAAGAACAATGAAAACGCTGAAAACCCAAATCGCCATCATCGGCGCCGGTCCTTCCGGTTTATTGCTCGGCCAACTGCTGCATATCGCTGGCATCGACACCCTCATCCTCGAACGCCAGACCCCGGATTATGTGCTTGGTCGTATCCGCGCCGGCGTCCTTGAACAAGGCATGGTAGAGCTGCTGCGCCAGGCCGGCGTGGGCCAGCGCATGGACGCCGAAGGATTGGTCCATGGCGGCTTCGAACTGGCCCTCGACGGACGCCGGGTGCACATTGATCTGCAGGCGTTGACCGGCGGAAAAACCGTGATGATCTACGGCCAGACCGAGGTCACCCGCGACCTCATGGCCGCTCGTCGGGAGGCCGGCGCACCGACGATTTATGAAGCCAGCAACGTCGTGCCCCACGGCATGAAAACCGATGAAGCGTTCGTGACGTTCGAGAAGGACGGCGAAACCTGGCGGCTCGACTGTGACTACATTGCCGGCTGCGACGGCTTCCATGGCGTCGCCCGGCAATCGATTCCCGCCGAGTGCCTGAAGGTGTTCGAGCGGGTCTACCCCTTCGGCTGGCTGGGGATTCTTGCCGACACCCCGCCGGTTCACGACGAACTGGTCTATGCCCGTCACGAGCGGGGTTTTGCTCTGTGCAGCATGCGCTCGGCGACCCGCACCCGCTATTACCTGCAAGTGCCCGCCTCGGATCAGGTCGAGAATTGGTCCGATCAGCGCTTCTGGGATGAACTCAAGTCCCGATTACCCGCTGCGCTGGCCGACTCGCTGGTGACCGGGCCGTCCATCGAAAAAAGCATCGCGCCGTTGCGCAGCTTCGTGGTCGAGCCGATGCAGTTCGGGCGAATGTTCCTGGTCGGCGACGCCGCGCACATCGTGCCGCCCACCGGCGCCAAGGGCCTGAACCTCGCGGCGAGTGACGTCAGTACGCTGTTCAACATTTTGCTGAAGGTCTACCGCGAAGGCCGGGTCGATTTGCTCGAGAAGTACTCGGAGATCTGCCTGCGCCGGGTCTGGAAAGCCGAGCGATTCTCCTGGTGGATGACGTCGATGTTGCACCGCTTTGACGATCAGGACGCGTTCAGCCAGCGCATCAGCGAGTCGGAGCTCGATTACTTCGTCGACTCCGAGGCGGGTCGGAAAACCATTGCAGAAAATTACGTCGGGCTTCCTTATGAGGCTATCGAATAGCTTCCTACCGACTTACACTGGCGAGCATCCCCGCTCGCCTTTGGCTTCAGCGGGACCCTCACTGCCCGCAGGTTTGCCCGTGACCAATCTCAACCAGCCTGAAACGCCCAAACCGGCCATCCGGAGCGTGCTGATCGCCCTGATGCTGGCGATCTTTCTCGGGGCGCTGGATCAGACCATCGTCGCTGTATCGATGCCCGCCATCTCCGCGCAATTCAAGGATGTCAGCCTGCTGGCCTGGGTGATTTCCGGCTACATGGTGGCGATGACCGTGGCCGTGCCGATCTACGGCAAGCTGGGTGACCTCTACGGTCGGCGCAAGTTGATGCTGTTCGGCATGGGCCTGTTCACCCTCGCTTCGTTTTTCTGCGGCATGGCGCAAAGCATGGAACAGCTGGTGTTGGCGCGGATCATCCAGGGGATTGGTGCCGGCGGGATGATTTCGGTCAGCCAGGCGATCATCGGCGACATCGTGCCGCCCCGCGAGCGCGGTCGTTACCAGGGTTATTTCAGCAGCATGTACGCGGTGGCCAGTGTGGCCGGCCCGGTATTGGGCGGTTACATGACCGAATACCTGTCGTGGCGCTGGGTGTTCCTGATCAACTTGCCGCTGGGCCTCGGCGCGTGGCTGGTGGCCAATCGCACGCTGGTGGGCTTGCCGGTGCCACAGCGCAAACCGGTCATCGACTACCTTGGCACGCTGCTGATGATCATCGGGCTGACGGCCCTGCTGCTGGGCATTACCCAGGTCGGTCAGGGGCATTCGTGGCGTAGCGCCGAGGTCCTGGGTTTGCTGGGTTGTGCGGTGGTCGTCCTGGCGCTGTTCGTCCAGCATGAGCGCCGTGCGCGTGAGCCGTTGTTGCCAATGCACCTGTTCGCCAACCGCAACGCGATCCTGTGCTGGTGCACGATTTTCTTCACCAGCTTCCAGGCGATCTCGCTGATCGTGCTGATGCCGTTGCGCTTCCAGAGCGTCACCGGCGCCGGGGCGGACAGTGCTGCGTTACACCTGTTGCCACTGGCAATGGGCTTGCCGATCGGGGCCTATTTCGCCGGACGCCGGACTTCAGTAACCGGCCGCTACAAGCCGATGATCCTGGCCGGCGCCATACTCATGCCGATCTCGATTCTCGGCATGGCGTTCAGCCCGCCCCAGGCCGTGGTGCTCAGCAGTCTGTTCATGGTGCTGAGCGGGATCGCTTCCGGCATGCAGTTCCCGACGTCGCTGGTCGGGACGCAGAATTCGGTGGACCAGCGCGACATCGGCGTCGCCACCAGCACCACCAACCTGTTCCGTTCCTTGGGCGGCGCGGTGGGCGTGGCGTTGATGTCGGCGTTGCTGCTCGCATTGCTGCAGGACTCGAGTTTCGCCCACCTGGCCGGCTCGACGCTGATTGCCGAGGGCCATTCGGGGAATGTCTTGCTCGATGGCCTGAACGCCGCGCCGGGGGATGCGCAGAACGCGTTGCGTGCTGAACTGTTGCTGACCTTCCGGCATTTGCTGATGGTCAGTGCGGCGGTGTCGTTGCTGGGGTTGGCAGCGGCGATTGTGATGCCGAACCGAGTGTTGCGTGGGCGGGAAGACAAGGTTCAGTAGTTGAACCGAGTCGCGGCCATTCGCGAGCAGGCTCGCTCCCACAGTTGACGCCAGTGATCACAAACTTTGTGTACGCCGGCGATCCTGTGTGGGAGCGAGCCTGCTCGCGAAAGGGGTTGTCAGACACCACGACTCAAGGGCTGTAATACCCGACCGCCACCAGAAAATGCCCGACCTTCTTCAGGTACGCATGCTTGTCCTCGACCTTCCCGGTCACCGGGTTTTTCCACCGATATTCATACTCGCCATAATCCTGCCCGGCCATCAACGCGAGGATCGGCTCGCCAACCGGTTTGCCTTCAGGGTCCTTGATCTTGCCGAAATCGGTATTGATCAACCGCAGGTTGGTGCCGTGAGCAACATAGCGCTGAGTGTCCAGGTCGACGACGAACACGTACAGGTCATCCTGCAAGTAACCGCCCTTGAGGGAGTTGATCGCGGTGAGCGTGCCCTTCTCGTCCTTGGCCAGATCGGCTGCCGCCTTGTTCAGCAATGCCATGGCCTGTTCCGCCGACGCCCGTGGCAGGTAATAACCCACCGCCAGAATCCGCTGGCCGACGCGCTGATAGAACACATGCTTGCGCTCGACCTTGCCGTCGGACCAGTTCTGCCAGCGGTATTCCGCCTGCTGAATGCCGTTGCCCTCAGGCACCTTTAGCGCATCCTTGAAGGCTTTCTGCAAGTCCGGCCCGAGCACGTCAGACACATCACGCCCGATCAGCGCCGATGACGGCCCGCCGCTGGCGAGCATCACGCCCTTGGTGTCGAGCACGAACACGTAGCGATCCTTGTCGACAAATTCGCCCTGACGGCTGAACGCCGCGAACGCCTTGTCGCCGTTGTCGTGGTAATAGGCCAGGGCTTTTTCCAGCAAGGCAATGGCGGCCTGGCTGTCGTCCTTCTCGGTGCCGGCGGCCTGGACTTGCGCGACACACAACAACAGCATTGCCCCCAGCAGGGCCAACCTATGCAAAAACCCCATTGCCCATCCCTCGCTCTTGTCGGTGTTTCAAGAGCGTAGACGGCAATGGGGCATGTATGGATATTCAGCGAACCGCAGTGTGCAAAAGGATATTGCAGCGCACTACCGCGACGTCGAACTCAGGGCCTGGCCCGCAATTGCTGCTGCAAGTTCTGAATCTGCGCCTGCAGGGTGTTGATGTTGCGCGTGACCTGGCTACGGAAGGCGTCGAACTCGGCGGTGCTGGAGGCGCCTGGCGCAGGGGCCGGGCGGTTGTCCTGTTCACTTTTGAGCACAATCATGTCCTGTTCCAGACGCTCGATCGCCGCGCTTGGGTTGCCTTGTTTTTTCAGCGCGGTGATGTCGGCGCCGAGGCTTTTCAGCTGTGCGTCGATTTTATCGGTGTCCGCTGGAGCGCTTTTCAGCGCGGCCAGTTCGCTGCCCAAGGTTTTGACCTGGGCCTGCAATTGCGTATTGGCGTTCTGCTGTTCGGTGCTCTGGGCGGTGGCTTGTGCCAGGCGTTTATCCAGTTCAGCGGTTTGCGCGGTCATTTGCGCCAGACGCTTGTCCAGGTCCGAAGTCTGGCCAACCACGCCCTGCTGTTGCTTGCTCTGGTCCTGGAGTTTGCTTTCCAGCTGCTTGATCTGCAGTTTCAGCGCTTCGCTGTCGCTGGTGACGTTGGTCTGGCTGGCCACGACCTTGCCGGAAATGTCCTGCAAGCGCCCCGCCGCTTCCTCACTGATCCGAGCGAAACTTTCCTGGGTCGCCACCAGCTGCTGCTCCATCAGCGAGATCTGTTGAAAACTCCACCATGCCAGGCCTGCGAATGCGAAGAACAAGGCGCCGACCAGCGCCCACAACGGGCCGGTGCTCGCCGCCCTGACCTTGACCACTGGCGGTGTGCGCGAATGCACGGCGGTGCGGGTGGAGGGCACAAAATCATCGTCGTCGAGGCTGTCGGCACGCAGGCTCGGTACATCGTCGAAGTCGTCGTTGGCATCGTTACGCATGGACATTGAGTCAACCTTTGTGGAACGCGGTGATGGCTTGATGCGGCGAGTATAAACCCGTCAGCCGCATCGATTGACCCTGAACCCCACTCACCGTTCAGTAACGGGATTTGTCAGTGAATGTCCTGGGCCTTCCACCAGCCGCAGAATTCATCGAGGGCGGTCCAGAGGCTGACTTTCGGATCGTAGTCCAGATAATGCCGCGCGCGACTGATGTCGAGGGTGAAATTTTTGTTCATGACCTGCATGCCCAGCCGCGACAGGGTCGGTTCTGGGCGACCCGGCCACAGTTTGCACACACCCTCGTTGAACGCCGCCACGCTGTAAGCCAGGCCGTAGGAACGGTAACGGGTCACCTGTGGGACGTCCATTTTGCGCATGACGTAATTGACCACGTCCCACAATGGAATCGGCGTTCCGTTGCTGATGTTGTAGGCCTTGCCCAACGCCGAACCGCTGGCCAGCAAGCTGCTGAGCAACGCTTCGTTGAGGTTTTGCACGCTGGTGAAATCGGCCATGTTCAAACCGTTGCCAATGATTGCCAGGCGACCCTTGCGTTGCATTTTCAGCAGACGCGGGAAGATGCTCATGTCGCCGGCACCTGTCACGAAACGTGGGCGCAGGGCCAGGGTTTCGAGACCGAACTCCTGTGCGCCGAAGACCTTCTGCTCAGCCAGGTATTTGGTCGCGGCGTAGGGATGCTTGAAGCGCTTGGGCACCTGTTCTTCGGTCAACCCGAGGTGATCACGGCCATCGAAATAGATCGACGGCGACGACAAATGCACCAGGCGCCGGACACGCTGCTTCAGGCAGGCTTCGACCACGTTTTCGGTGACCTGCACGTTGCCCTGGTGAAAGTCCTGATATCGCCCCCAAACCCCAACGGCCCCGGCGCAATGCACCACGGCTTCGACGTCGGAACACAGGTCGCGCGCCAGTTGCGGGTCGCTCAAGTCGCCCTGAATGAACTCGGCGCCACGGCGCACCAGGTGCTCGACGCTTTCGGCCCGGCGACCGTTGACCCGTACATCCAGGCCCTGCTCCAGGGCAAAACGCGCAAAGCGGCCGCCGATGAAGCCGCTTGCGCCGGTGACCAGAATCTTCATGTAGTGCTCCGAATATTTCGTTTTGCGTAGTGCGTGAGGTCTTGACGCTGCCGGTCAGGCCAAGGGCACCAGCCATTGCCTGGACGAGCGCACCAATTGATCGGTCAGCAACCCCAGCAACTGACCGCCATTGCGCCAATGATGCCAGTACAGCGGCACATCGATGGGCTTATCTGGCAAAAGCTCGCGCAACACTCCGCGTTCCAGTTGGTCGCGCACCTGCAATTCAGGCACCAGCCCCCAGCCAAGACCGGCCTCGGTCAAGCGAATGAAGCCTTCGGATGACGGGCATAAATGGTGCTCGAAACCGCCGTCTACGCCGAGGGACGCGAGGTAGCGATGCTGTAAGAAATCATCCGGCCCGAACACCAGTGCTGGCGTTTTCGCCAACTGATCGGCGCGAACGCCGTCGGGAAAATGCCGCGCTATAAACGCCGGGCTGGCCAGCGCGCGATAACGCATGGCCCCCAGCAAGACGCTGCGCGCGCCGGCCACCGGGCGTTCGCTGGCACAGACACAGGCCGCCACCTCGCCCGCACGCATGCGTTTGAGGCCGACGGTCTGGTCCTCGACCACCAGATCGAGCAGCAGATGTTGTTCGGCGCAGAAATCACCCACCGCTTCAGCCCACCAGGTGGCAAGGCTGTCGGCATTCAGAGCGATGCGCAGACGCTCGGGCAAGCCCTCTTCGTCCAGCGCAGGAACCAGCGTCTGCAGATCGCGCTCCAGCAGGCGCACTTGCTGCACATGGTTGAGCAGACGCCGACCGATCTCCGTCGGTGCCGGCGGCGTGATTCGCACCAGCACCGGCTGGCCGACCCGCGCTTCCAGCAGTTTGATGCGCTGGGAGATCGCCGACTGCGACAGGCCGAGCACCTGTGCGGCGCGCTCGAAACCGGCCTGTTCGACCACGGCGGCCAGCGCGGAAAGCAATTTATAGTCGAACATCAGTTTTCCTAATGAGCGATCAGCATGATTGGTTTTTCTTATACAGGTTAGCAGCGGAGAATGCCCGCAAGAACTCTTGAACAAGGATCACCGACATGGCTGGCGAAACCTCACTGGCAACGCTTCTGAAAAGCATGAGCCCGCACCTGAATGCCGGCGAGTACGTGTTCTGCACGCTGCGCGACGGCCGGTTGCCATCGGGTCTGGAGATTGTCGGCAGCTTTCGCGAGCAGGAAGGTCTGACGGTGATTCTTGAACGTTCCCACGCCGAACAGGCAGGTTTCAGCTTCGACTACGTCGCCGCGTGGATCACCCTGAACGTGCACTCGGCGCTGGAAGCCGTAGGCCTGACGGCCGCATTCGCCACTGCTCTGGGCAAGGCCGGCATCAGTTGCAACGTGATTGCCGGTTACTACCACGACCATCTGTTCGTCGGCCAGGCCGACGCCGACCGCGCCCTGCAAGTGCTGCGGGATCTGGCAGCGAACGCGGAGTAAAAACCCATGTGGCAAAGTTATGTGAACGGCCTGCTGGTGGCCGCTGGATTGATCATGGCGATCGGCACCCAGAACGCGTTTGTGCTGGCCCAGAGCCTGCGGCGCGAACATCACCTGCCGGTGGCGGCGCTCTGCGTCACCTGCGATGCGTTGCTGGTGGCGGCCGGTGTCTTCGGCCTGGCGACGGTGCTGGCGCAAAACCCGACATTGCTGGCCATCGCGCGCTGGGGCGGCGCGGCGTTTCTGCTGTGGTACGGCAGCCTTGCGCTACGGCGGGCCTGCTCCAAGCAAAGTCTGCAACAGGGTGAAAACCAGACGGTTCGGTCGTTGCGGGCAGTCATGCTCAGTGCCTTGGCGGTGACCTTGCTCAACCCGCACGTTTATCTGGATACGGTTCTGCTGATCGGCTCCCTCGGCGCACAACAAACCGAGCCAGGCGCTTATGTGGTCGGCGCAGCCAGTGCATCATTGCTGTGGTTTTTTACCTTGGCGCTCGGCGCGGCATGGCTGGCACCGTGGCTGGCACGCCCCAGTACCTGGCGGATTCTGGATCTGCTGGTGGCGGTCATGATGTTCACAGTAGCCGGTCAATTGATCATCGCCTCCTGATTATTCCAAAAGGCTCTGGAACCTCTATTCCACACAGTTGTTGCGTGGTTATGCCGCCCCCCCGGTGCTATGATCCGGTTCGATGCGCCGCAAAGAGTACAAACTCCCCGGCGCTTGTCTGGCCGCCCGTGATCGGCCTTGCGACCACCGCAACTGACCTGATTAGGAGAATCATCATGGCTTTCGAATTGCCGCCGCTGCCTTACGCACACGATGCCCTGCAGCCGCACATTTCCAAGGAAACCTTGGAGTATCACCACGACAAGCACCACAACACCTACGTCGTGAACCTGAACAACCTGGTGCCAGGCACCGAGTTCGAAGGCAAGACCCTGGAAGAGATCGTCAAATCTTCCTCGGGCGGTATCTTCAACAACGCCGCTCAGGTCTGGAACCACACTTTCTACTGGAACTGCCTGGCGCCAAACGCCGGCGGTCAACCAACCGGCGCACTGGCTGAAGCGATCAATGCTTCCTTCGGTTCGTTCGACAAGTTCAAAGAAGAATTCAGCAAAACTTCCATCGGCACCTTCGGTTCCGGTTGGGGCTGGCTGGTGAAAAAGGCTGACGGTTCCCTGGCCCTGGCCAGCACCATCGGCGCCGGCAACCCGCTGACCAACGGCGACACCCCGCTGCTGACCTGCGACGTCTGGGAACACGCTTACTACATCGACTACCGCAACGTTCGTCCGAAGTATGTCGAAGCGTTCTGGAACCTGGTCAACTGGAAATTCGTGGCTGAGCAGTTCGAAGGCAAAACCTTCACCGCTTAAGATCGACGCCAGTCAAAAAACCCGGCTTATGCCGGGTTTTTTTATGGGATTGATGAAAGTTTCGCCGCGTGTACATCCCAGGGAAAAAGTTGGCTGCCGGGAAGTCATCGCCGGCAAGCCGGCTCCTACAAAGGCGTCGTACATCCGCGAGAGCAGGTTGGCTGGCAGGCCGTCATCGCCGGCTCCTACAAAAGCAGATCGGCGCACACCCGCTTTTCACCACTCATCAGGTCGAGCGTTAGCTCGCCTGCAGCTCTTGATCTTGATCCACCCGCCCCTTCGGGAGGCCGAGTGGAGGTTCTGCGCAGTGGGCAACCCGGCATGGATGCCGGGTTAGCCGCCCCCGGCCATGGATGGCCGATGGCGGCGGGCACACGGAGCAGGACCGGAGCGAGGGAACGCCGAGCCTTGGCGAGGGGCCGGACGCTGGGGCAAGACTTTTTGGTTCCTTTTGTGGCGTTTGACAAAAGGGACTCGCCGTAAGGGCGAAACCATAGGTGGCCGTTACCGCAGGAATGGATATGTACACCCGATAGAAAATGGTCGGCCATAAGGCCGCCATCGCGAGCAGGCTCGCTCCCACAGGGTTATGGGGACATTCGCGAGAAGTGGTTGGCTGTCAGACCGCCATCGCCGGCAACAGGCAACAAGAGACAGACATGTTGCACAGAGCTGATTTCCGACAATGAAACAAGCGTTAACCCCCTTGCCCCAGCGCCACAGACGTCTACCATCAACCATAAGGAAAATATGTCCACATCCCCCTCAAGTTGAAGGACCCGACTACCGACACAGTACTAATAGGGCAAATACTCCAGGCAACAGCATTTCGGCCAACCCCACAGGCAAATCCCCCTGTGATTGATTGTCCCTTTGACTGCCATCACCGGATTGCCAATACTCATGGCAACTTGATGCTACCTGCACGGAACAAGGAATGACTCTTTGAAGCTGGAACTCAAGAACAGCTTGTCGGTGAAGTTGCTCCGGGTCGTGCTCCTGTCGGCATTGATCGTCGGCGTAGTCTTGAGCTGCGCGCAGATCGTTTTCGATGCCTATAAAACACGCCAGGCCGTGGCCAGCGATGCCCAGCGCATCCTCGACATGTTCCGCGACCCCTCGACCCAGGCCGTCTATAGCCTGGATCGCGAGATGGGCATGCAGGTTATCGAAGGCCTGTTCCAGGACGACGCCGTGCGCCAGGCCTCCATCGGCCATCCCAACGAAGCCATGCTCGCGCAGAAATCCCGCGACCTGCAGCTGTCCAGCAGTCGCTGGCTGACCGACCTGATCCTGGGCAAGGAACGCACGTTCACCACCCAATTGGTTGGCCGCGGTCCCTACAGCGAATATTACGGCGACCTGAGCATCACCCTCGACACCGCCACCTACGGGCAGGGGTTCATCGTCAGTTCGGTGATCATCTTCATTTCCGGCGTGCTGCGCGCCCTGGCCATGGGCCTGGTGCTGTACCTGGTCTATCACTGGCTGCTGACCAAACCGCTGTCGCGGATCATCGAGCACCTGACCGAAATCAACCCGGACCGCCCCAGCGAGCACAAGATCCCGCAGCTCAGAGGCCACGAAAAAAACGAACTGGGGATCTGGATCAACACCGCCAACCAGTTGCTCGAATCCATCGAGCGCAACACCCACTTGCGCCACGAAGCGGAAAACAGCCTGCTGCGAATGGCCCAGTACGATTTCCTCACCGGCCTGCCGAACCGCCAGCAATTGCAGCAGCAACTGGACAAGATCCTGGTCGACGCCGGCAAGTTGCAGCGCCGGGTCGCCGTGTTGTGTGTCGGCCTCGATGACTTCAAAGGCATCAACGAACAATTCAGCTATCAGACCGGCGACCAACTGCTGCTGGCCCTGGCCGATCGCCTGCGCGCCCACAGCGGTCGCCTCGGCGCCCTCGCCCGTCTCGGCGGCGACCAGTTCGCGCTGGTTCAGGCCGACATCGAACAACCCTATGAAGCGGCCGAACTAGCACAAAGCATCCTCGACGACCTGGAAGCGGCGTTCGCCCTCGATCACCAGGAAATCCGCCTGCGCGCCACCATCGGCATCACCCTGTTCCCCGAGGACGGTGACAGCACCGAGAAGTTGCTGCAGAAAGCCGAGCAGACCATGACCCTGGCCAAGACCCGCTCGCGCAACCGCTATCAGTTCTATATCGCCAGCGTCGACACCGAAATGCGCCGTCGTCGCGAGCTGGAAAAAGACCTGCGCGATGCCCTCGCCCGCGACCAGTTCTACCTCGTCTACCAGCCACAGATAAGCTACCGCGATCATCGGGTGGTGGGCGTCGAAGCATTGATTCGCTGGCAGCACCCCGAGCACGGCCTGGTACCGCCGGACCTGTTCATCCCGCTGGCCGAGCAGAACGGCACCATCATCGCCATCGGCGAATGGGTGCTGGACCAGGCCTGCAAACAATTACGCGACTGGCATGACCAGGGTTTCACCGACCTGCGCATGGCCGTGAACCTGTCCACCGTGCAGTTGCACCACGCCGAGCTGCCGCGGGTGGTCAACAACCTGCTGCAGATGTACCGCCTGCCACCGCGCAGCCTGGAACTGGAAGTCACCGAAACCGGCCTGATGGAGGACATCAGCACCGCTGCCCAGCACCTGCTGAGCCTGCGTCGCTCCGGCGCGCTGATCGCCATCGACGACTTCGGCACCGGCTATTCGTCCCTGAGCTATCTGAAAAGCCTGCCGCTGGACAAGATCAAGATCGACAAAAGCTTCGTCCAGGACCTGCTCGATGACGACGACGATGCGACCATCGTTCGAGCGATCATTCAGCTGGGCAAGAGCCTGGGCATGCAGGTCATTGCCGAAGGCGTGGAAACCTCCGAGCAAGAGGCCTACATCATTTCCGAGGGCTGCCATGAAGGTCAGGGCTACTTCTACAGCAAGCCACTGCCGGCCCGGGAATTGGGCGCTTACCTGAAACAGGCCCAGCGCAGCAACGCCGCCATTCTGTAGGAGCGAGCCTGCTCGCGATGGACTTGATGACGACGCGTTTATCCAGATATGGACGCGTTATCGTTGACGTTCATCGCGAGCAGGCTCGCTCCCACAGGTGGAAACACGCGGCGATCCCGCTTCTGAATAAGAAATATTTCCAAGAACAACTCTTTACACATAATGCGAAAGATTTGCATTATGTCGCAGTTTTGCGCGTGTGCCGCGCCATTCCACCCCCTCTCGAAGCAGGATGTTCGCCATGATTCGTATGCCTCTGGCTACCGCCAGTCTGTTGGCCATCGCTATTTCCCTCGCCGGTTGTGGCGAAGGCAAAGACAAAGCTGCCGCGCCAGCGCCTACTCCAGCCGCCACCACCACGGCACCGGCTGCTGCGCCGGCACCTGCCGCCGCTGATGGCAAAGTCGATGAAGCCGCTGCCAAAGCCGTTGTCGCGCATTACGCCGACATCGTCTTCGCCGTATACAGCGATGCCGAATCCACCGCGAAGACCCTGCAAACCGCCGTCGACGCTTTCCTCGCCAAGCCGAACGCCGACACCCTGAAAGCCGCCAAGGCTGCCTGGGTCGCTGCTCGCGTTCCTTACCTGCAGAGCGAAGTGTTCCGCTTCGGCAACACCATCATCGACGACTGGGAAGGTCAGGTGAACGCCTGGCCACTGGATGAAGGCCTGATCGACTACGTCGACAAATCCTACGAACACGCACTGGGTAACCCGGGCGCCACAGCCAACATCATCGCCAACACCGAAGTCCAGGTCGGCGAAGACAAGGTCGACGTGAAAGACCTCACCCCGGAAAAACTCGCCAGCCTGAACGAGCTGGGCGGTGCCGAGGCTAACGTGGCCACCGGTTACCACGCCATCGAATTCCTGCTCTGGGGCCAGGACCTGAACGGCACCGGTCCGGGCGCAGGCAACCGTCCGGCTTCCGACTACCTGGAAGGCGCCGGCGCTACTGGCGGCCACAACGATCGCCGTCGCGCTTACCTGAAATCCGTAACCCAGCTGTTGGTCAGCGACCTGGAAGAAATGGTCGGTAACTGGAAGCCGAACGTGGCCGACAACTACCGCGCCACCCTGGAAGCCGAACCGGCTGAATCCGGCCTGCGCAAAATGCTGTTCGGCATGGGCAGCCTGTCCCTGGGCGAACTGGCGGGCGAGCGCATGAAGGTTTCCCTGGAAGCCAACTCCCCGGAAGACGAACACGACTGCTTCAGCGACAACACCCACAACTCGCAGTTCTACGATGCCAAAGGCGTTCGTAACGTGTACCTGGGCGAATACACCCGCGTCGACGGCACCAAAATGACCGGCGCCAGCCTGTCGTCCCTGGTGGCCAAGGCCGACCCGGCTGCCGGCACCGCGCTGAAAGCCGACCTGGCTGCGACCGAAGCCAAGATGCAGGTCATCGTCGATCACGCCAACAAGGGTGAGCACTACGACCAGCTGATCGCTGCCGGCAACACCGCCGGCAACCAGATCGTCCGCGACGCCATCGCTTCCCTGGTCAAGCAGACCGGTTCGATCGAAGCGGCTGCTGGCAAACTGGGCATCAGCGACCTGAACCCGGACAACGCTGATCACGAGTTCTGATCAACGCTGGCTGAATAAAAAGGCGACCTTCGGGTCGCTTTTTTTTGGCCCTGACGCCGATCAAAATGTGGGAGCGAGCCTGCTCGCGATGGACGTTAACGATAACGCTTACTTTCTGAATGAACGCGCTGTTCTTGAGACCATCGCGAGCAGGCTCGCTCCCACAGAGGATCGCGGCATACGGGAAAACCCTGCGCTGTATCAACCAAACGATAATTCCTCTTATTCAAACTCCCTCGCCCTGTTAGACTTTGCGCCCTTGTTTTGCTCGTCTTGCAGGATGTCTGATGCCTTCGCTGCTTCTTCGCTTGTCCGCACTGTTGCTGGCCCTGGGCCTGAGTGCCTGCGATGACGCCCCGCGTTTTACCAAGGCCGAACCCGGTGAAGCCCGGTCCGGCGGCAGCGCGACCGTGCGCAAGACCGATCAGAACGCCTTCTCCCTGCCGTCCGCCAACCTGCCGCCCTCCCGGCGCGTGGATTTCAGCGTCGGCAATAGTTTCTTCCGCAACCCCTGGGTGATCGCTCCGTCGACCACCACCGCGCGGGATGGCCTCGGCCCGCTGTTCAACACCAACGCCTGCCAGAACTGCCACATCAAAGACGGTCGCGGCCACCCGCCTGCGCCTGATGACGTAAATGCTGTGTCGATGCTGGTGCGCCTGTCGATCCCCGATGCACCGGCCTACGCAAAAGTGATCGAACAGCTGGGCGTGGTTCCGGAGCCGGTCTACGGCGGGCAATTCCAGGACATGGCCATCCCCGGTGTCGTTCCGGAAGGCAAGGTGCGCGTCGAATACACGCCCGTGCCGGTGCGCTTCAAGGACGGCACCGAGATCGAGTTGCGCCAGCCCAGCCTGAATATCACCCAGCTGGGCTACGGCCCGATGCACCCGGATACCCGTTTCTCGGCCCGCGTCGCGCCACCGATGATTGGTCTCGGCTTGCTCGAAGCCATCCCCGATGAGGCGATCCTGGCCAACGCCGAAGCTCAGGCAAAAGAAAACAACGGCATCGCCGGGCGCCCGAACCGGGTCTGGGATGACGCCCAACAGAAAACCGTCCTCGGACGATTTGGCTGGAAGGCCGGGCAACCGAACCTCAATCAACAGAATGTTCACGCGTTCTCGGGTGATATGGGCCTCACCACCAGCCTGCGACCGTTCGATGACTGCACCGATGCGCAAACCGCTTGCAAGCAGGCCCCCAACGGCAACGGCCCGGAAGGCGAGCCGGAAGTCAGCGACAACATTCTGCGCCTGGTGCTGTTCTACAGCCGTAACCTCGCCGTACCGGCGCGCCGCGATGTCGGTGGGCCGCAAGTGCTGGCCGGCAAGAATCTGTTTTACCAGGCGGGCTGCCAGTCCTGTCACACACCGAAATACACCACCGCCGCCAACGCGGCAGAACCTGAACTGGCCAATCAAGTGATTCGCCCTTACAGCGATCTGCTGCTGCACGACATGGGCGATGGCCTGGCCGACAACCGCAGCGAATTCCAGGCCAGCGGCCGCGACTGGCGCACCCCGCCGTTGTGGGGCATCGGCCTGACGCAGGCGGTCAGTGGCCACACCCAGTTTCTGCATGACGGCCGCGCCCGCAACCTGCTCGAAGCCGTGCTCTGGCATGGCGGCGAGGCGAAAGCGGCGCAGCAACAGGTTTTGTCTTTCAATGCCGAGCAGCGCGCTGCGCTGCTGGCGTTTTTGAATTCCCTTTAATACGCGTTAACTCAGCGGGAGCCCTACATGTTCCGTCCCAAGTTGTTGTTCACCAGCCTTGCCGCACTCGCCCTCGGCGCCTGCTCACCGCAGGATCCGCAGGCCGTGACCTCGGCGGCCATCGCCAAGTCGGTGATCCTGCCGACCTACACGCGCTGGGTTGAAGCCGACCGCCAGTTGGCCGTCAGCGCGCTGGCCTATTGCGAAGGCAAGGAAAACCTCGACACCGCCCGTGCCGATTTCCTGCACGCACAGAAAGCCTGGGCCGAGCTGCAACCGTTGCTGATCGGGCCGCTGGCCGAAGGCAATCGCGCGTGGCAGGTGCAGTTCTGGCCGGACAAGAAAAACCTCGTCGGCCGTCAGGTCGAGCAACTGGTCACCGCCCAGCCGCAGATCGATGCCGAGGCGCTGGCCAAGTCGAGCGTGGTGGTGCAAGGCCTGTCCGCCTACGAATACATCCTGTTCGACAGCAAGCCGGACGTCGCCAACGACGCGCAGAAAGCCAAATACTGCCCGCTGCTGAAAGCCATCGGTGAGCGCCAGAAACTGTTGGCCGAAGACATTCTGAAAAGCTGGAACAACACCGACGGCATGCTCGCGCAGATGAGCAAGTTTCCCAACCAGCGCTACGCCGATTCCCACGAAGCGATCGCCGATCTGCTGCGTGTGCAAGTCACCGCCCTCGATAGCCTGAAGAAAAAACTCGGTACGCCGATGGGCCGTCAGAGCAAAGGCGTGCCGCAACCGTTCCAGGCCGATGCATGGCGCAGCCAGTCGTCCCTGGCCGGTCTCGAAGCCAGCCTCGCCGCCGCCAAAACCGTGTGGGAAGGCGTCGACAACAAAGGCCTGCGCGGTCTGTTGCCGAGCGAGCAGAAGCCCCTGGCCGACAAGATCGATGCCGCTTACGCCGCGTCGCTGAAACTGTTCGCCAGCAACCAGCGTTCGCTTACCGAAATGCTCAACGACGACGCCGGCCGCCAGCAACTCAACGACCTCTACGACAGCCTCAACGTCGTCCACCGCCTGCACGAAGGCGAGCTGGCCAAGGCGCTGGGCATCCAACTGGGCTTCAACGCCAACGACGGTGACTGATGAGGGCGAGTGCCATGCTGCGAAGACAGGCTCTGACGTTAGGTAGTTTGCTGCTGGGAGCAGTAACACTGGGCGGCTGGACGCTGTTCAAGCAAAAGGACAAAAGCCCGCTGTTGCTCTCGGCGCGGGACGATGGCGACGGCAAGCATTACGCCGTCGGTTATCGGCTGGACGGCACCCGGGTGTTCGCCACCCAGGTCGGCCAGCGCTGCCATGACATCATCAACCACCCGACGCTGCCGATCGCTCTGTTCGTCGCCCGGCGCCCGGGCACCGAAAGCTACCTGATTGATCTGCGCGACGGCACGCTCCTGCAAACCGTGGTCTCGAAGCCGAATCGGCATTTCTACGGCCACGCGGTGATTCACAAGAGCGGCGACTGGTTGTACGCCACCGAGAACGACACCTCCGATCCGGGTCGTGGCTTGCTCGGTGTGTACAAGTTCGAAGGCGAACGGCTGGTGCACAGCGGCGAGATTTCCACCCACGGCATCGGTCCGCATCAGGTGTCGTGGATGCCTGACGGCGAAACCCTGGTGGTGGCCAACGGCGGCATTCGTACCGAGGCTGAAAGCCGGGTCGAGATGAACCTAAATGCCATGGAACCGAGCCTGGTGCTGATGCAACGCGACGGCACGCTGCTGAGCAAGGAAACCCTCGCGCAGCAGATGAATAGCGTGCGGCACATGGGCATTGCCAGCGACGGCACCATCGTCGCCGGCCAGCAATTCATGGGGCCGTCCCACGAGTCCTCGGAGCTGCTGGCGATCAAGCGGCCCGGCCAGCCATTCGTGGCGTTCCCGGTGCCGGAGCACCAGTTGCAGGCCATGGGGCATTACACCGCCAGCGTCGCGGTGCACAGTGACTTGCGTCTGGTCGCATTGACCGCACCTCGGGGCAACCGCTTTTTCATCTGGGACCTGGACAGTGGCGAAGTGCGCCTCGATGCCCCGCTTCCCGATTGCGCCGGGGTCGGTGCGGTGGCCGACGGTTTTGTCGTGACCTCGGGTCAGGGTCGATGCCGGTACTACGATTGCCGTCAGACAAACCTTGTTGCAAAACCACTCGAGCTGCCGGCGGGGCTTTGGGATAACCACCTGCATCTCGTCTGATGACCGGACCTTGTAGGAGCGAGCCTGCTCGCGATGGTGTGTCAGTCGAAATCAAGGTGACTGACACACCATCGCGAGCAGGCTCGCTCCTACAAGGTTTTGCGTTGGCCTGTAAAAAGTGGCAGTTGGAATAGCCACCAAACTCGCGGTAATGTGCCCGACTGTCTCACCTGATTTTCTCCAAGGAAGTGGAAATATGCTGCGTCGCCGCATGCTGATCATGTTGGGTGTCGTTCTGTTGATCGTGCTGGTCCTGGCCGGTTACAAAGCCTTCTCCATCTACACGATGATTCAGGGCTTCGCCGCGCCGAAACCGCCGATCAGCGTCGCCGTGGCCACGGCGACCGAAAAACCGTGGCAGGCGCGCCTGCCGACCGTCGGCACGCTCAAGGCGCTGCAAGGCGTCGACCTGAGCCTGGAAACCGATGGCACGGTCATCGATTTGCAGTTTGAATCAGGGCAGAAGGTCAAGACCGGTCAACCCCTTCTGCGACTCGACAGCGCCGTGGAAAGCGCCTTGCTCGAAACGGCGCAGGCTGATCTCGGGCTGGCCCAGCTCGATTACGGTCGCGGCAGTCAACTGGTCGGCAGCCAGGCGATCTCCAAAGGCGAGTTTGACCGCCTGTCGGCAGTGCTGAAAAAGAGCAAGGCCACGGTCAATCAGCTCAAGGCGGCCCTCGGCAAAAAAAGTATCGCGGCACCGTTCAGCGGCACCATCGGCATCCGCCAGGTGGACATCGGCGACTACCTGGCCAGCGGCACCGTCATTGCCACCCTGCAAGACCTCAGCAGTCTTTACGTTGATTTTTTCGTGCCTGAACAGTCCGTGCCGAAAATCGCCCTTGGCCAGCCCGTCGAAATCATCGTCGCGGCTTATCCAGCCATGACCTTTCCCGGCAAGATCAGCGCGATCAACCCGAAGATCGAGAACAGCACGCGCAACATGCAGGTCCGCGCAACCCTGGCCAACCCCGACGGCAAACTGCTGCCAGGCATGTTTGCCAGCCTCCAGGTAATGTTGCCCGACCCGCGGCCACGCATCGTCGTGCCGGAAAGCGCTATCACCTACACGCTGTATGGCAACTCGCTGTACGTCGTTGCGCAGAAGAAAACCGAAGACGGCACGCTGGAAAAAGACGACAAGGGCGAACCGATCCTGATCGCCGAACGCCGTTTCATCGAAACCGGCGAACGCCGCGACGGTGTGGTGATGATTACCAAAGGCGTGCAGAACGGCGAAAAAGTGGTCACGGCCGGCCAGATCAAACTGGACAACGGAGCGCACATTGCCATCACCGACGACAAGACTTTAGCCGAGAAGAACAGCCCGCCACGCGCGGACTGATCAAGGAATCCCCATGGCTTTTACCGACCCGTTCATCCGCCGCCCGGTGCTCGCCACCGTGGTCAGCCTGTTGATTGTGCTGCTGGGTTTCCAGGCCTGGAGCAAGCTGCCGCTGCGCCAGTATCCGCAAATGGAAAACGCCCTGATCACGGTGACCACCGCGTACCCCGGGGCCAACGCCGAAACCATCCAGGGCTACATCACCCAGCCGATGCAACAGAGCCTGGCGAGTGCCGAGGGCATCGACTACATGACCTCGGTCAGTCGTCAGAACTTTTCGGTGATCTCGATCTACGCGCGCATCGGTTCCAACAGCGACCGTCTGTTCACCGAGTTGCTGGCCAAGGCCAACGAGGTAAAGAACCAGCTGCCGCAAGACGCCGAAGACCCGGTACTGAGCAAGGAAGCTGCGGACGCCTCGGCGCTGATGTACATCAGTTTCTTCAGCAAGGACCTGAGCAACCCGCAAATTACCGACTACCTGTCGCGGGTGATCCAGCCAAAACTGGCGACCCTGCCGGGCATGGCCGAAGCCGAGATTCTCGGCAACCAGGTGTTCGCGATGCGCCTGTGGCTGGACCCGGTGAAGCTCGCCGGTTTCGGTCTGGCCGCCAGCGACGTGACCGATGCCGTGCGTAAATACAACTTCCTTTCCGCTGCCGGCGAAGTGAAAGGCGAGTACGTGGTCACCAGCATCAACGCCAACACGGAGCTCAAATCCGCCGAAGCCTTTGCTGCGATCCCGCTCAAGGTCGATGGCGACAGCCGTGTGCTGCTGCGTGACGTCGCGCGGGTCGAGATGGGTGCGGAGAACTACGACTCCATCAGCTCCTTCGGCGGTACGCCCTCGGTGTACATCGGCATCAAGGCCACGCCCGCCGCGAACCCGCTGGACGTGATCAAGGAAGTGCGCAAGATCATGCCCGACCTTGAGGCCCAGTTGCCGCCAAACCTCAAGGGTGAAATCGCCTATGACGCGACGCTGTTCATCCAGGCCTCGATCGACGAAGTGGTGAAAACCCTGTTCGAAGCGGTGCTGATCGTGATCGTCGTGGTGTTCCTGTTTCTCGGGGCACTGCGTTCCGTGGTGATTCCGGTGGTGACGATTCCGCTGTCGATGATCGGCGTGATGTTCTTCATGCAGATGATGGGTTACTCGATCAACCTGCTGACCTTGCTGGCGATGGTGCTGGCCATCGGGCTGGTGGTGGATGACGCCATCGTGGTGGTGGAAAACATCCACCGCCACATCGAGGAAGGCAAGACCCCGCTCGACGCGGCCATCGAGGGTGCCCGGGAAATCGCCATGCCGGTGGTCTCGATGACCATCACCCTGGCGGCGGTCTACGCGCCCATCGGCTTCCTGACGGGGCTCACCGGCGCGCTGTTCAAGGAATTCGCCCTGACCCTGGCCGGCGCGGTGGTGATCTCCGGCATTGTCGCCCTGACCCTGTCGCCGATGATGTGCGCCTTTCTGCTGCGCCACGACGAAAACCCCAGCGGCCTGGCCCATCGGCTCGACCTGATTTTCGAAGGCCTCAAGCGCCGCTACCAACGCATGTTGCACGGCACGCTCAACACCCGCCCGGTGGTGCTGGTGTTTGCGGTGATCGTGCTGTGCCTGATCCCGGTGCTGCTCAAATTCACCAAGTCGGAACTGGCGCCGGACGAGGACCAAGGCATCATTTTCATGCTGGCCAACGCCCCGCAGCCGACCAACCTCGATTACCTGAACACTTACACCGACGAGTTCATCTCCATCTTCAAAGCCTTCCCCGAGTACTACTCGTCGTTCCAGATCAACGGCTTCAACGGCGTGCAATCGGGGATCGGTGGCTTCCTGCTGAAACCGTGGAACGAGCGCGAACGCACACAAATGGCGATCCTGCCCGAGGTCCAGAGCAAACTGGAAAGCATTCCGGGCCTGCAGATTTTCGGCTTCAACCT
The DNA here is from genome assembly GCF_043225285.1 of Pseudomonas migulae. Taxonomy (GTDB): domain Bacteria; phylum Pseudomonadota; class Gammaproteobacteria; order Pseudomonadales; family Pseudomonadaceae; genus Aquipseudomonas; species Aquipseudomonas migulae_C. The sequence goes on from NZ_CP171224.1 coordinate 1,406,107, forward strand.
GCCTTCCCTGCCCGGTACCGGCGAGGGCCTGCCGTTTCAATTCGTGGTCAATACCGCCAACGATTACGAGGCGTTGCTGCAAGTGATGGACCGGGTGAAAAAGCGCGCGATGGAGTCCGGCAAGTTCGCCTTCGTCGATGTCGACCTGGCGTTCGACAAGCCCGAAGTCGTGGTCGATATCGACCGTGCCAAGGCCGCGCAGATGGGCGTGTCGATGCAGGATCTGGGCGGTACGCTGGCAACGCTGCTGGGCGAAGCGGAGATCAACCGTTTCACCATTGAGGGCCGCAGCTACAAAGTCATCGCGCAGGTCGAACGGCCGTTCCGCGACAACCCCGACTGGCTGAACAATTACTACGTGAAAAACACCCAGGGCGAACTGCTGGCCCTGTCGACCCTGATCACGGTCACCGACCGCGCGCGACCGCGACAGTTGAACCAGTTCCAGCAGCTCAACTCGGCGATCCTGTCCGGGGTGCCGCTGGTGAGCATGGGTGAGGCCATCGACGCCGTGCGCGAGATTACCCGGGAAGAAGCACCGGCAGGTTTCGCCATCGACTACGCCGGGGCCTCGCGGCAGTACGTCCAGGAAGGCAGCGCGCTGTGGGTGACCTTTGCCCTGGCGCTGGCGATCATTTTCCTGGTGCTGGCGGCGCAGTTCGAAAGCTTCCGCGACCCGCTGGTGATCCTGGTAACTGTGCCGTTGTCGATCTGCGGCGCCTTGATCCCGTTGTTCCTCGGCTGGTCGAGCATGAATATCTACACCCAGGTGGGGCTGGTGACGCTGATCGGGTTGATCAGCAAGCACGGGATCCTGATCGTCGAGTTCGCTAACCAGCTGCGCAAGGACAAGGGGCTGACGCCGCGCGAGGCGGTGGAGGAAGCGGCTGCCATTCGCTTGCGTCCGGTGTTGATGACCACCGCGGCGATGGTGTTCGGCATGGTGCCGTTGATCATTGCCACGGGGGCGGGAGCTGTCAGCCGGTTCGACATTGGTACGGTGATCGCCACGGGGATGTCGATCGGCACGTTGTTTACGTTGTTTGTGCTGCCGTGCGTGTACACCCTGCTGGCGAAACCCGACAAACCCGAACCACACGCATAACTCTTGTAGGAGCCGGTTTGCCGGCGATGGTGTGTCAGTCGACATCAATGTGGCTGACACACCATCGCCAGCAAGCTGGCTCCTACAGGGATTTGCAGGCGGAATGAAAAAGGCCTCGCATTTGCGAGGCCTTTTATTTGGGCTTCAATCTGGTCAACTCTGCGGCCTCAGTCCTTGAGAAAGTCCGAACATGAACAGCAATAAATCATGATCAGGCTGGGTTGCAACGGATTCCTTAGCGACCCGCGGCATTGGACAACGCGCGTCCCCGTTCACCGAACTGAGGACTTGCGTGCGGGGCTGCTCCCAAGCCGCCACCGCCAGCGAAGCAACTGCCAAGGCTCCTATTAAAAACAAACCTCGTGCAATTTCGAGTTTCATTGCTATAAACCTTTGATAGCGCTGCCAAACGCCGTCTCATAAAAATAGACGAGTTTCTTCCAGTCCGCCGTGCTGAACGACGAATGGCGACGCAGTTGCTTGAGGTCATGGGAGGCAGCGCTGTAGGCGGTTAAACGCTGGCGGCACTTCTCCAGATCGATCAACGCTACCTCGACTTTAGCCGACTCGCCCTCGCCGGTAACCCGGACAAAAACGTGCTTGATGTAGAGGCAACTGTGCTGCCAGCGGCCCTTGTGCATGCGCACCAGGTTATCCGCCAACTCCTTCAATACGCGATCATGCACCGCCTCGCCATGACGCTCGCGACCGCCACCGTCGTACCAGTGCTGAATTTCCTCGAAACCGTCCAGAGCCTTGGTCACCAACAAGGCACGCCACTTGTGCACAGGATCGCGCTGCGCACCGCAGAAAACCATTTCCGGAACGCGCACGCCGATCCGGCTCACACCAATAAGCGCATCCTGTTCTCGCAGCACCGTCGGTCGACCGAACGGGTGCAACCAGCTGCGGTAGATATGTCCGGTTTGACGCTTGGCATAGAGCAGTTGCCCATCGGCCCCCATCACTCGTTGCACGCCACTTTCACCGCCACGACGGACGTTGGGCTCTTCAACCCATTCACCGCGCTGATTCCAGTAAAAGTCGAAGCGATCCTGGGAAACGACGTCCGCTCCTGCTGCACATTGCACTGCCATCCTGTTACCTCTTGCGTAATACGTAAACCCGCCACATGGCATAGAGCGGTATAAAGTCCAGTTGTTCCTGGATGCGGAAACCTGCCTGCTCGAACTCTTTCTCGACCGTAGCAGCAGGTAACACAAATCGATTTTGGTAACCTTCCTGCCCACGCCGCTTCTCGGAGCGCTTGCGTTTCCAGGCTTTGAAATTGCCGTCGACCCACAACGACAGAATCACACTGTCGCGGCTGACGCGTTCGAATTCACGCAGGATGGCCAGTCGATGCTCGGCTTCACCAATGTGGTGCAGCAAGCGCATGCAAAAAATGCTGTCGACGGCGTTATCAGGCAAGGCGATGTCGAATGCAGAAGTGTGCAAGGGTTGTACCCGTTTCACGACATCGGCGGGTTGCGCCTGCATCGCAATCTTGATCATGGACTCGGAGTTGTCCGCACCAATGATCACGCGGTTGGGCTTCTCCGCCAGCAATGGCCAGAAACGCCCGGCTCCACACGGCAAATCAAGGACCAGGCCGGGTTCGCCGACCAGCGTCAAGGCCTTGCGCGCCAGTTGCTCGTCACGCCAGTGCGACAACCGGCGACCTACGCCATCCTGATGCTTGCGCAGGTATTTCTGAGCGTGTTGATCGTCATACTTTTCGGAAAAATCCAGTTTGATCGGGCCGGCCATTACCAAAGACTCCTGAACATTTGATGACGACCACGATAAGTAGCGCCATGTCAGCGTCAGGTAATGTCTTTGTGAAAAAAATGTCATGTAAAACCCTGAAGTATTTCAGGGTTTTACAGGGTGCCGATGCTGGCTGAGGGCCATAACTCTAAGGGGACTGGATCAGCTCGGGCTCGATGAGCCGAGCACCACCTCAAAACGACAGCCATTGGGGTCCATGTTGGTCAGACTGACGCTCCAGCCCTGGTTCTCGCAGATCCGTTGCACCAGCGACAGCCCCAGTCCCAGGCCTTCGCCGCGTTTTTCGTTACCGCGCACGAACGGCTCGAACATCGCTTCGCGTTTTTCTTCGGGTATGCCGACGCCACTGTCTTCGACCCTGAAGCCAGAGGCCGTCAGGGTCAAGCGGATGAAACCGCGTTCGGTGTAATGCAGTGCGTTGCGCAACAGGTTGCCCATGACCGCGTGCAAAAGAGTGGCGTTGTAGCGCGTGCTAGCCGGATTGCCCGGTTCGAACACCAGCGACAGGCCCTTGGCCTCAATCGGTTCACGCCACAGGTTCAACAGTCCGTCGGCGACCTGGGGCAGCGATTGTTGCGGCGCTACGCCTGCATCTTCCCGCTGAGCCCGGGCCAGCATCAGGAAGGTCTGCACCAGCTCGCGCATCTCTTCGCAGGCGCGGGCGATCCGCTGGACCTGTGCCCGGCCGCGCTGGTCGATGCCCGGGTTTTCCAGCAGCAGCTCACAGGAACTGGCCAGCACCATCAATGGCGTGCGCAATTCGTGACTGACGTCACTGGTGAACAGGCGTTCCCGGGTCAACGCCTGACGCAAGCGACCGAGCGTGGCGTCAAAGGCCACGGCCAGCTCGCCCACCTCATCGGCGGCATAGTCCGGCGCCAGCGGTGGCGCCAGCCCCAGCAACTGATCGCGGTGACGTACCTGGCGAGCCAGTCGCACCACCGGCGCCATTACTTTGCGCGCGAGGATCCAGCCGAGAAATACCGCCAGCGCCAGACTCAGGACGAAGCCCACCAGCACCACGGCGAACAACACGCGCTCGCGCTCTTCGAAATCGCTCTGGTCCTGCAGCAGCACATATCGCCGGCCGTCGACGACCTCGACCATCGCGTGATACGACAGCTGCTCGCGAAATACTTCATGAAAGCCCGGTTCGAGGTGGCGCAAATCCTTGGGCAACTCGAAGTCACCCGGCCCACCGCTGAAATAGAACAATTGGTCCGGTTCGGGGCGATGGCTCCAGTCCGAGACACTGTCCATCAGCAACAGGCGCTGCAAGTCCCCGCCCAGGCCTGCCGAAATCAGTTTTTCTTCCACCAGGTGCACGGTCGCGACAATGCCCATCGCAAAGGCACCGGCGACCAGCGCGCTCATCAACGCAAAAGCGATGATGATCCGTTGAGCAAGGCTCTGTTTAAACTCCATCACGGCCCTCGGCCAAGCGATAGCCCACACCGTGCACGGTCTGCAGCAAAGGCTTGGCGAACGGTTTGTCGATCACCTGACGCAACTGGTGGACATGGCTGCGCAGGCTGTCGCTGTCCGGGCAATCATCGCCCCACAGTGCTTCTTCGAGGATTTCCCGGCGCAGGACGTGCGGGCTTTTCTGCATCAGCACGGCCAGGAGCTTCAGGCCCACCGGGTTGAGTTTCAGCAGACGACCTTCGCGGGTAACCTCCAGGGTATCGAGGTCATAACTCAGGTCGCCGACCTGCAAGGTGCGACGACCGCCGCCCTGAGCCCGGCGCATCACCGCTTCGATCCGCGCCGCCAGTTCAGACAGGGCGAAGGGTTTGATCAGGTAGTCATCAGCACCGGACTTGAAGCCCTGCAGCCGGTCGTCCAGTTGATCGCGAGCGGTGAGCATGATCACCGGCGTGTCGCGACGGGCGTCTTCGCGCAGGCGTTTGCACAGGGTGTAGCCGTCGATGCCGGGCAACATGATGTCGAGCACGATCAGGTCGTAATGCTCGGTGGCTGCCAGGTGCAGGCCCGACAAACCGTCCTGAGCGCAATCCACGGTGTAGCCTTTGAGCCCCAGATAATCGGCCAGGTTGGCCAGGATATCGCGGTTGTCTTCAACCAATAGAATTCGCATGGGCATCTCCTCCGTACACAGTAACGGCCGTCTTGGCCCGCGCAGCTTAAGGCCAAGTGTGGCTCAGAGCTAGGGCCGCGTGCAGTGTTCAAGCCCGCCGATAAATCTGTTGCGGCCCTAACGATTTTTTCACTATCGGTTCACATGCAGGCGACACAATCCGGCTCACACTCCGCGCGGCTGCGCTCTCAAGAACACTTAACCGACCAAGGAACCGCCATGGTGTCGACCACTGCCCGACCCGCCTCCCGCCCCCTGAATCTGTGGGTGTGCCTGGGTGTTCCCGCCATTGCGGCGATCATTCTGCTGCTGCTCGAACTGACGTCCCTTGACATGGACATTGCCCGGTATTTTTATGACCCGGCGGCTGGCGACTTTATCGGGCGTCACAGTTATTTCCTCGAAGACATCCTGCATGACCGTGCCAAGCAGGTGGTCATCGCCTTCTCGGTGTTCGCCATCCTGGGGTTCATCGGTGCTTTTTTCATCGACCGGCTCAAGCCGTTCAAGCGGGAGTTGGGGTGTCTGGTGCTGTCGCTGGGTCTGGCGACGTCCTTTGTCACGCCGATGAAGGCGGTGACGGCGGTTCAATGCCCATGGAGCCTGGAGCAGTTCGGCGGCCATGAAACCTACAGCGAGTTGCTCAGCCCTCGCCCGCCCACCGACAAGCCGGGGCGTTGCTGGCCTGGAGGCCATGCGGCTACCGGGTTTACGCTGTTTGCGCTGTTCTTTGTGCTGCGGGATCGGCGTCCGCGTCTGGCGCGCAGTGCCTTCATCTTCGCCTTCGCGCTGGGCTCGGTGTTTTCTGTGGGCCGGATGATGCAGGGGGCGCACTTTTTCTCGCACAACGTGTGGACGGCGATTTTTTGTTGGCTGATTTGTTTGGGGTCGTATTACTACATTCTTTATCGGCCGGCTTCGAAGGCTGAGCGCGTTGGTAAGGCGGAACCGGTCAGGGTCTGAGAAATAGATCCAAATGCAGGAGAGTTTGGGGTTTGGAATGTTTACATATCCGTTTCTGCGGTTATGGCTTCCATTGGTTTCGCCCTTACGGCGAGTTACTTGGAAAAGCGCCAAGTAACCAAGCGCTCTTGCCCCTTTCGTTCGGTGCCTCGCCATGGCTCGGCATTCCCTCGCTCCGGTCCTGCTCCGTGGGCCCGCCGCCATCGGCCATCCATGGCCGGGGGCGGCTAACCCGGCATCCATGCCGGGTTGCCCACTGCGCAGAACCTCCACTCGGCCTCTCGAGGGGGCGACCACCGCGACAGCCGCCGAGGCGGCCTTAAAGCCGACCTGACTCATTGGTGTTCGCGTTCACCCATTCCGGATATGTGCACAGTTCCCCTGTAGGAGCCGGCTTGCCGGCGATGGACGTCAACGATAACGCGGGCTGTCTGGATGACCGCGGTGTCCGGGTGTCTTTCGCCGGCAAGCCGGTCTCGCTCCCACACTGATTTGCTGGGGCCTGCAAAATCGAGGCAATAAAAAACCCCGCCTGCTTTCGCAGGCGGGGTTTTTTCGTACGGGGTGAGGCTGGCTTACATCATGCCGCCCATGCCGCCCATACCGCCCATGTCTGGCATGCCGCCGCCAGCTGGTGCGTCTTCCTTGATCTCGGCGATCATGGCTTCGGTGGTGATCATCAGGCTGGCAATCGACGAAGCCGCTTGCAGGGCCGAACGAGTCACTTTGGCCGGGTCCAGGATGCCCATTTCGATCATGTCGCCGTATTCGCCGGTAGCAGCGTTGTAACCGTAGTTACCCGAACCCTGCTTGACCTTGTCCACAACTACGCTTGGCTCGTCGCCGGAGTTGGCAACGATCTGGCGCAGTGGCGCTTCAACAGCGCGACGCAGCAACTGGATGCCAACGTTCTGGTCATCGTTGTCGCCTTTCAGCTCGGAGATTGCCTGCAGAGCGCGAACCAGTGCCACGCCGCCGCCAGGTACCACGCCTTCTTCAACGGCTGCACGGGTAGCGTGCAGGGCGTCTTCAACGCGGGCTTTCTTCTCTTTCATTTCAACTTCGGAACCAGCGCCAACCTTGATCACTGCAACGCCGCCGGACAGCTTGGCCAGACGCTCTTGCAGTTTTTCACGGTCGTAGTCGGACGAAGTGTCGGCCACTTGCTGACGGATCTGCAGAACGCGAGCCTGGATGTCAGCCTCAACGCCGGCACCGTCGATCACGGTGGTGTTTTCTTTCGACAGGATTACGCGCTTGGCATTACCCAGGTGTTCCAGGGTAGTGCTTTCCAGGCTCAGGCCGATCTCTTCGGAGATAACGGTACCGCCAGTCAGAACAGCGATGTCCTGCAGCATGGCCTTGCGACGGTCGCCGAAGCCTGGAGCCTTGACGGCTGCGACTTTGACGATGCCACGCATGTTGTTCACAACCAGAGTCGCCAGGGCTTCGCCTTCAACGTCTTCGGCCACGATCAGCAGTGGACGGCCGGCTTTGGCAACGGCTTCCAGCACTGGCAGCATTTCGCGGATGTTCGAGATCTTTTTGTCGACCAGCAGGATCAGCGGACCGTCCAGCTCGGCAGTCATGGTCTCGGGCTTGTTGACGAAGTACGGGGACAGGTAGCCACGGTCGAACTGCATGCCTTCAACAACCGACAGTTCGTTTTCCAGGCCCGAGCCTTCTTCAACGGTGATCACGCCTTCTTTACCGACTTTTTCCATGGCTTCGGCAATGATGTCGCCGATGGAGCTGTCGGAGTTGGCCGAGATGGTGCCGACCTGAGCGATTGCACGGGTGTCAGCGCAAGGCTTGGACAGTGCTTTCAGCTCTTTGACGATCGCGATGGTCGCCTTGTCGATACCGCGCTTCAGGTCCATCGGGTTCATGCCGGCAGCGACGGCTTTCAGGCCTTCGTTGACGATCGACTGAGCCAGAACGGTAGCGGTGGTGGTGCCGTCGCCTGCGTCATCGTTGGCACGGGAGGCAACGTCTTTGACCAGCTGCGCGCCCATGTTTTCGAAGCGGTCTTTCAGCTCGATTTCTTTGGCAACGGACACGCCGTCCTTGGTGATGGTCGGAGCGCCGAAGCTCTTCTCGATGATCACGTTACGGCCTTTAGGGCCCAGCGTCGCTTTTACCGCGTCAGCCAGGACGTTTACACCGGCGAGCATTTTCTTGCGGGCGGAATCGCCGAATTTAACTTCTTTAGCAGCCATGATCGATATTCCTTAAATACTTTGTAGTAGCGGGAAAATGAGCGGGGAATCAGCCTTCGATAACAGCGAGAATCTCGTTCTCAGCCATTACCAGCAGGTCTTCGCCGTCAACTTTCACGGTGTTGCTGCCGGAGTACGGACCGAACACAACCTTGTCGCCCACTTTGACGGACAGTGCACGCACTTCACCGTTTTCCAGCACGCGGCCGGTACCTACAGCGAGGATTTCGCCGCTGTTGGCTTTTTCGGCAGCCGAACCTGGCAGGACGATACCGCCAGCGGTTTTCTTTTCTTCTTCGCTGCGACGGATGACGACGCGGTCATGCAGAGGACGAAGCTTCATTGTCGATCTCTCCTAATTGTGGTTTTCATCGGCCGGTGTAGTCCCGGCGGGTTTAACAAATTCCGGCGGTGCCGGGTGCGGTTCGTCAAGCGAACCGCGGAAGTCTGTCTGGCGTGATTGCCAGAAACCTTGCGGTGACCGTTACATAAGGGCGCATAAGCTTATTACAAGGGCGAGGATCGAAATTTTTTACAGCGATGCCCCTTAAACGAACACGGCACCCGAAGGTGCCGTGCAGCTGAAACGGTTTACTTGGTGTCGCGGTGTTCGAACTCGCCTTCGATCACATTCGGCTCACGGCCCAGCGGTTCACGCGGGGCAGGACCGCCACGTGGCTGCAGATCATCGGCGAACGCACGCTGACGGATCGCCGCCTCTTCGGCACGCTGGCGCATTTTATTGGCCAGCAGTCGACGGGAGATCGGCAGCAGCATGATCAGGCCCAGCACGTCGGTGACGAAACCCGGCAGGATCAACAGACCGCCGGCCAGGGCCAGCATCAAACCTTCAAGCATGGTCTGGGCCGGCAACTCGCCGCGGTTCAGGCTTTCACGCGCACGCAGCGCGGTTGCCAGGCCGGCGACGCGCAGCACGAACACGCCGAGCATCGAGCCGAGAATGACCAGCAGCAGCGCCGGGAAAAACCCGATGGCTCCGCTGACCTTGACGAATACGAACAGCTCCAACACTGGAAACAGTACAAAGAGCAATAAAAAAGGGCGCATCAAATGGTTCCTCAACGCAAGAATGCCTTGCCAGTCTTCCCTAGATGACGTCGCCCTTTCGTGAATTCAAGCACCAGCCACTTCATTTTTCGGCCAATGCTCGGCGTGGGCCAGGAAAACCAAGGCTTCACGGACTTGTGTCGGCGTATTACATGGCGCTTGAAACGGTAACCAGTAGAGACCCTGACCGATGCGCAGGTGCATGCCCTCGGTGTCGATCCCGGCCAATTGCGCCGGTTCGGTTTTCGGCAGGCCCGCGAGTTCGACGTAGTGGGCGATGGCCTTGGCGTGATCGGCGTTCATGTGCTCGACCATGCTTGCCTCGGCTTTGCCCGCGAATGGGTTGGCCAGGGTCAGCTGGTCGACCCAGTGAATCGCGCCGAAGCCACCGATGTAACGGTGACGCACGGGCTTGAGCACCCAGAAATCGAAATCGTGGGCCTTGTGGTAATTCTGCGAATCCGGGAAGTAGCGGTAGTAGCGCTCGGCGGCCGCTTCAATCGCCGACGCGTCCTCGATTTTTTCGGCTTCGGCGAGGTACGTCAGGCGCCCAACGGCCTGAACGTCTTCGGCACCGCGCTCGCCCACGAACAGTGAGCATTTCGGATCTTTCTGCAAATTGTGGGTGTGCTGGGCGATGCGGCTGATCAGAATCAGCGGCCGGCCCTGCTCGTCCAGACAGTAAGGAACCACGGAGCCAAACGGGAAACCGGGCATCGCCTTGGAATGCGTCGAGAGCACTCCACGGTATTCCTTGAGAAGCAATTCTCGGGCATTCTTGGCCGCTTCAACGCTCAATTTATGACTCCTTATATAGAATCCGTCGAAAAAACGGACAGGCGCCTGGTGAAAGTTCCAGTACGCCATCGGGGCAGTTCTCATGTGCAACCAGGCCACATCCGGTGCAGATCGAGAGGCTCTCTTGAAGGAAGACCACTCCCACCTGTAACCGGGGCATGCGAATGCAACTCACTGACAAAGTAATCATTATCACTGGCGGTTGCCAGGGTTTAGGCCGCTCCATGGCCGAGTATTTCGCCGGCAAAGGCGCAAAACTGGCGCTGGTCGACCTGAACCAGGAAAAGCTCGACGCCGCCGTTGCCGCGTGCAAGGCCAAGGGTGTCGAGGCCCGCGCTTACCTGTGCAACGTCGCCTATGAAGAACAAGTGACGCACATGGTTGCCCAGGTGGCCGGCGATTTCGGTGCGATCCACGGTTTGATCAACAACGCCGGCATCCTGCGCGATGGCCTGCTGCTCAAGGTCAAGGACGGCGAAATGACCAAGATGAGCCTGGCGCAATGGCAAGCGGTCATCGACGTCAACCTGACCGGCGTGTTCCTGTGTACCCGCGAGGTCGCGGCGAAAATGGTCGAGTTGAACAACAGCGGCGCGATCATCAATATCTCGTCGATCTCCCGCGCCGGCAACGTTGGCCAGACCAACTACTCGGCGGCCAAGGCCGGTGTCGCTGCGGCGACCGTCACCTGGGCCAAGGAACTGGCGCGCTACGGCATTCGCGTAGCCGGCATTGCACCGGGTTTTATCGAAACCGAAATGACGCTGGGGATGAAGCCGGAAGCGCTGGAGAAAATGACGTCCGGAATTCCGCTCAAGCGCATGGGCAAGCCGGAAGAGATCGCGCATTCGGCGGCGTACATTTTCGAGAACGACTACTACACCGGCCGGATCCTCGAGATGGATGGCGGGTTGCGGATCTAAAGTACAACGAAGGCCCTGTAGGAGCCGGCTTGCCGGCGATGGCGTATTCAAATCCGCCATCGCCGGCAAGCCGGGCTCCTACAAAAGCGCAACTCAATCGTCGCTGATGGTGATGTTCGGCATCGCCGGCGAAGCCGCTTCCTGCAACACGATCCGCGCGCCGACGTGGCGGGCGAGTTCCTGATACACCAGCGCAATCGGGCTGTCCGGCTCGGCAATGACCGTAGGCTTGCCGCCATCGGCCTGTTCGCGGATGGCCATCGCCAGCGGCAACGACGCCAAGAGTTCGACGCCATACTGACTGGCCAGCTTCACCCCACCACCCTCACCGAACAGATGCTCGGCATGCCCGCAATTCGAGCAGATGTGCACGGCCATGTTTTCCACCACACCGAGCACCGGGATGTTGACCTTGCGGAACATCTCGACGCCCTTGCGCGCATCCAGCAGCGCCAGGTCTTGCGGGGTGGTGACGATGACGGCACCGGCCACCGGGACTTTCTGCGCCAGGGTCAGCTGGATGTCACCGGTGCCTGGCGGCATGTCGATGACCAGGTAATCCAGGTCGCCCCAGGCGGTCTGCGTCACCAGTTGCAGCAGCGCGCCGGACACCATCGGCCCGCGCCAGACCATCGGCGTGTTGTCGTCGGTCAGGAAGGCCATGGACATCACTTCGACGCCATGGGACTCGATCGGCACGAACCACTTCTGATCCTTGACCTTCGGTCGGGTGCCTTCGGGAATCCCGAACATGATGCCCTGGCTCGGACCGTAGATGTCCGCATCCAGAATCCCCACCTTCGCGCCTTCGCGGGCCAGGGCCAGCGCCAGGTTGGCAGCGGTGGTGGATTTGCCCACGCCGCCCTTGCCGGACGCCACGGCCACCACGTTCTTGACGTTGGCCAGCCCCGGGATCTGTGCCTGAGCCTTGTGCGCGGCGATCACGCTGGTGATATCGACGCGGGCGCTGGCGACGCCGTCCAGACTTCCAATGGCCATTTGCAGCATCTGCGCCCAGCCACTTTTGAACAGGCCGGCGGCGTAACCCAGCTCCAGCTGGACGCTGACGCGATCGCCCTGGATCTCGATGTTGCGCACGCACCCGGCGCTGACCGGATCCTGGTTCAGGTAAGGGTCGGTGTATTGACGAAGGACGGCTTCCACCGCTGCGCGATTGACGGCGCTCATGGGCAACTCCGATAGCAAGACTGGAAAATCAGGCGGGTATCGTACCCGTTGCATGAATCCACGTCAGTCATCCAATGAAACAGGCGCACGGGGTGAAAAATATGCGCCGGCGCTTTATAGTGGCCGACCTCCGTTTCATCAAGTAGCCGAGCCCCATGTCCGAGCCACGCAAGATCCTCGTCACCAGCGCCCTGCCCTATGCCAATGGTTCGATCCATCTTGGCCACATGCTGGAATACATCCAGACCGATATGTGGGTGCGCTTCCAGAAGCACCGCGGCAACCAATGCATTTATGTCTGCGCCGACGACGCCCACGGTTCGGCGATCATGCTGCGCGCGGAAAAGGAAGGCATCACCCCGGAACAACTGATCGCCAACGTCCAGGCTGAACACAGCGCCGACTTTGCCGAGTTCCTGGTGGACTTCGATAACTTCCACTCCACTCACGCCGAAGAAAACCGTGAGCTGTCGAGCCAGATCTACCTGAAACTGCGCGACGCCGGGCACATCGCCACGCGCTCGATCACGCAATACTTCGACCCGGAAAAGAAAATGTTCCTGGCCGACCGCTTCATCAAGGGCACCTGCCCGAAATGCGGCACCGAAGACCAGTACGGCGACAACTGCGAGAAATGCGGCGCGACCTACGCACCGACCGACCTGAAAGATCCGAAGTCGGCCATTTCCGGCGCCACGCCGGTGCTCAAGGACTCCCAGCATTTCTTCTTCAAGTTGCCGGACTTCCAGGAAATGCTGCAAACCTGGACCCGCAGCGGCACCCTGCAAGACGCCGTGGCGAACAAGATCGCCGAGTGGCTGGATGCCGGCCTGCAACAGTGGGACATCTCCCGCGATGCGCCGTACTTCGGTTTCGAGATCCCCGACGAGCCGGGCAAATATTTCTACGTCTGGCTGGACGCGCCGATCGGCTACATGGCCAGCTTCAAGAACCTGTGCAACCGTACGCCGGAGCTGGATTTCGACGCGTTCTGGGGCAAGGATTCCACGGCCGAGCTGTATCACTTCATCGGCAAGGACATCGTCAACTTCCACGCGCTGTTCTGGCCAGCCATGCTCGAAGGCGCCGGCTTCCGCAAGCCGACCGGCATCAACGTGCACGGCTACCTGACCGTCAACGGCCAGAAAATGTCCAAGTCCCGCGGCACCTTCATCAAGGCCCGGACCTACCTGGATCACCTGTCGCCGGAATACCTGCGCTACTACTACGCGGCCAAGCTGGGACGCGGCGTCGATGACCTCGACCTGAACCTCGAAGACTTCGTGCAGAAGGTCAACTCCGACCTCGTCGGCAAAGTCGTCAACATCGCCAGCCGCTGCGCCGGTTTCATCCACAAGGGCAACGCCGGTGTGCTGGTGGCGGGTAACGCCGCGCCGGAGCTGACCGATGCGTTCCTCGCCGCAGCGCCGAGCATTGCCGAAGCCTACGAGGCTCGCGACTTCGCCCGCGCCATGCGTGAAATCATGGGCCTGGCCGACCGCGCCAACGCCTGGATCGCCGACAAGGCTCCGTGGTCGCTGAACAAACAGGAAGGCAAGCACGACGAAGTCCAGGCCATCTGCGCCTTGGGCGTCAACCTGTTCCGCCAGTTGGTGATCTTCCTCAAGCCGGTATTGCCACTGCTGGCCGCCGATGCCGAGGCGTTCCTCAACGTCGCGCCGCTGACCTGGAACGATCACGCGACCTTGCTCAGCAATCATCAGCTGAACGAGTTCAAGCCGCTGATGACCCGCATCGACCCGGTGAAAGTGCAGGCCATGACCGACGCTTCGAAAGAAGACCTGACCGCCAGCCAGACCGACACCGGCGAAACTGCACCGGCCGGCAACGGCGAACTGGCCAAGGATCCGCTGTCGCCGGAAATCGACTTCGACACCTTTGCCGCCGTCGACCTGCGCGTCGCGCTGATCATCAAGGCCGAAGCCGTGGAAGGCGCTGACAAGCTGCTGCGCCTGACCCTCGACATCGGTGACGAGCAACGCAACGTGTTCTCCGGCATCAAGAGCGCTTACCCGGATCCGTCCAAGCTCGATGGTCGCCTGACCATGATGATCGCCAACCTCAAGCCGCGGAAAATGAAGTTCGGTATCTCCGAAGGCATGGTGATGGCGGCCGGTCCTGGCGGTGAAGAAATCTACCTGCTCAGCCCCGACAGCGGCGCCAAGCCAGGTCAGCGCATCAAGTAAGTTACTGCGCGAACCCGATCCCACAGTCGTGCCTGGCGCGCCTGTGGGATTTTCATATCTGGCCCGCCCTCCGTCCTTGCCGGATAATGCCTAATCTCCTTTGAGAGAGCCCTGTTCCAGCCGGCACGATCATGACCGAACTGCTTCTTGCGCTTATCAGCACCGCCCTGATCAACAACCTCGTGTTGCACACGCCGCTGGGCGTCGATCCGCTGCTGGGCGCCGAGCGCCATCAGGTGCATGCGTTGGGCATCGCGACGACGTGCCTGATGCTGATCGTCGGCATGCTCGGCTACGCGCTCTATCACTGGCTGTTGGTGCCTTTGGCGCTGACTTCGCTGCACCTGTTCGTGTTTCTGCCGTTGAGCGTGCTGTTGATCACGCCATTGCTCAAGCTGTTGCCGAAAGCGTTCGCGGCGCTGTCGTTCGACGGTCTCTGGCCACTGCTGCTGGGCAATGCCGGCGTGCTCGGGCTGGCGTTGATCAACGTCCGCGAGGACAAGGGTTTTCTCCACGCCACGGCCCTGAGTATCGGTGCCGGGCTGGGCTTCTGGCTGGTGTTGAGTCTGTTCAGCGACTTGCGCCAGCGCACACTCGATAACGATGTTCCCCTGCCCTTTCGCGGCCTGCCGATCGACCTGATCGGCGCCGGACTGATCGCAGTGGCTTTTCTCGGATTCAGCGGACTGATCAAAACATGAGTCTGATTCAACGCATCGATGCCCTGTTGCCGCAGACCCAGTGCGGCAAGTGCGGCCACCCCGGATGCAAACCGTACGCCGAAGGCATTGCCAACGGTGAGCCGATCAACAAGTGCCCGCCCGGCGGCAGCGAAACCATCTCGGCGCTGGCCGATTTGCTGAAAGTGCCGGTATTGGAACTGGACGTGAGTCGCGGCTCGGCCCCGGCGCAAATCGCCTACATCCGCGAGGCCGAGTGCATCGGCTGCACCAAGTGCATCCAGGCGTGCCCGGTGGACGCCATCGTCGGCGCAGCGAAGTTGATGCACACGGTGATCATCGACGAATGCACCGGCTGCGACCTCTGTGTGGCG
Organism: Pseudomonas migulae; assembly: GCF_043225285.1. Lineage (GTDB taxonomy): Bacteria > Pseudomonadota > Gammaproteobacteria > Pseudomonadales > Pseudomonadaceae > Aquipseudomonas > Aquipseudomonas migulae_C. Next base: position 1,421,521 of record NZ_CP171224.1, read on the forward strand.
CCTTGCCCGGTGGACTGCATCGAGATGCGGCCGCTACCGCTGGCCACGTTGCCGATTGTGGGAGGGCTGGCCTTCAGCCTCGAGGAACAACAGGAACGCGCCGCCAAGCGCAATCACGCACGACTCCGCTTTGAACAGCGTAATGCGCGCCTGCATCGTGAAGAAGAACTGAAACTCGCCGAGCGCCAGGCCCGTGCGCATCGCGCGGTGCAACAGCCTGAAGTGGCGACGCTCGACCCGGTTCAGGCCGCGCTGGAAAGGGTTCGCGCGCAGAAAGCGGCGAATGCCGATGCGGCACTGAAGAAAGCCAAAATCGATGTGGCCATGAGCCGCGCGCAACTGAACAAATCGCTCAAGGCGTTCGGGCATCCGCCGACGTTCGAACAGCAATCGCAACTGATCGTCCTGCAACAGCAATTCGAAGCCGCCGAGCAAGTCCTGACGCAGCTGGAAGAAAATGCGCCTCCAGCGCCAGCGCCCATTGCACCCGTTGCCCCCGCCAAGGATGCCGACGTTAAACGGGCGAAAATCCAGTTGGCCATGCGCCGCGCCGAACTCAAGAAAGCCCAGGCCCGCGAAGCACCCGCCGAGCAGATCGAAGCCCTGGAACGCGCGCTCGCCGACGCCGAAAAAAACCTGCACGCAGCGCAAGTCGCCAGCGAGCAGCAGGTGAACACCCATGTCACCCCTTGAGCCGGTCGACGAGCGCCTGCAGCAAGCCATGAAGCTGGTGTTGCTGGCCACGGTGCCGGGCATGCTGGTGTTGTTCTGGCTGTATGGCTGGGGCGTGTTGATCAACCTGATTCTGGCGGGTGTGACCGCGCTGGCCGTTGAAGCCGTGGTGTTGAAACTGCGTCAACGTGAGCTTCGACCGACCTTGAGCGACGGCAGCGCGCTGGTCAGTGCCACGCTGCTGGCCCTGGCCTTGCCGCCGTATTGTCCTTGGTGGTTGACGGTGTGTGCCTCGGCGTTCGCACTGTTCGGCAAGCAGCTGTATGGCGGCGTCGGGAAAAATCCGTTCAACCCGGCGATGCTCGGTTTCGCCCTGGTGCTGGTGGCGTTTCCCCAGCCGATGACCCATTGGCCGTCGTCCCACGGCATGGACCTGCTCGGCGGCTTGCAGCAAGTGTTCGATTTCGGCCAGACGCCGGATGCCTGGGTCCAGGCAACGGCGCTGGACAGCCTGCGCATCAATAAGAGCCTGACCATGGATGAACTCTTCGCCGGCAACCCGGCATTCGGCCACTTCGGTGCGCGCGGCGTGGAATGGGTCAACCTGGCGTTTCTGGCGGGCGGCGTGTTTCTGCTGCAACGGCGGGTGTTCAGCTGGCATGCGCCGGTCGGCATGCTGGCCAGTTTGTTTGTCATCAGCCTGCTGTGCTGGAACGGCTCGGGCTCCGACTCTCACGGTTCGCCGCTGTTTCACCTGCTCACCGGCGCCAGCATGCTGGGTGCATTTTTTATCGTCACGGAACCGGTGTCCGGTGCCAAAAATCCGGGCGCCCGACTGTTGTTCGGCGCAGGCGTGGGGTTGCTGACTTACCTGATCCGCACGTGGGGTGGTTACCCGGACGGTGTGGCATTTGCAGTGTTGTTGATGAACCTGTGCGTGCCGGCGCTGGACCGGTTTGCCGCGTCGAGGCAGGAGCGTGTTAAGCCATGAACCGAGCGACGAGCGTGGTGATCGTCCTGTTGCTGGCAGCGCTGGGAATTGGCGCGACTTACCTTGCGCAACGAAGCAGCGCACCACGCATTGCCGCCGAACAGCGGGCAATCGACAGCCGTCGCCTGCTGGACCTGCTGCCCGCTGACAGCTATGACAATCAACCGCTGGAACAGCCGCTACGACTCGACACTGCCGTGTTGGCCAACAGCACATTGCAAGGCGGCTACCTGGCGACCAAAGCCGGCCAGCCCACTATCGTTTTACTGCGCAGCCAGTCGATGGGTTATGCGGGCAGCATCGACTTGCTGATTGCCATCGCCGTGAACGGCAAATTGGTTGCCGTCAAAACCCTCAGGCAATCCGAGACGCCAGGGCTGGGCGCGCGCATCGCAGACTGGCCGAATGCCTGGCTCAATGACTTTGCCGGCAGGTCGCGAAACGAACCGGCCGACAATCGCTGGGCGTTAAAAAAGGATCAGGGCGAGTTCGACCAGATTGCCGGGGCGACCATCACGTCAAGAACCGTGATCAACGCCATCCACGACGCCTTGCGCTACTTCGATGAACATCGGCAACAGCTGATCGGGGACACTTCCCATGAGTAAGTCATCGACATTGCAGAACTCGCTGATGCTTGCGCCGCTGATTGGCGCCACCGACTCGTGGATGACGGCGCTGGGCCTGTGGTTGATGTTTATCGTGGTCATCAGTGCTTATGGTGTCGGCATGCATGCGTTGCGGCCAAGGCTTGTGCCGACCGCCCGGTTGATCGCGGGAATCCTGCTCGCTGCCACGCTAACCAGTTGCGCGGAAATCGCCGCACAAGCCTGGTTACTCCAATGGCACCATCAGGCGGGAATCTATGCCGGGCTGATCGCCTTGCAATGCGTTGTCCTGGACCACACCGGCTTTTTCCAGAGCGCCTGGCGTGATCGTCTGCGCCTGTGTGGCATGTTCGGCGCATTGATGGTGGGTTTGGGCCTGTTGCGCGAACTCATCGGCAGTGAAGGCCTGCATCTGGCTACGTTGGCGCCCGGTGGTTTCATTCTGTTGGGGCTGTTGATCGCAGCCTGGCAGGCCTGGCCTCGCCCGAATCCCTCACACTGACTGCTTTCGAGGAAACGCACTGCCCATGAATGCCGCAAAACGTCTGGAAATTTTCCGCAGGCTGCATGAAGACAACCCGGAACCGAAAACCGAACTGGCCTACTCCACGCCGTTCGAGTTGCTGATCTCGGTGATTCTCTCCGCGCAATCGACCGATGTCGGCGTGAACAAGGCCACGGCCAGGCTCTATCCGGAGGCTAACACTCCGGCGGCCATCCATGCCTTGGGTGTCGAAGGCTTGTCGGAATACATCAAGACCATCGGCCTGTTCAACAGCAAGGCGAAAAACGTGATCGAGACCTGTCGCTTGCTGGTGGAGCGCCACGGAGGCGAAGTCCCACAGACTCGCGAAGAGCTCGAAGCGCTGCCTGGCGTAGGCCGCAAGACCGCCAACGTGGTGCTCAATACGGCCTTTCGCCAACTGACCATGGCAGTGGACACCCACATTTTTCGCGTCAGCAACCGTACCGGGATCGCACCGGGGAAAAATGTGGTCGAGGTCGAGAAAAAACTGATGAAGTTCGTGCCGAAGGAGTACCTGCTCGATTCCCATCACTGGCTGATTCTTCACGGGCGCTACGTCTGCCTGGCCCGCAAGCCCCGGTGCGGCAGCTGCCGGATCGAAGACCTGTGCGAATACAAGCACAAGACTTCGGACGATTGAGGCGCTATTAGGATTATTGATTTATCGATTGAAAAAATCTTTTTTACCCGCAGAGAGATTGTCGATATAAGGAGCGCCAAAGGCAGTCTTAGCCTGGAGTTAACCTTATGAGCACTGGCAAAGAGCAATTGGACGTAGAAGACGACTTCACACCCGTTGAGGCCGATGACGCGGAACCGGTGGTTGAAGTAGCGAAAACCAACCTGAGCAAACGCCGCACAATCGACAACCTGCTGGAGGAGCGCCGACTGCAAAAGCAATTGGCCGATTACGATTTTGATCTATGACACCTGAAAGCCTCCCTGAACGGAGGCTTTTTTTTGAGTACCAAACCTGGCAAAAGCCCTCGCCCCCCTTGGCGCTCAGGCACCGTCACACCAACCCATTGCGTTGAGCCAGTTCGATCAAGTCCACCAGGGATCGCGCGTTGAGCTTCAATAACAGGCGAGTTTTGTAAGTACTCACTGTCTTGTTACTGAGGAACATCCCATCGGCAATTTCCTTGTTGGTCTTGCCTCGGGCCAACTGCTGCAAAACCATCATTTCCCGTCCGGACAAACGATCCACCATATCGGCTTCACTGGCATTTCCCAGACTTGAACGCACTGTATGCAGAGCCTGATTGGGGAAATAACTGTAGCCTGACAATACAGCCTTTATTGCACTGAGCAATTCAGTAAGGTCCTGCTGTTTGCAAACATACCCGGCGGCACCGGACTGCATGCAACGCATCGAAAAATGTCCGGGCGCCTGGGAAGTCAATATCAGGACTTTCATTGGCATGGCTGCCGACACCAGGCGTGCAATGACTTCCAGTCCATCCAGCTTCGGTATACCTATATCCAGGATGACAATATCCGGCATATGTTCACGAGCCAGTTGCAATGCATCCACGCCATTGTCTGTTTCTGCAATGACTTCGTAGCCATGACGTTCCATCAGCATACGTACCGCAAGACGAATGACGGGGTGATCATCCACGATCAGCACTTTATTCATGGGCAAGTCCAATTTCGCTGTTCGAATTTTTAGAGCCCGCACAATAGCCTAGTCGTTTCACCCATGGCATGCCGCCCCCCCCCAACCACCTGCACCGAGAGACATTCCCTACAAATAACGCGGAATACTCCTACAAAAAAGCTTCGACACTTGCGTGTCGGATATCTTATTTGCGCTATGCCATTCCCGGCTTCAACATTTTTTTGTATAAATTTACAAAATGTCGAATACAAACAACAAATCGAGAACGTTGATCCGGCGCGCTTTTAACAGGTGAGCTAACCTTTCACGTCAATCGACACTTCAGCACTTTAATTTGAGCCTGAACACCACTTACACAAAGACTTACAACAAAAAACAATCGATAACTACCACCCAATAAAAACATATATACGATCATTATAAGTTCGCCGCTATCATAAAGACCGCATCGGTGAATAATAACCAACTAACCCAATGAGAAAAGATAAATTCATATGAGTACAAAACATGGAAAAACTAAAACAAAGGATCACCAACCCCATGACAGTCATCGCCATATTCGCAACACTGTCTGAAACTTCCGCAGCTGTCTCCTTGCCCTTTCTGGACAACAAGGAACGAGAAATCTATATCTGGTTTTTGATCAGCTTTCCTTTTTATCTGCTTCTTCTATTCTTCGTCACACTCAACTTCAACTATCGATCGCTCTACGCCCCGTCCGACTTCGAGAAGGGCAAACACTTCATAAAAGCCATGGACAATGCCGAGCGCCCGGATAACACGCGAAGCCCTCCCGGCGAGAACGGTGTACGGGAAAACCACTCATTCCAGCAGCACGTCGATTGGCCCGAGCGACTGAAGGACCTGCACATCATCGATGCGCGATGCATGAACAGAAAAATCGAGTTTCGCGAGCTTCTGGAAGATATTCCCCCGCCCACAGGAGCCACGATGCAACTTGTCGTGTTTCTTATCAGTGCTGAATCGGAAGGTTTGCTGAAGGAAAGCGCGCTCAAATTTTTCAGGCATGCCAAAAAACGCAGCGGCGTACCGTTTTGCGTTGCTTACAACTTGAACTCGCATGAGGTGATGGTCATTGATCAATCTCGCCATGTTGACGCAGAACGGTCAGTGGCTTTTTAGGATCAATGGGAGAGACGCAGGCGGGAATGGCACTTACAGAACAATAAGAAAGATGAATCGCAATGTCAGAAATAAAACCCCTATTTCAAATTTGTGGCCTTGCCGAAAACAAGGCCACAAATCCCATTACCGAATCAAAAGCTTCAGAACAGCTTCCGACCCTTGTTCGCCGCGATACGCATGCGCAAGGCATTGAGCTTGATGAAGCCTGCTGCGTCAGCCTGGTTGTAGGCGCCGCCATCTTCTTCAAAGGTCGCGATGTTGGCGTCGAACAGCGACTCGTCGGACTTGCGGCCAGTGACGATCACGTTGCCCTTGTACAGCTTCAGGCGCACAACGCCGTTCACGTGTGCCTGGGACGCATCGATCATCTGTTGCAGCATCAGACGCTCAGGGCTCCACCAGTAACCGGTGTAGATCAGGCTGGCGTATTTCGGCATCAGCTCGTCTTTGAGGTGAGCCACTTCGCGGTCCAGGGTGATCGATTCGATCGCACGGTGAGCGCGCAGCATGATGGTGCCGCCTGGGGTTTCGTAGCAGCCGCGGGACTTCATGCCCACGTAGCGGTTCTCGACGATGTCGAGACGGCCGATGCCGTGTTCGCCACCGATACGGTTCAGGGTCGCCAGCACGGTGGCCGGGGTCATTTCGACGCCGTCCAGTGCAACGATGTCGCCGTTACGGTAGGTCAGTTCGAGGTATTGCGGCTTGTCAGGAGCGTTCTCCGGGGAGACGGTCCATTTCCACATGTCTTCTTCGTGCTCGGTCCAGGTGTCTTCCAGCACGCCGCCTTCATAGGAGATGTGCAGCAGGTTGGCATCCATCGAGTACGGGGATTTTTTCTTGCCGTGACGCTCGATCGGGATTGCGTGCTTTTCAGCGTAATCCATCAGCTTTTCACGGGAGAGCAGGTCCCATTCGCGCCACGGTGCGATCACTTTCACACCTGGTTTGAGAGCGTAGGCGCCCAGTTCGAAACGAACCTGGTCGTTGCCCTTGCCGGTGGCGCCATGGGAAATGGCGTCAGCGCCGGTTTCGTTGGCGATTTCGATCAGGCGCTTGGCGATCAACGGACGGGCGATGGAAGTACCCAGCAGGTACTCGCCTTCGTAAACGGTGTTGGCGCGGAACATCGGGAACACGAAATCACGCACGAACTCTTCGCGCAGATCGTCGATGTAGATTTCTTTCACGCCCATGGCCTGAGCCTTGGCGCGAGCCGGTTCGACCTCTTCGCCCTGACCCAGGTCAGCGGTAAAGGTCACCACTTCACAGTTATAAGTATCCTGCAGCCACTTGAGGATCACCGAAGTGTCCAGGCCGCCGGAATACGCCAGAACGACCTTGTTTACGTCCGCCATGCCATCACTCCACGGGGTTCTACGGAAAGCCGTCAAGTCTACCGGTCATGCAGAATAATTTACAGTGGCGCGACAGCTTATGACGACGAAGCGACAGATTATGTCGAGCGCGCGACGATCACAGCCGGCTCATGAGGTCTTGGCTGCGCTCGCCGACGCCGTCGTTTGAGGCGCTGGCGCTTCGGTCGGCGCGACCCGCGCGAGGTGCACGTTGACCCGACGGTTCTTCGCCCGGTTGGCGGCATTGGTGTTGGGCACCAACGGGTAGCGTTCGCCATGGAAGCGCACGGTGATCTGCGATTCCTGAACACCGTTGGCCTTGAAAAACTCCATGACCGCCAAGGCTCGGCGGCGTGACAGCTCGCGGTTGGCCAGGCGATTGCCGCTGTTGTCGGAGTGGCCATCAAGCTCAATGTGATTGACCGTAGGATCGGCCTTCATGAATTCCAGCATCACCTGCAACTGAGCCTTGGCCTGCGCGTCGAGATCCAGGCCTTCGCCGGAGAAGCCAATCTGTGACTGTTTGACCTGCTCGAAATTCTTCGGCAGCAGTTTCGCCACACAGCCCTGGTAATCGTTAAATGCCTTGCTGAATTTGACCGGCAACAGGCGCACTTCCGACACCCGGCCATCGCCCGAAGAATGCCGAACGACCGGACTGCGCCCATCCATCAAGCCGCTGATCAGACGCCCGGCCTGAACCTGCGAACTGTTGAACAGGACGTTGCCGCTGCCGATGCGCACGGAGCCAAGGTTGATGTCACCACGCCCTGGCTGCCACGGCGCAGCGGCTGCAAGCAGGGTCGCCGAGCCGCCGCCGACCATCGAATTGTAGGCCTTCAGACGAAATGTCGCCTGCTCGCCGGCACGGCGCACGAATTCGCCCGACCCGAAATCGGTGATCGGCTGGATCAGGCGACACTCGAACTTGTCCCCTTCGACCGTCCACTCGATGCTCTCCAGACGGGTCTGGAAAGTGAGCGCCATCGCGGGAAGGCTGGCAAACACACTGAGCAAGGCTAAATAACGCTGGCGCACGGGAGGCTCCACTGGCTTCTACAACAAAATGACCGACACACATGTTTACGGCATACCTGTTGGATATCGGAAGCTTCCGGCAAAACTTGATAGCGAGTGCCTGAGAGAGTCTTTTCCGGTAGCATTCCCCTCAGTTTGACCCGCCTGGAATCCCCTCATGTCCGACCGCCTGACCCTGCTGCGTCCCGACGACTGGCACATTCATCTTCGCGATGGTGCCGTGTTGACCAATACCGTTGCGGATGTCGCGCGTACCTTTGGTCGCGCCATCATCATGCCCAACCTGGTACCTCCGGTGCGCAACGCCGCTGAAGCCGACGGCTATCGCCAGCGGATTCTCGCTGCACGTCCGGCCGGCAGCCGTTTCGAACCGTTGATGGTCCTTTACCTCACCGACCGCACCCAGCCCGAAGAAATTCGCGAGGCCAAGGCCAGCGGTTTCGTGCACGCCGCCAAGCTGTACCCGGCCGGCGCGACCACCAACTCGGATTCTGGCGTCACCAGCATCGACAAGATTTTCCCCGCGATCGAGGCCATGGCCGAGGTCGGGATGCCCTTGTTGATTCACGGTGAAGTCACCCGTGGCGATGTCGACGTGTTCGACCGCGAAAAAATCTTCATCGATGAGCACATGCGCCGTGTGGTCGAGCGTTTCCCGACACTCAAAGTGGTGTTCGAACACATCACCACCGCGGACGCCGTGCAGTTCGTCAACTCGGCCCCGGCCAACGTTGGCGCGACCATCACCGCGCATCACTTGCTCTACAACCGCAACCACATGCTGGTCGGCGGGATTCGCCCGCACTTCTACTGCCTGCCGATCCTCAAGCGCAATACGCACCAGGAAGCCCTGCTCGACGCCGCCACCAGCGGCAGCGAAAAGTTTTTCCTCGGCACCGACTCGGCGCCCCATGCCCAGCATGCCAAGGAAGCCGCTTGCGGTTGCGCCGGTTGCTACACCGCTTATGCGGCGATCGAGATGTACGCCGAAGCGTTCGAACAGCGCAATGCGCTGGACAAGCTCGAAGCCTTTGCCAGCCTCAACGGCCCGCGCTTCTATGGCCTGCCGGTGAACACCGATCGCATCACCCTGGTCCGCGACGAGTGGACCGCCCCCACCAGCCTGCCATTTGGCGAGCTGACCGTTATCCCGCTGCGCGCCGGTGAAAAACTGCGCTGGCGCCTGCTGGAGGAACACGCGTGAGTGAAGACCATTTCGACGACGAACAGGACGGTCAAGGCGGCGGAGGTGGTCCACGCCACCCGATGGCAGCTCGATTCCGCGGATACCTGCCAGTCGTTGTCGACGTTGAAACCGGTGGTTTCAACTCTGCCACTGACGCCTTGCTGGAAATCGCCGCGACCACCATCGCCATGGATGAAAAAGGCTTTGTGTATCCCGATCACACCTATTTCTTCCGTGTAGAGCCTTTTGAAGGCGCGAACATCGAAGCGGCCGCGCTGGAATTCACCGGGATCAAACTCGATCATCCGCTGCGCATGGCGGTGAGCGAAGAAGCGGCCTTGACCGATATCTTCCGTGGCATCCGCAAGGCGTTGAAAGCCAACGGCTGCAAGCGGGCGATTCTGGTCGGGCACAACAGCAGCTTTGACTTGGGCTTCCTCAATGCGGCAGTTGCGCGACTGGACATGAAACGCAACCCGTTTCACCCGTTCTCCAGTTTCGACACCGCCACCCTGGCTGGGTTGGCTTACGGTCAAACCGTGCTGGCGAAGGCCTGTCAGGCCGCGGACATCGACTTCGACGGCCGTGAGGCCCACTCGGCCCGCTACGACACCGAGAAGACGGCCGAGCTGTTCTGCGGCATCGTCAATCGCTGGAAGCAAATGGGCGGCTGGGAAGACTACAACGACTGATTGCGGTCCTGCTCTTTGTAGGAGCGAGCCTGCTCGCGATGGACTCAAGAACACCGCTGAGTATCAGGCTTCAAGCGTTATCGTTCACGACCATCGCGAGCAGGCTCGCTCCTACAGAATCCTGCGTTTATCCCGCCCATAAAAAAACCGGCCTCAACGGCCGGTTTTTTTATGCCTCGAACGCGCCTTACAGGGCAGCAGCGTTCTCGGTCAGGTAAGCCGCGACGCCTTCGGTCGAAGCGGTCATGCCCTTGTCGCCTTTCTTCCAGTTGGCAGGGCAAACTTCGCCGTGCTCTTCGTGGAATTGCAGAGCGTCAACCAGGCGGACCAGCTCTTCGATGTTACGGCCCAACGGCAGGTCGTTGATGATCTGCGAGCGGACAACGCCTTTGTCGTCGATCAGGAATGCGCCACGGAAAGCCACGCCGCCTTCGGATTCAACGTCGTAAGCCTTGGCGATTTCGTGTTTCAGGTCGGCAGCCATGGTGTAGCGAACTTCGCCGATGCCACCATTGTTCACCGGGGTGTTGCGCCAGGCATTGTGAGTGAAGTGCGAGTCGATCGAAACGGCGATCACTTCAACGTTGCGTGCCTTGAAGTCAGACATGCGGTTGTCCAGAGCGATCAGCTCGGATGGGCAAACGAAGGTGAAGTCCAGTGGGTAGAAGAACACCAGGCCGTATTTGCCTTTGATGGCCGACGACAGGGTGAAGCTGTCGACGATTTCGCCATTGCCGAGTACGGCCGGTACGGTGAAGTCAGGGGCTTGCTTGCCTACGAGTACGCTCATTGAATATCTCCTGGTGTAAAAACGTGAAGTTCCGGGTTTGCGCCAGCCTGCCACCCTCAGGCGACAGCCCTGTGACACCCACCCGCTTCATAAGGACCGGCCATCATACACTGCGTTTTTCACCTGTCCTCAACGGTTTTTCACGTACAGGACAATTTGCCTTCTCTGCAGTTACTGGCAGATTGCCCAGAAGAAAACCGTTCGTCAGTCACGCTGTCTTATAACGCAAAGCTTTCAGAAACCACTTTGACAATCATTCTCGTTAACATTAAGATCCATCGCAATTGAGTCACAACCAGCGACGGTTTTCACTTATGTATGTCTGCCTCTGCACTGGCGTCACCGACGGTCAAATCCGCGATGCAATCTATGAAGGATGCTGCAGTTACAAGGAAGTCCGTCAGGCTACCGGCGTAGCCAGCCAATGCGGTAAATGCGCCTGCCTTGCCAAGGAAGTGGTGCGTGAAACCCTGACCAAATTGCAAACAGCCCAGGCGGCGATTCCTTTCCCTGTAGAATTTACTGCCGCGTAAATACCCCGTTTCAAAGAACCGGACTTCAAGTCCGGTTTTTTTATGCCTGAAAATCAATTGCTTACGCCCTAGACGCGGAACACAAACATTCTTATTCCGATTAATTTTCATTTAAGTTTCAATAACTTAGGTTTGACACTCTTAATTGTGCGGCTCAAACTCTGGTTTATAGACAGCTAATACAGGGCAGGACCCCATCATGAAAGGCGACGTTACAGTCATCCAGCATCTCAACAAGATCCTTGCCAATGAGCTGGTCGCGATCAATCAGTATTTTCTGCATGCGCGCATGTATGAAGATTGGGGTCTGAACAAGCTCGGCAAGCACGAATACCACGAGTCCATCGATGAGATGAAACACGCGGACAAGCTGATCAAGCGCATCCTGTTCCTGGAAGGCCTGCCAAACGTGCAGGACCTGGGCAAGCTGCACATCGGCGAGCACACCAAGGAAATGCTTGAGTGCGACCTGCGTATCGAACGTACCGGGCATGCTGACCTGAAAGTTGCGATCGCTCATTGCGAGACGGTTGGCGACTTTGGCAGCCGTGAACTGCTCGAAGACATTCTCGAGTCCGAGGAAGAACATATCGACTGGCTGGAAACCCAACTGGGCCTGATCGACAAGATTGGTCTTGAGAACTATCTGCAATCGCAGATGGGCGACGACGAGTAAGTTAGCGTTCGTTAAATTCAAGACAATAAAAAGCCCCGCCCTCTTTTAAGAGGCGGGGCTTTTTTGTGCCTGCGATTATTGTAGGAGCCAGCTTGCTGGCGATGCAGGCAACTCGGTCTTTCTGTTGCACCGATTTGTCCGCATCGCCAGCAAGCCGGCTCCTACAGGGACCGGGTCAGGCTTCGGTCTTGTTCGCAGCAGCAGCTTCGACAGCCGCCTTGATGGTGCTTTGCAGCGAACCGTCTGCAGCCATCTCGGTCATGATGTCGCTACCGCCGACCAGCTCACCACCGACCCACAGTTGCGGGAAAGTTGGCCAGTTGGCGTATTTCGGCAGGTTGGCGCGGATTTCCGGGTTCTGCAGGATATCCACGTACGCAAACTTTTCGCCACATGCCATCACGGCCTGTGCAGCTTTCGCGGAGAAGCCACACTGCGGGGCATTCGGCGAACCTTTCATGTAAAGCAGAATGGTGTTGTTGGCAATCTGCTCTTTAATCGTTTCGATGATATCCATGAAGCACCTCGGCTGAACTTTCCGACTCAAGGGTCGGCACGGTGGCGCATTGTAACGGAAACCCGAGCGCCATGCTCGGTCTCCCCGACAGACTCGATCAAGCCGTCGCCACCGTCACCGGCACACCGTTCAATGCCGCATTCCCGGACAACTCGTCGACCTGGCATTCGTCAGTCAGGTCATTGGCGCTGGAACCCGGCTGGCCGCTGGCAATCGTCATCTGCACCCCAGGCCGTGCATGGCCCCAACCGTGAGGCAGGCTGACCACGCCTTTCATCATGTCCAGGCTGCCCAGCACTTCCACTTCGATCATGCCGACCCGGGAACTCACCTTCACCCGCTGCCCATCACTGAGCCCGCGACTGGCCAGGTCGTCCGGATGCATCAGCAATTGATGGCGCGGCTTGCCTTTCACCAGTCGGTGGTAGTTGTGCATCCATGAGTTGTTGCTGCGCACATGGCGGCGGCCAATCATCAGCAGCTCATCGGCAGCCGGCGCTTGCAGCGCGGCGAAACGGGCCAGGTCGGCAAGAATCGCCGCAGGTGCCGCCTGTATGCGCTGATCAGCGGTTTTAAGACGCGATGCCAGGTTCGGCTTGAGCGCGCCCAGGTCCACCCCATGCGGATGATCGAACAAGGTCGCCAGCGACAGCTTGTGCTCCGAGGCATCGCCATACAGCCCCATCCGCAAACCACGGTCGATCATCTGCGCCGGTGGAATCGTCGGCTTCAGCTCCTTGCCGGTCTTTGCGGCAAAGGCCTTAGCCAGACCGACGAAAATCTCCCAGTCGTGCAAGGCGCCGTCCGGCTTGGCCAGGATCGCGCGGTTGAAGCGGGTGACGTTACGCACCGCAAACATGTTGAAGGTGGTGTCGTAGTGATCGTTTTCCAGGGCCGAGGTCGATGGCAGGATCAGGTCGGCGTAGCGCGTGGTTTCGTTGATGTACAGGTCGACACTGACCATGAACTCCAACCCGTCCAGCGCCTGCTCCAGTTGCCGGCCATTGGGTGTCGACATCACCGGGTTGCCGGCCACGGTTATCAGCGCGCGGACCTGCCCTTCCCCTTCGGTCAGCATTTCTTCGGCCAACGCCGACACCGGCAACTCGCCGCCATACTCCGGACGTCCAGACACGCGGCTCTGCCACAGGTTGAAATGCCCGCCGGAAGTCGACGCCACCAGATCAACCGCCGGTTCGGTGCACAACGCGCCGCCCTCACGGTCGAGGTTGCCGGTGACCAGATTGATCAGTTGCACCAGCCAATGGCACAAGGTGCCGAACGCCTGGGTCGAAACACCCATGCGCCCGTAGCAGACCGCCGTCGGTGCTGCCGCGAAGTCCCGCGCCAGCTGGCGGATCTGCTCGGCAGGCACGGCACACAACGGGCTCATGGCTTCTGCGGTGAAATTCGCGACGGCTTCGCGCACCTCATCCAGACCGTCCACCGGCAAATGACTTTCCCGCGCCAGGCCTTCCGCGAACAGGGTGTTGAGCAACCCGAACAGCAGCGCCGCATCGCCCCCCGGGCGCACGAACACATGCTGATCGGCGATCGCCGCGGTCTCGCTGCGACGCGGATCGACCACCACCACTTTGCCGCCCCGGGCCTGAATCGCCTTCAGGCGCTTTTCCACGTCCGGCACGGTCATGATGCTGCCGTTGGAGGCCAGCGGATTGCCGCCGAGGATCAACATGAAATCGGTGTGATCGATGTCCGGGATCGGCAGCAACAGGCCGTGGCCGTACATCAGATGACTGGTCAGGTGATGCGGCAGCTGGTCGACCGATGTCGCGGAAAACCGGTTACGGGTTTTCAGCAGGCCGAGAAAATAGTTGCTGTGGGTCATCAGCCCATAGTTGTGCACGCTGGGATTGCCCTGATAAACCGCTACCGCGTTCTGCCCGTGTCGGGCCTGAATCCCGGCCAGGCGTGCGGCGACAAGGCTGAAGGCGTCTTCCCACGCGATGGGCTGCCATTCGCTGCCGACCCGCAACATCGGCTGGCGCAAGCGGTCCGGATCGTTCTGAATGTCTTGCAGGGCAACAGCCTTGGGGCAGATATGCCCGCGACTGAAGGTATCCTGGGCGTCGCCCTTGATCGAGGTGATCTGCACGGCGCCATCGGTCTCGGTGGTCTCGATGGTCAGGCCGCAGATGGCTTCACACAGGTGGCAGGCACGGTGATGGAGAGTCTTGGTCATGGCCAGTCTCTGTCTTGTTCTGGGCGGGCAATAACGGCCGCGGGAGCAAAACTATGGCCCGTGCCCTGCCGCTGCGCCAGCGACGTTCATCGTGTGAATCGCCACCCATCAGGCCAGCCGATGGCCGCGAGGGATCAGTTCGACGGCAGCCTTGGCGGTGCCTGCAACTGGATCTCCTGAATGGTTTCGATCTGCTCGTGGGCGACATGTACCCCGGTGAGTTCGCCGATGATGCGCCAATGCTCGTCGAGACCTGCGCTGATGGTGGCCATGCGGTCAATCATGCGCCGACCCGCAGCCCGGGTGACCTCGTCCTGGCTTCGCAGAAGCTCGAAAGACATCGAGGTCATGGAAGCCGTGAGGTGCGTCAGTGAGCGGGCCGTGAGCCCGAGCAATTCCATGAGTTGCTGTTCTTTCGATTCCATTCCAAATGGCTTCCTGCGTCGTTCGTGACTTAGTTATAACCCAGCACTTTGCATTAGCAAGTGTTTCCGACGAGGCACATTGCCATCGTTGATCTCGAATAGCCCGCCGAAAACCGACAACCACCGCGCCATCCCCGCCCCGCTTGATTGCAAAGCCCCGCAAGCCCGGTGTACAAATGACGGGCTGCTGTCAGGAAACCGACTTCAAACGCGCTATTGCGGTAACCCCCCTAGCCCCTCTGAAATCCCCTAAACACCGTAGCCTATTGGAAAAACGCGACATTTAATGTCAAGATCGCGCCTTCCCTATTTCGTCGCCCCGTGCGGCTTACGCCGCAGGTCTCGCCCGTTGTTCCGTTAAACAAGGCTTTGAGTATCTGCGGTCTGTTGCAAAAAGGTAGTCAATGATGAGCGCAAGGCACTTTCTCTCCCTGATGGATTGCACGCCCGAAGAGCTGGTCAGCGTGATCCGTCGAGGCGTTGAGCTCAAAGACCTGCGTAACCGCGGCGTACTGTTCGAGCCTCTGAAAAACCGCGTGCTCGGGATGATCTTCGAGAAGTCCTCGACCCGTACCCGGATCTCGTTCGAGGCTGGCATGATCCAGCTCGGCGGCCAGGCCATCTTCCTGTCGCCCCGCGACACGCAACTGGGCCGTGGCGAACCGATCGGTGATGCCGCCATCGTCATGTCGAGCATGCTCGATGCCGTGATGATTCGTACCTTTTCCCACAGCACCCTGACCGAATTCGCCGCCAATTCACGCGTTCCGCTGATCAACGGCCTGTCCGATGACCTGCACCCGTGCCAGTTGCTGGCCGACATGCAAACCTTCCTCGAACACCGCGGTTCGATCCAGGGCAAGACCGTGGCCTGGATCGGCGACGGCAACAACATGTGCAACAGCTATATAGAAGCGGCGATCCAGTTCGACTTCCAGCTGCGCATCGCCTGCCCTGAAGGTTATGAACCCAACCCTGAATTCGTGGCCAAGGCTGGCGAGCGGGTCACCATCGTTCGCGACCCGAAGGACGCCGTACGCGGCGCGCACCTGGTGAGCACCGACGTCTGGACCTCCATGGGCCAGGAAGAGGAAACCGCCAAGCGCCTGAAGCTGTTCGCGCCGTTCCAGGTCAACCGCGCGCTGCTGGACCTGGCCGCCGAAGACGTGCTGTTCATGCACTGCCTGCCCGCCCACCGTGGCGAGGAAATCAGCCTCGACCTGCTCGATGACCCGCGCTCCGTCGCCTGGGATCAAGCGGAAAACCGTCTTCACGCACAGAAGGCCTTGCTCGAGTTTCTCGTCCCGCCTTCGTACCATCACGCATGAGCCAGCCATTACTGCTTAACCTGCGCAACCTCGCCTGCGGCTATCAAGACCAGCGCGTCGTGCAGAACCTCAACCTGCATCTGAATGCCGGCGACATCGGTTGCCTGCTCGGCTCTTCGGGCTGCGGCAAAACCACGACGCTGCGAGCGATTGCCGGTTTTGAACCGGTACACGAAGGTGAAATCACCCTGGCCGGCGAAACCCTGTCCAGCGCCGGTTTCACCCTTGCGCCGGAGAAGCGCCGGATCGGCATGGTGTTCCAGGATTACGCACTGTTTCCGCACTTGAGCGTCGCCGAAAACATCGCCTTCGGTATTCGCAAGCATCCGCAAAAGGATCGTGTCACCGAAGAGTTGCTGGAACTGGTCAACCTGAAGAACCTCGGCAAACGCTTCCCGCACGAGCTTTCCGGCGGTCAGCAACAGCGCGTCGCATTGGCCCGCGCCCTGGCGCCGGAACCGCAACTGCTGCTGCTCGACGAACCCTTTTCCAACCTCGACGGCGAACTGCGGCGCAAGCTCAGCCATGAAGTGCGTGACATCCTGAAAGCCCGTGGCACCAGCGCGATTCTGGTAACCCACGATCAGGAAGAAGCCTTCGCAGTCAGCGACCATGTCGGGGTTTTCAAGGAAGGCCGCCTCGAACAGTGGGACACGCCCTACAACCTGTATCACGAGCCACTGACACCCTATGTCGCCAGTTTCATCGGCCAGGGTTACTTCATTCGCGGTCAGCTGAGCAGCCCGGAATCGGTACAAACCGAACTGGGTGAACTGCGCGGCAATCGGGCCTACACCTGGCCGATTGGTGGCGCCGTGGATGTTTTGCTGCGGCCGGACGATATCGTTTACGCACCGGACAGCGCCTTGAAGGCACGGATTGTCGGCAAGTCGTTCCAGGGTGCGTCGACGCTGTATCGGTTGCAGTTGCCGACGGGCGCGCAACTGGAGTCGATCTTCCCGAGCCATGTCGATCATCAGGTCGGCGCGCAAGTGGGTATTCGGGTTGCGGCTGAGCACCTCGTGTTGTTTCAGGCGTCCGGCAGCATCGCAGCGCAAATTCCGGCAGTCGAGTCCGGTGTTCGCCGCTACAGCACCGCCAGCTGATACACAAAATCTGTAGGAGCCGGCTTGCTGGCGATGCAAGCAACTCGGTGCAACAGGAAGACCGAGTTGCCTGCATCGCCAGCAAGCCGGCTCCTACAGGGATTGGGGTCAACCGAGGATCAGCGTTCCGCTCGCAACGAGCGTCGCATTGCCACCGATCTTCACCCGGTCCCCTTCCAGCCGGCAGAACAACGCACCACCGCGTTTCGAACACTGATACGCCGTCAAACCCGTCTTGCCCAACCGTTTCGACCAGTACGGAATCAGGCTGCAATGAGTCGAGCCCGTCACCGGGTCTTCATTGATACCGATGGCCGGCGCGAAGTATCGCGACACAAAATCATGCTTGCTGCCCCGCGCCGTGACGATGGCGCCCAGCCAGGGCAGTTTCGCCAGAGCGGTCATGTCCGGCTGACAATCCAGCACGGCCTGCTCGGACTCCAGCACCACCAGCAATTCATTCGAGCCCAGCACATCGACCGCTTCGACGCCCAGTGCGCGCTCGACGTCCAAAGTGACACCCAGTTCCGAAGGCTCGATCGCCGGGAAATCCAGCCATAGCCGATCGCCTTCGCGACTCACGCTCAGCGGGCCGGATTTGCAGGTGAAATCCAGGCGTTCCGCGGGCTCTTTATAGATTTCGAACAGGACATAAGCTGAGGCCAGCGTGGCATGCCCGCACAGCGGCACTTCGGTGGTCGGGGTAAACCAGCGAATGTGCCAGCCCTGCCCCTCGCGCACCACAAAGGCGGTTTCGGCGAGGTTGTGCTCGGCGGCGATCTTCTGCATCAACTCGTCGGCGAGCCAGGCATCCAGCCGATAGACCATCGCCGGGTTGCCACTGAACGGGCGATCACTGAACGCGTCGACCTGATGAAACTCAAGCTGCATAACCTTCTCCCTGATTCAGGCGCGGCCGATATCGGCGAACGTCGCCTGGGTGTGTTCGGCCAGCACCGCCGGAGCCAGTTCAACTTCTAGACCGCGCCGACCGGCACTGACAAAAATGCTCGCAAAGGGCTGGGCTGAATTATCGATAAAGGTGCGCAGGCGTTTCTTCTGCCCCAACGGACTGATGCCGCCCAACAGATAACCGGTGGACCGCTGCGCAGCGGCCGGATCGGCCATTTCGACTTTTTTCACGCCCGCCGCGTGCGCGAGGCCCTTCAGATCTAGAGTTCCGACGACCGGCACCACCGCCACCAACAACTCCCCTTTTTCGCTGGCCGCCAACAATGTCTTGAACACCTGCGCCGGGTCCAGGCCCAGTTTCTCCGCCGCCTCCAGCCCATAGGATGCGGCCTTCGGATCATGTTCGTAACTGTGCACGTGATGTTCGGCACGAACTTTTTTCAACAAATCCAATGCGGGGGTCATGACAGCTCCAGACTGGGCGACAGAGAAAAAATACTGCGCTGAATTCTAGGTCATCGCTCCCTAAAAGGCTCTATCGCGCCAACGTTTCCAACGTCTGAGGCGCTGCTTTACCGTTCGTCAGCCTCCAGACCGCCCGTAAAACAAAACGATCATTCATGTGACTAATAGTTGGAATGTGACTGATGGTTCACTTTCGACCTTTGACAGCAGTGTTTCTTGTCTATATTTTTTCGAATCTGAATACCGTACAACGTCACCCCGCAACACCCAGCCGTAAACCGGGAGACAGGATGGGGATCCTGCCCCGGCGAAAAACGCGCTTTGGCCATGACGAAAAAAGCGCCAGACAACAAAAACAAAGAGGCTTCAAATGACAACTGCTTTACAACAACCGTCGCTCTCCAGCCAATGCATGGCCGAGTTTCTCGGCACTGCGCTGCTGATCTTTTTTGGTACCGGTTGTGTTGCCGCGCTCAAGGTCGCGGGTGCCAGCTTTGGTTTGTGGGAAATCAGCATTATCTGGGGCGTTGGCGTCAGCATGGCGATCTACTTGACCGCCGGGATTTCCGGGGCTCACCTCAATCCTGCCGTCAGCATCGCGCTGAGCATTTTTGCCGATTTCGAAAAGCGCAAACTGCCGTTCTACATTCTTGCGCAGGTGGCGGGCGCCTTCTGCGGCGCGCTGTTGGTCTACACGCTGTATAGCAACCTGTTCTTCGATTACGAACAAACTCACCACATGGTTCGTGGCACTCAAGCGAGCCTCGAACTGGCGTCCGTGTTTTCGACATTCCCCAATCCGGTCCTGTCGACCGCCCAGGCTTTCCTGGTTGAGGTGATCATCACGGCGATCCTGATGGGCGTGATCATGTCCCTGACCGACGACAACAACGGTTTGCCGAACGGCCCCATGGCGCCATTGCTGATCGGCCTGCTGATCGCCGTGATTGGCAGTTCGATGGGCCCGCTGACCGGCTTCGCGATGAACCCGGCGCGCGACTTCGGTCCCAAACTGATGACTTTCTTTGCAGGCTGGGGTGAAATTTCCCTCACCGGCGGACGCAACATCCCCTATTTCCTGATTCCGATTTTTGCACCGATTGTCGGTGCCTGCCTCGGGGCTGCAGCGTATCGCGGGTTGATTGCCCGTCATCTGCCCGGCACCGAACCTGCTACAAAGGACGCATCACCGGCCATTGACGGCAAACCAAGAACTTCTTGATACCGTAGGCGCGAGATCCTGCCCGTTTGGTCCCGCGCCTGACCTCACCCCCTTATTTCGTCCAAGGCAATCGACATGACCGACATTCAGAATAAGAACTACATCATTGCCCTCGATCAGGGTACGACCAGTTCACGCGCGATCATTTTCGACCGCGACGCGAACGTGGTCTGCACCGCACAACGCGAATTCGCTCAGCATTACCCGCAAGCCGGTTGGGTCGAACATGACCCGATGGAAATCTTCGCCACCCAAAGCGCCGTGATGGTCGAGGCCCTGGCACAAGCCGGCCTGCATCATGACCAAGTGGCCGCCATCGGCATCACCAACCAGCGCGAAACCACTGTAGTCTGGGACAAGACCACCGGCCGCCCGATCTACAACGCGATCGTCTGGCAGTGCCGCCGCAGCACCGAGATCTGCCAGCAGCTCAAACGCGATGGCCACGAGCAATACATCAGCGACACCACCGGCCTGGTCACCGACCCGTATTTCTCCGGCACCAAGCTCAAGTGGATCCTCGACAACGTCGAAGGCAGCCGCGAGCGTGCGCGCAATGGCGAACTGTTGTTCGGCACCGTCGACAGCTGGCTGATCTGGAAATTTACCGGCGGCAAGGTGCACGTCACCGACTACACCAACGCCTCGCGCACCCTGCTCTTCAACATCCACACCTTGCAGTGGGACGCGAAGATGCTGGAGTTGCTGGATATTCCGCGCGAGATGCTGCCGGAAGTTAAATCGTCGTCGGAAATCTACGGCCACACCAAAAGCGGCATCGCCATCGGCGGTATCGCCGGTGACCAGCAGGCCGCCCTGTTCGGCCAGATGTGCGTCGAGCCTGGCCAGGCCAAAAACACCTACGGCACCGGCTGCTTCCTGCTGATGAACACCGGCGACAAAGCGGTGAAATCCAAGCACGGCATGCTGACCACCATTGCCTGCGGCCCGCGCGGCGAAGTGGCTTACGCGCTGGAAGGCGCAGTATTCAACGGTGGCTCCACCGTTCAATGGCTGCGTGACGAACTGAAAATCATCAACGACGCCCACGACACCGAATACTTCGCCAACAAGGTCAAGGACAGCAACGGCGTGTACCTGGTGCCTGCCTTTACTGGCCTGGGCGCGCCCTACTGGGACCCGTATGCCCGTGGCGCGCTGTTCGGCCTGACTCGCGGCGTACGCGTGGATCACATCATTCGCGCAGCGCTGGAGTCGATTGCCTACCAGACCCGCGACGTGCTCGACGCCATGCAACAGGATTCCGGCGAACGCCTCAAAGCCTTGCGCGTGGACGGCGGCGCGGTGGCGAACAACTTCCTGATGCAATTCCAGGCCGACATCCTCGGCACTCAGGTCGAGCGCCCGAAAATGCGTGAAACCACGGCGCTGGGTGCGGCTTACCTCGCCGGTCTCGCGTGCGGCTTCTGGGGCAGCCTGGAAGAACTGCGCGGCAAGGCGGTGATCGAGCGGGAATTCGAACCGACCCTGGACGAAACCGCGAAGGAAAAACTCTACGCCGGCTGGAAAAAAGCCGTCAGCCGCACCCGCGATTGGGAACCGCACGAAGGCGCTGAATAAGCCACGGACCGGACTCGTATCCGGTTGTAACTGGTCGGGAGCGGATTCCTGCGGCATCATGGGCAAATTTTGCACGGCAGCCCAAAGGAAGCCCCATGAATCTGCCTCCCCGTCAGCAGCAAATCCTCGAACTGGTTCGCGAACGCGGCTATGTCAGCATCGAGGAAATGGCCACGCTGTTCGTCGTTACACCGCAGACCATCCGCCGCGACATCAACCAGCTCGCGGAAGCCAATTTGTTGCGTCGCTATCATGGCGGCGCAGCCTACGATTCCAGTGTCGAGAACACCGCCTACGCCATGCGCGCCGATCAGATGCGCGATGAAAAGCAGCGTATCGGCGAAGCCATTGCCGCACAGATTCCCGATCACGCCTCGCTGTTCATCAACATCGGTACGACCACCGAATCGATTGCCCGGGCGCTGCTCAATCACAATCACCTGAAGATCATCACCAACAACCTGCACGTGGCTTCGATGCTCAGTGCCAAGGACGATTTCGACGTGCTGCTGACCGGCGGCAACGTGCGTCGTGATGGCGGCGTGGTCGGTCAGGCGAGCGTGGATTTCATCAACCAGTTCAAGGTCGATTTTGCCTTGGTCGGCATCAGCGGCATCGATGAAGACGGCAGCCTGCTGGACTTCGATTATCAGGAAGTGCGGGTGTCCCAGGCGATCATCGCCAATGCCCGGCAGGTGATTCTGGCTGCGGACTCGAGCAAATTCGGGCGCAACGCCATGATTCGCCTCGGGCCGATCAGCCTGATCGATTGCCTGGTGACGGATCAGCAGCCTGTGCCGGCGCTGGCGCAGTTGTTGAGTCAGCACAAGATTCGGCTTGAGGTTGTTTAACCCCTCTGATCGCTAACACCCCTCTTTGTAGGAGCCAGCTTGCTGGCGATGGCGCACTCAAAGACGCCATCGCCAGCAAGCTGGCTCCTACAGTTAATCTCCGCAATTCCCTCTCCCGCCCCGCCAATGTTCGAAAATTTTCCTTTCACGCCCCTTCGATGAGTTTTTTCAATCGAAGCTGACTGGCCGTGCGCGCCTTTATGGGCTACCATTTTCGCAAATGAACATTAATGTTCGAAATCAAATACTGAAATCATAAAAACCGAGGCCAGCCGATGCCCACTTCCACCTTGCCTACGCCCCCTCTCGCTGAGGTCTACGACATTGCCGTCATCGGTGGCGGGATCAATGGCGTGGGGATCGCAGCGGATGCCGCCGGCCGCGGTCTTTCGGTATTCCTTTGCGAAAAGGATGATCTGGCCAGCCACACGTCTTCCGCCAGCAGCAAGCTGATCCACGGCGGCCTGCGCTACCTCGAACATTACGAATTCCGTCTGGTGCGCGAAGCCCTCGCCGAACGCGAAGTGCTGCTGGCCAAGGCCCCGCACATCGTCAAGCAGATGCGTTTCGTGCTGCCGCATCGCCCGCACCTGCGCCCGGCGTGGATGATTCGCGCCGGCCTGTTCCTTTATGACAACCTCGGCAAACGGGAAAAACTCGAAGGTTCGAAAAGCCTCAAGTTCGGCCCGGACAGCCCGCTGAAAAGCGAAATCACCAAAGGCTTCGAATACTCCGACTGCTGGGTCGACGATGCGCGCCTGGTGGTCCTGAACGCCATGGCGGCTCGCGAAAATGGCGCTCACGTCCACACGCAAACCCGTTGCGTCAGCGCCCGCCGCACCAAGGGCCTGTGGCACCTGCATCTGGAACGCGCCGACGGCAGCCTGTTTTCGATACGCGCCAAGGCGCTGGTGAATGCGGCCGGCCCGTGGGTCGCCAAGTTCATTCGTGACGACCTGAAGATGGAATCGCCGTACGGCATTCGTCTGATCCAGGGCAGCCACCTGATCGTGCCGAAACTGTACGAAGGCGATCACGCGCACATTCTGCAAAACGAAGATCAGCGCATCGTCTTCACCATTCCGTACCTGAACCACTTCACCCTGATCGGCACCACCGACCGCGAATACACCGGCGACCCAGCGAAAGTGGCGATCACCGAAGGCGAAACCGATTACCTGTTGAAAGTGGTCAACGCCCACTTCAAGAAACAGATCAGCCGCGACGACATCCTGCACAGCTATTCCGGCGTTCGTCCGTTGTGCAACGACGAATCCGACAACCCGTCGGCGGTCACCCGCGACTACACCCTCGCTCTGTCGGGCACGGGCGAAGAAGCGCCGCTGTTGTCGGTGTTCGGCGGCAAGCTGACCACCTACCGCAAACTGGCCGAGTCGGCGCTGGCGCAACTGGCACCGTACTTCTCGCACATCAAGTCGAGCTGGACGGCCACCGCAACTTTGCCGGGCGGCGAAGACATGACCACCCCGCAAGCCCTGAGCTCGCGGATTCGCGACCAGTTCGACTGGGTGCCGACCGAAATCGCTCGCCGCTGGGCCACCACCTACGGCAGCCGCACCTGGCGCATGCTGGAAGGCGTGCAAAACCTCAGCGACTTGGGCGAGCATATCGGTGGCGGTCTCTACACCCGCGAAGTCGATTACCTGTGCAGCGAAGAATGGGCGACCACCGCCCATGACATCCTGTGGCGCCGCAGCAAGCTGGGCCTGTTCACCACCCCGGCCGAGCAGCAAGCGCTGGCGGATTACCTGAGCAAGGTCGAGCAGAACCGCAGCAAGATCGAAGCGGCCTGATTTCAGCCTCGCTCAAACGAAAGCCCCTGAATCGCGAGATTCAGGGGCTTTTTTGCATCCTGGAAACACCATCAATCCCTGTAGGAGCTGGCTTGCCAGCGATGGCGTCCCTGAGCCTGGCGCAATAGCCAAGGACCTCATCGCCGGCAAGCCGGCTCCTACAGGGTTAGCGTACATCTTGTATTCGGTTTTCCGAACGCGACCTGTCGGTCGATTCGGTTAACCGGATTATCCGGCGCTGAAAAAGGCCTCAATAAAACTTAATACCCTTATAAATCAATACTTTGATCCTTATCACCAGGCCTGGCACGACTCATGCTCTACACTTTGAACGAATGCTTGCTGCGCGGACCTTCACAGGCCAGTCGGCATTCGAAGCACAAAAGGGCCGATGAACTGGCTCCATAAAAAAAACAATGTCGAGGAAAATTTGATGCGCATCGTTCCCCATATCCTGGGCGCAGCCATTGCTGCCGCTCTGATTACCACTCCAGTTTTCGCTGCCGAACTGACCGGCACACTGAAGAAGATCAAAGAGTCCGGTGTCATCACTCTCGGGCATCGTGACGCTTCCATTCCGTTTTCCTACATCGCGGACGCTACCGGCAAACCGGTCGGCTACTCCCACGACTTGCAGCTGAAAATCGTTGAAGCGATCAAGAAAGACCTGGACATGCCGAACCTCCAGGTCAAGTACAACCTGGTGACCTCGCAAACCCGTATCCCGCTGGTACAGAACGGTACCGTAGACGTCGAGTGCGGCTCCACCACCAACAACGTCGAGCGTCAGCAGCAAGTTGACTTCTCCGTCGGCATCTTCGAAATCGGTACGCGCCTGCTGTCCAAGAAAGGCTCGGCGTACAAGGACTTTGAAGACCTGAAAGGCAAGAACGTCGTGACCACCGCAGGCACCACGTCCGAGCGTCTGCTCAAGTCGATGAACGCCGACAAGCAAATGGGCATGAACGTCATCTCCGCCAAAGACCACGGCGAGTCCTTCCAGATGCTGGAATCGGGCCGTGCCGTTGCGTTCATGATGGATGACGCCCTGCTGGCCGGTGAAGCAGCCAAGGCCAAGAAGGCTGATGACTGGGCCGTGACCGGTACTCCACAGTCCTACGAAATCTACGGCTGCATGGTTCGCAAGGGCGACGAGCCGTTCAAGAAGGCTGTGGATGACGCGATCGTCGCCACCTACAAGTCGGGCGAGATCAACAAGATCTACGAAAAATGGTTCATGCAGCCAATCCCGCCTAAAGGCCTGAACCTGAACTTCCCGATGAGCGACGAGCTCAAGGCCCTGATCGCCAATCCGACCGATAAAGCGGCTGACGACAAGAAATCCTGATTTCTGACTAACCTTATCTCCTGAGAGGGCCCCTGCCCTTTCAGGAGTTGTCACTCCCTGCTGGCATTTTTGGAAACACTCGAACCGGTGGCTGTCGAGCCGCTCGTGTGTGCCTGACCGTCAAGGTTGGGGCGGGAACGGAGCTTCCCCCAGGCGGGCATTTGTACATGATCGAATCCGAGGGGAGACCCTAATGAATTACAACTGGGACTGGGGCGTGTTCTTCAAGTCCACCGGCGTGGGCAGCGAAATTTATTTCGACTGGTACCTCACCGGTCTGGGCTGGACCATTGCCATCGCCATCGTGGCCTGGATCATTGCCCTGACGCTGGGCTCGATTCTGGGTGTCATGCGCACCGTACCGAATCGCATCGTGTCGGGCATCGCGACCTGCTACGTCGAACTCTTCCGTAACGTACCGCTGCTGGTTCAGCTGTTCATCTGGTACTTCCTGGTGCCCGACCTGCTGCCGCAAAACCTGCAGGACTGGTACAAGCAGGACCTGAACCCGACCACTTCGGCGTTCCTCAGCGTGGTGGTCTGCCTCGGCCTGTTCACCACCGCCCGGGTTTGCGAACAGGTGCGCACCGGTATCCAGGCGCTGCCCAAAGGCCAGGAATCCGCCGCCCGCGCCATGGGCTTCAAGCTGCCGCAGATCTACTGGAACGTGCTGCTGCCCCAGGCCTACCGGATCATCATTCCGCCGCTTACCTCGGAATTTTTGAACGTGTTCAAGAACACCTCGGTCGCCTCGTTGATCGGCCTGATGGAGTTGCTTGCGCAAACCAAGCAGACCGCCGAGTTCTCCGCGAACCTGTTCGAAGCGTTCACCCTGGCCACGCTGATCTACTTCACCCTGAACATGAGCCTGATGCTGCTGATGCGCCTGGTCGAGAAGAAAGTCGCCGTACCGGGCCTGATTTCCGTAGGGGGTAAATGATGGAATTCGACTTCTCGGGCATCATCCCGTCCCTGCCGGGCTTGTGGAACGGCATGGTCATGACCCTGCAACTGATGGCGCTGGGCGTGATCGGCGGGATCATCCTCGGCACCATCCTCGCGCTGATGCGCCTGTCCCACAGCAAATTGCTGTCGAACATCGCCGGCGCCTACGTCAACTACTTCCGTTCGATTCCGCTGCTGCTGGTCATCACCTGGTTCTACCTGGCGGTGCCGTTCGTGCTGCGCTGGATCACCGGCGAAGACACGCCGATCGGCGCGTTCGCTTCCTGCATCGTGGCGTTCATGATGTTTGAAGCGGCGTACTTCTGCGAAATCGTCCGCGCCGGCGTGCAGTCGATTCCCAAAGGCCAGATGGGTGCTGCCCAGGCCCTGGGCATGACGTATGGCCAGATGATGCGTTTGATCATCCTGCCGCAAGCGTTCCGCAAGATGACCCCGTTGCTGCTGCAACAGAGCATCATCCTGTTTCAGGACACCTCGCTGGTCTACGCCGTCGGCCTGGTGGATTTCCTCAACGCTTCGCGTGCCAGTGGCGACATCATCGGCCGCTCCAATGAGTTCCTGATTTTCGCGGGTCTCGTGTACTTCATCATCAGCTTTGCCGCCTCGCAGCTGGTCAAGCGTCTGCAAAAAAGGTTCGCCGTATGATCTCTATCAAAAACATCAACAAGTGGTATGGGGACTTCCAGGTGCTGACTGATTGCAGCACCGAGGTCAAAAAAGGCGAAGTGATCGTGGTGTGCGGGCCGTCCGGTTCCGGCAAATCGACCCTGATCAAATGCGTCAACGCACTGGAGCCATTCCAGAAAGGCGACATCGTGGTCGACGGCACGTCCATCGCCGACCCGAAGACCAACCTGCCGAAACTGCGTTCGCGCGTGGGCATGGTGTTCCAGCATTTCGAGCTGTTCCCGCACCTGACCATCACCGAAAACCTGACCATCGCGCAGATCAAGGTGTTGGGCCGCAGCAAGGAAGAAGCCACCAAGAAAGGCCTGCAACTGCTGGAGCGCGTCGGTCTCTCGGCGCACGCCCACAAGCATCCGGGCCAGCTTTCCGGTGGTCAGCAACAGCGTGTGGCGATTGCCCGTGCGCTGGCGATGGACCCGATCGTCATGCTGTTCGACGAACCGACCTCGGCGCTCGATCCGGAAATGGTCAACGAAGTGCTCGACGTGATGGTGCAACTGGCCCACGAAGGCATGACCATGATGTGCGTGACCCACGAAATGGGCTTCGCCCGTAAAGTGGCGGACCGGGTGATCTTCATGGACGCGGGCAAGATCATCGAAGACTGCAAGAAAGAGGAGTTCTTCGGCGACATCAGCCACCGCGCCGAGCGTACGCAGCACTTCCTCAACAAGATTCTGCAGCACTAAGAAACACACCGTTCCACTGTAGGAGCCAGCTTGCTGGCGATGGAGTGTCAGTCGACATCAATGTGGCTGACCCACCATCGCCAGCAAGCTGGCTCCTACGGGGGGCGGTGGTGGTTTGAGATTTGTGTTGTGGTTGACCCAAGGCATCTGTGATGAAATGCGACCCCACTCTCCATCGCGCAGCGCCGCCATCACTCGCCGTGAAACCCCGTCTGATCCGCCATTTGTTCCTGCCGCCGCTGATCATCGCCCTGATGATCGGATTGGGTTACGTCGGCTTCTGGCTCAGTGAGCACTACGGGATCCGCAGCCTCAGCGAGAACGGCCAGCGTCAGCTCGAACTGCACGCCCGCGCCGTCGAGAGCGAGATCAGCAAATACACCTACCTGCCCAGCCTGCTGGAACTCGAAACCAGTGTTTCAGCCCTGCTGGCCGACCCGTCGCCGGAACATCGGCAGACCGTCAACGATTACCTCGAAGGCCTGAACCGGCGCAGCCGCAGTCGGGCCATCTACGTGATGGACACCACCGGCCGCGTCATGGCCACCAGCAACTGGCGCGACGTCGACAGTTACCTCGGTGAAGACCTGTCCTTCCGCGCCTATTTCCAGAACGCCGTGCGCGGCCAGCCGGGGCGCTTCTATGGCATCGGCAGCACCAACGGCGAACCCGGTTATTACCTGGCCCATGGCCTGGAAGAACACGGCAAGATCATCGGCGTCGCGGTGGTCAAGGTCCGCCTCGAAGCCATGGAAGAACGCTGGCAGCGGGCGCGCCTGGAAGCCTTCGTCAGCGACGAAAACGGCATCATCATTCTTTCCAGCGATCCGGCGCGACGGCTCAAATCAGTCATTCCATTGAGTGACGAAACCAAGGAAAAACTCGCCCGCAGCCTTCAGTACTACTGGTTCCCGCTAAACGAATTGCAGCCGCTGGCCCGGGAGAAACTGGCCGAAGGCGAAGAGAAGCTGACCTTCCCGGCGAACAGCGAAGTAGAGTCCGACAAAGAGGACATCAGCTACCTCTCGCAAACCCGCAACTTGAGCGACACCCCGTGGAATTTCACCCTGCTCACACCCCTTCAGGATTTGCGTCGCGAAGCGATCAATCAGGGGATTCTGGTGGCGGTCGCGTTTGCCCTGGTGGCCTTCCTGCTGATCGCCTGGAACGAACGGCGCAAGGTGATCGCCACCCGCCTCGCCGCCCGGGAAGCCTTGCAGGAAGCCAACAATCAGCTGGAGCGTCGGATTACCGAACGCACCACCGACCTGCGCGCCAGCAACGAACGGCTCAAGAGCCAGATCCGCGAACGCCGCCAGGCTGAAGAAACGTTGCGCCGGGCCCAGGATGAATTGGTCCAGGCCGGAAAACTCGCGGCCATCGGCCAGATGTCCACCAGCATCGCCCACGAATTGAACCAGCCGCTGGCGGCGCTGCGGACCTTGTCCGGCAACACCGTGCGTTTTCTCGAGCGCGGCCAGCTGGACGTGGCCAGCACCAACCTCAAGACCATCAACGAACTGATCGACCGCATGGGCCGTATCACCGCCAGCCTGCGCTCCTTCGCCCGACGCGGCGACGACAAGGGTCAGGCCTGCCTGGGCAAAGCGGTGGACGCCGCGCTGCAACTGCTCGGCGGCCGCGTCGAAAGCGTTCCTCTGCAATTGCATCGTGAATTCGCCGACGTCCAGGTGCAGATCGACCAGACCCGCCTGGAGCAGATTCTGGTCAACCTGATCGGCAACGCCCTCGACGCCATGCAGGCCCAACCGCTGCCGGAGCTGTGGCTGGAAGGCGAAGCCTTCGATGGTAAATATCGCCTGCGCGTGCGCGACAATGGCCATGGCATCGATGCCGAAGCGCGCAAACATTTGTTCGAACCCTTCTTCACCACCAAACCCGGCGAACAAGGCCTGGGCCTCGGCCTGACCCTCTCCGCGAGCCTGGCCGCCGCCACCGGCGGACACCTGGGTGTCGAACACCCGGCCAGCGGTGGTACCACCTTCGTACTCAGTTTACCGTTGGTAAGCCCTACCCTTGCCGAGCCGATATGAACAACGACCTTAGTGTGCTGATCGTCGAAGACGACCCCCATGTGCTGCTCGGCTGCCAACAGGCGCTGACCCTGGAAGACATTCCCTGCATCGGCGTGGGCAGTGCCGAAGAAGCGCTGGAGCGGGTCGGCGACAATTTTGCCGGCATCGTCATCAGCGACATCCGCCTGCCGGGCATCGATGGCCTCGAACTGCTGAACCGGCTCAAAGCGCGTGACCGCAGCCTGCCGGTGGTGTTGATCACCGGCCACGGCGATATTTCAATGGCCGTCGGCGCAATGCAGAAAGGCGCCTATGACTTCATGGAGAAACCCTTCTCCCCGGAACGCCTGGTGGATGTCGCGCGTCGCGCCCTGGAGCAACGCAGCCTGGCGCGGGAAGTCTCTTCGCTGCGCCGGCAACTGGCGGAACGTGATTCGCTGGAAGGCCGGATCATCGGCCGTTCGCCGGCGATGCAGAACCTTCGCGAGCTGATCGCCAACGTTGCCGACACCTCGGCCAACGTGCTGATCGAAGGCGAAACCGGCACCGGTAAAGAACTGGTTGCGCGCTGCCTGCATGATTTCAGCCGGCGCCACACCAAGCAGTTCGTCGCGCTGAACTGCGGCGGTCTGCCGGAAAACCTGTTCGAAAGTGAAATCTTCGGCCACGAGGCGAATGCCTTTACCGGTGCCGGCAAGCGGCGGATCGGCAAGATCGAACACGCCGACGGTGGCACGCTGTTCCTCGACGAAGTGGAAAGCATGCCGCTGCCGTTGCAAATCAAACTGCTGCGGGTATTGCAGGAGCGCACCCTGGAGCGCCTCGGCTCGAACCAGAGCGTGGCGGTGGATTGCCGGGTGATCGCCGCAACCAAGTCCGACCTCGACGAATCGAGCAAGGCCGGCGAATTCCGCAGCGACCTGTACTACCGCCTCAACGTCGTGACCCTGGAACTGCCGCCGCTGCGTGAGCGCCGCGAAGACATCCTGCAACTGTTCGAGCACTTCCTGCAGCAATCATCCCTGCGCTTCGACCGCGCCGCGCCGGAACTGGACAACCAGACCCTGTCGCACCTGATGAGCCACGAATGGCCGGGCAACGTGCGTGAACTGCGCAACGTCGCCGAGCGCTTCGCCCTCGGTCTGCCGGCCTTCAAGAAACCCGGTGCCAGTGGCAGCACGCAGGGCCTGGCCTTCGCCGAAGCGGTGGAAGCCTTCGAGCGCAACCTGCTTGGCGACGCCTTGCAACGCAGCGGCGGCAACCTGACCCAGGCCAGCCTGGAACTGGGCATGGCCAAGACCACGCTGTTCGACAAAGTGAAGAAGTACGGACTGAGCCACTGATGGACCTGATTCTCAAAGCCACCCTGGGTGCGGCGGTGGTGCTGATCCTCGCGGCGCTGGCCAAGACCCGAAATTATTACATCGCCGGCCTGGTGCCGCTGTTTCCGACCTTTGCGCTGATTGCGCACTACATCGTCGGCAAGGGGCGCTCGGTGGAGGATCTGAAAACCACCATCGTGTTCGGGATGTGGTCGATCATTCCGTACTTCATCTACCTGGCGACGCTGTACGTGATGGTGGACCGGATGCGGCTGGAAGCGTCACTCGCCGTGGCGGCGGTGGCGTGGTTGATGGCGGCGACGGTTCTCGTCAGCGTGTGGCTGCGCGTCCACGTCTGACCACTTCCCCATGTAAACCCGATCCCCCTGTAGGAGCCGGCTTGCCGGCGATGGCGTCCGTCCAGTCAGTAAATAAGTTGACTGATACACCGCTATCGCCGGCAAGCCGGCTCCTACAGGGGATTGCGTTTCAGTGGGCGTAGACTTTCTGCAACTGTGCTTGCGTCAACGCATCCTCGAACGGCACCGGCACGGACTTCACCGCGCCGTAGAGATTGCGATAACGCCAGTAGGTGCCGTTGTTGGCCAACTGATAACCGCGCTCGACCACACGCTGGCCATCCAGCACATAACGCAAGGTTTCCTGGGCCGCTTCCGGCGGTGCCGGCAGCATCAGGTCAGTGGCCAGGACGCGCATGGACTCGTCGATGCACTCGTCGAGCACCGCCGTGACCTTCGCCAGATCCAGGCCACCGTCGTCGATGCATTGCTTGCCGCAACGACGGATCGGCTGACTGGCCACCTCGATGCGCATGCGATACAGCGCGGAACCGGCGATGTCCTGAACCTGCACCTGATTGACCAGTACAAAACTGCCGCGATCGGGGGTGAGCATCAGTTTCGGTTCGATCACCAGACGTGCGGTAACCTGCCCTTCGCCTTGCTTGAGCCCGGCCACTTGTGAGGCTTGCTGATAACGCTGTTGCAGGCGTTCCTGCAATGGTACGCCGGCGAGCAGGTCGGCCATCGGACGTGAGTCCTTGAGCGCAACCTTTTCCGCGTCGCGCTGCAAACTGCCGCTGCCCATCTGCGTGTTGATCAGGCTCGCCACCAGCAGGCCGGCCAACCCGGCCGTATTGCCGGAACTCGCCACCAGGTTATGGCTCGACTCCGCCGCGTCCTGCGCGGCCTTGGCGTCAATCACCGTGCTCGCGCCGACAAACGCCTGCGGCAACTGCATGTCCACTTTCAGCCCGTGGGCCTGGACATACGACGCGGCACTTTGCGACCTGAAACCGGCTTCGGGCGCCGGTTTCTGCGCACAGCCTGCGAGCATCAACAGGGCCAGCGCACTGGCCCCCATGATCGAGCGCTTCATTGTTCGAACGGCGTGATCATTTGCTGACG
The DNA here is from genome assembly GCF_043225285.1 of Pseudomonas migulae. Lineage (GTDB taxonomy): Bacteria > Pseudomonadota > Gammaproteobacteria > Pseudomonadales > Pseudomonadaceae > Aquipseudomonas > Aquipseudomonas migulae_C. Next base: position 1,454,257 of record NZ_CP171224.1, read on the forward strand.
GCTGTTGTCCATGGCCTGGTAGAAGGCGTTGGACAGGTTGGTGTAGGTCGGCTCATCCCATTCGCCCTGAGCCGCTTGCACGGCAGCAAAGGGTTTGAACCACAGCAGTTTGTTGTCGGCCAGGTCGACCACCATGCCCTGCCCGCTCACCTGCGCCATCGGCACGCTGGTCGGGACGATGCTGTAGTAGCTGCGGGTGGCGCCGGTGGTGAAGACATTCACCAGCAGCAGACGATCAACACCGTAGGTGGCCTTGATCGGGGTCAAGTCGCGGACCGTGTAGCCTTCGCGGAAACTGTTTTCCTTGTAGACCTTGAGATCGACCGGTTCATTGATGCGCTTAACCTTGTAGCCCTTGGCTTGCAGCTTGGCCACGATGGCGTCGGGCAAGGTATCCAGGTCGCGCACCTGCCATTTTTCGACGTTGTCGCTGAGCTTGCTGTTCACGCCTCGGTTGATCGCGTAATCGAGAATCCCCTGATTACCGGTCAGCGCCAGCACCGGTGGCGGCACCACGGTAATGGCCACGCCGATGGTCGGCTCTTTGGCATCCCAGAATTGTTTGTCCAGCGGAACAGGCGGTTGAATGTGGGCGCAGCCGGTGAGGGTCAGGCAAGCGAGCAGAGTGAGCGCTGCCCACGTGCGAAAAGCGTGAAGTGTCATGGATCAAGTCCCTATGATTAAAAACGTCGCTGCCTGTATCGGCAGCGACGGCAAAAACCATAGTGGCACATTGATATATTTACTTTCAACCGACAGACATCAGCTGACCGTACCGCCTTTCGCTTCGCTCATGATCTGCCGGATCGCTGCGACAAAGGTCTCCACCGGCTGCCCGCCGCTGACCGCGTACTGCCCGTTGAACACCACCGTCGGCACGGAACTCACCCCGCGGGACAGCCAAAGCTGTTCTTCCTCGCGGACCTCTTTGGCGAACTCGTCCGAGGCCAGGATCGCCTCGGCCCGCTGACGATCCAGGCCAACACTTTGCGCAATCTGCACCAGTTGAGCGTGGTCGGAAGGGTTGCCGCCGTCGGTGAAATACGCCTTGAACAGCGCCTCCTTCAGATTGAACTGCAACCCTTCCAGCCCGGCCCAGTACAACAGACGATGAGCATCGAACGTGTTGTAGATACGGCTGTTGCCATCCGTACGAAAAGCAAACCCGACCTCGGCGCCGCGCTCCCGAATCATTTCGCGGTTCTTCCGGGATTGTTCCGGGGTCGAACCGTATTTCTCGGTGATGTGCTCGGTGATGTTCTGCCCTTCAGGCCCCATCTTCGGGTTCAGCTCGAACGGCTGGAAACGGATCTCGGCCTGGACCTCATCACCCAGCAGATCCAGCGCCTGGGTCAGACCGTACAGACCGACGACGCACCAGGGGCAGGACACGTCGCTGACGAAATCGATTTTCAGGGGGGCAGTCATTACACACCTCGCAGACTGGATACGGGCCACAAAGGTCAGACGATACACCTGAATATGCGGGAGACAAGTCGGCTGGCAGGCTCACTCCTACAAATTTAACCCTGTGAACCCGATCTCCTGTAGGAGCCGGCTTGCTGGCGAAAAATTCTGGATTTTGCGGTGCTTCTACGGACGCCATCGTCGGAACGCCGCCCGCAGCAAGCCGGCTCCTACAAAGGCATGGTACATCCGCAAAAGCAGGTCGGCTGACAGGCCGCTATCGCCGGCAAGCCGGCTCCTACAAAGGCGGGGTACATCCGCGAGAGCAGGTCGGCTGGCAGGCCGCTATCGCCGGCAAGCCGGCTCCTACAAAAGCAGATCGGCGTACACCCGCTTTTCACCACTCATCAGGTCGAGCGTTAGCTCGCCTGCAGCTCTTGATCTTGATCTGCCTGCCCCTTCGGGAGGCCGAGTGGAGGTTCTGCGCAGTGGGCAACCCGGCATGGATGCCGGGTTAGCCGCCCCCGGCCATGGATGGCCGATGGCGGCGGGCCCACGGAGCAGGACCGGAGCGAGGGAACGCCGAGCCTAGGCGAGGGGCCGGACGCTGGGGCAAGACCTTTGGTTCCTTTGGGGCGTTTGCCAAAGGGACTCGCCGTAAGGGCGAAACCATAGGTGGCCGTTACCGCAGGAATGGATATGTACACCTGAAAGAACATGGTCCACTCACAGGCCGCCATCGCCGGCAAGCCGGCTCCTACAATTTGCATCGCGTGAACCCGTTGCACCGCGTGAACCCGATCCACCGCGGGAGCGATTACAGAAGATTATGCTCGACCACCGGATCAATCTGCGCCCAGTGCGAAGTGTCCTCACGATGAGCCTGCAAATACGGCAACACCGCCGCCAGCAACGGCGCCTTGAACGCCTCCTGAAACCGATGCGCCAACCCCGGAATCAGCTTCAACTGACTACCCTGGATATGCGCCGCCAAATGCACCCCATGCATCACCGGCAACAACGGATCGGCCGTCCCATGCACCACCAGCGTCGGCACCCGCAGCTGATTCAACAACGTCACCCGGCTCGGCTCGGCAAGGATCGCCATGATCTGACGCTTCACCCCCTCGGGATTGAACGCACGGTCATAGGACAGCGCCGCCTGGTGCAACAATGCCTGCCGATCATCACTCACCGTCGGACTGCCCAACGCCGCCAGCAAATCAGCCTGCTGCTCCAGCGCCACCTCACGATTCGGTGCGCCACGACGCGACAACAACTGCACCAGCGCCGCGCTCGGTGCCGGCAAACCTTCAGCACCGGAAGTGGTCATGATCAACGTCAGGCTCTCGACCCGCTGCGGCGCCATGGCCGCCATGCGCTGGGCTATCATCCCGCCCATGCTCGCGCCCAGCACATGAAACTGCTCGACGTGCAACGCATCCATCAGGCCCAGCCCATCATCGGCCATGTCCGTCAGCGAGTACGGCGACGACACCGGCAAACCCAGTTTGTAGCGCAGCACTTCGAACGTTAGGTTGGCCTCGGCAGGCGCCTGCCGCCAAGTGGACAGGCCGACATCGCGGTTGTCATAACGAATCACCCGGAACCCTTGCTGACACAGCGCAACAACCACCTCGTCCGGCCAGTGAATCAACTGCCCGCCCAGCCCCATCACCAGCAACAAGGCCGGATCCGAAGCACGACCGATGCTCTGGTACGCCAGGCTCACCTGTGCCAGATCGACATGTTCGGTCGGAACATTCACATCACAACGAGAGGCCGCCAGGGACGGCAGGCTGAACAAGGCGCCCAGAAAAATGGCCGCTGAAAAAAACAAAGCACGCATGAAAAAACACCAAAACGCAGAACCCCAGTAGAGCGCGAGTCTGATGAAATTTGTTCAAGCGCGCTGCCACAGTTGCGTGACAGTTTGATGAATATCGCCGAGTGGTCGGTGCGGTAACTATGTAGTGCCACAGCTCAACCGGAGTTTCCTTAAATGGCTCGTTCAAGGAGTGGAATGTCCGCTCCGTCACACCGAGCCCTGCGCGCAATGACCGATAACCTTTTCGCCGATCTCCCCCCTCCCGTCCCCATCATCCTGCCACCCTCATCGCCCCTGCCGAACAGCTACGACGAGAGCCTGCGCCACAGCGCCTCGGCCCGCTGGCGCGAAAGCGCCGAGCGTTTGCGCGAGCTGTTCGCCGGTGTGCCGTCCGTTCGGACGTCACTTGAGCGCTTGCTGAAACAACAGCTGGACCTGGATGCTCACGCCGTCGGCCTGCAATTCTCCGCCACCGCTGAACACGGCGAACGGTTCGTTTTGATCACGGAGGCCTTGGCGTTTGTCTTCCAGCATCCTGAACTGGACAGCACGCTGGACACGCAGTGCCGGGTCGTCGGCCTGGCCTCGTCCCACGCCCTCTTCGCCCTGACACCGATGCAGTTGCTCACACGGCTTAAGGCATTGAACGTCGAGCCGTTCATCAAGGAGCGCTGGAACGCCTATTGGGACGCCCGCGCCCCCGGCACGCCGGTGTCGCGCCGTGAACGGGCCAGTCAGTTGTACCGCATCCATTTCGAGGCGACGGTTCAAAGGGCCTTCGCCGAACGCACTCTGACGGTCGAACAATTGAAGCCGCATTTGTTGCTGATGGAGACACCCGCAGCAGGCATGACCGAGCTGCTGGCCGATCAGCAAACGGCCCAGCTCGCCGCCTTGCGCAACGGTTCCGCTGGAAAGCCCGGACTGGCCGATCAAGGCGCCCGAGCCATGGTCGATGTGGACCTCATCGATCACCAGCGCAGCATCAGCCAAGTACTTGCGGCACCACCGAGTCTTGAGCCGCTCCCCGTAGCAACGACGGCAGGCGACCATGAAGAACAATCCTTGTTCGGCAGCCTGTACGCCGACATTCCCTGGTCACAACGCCAAGCGGCCTCATACGCGCAACGCGACCGGCTTGAAGCCTTGCGAAAAAAAGCGGGAGACCTCAACGCGATCAAGGCACTGCAACAGTCACTGGAAAACGCCGAACAAGCCGCCGACAAGGCCGCATCCACCCTGCTCCAGCGGGAACTGGCGCTTGAAGACATCGCCTCGAACAAGGACTTCATCGCCCTGCACCAGGCTCACAAGGACGCGCTGCATGCCGAGGCCGGGATTCAGCGGTTGCTTGAGCAACTGACCGAAGAGGAGTTCTCCCTGATCAATGCGCTGCTCGATACACCTGACGAACCGGGTGCCGACAGCGCGGCGGCAAGCCTGGCCCTGAGGTACAGCGAACAGGACGGCGCGCCACCCAAGGTCAACACCCAGGAACTCAGCGGACCGCTTGTGATGACCCACGCCGACGCACTGCCGGACGCCGCTTCCACTCACAGCCTGTTGCTTTACTGGCCCGGCACCGGCGGCGGCCTGCAACGATTCGCCAGTCGGCGGGAGCTGGAGCGTCAGTTGTTGAAGATCGACGACAACGCGAGTCACCTGGCACTGCAACTGAAAACCATCAGCGGCGATCCGCTGAATTACGCGCTGAATCAGCTCAACAGCGATTTCGACATCCAGGCAGCCGGCATACGCCAGCGCACTGCCAGGCCTGACCAAAAGGCACTGCAAACCGAACAACTCGACGCCTTGCGCAAGCGGACACTTGCCGCGCTGCAAGTGCCGGTAAATGCTGCCCGAAGCCTGGCTTTCGCGCATGAACTGGAGCAAGACCGCAGCGCGACCTTGGCCGCCCGCCTTCCGGACTTGCTCGCCAAACTGTCAGCGAACGATCGCAGCAAACTCAAGGGGCTGATCCAGGCGTACATCGTGGCCATGCATCGCAGCCACGAATTGATGACGGTCCTGCTTGAACCGCGCCACGACTTCACCCGGCGACACCTGCAAGCCCGACTGCGAAAAGACTTCAACATCAAGGGCGATTTCGATGTGCATCTGCACCTGCCCGATTCCGTCGCGTGGGAAAAGCGCTACTCCACGACACCGGCCGGGAAGGTCGAAACGTCGGTCATGGTAGCAGGTGCCAGGTACAGCAAAATGTCGCTGGAGGACCTGGCCCAACTCAACATCGACAATGTCCATTCGGTACAGCAGGACGCTTTTTCGCAGCGACTGGTCTTCATGCGACTGGAGGTCACGGCAACCGTGCCGCAGGAACAAATCACACTGTTCAACGGCATCAAGCTGACTTATTTACGAAAGACCCTGCCGGATCTGGACCTGCCCAAGGCCTATGAAAAGCAGATTCAGCATGCGTTCAGCGGCTCGGTGGACGAGACGGTATTCGTCAACGAACACCGCCGTGAATGCCTGATCGAACCCTGGCGCCTGACGCTCAGGTTGCAGGGCGAATTGGCGCACCTGCAGAAGCAGATCAGCCCCGATGATCTGCGCATCCTCAACATCGCCATCGATGCCCATACACCCGCCGCCTGGCGCACCGGCGGCAAACGCGTGGTGATGCTGCCGGCTCACCTTAGCGTGGGCGGCAAGGACACACCGAACGAAGGAGGCGTCACCCTTTCCGGTGTGACCTTCATCCAGGAACAGGTCAGCGGTGTGACCCTGCTGTACACGCCGGACAGCCCTGACAACCGTTTTCTGCGTCGATACGACAACCTGGAAGCCGCGCGCAAGGCGCTGTTCAATCTGTGCGCTCAGGACTCGATGATCAGGTATTTGGCCGGCCGGGCTTTGCAAGGCGATTTCCACGCCCATGTCAGCCGGATCAATCAGGCGCAAGACAAATACTTCGATGCGATGATCGGTGTGGGAGCAGCCTGGCCGGTCACCACTTCCCTGGCGGCCCATTTACTCAACGCCCATATGGGCCGCCTGATTGAAGCCCATCGCGGCTCGTCCCGTTCCAACGATGCGTTGTACCTTGAGCGTTACGCCCTGCAAGGTCCGCGCGCCTTCGCCTACATCAAAATGGCCATCGGCTTACTGCCCTTCATCGGTACGGCCGTCGCCCTCTACGATGCCTGGACCGCTGCAAACCAGGCGGTCGCGGCCTTTTTGCGTGGAGACGTGGGGGACGGGGTGACAGAACTGGGATCGGTGTTGTTGTCATTGATCGATGCGGCGATGGACCTGCTGCCGGGAGAGGCCATTACCTCCGCCCTTGGCTCGGGCGCTCGCACCTTGACGCGTACCCGCCAGCTCCGTGCGTTGAGTGCCAGCGCAGCCGCGTTGCAAGTGCCGTCCATGCACCAGGCCCGGCATGTCGTCGCACGCTTCGCCGGGTACGAATATGAAAAACCGCTGTCGTTGGCCGGGCTGCAACCGACGACCCACGGTGCCTACCGCCAAATCTACCGGCATGCAGACGGTGACTTCATCGTCCGTCAGGGCCGCGTGTTCCAGGTCGAGTGGAGCAGCGACTCGCGCAACTGGCGCCTGACCGGCAACAGCCGCAAAACCTACAAGCAACCCATTGCTTTGGGCGAAGACGGCCAATGGGACACCTGGTTCGGTGTTTACGGGACGACCTTCGAAGGTGGCGGCCTCGGCGGCGGAAACCTGCTCGGGCACATGGCCGACGCGCTGGATCCGCTGTGGCCGGCCACGATCCGGGAGCGGCTGCCACGTTGGTGGGTCGATCAGGCTCATCGCCGTCATCAGGCCCTGACCGACGCTGCCGATAACCTCGCCCTGCAAATCGATACCCGGATAAAGCGAACAGACATTGCCCTCAACGCCTACAACACTGCGTCGCCAGATCAGCGTTCGAGTCTGGCCAAAGCGGCGGATTCAGCCTGCATTGGCGATATCGAACTGGCTACCCGCCATGCGCAAACCCTGTCCGACCTGCTTCCACTCACCCACGGCAACAAGCGGCGCGTGCTCATGGAATTCCAGAGCAGCGGTGCCTTGTTGATGGCAGACCGGTACAAGCAGCGGCTGTTCATCGTCAATCATCGGGTCGAGCCGTTGATGAACCGCATCGATGCACTGACGGACAATCTCGATGAGATACCTGCGACCGCCCTCACCGAACGGCTAAGCACGCTTGAAGACATCCGCAAACTGCGACTGGAAATGCTGACAGAGTTCGACACCATTGAGTCGCTGATGCGTGACCTCAACCACTGGTATCAACGCATCAGCGTCCGCCTGGAAAAAGCGCAGCTGACCCCGGAAGTCACGATGCTGAACGGACGCCTCAACGAGGCAAACATTCTCTACCTGAGAACGGGCAACCTGCTGGAGACGGTCACTCGCTATGACACCACCCGCGAGGTGTCCTGGTTCATTCTTCAGGGCCAGACGCGCGCCAAAAGGACCGAGGTCGACCGGGCACTGTTCACCCAGTTCAGCCTGCACGAAGTGACGGCCACACGGGGACAGCGCAACCAGATTCTTCAAGACTGCATCGACCAGTACGATCAATTCCGGCGAGCCATGAATGCCTGGACCGCCAGTTATCCACAGCACTTCCATCTGGATGCCGTGCCGCCGTTGCTGGACGGCATTGAGAAAATGAGCGAACGGGCACGCAAGGCACTCGACATCGCGCCACCGCCAGCCCCGGTTGGCACCATCAGCAAAAAAGTGTTCACCACCGAAAATGACGATCTGCTGATCGGGGTAGAACATTGGGAGCCGGCGACTCGACAGCGCCAATACACCCTGACGGGTCGAGACGGCTATAAGGAGGTCTGGGAGCCAGCAACGAACGGTCGGTTTCGCCTGAAAAATCCGCGGCAACAGTCGGCCCCTTCAACGCGAAGAAGCCTTGAATCATTGGTGACGGAGGCACGTCAGAAATTGGCCTCCCAACAGGTCTATCAGACAAAGGTTCAGTCCTATGCGGCCCAGGGCATGCTCCCCGTCGATCTGGAAGACATGATGCTCAAGGAGGCTAATGAGCTCAGCCATCGCGCCAGCAACATCGAAGCGCTTTCACCGCAAGACACCCTCATTGCACAGCTGCGCGACAAGGCCAGCGAGCTGATCGCCACCGGGCGTGCCCTGCGAACCCGCCAGGCATTGCAGACCCGGAAACCTACCGACGGAATGTTGGACGACCTTGTCAAGCAAGGGGTGGTCGAGGTCCGCAAGACGAGTCCGATGAAAAAACTCGGCACACGCGGGGGGCGCAAAAACGACTATTTGCAGGAGTATGAAATCTGGGACCTGACGAAAACGCCTCACGAAGTGCTGTGGTACGCCCACTTTCACTATTCCAAGGCTGCGCCACGCTTCAACGAGTTCGAGAAAGCGCATTTGAAATTGCCGGAACACCTTTCACTGACCCACGCTGACAACCCCGACCTGCCTTACGCCGATATCGGCAAAAAGTCGGCGGTGCTACCACATTTCGAAAACCTCAGAACGCCACTGTGACGCTCGCTATCTGAACATCACCCCGACCTGTAGGAGCCGGCTTGCTGGCGATAGCGGTGGTCCAGTCGAACTATCTATTGACTGGACGGACGCCATCGCCAGCAAGCTGGCTCCTACAAGGATTTGTGTCAGGCCAGTTGGCTGCGCAGCTGGCGGGCGGCGGCGACCATGTTGACCAATGCCGCTTCGGTCTCCGGCCAGGCCCGGGTCTTCAGGCCGCAATCGGGGTTGACCCACAGGCGCTCGGCGGGAATCCGTTTCACCGCCTTGCTCATCAACTTGACCATTTCCGCCGTGTCCGGCACCCGTGGCGAGTGGATGTCGTAGACGCCCGGACCGATGTCGTTCGGGTAGTCGAAGGCTTCGAAAGCCTCCAGCAATTCCATGTCCGAACGCGAGGTTTCAATGGTGATGACGTCCGCGTCCATCGCCGCGATGGCTTCGATCACGTCGTTGAATTCGCTGTAGCACATGTGCGTGTGAATCTGCGTTTCATCGCGCACACCGCTGGCACTCAAACGGAACGCTTCCACCGCCCACTCGAGGTATTCCTGCCATTGCGCCCGGCGCAGCGGCAAGCCTTCGCGGAACGCCGCTTCGTCGATCTGCACGATCTTGATCCCGGCGGCTTCCAGGTCGACCACTTCGTCACGCAAGGCCAGCGCCAGTTGCTGCGCCTGGATCTTGCGCGAGATGTCTTCACGGGGGAACGACCACATCAGCATCGTCACGGGACCGGTGAGCATGCCTTTCATGACCTTGTCGGTCTGGTTCTGCGCATAGCGGATCCAGTCGACCGTCATGGCTTTCGGGCGGCTCAGGTCGCCGTAGATCACCGCCGGTTTTACGCAGCGTGAACCATAGCTCTGGACCCAGCCGAACCGGGTGAACAAGTAGCCATCGAGCTGCTCGGCGAAGTACTCGACCATGTCGTTGCGTTCGGCTTCGCCGTGCACCAGCACGTCCAGCCCCAGGCGTTCCTGGACCTGCACGGCGTGACGGATTTCGTGGTGCATGGCGTCGGTGTAATCGTTCGCCGACAGCTTGCCCTGCTTGAACGCCTGGCGTGCCAGACGGATCGAAGCGGTCTGCGGGAACGAACCGATGGTGGTGGTCGGGAACGCTGGCAATTTCAGGCGCGCACGCTGTTGCTCGATGCGTTTGGCGAATGCTGACTGGCGTTGGCTGTCGGTCGCGTCGATGGCTTTGATCCGTGCCTGCACCTCGGTTTTATGAATGCGCGGAGATTGCGCACGGCTGGCAACGATAGCGCGACTTTCGGCCAGGGCCGCCTGCACTTTCGGTGCTTGCGGGTCGTTGAGGGCATCGCGCAGCACGGCGATCTCGCCACACTTCTGCACGGCAAACGCCAGCCAGCTTTTCAGTTCCGGGTCGAGTTTGTCTTCGCGTTCAAGGTCCACCGGGCTGTGCAGCAGCGAGCAGGAGCTGCTGACCCACAGGTTGTCGCCAAAGCGTTCCTGGGCAAACTGCAGTTGCTCCAACACCGGCTCCAGTTCGCAGCGCCAGACGTTGCGGCCGTTGACCAGGCCCACCGAAAGAATCTTGTAGGTCGGCAGGCGATCCAATACGTGAAGCAGCTGGTCAGGGGCGCGCACCGCATCGATGTGCAAGCCTTGCACCGGCAAGCCGACGGCCAGGCCGAGGTTGTCCTGCAGGCCGCTGAAGTAGGTCGCCACCAGTTTTTTCAGCGGCGAATACTGGAGGATGTGGTAGGCGCGCTCGAAGGCGTTTTTCCATTCCTGCGGCAGGTCGAGGGTCAGGATCGGCTCATCGATCTGCACCCACTCCACGCCTTGGGCCGCGAGGCGACCGAGGATTTCGCCGTAGATCGGCAACAGGCGTTCCAGCAGGTCGAGTTTGTCGAAGTCGTTGCCTTTGGCCTTGCCCAGCCACAGATAGGTCAGCGGGCCGATGATCACCGGCTTGACGTTGTGGCCGAGGGCCTTGGCTTCGGCGGCTTCGTCGAACAGCTGTTCCCAGCTCAGCTTGAACTGTTGGTCGGCGCTGAATTCCGGGACCAGATAGTGGTAGTTGGTGTCGAACCACTTGGTCAGTTCCTGGGCGTATTGCGCTTCAGTGTGTTCACCGCCGCAGCAGGTCGTCGTGGCGCCACGGGCCATGGCGAACAGCGTGTCGAGGGTCGGCAGGCCACGCTCGTCCCGGGTGCTGTCGAAACGCTCCGGGATCACACCGAACGTCAGGGAATGGGTCAGCACCTGGTCGTACCAGGCAAAGTCGCCGACCGGCAGCAAGTCGATGCCGGCGTCTTTCTGCAATTGCCAGTGGGTGGCGCGCAGTTGGCGGCCGACGCTGTTCAGCGCGTCCTGATCGAGATCGCCCTTCCAGTAGGATTCGAGGGCTTTTTTCAGTTCGCGGTCCGCGCCAATGCGTGGAAAACCAAGTGTGTGGGCCAGCGCCATGGTGAATTTCTCCTTGTAAAAGATGGCGCCATTGTCGACAGCCAGGCCAACATGAGACAAACTCAACCTTTTCGTGTTGATCACAAGTTTTCCTCATGGAGCCCTCCGGTGCTTGAAATCCGTCACCTCAAGACCCTGCACGCCTTGCGCGAAGCCGACAGCCTGGTGGATGCGGCCGACCGCTTGCATCTGACGCAGTCGGCGTTGTCCCACCAGTTCAAGGAGCTGGAGGAGCGCATGGGCATGCCCTTGTTCGTGCGCAAGACCAAACCGGTGCGGTTCACCAGCGCCGGTTTGCGCCTGCTGCAACTGGCCGACGCCACCCTGCCGCTGCTGCGCGGCGCCGAGCGCGACATCGCGCGGCTGGCCGGTGGCACCGCAGGGCGTTTGCACATGGCGATCGAGTGCCACAGCTGCTTCCAGTGGCTGATGCCGACCATCGACCAGTTCCGCGATGCCTGGCCGGAAGTCGAACTGGACCTGGCCTCGGGCTTCTCTTTCGCGCCGCTTCCCGCCCTGGCCCGTGGCGACCTGGACCTGGTGGTGACTTCCGATCCGCTGGACATCGCCGGCATCACCTACGTGCCGCTGTTCACCTATGAAGCGATGCTGGCGGTGGCCAACCAGCATCGGTTGGCGAGCAAGCCATACATCGTCCCCGAAGACCTGATCACGGAAACCCTGATCACCTACCCGGTGGAACGGGATCGGCTGGACATCTTCACCCGTTTCCTCGAGCCGGCCGACATCGAACCGGCGCAGGTCCGCACCTCGGAACTGACGGTGATGATGATGCAGCTGGTGGCCAGCGGCCGTGGTGTGTGCGGCATGCCGCACTGGGCGCTGCATGAGTACAGCTCACGGGGCTACGTGAAGGGCAAGCGGCTGGGTGAGAAAGGCTTGTTCGCGACCTTGTATGCGGGGATTCGCGCGGACATGCTGGATGCGCCGTATATGCGTGACTTTCTGCTGACGGCCAAGGACACGTCGTTCTCGACATTGGATGGTGTCAGCGCCGTCAAATAGGACGACACGCCCCCTGTGGGAGCGAGCCTGCTCGCGAATACGGAGTGTCAGGCAGCAGAGATGTTGAATGTCGTACCGCAATCGCGAGCAGGCTCGCTCCCACAGGGCTCTCGGTCGTGCCTCAGAGCTCGCGCCACATGTGGATCTTGTCGAAGTAGTCCTCGCCCACCCGCACCGCCATCGGTTCCAGGCCGAACTGGATGAAGCCGCAGCGCTGGTACAGGTTGAAAGCCGCGTCGTTGCCGGCGGTGACGGTCAGCTGGAGCAGCTTCAGGCCCGGTCGGGTTTGCGCTTCGGCCAGTGCCGCCTGCACCAATTGATAACCGAGCCCGCGCTGGCGAACCTCGCCGGTCACGTACATGCCAAACAGCGTCGCCTTGTGCCGGGCCTTCTCCCGAGGCTCGAATGCCAGCCCGACGATGCCCGCCAGCTTCCCTTCCTCGAACGCGCCGAACACCACGTCCAGCTTGCCGGTCAGGCGCGACTCCCACCAGCTCAGCGGCATCGTGGCGCGCTCGCGCACCGTGGAAGTAAAAGCCTGGGGATGCCGGTCGTAGGCTTCGAGCATCAGCGCCCGATAATCCAGCGCGTGACTTGCGTCCAGCCGTTCAATCCACATGTCACGCCGCCTTCCGTTGCTCAAGCATCAGCCGTACCGCCAGCGCCGACAGCACAAACCCCATGAAATAACGCTGTACCGCCAGCCAGGTCGGGTTGTGGACGAACCACGAGGCAATGCCTGCGGCGAACAGCGCGATCAACAGGTTGACGCAGAAACTGACGCTGATCTGGGTCAACCCCAGGACGAGGCTTTGGGTAAACACCGAACCGTGCTCTGGGGTGATGAATTGGGGAAACACCGACAGGTAAAACACGGCGATTTTCGGGTTCAGGGCACTGGTCAGGAAACCCATGGTGATCAGTTTGCGCGACGAGTCCGGTGGCAATTGCTGCGCCTCGAACGGCGAGCGAGCGCCCGGTTTCACCGCTTGCCAGGCCAGCCATACGAGGTACAGCGCGCCGGCCCACTTCAACACTTCATAGGCCAGCGGCACTGCCAGGAACACCGCCGTCAAACCCGCCGCCGCCGCGAACAGGTGCACGAAAAACCCCGCAACCACACCGAGCAACGACGTCACCCCGGCCTTGCGTCCCTGACAGATCGAACGAGAGATCAGGTAGATCATGTTCGGCCCCGGCGTCAGCACCATCAGCAACGCGGCAGCGGCGAAGATCAGCAAGTCTTGAAGCGGGATCATGGCGGGTCCTTGGCGTGAATGATCAGGTGTTCGCTGTCAGCGAAGCTCGATAAAACGGCAGGATCAGGTCTCGTGTCAATGGCGCCAGCGTGAGATCACCGTCGGTGGCCGGGTCGATCCAGCGCACCTCTTCGATCTCGGCCGCCGGGGTTACTTTTGAATCGATCGTCAGCTGAAAGAGTTCGGCGTGCACGACAAATCCCGGCTCGTTGGCCGCCGGCGCCGAGAATGGCCCCAGGTAAGTGGCGTGCGCGGGATCGATGGTCAAGCCCAGCTCTTCTTCCAGCTCACGGGCCAGGGCGTGGACCGGTTGTTCATGGGCTTCGATCTTCCCGCCCGGCTGCATGAACGCCTCGGTACCGCGCTTGCGAACCAGCAGGGTGCGACCGTCGGGCCCGATCAACAGGGCGGCGGCGATGCGGATGAGACGGGGTGAAGCGGCGGATGAAGAGGTCATGGATCAACAGCGTCCCTAAAAGCAAAGGCATCAAGGATCCCATGGGCATGAATAACCGGCAACGCCAATCCCTGTAGGAGCCGGCTTGCCGGCGATAGCGGTGGGTCGGCCAATATTTATGGTGCCTGAAACACCGCGATCGCCGGCAAGCCGGCTCCTACAGAGGAGGGTTCAGCGCAAAGTCTCATTAGGGCGACTATGCTCATTTCGCTGGACAGGCCCGACACGGGCAATTATCAATTTCCCTCGATAATCAAGGGATCGTATTCATCGCCGCCGGTGTCGAAACCCAGGAGCAGCGCGGTCACTAGCCGCTGAGCGCTGACAACCCGCTACGGTCCACGGAGGACAAGGGATGAAGACACCTTTCGTGCGGACCAACCGGCGCATCCTGATCGTCGACGACACGCCTTCCATCCACGATGACTTTCGCAAGATCCTCGGCCCGGAATCCGAGGGTGAGCTGACCCTCGCCAGCACGGAAGAGGCGCTGTTCGGCACACCGCCCGTCGACCGCCTGACCTTCCAGCTCGACTCGGCCTATCAGGGCCGCGAAGCCCTCGAACTGGTCAACCGCGCACTCGCCGAGGGCCGCCCCTATGCCCTCGTCTTCACTGACATGCGCATGCCCCCCGGCTGGGACGGCATCGAGACCATCGAACAGCTGTGGAAAGCCGACCCGCACCTGCAAATCGCCCTGTGCACCGCGTATTCGGATTACACCTGGGAAGCCATGGCCGAACGCCTGGAGTTCGGCGATCAGATGCTGGTGCTGAAAAAGCCCTTCGACAGTCTGGAAATCCGCCAGATGGCCAGCGCCCTGACGTGGAAATGGCAGATGGCGCAGGACGCCGCGATGAAGGTGCTGAGCCTGGAGCAAACCATCGAAGCCCGGGTCCACGAGCTGCTCAAGGTCTCTCACCTGTTGCAATACGACGTGCTGACCGAGTTGCCCAACAGCACGCTGCTCGGCGACCGCTTGAACCAGTCGCTGGCCCTGTCCCGGCGCCATGACAAACAACTGGCGGTGATGTTTCTCGGGCTGGACCGCTTCAAGCGCATCAACAACGCCCTGGGCCATCCGGCCGGTGACGAGATGCTCAAACAGGTCAGCCGAAACCTGGTGGCCACGGTGCGCGAGTCCGATTCGGTGTTCCGCTACGGCTCCGACGAATTCGTGGTGATCCTCGCCGACATCCGCCATCCCCAGCAGACCCGGGGCATTGCCGAAAAAATCCTCACCGCTATCCGCGCGCCCTTGCACATCGCCGGCCATGACCTGAGCGTGACCGCCAGCCTGGGCATCAGCATTTACCCCGATGACGGTTTCGACGCCATCGAGCTGATCAAAAAAGCCGAAACCGCGATGCGCAACATCAAGGAAATCAGCCACAACGATTTCAGTTTCTTCATCGACGAAATGAACCAGCGCGCCCGGGATCAGCAAAGCATCGAGACCGGCATCCGCCTGGGGCTGGAGCGCAGGGAGTTTGTCCTGCATTACCAGCCCAAACTGGACCTGGGCAGCGGCCAGGTGGTCGGCGCCGAGGCGTTGATCCGCTGGCAGAAACCAGGACACGGCCTGGTCTATCCCTCGGAGTTCATCAGCGTCGCCGAAGACAGCGGCCTGATCGTGCCATTGAGCAAATGGGTGCTGGCGGAGGCTTGCCGACAAGCGTGCGCCTGGCAGGCCGCCGGGCTGCCGAAGATCTGCATGTCGGTGAACATGTCCGCCATCGATTTTCGCCAGCGCGGTTTTGTCGACGGCATCGAACAGATCCTCGAACAAACCGGCCTTGAGCCGCATCTGCTGGAGCTGGAAATCACTGAAGGCGTACTGATGCAAAACATCGAGACGACCGTCACCGCCCTCACCCGCCTCAAGACCATGGGCATCCGGCTGGCCATCGATGACTTCGGCACCGGTTATTCCAGCCTCAGTTACCTGCGGCGCTTTCCCATCGACGTGCTGAAAATCGACCAGTCGTTCATTCGCGGGTTGAGCAACGACAGCAACGACGCGGCGTTGGTCAGCGCCATCATCAGCCTCGGCCGCAGCCTCAACCTGACCATCATCGCCGAAGGGGTGGAAACCCTCGAACAACTGGATTTCCTCAAGGCCCATCAATGCGAAGAAGGCCAGGGCTACTACTTCAGCAAACCGGTCGAGCCGGACGCCTTCGCCCGCTACCTTGAATCGGTGAAACCTGCCCCCTTCAACGCCACGTGAACGATGGGCAACGACACACTCCGCCAGGGAACCCGCCGATGTCGTCATCCCTTCACGGTTTGCTGCTGGCCTCGCTGCTCGGGCTCTGCCTGAGTGCCGGTGCCGCGCCGCTGGATGAACCGATTGAACCGCTGCCCCCGGTGCCGCGACAAGACCCTTTGCAGGTCGAGCTCGGACGCCAGCTGTTCAATGAACCGCGCCTGTCGATCAACAACACGCTGTCCTGTGCCAGCTGTCATCACCTGCAAAATGGCGGTGCCGATAGCCGGGCGTTTTCCATCGGTTTCAACGGTCAGCCCGTGCCGATCAACACCCCCAGCGTGTTCAACGCCAGCCTGAATTTCCGCCAGTTCTGGAACGGTCGCGCCGACACCCTGGAATCCCAGGTCCATGAAGTGGTGAAGAGCCCCAGTGAAATGGGCAGCAACTGGGAACATGTGGTCGAGGTGCTGTCCGCCGACCCGACATACCGCCGCGCCTTCAGCGACGCCTACCCCGACGGCGTGACCCTGAGCACGGCGCAAAACGCCCTGGCCAGCTACGAACGGATCTTGCTCAGCCGCAACTCGCGGTTTGACCAGTACCTGCTGGGCGACACCGACATCCTCACCACCGAGGAAAAATACGGTTATCAGCGCTTCAAGGACTACGGCTGCATCGCCTGCCATCAAGGCGTGAACATCGGCGGCAACATGTTCCAGAAACTCGGAGTGATGAGCGATTACTTCAAGGATCGCGGCAACCCTGTCGAGGCTGACCTGGGCCGTTATCTGGTGACCCGGGATGAAGAGGACCGCAACGTGTTCAAGGTCCCGAGCCTGCGCAATGTCGCGGTGACTGCGCCGTACTTTCATGACGGTTCGGCCAGCACCCTCGAAGAGGCGGTGGACGTGATGTTCAAGTACCAGCTCGGGCGCATTCCTTCCGCCGAGGACAAGACCCTGATCATCCAGTTTCTCAAGACCCTTACCGGCGAATGGGAGGGGAAACCCTTATGAAAATGTCTCGCCGTCGCAGCCTCGCGCTGCTGGGTGCCGTCGCTTTGTTGCTGGCCTCGACGCTGCTGTTTCTCTACCTGAAGTCGAATTCGAACCAGACGTCGACCTATGCCGAATCCCGGGATCTGATCGGCCGGATCAAGCAGCTGAACGCGCAATGGGAAACCGAGATCCTCAAGGCCAGGATCACCACCAACCGCAACTACGATCCGCTGGTCGCACCGTTGAACGAGATGACCCAGCTATGGGAGCGCTTCGATAGCCTGGAGTCCAGCCATGGACGCAAGGATTCGCCAGCCTGGCGCGCCAGCCATGATGCGTACTTGAACGCAGTCCAGGAAAAGACCCGGCTGGTGGAGCAGTTCAAATCCCACAACGCCGTGCTGCGCAACTCGCTGGCGTTCCTGCCCACCGCCGAGGACGATATTCAGGAGCAACTGGCCCGGCTGGTCGACGGCGACAAATTGCAGCTGCAGAACATCGCCACCGACACCTACGACCTGCTGCTCAGCAGCCTGGAGTTTTCCCAGGTCACCTCCGACGAAAAAGCCGCCGACATTCTGCTGGGGTTGAACAAACTGGCGGTGAACAAGCTGCGCCTGCCCGAGCCGTTTCACAGCCCGATCGATATTCTGAGCAGTCACATCTCGCTGATCCTGCGCGAACAACCGGTGGTCAATCGCCTGCTGGACACCATCGAGGCGATACCCGTGGCCGAGCGCCTGGACGATATCACTCGCCTGTTGAACACCGACCAGCAACAGGCCGATGCGGTCGACCAGCGTTATCACTTCTATTTGCTGGTGCTGTCAGTGTTGTTGGTTCTGCTGCTGGTGTTCCTGGCCATTCATCTGATGCGCAGTTTCACCATCATCAATCGCGTCAACAAAGCCTTGAAATCCGCGAATGACGACCTGGAATTGCGGGTGGAAGAACGCACCCGCGAACTCCAGGACACCCAGAGCGAACTGCTCGACACCGCGCGCCAGGCCGGCATGGCCGAGATCGCGACCAATGTGCTGCACAACGTCGGCAACGTGCTCAACAGCGTCAACACCTCGGCTGACCTGGTCAGCCGCAAGCTGCGCGCGAGCAAGGCTCAGGGACTGGGCAAGGCGATGCAACTGATCAACGAACACCCCGGTGACCTTGGCGTGTTCCTGACCCAGGACGAGAAAGGCAAGCTGCTGCCGGGCTACCTCAATCAACTAGTGGAAGCCATCGCGATTGAACAGCAAGGCATGACCGACGAACTCGCGCAGTTGAGCAAGAGCGTCGACCACATCAAGGACATCGTCGCCACCCAGCAATCCTATGCGGGCGCCAACAGCCTGATGGAGCCGCTGTACATCAGCGAGTTGCTGGAGGACGCGCTGCGCATGAACGCCGGTGCGCTGACCCGGCATCACGTCACGGTGGTCAAGGAGTACGGAGAAGTGCCGCCGGTGATGGGCGATAAACATCGGTTGCTGCTGATCCTGATCAACCTGATCAGCAATGCCAAATACGCGATGTCCGATCTCAGCACCCGCCCGCGGCAACTGACCCTCGGGGTGAAGATCATCGACAACGCGATGCTGCAGGTCAGCGTCAAGGATGACGGCGAAGGCATCGCCCCGGAGAACATGACGCGCATCTTTGCCCACGGCTTCACCACGCGCAAAGAAGGTCACGGCTTCGGCCTGCACAGCTGCGCCTTGGCCGCCATCGAAATGAACGGCCATCTCACCGCCCATAGCGACGGCCCGGGAAAGGGCGCGCAATTCACACTGCAGATCCCGCTGCATCGCCTCCCCGAAGAAGCCTGAACAAACGACGTTCATTGTAGGAGCCGGCTTGCCGGCGATGGCAATCTCAAAAACGCCGCACGCTTCGAGGCCGCTATCGCCGGCAAGCCGGCTCCTACAGAGGTTCGTCGTAGCTTAGGTGGCTTCCTGAAAATCCATCTCCGGCGGCTGGCGGCGGAATCCGCCGGTCAGCACCGCGAGGTACACCACGCCAATCGCCAGCCAGCTCAGGCCCAGATAGATCGCCAGGTGATCGAGACTGACCATCAGCCACAAGTCCGCCGCCAGGCCGATGAACGGGAACAGCAGGAACAACACGAACTCGCGCAGTCCCTTCTTCTCGCCACCGATCCAGTAGTGAAAGATCACCGACAGGTTCACCAGGCTGAACGCGAGGAACGCGCCGAAGTTGATGAACGAGGTCGAGGTGGTCACGTCCAGTTTCAGCGCCAGCAATGCGACGACAGCGCACAACAGGATGCTGTTGATCGGCGTGCCGAAGCGTTCGTGCAAAGTGCCGAAGAACGATTTCGGTAACACACCGTCGCGGCCCATCGCATACAGCAACCGCGAACCGCTGGCCTGGGCCGACAGGCCCGAAGCGAACTGGCCGACGATCAGGCCGATCAGGAAGATCGACACGAACAGGTCGCCGCCAATGTTGCGGGCAATTTCATAGGCCGCCGAATCGACGCTGTCGAACTGGAACGATGGGTGCGCGATCTGCACGAAGTACGACACGCCGACGAAGATCAGCCCGCCGATCAGGGTAATCAGCATGATCGCCCGTGGAATGGTGCGGCGCGGGTCGCGGGTTTCTTCGGTCAGGGTGCTGACCGCGTCGAAACCGAGGAACGAGTAACAGGCAATCGCCGCACCGCTCATGATCAGGGGCATCTGCATGTCGCCATTGAAGAACGGCTTCACCGACCACAACGGCGTGCTTGCATCACCGCCGACGTAATGCACGCACAACGCCACGAAGGCGATCAGCACGAGGAACTGCACGAGCATCAGCAAAGCGTTGATGCCGTTGGCCAGTTTCAGGCCGACGATGTTGATCGCGCTGGTGATGCCGATGAACGCCAGCACCCAGATCCACTGCGGCACCGCGGGGAACGCGGAGTTGAGGTACGCCGCGCCGATCAGCCAGATCGCCATCGGCAGGAACAGGTAATCGAGCAGCACCGCCCACCCGGCGATGAAACCGAGCTTCGGGCTGATCGCCTTGCGCACATAGCTGTAGGCCGAGCCGGCCACGGGGAATGCCGAGGCCATGCGGCCGTAACTCATGGCGGTGAAGAACATCGCCACCAGTGCCGCGAGGTACGCGGCCGGCACCATGCCGGCGGTGGATTGAGCGAGGATGCCGAAAGTGCCGAGCACAATGATCGGCGTCATGTAGGCGATGCCAAACAGCACCACCGACCCTAATGACAGGGTGCGTTGCAAACGAGCCATGAGCGACTACTCCGAATTTTATTGGATTTATGGCAGAGCCGAGTTCGGCGCAAATTACGGGTGTTGCGGTTGTTGTTCTTGGGTCAAGCATCAAACAGGTGTGTCGCCTGGGTGGGCCTCATCGCGAGCAGGCTCGCTCCTACAAGTGATCTTCAGCGGTCACAAACTCTGCGAACAAAAGAAATCAAATGTAGGAGCGAGCCCTGCTCGCGATGGCGTCAGCCCAGCCAACAAGAAAAACCGGATCAGCCTCGAGGAATCAGCAGCTCCCGCAATCCAGAAGCATGCTCAACCAGCTCCCCCGGCAACTTCAGCCGCTGATCATCCAGGTAGCGATAATCCTGGCGCGCCGCTTCCAGCTGGCTGAAATCCAGCTCCACCGCAAACTGCCCCTCTTCACGCCCGGCTTCGAACAGCAGCGTGCCCAGCGGATTCACCAGCGCGCTGCCACCGGCGAACAACAACCCGCCATCGCCCGCTTCCACCCGGTTGACCATCAGCGCAAACGCCTGGTTTTCCTGGGCTCGAGCCATGATCGCGGTGCGGTGCGTCGGGCCGTAGGGGTCCATGTTGCCGTTGGTGACGATCAGCAGTTCGGCGCCCAGTTGCGCCAGGGCGCGGGCGGTCTCCGGAAATTCAATGTCGTAGCAGATCAGCAACCCGACCCGCACGCCGTTCCACACGCAAGTGGCGTAGCGGTCGCCCGCCTCGTAGACGCCGCGATCCGAGGCCCACAGGTGCGTCTTGCGGTATTTCAGCGCGATGCCTTCCGGGGTGATCAGCAGCGTGGTGTTGAAGAAACGACCGTTGTCGTTTTCCGCCGTACCGATCACCACGGCGATGTTGTGCTCACGGGCAGCGGCGACGATCGCACTGACGGTCGGACCGTTCAGCGGTTCGGCGACACTGGCCACGGTTTCGGCCGACGGGAAGCCCATCAGGTGGCTTTCGGGAAACATGACCAGCTGCGTGTCGGCCGCGCAGGCAGCAATCGCCGCCAGCGCACGTTCGAGGTTGTAAGCCGTGTCGTTGTCACGGCCCGCCAGTTGGGCGAGTTCGACCTTCATGGGTATTCCTTGTTCTGGTGGCCGGGCGCCAGAAAGATTGCCCGGTCGGTGTCTGTGCGCCAGTATGCGCAGCAAGCAACCGGCCAGGGAATTACGCGGCTGGGGTAACCCGATAGGGGTAGATGCATGACACTCTCGTTAGACGACATCGCCTGGCACCGTTCGGTCGGGCAACTGATCGACGCGCTCGACAAGCCGAATTTCTGGACGCAGCTGGTACGTTTGCTGGATCAGTACGTCACCTTCGACAGTTGGGTGGCGTTGCTTTTCAGCGCTGACCAGCACCCGCTGGTGTTCGCCGAATGCCCGGGCGAGGACGGCAGCCCCGATGAGTTGTTCCAGGACTATTTGCGCGGCCTGTACCTGCTCGACCCGTTCTACATCGCCTGCCGCGAGCAGTCGCGCACCGGGCTGTATCGCCTGTCGGAAGTGGCGCCGGAGCACTTCGAGCTGACCGAGTATTACCAGCGCTACTTTCGTCTGAATGTGGTGGCCGACGAAATCCAGTTCAATTGCCTGCTCGAAGGCGACCGTACGCTGTGCCTGTCACTGGGCAGCAAGCAGCGTTTCAGTGGCCAGCAGATCGCCTTGCTGTCGCTGATCCAGCCGTGGGTGCTCGGCCTGTTGCGCCAGCGCCTGCCGTACGAAATCAACGAAGTGGTGGCCCTCGCGCCAGCGCCGGTCCAGGGCGACTGGCGGGTGCAGCTGGAGGCTTCGGTGCAGCAACTCAAAGGCGCGCAACTGACCGCCCGGGAGCTGGACGTCGGGCGTTTGATGCTCAGCGGTTGCTCCAGTAAAGAAATCGCCCGTAAGCTGGAAATCTCTGTTGAAACCGTGAAAGTCCATAAGAAACACATGTACAGCAAGCTGGGGATCAAGTCCCAGTCCGAGCTGTTTTCGATTTTCCTCCAGGCGCAAAATGCCTGACGCACCGCTGCAATGCTTTTCTGTAGGAGCGAGCTTGCTCGCGAAAAACGCCAAGACGACGCGGTCACTCAGGTTGTACGCGTTATCGTTGAAGACCATCGCGAGCAGGCTCGCTCCCACAGTGATTTGTGTTTAGCCATTACATCGAGTCCGAACCCAAGGAAACCGTATGAGCCTGTCACTCCTGAGCCGCTACGCCTTCTTTGCCGCTTGCGTGATCTTCACCCTCGCCAGCCTGCCTTTCCTGGAACATGACTGGCTCTGGCCGATCACCGCCGTCACCGGCGTGCTCAGCCTGATCGGCCTGTTCGACCTACTGCAGAGCCCCCACGCCGTGCGTCGCAACTATCCGATCCTCGGCAACATCCGCTACCTGGTGGAAGGCATTCGCCCGGAAATCCGCCAGTACCTGCTGGAGTCCGACAGCGACGCCCTGCCCTTTTCCCGGGCCCAGCGTTCGCTGGTCTATTCCCGCGCCAAGAACGAAAGCGCCGACAAACCCTTCGGCACCTTGATCGACGTCTACCAGTCCGGTTTCGAATTCATCGGCCACTCCATGCGCCCGGCGCCGTTGAGCGATCCGAGCAGTTTCCGCACCCTCGTCGGCGGCCCGCAGTGCACCCAGCCGTACTCGGCATCGGTGTTCAACATCTCGGCCATGAGTTTCGGCTCGCTCAGTGCCAACGCCATTCGTGCGTTGAACCAGGGCGCCAAGCTCGGCAATTTCGCCCACGACACCGGCGAAGGCAGCATCAGCGCCTATCACCGGGAAAACGGCGGCGACCTGACCTGGGAACTCGGCAGCGGCTACTTCGGTTGCCGCACCGCCGACGGTCGTTTCGACCCGGAACGCTTCGCCGCCCAGGCGCAGACACCGCAGGTGCGGATGATCGAAATCAAGATGAGCCAGGGTGCCAAACCCGGCCACGGCGGGATTCTGCCCAAGCACAAGGTCACCAAGGAAATCGCCGAAACCCGCGGCATCATGATGGGTGAAGATTGCATCTCGCCGTCGCGGCACAGTGCGTTTTCCACGCCGATCGAACTGATGCACTTCATCCAGCAGCTGCGTGAACTGTCCGGCGGCAAACCGGTGGGCTTCAAGTTTTGCCTCGGCCATCCGTGGGAGTTCATGGGCATCGCCAAGGCCATGCTGGAAACCGGCATCCTCCCGGACTTCATCGTTGTCGATGGCAAGGAAGGCGGCACGGGGGCGGCGCCGGTGGAGTTCACCGATCACATCGGCGTGCCGATGCGCGAAGGCCTGCTGTTCGTGCACAACACCCTGGTGGGCCTGAACCTGCGGGACAAGATCAAGCTCGGCGCCAGCGGCAAGATCGTCAGTGCATTCGACATCGCCAGCGTCCTGGCCATCGGCGCCGACTGGGCCAACTCGGCGCGCGGCTTCATGTTCGCCATCGGCTGCATCCAGTCGCAGTCCTGCCACACCAACAAATGCCCGACCGGCGTCGCCACCCAGGACACTCTGCGCCAGCGCGCGCTGGTGGTTCCGGACAAGGCCCAGCGCGTGTTCAATTTCCACCGCAACACCCTCAAGGCCCTCGCCGAAATGCTCGCTGCCGCCGGGCTCGATCATCCGTCGCAGTTGTCGGCCAAGCATTTGGTGCGGCGCATGTCGGCGACCGAGATCAAGCTGTTCTCGCAGTTGCACGTGTTCCTGAAACCGGGGGAATTGCTCACCGGTGAAGTGAACGGCGAGTTCTATTCGCGCATGTGGCAAATGGCGCGGGCCGACAGTTTCGAGCCGAACGAGCCGGCCGCTGCCTGAATCCCGTCAGCAGGCGCTTCACCAGCGAAGCGCCTTGATCGGGGCCGGTTCCGTCATGACGATAAAGCCGTAGTCGCCCAGCAGATAAATCCGGTAGTACGGCCGCTCCACCAGCGCCGGATAACCCTGATAACCCACCCGCGTCGCATTACGGCGCTCCTTCTCCGCCACCACGTTGGTGATGCCGACTTTCGGCAGGTTTTCGGCGAGCATGTAAAAGTCGATATTGAGCAGATAGTGCAACACCGGCATCTGCTTGAACGAGCCGGCGGCGCCCAGCAGCCAGTGATCGGAATAGGTCACCGACAGGTAAATCCGCTTGGCCTCGCGCAATGGCCGATGGCTTGAAATGTCGTACTGGAGACTCATCAGCGCGCTGGTCGCGAAGGTCTTCTGCACCGTCAGCACCCGGCCATAGGCAAACGACAACGACAGCATCGCCAACAACGGCACCACCAGCAGCAGCGGCAGTCGTTCATGGATTTGCGCCAGTGCGAGGTGGCTCAGGTAGAACAACAGCACCAGCAACACGGCGAATCCCATCAGCGTGCGCGCCCCTTCGTTGAAGTCGCGGAAAAACAGCGCGACGCCCGAGACCAGCAACACAACGAGCGGCAATGTCAGCAGACACAGCAAGCCGATCAACGCTTTGTTCGGCAGACTCTCCCGACGTTCGAGAATCTTCAATCCCAACTGAACGCCACCCGCGATGGCGCACACCAGCAACGCGGCAAACACCCAGGTGAAACCGCCGTGAAACAGCAGCACGACTTTTTCCAGCACCCGGCCGATGTTGATCTGTAGTTGCAGCAGCGGTGCGGCGCTCCAGTTCAACAACAGCGTGCGGTCCTGCGCCATGAACGCGACCGCGCTGACGCAATACATCAACCAGCCCACGGTGACTTGCGCCAGTTTCCAGCCGATCAACCCGCGCAGCTGCGGCCAGGCCCATCGCTCATTCACGCCTCGGAGCAGTTCCAGGCAACACAAGCCGAGGAACACATTCAGGCTGATCTGATAAAGCCCCAGCGCCAGCGCAATCAACAGTGACGGCACCAGCCATTGCCGACTGCGCGAGGGGTGACGAAAGGTGATCGCGTAGATCACCGCCACCAGGCTCAGGGCCATGGCGGGGCCGTCATATTGATAGGACAGGTTCTGCAGGAAAAACGGGTTGTACCAGAGCGGCAACGGCACCAGACAGCAGGCCAGCGTCGGCTGCGGAAAATAGTGCAAGGTCAGCCGGGTCAATGCCGAAGCCATGGCCAGCGTGGCGATCAACAAGGGCAGCGGATAGATGTTCGGTGCCGCCCCGCTGAACGTGAGCAGGTTGTAGAACAGCTGGGTAAACAGGCGGCCCTGCTCCGACCAGGCCATGCCGGCCGACAGCGACCGCCAGTTGTCATCGATGTACGAATAATCCGCGAGGATCAGCGGCACGACGTACAGCAAGGTTGCCAGCAGGAAAAACAGCCAGACCTGACGAGCCCCGAGTTCCTTGCCGAGAAAATCGCTGAATCGGCCCATGCTAGAGCCCGAGCCGGTCTTTGCCGCCGACGATGTCTTTCACCACGTAACGCGGCCGGTGCTTGGCCTCGATGTAGATGCGCCCGACGTATTCGCCGAGGATGCCGATACCGATCAGCTGCACCCCACCGAGAAACAGAATGGCCGTCATCAACGACGGGTAACCGGGGACGCTGTTGCCGAAGAAAATCTTGTCCAGAACCATGTACACCGCGTACAGCACGGCAAAGATCGAAATGCCGCCGCCGATGTACGTCCACAACCGCAACGGTACAGTGCTGAACGAGGTCACACCTTCCAGCGCCAGGTTCCACAGTTTCCAACCGTTGAACTTGCTGCTCCCGGCCACCCGCTCGGCGCGCTCGTATTCGACCACCGCCGTGGTGAACCCGGCCCAGGACAGCACGCCTTTCATGAACAACTGGTGTTCGGGCAGTGCGCGAATCACGTTGACTACCTTGCGGTCCATCAGGCGGAAATCGCCGACGTTTTCTTCGATGCGGGTGTAAGCGATGCGGTTCAGCACGTGATAGAACAACGCCGCGCTGTGGCGTTTGAGGTAACCGTCGGTGGAACGGTTGCGGCGTTTGGCGAGCACCACGTCCGCGCCCTTTTGCCATTCATCGATCAACAACGGAATGACGCTGATCGGGTCCTGCAGATCGACATCCATGGGAATCACCGCATCGCCGCTCGCATACTCCAGGCCGGCGAACAGCGCCGGCTCCTTGCCGAAGTTGCGCGAAAAGTTGATCAGCAGCACCTGTTCGTCCACCGCCGCCAGCGCCTTGACCTCTTCGGCCGTACGGTCGGAGCTGCCGTCGTTGATGAACACGATCTCGACTTCACTGCCAGCAAGCTTCAACTCGCGCCGCACCGCCCGGTAAAACAGGACGACGGCCTGCTCTTCGTTGAAGACCGGAACGATCAGCGAAACCTTCACGTTTCACGCTCTCGAGAAATACCGTGTAAATCTTCGACAGGCACCGCCAGCCGTCGTTCTTGTGCAGCATCGGCCTCCCAGACCGGTGGACAGACTCCTACTATCAGCTTAGGCCGAGGCAGGCATTTGAGACATTCAGTAATATCGGGGTTTTGCAATTGCCGGCGAATCACGCCACCCTGCGCGCCGCCGATGTGCGGCGCGCAACCTTTGGCGCCTTTGCCCACTCCTTACTTCAACACCCGTTCACGAGCCCGCTGTCATGACGTTTGAACGCGATCACCGAATCGACTTTTTTCGAGGCCTGGCGCTGATCTTCATTTTCTGGGATCACATACCCCACAACCCCCTCGGTCAAATCACCCCGCGCAACTTCGGTTTCAGCGATGCCGCGGAAATCTTCGTGTTCCTGGCCGGTTATGCCGCCGTCCTGGCCTACGGGAAAATCTTCCAGCGCGACGGTTACCTGATTGCCTGCGTGAAAATCCTGCGTCGTGCCTGGGTGCTCTACGTGGTGCATATTTTCCTGCTGGCGATGCTGATGGGCATCGTGTTCTTCGCCAACAGCCATGTGGAAACCCGCGACCTGGTGGAGGAAATGGGCATGCACCATTTCATCACCAACCCTCAGCAGGCGCTGGTGGATGAATTGCTGCTGCGTTTCAAACCCAACCTCATGGACCCGCTGCCGTTGTACATCGTGCTGCTGGCCGGTTTGCCGCTGGCACTGCCGATGCTGGTGCGCCAGCCGTGGGCGGTGGTGATGGTGTCGTTGACGGTGTATCTGTTGGCGCCGTGGTTCGGCTGGAACCTGGCGGCGATCAAGGACGGCGTGTGGTATTTCAACCCGGTCGTCTGGCAGTTGCTGTTTGTGCTCGGGGGTGCGGCGGCGACTTATGGGCAGCGGCCACGCTTGGCTTCGACACGCCCGCTGGTGCGTCAGCCGTTGTTTGTCAGTGCTTTGGTGTATGTGGTCGTGACGGGCGTGATTACGCTTTCCTGGCGTTGGCCGGAAATACATGACGCGGTGATGCCGGGCTGGTTGAGCAATCTGTTGTATCCGATCAGCAAGACTGATTTGTCGCCGGTGCGGTTGCTGCATTTCCTGGCGTTGGCGTATGTGACGGCGAAGCTGTTGCCCGATACCGGGTGGACGCAGAACTGGCTGGCGCAGCAGAGTTGTCGGATGGGGCGGTATTCGCTGGAGATTTTCTGCCTTGGGGTGTTGTTGGCGCCGTTGGCGGATATGGTGAATGCGATGACGGATGATGCCTTTGCGATGCAGATTTTTACGGCGTTGGTGGGGGCGGGGTTGATGGCGTTGCTCGGGGCCTGGCTGGATTTCAACAAGAGTTTGAATCGGCCGCGGCAGGTTGTGGCTGTTTAGGGTTTGGGATTGGGATCGGGTGAATATCCGTTTCTTCGGTAACGGCGGCTATCGGTTCCGCTCTTACAGCGGGTTACTTGGAAAAGCGCCAAGTAACCAAGCGCTCTTGCCCCTTTCGTTCGGTGCCTCGCCCAGGCTCGGCATGCCCTCGCTCCGGTCCTGCTCCGTGGGCCCGCCGCCATCGGCCATCCATGGCCGGGGGCGGCTAACCCGGCATCCATGCCGGGTTGCCCACTGCGCAGAACCTCCACTCGGCCTCTCGAGGGGGCGACCACCGCCACAGCCGCCGAGGCGGCCTTAAAGCCGACCTGGCTCTCTGGTCGATCGCGTTGTCCTTTTTTCTGCGCTCACCCATTCCGAATCCGTACACCAATCCCATGTAGGAGCCGGCTTGCTGGCGATGGACATCAACGATGACGCGGGCTGACTGGATAAACGCGGTGTCTGGGCGTTTTTCGCGAGCAGGGCTCGCTCCTACAGAGGGATTGGGTTCACACGGTCAAACTGTAGGAGCCAGCTTGCTGGCGATGGACGTTAACGATGACGCGGGCTGCCTGAATCAACGCGGTGCCTGGGCGTTTTTCGCGAGCAGGCTCGCTCCTACAGGGGATTGGGTTCATACGGTCAAAACTGTAGGAGCCAGCTTGCTGGCGATGGACGTCAACGATGACGCGGGCTGCCTGAATCAACGCGGTGCCTGGACGTTTTTCGCGAGCAGGCTCGCTCCCACAGGGGATCGGGTTCACACAGTCAAAATGGTAGGAGCCGGCTTGCTGGCGATGGACGTTAACGATGACGCGGGCTGCCTGAATCAACGCGGTGCCTGGGCGTTTTTCGCGAGCAGGCTCGCTCCCACAGGGGATCGGGTTCACACAGTCAAAATGGTAGGAGCCGGCTTGCTGGCGATAGACGTCAACGATGACGCGGGCCGCCTGAATCAACGCGGTGTCTGGGCGTTTTTCGCGAGCAGGGCTCGCTCCTACAGAGGGATTGGGTTCACACGGTCAAACTGTAGGAGCCAGCTTGCTGGCGATGGACGTTAACGATGACGCGGGCTGTCTGGATGAACGCGGTGTCTGGACGTTTTTCGCCAGCAAGCTGGCTCCTACAGGGAATCGCGCACGCTTTTGATCTTCACCACTCATCAGGTCGAGCGTTAGCTCGCCTTTCGCTTTTGATCTGGCGGTGCACGCCCCCTCGAGAGGCCGAGTGGAGGTTCTGCGCAGTGGGCACCGCGGCAAGGATGCCGCGGTAGCCGCCCCCGGCCATGGATGGCCGATGGCGGCGGGCCCACGGAGCAGGACCGGAAGGAGGGCATGCCGAGCCTAGGCGAGGCACCGAACGAAAGGGGCAAAAGCGCTTTGGTTACTTTCCGCCGGGCCGCGCAGGCTTTTCAAAGTGACTCGCCGTAAGGGCGAAACCAATAGCCGCCGTTACCGCAGCAACGGATATGCCGCCCAAACCAAAAAAACTCAATCCCGCAAATCCGACTCGTGAATCGGCTGATCCCGGTGTGTCGCCCGCTGATACTGCGCCGGCCACACAGCCTTGCGCCCCCCCAGGTCATCATCCGCATGCAACGCCCAATACGGATCACGCAACAACTCACGAGCAAGAAAGATAATGTCCGCCTGACAGGTGCGCAGAATGTGCTCCGCCTGGGCCGGTTCGGTAATCATCCCCACCGTGCCGGTCGCAATACCCGACTCCTTGCGCACACGCTCGGCAAAACGAGTCTGATACCCAGGCCCCGTAGGAATCTCGGCATTGACCGCCGTACCACCCGACGAAACGTCAATCAGATCCACACCAAGGTCCTTCAGGCGTCGCGCCAGCTCAACGGTTTCATCCGGGTTCCAGCCGTCCTCCACCCAATCGGTGGCTGACACCCGCACAAACACCGGCAGCTCTTCCGGCCATACAGCGCGCACCGCCTCGGTGACTTGCAGCACCAGACGAATCCGGTTTTCGAACGAACCACCATATTGATCACGGCGCTGATTGCTCAACGGCGACAGAAACTGATGCAACAGATAACCATGGGCCGCGTGCACCTCGACGACTTTGAAACCGGCGGTCAACGCACGTTTCGCCGAATCCACGAACGCCTGAATGACCTTGGCGATCTCCGCGTCATCGAGCTGCTTCGGTTGGGTGTGTTGCGGGTCGAACGCGATCGGCGAGGGGCCGACCGGGAGCCAGCCGCCGTCTTCAGGCTTGACGCTGCCATGCTTGCCAATCCACGGCCGATGAGTGCTGGCCTTGCGTCCGGCGTGGGCCAGTTGGATGCCGGCGACGGCCCCTTGGGCGGCGATGAAACGGGTGATGCGTTGCAGGGCTTCGATCTGTTCGTCATTCCACAGCCCGAGGTCTTGCGCGGTGATGCGTCCATCCGCCGTGACGGCGGTGGCTTCGGTAAAAATCAGGCCGGCCCCGCCTACGGCACGACTGCCGAGGTGGACCAGGTGCCAGTCATTGGCCAGGCCATCGACGGCCGAGTACTGGCACATCGGTGATACCGCAATGCGGTTGAGCAGGGTCAATTGGCGAAGGGTATAGGGTTCAAGCAGCAGACTCATGGGGCACCTCTCGAATCAGTGGGCAGGCTCCAGGGTTCTGTTTGAATAGTCGACGAGTGACAGGAAAAAGGTGCAGCACCCGCCCCCGCGGGCAAAAAATTCGACAAGACGTCACAAGGCCAATCAAGCAGTGCTTAGAGCCTAGTCGACATTGGGGGATGGTGGAGGGTTCAGATGGATTAGGTGCCAGTTAGATCGCCATCGCCAGCAAGCCGGCTCCTACAGAATTTGCGCGCCCCTGTAGGAGCCAGCTTGCTGGCGATCGCGTCAACGCGGTTCGATATGGGCAATCATCAACTGCACCGTCTCATTCCCGCGAAACTCGTTGAGGTCGAGTTTGTAGGCCAGTTCCACCCATTTGATGGTCGGATTCGGCCAGATATCCCGGTCAATGCCAAACGCGATGCCATCGAGTTTCACCGAGCCGCATTCACTTTTCAGCACCACCTTGAGGTGGCGCTCACCGACCACGCGTTGCTCCACCAGCTGGAACACGCCATGGAACAAAGGCTCGGGAAAGTGCTGGCCCCACGGGCCGGCATGCCGCAGCGCACGGGCCAGTTCGAGGTGAAATTCCTCGACCGCCAGCGTCCCGTCCGACAGCAAACGCCCGGTCAGGTCTTCTTCGCGCAATTGCCTACGCACTTCAGCGTCAAAGGCTTCGGCGAACAGCGGAAAATTCGCTTCCGGCAGGGTCAAACCGGCCGCCATCGCATGGCCACCGTACTTGCTGATCAACTCGGGATGCTGCGCCGCGACCACGCTCAAGGCGTCGCGAATGTGAAAACCTTGCACCGACCGTCCCGAACCCTTGAGCATGCCGTCACCAGCATCGGCAAACGCAATAGTCGGCCGGAAATAGCGCTCTTTCATCCGCGAGGCGAGGATGCCGATGACGCCCTGATGCCACTCGGGATCGAACAGGCACAAGCCGAACGGCATCGATTCCACCGGCAAGTCCTTGAGCTGGGCCAGCGCTTCGCGCTGCATGCCCTGTTCGATGGATTTGCGGTCCTGGTTCATGCCATCCAGTTGCAGGGCCATTTCCCGCGCAAGCCCGGCATCTGCCGTGAGCAGGCATTCGATGCCCAGGCTCATGTCATCCAGCCGCCCCGCCGCGTTCAGGCGCGGACCGACGATAAATCCAAGGTCGGTGGAGGTGATGCGCGAGGGATCGCGTTTCGCCACCTCGAGGATCGCCTTGATCCCCGGCCGCGCGCGTCCGGCGCGAATCCGTTCCAGGCCCTGGTGCACCAGAATCCGGTTGTTGGCGTCCAGCGGCACCACGTCGGCGACGCTGCCCAGCGCCACCAGATCGAGCAGTTCGCCAATGTTCGGTTGCGGTTTGCTCTCGTACCAGCCGAGGCTGCGCAAACGCGCACGCAAGGCCATCAGCACATAGAAGATCACCCCGACACCGGCCAGCGCCTTGCTCGGAAACCCGCAACCGGGCTGGTTCGGATTGACGATGGCATCGGCCAAGGGCAGTTCATCGCCCGGCAAGTGGTGGTCGGTGACCAGCACCTGAAGCCCGGCCTTTTTCGCCGCCGCCACGCCTTCGACGCTGGAAATGCCGTTGTCCACGGTGATCAGCAGCTGTGGCTGGCGCTCCAGCGCCACCTCGACGATTTCCGGTGTCAGGCCGTAGCCGTAGTCGAACCGGTTGGGCACCAGATAATCAACGTGCGCCGCGCCCAGCAGGCGCAGGCCCAATGTCCCGACGGTACTGGCGGTCGCACCGTCAGCGTCGAAGTCGCCGACGATCAGAATCCGCTGTCGCTGCTCCAGCGCCGTCACCAGCAAATCCACCGCGGCATCGATGCCCTTGAGCTGCTGGAACGGAATCAACCGCGCCAGGCTTTTATCCAGTTCCGCTTCGGACTGTACGCCCCGCGCCGCGTACAGGCGGGTCAGCAACGGCGGCAGATCACCGAGGAATGGCAGGGTGTCGGGCAACTGGCGAGGTTCGATGCGCATGGGGTGACAGGTACTTCTCTTGAATACGTAGGATAAAACCGGATGAAGCGGCGAAAAATCAGCCGCGTTCGCCGCTGAGCCACTGCAACTGGACTTCGTGTTGACCACGGTCGTCGGTGACGAAAATCGTCCCTTCGCTGATCATCACGTCCCACTTGATAACGCGCGGCATGTCTTTGGCCAGGGTTTCCAGGACATCCTGGGGCACCGCAGCGATGTGCACGTTTTTCAGGTTCTTGATCGCCGGGATCACTTTGGTTTCCCAGACGCGCAGGCTGCCGTAGGCCAGCAGGCTGGTGCGCTCGGTACGGCGCGAGCACCACGTCAGGCGATCGGCATCCGGCTGACCGACTTCGATCCAGTGCAGGACACGGTCATCCAGGCTCTTTTCCCACAGGGCCGGTTCATCCACGTCCGACAGACCACGGCCAAACGACAGCTGCTCGTTGTACCAGAAGGCGTAGGCCAGCAGACGCACGGTCATGCGCTCTTCGGTTTCCGACGGGTGACGGGCGATGGTCTGCTTCACCGTCTCGTAAATGCTGCGGTCGAGGTCGGTAAGGTTCAGTTCAAACTTGTAGGTCGTGGACGGCTGGGCCATGAACGGGCTTCTTGATACGTGGAAAGGCGGCAAGTCTAACCGATGCGGCAGGCAATCAACGAATCCGCGACCATCAACCGCAAGCGACCGACAGCGGGCTGTGCTAAAACGCTCTATCAGCCAAGCCTTGTCCTACAGGATCCAGCATGCCGTTCACCGCCAAACCCCTCTCCGGTCTGAAAGTCATTGAATTGGGTACGTTGATCGCCGGGCCCTTCGCCTCGCGCATCTGCGGCGAGTTCGGTGCCGATGTCATCAAGATCGAGTCCCCCGACGGCGGCGATCCGCTGCGTAAATGGCGCAAGCTGTATGAAGGCACGTCGCTGTGGTGGTTCGTCCAGGCGCGGAACAAGAAGTCCCTGACCTTGAACCTGAAACACCCGGACGGCCTGGCGATCCTGAAAAAGCTGCTCGGTGAAGCCGACATCCTGATCGAGAATTTTCGCCCCGGCGTCCTGGAAAAGCTCGGCCTGGGCTGGGACGTGTTGCACGCCTTGAACCCGAAACTGGTGATGGTGCGTCTCTCGGGTTTCGGCCAGACCGGGCCGATGAAGGATCAGCCGGGGTTTGGTGCCGTCGGTGAATCCATGGGCGGCCTGCGCTACATCACCGGGTTCGAGGATCGGCCGCCGGTGCGCACAGGGATTTCCATCGGCGACTCGATTGCCGCGCTCTGGGGCGTTATCGGCGCGCTGATGGCCTTGCGTCATCGCGAGGTCAACGGTGGCCAGGGCCAAGTGGTGGATGTGGCGCTGTACGAAGCGATCTTCGCCATGATGGAAAGCATGGTCCCGGAGTTCGACGTGTTCGGCTTCATTCGCGAGCGCACCGGCAACATCATGCCGGGCATCACGCCCTCCTCGATCCACACCAGCGCCGACGGGAAACACGTGCAGATCGGCGCCAATGGCGATGCGATTTTCAAGCGTTTCATGCTGATCATCGGCCGTGAAGACCTTGCCAACGACCCGGCACTGGCCAGCAACGACGGGCGTGACAGCCGGCGCGACGAGATCTACGGGGTGATTGATCGCTGGGTCAACTCGCTGCCGCTGGACACCGTCATCGAACGGCTGAACCAGGCCGACGTTCCCGCCAGCCGGATCTTCAGCGCCGAAGACATGTTCAGCGATCCGCAGTACCTCGCGCGGGAAATGTTCCTGAAGGCGAAGCTGCCAGACGGCAAAGATTTCAAGATGCCGGGAATCGTGCCGAAACTCTCAGAGACACCCGGCACTTCGGAATGGGTCGGGCCGCAGTTGGGCGAACACAATGCGCAGGTACTCAACGATCTTGGCTATGACAAGGAACAGATCGCAAAGCTGCGTGAAGACGGGGCCATCTAGGCTGAAGCGTCTGCTTTCGCTGCTCATCACCCGGCACCGCGCGAGGGCGGTATACGCGCTCGCGACCCTGTTCCTGCTCATCGCTCCGCCAGCGATGGCACAGCCCAAGGAAACCATGGTCTGGCTGTTGCGGGACCTGCCTCCGCTGACGATTTTCGAAGGACCGAAAAAGGGCCAGGGCGTCATCGATCAATTGTTGCCGCTGCTGATCGCCGGCATGCCGCAATACGAACACACCCTGATGCGGGTCAATCGAGCCCGCGCCTTGCAAATGCTTCACGAACCTTCCCTTACCTGCGATGCGGCGTTGAACCGGAGCAAGGAACGCGAGCGCTGGATTGCGTTTTCCACGCCGGTGTTTCGGGCCATGAGCAACGGCGTGGCCGTGCGCCGCATTGACCGTGAAACGCTTGCCCCCTTCATCCAGGACGGTGAATTGGACCTGGCGGCCTTCCTGGCGAACGGCGGCGAGAAGCTGGGCATCATTGCCGAGCGCAACTACGGCGAGTACCTCGACGCGCTGCTCAAACAGGCACCGGCCGACTCGCTCACCCCGCATTACGGCAACGACGCGTTGGGCAGCCTTTTGCAGATGCAACGCCTGGGGCGCTTGCGCTTGCTGCTGGGTTACCGCCCGGAAATCCGTTACCAGGCCCAACTGCACGGGATCGCCGAGGATGAGTTGCAGTTCTACCCGATTCGCGGCGCGGAGAAATTCCTGTCCGGCTACATCGGCTGTACCGACACGCCCAAGGGTCGGCAGGCGATCGTCGAGATCAACCAGCTGTTGCGCAAACTGCCCCACGAGCGTTTGAGCGAGGCGTACGCCGCGTGGCTCGACCCGGAAAGTCGTGAAACCTATCTTGAGGAATCCAGGGCGTATTTCGAGAAACAGGCGCAGGAATGACAAATCGCAGGCAAAAAGAAACCCCGAGCAGTGGGGAGACAACTCGGGGTTAAACGTGGCCTACATAAAGACCAGTAGCAGCACGACACAAGCACCGGAGCACAATGCTTGATCCTGCTGTTACAACCTCTGACTGACCTTGGGCCAGGAAGGTTCCATGAAAATTAATTCAGTTACGTGCGACCCAGGACCTTTTCCTGTGCCGCGTTGCGCAATGCCGCGATAACGCAGGGTTCCAGCCGTCCTTCGGCAATCATCAGATCGCGATGCAAACCGTCTACCACATCCGTGAGCAGGCGTTTGTCGGTTAACTGGGCCTGATTGAACTCCCGTTCGACCACGATGGCGCCGGTCGAACTTTTCAATGTCACCAGGCATTCGCCATGGGCGCCCGACGGGGACAGCGTCACCTGATACGGGCTCAGGGCTTCACTGAGCAATAGGCTGATACTTTCCATCTCGATCACCACTCAATAGTCCGAAAACAAAGTGCCTGGGGCGTGTTCACATTAAGTGACCATTGGCCCGAGAAGAAAGTTCTGGATTCCAGGTGCTGACGCGTCGGCGTCTCTGGTGGGTAGAGCATGCACGGGGTAGATGACAGGTTTGTGTATGGCCTGGGTTTTGGTGGGGGATTGGGATTGGGATTGGGTGAATATCCGTTTCTTCGGTAACGGCGGCTAGTGGTTCCGCTCTTACAGCGGGTTACTTGGAAAAGCGCCAAGTAACCAAGCGCTTTTGCCCCTTTCGTTCGGTGCCTCGCCCAGGCTCGGCATGCCCTCGCTCCGGTCCTGCTCCGTGGGCCCGCCGCGATCGGCCATCCATGGCCGTGCGCGGCTAACCCGGCATCCATGCCGGGTTGCCCACTGCGCAGAACCTCCACTCGGCCTCTCGAGGGGGCGTGCACCGCAAGATCAAAAGCCAAGGCGAGCTAACTCTCGGCCTGATGAGTGGTGGAGATCAAAAGCGTATGCGGTTCCCTGTAGGAGCCAGCTTGCTGGCGAAAAACGTCCAGGCACCGCGTTCATCCAGACTGCCCGCGTCATCGTTGACGTCCATCGCCAGCAAGCTGGCTCCTACCATTTCGATCGTGTGAACCCAATCCCTTGTAGGAGCGAGCCCTGCTCGCGAAAAACGCCCGGACACCGCGTTCATCCAGACAGCCCGCGTCATCGTTGACGTCCATCGCCAGCAAGCTGGCTCCTACAATTTTGACTGTGTGAGCCCAATCCCGTGTAGGAGCGAGCCTGCTCGCGAAAAACGCCCGGACACCGCGTTCATCCAGACAGCCCGCGTCATCGTTGACGTCCATCGCCAGCAAGCTGGCTCCTACAATTTTGACCGTGTGAACCCCATCGGCGCTCGCGGTGTACCAACGACACCTGTATCGCCTGAAACGATGCCATCGCCAGCAAGGGAAATGCGTATGTATTCGAGATGCACACGATCAACTGTAGGAGCCGGCTTGCTGGCGATAGCGGTGGGTCAGTCGACGCATTTATTGACTGGACGGACGCTATCGCCAGCAAGCCGGCTCCTACAGGGGATTGGTGTACAGATTCGGAATGGGCGAGCGCAGCAGAGAAGGACAACGCGGTCGAACAGAGAGCCAGGTCGGCTATCAGGCCGCCTCGGCGGCTGTGGCGGTGGTCGCCTCCTCGAGAGGCCGAGTGGAGGTTCTGCGCAGTGGGCACCGCGGCAAGGATGCCGCGGTAGCCGCACCCGGCCATGGATGGCCGATGGTGGCGGGCCCACGGAGCAGGACCGGAACGAGGGCATGCCGAGCATTAGCGAGGCACGAACGACAGGGGCAAAAGCGCCTGGTTACTTGCCGCTTCTGCAAGTGACTCGCCGTAAGGGCGAAACCATAAGCCGCCGTTACCTAAATAACGGATATGCCCCCAATCAATCTAAGCGATTACAACGGCTTCCCACGATTCCCATGCTGGCTGACAAACGCCTGAACAGCCTTCAGATCATTCGGCAATACCGTGCAACGCTCATCCCGCTCAAACAGATCGGCCAGGTGAACAGGCAACTCCAGCGCTTTACCCACGCCTGCCTTCTCAACCGCATCCGGGAACTTGACCGGGTGCGCAGTCCCAAGAATAACCATCGGAATATCCAGACTACGACGGCACTCACGCGCCGCTTTCACGCCGATTGCCGTGTGCGGATCCAGCAACTCACCCGTCTGCTCGTAAACCTCAGCAATCGTTTCGCAAGTTTGCGCATCATCCACCGCCAGCGAATCAAACAGCTTGCGCGCTTCAGTCCAGCGCTCCTGTTCAACGCTGAAACCGCCGCCCTGCTTGAACGAATCCATCAACCCGGCAATCGCCGCACCGTTGCGACCGTGCAGGTCGAACAGCAGGCGTTCGAAGTTCGACGACACCATGATGTCCATCGACGGCGACAGCGTCGCGTGCAGGGTTTCCTTGACGTACTGGTTGCCGCTCATGAAGCGGTGCAGGATGTCGTTGCGGTTGGTGGCGACGATCAGCTGGTTGATCGGCAGGCCCATGTTGCGCGCCAGGTAACCGGCGAAGATGTCGCCGAAGTTGCCAGTCGGCACCGAGAACGACACCGAACGAGCCGGGCCGCCCAGCTGCAGGGATGCGTGGAAGTAGTAAACGATCTGGGCCATGATCCGCGCCCAGTTGATCGAGTTCACCGCCACCAGGCGCGTACCCTTGAGGAAGCTCTGGTCGGCGAAGCTCGCCTTGACCATTTCCTGGCAGTCATCGAAGTTGCCTTCGATGGCGATGTTGTGGATGTTCTCGCCGAAGATGGTGGTCATCTGCCGACGCTGCACTTCCGAGACACGGTTGTGCGGGTGCAGGATGAAGATGTCGACGTTTTCGCAGTGCTTGCAGCCTTCGATGGCGGCCGAACCGGTATCGCCGGACGTCGCGCCCACGATCACCACGCGCTCACCGCGTTTTTCCAGCACGTAATCCAGCAAACGGCCGAGCAGTTGCAGAGCGAAGTCCTTGAACGCCAGGGTCGGGCCGTGGAACAGCTCCAGCACCCACTCGTTGCCGTTCAGTTGACGCAACGGCGCCACGGCGTTGTGCGAGAACACACCGTAGGTTTCTTCAAGAATCTTTTTGAAATCGGCGTCGGGAATGCTGCCGGTGACAAACGGGCGCATCACCCGGAAGGCCAGCTCGTGATACGGCAGGCCAGCCCAGGAGGCGATTTCTTCCTGGGTGAAACGTGGCAGGTTTTCCGGGACGTACAAACCGCCGTCGGTGGCCAGACCGGCCAGCAGGACGTCTTCGAAATTCAGGGCCGGTGCCTGGCCGCGGGTACTGATATAACGCATGACTGACTCCAATGGACAGTGTTCGCAAACCCGGGCCCGCACGCAGGCCCGGTGAACGATAACGGCTTAGTTCAGGTGCTCGACGCGGATCCGCACGACCGGACCGACCACGCCCGCCAGGGCTTCCAAAGCGGCGATCGCGTCGTTGATGTGCTGCTCCAGCACACGGTGGGTCAGCAGGATCATCGGCACCAGGCCGTCATGCTCTTCGACTTCTTTCTGCATGATCGATTCGATGTTGATGCCGCGCTCCGACAGGATGCTCGCAACCTGAGCCAGCACGCCCGGATGGTCCTTGGCCTGAATGCGCAGGTAGTAGGCGCTTTCGCAGGCTTCGATCGGCAGGATCGGATGGGCCGACAGCGAATCCGGCTGGAAGGCCAGGTGCGGCACACGGTTTTCCGGGTCGGAGGTCATGGCGCGAACCACGTCCACCAGGTCGGCGATCACCGACGAAGCGGTCGGCTCCATGCCGGCGCCAGCGCCGTAGAACAGGGTCGAACCGGCGGCGTCGCCGTTGACCATCACCGCGTTCATCACGCCGTTGACGTTGGCGATCAGGCGATCGGCCGGGATCAGCGTCGGGTGTACGCGCAGTTCGATACCGGCAGCGGTGCTGCGAGCAACGCCCAGGTGCTTGATGCGGTAGCCCAGCGCTTCGGCGTAGTTCACGTCAGCGGTGGTCAGCTTGGTGATGCCTTCGGTGTAGGCCTTGTCGAATTGCAGCGGAATGCCGAACGCGATGGAGGCCAGGATCGTCAGCTTGTGGGCGGCGTCGATGCCTTCAACGTCGAAGGTCGGATCGGCTTCGGCGTAACCCAGGGCTTGCGCCTCGGCGAGGACGTCTTCGAAGGTGCGACCCTTCTCGCGCATCTCGGTGAGGATGAAGTTGCCGGTGCCGTTGATGATGCCCGCGACCCAATTGATACGGTTGGCCGACAGGCCTTCACGGATCGCCTTGATCACCGGGATACCACCGGCCACAGCCGCTTCGAACGCCACGATCACGCCTTTCTCGCGTGCCTTGGCGAAGATTTCATTACCGTGAACGGCAATCAGTGCCTTGTTCGCGGTGACCACATGCTTGCCATTCTCGATGGCCTTGAGTACCAGCTCGCGGGCAACGGTGTAGCCGCCCACCAGCTCTATAACGATGTCGATCTCAGGGTTCGTGGCCACTTCGAAGACATCGTTGGTAATCGCAATACCGGTCGTCTGGAACTGAGGCTTTGGCGTGCGCGTGGCAATTTGTGCCACTTCGATTCCACGCCCGGCACGACGAGCAATTTCCTCGGCGTTGCGCTGAAGTACGTTGAAGGTACCGCCACCGACGGTCCCTAACCCACAGATGCCTACTTTGACCGGTTTCACTGTGAACTCCCCATAAAACGGCCGACTCAAGGCCGGCCGTGAAAACAACCGCATGTTCGCGGTTCTCTATTGATGGCCCGGCAAATAGTGCCGCCGGACCATGATCGTCAAAGGCTGGCCGTGACGATGCGAATTTACTTCGCGCCCAGCGCCAGTTTGGCGACTTGTGGCGCAGGCTGGTAGCCCGGAATGACCTGACCGTCAGCCAAAACGATGGCCGGTGTGCCGTTCACGCCAATCGACTGGCCGAGGGCGAACTGCTTGGAAACCGGGTTATCGCACTTGGCGGCCTTGATTTCCTTGCCATCGACCATCTTGTCCATGGCGGCTTTCTTGTCCTTCGAGCACCAGACCGCTTGCAGCTGTTCGTCACCCGGCGAGCCCAGGCCCTGGCGCGGGAACGCAACGTAACGTACTTCGATGCCGCGCTTGTTCAGCTCGGGCACTTCGGCGTGCAGCTTGTGGCAGTACGGGCAGGTGGTGTCGGTAAAGACGGTGATGTGCGATTTGGTTTCACCAATGGCCGGGTAGACCACGGTTTCCGCGACCGGAATGGCGTTGACCAGCTTGGAAACGCCCAGGCGTTCGGTTTTTTCGGTCAGGTTGACCGGCTTGCCGTCCTTGAGCTGGAACATGTAGCCCTGAACCACATATTGGCCGTCGGCGCTGGCATACAGCACGCGGCTGCCCTGCAATCTGACTTCATACAGGCCCGGCAGCGGACTGGCGGAAATGCTTTCTACCGGCACTTCGAGCTGGAGGTTTTCCAGGCTTTTACGAATGGCTTTGTCGGCCGCGTCATCGGCGACGGCAAAGGTGCTGACCAACGCAATGGCTGCGGCGGCGAAAATCTGGGTCAGACGCATGAGAACTCCTGAAGGCGGACAAATGGGACGATCAGAACGCCCGTGCCGAAACACCGGGTCATAACCGCCCATCGTGCAAACCGGCAAAGCCTACCACATAAGGCCGGCGGGGCCGAATGCCGGTGATACAAGGCATTGGCGAATGCTTTTCTGTAGGAGCGAGCCTGCTCGCGATGGCGGTGTGTCAGGCGCCATTAATGCAAGTTGTGCCGGCTTCATCGCGAGCAGGCTCGCTCCTACAGGGGGATCGTGGTCAACCGCGTGGGTGGTGTTTGGCGTGCAGGTCCTGCAGGCGTGCGCGGGCGACATGGGTGTAGATCTGGGTGGTCGACAGGTCGCTGTGGCCGAGCAGCATCTGCACCACTCGCAAGTCGGCGCCATGGTTGAGCAGGTGCGTGGCGAACGCGTGACGCAGCGTGTGCGGCGACAATGACTTGCCGATCCCGGCGACCTTGGCCTGATGCTTGATGCGGTGCCAGAACGTCTGGCGGGTCATCTGTTCGCCGCGCTGACTGGGGAACAGCACGTCGCTCGGCCGCCCGCCGAGCAGCTCGCCACGGGCGTCGCGCATGTAACGTTCAACCCAGACAATCGCCTCCTCGCCCATCGGCACCAGTCGCTCCTTGCTGCCCTTGCCCATCACCCGCAGCACGCCCTGGCGCAGGTTGACCTGCTCCAGTGTCAGGCTGATCAGCTCGGTGACCCGCAAGCCGCAGGCGTAAAGCACTTCGAGCATGGCGCGATCGCGCTGGCCGATGGCTTCGCTCAGGTCCGGCGCTTTCAACAGCGCTTCCACATCGGCTTCCGACAAGGATTTGGGCAACGGCCTGCCGAGCTGGGGCATGTCGACGCGCAAGGTCGGATCGACGGCGATCAATTTTTCCCGCAGCAAATAGCGATAAAAGCCACGCACACCCGAGAGGAACCGCGCGGTGGAACGGGGTTTGTAGTTCTGCTCCAGACGCCAGGCCAAGTGATCGAGGATCAACTCGCGCCCGGCGTTGATCAGTTCCAGCCCTTTCTCCTGCAACCAGCCGTTGAACAGTGCGAGGTCGCTGCGATAGGCGTCCCGGGTGTTGTCGGAGAGCCCCTTCTCCAACCACAGGGCGTCGAGAAACTGGTCTATCAGTGGATGATCAATGGCAGGCATGGGCACTCGAAACACGCGGACTCAAGACAGCGCGCAAATAAAAGGTGAACAGTAAAAACCAGCGCTAGTCTTTCATAGCCCGCTATTTCAAGGAACAGGGAGCTGCAATGAACGAGCAACAGATTCTGTTGGTGTTTGGCGGCATTGGCGCGGCGGCGCTGGGGTGTCAGTGGCTGGCGTGGCGACTGAAACTGCCGGCGATCCTGTTTCTGTTGTTAACCGGCATTCTCGCGGGGCCGGTGCTGGGCTGGCTCGACCCGCAGGAGATGTTCGGTCCCTTGCTGATGCCATTGGTGTCGCTGGCGGTGGCGCTGATCCTGTTCGAAGGCAGCCTGACCTTGCACTTGTCGGAATGGCGCGAAATCGGCAGCGTCGTACACCGGCTGGTGACCATCGGCGCCCTCTCGACCTGGGCGGTGATTGCGCTCGCCACGCATTGGTTGCTGGGGTTCGACTGGCTGCTGGCGATACTTTTCGGCAGCCTGACATTGGTCACCGGACCCACCGTGATCGTGCCAATGCTGCGCGTGGTTCGCCCGAAGGCCTCGATCGCCAACATCCTGCGCTGGGAAGGCATCGTGATCGACCCGATCGGCGCCCTCCTCGCCGTGGTGGTCTACAGCTTTATCATCGCCCGCGCATCGGGTGACCAGTTGAGCCAAAGCCTGCTGACCTTCGGCGGGGTCATTCTGTGCGGCACGCTATTCGGGATCGCCGGGGGCTGGGTGCTCGGCACAATCATCCGGCGCCAGTGGCTGCCGGAATACCTGCACAACCTGGCGGCCCTCGCAGCGGTGCTGGGGATTTTCATCGCCTCCAATGAAGTCATGAACGAATCCGGCTTGCTGGCCGTGACCCTGATGGGCATCTGGCTGGCGAACATGAAAGACGTGGACGTGCGGGACATCCTGCACTTCAAGGAGAACCTCAGCGTGTTGCTGATCTCCGGATTGTTCATTTTGCTGGCCGCCCGCCTCGACCTGACGGCCATGGTCGGGCTGGGCCCGCTGGTGCTGATCCTGTTGCTGGTCATCCAGTTCATCGCCCGCCCCTTGAACATCGCGCTCTCGACTGCGGGCTCCAGCCTGAGCTGGCGTGAACGAGCATTGCTGGCCTGGATCGCGCCGCGAGGGATTGTCGCGGCGGCGGTCTCAGCGATTTTCGCCGTGCGCCTGGATGAAGCCGGGCACGAAGGCGCCTTGCTGCTGGTGCCGCTGACGTTTGCGGTGATCATCGGCACGGTGGTGTTGCAAAGCGCCACGGCCCGACCGCTGGCGCGCCTGCTGAAAGTCGCGGAACCGGCGCCCAGCGGTTTTCTTATCGTCGGCGCCAACACCCCGGCACGCACCCTGGGCAAGGCCCTACAACATCTGGGCTCGCGGGTGCTGTTGACGGATTCGAGCTGGGAAAATATCCGGTCGGCGCGCATGGACGGCTTGCCGACGTACTTCGGAAACCCGGCGTCGCAACACGCCGACGCGCATCTGGATCTGGTTGGCCTGGGGCATTTGCTCACGCTGTCGCCGTCCGGTGAACTGAATGCGCTGGCGTCGATGCGCTTTCGTCATGACTTTGGTCATCAACGTCTGTTCGGCCTCGCCAGCGGTCAGGAAAGCCGTCGCACCGACAAGCACCGCGCCAGCCATCAACATCGCGGGCGCTTGCTGGGCAACGAGGAACTGACCTACAACAAACTGGCGAATCTGCTTCACCAGGGAGCCGAGCTGTACAGCACGAATCTGACGGAGGGGTTTGGCTGGGAGGATTATCAGGCATTGCACGGAGAGCGTGCGACGTTGCTGTTTGCCCGGGATGACAGCGGCTGGGTGCACGTGGCGACGCCGGACAGTGTGATCAAGCCTTCGCGGGGGTGGACGGTGGTGGCGTTGATTCAGCCGCAGGTCGGCGGCACCTCGTAAATCCTATCGCGAGCAGGCTCGCTCCCACAGGGATCTATGCAACGCCGAAGACCCCCTGTGGGAGCGAGCCTGCTCGCGATAGGCGCACCTCGGTATCAGGTCAGGCCGCAAACCCAGGCAACACCGGCACCGGCCGCTTGTCCGCATCGATCGCCACAAAGCTGAACTGCCCGTGAATCGCCTTCTCGCGACCATCACAACTCATGCTTTCCACAAACACTTCCACCTCGACCTTGAGGCTGGTGTTGCCGACCTTGATCACCCGCCCGACCAGCTCGACGATGGAGCCGGCAGGAATCGCATGATTGAAGTCGATGCGGTCCGTCGAGACCGTCACCAATGGCAGGCGGCAAAACCGGGTGGCGGTGATGAACGACACTTCGTCCATCCAGGCCAGCGCGGTGCCGCCGAACAGCGTGTTGTGATGGTTGGTGGTCGGCGGGAACACCGCCTTGGTCACGCGGGTCACCGAGAGCTCGGTGCGACGTTCGATTTCTTGCTCGCGAGGGGTCATGGGTCTACAGCCTGCAACAAAATTCGGGGATAAACGACGGGCAACAAAAAAGCAGCCCGTAGGCTGCTTTTTTCTGCATCGGAAGCTGGACTTAAGCCAGTTTTTCCTTGATGCGAGCTGCTTTACCGGACAGGTCACGCAGGTAGTACAGCTTGGCTTTACGTACGTCACCGCGACGTTTAACGGCCATGCTGTCGATTTGCGGGCTGTAGGTCTGGAAAGTACGCTCTACGCCAACACCGTTGGAGATTTTACGAACGGTGAAAGCACTGTTTACGCCGCGGTTACGCTTGGCGATAACAACACCTTCGAACGCTTGCAGACGCGAACGGTCGCCTTCCTTCACTT
The DNA here is from genome assembly GCF_043225285.1 of Pseudomonas migulae. GTDB lineage: Bacteria > Pseudomonadota > Gammaproteobacteria > Pseudomonadales > Pseudomonadaceae > Aquipseudomonas > Aquipseudomonas migulae_C. Next base: position 1,499,229 of record NZ_CP171224.1, read on the forward strand.
TCACCTGAACGACAATGGTGTCGCCCGGGGCAAAGGTAGGGATCTCTTTGGTCATCTGCTCTGCTTCGAGTGCAAGGATGATTTTGTTAGTCATGCTGTGCTCCTAAGGTAAATCAACGGACTTACCATCGATACGTTGTTAACTATCGTCCCGCTCGCGGATGTATTCCTCGAGCAGCTTCTTCTCTTCTCCAGAAAGCGAGCGGCTTTCCAGAAGATCGGCGCGTCGTTCAAAGGTCCTACCAAGGGACTGCTGTAAACGCCAACGCCGGATATGCGCGTGATTGCCACTCAGCAACACGTCGGGAACACGCTGATCCGCATACACCTCCGGTCGGGTGTAGTGCGGGCAATCCAGCAGACCGTCCGTAAAGGAATCTTCCTCGGCGGAGTCCGCATGCCCTAAAGCTCCAGGCAGCAGTCGTGTAACCGCATCGATCAGGACCATCGCCGGCAGCTCGCCGCCAGACAGTACATAGTCGCCAATCGACCACTCTTCATCGACATGAGCTTCAATAAATCGCTCGTCAATGCCTTCATAGCGGCCGGCAATCAGGATCAATGCATCCAGATTCGCCAACTCGCGTACCGCCGACTGAGTCAGTTGACGGCCTTGGGGGGACAGGTAAATCACCTTCGCCGCCTCCCCGGCTGCTGCCTTGGCCTGAACCAGAGCATCTTCCAGGGGCTTGATCTTCATCACCATGCCCGGACCACCGCCAAATGGGCGATCATCCACAGTGTGATGTCGATCCGTCGTGTAGTCTCGCGGGTTCCAACAGGTGAGCTGCAAGAGCCCCTGTTTCACCGCCCGACTGGTGATGCCGTACTCGCTGATGGCGGAGAACATCTCGGGAAACAAACTGATCACTTCTACGCGCAAGTTAGCCACGCTTAGAAGTCCGCATCCCATTCCACCTTCATCTCGCCTGCGGCCAGGTCGACGGCCAACACGCATTGCTCCGTATAGGGCAACAGGCGTTCGCGATCATCCAGGCTGCCAGCGCAAGGCTTGACCACCATTACATCATTGGCGCCGGTTTCCAGAAGATGATCGACTTTCCCGAGCAGCTGCCCGAGTTGATCAATGACCTTCAGACCTTCCAGCTGGTACCAGTAGTACTCGCCGTCGGTCAATTCAGGGAACAGGTTGCGCGGCACGCAGATCTCGTAACCGGCCAGAAGACGAGCTTCTTCACGATCATCAAGACCCTTGAGCTTCGCGACCAGGAACTTATCGCTCCCACGTCCGCTGACCAGCTCTACCTGCTTCACACTACCTTCGCGCTTGAGCGTCCAGGTTTTGTACTGCAACAGGTTTTCAGTCGGATCAGTAAAGGAATACACCTTCACTTCGCCGCGAACGCCATGAACAGAATAAATTTTGCCGATAACGATCAAATCATCAGCAACAACTGGCGTCGCGTTCATATTGCTCAGGCCGCAGCCTTAGCAGATTCCTTCAACAACTGAGCAACGCGCTCAGAAGGTTGTGCACCAACGCTCAGCCAGTAGGCTACGCGCTCTTGGTTCACGGACAGACGGACTTCTTGACCACGAGCAACAGGGTTGAAGAAACCAACCTGTTCCTTGTGCGAACCGTCGCGCGGGTTGCGGCTGTCGGTTACGGTCAAGTGGTAAAACGGGCGCTTTTTGGAGCCGCCAAGGGCAAGACGGATTGTTAGCATGTGAACATCGTTCCTGTAGTCGGTGCTGCAAATCTAAAGGCACAGCGGGCATAGGTGCCCGAAAGGCCGCATATTCTAAGGAATATCCGGACTTTTGCAAATGACTTTTTCCGGCGGCCTATCGGACGCCATCCAGATTTGCTATAGAGCCGTCGTTGAAAACGGCCAGTCAGCTCCCGCCAAGTGCGGGTTTGCTGGAGATCCCACTTCCGTGTGGGGTTGCGCAAGGGCATGCCCTTGCGCGAAATCTTTACATCTTGGGCATGCCGCCGCCGGGCAACATACCGCCCATGCCGCGCATCATTTTGGCCATTCCGCCTTTCGCGGAGAATTTCTTCATCATCTTCTGCATCTGCTTGTGCTGCTTGATCAAGCGACCGATGTCCTGCACCTGAGTGCCGGAACCCATGGCGATCCGGCGCTTGCGCGAACCGCTGATCAGCTCAGGGTCGCGGCGCTCGGCCGGGGTCATGGAATTGATGATGGCTTCCATCTGCTTGAACTGTTTCTCTGCCGCGCCCTGGGCATTGCCCATCTGCGCCAGGTTCACGCCGCCGATGTTCGGCAGCTTGTCCATGAGGCCGCCGAGGCCGCCCATGTTCTTCATCTGTTGCAGCTGATCGCGGAAGTCTTCGAGGTCGAAGCCCTTGCCCTTCTTCAGCTTCTTGGCCAGCTTGTCGGCCTTGTCCTTGTCGAGGGTCGCTTCGGCCTGTTCGATCAGGCTGAGCACGTCGCCCATGCCGAGGATGCGCGAGGCGATACGCTCAGGGTGGAACGGTTCGAGCGCTTCGGTCTTCTCGCCCATACCGATGAACTTGATCGGCTTGCCGGTGATGGCACGCACCGACAGCGCGGCACCGCCACGGGCGTCGCCGTCGACCTTGGTCAGGATCACACCGGTCAGCGGCAGCGCATCGCCAAAGGCCTTGGCCGTGTTGGCGGCGTCCTGGCCGGTCATGGCGTCGACCACGAACAGGGTTTCCACCGGGTTGATCGCGGCGTGCAGGGCCTTGATCTCGCCCATCATCTCTTCGTCGATGTGCAGGCGACCGGCGGTATCGACGATGACCACGTCGATGAACTTGAGTTTTGCTTCCTTTATAGCCGCCTGGGCGATGTCGACCGGCTTCTGGCTCAGGTCGGAAGGGAAGAAGGTCACGCCGATGTCGTTGGCGAGGGTTTCCAGCTGCTTGATCGCCGCCGGACGGTAGACGTCCGCGGACACGACCATGACCGACTTCTTCTTGCGCTCTTTAAGGAAGCGCGCCAGTTTGCCGGCGGTGGTGGTTTTACCCGCGCCCTGCAAACCGGCCATCAATACGACGGCAGGTGGAACGGCGCTCAGGTTCAGGTCTTCGTTGGCCGCACCCATCAGGCTTTCGAGTTCGGCCTGGACGATCTTCACGAAGGCCTGGCCCGGCGTCAGGCTGCGCGACACTTCTGTGCCGACGGCGCGTTCCTTGACCGAATTGACGAAGTCTTTGACGACCGGCAAGGCGACGTCGGCTTCGAGCAACGCCATGCGCACTTCGCGCAGGGTGTCTTTGATGTTGTCCTCGGTCAGCTTGGCCTTGCCGGTGACATGGCGCAGCGTCTGCGAGAGACGGTCGGTTAAGTTTTCAAACATTGCGCGATCCTTTCAGGCCCTGTGTAGACCGGGATAATGGCGGCCCAGACCGGAATCAACATGTGCTCGGCGAGCCTGCGGCGTGGGCAGGTCGCGGATTATAGCGAAGACTGCGACTGGCGGACACCTCGCACTTTCGTGCCGTGTGGGTTCTATGCCAAACTCAGCGCCTTTCGGGCTTGCCTAACAGGATTTATGCTCCCCTTGTCACCCAGTTTGCTGACCACCCTCGCCGCCGCCTGCTTATATGCCGCTGCGACCCTTTATCAAGGCACTCGTCTGGCCTCCGGCGCCAAGGCGAACAAGCGCCTGCTGGTCACGCTCGGCGTATTGGCCGTGCTGGCCCACAGCGCCAGCCTGTTCACCCACCTGCTGACGCCGATCGGCCTGGGCCTGGACTTCTTCAGTGCCGCCAGCCTGATCGCCGCTGCGGTGATTGCCCTGACGCTGCTGGCCTGCTCGCGGATTCCGGTGGAGAACCTGCTCATCCTGCTGTTCCCGCTGGGTGCCGCCACCGTGTTACTGGCGCAATTCGCCCCGGCCGGCACGGTGCAGGTCATCGACGAAGAGCCGGGCATCCTCGCGCACATCCTGCTGTCGATCCTCGCGTACGGCATGTTCACCATCGCGGTGTTCCAGGCTTTGCTGCTGCTGGTCCAGGACCATCAGCTCAAGCACAAGCACCCGTCCGGGCTGATCAAGAACTTCCCGCCGCTGCAAACCATGGAAAGCCTGCTGTTCGGTTTCCTGTGGGCCGGCTGGACTTTGCTGTCGCTGTCGCTGATCTCTGGCTGGCTGTTCGTCGACAACCTGTTCGCCCAGCACCTGGTACACAAGACCTTGCTGGCGTGCCTGGCCTGGATCGTCTTCAGCGTGCTGCTCTGGGGCCGCAACCGCCTCGGCTGGCGCGGACACAAGGCCATTCGCTGGACCCTCGCCGGTTTCTGCCTGCTGATGCTGGCGTACTTCGGCAGCAAGCTGGTCCGTGAATACATCCTGCACATCTGACGGGCGGCATAAATGGACGACTTGCCCATAGGGCCGATGCTCGCCGTAGTGGCCCTGCTGATCTTATGGTCGGGGCTGTTCACCGCCATCGAAGCGGCGCAGCAACATTTGCTGGCCCAGCGCACCGCGTCGCGTTCCAGCGACAAACCGGTGGCGAAACTGAGCTTTCCGCTCAGCAGCCTGATTTTCTGCAACACCCTGTGCCGCGCCCTGGCGGTGGTCATCAGCACCTTGCTGGCGATTTTCACCTGGGCCGAAAACGGTCCATGGGTCGCGTGCCTGGGGGCCGGCGCGATACTGCTGGTGTTCGCCGACTACCTGCCACGCACCCTCGCCGCCCGTTATCCCGACGCGATCCTGACCCTGGGCAACACCTTGCTCGGCGTGCCGCTGAAAATCATTTACCCCGCCGCCTGGTTGCTCAACGGCCTCAGCCAGTTGCTGACGCGACCGTTTGCCCGCAAGGCCAAAGTGGTACAGCAGAGCGAAGACGAGGCGCCGAAGGATCGCCACGACGATCAGGAAGCGGTTTGCCGTCCGCATCCGCTATCCGGCATCCACGCGCTGGACAACATCACGGTCAACGACATCCTGGTGCCGCGCAGTGATGTCGACGGGATCAACCTCGACGACTCGATCGAAGAAATCCTCGAACAGCTGCGTGCCAACCGCCGCACGCTCCTGCCGGTTTTCCACAGTGACATCAATCAGGTCGAGGCCGTGCTCAACACCCGGCAGATCCGCCACCTGCTGCCCGATGGCCTGCTGACGCGCGAAGCGCTGCTGGCCGCGTGTCACGACCCGTACTTCGTGCCGGAAAGCACCCCGCTGCAACTGCAACTGCTGAACTTCCACAAACAGCAGCGGCGCCTGGGCATGGTGGTCGACGAGTACGGCGAGGTGCTGGGCATCGTCACGCTGGAAGATATCCTCGAAGAAATCGTCGGCGAATTCGAAAGCCAGCAGAGCCTGGACAACCCGCACATCCATCCACAGGCCGATGGGCGCCTGGTAATCGATGGCGCCGCATCGATTCGCGACCTGAACAAAAGCCTCGGCTGGCACCTGCCCAGCGACGGCCCGAAAACCCTCAACGGGTTGGTGACCGAGGCGCTGGAAACCATTCCGGACAGCGCGGTGTGCCTGAAGATCGGGCGTTATAGGCTGGAGATCCTCGAGACCGAAGACAACCGCGTGACTCGCGTGTTGATCTGGCACACCGCTGCAACCCCCGTAACCGCCTGACACCACGCTCTTGTAGGAGCCGGCTTGCTGCGGGCGGCGTTCCGACGATGGCGCCCTTGAAATCGCCATCGCCGGCAAGCCGGCTCCTACAAAAAACCGCATTTACCGTGGCATAATCGTTTCCGCTTACCCAAGCCCCGCCCCACCCCGTGCTACCCGCACCCCCGCAGCAAACCCACATCCCTGGGTGTTCGACCATAATAATTCGCTCCACTGGGGCACATGACTGTCAGGGATAACCGCATGACGACCAGCACCACCTATTCCGAAACCACGCCTGCGCAACCGACGAACTCCGCCACCCGCGTGGCGACCGCGAGTTTCATCGGCACCGCCATCGAGTTCTACGACTTCTACGTCTACGCCACTGCCGCCGCGCTGGTGATCGGTCCGGTGTTCTTCCCGCAGACCTCCGGCACCGCACAGATGCTCTCGGCGTTTCTCACGTTCGGCATCGCGTTCCTGGCTCGACCGCTGGGTTCGGCCCTGTTCGGCCACTTCGGTGACCGCATCGGGCGCAAATCGACCCTGGTCGCCTCGCTGTTGTTGATGGGCGTGTGCACCACGCTGATCGGCGTGCTGCCGGGTTACGACAGCATCGGGGCCTGGGCGCCGATCCTGCTTTGCGTATTGCGCTTCGGCCAAGGCCTGGGGCTGGGCGGCGAATGGGGCGGCGCGGCGTTGCTGGCCACCGAGAATGCGCCCAAGGGCAAACGCGCCTGGTTCGGCATGTTTCCGCAGCTTGGCCCGTCGATCGGCTTTCTCGCCGCCAACGGCCTGTTCCTGACGCTGGCGATGACACTGGATGACGAACAGTTCCGCTCCTGGGGCTGGCGAATTCCGTTCCTGCTCAGTGCCGCACTGGTGATGGTGGGGCTGTATGTTCGACTGAAACTGCACGAAACCCCGGTGTTCGCCAATGCCGTGGCGCGCCAGGAGCGGGTGAAGATTCCGCTGGTCGAGCTGTTCAGCCAATACTGGGCGCCGATGCTGCTGGGCGCCGGCTCGATGGTGGTGTGCTACGCGCTGTTCTACATCTCGACGGTGTTTTCCCTGAGCTACGGCGTGTCGACGCTGGGCTACACCCGCGAAACCTTCCTCGCGCTGCTGTGCTTCGCCGTGCTGTTCATGGCCGCTGCGACGCCGTTGTCGGCCTGGGCCAGTGACCGTTACGGGCGCAAACCGGTACTGATCATCGGTGGCGTGCTGGCGATTCTGTCGGGGTTCCTGATGGAGCCGCTGCTGACCCAGGGTTCGACCTGGGGCGTGGCGTTGTTCCTGTGCATCGAGCTGTTTCTGATGGGCGTAACGTTCGCGCCGATGGGGGCGTTGCTGCCGGAGCTGTTTCCGACACACGTGCGTTATACCGGTGCGTCGGCGGCCTACAACCTGGGCGGCATTGTCGGAGCCTCGGCGGCGCCGTTCTTTGCGCAGAAGCTGGTGGCGATGGGGGGTTTGAGTTACGTCGGCGGGTATGTATCGGGGGCGGCGGTGCTGAGTTTGATTGCGGTGCTGTGCCTGAAGGAGACACGGCATAACGATTTGAATCGGGTTGCCTGACAGAAAAAGCATCGCGAGCAGGCTCGCTCCCACAGGGATCACACTGAACCTGTGGGAGCGAGCCTACTCGCGATAGTCGCGCCGCGGTTACAGCTCTACAACAACAGCCTGAGAAGCGCGGGTCGCTTTGGCCCGGGCAGCCTCGATCGACTCGTCCCGCGCCAACGCCACACCCATCCGGCGCTGGCCATTCACTTCCGGCTTGCCGAACAGACGCAACGCCGTATCCGGCTCGCTCAACGCAGCGCCGAGGTTGGCGAACGCGGTCTGGGTCGACTGCCCTTCCACCAGAATCACCGCCGACGCCGAAGGCCCGAACTGACGGATCAATGGAATCGGCAGGCCGAGAATGGCTCGCGCGTGCAAGGCGAACTGCGACAGATCTTGAGAGATCAGGGTTACCAGGCCCGTGTCATGCGGTCGCGGCGAGACTTCGCTGAACCACACCTGATCACCTTTGATGAACAGCTCGACACCAAACAGGCCACGACCGCCCAGGGCTTCGGTGACGGCTTTGGCGACGCGCTCGGACTCAGCCAGGGCAATCGGGCTCATGGCTTGCGGCTGCCAGGATTCCTGATAGTCGCCCTTCTCCTGACGGTGACCGACCGGCGCACAGAACGTGGTGCCGCCGACGTGACGCACGGTCAGCAGGGTGATTTCGTAGTCGAAATCGATGAAGCCTTCGACGATCACGCGGCCTTTACCGGCGCGACCACCTTCCTGCGCGTAATCCCAGGCGGTTTTCACGTCATCGACGCTGCGCAGCAGGCTCTGGCCTTTGCCCGAGGAACTCATGACCGGCTTGACCACGCACGGGAAACCCAGGTCTTCGACGGCCTTGCTGTAGTCCTCGAAGGTGTCGGCGAAGTGGTACGGCGAGGTCGGCAGGTCCAGCTCTTCAGCGGCCAGGCGACGGATGCCTTCACGGTTCATGGTCAACTGCGTGGCACGCGCGGTCGGGATCACGGTGAAGCCTTCGGCTTCCAGCTCAACCAGGGTCGCGGTGGCGATGGCTTCGATTTCCGGCACGATGAAGTGCGGCTTCTCGGCTTCGATCACGGCACGCAGGGCGGCGCCGTCGAGCATGTTGATCACGTGACTGCGATGCGCCACCTGCATGGCCGGCGCGTTGGCATAGCGATCCACGGCAATCACTTCAACGCCCAGGCGTTGCAGCTCGATCACCACTTCCTTGCCCAACTCACCACAGCCACACAGCAATACGCGGGTCGCGGTTGGCGACAATGGAGTTCCGATACGGGTCATCTCAGGTCCTCAAAGGAGCGGATCATCGAGGGTCGCTGTGCCTGGCACGCTTCCCACGGGAAGAAAGCGCGGCATTTTACATGAACCTGAGGGTTTGGCTTCAGCTGGCGACTGCCTGTTTGCGCAAGCGCCACGCCATGATCAGCCACACCGCCGTCACGCCGGCGAACTTCGAGGCCATGGCGGTGAGGATCACGGCCGGGGTGAAGGCGTCGATCATGCCGAAGAAGATGAAGGTATCGAGGGGAATGCTCAGGGCCGAACTTATCCACAGGCGGTCGTGCAGCGGACGCTTGGTGATGCTGAACACCAGCCAGTCGATGCACTCGGAGACCGCGAACGCCGTGGCGCTGGCCAGGGCGATCGACGGATCCGAGGTGACGTACGACAGCACCAGCGCCGCAAGCATCGCCACTATAGCGCCGTGGCCGAAGCGGATTTGCACCATGTCGCGCAGGATGAATACCAGACCACCCCAGGCGGACCAGATGATGTCCAGGTGTGGCGCGGTGGAAAAGGCGTAGTTGATCAGCACGACGCTGCCCATGTAGGCGATCAGGAAAAGCATGGAGTCATTCACTGTAGGAGCGAGCTTGCTCGCGAAAAACGTTAACGATAACGCGTAAATTCTGGTGCCACGCGGCGCCCTCTGGTTTTTCGCGAGCAAGCTCGCTCCTACAGGGGAACGGGTTCAGTTATTGGATTTGTTGCCAATCATCCAGATCAACCCGCTGGACTTCGCCCGTTCGTGACACAGCCCCAGCACCGTCCGGCGTTCATCATTACTCATCCGACTCCAGCGGGTGATTTCTTCCACGGTGCGCTGGCAGCCGGTGCAGATGTCATCCTCGTCCAGCGCGCAGATGCTCACGCAGGGCGATGCCACCGGGCGTTCGGGGGTGGTCATTCTTCCTGCTCGGCCAGATCGCGGGCATAACGCTGGGCGTTATGCACATAGTGGGCGGCGCTGGCTTCCAGCATCTTTTTCTGCTGCTCGGTCAGCTCACGCACGACCTTGCCCGGCGAACCCATGACCAGCGAACCGTCCGGAATTTCCTTGCCCTCGCCGATCAGCGAGTTAGCGCCGATGATGCAGTGCTTGCCGATTTTCGCGCCGTTGAGAATCACCGCGTTGATGCCAATCAGACTGTAATCGTCGACGGTGCAGCCGTGCAGCATGGCGTTGTGGCCGATGGTCACGCCGGTGCCGATGGTCAGCGGGTAGCCCATGTCCGTGTGCATCACGGTGCCGTCCTGAACGTTGCTGTTCTTGCCGATCAGGATCAGTTCGTTGTCGCCACGCAACACCGCGTTGAACCAGACGCTGGCACCCCCTTCCAGTTTGACCCTGCCCACCAGCACGGCGTTGGGGGCAACCCAGCTTTGCGGATGGGTGTCGACGCGGGCGTCGCCCAGGCGGTATTTCATCTTGTCGTCCTCGTGGCTCAGGCAGCCGGGATTCGTGCCATGCGAGCGATGGCTTCAGGTGTTGATAAAACTCTTGGGCGGTTGATGCAGGCTGATTTTGGCGTCATAGAGCAAGTTGATCAACTCGACGATCATGATCGCCGTCAGGCCCCAGATCTTGTATTCACCATACCGATAACTCGGCACGTACCAGCTGCGCCCCTGGTAATCGATGCGATGCGTATGTTCACGCGGGTCTTTGCGAAAGAACTCCAGGGGCACGCTGAACACAGCGGCGATCTCGGCATCGTTGGCCCGATACTCGACAAAATCCGGAATCACGCCGACATACGGCGTGACCTTGATTCCATGCAGGGAGATTAACGGGCTCAGCGGGCCGATCACTTCGACCAGCCCCGGCGGCAGACCGATCTCTTCTTCGGCTTCACGCAGCGCAGTGAAAACCAGGTCAGGGTCTTCCGGGTCCCGTCGACCGCCTGGGAAGGCCACTTCGCCGCCATGGGTCGAGAGCCCGCTGGCGCGCAGGGTCAGGACCAGTTCCGGTTCATCACTGCGGGTGATGGGCACCAGGACCGCGGCCTCAGGGAAGCGCTTGTCGGTTTCCAGTGTGCGGGGCGTGTGGTTGCTTACTCGATGCAGTAGCTCGTCCAGCATGAGTCTTCTCGATTTATTCTCTACCCCGCATCATGCACCAATCACACGGACCGCCCAACCCCCGAACTGCCGCTTGTCGCGAAACGACAACTTGCCGACAGACACCGCCGCACGCCAAGATAGGCGCAGCATTCAGGAACCCAAGCATGAAATTTTGCAGTCAGTGCGGCAACCCGGTGACCCAACGCATTCCCGAAGGCGATTCGCGCCTGCGTTTTGTCTGTGACAGCTGTCACGCCATTCACTATCAGAACCCCAATATCGTCGCCGGCTGTGTGGCGACCTGGGGCTCGAAAGTGTTGCTGTGCCGGCGCGCCATCGAGCCACGACTCGGTTACTGGACCCTGCCCGCCGGTTTCATGGAGAACGGTGAAACCATCGAGCAGGCGGCCGTTCGCGAAACGGCCGAGGAAGCCTGCGCGCGGGTGCGCAACCTCAGCATCTATACCTTGATCGACGTGCCGCACATCAGTCAGGTGCACGTGTTCTTCCGCGCCGAACTGGCAGACCTGGATTTTTCCGCTGGCCCCGAGAGCCTGGAAGTGGCGCTTTTCGACGAAGCCGACATCCCGTGGTCCGACCTGGCTTTCCGCACGGTGGGCCGTACCTTAGAATGCTTCTTCGCTGACCGGCGGACCGAGGTCTACCCCGTGCGGTCCGAATCGATCCCGCCGCTGGCTCAGCCTGCCCTCACCTGAAAACCATCTATAACTAAAAATAGTCGCGACACCTCTAGGGATATCGTTTCAATGCGCTGGTTGCTTGCCCTGTTCTGCTTGTCGTTCGTCACGATTTCCCAGGCCTCCACTGTGGAAACGCTGGACGGCAAAGTCATCGAAAAAATCCTTGTCCTCAAGTCCGCCCATCAATTGCAGCTGATCAACGACGGCAAGCCGCTCAAGACCTATCGCATTTCCCTGGGCAAACGTCCCAAGGGACCGAAGCTGATGGAAGGTGACAAGCGCACGCCGGAAGGTTTCTACTGGATCGACTGGCGCAAGGTCAGTGATCGCTTCAACCTGGCGATGCACATTTCCTACCCGAACATCAGCGATTCCGCCCGTGCTCGCCGTGAAGGCGTCTCGCCTGGCAGCATGATCATGATTCATGGCACCCCGGATACCGAAGACACCCCGGAAGACCTGTTCCACACACTGGACTGGACCGATGGCTGCATTGCCATGCGCAACATGGACATGCGCGAGATCTGGGGATTGGTGCCGGACGGGACGATGATCGAGATTCGCCCGTAAGCACAGAGAATTGGCGCCTGTCAGACCGCTATCGCCGGCAAGCCGGCTCCTACAGGGTTCGGGCGTGACCACGATTTTGTGTACGACGCGCACATTGTAGGAGCCAGCTTGCTGGCGATGGGGCCCTCCCGGACATAAAAAAACCCGCTGACGAATCAGCGGGTTTTTCATTTCAGCAGCCGGGAAGATCAGAAATCCTCCAACCGCCACACTTCATAAGCCGGCGTCTCGTACGGATGGCTGAGTTTTAGCGCAGCCACCACGGCCACCATCAATTCATCCGCCACCACCAGCTCCACCTTCCATTCCTCGACCTGCTCGACCTGCCCCGCTTCGCCAATGAACGGCTGACTGCCGTCCAGTGGACGAAACTGGCCAAGGCCCAACACCTGCCATGAACAGTGGTCATAAGCGCCGATCCGCCCGCCACCGGCGGCGAATACGGCGTTCTTGACCACTTCGACATGGCTGGCCGGAACAAAAAAGCAAAGCTTGTACACGGTGCTTAGTTCACCCACACGCGAGCGTTACGGAACATACGCATCCAAGGTGCGTCTTCGTTCCAGTCTTCCGAACGCCACGAGTTCTGCACGGCGCGGAACACACGCTCCGGGTGCGGCATCATGATCGTTACGCGACCGTCGCGGCTGGTCAAACCGGTGATCCCGCGCGGCGAACCGTTCGGGTTGGCCGGGTAGTTTTCGGTGACCTTGCCGTGGTTGTCGACGAAACGCATCGCCACGCAACCCGACAGATCGGCTTCCAGCAAAGCTTCCTCGCTTTCGAACTCGGCATGACCTTCGCCGTGGGCGATGGCGATCGGCATGCGCGAACCGGCCATGCCTTGCAGGAAGATCGAGTTCGACTCCTGGATCTGCACCATGGCCACACGGGCTTCGAACTGTTCGGAACGGTTGCGCACGAAGTGCGGCCAGAACTCGCTGCCCGGGATCAGCTCGTGCAGGTTGGACATCATCTGGCAACCGTTGCACACGCCAAGGGTGAAGCTATCGGTACGTTCGAAGAAGCCCTGGAACGCATCGCGAGCACGGCTGTTGAACAGCGCGGACTTGGCCCAGCCTTCGCCGGCACCCAGTACGTCGCCGTAGGAGAAACCGCCGCAAGCGACCATGCCTTTGAAGTCGTTCAGGTCAACACGGCCGGCCAGAATGTCGCTCATGTGCACGTCGATCGCGTTGAAACCGGCGCGGTCGAACGCGGCCGCCATTTCCACCTGACCGTTGACGCCCTGCTCACGCAGCACGGCAACCTGTGGGCGGATACCTTTCTTGATGTAAGGCGCGGCGACGTCCTGGTTGACGTCGTAGCTCAGTTTGACGCTCAGGCCCGGGTTGTCTTCTTCCAGCAGCACGTCGAACTCTTGCTCGGCGCAGTCGGCGTTGTCACGCAGACGCTGGATCTGGTAGCTGGTTTCAGCCCACTGACGTTGCAGCAGACGGCGCTGGCCTTCGAACACGGTTTCGCCGTTGAAGGTGATGTTAATCTGGCCGTTGTTGATCGGCTGACCGATCACCGACACGCACTCGCCCAGACCGGCGGCGCTGAACTGCGCGAGGATGTCCGGGGTGGCGTCCTGGCGAACCTGGATCACGGCGCCCAGTTCTTCGTTGAACAGGATCGCGGCGATGTCGGCCGAGGTTTCCGCCAGACCGTCGAGGTTCAGGCTCAGGCCACAGTGACCGGCAAAAGCCATTTCCACGGCGCTGGTCAGCAGACCACCGTCGGAACGGTCGTGGTACGCCAGCAGGTGACCGTCAGCGTTGAGGCCCTGGATCACGGCGAAGAAGGCTTTCAGGTCTTCGGCATCATCGACGTCCGGCGCTTGCGAGCCGAGCTTGCCGTGAACCTGGGCGAGGATCGAAGCACCCATGCGGTTCTGGCCACGACCCAGGTCGATCAGGATCAGGTCGGTGGTGCCCTTGTCCATGCGCAGTTCCGGGGTCAGGGTCTGACGGATGTCAGCCACTGGCGCGAAACCGGTCACGATCAGGGACATTGGCGAAGTGACGGTCTTGTCTTCGCCGTTGTCGTTCCAGCGCGTGGCCATGGACATGGAGTCCTTGCCCACCGGAATGGTGATGCCCAACTCAGGGCACAATTCCATGCCGACCGCTTTCACGGTGTCGTACAGACGCGCGTCTTCACCCGGGTGACCGGCAGCGGACATCCAGTTCGCCGACAGCTTGATGTCGGAGATCTTGTTGATGCGCGAGGCAGCGATGTTGGTCAGGGTTTCGCCGATGGCCATGCGGCCCGACGCCGGAGCGTCCAGCAGGGCCAGCGGAGTGCGCTCGCCCATGGCCATGGCTTCACCGGTGTAGACGTCGAAGCTGGTGGCGGTGACGGCAACGTCGGCCACCGGAACCTGCCACGGGCCGACCATCTGGTCACGGGCCACGAGGCCGGTGATGGTGCGGTCGCCGATGGTGATCAGGAAGCTTTTGCTCGCCACGGCCGGGTGATGCAGAACGCGTTCGACGCAGTCTGCGATCTCCAGGGTCGACGGATCGAAGTCGTCGCCCAGCTCGTTTTCACGAACGGCCGAACGGTGCATGCGCGGGGCTTTGCCCAGCAGCACTTCCAGCGGCATGTCCACCGGGCTGTTGCCGAAGTGGCTGTCGGTGACCGTCAGTTGCGGCTCGGCAGTGGCTTCGCCAACCACGGCGAACGGGCAACGCTCGCGTTCGCAGATCGCCTGGAAGCGTTCGAAGTCCGCCGGGCCGACCGCCAGAACGTAGCGTTCCTGGGATTCGTTGCTCCAGATTTCGTGCGGGGCCATGCCCGGCTCGTCGTTTGGAATGTTGCGCAGTTCGAAACGGCCACCACGGTTGCCGTCGTTGACCAGCTCCGGGAAGGCGTTGGACAGACCGCCCGCGCCGACGTCGTGGATGAAGCTGATCGGGTTCTTGTTACCCAGTTGCCAGCAACGGTCGATGACTTCCTGGCAGCGACGTTCCATTTCCGGGTTTTCGCGCTGAACCGAAGCGAAGTCCAGGTCCGCCGAGCTGGTGCCGGTGGCCATGGAGGAAGCTGCGCCGCCGCCCAGACCAATCAGCATCGCCGGGCCGCCGAGCACGATCAGCTTGGAGCCGACGGTGATCTCGCCTTTCTGGACGTGTTCGGCACGGATGTTACCCATGCCGCCGGCCAGCATGATCGGCTTGTGGTAACCGCGAACCTCGTCGCCACGCGGGGTGGTGATCGACTGTTCGAAGGTACGGAAATAACCGGTCAGGGCCGGACGACCGAATTCGTTGTTGAACGCGGCGCCACCCAGTGGGCCTTCGATCATGATGTCCAGCGCGGTGACGATGCGCTCAGGCTTGCCGTACGGCACTTCCCACGGCTGTTCGAAGCCAGGGATCTGCAGGTTCGATACGGTGAAACCGGTCAGGCCGGCCTTTGGCTTGGCGCCACGACCGGTAGCACCTTCGTCGCGAATCTCGCCGCCACTGCCGGTGGACGCGCCCGGGAACGGGGCAATCGCAGTCGGGTGGTTGTGGGTTTCGACCTTCATCAGGATGTGCACCGGCTCCTGCACCGCGCCGTACTGGCGGGTTTCAGGGTCCGGGAAGAAACGGCCGGCGACGTTACCGACGATCACCGAAGCGTTGTCCTTATAAGCGGACAGCACGCCTTCGCTGTGCATCTGGTAAGTGTTCTTGATCATGCCGAACAGGCTTTTTTCCTGGCTCTGACCGTCGATGTCCCAACTGGCGTTGAAGATCTTGTGACGGCAGTGCTCGGAGTTCGCCTGGGCGAACATCATCAGTTCGATGTCGTGCGGGTTGCGCTTCAAGCCGAGGAAGGCGTTGACCAGATAGTCGATCTCGTCTTCGGCCAGGGCCAGGCCCAGCTCGGTGTTGGCTTTTTCCAGCGCGGCACGGCCGCCACCCAACACGTCGATCGCGGTCAGGGGCTTCGGTTCGGCGTGGCTGAACAGACCGGCGGCCTGTTCGAGGTTAGCGAGGACGATCTGGGTCATGCGGTCGTGCAGGACGTCGGAGATCAGCTGCGCTTCGGCGTCGCTGAACTGGCCGGCCACGTAGAACGCAATACCGCGCTCCAGGCGCTGGATCTTGCTCAGGCCGCAGTTGCGAGCGATGTCGCTGGCCTTGCTGGACCACGGCGAGATGGTGCCGAAACGCGGCAACACCAGGAACAGGCGACCGGTTGGCTCTTGTACCGGAACGCTTGGACCGTACTTCAGAAGGCGCGCGAGCACCTGCTGTTCGTCGCCGGTCAGGACGCCGGTAACTTCGGCGAAGTGAGCGAATTCAGCATACAAGCCGCTGACAGCCGAAACCTTCTGGCTCAGTTGCTCAAGGAGTTTGCTGTGGCGAAAGGCAGAAAGGGCAGGAGCGCCGCGCAGGATCAACATCTTCGGGACAGCCTCGGGAAGGGGTGTGCTTTGAGGCCGTGCATTCTAGCCTAAACCGCCCGCGACATCACCCGAAACGGTACGGGCGGCAGCACTCGGGTGCCGGGGCGGAAATTTCCACCGGAAACGGCGACGCGGCGAGGGTTATTTTTACTGTCACAAAATGCCGTTCGGGCCCATTCCTGCGGGCTCCAGAGCGGTTTTCGATTTCCTAGCAGACAAGGCCTTCGCTGTCGAGATATGGCGCTCGTGGTCCTTTGCGTATACTGCGCAGATGTTTTCCCCAACGGCTTTGCGTCCGCGGCACGCCAAATGGCTGATCGCAACCGGACTCTTCCTGATGCTCAGTGGCTGTGTTGATAAACCCAACACGCTGGAGCGCGTAAAGGAGGATGGCGTGCTGCGGGTGGTTACCCGAAACAGCCCCGCCACCTACTTTCAGGATCGCAACGGTGAAACCGGCTTCGAATACGAGCTGGTGAAGCGCTTCGCCGACGATCTGGGGGTGGAACTCAAGATCGAGACCGCCGACAACCTCGACGACCTGTTCAGCCAGGTGGGCAAGCCCAACGGCCCGGTGATCGCTGCGGCCGGCCTGGTCAGCAGCGAAGAGCGCAAGAAGCAGGTGCGTTTCTCCCACGCCTACCTCGAAGTCACCCCGCAGGTCATCTATCGCAACGGCCAGTCACGGCCGACCGATCCGAAAGACCTGGTGGGCAAGAAGATCATGGTGCTCAAGGGCAGCACTCACGCCGGGCAACTGGCTGAGTTGAAGCAGAAGTTTCCCGGCATCGAATACGAAGAGTCCGACGCAGTTGAAGTCGTCGACCTGCTGCGCATGGTGGATGAAGGTCAGATCGACCTGACCCTGGTCGACTCCAACGAAGTGGCGATGAACCAGGTCTACTTCACCAACATCCGGGTTGCCTTCGACCTCGGTGACGCCAGCAACCAGAGCTGGGCGGTGGCGGCCGGCGAAGACAACAGCCTGCTCAACGAGATCAACAGCTACCTCGACAAGGTCAAGAAGAATGGCACCCTGCAACGGCTGAAAGACCGTTACTACGGGCACGTCGATGTACTTGGCTACATGGGCGCCACCACCTTCGCCCAGCATTTGCAGCAACGGCTGCCCAAGTACGAGCAGCACTTCAAGGCCTATGCCAAGAAAGAACAGGTGGACTGGCGCCTGCTCGCGGCGATCGGTTATCAGGAATCCCTGTGGCAACCGGCGGTCACCTCGAAGACCGGCGTACGCGGCCTGATGATGCTGACCCAGAACACCGCACAGGCGATGGGCGTGTCCAACCGCCTCGATCCGAAGCAAAGCATCATGGGTGGCGCCAAGTACCTGGCGTACATGAAGGATCAGCTGGACGAGTCGATCCAGGAACCGGATCGCACCTGGTTTGCACTGGCGGCCTACAACGTCGGCAGCGGTCACCTGGATGACGCGCGCAAACTGGCGGCCAAGGAAGGGTTGAACCCGGACAAGTGGCTGGACGTGAAGAAGATCCTGCCGCGCCTGTCGCAGAAACAGTGGTACAGCAAGACCCGTTACGGCTACGCCCGCGGCGGCGAGCCGGTGCATTTCGTGGCGAACATCCGTCGCTACTACGACATCCTGACGTGGGTGACGCAGCCGCAGCTTGAAGGCAATCAGGTCGCCGAGGGCAACCTGCATGTGCCGGGGGTCGACAAGACCAAGCCGAATCAGGAAACCCCACCGCTCTAACGGCCACCCCAATCAAATGTGGGAGCGAGCCTGCTCGCGAGGCGGTGAGTCAGTCGACACTTACTTTGACTGGCACTCCGCATCGCGAGCAGGCTCGCTCCCACATTGGGTTTTGCGTTCGGCTTAGGCTTTTGCGGCGGCCAGGATCAAGGCTTTCATTTCCGATACCGCCGAATTGAACCCGACAAACAACGCATGCGCCACCAGCGCATGGCCGATGTTCAGCTCGTTAATGCCCTTGATCGCCGCGACCGCTTCGACGTTGTGATAGTGCAAACCGTGACCGGCGTTGACGATCAGGCCCTGGGCCAGACCGAACGCCACACCATCGGCCACGCGCTTGAGCTCTTCAGCCACGTCAGTCGGGGTTTCGGCATCCGCATAACGGCCGGTGTGCAATTCGATCGCCGGGGCGCCGACGCGGCGGGACGCTTCGATCTGCCGCTCGTCCGCGTCAATGAACAGCGACACCTCGCAACCGATCTTCGCCAGGCGGTCCACCGCAGCCTTGATCCGTGCTTCCTGTCCCGCCACGTCCAGACCGCCTTCGGTGGTCAGCTCCTGACGGGTTTCCGGAACCAGGCAAATGTGCGCCGGACGGATGCGCTCGGCGAACAGCATCATTTCTTCGGTGACGCCCATTTCGAAGTTCATGCGGGTTTGCAGCACATCCTTGAGCACCAGCACGTCACGCTCCTGAATGTGCCGACGGTCTTCGCGCAAGTGCACGGTGATGCCGTCAGCGCCCGCCTCTTCCGCGTCCAGTGCTGCCTTGACCGGGTCCGGATAGCGCGTGCCCCGGGCCTGGCGCAGGGTGGCAACGTGGTCGATGTTCACGCCGAGAAGAATGCGATTGCTGGTGGTCACGGAAGCGCTCCTGAATTTAAAGATTCGGCGCACAGCATACACGGGGAGATAGGGTCTGTTGACGTTTGGTGGTGGTCGTGACGGGATGACCACCACCAAGCGTCAACAGACCCTACGGCTTGCGAAACAGCTCGCGACTGACCAACGGACGACCACCCAGGTGAACGGCCAGCGCCTGACGCATCAAACGCTTGGCGGCGGACAATGCACCGGGGGCCGACCAGTCCGCTTCGGCCATGGCCAGCAGTTCAGTGCCGTTGAACAGCCCGGGTTGCAGCAGGTAGACCTGCTCCAGGCCTGCATCCACTTGCAGACGGTACAGACCGTCCGGCGCAATGGGTTCGCCGTGGATATCGGTGTTCAGCGCGAAGCCGTAACCGAGGTCGTCGAGCAAGCGCCATTCGAAGGAACGCAGCAGCGGCTCCAGCGGTCGGCCTTCGGCGAGGGCCGACAAGGTCGCGGCGTAATGATCGAACACGCCGGGATGAGGGTCTTCGGCGGGCAACAGGCGAATCAACAGTTCATTGAGGTAGAGCCCGCTGAACAGCGCCTCACCGATCAGCCATGTCGACGTACCGGCACTTTCCATGCGCCCGACATTCTTCAACTCGCCCCGCCCCCGGAATTCGACCTCCAGCGGCACGAACGGCCGGGCCAGCGTCCCCGCCTTGCCCCGCGCACTGCGCAACACCGCCCGCAGCCGACCTTGCGGCGTGAGGAAATCCACCAACGCGCTGTTTTCGCGGTAGGCGCGGGAGTGGAGGACGTAGGCGGGTTGGCCGATGGGCTGGGGTTGGGACATGGATGTCGCAGTTCTCAATATGCAAACACGGTTTTACTGACCACTACAAACCAATGTGGGAGCGAGCCTGCTCGCGATGGCGCCACCACATTCAACATTGGTGTTGAATGTCAGACCGCTATCGCGAGCAGGCTCGCTCCCACAGGGGATGCATCCGGGATCAAGTGTTACAGATCACCGTAACCCAGCGAACGCAGTGCGCGCTCATCGTCAGACCAGCCGCCTTTCACCTTGACCCAGAGGTTGAGCATGATCTTGGAGTCGAACAGCAGCTCCATGTCCTTGCGCGCCTCGGTACCGATGCGCTTGATGCGCTCGCCTTTGTCGCCAATGATGATTTTCTTCTGGCCGTCACGTTCGACGAGGATCAAGGCATGGATGTGCAGGGTTTTGCCCTGCTGCTTGAACTCTTCGATTTCCACGGTGATCTGGTACGGCAGCTCGGCACCCAGCTGACGCATGATTTTCTCACGCACCAGTTCGGCAGCGAGGAAGCGGCTGCTGCGGTCGGTGATCTGGTCTTCCGGGAAGAAGTGATCGTTTTCCGGCAGGTGCTCGGCGATTACGCGCTCCAGGGTGTCGAGGTTGTGGCCATGCTGGGCCGAGATCGGCATGATCTGCGCGTTCGGCAGCTGCTCCTGCAACCAGGTCAGGTGCGGCATCAGCTCGGCTTTGTCTTCGATGCGGTCGGTCTTGTTCAGCGCCACGATCAGCGGGCCGGTCACATACTGCACGCGCTCGAGGACCATCTGGTCTTCGTCGGTCCACTTGGTGCGGTCCACCACGAAGATCACCACGTCGACGTCTTTCAACGCCGCCGAAGCGGTCTTGTTCATGTAGCGGTTCAAGGCTTTTTCGCCGCCCTTGTGCATGCCCGGGGTATCGACGTAGATCGCCTGGACGGCGCCTTCGGTCTTGATGCCCAGCATGTTGTGGCGGGTGGTCTGAGGCTTGCGCGAAGTGATCGCGAGCTTCTGGCCGAGGATGTGATTCAGCAGCGTGGACTTGCCCACGTTGGGACGGCCGACGATGGCAACATAGCCACAGCGTGTTGCGGTTGAATCAGTCATTGCCATTCTCCACACCCAGGGCAATCAGTGCTGCGGCGGCCGCTACCTGTTCGGCAATACGACGACTCACACCCTGACCTCGGCTTTTTTCTGTCAGTAAGGTGATTTCACATTCGACGAAGAACGTCCGGCAATGCGGCTCACCCTGAATATCCACCACTTCGTAACGCGGCAGCTCGCAACCACGGGACTGCAGATGTTCCTGCAGGCGGGTTTTCGGATCCTTGTTGGTATCGACCAGCGTCAGGCCTTCGAACTCACCGGCCAGCCAGGCCAGCACGCGCTCGCGCGCCACGTCCATGCCGGCGTCCAGGTAGATCGCACCGATCAGCGCTTCCAGGGCATCGGCCAGAATCGACTCGCGACGGAAACCGCCGCTTTTCAACTCGCCGGAACCCAGACGCAGGTAATCGCCCAGATCGAAACCGCGGGCCAGTACGGCCAGGGTCTCACCTTTCACCAGGCGTGCGCGCAATCGCGACAACTGGCCTTCACGGGCCAGCGGGAAGCGATCGAACAGCGCCTCGCCAGCGACGAAGTTGAGGATGGCATCACCGAGGAATTCCAGGCGTTCGTTGTTGCGCCCGGCAAAGCTGCGGTGGGTCAGGGCCAGGACCATCAGTTCCTGATCCTTGAAGGTGTAGCCGAGCTGACGCTCTAGACGGCTTAAGGAGACGCTCACGGTTTACCCACGCTGAGTTCGTGGCTGGATTCCACCGCCATCGCCGTGGTGCGGCGCAGGCTTGGGACAATTAACGCTGTGTTCAAAAATTACGTCCTGAATATCATTGTTTTCATGCGTCCGGTGCCGATTGTGCCGGTTCCAGAAATGCATTCGGCGCTGTGTTCAACAGCGCCGTGTGTGATTACTTGATCAGGCCAACCCGCGAGAAATTCGGCAGGTGACTGAGTTTGGGTTCCGGCCAGCTCATCCAGACCGCGAAGGCCTTGCCGACGATATTCTTGTCGGGAACCATGCCCAGCAGATCCTTGGGAATGCTCGGATCATCCCAGTAGCGACTGTCGTTCGAGTTGTCGCGGTTGTCGCCCATCATGAAGTAATGCCCGGCAGGCACCGTCCACGTATGGTCCGGCGAGGCGCGATAGCGACTCATTTCCTTGCGGATCAGGTGCTCGGCGGCGCCGAGTTTTTCCTTGTAGAGCTCGGCGCTGCCCAGCGTGCCCGGCTCGGAGCCGACCAGTTGCTCGGCAATCGACTCGCCGTTGACGAACAGACGCTTGTCAGCGGTGTAACGAATCTGGTCACCCGGCAGGCCCACGACACGCTTGATGTAGTTGACGTTCGGATCGCTTGGATAGCGGAACACCATCACATCGCCGCGCTGCGGATCACCGACCTCGATGACTTTCTTGTCGATCACCGGCAGGCGGATCCCGTAAGAAAACTTGTTCACCAGGATGAAGTCGCCAACGTCCAGGGTCGGTTTCATCGAACCGGAAGGAATCTGGAACGGTTCCACCAGGAACGAACGCAGCACCAGCACGATGAACAACACCGGAAAAAACGACTTGCCGTATTCGACCAGCAACGGCTCTTTGTTCAGCTTCTCGACCACCACCACATCTGGCTGGCTGACGCTGCCCTGATAGGAGGCAATGGCGGCACGCCGACGCGGCGCCAGGAAAACCAGATCGAGCAACGCCAAGAGGCCGCAGACGAACACGGCGATGACCAGCAACAGCGGGAAATTTAGTGACATAGGACCTAACTATCCAACCTGAGCACTGCAAGGAAGGCTTCTTGTGGAATTTCCACGTTGCCGACTTGCTTCATGCGTTTTTTACCGGCCTTTTGCTTTTCAAGCAGTTTCTTCTTACGGCTAACGTCACCGCCGTAGCATTTGGCCAATACGTTCTTTCTGAGTGCCTTGACGGTTGTCCGCGCCACAATCTGACCACCAATGGCGGCCTGGATTGCCACGTCGAACATCTGCCGCGGAATCAGTTCTTTCATCTTCTCGGTCAACTGGCGACCTTTGTAGTTCGCGTTATCGCGATGCACGATCAGCGCCAGGGCGTCGACCTTGTCACCGTTGATCAGCACATCCAGTTTCACCAGATTAGCCGATTGATAACGATCGAAATGGTAATCCAGCGAAGCATAGCCACGGCTGGTGGATTTCAGACGGTCGAAGAAGTCCAGGACCACTTCGTTCATCGGCAGATCGTAGGTCACCTGGACCTGCGTACCGAGGAACAGCATGTCGTGCTGCACGCCACGCTTCTCGATGCACAGGGTAATGACGTTGCCCAGGTGCTCTTGCGGCACAAGAATGTTGGCCCGCACGATCGGTTCACGCATGTCTTCGATCGTGGACAGGTCCGGTAGCTTCGACGGGTTATCGACGTAAATCGTTTCACCGGTTTTCAGCAACAGCTCGAAAATTACCGTCGGCGCAGTGGTGATCAGGTCCAGGTCGTACTCGCGCTCCAGGCGCTCCTGGATGATTTCCATGTGCAGCATGCCGAGGAACCCGCAACGGAAGCCGAAGCCCAGGGCGTCGGAGCTTTCCGGGGTGTATTGCAGCGACGAGTCGTTGAGCGTGAGCTTTTGCAGGGCTTCACGGAAATCTTCGAAGTCGTCGGAGCTGACCGGGAACAGACCGGCGTACACCTGCGGCTGAATGCGTTTGAAACCTGGCAGCACGTCGACGTCCGGCGTCGAGCTCAAGGTCAGCGTGTCACCAACCGGCGCCCCGTGAATGTCCTTGATGCTGGCGATGATGAAGCCCACTTCACCGGCCTTCAGGTCGGCGGTCGGGGTGTGTTTCGGGTTGAATACACCGACGCTGTCCACCAGGTGGATCTTGCCGGTGGACTTGACCAGGATCTTGTCGCCCTTCTTCACGCGGCCGTGGCGCACGCGCACCAGGGACACAACGCCCAGGTAGTTGTCGAACCAGGAGTCGATGATCAACGCTTGCAGCGGATCGTCGTAGTTGCCGGTCGGCGCCGGAATGGTGGTGACCAGGCGCTCCAGCACTTCATCGACGCCCAGACCGGTCTTGGCACTGCAAGTGACCGCGTCGGTGGCATCGATGCCGATGATTTTCTCGATTTCTTCCTTAACGCGGTCCGGATCGGCCTGTGGCAGGTCGATCTTGTTCAGGACCGGCATGACTTCCAGGCCCTGTTCGATCGCCGTGTAGCAGTTGGCTACCGATTGCGCTTCAACGCCCTGACCTGCATCGACCACCAGCAACGCACCTTCACAGGCCGCCAGCGACCGGCTGACTTCGTAGGTGAAGTCAACGTGGCCCGGGGTGTCAATGAAGTTCAGCTGGTACTTGATGCCGTCGCGAGCGGTGTAATAAAGGGTGACGCTGTGGGCCTTGATGGTGATCCCGCGTTCACGTTCCAGGTCCATGGAGTCCAGCACCTGGGCTTCCATTTCGCGCTCGGCAAGGCCGCCGCACATCTGAATGAAGCGGTCGGCCAGCGTCGACTTGCCATGGTCAATGTGGGCGATGATGGAGAAATTGCGGATATGACTCAAATCACTCACGGATCAACACTCAAAAAGGCTGCAGGCATAGCCCGCCGAAAAATAGCCGGGAATTGTACCTGATCCTCGGCGCAAGCGTCACGTTCGCAGGTCAGACGGCACCTACAAAAACGCCCCGGTCTTGCGACAGGGGCGTTTTGAAGGCTTTTGCGGGGGCTGGCTTGCTGGCGATCCGGGCGCTGCGGCGGGTCTGGAAGACCGCAGCGATGCTATCGCCGGCAAGCCGGCTCCTACAGTTCGCGTACGATCAACCGGCTCGACGCAGGAGGTAGACCCCGGCCAAAGCGCATACGCCCGCCGGCACCAGCACCGCAAACAGGGGCGAGAAGCCGAACACCAGGCTCGATGGCCCCAGCAGATCCTGAACGATACGGAAGGTGAAACCCACCAGAACGCCGGTGAACACCCGCTGACCGAGGGTCACCGAGCGCAGCGGACCGAAGATGAAGGAGATCGCCATCAGCACCAGAGCGGCAGTGACCAGCGGCTGCAACACTTTGACCCAAAATGCCAGCCAGTAACGGCCGTTGTTCAGCCCCTGATCCGCGAGGTAATGGATATATCCCCACAGTCCGGTGATCGACAGCGAATCCGGTGACATCACCACGGTGCTGAGCAATTGCGGGCTCAGCGCCACGTTCCAACGCTCGTCCGCCGCCGTGACCACTTCGGTGCTCTTCTCATGGAACAGCGTGGTCGTAACGTCGCTCAACTGCCAGTGATCCTTGTCGAACTCCGCGCGTTTGGCGAAGCTCGAGGACAACATGTGCCGCTGGTCGTCGAAACGATAACGGGTCACGCCGTACAGCAGACCGTTGGGTTGAACGGAGTTGACGTGGATGAACTCGTCGCCCTGGCGGTGCCACAGGCCATGCTTGGCGCTTTGCGCATCGCCACTGCCTTGTGCCAGCGAGCGGTTGGCCTGCGCAGTGCTTTCGGTCGCCGGCGCGACGTACTCGCCGATCAGCACCCCGACCACCATCAGCACCAGCATCGGCTTCATGACGGCCCAGACGATCCGACCGATCGACACGCCTGCGGCGCGCATGATCGTCAATTCGCTGTGGCTGGCCAGGCTGCCGAGACCGATCAGGCAACCGATCAGCGCCGCCATCGGCAACATGTCATAGAGACGACGCGGCGCGGTCAGCAGGACATAACTCAGCACATCAACCAAGGTGTAGGTGTCGGTCACTTCACCCATTTCGTCGATGAAAGCAAACAGGGTTGCCAGACCGAGAATGATCCCCAGTACCGCAAGGATCGCGATGAAAACGCTGCTACCGATGTAGCGATCGAGCTTAACCACGGGCCACCTCCAGCGCAGCGCGGCGACTTGCCCGCTTCAACTGCAAGGGTTCCCAGTAAAGCAGACCCAGGCCGATGGCCAGGAAGATCGCATGGACCCACCACAGGCCCAGCGCAGGCGGAATCTTGCCCTTTTCGAGGGCGCCACGGGCGGCAATCAGGATGCTCAGGTAAGCCATATAAAGAAGAATCGCCGGCAGCAGCTTGAGGAAACGGCCCTGGCGCGGATTGACCCGCGACAGCGGCACCGCCATCAGGGTCACGATGAAGACCAGCAACGGCAACGACAGACGCCATTGCAGTTCGGTACGAGAACGGATGTCATCACTGCCGAGCAAGGAACTGGTGGTCATTGCATCACGGTCGGTGACTTCGTCGCTGACGTCCGGCTTGGGCAGCAACACGCCGTACTCTTCGTACTTGATGGCGCGGTAATCGGCCTGGCCCGGATTGCCGTCGTAGCGATAGCCGTTGTCGAGAATCAGGTAACGGTTGCCGTCAGGGCGGATTTCCTGGCGCCCCTTCTCGGCCACCAGCACGGAAATCCCGCGATCCTTGTTGGCAGAGGAGACGTTCTTCTGCGAAATAAACACGCCGCCGAGGTGGATGCGATCATCCGTCAGGGTTTCGGTGTAGGTCACGCGGGTGCCGTCACGCAAGGCCTGGAAGCGGCCCGGCTCGAGGGTGTCGAATTCGGTCAGGGCATCCTGCTTGTTCAGCAGCAATTGGAACTGGTTGGCGCCTTGCGGCGCGAGGCTCAGGCTCAGCCATGCCACCACCAATGCCACCAGGGTCGCCGGAAACAGCGTCCAGGCGAACAACCGCTGCTGGCTCATGCCCGTGGCGGAAAGCACGGTCATTTCGCTTTCAAGGTACAGGCGACCGTAGGCCAGCAGGATCCCGAGAAACAGGCCCAGCGGCAGGATCAGCTGCAGGAAGCCCGGCAGGCGAAAGCCCATGATCAGGAACAGCGAGCCCGGGTCGAGAAGACCGGCAGCCGCCTGAGCGAGGTATTTGATGAAGCGTCCGCTCATGATGATGACCAGCAGCACGGCGCTGACGGCGCTCAAGGTCAACAGGACTTCACGGGACAGATAACGGAAGACAATCAAACCAGACACTCCAGGGTTGTCAGGCTAAGGCGGCCAAACAAGCAAACGTATCAGGCAGCCCGCAAGACAGAGCTGCCGAAAAAAGTTGGCGCATTATCCTGTGATTGAGTGCGCCTGTCACTGCGCAATGCGCCGCGACGGCACAGCCCTCAACGATAGCGCGTAATGGCCGGATCACCTCGGCAGCCATTGTAGGAGCGAGCCTGCTCGCGATGGTCGCCAACGATAACGCGGGAAACCTGACACCCCGCGGTGGTCTCGGGTTTTTCGCGAGCAGGCTCGCTCCCACAGTGATCGCGTAAACAATGAAGATCGTACAACCGAGGGTTGTCAGGCTCGGGGCCCGAGGTTCAAACTGCGGCCTTTGTCGCAAGCCGTGCCTTGCGCCTCTCTTTATAAGCAGGCTCGACCGATTGCCGTCGAGCCCTTGCGTGTTGACCATCAATTCAGGGACCCGGACATGGAACTGGTTGTAAAAAGCGTTAACCCAGAAACGTTGAAGACCGCCACCCTGGTCGTCGCCGTCGGCGAAGGCCGCAAGCTCGGTGCCGCCGCCAAACAACTCGACGAACTGAGCGGCGGCGCCATCAGCTCTGTGCTCAAGCGCGGCGACCTGGCCGGCAAGGTCGGTCAGAGCCTGTTGCTGCACAGCCTGCCGAACCTGAAAGCCGAACGCGTGCTGCTCGTGGGCGTCGGCAAGGATGAAGAACTGGGCGACCGTCCGTTCCGCAAAATCATCGCCGGCATCCTCAACACCCTTAAAGGCCTGGGCGGCAGCGATGCCGTGCTGGCGCTGGACGAAGTCGTGGTCAAAGGTCGCGACAGCTACGGCAAGACCCGCCTGCTGGCCGAAACCCTGGTTGACGGCGAATACACCTTCGATGAGTTCAAGAGCCAGAAAGCCGAGCCCCGTGCCCTGAAGAAAGTCACCCTGGTGACCATCAAGGCCGCCCAGGCTGAAGTCGAGCGCGCCGTGGCCCACGCCAGCGCGATCGCTAACGGCATGAAGTTCACCCGTAACCTGGGTAATCTGCCGCCGAACATCTGCCACCCGACGTTCCTCGGCGAGCAAGCCAAGAACCTCGGTAAAGAATTCAAAACCCTGAAAGTCGAAGTCCTTGATGAGAAGAAGATCAAGGAACTGGGCATGGGTTCGTTCTACGCCGTCGGCCAGGGCAGCGCCCAGCCGCCGCGCCTGATCGTCATGCAATACAACGGCGGCAAGAAAGCCGAGAAGCCGTACGCACTGGTGGGCAAGGGCATCACCTTTGACACCGGCGGCATCAGCCTGAAGCCAGGCCTGGGCATGGACGAAATGAAGTACGACATGGGCGGCGCCGCCAGCGTCTTCGGTACCCTGCGCGCCGTGCTCGAACTGAAACTGCCGATCAACCTGGTGTGCATCCTGGCCTGCGCCGAGAACATGCCGAGCGGCAACGCTTCGCGTCCGGGCGACATCGTCACCACCATGAGCGGCCAGACCGTGGAAATCCTCAACACCGACGCCGAAGGCCGTCTGGTGCTGTGCGACGCCCTGACCTACTCCGAGCGCTTCAAGCCGCAAGCCGTGATCGACATCGCGACCCTGACCGGCGCCTGCGTCGTTGCACTGGGCGCTCACACTTCCGGTCTGCTGGGCAACAACGATGAACTGATCGGCCAACTGCTGAGCGCCGGCAAGGCTGCCGACGACCGCGCCTGGCAACTGCCGCTGTTCGATGAGTATCAAGAGCAGCTGGACAGCCCGTTCGCCGACATCGCCAACATCGGCGGCCCGAAAGCCGGCACCATCACTGCTGCCTGCTTCCTGTCGCGCTTCACCAAGAACCTGAACTGGGCGCACCTGGACATCGCCGGCACTGCCTGGACCAGCGGCGGCAAGGACAAGGGCGCCACTGGCCGTCCGGTTCCTTTGCTGACCCAATACCTGCTGGACCGCGCCAAAGCCTGAGCATCGGCCCACTGACCACTGTAGGAGCAGCCGGTCGACGCTCGATTGCTCGCGAAAAACTCAAGATCGCCGCGATTAACCTGGTTTCTCGCGTCATCGTTGACGACCTTCGCGAGCACGCTCGCTCCTACAGATTCTGCGGAAGTTGATTCCAGGAACCTGCAATGACCAAAGTCGACTTCTATATCCTGCCCAGCGCCGATCCTTCGGCGCGGCTGGATTTCGCCTGCAAGCTCACCGAAAAAGCCTGGCGCATGGGCCATCGCATCTACCTGCATTGCAGCGATGCGGCCCAGCGCGACGATCTCGATGCGCGCCTGTGGGCATTCAAGGGCGAAAGCTTCGTGCCTCACGGCCCCGCCGAAAACGAGCCGGACAGCCTGATTGTGCTGGGTCTTGGCAATGACTGCGGTCAACACCAGGACCTGCTGGTCAATCTCGACCTGAAAGTCCCGACCTTTGCCAACAAGTTCGCCCGCGTGGCGGAAGTGGTGGTGGAAGATCCGGCGATTCGCGCGGCGGCGCGGGACAGTTTCCGTTTCTACCGCGAACAGGGCTATCCTCTGCAAGATCACCGTTTACAGCGACTCTGAGCCTTCCGATGGACACTCCAAAACCGCTGCAAAAGCCCGCGCACCTGCTGGACGATCTTGAATCGATCCGCCAATTGCTCGGCGATGACAACCTGCAACCACCGCTGCTGACCGACACGGTCCTTGACGGTGACCAGGAACAGATTCCGATGCTGTTCGACACGGTCAGCGCGAGCCAGCCAACCGTCGAACCGACACCGCCCGCCCCTGCCGCCCGACCGGCAGCGGCCACCAGCAAGAGTCCCGACGACCTGCTGCACCTGGACAGCGAACTGCGCGCCGCTGCGCAATTGATCATGCAAGACGTGATCGACGACTTCGCCCCGCACATCGAAACCGAAATCAAACGCCGCCTCAGTGCGCGCCTTGAGCGGTTGTTGAGCCAGTACAACGACTGAACCCAACGGAGATCCCCCTGTGGGAGCGAGCCTGCTCGCGAAGCGGTGTGTCAGTCAATTCAATAGTGACTGACACACCGCTTCGCGAGCAGGCTCGCTCCCACAGGGGATTTGCGGTGTTTTTGGTACTGCGCCCGGTCTGCGCCTGCTCGCCCTATCCATGATGCCCCGCTATACTCGTCGGCTTTTCCTGAATTAATGCCAATAGGGTCCCGCCGCGCATGGATAAGACCTACCAGCCGCACGCCATTGAAACTTCCTGGTACAACACCTGGGAGTCTGAGAATTACTTCGCCCCGCAAGGCGCGGGCGAGTCCTACACCATCATGATCCCGCCGCCGAACGTCACCGGCAGCCTGCACATGGGTCACGGTTTCAACAACGCGATCATGGACGCCCTGATCCGTTTCCGCCGCATGCAGGGTCGCAACACCCTGTGGCAGCCGGGCACCGACCACGCCGGTATCGCCACGCAAATGCTGGTGGAACGCCAACTCGAAGCCCAGGGCCAGAATCGCCACGACCTGGGTCGTGAGAAATTCCTCGAGAAAGTCTGGGAGTGGAAGGATCAGTCCGGCGGCAACATCAGCCGTCAGATCCGCCGCCTCGGCTCGTCCGTGGACTGGGGCCGCGAGCGCTTCACCATGGACGACGGCCTGTCGGAAGCGGTCAAGGAAGCCTTCGTGCGCCTGCACGAAGACGGCCTGATCTACCGCGGCAAGCGTCTGGTCAACTGGGACACCAAGCTGCACACAGCGATTTCCGACCTCGAAGTGGAAAACCACGACGAGAAAGGTTTCCTGTGGAACCTGAAGTACCCGCTGGCCGACGGTGTCAAAACCGCTGAAGGCAACGACTACCTGATCGTCGCGACCACTCGCCCGGAAACCATGCTCGGCGACTCCGCCGTAGCCGTGAACCCGAACGACGAACGCTACAAAGCCCTGATCGGCAAATTTGTCGAGCTGCCGCTGGTCGGCCGCCGCATCCCGATCATCGCCGACGATTACTGCGACCCTGAATTCGGCACCGGCTGCGTGAAAATCACCCCGGCCCACGATTTCAACGACTACGAAGTCGGCAAGCGCCACAACCTGCCGCTGCTGAACATCTTCGACAAGAACGCCGCCGTGCTGCCGGCCTGTCAGGTGTTCAACCTCGACGGCACGCTCAACGAAAGCATCGACGGCAAGATCCCGGCTGAATACGCCGGCCTCGATCGCTTCGAAGCGCGTAAACAGATCGTCGCCGCGTTCGACGCCGCCGGCCTGTTGGTCAGCGTCAACGATCACGCGCTGAAAGTGCCGAAAGGCGACCGCTCCGGCACCATCATCGAGCCGTGGCTGACCGACCAGTGGTACGTGTCGACCAAGCCGCTGGCCGAGCCTGCGATTGCCGCCGTTGAAGACGGTCGCATCCAGTTCGTGCCGAAACAGTACGAAAACATGTACTTCTCGTGGATGCGCGACATCCAGGACTGGTGCATCAGCCGTCAGCTGTGGTGGGGCCACCGGATTCCGGCCTGGTACGACGAGTCGGGCAAAGTCTACGTCGGTCGCGACGAAGCCGAAGTGCGTGCCAAGCACAACATCGGTCCGGACGTTGCGCTGCAACAGGACAACGACGTTCTCGACACTTGGTTCAGTTCGGGCCTGTGGACCTTCTCGACGCTCGGCTGGCCTGAGCAGACCGAATTCCTGAAGAAATTCCACTCCACCGACGTGCTGGTGACTGGCTTCGACATCATTTTCTTCTGGGTCGCCCGGATGATCATGCTCACCATGCACCTGGTGAAAAACGAAGACGGCACACCGCAGGTTCCGTTCAAGACCGTCTACGTTCACGGTCTGGTCCGCGATGGCCAGGGCCAGAAGATGTCCAAGTCCAAGGGCAACGTCCTGGACCCGCTGGACATCATCGACGGAATCGAGCTGGAAGACCTGGTGCAGAAACGCACCTCCGGCATGATGCAGCCGAAACTGGCGAAGAAGATCGAGAAGCAGACCCGCGACGAGTTCGCCGACGGTATCGCCAGCTATGGCACCGACGCCCTGCGCTTCACCTTCTGCTCGCTGGCGTCCACCGGTCGCGACATCAAGTTCGACATGGGCCGCGTCGAAGGCTATCGCAACTTCTGCAACAAGATCTGGAACGCGGCGCGCTACGTGCTGGACAAGGGCGAAGACTGCGGCCAGAACGGCGAAGCCTACGAGCTGTCCCTGGCGGATCGCTGGATCATCTCGCAGCTGCAACGCACCGAAGCCGAAGTGACCCGTCAACTCGACCAGTTCCGCTTCGACCTCGCGGCGCAAGCCTTGTACGAGTTCATCTGGAACCAGTATTGCGACTGGTACCTGGAACTGTCCAAGCCGGTGCTATGGGACGAAAACGCACCGGTCGAGCGCCAGCGCGGCACCCGTCGCACGCTGGTTCGCGTACTGGAAGTCGCCTTGCGTCTGGCGCATCCGTTCATGCCGTTCATTACCGAAGAAATCTGGCAGCGCATCGCGCCGCTGGCCGGTATCGAAGGCAAGACGATCATGCTGCAGCCTTGGCCAGTGGCCAATGAAGAGCGCATCGATCCGGCCGCCGAGAACGACATCGAGTGGCTCAAGGAACTGATGCTCGGCACGCGCAACATCCGTGGCGAAATGAACATCGGCCCGGGCAAGCCGCTGAACATTTTCCTGAAGAACGTCAGCGCCGAAGACCAGCGTCGTCTCAGCGAGAACGAAGCGCTGCTGAAGAAGCTGGCACGCCTCGAATCGATCACCGTGTTGGCTGCCGGCGAAGAAGCACCGCTGTCCGCTACCGCGCTGGTGGGTGAGATGGAAGTGCTGGTACCGATGGCCGGCCTGATCGACAAGGACGCCGAACTGGCGCGCCTGGACAAGGAAATCCTGCGTCTGCAGGGCGAAGTCCAGCGCGTGGGCGGCAAGCTGTCCAACGCCGGTTTCGTTGACAAGGCCCCGGCTGAAGTCATCGACAAGGAACGTGCCAAACTGGCCGAAGCCGAACAGGCTTTGGGCAAGCTGGCCGAGCAGCATGCGCGGATTGCCAGCCTGTAACGGCACATCGCAATGAAAAAGGGAGGCCCGAGTGGCCTCCCTTTTTCATTTCAAATCCTCACAAACCCCTTGTAGGAGCGAGCCTGCTCGCGATGGCGGTATGTCAGTCGCCATCATTGTTGCCTGAACCACCGCCATCGCGAGCAGGCTCACTCCTACAATTGATCGGTGTTGCCTCATAGATGTGGGACAATACCCGCCACTTTCAGCCATACCCGAATCGACAACGCCCATGACTGCCCCCCGCACACCCCGCCCTGCGCGCAAGAAGCCTGACTCCGCCACCCCGGCCAAAGCCGTGGAACCGCGTGAAAAGGCCAGCCTGCACCCGCGCAATCGCCATCAGGGTCGTTACGACTTCCCGGCGCTGATCAAAACCACGCCGGAACTGGCGAAGTTTGTGATCATCAACCCGTACGGCAAGGAAAGCATCGACTTCGCCAGTCCGGACGCGGTGCGGGTGTTCAACCGGGCGCTGCTGAAGGCGTTCTATGGCATCGCCCATTGGGACATCCCGGCGGATTACCTCTGCCCGCCAGTGCCGGGGCGTGCCGATTACGTGCACTTCCTGGCTGACTTGCTGGCCAGCGTCAACGACGGCGAAATCCCGCGGGGTGCGCCGGTCAAGGTGCTCGACATCGGCATGGGCGCCAACTGCGTCTATCCGCTGATCGGCTACAGCGACTACCGCTGGCACTTCCTCGGTTCGGAAATCGACCCGACGGCCGTCGCCGCCGCCAAGGCCATCGTGCAGTCGAACGGCCTGAACAAAGCCATCCAGTTGCGCCAGCAGACCAATCCGAAGCATATCCTGCTCGGTTTGCTCGAACCGGGCGAACGCTTTGACCTGACCATGTGCAACCCGCCGTTCCACGCCTCGATGGACGAAGCGACCAAAGGCAGCGAGCGCAAATGGCGCGCACTGGGCCGCGCCGACCCGAAACGCAAACTGCCGGTGCTGAACTTTGGCGGTCAGTCGGCGGAATTGTGGTGTGAAGGCGGCGAAGCCCGTTTTGTGACGCAGTTGATTGCCGAGAGCGCGCACTTTCAGCACAAAGTGCTGTGGTTCAGCACCCTGGTGTCCAAAGCCTCCAATCTGCCGGCGATCCAGACCGCACTGAAAAAGGCCGGCGTGCTGGAAAGCCAGGTCGTGGAAATGTCTCAGGGCCAGAAGCAGAGCCGCTTCGTCGCCTGGACCTTCCAGACCAAATCCGAGCAGCAGGTTTGGCGGCGCGAGCGTTGGGCCCGCAACAGCTGATTCACTGACCAACACAGATTTACTGTAGGAGCGAGCCTGCTCGCGAAGGGGCCGTGCCAGGCGACATCAATGCCGGATGTCAGACCGCAATCGCGAGCAGGCTCACTCCTACAGTTATTCTGCGGTGCTCATGCCTAATCACAGGCACAAAAAAGCCGTGCCCGGATCACTCCGGAGCACGGCTTTTTTACTGCGTCTTACTTGTTAACAGCGTCGGTCAGGCCTTTGGCCACAACCAGCTTGATAACTTTCTTGGCAGCGATTTCGATGGCAGCGCCAGTCGAAGGGTTGCGGCCGGTACGGGCAGGACGCTCAGTCACTTTCAGCTTGCCGATACCTGGCAGAGTGATTTCGCCGCCGTTTTCCAGCTGATCGGCAACGATTTGGCCCAGTTGGTCCAGAGCGTTACGCGCGGTGGTTTTTGGCGCGTCGATAGCTTCAGCGATGTCGGCGATCAGTTGGTCTTTAGTAAGAGCCATGTAGTGTTCCTTCCCTATCAAATTCATATGGATTGCAGAGTGCAGTGTCAGCCATCGAGCCCGATCTTCTGGATCTGGCACCCTCGGCCAATAACCACGGGATCGGGGTTATAGATACCGAAATCAGGGTTTGGTTCGACCTGACAAATGCTGAATGCACGCTTATCGCGGTGACTTCGCGTAAGACCGGGCAAAACTAGCACAGAGACGGGGAAATATCCGCCTCTAGCTACCCATTTGGTCAGCTTTATTGCTCTAAAACAGGAAAAAACCGCATAAGGGCCGTCGGTCGGCTACGAATTGCCCTTCGCACCGCGCCAAAACCAGTGGTTGCGGTACACTTGGCACTTTTTCGGGGGAGCACGCCCTCCTCTCTCAATCAGCCGAGAAGCCCATGCCGATCCGTCATTGCATCGTCCACCTGATCGACAAAAAACCCGACGGCACACCTGCAGTTCTTCACGCCCGCGACTCGGAACTGGCCGAGTCGAGCGCCATCGAGAACATGCTGGCCGACCTCAACGAAAGCTACAACGCCAAACAAGGCAAGGCCTGGGGTTTCTTCCATGCCGAGTCCGGCGCGCATCCGTTCAGCGGCTGGCTGAAGGAGTACCTCGAGGGTGGCAAGGATTTCACGGCGTTCAGCCGCGTGGCGGTGGAACATCTGCAGAAGCTGATGGAAGAGTCGAACCTCTCGGTGGGCGGCCACGTGCTGTTCGCGCATTACCAACAGGGCATGACCGATTACCTGGCGATCGCGCTGCTGCACCACAGTGAAGGCGTTGCCGTGACCGATCAGCTGGACGTGACTCCGTCCCGTCACCTCGACCTCGGCCAGTTGCACCTCGCAGCGCGGATCAACGTTTCCGAGTGGCAGAACAACAAACAGTCCAAGCAGTACATTTCGTTCATCAAAGGCAAGAACGGCAAAAAGGTTTCGGAGTATTTCCGCGACTTCATCGGCTGCCAGGAAGGAGTCGACGGCCCCGGCGAAACCCGCACGCTGCTGAAGGCGTTCAGTGACTTCGTCGAAAGCGAAGACCTGCCGGAAGAGTCCGCCCGCGAGAAAACCAAGACCCTGGTGGATTACGCCAGCAGCCAGGCAAAAATGGGCGAGCCCATGGGCCTGGAAGAACTCTCGGAGCTGATCGACGAAGAGCGCCCGAAAGCTTTCTACGATCACATCCGCAACAAGGACTACGGCCTGTCGCCGGAGATTCCTGCGGACAAACGCACCCTGAACCAGTTCCGCCGTTTCACCGGCCGCGCCGAGGGGCTGTCGATCAGCTTTGAAGCGCACCTGCTGGGCTCGAAGATCGAATACGACGAAGAAGCCGGCACCTTGATCATCAAGGGCCTGCCGACTCAGCTGACTGATCAGCTCAAGCGACGCAACTGATGCTGGGCAGCGTGCTGAAAAAATTCCTGCTGATCCTGCTGGTGGTCGTGGTCTATCAGAACTGGGGAAAGATCGAGCGGGTGTTCAACCCCTCGCAGGTGGTGTCGGAGCAGACCCAGGCCAAGGCCAACGTCGTGCTCTACGCCACTGAGTGGTGCGGCTACTGCAAGCTGACCCGACGGTTTCTCGATCAGAAAGGGATTCCGTACAAGGAATTCGACATTGAGAAAGATGCCGAGGCGCGCAAGGCCTACGAGGCGCTGGGCGGCGGCGGGATTCCGATCATCGATGTGAACGGCACGCTAATTCGCGGGTACGACCCGGATGCGATTCTCGCGGCCTTGAAATAACCCGATCCCCTGTAGGAGCCGGCTTGCCGGCGATAGCGGTGGGACAGTCGACAACGTGTTGTCAGACACTCCGCTATCGCCAGCAAGCTGGCTCCTACAGGTCCGCGTATGTGGTGAGTGGTTACTGTTTTTCGATCCGAAACCCGAACCGCGGAAAGTGCACATGCACCACGCCGCCACGCTCATCCTCACGACGCACGATCAATTCTTCAAGCCCCGTAAACAACAACTCCCCAGCCACCGGATCAACCCCGTAATCCGTCGCGGCGATGACCACCTGCTGCCCCACCTCAAACCCATTCGGTTCATCAAACTGCTCATCCGGCAATGCGGCCGGCGCTGAAGTACGCGCCACTTCAAGTGCTTCCTCGGACGTCATTTCGCTGGACGCACCATGTCCAAAACCCAGGACTCGCGCATGCCACGCAGCAACCGCCGGGTAAGCATCGACCAGCGGTGCCGTCACCGGCGTCGCCTTGAGAAACCACAGGGAATGAGCGAGGGCAAAATCGGCAATCGACGGTTCGCCAAACAGGAAGTCGCCCTGCTCGCGCTCAAGCTGTTGCTCCAGACGCGACATGATCGTCGGCCATTGATGCCGCGCCTGCTCGGACGACAGCTTCGTGGCACTGCCGCCACTGAACAATTTGGCGCGATCAGCCAGAAAGGCCTTGATCGCCTCGGGCGGCAAATGGCCGAAACGCACTGCCACCGACTCCGGTTGAAACACCAGGCTTACGGCATGCTGGAACACCACCGAATCCGCCCACGCGGCGAACGTTGCAGCGATCATTTCCTGGCCTTCCGGGAAGAACGCCGGCAAGGCTTTTTCCTGCTCCAGACGACGGGCGATCAACGAAGTGTCGCAATAGATATCCGCGCCGATCTGCAGCACCGGCGTCCTGCGGTAGCCGCCGGTCAACGCGGTCAGATCAGGTTTCGGCATCACCGGCGAGATTTTCACCGAGCGCCAGGACAGCCCCTTGAAGCCCAGCAGCAGGCGAGCCTTCTCGGCGAAAGGGGACGTCGGGTAATGATGGAGAATCAACTCGGACATGCTCGGCTCCGCCGCACGGAAGTAGGAATCCGCAGCTTAACGCGCAATGCCTGGGCGGCCTACAGGTCTGCCTGATGGGGGCTTATCAGTCAGGTTGATAAGCCCGTCGCAGCACTTGCGACCAGGCATTCCTTGGCGCTCTTCCGGAGTTTTTTGATCAGGCGTTCCTGGCGCAATGCTTCGCTTTTGTCGCGACAGGCTTCGGTGTAGACCAGCGCCATGGCCGGGCTGGAGAGGAAGAAACGTGCGCCTTTGCCGCTTTGGTGTTTGGCGAAACGGCGCACAGGGTCATCGCTGATCCCGCAGTAGAGCGAACCGTTGGCCGCACGAACGAGGTAGACGAACCAGGGTTTGCTCACCGGAGTTTCGGTGCCGACGGGATTTTCGCTGGGGCTGGTCACGTGACGATCAAGGCTTGTAGGAAACAAGCCGCGATCTTATCAGCGCCCGCCTTGAAATGCCTTCAGCCCCTTCAACGCCTGAGCGCGAACGGCGTTTCTCACCAACGGCGTCCAGCCCAGCAGCAGCCCCTTGAAACCCAGCGCCTGGCGCGACCAGGTCCACAGATCGAAGCTGTCGTGATGCTCGCAGATCTTGCCGTCGCGAAAAACGAAGCGCGCCTGGATGTCATTGACCACCGTGTTGCCGGTCTGGCTGAACAGGTACGTCGCCACCCAATGCGCGCCGCCGGTGCGTTCATCGCTGCGCACGTTATCGAATGTCAGGGAGAAGTCCTTGGCGCGGGTGGTGAGCATGCGCCACATGTCACCGGCATCACGACCGCGCAGCTCGCCGAACGCCGGATCGCTGAACACCACGTCGTCGGTGTAACAGGCGGCCATCGCTTCGACATCGAGGCGCTGGAAAGCCTCGTAGAAGCGGGTGATCAGTGCGTTGTGGGCGTCACTCATGGGCAGGCTCCGGGAATATCATCAATAGGCCAGCACGATAAGCTGCGAAGACGGGAAAAACCATGGTCATTCACCATGAAAATAGTGGGACTTGTGTTTTCCACAGGATTAAACGAGTTGAAGCTGCAACTTAGGGCAGAGCTGTTTCAACCTGGACTTGATAGTTGATGGAAAGCTCAGCCGTTAAACAACTGAATTGCACACTAATGAACCATCCCGCTTTCACGGGCATAGGAAAAAAGATCGACGTCCGTAGAAAGGCCCAGCCGATGCATCGCCATTTTCTTTGTTTGCTGATGGTCGAAACACTGCGCTTGAAGTGACCGGCAATTTCACTGACGGTCATGCCGCTGGCAAGCATTCTTACAACCTCGTGTTCTTTTGCTGAGAGAGAAGAGGAACTTGACTGGGCCCTTGCGTCGGCTTGAAGCAAAGATGCACGCAACGACTCACTGACAAATCGCCGCCCTTCATTCACCGACTTGATCGCCATCGGCAATTCCATCGCCGACGCGCCTTTGTCGAGGATCGCCATCACACCTTCTTCGAAAGCCATTCTCAGCGCCGTGATGTTGGCAAACATCGTCACCAGAATGATCTTCATCGACGGGTAGCAACGGCGCACCCGGCTGAGCATTTTCAGACCGTCGGCCTGCAAGTCGCCCGGCATGGAAAAGTCCGTTATCAATAGGTCACAGGGCGTGGTGCACAGCAGTCTCAACAGACTGTCCGGGCCATCGGCTTCACCCACGATCACACACGCCTGATTCAGGTCTACAAGCATCCGCAGTCCAATACGGACTACAGGATGATCGTCAGCGATTATTACGCGCATTGTCGGATTTATCTTGTCTGGTGGCTGGAGTAGGCGAAAAATAGCGCCGTCCGGTGCCGGCCACAACGTGCAGTTTCGGGTGTAAAAATGCCGGACTCAATGTATTCAGGGCGCTGTAATTTATCCTATGAAATAACAAGAACCGCCCTACATTTCGAAACTACAAGTACCACACCGATAGACTACCGAAATCATTACCAGAACAAGTTTTCCACTGGTTTTTGTTGTTGCGCTCATCAAACCATGCGATTTCGTATTAGTTGCATTTGCGCTGAACAGGGTCTTCGATAAAGTCACTGCCGCTCTGTCCGACTCGTAAAAAAGCACACCACAAAACCAGGTGCTGCCGGGTTTGGCGCAGCCCAACGACTTAGCAAAGGAACAATCAATGAAGATCAACGCTCGCCTCTCAGCCATGGCGGCTGTCTGGCTGATTATCGGCGCTCCATCGGCGCTGGCCGCCAGCGATACGGAACTGACAGTCACCGGGTTCATTACCCCGGGCGCCTGCGAACCCAACCTGAGCGCTAACGGCATCGTCGATTACGGCGATGTCCCGCTGACACAGCTCGACCCCGGCAAACCGACCTGGCTTCCCCCTGTCACGCTACAGATGACGATAACCTGTGAAGAGAAAACCAAATACGCCCTGATGCCTCGCGACAATCGACCTGAGGGTCAACCGTACAGTGCGTACAATGGCTTCGGGCTCACGATGTTTGCCCCCGACATTCCCATCGGAGCCTACTTTCTGTCTGTACCGACCCCGCCTCTGGCGGACGGCGTTCCAATTGGGCGTTTGTATTCGGTAAACAACGGCGACAGCTGGCTACCAGTCGAACCATTTGAACTTTTGAAGCCCGACACGCTGTCCGCATTCGGTACTTACACGGGCAGTGACACTGCGCCGACTCCCATTAAAGAGCTGATCCTGCCCCTCGAACTGAGCACGCTGATCTATCAGACCCGCGATTTGCCAGTCACCGAAAAAACCCCCATCGACGGCTCCGCAACCTTCGAATTGATCTACTTGTAAAACCGCCAAGCCGGCGGAGTAGATATCGCTCCGCGGTATGTTGTCAGTCATCGACACCCTTCATATATCGCGCCATTCACTTTCGTATTAGTTGCATTTCCCCTCGCTCCTTCGAGCGTTAGATTGCGCCCTGCCTATACCGGGCAAACAACACTTTCTCATCAAGGAAGACCATCACATGAACAAACGTTTATCCCTGCTGACTGCCGCACTGTTGCTCACCGGTGCATCGTCAGTCTTCGCGGCATCCAGTACTGAACTGACTGTTACAGGCTTCATCACGCCAGCGGCCTGTACGCCTGCGTTGACCAACGGCGGTAATGTTCACTACGGGAAAATTTCAGCGAAGGATCTGAATCTGGATCAGCCTACCAACCTTGATCCTGAAACCATCCAACTGTCAGTGAACTGCAGCGCATCGACAGAGTTTGCAATTCATACCATCGACAACCGACCGAACACCGCTAGCGGTGGCGGTAGCGGTGCCTTCGGCCTGGGCCTAATCAACGGAAATCAGAAGTTAGGCACTTACTACCTGGATTTTGTTAATCCGGTCGCCAGTGTCCCAGTGACAACAATCATGTCACCGGACGAGGGAGACTCGTGGGTAGAGTACACAGAAGGCTACCTCAAGCCTCGAAACTGGTGGCTTGCGTTCGGTACCCAGAACAGTGGTGATTGGTCGCCGGAGCCCCTTCAAGACGTCGCGGTAGAGGTCAAAATTCATACTCTCATTGCACGCGCGGACAGCCTGACCCTGACCGACGAAGTTGAGCTGGATGGCTCCGCCACGCTCGAAATCCAGTACCTGTAATCCGACCCCGAAAAGGGCATCGCCGGATACAGGCGTTGCCCTCTCATATTAAAAATTTGCCGAACGACAAGTGCTGCCAATGCGCTGCCCACGGACAATTTTCAGCCCGCAGCACTTTTCATCAGACCGTCCGGTCATTTTCGTATTAGTTGCATTTCACCCCGTGAGCTCGACCGTTAGATTGCGCCCTGTCCGAACCGGCCAACCCCCAACAATCTTTCATCAAGGAAGAGCCAACACATGAACACGCGTTTATCCCTGCTGACTGCCGCGCTGTTGCTGACCGGCGCGTCGTACGTTTTGGCGGCGTCCAGTACTGAACTGACCGTTACTGGCCTTATTACTCCAGTCGCGTGCACGCCGAGCCTGCCCAGCGATGGCCTCGTTGATCTCGGCAAAATTTCCGCCAAAGATCTTTTTCAAGACAAGGAAACGCCTCTACCCGACAGCAGACTGCAATTGAGCGTGAAGTGCGATGCTCCCGCTGTCTTCCGCATTGCGCGGCATTGATAACCAGGCAGCGTCTGCCACGGATGCATCCATGTATGGCTTGGCCGAAGTTGGCGGAACTCAAAAACTCGGGAATTACAACGCCGGATACCCAGCGTTGTCCCATTGCTAAAAGGACGACCCATCATGGAACGATGCTCCCGTACTCTTTTGACCACCCTTTTAATCACTTCCGCACCCGCGGCCATCGCCGCCAGCAACACCGAATTGAGTGTTACCGGAACCATCACACCCAGCGCCTGTGACCCCGTCTTGTCGAACGGAGGTGTCGTTGGACATGGCAAAGTGACGGTCCGGGATCTCAATCAGAATCCGACGCAACCCACCCGACTGCAAACCGGAGAAATGCAGCTTGAGGTTCACTGTGAAGGCACTACGTATTTCACCCTGACCACGCTCGATAATCGCGAAGG
Organism: Pseudomonas migulae; assembly: GCF_043225285.1. Classification (GTDB taxonomy): domain Bacteria; phylum Pseudomonadota; class Gammaproteobacteria; order Pseudomonadales; family Pseudomonadaceae; genus Aquipseudomonas; species Aquipseudomonas migulae_C. The sequence goes on from NZ_CP171224.1 coordinate 1,540,855, forward strand.
TTCCTCGGCGATCAATCCGGCCTTCCACGGCCTGGGGCTGGTCAACGACACCGAAAAACTGGGCAGCGTGTCGTTCCGGTTGTTCGACCCGCTGGCAGACAGCAAGCCGGTGCAGACCATCCTGTCTCGCGACGGTGGTGGCACCTGGATGGTTTCTTCCTATTTGGGTCATGCCGGCATGACGGCCTTTGCTACACAGGGCGGCCCTCCGCATTTCCCCGTTGCCATGCGCAATCTCAGCGCCCGCCTGCGTGCCTTCACCTTCATTGCACCCACCAACGACCTGACCGTGCTTGACGAGCTGCCCATCGACGGGCACGTCACGTTGCAGCTCGAGTATTGGTGAGTGCGCTTTTTTCCAGATCTCTATTCAGGATTTACACCATGAACAAGCCACTCAACACCCTGGTCGGCGCGATATTACTCGCCACCAGTGCAAGCGTTTTTGCTGCGTCCAGCACCGAACTGACTGTTACCGGGTTCATTACTCCGAGTGCTTGTGATCCTGCTCTGTCGAATGGCGGGAACGTGCACTACGGCAAAATTCCGGTCAAGGATCTGAACGCTGATTCGGATCGCTACACCGAACTGGAGGAAAAATCCCTGCAGTTAACCGTCATGTGTCATGCACCGACTCTGATGGCGCTGGAAGCAAAGGACAACCGCGAAGGCTCGGAATTTTCGCCGGGCTCTTTTGGCCTGGGGCTGATTAACGGCAGCGAAAAATTAGGTGCCCTGCAAATGCGTGTGCCGTCACCGTCCGCCGACGGCGTTCCTTCCAGAACCATAACCTCGCCGAGGAATGGCTCGAAATGGACCGCCGTCTATTTCCTGACAGGCACCAACATGATGTCTGTAGCCAAACCCGGCACTTTTTTGCCGATACCCATTGAGTTGTACAACGCTGAGTTACTGGTTCAGGCATTTATCGCCCCAACCAGCGGGCTGGACTTGAGCAACGAAGTCCCCATCGACGGCTCGGTAACCCTGACCGTGCGTTACCTGTAAGGCACCGCCAATCCGAGGAACGGCAGAAATTCCGACAACAACCGGAACGGCTGCCGCCCTCACCTGCACTCTCAAAAGGATTCACCCATGAACTTCCCCAACCGCGCCCGAAGCCTGAGCCTCTGCCTCGGCACCCTGGCCCTCCTGCTCTGCGGTCGTGTCCTCGCCGACGGCATGGTCCCCGACACCTCCGTGGTCATCATCAACGAAGCCGACGGCGAAGCCTCGGTTTCCGTGACCAACACCGATGCCAAGACGGCCTTGATGCACGTCACCATCGAAGACATTGCCGAAGACAAGGAGTCCCTGGTGTTCGTGACCCCGCCGCTGGCCCGCGTCGACGCCACGAAAACCCAGCTTGTGCGCTTCATCCTGCAAACAGACAAACCCTTGCTGACCCAGCGCCTGAAGCGGGTGATTTTCGAAGGCATTCCTGAAGGCAAATCCGAGGTCGAACCCGGGCATGCGCGGGTCGGCGTGACGGTCCGCCAGAACCTGCCAGTGATTCTGCACCCCAAGGGCCTGGCGCCGAACCGCACGCCGTGGACCGACCTGCAATGGTCGCTCAAGGACGGTCAACTGACCGTGCGCAACGACACGCCTTACGTGGTCCGTCTCGGCCAGGAACTGCATCTGTTGCCTGCGGCGATCAACGCGATGTTACCGAAAACCTACGTGCTGCCCGGTGAACAGATCAGTGTCAAGGTGCCTGAAGGAGCGGCGACCCAAGTGCGTTTCCAACCGGCCACGGTCTACGGCTTTGCGGTGCCGCACTACGAGGCGCCGATCAAATCCTGAAATCAACCCTGAAAGCGCCATAAAGGAATAGTGCGCGCTGAAGTTTCAAGGTGACGGCCATCAAGCCGTTGCCACAGGCGTGGCTGAGCACAGCAAAACGATCAACACGCCGACATAAACCAAGTGAACCCAATGAACACAGTATTGATTTACCGTGACGGCAAAGCCGTGCCCGCGATTCGAGCCTGCACCCGCTTCCAGATGATTCGGCGGGCGCCGATGGTGTTGCTGCTGACCCATGCGCTGATGGTGCTCGACGCCCAGGCCAGTGCATCGTCGTCAGCGTCGTTCGACAAAAACACACTGATGCAACGCGGCATCGATCCGGCACTGGCAACGTTGTTGATGCAGGCGTCGCGTTTCACCGCGGGAAAACACCCGGTGACACTCAGCGTGAACGGCCAGCGCCAGGGACGCGTGGACGTTACGTTCAATGACGATGGTGCGTTGTGCTTCGATCGCGCCCTGCTTGATGCGGCCAACCTGAACGTGCCCGATCAGATGCTGGACGACGGCCGCTGTCACGATTTTCTCGGCAGCGCGCCGCAGACCATCGTCGACCCGGATCCGGCGAATCTGGCGGTGTCGCTGATCGTGCCCACCGACGCGATACGGGCGACCGAGCGGGATGTGTCCGGTTTTCAAACCGGCGGCGTTGCCGGCTTGATCAATTACGACGTCACCGGTTTGCAAAGCCGTTCCGGCGACAGTATCAGCCGCTACGCCTCGGCTAACACGGAACTGGGCTTCAACGCCGGTGACTGGATCGTGCGTAGCCGACAGGTACAGACCTGGCAGGACGACATTTCGCGCACTACGCATGTCGCGGCCTACGCTCAGCGCACCTTCGCCAGTCACGAAGCGGTGTTGCAGGCCGGTCAGATCAACATGTACAACCCGGTGCTGGCCGGCGCGCAAATCACCGGCGTGCAAGTGCTGAATGAACAGGCACTGCAGGTCGAAGGCCAGGGCTCGGTCATCGAAGGGATTGCCAACAGCCAGGCGCAGGTCGAGGTCCGGCAGAATGGTTCGTTGATCCATTCCACGGTGGTGCCCGCCGGGCCGTTTGCGCTTACCGATGTGCGCCGTCTCAACACCCGCTCCGACGTAGAAGTCACCGTCAAGGAAGCCGATGGCAGCGAGCGTACATTCACCGTGCCCGCCGCCATGCTCGGCATCGGTCTGCCCGCGCCCGGCTATTCGCTGGCGGCCGGCAAGGTGCGCAGTACCGGCGCGGAACAGGGTGAAGATCCGTGGGTGATCAGCGGCGGCTGGAGTGGTTCGATCCACCCGCAAGTGCTGCTCAGCACCGGCCTGACCGGTGCCGCCGACTATCGCGCGGCGGGTGCCGGTGTGGGTCTGTTGCCTTCACCCGAAACGCAGGTTCAAACCACGCTCACCGCTGCTGATGCCGGTGGCAGGCGAGCCAATCAGGGCCTGCAGGCGGACTTGAACGTCTCGCACCGCCTGAGCGACAGCTGGTCGCTGAATGCCGGGAGCTCCTACCGGACCCTGGGTTATCGGGAGCTGGAAGACGCCGTATTCAACAACACTGAGGACGATAGCCAGTCGCGCTACCGCGACCAACAGAGCGCGTCCTTGTCCTGGTCGCATCCGTGGCTCGGCGCGTTCGGCAGTGGCTTCAGCCGCTCCAGCTCGTTCGACGGCCAAAGCAGCAGCCGCGCCCTGGCTTCATGGGGCACCAACATCGGCGGTGTGTCGATCTCGGCGACCGCCGAATGGCAGGTCAGCGGTGCCGACCACAACGATGACAGTGTCTTCCTCAACCTCAGCATTCCCTTGGGTGAAAACCGTCGGGCACGCACCTGGGTGCGCAGTTCCGCTGGCGAATACCGCAGTGGCGCAGGTTTGAGCGAGCAGATCAATGATCAACTGGCTTACCGGGTCGGCGTCGAGCACAACACCCGCGATAAAGAAGTGCAGTCCAGCGCCGGCGTTTCACTGTTGCCGCGTTACACCCAACTGAACCTGAACTACACCCGCGACGACGCCGAGCGCTCCAGTTATCAAGGCAGCGCTCGCGGCGGTGCCGTGTTGCACGGCGGTGGCCTGACGCTGTCGCCTTACCCGGTGCGCGACACCTTTGCCCTGCTGTCGGTGGGCGACATGGGTGCGATCAAAGTGTCGACGCCCAGCGGTCCGGTCTGGACCGACTGGCAAGGTCAGGCAGTGATTCCGCAGGTGACGGCTTACGGTCGCAGCCCGGTGGAGGTCGACACCAAAACCCTGCCGCGCAACGCCGATATCAGCAACGGCCTGGCAGTGATTTCCGCCGGGCGCGGTGCCGTCGACCGGGTCGAGTTCGGCGTCAGCCTGACCCGTCGTGCGTTGCTCAAGGCCACCACCGCCAACGGTGCGCCGCTGCCACGCGGTGCCTCCGTGAACAACGAGGATGGCGAGTTCATCACTCTGGTGCAGGACGGCGGCCTGGTGTTCCTGCCCAACGTTCTCGACCGTCGCGCACTGTGGGTCAGCGCACCGGGGATGGAGCGCTGCGAGCTGCAATTCGAACTGCCGGACGAAGCCGACACCAACGCCTACTACGAAACCGCACCCGCCAAGTGCCGAGCCCTCTGAGGATGACTGCATGAACCTGTCCCGTATTTTGCTGCTGACGCTGGCACCACTGACCTTGAGCGGATTCGCGCCTCTCGCCTGGGCGCTGCCCGACGATTGCCAGTTCAACCTGAGCCAGCCGGTTCTCGATTACGGCCTGATGAATCGGGCAGTACGCCCCGATCTCGCGCCGGAACGAAACCTCGGCGAACGCCACACCCGTCTGAGCGTGAGTTGCTCCCAGCCCATCGACATGAGCCTGTTTTACCGGGCCATGGCCGCGACGGCAGAGCGCTTTCACTTCGCCGAACGCGGCAGCTATCAGATGCGCATTCGCGATGCGATGCTGGATGGCCAATCGGTGGATATCGGGTTGATTACCGGTGTCGGTCAGTCGCCCGCCGAAACGGGTGCGAGCCTGATCTGGCGCCCGGAACACGGGGTGGTTCCGGTGCAGGCCGGCGTGCCAGTGCAAGGGCGTAATTTCACGGTGCAACTCGAGCTGACCGCGTGGGTTAAAGACCAGGGGATGCAGTTGCGCGACACCGTGACCTGGGAGGCGTCCGGCGTGTTCGATGCCGTCGCTGCCGGGCGCACCAAAGAGGCGATCTTGCGCGCCCGTTTGGCCCCGGCGGCTTGCGAGCCGGTGCTTTCCAATAGCGGCGTGGTCAACTTCGGCACGCTGTCGAAAAGCGACCTCAACACAGACAAGAGCACACGCCTGCCGCCCAAGACGTTGATGTTGAGCGTCGGCTGCGATGCCCCTGCGTCGTTTTCCCTGGTCATGCATGACAACCGCGCAGGCACGGCGACGGTGAACAGCGACATTTACTACGGCCTCGGCACGGACAGTCGCAACAACAAGATCGGCCTGTACTCGCTGAACATCGACCCGGCCGACGCCAGTGCCGACAGCTTCGGCCGCCTCTATCGAACCGACTCCACCACCGCCGGCGCGGCCTGGAGCATGTCCAGCAGCAGCCCGATCCCCATCGGCAAGAACAGCTATCTGGCCTTTACCGACATCGCCGGCAGCAACGCGGGCCCGGTGCTGATCCAGAACCTCAGCACCACCGTGACCGTCGAGGCGGTCATCGCTCCCACCGACAACCTGGATTTGAGCAGCGCCATCGAGCTGGATGGCGCAGGGACGATCGAGATCATTTACCTGTAACACCCAACGCGACTCTGACGAATCCGGGTGCTTGCGTGTACCCCGGGGCAGTCAGGTCACAACCCTGGAAGTGAGTAAAAAAATGAAAAAGTACTTTGCAGCACTCTCCGCCACCGCACTGATCAGCTTTGCGCCGTTTGCACTGGCGGCTTCGAGCACTGAACTGACCGTCACGGGTTTCATCACGCCGAGTGCTTGTACGCCGTTTTTGTCCGGTAATGGAAATATCGATCTTGGCAAAATCCCGGTAAAGGATCTCAACCCGGACCCGGATCGATATACGCGCCTGCCAACACAAGCCATGCAATTCACCGTGAAATGTGATGCGGATACGAAGTTCGCACTTGACCCAACCGACAATAAAGCTGGCACTTCGTTCTACGACCCATCCGGCTTCGGTTTGGGACTGACTGATGCGGGAGAAAAGGTCGGCGAATTCTGGGTCAGCATCGAAAGTGCTCAGGCAGACGCACAACCTGCAGTTGCCATTATGTCGTATGACAAGGAGGAGCCGAACTGGCAGGCCGGCGGTTGGATCATGACAGGAGCCATTACCTCGGTCAGTGCATCCGGGACTCCAGCCCCGCTTGCCGCGACAGAAGTCGTCATGGACCTGGATATCGCACCGTTCATCGCCCCCACAAACAGCCTGACCCTGACCGACGAAGTCACCATCGACGGCTCGGTGACGATCGACGTGATGTACCTGTAACACCCTGACGCTGAACCGTTCGCGTTCAAGCGCGCGGGCGGTTCATTATCGACTGACAGAACCTCCTGGCACATTAATGAAGTATCCAAAAATGAAAAATTATCTGGCAGCACTGACCGCCACAGCATTGCTCAGCGTTGCGCCTTTTGCACTGGCGGCTTCGAGCACTGAATTGACCGTCACCGGCTTCATCACGCCGAGTGCTTGCATGCCCAGCTTTTCCGGTGATGGCAAGGTCGACCTTGGAAAGATCCCGGTAAAGGATCTCAACCCGAACCCGAACCAATTTACGCGCCTGCCAAAGCAACCTATCCAATTCACCGTGACCTGTGATGCAGCGACATTTTTCGCACTTGACGGCTTAGACAACCAGGACGGCACTGCGCTTTGGGAAGACACCTACGGTTTAGGACGGACTGACGCGGGAGAAACACTGGGCGGTTTCTATGTCAACGCCCTCACCGTTCTGGCAGATGGACAGCCCACAAATGTAATTCTGAAAAAATATGGGGAGGAAGACTGGTTTTTCAACAACAAGATTTACAAGGGATACCTCACAGCAGTGAGTGCACCCGGTATTGCACTCCCGATTGCCGCAACAAACGTAGCGATGGATCTGGAGATCGAACCGTTCATCGCCGCCACCAACAACCTGACCTTGACCGATGAAGTCCTCATCGACGGCTCTGTGACAATCGAAGTGAAGTACCTGTAACGCACTGATGCTGAACCGCCCGCAGCGTTCAAAGTCGCGGGCGGCCAAGTTCGGACAGGCAGAATCACTACATCAATAAATGAGCATCAAAAAATGAAAAGTTATCTGGCAGCACTGACCACCACAGCATTGATCAGCCTTGCACCTTTTGCACTGGCGGCTTCGAGCACTGAACTGACCGTCACGGGGTTCATCACACCGAGTTCTTGCACACCGAGCTTGTCCGACAGTGGCATTGTCCACTACGGCAAGATCTCGGCAAAAGACTTGAATCAAAACACCGCTACTCCGCTGGAAGATCGTACGGTGACGCTGTCGGTCAACTGCGATGCTCCCACCGCGATGGCACTGCTGGGCATCGACAATCGCATCGGCTCGAGCGGGGTCCTGCCGCTGAATCGCTCGAGTGGTAGCGCCCCCCTTCAGATCGAGCACCTGTAACACCGACCGAATTTGCTCAGGGCCAGACCTTGGACAAAGACTGGTTCCGGTGCCAGAACCACCCACCCCATGAAAAGGATTTTCCCCAATGAATGATTACTTCACAGCACTCTTGGCCGCTTTACTGGCCGGCGCCACCCACAGCGCACTCGCTGCATCGGCAGTGGACCTGAGCGTCAAAGGCAACATCACCCCTGAAGCATGCACGCCGAGCCTGTCTAACAATGGCCTCGTCGAATACCGAAAAGTTTCTCACCAGGACCTGAACGTCGACCGGCGCACACAGCTGCCTGACAAGACACTGGACCTGACGATCCAGTGCGACGCACCCGTACGATTTGGCTTGCTCATGCGCGATAACCGCGAAGGTTCAGCACTGGTCAACAGCCAGATTTACTACGGCCTGAATGTCGACAACAGTGGCAATAAAATCGGCGTGTATTCGCTGCACTTCGATCCGGCCAGCACCACCGTGGACGCCTGGTCGCAGGTCTATCGGACCGACTCCACCACCGACGGCCGGGCATGGAGTTCATCGAATAGCCGTTCCATACCGGTTGCCTCCAGAAGCTACCTGGGGTTCGTTGATGTGGTCGGCAGCACCGCCGGCCCGATTGCCATCCAGAACCTGACGAGCCGGGTCACGGTTGAAACGGTCATCGCGCCCACGTCCGAGCTGGACCTGAGCTCCGATGTGCGACTCGACGGTTCGGCGACGCTGGACGTTGTGTATTTATAGTTCAGACCTTTTCGCTGACCACCTGCACGTACTGCGAACGCCCGGCGCCGAGGCCGGCAATGATTGCACCGAGGCCGATCACGCCGAAGATCCAGCCCACGGCGGTCCAGCCACCGGTCCAGTCATGCACGATACCGACCGCGAACGGCCCCATCGACGCCAGGGTGTAACCGAAACCCTGGGCCATGCTCGACAGGTTGGCCGCGACGTGCGCGTCCCGCGATCGCAAGACAATCAGCGTCAACGCCAGACTGAACGTGCCGCCCTGCCCCAGACCGAGCAGGATTGCCCAGCCCCACAGGCCTTCGATCGGTGCGTACAGGCAACCGAACAGACCGCCGAGGGTCATCACCATGACGATCACGATCGCCAGCCGCTGATCCTTGCCGCGGGTGGCCAGCCATGGTGCCGCCAGTGAGCTGGCCAGTTGGACGATCACCGAACCCGAGAGCACCAGACCGGCCTGGGTTGGCGTCAAACCGCGACCGATTAGGATCGACGGCAACCAGCCGAACACGATGTACGCCAGGGACGATTGCAGGCCCATGTACAAGGTCACTTGCCAGGCCAGAGGATCGCGCAACAGCCCGCGAACCCGGTAGGCGACGTTGTGTGCACCGTGTTTCTGGCCGACCTGTGGCAACCAGAACATCGCCGCTACCAGCGCGGGAATCACCCAGAAACCGAGGCCCAGGGTCCAGCTTTTGTCGAAATGTTCGCTCAGGGGCACCGTCGCGCCCGCGGCCATCGCGGCCCCCAGGCAGAGGGCCATGGTGTAGACGCCGGTCATGGTGCCGGCGTGTTTGGCGAAGTCACGCTTGACGATGCCCGGCAAGAGCACACCGATCACGCCGATGCTCGCGCCTGCCAGCACGCTGCCGGCAAACAGGCCGATTTCGCCGAATGAACTGCGCAGAATGATCCCGCCCGCCAGCGTCAGGAGGATGCCCAATACCACGCGTTCGGCGCCGAAACGCCGGGCCAGAATCGGTGCCAGTGGGGCAAACAGACCCAGGCACAGCACGGGCAATGTGGTCAGCAAACCGGCTTGCGCCGCCGACAGGCCGAGACTTTTCGACACTTCGCTGAGCATCGGCGCCATGCTCGACAGCGCCGGCCGCAGGTTCAACGCGACCAGAATCAGACCGAGCAACAGCAGCCACGGGCGACGCAGGATCGGGTGGGTTTGCTGGACCTGTTCGTCGTCGGCCTCGGCGTCGATCAGCAGTTCTTGCAGCTCGGCGGAGCGCTTGGAAGGAGACAGGGTGTTTTCGGTTTCAAGGTTCATTGATCAGTTGCCTCGATAAAGCTTTGGCCCGTTCCGGGTCGCGTTGCTCGACGGCGTCGAGCAGTTCGATGTGCAGGTCGAACACTTCCTGGCGGCGTGGGGTGATGTTCAGGCAATGACGCAACTGAGCGCCGACGACACTGGAGAAATAGCGATACAGCTCGCTGAGGGTCGGGTTATGCGCGGCGTCCACCAGGCGACGGTGGAACACCAGGTCGCAGGCGATGTAGGTGTCGAGATCACCGTGGTAGTGACTGCCGCTGACGTTGAGCGCTTCGCGCAAGGCGAGCAGGTCCTCGTCGGTGCGGCGCAACGCGGCCAGGCCGATGGCTTCGACTTCAAGAATGTGCCGCGTCTCCCGCGCCTGCTCCAGTGAGCAGCGCGACAGCACTTTGAGGGTGTCCAGCGGATCGACCAGGGCCCGCAGGTAACTGCCGTCGCCCTGGCGGATTTCGATCAGGCCGGAAAACGCCAATACGCGCATGGCTTCGCGCACGGTGTTGCGGCTGATGCCGAGCTCGGCAGACAGCTCGGGCTCGGTCGGCAGGCGTTGACCCACCTGCCATGTGCCTTGGTTGATGCGCAGGCGCAATTGATCCAGGGCCTGATCGACCAGGGATCGCTTAATCAACGGAGAAATTTCTGACATAGGATTCGCCCTTTCATCCAATCATAGGATGAATTTTTTGACATGGTAGTCAGCTATGTCGGATAGGGCAACGGTTCACTCGTTTCTGTAGGAGCTGGCTTGCTAGCGATAGCGGTGGATCAGCCGGCATCTGTGTTGAATGACACGCCGCTATCGCCGGCAAGCCGGCTCCTACAATTTCGCGCCCGGCGCAGCATTTTTTTGCATCACACAAACCTCGTAGGAGCCGGCTTGCCGGCGATGGCGGTGGATCAGCCGGCATCTGCGTTGAATGACACGCCGCTATCGCCAGCAAGCTGGCTCCTACAATTTCGCGCCCGGCGCAGCATTTTTTTGCATCACACAAACCTTGTAGGAGCCGGCTTGCCGGCGATGGCGGTGGATCAGCCGGCATCTGCGTTGAATGACACGCCGCTATCGCCAGCAAGCCGGCTCCTACAATTTCGCGCCCGGCGCAGCATTTTTTGCATCACACAAACCTTGTAGGAGCCGGCTTGCTGCGGGCGGCGTTCCGACGATAGCGGTGGATCAGCCGGCATCTGCGTTGAATGACACGCCGATATCGCCAGCAAGCCGGCTCCTACAATTTCGCGCCCGGCGCAGCATTTTTCGCATTACACAAACCCTGTAGGAGCCGGCTTGCTGCGGGCGGCTTGCCGGCGATAGCGGTGGATCAGCCGGCATCTGCGTTGAATGACACGCCGCTATCGCCAGCAAGCTGGCTCCTACAATTTCGCGTTCGGTGTGCCATTTGTGTATGCCACAGGTTTCTGCGGGCAAAAATAAACCCGGAACAGGTCCGGGTTTATTTCACTGCCGAGGGTCGATCAATGCAGGATCTGGCTCAGGAACAGTTTGGTGCGTTCGTTCTGCGGGTTGTCGAAGAAGTCGTTCGGCGCGGCCTGTTCGACGATTTCGCCCTTGTCCATGAAGATCACGCGGTTGGCCACGGTGCGGGCGAAGCCCATTTCGTGGGTCACGCAGAGCATGGTCATGCCGTCTTCGGCGAGGCCGATCATGGTGTCGAGTACTTCCTTCACCATCTCCGGATCGAGCGCCGAGGTCGGTTCGTCGAACAGCATGATTTTCGGTTTCATGCACAACGCGCGGGCAATCGCCACACGCTGTTGCTGACCGCCGGACAGTTGCCCCGGGTACTTGTGCGCCTGCTCCGGAATGCGTACGCGTTCCAGGTAGTGCATGGCGATTTCTTCGGCCTTGCGCTTGGGCATCTTGCGCACCCACATCGGCGCCAGCGTGCAGTTCTGCAGGATGGTCAGGTGCGGGAACAGGTTGAAGTGCTGGAACACCATGCCGACTTCACGACGAATCGCTTCGATCTGCTTGAGGTCGTTGGTCAGTTCCACGCCATCGACCACGATGCGGCCCTGCTGGTGTTCTTCCAGGCGGTTGAGGCAACGAATGGTGGTGGACTTGCCGGAACCCGACGGGCCGCACAGAACGATACGCTCGCCCTGTTTAACGTTCAGGTTGATGTCTTTCAACACGTGGAACTGGCCGTACCACTTGTTCACGCCCTGCATCTGAATAATGCCATCAGGGCTCACAGGCTGTTTGATTGCTTCGCTCATTACAAAACTCCTAACGCTTGTGGCCAGTGTCGAGCTTGCGTTCCAAATGCATGGAATAGCGCGACATACCAAAACAGAAAATCCAGAACACCAGGGCCGCGAACACATAGCCTTCAGTGGCCATGCCCAGCCATTTCGGGTCGGCGGCGGCTTGTTTGACGCTGTTGAGCAAGTCGAACAGGCCGATGATGATCACCAGGCTCGTGTCCTTGAACAGCGCAATGAAGGTGTTGACGATGCCCGGGATTACCAGCTTCAGGGCTTGCGGCAGAATCACCAGGCCCATGCTGCGCCAGTAACCGAGGCCCATCGCGGCGGCCGCTTCGTACTGACCCTTGGGAATCGCCTGCAGACCACCGCGCACCACTTCGGCGACGTAGGCCGACTGGAACAGGATCACGCCGATCAGTGCCCGCAGCAGCTTGTCGAAGTTCATGCCTTCAGGCAGGAACAGCGGCAGCATCACCGAGGACATGAACAGCACCGTGATCAACGGCACGCCGCGCCAGAATTCGATGAAGGTCACGCAGACCACTCGAATCGCCGGCATGTTCGAACGACGGCCCAGCGCCAGGACGATCCCCAGCGGCAACGCGCCGGCGATACCGACCGTGGCGATCACCAGGGTCAGCATCAGGCCGCCCCATTGACTGGTCGCCACTTGGGTCAGGCCGAAAACACCGCCGTGCAACAGGCACCAGGAAACGATCGGGTACAACACCAGGAAGCTCAGGCCGTACACCGCTTTACGCGGAAAGCGCGAGATGAACAGCGGGGCCACGCCGATGACCGCCAGCCACACAGTCAGGTCCACGCGCCAGCGCAGTTCCGGCGGGTAGTAGCCGTACATGAACTGGCCGATACGCTGCTGGATGAACACCCAGCAGGCGCCCTCCTTGGTGCAGTCGGCGCGGGTGGTGCCGACCCAGTTGGCGTCGATGATGGTCCATTGCAGGATCGGTGGAACCACCAGGTAAATCAGGTAGAACGCGAACAGGGTCAACAGGGTGTTGAGCCAGCTGGAGAACATGTTCGCGCGCATCCACGCCACCACTCCGATGCTGCTGCTCGGTGGGGGCATGTCGGGTTTGAAAGTATGAGTACTCATGCGCTTTTCCTTACCGCTCGATCAGCGCAATGCGCTTGTTGTACCAGTTCATCAGCAGGGAAATGCTGATGCTGATCGCCAGGTACACGCTCATGGTGATGGCAATGACTTCGATCGCCTGCCCGGTCTGGTTCAGCACCGTACCGGCAAACAACGAGACCATTTCCGGGTAACCGATACCGGCCGCCAGCGAGGAGTTTTTCGCCAGGTTCAGGTATTGGCTGGTCAGCGGTGGAATGATCACGCGCAGGGCTTGCGGGATGATCACCTTGCGCAGGGTCGGACCGTTGCGCAGGCCCAGGGAGTGCGCCGCTTCGGTCTGGCCGTGGCTGACCGACTTGATGCCCGAACGCACGATCTCGGCGATGAACGCCGCGGTGTACACGGTCAGGGCCAGGGTCAGCGCCAGCAGTTCCGGGATCAGCACCCAGCCACCGACGAAGTTGAAGCCTTGCAGCTTGGGCATTTCCCAGTGCACAGGCGCACCGAAGATCAAGGCACAGAGCGCCGGGATCACCAGGAACAGCGCCAGGCCGACCCAGAATTTATGGAACGGCACACCGGTCGCTTCGAAGCGTTTGTTGGCCCAGCGGCTCATCAGCACGATGGCGACGATGGCCACAACGACGCTGACCACGAACGGCCAGAAACCGTCCGCCACCAACGCGGCCGGCATATTCAGGCCACGGCTGCTGACGAAGAAGGTGTCACCGAAGTTATGGCTGGCGCGCGGCCCAGGCATGGTCAGGAACACCGCGAAGTACCAGAACAGGATTTGCAGCAGCGGCGGAATGTTGCGGAAAACTTCCACATAGACAGTCGCCAGCTTGTTGATGATCCAGTTCTTCGACAGCCGTGAAACGCCGACGATGAACCCGAGGATCGTCGCCAGGATCACGCCGATGAAGGTCACCAGCAGCGTGTTGAGCAGGCCGATGACAAACACCCGGGCATAGCTGTCCGATTCGGTGTAGTCGATCAGGTGTTGAGCGATGCCGAAACCGGCACTGCGCTCCAGAAAGTCGAAACCGGAGGTAATGCCCCGGTGTTGAAGGTTGGTCTGCGTGTTGTCGAACAGGTACCAGCCCATCGCGACCACCGCCACAACGGTGATGATCTGAAATAGCCACGCACGCACTTTGGGATCGCTGAGGCTGAGCCTCTGCTTTGGTGCGCCGATTGAATTTTGCATGAAGTGCCCCGGATGTAATGGAACAGAACATCACCCGGCGGTTGGCCCACCGGGTGATAGAACCATCAGCGCACTGGTGGTGCGTATTGAATGCCGCCAGCGTTCCACAAGGCGTTCAGCCCGCGGTCGATTTCCAGCGGAGTGCTCTTGCCGAGGTTTTTCTCGAACACTTCACCGTAGTTGCCGACCTGCTTGACGATCTGCACGACCCAGTCTTTCTTCACTTTCAGGTCTTTGCCGTATTCACCGTCGGTACCCAGCAGACGAGCGACGTCCGGGTTCTTGGTGCCTTTGGCTTCAGCTTCGACGTTTTTCGAAGTGATGCCGGCTTCTTCAGCGTTGAGCATGGCGTAGCCAGTCCAGCGCACGATGGCCAGCCACTCGTCGTCGCCATTACGTACGACCGGGCCCAGTGGTTCCTTGGAAATGGTTTCCGGCAGAACCACGTAGTCTTTCGGCGAAGCCAGCTTGCTGCGCTGTGCGAACAGCTGGGACTTGTCGGAAGTCAGTACGTCGCAACGACCGGATTCCAGCGACTTGGCGCTTTCGTCGGAGGTGTCGAACGTGATCGGGGTGTACTTCAGGTTGTTACCGCGGAAGTAGTCGGAAACGTTCAGCTCGGTGGTGGTACCGGCCTGGATGCAGATGGTTGCACCGTCCAGTTCCTTGGCACTTTTAACGCCCAGCTTGTTGTTTACCAGGAAGCCGATGCCGTCGTAGTAAGTGATGAAGCCAGGGAATTTCAGACCCATGCCCGAATCGCGGGAGCTGGTCATGGTGGTGTTGCGCGACAGGATGTCGATTTCGCCAGACTGCAGCGCGGTGAAGCGCTCTTTGGCGTTCAACTGACTGAACTTGACCTTGGTCGCGTCGCCGAATACGGCAGCGGCCACAGCGCGGCAGTAGTCAGCATCGATACCGACGATCTTGCCAGTGGAGTCCGGAACCGAGAAACCAGGCAGGCCATCGCTGACGCCGCACTGTACGAAACCTTTCTTCTGCACTGCATCCAGGGTTGCACCCGCCTGAGCGAACCCGCTGACACCGAGTACTGCGGCTGCAGACACGATGGCCAGGGTGGATTTCAACATCTTCATTCAAACCTCCAGTTTTGCTCTTGTTGTGTCGGAGCTTGAGTCCTGTCGCACCCTTATGAGGCGTAGTCGACCCGTGTTGGCTTTTTTTAGGGTCAACCGACGTAGGACCTGCGCTATGAGTCTAGTAGGAGAAAATCCACATAATGGACAACTCACTTCTCACCAATCGGCCGAACGGGCTGTAGCCCTTTCACGTTCGCGAAGCCCGTAACGGCCACTGGCGAACATCCATCACCGGATTTTTTGCTATCCCACCAGGAACAATGGCCTGATAGTGTTACCGACAGGCGTGGGATTTTTCGTACAGGTGTTTGCATAGCAAAGCCCGTACCAGACAGCGCGCGGAAGCGTTTAAGCGACAGGTCAATAGCAAAACTTGTAGCCTTGCGACATCTTATTAACGGATCAACCTGGCGCGCACTCGAACCTCGCACTCAATCAGAGCGCGCGCACACAATTGGAGCAGCCATGACCGAGCCCCTCATTCTGGAACCCGTCAAGCCGGCAGATGCCTGTGTTATCTGGCTGCACGGCCTGGGTGCCGACCGTTATGACTTCCTGCCAGTGGCTGAAGCACTGCAGGAAAGCCTGCTGACCACCCGCTTCGTGCTCCCGCAGGCACCGACCTGCGCCGTCACCATCAATGGTGGCTACGAGATGCCGAGCTGGTACGACATATTGGCCATGAGTCCGGCTCGCGCGATCAACCGCGAGCAGCTGGAAGAGTCGTCGAACCGGATCATCAATCTGATCGACGTTCAGCGAGCTGCTGGAATAGACGCTTCGCGGATTTTTCTTGCAGGCTTTTCCCAGGGCGGCGCCGTGGTGTACCACAGCGCATTCCTGAAATGGCAAGGCCCGCTGGGTGGCGTGATTGCCCTGTCTACTTATGCACCGACCTTCAGCGACGAACTGGAGCTTTCCGCCAGTCAGCAGCGCATTCCGGTGCTGTCGCTGCACGGCCAGTACGATGAGGTGGTGCAGAACTCGATGGGGCGCACCGCCTACGAGTATTTGAAGCGCCATGGTGTCACCGTGACATGGCAGGAATACCCAATGGGTCACGAAGTGTTACCCGAGGAGATTCGCGACATCGGCACCTGGCTCAGCGAGCGCTTGCGTTAACGGTTAATGCGAAAAACAGGCCATTGATCCCTCCCACTACGCCGCGCCCGATTCTTGCATTACACTGGCCGGCACTTAACCTATTGATGAGATGACCGTGCTCAAAGCACTCAAGAAAATGTTCGGTAAAAGCGAGACTGAGCAGCTCGCGCCAGTCTCCAGCGCTCCGTCTCACACCCCCGGCCACCGCACCGACGGTAATCAGCCTGGCCGGACCGCCTCCGTCGCGGCACCGAAGCAAGAGCCTGTGGCGACACCGGCCCTGCAGCCTGTTGAAGAGACTCTCCCCGAGCAGCCGCGCAGCGAAGCGCCGAAACCGGTCAAACCGCGTCGCGAGCCAAAGCCCAAAGCACCGGTCATCCCCTGGAAACTCGAAGACTTCGTCGTCGAACCCCAGGAAGGCAAAACCCGCTTCCACGATTTCAAACTCGCCCCGGAACTGATGCACGCCATCCAGGACCTCGGCTTCCCATATTGCACGCCGATCCAGGCCCAGGTGCTGGGTTTCACCCTCGCCGGCAAAGACGCCATCGGTCGCGCCCAGACCGGCACCGGCAAAACCGCTGCGTTCCTGATTTCGATCATCACCCAGCTGCTGCAAACCCCGCCGCCGAAAGAGCGCTACATGGGTGAGCCACGGGCGTTGATCATCGCGCCGACTCGCGAACTGGTGGTGCAGATCGCCAAGGACGCCGCCGACCTGACCAAGTACACCGGCCTCAACGTCATGACGTTCGTGGGCGGCATGGACTTCGACAAGCAGCTCAAGCACCTCGAAGCCCGTCACTGCGACATCCTCGTCGCGACCCCGGGCCGCCTGCTCGACTTCAACCAGCGCGGCGACGTACACCTGGACATGGTCGAAGTGATGGTCCTGGACGAAGCCGACCGCATGCTCGACATGGGCTTCATCCCGCAAGTGCGCCAGATCATTCGCCAGACCCCGCCGAAGAACGAGCGCCAGACGCTGCTGTTCTCCGCGACCTTCACCGACGACGTGATGAACCTCGCCAAGCAATGGACCACCGACCCGTCGATCGTCGAGATCGAGGCGCAGAACGTGGCCAGTGAAAACGTCGAGCAGCACATCTACGCGGTGGCCGGTGCCGACAAATACAAACTGCTCTACAACCTGGTCAACGACAACGGTTGGGAGCGGGTAATGGTCTTTGCCAACCGTAAGGATGAAGTGCGCCGCATCGAAGAGCGCCTGGTGCGTGATGGCGTCAACGCCGCGCAATTATCCGGCGATGTGCCGCAACACAAGCGCATCAAGACCCTGGAAGGTTTCCGCGAAGGCAAGATCCGCGTGCTGGTGGCCACTGACGTAGCCGGTCGCGGCATTCACATCGACGGCATCAGCCACGTGATCAACTTCACCCTGCCGGAAGTCCCGGACGACTACGTGCACCGCATCGGTCGTACCGGTCGTGCCGGCGCCGATGGCGTATCCATCAGCTTTGCCGGGGAAGACGACTCCTACCAGCTACCGTCCATCGAGGCGTTGCTGGGTCGCAAAATCAGCTGCGAAACACCACCGACGCATCTGCTGCGGGCGGTAGAGCGCAAGCGTCCGTAACGCGGGTCGCACACAAAGAGGCGCAGCCGGCAACGGACTGCGCTTTTTTTTCGCCTCGATTTTTGTGATCAACAACCCCAACACTGTAGGAGCGAGCTCGCTCGCGATGGTCGTGAACGATAACGCGTAAAACCAGATGCTCCTCGGCGCCCTTGAATTTCTCGTCGGAACGCCGCCCGGAGCAAGCTCGCTCCTACAAACGGCACTTGCGATAGACAACTAAAAGTCCATAATAGACAAATTAGTTTACTTCCAGCTCCCGGAGCCGACCATGTCCAGCACGCACTACGTGATCACCCAACCCCAGGCCCGCGAACTGCTGGCCCAGGTCGACGTGCCGCAGATCCTGCGCAAACTGTTCCGCGATCTGGCGGCCGGGCAAGCGGTGCAACCGGCGCAGCAACTGGTGGAATTTCCCAAGGGTGCGGGCGACTTCATCAATTACCTGGGCGTGCTGGCCGAAGATGGCGTGTACGGGGTCAAGACGTCGCCGTACATCGTGCGCGAACAAGGTCCGCTGGTGACCGCGTGGACGCTGCTGATGTCGATGCAGACCGGCGAACCGCTGCTATTGTGCGATGCTGGCGAACTGACCACCGCGCGTACCGCCGCGACCACTGCGGTGGCAGTCGATACCCTCGCCCCGCTGGCTGCAAACCGCCTGTCGATCATCGGCAGCGGCAAGGTCGCGCTGGCGCATTTGCATTACGTCAAAGGCCTGCGCGACTGGCAGAGCATCAACCTCTACTCGCCGGGCTTGAGCGAACTGAGTGCTGAAGCGCTGGCGCAACTCAGGGGCCTCGACCCGCGGTTGAACCTCGTCGACACCTGCGAAGCCGCAGTTCAGGACGCCGACGTGATCATGCTGTGCACGTCGTCCGCCGGCCCGGTGATCGACCCGTCGAGCCTGAGCAAACCGGCGCTGATCACCTCCATCAGCACCAACGCCCCGCGCGCCCACGAAGTGCCGCCGCAGAGCCTCAATGACATGCAAGTGTTCTGCGACTATCGTCTGACCACCCCGGGTTCGGCGGGCGAGATGCTGATTGCCGGTGAGCAACATGGCTGGGACAAGAGTGCGGTTGTCGGTGACCTGCCGGATCTGCTCAGCGAAAAAGTCCAGCGCCCCGATTACGACCGGCACGTATTCTTCCGCTCGATCGGCCTCGGCCTGGAAGACATCGCGCTGGCCAATGCCATCTACCGCCTTCAGCACTGACACACACCCTGTAGGAGCCGGCTTGCTGGCGATTGCATCGCCGCGGTTTGCCTGACAGACCGCGGTGCCTGCATCGCCAGCAAGCTGGCTCCTACAAGTTCAATATCGCGGCTTACAGGAGACGTTCATGAGCCACGCAGATTTCATCATCATCGGCGGCGGGATTGCCGGCGCTTCCACCGGTTTCTGGTTATCACAGCACGCCCGGGTGATTGTGCTCGAACGCGAATCCCATCCGGCCTATCACTCCACCGGCCGTTCCGCCGCGCTGTTCACTGCCGCGTACGGCACACCGCAGGTGCGGGCGTTGACCCAGGCCAGCCGCGATTTCTTCGACGCCCCGCCCGCCGGTTTCTGTGAACATCCGCTGCTGACCCCGCGTGGCGAGATGACCGTGGATTTCACCGGCGACCCGGCCGAACTGAACAACCAATACCTGAGCGCCAAAGCCACGGTGCCGGAGATGCAACTGCTCAGTGCCGACGAAGCCTGCGCCCGCCTGCCGATCCTGCGCCGGGAAAAAGTCCACGGCGCGATCTACGACCCGACCGCCAGCGACATCGACACCGACGCCTTGCACCAGGGTTACCTGCGCGGCATCCGCCGCAACACCGGTGCAGTGCACACCGACACCGAAGTCCTGAGCCTGACCCGTGACGCCAACGGCGTGTGGCAAGTGGAAACAACCAACGGCCAGACCTTCAGCGCCCCGGTCATCATCAACGCCGCCGGCGCCTGGGCCGACAAGATCGGTGAACTGGCCGGCGCCAAACCGCTGGGCCTGCAACCGAAACGCCGTGCGGCGTTCATCTTCGCCGGGCCGGAAGGCGTGGACATCCACCACTGGCCGATGCTGGTCAGCCTCGACGAATCGTTCTACATGAAGCCCGACGCCGGCATGTTCCTCGGCTCGCCGGCCAACGCCGATCCGGTGGAACCCCACGACGTGCAGCCTGAAGAACTGGACATCGCCATGGGCATCTACCAGATCGAAGAAGCCACCACCCTGACCATCCGCCGCCCGACCCGCACCTGGGCCGGTCTGCGCAGCTTCGTGCCCGACGGTGATTTGTTGTCCGGCTTCGATCCGCAGGTGCCGGGCTTGTTCTGGGTCGCAGCGCAAGGCGGCTACGGCATCCAGACGTCGCCGGCCATGGGTCAGGCCAGCGCCGCCCTGGTGCGCGGCGAAGCCTTGCCCGAGCAACTCACGCGTTTCGGCCTGGACGCCGGCATGCTCTCCCCTGCTCGCCTGGGCTGATCGGCGTCCTCAGGTGACGGGCCGACACGATTGCGGCAAACTTCCAGCGCCCTTTTTGCAGGGCGCTGACGCTGCCTGGAGCTCCATTGTTATGAACGCACCTGTAAAAGACCCGGCCCTGGACAACTTCCGCGCGATTGCCGACGCCATCGCCACGTTGTTCTTCCCCCATGCCGAGGTGGTGCTGCACGATCTGCGCACGCAAAAGATCGATTACATCGCCAACAACCTGTCCAAACGCGAAATCGGCGATGACGCTGCGCTGGAGGACATGCTCAGCGATGGCATCAGCGAACGAAACATCGGTCCGTACGAAAAACTGAATTGGGACGGTCAGAAGATTCGCAGCCTGAGCAGCGTATTGCGCGACGCGGACGGTCACCCGCTGGCGGTGCTGTGCATCAACCTGAATATTTCCCTGTTCGAAAACGCCAAGGCTGCGCTGGATCTGTTCCTGTCGCCGAGCAAGCTGATTCCGCAACCGGATTCGCTGTTCCGCGATGACTGGCAGGAACGGATCAACACCTTCCTCCACGGCTGGCTGCGCGAACGCCAGCTGAGCCTGAACCTGCTGACCCGCGACCACAAACGCGAGCTGGTGCTGGCCCTGCATGCCGAAGGCGCCTTCAAAGGCAAAAGCGCCTCCAACTACGTGGCGAACGTGCTGAATATGGGACGCGCAACGGTGTACAAACATCTGAAGGAATTGAAGGGCTGAAACAGCCCCGCAGGAGCACGGCTTGCCGGCGAAGGCGATCCTAAGGACGCTATCGCCAGCAAGCCGGCTCCTACAAATTTGCATCCCCATCAACATTTTGCGGCTGACGCAGAACCCGTAGGAGCCAGCTTGCTGGCGATGGCAATTTCGAGGACGCCATCGCCGGCAAGCCGGCTCCTACAAATTTGCATCCCCATCAACATTTGGCGGCTGACGCTGAACCTGTAGGAGCCAGCTTGCTGGCGATGGCAATTTCGAGGACGCCATCGCCGGCGAGCCGGCTCCTACAAATTTGCATCCCCATCAAAATTTTGCGGCTGACCCAGACCCTGTAGGAGCCAGCTTGCTGGCGATGGCAATTTCGAGGACGCCATCGCCGGCAAGCCGGCTCCTACAAATTTGGATACCCATCAAAATTTTGCGGCTTACGCAGAACCCGTAGGAGCCAGCTTGCTGGCGATGGCAATTTCGAGGACGCCATCGCCGGCAAGCCGGCTCCTACAGATTTGGATACCCATCAACATTTGGCGGCTGACGCAGAACCCGTAGGAGCCAGCTTGCTGGCGATGGCGATTTCGAGGACGCCATCGCCGGCAAGCCGGCTCCTACAAATTTGCATCCCCATCAACATTTGGCGGCTGACGCAGAACCTGTAGGAGCCAGCTTGCTGGCGATGGCAATTCGAGGACGCCATCGCCGGCGAGCCGGCTCCTACAAATTTGCATCCCCATCAAAATTTTGCGGCTGACCCAGACCCTGTAGGAGCCAGCTTGCTGGCGATGGCAATTTCGAAAACGCCACCGCCACCAAGGTTATTCCAGTGCCGAAGCCGGGCCGAAGAATTCGTAGCGGCTTTGCTTCTCCGGTACGCCCAAGGCTTTCAGGTGGCGCTTGATCGCCGCCATGAAACCTTTAGGCCCCAGGAAGTACGCATCCAGATCACGCTGCTGCGGCAACCACTCGCCCAACTGTTCCTGGCTCAACAACCCGACCTTGTGCGCCGCCGGGCTGACGCCGTCATCTTCGGCGTAGCAATAAAAGTGCTTGAGTTGCGGGTGACGCGCGGCCAACCCATCGATCCAGTCACGGAAGGCATGCACGCTGCCGTTACGCGCACAGTGGATGAAATGCACCGGCCGCTCGGTTTGCAGTGCCGCTTCGAGCATCGCCAGGGTCGGAGTGATGCCAACGCCGCCGCTGATCAGCACCAGCGGTTTGTCGCTGTCGGTCAGGGTGAATTCGCCCGACGGCGGGAACAGCTGAATGCTCGAGCCAACGTGCAGTTGATCGTGCAGATGGTTCGACGCACGACCACCGTGTTCACGCTTGACGCTGATCCGGTACTGACCCTTGTTCACCAGCGCCGACAGCGAATAGTTACGACGAATCTCTTCGCCATCGAGGATCAGTTTCATGCCGATGTACTGACCGGGCTCAGCGGCCAGGATCGGGCCTTTATCCGCCGGTTCAAAGTAGAACGAAGTGATCTCCGCGCTCTCTTCCATCTTGGCCGCAACGATGAATTCCCGCGCCCCGCGCCAGCCGCCCGGTGCCTGTTCTTTCTGGTCGTAGATGCTGGTTTCCGCACCGATCAGGATGTCGGCCAGTTGGCCGTAGGCCGCGCCCCAGGCGCTCATCACTTCCGGCGTGGCGATTTCTTCGCCCAACACTTCGGAAATCGCGCGCAGCAGGCAGGTGCCGACGATCGGGTAGTGTTCCGGCAGGATCTGCAGGGCCACGTGCTTGTTGATGATCTTGGCCACCAGGTCGCCTAACTGGTCGAGCTGATCGATGTGCCGCGCATACATCAACACGCCGTTAGCCAGGGCGCGGGGCTGGTCACCGCTGGCCTGGTGGGCCTGGTTGAACAGCGGGCGGACTTCCGGGTATTCGGACAGCATCATCCGGTAGAAATGCGTGATCAACGCTTCGCCGCCGCTTTCCAGCAACGGCACAGTGGATTTGACGATTGCACGGTCTTGAACGCTAAGCATAAGGTGACTCCTGAGCAACGAGGGTTTCTAACTGATTGCCTTATGCTTATCAGCTTTCATGCCAAGTATTTAATCGTTACAAATCAATAAGTTAAAAACAATATAGTCATAACGACACAGGCTGACTTATAGTCATCGCGACTACATGGAGTCACTATGACTGCAAAATCCCTGCTTACCGCCCTGCTCCCCCTGGTATCGGACCTGTCCCGCGAACTCCCCGAGGGCGAGCGCTATCGGCGCCTGCTCGAGGCCATGCGCGCCCTGCTCCCCTGCGACGCCGCCGCACTGTTACGCCTGGATGGCGAGTGGCTGGTGCCGCTGGCCGTCGACGGGTTGAGCACCGACACCCTTGGCCGACGCTTCAAGGTCAGCGAACACCCGCGCTTCGTGGCCCTGCTCAGCAGCCCCGGCCCGACCCGCTTCGCCGCCGACAGCGACCTGCCCGATCCTTACGACGGGCTGGTCGATGGCCTCGACGATCACCTCGAAGTCCACGACTGTATGGGTTGTCCCCTGTTTATCGACGAGCGTCCGTGGGGGCTGATCACCCTCGACGCCCTCGATCCGGAACGTCTGGAACCGATCGAACTGGACGCCCTGCAAGCCTTCGCCAGCCTCGCCGCCGCCACGGTCAACGCCGCCGAGCGCATAGAGCGGCTGGCCAATCGGGTCGAAGACGAGCACCAGCGCGCCGAGGTTTATCGTCAGGCCAGCGGTCAGCAGAACCGCGAGATGATCGGCCAGAGCAAGGCCCACAAACGGCTGGTGGAAGAAATCAGCCTGGTGGGCGGCAGCGACCTGACCGTGCTGATCACCGGTGAAACCGGGGTCGGCAAGGAGCTGGTGGCGCAGGCGATTCACGCCGCGTCACCCCGGGCGGACAAACCGATCATCAGCCTCAACTGCGCCGCGCTGCCCGACACCCTGGTGGAAAGCGAACTGTTCGGCCATGTGCGCGGCGCCTTCACCGGCGCGACGAGCGACCGCCGCGGCAAGTTCGAACTGGCCAACGGCGGCACGCTGTTTCTCGATGAAGTCGGCGAGCTGTCGCTGACCGTACAGGCGAAATTGCTGCGCGTGCTGCAAAGCGGGCAATTGCAGCGGCTGGGGTCGGACAAGGAACACCAGGTCGACGTGCGACTGATCGCCGCGACCAATCGTGATCTGGCCGAGGAAGTACGCAGCGGCCGCTACCGTGCCGACTTCTATCACCGTTTGAGCGTTTACCCGCTGCTGGTGCCGGCCCTGCGGGATCGCGGGCGCGACGTACTTCTGCTCAGCGGTTTTTTCCTGGAGCAGAACCGTTCGCGCATGGGCCTCAACAGCCTGCGCCTGAACAGCGATGCCCAGGCGGCATTGCTCGCCTATGACTGGCCGGGCAACGTGCGGGAGCTGGAACACTTGATCGGGCGCAGTGCGCTGAAAGCCTTGGGGCACTGCAAGGAACGGCCAAAGATTTTGAGCTTGAGTGCGGCGGACCTGGAGTTGCCCATTGGCGGCGTTGAAGTCGTAGCCGAGCCCGCCGCTGCCACTTCACCGGCGCTGGTGACCGGGGATTTGCGCGAAGCGACCGAACATTATCAGCGCCAGTTGATCGGCGCGTGCCTGGAACGGCACCACAATAACTGGGCGAGCGCAGCGCGGGAGCTGGGGCTGGATCGGGCAAATCTCGGGCGGATGGCCAAAAGGCTGGGCATGAAATGAACGCTTTTGTAGGTGCCAGCTTGCTGGCGATGGCGCCCTCGAACACGCCATCGCCGGCAAGCCGGCTCCTACAATGTCGAGATAGCATTTTTCCGTACATCGGCATTTAGCCTAAAGCCTGCCCCCATCAAGTCGATAACCCGGCATCGATAGCTTTTGGCGACTGTCCTTCGCCCATCACCTTTTTCCACAGAAGGTTTTTATGTCCACCACCAAAGCCCGCGCAGACTCACTTTCGCTTCTGCTGTTTACCTTGCGCAGCGGCAAGCTGATGGCGATCAACCTGCTCAAAGTCAGTGAAATCATCCCCTGCCCGCCGCTGACCAAGCTGCCGGAGTCGCACCCACACGTCAAAGGCATCGCCACCCTGCGCGGCGCGTCGCTGTCGGTGATCGACCTCAGCCGCGCCATCGGTGAGCGGCCGCTGGAAGATCCGAACGGTGGCTGCCTGATCGTCACCGACGTCAGCCGCTCCAAACAGGGCCTGCACGTTCAGGCCGTGAGCAAGATCGTCCACTGCCTGACCACCGACATCCGTCCGCCACCCTTCGGCTCCGGCGGCGTGCGTTCGTTCATCACTGGCGTGACTTCGGTCGACGGCACGCTGGTGCAGGTGCTGGACATCGAAAAAGTCATCCACGGCATCGCCCCGGCCCAGATTGAAATGGCCCCGACCGAGCTGAGCATGGAAGACGCCGAAGTACTGGGCAACGCGCGCATCCTGGTGGTCGACGACAGCCAGGTGGCGTTGCAGCAGTCGGTGCACACCCTGCGCAACCTCGGCCTGCAATGCCACACCGCCCGCAGCGCCAAGGAAGCCATCGACTGCCTGCTGGACCTGCAAGGCACGGCGCAGCAGATCAACCTGATTGTCTCGGACATCGAAATGTCGGAGATGGACGGCTACGCGTTCACCCGGACCCTGCGCGAAACGCCGGACTTCTCGCACCTGTACGTGCTGCTGCACACCTCGCTGGACAGCGCGATGAACAGCGAAAAAGCACGGCTTGCCGGGGCCAACGCGGTGCTGACCAAGTTCTCTTCGCCGGAACTGACCAAATGCCTGATCGAAGCGGCCAAAGCCGTGGCCGAACAAGGTCATTGAGTTTGGCCGAAGCCTTTTGCTTTCTGATGCGGCGCAACCTGGCGGAGGTTGTGCCCGCCATCACCTGGCCTCAGGGCATCGTCCTCAGCGAATACCGTCCCGAACTGGCAGAAGCCGTTCATCGCCTGATGGAACTAGGTTTTCTGGAAGGTGGCGGTCGGGTGCCGGCGCTGGACGTCTGGCAACAGCGGTTCGAGACCGATCCCGAGTACGACCCTTCCCTGTGTTTCATTGCCCTGGATGCCGAGGGCATCGTTGGCGTGTGCCAGTGCTGGACCAGCGCCTACATCAAGAACCTGGTGGTGCATCCGCGTGCTCAGGGTCGGGGATTGGGTCGTGCGTTGCTGCTGCATGCATTCGAGGTGTTTAGGCAGCGCCGCGAAGGGTTTGTGGATTTGAAGGTGCTGGAAGATAACGTTCGAGCGCAGCGGTTGTATGAATCGGCCGGAATGTATGTCGTTCGCCGGGAGCCGGTTCCAGTCTGACAGACCGCCTTCGCCGGCAAGCCGGTCTCGCTCCCACACTTGACCGTATTTAATTGAAAGAACTCGGTCGAATGTGGGAGCGAGACCGGCTTGCCGGCGATAGGGCCGACACATTCAAACTAAATCCATCGGGCATACTCCAACCTCGGTCAACACATGCCCAAGGATGCTTGAACCCATGAAAGCCGTAACCCTCACCTTCCTCTGCCTCACCGTCCTGGCCACCCAGGCAAACGCCTCCAGCCCCGACGCTTGGGCCGCTTTCGACAAAGCCGTGCTCGCCAGCTGCACCAAGGCCAGCGGCCTGAAAAACGCCAAGCCCGTCGGCAACGCCGCGCAATTCGACGACCGGGTCGAGTACACCGCCCTCCTGCTGCAAGGCCAATACCCGCAAAAACACATGAAAGGCCAGCAAGGCACTGAGCTGTGCCTCTACAACAAGAAAAGCAAAACCGCCTACGTGACCGAATGGGACTCCATCCGCGCGCCCGCAAAAGCTAAGTGAATGGCGCGCAACTTGCTTCGATGCAGTCCTTTGCGGTGGCATTCTGTCGCCGTTTCGGGCCCTGACAGGCGACTGATCCTTCGATGAATACGACGTTTTCCTGCGTAGGTTGCGGCAAATGCTGCAACGACCACCACGTGCCCCTGACCCTGGCCGAAGCCCGGATGTGGGCGGCCGACGGCGGTCAGGTGATCGTGCTGGTGGAGGGTTTCCTGGGCAATGGCCTGGGCCTGCCGGTGCAGCAACGCGAACACGCCGAACGCCGTTCGGTGGCGGTTCAGAGCGGCGCGTCCGAAGCGTACGTGGCCATCACGTTTGCCGCGTACAACGTCGGCCCCTGCCGGAATCTTGACGAAGACAACCTCTGCCGCATCTACGAACGCCGGCCACTGGTGTGCCGCATCTACCCGATGGAGATCAATCCGCACATCCCCCTTAACCCGGCGATCAAGGAATGCCCGCCCGAGTCGTGGGAAAAAGGCCCGGACCTGATCATCGGCGGCGAACTGGTCGATCAGGAACTCGCGGGGCTGATCCAGCGCTCCCGTCAGGCGGATCGCGACGACATCCGCACCAAGGACGCGATTTGCGCGTTGCTGGGGATTCGGACCACCGCGCTCAAGGGCGATGGATTCACCGCTTATCTGCCGGACATGAGCGCGTTTGCCGCCGTCATCGACCAGGTCGCGCAGCAGCCGCTGGCGGTGTCGGGCAGCGACTGGCAGTTCCACGTGTCTGGCGACGACATCGCCGGTCAAGTATTGGCATCTGGCGCTCAAGTGACCACCGAACCGGCGCTCAACTACGCGTTTATCTCCCTGCGCGCGGCTTAACGGCGTTCGCGCCAGAACTCTTGCGCCAACTGGCGCAAGTCACCCGCCAGCCCGGCGACATCAGCGGAATTG
Source organism: Pseudomonas migulae (assembly GCF_043225285.1). Lineage (GTDB taxonomy): Bacteria > Pseudomonadota > Gammaproteobacteria > Pseudomonadales > Pseudomonadaceae > Aquipseudomonas > Aquipseudomonas migulae_C. Next base: position 1,568,545 of record NZ_CP171224.1, read on the forward strand.
GCCTGGCTCTGCCGCCCTTCATTCACCGAGACCTCGCAAGCCGAGCGGATGCTGCTGATGTTGCGGTTGATGTCTTCGCTGACGGTGCTTTGCTCTTCCACCGCCGAGGCGATTTGCAGGCTCATCTCGGTGATCTGGTTGACCCGCCGACTGATCGCCTCCAGCGCATCGGCGGCGCGCCGGGCCTGATCGACACTGCTTTCCACCTGCTCACTGCTTTGCTGCATCACCACCACCGCGTCGCGCGTGCCGTTTTGCAGGGTGCTGATCATGCGCTGGATCTCGTTGGTCGATTGCTGGGTGCGCTGGGCCAGGCCCCGCACTTCGTCGGCCACCACCGCAAAACCGCGCCCAGCATCCCCGGCCCGCGCCGCCTCGATGGCCGCGTTGAGCGCCAGCAGATTGGTTTGCTCGGCAATGCTGCGGATCACTTCCAGCACCCCGGTGATCTCGCTGCTGTGCCCTTCCAGCTGATGAATCACCTCGGTGGCGTGCGCCAGTTCCTCGGCCAGACGCAGCACCGCATGGCGACTCTCGCTGACCAGTTGATGCCCCTCGCGGGTTTCGCTGCCGGCCAGGTTGGCGGCCTCGGAGGCCTGCTGCGCATGGCTGGCCACCTGGGCAACGCTGGCGGACATCTGATGAATCGCCGCCGCCACCTGATCGGTTTCAGCCTGCTGGCCCAGTGTGCTGCTGTGACTGCTTTGCAGGTGCTCGACCAACTCCGCCGCGTGCCCGGCCAGGCGCTGGGACGCGTCGCCGATGCGCCCCACCACTGCACCGACCTGGGCTTCGAGCATCTGCAAGGCAAATTCGATCTGGCCGAACTGATCTCGCCGACCGGTGTAAATATGCTGACTCAACGGGTTATCCGCAATCTGCCGGGCGCGCTCGGTCAAGGCCTTCAGCGGGCGCAGCATCAGGATTGCCCCCATCGCCGCCAAACCGCTGCCGACAACAAACGCCAGCAGCCCAACCAGCGCGGTTGACGGGTTGAGCCAGGCTTCGATGCCCACCACGCCGGCCAGCGTCGCGCTGAACAGCATCGCCACTTTCACACCCGGCGCGAGCACGGGCAGGCGCTGCAACAACGGCACGTGACCGTCGCGCAAGTGTGCGTAGGCTTTTTCCGCGGCTTCGATCTGCCGCGCCGAAGGTCGGGTCCGCACCGATTGATACTCCACCGCCCGGCCATTCTGCGTCACCGGCGTGGCATAGGCGCTGACCCAATAGTGATCGCCGTTCTTGCAGCGGTTCTTCACCAGCCCCATCCACGAACGGCCACTTTTGAGGGTCTGCCACATGTGCGCGAAGGCGGCTGCCGGCATGTCCGGGTGACGCAGCAGGTTGTGCGTCGAGCCCAGCAATTCTTCACGGCTGTAGCCGCTGATCCGGATGAAATCGTCGTTGGCGTAGGTGATCGCGCTGCTCAGATCCGTGGTCGAGAGGATGTTCGCATCAGCCGCAACGTCGACATTACGGCCGGTCACCGGGAGATTGATCTTCATGGAAAGCGCGCTCGTTGTTGGGAAAGAGTCGGCAGGGCTGCTGACTCTAAGCGCACTGATTCCACAAACGTTGATCTGGCTCAGGATATGAGCACTTAGCCATCACCGCGATTGAAAACCGCGGTCGATGGTTAATGGAGGGAGTGAGAACTCAGCGCTTGCCCATCGAGCGACGGGTGCCGGGAGGCGCTGCGCCGGGGGTCTTGGTGTGGCCGTTCTTGGCGCCGTTCTTGTACCACGGCTGGCTGGCGGTCTTGGCGGCAGCCAGTTCACCCGGCTTGAACGGGAACTTGAACGCCGGGATCGCGGCTTTGGTTTCGCTGTCTGCGCTGGAGTCGACGCTGTCTGGCAGGTCTGCCGGGGCGTCGCTCAGGGCGTCGGCAACCGGCGGTTGTGTCGGGGAAGTCATGAAAGCTCCGGGTGATGCAAGAAAGTCGGGCCCGGTCAGCGAGCCGCGAAAGGCGGCAGTATACCTTCACACGCTCCCTGTAGGAGCGAGCCTGCTCGCGAAAAACTTCCGGGCGGTGCATTCATTCAGATGGCCCGCGTTATCGTTGACGTCCATCGCCAGCAAGCTGGCTCCTACAGTTGGAATGCGATCTCCTGTGGGAGCGAGCCTGCTCGCGAAAAACCTCCAGGCGGTGCATTCATTCAGATGGCCCGCGTTATCGTTGACGTCCATCGCCAGCGAGCTGGCTCCTACAGGGGATCGCGGTAGGTGGGCTGCCACATATCCCAAACTGACAGCGCCGTCAGTTAGCAGTCACCTTCCTGACCGTCGAACAGGTTTATAAAGGCAGGTATAACCCTGACCAAACTCCGTCCATCCAGCCCCGGCGCCCCACTCGCATGCGAATTCAGAAAAAAACCGCCCTGATTGCAGGTCTGCTGATTGTCCTGGCAGCGCTGGGCACGTGGTACGTCACCAAACCTGCCACGGCGAAACTCGCCGCACCGACGGCAATCCCGGTTCGGGTGGTGAATGTCGCCGAAAAAGACGTTCCGCGCTACGTCAGCGGCATCGGTTCGGTGCTGTCCCTGCACAGCGTGGTGGTGCGCCCGCAAATCGACGGCATCCTCACCAAAATCCTGGTCAAGGAAGGCCAGCTGGTCAGCAAGGGTGACCTGCTCGCCACCATCGATGACCGCTCGATCCGCGCCAGCCTCGATCAGGCCCGCGCGCAACTGGGCGAAAGCCAGGCGCAGCTGCAAGTGGCGCTGGTCAACCTCAAGCGTTACAAACTGTTGAGCGTTGATGACGGCGTATCCAAGCAGACTTACGACCAGCAGCAAGCGCTGGTCAACCAGCTAAAGGCCACCGCCCAGGGTAATCAGGCGTCGATCGATGCCGCGCAGGTACAGCTTTCCTACACACAGATTCGCTCGCCGGTCAGTGGTCGCGTCGGTATTCGCACGGTGGATGAAGGCAACTTCCTGCGCATGACCGACACCCAGGGCCTGTTCACGGTGACCCAGATCGACCCGATCGCCGTGGAGTTTTCCCTGCCGCAGCAAATGCTGCCGACCCTGCAAGGCCTGATCAACGATCCGGAGCATGCCCAGGTCAAGGCCTACATCGGCGCCGACACCGACGGCGAAACCGGCAACCTGCTGGGCGAGGGTCACCTGACCCTGATCGACAACCAGATCAACGCCAACACCGGCACCATTCGAGCCAAGGCCGAGTTCAACAACCCCGGACAGAAACTCTGGCCGGGCCTGCTGGTGACGGTAAAGATTCAGACAGCACTGGAGAAGGATGCGCTGGTGGTACCGCCCACCGTCGTACAGCGCGGCCTCGATCAACACTTCGTGTACCGGGTCAACGGTGACAAGGTCGAAACCGTCCAGGTGCAGATGGTTTATCAAGGCAGCGGCCAGGACATCATCAAAGGCGTGAAACCCGGCGACATCCTGGTCAGCGATGGCCAATCCAGGCTCAAGCCCGGTTCGACCGTTCAGGTGCTGACCGAGCCACCGCAAGTGGTCCAGTCGGAGGCGAAACCATGAAGGCCCACGGCGGGGTTTCGGCGTGGTGCATCGATCATCCGGTAGCGACGATCCTCCTGACTTTCGCCCTGGTGTTGCTCGGTGTGATCGCCTTCCCGCGCCTGCCGATCGCGCCGCTGCCGGAAGCCGAATTCCCGACCATCCAGGTCGCCGCGCAACTGCCCGGCGCCAGCCCGGAAACCATGGCCTCCTCAGTGGCCACGCCCCTTGAAGTGCAATTCAGCGCCATCCCCGGCGTGACCCAGATGACCTCGAGCAGCGCCCTCGGTTCGACCAACCTGACCCTGCAATTCACCCTCGACAAAAGCATCGACACCGCCGCCCAGGAAGTGCAGGCCGCGATCAACACCGCCGCTGGCAAACTGCCCAAGGACATGCCGACCCTGCCGACATGGCGCAAGGTCAACCCGGCCGACAGCCCGGTGCTGATCCTCAGCGTCAACTCGACGCAAATGCCCGGCACCGAACTCAGCGACCTGGTGGAAACCCTGCTGTCGCGTCAGATCAGTCAGATCGATGGTGTAGGCCAGATCAACATCACCGGTCAGCAACGTCCGGCCATTCGCGTACAAGCCTCGGCGGACAAACTCGCGGCCATCGGCCTGACGCTGGCCGACATTCGCCTGGCGATCCAGCAGACCAGCCTCAACCTGGCAAAAGGCGCGCTGTATGGCGAGTCGAGCATCTCGACGCTGTCCACCAACGACCAGTTGTTTCACCCGGACGAATACAGCCAGCTCATCGTTTCCTACAAGGACGGTGCACCGGTTCACCTGAAGGACGTGGCGAAAGTCGTCAACGGTTCGGAAGATGCCTACGTTCAGGCCTGGGCCGGTGACAAACCCGGCGTGAACCTGGTGATTTCCCGGCAACCGGGGGCCAACATCGTCGAAACGGTGGACCGCATTCAAGCCGCCCTGCCCGCGCTCGAAGCCATGCTGCCGGCGTCGGTGCAGGTCAAGGTGCTGGTCGACCGGACCCAGACCATTCGTGCGTCGCTGCACGAAGTGGAAATCACCCTGCTGATCGCGATCATGCTGGTGGTGGCGGTGATGGCGCTGTTCCTGCGCCAATGGTCGGCGACGCTGATCGTCTCGGCGGTGCTGGGTGTGTCGCTGGTCGCCAGTTTCGCCCTGATGTACATCATGGGTTTCAGCCTGAACAACCTGACGCTGGTGGCGATCGTGGTCGCCGTGGGGTTTGTGGTCGACGATGCGATCGTGGTGGTGGAGAACATTCACCGTCACCTGGAAGCCGGCGACGGCATGCGCGAGGCCGCGATCAAGGGTGCTGGCGAGATCGGTTTTACCGTGGTTTCGATCAGTTTCTCGCTGGTGGCAGCGTTCATTCCGCTGCTGTTCATGGGTGGCGTGGTCGGGCGGCTGTTCAAGGAATTCGCCCTGACGGCGACCTCGACCATCATGATTTCGGTGGTGGTCTCGCTGACCCTGGCGCCGACCCTCGCCGCCCTGTTCATGCGTGCGCCGGTGCACCACGCCCACAGCAAAAAAACCTTTGGCGAACGCTTGCTGGGCGGCTACGAAAAACTGCTGCGCCGCGCCCTCGCCCATCAGAAATTGATGATCGGCGTGTTCGGCTTGTCCCTGGCCCTGGCCATCGCCGGCTACATCTTCATTCCGAAGGGTTTCTTCCCGGTGCAGGACACCGGTTTTGTCCTCGGCACCACAGAAGCCGCCGCCGACATTTCCTACGGCGACATGGTGAAAAAACACCTGGCGATGGCAGAAATCGTCGCCGCCGATCCGGCCGTCGAGGCCTTTTCCCACTCGGTCGGGGTCTCGGGCAGTAACCAGACCATCGCCAACGGCCGCTTCTGGATCTCCCTGAAAAAACGCGGCGATCGCGATGTCTCGGCCAGCCAGTTCATCGACCGGATTCGCCCGCAACTGATGAAAGTCCCTGGCATCGTGCTGTACCTGCGCGCCGGCCAGGACATCAACCTCAGCTCCGGACCGAGCCGCGCGCAATACCAATACGTGCTCAAGAGCAACGACGGCGCAACCCTCAGCACCTGGACCCAACGCCTCACGGAAAAACTGCGCGCCAACCCGGCGTTCCGCGACATTTCCAACGACCTGCAACTGGGCGGCAGCATTACCCACATCAGCATCGACCGCAGCGCCGCCGCGCGTTTCGGCCTGACCGCCAGCGATGTCGATGAAGCGCTGTATGACGCCTTCGGCCAGCGCCAGATCAACGAATTCCAGACCCAGATCAACCAGTACAACGTGATCCTGGAGCTGGACACCAAACAGCGCGGCAAGGCCGAAAGCCTCAATTACTTCTACCTGCGCTCGCCGCTCAGTGGGGAAATGGTGCCGCTGTCGGCGCTGGCGAAGTTCGATGCGCCGACGGTGGGCCCGTTGTCGATCGCCCATGACGGCATGTTCCCGGCCGCCAACCTGTCGTTCAACCTGGCGCCCGGCGTGGCGCTCGGCGACGCGGTGATCATGCTCAACCAGGCCAAGGCCGAGATCGGCATGCCGGCGGCCATGAGCGGCAATTTCCAGGGCGCGGCCCAGGCGTTCCAGAGTTCGCTGGCCAGCCAGCCGTGGCTGATCCTTGCGGCGCTGGTGGCGGTGTACATCATTCTCGGCGTGCTCTACGAGAGCTTCGTCCATCCGCTGACCATCATTTCGACACTGCCATCGGCGGGGCTCGGGGCGGTGATCATGCTGTGGATCTGCGGCCAGGACTTTTCCATCATGGCGTTGATCGGGCTGGTGCTGCTGATCGGGATCGTGAAGAAAAACGGCATCCTGATGATCGACTTCGCCCTCGACGCCCAGCGCAACGGCGGCCTGCCACCGGAAGAAGCGATCTACCAGGCGTGCATCACACGGTTCCGGCCGATCATCATGACCACACTCGCCGCCCTACTCGGCGCGCTGCCGCTGATGCTCGGCTACGGCACCGGTGCCGAACTGCGCCAGCCATTGGGGATCGCGGTCGTCGGCGGCCTGCTGGTGAGCCAGGCGCTGACGCTGTTCACCACTCCGGTCATATACTTGTGGCTGGAGCGACTATTTCATCGGCCCAAAAAACCAGCGCCTGTACCGGCACTGGCGACCACAGACTGAGGCGGGGTCATGCGCGTTCTGATTATCGAAGACGAGGAAAAAACCGCGGATTATCTGCACCGCGGCCTGACGGAACAGGGTTACACCGTGGACCTGGCGCGGGATGGCGTTGAAGGCCTGCACCTGGCGCTGGAAAGCGACTACGCGGTGATCGTCCTCGACGTCATGCTGCCGGGCCTCGACGGCTTCGGCGTACTGCGCGCCTTGCGGGCGCGCAAGCAAACCCCGGTGATCATGCTGACTGCCCGGGAGCGGGTCGAAGACCGGATCAAGGGCCTGCGCGACGGTGCCGACGATTACCTCGGCAAACCGTTTTCCTTCCTCGAACTGGTGGCGCGCCTGCAAGCCCTGACCCGGCGCAGCGGCGGCCATGAACCGGTGCAGGTGAGTATCGCCGACCTGTGGATAGATTTGATCAGCCGCAAGGCGACCCGCGCCGGCACGCGTCTGGACCTGACCGCCAAGGAGTTCTCGCTGCTCAGCGTGCTGGCCCGCCGACAGGGTGAAATCCTCTCGAAAACCGCGATTGCGGAAATGGTCTGGGACATCAATTTCGACAGCGACGCCAACGTCGTCGAAGTCGCGATCAAACGCCTGCGGGCCAAGCTCGACGGACCGTTCGACGAGAAACTGCTGCACACGATCCGCGGCATGGGTTATGTGCTGGAGAGCCGTGGTGTCCAGTAATTCGATTGCCCTGCGCCTGAGTGGCATGTTCACGCTGGTGGCGCTGCTGGTGTTCCTGTTGATCGGCTGGGCGCTCTATCAACAGGTCGACAAGGGCCTGGGCCTGTTGCCCGAAGCCGAGCTGGATGCGCGGTACAGCGTGCTCGAATCCACCGTCGGCCGTTACGGCACGCCGGAACACTGGGTGAAGATCAACAACAAACTCAAGTTGCTGGGCGAGGAAGACAAACGCATCAGTTTCTGGATCATCAGCGGTGATCCGCACTACGAATACGGCAACCTGACGCCGCAGATCCGCGCCTTCGCCGAAGGGCCGCTGGGCATGCGCGACTTGCAGTTGCCGGATCAGCCTTACCCGCAGAAAGTGCTGGTCAGCCAATTCCCGGCCAAGGATCAGCGACCGCCGTTGCGCTTCATGATCGGCATCGACACCGAGACGTTTTTCCAGACCCAGCATCATCTGTTGATCGCGCTGATCAGCCTGGCGATTGTCGGTGTACTGCTGGCCTCGGCGCTGGGTTACTGGGTGGCGCGGATCGGCCTCAAACCGTTGATCAAATTGTCCCACGAAGCCCAGCGACTGGCGCCGCCGTTGCGTTCCGGGCGCTTGCGTTTGTCGTCGCTGCCGCCGGAGCTCAATCAGTTCGTCAACTCCTTCAACTCCACGCTGGAGCGGGTCGAGCAGGCCTATTCACGACTGGAGTCGTTCAACGCTGACGTCGCCCATGAGCTGCGTTCGCCGCTGACCAACCTGATCGGCCAGACCCAGGTCGCGCTGACCCGGGGCCGTTCCGCCGAGCATTACTTCGAAGTGCTGCAATCGAACCTCGAGGAGCTGGAACGGCTGCGTTCGATTATCAATGACATGCTGTTCCTGGCCAGCGCGGATCAGGGCAGCAAGGCGACCAAACTGACCTCGACGTCGCTGGCCGATGAAGTGGCGACGACCCTCGAGTACCTGGATTTCATCCTTGAAGACGCGCAGGTTCAAGTGCAGGTCAGTGGCGATGCGCAAGTGCGGATCGAGATCGCGCATTTGCGCCGGGCGCTGATCAACCTGCTCAGCAACGCGGTCCAGCACACCGAGCCGGGGCAGGTGATCCAGGTGCGGATCGAGGTCGCGGAGCATCAGGTCAGCATCGGCGTCGCCAACCCTGGATCGCCGATTGCCAACGAACATCTGCCACGGTTGTTCGAGCGTTTTTATCGGGTCGATGCCTCGCGCAGCAACAGCGGCAACAACCACGGCCTCGGGCTGGCCATCGTCAAGGCGATTGCGCTGATGCACGGCGGCGATGTCTTCGTGCGCAGCGACCACGGCATGAATACCTTCGGCATCCACCTTCCCGTCTGAGCCACCTTGTAGGAGCCGGCTTGCCGGCGATTGCGGTGTGACAGTCAACGTTGATGTCGCCTGACGCATCGCAATCGCCAGCAAGCTGGCTCCTACACAAGTCGGTGATCTTTGCTTTTATCGCAACAGTCCTTTATTGGATTGGCTCTGTTTCCCGTTGGCCAGAATCCTTATCTTTGCGCCACCAAACAGCACTTGCCAAGCAAGAAGGTTTTAAAGATGTCCAACACTATGGGTATTGCCAGCGCTTTCGTTTTGTCCTCATTGTTCCTCTCCCCGTTCGCCGTCGCTGAAGAGTCGCAGACGTTCGTCGCGCACAATGCAGCCCGCGCTGCAGCGTACGAAGAGCACCAGAGCGAAATGACGGCCAAGGCTCCAGACGCTGCGCAAACCCCTCAAGCATCATCTGTCCAGGCCCAGCCACAGGTTGAAAAAGACAGCTGATCGCACCGTATCGCTCTGTTTCCCTCGACACTTTTCCTCGGCTCTTCCTGTAGAAAAGTTGTCTTCAAAGCCGCTGCTGTCAGCGGCTTTTTTTTGTTTGCGTTTTGTTGATCGTTACAGCCATCGCAATGATGCGGATCGGCATACCGGCGAACACCGGACGATCTTCGACTACCAGCCCAATGTCTTCTAAGCTTGAATAAATGTAGGAGCGAGCCTGCTCGCGATGGATTCAGGAGCACCGCGTTTTTTCAGAAAACACGCGTCACCGTTGACGTCCATCGCGAGCAGGCTCGCTCCTACAGAAGTCATCAAGCAGATAACGTCCTCATGCCCGCGAGCCACCTCACACAGGCATCACGCAAGACCGGTCGCCCGGAACTCATGGTGATTCTCGGCAGCTCCCTGACCGTCATCGCGATTCTCGCCATCGTCACCTTCCTGCTTATCCGTGAGCACGCCAACGCCCAGCAGGCGGCCGTCCGCAGCGCGACCACGGTGGCGCAACTGATCGACGCCGATGTGCTGCGCACCGTCGAACTCTATGACTTGACCCTGCAAGGCCTGATCGCCGCCTCGCAACGGGACGACCTGAAACAGGTTTCACCGCAGGTCCGTCATCTGGTGCTGTTCGACCGCTCCACCACGGCCCGCTTCAAGGGCGACATCCTGTTGCTGGACCCGCATGGCGAGGTGCTGGCCGACTCGTCGCTGACCGAACCCAAGCCCGGCAACTTCGCCGATCGCGATTATTTTCTCGCCCATGCTTTCAACCGCGACACCGGCATGTTCATCAGTCGCCCCTTCAAACCCCGCTGCGACTGCGATGACCGCGACGAATGGCGAATCAGTTTCAGCCGCCGCATCTCGTCGGCAACGGGTGAATTCCTCGGGGTCGCGGTGGCGTCGATGCGCCTGGCCTACTTCGACAAGCTGTTCAACAGCCTGAACATCGGCAACGGCAGCGCCCTGTCCATCATCAACGACGACGGCATACTGCTGGCGCAGAAGCCTCGCCTGCAAAATGACTCGATCGGCAAAGACTTCGCCAACCGCCCCAATGTCCAGCGCATCCTGCGTGAACGCAGCGGCAGCTTCGACAGCGTGTCGAGCGTCGACCAGACGCAACGCCTGTATACCTTTTCCAGAGTGGGCAACCTTCCGTTGACGGTGATCGTCGCACTCTCCGCCAACGACGTGTTCGCTGCCTGGAACCGCACCGCGATCGTGATCAGCGGTGCCACCGGCGTGTTGTGCATCGGCCTGCTCTGGCTGACCTGGCTGTTGTGCCGGGAACTGCGCCTGCGCCATATCGCCGAGCAGGAACTGGCGCAACTGGCGGCCACCGACGCTTTGACCGGTGTCGCCAACCGTCGAACGCTGGACCAGACCCTGCGCCACGAGTGGTTTCGCGCCCAACGCTCGGGCAAGCCGTTGTCGGTACTGATGATCGACGCCGATCACTTCAAGGCGTTCAACGATCAGCATGGCCATCAGGCTGGCGACGATGCGCTGCGCGTGCTGGCCAAGGTGATCGCCGAGAATATTCGACGGCCGGCGGACCTGGTCGCCCGTTATGGAGGCGAAGAGTTTTCGGTGATCCTGGCGGAAACTGACAGCGCCGGTGCGCAACAGATCGCCGAGCACATCCGCGTCGCGGTGGAGCAATTGCCGTTCGTGGCGGGCATTGAATCGCCGATTACGGTGAGTATCGGCATCAGCACCTGGACCACGGCCACCAATACCAGCCTGGAGCAGTTGTTGTTTGCGGCGGACAAGGCGCTGTATCAGGCCAAGGAAGGTGGGCGGAATCGGGTGGTGGCTACGCAGTGAGATCGGTGGTGATGCGGCTGGCCCCATCGCGAGCAGGCTCGCTCCCACAGGGGAATGCATTTCAAATGTGGGAGCGAGCCTGCTCGCGATGAGGCCGGCCCTGACACCGTTTAAATCGGGGCATAAAAAAAGGCCACCCGAAGGCAGCCTTTAAAAACTAGAGAGGTTTTTTACTTACACCGCCGCAACCGGACGCATGTAAGAGATCGGTGCAGTGCTGGCGTCTTCGAAAGTCACGACTTCCCAAGCATCTGTCTGCTCAATCAACTTGCGCAGCAGCTGGTTGTTCAATGCATGTCCGGACTTGAAGCCCTTGAACTCACCAATCAGGCTATTGCCCAGCAGGTAGAGGTCACCAATTGCATCGAGGATCTTGTGCTTCACAAATTCGTCTTCGTAGCGAAGGCCGTCTTCGTTCAGTACACCATCCGCGTCGACCACAATAGCGTTTTCAACGCTGCCGCCGAGTGCGAGGTTGTGCTTGCGCAGGTACTCGATGTCACTCATGAAACCAAAGGTACGGGCGCGGCTGACTTCTTTTACGAACGAAGTGCTGGAAAAATCCACGCTTGCACTTTGTGTGCGGTTACGGAAAACCGGGTGATCGAAATCGATCTCGAAACTCACCTTGAAGCCTTCGAAAGGGACGAAAGTGGCGCGCTTGTCGCCGTCTTCCACTGTCACTTCCCGCAGGATCCGGATGAATTTCTTGGCTGCGTCCTGTTCTTCCAGGCCGGCCGATTGAATCAGGAATACGAAAGGTCCAGCGCTACCATCCATGATCGGGACTTCGGACGCGGAGAGCTCGACGTAGGCGTTATCGATGCCCAGGCCGGCCATGGCCGAGAGCAAGTGCTCCACCGTGTCCACTTTCACGTCACCGTTAACCAGCGTCGTCGACATGGTTGTCTCGCCGACGTTGGCAGCACGAGCCGGGATCTCGACCACTGGATCGAGGTCGGCACGGCGAAAGACGATTCCGGTGTCGATCGGTGCAGGTTTGAGGGTCAGGTATACCTTCTCCCCGGAGTGCAGACCTACACCGGTGGCACGGATAATATTTTTCAGTGTGCGTTGTTTAATCATGGCTTGGGCCGCTTCAGCGCAAATTGCGAACTGGTATCAACAAAGGCTGGCGATGATAGCAGACCAGACCTTTGCTGAACACCAATCACCTTCATAGCCCTGATACATTCCATTAATCGGCCTGACGACGCAGGAAAGCCGGAATGTCCAGGTAGTCCAGGTCATCCTGCGGATTCATCTTCGCGGCAGTCGCAGCACCGGCCTGAGCCTGGTTGCGCATGACGGTCGGACGGTCCAGGTCACGGTAGTTCACCGCTGGAGCTTCCTGACGAGCGGGCGCCGATTGTTGCGGCTGAGCGGCCATGGAAGTGTGAACGGTGTTGTCGATGACCTTCACAGGCTTCTCGATTTTCGCGCCCAGACCGGTGGCAACGACAGTCACGTGCAGCTCGTCGCGCATGTCCGGATCGATGACGGTACCGACCTTGACCATCGCGTGCTCGGAAGCGAAGGCTTCGATGATGCTACCCACGTCGGAGTACTCACCCAGGGACAGGTCAGGACCGGCGGTGATGTTCACCAGGATGCCGCGTGCACCTTGCAGGTTCACGTCTTCCAGCAACGGGTTGCGGATGGCCGCTTCGGTGGCTTCGCGTGCACGGTTCGGACCGCTGGCGCAGCCAGTGCCCATCATCGCCATGCCCATTTCGCTCATCACGGTACGTACGTCGGCAAAGTCGACGTTGATCATGCCCGGACGCTTGATGATGTCGGAGATACCGCGAACGGCACCGGCCAGTACATCGTCAGCCTTGGCGAAAGCCGACAGCAGGCTGGCGTCCTTGCCGAGGATGGTCAGCAGCTTCTCGTTGGGAATGGTGATCAACGAGTCGACGCTTTCGGACAGCAGACGGATGCCTTCGTCGGCCAGCTGCATGCGCTTGCGACCTTCGAACGGGAACGGACGGGTCACCACCGCAACGGTGAGGATCCCCATTTCCTTGGCCACTTCGGCAATGATTGGCGCCGCACCGGTACCGGTACCGCCGCCCATGCCGGTGGTGATGAACACCATGTTGGTGCCCTGCAGGACTTCGGCAATGCGCTCACGATCTTCGAGAGCGGCCTGACGACCTACTTCAGGGTTGGCGCCGGCGCCGAGACCTTTGGTCACGCTGGTGCCCAGTTGCAGGATGGTCCGCGCGCTGATGCTCTTCAGCGCCTGGGCATCAGTGTTGGCGCAGATGAATTCGACGCCTTCAATGTTGCTCTTGACCATGTGATTGACAGCGTTGCCGCCGCCTCCGCCAACACCGATAACCTTAATGACCGGGCTTGCGGGGATGTTGTCTACGAGTTCGAACATTTTCCCTCTCCTTTGATTCTCTAGTTTTTTCGCCTACTGCCTGTATCTACAACGGTGCTGCGGTAATTCTTCAGAAGTTGCCTTGTACCCAGCTCTTGATGCGGTCGAGCAAGGCGGCTTTCGGTTCGTCATTGCTGTAGCTGTCGCGGCTGCTGATGCCCGAGAACGAAATCCCGTCGGACTGCTTCTGCAGGCCGTACATCAACAGGCCAACGCCCGTGGAATAGATCGGGTTGCGTACCACGTCATCGAGGCCCTTCACGCCGTGAGGCACGCCGAGGCGCACAGGCATGTGGAAGATTTCCTCGGCCAGTTCGGTGGCGCCTTCCATCTTCGACGTACCGCCGGTCAGCACGATGCCGGCCGGGATCAAGTCTTCGTAGCCGCTGCGGCGCAGTTCGGCCTGGATCAGCGTGAACAGTTCGTCGTAACGCGGCTCGACCACTTCGGCCAGGGCCTGACGGGACAGCTCGCGCGGGGGACGGTCGCCAACGCTTGGCACCTTGATGGTTTCACCGGCACCGGCCAGTTTGGCCAGGGCGCAGGCGTAGCGAATCTTGATTTCTTCGGCGTACTGGGTCGGGGTGCGCAACGCCATGGCGATGTCGTTGGTCACCTGATCGCCCGCAATCGGGATCACCGCGGTGTGACGGATCGCGCCTTCGGTGAAGATTGCGATGTCGGTGGTGCCGCCGCCGATGTCTACCAGGCAGACGCCCAGCTCTTTTTCGTCGTCGGTCAGTACCGAGTACGCAGACGCCAGTTGCTCGAGAATGATGTCGTCGATTTCCAGGCCGCAGCGACGCACGCATTTTTCAATGTTCTGTGCGGCGTTGACGGCGCAGGTGACCACGTGGACCTTGGCCTCCAGACGCACGCCGGACATGCCCAGTGGCTCGCGGACGCCTTCCTGGTTATCGATCACGTAATCCTGCGGCAGGGTGTGCAGCACGCGCTGGTCGGCCGGGATTGCCACGGCCTGGGCAGCGTCGAGGACGCGCTCGAGGTCGGCGGAGCTGACTTCGCGATCACGGATGGCCACGATGCCGTGGGAGTTCAGGCTGCGGATATGATTGCCCGCCACGCCGACGAACGCCGAATGAATCCGGCAACCGGCCATCAGCTGCGCTTCTTCGATGGCGCGCTGGATCGATTGCACGGTGGACTCGATGTTCACCACCACGCCCTTCTTCAGGCCGCGGGACGGATGAGTGCCGATCCCGACGATTTCCAGCGTGCCGTCGTCCGAGACCTCGCCTACCAGCGCCACCACCTTGGAGGTGCCGATATCGAGACCGACGATCATTTTCCCGCTTTGCACGTTTGCCATGGGTCCTGCCTCTTCTTAATTCTTCGCGACAGCGGGTTGGGCTGTCGTGGGCGCTACAGGTTCCCGCCAGCCAACAGCGAGGCCGTTGGCGTAGCGCAGATCGATGCGCGCAATGTTCGTAATCTGTTCTTTAAGCGTCTTGTCGTAGATGGCAATGAAACGGCGCATCTTTTCCACCAGGTTGCCGCGGCCCAGCAGCAGTTCGATCCCCGGGCCCGAACTGCCGGCACCGGTGGTCAGGAACCAGCTGCCCCGTTCACGCAACTCCAGGCGTGCAATCGAGAAGCCCAGCGGCCTGAGCATCTGGCTCAGTACCTGGTATTGCTGCATCACTTGCTGTTGAGCCCGTTGTGGGCCGAACAGCTGTGGCAAGTGTTCGTAGTTCGCCAGCTCACGCGGTGTGAACGCCTGGCCCTGGTTGTTCAACAGCGACTCGTCGCCCCAGCGGGCCACCGGCAGTTGTTCTTCCAGGCGGATCACCACTTGATCCGGCCACACCCGACGCACTTCGGCGTGGGCAATCCATGGCATCTGTTCCAGCTCGGTGCGCATGCTCGCCAGGTCGATGGTGAAGAAGCTCGACGCCACGTACGGGGCGATTCGCTGCTGCACCGCTTGCTGGCTGATGTAACTCAGGTCGCCCTGCACCGCGACCTTGGTGATCGGCCGGTCGGCGTACGGCAACAAACGCTGTGCGCCTTCGTACGTACCGAAGCCCAGGGCCACCAGCAGCACCGGCCAGAACAAGGCTTTGAGAAAACCAAAATTGGCTTTCGGCAGGCGCGCGGACATCGGCTCTTTCGCCACCATTCGGCTGGCACCCCGTGGCACCGGCTTGCGGCCGGGTGCTGGAGGAGGCTGATGTCTGAGCTGTGCGCCTTGCATGGTCTTAACCCCGCGCCTCGATGCTTGCTGCGAGAATCGCCAGAACCAGTTGCTGGAAATCCAGACCGGCAGCACGGGCCGCCATCGGCACCAGGCTGTGATCGGTCATGCCCGGTGCGGTGTTGACTTCGAGAAACCAGAACTGCCCTTCGGCGTCCTGCATCACGTCTGCCCTGCCCCAACCGGCGATACCCAGCGCCTCACAGGCTTTCGCCGTGAGGTCCATCAGTTCTTTTTCCTTGTTGCTGTCGAGGCCGCACGGGATCCGGTACTGGGTATCGTTAGCCACGTACTTGGCGTCGTAGTCGTAGAAACTGTGCGTCGTGCCCAGGGCAATCGGTGGCAACACCTGGTCACGCAGGGTGGCGATGGTGAACTCCGGACCTTGAATCCATTGCTCGACCAACACTTGCGAATCGTAGGTACTGGCCGCTTTCCAGGCGTCGATCAATTCGGACGCGGAAGTCACTTTGGCCATACCGATACTTGAACCTTCATGGGCCGGTTTGACGATCAAAGGGAAGCCCAGTTCCGTCGCCGCCGAAATACAATCGGCTTCGCTGCTCAGTACGGCGTGACGAGGCGTCGGAATGCCGAGGCTGTGCCAGACCTGCTTGGTGCGCAGTTTGTCCATGGCCAGTGCCGAGGCCAGAATGCCGCTGCCGGTGTACGGAATGCCCAGGCATTCCAGCAGGCCTTGCATGCTGCCGTCTTCACCGCCACGGCCGTGGAGAATGATGAAGGCGCGGTCGATTTTTTCGTTGAGCAAACGCTGCAGGAGGTCATCGCCCACGTCGAGACCGAACGCGTCCACACCGGCGCTTTGCAGCGCCTGGAGAACTGCGTTACCTGACTTCAGGGACACCTCGCGCTCGGCACTCTTGCCACCGAACAGCACGGCGACGCGGCCGAAATCCTTCGGCGCGATCGTGGAGACGAGGTTGGCGTAAGCAGCAGTCATTTCAACTTCCCCACACTTGGCGCGGCAACGGCGCCAGCGAACAACGGACTCTTCAACAGTTTTGGTGCAAGGCCACCGATATCACCGGCGCCCTGGCACAGCAGGATGTCGCCGGCACGCAGCAACGGCTTGACCACTGGCGCGAGGTCGACACCACGCTCGATGTAGATCGGGTCGAGCTGGCCGCGCTGACGGATGCTGTTGCACAGCTTGCGGCTGTCAGCGCCCGGGATCGGCTCTTCGCCCGCCGGATAGACTTCCATCAGCAGCAGAACGTTGGCGTCGGCCAGTACGTTGACGAAATCGTCGTACAGGTCGCGCGTGCGGCTGTAACGGTGCGGCTGGTAAACCATCACCAGACGGCGCTCCGGCCAGCCACCGCGAACGGCCTTGATCACGGCGGCAACTTCGGTCGGGTGGTGACCATAGTCGTCGACCAGCATCACGCTGCCGTCTTCGACCGGCAGTTCGCCGTACACCTGGAAGCGCCGACCGACACCCTGGAACCCGGACAGGCCCTGGACGATGGCCTCATCGCTGACGCCTTCGTCGGTGGCGATGCAGATGGTCGCCAGCGCGTTCAAGACGTTGTGGTTGCCCGGCATGTTCACCGAGACATCCAGTGGCTCGCGATCAGGACGCAGCACGGTGAAGAAGGTCTGCATGCCCTGCTGGCGCACATTGATTGCGCGCACGTCGCAGTCGTCGCCGAAGCCGTAAGTCACGGCCGGGCGTTTGACCAGCGGCAGGATTTCACGCACCACCGGGTCGTCCAGGCACACCACCGCCAGACCGTAGAACGGCAGGTTGTGCAGGAACTCGACGAAGGTTTTCTTCAGTTTGTTGAAGTCACCGTCGTAGGTCGCCATGTGGTCGGCGTCGATGTTGGTGACCACGGCCACCAGCGGTTGCAGGTGCAAGAAACTGGCGTCGCTTTCATCCGCTTCGGCGATCAGGTACCGGCTGGTGCCGAGCTGGGCATTGGTCCCCGCGGCATTCAGACGGCCACCGATGACGAACGTCGGGTCCAGGCCACCGGCAGCGAACACCGAAGCGATCAGGCTGGTGGTGGTGGTTTTGCCGTGGGTACCGGCGACGGCGATGCCGTGGCGGTAGCGCATCAGCTCGGCCAGCATCTCGGCGCGCGGCACCACGGGAATGCGGCGTTCCAGCGCGGTGGCCACTTCCGGGTTGGAGGTGTTCACGGCACTCGACACCACCAGCACGTCGGCGGCAGCAGCGTTCTCGGCGCGGTGGCCGATGAAAATATGGGCACCGAAGGATTCGAGACGCTCGGTAACCGGCGAAGCCTTCAGGTCGGAACCGGACACTTCATAGCCCAGGTTCAACAACACTTCGGCAATCCCGCACATGCCCACGCCGCCAATTCCGACGAAGTGGATGCGACGGATGCGGCGCATTTCCGGTTGCGGCATGGCTTTCTGATTCTCAACCATGGGCCACCTCCAGGCAGGTATCGACCACGTTACGGGTGGCGTCAGGTTTGGCCAGGCGGCGTGCCGCATTGGCCATGTCGGTGAGACGTTGTGGTTGCATCAGGACCTCTGTCAGGCGTGCGGCTAGATCCGCTGCGCCAGTCGTTCTTTGCGGCATCAGGAAGGCAGCGCCTTCACGGGCCAAATAATCGGCGTTGCGGGTCTGGTGATCGTCGATCGCGTGGGGCAAAGGCACCAGCATCGAGGGCAGACCGGCGGCGGCCAGTTCACTGATGGTCAATGCGCCTGCGCGGCACACCACCAGGTCGGCCCAGCCATAGGCTTGGGCCATGTCTTTGATGAAAGGCTGCACTTGCGCCTCGACGCCAGCCGCGCGATAGCGCTCTGCAGTCACTTCATCGTGGTTTTTGCCGGCCTGATGGAACACTTCCGGGCGCAGGTCGGGGGCGACGTGCGACAGGGCTTCAGGCAGCAACTTGTTCAACGGTTCTGCGCCCAGGCTTCCGCCCAGGATCAGCAAACGCGCCTTGCGACCGGCCAGGGCTGGTCGCGGTGTGTCGAGGAACAGCTCGGTGCGCACCGGGTTACCGGTGGTCCGTCGGCTGTCCGACAGGGTAAAGGTGTCGGGGAACGCTTCACAGACTCGGGCGGCCAACGGCACCAGCAACCGATTGGCGGTACCGGCCACGGCGTTCTGTTCATGAACGATCACCGGCACGCCGGCCAGTTTGGCCGCGACGCCACCTGGGCCGGTCACATAACCACCGAAGCCGACCACACACACCGGCTGCAACTGACGAATGATTGCCCGCGCCTGCCAGACGGATTTGAGCAACATGAACGGCGCCTTGAGCAGGGACAACTTGCCCTTACCGCGCAGACCGCTGGCATTGATCCGGTGCAGCTCGATGCCGGCCATCGGCACCAGTTCGTTCTCGATGCCGCGCGGTGTCCCGAGCCAATGCACGGTGTAACCGCGGGCCTGGAATTCGCGGGCACAGGCCAGCGCCGGGAACACGTGGCCACCGGTGCCGCCCGCCATGATCAAGACGTTAGCGCCCATGGGGTGGCTCCTCGGCGAAGTCGCTCTCATGGAACTCCATCTCTTCACTGCCAAGGTGGGTTCGACTCTCCCACTCGATGCGCAGCAACAAGCCGAGACAGGCACAGCAAATCACCAGCGAGCTGCCGCCATAACTGAGGAACGGCAAAGTCAGGCCCTTGGTCGGCAGCAGGCCCACGTTCACGCCGATGTTGATCAGGAACTGACCAATCCACAGGAACGACAGACCGTAGGCGATGTAGGCGGCGAAGAACTGCTTGGCCTTCTCGGCCCAATAGCCGATGTACATGCCACGAATACAGACAAAGACGAACAGCGCCACGGTGCACAGGGAACCCACGGCACCCAGCTCTTCGGCCAGGACCGAGAACACGAAGTCGGTGTGGGCTTCCGGCAGGTAGAACTGTTTCTGCACGCTGTTGCCCAGGCCAACGCCCAGCCACTCGCCGCGACCGAACGCGATCAGCGCTTGCGACAACTGATAACCGGCACCGAACTGGTCGGCCCACGGATCGGCAAAGTTGGTCAGACGCGCCATACGATACGGCTGCACCTGAATCAGCAGCACCACCGCGGCGACCGCGAGGACCACCATCAGGGAAAACCGGAACAGCCCGACGCCACCGAGGAACAGCATCGCCGCCGCCGCCCCCATCATCACGACGGTGGCACCGAAGTCCGGCTCCATCAGCAGCAGCCCGGCCATCGGCAGCAGCACGATGAACGGCTTAAAGAAACCCATCCAGCTTTCGCGCACTTCTTTCTGGCGACGCACCAGGTAGCCGGCGAGGTAGATCACCACGAACACCTTGGCGATCTCGGAAGGCTGAACGTTGAAGAAACTGAAACCGATCCAGCGCATCGAACCGTTCACTTCACGGCCGATCCCCGGAATGATCACCATCACCAGCAAACCGAACGCACCGATCAGCATCAGCCAGCCCAGGCGCTGCCAGGTGGCGATCGGAATCATCATGGTCACGACGCACGCACCCAGGCCCAGCACCACATAGATCAGGTGGCGAGTCATGTAGTACAGGGCACTGCCCGACTGCACGGCGCCCACTTCGGTCGAAGCCGAGGCGATCATGACCAGTCCGAGACCGAGCAAGGCCAGGCAACCGGCAAGCATCGGGAAGTCGAGGTCGATACCGCGCCCGGTAATCAGCGGCGAAGGGAAAGGCTTGAT
The DNA here is from genome assembly GCF_043225285.1 of Pseudomonas migulae. Classification (GTDB taxonomy): domain Bacteria; phylum Pseudomonadota; class Gammaproteobacteria; order Pseudomonadales; family Pseudomonadaceae; genus Aquipseudomonas; species Aquipseudomonas migulae_C. Next base: position 1,588,759 of record NZ_CP171224.1, read on the forward strand.
GATGTTGAGCAGGCTCATACCAATTCCTCCACTGCCTGGACGAACTGGTGACCGCGGTCTTCGTAATTCTTGAACATGTCGAAACTGGCGCAGGCCGGCGACAACAGCACCACGTCGCCCGGTTGTGCGGCGGCACGGCATTGCTCCACGGCTTCGACCAGAGAGCTGACGCGGATCAGCGGCACGGCATCGCCAATGGCCTCGCCGATCTTGTCGGAGTCGCGCCCCATCAGAATCACCGCGCGGCAGTTGGCAGCCACCGGATCGCGCAAATCATTGAACTCGGCACCCTTGCCGTCGCCCCCGGCGATCAGCACGACCTTGCCGTCGATGTCCGAACCCAGGCCTTCGATGGCCGCCAGTGCGGCACCGACGTTGGTGGCCTTGGAATCGTTGTAGTACGCCACGCCATCGAGGTCACGGACCCATTGGCAGCGATGTTCCAGCCCGGCGAACGTGCGCAGGCTCGAGAGCATGGCGTCGAACGGCAGGCCGACCGCATGCCCCAACGCCAATGCCGCCAGGGCGTTGGACTGGTTGTGGGCGCCGCGAATTTTCAACTCGCGGACCGGCATCAGGTTCTGGAATTCGAAAGCCAGGTACTTCTCACCGTTTTCTTCGCGGATACCGAAGGCCTTGAAGTCAGGCTTGCTCAAACCGAAGGTCCAGCACGGTTGGCCCTCGCCCATCAACGGACGGCTCAGGGCGTCCTGCCGGTTGACCACGAACTGCTTCGCGCCCCGGAAAATCCGGTGCTTGGCCAGGTGGTAAGCCGGCAGGCCGCTGTAGCGGTCCATGTGGTCTTCGCTGATGTTGAGCACGGTCGCCACTTCGGCGTTGAGCTCATCGGTGGTTTCGAGCTGGAAGCTCGACAGCTCCATCACGTACAGCTCGACGTCGTCGCGCAGCAGGTCCAGCGCCGGAGTGCCGAGGTTGCCGCCGACAGCGACACGCTTGCCCGCCGCAGCGGCCATCTCGCCCACCAGCGTGGTCACGGTGCTTTTCGCGTTGGAACCGCTGATGGCCACGATCGGCGCCTTCGCGTTACGCGCGAACAGCTCGATGTCGCCGGACAACTTCACGCCACGGGCGGCGGCAGCCTGCAGGGCCGGGGTCGCCAGCGCCAGGCCGGGGCTCACGTAGAGCTCGTCGGCACGACACAGGAATTCGACGTCCAGCTCGCCACAACGCACTTCCACGTGCGGATAGTCACGCTTGAGCGTGGCCAGTTCCGGTGGATTTTCCCGCGTATCGGCCACGGCAAACGACGTGCCCCGGTTCGCCAGGAAGCGAACCAGGGACATGCCGCTCTTGCCGAGGCCGACAACGATGCGGAAGTGGTCAGAAGCGATCAGAGACACTCGTTCTACCTCAGCTTCAGGGTGGCAAGGCCGACCAGTACGAGAATCACGGTGATGATCCAGAAACGGACGATCACACGCGGCTCGGGCCAGCCCTTGAGTTCAAAGTGGTGGTGAATCGGCGCCATACGGAACACGCGGCGACCGGTCAGCTTGAAAGAGGCAACCTGAATGACGACGGACAGGGTTTCCATCACGAACACGCCGCCCATGATGAACAGGACGATTTCCTGACGGACGATCACCGCGATGGTGCCCAGGGCCGCGCCCAGCGCCAGTGCGCCGACGTCGCCCATGAAGACCTGTGCCGGATAGGTGTTGAACCAGAGGAAGCCGAGGCCCGCACCGATCAACGCACCGCAGAACACGATCAGTTCACCGGCACCGGGTACGTAAGGGATCAGCAGGTATTCGGCGAATTTCACGTTACCCGACAGGTAGCAGAAAATCCCCAGGCCACCGCCCACCATCACGGTCGGCATGATCGCCAGGCCGTCGAGGCCGTCGGTCAGGTTGACCGCGTTGCTCGAACCGACGATCACGAAGTAGGTCAGGACGATGAAGCCTGCGCCCAGCGGAATGCTGTAGTCCTTGAGCATCGGCAGTATCAGGGTGGTTTCTACCGGGGTCGCGGCGGTCTTATAAAGGAAGATCGCGGCGCCGAGGCCGAACACCGACTGCCAGAAGTATTTCCAGCGGCTCGGCAGGCCCTTCGAGTTTTTCTCGATGACCTTGCGATAGTCGTCGACCCAGCCGATGGCACCGAACAGCAAGGTCACCAGCAACACGGTCCACACGTAGCGGTTGCTCAGGTCAGCCCAGAGCAAGGTGCTGACGCCGATGGACGACAGGATCAGCGCGCCACCCATGGTCGGCGTACCGGATTTGGACAGGTGCGATTGCGGACCGTCGTTACGGACGGACTGACCGATCTGACGGTTCTGCAGGGTGCGGATCATCCACGGGCCATAGCACAGCGACAGGACCAGCGCAGTCAGCACACCGAGAATCCCGCGCAGGGTCAGGTACTGGAAGACCGCGAAGCCTTTGTAGAACTGTTGCAGATACTCCGCTAGCAGCAGCAGCATTAATGTTTCTCCAGACTGGGCCCGCACAAAGCGGCGACGATGTTTTCCATCGCAGCGCTGCGCGAGCCCTTGATCAAAATGGTGGTGTTTGTGTCTTGTTCGGCACCGAGGGCCTTGATCAGCTCAGCCTGAGTGCTGAAGTGATGAGCCTGATCGCCAAAAGCGTTGACGGCGTGAGCCATCAACGGCCCGACCGCGTAAAGCGCGGAAACCTTGCCACGGGCGTACTCGCCCACGTCGCGATGCCCCTGCTCCGCCCAGTCGCCCAACTCGCCGATATCCCCGAGCACCAGAACGGTGCGGCCGGAAAAGCCGGCGAGTATATCAACGGCCGCACACATCGAGGTGGGGTTGGCGTTGTAGGTGTCATCGATCACGCGCATGCCATTGCTGGCCAATTGCGCGACGGTGCGGCCCTTGACCGGCTGCACCGCGCCAAGGCCGGTGGCGATGCCGAACAGCGACACACCCAGGGCGTGAGCGGCAGCGGCGGCGGCCATGGCATTGGCCACGTTATGGGTGCCGAGCAGGTTCAGTTGAACGCGCTCCACACCTTCGGGACTGTGCAGATTGAACGCCGGGCAACCGCGAGCGTCGCGGTCCAGGTCGCTGGCGTAGAAATCGGCGCTGACGTTGCTCAGGGCGAAGGTCAGGACCTTGCGACCGGCAGCGCGTTTCTTCCAGATCTCGAAGGCCTTGTCGTCGAGATTGAGAACGGCGACACCATCAGCGTCCAGCCCTTCAATAATCTCGCCCTTGGCCTCGACGATTTTCTCCGGCCCGCCGAACTCGCCAACGTGGGCGGTCCCGGCATTGTTGAGCACGGCGACATGGGGTTTGGTCATGCCGACGGTGTAGGCGATCTCGCCGAGCCGCGAAGCACCGAGTTCGATTACGGCGGCGGTATGTTCCGGCGCCAGTTCAAGCAGGGTCAGCGGTACGCCGAGGTCATTGTTCAGGTTGCCACGGGTTGCCAGCACCGGACCGCGGGTCCGCAGGATGCTCGCCAGCATTTCCTTGACCGTGGTCTTGCCGCTGGAACCGGTGATGGCCGCGACCGGGTGGGCAAACGCCGCACGGTTCATCGCACCCAATTGGCCCAGGGCCTGACGGGTGTCCTTGACCACCAGTTGCGGCAGCGCGCTGTCGGCGACTTCGTGCTCCACCAGAGCGCCCACGGCACCTTTGTTGGCCACGTCGTTCAGGTAGTCATGGCCATCGAAGCGCGGACCGGTCAGCGCAATAAACAGCTGGCCGGGCTTGATCGCACGGCTGTCGATGCTGACGCCATTGAACGTGGCATCGGCCACATTCAACTGGCCATTCAAGGCGCCGGTCAGTTCGCTCAGTTTCAGATTCTTAAGCATGAGCCACCTCCCACGCGGTCAGGGCATGATCGGCTTCGACCAGATCAGAGAAGTCATGACGCTCGCCGTTGATTTCCTGATAGTCCTCGTGACCTTTACCGGCCAGGACAATCACGTCATCCACCGAAGCGCCGGCGATCAACTGGGCAATCGCCTGGCCACGACCGGCCACGAAAGTGACGTTGTCCACATTGGTGAAACCGGCGCGGATGTCATCGAAGATCACTGCAGGGTCTTCGGTGCGCGGGTTGTCATCGGTCACCAGCACGCCATCGGCCAGGCGCTCGACCACTTCCGCCATCAGCGGACGCTTGCCGCGATCGCGATCACCGCCGCAGCCGAACAGGCACAGCAAGCGACCTTTGGCGTGAGGGCGCAGGGCCGTCAGAACTTTTTCCAGTGCATCCGGGGTGTGGGCGTAATCGACCACCACCAGCGGTTGAGTGCCGCCACCAAGACGCTGCATGCGTCCGGCCGGGCCTTCGAGTTTCGGCAGGACCTTGAGGATTTCGTCCAGCGCATAGTCGAGGCCGAGCAAGGCGCCGACCGCGGCCAATACGTTGCTCAGGTTGAAACGACCGAGCAAGGTGCTGCGCAGATGGTGCTCGCCCTGCGGCGTGACCAGCGTAGCGCGCACGCCTTCGTCGTCGAATTGCGCTTCGCGGCAGAACAGGTAGGCGCTGCTGTCGAGCAGGCTGTAGGTGATCAGCCGCGATTCGCGTTTTTCCGCCGCCAGTTGCCGGCCGAAATCGTCGTCGAGGTTAACCACCCGGCATTTCAGATCGTTCCAGGCAAACAGCTTGGCCTTGGCTTCGCCATAGGCCTGCATGGTGCCGTGGTAATCCAGATGATCGCGGGACAGGTTGGTCATCACCGCCACGTCGAACGCCAACGCGGTGACGCGCCCCTGATCCAGACCGTGGGACGACACTTCCATCGCCACGGCTTTGGCGCCGGCCTTTTTCAGGTCGGCCAGGGTCGCTTGCACCGCGATCGGGTTCGGCGTGGTGTGCAGGCCGCTTTCCAGCGCGCCATGGAAACCGGAGCCCAGCGTGCCAACAATGCCGCAGTGCTGGCCGAGCAGATCCAGTGCCTGCGCAACCAATTGGGTCACGCTGGTTTTGCCGTTGGTGCCGGTCACGCCGATCAGATTCAGGTGGCGGCTCGGGTCACCGTAGAAACGCCCGGCGATGTCCGACAGCTGCGCCGCCAGGCCTTTGACCGGAATCAGCGGCACGTCGGTGATCGGCAGCACGGTCGCGCCTTCGACTTCATAAGCCACTGCCGCCGCGCCGCGCTGCAAGGCGTCGGCAATGTGCGCACGCCCGTCGAACTTGCCGCCCGGTACAGCGAGAAACAGATCGCCAGCCCGTACGTTGCGGCTGTCGAGCGCCAATTCGCGGATCAACAGATCACGGCCGGCGTGGGCGAAAATCTTGTTCAGACTCAGAGACATCAGCCGCGCCCTCCATTGGCTTTCAGCGGAACGACCGGTGTCGCGTTGGCCTGTTGCACCGGCGGCAGGTTGTCCGGCGTGACGTTCATCAGGCGCAAGGTCCCGGACATCACTTTGCTGAACACCGGCGCCGAGACCAGGCCACCGAAGTAACCGGCCTTGGTCGGTTCGTCGATCACGACGACGATAGCGTAGCGTGGATCGCTCATCGGGCCGAAGCCGGCGAACAGCGAACGGTAGGAATTCTCGGCATAACCCTTGGTGCCGACCGACGTTTTACGCGCCGTACCGGACTTGCCGCCGACGTGATACGCCGGCACCTGCGCACGGAACACACCGCGCGGGGCCTCGATCACTTGTTGCAGCATGGTCTGCATGGTTTTCGCCACGGCTTCCGGCAACACTTGTGTGGTTTGCGGCGCTTTGTCGGTCTTGATCAGGGTCAGCGGTGCAAGGCGACCGTTGTTGGCCAGGGCCGAGAAGGCGTGGACCAGCTGGATCGCAGTCACGGAAATACCGTAGCCATAGGACAGCGTGGCGGTTTCGGCCTTGCGCCATTCGCGGTAGTTCGGCAGGTTGCCCACACGCTCGCCCGGGAAGCCGAGGCCGGTGTCCTGGCCGAGGCCGACTTTCTGCGCCAGACGGAAAATGGTTTCGCCGCCGATATCGAACGCGACCTTACTCATGCCGACGTTACTGGAGTTGATCAGGATGCCGGTCAGGTCGAGCACCGGACCTTCGGTCTTGGACACGTCCTTGATGGTGTACTTGCCGATCTGCAGGCTGCCCGGGTACACCTCGACGGTGTCGCTCGGTTTCCAGCGGCCGGTTTCGATCGCGGCGCTCATGGAGATCGCTTTCATGGTCGAACCCGGTTCGAACACGTCGATCATCGCGCGGTTACGCATCATCGCCGGTTGCAGGTTGCGACGGTTGTTCGGGTTGTAGGTCGGCTGGTTGACCATGGCGAGGATCTCGCCGGTCTTCACGTCCATGATCACCAGGCTGCCGGCCTTGGCGCCGTTCTCGATGATTGCGTTGCGCAGCTCGCGGTTGGCCAGGTATTGCAGACGCAGGTCAATGGACAACGCCAAGGGCTTGCCGGCCTTGGCGTTTTTTGTCACCTGAACATCTTTGATAAGTCGACCGCGCCGGTCCTTGATGACCTGCCGTTTGCCAGGGACACCGGCGAGCCATTCGTCATAGGCCAGCTCGACACCTTCACGACCGTGGTCATCAATGTCGGTGAAGCCGACCATATGAGCAGTCACTTCACCGGCGGGGTAGAAACGGCGGAATTCTTCGATGCCGTAGACACCCGGCACTTTCAGGTCGAGCACGGACTGGCCCTGCTCAGGCGTCAACCCGCGCACCAGATAAATGAATTCTTTGTTGGCCTGGGCTTCGAGACGTTCGGCCAGGGCTTTAGGATCCTGACCCAGCGCGGCCGCCAGGGCTGGCCACTTCTCTTTGGCCAACTGCATTTCCTTGGCGTTGGCCCACAGGGTGGTGACCGGGGTACTGACGGCCAGGGGCTCGCCGTTACGGTCGGTGATCAGGCCACGGTGAGCCGGAATCGGAATGTGACGAACGCTGCGCGCGTCGCCCTGACCTTTCAGGAAGGCACGGTCGACGACTTGCAGGTCAATGATGCGCCAGCAGATCGCAGCCACCATGACGCCGAGCAATCCTACCACCAGGCGGAAACGCCACGGGAACAGTGCGCCTTCGAGTTTCATCATGGCGCCACCATCTGCACGTCGGCGGCACCGGGGATGTGCATTTTCAGTTGTTCGGTGGCCAGCACTTCGATGCGGCTATGCGCCGTCCAGGTACTTTGCTCCAGGATCAAGCGACCCCATTCGGCCTGCGCCTTGTCGCGCACGCTCAACTCGTTGTATAGCGAGTTCAGCAACTGGCGGTTCCAGTGGGCGCTGTACGACACGCCGATCGCCGACACGAGCACGCCAATAAACAGCAGCAGCATGAAAAAGCTTCCGCCGGGAAGTGGCTTGGCGAAAAGCTTGCTCACCGCAGCTTCTCCGCGACGCGCATGACGGCGCTACGGGAACGTGGGTTGGCTTTGAGTTCGGCCTCGGAGGCGGACTGCGCTTTGCCATGGACTTTGATTTTCGGTTCGAAAGCGACGTGACGAACCGGCAGGTTGCGCGGCAGGTTGTCGGCTTCGCCTTTCACCAGCTTGCGCATGAACAGTTTGACGATACGGTCTTCCAGCGAGTGGAAGCTGATGACCACCAGACGGCCGCCGATCTCCAGCGATTCAAGCGCGGCTTCAAGGCCGGCTTCCAGATCGCCCAGTTCGTTGTTGACGTGAATGCGCAGGCCCTGGAATGCGCGGGTTGCCGGGTTCTTGCCCTTTTCCCACGCCGGGTTGGCGACTTTCAGTACTTCAGCGAGGTCGCCGGTGCGCTCGAACGGCTTGATGTCGCGACGCTCGGCCACGGCACGGGCCATGCGCCCGGAAAAACGTTCTTCGCCATATTCCTTGAACACCCGCGCGATTTCTTCCACCGGCGCGGTGTTGACGAACTCGGCCGCACTGATCCCGCGGGACGGATCCATGCGCATGTCCAGCGGGCCATCGTTGAGGAAACTGAAACCGCGTTCAGGGTCATCGAGCTGTGGCGAAGACACGCCCAGGTCGAGCAAGACACCGCTGACCTTGCCGGCCAGACCGCGTTCGGCGACTTCCGAACCGAGTTCGGCAAAGCTGCGCTGCACAACGACAAAGCGGCCGTCTTCGGCCGCTAGCGTCTGCCCGGTGGCAATCGCTTGTGGATCCTTGTCGAATCCGAGCAACCGGCCATCGGGACCGAGCTGGCTGAGGATCAACCGGCTGTGCCCGCCGCGCCCGAACGTGCCGTCCAGATAGCAGCCATCAGGACGTACGGCGAGAGCCTCGACGGCTTCGTCAAGCAGTACGGTGATGTGGTTAAAGCCGCTATCAATAGTCACAGGATCAAATCACGCAGTTCATCAGGCATGGCGCCCGGTTGTTGAATAGCAGCCAGGTCAGCGGCAGAAACCGCATTCCAGGCATCCTCGTCCCACAATTGGAACTTGTTCAGTTGGCCCACCAGCATTGCGCGCTTGTCCAGACGGGCATATTCACGAAGACGCGGTGGAACCAGGAAACGACCACTGCCATCGAGCTCGAGGTCGACGGCATTACCAATCAGTAAACGTTGCAGGCGGCGGTTCTCTTCGCGAAGCGAAGGCAGTGCGCGCAGTTTGGTTTCAATAATTTCCCACTCATCGAGGGGGTAGACACACAAACACGGATCAACGGCATCAATTGTGACGATCAGCTGGCCGGAACTACGCGAAACGAGCTCGTCACGGTACCGGCTCGGCATGGCGAGACGGCCCTTTGCGTCGAGACTGATAGCGTTAGCTCCGCGAAACACGTCAGCGTTTCTCCAAATATTAGCGTTTTGCGTTCAAAAAACCCACTTCATGCCACTTTCCGCCACTTGCGCACACTATAGGAATGCGGCCACCGCACCGTCAAGGCGCGGATTAAAGGAAAACCCTTACAGAACTGAGATTTAGGAGCGTATCGGGAGGGGTTACGAGAATCTGACAGATGAATCGCGGCAATAACTTGAGTCAACACAGAAAGCTGCGCTCAGAAGTTAAAGTAGTTTGTTAAGAGTAAGATTTTTTCGGTATTACAAAAGAGGTTCTGCGACTGATTTTACAAGGAGGGAAACTGCCATTACGAGCGCCCTGTTCAATGCTTCAAACAGGGAGGGGAAAAGGTGGAGAGTCGATCTGTAAGCCGGGTTCTGTCTTGAACAGTCATTCGTCTACGATGGCCATCACTGGACATCTTTAGCAACCTACCCGGTCCCAGCGCGGGCCACGCCTTGGGACCCTATTTGGTCTTGCTCCAAGTGGGGTTTACCTAGCCACGAACTGTTGCCAGACGTGCGGTGCGCTCTTACCGCACCTTTTCACCCTTACCGGCGCCGAAGCGCTTAGGCGGTTATTTTCTGTGGCACTTTCCGTAGGCTCACGCCTCCCAGGCATTACCTGGCACTTCGCCCTATGGAGCCCGGACTTTCCTCCCCCCCCTAATTTTCATAGAGGGCAGCGACTGTCCGATCGACTCTCCGCCGCGAAGGTTAACGGCAGAGCGCCCGAAGAACAAGCGCTAAACGCCTTCGGGCACGCCAGCACGTCGGGTTTCACTCGCCCTTCTGCTTATCCAGCGCGACCTGATACAGAACATTCTTGCGCTCGCCGGTGATTTGCGCCGCCAGGGCTGCGGCACGCTTGAGCGGCATTTCCTCGAGCAACAGGTTGAGAATGCGCATGGCCTCACTGCTGACGGCATCTTCGGATTCGGGAGCCGACCAGCCCGCCACCAACACCACACACTCTCCGCGCTGCTGGTTGCTGTCCGACTCGACGAACTCACGCAACTCGGCCAGCGGCAACCCCTTGAGGGTTTCGAAGGTTTTAGTGATTTCACGGGCCAGCAATGCCTGGCGTTCACCACCGAACACCAGTTCCATGTCTTGCAGGCATTCAAGGATGCGATGCGGCGCCTCATAGAAAATCAGCGTGCGCGGCTCTTCCTTTACCAGTTCCAGACGAGCACGCCGCCCGACCGCCTTCGCCGGCAGGAAACCTTCGAAGATAAAACGGTCCGACGGCAGCCCCGCCGCCGACAATGCCGCGATCAACGCGCAGGCGCCGGGAACCGGCACGACGTTGATGCCCGCCGCGCGAGCCTGACGCACCAGGTGATAACCCGGATCGGAAATCAGCGGCGTCCCCGCATCGGAGATCAGCGCCACGTCGTCGCCGGCGAGCAGACGGGTAATAAAGCGGCTACCTTCATCCCGTTCGTTGTGTTCATGACAGGCCGCCAACGGCGTGAGGATGCCGAAATGCTGCATCAGTCGCTGGGAATGTCGCGTGTCTTCAGCGGCAATCAACGAGACTTCACGCAGGATTTTCAGCGCGCGCGCACTGATGTCGTCCAGGTTGCCGATGGGCGTCGCCACCACATAAAGCGAGCCAGCAGCGGAATTCAAAGCACCTGGAGCAGTCAAAGCGCACACCTCATGATCGGTAAAAGTCGCCATTGTAGCGCGTAGAGTGGTTTGCGATACGCGCAAGCAAGCCCGGTTTTTTCGGCCTTTTGTGCAGCGTTGCAACATTTGCACGAGCTAAATTGATCGATTCACGCCAGTAACATCGCGCCCCGGCCAGTGCTTGGGTACAATTCCACGCTAATTTGATCGAGTATCAGGAACACTACATGATCGCTTGCCTGCGGCTGTTCACTGCCCTCTGCCTCGCTGCCTTGCTGGCGGCTTGCGCCAGCTCGCCCTCTTCCAGCCTTGGCGAACTTCCACGGACCCCGGATGCCAGTATCGAGCAACTGCTCGATCAGGCCGCCAAGAGCAAAACGCCTGAAGAGGCCGCGCTGCTTCGCTTGAGCGCTGCCGACCTCGCCTATCGCCAGGGTAATGCCGGACAATCCGCGCAAATCCTGCAACAAGTGCCGGTCGAGCAACTCAAGCCCGGCCAACAAGTGTTTGCCAGCACCCTGGCGGCCGAACTGGCCATGACCCGCAATCAGCCGAAAGCCGCACTGACCGCCTTGAGCCATCCGAGCCTGCAACGCCTGGGCGAATTGCCGGAGGAGCAACAGGTTCGCACCGGCACTGTCCGTGCCCGCGCCCTCGAGGCCGACGGCCAGACCCTCGCCGCGGCACGGGAGCGTATTTTCATCGCACCAATGCTCAGCGGTGATGCCGCCAGCAAAAACCACGAAGCGATCTGGACCCTGATTGCCTCGCTGCCAACCGATCAATTGCAGCCGACCAGCAACGACGACCTCGGTGGCTGGATGGGCCTGGCGCTCGCCGTTAAAACGGCCGGCACCCTGGAGCAACAGCAAGCCGCGATCGACACCTGGCGCGCCCAGAACCCTAAACACCCGGCCGCCATCCAGCTGCCGCTGTCGCTGACCAAACTCAAGGAACTGGCCAGCCAGCCCCTGAGCAAGATCGCCCTGCTGCTGCCGCAAGACGGCCAGCTTGCATCGGTCGGCAAGGCGCTGCGCGACGGCTTCATGGCCGCTCACTACCAGGCACAACAAGCCGGGCAGAAGCCGCCAGCCATCGTGTTTTATGACAGCTCGAAGCTGACGTCGATGGACGAGTTCTATCGCAAGGCCCAGGCCGATGGCGTGCAACTGGTCGTCGGTCCGCTGGAAAAACCACTGGTCAAACAACTCAGCAGCCGCCCGCAACTGCCGATCACGACTCTGGCGCTGAACTACAGCGAAGGCGAACAAGGTCCGGCGCAGCTGTTCCAGTTCGGCCTAGCCGCTGAAGACGAAGCCCGCGAAGTGTCCCGCCGTGCGCGCGCCGATGGCCTGCATCGTGCCGCGATCATGGTGCCGAAAGGCGAATGGGGCGACCGCGTCCTCCGGGCGTTCAGCCAGGATTGGCAAGCCAACGGCGGCAGCATCGTTGCCACCGAACGCGTTGATCAGCCAGTGCAACTGGCCCAGCAGATTGCCGACATGTTCCAGCTGCGCCAGAGCGAAGGCCGGGCCAAGAGCCTGCAAAGCACGGTGGGTTCGCAGGTAGCGGCACAGCCTTCGCGCCGCCAGGACATCGAGTTCATCTTCCTGGCTGCAACGCCTCAGCAGGCCCAGCAGATCAAACCGACCCTGAACTTCCAGTACGCAGGCGATGTGCCTGTTTACGCCACGTCCCATGTGTTCAGCGCGAGCGGCGACGTCAACCAGTACAACGACATGAACGGCATTCGCTTCTGCGAAACCCCATGGCTGCTGGACGCCAATGACCCGGTTCGCAAGCAAGTGACCGCACAATGGCCGCAAGCCGGTGGCAGCCTGGGTCGCCTGTATGCGATGGGCGTCGACGCCTACCGCCTGGCTCCGCGCCTTGGGCAACTCAAAGCCTTGCCGGACAGCCGCATCGAAGGTCAGTCGGGCAGCCTGGGCATGACTCAGAACCAGCGCGTCGTGCGTCAGTTGCCGTGGGCACAGTTCGTCAACGGCCAGGTTCAACGCCTGCCGGACACCCCGCGCTGATGCCCGACAGGTCACGCCAGCAAAGCGGTAAAGATGCCGAGCGCCATGCGCTCGAGCATCTGCAACAACAGGGTCTGCGCCTGCTGGCGCAGAACTGGTTGTGTAAACGCGGCGAGCTTGATCTGGTCATGCTTGATGGCGATACAGTAGTATTCGTTGAAGTTCGCTACAGAAAGAACACCCAGTGGGGTGGCGCGCTCGATAGCATCGATGAGCGCAAACGGCAGAAACTGATATTCGCCGCGCAGTATTTTCTTCAGCGCGAGTCGCGTTGGGCCCATTCCCCTTGCCGCTTCGACGTGGTTGCCATCGACAGCAACCATGATCAGTTGAACTGGCTGCAGAATGCCTTCGACAGCTGATCACGCGCGTCCTGAAGCGGACACTTTCACCCAACAATTTTGCTCTTTGCTTTGCGGGCTGCACATTCATGTGCCGAGTAGCCGCGCTAATTAAGGTCACACAGATGGACATGCAATCCCGAATTCGCCAGCTTTTCCAGGCCAGTATCGACACCAAGCAAATGGCGATGGACGTACTTGCACCGCACATCGAGCAAGCCAGCCAGGTGATGGTCAACGCCCTGCTCAACGAAGGCAAAATGCTTTCCTGCGGCAACGGCGGTTCTGCCGGTGACGCCCAGCACTTTTCGTCCGAGCTGCTCAACCGCTTCGAACGTGAGCGCCCGAGCCTGCCGGCCATCGCGCTGACCACTGACAGCTCGACGATCACCTCGATCGCCAACGACTACAGCTACAACGAAATCTTTTCCAAGCAGATCCGTGCGCTCGGCCAGCCGGGCGACGTATTGCTGGCGATTTCCACCAGCGGCAACTCGGCAAACATAATTCAAGCGATCCAGGCCGCACATGATCGCGAAATGATTGTCGTAGCATTGACGGGACGAGATGGCGGCGGCATGGCGTCACTGCTATTGCCCGAGGACGTCGAGATTCGCGTACCGGCCAACGTCACCGCACGTATTCAGGAAGTCCACCTGCTGGCGATCCATTGCCTTTGCGACTTGATCGACAGCCAACTGTTCGGGAGTGAAGAATGACCCCTAATCGCCTAGGCCTTCTGGCCTTGACCCTGTGCCTCGGCATCAGCGGCTGCACCTCGGTGGTGAATGCCAGCCGTGAAGCGCCGATCGATGATGACCGCGGCACACGTACCCTGGGCAGCAAGATCGACGACTCACTGATCGACACCAAAGTGGGCGTGAACATCGCCAAGGCCGATCCAGCCCTGGACAACGATTCGCACATTGTCGTCACCAGCTTCAACGGTGTCGTGCTGCTCGCCGGCCAAACCCCACGCGCCGACCTCAAGGCCAAGGCCGAACAAGCCGCCGCCTCCGTCCAGCGCGTGAAGACGGTGCACAACGAATTGCAGGTCCTGCCACCTTCCGGCTTCCTCGCCCGCCAAAACGACACCTGGCTGACCTCCAAGATCAAAACCCAGATGCTCGCGGACGCGAACATCCCGGGCTCGCGCATCAAGGTTGTCACCGAGAACGGCATCGTCTACTTGCTGGGTTTGCTGACCAAACAGGAAGCGGCGCAGGCAACCAATCTGGTGCAGGGCGTTTCCGGCGTGCAGAAGATTGTGAAGCTGTTTGAGTACATCGATTGATGGGCTTCTGTAGGAGCGAGCTTGCTCGCGAAAAACGTTCCGAGAATGCGTTCATTCAGACAGCACGCGCTATCGTTCACGTCCATCGCGAGCAGGCTCGCTCCTACAACGTTTGAAAGTGGTGAAATAAAAAGGGCGATCCTTGCGGATCGCCCTTTTTTTATTTCACCACTTTCAAACTAGGCCGACCGCTAGGGCGCGGCGGCTCGCTGTCCGGTGGCGGAAGATCATCTTCCGGCTCGATCTCGTCTTCGTCTTCCATAGGCGATTCCAGATCGAACACCATGCCCTGGCCGTTCTCCCGGGCGTAAATGCCCAGGATCGAGGCGATAGGCACGTACAGGGTGTGCGGCACGCCACCGAAGCGACCTTCGAAGCTCACTGCTTCGTTGTCCATGTGCAAATGACGCACGGCGGCCGGCGATACGTTCAGGACAATCTGTCCGTCACTGGCGAAACCTTGTGGCACCTGCACCGACGGATACTCGGAATTGACCAGCATGTGCGGGGTGCAATCGTTGTCCACAATCCACTCGTAGAGCGCGCGGACCAGATAAGGTCGACTGGAGTTCATAGCGGCTCCTTAAGCCTTAGCGCATATCGCGTTCGACACCAGACAGACTCGCCTGGAAAGCCTCACGCGCAAACGAGCGCTCCATATAATCAAGCAGCGGCTTGGCTGGCCGCGGCAGTTCAATACCCAGAATCGGCAAGCGCCAGAGTATTGGTAATAGGCAGCAATCCACCAGACTTTGTTCCTCACTGAGGAAAAACGGCTTGTCGGCGAACAGCGGCGACACACCGGTCAGGCTTTCGCGCAGCTCTTTACGAGCCACGACCCGGGCTGCTTCCTTGGTCCGCGAATCCAGGATCAGATCCACCAGACCACACCAGTCACGCTGAATACGATGAATCAGCAGGCGACTGTTGGCACGCGCCACTGGATAAACCGGCAGTAACGGCGGATGCGGGTAACGCTCATCCAGATATTCCATCACCACGGTCGACTCCCACAACGCCAGGTCACGATCGACCAGGGTGGGCAGGCTTCCGTAAGGGTTCACCTCAATCAGTTTAGGCGGCTGGCGACCAGCTTCCACGTAAATGATCTCGGCGCTGACACCCTTCTCTGCAAGTACGATACGCACCCGGTGGGAATAGTGGTCGGCGGGGTCGGAGTAACAGGCCAACCGATTGGTCACGCCCATGGCGATCCTCCTCGCTTGTTGAAATTATCGGAAGCGGAAAAACGAGCGCGCCCAGAGGGCGCCTCCCGTAACGTCTGGCTCACCAGACTCGTTACACCTTCAGAGACGCCCTTGGGCGCGCGCGATTAACAGCAATTGCTTGAAACTTAATCAGTGCACATCTTTCCAGTATTCGCGCTTCAGCAAGTAGGCGAAGACGAAGAAGAACGCCAGGTACAGCAAGACGTAGGTACCGATGCGCTGATGCTGCAGCTTAACCGGGTTAGCCGAGTAAGCGAGGAAGGTTACCAGATTCTTGACCTTCTCATCGAACTGCTCTTCGGTCAGGGCACCGCTCTTCGGCACGATGGTCAGCTGATCGCACGCTTCATGAGTCAGCGCGGTACCGGTCAGCGGATCATATTGCTTCTTGCCGTCCTCGACGATCTGCACCTGTTTGCAGCCGACCACCTGGCGACCTTGCAGGCCCACCAGAACGTTCGGCATGCCGACGTTCGGGAAGACCTTGTTGTTCACGCCCCAAGGGCGCGACGGGTCTTCGTAGAACGACTTCAGGTAACCGTAGAGCCAGTCGGTACCACGAACACGAGCTACCAGGGTCAGGTCGGGTGGCGCAGCACCGAACCAGGTCTTGGCGTCTGCCGGCTGCATGCCGATGTTCATGTGGTCGCCGATCTTGGCGCCAGTGAACACCAGCTTCGACAGCATCAGATCGTGGGGAATGCCCAGATCGTCGGCAACACGCTCATAGCGCTGGAACTTGGCACTGTGGCAGCCCATGCAATAGTTGGCGAACGTCCGTGCGCCGTCCTGCATGGCAGCCTTGTCGGAAACGTCGATGTCGACCTTTTCCAGCTCAGGACCACCGTGCTCGGCGGCGAAGGACAGTACAGGCATAGCAGCAAGAATCAGTACAGCAAATAGCTTTTTCATCAGCCAGTCACCCTTTCCGGAACCGGTTTGGTCTTCTCGAGCCTGGTGTAGAACGGCATCAGAATGAAGTAGGCGAAGTACAGGAACGTACACACCTGCGACAGCAACGTACGCTCAGGGGTTGGGGCCAATACGCCCAGCACGCCCAGGATCACGAACGAGATGCAGAACACCCAGAGCCAGATCTTGCTCAACCAGCCCTTGTAGCGCATCGACTTGACCGGACTACGGTCCAGCCATGGCAGGACGAACAGTACAGCGATGGCCGCGCCCATGGCGATAACGCCCAGGAGCTTGTCCGGAACCGCCCGAAGAATTGCGTAGAACGGCGTGAAGTACCAGACCGGTGCAATGTGCTCGGGCGTCTTGAAGGCGTTCGCCACTTCAAAGTTCGGCTTCTCGAGGAAGTAGCCGCCCATTTCCGGGAAGAAGAACACGATCGAGCAGAAGATGAACAGGAACACCACCACGCCGACGATATCTTTCACGGTGTAGTACGGGTGGAAGGCGATGCCATCCAGCGGTACGCCGTTTTCGTCCTTGTGTTTCTTGATGTCGACGCCGTCCGGGTTGTTCGAACCGACTTCGTGCAGCGCCAGAACGTGCAGCACCACCAGACCGAGGATCACGATCGGCAGGGCAACAACGTGCAGGGCGAAGAAGCGGTTCAGGGTAATACCGGAAATCAGGTAGTCACCACGAATCCACTGGGTCAGGTCGTTGCCGATGACCGGGATCGCACCGAACAGCGAGATGATCACCTGGGCACCCCAGTAGGACATCTGGCCCCACGGCAGCAGGTAACCCATGAAGGCTTCCGCCATCAGCGCCAGGTAGATCAGCATGCCGAAGACCCACACCAGCTCACGCGGTTTCTGGTACGAACCGTAGAGCAGGCCACGGAACATGTGCAGATAGACCACGATGAAAAACGCCGAAGCGCCGGTGGAGTGCAGCAGACGCAGGATCGAGCCGTACTCGACGTCGCGCATGATGTATTCGACGGAGGCGAATGCCTCTTCCGCCGACGGGGTGTAGCTCATGGTCAGCCAGACACCGGTAACGATCTGGTTGACCAGAACGAGCAATGCCAGGGAACCAAAGAAATAGAAGAAGTTGAAGTTCTTCGGGGCGTAGTACTTGCTGAGATGGTCTTCCCACATTTTGGTCGCGGGGAAGCGCGCATCAACCCAATCCATGAACTTGCTCATCACGCTTTCTCCGTATCGACGCCAATGACAATAATCTCATCGGTCTCATAGGAATGCGGGGGAACTGGCAGGTTCAAAGGCGCAGGTTGCGACTTGTAGACGCGGCCAGCCAAATCGTAGTGGGAACCGTGGCAAGGGCAGAAATAACCACCTACCCAATCCTTGCCCAGATCCGCAGGCGCCACTTCGGGACGGAAGGTCGGCGAGCAACCGAGGTGGGTGCAGATACCGATCAGCAGCAGAACCTCTGGCTTGATCGAACGCGTTTCCGGGTCGACATAAGTCGGTTGAGTCGAGTTCTTGGAGGTCGGGTCAGACAGCTGGCCCTCGATCTTTTTCAGATTCCCCAGGATTTCCTCGGTACGGCGGACGATGAACACCGGCTGACCGCGCCACTCAGCAATCATCTGCTGGCCTGGCTCGATTTTGCTGACATTCACTTTCACCGGTGCACCTGCGGCTTTCGCCTTGGCACTGGGAAACCATGACCCCACGAACGGGACCGCAGCCCCCACCGCTCCTGCAGCACCCACCACGGATGTGGCTGCTACCAAGAAGCGACGCCGGCCTGCATTCACGCCGTCATTGCTCATTCAGTCCTCTCCCATCAGCTTTGTGGCCTGTTAAATCAGGCATCTACTAAGTAAATCTATGTACTTATAAAAATTTTGCCGAATGGTAATGAAAAGCCCCAATTCTGACAAGGTAATTACCGAAGGGCCCCACTGCCAAGCCTTGTAGTATAGGGGCTCTGCGGATGTGGCAAGTTGTCACAGAGCAATTCTTTGATAAATCGCACGCATAAAAAAACGCCCAGCTCCGTGAGGAAACTGGGCGTTCTTTTTGAACGAGAAAGCGAATTAACGCTTCGAGTACTGCGGACGCTTACGCGCTTTACGCAGACCGACTTTCTTACGTTCAACTTCACGAGCGTCGCGGGTAACGAAGCCAGCTTTGCGCAGAGCGCCACGCAGGGTTTCGTCATAGTCCATCAGAGCGCGAGTGATGCCGTGGCGGATTGCGCCAGCTTGACCACTTACACCACCGCCGATCACGGTGACGTAGATGTCGAACTTCTCGACAGTCTCAGTCAATTCCAGCGGCTGACGAACTACCATGCGGGCAGTTTCGCGGCCGAAGAAATTATCCAGCGAACGGTTGTTGATGGAGATGTTACCAGTACCCGGACGCAGGAAAACGCGTGCGGTTGCGGTCTTGCGACGGCCAGTGCCGTAATTTTGAGTCGCCGACATAATGAACTATTCCGTTAAAACTTCAGTTCTTGGGGCTGCTGAGCAGTATGAGGGTGTACAGCGCCCGCATAGACTTTCAGCTTACGATACATGTCGCGACCCAGCGGGTTCTTAGGCAGCATGCCTTTGACCGCGGTCTCGATCACGCGCTCAGGGGCTTTAGCGATCAGCTTTTCGAAGTTGATCGACTTGATGCCGCCCGGGAAACCGGAGTGGGAGTAGTAGATTTTGTCGGTGGTTTTAGCACCGGTTACACGAATCTGCTCGGCATTGATAACGACGATGTAATCGCCGGTGTCAACGTGAGGAGTGTACTCAGCTTTATGCTTGCCACGCAGACGGCTCGCGATTTCGGTGGCCAGACGACCCAGGGTCTGACCTGCAGCGTCGACGACAAACCAGTCGCGCTGTACTGTTTCCGGTTTAGCAGTAAAAGTTTTCATTCTTTATAGCCTCAGGGGCCGCCCTGTAAATTAGACGGCGGATCTTACTGAATAGTGCGTACTTTGACAAGTCAAAGGCAGCCGGATACAGACGCTTTCGGGGGCTCGGGTCGGCGCGTCCGTTCAACGGCAAGATTCTTCGGCGGCGGCGCATCACTTCCACTGCAGAAAGAGGTGCGCAATTATGCAGATTGCGAAAAATATTTCAACCTGCTTTTATGATTGTTTTGCCCAAGGAGCACCCGATGGACTATCGCCAGCTAGGCCGCACCAATCTGAACGTGAGCGCCATCTGCCTCGGAACCATGACCTGGGGCGAGCAAAACAGCGAAGCTGAAGCCTTCGCCCAGATTGAACGGGCCAAAGGCGCCGGGATCAATTTCATCGACACCGCCGAGATGTATCCGGTGCCGCCGAAGGCCGACACCTACGCCACCACCGAGCGCTACATCGGCAATTATTTCAAAAGCCGCGGTGATCGCGCCGACTGGATCCTCGCCAGCAAGATCGCCGGCCCAGGCAACACCATCGACTACATCCGCGACAAAAACCTGCGGCACAACCGTCAGCACATCACGGAAGCCGTGGATGCCAGCCTCAAGCGCCTGCAGACCGACTACATCGACCTTTACCAGTTGCACTGGCCGGAGCGCAGCACCAACTTTTTCGGACAGCTGGGCTACAAACACAAGATCGAAGCCAACCTGACACCGCTGGAGGACACCCTCGAAGCGCTGGACGAACAGGTCAAGGCCGGCAAGATCCGCCACATCGGCCTGTCCAACGAAACGCCGTGGGGCACCATGCGTTTCCTGGCGCTGGCCGAAGCCCGTGGCTGGCCGCGTGCGGTATCGATCCAGAACCCGTACAACCTGCTCAACCGCAGCTTCGAAATCGGCCTGGCGGAAATCGCCATCCGCGAACAATGCGGCCTGCTCGCTTATTCGCCGCTGGCGTTCGGTTTCCTGTCAGGCAAGTACGAAGGTGGCGCACGTCCACCGAAAGGTCGCCTGAGTCTCTACAGCCGCTTCAGCCGCTATTTCAACCCGCAGTCGGAAGCAGCGTGCAGCCGTTACGTGGCGTTGGCCCGTGAGCACGGTCTGGACCCGGCGCAAATGGCCCTGGCGTTTGTGACGCAACAGCCGTTCGTGACCAGCAACATCATCGGCGCGACGACGCTTGAGCAGCTGGACAGCAACATTGCCAGCTTCGAGCTGAAACTGTCCGATGAAGTGCTGGCGGGGATCGAGGCGATCCACAAGGATCACCCGAATCCGGCGCCGTAACCCGCACTTGTAGGAGCCGGCTTGCTGGCGATGGGGACAACGCGGCATGCAACCAAAACCGCGCCGTTTCAATCGCCAGCAAGCCGGCTCCTACAGGGATCTGGCAATAATCTCCTTCATGATTTCATTGGTGCCGGCATAAATCCGCTGCACCCGCGCATCCGCCCACGCCCGTGCAATCGGGTATTCCCACATGAACCCGTAGCCGCCATGCAACTGCACGCACTCGTCGAGCACCTTGCATTGCAGGTCCGTGCCCCAATATTTGGCCATCGCCGCGGTCGGCACATCGAGCTTGCCTTGTAGATGCAATTCCAGGCAGCGGTCGACGAAAACCCGGCCGATCTGGATCTCAGTCGCCATCTCCGCCAACTTGAATCGCGTGTTCTGGAAATCGGCAATCGCCTTGCCGAACGCCTTGCGCTCGCGGGTGTATTCCAGCGTCCATTGCAAAGCGGCTTCAGCCGACGCCAGCCCGCCGACGGCAACAGTGAGGCGCTCCTGCGGCAATTCCTGCATCAGATAAGCGAAGCCCATCCCCGCCTGCCCCAGCAGATTTTCCTTGGGCACGCGAACGTCCTGGAAGAACAGCTCCGAAGTGTCCTGCGCTTTCATGCCGACTTTTTCCAGACGCTTGCCCTTGGCAAAGCCCGGGGTGTTGGCCTCGACCAGGAACAGGCTGGTGCCCTTCGCGCCCGCTTTCGGATCGGTCTTGGCCACGACAATCACCAGGTCTGCCAGATAGCCGTTGGTGATGAACGTCTTCGAACCGTTGATGACATAGTCGTCGCCATCGAGCACTGCGGTGGTTTTCACCCCTTGCAGATCCGAACCGGCGCCTGGTTCGGTCATGGCAATCGCGGTAACCATCTCGCCGGATACCAGTTTTGGCAGGTATTTGTGTTTCAGCGTTTCACTGCCGTAATGCAGGATGTACGGTGCGACGATGTCCGAATGCAGGGAAAAACCGATGCCGGTCAGGCCCAGGCGCCCCACTTCTTCGATCACCACCGCGCTGTAGAGAAAGTCCGCGCCCAGCCCACCGTATTCTTCCGGCAGGTGCGAACAGAGCATCCCCGCCTCCCCCGCCTTGTTCCAGAGCTGGCGGTCGATATAGCCTTGTTTTTCCCATTGGCCATGAAACGGCACAGCTTCTTTTTCGAGAAACGTTCGCACGCTGTCGCGGAAAAGTTCGTGCTCGGGACTGAACAAGGTTCTGGGAATCATGCGGCACCTGTCATTATTTTTAGAAGGAGTTGACCTTCAGAGACTAAGCCGCTCACCCGATACAGGACACTGGACACATCCGACAAAAAATAAGACGATCCAGCCGTCTGCTGACCACTTTCCCCTATAAGAATAAAGTTGAATTATGTCTAACCAAGCCTCCACGCCCTTGCGGCGCGTCAGCATCCTGGCCATCGACCGGGTTTTCGCTTCCACCCTCATGCAGGCCAAGGATTTCTTCCATCTGGCCAGCCTGCGCTACGGCAAACAACTGGGCAACGGCCTGACGCCCGCGTTCGAAACGCGCCTGGTCAGCCCCGACGGCAAACCGGTGAACAGCTTCAGCGATGTGATCATGCCGGTGGACGGCGGCCTGGAAAACGCCGATGTCATTATCCTCCCGGCCTTCTGGGACGATTTCGACACCCTGTGCCAACGTTATCCCCAGGTCCTGCCGTGGCTGCGCCAGCAACATGCGCGCGGCGCGGTGCTTTGCGGCGAGGCTACGGGGGTGTTCTGGCTGGCTGAAGCCGGGCTGCTCAATGGCAAGGAAGCGACCACCTACTGGCGCTTCTTCAATGCCTTTGCCGAGCGTTTTCCGAAGGTGCACCTCAACCAGGACAAGCACCTGACCGACGCCGACAACCTGTACTGCGCCGGCGGCACCACCTCGGCGTGCGATCTCTACATCTACCTGATCGAGCGCTTCTGCGGCGCCAACGTCGCCCAGGCCGTGGCCCGCGACATTCTCTACGAAGTGCAGCGCAGCTATGCGCCGGGACGGATCGGTTTCGGTGGCCAGAAGCTGCACCAGGACGTGATCATCCTGCAGATCCAGCACTGGCTCGAAGAGCATTTCGCCGACAAGTTCCGCTTCGAAGACGTCGCGCGCGAACACGGCATGAGCATCCGCAACTTCATGCGCCGCTTCCAGACGGCCACCGGCGACAAGCCGCTGCATTACCTGCAACGCCTGCGCATCGAAACCGCCAAGGGCCTGTTGTCCGGCAGCCGCAAAAGCATCAAGACCATCAGCTATGAGGTCGGCTACGACGATGCCAGCTTCTTTGCGCGCCTGTTCCGCCAGCACACCGAGCTGTCGCCGAACCAGTATCGGCAGCAGTTTCAACAAGCGGCGTAAACCCGGCTCCACAAGGTGTGTGCCGCCGTATAAAAAGACCTGCCATGCAGGTCTTTTTTCCCACGGTAAAAAACGAATGCAGAGCACCTTCGGGCCCCGTTTGACGGCTATGCGCTGATCGCCCCGCAACCTCAACATCTTCCCTGCCAACACCATCAGGGAAGATCATCAGTGACTATCGGATCCAGTTACGACTATCCGCCGTTTCCTCCCGAGGAAAACGCCCGAAACAAGCCCTCGGCAAAAAGCAGGTGGGCCGCCCGTTTCCCCAATCCACCCGACCTGTGTTTCGACTATCGGGCACTGGTTGAGCAGGAAGGCGGCATTGCCCAGGCAACCGATCCACAGCACAGGATTTGCATCATCGGCGCCGGCGTCACCGGCCTGACAGCGGCCAGGGAGCTGTATCGCTGCGGCTTTACCCACGTATCCCTCATCGAACAATCCAGGCGCATCGGCGGCCGCCACCTGACCGTTGCCGGAAACCCAAACACCACACAAAGCCAGACCCCGTTTGAAATGGGCGCCATGCGCATGCCCTTCTTCAATCGGGCGGATGAGCCGCCGACTGAAGGCCGGTCGCTGATGGCCTACTACACCAAGGCATTTGATCTGGCGTTTTCGGACTTCCCCAACCCCGGCAGCCAGTGGGTCCGCTCGACCGGCATTTACCTTCGAGAAGGTCGCATGGGCGGCCACCCGACGCCGCACATGCTGATATGGACCAACCTCGATGGCAGGACGCCTCCGCCGGACGAAGACCTGCAAAAGGTCTATGCCAAATGGAAGGCCTTTTCCGATCGGATGAGCCGCCATGTCGCTCAGGTGTACGCCGGCGAGGAATGGGAAGCGACGTGGAGCGCCATCGTCGAAAAATATGAAAACGTGTCCTTCCGCGAACTGGTCCGCATGCCCGCACTGGAAACCCTGGATGAACGCTCGCCCGGGGATTTTGGTGGCCTGGGAATGTCCATGGAAGAGTCAGCGATTTTCTACGCGATCGGCATCGGTGACGGCAGCTGGGGGGCGTTCTACGACGTCTGCAGCCTGTACCCGCTGCGCACCGCCATTTTCGGTTTCAGTACTGGGTTGCAACTGATCCATGGCCGGGTCGACTCAAAGGGCGACCCGCTGCCCTCGCCCTACCTGAACAGCGAAGCCGTGCATGACTGCGCCGGGCTCAGTTTCGACAGGCCCCGCTACATCGGGCTCGCGGCGCTGGACGAATGCCTGCTGTTCATGAAAACCGACGAAACCGGAAAATCCGTCTACGAACACAGCCGCGAAACAAACACCGGCCTTCTCACCGACTCCTCGGTGACCCGACTCAAAAAGCTGACCAACCAGAAAATCCGGGTCTACTTCAACTGGAAATACAGTCAGCCCGAACAGACCCAGGAACACTTTGAAGACTTCGATTCAGTCATCATGACCCTGCCCTCCTGGCTGATCGAAACGCGCATCAAGCTCGAAAATTTCAGCCAGGAAATGCTGCCTTTCGACACCATCAACGCCTACAAAACTGCGCACTGGGAAACCAGCTGCAAGGTCTTCGCACCGTTGAAAAAAACTTTTCTTTCGCAAAACACGCGGATCCCGCAAGCCATCGTCACCGACAGTTTCATTCACGACGTCTACACCTACCGCTACAACGAACACTACAGCTACGACTGCATTCTCCTGAGTTACACCTGGGAGGACGATGCGACCAAGCTTGCTTCATACAGTGACAAGGAACTGGTGGCCACGTGTGCCGAGGAGCTGGATCGCATCCTCATGAACTGCACCAATATCCAGCAGAAAATCTCGCCATACATCGACCTTGACCAAGCCGTCGTCCAACGCTGGATGACCGACAAAAATGCGCTGGGTTGTGCAAAGTTGTACCGGCCGGGCACCTACTACGATGCCGTGAGCCTGATGAAATACAACCGGGATTTCGCGCACGTCTCCGGCCTGTATTTTTCCGGCGAATCCTTCTCCGTCGATGCCGGCTGGACGGAACCCTGCTTTCGAGGGGCCGTCGATGCCGTCATTCACATCTGCGACAAAACCGCCGCGACCTTCAATGGCGGTTTCTCCATGAATGACTATCCGCACTACCGACTGAAAGCCTGAAAGCCCCGCTCCAGAGCCATGCACCCGGTGTACTGGCTCGCCTTCCCGACCTCCCCCCGCAAACTGATTCAACCCTCACGCCCCCATCTTCGGAAACGGACTACAGCCGTACCGGAAGCCGCCGACTTACGCCCCTTTGCCGTTTCAACACTTAATAAACACGCAATTAAACAGCGTGAATAACAATAAAAAAGAGGTCATCGGCAATGAGCGATCCAACAAGCCCTGTTCGTGTAGCAGTCGTGCAATTCGACCCTCAGGTCGGCACCGAAAAATGCGCAGACAACCTGCGTTGCAGCCTTGAGTTAGCACTGGAAGCGGTCAACGGTGGAGCGAATCTCATCGTCCTTCCCGAGCTGTCCAATACCGGCTATTTCTTCAGCAATCGCCAGGATGCGTTTGCCCATGCGGAGTCCGTGCCCGACGGGCCGAGCGTGCAGCTCTGGATGGATTTCGCCCGACAACACAAGGTTTACCTGGTGGCCGGCCTGGCCGAGCGCGACGGCATGCGCCTCTTCAACACCGGCGTGCTGGTGGGGCCTGACGGCTTTATCGGCAAGTACCGAAAAGCGCATTTGTGGAACCTGGAAAAACTCTGGTTTACCCCCGGCGACCAGGGCTTTCCAGTGTTCGATACACCGATCGGGCGGATTGGTTTGTTGATCTGCTGGGACATCTGGTTTCCGGAGGTGCCACGCATTCTCGCCCAGCAAGGCGCCGACATCATTTGCAGCCTGAACAACTGGGTCTGGACGCCACCGCCGCTGTTCGACGAGGCCGGCAAATGCATGGCGTCGTACCTGACGATAACGGCCGCGCACGTAAACAATGTGTTCATCGCCGCTGCCAGCCGGATCGGTGAGGAGCGCGGCGCGCGTTACCTCGGTTGCTCGTTGATTGCCGGCACCAACGGCTGGCCGATCGGAGCGGTGGCCTCGGCGGACCAACAGGAAATCCTCTTCGCCGACATCGACCTGACCAGTTCCCGCAGCGCACCGATCTGGAATGACCTGAACGACCTGCATCGCGATCGTCGAGTCGATCTCTACGATCAGGCGCTCGGTTACACCCAGCACCCTTGCCTGCCGCGCTGATCAGGGGGCAATGACCGATGGAATCCACCACTGGAAAAACCCCGCCTGATCGTCTCGCCGCAAGATCATCACTGGACATCGCGATCCTCTTCCTGGTGCTCGGCACCGCATTGCTGATCGTCTGGTTGTCATTCACCCACCGCTCCAGCTGGGCCGCCGATTGGCCCGACTATCGTCATTTGCTTTCAAGCCTCCCCCATCCCAACGCGTGGCTGCGCTGGGTGCTGGGGGACATCAGCGAAGTGGCGTTCTACAAACACGAGTTCGCCTCCATCGGCTTGTTGGCGGGGGCCTACCTGGCCTACTGGGCCAACCGCAGCGGAAAATCCTGGCAAGGCTTCGCCATCTCCTACGGCAGCGGTTTGTGGCCATGGCTGGTGACCAGTTCGTTGCTCGGGCTGGTGCTGAGCAACCTGCTGTGGGGCTGGACGGTGACGGCCGACAGCTGGCAACCGACATTTGCCGCCTTCGTTTCACTGCCGGCGGCGATGGTGTTGATGTTCGGCAAAGGCTGGAAGGTCACGATCAACGGCGCCATCCTCGGGGCGGGGCTCGTGACGCCAATGTGTTTGTTGATGGTCAACTACGTGTGTAACCCGCTGGCGTTGCCGGTGGTCATTGGCAATGTCTCGGGCATGGCAGTCGCGAGCGTGCTGGCCTTTCTGCTGTGCCGTTACGTACCGGGCCTGGTGAAGTCTGTCTCGCCCAGCCAGCCGTCCGAGCCTGAGGCCGAAACCGCCCCCGCCAAAACGCCTGACTACGGTGTCATCTGGAGCCTGCGTCGGGTGCTGGCGGATTTTTCGGAAGCGCCGTTCTATGGCAACGAGTGGGCCAGCCTCGGCCTGATTCTCGGCGCCTTGCTGGCATTCACGCTGAATCCGCTGAGTCCGGTTTACGGTTCAGCCCTGCTGCCGCAACTGATCGGCGCACAGGCGCTGACATCAGCGCTGGGTGTAGTGATCTGGCGGCGACAATGGATATCACTCGGCTGGTATCCGACCTACGTTCCGCTGGTGTCGGTGGTGCCCGCCGCGGTTCTGACGTATGGCGGCACCTGGCCAGTCATCGTCATGAGCGCACTGCTAGGCGCCTTGATTGCCCCGCCGCTGGCGTGTGCGATTGCCAAACGGCTGCCGGCCGACATGCATGGCTTCATCGGTAATGTACTGTCCATGGCCATCAGCACGCTGCTGATCATTCCGTTTATCGGGTTCCTGATCGCCAACTGACTCACATCGCCATCCGGCTGTATCGCGAACGCGGTGCGGCCGATCTCTTCACACTCAAGCGAGGTATCACATGGACTTGCCCAAACTGGCCATCGCCGCACTTGGCGGTACCGTGAGCATGCAAGCCAGACACGCCGGTGAAGGAGTGATTCCGACCGTCAGTGGTGAAACGCTGCTGGCATCCCTTCCGGAATTGACGTTGCTGGCAGAGGTGTCGATTGAAACGCTGGGACTGCTGCCCAGCGCTTCGCTGGATTTCGAGTTTTTGCTGAGCGTATTGTCCTGGGCGAATTTCCAGATCAGACAAGGCGCTACAGGCGTGGTCATCACGCAGGGCACCGACACCCTGGAAGAAACCGCTACCTTTTTCGACTACCTGTGGGACCACGATGCACCGCTGGTCCTGACGGGGGCGATGCGCTCCGCAGCCCAGGCCGGGGCGGAGGGGCCGGCGAATCTTCTGGATGCCTGCCGGGTGGCACTGGCCTCAAGCAGCCATCAGCGCGGTGTCCAGGTGGTCATGAACGGGCAGATTCATTCGGCAAGCGCGGTGCGTAAAACCGACTCATTGGCCTTGCAGGCGTTCTCCTCTCCTATCGTGGGTCCCGTAGGTCTGTTGGTGGAGGACACCGTTCGATATCTGCGCCCACCAGTCCCGCGCGATGCTCTGCCTTTGCCGGTGCAAACCACACAACGGATTGCCTTGCTGGAAGCGTCGCTGTCCGCCGACAGCCTGCTGCTGGAGAACATCGTTGGGCTGGGCTACGCCGGGCTGGTGATCGCGGGGTTCGGTGCGGGACATGTTTCGGCGAGCTGGGCGAAACGGATCGAGGCAATCGCGCAGGAGATTCCAGTGGTCGTTGCCACCCGGACCGGCTCTGGCGCCACGGCTCGCTCGACTTACGGCTTTGACGGCGGCGAGATCGACCTGACACGCAGGGGCGCTTTGATGTCGGGGTTTCTCTGTCCACGCAAAGCCAGAATCCTGTTGTGGTTGCTGGTCGGTTGCGATCGGCAGGACGAGCTGGCGAAACATCTTTCACACACCTGACACACGCCCCTGTAGGAGCGAGCCCTGCTCGCGATGGGCGTCAACGATGACGCGTAAAATCTGGTACCCCGCGGCGATCTCGGGCTCATCGCGAGCAGGGCTCGCTCCTACAAGGGATCTTTGGCGCATAAAAAAGGCCTGCATTGGCAGGCCTTTTTTATGTTCCGAATCCTACGGCTTATGCGCCCGGGACAGGAATTCGTGGGACTGCATTTCCAGCAAACGGCTGAGGGTGCGCTGGAACTCGAAGTTCAGGCGGCCGCCGGTGTAGAGGTCTTTCAGCTCGACTTCAGCGGAAATGATCAGCTTCACGTTGCGGTCGTAGAACTCGTCGACCATGTTGATGAAGCGTCGGGCGATGTCGTCGGTGGTGACGCTCATCTGCTCGACACCGCTGAGCAACACGGCGTGGAAAATCTTGCCCAGTTCGATGTAGTCGTTCTGGCTACGCGGACCGTCGCAGAGCTCGCGGAAGTCGAACCACGCCACGTCATCGCAAGTGCGCAACGCACGGATTTCGCGGTTCTCGATGATCAGCACATCATTCTCGATGGCCGCGGTGCATTCCGGCGTCAGCGCACGGAAGCTCTTGCGCAGGCTTTCGTGGGACGCTTCGTCCAGCGGGAAGTGGAACAACTCCGCTTGCTCAAGGTGACGCAGGCGGTAATCGACGCCGCTGTCGACGTTGACGATCTCGGTGTTCTGCTTGATCAGCGCGATGGCCGGCAGGAAGCGCGCGCGTTGCAGGCCGTCCTTGTACAGACCGTCCGGCACGATGTTCGAGGTGGCGACGAGGGTCACGCCGTTCTTGAACAGCTCTTCCATCAACGTGCCGAGGATCATCGCGTCGGTGATGTCGGAAACGAAGAATTCATCGAAGCAGATCACTCGCGACTCGTCGGAGAAACGCTTGGCGATGATGGTCAGCGGGTTTTTCTCGCCGCCGAGGGTCTTCATCTCTTCGTGCACACGCTTCATGAAGCGGTGGAAGTGCGTGCGAGTCTTTTCCTTGAACGGCAGCGCTTCGAAGAAGGTGTCGACCAGGTAAGTCTTGCCGCGACCTACGCCGCCCCAGAAATACAGGCCCTTGACCGGCGCCTGTTCTTTCTTGCCGAACAGTTTGCCGAGCAGGCCCGGTTTGTTCTGCGAAGCCGCGACCAGATCGTCGTACAGGCGCTGCAAATGGCGCACGGCAGTTTCCTGCGCGGCGTCATGGAAGAATTCCGGGCGCTTCAGATCAGCTTGATATCGTTCTAGGGGCGTCATAATTCGTTAGCAAGGCAACAAAAACGGGCCGTCACTGTAGCGATGGCCCATGGGAATGGCAATCGGCCCTTGGTCGGACCGAACCGTTGTTTATTCCTGAACCGGCGTCAAAGCGATCCGCAAAGCGTCGATCGCACCGTCGCGAGCAGCACTGTCGGCGAAGGCCGGGCTGTCGGCAACGCACTCGCCTTCCAGCCAGACGCTGAAGCTCAGGTCTTCGCTGCGCACGTCCAATGGCTGGCCCGCTTGCAGCTGTTTGGTCACCTGACCGGCGGTTTTACCGTCGGCGAAGTTGCGTGACAGCAGCAGTTGCTCGCCATCGGCGGCCAGCAGACGGAAGCGGAAACTGCCATCGTCTTCGCGGAAGCTGACAAAACGCGCAGCCTTCGCGGCCTTCTTTTTGGTGGTCGCCGCAACTTGAGTCTGGGCCACAAAAGAACGCAGGCCGACCGCTTCACGCAACTCATTGAGGAACGGCGTCGCCACGGCACGGGCCTTTTTGGCGCCGATTTGCAGGATGTCTTCCAGGTCCGCCGGGCGTTCGATCAGTTGGTGATAACGCTCGCGGGACTCGCCCAGCTCGCTGTCGAGCAACTGGAACAGACGGTTCTTCGCTTCGCCCCAACCCAGGCCCTGCAGCAATTCGCTGCGGAACTCGTCGGATTGTGCCGGAGTGGAGAAGGCCTGGAACAGTGTGAACAAGTGCGAATTGTCCGGGTCCTTGGCTTCGCCTGGCGCGCGGGAGTCGGTGACGATCCGCGAGATCGCGTCCTTCATTTCCTTGGCGCTGCTGAACAACGGAATGGTGTTGTCGTAGCTTTTCGACATCTTGCGACCGTCGAGGCCCGGCAACGTCGCCACGCTTTCTTCGATCAACGCCTCGGGCATGGTGAAGAACTCCTTGCCCTGGCCAAACAGGTGGTTGAAACGCTGACCGATGTCGCGCGCCATTTCCACGTGCTGGATCTGGTCACGACCGACCGGCACCTTGTGCGCGTTGAACATCAGGATGTCCGCGGCCATCAGCACCGGGTAGCTGTACAGGCCCATGGTGATGCCGGCATCCGGGTCTTCGCCGGTTTCAACGTTTTTGTCCACTGAAGCCTTGTAGGCGTGGGCGCGGTTGAGCAGGCCCTTGGCGGCCACGCAGGTCAGCAGCCAGGTCAGTTCAGGGATTTCCGGGATATCGGACTGACGGTAGAACGTCACGCGGTCCACATCCAGGCCACCGGCCAGCCAGGTCGCGGCGATTTCCAGACGCGAGCGCTGGATGCGCAGCGGGTCATCGCATTTGATCAGGGCGTGGTAGTCGGCCAGGAAGTAGAACGAATCGGCATTGCTGTCGCGACTGGCAAGGATCGCCGGACGGATGGCGCCGGCGTAGTTGCCAAGGTGCGGCGTGCCGGTGGTGGTGATGCCGGTGAGGATACGGGTACGAGTCGTCATGGGTAATCGCTTGTCAGACTGCAATCAATTCGAAAGACGCGGCAGGATCAGATCCTTGAGATCGGTCAGCTTGCCATGAAAAAAGTGTCCGCATTCTGCCACTTTCAGCAGCTCATGGGGACGCTCGAGTTTTTCGGACCAGTCGTAGACGGTTTGCGGGTCGATGACTTCATCGGTTTCCGGCTGGATCAGGGTCAGCGGGCAGTTGACCGGCAACAGGTCGTAACCATTGAGGCGGCTGACGGCGGCCGCGACCATGAACAGATGCTTGAGCTGTTCACCCTGCGCTTCCAGACGTCCGCCGAGACTTGCTGCAACAAATCCGCCGAAGGAGAAACCGAACAGGGTCAGCGGCAAGTCGGGATGTTTCGCCCGCAGCCACGCGGCGGCGGCCTGAGCGTCGTCGACCTCGCCGGTGCCCATGTCGTGCGAGCCTTCGCTGGCCCCGACGCCACGGTAATTGAAACGCAAGGTGATCAAACCGGCGTCACGCGCGGTGCGCTGCAGGGTCGAGACCACTTTGTTGAGCATGGTGCCGCCCTGCACCGGGTTCGGGTGGCAGATCAGCGCAATGCCGCGCGGCTGCTCGATGTCCAGGTAAAGAGCTTCCAGTTGGCCGACCGGGCCATCAATCACTACAGGGGTTTCGCGCATAAGCAAGGAAGGAACTCCGTGACCTCGAATCGGGTCGACTCGTCTAGCAAATTGTCTGTGCCGATGTATTGCGAGTGAATCGCGGTATACAGCGCAGGTTCGAGCCGTTAACGTAAAGCAAAGCCGTTTATAGAGGAAGGACTCGTGGAACACTCGCTCTTAGTTTGGTTGTTGCCGACTCTTGCCCTGGTTGTGGGTGTCGCCATTGGTTTCCTGATCGCTCGCCTGGTGCCGAACGCCGCGCCGAGCAGCACGCAACGTCAGCTGGATGACATTCAGGAACGTTTTGACAGTTATCAGAACGAGGTGGTTACCCACTTCAACAGCACCGCCTCCCTGGTCAAGAAACTGACTCAGAGCTATCAGGAAGTGCAGGATCATCTCGCCGAGGGCGCCAATCGCCTGGCCCTGGACGAGCAGACCCGCCAACGCCTGCTGGCCTCGCTGCACGCCGACGCGGCAGCGGCCCCACGGGAACGCCTGACGCCACCGCGCAATCAGGAACCGCCTCGCGACTACGCCCCGAAAGCCCCGAACGCGCCGGGCATGCTCGATGAGCATTACGGCCTGAAGAAGTAATCAGGTTTCGCGCGATATGAAAAAGCCCCCGGACGAGTGATTGTCCGGGGGCTTTTTTATGCTTTATGACGGAGTCCGGGGAAACTGTAGGAGCCAGCTTGCTGGCGATTGTCCTTAACGATAACCCGTACAGACTGGTTCACCGCGGCGCACTTGAGTTCATCGCCAGCAAGCTGGCTCCTACAGGTTCTTTGCTTTCCGGGACAAAAAAAACCCGCCCGATCTGCTGAGGATCGGGCGGGCTTTTTTACGCCTGGGGTTCAGTCAGGCGATCAAGGGTATTGCTGAACCGTGCCCGGTTGCTGCTGGGCACCACCGTACTGCTGACCGGGAATCGCCTTGAGGTTGACCTCGACCCGGCGGTTCTGCGCCCGGCCATTGACGTCGGCATTGCTGGCCACCGGATTATCCGGGCCGGCGCCACGGGCGCTCAGGTTGGCACCGCTCACACCTTGCGACGTCAGGTAGGTCGCGACGCTCTGGGCCCGACGCTGCGACAGGTCCATGTTGTGCTGACGGCTGCCGGTGCTGTCGGTGTAGCCGACAATTTCGATCTGGTTCTGGTTGAACTCTTTCAGCGAGCCCGCCAGGTTGTTCAGCGGCTGGTAGAAGCTTGAAGCGATGTTCGCCGAATCAGTGGCGAACGTGATGTTGCCCGGCATGATCAGCTTGATCTGGTCGCCCTGACGCTGCACCTCGACACCGGTGTTGGCCATGCTCGCGCGCAGTTTTTTCTCTTGCTGGTCGGCGTAGTAACCATAACCGGCAGCGGATGCACCCACCACGGCGGCGCCGATCAACGCACCCTTGCCACGGTTGTTGTGGTCGATGGCAGCACCTGCGAGTGCGCCGGCCAGAGCACCGAGACCACCGTATTTCGCGGTTTTGCTCATGCCGGTGGAACCGCCGTCGGCCTGCCCCTGATTGTCGTAAGGGTTAGGCGAGGCGCAGCCAGACAGCAAGGCCACAGCCGTAGCGACAATAATCAAACGCTGCTTGGTGAACATGAAGAGCTCCTACTTTTTGCATTCTGTGGTGCAACGGACCAAGGCATCGGCCTTTGCGGGCGTTGGATCATTTCGCGCGCCGAAAATTCCGTGGGCGAGCATCAAGCGCGGACAAAAGGGTTGTCGCGCATCTCGTCGCCCAGACGCGTGTCCGGACCATGACCGGTCACGACTGTCGCGTCTTCGTCGAGGGTATAAAGCCGTTGCTTGATGGAACGCACGATGGTCGCCTGGTCCCCGCCCCACAAATCCGTACGCCCTACTCCGCGACGAAACAACGTGTCGCCGGCAATCAGCAGCTTAGCCTCTGAAAACCAAAAGCTCATGGAACCCGGCGTATGACCGGGCGTATGCAACGCCACGCCGCAACCGCACGCCAGCTCTTCATCGTCGGCCAACCAGCGATCAGGCGACGGAACCGGGGTGTAAGGCACACCGAACATCTGGCATTGCATCTCCAGATTGTCCCAGAGGAATTGATCCTCCTTGTGCAAATGCAGGGTCGCACCGGTTTTCTCCTTCAACTGACCGGAGGCCAGGAAGTGATCGAGGTGCGCATGGGTGTGGATGATGCTGACGACCTTCAGGCCCAGGGCGTCGAGGCGAGCGAGGATCAGTTCGTGATTGCCACCCGGATCGACCACGATGGCTTTTTTCGTGACCGGATCGCCGATGATCGTGCAGTTGCACTGCAACGGGCCGACGGGGAAGGTTT
Source organism: Pseudomonas migulae (assembly GCF_043225285.1). Lineage (GTDB taxonomy): Bacteria > Pseudomonadota > Gammaproteobacteria > Pseudomonadales > Pseudomonadaceae > Aquipseudomonas > Aquipseudomonas migulae_C. The sequence continues at coordinate 1,622,632 of NZ_CP171224.1, forward strand.
CGCGGATGAGGGTCGGTTGCTGGGACATCGGGGCATGCTCGGTAAACAGGGACAGCGGATTTTCGCACAGATCGGCATCCCGTCATCTGCCGCCATGTGTTTCGGCAAGCGACGTCAGCCCAGCACCCCCAGCGCCTTCGCCCGCGCGACCGCTTGCGTGCGCCGTTCAACCCCGAGCTTGCTGTTGATGTGGCTGGCGTGGGTTTTCACGGTGTGCAGGGAAATAAACAGCTGATCGCTGATTTCCTGGTTCGAACAGCCTTGGGCAATGAGTTTCAGAACGGCCAGCTCGCGGGAGCTGAGCTGTTCGCAGGCCTGTGAGGGTTCAAAGGCAACGCGCGCAGCCACGGCGGGCAGGCGCTCCGACAGGCTCTGCGAAACCGTCGCTTTGGCGCAGTGTTGCAGCTGCTCGCGCAACCAGTCCGGGTATTTGCTCAACAGACCATCGAAAGGTTGCAGGGCACCACCGCTGGCCGCGTCCAGTGACTGAGCGAAGGCTTGCCGGGCTTCAGGCTCGCGATTGTGGGCCAGGAGCAGTTCGGTTTTCTGTGTCAGCGTCATCACGCTGAGCAACTGCCGACCGGTTTGCTGCCCATGCTCAAGCAAGGCATTCAAGCGCCCTTCGGCAAGCATCGGCTGCCCCTTGATGACCTCCAGCAAAGCCTGCTGCAATTCGATGTGCAGCGGCAGTTGCGGATGGAATTCCGGAGGCGCCGCCGGTTGTTCACCGTTGTAGGTCTGGCCCAGTCGCGCGAGCCAGGCTTCTGCCAGGTCGGTGCGACCCTGAGCCAGCCAGAGTTCGCATTTGACCAGGGTGATCATCGCCAGGTAGTAGATCGGCGGTACGTCCCAGATGTGCATCAGCCGTTCGGCTTCGGCGAGTTCAGCGAAGGCCTTGGCATATTCACCGCTGCTGCCTTCGAGTCTGGCGATCACGCAATGCCCGATCAAGACACTGATGTCACGACAGGCGCGGGCCTCGGTCAGCCCCGCCTGCAAGCGCTGCCGGGCGGTTTGTGGTTGCAGGCGCAGCACCAACAGAAACCCTTCATACAAGGTCAATCGTGCGCGCACGGCGTAAAGGCGCTGCGGCGACAACCCCTGCAGGCGTTGCAACCCTTGGCGGACTTCATCCAGCGAGCGCAGGATTTCCCCCCGCGCCTGCAATACCCGGGCGCGATCATAATGGGCCAACGCTTCGAACAAGGGATTGCCGACCCGTTGCGCCAGCTCCAGGGAATCGCGGTTCAGCCCGCGTGCGCGCCACAGGTCACCGTCGGCAATCGCCAGGTTGGACAGGGTCGAGAGGCACATCAGGCGCTGTCCGTAACGCTTGGCCGGAAGGCTTTCCAGCGCTTCGGTGCAATAGAGCAGCGTCAACTGGCGATTACCGCGCCCCCGGGCAATGATCCCGCTCAAGGCCAGCCATTGCGCCAGCATGGATTTCTGCGCGGTGGCCGACGGTGCCGGCAGGAAGCGGCTCAGGTGACTGGCCAGCTCCTCGGCGGCGTCCAGCTGACAGGCCAGGCCCAACGCCCAGCTGTAGAGCACGATCAGTCGCGGCGTGCTGATCAGCAGGCTGTCGGGCAAGTCCATTTTCCAGCGCAGCAACATGCCGACGTTCTGTTCAGCCAGCAGTTGTTCTTCGGAGAGGTTTTGCACCAGGTTGGCCGCTACGTCGAGGTGGCCGGCGCGCAACGCCTGCTCCACCGCTTCATCGAGCAGGCCCTGCGCATTGAACCAGCGACAGGCACGCAAATGCAGACTCGCCGCCGGCACCATGACCTGGCGGGTCGGCCGCGTGCGCAGCAGGTCGGAAAACAGATGGTGATAGCGATACCAGTGACCGTGCTCGTCCAGCGGCACCAGGAACACCTGATGTGCAAGCAGGAAACCGAGGATCTCGGCACTGTCATGCGCTTCGCGAATCGCGTCGCACAATTCGCTGCAAAACCGCTCCTGTGGGGCGGTGTCGTACAGGAATGACTGCACCTCGGCGGGCAGGCAATCGATCACTTCTTCCAGCAAATAATCGCGAATCAGCCCTTCCCCGCCATTGAGGGACTGGGGCAACGCACCTTCGGAACCGGCTTCCGACGCCGCCAGCAGCCAGAAACGCAAGCCGGCAACCCAGCCTTCACTGCGCTGGATCAGGCTCTCCAGAGCTTCGCCGCGCAGCGATGTGCTGTGCCGGTCGAGCAGGGTCAAGGCTTCATCGTGGGTCAGGCGCAAGTCCTGTTCATGCAACTCGAGCAGTTGCCGGGATAACCGCAACCGCGCCAGATGCCAGTCCGGGCGCTGGCGACTGGTGACCATCACCAGCAAGCCGTCGGGAAGATGATTGAGGAAAAATTGCAGGCAACGATCGAGCACCGGCCCTTGGGCCAGATGGTAATCATCGAGCACCAGCAACAGGGGCGCAGTCGGCAGCAAGTGCACGGCCAGTTCGTCGAGCAAACCGTCCAGCCATTCTTCGAAGGCAAACGGCTGATGCCGCTGACGCATTTTCAGCAGGCCCAGGGACTGCCTGCCCAACTGCGGGAAAAAGTCCTGAAGACCTTCAAGCAGTCGCTCGAGAAAACGCCCTGGATCGTTGTCCCGCGGACTCAAACCCAGCCACAGACTTTGCCAGTGCGCCGGCAACCCCTGACAGAACTCCACCGCCAGTGAACTCTTGCCGAACCCGGCTGGAGCACTGACCAGCAACAGCCTGCCACCGAGCCCCGCACTCAGGCGCTCGCATAAACGGGGTCGTAACACGTGACCGTCAGGCAATGGCGGACGAAAAAAACGTCCGTCCAGTGTCGCGACGGCAACGCTTGCAGGACCCGGTAGTGGGGACAGATCAGTCATGGCCGGCTCTTGTTTGAAATGCGGTTGGCGGCGTTGCAGATGTCCGCAGCCTAGCGGTAAACGAAGAGGTATTGAAGGTTATTGCTACAAATGGCTACAAAAAGTCTACGCGCAAAAAAAAGCCCCGAACCAGTCGGGGCTTTTTTCGAGGATGCGGCCTCTGCTCAGTTCAGGTTAGCGAACCCCGGTCTGACGCAATGCCGCCGGCGTGAAGTCGCTGGTGGTGGCAGTGAAACCGAAGTTGTATGCCGACTTCTCTTCGTTCTTCATGCCCAGTGCCAGGTAACGGCCGGACTGCAGGTCGTAGAGGGCTTCCAGGGTGTACCAAGGCACTTGAACGTTGTAGTAGTTCTGGGAGTGAGCTTCCGCCACACGCCAGAGCTGGTTACGACCGTCGTAGTGATCGATCACCGCTGCCTGCCAGGTGTCTTCGTCGATGTAGAAGTCACGCTTGGCGTAGATGTGACGCTGACCTTCCTTCAGGGTTGCCACGACATGCCAGACCCGGCGCAGCTCGTAACGAGCCAGGTCCTGGTTGATGTGACCGGCCTTGATGATGTCGGCGTACTTCAGCTTCGGATCGTCGAGCTTGTAGCTGTCGGAGGCGATGTACATCTCTTTCTTGCCTTCGAGTTTCCAGTCGTAACGATCCGGTGCACCGTTGTACATGTCCAGGTTGTCGGAGGTACGCAGGCCATCCGCTGCAGTACCTGGCCCGTCATAGGACACTTGCGGCGCACGACGCACACGACGCTGACCGGCGTTGTAGACCCACGCCGAACGCGGCTCCGCCACTTGGTCGAGGGTTTCGTGCACCAGCAGCACACCACCGGCCAGACGTGCCGGCGCAGTCACTTCCTGCTTGAAGTAGAACAGGATGTTACCCGGGTTCGCCGGATCGTAATCCTTCATCTTGTCGCGGAATACGAACTGGTCCTGGAAGTAAACCAGGCTGTACGAGCCATTCGGCTGCGGCGTGGCCTGGGTCACCAGACGGGTCACGCTGCCACCGCGATAACGGGTGATGTGGTTCCAGATGACTTCGACACCGGATTTCGGAATCGGGAACGGCACCGCGGTTTCGAAGTTTTTCAGCCCGTTGCCGCCGGACACCAGCTCGGTGTTGGTGGCGTTTTTCTTGATGGCAGCGAATACGTCGTCCGGCACGGTCGCGCCGCGATGGGACGGATAGACCGGCATCTTGAAGCTTTCCGGATAGCGCTTGAACATCGCGTACTGGCCCGGAGCAAGCTTGTCTTTGTACTGGTCGACGTTCTGCGCCGTGATGGTGAACAGCGGTTTTTCACTGGCGTACGGATCGGAGAGGAAACCCTTGCTATCGACCGCGCCGGCATTTTTCGGCAACGGCTTCCAGGCCGGAATCGAACCGTCGGCATTGCCCGCCATCTCGGCGCCCATTGGCGTCAGGCTCTTGCCCAGCTTGTCCGCTTCGGCCGCAGGGACCGCTGCCATCACACTGGTCGCCAGCAGCGTTAGCCCCAGAACTCCAGCGTTGAACAGACTCTTTGTTGTTTTCATAGGTGTGTTCGTCCTGAAAATGCAGTGCTTAGAAGTTCACGCCGAAGCTGAGCGCAACGAAGTCGCGGTCATCCACGGTGGTGTACTTGCCGTCAAAGAAGTTGGTGTAGGCCAGGGACGCGGTGTAGGTGTTCTGGTACTCGGCATCGAGGCCCAGGCTGACCGCTTTGCGACCTTCCTCGAAGTTGCCGCCAGGACCTGGCGAGTAACCGTCAACGTCATGGGACCAGGCAATGTTCGGCTTGAAGTTCACACCGGCGATGACGTCGTTGTATTCCCAGATGGCACGAGCGCGATAACCCCAGGAGTCTGTGGTGGTGAAGCCATCGTTTTCGCAGTAGCGGCTGACGTTGTTTTGCGGTCCGCCTGCCAGGGTCGATGCGTTCAATGTCTGGCACTGACCGCCAGGCAATGGGCCAGGGCCGTAGCTCGGATCACGCCCGTAACGTGCTTTCGAGGTGCTTTCCAGGCCGCCGACGTGAGTCCAGCCCACCTCGCCCACCACGGTCAGACGCTCGGCGCCCATCACCTGGTCGAAGAAGTGCGTGAAGGTTGTTTGCAGCTGGCTCACTTCCTTGCGGCGATAGCCGTGCTGATCCTGTCCTGGCTGGCCTTGCAGCACGGAAACGTTAGGGTTCAGCGGCGTCAGGCCGGAGAAGAGGATGTCGGTGGTGTTGAGCTGTACCGGCGCGTTCGGACGGTAGCTGAACTCACCACTCCACGCGGTACCGGTAGGCAAGGTGGTGGAGAAGCTCAGGCCATACAGACGGATATCTTCCGGGTACTCGACGAAGTAGCTGGAGTTACCCGCGACCACCAATGGCAAAGTCTGTGCCGCCAGCCCGTTCGCACCACCCACGATGCCACCCACGGCGCCTGGCGGAATGCCCGCGCCAATCAGTGCGCCGCCCAGTGCGCCACCCAGTGCCTGTGCGTTGTAGGCACTCGCCGGTGCACCCTGGCCGCTGAAAATAGGCGCACGGCTGTGGTAGTTCATGAAGTAGGCACCGAACTCGGTGTCCAGTGGCTCGAACATATACTTGAAGGAAACGCCGAACTGGCCGCTGTCACGCGCATCGCGATCAGCACCGCGACGAACGATGGCGCCTTCATCCGGGTCACCCCAGTTCACGCCCCGGGCAGCCAGCGTGTTGATGACAGCGTTGCGCGCCCCGGCCGGCAATGCCCGCAAAGAGTTGTTGAGCCCATTACGGGTTCTCAACACTGCCAGGTTATTGTCGCAACCATCGGAAATCACGTCCGGTTGCGAGAAGAACGTACCGCAGTTATCGGTAACGGTCTGGTCCCATTCCAGCTGGTAGAACGCTTCGGTCGACAGGTTCTCGGTCAGGCTCTGGGACACGTAGAACATGTTGACCGGGATCAGGCCTTCCTTGATCTCGGCACCTGGACGACGGAACGCGGAAACGTCGATCGGGTTGATCGAGTTGATGCCGCCGCCGATGAAGGTACTTTCACCCCAGCTGACGACCTGCTTGCCCAGACGCACGGAACCCGGCTGATCGGCAATCGCGTAGTTGTGGTAGACGAAGGCGTCGAGGATCTGACCGCCAGAAGACTTGGCGCCTTCCTTGCGGTTGTTGTCGCTGATGTCCTTGAACGGACGGCTTTCGTCCTTCAATTCGAAGTCATACCAGTATTTGCCCCGGACGAAGATGCCGGTGTCGCCGTATTTCAATTCGAGGTCATGGATGCCCTTGAAGATCTTCGAGAAGGTTTCCCCGCTCTTGAAGTTCAAGTGGCCGTCGTCGGAGGTCTGGGACAGGCCACGGCCACCGTTGTTGACGCCGATGAGGTTCTTGTTGGCACTCTCGGTAGACCAACTGGCACCAATCGACAGGGATGAGTCGAACTGACCTTCGATTTCACCAACGTTGAAACTGACGCCGAATGCGGGCCCGGCGAGCGTAGAGGCAAGACTGACAGCCAGAGGCAGTTTTGCCCGGCGCCAGAACTGGTTTACTGATGTCATCGACGCTACTCCATGTGCATTATTGTTATGGCAGTGAGTACTTTTAAAAACGCTGTGGTTGACCGGGAGCCAGGGCTTCCCGAAGTCACTCCAAAGTTGCATCGCCCCGTGTTGTGCGTGTGCCCCGTTCTTAAAAATCCTTGAGCGGACTATAGCCAGCAGGTAGTACTGCTTGATCCCTCTAAAGTGTGATTTGCAGCTGCCGGCCACTCTGGAACAGTCCTTTCGCCAGGCCGACACCCGTCGGCACGGGAAGGATGGCTGAAAATTCGGATTTCACAAGCCAAGCGCTTGCTTGGTGGGCCTGGCGTGCCTTTTCAGGCACGCCGGAAGACGCTTAAAGCGTCGAAAGGAAGGTGCTGTTGTTGGCTTGCCATTCGGTGATGTCGAGGCGAATCCGCTTCTTGTCGAGCTTGCCGACACTGGTCTTGGGAATTTCAGTAACAAGGGCGATCTGACTCGGGATGGCCCACTTGCTCAGGTGCCCCAGCTCGACAAACGGCTTGAGGTGTTCCTTGAGTTCCTTCGCCCCAATTACATGGCCTTCGCGGATGACCAGCAAGGCAAACGGGCGCTCCCCCCATTGCGGATCGGCGATGCCCACCACTGCTACTTCGCGTACCGCTGCATGACGGCTGATCAGGTCTTCGAGGTCCAGGGAGGAGATCCACTCGCCGCCGGTCTTGATCACATCCTTGATGCGGTCGCGGATGTCGATCACGCCCATGCTGTCCAGCGTCGCCACGTCACCGGTGTGCAACCAGCCGCCGGCCCAGAGCTCGGCGCCCTTCTGCGGCTCGTTGAAATAGCCTTCGGTGAGCCACGGCGCACGCAGCACCAGTTCGCCCTGGGTCTCGCCGTCGGCGGGGAGGAAGTTGCCATCGGTATCGACGATCGCCGCCTCGACCAGAGGCCCCGGCACGCCGGCCTTGATCCGGTAGGTGGTGCGCTCGTCTTCGGTGCCGGCCATCAGTTCATCGTTGAGGTGCGCGCACGAAACCAGCGGCCCGGTTTCCGACATGCCGTAAGCGGCGGTCAGCTGAATGCCCTTGGCTTTAGCGGCTTCGTACAGCGCTCGGTTCAACGCACTGCCGCCGATGACGATTTTCCAGCCACCGAAGTCCGTGCCTTGTGCCGCCTTGGCGTTGAGGACCATTTGCAGGATGGTCGGGACGCAGTGGGAAAAGGTGACCTTCTCCTTGCGCCACAGCTCCACCAGGTATTCAGGATCGTAGCGACCGGGATAAACCTGCTTGAGCCCGAGCATGGTCGCCACATACGGCAAACCCCAGGCGTGCACATGGAACATCGGGGTGATCGGCATGTACACGTCGTTGGTGCCCAACAGCCGTACGCTGTCGATGGCACCCATGATGGTCGACACGCCCATGGTGTGCAGCACCAGTTGCCGATGGGTGAAATACACGCCCTTGGGATTGCCGGTGGTGCCGGTGGTGTAGAAGGTGGTCGCGACCGAGTTCTCGTCGAAATCCTGGAAGTCGTATTGCGCGCTCGCGGCCGCCAGCAACTGCTCGTACTCGCCGACGAGGTTCGGCAGGTCGGCGGTCTTCTCCGGCAGGTCGGTCAGCAGCAGGGTTTTCTCAACCGTGGTCAGGTGCCCGGCAATCGCGTTGTACAGCCCCACGAATTCGCTGTTGACCAGCACGAAGCGGTCCTCGGCGTGGTTCATGGTGTAGAGGATCTGCTCCGGCGACAGGCGCACGTTGATGGTGTGGATCACCGCGCCGATCATCGGGATGGCGAACATGCATTCCAGGTATCGGTGGCTGTCCCAGTCCATCACCGCCACGGTATCACCGGCCTTGACGCCGGCGGCCGTGAGGACGTTGGCCAGCCGCGCGACCCGTTCGATCAGGGTCGGGTAGCTGTAGCGCAACTGGTCGCGGTAGATGATCTCGCGGGTTTTCTCATAGCGCGCGCCAGACATCAGCAGCCGTTTGATCAACAGCGGGTACTGGTAAGCGCCTTCGGCTGGGGGGATAACGCGAGTCTGCAACATAAGAATCCCTTTTCTGACTGCACGGTCGTGACTGAAAGTAAAAGCACTCTAGTGCCCTTCCATGACAACCAAATCAGCCGAAGGAATGATTTGTAACGATCAGCAAATGCTAGCGTTGCGCCAGCATTTACGGGCATTCACCCGCACGAGTAACTGTAGGAGCCAGCTTGCTGGCGATGGATTAGCTGACACCGTGTCCTTTCCAGAATGAACGCGTCATCGTTGAAGTCCATCGCCAGCAAGCTGGCTCCTACTAAGGATGGTGTTCGTCGATCAATGCATCTCGGTGAAGGCGAGTTTCACCCCGATAGCGATCAGCACAGCGCCCATGGTCCGGTCGAACCAGTGCCCCATGCGGGCAAAACCGGCGCGCACGCGCTGCTGGCTGAACAGCATCGCCACCAGGCAGAACCAGAACGCCGTCGCCGCTGCGAGGTAAACCCCGTAGCCGGCCTGAACGCTCAGTGGCGTGTGCGGATTGATGACCACGGTGAACAACGACAGGAAAAACAGCGTGGCTTTCGGATTCAGGCCGTTGGTCACGAAACCCGAAGTGAATGCGCCGCGCGCCGTGCGCTCGCCCGCTTCCTTGTGCAGGTCGTCAGCCACCGGCTTGGCCGGCTGCGCGCGCAGGGCCTTGAAGCCGATGTACAGCAGGTAAGCGGCAGCCGCCCATTTCAAGGCGTTGAACAGCACGATCGACTGGGACACGATCAGGCCGATGCCGAGCAACGAATAACCGACGTGCAGGAAAATCGCCGTGCCGACGCCCAGCGCGGTCCATGTTCCTGCGCGACGACCGTGGGTCACGCTCTCACGCACCACTACGGCGAAATCGGGGCCGGGACTGGCGACGGCGAGCAAGTGAATCAGGGCAACGGTCAAGAACTCTGTCCAGTACATGCGGGTTCCTCAATAAAAGTGCGCTCAAGGTGTCAACAATCCCTGTGGGAGCGAGCCTGCTCGCGATGAGGGAGTGCCAGTCGTCAGACTCTTGTCTGACACACCGCCTTCGCGAGCAGGCTCGCTCCCACAGGATGAGTGTCCGGCCTGATGATGCGTAACGATTTGTTTCATCTGGTAGGCTCGGCAGATTACGCCTTCAGTTCAATGCACAAAAGGTACAGTTGATGACGAACTCTCGCCGCGCCGTTTTCCTCGACCATCCTTCGCTGGACCTCGGCGATCTCGACCTCAGTCCATTGCGCGAATGTTTCGATGAGTTGCAGCTGTTCGCACAGACCACGCCGGACCAGGTCATCGAACGCCTGAAAGGCGCCACCGTCGCCATCAGCAACAAGATCCTGATCGATGCCACAGCCATCGCCGCCAGTCCCGAACTGAAACTGATCCTGATCACCGCCACCGGCACCAACAACGTCGACCTCGCCGCCGCCCGCGCCCATGGCGTGACCGTCTGCAACTGCCAGGGTTACGGCACGCCATCGGTGGCGCAGCACACGATCATGCTGCTGCTCAACCTCGCGACGCGCCTGGCCGACTACCAGAAAGCCGTCGGTGAAGGCCGCTGGCAACAAGCGAAACAGTTCTGCCTGCTGGACTATCCGATCGTCGAACTTGAAGGCAAAACCCTCGGCCTGCTGGGTCATGGCGAGCTGGGCTGCGCGGTCGCCCGGCTGGCCGAAGCCTTCGGCATGCGCGTGCTTCTGGGCCAGATTCCGGGGCGCCCTGCCCGGCCGGACCGTTTGCCACTGGATGAACTGCTGCCGCAGATCGACGCGCTGACCTTGCATTGCCCGCTCAACGAACACACCCGCCACTTCATCGGTGCCCGCGAACTGGCCTCGATGAAGCCGGGCGCATTCGTGGTCAACACCGCTCGAGGTGGCTTGATCGACGAACAGGCGCTGGCCGATGCCCTGCGCAACGGCCACCTCGGCGGTGCAGCCACGGACGTGCTGAGCGTCGAGCCGCCGACCGCCGGCAATCCACTGCTCGCCGCCGACATTCCACGCTTGATCGTCACGCCGCACAACGCCTGGGGCAGTCGCGAGGCGCGGCAGCGGATCGTGGGCCAATTGACCGAAAACGCGCAGGGATACTTCAGCGGTAAGGCGCTGCGGGTCGTCAGTTGATAAACTGCGGCACTTTTTTTCAGGGAGCAGAGTATGGATCCGCGCAGTGAAGTACTGCTTCGTCAGGCCGAGTTATTCCAGGGTTCAGTGTTGCTGGCCGGCTTGCCCGCCGATGATTTGCTGGGCCGCCTGCCCGACGCCCACGGCTGGTGCTGGCACGCCGGCGACCAGGCCGCGCTGGACGCTCGCTTCGTTGAACGCAGCCATTTCGGCGTGACCGCACCCGAGCGCGAGTTCGAGGCGGCGGTAGTGTTTCTGCCCAAATCCAAGGACCTCACCGATTACATCCTCAACGCCCTCGCCTCGCGCCTGGCCGGGCGCGAGCTGTACCTGGTGGGTGAAAAACGCAGCGGCATCGAAGGCGCGGCCAAACAGCTGAACCCGTTCGGCAAACCGCGCAAGCTCGACAGCGCGCGGCATTGCCAGCTGTGGCTGGTCACCGTGGCCAATGCGCCAGAAGCCAAATCCCTGGAAAGCCTGGCGCAAACCTATGAGTTGCCGCTGGCCGAAGGCCCGCTGAAAGTCATCAGCCTGCCGGGCGTGTTCAGCCACGGTCGCCTGGATCGCGGCAGCGCCTTGCTGCTGGAGCATCTGGATAAACTGCCAAGCGGTCATTTGCTGGACTTTGGCTGCGGCGCCGGTGTTCTGGGCGCGGCGGTCAAACGTCGTTATCCGCACAATCAGGTCACGTTGCTCGACGTGGATGCGTTCGCCGCCGCCAGCAGTCGCCTGACCCTGGCTGCCAATGGTCTGGAAGCCGAGGTGATTACCGGTGACGGAATCGATGCGGCGCCGATGGGTTTGAGTGCGATTTTGAGCAACCCGCCATTCCATGTCGGCGTGCACACGGATTATTTCGCCACCGAGAACCTGCTGCGAAAAGCAGCCAAACATCTGAAAAACGGCGGCGAACTTCGGTTAGTCGCGAACAGTTTCCTGAAGTACCAACCGCTGATCGAAGAGCACCTCGGCGTGTGCGCGATCAAGGCCGAGGGACAGGGTTTCAGAATCTACCGGGCCAAGCGCGGCTGAAAATTTGTACTTGCCCAATCGGATTTGCCTAGGCAGAATCCGCTCCGTCCTAGGGGAGTAGTCTCCCACGAGCGCCATGCTCGTCCGGCATACGTCAACATACTTGGTCCTCAGACCATGGCGTATGCGACCCCAGCGTCCGCATCAGACGGATCGCAGGGTTTGACAAGACCTATGACACGAACACCTTACCCGGGGCGGGAAGGCTGTACGTGTCATAGCCGTGTCGACCCGCCCCTTAGGAAAACCCCTGATGCTGGATTCATTGCTCGTTCCCACCGCAATCGTTGCCTTGGCCGAAATCGGCGACAAGACGCAACTGCTCGCGCTCATTCTCGCTGCCCGCTTCCGCAAACCGTGGCCGATCATCGCCGGCATCGTCGCCGCGACCCTGGCCAACCACGCGGCAGCCGGTGCGGTAGGCGCCTGGGTCGGCAGTTTCTTCTCGGATGCGATGCTGCACTGGATCCTCGCCGCGAGCTTCACTGCGACGGCATTGTGGACCCTGGTGCCGGACAAGATGGATGACGACGAAGCCAGCACCGCCCGCAAGTTCGGGCCGTTCCTGACGACGCTGATCGCTTTCTTCCTCGCGGAAATCGGTGACAAGACCCAGATCGCGACCGTGATGCTCGCCGCGCAATACCCGGAACTGTGGCTGGTGATCATCGGCACCACCGTGGGCATGTTGATTGCCAACGTGCCAGTGGTACTGGCGGGCAATTTTGCGGCGGACAAACTGCCACTGACACTGATCCGTCGCCTGGCGGCGTCGGCGTTCTTCATCCTGGCGATTGTTGCGGTGTACAAGGCGATGCAGAGCAGCGGGTGGGTTTGACGCGTTCAGTCAGTAACACCGTGTAATCGATCATCGCGAGCAGGCTCGCTCCCACATGGATGTTGTGATCGACACTGACCCTTGTGGGAGCGAGCCGGCTCCGGGCGGCGTTCCGACGATGAGGCCAGAAGCCTCAACAGATAACGATCAGGACTTCGGCGCTTTCTCGTAGAGCGGCATCACCTTCGGAATCGCCGCCTGCAACGAGGCAATCCGGCTGGCCGACGCCGGGTGAGTGCTCATGAACTCCGGCGGCGAACCTTCCGACGCCTTGCTCATCTTGTTCCACAAGGTGATCGCGGCGTTCGGGTTGTAACCCGCGCGGGCCGCCAGTTCCAGGCCGATCAGGTCCGCTTCGTTTTCATTGGCACGGCTGTTGGGCAGTGTCATGCCGTAGTTGGCCACGGTGTCCGCCAACGCCAGGCTGTCCTGGCCGAGACCGAACAAGGCACCGGCACCCTGCTTGGCCATTTCGATGCCGTACGCCTTGGACATGGCTTCACGACCGTGTTCGCGCAAGGCGTGGGCGATTTCATGGCCCATGATCGCGGCGATTTCATCGTCGGTCAGTTTCAGACTGTCGATCAGCCCGGTGTAGAAAATGATCTTGCCGCCAGGCCCGCAGTTGGCGTTGAGCTCGTCACTCTTGATCAGGTTGACTTCCCATTTCCACTGGGCCGAATCCGGACGGAAAATCGGCGCCTGGGCAATCAGCCGATCGGCGATCACCTGGATGCGCTTGGCATCGTTGCTGGTCTTGTCCAGCACACCTTTGCTGGTCGCCTCGCCAACGGTCTTCTGATAAGACTGGGCGTACATCTGGTTGACCTCGTCCGTGGACAACATGCTGAACATGTACTGCTTGCGTTCAACGCCCACGGCACCGCCGCTGGTGGTGTTGACCGACTGACAACCGGCGAGCAACAGACTCGCGCCCAGTGCACATACAACCAATCGCTTGTTCATCAAAAAACTCCCTGAAAACATGCCGGGTATCCTAGGCGCCGAATTGTATCGACGCCAGATACAACAGACATACAGACGCAGATTTCGGACAAAGCTCTCATCCACAGTAGGAAAAAATTCACATACCGCCAACCGCCACGGCCAGTCACGGCCGGCAATGATTCAATTGCGACATCAACCACTCCAAAACAGCCATTTCGTCGCCCCTCGCTCATGGCCTTCAAGCTCCCTGCCGATACACCACCGCAGACGTCCTCTTGCGTGCGGAGCACCCATGAAATTCAAGTCGATCCAGTTTTCCGTGGCCGCCCTCGCGGGCGCCATCGTATTAAGTGTCGTGGCAGCGCTGGTGCTGTACGCGCTGTTTTCCGGCGCAAGGACGCAAGACATGGTCCAGGAGCGGACCCAGGCCCAATTCGAGCAAGTCATCGAACAGCGCCTGACCTCCCTGGCGCAAACCCAGGTCAGCCAGATCCAGCGCGAGCTCGAAGCGCCGCTGCTGATTGCCGGCGGACTGGTGCGGGTCAACGCGCTGATCGGTACGCCTGGCGCGGACGGCCAACCACAGCTGAGCCTGAGCCGCGAGCAATTGATCGGCCTGATCAAGGAAAACGTCGCCAGGAACCCGAAAATCCTCGGCACCTACATCGGTTGGGAGAAAGACGCCCTCGACCACAATGACGCCGCGTACGTCGGCACCAAGGTCGTGGGGATCGATGCCAGTAACGGTCGTTTCCTGCCGTGGTGGTTCCGCAACGAGGACGGCAGCCTGGGCCTGGACAAACTGGTGGACGTCGACGACCAGAAAACCCTGTCCACCGGGGTGCGCGCCAGCGAGTACTACCTGTGCTCGAAAGAAACCAAGAAATCCTGCGTGATCGATCCGGCGCCCTACAAGGTCGGCGACAAGATCGTCATGCTCGCCTCCTTTATTGAACCGATCATGCTCAACGGCCAGTTCCAGGGCATCGTCGGCGCCGACCTGTCGGTGAACTTCATCCAGGAAATGCTTCTGGGCGCGAACCAGAAACTGTACGGCGGCTCGGGCGTCATGGCGCTGATCGGCGGTAACGGCCGGATCGTGGCCTACACCAAGGATCCGAGCAAATTCGGCGAGAAGGTCAGCGACATCCTCGACAGCCAGCAGATTGCCAACATGGCCAATCTCAAGCGCGGCGAAGTGACCTACACCGTCGATAAGGCCCAGGGCCGGATCGAGTTGTACCTGCCATTCGGCATCGGCCAGACCGATGCGCGCTGGACCCTGATGCTGCAACTGCCGCTGGACGCGGTCATGGCCGACCTGCAAAAACTCCAGGCCGACCTGAACACCCAGCGCAAATCCGACACGTTCGGCATGGCCATGGTCGGTCTGCTGATCGCCGGCATCGGCCTGCTGGTGATCTGGCTCGTGGGCCACGGCATTGCCCGTCCGCTGAAACAGATGGTGGCCATGCTCGACGACATCGCCAAAGGTGAAGGTGACCTGACCCGTCGCCTGACCAGCGACCGTGCCGACGAACTGGGCTCGATCGCCAAAGGCTTCAACACCTTCCTGGCCAAGTTGCAGGCGATGATCACCCAGGTGGTCACGTCCGTGCAGAGCGTCAGCGATTCGTCGGAACACACCGCCGACATCGCCATCCGCACCAACATCGGCGTGCAGAAGCAAATGGTCGAGATCGACCAGGTGGCCACGGCGGTGCATGAGATGACCGCCACCGCACAAGACGTGGCGCGCAACGCGACCCAGGCCGCGCAAGCGGCCAGTCATGCCGACCAGGCCGCGTCCGAAGGCAAGCAGATCGTAATGGACACGTCGAACTCGATCGGCGTGCTGGCGGTGGAAATCGGCAAGGCTGTGAGCGTGGTGCAAACCCTGGCCAAGGACAGCGAGAACATCAACGCGATCCTCACCGCCATTCGCGGGATCGCCGAACAGACCAACCTGCTGGCCTTGAACGCGGCCATCGAAGCGGCACGTGCCGGTGAACAGGGCCGTGGTTTTGCGGTGGTGGCCGATGAAGTGCGCAACCTGGCGCAGAAAACCCAGAAGGCCACCGAAGAAATCCAGACCATGATCCAGCAGCTGCAACAAGGCACGCGCGATGTGGTGCGGGTCATGGAAGACAGCCAGAACCGCACCGATGAAAGCGTGCAGCACGCGGCGAAAGCGGCCGAAGCGCTGGATGCGATCACTCAGGCCGTGTCGGTGATCAATGACATGAACACGCAGATCGCCAGTGCGGCCGAGGAACAGAGTGCAGTGGCGGATGACATCAACCGGAACGTGATCAACATCGGGCAAGTGGCCAATGAAGTGGCGGGCGGCGCGGATGAGTCGAGCGCGGCGAGTGCGGACTTGACCAAGCTGGCCGAGCAGCAGCGGCGGTTGATCAATCAGTTCAAGGTTTGATCCAAAGACCCTATCGCTGGCAAGCCAGCGATGGCGTCACCCCAGACAACCCATCAGCCGGGGGTCAGACACTCCGGCCCATTCAACTTCGGATCATTCACCAGATTCGCCAACACCCGCTCGCGCAACGCCGCGGGCTCACTGGCCAGCAACCCCTGCAACACATGCAACGGCGTCTCGGGATCGAGCCACGCGGCCTGCCCCGCCGCATCCAGGATCAACGGTCGCCGCTGACTCGCCGCCGGCTGCGTGATCACGGCCGTGCTCAGCCACACTTGCTCCTGCACCGGATAGGCCTCCCAGACCGCGGCAAAAAACAGCGTCGAACCCTCCCCCGGTGTCAGCCAATACGGACGCTTGCGGGTGCCGCCGCGCCATTCGTAAAAACCGTTGGCCGGCAACAGGCAGCGACGCTCGCGCAGGGCCTGGCGAAACATCGGTTGTTCAGCCACGGTTTCGGCCCGGGCATGGGCCGGCGTGCGGGACAGATCGGTCAGCCACGGCGGCGTCAAACCCCAGCGCGCACGGGCCAGCTCACGCTGGCCGTCGACACCGGCACGCAGCATCAACACCGAATCATTGGGGGAAATATTCCACTGGGCCTGCTGATCGGCGGGGAAGCCAGGCAGGGCCGCGAAGGCAGGATTCCAGCGAAACAGGGCATAACGTCCACACATGGGGCAGCACGACTCTTGATAAAACGGACGTCAGCCTAACAGACCAGCGTGCCGGGAAAGCTGTCCGGTTGTTCATCGCCGGGCATTGGCAGCGCGGCATTGTACGCGGTGATCAACTCGCGGGCGTATTCAGCCTGGTCGTTATCCACCGCCAACCCGAGCAGGCCGAAAATCGGCAATTCGCCCGTGCCGCCGAGTAAATCGCGGCCGACCAGATGCGCCTCGACGCCCTCGCTGGCCAGCATGCCTTGCAGCAACTCGCCTTCCATCAGGTTTTCCGGTTCGTAGATTCGCTGCATGGGCGCCCTCACTCGTTCTCGCTGAACACTTCGAGATGCCATTCCTCTCCATGAACCTGCAACACAAACGTAATGGGCCGACAACACACCTGACAGTCCTCGATATAGGTCTGATCGCCTGCCGATAAATCCACAGTCGTCTCGACCTCTTCACCACAATACGGACATTCATACTCTGCAGCTTCCAGCATCGCGGTCTCCCAGGTGACTTGTGCGTATAATCGCCGGTCTATTTGCAGGGCTATTTTTGTCTGGCTACCTTTTCAGACCGTGCCCCGTTGGTTTTCGATCAAAACCTTTACTTACCCTAGCCGTTTCTAACAAGAGAGCATGATGGGCGAATTCGATGCCATCCGACCTTACGACGACAGCGAAGTCCCAGCAGTGCTGGCACGCTTGCTCGGCGACAAGGCGTTTCTAGATATCCTCACCCACTTCCGCTTCCCGCGTTTCGCCGGTGCCTTCGGCTGGATGCTCAAACCTCTTATAGCTCATCGGCTGCGCCGTGAGTTCGCCGGCATCGATTCGGTGGCCACGTTGCAGGACAAAGTCGAGTATTACGTCGACCACACCATCGAGCGCGCCACCGACGGTGTCACCTACACCGGTGTCGAGCAGTTCAAGTCCGGCAGCGCCTACCTGTTCATCGCCAACCACCGCGACATCGTGATGGACCCGGCCTTCGTCAACTACGCCGTGTACCACGCCGGCCTGCCGACCCCGCGCATCGCGATCGGCGACAACCTGCTGCAAAAGCCCTTCGTCAGCGACCTGATGCGCTTGAACAAGAGCTTCATCGTGCACCGTTCGATCACCGGTCGCCGGGAAAAAATGGCGGCTTACCAGCTGCTGTCGGCCTACATCAACCACTCGATCCGCAACGATTGCGCCTCGATCTGGATCGCGCAGGCCGAAGGTCGGGCCAAGGACGGTGACGACCGCACCGAGTCGGCGATCCTCAAGATGTTCCACATGAGCCGCAAGGACGAGCCGTTCGGCGAAGTCATCCGCTCGTTGAACGTGACCCCGGTGTCGATCAGCTACGAATACGACCCGTGCGACCAGGCCAAGGCCCGCGAGCTCTACATCCGCGCCACCACCGGCACCTACACCAAGGCGCCCGGCGAGGACGACGTGAGCATCGCCAAGGGCATCACCGGCTACAAGGGCCGTGTGCACGTGAACTTTGCCGCGCCGATTACCGAGCTGTTCGAAGACACCAAGCAATTGGCGATCGAGATGGACAAGCAGATCCTCGGCGGCTACCGCCTGTTCCCGGTGCATTACCTGGCGTACGCGCAGTGGAAGGATGCCGACCCGCAATTGCAGGTGCCGAAAGCGGCTGAGGTATTTGCCGCCGACGAACTGGCAAAGGCCCAGGAAGAATGGCAGCGCCGGCTGGATGAATGCCCGCAAGAGCATCGTCCGTTCCTGGTGCTGCAATACGCCACGCCGGTGCGTAATCAGTTCCGTGTGAAGGCTGGGTTACCGCTGTAGCAGTGGCCTAGGCACGCTTTCTGTAGGAGCGAGCCTGCTCGCGAAAAACGTCCAGACACCGCGTTTATTCAGACTGCACGCGTTATCGTTGACGTCCATCGCGAGCAGGCTCGCTCCTACAGTGGTTTACGGTGTGGTCAGACGCGCGTGCTGATCCACGACACCAGCAACGCCAGCCCCAGGCAGGCAAAGCCGAAGCGGTAGAAAAACCGGTTCATGCGCAAGGTCGCCCAATCCAGGACGGGCTCTTCACTGGGCGAATTCTGACGCTGTGCCGCCAGGCTGGCCTGTGCGCGTTGTTCGCGACGGCGCGTGGCGTGCAGCAGCCAGCCGCCGGGGAAGGCAAACAGCAAGGCCAGCAGGTTGATCAATTTGGCGGGATGGGCGGTAAACAGCGTCATCAAATGCAGCGACATCACGAACCTCGGACAAAACAGGTGTGGCAGACGCCGGACCGACGACCGCGGCGCGGATTCTACCGAAAGCCGCCCCTCCTGCCCGCCGATTTACGACAAATAACTCACCATCTGGCAGATTCCTGCCCTACGTCACGGCTTCGTCATCTGTATGCGGCAGTCTCTCGCCCCATCAAAACCGACACGGACACCGTCATGCTCCACGCTGAAAACCAGGATCGCCTCTACCTCATCGCGCAAAGCGACGAACAACAAGCATTGGTCGGCAGCCTTGCCTTCAACGTTCAGGATCGCCATTGGCTGGTGTATTGCGCGCTGGGCGGGCACCAACATGCGGACCTGCCGGAGGCGGATTTGCTGACGGGTGTGAGTGTGCTGGATTTTTATTCACAGGCCGCCTGACAACACCGCCCCCTGTAGGAGCGAGCTTGCTCGCGAAAAACTTCAGGACAACGCGTTAAATCAGACAGCCCGCGTTATCGTTAACGTCCATCGCGAGCAAGCTCGCTCCTACAGTTGTGCGATGTACAGATACAAAAAAGCCCGGCGCCATCACTGGCGCCGGGCTTTTTGATGTCAGCGAAAACTTACTCGCCGAGAATCTGACCCACGGTCGGGTCCTTGAACAGGCGCGTCAGCGCATCGCTCAACACATCGCTGACCAGCTTGGTGTTGGTTTCCTGGTTCGGCGCCATGCCGAAACGCTGATCCAGGGAGGCGCCGTAACGACCGCTGTAACGGCGGTTGGCATTCTGCACATCAGAGCGGAAGGTCGCGCCGATGGTCGCCTCGGTCACATACATGCCTTCTTTCGGCGACTGATACTTCAGCTCGGCCAGGGTCACGGTCAGTTGTGGGGCATTCATGCCATTGGACACCGGAGTGAAGCCCAGCAAGCGCACGGCGGCTTCCGCTTGAGCCTGCAGTTTCGGCAGGATCTGCGCGCCTTGCACAGTGATTGCGCTGGTCTCAGGGTACAAGCCCCCACGGGTGCCCAAGGTTGGCGACGGACGACCATCAACCACCCGAACCACGACCTGCTGGCCATGGCCGACCGGTGCCAGCTGAGTGGTCAGCTTCGGCTCCGGATTCAGTTGTTGCGGACTGTGGGCGCAGCCGACCAGGGTCAAACTGGTCACAGTGATCAAACCGAACAACAAGCGTTGCAACATGCTCTTCTCTCCAGAATCAGGCACAAACAGGCCGGCAGTATAGCGGTGCGCCATCGTCGCTAACCAGCACCTCGCCGTGAATACTGAAATGTCTGACAAACCCCGGCGCAGGGGGTTCCTGTCACACAGATGTCACTGCCGATACACGCGCATGTCACGGCATTCGGGCAATCTTCTCGGCAGTCACCCCTTCAAGGTACTTTGCCATGCGCTACCTGATTTCACTGTTCGCACCGCGCCCGCTGCATCGCTGCTTCGTCCTGCTCGACCGCAACGGTCATTGCCAGGCGTTCAAGCAGTGCAGCCTGCAGCCAATGGGCGATGGCTGGGTCGAAATCGATGAAATCCGCCTCAATTGGCTGCATCATCCGTTGCCTGCCAGCGCCCGCGTCAGCCAGCGCCAGCCACGCGCCCGCGCGCAACAGCTGTTGACCACCTGACCAGACGCCTAATAAAAGTCATTAAACACGCCCATTTCCCTGCGTTTCTTAGATACAATCTCCCCCCGATTATAAGGACGTCTCCTGATCGGGCCTCGCAGCATCGTCAATGTTTCGGTATTGCACTGGATTTTGACACCCCGCACCGCCCACAGAGAGCCGCCCACACAGATCGAGTGAAGCTGGCGCGCTTGCTGTTCCCTGAGCAAAAACCCCACTTTTCGCGAATCTGCAGAGCTGTCATTACGCTCGGTCACTGAGCTGTTTGCCCGTTTTGCCTGTCATGTATCCCATGACGGCAATCCATCCGGGCACGGTGCCAGGCTGGGGCAGCCCTTTTTTGAGGTTCACGTCTTCAAAAGAGCGTGAAAAAAACGGGTTTTCACAACTTCACAAGAGTGTGGCGAGCAAATGAATAGTTTTGCGTCTGAACATGCACCATTAGCGTCTGGAACAGCCCAACGACACAGGACCGAGTATTCCTCGAACACCGGAGCCTGAAGCCTGTCCGCTACGGATTTGGTTGCACAAACGGATGTCTCGACCATAAGTCGAATTGCCAGTCGCGCGTTGAAATGAGTTCATAGACCTCATTGACCCGGCCGGTAGCGTCCGTCGAAGTTGCGATAAATTGCGAAGATTCGGACATGGCGACACTGCCATGGGTACCTGGGGCATCACTGACACGCCCCGAACGCCTGGCAGCCATGCCGACAATTTGGTGCTGCAGATTTTGGAGACGCGTTAAATGGCGCATAACGAAGCAGTCGACGTAGTTCTGGTTGGGGCCGGCATCATGAGTGCCACCCTCGCCGTACTGCTCAAAGAGCTCGACCCCGCGATCAAGCTGGAAGTCGTCGAGCTGATGGATTCCGGTGCCGCGGAGAGTTCCAACCCGTGGAACAACGCCGGGACCGGTCACGCCGGGCTGTGTGAGCTCAACTACACGCCGCAGGCCGCCGACGGCACCGTCGACATCAAGAAAGCCGTGCACATCAATACCCAGTTCGAAGTGTCGAAGCAGTTCTGGTCGTACCTGACCAAGAAAGGCACCTTCGGCTCGTGCAAGTCGTTCATCAGCCCGGTGCCGCACCTGAGCTTCGTGCAGGGCGACAGCGGCGTTTCCTTCCTCAAGGAACGCTTCAAGGTGCTGAGCAAGCACCACGCCTTCGCCGACATGGAATACACCGAAGACAAGGCAAAAATGGCCGAGTGGATGCCGTTGATGATGCCGGGGCGTGACGCTGGCGAAACCCTCGCCGCCACCCGTGTGATCAATGGCACCGACGTCAACTTCGGCGCCCTGACCAATCAGTTGCTCAAGCACCTGACCAGCGCACCCGATGCCCAGGTCAAGTACTGCAAGCGCGTGACTGGCCTGAAACGCAACAACGGCGGCTGGACCGTCAGCATCAAGGACGTCAACAGCGGCAACACCCGCGAAGTCGACGCAAAATTCGTGTTCCTCGGCGCGGGCGGCGCGGCATTGCCGCTGTTGCAGGCGTCGGGCATCGAAGAAAGCAAAGGCTTCGGCGGCTTCCCGATCAGCGGCCAGTGGCTGCGTTGCGACAACCCGGAAGTGGTCAAGCATCACCAGGCCAAGGTGTACAGCCAGGCCGCCGTGGGTTCGCCACCGATGTCCGTGCCGCACCTCGACACCCGCGTGGTCGATGGCAAGAAGTCCCTGCTGTTCGGGCCTTACGCCGGTTTCACCACCAAGTTCCTCAAACACGGCTCCTTCATGGACCTGCCGATGTCGGTTCGCGCCGGCAACATCGGCCCGATGCTGGCTGTGGCGAAAAACAACATGGACCTGACCAAGTACCTGGTCAGCGAAGTGATGCAGTCGATGGAGCAGCGTCTGGACTCCCTGCGCCGCTTCTACCCAGAAGCGAAAGCCGAAGACTGGCGCCTGGAAGTGGCCGGCCAACGGGTGCAGATCATCAAGAAAGACCCGAAGAAAGGCGGCGTTCTGCAGTTCGGCACCGAACTGGTCGCGGCCAAGGACGGTTCCCTTGCTGCCCTGCTGGGCGCTTCGCCTGGCGCGTCGGTGACTGTTTCGATCATGCTGGAACTGATCGAAAAATGCTTCCCGGCCAAAGCGTCCGGCGAGTGGGCGACCAAACTGGCGGAAATCTTCCCGGCCCGTGAAAAAGTCCTGGAAACCGATGCTGCGCTGTATCGCAAGATCAACACGCAGAACAACATCGCGCTGGAACTGGTTGAAGAAAGCAGCGAGACGCCAAGCTTCGCTTGATCGTGGCGCACAAAAAACGCCCCGTTCTCATTGAGAGCGGGGCGTTTTTTTATGCCTGTTTCACGGTAAATCTGATTTTGTAGGAGCCGGCTTGCCGGCGATGGCGGCAGCTCTGACACACCGCGTTGCGCCCATCGCCAGCAAGCTGGCTCCTACAAGAACAGGGATTTCTTCAGCCGCGGGCTTTTTCGATCAGTTCGATGTAGTCCGGAGCATTGCGCTGATCCTTGATCACCGCGACGAAGTCATTGCCGTGCTCGTCCTTGCCGTCCAGATCGAAACCGGCTTCAACGAAGAACGTCAGAAACCGTTCGAAATCGTCGATGCGCAGGCCACGGTAGGCCTTGATCAGTTTATGCAGGGACGGCGAAGTGGCATCGACCGGTTCGAAATCGAGAAACAACTTGATCTGCTCATCGCCGATCTCGTCACCAATCACTTGTTTCTTATCTTTACGCATTGCCGACTCCAGCTCGCAGACATTTCACGGGGCGGGCAGTTTACCCCTCACAGGCCGCCGGGCTCAACGCGGACGAACGGCCCCGGTGTGCAAGTCGGCCCAGACATGGCCGTTGGCGTAGCTGAGGAACTGGCAATACACCGTGTCATTGCGCAACAAGTCGATCACCACGCGGTACTGCGCCATCGGGTAAAACAGCGTCAGGGTTTTGCTTTTTTCGTCGTAGATCGGCTTTTTCAGGCTTTTGCTTTCGCCATCGAAATTAACCAGCACCTGATTGATCGTCGCGCCCTTGTTCAAGGATTTGCCCTTGAGGCGGATCAGCAGCGGCGACGTCACCGGGATCGGCTGCTGCGTGGACTGCCGCTGACTGCCGACCACCACCGAATACTCGGTGACCTGCATCAATTGTTGCTGTTCCGGTTCGGCATCACGCAGGGTCAGGTCATCGGGCGGGAGAAACTGCCCGTGCATCGGTGCCGGCGCGGCGGCCAGAGGCAGGCTGAGGGTCAGCAACAGGGCGGCGCAGCTGCGGATCAAAAGGCTCATGACAGGCTCCGAAGTCGAGGCCGGGCACTTTAGCACGCAGACCGGAGACGATTACCTGTAGGAGCGAGCCTGCTCGCGAAGAACTTGAAAACGCCGCGTTTTTCCAGACAGCCCGCGTCATCGTTAACGTCCATCGCGAGCAGGCTCGCTCCTACAGTGGGATGGGGTGTATCAATCGAACTGCGCGCGCATCCAGGCTTGATACTCGCCCACGCCCGGCTCGCCTTCGCGCGGCGCCCAGTGCGCCAGCTCGCCCTCACCCACCGGGCGATACGGGCCGGCCTTGCACTCGAACATCAGGCTGTCGGCTTCCAGCACTACCAGGCCATGAAACACGCCGGTTGGCAGGTCTACGCCGACGCAGTCGCCACCGGCCTGCAGGACTTGCTTGCTGACCACCACGCCCGACTCGTCGAAGATCAACAGGCCCAGCCGCCCCTTGAGGACAAGCAAGGTTTCGGCCTTGTTCTCCCCCAAGTGGCGATGAGGCGGGATGTACGTGGCCGGCTGCAACCCCACCGCCATGCGATGGCAAGCGTCTTCCATCTGATGGAAGTTGTGGTGCTGGCGACCTCGCGGGTTGGCCGCGGCTTTCTCGGCAAGCTCAGTGAACAGGGTTTGATCAAGAAAGCTCGGCGTGGCCATCGGCTTACATTCCTTTAACGGCGAAAATCCCGTTGGCGTTACGCCAGTAACCTTTGTAGTCCATGCCATAACCGAAGATGTAACGGTCAATGCACGGCAAACCGACGAAATCGGCTTTCAGGTCCGGGCGAGCCTTGCGGTCGTGGTCTTTGTCGATCAGCACGGCGGTGTGCACTTTGCGCGCGCCAGCGTGTTTGCAGAAATCGATGATCGCGCCCAGGGTGTGACCTTCGTCGAGGATGTCGTCGATGATCAGCACGTCACGGTCGATGAACGAGACTTCCGGCTTGGCTTTCCAGAACAGGTCGCCGCCGCTGGTTTCGTTGCGATAGCGGGTCGCGTGCAGGTAGGACGCTTCCAGCGGGAATTGCAGATGGGTGAGCAGCTTGCCGGCGAAGATCAGGCCGCCGTTCATCACGCAGAACACCACCGGGTTAGTGTCAGCCATTTGCTCATTGATATGTGCACCGACGCGGGCGATGGCCGCCTCGACTTCAGCTTCGGTGTACAGGCAGTCAGCCTCTCGCATGACTTGACGGATATGCTCGAGATCAGCGGACATGGCGCTCTCCAAGGGGTGGCATTCAGGAAAAGCGGGCAAAGGTACGCATCCCGCACGGCCAGATCAAGCGTTTGTGGACTAACGTACTCTATTGTCTATAGGACAACACCCTCGGATAGATTAATCTAGGCCGGTTTTTTTGCCCGCCGCCGGAGCCTTTCCCATGCCCATCCTCGAGATCCGCCATCCGCTGATCCGTCATAAACTTGGCCTGATGCGCCGCGCAGACATCAGCACCAAGAATTTCCGTGAACTCGCCCAGGAAGTCGGCGCCCTGCTGACCTACGAAGCCACCAAAGACCTGCCGCTGGAAGCCTACGACATCGAAGGCTGGTGCGGCACCGTGTCGGTCGAGAAAATCGCCGGCAAGAAAATTACTGTAGTACCGATCCTGCGCGCCGGTATCGGCATGCTCGAAGGCGTACTGAGCCTGATCCCGGGCGCCAAAGTCAGCGCCGTGGGCGTGGCCCGCAACGAACAGACGCTGCAAGCCCACACCTACCTGGAAAAACTGGTCCCGGAAATCAACGAGCGCCTGGCAATGATCATCGACCCGATGCTCGCCACCGGCAGCTCCATGGTCGCCACCATCGACCTGCTGAAAAAAGCCGGTTGCCGCGACATCCGCGCGATGGTGCTGGTGGCTGCACCGGAAGGTATCGCCGCGGTCGAGAAGGCTCACCCGGACGTGACCATCTACACCGCTTCCATCGACGAAAAACTCAACGAACACGGTTACATCATCCCCGGCCTGGGCGATGCCGGTGACAAGATCTTCGGCACCAAGCAGAAGGACGCGTGACCATGCAGCAAGAGTTCAACGATCCGCTCTGGCGCACGGTGCTGTCCGGCGCCCAGATGCTGTTCGTGGCGTTCGGCGCCCTGGTGTTGATGCCGCTGATTACCGGCCTCGACCCGAACGTGGCGCTGTTCACCGCTGGCCTGGGGACGATCCTGTTTCAGATCGTCACCGGCCGTCAGGTGCCGGTGTTCCTGGCATCGAGCTTTGCCTTCATTACTCCGATCATTCTCGCCAAGGGCCAGTTCGGCCTCGCGGCGACCATGGGCGGCGTGATGGCGGCGGGTTTCGTCTACACCTTCCTCGGCCTCGCCGTGAAGATCAAAGGCACCGGGTTCATCGACCGCTTGCTGCCGCCGGTGGTGATTGGCCCGGTGATCATCTCGATCGGCCTGGCCATGGCGCCGATTGCCGCCAACATGGCGATGGGCAAGGCCGGCGACGGTTCCGAGCTGATCCATTACCAGACCGCGATGCTGATTTCGATGCCCGCGCTGCTGACTACCCTGATCGTCGCCGTGTTCGGCAAAGGCATCTTCCGCCTGGTGCCGATCATCTCCGGTGTGCTGGTGGGTTTTGCCATGGCGTTCTATTTCGGCGTTGTGGATACCGCAAAGATTGCCGCAGCACCGTGGTTCGCCATCCCGAACTTCACCGCGCCGGAGTTCAACTGGCAGGCGATTCTGTTCATCGTTCCAGTCGCCCTGGCGCCGGCCATCGAGCACATCGGCGGCGTGATCGCCGTGGGTAGCGTGACCGGCCGCGACTACCTGAAGAAACCGGGCCTGCACCGCACGCTGCTCGGTGATGGCATCGCCACCACCGCCGCCGGTTTGTTCGGCGGGCCGCCGAACACCACGTACGCCGAAGTGACGGGCGCGGTGATGCTGACCAAGAACTACAACCCGAAAATCATGACCTGGGCGGCGATCTTCGCCATCAGCCTGGCGTTCATCGGCAAGTTCGGCGCGCTGCTGCAAAGCATTCCGGTGCCGGTGATGGGCGGGATTCTGTGCCTGCTGTTCGGTTCGATCGCAGCGGTGGGGATGAACACGCTGATCCGCCACAAGATCGACCTGGGCGAAGCCCGCAACCTGGTGATTGTCTCGGTGACACTGGTGTTCGGGATTGGCGGTGTGCTGGTCGGCACCGGCACCGGCCCGGACGACTTCGGCCTCAAAGGCATCGCGCTGTGCGCGGTGGTGGCGATTGCGCTGAACCTGTTGCTGCCGGGAAATGACGGCTGGAAGCACAAGAAGGCGGATGAGCCGCTGTTGTAAGCCATAGATCTTTATCGCGGCTTATGGCGCTATCGCCGGCAAGCCGGCTCCTACACAGGTCGCGTGATCACCTGTAGGAGCCGGCTTGCCGGCGATGCTTTCAGAGCGCCAACGGCGCCCGTTCGCACAAGGTGGCCAACGCTCTGGCCCACTGCGGATCATCGTTGAGGCACGGCACCAGCACCAACTCCTCGCCCCCCGCTTCGCGGAACTGCTCTTTCCCGCGATCACCGATCTCTTCCAGCGTCTCGATGCAATCGGCAACGAACGCCGGGCACATCACCAACACCTTGCGCACACCCATCCCCGCCAGCTCGTCGAGACGCGCTTCGGTGTAGGGTTCGATCCATTTCGCCCGTCCCAGGCGCGACTGGAACGACACTGACCACTTGCCGTCCTCCAGCCCCATGCGTTTGGCAAACTCCGATGCAGTGCGAAGGCACTGTGCTCGATAGCAGGTGGCCAACACCTCCGGCGAAGCCTTCTTGCAGCAATCTTCATTTTTGAAGCAGTGCTGGCCGGTCGGATCGAGCTTCGTCAGGTGCCGCTCCGGCAAGCCATGGAAGCTCAACAACAGGTGGTCGTAATCCTGCTCCAGATGCGGCTTGGCGCTGGCCACCAAGGCATCGAGGTATTCCGGTTGATCGTAGAACGGTTCGAGAATCGAGAACTGCACATCGAGTTTGTGCTCGCGCACCACCCGCTTGGCTTCCTCGATCACCGTGGTCACGGTGCTGTCGGCGAACTGTGGATAAAGCGGCGCGAGGGTGATGCGCTTGTGGCCCTGGGCAACCAGTTGCAGCAATTTCGTTTCAATCGATGGCTCGCCATAACGCATCGCCAGCTCCACCGGCCCGTGCGGCCATTGTGTGGTCATCGCTTGCTGCAAACGACGGCTGAGCACCACCAATGGCGAGCCCTCCTCCCACCAGATAGAAGCGTAGGCATGGGCCGACTGCTCCGGACGCTTGATCAGAATCAGCGAGACCAGCAAACGCCGCACCGGCCATGGCAGGTCGATCACGTACGGGTCCATCAGAAATTGATTGAGGTAGCTGCGCACATCCGCCACCGAAGTGGAGGCCGGAGAGCCCAGGTTGACCAGAAGCAACGCGTGATCGGTCATGCAACGTCCTATTTCAAAGGCGGCTGGACAAGTCGTCCAGGGCCGCGCGCAGATCAGTGAACTGGAAGGTGAACCCCGCTTCCAGCAAGCGGGCCGGCAAGGCCTTCTGGCCACCCAGCAACAGCAACGACAACTCGCCCAGGCCCACTTTCAAGGCCAGAGCCGGCATGGGCATGAACGCCGGGCGGTGCAGCACGCTGCCCAGCGTCTTGGCAAACTCGCGATTGCGCACCGGTTTGGGCGCGCAAGCATTATAAGGACCGCTGGCGTTTTTCTGATGCAGAAGAAAATCAATCAGGGCAATTTGATCCTTGATATGGATCCACGGCATCCACTGCCGACCACTGCCCAGAGGCCCGCCCAGCCCCAGTTTGAACGGCAGCAACAGCCGCGACAAAAAGCCGCCCTCGGCGGACAGCACCAGCCCGGTGCGCACGAAGATCACGCGAATGCCCATGGCCTCGGCGCGCTGCGCGGTTTCTTCCCAGGCAATGCACAACTGACTGGCGAAATCGTCGATGACGGGCGGGGATTGCTCAGTCAGCTCCCGCTCACCGCCATCGCCGTACCAGCCCACCGCAGAACCCGAAATCAACACCTGCGGTTTCTGCTCGCGAGTTTCCAGCCACGCCAGCATCGTTTCGGTCAGGGTGATACGGCTGCTCCAGAGCAAGGCTTTGCGCCGGGACGTCCAGGGCCGGTCGGCAATCGGTGCACCGGCAAGGTTGATGATCGCATCCAGCGGTTCCTGCCCGAGATCTGCAAACAACGCGATGCCACGCACGTCGGCACCGCAGATTTTCGCGACTTTTTCAGGCGTGCGGCTTACGACCGTCAGACGATGTCCCTGGCTTAGCCAGTGTCGGCAGAGTTGACGTCCTATCAAACCAGTACCGCCGGTCAGCAATATGTGCATGACTTCTTCCTCGCGTGGCGTTTTACCCTGATCACTAGTCTATTTTTATAAGCAGGGATCTTTGGTATCGGGCAGGCTCTGTGATTAACAATAGGCCAAGCTGTCAGAACGAGAACGCTGAAAGTTATACCAAAAAACAATATTGTACAGGTTTCAACCCCAGCGTAGTCTGTACAGAAAGGTAAACGAGGCCCCTATGACTGTACCTATCGCAATCATCGGCACCGGCATCGCCGGACTCTCAGCCGCCCAGGCCCTTACGGACGCCGGGCACGTGGTGCAACTTTTCGATAAAAGCCGCGGCAGTGGCGGACGCATGTCGAGCAAGCGCAGCGACGCGGGTGCTCTGGACATGGGCGCGCAATATTTCACCGCCCGAGATCGCCGCTTCGTCACGGAAGTCCAGCGCTGGCAAGCCAACGGCTGGGTCGCCGAGTGGACGCCGCAGCTTTACACCTTCCACGGCGGCCAGCTGAACCTGTCGCCGGACGAACAGACGCGCTGGGTCGGCACGCCGCGCATGAGCGCGATCACCCGTGGCCTGATCGGCGACCTCGAAGTGCATTTCGCTTGCCGCATCACCGAGGTCTATCGCGGTGAGCAGCACTGGCATCTGCAGGATGCGGAAGGCTTCACCCATGGTCCTTTCAGTCACGTGGTGATCGCCACGCCGGCGCCTCAGGCGACCGCCCTGCTGGCCTCCGCGCCGAAGCTCGCCGGTGCCGCTGCAGGGGTGAAAATGGACCCGACCTGGGCCGTCGCACTGGCCTTCGATACGCCGCTGGATACTCCCATGGAAGGCTGCTTCGTGCAGGACAGCCCGCTCGACTGGCTGGCCCGCAACCGCAGCAAACCCGGGCGTGACAACACGCTGGACACCTGGGTGCTGCACGCCACGAGCGCCTGGAGCCGGCAACACATCGACCTGCCCAAGGAAGCCGTGATCGAGCAACTGCACGGCGCCTTCGCCGAACTGCTGCACAGCGCCATGCCCGCGCCGACCTTCAGCCTCGCCCACCGCTGGCTCTACGCCCGCCCGGCCAGCAGTC
Source organism: Pseudomonas migulae (assembly GCF_043225285.1). Taxonomy (GTDB): domain Bacteria; phylum Pseudomonadota; class Gammaproteobacteria; order Pseudomonadales; family Pseudomonadaceae; genus Aquipseudomonas; species Aquipseudomonas migulae_C. The sequence continues at coordinate 1,652,529 of NZ_CP171224.1, forward strand.
ACGAATGGGGCACGCTGGCCGACGCCGACCTGGGGCTTTACGCGTGTGGCGACTGGTGCTTGTCCGGCCGCGTCGAAGGGGCATGGCTCAGCGGCCAGGAAGCCGCCCGCCGCCTGCACGAACACCTGCAGTGAACCGCATCAACCCGAGCAAATTGCTGCTGTCGAAATGGACAGCAGCCCATCCGCAAAACCGCGAAAAGCATTTTCTGGTGACCGAGCTGTTCCGCGATGAGGAAGGCACGGTGCTGGATGTCGAATTACAGGCGGTGCTGACCAAACGCAGCGAACGCCTGACCTGGCAAACCCTTAAAGACAGCGACACTTGGCAAGCAGGCTGGAAATAAATTCTTGTAGGAGCCAGCTTGCTGGCGATAAACCCGAGACCGCCGCGGGGTGCCAGGTTCCCAGCGTTATCGTTGACGCCCATCGCGAGCAAGCTCGCTCCTACAGGCCCCTAAAACTTATACAAACAATTTGACTTGTACACCTTTGAATCTATGATGAAGTTATGTTGTACAGACCCTCACGTCTGTACACCTTCCGATTCGAGGTGCTCCGATGCCCCACGCCAGCGTGAAACCGAAAATCGCCATCAGCGCCTGCCTGATGGGCGCCGAGGTGCGTTTCAACGGCGGGCACAAGGAGTCGCGACTGTGCAGTCGCACCCTCACTGAGTATTTCGATTTCGTCCCGGTGTGCCCGGAAGTCGCGATCGGGCTCGGCATTCCCCGGCAACCGATCCGGCTGGTCGGCGATGCCGAACATCCCCAGGCCGTGGGCACCGTCCACTCCGAGCTGAATGTCACCGCGCCGTTGACTGAGTACGGTGAAAAAATGGCCACCGAGTTGAGCGACATCTGTGGCTACATCTTCATGCAGAAATCGCCGTCCTGCGGCCTTGATCGGGTGAAGGTCTACCACGCCAACGGTGCACCGGTGGACGGCGGTGGCCGTGGCATCTATGCCCAGGCCTTTTGCGCGCGACACCCGGACTTGCCGGTGGAAGAAGACGGCCGGCTCAACGACCCGGTGCTGCGGGAAAACTTCCTCACCCGCGTGTTTGCCTACAGCGCCTGGCAACAGTTGCTGGAGCAAGGCCTGACACGTCGCGGGCTCACTGAATTCCACTCGCGCTACAAATACCTGCTGATGGCGCACAACCCGGTGCAGTACAAAACCCTGGGCAATCTGTTGGGCAACATGGGCCAGACCGATCCCGCCGAACTCGGCCCGCGCTATTTCAGCGAGCTGATGGCCGCGTTGAAAAAATGCGCCACCCGCCGCACCCACACCAATGTCCTGCAACACCTCAGTGGTTACCTGAAACAGGTCATCAGCGCTGAGGACAAACAGGAGGTGCAGCACGTCATCGGCCAGTATCGCCACGGCATCGTGCCGCTGGTGGTGCCGCTGACGCTGCTCAAACACTACTTTCGCCAACACCCCGATCCGTACATCGCGCAACAGGTTTACCTGCAACCGCACCCGGAAAACCTCAGCCTGCGAAACGCAATCTAATGAAAACCCCGATTGATACCAGCGCCGGCGAAGACCTCGGCGCCGACTTCAAGAAAGCCCTCGACGAAGGCTGGCTGCCGATTCGTGAGGTGGCCCGGCAAACCGGCGTCAACGCCGTGACCCTGCGTGCCTGGGAACGGCGTTACGGTTTGATCGTGCCGCAGCGTACGCCCAAGGGCCATCGGCTGTTCAGCGCCGAACACGTGCAACGCATCCTGACGATCCTCACCTGGCTCAATCGCGGCGTGGCCGTCAGCCAGGTCAAGCAGTTGCTGGACACGCCGCAGGCCTTCAGCGAAGCCGTCGAGAACGATTGGCAGATTCTGCGCAAGACGTTGCTGCTGGCGGTCACCCAACTCAGCGAACGCACCCTCGATGACACCGTCAATCAAGCCATCGCGCTCTACCCGCCGCGCACCTTGTGCGAACAACTGCTGATGCCGTTGCTGGCCGAGCTTGAGCAGCGCTGGCAGGGCCAGTTTGGCGCACAGATGGAGCGGGTGTTTTTCTACTCATGGCTGCGCAGCAAATTCGGCGCGCGCATCTACCATAACAACCGTCAGTTGCGCACCGCGCCGCTGCTGTTAATCAACCATTCGGACCTGCCGCTGGAGCCTCATCTGTGGCTGACCGCGTGGCTGATCAGTAGCGCCGATTGCCCGGTGGAAGTGTTCGACTGGCCGTTGCCGGCGGGGGAACTCGCGCTGGCGGTCGATCACCTGCAAGCCCGCGGCGTACTGCTGTATTCCAGCAAAGCCATGAACCTCTCGCAGCTGCCGAAACTTTTGAATGGCGTCAGTTGCCCAAAAATGATTGCCGGACCAACGGTATGCATCCACCACGCCGAGCTGTCCGTAAAAACCACAGAGATCGCTGATTTGTTCCTGGCCGAAGACCCGTTACTGGCTCATCAGGACCTGGCTCAGCGCGGGCTAATTTAATGAATCGTTCGGACACCACCATGCAATTGATCTGGCTGCGCAGCGACTTGCGCCTACACGACAACACCGCCCTCTCGGCCGCCACCGCGCGAGGACCGAGCGTGGCGGTGTATCTGCTGAGCCCGGAGCAATGGCGCGAGCACGACGACGCGCCGTGCAAAGTGGATTTCTGGCTACGCAACCTGACCGAATTGAGCCAGGCCCTGAATGAACTGAACATCCCGCTGCTGATCCGCAATGCCCCGCGCTGGGATGACGCACCGAAGGTTCTGCTCGACCTTTGCCAGCAACTGAACATCGACGCAGTTCACGTCAACGAGGAGTACGGCATTCATGAAAGCCGTCGTGACGAAGCGGTGGCCGAGGCGCTGAAGGCCAAGGGCATCGACTTCCACAGCTACCTCGATCAGTTGCTGTTCAAGCCCGGTAGCGTACTGACCAAGACCGGCACCTATTTCCAGGTCTTCAGCCAGTTCCGCAAGGTCTGCTACGAGCGCCTGCACCGTTCTTTGCCGAGTTTGGTCAGCACGCCGATGGCGCAAGCGAAGCTGAACATCGACAGCGACAAAATTCCCGCAGACGTTGAGGGCTTCGACACACCCGGCGAAACCTTGCGCGCCCTCTGGCCTGCCGGTGAAGCCGAAGCCCGCCGTCGACTCGACACCTTTGCCGATGCGCAGATCGACTACTACAAAAGCGAGCGTGACTTCCCGGCCAAGCCCGGCACCAGCCAGCTGTCGGCCTACCTCGCGGCCGGTGTCATTTCCCCGCGCCAGTGCCTGCACGCCGCCCTGCAAAGCAATCAAGGCGAATTCGAAAGCGGCAAGGTCGGCGCGGTGACCTGGATCAACGAGCTGCTGTGGCGCGAATTCTACAAACACATTCTGGTGGGCTATCCACGGGTCTCGCGTCATCGCGCCTTTCGCCCGGAAACCGAAGCCCTGGCCTGGCGCGACGCCCCGGAAGAACTGGCGGCCTGGCAGGAAGCGCGCACCGGACTGCCGATCATCGACGCCGCCATGCGGCAACTGCTCGAAACCGGCTGGATGCACAACCGCTTGCGTATGGTTGTGGCGATGTTCCTGACCAAGAACCTGTTGATCGACTGGCGCGAAGGCGAGCGGTTTTTCATGCGCCACCTGATCGATGGCGACCTCGCTGCAAACAACGGTGGCTGGCAGTGGAGTTCGTCCACCGGCACCGACTCGGCGCCCTACTTCCGGATTTTCAACCCGCTCAGCCAGTCGGAAAAATTCGACAGCGAAGGCCTGTTCATCAAGCACTGGCTGCCGGAACTGGCCGGGCTGAACAAGAAAGACGTGCACAACCCGGCGAACCTCGGGGGCTTGTTCGGGGTGGCCGATTACCCGTCGCCCATCGTCAATCTGAGCACATCACGGGCACGCGCCCTGGCCGCGTTCAAGAACCTGCCTTCGCGGCAAAACGCCGGAGCCGGGTATGAGTGATTTCCTGCGGCGCTTTGCCCAGCAGTTCTCGGCGCTGAACAAAGACAACCTTCAGCGCCTGAATGAGCTGTACACCGCCGACGTGCACTTCACCGATCCGCTGCACGACGTGCAAGGCATCGGTCATTTGCAAACGTATTTCGGCGAGCTGTACGCCAACGTCAGCGAGCTGCGGTTCGATTTTCACGGCTTCGACCAGATCGCTGAAGGCGAAGGTTATCTGCGCTGGGTCATGAGCTACCGCCATCCGCGCCTGGCCAGTGGCCGGTTGATTCGGGTCGACGGCTGCTCGCACCTGCGCTGGAACGACAAGGTTTATCGCCATCGGGATTACTTCGATGCCGGAGCGCTGCTTTACGAACATTTACCCGTATTGGGTCGGGCGATTGCCTGGTTGAAAAGGAGAATGGGATGAGCCTTACACCTCCACGACGATATTGGCTGACCGGTGCCAGCAGTGGCATCGGTGCCGCGCTGGCCGAAGAAATCCTGAAAACCGGCGCTCACCTGGCCGTCAGCGCACGCTCGCTGGCGCCCCTGAAAGTCTTGTCGCAACGTTATCCAGGGCAAGTGCTGGTGGTGGCCGGCGACCTGACCAACAGTCAGACCGTGCGCGAAATCGGCGAGCAGATCGCTGAAGACTGGGGCTCGCTGGACACGGTGATCCTCAACGCTGGCACCTGCGAATACGTCGACGCGCAGCAGTTCGATTCATCGATCGTCGAGCACGTCGTGCGCACCAATCTGCTGGCCAGCAGTTATTGCATCGAGGCCGCGCTGCCGCTGTTGCGCAAGGGCACGGCACCGCATCTGGTGGGTGTCGCCAGTTCGGTGACTTACCTGCCGTTGCCCCGGGCCGAAGCCTATGGCGCGTCCAAGGCCGGGCTGCGTTACCTGTTCGAATCGTTGCGCATTGACCTTGCTCCCGAAGGGATCGAAATCACCGTGGTCAGCCCGGGTTTTGTCGACACGCCGCTGACCGCCAAAAACGATTTCCCGATGCCGCTCAGCTGGCCGGTGGGCAAAGCCGCACGGCACATCTTCGCCAAACTGAAAAACCGTCCACTGGAAATCGCCTTCCCGGCGCTGTTCATGGCGGCGCTCTGGCCACTGTCGAAAATGCCCAACCGGGTCAAGCTGGCCATCGGCAAACGCATGGTGCGCAGCAGTCCGCCCATCAGGGACGTGCCGTGAACATCGCCATCATTGGCAGCGGCATCTCGGGACTGACCAGCGCTTACCTGCTGAATCGCAACCACGAGATCACGCTGTTCGAGGCCGGCGACCGGGTCGGCGGCCATACCCACACGGTGGACGTGAATGTCGATGGCCGGCGTTATGCCGTGGACACCGGTTTCATCGTGTTCAACGACTGGACGTACCCGAACTTCATTCGTCTGCTGGGCCAGATTGGCGTGGGTTTCAAACCCACTGAAATGAGTTTCTCGGTCACCGATCCGGACAGCGGTCTCGAGTACAACGGCAACAACCTCAACAGCCTGTTCGCCCAGCGCCGCAACCTGCTGTCGCCGGGGTTCTGGGGCATGCTGCGGGACATCCTGCATTTCAACAAACACGCGCAGCTGGACCTGGCCGAGGGCCGCATCGCCGCCGACACCACGCTGGATCATTACTTGACCGCGGGCGGCTACGGCGAACGGTTCATCCTGCATTACATCGTGCCCATGGGTGCAGCGATCTGGTCGATGTCCATGGCGCAGATGCTCAGTTTCCCGCTGCAGTTCTTCGTGCGGTTCTTCAAGAACCACGGATTGCTCTCGGTCAACAATCGTCCGCAATGGTGCGTCATCGAGGGTGGTTCCAGCGCTTATATCGCGCCGCTGACCGCGACCTTCAAAGACAAGATCCGCCTCAATTGCCCCGTGACGCGGGTCGAGCGCGATGCCGACGGCGTGGTTGTCCACAGCACCGCCGGCAGCGAACGCTTCGACAAAGTGGTGTTCGCCTGCCACAGCGACCAGGCCCTGAAACTGCTGGCCAGGCCGAGTGCCGCCGAGCAGTCGATCCTCGGTGACCTGCCCTATGCCGACAACGACGTGGTGCTGCACACCGACACGCGCCTGCTGCCGTCGCGACCACTGGCCTGGGCCAGCTGGAATTATCGCCTCGGTGCCGCCGGCCATTCGCTGGCGGCGGTCACCTACGACATGAACATCCTGCAAGGCATCCAGAGCGACACCACCTTCTGCGTCAGCCTCAATCAAAGCGCCGGCATCAGCCCCGCGCACGTGCTCGGTCGATTCACCTACGCCCACCCGCAATACAGCCTGGCGGCGGTGGCCGCGCAAGAGCGCTGGGAAGAATTGAACGGCGCGCAACATACCTATTATTGCGGCGCCTACTGGGCCAGCGGTTTCCATGAAGATGGTGTGGTCAGCGCGTTGCGCGTGGCCCGCTCGTTCGGAGAACTCCTGTGAACAGCGCCCTCTACAGCGGCTGGATCGCCCATCGGCGACTGGCGCCAAGGCGTCATGAGTTTCGCTATCGGATCGGTCTGATGTACCTCGATCTCGACGAACAGGAAGCGGTATTCGGGCTATCGCCCCTGGCGGGCGTCAGCCGGTTTTCGCCCTTTTCGTTTCGCGAAAGCGACTACCTCAAGACATTCACCGGCAACGGCATGCGCCTGATCGACGCGGTGCGCGAACAGGTTCGCCTGGCGACGGGTCATGCGCCGCAAGGTTCGATCTGCCTGCTGACCCAGCCGCGCAGTTGGGGGCTGGCCTTCAACCCGGTGAGTTTTTTCTACTGCTACGAAGCCGACGGGCAGCTCGCGGCGATTCTCGCCGAAGTCACCAACACCCCGTGGCGCGAGCGTTATCACTATGTGCTGCCAGCCCGGACACCGGAAAACCTGCGCGATTTCCACCAGCATTTCGCCGTGGCCAAGGCCTTCCATGTCTCGCCATTCCTACCACGGGATCTCGAACATCGAATGAGCTTCAGCCCCGTCGCGAAAAGGCTCGGCGTGCACATGGCCGACTGGCAGGGCGAACTGAAGCTGTTCGACGCGACGCTCAACCTGAAACGCGAAGCCCTGAATCGCACCAGCCTGCACCGTTATTTGCGGCGTTTCCCATGGATGACCGCGAAAACCGGCCTGGCGATTTATTGGCAAGCCCTGCGCCTGCTGCTCAAGCGCGTACCGATATTTGCTCATCAGGCTGCCGATGGCAGCTTTCAAACCGCCACCGTTCCACCCAAGGATCGCCGCCATGAAATCCTCTAGTGTCACGGCAAAAGCCAACCGACTCAGCACCAACGGTCTGACCGGATCGCTGTTGCGCCGCGGCGTGCTGCGGCAATTGGCGCACCTCAAGCACGGGCAACTGGTGATTGTCGAAGACGGCGAGCGACACGTCTTCGGCAGCACCGGCGACCATTTGCGGGGGGAAATTCACATTGTCGACGAGGCGGCCTGGGGCATGGTGGCGAGCAATGGCTCGATCGGCGCAGGCGAGGCGTTCATCCAGGGTTACTGGAGTTCGCCGGACCTGACCGCGGTGGTCCGGGTGTTCGTCAGCAATCTAGAGGTGCTGGACGCGCTGGAAGGTGGCCTGGCAAAACTCGGCCGGCCGTTCGTGCAAGCGCTGCATTGGCTCAACCGCAACACGCGCAAGGGCTCGCAGAAAAACATCGCGGCTCACTACGACCTGGGCAATGACCTGTTCGAGCAGTTTCTCGACCCGACGATGATGTATTCGGCGGCGCAATTTCTCAGCCCCGACGACACACTGGAACAGGCACAGTTGAACAAACTGGCGCGGATCTGTCAGAAGCTCGACCTGAAACCGAGCGATCACCTGCTGGAAATCGGCACCGGCTGGGGGAGCATGGCGCTGTACGCGGCGCAAAATTATGGCTGCAAAGTCACCACCACCACACTCTCCAGGGAACAGTACGCGTTTACCGCGCAACGGATCGAAGCCCTCGGCCTGCAAGACCAGGTCACGCTGCTGCTCAAGGATTACCGCGACCTCACCGGGCAGTATGACAAACTGGTGTCGATCGAGATGATCGAAGCGGTGGGTCACCGTTTTCTGCCGACCTACTTCAAGCAGTGCGCGCATTTGCTCAAGAGCAACGGTCTGATGCTGTTGCAGGCGATCACCATCCGCGAGCAACGCTACGAGCAAGCCAAGGGCAGTGTTGATTTCATCCAGCGTTACATTTTCCCCGGTGGCGCCCTGCCCTGTGTGCAAAAGATGTTGGAGATCGTCAGCCGCGACACCGACATGAATCTGCTGCACATGGAAGATTTCGGCCTGCACTACGCGCGAACCTTGCGTCTGTGGCATGAGAATTTTCGCCGTGCTCACGGGCGTTTGAGTGAATTGGGCTACGACGATTATTTCCTGCGGCTGTGGGAGTTTTACCTGTGCTACTGCGAAGGCGGCTTCCTCGAGCGCACCATCGGCACGGCGCAATTGCTGTTGGCCAAACCGTCGGCGATGACCGCCCCCCTACTCGGCCGTTTCGATGCTTGAGCGTCTGGCCAACGCCGCATTGTTTCAGCTCGGCTGGTTTGCCTGTGTGCTGGGCGGAAACAGTTTGTGGTTGCTGGTGGCGTTGGCGGCGCTGGTAATTCATCTGCTGTGGATAAGTCGATGGGCAGATGAAGGCCGGCTGATCCTCAGCGTTGTATTGCTGGGCACGACGGTCGACAGTTCGTTGCGCTGGCTGGGGGTGTTCGACTTCAACGATGTCGCGCCGCTGATTCCGTTGTGGTTGATGTTGTTGTGGGCGCTGTTGGCAACGACGTTGCGGCATTGTCTGCAATGGACCGCCCATCCCTGGTGGCTCGGTAGCGCATTGGGCGCGGTGTGTGGGCCTTTGTCGTACTACGCGGGCGGGCAACTGGCCGGGGTGCAGTTTCCCTACGGGCAATTACCGACGCTGATTGGCATCGGATTACTCTGGGCCCTGCTGTTTCCCATGCTGCATTTCATGGCCCAGCGTCTGGCGACGTCGGACGCTCACGGTTGAGCGTCCGTCCGGCCTTTCACACAGCACCGATCGACTGACTTACACTGCGCGCCATGAAAACCATCCCCCACACGCAAATCGCCGAACCGGCGGTCACCTGCTCGACCTGCGCGGCCTGCTGCTGCCAACTCGAAGTCATGCTGATCACCGATACGGGCGTGCCCGAGCGTTTTATCGACACCGATGATTGGGGCGGAGAAGTCATGCTGCGTCTGGACGACGGCTGGTGCGCCGCGCTGGATCGCAACAGCATGATGTGCACGATCTACGAAAAGCGCCCGCTGATCTGCCGGGAGTTCGAGATGGGCGCGCCGGAGTGCATCGATGAGCGCCAGGGGATAACCACGGCGTATCGGTGACTTCGAAGACACCTCGTTCCCTGTAGGAGCTGGCTTGCCGGCGATGGAGTGTCAGTCAACATCACCGTAGCTGACACACCATCGCCGGCAAGCCAGCTCCTACAAGGGATCGCGTTTTGTCTTACAACGGCATCGTGTAATGCAACGCGTAACTTTCTACGCCGTTGTTCGGGCTGCTGAGCCCGGCATTGGAATAGTGCGTCGCACGGATTCCGACTTCATGCCCGCCCGCAAACCGCAGACCAAACCCGAGGCGGTCTTCGAACTGAAAGGCGCTGCCCAGTTTGTTGCCTTCGTATTCAGTGTTGGAAAACAACGCGACCCCAACACCCAACTCGACATACGGTTTGACGTTCTGCCCGGCGAATTCGTAAACCAGTACCGGCGAGAACGAGACGCTATTGTTGCTGGAAGACTCGTCACCTTCCCAATAGGTGTAGGCGCCGCTCCAGTAACCGGTCAAACGACCAACGTCACTTTGCAACCAGCTCTTGTCCCAATCGAATTGCATGCCCAATCGGTAGGTCATGGTCGAATCACTGGTCTGGCCGACCGCGAACTCCACACCTGCCGCCTGTGCGGTAAAACTTTGCCCCATCAAAGCGGCCGCAATCGCGGCCAAGCAGAATAGTCGCTTCATTAGAAACATCCTTTCCCGAACGATTTCGTATGGTTTTTTTGTTGCTCAGCAGAACTAAAACTATAGAAGTCGACGCTTAATCAGAAGTTCACCCCAATTACCCGTTTTCCCCAACAATTCCCTTACCTGTCGAAGCTTCTCACAACACCCGAGGTATTCCACAGGACCGGCAAGATATTTCTGAAATGTTCCGGATCGGCACTCGACCAGAATTGCGTGGCGCGAGCAGGTCCGTCAGCGAGTAATTCGCGCTCGGCCAACAGGCGTTGAAGCTGGCGGGCCACGGCGGCACCGGTGTCGATCAGGCTGATGTCACCAGGGATCATCTGCTTGAGCAACGGCTTGAGGAAGGGATAGTGCGTGCAGCCGAGGATGATCGTGTCGCAGCCTGCAGCGAGCAGCGGCCCGACATACCGCGCCAGCAGCTCGCGCAGTGTGGCGCTGTGCAAGTCGCCGTTTTCAATCAGCTCGACGAGGCCCGGACACGGTTGCGTGATTACTTGCACATCGGTGGCGAAGCGGTCGAGCAGCGCGGCGAACTTGGCACTCTGCAGGGTGCCGGTGGTAGCGAGCACGCCGACCACGCCGCTGCGGGTCGCGGCGGCCGCCGGTTTGACCGCAGGTTCCATGCCGACAATGGGCCATTCGGGATAGTCGCGACGCAAGTCGGCAACACCGGCGACCGTCGCCGTATTGCAGGCCAGCACCAAAGCCTTGGCGCCCTGCTCCTGGAAAAACTCAGCCATCACGCTGCAACGATGACGAATGAATTCCGGGGTTTTCTCGCCGTAGGGGATATTCCCGCAGTCGGCGACGTACAGCAGCGTTTCGTTGGGCAGCGCTCGCTGGATTTCAGCCAGCACCGACAGCCCACCGACGCCGGAGTCGAACACGCCTATCGGCGCTTCACGCATGTTTCGACCCACAGACGCTGCAACCCGGATCGCGCTTGACCCGCAACTCGCGGAAACGCGAGCCCAGGGCATCGATCAACAAAAGGCGTCCCACCAGCGGCTCGCCGAACCCCACCAGCACCTTCATCGCTTCCAGCGCCTGGAGGCTGCCGACCAGCCCGACCAATGGCCCGACAACACCGGCTTCACTGCACGTCAGTTCGGCTTCGCTGCCGTGCCCATATAAACAGTGGTAACACGGACTTTCCGGACGACGCGGGTCGAACACCGACAATTGCCCTTCGAGACGAATCGCCGCGCCGCTGACCAGCGGCTTAGCGGCGGCCACACAGGCGGCGTTGACCGCTTCGCGGGTGGAAAAATTGTCGGAGCAGTCGAGGATCAGGTCCACCGCCGCCACCGCAGCGGCCAGGGAATCTTCATCCAGCGCCGCGCGATGGGCGATCAACTGGATCTCGGGATTGATCGCGCTCAGCCGGCGAATCGCCGAGTCGACCTTGGTCAGGCCAACGCTGTCGGTGTCGTGAACGATCTGGCGTTGCAGGTTGGTCAGGTCGACGGTGTCGAAGTCCGCCAGGTGCAGTTCGCCGACACCGGCGGCGGCGAGGTACAGCGCAACCGGCGAACCGAGACCGCCGAGACCGACGATCAACACGCGGCTTTGTTTCAGTCGCAACTGACCGTCGATGTCGACGTGCTGCAACAGAATCTGCCGGCTGTAGCGCAACAATTCCTGATCATTCAGCACGGCAGGCGCCCCAGGCTGATCCGTTGGTGACCGCCCAGATCGGTGCGGCTGTGGACTTCTTCAAAGCCGCGGGCCTGCAACAAATCGCGCACGGCTTCGGCTTGATCATAGCCGTGTTCGAGCATCAGCCAACCGCCCGCTTCCAGATGATCCGGCGCCTGGGCGACGATCAGACGCAAGTCGTCGAGCCCGTCGGCACCAGCCACCAGCGCGCTGGCCGGCTCAAAACGCACATCGCCTTCGACCAGATGTGGATCGGTCGCTGCGATGTAAGGCGGATTGCTGATGATCAACTGAAAACGCTGACCTTCCAAAGCGCTGAACCAGTGGCTGCTCAACACGGTGGCATTGTTCAGGTGCAGACGCTGGCGGTTGCGCTCGGCCAAGGCCACGGCTTCGATCACGCGATCCACAGCGGTCACTTTCCAGACCGGGCGTTCGCTGGCCAGCGCCAGGGCGATTGCGCCACTGCCGGTGCCAAGATCGAGCACTTTCGCAGGCGTGGCCGGCAACAATTCCAGCGCGGCTTCCACCAGCAGTTCGGTGTCCGGGCGCGGGATCAGGGTGTGCGGCGCGACTTCCAGATCAAGTTTCCAGAAACCCTGCTGGCCGAGAATGTAGGCCACCGGCTCGCCGCCGCGACGGCGTTGCAGGTACTCGGCAAACTTCAGTGCCGCGTCGCTCGGCACGATGCGCTCCGGCCAGGTGTGCAGAAAACTGCGGGACTTGCCCAACGCTGCGGCCAGCAGCAATTCGGCATCCAGGCGCGCCGTCGGCGAGTCGGGCAGATCAGCGGCGCGCAACAGGCTGGCAATGATCGTCATTCGATGGCCGCCAACTGGTCCGCTTGATACTCGGCCAGCAACGGCTCGATCACCGCATCGACGCCACCCGCGAGGATTTCGTCGAGAGAGTACAGCGTCAGGTTGACCCGGTGATCGGTGACCCGGCCCTGAGCAAAGTTGTAGGTGCGGATCCGCTCCGAGCGATCACCCGAACCCACCAGCAACTTACGCTCGCTGGCGATGGCATTCGCTGCGGCGCTGGTCTGCTGGTCGTTGAGCTTGGCCGACAGCCAGGACATCGCCCGGGCGCGGTTCTTGTGCTGGGAACGTTCTTCCTGGCACTCGACGACGATACCGGACGGCAAGTGCGTGATGCGGATCGCCGAGTCGGTCTTGTTGACGTGCTGACCGCCGGCACCGGAGGAGCGGTAGGTATCGATCCGCAGGTCCGCCGGGTTGATCTCGATCGCTTCCTGCTCGTCCGGCTCGGGCAATACCGCCACGGTGCAGGCCGAGGTGTGGATGCGGCCCTGGGATTCAGTGGCCGGAACCCGTTGCACGCGGTGCGCGCCGGATTCGAATTTCAGCTTGCCGTAGACGTTGTCGCCTTCGACGCGGGCAATGACTTCTTTATAACCGCCATGTTCGCCCTCGTTTTCCGAGAGGATCTCCACCCGCCAGCCGCGACGCTCGGCGTAACGCGAATACATGCGGAACAGGTCGCCGGAGAAAATCGCCGCCTCGTCACCGCCGGTGCCGGCGCGGATTTCGAGGAACACGTTGCGTCCGTCGTTCGGGTCCTTGGGCAGCAGCAGGCGTTGCAGTCGGGCTTCGATCTCGATCAGTTGTTCCTTGGCTTCGCGGACTTCTTCCACGGCCATTTCGCGCATGTCCGGGTCGTTGTCCTTGAGCAGGGCCTGGGCACCTTCGAGGTCGCTTTGCACCTTGAGCAACTGTTTATAGGTGTCGACGATCGGCTCGACTTCCGCGTATTCCTTGGAATAGGCGCGGAACTTGGTCTGATCGGAAATGACCTCGCCGTCGCCAAGCAAGGCGGTCAATTCCTCGAAACGGTCCTGGAGGATGTCCAGCTTATTGAGCAGTGACGCTTTCATTGCGGTTTTTTATCCGAAAAGCTATCCGATGAGCCCTCACCGAGGGCAAAGAGTTCCTGGGCCATGGCCAGTGCGTCGAGGCGACCTTCGGCAGAGAGCTTTTTCAACTGCACGCTCGGGGCGTGCAGGAGTTTGTTGGTCAAGCCACGCGCCAGCTGCACCAGCACGTCTTCGGCGCTGCTGCCGTTGGCCAGCATCCGCTGGGCTTTCTGCAATTCTTCGTCGCGCAGGCGTTCGCTTTGCTGACGATAGGCCTTGAGCACGTCCACCGCCGCCAGTTCGCGCAGGCGGATCATGAAATCCTCGGCGCCCACCGAGACCATTTCCTCTGCCGCTTGCGCAGCGCCTTGACGGCTCTTGAGGTTTTCGGCGACCACTTCGTGGAGATCGTCGACGCTATACAGGTAAACGTCGTCCAACTCGCCGACTTCAGGCTCGATATCGCGCGGTACGGCGATGTCCACCATGAAGATCGGTTTGTGCTTGCGCAGTTTCAAGGCACTTTCCACCGCGCCTTTACCGAGGATCGGCAACTGGCTGGCGGTGGAACTGATGACGATGTCGCTGCGCACCAGTTCAGCCGGGATGTCCGAAAGCAATACGGCATGGGCGCCAAACTGCTCAGCCAGGATGCTCGCACGTTCGAGGGTGCGGTTGGCGACGACGATACGTTTTACGCCGAGCTCATGCAGATGGCGGGCGACCAGGGTGATGGTCTCGCCGGCGCCGATCAACAAGGCCTGGCTGCGTTGCAGGTCGCTGAAAATCTGTTTCGCCAGGCTGACCGCGGCAAACGCCACGGACACCGGGTTTTCACCGATGGCGGTGTCGGTGCGCACTTGCTTGGCGGCGTTGAACGTCGCCTGGAACAGGCGACCGAGCAGCGGGCCGATGGTGCCGGCCTCGCGGGCCACGGCGTAGCAGGATTTCATCTGGCCGAGAATCTGCGGCTCGCCCAGCACCAGCGAATCGAGCCCGGAAGCGACCCGCATCATGTGACGAACTGCCGCATCCTCTTCGTGCACATAACTGCTCGCGCGCAGCTCTTCGAGGCTCAAATGGTGATAATCGGCCAGCCAGCGCAGGATGATGTCAGCCGAAAGGTGATCCTGTTCTATATAGAGTTCACTGCGATTGCAGGTGGAGAGGATCGCAGCTTCGCGGCTGTCGGTGAGTCGGCAGAGCTGCTGCAAGGCCTCAACCAGCTGCTCAGGGGTAAAGGCCACGCGCTCGCGGACGTCTACTGAAGCAGTCTTGTGGTTAATACCGAGTGCAAGGAAGGCCATTCAAGGTCGCTGATGGTGACGTGAAGCCGGCAATTGTCCTACTTCGCCACAACGAGGACAACTACTCGATCTCTATTGGTCCGGTAGGTGGTGTCCGGGTTTGCGAGCGGTTCTCGTTTACACCATCCCCCTGTAGGAGCGAGCTCGCTCGCGATGGACGTTAACGATGACGCGGGCTGCCTGAATGTACGCCGCGCCTATAGGTTTTTCGCGAGCAAGCTCGCTCCTACAAGGGATAGTGCAAATCGAAGTGGTCGGCCGGTTATGTTTGGCCGAAGGCTTGTGTCATGATGATCCGACCGCAGGTTAGTCGTCCTCTTCCTATATGAATAGATCTTCCGCGTTGCTCCTCGCTTTTGTCTTCCTCAGCGGCTGCCAGTCCATGGCACCCGTTTCGTCGGACGGTACGCCGCCGGTCGAAGACAGCACTCCGGCCCCTGAAAAGCCCAAGGTCTACAGCTCATTCAGTGAAGAAACCGTCTTCAGTCTGTTGAGCGCCGAACTGGCTGGCCAGCGCAATCGTTTCGACATTGCGCTGGACAACTACGTGACCCAGGCCATCAACACCCAGGATCCGGGCATCTCCGAGCGGGCGTTCCGCATCGCCGAGTACCTGGGCGCCGATCAGGCCGCCCTGGACACCGCGCTGATCTGGGCGAAAAACGCCCCGGACGACCTCGAGGCGCAACGGGCCGCCGCCGTGCAACTGGCGCGAGCCGGGCGTTACGACGACTCCATGGCCTATATGGAGAAAGTCCTGCAAGGCAAGGGCGACACGCATTTCGACTTCCTTGCGCTGTCCGCCGCGGACACCGACCAGGAAACCCGCAACGGTCTGATGAAAAGTTTTGACCGTTTATTGCAGCGTCATCCGAACAACAGCCAGCTGATTTTCGGCAAGGCCCTGCTGATGCAGCAGGACGGCGACAGCAAAGGCGCCTTGACCCTGCTGGAAGACAATCCGCCGGACGACGGCGAAATCGCCCCGATTCTGCTGCGCGCGCGTCTGCTGCAAACCCTCGATCGCGGCGATGAAGCCTTGCCGCTGCTGCAGAAAAGCATCAAGAAGTACCCGGACGACAAGCGTCTGCGCCTGACTTACGCGCGCATGCTAGTCGAGCAGGACCGCATGGACGACGCCAAGGCCGAGTTCTCGAGCCTGGTTCAGCAGTATCCGGAAGACGACGAACTGCGTTATTCCCTGGCACTGGTCTGCCTGGAAGCCAAGGCCTGGGACGAGGCCAAGGGTTACCTGGAAGACCTGATCGCACGGGAAAGCCATGTCGATTCAGCGCATTTGAACCTCGGACGTATCGCTGAAGAGCGCAACGATCCCCAGGGCGCCCTGATCGAATACGCCCAGGTCGGCCCCGGCAACGATTACCTGCCGGCGCAATTGCGTCAGGCCGATATCCTCATGAACAACGGCAAGACCGCCGAAGCGCAAAGCCGTCTGGCGGCAGAACGCGATGAGCAACCCGATTACGCGATCCAGCTGTATCTGATCGAAGCCGAAACCCTGTCCGCCAACAATCAGGGGGACAAGGCCTGGAGTGTCCTGCACAAAGCCTTGCAGCAATACCCGGACGATTTGAATCTGCTGTACACCCGCGCCATGCAGGCGGAAAAACGCAATGACCTGGCGCAGATGGAAAAAGACCTGCGCCTGATCATCAAGCGCGACCCGGACAACGCGATGGCCCTCAACGCCCTCGGCTACACCCTGTCCGATCGCACGACGCGTTACGCCGAAGCCAAGGCGTTGATCGAACAGGCGCACAAGATCAATCCGGAAGACCCGGCGGTCCTCGACAGCCTCGGCTGGGTGAATTTCCGCATGGGCAACCTCGACGAAGCCGAACAATTGTTGCGCAAGGCGCTGGATCGTTTCCCCGATCAGGAAGTGGCCGCTCACCTCGGCGAAGTCCTGTGGGCCAACGGCAAGCAAAAAGAAGCCAGGCAAATCTGGGGCAAATTCCTCAAGGAACAACCCGACAGCCCCGTCCTGCGCGGCACCATCAAACGCCTGACCGGATCAGAGACTCTTTAAGATTATGTTTTTGCGCCACTTCATCGTGTTCAGTTTCATCGCCCTGCTCGCCGGTTGCGCGGGCTTCGGTGCCCGCGAATCCGTTCAGGGCCAGGGCGACCCGACCCAATGGCGCGAGCACAAACAGCAACTGACCAGCCTTGATGGCTGGCAGATCAACGGCAAGATCGGCATTCGCGCACCGAAAGACTCCGGTAGCGGCACGCTGTTCTGGCTGCAGCGACAGGATTACTACGACATTCGCCTCTCCGGCCCGCTGGGTCGCGGTGCAGCGCGGTTGACCGGGCGCCCGGGCAAGGTCTCGCTGGAAGTGGCCAATCAGGGACGCTATGACGCGCCGAATCCGGAGGTGCTGCTCGAAGAACAGCTCGGCTGGAAACTGCCGGTGTCGCATCTGGCCTGGTGGGTTCGCGGACTCCCGGCGCCGGACAGCAAGAGTCGTCTGACCCTCGACGGCAACAGCCGCCTGGCCAATCTGGATCAGGATGGCTGGCAAGTCGAATACCTGAGCTATGCCGAGCAAAACGGCTTCTGGCTGCCCGAGCGGATCAAACTGCACGGTGCCGACCTTGACGTCACGCTGGTGATCAAGGAATGGCAACCACGCAAGCTGGGGCAATGAACATGAGCGCCCCACGCCTGACCTTGCCCTCCCCGGCCAAACTCAACCTGATGCTGCACATCCTCGGCCGCCGTGAAGACGGTTACCACGAGTTGCAGACAATTTTTCAGTTCCTCGACTACGGCGATGAGATCACCTTCGCCGTGCGCGACGACGGGGTGATTCAACTGCACACCGAATTCGAAGGTGTGCCCCACGACAGCAATCTGATTGTCCGCGCCGCGAAAAAACTTCAGGAGCAATCCGGTTGTTCGCTCGGCATCGACATCTGGATCGAAAAAATTCTGCCCATGGGCGGCGGAATCGGTGGCGGCAGTTCGAATGCCGCGACGACTTTGCTCGGTCTGAATCACCTCTGGCAACTGGGTTGGGATGAGGATCGACTCGCCGCGCTGGGCTTGACGCTGGGCGCCGATGTCCCGGTTTTCGTGCGTGGCCACGCGGCTTTCGCGGAGGGCGTTGGCGAGAAACTTACCCCTGTAGACCCCGAAGAACCGTGGTATCTCGTGCTTGTGCCGCAAGTCTCTGTAAGTACAGCAGAAATTTTTTCAGATCCGTTGTTGACACGTAACTCTTCTCCCATTAAAGTGCGCCCCGTTCCCAAGGGAAACAGTCGAAATGACTGCTTACCGGTGGTAGCAAGGCGTTATCCAGATGTTCGTAACGCATTGAATTTGTTAGGTAATTTTACCGAAGCAAAACTCACCGGAACTGGAAGTTGTGTGTTTGGGGGCTTCCCAAGCAAAGCTGAAGCTGATAAAGTCTCGGCCCTTCTTACAGAGACCCTTACAGGGTTTGTAGCAAAAGGAAGCAACGTTTCGATGTTGCATCGCAAGCTGCAAAGTCTGCTCTAAAGGAACCGAGTACTGGGTACTCGTTGCAACAGATACAGGGGCGTCGCCAAGCGGTAAGGCAGCAGGTTTTGATCCTGCCATGCGTTGGTTCGAATCCAGCCGCCCCTGCCATTTTCTATACTCATCCAGGTTACCCTCAGCCTCTAGGTACTGCGCGTGTCCAAGATGATGGTCTTTACGGGGAATGCTAACCCCGATCTGGCTCGGCGTGTCGTACGTCAGCTGCATATCCCTCTCGGTGACATCTCTGTCGGTAAGTTTTCCGACGGCGAAATCACAGCCGAGATCAATGAAAACGTCCGCGGTAAAGATGTCTTCATTATTCAGCCGACTTGCGCTCCGACCAACGATAACCTGATGGAACTGGTAGTGATGGCTGATGCCTTCCGCCGCTCCTCGGCTACTCGTATCACTGCTGTTATTCCTTACTTTGGTTATGCCCGTCAGGATCGCCGTCCGCGTTCCGCACGTGTGGCTATCAGCGCGAAAGTCGTCGCTGACATGCTTACCGTAGTCGGCATCGATCGTGTTCTCACGGTTGATCTGCATGCTGACCAGATTCAGGGCTTCTTCGATATTCCGGTAGATAACATCTACGGCTCCCCGGTTCTGGTGGATGACATTGAAGATCAGCGCTTCGAAAACCTGATGATCGTGTCCCCGGACATTGGTGGCGTCGTGCGTGCACGGGCCGTTGCCAAATCCCTGGGCGTTGATCTCGGGATCATCGACAAACGCCGTGAGAAAGCCAATCACTCTGAAGTGATGCATATCATCGGTGATGTCGAAGGGCGTACCTGTATTCTGGTCGATGACATGGTCGATACCGCCGGCACTCTGTGCCACGCGGCAAAGGCCTTGAAAGAGCATGGCGCTGCCAAGGTTTTCGCCTACTGCACACACCCTGTGCTGTCCGGTCGGGCGATCGAAAACATTGAAAATTCCATGCTGGACGAACTGGTGGTGACTAACACCATCCCGTTGTCCGCTGCTGCTCAAGCCTGCTCGCGTATCCGTCAACTGGATATCGCGCCGGTTGTTGCCGAAGCGGTCCGCCGCATCAGCAATGAAGAATCGATCAGCGCGATGTTCCGTTAAGGGCCCTGCCCTTCTCGATCATCCCGTTGACGAAAAGCGCCCCGCCCCGGCATTCCTGTCGGGGCGGGGCTTTTTTGCCCATATCGCCTTTAGCGCTGGTCGCAAACGCTGGGGCGAATGTGGTTATTTTGGAGATACAACATGAACGATTTTACTCTGAATGCTGAAGTGCGTTCCGACCTGGGGAAAGGTGCGAGCCGCCGCCTGCGTCGTCTCGCAAGCCTGGTACCAGCTGTAGTTTACGGTGGCGACAAAGCCCCTGAATCCATCAGCATGCTGGCTAAAGAAGTTGCCAAACTGCTCGAAAACGAAGCGGCTTACAGCCACATCATCGAGCTGAACGTTGGCGGCACCAAGCAAAACGTCGTGATCAAAGCTCTGCAACGTCACCCGTCCAAAGGCCACGTACTGCACGCTGACTTCGTACGCGTAGTAGCTGGTCAGAAACTGACCGCTATCGTTCCAGTGCACTTCATCAACGAAGAAGCACCGATCAAGAAAGGCGGCGAAATCTCGCACGTGACTTCGGAAATCGAAGTTTCCTGCCTGCCGAAAGACCTGCCTGAGTTCATCGAAGTCGACCTGGCTAACGCCGAAATCGGTTCGATCATTCACCTGTCCGACCTCAAAGCCCCTAAAGGCGTTGAGTTTGTTGCTCTGGCACACGGCGATGACAAGGCTGTTGCCAACGTCCACGCTCCACGTGTTGCTCCAGAAGCTACTGAAGGCGCTGCAGAGTAATTCACTCTGTGATGCCGGAGTGACCAGGTAACATCGCGGACTGGAACGTAGCGAGAAAGCGGGCGAGAACGCGGAGTTTACATAATGGTAAATGAGCACTTGTCGTCCACTTTCGCCGCACACCCAGATTGCGGCGATGTTATCCACCACTCCAAGGAAGGGCCCCTATCGTGACTGCCATCAAACTGATCGTTGGCCTGGGAAATCCAGGCGCTGAATACGAACAGACCCGGCATAACGCAGGGGCCCTTTTTGTTGAGCGCATCGCGAACGCGCAAGGTGTGAACCTTGTGGCGGATCGCAAATATTTCGGCCTGACCGGGCGCTATTCGCATCAGGGTCAGGATGTTCGTCTGCTGATACCCACCACGTACATGAACCGCAGCGGCCAGGCCGTCGCGGCACTCGCAGGATTCTTCCGCATCAAGCCTGAAGAAATCCTGGTGGCGCATGACGAACTCGACCTGCCTCCGGGCGTTGCCAAGCTCAAACAGGGCGGCGGCCATGGCGGTCACAACGGGTTGCGCGACATCATCGCGCAACTGGGCAATCAGAATACCTTCTACCGCTTGCGGCTTGGCATCGGCCATCCGGGCGTAGCCAGTATGGTTTCAAATTTCGTCCTGGGTCGTGCGCCACGCGCCGAACAGGAAAAACTCGATGCCAGCATCGACTTTGCCCTCGGCGTGCTGCCGGATATCCTCGCCGGGGAATGGAACCGCGCGATGAAAAACCTGCACAGCCAGAAGGCCTGACTCTTATCCGAGGGGAAACACCATGGGATTCAATTGCGGCATCGTCGGCCTGCCTAACGTCGGCAAGTCCACCCTGTTCAACGCCCTGACCAAATCCGGGATCGCGGCCGAGAACTTCCCCTTCTGCACCATCGAGCCGAACAGCGGTATCGTGCCGATGCCGGATCCGCGTCTGGAAGCCCTGGCTGCCATCGTCAATCCAAAGCGCATCTTGCCGACCACCATGGAATTCGTCGACATCGCAGGCCTTGTTGCCGGCGCGTCGAAAGGTGAAGGCCTGGGCAACAAGTTCCTGGCCAACATCCGTGAAACCGATGCCATCGCCCACGTGGTCCGCTGCTTCGAAGACGAGAACGTGATCCACGTCTCCAACAGCGTCGACCCGAAACGCGACATCGAAATCATCGACCTGGAACTGATCTTCGCCGACCTCGACAGCTGCGAGAAGCAACTGCAGAAAGTCGCGCGTAACGCCAAGGGCGGTGACAAGGACGCAGTGGTCCAGAAAGGCCTGCTGGAGCAACTGATCGCTCACTTCACCGAAGGCAAGCCGGCGCGCAGCCTGATGAAGAGCATGGGCACTGACGAAAAAGCGGTGATCAAGGGCTTCCACCTGCTGACCACCAAACCGGTCATGTACATCGCCAACGTCGCTGAAGACGGTTTCGAGAACAACCCGCACCTGGACGTGGTCCGGGCCATCGCCGAAGATGAAGGCGCCGTGGTTGTTCCGGTTTGCAACAAGATCGAAGCGGAAATCGCCGAGCTGGATGACGGCGAAGAGAAAGACATGTTCCTCGAAGCCCTGGGCCTCGAAGAGCCTGGCCTGAACCGCGTGATCCGCGCCGGCTACGAAATGCTGCACCTGCAGACCTACTTCACCGCCGGTGTCGAAGAAGTCCGCGCCTGGACCGTCCGCGTCGGTGCCACCGCACCGCAAGCCGCTGGCGTGATCCACACCGACTTCGAAAAAGGCTTCATCCGCGCCGAAGTCATCGCCTACGACGACTTCATCCAGTACAAGGGCGAAGCTGGTACCAAGGAAGCCGGTAAATGGCGTCTGGAAGGCAAGGACTACATCGTGAAAGACGGTGACGTGATGCACTTCCGTTTCAACGTCTAAGTTTCAGGAAGCAGCAGCCGCCCAAGAAAAAGCCGCGTTTGATACGCGGCTTTTTTGTGCCTGAAATCCGGGCAACACCCCGTCTTGCAGGGGCGGTGTTCAGGCCTTTCTGGTTCTCGGCAGGAAGATCGCCAACACCCCGAACAACGGCAGGAACGAGCACAGGTAGTACACGTATTCGATGCCGTGAATGTCCGCCAGATGCCCCAGCAACGCCGCGCCAATCCCGCCGAAACCGAACATCAGCCCGAAGAATACGCCGGCAATCATTCCTACATTGCCCGGCACCAGTTCCTGCGCATACACCACGATGGCCGAGAACGCCGAGGCCAGGATGAAGCCGATCACCACGCTCAGGATGCTGGTCCAGAACAGATCAACGTGCGGCAGGATCAGGGTGAACGGCGCAACGCCGAGGATCGAAAACCAGATCACCGCCTTACGCCCAATCTTGTCGCCAATCGGTCCGCCGAAGAACGTCCCCGCCGCCACCGCCCCGAGAAACAGGAACAGGTGCAGCTGCGAACTGGCCACCGAGAGGTCGAATTTCTCGATCAGGTAGAAGGTGAAGTAACTGGTCAGACTGGCCATGTAGAAATACTTGGAGAACACCAGCAGCCCAAGCACCACCAGCGCACTGATGACCCGGCCCTTCGACAAGCCATGGGTGGCGGCCTGACCTTGCTTGAGCTTGAACAGGTTCAGGTGATGGGCGTACCAGCGGCTGATCCGGTAGAGCACGAATAGCGCAAACACCGCGAACAGCCCGAACCACGCGACATGGCCCTGGCCGAACGGAATGACGATTGCCGCCGCCAGCAACGGACCGAAGGCCGAGCCCGCGTTACCGCCGACCTGGAAGGTCGATTGCGCCAGACCGAAGCGCCCGCCCGAAGCCAGTCGGGCGATGCGCGAAGCTTCCGGGTGAAAGGTCGACGAGCCAATGCCGATCAACCCCGCCGCCAGCAGAATCAACGGGAAGGTGCCGACCACCGACATCATCATGATGCCGATCAAGGTGCACACCGTCCCGGCCGGCAGCAGCCACGGCTTGGGATGACGGTCTGTGTGGTAACCGACCCACGGCTGCAACAGCGAAGCGGTCAATTGGAAGGTCAACGTGATCAGGCCGACCTGGGTGAAGGTCAGGCCATAGTTGGCCTTGAGCATCGGGTAAATCGACGGCAGCACCGACTGAATCAGGTCGTTGATCAAATGCGCCAGCGCAACGGCGCCGATGATGCGCATGACCAGCGGGCTGCTTTGTGAAGTCGCGGACGCCGGCGTTGTGCCGGTCTGGGCATTGCTGATAGCCATGGGAATTTCCGTACAGCAGATGGGTGCACACGGGCAGGTGCGTCAATGTGCCATTTTTCAGTGCAACAGCGCCATCCCCTTAGCCAGCTAACGAACTAATTCCCTCTTCCTCCCCCTGTAGGAGCGAGCCTGCTCGCGATGGTCGTTAACGGTGACGTGTATTTTCTGAATTAACGCAGTGCCTGTACGCGCATCGCGAGCAGGCTCGCTCCTACAGGTATACGCCGGTAATAGCCCATCGCCATGGTCTGAATCTTGCCTTGTTTATCACCTTCAACGCGGCGCCCTTACAAAGGGCACCGAGAATGGGAAGTTTCGCTACAGAGTCGGCCTACAGAGCTGGCGAGGGTGAACTTTCGAGGCCTTTAAAAAGGGCACGAGTCGCGGTCGCAACGACTTCGACGCACGCCATTGGTGCGTGGTGTCCACAGGAGTCATGGGGCATGCAGGCTTTTTTATCTCCGGGGATCGGGCTGCTGGGGCGTTTCGGCTTCGCACGCAAATTTCAGCTGTTGTTTCTACTGTTTATCCTGCCGCTCGCGGGCAGCCTGCTGATGATCGGCCAGGACTATCGCGCCAAACTCAACCTGATCTCCGGCGAGCGTGCCGGGGTCCGGCAACTGCTCGCACTGGATGCGCTCGATAACCTGCTTGCCGCCCAGCGTGACCGCGCCGCGCGCTGGCGCGCCACCGAAACCACTCGCCAACCGACACCGGCCACTCTCGCCGCGATGGCCGCGTTCGATGCCGTGCAGCCGGCCGTTGCCCAGGCCACCACGGACCTTGGCAACGCCTTGCAGACCGAAGGTGCCGAGGGCGAAACCCTCACGCGCTATCAGGCGCTGCAAACCGCGTTGAATGGCCTCGACTCGAAAAGCCTGAGCGGCGTCGGCTGGTGGCCGGATGGTTACGACCGTTTCACCAACGCCTTGAGCGCCCTGCAAGCCCTGCGTGAACAGATCGCCATGGACAATCGCCTGACGCTCGCGCCGTGGCTGGAAACCTACCTGCTGACGCAGATCTCGACGCAGCACGCGCCGGACCTGATCGAGCGCGTCGGCCGTCTGGCCAGCGTTGGCCAGGCGTCGGTGGTGTCGGGGCAATTCACCCTGCAAAGCCGCCTGCAACTGCGCGACCTGCGCAGCCGCATTGGCGATGCCCGCGAACAGCTGGTCAAAACCGCGACCCTGCTGGAAGCCCGCCTGCCGAGCGCCTTGCAGGCCTGGGCCGGGCAATACCACGACAGCCTCAAGCACCTCGACGCCGAGCTGAAAGTGCTCGATGACGGCGTGTTTGGCGGCAGCATCAAGCTCAAGCCCGAGGAGTTCGAACACAACCTGGACGCCCTGCTCACCGATCTCGCTTCGTTGCGCCAGCAGTCGCTGGTCTCGCTGGATCTGCGTCTGGATTACTACCACGGTTCGGCAATTCGTCAGTTCATTCTGGTGGCCGTGATTTTTGGTTGCCTGTTGCTGGCCGCGTTGTACCTGTTCATCTGCTTGCAGGCTTCGATCCGTCGTAGTGCCAGCGGCATCACCTTGTTGGCCGAAGCCTTGCGCGATGGAAACCTGAGCCTGCAAGTGCCGGTCGAGGGTCGTGACGAACTGGCGGCGATCAGCACCGCACTCAACGTGGCCGTGGTGCAACTGCGCAACAGCCTGTTGGGGGTCGATCACGAAACCTTGCAGCTGAGTAACGCGGTGCGCACGCTCAACCATCATTCCAGCGGTGCGTTGGGTGAGGTCGAAGCGCAGCAATTGCAGATCAGTCAGATCGCGGCGGCGGCCACGCAGTTGGCCGCCACGTCCCAAGGCGTCGCCCAAAGTTGCGAACAGGCCTCCGGCAGCGCCCAGCACACCCACCGCATCGCGGCCGACAGCAGCCGCGACAGCCAGCGCACCACCGCGAGCATTCAGCAGCTCAATCAGCGCTTGAATGACACGGCGGCGGCACTCGGGCGAGTCAGTGAACAAGGGCAGCAGATTCAGTTGGTGGTCGACACCATTCGCGGTGTCGCCGAGCAGACCAACCTGCTGGCGCTCAACGCCGCCATCGAGGCCGCGCGTGCCGGTGAACAGGGCCGTGGCTTTGCGGTGGTGGCCGATGAGGTGCGCAGCCTGTCGCAACGCACCCAATCGTCCACCGCGCAGATCGCCGGCACTGTCGATAGTTTGCGCAACACGGTGAATGAAGCCGTGAGCCTGATGGAAGCTGCCTGCGGCCAGGCGCAATCCGATGCGGAGGCGGTCACTGGTCTTGGCGAGCGCCTGGGGGAAATTGCCAGCGCTGTGCAGAGTGTCACCGATACGCTGGCGCAGATCGCCACGGCGGTCGACGAGCAAGCGACGACGGCGGACGAAGTCAGCGGCAACATCCAGCAGGTTGATCAGGCGGCGGTCCGTTTGCTGGAAGGGGCGCGGGCGGTGAATCAGGCGGCGGATACGTTGAGTCAGGGTAGCAAGGCGTTGAGTGATAACACGGGGCGGTTTCGGTTGGGCTGAGGGCTTTGGGGGCATATCCGTTTCTTCGGTAACGGCCGCTATTGGTTTCGCCCTTACGGCGAGTTACTTGGAGAAACGGAACGCCGCCCGGCGCCAAGTAACCAAGCGCTTTTGCCCCTTTCGTTCGGTGCCTCGCCTAGGCTCGGCATGCCCTCGCTCCGGTCCTGCTCCGTGGGCCCGCCGCCATCGGCCATCCATGGCCGGGGGCGTGTACCGCAAGATCAAAAGCCAAGGCGAGCTAACGCTCGGCCTGATGAGTGGTGAAAGTCAAAAGCGCATGCGATCCCCTGTAGGAGCCAGCTTGCTGGCGAAAAACGCCCAAACAACGCGTTCATTCAGACAGCCCGCGTCATCGTTGACGTCCATCGCCAGCAAGCTGGCTCCTACAATTTCGACGGTGTGAACCCCATCATCTGTAGGAGCGAGCCTGCTGGCGAAAAACGCCCAAACAACGCGTTCATTCAGACAGCCCGCGTCACCGTTAACGTCCATCGCCAGCAAGCTGGCTCCTACAGTTTTGACCGTGTGAACCCAATCCCGTGTAGGAGCCGGCTTGCCGGCGAAAAACGCCCAGACGCTGCATTCACCCAGACAGCCCGCGTCATCGTTGACGTCCATCGCCAGCAAGCCGGCTCCTACAGGGGAATGGTGTACATATCCGGAATGAGGTCGCAGCCAAAAGAACAACGCGGTCGACCAAAGAGCCAGGTCGGCTTTAAGGCCGCCTCGGCGGCTGTGGCGGTGGTCGCCCCCTCGAGAGGCCGAGCGCAGGTTCTGCGCAGTGGGCAACCCGGCATGGATGCCGGGTTAGCCGCCCCCGGCCATGGATGGCCGATGGCGGCGGGCCCACGGAGCAGGACCGGAGCGAGGGAATGCCGAGCCTAGGCGAGGCACCGAACGAAAGGGGCAAAAGCGCTTGGTTACTTGGCGCCGGGCGGCGTTCCGTTTCTCCAAGTGACTCGCCGTAAGGGCGAAACCAATAGCCGCCATCACCGCAGCAACGGATATGTACTCCACCCAAAGCAAAAAGCAAAAAGCTGAAAATTTCATCGCCAGCAACTAGACAGGCAAAATCACCGCCTCCGGAAAGTCCCGCTCCAGCTCAATCTTCAACCACTGAATAAACCACGAAACATCCGCCGAAAGCTCAGCAGACGGCGTCAACACCCGATAACTCTCCAGCTTGACCTCCGCATCCAGCGCCCGCACCAGCGCGCCGCTTTTGAGCTCCTCCCGAACCAGCACTTCATTGGCCAGCGCAATACCCTGCCCGCTCTCGGCCACCGACAGCGCATGGTCATTGTTGACGTAGAGCATGTCCGAAGTGAGGTGCACATCCAGCTCATGGGCGGCAAACCACAGGTTCCACCATTCACCGTCATCCACATGAATCAGGTTGTGCTTCACCAGATCAGCGGGACTCTCGATCGGCGCTACGCTGGCGAGATAATCGGGAGTACAGATCGGAAACACCCGCGGGCGAATCAGGCTCTCGCGGGAATGCGCATATTGCCCGTCCACGCCGTAGACAATTCCCAGGTCAGCACTCTTGCCATCGACATCGGTGAAGGTGGAGTTGGGCTCGATGGCGAATTTCAAGCCCGGGCGCAAATGCCGCATGGTTTCAATACGCGGCATCAGCCAGCGCTTGGCAAAGCCCGGCACCACCATGATCCGCAGCCAGCGCTCGGCGTCCCTGGGGCGCGCCTCCTTCCCGGCCTCGATCATCAGCTGCAGGGCGGCCGCGATCTTGCGGTGATATTTCTCGCCCGCCAGCGTCAAGGTCACCCCGCGCGAGGTGCGCTCGAACAGTTGGATGCCCAACCATTCCTCCAGCAACTTCACATGCCGACCAATCGCAGGCTGGGTCACGTGCAGCGCCTTCGAGGCCTCGACGTAACTGCCCAGACGGGCCGCCGCATCGAAGGCACGCACCGCATTCAGTGGCGGTAAACGGTGGTCAGGCATGGTTCCGGACACCTTTTGCTATTAAATTATTTAACAGGTCGTATGTTAAAATTGAAGTTTCGCCCCTGCAACCCCTCACTGATAATCGAAGCACAGCAAAACAAAAAACAGCTGGCTCACAACACCCGAACACATCTCGATCCTGCCCAAAAAAATAATATCCATGGCCCGACGGCGCAGCTGACATCAGCGCATCCGCAGGCGATGGGGGAATCGGAGGTAACGCATGAATGCTGTGCATTCGCTGCAAACACTGGCGGTGTCCATCCGCTCGGTACGCAAAGTCTACGGAGATCCACAGTCCGGTCCGGTGGCGCTGAAAAGCATCGACCTGGACATTCGCGACAACGAATTCTTCACCCTCCTCGGCCCTTCCGGCTGCGGCAAAACCACACTCTTGCGGATGATCGCCGGGTTCGAGTTTCCCACCGAGGGCGAGATTCTGCTCTACGGCGAAAACATCGCCGACCGCCCGCCGTTCGAGCGTCCGGTCAACACGGTGTTTCAGCATTACGCGCTGTTCCCGCACATGACCATCGCCGAGAACCTGGCCTTCGGCCTCGAATCGCACCCGATGGGCAAGGTGATGAGCAAGACCCAGGTCGCCGAGCGCGTGCGGGAAATGCTCGCGCTGGTGCAGATGGAACGCTTCGCCGCACGCAGGCCGGCGCAACTGTCCGGCGGCCAGCAACAACGCGTCGCCCTCGCCCGGGCACTGGCACCGCATCCCAAAGTGTTGTTGCTCGACGAGCCGCTGTCGGCCCTCGACCTCAAGCTGCGTCAGGCCATGCGTGAAGAGCTGAAAACCATCCAGGCCAAGACCGGCATCACCTTCATCTTCGTCACCCACGACCAGGAAGAAGCGCTGACCATGTCCGACCGCATCGCCGTGCTGTCCGAAGGCGAAGTGCAACAGGTCGGACGCCCGGAGGACATCTACGAACGCCCGCGCAATCGCTTCGTTGCGGACTTCATCGGCGAAACCAACTTCATCGAAGGCACGGTCACTCGTGTGGAAAACGGCCAGGCCTGGTTCGCCGGACCCGCCGGGCATCCGCTGCCGGCACAGCCTTGCAGCGATGTTCAGGTCGGCGCCAACGTCGCACTCTCCGTGCGCCCCGAGCGTCTGCACCTGGTGCCAAGCAACACCAACGGCGCATTGCCGTGCCGGATCGAGGCACAGATCTACCTCGGCACCGACCTGCAATATCAAGTCAGCCTCAGCGACGGTTCGCGCCTCACCGTGCGCACGCCAAACAGCGTCGACCGCAGCCTGCGTTTCGCTGTCGGCACACAGGCCGGCCTGTTGTTCGACAGCGGCAGCGCCAGCGTCCTGCACGATTGAGCCCGAGGATTTGCCATGCACGCCTTACCGATCGCCAACACCCTGGAGCGCCGCAAGGCCTTCCAGAGCTTTCTCGGGGTCAGCCCGGCGCTGATCGCCATCGGCCTGTTTCTGATCGTGCCGATCCTGATTGTCATCGGCTATTCGCTGATGGAAGCCAACCCCTACGGCGGGGTCAATAAAGTCTTCAGCAGCGACGCCTACACCTCGTTGCTGTTCGAACGGCAACTGGACGACAGTCTGGCGTTCGCCGACTCCTACCTGATGATCGCCTTGCGCTCCATCGGCATCGCCGGACTGACGACGATCATCACGCTGCTGATCGGTTTTCCGGTGGCGGTGTGGCTGGCGATGCAGCCGGCCAACCGCCGCGGCTTGCTGATTTTCCTGATTACCGTGCCGTTCTGGGCCAACCTGCTGATCCGCACCTACGCCTGGATTCTGCTGCTGCGCAACACCGGGGTGATCAACAACAGCCTGATGGGCCTCGGGGTCATCGACCAGCCGTTGCAACTGCTCTACACCGACGGCGCGGTGCTGCTGGGGCTGGTTTACACCTACGCGCCCTTCGTGGTGCTGCCGATCTACGCGACGCTGGAGAAGATGGATATCCGCCTGCTGGAGGCCGCTCAGGACCTCTACGCCGGACGTCTACGCACCTTGCGCAAAGTGGTGCTGCCGATCGCCAAGCCGGGGATTCTTGCCGGCGCCATCCTCACGTTCGTACCTTGCCTGGGCGCGATGATCGCTCCGGAATTGCTGGGCGGCGGTACACGGATGATGCTCGGCAACCTGATCTTCCGTCAGTTCAGCGATGCGCGTAACTGGCCCTTCGGTGCCGCGCTGTCCCTGGTGTTGATGGCGGCAGTGATGCTGGTGCTGACGGTGTATGCCTTGCGCGCCGAGCGCCAGCGCATCGCGAAAGGAGGTGCATGATGTTGCGTCTATTCAAGCGAAACGGCCTGGGTGTGCAGGATTTCCCTGGCTTCGGCGGCTTCAGTTTCCTGTTCTACCTGTACCTCTACGCGCCGATCGTGGTGCTGGTGGTCTTCTCGTTCAACGCCAACCAGTCCGCAACGGTGTGGACCGGCTTCAGCCTCGACTGGTACCGCGCGGCATTCGCCAACCAGGCTCTGCGCCAGGCGGCCGGCAACAGCCTGCTGATCGCCGTGTGCGCCAGCATGATCGCCACGGCGATTGCCACCCTCGCCGCCCTCGGCACGTCGCGGGGCGCCAAGTTCAAGGGCCTGCAGCTGTCGATGGGCGCGATCATGTTGCCCCTGGTGCTGCCGGAAATCGTGGTCGGCGTCGCCACGCTGGCGCTGTTCTCCACCCTCGGCGTGTCCCTGGGCTACGGCAACCTGATCATCGCGCACACGGTGTTCTGCATTCCGTTTGCCTACCTGCCGATCCGCGCGCGCCTCAATGACATGGACCTGTCCCTGGAACAGGCGTCGGCCGACCTCTACGCCGGGCCGTGGCGGACGTTTCGCAAAGTCACCCTGCCGCTGCTGATGCCGGGGATTTTCTCCGGGCTGATGCTGGCCTTCATCGTCTCGCTGGATAACTTCGTGATCTCGATGATGGTCTCCCAGGCCGGCACCACGACCCTACCGATCTTCATTTTCGGCCTGTTGCGCATGGGCGTGACACCCGACGTCAACGCCGTCTCGACCCTGATCCTGGGCGTCTCGGTGCTGTTCGTCAGCCTCTCCTACCTGCTGGGCAAAAAGAACACCTGAACCTTCTACGTACTGTGGGGAAATAGCATGAGCAAGTTGATTGCAAGCATCGGGACCTCGTTGTTACTGACTTTGGCCGGCAGTGTTCAGGCCGCGGAAAAACTCAACGTGGTCAGCTGGAGTGGCTACTTTTCGCCGGAGATCCTCGCCAAGTTCCAAAAGCAGACCGGCATTGAAGTCACCGTGGATTCCTACGATTCCAACGAAACCTTGCTGGCCAAACTTAAACAGGGCGGCGCGGGTTACGACGTAGCGATTCCGTCGCACCAGTTCATTCCGATCCTGATCAAGGAAAACCTGCTGGAACGCTTCGACCCGGTCAACGAGCCCTACTACGCCGGTGTTGTGGATAACTTGAAAAAACCGACCTGGGATCCGGAAGGGGCGTATTCCGTTCCGTTCATTTGGGGCACTACCAGCGTGGTGCTGGACACCGCACGCTACAAAGGCCCGGCCGACAGCTACAAAGTGCTGTACGAGCCGCCGGCGGAATTGCAGGGGCGGATCAACATGTTCGACTCGGCCAGCGAAGTGATCGATGTCGCCAGCCTGTACCTGAATATCCCGCTGTGCAGTGAAGACCCCAAGCAGATGCAGCAGGTGCTGACACTGCTCAAGGCACAGAAGCCGTTCGTCAAAACCTACAGCTCCAAGGCCGGCTCGATTCGCGAGAACCTGGCCGCGGGTGAAGTCGACATGTCGATGTTCTGGGGCGGTTCGTCGATGCGCGCCCGGGAAATGAAACCGAGCCTGAAATACCTCTACCCGAAAGAAGGCGTGCTGGCGTGGGTCGACAACATGGTGATCCCGACCGGCAGCAAGAACCCGGCGAACGCCAAGGCGTTTATCGCGTTCCTCAGCCAGCCTGAAAACGCCGCGATGACCCAGAACTTCCTCAAGCACCAAAGCCCGATCAAAGGGGTGGAACCGTTCCTCGACGCCAGCCTCAAGGACGCCCCGGAGCTGCACATTCCCGAAGGCACCCAGGTGGTGTTCAGCAAGACCTGCGGCGAAGGCGCGATCCGCCTGGCCGACCGTCTCTGGACCAGCCTGATGCGTTGATTTCTGCCGCCCCGTCGCGGTGACGGGGCGTTTCTCCAGCCGTCCGAAAGGCAGCGTTGCAATGACTTCTAATAACATCAGCGAACTGGTCCTGCTGCAGGCCCATGAACTCGCCGAACGCATCCGCCTGCGCCAGGTTTCCTGCCGGGAAGTGATGCAGACTTACCTTGCCCACATCGATCGCTTCAACCCGAAGGTCAACGCACTGATCAGCCTGCAGTCACCGGAAGACCTGCTGGCCCAGGCCGATGCTCGCGACGCGGAATTGGCTCGGGGCGAATACCGTGGCTGGATGCACGGCCTGCCCCATGCGGTCAAAGACCTGTCGCTGACCCGTGGCATCCGCACGACGCTGGGTTCGCCGCTGTACAAGGATTTCATTCCCGACCGCGACGGCATCATGGTGGAGCGGCTCAAGGCCGCCGGCGCGATCATCATCGGCAAGAGCAACACCCCGGAATTCGGCCTCGGCTCGCAAAGCTACAATCCGCTGTTCGGCGCCACCGGTTGCGCTTACGACCCGAGCAAAACGGCGGGCGGCAGCAGCGGCGGCGCAGCGGCGGCACTGGCGATGCATCTGGTGCCGGTGGCCGATGGCAGCGACATGATGGGTTCGCTGCGCAACCCGGCGGCGTTCAACAACATCTTCGGTTTCCGTCCGTCCCAGGGCCGCGTGCCCTTCGATGACAGCGCCGACCTGTTCATCGATCAGCTGGGCTACGAAGGGCCGATGGCCCGCAGCGTGCGCGATGCCGCGTTGCTGCTGTCGGTGCAGGCGGGTGCCGATGCTCGGGCGCCCTTGTCCATCGCCGAATCCGGCAACACCTTCGCCGCGCCGCTGGAGCGCGACTTCAAGGGCACTCGCCTGGGCTGGCTCGGGGATTTCAACGGCTATCTGCCGATGGAAAAAGGCATTCTCGAGCTCTGCGAAAAAACCTTCGCCGACTTCGAAAGTATCGGTTGTCACGTTGAAGCGGTGCAGCCGGAATTCGCCCCGCAACAGCTGTGGAGCAGCTGGCGAACCTTGCGTCACTGGATGGTCGCCGGCTCGCTCGGCGCGACCTACGCCGACCCGCAGAAACGCGCACTGTTGAAACCGGAAGCCTGCTGGGAAATCGAACACGGTCTCAAGCTGTCCGCCAGCGACGTGTTCAAGGCCTCGGTGGATCGCAGCAACTGGTACCGGGCGATCTCACGGTTGTTCGAGAAGTTCGATTACTTGCTGCTGCCCAGCGCCCAGGTGTTCCCGTTCGATAAAACCCAGCCATGGCCGACATCGATTGAAGGCGTGAGCATGGACACTTATCACCGCTGGATGGAGGTGGTGATCCCGGGCACCTTGTCCGGTTGCCCGGTGGCGAACGTGCAAGCGGGGTTCAATTCGAACGGTTTGCCGATGGGCCTGCAAATCATCGGCAGGCACCAGGCCGACTTCGCCGTCCTGCAACTGGCCCACGCTTACGAACAGGCCACTCGCTGGTTCCAGCGCTGCCCTTCACCGCTGTTGACGGAGGGATTTTGATAAACGGTTGATAGCGTAGATAAATTTTTTAAAAAAGCGCTTGACGCATATTCGTTTCCCGCGAATAATGCGCGCCACTTGGCTACATAGCTCAGTTGGTTAGAGCATAGCATTCATAATGCTGGGGTCCGGGGTTCAAGTCCCTGTGTAGCCACCAAGTACTAAAAACGGCTTACCGAAAGGTAGGCCGTTTTTTTATGCCCACAGAAAAGTACACGGCTGCTTTGCCCAACGCAGAACCTGTAGGAGCCGGCTTGCCGGCGATGAGGACCTCAAGCCTTGCATCGAATGAAAGACCGTCATCGCTGGCAAGCCAGCTCCCACAAAGTCATGTGTCGTACGTAAATTCTTCGGCAAACACAAAACCTGTAGGAGCCGGCTTGCTGGCGATAGCGGCCTGACAAACACCGCAAAATCCCCACCCGGCCACGCCCCCCGTCAGAAACGCATCGACGCCAACGCCGACAATCCCCGCTCCCAGATCTGCCACGTGCGCAACCAGACCATCGCCTGCCAGTCACTGTCGGCAGGATAGAACTGCTCCAGCAGATTCAGTTTGATCTCGCGCCCCACCGCATCACTTGGATTGCCATGCAAATGCAGCCAATGGTCGTCACGCAGATGGCGATGCACCTCGGCGCCCGGATAAGTCCCGCATTCGATCACGAAAGGCATCAGTCGCACCCGCGGCAGCGCATCGATCAGCGCTTGCGAGGTATAGCCAGTGGCAGTCGCTGCCACGCCGGTTTCACTCAGC
Organism: Pseudomonas migulae; assembly: GCF_043225285.1. Taxonomy (GTDB): domain Bacteria; phylum Pseudomonadota; class Gammaproteobacteria; order Pseudomonadales; family Pseudomonadaceae; genus Aquipseudomonas; species Aquipseudomonas migulae_C. The sequence continues at coordinate 1,686,767 of NZ_CP171224.1, forward strand.
GTATCGGCACCGGTCAGCAGCGTGTAGAGCCACGGCCCGTAGATGGCCTGCGCCTCCGGCAGCGCCGGATAGGCCGACTCGGTGATGGTCAGTAACATCGGATGACCGTATTCCCCGGCACCGGTGTGCAAGTCGAAACACATCGCCGCCTCGGCATGGGCAACGTGCTTCTGCAGGATCTGGTGCAACGTTCGGTTCGACCAGCTCGGTGCCCGCCCGCCGTAGAACAGGCCGTCGGGATGACGGTGCTGACCGCCCTCGACAATCGACATCACCGCCGGCCAGCCGTGTTCGCGGATCTGCGCGTCGAGCAGCGCATCGGCGCGATCCCGCCCGGGGCCTCGCAATTCGGTACAGGCATAGATTTCATGCAGCCCGTCGTAGGCACGGTTGTCCGGCAACGCACGGTCGAAATTCAGGTGATTGCGGTTCAGATCGATGTTGTCTTCGTTGACCCGACGCAGCCACGCCGTGCCCCAGGGATTGATCAGGTGGACGAACACCACCGCGACATCGGCCGGCAGCGAGCGCTTGCCCAACTCCTGCATCCATTTGACCTGGCATCCCGAGCCATAGAAGCCCTCGACCCCGTGAGTGCCGCTCAGCGCGATCAGCAGGCGTTTGGCGCGTGGATCACCGAGCACCGCCACATCGGTGCTCAATGCTTCGCCAAACGGCCCTTTGAGCGGGTGCGGGTACTCGGTCAATGTGGCGCCGACGGCATTCGCGGCGGCCAGAAACTGTTCGCGCAGGGAGCCATAGCCGGGCTGCGCGGGAAAGTCGGTCTGCATGTCTGCCTCTTGTTGATGTTCAGGCCTGTCTGTTCCTCACGACCCTACAGAAAATCCCTCACTGGATGAAGGACAAAAACGCCCGACGGTTTGCGTCACTTGCTGTCCGCCGATAAAGTCCCTTGATCCTTTCCCACGGACGGAGTGCCCCGCGTGTTCTCAGCCCTTCGCTTGAATCGCTATCGCCTGTCAGCTCTTTCGCTGATTGCCGGCGCCTTGACCCTCGCGGCGTGTAACGCTCCGCCCACGTCCAAATTGCCGTTCGCGCCGGAAGCCGCCTCGGGTTATCGCACCGACCTGCAAACCCGGCACGCCGCAAAACATATGGCCGCCGCCGCGAATCCACTCGCGGCCGAAGCCGGACGGGCAATGTTGCGTCAGGGCGGTTCGGCGATCGATGCCGCCATTGCCATGCAAGCGGTGCTGACGCTGGTCGAGCCGCAATCATCGGGCATCGGTGGTGGTGCGCTGATCGTGTTGTGGGACGGCAAGGCCGTGCGCACTTACGACGGTCGCGAAACGGCGCCGGCCGGCGCCACCGAGAAACTGTTCCTGCAAGCCGACGGCACGCCAATGGGGTTTACCCAGGCGCAGATCGGCGGTCGTTCGGTGGGCACGCCCGGCGTGTTGCGGGCACTGGAACTGGCTCATCAGCAACACGGCCGGTTGCCATGGGCGCAGCTGTTTGAACCGGCGATCAGCCTCGCGGAAGAAGGTTTCCCCATCTCGCCACGCCTGCACAAGTTGATCGCTGCGGATTCGTCCATACGACGTTCGCCAGACATGATGGCGTACTTCATGAACGCCGACGGCAGCCCGAAAGCCGCAGGTACTCTGCTGAAAAATCCGGCACTGGCCGCGGTGTTCAAACGCATCGCCAAGGAAGGTCCCGACGCGCTGTACACCGGCGCCATCGCCCAGGAAATCGTCGCCAAGGTTCAGGGCCACGCCAACCCCGGCAGCCTGTCGCTGAGCGACCTCAACGGCTACACCGCCAAAGAGCGCGCGCCGCTGTGCACCGATTACAAACGCTGGCAGGTATGCGGCATGCCGCCGCCGTCATCGGGCGGCATCGCGGTGGCGCAGATCCTCGGCACTTTGCAGGCGCTGGAAACCCGCGACCCGCGTTACGCCCTGGCGCCACTGAAACCGGTCAAGAGTGCAAAACCCGCCGGCATTGAGCCGCTCCCGCAGGCCGTGCACCTGATCAGCGAAGCCGAGCGCCTCGCCTACGCCGACCGCGCGCAATACGTCGCCGACAGCGACTTCGTGCCCGTGCCGGTCAAAGGCCTCGTCGACCCGACCTACCTGGCCAGTCGCGCCGCCCTGATCGGCGATCGCAGCATGGGCACGGCGAAACCCGGTACACCGCCGGGCATCCAGGTTGCCTATGCGCCGGACCGCTCGCCGCTGCGCATTTCCACCTCGCAAGTGGTGGCGGTCGATGACCTCGGCGGCGCGGTATCGATGACCACCACGGTCGAGTCGGCCTTCGGCTCGCACTTGATGGTCCAGGGCTTTCTGCTCAACAACCAGCTGACCGACTTCTCATTCATCCCGGAAGAAAACGGACAGAAAGTCGCCAACCGCGTCGAACCGGGCAAACGCCCGCGCTCATCCATGGCGCCCACCCTGATCTTCGATCGCGAGAGCGGCGATTTCCTCGCCACCGTCGGTTCTCCCGGCGGCTCGCAAATCATCGAATACGTGGCCAAAGCCACCATCGGCCTGCTCGACTGGAACCTCGACCCGCAAACCGCCATCAACCTCCCCAACTTCGGCAGCCGCAACGGCCCGACCGAGCTGGAACAGGGGCAGTTCAGCGCCGAATTGATCCAGGCGTTGAAGGACAAAGGGCACAGCGTGAACGAGATCGACATGACCAGCGGGACCCAGGCGATTGTTCGAGTCAAGGATGCGCAGGGAAAGGCTTCGCTGGCGGGAGGGGCGGATCCGCGGCGTGAGGGGGAAGCGCTGGGGGATTGAGTCCTACAAGACACGGAAAAGGCTTACCGAGAGGTGAGCCTTTTTTATTGAAAAGCCGCCTAGATCTTTCAGCATCCATAGCTTTTTCCTACCCGCAAAAAACTGCTTTTTGGATAGAGTTTGAAGCCCGGCTTTCCCGACATCTGTCAGGCTTGCTCCACCAAAAACGCTGTCAGCGAGAGCTGATTGAAGAAATTGAACTCGCGCCCCCACAATCTCCTCAGACTTGCATAAGTCCCAACACGGGACTAGGATCGTGCTATGAGAATCATCGCTATTAGCCAGCTAAAAAGGTTTTGGGAGAAACACCCGGGCTCGGAACAAGCGTTCCTGGCCTGGATTGACGAGGCAAGAATCGCAGAATGGAAAACGTCAGCAGACATAAAGGCTCACTTTGCGACCGCCAGCATTCTCAAAAGCCGCAGAGTCGTTTTCAACATCAAGGGCAATGACTTTCGGCTGGTAGTTGCTGTGGCTTATCGCTTCGGGGCTGTGTACATAAAATTTGTCGGCACCCACAAACAGTACGACGTAATCGACGCAGATACGGTCGAAATGGAGTAACCCATGGATATTCGTCCAATTCACACCGACGAGGACTATCGTGCAGCCCTGAAGAGCGTTTCAGCGCTGTTCGACAACGAACCCGAGCCTGGTACCCCGGAGGGCGATTACTTCGATATCATGATTACGCTGATTGAAGCGTACGAATCGAAGCAGTTTCCTGTCGACCTACCCAACCCCATCGATGCAATAAAATTTCGCATGGAGCAATCTGGTCTATCCGCCGCAGACCTTGCGCCTGCTATAGGCCGGACAAACCGAGTCTATGAAGTACTCAATGGCAAGCGTGCATTGACGCTTCCCATGATCTGGAAACTTCATGATCTATTCGGCATCCCTGCCGAAAGCCTGATCAAACCTGTGAAGCAGAGTTGATCGTCAACTAGTGTTGCGCAACTACACGCTCACATGCACCCACGCTTCAATCCCGGATTTCAGCACCACTCTGAAGCATTTGTAGTTCGCCACCTCATAGCGGTCGTCAATTGAAACCTAACGAGAAATCTTCAGCGCCTGCCGCGCTTGGTGCTTCTCCAGCGCCAGTTCGATCAGTCGGCTGACCAGCTCGCTGTAGGTCATGCCGGCTGCCTGCCATAACTTGGGGTACATGCTGATGCGGGTGAAACCGGGCAGCGAGTTGATCTCGTTGATCAACACTTCGCCGCTCTCGGTCAGGAACACGTCGACCCGCGCCAGCCCGGAGCAACCCAGTACCTGAAACGCCTCGACGGCCAGGGCACGAATGCGCTCGCTGGCTTCAGTGCTGATATCCGCCGGCACCACCACCTCAGCGGCCTGTGCGTCGATGTACTTGCTGTCGTAGGAATAGAACCCGCTGCGTACCACGATTTCGCCACAACCACTGGCGATGGCGTCTTCGTTGCCGAGCACCGCGCATTCGATTTCACGGCCGCTGACGGCGGACTCGACCAGCACCTTTTCATCGAAACCCAGGGCCAGCTCAACAGCTGCCCGGTATTCAGCCTCGTCGCTGGCCTTGCTCACGCCCACTGAGGAGCCCTGGTTCGCCGGTTTGACGAACAATGGCAGGCCAAGCTTGCCCTGTACTTCGGCGAACCCGGTACGCGCCGCCGTGGCGCGGGTCAGGGTCACGAACGGCGTCACCGCAATCCCGGCATCACGCAGCAAGCGCTTGCTGATGTCCTTGTCCATGCACACGGCGGAGCCGAGCACATCGGAGCCGACAAACGGCAGATCGGCCATGCGCAACAACCCTTGCAGGCACCCGTCTTCACCGAGGGTGCCGTGGACGATCGGGAAGATCACATCGACGTGGCCGAGCAGTTCCTGCCCCGATGTTTCCACCAGTTGCTGACTGGCCTTGCCCGGCACCACCGCCAGCTCGCGGTTGGACTGGTTGAGGGCGATCAACGCCGGGTTTTCCTGATTCAACAGAAAATTCGACGGATCGTTGAGGTGCCAGTGACCTTGCTTGTCGATACCGACCAGCACCGGGTCGAAGCGCGACCGATCCAGCGCATCGACGATGTTTTTCGCCGATTGCAGCGACACTTCGTGTTCAGCCGAACGGCCGCCAAAAATAATGCCTACCCGCAGTTTGCTCATTCAGAATTCCTCAACGATTGGCCACCAGATGCGCACCGAACAGCAGGTAGCAACTGCCGGCAAAGCGATCCAGCCATTTACGCGAACGCTCGTAAGCCCGTGCCATTCGACGACTGGAAAACAGCAGCGCGACGCCGCTATACCAACTGAAGGACAGGCTGGCCATGGTCAACACGGCCAGCGCCAGCAACGTCGGTGGCACCGACGCGGGCATCGCCGTGGCGAAGATGGTGGCGACGAACAGTGCGGATTTCGGGTTGGTCATGTTGCCGAGAAAGCCCTGGCCGTACACCGACAACAGCGTGCGCCCTGCCCCGTCAACCGGGCCGCTCTCGCCTGCCACAACCGGCGTTTTTCGCTTGAACTGTTTCAAGCCCAGATAGATCAGGTAGCAGCCACCGGCAATCTTGAAACTCAGGTAAAGCGTCGGCGCCGCGCTGAACAGCGACTTGATGCCCAACCCGCCCGCCAGCCCCCACAGGATCGTACCGGTCGCCACGCCCAACGCGGCCACTACGCCATGGCGTTTGGACTGACTGGCGGCCAACTGCGCAATGTTGAAAAAATTCGGGCCCGGCGTCACCACCGCGACCGTCCACAACAACGCCAGCGACAGCAAGGGTGCGGCGTAGCTCAGGTGGTAGGTTTCCATGATCAGGGTCGCCTTCTTGGCTACAGAGAATGTGCAACACAGTGCAACATTTGCCCTCGATTTTCTACTCGCCCGAGGCCTTTCATCGGCTTGCAGACAGACGATCAAGCACTGGGTTAACGTGTCCGGCATCGAGATCAAGACGACAATCACCATGACCCGGTATCCGCCTCGCAACGACTGGTTCCATCGCGCACCCGATGTCGGCGGGCTGCAGCGCTTCGAGGCGTTTTTTGCCGGTCATGGCTACGACCTGCACCGTCACGACACCTATGCCATCGGGCATACCCTGGCCGGCGTGCAGAGCTTCCAGTACCGCGGCACTCAGCGCCACAGTCTGCCCGGCGGAACGATCGTGCTGCACCCGGACGAGGTCCACGATGGCGAGGCCGGCACAGAGAGCGGTTTCCAGTACCGGATGATGTACATCGAGCCGGCGCTGATTCAGCAGATGCTCGGCGGCCAGCCGCTGCCGTTCATCAGGAACGGGTTGTCGACCGACCCACGCCTGTTCGCCGCCACCGAAGTGCTGCTGCGCAGTCTTGATTGCCCGCTCGAACTGCTGGAGGAACAGGACGCTCTGTTCGATCTGGCGCACGCCCTGAACAGCGTGAGCGGAGCGACCGCCAAACGTCACGCCTTTGACTACGTGGCCGCCGAGCGCGCGCGGGAATATATGCACAGCGCCCTGGATCGCACCGTGACCCTGGAAGAACTGGCGCACCACAGTGGTCGGGATCGCTGGAGCCTGTCGCGGGATTTTCGACTGTTGTTCGGCACCAGCCCTTATCGCTACCTGACCATGCGACGCCTGGACCTGGTCCGCTCGCTGCTGATTCAGGGCCAGTCGCTGGTCAGCGCCGCACTGATCGCCGGCTTCACCGACCAGAGCCACATGACCCGCCAGTTCAGCAAAACCTACGGCCTGTCGCCAGCGCGCTGGATGAAAATGCACCGCCGCTGAGCCACGCACAATCGTACAAGAAGCACACCGCAGTGCTGGTTATCGTGGTTTCACGATCAACCATGAGAGCTGCTTCATGAACGCTTACGAAAGCCTGAACTTCGCCGAAAAAATAGCCCGCATCGACCCGCACTGGTCACCTCGGGTCATCGCTGAAATGAACGACTACCAGTTCAAGGTGGTGAAGTTGCTGGGGGATTTCATCTGGCACGACCACCTCGATACCGACGAAGCCTTCATCGTCCTGGAAGGCCAGTTGCGCATCGATTTTCGCGACGGTCACGTGCTGGTGAACGCCGGCGAAATGTATGTGGTGCCCAAGGGCATCGAGCACAAACCGTTCGCCGCGCAGGAGGTGAAACTCCTGCTGATCGAACCCCGGGGCGTGTTGAACACCGGGGACAAGGGCGGCGAGCGTACGGCCGAGAATGACATTTGGGTGTGAGCCTTACGGCTGCAAGGTTTTGCCGTCCACCGGATCACCGATGGTCAGGAAATGCCCACCCGCCACGTGGTGCAAGGTGCGCAATGCATCGTGCCCCTCGAAGTGCCAGCGACCGTCGCTGAACACGCGTTCGTCCGCCTGGGCCGCAATCACTTCGGCCAGGAACAGGTCGTACTGTTGATGGTTGTTCGGCTCCGGCAGCAACCGGCATTCCAGCCAGGCCACGCAACCTTCGAGCATCGGCGCGTCGATCAGCTCGCCGCTGAAGGTCTGCAAGTCATAGGTCTGGAACTTGTCCCGGCCCTGGCTTTGGGTCAGTTCCAGGCCCGAGGTCGAACCAACGGTTTGTGCGATATCGGCCTGGGCGGCGCAGGGTACGTTCAACACGAACGTGCCCGACGCTTCCAGCAGTTGCCGGGTCCAGGTGGACTTGTCGAGCACCACGGCGATTTTCGGCGGTTCGAAATCCAGCGGCATGGCCCAGGCCGCCGCCATGATGTTGCGCTGCCCGTCATGGGCGGCGCTGACCAGCACGGTCGGCCCATGATTGAGCAGGCGATAGGCCTTGGACAAAGGAACCGGGCGGCGATGGGAAGCGCTCATGGGCATCTGCTCCAGGGAAAAGAGGCCGATTGTAGCGATATCCGCCCGGTCGTCAGTGATCAAGTCGACAATTGATTGGCGAACTGTCCGACCGCATTCACCACCTTCTGCGCGCCATCTTGAATCTCGACGATCACCGTGCCCGCCTCGGCCGCCAGCGCCAGCCCTTGTTCGGCCTGGAGTTTGCCGTCCGTCATCAGGGACACCGCGTTACGCGCCATGTCCTGGTTCTGCCGCACCACCAGGACAATTTCATCGGTGGCCTGGCTGGTTCGTGACGCCAGCTGCCGGACCTCGTCCGCCACTACCGCAAAACCGCGCCCCTGCTCCCCGGCTCGAGCCGCTTCGATGGCCGCGTTGAGCGCCAGCAGGTTGGTCTGTTCGGCGATGCCGCTGATGGTTTTGACGATGGTGCCGATCACCAGCGATTGTTCGTTCAACGCCTCGATGCCGTCGCCCGCGGTTTGCATGTGCTTGGCCAGGTCGCGCATCACGTTCACCGCCTGAGTCACCACAGCCGTACCGCGCTGGGCGCTCTGATCGGTCTGCTGCGAGGTGCCATAGGCGATGTTCGCCGCTTCGGCAACGGCCTGCTCCTGATTGACCTGATCGGTGATCACCGTGGCGAATTTCACCACTTTGTAGAGCTTGTTGTTGGCATCGACCACCGGGTTGTAGGACGCCTCCAGCCAGACGGTACGGCCGTGGCTGTCGACGCGCTTGAAGCGCCCGGCCACGAACTCACCGGCATTCAGGCGGCGCCAGAAATCCTGATACTCGGAGCTGGTGTGTTCCTGCGCTTCACAGAACTGACGGTGATGCTTGCCCTTGATCTGCGCGAGGCTGTAACCCATGCCGTTGAGAAAGCGGTCGTTGGCTGACAACACGTTGCCATTGAGGTCGAACTCGATCACCGCCGTCGAGCGCACCAGTGCACCGATCAGGTTCTCGTGCTCACGGGACGCTTCGATGGTGCGTGTCAGATCGCTGGAGTAAATCGAAAAATGCCTGATCCGCCCGTCCGCGGAGCGCACCGGCTGCACAATCGAACGCAACCAAGCTTCCTGGCCATCACCACGCAGCAGGCGCACCGCACCGGCAAAGTGCTCGCCACGGGAAAGCGAGTTCTTGAAACGCTGATGGAATTCATCGGACTTCACGTGCGGCGGCACGAGGTCTTCGATAGGACGATCGATCAGGTCGTGGCTCTTGTAGAGCATCTCGCTGATGAAGTTCTGATTGGCCGATTGAATCCGCCCATCGGGAAAAAGGGTCAGGACCAGCATCTCGCTTTCCAGACTTTCCTTCACTTGCTGAAGGCTGGAGAGTTCTTCGCGAAGAGCCGACAACTCTTGCTTCAAGCGTTTGTTGAACATGGGAAAGCACCGATGAGCAGAGATAGAAAGCGGCATACAGCCTAGCCATCGGCCTTCGGGGTGTTTTCTGAAGAGCATTTCAAAGTTGTCCTACAAAAATAGTTGGCCGACTTGAACGACCCCTCTGCCAGTGAGCTCCTGCACCCTATTCATACATTGCGTTTTTCCGTCGAGCCCAGTCGCTGCACATCAGCAAATATCTCGGTTATAGGCCGTCGTGGCTGACGTTTATGCAAGGCACGAACCTGTGCACTCATGCGCACCAGCTGTTCGCTCGGTTTGGCCCAGTGTTCTTTCGGCAACGGCTCGGACCATTCGCGCATGACGGAGGGCATGGCTTGCGGGCCGGTTTTCTGCAGGCGGCGGATTTCCCATTCGACCAGATGGTTGGGAATCGTCCACAAGGTCATGACGTGGAACAGGTACCAGAAAAACCCCGAAAGCCAATTGCGCTGGCCGTCGCGGATTTCCCGGTGCAGCCGCGCGCGAGCGTTGCGGAAGGTGTGCAAGCCTTCGTGGGGCGGGTCGTCGGGGCCTTGCAGGTCTTGCAGGTCCTGGATGGATTTGAGGTCGTGGATTTCATACTCCATGTAGCCGCGGATCGCTTCCCAGTGGCTGATGGCAATGGACAGGCCGAAGCAGGGGAATTCGAGGCTGGTCAGGGTTTCGCCGTGCTGGAAACCGATGCCCATGCCGTACTGGCGGTGGATGCCGTATTGGGTGGCGCCCTGGGCTTCGATGACCCAGGCGGAGAGGGATTCCCAGGGGACGAAGACGGGTTCGGTGGCGTTCTCGGGCATGAAGCAGACTTCGCGACGTTGGCGGTTGAAGCGGGTGGGGATGATGCTGAGGCGTTTTTTGTGGTTGTGGTGCCAGACGGCTAGGCCGATGAGCAACATTAAAACGCCCCCTTGAGCGGCAGGTCCATAAGCCACATTGAAAACCCCGTGTATTGCATGAGCAACATCGTCCCAGCTCATCCCGAAAACGAAGAACATAAAACCGATAAATAGGGGGGTTAAGAATGCAACCGAAAAGGCAACACTGAATGGTCCACCTAGAATGGCTTGCCATGAAAATACTTCCGGTGACCCCAATCCGAAGTCCATGTACACATCATTCATCTCCCCGATCTGAGGACCATGCGGCGGCATGGCGGTCGGCAAGGGCAACGGCGCGAGATAAGTAATCTTGCCGCTCGGGAACGGCTCGATATCACCGGCATTGCGGGATTGCACTGGAGCCATGTCAGTCATTGGGGCATCACTCTTGGTGGGCATGGTCGGCCATCTCCAGGAAATGGGTTTCAACCAGAAAAAGCGGCGGATACTCGCTGACGGATTGAGGCGGCAGTACCGGGAAACGCCCTGTACTGCGAGGGTTGATCCGAATGACTTGAGTCCGTGGCTCCCAGATCCCCTTTGCGGTCAGGGTCTCAATGCAGACTGCCAGCTCCAGCGTTTCAGATGCAGGGGTAAACTCGGCGTCCGGATTCAGTGGGTAGCGCAGGCACAGCACCAGCCGATCCGGGGCTGCTTGCACGAGACGCAGACTCGCCACTACCTCATCGCTGATCACTTCCTTGCGTTCTTGTGGCACACCTCGGCTGTGAAGGGGCACGGAAAGGCGCCGGGCACCGACACCCAATCGGTGAGAGGGTTTACCGCCGAGAGGCGGTTGGAAGTCACTGAGATTGAACTTGGGCAGGACCAGATGAATGTCGCTGGGCTTGGCTTTCAGCAGCAGATTTTTCAGCCATGAGTCATGTTCGTTCGGGCCCAGTTGCGCATACGGCGCGTTGATCAGGTAGTCCAGATAACGCCGATATTCATCCAGGGTGTGGTTACCGCGATGATCGTCATCCAGGCTCCAGGGTGTGGTGTTCAACCATTTGTCGTGGGCACTGAGGTTGTAGCGGTTATAGAGCCAGGTCCCCCCTAACTCCAGTACGGTGAATAAGGCGCCGGCCAGATTAAAGCGGAAGAACACGGTGGATAGTCTTGTTCCCGCTGCGGCCCAGGCAGCCGTTCTGGCGGTGGCACCTCGTGCCGTCAATACTTTGAAGGTGGCGTGAGCCGTATGCTTTAAACCATAGGCATTAACGGCCGTCATACCACCCGCGCCCAGTGTCGCCAACGTGGCGCTACTCTGTTCGGCGCGATCTCCGGTCCGCGTCGCCTGCTGCCATTTCTGCTGTTGGGAGTTGAGGCTGGACATTGAAGCAACCAGACCAAAACCGTAAGTAAAAAGACCTAGGCCAACATGTATCTTCCCTATCCCCACGTGCACATTCTGCAACGCACGGTGTTGAAGTCCGGCCACGAGTTCCGCGCTACGCGCCTTTAAAGCCGTATCCGCCAGACTTTGCGCAGCAGTAAATCCTGCGGCCCCAGTAGCCATCGCTGCATTGAAAACTGGCATCCAGATTCGTTTGTTTTTAGATTGCCCGGTGAGCTCTTTGATAACCGCCACCAAATTCACCCCCTGCACCAAAAACACCAACAACCCCATCCCCTCGCTCCTGATCAACTGCCCATTCGGCACCGAACTCACACCAATCCGGATGTCCTTCAGCAAACTCCGCACCTCCAGCTGCTGCGCTGGCGGAAACACCGCCGTCACGCCCGCCCGGGCCGGCGTGGCGCCGTACAGCCGCACCGACTGATCCGGCAGTTCGGCAATCGGGCTCAGCGCCCCGGCCAGGCGTCCTTCAAGCTGGGTCAATTGCCCGCGCACCCGCACGATCTCGCCCTGCAACTCCACCGCCCGCGGCGTCTTGTGGCCCTGGCGGTTTTTGTTGTGGGTCAGCTGGTTGCGTTCGCGGGTCAGGGTGTTCAGGTAGTCGCGTTCGCGCAGCAGTTCCTTGAGGGTGGTTTGCAGCGCCGCGTGTTCCGCCGGGCTGGCGACGGTGAAGGTCACGCCGGTGGTTTTTGCGGCGTCGAGGAGGCGTCCCGACAGCGCCTTGGGCAGTTGCCGGAACAGTTCGTCGAGGTCGGGGATTTTCTCGCCGGTCAGGTCGAAGCCTTCCAGCGCCCGGCTCAGGCCGAGGTTCAGCGCGGGGCTCAGGCTGTGCTGGACGGCGTCGGCCACGGCGCGGGTGGGGTCGGGCAAGTCATCCAGCGCCGGCAGCCCCGGCTGTTCGATATTCTTCAGCTCGGCCAGCCAGTGCGGCAGGTTGTTGAACACGCCCAGGCCGGCGTTGAACAGCGTGGCGTATTGCGCGGTTTTCTCCGGTTGCAGGCGCAGGGGCAAGGTGTAGAACAGCGGCCGGGTCAGTTCCGGGTGTTTTTCCAGATAGCCGAGCAGAATCTCGCTGGCGTGGTCGCTGCGACAGATGTCCTTGAGGCAGGCGTATTCCGCGGCGAAGGCCTGGTGCAGTTGCTGTTGATCCTGCGCGTCGTAATACCAGGCCGAGCGGTGGAAGCGACCGGTCGCCACCAGCATCGTGCGGTCGGCGGTGAGGTGATCGAGCATGCGGTTCCAGCGGCTGAGGTCGTCACGATGCCGATCCAGCGCCGCGTCCATGGCCGGGCGGTCGATCAGGTCATTGACCCCGCGCTTGCCACTGAAACTGGAGCCTTCGAGCACCGCGATGATGCGTTGGTTGTGCTCGTGGCCGAGTTTGATCACGGTCTCCAGGTGACGTTCGACGAACGCGTCAGGCGTCCCCTCAAAATGCTCGCGAGTGTAATAACGCCGGTCCGCCTCATCACTGGCGCGGCGGTGCGCGGTGAAGTCGGGGGTGGCGCCTTGGTAGCGGGCGAATTCGAACGCTTCGGCATGGGCGGCCTTGCGCAGTTGCTCGAGCTCTGGAGGCGCCGGCACGCCCGAAGGCTCGACCTTGCCGCCCTTGTTCAGGTAATCCAGCAAGGCCTGGCGGGTGTATTCGCGATCCGGCTCGGGCAGTTGCTCCAGATCGGCGAACAACGCCTGCACCGCCGGCGTGTGGTCCGCCTTGGCCAACTGGCCGATGTCTGCGGCGCTGAGCCGGCTCAGGGACTCGATGTAACAGGCCAGCAGGTAGTCCCGTTCGTGGGTGCCGGTGTTGATCCATTCATCGACCCAGCCGACCACGGTGTCCTGATATTCGGCCAGATCACGCAGCACGCCGAGGTCATCCTGTACCACCAGAAACAGCGTGTCGTCCTGATAAGGCCCGCGCACCCGCCCCAGCAACTCGCCGATGTGCGCCTCGCGAAAGCGCCGCGGTTGTTCCCACACATAGGGTTCACGTTCATGCTCGGGGGCGTCGCTGACCTGCACGGTCGGCAACGAAACGGCATCAGGCTGAGACTGTCCCGCCGCACCGCTGGCCACCTCCGCCAGCCACTGCTGGCCCTGCGCGACCGTGAGCAAATGCGCGCCCCCGTTTTCACAATCCACCGGTCCCAGCTCGACGACCTGCATGAAGTGCTCGCGCTCCTCGCGACGGTCAAGCACTTGGGCGCATTTGGCCGCCGTCCATTGCACTTCCGCGAAATTCACATACAGCGTGCTGCGCCGTGAAAACACCAGCGCCGGCCGCTCCTCGATGGGCGTGCGCTGATCGGTGTCGACGGTTTTGCCCTTGTGCAGCAGGGCACTGACCAGGCCGTCGCGTACCTGGTACTCATGCAGTTCGCCGCTGGCGCTGTCGATGACGTACAACCAGCCCTCGCGCAGCAAACGGATGCCCAGCGGGCGGGCAGTCAGGGCGTAGGGCAGTGTCAGGGAGGCGCTCGGGTCGAGAGGTTTTTCCACCAGGCCGTAGCGCAACGGCAATAACTGCACGTGGGATTTGCGTAAGGGACAGGCACCCGGGGAGCCGATGGCGGTTTTGGAAGCGGCGGCGGCCGCGAGGTTGGCGGGATGGGTCATGGGCGACCCGCCGAAATGACTGACGTGAAAGGGCTGAACATCCACATATCCTTGTGTCTATTTCAAGACAGGGGACATTGCGTGGATCGAAGCAACAGCGAAGTCAGTCGAATCGACTTTTAGCGTAGGACGCTTCCGTTAAGCAGGCTTAAAGCCTAGTGCAATATGCGCAAGGTCGGATCATTCAGGCTTGAGCAACGCCTCATAGTCCGGACTGATTTCCGCCAGAATCATCAACGCAGCGGCACCCAGCGCCACCGCATCCTGGCCCGCCGTGCCCATCTGAATACGCGGGTATTGGCGATCGGCGCGGCTGCTGATGGAGCGGCTCAGTGGTTCGAGGCGGGCGATCAGGCGCGCGAGAATCGGCTCCGGCAAAAAGCCGCTGATGAGGATGGTCTGCGGATCGAGCACCGACTCCAGGATGTTGATCGCCTGACGCAACGCCGGGACCGCTTCTTCAAGCCATGCGTCCACAGCGTCGAGCAGCGATGGGTCGTTCAGATCCCAGCTCGTCAGGTCCTGGTCGTCGGGTTGCCCCAGGTGTTCGAGCAACGCGGCGATGGAAATGTAACGCTCCAGGCAGCCTTCGTTTCCGCAGTAACACGGCTTGCCGCCAGGAATCACTGTCATGTGACCGATTTCCCCGGCGTTGTGCCAATGCCCGGAATACAGCCGGTTACCCAGGTACAGCCCTGCGCCGAGTCCGCTGCCGATGAACAGGTGCACGAAGTTGTGCAGGTCGCTGGCAATGCCATACAAGCGCTCGCCCATGCTCGCGGCGGTGGCATCGTTTTCGATCAGCACCGGCAAGCCCAACGCCTGTTGCAAGCGCTCAGGGATGCTCGGTTCCTCCCAGCCGGACATCGCAGTCGGCCCGACGGCGGTCATGCCTTCGACGCTGAACGGCCCCGGCAACGCAATGCCCACCCCGAGAAAACGCCCCGTCGGCCGCTGCTGCCGAAAGGTGTCGACGGTCTGCAGAATCAGCGGCAAGGCCTGCTCGAAGGTCGGGTAACTGACCGTCAGCGTGACCTGCGCCTGGGTCACGCCCAGCAAGTCGAGCAACACGCCGATGACCCGGTGTTGCTCGACGTGGAAGCCAATCGAATAACCGCCCTCCGGGTTGATCGACAACGGCACCGGCGGCTGGCCACGTCCGCCCTTCTCCGCCGCATGCACCAGCAACACACCTTCGTCCGACAGCTCGCCGACGATGTTCGACACCGTCTGCGCTGTCAGTGAGGTCAGCCGCGTGAGGTCGGCACGCGTCAGGCGACCGGCCTGGCGAATGGCTTCCAGAATGACCCGGCGATTGTGCAGGCGGGCGTGTTCGGCGTTGGTGCCGGTGGTGACCGTGCGTTGGTTCTGAGGATTTTTCATGCCTGGATGATCGGTGCTGACGATTAATTAAATCAAGTTGAATTAATACAAAGCTTATGGTTTTCTACGCACCTGGACGCCGCTCGACAGCCGTCCTGTTACGCACCCCATAACAACAAAAACCGAATCGATAGAAGCCGTTCGCTGGCATCTTTGCCATCTGCCCTCTCTCTTCTGTGATTCGAACAAGAGGTCGTTCTCCATGAGTAAATCGCTACCCACCGGGCAGGGCACGTCCGGCATCCGCCGCAAAATCGGTCTGTTTCCCGCCACCACCCTGAACATGAGTCAGATGTGCGGCGTCGGTCCGTTCATCACCATTCCCACCATGATCGTCATCATGGGCGGCCCGCAGGCTTACCTCGGCTGGATTCTCGGCGCGTTGCTGGCGTTGTGCGACGGCCTGGTCTGGGCCGAGCTCGGTGCTTCGCTGCCGGGCGCTGGCGGGACCTACGTTTACCTGCGTGAAGCGTTCGGCAAACGCACCGGCAAGCTGTTGCCGTTTCTGTTCGTATGGACGGCGATGCTGTTTATCCCGCTGATCATGTCCACCGGCATCATCGGTTTCGTGCAGTACCTGACCTGGTTCTGGCCGGACATGAGCCAGACCACCGGCAACCTGATCGGCGTGGCGTTGATCTGGATGATCGTCGGCCTGCTGTGGCGCAAGATCGAGTCCATCGCCAAATTGAGCATTGTGTTGTGGGTGATCATGCTGGTGAGCATCGGTGCGTTGATCGCAGCCGCCTTCAGCCACTTCCACGCCGACCTCGCGTTCACCTTCCCCGAAGGCGCGTTCGACCTCGGCAGCAGCGGTTTCTGGTTCGGCCTGGCCGGCGGTTTGACCATCGGCATCTACGACTACCTGGGCTACAACACCTCGGCGTACCTGGCCGGCGAAGTCGAGCAACCGGGCAAGGTGATTCCGAAATCGATCATCCTGTCGATCGTCGGCATCCTCGCCATCTACCTGTTGATGCAGGTGGGCGTGCTGGGCGTGGTCGACTGGCATCGCATGCTCGACCCGAATTCCGCGGCCTACAAGTCCGTGGCTTCGGTGGTCCTCAGCGAAACCTGGGGCAACACCGCGGCGGGCATCGTCACCGTGCTGATCCTGATCACCGCTGTGGCCTCGGTGTTCGCCGGCCTGCTGGGCGGTTCGCGAGTGCCGTTCGAAGCGGCGAACGACAAGGTGTTCTTCAGCGCCTTCAGCAAGACTCACCCCAAGCATCAGTTCCCGACCTACGGCATCTTGAGCATGGGCGTGCTGACCTCGGTGGGTTTCATGATCGGCCGTTTGACCGACCTGACCACGCTGATTCAACTGCTGACCACGGTGATGATCCTCGTGCAGTCGGTGGCGCAGATCATCTCGCTGTTCGTGCTGCGCAAAACCAAACCGCACATCGCGCGGCCTTACAAAATGTGGCTCTACCCGGTGCCGGCGGTGATCGCCCTGCTCGGCTGGATCTACATTTACATGGCCTCCAACCACAACGCGCCGGGCGCCTATCCGATTCAGTGGTCGCTGGTCTGGGTCGCAGCCGGTGGTGTTGCGTTCCTGATCTGGGCCCGCGTCCAGAAGCTCTGGCCTTTTAATAAGTGATCGATGCGATGCACACGTTGTTCGAATCAAACCTTCCCCGTCACGGCTTGTTGCTGGCGATCGATGTCGGCGGTACCAAGACGCAGATCGCTTGCTACGACACCGCCAGCGCTCGGCTGACCACGCAGAAGCTGGCCACCCACGCGCCGGGGTTGCTTGGCGTGTCGGCGCTGGAGCGGATCATGGCGGCGGCCGGGGAATTGATGGCCACCTCCAGCGATCTGCCGTTGTTGGCCGTGGCGGCGGTGTTTCCCGGCGTGGTGCGCGGCTCGACACTGTTGATGGCGCCCAATACGCCGGGGTTCGAGGGCCTCGATCTGCGCGGTTTGCTGGCCGAGGGGCTGGGCACCGAGGCGGTGATGCTCGACAACGATGTCAAGGCCGGCGCCCTGGCCGAGGCGCGTTGGGGGTCGCTGGTCGGGATCGATAACGCGATCTACCTGAACCTCGGCACGGGCCTGGCCGCCGCTGCGATTGCCAACGGCAAATTGATGCGCGGGCATAACGGCGCCGCGATGGAAATCGGGTACCTGCTGTCACCGTTTCTCGACCCGACGCGACCGGAACAATGGCGCACTTACGCGGACGGTGGGGCACCGCTGGAGGAGTTGTTTTCCGGCAACGCCTTGAGCCAGCTGGCGGTGGAAATGCTTGGCGTGGGGCATCAGGCGCTGGATCTGTTTTCCAGCGCCGACTGCGCGGTGCGCGAGGCCCTGGAATTGCGGATTGCCGCCTGCGCCGTGCAAGTCGCCAACCTGGCGGTGGCGCTGGACGTCGGACGCATCGCCATCGGCGGCGGGATGTTTCGTCAGGCCTCGACCCTCGCGCCCGTCATCGAACACCTGATTAAACGGGTGGTGCCGTTCCCGCCTCCGATCATCGCCGCCCGCTTCACCCACGACGCGCCGTTGTGGGGGGCACTGAGCATGGCCATGGAAGCCGCCGGGCTGAGTGTCATTGCCGAACAACTGATCGCCGCTGGCGATGCTCTTTCTGCTTCCGACAGCCCTCGCGGCTGACGACTTTCAGGTGCTTCGTATGTCCTTGATGTTGAGTGAAACCCTGTCCATCCCCAGCATCGTGCAGCGCATGCTCGACGACGATTCGGCGATCCGCGCGCTGGTGCGCACGCTCGCCGAGGAGGTGCCCGAATTGATAATGACCGTGGCTCGCGGCAGTTCAGATCATGCGGCGGCGTATTTCAGCTACGCCATGATGAGCCGGATTGGTGTGCCGAGCCTGTCGATTCCCTTGTCCCTGGTCAGCCTGCAACAACCGCCGCTGCGCCTGAAAAACTGCTGGGTGACGGCGTTTTCGCAATCGGGCAAAAGCCCGGACCTGATCGACAGCGTGCGCTACCTCAAACAGCGCGGCGCCCGCAGCGTCGCGCTGGTCAACACGGCCGATTCGCCGCTGGCAGACGTGACTGATGCGCAAATCCTGCTGCCCGCTGGCCTCGAACAAAGTGTCGCCGCCACCAAAAGCTATGTGGCGATGTTGATGGCCAGTGCGCAAATCGTGGCGCGGCTCTCGGAGGCGATGGGGCTGGGCAACGATCTGGCGGCGGCGCTTCAGCAGTTGCCGGGGCAGATGGAAGCGGCCGTGCATGAAGACTGGTCGGCGGCCCTGAAGGTGCTGGTCGATGCCGACAAGATGATCGTCATCGGTCGCGGCGCTGCCCTGCCGATCGCGCAGGAAGCGGCACTCAAACTCAAGGAGACCTCCGGCATTCAGGCCGAAGCGTTTTCCAGCGCCGAAGTGCGCCATGGTCCGATGGAGATCATCGAAAAGGACTACCCGGTGCTGGTCTTCGCGCCGTCGGGGCCGGAACAGGCGGGCTCATTGGCATTTGCAGCGGACATGCGCGCACGGGGCGCCAAGGTATTGGTGGTCGCGCCGCGCGGCACACCTTGCGCAGACCTGCTGCCCAGCGTGCCGACGGCCGACGCGCTGCTGGAGCCGTTGACCATGATCCAGGGGTTCTACCTGATCGCCGCGCAACTGGCGGTGCTGCGCGGGCGCAATCCCGATCAACCGCGCTTCCTGAAAAAAGTCACCGAGACTCGCTGACTGTCACTGCGCACAGGGCGCCACCCGGTGGCTGCCGACGTGGGGCATGCGCGCGCCGAAATACAGCGCGCTGCTCACCCCCACCGCGCCCATCACCGCGCAGAAAATCACACAGATCCAAGGGCTCCACGGCATCAGGCCGATCAGCAACAGCGGTGTGATACTCGCCCACGCGGCGTAGGCAATGTTGTACGTGAAGGAAATCCCCGAGACCCGAATCCGCGCCGGAAACAGACTGACCATCACCGACGGCACAGCACCCACCACGCCACAACTCAGGCCGGCAAGCGCGTACGCCACACCGATCCATTGACCGCCGTTGATCAGGCTGGTGTAGAGCACGCCGATGCCCAGCGGCAGCAGCAGGCTGTACAACATCACCGTGCGCCAGGCACCAATGCGGTCGACCAGCAAACCGGCCAGCACGCAGCCGATGTTCAGGAACACGATGCCCAACGCGCTCAGGGCGAAGGTGTGGCTGGCGGTCATGCCGAAGGTTTTCTGCATCATGGTCGGGGTGATGACCACGAACACCACCACGGCGGAAGTCAGCACGCAGGTGAGGATCATCGCCGGCAGTATGGCCAGGCGATGTTCACGCAGGACCGTGCGCAGCGGCAGTTCGACGGCGGCATCACGCTTGGCTTGCATGGCCATGAACACCGGGGTTTCGCTGAGCCAGCGGCGCAACCAGACGCCAATCACGCCAAACACACCGCCCAGCAGGAACGGGTAACGCCAGGCGAAATCGAGGATTTCCGAAGGGGTGAACGCCTGCGCCAGGAAGGTCGCGGTCAACGCGCCGATCAGATAGCCGAACGTCAGTCCCGCCTGCAGGAAACCCAGTGCGTAACCGCGATGCCCGATTGGTGCGTGCTCGGCGACGAACACCCAGGCGCTCGGCACTTCACCGCCCACCGCCGCGCCTTGCAGGATCCGCAGGGCCAACAACAGCAGCGGTGCGAAATAACCGATCTGGGCATAGGTCGGCATGATGCCGATCAACAGACACGGCAGCGCCATCATCAGAATGCTCAGGCTGAAGACTTTCTTGCGCCCCAGCCGGTCGGCGAAATGCGCCATCAGGATCCCGCCCAGCGGCCGCGCCAGATAACCGGTGACGAAAATCCCGAAGCTTTGCAGCAGGCGCAGCCATTCAGGCATTTCCGGCGGAAAGAACAGCTGGCTGAGGGTCAGGGCGAAAAACACGAAGATGATGAAATCGTAGATTTCCAGCGCGCCACCGAGAGCCGCGAGGCCGAGGGTCTTGTAGTCCGAACGGCTGAACGGTGCCGGGCGCGAATCGTTTTGGGCAGTCATCAAAAGAACTCTGGCATGGGCAAAAAGCCAAGGCGCACATGGTCTACGCAAATGCGCCAGCGGACAACCCGTTAGACCATAGTCCCGTATGGGTAAAACTTCGTCACAAAACGTGACCGATTGATTTACTGTTGGCGCCTGTCCAGACGGGCCTCCTTGGCCGATGCCAATTGAAAAACTGTAGGAGCGAGCCTGCTCGCGATGAACTCGAGAACGCCGCGTTTAACCAGTAAACACGCGTCACCGTTTACGACCATCGCGAGCAGGCCCGCTCCTACAATAAAAACGGCGTCAGGCCTGTGCAGCCCTGAAGACCACAACAATCATAAAAATTCGAGGTACTCCCGTGGCCGCTGATATCGAAGATACCCGCTCCGCCCGCTTTGCCCTGCGTTGCTCAAGCTTTGCCGAACGCTGGTTTCCCGATTCCTGGGTGTTTGCTGCACTGGCGGTGATTATCGTCGCCGTGGCCACCCTGTTCATGGGCGCCAAACCCACCGATGCCGCGATGGCCTTTGGTGACGGGTTCTGGAGCCTGATTCCGTTCACCATGCAGATGGCGTTCGTGGTGATCGGCGGTTATGTGGTGGCCAGTTCGCCGCCCGCCGTGAAGCTGATCGACCGCCTGGCGCGAATCCCCAAGAACGGCCGTTCCGCCGTGGCGTGGGTGGCGCTGATTTCCATGGTCGCGTCGTTGTTGAACTGGGGCCTGTCGCTGGTGTTTGGCGGCTTGCTGGTGCGCGCTCTCGCCCGCCGTACCGACCTGAAAATGGATTACCGCGCCGCCGGTGCCGCCGCCTACCTGGGTCTTGGCGCCGTGTGGGCCCTGGGCCTGTCGTCGTCCGCCGCGCAATTGCAGGCCAACCCGGCCAGCCTGCCGCCGTCGATTCTGTCGATCACCGGGGTGATTCCGTTCACCCAAACCATCTTTCTCTGGCAGTCCGGCGTGATGCTGCTGGCGCTGATCGTCATCTCGCTGATCATTGCCTACGCCACCGCACCCGGCCCGAATTCGGCCCGTGATGCCAAAGCCTGCGGCATCGATCCGAGCTTCAACCTGCCGCCGCTGCAACCGCGCACTCGCCCCGGCGAATGGCTGGAACACAGTCCGCTGCTGATCATTTTGCTGGTCTTGCTGGCCGCCGGCTGGCTGTTCCACGAGTTCTCGACCAAACCGGCGATCAGTGCGATTTCCGGGCTGAACACCTACAACTTCCTGTTCATCATGCTCGGAGCCCTGCTGCACTGGCGTCCGCGCAGTTTCCTCGATGCGGTGTCCCGCGCGGTGCCGACCACCACCGGCGTGCTGATCCAGTTCCCGCTGTACGGCTCGATCGCCGCGCTGATGACCACGGTCAAAGGCACTGACGCGCAGACCCTGGCCCACCACATCTCGACCTTTTTCGTACAGATCGCGTCCCACGACACCTACGCGCTGCTCATGGGCGTGTACTCGGCGATCCTCGGGTTCTTCATCCCGTCGGGCGGCGGCAAGTGGATCATCGAAGCGCCATACGTGATGCAAGTGGCCACCGACCTCAACTACCACCTGGGCTGGGCGGTACAGATCTACAACGCCGCCGAAGCCCTGCCGAACCTGATCAACCCGTTCTATATGCTGCCGCTGCTGGGCGTGCTGGGGTTGAAGGCACGGGACTTGATCGGCTTCTCGTTCGTGCAACTGCTGGTGCACACGCCGCTGGTGCTGTTCCTGCTGTGGGCGTTGGGGACGACGCTGACGTATACGGCGCCGGTGATGCCTTAAGCGGAGTTGATTGCGCCTGCTGTGAAGCAGGTGCAATCCACTCATACCAGACAAAATCGAAGACTTGCCATTTAAGCTGATCGTCACTCCGCCCCTGATTTGTCCTACGAACAGGCTCGACTACGCCTGACATGAATCCCCGTTGGTTCCTATCTCCACTCCCTGACTCACTGCGTAGACTCTAAAAGCGCACACACTTTTAAAGCCAAAACAGCACTGACCAAGGATGAATACGCCAATGTCTTTAATTTCGAAAACGCTGGAAAACATGATTAACGAAACCTACCAGGACGGAAGGGTTTCAGTCGTTGAATATACAAATCTGCGTGATGAGGCAGACCGTCGCATGGATGCTGTCATTCGTGAGTTTGGCCCACACAACAATATGACCGCCCTTCAAAAAGCGGTGGATGTCGTGATGCAACTGACCCAGACGTCCATCATCGATGCAAAAAAAGCCAAGTTGACCGATACAGGAGAAGCCATCGTGAAGGACGCGATCAGTGCGCAAATAGAGTACGTGCGCGCTGGCGCCCATCTGGCGCTGAAGCTTTTGTAATCCGCAGTACCAGTCCGGCTCGCAGACAAACAGTCGAGGGCCGGCATTATTTCCAGAAACTCGTGAAAAGCTACAAACAGGGTCTATGAAAAAAGTGCGGGCATCCACTTTCCTGTGTATCGCCTCTGATCCACTATGACGTGTACTCCCCTTGATCGGGACCACGCTGAAAAGGATCTGAGCATGTTCAAACTCGCAACACTCACCCTTGCCGCCCTGACCCTGAGCACCGCTGTCCATGCGGATGCCGATCTGAAGCTGGGCAGCACGGAGCGCGTCACCCGACTGTTCGCCTACCCCAACAACTGCAACGTGATCTGTTTTCGCAACTGGACACTCGAACAGACCGTCGAGCATTACCTGACGCAAAGCGTGCAGCGCGATGGTTACGCCGACGCGAAGGTGCAGGTCAAAACCGATAACGGTCAGCTTTATGCCGCGTTCACAGGGGTGCCCAGAGGCTATGACAAGCCGTTGGCCGCGCTGCTCGATGCTGGTGACCTGGCGTACAACGGCGCCAGCAAGCTGAATGCGGATGGGAAGTGGGCGTACAGCTGGTATCTGTTCCTGCCACTGGGCATGGCACTGGAGAACCGCCGAAGCGTCGAGTTGCTGCACTTCCCGCCGGATTACTCGCTGACCCAGGCCCAGGACTACCTGAAGTCGGCCACCACCGATCGTTGGGCCACGCTGCTGACGCTCAACGGGATCACAGCCGAGCAGACCCCGGCGTTCCAGACCATCATCGACATCGCGCCGATTGCCGCGCCGTCCAACGCGGGCAAGGATCTGGAAGGCGTCTACGACTACTTCAAGGAATATCAGACCACCATGGTCAAGGACGTCAGCCAGAACGCCAGTGGTGACGCGCTGCCAATGGTCGCATTCGGTTCGCCAGTGCGTAACTGGATAAAGCAGCAATACGGACCGACCGTAAACGTGCTGGGCCTGGCGACCATCAGTCCGAAAGAGGGAGTGAAAGTACCGGTGCTGGGTGCCAACCATCCGAGCTACATCTGGTACGCCGCCGACCCGGCCAGCTACACCGGCAAAGATGCCCAGGCCCAGGCTGATGCGGCGGGCCTGAAAGTCATGGGGCAGGATTTGAGCGCCGCGTGCTGGCAGGCCGCCATGGGCCGCGACCTGGACAGCAATGCAGACATTGAACTGAGAAGCTGCACCCAGACCTGGCAAGTGGCCCAGGCCGACAAAACCTGCGCGCTGTTCTACACCTCGATCCGCAACCTGACGCCCGGGGCAGCCTCGGCCAAATGCGCGACGACGCCGATCAAGGCGCAACTCAAACTGCTCAAGGTCCCGTCGCCGGCGACGGCGGTGCCCGCACCGCATCTGTAAAAGACCGGAGAACGTTCCTGCGTGAGCCTTGGCTGACGCGGGAATAGGCGCTTTTCCCCTGTCAGTTATGACAGTAGACCGACGATTTCTTTTGCGAGAGGCTTGAAACGTACTCATGTGTTGCAGGGCTGACAGGATGTCAGCTGACGGAGGTCGCAGCACACTGCCCGACAAGGAAGATCATGACAGCCCACGTCGATCAAAGAATCACACCGCCATTATCCGATGGCATCTATCCCTTTGCGGAGTTACCCCTGCGCCTTGGATTTCCCTCCAAAGCCGACTTCGAAATCATCTGCAACGCCCGGCAATCGGCAATCGCTGTCGAGGCCCTGCGCGAATTTCCGCGCCTCACCCGGATCTGCCGGGTTTCGGGGCATTTGTTGCCCTATCGCAGTCGACATACCCGACAACTGGCACCGGGTATCCATGTCTACGATCCGCTTTTCTGCGCCCTGCTCAACCACAGCTGCGACCCCAATGTTTTTCTCGACATGAGTGAACTGTGGTTATGGGCGCTGAAGGACATCAGAAAAGGCGATCGACTGACCATGGATTTCGCCGCCACGGAAGACAAGCTGCAGCGGCAGTTTGCCTGCCGCTGTAATTGCGCTTGCTGTCGCGGCTGGATCACTGGCTACGACGAAAGGCCGAATGCCAATGGCCAGCTGTTTTTCCAGAATTGGCGTCGATGAAGCCTGCCGGAATTTCTTACAGCGGCTCGAACGGACGCAGGCGATACTGCGGCGGCAACTGCTCGAAACCACTGATGGTGGCGTTCAGGCTCTTCCAGCGACCGTCCTTGATGCCGTAGATGCAACCGTGAATCGACAGTTTCTGCCCACGGTGCCAGGCGTTTTGCACAATGCTGGTGTGCCCGACGTTGGCCACTTGCTGGATCACGTTAAGTTCGCAGAGGCGATCCACCTGTTCCTCTTCTGTAGGCAGCTTGGAAAGCTCTTCGCGCTTTTCGTAGTACAGGTCGCGAATCGACCGCAGCCAGCCGTCGATCAAGCCAAACTGGCGGTCCTGCATCGAGGCTCGCACGCCACCGCAGCCATAATGGCCGGTGACCAGGATGTGTTTGACCTTGAGCACGTCAACCGCGTACTGGATGACCGACAGGCAATTGAGGTCAGTGTGCAGCACCACGTTGGCCACGTTGCGGTGTACGAACAGGTCGCCGGGCAGCATGCCAACAATCTCGTTCGCCGGAACGCGGGCGTCGGAGCAGCCGATCCAGAGGAATTCCGGCGTTTGCTGACGGGCCAGTTTGGCGAAGAAATCAGGATCTTCCTTGGTGATCGCGTCAGCCCAGCGCTCGTTGTTATCAATCAGATCTTGTAATTCGTTCATGCAATGAAGCCTCGAGAATGATGCGCAGGTTTGACTGACAACCGTCCGTCGGGGTCACGCGCACAATGCAGATTGCCGATGATGCAGTTTACCGGTGTTCAATGCCGTTGGAATTCCGGGCAGCCCAATGGGTCCACCCTAGTAAGGCCCACAGTATGAGGAATTGCCATGACTGATTCACGACGTCCGTTCGACGCGGTGCAGCCCGAGCCCATCGACGACAACGAAGACCGCATGGGTTCGATGCACGAGCTGGATTTTGACGAGGACGAACCCAGTGCAAAAATCGGCGACGAACTGTCGGAAAACGAACGCGAACAGCTGATGCCCGAAGAACGTGTGCGTGAAGCGGGCATGACGGGGGCGTCTACCGCCGATCATGAACCTACCGACGACGATATGAGCCCGGAAACATTGATCCACGAAGACGGCGCGAGGGATGCCCATGAGGCGGGCGAAGATCGCCGGGCTGATTGGGATTTGAGCATTGTCGATGAAGATGACATCGGCGGGGGCAATGGGCTGGATGAAGAGGAGCTGGCGCGGCGGGATCCGATGGATGGTAATCGGTGATATTCGGTCACCGGGGAATCGCCATCGCGAGCAGGCTCGCTCCTACAGTGGATATATGTCGTACACACAACCTGTAGGAGCGAGCCTGCTCGCGAAGCTTTAAGGTTCAGTCAACAAGGGTGCAGGCCATGACCACGGCATCTTCGCGCCCGCCCACCGCCGGATAGTAATCCCGACGCCGGCCAATCTCGTTGAAGCCGTACCGCTCATACAACCGAAACGCCGACCGGTTGCTGTCGCGCACTTCCAGAAAGCACTCCCGCGCCTCGGCCTTGTAGGCGATAGACATCAGGTGTTCAAGCAACGTCAAACCCAGGCCACGGCCCTGATTTTCCGGTTTGACGGTGATGTTCAGCAGATGCGCTTCATCCAGAATGATCTGCACCACGCCGTGCCCGACTTGCTGCGAACCTTCGAACATCAGCCAGATCTGGTACTTGCCCAGCCCATCGAGAAAAATCCCGCGGGTCCAGGGATGGCTGTAGGCCGCGAATTCAATTTTCAGTACAGCGTCCAGATCCGCCTCGGTCATCGGGCGAAACGATACAGCGTCACTCATTCGATTCTTTCCAGCGCGCCATCAGCCGGCGCATGGCTTGCCAGACATCAGCCTTACGCTGTGGCTCTTCCATTAACAATTCCAGACCCGGCAGGGCCCAGACCGAGCCCAGGCCTTCGACCTGGAGTTCACGGTTGAAGGATTCGGCGTTGGCCTCACCGGCAAAACGCACCGCCGGCAGGCCGATGAGCCACACGCAGACGCATGGCGCATCTTCGAGTCGGGCCGACAGAAAGCCTTGCACGAAGTCGCGGGCGGCTTCCGGCCCCTGATCCATCGTGCCCCGAGTCAACAGCGGCCAGCGTACCGGCTCGCCGATGATCTGCGGGCTGTCCGGCAGACCGGCGGCGCGCAGCATGTCCTTGAGCAACAGATACGCAGGATCGCGGGTCTGGAAGCTTTCGCCTGTGGGTAACTCCACCAGCAGCAGGCAGCGACCGGCACGCAGCAATTGCAGGGCGAATCGAGGTGGCGGCACGACCGGCGCCTTGACCGCGACGGGTGCCTCTTCTTCTTCAACCTTGGCATTCGTGCGCGTACTGGCCAACGAAGGCCGCGGCACCTCGATCTTCATCCGCTCCGCTGGCTTGACCACGGGCTCCACGGGCGTTTCAGCCACAGACGCCCGCACAACCGGCTCGACGACCAATGGCTCGGGCATCTCCAGCAGCTCGGGCCGCGAGGGCGCGGCGAAGGGCAATTCGGTGCGCGGCAGCCAGTTGACCACCTGCATGGCAGTCAAATAAGCGCGACGACGGGACTCGATAAGCAAAGGTCGGCCACTTGTGGATAACTAAAGTGCGCTGATTCTACCGCCCTTCGCTCAAGATCGCCCGCGCTTGATCGATACTCTTTCCCTTAGAAACAGCTACTGCCCGTCCCGAGAGTGAATCGCATCGGTCCCGATGCAGTACAATCGCGGCTTTTAATCGCCAACCAGCCGGCCATTCCGATGATCGAACCCAAGCGCGTCTTGCGCGCCCTCGCTGAACACTGGGCACTTCTGGAGCCACTGTGCGAGCACTTCGACCAAGGCACACTGAGCCTCAACGAACTGCGCACGCAACTGGCCGCCCAGCAACTCGACAGTACGCCGCAGGACATCACCAGCCTGCTGGACGTGTGGATCCGCCTCGACATTCTGGTACCCGTGGCGAAAAGCCCGAACCGTTTCGAGCTCAACGCGCAGATCCACGACTTCCTCGCTTACCTGCGCCGTGAGCACCGTCTGGGCCTGTGCCTGGAAATCGAAGCGTACCTGCGCCACCTCGAACGCCTGGCCGGTTACATCCAGGACGCCTTCGACATTCGCGACGGCAACGACCTTGCCCGCCAGTTGCGCCTGCTCGACATGCGCGTACGCGACGTACTGAAGAAGCTCGCCAACGACGAACAGGCGCTGGTGGCCGTCGCCGAACGAGCGAAAACCAGTGACCGGCAGATTCCGCTGCGTCAGCGTTACGCCGAAGTGCTGGCAACCTGGGACGAATACGTCGAGCCGATGATTCAGTTGGTGAACGCCGACGGCGCCTTCGAACAAGGCGTACGCAAGGTCGAAAACGTCCTGCTGAAAATGCTCACCGAGCAGCAACGCCTTGGCCATCTGGTCGATGACGACATGCTGTTGCGCACCCACGCGCGCATCCTCGAAATGCAGACCAGCGCCCAACTGACGCTGCGTCATGCCCGGGAACTGCTGTTGCCGCTGCGTGAAGAAGCGCGCCGGCACAACGCCGTGACCCGGGGCGCCGCGCTGGCATTGGCCGCGATTCGTCGCAAAGGTCTCGACGCGGTGCCGCAAGCGGCGATGCCGATGTTCACCCGACCGCAAAGCACCTTCCTCGGCAGCGCCAGTCAGGTCGAAGCCTACGTCTACGCCCTGGCGAGATTCGAACCGAAACCGGCGCGTTTCCCCAAGGCGCACAAGGCCCAGAAAGGCGAAGCCCCACGCGCGCCACGCACCGTTCGCGAAATGCTCGAACGCTGCGAAGACGCCCTGCCGATGCCGGACTTGATGACCTGGTTGCTTGAACAGGAACCGAACGGCGCCACCGACGAATTGCTCTATTGGTTCTCACGCCTGTCCCGTGAGAAGCGCTTCAAACGCGAGCGCCTGGAACGCCGCGATTACCACACTCATGAGCACCAGGTCAGCCTGCGCTCCTTCGCCCTGCTCTCGGCCGGCCCAGAGGCCATCGAGAATTCTGCGAGCACTCCACATGCATCTTGATCTATCCGAACTGTCCCAACTCGCGCCGATCTTTCGCGAGCTGTTCAAGGGTTACCACGTCAGCCGCCGCGATCCGGAGCTGTACGCGCAACTGTCGAACTTTCAGGACCAGTACCGCACGCTGTTCAAGGCGCTGGGCTTTGAACTGGTCTGCGACACCCGGGGTTTCTACTACTTCGTGCCGGACCTCGCCGCTGCGGCGGTGAACAAGACCGCGCAACGTCTGGCGCTGTTCACCTTCATCCTCGTCGAGCACCTGGCGGATCAGGGCCGTGACCCGATTGCCGTGCTCGACGGCGGCAGCCTCGGCCGCGACGAACTGCCGTCGCTGCTGGAAAAGTACCGCGACCTGTTCATCCAGGCCGAAGTGCAGACCCAGGAAGAACTCGAAGAAAAAATCATGCGCCGCATGACCCAGCTCGGTTTCGCCAGCGAAGAGACCGGCATCTACCGCTTCCTGCCGCCGATGCACCGTTTCCTCGATGTCTGCCTGTCGGTTCAGCAGGACCGCGATCTGGCCGCCAGCCTGCACAGCGTGCTGCCGCTGCCGGTTCCGGTGCTGATCGATGAAGACAGCGACGAAAAACTGCTGCAAACCGATGACCCGCTGGACCTCAGTGATTTCGCTGAAGAAAGCGAAGAAGACGCCCTGGCCCGCGCCATAGCCGAAGAACAGGAGACCGACGCATGAGCAAGGAACGCTACGGCATCCGCCGCTTTGCCCTTTTGAACACGGCCGGCTATAGCCTCGGCCTGTTTCCGCTGGAAGAACCGTTATCGGTCTACGGCGCGAACAACCTCGGTAAATCCGCCTCGATCAACGCCTTGCAGTTCCCGATCCTGGCACGCATGTCGGACATGAGTTTCGGCAAGTACAGCCTCGAACAATCCCGGCGTTTCTACTTCGCCTCGGACACCAGCTACATCCTGGTCGAAGTCTCGCTACCACACGGCCCGCACGTGATCGGCGTGGTCGGTCGCGGCCCGGGTGGCGGTTTCGGTCACCAGTTCTTTGCCTACGCCGGCAAGCTCGACCTGGCCCATTACCAGAAAAACGACACCTGTCTGCGCCAGAAAGAACTGTTCACCAACCTTGAGCGCGAGGGCCTGAAAGCCTACGAACTCAAGCCAGATGAACTGCGTCGCTTGCTGGTCGGTGGTCACACGTCCATCCCGCTGGACCTGACCCTGATTCCGCTGCGCTCCACCAGCGAGCAGAGCCTGAAGACCTTCCGTGCGCTGTTCATCAACCTGCTGCACATGCGCGAAATCACCGCGGCCAAGCTCAAGCAGCTGTTCCTCGATGCCTTCGAACACAGCCTGCGTTCCGGCAGCGTCGATTACATCGCCGCGTGCGAAGAAGCCTTCCGCGATGTACGACGCATGGAGCAGGACTACAACTCGCTGGTCACCGCCGGCCCGTTGGTTGAAGCCCTCGCGGCAGGCGTGACCCAGCGCAATATTCTGCGCGGCAAACTGCACCGGATCTCGCCGCTGCTCGATTCCTTGCTCGGCACCTGGTCGGACTACGCCAGTGCACGCAAGGAAGAGCTGACGATTCAGGCCGAGCATTACCGCAACGAACAAGACGCGCTGCAAAACGATCAGCGTGGCGGCACTCAGGAACTGATGCGCCTGGAGCGGGAAATCACTGGCATCCAGCGCTGGCTCGGCGAACTGTCGGCATTGAAGAATCGCTTCGCACTGGTCGATGACGTCAAGGTACTTGAGCAGCAACTGCTCGCGGCCAAGGACGCGCACGATGAACTGGCCGGCGCGCTGGCACAGTCGCGGCAGTTCTCTGCCGAAGACCTCGAAGAACGTCTACGGGACCTGGAAAAACGCCTGAAGTCGGTCAAGCAACAACTCGATCACGCCGACAACAACAGCTACGCCCGTCTGCGCGAAGAGTTTTCGCAGCAGGACGTCGAGCGCCTGATGCGCCTGTTCAACAGCGCGCTGTTCAGCCTGCCGCTCGGCGAACATGGCATCACGCTGGACGAGGACGGCCAGTGGGTCAAATCCATGGAGCTGATCCTCGATGGCTTCAAAGGCGAGCGCTTCGAAGTGCCGGGCCTGTCCATCGACATCTCGCACATCGAGCCTCCGGCGCTGCAAGCCCTGGCTGACCGCGCCGCGTTGCGCGATCAGAAAGAGCGGCTGGAAAAAGAACTCAAGCAGCTGAAAACCCAGCAAGCCGTGGCGGCTGACCGCGCGGCGAGCAAGACCCAGACCGAAGCGCTGTACCAGCAAGTGCTGGATGCGCAGAAAGCCCTGGAAGACTTCCGTCGCTCGCAAACCCTGAGTGCCGAGGAAGGCGACAAACTTGAACAGCTGGCGCAGATGGAAGCGGCACAGGACGAGTTGAAGCGTTCCAGCGACGCCTTTACCGAACGCGTCCAGCAACTGTCGGCCAAGCTGCAACTGGTCGGCCGGCAGATCGGCGACATGGAAGCCAAGCAGCGCACCCTCGACGACGCCCTGCGCCGTCGTCAGCTGTTGCCGGCAGACCTGCCGTTTGGCACGCCGTTCATGGACCCCATCGACGATTCCATGGACAACCTGCTGCCGCTGCTCAACGACTATCAGGACAGCTGGCAGGGTTTGCTGCGCAGCGACGGTCAGATCGACGCGCTGTACGCTCAGGTGCGCCTCAAGGGCGTGGCCAAGTTCGACAGCGAAGACGATATGGAGCGTCGCCTGCAACTGCTGATCAATGCCTACGCACACCGTACCGATGAAGCACTGACGCTCGGCAAGGCGCGTCGTGCGGCGGTCACCGACATCGCCCGGACCCTGCGCAACATTCGCAGCGACTACGACAGCCTCGAGCACCAACTGGCGCTGTTCAACCGCGAGATCAACAAACGTCAGGTCTCCAACCTGCAGAGCTTCCGCATCGTGCTCGCGCCGAACAAGGAAGCGCTCAAGCACATCGACCAGATCATCCACAGCGCCGGCCAGTACGAAGAAGGCGAAACCCTCTCCGTGTTCGACCTGAGCCAAAGCGCCGATCAGGACAACAAGAACGAAGAAGCCAAGGAGTACCTGGCACGGCTGGTGGCGGCTAACCACAACCAGCTCGGTCTCAAGGACTTGTTCGAGCTGGCGTTCGAGATCACCAAGGTCAACGGTCAGCCGGTGATCCACACCGACATCGACGGCGCTGCGTCCAACGGCACGACGATGACCATCAAGGCGCTGACCAACATGTACTTGTTGCTGCACTTGATGGACCGCGACCAGGCCGGCCGCGTGCGCCTGCCGTACTACCTCGACGAGGCAGCGGACATCGACGAGAAGAACCAGGCCGCGTTGCTGGAAACCAGCCTGCAACTGGGCTTCGTGCCGATTCTGGCGAGTGTGAAACCGCAAGTTTGCGCCAGTGTGGCGATTGACCTGGAAGGCGGCAGCGGGCCGAACGGGATCTACATCGATGAGGCGGACTGGAAGTACATCCGCCGTCATTATGAGGTGAAGGCTGTGGTGAATGCTGAAGCCGATGAGCCGGAGCTGGATGCGGTCTGATCCGGGTTAAATCCGAGGCAATAAAAAAGGCCGCGATCCAATGGATCGCGGCCTTTTTTGTGGGCTTTCGTCAGTAGCTTCGGTGGTCTTGAGGGCCCCACCGCGAGCAGGCTCACTCCTACAGTGGAGTTGTGTCAAACACAAAACCTGTAGGAGCGAGCCTGCTCGCGATAGCGGCAGCGCGGCCGCTAATTCACTACTTACCGAGCGATATCTTCGGCGCCCAGGTCAGCCATTCATCTTCGAACTTGTCGAACAGCGGGAACGTCTGCTCCGGTCGCGCCGGATTACCCATGCGATCCCCGTCAGGCGTGGCGAACGCGATGCCGCCCTGAATCAGCGTCTCCAGCGATTCAGTGCGCACTGTCGCCCCCTTGAACAAGCCGTAGTCGAAACCAAAACCACTGGTGTTCCAGAACCGGGTACCACTGCGCACCAGTGGCGCGTACTTCGGCTCGATCAGGATGTGCACCAACACACGGTCAGCGGTCTGCCCCAGTTCATAACCCGTCACTTTGCCTACAGTGACTTCGCGGTACGTCACCGGCACACCGGTTTTCAACGAACCGCGGCGAGCGGCGCTGAGAACCAGACTTAACCCGGCTTCCTGTTTGGCGGTTTCAGGAGGATTGGCCAGGGCCACGAAGTCTTTCTGCGGCCCAAGGTTTTTCGCTGCCGGCTGCACTTCGATGTATTGACCGGTTACCAGGGTTTCCAGGTTCGAGGTCTTGATCAGCCCCAACTCGGGCTTGACCACCCAGAACTGACTGCCAACCCGGGCAATGCGCTCCGGCACTTCGGTAATCCGCGCGGTGAGCAACACCGATTGCAGATCATCGCTGAGGTCGACGTCTTCGATCTTGCCGACATCCAGACCTTTGAATCGCACCGGGGTGCCACTGCGCAAGCCATCGGCCCGATCAACCTTGATCGTGACTACGGCGCCTTTCTGGTTCGCCTCATCATGACTGGCAAACAGGCGGAAACGCGGGATCTTCTTTTGCAGCGGTGCTTTGGCAAGCGGTGTTTCGAAGGCGATACCACCGGCCATCAAACTTTGCAGCGATTCGCTTTTGACCTGGATCCCTCCGGTCAGCCCACCCGTGAGCGTAATGCCACTGGCGTTCCAGAAACGGGTCGAGGCGTTCACCAGTCCCTCGTATTCCTTCTCAATGTGCACGCCGATCACCAACTGTTTCTTGGTCCGCGAGAACTGATAGCTCTGCACCGAACCAACCTTGACCTGCTTGTAGAGAATCGGGCTGCCGACTTCCAGCGAACCGAGGTTCTCGGTGAACAACACCAGGTGCAAGCCAGGCGAACGGAGGTCCAGCGGCGGAGCCTTGGGCCGGGCGACAAATTCGCGCTGCGGCGCTGCGCCTTTGTCGCCAGGACGTACAGCTATGTAGTTGCCTTTGACCAGGGCTTCCAGGCCGGTAATGCCCGCAAGGGAAATCGACGGTTTGACCACCCAGAACTGAGTGCCGTCGACCAGGTAGTCTTCGGCCAATGGGTCGAGAGTCAATTCGGCAGTGGCACCGGACAGATCAGGATCGATCTTCAGCGCCTTCAGATTGCCGACCTGGATGCCTTTGTACATCACCGGTGTACGACCGGCCTGCAGCCCTTCGAAGTCGCTGAGTTTGACCTTGACCCGAATACCGGCCGCTGCCGCATCAAAGTCTTCGTAAAGACGGAACGGCAGGCTCGGATCAGTGGGCGGGCTGTCCTTACGGTTTTCCGGCGTGGCGAACGCAATACCACCGGCGACGATGCTGGCCAGGGATTCACTGCGCACTTTCACACCGGACAGGTTGGCGTCGATGCTGATGCCGCTGGCGTTCCAGAAACGCGTGTGTTTGCGCACCAGTTTGGCGTAGGTCGGCTCGATGAAGACCTTCAGCTCAACCGTGCTCTGGTCTTCTGACAACACGTAACTTTTGATCTGGCCGACGCGAATCTGCTTGTAGAACACCGGGCTGCCGCGGTTCAGCGAACCGAGTCGATCAGCCTTGATGGTCAGGTGCAGACCGGGCTGGGCGTCGGACAGCGGTGGTTCTTCAGCCAGCGCCTTGAATTTGCGCGTGGGTTCGCCTTCGCCCGGGCTGATCGCGACATAGTTACCGGAAACCAGGGTTTCCAGACCGGTGATACCGGCCAGCGTTACGCTCGGCTTCACCAGCCAGAAGCGCGTGCTGGTTCGCAGGTATTGCTCCACGTCCTTGTTCATCTCGACGGTGGCGATCACCCCTTTCGAAGCGCCTTCATCGTCGAGGGTGAGGGTTTTGACCTTGCCGACCGACATGCCTTTGTAGACGACTTCAGTCTTGTTGGCCTGAATGCCTTCGCCGCTTTCAAAACGCACCTGAACCTCGATGCCGGTTTCGGTATAAGCACGCCAGCCGAGCCAGCCGCCAATGATCAAGGCGATCAGGGGCAACACCCAAATGGCGGACCAGTTTGAGGCCGGTCGGGTTTTCGCTGTAGGCAAATCAGTCATGGTCGTCGTCCGACTCCGTGTTATCCCAAATCAGTCGGGGATCAAAAGTTACTGCGGCGAGCATCGTCAAAATCACCACACTGGCGAAAGCGATGGCGCCAAGATCGGCTTCGACGCTGGCAAGCCGTCCAAAATTAACGACCGCCACCAGGATGGCGATCACAAAGATGTCGAGCATCGACCAACGACCAATGAACTCGATAAAGCGGTACATCCAGATGCGCTGACGAGCCGAAAGCGGCTGGCGGCGCTGCACCGAAAACAGCAGCAAGGCGATGCCCACCAGTTTGAACGTCGGTACCAGAATACTGGCGATGAAAACCACGGCGGCGATAGGAATCATGCCGTGCTGAACCAGCTGGATCACACCGGACATGATGGTGCTGGGATCGCCCTGCCCGAGGGAACTGACCGTCATGATCGGCAGTACGTTGGCCGGGATGTAGAGAATCGCTGCCGTGATCAGCAGCGCCCAGGTACGCGCGAGGCTGTTCGGACGCCGAGCATGAACCAGGGCACCGCAACGGGTGCAGACCTGCTCGTCGGTGTCAGCCTCCTGCTTGTTCAATTCATGGCATTCGGTGCAAATCAGAATGCCTGCATCAATCGCCCGCATGGGCATCCTCTCCTGATAAAGCCTGCCAGATCTGATGAGGTGACATCACAACTTCCAACCAGACCTGGACCAACAACAAACCGATAAAGCAGGCCAGACCGAAGCCGACGGTGATCGCTGCCATATCTGCCAGCTTGACGATCGCCACCAATACGCCCATGAGGTAGACCTCAAGCATCCCCCAATCACGTAAATGGTGATAAATCCGATAGAGCAGCAAGCCGTAACTACGGCCGACATCAAAACGAATACTCAGCAGCACGGCCAGCTGGCAGAGCAGCTTGAGTAGCGGGATACCCATGCTGCACAGAAAAACGATGACTGAAACACCTTGCATCCCGGTATCGAACAGCCCAACAACGCCGGTCCAGACCGTGTCTTGCGACGACTGCCCGAGTAGATTGAGCTGCATGATGGGTAAAAAGTTCGCCGGGATGTACAACAACAGTGCGGCGATCACCAAGGCGAGACTGCGGTGCACAACATTGTGCCGATGAGCATAGAGCTCGTAGCCGCAGCGTGGACACAGGGCTTTCTCGCCATGGGCAAGCTTGGGCTTGCGCATCAGCAAGTCGCACTCATGACACGCCACCAAGTCGTCCAGCGGTAATTCTGACAGCCCGGAGGCGTCAACCGGATCTGGCATAAAGGCTCTGGCTCCGAAAAAGTTGGACCTATTCTAGTGTCATGAGTCGAAAATAACTGTGCAAATTTGTGCGGTGCCGAATCCGGCTTTTATTCCGGGCAAAACAAAACCCCAACTGCTTTCGCAATTGGGGTTTCGGAATTTAATCTTGACGATGACCTACTCTCACATGGGGAAACCCCACACTACCATCGGCGATGCATCGTTTCACTGCTGAGTTCGGGATGGGATCAGGTGGTTCCAATGCTCTATGGTCGTCAAGAAATTCTTGAGCTGACGCGTCTTTCGACGTTCCAGCGAATTGGGTATGCGATAGTTTGTGTGTTTGTTCTCGAACTTTCGGTTCGTTTCGTCTTCACACACCGCAATCTGATGCTCTCTCGAGTAGTCAAATTGCTTGGGTGTTATATGGTCAAGCCTCACGGGCAATTAGTATTGGTTAGCTCAACGCCTCACAGCGCTTACACACCCAACCTATCAACGTCGTAGTCTTCGACGGCCCTTCAGGGGACTCAAGGTCCCAGTGAGATCTCATCTTGAGGCTAGTTTCCCGCTTAGATGCTTTCAGCGGTTATCTATTCCGAACATAGCTACCCGGCAATGCCACTGGCGTGACAACCGGAACACCAGAGGTTCGTCCACTCCGGTCCTCTCGTACTAGGAGCAGCCCCTCTCAAATCTCAAACGTCCACGGCAGATAGGGACCGAACTGTCTCACGACGTTCTAAACCCAGCTCGCGTACCACTTTAAATGGCGAACAGCCATACCCTTGGGA
Source organism: Pseudomonas migulae (assembly GCF_043225285.1). Lineage (GTDB taxonomy): Bacteria > Pseudomonadota > Gammaproteobacteria > Pseudomonadales > Pseudomonadaceae > Aquipseudomonas > Aquipseudomonas migulae_C. The sequence continues at coordinate 1,723,435 of NZ_CP171224.1, forward strand.
CCGGCTTCAGCCCCAGGATGTGATGAGCCGACATCGAGGTGCCAAACACCGCCGTCGATATGAACTCTTGGGCGGTATCAGCCTGTTATCCCCGGAGTACCTTTTATCCGTTGAGCGATGGCCCTTCCATACAGAACCACCGGATCACTAAGACCTACTTTCGTACCTGCTCGACGTGTCTGTCTCGCAGTCAAGCGCGCTTTTGCCTTTATACTCTACGACCGATTTCCGACCGGTCTGAGCGCACCTTCGTACTCCTCCGTTACTCTTTAGGAGGAGACCGCCCCAGTCAAACTACCCACCATACACTGTCCTCGATCCGGATAACGGACCTGAGTTAGAACCTCAAAGTTGCCAGGGTGGTATTTCAAGGATGGCTCCACGCGAACTGGCGTCCACGCTTCAAAGCCTCCCACCTATCCTACACAAGCAAATTCAAAGTCCAGTGCAAAGCTATAGTAAAGGTTCACGGGGTCTTTCCGTCTAGCCGCGGATACACTGCATCTTCACAGCGATTTCAATTTCACTGAGTCTCGGGTGGAGACAGCGCCGCCATCGTTACGCCATTCGTGCAGGTCGGAACTTACCCGACAAGGAATTTCGCTACCTTAGGACCGTTATAGTTACGGCCGCCGTTTACCGGGGCTTCGATCAAGAGCTTCGCGTTAGCTAACCCCATCAATTAACCTTCCGGCACCGGGCAGGCGTCACACCCTATACGTCCACTTTCGTGTTTGCAGAGTGCTGTGTTTTTAATAAACAGTCGCAGCGGCCTGGTATCTTCGACCGGCATGAGCTTACGGAGCAAGTCCTTCACCCTCACCGGCGCACCTTCTCCCGAAGTTACGGTGCCATTTTGCCTAGTTCCTTCACCCGAGTTCTCTCAAGCGCCTTGGTATTCTCTACCCAACCACCTGTGTCGGTTTGGGGTACGGTTCCTGGTTACCTGAAGCTTAGAAGCTTTTCTTGGAAGCATGGCATCAACCACTTCGTGTTCTAAAAGAACACTCGTCATCAGCTCTCGGCCTTAGAATCCCGGATTTACCTAAGATTCCAGCCTACCACCTTAAACTTGGACAACCAACGCCAAGCTGGCCTAGCCTTCTCCGTCCCTCCATCGCAATAACCAGAAGTACAGGAATATTAACCTGTTTTCCATCGACTACGCTTTTCAGCCTCGCCTTAGGGACCGACTAACCCTGCGTCGATTAACGTTGCGCAGGAAACCTTGGTCTTTCGGCGTGGGTGTTTTTCACACCCATTGTCGTTACTCATGTCAGCATTCGCACTTCTGATACCTCCAGCAAGCTTCTCAACTCACCTTCACAGGCTTACAGAACGCTCCTCTACCGCATCACCTAAGTGATACCCGTAGCTTCGGTGTATGGTTTGAGCCCCGTTACATCTTCCGCGCAGGCCGACTCGACTAGTGAGCTATTACGCTTTCTTTAAAGGGTGGCTGCTTCTAAGCCAACCTCCTAGCTGTCTAAGCCTTCCCACATCGTTTCCCACTTAACCATAACTTTGGGACCTTAGCTGACGGTCTGGGTTGTTTCCCTTTTCACGACGGACGTTAGCACCCGCCGTGTGTCTCCCATGCTCGGCACTTGTAGGTATTCGGAGTTTGCATCGGTTTGGTAAGTCGGGATGACCCCCTAGCCGAAACAGTGCTCTACCCCCTACAGTGATACATGAGGCGCTACCTAAATAGCTTTCGAGGAGAACCAGCTATCTCCGAGCTTGATTAGCCTTTCACTCCGATCCACAGGTCATCCGCTAACTTTTCAACGGTAGTCGGTTCGGTCCTCCAGTTAGTGTTACCCAACCTTCAACCTGCCCATGGATAGATCGCCCGGTTTCGGGTCTATTCCCAGCGACTAGACGCCCTATTAAGACTCGCTTTCGCTACGCCTCCCCTATTCGGTTAAGCTCGCCACTGAAAATAAGTCGCTGACCCATTATACAAAAGGTACGCAGTCACCCAACAAAGTGGGCTCCCACTGCTTGTACGCATACGGTTTCAGGATCTATTTCACTCCCCTCTCCGGGGTTCTTTTCGCCTTTCCCTCACGGTACTAGTTCACTATCGGTCAGTCAGTAGTATTTAGCCTTGGAGGATGGTCCCCCCATATTCAGACAAAGTTTCTCGTGCTCCGTCCTACTCGATTTCATGACTAAGAGATTTTCGCGTACAGGGCTATCACCCACTATGGCCGCACTTTCCAGAGCGTTCCGCTAATCTCAAAGCCACTTAAGGGCTAGTCCCCGTTCGCTCGCCACTACTAAGGGAATCTCGGTTGATTTCTTTTCCTCAGGGTACTTAGATGTTTCAGTTCCCCTGGTTCGCTTCTTAAGCCTATGTATTCAGCTTAAGATACCTAACTTATGTTAGGTGGGTTCCCCCATTCAGACATCTCCGGATCAAAGTCTGTTTGCCGACTCCCCGAAGCTTTTCGCAGGCTACCACGTCTTTCATCGCCTCTGACTGCCAAGGCATCCACCGTATGCGCTTCTTCACTTGACCATATAACCCCAAGCAATCTGGTTATACTGTGAAGACGACATTCGCCGAAAATTCGCGATTAAACTCACAAATTTTACCTTAGCCTGATCCGTTACCAGTGAAAGTAACGTTCAGTCTATCTTTCTATCACATACCCAAATTTTTAAAGAACGATCTAGCCAAAGACTAGAAATCAACATTCACCATGTCACCATGGAATGCTCATTTCTAAGCTTTCAACAAACAGAAGCAGTAGTGGTGGAGCCAAACGGGATCGAACCGTTGACCTCCTGCGTGCAAGGCAGGCGCTCTCCCAGCTGAGCTATGGCCCCGTATTGCTACAGGATCCCACACAAAAATTGGTGGGTCTGGGCAGATTCGAACTGCCGACCTCACCCTTATCAGGGGTGCGCTCTAACCAACTGAGCTACAGACCCAATTTCGGGCTGCTTCTTATCGTCTTCTTCAATGAATCAAGCAATTCGTGTGGGAACTTATGGAGCAGCTGATGTCGTCGATTAAGGAGGTGATCCAGCCGCAGGTTCCCCTACGGCTACCTTGTTACGACTTCACCCCAGTCATGAATCACACCGTGGTAACCGTCCTCCCGAAGGTTAGACTAGCTACTTCTGGTGCAACCCACTCCCATGGTGTGACGGGCGGTGTGTACAAGGCCCGGGAACGTATTCACCGCGACATTCTGATTCGCGATTACTAGCGATTCCGACTTCACGCAGTCGAGTTGCAGACTGCGATCCGGACTACGATCGGTTTTATGGGATTAGCTCCACCTCGCGGCTTGGCAACCCTCTGTACCGACCATTGTAGCACGTGTGTAGCCCAGGCCGTAAGGGCCATGATGACTTGACGTCATCCCCACCTTCCTCCGGTTTGTCACCGGCAGTCTCCTTAGAGTGCCCACCATTACGTGCTGGTAACTAAGGACAAGGGTTGCGCTCGTTACGGGACTTAACCCAACATCTCACGACACGAGCTGACGACAGCCATGCAGCACCTGTCTCAATGTTCCCGAAGGCACCAATCCATCTCTGGAAAGTTCATTGGATGTCAAGGCCTGGTAAGGTTCTTCGCGTTGCTTCGAATTAAACCACATGCTCCACCGCTTGTGCGGGCCCCCGTCAATTCATTTGAGTTTTAACCTTGCGGCCGTACTCCCCAGGCGGTCAACTTAATGCGTTAGCTGCGCCACTAAGAGCTCAAGGCTCCCAACGGCTAGTTGACATCGTTTACGGCGTGGACTACCAGGGTATCTAATCCTGTTTGCTCCCCACGCTTTCGCACCTCAGTGTCAGTATCAGTCCAGGTGGTCGCCTTCGCCACTGGTGTTCCTTCCTATATCTACGCATTTCACCGCTACACAGGAAATTCCACCACCCTCTACCATACTCTAGCTTGTCAGTTTTGAATGCAGTTCCCAGGTTGAGCCCGGGGCTTTCACATCCAACTTAACAAACCACCTACGCGCGCTTTACGCCCAGTAATTCCGATTAACGCTTGCACCCTCTGTATTACCGCGGCTGCTGGCACAGAGTTAGCCGGTGCTTATTCTGTCGGTAACGTCAAAACAGCAAAGTATTAATTTACTGCCCTTCCTCCCAACTTAAAGTGCTTTACAATCCGAAGACCTTCTTCACACACGCGGCATGGCTGGATCAGGCTTTCGCCCATTGTCCAATATTCCCCACTGCTGCCTCCCGTAGGAGTCTGGACCGTGTCTCAGTTCCAGTGTGACTGATCATCCTCTCAGACCAGTTACGGATCGTCGCCTTGGTGAGCCATTACCTCACCAACTAGCTAATCCGACCTAGGCTCATCTGATAGCGCAAGGCCCGAAGGTCCCCTGCTTTCTCCCGTAGGACGTATGCGGTATTAGCGTCCGTTTCCGAACGTTATCCCCCACTACCAGGCAGATTCCTAGGCATTACTCACCCGTCCGCCGCTCTCAAGAGAAGCAAGCTTCTCTCTACCGCTCGACTTGCATGTGTTAGGCCTGCCGCCAGCGTTCAATCTGAGCCATGATCAAACTCTTCAGTTCAAACATCTTTGGGTTTTTAAGAAACCCTAAACTTGGCTCAGCAATCGTTGGTTACATCTTTGATTTCTCGCGGAGTAACTTGTGATGCTGATAATCTTGTTGACTATCAGTCTGACTCCACAAGCACCCACACGAATTGCTTGATTCAGTTGTTAAAGAGCGGTTGGTTAAGATCTTTCGTCTCAACCGAGGCGCGCATTCTACAGCAGCCTCTGTTGCTGTCAAGCGGTTATTTTCAGAAGTTTTCAAAGTTTCCTTTGCAACTTCAACCACTTGCGCTTCCGATCTCTCGTTAGCGGGAGGCGAATTCTACAGCGTTACTCGCTGCTGTCAACACCTCTTTTTCTCCGCTTTCGACCGAGAAGATCGAACCGTCCATCAAGCCTTACAACACCGCTTGACCGACTCCTTCTGGGCTTCGATGACCTGAAGCAACTCGCTGCCGAAAACTGCGTAACTCGTTGTTTACCAAGGAGTTTTCCGTTTCGACTGCGCCGGAAGTGGGGCGAATTATAGACTTCCAGAATCTGCCGTCAACCCTTAATTATGCTTTTCTCGAAGAAGATGATTTTTTGCCGGTTAAACGTGGAATTCGGCGGGTTACAGGTGGCAAGCGCAGCACTAATAGAAAGACTCCTATAAAGGCATAGATCGCCCACTCCTTCAGATCAGCCCGCACAATCCACAACATATGCAGCAATCCAAGACCGAGGACCACGTAGGCCAGTCGATGCAACTTCTTCCAGCGAGATCCCAAGCGCCGCTGACTGTAGCGATTGGACGTCAACGCCAACGCCAGCAAACAAAGGAATCCCAACGCTCCGACAATAATGTACGGCCGCTTGCGTAACTCAACGCCCAGCTGCGACCAATCAAAACCCAGAATGAACGCGGTGTAACCGCTCATATGCAGCACCACGTAAGCGAAGCACCACAACCCCAGTTGCCGCCGGACAGCAATCCACCCTGCCCAACCGGTGAGTTTCTGCAACGGCGTCATACTCAACGTAACAAGCAGCAGCACCAGCGTACCCAGCCCCAACCGATCAACCAGTACCTTGCCCGGGTCCGGCCCCAGCACATCCGCCCACGCCTGATACAGCCAGAGCAACGGCCACACCGCTGCAGCAATAAAGACACCGACTCGCCACAACGGATATCGCATCAGTAATTTTTCCGCAGATCGAGCCCTGCATATAAGGAGGCGACTTCATCCGAGTAGCCGTTGAACATTTGCGTGTCACGCACATTGGGCTTGAACAGACCACTCGGCAAACGTCGCTCCCGAGCCTGGGTCCAGCGCGGATGATCGACCGTTGGATTCACGTTGGCATAGAAACCGTACTCGTCTGCAGCAATGCTTTGCCAGGTCGTTTTCGGCTGCTCGCTGACCAGGCTGATCCGCACGATGGATTTGATGCTCTTGAAGCCGTACTTCCAAGGCACCACCAAACGCAGAGGCGCGCCGTTCTGGTTCGGCAACTCGCGCCCATACATGCCCACGGCAAGAATCGCCAAAGGGTTCATTGCCTCATCCAGTCGCAGCCCTTCGACATAGGGCCAGTCGATCAGGGCAAAACCGGAACGCTGCCCCGGCATGGTCTTGGGATCCTGCAAGGTTTCGAAACGGATGAACTTGGCTTTGGAAGTTGGCTCGACTTGCTTGAGCAGCGCCGAAATAGGGAAACCGATCCACGGAATCACCATCGACCAGGCCTCCACACAGCGAAGGCGATAAATACGCTCCTCCAACTGGTAAGGCCTCATGAAGTCTTCCAGTGCGTATCGCCCCGGCTTGCCCACCTCCCCGTCCACCACCACACTCCAGGGCTCAGTCTTCAGCGCGCCCGCATTGGCCGCCGGGTCACCTTTGTCGGTGCCGAACTCATAGAAGTTGTTGTAGTGGGTCGCGTCCTTGAACGGCGTGATGGCCTCATCCTTGACGTTGACCGCCCCCCACTGGGTAGAAGGAAGCTTTTCAGCAAACCAGGAAGGCGCCTTGCCAGGTTCAACATCCGGATAACGCGCGGCATCGTCAGCACTCACCCAACGCGGCAAGCTACCAACAGCCAAACCGGCAACAGCCGCACCCAGCACATTGCGACGAGAAAGATAGAGGGATTCTGGCGTGACATCCGACTCATGGCAGTCAGACGCTTTGGGGATTTTGATCAGCATGGCAACTCCGCAGCATTGGAGAACAGATGCACCAATAGACTGCGGAGTATGAGGGAAATTACGTGTTTTTGTTCCGGCGAAGACGTAACAGGTATTGAACCGGACCAGATGCCGCGTAGGCGAGGAAAACCAGCAACAGGATGCGCGGCGGATCGCTAAACACCACGGCAAACACCAGCACCACAGCCAGGATCGCCACGAAAGGAACGCGTCCCTTCAGGTCCAGCTCCTTGAAGCTGTTGTACTTGATGTTGCTGACCATCAGCATGCCGGCAGCCGCCACCATCAGCGCGACCAGGAAAGACATCTTGGAACCCTGGATACCGTAATCGCTGAATGCCCAGACAATCCCCGCCACCACACCCGCGGCAGCCGGACTGGCCAGGCCGATGAAGTAGCGTTTATCCGCGGTGCCAACCTGAGTATTGAAGCGCGCCAGACGCAGGGCCGCGCCCGCGACATAAATGAAGGCAACCATCCAGCCAACCTTGCCCATGTCGCCCAAAGCCCAACCGAATGCCAGCAATGCCGGCGCGACACCGAAGGCGACCATGTCCGACAGCGAGTCGTACTCGGCACCGAAGGCGCTTTGGGTGTTGGTCATCCGGGCAACGCGACCGTCAAGGCCGTCGAGCACCATGGCGACGAAAATCGCTATCGCGGCGAAAGCGAAATACTTGCTCGCGCCAATGGCATCACCGGCACTCAATGCGCTCTGGGCACTCATCGAGTTGATGATGGAGTAGAACCCTGCGAACAGGTTCGCAGTGGTGAAAAGATTCGGCAGAAGATAGATACCACGATGCCGGACTTTACGACCTTCAGCGTCATGCCCTTCCTCGACGTGTTCATCGATGGGCAGCAGGCTTTCGGCGTCAGAAGCCTGGTTTGGCTCTTCGGGACGTTCGCTCATGGACATTACCTTGCAACGGGGTGGAAAGTTTCGACAGGTGTCTGGGACGACGGTTCGGCCGCAAACGATGCAGCTTTATACCAGAACCGGCCTTCCAAACGAAAAAACGCGGCCTAGGCCGCGTTTTCCATACAAGTGCGCGACTTAGTTTTTGGCTTTGTCGACGATCTTGTTGGCACCGATCCACGGCATCATGGAGCGCAGTTGCTCGCCGATGATTTCGATACCGTGAGCGGCGTTGTTACGACGCTTGGCGGTCATCGAAGGATAGCCGGTTGCGCCTTCGCTGATGAACATCTTGGCGTATTCGCCGTCCTGAATACGTTTCAGGGCGTTGCGCATGGCCTGACGGGATTCGGCGTTGATAACTTCAGGGCCGGTCACGTACTCGCCGTATTCGGCGTTGTTGGAGATCGAGTAGTTCATGTTGGCGATACCGCCTTCGTACATGAGGTCAACGATCAGTTTCAGTTCATGCAGGCATTCGAAGTAGGCCATTTCCGGAGCGTAGCCAGCTTCAACCAGGGTTTCGAAACCGGCTTTGACCAGTTCAACGGTACCGCCGCACAGAACGGCTTGTTCGCCGAACAGGTCGGTTTCAGTCTCGTCCTTGAAGGTGGTTTCGATGATACCGGTACGACCACCGCCAACGCCGGCAGCGTAGGACAGTGCAACGTTTTTGGCGTTGCCGGAAGCATCCTGATAGATAGCGATCAGGTCAGGAATACCGCCGCCCTTGACGAACTCGGAACGCACGGTGTGGCCCGGTGCTTTCGGCGCGATCATGATCACGTCGAGGTCAGCGCGCGGAACAACCTGGTTGTAGTGGATCGCGAAACCGTGGGAGAAGGCCAGGGTGGCGCCTTTCTTGATGTTCGGCTCGATTTCGTTCTTGTACAGGGCAGACTGGAACTCGTCCGGGGTCAGGATCATGACCAGGTCCGCAGCAGCAACAGCAGAAGCAACGTCAGTCACTTTCAGGCCGTGAGCTTCAGCCTTGGCAACAGTCGCCGAACCTTTACGCAGGCCAACAGTGACATCAACGCCGGAGTCTTTCAGGTTGCACGCTTGAGCGTGGCCCTGGGAACCGTAACCGATGATGGCAACTTTCTTGCCCTGGATGATCGACAGGTCGCAGTCTTTATCGTAGAAAACTTTCATGAATTTCCCCTATATATCCAGGCCGTTCAGGCCATTCGCTAATTTGGTTTAGATGCTGAGTACTTTGTCGCCGCGGGCGATACCGGTTACGCCGCTACGGACGGTCTCCAGGATCGAGGCGGTGCCAATGGACTGAATGAAGCTGTCGAGCTTGTCGCTGGTACCGGTCAGTTGAACGGTATACACGCTAGCGCTGACATCGACGATCTGCCCACGGTAAATATCGGTAGTGCGCTTGATCTCGGCGCGCTGTGCGCCGGTGGCCTTGACCTTGACCAGCATCAGTTCGCGCTCGATGTGAGCACTTTCCGACAGGTCGACCAGCTTGACCACTTCGATCAGCTTGTTCAGGTTCTTGGTGATCTGCTCGATGATCTCATCGTGACCCACCGTGGTCAGCGTCAGACGCGACAGGGTCGGGTCTTCCGTTGGCGCCACGGTCAGGCTTTCAATGTTGTAGTTGCGCTGCGAGAACAGGCCGACTACACGAGACAGAGCGCCAGGTTCGTTTTCCAGAAGCAAGGAAATAATGTGCCGCATGATTAAGTACGCTCCGTCTTGCTCAGCCACATATCGCGCATGGAGCCGTCTTTGATCTGCATCGGGTAGACGTGCTCGCTGGTGTCGACCGAAATATCGATAACCACCAGGCGATCCTTCATGGCGAACGCTTCTTCCATCTTCGACTTCAAGTCTTTCGAGTCGGTGATGCGCACGCCGACGTGACCATAGGCCTCCGCCAGCTTGACGAAGTCAGGCAACGATTCCATGTAGGAGTGCGAGTGACGGCTGCCGTAGCTCATGTCCTGCCACTGGCGAACCATACCCAGAACACCGTTGTTCAGGATGACGATTTTTACCGGCAGGCCATATTGCAGACAGGTGGACAGCTCCTGAATGTTCATCTGGATACTGCCCTCGCCCGTCACGCAGGCAACGTCGGCATCCGGGAAGCTCAACTTGATCCCCATGGCCGCCGGGAAACCGAAGCCCATGGTGCCCAGACCTCCGGAGTTGATCCAGCGGTTCGGCTTGTTGAACTTGTAGTACTGCGCCGCGAACATTTGGTGCTGACCCACGTCGGAGGCAACAAAGGCATCGCCCTTGGTCACTTCGCACAGGGTTTCGATCACGGTCTGCGGCTTGATGACGCTGCCGTCGCCCTTGTCATAAGGGAACAGGCCGCGATCACCGCGCCACTCATCAACCTGCTTCCACCAGCTGGCAACGGACTCCTTGTTCGGGGTCTCGCCGATTTCCTTGAGGATCGCGACCATTTCGGTCAGGACGCTTTCGACCGGGCCAACAATAGGAACGTCTGCCTTGATGGTCTTGGAAATCGAAGCCGGGTCGATGTCGATGTGGATGATCTTGGCGTTCGGGCAAAACTTCGAAGCGCCATTGATCACGCGATCGTCGAAACGCGCACCCACAGCAAGGATCACATCGGCATGGTGCATCGCCAGGTTGGCGGTGTAGCTGCCGTGCATGCCGAGCATGCCGATGAACTGACGGTCGGTGCCAGGGTAGGCACCCAGACCCATCAGGGTATTGGTCACTGGCAGGTTGAGCATCTTCGCCAATTCGGTCAACGGCGCGGAGCCACCACCGAGGATCACGCCGCCGCCTGCGTACATCACAGGACGCTTAGCCGCCAGGAGCATTTCGGCTGCCTTGCGGATTTGCCCGGAGTGACCGCGAACGGCCGGGCTGTAGGAACGCAGCTTGGCTTTCTTCGGGAAGACGTATTCGAACTTCTCGGCCGGGTTGGTCATGTCTTTCGGGATATCGACAACGACTGGACCAGGACGACCGGATTGCGCCAGGTAGAACGCTTTCTTCATGACTTCCGGGATTTCCGAAGCGTGCTTGATCATGAAGCTGTGCTTCACGATCGGCCGGGAGATACCGATCATGTCGGTTTCCTGGAACGCATCGGTGCCAACCATGGTGCTAGGCACCTGGCCGGAGATGACCACCATCGGAATGGAGTCCATGTAGGCAGTGGCAATACCGGTGATGGCGTTGGTCGCGCCCGGGCCGGAAGTGACCAGCACCACGCCGGCTTTACCGGTGGCACGGGCATAACCGTCAGCCATATGGGTAGCAGCCTGCTCGTGACGAACCAGGATGTGGGTCACTTCCGGTTCTTTGAACAGGGCATCGTAGACATGAAGAAGAGCACCACCCGGGTACCCGTAGATATATTTGACGCCTTCGTCACGCAAAAAGCGGACGAGCATCTCACCGCCAGATAAAAGCTCCACGTTGTTCACCTCTAAAACGCCAGAATACCGCCCACATACAAGAGGACGGGTCTTAATAGGTTTACTTCTCAGCAGAGCATGAGCGACGGTGGTCGCCGACTACGTCAGCACTGACTGAGCAAGTATTGGGATCGTCCCAAGTGTTGCGGGCCTTTCCCACCCAGCGCGAGGTAACGCGTTGCGGGTGTAACAGGTCGGCGCGGATGTGCGCCTCATGATCTGCCGAGTGGGTCTGCTTCTGGCAGTCCCTCTACAGCGGACTTTGGATTCTTCTGTTTCGTCCCCTGCAAGTCAAGTCGTCAATGTGCTTTATTGAAGTAAGCACATGAGAAAGCAAGAAAAAACCGCGAAACAGCAACTGTGTTAGCTTCAATTGCGCAACCCAATACAAGGAAATGGCATGCGAACGTTTTTCCTGGCCGCCAGCCTGCTGATCGGCATCAGCCCTTTGTGCATGGCCGCGCAGATTTACACTTGGGTCGATGAACAGGGCGTTACCCACTTTGATGCACAGCCGCCTCAAGGTCGGGAAGCAGCAACTGTGGTCACCCCTTCCCGCCCTGCGGACAAGCCGTCGGCACTGCCACGCAGCAACACGATCGGCGATCAAAAGGCCATCGATCAATCGGTGAAGAAACAGGTCGCCGAGCAGCAAGCCCAGCTAAAGGCATTCTGCGAGCAGGCCCGGACGAACCTGGCTCAACTGCAGAACAATCCGCGGTTACGCGAAGAGGTTGATGGCGAGATGCGTCGCCTGACTGACGAGCAACGTCAGGAGCGGACTGCTGAAGCGCAGCGACAGATCACAGAGAACTGCCTGTAGGAGCGAGCTTGCTCGCGATGGACGTGAACGATTTCGCGTTCAAACCCATAACACGCGTCGCCTTTACGCTTTTCGCGAGCAAGCTCGCTCCTACAGTTGATCAGGGTTAGCGGGAAGCGGTGATCAGCAGGTCGAACTCTTTGAGTAACACCTGCAACTGCCGATCCTTGCCCTGGAGATTACGGGAGGCGAAGACCATTTCCGCCATCTCTTGAATACCCGAGGCATTGGGCAACGGCAAATCCTGCTCCAGGATCACTTTCATGCGCGGCAGGAAGATCCATTGCAGCCACTGTTCGAAGTCCAGCGTATCGACCGAGAACGGCTCGACGCTGGAAAGCGCTTCAACCGATGGCGAGACATCGTCCCACCACCCCTGAACACGCAATTCACGCTCGATCAGCAACAACTGCTCGGCAATCTTCGGAAATCGAACATCCATCACGACGAGACCTTGGCCTTCTGACGGGCCAGTGCAGCACCTGCGGAATCACCCTGCTTCTCACGGGCTTGAGCGATCAATTCCCACAAGCTGGCCTGAAGCGCCGGACGCCCATTGGCCATCGTCAGACCACGACGGGCAAATTGCTCGGCCTGGGCCGCATCACCTTGCGCCATACGCACTTGGGCCAGACGATAAAGCACTTGCGGCTCACGAGGCGCAACACGCTGGGCGCGCTCGAGACTCGAAGAGGCTCCGTTGAGGTCTCCGCCAGCCTGTTGTTGCTGAGCGGTGGTCAGCAATGCCAACACCGGACCGTCCAGCTGTTCATCGGCGGACAGACCACCCGCGCTCGACGACGGAATCCCGCTCGGTGTCGACGGCATGCTGTAGCTGCCCTGATTGATCGGTGCCGACTGCACCGGCGACGTGTCGATCGGTCCCGGAGTGATAGGGCCAGGCGTGATCGGCGAAGTACTGATCGGCGCCGAGGCCACTGCACCGCCACCCGGCACCATTACCACGACACCGGTATCACCCTGTGGAATTTCCTGGGCCTGGGCTTGCACTGGACGCTTGACCGTCGTCTGACGGTAACCGCCATTCGCCGACACCCGTTCGCTGTTGGACACGGCACTGCCAGAATCCACAACCGGAATCGAACCACGTTGTACGGTGGAGCAACCGCTGAGCAAAGCTACGGCGGCAACCGCTGGAATCAACCACTTGTTCACTTGAAACCCTCTTTGCTTAGTTCATCCAGCCCTTGACCCAATCCATCACCGTCTCGCCGGAAGCAGGGCTTTCGCCACCGCAAGCGGCGCCGGGAGGCGGTTCGCTGCCGCGAATATACGGCATCTGCACGGCGCCCGGGCAGTTGGCATCGGAGCCTTGACCGGTACGGGAATCGACCCAGGCCTGAACCACATTATCCGGCTGTGGCATGTCCAGCGGCAACGGATCGGCCTTGCGCATGAAACTGGTCCAGACCTGCAACGCGCCAGTGGCACCGGTGAACGGTGTCTTGCCGTTATCGTCGCGGCCCAGCCAGACCACGGCCAGCAAGTCCTGGCTGAAACCGGCGAACCAGCTGTCTCGCGAATCGTTACTGGTACCGGTCTTGCCCGCCAGCGTCAGGGTTTTCGGCAACACGTTGTAAACCGAGCTGCCGGTACCTTCACGCATCACCCGCTGCATCGCACTCTGGATCAGGTAAATGGAAGCCGGATCGAAACGTTGCTGAATCTGGAACGGATAGCGTTTGAGCGGCTCGCCTTCGGCAGTCAACACGCTACGAATCCCGCGCATCGGCGTATTGAAACCACCGTTGGCGAGTGTCTGATACATGGTTGCCACTTCGATCGGGGTCATGCCACCGGCGCCCAGCAACATCGACGGAAATGCCGGGAACTCGCGACTCACACCGAGGCGAGCCAGGGTTTTCAAGACATTCGGCACGCCCACCGCCAACCCGAGACGCGCGGTCGACAGGTTGTAGGAATGCGCCAGGCCCTGATAAAGGAAAACCGTGCCATGGGAGCGACGATCATAGTTCTGCGGCTTCCAGACCTGACCGTCAGCGCCTTTCACCGAGAAGGATTCGTCCGACAGCCAACTGGTCAAGGTGTACTGGCTCGGTTTCTCAAGGGCTGTCAGATAAACCGCCGGCTTGATCAACGAGCCGATCGGCCGCACCGCATCCAGCGCCCGGTTGAAACCGGCAAAGCTCGCCTGGCGACTGCCGATCATGGCCTGGACTTCACCGGTTTCCGGGTTGGTCACGACCATTGCCGCTTCGACGTCATCGGAACCCTTGCGCCCGGACAGGCGTTTGAAGGTGTCGTTGACCGAGGCTTCGGCTTTCATCTGCAGGATCGGATCGAAACTGGTGAAGATGCGCAGGCCTTCTTCGGTCAAGTCTTCGTCACGATAGTCTTCGCGCAGTTGACGCTTAACCAGGTCGATAAAGCCAGGGAACGAGCTGTCGGCCAGCTTGCCGCGCGTGGTCACGCCCAACGGCATTTTCTTCGCGGCAGCGACTTGTTCGGCAGTGGCGACACCTTGCTGCTCAAGCACATCGAGCACCAGGTTGCGGCGCTCAAGCGCCCGCTCCGGATTACGACGCGGGTTGTAATAGGAAGGCCCCTTGACCATGCCCACCAGCATCGCGACTTGATGCAGTTTCAGTTCGGACAACGGCTGGCCGAAGAAGAACTGGCTGGCCAGGCCGAAACCGTGCACCGCGCGCTGACCATCCTGACCGACGAACACTTCATTGAGGTAGGCCTCAAGAATTTCTCGCTTGTCGTAATGCAGCTCCAACAGCATCGCCATCATGGCTTCGGTGAGTTTGCGCGTCAGGCTGCGTTCGCTGGTCAGGTAGAAGTTCTTCACCAACTGCTGCGTCAGCGTACTGCCGCCCTGAGTCATCTTGCCGCCCGAGGTATTGACATAGATCGCGCGGGCAATCGACTTGGGCGACACGCCCCAGTGGCTATAGAAGTCGCGGTCTTCCACGGCCACCAGGGTTTCGAGCAGATACGGCGGCACCTGATCGATCTTGATCAGAATGCGGTCTTCGAGATTCTTCGGGTAAATACCGCCGATCAACAGCGGCTCCAGACGCACCACCGACAACTTCGAACCGTTGGTCGCCGAGAGCTCGGCCACGTAGTCGCCGGAGAACCGCACGCGCACGGGCTGAGCTTTCTCCAGGCCTTCATAGAACTGGAAACCACGGGTATTCAAATCGACGGTGTTGCCATTGACCGCCGCCGCGCCGGGACCGTTGCTCACGCTTTCGCGGCGATAGCCCAGGGCATCGAGCTCGGTGAGGAAATCCTCCTTGCTCAGTTTCTGCCCGGTGAACAGTTCGAGCGGGCGCGCATACACCTTGGCCGGGATGGTCCAGCGCTTGCCGGAAAACTTCTCCTGGACGATGGCATCGAGGTAAACCGCGAATCCGGCGAGCACCACGAGGCCGACCAGACTGAGTTTAAGGGCCCAGCCCAGCCAAGGGTTCAAGCCCCGGGAAGGTGGTTTTTTGGGGGTGCGGGGGGATCGAGTACGAGTCATGGCGCCGGATTATACGCACTTTATTCATACTCAACAGGAGCCCGCCGAGGTTTGCGTCGGGCGGACTTGCGGCCATAATGGCGACCGTTAATTTTCCCAGACTCTGAAGGAACGCCTGTGAGCCAGTCCCTGATCGCCGCCCTGCAAAACCCGGCCCTTTACCCGCATCCGGTAGACGGGTTCCAGGTCATCGAAACCCACATCTCCTGGGTCATTCTCACTGGTCCCTTCGCTTATAAAGTGAAGAAGCCGGTCAATTTCGGCTTCCTCGACTTCACCAGCCTGGATGCCCGCGGACATTTCTGTGGCGAAGAACTGCGCCTGAACCAGCGTTTGACCGATGATTTGTATCTCGAAGTGTTGCCAATCACCGGCAGTGCCGAAGCCCCGCAACTCGGCGGCGATGGTCCGGTCGTCGATTACGCACTGAAAATGCGTCAATTCCCACAAAGCCAGTTGCTCAGCACCCTGCAGGCCAATGGCGAATTGACCACCGCGCACATCGACGAGATGGCCGCACAAATTGCTCAATTCCACCTCAGCGCACCGAAAGTGCCCGCAGAACACGACGCAGGTACGCCGGACAGCGTGATGGCTCCGGTGCGGCAGAACTTCGATCAGATCCGCCCGTTCCTGAGCGACAAGGCTGATCTGTTGCAACTCGACGCGCTGCAAGCCTGGGCCGAAAGCAGCTTCGAACGTCTCAAGCCACTGCTTGCCCAACGTAAGGCCGAGGGCTTCACCCGTGAGTGTCACGGCGACATCCACTTGGGCAACGCGACCCTGATCGACGGCAAGGTCGTGATCTTCGACTGCATCGAATTCAACGAACCGTTCCGCTTCACCGACGTCTATGCCGATACCGGCTTCCTGGCGATGGACCTTGAAGACCGCGGACTGAAGAGCCTGGCCCGTCGCTTCATCAGCCAATACCTGGAGCTGACCGGTGATTACCAGGGTCTGGAAGTGCTGAACTTCTATAAAGCCTACCGTGCGTTGGTTCGCGCCAAGGTCAGCCTGTTCAGCATGCCGGCCGAGGCCGACCCGGTGCAGCGCGCCACGACCCTGCGTCAATACCGCAACTACGCCAACCTGGCGGAGAGCTACAGCACCATCCCTTCGCGCTTCATGGCCATCACCCACGGTGTTTCTGCCGTCGGCAAAAGTCATGTGGCCATGCGTCTGGTGGAAGCGCTGGGCGCCATTCGCCTGCGTTCCGATGTCGAACGCAAGCGTCTGTTCGGCGAACAAACCGTTGAGAACGACCCACAGGCCGGCATTTATAGCGCCGACGCCAGCGCCGCGACCTACGCCCGCCTGCATGAAATCGCCAGCGTGATTCTGCGTGCGGGTTTCCCGGTGGTGGTCGATGCCACTTACCTCAAGCACGACCAGCGTGACGGTGCGGCGAAAATCGCCGAGGCCACCGGTGCGCCTTTCCTGATTATCGATTGCAACGCCCCGCAAGCGGTGATCGAAAGCTGGCTGGCACTGCGTCAGGCAGACAAAAAGGATCCGTCCGACGCCAACCTGGACGTTATCGCCGCTCAGCAAGCCAGTCGTGAGGCCCTGACGCCTGCCGAGATTCTGTGCAGCAAGCGTGTTCAAACCAATGAAAGCGGGACCCTCGATACCGTCGTTGCGCAAATTCGCCAACGCCTGCCCGGCCTCTGAGAAAGTATTTCAGCCGTGAAGCCTTTGCCGGCTTCACGGCTGTCAAATAGTGGCACTATACTGGCGCCATAAAACCATCAGGTGATGTGACATGAGCCAGCCCAAACTTCTCGACACCCCGCTATATGCCTTGCTGCACAAAGACGACATCACAGGTTTCAACAACGAACGTCCAAAAGACGGACCTATCGACATGGTCGGTGGTGATTTCCGGGGCCTGGACCTGCGTGAGCTGAATGCTGATGGCGTCGACTTCAAGGATGCCTATTTCCGTTCCGCCGACTTGCGCGGCATCGACTTCAGCCACTCCAACCTGGAAGGGGCCAGCCTGGCCCATGCGCAGATCTCCGGCGCCTACTTTCCGCCAGAGCTGAGTGCCGACGAAATCCTGATGTCGATGAATTTCGGTACGCGCCTGCGTTATCGCACCCGTTAAAAACGACTGATTGCTGAAAAAGTCCGGCGCCCCCGCCTTGCGCTGGACTACGGGCAGTTTTCGCCCGAAAACCTGATACCCTCCCGCCTGCTCTTACCGCCCTCGCGTACTTTTACGCGGCTCATCGGTACTTTCTCTTAGAAGCATTTGCTCCGAAACCGACCAAACAATCACGCTTTTCCTACTGATGGCTACACTCCTCAGAAGCTTGCCCACGCACCGTTCGGCCGTCGCAAGGAGGCTTGATGAATGATGAACTGCAGCACCTGAAGAATCTTGGCAAGACGTCGGCGCAATGGCTGCATGCCGTGGGCATCCACAGCGCCTCGGACTTGCGTCGCCTGGGGGCGGTAGATGCTTACCGGGCCGTTCGCACACGCGGGTTTCGCGCATCCAAGGTGTTGTTGTATGCGATCGAAGGCGCCCTGATGGATGTGCACTGGAATGACATTCCCGCCGAGCGCAAGGAAGCCTTGAATAAACAGCTGGAAGCTATTTCGTCCCGCCACAAGAACTGAACGGGCTTTGTTGCCATGTATTTGCTTGGGGAACAACCGGCTTACGCCGACGCACTGATCAACCGACTGCAAAACATTCCCGCCCGCCTGCTCCAGGGTTTGACGCCCAGTGGGCCGGCGCTGGAGTTCGCAGCCGTCGACGACCTGGCCGCCGTATTGCCAGGCAATCAATTGTTTGTGCTGGACAATGGCCTGCTGCATGGGTGCATCGACGAGCGCCCACTGTTTTATTTGCATGAAGGCGACCTGGTCGGCTTACGCCAGGATGCCGACTTGCCGCGCTGCCGCCTGTGCACGGACAGCCCGCTGGCACTGACGCCTTATTTGCGATCGGAAGTGTTCAAGCACATCTACGCCGACCCTGAGCGCTCGGAGCTGTTCCTGCAATACATGGCCGGTCAGACCGCACTGCTCTCGGACGCCGTCGCACGCCTTAAACAACCCGAGTTCCGCAGCACCAACGGCTTTCAACGTGTGGCGCGCGGCGAAGTGCTGATCCATCAGGGCGATGAGGCGGACCATGTGTTCGTCATTATTGAAGGTCATGCCGAAGCCTTCGTCGACGGACATAAAGTCGGCGATGTGCCGAGGGACGAGATTTTCGGCGCCATGGCGGTGTTCACTGGCGAAAAGCGCAACGCCAGTGTGATTACCAGCGAACCGAGTACCGTCATGCTGATTCCGAAAGACCAGTTTCTCAACCTGACCCAGAGCAACCCAAAGATCGCCCGCAGCCTAATCGAGAGCATGGCCCGGCGAATTGGCCTGCTGAATACCCAGATCACGCAGCTGAGCGCGTTCAAGAACACACCCTGAACCCAATGATTACGGGGCTTTCCGGCGATCGAGCGAGGTTTCTCGATTAAATGCAGAATCAGCGGTTGACTTGGTAATGAGAATCGCTATGATTATCACAACTGGTCGCGAGACTGGTCGATATTTGAAAAGCCCTTGGTTCGGACTCTCAGATATCTCCTCATCAGGCTAATCACGGTTATTTGACCCGGCTCTTGCCGGGTCTTTTTTTGCCCGTAAAAAACTCCTGGCATCACACCGACCTGTAGGAGCCAGCTTGCTGGCGATAGCGGTGTGTCAGTCAACATATTCATCGACTGACACACCGCTATCGCCAGCAAGCCGGCTCCTACAAGGGATCGGTGTTACGGTTTTGACTGGCTCTTGCGCATCTGCGCACAGTAATCCGGTGCCGGCATAGCAGGTGTGTACCAGACATAGTCGGCCATCGCAGCTGTCACCTCACTCCCCCGCTGAGCCAGCAACAACACGGTTGGTGATTCCGGTACTCCCAGATCAAGCGCATGGATCGGCACCCCCACGTCCTTGCGCGCGTGATACGCGCCAGCAAACAGCATCGCCGGTGCAGGCGCCGTCAGCAGCCGTTCGGCCATGCGTCGGTCACGCTGTTGTTGCACGGCGAGCATCGCCGGCATTTGCGAAGCAGGCAGCAGACCGCAATGGGACTCACTGATCTGCTCCAGCAACTCCGCCTTGACCGGCTCGGCATTGGAGCGGGTGCCGCTCAGCGTCGGCGGCTGGGTATAGAAAGCACGCACCTCGACGGTGTCGAGGTTGGCGGACAACACTGGATAAGGTTGAGTCAGGGCGAAACGAATGATCGGACCGTACAGACTCCAGTCCCAACCCGGTTGCCAGGCCAGTGCGGCGGGCAAATCGGCGGGTCGTGTCGAGGCAAGGCGCACGTCATCGACCCGCAGCTGTTGATCTGGCGTGAGCATTTCCAGCAGCAGACTGCCTTGCGGGCGTCGCTCTCCGAGCGCCTGCAGCAACCAGCGCTGCAGTTGATGATGATCGCGATTGTCATGCTGCTCACCCACGATCACCCGTGAAGGCCGGGCCAGGCGCATGACCAACTCTTGCGCTGTCAGCACCTGACCGCTGCGCAGGTCGCGAATCTCGCCGACAACCGGCGGCGGTACTGAAACATGCTGGCAGGCACTCAGCATCAACACCGCCAGAATCACCATCACACGCATGCGCTCACCCCTATCGAAGACTCAGCGGGCGATGATCAGCGGATGCCCGCGCTCCGGGTGCTTCTGCACCAATACGTCCAACCCGAATACCGCCTTGAGCGGTTCTGGGCGCAACACCTGTTCAGGTGTATCGAGCGCAACCGGGCGCCCGCCTTCGAGTAGTAACAGGCGATCACAATAGCGCGCCGCCAAATTCAGATCATGCAGGATCACCAGGACCGACGCACCGCGATCGGCGAACTCGCGCACTGCTTGCAAGGTGGTGTGTTGATGCAGCGGGTCCAGCATCGAAGTCGGCTCGTCGAGCAACAGCGTTTGCCCCGCCTCGCCCGGCCAGAGTTGCGCCAGCACTCGCGCCAGGTGCACACGCTGACGTTCACCACCGGACAACGCCAGATAGCTGCGACCACTCAAATGCCCGGCATCGGCAGCCTGCAACGCGGCGGCGACAATTTCGTCATCACGGGTACGGCCTGTCTGATGGGGCAAACGTCCCATACCGACGACTTCCTCGACGCGAAAGGCGAAGTTCAGCGTCGAAACCTGCGGCAATACCGCCAGTCGTTGCGCTCGCTGTGCGCCGGTCCAGTCACGCAACTCACGCTCGTCGAGCCACACGCTGGCGTGGTCCGCCTGTAACTCGCCGCACAACGCACCAAGCAGTGTGCTTTTGCCCGCACCGTTCGGCCCCAGCACGCCAAGGACCTCACCCGGCTTGAGTTCCAGCGTGATATCCATCAGGACGATCTTGCGGCCTCGGCGGATGTGCAGATTTTGCGTTCGCAACATCAGGCACGCCCTCGCAGCAGTAGATAAAGGAAGACCGGCGCACCGATCATCGCGGTGACAATACCTATCGGCAACTCAGCCGGAGCCAAGGCCAGTCGCGCCACCAGATCAGCGAACAACAGGAGGCTCGCCCCCGCCAACACCGACGCCGGCAACAGGACCCGATGGTCGGGACCGGCCAGCAAGCGCACCAGATGCGGCACCACCAGCCCGACAAAGCCGATCATCCCCGCCGCCGCCACGGCGGCACCGACACCCAGCGCGGTGCAAAACACCAATTCACGCTTGAGCTTTTCGACGTCGATTCCCAGGTGACCGGCCTCCGACTCCCCCAGCAACAACGCATTCAAGGCCTTGGCCCGACGCGGTAACCACAGCGCCACGCCGGCACTGATCAACAGCAACGGCCAGAGTCGCGCATAGCTGGCGCCATTCAGACTGCCCAGGTTCCAGAAGGTCAGCGTGCGCAGGGTCGCGTCGTCTGCCAGGTAGGTGAACAACCCGACGACCGCGCCAGCCAGTGCCGTCAAAGCGAGGCCCGCCAGCAGCATGGTCGCGACATCGGTTTGCCCGTTACGTCGGCCCAATCGATACACCAGCGCGGTCACGCCCAGCCCGCCGAGAAAGGCGAACAGGGATAACAGATATGGCCCAAGGAACTCGGGCAAACCACCGAACGCCGAGCCGCCGACAATGGCAACGGCCGCGCCCAATGCTGCCCCACCGGAAACGCCCACCAGCCCCGGATCAGCCAACGGGTTACGGAACAGCCCCTGCATTGCCACGCCCGACAATGCCAGCACGCCCCCCACCGCCAATCCCAACAGGGTGCGTGGCAAGCGAATCTGCCCGAGGATCAGTTCCGCCTGCTCCAGCCCATCGGGCGCAATCGGCAAACCGATCATGCGCAACGCCGCGCGCAAGGTATCCAGCAACGGCAGGCTCACCGGCCCCAGCGCCAGTGACAGCCAGATCGCCAACAGGCACAGAAAGCCAAGCCCGATGAAGAGCGTGCGGGGTTTTACCAGGACAGTCATTGGGCGACAGGGCCGGGATAAAAGCCGTCACTGATTTTTTTCAACGCGTCGGGCAACCGTGGGCCGAGTCCGCCCACCAGCAGCGTCGGATCAAGCTCAAGGACGCGCCCGTTCTTGGCGGCGCGGGTCGAGGACAGGATCGGGTTTTCCTTGAACAACGCGGCACGCGCCGCCTCGCCGGTCAGCGCTCGGTCGGCGAACACCAGCACTTCGGGGTCCAGGCTGATCAGGGATTCGTTGGAAAACGGTTTGTAACCGGTATGCGTCGCCAGGTTGTGCCCACCGGCTTTCTGGATCAGCCAATCGGCGGCGGTGTCCTTGCCGGCGATCAGCGGCTTGCCGCCCGCATGACCGAGCAACACCAGCACGCCGGGTGATTTCTGCGTCAGCTGCGCCTTGGTTACGCGGACTTTTTGCTGATCGAGCTGCTGCTGATAGGCCTGGAACAGTTGCGCAGCCTTGTCCTCGGCACCGAGCAACTTGCCCAGATGCTGCAAGTTGGCCTGCAACGTCGGCAAATCCGGTTGGGCCGAGAACAGTTCGACCTGCACACCCGCCGTGCGAATCTGCGAAAGCACCGGCGGCGGGCCCATTTCTTCGGTGCCCACCAGTATTTGCGGACGCAGGCTCAGGATGCCTTCTGCCGACAATTGCCGTTGATAGCCGATCGTCGGCAACGCCTTGAGGGTTTCCGGGTGCTGACTGGTGGTGTCGACACCGACCAGCTTCGATTCACCGCCCAGCGCGCTGACCCATTCCGACAGCGCGCCACCGGCGCTGACCCAGCGTTGTGGCAACTCGGCCGCCGCGGCGTGGTGGCTGACGAAGAGTCCGACACACAGCGCAGCAACGCGGGTACTCAGGCGCATAAACAGCTTCCTTTTAGGTTTTTCCCAGGCATTGAAGTGACAGGCCAAGTATCCTCGGCATCCGGCACCTGCACCCGACGGGCAAGGCGGCCATTTGATAATTGTTTGCATTTGAACGTCAAGCTCGGACATATCCAGTCACGAGCTGGCGGAGTTGAGGATAGACATGAAGTTTCTTTGCGCGGGCGTCGAGCTGGCCGAATCCAGCAGCCGCGGTTTCGACCTCGACGGTCAGAAGCTCTTCGCCGTGCGCCGCAACGGTCAGGCCTACGTCTACCTCAACCGTTGCCCGCACCGGGGAGTCGGGCTGGAATGGACACCCGACCAGTTTCTCGACCCCAGCAACAGCCTGATCCAGTGCGCGACCCACGGCGCACTGTTCCTGATCGAAGACGGCGAATGCGTCGCGGGTCCGTGCGCCGGGCAATCGCTGACCTTCATTAAAAGTCGCGAAGACGCCCAAGGCATCTGGGTCAGCGTTTAACCGTTGAGCAGCACGTCCAGACGCCGGTCAACCACCATCTCTTCATGGCTCAGGCGCACACCGTAGGCCAACACCTCGACCCCGCTCGCCACCGCTTCGCGCAAGGCCGATGCGTAGGCCGAATCGATTTCCTCTGCGGGACGCACGGCATCGATGCCGCTTAGATTCACGCAGTACAACTGCACCGCGCGAATACCGTCCCGGGCCAAGTGAGCCAATTCCCGTAAGTGCTTGGCGCCGCGCTGGGTCACCGCATCCGGAAACGCCGCGACCGCAGAGCCGTCAAAGCCCAGGGTCACGCTTTTGACTTCCACATACGCCGGCCCGCTCGGGTAATCGAGGCGGAAATCGATGCGGCTGCTTTCCTGACCGTAGGCTACTTCGCGCTTCAGCTCGGTGAAACCGTTGAGCTCGGTGATGACGCCCGCCTTCAGCGCCTCCTCGATCAGCGCGTTGGCCCGTCCGGTGTTCACGCAAAACAACCGCCCCTGCGGGGTTTCTCCGATTTCCCACGTGCCCGGCAGTTTGCGCTTCGGATCGTTGGAGCGACTGAACCAGACCTGCCCGCCTTCAACCTGGCAATTGAGCATCGACCCGGTATTTGGACAGTGAATGGTCATCAACTCGCCGGTAACGGTTTCGATATCGGCGAGAAAACGCTTGTAACGGCGGATCAGGCGACCTTCTTCAAGGGGAGGAGAAAACCGCATCAGCCTTGCCAGCTCTTCAGGCCGCGAGCGATGCGCTCAACCGCTTCCTGCAGGCGCGGCAGGCTTTGGGTGTAGGCGAACCGGACATGATGGCCGGCCTGGTAACGCCCGAAATCGAGACCTGGTGTGATCGCAACGTGCTCGGTTTCAAGGAAGTGTCGGCAGAACGCGAAGGCATCACCGCCGAACTGGCTGATATCGGCGTACAAATAGAACGCGCCTTCGGGCTCCACGGCGATATTGAAACCCAATTCGCGCAAGGCCGGCAGGAGGAAGTCGCGACGACGACCGAACTCGGCGCGGCGCTCTTCCAGAATGGCGATTGTTGCGGGTTCGAAACAGGCCAACGCGGCATGCTGGGCCATGCTCGGGGCGCTGATGTAGAGGTTCTGCGCGAGTTTTTCCAACTCGCCGACCGCCGCTTCCGGTGCTACCAGCCAGCCGAGTCGCCATCCGGTCATGCCGAAATACTTTGAAAAACTATTGAGAACAAACGCGCTGTCGTCGACTTCCAGCACGCTGGCGGCATCGGTGCCATACGTCAGGCCGTGATAGATCTCGTCCACCACCAGATGACCATGGCGCGCCTTGATCGCGGTCGACAGCCCGGCCAGCTCGTCGCGGGTCAGGATCGTCCCGGTCGGGTTGGCCGGCGAGGCCACCAGCGCGCCGACGCTGTCATGATCCCAATGGCGGTCGACCAGGTCCGGCGTCAGCTGATAGCGCACCTCCGGACCGACCGGAACCAGTTGCGCCGCCCCTTCCACCAGCCGCAGGAAATGCCGGTTGCAGGGGTATCCCGGGTCCGCCAGCAGCCAGTGCTTGCCCGGGTCCACCAGCAAGGCGCTGGCCAACAGCAACGCGCCGGAACCGCCGGGGGTGATGAGAATGCGCTGCGGATCGATGCTCAAACCGTAACGCTGTTGATAGAAGCTGGAAATGGCTTCGCGCAGTTCGGGAATGCCGCGGGCGGCGGTGTAGCGGGTTTTCCCTGCCGTCAGCGCGGCCTGGCCGGCCTGGATGATCGGCTCGGCGGTGGTGAAGTCCGGCTCGCCGATTTCCAGGTGGATCACATCGTGGCCGGCGGCCTGCAGTTCATTGGCCCGCGCCAGCAGCGCCATGACATGGAACGGTTCGATCGCGCGACTGCGGGCACTGTAGGACTGAGCCATTAGCCTTCCTTCAACAGGGTAAAAAAAACCGATTCTACCCAAGCGCAGGAACGAGCGAGAACCTAAAGCGGTCAGACCCGTTAAGACCCTGGCCACGAACGACTCATGCGAGTGCGCAAGGTTTGACTAAAATCATTAATTGATCAGGTCTCCAGCACCACCAGACTAGGCTTTGCAATCATTTGCAAGCCCCGCGGGCCACTACCTCGACATCCGGGAGTAGCGCGGTCCGATTTGATCTGGTAAGTTCGCCCGCTTGCAGCCGCAGGGCCGGCAGGTGTCGGTGATGGAGCAATCCTGCGCAGATGGATTACAAGAGTAGAGGCGGTCCATTTCATGCCCACCCAAGCAAAGCAGCAAAACACGTCGATCAGCGGCTTCGAACCCTACAAAGAAGTAAAGGGCGAGGAGTACATGGGCAAACCCATGCGCGCTCACTTCACCAAGATCCTGAACAAGTGGAAACAGGACTTGATGCAGGAAGTCGACCGCACGGTTGATCACATGAAAGACGAGGCGGCCAACTTCCCTGACCCGGCAGACCGTGCCAGCCAGGAAGAAGAATTCAGTCTCGAATTGCGCGCCCGCGACCGCGAGCGCAAGTTGATCAAGAAGATCGACAAGACGCTGCAACTGATCGAAGACGAAGAATACGGCTGGTGCGAGTCCTGTGGCGTCGAAATCGGCGTCAAGCGACTGGAAGCCCGCCCTACCGCCGACATGTGCGTTGACTGCAAGACCCTGGCGGAAATCAAGGAAAAGCAAGTCGGCAAATAATTGCGGCTTGAACGAAGAACGGAGCGTGCGAACGCTCCGTTTTTGTTTCTGAAATTCGCCCGGATACAAAACCTGTAGGAGTGAGCCTGCTCGCGAAAGCGGTGTATCAGGCAACATTCATGTTGAAGCTGATGCCCTCTTCGCGAGCAGGCTCGCTCCTACAGGGACTTGCGTACGACCGGACAACATAGACTGCCTTTATGACCGCCCCTGCCTACACCGGACGCTTCGCCCCCACGCCCAGCGGCCATCTGCATTTCGGTTCGCTGGTCGCAGCACTGGCCTCGTACCTCGACGCGCGTGCGGTGGGTGGTCGCTGGCTGATGCGCATGGAAGACCTCGATCCGCCACGGGAAGAACCCGGCGCGCAGGCGGCCATTCTCAAGGCGCTGGAAAGCTACGGTTTTGAGTGGGACGGGGAAATGGTCCGACAGAGCGACCGGCACGAGGCTTACGCCGAAGTGCTCAATCGTCTGTTCAATCACGGCCTGGCTTACGCCTGCACCTGCTCGCGCAAGCAATTGGAACCGTATCACGGCATTTATCCAGGGCTGTGCCGGAATGCGGGCCATGGCACCGACGACGCGGCAATTCGCCTGCGCGTGCCAGAGCTCGAGTACCACTTCATTGACCGGGTACAGGGCGAATACCGCCAGCACCTCGGGCGTGAAGTGGGCGACTTCGTGATCCGTCGCCGCGATGGTCTCTACGCCTATCAACTGGCCGTGGTGCTCGATGACGCCTGGCAAGGCATCACCGACATCGTCCGCGGCGCCGACCTGCTGGACTCGACGTCGCGCCAGCTCTACCTGCAAGAACTGCTCGGCCTGTCGCAGCCGCGTTACCTGCATATCCCGCTGATTACCCAGCCCGATGGCAACAAACTCGGCAAGTCCTACCGTTCGCCGCCGCTGACCGCCGATCAGGCCACGCCTTTGTTACTGCGTGCATTGCGCGCGCTCGGGCAGAATCCGGGGCCGGAAATGACGTACGCGACGCCACGGGAAGTGCTGGACTGGGGCATCGCCCACTGGGATGCAACGAAGATCCCGCGCACACTCAACCTCCCCGAAGCGCAACTACAGTGATCAGACTTGCAGTGGCGCCCCCATCCGTTACCATCGCCGCACGTTTTCGGGCACGCGTATAAAAAAGAGAGGCCGGGATGTACATCTATCGCTTGGTCCTGCTCCTGGTAGTGGGGATTTACCTGTTTTCCCCGGCCATCATGGATTGGTGGATCGACGCCACTGGCGCCTGGTAT
Organism: Pseudomonas migulae; assembly: GCF_043225285.1. Classification (GTDB taxonomy): domain Bacteria; phylum Pseudomonadota; class Gammaproteobacteria; order Pseudomonadales; family Pseudomonadaceae; genus Aquipseudomonas; species Aquipseudomonas migulae_C. The sequence goes on from NZ_CP171224.1 coordinate 1,750,598, forward strand.
CGCCCCTATCTGCTCTGGCTGATTCTGATCGTCGTGACCTTCATCCTGCAGAGCCAAAAAGATGCCGATGAGCTTTAGCCTGACCCAGATGATCCTGATCAGCGCCGCGTACCTGGCGGTGCTGTTCGGCGTCGCGTGGATCAGCGAACGGGGCATGATCCCCCGGGCGATCATTCGCCACCCACTGACGTACACCCTGTCGCTGGGCGTCTACGCCAGTGCCTGGGCGTTTTACGGCACCGTGGGCCTGGCCTATCAGTACGGCTACGGTTTTCTCTCCAGCTACCTCGGGGTTTCCGGCGCATTTTTGCTGGCGCCGGTGTTGCTGTATCCGATCCTGAAAATCACCCGCACCTATCAATTGTCGTCACTGGCCGACCTGTTCGCGTTCCGCTTCCGCAGCACCTGGGCCGGCGCGCTGACCACGATCTTCATGCTGATTGGCGTGCTGCCGTTGCTGGCGTTGCAGATTCAGGCCGTGGCCGACTCCATCGGCATCCTCACTCGCGAACCGGTGCAGCACCGCGTAGCCCTGAGCTTTTGCGCGCTGATCACGCTGTTCACGATTTTCTTCGGCTCGCGCCACATCGCCACCCGCGAGAAACATGAAGGCCTGGTGTTTGCCATTGCCTTCGAGTCGGTGATCAAGCTGATCGCCATTGGCGGCGTGGGCCTGTACGCCCTTTACGGCGTGTTCGACGGCCCGCAACAGCTGGAATTGTGGCTGCTGCAAAACCAGACCGCCCTCGCCGCACTGCACACACCGCTGCAAGAAGGCCCGTGGCGTACGCTGTTGCTGGTGTTCTTCGCTTCGGCGATCGTGATGCCGCACATGTACCACATGACCTTCACCGAAAACCTCAACCCGCGTTCGCTGGTCAGCGCTAGCTGGGGCTTGCCGTTGTTCCTGCTGCTGATGAGCCTGGCCGTGCCACTGATTCTCTGGGCCGGTCTGAAACTCGGTGCCACGACCAACCCCGAGTACTTCACGTTGGGCATCGGTATCGCCGCCAACAGCAAGGCACTGGCGCTGCTGGCTTATGTCGGCGGATTGTCGGCAGCCAGCGGCCTGATCATCGTCACTACCCTCGCCTTGTCCGGCATGGCGCTGAACCACCTGGTGCTGCCGCTCTATCAGCCGCCAGCCGAAGGCAACATCTACCGCTGGCTGAAGTGGACCCGTCGGGCTCTGATCGTCGCGATCATCATGGCCGGTTACGGTTTCTATCTGCTGCTGGGCGCCGAGCAGGACCTGGCCAACCTCGGCATCGTCGCCTTCGTGGCCACGCTGCAATTCCTGCCGGGCGTGCTGTCTGTCCTGTATTGGCCGACCGCCAACCGTCGCGGCTTCATCGCCGGCTTGCTGGCGGGGATTCTGGTGTGGCTGGTGACCATGCTGTTGCCGCTGGTGGGCAACCTGCAGGGTTTCTATATTCCGCTGCTGAACATGATCTACGTGCTGGACGACACCAGTTGGCACATGGCCGCGATTGCTTCGCTGGCCGCCAACGTGCTGATGTTCACCCTGATCTCGCTGTTTACCAATGCCAGCCCCGAAGAAGCCAGCGCCGCCGAAGCCTGCGCCGTGGACAACGTGCGACGCCCGCAACGCCGCGAACTGCATGCGGCCTCGCCCCAGGAATTTGCCACGCAACTGGCCAAACCCCTGGGCGCCAAGGCTGCGCAGAAGGAAGTCGAACAGGCGCTGCGCGACCTCTATCTGCCATTCGACGAGCGCCGGCCTTACGCCCTGCGTCGTTTGCGTGACCGGATCGAAGCCAACCTTTCCGGCCTGATGGGCCCGAGCGTGGCGCAGGACATGGTCGAGACCTTCCTGCCGTACAAGGCGGGCGGCGAAAACTACGTCACCGAAGACATTCACTTCATCGAAAGCCGTCTCGAGGATTACCACTCGCGCCTGACCGGCCTGGCCGCCGAACTCGATGCCCTGCGCCGCTATCACCGCCAGACCTTGCAGGAACTGCCGATGGGTGTGTGCTCGCTGGCCAAGGACCAGGAAATCCTCATGTGGAACCGAGCCATGGAGGAGCTGACCGGGATTGCCGCGCAGCGCGTGGTCGGTTCACGCCTGAGCACCATCGTCGATCCGTGGAAAGCGTTGCTGCAAGGCTTCATCAATCTGCCGGACGAGCATTTGCACAAACAGCATCTGGCCCTCGATGGCCAGACCCGCTGGCTGAACCTGCACAAAGCGGCGATCGATGAACCGCTCGCGCCCGGCAACAGCGGCCTGGTATTGCTGGTGGAAGACCTGACCGAAACCCAGATGCTCGAAGACAAGCTGGTGCACTCCGAGCGCTTGGCCAGCATCGGCCGTCTTGCTGCGGGCGTGGCCCATGAAATCGGTAACCCGATCACCGGCATCGCCTGCCTGGCGCAGAACCTGCGCGAAGAACGGGAAGACGATGGCGAGCTGAAGGAAATCAGCGGACAGATCCTTGAGCAGACCAAGCGCGTATCGCGCATCGTCCAGTCGCTGATGAGTTTCGCCCATGCCGGCAGTCATCAGCACAGCGACGAGCCCGTCTGTCTGGCCGAAGTGGCCCAGGATGCCATCGGTTTGCTGGCCCTGAACCGACGCAATTTCGAGGTGCAGTTCTACAACCTGTGCGACCCCGAGCACTGGGTCGAAGGCGACCCGCAGCGTCTCGCCCAGGTACTCATCAATCTGCTCTCAAACGCCCGTGACGCCTCGCCTCCCGGCAGCGCGGTGCGAGTGAAAAGCGAAGCCGGCGAACACACGGTCGACCTGATCGTGGAAGACGAAGGCAGCGGTATTCCGAAGAACATCATGGACCGATTGTTCGAACCTTTCTTCACCACCAAGGATCCTGGCGAAGGCACCGGTCTGGGCCTTGCACTGGTCTATTCCATCGTTGAAGAGCATTATGGACAAATCACCATCGACAGCCCGGCTGATGTACAAAGCCAACGCGGCACCCGTATCCGGGTGACCTTGCCGCGTCATGTCGAAGCGACGTCCGCTGTGAACTGAGACCGTCGAGAGTATCGAATCAATGCCGCACATTTTGATCGTCGAAGACGAAACAATTATCCGCTCCGCCTTGCGCCGCCTGCTGGAACGTAACCAGTACCAGGTCAGCGAAGCCGGTTCAGTGCAGGAAGCACAAGAACGCTTCACCATTCCCACGTTCGACCTGATCGTCAGTGACCTGCGCCTGCCAGGCGCTCCGGGCACGGAGTTGATCAAACTCGGCCAGGGCACGCCGGTGCTGATCATGACCAGCTACGCCAGCCTGCGCTCGGCGGTCGACTCCATGAAAATGGGCGCGGTGGACTACATCGCCAAACCTTTCGACCACGATGAAATGCTCCAGGCCGTCGCGCGCATCCTGCGTGACCGCCAATCGGTGCAGGCCAGCGGCGAACCTGCCGTCGGCAAGGCCGCCAACGGTGCGGCAAAACCGGGTGTCGACAACAGCAACGGCGAAATCGGCATCATCGGCTCCTGCCCACCGATGCAGGATCTGTACGGCAAAATCCGCAAAGTGGCGCCGACCGACTCCAACGTTTTGATCCAGGGCGAGTCCGGCACCGGTAAAGAGCTGGTGGCGCGCGCCCTGCACAACCTGTCCCGACGCGCCAAGGCACCGATGATTTCGGTGAACTGTGCGGCGATTCCGGAAAGCCTGATCGAGTCCGAACTGTTCGGCCACGAAAAAGGCGCGTTCACCGGCGCCAGCGCCGGGCGTGCCGGCTTGGTGGAAGCGGCGGATGGCGGCACCTTGTTCCTCGACGAAATCGGCGAACTGCCACTGGAAGCCCAGGCTCGTTTGCTGCGCGTGTTGCAGGAAGGCGAAATTCGCCGGGTGGGCTCTGTCCAGTCTCAGAAAGTCGATGTGCGCCTGATTGCCGCGACTCACCGCGACCTCAAGAGCCTGGCGAAAATCGGCCAGTTCCGTGAAGACTTGTATTACCGCCTCCACGTAATCGCCCTGAAACTGCCGGCCTTGCGCGAGCGCGGCGCCGACGTCAACGAAATCGCCAACGCCTTCCTGGCTCGTCAGAGCGCGCGGGTCAACCGCACCGACCTGAAGTTTGCCCCGGACGCCGAGCAGGCGATTCGTCATTACTCCTGGCCGGGTAACGTGCGCGAACTGGAAAACGCGGTGGAGCGCGCCGTCATCCTGTGCGAGAGCCCGGAGATTTCCGCCGAGCTGCTGGGCATCGACATCGAGCTGAGCGATCTGGAAGACGACGAGTTCATCGGCCTGCCGCCACAGCAGGGTAACGGTGCCGGCAACAACAATCATGAGCCGACCGAGGACCTGTCCCTGGAAGACTACTTCCAGCACTTCGTCCTCGAGCACCAGGACCACATGACCGAAACCGAGCTGGCCCGCAAACTCGGGGTCAGCCGCAAATGCCTGTGGGAACGCCGTCAGCGCCTGGGGATTCCGCGACGCAAGACCGGGGTGGCCAGCGAGAGCTGATGCGCGGGTAACACACAGGAATGTGAAAAAACTGTTACCCCGTTTTTTTCACGTAACAGAAGCCGGGGCTTACGGTAACGAAGCCCCGGTTTTTTTGGGCCTCGAAAAAGGTACCCAACCAACGTAACCCCTTGTTTTGCTGGGGTTCACAAAAGTTGGCACGCACCCTGCTATATGTTTGGTACAAGAACAATAACAAGCAATGTACAAGACAATAAAAATAAGACGAATCGACTCACGCACAATAAAAACAAGACGGCATGAGGCGTAGCTAACTGATTCTTTTGGAGAGGCGTTGTATTTGGGGCTTGCCCCACGACCAGGCCGAGAACAACAAAAAACTGTCTTAAGACAGAAGCCTGAACTGGTTGGATCGCAAGATCACTGCAGCACAGCGACCAAAGCAATCCGTTTGCTCTTGGCTCCCGATTGGGAGGGTCATGAAGGAAAACTTCATGACGCGGGCACTCAACAAAAACAAGAAGCCCGAAACCAATAACAAAAATAGAACATGCAACTACTTCTTGGGGAGCTTCGGCTCCCCTTGTAGTTTCTGCGATCTGGAGCATTTGCTCACTGTAGGAGCGAGCTTGCTCGCGATGGTGGTGAACGATAACGCGTTAATTCAGAGTCCCCGCGGCGCCCTTCAGTTTTTCGCGAGCTAGCTCGCTCCTACAGCTTGAAGTCTGCGGCTTACAGCTCATATCTGCTGCGTCCTACACCATCCCCCGACTAAATGCTAGAATCCCCGCCCATCATGCGGTCATTCTTCGTTATGGCCGAACATTCCTTCAAACAGTGCATCCCATGCTGAAGAAGCTGTTCCAGTCATTCCGTTCTCCCAAGCGTCATACGCAACACATCCGCAGCACGCCTGAAGTGCTCAACAGCGGTCAACATTCGCTGCAGAAGGCGCAATTCAGCCGTTATGCGGTGAATATCGTCGAACGCCTGCAGAACGCCGGTTACCAGGCTTACCTGGTCGGCGGTTGTGTGCGTGACATGATGCTCGGCATCACGCCAAAGGACTTCGACGTCGCCACCAGCGCCACCCCTGAACAGGTCCGTGCCGAATTCCGCAATGCGCGGATCATCGGTCGTCGATTCAAACTGGTGCACATCCACTTTGGCCGCGAAATCATTGAAGTCGCGACCTTCCGCGCCAATCACCCGCAAAACGATGAAGAGGAAGACAGCAACCAGTCTTCCCGCAACGAGAGCGGGCGCATCCTGCGCGATAACGTCTACGGCACCCTGGAAGAAGACGCGCAACGCCGCGACTTCACCATCAACGCCCTTTACTACGATCCGGTCAGCGAGCGCATCCTCGATTACGCCAACGGCGTGCACGACATTCGCAATCACCTGATCCGCCTGATCGGCGATCCGAAGCAGCGCTACCAGGAAGACCCGGTGCGGATGCTGCGGGCCGTGCGTTTCGCCGCCAAGCTGAATTTCGGCATCGAAAAACACAGCGCCCTGCCGATCCGCGACCTGGCACCGATGCTGCGCGAGATCCCGTCGGCCCGCCTGTTCGAGGAAGTGCTCAAGCTGTTCCTCTCCGGCCATGCCGCGGACACCTTCGAGATGCTGGTCGACCTGCAGCTGTTCGATCCGCTGTTCCCGGCCAGTGCCGAGGCGCTCGAATACAACCCGACGTACACCCACACCCTGATCAGCGAAGCGCTGATCAACACCGACCTGCGCATCAAGCAGAACAAACCGGTCACCCCGGCGTTCCTGTTTGCAGCCCTGTTGTGGCCTGCCCTGCCGGCGCGCGTATTGCGCCTGCAAGAGCGTGGCATGCCGCCGATTCCGGCGATGCAGGAAGCGGCGCACGAGCTGATTGCCGAACAGTGCCAGCGGATCGCGATTCCAAAGCGCTTCACCATGCCGATCCGCGAAATCTGGGACATGCAGGAACGCCTGCCACGCCGCAGCGGCAAACGCGCCGACCTGTTGCTGGACAACCCGCGGTTCCGTGCCGGTTACGACTTCCTGCTGCTGCGCGAAAGCGCTGGCGAGCAGACCGATGGCCTGGGCGAATGGTGGACGGACTATCAGGACGCCAACGACAGCGAACGTCGGGACATGATCCGCGACCTCAGCGGTAAGGATGACGGCACCAGCGGTGCGCCGCGCAAACGTCGTCGCAGCGGTGGCGCCAAGCGCAAACGCGCGGCCGGTGCTTCGAGCACGACGGACGAGTAAGCATGGAACGCATCTACATCGGCATGGGCAGCAACCTCGCTGACCCCGCCGAACAATTGCGCAGCGCCGTCGAGGCGCTGGCGCAGTTGCCGCAGACCAGACTGGTCGGGGTTTCCGCGTTTTACCAAAGCGATTCGTTGCTGCCTGGTCAACCGCGCTACACCAACGCCGTGGCAGCGCTCGACAGCACGCTCGCGCCATTGGAGCTGCTCGATGCGCTGCAAGCCATCGAAAACGGCCAGGGCCGCGAACGCCTGGAACGTTGGGGTCCGCGTACGCTGGATCTCGACATTCTGTTGTTCGGTGATCGGCTGATCGACGAACCCCGCCTCAAAGTCCCCCACTACCATATGCAGGAACGCGCGTTCGTCCTGTACCCGCTGGCCGAGCTGGCGCCGGTGGATTTGCGATTGGCGGATGGTCGCAGCCTGAAAGAACTGCTCGCAGCCTGCCCGTTCGTCGGCCTGGAACGCCTCCCCCCGAATTAACACACCACCCCTGTGGGAGCGAGCCTGCTCGCGATGGCGTACTGACATTCAACACCACTGGTGAATGTTAAACCGCTATCGCGAGCAGGCTCGCTCCCACAGGGTTTTGTGTTGTGCACAGGTTCTACGGCTGCTGAATCGCATCAGTTACGCCGGTAACACCCCACGCGTAACAACGCGGTAACACACGCAATTGACTTCCCGAGTTCTCCTCACGACTATAGGCGTCCCGCTGCCGCCAACACGGCGCTTAAGGGCGCAATCCAGGCCTTAAAAGCACGACAACAGAGCGTGCGCCTGTATTTAACGAAGAATCACGCGCGTTACTCGCAGTAGTTTCCACAGCGCCTGAATGAGGAACTTTTCATGCCAGCCATCACCCTGACCACGCTGCAAGGTCTCAAGCAAAAAGGTGAAAAAATCACCATGCTGACCTGCTATGACGCAACCTTCGCCCACGCCTGCAACCAGGCTGGCGTCGAAGTGCTGCTGGTGGGCGACTCCCTCGGCATGGTGTTGCAGGGTCACGACAGCACCCTGCCGGTGACCACGGCCGAGATGGCTTACCACGTCGCAGCCGTCAAACGCGGTAACACCGACGCGTTGATCCTCGCCGACCTGCCCTTCATGGCCTACGCCACCCTTGAGCAAACCATGGCCAACAGCGCCCTGCTGATGCAGGCCGGTGCGCACATGGTCAAGGTCGAAGGCGCCTTGTGGCTGGCGGACTCGATCCGGCTGCTGGCCGAACGGGGTATCCCGGTGTGCGCGCACCTGGGCCTGACGCCGCAGTCGGTGAATATTCTGGGCGGCTACAAAGTGCAGGGCCGTAACGAAAACCAGGCGCGTCAGATGCGTGCCGACGCGATCTCCCTCGAACAGGCCGGCGCGGCGATGCTGCTGCTGGAATGCGTACCGAGCGAGCTGGCCGAAGAAATCACCCAGGCCGTGAAGATTCCCGTGATCGGCATCGGCGCCGGCAGCGGCACTGACGGCCAGGTATTGGTGCTGCACGACATGCTCGGCCTGTCGATCACCGGTCGCGTGCCTAAGTTCGTGAAAAACTTCATGAACGGCCAGACCAGCATCCACGCCGCACTGAGCACTTACGTCTCTGAAGTCAAAGCGGCGACTTTCCCAGGTATCGAACACGGATTCTCTGCATGAACACCGTAAAAACCGTACGCGAACTGCGGGCCGCCGTGGCCCGTGCCCGCAGCGAAGGCAAGCGCATTGCCTTCGTGCCGACCATGGGCAACCTGCACAGCGGGCATATCGCGCTGATCACCAAGGCCTCACAACGGGCGGACTTCGTGGTCGCGAGCATCTTCGTCAACCCGCTGCAATTCGGCGCAGGCGAAGACCTCGACAAATACCCGCGCACCCTCGCGGCCGACCAGGAACAACTGCTCGAGGCCGGTTGCCACCTGTTGTTCGCGCCCACCGTTGAAGAAATGTACCCCGATGGCATGACCGGTCAGACCCGCGTCAGTGTTCCGCAACTGTCCGAAGGCCTGTGCGGTGCCAGCCGTCCGGGGCATTTCGAAGGTGTGGCGACGGTGGTCAGCAAGCTGTTCAACATGGTCCAGCCGGACCTGGCGATTTTCGGCCAGAAAGACTTCCAGCAACTGGCGGTGATTCGCGCGCTGGTGCATGACCTGAACATGCCGATCCAGATCATCGGCGAGCCGACGGTCCGTGCCGCGGATGGCCTGGCGCTGTCGTCGCGCAACGGCTTTCTCAGCGAAGAACAACGGTCCGTGGCGCCGGTGGTGTATCGCACGCTGTCGTCGATCGCCGACGCCATCAAGCAAGGCGAGCGCGATTTCCCGGCGCTGATCGACGCGCAGATCAAGCAGCTTGAAGCGGCGGGCTTGCGCACCGACTACCTGGAAATCCGCCATGCGCTGACGTTGCGTCCGGCGACGTCGGACGATCGGGACCTGGTGATCCTGGTGGCGGCGTTTCTCGGGACCACGCGGTTGATCGACAACCTGCACCTGAACCTCGATACCCCCGCCTGAACACCACAACCCAAAATGTAGGAGCCAGTTTGCTGGCGATGGCGATAGTGAAGACGCCATCGCCAGCAAGCTGGCTCCTACAGGGTGTGCATTACCCGCGCCCGCTGTATTGCTGCCCACATTGGCTTCGGGCAAACTGCCCGGCGTTCGATTCCGACCTGGGAAACACTCATGCACGCCATCATGCTCAAGGCCAAGCTGCATCGCGCCGAAGTCACCCACGCTGTTCTCGATTACGAAGGTTCCTGCGCCATCGACGGCGATTGGCTGGACCTGTCCGGCATCCGTGAATACGAACAGATCCAGATCTACAACGTCGACAACGGCGAGCGCTTCACCACTTACGCGATTCGCGGCGAAGCCGGCTCGCGGATGATCTCGGTCAACGGTGCCGCCGCGCACAAGGCCAAGGTCGGTGACCGCGTGATCATCTGCGCTTACGCCCACTATAGCGAAGCCGAGCTGCTCAACTTCAAGCCGCGCATGCTCTACATGGCGCCGGGTAACGAGTTGAGCCATACCAGCAATGCCATTCCGGTTCAGGTCGCCTGATCAAGCGGTTCTTCCGTTTGTCGGACCGTTCCCTGCTTTATGTATAAAAAAGTACCGGGAACGGGTCAGACAAAGTCAAGACAGATCGCAGCGCGAGGTTTACTGTATTCGCCCTGTGCCATGAAATCGTGTCGACGCAGTTGACCGGACGCCCACCCGCAGCGCTCCGGGATTTTTAGTGTTCAAAAGGCCGTTCAAGTAAAAAGGAAACCCGCAGCGATGGCGTACTACCGCACTCCTCACGACGTGACAGCCCTGCTCGCCTGGCAAGCGCTGAATGACCACCGCCAAGCCATGCAGGATTTCAGCATGCGCGAAGCGTTCAATGCCGACCCGCAGCGTTTTACCCAGTTCACCCTCAGCAGTTGCGGCCTGTTTCTCGACTACTCGAAGAACCTGATCAACGCCGAGACCCGCGACCTGCTGGTCGGCCTGGCCAAGGAAGTGGATCTGCAGGGCGCCATCAAGGCGCTGTTCGACGGCGAGATCGTCAACTCTTCCGAAGGTCGTCCGGCCCTGCACACCGCGCTGCGCCGCCCGGTGGGTGAGAAGCTCTCGGTCAATGGCGTCAACGTGATGCCGGAAGTGCACAAGGTGCTGAACCAGATCACCGACCTCGTGGGCCGTATCCACGACGGTCTGTGGCGCGGTTACACCGAGAAGCCGATCACCGACGTGGTGAACATCGGCATCGGCGGTTCGTTCCTCGGCCCGGAACTGGTGTCCGAAGCCCTGCTGTCCTACGCCCAGAAAGGCGTGCGTTGCCATTACCTGGCGAACATCGACGGCAGCGAGTTCCACGAGCTGACCATGAAATTGCGCGCCGAGACCACGCTGTTCATCGTCTCGTCGAAATCCTTCAACACCCTCGAAACCCTGAAGAACGCCCAGGCCGCACGCGCCTGGTACCTGGCCCAGGGCGGCTCCGAAGCCGAGCTCTATCGCCACTTCATCGCCGTTTCCAGCAACAATGCGGCAGCGGTGGCCTTCGGGATTCGCGAAGAAAACATCTTCCCTATGTGGGACTGGGTGGGCGGCCGTTACTCGCTGTGGTCGGCTATCGGCCTGCCGATTGCCCTGGCCATCGGCATGTCCAACTTCAAGGAACTGCTGTCCGGTGCCTACACCATGGACCAGCATTTCCAGAGCGCGCCGTTCGAACAGAACATGCCGGTGCTGCTGGCCTTGCTCGGCGTGTGGTACGGCAACTTCTGGGGCGCGCAAAGCCACGCGATCCTGCCGTACGACCACTACCTGCGTAACATCACCAAGCACTTGCAACAGCTGGACATGGAATCCAACGGCAAGAGCGTGCGCCAGGACGGTACGCCAGTGTCCACCGATACCGGCCCGGTGATCTGGGGTGGCGTCGGTTGCAACGGTCAGCACGCGTATCACCAGCTGCTGCACCAGGGCACCCAACTGATCCCGGCCGACTTCATCGTGCCGATCGTCAGCTTCAACCCGGTCTCCGACCACCACCAGTGGCTGTACGCCAACTGCCTGTCGCAGAGCCAGGCGCTGATGCTCGGCAAGACCCGCGCCGAGGCTGAAGCCGAGCTGCGTGAGAAGGGCATGGCCGAAGCGGATGTGCAGAAACTCGCGCCGCACAAGGTGATCCCGGGCAACCGCCCGAGCAACACCCTGGTGGTCGAGCGCATCAGCCCGCGTCGTCTAGGCGCACTGGTGGCGATGTACGAACACAAGGTCTTCGTGCAAAGCGTGGTCTGGGGCATCAACGCCTTCGACCAGTGGGGCGTGGAACTGGGCAAGGAGCTGGGCAAAGGCGTCTACAACCGCCTGGTCGGCAGCGAAGAAACCCCGGCGGACGATGCGTCCACCCAAGGGTTGATCAACTACTTCCGCGGTCGTCACCGCGGTTGATCTGACGCCATTCCTGCGGGAGTACTACCCTTGTAGGAGCCGGCTTGCTGCGGGCGGCGTTCCGACGATGGCGGTGTGTCAGTTGACGAATTTGTTGACTGATACGCCGCCATCGCCAGCAAGCCGGCTCCTACGAGGGTCGCGTTGCTCCCCTCTTGTCGCCAAAACAAGAATAAGGAACCGTCATGTTCGATATCAGCACGTTCCCCAAAGCCGATGCCGTCCGCCGGGCCGCACACCTCAGTCAAGACGATTACAAACGCCTGTACCGGGAATCCGTCGAGCACCCCAGCACGTTCTGGGCCGAGCAGGCCAAGCGCTTTCTCGACTGGAGCACGCCCTGGGATACGGTCCAGCGCTACGACCTGAAAACCGGTGAAGCCAGCTGGTTCGCCGGCGGCAAGTTGAACGTCAGTTACAACTGCATTGACCGGCACCTGGAAAAACGCGGCGATCAGATCGCCATTATCTGGGAAGGCGACGACCCCGCCGAATCCGCCCAGATCACCTACAAAAAACTGCACCACAACGTCTGCCGCCTGGCCAACGTGCTGAAAAGCCGTGGCGTGAAGAAAGGCGACCGCGTGTGCATCTACATGCCGATGATTCCTGAAGCCGCCTACGCCATGCTCGCCTGCACGCGCATCGGCGCCGTGCATTCCGTGGTGTTTGGCGGTTTCTCCCCGGACTCGGTGCGCGACCGGATTCTCGACGCCGACTGCCGCACCGTGATCACCGCCGATGAAGGCGTGCGCGGCGGCAAGTTCGTGCCGCTCAAGGACAAGGTCGACAAGGCGCTGCAAAGCTGCCCGAATGTCAGCACCGTGATCGTGGTCGAGCGCACTCAGGGTGACGTGAACTGGGTCGAAGGCCGCGACCTCTGGTATCACCAGGCCCTGCGCGACGTCAGCGACGATTGCCCGCCCGAGCCGATGGACGCCGAAGACCCGCTGTTCATCCTCTACACCTCCGGCAGCACCGGCAAACCCAAGGGCGTATTGCACACCACCGGCGGTTACCTGCTGCAAGCGGCGATGACCTTCAAATACGTGCTCGACTACCGCGACGACGAAGTCTTCTGGTGCACCGCCGATGTCGGCTGGGTCACCGGCCACAGCTATATCGTCTATGGCCCGCTGGCCAACGGCGCGACCACGCTGATCTTCGAAGGCGTGCCGAGCTACCCGACCAGCTCGCGCTTCTGGCAGGTCATCGACAAACACCACGTGAACATTTTCTACACCGCCCCCACCGCCCTGCGTTCGCTGATGCGCGAAGGCCCGGAGCCGTTGAAGGAAACCTCCCGCGCCAGCCTCAGACTGCTCGGCAGTGTTGGTGAGCCGATCAACCCGGAAGCGTGGGACTGGTACTTCAATGCCGTCGGCGAACAGCGTTGCCCGATCGTCGACACTTGGTGGCAGACCGAAACCGGCGGCATCATGCTCAGCCCGCTGGTGAGCGCGCAACGGATCAAACCTGGCTGCGCCACGCAACCGATGTTCGGCGTGCAACCGGTGTTGCTGGATGAAACCGGCAAGGAAATCAAAGGTGCCGGCAGCGGCGTGCTGGCGATCAAGTCCAGCTGGCCGGCGCAGATCCGCAGTGTCTACGGCGACCCGCAACGGATGGTCGACACCTATTTCAAACCCTACCCCGGTTACTACTTCACCGGCGACGGCGCACGCCGCGATGAGGACGGCGATTACTGGATCACCGGACGCATCGATGACGTGATCAACGTCTCCGGCCACCGCATCGGCACCGCCGAAGTGGAAAGCGCCCTGGTGTTGCACGACAGCATCGCCGAAGCCGCCGTGGTCGGTTACCCTCACGACGTAAAAGGCCAGGGGATCTACGCCTTCGTCACGCCCATGAACGGCACCGATCCCAACGACGAATTGAAGAAAGAACTGCTGGCCCACGTCAGCAAGGAAATCGGCAGTTTCGCCAAACCGGACCTGATCCAGTGGGCCCCGGCCTTGCCGAAAACCCGTTCAGGCAAGATCATGCGGCGGATCCTGCGCAAGATCGCCTGCAACGAGCTCGACAGCCTGGGCGACACCTCGACCCTGGCCGACCCGAGCGTGGTGCAGGACCTGGTCGATAAACGCCTGAACCAGTAACACCGCGTCCCTGTAGGAGCGAGCCTGCTCGCGATGGACGTTAACGATAACGCCTGCATCCTGAAGAGACGCAGTGTGCTCACGTTCATCGCGAGCAGGCTCGCTCCTACAGGAGGCACGGCGCCCGATTATCTTCACCATTGAGTCGCCATGGAATTCATCCGCAGCCGCATCGAAACCCAGGTCATGAGCCTCACCGGCCTGTCCCTCGGCAAGCTCGACCTGGAAAACCCCAAGGGCGATCCCGGCCTGTTCGGCCCCGACTCGGTGAGCTGGCAGGTTCATGGCGACTTCAGCAGCATGCTCATCGGCGGCATCAGCGCGTTGATGCTCCAGGCCTTGCATCCCTTGGCGCTCGCTGGAGTCTGGGATCACTCGAATTTTCGCGAGGACATGCTCGGCCGCCTGCGTCGCACCGGGCAGTTCATTTCCGGCACCACTTTCGGTTCACGCCAGGACGCCGACTGGCTGATCGAGAAAGTCCGCACCATCCACCTGCAAGTCACCGGCACCGCGCCGGATGGCCGGCCGTATGCCGCCAGTGACCCCGACCTGCTGACGTGGGTGCACGTCGCCGAAGTCAGCAACTTTCTCGCGGCGCATCTTCGCTACCGGAATCCGGGCCTGTCCGGGACCGATCAGGACCGTTACTACGATGAAATCGCCCTGGTTGCCGAGCGCCTCGGTGCCCGTGATGTGCCCCGTTCGCGGCAGGAAATAGCCGATTACCTCGAACGAATCCGCCCGCAACTGCTGTGTGATGCGCGCAGTCGCGAAGTGTTGCGACTGTTGCTGAACGCACCCTCCCCGAGCCGTCTGGCCAAGCCGTTCGGTGGGCTGATGATGCAGGCCGGCATCGACCTGTTGCCGGACTGGGCCAGCGACATGCTCGACGTGCGCCAAAGCGCCCTGCAACGCAAACTGATCCGCGCCAGCGTCAACCGCAGCGCGCCGATGCTGCGCTGGGCGGTACGCAACGGCTCGGTGCATCGGGCCAAGCGGCGGATGGGATTGCTGACCTGACCCGATTTGTAGGAGCGAGCTTGCTCGCGATGGTCGTTAACGGTGACGCGGGCTGTCTAGATGAATGCGTTGCCTGAACGTTCATCGCGAGCAAGCTCGCTCCTACAGGTTCCACTCAAGCTGTTAAACTCCCGCGCCCAATTCCCTCCTGCAAGGCGCCCAGCATGTCTTCCTTGAATCAGGCGCTGCGCGCCGCCCTCGAACATCGCCAGGACCTGCTTGCCGAACTGCATCAGCAAGGCACCGATTGCTATCGCCTGTTCCATGGCAGCCAGGAAGGCGCCGGTGGCCTGACCGTCGACCGCTACGGCCCGCAACTGTTGGTGCAGAGCTTCCACCAGGCGCTGGAACGCGATGACCTGCTGCAACTGCACGAAGCCGTCAATCAGCACCTGGGCCTCGACACGTTGCTGGTCTACAACGACCGTTCCCGGGGCAACTCGCGTATTGACCGCGAAGACACGGTCTATCGGGCCGACGAAGCCGCGCTGCAAGACCTGGTCGGTCACGAATGGGGCCTGAACTACCGGGTTCGCGGCCGTCACGCCGGTCAGGATCCGCTGCTGTTCCTGGACCTGCGCAACACCCGCGGCTGGGTCAAGGATCACAGCCAGAACAAAAGCGTGCTGAACCTGTTTGCCTACACCTGCGGTGTAGGCTTGAGCGCGGCCGCTGGCGGTGCGAGCGAGGTGTGCAACCTGGATTTCGCCGAGGGCAACCTGGCGGTCGGTCGTGAAAACGGTCTGCTCAATCCACAACTGCCAACCATGCAGTTCATCCAGTCCGATTATTTCCCGGCGATCCGCCAACTGGCCGGCCTGCCGATCAGCCAGCGTCGCGGGCAGAAACTGCCGAGCTATCAACGCCTGGAACAACGTCAATACGATCTGGTGCTGCTGGACCCACCGGCCTGGGCCAAGAGTGCATTCGGCACCGTCGACCTGCTGCGCGACTACCAAAGCCTGCTCAAGCCCGCGCTGCTGACCACCGCCGACGATGGCGTGCTGATCTGCTGCAACAACCTGGCAAAAGTCAGCATGGACGACTGGCGCGAGCAGGTTTTGCGCTGTGCAGAGAAAGCCGGGCGCCCCGTGCGCGAGTGGACGGTGATGAAACCGGGCGCCGATTTCCCGTCCATGGACCAACAGCCGCCCCTGAAAACCCTGATCCTGCAGCTCTGATTCACGTCAGACAAATCTGAAAAATCCTCGGTTGGGCGATTACTTCGGAACCGGATTCGCGTGCCATACTCCAAGGCACTCCGATTCAGACAGATGAAGCCGCACATGCCCAAAGGATTGATTCGCGCTATCGGCGCCTTGTTGACTGCACTGGCCCTCTACAGCCTGCTGGGGTTTCTGATTTTGCCGGGCATCGCGTTGCGGGTAGCCAACCAACAGTTGGCCAACTACGCCACGACGCCCGCGAGCATTCAGCGGATCGAGCTCAACCCGTTCAGCCTGGAAGTCACCCTCTGGGGGCTGAATATCGGCGAGCCGGGCAAGGAACAGGTCGGCTTCGAACGCCTGTACGCCAACCTGCAACTCGACAGCCTGTGGACCAAGGCGCTGCACCTGTCTGATATCGAACTGGACAAGCCGAAGACCGAAGTCCTGTTCGATAAGGACGGCAAGCTCAACCTGCTCGGCCTGTTCAAGATCCCCGCCAGCGAACCGACCCCGGCCGACCCGGACGCCAAACCGTTTCCACTGCGGATCGAACGCATCAAACTGGCCGGCGGCGCCGTGCACTTCATGGACGCGCGGCCCAGCGAACCGATCGAATTCCTCTACGACAAACTCGACTTCGAACTGAAAAACCTCAGCACCCTGCCTGAAGACAGTGCCGACATGACGCTGGTGGCCATCGGGCCGCACGGTGGGCAGATCGACTGGACCGGTAACTTCAGCCTGATCCCGATCGCTTCCGAGGGGAAACTGAAAGTCACCGACGGCAAGATGAAAGCCTTCTGGCCCTACGTGCGTGACGCGGTGCCGCTGGTGCTTGAAGACGGCGTCTACACCCTCAGCACCGACTACAAGCTCAACCTGTCCAAGGAAACCGAACTGCTGCTGAGCAACGTCGCCCTCAGCGTCGCCCCCTTTGCGATCAAGGCGCCGGACGGTCGGCCACTGGCGAAACTCGAACGCCTGGACGTGACCGACACCACGATCGACCTGGCCAAGCAGCAAGTCGTCGTGGGCAAGATCCGCAGCAACAAACTGGAAACCTGGGCAGCGCTGGAAGCCGACGGCCAGCTCGACTGGCAAAAACTGTTCGCCAGTCAGCCATCCAAGGCAGCCGCCAAGGCCAAAGCCGAACCCGCCGCCACACCCGCAGCCGCCGACTCGCCGAAAGAGCCCGTCGCCGCCAGCAAACCGTGGCAGGTGTTGTTGAAAGACGTGCAACTGCGCAATTACCAGGTGCATCTGGCCGATCGCAAGGCGCAACCCGAAGTGGCGCTCGACCTGACCCCGCTGAACCTGGACCTGCAAAATTTCGACAGCCTCAATGGCTCGCCTTTCACCCTCAAGCTCGACACCGGCGTGGGCAAGCAAGGCAAGATCGCTGCGGAGGGCGAAGTCAACCTCGCCCCGGTCAGCGCCAAATTGAAGGTGCAAACCAAGGACATCGACCTGCGGGTCGCCCAGTCCTACATCAACCCGTTCATTCGCCTCGAACTGCGCAGCGGCATGCTCGGCAGTGACCTGGCGGTCAACCTGAAAAGCACCGATCCGCTGGCGCTGACCGTTACCGGACGCGCGCAGATCGATCAGTTGCACACCCTCGATACCCTGAAAACCCGCGACTTCCTCAAGTGGCAACAAGTGGTGGTCGAAGGCCTGAACTATCAGCACGGCGACAGCCTGTCGATCGACAAGGTCAACCTGTTCCAGCCCTACGTGCGCTTCATGATCAACGATGACCGCACCACCAACGTCGATGACCTGCTGATCCCGCAGCCGCCCGACTCCGGCGCCAAGACCGCTGCGGCGAAACCGGCCAGCAAGGACAAACCGCTGGGTATCCATATCGGCGGGATCGCGATCAATGATGGCTCGGCCAATTTCGCCGACTTCAGCCTGACCCCGAACTTCGCCACCGCCGTGCAACAGCTCAACGGCCAGATCGGCACCATCGACAGCCGCCAGGCCAAACCGGCGACCGTGGACGTCAAGGGCAAAGTCGATCGCTACGCACCAGTGACCATCAAGGGCTCGGTCAACCCGTTCGACCCGATGGCCAGCCTCGACATCGCCACCAGTTTCAAACGGGTCGAACTGACCACGCTGACGCCCTACTCCGGCAAATTCGCCGGCTACCGTATCCGCAAGGGCCGGCTCAATCTCGACCTGCATTACCTGATCACCAAAGGCCAGCTCAAGGCTGAGAACAAAGTGGTGGTCGAGCAATTGCAGCTCGGCGAAAAAGTCGACAGCCCGGACGCCACCAGCCTGCCGCTGAAGCTGGCCATCGCCCTGCTCAAGGACGTTGACGGCAAGATCACCATCGAACTGCCGGTGACCGGCGACCTCAACAATCCACAGTTCAGCGTCATGCCGATTGTCTGGCAGACCCTGCGCAACCTGATCGTCAAGGCTGCCGCCGCTCCGTTCAAAATGATTGGCGGGCTGATCAGTGGCGGGGGTTCGGAGGACTTGGGCACGGTGTCGTTTGCAGCGGGTTCCAGCGACCTGAGCAAAGAGGCCGAAGGTTCATTGGTCAAGCTGTCCCAGGCCCTCAAGGAACGTCCGGCCCTGCGTCTGGAGATCGAAGGCACCGCCGCGAAAAGCAGTGACGGCCCGCTGATTGCCGAGCAACGCCTGGAGCGGGAATATCAGTACAACTACTACAAAATGCTCCAGCGTCGCGGCGACAAGGTGCCGGCGCAGGCGTCCCTGCTGGAAGTACCCGAAGGCGAGAAAGGTGCGCTGCTGGAAGGCATCTACCGCACCCGCCTGAAAACCCAGCCACCGGCTGAATGGAAGGACCTGGGCAAGGAAGAGCGCACCGCGAAAATGCGCGCGGACGTGATCAAGTTCTGGAGCTCCAGCGACGTGCTGTTGCGTCAACTGGGCCAGGACCGCGCCAGCAGCATCAAGGATTATCTGGTGGATAAAGGGCAGTTGGCCGACGACCGTGTGTACTTCGTCGACGCCAGCCTTGGCGAAGCGGAAAGTGATGGCCGGGTGGTGACGCCATTGCACCTGGATGCTGAATGATGATCAGACGATTGCTCCTCGGCCTGACACTGGCGATGGCAGCCAGTCAGGCTTCGGCGGCTGACACGCTGCGCTGCGGCAGTCAGCTGGTCAGCGTCGGCGACCGCTCCAGTGAAGTGCTGCAGAAGTGCGGTGAGCCGGTCAGCCGTGACCTGTTGGGCTACAAACGCAGCGCCAATCGGCGCGAAGAATTCCAGGTCGAGGAATGGACCTACGGACCCAACGGCGGGATGTATCAATACCTGCGGTTCGAAGGTAATCGCCTGAAACAGATCACCAGCAAGCGCGGTAACTGAACCCGCCACCATTCCCCCTGTGGGAGCGAGCCTGCTCGCGATGGACGTCAACGATGACGAGGGGTGCCAGAATCAACGCGGCGTGCTCAGGTTCATCGCGAGCAGGCTCGCTCCTACAGTTCGGTTTTGCGGGGGCCGAAATAGAACAGGCCCCGAACACGAATGTGCGGGGCCTGTAATGGCCACATCCTTGTGGCCGTCGCATGAACTCCAAAGTAGCGGCAGACGTATATCTCGGCTCGTCTACCGCGCCCTCTCCCGGTCCAGGCGAGAAGTCTTGCCTTACTCGGCTTTCAGGCCGTCAGCGGAGACCGCTTTGACGCCTTTGATTTTCTTGGTGATGGCCACGGCGGTGGCTTTCTGAGCGTCAGTCACCGCGACGGTGGACGACAGGGATACAACACCTTTGTTGGTTTCGACTTTGATGTCGGTACCAGGAATGCCTTTCTCGGTGACCAGGTCACTTTTCACTTTGGTGGTGATCCAGGTATCGGAAGTAGCTTCCTTGGCCTTGGTCACTTCACCGGCAGCCAGTGTCATCGGAGCCTGGGTGGCTTGAGTCTGTGCAAAAGCAGCGTTGGCCATGGTCAGGGTCAGCGCGGTAGCAGCAGCGGCAGCGATAGCGAACTTCTTCATACGAGTAACTCCTGTTTTTCTGGAAAGTCTGCTGCGTGTCTTGTCAGCAGGGTTACTGGGTATATTGCGAACGGTGTGCCAACTTTGAGACAGCTATAAATTCGTTTTATATCAACAACTTACAAAATTGACCAATTTTCGGAATCATGCAAATTGCATGACTTTGATTTTATGTACATGCAAGTTGCGGGTTTTGGCGTGGGCCTAAGGCCATGAATTGTCGAGGTTTTCTTATTTGCTTATGTCATGACAAAAAAAATGCCCCGTTTTTTCAAGCGGGGCACATTTCAAGCGAGGTAAAAAGGCTTTTAGTTGGCAGTACAGCCGGTTGGAGCATATTCGGCAGTGACCTTGGTGGTACATGCCCAACCGGTGTCGGCTGTGCGCGTTAACGTAATAGTCTTACCAACCACCGGAGCCGGAGCATTGGCAATTGTGCAAATAATAGTCCCAGCACCGGAACTGCCTGTACCTGTCGAAGCAATCGCACAGTTCGTAGTAGTGGCGTTAAACGCCGCTGCCTTGTTATCAATATCTTTGCCTTGATTCATCGAATCTTCAAAAGGGGGTTTAAGAGCGGAGATTTCCGCCAGCCCCGCCGTCACCTTCGCTTTGGCCTGATACTTCGAGTAAGCCGGCAACGCGAACGTCGCCAGAATCCCGATGATCGCCACGACGATCAGCAGTTCGATAAGGGTAAAACCTTTCTGAGTATTCATAGACAAGCTCCATGCATGAGTCGAAATCTCATGATCTGAATAACCCCCAGCACAGCCCATGCCAATCAGTTAATCCCCTGTTAACGGGGCACGACAACGGCGCAAAGCCCTTTCCAGCCCTCAGGAACCGCACTATCTGACACTTTTTGTCACCACAGCAGCCCTGGTTTGGCTCCTTCGGTTGACTAGGCTATAAGTCATGAACTGTCTGCGTCCGGTATCCCCATGAATGACATCGCCCTTAGTGGCCTGGCCAAGCAATTGGTCCTGGCCGAACTGCTCACTGACAAAAACGCGCAACAGGCGTATCAGCAAGCCCAGCGTCAGAAACTGTCCCTGGTCAGTTATCTGGTGCAGAACAAACTGGTGAAAAGCCGTCAGGTCGCCGAGATCGCTTCGGAGCATTTCGGCATGGCGTTGCTCGACCTCCATTGCCTGGACAAAGAGTCGCAACCCAAAGGGCTGGTCAGCGAAAAGCTGGTTCGCCAACACCACGCCCTGCCCCTGTGGCGGCGCGGCAACAAATTGTTTGTCGGGGTGTCCGACCCGACCAATCATCAGGCCATCAACGACATCCAGTTCAGCACCGGGCTGAATACCGAAGCCATCCTGGTGGAGGACGACAAGCTCAGCGATGCCATCGAAAAGTTCTTCGACAGTCACAGCACCGGCCTGGAAGACATGGCCGATGTGGACCTCGGTGGGCTCGACATCGAGTCGATCGACGACCGCAACCAGGACGCCATCGCCGGCCAGGACGCCGACGACGCGCCGGTGGTGCGCTTCGTCCACAAGATGCTGCTCGACGCAATCAAGAGCGGCTCGTCCGACCTGCACTTCGAGCCCTACGAAAAAACCTACCGCGTGCGGATGCGCACCGACGGCATGCTGCGTGAAGTCGCCAAGCCACCGATCCAGCTGGCCAACCGCATCGCCGCGCGCCTGAAAGTCATGGCCAGCCTCGACATCTCCGAGCGGCGCAAACCCCAGGACGGGCGGATCAAGATGCGCCTGTCCAAGAGCAAGTCGATCGACTTCCGGGTCAACACCCTGCCGACCCTGTGGGGCGAGAAAGTGGTGATCCGGATCCTCGATCCGTCGAGCGCACAAATGGGCATCGACGCCCTCGGCTACGAGCCAGGACAGAAAGATTTGTACATGGCCGCGCTGAAGCAGCCGCAAGGAATGATTCTGGTGACCGGCCCCACCGGCTCGGGCAAGACCGTGTCGCTCTACACCGGCCTGAACATTCTCAACACCGTGGACATCAACATTTCCACCGCCGAAGACCCGGTGGAAATCAACATGGAAGGCATCAACCAGGTCAACGTCAACGCCAAGCAGGGGTTGGGTTTTCCCCAGGCACTGCGCTCGTTCCTGCGTCAGGATCCGGACGTGATCATGGTCGGCGAGATCCGTGACCTGGAAACCGCCGAGATCGCCATCAAGGCCGCCCAGACCGGTCACCTGGTGCTGTCGACCCTGCACACCAACAGCGCCGCGGAAACCCTGACTCGCCTGCACAACATGGGCATCCAGGGCTTCAACATCGCGACCTCGGTCAGCCTGATCATCGCCCAGCGCCTGGCGCGCAAGTTGTGCGGCGAATGCAAAAAACCCATCGACATCCCCCGCGAAGCGCTGATCAAGGAAGGCTTCCCCGAGGAACGCATCGGCACGTTCACGATCTATGAGCCGGTCGGTTGCGATCACTGCAACGGTGGCTATAAAGGGCGCGTCGGGATTTATGAAGTGGTGAAGAACACCGCAGACTTGCAGCGCTTGATCATGGCCGAAGGCAACGCGCTGGAAATCGACCTTCAGATGCGCAAGGACGGTTTCAACGACCTGCGTACGTCGGGGCTGATCAAAGCCATGCAGGGCATTACCAGCCTTGAAGAAATCAACCGGGTCACCAAGGACTGAACATGGCGGTCAAAGCAGCAAAAATCAGCGTGTATGCCTGGGAAGGCACCGACAGGAAAGGCACGAAAATGACCGGCGAGCTCAGCGGTCAGAACCCGGCGTTGATCAAGGCGCAATTGCGCAAACAAGGCATCAACCCCGGCAAGGTGCGCAAAAAAACCGCCTCGATTCTCAGCTTCGGTCAACGCATCAAGGCCCAGGACATCGCCCTGTTCACCCGGCAGATGGCGACCATGATGAGAGCTGGCGTGCCCTTGTTGCAGTCGTTCGACATCATCGGCGAAGGCTTCGATAACCCGGCCATGCGCAAGCTGGTGGACGAGGTGAAACAGGAAGTCGCGGCGGGTAACAGCTTCGCCGCCGCCCTGCGCAAAAAACCGCAGTATTTTGATGAGCTCTATTGCAACCTGGTGGACGCCGGCGAACAGGCCGGTGCGTTGGACACGCTGCTGGAGCGGGTCGCGACCTACAAGGAGAAGAGCGAAAGCCTCAAGGCCAAGATCAAGAAAGCCATGACCTATCCGATGGCCGTGGTGTTTGTCGCGATCATCGTCACCGGCATTCTGCTGATCAAGGTCGTGCCGCAGTTCGAATCGGTGTTCAAGGGGTTCGGTGCCGAGTTGCCGGCGTTCACCGTGATGGTCATCGGCCTGTCGAAATTCCTGCAGGAGTGGTGGTGGCTGATTCTCGGCGCGCTGATTGCGGCGATCTTCGGTGTGCGTCGCGCCTTCAAGAGATCCCAGGGTTTCCGCGACTGGACGGACACCTGGCTGCTGAAACTGCCGCTGGTTGGCACCTTGATGTACAAGTCTTCCGTGGCCCGTTACGCCCGCACGCTGTCGACCACCTTCGCCGCCGGCGTGCCACTGGTGGAAGCGCTTGAATCGGTGGCCGGCGCGACCGGTAACGTTGTGTTCAAGCGTGCGGTACTGCGCATCAAGCAGGATGTGTCGACGGGGATGCAGCTCAATTTCTCCATGCGCAGCTCCGGCATTTTCCCGAACATGGCGATCCAGATGACGGCCATCGGCGAAGAGTCTGGCGCGCTGGACGACATGCTCGACAAGGTCGCGAGTTTCTATGAGGCCGAGGTCGACAACATGGTCGACAACCTCACCAGCCTGATGGAGCCGTTCATCATGGTGGTGCTGGGTGTTATCGTCGGCGGCCTGGTGGTTGCGATGTACCTGCCCATCTTCCAACTCGGCTCAGCGATCTGATATGCCCCTGAATGAAATCCTGACAGCCTACCCGCTGGCCTTCGTCGCCCTTGCCCTGGTGCTCGGTTTGCTGGTCGGCAGTTTCCTCAACGTGGTGATCTGGCGCCTGCCGAAAATGCTTGCCCGCGAGTGGCGCCTGCAAGCCTGTGAAATTCTCGGCTTGCCCGGCGAAACACCGCAGCCAACCTACAACCTGATGCTGCCCCACTCCCAGTGTCCGCACTGCGGGCACCGGATCCGTGCCTGGGAAAATATCCCGCTGCTCAGTTACGCGTGTTTGCGAGGACGCTGTTCAAGCTGCGCAGCGCCGATCAGCAAACGCTACCCGTTGACCGAACTCGCCTGCGGCTTGCTGTCGGCGTTTATCGCCTGGCATTTCGGTTTCGGCTGGTCGGCGGCGATGGTGCTGGTGCTGAGCTGGGGCCTGTTGGCCATGAGCCTGATCGACGCCGAGCATCAACTGTTGCCGGATGTACTGGTGTTGCCACTGATGTGGCTGGGGTTGATCGTCAACAGTTTCGACTTGTTCGTGCCTTTGCATGAGGCACTCTGGGGCGCAATAGCCGGCTATATGGCGCTGTGGTCGGTGTTCTGGCTGTTCAAGCTGATCACCGGCAAGGACGGCATGGGTCACGGCGACTTCAAGCTGCTGGCCCTGCTGGGGGCCTGGGGTGGCTGGCAGATTTTGCCGTTGACCATCCTGTTGTCGTCGCTGGTCGGCGCCGTGATCGGTCTGATTTTGCTGCGGGTACGCGACGCAAAAACCTCGACGCCCATCCCTTTCGGCCCTTATCTGGCAATTGCCGGCTGGATTGCCTTGCTCTGGGGTGGTCAAATAACCGACTTCTATTGGCAGTTTGTCGGTTTGAAATGAATACCCCTGTGGAAAAACCCTGGATTCTCGGCCTGACCGGCGGCATCGGCAGCGGTAAAAGCGCGGCCGCCCAACACTTCATCGACCTGGGCGTGCACCTGGTCGATGCCGATCATGCGGCGCGCTGGGTCGTGGAACCGGGCCGCCCGGCGCTGGCACAGATTGCCGAACATTTCGGCCCCGGTGTGTTGCAGGCCGACGGTCAACTGGACCGCGCGGCGTTGCGCAAACTGATTTTCGAAGTGCCGGAAGAACGCCTTTGGCTCGAAGCGCTGCTGCATCCGCTGATCGCCAGGGAAATCACCGAGCACCTGGGCAAGGCACAATCGCCTTACGCGATTCTGGTTTCGCCGCTGCTGATCGAGTCCGGGCAGTACGCCATGACCCAGCGAGTGCTGGTGATCGATGCGCCCGAACAGCTACAGATCGAACGCACCCTGCAGCGTGACCAGACCAGCGAACAACAGGTCCAGGCGATCCTCAAGGCCCAGTCCAGCCGTGAAGATCGCGTGAGCCATGCCGACGATGTGGTAGTCAACGACCGCGACCTCGCCTGGCTGCACAGCGAGGTCGAACGCCTGCATCATTTTTACCTTACTTTGCGTGGAGGCCAGTCATGAGCCAGATCCCAACCGTCGAATGCCCAACCTGCGGCGCCCCTGTCGAATGGACCCCGGAAAGCACGTTCCGGCCGTTCTGTTCGGATCGCTGCAAACTGATCGACCTGGGCGCCTGGGCGTCGGAAGAGCACAAGATTCCGGTCAGCCCGGATGCCGAGGACGAACTGTTCAGCGAAGACTTCGAACCGCGTCACTGATGCGCAAAGTCAGGGCCGCATGAAGCCGTAATCCTGACCGTCATCGAGGTTCTCGGCGAGAAACTGCAACTCGTCGGCCAGGTCCTCGACACTGCGCACCGCCTTGCTCTGCTGCACCACCGCACTGAGCAGGGCGCGCAGGCTCAACCCCGGATCAAACCCCACCTCTTGCGCTGCATCCAGACTGTGGCGCAACTCCTGCCTTGCCCATTCGTAGACACTCATATCGATGCTCCTGAAGGTTTTGCGGAGCATGGATTCGTCGCGATCGTGTGGGTTTGATGTGGATCAAGATTTCGGATCGTCGTCCTTCCATGGCGCCGAAAGGTAGCGTGTGCGGTTGAAGGTCTCCAGCCATTCCGGGCAGAACACCACGAGTGCGCTGACGATCATGCCGTTGATGAACGCTTCTGGAAAAAGGATCAGCCACAGATAACCGATGAAGTCTTCCAGCCAATAGGGCATGGCGAACAGTTCGTCGAACCACAGCAGCCAGAGGGCCAGCAGCAGGCATAACAATGCAGACAGCGCTGCGGCGAAGAAGCCTGAAACGAAGATATACACAAAGGGATTTCGCGGTTGCGCGCGCTCCACGAGGATCGCGCAGCATTCGGTGACCAGCACAGGCAGCAGGATAAACAGCGCACCGTTGACCCCGACCGCGACGAGGTCCTGACGCCCGAGCAAGACCAGACCTGCTTGCGCGACCAGGCCACCGACAATTGCCAATGGCCAATCCAGCAGCAGGGTCACTGCCGTGAGGCCGATGAAGTGATAGGACACGCCGGTGTCGAAGTCGCGGCGGACCAGCCAGAGCATGAACAGTGCGAATACGGTGCCGAATAGCAGATGCTGGCGGCGGCTGTCGCTGAACAGTTCGACCCATGGCGCGCGGACAATGGCCCATATCAGGACCGGGACGTAGATCAGCCAGCCAACGGTGAGGGATTCCGGGGACAGCAGTTCGGCGCCGATCATGGCTGGGTGGGCTCCTTTTTCTTTGCCGGTTCGGGGCAGTCTACACCCCTGCTTGCTCTGTCTTTAGCTGAAGTGCGGCAATGGCAATCCTCAGCGAATATTGATCCTCGCCATTACGCGATCAACTGTAGGAGCCAGCTTGCTGGCGATGGCGATTTCACGGGCGCTATCACCGGCAAGCCGGCTCCTACAGTAAATCGCGCAACTATCTGGATTTTGTTGGGGAACACGCGCGTTGAAGAGACAGATCGGCTATATCGGAAGCATTTACTCCTCTCCGACAAACTGTCTTCTTTGCGAACGCATTTGAACGCTAAGCTTGGGCCTATGGATGACTCAGATTATTTACGCCTGCTGACCATTGCGGCCGAGCAAGCCAACGCGTTCCTCTCCAATGCCCGCAAATGGGAGCGTGAGCGTTGGGTGTGCCAGCGCCTGTTGCAAGGCTTGAACATTCCCTACCGCGCCGACGAGTTCGCCCCCGCCGGCGAGCCGCCGGACGTGCTGTTTCGTGACGCCAATTTCGAAGTGTTTTTCGTGCTCGACGAAGGCCGGCGTCTCAATGATGAATGGCGCGATGAGCTGCAGCGGCGGCGCAGTGCGTTTTCCCTGAGTTCGCTGGTGCGCCGCGAGGCCAAGCCGAAACGCATCCCCGCCAATGAATTCCTGCTGAGACTCGCACCCACCTTGCGCAAGAAAGCCCACAACTACAAAGAACGCGGCATGGACCTGGGCGAGCTGGACATCATTGCCTTCGCCAGCCTCAAGCGCGAAGTCCTCGACCTCAACAGCCATTTTCCGCCGCCCACCGAATACCTGCGCCAGGGCTGGCGCTCGTTGTCGCTGGTCGGCCCGACCTTCGCCCGCGTGCTGTTCGCCCATCCGGATGCGCCGGACTTCCTGCGTAGCAACCTGGGGCGCAGCATCGTGTTCGATGTCGGGATCAGTCTGTGAGCCCATTGCACGAATTGATTGCCGAAGTGCCGCAACAAGGTCGCGTTCGCTGGATCGGCGTGCGGCCGGAACCCCACGTGCCGATGATCGAACTCGACGCCGTGGAAGCGCGCCTTGAAGCCGGCCTGACCGGTGATCGCGCCCGCCCCGGTGTACGCAACGCGCGTCAGGTGACGCTGATTCAATGGGAGCATCTGGCCGTGATCAGTTCGCTGATGGGCCGGCCGGTCTCCCCGGAAGATTTGCGGCGCAACATCGTCGTCAGCGGCATCAACCTGTTCAGTCTCAAGGGCCGACGCTTCAGGATTGGCCAGGCCATTTTCGAAACCACCGGTTGGTGCCAGCCTTGCGCGCGCCTGCAAAACAACCTCGGCCCGGGGACCTTTCAGGCCGTTCGCGGACATGGCGGAATCACCGCCCGGGTGTTACAAAGTGGAATCATTCGCCTGGACGATACCGTCAGCGTCGAACCCGTTCCGGCGAGCGGCTATGCTCCGTTCAACGCGGGCTGACGTTTTGCGAAGAAACCCGCATGTAGCTTCTACACATTCAGCAACGTCTACCCCCGACGAGGCCCGATATGACCAGCCGCCTGAACCCCGACGACCAGAAGCATGTCGAAGAGTACCTGCACCTGTCCCAGCACCGAGTCGAGCGCCGGCCTTTCAGGCCGTGGATGCTCCTGGTGGTGGTGTTGGCAGTGACCATTGGCCTGGGCCTGTTGAGCCGATTTATCAGTTACCTGACGCTATGAGCTGCATCGCGCTCGCTCGGGTAATCGCACCGATTTCTTTTAGCCTTGCGAGATATCCCCATGACTCATCGTATTGTCATCGTTGGCGGCGGCGCCGGCGGTCTGGAGTTGGCTACCCGTCTGGGTAAGACTCTGGGCAAGCGCGGCACGGCCAGTGTGATGCTGGTCGACGCGAACCTGACCCACATCTGGAAACCGCTGTTGCACGAAGTGGCAGCCGGCTCCCTGAACTCTTCCGAAGACGAACTCAACTATGTCGCCCAAGCGAAATGGAACCACTTCGAGTTCCAGCTGGGGCGCATGAGCGGGCTCGATCGCGCGCAGAAGAAAATCCAGCTGGCCGCCACCTATGACGAAGCCGGCCTGGAACTGGTGCCAGCGCGTGAAGTGCCTTACGACACGCTGGTGATCGCCGTCGGCAGCACCACCAACGATTTCGGCACCCAGGGCGCGGCGCAGCACTGCCTGTTCCTCGACACCCGCAAACAGGCCGAGCGTTTCCATCAGCAACTGCTCAACCACTACCTGCGCGCTCACGCCGGGCAAACGGATGTGGTGCAACAGATCAGCGTCGCGATCGTCGGCGCCGGCGCTACCGGCGTCGAGCTGGCCGCCGAGCTGCACAACGCCGCGCACGAGCTGGCGGCCTACGGTCTGGACCGGATCAAACCGGAGAACATGCACATCACCCTGATCGAAGCCGGTCCACGGGTGCTGCCAGCCTTGCCGGAGCGTATCGGCGGGCCTGTGCATAAAACCCTGGAGAAACTCGGGGTCAATGTCATGACCAATGCCGCGGTCAGTGAAGTCACCGCCGACAGCCTGATCACCGCCGATGGCAAAGTGATCAACGCCAGCCTCAAGGTCTGGGCCGCCGGGATTCGCGCACCGGGTTTCCTCAAGGACATCGACGGCCTGGAAACCAACCGGATCAACCAGCTGCAAGTGTTGCCGACCCTGCAAACCACCCGCGACGAAAACATCTTCGCCTTCGGTGACTGCGCGGCCTGCCCACAACCGGGCACCGACCGCAATGTGCCGCCGCGCGCCCAGGCGGCGCATCAGCAGGCGTCGTTGCTGGCCAAATCGCTGAAGCTGCGGATCGAAAACAAACCGCTGCCTGTGTACAAGTACACCGACTACGGCTCGCTGATTTCGCTGTCGCGTTTTTCGGCTGTGGGTAACTTGATGGGCAACCTGACCGGCAGCGTGATGCTCGAAGGCTGGCTGGCGCGGATGTTTTATGTGTCGCTGTACCGCATGCACCAGATGGCGCTGTATGGCGCGTTCCGCACGGCGATGCTGATGCTGGGTAGCAAGATTGGTCGCGGGACCGAGCCTCGACTCAAGCTCCATTGATACCATCTAACGTGGATTGAAATTGAGTTAAATCGACCTCGACTCTTAAAGAAGAGAATTACTATTTAGGAGTCGGGGTATGAAAGACTGCATACTTAGCCATTTAGACATGCATGAAAAAATACAAAGAAGCACATTGCAGAATGTGCGGTATTCTTATCGTTAAACCAACCGCCACCAACTACGTATTAAAAACCCCAGCGAAGGCGACTGGGGCTTAATAGCTCTAGAAACTATTATTTTGAAGCTTAATCGAATCGGACAAAACCTGCACAACTCGACTTTGCTGCTCATTGCTTATATTGACCCACAACGGCAAACGTATAATACGAGATGCAACATCATTTGTAACATCCATACTTCCGTGCGCACGCCCATACTTCAACCCACCCGGAGATGAATGCAAAGGCACATAATGGAATACTGCTGATATAGAATGACTTTTTAAGCTTTCAATCACTGCCTGTCGATCGATATCAGGATGCAGCAGAATATAATACATATGAGCATTATGCCCGCACTCTTTCGGAACAATAGGTCGTCTGATTAAACCTTCACCCTCGAGAGTTTCCAAACTATCATGATAGAAACTCCACGCCGTTAAGCGGAGGTCCGTGATCATGCTCGCCTGTTCCAGTTGCGCCCATAAAAAAGCAGCTGTCAGCTCACCGGGCAAAAATGAAGACCCCACTTCTTGCCAAGTGTATTTGTCTACTTGTCCACGAAAAAAACGGCTTCGATCGGTGCCCTTCTCACGAATAACTTCAGCGCGTGCGCTCAAATCCTGATCGTTAACTAGTAACGCCCCGCCCTCACCAGAAATGACATTCTTGGTTTCATGGAAGCTATATGCACCCAAATCGCCAATACTTCCGAGCATACGCCCCTTATACGTTGCCATTACTCCTTGAGCGGCGTCCTCTACGACCATCAAACCATGACGTTTAGCGATGGACAACAAACTATCCATCTCGCAGGCGACGCCAGCATAATGCACGGGGATAATTGCTTTGGTTCGCGGCGTAATCGCTGCCTCCACCAAACTCTCATCGAGGTTGAGTGTATCTGAACGCACGTCGACAAAAACTGGCACGGCCCCTCGCAACACAAACGCATTAGCTGTCGATACGAAAGTGAAGGAAGGCATGATAACTTCATCGCCGGGCTGAATATCCAACAATAACGCAGCCATTTCCAAAGCGGCCGTACAGGAATGGGTCAGCAATGCAGTTTTAACATTAGCTGTTTCCTCAATCCAGCGATGGCAACGCTTTGTGAATGGACCATCGCCCGCTAGCATATTTCCGAATTTCGCTTCAGCAATATAATACAGCTCTTTACCCGTCATGTACGGACGATTGAATTCGATTTTTTCTTCGCTCATTATAGTTTTCTCAGCTATAAATTATATTCAGCAAGCTCCAAGAAACACTGAGGCCCGATTGATTAATAAATTTAAAACCTTCAGCCTCATCTAGCCCAATCATGGCTTAACACGAAATACGAACAACTTAAATACAACGAACAAATAAACTGCCACTACCACCGTGGCTCCCGCTTGAACCCATTGATGAGGCCACGCCAGATGATCATGAAAAAACACTAGCAAACTTAAGTTTATGCCATAACCCCCTAAATGCGCAAGAACGTAGCGTAGTGCAGCCGAGCCGTGTGAACCCTGATGATTAAATATAAGTTTTTTTGAACCAAAAAAACTTAGCGTTACGGCAACACAGTAAAGACAGCTCATCGTCAGGATTGGATTTAGACCAAGCCAAGTTAAAAATAGATAAACAACAAACCCAGCGCTATTGATGACCAACCCTACAACCACATATCTAATAAACTGCCTGATTAGTTCCCGATCCCAGCACTTACTTATTAGCTCAATCATCTCTCAATACTGCCAAACCGAAACCTGTCTTACCGTAACCGTTTCCATTATAAAGCATGTAGATCTGTTCGCCGTGTTCAAAGACAAATGGATATTCCACCATCTCACTATCCCAACCAGCCTCAGACACATCTATGGAAAGCCTATCAAGCGCTAATTCCCACTGGCCATCGGCCGAACCGACTGCATGCCCAATTCGATATGATTGGCCTGTTCCAGCGCGATAAGAAAACCACATATGAAGACCACTTCTGCCCAAATCTAATACACTTGGTCGTGAAAACGCTTGAGCAGTCCCTAGCGCATAAGGGACCACCGAACCGTGCCTGGACCAACTTTTTCCATCAATAGATGTCGCATGCTTGACGACTGCGAGCATTTCACCATTTCCCGCTTCCCAAGAAACTACAGATGGATACCACATCTCAAAACCACCGCATTCCCGAGGAGCAACCCAAGGATATGCAAGACTGATGGGGTCTTCCTGATCCATCCCCATTAATAATTGCTCGGTACCGGAAACTAAAGTCAGATCGCGAACTTCAATACGCCCAATATCCCCGCGCCAATGTCCTTGACGCGGAGACTGCCACCCCATGAACGTCATAAAAGTGAGCCCAGCGCTTTTGTAACAGTTCCCGATACTTACACCGTCAGCATGAAAACTGCCTGCGGGGCCATGCACGAAGAAAGGCGCGTAATGCTCTTCAACTACCTCGTGTTTAACAATATCTATATCAACAGCACCCACAGAAGACCGATTTTCATTGTCCCTACCACAATAGAATATCCGGTAAACATCACCGACCATATGAATCGGCAACGGATTGGCTGCATGAGTCAGCAGCTTAGGATGCCGATTTTCCGAGCCAGGACAGTAAAGAAGTCCAAGCTTTTGCCACTCTGCATTCATAGGTTTTTCAGCCGAGAACTTGGAATTTTTGATCTTACCGAAGCAGTTCCAATGTATACACCACCTGCCTCCGCATTCGCTAAAATCAAAGTACCCGCACCAAGAAC
Source organism: Pseudomonas migulae (assembly GCF_043225285.1). Taxonomy (GTDB): domain Bacteria; phylum Pseudomonadota; class Gammaproteobacteria; order Pseudomonadales; family Pseudomonadaceae; genus Aquipseudomonas; species Aquipseudomonas migulae_C. Next base: position 1,783,048 of record NZ_CP171224.1, read on the forward strand.
GCAACGCTCACCAATAGTAATGTGATCTCTCAACGTTGCATTAACGCCGATAAAACAATATTCACCAACGTTAACGCCTCCTGAAATTACAACATGCGAAGCGATGAAACAGTGGTTACTTATTACACTATGATGACCAATATGATTACCACTCCAAATCGTGACATTATCACCGATGGTTACGAATGGTTGAATGGTGTTATCTTCCAGAATAAAACAATTCTGACCAGGAGGAACGGAACTTAAATAAGTTGCTTTTGTACTGATGTACGTTGCAAGCATGTAGCCGAGCGCTTTTGCCGCTGCAAATTTTTCCGCACGATTTGAATTTTGCTTGGAATAGCTCAAAGCTACAAACATCTCGTGCTCAGATGCAGGGTAGAGGTCAGCCACATCGTCGAAGGAAACAACCGGCAGACCAAACAGCGTTGACTCAGTCAGAAACTCAGGATCGACGGTAAAGGCCACGACGTCATAGCTAGAGTCGGTTGAAAAGTAAAAATGGGCCAACTGAGCAATTTGCCCGCCCCCAAATATCACCAGTTTCTTTTTCATATAGCTTTCCTCACCAAGATCGTAAACTCGTATAAGTTGTAATCATGCAGCAGTGTCACATTACGAGAGTACTTACGCTTACACACGTCAAACAGCCAGCACGGATCCGCATAGTAGAGGTTCTGGCGCTTGAGAGGCTCATCCGAATAACTGGTCAAACAATTAAATGCAAAACCTTTTTCACTCGACTTATCCAGTACATCCAGCGTGCTAAGCAGATAGCTAGCCCACTCTTCCTCCGAGCGTTCCAGTTTCACATTGAATATGCCGCTTGCCACGCAATAATCGGCGACTTGATAGGGGCGGCTAGATACGAGGAATTCTGTTTTTTCTCTAGTGCTGAAACGCGCGTTGGCAGATTCGATCATCGTTTCCGATATATCTACACCCAAATACGAAACGTCGTCATAACTGCTGTCAAGATATTCAAGTAACGCACCATAGCCACAGCCCAAATCGGTAATAGAAAATGTCGGCTCCTGAATTACCTTGCACAGCTGTTGAAATCTAAGGGTCTGGCTTTCGGCGCCATTCCAGTCCACACCCTTCGCAGTCTGTCCATGTTGAGCGAGTTTCTGACTGTAGTAATCAGACACTTCAGTCAAGATATCTTTTTCTTCCACTGCGGCGTCCTCAGTCATTGTCTTGGGGTCAGTCAACTTCATTTGCTGATATCTAACTGCAGGCGTAGTGCATCTTCTACCCATTGGCTTGCGCTCTTGCCGGTGCGGGCACTTGCTTCTTGCACACGACGCTTCAACTCGGGATCCACGCCCTCTAGCTGCCCAAAATAACGTGTCCGCATGGAACCGCCGCGAGCTCCCTTATGAACTAAATCAATATTCATGAATGGGAGTCTGTCTGAAACGGTAAAATCAACAATGTAAAAGCAGTTACCTAAAACCCAAGAAAGTTTTACATCTTTTGAATATTCAGGAACATATTGCAGAGGTGCATCTGAAGCCCATAAGGCATTATTGCGAATCGCAATTTTTCCAAATTCTTTATCTTTTAGCCAGGGAGCCACGCCTTCATCACCTATCAATACTCTCCCCCCGACTTTGGTAACCCTCGCCATTTCAGCAATAGCTGACGGTATGTCAGAGAACAGATTGATCCCACCGAAATGGTAGGCGGCATCAAAGTATCCATCGGGGAAAGGCAGTGCAGAAGCATTTGATACAGAAAGGTGCAAATTTTTACTATCTGGATATATTTCGGCCATACGCCTCGACGCAGCGGCAACCATCAAACCAGATAAATCTTGAGCGTATAACTCGCCCTTTTCGCGAAGTATCGGGTACAGGTACTTTAAATCATCACCAAGCCCACATCCGGTTACTAATACTTTGTGGTCAGGGTTGATACCAAGGCGGCCAATAAGATCTAGCCTAAACTCTTGTTCATTCTGCTCAAACGTCGAAAACAACCAACTCAAAAAATTGTCATAGGACTCTTCAGCATCGTCTTTTGTATACATTGCACTGGATATTACATCTCCACCTGCCAGTTGATCCTCGGATATGAACACGGGGATGTCGTTTCCAGCAGCAGATGACAAAATCCCGTAGGATACACCTGATTCAGTTACAAAAGCCTGGCCTTCTTTCTTAAGCGGACTCTTTGTAGCAGGGCAACAGTAGATCAAACTATTCATAAAATTTCTCCTTGATTTTCTAAAACAAATACAATCGATATGTTATTTTCTACTATTTAAGTAACTGCTTACAGAGGGTGGTATCTGATAATCAAAACCGAGAAAAGACTTTTGTTCAGCGCTCAAAGGGATTTCGGCCATCGCTTCAGACAAATTAATTTGCTGCTTGATATAAGGCACTGTAAAAAGATGATTTACAGCGCGCCGAGGTGATGGGGTATTATTGAATCCACCGCAGTGAAACAACATGCAATCCAATACTATAAAAGAACCGGCTTTAGCCGAGACCTGAATAGCATTTCGACGAATATAATCTTCGCTAGGAAACTGCTCTATTTTGTGCGACGCAGGTAAAACATACGTACCACCATTTTCTGTCGTGAAATCATCAATACAATACAGGGCATTTATTGCCAACGGCCTTGATGATACAAAATGCTGGTAGGGTAGATCACGGTGCCACGCTGATTGACTATATTTTTTTTGCGGAGGATTAATAATTCCATTTTGCTGATTTAGTATAAATTTACCTATTATAAGCTCTTCAACTACGGACTTGAGCCTTGTGTTCATTGCTATACTTAAAAAAATCTCATCGCCCTGCGCCAAAATTGCTCGAATGGTGTCGATTTCATTGATCGACTCAAGCGCAGACCGTCCATATTCGTGGATATAGTTTTCAGAAATTCGCTCAAATCTCTCGCCTATATCAACAACTTCACCTGAGGTATAACCGGAATCAATAACCGCATAACCGACGGTACGCAGCTGCTCAACGGCGGGGCTCTGCGACGATGCAGTTTTAAAAGCATCTAGTACGCCATATGCATTCAACGGTAGACCAGAATTAATCATTTGGAAGAGTCCTCACGTTCGATACGGTAAATCGAGCGAATAATCGTGTAGGGCCGACGCTTCACCTCTGTAAATATTTTTGAAATATAAATCCCTTGAACACCCATGAAAAATATTATAAGACCGGAGAATAGCCAGATAGAGGCCACAATCGATGTATAACCCATCGGAGGGGCGGTACCTAAAAAATATCGAACTATCAGATAGGCAATAAATATCAGCGCTGTCAGCGATACAATTCCGCCCACATAGAATGTGAACACTAGCGGTAAGCTGCTAAAAGAAGTAACGGCATTAACCAGATGGCTCAGCTTAGCGCGCAGCGAGTAAGTAGTCGGGCTTGTAGCTTTTTTCACGATCAATAGTGAGCGTTGATCGAAACCTGTGAGCAACCAGAGCCCTCCAATGTTCAATTCTCTTTCTTCGTGTCTTAATAATTCCGTGACATATTGATTTGTCATCAGACGAGCGGTGACTATATTGTCGGGCTGCGAGATTCCTGTCAGCAATCGAAATGCCCGGTAAAAGAGTGAGCCACTCACTCGCTCGGCCCACCCCCCTTTTCTGGCCCCCTGCACACCATAAACCACATCACATTGGTGCTTCGTCATATATTCGGCGAACAGATTAAGCCACTCAGGCTCCTCCTCCAGATCACTATCAAGAAGAAAAACTCGGTCACCTGTTGCCTGTTGCAACCCCGTCATCATCGCCTTGTGGTGGCCAAAATTCTTCGACAAATCGACAACACAAATATGGTAATTTTGATCGGCAATTTTTTTCGCTAAACTTAAACTTTCATCTGGCGAACCGTCATTCACCAAAATTATTTCGTAGTCGTCACCAACTAATTCCTTCGCAGCAGTACCGGCCCGGGTACAAAATTCCTCTATATATTCAGCAGACTTATATAGGGTCGCGACAATGGATAATTTCACTTAACAAACCTCATCGACTTGTTCGCCGACCTGCCACAATTCATCAAAAGATCCAAAATAGTCACCCCGTGTTCAAACCCTCCCCACAACTGAGGATATTCGGGATACCCACTGTAATCGAACCAGGTCAAAGTGACATTAGCATCCGAAAAAAACACTGGCTCAATGTAGTCTTTCGCCGACGGTCCGGAAATATACTCAGAAGCGCCCGCCTGAGCACAGAGCCCAACTAAACGCTCAGTTTTTCCATCCAGCAACTTATAATCAGAGGAACAGCTTATTTTGGTTTCAATCTCAAGATACTTGCAAACCGCTGTAATCAATATGCGATTAAGGGAGGATAAATCGCCAGGAACGTTATGACTATAGAGAGGATTTAACCACTCCATCACCTCATCAAAGAAAGGTGCTTTTGAGTAATTAAGAGCTATGGCCTTAATATGTTCAGCCGCCCATTTATCTCCTGCTATCTGAGTTTCCCTAATTGCTTGATAATACTTACCTTTAACTTCAACCGGCACGGTCAACCACTTCAACCCTTGCGGAGTTTTTATTTGATTTCTATTGCGCCAGTCTCGCCGCGTATATTGCATGTCGTCATACAGAATAAATTCATCAACTGCTGCAATGAGATCAAAGTACCCTTTCCACGGTATGTAGTTGGACTGTAAAATTGCGACCTTTTTCATTCGAGATACACCTTTGCTCCTGCAGTCATGTAGGTCTACTCTCCGGAACTGAGCAGACAAAACTCGTATTCGATTCCTGGTACCTATAGTTCGCTTTCATCTCGAACCTTGAACCTTCAAATCAAGGTGCTCATACTTGCTGCGCTTACCGGCAGCAACGCGGGTAAAGGCCTAGATCTTGCGCGCTGCACGGCATCCAGTCAACGTTGGCAGCACTGGTTCTCAGGCGACACAGCGATGCTTCGATACATGTATTGAGGCTGCAAATCGTCCGGGTTGTTGCCATACACCTACCTACCAAGTGGCCAATTGTCCCCCCTTCGCAATAGAAGCGCAGCAGATGCCGGGCCCCACGCCGGAAAACTGCACGCCAGGTTCGCTGGCTTCCGACGCGGCTGAATCACACTGACACCGCCACACGCACGATCTGCGCCCCTCTCGAGTCCGATAGGTGCATCTACGGGGTCAGAGCCAAACTTCATCACTGGCAAAATTTATCATTTTCAGGTATTTAAGCTATACCAGACCACATTCGGTGGCCACGGTTCACCACGTTCAATTGCATCCATTACAGGTATAACCAAGGATGACGTCTACTCGGCAACCATTCCCAGCTGAATCGTTTGAGCTTCTCGCAGCGGAAGAGGATAAACACTGGTGGTTTCGCGCCAGAAACAGGGTAATTCTGTGGGCGTTAAAAAAACACGTCGGTCAGTTTGATCGCTTTCTTGAAGTGGGCTGCGGAACAGCATATGTTCTAGAAGGTGTTAGTAAAGCCTATCCCCACTCAAGTCTTTATGGCTCCGAATATTTTGAAGAGGGTCTAGTACATGCTCGAAAAAGAATACCCAATGCGACCTTCCTCCAAATAGACGCAACAGTAATGAAAGATGAGGCTCAGTATGATGTCATTGGAGCCTTTGACGTTATAGAACATATTGAACAAGACCAGCTTGCTCTCGACAACCTGGCACGCGCATTGAAGCCGAAGGGAACTTTACTGATTACAGTCCCACAGCATAAATGGTTATGGTCGGAAGTAGATGAATTCGCTTGTCACGTTCGGCGTTACACACAAACGGAACTCATACAGAAGGTTGAGTCCGCAGGGCTTTCGGTAAAATACACTTCATCTTTTGTAAGCTTGTTAGTTCCCTTGATGTGGCTATCTAGAGCTCGCCCATCTCAGGGCGATTACGACCCCATGACTGAGTTTCACATCCCTTCATTCATCAACAAGACTCTTGAGTTGGTGATGCGGTTTGAGATGCTAATAATGAAGCTTGGTGTGCGACTCCCCGTGGGAGGCTCCCTTCTATTGGTAGCAAAAAAATAACAATTCAGGATTCAGCAGCGACAGGCAAGAATTGTCTAGAAGATAATAGGTTGCTGGCTCGCCCTAACTAAAATTAGTTGGTTAATTGATTGCAGGCGTGCCCGCAACTGGGGAGCATGATCCCGTGCCGCCCTTGTCATACGCTTTAGTAATGCTGACGTTCGTGAGGAGTCTTGTACCAGCAGGATCTCTGCGACTCCCCACTTGGTTCCGGGGCTGGCATTGGACGTTCGCATACAGTCATTCAACAGCACAGCTGTCAATGCCATCGCGAGCAAGCTTGCCCCTGCAGAAGTTTCCGCTCCGAAGATCTGTGTCTTACTGTATCTCCGCCTCGATTTTGCCCCTTCGCTTACAAACGCCCCCCTTACGCGACACAGTAGCGATACACCCCGACCGTTAAATGGCCACATCCGAGCAAGGCACTTAGCCCGCTCCGGTTATCGCCGCACTCACGTGGCGTCCTTTATCGAACGGTTGTGTCGTGCAACCCAGGAGATTTGAAATGTCCCGTACCACCAAAAACACTATCGGTTTGCTCGGCGCTGTCCTCGCTGGCGGCATGATGTTGACCGGGTCTGTTTTCGCTTCACAGCCCCTGACCCAGGGCTACCTGCTGGCCTCCGCCGAACAAGTGGTGAAAACCCCTGAAGGCAAATGTGGCGAAGGCAAGTGTGGCGATGCGTCGATGGCCAAGACCGACACCGATGGTGACGGCAAGGTGTCCCGCGCTGAATTCCTGAAAGTCGCGCCGAAGTCAAACTTCGACAAGATCGACACCAACCATGACGGCTTCATCGATGAACAGGAAGCCTTCGATAACGTGAAAGCCAACTACGAAGCCAACGGCAAGAAAATGCCAAAAGGTCTGTTCGAGCACTTGAAAGACCAAGACGGCGCCTAAGCAAAACAATAAAGCCCGCCAAGTGCGGGCTTTGTCACGCCTGGAGGAAAGGTCTGACGTTTGAGTGTATTCGTCCGGCCAAGTCATCACCCGGCCCCGCAAAGTCAAGACATGACGTGTACCTAAATCCAAGCGACACCAACTCTAGCCCTTTAAGTGGGTATTACATGCAACCAACACGCCGCCAGGTCGGCTCAGCACTTTTTCGAAACGGTGAAGCGGCTACTGATCGTCCTACTTGATGTCGGCAGCATCATCAAGATACACAGGGTGGACGTGCTCTTTTCAATCACTTGAACCCGCTGCTCTGTGATGACCGGTGCAGCTTCGCAATCCCGGCAGCCATAGACTCTGCGGACGTATTTGATATCCCGAATCTGCATCGGCACGATCTCAAGCGGCTAGCTGATTTCCCGCCGACAGCATGTCGCGGCAGTTTTTCCTATCTCCAACTGACGTTTGCCGGGTATTGGCTTGAGCAGACGGATCCTCAGGAAAATTTTCGGGCAAGTAATTCATACCTAGGATTATCCCGAAAAAAGCTAAGAATCGCGAAGTAAGAGCTTGATGCACTTTTCCACTTAGCACGGCTCGCATCATGGCGAGCTTTCTTCGGAGGGGATAAAAAGCACGGCACCCGGGATCAGCTAAGCGTTTGAATGCGAGGTTTAGTGAGCGTATACGATTATACTAAGGTACGCTCCCGGCTCTTGTTTGAGAACACTACGCAGATGGTGACGCTGTTTGCCCTGCCGAACCTGTAGATGACGAATCGACATTTACTATCTAGCGAGGGAACGTGTGTCTGTCATAGGAGAGACGCGCTTAGACGAGATGCTCGCAGCGTCAAAAGCGCATGAAATGGACGTATAATTTTGCCAAATTTTGATCGGCTCCTGGTTTAAAATTACCGATGACGACAGCCGAAACACATTGGATTACTCAGACCATATCCAAGCTCCTGCAACCGCCGAGTATCAATACAATGAAGTCACAGCAACCAAACAATCAAGAACAATTACCAGGCAGCAAACTTGTTGATACTTTAGCAATTCCAGAAAGCAGGCGCGATCTGATTTTTGCTTATATGATACTTACTGCCATTGGTGTATTTATCGGTGGTAACGCGCTCCTATTGATGAATACGCAGGTACTCTCATACTCTTGGCGGATTGCCGCGATTAGCCTTGGAGTAATGTTCGTCTTTTATACGATTTCGCGCATCACTTCCAACTTGATATGGGGCTTAGTATCGACCTACGGGTTGTTATTAGGGCTAGTCTATGCTGGCAGCCAGCCTGTGAAGCTAATAATTTACGGGATGATGATATCAGCACTGTTTTACACAACAAAACATCTTCGTGTTAATCGCGAGCACTGGGCATCCTTGATACTGATGGCGATGATAGGGGTATCAACTATCCTTGGAGTTCATGGCAGCTATTCATCTTTTGACATCATCCCTAGACTCCATGCGGGGATGCTGCATCAAGACACTTTGTTTCATGCAAGCATCGCAGCAATGTTTAAAAATTACGGTTCGATATCGACAGGATTAAATGGGCTGATAGAAATACCCTACCACGTTTTTTCGCATATTCTTATGGCTGCGATCAGCATTTTATCTGGTTGTAGCGTACTTGAAGTTTACGGCGTAGCGCCATTTGTTCTGTTTTCACCTCTATTAATATTCGCGGTAACAGCCTCAAGTGCGATGCTTGATCGGAATGAGCGACTATCACTACCCATAGCATGGGGACTGACAGCCCTATTATTATCTATATTGCCATGGCTATTTTCACCTTGGGCTTTATGGGATTCATTTTTCGTGTCCGAATCTTATCTGGTTGCACTTGGGATATTTAGTCTCGGACTTGGCTTATTATTTAAAAAAAGCTTATCTTTTTCTGACTTACTATTAATACTTATCCTAGCCTTATTGATTAGCTCAGCAAAGGCAACTGTTGGAATTATATTTGGAGGCCTTTGGATCACTCGCTTATTATTTATCAGCACCAGGCGCTACTTAGATGCAAGCGCTGCAATTCTAGCTTCTTTTGGCGCAACCTGGATGGTACTAAGTGCAATCAAGGGATCATCTAGCTCTATTTATATATCTCCTTTTGATTTTATTTCTTACTCTTACATGGGTGGTTTTTTTCTTGATTTCACCAAGAAACTGGTGGAAGGCGGAGACTTCCAGCTAACCCTGATGCTCGGGGCGATGTTATCTATCGGAAGTTTCTGGTTATTACATTTCGGAATTTCATGGATCGTAATCGCACGATCAATTCAAGAGTCAGGCATCCGGGCTTTATTGCGCTCTCCGGTTTCGGCCTATTCCTTTGCTGCCATAGGCGCTGGAAGTTTAATTGTTATTCTATATCGAATTCCCGGCGGCTCCGCATACTACTTCACTAACGTTGCTTTTTTTGTCTCGCTGCCTTCGCTCATAGGATTTACAGCATTAAAATTACAACAGCTATTCAAAAAATCTATCCCGCATACATTTTTCGTTTTCAGCTTATTGCTTTCCGGCTGGTTGAATGCTGGTGCATTCTTAGAAATGAGTCAACTTGGAAAAGCAAGAATCTACGATGGAAAAAATAGCGAGCTCATTAATAAATTAGATATTATTCGCGAGTCATCCCCAATCAACGAAGTGCAGAGAGCATCGATTGATTTAATCAAAATCAACCCTGTCTCTAGTTGTAGTGCGCAGCCTTTCGTTTTTTCTGCAGTTTCTGAGAGGGCTTGGGTCGACTTACTAAAAGCAGACGACGCTAGCTGTTTATATGAGTACTACGGATATGATCAATATTTTATACCCAGCAATGGGCATACGGCATTAGCCCCAGCGCGACTAATTAATGATATGTGGATAAAGTCACAACCTGATGGCGATATAAAGTAATCATGCAATTGCGACCACTTCAACTTCCTCTGTTTCTTAAAGAGGTTATTGGGTAGTCGCTCCATAACCTCACTGCCTCCCGGTGGGGTGGCACGGGGAACGCGCGTTGAGCGCTTAAAGGCCGCTCAGCCCGCCTAAATGCAGGTATGCTCGTACCCTTCTATCAAAGAGGACGCGGAATTGTTTTTGGAGAAGTTTCAGGCCGGAGAGGCAGTAATCGCGGTGATGCTGGGGAACAGTATCGGCATGGGCTACAACGCCTCCGGTTACGAGGCGATTCATACCCGCTACAACGACAGTCGTGGCTTTGCAGTGGAGCATCGCGTTGACGGTTCAATCGGCCACTCCGCGATGCTGCGTGATTACCTCAGGTCGAAGAACCCAGCGTCCCAGCTGATCAACCTCAGCGGTGACGGTTGGGATACCAACGACCACCTGGGCATTTCCTTGCCGTCGAGTAGCGTGCCGCCTCATGAAAGCAGTGAGCTGATCATCCAGGAATTGAGTCCAAAGCCGGACGTCGTGTTCATCCCTTTGCAGGTGAATGACGCCAACCACCTGATATCGGTTCCGGTATTTGAGGCCAACACGCGGCACTTGGTGGGCTCAATCCGGGATGCTGGTATTGAACCGATCATCGTGAAGGAAAATGACACCGCAATTAAGGATTACGAGCTATATCAGACTAGTGTGTCTGCGATTGCCAGGGAAATGAAGGTGGAGGTGATCGACACCTACACACCTACAAGAGGCCGTCCAGAATTGCGTTCCGATTACGCTCATGTAAACGATGCCGGGCATCAGGTGATTTTCGACCAGTATCGAAGCTGGCTCACTTCAACTCCTGCTCCACATTGAACCGCAATGAAAAAGCCGCGCTTTTCGTTCGAAAAGCGCGGCTTTTTCATGTCGCCAGAATGCGATATGCAATCAGGATATTCGTCCTGGTCATGCGTCGCCGGAATTTTCTGACACCTGTCGACGCAGATGAATCAGGTCGACAATCTGACACTCGGGCACGTAACCGTTGACCGTTTCGCTCAACAGTTCGCGAACCTGCACGTAGTCATCCTCTGTGACAGCCTTCAACAAGGCTGAAATCGCCTGTTTGAAGTCCTCCCACGGAAGATGCTCCTCATCGGCGCGCATGATCATCGCGTGTTCGGTCGGGGACACGTTGTCACCGATCAGCAGCTCTTCATACAGTTTTTCGCCACGACGCAGCCCGGTGAACTCGATGGCGATGTCCCCATTGGGCCGCTCTTCGCTGCGCAGGGAAAGGCCGGACAAGTGGACCATTTTCTCCGCCAGGTCGGCGATCTTCACCGGTTGTCCCATGTCGAGCACGAACACGTCACCACCTTGCCCCATCGAGCCTGCCTGGATCACCAGTTGCGCGGCCTCCGGGATGGTCATGAAATAGCGGGTCATGTTTGGATGGGTCACGGTAATCGGCCCGCCATTCTTGATCTGCTCGCGAAACAGCGGAATCACCGAACCCGACGACCCCAACACATTGCCGAAGCGCACCATGGTGAACCGTGTCGTGTTGGCGCAAGGCGTCGTGAAGTGCTCGCCCAGCAGCAGAGGATTGGACTCGCGACTCAAGGCTTGCAGGGTCATCTCCGCCAGCCGTTTGGTGCACCCCATGACATTGGTCGGGCGCACCGCCTTGTCGGTGGAGATCAGCACAAAGTGTTCAACCCCGGCTTGAACGGCCGCCTGCGCGGTCTGCAGGGTCCCGAGGACGTTGTTCAGCACGCCTTCGGCAACGTTATGCTCGACGATCGGCACATGCTTGTAGGCCGCGGCGTGATAGACCGTGTTCACACCCCAGGTGCGCATCACATCCAGCATTCGCTCGCTGTTGCGAACCGAACCGAGGATGGGCACCAGCTCAAGGTCAAGCCCCTCGCGCTCGATCAGCTTCTCCAGCTCGATCTGAATGCTGTAGAGATTGAATTCACTGTGTTCAAACAGGATCAGTGCCGTTGGCTTGCTGGTGAGGATTTGCCGGCAAAGTTCCGAACCGATGGAGCCACCGGCCCCGGTCACCATGACCACCTGACGACGGATGCAACGTTCGAAAAGGGTCTGCTGCGCCGCGACCGAGTCGCGTCCGAGCAGGTCGATGATGTCGACTTCCTGCAGATCGCTGACATTGACCCGACCACTGGCCAGATCCATGAATCCCGGGATCGTCCGTACGTGCAATGGATAAGGTTCAAGCATCGCCAGGATCTCACGACGCCGGGCGCGCGACGCCGAGGGAATGGCCAGCAATACCTCTGTCGCGCCGGTGTCCTCGATCAGCCGTTCGATATCTGCGGGCGAGTAAACCTTGAGCCCGGCGATCACACGACTCGCGATGCCTGCGTCATCATCGATAAAGGCGACCGGACGCATCGCTTTTTCCATGCGAAGCGCAGCAGCCAACTGATTGCCTGCTGCACCGCCACCATAAATCGCGACCTTGGTGGAGCCGTCGTCCTGGCGCAGGAAAGGCATATGCTGACCGGCGAGAAACCAGTCGCCGAGAAAATACTGGCGCATGAACAAGCGCAGGCCGCCGACCATCAGCAGACTCAGCCACCAGTAGTTGACGATCAGCGAACGTGGCACCAGAACATCAGGGCGGTACAAATAGACGTACACCGTCAACAGCAGCGACGACAGGGTCACAGCCTTGAAGATGCTGAGCAGGGCGTCATTGCCGAAATAGCGCATCACCGCGCGATACAGGCCGAGGTTGATAAAGATGGGGATTGCGATGACCGGCGCAGCGGCAAACAGCCAGGCGTAATCCCCCAGAGGATTCACCGGCCGCTGGATCCCCAGGCGCACGACAAATGCCAGCCAGAGCGCAACCCAGACCAGCACAGTGTCAACCAGCAGCTGCAGGACGCGCTTGTAGCTACGCGGCAGATTCAATAAACGCTCACGCATTACCCGATATCCCTTCGTTCGACTTCCGGATTGCCAACCTCCCTCTCCCTCTCACGCTCATTGCTCCAGAAAATCTTTCGCCGTCTTTGCCAACGCCCCGTCCACACTGATCGCCGGGGTCCATTCGAGCAATGTCCTGGTTTTCTCGATATCCACTTGCAGCGATCCACAAAGACGCTGGGACAAAGCTTTTTTCCCCAGCAATTGCGCGGTGCCGCTCAATAGCCACATCGGCAACGGCAGCAATCGCGCCGGCCGGCCCAAAGCCTGTGCCATGCGCCGCAACAGATCGCTGGTGGACAAGTCTTCGTCGTCGCTCACCAGGAAAACCTGGTTGGCGGCGGCACGATGCTGGATGCAGGTCGCGATCAGGTCGACCAGATTGTCCAGGGCCACCAGACTGCGCTTGTTCGTAATGGCACCCAGCGGCAACGGCACGCCTTTATTGAGCCAGCTCATCATGCTGCGGAAATTGGCTTTCACCCCGGGCCCATAGACCAGCACCGGCCGAATGATCACCACCTCCATCCCGGTTTTCGCCGCCAGCGCCTGCAAGGCCTGTTCGGCTTCCAGTTTGGAAACGCCGTAGGGATCCTGCGGAGCCGGCTGATCAGCGGCCGTGTAAGGGCGACCGGGCGGCGTGCCTTCACCGTTGACCTTGATCGAACTCAGGAAGATGAACCGCCGCACGCCAGCCTGGGCGGCTTGCTCCGCCAGGCGCAGCGTCCCCTGCACATTCGCCCGACGAAAGGCGGCCAAAGGATCGGCCTCGCTTTCGTTCATGACATGCACACGGGCAGCACAATGGATTACGACGTCAACGCCCTTCAGCGGCGCCTGCCAGTCGGTGTCCGGTTCAAGTCCGGACACCTGGCACACTTCCAGCCGAGGGGACGATTGCTGCGGTAGCCGTCGATAAATCGAACGCACCGCAAATTGCGGGTCATCCAGCAGATGTGCCTGAACCGCAGCCCCGACAAAACCGCTGGCCCCCGTCAAAAGGACTCGCATCATAGTGGGCTCAAGCCTTGCTCCACACCGTGCGATTGATGTAGTCGGTGTAACTCAGGACCACGCGAACCACCTGCAACGAAACCGGGCCGCCCTGATAGTCCGGCACCAGAGGCACTTTGCGCTGGTCGCGGGAATGCTGGCTGGTGATGACGCGCACCGCATCCATGACCGAATCACGCTTGAGGGTGCTCATGATCAGCGTGCCTTCATCCATCCCCTCGGGACGTTCGTGGGCAGCGCGCAGGGTCACGGCAGGCAGGTTCAGCAAGGACGCTTCTTCAGTGATGGTGCCGCTGTCGGACAGTACACAAAACGCCGACATTTGCAGCTTGATGTAGTCCAGCAGACCGAAAGGTTTGACGAACTTGATCAGTGGATGGTCCAGGGATTCACCCAAGGCTTCCAGACGCTTGCGCGTACGCGGGTGAGTCGAAACGATCACCGGGAAACCGTAGTGATCGGCCAGGGTGCGCAAGGTATCCAGCAAATCGCGCAGGTTATCCGGCGTGTCGACGTTTTCCTCACGGTGGGCGCTGACGATGAAGAACTTGTCCTGTTCCAGGCCACTGCGTTCCAGGACATCGGACTGCTCGATCTTCGGCATGTAGTAGTCGAGGACTTCCTGCATGTGCGAGCCGGTCTTGATGATCGTTTCCGGGCGGATACCCTCGGCGATCAGGTAGCGGCGAGCGTGCTCGGTCAGCACCATGTTGATGTCGCTGAGGTGATCCAGCACCTTGCGGTTCAGTTCCTCGGGCACGCGCTGATCGAAGCAACGGTTGCCAGCTTCCATATGGAACACCGGGATCTTGCGACGCTTGGCGGAGATCACCGCCAGGCAGGTATTGGTGTCGCCGTACAACAGCAACGCGTCAGGTTTTTCCAGTTCGAAGATTTCATCGGACTTGGCAATGACTTCGGCGATGGTCTTGGCGGCCGTATCACCGGCAGCACCGAGAAAGTGATCCGGCTTGCGGATCTCAAGATCGTCGAAGAACACCTGGTTGAGTTCGTAATCGTAGTTCTGCCCGGAGTGCACCAGGACATGATTGACCTGACGGTCCAGTTCGGCGATGACCCGGCTCATCTTGATCAGCTCGGGGCGCGTGCCGACCAGAGTCATGACCTTAAGCATCGAGTTGCTCCTTGATGTAATCGAGTTTCAACAGCAGTTCCTTGATACCCGGTACGTCCAGACGCTCCGTATTGTGCGAGGTGTAGTCGTCGAACTCGGAGATACGCTCCTCGCCCTCGACGAAGTACTTGTTGTAGTTCAGGTCACGGTTGTCTGCCGGAATCCGGTAGTAACGTCCCATGTCCTCGGCCTTGGCCATTTCTTCACGGGACACCAGCGACTCGTAGAGTTTCTCGCCGTGGCGAGTACCGATCACCTTGACCTCGTTTTTCTTGCCGAACAGTTGCTTGAGCGCTTCGGCCAGGTCGCCGACTGTCGAGGCCGGGGCTTTCTGGACGAACAGGTCGCCTTGCTGGCCGTGCTCGAAAGCATGTAGTACCAGATCAACCGAATCTTCAAGCGACATCAGGAAGCGGGTCATTGTCGGGTCGGTCACCGTCAGCGCGCCGCCTGCGCGAAGCTGGTCAACGAACAACGGAATCACCGAGCCGCGCGAGGCCATGACGTTGCCGTAACGGGTCGCGCAAATGACCGGGCCATTGGCCGGGATCATGCGGGACTTGGCGACCATCAATTTCTCCGACATCGCCTTGGAGATGCCCATGGCGTTGATCGGATAGACGGCCTTGTCAGTGCTCAACACCACAACCCGCTGCACACCGTTGGCGATGGCGGCGTTCAGCACGTTCTCGGTGCCCAGTACGTTGGTGCGCACCGCTTCCATCGGATAGAACTCGCAGGAGGGAACCTGCTTCAGCGCTGCGGCGTGGAAGATGTAATCCACACCGACCATCGCCTGATCGAGGCTATCGCGATCACGAACATCACCGATGTAGAACTTGACCTTGTCATTGGCCAGGGCGATCCGCATGTCTTCCTGCTTCTTCTCGTCACGACTGAAGATGCGAATCTCGCGCACAGCGGTATTGAGAAAACGCTTGAGGACCGTATGGCCGAAAGAACCGGTGCCACCGGTGATCATCAATACCTTGTCGTCGAACATGTAAACCTTCTGAATCATAAGGGCTTCGTAGCGAAGCGCAATTTAGGATAAAGCCATCTAGCTCGCCGGTTATCAAATCACCAAGAACGTCTAGTAGCACCATCAACAATAGTCAAAATCAGCAATATTCAGCGATCCGCATTCATCTTACAAATCAGCTGTGGCCAAGCTGGCGCCACGTAGCCGGTCGCCTCGCGAAAACGCGAGCCGTTTAGCGAGCGATCGATGACCAGAGCGTCATCCGGCTCAACATCAATTTGCTTGCCATACTCAGTGGCAACCAGGCTGAGCAGGTCGTATTTGGCAATCGGCTCTGCGGCAACATGATACAGGCCATTGAGATTCGGGTGCGGTACGACGAAGTCTTTCATGACTCGCGCTAGCTCAACCGTGGGCAGTCCGGAGAATATCGCCTTGGTGAATCCTTTTACGCTACCTTGCTGGGACAGAAACCAATCCACTAACGCATGGTTCGATCCCAGCTCATGCCCAATGATCGAGGTACGCAAAGTAATGGCATGGGGAAGGTCATGCAGCTCTCCGATGTACTTGGACTTGCCATACAAATCCTCGGCATCCGATGTATCGGACTCCAGGTAACCGCCCTTACGCCCGGAGAACACGCAGTCGGTGCTCACGTGGATCAGCCGCGCGCCGACCAGCTCACACAGCCGAGCCAATCGATGAGGCAGCATGGCATTAATGGGCAGGGCGGTAAGCGGATCCTTGGCATCTGCCAAGTGTTTGATCAGCCCGACACAATTGATCACCACATCGGGTCGGACTCGGGAAAATACCGCCGTCAGCGCATCCTGATCAAGCACGTCTACACCCTTCAGCAAACGTCCATGCGCCTGCAACGGGAAATTGCTGAGCGCAGCGGCACTGCGTAATGTGCCCCATGTTTCATGGCCTGCATCAGCAGTGAACACACGAAAAACAGCATTGCCGAGCATGCCGGTAACACCAAGAACCAGAACCCGTGCCATGAGCCGTAAACCTTCTTAAAATTTCAATTCTTGTAGAAAACGCGCAAAAATCTATCTGCAAAAAATAGAATCAGAACATTCAACAATATGGACCCAAGCAACATATAACTTTGCATTGGAACATATCCAAAACTGGTATATCGAAAAGCAATAACCTGCGCAATCAATGCACAAAACACCAGATTCTTTCCACCCAATCGGTAGACAATGTATTCCAATACAGCCGCAATCGCCGAGAATGCTAAAACTGCAAAGAACAAGAAAACATAGGAGCCAGGATAAAACAGGAAGGCAATGTACCCCGGCAAGGAAACAAAGTGGGTGCCATCACCACGTGAGTTGTCATAGGCAGACACTACAAAGTGCTTGTCATAATACGAATTTACAGACTTGTCGAGCCTTTCGGAAAGTGCCTCCTTGAACACACCCCAACCTTTATCTGTAGCACCCACAACAGCCATTACACCTTCAACGCCAACCCAGCGGTCAAGAAACAATGTGGACGTCTGCTCCACAACCGCCCCTGCACGCTCAGCCTGAGTGTATCCGGCATAGAAAGCATTGGCACGCAAGTAGTTGACAGACAATACCGACGTAACAAATAGGATCCCGAAAGCCACGACCACGAAAGCCCCCAGCCCTAAACGCAAGCGAGGTTCGCGGCGCCGAAAGAGTGCCACCGCGCCATACATCAAGGCAGACCCATTGAGGATCATGCCCCGGCTCCACAACGAAATATTGGACAACGTCACTTCCATCAGCGCGATGAGGATGGCAACCCAGTAACGATCCCTATTCAATTCGAATTCGAAACGCAGAATAATTGCTGAAACGGACGCCATGCCGAACATCAACAACCACGCATAAACGCCGTTCAGCCCAAAGGGCAATTTAACCCGTTCAACCAGGCCACGCTGATAAATACCGAACCATGCATTGGATATACAGACGGCTAATACTGCAAGAATAAAGACAACCAGCACCGCAATGCGGTATTGCCGATAAAAAGCATACAACCCCGTATAGGAAATATGCGGAATGGTGTCGGGGTAGCTAAAGAAAAACCGCTGACGAGCGAAGCGTACAAACAATATTGCGGTTAACGCGCAGCACACCACCAATAAGGCTTGATCCAGCGATTGAGGACTCCCATCGAAATTCCCAACTGAAATATTGAAGCGACCGTGAAAAAAAGCTGTTTGCACACTGAACTTCAACCAGAAGCCGATCCACAGCAAAACGCCAATGAAAGAATCAAAAAAAATCGCACCTCGACCAAAACCGAAGTACAGCACGGCAGTGGAGAGCACCGTAAACAATAGATAAACCCAAGCGCTGCCCTGATATTCGGCCAATGCACAGGCACCAATAAGCGCAATTCCCGCCAATACTAGCAACCAAGTACTTTTAATCAAAATATCCCAGCGCATAATCCCTCAGAAAACTTTTTTATTAGCGGACGAAGAGCGTGTATCTGGCAGAGAGATCACCGCCAGCAACAGCCCCCATAAAAAGAACATGATTACGCCAGAGTAGGGTTGACGCAGGCCGACTTTGAAGGAGCTGTCGAGTACCAGCATGAAAATAACCACCAGAGCGAGGCCCAGGTATGGACTGTGCGCCCAGAAATCACGCCACCGCCGGCACACGACCGCAAGACTATACAGAGCCAGTACGATCAGCGGCAACAATCCCAGCAAACCGAAGTTGTAAGCGAAATCGAGGTAGTAGTTAAGTGCACTGGGAAACAGTCCCCTGGCCGGCGAAGTGGCATGACCAAACAGTGCATTGCTCCAACTCGCACAAATGCCATCGATGTAAAACATCCAGCGCTCCAGATAATCGACACGCCCCTCAAGCACCTGCATGGAAAGTTTGGCAGCCTCCGACAGGGGCGCCAGGACTTCCGGTTGCGAGACCCTGCTTATATAAAACACCGCCAGCAGTGCTCCGGACATCGCCAGTGCCGGCAAACCCAGCAAGGTCACGAAACGTCGCCCCTGCGCCATTTGCTGTGCGACGAAGCAGCATACCGCCAGGACAAAGAGTAGCATCGCAAGCAAAGACCAGGACAAAACTACATAACCGCCCATCAGCAACGTCAAGCCGCGTAACCACCCTTCAAATCCTTTATGCCCCCAAAGCGTGAACAGCGCCAGTACGAACGCAGCAACGAATAGCAAGGAAGCATACTGCAGATGCTGATAGATGCTGAAGAAATAGACCGAAGGAGAAAGCAATACATCCGCTGAAGAAAGGGTCACCAGCAACTGCACCGGCAGTACCGTGAGCAAGATGAACAGCGCGCCCTTGGCGAGCAACAACAATGCGTCTTCCCGACCACCAAACTGCTGCCCCAAGACCAAAGCGAACATCGGCAAGATGTACTGGATCAGCAGTATCAGCTTTTGCTTCCCGCCTCCCGCCGGATCCAGCCCCAACAGAAGACTCGTCAACAACATGCCGATAAAAACAAAAAACAGGCTCAGTAGAGCCAAGCGCGCATGCGAGTAACGCCCAAGCAAAACCATTCCCGAGTAACAAGCCAGTACCGACAAGGGTATTGGCAACAACGCTAAAATTCCGCCACTACTGAAGCTCTTGGAAGGGTCATCGAAAATCCCCCCTTGGAGCTGGAAAAATATCGGCAGAAACAGCATCACCGCGATGAACAGCAACAGGTTTTTCTGCGTGAACCAGCCTGAGTCGCGCATGGAAAGCAGGCCGTGACGTTCGCTGGCATAGAACACCCAGGACAGGAGGGCACCCAGCAAATACAGCAATGCCAACGCGTTTACACCAATTCCATAGAATAAAAAGGGAATGCTCGCTATCAACAGAATGTTCGCCAACATGTCCGACCCGAACACGTCACCTCCGGCGTCATCCTGGAGAATACGCAGACGGATGCGCTGCGCCAGCACCATCACCACGCCGCCCATCAATGAGCAACCGACTGCCAGCCAGAACAACTGGTCTTTCTCCGTCCAGTCCAGCAGATGCGGCAAGCTCCACACGCTGACAGCCAGTACCGCGCCGGCCAGCAGCATGACGACAAGCACGAGGTTGAAGAGCCTGACCAAGCGGCCTGCACCGGCTCCGCGCCGCTCGTGCCGGACCATGGTAGGACCCAACGCCTGTGAGAACACCTGGCCCAGGATGCCACCCAAGGCAAAGGCCGAAAACAGATCACCGGCCACCTGCTTATCCGCGACCAGCAGGATGAACAAGCGGAACACGTAAACCGATACACCGATGACAGCGGTCGAACCGAAATGCGGCAACATCAGCCGGATACTGGAAATCAGGGGCACGCCACTGTTAAGGGCACGCTTTGGAAGCTCAAGGCTAATGCACCCGAGCAACGGGGACAGCGCCCAGAGCAAAGTCACCGGTATAGACAGAGGGCCGTCGTTGATCAGCACCAGCAGCAATGCCAGGCTGAGACAACCCTGGGTCAGCAGGAAGCGAATGGCTGCGCCTTCGTGGTGACGCAACTCCTGTTCACTGAGAAAGATCTCTGCCAGCCATTCGGCTGCGCGACGCACCACCAGCAGCAGAACAAACAACCAGCTGCTGTCCACAACCCCAGCACACAGCACCCATGCCAGAATGCCCAATGGCAGCAGCAGAATCAGGCGTAACCGAAGGATTACGGGGGCATCGATAGTCCCGGAATCAGAAAGAATCAGACTGCGTGCATTGCCGGAAAACGAATAGAAGAGTGCGACCGTAGCACCATGAATGAGTCCGAAATCCGCAGCCAGCGCGGACTTTCCAAACAAACTCAAGCCGATCATGACCACCATCATGGCGAAGGTGTTCGCCATGAAGGCGACGGGGAAAACCATCACACGCATCATCTTTTCCTTAGACGGGCAGATTTGCTCTGCGCCCTCAGCGCTGCAACAACTCGACCAAACGGTTCACTTGACTATCCATTTCAAAATGAGCATCGAAGTAGGCCCTGCCCGCCTCCCCCATGCGTGCTCGCTCATCGGCTTCCAACGCTTTCATCCGCCGGATGTTGTCCACCAGCGGCAGCACTTGTTCTGCAGGAGAGGTCAGACCTGCTCCAGCTTCATAGACCACCCGAGCCCCCTCACCGTTCATACACGCGAGAATCGGACGCCCCGCAGCGAGGTAAGCCTGGATCTTGCTGGGGATAGTCTGGGCGAAGGCCTCTTCGTCATTGAGCGAAACCAGTAACGCCGAAGAACGTTCGAAAATTTCAGACATGGCCTCCATCGGAAAGCGCCCTGGCAGAACCAGATTGTCCAATCCCAACGCCTCCTGCTGTGACTTGAGCCAATCAAGGCGACTTCCGCTGCCAACCAGCACGATGCGGATATCCGGTTCATCACGCAGTTGTACCGCTGCCTGCACCAGCGTATCGAGGGCCTGAGCAGTACCAAGATTGCCAGCGAACACGACGCAGAAATATTGATTGAGCAAGGTGTCGAGCTGCGGCGGAAGCGTAAACACCGACCGGGCACTGCGTACATCCATGGAGTTGGGGTAGTACTGAATCTTCTCGCGTTTTGCATAGCGCGCCACCGGCTCGACAAAAGCACGTGACTGCACCAGCAGCGTGTCGCAATGGCGATAAATCGCCCCGACCATCCAGCCCACCACCCTCAACAAGTGTCGATTGCGTATGAACCCGGTGGCAGAAAGGCTTTCCGGCCATAGATCCTGCACCCACAGAGCCAGTTTTGCCTTCTTCAACCACTTCAATGGAATCGCGGGAATGGCCTGCAGGATGGGCGACGGGGCAAAGACCAGGATGGCGTCGAACTCTCGCTTACGCAGCATCCACGGCAAAAACAGCAGGCCGGCAAAGACAAACGACAGGTAGTTGAGGATCAGGTTTTTAGCCCCGCCTTCCCCCCGTGGCCAGAGGGGGACGCGCAGTACATCAACCTTTCCGAGGTAGCGTTCGCGCTGGGTGCCCTTGGCGTTATAGCCCTCGAAGATCTTGCCGTCAGGGTAATTGGGCTTTCCGGTGGCGACCACAACCTCGTGCCCCTGTTCGGCAAGCGTGCGCACGATATCGTTGATGATGAAACTTTCCGGCCAGAAGTACTGGGATAGCATCAGAATGCGCATGACTCAACGACTTGCCTGTGACGAAAGAATGTTCCGATAAAGATCGAGCATGCGCGCGGCATTGGCTTCGATCGAGAAGGTATGTTCCGCCCAGCTTTTTGCCTGCATGCCCAGTTGGCGACGCCAGACCGGTGACTCGGCCATCCGCTGCAGGGCATCGGCGATGAGAACAGGATCTGGTATGGGCACTGCCAGTCCCGTGACTTCATGAACAAGCGCATCCGGCACCGGATCGGTCACCGCAACGACACTCGGGACGGAATAGAAAGCTGCTTCGAAAACCGGCCGACCGGCCGCATCAAGATGAGAAGGAAAGCAGAGGATATCCAGTTGCGGGTAAAGCGTACGGACATCACTCACGAAGCCCAAAAGCTTGACCTGATCCTCCAGGCACTCGCGCCGAATCAGCGCTTCGAGCTCGGCACGCACATCCCGCGCGAAGCCGAATTTACCCAGTACCCAAGCCTTGAACCCAGAGAGTTCGCGCGCGTTCTCGCCTGCGACCAGGCACTCGATGCGTACGCCTCGTTCCTTGAGAATGCCCATTGCCTGGACTAACTCGAAAATGCCTTTGAGTGGAATCAACACCCCCAGAAAACCGACCCTGACCACCTCGTCATGCCCCCTGGGCTCCGGGGCTGCAACTTGCGCGGCAACCTTGAGGCCATTGTGGATGATGCTGAGCGGCAAATTCGGCTCGAGCGTAGCGGCGACCGTGTGGTCAATCGCAACTACGGAGTTGGCAAAGCGGCGTAAAAGAGCGTTCACCCAGCGAGTACGCAAGCCCACACCCGGCTTGCGTTGCAATGAGCGGACATGCACCACCAGCGGCACACGCAGCATCCACTTGGCAATTATCCCCAGAGGCAACAGGGTAACGTCGTTGACGTGGATCAGATCGTAGGGCTCACGGCGCAAGCGCCACAAGCCAAGCAGCGAGAACGGCAGCAAAAACAGCTCCCGCAACAGGATCAGCCAGCGCACCTTGCGGTAATAACCGTAGCGCGTGTTATCAAACTGGCTCAGTCCCCTGACGGTTTCTACCTGTAATCCTGCTTCGGCAAAGGACTGGCAGACCGGTCCTGCGGGCGTCAATACCGTGCCGTGCACGCCTGCGCCACGCAGCATGGAATACAGCTCGATCAAGCTTTTCGAGGCACCGCCAAACGCTGCTGTAGCGTGCAAAAACAAGACTTTCAAGAGAACAACCCTTTACAGATCAGAGCCGACAGGCCTTATCGAACAGACTCAGGACGAACGCTTCATCTGATACAACTTGCGGATAAAGTCCCACGCGAAACGCTCGCTGGGATAGGCATCGTGTGGCTTGGCCGACCTTTGCAGGTAAGTCTCCAACTGGCTTTCCGTCCACCCCATCTTCTTCAGGAAGTACTTGCGATCACGATCGAGTTCCTCAGAGGAGGCATAAGGTGATTGTTGCAGGTGCACAATTGCCTGCTCGCGGGTCATCTGCCCGCTCATTACCAGTGTCGAAAGATGTAGCTTGCGCTTATCCACATCGAACTTCTGCGGCAGGATGTAACCCTGATAGAAGCGCGTGAATACCGACTCGTAGTGCTTGTACGGGTAGCGTTTGTAGGCGTACTTTTCTTCAAGCAGGTCCAGGGCCGCGTCCTTCTGGTAATCATAGAAATCGAGGAACGAGACCCACTTGATACCGCGTATTACACGGTTGTAGATGTAACCCAAGGTTCCCATGATCGGGAAAGTCTTGATCCGCACCTGATTGCGACGGCCAATCGCCTTGATGTTGCGCTTATCCCACTTGCGCCAGTTCCATCCCTCCGGCATCGGCATACCCTCGGTTGCCGAGTTGCTTCCCGAAAGGATGTATTTGATACCGTAGCGCCTGGCTTGTTCGTAATTCACCGCCAGCATCGCGTTGTCGTAGAGAAGCTCCACGTCAATGACGTCGGCATCGAAGAATGCCTGCATCAACCCCTTGTACTCAGGCCAGTCGATGACATGTGTGTACAGATCGACGCCAAGGCTGGTCACCAGGTTCTTGATGTTGTTGACCGCCAACTCGGAGTTCCAGTTGTTGTCCATGTGCACGGCCAGAGGCCGAAGCCCCTCGGCCAATGCCAGATGGATCACATAGGAGCTGTCGACTCCACCGGAGAGCCCGATGATGCAGTCGTACGGCTTGCCCTCACCGGCTTTTTTAACCTGCTCTATGAAAGCCTTGCGCCGCTGCGCACGTTCGCTTTCCTGAGCGAAAACCACGCCGTTGACGCGCTCCTGGAAATACGTGCAGAAATTGCAGATGCCCTGTTCATCAAAAGATATACCGGATGCACTGTCATCCATTACGCAACGGGTACATACCCTGTGTTCTTTAGGAAACATCTTTACCCCTGAAAAGCGACTCGAGCTCTGAATATTTTGGATAGCTGATGAGCACCGCACGGTGCGGCCCCTGAAGTACGAAGAGGCTGCCCGCAGCAACGGCAGAGGCGCCAGCCTTGGTCGCCTCTACAAAGTCCTGCAATCCGGCCGCTCCACCCAGCGCAATCAGGGGAACATCCACAGCCTGCGCGGCACTTTGGATCAAGCGCAGATCATACCCTTGCTGCATGCCATCACGGTCAACCGAATTCAACAGCACTTCCCCCGCACCCGCCGCGACCAGCTCCTTCAGAGCCGACAGCCAGTCATCTCCGACCGAGCGACGTGCCGAAGACGACCACAGGCGATAGCGACCGAGCCAGTCCCGCTTGACGTCCACAGAGACCACGACGCTCTGGCTGCCAAAACGCTCGGCGATCTCGGTAACCAGCTTCGGGTTGCTCAACACGGAGGTCTGCAGGACCACTTTCTCCACACCGGAAGAAAAGATTCGCCTCGCTTGCTCGATCGTGGAAATACCACCGCCGTAGCCCAATGGCATGAAGCACTCGGCGGCAATGCTCTCGATCAGCGCATAGTCGGGCTCACGCCCCTGACGGCTGGCATCGATGTCGAGTACGACCAGCTCATCCACTTCCTTCTCGTTGAAGATACGTATGGCGTTGACCGGGTCACCGACGTACTTGTGCTTGCCGAACTTCTGGGTCTTGACCAGACCACCCTCGCGCAGCAGCAACGCGGGTATCACACGATGCTTGAGCACGTCACACCTCGAGAAAATGTCGGAAAAGTTCCATGCCGAACCTGTGGCTCTTTTCCGGATGGAACTGGAAGCCCCAGATATTCGCCCGCCGGAACGCTGCGACGAAGGTTTCGCCATATTCGCACTGCAGCAGGACATCAGCAGGATCCGTGCATTCCACACGGTAGGAGTGCACAAAGTAGAAACGTCGTGGGCTCTCCGATGGGGGCAACAATACATCTGCACGCATCTGATGCACTTCGTTCCAGCCCATGTGCGGCACCTTGAGCGATGCATCTTCCGGCCGGAATCGGCGCGCCTGGGCATCGACCCAACCAAGTCCGGGCAACTGCCCTTCTTCGCTGCCGCGAGTCAGCAACTGCATGCCCAGGCAAATACCCATGATCGGCACCTGGCGTTCGAAAACAGCCTGCTCCAGCGGCGCGATCCAGCCGGCATCACGCAGGTTACCCATGCAATGATCGAAGGCTCCTACACCGGGCAGAATGAGCTTGCCCGCATCAGCCAATTGCTCAGGCGAACGGATGATCTGCGCTTCTGCGCCGACGTGCTGAATCATGTTGACGACCGAGGCCAGATTGCCGCAGCCATAATCGATCACAGAAATTTTTTGCACGGCCAGTATTCACTATCGAATTGGGTTGCTTCGCTTTCAGGCCTGTACCGCCCTGCATCAGGCCCGCTCAAAACGAAGCAGGATACCTTGTTCTGATCCATTTTGCCGGTCAGCGAAACCCTGAACGCTGGCCCGCGCCACTCAGAAACCTTCAACCTGCGCGGGCAAGTACGTGATCAAGATAACTTCTGTAGTTACTCACCCAATCGTTTGCCCAGACATCCTCACCGACGACGGATGACTCGGCCCCCTCAGGCGCTAGCAACTCTTCGACAAATCCCTTCGCATCCGTGAAGCCGGTGAACGGATGCTTGGGATAACTGAATTGCGCTTTGGGCGTTTCCCACAATAAAACCTTGCCGGCGATTCCAAGCGCTTCGAACAACCCGGTCGACACTTCGCCGGCCACAGCGTACGCACTGGTAAAAGAGCTGTAGATGTCGCGATTGGCATCAATGAAGACCTCCCCGATCTTCCCGTCCGGATATCGACGCTGGACCTCGGCACGCTCCAGTGGGTGCGGACGCAACACGATACGGTATTGCCCGCGCAGCAAGTCAGCCAGCTCAGTGGCCAACGCTACGTAGAGTGCAAACTCGATACCATCGCCCAGCAGAAGAATATCGTTCTGTACCCCCTTGGCCAGTGGCATGCCACGTCGCTGCTCGCTGTAATGGGGATGCCCGATCACCCATTTCTCCACAGGCACGTTGATCTGTTCGTTCCACCACGAGCCATAACCCAGAAAGTCATGCGGTAAACATGCCCTGTACTCGGCACTGTCGCGTAGCAGGGGCGCATAACAATAGGCATCGTGACCACCGGATACCATGCCGTGCTGCGGCTCAGCGACCCGAATGCCCATTTCACGGGCAATCTGGTTGATCGGCGAAAAATCGCCGTAGCAAGCCTGCTCCAACAGGATCAAACGCGGTCGAACCTTTTCCAGCAGACGGCGATAGGCATGGTGCACAACCGGAGAGCGGGCCAGCTTGCGAGCCAGCATCCCGACCAACATATCCATCTGTGTCTCGGTGATCGTCAAATCGAGCAGGTCATGCGCCCTTTGCCTGGCGTAAAACAGCACCTCACGCGCGATCGCAACATGCGAATCACGCTGCAGCAATCGTCCGGACAAGGTGATAGCTCCTTGCCACGGCAACCAGTAGGAAACCCGCTGATTCCAGCGCGGTCGGGGTACATTCCAGTCCATCAGGCCTTCGACTGTCACGGTGTCCGGCGGCGATGCCTGTACCAGATAGTCGGTAATGCGATTGAACCAGAGTCCCTCACGCAGGAAGCTGCCCGCCCCTGTCGCGATCACCAGAACATCGCCACTCAATCGCTTCTGCCCTAAATTGTGTCGAGCTACGCGAGAGAGCGATGCAAGCGCCTGCCCACGCGGCAAGGCAGGTACTGCCGCGACCAAGGGTGCCTCTTTGTAGTACAGGTCGGAAATCAGCTGGCGATAAAACTGATTACGCACCAGCGGCCAAATCAATGCGCCACTGTGAGGACAGCGAAACGTCAAAAACGCGGGGTCGTTCTCAATTTCAAGTAGTTGCGCAAAACTTGGATGCCCCACTAGAAAAGATTCCAGCTGATCGGCGTGCCACGCTTGATGGCCTGCTTCGCACGCTTGCCAATTACCTGCTCGAAGTACTTGGGTGGCAGCCCCAGGCCTGGCCTGATGATGCGAACATTGGCCGAGGACAGCAAATCTCCCTCTGCGATGTCTTCGCTGGCATAAATGGACCGACGGAAAACCCGGCTCTTTTCTTCAGCAGCAGTGGCACCATAGCTGACACGCCCCAGGGACTGCCAGGCACGCTCGGTTTCGATGACCAGTTGCGCCATTTCGGCCGGCTCCATCGAAAATGCACTGTCTACCCCGCCGTCGGCACGGGACAGCGTGAAGTGCTTCTCGACCACAGTCGCGCCCAACGCCACGCTGGCTACCGATACACCGATACCCATGGTGTGGTCGGACAACCCGACTTCACAGCCAAACAATTCGCGAAGATGCGGGATGGTCAGAATATTGGTGTTCTGTGGCGTCGCCGGGTAGGTGCTGGTGCACTTGAGCAAGACCAGATCCTTGCAACCGGCCTGTCGCGCAGCACGCACGCTTTCATCAAGCTCCGCCACCGTGGCCATGCCCGTAGAAATGATCAACGGCTTGCCTGTAGCAGCTACACGGCGAATCAGTGGCAGGTCCGTGTTCTCAAAGGAAGCGATCTTGTAGCAGGGAACGTCCAGCGCCTCGAGAAAATCGACCGCCTTGTCATCAAAAGGGGTGCTGAAAGGGATCATGCCCAACTCGCGCGCCCGGTCGAAGATCGGCTTGTGCCATTCCCACGGAGTAAAGGCTTCGCCATAGAGCTTGTACAGTGAAGTACCGGCCCACAGGCTGTTGGGGTCGCTGATATGGAATTCACCTTCATCCAGATCCAGCGTCATCGAATCCGCGGTGTAAGTCTGAATTTTCAGGGCATGGGCGCCAGTGCTCGCCGCCGCCTCGACGATTTCGAGAGCCCGTTCGAGGGACTGGTTATGGTTGCCTGACATTTCAGCAATGACGAAAGGCGCATGGCCAGGGCCGATGTGGCGATTAGCAATTTTGAATGATTCAGTCATAGCTCATGCAACTTCTTTGAAAATCGAGTGTTGTCGATGTCATAGCCTGCGGCCATGAACAACCCATTGGAACGTTTGTTGGAGCCTTTGACCTGGGCATGCAACCTGCGCACGTCGGCACAATGCAGAGCAACCCAGTCTTCGGCACTTTGCAGCAGATCACTACCGCGGCAGCGCAAGGCTGCATCGGGCACCAGATAAATGGAAACCTCGGCCAGGCCATCTTCCTCCAGGTCAAAACGCACGACCCCGGCAGGCTCGCCGCCCTGCTCGCCAATCAGCAGCTTGCGTCGCGGATCTGCGAGTACTGACGAAAACCAGCGGCAGTGATCCTCCCAGCCAATTTCCTCGGTATTTCGTGAAACAGCGCGAATCGAGGGATGGTTACGCCAACGATACAGGGCGTCCGAGTCCCGTGGCTGCGCAGCGCGCATGTCTATGCCCGTGCACCCCATGCGCGCTGCCAGTCGTTGCACACCCAGACCATCTACGGCAGCCATGCCCTGGTTCGAAATCAACGTGCGCAGCGCAGGGTTCTGCAGCAGGGCTTCCAGGTGTAGCGCGAGATCCGCCTGCAGATCCTTATCTACCAGAAGGGTATAGACCAGGCCTCGGCTTGCCGCATCGGCCAGCTGTCGAATCTGATTATCCGCTGTGCTCAACGCCAATGTCGGCAGCCCAAGACTGCATCGCTCCCAGGTTGCCGTACCGCCTGCGCCAATCGCCAGATCGGCGTTGGCCATAAGCTCAGCCATTCGCGTGGTCTGGACATGACAACGGTAACCCTGACGCTGGCAAACGGCCTCGATAGCGGGACGCTGCGGATGCAACGCACCGAGCACTACATCAACCTCAAGGTTCGAGCGAGCCATGCCTGACAGGGCCGATAGCGCCAGGCCGGTGAAATTGTGTTCATCGACACCGCCGAAAAACACCAGGACCCGTTTAACGTCCTCGCTACGCTGAGGGAGGGTCGCGCGCAGGCGACTGAACTCATCGCGCAACAACGCGAATCGCGGGCCCAGCAGCAATTGGCAGGTCTGGGGCACCTTGCCATCATAACGAGACTGCATGTCGTGATACAGGTTCTGGTCGAGCAGAAGGTCACACTCATGTTGACGATCAGCCAGATCATCTATCACCAGGATCCTGCGCGCGGCTTGTCGCAGGCATTTCTCCCAATGTCGGTCGAGGGCATAGTGATCGACAATCAACCAGTCCCATTCCTGCCCTTGCAGTGCTTCAAGACTATCGGCGGCATCAGTGACCTGGGTAGTGCCCAACCAAGCGGCATGCGCCAGCTCGGTATCGGGTGTGTCGCTTGCGCGCGAAGGCAGGCTGCGCAGTCCATGCCCATGGCGTTCAAGCAGCAGGGCAAGGTGCGACGGAAGCTGTCGGCAAAGAAAAACACACCGCGCCCCACGTTGCGCGAGGGTGTCGGCCAGGGTCAGGCAGCGCATGAAGTGCCCGGTTCCCATTCTCTGGCCGGCATCGACACGTAGAACGATGTTCAAAAATTCGCCTCACCCTGGTAATTACGTCTCACCGGAATGCCGGCAGCCTGCATCGCAACCTTGGCGCCAGCGGGGGTCAGTTCGGTGAAGTGGAAAATACTGGCAGCCGCCACGGCCGAAGCCCCTGCCTGCTGAACCACCTCAATCATGTGCTGATAACTGCCGGCACCTCCGGAAGCAATCACAGGGATATCCACTGCCCGGGCAATCTTTTCCACCAATGCCAAGTCATATCCACTCATGGTTCCATCCCGCTCGATGGAGGTGAGCAAAATTTCGCCTGCGCCACGTGCAGCCAGCTCTCTGGCCCACTGCTCTACTTCACGACCGGTATCCTGGGTACCCGCATGGCTGAAGCATCGATAGCTCCCGTCTTCCATACGTCGGACATCAACGCTCGCCACCACGCATTGCGCACCAAAGCGCGAAGCTGCCGCTTCGATCAACTCAGGGTGGGTATAAGCCGCGCTATTGATCGCAATTTTGTCGGCACCACTGTGCAATAACGCCAGTACTTGCTCCACGCTGGTGATACCGCCCCCTACCGTTAGCGGCACCGCACATTCTTCGGAGTAGTCGTTGACCGAATCATGGTCCGGCAACTCACCTTCCTGGGTAGCCGTGATGTCTACCAGAATCAATTCATCCACATCACGCGCGTTGTAGACCTTGATCGCGGGCAGCACAGGCCCAACTCGCCGCCAGCTATCGAAGCCGGCACCCTTCACCAGTCCCAGCCCCTTCCAGAGCAATGTGGGGATGACACGAACCTTCAACATGGCGAATAGCTCAGGAAGTTACGAAGTAGACGTCGGCCCGCCTTGGAGCTTTTCTCCGGGTGGAACTGACAACCAAAGACATGGCCCCGACGAACGGCTGCAGTCAGGTCGACGCCGTAGGGAACGGTCGCCAGCCTATGTTCTGCTGCCTCGGTAACAAAGGCATAGCTGTGCACGAAGTAGAAATCCGACCTGTTCGGAATACCTTCAAAAAGAACATCGCTGCCGTCGTGACACGCTTCGTTCCAGCCCACGTGTGGAATACGCAACGTGCAGCCCAGTTCGTCCAGGCGTCGTACCTGACCCGGAATCAATCCGAGCCCAGGCGTCACGCCGTTCTCATGCCCTTCACTGGCCAGCAGTTGCATGCCCAGGCAGATCCCCAGCAAAGGCTTGCCCTGCTCGCCCACTACCTCACGCAACGCCTCACTCCAGCCACCATGATCGAGATGGGCCATGCCTTCCTTAAACGCCCCGACCCCCGGCAGCACAATACGATTCGCGTCGTACAATGCGGACGGGTGATTGGCGATTACCGGTTCAGCCCCCAGCTCCTCAAAGGCTCGGCGTACCGAGCTCAAGTTGCCCACCCCGTAGTTTACGATGGCGACTTTCATACGTTGTCGTGGTTCAGTTTCATGAGGTTGCCGTGTCGATCCTTGATCAGCACGCCGGACGCATCACGCTTGAAAATCTTCTTGTTGGTGAACCGGTCGCAGATCTTGATGAACTCGTCCGTGGTCATTTCCAGTGGCTCGAGAATTTCCGCGAGCGGTTTACCCAGGTAAGTCCAGGGGAACTTGCCGTCACGCGCCTTGACGATTTCAATGGCATCCTGCCGTGTAATACGTTTACGCCGTACATGCAGGCACGCGATATCTGTGGCGCGGGAGAAGCCGAATTTCAGGTACTTGAAATAGTCGTGAATTCCGTGCTGGTGGTTGTCCAGATTCTCATAGTTAACCATCGACCCTTCAACCGGCTGATCATAGGTAACAAAGCCATGAGCCTGAGCAATCAAAACATTGGAAAGCCCATCCCAAGGCAGATAGTGCCCAAGGAAAAGTCCGGTTACACCGACTCGCTGGAGATCCTCATCCGAAGGATACTGATAAGGAAGCAGGTTGCGCGGTTCTATGCCGTAGGTTTCAGCCAAATCGGACACGCGTAGGCCCAGCAGCCCACCAAACTCTTCCAGCCAGCGCCGGGTGAGGGTGTTGTTCTCGGTAGCTGCCGCCGGCCCGCCGTATTCATTCTGCGAGTTTTCACCCCAGACAATCAGAGGCACGTTGTACTGCACAGCTGCACGTACAGGGATTGTGAAGATACCCACGTGCTCAGGCCATGCAATATCACCGACCTCAGTCAGTCCGATGCGATTGAGTTTGGCGCGCACAAGTGGATTGGGTGAAAACTGAACGTGGTCCACGCCTAGACGCTGAAGATTCTGGATATTCCGTCGACCGTTCTCACTCAGATCACAGGTAGTCGAGGTGACGCACAGTGGGTTCAAGCCCAGTTGCAACATCCGGATTACCTGGTAAGTGCTGTCCTTTCCGCCACTTACCGGAACGATGCAATCCCAATTACTGCCATGGCGTCGATGCTTTTCGAGCAGCACCATGAGCTCATTCTTACGCTGGTCCCAATCAACCTCTTTGCGTTTTTCGAAGGAGCGGCAAGCGTTGCAAACACCCTCCTCGTCAATATGCAAATCCGGCTTGGTGTGCGGCATCACGCAGCGAACGCAATACTTCAACATCTCAAACTCCCTTCGCCAACGGGAACCAGATGATGTCATCCTGCGGGGTCAAAAAATCCGATGCACTCATTGTCTCTGGTCACTCATCAATTGTTTGAAAATCATTTCGGCGCGAATCCAATCGTCCATGTCGTCGATATCCTGAACCCTCCAACGCGGAATGCAAACCGGTGTTGAGTGGCGATCGAAGACTCTCAGCCCCTGCGTCCAGGCATCAGCGCGTCCCCAGTAGAACTGACCGGCATCGTGCAAGGCGACAGGCAAATCCTGGGAGCGCGTTGTGAAAAACTCTGGAAACAACATGGAAAGGCCGCCTTCCGCAGACGCCTGAAAGGCGCGATAAACCGAAGGAGAAAACTCGGCAACCGAGAACGCATACGCCCAGTCTGCGGATTGCAAAAGCTCCAGACCACGTACCAGATCCTCTGGCCGAATCAGGGGTGCTGTCGCGTAAATGCAGCATACCGCCGTGATAGACACACCTTGGTCTTGCAACCATCGCGTGGCATGGGCGATCACTTCCGTGGTGCCGGCATAGTCGTCGGATAACTCGGGGGGCCGCACAAAGGGAGTCTCCGCCCCCCAGGCACGTGCGACCTCGGCAATCTCTTCATCGTCAGTGGTGACGATTATACGCTCGAACAAACCACTCTGCTGAGCAGCCAGGATTGACCACGCGATCATCGGCCGGCCACAGAACATCTTGATATTCTTGCGCGGGATGCGTTTGCTTCCACCTCGCGCCGGGATGACCGCCACCCTCAAGACAAGGCCTCGCGCAGCAGGTCAACCACGCTTTGCTGCTCTTCGTCAGCCAGGTCATAGAAAAGTGGGAGGCTGAAGGCTTCAGCGAAATAGTGCTCCGCCTCGGGGAAGTCGCCCGGTTTGAACCCCAGGTTGCGGTAATACGGCTGGGTATGCACCGGAATGTAATGTACTTGAACCCAAACGTCTGCGGCACGCAATCTGGAAAACACATCGAGGCGACGTTCCGCCGGTACCCGGATTGGGTACAAATGCCAAGCCGACTCTTCGCTGGCCTGCGGCAGAACAATCGGCAGGTCAGCCAACAATTCATGGTACTGCCGCACCAGTTGGCGACGGCGCTCAATGAACTGCGAGAGACGCTTCACTTGACTGAAACCCAATGCGGCCTGCAGGTTGGTCATCCGGTAATTGAAACCCAATTCGATCTGCTGGTATTCCCAGGGTCCCAGCGGAGCACTGACAAGCTCGTCGCTACCCTGCGCAATACCATGCGTACGCAACCTAACCAGACGCTTCGCCAATGCCGGGTCATTGGTCGTCAGCATACCGCCCTCACCGGTCGTGATGATTTTCACCGGATGGAAGCTGAAGACTGTGATGTCGCTATATCGGCAAGCGCCGACCGGCACTCCCTGATATTCGGCACCTACCGCATGCGAGGCGTCCTCGATGATCCGAAAACCATACTCCTTGCCCAGTGCCGCGATGGCCTGCATGTCACAGCTGCGGCCGGAGAAATGCACCGGAATAACCACTTTTGGCAATCGACCGGCCTTACGCGCAGCATCCAGCTTTTTCGCCAACTGCTCCACGCTGAGGTTGAGGGTTTGCGGATCGATGTCGACGAAGTCAATATCAGCACCGCAATAGAGTGCGCAATTGGCGCTGGCAACGAAGGTGTTGGGGCTGGTCCAGACCAGATCTCCGGGCCCTACATCCAACGACAGGCAAGCGATGTGCAGGGCGGCTGTGGCATTGCTGACAGCCACCGCGTGACTGACCTGACAGACTTCGGCCAAAGCTTGTTCGAAGCTGGCAATACCGGGGCCCTGAGTCAGCCACTCCGAATGCAGCACCTCGACCACCGCAGCAATATCGTCATCACTAATATTTTGTCGACCGTATGGAATCATAAACCCTGCATCGCATGTTTTTACTGTGGTTAGAAGCCGCATTGGCAGCTTACTGCCGCTTCTTCCTAATGAGTTTTGCCGGCACGCCGCCCCAAATCTCATCCGGCGGGATATCTCGTGTTACGACACTATTTGCACCAACTACACTGTTTTCGCCAATCGATATACCCGGATTGATCAGGACATTTGCCCCAATCCAGCACGCATCGGCAATTGTCACATCACCGGCTTTTGCAGGTACCGGCTTCACTCGAAAGTCACTGTCCGGTTTAACGGACTCAGTGAAAATCCGCACATTCGATGAAATATGGCAACCCACGCCAATTTTAACGTTGAATCCGGAAGAAGCATGCACGGTAGAGTTATCACCGATATAGCTATTCTCCCCCAGCCCGATGTCTCCGTCTCCGTACAGCAAGATATTCTTGCCATTGAAACGAAAGCCTGGAGATACGTCGTAGCGTGCACGTAACTCAGAATAAATGACTCGCCAATAAAGAGCACTGAGGGCGAGCAGAATCCTGACTAACAACCTGTTCGCGATGCTCAGCATCTTTGATCACTCTCCGTTCTGAACAGGGAACGCCACGGCAATGGGAAAACCTTCTGCGCCAAGTACCATGCCCCCAAAAAGAACATGAACTGTACGAGCACATACGCCCACGCGGCACCAATTACGCCAAGCCAGGTCACCAGTGAATAGGTCAACGCGACACTCAGCAAACCGACCGTAAACGTCAGTTTTGCCAGCAGCACGGTCCGCTCAAAAAAGAATAGAAATCCCGCCACGACATAATACATCCCCATAAAAGCATTGCCGAAACCGATCAATTGCGCGATAGGTAATGACGCACTGTACTGCTCGCCGACGATAAAGGGATAAAGGTACGGCAAAATGCCCACATAACCGAGTGCCAGGACCAGGAAACCCGCAAATACGAAAGCGCATTGCCGGACCATACGAAGGCCGGAGGACGACTCCCGGCTTTTCAGTTCGGAAAAGAGATATGGGCCGAAAGCCTTGACGAAGGCATCTGCCAACAACCCGACCACCATTCCCATCTGTACGCCTACTGCATAGGCGCCGGTAACACCGATACCTTGCAGATGAGTAATGATAAATCGATCGCTCATGGCAATCATCATTGCACCCACTGCATGGGGAATCAGGGGTACACCAAAGCGCAAGACTGCCCTGACGTATTCACGGTCCAAGCTCCAGCGGACCAACTGTCGACGCTGCAGCCCGTAGAGTGCCAAGCCCGCAAATAAAAATATCACCACAGTGATACCCAGCACTCGTCCCTCCCAACCCAGCCCGAGCAGAAATATCAAACCCAGGGAAAGGGAAAGGTTCAGGGCTGTCTGCAATATCTGGAACAGACCGTATCGCATCACCTCGTTTCTGACCTGCCAGATCACCAGCCGGACCTGGACAATGGCTTGCGCAGCCGAAACCAGTACCGCGACCAGCAGCCAGCCTTCTGGAATTTCCGTCCAGCGGGCGAGCGGGCCGGCCATCAGCCAGACCACCAACAATACCAGGCTGGTACTAACCGCCAGTACGCCAAGGCACGCGCTGACAAACCGCGGGTGATCCGTGCCGCTGTCGAAATGACGCACACTGACCGCACCATGAATACTCAAGCCGGTGAAGGCCGAAAGCACACCTACCACAGTGGTGAACATCGCCACCACGCCATACTCCGCCGGCGCCAAAACTCGTGTAAGAACAGGCAGGAGAAAAAACGGGATGGCACTGTTGATGATATTCGCCAGCGCGTAAGTAGCAGTGGAGTTCAGCAGCCGCTTCAACGCCGTCATACAGATTTTCGCAATGCTACTTGTAAGGCATCAACTACCTGTACCTGTTGCTGCTCGGTGACATCGGGCCCCATAGGCAAACTCAACACCCGCCGGCTGCATGCCTCTGCAATCGGGAAGGTACCTTCGCCCTGGTTCAGATGCGCAAACGCCGGCTGAAGATGGAGCGGCACCGGGTAATGTACGGCCGTCGGTATACCCAGCGCATTGAGCGCCCGAGAAAGCTCATCACGAGCATCGACCTGCAAGGTGTACTGCGCATACACACTGCTGCTATGCGGCAAAATGCAAGGTGTGACCATCCCCGGGCATGCAGCGGCGATCAGTCGATCATAACGCTCTGCCACCTGGGTTCGACGCTCTACCTCCCAGTCGAAACGCTCAAGCTTTGACAGAAGAACTGCAGCCTGGAGGGTATCCAGGCGGCCATTAAGCCCGATACGCGGATGATGGTAACGCCTGTCCTGCCCGTGAATACGAATTTCACGCATGGCTTTGGCCAGTTGATCGTCATCGGTGAACAACGCACCGCCGTCACCATAGGCACCCAGCGGTTTGGAGGGAAAGAAACTGGTCGAACCAATGGTGCTCAAAGCACAGGAGCGACGTCCCTTATAGGTGGCGCCAAATGACTGAGCCGCATCCTCGATTACCGGCAGACTGTACTTTTCGGCAATCGCATTGATCGCATCAAGGTCTGCGCATTGCCCATACAGGCTGACCGGCATGATCGCGCGAGTGCGAGGAGTAATGGCTGCCTCAATCTTTGCGGGATCGATGTTGCCGGTGCCTGGTTCAACATCGACAAATACTGGCGTGGCGCCCAGCAAGGCAATCATCTCGCCTGTCGCTATGAAAGTGAAAGGCGTCGTGATGACTTCATCGCCCCGCTCTATCCCCAAAGCCATCATGGCAATCAACAGCGTACAGGTGCCACTGCTGGCACTGATGCAGTGTTTAACTCCGACATACTCGGCAAGCTGTGTCTCGAGTTCAGCCACTTCGGGGCCCATGATGTACTGACCATGCTCGAGTACGCGATTCATACGCTCGTGGATCGATGCCTTGAGTTCGCGGTACTGGGTCTTGAGATCGATAAATTCCATAAATCACTTTCGTTATTGGGCGGCTTGCCACCGTGAAAACCTGCCATGACACGGACGGCGCCGCGAACCTGATAGCCAGGCTGCTAGTCCGCCGAAGTGCCTGCTTCTTCCCTGCACAATCTTTTGCCGTGGAGCACGTAACGAGCGCCACTATGCCCACACAGCACCGAGCCCTCACCCTCGACAGGCAATGCCAGCTGCTCGCCAAACTCGCTCATCCAGCCAATCTGACGAGCGGGCACGCCGACCATCAAGGCATAGGCGGGGACGTCTTTGTTGACCACAGCACCAGCGCCGACGAAAGCAAACTCGTTGATAGTGACACCACAGACGATGGTGCAGTTGGCACCCAGCGTTGCCCCCTTTTTCACTAAAGTATCGCGGTACTCGTTCTTGCGCTCGATCAGCGACCGCGGGTTGTAGACATTGGTGAACACCATGCTCGGCCCACAGAACACACCCTCTTCCAGCGTCACGTTGTCGTAGACCGAAACATTGTTCTGGATCTTGCAGTTGTCTCCAATGACCACCTTGTTACCGACAAAGACGTTCTGCCCAAGGGAAACGCCTTTGCCAATACGCGCGCCGCCGCAGACGTGCACGAAATGCCACACCCGTGAATCGTCACCGATCTGCGCGCCGTCATCGACAATCGCGGAAGGATGGATCTGATAGTTCATGCCTGCCTCAGCGACTCAGGGTTGCAAGGAAAGGATGACCCTCGCCGTTCTGCGGCGTAACGATGGCAGACGAACGAATGGTATTCACCGTCTCGACGCAGTGACGCGCATCTTCGATGCCGTAGCCACGGCCGGCGAGAATTTCCCGGTAGCTGGTGGTGTGCAGGTCGGTGAAACCTTCGGAAAACTCCATCTCGTCGCCATCAACCGTGATGGAGCGATAGGTCGGTTTCTTGCCCTTGACTGAATCCGGCAGGTCGTCAGCATCGATGGACAGGAACCAGCGTACGCGGGCTTTTTCGTACTCAAGGTAGCCAGCTGCTTTGTAATCGTTGGCGAAGTGCACGACGTTGCGCTGCAGCTTGCCGAAGATGAAATGCAGCATGTCGTAGAAGTGCACGCCGATGTTGGTCGCAACGCCGTAGGACTTGCGCGGGTCACCCTTCCAGCTCTCCATGTACCACTTGCCGCGCGAGGTGATGTAGGTGAGTTCAACATCGTATTTACCGTCGCGGGACTCACGGGCGACTTTCTCTTTGAGATCAAGAATGGCCTGGTGATGACGCAGTTGCAGGATGTTGTAGACGCGTTTGCCCGTCTCGCGCTCGACCAGGGCCAGCTCGTCGAGGATTTCAGGCGTTGGAACCAGCGGCTTTTCGCAAATCACATCGCAGCCAAGGCGCAGGCCGGCCGCGATATGCGAATGGTGCAGATAGTTGGGCGAGCAAACTGCGACGTAGTCCAGGGCCGTGGCCGGATCGCGTTTGAGCTGCCAGGCGTGCTCATTGAAACGCTCGAACTGGGTAAAGAACTCGCTCTGCGGAGACAGGCTGTCGATGATTCCCACAGAGTCATTGATGTCATAAGCCGACACCAGCTCGTTACCGGTGTCTTTGATTGCGCGCATGTGCCGAGGGGCGATGTAACCGGCAGCGCCGATAAGGGCGAAACGTTTCAAAGGGAACACTCCAGCAATCAGGCTTTGATGATATGGGCTTCAGGGGTGCGGTATTTGCCGCGACTGTCGATCACCAACCGAGCGTGCTGGCGAATCAGCTCATAGTCGAACTTGTCGTGATCGGTGGCCAGGACAACGGCATCGAAGCTCACAAGGTTTTCAGCCGTCAGCGCTTCGCTGGACAGATTGAAGTGGTGCTCGCGCATCTTCGGGAACACCGGAACATGCGGGTCGCTGTAAGCCACGACACAGCCCTTGGCTTCGAGCAATTCCATGATCTCGACAGATGGCGACTCACGCATATCGTCGACGTTTTTCTTGTAGGCGATACCGAGCACCAACACCTTGCTGCCGTTCAAGGCCTTGCTGCTGTTGTTGAGGCCGTCCATCAGTTTGCTGACCACGTACTCGGGCATCGCCTTGTTGACTTCGCCGGAGAGCTCGATGAAACGCGTGTGCAAACCGTACTCGCGAGCCTTCCACGTCAGGTAGAACGGGTCGATAGGGATGCAATGGCCGCCGAGGCCGGGGCCTGGGTAGTAAGCGGTGAAACCGAAAGGCTTGGTCGCTGCGGCATCGACCACTTCAAAGATATCGATGCCCATGCGATCGGCGACCACTTTCATTTCGTTGACCAGGCCGATATTCACCGCGCGATGGATGTTTTCCAGCAACTTGGTCATCTCGGCCGCTTTGGTGGAGCTGACAGGTACGACCTGGTCAATCGCCTGCTCGTAAAGGGCGATGCCCACTTCCAGGCAAGCCGGGGTATGCCCGCCGATCACTTTAGGGATGGTGCGGGTTTCAAAGTCAGGATTTCCCGGGTCTTCACGTTCAGGCGAATAGACGAGGAAGATGCTCTCGCCAACCTTTAACCCGGCTTCCTGAACACGCGGCAGCAGTTCTTCTTCCGTTGTTCCCGGATAGGTGGTGCTCTCCAGGGATACAACCTGTCCTTCGCGCAAATAGGGTTTGATCGCTTCAGTGGTGTTGATCACGAAGCTCATGTCCGGTTCACGGTACTTGTTCAACGGCGTTGGCACACACAGGATCAAGGCATCGCATTCGCTCGCCCGGCGGAAATCAGTGGTGGCCTCGAAACCGCTCTGACGGGCGTCGAGTATTTTTTCGGCAGGAATGTGCTCGATGTAGCTTTGCCCTGCATTCAGCCGGGAAACCTTAGCCTCATCGATATCGATGCCCAGGACACGGAAGCCGATAGCGTTGTAACGCAACATCAGAGGCAGACCGACATAACCCAGCCCTACGATACCGATGAGAGCCTCTCTGCTTTTGAACTTGCCAACACTCGCCCGTTTGATGCCCGACATCAGGTAAAACTCCCATTAACTAATTCTTGAGCGGTTAACACTTCAACTAACCGGGGTAATCGCCCGTAGTTGATGTTTTTCTTCGCATATATGTCTTGCCACTTTCGGGCAGGCGCTTGCGCGCCGGATGGCGCGACTCAAATAGAACCCCGCCATCGCGATGGCTGCCCTCTCAGAGTGCTGCACGCCTTCCATTGCGGCATAACCGATTGCAGGGCTATGGCGCTGGATGCCAGGAGGGTATCCCCTTCGCCTCGCAACCAAAAAAAGCGCATTATGCCACTTATCTCCCGGCATGACTTTAAGGTAATTGGCGAGGATGCCAGGTCTCCGACCAGCAAACCCTCCTCACTTGTGCAACTGCCTGAATCAGACAGTTCGGCACTGCAAACCTGAATGGCCGAATCAACTATGAAGCCGACAAGAAGACCTCCCGCACGCGCTTTTGACGTCTCGACCAAGCGCCCAAGAAAAAGCCGCGCTTCCCTATTCGAGAAGCGCGGCTTTTTTATCTATCGGGGTTACACCCGAAAACGCTGCACCATCCCCTGCAACGCATTGGCCAGCTTCGACAACTCATGACTGGACGCACTGGTCTGATCCGCACCGGTAGCGGAACGCACCGACAGATCACGAATATTCACCAGATTGCGATCCACCTCCCGAGCCACCTGAGCCTGCTCTTCCGCAGCACTGGCGATCACCAGGTTGCGCTCATGAATCTCGTGAACCGATGCAGTAATCGTCTGCAATGCG
Organism: Pseudomonas migulae; assembly: GCF_043225285.1. Taxonomy (GTDB): domain Bacteria; phylum Pseudomonadota; class Gammaproteobacteria; order Pseudomonadales; family Pseudomonadaceae; genus Aquipseudomonas; species Aquipseudomonas migulae_C. The sequence continues at coordinate 1,824,089 of NZ_CP171224.1, forward strand.
TCGCCCGCCCGCTCCGCCATCACCAGGGTTTCGGCAGCGCGGGAAGCACTGGCATTCATGGAGTCCAGCGCCAGGCTCGAACCGTTGCGCATGCCCTGGACCATTTGCTCGATTTCCTGGGTCGATTGCTGGGTGCGATGCGCCAGTGCACGCACTTCATCAGCCACCACCGCAAAACCGCGGCCGCTTTCCCCCGCGCGCGCCGCTTCAATCGCCGCGTTGAGCGCCAACAGATTGGTCTGCTCGGCGATGGCGCGAATCACATCCAGCACTTTGCCGATGTCCTGGGACTGATTGGCCAGTGACTGCACCAGTTCACCGGTGTGCTGCACATCGTTGGCCAGGGCGCTGATGGCGCTGGCGGTTTCACTGACCCGCTCCTGCCCCAGATGCGCCGACTCGCTGGACTGGCGGGTGGCATCGGAAGTCGACACCGCGTTGCGCGCCACTTCCTCCACGGCAATGGTCATTTCGTTGACCGCGGTGGCCGCCTGTTCGATCTCGTTGTTCTGCTGTTGCAAGCCTTGAGTGCTGTCGAGCGTGACCGCGTTCAACTCGTCTGCCGCCGTGGCCAGTTGCGTTGCCGAACCACTGATGGCTTGCAGGGTTTCCCGCAGATTTTGCTGCATGGTCGCCAGCGCCTTGAGCAGCCGGGTCACTTCATCATTGCCATGGGTGGCGATCGGCCGGGTCAGGTCGCCCTGAGCCACACTTTCCGCCGCTGACAGGGCTTCATTCAAAGGACGGACGATACTGCGTGTCAGCAACATGGCCAGGCCGACCGTCGCCAGCGCTGCGAGGGCGATGAACAGGCTGACGATTGTTCGCGACGTTTCGTAGTGCGCCGACGATTTCTGGCTTTCTATGGCGACCTGCCTGGAGAACAGCTCCGCCAGGTCATTGAGCTGCTTGCCGGAACCGTCGACCACGGTCTTCATGTCGACCAGCAGCAGCTTGGTCAATTCGTCACGACGCCCCTGCTCGGCCAACGTGAATGATTGGGCAATGCCGGTGCGATAGGCGGCGAAGGTGGTCTTGAACTGGTCATACAACGCCCGGCCTTCGGCAGTGTTCACCAACTGGTCATAGGTCGCGATTTTTTCGCTCAGCTCTTTGTCGCGAGTGTCCATCTGGCCACGGTAGGTCGGAATATTCTTCGGATCCTGGTCCAGGGCCATGCGCAGGGAAATCGTACGGATGCGCAGCATCAGTTCGCGGATCTCGTCACCACCGCGGATGCTCGGCAGCCATTGCTTCTCCACCGCCACCTCGCTCTCGCGGATGCTCGACATCTGCCCCAAGGCAAATATGCCGAGCAAGGCCACCAGCACAGCGATCAAGGCAAACCCCAAGGCCGCACGGGGAGCGATATTCAACTGACGAAGCAACATAACGAGCGCCTTTTTCTTGTAGTGGCCGGAATTCGGGGTGGTGTTTGGGCAGTACCCCGTCGCTTCGTTATCGGCAAGTTGTACGATGACTTGAAGTGATTCACTTTTTTGAAGGCAAAAAAAATCCCCGTATCTTTCGATACGAGGATTTTTAATATGGTCGGGGTAAGGGGATTCGAACTCCTGACATCCTGCTCCCAAAGCAGGCGCGCTACCGGACTGCGCTATACCCCGGTAAAAAAAAGGCACCTTTAAAAGGCGCCTTCTGCGAACAGAGCTTTTGGCGTCTGATCTTAAGATTCGATTCCAGCGTTAACTGGTTTCAAAAATGGTGGGTCGTGTGGGATTCGAACCTACGACCAATTGGTTAAAAGCCAACTGCTCTACCAACTGAGCTAACGACCCAAAAATGGTCGGGGTAAGGGGATTCGAACTCCTGACATCCTGCTCCCAAAGCAGGCGCGCTACCGGACTGCGCTATACCCCGGTTTGAAATTGGCTCCGTGACCAGGACTCGAACCTGGGACCCAATGATTAACAGTCATTTGCTCTACCGACTGAGCTATCACGGAACTACATATTTCAATTTACAACTATGAAGCTTTACTGCGCTCTCTTCGACCCGTTCGCATCGCTGCGTTCGTGTGTCTGAGGCGCGCTATTCTACAATCTTAAGCACCTCTGTCAACCCCCTAAATTGCATTCAAGTTAATGATTTGCAACTTATTTCAGATTCCTGCTTGGGGAGCAGAAACCCTTCCGGGTGACTTACTGCGGGGCGCACTTTACAAGCCTTTTCCTTTGAGTTCAACAACCTGACGAAAAAAAGGCCTCGCAATGCGAGGCCTGCAATTCAGTTGAGGATTATGTAGGAGCGAGCTCGCTCGCGAAGACCTCAATGACACCGCGTCAATCCAGAAAGAACGCGGCATCGTTAACGACCATCGCGAGCAAGCTCGCTCCTACAACAGTGGATCAGACGAAGACGATTTCGTCGTTTTCCACGACACCCTTGGCGATATCGCCGGGCATGAAACGACCCGACAGAATCAGCTGCGCCAGCGGGTTTTCGATCCAGCGCTGGATCGCCCGTTTCAGCGGCCGCGCGCCGTACACCGGGTCGTAACCCACCGCTATCAGCTTGTCCATGGCTTCGGGGCTGAGTTCCAGCTTCAGTTCCCGCTCGGTCAGGCGACTGCGCAGACGACCCAACTGGATCTCGGTAATGCCCGCGATCTGATCCCGCGCCAGAGGCTCGAAGATCACCACTTCGTCGACCCGGTTGATGAACTCCGGCCGGAAGTGCGAGGAAATCGCGTCCATCACTGCCGCGCGCTGGGCTTCACGATCGCCGACCAGCTCCTGGATCTGTACCGAGCCCAGGTTCGAAGTCATGACAATCACGGTGTTCTTGAAATCCACCGTGCGGCCATGGCTGTCGGTCAGGCGGCCATCTTCCAGCACTTGCAGCAAGATGTTGAACACATCCGGGTGGGCCTTCTCGACCTCATCCAGCAGGATCACCGAATAAGGTTTGCGGCGTACCGCCTCGGTCAGGTAGCCGCCCTCTTCATAGCCCACGTATCCTGGTGGCGCACCGATCAAACGAGCCACGGAATGTTTCTCCATGAACTCGGACATGTCGATCCGCACCATCGCCTCCTCAGTATCAAAGAGGAACTCGGCCAATGCCTTGCACAGCTCGGTTTTACCGACACCGGTCGGGCCGAGGAACATGAACGAACCGCTCGGGCGATTCGGGTCGGACAACCCGGCCCGCGAACGGCGCACCGCGTTGGAAACCGCGACCACCGCTTCGTCCTGACCGATCACACGCTGGTGCAATAGGCTTTCCATCTTCATCAGCTTGTCGCGCTCGCCTTCGAGCATTTTCGACACCGGAATGCCGGTCCACTTCGAGACGACTTCGGCGATCTCTTCCTCGGTCACCTTGCTGCGCAGCAACTGGTTTTCGCTTTTGCCGTGCTGGTCGACCATTTGCAGGCTGCGCTCCAGGTCAGGGATCACCCCGTATTGCAGCTCGGCCATGCGGTTCAGGTCGCCTTTACGACGGGCAGCCTCCAGTTCCTGACGGGACTGTTCGATTTTCTGCTGGATCTGCGCAGAACCCTGGACTTCGGCTTTTTCCGAGTTCCAGATTTCTTCGAGGTCCGAATACTCGCGTTCGAGACGGACGATTTCTTCCTGCAGTTTTTCCAGGCGCTTGATCGCCGCTTCGTCGCTTTCTTTCTTCAGTGCCTGGGATTCCACCTTCAGCTGAATCAGGCGACGCTCCAGACGGTCCAGTACTTCCGGTTTGGAGTCGATCTCCATGCGGATGCGGCTGGCGGCTTCGTCGATCAGGTCGATGGCCTTGTCCGGCAACTGACGATCGGTAATGTAGCGGTGACTGAGCTTCGCCGCAGCGATGATGGCGCCGTCGGTGATCGCCACTTTGTGGTGAACTTCATAACGCTCTTTCAGGCCACGCAGGATGGCGATGGTGTCTTCTTCGCTCGGCTCGTCCACCAGGACTTTCTGGAAACGCCGCTCAAGCGCCGCGTCCTTCTCTATATATTGGCGGTACTCGTTGAGCGTGGTCGCGCCGACACAGTGCAACTCGCCACGGGCCAACGCAGGCTTGAGCATGTTGCCCGCATCCATCGAACCTTCGCCTTTACCGGCGCCGACCATCGTGTGCAGTTCGTCGATGAACAGAATGATCTGCCCTTCCTGCTTCGACAGTTCGTTGAGCAGGGACTTCAGGCGTTCTTCGAACTCGCCGCGGTATTTGGCACCGGCAATCAGCGCCCCCATGTCCAGGGACAACAGGCGCTTGCCCTTCAGGCCATCCGGCACTTCGCCATTAATGATGCGCTGCGCCAGACCTTCGGCGATCGCGGTTTTACCGACGCCAGGCTCACCGATCAGTACCGGGTTGTTCTTGGTGCGGCGCTGCAGGACCTGAATGGTCCGGCGAATTTCATCGTCACGGCCGATCACCGGGTCGAGCTTGCCGTCTTCGGCACGCTTGGTCAGGTCGACGGTGTATTTATCCAGCGCCTGACGCGACTCTTCGTGGTTGGCGTCGTTGACAGCGTCACCGCCACGCAGGTTGTTGATGGCGTTTTCCAGGGCTTTTTTGCTCACGCCCTGGCCGAGCAACAGCTTGCCGAGCTTACTGTTCTCGTCCATGGCCGCGAGCAGCACCAGCTCACTGGAAATGAACTGATCGCCCTTCTGCTGGGCCAGACGATCCGCCTGATTGAGCAGACGCGCCAAGTCCTGCGACATGTTCACATCGCCGGTGGGGTTCTGGATTTTTGGTAGCTGGTCGAGCTCTTTGGTCAGCTCTTTACGCAGGCTGTTGACGTCAAAGCCCACCTGCATCAACAGGGGCTTGATCGAACCACCCTGCTGTTCAAGCATGGCTTGCATCAAGTGCGCCGGTTCAATACCGGGATGGTCAAGGCCGACGGCCAGCGATTGGGCGTCGGATAGAGCTAACTGCAATTTGCTGGTTAAACGATCTATACGCATGGGTCACCTTCCTTTTGAGCAGGCCGGACCTATAAAACATCCTGAATGAAGAAACCTGCCAGATACCGTTATAGATGCGGTCGATTCTGGGAGTTTCAAGCGTCGTGACGTTGATGCAGATCAGAGAAGTCTAGCGTTCTAACCAGACGAGGGAGGCAAACCGACCGGTGCGAGGACTACGGCGGTAAGAAAAGAAGCGTGGATCGGTCACGGTGCAGAAACCGCCACCGTAGACAGCCGTGACACCACGAGCCGCCAGACGCAAACGCGCCAGCTCATAGATGTCGGCCATGAACTTGCCGGCGTTCTGGCTTGGAACGAAGGCCTTGGCGGACTCGGGCAATTGCTCGACGAAGGTTTCCCGTACTTCCGGGCCGACTTCAAAGGCTTGCGGGCCAATGGCCGGACCGAGCCAGACCAGCACGTCTTCTGCCGGAACGGCCAACGTATCGAGTGTCGCTTCCAGCACACCCGCCGCCAGCCCGCGCCAACCGGCATGGGCCGCCGCGACACGAGTGCCGGCACGGTCGCAGAACAGCGCAGGCAGGCAATCAGCAGTCATTGCCGCACAGGCAATGCCCGGTGTTGCGGTCCAACTGGCGTCGGCAGTCGCTGTAACGCCGGGATCCGCGTGGGCCACGACGATGCCGTGAACCTGCTTTAACCAGGCCGGTTGAATGTCGAAATGATCGGTCAGGCGACGGCGGTTCTCGGCGACAGCTTCAGGGCTGTCATCGACGTGATCGCCGAGGTTGAGGCTGTCGAACGGCGCCAGACTGACGCCGCCCGCACGGGTGGTGACGCAGGCTTTCACCCCGGCAGGCGCGGGCCAGTCGGGAATCAGCCAGTCATTCATCCGATGAACGCCTCGCGGTCTTGCTTGAGCAGCGTCAGCAACCAGACGAAATCGTCCGGCAGTGGCGATTCCCAGCTCATGCGTTTACCGGTGGTCGGGTGATCCAGCTCGAGGAACCGCGCATGCAGGGCCTGACGCGGGAACGTCTTCAAGGAATCGACCATGGTCTGGCTGGCGGCTGGCGGAATACGGAAACGACCGCCGTAGGCAGGATCTCCGACCAACGGGTAGTTGATGTGCGCCATGTGCACGCGAATCTGGTGCGTACGACCGGTTTCCAGCTTGACCCGCACGTGCGTGTGGGAACGGAAACGCTCGAGCACGCGGTAATGGCTGACGGCTTGCTTGCCACCTTCCATCACGGCCATGCGCTGGCGTTGCTGGCCGTGACGACCGATCGGTGCGTTGATCTTGCCGCCCGCGGTCACCACGCCGATCACGATGCACTCGTAGATTCGGCTGACGCTGCGGCTCTGCAACTGTGTTACCAGCTGCGTCTGCGCCTGGATGGTCTTGGCCACCACCATCAAACCGGTGGTGTCCTTGTCCAGGCGATGCACGATGCCGGCGCGGGGCACATTGATGATGTCCGGCACGTGGTGCAGCAAGGCGTTGAGCAAGGTGCCATCGGCGTGGCCGGCAGCCGGGTGCACCACCAGGCCCGCAGGCTTGTTGATCACCAGGATGTCGTCATCTTCATAGACGATGTCCAGCTCGATGTCCTGAGCGATCCATTCGCCCTGAGCTTCCTGCTCGGCAGTCAGTTCAAGAATGGCGCCACCGTGGACGATGTCTCGCGGGCGGATTACCGCCCCATCCACAGTCAGGCGGCCGTCTTTGATCCAGGCGGAAAGGCGCGAGCGCGAGTGCTCAGCGAATAATTGTGCGGCGACTTGATCGAGGCGTTGGCCGCCCAATTCGGACGGCACCTCTGCGCGAAGTTCAATTTTATCGGACATGCTCAGACTAGGCGTCGGCACAGCCTTTGGTTTCGGCTGCGCGCTTGTGGTTAAATACGGCGTCTTTTGCCCCGAGGCTATTCAACGGGGCGCTCATCATAACAGGACGGCCCCGCCCAAGACAGCGGCCGTCATAGGGACGCAAGCCGCCATGCAAGTGAAACACCTGCTGCTGATCGCCATCCTCGCATTGACCGCTGCTTGCTCATCGAAGGAAGTCGTAGACGAAAACCTTAGCGAAGTCGAGCTGTATCAGCAGGCTCAGCAAGATCTGGACAACAACAGCTACACCGCCGCCACAGCCAAGCTGAAGGCGCTGGAGTCGCGTTATCCGTTCGGTCGCTACGCTGATCAGGCTCAACTCGAGCTTATCTATGCCAACTACAAGAACACCGAGCCAGAGGCTGCAAAGTCTGCCGCCGAGCGTTTCATTCGTTTGCACCCACAGCATCCGAACGTGGATTACGCCTACTACCTGAAGGGTTTGACCTCCTTCGACCAGGACGTCGGCCTGCTATCGCGTTTCCTGCCGCTGGACATGACCAAGCGTGACCCGGGCGCTGCCCGCGACTCCTACAACGAGTTCGCCCAGCTGACCAGCCGCTTCCCGAACAGCCGCTACTCGCCGGACGCCAAACAGCGCATGATTTACCTGCGCAACCTGCTGGCGGCCTACGAGATTCACGTTGCCGACTACTACCTGACCCGTCAGGCCTACGTCGCTGCCGCGAACCGTGGTCGTTACGTGGTGGAAAACTTCCAGGAAACCCCATCGGTCGGCGACGGCCTGGCGATAATGACCGAAGCCTACCAGCGTCTGCACCTCGACGATCTGGCCGCCACCAGCCTCGAAACCCTGAAGCTTAACTACCCGAACCACCCAAGCCTGGTGGACGGTCAGTTCGTGCCGTCAGTGGACGAAGCCGACAACCGTTCGTTCCTGAGCAAGGCCACCCTGGGCCTGATCGAATCCCGTCCTCCGCTGCCGCCGGGCGAAACCCGCGCCAACCAGGACGTGCAGAAGCAATTCCAGGACGCCAAGGACGCAATTCCGAACGATCTCAAGCCTAAAGATGAAAATGGCGACGTGATCGAAGAAGAGGAACACGAAGCGGAAGGCAACAACAGCGACCGTTCGTGGTTCAGCTACATGACCTTCGGCGTGTTCGACTGATACGTTGGGTTGTGCACAAAAGGGAGACTCTTGAGTCTCCCTTTTTATTTCTGCGATTTATTCCACTGTGCGCCCGTGATGACCTTGGCTAAACTGCGGAATCACTCGTCATAAAGCAGCTCGCCATGCTTCGTTTATTGTTCTGGATCGCCGTGATTGCCGCTGCCGTATGGTTCTGGCGCAAGTTCAAAGGTCCAGCCGCAGTGCCCAAATCTCCCGCCGAGCTGGAAGCGGCGCCCATGGTTCGTTGTGCCCATTGCGGCGTCCACCTGCCCCGTGACCGCGCGCTGAGCCTTCAACAACAGTGGTATTGCAGCCAGGCTCACCTCGAGCAAGGCCCCGGCACCCGTGATCGCTGAGACGTCCAGTCCCGGCAGCAAACAGGCTCAGCGACTGCTGCGCCTTTATCACCTCTACCGTTTGAGTGTCGGCATCACTCTGGTGCTGTTGATCTCCAGCAACCTCGACAACCAGTTGCTGACGTTCACCAATGACAACCTGCTGCGCAGTGGCAGCTGGTTGTACCTGGTGCTGAATATTCTGTTGGTGGTCTTCCTTGAGAACACCCGGCGCCCGGCACAACTGTTCAGCCTGGCGCTGATCGATGTCCTGCTCCTGTGCAGTCTTTTCTATGCCGCCGGCGGTGTCGCCAGCGCCATCGGCAACCTGCTGGTGGTCTCGGTGGCGATCAGCAGCGCCTTGCTGCGAAGACGAATCGGCTTGTTGATTGCCGCCGTCGGCGCGCTCGGCATCGTCGGATTGAGCTTTCTCCTCAGCTTCAGCCATCCCGCCAGTCCTAACGATTACCTGCAAGTCGGTACGCTCGGGGCGCTGTGCTTTGCGGCGGCCTTGCTGGTGCAAGGCCTGATGCAGCGCGTGGAGGTCAGCGAAACGCTCGCCGAGCAACGGGCCGGTGAAGTCGTAGGCCTCGAAGCCCTCAATGCGCTGATCCTGCAACGCATGCGCACCGGCATCCTGGTGCTGGACGACCAGCGGCAAGTGCAACTGGCCAACCACAGCGCGTTGACGCTGTTGGGCCGGGACACGCTTGAAGGTGAGCGGATCGATGATTGTTCACCGACGCTGGTCGAACGTCTGCAGCTGTGGCTGAACAACCCGACGTTGCGCCCCCAGAGCCTGAAAGTCAGCAGCAGCGGCCTGGAACTGCAACCAAGCTTCATTGCCCTGGACCAGAGCCCGCACCCACAAACCCTGGTGTTTCTCGAGGATCTCGCGCAAATCGCCCAGCAGGCGCAACAACTGAAACTCGCCGCCCTGGGCCGCCTGACCGCAGGCATCGCCCACGAAATTCGCAATCCTTTGGGCGCCATCAGCCACGCTGCGCAGCTATTGCAGGAGTCGGAGGAACTGAACGGCGCGGATCGGCGTCTGACCCAGATTATTCAAGATCACTCTCAGCGCATGAATCGGGTTATCGAAAACGTCCTGCAACTGTCCCGCCGCCAGCAGACCCTGGCGCAACGCCTCGATTTGAAGCCATGGCTGGAGCAATTCGTTGCCGACAGTCGTGAAGGCGCGCTCGATCACCAGCAGATTCACCTGCGCATCGGTTCAGGCGACTTCACCACCCTGATGGACCCGAACCAGCTGACCCAGGTGCTCGACAATCTGCTGCGCAATGCTTGGCGCCACAGCGCTCAACGCCACGACACGGCACAGGTCTGGCTTGATCTGTTCGTCGACCCTGACACTCAGCTGCCGATCATCGAAGTGCTGGACGACGGCGCCGGTGTGGCGCCGGATCAGCAGGTGCACCTGTTCGAACCCTTTTTCACCACCAGCGCCCAAGGCACGGGACTGGGGCTTTATCTGTCCCGTGAACTGTGCGAAAGCAATCAGGCGCGCCTAGACTTCAAACCACGCCACGATGGCGGCTGCTTTCGCATCACCTTTGCTCACGGACGGAAACAAGCTTGAACATGAGCCAACGGCAAAAAGTCCTGATCGTCGACGACGAACCCGACATCCGCGAACTTCTGGAAATCACCCTGGGACGGATGAAACTCGACACCTTCAGCGCTCGCAACCTTGACGAAGCCCAATCCCTGTTGAAACGCGAAACGTTCAACCTGTGCCTGACAGACATGCGCCTGCCGGACGGCACCGGCCTGGAACTGGTGCAACACATTCAACAGCGCTACCCCCAACTCCCGGTAGCCATGATCACCGCCTACGGCAGCCTCGAAACCGCAATCAATGCCCTCAAGGCTGGCGCCTTCGACTTCCTGACCAAACCGGTGGACCTGACACGCTTGCGCGAGCTGGTCACCAGCGCCCTGCGCATGCCGGCGCCAGGTGTCACCATCGATCGCCGCCTGCTGGGTGACTCGTTACCCATGCGCAGCCTGCGCAAGCAAATCGACAAACTGGCGCGCAGTCAGGCGCCGGTGTACATCAGCGGCGAATCCGGTAGTGGCAAGGAACTGGTCGCGCGGTTGATCCATGAACAAGGATCACGCGCACATCAGCCTTTTGTCCCGGTGAACTGCGGGGCGATCCCGTCGGAGCTGATGGAAAGTGAGTTTTTCGGCCATCGCCGGGGCAGCTTCAGCGGCGCCATCGAAGACAAGCCCGGGCTGTTCCAGGCCGCTCATGGCGGCACGTTGTTCCTTGACGAAGTGGCGGACCTGCCACTGGCGATGCAAGTCAAACTGTTGCGGGCGATTCAGGAAAAAGCCGTTCGCAGCGTCGGTGGACAACAGGAAACCGTGGTCGATGTCCGCATTCTCTGCGCCACCCATAAAGACCTCGACGCCGAAGTGGCCGCCGAACGCTTTCGCCAGGATTTGTACTACCGGCTGAATGTCATCGAACTGCGGGTTCCGCCCTTGCGCGAACGCCGCGATGACATCGAATCACTGGCCAGTCATGTGCTCAAGCGCCTGGCAGCAGGCAGCGGCGAGCCCGCCACCAAACTTCACCCGCAGGCCCTTGAAGCACTGAAAGGCTACCGCTTTCCGGGCAACGTGCGGGAACTGGAGAACATGCTAGAGCGGGCACATACCTTGTGCGAAAACCAACAGATCGAAGCCGGCGACCTGCGCCTGGCCGAGGGCAACTGCACGGCAGACACCGGCGTACCGGACCTGACGCAGATCGACAACCTGGAGGACTATCTGGATAACGTCGAACGCAAGCTCATCCTCCAGGCGCTGGAGGAAACCCGCTGGAACCGCACGGCGGCGGCTCAGCGGTTGAATCTGTCGTTTCGGTCGATGCGTTACAGGCTGAAGAAATTCGGGTTGGATTGAGGGACGCCACCGCTGGCAAGCCAGCTCCCACAGGATTTACGTCGATCACAATATTTTCAATCGACACGAATGCTGTGGGAGCTGGCTTGCCAGCGATAGCGATCTGACAGACGCCGGGGTCAGATCCTGCCTGTCGGCGCATATGGCGCTGGATCAATGATCGGTGTCCGCCCCAGCATCACATCAGCAAACAACTGGCACGACGCCGGCGCCAGCACCAACCCGTTGCGGTAATGCCCGCAGTTGAGCCACAAACCGTCAAAGCCCGGCACCCGGCCAATGTAGGGAATCCCCTCTGGCGAGCCTGGCCGCAGCCCGGCCCAATGCCCGACTACCTCGGCATCCGCCAGCGCCGGAAGCAATTCCACCGCCGACGCCTTCAGGCTTTCGAGCGCAGACCCGGTCGGCGTCTTGTCGTAGCCCTCGTGCTCCAGCGTACTGCCAATCAGGATGTGCCCGTCCCGACGCGGGATCGCATAACGCCCCTTGGCCAGCACCATGCTCGGCAGGAAGTCTGACGCGCACTTGTAAAGGATCATTTGCCCTTTCACCGGTTCGACCGGCAGTTCCAGGCCCAGGCTCTTGAGCAAATCACCGCTCCACGCCCCCGCGGTCAGAACCACCTGATCACCGTGGACTGACCCTGTCGAGGTCTGCACACCGACGACGTTATCGCCGTCACGGATAAACCCGCTGACTTCACATTGCTCATGAATCGTCACGTTCGGCAGCGCCAGCAACGCCGCCTTGAGCGATTTCACCAACCGCGGATTTCGCACATTGGCCACATCGGCCATGTAGATCGCCCGGGCAAAACCAGAGCCCAATACCGGCACCGCATCGTTCACGGCCGAGATATCCACAGCCCGCAGCGGACGATTTTCCCGCTCGGCCCACGCCAATGCTTCGGCTTCATCCTCCAGATCCAGCCAGTACAAACCCGTGGTGTGCACTTCGGGGTCCACCCCGGTCGACGCAAACAACCGCTCGCCCAACTGTGGATAAAAATCCTGGGACCAGTGGGCCAGCGCCGTGACCGCCGGGCTGTAGCGCCATGGATAGAGCGGGGAAACGATGCCGCCGCCCGCCCATGACGACTCCTGGCCGACATTCGAGCGATCGAGCAACACAACGCTCTGTACGTGCGACGCGAGATTGAACGCTGTCAGCAGGCCAATCACCCCACCGCCGACAATCACCACTTGCTGTTGCATGGTCATGCTCTGATCCAACCGTTAGATAGACAAAGGACGCAAAAGGCGCCCGAAAAAGGAAACTCAGCGACCCCAACAGTCCTTGGTGGTCAAGCCGGAGGCTGCATTGACCATGCTCCTGACGCCCGTGTTGGTGATGGTGAAATCGCCACACTTGTCCGTCGCCATGGCGCTGCCAGTCTTGCGCGTGGCGGTCAGCAGGAAGGTCTGGTCAGTCAGGGTCGGCGCGATGGTGTAGTAGTCGTTGCCGGCACTCAGGCCGGTGGCGGCGGTATAGGTATTATTTTTCGAATAAAACCGTTCGAGAATTTGTGCCTGCTCGGAAAGTAGCCCGGCCACTTCGGTCCGCCGACCTTTTTTCACGTATTCCGTGAGGCTCGGGTAACCAATGGTGATGACGATCCCGATGATCGCAATCACGATCAGCATTTCGATCAGGGTAAAACCGCGGTTGGATCTGCGCATGCTTCAACTCTCGATTACTGAATTTGTCGCCACATGATGCGACGGCTGCCACCGCCGCCCTTTTCTGTCAGCTTGGTCACCGTTGAACCGGTATCGGTCACGATCTTGCCGGTACCGCCGTTGGTGACGGCACTCAGGAACGGTATCCCGCCAGTGAAAATCACCCCGCTGGATATCGTGTCCGTGCTATCGATCAGGCCATCGCCCGTGGTGTCGAGCACCGCGTAGTTGAGCATCTTACCGCTGAACGCATCCAGTTCGACCAGTTTACCGGTGCCGAAACTGGCACAAGGGTCCGTGGTGTCGACAATAGCCGTCGTAAACACGATCCGCCCTAACACCAGGGCCGCCTGGCTGATAACCCGCTCACCGGTCAGTACGCTGTTGTAGACCAGCGGCAGGTACCAGCCCTTCTCCGCCGGGTAGGTCGTTTCGTTCTGACTGGTGGTGATGAACTGCCCGGTGCTTCCCGAGAAAACACCGGTCACCGACTGGGCCTGCAAACTGGACGTGGTGATCTGCCCCGAGCCGCCGTCCGCGTCCCACACTGCATAAAACGCCTGCAAATCCTTGTTGGTCTTGTCGACTGCCTCATTGAACTTGCCGGTGCCGAAAAATACGACCTTACCGCCCAGCGAATTATCCGCCAGCAAGGGTTGTGCAGTGATCGGCTGGGTCGCACCACCCGCGGTCGTAAACAGCGGCTTGCCGGAAAACGCCACGCCCCAGGTGTCGGTGGTGGTGCCGCTCAGATCAAACTTCCACATCCGCCCTTTCAAGTCTCCGCCATAGGCTGCCTGCACCACATTCTGCGAGTTGACCTTGAGTTCGACCGAGGACAACCCGTTGGTGGTCTCAGTGCTGTCGATGACGATTTTCTTGATCAGCGAGCCATCGCGGAGGTCCACCACGTACAACGCCGCCACCCCCGAATTGCTGCCATACCCGTTGGAAATGAACGCCGCCCAGCGACCATCGGCCAAGCGTGCCACCTCTGGACGGGCATAGGCGTAACCCAGATCATTAAAAACGTTCGCCGTGTTGGCCGTGGCGGGCGCACTGAATTCCCACAACGCCTTGGTCACGTTGCCGGCCGAAGCGTCGAACAGTTGCAGCGCGTAAAAGGTCTTGCCGCCCGCCCCTGTGCCGCCGAGCGCCAGGGTTTTCCAGGCGCTGTTGAGCTGGGCATCGAACACCCCGACCTGACCGTCGACCAGGAACTTGTGGTTGACGCCGTTGATGTAGGCGGTATCGGCGATGATTCGCAGCGAGGGCAGCACGCTGGATGGCATATAGGCAAAGCGCCTGGCGCCGTTACCCGAGTTGATGACGCTGACAAAACCGTCGTTGCCGTTCACCACCAGACTGGCGTTCATGTTGGCGGCTTTGGTGGTCAGGTAGCTGCTGTAGGACGTATCTCCCACCAGATCGGAGGCGGTCTTGTCTGTCGGCGAGGCCAGTACCAACGGCGAGTTGATGATGTCGCCGAGCAATACACTGCGGGCTCTCAACCCGGTTTTATTGGTGCCCTTGCTCCACTCCACCAGGTCGGTACCGGTGATGCCAGTGGGCAGGCCCTGACTCAACACCGTCTGCTGCGCCGGGGCGAAATTGGTGTAAGCGAGGGTGACGGGAGCATTGCTCGCGCTGTTCCAGGATTGATAAATCGGCGCCGTTGCGCCGGGCACGATGGCCGTGTCAGTGGTCCAGAGCACCGTGGATGTATTCACTGAACCCGTGGCGGTGAACCCATAGGACTTGATCGTGCCGCGCCAGTCCTTCGGATCATAACTGGTCTGGTAATACGCGGACCCCAGGCCAACGATCGAGCTGCTGGTCGTGCCACTCCCCCCCGAACCGGCCTTGGACGTAATGTCACTCAGCGCCGAAGCCAGCGCGGAGTTGAGGCCGGCGCTGTCTGTCGCCTGATAATACTTGCCCTGCCCGTAGCTCGCCGCATCCGACAACATCTGATTAGCAGCAGTGAAACCCACGGTATAGGTGTTCATGTTCTGCTTGGGAAAATCCCCGGCGTTCCAGTTCTTGCCGGCGCCATCGGTACCGGTGGTGCGCATGTCGATGTCGAAGGCGAACTTGGCGATGTCGTCGAGGTACAAGGTGTCGCCCTCGCCATCGCCGGAGAGGTTGTCGCCATCGTTCGCACTGTTGCCATCCCAGTTCGGCAAACGCGTGCCGCCGAGCGGATCGTTGGTCGGGAACGTCCGGTCGTATGTCGGCAAGCCATCGGTGATGACCACACCGTAGTTCTTCTGGCAGCGATACTGGATCGGGCTGGTGTAGGCCGATGGCGTCGAGTTGTAGTAAGGCGCCATGCCGCGCATGTAGCGGGTGATCTCGTAGTAGGTTTCTGCCAACGGCGTGTTGGCTATCGCACTCAACGCGTTGATCGAGGAGATCAAGCCGTTGTAGTTGGTGTCTGCCTGGGCCTGGGTCACGCTACCGCTGACAGGCGACAGATCACTCACCGCCCGGGCAATAAAACCACCGGGGCCGGGGTTACCGCTGACAGGCGGGTTGAATGTCGCCAGGCCTATTCGCAATGAGCGGTTGCTGGTGACCAGCGTGGTGGAGACATCCTGCGCCACGCTGATGCGGTAATCGTTGGGGATTGCTCCGGTCCCGGTGGTGAAATCCCTGCTCGAACCGTTGGCCAGTGTGACCAGATAAGACAGATAGTTCGCCGTATAACGGGTGTTTTCATTGCCCACCGGGTCGGGCAGCTTCAGGCATATCGATGACAGGCCCAGGAAGCCCCGGTAAAAGCCGTACCAGTTGCCGTTGGTGGAGCAGCCGCCACGGTTAAGGCTCGACAACGCGATATTGGTATCGTCCATGTTGAGGTTCTGACCACCCAAGCACGAACTGTTCGAATTGCAGTTGGCAATCTGCGGGCGGCTGACCGTCGGATCGAAACCCGACGCCCAGATGATGTTGTTCATGCTTCCCGAATCATCGATCAGCAACATCACGTTTGGCGGTACCGCCGCAGCACTGAGCAGTGGCGAATCCGAAGGCGTGAACGCGTAGGCCGGGGCCGAAAGGTACAAGCCCAATACAACCCCCGAAAGCAGCCGCCATACCCCCATGCACCTATCAATACTTGGCATAGATGCTCTCCACCACACTGCGAACGTTATTGCCCACGATGGCCACTGCCGTGACCCGATACAGCGTCGCAGAGGTGTTGCTCGGCACGTTCACGGCATTCAACGTGGTGCCGATGTTCTGCACTCCGTAGAAGCCGTTGCCGGCCGCAATCCAGGTGACACCCGAGGTGGCGTTGAGCCCGGCGGCGGCGAGAGTAGACGACTCGGCGGGCGGAGCGCATTGCGTGGTGCCGCTGCATACCGGCAGCGTATAGGTACTCAATTGCACCGCACTTTCACCGATGCGCAACGCGGCTTCGGCGATCTGGAACGACTGATTGCGCAGGGTTACGCTGCTGGCCATTTTTTCCTGCAGGGTGGCGTTCTGCATCGACGATATGCCGATCAGCGTCAGCAACAGCAGAAACACCAGGCTGACCAGCAGTGCCATGCCGCGCTGGGCATGAGGGCTCTTGGAGGAAAACTTCATCGGAGCGCCCTCATGGCAAGCGGTTGCGCAAGGCGGCAACCACGCTGAAGGTTTGATCGCTTACTTTTTTGTTCGGATCAATGAGGGTCAGCGTCAGCCGCACGCTGCGGATTCGCGCCGGGTCCGAGGGGTTGCTGCTGTAACTGGAGGCGGACGTATCGGTCGCTGAACTGGCCAGGCCGAAACTCACATCGAACTTGCTGACGTTATCGACAAGCACCGCCTGAGCCGGCGTCCCGATGCCGACGCCCACCGTCAGCTGATTGTTCTTGAGGCTGTAGATCAGCCGGCGAATCGGAAATGCCTGCTGCCCCGTCGCCGGGTCCTGCTTATTGGAGTAAGCCGTGGCCGTATTCCGGCAATCGGACACTATGGTCCAGGTCGGCGTACCGCCGCCCGCGCCGACATCGGCGGTCACCAGCGTCAGCTTGAGATTGGCATTGTCCCAGCTGATCGGCGTTGTCTGGCTGGCAGTGAAACCGACCCCGGAGTTCGCCTCAGTGATCGTTCCCAGGCAACCAAACATCCCCACCATGCGGATTTCCTGAATCATTTTGCTCAGTACAAAACGCGCATCTTCCTGCATGTTTGCCGACGCGTTCTGACTGACAAAAGTATTTTTCGCCGCAATGAAAATCTGCGCCACGCCGAGCACCACGACCAGGCTCAACGCCAGGGCGATCAGCAACTCGATCAGGCCGAAACCTCGATTGGAGCGATTCATGGCGTTGCCACCGGATCGACCGCGGCACGACTGGTCAGCACAAAACTGCGACGGGAGTTCGCGGTGTTGGCCGCCCGCGAGTCGTCCCAGGTGATGGTGATGGTGTACACCCGCTGATTGAGGGTGACGCTGCCCGTTGCGGTGGTGCCGAGAATATTGACGATGTTGGAGGTGAAGTCGTAAAGGTCCTGATCCCGGGCAACGTTGAGATTGCCCGAAGTCGGCGGTGTGACGGTGTAATCGGCGCCGGAGTTCGCGCGGATGCGGTCCATCATGTCGTAGGCGATAAAGCTCGCCTGGCTGGTCAGCCGCGAGCTGTCGGTGTACTTCAGCGCATTGAGCTGGAACGCCGCTGCCCCCAACAGCCCCACACTCAGAATCAACAACGCGACCAGCACCTCGATCAGCGTCGTGCCCTCCTGTGCACGCTTGCTCCATTCCCTCATCCGCAATTTCCACCCAATAGAATTCGTCCGTTCAAACACACCGTCAGCGTCCTGTTCTGCGCCCCCAACACGTAGCTGATCACCACCGCCGCGGGCGGTGCCGACAAACCGCCCAGGTTATTGAAATCAATGGCGGTCACTCCCAAGGGTAGCGTCAGAGTTGCGCCGCTGCTCATCGCGGGAACAACCCGCAATACATTGGCCGGATTGCCAGTACTGTCATAGACCGACAACTCCCCGGTCCAGACACTGCCACCCGCCGTTGGCCGCACACGGGTGGTAATGCCCCGGTCGATGGCTTCAAGCCTGGCGAAGTTCAGGCCGCGCTGCAGGTCGCTGATCTCGGTATCGGCCTTGGTCCCCTGCACCGAACGGGTAAACGCGGGCACCGCCATGGTGATCAGAATCAGAAACACCGCGAGCGCGATCAACAGCTCGATCAGCGTGAAACCTTTTGTACGATGATCCATCGGTGCCCTCCGTTGCCGTCGGCTATACCTGCTGTAACACGCTAGAACATTCGGCCGGCCGATGTTCGGTTGTTTTGCCATTACTCGCGCATGGATTGTGCGGGGGGCCGCATTCCAGGGAGGAAGGTTTCATGCGTCAGCAGGGTTTCAGTCTGGTTGAACTGCTTATGGGACTGATGATTGTCGGGATTGTTCTGCACCTGGTCACTCCAGCGTTCGCAGCGCTTACGGAGTCGAACCATCGAGAGGTCGCAGCGGAGTCGCTGATCAGCGGTATACGCAACGCCAGAACCCTCGCGATTTCGCGCAATCAGAGCGTTGTGATACATGGGATCAATGGCGATTGGGGT
This sequence comes from Pseudomonas migulae, assembly GCF_043225285.1. Lineage (GTDB taxonomy): Bacteria > Pseudomonadota > Gammaproteobacteria > Pseudomonadales > Pseudomonadaceae > Aquipseudomonas > Aquipseudomonas migulae_C. The sequence goes on from NZ_CP171224.1 coordinate 1,842,547, forward strand.
CAGGGCTGGCGAATCATTGTCGACGTCAGTGGCAAAGGCCCGGACGATAGCAGCAACCCGATCGTGATCGAACACACCAGCGAAACGCGAGTGCCGATAGCCGGTAATTGGTGGGTCAAGCGGTACATACGCTTTAGCAGTCTGGGTGAACCACTGATGCCGAAAAAAGCCTTTCAAGCCGGAACGTTGCACCTTTGCGATGCCCATGAACCCGTGAGCCAGCTCCAGGTGGTGCTGGCCGCCACCGGTCGCGTCAGCTTGCGCAGCGATAAAGCTGCGCAGGCACTATGCGAGAAAGAGGTTAAATCAAAGCAGCGAACGAACGCGTAGCTCTTTAGGCATGGAGAACGTGATGTTCTCCTCGCGACCGGCCAGCTCGTCGGCACCGGTAGCACCCCAGGCCTGCAATTGCTGGATTACGCCACGCACCAGCACTTCCGGAGCAGAAGCGCCCGCGGTGATGCCGATCCGCTCGACGCCATCGAACCAGCTCTTCTGCAGGTCTTCGGCGCCATCGATCAGGTAAGCCGGCGTGGACATGCGCTCGGCCAGTTCACGCAAGCGATTGGAATTGGAGCTGTTCGGGCTGCCAACCACCAACACCACATCACACTCGTCGGCCAAGGTTTTGACGGCATCCTGGCGGTTTTGCGTGGCGTAGCAGATGTCGTCCTTGCGCGGACCACCGATCGCCGGGAAGCGCGTGCGCAGGGCGTCGATGACGCGACTGGTATCGTCCATGGACAAGGTGGTCTGGGTCACGAACGCGAGTTTTTCAGGGTTGTGGACCTGCAACGCGGCGACGTCTTTCTCGTCCTCGACCAGGTAAATCGCGCCACCATTGCTGCCATCGTACTGGCCCATGGTGCCTTCGACTTCCGGGTGACCGGCGTGGCCGATGAGGATGCATTCACGACCGTCACGGCTGTAACGCGCGACCTCGATGTGCACCTTGGTCACCAGCGGGCAGGTCGCGTCGAACACTTTGAGGCCGCGGCCGGCCGCTTCGGTGCGCACCGCCTGGGAAACGCCGTGGGCACTGAAGATCACGATGACGTCGTCCGGCACCTGATCCAGTTCTTCAACGAAGATCGCCCCGCGCGCGCGCAGGTCTTCGACGACGAATTTGTTGTGGACCACTTCGTGGCGCACATAGATCGGCGGCCCGAAGACTTCCAGGGCGCGGTTGACGATTTCGATCGCCCGGTCCACACCGGCGCAGAAGCCACGGGGGTTGGCGAGTTTGATTTGCATGCTGTGCCTCGTGTCTTGCGCGCAGGAAATAGCGAAACTGTAGAAAGCTTACTGTGGGAGCGAGCCTGCTCGCGAAAGCGGTGTGTCAATCAACAATGATGTTGAATGTGATGACGCTTTCGCGAGCAGGCTCGCTCCCACATTTGACCGAATTCAGTCAGTTACAGCGATTTGACGTCGATGATCTCGACGTCAAAGGTCAATGTCTTGCCAGCCAGCGGATGGTTGAAGTCGATGGTCACTTGCTCGTCATCGAACTCTTTCACCACGCCTGGCAGCTCAGTATTGGCCGCATCGTTGAAGATCACCAGCAAACCCGGCGACAGGTCCATGTCCTTGAACTGCGAACGCGGGATGATCTGTACGTTTTGCGGGTTCGGCTGGCCGAAAGCGTTTTCCGGCTGAATGGTCAGCGTACGCTTGTCGCCCGCCTTGAAGCCGAACAGGGCCGCTTCGAAACCTGGCAACAGGTTACCGTCGCCGACCTTGAAGGTCGCCGGGGCTTTGTCGAAGGTGCTGTCGACGGTGTCGCCGTTCTCCAGGCGCAGTGCAAAGTGCAAGGTGACTTCCGTGTTCTGGCGGATGCGTTGCTCAGCCAATACCTGTTCAGTCATGAACGGCTTCTCCGGTTTTCTTACTTTTGAACATATCCAGTGCCAGCATCACCGCACCTACAGTAATCGCACTGTCGGCGAAGTTGAACGCCGGGAAGTACCAGCGGTTCTGCCAATGCACCAGAATGAAATCGATCACATGGCCCAGGGCGATGCGGTCGTACAGATTGCCCAGCGCGCCGCCGAGCACCAGGGCCAGCGCGACAGCCAGCCAGGTTTCGTTGCGCCCCAGACGCTTGAGCCAGACCACCAGCACGGCGCTGACCACCACCGCGATCAGGGCAAACAGCCAGCGCTGCCAGCCCGAACTGTCGGCCAGGAAGCTGAACGCCGCGCCGGTGTTGTAGGCCAGGGTCCAGCTGAAGTAATCGGGGATCACCACGATTTGCTGGTACATCTTCAGCGAGCCTTCAAAGTAGAACTTGCTGGCCTGGTCGATGACCAGAACCAGCACGCTCAACCAGAGCCAGCCCAGCCGTCCGAAACGGCCAATGGCATTAGGCATAGTGACGAACCTCGCCAGCGCCGCTGATGTTGTCGACGCAACGGCCGCAGATTTCCGGATGCTCCGGGTTCACGCCAACGTCTTCACGGCAGTGCCAGCAACGGGCGCACTTGGCGAAGGCCGACTTGACGATTTTCAGCTTCAGGCCGCTGACTTCAGTCACTACCGCGTCCGCCGGTGCCTGAACAAACGGCGCAACGCTGGCGGTCGAGGTGATCAGGACGAAGCGCAGTTCGTTGCTCAGCTGGGCCAGGTCGGCGCTCAGGGCGTCTTCGGCGAACAGCGTCACTTCGGCCTGCAGGTTGCCACCGACGGCTTTGGCCGCGCGCTGGATTTCCATTTCCTTGTTGACCGCGACCTTGACCGCCATGATCCGCTCCCAGTAGGCGCGACCCAGTTCGACGTTGTCCGGCAGTTCGGTCAGACCTTCGTACCAGGTGTTCAGCATGACCGATTCGTTGCGCTCGCCCGGCAGGTATTCCCACAGTTCGTCGGCGGTGAACGCGAGGATCGGCGCGATCCAGCGCACCAGCGCTTCGGAGATGTGGTACAGCGCGGTTTGCGCCGAACGGCGGGCCTTGCTGTTGGCGCCAGTGGTGTACTGACGGTCCTTGATGATGTCGAGGTAGAAACCGCCCAGCTCCTGCACGCAGAAGTTGTGGATCTTGGAATAGACGTTCCAGAAGCGGTATTCACCGTAGTGCTCTTGCAGCTCGCGTTGCAGCAGCAGCGTACGATCCACAGCCCAACGGTCCAGCGCCAGCATGTCTTCAGCCGGCAGGATGTCGGTGGCCGGGTTGAAACCGGTCAGGTTGGAGAGCAGGAAGCGCGCGGTGTTACGGATACGCCGGTAGGCGTCCGCACTGCGTTGCAGGATCTGCTCGGACACCGCCATTTCGCCCGAATAATCGGTCGAGGCAACCCACAGACGCATGATGTCGGCGCCCAGGGTGTCGTTGACTTTCTGCGGCGCGATGACGTTGCCCAGCGACTTGGACATCTTGCGACCGGACTCGTCGACGGTGAAGCCGTGGGTCAGCAGCTCGCGGTAAGGCGCGTGGTTGTCGATGGCGCAGCCGGTCAGCAGCGACGAGTGGAACCAGCCACGGTGTTGGTCCGAGCCTTCCAGGTACAGGTCGGCACGTGGACCGGTTTCGTGACCCATCGGGTGCGAACCGCGCAGGACGTGCCAGTGCGTGGTGCCCGAATCGAACCAGACGTCGAGGGTGTCGCTGATCTTGTCGTACAGCGGCGCTTCATCACCGAGCAGTTCGGCGGCGTCCATCTTGAACCAGGCTTCGATGCCTTCGACTTCGACGCGCTTGGCCACTTCTTCCATCAGCTCGGCGGTGCGCGGGTGCAGCTCGCCGCTTTCCTTGTTCAGGAAGAACGGGATCGGTACGCCCCAGTTACGCTGACGGGAGATGCACCAGTCCGGACGGTTGGCGATCATCGAGTGCAGGCGCGCCTGGCCCCAGGCCGGGACGAACTTGGTGTCTTCGATGGCTTTGATTGCGCGCTTGCGCAGGGTTTCGCCGGTGGCTGGCTCTTTGTCCATGCCGATGAACCACTGCGCAGTGGCGCGGTAGATCAGCGGAGTCTTGTGACGCCAGCAGTGCATGTAGCTGTGTTCGATGATGGTGGTGTGCAGCAGCGCGCCGACTTCGGTCAGCTTGTTGACGATGGCCGGGTTGGCTTTCCAGATGAACTGGCCGCCAAAGAACTCCAGCGAAGTCGCGTACACGCCGTTGCTTTGTACCGGATTGAGGATGTCGTCGTTGACCATGCCGTATTTCTTGCAGGTCACGAAGTCGTCCACGCCGTAGGCCGGAGCGGAGTGAACCACGCCAGTGCCAGCGCCCAGTTCGACGTAGTCGGCCAGGTAAACCGGCGACAGGCGATCGTAGAACGGGTGACGGAAATTGATCAGTTCCAGCTCTTTACCGGTGGTGGTCGCGATGACCGCGCCTTCCAGGCTGTAACGGGCCAGGCAGGATTCAACCAGCTCTTCCGCCAGGACCAGCAGTTTGTCACCGACATCGACCAGGGCGTAATTGAATTCCGGGTGGACGTTCAGCGCCTGGTTGGCCGGGATGGTCCACGGGGTGGTGGTCCAGATCACGATCGAGGCCGGCTTGGCCAGCGATGCCAGACCGAACGCGGTAGCCAGCTTGGCTTCATCGGCAATCGGGAACGCGACGTCGATGGTCGAGGACTTCTTGTTCTCGTACTCGACTTCCGCTTCGGCCAGGGCCGAACCGCAGTCAAAGCACCAGTTCACCGGCTTCAGGCCTTTGAACACGAAACCGCCCTTGACGATTTCGGCGAGTGCGCGGATTTCACCGGCCTCGTTCTTGAAGTCCATGGTCTTGTACGGGTTGGCGAAATCGCCCAACACGCCCAGACGGATGAATTCGGATTTCTGCCCTTCGATCTGCTCGGTGGCGTAGGCACGGCACAGTTCGCGGGTCTTGTCCGCGCCCAGGTTCTTGCCGTGGGTCACTTCGACTTTGTGCTCGATCGGCAGACCGTGGCAGTCCCAGCCCGGAACATACGGCGCGTCGAAACCCGACAGGGTTTTCGAGCGGATGATCATGTCCTTGAGGATCTTGTTCAGCGCATGACCGATGTGAATCGTGCCGTTGGCGTACGGAGGACCGTCGTGAAGCACGAACTTCGGACGATCCTTGCCAATTTCGCGCAACTTACCGTACAGGCCAATGCTGTCCCAGCGCTGCAGAATCTGCGGTTCGCGCTGAGGCAGGCCGGCCTTCATTGGGAAGGCGGTGTCCGGAAGGTTTAGCGTGGCTTTATAGTCGGTCATTTATGGCTCTTCATTAGCGATTGGCGCTAGGTGCGACAGGGCACGGGCGGCGGCGACATCCGCATTGATCGCCGTCTTAAGCGCCTCCAGAGAGGCGAAACGCTGCTCTTCACGCAGCTTGTGGTGGAAAACCACCGTCAAACGCCGGTCATACAGATCGCCGGCAAAATCTAAAAGATGTATTTCGAGGTGGGCTTTGCCATCCCCCTGAACCGTGGGCCGCACGCCTATGTTGGCGACGCCTGGCCAGGTCTTGCCGTCGATGTCGGCATTGACCAGGTAAACCCCGGTCAGCGGTACGCGACGACGCTTGAGTTGAATATTGGCGGTCGGCGTGCCCAGTTGGCGCGCCAGCTTCTGGCCATGCAAGACCCGCCCGGAAATCTGGAACGGGCGACCGAGCAGGCGCTCCGCCAAGGCAAAATCGGCAGCAGCCAGGGCATTTCGCACTTGAGTACTGCTGACACGAATGCCGTCCAGCTCGACGGTTTGCGCCGCTTCGACGGTGAAGCCCTGCATGACGCCGGCCTGCTGCAGGAAATCGAAATCCCCTACCCGGTCGCAACCGAAACGGAAGTCGTCACCGACCTCCAGGTGCTGCACACCGAGGCCGTCCACCAGGATCGTATCGACGAATTCGCTGGCGCTGAGCTTGCTCAGGCGCTGGTTGAACGCCAGGCACAGAACCCGGTCGACACCTTCGTCAGCCAGCAGCTGCAGCTTGTCGCGCAGACGGGCCAGGCGTGCCGGCGCGGTCTCCGGGGCGAAAAACTCCCGGGGCTGCGGCTCGAAAATCACCACGCAGCTGGGCACGCCCAACTCGATCGCACGCTCACGCAGCCTCGCCAGGATAGCCTGGTGGCCACGGTGAACACCGTCAAAGTTGCCAATAGTGGCGACACAGCCCCGATGCTGGGGGCGCAGGTTGTGGAGGCCTCGAACCAGCTGCATAACGCGCTTCTTGCTCATAAAGTGGTCGATTATAACCACACCCGGCGGCCGACGACAGGCAACACCGTAACCCAAAGTGATCGAGCCGACAAAACTGCCAGCCCGCCCGTGTTTATCGAGGTCAAGACCTCAGCTCAACGCCTTGCGATTGAAGTCGCGCAAACGGAAGCCCATCAACAGCAACATGCCGAAATAAGAGACCACGCCAGCCGCCACCAATGCGCCCAGGCGCAGGAACCGCTCAAGCATGTGGCCCTGATCCCAGGCTGGCATAAAGTGCATCCCCGCCAGCAGCACCGCCGACATCACCAACACCGCGATCACCAGCTTGGCGCCGAACTTCGCCCAACCCGGTTGCGGCTGATACATCTGCTGCTTGCGCAGTTGATAGAACAACAGCCCGGCATTGAGGCACGCACCTGCGCTGATGGCCAGCGCCAGACCGGCGTGAGCCAGCGGCCCGATCAACACCAGGTTGAACAGTTGCGTGACCACCAGGGTGAAAATTGCGATTTTCACCGGCGTACGGATGTTTTGTTGCGCATAAAAGCCCGGCGCCAGCACTTTGATCACGATAATCCCGAGCAATCCGACCGAATAAGCGATCAATGCCCGTTGCGTCATGGACGCATCGAAGGCGTTGAACTGGCCGTACTGAAACAGCGAAACGGTCAACGGCTCAGCCAGGATACCCAGCGCCAGCGAGCACGGCAGCACCAGCACAAAGCACAGGCGCAGGCCCCAATCGAGAATCCGCGAATATTCGGCGCGGTCCTTGCTGGCATAGGTCTTGGCCAGGGTCGGCAGCAAAATCGTGCCCAGGGCCACGCCGAGCACGCCAGACGGCAATTCCATCAAGCGGTCGGCGTAATACATCCACGACACGGAACCGGCGACCAGGAACGACGCGAAAATGGTGTTGATGATCAGCGAAATCTGGCTCACCGACACGCCGAGAATCGCTGGCAGCATCTGCTTCATGACGCGCCAGACGCCGCTGTCGCGCAGGTTCAGGCGCGGTAACACCAGCATGCCGATCTTTTTCAGGTGCGGCAGCTGGTAGAGCAGTTGCGCCAGGCCACCCGCCAGCACCGCCCAACCCAGCGCCATGACCGGCGGATCGAAATACGGCGTCAGGAACACCGCGAAGATGATCATGCTGACATTGAGCAGGGTCGGCACGAAGGCCGGCACCGAGAAACGGTTATAGGTATTGAGGATCGCCCCGGCCAGTGAAGACAGGGAGATCAGCAATATGTAAGGGAACGTCACCCGCAGCAGGCTGGACGTCAGCTCGAATTTTTCCGGGGTGTCGGTGAAACCTGGCGCCGTCGCCCAGATGACCCACGGCGCGGCGAGCATGCCCAACGCAGTGACCGCGGCCAGTACCAGCGTCAGCAAACCCGAGACGTAGGCAATAAAGGTGCGCGTCGCCTCTTCGCCTTTCTGGCTTTTATATTCGGCAAGAATCGGCACGAAGGCTTGGGAAAACGCCCCTTCGGCGAAGATCCGGCGCAGCAGATTGGGCAGTTTGAAGGCGATAAAGAAGGCGTCGGTGGCCATTCCCGCGCCGAATGTCCGCGCAATGAGGGTGTCACGGACGAACCCCAGAATCCGGGAAAGCATCGTGATAGAGCTGACGGCGGCCAACGATTTGAGCAGATTCATTGAAAGAGTTTGTGCCTGTCGATAAACAGCAGGCGAACAACGCGCCTACTTATGCGATACTCCGCGCCGCAACAGCACAGAGCCAAAGCTCGCGAGTTTACAGGTCAAGCGCCGGAAATAAATATCCCGCCTCTTTATACCTACCACTTAGCGGAACGTCTCAACCGCCCTTGACAAGACATCAACTCATCGGCATGATTCGCGGCCTATTTTGTTTGCTATTTCCTAAAAAGTCTTTCGAGGAGCTCGACGGTGGCCAACACACCTTCCGCCAAAAAACGTGCAAAACAGGCTGAGAAGCGTCGCAGCCACAACGCCAGCCTGCGTTCCATGGTTCGTACCTACATCAAGAATGTAGTTAAAGCCATCGACGCAAAAGACGCTGAAAAAGCTCAAGCTGCTTACGTTCTGGCCGTGCCAGTTATCGACCGTATGGCCGATAAAGGCATCATCCACAAGAACAAGGCTGCTCGTCATAAGAGCCGCCTGAACGGTCACGTCAAGGCTCTGAACCTTGCTGTTGCCGCATAAGCGATAAGCTTGTTGAAAAACCGACCCCAGGGTCGGTTTTTTATTGCCTGCGATTTAACAAGCACCGAAAAAAATGTAGGAGCGAGCCTGCTCGCGATCGCGATGTGTCATTCGGCATAAGTGCTAACTGACACACCGCGATCGCGAGCAGGCTCACTCCTACATTTCGAATCGCGCCAGATTATTGAGCCTTCGCCCACGGCAGGATAGGAATCGCCGTCACCGCATTCTGCGGACTGCCCTCGATCAGACGATCGCTGTACACCAGATACACCAGCGTATTGCGCTTCTTGTCGAGGAAACGCACCACCTGCATGGTTTTGAACACCAACGAGGTGCGCTCCTTGAACACCTCCTCGCCATCCTTCAACTCGCCCTTGAAGTTGATCGGACCGACCTGACGACAAGCGATGGACGCTTCAGCGCGATCTTCAGCCAGCCCCAAGCCACCCTTCACACCGCCGGTCTTGGCCCGGGACAGGTAACACGTCACGCCCTCGACTTTCGGATCATCAAACGCCTCGACCACGATACGGTCGTTCGGGCCGACGAACTTGAACACCGTCGACACCTGACCGATCTCCTCGGCCGAGGCCAACAGCGGCATTGCCAACAGCAGGCCCAACAATCCTTTTGCCACGCGCATGCAAATATTCCTTCAGACCAGGATCAGGTTATCGCGGTGAACCAGCTCCGGCTCCGCCATATAACCCAACAGACCGACAATCGCCTCAGACGACTGACCGATGATTTTCTGCGCTTCGAGCGCACTGTAGTTGGCCAGGCCTCGGGCGATCTCACGACCATCCGGCGCCACGCACACGACCATTTCGCCACGCCGGAAGCTGCCCTGGACCAGCTTGACACCGACCGGCAACAAACTCTTGTTGCCCTGGGACAGCGCCGTCACTGCTCCCGCATCCAGCACCAGCGTGCCACGGGTTTGCAGATGCCCGGCCAGCCATTGCTTGCGCGCCGCCAGCATGCCGCGCTCCGGCGACAGCAAGGTGCCAATGCGCTCGCCCGCCTTGAGGCGATCGAGCACGCGCTCCAGGCGCCCGCCGACGATGATGGTGTGCGCACCGGAACGAGCAGCGAGGCGCGCAGCACGCAACTTCGTCTGCATGCCGCCACGTCCCAACGCACCACCCGTACCGCCCGCGACCGCGTCGAGCGCCGGATCATCGGCACGCGCTTCGTGAATCAGCTTGGCATCAGGGTTGTTGCGCGGATCAGCGTCGAACATGCCGTCGCGGTCGGTGAGGATCACCAGCAAGTCAGCTTCGACCAGGTTAGCCACCAGCGCCGCCAGCGTGTCGTTGTCGCCGAAACGGATTTCGTCGGTGACCACGGTGTCGTTTTCGTTGATCACCGGGATCACTTTCAACTCGACCAGCGCACGCAAGGTGCTGCGGGCGTTCAGGTAGCGTTTGCGGTCCGACAGGTCGTCGTGAGTCAGGAGAATCTGCGCAGTGTGCCGGCCATGCTCGGCAAAGCTCGACTCCCAGGCCTGCACCAGGCCCATCTGGCCGATGGCGGCAGCCGCCTGCAGCTCATGCATCGCACTGGGTCGCACGGTCCAGCCCAAACGGCTCATGCCCGCCGCTACCGCCCCGGAGGACACCAGCACCAGCTCGACACCCGCCTCATGCAAGGCCACCATCTGCTCGACCCAGACACCCATTGCCGCGCGATCCAGGCCCTTGCCGTCCGCCGTCAGCAGAGCGCTGCCGATTTTCACGACCCAACGCTGCGCACCTGTCACCTTGCTCCGCATCATCTTCAACCTTAGCTTGAGGGCGGCGCGACCCAGCGCCACCCATAACGTTATTCGTGACTACCGATTTCCAGATACTAAAACGCCGCTCCAGGGAGCGGCGTTCAAGTTTATCGCAACGGATCAGTCACGCACGTAAATGATTTCCGGGCCGTCTTCATCATCCACATCTTCTTCATCCCAATCATCGTCGCCGATGTCGTGGACCGACTTCACGCCGCTGCGACGCAGGGCACGCTGGTCATCCAGCGCCTGCAATTGAGCGCGCGCTTCGTCTTCGATGCGCTGATCGAGATCGGCCAGCTCTTCCTTGTAAGCCGGGTCGTTGGCCAGGCGGTCTGCACGATCTTCCATGTAGCGCATGATGTCGTGGCACAGACGCTCGGTGCCCAGCTTGGAGATCGCGGAGATCACATAGACCGGACCGGTCCACTCCAGGCGATCAACGATTTCCTTGACGCGAGCATCGTGCTCTTCTTCAAGGATCTGGTCGCACTTGTTCAGCACCAACCAACGATCACGCTCAGCCAGGGACGGACTGAACTTGGTCAGTTCGCTGACGATCACTTCTGCGGCATCCGGAGCACTGGTGTCATCCAGCGGCGCCATGTCCACGAGATGCAGCAGCAAGCGGGTACGCGCCAAGTGCTTGAGGAAGCGAATCCCCAGGCCCGCACCATCGGAAGCGCCTTCGATCAGACCCGGAATATCCGCGACCACGAAGCTTTTCCAGCGATCGACGCTGACCACACCCAGGTTCGGCACCAGCGTGGTGAACGGGTAGTCGGCGACTTTCGGCTTGGCGGCCGATACCGAGCGAATGAAGGTACTTTTGCCGGCGTTCGGCAAACCCAGCAGACCCACGTCAGCCAGCACTTTCATTTCCAGCTTGAGATCACGCGCCTCACCCGGCTTACCCGGAGTGGTCTGACGCGGAGCACGGTTGGTACTGGATTTGAAACGAGTGTTACCCAGCCCGTGCCAGCCGCCATGAGCCACCAGCAGCTTCTGACCGGCTTTGGTCAGGTCGCCGATCACTTCCTGAGTGGCAGCGTCGATGACCGTGGTACCGACCGGAACACGCAGTACCAGCTCTTCACCTTTCTTGCCGGTGCAGTCGGTGCTGCCGCCGTTGGAACCGCGCTCGGCATCGAAGTGCCGGGTGTAACGGTAGTCCACCAGGGTGTTGAGGTTTTCGTCGGCGATCATGTAGACCGAGCCGCCATCACCACCGTCGCCGCCGTTCGGGCCGCCGTTTTCGATGAATTTTTCGCGACGGAAGCTCATGCAACCGTTGCCGCCGTCACCGGCCTTTACTCGAATCGATACTTCATCAACAAACTTCATAACAAAACGCCTCTCGCCATACGGACGAGCCGAAAAAATCCAGACATAAGACTCTTGCAAAAATGAGCGCAGCGACCTCAATCAACGACCGCAAATCCAGCGCTGGAGCTCATTACAAACAGCTTTGCAAGAGACTCACCCCACAAACGAAAAAGCCCCGTCGCGAGACAGGGCTTTTCCAGCATCTACGTAATTATGCCGCGACGACTTCAGTCTTCGGGACAATGCTCACGTAACGGCGGTTGAAAGCGCCTTTTACTTCAAACTTGATCACGCCGTCGATTTTAGCGAACAGAGTGTGATCTTTACCCATGCCAACACCGTAACCGGCGTGGAATTGGGTGCCGCGCTGACGCACGATGATGTTGCCCGGAATGATAACCTGGCCGCCATACATCTTCACGCCAAGGCGTTTGGCTTCTGAGTCGCGACCGTTACGGGTACTACCACCAGCTTTTTTGTGTGCCATGAGTCAATTCTCCTAGTGAGGAATTAGGCTGAAATTAAGCCTGAATACCGGTGATTTTGATCTCGGTGTACCACTGGCGGTGGCCCATACGCTTCATGTGGTGCTTACGACGACGGAACTTGATGATGCGGACTTTATCGTGACGACCTTGGGAGATCACTTCAGCCACAACGGTAGCGCCGGCAACAACTGGAGCGCCGATGTTCACGTCATCGCCATTGGCGACCAACAGAACGCGATCAAAAGTCACGGATTCGCCGGTAGCGATTTCCAGTTTTTCAATCTTCAGGTATTCACCTGGGGCGACTTTGTATTGCTTGCCACCAGTAACAATTACTGCGTACGACATGGTATTTCTCCGATAATCCTGCTCACCCAGCTCTTTATAAGAAGAGGTATTGGCTGGCATGGCTGCATAAGGCTGGAAGGCCTGTTTGCAATTGCGTAAGGCAGGTGCTGCCCAGGAAGTTCAGGGTGCGCGATTGTACGCAAGCTGCCGGGGCGATGCAATAGGCCGTCCATCGCGCCTTGACACCCGCCGACGTGGGTCCTAGCATGCCGCGCAACCCTTCTGGAGCAACTGTCGCTGATGCAACCCCAAGCTTTCTACCGCGCGGTGGCGGACGATTTTAGCGCCGTCGACGGCATCATCAAGAAGCAGCTGACTTCCCGAGTGCCGCTGGTATCGAAAATCGGCGACTACATTACCTCGGCTGGCGGTAAACGCCTGCGTCCTTTATTAGTGCTGCTGTGTGGCAAGGCCCTTGGCCGCGAAGGCGACGATCTGCGTCTGCTGGCTGCGACCATCGAGTTCCTGCACACCGCCACCCTGCTGCACGACGATGTGGTCGACATGTCCGGCATGCGCCGTGGCCGCTCGACCGCCAACGCCATGTGGGGCAACGCACCGAGCGTGCTGGTGGGCGACTTCCTGTATTCGCGCTCCTTCGAAATGATGGTCGAGCTGGGCTCCATGCCGGTGATGAAGATCCTTTCGCAAGCCACGCGCATCATCGCTGAAGGCGAAGTGTTGCAGCTGTCGAAGGTCCGCGACGCCAGCACCACCGAAGAAACCTACATGGAAGTCATCCGCGGCAAGACCGCGATGCTGTTCGAAGCCTCGACCCACAGCGCCGCGGCCCTGTGCGAAGCATCGCCGGAACAGGCCGAAGCCTTGCGCACGTTTGGCGACCACCTGGGCGTAGCCTTCCAGCTGGTCGACGACCTGCTGGACTACAAAGGCGATGCCGAGACCCTGGGCAAGAACGTCGGCGACGATCTGGCCGAAGGCAAGCCGACCCTGCCGCTGATCTACACCATGCGCGAAGGCACGCCCGAACAGGCGGCACTGGTGCGCCAGGCGATCCAGAAAGGCGGCATCGAAGACCTGGAGAGCATTCGCGAGGCGGTTGAGGCCTCCGGTTCCCTCGAGTACACCGCACAACTGGCCCGCGACTACGTGGCCCGTGCGATCAAATGCCTCGACGCGCTGCCCGCCAGCGAATACCGCGATGCATTGGTCGAGCTGAGTGAGTTCGCGGTCGCCCGCACGCACTAAGCGCTTTTCTGTAGGAGCGAGCCTGCTCGCGATGGTCGCCAACGAATACGCGGGATTTCTGAATGCCCGCGTTATCGTTAACGTCCATCGCGAGCAGGCTCGCTCCTACAGAGTCAAAACCCTATACAATGTGCGACTTTTAGCGATCCTGAAACCAAGGAGCCTTAGTGAGCACGTTGCCACCCTGCCCGAAATGCAATTCCGAATACACCTACGAAGACGGCGCGCAGCTGATCTGCCCGGAGTGCGCCCACGAATGGTCCGCCACTGGCGAAGCGGAAACGGCATCCGATGACGCCGTGAAAAAGGACTCTGTAGGCAATGTCCTGCAGGATGGCGACACCATCACCGTGATCAAGGACCTCAAGGTCAAGGGCACCTCTCTGGTGGTCAAGGTCGGCACCAAGGTCAAGAACATCCGCCTGTGCGATGGCGACCATGACATCGACTGCAAGATCGACGGCATCGGCCCGATGAAGCTCAAGTCCGAGTTCGTCAGAAAAGTCTGAGCCTGTTGTATTCCATCCCGCGCCCGGCGTGGGATGGTGCTTCGCCCTCCCCGCCTCGCCCTGCATTCCCTCGCGATAGCCAAACGCCAGCCGTTTTGACCTTACGCAATCTTTACCCGGAAAAAATCACAAACCGCCAATAGGTCCTTGCTATTTGATGAATAAGAATTATTCTCATTGAACCCAATCAATGGAGATGAGACCCATGACTTATTTGATCGATGCCTGGCTGGACCGCCCACATCCCTACCTCAGGATCCTGCATCGGGAAACCGGGGAAGTCTGTGCGGTGCTTGAGGAAGAAGCCTTGAACGAACTGCAGGATCAAGGTGATCTGGACCTGAATGGCTTGAATTCCAGCGAGCCGGTGGTGCTCAAGGAAGTGGTGAGAAATCTGTTCCTGTTCTGCTATGCCCGGGCGTTGCGCCCATCGCATGAACTGCAGCACAAGATCGAAATATGAGATCGCTGCGAAACCTTGTAGGAGCCGGCTTGCTGGCGATTGCATCACCGCGGTGCAACTGAAACACCGAGGCGCATGGATCGCCAGCAAGCCGGCTCCTACAGGTTCAAAGGCTTACAGAACGTCGAGCAGCTCGACGTCGAAGACCAGTACGCTGTGCGGCGGAATGCTGCCAACGCCTTGAGCGCCGTAAGCCAGTTCGCTCGGCACGTACAGGCGCCATTTGCTACCGGCGTTCATCAGTTGCAGGGCTTCGGTCCAGCCAGCGATTACGCCGCCCACCGGGAATTCTGCTGGCTGGCCACGATCGTAGGAGCTGTCGAACACAGTGCCGTCGATCAGGGTGCCGTGGTAGTGAGTACGAACGGTGTCTTCACGGGATGGCTTGGCGCCTTCACCGGCGGTCAGCACTTCGAATTGCAGACCGGAAGCCAGGGTGGTGATGCCATCGCGCTTGGCGTTTTCAGCCAGGAAGGCCAGGCCTTCGCCAGCGGCGGCTTCAGCTTTGGCAGCGGCTTCGGCTTGCATGATTTCGCGGATGACCTTGAAGCTCGCGGACATCTCTTCCTGGCCCACACGGCTTGGCTTGCCGGCGAACGCGTCGGTCAGGCCTGCCAGGATCGCGTCCAGGCTAACGCCCGGTGGCGGGTTGTCGCGCAGTTGGTCGCCCAGCTGACGGCCAATGCCGTAGCTGACGCGGGTTTCGTCGGTGGACAGATTTACTTCGGACATGACACTGCTCCGCTGTGCGGACGGCCCTGGAACTTGCCGTGCGTGCACAGCGCGTCCCGGAGCGCCCGGAACCAAAAGGGCGAGCAGACTAGCACAGTTGTCGATGCGCTGATGAGAGGCGTCAGTGCTGCCAGGCAGAACCGAAGGCAATGGGCACCTTCAGACTTTCCCCAACGCTCCCGCCGAGCCCGCACATTTCGTCGTGAACCGAGGCGTGCACAAGGTTGAACGGCAAGGTGGGAAAGTCATGCAGCACTTCACGCGCATGCTCGACCGAGCGCAGGTGCACCATCTGGCCGCGCGCATCACTCAAGGGATAGGCGGCACCGTGCATGCGCGCCTCCAGCAGGTAGATCCCGCCTTCCATGGAGATCAGGTTCAGCTCATCTACCTTCCCGGCGATGGCATAAGCACGTAATTCGACAAAGTTCATGAACGCACCTCACGCAGTGGCGAGCCAGCATCCTTACAGGCATAGGCCCCACAGCTTCAAAGTACAAGCCATAAACGCCACCGCCCGTCTGTTTCACACCCCCCATGTAGGAGCGAGCCTGCTCGCGAAGAACTCCAGAGCTCCGCGTTCATCCAGGATGCACGCGTCATCGTTGACGTTCTTCGCGAGCAGGCTCGCTCCTACAAGGGCAGCACTCAGTGCTTGGTGAGTTTGTCCAGGTAGCCCATGGCAAACGCCGACACCACGAAAGTCATGTGGATGATCACGTACCACTTCAAATGCTCTGGATCGACGTTCTTGGCGTCCATGAAAATCCGCAGCAGGTGGATCGACGAAATCGCCACGATCGATGCCGCGACCTTCATCTTCAACGAAGACGAATCCATGGTGCCCAGCCAGTTGAGCTTTTCCTTGTTGTCGTCGATATCCAGCTGAGAGACGAAGTTCTCGTAACCGGAAATCATCACCATCACCAGCAAACCGCCCACCAGTGCCATGTCGATCAGCGACAGCAGCACCAGGATCACTTCCGACTCAACCATCGAGAAGATGTTGGGGAGAATGTGGAAAACTTCCTGGAAAAATTTCAGCGCCAGGGCCAGCAGACCGAGGGACAGGCCGAAGTAGATCGGCGCCAGCAGCCAGCGGGAGGCGTACATTGCGTTTTCGATAAAGCGTTCCATTGAATCTCACACGTGGGCTTGGAAATGGCCGCGAGTATACCAGCCGCCCGTTACAGCCAGAAACACTCGCAAAATCCGCCACCTGCGCGTGTGTCACAAGGTTTTTCTGCTAGTGTCCAAACCATTGACTGCTCAGTGATATCGGACAGGAAGACGGGAAATGCATGTGCGATTACCTTTGATGAGCACCGCGATTTGTCTGGCTCTGCTGATGAGCGGCTGCTCACCGGACGAGGAAAAACGCCAGGTCAGCCTTGAGGAAAAGACCGCGCAGTTCGAAACCGCCCTGGAGGCCATCCAGGACCCGAAGCTCAAGGACGCCGTGGCCGAACTGGGCGGCTCCCTGTTGTTGCTCGAGCGTGCGCAACTCAAACTGGACAGCAAACCCGTGGAAACCGAATACGGCGAAGACGTACTGGCAGTGCTCAAGCACTACCCCACGCCGCAAGCGCTGGTCGATACCTACATCAACGGTTTGATCGTGCTGCACAAGGATTCAAGCTCCGACTACCTGACCGACCTGCAGCCGGTGTTCCCCTTCAACTTCAGCATTCCGGCCGAGTTTCTCTTTCCCCATGGACTGGAATGGCAGTCGGTGACCCTGAGCAACAAACGCGTGATCCCCTTTCAGCCCGAATGGTCGGAAACCGATCCCGGCATTCAGTTGAGCCCGTCGAGCTCCAACCTGACCAACCCCGACGATCTCACCGTGACCTACCCCTTCATCGACGGTCTGGATGTGGAAAACAAGAACCAGCCGCAGCCGGTCAGCCTGCAAGGCAAGGTCGAAGTCATCGCCCCGCGCAGACTGCACAGCTTTGATCTGACGAAAAAGGACGTGGGCCAGTCGCTCACCGATGGCAACCTGAGCGTTACGCTGCTGACGCTGACAAACAACTACGCCGAAATCGAATACAACAACAGCGCGCCATTAGCTCCGGAAGTCGGTGAGCCCCCTGTCAATCCGGTGATCGTCCAGGCCAGGGACAGCACCGGGCAATTTCTCTCGCGCTCGGGCTCGATCAACCAGACCGCCGCGCAGATTGCCTTCTATCAAAAACAACTGGCGAAAATGCAGCAGCAGAAGGCCTGGAGCGAAGCGTTCGAAAAACAGCTCGAAGAAGAGCAGCGTGCCTTTGAGAAGCAACAGAAAAACCACTACTCCAAAGTGTACTTCAATGGCCCGATCGATCGCCTTGAGGTCAGCCTGCTGGACTTCTCGGCCGCTACCGTGACCCGCAAGGATCTCAACCTGCCGGTCCTGCGCTTCGATCAGCACACCACCGCAAAAGCCATCCAGCCACTGACCCTGCCCGTGGTGGTGTACGACGATCAGGCACCCACCTGGCTCAAAGGCGCGACGCTGACCGAGGAGCAATTGAAAAAGAGCGTCAGCATCCGGCAATCGGTCGATGACCCCAGCGCTGCGCGCATCGAGTTCGATCACACCCGCAGTTTCAATGATGAATTGCTGGGCACCTCTTTCAACCCCGGCGACAGCCCGGTTACCTTCTTTACCGAGGACAGCAGCGGTAAACGCGACGAGCCGATCGAGCTGCCGCCAGAGGCCTATCAGATCGACCCGCTGCGCAGCATCATCACCTATGACCTTAACCTGTTTGCGCAAACGCCGGCCTTCGCGGTGGGCTCGATGCCGCTGTTCCTGGCGACGGTCGACAAGCAAACGGTCGACGCCAGGCAACTGCCCAAGGGCCTGGAATTGAAAGGCAATGCGCTGGTGGTTGATCTGAAGCTGTTTCCCGCCCAGGACTGGCGCTTTTTTGCCCAGGACGACAGTGGAAACTATCTCAAGGAGATTCTTTCGGTCGTACACGATGCGAGCGCGGAAGGCCCGGCGTTATTTGGCGTGCATTACTTCTATGGCCAGCCGACGCGTCTGGAAACCTACCAGCGCACCGACCTCACCACCGTGCAATATGGTTTCGAGGTCAAGCTCGACAAGGCCGATACGTCCAGCCTCGATCAATAGCCCGCTCAGTGGTCGGGACGAAACTCGAAACCGCCCAGGCTGCGGCAACGTCCCCCGTTGATTTCCCGCAGTTGGGCTTGCAGGTGCAGGCACCAGATCTGCGGATCATCGGCCAGCTCATAGCCGTGCAGGGTCAGGCTTTCCACAATGGTGTCGAGGATTGATTCAGCCGCGAAGGGGCCATGAAACGGGCCTTGGGCCTTGATGGCTGACGGTTGCTCGCCGGCCATTCCGGCGGCGAAGAGCAGAGTCCACATGCCCTTGTCACCCGCTAACGGCTTGATGGCGCATTCGATACGGGTCACAAGACCCAGGCATTGACGCGTAAGGCAGAGGTTGCGCGACATGGCGGCGACCCTCGGTAGATCCGGTATTCAGCCCCCACGGGAGAGCTGTTTCGATCCAGTGATTACTGTCGACATCCCTGAGCAGAGAATAGAAGAAAAGTGTGAGCCGTACGGCAACTGAGACCAGAAGGCGCCGAATGGTCATTGTGTGAAGTTTGACGTCAGAGTGATGGCACATTCTCAGGTTTAACCGAATACCAATGTAGGAGCGAGCCTGCTCGCGATAGCGGGCTTCCAGCCAACACATGTGTTGGCTGACAGTCCCTCATCGCGAGCAGGCTCGCTCCTACAGGGGATCGCAGTGTTCCTTAGATTGGTCAGGCCGGCTTGGCTTCCGCCAGTGCTTCCTGCGCCGCTTCCTTTTCGGCTTCCTTCAGGTCTTCTTCGCTGATCATTTCCGCAATGACCCGCAACCGTTCCACCACCCGCGCATTCACGCTGCCTTCAGGGAACTCGCCGTTCTCGTCCGGCGCACCGGCAGGCTCGCCGACCAACAGGCTCAACGCCTCGTCCGCCTGACGCACCGCGTAGACATGGAATTGCCCCGCACGCACCGCCGACAGTACCTTCTCATCCAGCATCAGCGTGGCCACGTTGGCGTGAGGAATGATCGCGCCCTGCTCGCCGGTCAAACCACGGGCTTCACAGAGGCGGAAGAAGCCTTCGATCTTCTCGTTGACCCCGCCCACCGCCTGCACTTCACCGAACTGGTTGATCGAGCCGGTGATCGCAAAGCATTGCTTGAGCGGGGTTTTCGACAAGGCCGAAATCAGCGTGCAGGCCTCGCCCAGCGACGCACTGTCGCCATCGACGTAACCGTAGGACTGCTCCAGGGCGATACTCGCGGAAATCGCCAGCGGGAATTCCTGGGCATAACGGCTGCCCAGATACCCGGTGAGGATCATCACCCCTTTCGAGTGGATCGGCTGACCAAGGTTGACCTCGCGCTCGATGTCGACAATGCCGCTGCCGCCCGGATAGACCGTGGCGGAAATCCGCGCCGGCACACCGAACGCCGAATCGCCGACTTCCAGCACCGTCAGCCCGTTGCACTTGCCGACAGCCGCGCCATCGGTGTCGATCAGGATGATCCCGGCCAGCATGTCATCGAGAATCCGCGCCGAAACGCGCCCGGTACGGGTCGCCTTGGCCTTGAGCGCACGTTCGATGTGCCCGGCGTCGGTCATTTCGTCGCTCGCCAGGTGACGGATGAAATCCGCCTCGCTGACCAATTGGAACAGGTCACCGATCCGCGCCGACAAACGCCCCTGATGCTCGGCCAAGCGCGCGCTGTATGTCGCCAGGCGCGCGACCGCATCGGCCGTCAGCGGCGCCATGCCTTCTTCCGAGGTACGGGTTTTCAACAACTGGGCGAACTGCTCCAGGCTTTCGTCGACCATCGGGATGTCTTCGTCGAAATCCACCAGGACGCGGAACATCTCCTGGAAGTCCGGATCGAGGTCTTGCAGCGTGTAATACAGCTGACGCGCACCGATGATGATGACCTTGACCTGCAACGGGATGTGTTGCGGTGTCAGGGTCACGGTGGCGAACCGGCCCATCTCGCCCAGTGGCGACTCCATTTTCAGCTTGCGCGATTGCAGGGCGCGCTTGAGCGCATCCCACACGAACGGCTCGCCGAGCATTTTTTCCGCTTCAAGAATCAGGAAGCCGCCATTCGCGCGGTGCAATGCCCCCGGACGCAACTGCCGATACGTCGTGTACAGCGCGCCCTGGTCAGTGCTGTATTCGATGCGGCCAAACAGGTTTTCGTAAGTCGGGTGCGGCTCGAACACCACCGGCGCACCACCGCTGGCCGAGTGACCGACCACCAGGCTCGGCGCGTATTGCTCTTCGAGCATCTTGCGGGCGACGGCATCGGCCTTGCTGTCGTCGACCAGTTGCTCGACCACGGTTTTCAGCAGGTAGACCTGCATCGCTTGCAGGTAACCGCATACGGCCGCGTTCTCGGCGTATTTTTCCGACAACGGCGACAGCAAAGGCTGCAATGCCAGGGTGATGGTTTCTTCGTTGAGGTGGCGCAGCTGATTGCTCGACTCGCGCTTCCACTGCGGCAGGCTGGCGAGCTCTTCGTTCAGGCGCTCTTCCAGGCCGGAAATGTCTTCGTGAAAACGCTCGCGCTCGGCTTCCGGCAACTGGGCGAATTCCGCTTCGTCGAGGGCCTTGCCTTCGCTCATCGGGGTGAACGCGATGTTGCTGGCGTCGCGGTACAGCGCGACTTCCTTCTCCAGCGCCAGGCGCTCGATCACGTCCAGCGCCTTGTCGTAGCGCTGGTTGAAGGCGCGGTCGATGGCGCTTTTCTTCTGCTGGTAGGACGGGTGTTCGAACACCGCGGGAAACGTCGCCAGCAGGTTGTCGATCAGGCCGTTGATATCACCGATGAATGCGCCAGCGGTGCCTGATGGCAATTCCAGGGCGCGGGGCTCGCGGGGCTCATCGAAATTGTTGACGTAGACCCAGTCCGCCGGGGTCTGCAGGCGTTTGCCTTCGGCCTTCAGGTAGCGTTTGACGAACGAGAACCGGCCGGTGCCAGGCTCGCCCATGACAAAGACGTTGTAACCGGGGCGTGGCATGGCCACACCGAACTGCAAGGCTTCAACCGCACGTTCCTGGCCAAGCACACCGCGGAAGGGCTCCAGATCATTGGTGGTAGAGAAGCTGAACTGTTCAGCGGAAAACGGACGGGTCAGCGCTTCGGGCGCTAGACGCAAGCTGGCAGCAACAGGATCAGGCATCGGGCTTCCTTACATCAGGCGGGGCAGATAGCGGCATTCTGGCGCTGCCTATACCCCACTTGCAAGGCGCGCCTTGAGTCAAAGCATAGTCAAACCGGCATCCCCAGGCGGGCCGGGTCTAAATCAGGGTTTTCAACGAATATTCCGTAAAAAATCACGGAACCCTTGGAACGTGCCTAAACTCCAAACTGCGCGGCTGGAACAATAACCGGCCCACTGGCGCCAGATCGGGCCAGACCCTGTCCATTGGTATGCACATAAAGAGAACAAAGCTATGAAACGGATTCTTCTCGGTACTCTCTTCACCGTTGTATCCCTCAACGCCATGGCACAAGCGCCAGGCGGCCCGGATTGCGGTTGGGGCAACATGCTGTTCGAAGGTCAGCGTGGCACCCCGGCTCACTTCCTGGCATCCACCACCAACGGCACTTCCGGTAACGCAACTTTCGGTATGACTTCCGGTACCAACGGTTGCTCGACTAACGCGTCGCTGACCTATGGCGGTAAATCCTGGTTTGCCATGAATGGCATGATGAACGAGCTGTCCGAAGACATGGCTAAAGGTAACGGCGAAGCGCTGACTACCTACGCCGTGGTACTGGGCGTGGCGCCGGAAGACCGTGCGCACTTCGCCGCCGTCACTCACGAGCACTTCCAGCAGATCTTCAGCAAGGCTGACGTGACCGCAGAAGATGTGCATACCAACACCCTGGCCGTTCTGAAAAGCGATCCTCGTCTGGCCAAGTACGCGACTCAAGCTTAAGCTCGACCCCGCCCGCTCCTTTCGGGGAGCGGGTTTTATTTTTTGGACCTGCCCCTTTCTGGGTAATGCCGTTCACTGTAGGAGCTGGCTTGCCAGCGATGGTCGTTAACGATGACGCGTGTTTACTGGATAAACGCGGCGCCTTAGAGGCCATCGCTGGCAAGCCAGCTCCTACAGGGGAAAGCATCAACCGCGCTGGGTCTTTATTTATTTCGACTTAAGTTGCCCACTATGCTCAAACGCCTTGCCTGGCTGGCGCTCTGTGTCTGCGCCCCGCTGTCCGCCGCGCCTCACATCGACAATCAACGTTTGCAGCAACTGGCCAATGATCCCTTCTGGATTTCCCTGGGTCATTACGAAACCGCCAAGCTCGGCGGCTGGCGCAGCTACGTCAGCGACAGGAAATTCTTCCTCGCGCCCGACGGCAACGAACACCCCGATCGCGAACTCGCAGCGACCGTCCAGGCGCTGTACGCCCCGGCCAGCGCTGGCGAAAAGCACGCGCAATGCGTCTACCCGGCGCGTACCCGCTGGCTCAAGGCGCAACTGAACCTGACGGATCTGCCCACCCTGGACTGCGCGGAATTCAAGCAATGGTTCAAGGATGTCTCGCCCCACAGCGCGGTGATGATTTTCCCGGCCGCTTACCTGAACAGCCCGTCCTCGATGTTCGGCCACACCCTGTTGCGCATCGATCAGGCGGATGTGCAGAGCGACAAGACGTCGTTGCTCAGCTACGCGATCAACTTCGGCGCCTACATCGAAGGGTCGGACAACAGCATCCTTTACGCCTGGAAAGGCTTGATGGGCGGCTATCCTGGCCTGTTTGCGCTGGTGCCGTACCAGGAAAAACTCTCCGAATACCGCAGCCTCGAAAACCGCGACCTCTGGGAATACCGGCTGAACCTGACCCAGCAGGAAACCGAACGCATGGTCGAGCATGTCTGGGAGCTCAAGCAGATCCAGTTCGACTATTTCTTCTTCGACGAAAACTGCTCCTATCGCCTGCTGGAACTGCTGCAAGTGGCGCGCCCGAGCCTGCGCCTGACCGAACAATTTCCGCTGACCGCCATTCCCACCGACACGGTCAAAGCCGTGAAAGAGGCCGGCCTGGTGGAATCCATTCAATACCGTCCGTCCCGCGAGCGTGAGCTGCTGAGCCGTGCCGAACCGTTGAATCCTGAGGAACAGCAGTGGGTGCTGAAAGTCAGCGCCGACCAGAAACAATTGCAGGAACCGGCGTTCAAGGCGCAACCCCGTGAGCGGCAGGCACTGATCATCGACGCGGCTTACCGACTCGAACGCTACCGAGCCAACGGTCAGGAGCGCGACCCTGCACGGGCCCAGCGCAGCTTTGAACTGTTGCGGGCGATCAACCAGAATCCGGCGCCGGAGCTGGAAATTCCGCAACCCGGCCTGCCCGAGGATGGCCATGAATCACGCACCTGGCAGGCCGGCATCGGCACCCGGGGCGACAAGGCTTTCGGTGAGTACGGCTTGCGCATGGCCTACCACGACCTCAACGACAACTCGGAAAGCTTCCCCCTCGGCGCGCAGATCGAAATCCTGCAAATGAAACTGCGCCAGTACGAAGGCAATCAATGGCAATTGCAGCAACTGGACCTGGCGACCATCCGCTCCCTGACGCCGCGCAATGAGCTGCTGCAACCGCTGTCGTGGCAAGTCACCGGCGGCCTTGAGCGCGTGCCGGGCAAAAATGACGACGAAACCCTGGTCAGCCACGTCAACGGCGGTGGCGGCGGCACCTGGCAGTTGAGCGAGGACATGCTCGGTTTTGCCCTGGGCACCGTGCGCGTCGAGCACAACAACGACTTCGCCGGGTTCATCGCGCCAGCGGCGGGATTCAACAGTGGTGTGTTGTGGAAAAACCCGCTGGGCAACTTCAGCCTGGAGGCCAAGGGGGATTTCTTCACCAATGGTGAAGTGCGTCGTAGCCTGAGCCTGAATCAGCAGTGGGAATTGTCGCGCAACCTGGGGGTACGTTTGAGCGCCCAGCGGGAGTTCAGCCACCTTTCCACTCCTGAAAACGAAGTGATGCTTGAGCTGAAGTGGTATCACTATTGACCTCTGTAGGAGCCGGCTTGCTGGCGATGGCATCACCGCGGTGTAACTGAACGACCGCGTTGATGCCATCGTCGGAACGCCGCCCGCAGCAAGCCGGCTCCTACAAAGCGATGGCACCACCGCAGTGTCACTGAACGACCGTGTCGATGCGATCGCCGGCAAGCCGGCTCCTACAAGGATGTGCGTCGGCCAACGGATTAATCACGGGGTTTTCACAGCGATCTCACGAACCCGCTCCTAGACTTTACCCATAGGCCGATTTGTGGCCGGGAGTCCGAGATGTGGCGTTGTGTGGCTGTGGTGGTTGTGTTGCTGTTGTGCGCGGGTTGCCAGACAACCCACGAAGATCTGATTGCCAAGGGCTATCCGCCTGCTTTCGCGGACGGCTTCGATGACGGTTGCAGCAGTGGCCGGCAGGCGGCCGGGGCCATTACCGGCGAGTTTCGCAAGAACGTTCCCCGCTACCTCAAGGACCAACAATACGCCGAGGGCTGGAGCGATGGCTTCCGCCAGTGCCAGGCCATGCGTGAAAGCGAGGACCGCGACGACTATCGCAGCCGTCACTGGGACGACCGCGAAAAGGCCTGGCAGCAACAGAAGGATCAGGACACCGCCCGTGCGTTTCGCTCGCAATGAGTCGCTGCCAGACATCCATCGAAACTAAAAGCCTGTGACCATGGCCCAAACCCTATAACGGGAGGACACCATGAGTCGCGCTTTCGTCAACGAAGACAACGCCGCAGCACAAGCCGATCAGCCGGTCGAACGGCAGATCAGCGCGCAGCCCAATTACGTCACGCCCGCCGGATTCGCCCAGTTGCAGGCGAAAGTCGCCGAGCTGCAATCCCTGCACGGCGAACAACAGGCGAAAGGTGAACAGGCCGACAAACAGCGCCTGGCCGACCTCGAACGGGATTTGCGGTACTTCAATCAGCGCCTGCAAAGCGCTCAGGTCGTGACCGCCGCCCGTTCAACGCAAAAGGTGCAGATTGGCAGCCGCGTGACCTTCGCCGACGAACACGACACCGAACAAACGGTGCAACTGGTCGGCGAAGACCAGGCCGACGCCTCGGCGGGCCTGATCAATTGGGGCTCGCCGCTGGGTCGGGCGCTGCTCGGGGCGCAACTCGGCGACGAGGTGCTGTGGCAACGCCCGGCGGGCGATCAGACGATCGAAATCATCCGCATCGAACCGGCTTAAACCACACCCTGGGCGAGCATGGCGTCGGCGACCTTGACGAAGCCGGCGATGTTCGCGCCTTTGACGTAGTTGATCCGGCCGTTCTCCTCGCCGTAATGCACGCAAGCGTGGTGGATCGACTGCATGATGGCGTGGAGCTTGCTGTCCACTTCGCCGCCGGTCCACAGCAGACGCATGGCGTTCTGCGACATTTCCAGACCACTCACCGCGACACCGCCGGCGTTGGACGCCTTGCCTGGCGCGAACAGGATGCCGGCCTCGATAAACAGGTCCACGGCCTCCAGGGTGGTCGGCATGTTCGCGCCTTCCGCGACACAGAGGCAGCCATTGCGCAGTAGGGTGCGAGCCGCCTCGGCGTCGAGTTCGTTCTGTGTCGCGCACGGCAACGCGATGTCACAACTCAATGCCCACGGGTGCTGACCCGCCAGGAATTCCAGGCCGAATCGGCCGGCCAGTTCACTGATCCGCCCACGCTGAACGTTTTTCAGCTCCAGCACCGCCAGCCATTGCTCCTCGGTCAATCCGCTTTCGCAGTAGAGCGTGCCTTCGGAGTCGGACAACGAAATCACCTTGCCGCCCAGGTCCATGACCTTGCGCGCCGCGTACTGCGCGACGTTGCCCGAACCCGAGATCGCCACGCGTTTGCCTTCGACGGTTTCACCGCTGCGCTTGAGCATTTCCTCGGCGAAGTACACGCAGCCGAAACCGGTGGCCTCCGGGCGAATCAGGCTGCCGCCGTAGCTCGGGCCCTTGCCGGTCAGCACGCTGGTGAACTGGTTGCTCAGGCGCTTGTACTGGCCGAACAGGAAACCGATTTCCCGGGCGCCCACGCCGATGTCGCCGGCCGGGACGTCAACGTCCGCGCCAATGTGACGGTACAACTCGCTCATGAAGGCCTGGCAGAAGCGCATAACTTCCGCATCGCTTTTGCCTTTCGGGTCGAAGTCCGAACCACCTTTGCCGCCGCCCATGGGCAACGACGTCAGGGAATTCTTGAAGGTCTGTTCGAACGCGAGGAATTTCAGTACGCCGAGGTTCACCGACGGATGGAAGCGCAAACCGCCTTTGTAAGGACCGATGGCGCTGTTCATCTGGATGCGGAAGCCGCGATTGACCTGCACCTTGCCCTGATCATCGACCCAGGAAACCCGAAACACGATTGCCCGCTCAGGCTCGCAGATCCGCTCCAGAATCCCGGACGTCAGGTAATGCGGGTTGGCTTCGAGAAACGGCCACAGGCTGCGCAGGACTTCTTCCACGGCCTGGTGGAATTCGGGCTGGTCAGGGTCGCGTTTTTTCAGGCGGGCCAGGAAGGATTCAACGGATTCGATCATGGAAAAGTCTCGGCAAATTTATTGTCGTTGGAAGAGATTGGGCCGGACTTTAGCAAAGGAAACGCGCACAGCAATAGAGCAAAATGTCGCGTTTATGAAATTAAATGGTGCGCAGGATATAAATAACCCTCATTTTTCGACTATTTCCGCACCGAAAAAGGGATTCAGGATTTCAGTTTCGCACCATTAGTTACACCGCTATCGCGAGCAGGCTCGCTCCTACAATTTGAAATGCATTCCCCTGTAGGAGCGAGCCTGCTCGCGATGAATACACCTCGGTACACCTGAAAAAACGCGAAAAAAAACGGAGCCCGAGGGCTCCGTTTTTTCATGCAACCAACCTGATAAATCAGGCCAGTTTCTTGTGCCGTACACGATGCGGTTGTGCAGCCGCTTCGCCGAGACGCTTTTTGCGATCGGCTTCGTATTCGGTGTAGTTGCCTTCGAAGAACACCGCTTGCGAATCGTCTTCGTACGCCAGGATGTGCGTCGCCACGCGGTCAAGGAACCACCGATCGTGAGAGATCACAATGGCGGCGCCCGGGAAGTCCAGCAGGGCTTCTTCCAGGGAACGCAGGGTTTCGACGTCGAGGTCGTTGGAGGGTTCGTCGAGCAGCAGGACGTTGCCGCCCTCTTTCAGGGTCAGGGCCAGGTGCAAGCGACCGCGCTCACCACCGGACAGGTCCTTGACGAACTTCTGCTGATCGCCGCCCTTGAAGTTGAAGCGACCGACATAAGTACGCGACGGAATCTCGTAGCTGCCGATGCGGATCTGGTCCGAACCGTCGGAGATCTGCTGGAACACGGTCTTGCTGCCGTCCAGGTCTTCGCGGCTCTGGTCGACGCAGGCCAGCTGCACGGTTTCGCCGACTTCGATGCTGCCCGAATCCGGCGTTTCCTTGCCCATCAGCATGCGGAACAGGGTCGACTTACCGGCACCGTTACCGCCGATCACGCCGACGATGGCGCCTTTGGGCATGGAGAACGACAGGTTGTCGATCAGCACGCGGTCGCCGTAGCCCTTGGTGACGTTCTTGAACTCGATGACCTTGTCGCCCAGGCGGGGACCAGCCGGGATGTAGATCTCGTTGGTTTCCGAACGCTTCTGGAATTCCTGCGACTGCATTTCTTCAAAGCGTTGCAGACGAGCCTTGGATTTCGACTGGCGGGCCTTGGCGCCTTTGCGCACCCACTCCAGTTCTTCCTTCATGGCTTTTTCGTGAGCCGACTGCTGCTTGGATTCCTGGGCCAGACGATCGGACTTGGCTTCCAGCCAACCCGAATAGTTGCCCTCGTAAGGAATACCCGCGCCGCGGTCGAGTTCCAGAATCCAGCCAGCGACGTTGTCCAGGAAGTAACGGTCGTGCGTGATCGCTACCACGGTGCCCGGGAAGTCGTGGAGGAAATGCTCCAGCCAGGCAACGGAATCGGCGTCCAGGTGGTTGGTCGGTTCGTCGAGCAGCAG
Organism: Pseudomonas migulae; assembly: GCF_043225285.1. Lineage (GTDB taxonomy): Bacteria > Pseudomonadota > Gammaproteobacteria > Pseudomonadales > Pseudomonadaceae > Aquipseudomonas > Aquipseudomonas migulae_C. Next base: position 1,870,827 of record NZ_CP171224.1, read on the forward strand.
CATGTCCGGGGCGGACAGCAGCAGGCGGCACAGGGCCACACGACGTTTTTCACCACCGGAGAGGAATTCGACCTTGGCATCCCAGGCCGGCAGGCGCAGCGCATCGGCGGCGACTTCCAGTTGGCGATCCAGGTTGTGGCCGTCGCTGGCCTGCAGGATGGCTTCGAGCTTGGCCTGTTCGGCGGCCAGTTTGTCGAAGTCGGCATCTTCTTCAGCGTAGGCCGCGTAGACCTCGTCCAGGCGCGCCTGGGCGTTCTTGATCACGCTGACCGCTTCCTCGACCACTTCACGCACGGTCTTGGTCGGGTCCAGGATCGGTTCCTGTGGCAGGTAGCCGATGTTCAGCTCCGGCATCGGGCGGGCTTCGCCCTCGAATTCGGTGTCGACGCCAGCCATGATTTTCAGCAGCGTGGACTTACCCGAACCGTTGAGGCCCAGCACGCCGATCTTGGCGCCGGGGAAGAAGGACAGCGAAATGTTTTTCAGGATTTCCCGCTTCGGCGGAACAACTTTGCCCAGCCGATGCATGGTGAAGACGTATTGAGCCATGGAGAACCTTGGGTCAGTGACAGATGAATGATTGGAGCGCAGGCGATGCCTGGCCAGACCGTGCGCGTCATCCGCTTGAGGTTATCAATACAGGCGCGCTGAAAAAGTCTGATTCTAGGAGCTGGAACGCTCCCGCGTAACCGGCAAAGCTACCTTAATGACAGATGGCCGTCCAGCCGAGCGGGGCTGGCACTTTGCCACAACTCAAGGCATGCTAGCCGCCCTTCGGGCGTCCGGCTTATAGTGCACGTCGCGCCAGTCCAGCCAATCCGCAGGATTACAGTTTGTCTAATGTCACGCCGCCCCTGACCAACCGTGCACCCACTGTTGCCCCCGGCTCACCCCTGCGTGGAACGCTGAAAGGTGCGTTGGCGACGCTCGTGCTGATGCTGCTCGCCCTGCTGTTCTGGCAGTTGCTGGATCAGCTGCGCGAAACCCAGAAAAACCAGCGTCAGTACACCATCGACTACACCGCCGACCTGGCCGCGCAAGTCAGCCTGAACATGTCGCTCAACGCGCAGATCGCGCTCAACCTGCTACCGATCGTCGAACAGCCGCAAAGCGCCGACGAACAGCGGGAGCTACTGCGCAAGCTGCAAAAATCCCTGCCCGACCTGATCAGCCTCGCGTTGTTGAGCCCTTCGGGAAAGGTCCTCAGCGACAGCGACCCTGACAGCACCGACGCCGATTACCTCGTTGAGCTGGTCCGTCGCAGCCGTACCCAGGCCCACTATTTCAGCAACGCCGATAATGGCTCGATGGTGCACCTGCTACTGCATCAAGCCAGCGGCAGCTCCCGTGGTTATTGGGCGCTGCGTTTGAAGCCGAGCTTTTTCTCGTCCCTGACCAAACAGAACGAGACCGGTCTCCGCCCGCTCTGGCTGGTGGAAAACCGCTTCAACCATCAAGTCATCAGCCGCGACGAATCACGCCCCTCGACCAGGTCAGGCGATCTGACCGAAGACGATGTGGCCAACAGCGTGCTGACGGTTCCCCTGAGCAGCAGCGACTGGCAACTGCGCGGTTTGTTCGACCGCCAGCGCGTGATCGAAGAACTGCTGCCCGCCTTCATCGGTAAATGCCTGTTGGGGCTGGCAATCTCCTTGCTGCCACTGATAGCCCTGCTGAACATACGCCGCCGCCAGCGCCAGGTGACAGAAGGCCGCCGCCGTTATCAGGACATTTTCGAAGGCACCGGCGTCGCGCTGTGTGTACTCGACGTGTCGGGGCTCAAAAACGCTTTCGATAAAACCGGGCTGTACAACGCTGAACAACTGCGTGACTGGCTGCAATCAGCGGAACAGCGGCATCAGCTGTTGCAAGAACTGCGCATCACCGAGGTCAACCAGGTTGCCTTGCAACTGCTCAACGTCAACACCTGCGAACAAGCCTGGCAACTGTTGATCGAGGGCAACCCGCAGGACGGCACCGCCATTGGCGATCAAGTGCTCGAAGCTGTGCTCAACCAGCAGAAACAGCTTGAGCTGGAGATCAAGCTTCCGGACGCCAACGGCCGCGACCAGCACCTGTGGCTGGTGCTGCGCCTGCCGGAAGATCAGGCCGACTATAAAGCAGTGATCCTGAGCATCAGCGACATCACCAGTCGCAAACTCATCGAACTGTCGCTGCTTGAGCGTGAAGGGTTCTGGTCCGACGTGGTCCGCACGGTGCCGGATCATCTGTATGTGCAGGACGTGATCAGCCAACGCATGATCTTCAGCAACCACCACCTGGGCCAGACACTCGGTTACAACCGCACCGAATTGCATCAGATGGGCGAATACTTCTGGGAAATCCTCCTCCACCCCGAAGACGCCGACTACTACCACCGCTCACGCCAGGCCCAGCGCCAGGCGGGCTACACCCAGTTGCTGCAATGCCAGCTGCGCTTCCGTCACCGCGACGGCAAATGGCGGCGATTCGACATTCGCGAGCAGGCACTGGCGCGGGACAAACATGATCAGGTCACGCGGATCATCGGCGTGGCCAAGGACGTCACCGAACAGATCGAAGCCAGCGAGTCCCTGCGCGACAGCGAACAGCGCTACCGGATGCTCGCCGAAAGCATCAGCGACGTGATTTTCTCCACCGACAGCAAGCTCTCGCTCAACTACGTCAGCCCGTCCGTGCAAGCGGTGCTCGGCTACGACGCCGACTGGATCTTCCAGAACGGCTGGCAGACGACCATTGCCAACCCGCAGCAATTGTCCGGCATCTACAGCCTGATGGACCGCGTCAGCAAAGCGCTGGGCAAGCCCGAACAACTGGCGCTGTTGCGCAGCCAGGTCCAGACCCAATTGTTCCTGTTCGATTGCCTGCGGGCGGACGGGCGCAAGATTCCGATCGAATTGCGCCTGGTGCTGGTCTGGGACGAGCACGGCGCGTTCGAAGGCGTGCTGGGTGTCGGCCGCGACATCAGCCAGCAACGCCGCGCCGAAAAAGACCTGCGCATGGCGGCCACGGTATTCGAACACTCGACGTCGGCGATCCTGATCACCGACCCGGCGGGCTACATCGTCCAGGCCAACGAAGCGTTCAGTCGCGTCAGCGGTTATGCGGTGGAGCAAGTGCTCGACCAGTTGCCGAACATGCTCACCGTCGACGAGCAGCAGGATGCGCATCTGCGTTATGTGCTCAAGCAATTGAACCAGCACAGCACCTGGGAAGGCGAAGTCTGGCTCAAGCGCCGCAATGGCGAGCATTACCCGGCCTGGGTCGGCATCACGGCGGTGCTCGACGACGAAGGCGACCTGGCCAGTTACGTGTGTTTCTTCAGTGACATCAGTGAGCGCAAGGCCAGTGAACAGCGAATTCACCGTCTCGCCTATTACGACGCCCTGACCCACCTGCCCAACCGCACGCTGTTCCAGGATCGCCTGCACACCGCGCTGCAATCGGCGGAACGGCAGAAGTCCTGGGTGGTGCTGATGTTCCTCGACCTCGACCGTTTCAAGCCGATCAACGACTCACTGGGCCACGCCGCCGGCGACCGCATGCTCAAGGAAATGGCCACGCGGCTGCTCGGTTGCGTCGACGATGACGACACCGTGGCGCGCATGGGCGGCGATGAATTCACCTTGCTCCTGCAACCGCGCATCAACCGGGAAATCGCCCTGAACCGGGCGATTCACGTGGCGGAGCAAATCCTCGCCAGCCTGGTGAAACCATTCGTGCTCGAAGGCCGCGAGTTCTTCGTCACCGCCAGTATCGGCATCGCCCTGAGCCCGCAGGACGGCAGCGAACTCAGTCAGTTGATGAAGAACGCCGACACCGCGATGTACCACGCCAAGGAGCGCGGCAAGAACAACTTCCAGTTCTATCAGGCAGACATGAACGCCAGCGCCCTGGAGCGACTGGAGCTGGAAAGCGACCTGCGCCATGCCTTGGAACAAGACGAATTCGTCCTGTACTACCAGCCGCAATTCAGCGGCGACGGCAAACGCCTGACCGGTGCCGAAGCCTTGCTGCGCTGGCGTCATCCGCGTCGCGGCCTGGTGCCACCAGCGGATTTCATCCCGGTGCTCGAAGAGCTCGGACTGGTGGTGGATGTCGGCGACTGGGTGCTCACCGAGGCTTGCCGTCAGCTCAAGACCTGGCATCAGGCCAAGGTGCGGGTGCCGAAGGTCTCGGTGAACATCTCCGCCCGGCAGTTCTCCGACGGTCAGCTTGGCACCCGGATCGCCACCATCCTCAAGGAAACCGGCCTGCCGCCGGCGTGCCTGGAACTGGAACTGACCGAAAGTATCCTGATGCGCGAAGTCAGCGAGGCGATGCAGATTCTGGCCGGGTTGAAAAACCTCGGGCTGAGCATTGCAGTCGATGACTTCGGCACCGGTTATTCATCGCTCAATTACCTCAAGCAATTCCCGATCGACGTGCTGAAAATCGACCGGACCTTCGTCGATGGCTTGCCGTCGGGTGAACAGGACGCGCAGATCGCCCGAGCGATCATCGCCATGGCCCACAGCCTGAACCTGGCGGTGATCGCCGAGGGCGTGGAAACCCACGAGCAGCTCGACTTCCTGCGCGAGCATGGCTGTGATGAGGTTCAGGGGTATCTGTTCGGGCGTCCGATGCCGGCGGGCCGGTTTGAAGCACAGTTCAGCAATGATGCGTTGTTCATGTTCGATTGAGGTTTTTCAGTGCGGCAAAGGACGCCATCGCGAGCAAGCTCGCTCCCACAGTTTTTGGGGTGTGCACAAGATTTGTGGCCACTGATAATCCCTGTGGGAGCGGGCTTGCCCGCGAAGAGGCCGGCACGATCACCGCTGATCCCGTCATGAAGCCCACTTGTCTGCGACATGATCTCCTTTCATATGCCATCTAAAACCCATTGGGTTAGAATGCCCCCCTTTTCTGCCCCGATCCTTGAGGACCGCCATGTTCAGCCGTGATTTGACTATTGCCAAGTACGACGCCGATCTCTTTGCCGCCATGGAGCAAGAAGCTCAGCGCCAGGAAGAGCACATTGAGCTGATCGCTTCGGAAAACTACACCAGCCCTGCGGTGATGGAAGCTCAAGGCTCGGTACTGACCAACAAGTACGCCGAAGGCTACCCGGGCAAGCGCTACTACGGTGGTTGCGAGTACGTCGACGTGGTTGAGCAATTGGCCATCGACCGTGCCAAAGAGCTGTTCGGCGCCGATTACGCCAACGTTCAGCCGCACGCCGGTTCGCAAGCCAACAGCGCCGTTTACCTGGCTCTGCTGTCGGCTGGCGACACCATCCTGGGCATGAGCCTGGCCCACGGTGGTCACCTGACCCACGGTGCCAGCGTTTCCTCCTCCGGCAAGCTGTACAACGCCGTTCAGTACGGCATCGACGCCAATGGCCTGATCGACTACGACGAAGTCGAGCGCCTGGCCGTTGAGCACAAGCCGAAAATGATCGTGGCCGGTTTCTCTGCCTACTCGCAGATCCTCGACTTCCCGCGTTTCCGCGCCATCGCTGACAAGGTTGGCGCCTACCTGTTCGTCGACATGGCCCACGTGGCCGGTCTGGTCGCCGCTGGCGTCTACCCGAACCCGGTTCCATTCGCTGACGTCGTGACCACCACCACGCACAAGACCCTGCGCGGCCCACGTGGCGGCCTGATCCTGGCTCGCGCCAACGCCGACATCGAGAAGAAGCTGAACTCCGCGGTATTCCCGGGCGCCCAGGGTGGCCCGCTGGAGCACGTGATCGCTGCCAAGGCGATCTGCTTCAAGGAAGCGCTGCAGCCTGAGTTCAAGGCTTACCAGCAACAAGTGGTGAAAAACGCCCAGGCCATGGCCAGCGTCTTCATCGAGCGCGGTTTCGACGTAGTGTCCGGCGGTACTGAAAACCACCTGTTCCTGCTGTCGCTGATCAAGCAGGAAATCTCCGGTAAAGATGCTGACGCCGCACTGGGCAGAGCCTTCATCACCGTGAACAAGAACTCCGTGCCAAACGATCCACGCTCCCCGTTCGTCACTTCCGGCCTGCGCTTCGGCACCCCGGCTGTGACCACTCGCGGCTTCAAGGAAGCAGAGTGCAAGGAACTGGCCGGCTGGATCTGCGACATCCTGGCAGACCTGAACAACGAAGCGGTGATCGACGCCGTTCGTGAGAAGGTCAAGGCCATCTGCAAGAAGCTGCCGGTTTACGGCGCCTGATTGTAAGTCGCCTGAACAAAAACCCGGCCAAGGTTGTAATGCTGATCACTTAAGCATTTAGATAGGGCCCGGGCTTTTCCGAAAATCCGATGTCAGACTTCTGGCATCGGATTTTTTATGCCTCGAACTTTTCAACTTGCGCGCTAACAGGACATTTACCAAAAACAGTCCCAATAGGGCGCGGCAAAAACCTCTGGATGCCAACAACTGCCACCCAGAAGCATTCATCTACACAATTTACGACACCACGTTACACTATCCCTTCAAAGTTACACTCACAGCAACTTCAAAACAGCCAACCAACTGCAATCAACATAAAATTACAGTGCAGTTAACAGTCCCACATTCAACGATAGTCGTCGCTACAGACTCAACACGAGAATGACCAGCGTTTTGATAACTTTCAAACTCACCATGAAAGTCACCGGACATTTTTAAAATTTGCTCACTCATATCGAATACTCTCAGTTTTATAAGGCGCCGTATTTAGCGCGATTAAAAAATAGCACAAGCCCAGCACCTGCCAAAGCCATGAAGCGTTACGTTAAATGACAACTACAAACCACTAGCTCACGACACCATAAAACATAAAATCAGACAACTAAAGGATGAGCGTAGGCGTACACGACATAACAAAACCACACACATAACAACACTTAGGCAATGGCAATGTTGTATTTCCGACTCGCTCATCGAGAATTGAATTTATATAAAAGCGTGACCACAAAAGCCTTTGCGCCGACACCGCATATTTTAATTATCATTACATAATCTGCCCAAACCACGTTCATCAAGAACTCAGAGCAAATCATCAGCAATAAACAAAATCACACTTCACGAGCACATTTCTGCGATTGATTGGAGTAGTGGCGAAGTAGCAGATCAGTTCCAGTTCCATCGCAAGGCACATAGAAAATCCGATGCCAGTTCAGGCATCGTATTGTGGTTTCTTGCGGCCAAATACTAAGCAAGAAGACTTGAGTGATCGCCTAGCCAGTAATAGCCGATTTTTTTCGTCCAGGTTTTGTTGCTCAGATAGGTATCGGTCTCGCGAAATCCAGCGACAACACATCCGGCAAACCGGCATCCACGGCCTGCAATAGAGCCTGACCGACACCCGTGATGCCGAGCATCAGGCCCAGGTCGGGAATGGTGTGCTCATCCAGGAAATTTTCCTTGAAAAAATTGTGAGCCACTTGGGAGAGTGCGCGGTTTACCTTCGCAATGCCCTGTTCATTGCTTGTGTCGCGATAGAGTTTGAGCAGGCACATCAGATTGCCAAAATCACCATGGCACAGGCTGTAACCAGACCCCAGGCCCTGCTCCCACAAATGGCGCTCGCAGCGTTCGACATCCTGCTCGAGCACTGTTCTGTTTTCGGCGTCCAGCGCGGGCCCCATCGCTTGAGCCAGCCAATGCCGGGAAAGGAGAATACCGCCGTCGCCATGACACCACTTCGAAAGGGACGCCGACTGCGCGTTTTCCCGGAGATCAAGCCAGAAACCATCCACCGTCAGGCGGTTTTCTGCCTGCACCCACTGCGTAATCAACTCGGCAAGCAACGGATCTTTCGTGACCTCCCACGCCTTGCCGATGGCCTGCAAAACCCCGGCGATGCCATGAGAAAAACCAGTCCACAGCGGTTTGGCCGTTGAATTGAGCAGCAGTGTTCCGTTGTCCAGCACCAGTGCCGATTGAATGGCATGGGAGAGCTTTTCAATCAGGGCGCGCAATGCTTCACGCTCTTGGAGCTGATAAAGATTCACCAGAACTGTGAGAGCGCCACACCAGCCCTGAACGAAATCGAACTCGTCGTCTTCGCGTGGAAAATCCGCGAGTTTAACCAGCAATTCTTCGACTGTTGCCTGATAGGTCTTGCGGCCAGTCATCAGCTCATAATTGACCAATACATACAGATAGGACGTCAGACCGAGGTACGCACTGACTGCCAGCTTGTTCGGGAAATGCTCCTGGGACTGGTGTATCGCACCCAGGATTCGCTCGGCTTCATCCCGATAGCGCGTCGCTCCACTGACCCGGAACAGGCTCAGGTAAAAAAGCGCCAGCCCCCCCATTCCGTTGTACAAGCTGTTGCCCATGTGTGTGATGAAATTGCGGCGGGTTCGTGGATGCGTATCCATGAATGTCCAGCCAACATCGCCTGCTTCACCTTCTATGCGGTTTTTTTCAATGACCCGGGCAATGCGCATCGCACCGTCAAGATACTGCTCGCGGCCGAGATCAGGGACGGCTAGCAGATGATGGCTACGATCAAGTGACTCCCTGGCGCCGGGCACCAGACACGCCTGCAATATATGAATCTGAAACGCCTTGTCTTTGGGGGACAGCATTTCCAGCTTGCGTCGGCAGCTCTCGAAGGGCCGCTCGATAGGCAAATGAGTAACGGTCCGCCCATGGGCGTTGAGCAAACAATTGGAGAGCAATGATTGAGTGAAGCTCGGGAAATTTGCCTTCTTCAGGTCGTTGATCTCGTGCCGTGGGATGTCGTGCTCAATGAGCTCGTCGCCGAGATCGGACCATAAGGTTGCCAGCAGAAGATCATGCTTCATCTGGCATTGGGTAAAACGCGGATGACTCATCATTGCGATGAAGTCTGCGTAGCGTTGGGTATTCTTGATCAGCACCCGGGACTTCAACCCTTCGGCATGTTTTTCCAGCAATTCGAGTATTTCGTCGCGGCGGTTAACGACTTCATCGTAACCCTGCTCAAAACCACAGAAAAAAGCGCCGCGGTAGTCTGTGACTGAACGCGTTTCGTCGGCAAAAACAGGCAGGTGTCGCATCATCGGACGGCTGTCGACTTCATGCACCTGCAAGCGATAAAAGCCATCCTGAAGAACCAGCTGTTTTCTGCTGGCGACGAACTGTTGCTGCCGGGTCAGCCCGCTCTGATCGTTCTCCGAACCCGCTGAGTTAGGCACAAAACCGGTGGTAAACACCGACTGGCTGTTGAGTTTGATGATCTGGAACAACGCCCGGCCATGGGGCACATCGACCTTTAAATCGACCATGGCTGGTGTGAACAGGCATTCCAGATCGATCATGACCGGACTGCTGCCACAGGCAATGATGTTTTCGTAATGAAAGTCGATGCCGTTCAAGGCATGGATGACCGCAACCTGAGCCCCAAGACGCTGAAAGAAGAGCGATAACTCACCTTCAGTCTGGCAGGGAACATTTTCAATTTTTTCGATCCAGCAGTGATCATCCAGAGAAACCATCAACGGTGCATGGATGGCGAAGCAGCTGTTGTCAGTCTGCGTCCGCAATTGCTCGAGCAAAGCCGTGTAAAACAACGCTTCACGGTTGCTTCTTGGCTTGAAGATCAGCTCCTGGTTGCCGATCCGCACGCAACAGACGGTTTCGCCGTTGGCGTGGGCATCTCCGAGCCCCAGGGAAATGGCGTCGATGCGCTGGTGCGACAAGGCAAAGGTGTTCTTGAGCGCTGGAAAATCAACGGCCAAACACTTGAGGATTTTGTACAGGTACGCCGCCGTATCCTCGATCCGCGCCACCAGTAAACGTGTCAATACGGGATATGAGTTGAGGAAGGGGCCCAGCCCTTCGCCAGCCAGCTCCTGATCAAGAGTTTCCGGGTCAAGTTCATCGCCATCAGCTATCCGGCTATTCAGATAATGGACCAGCGACTTTTCCGAGAGACTTTTAACCAGTACAGTCACATGAGTGCGAATACTTGATAGGAATGTATCGACATCAATCCAGCTACAGACGGACTCGTATCTGGCATCACTTTCAAAAACATGCTTTAGAAATTCATACCAGCGAGCACAAAATTTGCCAAATGAAACTCGCTCAACCTCATCCCCCGACAACAATGAAACAACTAATTTAACTGCCGCCTGAAACTCGTCACCCACCGCAGAATGCATAGTCTCACCGGAAAACAATGCATTGCGATATTCTTCCAGCAACGTCTTTCTATCGACACCAAAATAATATTGAACAGCTTTATCTTCCTTATGCAGAAGATCGATCATTTTGCTCAATGCGTCATATTCGTGCGCTTTTGCTGCGCTCATGATGTTTACTCGACACTCAGAAAATTGGCCAATACCGGACACTTGCGGGAAGCAGGGCGGGCCAAGGCCCGCCCTTTGTCATTACGGGATGCAGCAGCCGAGGACGGTGCAGCCCAGGGTCGAACAACTAAGAGTGGTTTCACAACCCACTTCCGCTACAACAATCGCGCTACCAGAATTCACATAGGACTGGAAATCCGCACCAAACTCTCCGGACAGATCCATGATTAGTTCTTGCATGTAGTATCTCCTGATAAAAAGTTATTCGCCTTAGGTGGCGAAAATCAAAATTATCATCTACTAGCGACTTTAATCTCCGTTCAAATGAAACAAAATACTAAGAACAACATAAGATAACGACGCTCTGTCGCAACCACATCCAATCACACAAGTCCCTGCCCCCTAAACAACTTGTAAAACTCGAACACACCCACGGCAGGCAAAACCAACAAAACTTAAACTTTCATTGCTTTCTTCATGTTGCAAAAACACGATTTCATAATCAATTCACACACTGCCATTTGATTCAGTTAAAACTTGCGCGAATGCAATTTAATATCCGTTTACAACCTGATGCCCCTGAAAATCAAACGACGCCCACCGGTTGACGTTATTCCGTTGAGGCTTGCATTACTCCATGGCCGCTAGCACCGATAAACCCTATGCCACTCAGGCACCACTGGTCAGACCGGTCATGCCAATTTTTCGATTCCCCCTTGTAAATGCAAAAAAACCGGGCGTAGACTGCGCCTGCACTGGACATACCGGTAAGACCACAATAATTAAGTCCTGAATCTGATGCGCACAGCGCACGGCAGCCAGGACACCGACCAGGATTCCTCCCATGCTCAGATGGTGCTCGCGTTCAATCTTCCTTCAAGTGGTTCTCGGACTGGTGCTCGGCATCGTCTGCGGGCTGACCCTCCCCGAATACTCCGCCCAACTCAAACCCCTCGGTGACGGCTTCATCAAGCTGATCAAGATGCTCATCGGCCTGATCGTGTTCTGCGTGGTGGTCAGCGGCATCAGCGGTGCCGGCGACCTGAAGAAGGTCGGACGCATCGGCTTGAAGTCGGTGATCTATTTCGAAGTGCTGACTACCATCGCACTGGTGATCGGCCTGGTGTTTGCGTTCAGTACCGGCATCGGCAGCGGCGCGAATATTCATCTGGAGCAACTGTCTGCCGCCGACATGGGCGACATTGCCCAGCGCGGCCAGCACATGCACACCACCACGCAGTTCCTGATGGACCTGATTCCGACCTCCGTGATCGGTGCGTTCGCCGACAACAACATCCTGCAAGTGCTGCTGTTTTCCGTGTTGTTCGGCAGCGCGCTGAACCTGGTGGGCGAAGCGGCATCGGGCATTTCCCGGCTGATCAATGAGCTGAGCCACGTGATCTTCCGCATCATGGGCATGATCGTGCGCCTGGCGCCGATCGGCGTGTTCGGCGCAATCGCATTCACCACCAGCAAATATGGCCTCGATTCCCTGCAACACCTGGGCAGCCTGGTCGGCCTGTTTTACCTGACCTGCGTGGCGTTCGTGACACTGATCCTTGGCCTGGTGATGCGCCTGTCCGGCCTGCGCATGTGGCCGCTGCTGAAATACCTGCGCGAAGAACTGATGATCGTCATGGGCACGGCTTCTTCCGATGCGGTGCTGCCACAAATCATGCGCAAGCTCGAACACCTGGGCATCGGCAGTTCGACGGTGGGCCTGGTGATTCCCACCGGTTACTCCTTCAACCTCGACGGTTTCTCGATCTACCTGACCCTCGCGATTGTCTTCATCGCCAATGCCACCGGCACGCCGCTGGCCATGACCGATCTGCTGACGATTTTGCTGGTGTCGTTGATCACCTCCAAAGGCGCCCACGGGATTCCCGGCTCGGCGTTGGTGATTCTGGCGGCGACGCTGACGGCAATCCCGGCGATTCCTGTGGTCGGGCTGGTGCTGGTACTCGCTGTGGACTGGTTCATGGGCATTGGCCGGGCGCTGACCAACCTGATCGGCAACTGCGTCGCCACCGTGGCCATCGCGCGCTGGGAAAAGGACATCGATATCCAACGTGCGAACAAAGTGCTTTCCGGTCAGGTGGGTTATACCTTCCAGCCGAGAAAACCGGTGGCGCCGGCGCACCAGCAGGAATTTTAAAAACAACCTGTGCCTGCCCACGGGCGGGCACATTTATCGCGACTTGGAGCGGACAGTGATTACCTCGTCAACCGTCGTAAATTCAGTGGTAGAAAAACTTCGGGCCGCGCTGGCCCGTGGTCAGTGGCGCTCTGGCGAAATGCTGCCGGGGCAGCGCGAACTGGCCGAACAACTGGGCATCAGCCGCCCGAGCCTGCGCGAAGCGGTGATCGTGCTGGAAACCCTCGGCCTGGTGCGTTCGATGCCCGGCAAAGGCGTGGTGGTGCTCGACGCCCACCTCAGCGACAGTCAAAGCCACGACAGCGCGGTGGCCGGTGCGAGCCTGGAAGATGTGCTGCAACTGCGCTACACCCTTGAGCCATTTATCGTCGGCCTGGTCGCGCAATCGATCAGCAGCAAGGAAGTCGGGCAACTGCGCCTGACCCTCATGGACATGCGCGAAGCCTTGGAGGCCAATGACAGCGAGGCCGGGGCCAACGCCTACATCGCGTTCCACGAAGAACTGTTCGCGCTGACGTCCAACCCGATTTTCCAGAGCGTGGTGCAGCAGACCGGCAACGCCCTCAAGCAAAGTGCCGAGGTGCTGCGCAACTCTCCGGAGCATCTGGCCGAACGCCTTGAAGAAAACGAAGCCGTGGTACGCGCGATCCGCAGCAAGAACAGCGCCCAGGCCAGTGCCGAAATGCGTCGGCACATCCTGCGTGAAGGCCAGCGGATGGGCATCGAATTGAACATCCCGGACGACAACCTCGGCAGTTGAAACCTCTTGCAACCGGAGACAGGCCATGAACAGCTTCGCCTCAGCAAAAACGCTCGTTGCCCTGCCCTTTTCCCCGCTGGCGGAGGATCTCTACTCGCGGGTGTTCGACGCCATTCTCGAACAGCGCCTGCAGGCGAGCAGTCGCTTTACGGAAGACAGCCTGGCGCAACTGTTCGGCGCTCGCCGCAGCGAGATTCGCGGGGTGTTGATGCAACTGTCCCATCAACAGATCATCGTGCTGCGCACCCAACATCGCCCCCGCGTTGCCCTGCTCGATAGCGAACAAACCCGACAGACCCTGCATGCGCGGCGCCTGAGCGAAACCATGGTGCTGCAATTGGCATGTCAGCAATCCCGGCTGCAAAACCTGGAACGTCTGCGCGGGCTGATCGATAGCGAGCGTCGATGCACGACACGTGGCGCGGCGATCCGGTTGGCGGGGATGTTCCATTTGCAGTTGGCGGAGATGGCGGGGAATGCGCCGATGACGCATTTTCTTGGCAGCCTTGTGCCGCTGACCTCACTGGCGATTGCGCAGTTTGATGTGTCGGCGGAGGGTTATTGCGATTGGCGGGTGCATGCCGGAATTCTGGAGGCGGTGGAGCGTGGGGATGCGGTGAGTGCGGTCACATTGCTGAATCGGCATCTGGATGAGCTGGAGGAAGTATTGCTGAACTCAGGACCGCGTCTGAGCCGGAATCGTGTTGCCAGTTGAATAGCCATCGCGGGCAAGCCCGCTCCTACAGTGATCTTTGGTGTTTTTCGGTTCTATTCCCGACCACTAAACCTGTGGGAGCGGGCTTGCCCGCGATGGCGTCATATCTGTCGCCGATGTATTAGTCTGCCGCCACCCGCGCAAACCCCTCGCGAATCTTCTCCTCCGGCAAATCATCGGCAATAAACACGATCACGCTTTCCCGTGTTTCGCCTTCCGCCCACTCCGTATCCCAATCGAAACCGTACAGCTTCAGCACCCCCTGGAACACCATGCGCCGCGGCTCGCCAAGAATGTTCAGCACACCTTTGTAGCGCAGCAATTGCTTGCCGTGGTCTTCCAGCAGTTCGTTCATGAACTCGCTGAGCTTGTCGATATCCAGCGGTTTGTCGGTGCGCAGCACCAGGCTGGAAATGCGGTCGATGGAAGGTGCTTTGCTCACCGGGCGCAAACTCACCCCGCCACCCAGGTCGGCATTCAGGTTGAAACCGCGCACGTCGAGGAGTTCGGCGAGATCGATCTGGCCATGGTCGACCAGGCGAATCGGCGCGCGACGGTTGATGCGGGTCAGGCGTTCGCTCAACGCGGTGAAGGTCGGTTCGTCCACCAGATCGCGCTTGCTCACCAGCAAACGGTCGGCGAAACCGATCTGCGCCTGGGCGATGGTCTGGGTCAGGTGGACGTCGGCGTGCGCCGCATCGACCAGCGTGATGATGCCGTCGAGGATGTAACGTTCGCGCAATTCCTCGTCGATGAAAAAGGTTTGCGCCACCGGGGCCGGATCGGCCAGGCCCGTGCATTCGATCACCAGACGGTCGAAGGCGATTTCGCCGCTGTCCAAGCGCTCGAGCAACAGGTAAAGCGCCTTGGTCAGGTCCGTGTGAATGGTGCAGCAGACGCAGCCGTTGGACAGCGTCATCACTTGCACCGGCTCGTCGCCCAACAGCTGGGTGTCGATACCGGCGTCACTGAATTCGTTTTCGATCACGGCGATTTTCAGGCCGTGCTCGGCTTTGAGCAGGTGGCGCAACAGTGTGGTCTTGCCGGCGCCGAGGAAGCCGCTGAGGATCGTGACCGGGATTGGAGAGGACAACTGGTATCTCCTGTTTCGCAAAATTAGAAATCAACACAAAAACAAATGTGGGAGCGAGCCTGCTCGCGAAGGTCGTGTCAGGCAACATTAATGTCGACTGATACACCGCTTTCGCGAGCAGGCTCGCTCCCACAGGGGATTGCGTCAACCTGACTTCAGGTCAACAGCACTTCGGCCCACCCTTGCCACCGTAACGGGCTTCCTGACGTTCCCGGAAGAACATCTCGTAGCTCATCACCGGTTTGTCCGGGTGCTTGTTTTGCATGTGCTCGACGTAAGTGTCGTAGTCGGGCATGCCGACCATCAGGCGCGCGGCCTGACCGAGGTATTTACCGAGGCGACTCAGGTCATTGAACATGCTGCACTCCTCGATCACGCATCCGGCAGGGCCTGGAATGGCGATTCTTTATCCGTACGCTCTTTTTTACCCCAGGCGGCAATGCCGACCTTGAGCGCATAGAACAGGATACTGAACACCACGAACAGGAACAGCGCCGTCAGCGTTGCGTTGGTGTAGGCGTTGAAGATCACGTGTTGCATCTGAGTGATGTCCTTGGCCGGGGCGAGGATCTGACCGTTGGCCAGCGCATCGCTGTATTTTTTCGCCAGCGACAGGAAGCCGATCGCCGGGTTGGCGTCGAACAGCTTGATGAAGCCGGCGGTGGTGGTGCAAATCAGCAACCAGACCGCAGGCAGCATGGTCACCCAGACGTAGCGCTGGCGTTTCATTTTGATCAGCACAACGGTCGCGAGCATCAGCGCGATACCGGCCAGCATCTGGTTGGAGATGCCGAACAGTGGCCACAAGGTGTTGATGCCACCCAGCGGATCGACCACGCCCTGATACAGCAACCAGCCCCACATCGCCACACAACCGGCGGTGGCGATCAGGTTGGCGGTCCAGGATTCGGTGCGTTTCAGCGCCGGTACGAAGGAGCCGAGCAAATCCTGGAGCATGAAGCGTCCGGCACGGGTGCCGGCATCTACTGCGGTCAGGATGAACAGCGCTTCGAACAGGATCGCGAAGTGGTACCAGAACGCCATGGTGTTTTCACCCGGCAGGACACTGTGCAGGATCTGCGCGATACCGACCGCCAGGGTCGGCGCACCGCCGGCGCGGGCCAGGATGGTGGTTTCACCGATGTCCTTGGCCACCGCTTGCAGTGCTTCCGGGGTAATTGCAAAGCCCCAGCTGCTGACGGTTTGCGCCACAGCCACCACGTCACCACCGACAACGGCAGCCGGGCTGTTCATGGCGAAGTACACGCCCGGCTCGATCACCGAAGCAGCCACCATGGCCATGATCGCCACGAACGACTCCATCAACATGCCGCCGTAACCGATGTAGCGCGCGTTGGTTTCGTTATCCAGCAACTTCGGCGTGGTGCCGGAGGAGATCAGCGCGTGGAAACCCGAGACCGCGCCACAGGCGATGGTGATGAACAGGAACGGGAACAGACCGCCCTTCCATACCGGACCGGTGCCGTCGATGAACTGGGTCAGTGCCGGCATTTTCAGCTCAGGCGTGGTGATCAGGATACCGATCGCCAGCGCAATGATGGTGCCGATTTTCAGGAACGTGGAGAGGTAGTCACGGGGTGCCAGGATCAGCCAGACCGGTAACGAGGCGGCCACGAAACCGTAACCGACCAGCATCCAGGTAATCTGCACGCCATTGAAGGTAAAAGCCTTGGCCCAGACCGGATCAGCGGCAATCTGCCCGCCGAGCCAGATCGAACCGAGCAGCAGCAACACGCCGATCACCGAAATCTCGCCAATGCGGCCCGGGCGGATGTAGCGCATGTAGATGCCCATGAACATCGCGATCGGGATGGTCGCCATCACCGTGAAAATACCCCACGGGCTTTCGGCCAGGGCTTTGACCACGATCAGCGCCAGCACCGCAAGGATGATGATCATGATCAGGAAGCAGCCGAACAGCGCGATGGTGCCGGGGATGCGGCCCATTTCTTCGCGGACCATGTCGCCCAGGGAACGACCGTTGCGGCGGGTGGACATGAACAGGACCATGAAGTCCTGAACCGCACCGGCCAGCACCACGCCGGCAATCAGCCACAGCGTGCCGGGCAGATAGCCCATTTGCGCCGCCAATACCGGACCGACCAGCGGACCCGCGCCGGCGATGGCCGCGAAGTGGTGACCGAAGAGGATGTGTTTGTTGGTGGGGACGTAGTCCAGACCATCGTTGTTGAGCACGGCGGGGGTGGCCCGACGCGGATCGAGTTGCATCACGTTGTTAGCGATGAACAGACTGTAGTAACGGTACGCAACCAGATAAATGGCCACGGCAGCGACCACAATCCACAAGGCGTTGATTGCCTCGCCTCGGCGCAATGCCACTACGCCAAGGGCGCACGCTCCTACGATTGCCAGCAGCAGCCAGGGTAGATGGCGTAGCAGGCTATTATTATTTTTCATTTTTTTATTCCAGCCAGGGTGGACAAGAAAGACAGCCACCCCGAGTTTAGCTCTCCTGACGGCAAAGGCCATACCCCGACATTGGTCTAGGCGCCTGCACCGGCTGGCAGGCATTCACAATGCGGGTCTATAGTCAGCGAACATTCAGAGGATTACGCCATGAGCGAACACCCTGCCGATCGTCGCCGCTTCAAACGTATTGCGTTCGATGCCCGAACCGAGTTGAGCCAGGGGGAGTACATCTGGCCAGTGAAGCTGATTGACCTGTCGCTCAAGGGATTGCTGATCGAGCGGCCCGAGCCATGGCTGGGCGACCCGAAACAGATCTTTTCCGTCGACATTCACCTCAGCAACGATTTTGACATCAAGATGGACGTGCAACTGAAGCACGACGATCCCCGCCATTTGGGTTTCGTTTGCCGATACATAAGCCTGGAATCCATTGAACGGCTGCGGCGGTTGATCGAGCTCAATCTGGGGGATCAGCGGGAGCTGGAGCGCGAGTTGGGTGCGCTGATAGAAGTGTGACCTCACTTGTGTAGGAGCCGGCTTGCTGCGGGCGGCGTTCCGACGATAGCGTCTGTCCAGCCAAAAATTTGGTAGCTGACCCACCGCAATCGCCAGCAAGCCGGCTCCTACAAGGGGTTGTGCTTACTCGAAGAGTGCGTCGAGGGCCTGTTCCAGACGGGTCACTGCGATGATCTGCAACCCCGGCGGCGCCTCTTTCGGGGCGTTGCCCTTCGGCACGATGGCCCGTTTGAAACCGTGCTTGGCGGCCTCCTTCAAGCGCTCCTGACCACTGGGTACCGGGCGCACCTCACCGGACAAACCGACTTCACCAAACACCAGCAAATCGTGGGGCAAAGGGCGGTTGCGCAAGCTGGACATGACTGCGGCCATCAACGCCAGGTCGGAGGCGGTTTCCAGCACCTTCACACCGCCCACCACGTTGAGGAACACGTCCTGGTCGTGAGTCGGAATGCCACCATGCCGGTGCAATACCGCCAGCAACATCGCCAGCCGATTCTGATCCAGCCCCAGCGTGACCCGACGCGGATTGGCCAAGTGGCTGTCATCTACCAGTGCCTGTACTTCCACCAGCATGGGCCGGGTCCCTTCCCACGTCGCCATGACCACACTGCCCGGGACTTCTTCCTGGGCACGGGTCAGAAAAATTGCCGACGGGTTGGACACTTCCTTCAAGCCCTTGTCGGTCATGCCGAACACGCCCAGTTCGTTGACCGCGCCGAAACGGTTCTTCACCGCCCGCAGCAAACGCAAACGACCATCGGACTCGCCTTCGAAATACAGCACGGTGTCGACCATGTGCTCCAGTACTCGCGGTCCGGCCAGTGCGCCCTCTTTCGTTACGTGACCGACCAGGAAAATCGCCGTGCCACTCTGTTTGGCGTAGCGCACCAGCAAAGCTGCGCTCTCGCGAACCTGGGAAACCCCGCCCGGCGCCGACTGCAGTTGTTCGGTGAAGATCGTCTGAATCGAGTCGATCACCATGACCTTGGGTTTTTCCACCCGGGCCGTGGCGATGATGGTTTCGATGCAGGTTTCGGTCATGACGCGCAGCTGATCCTGCGGCAACCCCAGGCGCCGGGCGCGCATGGCCACCTGCTGCTGGGATTCCTCACCGGTGACGTAAAGCGCCGGCATGCTCTTGGCGAGGTTGCACAAGGTTTGCAACAAGATGGTTGATTTACCGATGCCGGGGTCACCGCCGATCAGTACCACCGAGCCATCCACCAACCCGCCTCCCAACACGCGGTCGAGTTCGCTGGAGGCAGTGGAAAAGCGCGGAATTTCTTCGACGCTGACTTCAGCCAGGGTCTTGATCTGTGCCTGCTGCCCCGTCCAGCCGGTGCGACCGCTGGGCGCTGCGGCACCACCGCTCTCGACCATGGTTTCGGTCAAGGTATTCCAGGCCCCGCACTCTCCGCACTGGCCGGCCCACTTGGGGAACGTTGAGCCGCACTCGGTGCAGCCGTACATGCGTTTGGCCTTGGCCATCGGAACTCCCGGCAAAAAACGCGATGATAGCTCAGCTGGGGCGGATCAGCGTAAAGCAGTTACCTGATGAACTTTCCTGTCACCTATGAGATGAGCGGGAAATCCAAAGGTCGAGCGATATCTCACAAACTTGTACAACTTTGCACATTGACATGCCTGTGGACCATCAAAGGTGACCCATCATTTAAACTAGAACTTGTACAAACCCTTTATACTTCCGCTAAAAAACGTACAACTTAACTCATCACGCCACCATTCAAAAAAATAACAGCACTTTGCTACCCCCGTAAGAATGACAACTAATAGCAGGCGATAGAGTTATACATCAGATGTGACAATGTAAAACTCAAGAACAACTATTGCTCATGCAACCACCAACTTTTCCGTTCTGAAATCAAGTGCGCCTCATTTGCAGCTGGCACGTCAAACAAGGACAGAAAGAATGCCCACAAGGATAGGAAGTGCGACTCAAAATGGCCAGATCAGCAGGAGCAATCCGTGCAGAAACGATGGTTTTGTAAACTTTTCTCCGCTGCCCCAGTCGATTGCAGGCAAGCTCCGTAAGCAGTTGTGTCGAGCGAGAAGGCTGTGGCTGACTTACACTGTGTTACCAACCTCATCTGTAACAAGGAAATAACCTATGGGCGTGATCAGTGAGTTCAAGGCCTTCGCGGTCAAAGGCAATGTGGTCGACATGGCCGTCGGTATCATCATCGGTGCCGCCTTCGGCAAGATCGTTTCATCGTTCGTCGGCGACGTAGTCATGCCTCCCATCGGCCTGCTGATCGGCGGGGTGGATTTCAGTGACCTGGCCATCACACTCAAGGCCGCCAGCGGTGACACCCCCGCCGTGGTGCTGGCTTACGGCAAATTCATCCAGAGCATGATCGACTTCATCATCGTCGCGTTTGCGATCTTCATGGGCGTCAAAGCCATTAACCGCTTGAAGCGCGAGGAGGCCGTAGCACCTACCCTGCCGCCTGTTCCAACCAAGGAAGAAGAACTCCTGGGCGAGATCCGCGATCTGCTGAAGGCCCAGAACAATCGGCCTCAGTGACTGGCTGCATGCGAAAACGGCGCCTTCGGGCGCCGTTTTTTTACCAGTAGTTTTCCACCGCTACCTGCCCTGGACGCCGACTGAGGCTCAGGTGCATGTCGCGCTGCTTGAGCAGCTTGCGTGTGTCATCGATCATCTGCGGATTGCCACAGAGCATGACCCGCGAATGCTCGGCCGTCAGCGCTACACCCGCGATTCGCTCGAGTTCGCCCGTCTCGATCAGCGTGGTGATGCGCCCGTTCAACGCCCCCAGATGCGCCTCGCGCGTGACAGCGGGGATAAACTGCAGTTTGTGCGCGTATTCGGCCAGGTAGTCACGTTGCGCCAACCCCGCGATCAGTTCCTGATACGCCAGTTCCCGCACTTCACGGGCGCTGTAGACCAAAATGATTCGTTCAAACCGCTCCCAGACTTCGAAGTCCTGCAGGATCGACAGGAACGGCGCCACGCCGGTGCCTGTGGATAACAACCAGAGATCGCGACCGTCGACAAAACGGTCAAGCGTCAGGTAACCAAAGGCCTGGCGGTCGACCAGCAAGGTATCGCCCACGCCCAGCCGGCTCAGCTCACTGGTGAACTCGCCCCCCGGCACCACAATGGAAAAGAACTCGAGGAACTCGTCGTAAGGTGAGGAGACCATGGAATAGGCACGCCACACTGTACTGCCATCAGCCTTTGTGACTCCCAACCGGGCGAACTGCCCGGCACGAAAACGAAAACCCGGATCCCGTGTCGTGCGCAGGGTGAACAGGCTCGGAGTCAGTGGTTGGACGTCGAGCAGGGTCTGGCGGGTGAATTTTTCTGCGCTGGCAGTCATGGGGCGCTCCATTGAACAGGTGCCTCCAGTGTCCCGCAAAGCTCGCCGGTTAAACACCGACGATTTGTAATGCCTTTAGCGTTAGCCTCTCAACAAGATTAAAAAGCATTAACTATTACATGCACCATTTAGTTAGCACACTTATAAAACACTCAATAACATTAAAGTCGACATATCGTGAACGGTATTTTATTAGAACCGGATATTTAATTTTTAAAGATTAAAACAGCAAAAAAATATCATATCTCCATAGGAATCGTCCTACACTCGACCCCGTGCAGGATCTCGGATCCAACAGGCACCCCCCAAAGAAACAAAATAGTGGAGATACATCATGGAGCCGTGGAAGGAGTCGCAACTTGAACTACTTTCGCGCACGACGGATATTGATTCCGCGTACTCGAACGCTCTTGAATTCGCGAATAATATCGGCTTTAAATTTTTCGCTTTTTCAACTACTTATCAAACAAAAAACAACCACCCCTGCACTATTCGACGTAACAATTTCCCCGCTGAATGGAACAAGGAATATGAACAAAAAAACTGAGCGAAGTGGATCCGGTAGTAGCCCACTGCCATCAAAGCATGATGCCGATTTTGTTGAGCAAGACTGTTTACTCCGAGGTGCCGTGGCTGTGGGATGCACTCGTTGAACAGGGCTTGCAGCACGGCTGGTCACAATCCGTACATGACAACGAAGGTGGCCACTGCAGCATTTTGAGCCTGGCTGGAAGCCGTGAACCACTCACGGCATTGGAGCTGTACGAACACCTCGGGTTCTCGATTTTCATCGCTCATCACTTGCACGCACTGGTCGTACGGTCACTCCCCAAGCCGGCGATGAAACGACCGCCGCCGCATTTGTCGCCTCGCGAAATAGCCGTGCTGGAACTGGCAGCAACGGGCAAGACCGCCGAACAGAGCGCCAGAATTCTCAACCTCAGTCCGCGCACCGTGCATTTCCACACGCAGAGCTGCATAGAGAAACTCGGTGTGTGCAACAAGATTTCGGCGATCATTGCGGCCATCCAGGCCGGCTACCTCAACAGCAACTCGATCCGTTGATCCGTTAAAAGCCACGGGTAATCCAAGAGAAAAAAACGTACCATTTGCAGCCCCTCCTGAGTGATGACGTGTGAAGTTCCACGACGCAGTACACTCGGACGGCCTCGCCCGCTACAACGCCCCTGGGCCGCGGGACACCCGTTGATTACCCAGAGCCCCGCCCCATGCCTTTGCTCGAAACGCCCTTCGCCCGACTCGACCTGATCCGCCAGCCCGAACAGCAGAACGAACCGCTGCAAGCGTTTGATGCCGCCGATGAATACCTGCTCAGCCATCTGGCTGAACAACAACCGTCTGCGGAGACGCGCGTTCTGGTGCTCAATGACAGTTTTGGCGCGCTGGCCGCCAGCCTGGCGGGCAAGGTCCAGGTCACCAGCAGTGGCGACTCGTTCCTGGCGTTGCTGGGCCTGGAAAAGAACCTGATCCGCAATGGCCAGGCATTTGATGCCGTGCCGAGCGTTCCTGCCAGCGAAGCGTTCACCGGCCCGTTTGACCGGGTATTGATCCGGGTGCCGAAAACCCTGGCACTGCTGGAAGAGCAACTGATCCGCCTGCAAGACCAACTGGCACCCGGCGCCCAGGTGATTGCCGGAGCCATGATCAAGCATCTGCCACGGGCGGCCGGGGATTTGCTGGAACGCTACATCGGCCCGGTGCAGGCCTCATTGGCGGTGAAGAAAGCTCGACTGTTGATCGCCACGGCGGAAGCCAAAGCGCCCGCGACGTCGCCCTACCCGACCCGCTATCGACTCGACTCGCCGGCCATCGAACTGCTCAACCACGCCAACGTGTTTTGCCGGGAAGGTCTAGACATCGGCACCCGGGCGTTCCTGCCGCACTTGCCGAAAAACCTCGGCGCGGCGCGGGTCGCCGACCTTGGTTGCGGTAACGGCGTGTTGGCCATCGCCAGCGCCCTGCAAAACCCGGAGGCACACTACACGCTGGTGGACGAATCGTTCATGGCGGTGCAGTCGGCCGCCGAGAACTGGCGCGCGGCGCTGGGGGATCGGGACGTGATCGTACGTGCCGGCGACGGTCTGGCCGGGCAGGACGCACAATCGCTGGACGTGGTGCTGTGCAATCCGCCGTTTCACCAGCAACAAGTGGTGGGCGATTTTCTTGCCTGGCGGATGTTCCAGCAGGCACGGGAAGCGCTGGTGGTGGGCGGTGCGCTGTACATCGTCGGCAATCGCCACCTGGGTTATCACAGCAAGCTGGCGCGGTTGTTCCGTGGTGTCGAACAAGTGACGGCCACGCCGAAGTTCGTGATTCTCAAAGCGCGGAAATAATCCCGGGCAAAAAAAACCCTCCAGCACAGGAGGGTTATGAATCCGTGCCGCGAGGCATCGGGATGGGGTCTTGCGAATTCAGTGGGTCGAGAGGCCTGCGGCATTCATGAACATGCGCATCAGACTCGCGACGATGAACAGCGCCACCACGCTGCCCGTCCAGATCATCGCCAGCCAGCCGAGTCGCTGCCAGAGCGGCTTTTTCTCTGCTGCTTCGATTTCCTGCAAGGAATGTTTGCCAGCCATCATCGTGATCTCCTCTGAAACGGCGCAGGTTTCAGCCGTACGCCGTTGCCGTGTGCGCTAGTGGTAACCATCTTCATGGGTGACCTTGCCGCGGAACACGTAGTAGCTCCAGAAGGTGTAGCCCAGGATGAACGGAATGATGAACAGCGTGCCGACCAGCATGAAGCCCTGGCTTTGCGGCGGTGCAGCGGCGTCCCAGATCGAGATCGACGGCGGCACGATGTTCGGCCACAGGCTGATGCCCAGGCCGCTGTAGCCGAGGAAGATCAGCACCAGCGTCAGCAGGAACGGCGTGTAGTGCGCATTGCGGGCCACGGCGCGGATCAGGCCATACATGGTCACCAACACCAGAATCGGCACCGGCAGGAACCAGAACAGGTTCGGCAGCGTAAACCAGCGAGCGGCGATTTCAGCGTGGGCCAGCGGTGTCCAGATGCTGACGATGCCGATGACGGCCAACACCACGAAAGCCAGTGGCCGCGCCAGATCGTGCATCTGCTCTTGCAGCTTGCCTTCGGTTTTCATGATCAGCCACGTGCAACCGAGCAGCGCATAGGCCACCACCAGCGCCACGCCGCAGAACATCGTGAACGGCGTCAGCCAGTCCAGCGAACCGCCGGCGAACTGCCGGTTGACCACCGGCAAGCCATCAATGAACGCCCCCAGCGCGACGCCTTGGAAGAACGTCGCTGCGACGGAACCACCGATGAACGCCTTGTCCCACAGATGGCGCTTGTCGTCCCTGGCCTTGAAGCGGAACTCGAAAGCCACGCCGCGAAAGATCAGCCCGATCAGCATGAAAATCAGTGGCAAGTACAGCGCCGACAACACCACCGAATACGCCAGAGGGAACGCGCCGAACAACGCTGCGCCGCCCAGTACCAGCCAGGTTTCGTTGCCGTCCCAGACCGGCGCCACGGTGTTCATCATCACGTCACGGTCGGTCTTGCCCGGGATGAACGGGAAGAGAATCCCGATCCCCAGGTCGAAACCGTCCATGACCACGTACATCATGATGCCGAAGATGATGATCACGGCCCAGATCAGCGGAAGATCAATACCCATGACTCAAATCTCCTTTTGCAGGCTGGGGCCGTGATCGGCATCGGCGGAATCGTCGGCGGCGGACAGCGGACGGGCCGGCGTACGTTTCTTGCCTGGACCACCGTCAGGGGTTTCCTTGCCCTCGTCGATCTTCGGCCCTTTGCGTACCAGACGCATCATGTAGCCCAGGCCCGCACCGAACAGCGCGAAATACACCACGACGAACAGGATCAGCGTGATGCTCATCTGCATGAAACTGTGATTGGAGGACGCATCCGCCGTGCGCATCAGGCCGTAGACGACCCACGGCTGGCGGCCGATTTCTGTGGTAAACCAGCCGGCGAGGATCGCGATCAGGCCGGACGGGCCCATCCACAACGCCAGGTACAGGAACGGCCGCGAGGTATACAGCTTGTCGCGTTTGCGCAGCCACAGGCTCCACAACCCGGTGAAGATCATCAGGAAGCCCAGGCCCACCATGATCCGAAACGACCAGAACACGATGGTCGAATTCGGCCGGTCTTCCGGCGGGAACTCCTTGAGCGCCGGCACTTGCTTGTCCAGCGAGTGGGTGAGGATCAGGCTGCCCAGGTATGGAATCTCGACCGCAAATTTGGTCTTCTCGGCTTTCATGTCCGGCCAGCCGAACAGGATCAGCGGCGTGGGTTCATCCCCGACGTTTTCCCAGTGACCTTCGATCGCGGCGATTTTTGCCGGCTGATGCTCCAGCGTATTGAGCCCGTGAAAGTCACCGATGACGGCCTGGATGGGCGCCACGATCAGGGCCATCCACATGGCCATCGAAAGCATCGTGCGAATGGCCGGGTTGTCCTTGCCACGCAGCAAGTGCCAGGCCGCCGAAGAACCGACGAAGAATGCCGTGGCAACGAAGGCGGCGGTGGCCATGTGCGCCAGGCGGTACGGGAACGACGGGTTGAAGATCACTGCCAGCCAGTCCGTCGGGATCACACGACCGTCGATGATTTCAAAGCCCTGGGGCGTTTGCATCCAGCTATTGGAGGCGAGAATCCAGAAGGTCGAAATCAGCGTGCCGACCGCCACCATCACCGTCGAGAAGAAGTGCAGATTGCGGCCGACCTTGTTCCAGCCAAACAGCATGACACCGAGGAAACCCGCTTCGAGGAAGAACGCGGTGAGCACTTCATAGGTCAACAAGGGCCCGGTCACGGCCCCGGCGAAGTCGGAGAAACGGCTCCAGTTGGTGCCGAACTGATAGGCCATGACCAGCCCGGAGACCACGCCCATGCCGAAGTTGACGGCAAAGATCTTCGACCAGAAGTGGTACAGGTCACGGTAGGTATCGTTGTGGGTTTTCAGCCACAGGCCTTCGAGTACCGCCAGGTAACTCGCCAGACCGATCGTGATGGCCGGGAACAGGATGTGGAACGAGATGGTGAACGCAAACTGAATTCGGGCGAGATCAAGCGCCTCCAAACCGAACATAAGTCTTCCTCTGTCAGGTAATACCGGCTGAAGGCTTAAGCCTGCACCCACTGCCCCCACGGATATGGAGTGTGGCGAATTTGCATTCGTTCTTTTTTTACAAACATCACACGTAGGGAATCTGGCCATCTGGCCACCGGATCAATTCCACGAAGGTGTTGATCTGGATCAAGCATGGGTAAAAGAGTAGTCCGGTTTTAGACGATGGACGGTGTGGTCTTTTGCCGCGTGACAGGTTGCCTCACGGGCTTGGCAATCAGCCGCAACACTTTCCCAGAGGGATCGGTGTCTAGCTAACTAAATTTCCCGTCTCTGCAACTTTTGGTTACAGCTTGGTGATAATCTCGACCTTCCCCTCGCTCAAGATCTGCCTCAGATGCCCAGCCAAGCGCCCTTGCTGTTACGTCATCACCGCCCTTTCATTGCGTTCTGGCTGGCCCGGGTGTTTACCGCCAGTGGCTTTCAGATGCTCACCGTCGCCATCGGCTGGAACCTCTATCAGCTGACCGGCAACGTGCTGGACCTGGGGCTGGTCGGCCTGGTGGAATTTGCCCCGCGCGTGCTGTTCATGCTGCACACCGGGCATGTCGCCGACCGCTACGACCGGCGCAAGGTCGCGGCGATCTGCCAGTCGCTGCAAGCCTTGATTGCGCTGACCCTCGCGATTGGCGGCGCCACCGGCCACGTCACCCGGGAAATGATCTTCATCCTCGCGTTCCTGCTCGGCGCCGCACGTTCCTTCGAGATGCCGACCACCCAGGCGTTGCTGCCCAGCATCGTTCCCGCAGCGCTGTTCCCCCGCGCCGTCGCCGCCGCGCAGTCGGCGCAACAATCGGCAACCATCGTCGCTCCGGCACTCGGTGGTTTGCTGTATGCCTTCGGCAGCGTCTGGGTCTACGGGCCGACAGTGATCCTGTATGTGATCGCCTGCGCACTGATGCTCAACCTGCCCGCCCGGCAAACGCCACTGAACAAAGGCAAGGCCACCCTCGATTCGCTGCTGGCCGGCATCCGCTTCATTCGCAGCCGCCCGGACATTCTCGGGGCCATTTCCCTGGACTTGTTCGCCGTGTTGCTCGGCGGCGCGACAGCATTGCTGCCAGTGTTCGCCAAGGACATCCTGCTGACCGGCCCTTGGGGGCTGGGCCTCCTGCGTTCGGCGCCAGCCGTCGGTGCGTTGCTGATGTCGCTGTGGCTGGCGCGGTTTTCCGTGGACCGCAAAGTGGGCCGCGTGATGTTCACCGCGGTCGGCGTGTTTGGCGTCGCGACCATTGCGTTCGGCCTGTCCACGTCGTTCTGGTTCTCTTTGGCCGTACTGGTGGTGTTGGGCGCGGCGGACATGATCAGCATGGTGATTCGCGCGTCGTTCGTGCAACTGGAAACACCGGATGAAATGCGCGGCCGAGTCAGCGCCGTGAACGGCCTGTTCATCGGCGCTTCGAATCAGTTGGGCGAATTCGAATCCGGCCTCACCGCCCACTGGTTCGGCACCGTGCCGGCGGTGGTCATGGGCGGAATCGGCACCCTGGTGGTGACCGGCGTCTGGATCAAACTGTTCCCGACCCTGGCCAATCGCGATCGCATGCATGTGCCGACGGAAGAAGCCAGGGTTTAAAGCAGCTTGTCGAGGGTGATGGGGAAGTCCCGCACCCTTTTTCCCGTGGCGTGGTAGATCGCATTCGCTACTGCTGCCGCTACGCCGACGATACCGATTTCACCCACCCCCTTGGAACCCAGTGCATTGACGATTTCGTCGTGTTCTTCGATGAACAATACGTCAATGTCGCCGATATCCGCGTTCACGGGTATATGGTATTCGGCCAGGCTATGGTTCATGTGCCGCCCCAGTGCGTGGTCGGTTTGCGTCTCTTCATGCAAAGCCATACCAATGCCCCACACCACACCACCGAGAATCTGGCTACGGGCCATTTTCGGATTGACCACCCGCCCCGCCGCAATGGCGCTGACCACGCGACTGACCATCACCGTGCCCAACGCCTCATCAACCAGCACCTCCACGAACACCGCCGAATGCGTCGCGGTGGCGTAGGCCTCACGTTTTTTGTCCGGCTCAGCGTCTACCTGAATTTCCAGCACATCCTCACCGCTGGCCCGGACCAGATCGGCAAGTGATATCCGCTCATCGCCCAACGACAGCCAGCCGTCTTCGAAAATGGCCTGCTCCGGCGTCGTCCCACTAAAGGCCGGAGAAGTTTGCCGCGCCACCGCGAGCAGCCTTTCCTGCAGCGCTTCGCAAGCTTGCTGCACAGCCGTACCCACCGACGACACGGTGAACGATCCGCCTTGCAAAGGCGCGGTGGGTAGCGAGGAATCACCGAGCACAAAAGTGACATCCTTCAAGGAAACGCCTGACGCCTGTGCAGCAATTTGCGTCATCACCGTGTAGGTTCCGGTACCGATGTCCGTGGTCGCGCTGCTGACCGTCAGTTTGCCTTGATGATCGAGCGAGGCTTTGGCACTGGCTTTTTGCTGCATGGCCTCCCACACACCGCCCGCCATGCCCCAGCCCACCAACTGTCGGCCCTGTCGCATGCTGCGCGGTTCGGCATTGCGCTGGTCCCAGCCAAAACGCTTGGCGCCTTGGGCGTAACATTCACGCAACTCTTTACTGGAATAAGGTTTGTCCTCGTTCTGATTGCGCTCGCTGTAGTTGACCAGGCGCAACTGCACCGGATCGATAGCCAGCGCACAGGCCAGCTCGTCCATCGCGCACTCCAGACCGATCAACCCAAGCGCCGCTCCCGGCGCACGCATGTCCAGCGGCGTAAAGACGTCGAGCGGTACCAGCTTGTAGTTCAATTGCACGTTGTCGCAGTGATAAAGCATGCCGCTCCACTCCACCACGTGTTCGGTGAAATCTTCGAAACGCGATGTCTGGCCGATGGCGGTGTGACCGACCGCCAGCAGACGCCCATTGGCTGCCGAGCCCAATTGCAGACGCTGCAAGGTGCGCGGGCGATAACCGAATGTGAACATCTGCTGACGCGTCAGCGTCACCCGCACCGAGCGCTTGAGTTGCAGCGCCGCCATCACCGCCAGCGGCAGTTGATACTGCGGGCGCAACCCCGAGCCGAATGCACCGCCGACATAAGCCGCAAAAACCCTGACTTGCTCTTTCTCAAGCCCGAAGACTTTTTGCACGTAGGACTGGCAGTTTTGCGGGCCTTGGGTTTTATCGTGGATGTGCAGGCTGCCGTCTGCCTGGTACAGCACTGTACTAGCGTGCGGTTCCATCGGATTGTGGTGTTCGATAGGGGTGCTGTAGTTCAGGTCCAGACGGATGGCTGCGCCGGCGTACTCGGCCTGAAAATTCCCACGAGGTTTGGGTAACTCGGCGGGAGCCTGGTGCGCCTCATCTTGCAAACTCAGTAGATCGGTCTGATGGCGCGCTGTTTCGTATTCAAATCTGAGCAACGACCCTGCATGGCGCGCCAGCTCGAGGTTATCGGCGACGACTAGCGCCAACGGCTGCCCGCTGTACAGGACGCGATCGTTGTAAAACGGGCGAAAAGGCGAGCCCTTCGCCGAGTCCGCATCTTCATAGTCTTTGTCGTAGCTGGCGATTGTCGGGCGGTTGCCGTGATGGATGACAGCGAACACCCCCGGCAGCGCCAATGCCTCGGACGCATCAACGCTGATGACACGCCCACAGGCAATCGTACTGGACACAACACTGCCATGAAGCAAGCCATCTTCGGGAAACTCCCCGGCATAACGCGCCTGACCGGTCACTTTTAGATGGCCGTCAACACGGTCGATGGGTTGCCCTACGGGTTTAGTGAAAGTGTTCATCAGGCCTGCCCTCCTTGCGCGGCGTCGCTCAGCGCACGAATGATGGCCCGGTGCGCCAGTTGCACTTTAAAAGCGTTGTGCTCGAGCGGTTCGGCGTTTTGCAGCATGGCGTCAGCGGCGGCAGTGAATGTTTCCACGCTCGCCGCTTTACCCACCAGCCAGGATTCGACGTTCTGGTCACGCCACGGTTTGTGCGCGACACCACCAAGAGCAAGGCGCGCCTCACCAATGATTGGCCCATTCATATCCAGCGCAGCTGCCACCGAAACCAGGGCGAAGGCATAAGAGGCGCGATCTCTAATCTTCAGGTAGTGGCTGTGGGCGCTAAATCCTGCGGCGGGTAATTCAATCGCGGTAATCAGTTCATCGTCCGCCAACTGGTTGTCTTGCTCAGGGGCATCACCGGGCAAACGGTGGAACTCGGCGAACTCGATAATACGGGCACCATCGCGTCCCTGAACATGCACCCGCGCCTCGAGCGCCGCCAACGCCACGCACATGTCAGAGGGATGCGTGGCAACGCACAGTGCGCTGGCACCGAG
Organism: Pseudomonas migulae; assembly: GCF_043225285.1. Lineage (GTDB taxonomy): Bacteria > Pseudomonadota > Gammaproteobacteria > Pseudomonadales > Pseudomonadaceae > Aquipseudomonas > Aquipseudomonas migulae_C. The sequence goes on from NZ_CP171224.1 coordinate 1,901,592, forward strand.
AATCGCATGGATTCGGTTGAGCCCCTGCCTCGCCGGACAGCCACTGCCGGGCTCACGCTTATTGCATGGCACGCTGGCGTCATAGAAGTAGTAACAGCGGGTGCGTTGCAGCAGGTTGCCACCGGTGCTGGCCATGTTGCGCAGTTGTGGCGAAGCCCCAGCCAGGATCGCCTGGGACAACATCGGATAACGCTGTTCGATCAAGGGGTGCCAGGCCAGATCGGCATTGCTGACCAGCGCGCCGATCATCAGCCCTCCGCTGGCCGTTTCCGAGACTTCACGCAATGGCAATCCGGTGATGTCGATCAGATGCTCCGGTCGGGTGATGTTTTCCTTGATCAAATCCAACAGATTTGTGCCACCTGCGATGAAGCGCGATGCCGGACCGGCAAGATGGACCGCGTCCCGAACTGAATCGGGCTTGGTGTAATGGAAGGGATTCATTGGGCACCTCCTTGCTGGCTGCGCTGACGGCAGTCTGGAAGTGCTTCTTCAATGGCATCACGAATATTGCTGTAGGCGCCGCACCGACACAGGTTACCGCTCATCAGTTCCTTGATCTGATCAGGGGTGCATGCACGGCCGTCATTGGCCAAACCGACTGCCGAGCAAATTTGCCCTGGCGTGCAATAGCCGCACTGGAAGGCATCATGTTTGATGAACGACTGCTGCATCGGGTGTAAATCGTCCCCGCTCGCCAGTCCTTCAATGGTGGTCAGCTCAGCGCCATCGCACATCACTGCCAGTGTCAGACAGGCGTTCACTCGCTTGCCATTCAGCAACACTGTGCAGGCGCCGCATTGGCCATGATCGCAGCCTTTTTTCGTACCGATCAGGTCCAATTGCTCGCGCAGCAGATCAAGCAAGGTGATCCAGGGCAAGACCGCCAACTCTCGCTCCCGGCCATTGAGCGTCAAGTGTATCGGGTGACGAACGAAGGACGGCTGCGCCGCCTCGGAACAGGTCGCGCTCATAAACACCTCACGGTTGGTCGTACACTCGCGGCGTTTTCGCAAACCGCCGTCATTAGGGGTACGACTTCGTGGGTATTTGAGCGTTCAAGAAGATTGATTTGTGAGGAAGGAACGGCGTCTTCGCCGCTCCGGGTCAGACGAATTCCTTCTCCACCGCCGTTCGGGTCGCCTTGCCGCAGAGTTGCTCCACCAGCATCAGGGCGAATGCCAAGGCACCGCCTGAGCCTTGAGCGGTGACGCAGTTGCCATCGACCACCACCGGTTGATCGACAAAGTTGCAACCCGAGAGTTGATGGCTGGCGCTCGGCAGGCACGTCATGCGTCGCTGCCGCAGGACGCCAAAGGCCTGCAATGCCAGCGCCGGGGCTTCGGCTATGCCGGCGAACAGGCGACCGGCGGCCGCCTGGTCCTTGATCAATTGCTGCAACGGTTGATGGCCTGCCAAGTGTTGCGCACCGACGGCACCACCGGGCAGCACGACCAGGTCGAACGGTTGGGCCAGTAAATCCACCATCATCGCATCCGCCGTCACGCGGGTGCCGCGGGCACAGGTGAGCATGCGCCGCCCCTCGATGCTGGCCACTACCACTTCCACTTTGGCGCGGCGCAGTACATCGATCAGCGTCACTGTTTGCAGGTCATCGATGCCCTCGGCGAGGGTAATCAGGGCTCTAAAGGTCATGGGCGCAGTCCGCAGGATGATCCTTAAAGCGTAGTCAGCTTTCCTTACCCTTGTTCGCGCCGGCCGTTACTTGATGTAAAGCTGGGTCGACAGGGTATTGCCCGGTGCGTTGATGGACGTGTTGCTGAAGGTGAACGTGCCTTCCTGTTTGCCGGCCAGGTCGAAGACATACAGGTAGCCGACGGTTTTTCTGCCAACGCTGCATTCGGTCAGGTTACCGTTATCGAACGCACAGACCGGAGTGCGGGTGCCGTTGATCTCGAAACCGTCCAGGCCGACATGGGCCGCTCGGCCGTAACCGACTTCCAGCACGTAGATCTTGATGTTCGGTCCGCTGTGATCGCAGCGGGTCTTTTCCTGGCCTTCGCTGATGTCCTCAAAGCCACAGGCCGGCGACTCGACCTTGAGCACCTTGACCTGACTCAACGGCGCCGCCGAGGCAGCCGAAGCGGTTTGCGCCACGGACAACAGGGCAATAAATGCTGCAAACAGGCAAACCAGACGCTTTTTCATGTAATCCCCGTGTCCCCCAAAACCAGCGCGCAGTATGGCGTACTTGGCTTTAACGCAAAACATCGACGACGATCACCGCCATAAGCAGCCACAGCCCCACGCTGCTGGTATGATGCGCGGCTTTTTCCGACCCACAGAAAATTACCAGGCGCCTGCAGCGGTCTGTGCTTTGCTGTTGAGGTCGATACATTCACGGCGCCGGGCGCGCCACGGGGAGCAGACATGCTGGAAAGGCTGTTTCAACTCAAGGCACACAACACCAACGTGCGGACCGAGATTCTTGCGGGCGTCACGACCTTCCTGGCCATGGCCTACATTCTGTTCGTCAACCCGAGCATCCTCGGCGAGACCGGCATGGACAAGGGCGCGGTGTTCGTCGCGACCTGCCTGGCAGCCGCCATCGGCTCCACGGTGATGGGCCTGATCGCCAACTACCCGATCGCCCTCGCACCGGGCATGGGCCTGAACGCCTTCTTTACCTACACCGTGGTCCTGCACATGGGCCACACCTGGCAAGTGGCGCTGGGCGCGGTGTTCATCTCGGCCGTGTGCTTCTTCCTGCTGTCGATCTTCCGCATCCGGGAATGGATCATCAACAGCATCCCGCTGCCGCTGCGTTCAGCGATTGCTGCCGGTATCGGCCTGTTCCTGGCGTTGATCGCCCTGCACAACGCCGGCATCGTGGTCAGCAATCCGGCGACCATGGTCGGCCTCGGCGACCTGAAACAACCGGCACCGATCCTCGCCACCCTGGGCTTTGCCCTGATCGTCGCCCTGGAAGCGCTCGCCGTACGCGGTGCCGTGCTCATCGGGATTCTGGTGGTGACCATTGCCTCGATTGCCCTCGGCTTCACCCCGTTCGGCGGCGTGATGTCGATGCCGCCTTCGCTGGCGCCGACCTTCCTGCAACTGGACATCAAAGGCGCGCTGGACATCGGTCTGGTCAGCGTGATTTTCGCCTTCCTGTTCGTCGACCTGTTCGACAACTCCGGCACCCTGATCGGCGTCGCCAAGCGCGCCGGCCTGATGGGCAAGGACGGCCACATGCCGAAAATGGGCCGCGCCCTGATCGCCGACAGCACCGCGGCCATGGCCGGTTCGTTGCTCGGCACGTCGACCACCACCAGCTACATCGAATCCGCTGCGGGCGTGAGCGCCGGCGGCCGCACCGGTCTGACGGCCATCGTGGTGGCGATCCTGTTCCTGCTGGCGCTGTTCTTCTCGCCACTGGCGGCCAGCGTTCCAGCCTTTGCCACGGCGCCTGCCCTGCTGTTCGTCGCGGTGCTGATGACGTCTGGCCTGGCTGAAATAGACTGGGACGACATCACCGTTGCCGCACCGGTCGTGGTCACTGCGCTGGCCATGCCATTCACGTATTCCATCGCCAACGGCATCGCCTTCGGTTTCATCTCCTGGACCGCGATCAAGCTGCTGTCCGGTCGCGGCCGTGAGCTGAACCCGGCGCTGGTGATTCTGTCGATTCTGTTCGTGATCAAGTTGGGTTGGTTCAACGCATGACTTTTGATTCCCAGGCCTACACCGTTCAGCTCGAAGAAAAGGTTGCGCGCCTGCGTGACCTGCTGGCCCCGTTCGATGCCCCGGAACCGGCGGTGTTCGACTCGCCGTTGAAGAACTTCCGCTTGCGCGCCGAATTCCGCCTGTGGCGCGAGGCCGGCGAACGTCACTACGCGATGTTTTCCCAGGAAGACAAACGCACGCCGATCCTGATCGAAGAATTTCCGATCGCCAGCCTGCGCATCAATGAGTTGATGCCGCAACTGAAAGCCGCGTGGCAAGCCAGCGCGGCCCTGAGCCACAAGTTGTTCCAGGTGGAGTTCCTCACCACCCTGGCCGGCGATGCGATGATCACCCTGTGCTATCACCGCCCGCTGGATGAACACTGGCACGCGGCGGCATCGAAGCTGGCAGCCGACTTGAACGTCAGCGTGATCGGTCGCTCGAAAGGCAAACGCGAAGTCATCGGTCACGATTACGTCGTCGAAAAACTGCAAGTCGGCGGCCGCACCTTCAGCTACCGCCAACCGGAAGGCGCATTCACCCAACCGAACGGCACCGTGAACCAGAAGATGCTCAACTGGGCTTACGACGCCCTCGGCGATCGCCCGGACGATTTACTGGAGCTGTATTGCGGCAATGGCAACTTCACGCTGCCGCTGGCGACCCGCGTGCGCAAAGTGCTGGCCACCGAGATCAGCAAGACCTCGGTCAACGCCGCGCTGAGCAACCTCAGCGAAAACGCGGTGGATAACGTCACGCTGGTGCGCCTGTCCGCTGAAGAGCTGACCGAAGCCCTGAACGAAGTGCGCCCGTTCCGTCGCCTGCACGGCATCGATCTCAAGAGCTATGAATTCGGCAGCGTCTTCGTCGACCCGCCTCGCGCCGGCATGGACCCGGACACCTGCGAGCTGACCCGGCGCTTCGATAACATCCTGTACATCTCCTGCAACCCGGAAACCCTCGCGGCCAACATCGCCCAGTTGCACGACACCCACTGCATTACCCAATGCGCGATGTTCGACCAGTTCCCATGGACTCACCACATGGAATCCGGGGTCTTGCTGACCCGGCGTTGATCACAGCCGCCCGATACAAAACAGCCGTCAATACGACGGCTTTTTTGTGCGCGCTTATTCGCTGATTTCCGGCTTGCGCGGACGCCCGCCCTTGCGACCATTGGCCCGCGCCGCCTCGGCTTTGGCGGCGCTGCTTTGACGGCCATTGCGCGAGGCGATGACCGACGCGGCCATGTCCATCAGCGGCTTGCTCGCCGAAATCATGCCGGCGATGGACACGTGTAAATCCTTGCCCTCGTGACAGAGCGCGGTTCCGGAAAAGCCGACTTTCAGTCCGGCGAAATCCTCGGCCTCGAAACCATCGAACTCCGGATATTGCTGCACCGGCAGGAGCACGCCACTGCCATCCACGAATCTGAGGGCCAGGCACGGCTCAACATGGGACACGGCCGTCACCTGAAAACCACCTTTGTGGCGCGCTTGCCCTCGCCGGATGGCGGTATCCAGCGCAGCTTCAGTCACAGGCCGATCGGCCGGTGTTTTCGCCTCTATCGTTTTCATAACTTGATCTCCACACCCTCCGAAACGCCAAACAGCGCCAACGAGGTCTTGTTCGTCTCGGGCTCATAGCAAGCCGAATAAATCATGTTGGTTGCACTGGTGATCCTTTTCACCACGGCCACTTCGCTGGTCTGCCAGTCCCATATCTGATGATCAAGACAGACCGTTTGCAGCTTTTCCCACCAGATCCTGCGGGCACGCCGCAAGTGAACAGGCTGTCGAAGCGCGTGACGCAAGCCTTCCAGCACGGCGGCAGGTGGCCGGTTGGAATGAGGCACCACATCCCACAGCTCGACGCCGTTGTGCCAAAAGCAGAACTTGAAGCGGGCGCTCCAGGCTCCGGCGTCTACATGGGTGTGCGGTGGGCAGTGTTCATCGCGCAGCATGATCACCATCGAAAGCCCTTTGTAGCGGAACAGTTTCATGCTAACCCATCCGTTAGGTTAATGAGCCCAATGGCTCGTCATTCCTTTAAAAATCCGATAATCGGTGCAAGCCTTCACGTTATCGCCCGACCTTGAGGCTAGCGTTCCAACTCGCACCGGGCGCGGTGATCAGGGGTAAAAATGGTAAGCAATCCTTTCGGTAATTTGATAAACACTGCTTAAAGCCCTCCATTTGATCCCCGGCGTAATCAATCATGCAGCGAACATTCGACGACCTTCAGCTCGGCAGCATCGAGCTGTTCTGCCTCGCCGCCGAAGCCGGCAGTTTTACTGCCGCTGCGCTGGTCGCTGGCGTGACGCCCGCAGCGGTGAGTCGTTCCGTATCGCGCATGGAAGAGCGCCTGGGCGTCCGGCTGTTCGCGCGCACCACCCGCAGCGTCAAGCTGACCGACAGTGGCCGCCGCTATTACGAAGAATGTCGCCAGGCACTCGCGCAACTGGTCGAGGCCCAGCGTGAAGTCATGGGCCAGCAGCAGGAGCCTTCCGGGACCCTGCGCATCAGTATCCCGACGACGTACGCCCATCACCGGATCCTGCCGCTGCTGCCGGCGTTTCGGGAGCGCTTTCCGCAGGTGAAAGTCGAGTCGCACATCAGTAACCGCAACATCGATTTCGTCGGAGAAGGTTATGACCTGGCGATCCGCGTGCGGGCCATTCCGGATTCCGGGCTGATTGCCCGGCAACTCGAAGACGCGGCGCTGGTGATGATCGCCAGCCCCGATTACCTGAAGCGCGCCGGAACGCCGCAAACCCTCGATGACCTCAAGCAGCACGAATGTATCCAGTACGACTTGCCCAGCAGTGGTCGGCGGATTGCCTGGCTGTTCAATGACGATGGCGTGCAACGCGAAATTCTCGCCGAGGGCGATCTCAGCTGTTCCGACGACGTGCTGGGCGGTGTGACCCTGGCCAAACACGGGGCAGGCCTGTTCCAGACCTATCGGTTCATCGTCGAAAAGGAACTGGCCGATGGCTCGCTGGTGGAAATCCTCAAACCTTATGGCGGGCGTTCGCGGCCGTTCACCCTCCTTTACCCGCAAAGCCGCCATGTGCCGCTGCGACTACGGGCGTTCATTGATTTTCTGCTGGAGCGTTTGCCGCGCTGAAATGCCAAAAGCGTCCGATCACCGCACACAACCCTGTATCTCGGCGCGGCTTCAATTGACCAAATTAACCATCTAGTACAATTTATCTCCACAGGCTGAACATCAGCCAATGCCAAAAATAATAAGTGGAGAGACCCCGATGAATCCTATCGTTCTGGTGCTCAACGGCCCGAACCTGAACCTGCTCGGCACCCGTGAACCGGCGACCTACGGCCATGAAACCCTGGCAGATATCTCGGCCCTGTGCGGCCGCGCCGCCGAAGAGTTCGGCCTGGCGGTGGAATTTCGCCAGACCAACCACGAAGGCGAATTGCTCGACTGGATTCACGCTGCCCGCGGTCGATGTGCCGGGATCGTCATCAATCCCGCCGCCTGGACCCACACTTCGGTCGCCATTCGCGATGCACTGGTTGCCAGCGAGCTGCCGGTGATCGAAGTCCACCTGTCCAACGTCCACGCCCGCGAGCCCTTCCGCCACCACTCCTTCGTCTCAGCCATTGCCACTGCGGTGATGGCCGGTTTCGGCAGCCACGGCTATCGCCTGGCGCTGGAGCATTTCAGCCTGCGCTTGAAGGGGTGAACGCCGTGACTCAGAACAATGCTGTACTGGCCGGGCTGATCGGCGCCGGCATCCAGGCTTCCCGCACCCCTGCGCTGCACGAGCATGAAGGCGATGCCCAGGGCTTGCGCTACCTCTATCGCCTGATCGACCTCGACCAGTTGCAGCTCGACAGCAGCGCCCTGCCCGACCTGCTGATGGCTGCCGAGCAGATGAATTTCACCGGCCTCAACATCACCTTTCCGTGCAAGCAGGCGATCATCCCCTTGCTCGATGAATTATCACCGGAAGCCCGCGGCATCGGCGCGGTGAACACGGTGGTGTTGAAGGACGGCAAACGCATCGGTCACAACACCGATTGCCTGGGTTTTGCCGAAGGCTTTCGACGTGGCTTGCAGGGCGTTGCCGTGGAGCGTGTCGTCCAAATGGGCGCCGGAGGTGCCGGCGCGGCGGTGGCCCACGCGCTATTGAGCGAAGGCGTACGACTGCTGAGTATTTTCGATGTGGAAATCAGCCGCGCCCAGAGCCTGGCGGACAACCTCAACCAGCATTTCGGCGCGGGCCGCGCGGTGGCCGGTCATGATCTGCCGAGCGCGTTGGCCGAGGCTGACGGCCTGGTGAACACCACGCCCATGGGCATGAAAAAACTCCCGGGCATGCCGGTGCCGGTGGAGCTGCTTCGCCCGCAATTGTGGGTGGCGGAAATCGTCTACTTCCCGCTGGAAACCGAGTTGCTGCGCAACGCCCGCGCCCTAGGGTGCCGGACGCTGGATGGCGGCAACATGGCGGTGTTTCAGGCGGTGAAGGCGTTTGAGTTGTTCAGTGGCGTGGTGCCGGATGCGCAGCGAATGCTGGCGCATTTTCAAAGCATGAATGGTTAACGCGACCTGTAGGAGCCGGCTTGCTGGCGATTGCGTTTGTCCAGCCAATAAATAGGTGGCTGACCCACCGCAATCGCCAGCAAGCTGGCTCCTACAAAATCGCGTCAGGCCTGCAGGTAGCGCAAAACCGACTCGCAAATCATCTCCCGATGACGCTGCTTGATGCTTTCGTCCGGCAGGTCAATCTGAAAAATCTCACCGAAGGTATGGCGGTTCGACACGCGATAGAAGCAGAACGAACTGATCAGCAGATGCACATCCAGTGGTTCAAGCCCCGCCCGGAACACACCCTCGTCCGCCCCGCGACGCAAAATCACGCCCAGTGAATCCAGAATCGTATTGTTCATCGCCTTGATCGCATCGGAGCGCTTCACGAACTCGGCGTTGTGAATGTTCTCGATGCTGACGATGCGCACGAAATCGACATTGCGATCATGGTGATCGAAGGTGAACTCCACCAGGCGCCGAATCGCGTCCACTGGCGCCAGCTCGGCCAGGTGCAGACGGTTCTCGGTGCTGCGAATGTCGCCGTAGAGTTTTTCCAGGACCTCGATGTAGAGCTGTTCCTTACTGCCGAAGTAGTAATAGATCATGCGTTTTGAGGTGTGGATGCGCTCGGCGATCGCATCGACGCGAGCACCGGAAAGGCCCTGCTGAACGAACTCGACAATGGCTTCTTGAAGAATGTTCTCGCGGGTCTTTTCCGGGTTGTTCTTACGACTCTTGCGAGGCTCGGCCAAAGGTTCGTCGGGCGCTACGGAGAGTTCTGATGTCATTGTCATTGCGGGCTCACGGCCATCACTGCACAGGCTGGCGATTATGAGCCGCACGGCACAGTGAAGGAAGCCGCGCGGCAGCGGTTTAACCTCGCGTTTACGAAATTGCTACAACTTCGCCTGACGAACGGCGCCGCTGCGGGATTTGGCCATGGCCGCCAACCGCACCGCCACGTTCGCCGCCCCGTAACCGGCATAGCCGTTCTTGCGCTGGATGATCTCAAAGAAGAACCGCCCCTCGAACGGCTCGGTGTAGACGTGGAACAACTCGCCACCCTGGGCGTCACGGTCATACAGCACGTTGTAATAAGCCAGTTCGCTGAGGAACTCATCGTCGAAATCGAACCGTGCAGCGAGGTCATCGTAGTAATTGAGCGGGATGTCCAGCAGCGGCACGCCCGCTTCCTTGGCCCGACTGACTTCGGCAAAGATGTCGTCGCAGTCAAACGCAATGTGATGCACGCCAGAGCCGCGATAACTCGACAGCGCGTGTGAGATCGCGGTGTTTCTGTTTTCGGAAATGTTCAGCGGCAAGCGGATCGAGCTGTCGCGGCTGCGTAGTGCCCGGCTCTTCACCAGACCGTAAGGGTCCGGCAGCACCACTTCGTCGTCGGCTTCGAAATCCAGCAGGCTTTTGTAGAAAAGCACCCAACTGTCGAGGCTGTCGGCCGGCAACGCCATGGCCATGTGGTCGATGCGCTTGAGGCCGCCGCTGGCCGTTGCGGTGGGTTGCAGATTGAAGTCGGTGCCGTAGACATCCGCGTCTTGGTCCACCAGGTAGATCAGGCTGCCATCCGGGGCGCGCACCGCGGCGAGCTCCAGCTCGTTGGGGCCGACCAGTCCGCGATAGGGCTGACCTTTGTAAGCCACGGCCCGGGCCAGCGCGCTGGCGCTGTCCTTGACCCGTACGGCGGTGGCGCACAGCGACGGGCCATGGGCTTCGAAAAAGCTGTGGCCGAACGAGTAAGGCTCGGAGTTGAGGATGAGGTTGATGTCACCTTGGCGCAGCAAACTCACGCTCTTGGAACGATGCTGCCCGGCCTTGACGAACCCCAGGCGCTCCAGCCAGTGGCAGAGCTTGGCGCCGAGGCTTTCATCCACGGCGAACTCGAGGAATTCGATGCCGTTGTATTCACTGGCCTTCGGCGTCTCGAACAGGATGTCGGGGCTGGCCGTCGGCTGGGTTTCCTGCGCCAGTCGCTCGCGGGTTTTCTCTTCCAGATACAACAACGAACGCAAACCGTCGGCGGCGTTGGCCCGTGGCGGTGCAGCACGGAAGCCGTCGTTGAAGATTTCCAGCGACAGCGGGCCGGTGTAGCCGCTCTTGATGATCGGTGCGAGGAAGCCCGGCAAATCGAATTCACCCTGACCCGGGAAGCAGCGGAAATGCCGGCTCCATTCCAGCACGTCCATGGCCAGGATCGGCGCGTCGGCCATTTGCACGAAGAAGATCTTGTCGCCGGGAATCTCGGCGATGGCGCTCGGATCGCCCTTGAGCGACAGAGTGTGGAAACTGTCCAGCAACACGCCCAGACTCGGGTGGTCGGCCTGGCGAACGATGTTCCACACCTGTTGCCAGGTGTTCACATGACGGCCCCAGGCCAATGCTTCGTAACCGATTCGCAGGCCGCGTGCACCGGCGTGTTCGGCCAGCAGGCGCAGATCGTCGACGAGGATCTGTTCATCACCGATGGAGTCCGCCGAAGCGTTGCTGCACACCAGCACCAGGTCGGTGCCCAGCTCCTGCATCAGGTCGAACTTGCGCTCGGCCCGCTCCAGATTGCGCGGCAAACGGTCGCGGCGGCAGCCTTCGAAATCCCGGAACGGCTGAAACAGGGTGATGGCGATCCCGAGATCGGCGCACATCTGTTTAATTTCACGGGGGCTGCCGTCGTAGTAGAGAAGGTCGTTTTCGAAAATCTCCACCCCGTCGAAACCGGCGGCGGCAATGGCTTCGAGTTTTTCCGGCAGGGTACCGCTCAAGGACACGGTGGCAATGGAACGCTGCATATTTCGACTCCCGGTGGTGGAGACTATCTTCTTGTGGGCATAGCACACGCTTTCTGTAGGAGCCGGCTTGCTGGCGATAGCGGTGGGTCAGCCAATTAATAGGTGGCTGACCCACCGCTATCGCCAGCAAGCCGGCTCCTACAAGGGATCGCGTTTTTTCATGGAGTAAATTATTGGCCGTAGGAACGGCCACAGCAATTTAAAGTGTACTACCCGGTTAGTTTTGCGTGCGATTATCGAACACAATGGCCATTGGCGAATTGACGATTTTTCGTCCACTGCCCACCATCCACTACACATTGAGTCCGGTCGCAACCCTCGGTCTCGGTGACCCAAGACTCAGAACACCACATAAAAATAATCGGTGGCCTACATGACTCCTTCCCAAAGTTCTCCCGTGGAGCGCTCCTCCATGACCCCTGCCGTCGGTGGTATCGGCGATAAAATTCGCGGCGCCATGGCCGTCGGCAAAACCCGTTGGGGCATGCTGGCGCTGGTGTTTTTCGCTACCACACTGAACTACATCGACCGCGCCGCACTGGGCGTGATGCAGCCGATCCTGGCCAAGGAAATGAGCTGGACGGCGATGGACTACGCCAACATCAACTTCTGGTTCCAGGTCGGCTACGCCATCGGTTTCGTCCTGCAAGGCCGCTTGATCGACCGGGTCGGCGTGAAGCGCGTGTTCTTCTGCGCAGTGCTGCTCTGGAGCCTGGCGACCGGCGCCCACGGCCTGGCCACCTCGGCGGTCGGCTTCATGGTCTGCCGCTTCATCCTCGGGCTGACCGAAGCCGCCAACTACCCGGCCTGCGTGAAAACCACGCGGTTGTGGTTCCCGGCCGGCGAACGCGCTGTCGCTACCGGCATCTTCAACGCCGGCACCAACGTCGGCGCGATGTTCACCCCGATGCTGCTGCCGCTGATCCTGCACGTGTGGGGCTGGCAAGCCGCGTTCCTGTGCATGTCGGCACTGGGCGGTATCTGGCTGCTGTTCTGGGGCCTGAAGTACTTCAACCCGGAAGATCATCCGAGCGTGAAACAATCGGAACTGGACTACATCCAGAACGAAGTCGAACCGGAACAAGCCCGCGTACCGTTCTCGAAAATCCTGCGCATGCGTGGCACCTGGGCCTTCGCCCTCGCCTACTCGATCACCGCGCCGGTGTTCTGGTTCTATCTGTACTGGCTGCCGCCGTTCCTGAATCAGCAATACAACCTGGGCATCAACGTGACCCAGATGGGCATCCCGCTGATCATCATCTACCTCACCGCCGACTTCGGCAGCGTGGGCGGCGGCATCCTGTCCTCGTTCCTGATCGGCCGCGGGGTCAACCCGATCAAGGCGCGCCTGATGTCGATGTTCCTGTTCGCCTGCTGCATCATCGGCGTGGTCATGGCCGCCGGTTCGAGCAGCCTGTGGGTCGCGGTGTTCGCCATCTCCCTGGCCATCGGCGCGCACCAGGCCTGGACCGCGAACATCTGGAGTCTGGTGATGGACTACACGCCTAAACACATGATGAGCACGGTGTTCGGCTTCGGCGGCATGTGCGCGGCCATTGGCGGGATGTTCATGACGCAGTTGGTCGGCCACATTCTGACCGTGACCAACAACAACTACACCGTGTTGTTCACCCTGATCCCGGCGATGTACTTCATCGCACTGACCTGGATGTACTTCATGGCGCCACGCAAGATTCCTACGGTCACCGAGTAAAACCCCGACGCAATACCCCTGTAGGAGCGAGCCTGCTCGCGAAAGCGGTGTATCAGTCAACGTCAGAGTTGAATGATCGTCCGCTATCGCGAGCAGGCTCGCTCCTACAGTTCGTTTATTGCGGGAGTATTCATCGGCGGCTTTGCTGCCACGCCGCCGCCAGGCCGCTGCAGCAAATCACCGCGATCCCGATCACCGTGGTCAGGGTCGGCGTGTGGGCAAACAGCAACCAGCCCAGCAAACCGGCGAAGACAATCTGGCAATAGCCGAACGGCGCCAGCAACGCCGGGGCCGCGTAACGGAACGCCTGGGTAAGAAACAAGTGTGCGGTCATCCCGCAGGCACCCAGCGCCACCATCATCAATCCATGCCCAAGGCTTGGCACTTGCCAGAAGAACGGCACCAGCGCGCTCATCACCAGGGTGTTGCACAGCCCGGCGAAAAAGTTGCTGGTGGTGGGGCTGTCGACGCTGCTGAGCTTGCGGGTGAGCAATTGATAGAAGCAGAAAAACAGTGCCGAGCAGAGCGGCAGCAGCACCGCTGGCGTGAACAGATCGCCGCCCGGGTGGACGATGATCAATACGCCGATGAATCCACAAATCACCGCGATCCATTGGCCCCGCGTGACGCGCTCACGCAGCAGCGGAACCGACAGCGCAGTCACCAGCACCGGAGCCAGAAAGTTGACCGCCGTGGCTTCGGCCAACGGGATGTACTGCAAGCCGGTGGTGAAAAACAGACTGGTGCCCAGCAGGCACAACGCCCTCAACAACTGCAGCAACGGCTTTTTGGTGCGCAAGACACGCAACCCGGATTGCGGCAGGAAAATCCCGGCCATCAACAAGGTGTGAACCACATAACGCGCCCACACCACCATGACGATCGGGTAGAACCCCGAGAGGTATTTCGACAAGGCGTCATGGCTGGAGAAGAGAAACGTGGCGAAGACAATCAGCAAAATCCCTTTGAAGGGTTGGTTTACGCCGGAGAGCGGGGTGCTGACGGTCATAGCGATCCTTTATTTCACATCGAAAGTCAAAAGCTTCGCGGGCGACCCGACTTGCCCGCGACAGGTGCGTAGCACCGCTTAAAGTCGCGCCAACAATTCCCGGGTTTTATCCAGCGCCATCTGCGCCCGTTGCAACCCGCTCACGCCCTGTTCCAGCAACTTCACGGTGGGAATTTCCAGGCTCAACGGAATGTTGGCCGGCAAACACTGCAACAACCCCGCCAGGTCACAATCGCCATCCCCCGGAAAACGTCGCTCGTTGCGGGCCTGACGCAAAATCTCCGCCATGTCCGTCGGACGCGGCCCCGCCACATCGCACAACTGCGCATACCGTAACCGTGACGGGGCGACTTTGGCCAGATCTTCCAGCCGTGATCCCGAGCGGTCGAAGTGGAACGCATCGACCAGCACCGCGCCGTTTTCACGACCAGCGCTTTCGACGATGCGCACCGCTTGTTCAAGATTGCGCGCATCGGTCCAGGGCATGAACTCCAGGTGCGGGTGCAGTCCGTAAGTCGCCGCCAGATCACAGAGCCGGGCGAAGTTGTCCGTCAGCCGCTGCTCGTCGGAATCGTTACCCGCCACCAGTAATTCACTGGCACCAAACTCTGCACCGACGGCCAGAATTTTCTCGAAATCGGCGACGACGGTCTGCGGTTTTAGCCGCAGGATTTCAACATCCAGCACACGGACGCCGGTGTCTCGCAGCCGGGCCAACGTCTCACGCCGCAGTCCGACATCGGCTACCAGGGCAAAGTGATGTTCTTCAGGCGTCGCCGGTTCAAGGCGTAGTCCCACGTGGCTGTAACCGGCCCGTGCCGCGACGTCCACCATCTGCGGCGGCGACAATTCCAGTACCGTCAGACTGGCCAGGGAAAAGATCCGTTCACTCATGTTCATTCCTCGATCGACATCGGCGTGCAGGCACGACCGGATTCGGCGGCTTCACGAATGGCTTCGACCAACGCCAGCGTGCGCGCAGCATCGGCGGCGCTGACCAACGGCTCGACTTCCCGCCGCACCACCTGCACGAAATGCTGCAACTGCAAACGCAGGGCTTCATCGGCGCTGAAGCTTTCCTGCACCGGCAACAACGGTTGATGCCATCCCCCGTCAACCTCGGCGTAATGCCAGCGCTTGAGCTGCGGAATGCTCAAGGCGCCGCCGGTGCCGGCCAGCAAGTAACACGGTTGGTCCGACTGACGCGGATACACCGGGTTCTCCCCGGAATCCAGCTCCCAACTCCAGGGTGCCGCCACCGCATCGGAACCGGTCAGGCTGCCCAGCACACCGCTGTCGAATTGCAGCAGCACCGCCGCGCAATCCTCATTGGCAAACCCGCGCACCGCATGGCTGGTGATCGCCTGAACCTGGCGCACTTCGCCGCACAGATGCCGCAGCAGATCGAGGTCGTGGATCAGGTTGGTGAGCAACATCCCTGCCCCCGGTTCGCGGCGCCACGGCACTTCGAAATAACTGTCGGGTTTGCGCAATTGCCAGAGCGCCGTCACCGTCGTCAACCGCCCCAAGGCACCGCCGTGCACCAGTTCGTGGGCGCGAACGATCAGTGGATTGTGCCGGCGGTGATGGCCGACCAACACCGGGACGCCGGTGGCTTTCGAGGCGGCCACCAACTCACGCGCTTCATCCAGGTGCACGCCGACCGGTTTTTCCAGCAGCACCGGCACACCGGCCGCGAGGCAGTCGAGTGCCGTGCTGACATGCAGGTTATTCGGATTGGCCACGATCACTGCGTCTGGCTTCATCTGCTCCAGCATCTGACGGTGATCGGCGAAATACCTCACACCCCACTCGGCAGCCAGGCCTGCCGCTTGCGGGCCCGGGTCGGCCACTGCGCACAAAGTCGCTTCCGTCAGGGTTTTCAGATGCCGGTAATGCTGCTGGCCCATGTTGCCGGCACCGATCAGGGCGATGCGAACGGGGGAAGGCATGGTGCGGTCCTCTTGTGCTTATTGTTGGTTGGCCCCCCAACAATTTAGAACCTGGTTCCAGATTCTTACACAAGCGATCTGCGAAAGCGTGCGAACAACGCACAACTTTCCCGGCCAGACAACGATCCCTTGTGGGAGCGAGCCTGGTCGCGAAAGCTGTTTATTAACTGAAGAGTTCCGAAGCCAGACTCGCCGCCGACAATTCCTCGGTGAATTTCAACAGCACCGGCGCCAACTCATGCAGCCGCGCGCCCGGCATCCGCGCACTGGGGCCAGCAATACTCAACACACCAATCACTCGCCCGTCGCTCGGATGACGCACCACCGCCGCAATCGCCGACGTACCCACCGCCGAGCTCTCCTCGACCCAAGCGTAACCCTGTTCCCGCGCCAGGCGCAGGCGCTCGAGCAATTCAATATTGGAGCGTGGTGCGTTCGGCCCGAGGTCTTTGGGCCGCTCGCCGCCCTGCCGTTCCACCAGCGACAACGCTTCGGCATCGCTCATGCACGCCAGCCACGCATGGCCCGACGCCGTGTAAAACAGCGGCGCATCACGGCCCATGTCCGGGTCGTAACGCAACCCCGCGCGGGCGCCCTGGGACTTGGCGATCCAGGTCTGGCGCTCGCCTTCGATGACCCCGAGGCGCACCAGTTCGCCGGTTTCCTGGGCCAGGCGATCCAGCACCGGCTGCACGATATCTGCACCGCTGCTCGACAGGTAACGGAAACCCATGGCCACCAGTTTGGTCGACAGGTGATAGCGCAGGTTGTCCGGGTTCTGCCGCACATATCCCAGCCGAATCAGCTCGGCGAGCAGCCGGTGGGTGGCACTTTTAGGGATGTCCAGTTGCTCCGCCAGCGTCTGCATCGGCAGGCCGCGAGGGTCACTGGTGAGGCATTCCAGCACGCTGAAAACACGTTCGATCTGACTGCCGGCCATGGAAGGT
Source organism: Pseudomonas migulae (assembly GCF_043225285.1). Lineage (GTDB taxonomy): Bacteria > Pseudomonadota > Gammaproteobacteria > Pseudomonadales > Pseudomonadaceae > Aquipseudomonas > Aquipseudomonas migulae_C. Next base: position 1,918,256 of record NZ_CP171224.1, read on the forward strand.
TCCGCCTGAAATTTTGCCGATTCTAGAAGACAAACCGCGCAATGCGAAATCCGGAACCCAATGTCCGATAACCGCCCGATTTATCGTAGAAGCGGTTGCCGAGTGTTGTCGCATCGCTATATTTTCTGGAATCAAATTCTAAAAATATAGCTGGAGTTTCAGACCATGCCTGCCGAGCCGCACACTCTTCCGGACATCGATTGTGATGTGCTGATCGTGGGATCCGGCGCTGCCGGACTATCAGCCGCGGTCACCGCGGCATGGCATGGATTGAAGGTGATCGTGGCAGAGAAAGACCCGGTGTTCGGCGGTGCCACGGCGTGGTCCGGCGGTTGGGCCTGGGTGCCGTGCAATCCGCTGGCCCGCCGCGCCGGCATCGTCGAAGACATCGAGCTGCCGCGCACCTACCTCAAACATGAACTCGGCGAGCGCTACGATCCGGCGATGATCAATGCGTTTCTCGAAGCAGGCCCGCGCATGGTCGCGTTCTTCGAGCAACACACCTCACTGCAATTCGCCGACGGTAACGCCATCGCCGATATTCATGGCGACACACCCGGCGCCGGGACGGGCGGGCGCTCGGTGATCGCGGCGCCTTATGACGGGCGAAAAGTCGGCAAACTGCTTCAGCGTCTTCGCAAAACCATGCGGGAAACTTCGTTCATGGGCATGCCGATCATGGCCGGGGTGGACCTGACCGCGTTTCTCAACCTGACCCGTTCGGTGCCGGCCGCGTGGCACGTCACCCGGCGTTTCACCCGGCACCTGCTCGACCTCGTGCTGCATGGCCGGGCGATGCAACTGGTCAACGGCGTCGCGCTGGTCGCACGGCTGGCGAAATCTGCCGAAGACCTGGGTGTCCTGCTGTGGGAATCGGCCCCCGTCAGTGAGCTGCTTCGCGAGGGCGACCAAGTCCGGGGCGCGGTGATCAGCACTGCCAAAGGCAAGGTTCGCGTCCACGCACGCAAGGCCGTAGTGCTCGCCGCCGGCGGGTTCGCCAATGACATCGAACGTCGCAAGGCACTGTTCCCGCGCACGCCGACCGGCCACGAACACTGGGCGCTGCCACCCCTCGGCGTGTCCGGTGACGGCTTGCGCCTGGGCGAAAGCGCCGGGGCCCGGGTGAACAGCGACATGGCCTCCCCCGTGGCCTGGGCGCCAGTCTCGCAAGTGCCGCACAGCGATGGCCGCATCGGCCACTTTCCGCACATCATCGAACGCGGCAAACCCGGCATCATCGGCGTGCTGAGCAACGGCCGACGCTTCGTCAACGAAGCCAACGGCTATTACGACTACGTGACGGCCATGGTCGCCGCCGCCCCTCAGGACGAGGAAGTGGCCTCGTGGCTCATTTGCACCCATGGTTTTCAACGACGCTATGGACTGGGCATCTCTCGGCCGTTTCCGGTGCCGCTGTCGTCCTTTATCCGCAGCGGCTATCTGAAAACCGGCAACACGCTTGAGGAGTTGGCCCGTGCCTGCGGGATCGACGCGAACGGTCTGTGCAGCACTGTGTCGGAATACAACCGGCATGCGCGTCACGGTGAAGATCCGTTGTTCGGCCGCGGCTCGACGCCCTACAACCGTAAACAGGGTGATGCCTTGCAGCAACCCAACCCGTGCGTCGCGCCCATCGAACAAGGCCCGTTCTATGCGGTGAAGGTCCAGCCGGGATGTTTTGGCACCTTTGCCGGTCTCAAGGTCAACGAGCATGCCCAGGTCCTCGACGACTCAGGACAAGCCATCGCCGGGCTGTACGCGGCGGGCGGCGACATGGCCAGCATCATGGGCGGGCACTACCCCGCGGGCGGCATCAATCTGGGCCCGGCATTGACCTTCGGCTACATCGCCGCACGGCACATCGCAGGAATCACGGTTCACGAACAGGAGATCGACCATGCAGCGCATCGTTAACGCACACGGCTTGAACATGCCCAAACTCGGCCTCGGTACCTGGCCGATGCTCGGCGAAGAATGCACCCGCGCCGTTGAACAGGCGTTGAAGCTGGGTTATCGGCACATCGACACCGCCGCCGCCTACAACAACGAAGACGCAGTCGGTCAGGCGCTGGTGAACAGTCCTACGCCTCGCGAGCAGATTCATGTCACCACCAAGGTCTGGTGGGACCAGTTGCAACCCGACGCCATGCGCCACTCCATGGATCGCAGCCTCAAGGCCTTGCGCAGTGATTACGTCGATCTGTTCATGATCCACTGGCCGACCACCGATTGGGACCTGCCCCGCACGATAGAAACCCTGGTGTCGTTCAAGGAGCAAGGCCTGGCGCGCAACATTGGCGTGGCGAATTTTCCGTTGCCGCTGCTGCGCAAAGTCGTCGAAGAACTGGGCGCGCCGCTGTCTGCCATCCAGGTCGAATACCACGTGCTGCTCGGACAAAACGCACTGCTGGACTACGCACTTCAACATGACCTGGCGCTGACGGCCTACACGCCGCTGGCCCGCAACAAGGTATCGGACGTGCCGCAGATCCAGCAGATCGCGGCCAAACACGGGGTTCTGCCGACGCAGGTCGCGCTCAAATGGTTGCTGGACCAACCGAACGTTGCGGCGATTCCCAAGGCCAGCAGCGAGGCCAATCAACTGGCCAACCTCGCCGCGCTCGACGTGCAACTGGATGACGAAGACCGCGCATTGATTGCGGGCTTGTCCAAGCGCGAGCGACAGGTCAGCCCGGACTTTGCGCCGGTGTGGGATGCGTTCGACCGTTAATCACAGAACCGCTTTTCGTAGGAGCCGGCTTGCCGGCGATAGCGATCTTACGGACGCCATCGCCGGCAAGCCGGCTCCTACAGGTCATCGGGCGTTCGCCCTGACATCATAAAAACCCATCGTCTGACGGAATTCGATGGGTTATCCATGTTCAATACACTCAGTAATGTTCCCGCCCGTATAAAAGCCGGACGACCGGACTGGCGCCGCTCCCACTCACCAGCAACACTCATCCCCACGGATAATCAGAGGATTCCCACATGCTATGGAAAAAAGGCCGACGCAGCGACAACGTGGTCGATGCCCGTGGCGATGATGTCGGCGGTGGTGGCGGCGGGATGCGCTTCGGGGGTGGCAAGGGCCTGAGCCTCACCGCGATCATTCTGATTGTCGGGATCGGCTGGATCACCGGCCAGGACCCTTTGCAGATCCTCGGCCAGCTGACCGGCCAGATGACCGAGCAATCGGCACCGGCCTCGACGCAAACCCGCAAGGCACCACCGGCCAACGATGAAGGGGCGGAGTTCGTCCGTTCGATCCTCGGTGACACCGAAGACACCTGGGGCCAGATTTTTCAGCAGGCCGGCCGCCAGTACAAAAACCCGACACTGGTGCTGTTCAGCAACCGGGTCAATTCGGCGTGTGGCCTCGCCACCTCGGCGACCGGGCCGTTCTATTGCCCGGCGGACCAGAAGGTCTACCTGGACATGGCGTTCTTCCAGGAGATGTCGCAACGCTTTTCCGCCGCGGGCGACTTCGCCCAGGCCTACGTGATCGCTCACGAAGTCGGACACCATGTTCAGACCTTGCTCGGCGTTTCCGCGAAAATTCAGGCGGCCCGCCAGCAAGGCCGGCAAATGGAAGGCGACGGTGGTTTGCTGGTGCGCCAGGAACTTCAGGCGGATTGCCTGGCCGGGGTCTGGGCCAACAACGCGCAAAAACGCCTGAACTGGCTGGAACCGGGCGACATCGAAGAAGCCTTGAACGCGGCCAACGCCATCGGCGACGACCGCTTGCAACAGCAGGGTCAGGGCCGCGTGGTGCCGGACTCGTTCACCCATGGCACGTCAGCGCAAAGGGTGCGCTGGTTCAAAACCGGATTTGCGCAAGGCCAGGTGGGCCAGTGCGATACCTTTGCGGCGAAAAATTTGTAAATGAATAAGTGGCTGTTGGCGTTGTTGTTAACCTGCGCAAGTACCCAGGCGGCCGAGCATGGGGTCAAGGAGATCAGCCCCGGCCGACTCTTGTTGAAAGAAGGTGAGATGGCGGTGGGCATCGGCCCTGCGCCGGCGAAAATCGAACGCGTGTTGATCATCATCCATGGCCGGTTGCGCAATGCCGAAACCTATCGCCAGAGCGCCGAGCGGGCGGCGGATCTCGCCGGGCAAAGCGCGAACACCCTGGTGATCGCCCCGCAATTTCTCAATGAAACCGACGTGGCTCTTCACCCAGTCGCCGACACCGTGTTGCGCTGGCAGGGCAATGACTGGATGGCCGGCGGGCTGTCCACCGCGCCGTTTGCGCTGAGTTCCTACGCGGCACTCGACCAGATCATCGCCCGCCTGGGCGATCGTCGACAGTTTCCGGATGTGAAAGACGTCGTCATCGCGGGCCACTCGGGCGGGGCTCAGGTGGTTCAGCGGTATGCGTTGTTGAGTCACGAACAACCGGAACTCGAGGCGGCCGGCGTGCACGTGCGCTACGTCATCGCCAACCCGTCCTCCTACGCGTATTTCGATGAGCGGCGGCCAGTGGCGTTCAGTCATGCCGGTTGCCCGGCGTTCAATCGCTGGAAGTACGGCCTGTCGGACTTGCCCGCTTACGCCGAAGGACGAACGCCCGCGCAGTTGGAGGAAAACTACGTTCAGCGCGACATCGTTTATCTACTGGGGCAACAGGACATCGACCCCAATCATCCGGCGCTGGATAAAAGTTGCGAGGCGAAAGCCCAAGGCGCCAATCGATTGGTTCGCGGGCGCAATTATTTTGAGTTTTTGAAGCGTAGCCATCCGCAAGGATTGAATCAGCAACTGGTTGAAGTGCCCGGGGTTGGGCATAACGGCGATGGGATGTTTACGTCGCCGGAGGGGCAGAAGGTTTTGTTTGGGCAGTGAGTTTTGTGTTGCCTGATCTGACGCCATCGCGAGCAGGCTCGCTCCCACATTAGAACGGACAACTATGGGAGCGAGCCTGCTCGCGATGAGGCCCTCAAGCCGAAAGCATTTCCCGCAGCGCAATACAATCCACCGCATGCCAATCCGTCAGCCCAGGCCACGGATTATCCGGCAGGTTCACCAACACCGTCCGCGCCCCCGCCGCCCGTCCGCAATCCAGATCGAAGCGGTAGTCACCGACCATCACCATCTCGCTCGTCGGCACGTTCCAGGCCTCGGCCAATTTCAGCAAACCACCAGGATGCGGCTTCGGCGGCGCTTCATCGCGGCCCAGCACATCCTCCACCGCGAAGCAGTCGGCCAGGCCGATCGCCTCCAGCGTCACATGCGCCAACTCCCGGGCGTTGCGTGTCAGAATGCCCAGGCGATAACCACGCCCGGCCAGCTCGCGCACCAGTTCCACCGCGCCCGGCGCCGCTGTCGAACCGAGCGCCAGATCGCGCTCATGCTCCAGCAGCCACGCATGTTTGGCCGCGGCCTCATCGGCCGGCAGCGCGGCGAGGTGGGTCAGGATGTCGTCTTCGGCCGGGATCGCCAGCGCCACGCGAATCGCCGCGAAATCATGCACGGCCACCGTCAGGGTGCCGTCCATGTCGAACACCCAATGCCGCACCTCAGCCAGGCTCATGCCCAATCCTTGCGATGACGAATCAGGCCTTCCTGAGTGACCGACGCCACCAGTTGCCCGGCGCGATTGAACACGCTGCCCCGGCTGAACCCACGGGAATTACCGGCCCACGGGCTGTCCATGGCGTAGAGCAACCAGTCATCGGCACGCAGGTCCGCATGGAACCACAGCGCGTGATCGAGACTGGCGACCTGCATGTCTTTCTGCCAGACCGACTTGCCGTGGGGCTGCATCGAGGTAGTCAGCAAATTGAAATCCGAGGCGTAGGCCAACAGGTATTTGTGCAGCGCCGGGGTGTCGGCCAACGCACCGTCGGCGCGAAACCAGACGTATTTGATCGGTTCCGATGGCTGCGGGTTGTAGGGATCTTTCTCGGTGACCGGTCGGAATTCGATCGGCTTCGGGCACAGCAGCTTTTCACGCATGTGCTCGGGAATCAGGTGCGCGCGCTGCTGGGTCAGTTCCAGCTCCGAGGGCAGGTTTTCCGGACCGACCACGGTCGGCATTTCGATCTGGTGCTGGAAGCCTACTTCGTCGTACTGGAACGAGGCGCTGCAAGTAAAAATCGGGTTGCCCTTCTGGATCGCCGTCACCCGTCGCGTGCTGAAACTGCCGCCGTCGCGCACGCGATCAACCTGATACACCACCGGCAACCCGGCATCGCCCGGACGCAGGAAGTAACCGTGCATCGAATGCACATGGCGCGTTTCTTCGACCGTCTGACTGGCTGCCGACAAGGACTGGCCGATCACCTGGCCGCCGAACAACTGGCGAAAACCCAGGTCCTGGCTGCGACCACGGAACAGGTTTTCCTCGATCGGTTCCAGGGTCAGCAAGTCGACCAGATCATCCAACACTTGGCTCATTCAAACTCTCCTCACACAACGCAATGCCGCGCAGTCTTGGCTGCGGCGGTCGGTTCAGTTTCCGGCCAGGGCCATCATTGGCGCCATTGTAAACGTCCGGGCCGTCTTATCCATGCAAGGTTTGCAGCCATTGCTCGCGGCTGATGCGGTACAACACATGGTGGCGCAGGGGATGCCCGACGGCGAGCTTCGGGTGCTCGAAGTCATCGGCTGAATCATGGTGCATGCCGATGGCCTGCATGACTTTCTGCGACGGCGTGTTGCTGTCGCTGGTGAAAGACACGATCTCTTGCAGCGCCAGCCGGTCAAACCCGCAGCGCAGAGCAGTCCATGCCGCCTCGCTGGCATACCCCAGGCCCCAGTGCTCGCGCGCCAGGCGCCAGCCGATTTCGATGGCCGGGGTGAAAGGCGCATCGAAACCGACCACACCGAGCCCGGTAAACCCGATAAAGGCGCCGGTGTCCTTGCGCTCCAACGCCCAGAGGCCGAAGCCATGCTCGGCGAAGTGGCCGCGAATCCGCCCGATCAGCGAAGCACTTTCCAGTCGGCTCAAGGGCGCCGGAAAATAACGCATCACCTGCGGGTCGGCGCACATGGCCGCAAACGCCGGCAAATCCTCATCACGCCACTGCCGCAAGAGCAATCGCGCGCTTTCGAGTTCGAGTATCGGCTCCATCATGTCCCCCCTTTCCATGCCGCGAGTCTACATCGCTGGTAGGATCCTTCACTCATTCCTACACGCCGTACTTGATAAAAGCCCGCCATGCCGCTGCCACTGATCTACCACGAAGACTACAGCCCCGAGTTCCCGGCGGAACACCGCTTCCCCATGGACAAGTTTCGCCTGCTGCGCGATCACCTGGTGGACAGCGGGCTGACCCGGGACGCCGACCTGCTGCGCCCGGAAATCTGCCCGCCGGAAATTCTCGCCCTCGCCCATGACGCTGCCTATATCGAACGCTACATGAGCGGCGAGTTGTCCCGCGAAGACCAGCGGCGCCTCGGCTTGCCGTGGAACGAAGCCCTGGCCCGGCGCACGGTGCGCGCGGTCGGCGGCTCATTGCTGGCGGCGGAACAGGCGCTGGAACACGGGCTGGCCTGCCACCTGGCGGGCGGCACGCACCACGCCCATTACGACTACCCGGCGGGGTTCTGCATCTTCAACGACCTGGCGGTGATCAGCCATTACCTGCTGGAAAGCGGTCGAGTGAATCGGGTGCTGATCTTTGATTGCGACGTGCATCAGGGCGACTGGACTGCACGGATTCTGCACAACACCCCGGACGCGATCACCGTTTCCCTGCACTGCGAGAAGAATTTTCCTGCACGCAAGGCCGAAAGTGACTGGGACATCCCGCTGCCCAAGGGCATGGGCGATGCCGATTACCTGAAGGTCGTCGACGACGCGCTGAACTATTTGCTGCCGCTCTACCAGCCGGACCTGGTGCTGTACGACGCTGGCGTCGATGTGCACAAGGACGACGCGCTGGGTTACCTGAAGCTGACAGACGAAGGCGTGGCCGCTCGCGATGAAAGCGTGATGCGCCACTGCCTGGGGCGCGATATCCCGGTGGTCGGGGTGATCGGCGGCGGCTACAGCAAGGACCGCCAGGCGCTGGCACGACGTCATGGCATCCTGCATCACAGCGCGCAGCGGGTCTGGACGTCATCAGGTTGTCATTGAGGTGTGAGCCTTTACCCACAATGCCTGTGGAACTGCCTGTGGATAACCTGAGTGAAAGGGCCTACAGGCCATGCAGCGTATAGCCTGCAGAGGTGTGGTTGTTTTTTGATCAACTCTTGAACCCACCCTAAATCCCCTGTGGGAGCGAGCCTGCTCGCGAAAGCGATTTAGCAGTCACCATTGATGTCGACTGAACCACCGCTTTCGCGAGCAGGCTCGCTCCCACAGGGATCTGGGCTGCTAGAATGCCCGGCTTATTCCGCCGAACCGCAGCGCATTCCATGACCCAATCTTCCGCCCCCCTCCCCCCTCAAGTCGCCATCATCGGCGGTGGCCCCGCCGGCCTGATGGCCGCTGAAGTGTTGAGCCAGGCCGGGGTCAAGGTCGATCTGTACGACGGCATGCCTTCGGTAGGTCGGAAGTTTCTCCTGGCGGGCGTGGGCGGCATGAACATCACCCATTCCGAAGCCTACCCGGCTTTTCTCTCCCGCTACGCCGAGCGCGCACCGCAGATTGCGCCGCTGCTGCGCGCCTTTGGTGCCGAAGCGCTGTGCCAGTGGATTCACGACCTGGGCATCGAAACCTTTGTCGGCAGCTCCGGCCGGGTCTTTCCGACCGACATGAAGGCCGCGCCACTGCTGCGCGCCTGGCTCAAACGGTTGCGGGAGGCTGGCGTAGTTATCCACACCCGCCATCGTTGGCTCGGCTTTGATGACAACGGTGGCTTGCGTGTTGAAAGTCCTGATGGCGAAAAAACCCTGCAATCTGACGCGACCCTGCTGGCCCTCGGCGGCGGCAGTTGGTCACGCCTCGGTTCCGATGGCGCATGGATGCTGCCACTGGAGCAACGCGGTGTAGGACTAAGCCCGCTGCAACCGAGTAATTGCGGCTTCGAGGTGCAGACCTGGAGCGAGTTGATGGTCAGCAAATTCGCCGGCGCCCCGCTGAAAAACATCGCCATCGGTCTCAATGACGATGTGCCGAGGCTCGGGGAATGTGTGATCACGGCCACCGGAATTGAAGGCGGTTTGATCTATGCCCTGTCCGCCCCCATCCGCGAAGCGATCAATCAGCACGGTTCGGCGACGATTCACTTCGACCTGTTGCCGGGCCGACCTGTGGATAAAGTTCAGGCGGCGCTGAGCAAACCGCGCGGATCTCGTTCAATGTCCAAACATCTGCACAGTCAGCTCGGGATAGATGGCGTGAAAGCGGCGCTGCTGCGGGAGCTGACGCCGGCAGAATGCTTCGCCGATCCGGCGTTGCTGGCCAAAGCGATCAAGGCGCTGCCGCTGACATTGGTGAAAACCCGTCCACTGGACGAGGCCATCAGCACGGCCGGTGGCGTGATGTTCGAGTCGATGGATGAACGTTTGATGCTCAAGCAACTGCCTGGCGTGTTCTGCGCGGGGGAAATGCTGGATTGGGAAGCGCCGACGGGCGGCTATCTGCTGACCGCGTGCTTCGCCAGTGGACGTGCGGCGGGGTTGGGGATGGTGGAGTGGCTCAAGCGCAAGTCTTGAGACCGAGCTGAACCCATCGCGAGCAGGCTCGCTCCCACAGGGGATCTGTGTCGGTCACAAATACCCTGTGGGAGCGAGCCTGCTCGCGATGGCGGCTTAACGGACGCAGCGAATTCTAAGGCTTCTTCTTGCGCGGCCCAGTGTTGAACACCGGCACCTTACGCACAGGCTTGATCGAAGGCTCAGGCGCCGAAGCATCGCCACTCTCAACCCATTTACCCAAATTGCGCTTACCGCCACTGGACGTCTTCGGCTTCTTCGGTTTTTTCGGCTTCTTCACCACCTGACCACTGGCATCGGTCTCCGGCACGCGGTGCTCAGGTTCAAAATCGTGTTCGATCTGGCGAGGCAACGTCTGACGCGTCAACGTCTCGATGGCCGACAGCAGATTCACTTCATCCGCGCACACCAGCGAAATAGCCTGCCCGGTGGCGCCCGCACGACCGGTACGACCGATGCGGTGGATGTAGTCCTCAGCGACGATCGGCAGGTCGAAATTGACCACCAGCGGCAAATCTTCGATATCCAGACCACGGGCCGCGACGTCAGTGGCCACCAAAATCTGCACTTCGCTGGCCTTGAAACGGTCCAGCGCACGCTGACGGGTAGCCTGGGGTTTGTCGCCATGGATGCCGTCGGCGTTGATGCCCAGGCCCTGGAGTTTTTCCACCAGCGCATCCACACCGTTACGGGTCTTGGCGAACACCAGCACCTGCTTCCACTTGCCCTTGCGCAGCAGATGGATGAACAGTTCCGGCTTGCGCTTCTTGTCCACCGTCACCACCCATTGCTTGACGGTGTTGGCGGCCACGTTACGCGGGCTGACTTCGATGCTCAGCGGATCGTTGAGCATCTGCCCGGCCAGCAGGCGTATCGCGTCGGAGAAGGTCGCGGAGAACAACAGCGTCTGACGTTTCTTCGGCAGCACGCGGTAAATGTTCCCCAGCTCTTCGGAAAAGCCCAGGTCGAGCATGCGGTCGGCTTCGTCCAGCACCAGGGTTTGCAGCTGGTTGAATTTCAGCGCGTTCTGGCGGAACAGGTCGAGCAGACGGCCCGGTGTCGCGACCAACAGGTCAACGCCTTTGCGCAGCTTCATCATCTGCGGGTTGATGCTGACACCGCCGTACACCGCGTAAGTGCTCAGCGGCAGGTTCTCGGCGTACTGGCGCACGGCTTCGTGAACCTGCTCGGCCAGCTCGCGGGTCGGCACCAGGATCAGCGCGCGCACCGAGTTGGCGGTGACTTTCGGCCCTTCCATGGCCAGCAATTGCAGCAGCGGCAGCGCGAAACCGGCGGTCTTGCCGGTGCCGGTCTGGGCGGCGGCCATCAGGTCGCGACCGGCCAGCACCGCCGGAATGGCTTGCGCCTGAACCGGCGTCGGGGTCTGGTAGCCGAGCGTCTCGAGAGAGCGCAGCAAGGGTTCGATCAGGCCAAGGGTGGCGAAAGTCATGGGATTACCGTAGGAAAAATCAGAGCGGGCATGCAATGGCGCGCAGTTTACCCTAATTCACACGGGATTCTGTCGGCACCGCTACGGCCGGCTGCACAGGCGTCCGGCGCCACTGCGGCAAACCGATCAACACCACGGCGCTGATGATCACCAGCATGGCCAGCGCTTCTTCGATGCCGATGGTCTCGCCGACAAACACGATCCCCAGCAACACCGCCACCGCCGGGTTGACGTAGGCATAACTGGTGGCCGCCGCCGGACGTACGTTTTTCAACAGGTACATGTAGGCGTTAAAGGCGATGATCGAACCGAAGAAGGTCAGGTAGGCCAGCGCCGCCCACCCTTCAATCGGTGGCATGGCCTCCAGATGTTCACCGCTCATCGCACTGCCGATCAGCAGCGCCACGCCGCCCACCAGCATTTCCACGGCACTGGCCATCGCGCCCTGGGGCAACGGCAAGTGTTTGCTCCAGACTGAACCGAACGCCCAGGCCGCTGCCGCAAAGATCAGCAACATCGCACCCAGCGGGCTCGATTGCAGGTTGGAACCCAGGTTGAGCATGGCGATGCCGATCATCCCGAGCACAATCCCGGCCCATTCGAGACGGGTATTACGGGCTCCCCAGAAATATCCACAGAGCAAGGTAAACAGCGGTACCGTCGCCACCGCCAAGGCAGCAACCCCCGATGCCACGCCAGTGTGCTCAGCCACGCTCACCGCTCCGTTGCCGAAGCTGAGCAGCAAAATCCCGATGATGCCCGCGGCTTTCCACTGCGTCCATGTCGGTGCCGGCGCCCCGCGCCAGCGCAGGAACGCGTACATCAACGTTCCGGCAATCACGAAACGGATACCGGCAAGCAACAGCGGCGGCCAGTATTCGATACCGATGCGGATCACCAGATAGGTCGAGCCCCAAATCACGTACAAGGCGAAAAAGGCGGCGATCAAGGGCAAGGGAAAACGGCGCAGGCCAGGCATTGGGAAGCTCGCAGGCAAGGACAAATGAACCGCTATTCTAGAAAGGCCAACCGCGGAAAATAAGTTACAAAACCTGTTTATAGCGACGGTACACTTTTCAAATCACGGAGATCGGCGCTATAAACCGTGCTTTCGAAAGTCAGTCATTTTTCAGGAAAATCACCATGGACAAATACGACCGCATGCTCCTCAGCGCCCTGCTGGAAAACGGTCGCGCGTCCTACGCCGACCTTGCGCGCAAGGTCAACCTGTCCGCCCCGGCCGTGGCCGAACGCGTGGCCAAGCTTGAGGCCAGCGGGGTGATCACCGGCTACCAGGCAAAAGTCGACATGGCCAAGCTGGGCTTGCCGATCCAGTGCGTGATCGAACTGCGGCTGAACCAGCACGGCAATCAAAAGGCCTACGACGACCTGATCAAAATCCCACAGCTGACCGAATGCCACCGGGTAACAGGTGATCCGTGCGTGATCATGCAAGCGGCGGTGGGTTCGATGCCGGAGCTGGAAGAGCTGATCAACCGGATTGCCACGTTCGGGTTCAGCAAGACGTCGATCGTGCTGTCGAGCGCGATAGAGAAGCGCGTGCCGCTGGGACAGCTGGAAGCCAATGGAAAGCCCTGAGACAACACAAACCCTGTAGGAGCGAGCCTGCTCGCGATAGCGATTTATCATTCAACATTGATGTCGACTGATACACCGCTATCGCGAGCAGGCTCGCTCCCACAGGGGTTCACCGGTGTTTCTGTCAAAACCCGCGATGGCGCTTGAGGTGTTCGTTGATTTTGGCCGCCGGCACTTTCTGCAAACTGACCAACAAATCATGGGACAACTCGCGCAGCCCGTGCTTCTGCCGCAACTCTTGCGCCAGATGCGCCGTCAGGTTGGCCGCCATCTCGGCGTCGGCCATGGCCCGGTGAGCTTTACCGGTGTTGGGCAGGCACGCGAAAGTGGTGAGGGTGCCGAGTTTGTGATTCGGCGCAGCCGGCATCAATCGACGGGCCAGTAGCAGCGAACAGGCAAAGTTCTGCAACCGCGTGCGTTTGATCCGCCCCAATTCAAAATCCCAGAACTTCTGGTCGAACGCCGCGTTGTGCGCCAGCAGTGGCGTGGTGCCGACGAATTCGTTGACCTCGTTCATCACCTGCTCGGCCGAGGGCGCGGTGCGCAGCATGGCGTTGCTGATGCCGGTGAGTTGTTCGATGAAGGCCGGGACGCGCACGCCGGCGTTCATCAGGCTCTGGTAACGCTCGACGATGCGCCCCTGTTCAAGGATCACCACGGCAATTTCCGTGGCCCGGCAGCTGCTGCTCGGGGAGATCCCGGTGGTTTCAAAGTCGATGACTGCTATGCGTTCCAAACCTGTTTCAACTCCGTAAAAATCAATTCTTGAGCAGCAACGCGCCTTCGATCGGCACATAACGACTGGCGGCGCGGATCAGCGAGTTGGCGGTCAGGCCCGGTACGCCGTAGGCCACGGCTTGCACGCCGTGCTTGGCGATGATGCGTTCCAGCAGCATGTCGAAATCACCGTCACCGGAGGCCAGCACCACTTCGTCGACGTGATCGGCAGCGTCCATGATGTCGAGGGTGATGCCCACGTCCCAGTCGCCCTTGGCCGAGCCGTCGCTGCGCTGGATGTAGGGTTTGAGCTTCACGGTGAAGCCGAGGTTGCGCAGGATCTGCTGGAACTGCTGCTGTTTGCTGTCGCCGCGATCGATCGCGTAGGCGTAAGCCTCGACGATCTCGCCCTGCTTGCTGATGTCAGCCCACAGAGCGGCGTAGTTGAAGTGGCAACCATAGGCCTGGCGCACGGTGTAATAGAGGTTCTGGACATCGGCGAACACTGCAATTTTTTTCACCGTGCATCCTCTTTCGCGCAGGCGGGATCAGGCACCGGGCCCGAAAAGTTGCCCAGTATGCCAGTCCGGAGGATTGTTCCGCGAATAATCGGCCCGGAGCGCCGCAGCGCTCCGGACGAATGGCGTGTCAGACGAAGGAATCGTCGTCGCCGCCGAAAAACGATGAACTGTCATCGTTGTAGTCAGCGTCGGCGTAACCGCCCTGATCATTGGAATTGTCAGCCATGCGCCGGTCATCGCCCCAGCCGTTGTCACCGCTCTGATCGTTGACCTGGGCCGGTTCTTCCTTGATCACTTCAACCACTTCCGGTTGCTGGTTGTGATGAAACAGGCTGCTGATGCCCTGTGCCAGCATCACGCCACCCGCCACGCCGGCGGCGGTTTTCAGCGCGCCACCGAGAAAGCCACTGCCGGCCGGCTGTTGCGGCGCGTAATTCTGCTGCGGTGGCGGTGCACCGAAATTCTGCTGCGGTGGCTGGGCGTTGAACGACGGGCGGCCCGGTTCACGCCAGCCACCGTTGGAGGGCGGCGCGCTTGGCGCAGGCGCTTCACGGGAACTGCCGCCGAAGATACTCGACAGGAAACCACCACCGCTCGGTGCCGGCGCGGCGGTCTGCGCCTTGGCCGATTGCAGTTCAGCCTGCAATTGCTGGATTTGCTCGGTGAGTTGCTTGTTCTGTTGGTCGAGGCTCTTGATCGCAGCCTCTTGCACCAGAATGGCCTGGGTCATGAAGTAGCCCGCCGCGGGTTGGCGAGCCAGATGCTCCTTGATCCGCGCCTCGGCCAGGGCGTCGCGCGGGGCTGCGTCCGTTTCGGCCTGTTGCAGCCGGGAAAACAGTCCATCGATCAGGGTTTGTTCTTCGGTGTTCATGGCGACCTCGTAGATTGCCGGAAAATCGGTGACCTTCTCCAAAGAGGATACGGCGCTCGACCTTAATGGAGGCTGAAACAAGTTGTTTCAACGGCCTTTACCGAACGTTTACGTTTGCGCCCCGACGCGTTGCATCGGTTAAAGTGGGCCACTGCTTTCCACCACCTGCGATACCGACTGATGAATCCGTTCGATGTACTGCGTGACTCGCTGTATTTCTTCAAGCGCAATCTGGGCCAGATTGTGCGGCTGTGCCTGCCGCTGGTGATTTTCGAAGCGCTGCTGCAACAAGTGGTCGACCACAACACCGTGCCGGACAGTTTTCCCGGCATCAGCGTGATCGTCGGCCTGCTGGTGTATCCGCTGTACACCGCCGCGCTGATCCTGTTTCTCGACGCGCGCAGCCGTGGCGAATCGCCGCGCAACCGTGACCTGCTGTCGAGAGCCGCCTACCTGTGGCCGCGCTTCGCCCTCCTCACGGCGCTCAATACCCTGCTGATCCTGCTCGGCCTGTCGTTGTACTTCCTGCCGGGCATCTGGCTGATGGTGACCCTGGCGTTCGGCGAATACCTGCTGGTGCTGCGCGGCCTGGCGCCACTGGCGGCGATGAAGGAAAGCCTGCGCCTGACCCGCGGTCATTTCCTGCGCATCCTGGTGTGCATCCTGTGTGTGATGGGCCCGTTGTGGCTGCTCAAGGGGGTGACGCTCAACGTTTATCCCGAGCCGCAGAACCCGGTGATTTCGCTGGTGATCGACAGCGCCCACAGCTTTTTGCAGCTGTTCACCAGCGTGGTGTTGTTCCGTTTGTTCATGCTGATCAGCGACGTTCCCGAGAAAATCGACCGGCCGCTCTGACCGTGGGCTTCGGTCCGACAGTCGGTTATGCTCGGGGCCATCTTTTGTAACGCGATAAGCCGTGCCATGACCCGACTGCTGCGCTACACCCTGCTGGGCCTGTTGATGTTCGTCGGCCTGATGGCCTTGCTGATCTACAACCTGACCTGGCGCCCCGACGCCAGGGAAACGTTGCCGGTCAGTTGCAACTCACAGGCACCGACGCTGGTGCCCGGGCAGGCGCTGAAGGTCATGACCTGGAACGTCCAGTACCTGGCGGGCAAGCGCTATGTGTTCTGGAATGACCTCGCCGCCGGCACCGACGAAAACCCTACCCCCGAAGACATGGCCTTCAGCCTCGACGAAGTGGCGCGGGTGATTCGCGACGAGCAACCGGACATCGTGTTGCTGCAAGAACTCGACGATGGCGCCAAGGCCAGCGACTACCAGAACCAGTTCAAACTGCTTCAGGAGCGCGTCGCCGACCTGTACCCCTGCAGTGCCCACGCCTTCGACTGGAAAGCCGATTTCGTCCCGCAGCCGCACATCTTTGGCAGCGTCGGCCGGCAACTGGCAACCCTCAGCCGCTTCCAGATCGAACACGCCGAACGCCTGCAACTGCCGGTCGAGCCGGTCAACTTCATCAGCCGCCAGTTCAAACCGAAAAACGCCTTGCTGGTGACTTACCTGCCCCTGAGCGACGGCGGCCAGATCGCGGTGCTCAACACCCACCTGGACCGTGTCCTCCAGCCTGACGACACGTTGCAGGCCCAGGTGACCGCCGTCGCCAAAGTCCTCGACAAGTACGAAAGCCGTGGCACACCGTGGCTGATCGGCGGGGATTTCAATCTGTTGCCGCTGGGACAATACCGACGCCTGCCCACTGAGCAACGCACGCCCTACTCCGCCGACAGCGCGCTGCATCTGTTGTGGGACAAGTACCCGATGATTCCGACCAACAACGAAGCCAGCGGCATCGACCGGGCACGGTGGCTGACTCATTACCCGAATGATCCGGGGCTGAACGGCCCGGACCGGACCGTTGACTACCTGTTCTACAGCCCGCGGATCAAGCGGGTCGAGGCGATGGTGCGGCAGGACGATACGTTGCGCATTTCCGATCATTTGCCGGTGATTGCGCGGTTCCTCCTGCCGGCTGCGCCGTAGCCCCGGCCAAACACAAAACCTTGTAGGAGCCGGCTTGCTGGCGATAGCGGTGTGTCAGGCAACATCATCGTTGAAGGTACCGACGCCATCGCCAGCAAGCCGGCTCCTACAGGGGATTGCGGGACACTCAATGGACCTCCTCCAGGTCGTCATGCAGCAACCCGAAAATATCGCGTTTCATCTCGATGAACGAGCGTTCCATGACCATGTCCAGGGTCCGCGGACGTTCGATCGGCACGTCGAGAATCTGCTTGATCCGCCCCGGCCGCGCGCCCATCACATAGACCCGGTCACCCAGCAGAATCGCCTCGTCGATGTCGTGGGTCACGAACAACACGGTCTTCTTGCTGTTGCCCCAGACACGCAGTAGCAGCTGCTGCATTTGCAGGCGCGTCTGGCTGTCGAGGGCGCCGAAGGGTTCGTCCATCAGCAGGATCTGCGGGTCGTTGGCCAACGCGCGGGCAATCGCCACACGCTGCATCATGCCGCCCGACAACTGCTTGGCGTAGTTGTCGGCGAACCCGCTGAGGCCGACTTCGTTGACGTAGTAATCGACGATGTCCTTGCGCTGCGCCGCCGCCATGCCGCGACGCTTGAGGCCGAACTCGACGTTCTGTCGCACGGTCAGCCACGGAAACAGCGTGTAGCTCTGGAACACCATGCCGCGGTCCGCGCCAGGCCCCTGAACTTGCTGACCGCCGACATAAATCTCGCCTTCCGTAGGCTCGTTCAGCCCGGCAGTGAGGTACAGCAAACTCGACTTGCCGCAACCCGACGGCCCGACCAGCACGGCGAATTGCTGGTCCGGGACTTCGAACGAAACCTGATCCAGCGCGGTGAACACGCCGCCATCGGGCTTTTGATAGCGCAGGCTGACCTTGTCCACTTGCAGACGTGGCGCGGCGTGCGTCGGGGTAGCCATCGGAATGACAAGACGCGGGTTGACGGCGGTTACTGAGCCCATGCGGCAATCCTCAGGCGAAGGAAACGGAACAGTTGATCGGTGACCAGGCCGAGCAGGCCGATGATCGCGATGGCGAGGAAAATCACATCCACCTGAAAGCCGCGCATGGCTTTGAGGCTCAGGTAACCCAGGCCACTGGAAGCGGCGACCAGTTCGGCGACCACCAGGTATGTCCAGGCCCAGCCCATGGTCACGCGCAAGGTGTCGAGCACGCCCGGCAACGAGGCCGGTGCGATCACATGCAACACCGCATCGCGACGGTTCGAACCCAGGGTGTAAGAGGCGTTGATCAGGTCCTTGGAAATGCCTTTGGACACGTCCGCGATCATCACCAGTTGCTGGAAAAACACACCGAAGATGATCACCGAGACCCGCTGCTCCAGGCCGATGCCGATCCACAGAATGAACAACGGCACAAACGAGGTCACCGGCAGGTAACGGATGAAATTCACCATCGGCTCGAGGAACGCCTGGACGATGCGGAAGCTGCCCATCAGTAACCCCAGCGGCACTGCCACCAGCGACGAAACGACGAAACCGACCACCACCACTTCGAGGCTGGCCCACACATGCAGACCGAGGGTGCCGTCGCGGCCCAGGCGCACGGCGGCTTCGACCACCGCGCCCGGTGTCGGCAGGAACATGCCCGGCACGATGCCGCCGTAAGACAACCCGGCCCACAGCCCCACCAACAACACCCAGGCCAGGCCGCTCGCGCTCCAGATCACCGACACCGGCAAACCGGTCTTGGGCGTGATGGCGCGGCTCAGCCATGAATTGCGCTTGAACATGGGAACCTCCTACAGCGGGCTGACGAAACGGTTGTCGATCAAATCGTCATTGCTGACGTTGTAGGGTTTGCCCTGCAATTCACTGGCGGTTTCGTTGGCCAGTTTGATCAACGGCTCGCTGTCGCCCGGCTTGCCCGGTGCGCCCAGTAGTTTTTCGCTCATGGCCTGATCGTAGAAGCGCACACCTTGCGCGGCGGCGGCCAGTTCCTTCGGATCGGCGAGGTAACCGCCGACGCCCTTGGCCATGATTTTGTAGGCTTCTTCAGGATGATCCTTGGTGTACTGCACCGCCTTGTACAGACCGGCGACCAACGCCTTGACGTCTTCCGGCTGCTTCTCGATGACCGTGCAGTTGAGTGCGACCACATCGACAATCACGCCCGGTGTGCTGCTGCTGTCGATCAAGACTTTGCCTTGCTTCTTGTCACGGACCATCGACAGGTGCGGTTCCCAGGTCACGGCAGCCGGCACGCGACCGGCAATGAACGCGGTGGCGGCGTCATCGGCCGTCATGTTCTGCACGGTGATGTCGCTCATGGTCATGCCGTGTTTCTTCAGCAGGTATGAGAGCCAGAACTGTGAAGTCGAACCTTCGTTCACCGCCACAGCCTTGCCTTTCAGCTCCTGCAGACTCTTGACGTCCTTGCCCACCAGAACACCGTCGCCACCATGGCTGTCATCGAGCGCGGCGACCGCCTTGAAGCAGAACTGCGGACGGTATTTCAGCACTTCGTCGATGGTCGAGGCCGAGCCGGACAACTCGCCCGACGCCTGCGCGGCCATGTACATCGAGGCTTCTTCGACGACGGGCAACTCGACGGTCAAACCGCCTTCCTTGAAGTAGCCCAGGTCCTGAGCGAGGTAGAGGGTGCCGTAACCGACCCACGTGGTATGGCCGATAGAGAGGGTGCCGGCCTGGGCGCTGGTGGCGACCGTGGCAGCGATGGCGGTGACCGCCAGTGGATGAACGACGCGAGTAAGCAAGGACTTGATCATGGAGCACTCCCAAAGCTGTTGATTTAGTTTTGTCATGGGCAGTACGGCCAGCAGCCTTGAGGAGCGCTGCCATTTTTGGTCTCTGATGGACCGGTTGGCGGGCAGCGTTCGGCTGACTGGCGAGGTCGATGTTGGACCAAGGTGGGGATTAGGAAAATTAGGAAATATGTCGGTGGGAGTGATGAAAAAACTGGGTAGCGTGCGCGGAAAAAGGGCGGTGTTGGCGGGGGTGCACGGGGTGGGTGCAAAACCTGAGAGGTGTGTTGAATCGGCAATAGCAATCGCGAGCAGGCTCGCTCCTACAGGGGATTTGTGATCGACACAGATCCAATGTAGGAGCGAGCCTGCTCGCGATTAAGGTCCGAAGGACCTTCCGGCTACATCAGAGCCGGCCGTATTCCTGAGCCGTACGATCAACCGCTTTCAGGGTCTTGCCCACCAGCTCATCAACCTCTTCCCGACTGGCAATCAACGCCGGCGCCATGATCATCCGCCCCAGCGTCGAACGAATGATCACGCCCTCCTCAAAGCCAATCGTGCGGCAGCGCCAGGCAATGTCGTTCTCGTTGGCGAAACGCTTGCGACTGGTTTTGTCCTCCGCCAACTGCAACGCCGCAACCATCCCGACGCCCTGGATATCCCCCACCAACGGGTGATTGCCGAACACCTCGCGCAGGCACTGTTGCAGGTACGGCCCGATGTCATCCTTGACCCGCGTCACCACCCCTTCATCGCGCAACGCCTTGAGGTTGGCGATGGCCACCGCCGCCGCTACCGGGTGCCCGGAGTACGTCAGGCCGTGGGCAAACACGCCGCCCTGCTCGACCAACACCTGCGCCATTTTCTTCGACAGAATCAGCCCGCCCATGGGGATGTAGCCGGAGGTCAGGCCCTTGGCGATCGACAACGTGTCCGGCTCGAAACCGAAGTGCTCGTGGGCGAACCATTCGCCGGTGCGACCGAAGCCGCCGATCACTTCGTCGGCGCACAACAGCACGTCGTACTTGCGGCAGATCCGCTGGATTTCCGGCCAGTAGCTTTCTGGCGGGAAGATCATCCCGCCCGCGCCCTGGAACGGTTCGGCGATGAACCCGGCGACCTTGTCCGCGCCCAGCTCGAGAATCTTCGCTTCGAGTTGCTGCGCCGCCCGCAGGCCGAATTCGGCCGGGGTCAGGTTGCCTTCGTGGGCGAAAAAATACGGCTCGTCGATGTGCTCGATGTCCGGCAGCATGCCGCCCATTTCGTGCATGAACTTCATGCCGCCGAGCGCCGTCGCCGCCAGCGTCGAACCGTGATAACCGTTCCAGCGACCGATCATGATTTTCTTCTCGGGCTTGCCGAGAATCGTCCAGTAACGGCGCACGGTACGGATCAGCACCTCGTTGGCTTCCGAGCCGGAGTTGGTGTAGATCGCGTGGCTGTAGTGCCCCGGCAACAGGCTGAACAACAGCTCCGAAAGCTCGATCACCTGCGGGTGGGTGGTGTGGAAAAACATGTTGTAGTACGGCAGTTGCTCAAGCTGCTGAGCCGCCGCAGCCGCCAGGTCCTTGCGGCCGTAACCGAGGTTGGTGCACCACAGCCCGGACATGCCGTCGAGGTAGCGCCGACCATCGTTGTCCCACAGGTGCAGGCGTTCGCCGCGGACCATCACGCGCGGTCCTTCGTCGTTGAGCGCCTTCTGATCGACGAATGCATGGATGTGGTGCGCAGCGTCGGCGGCCTGGTAGTCGCGGGTTTCACGTGGTGTGGTCATCGCCAGTTCTCCGTTTTGTTTTTAGCGCAGCTGAAACCAGGTGGTCTTCAACTGGGTGTATTTATCGAATGAGTGCAGCGACAGGTCACGGCCGAAACCGGACTGCTTGCCGCCGCCGAATGGCACCGTCACGTCGAGTGCATCGACGCTGTTCACCGACACCGTGCCGGCGCGCAATTGCCGCGCCACGCGGTGCGCGCGATTGAGGTCGTCGGTCCACAGCGAAGCGGCCAGACCGTAAACGCTGTCGTTGGCCAGTTGCAAGGC
This sequence comes from Pseudomonas migulae, assembly GCF_043225285.1. Lineage (GTDB taxonomy): Bacteria > Pseudomonadota > Gammaproteobacteria > Pseudomonadales > Pseudomonadaceae > Aquipseudomonas > Aquipseudomonas migulae_C. The sequence continues at coordinate 1,939,792 of NZ_CP171224.1, forward strand.
GTGTGCCTCGTCATCGAACGCCGTCACTGCCAGCACCGGCCCGAATACTTCATCGCGAAACAGCGGCATGTCCGGGGTCACACCGGTGAAGATCGTCGGCTGAATGAAGTTGTCGGAACCGTTGAAAATCGACTGCCGACCGCCGCACACCCGGGTGGCGCCCTGACGCTCGGCCTGCTCGATGAACTTCATGATGCGCGCGGTCTGGCGGCTGTCGACGATCGCCCCGGCGCTGCTCGACGGGTCCAGCGGATCGCCCGGCAGCCAGCGTTCGGCCTGGGCCTTGAGGCGCTCGACGAACTCATCGTGAATCGAACGCTGCACCAGCAACCGTGAGTTGGCGGAGCACACTTCGCCCTGATTGAAGAAGATGCCGAACGCGGCTTTCTCGGCGGCGAGGTCCAGGTCCTGGCAATCGGCGAACACCAGGTTGGCGCTCTTGCCACCGCATTCCAGCCACACCTGTTTCAGGTTCGATTGCGCGGAATACTGCATGAAATATTTGCCGACTTCGGTGGAGCCGGTGAACACCAGGCAATCGACGTCCGGGTGCAAGCCGAGGGCTTTGCCGGTCTGCTCGCCAAGCCCGGGCAGCACGTTCAGTACGCCGGCGGGAAGACCGGCTTCCAGCGCCAGCTCGGCCAGGCGCAGGGCGGAAAACGGTGATTGCTCGGCGGGTTTGAGGATCACCGAATTGCCGGCGGCCAGGGCCGGGGCGAGTTTCCACGCGGCCATGTCCAGCGGGAAATTCCACGGCACCACGGCGGCGACCACGCCCAGCGCTTCGCGGGTAATTGTCGCCAACACGTTCTTAGCGCTCGGGGCGATCTGGTCGTAGAGTTTGTCGAGGCTTTCGGCGTACCAGCGAAACACCCCGGCAGCGCCCGGCACGTCGATGTTGTAGGCATCCATCACCGGTTTGCCCATGTTCAGCGAATCCAGCAGCGCCAGTTCTTCGCGATGGGTCAGGATCAGGTCGGCGAGGCGCAGCAGCACTTGCTTGCGTTCAGCCGGTGAACGCGCCGACCAGGTGCCGGCCTCGAACACCTGCTGTGCATTTTTCACCGCTGCGTCCACGTCTTCGGCGCCGCAGGCCGCCACGTGGGCCAGGACCTGGCCGGTGGCCGGGTTGATGGCGGTGAAGGTCTGGCCGGACAGCGCCGAACGGTGTTTACCGTCGATCATCGCCTGGTCGGGGAAAGACAGTACTGCCGCCTTTTTTTGCCAATCTGCAAGCTCGAACACGTTCAAATGCTCCATGGGCTTTTCTTGTGCTTGGATGGTGGCTCAGGCCCGTGTCGAGGAAAAATAGTAAAAATGTCATCGCAGACCATGAAAAAACTGTTCAGCCCATCTCCACGGTGGCGCGGGATGTGGTTATTGTTCAGGCACAACAACACCGTCGTCAGAACGGACGCAGTCGGCGCAAAAATTGCTGGATGTCGAGTCCATCCACCCCGAGGTTTGCCGTGGCTGCCTACAACCTGCGTCAATTGAAATACTTCATCACCACCGTCGAATGCGGCAGCGTCGCCGAGGCTTCGCGCAAGCTGTACATCGCCCAGCCGGCGATCTCCACGGCGATCAAAGGCCTGGAAGACAGTTTCGGCGTGCAACTGCTGATCCGTCATCACGCACAGGGCGTGTCCCTGACCCCGAGCGGTGCACGCTTCTACCGCAAGGCCCAGGAACTGCTGCGCATGGCCAAGGAGTTCGAACAGAACGCCCTGGCCGACAATGACGTGGTGGCCGGGCAGATCGATATCGGCTGCTTCGAAACCGTCGCGCCGCTGTACCTGCCACAGTTGATTGCCGGGTTCTCTGCGCTGTACCCCGGCGTGAAGATCCGCATCCGCGACGGCGAGCAGCAGGAACTGGTGCAAGGCCTGACCTCGGGCACCTTCGACCTGGCGATCCTCTATGAGCACGACCTCGACGCGACCATCGAAACCGAACCGCTGATGCCGGCGCAGCGACCTTACGCGCTGCTGCCAGCGGATCATCGCTTCGCCCAACTCAAGCAAGTTTCGCTACGTGATCTGTGCCTGGAGCCGATGATTCTGCTGGACGTGCAACCGAGCCGGACTTACTTCGTCAGTCTGTTCGAAGAATTGAACCTGTCGCCCAACATCGCCTTCAGCTCACCGTCGATCGAGATGGTCCGGGGCATGGTCGGCCAAGGGTTCGGCTTCTCGATCCTGGTCACCCGGCCACATTCGGAATGCACCTACGACGGCCAGAAAGTGGTGTGCGTGGACATCGTCGAAGACGTCACCGGCTCGGGATTGGTGGCGGCGTGGCTCAAGCGCGGGCAACTGACCAAACCGGCGCAGCTGTTTGCCGACTATTGCCGCGAACAGCTCACCGCCAAGGCCGAAAGATCACACGATCCTCTGTAGGAGCGAGCTTGCTCGCGAAGAACGTTAACGATAACGCGGGCGGCCTGGATGAACGCGTTGTCTGGACGTTTTTCGCGAGCAAGCTCGCTCCTACAACGTTCGTGGATGTTTGAGAAGTTGGGGTAAACCCAATCCTGTAGGAGCCAGCTGGCTGGCGATGGCGTCCGAAAGATCGGTGCAACATCCAAGAACCCCATCGCCGGCAAGCCGGCTCCTACGAGGGATGTGGATGTTTGAGAGGTGGGGTGAAATCAAACCTGTAGGAGCCGGCTTGCTGGCGATCGCGGTGACCCAGTAAACAAATCGGCTGACTGACACACCGCGATCGCCAGCAAGCCGGGTCCTACAGTGGAGTGCGCATTTTACTTGCGGGTTTGATCCGCGCGGTGGCTTCGGCCACCAACGGATCCCACCTCGGCAAGTCTGGAATGCCAAAGGCGTTGATACGTTATCCAGCTGATTCCAAATAGTTATAAAAAACTGTGATTTATCACAGTACTTCCGCATTGAAACTTTCGGTAAAAAACGACTAACCCACGCCTGACAAGTTATCGCGCGTGTCGATATGGGAAATTCTCGCACCAGACTCTTACGGACGCTTGATCGAACCGACCATTAATTAGCAAACGGAGTATTATTGTATGTCCACGATCAATAAAAAAACTCTACTCCCAATCATTCTTGCTTGGGTTGCGTTATTTAGTGCATATCAACAAGTCGCGGCACAGACGCCCGTCGAAGAAGGTGTGACACAAATACCAGTTTCACCACTTATACCGCACCTAAAGCCCCCTCCTCCTGATGCAGTAACGAGACAATATGGATGCGGTTTTGGAGTTAACAATGAGTCCATCACTGCTAAGGTCACAACTTGGTATGCCTCCGGTAAATCCGTTGCGACAGTCACAGACGTTCATCTGACGAGGTACCATTCTGCAGCATCAGCGTCCTTGACTATCGAAGCCACCGGCGCCACAAGTCAGACGCAATCAGGTATACCTATGGACGGACAATGGCATAAATCGACCATTTATGTAGTTGGTAACGCTGGCCCTCGGCTCACTGCTTTGACGGAGAGGCCCTTTGTTGCTGGATGCAATCTATCCGCCATGGAACCGTAATTGAGAAGATGGGCGAAAAGGGAGCGCCGCACTGGATGTTGCAGTATTTCCATTTTTAAACCAGACCGGATACGACGTCAGGACTTTCTCGGTTTCACCCGCGCGGTGGCTTCGGCCACCAGCGGGTCATCCGGCCAGTAATGCTTCGGATACCGCCCCTTCAAATCCTTCTTCACCTCGGCATACGTACTGCGCCAGAAGTTCGCCAGGTCCTGCGTCACCTGCACTGGCCGCCGTGCCGGTGACAACAGATGCAACTTCACCACCTGCCGCCCGCCGGCAATGCGCGGGGTGTCGGCCAGCCCGAACAACTCCTGCAAACGCACCGCCAGAATCGGTGGCTGCTCGCTGTAGTCCAGACGAATCGACGACCCCGACGGCACGCTCAAATGATGCGGCGCCAGTTCATCCAGGCGCTGCGGCAATGGCCACGGCAGCAGGTTATGAACGATGCTCGACAGGTCCAGATTGGCAAAATGACTGAGCCGCGAGACCTTACCCAGGTACGGCATCAACCAGTGTTCAAGGCTGTTGACCAACGCCGCATCGCTGACATCCGGCCACTCACTCTCACCCTTGCCAGCCAGATCCAGCTGCCGCAGCAACGCCACACGCGCCTGCCACTGCCGCAGCTCCGGCGTCCACGGCAACAGCTCCAGCCCTTTGCGTCGCACCAGGTTCACCAGCGCCTGACTGCGCGCGGTTTCATCCAGCCCGGTCAACGGTTCACGGCTGAGGATCAGTTCCCCGACCTTACGCTGCCGCTCGGCCCGCAACACGCCTTCGCGCTCGTCCCAATCCAGCTGATCGACCACCCGCACCTGCTCGGCCAGCACCGAATCGAAAAGCCCCGGATCGAAATCCGTCGCCAGGTAAATCCGCTCTTCACGCTGCCCTTGGCGACTGCCCAGATCGGCGATCACCAGCCACGGTTGCTTCATCAAACTGTCGGCTTCGGCGAACAACGCCGCACGACCGTTGGCCAGTCGATATTCCGCGCCGCCGGCACGCCGCTGCTGCGCCACACGGTCGGGATAAGCCAGCGCCAACAACGCACCGAGCCAACGTGGATGATCCGGATCGCTAACCGGTTCCGACGCCTTGCCTCGCAGATAACCGCGATACTGCCGCGCCAGTTGCCGGGCCCGTTGCACACCGCCCTGAGCGCCGCGCGCCGCCCGTTCTTCACCGGACAACAACACCAGACGGCTGTGCAGATCGGCGCCAGCGCCGCGCAAGATATCCCGCTCGCCGAGCAATGCCGCGACATCGCACGCCATTTCCGCCAAGCCAAGCGCCTGACCGCGCAACAACAAATGCGCGATACGCGGATGCGCCGGCAGTTCGGCCATGGCCTGACCGTGACGGGTCAACGTTTCTCCATCCAGCGCCCCGAGGCGATCCAGCAAGTCCTGAGCCTGTGCATAAGCCGCTGCCGGCGGGATGTCGAGCCACACCAACTGCCCCGGTGTCACACCCCAGCGACCGAGCTGCAAGGCCAGCCCGGCAAGGTCCGCCGAAAGAATTTCCGCACTGGCATACGCCGCCAGTTGCTCGTGCTGATCCTGCGACCACAGGCGATAACACACGCCCGGTTCCAGCCGCCCTGCCCGCCCCGCGCGCTGGGTGGCACTGGCCCGGGAGATGCGCTGCGTGTCGAGGCGGGTCATGCCGCTGCCGGGATCGAAACGCGGCACGCGCGCCAGCCCGGCGTCGATCACCACGCGCACGCCGTCGATGGTCAGGCTGGTTTCGGCGATGTTGGTCGCCAGCACCACTTTGCGTTTGCCTGCCGGTGCCGGATCAATCGCGGCGCGTTGTGCGGCGAGGTCCAGTTCGCCGTGCAACGGGCAGAGCACCACCGATGTGCTGTCGCCCAGCGCATCGGCCAGTTGCTGATGCACGCGGCGGATTTCCGCTTGGCCCGGCAGGAACACCAGGAGGCTGCCGGTTTCGTCATTCAAGGCTTCGAGGATGGTCTGCACCAGGCGCGGCTCGATGAACTCGCCGGGCTGGAACGGCCGACCCCAGCGCATCGCTACCGGATACATGCGACCTTCGCTGCGCAGGATCGGCGCATCGTCGAGCAGCCCGGCGAGGCGTTCGCCTTCCAGGGTGGCCGACATCAACAGGATTTTCAGCGGTTGATCTTCGCGGAACAGCTCCCGACCATTCAGGCTCAGGGCCAGGGCCAGATCGGCGTCGAGACTGCGCTCGTGGAATTCGTCGAAGATCAGCAAGCCCACGCCTTCCAGCGCCGGATCATCCTGCAGGCGCCGGGTGAGAATGCCTTCGGTGACCACTTCGATACGCGTGTTGGGGCCCACCTTGCTATCGAGCCGAATGCGATAGCCGACGGTTTCGCCGACCTTTTCCCCCAGCTCGCTGGCCAGCCGCTCCGCCGCCGCCCGCGCCGCCAACCGGCGCGGTTCGAGCATCAGGATGGTCTGCCCGGCCAGCCACGCCTCGTTGAGCAAGGCCAATGGCACACGGGTGGTTTTACCGGCGCCGGGCGGTGCTTCGAGCACGGCTTCGTGGCGTGTCGCCAAGGCTTCACGCAGAGCGGGTAAAACTTCATCAATCGGCAAAGAAATCATGCTGGCTCCAAAACAGAGCGGCGAGTATAACGGCGAACTGCTCGGCGTTTATCAGGGTCCTAATTCATAGAGACGCCCTTTCGTTTTGAAATTACCCAGGAGATTTCATATGCGTGTTCCCTTTCGCCTGATTGGCGGTGTTTTGGTAGCGACCCTGTTGACCCAGGTGACCGCTTGCGGATCGATCTTCTACCCTGATCGCCGCGGGCAGATCGACGGCAAGATCGACCCGGCCATCGCCGCGCTCGACGCCATAGGCCTGCTGTTCTACATCATCCCTGGCCTGATCGCCTTTGCCGTGGACTTTGCCACCGGGGCGATTTACTACGCACCCGGCGAGACCGCTCACGTGGCGCCGGAAAAACTCAAGGAAGCGATCGGCGCCGACGGCAAGGTCGATACCCACAAATTGCAGACTATTCTTGAAACCGAACTGGGCCGCAGCTTCCCGCTGGACGATCCACGCCTGATCCAGCACAAGGGCAGCACTCAGCAACTGGCCCTGCTCGGCCTGCAACCTGCCGCGTAATCCGTGCCCATAAAGGAATAGCCGCACCTATGATTTCCAGCTCCGAACACGCCCGCCTGCTGCGGCTGGCGACCCGTGCCTCGGTGGCGGTGGCGTGCACGTTGATCGTCGCCAAGGCCATCGCGTGGTGGTTGAGCGGTTCGGTGAGCATGCTCGCCGGGTTGACCGATTCGACACTCGATGGCGTCACCTCGCTGCTCAACCTGCTGGCGGTGCATTACGCGCTGCGCCCCGCCGATGACGATCATCGTTACGGGCACGGCAAGGCCGAATCGCTGGCGGGCATGGCGCAGGCGTTGTTCATTGGGGGCAGTGCGGTGTTGATTGCCTTGCAGGCATTCGACCGACTCAAGCATCCGGAACCGGTGGGGGCGCCGTGGATCAGCATCGGCGTGATCGTGTTTTCCCTGGTGCTGACGCTGGCGTTGCTGATGCTGCAACACCGGGTCGTCAAGGCCACCGGTTCCAACGCGGTGCGCGCCGACTCCCTGCATTACCGGTCGGACATGCTGCTCAATGGCAGCATTCTGGTCGCGCTGGTGCTGGCCGGGTTTGGCTGGCATCAGGTGGATGCGTGGTTTGGCCTGGGGATCGCGGCGTACATTCTCTGGAGCGCCATCCAGATTGCCCGGGAAAGTTTTACCGTGCTGATGGATGAGGAACTGCCGCCGGACGTCAGCCAGCACATGCTCGAACTGGCGTGCAGCGTACCCGGCGTGCTGGGTGCCCATGACCTGCGTACCCGGGTTTCCGGCAACCAGTGGTTCGTGCAATTGCACCTGGAACTGCCGGGGGATCTGACCTTGTCAGTCGCCCACGGCATCAGCGATCAGGCGGCGGATGCGATTCACGCCGCTTACCCGCGAGCCGAAGTGCTGGTGCACGCGGACCCGCAGGAAGTGGTGATGGCCGCCAGGGCGAGTCAGAAACTCACCTGATACCCGCGACTGCTCAGGCAATTGCCCTGGGCCTGACGGTAGGCTTGCACTACCGACGGGTCTGGTTGATAGGTGGCCGTGCGTGGATCGAAGCCGCTCTGCTGCACTGCGTACTGGTAACACTCGTAGCCGTCCTGATTGACCTGCTCCGACGACTGGCCGTTGGCCGGATAGGCGACCACGTCATAACCGTTGCTGGTCGGCTGCGGCTGCGGCTGCGGTTGCACCGGCGGCTCGACCACCACGTAATCCTGAGTGTTTTCCTGATAGGCGTAATACGAACCCGCCGCCAGGAACAGCAACGCGCCGCCGATCCACACCTCGCGCGCGTAATCCGGCAGGTAACTGACGCGGATCCCCCGAGGCGGCTGCACGACGACATAGCGCGGACCCAGCGGGCGATACCAGTAGCCGCCGGAGTAGAAGTAATCCTGGCCACGATACGGCACGCGATAGTCGCGGTCCGGGAAACGGTCGATCACATGCCCGGGACGATACTGCGGACCCGGGCCCCAGCCGTTACCGTGGCCGTCAGGGCGACCGGCCCAGCGGTGGTCATCGGGACGCGAACCCGGGCCGCCGGCCTGCCAATGCTGGTTGTAACCGTTGTTGTTACGCGGGTTGTCCTGATAGTAACCACGTTGTGGTTGCTGGGTCTGGCGCACGGTATCGGGCCGACCCTGGATTGGCAGGTCGTTGGCCGGCAATTGTGGCGGCGGCGGTGGCGGCCGAACGGGGTTGTTGAAGTCGCGAGGCTGATTGTCCCGTGGCTGATTGTTCTGCCACTGCCCGCCATTGCGCGGCTGGCCGTTGTTCTCGAACTGGCGACTGTTGTCGCCACGAATGATCTCGTTGTTCTGCGGCCGCGGCTGATTGTTCTGCTGCGGATTGTTTTGCGGGCGTGGCTGATTGTTGCCGCCATGCCCCTGATTGTTGCCCTGATGGCCATCACCCCGTTGTCCGTTGTCGGGACCACGGTTCTGCGGCTCATCGGCCAGCGATTGCGCAGTGACACTGACACACAGCAAACCAACACCGGCCAAACGCCAGATGCGCGACTTCATGCTTTTCCTCACTGCGGGTTAGGGCCTGTACGTAAGACTGGGAAAGCACAGGCCGGTTCTGCAACAGGTTATCAGTCGCGCAACTTATTTATTGAGGGCGGGTGAAAAATTGCGGGCAAAAGAAAAGGGAGACCCGTCGGCCTCCCTTTGAGAACTTCGTCCGTGCTCAACGCTTATGACGTCGGCTCACCTCACGCCGTCTTCTGGACAGTGTGCAGCTCGGGGGCCGGCACATCCCCGGTGGGGGTGGCGGCCGCGGCTGGCCTGATTGGGCGAGCCGCTGTGGACTGTTTGTCCGAGCAGTGATTCTGGTGATAAGAATAGGCCTGGGGCGCCAGCAGAGGATTGCGAAGATTGCTCAAATAAACATGACTTGCGCAATTTTTAACCCTGGATAGATAATCTGCCGCAATCGATATGACAAAGGCCTGATTGATGAGCAAACTCGACCGATACGACCTGAGCATTTTGGCGGAATTGCAGCGCGACGCGCGCATCTCCAACCAGGAGCTGGCCGAACGCATCGGCCTGTCACCTTCCCCGTGTTCGCGCCGGGTCAAACAACTGGAAGACGACGGCTACATCTCGCGCCAGGTGGCTTTGCTGGATCGCAAGATGCTCGGTTTGAGCCTGACGGCCTATGTGCTGATCGGCATGGACCGCCACACACCCGAGCGATTCGAGAACTTCGAAGCCGCGATTCGCACCTTGCCGCAAGTGCTGGAGTGCAGCCTGGTGACGGGGATGGATGCGGACTATCAGCTCAAGGTCGTGGTGCCGGACATGGATCACTACCAGAAACTGCTGCTGGGGCACCTGACGCGGATCGACGGGGTGACGAGCGTGCGGTCGAGTTTTGTGTTGAACCAGGTGCTCAACAGCACTGAACTGCCTTTAACCCATCTGCGCAGCTGACACGCTTACCTGTAGGAGCGAGCCTGCTCGCGATGGGCGTTAACAAAAACGCGGGCTGCCTGGATGAATGCGCCGCCTGATAGTTTTTCGCGAGCAGGCTCGCTCCTACAGGAGAACGCATTCCAACTGTAGGAGCCGGCTTGCCGGCGATGGGCGTTAACGATAACGCGTGCCTCCTGGTAAAACGCGCCGCCCTCATGTCCATCGCGAGCAGGCTCGCTCCTACAGGTCTGGGTTGGGCGACGAATAGCTGCGACACGCTGCCGCAGGTCAATGCCGCGCCAATCCCCCATGCCGTATACTCCAGCGCCTTTTAGCCCCGCCCACGCTGGAGATGTCCGATGGATCCTGCAGTATTCGAAGAGTGGATGATGACCGGTCTGGTCAGCATTCTGATCATTTTCATGGGTTTCATCGTCTGGGATCTGGCGAAAAAATCCAAGGCCGGGCGCTTTGGCTCGTTCATCCTGTTCTTCGTGCTCGGCCTCGGTGTGGCCGCGTTCGTGATCAAAAGCGTGGTCATCGGCCTGATCGAATCCGGCAGTTTATAAGCGCGCCGGCACTTCCTTCCACTGGCCCTGATCGAGCCCTTCGATCGACCAGTCGCCGATCCTGACCCGCACCAGGCGCAACGTCGGCAAGCCGACCGCCGCCGTCATCCGCCGCACCTGACGGTTACGCCCCTCGCGTATCACCAGCTCCAGCCAGCTGGTCGGCACGCTTTTGCGAAAGCGCACCGGCGGGTTGCGCGGCCACAATTCGGGCTCATCCAACTGCCGCGCTTCAGCAGGCAAAGTCATGCCGTCATTCAACTCAACGCCATCGCGCAGACGCTGCAACTGTTCGGCACTCGGCTCACCTTCCACTTGCACCCAATACGTCTTGGCCAGCTTGTGCTTGGGGTCAGCGATCCGCGCCTGGAGCTGACCGTCGTTGGTCAACAGCAGCAATCCTTCGCTGTCGCGGTCCAGCCGGCCGGCCGGATAAATGCCCGGGATCTCGATGTAATCCTTGAGCGTCGCCCGCCCTTCGCCGTCGCTGAATTGCGTCAGCACATCGAACGGCTTGTTGAACAGGATCAGCTTCGGCTCGGCCGGAGGCGCCTTGGCGACACGGCGCGGGGCTGATGACGGGGCGTTCGCGCCGGGGCGGCGGGACACGGGACGTTGGGGACGGGACATGGCGAAGAGTACATCTAACGGTCAGGGCTGCTAATGCTAGTGCCCTGACCGTCAAATGACCATGACAACTGTTACCGGAACGGCGGCTCGTCGAAGCTGCGCAGTTTGCGCGAGTGCAACGAGTTGAGTTCGGTGCGCAACAGGTCCACCGCCTCGATACCGATCTTCAAGTGCTGGCTGACGGCGCGTTCATAGAAGGCGTTGGCCGAACCCGGCAGCTTGATTTCGCTGTGCAGGGGTTTGTCCGAAACACACAGCAACGTGCCATACGGCACCCGCAGACGATAACCCTGGGCGGCGATGGTGCCACTTTCCATGTCCACCGCCACGGCGCGGGACAGGTTGATCAGCGGACGTTCCTGGGCCCAGCGCAACTCCCAGTTACGGTCGTCGTAGGTCAGCACGGTGCCGGTGCGCAGGCGCTTTTTCAGCTCGTCGCCCTTCTCGCCGGTGATGTTGGCCGCTGCTTGCTGCAAGGCCATCTGCACTTCGGCGAGGGCCGGAATCGGAATGTTCGGTGGCACTACCCGGTCAAGAATCCCGTCGCGGCGCATATAGGCGTGAGCCAGGACGTAATCGCCGATGGTCTGCGACTGACGCAAGCCACCGCAGTGGCCGATCATCAGCCAGCAATGCGGACGCAGCACCGCCAGATGGTCGGTGATGTTCTTCGCGTTGGACGGACCGACGCCAATGTTCACCAGGGTCACGCCATGGCCGTCGCTGGCGATCAGGTGATAGGCCGGCATCTGATAGCGGTGCCAGACCACACCGGCGGCAATCGCCGACGCTTCGCCGTGGTCCATGCTCTTTTCGATGATCACGTTGCCCGGCAGCACCATGCGCACGAAACGCGGATCACTGCGCAATTGTTCCAGGCCATGGACGATGAACTGGTCGACGTAGCGGTGGTAGTTGGTCAGCAGAATCCACGGTTGCACATGACGCCAGTCGCTGCCGGTGTAATGCACGAGGCGACGCAGGGAAAAATCCACCCGCGCCGCGTCGAATAGGGCCAATGGCAGCGGATCGGTGTTTTCCCAATCGTACAGACCGTCGGCGATGCCGTCGGTGGCGGCGGACAGGTCGGTACTCGGGAACACCCGCGCCAGCACGGCGGCGGTGACGCCAGAGCCAGCGAGCTCATCGCCCTGCTCGACCACGTACGGATAAGGGATGTTCTGCTGGCTGATGCCGACTTCCACGGTCACGGTGAAGTCGTGCATCAACGGCACAAGTTGTTCCAGCAAGTATTTACGGAAGGCGGCCGGGTGCGTGACGGTGACGCTGTAGGTCCCCGGCAATTGCACCTTGGCGTAGGCGCGGGTGGTTTGCGGGACTTCGCCCTGGCAGTGATAGGTCAGACGCAGCTCTGGATAACGAAACATCGCACGCTGTTCGGCATCCGGTTCAATACGATCCTTGAGGTAACCCTTGAGCGCCTGGCTCAGCGCGGTCGTTGCACGATTGTGCAAGTACGCAAGCCGGTCGACGGCTTGCTCGGCGGTTTGAACGACAATAAAAGCTTCGGTCACGATCAGCATCCTGTGTTCTGACTTGCAGGCCTTCATCTTGCCTGCATCGTCGCTTCACGGGAACAGTGGCGTGTTGATACACAACCACTCGACACACCAAAATTCCCTGTGGGAGCGAGCCTGCTCGCGATAGCTATTTATCAATCGCCAAATGCACTGACTGATACACCGCTATCGCGAGCAGGCTCGCTCCCACAGGGGATCGGTGTTGGTTATGAGTATGGGGTCGAGCGGGCGACGATCGCTTCCACATCCAGCCCACGCGGCAACGCACCGTATACCCGACCGGCGGAGCCAAGGCGGCTGGCGATGAACGCATCGCTGACCGCCGAATTGCCGGCCTCCAGCAACAATTTGGCCTGCAACCCCAGCGCAATGTCTTCAGTGAGCTGCCGCGCGCGGTATTGAATGTCGCCGGTGTCCTTGAAGGCGGCCTGCAACTGGCTGATGTGCGCCGCCAGGCGTTTGTCGCCATGACCATCACCCAACTCGCTGAACAGCACATCGAGCACACCTGGCTCTTTCGACAAGGCCCGCAGCACGTCGAGGCATTGCACGTTGCCGGAGCCTTCCCACGTCGAATTGACCGGCGCCTCGCGGTACAGCCGCGGCAGGATGCTGTCTTCGACATAACCCGCACCGCCCATGCATTCGGCGGCTTCGTTGATCATCGCGGGGGCGCGCTTGCAGATCCAGTACTTGCCCACGGCGGTCACCAGCCGGGCGAATTTCGCCTCGTGCCCGTCATCCAGGTGATCCAGCGCCTTGCCCATGCGCAGGCTCAACGCCAGGGCCGCTTCGCTTTCCAGCGCGAGGTCGGCCAGCACGTTCTGCATCAACGGTTGTTCGCTGAGCAGCTTGCCGCCAACGCTACGGTGGGCGCAGTGATGGCTGGCTTGGGTCAGCGCCTGGCGCATCAGCGAGCTGGAGCCGACCATGCAATCGAAACGGGTCATGGCGACCATTTCGATGATGGTCGGAACGCCGCGCCCTTCTTCACCGACCATCCACGCCAGCGCACCACGGAACTCGACTTCGCTGGAGGCGTTGGAGCAGTTGCCCAGTTTGTTTTTCAGGCGCTGGATATAGAACTGATTGCGTGTGTCGTCCGGGCGATGGCGCGGCAGCAGGAAGCAGGTCAAACCCTTGTCGGTCTGCGCCAGGGTGAGGAAGGCGTCGCACATCGGCGCGGAACAGAACCACTTGTGGCCCACCAGTTCGTACGCCTGGCCCGGACCGCTGGCGCCCACCGGATATGCCTTGGTGGTGTTGGCGCGCACATCCGTGCCGCCCTGTTTCTCGGTCATTGCCATGCCGATGGTGACACCGGCCTTGTGCGCCATGCCGACGTTGCGTGGGTCGTATTCGGTGGCGAGGATTTTCGGCAGCCACTGCCGGGCGAGATCGGGCTGCAAGCGCAGCGCCGGCACACTGGCGAAGGTCATGGTCAGCGGGCAACCGCTGCCGGCTTCGGCCTGGCTATGCAGGTAGGTCATCGAGGCGCGGGCGACATGGGCGCCGTCCTGTGGATGCGCCCAGGGCAAAGAGGTCAGGCCGTGCTCGACTGCCGTGCGCATCAGCTCGTGATAGGCCGGGTGAAATTCCACCAGATCGATGCGGTGGCCATAGCGGTCATGACTGCTGAACACCGGCTTGTTCTGGTTGGCCAGAAACCCTGCTTCCATCAGCGGCCCGCCGGCCAGTGCGCCGTAAGCGTCGATCCGCGACTCGGCCCAACCGGCCCCGAAACGCCGTGACCACTCTTGCAAAGGCAGGTCGATGCGATAGAGGTTGGCGCCGTCGAGCGACGGCGGCTGATTGGTGACTTCGTGGGTTTCGGCGAACTGATGCAGGTTCATGACGGGGCTCCTTTGGTCAGCCTAGGGGTTCAGTTAATCACCGCCCCGAGGCCGAACAAAGTGGCATATCCGCCTAACTGTCGGCGCTTTCACCCTGTTTCGGACTGAGCACTCGACGATACAGCGCCAGCTGCAGGTCTTCGAATTTCACCGGTTTGCTCAGGCATTCGATCAACGCACCGGTCGGGCAACGCTCCCGGTCAGCACTCAAGGCGATCACGAACAGCGGCAATTCCCCGCAGCCTGGCAACTCGCGAATCTGGCAGCACAGCGACACGCCATCCAGCGGCGGCAACTGACAATCGAGCAGCGCGGCGTCGAAGGTCTCGCGCTGCAACAGGTCCAGCGCGGCAAGCCCGCTGTCGGCGGTGCGAACCCGGAACCCGAGCTTGAGCAACATGCCGCGCATCACCAATTGATTGATGCTGTTGTCGTCCACCAGCAGCACGGTGCAATCCTGCGGCAGGCGCTGGCGTGGAACCTGCCGCGTCATCATGGGGGTCAAGGCTGGCTCGATCACGGGCAACTCAAACTCGACATCGAGCTGGAAGCGGCTGCCACGACCGGGTTCGGAACGGTGAGTGAGTTTGCCGCCGAGCAATTCGACCAACTGCCGACAGATCGCCAGGCCGACGCCGAGGCCGCCATATTCGCGAGTCATCGAACCGTCGAGCTGGAAGAAGCGCTGATACAGCGTCGCTTCGCCCAGATCGGTGAAGCCGATGCCGGTGTCGATCACCGCAAAGGACAGGGCCAATCGCCCAGGCTCCACGGGTTTACCCGTGACCCGCAGCGCCACGCCACCGACCCGGGTGAACTTGATCGCGTTGTCCAGCAGGCATTCCAGGCATTGCGCGAGCTTGGTGTTGTCGCCTTGCACGCGGTCCGGCAGACCGGGGGTGACGTCCACCTTGAAGTCCAGCGACTTGCCCGACGCATTGCCTTCGAACTGCAGGCGCAAGGCATCGACCACGCTGCGCAGGCTGAAGGTCGACGCGTTGGCCTTGAGCTTGCCGGCCTGCAATTCGGTGAGGGTGAGAATGCCGTTGACCATGCGCATCATGTCGCGCGCCGAGCCGGCGGCGGTCTGCTGGTACTGCTCGAGCTCCGGGTCCATCTCCATGGTTTGCATCAATTCCAGCGAACCGATCACCCCGTTCATGGGCGTGCGCAGTTCGTGGGTCAGCGTGGCGAGGAATTCGTCTTTGAGCTGGTTACTGTGGGCCAGTTGCTGGTTGAGCACTTCGAGTTTCTGACCGGCATCGAACAGGGTCTGCGCCTGTTGTTCGCGCATGGCGTTGATGCGGTCGGCCAGGGCCAGGGACAGCAATGCCACTTCGATAGCCGAACCGATCTGGCTGGAATACATGGTCAGGAACACGTTCGGCAGGTAACCCAGGACCATCAGGGTATTGATGATGCCGCCGAGCAAAAACGCCGACCAGGCGATGATGAAATACCGCGCCACGCGCAGGCCACGCCACCAGGCAAAAAACCCGGCGGCGAAAATCACTACAGTGAACGTCAGCGCCAGCGTCGTCGCCAGACGCAAGGCCAGGGCGTAACTGGTCATCAACGACAACCCGACCACCACCGCCCCGAACGCAATCAACGCCAGCAGCAAGCGATCGAGCCAGTGGTTCAGGGTCGCGGTCTGCAGGAAGCTGCGGGCGAACTGGCTGCCGAACAGCCCTGCGCAGCCAATGAAGAACGGCGTGGCGGCGTTGGCCCACCAGGGATTGTCCGGCCAGAAATATTGCACGGCCGCGCCGTTCACCGACAGCTGATACAGGCCGAACGAAGCAATGTAGAAGATGTAATAGAGGTAACTGGTGTCACGCACGCTGAGGTAGATGAACAGGTTGTAGACCAGCATTCCCAGCAACACGCCATAGATCAGGCCCAACACATAGAGGCGGACCGGCTGCTCTTCGAGAAAAGCCGTGCTCGACCACAACGTCACCGGGGCCTGGATCGACCCTTGGCTTTGCAGGCGCAGGTACACGGTTTGCGCTTGATCCGGCGTGAAGTTCAGATCGAACAGGTAGTTGTTCTGGCGGATTTCGCGGCTGGCGAACGGCAAGGCATCGCCGGTCTGGCGGACCAATTGATAGGCGCCGGCGGCATCGGGCAGGTACAGGTCGAGGTGATCGAGGGGCGGATAGGCCAGTTCCAGCAACCAAGTGCGTTGCGCGGCCGGATTCGTCGGGCGGTAATGCAGGTCGATTTTCAGCCAGAACACCGAGCGCGAATAACCCGCGTTGAGGGTGGCTTTATCGTGAGGCTTGAAATGTCCGGCCTCGGCTTGGGCACGGATATCGACGATGGTCGCCTGACCACCGGCATCTTCGAACACTTGCAGGGTTCGGCCCAGGGGAAGGCTTTGAGTGAACTCATCGAACTCGACTGCGTTCGCCATCAGGGGCAAGCAAAACAGCAACATCAGCAAATAGCGCATTTAAGCCCCAGCGTGGCCTGTCCGGTTATCTCAGGAAGCCCCTCATTCCCTTTGAGTAGACGTAAAACCGGTATTACCTGTTATTGGTTTGGATCCACTCTAGCATAGCCGTTGATGGCCATTGAGCACCATTGAAATTTTTATTCGAAAGGCTCTAGCACGGGCGTTCCAGCGAAGAACACCGAGCCAGAGTTGTTTGCTCGGTCAGATAATGACAATTACGGCAAGCTGTAATACCGGCCCATGACTCTCTATCGGCAGACCTGGCGGGCACTGCACCCGAAAAACGCTGTTTGGTGGTAAGCTCGCGCACCATGAATATCTACAGCTCTCGCCCCGTTGTCCTCTGTCTCTCCGGCCACGACCCAAGTGGTGGCGCCGGCTTGCAGGCAGATATCGAAGCCCTGCTCGCCCAGGGCTGTCATGCGGCTCCGGCCGTCACCGCCCTGACCGTGCAAGACACGGTCAACGTCACTGACTTCCGCGTCCTCGACCGTGAGTGGGTACTGGCCCAGGCCAACGCCGTGCTCAACGATTCCGAAGTCGCGGCCGTCAAACTGGGCATGCTCGGTTCCCTGGAAATGGTCGACACCGTTGTCGAACTGCTTCAGGCGCACCCGCATTTGCCGATGGTCTGCGACCCGGTACTGCGCGCCGGCGGTGGCGGACGATTGGGCAAGGATGAAGTCGGCTACGCCATGCGCGAACGCCTGCTGCCCCTGGCCATCATTGCCACCCCTAACCTTCCCGAAGCCCGGATCCTCGCCGAACTGCCAGAAGGCACCGCGGACGAGTGCGCTGAAAAACTCCTGCCCTACGTCAAACACCTGCTGATCACCGGCGGCCATGGCGATGAACACGAAATCCACAATCGCCTGTACAGCCGCGACGGCCTGCGCGAAACCTATACCTGCCAACGCTTGCCCGGCAGTTACCACGGTTCCGGCTGCACGCTGGCCAGCGCCCTCGCCGGTCGTCTGGCCCAGGGTGAAAACCTCGTCAGCGCCGTGCAGACCGCGCTTAACTACACGTGGCGCACCCTGCGCGATGCCGAGCATCTGGGCAAAGGCCAGTTCGTGCCGCGCCGCCTGCCGCTGGATTTCTGTTCGTAACGCCATGAGGCTTGCCCGATGAAACTACGTGGCCTTTACGCCATTACCGACAGCCAGTTACTGGCCGGTAAATTTCTGTCGTACGTGGAGGCGGCGCTGGAAGGCGGCGTCACCCTGCTGCAATACCGCGACAAGAGCAGCGACGAGGCCCGCCGTCTGCGCGAGGCCGAAGCGCTGCGCGACTTGTGCGAGCGCTATAAAACCCAGCTGATCATCAATGACGATGCCGAGCTGGCGGCGCGCCTGAACGTCGGCGTGCACCTGGGCCAGACCGACGGCCCGCTGACCCCGGCCCGGGCATTGCTCGGTCGCCAGGCGATCATCGGTTCGACCTGCCACGCGCAACTCGAACTCGCTGAGCAAGCCGCCAAGGAAGGCGCCAGTTATGTCGCTTTCGGCCGCTTCTTCAACTCCAGCACCAAACCCGGCGCACCGACCTGCAGCCTCGAACTGCTCGACCAGGCCCGCAGCAAACTGCACCTGCCGATCTGCGCGATTGGCGGCATCACCCTGGAAAACGCCGCGCCACTGGTGGCCCACGGGGTCGATCTGCTGGCGGTGGTCCACGGGTTGTTTGGTGCCGAGAGCACCGCTGAAGTCACCCGCCGCGCCCGCGCATTCAACGAATTACTTAAAGTCTGATTTGAGAGCCCGACCATGTCTCGTTCCGAAACGCTGTTCGCCAATGCCCAGAAACACATTCCCGGTGGCGTGAACTCGCCAGTTCGCGCATTCAAGAGCGTTGGCGGCACGCCGTTGTTCTTCAAGCACGCTGAAGGTGCCTACGTCACCGACGAAGACGACAAGCGCTATGTCGATTACGTCGGTTCCTGGGGCCCGATGATCCTCGGCCACAGCCACCCGGACGTGCTGGACGCGGTACGCCAGCAACTGCAACACGGCTTGTCCTACGGCGCTCCGACCGCGATGGAAACCGAGATGGCCGACCTGGTCTGCTCGATCGTGCCATCGATGGAAATGGTGCGCATGGTCAGCTCCGGCACCGAAGCGACCATGAGTGCGATTCGCCTGGCCCGTGGTTTCACCGGTCGCGACAGCATCATCAAGTTTGAAGGCTGCTACCACGGTCACTCTGACAGCCTGCTGGTCAAGGCCGGCTCCGGCCTGCTGACCCAGGGCGTACCGAGCTCCGCCGGTGTGCCGGCTGCGTTCGCCAAACACACCCTGACCCTGCCGTTCAACGACATCGACGCCGTGGAAGCCATGCTCGCCGAAGTCGGTCAGGAAGTGGCGTGCATCATCGTCGAGCCTGTGGCCGGCAACATGAACTGCGTTCCACCGGCACCAGGCTTCCTCGAAGGCCTGCGGACCCTGTGCGACAAGCACGGCGTGGTGCTGATTTTCGACGAAGTGATGACCGGTTTCCGCGTTGCCCTCGGCGGTGCGCAGGCGTACTACGGCGTCACCCCGGACCTGAGCACCTTCGGCAAGATCATCGGTGGCGGCATGCCGGTCGGTTGCTTCGGTGGCAAACGCGAAATCATGTCGCACATCGCGCCACTGGGCCCGGTTTACCAGGCGGGCACCCTGTCGGGTAACCCGTTGGCGATGGCCGCGGGCCTGACCACCTTGCGCCTGATCAGCCGCCCAGGCTTCCACGACGAATTGAGCGACTACACCAGCCGCCTGCTCGACGGCCTGCAACAGCGCGCCGACGCTGCCGGCATCCCGTTCGTGACCACACAGGCCGGCGGCATGTTCGGCCTGTACTTCAGCGGCGCCGACGACATCGTGACCTTCGATGACGTGATGGCCAGCGACGCGAACCTGTTCAAGCGCTTCTTCCACCTGATGCTCGAAGGCGGCGTGTACCTGGCGCCGAGCGCATTCGAAGCCGGTTTCACCTCGATCGCCCACGGCGAAGCCGAGCTGAAACTGACGCTGGATGCCGCCGAACGTGCCTTTGCCGCACTGAAGTAACGCTGTGCCGCTGACGTTGGCGATTGCCAGCGTCAGCTTTCACCTACATTCCAGCGTCTTTTCCTACTCATCTGCCAATAATCTCCCGTAAACCGGGCGATATATTCCCCGCGCAGCAGAAAAACGAGTAAAGACTTTGTAAGGTTGGCCCTGCTTATTTCATAATGCGCGCTTATTGGATCCCCTCGTAGGGTCCGCGCGCCCTTCAGAGGTAAGTCGATTCCCATGAACCGCACCGGCCGCGCCCTTGCACTGGGCTGCCTGTTGCTCCTTCAGCCCCTGCTCGCGCTCGCACAAGCAGGCGGCAACTCGTTGTTAATCCCAGCGATGGGTCGCTGCACCCTCAATACCCAGCCGCAAGACCTGGCACAGGCGCTCGCCGCCTGCCAGAAAGCGTCGGATGAAGGGGATGCGCAAGCGCAATACGAGTTGGGTGAGTTCTACTACGACGGCAAAAACGCCCCGCGCGACCTCAAGAAAGCCCTCGACTACTTCGAAAAGGCCTCGCTGCAAGGCCACGCCCAGGCGCAATTCAAGCTCGGCACCATGTTCTTCCACGGTGAAGGCGTACCTGCCAATAACGTTCAGGCGTACATCGTGCTGAAAATGGCGGCGGTGAATGGCGCTGAAGATGCGCTGGATACAGCGGATGAAGTCGCCGAGAAGATGCCGCGTGAAGAGCTTGAGGTTGCGACCCAGGTGCTGGGGCAAATCTTCCGCAAGTACCTGATGGAATTGCAGAGCGCCGATGGGCGTACGCCTTTCTCGCCGCTGCCCTGAATCTGCGTTGTTCTGACTGGCCCCATCGCGAGCAGGCTCGCTCCCACAGTTAATCTCAAGTGTTCACAGGTTGTGTGTTCACTGAAGATCCAATGTGGGAGCGAGCCTGCTCGCGATGGGCGCACTCGGTCTTGAAGACTACTTCTCAGGCATCGGCATCGGAAACGGCATGACATTGCCGACCGCACCACGGGCCTCGCTGATTTTCGGCGTGCCCAGACGCTCGACCTCGTCGATGCGCACGATCGAATGCATCGGCACGAAACTGCGCACCACGCCTTCGAACTGCGCCTTGAGCTTCTCTTCGCTCGGGTCGACGACCACTTGCGTGCGCTCGCCAAAGACGAATTCTTCCACTTCCAGGAAGCCCCACAGATCGCTCTGATAGATCTGCTTGGCGTACATTTCGTACACCTGTCCCTGGTTGAGGAAAATCACCTTGTAGATTGGAGCTTCACGTTTGGTCATGGCGGGCGAGCAACACGTCGGGGGATAAAAATGAGGGCGCGAACTATAGCATAGCCACCAGACGCGCAGCGGTAGGAACCTGGGAACATGTTCCCTATAATGCGCGGTTCTTTGAATCACGTGATGACTGTATCCATGGCCAAGAAGCTTTACATCGAAACCCACGGTTGCCAGATGAACGAGTACGACAGCTCGCGCATGGTGGATCTGTTGGGCGAACATCAGGCCCTGGAAGTCACCGCTCGCGCCGAAGACGCCGACGTGATCCTGCTCAACACCTGTTCGATCCGCGAACGCGCCCAGGACCGGGTGTATTCCCAGCTCGGTCGCTGGCGCGAACTGAAACTGGCCAACCCGGAGATGGTGATCGCCGTCGGCGGCTGTGTCGCCAGCCAGGAAGGCGCCGCCATCCGCGATCGCGCCCCGTACGTCGATGTGGTGTTCGGCCCGCAGACCTTGCACCGCTTGCCGGAAATGATCGACGCCGCTCGCGCCACCAAGCTGCCGCAGGTCGACGTCTCGTTCCCCGAAATCGAAAAATTCGACCACTTGCCGGAGCCGCGCATCGATGGCCCGAGCGCCTACGTGTCGGTGATGGAAGGTTGCAGCAAGTACTGCACGTTCTGCGTGGTGCCCTATACCCGCGGTGAAGAAGTCAGCCGCCCGTTCGACGACGTGATTGCCGAAATCATTCACCTCGCCGAGAACGGCGTGCGCGAAGTGACCTTGCTCGGCCAGAACGTCAACGGCTACCGCGGGACCACTCACGACGGACGCCTGGCGGACCTGGCCGAACTGATTCGCGTGGTTGCGGCTGTCGATGGCATCGACCGGATTCGCTATACCACGTCGCACCCGCTGGAGTTCTCCGACAGCCTGATCCAGGCTCACGCCGAAGTGCCGGAGCTGGTGAAACACCTGCACTTGCCGGTGCAATCGGGTTCGGACCGCATTCTCTCAGCGATGAAGCGCAACCACACCGCCCTGGAATACAAATCCAAACTGCGCAAGCTGCGCGCCGCCGTGCCGGGGATCTGCATCAGTTCGGACTTCATTGTCGGCTTCCCGGGCGAGACCGAGAAAGACTTCGAACAGACGATGAAGCTGATCGAGGACGTCGGTTTCGACTTCTCTTATTCGTTCGTCTACAGCCAGCGCCCGGGTACACCGGCCGCCGATCTGGCCGACGAGACGCCGGAAGAGTTGAAGAAAGAACGCCTGAACGCCCTGCAACATCGCCTGAACCAGCAAGGTTTCGAGATCAGCCGACAAATGGTCGGTTCGATCCAGCGGATCCTGGTGACCGATTACTCGAAAAAAGACCCCGGCGAGCTGCAAGGCCGGACCGAGAATAATCGAATCGTCAACTTCCGCTGCGACAATCCAACCCTGATCGGCCAGTTCGCCGATGTGCATATTGACGCCGCCCAGCCGCACTCGCTGCGCGGTTCGCTGATCCAGTAACGTTAACTGTAGGAGCCAGCTTGCTGGCGATGAACGATGATGCGGTGTATCTGACCCACCGCAGGGCGCCCATCGCCAGCAAGCTGGCTCCTACAGGTCGGTGTTTGGCACTGGACTATTTAAGAGCTTTCGCACCCGCGCCACTGGCGTTATCCTTGATTTCATCTTAATTGCCCCAGGGCGGCTAAATACGACCTTGAACGCACCCATCGAACCACATCGTTTTATCCTCGAGCCCTTTGAGGCTCGCCGCTTCGCCAATCTGTGCGGGATGTTCGACGAGCACCTGCGCCTGATCGAGCAACGCCTGACCATCGAAATCCGCAATCGCGGAAACCAGTTCGAGCTGATCGGCGATCCCAAGCACACCAGTTCCGCGGAAAACCTCCTGCGCCGCCTGTACCGGGAAACCAAGGGTACCGAGCTGTCGCCGGACATGGTTCACCTGTTCCTGCAGGAATCGACCGTCGAGCAGATTGACAATATTTCCCCGTCCGAACCTTCTGTAGCCCTGCGCACCAAGAAAGGCATGATTCGCCCTCGCGGCCTGAATCAGCTGCGCTACGTGAAGGAAATCCTCGGCAACGATATCAACTTCGGCATCGGCCCCGCCGGTACCGGCAAGACCTACCTGGCCGTTGCCTGCGCGGTAGACGCGCTGGAACGCGAGCAGATTCGCCGCATCCTGCTGGTGCGTCCGGCGGTTGAAGCGGGTGAAAAACTCGGCTTCCTGCCCGGCGACCTGTCGCAAAAGATCGACCCGTACCTGCGACCGCTCTACGACGCGCTCTACGAAATGCTTGGTTTCGAATACGTCGCCAAGCTGATCGAGCGCCAGGTGATCGAAGTCGCCCCGCTGGCCTACATGCGCGGCCGCACGCTGAACAACAGCTTCATCATCCTCGACGAAAGCCAGAACACCACCGTCGAGCAGATGAAGATGTTCCTGACCCGGATCGGTTTCGGTTCCACAGCGGTCATCACCGGTGACATCACCCAGGTCGACCTGCCGAAAGGCACCAAGTCCGGGCTGCACCACGTGATCGAGGTGCTGAAAGACGTGCCGGGCATCAGCTTCACCCATTTCATGCCCAAGGACGTTGTGCGCCACCCATTGGTGCAACGGATCGTCGAAGCCTACGAGCGCTTCGAGAATCGCGTGGCCGACGAAACCCCAAAGGACAGTCGCCGCGATGCTTGAGCTTGATCTGCAACTGGCCACCGAAGCCTCTGCACCCAGTGAAGCCGAGTTCCGCCAATGGTGCGAACTGGGTCTGCGCCAGCGCACCGCCGACTCCGAGATGACCATTCGCCTGGTCGACGAGGAAGAAGGTCGCGAGCTGAACCACACCTGGCGGCAAAAAGATTACGCCACCAATGTCCTGTCGTTTCCTGCCGACGTGCCTGACGAGTTTCTCGACATCCCGCTGCTGGGCGACCTGGTGATCTGCGTCGCCGTGGTCGAGCGTGAAGCCGCGGAACAGGGCAAGGATCCCAAGGCCCATTGGGCACATCTGGTCATTCACGGCTGCTTGCATCTGCTCGGTTACGACCATATAGAAGATGACGAAGCCGAAGAAATGGAAGCACTGGAACGGACGTTGCTTGCCGAACTGGGCTATCCCGATCCGTACGCGGACGACGAAATTGAACCATCCACTATCGTGACAACAAAGGATTCAGAGTAATCGCTATGAGCGAAGATCGATCGAGCAACGGGCAAAAGTCATGGCTGGGTAAGCTCACCCAGGCTTTTGCCCACGAGCCGAAGAACCGCCAGGAGCTGCTGGAGCTTCTGCGCGATGCGCATCAAAACAAGTTGCTGGACAGCGAAGCGCTGGCCATCGTCGAAGGCGCCATCCAGGTTGCGGACCTGCAAGTACGGGACATCATGGTCCCGCGTTCGCAGATGATCAGCATCAAGGCGACCCAGACACCCCGCGAGTTCCTGCCCGCAGTGGTCGACTCGGCCCACTCCCGCTACCCGGTCATCGGCGAAAGCCACGATGACGTGATGGGCGTGTTGCTGGCCAAGGACTTGCTGCCGTTGATCCTCAAGGAGAACGGCGACAGCTTCAACATCAAGGACCTGCTGCGCCCGGCCACCTTCGTGCCCGAGTCCAAGCGCCTGAACGTGCTGCTGCGCGAGTTCCGCGCCAACCACAACCACATGGCCATCGTCATCGACGAATACGGCGGCGTGGCGGGTCTGGTGACCATCGAAGACGTGCTGGAACAGATCGTCGGCGATATCGAGGACGAGCATGACGTCGAGGAAGACAGCTACATCAAGCCGCTGCCCAGCGGTGACTTCCTGGTCAAGGCCCTGACGCCGATCGAGAACTTCAACGAGTTTTTCGACAGCGAATTCTCCAACGACGAATTCGACACCGTTGGCGGGCTGGTGATGAGCGCATTTGGGCACTTGCCGAAACGCAACGAAATCACTGAAATCGGCCCTTATCGCTTTCGCATCCTGAACGCCGACAGCCGTCGGATTCACTTGCTGCGCCTGACCCCTATTGCCCGCTAAGGATTGAAATGCATCGTCTGACCCGCCCCGGCTGGCCCGGTAACCTGCTGGCCGTGGCGGCCGGTGCACTCACCACCCTGGCCCTGGCGCCGTTCGATATCTGGCCTCTGGCGTTGCTCGCGGTCGGTTTTTTTTATGCCGGGTTACGCGAACTGAACCCACGCCAGGCCTTGGGCCGTGGCTGGTGCTTCGGTTTCGGTCTGTTTGGCGCCGGCACCAGCTGGATCTACTACAGCATCCATAACTTTGGCGGCGCATCGGTGCTGCTGGCCGGGTTCCTGATGCTGCTGTTCACCGCGGCGATCGCCTGGTTTTTCGCCCTGCCCGCCTGGATCTGGGCGCGCTGGTTGCGTCGTAACGAAGCACCGCTGGCCGATGCGCTGGCATTCGCAGCGCTGTGGGTCGGTCAGGAAGCCTTCCGAGGCTGGTTCCTCACCGGTTTCCCGTGGCTGTATTCCGGTTACAGCCAGCTCGACGGCCCGCTGGCCGGGCTCGCCCCCGTGGGCGGGATGTGGCTGGTGTCCTTCACCCTGGCCTTGACGGCCGCGCTGATCTACAACGCTTCGCGCCTGTTCAAGACTGGCCGCAAAGGCTTTATCGCGGCGGGCGTGCTGCTGTTGCTCGGCCCATGGGTCGCCGGCATCGCGCTCAAGGGCCATGCCTGGACCAGCCCTTCCGGCGCACCGCTGAGCGTCGCGGCAATTCAGGGCAATATCGAACAAAGCATGAAGTGGGACCCGGCGCAGCTCAACGCGCAACTGGCGCTGTACCGCGACATGAGTTTCAGCTCAAAACCGGTGGACCTGCTGATCTGGCCGGAAACGGCGGTCCCGGTGCTCAAGGAGTCCGCCGAGGGCTACCTGAACATGATGGGAAACTTCGCCGCAGAGCGTAAGAGCGCACTGATTACCGGCGTTCCGATCCGCCAGGAAGTCCGTCACGAGAAGCGCTTCTTCAATGGCATCACCGTGGTCGGTGAAGGCGACGGCACTTACCTCAAGCAGAAGCTCGTGCCGTTCGGCGAGTACGTGCCCTTGCAGGATGTGCTGCGCGGCCTGATTGCCTTCTTTGACCTGCCGATGTCCGACTTCGCCCGCGGTCCCGCCGATCAGGCCATGTTGCAAGCCAAGGGCTATCAGATCGCGCCGTTCATCTGCTACGAAGTGGTTTACCCGGAATTTGCCGCCAGCCTCGCGGCTCGTAGCGATCTGTTGCTGACTATCAGCAACGACACCTGGTTCGGCACGTCCATCGGCCCGTTGCAACACTTGCAAATGGCTCAGATGCGCGCGCTGGAAGCCGGCCGCTGGATGATCCGCGCCACCAATAACGGCGTGACCGGGCTGATCAACCCGTTCGGCCAGATCACTGCGCAGATTCCACAGTTCGAACGCGGCATCCTGTACGGCGAAGTGGTGCCAATGCACAACCTGACCCCGTACCTGCAATGGCGCTCTTGGCCGCTGATCATTGTCTGCGTGCTGTTGTTTGGCTGGGCCCTGGTGGCCAACCGGATGGCAAAAACCGTCTAAGCCCCTGTAGGAGCGAGCCCGCTCGCGAAAGTCGTTAACGATAACGCGGACATCCAGGATGCCAGCGGTGTCTTTGCGTCCATCGCGAGCGAGCTCGCTCCTACAGGACATGTGTCAGATTCTGGATTATCGATAGAACAACGAATACCCGATCTGCCCCACCGCCTCGTTCAACAACTGCCCGTTCTGCCAGATCGACTTCAACTCCGGCATCCAGCCGCCCAGCGGTCGGGCATTGTCCACGCCCAGAAAACCAACCGGCGCGGGCACCACCTCAAACCCCGCCTGTTGAAAACTCCACACGGCTCGCGGCATGTGCCACGCCTGACTGACAATGGCCACCCGTTTGATGCCCTCCGGCAACAGCACCTGGGCGCTGAATTGCGCATTCTCCCAAGTGGTTCGGCTGCGACCTTCCTGCCAGCGTACGGTCACGCCAAAGTCATCGAGCAACGAATCCGCCATCAGCTTTGCCTCGGTCGGCGGCGTGCCGAAGTGCAGGCCGCCGCTGGTCAGCACCGGCAGGCCGGACGCCTTGGCCAGTCGCGCCGCATAACGCTCGCGCTCCAGAGCGACACCGGTCGGCTGATCCGCCCCCCAGGCCGGATCTCCCCGCTCTCGTCCCGCACCGAGCACGATGATCGCGTCGGCCCGCTGCCCCAGCGTTGCCCATTCGTCGCGCCCCAGCGGCGGTATTTGCTCAAGGGCCTTGGCGCCCCACTGCACCACCACCGGCAAACTCATCAGCCAGAAACCGCCCGCGCCCAACGCAAAGCACACGCCGGCAAGCCGCGGCCTTGAGCGGCGAAACCACCAGGCGAGCGCCAGCAACAGCAACAAAATGCCGGGCGGCAGCAGAAGTTGTTTAACGAAGTAACGAAAAGGCATCGAGCATCTCCTGAAGATGCCCGAAGCCTAAGTGGGTTGACGCCATGCGACAACAAATGCGGAAGGGTTATGCTTTAAAAAAACCATACGTCCTGGGTTCAAGTGCCCTTACTTGAATTGCAGAGACCGGACCTTTACCGCGTCTCTGCCGGGTGCCTTGTCCTTGAGCCAGATGATCTTGGCCGAACGTGGTGCGTCGAGTTGCTTCACTGCTTCTGACAAGCATCCGTGTGTCTCACGTTCACTGCGATCCAGATACGCCTTGACCAGTGCAAACTCTGCGGGGCTCAGGCCACGCAATTCCAGCTCCAGGGGACGTTCATCACGCAGCCGGCCGGCGGTTTTCGCCGCGTCCAGGGCCATTCCCAGACGATCGATCAGTCTTTCGTACAGCTCCGGTTTTGTAACTTTTTGCTGTGACTCAACCATCCCTCACCTCATTGAAGATAAGACTCGCTCCCCATTTAGAGCTTAGCTTCCATCAACAAACCGGCTGAACGCCGCGACCAACGGCCCTCGCAGCCATTTCGGCAGGATGCGCGGCAGTAATCAGGGTTTCCCTCGGTAGAGTGCGGTCATGTA
Source organism: Pseudomonas migulae (assembly GCF_043225285.1). Classification (GTDB taxonomy): domain Bacteria; phylum Pseudomonadota; class Gammaproteobacteria; order Pseudomonadales; family Pseudomonadaceae; genus Aquipseudomonas; species Aquipseudomonas migulae_C. The sequence continues at coordinate 1,967,688 of NZ_CP171224.1, forward strand.
TGCTACGGCGCTTCCTGTAACTCCACTTCCAGCTCGTCTGGGCACCGAAACGCCGATTTGGCGTGATCACCGTCCAGCGTCGCGTTGAAGAGGATTAGGCCACCCCTATTCAGTTCAAAAGTAGCCATGCACGAACAATATCAGCCCCGTGAAATCGAAGCCGCCGCCCAGTCGTTCTGGGACGAGCAAAAGTCCTTTGAAGTCAGTGAACAGCCAGGCAAGGAAACTTACTACTGCCTGTCGATGTTCCCTTACCCCAGCGGCAAGCTACACATGGGGCACGTGCGCAACTACACCATCGGCGACGTGATCTCCCGCTATCAGCGCATGCAAGGCAAGAACGTCCTGCAACCCATGGGTTGGGACGCCTTCGGCATGCCGGCGGAAAATGCCGCGATGAAGAACAACGTAGCGCCTGCCAAGTGGACCTACGAAAACATCGCCTACATGAAAACCCAGCTGCGCAGCCTGGGCCTGGCGGTGGACTGGTCCCGCGAAGTGACCACCTGCAAGCCGGATTACTACCGCTGGGAACAATGGCTGTTCACTCGCCTGTTCGAAAAAGGCGTGATCTACAAGAAGAGCGGCACCGTGAACTGGGACCCGGTCGACCAGACCGTCCTGGCCAACGAACAGGTGATCGACGGTCGCGGCTGGCGTTCCGGCGCGCTGATCGAAAAGCGCGAAATCCCGATGTACTACTTCAAGATCACCGCCTACGCGGATGAACTGCTGGAGAGCCTCGACGATCTGCCGGGCTGGCCTGAACAGGTCAAGACCATGCAGCGCAACTGGATCGGCAAGTCCCGCGGCATGGAAGTGCAGTTCCCGTACAACGTCGACTCCATCGGCGAAAGCGGCACCCTGAAAGTCTTCACCACCCGTCCGGACACCCTGATGGGCGCCACCTACGTCGCCGTGGCCGCCGAGCACCACCTCGCCAGCCTGGCCGCGCAGAACAACCCTGAGCTGCAAGCGTTCATCGCTGAATGCAAGGGCGGCAGCGTTGCCGAAGCCGACGTCGCCACCCAGGAGAAAAAAGGCCTGCCGACCGGCCTGTTCGTCGAGCACCCGCTGACCGGCGAAAAACTGCCGGTGTGGGTCGCCAACTACGTGTTGATGCACTACGGCGATGGCGCGGTAATGGCTGTGCCGGCCCACGACGAGCGCGATTTCGAGTTCGCCCACAAGTACAACCTGCCGATCAAGTCGGTGGTGCGCACCAGTTCCGGCGACACCAACCCGGCTCCGTGGCAGGACGCGTACGGCGAGCACGGCACGCTGATCAACTCCGGCGAGTTCGACGGCCTCGACTTCGCAGGCGCTTTCGACGCCATGGAAGTCGCGCTGATCAAGAAAAACCTGGGCGCCTCGCGTACCCAGTTCCGCCTGCGCGACTGGGGCATCAGCCGTCAGCGCTACTGGGGCTGCCCGATCCCGATCATCCACTGCGACACTTGCGGTGATGTGCCGGTCCCGGAAGATCAACTGCCAGTGGTCCTGCCGGAAGACGTGGTGCCGGATGGCGCCGGTTCGCCACTGGCGCGCATGCCCGAGTTCTACGAGTGCTCGTGCCCGAAATGCGGCGCTCCGGCCAAGCGTGAAACCGACACCATGGACACCTTCGTCGAGTCCTCGTGGTACTACGCCCGTTACGCCTCGCCGCACTATGAGGGCGGCCTGGTGGAAAAATCCGCGGCTGACCACTGGTTGCCGGTGGATCAATACATCGGCGGTATCGAACACGCCATTCTTCACCTGCTCTACGCGCGCTTCTTCCACAAGCTGATGCGCGACGAAGGCCTGGTGAGCTCCAACGAGCCGTTCAAGAACCTGCTGACCCAGGGCATGGTGATCGCCGAGACTTACTATCGTCGCGAAGCCAATGGCGCCTACACCTGGTTCAACCCGGCGGACGTCGAACTCGAGCGCGACAGCAAGGCCAAGGTCATCAGCGCCAAGCTGATCGCCGACGGCCTGCCGGTGGAAATCGGCGGCACCGAGAAGATGGCCAAGTCGAAGAACAACGGCGTTGACCCGCAATCGATGATTGACCAGTTCGGCGCAGACACCTGCCGCCTGTTCATGATGTTCGCTTCGCCACCTGACATGAGCGCCGAATGGTCCGACTCCGGCGTCGAAGGCTCGCACCGCTTCCTCAAGCGCGTCTGGCGCCTGGCTCAGGCCCACGTGAACCAGGGCCTGCCGGGCAAACTGGACGTCGCCGGTCTGAATGACGAGCAGAAAGTCATTCGCCGCGCGATCCACCAGGCCATCAAGCAGGCCAGCCACGACGTGGGCCAGAACCACAAGTTCAACACCGCCATTGCTCAGGTAATGACGCTGATGAACGTACTGGAAAAAGCCGCGCAAGCGACCGAACAGGATCGCGCGCTGCTTCACGAAGGTCTGGAAACCGTGACGCTGCTGCTGGCACCGATCACCCCGCACATCAGCCACGAGCTGTGGAATCAACTGGGTCACGCTGACCCGGTGATCGACGCTGGCTGGCCGGTGCTGGACGAAAGCGCACTGGTGCAGGACAGCCTGACGCTGGTTATCCAGGTCAACGGCAAGCTGCGCGGCCAGATCGAAATGCCGGCCAGCGCGACGCGTGAAGAGATCGAAGCCGCTGCGCGCATCAACGAAAATGTGCTGCGTTTCGTCGATGGCCTGACTATTCGCAAAGTGATCGTAGTGCCCGGGAAACTGGTCAATATCGTCGCCAGCTAATTGGATCAGGCGCCGGGTGAGCCCGGCGCCGAGTAAAACCTTTCGGGCCGCACGGTCGGCCCACATGGTTTCAAGGGGAGCAACAAGATGATCAAACGCAATTTGCTGGTGATGGGCCTCGCGGTCCTGTTGAGCGCCTGCGGTTTCCAGCTGCGCGGCACCGGCACCTATGAAATCGCCCTCAAGGAACTCGACCTGAGCGCGCGTAACTCCTACGGCGAAACTGTCACGATGATGCGCCAGGTTCTGCAAAGCAACGGCGTCAACATCCACGTCGGCGCACCTTACAAACTGGTACTGGCCGACGAGCAGGAAAGCCAGCGCATCCTCAGCTATGCAGGCGCCGGCCGTACTGGCGAGTATCAGCTGACAACCGTACTCAATTACGACATCCGCAGTGGGAGCAATCTGCCGCTGCTGAGCGACAAGATCGAAGTTCAGAAGGTCTTCATCCACGACGGCAACAACCTCGTGGGCTCCGACCAGGAAGCCAACGATGCGCGCAAGGAAATGCGTCGTGAACTGGTTCAGCGCATGGTGTTGCGTCTGCAACAGATCAGCCCGGCCCAGCTGGACCAGCTGACCCAGACCGCCGAAGCCAAGGCCAAGGCTGACGCCGCGGCACTGGAAGCCGCGCGCAAGGCTGAAGCGGAAACCCCGCGTCAGTCGCCTATCGAAATCCCGCAGCAGTAAGACTTACGGGGCGCTCAGGCGCCCCGTTCGCCCTCTCTTATGAAGCTCGCCCCCGCCCAACTCGCCAAGCATCTGCAAGGCGCCCTCGCGCCGGTCTACGTCATCAGTGGCGATGATCCGCTGTTATGCCAGGAAGCCGCCGACGCGATTCGAGCCGCCGCTCGCCAGCAAGGTTTCGACGAACGCCAGGTGTTTGCCGCCGACGCCAGTTTTGACTGGGGTACGCTGCTGCAGGCTGGCGCGAGCATGTCGTTGTTCGCGGAAAAACGTCTGCTGGAGCTGCGTCTGCCGTCCGGCAAACCCGGTGACAAGGGGGCCGCGGCGTTCATCGAATACTGCTCGCGCCCGGCTGAAGACACGGTATTGCTCATCAGCCTGCCAAAGCTCGACGGCAGCGCGCAGAAAACCAAGTGGGGCAAGGCGCTGGTCGAAGGCCCGCACACCCAGTTCGTGCAAATCTGGCCAGTAGACGCCAGCCAGTTGCCGAGCTGGATCCGCCAGCGCCTGTCCCAGGCCGGGCTTTCCGCCAGCCAGGACGCTGTCGAATTGATCGCCGCGCGTGTCGAAGGCAACCTGCTGGCCGCCGCCCAGGAAATCGAAAAGCTCAAGCTGATGGCCGAAGGTGGCCAGATCACCGTCGAGACCGTGCAAGCGGCGGTGGCCGACAGCGCGCGCTTCGACGTCTTCGGGCTGACGGATGCGATTCTCAATGGCGAGGCGGCCCATGCCCTGCGCATGCTGGAAGGGTTGCGCGGTGAAGGCGTAGAACCGCCGGTCATTCTCTGGGCCCTGGCCCGTGAATTGCGCCTGCTGGCAAACCTCTCGCTGCAATACAGCCAGGGTGTGCCGCTGGACAAAGCCTTCAGCTCAGCCCGACCGCCGGTCTGGGACAAGCGCAAACCATTGATGAGCAAAGCCCTGCAACGTTACTCGGCGCAACGCTGGGCGCAGTTGTTGCTGGAAGCTCAGCGCATCGACGCCCAGATCAAGGGCCAGGCCGCGGGATCGCCGTGGATGAGCTTGAGCCGGCTGTCGTTGTTGATGGCCGGACAGCGGCTGACATTGCCTGCCGAGTAAGACATCACGCCTATTCCTGTAGGAGCAAGCTTGCTCGCGAAGGACGACAACGATAACGCGGGCATCCAGGATGCCAGTGGTGCCTTTGCGTTCTTCGCGAGCAGGCTCGCTCCTACAGGGATGCGAAAGGTCCTACGCAATGCAGGGTCTAGACAGAACCCCAACTTCGGCAGATTATTTCCCCCGCAAAACCCACTCAATCAAGAGATCCGATCATGAGCAAAAAGCCATCCAAGCATGGCCCCAACAAGGCCAAATCCATCATCGCCCAGCCACTGTTCCGCAGCCGTCAGGAACGAGCCGGCAAAGGCAAAGGCAGCTACCGCCGCGAAGCCTTCCAGTCTGACAACTGGGAGGCTTCTTACTTTCTGGCGGCCTGAAAGGCAAGCCAGCGCTCAACATGTTAAGGTCTGCACCTGATTCGTATTCCCTGGACCCGTGCATGCCCTTTTGTATTTCCCGTCGTTGGCACCTGCGCCAATTGATCGCTGCCTCCAGTCTCGTACTGCTAGTCGCCTGCGCGGAAAAACCGACCGCCGCCGACGCCCAACCGCTTCAGACCCTCCCCGTTGCAACAGCCCCCGCGGTAATTCCGCCCGTGGTGCCGACCGGTGAGAACCTCGACATCCAGCCCACCCAGACCTTCGCCGAATGGCAGGCGGGTTTCCGCAAGGATGCACTGGCCGCCGGTATCCGCGCCGACTTGTTCGATCGCGCCTTCGCCAATGTCAGCCTCGACACCAGCGTGATCCGCGCCGACCGCAGCCAGCCGGAATTTTCCCGTCCGGTGTGGGAATACCTCGATGGTGCCCTGTCGCCGCTGCGCGTGCGCAAAGGCCAGGCGCTGGTCAATCAGTACGCGGACATCCTGCAGAGCATCGAGCAGCGCTACGGCGTCGATCGCCAGGCGCTGGTCGCGGTGTGGGGAATGGAGAGTAACTTCGGGCAGTTTCAGGGCAGCAAGTCGGTGATCAACTCCCTGGCGACCCTGGCCTACGAAGGCCGGCGCCCCGGGTTTGCCCACGCGCAATTGATCGCCGCCCTGCAGATCCTGCAACAGGGCGATATCGAACCTGAGAAGATGCTCGGCTCCTGGGCCGGCGCCATGGGCCAGACCCAGTTCATCCCGACCACTTACAACACCCACGCCGTGGACTTCGATGGCGACGGTCGCCGCGACATCTGGGGCAGCTCCGCCGATGCCCTGGCCTCGACTGCGCATTACCTGCAAAGCTCTGGCTGGCAAAGAGGCCAGCCGTGGGGCTTTGAAGTGCAACTACCGGGCAGCTTCAACTACGTTCTGGCCGATGGCACGATTCGCAAGAGCGTCGCCGAATGGCAGCAATTGGGCGTCACGCTCCCTAACGGTGCACAGGTTCCCGCGGGCTCCGAACACTTGTCGGCGGCGCTGTTGCTGCCGGCCGGTTATCGCGGCCCGGCGTTCCTGGTGCTCGACAACTTCCGCGCGATCCTCAAGTACAACAATTCGTCGTCCTACGCCCTGGCGGTCAGTTTGCTGTCCGAGCGGTTCAACGGTGGTGGCCTGATCAGCGGCACCTGGCCGAAGGATGACCTGCCACTGAGCCGCTCCGAGCGGATCGAGCTGCAGAACCTGCTGAGCGCACAGAAGTACGACGCGGGCACGGCCGACGGCATCATCGGCGCCAATACCCGCAAAGCCATCCGCAGCGCCCAGCAGTCATTTGGCTGGCCGGCGGATGGGTATCCGACGCATAAGCTGCTCGAAGGCCTGCGTAACCGCTAAAAGCATCGCGAGCAGGCTCGCTCCCACATTCGATCACTTTCCAATGAAAGAACGCGGTCACCTGTGGGAGCGAGACCGGCTTGCCGGCGATGACTGACTACCAGGCGCTGTAGATTTACCGCTTGATCACAACATCCTGCTCCAACACCAATTCCTTGCTCCCCGCATCCAGCCTCACCAATGCCCCCATCGGCAACGTCAGGTTCGGATCGCAATGCCCGCTGCGCCACCCCGACAGCACCGGTATCCGCAGCGGTTCAAAGGTCTGCTTGAGCAAACGCTCCAGCGCCACCGTATCCACCCCGGCCACATCCCCCACCAGAACCCCACGCAACTTGCCCAGCGTGCCGGCCAGACGCAGGTGCGTCAGAAGCCGGTCTACGCGATACAACGGCTCGTTGATGTCCTCTATGAACAGGATGATGCCCTCGGCATCGATTTCGTACGGCGTGCCCATGGTCGCGGCGATCATCGACAGATTGCCCCCGAGCAAACGCCCGTGAGCGATGCCTGGCTCGATCGTGGTCAACGGATAGGCCACCGGGTGCGTCAGCACGCTGCCGGCCTTCACCTGCCCCCTGAGCATGTTGAAGAACGAAGCCTCGGTAGGTTTTTGCTTGTCGCCCAGCAGGTCAGCATTGAGCAACGGACCATGAAAGGTCACGAAGCCGGCATAACGGCTGATTGCCAGGTGCAGCGCGGTGATGTCGCTGTAGCCGATGAACGGTTTGGCGTTGTTTTGCAGCAACTCGAAATCGATGCGATCCAGCAAACGCGGGGTGCCATAACCGCCGCGCAGACAAATGATGGCATCGACCTCTTTGTCGGCAAACGCCGCGTGCAGGTCATTGAGGCGCACTTCGTCGCTGCCGGCCAGATAGCCGTCCTGCTCGTAGACACCGGGAAATATTCGCAGCGCATAACCGCGAGCCCGCATCCAGGCAACGGCTTTATCGGTGTCCAGCGCTGCGGGGCCCGCAGGCGCGATCACGCCGATCAGCCCTTGCGAAGGCAAGGCCGGCACCGGTGTATGTGGAAACAGAGTGTGGGTGGGTCGAACGGTCATCCATGAATCTCCCTGCGCAAAAGCTTCAGCACACAGTAGTCAGGAACGGGGATAAACAGAAGAGGGTCAGTCGCCCTGCGGGTTGCAGGAAAAGACTGTAGTTGCCGTAGGCACGGCCAATAAAAAACGCCCGCAAGGTCGAAAGACCTTACGGGCGTTTTGTTACAAGGCAGAGATCAGTTCAGCCTTGACCAGCTTCGCCTGCTCGTCGGCGTGGTACGAGGAACGCACCAGCGGGCCGGAAGCGACGTTCTTGAAGCCCATCTTGTAACCTTCCTCGGCGAACCAGGCGAAGGTGTCCGGGTGCACGAAACGCTGGACCGGCAGGTGGCTGCGGGACGGTTGCAGGTACTGGCCCAGGGTCAGCATGTCGATGTCGTGTTCGCGCATGCGCTTCATGACTTCGATGACTTCTTCGTCGGTCTCGCCCAGACCCAGCATCAGGCCGGACTTGGTCGGAATGTGCGGCATCATCTGCTTGAAGCGTTGCAGCAGGGTCAGCGACCACTGGTAATCCGAACCCGGACGCGCGGCCTTGTACAGACGCGGTACGGTTTCCAGGTTGTGGTTGAACACATCCGGCGGCTCGGCAGCGGTAATTTCCAGTGCGACGTCCATGCGGCCACGGTAGTCCGGGACCAGGGTCTCGAGCTGCACGTTCGGCGACAGCTTGCGGATCTCGCGGATGCAGTCGGCAAAGTGCTGGGCACCGCCGTCACGCAGGTCGTCACGGTCCACCGAGGTGATCACGACGTACTTCAATTTCAGGTCGGCGATGGCGATGGCCAGGCTTTCCGGCTCGTTCACGTCCAGTGGTTTTGGACGGCCGTGACCCACGTCGCAGAACGGGCAGCGACGGGTGCAGATGTCGCCCATGATCATGAAGGTCGCGGTGCCGCCGGAGAAGCACTCGCCCAGGTTCGGGCAGGAAGCTTCTTCGCACACGCTGTGCAGTTTGTGTTTGCGCAGCAGGGCCTTGATGCGGTCGACTTCCGGCGAAACCGGGATGCGCACGCGGATCCAGTCAGGTTTCTTCGGCAGTTCGGTGGTCGGAATGATCTTTACCGGGATGCGTGCAACCTTCTCGGCGCCGCGCAGCTTGACGCCGGCTTCAACCTTGGCACGCGGGGCCGGACGCTCGGTAACATCCAGCGTCGGGATCATGGTTTGCACTGCATCAGTAGTCATATCAGTCGATTCCGCCCGTTAGGGTCGTCTGCTCAGCATAGTCGAGGTGTTTGACGAGCTGCGCGCGCAGCCGGGCACTTACCTCGGCAAATTCAATCGATCCTGCGTGATCGCTCAGCTGGGTCATCGCCAGCCCGGCGTAGCCGCAGGGATTAATTCGTTGAAACGGTTCCAGGTTCATGTCCACGTTCAGGGCCAGGCCATGAAAGGAACAACCGTGGCGGATCCGCAGACCCAGGGACGCTATTTTCGCCCCGTCGACATACACACCCGGCGCATCCGGCTTGGCCGCGGCCGTGACGCCGTAACTGGCCAGCAGCTCGATCAGGCAATGTTCCATGCGGGTGACCAGGTCACGCACGCCGAAACCCAGCTTGCGCACATCGAGCAACAGGTAGGCCACCAACTGACCAGGACCGTGATAAGTCACCTGACCACCACGATCGACCTGCACCACCGGAATGTCTCCCGGCAACAACAAGTGCTCGGCCTTGCCGGCCTGGCCCTGGGTGAACACCGGAGGGTGCTCTACCAGCCAGACCTCGTCGGCGGCATCGCTGCCGCGTTCGTTGGTGAAGCGTTGCATGGCATGCCAGACCGGCTCGTAAGCCATCTGGCCGAGCTCGCGAAAGCCCAGCGTGCCAGACATCACAACACCATGTGCACGAAGCCGGTAGCCCGCAGTTCGCTGTTGATGTTGTACAGCTGGTCCTGGTCGGTGGCGACGATGTGCAATTGAATCGTGGTGTACTTGCCATTGGTGCTTTGGCGTTCATCCACACGGTCGTGATTGATCGTCGCGTGTTTCTTGACGATCTCGATGATCCTGTCTTTGTTGCCTACACCGGTATCGCTGATCACCTTAACCGGGTAATCAACGTTGGGGAATTCGATCTTAGGCGCCTTTACTTCGGTATCGGTCATGGCGTAACGGCCTCGTAAGCGTAAGCCGTGGCGACGGGCATAGCCCCACGCCGAATGAGCGCGGGGCCATGCAGGTGCACACTATCAGTTGAACAAGCCGTAGAAGAATAGACGGATGCTATCCCACATGCGACGGAAGATACCACCCTCCTCGACCGCGTCCAGAGCGATCAGGTCAGCGCTGTGCACCACCTTGTCGTCCAGTTTCACTTCGACTTTACCGATCACGTCGCCTTTGGCGATTGGCGCAACCAGTTGAGGGTTCATGGTCATGCTGGCGGCGAGCTTTTTCAGCTGGCCTTTTGGCAGGGTCATGGTCAGGTCTTCAGCCAGGCCGGCCTTGACTTGATTGGTGCTGCCCTTCCAGACAGGGGCCTGAGCCAGCTCGGCGCCTTTCTGATAGAAGGTCTGGGTTTCGAAGAAACGGAAACCGTAGGTCAGCAGTTTCTGGGTCTCGGCGGCACGAGCCACTTCGCTGTTGGTGCCGAACACCACGGCGATCAGGCGCATGCCATCACGTACAGCCGAGGACACCATGCAGTAGCCGGCTTCGTCGGTGTGACCGGTTTTCAGACCGTCAACGGTCTTGTCGCGCCACAGCAGCAGGTTGCGGTTAGGTTGCTTGATGCCGTTCCAGAAGAACTCTTTCTGCGAGTAGATCGCGTAGTGAGCCGGGTCTTCGTGGATGATCGCGCGAGCCAGCACGGCCATGTCGTGCGCCGACGAGTAGTGCTCAGGGTTCGGCAGACCGGTCGGGTTCATGAAGTGGCTGTTGGTCATGCCCAGGTCGGCCACGGTTTTGTTCATCATGTCGGCGAACGCGTCTTCGCTGCCGGCGATGTGCTCGGAGAGCGCAACACTGGCGTCGTTACCCGACTGGATGATGATGCCGTGCAGCAGATCGCTGACGGTCACTTGCGAACCGACCTTGATGAACATCCGCGAACCGCCGGTGCGCCAGGCGTTTTCGCTGACGGTCACCGGGTCGTTTTCGCCGATCTGGCCACGACGGATTTCCAGGGTCGCGATGTACGCGGTCATCAGCTTGGTCAGGCTGGCTGGCGGCAGACGCTGGTCACCGTTGTTCTCGACCAGCACGTTGCCGCTGCTGGCATCCATGAGCACATAGGCTTTGGCGGCCAGTTGTGGCGGCGACGGCATCATCTCGACCGCGAAGGCGGCTGGCGAGAGGAGCAGCGGGACTAGAAGGCACAGGCGTTTGGCAAAGGTGGTGATGTTCATCCGTCTCTCGAAATCGCTAATGGAAACTTGCCTTGGAAGGCAAAAACTAATCAGACAGCCTTCTAACGGGCCATCGCGTGTTCAGTCGTTCACTCAGAACCCTTGCCGGGCTTTTGTTCTTCAGCGAGCCAACAACCAGGTTCACCCCCCAGAACCGCAAGTGAACCGTCAATCAAGTACTACGTATTACTCGGCGGTGACCACGCTCGGTGAACCGAGATTGGCCAGGCGCACGCTGTTCTGCACTTGCTGGATTTCACCCGGCGAACCGATCGGCCCCAGGCGCACCCGATGCAGTGTCTGTTGGTTGCGCACGATCGAGCTGATGAACACCGGAGCGCTCACCATCCCGCTCAGCTTCGATCTCAGGAGTTCTGCAGCGTCCGGGTTGGCGAACGCGCCCACCTGCAGATACTGGCCAGAGGCTGGTACAGAAGCGTTTTTTTTTGCATCGATCTGCACAGGCACGACAGCGGCGGCGTGTTGCTGCGGCGGTGGCGTCCATTGTTCGACCGTGCCGGCGGATGCGGTAATCGTCGGCGCGGCATTTTGCGCTACTTGCGGCTCGTTGAGCATCAAAGGCGCCGGACGGCCTTTGGCGGCCCACCATTGCTGAGGATCGATGCCCTCGACCTTGACCCGCGCCGTGCCGGTTTCGGCATAACCGAGTTTCTTCGCGGCGGCGTAGGACAAGTCGATGATGCGGTCCGAATAGAACGGGCCACGGTCGTTGACCCGCAGAATCACGGTCTTGTTATTGTCCAGGTTGGTCACCCGAACGTAACTTGGCAGTGGCAATGTCTTGTGAGCGGCACTCATGCCGTACAGGTCATACACCTCGCCATTGGCGGTGTTCTGTCCATGGAACTTGGTGCCGTACCACGACGCCGTGCCCGAGGCGACGTAGGTCTTGGACTCTTGCAACGGGAAATAGGTCTTGCCCAGCACGGTGTAAGGGTTGGCCTTGTAAGGCCCGGTGTGCAGGGTCGGCGTGGCATCCGGGATGCGCGATACGTCAACGTCCCACCACGGCGCGCCATCCTTGTGGGCGCGGTTGATGTCCAGCCCCGGCGCAGAGCGCACAGCGGTGGAGGAAGATTTCTGTGTCGGCGCGCGGCTGGTCGAACAACTGGCGACCAGCACTGCCAACGCGGCGAATGCCATCAGCTTCAGGGGTTTATTCATAGGCAATGCCCGCATTACTTGACGCCCCGTGCTTGGACCAGCTGTTCAGACAGTTGATGTACGGCCATGGCGTACATCACGCTGCGGTTATAACGCGTGATCGCGTAGAAATTCGTCAGGCCCATCCAGTATTCGGGGCCATTGTCACCTTCCAGGCGGAATGCCGTGACCGGCATATCATCGCGCAGCGCATCATGACTTGACCACCCCAGCGCCCGCAACTCCCCGACGGTTTTAGTCGGTTCGATGCCCGTGGTCAAACCTTGGTCGACCTGATCGCCCCGCACATCGGCGCGGCTCACCACCGGTTCGCCGGCCACCCAGCCGTGACGCTTGAAATAGCTGGCGACGCTGCCAATGGCATCGTCCGGGTTGGTCCAGATATTAATGTGGCCGTCACCGTCGAAATCCACCGCATAGGCGCGGAAACTGCTCGGCATGAATTGCGGCAGGCCCATCGCCCCGGCGTAAGAGCCTTTGAGGGTCAATGGATCGACCTGTTCTTCACGGGCCAGCAGCAGGAACTCACGCAATTCCTTGCGGAAGAATTCGGCACGGGGAGGATAGTCGAAACCGAGCGTCGACAAGGCGTCGATCACCCGGTAATTGCCGGTATTACGGCCGAAAAAGGTCTCAACGCCGATGATCGAGACAATCACCTGGGCCGGTACGCCATATTCCTGCTCGGCCCGGGCCAGTACCGCCTCGTGCTGCCGCCAGAAGTCCACACCGCGGGCGATGCGCGCGTCGGTGATGAACATCGGGCGATATTCGTTCCACTGCTTGACCCGCTCGGCCGGCTTGGAGATCGCGTCCAGAATCGCCTGCTTGCGCTCGGCTTCGCGGAACACGCCCATCAGCTGCTCACCGGCGAAACCGTAGTCGCGGGTCATTTCACCGACGAATTCGGCCACCTGGGGCGTGCCTTCGTAATCGCCGGCCAACGCGTCCTGCGCGATGCCAAGGATGCTTACCAGGCCGACCCACGGTGCATTGCGAGTCGCCCAGCCGCGCATTACTTGCATTGAAATCTTCACCTTATTCAAACTTGTGCGATCCACTTACGATGGGTATGGATCGACATCAAAACCCCAAACGCTGACAGCAGCGTAACCAGCGAAGTTCCTCCGTAGCTAATGAACGGCAACGGCACCCCCACAACCGGCAACAGGCCACTGACCATACCGATGTTGACGAAAACGTAAACAAAAAACGTCATGGTCAGGGCGCCCGCGAGCAATTTGCCGAACAATGTCTGGGCCTGGGCGGTAATCACCAGCCCACGTCCGATCAACAGCAGGTAAATCAGCAGCAGTGCGCAGATGCCGACCAGGCCGAATTCCTCGCCCATCACCGCAATAATGAAGTCGGTGTGGCTTTCCGGCAGGAAGTCCAGGTGTGACTGGGTGCCCAGCAGCCAGCCTTTGCCGAAGACACCGCCGGAACCGATGGCGGCTTTTGACTGAATGATGTTCCAGCCGGTGCCCAGCGGATCACTTTCCGGATCGAGGAACGTCAGGATTCGCTGCTTCTGGTAGTCGTGCATGATGAAGAACCACATCCCCACGGCCACCGGCACGGCAGCAGCGAGCACGCTGAGAATCCAGCGCCAGCGCAACCCGCCCATGAACAGCACGAACGCGCCGCCCGCGAGGATCAACAGCGAGGTCCCAAGGTCAGGCTGACGCACGATCAGAATGAACGGCAAACCGATCAGGAACAGACTGACGCCCACATGCTTGAGCTGCGGCGGCAATGTACGCTTGGACAAATACCAGGCAATGGTCGCCGGCATCAGGATCTTCATGAACTCCGACGGCTGGAAGCGGATCACCCCGGGAATGTTGATCCAGCGGGTGGCACCCATGGCGTTGTGGCCCATGACGTCCACCACCACCAGCAACAACACGCCGACCACATAACCGACCGGCACCCAACGGGCCATGAAGCGCGGTTCGAACTGGGCGATGACGATCATCGATACAAGGCCGATGCCGAAAGACGTGGCTTGCTTGGCCAGCAGGTCCCAGCTCTTGCCACTGGCCGAATACAGCACGAACAGGCTGCCGGCGGCGAGGGTCAGCAACAGGATCAGCAACGGGCCGTCGATGTGCAGGCGTTGCAACAGCGTCGCACGGCGACGCATCACATCCTCGCTGGAGAGGATGCGATCGAAATTACTCTTCACGGGCCGTAGCCTCCGCACTGATTGGGCTGGCGTACTCGGCTTTCAGTCGGCCGTCCTGGTCCAGCAGCCATGCATCCATGACCTGGCGTACAACCGGCGCGGCGACACCGGAACCGGACTCGCCGTTCTCGACCATCACCGACACCACGATTTGCGGGTTGTCGGCCGGCGCGAAGCCGACGAACAAGGCGTGGTCGCGATGGCGTTCCTGAACCTTGGAGCGGTCGTACTTCTCGCCCTGCTTGATCGCGACCACCTGGGCCGTACCACTTTTGCCGGCAATCCGGTACTGCGCGCCGATCGAGGCCTTGCGCGCCGTACCACGGGCGCCGTGCATCACTTGCTGCATGCCGTGGTTGACCTTGGTCCAGTCGGACGGATCGCGCAGGACGATGTCCGGCATGGGGTTTTCATCCTTGGGCCGCTCGCCTTCGACGGTCTTGGCCAGGTGCGGACGGTTCCACACGCCTTTATTGGCCACCAGCGCCGTGGCCTGGGCCAGTTGCAGCGGGGTGGATTGCATGTAGCCCTGGCCGATCCCGAGGATCAGCGTTTCACCCGGGAACCAGGCTTGCCGGCGAGTCGCGCGCTTCCACTCGCGGGACGGCATCAGGCCCGGCGACTCCTCGAACATGTCCAGGGAGACCTTCTGGCCGATACCGAACTTGCCCATGTACGCTGACAACCGATCGATCCCCAGCTTGTGCGCCAGGTCATAGAAGTAGGTGTCGTTGGAACGCATGATCGCCGTGTCCAGGTCCACGTAGCCGTCGCCGGTACGGTTCCAGTTGCGATACTTGTGATCGTAGTTGGGCAGCATGTAGTAGCCGGGGTCAAAGACCCGGGTCGACGCAGTGACCACGCCGGAATCCAGCCCCGCGATGGCCACCGCCGGCTTGATGGTCGAGCCCGGCGGATACAGGCCGCGCAGCACGCGGTTGAACAGCGGTCGGTCGATGGAATCGCGCAGTTCGGAATAAGCCTTGAAGCTGATGCCGGTCACGAACAGGTTCGGGTCGAAACTCGGCTGGCTGACCATGGCCAGCACTTCGCCGGTTTTCGGGTCCAGTGCCACCACCGCGCCCCGGCGACCGCCGAGTGCCGCTTCGGCCGCTTCCTGCAATTTGATGTCCAGGCTCAGGACGATGTCCTTGCCGGGAATCGGATCGGTACGCTTGAGCACCCGCAATACGCGGCCTCGTGCGTTGGTTTCGACTTCTTCGTAACCCACCTGGCCGTGCAGCTCGGGCTCGTAGAAACGCTCGATGCCGGTCTTGCCGATGTGGTGGGTGCCGCTGTAATTGACCGGATCGAGGGACTTCAGCTCTTTCTCGTTGATCCGCCCCATGTAACCCACGGAGTGCGCAAAGTGCGCGCCCTGCGGGTAATGCCGCACCAACTGCGCCACCACTTCCACACCCGGAAGGCGGAACTGGTTCACAGCGATACGGGCGATCTGCTCTTCGGTCAACTCGAACAGGATTGGCACCGGCTCGAACGGCCGACGCCCCTGACGCATGCGTTTCTCGAAGATCACCCGATCCTCGGGCGTCAGCTCCAGCACTTCGACAATCACGTCGAGCACTTGCTGCCAGTCGCCGGAGCGCTCGCGGGTCATGCTCAGGCTGAAGCTCGGCCGGTTGTCGGCCACTACCACGCCATTACGGTCGAAGATCAGCCCACGGGTGGGCGGAATCGGCTGCACATGGACGCGGTTGTTTTCCGACAGGGTCGAGTGGTACTCGTACTGGATCACCTGGAGGAAATACAGGCGAGCGATCAGCACGCCAATCAGCGCCACCACCGCAATTGCCCCGAACACGACGCGGCCACGCACCAGACGGGCGTCTTTTTCGTGGTCCTTGATGCGGATCGGCTGAGACATGAGGCAAAACTACTTGTGGTAGGGGTGGCCGGACAGAACTGTCCAGGCACGGTACAGCTGTTCGCCGATCAGAATCCGCACCAGCGGGTGCGGCAACGTCAACGGCGACAACGACCAGCGCTGATCGGCCCGGGCACAGACTTCCGGCGCCAGCCCTTCGGGGCCGCCGACCATGAAATTGACCGTGCGCGAGTCCAGGCGCCAGCGATCGAGTTCGACCGCCAGCTGCTCGGTGCTCCAGGGCTTGCCGTGGACTTCGAGGGTGACAACACGCTCATTAGGCCCGACTTTAGCCAGCATGGCTTCGCCTTCCTGACGGATGAAGCGCGCCACGTCGGCGTTCTTGCCACGGGTATTGAGCGGTATTTCCACCAGTTCCAGCGCCAGCTCGGACGGAAGACGCTTGGCATATTCATGCCAGCCTTCTTCCACCCATTTGGGCATGCGAGAACCGACGGCGATCAGTCGCAGTCGCACAGCGGTCCCTTACTGCTGGTCTTTGTTGAGCTTGGTGAAATGCTCATGGGTGTTTTCCGGGCTGTGGTGCGCGGCGCTGGCCGAACGGCTTTGCTCGGCACCGGCCCACAGGCGCTCCAGGTCGTAGAACTGGCGAGCCGAGGCGGTCATCATGTGCACGATGACGTCGTCCATATCCAGCAGGACCCAGTCGCTGTCGCCCTTGCCTTCTTCACCCAGTGGCTTGACGCCCTGGGCTTTGACGGCTTCACGGACCTTGTCCAGCATGGCGCCGATCTGGCGGTTGGACGTACCGGTGGCGATGATCATGAAGTCAGTGATGCTCTGCTTTTCACGAACGTCGATGACCTGGATGTCCTGGGCCTTCACGTCTTCCAGGGCTGCCACGGCAACCTTGACCAGCGCTTCGCCAGCCAGCTCGGGGCCGGTTGGTGCTTCTACCGGCAGGGGAGCGCTTTTGAATGTGCCTTTGCGCTTAACTTTAGCTACGTCTTTGTCAGTCATATAAAACTCGTTTTGCTCGTATGTTCGGGCGCTTCGCTACACGCATTCACGTGCCTTGAAGCGCACCCTTTTTCAGTTCGACGCACGGTAGAGTCCGTGCGCATCGATGTAGGCCAGGACCGCGTCGGGCACCAGGAAACGTACCGACTTACCGCTGGCCAGCAGTTGACGGATCTGGGTGGCGGATACCGCGAGCGGCGTCTGCCAGACGAATGCAATCTGTCCGCTCGGCCCATTGAGGGCCAGCGGGTCGCTTACCGAGCGCGCTGCCAGCAGGTTGCGCAAGGCATCCGGCGGTTCGCTGTCGGCATCCGGGCGTTGCAGCACCAGGATGTGGCAATGCTGGAGCAACTCTTCCCAGCGGTGCCAAGTGGGCAGGCCGCAAAATGCGTCCCAGCCCAAAAGTAGAAAAACCTGGTCATCTGCGGCCAGTTCGGCACGCATCAGTTCCAGGGTATCAATAGTGTAGGACGGCTTGTCCCGCTGCAATTCGCGGGCGTCCACCACCAACGGGGCCACACCGGCCACCGCGCACTCGACCATCGCCAGACGGTCCTTCGCCGACACCTGCGGCGTACCGCGATGAGGCGGCCTGGCACTGGGTGTCAATCGCAACTCATCGAGCGCCAGCGATTCGGCGACTTCCAGCGCACCGCGCAAATGGCCGATGTGCACCGGGTCGAACGTCCCGCCCAACATGCCAATGCGTCGCGGCGCGGGTTCGCTGGCGGTGACCGGAGCCGACGGATTAAGGTCGCTCAAGTCAGACCGACGCCTGGCCGCGCAACTGGCCATCACCGACCACGATGTACTTCTCGCAGGTCAGACCTTCGAGGCCCACCGGGCCGCGGGCGTGCAGCTTATCAGTAGAAATGCCAATCTCGGCACCCAATCCGTATTCGAAGCCATCGGCGAAGCAGGTCGGGGTATTGATCATCACCGACGACGAATCGACTTCAGCCACAAAACGCCGGGTGTCGCCCTGGCGTTCGCTGACAATCGAATCGGTGTGATGGGAGCCGTACGTATTGATGTGTTCGATGGCCTGATCCAGCCCGTCGACCACGCGGATCGACAGAATCGGCGCCAGGTACTCGGTGTGCCAGTCTTCTTCGGTGGCCACGGCGGCATCGATGATCGCCCGGGTGCGCTCGCAACCGCGCAGCTCGACGCCTTTTTCGCGGAACTGCGCAGCCATCGATGGCAGGAAATCTTTGGCAACGGTTTGATCGACCAGCAACGTCTCCATCGCGCCGCAGATGCCATAACGGTACGTCTTGGCATTGAAAGCGATACGCTGGGCTTTCGGCAGGTCCGCGTGGGCACTGACGTAAACGTGGCAGATGCCGTCCAGGTGCTTGATCACCGGCACGCGTGCGTCGCGGCTGACCCGCTCGATCAGGCCACGGCCGCCACGGGGCACGATGACGTCGACGTATTCAGGCATGGTGATCAGTGCGCCAACCGCGGCACGGTCGGTGGTTTCGACCACTTGAACCACCGCCGCCGGCAGGTCGGCTTCGGCCAGGCCGCGCTGGATGCAGGCAGCAATGGCACGGTTGGAATGGATCGCCTCGGAACCGCCGCGCAGGATGGTCGCGTTGCCGGACTTGAGGCACAGGCTGGCGGCATCGATGGTCACGTTCGGCCGGGACTCGTAGATGATCCCGATCACGCCCAGCGGTACACGCATCTTGCCGACCTGAATCCCCGACGGACGGAAGCTCATGTCGCGGATCGCGCCGACCGGGTCCGGCAATGCGGCGACCTGGCGCAGGCCGACGATCATGCCGTCGATGCGCTCCGGGGTCAGCGCCAGACGTTCCAGCAGCGCAGGTTCAAGACCGCTGGCGCGACCTGCCGCCAAGTCCAGCTCGTTGGCGGCCGTCAGCTCGGCGCGCGCAGCATCCAGCGCATTGGCCGCTGCCTGCAGGGCGCGGTTTTTCTGCGCGGTGCTGGCACGGCCGATGATGCGCGACGCTTCGCGGGCAGCGCGACCCAGGCGGGTCATGTAGTCGAGAACGGACTCAGTCATTGTCTGTGGTGGTCTTTGCTAAGGTCTTGGTAAAGAGTAAAGCGGCAGATTATAGCTGTCGCGTCCATGGACTAACAGCGGTGACGGGCGGATGGTCGAAATGGAGGGCTATTTGCCGACGTTCAGCCGTGATTAAGCTGCAAATTGTTATCATCGCGACTCAATCAGCTTTGATAAATGCCGCTCATCATGTCCAACCTGACTGTTCGTGCGACCGCTGCAGGCCTGCCCACCGGGCTTCCGGACGCATTTTTCGACCGCGACGCGCAAACGCTGGCGCGGGATCTCCTCGGCAAAGTCATCCGTCATCGCGTCGGTGATTTGTGGCTCAGCGCCCGGATCATCGAAACCGAAGCCTATTACTACGAAGAAAAAGGCAGCCATGCCTCTCTCGGCTACACAGAAAAGCGTAAGGCTTTGTTTCTGGATGGCGGCCACATCTACATGTATTACGCCCGTGGCGGCGATTCCCTGAATTTCAGCGCCAAGGGACCGGGCAACGCGGTGCTGATCAAATCGGCCTATCCATGGGTCGATGAGTTGAGCGGACCGGCCAGCCTGGCGCAGATGCTGTTGAACAACCCCGACGCCCAGGGCCGCCCTCGCCCCTCGCAAAAGCTCTGCGCCGGGCAAACGCTGCTGTGCAAGGCGCTGGGCTTGAAGGTGCCGGTCTGGGACGCCAAGCGTTTCGATCATGAAGTGCTGCTGGTGGAGGACGCCGGCCCGACGCCTGGCCACATTATTCAAACCACGCGACTGGGCATCCCCCATGGCCGTGACGAACACTTGATGTACCGCTTCGTCGATGCGGCTTACGCGCCGTATTGCACGCGGAACCCGCTGCGACGGGGGCAGGTCGAAGGTCGCGATTATTTTTTGCTGTCATGAACACGAAAATCCCTTGTGGGAGCGAGCCTGCTCGCGATGGTCGTCAACGATAACGCGTGCTGCCTGGATAAACGCGGCGTCCTGGAGATCATCGCGAGCAGGCTCGCTCCTACAGGAGGTCGGTGGTGTTTTGCAGGTTGTGTTCGCCCGTGGCGGGCGACTATAAAAATTCAATGGAGTTGTTTTTATGGGCCCATGGCTCGATAGCGTGACCGGATGGCTCGCCGCCAACCCGCAATGGCTCGCAGCGGCAGTTTTCATCGTGGCCTTCGTGGAATGCCTGGCGATTGCCGGGCTGATCGTGCCCGGCACGGTGTTGCTGTTTGCCGTCGCGGTGCTGGCGGGCAGCGGTGCGCTGTCGCTGAGCGAAACACTGCTGCTGGGTTTCGTCGCCGGCGTGCTCGGCGATATCGTTTCCTACTTCATCGGGCGACATTTCCATCAGAACATCCGGCGCCTGCCCGGCCTGCGCCATCATCCGGAATGGATCGCCGGCGCCGAGGCCTACTTCCAGCGCTACGGCATCGCCAGCCTGCTGGTCGGGCGCTTTATCGGGCCGCTGCGGCCGATGCTGCCGATGGTCGCCGGGATGTTCGACATGCCCTTCCCGCGTTTCGCCGCGGTCAGCCTGCTCGCGGCCGCCGGCTGGAGCGTCGCCTATCTGCTGCCGGGCTGGGCTACGGGCGCGGCGATCCGCCTGCCATTGCCGGAAGGCTTCTGGCCTGAGGCCGGGATCGTCGCCGGCAGTATCGCGGTCATGGTGGGATTGAGCGTCACCAGCAGCCTGCGTCGCCATCGCAAGGCGACCATCCTGATTGCCGGCATGAGCGTGCTGATTCTGGCCGGACTGTTCATCGGCTACCCGCACCTCACCGCGCTCGATCAGGGCGTGATGACGCTGATCCAGGAACACCGCAGCCCGGCGCTCGATGAAGTGGCCGTGACCTTCACGCTGATCGGCGAATTCCGCAACATGCTGATGTTCAGCGCCCTGCTCACCGTATTGCTGTTGCTGACTCGGCAATGGCGGCAGGCGATTTTCGCTTGCAGTACGCTGCTCGTCACCGCACTCGGCAACACCTTCACCAAACAGTTTTTTGCCCGGGTACGCCCGGAAGTGCTGAGTGATCCGCTGGTCAGCTACAGCATGCCCAGCGGTCACGCGTCGGGTTCGTTCGCGCTGTTCCTGACCCTCGCCGTGCTGGCTGGCCGTGGACAACCACCGCGAATGCGCCTGACCTGGCTGCTGGTCGGCTGTCTGCCGGCACTGGCGATTGCCTTGTCGCGTGTCTACCTGGGTGCGCACTGGCCGACGGATGTGCTGGCTGGCGCGATGCTGGCTGCGTGCGTGTGTGCGGCGAGCCTGGGGCTGATTCAGCGCCAGACGCCCCTCAACCCCCTGCCACCGAAAGTCTGGTGGCTGATCTTGCCGGCCATGGTGGCGCTGTTCGGCTTCTTTGCGTTGCGGCACCTGCCGCACGCGATGCTGCGATACGCCTACTGATCAGGCGAACAATTCGCCCTGCAACTCGTCCAGCAGCGCCTGAATCGCATCCAGTCGCTGCTGCGGATCATCGAGTTGCAGCAGATCAATCTTGTCCACTTCGGCGAACGGCAACAGGTAAGCCAATTGATTGGCCAACGATTGTTGCCCGGTGGCTTCG
The DNA here is from genome assembly GCF_043225285.1 of Pseudomonas migulae. Classification (GTDB taxonomy): domain Bacteria; phylum Pseudomonadota; class Gammaproteobacteria; order Pseudomonadales; family Pseudomonadaceae; genus Aquipseudomonas; species Aquipseudomonas migulae_C. The sequence continues at coordinate 1,989,202 of NZ_CP171224.1, forward strand.
GTGCCCATGTTCAACGCCTCGACCATCGGGTGTTCGGCCAGGGCCTTGAGCAGCGCCACCAGGTCGGCGTCTTCGTCCTGCAACGGCTGCTCGGGCTCGTCTTCCAGCCACTTGACCTCGGCGATGGTCAGCTGATCGCGTTGCACCTCGGTGCGCAGCACGTGGAAACGCCGCCCACCCTGTACCCGAATCCCCAGCAGGCCGTTGTCCTGCTGCTTGAAATCGGTGATCAGCGCTTCACAGCCGACCAGCGCATAACCCGCCGGGGCGATGCCGACTTCTTCGCCGTCGAGGATGCACACCACGCCGAAGCCGCCGCCCTGCTTCATGCAGCGGCCAATCATGTCCAGGTAGCGCGCCTCGAAAATCTGCAGATCGAGAATGCAGCCGGGAAACAGCACTGTGTTCAGCGGGAAAAGCGGCAAGCTCATAGACATTTCCTTACACCACCATCGACACCGCCAACGGCAGGAGCACCGCCGTGGCCACGCCCATCAGACTCATCGCCAGCGCCGCAAAGGCGCCGCACTCTTCATTTTCCTGCATCGCCACCGCCGTGCCCACCGCGTGAGCGGTCATGCCCAGCGCCATGCCGCGCGCCTCGGGGCTGTGGACGCCGAGTCGGCTGAGCAGGCTCGGTCCAAAGATCGCGCCGATCACGCCGGTGATCAACACAAACACCGCCGCCAGCGCAGCGACACCGCCAATCTGCTCGGCCACCAGCATGGCAATCGGCGAGGTCACCGACTTCGGCGCCATGGTCATCAGGATCATGTGCTCGGCCCCGAACGACCAGCCCAACAACACGCCCATGCCAGTGGCAACCACGCCGCCTATCACCAGCGTAGTAAATATCGGCCAGAACAACTGTCGGATCCGTCGCAGATTGAGGTAAAGCGGCACGGCCAGCGCCACCGTGGCGGGGCCGAGCAGAATACTGAGGATCTCGGTGCTCTTGCGGTACTCGGCGTACGTCAGGCCGCAACCGACCAGCACGCCAATGACCAGCAGCATCGAGACCAGCACCGGCTGCAAGAAAATCCAGCGGGTTTTCTCGAACGCCGCCAGCACCAGCTGATAGGCGCCGAGGGTAATGCCGATGCCGAACAACGGGTGATGAATCACCGATGTCCACGCGCCTTGCCAGTCGAAGATCATTGCGAGTCCTCACGGTGCGCGTGGCGCTTGACCATGCGCTGCATCAGCACACCGGCAAAGGCCATGGACAGCAGCAGCGACAACACCAGCGCGCCGACGATGGCCCAGAAATCCGCGGCAATGTCTTTGGCGTAAACCATCACGCCCACGGCCGGCGGCACCAGCAGCAACGGCAGGTAACGCAACAGACTGCTGGCCGCCAGGTTCAGCGGCTCACCGACCTGTCCACGGCCGATCAGGTACACCAGCAGAAGCAGCAGGCCGATGATCGGCCCCGGCAGCACCGGCAAAAACAAATGGTTGATGGCTGTGCCCAGCAATTGGAACAACACCAGCCAGGTCAGGCCACGTAACAACATCCGTCCTCTCCCCTGCGAATTCGCGCCGGGCATTATAAGCATGCCAGCGCTATAGACCGGCATTCGCCAAAAGCATGGTCGGTTGACCGGAGCAATTTGCCATGTTGATCTAAAGTGGTAATCCGGGAGGTCAAATCCCCCCACCTCAAAACTATAAAACCGATGAACCCAAGGAGAGTCTCAATGCCCTATGTTCCCGTTGCAGAGCTCAAAGATTATGTCGGCAAGGAACTCGGACGTTCCGCATGGCTCACCATCGATCAGGAACGCATCAACCTGTTCGCCGAAGCCACAGGGGACTATCAGTTCATCCACGTCGACCCGGTCAAAGCCGCGCAAACGCCATTTGGCAGCACCATTGCCCACGGTTTCCTGTCGTTGTCGCTGATCCCCAAACTGATGGAAGACATCCTCATCCTGCCTGAAGGCTTGAAGATGGTGGTCAATTACGGCCTCGACAGCGTGCGGTTCATTCAGCCGGTCAAGGTCGATTCGAAAGTGCGACTGAAGGTCGACCTGACCGAAGTCACCGAGAAGAAACCCGGCCAATGGCTGCTCAAGGCCACCGCCACGCTGGAGATCGAAGGTTCGGAAAAACCGGCCTACATCGCCGAGCCGCTGTCCCTCTGCTTCGTGTAAAACCCCGGGATGCGAAGCAGCGCATGCTGTTTCGCGACCTCTCTCTATATATAAGTCACAGAGCTGCGGCATACTCGGTCGCCTAATTGCCCGGATCCCGCTATGCGCTCACTTGCACTCCTTGCCCTGACCCTGATGCTCACCGCGTGCGGTGACGGCGAATCGCTGTTGCCCCCCGACGCGCGCCTGCCCGACGGCGGACGCTATCGCGGTGACCTGGTCAATGGATTGCTGCAAGGCCAGGGCCGCGTCGATTACCCGAACGGCAGCTGGTACGCCGGCAGTTTCGACAAGGGCCAATGGCATGGCCAGGGCGAATGGCACGGCAGTAACGGCGAAGTGTATCGCGGCAACTTCAACCTCGGTCTGTTCGACGGCCAGGGCACGCTGACCACCAGCGGCAGCAGCTACACCGGCGGTTTCAAGGCGGGTCGACGCGACGGTGAAGGCACGCTCAAAGAAAACGGCATGACTTACCGCGGCGAGTTCAAGGCCGATGAGTATTCAGGGCTTGGTCGTCTGGAGCTTGAGGACGGCAGCTCGTATCAAGGTCAGTTTCTGCATGGCAAGCCCAATGGCAACGGCCAGCGCGGCGACGCCAGCGGCAATCAGTTCACCGGGCATTTCAAGGACGGGCAACTGGAAGGCAACGGGACCTTCAACAGCGCGGATGGCGACATCTACGTCGGCGGCTTCAAGAACAACCAGCTGCACGGCAAAGGCCGCTATGAAAACGCCGACGGCGATGTCTGGCTTGGCCAATTCAAGGAAGGCTCGCTGAACGGCAAGGGCGAGTTGATCGGTGCCGACGGCAGCCACTACATCGGCCAGTTCAGCGATTGGCGCTTCACCGGCCAGGGCCGGCTGAACCTGCCCGATGGCAGCTTCTACATCGGCCAGTTCGACGGCGACAGTTATCAGGGTCGCGGCACGCTGGTGCTGACCGACGGCACGGTGCAGAGCGGCACCTGGGCCAATGGCCAGCGCGTGCGCGATGCCGACGGCAAGTTGCTGCCCGACAGCCTCGAACTCGGCCTGCTGGCCCAGGGCCGCTTGCTCGACGACGCATTGGCCAATGTGCCGGCCTCGACCCCGGCGGTCGAGTTGTACACCCTGACCCTCGGCGGGGACGGCAAGCAAAGCGTGTTCCTGCGCGAATCCGATTACGTCAGCAACATGCTCAACAGCCGCTTCGGTGCGTTTGGCCAGATCCGCCTGGTGAACCACCGCGACCACCTCGTCGACCGGCCGATGGCCACCCGGGAAAACCTGCGCCGCGCCGCGCTGACCCTGGCCGAGCGCAGCGGCCCGGAAGACCTGATCTTCATCTACCTGACCAGCCATGGCACCAGCGAACACGAACTGGTGCTCGACCAGCCGCGCATGGAGCTGTCCGACCTGCCCGCCGACGAACTCGCTGCCGTGCTCGCCCCGCTGAAAAACCGCGACAAGATCGTGGTGATTTCGTCCTGCTACTCCGGCGGCTTCATCCCGCCCCTCAAGGACGAACGCACCCTGATCATGACCGCCTCCCGCGCCGACCGCGTGTCGTTCGGTTGCTCGGAAGAAGCCAACTTCACCTACTTCGGCGATGCGCTGTTCGCCCAGGCCCTGAACCAGACCGACGATCTGGAACAGGCCTTCAAGCTGGCCAAGGCCACCGTCGCCGAGCGCGAGCTGGCGGACAGCTTCGAAGCCTCTGAACCGCAGATCTGGGCACCGAAAACAGTCCTCTCGCACTGGCAGCTGTTACGCAAACAGCAGGCGCGAAAAGCACTACAAAGTGTCTCCATCGACAGCAAGGATTCAAAGAGCAACTAAGCTGAACAGTATCAAGGGAGAAACACTATGTACTTGACGCCTCAGCATGTATTGCTTGCCGGAGCCACTGGTTTGACCGGTGAGCATTTGCTTGATCGCCTGCTCAACGAGCCTACGATCACCCGTGTATTGGCCCCTTCACGCCGGCCGCTGGCCAAGCATCCGCATCTGGAGAACCCGGTTGGCGACCCGGAGGCGTTCCTGCCGCAACTGGCCGGGCGCGTCGACATCGCCTATTGCTGCCTCGGCACCACGATCAAACAGGCGGGGTCGGAAGCGGCGTTCCGCGCGGTCGATCTGGACATGGTTGTGGCATTCGCCAAACGCGCACGGGAGATGGGCGCTCGGCACTTGATCGTGATCAGCGCCCTGGGGGCCGATCGCAGATCTTCGGTGTTCTACAACCGGGTCAAGGGCGAGATGGAATATGCGCTGCGTGCGCAGGACTGGCCGCAACTGACCATTTGCCGACCTTCGCTGCTGCTGGGCGACCGTATTGAACCGCGTATCGGCGAGCAATTTGCCGGTCCGTTGTCCCGCTTGATTCCAGGCAAATACCACGGCATCGAAGCCTGCCAACTGGCCCGGGCGATGTGGCGGCTGGCGCTGGAAGAGCAGGATGGGGTGCGGATTGTCGAGTCGGATGAGTTGCGCAAACTCGGCAAATAATTCTGCGGCGTCTTGTAGGACGCCATCGTCGGATCGCCGCCCGGAGCCGGCTCGCTCCCACACTTGATCTGTGTCGTTCACAAATCCCCTGTGGGAGCGAGCCTGCTCGCGAATGAAGCAACGCCGATCTACCGCCGAACGCTACAATCCGCCCGTCGCCTGAAAACTTACGCCGATCACCGTCAGCACCGACAACGGCAACAATAACGTGTCGAGCAACGCGCTGGCCGGCAGGTCAACACCGGGATAACCCGGCGCCTCCGCGCCAAATCGGTCCTTGGCACAGCACCCGCCATTCAACGCATACCAATCCAGCCGCGTCCCCGCATACACCACTGGCGCCCCCGGTTTGGCGGCATCCAGCGTTCGCGCCGTGGCGCAACCTGTCAGTTGCAGCGCCAGCACGACCACCAGAAGCTTATTCATCGCTGTTCAGATGGTGTTCGCCCCAACGGGGCAGCATGTCTTGCGGAATGTTCAGCAGATTGAGGATCCGCGCCACGACGAAGTCGATCAGGTCGTCGATGGTTTGCGGCTGGTGATAGAAGCCCGGCGACGCCGGCAGGATCGTCACGCCCATGTTCGACAACTTGAGCATGTGCTCCAGATGAATGCTCGAATACGGCGCTTCGCGCGGCACCAGGATCAACTGGCGGCGTTCCTTCAGCGTGACGTCGGCCGCGCGCTCGATCAGGTTGTTGCAGGCACCGGTGGCGATCGCCGACAACGTCCCGGTTGAACACGGCACCACCACCATCGCCGCCGGCGCGCCGGAACCCGACGCTACCGGCGACATCCAGTCTTCCTTGCCGTACACCCGAATCTGCCCGGCGGCAGCGCCGGTGTATTCGGTGAGGAAAGCCTGCATCGTCTGGGTTTTCGGTGGCAGCGTCACGTCGGTCTCGGTGGCCATCACCAATTGCGCGGCCTTGGAGATCAGGAAGTGCACCTCGCGGTCTTCGCGAATCAGGCAATCCAGCAGGCGCAAGCCGTACTGGGCGCCCGACGCGCCGGTCATCGCCAGCGTGATGCGTTCCGGACCGTTGTTCATTGCAGCGCCTCGGCGAGTTTGCCGTGCAGGCCGCCGAAGCCGCCGTTGCTCATGATCACCACGTGAGTGCCGGGCTGGGCCTGGCTCTTCACGCGTTCGATGATGCCTTCCAGCGAGTCGCTGACAATCGACGGCACCGTGCACAGCGCCGCCGTTGCGCCCAGGTCCCAGCCGAGGTTGGCCGGTGCATACCAGATCACCTGATCGGCATCGACCACGCTTTCCGGCAAGCCGTCGCGGTGCGCGCCGAGTTTCATGGAGTTGGAGCGCGGCTCGATGATGGCGATCAACGGCGCATCACCAATGCGTTTACGCAGACCGTCGAGGGTCGTGGCGATGGCGGTCGGATGGTGGGCGAAGTCGTCGTAGATGGTGATGCCACGCACTTCTGCGACTTTCTCCATCCGGCGCTTCACGCTTTTGAACGCGCTCAACGCGGCGATGCCCATGGACGGCACGACACCGACGTGGCGCGCCGCTGCCAGGGTGGCCAGGGCGTTGGCGACGTTGTGTTGACCGGTCATGTCCCACTCGACCACGCCTTGGGCGACGCCGTCGAACATCACTTCGAACTTCGAACCGTCTTCACTGAGCAGCTTGACCTGCCACTGACCACCGGCGCCGGTGGTTTGCACCGGGGTCCAGCAACCCATCTCGATCACGCGCTGCAAGGCCGGCTCGGTGGTCGGGTGGATCACCAGGCCTTCGCTCGGGATCGTGCGCACCAAATGGTGGAATTGCCGCTCGATGGCTGGCAAATCGGGGAAGATGTCCGCGTGATCGAATTCCAGATTGTTCAGGATCGCTGTACGCGGGCGGTAGTGGACGAACTTGGAGCGCTTGTCGAAGAACGCACTGTCGTACTCGTCGGCTTCGATGACGAAGAACGGCGTGCCGCCCAGTCGCGCCGACACCGAGAAATTCTGCGGCACGCCGCCGATCAGGAAACCCGGGCTCATGCCCGCGTGCTCCAGCACCCAGGCGAGCATGCTGCTGGTGGTGGTCTTGCCGTGGGTGCCGGCGACGGCCAGCACCCAGCGACCTTGCAGCACATGGTCAGCCAGCCACTGCGGGCCGGAGACGTATGGCAGACCTTTGTTCAGCACGTATTCGACCGCCGGGTTGCCACGGGACATGGCATTGCCGATCACCACCAGGTCCGGCGCCGGATCCAGCTGCGCCGGGTCGTAGCCCTGGGTCAACTCGATGCCTTGTGCCTCAAGCTGAGTGCTCATCGGTGGATAGACGTTGGCATCGGAGCCGGTCACGTGATGGCCCAGCTCTTTGGCCAGAACCGCCATTGAGCCCATGAAAGTGCCGCAGATACCAAGAATATGAATGTGCATAGTCGACCTCGTAAAACATGGCCGCAGGTTAGCCTAGGGAGGCGAAAATCGCACCTTTGTTTCGTGTGGGCCTGTGTAGGTGCCTCGCTCGACGGGGATGGTGGTTTCGAGGACGCCATCGCCAGCAAGCTGGCTCCTACGGATTCGGCGGTTGGCAGAAAATGGCGAGTACCACGACCCTGTAGGAGCCGGCTTGCTGGCGATGGCGTCCTTGAAACCGCTATCGCCGGCACGCCGGCTCCTACAAGTTTTGCATTTACCGGGCTATCCCGTGCTTGCGCAGCTTTCGGTAGAGGGTGTTACGGCTGACGCCAAGTTGCTCGGCGGTATGGGTCATGTGCCAACGGGTCTGGTCCAGCGCGTTGAGCAATGCCAACCGCTCGGCATCATCCAGCGGATGCTCGGAGGGCTCCTCAACCGCGACGACCGGCACCGGTCGCGCCTGGCGGATCATCACCGGCAAATCCTCCAGCCCGATCCGTCCGCCGTCACACAACGCCGCCAACGTGCGCAACACATTGCGCAACTGCCGCACGTTCCCGGGCCAGGCGAAACCCAACAACGCCTGACGCGCTGGCTCATCAATCAACACGGTTTCCCCGCCCGCCTCTTCCGCCAGCAAAAAGTCGAGCAGCTGTGATTTGTCACTGCGCTCGCGCAATGCCGGCAGTGCGATTTCCAGGCCGTTGAGCCGGTAATACAAATCCTCGCGGAAGCTGCCGTCCTGCACCCGCTCCAGCAAATTGCGGTGAGTCGCGCTGATGATCCGCACGTTGACCGATTCCGGCTCGCCGCCAATCGGCACGACTTGCCGGTCTTCCAGCACCCTTAACAGCCGGGTCTGCAAGGCCAGCGGCATGTCGCCGATCTCATCGAGGAACAATGTCCCGCCATCGGCCTGCTGCAACTTGCCGCGCATGCCTTCCTTGCGCGCGCCGGTGAAGCTGCCGCCGCGATAGCCGAACAGTTCGCTCTCGATCAGGCTTTCCGGGATGGCCGCGCAATTGAGTGCGACGAAAGCTTTTTCCGCGCGCTGGCTGGCCTGATGCACGGCTTTGGCGAACGCCTCTTTGCCGGACCCGGTTTCGCCGTTGATCAGCAGCGGCACATCACGCTCGAACACCCGCAGGGATTTGCGGAAATCTTCCTGCAACCCTTTGTCCCCCAGGCAAATGCTCGACAGACGCGAAGACTCCACAACCACCGGGCTTTGCACCACCGGCACCGGAATGCTGCGCGGCTGACCACGCAGCACGGCAAACAGGCTGCGCCCGTCGCGGGTGCGCAGCGGCCAACTGGCGCTGGCATTCACACTTGCGCGGCCCAGCAACTCATCCAGCGAACAATCGAAGAATGCCTCGACCGGTTGCCCCAGCAGCCCGCCGCGAATGTGTCCCAGCAGGTTCAACGCACTCTGATTGACCGCACTGATCCGCCCTTCCCCGTCGAACGCCAGCAACCCTTCGCTGAACAGCCCGACGGATTCGGCCTGCAAGTGAAAGCGCAGCAACCATTGATTGTCGAAGTAACGCAGGAAATAGCAGCTCTCGATCATCTTCGCCGAAAGATTGACCAGGGCCATGGTGTGGAACTGGCTCTGCCGCGAGACATCGTGTCGCGCCGAAGACACGTCGAGCACCGCCAGCAGTTCGCCATGGGGGTCGAACACCGGGCTCGCCGAGCAGGTCAGGCCGGTGTGGCGGCCGCGAAAATGTTCGTCCTGGTGAATCGTCAGCGACTGGCGCTCCACCAGGCAGGTGCCAATGCCGTTGGTGCCTTCGCAGGCTTCGCTCCAGTCGGCGCCGAGCCACAGGCCCGCACGCTCGAAAATCTTCCGTTCGGCGGGGGCGGTGACGCAGTTGAGGATCACGCCGCGCGCATCGGTCAGCAATACCGCATGGCCGGCGCCGGAGAGTTGCTGATGCAGGCTGCTCATTTCGCTGCCGGCGATGTGCAGCACTTGCTGCAGGCGTTCGCGGCTTTCAAGGACGCGGCCATGTTCCAGCACCGTCGGCGCCATGGTCAGGGCCGGGTCGAGGTGATAATCCTCAAGACAGCGCAGCCAGGAGCGGGCGATGGACGGGTCGCTGCCAGGCCCCTGCAGGTGTGATTTCCCTTGGGTCACGGTCAACACTTGCTGGGCATGGCGACTCAAATGGTTGTCGTGCATTTCTTATTATTCTCCCCGGGGCTCGGCGACCCGTACTGAGGTGATGCCCGAGCATCCTCCAGCCTAGCCCGCATTGCAATGCTGGCAAGACCGTTCAGTCACAAGCTGTGCCACAAGCGGTACAAAGTGTCACGGGAGCTGTACCGGAACCGCCACGGACGCCGCCCATCCGTCCGACAAAAACTGCGCAAGACCTTGATTTACCTGACCTGCAGGGCAGTGGCCCGACCTTTGCTCTACGCTTATAGCAAGCGCACATGCGCGACTCCCTATAAGCACAAAAGCAAGGAGAGAACCATCATGCGTTACGCTCACCCCGGTACTGAAGGCGCTATCGTTTCGTTCAAGAGCAAATACGGTAACTACATCGGCGGCGAGTTCGTCGCGCCTGTCAAAGGTCAGTACTTCACCAACACGTCGCCAGTGAATGGCCAACCGATTGCCGAATTCCCGCGTTCCACGGCCGAAGACATCGACAAGGCCCTGGACGCTGCCCACGCCGCTGCCGATGCCTGGGGCGCCACGTCCGCCCAGGCTCGCTCGCTGGTGCTGCTGAAAATCGCCGACCGCATCGAGCAAAATCTGGAACTGCTGGCGATCACCGAATCCTGGGACAACGGTAAAGCCGTTCGCGAAACCCTCAACGCCGACATCCCGCTGGCCGCCGACCACTTCCGCTACTTCGCCGGTTGCATCCGCGCGCAGGAAGGCAGCGCCGCCGAGATCGACGGCAACACCGTGGCCTATCACATCCATGAACCCCTGGGCGTGGTCGGGCAGATCATCCCGTGGAACTTCCCGATCCTGATGGCCGCGTGGAAACTCGCGCCGGCGCTGGCTGCCGGTAACTGCGTGGTGCTCAAGCCCGCCGAACAGACTCCGCTGGGCATTACCGTGCTGGTCGAGCTGATCGGCGACCTGCTGCCACCCGGCGTGCTGAACATTGTGCAAGGTTTCGGCAAAGAAGCCGGCGAAGCCCTGGCCACCAGCAAGCGCATCGCCAAGATTGCCTTCACCGGCTCGACCCCGGTTGGCTCGCACATCATGAAATGCGCTGCCGAAAACATCATTCCGTCCACCGTGGAGCTGGGTGGCAAATCGCCGAACATCTTCTTCGAAGACATCATGAAAGCCGAACCGTCTTTCATCGAGAAAGCCGCTGAAGGTCTGGTGCTGGCATTCTTCAACCAAGGCGAAGTCTGCACCTGCCCATCCCGTGCGCTGGTGCAGGAATCGATCTACGACGACTTCATGAAAGAGGTGATGAAAAAAGTCCTGTCGATCAAACGCGGCGACCCGCTGGACACCGACACCATGGTCGGCGCCCAGGCGTCCGAGCAGCAATTCGACAAAATCCTTTCGTACCTGGAAATCGCCAAGGGCGAAGGCGCCGAGCTGCTGACCGGCGGCAAGGTGGAAAAACTCGAGGGCAACCTGGCCAGCGGGTATTACATCCAGCCGACCCTGCTCAAGGGCACCAACAAAATGCGCGTGTTCCAGGAAGAAATCTTCGGCCCGGTGGTGAGCATCACCACGTTCAAGGACGAAGCCGAAGCCCTGGCCATCGCCAACGACACCGAGTTCGGCCTCGGTGCCGGCCTCTGGACCCGCGACATCAACCGCGCCTACCGCATGGGCCGCGCCATCAAGGCCGGTCGAGTGTGGACCAACTGCTACCACCTGTACCCGGCGCATGCCGCGTTCGGCGGGTACAAAAAATCCGGCGTCGGTCGTGAAACCCACAAAATGATGCTCGATCACTATCAGCAGACCAAAAACCTGCTGGTGAGCTACGACATCAATCCGCTGGGCTTCTTCTAACCCGGCGCGAAACCGCGTAACGGCGGTCGCCAGCAAGCTGGCTCCTACAGGATCACGCAAGACCTGTAGGAGCTGGCTTGCCAGCGATGGCGCCCTCAAACACACCACAAATCACTGCCCTGCCGCTCTGGCACGGGCTTTGCGTGCCCGCTTCACAGCAAAAATGCAGTTCCCGAAAGTCCAACAGATCAAACAATAAAAAAGACAGCGAGGACTTATGACTTCTTCCACACAGCTCAAACCCACACTGGGCACCCTGCATCTATGGGGCATTGCCGTCGGCCTGGTGATTTCCGGCGAATACTTCGGTTGGAGTTACGGCTGGGGCACCGCAGGTACACTGGGTTTTCTCGTCACCGCCCTGATGGTGGCGACGATGTACACCTGCTTCATCTTCAGTTTCACCGAATTGACCACCGCCATTCCCCACGCTGGCGGGCCGTTTGCCTACAGCCGTCGGGCTTTCGGTGAAAAAGGCGGGCTGATTGCCGGCATCGCCACGCTGATCGAATTCGTCTTTGCGCCGCCGGCGATCGCCATGGCCATCGGCGCGTACCTGAACGTGCAATACCCGGAACTTGATCCCAAGATCGCCGCCGTTGGCGCCTATTTTGTCTTCATGACCCTGAATATCCTCGGCGTCAGCATCGCCGCCACCTTCGAACTGGTGGTCACCGTGCTGGCCGTCGCCGAATTGCTGGTGTTCATGGGCGTGGTCGCGCCGGGCTTCAGTTTCAGCAACTTCGTGCTCAACGGCTGGTCGGGCTCCAACGACTTCACCCTGGCCTCGATCCCCGGCATCTTTGCGGCGATTCCGTTTGCGATCTGGTTTTTCCTCGCCATCGAAGGCGCGGCGATGGCAGCGGAAGAAGCCAAGGACCCGAAACGCACGATTCCAAAAGCCTACGTCAGCGGCATTCTGACCCTGGTGTTCCTCGCCATCGGCGTGATGGTGATGGCGGGCGGCGTGGGCGACTGGCGCCAATTGTCGAACATCAACGATCCACTGCCACAGGCGATGAAAGCGGTGGTCGGCAACAATTCGAGCTGGATGCACATGCTGGTCTGGATCGGCCTGTTCGGGCTGGTGGCGAGCTTCCACGGAATCATTCTCGGTTACTCGCGACAGTTCTTCGCCCTCGCCCGGGCCGGTTACCTGCCACGCTCGCTGGCCAAACTGTCGCGTTTCCAGACCCCGCACCGGGCCATCCTGGCGGGCGGCGTGATCGGCATCGCGGCGATCTACAGCGACGGCCTGGTCAACCTGCAAGGCATGACCCTGACGGCAGCGATGATCACCATGTCGGTATTCGGTGCCATTGTGATGTACATCATCAGTATGCTGAGCCTGTTCAAGTTGCGTAAAACCGAGCCGAACCTGGAACGCAGCTTCCGCGCGCCGGGTTACCCGATCGTCCCGGGGATCGCGCTGTTCCTGGCGGTGGTGTGCCTGGTGGCGATGGCGTGGTTCAACCCGCTGATCGGTTGTGTGTTCCTGGGGTTCATGGCGGCCGGTTATCTGTATTTCCAACTGACCGCCAAGCAGCGTTTCGATGCGCCGGCGGATGCGATGCTCGAAGGCGCCTGAGTTGCACCGGCGCCGGGCCCCGTGCCCGGCGCCTGCATTATTGAAGTGCACGCCCCGCACTTGTAGGAGTGAGCCTGCTCGCGATAGCGGTGTTTCCGCTGCAGAGATGTCGTCTGACACTCCGTTATCGCGAGCAGGCTCACTCCCACAAGGGTTGTTCAGTGTTATCACGACTTGTACAGATCAGGAGGACACCGTGGCCACATTCGCCCATTCCATCGGCGCCCAGACCTACCGCTTCGACAGCCTCAAAGAGGTCATGGCCAAGGCCAGCCCGGCGCGTTCCGGGGATTTCCTGGCGGGCGTTGCCGCCCTCAACGATGGCGAACGCGTCGCTGCGCAAATGGCCCTGGCTGACATCCCCCTGACCCATTTCCTACAGGAAGTGCTGATTCCTTACGAGACCGATGAAGTCACCCGACTGATCATCGACACGCACGACAAACACGCCTTCGCCGCCGTCAGCCACCTGACCGTCGGCGGATTCCGCGACTGGCTGCTCAGCGAGGCCGCCGACGAACAGAGCCTGCGCGCCCTCGCCCCGGGCCTGACCCCGGAAATGGCCGCCGCCGTGTCGAAGATCATGCGCGTGCAGGACCTGGTGCTGGTGGCGCAGAAAATCCGCGTGGTCACGCAGTTCCGCGGCACCATGGGCCTGCGCGGACGCCTGTCCACCCGCCTGCAACCCAACCACCCCACCGACGAGCCGGCCGGCATTGCCGCGAGCATTCTCGACGGTCTGCTGTACGGCAACGGCGACGCGATGATCGGCATCAACCCGGCCACCGACAGCATTGCCTCGATTTGCGCGATGCTGGAGATGCTCGATGCGATCATCCAGCGCTACGAAATTCCTACACAAGCCTGCGTACTGACCCACGTCACCACCTCCATCGAGGCGATCAATCGCGGCGTGCCGCTGGATCTGGTGTTCCAGTCGATCGCCGGCACCGAAGCGGCCAATGCCAGTTTCGGCATCAACCTGAACGTGCTTCAGGAAGGGTACGACGCCGGTTTGAGCCTGAATCGCGGCACGCTGGGGCAAAACCTGATGTATTTCGAAACCGGCCAGGGTAGCGCCCTGTCGGCCAACGCCCACCACGGCATCGATCAACAAACCTGCGAAACCCGCGCCTACGCGGTTGCCCGACATTTCAAACCGTTTTTGGTGAACACCGTCGTAGGCTTTATCGGCCCGGAATACCTCTACAACGGCAAACAGATCATCCGCGCCGGCCTCGAAGACCACTTCTGCGGCAAGCTGCTGGGCGTGCCGATGGGCTGCGACATTTGTTACACCAACCATGCCGAAGCCGATCAGGACGACATGGACACCCTGCTGACTCTGCTGGGCGTGGCCGGAATCAACTTCATCATGGGCATCCCCGGTTCCGACGACATCATGCTCAACTACCAGACCACGTCGTTTCACGACGCGCTCTACGCCCGGCAAACCCTCGGGCTGAAACCCGCGCCGGAGTTCGAGCAGTGGCTGGCCAGAATGGGCATCTTCACCCAGGCCGATGGCAAGATTCATTTCGGCGACCGCCTGCCGCCCGCCTTCCGCCAGGCAATGGGGCAACTGGGATGAGTGTCGAGATGGATAAACCGCCTGTCGATCCAGAAAACCCGTTGCTGGAGCTGCGCCGCCTGACCCCGGCGCGAATCGCCCTCGGCCGCACCGGCACCAGCATGCCCACCCGCGCGCAGCTGGATTTCCAATACGCCCACGCCCAGGCCCGCGATGCGGTGCACCTGCCCTTCGACCATGCCGGGCTCAGCGCGGAGTTGACCGAGTGCGGGTACGGAAGCCTGCTCTTGCACAGCGCCGCCACCAATCGCGACAGTTATTTGCAACGCCCTGATCTGGGGCGGAAATTGAGCGATGAGTCGGCGCAGATCCTGCGCAACCATGCTTCAGCCTATCCCGGCGGCGTCGATCTGGTGATTGTCGTGGCCGATGGTTTGTCGGCACTGGCAGTGCACCGCCACACAGTGCCCTTCCTTGCGCGCATGCGAGAGCAGATCGAAATCGATGGCTGGACGGTGTCCCCGGTGATTCTGGTGGAGCAGGGCCGGGTCGCGGTGAGCGACGAGATCGGCGAGTTACTGGGCGCCAAAATGGTGGTAATCCTGATCGGCGAACGCCCTGGCCTCAGCTCTCCAGACAGTCTGGGTTTATATTTCACCTACAATCCCAAAATCGGGCTGACCGACGCTTACCGCAACTGCATCTCCAATGTACGGCTGGAAGGCTTGAGTTACGGGATGGCGGCACACCGTTTGCTGTACCTGATGCGGGAAGCCTGTCGGCGGCAGTTGTCGGGGGTCAACCTGAAGGACGAAGCGCAGGTTCAGACGCTGGAGGCGGACGCAGGTGCGGATATGAAGGGTAATTTCCTACTGACTCCGCCGGATGCCTGAACCGTTTCCGCATTGCGTTTCGCATCCGATTTCAGGCAGGATCGAAACGCGGCTGCCCGAGTGAGAACCGTTCGCCGTCAGAGCACGTGAAGACAGCCACTTGAAGACGAGACCTATTGATGCGGATTATTCAAGCGACCCTCGAACACCTGGACCTGCTGACCCCGTTGTTCGTCAAATATCGCGAGTTTTATGGTTCCCTGCCGTATCCGGACTCGTCCCGGGCGTTCCTCGAGAAACGCCTGCGCCGCAAGGAATCGGTGATCTACCTGGCCCTGGCCGATGACGACGACAACAAACTGATGGGCTTCTGTCAGCTGTACCCGAGCTTTTCGTCGCTTTCGCTGAAACGCGTGTGGATCCTCAACGACATCTATGTCGCCGAAGATGCCCGCCGCCAACTGGTAGCAGACCACCTGATGCGCACCGCGAAGAAAATGGCCAAGGAAACCCACGCCGTGCGCATGCGCGTTTCCACCAGCAGCGACAACAAGATCGCGCAGAAAACCTACGAATCCATCGGGTTCAAGGAAGACACCGAGTTCAAGAACTACGTGTTGCCGATCAGCGACGAGCTCTGACGCCGGATACCTGTCTGCTCGCGATGGTCGTCAACGATAACGTGGGGGAGCCTGACACACTCCGGCGCTCTCAAGTCCATCGCGAGCAGGCTCGCTCCTACAGAAAAGCAGACCGCGCCGCCGGTCTTGCGCGACACTCCTCGCTACAAACTCGACGCTCTTTTCACTTTTCAGTCCGTATAATGCCGACCTTTCCGGCTTGTAAGAAAAACTACATTCGTCTGTAGCCTTACGCGAAGTCATCCGCACAGGCCTGCCGAGTCGGGCCGTCACCACAGGTGCCCCCATGGATTTCAACCCGCTTGACCTTGTCCTGCACCTCGATGTTTACCTCGACTTGCTGGTGAACAACTACGGGCCATGGATCTATGCCATTTTGTTTCTGGTGATCTTCTGCGAGACCGGCCTGGTGGTCATGCCGTTCCTGCCGGGCGATTCCCTGCTCTTCATCGCGGGCGCCGTAGCGGCCGGCGGCGGCATGGACCCGGTGTTGCTGGGCGGCCTGCTGATGCTGGCGGCGATCCTCGGCGACAGCACCAACTACGTCATCGGACGAACGGCCGGCGAACGCCTGTTCAGCAACCCGAACTCGAAAATCTTCCGTCGCGATTACCTGCAACAAACCCACGACTTCTATGACAAGCACGGTGGCAAGACCGTGACCCTGGCGCGCTTCCTGCCGATCATTCGCACCTTTGCACCGTTCGTCGCCGGCGTGGCGAAAATGCCTTACCCACGGTTCTTCTTCTTTAGCGTGCTTGGCACCATTCTCTGGGTCGGTGGCCTGGTGACCCTCGGCTACTTCTTCGGCAACGTGCCGTTCATCAAGAAAAACCTGTCGCTGCTGGTGGTGGGCATCATTCTGCTGTCGCTGGTGCCGATGATCATCGGTGTGGTCCGCAGCCGTTTCGGCAGCGCCGCGTCCAAAGCCGAACCGCGCTGAGCGATGTGGTCCCTCAGCGCCTGGCGTCGCCGGCGCATTCTGGCCAGGCACCCGATTGCCGACGACATGTGGCAGCGGGTGCGCCATCACCTGACTTTTCTCGACGGCATCAGCGCCGCTGAAGACCAGTGGCTGCGCGAAGCCAGCGTGCTGTTTCTCGAAGACAAACACCTGACCGCCCTGCCCGGCGTCGAACTCCATCAGGAACAGCGCCTGCTGCTCGCGGTTCAGGCGCAATTGCCCTTGCTGAACCTGGGCGACCTGAACTGGTATCAGGGCTTCCATGAAATCGTCCTCTACCCCGACGATTTCCTCAGCCCCCAGCGCCATCGCGACGCCAGCGGCGTCGAACACGAGTGGGACGGCGAACACAGCGGTGAAGCCTGGCAGCAAGGTCCGATCATCCTCGCCTGGCCCGGGGTGATGGCCAGTGGTGGCTGGGAAGGCTACAACCTGGTGATCCACGAACTCGCGCACAAGCTCGACATGCTCAACGGCGACGCCAACGGCCTGCCGCCGCTGCACGCCGACATGCGCGTCAGCGACTGGGCCAGGGTCATGCAAGAGGCCTACGACGACCTCGACCAGCAACTGGAGCGCAACCCGGACGCCGAAACCGCCATCGACCCCTACGCCGCGGAAAACCCCGCCGAGTTCTTCGCCGTCACCAGCGAATACTTCTTCAGCGCCCCGGATTTGCTGCACGAGGCTTATCCACAGGTCTACGAACAACTGAGTCTGTTTTACCGGCAGGATCCGTTGGCCCGGCTGCGGCAACTTCTGGCCGAAGACCCGGTCTATCAGGCACGCGACTAAGGTCTACCCGACTTCTGGTCCGTAGCAACGGCTGCGGAATATGCCTATAATCGCCGCCACTTTTTGGTCAATCCGGCCAAGTGTTTTTGGTCAACTAACGGGGGCACCGCCCAATGAGCTACAGCAAGATTCCGGCTGGCAAAGACCTGCCGAACGACATCTACGTCGCGATCGAGATTCCGGCCAACCACGCGCCGATCAAATACGAAATCGACAAAGACAGCGATTGCCTGTTCGTTGACCGTTTCATGGCCACCCCGATGTTCTACCCGGCCAACTACGGTTACATCCCGAACACCCTGGCTGACGACGGTGATCCCCTCGACGTGCTGGTCGTGACGCCTTACCCGGTGGCTCCAGGTTCGGTGATCCGCGCTCGTCCGGTCGGCATCCTGAACATGACCGACGACGGCGGCGGCGATGCCAAAGTCATCGCAGTCCCACACGACAAGCTGTCCCAGCTGTACGTCGACGTAAAGGAATACACCGACCTGCCAGCCCTGCTGATCCAGCAGATCGAGCACTTCTTCGCGAACTACAAAGATCTCGAAAAAGGCAAATGGGTGAAAATCGAAGGCTGGGCCGGTGCAGACGCCGCCCGCGACGCGATCACCAAATCGGTTGCTGCCTATAAAGGCTGAGACGCCACTGGCTTTGCGCCACTGACGACTTGAAAAAAACCCCGGTTGATCCGGGGTTTTTTGTGGGCGTTTGAAAGGTGCATAAACGAGGGGTTTATCAACCGCTCACAGCGGTTTTTCCTTGTTTAATTTTTACCAAAGACGTCTTACATCAGGACTTAAAATTCCCGCGAGTTTTGAACGGTTTGTTGAACAAAAGCCTTATGCACCGCCGTTAGACTCGTGTTTATGAAAAAGACTAAATCCTGCGGTGCACGCTTCAAAATGGTTCTGGAAGAGCTCGACATCACGACCACGGGTTTTGCCGACGTCCTGAACATTTCCAGAGCCCAAAACGTCCATAACTGGTACACCCGCGGAGTGCCCCACTACCGCATGGAGGATATCGCCAGACGACTGTCCGTAAACAGCGAATGGCTGAAAACCGGCGAAGGTCCCAAACACGCCAAGGCGTTGCATCTGGTTGACGATTCAGGCAACACCTTCGATGCCCAGTCGATCCGCGGCACCTACCGGGTCATCGAGCCAATCGATGTCGAATTGCCGTTTTACAAAGAAACGGCCATCACCCCCGGCTCCGACAAAACCCATGTCATCAAGGACCCCAGCGAATCGATCCGCTTGCCACGCAGCAATCTCGACTCCCTGGAAATCATTCACGCCGATGCCATCTGCGCACGCATGGTCGGCAACAGCATGGCCGAAAAAATCGCAGACGGCTCCATCGTCGCGATTGATCGCGGCCTAACGCAAATTGTCGACGGCGAGATTTACGCCATAGAGCACGACGGCATGTTGCGCATCAAGTACCTGAGCCGGGTCCCGGGCAATGCGATTCGCATGCGCAGCCACAACAGCGCCGAATACCCGGATGAGGTCTTCAGGCCGGCGCAAATTGAGGCAGAGAACATACGCGTGCTGGGATGGGTGTTCTGGTGGTCGACGTTAAGCAAACGCAGGCCGCCGGTGCCGTTCCTGTAACACCGCGCTGGGAATTCTCCAAAAAAATCAGTATGCTGCGCCCCACATTTGCGCATCACCCCGCTCCGCGGCACTGATCGCACCGACAAGGCAGATGATTTTCTCGCCGAGTCCCACAGCCGGACGCAAGATCCGGGTGTACGTTTTGAAGGCTGGCGCGGTTTACCAAAAATGAACCAAGCCAGTCCCCGAGAAGCCGGCCACAAGCCGGCTTTTTAATGTCTGGAAGATAGCCATTAATCAGAGGTAGTTCCTCATCACCCCCACCAAGCCCTCAGCCGAAGAAGACTCAAAACAACGCTCATCGGTAAAGCAAGAAGCGCTCATCGAAGTGGATGAGGCGTTTGCAGTCATGGTTGTTGACCGGCTTGTAGCGCCGCAACGCATCAAAGTCAGCCTGGACAATCTTGACTGTTTGGCCTCGGCTTTAGAAAACGAATGAACACTCTGAGTCGGTCTGCAAGCAGCTGACTTATTTACGCCAGTGTCATTTCCGCAATTGGGCAGCAAGCTGCTGCACAATTGAAAGTCGCAGCATTCCTCGGCTTTAAGCCCTCACGGATAACTAAACCCCTTAACCAACGTCAACTCCCCCACCGCCCGCATCGGCACCAGAAAAGTCTCCAGCTTCTCGTTCGGTGTCCCTTCCTCGGTAATCACCGTCACCTGCGCGGTCGTCAGCGGCTGAACCGCATCCTCCTGCCCTTCCTCATCACTCCGATACCCACCGCCAAAGTAGTTCACATACACCAGATACTGACCCTTGATCGGCGCCGGCATGGCGAAGATTTCCGGGCCGTAGCCGGTGGTGACGTCGACATCCAGCGCCGCGCCGTTGGGTGCGACACGATCGCCGTACCAGATGTGCGCGCCATCCGGCGTGATCAGGTGCAAGTCCAGGTCTGTCCCGTCGCTGTCCCACGCCAGCAATACCCGCAACTTCGCCGGTGTCGCGCCGCCGCTGGCGTTGAGGAATTGCGTGCGACGGCGTTGCTGGCCATCGGGGCTGCGGACTTCGACGCTGTTGCTGCCGTTGGGAAAGGAGAACGGTCGGTCGAAGCGTCCCGCCGGGTCGATTTTGAGCGGCATGCTGACGCCGTTGACGATCAAGCGTCCCGGTTCGGCGGACTTGGGGGTGGCTTTGATCTGGCCGGTGATGCGTGCGGTGTTGGCCTGGCCCGCCGGGGTGTTCACCGAGGAAGCCGGGTAGTTGACGGTCTGGCGGAAGTTTTCACCTTCGCCCTCGGCCGCGCCGGTGCGCCAGCCGCCGACGGGGGTGTCGAGGTTCACGCCGGCGGCAAAGGTCGGCGGCAACACGCTAAAAGAACAAAGGAACAGGAAGACCTGTGGATAACGGAGTTTCATGACCTATTCCAGCAAGAGGTGGCGGGCGAGCCCTTCGATGTAGGTTTCATCCTGGCCATTGGGGTGTGCTTCGAAGGCCAGGTGCAGGTATTCGTGGGTCAGGTCGAGACGGTCTTGCAGCGAGAGCACGCCGCGCACGTAGATGCGCTGACGCTCGCGGTCGACGTAGGGGCGGCCGAAGGCCAGGCGGCAGACGGCGAAGGTGCTGATTTCGTTGTAGCCGGTTTCGCTTTCGAGGCGTTGGCGCCAGCCGCGGCGCTGGGTTTGCAGCCAGTCTTGCGCGGCGGGCAGCGCCTCGCAGGAGGCGACGGGGTTGTCCCAGCGGCTGAGGCTGGCACGCGGGTAGGCGTGCAGCAGGATGGCGTCGTAGCGTTGACCGGCGTTGGCTTGCTCGACGGCTTGCTGCCAGGAGAGTTTGTCCGGGCCGGGTTGGTCGGAGTGGTAAGTGACGGTGCTGCCGGCGAGGACCAAATCGCTGGTCCACGCGGCGATGTGGCGTGACTCCGTCGTCGCCGGGCGCGGGGCGACGCGCTGGCGGCTGCTGCTGTCGTCGATGCTCAGGCAGTCGCCGTTACGGGTGGCGTTTTGCAGCAGGTAGGTTCTGATCGCGATGGCCAGGGCCTTAGCCGCCTCAATCGGTTCAGGCCTGGCTTCTCGCTGGAGGACGCGGGCGACGTATTCTTCGCGGTCCAGACGGGCGACCAGTTTGTCCTGCAACAAAAACAGCTCGCCGTCGCTGTGGATGTCGAGCTGGTTGCCGTTCAAGAATTCGACGCGAAAATCACCCTGCAACGGACCGGACGCTACCACTCGATCCCCGGAAAGCACCCGTCCGATCGGGTAGTGCGAAAACAATCCAACCTCGACGCAGCGCCCCGCCTCCGCAGGCCATTCAACCGGCAACACAGAGGCCAGCGCCTGACCATAATTGCGCAGAACCATCTGACTGGTCCCGGGTCCACCGGCCCAGATTGGCGTGCCATCGGCCAGCCAACCGGCAAACCCGCCCTGCCGCGACAAGGGGTCCTGATCGCCCAGCCAGCTCCAGGTTTTCACCCGCAACCGGCCACCGAGTTCGCCGACGACATTGCCGTCAGCGGCGTTCAGCACCACGTCCAGCAACACCCGACGCGCCTGATCTTGCGCGGGCATCACCGCCAGCACCTTGAGCAACTCCGCCACCGAAACACGCATGGAAGGCTGCAACGAAGGCAAATTCAGCAACCACTCCGGCGCTTGCCGTGCCTGCCAGTACTGGCGCCAATCGGCGTCGACGATGCCCAGCCGCGCAGGCTCGAAGTACAAGCCGCAAGACTTCGCCAGCGCCTGATCACGCTCGATCTTGCCGCCTGCGGAGCAGCAATAGACTTCCTCTTTCGACTGACCGCGACATTCGTAAGGCGACTCATGGGCGCCGGTATCCACCAGCCAGCCATACACAAACAACTTCCACAGACTGCCCAATGGCGCTTGCACATCCGAAGGCAACGGCTCGCGGGAAATCACCTGGGTCCGGCTGAGCGACAACAACTCACCCTTGAAGCCCAGTCGCAGCGGTTCGTCCTGCGCTGTCGCCAGCGCAGGGATCAAACACAGCAGCCACCCGAGCACACGCCAGGGCATATCAGTTGACCGTGACCTGGCCAAGCGCCGGTTTCTGTTCCTGAGCCTGATGTTGTGGCGCGTAAACCTGGGTGAAGCGCACCGGCGGCAGGTTGAACTGGCCCTTTTGCGAGAAGCGCACCAGGTGACGCAGCCGCAGTTCGCCGCTCAAGGCATCCACCGGAATCGCATACGCCATCTGACCTGGCTCGGAACGCGCCTTCTCCAGCGCGGTCGGTTCAGTGCCCGCCTTGCTCATCAACTTGATGCCCCACGTGGTGCGCTCGACATCGGCGCCCGGCGGCAGCGGCACTTCGATCATGCCGTAGCGCAGCGGCTTGGCGGCTTTACTGGTGATGATCACCTCGTCCAGATACAGGCTGTCGCTGGACAACGGTTTACTGCCGACCGCTTCAAGCTTGAACTCGAACGCTTCATCGCCCGGTACCAGACGCGACAGGCGACGGGTGATGGTCACCGCCATCGGCTCAACCGGCGCCTGTCTGGTCTGGAAGCTCAGCGCGGCACGCAGCGGACGCTCTTGCGTCCCGGTCAGCGACAGCACTGACGGCACCGGCGTCGGCCCCTGCCACGTCCAGAACATTTCACCGGTATCACCGTAGTTTTTCTTCCAGCCTTCACCCGGCGCCAAAGCGATGGTCGGCGAAGCCTGTTCAATGCTGCGTTGCAACCAGGTCAGCGCCAACGCGCGTTCCAGGGTCGATTGTTGTGGCAGCAGACGTTGCAGCAAAGATTGCGCGCGGCTCTGATCGAAGCTTTGCAGCGACAGGTTCAAGGCTTCGGCAAACGGTTGCGAACTGACGGCCAGACGCTGTTGCGCATCGGGCAGCTGGCGGTTGAACGGCTCCGGCAAAGTGACCTTCGATTGCTTCGCCAACGCAGCAGTCAACGTCCGCGCCGCCGCCAGACCGAGCGCCGAATCCGGATCGCTCATGACGAGGCTGTCTTCGCCATCCTCCATCAGGTTCGCGGCGCTGCCCTCGCCGGCTTGCGCCAGGTCGTCCATCAAGCCGCTGAGCAAAGTGTTCACCGGCAATTGCATCTGCTTGGCGAACGACAGGATCAACGCGCGCTGCAACAACGGCGTGTTTTGCGCCTGCTTCGAATACACCTCCAATACCCGCTGCCAATGCTCCGGCGGCAGGCTCAGTTCCAGCGCCTGGCTGGCGTGCCAGTCGGCGTAATAGGCGTAAGCGGTGAGGAACGCGTCCGGCTCGCCGTCCATGCCCCACCAGGTGAAGCTCGCGGATGGCCCGGCCATTTGCACTAGACGCAGACGGCTGTTCTGCATGATCAGGCGCAAGCGATCGCGGATCTGTGGATTCGAGGACAAGGTCGGATAGGCGATGCTCAGCGGCAGCAAACGACTGGCCGTCTGCTCGACGCCGCCGTAGGGATAGCTGAGCAAGTCATCCAGCGCCGAACGGAACAGCGCTTGCGGGCTGTCGTCCAGACGCAGGCGAATATCCGTCGCGTCTGCCGGCAAGGTCAGCGGTGTGTCGCCACTGGCCACGTCCAGGCTTTGGCTTTGCGTGACCTGCCAGCCTTCGCCGGTCGCGGTCAGGCGCACGGCCAATGCGTCAGCGGTCTTGCCGTCCTGCACCAGCTCGGCGGTCCACTCGCCCGAGGCCAGCGCAAACGCCGGCAACGGGATGTAATTGATGCCATTGTTCAGCGTCACGGAAACACGCTGTTCAGCGCCGGCGTAATGAATCACCAGTTCCGCCTTGACCGGTTTTTCGGCCTGGCTGAAGGCGAACACACCGAGGTCCGGTTTGTCGCCGGTGCGGAATCGGGTCGGCCCGCTCCACTTCAGGTACAGCGGTTTTTCCGAGCGCACGAATTGCTTTTTCTGCCCGACCTGACCGTCTTCGGCAATCGCTCGCGCGGTGATGCGCCAGCGGGTCAGCGAGTCCGGCATCTTGAAGGTGAAACGGGTTTTTCCGTTGGCATCGGTGATCAATTCCGGCTGCCATGCGGCGGTGTCGACGTCTTCACGACGCGGACGCTCCAGCACCTTTACCCCGCGCTCGCTACGGTTGGCCTTGCCCGGCGCGCCGGGGCTGCCCGGCAACGCGACGTCGTAGCTGATGAACGACAGACTGGCGCTGGTGCGCACGTTGTTGCGGCGCGGGTGATAGAAGAACTGGTCGATGGTCGGCGCGACTTCCGGTTGCAGCGCGTAGACCATTTCATCCACCACACTGACCGTCAGGTGCGCCGGAATCGGTTTGCCGGCGAACTGCGTGGTCAGGTCCACGGACACGGTATCGCCCGGTTGATAGGCCTCTTTATCGGTGGCGATGGCCACGTCGATCTGCGGCGCAATCACCTTGATCCCGGCGTTCTGGAAGCTGTACTGGCCGCCCTTGGTGTACAGCACCGAGAACGTCAGGTTCGGCGCGAAGTTATCCTTCACCGGGATGCGTGCGCGGTATTGAGTGTCGCTGAGTTTTTCCATCTTCAGCCAGTCGCCGCCCTTGGACATCAGCGCCGTGGCCTCGACCTTGTCGCGCTCCAGCGACAGCAAAGCATCGCTCACCGGCTCCGGGAACGTGATCAGCGCGAGAGCTTCGTCGCCGGCCTTGTATTCGGGTTTGTCGAGGACGATTTCCACGGTACCCGGCACGGCTTTGACGCCATCGCCGGTGACGGAATGCCCGGTGGCACCGACCACGCGACCATGGTTATCCTTCAACGTCAGGTTGTAAGTACCGGGACGTTCGAAGGCCAGCGTGAAGCCTTTGTCACTGACGGCGAGTTTGCCTTCAGCGGTGCTCTGGTCTTCCAGGCGCACCCAGCCGTAGCTGCTTGGCGTGACGGCTTTGCTCTGCTCGCTGCCACCTTCGTTGACGTAGCTGAACGCGACCTTGTCGCCCACCGCACTGAAGCGCTGCGGCGCGCTCAGGCGGAAGCTGGCGGCGCCACGGTCGATGAGGATTTCCTTGGTGGTCTTGACCCGATACGCCGCGCCATCGCTGGCAAACACCGTGAGCATGTAGCGGCTCGGTTTCTCGGCGGCGGGCAGGTCGAGGGTCGCGTTGCCTTTGGAATCGGTGGTCAGTTCGGCGCTGGTCAGCTCCACCGGGAATTGCCCGAGGTATTGCAGCTCGTTGTCGACCATCGACAGTTGCTGGGCGCGCAGACTCAGGCTCAACTTGGCGTTCGCGACGGGTTTGCCGTCCGGGTACAACAACACCAGGCTGCCTTTCACCGGCTCGCCGGTGCGGTAATCCTGCTTGGCCAGGTTCAGCGAGATTTCGAAGTGCGGTTTGATGTATTCGGCGACACGGAAGGCACTGCTGTAGGCCTGGTCCTTGTAGCTGAAGCGCAACTCATAACCGCCCGCCACCGCGTTATCCGGTAACTGGAAACGGCCTTGGGTGCCGGCCTTGGCATCGAGTTTTAGCGCCAGGGATTGCAGCGCGGTGCCAGTGGCATCGAGCACGGTCACGTTGACATCGGCGGCCGTCGGCAACACCGAGTCACGGGCGTTCTTGAACTCGCGCCCGACGATTTTCAGCGACACCCAATCCCCCGGCCGATACAGCGGCCGGTCGGTGAAGGCATAGAGTTTGGTGTCGTAGATTTCACTGTCGTAATAGAAGTTTTCGGAGACGAACACCCCGCCCTCTTCATCCTCGCCGATCACGAACGAACGTTCGGGGCTGACGTGTTTCAGGCGCAGCAAGCCTTCGGCATCGGTGGCACCGCTGCTCATCACGCCAAGGCCGTCGGTCCACAGCACATTCACTTTCGGCACCGAACTGCCTTCGTGTTTGCGCGCCGCCCAAACCAGCAGTTCATCACCAGCAATCTTGCTCACGGCCACGGTGTTGGAAACGAAGACCATGGTGGTCGCGCGGTACTTGCCGATCAGCGCTTCCACCAGATAAAGGCCCGGTTTCAGGTTGCCCAACGGAATGTAGACGTTGCCCGGCGCGACGGAGACGAACTCGCTGGAGGAACCGGCGAGGTTCACGCCCGCAGGCGGCTGGATCGGTTTGGCTTGCCACAGCGGATAACGGAACTGGCTGACCACCGGCAGGCCCGGGATCAGGGCGAATTGCGGCTGCGCATCGTAAGGCGTTGGCGCGGCAATCGCGCTGCCCATCTTCAGCTCGGGCACTTCCTCGGTGACTTGTTTACGGGACTCGTAGGAAAACGCCCGCTGCATGACCCGACGGGATTTGCGGTACCAGTTGTCCCACAGGTACGCGAGGGTATTCGACAGGCCTTCGCCCTTGAACTGGCCATCGCTGACCACCCGGTGCAGGTTCTTCTGGCGCTTGAGGAAATCCAGCGGTTTGTCGATGCGGTACACGCGGATGTCGGCGCCGCCGTAAGGCTCCATGCGAAAACGGCGATAGTCGCGACCCGGTGCTTCGAGTCGCACCATCGCCTGTTCGTCGCTGGCGAAACTGCTGTCGGCCAGCAGGAAAAAGCTTTCACCGGCCACCGGCGTGTAGCCGCTCGGCTCGACGGTGTCTTCGGCATTCACCGCCGAAAATGGCAGGACCAACAGCAACAGTAGAGGCAGTAAACGCAGCATGCGGGCACCGATCATTGGGAGAGAAAGTTCAGTCGATAGACGCCGATGAAGTTGGGGTTGGCTGCGTCGGGTATCCATCGGGTGTCCTTCCATGTCATGAGTTGCTGCAGGCTCGCGGAACGCATGCCGTTGTCAGTGGGGGTGGTGGTGCCGGTGTGATAGGCGATGTAGCGGCCCATCCAGATCATCAGGTGCTGGTCGTCGCCCTGATCGAAAAACATCAGGTCGCCGGGGCGTGCTTGCGCGACGTCGCGACCCACCAGATGGCTGTTGAACTGGATCAGTTTGATCGCGTTGACGTACGGCCCGACCTTGCCGCCGCCCTGCTGCCATTGCTGGGCAAGACCGCGTTGCGCCTCGCTCAGTTGCAGCTCCGGCGGCAGGTAGCGGTTGGACAGGCCATTGCTGCGCAGCCATTTGTCGTCATGGACTTTCAGCGCTTCGTTGGCGGCGAAACGCACCAGGCCCGCGCAGTCCTGCTGATACCAGCGCGGGCTTGGGCCCTGGGTCAGTTGTTCCTGGGCGATGCGCACGAACCAGGCGCGGAACACCTGGGATTGCTGTGGATCGAGTGGCGCGGCTTCGCTGGCGAATGCGCGACTGCCCAGCAACACCGCCAGCAGGCCGAGGCCTCGGATAAGTGCGGTCACAGGGCTTTCCATTCCAGCGGCAGCCATTGCCAGTGGCCGTCGGGCTCGCTGCCTTTGGGCAAGGTCAGCGCGTATTTGCCGTAGCCGCCGAGCTTGCGCAGTTTTGGAATCAGGTAGGTTTGCGCGGCGTTGTAGAACACCGGCTCCATGTCCTGCGGCAGGCTGTCGAGGGTTTCCTGTTGCATGAGTTGCGCCATGGAATCCGGGCCGAAGTAGACCGGCATCAGCAGGTCCTTGGGCACCACGTCGGCCATTGGCGGGAAGCGTTTGTCGAGGGTGCCGAGGGCTTTGTCCACGAGCTTGTCATCGAGGGAAAACAGCAGCGTCGCACCGTGACGCGCCAGGCTGACTTTCATGAAAGCCTTGCCGGTGATGGCGTCCGGGTCTTCCGCGTCCTTAGCCTGGTATGGGCCGAAGTTGGAACTGACCTGGCGCTGCCACTGGTGATTGTCGCCTTCCTGTTTCTCGACCACCGGGAACGCATGTTCTTCGACGTTGCCTTCGTAAGCGCCGACCATCGAGCCGAACAACTTGCCCAGGTCGCCATCCAGCTTGGCGCTGTCACTGTCGTTCAGGCTGGCCACCAGCAGCGGCGTATACAGCCGCGAATCGGCGTACCAGCACAGGCCGGCGGCACCGGCCATGTGTTCGGTCAGCGCCTGGGCCACGGGTTCTTCGGCGCCGAGTTTCACCAGCAGCGGTTTCTGTTGTTCGGCCGCCAGCGGCAGCGCCACGCACGCGCTGGCGCCCATCGGCATGGCTTGCCAGATCGGTTTGAAATCGAAGTCGGGCTGGTTCTCCAGTTCGTCCATGGCAAGGAAGCTGTGCCAGCCCTTGTCGTCCATGTCGAAACGCAGGCCGGCGAAGTTCGGGATGAAGCGCTGGTAACCCATGGCCAGGACACTGGCGTTGACCGACAGGCGTTGTTTCACTTCCGGCGCGCGGGGTGGCAGGCCGAAGGCTTCGGGGAAGAGTTTCTGACCGCCGAGCAATGCTTCCAGCGATTGAGTCGAAACCATTCCAGGCTCATCGATCGGGCCATTACTGTTGTCGTACAGTTTCGAAGGATTGGACAGCACCACCAGCTTGTCGCCATGAGAGGCAAACAGCAGCGCTTTGCTGTTGTTGTAGGTGAGCTGATACAGCGGCACCGTATCGCCGGTGACCTTGATGTCACCGAGTTGTGTCAGCTGCGAATCATCCAGCGCGACTTTGGCCAGCGGCTCCAGCACCTTGGCCAGCCCCCCGCGATCCATCACCAGCAAGAAGTCTTTCAGACGACCATCCGCCCCGCGCCACAACGCGACATCCGCCGGTTGATCGAAGAGCTGTTCGATCAGGCTGTCCTGCAACTTCAGGTCATGCTCGTAAATGATCCGCCGCAGACTGCCGATCAATCCGAGACGATCGACGTGGGTTTCGTAATAGAAGACGAAATCTTCGGTCAGGGTTTCTTTGAGAAACGGCACCGCCAGCAAGTCCTTGGGCAACTGGCTCAAGGAATGGGTTTCGAGCAGACCGTCCGGGCGGCTCATGCCCAGTTTATCGCTGGCCAGCGCAGCCGGCGGCGCCTTGGGTTTGTGCATGAACCAGCCCAGTCCGGCCGCCACGCCAGCCACCAGGATCAGCCCGCCCAACAGCAACGGCCAGCGCCGGGAAGGTTTGGCGGCAGGTGCGTCAGCGGCCGGGGTAACAGTGTTATCGCTCATGTTCACGCTCATGTTCCCAAAGCTCGGCAATTCATCCGTGGAGCGGGATGCTTAATAGTTGAAAGTCTTGACCAGCAGCAGGTCACCGATCGCGCGCATCGGCACGATGAAGGTCTCGCGTTTTTCGTCGACGGTGTTTTCGTTGAGCACCAGGTTGATCTGCGAAGTGATCACTTCGTTCTGGTTGCTGGTCTCATCGAAGTTATAGCCGCCACTGCCGAAGTTGCCCCAATAGTTCACGTAAACCAGATAGGTGCCATGCAGCGGCGCGGTCATGGTGAACATTTCCGGGCCGGGGCCGTCGACGCCGTCCGGATCCAGGCCGCCGCCGTTGGTCAACGCCGTGTGGGCGAAAAACGCGTGCTGGCCGTCGGGGGTGATGATGTGCAGGTCGAGTTCGGCTTTCGGATCGTCCCAGCCCAGCACTACGCGAATCTGCGCCGGGGTGCGATGGTTGTTGGCTTCATAGAACTGGACGCGCTTGAGCGACTGGCCCTCGGCGCTGCGCACTTCGACGCTGTTGGAGCCTGCGCCAAACGCATAGGGCCGGGCGAAACGTCCTTCGTCGTCGGTGTACAGGTTCAGGGGATTGCCGTTGACCGCCAGGGTGTGGGGTCCGCGCTGGGTGCCGATGGCCTTGAGCTGGCCTTCGATCATCGTGCGATTGCGCTGCACGCCCCGGTCGATGGGCGGCGTGGGATAGGCGACTCGCGGGTTTTCGCTGCGATCGAGCAGACCGTTGTAGCGCCAACCGCCCACCGGCTCCGACAGCTCGGCCGTCGGTGCGGCGCAGGCAGAGGTCGCGCAGGCGAGCCCCATCAGCACTAGAAGAAATGAACGCATGTGACGCCTCCTGCCATGCATAACGAAACCTTGCGCCAGATCCTCGGCGCGTTACAGATCCAAATACTGCGTTTCGTCAGAAAGACCCGTGACTGATGGGTCGTAGAAGGCGCGAAGGTTAGCGATTTGGCGGGTTTTTCACAATCAGATACATCTTAAATTGCGGTGGAGGTCACGGTGATGGGTGGACGGTTAGCCGAATAGCGGTCTTATTCGGCTCACTAAATGAGCCGAATAATCCTCATCATTGCAGTACGGCG
The DNA here is from genome assembly GCF_043225285.1 of Pseudomonas migulae. Taxonomy (GTDB): domain Bacteria; phylum Pseudomonadota; class Gammaproteobacteria; order Pseudomonadales; family Pseudomonadaceae; genus Aquipseudomonas; species Aquipseudomonas migulae_C. The sequence goes on from NZ_CP171224.1 coordinate 2,019,212, forward strand.
TACAAGATGGTCTGGCGGATGCCCACGTGCCCCCCTGTGGGAGCGAGCCCTGCTCGCGAAAAACGCCCGGCCACCACGTTCATCCAGACAACCCGCGTCATCGTTGACGTCCATCGCCAGCAAGCTGGCTCCTACAGTTTTGACCGTGTGAACCCGATCCCTTGTAGGAGCGAGCCTGCTCGCGAAAAACGCCCAGACACCGCGCTCCTCCAGACAACCCGCGTCATCGTTGACGTCCATCGCCAGCAAGCTGGCTCCTACAGTTTTGACCGTGTGAACCCAATCCCTTGTAGGAGCGAGCCTGCTCGCGAAAAACGCCCAGACACCGCGCTCCTCCAGACAACCCGCGTCATCGTTGACGTCCATCGCCAGCAAGCTGGCTCCTACAGTTTTGACCGTGTGAACCCAATCCCTTGTAGGAGCGAGCCTGCTCGCGAAAAACGCCCAGACACCGCGCTCCTCCAGACAGCCCGCGTCATCGTTGACGTCCATCGCCAGCAAGCCGGCTCCTACAGGGATCGGTGTGCATATCCAGATGAAGGATCGCGACCACAAAAGAGCCAGGTCGGCTACTAGGCCGCCTCGGCGGCTGTGGCGGTGGGCGCCCCCTCGAGAGGCCGAGTGGAGGTTCTGCGCAGTGGGCAACCCGGCATGGATGCCGGGTTAGCCGCCCCCGGCCGTGGATGGCCGATGGCGGCGGGCCCACGGAGCAGGACCGGAGCGAGGGGATGCCGAGCCTGGGCGAGGCACCGAACGAAAGGGGCAAAAGCGCTTGGTTACTTGGCGCTTTTCCAAGTAACCCGCCGTAAGGGCGGAACCACTATCAGCCATCACCCAAAAAACGGATATACACCCAACCAGACAATGCCCCAATTTGCCCATAACCCCCATGTCTGCTAGTGTCGCGCCGGTTTAACGTCAACCGGAAATCGCCGCCATGGCCCGCAAAAAAGCTGCACTGGATTTCGAACAATCCCTCGCTGACCTGCAAACGCTGGTAGAGCGACTGGAGAACGGCGAACTGTCGCTGGAAGACTCGCTGACGGCTTTCGAGCAAGGCATCGGTCTGACCCGCGATTGCCAGGCGGCGCTGGCCCAGGCCGAGCAGAAGGTTCAAGTGCTGCTCGAGCGTGATGGCGAGCTGGCCGAGGAACCCTTCGACGCGGATCAACCAGAATGATTGCAGCGTATTCGGCGACCAGCCAGGCCCGTGTCAACGCGGCACTGGAAACCCTGTTCAACCCGCCAAGCCCTGAACTGGCGCGTTTGTACGAAGCCATGCGCTACAGCGTGATGAACGGCGGCAAACGCGTCCGTCCGCTGCTGGCCTACGCCGCGTGCGAAGCCCTGGGCGGCAAGCCCGAGCAAGCCAACGGCGCCGCCTGCGCCGTGGAGCTGATCCACGCGTATTCCCTGGTTCACGACGACCTGCCGGCCATGGACGACGATGACCTGCGTCGCGGCCAGCCGACCACCCACAAGAAATTCGATGAAGCCTGCGCGATTCTCGCCGGTGACGGCCTGCAGAGCCTGGCCTTCAGCGCCCTGCTCGATCCGCGCCTGAGCACGTCCGATGCGGAAATCCGCCTGCAGATGGTCAGCGCCCTGGCGTTGGCCGCTGGTCCGGCGGGCATGGTCGGCGGCCAGGCCATCGACCTCGGTTCGGTCGGTCTGAAACTCGATCAAAAAGCCCTCGAATACATGCATCGGCACAAAACCGGCGCGCTGATCGAAGCCAGCGTCAAGCTTGGCGCCCTCGCCAGCGGCCGCGCCGAGAAGGACGAACTGAAGTCCCTGAAAGCGTATGCACAGGCCATCGGCCTGGCGTTCCAGGTGCAGGACGACATTCTCGACGTCGAAAGCGATACCGAAACCCTCGGCAAACGCCAGGGCGCCGACATCGCGCGCGACAAGCCGACCTACCCGGCCCTGCTCGGGCTCGACGCGGCCAAGGCCTACGCGCTGGAACTGCGCGATCAGGCCCTGCACGCGCTGCGACCGTTTGACGCGGCCGCCGAGCCACTTCGCGATCTGGCCCGCTATATCGTCGAACGCCGCAGCTGACAGCGTATCCGCCAAAAAAGAGCAACGCGTGGGCAGGGGCCGATGCATCAGGTAAACTGCCGCATCTTTTATACCTATAACGATTCGCCTGATGCCCACGACGTTTCATGAGATTCCCCGCAAGCGCCCGACCACGCCCCTGCTCGACCGTGCCAACACGCCGGACGGCCTGCGCCGGTTAGGCGAAGCCGAGCTGGAAACCCTGGCCGATGAGTTGCGCCTGGAATTGCTCTACACGGTCGGTCAGACCGGCGGGCATTTCGGTGCCGGCCTGGGCGTCATCGAGCTGACCATCGCGTTGCATTACGTCTTCGACACCCCGGACGACCGGCTGGTGTGGGACGTGGGTCATCAGGCCTATCCGCACAAAATCCTCACCGGCCGTCGCGAGCGCATGGGCACCCTGCGCCAGAAGGACGGCGTCGCCGCGTTCCCGCGTCGCTCCGAGAGCGAGTACGACACCTTTGGCGTCGGCCACTCCAGCACGTCGATCAGCGCAGCGCTGGGCATGGCGATCGCCGCCCGCCTGCAGAACAGCGATCGCAAGGCGATTGCCGTGATCGGCGACGGCGCGCTGACCGCCGGCATGGCGTTCGAGGCGCTGAACCACGCGCCGGAAGTGGACGCTAACATGCTGGTGATCCTCAACGACAACGACATGTCGATCTCGCGCAACGTCGGCGGGCTGTCGAATTACCTGGCGAAAATCCTTTCCAGCCGCACTTACGCAAGCATGCGCGAAGGCAGCAAAAAGGTCCTGTCGCGCCTGCCCGGCGCCTGGGAAATTGCCCGTCGCACCGAAGAATACGCCAAGGGCATGCTGGTTCCCGGCACGCTGTTCGAAGAGCTGGGCTGGAACTACATCGGCCCGATCGATGGCCACGACCTGCCCACCCTGATCGCCACTCTGCGCAACATGCGCGATCTGAAAGGCCCGCAATTCCTCCACGTCGTCACCAAGAAAGGCAAAGGCTTCGCCCCGGCGGAAGTCGACCCGATCGGTTACCACGCGATCACCAAGCTCGAGCCTGTCGATGCTCCGGCCGCAACGCCAAAAAAAGCCAGCGGACCGAAGTATTCGGGTGTGTTCGGTGAATGGCTGTGCGACATGGCCGCTGCGGATACGCGCCTGGTGGGCATCACCCCGGCGATGAAGGAAGGCTCCGACCTGGTAGCGTTCAGCGAGCGCTTCCCGCTGCGCTATTTCGACGTGGCGATTGCCGAGCAACACGCGGTGACCCTCGCGGCCGGCATGGCTTGCGAAGGCGCCAAACCGGTGGTGGCGATCTACTCGACGTTCCTGCAACGCGGCTACGACCAGCTTGTGCATGATGTCGCGGTGCAAAACCTCGACGTGCTGTTCGCCATCGACCGCGCCGGCCTGGTGGGCGAAGACGGCCCGACCCACGCCGGCAGCTTCGACCTGTCGTTCCTGCGCTGCATCCCCGGCATGCTGGTGATGACCCCGAGCGACGAAAACGAACTGCGCAAGATGCTCACCACCGGCCACCTGTACAACGGCCCGGCGGCGGTGCGTTACCCGCGCGGCAACGGCCCGAACGCGACGATCGAAAAAGACCTGCTACCGATCGAAATCGGCAAGGGCGTGGTTCGCCGCCAGGGCAGCAAAGTCGCCCTGCTGGTGTTCGGCGTGCAACTGGCAGAAGCGCTGAAAGTCGCCGAAACGCTGGATGCCACCGTGGTCGACATGCGTTTCGTCAAACCGCTGGATGAAGCGCTGGTTCGCGAGATCGCCGGCAGCCACGAGCTGCTGGTGACCATCGAAGAGAACGCGATCATGGGCGGTGCCGGTGGCGCGGTCAGCGAATTCCTCGCCCGCGAGAACATCCTCAAGTCGATGCTGCACCTGGGCCTGCCGGACAGCTATGTCGAGCACGCCAAGCCTGCGCAAATGCTGGCCGAGTGTGGCCTCGATGAAGCAGGAATCGAAGCCTCGGTCCGCCAGCGCCTGCACCTGCTCAATCTGTAAACCCGATCTCCCCTGTAGGAGCCAGCTTGCTGGCGATGGCGGTCTTGAGGACGCCATCGCCAGCAAGCTGGCTCCTACAGGGGACCGTGTTCCTTCCGTGTCTACGAATAACTCATGAATCTCTCCCGCCTCGCCCTGACGCTGACCCTCCTGCCGTCCGGCCCACTCCTGGCCGACACCTTCGAACGCGATCAAGCCCTGAAACTGCCTGACGTGCTGATCAGCGCCAATCGCCAGGTCGAAGCACGCAACGACAGCAGTGCCGCCAACACCGTGTTCACCCGCGAGGACATCGACCGCCTGCAACCGGGCAGCGTGACGGACCTGCTGCGTCGCGTGCCTGGCGTGCAAGTCGGGCAAACCGGCGGGCGCGGCAGCTTGCCGGGGATTTACATTCGCGGCACCAAATCGGCCCAGAGCCTGGTGTTGGTGGACGGTCAGCGCATCGGCAATTCGACGTCCGGCGACAGCAACCTGCAACACATCAACATCGAACAGGTCGAGCGCGTGGAAGTACTGCGTGGCTCCCGCTCGGTGATTTACGGCAGCGATGCGATTGGCGGGGTGATCCAGATTTTCACCCGTCGCGGTGTCGAGCAAGGCCTGCAACCGCGTCTGCACATAGGTTTTGGCAGCAACCAGACCTGGGAGCGCAGCCTTGGGCTCTCCGGTGGCGACGAGCAAACCCGCTTCAATCTCGGCGCCAGCCTCGATGAAACCGCCGGGATCAATCGCAGCCACACGTCGTATCCCAGCGATGGTGACCACGACGAGTACCGCAACAAATCCGTGAGCCTGAGCCTGAGTCACGCACTCACGGACGACATCGAAATCGGCGCCAATCTGATGGATAACCAGGGCAAAAGCGCGTTCGACAACCCGTTCGGCCGCTTCGACATGACCACCTTCGAATCAGTCCAGCAGCAGCCCTACAACGAATTCACGGTGAGCAGCCTCAGCAGTTACGTCGATGCACAAGTCAACGACGCCTGGAAAACCCGCGTCGAATTCGGCCACAGCGAAAACCGCGAGAAGACCTTCGACAAGCTCAGCGACGAACGCAGCGTGTTCAACACCTACCGCGATTCGCTGAACTGGCAGAACGACCTGACGCTCGATGCGCGCAACAGCCTGATCCTCGGTGGCGACTGGTACGAAGACCGGATCAACAGCAGCACCGCGTTCGACGAGGACAGCCGCTGGAACCGCGCGGCGTTTATCCAGCATCGCTATCAGGCCGACGGTTTCTCCACGGAGCTGGGCCTGCGCCGCGACCAGAACCAGCAGTTCGGCAGCCAGAACAGCTGGAGCGGCACCTTCACCCTACCGCTGAACCCGGACAACGACGTGTTGCTGACCTACAGCGAAGGCTTTCGCGCACCGACCTTCAATGATCTGTACTACCCGGATTTCAGCAACCCGGACCTGAAGCCGGAAACTTCAAAAAGCTATGAGCTGCAATGGCGCAGCCAGCTGACCGATAGCAGCCGCCTCGAAGCCTCGCTGTATCGCACCGACCTCAAGGACGCGATCATCTTCGGCAGCAGCGACCGCCCGGAGAACGTCGCCTCGGCGCGGATCAACGGGTTTGAAGCGGCATTGAAACAGGAGCTGTTCGGCTGGCAGAGCACCCTCGGCGTGGCGATCATCGACCCGCGGGATCGCGACAGCGGCCACACGCTGGCACGGCGTGCGCGGCGGACCTTGAGCCTGGACCTGGATCGGCAGTTTGATCGATTGGGGCTCGGCGCCAGTTGGCAGGCGGTTAGCGGCAGTTATGACGACGAAGACAATCGGCAGCCGTTGGGCGGGTATGCGCTGCTGGGGTTGCGCAGCAGTTGGGAGTTGAATCGAGAGATCAGGCTTGAGCTGAAGGTCGACAACGTGCTGGACAAGGGGTACAGCCGGGCGTTGTACAGCCATGATGGCAGTCAGTATGGGTATCGCGAGGAAGGTCGGGCGTGGATGTTCGGGGTGACCTGGACGCCTGACCTTTGAACTGAAATTTGTGTTGCTTGAACCGGCCTCTTCGCGAGCAGGCTCGCTCCTACATTGGATTTAGGAACGACACAAAACTCTTGTAGGAGCGAGCCTGCTCGCGATAGAGGCGACTCGGTCTCACCTGTCGGGCGCAATCAATTGGCAAAGCTTGGCCGTCGCCTCGATCATCTGCCCGCTCGGCCGCTCCAGCCCCTTGTCCGTCACCAACAACAACCGCCCCTGCGCCACCGCCGCCACCCGCGGCCACGACTTCCACGCCTCCAGCTGCGCCTGTTCACCGGCCAGAATCACCTCGGGATCACGCTGCAACACCGCCTCCACACTGACTTGCGGTGCCGGCAAGGTCAGGTCGGCAAACACATTGCGCGCACCGCACACTTCAAGCGCATCACTGATGATCTGCCCTCCGCCGACGGTGTACAGCGGTCGATCCCAGACCTGATAAAACACCCGCAACGGCTCGTCCCGCCGATAGCGCTGGCGCAGCACAGCCAGGCTTTGACGCAGATCGGCCGCCAGGGAAACGCCGCGCTCGGGCCGGCCGAGCTGCGCGGCAACCGCCTCGATTTGGGTGGTCAGTTGTTCAAGGCTGTGGGAATCAGCGACGTAGGTGGGAATGTTCAAGTGTTTGAGCTGTTCACGCTGCGCCGGGCCGACGCTGCCGGGCCAGAGCAGCAGTAAATCGGGTTTCAGGCTGAGCAAACGCTCCATGTCCAGCTGACCGTAGCGACCCACGGACGGCAGGTTTTGCAGTTCGGCGGGACGGTCGCCGGCATCGAGCACGCCGACCAGCAGGTCCGCCGAACCCAGCTCAACCACGATTTCAGAGAGTGACGGCGCGAGGCTGACGACGCGCTCGACCGCGAACGCCGCGCCGCTGACGGCCAACAGCAAAACCGCCAGCCCGATGCGTCGCATCAGCCGAGTTGACGCGGGATACGGTAGAGGTAGAACAGCACCGTGGTCGATAACGCCAGCAACACCAACGGCACTGCTTCAAGGCCGACGAATACCGCCAGGGCGCCGATCCACGCGGGCAAGCCAGCGGCGAGGAACGCCGCACGACGTTTGGCTGCGAGGGTGATCCACGCGGCTGGCTCTTCAGGGGTATCCAGGGATTTTTGCGTCGCGATCAACGCGTGTTTGTAGCCACCGAAAAACTTCAGGCTGACAAACATCGAGGCCACGCCGGCAATGAACAGCGGCATCGCCAGCACCGGCAGGATCGCCTCGCCCTGGCCAAACACGCCGTTGATCACGAACAGCGGCAACAGGGCCAGCGCCAGGTATTGCCACCAACTGACGGACAGTCGCCGCCGAACCTGACCACGGGTCACGCCCGGTCTACCTCGCCCTGGTGCTCGTTACCCATCATGTGGTCGAGCTTGCTGGCCTTGGTGGCCAGGTAGAGTTTGTTATGCGGGTTGTGGCCGGTGTGCAGCGGCACGCGCTCGGCGACAGTGATGCCCATGTCGGTCAAGGCCTTGACCTTGCGCGGGTTGTTGGTCATCAAGCGCAGGGATTTCACGCCCAGGTGCTCAAGCATCGGCAGGCACATGGCGTAGTCACGCTGGTCGGCGGCAAAGCCCAGGCGCTCGTTGGCTTCAACGGTGTCGGCGCCGCCGTCCTGCAATTCATAGGCGCGGATCTTGTTCAGCAGGCCAATGCCGCGGCCTTCCTGACGCAGGTAGAGCAAGACGCCCCGACCTTCACGAGCGATGGCCTGCAACGCAGCTTCGAGTTGCGAGCCGCAGTCGCAACGCTGGCTGAACAAGGCATCGCCGGTCAGGCATTCGGAGTGCAACCGGCCGAGTACCGGGGCACCGTCATCGAACTCACCGAGGCTGAGCACGACGTGCTCGCGCCCGTTTTCTTCATCGAGAAAGCCGTGCATGGTGAATTGCGCAAAAGGTGTTGGCAGCTTGCAAGCGGCGACAAAAACGACAGGCACCGGTGTGCTCCTGTTCAAAGTACTGGCGATTCGCAGACGCGGCATTGTAACAGCACGTTCCGACAGACGCTTAGGCTGAATTATGGGGCATAACGATCTAAAAGTTTGATCACAGCCCACGCGATAGCCCCTGTAGGAGCCGGCTTGCTGGCGATGACGATGGTTCAGACAACTTATTTGGTGACTGGACTGACGCCATCGCCGGCAAGCCGGCTCCTACAGTGACGCGGGATGTATGGTCAATTCTGGTCGAACGGATACGGTTGTTTCCAGCGTTCGAAGATCGGTTTCAGCCGGCCGTTTTTCACCAGCACCTCCATGCGCTGATCGAAAACCGCCATCAGTTTTCGCGCCTTGGGGTTATTGGCAAAACACAGGTACAGCGGCAGTTCCGCGATGTGGGTGCGGCGGAACTGGGTCGGATCCTTGGCCCGGCGGAGCACGTAATCCACCTCGGTCAGCGCGTCGATGTAATAGTCGGCGCGGTTGTGCATCAGCATCGACAGAATGCCGGTGCGCCGAATGACTTCGTTGTAGCGGGTAACGTTGGGCAGGTAATCCTGGAAGTCGTAGCCGCGCACCCAGGCCAGCCGGTAGTTGCCCAGCGTTTCGGCGGTGGGTACCGGACTGCTGGCCAACCCCAGGGCATAGATGTGATCGGTATCGTAATTCCAGTGCGGGTACAGCAGGTCGCTGACTTCATCGCGATAGCCGCCGACACAGGCGTCCACTTCGCCGCGCTGGGCCAGGCCGATGGAGCGGGTGTAGGGTTCGGTACGAATGTCCAGCTTGATGCCGGCCGGCTCGAAGACTTCGCGCAATACATCCCAGCCCAGGCCATGGCCATCGGCGGCGGTGTAGTCTTCCCAGTCTTCGCTGGCCAGATGGATCACCGACGGCGTCGTCACGGCCTCCCCCGCCTGAGCGAGTGAGCCGAACATTGCCAACAACACCATCACTGCCAACCAGCGTCGAGCCATCCTAGTCCCCTGTTTCGCCACTCAGGCGAAGATCCATACCAGCCCTTGCATCGCCAACCACGCAAACACCCCCGCCAGCACGTCATCGAGCATGATCCCGACGCCACCGTGCACGTGCCGGTCAATCCAGTGAATCGGCCACGGTTTGAGGATGTCGAAGAAACGGAACACCAGAAAACCCGCGAGCAGCCAGTACCAGCCTTCCGGCACCAGCCACAGGGTGATCCACATCCCGACCATCTCATCCCAGACGATGCCTTCGTGGTCGTGCACCCGCAAATCGTCGGCGACTTTGCCGCACAGCCAGAAGCCGAACAGCATGGTGATGCCCAGCATCAGCCAGTAACCCCAGTCGGGCAGCATCTGCCACAACGGGATAAAGGGTAGCGCAACTAACGAGCCCCAGGTGCCCGGCGCCTTTGGCAAGGTGCCCGAACCGAAGCCGAACGCCAGGAAATGCCAGGGATTGCGCCAGACCGACGGCGGTACGAATTCCGCCGGAACCTGTTTGGGATGATCTGTCACGGTGTCTCCCGAAAATGTTGATAGCCCCGTGTTTGCGGGGTGATGTCTTGCCCGGCGGTATCCAGCAGTACAACGCCCTGCCCCGCCACCACGCGCCCGATCACATGGATCGGCCAGCCATTGGCCAGCAACCCCGGTAACTCGACGGACGGTAAAGTGAAGGCCAGCACGTAATCGTCGCCGCCGCTCAACGCAGCGTCTTGCGCGCCCGCTTGGCCGAGGAACGCCACTAAAGCCTTCGACAGCGGGAGCCGGTCCCGTTCAACCTGAATGCCGACGTTAGACGCGAGCGCGATGTGCCCGCAGTCAGCGAGCAGGCCGTCGGAGATGTCCAGCGCCGAAGTCGCCTTGCCGCGCAATGCCTGGCCCAACGCGAGTTGCGGTTGCGGCGACCAGTAATGCGCCAGCAGCGGATCGGCGATGGCGGCTTCAGCGCTGCGCTGACCGAGCACCAGCGGCAAGGCGCCGGCGGCATTGCCCAGCTCACCGCCGACACACAGCAAATCGCCCACCTGCGCGCCGCTGCGGGTCAGCGCTTTACCGGCCGGGACTCGTCCAAACACGGTCATGGTCAGGCTCAACGGCCCGCGGGTGGTATCGCCGCCCACCAGCGCCACGCCACAACTCTGGGCCATGCGGTTCAAACCGCGGGCGTACGCCTCCAGCCAATCGGCGGTCACCGTCGGCAGGGTCAGGGCAAGGGTAAAGGCAACGGGAATGGCGCCCATGGCCGCCAGGTCACTGACGGCCACGGCCAGCGAACGCTGACCGAGCAGAAACGGGTCGCAAGGGTCGGCGAAATGCACGCCGGCCACCAGGGTATCGGTGGAAATTGCCAGCTGCTCCCCGGGGGGAACAGCGAGCAAGGCGCAGTCATCGCCGATCCCGAGAGCAACGCCTTCACCGCCCTGCGCACAAGGCGCGGCGGCGAAGAAATTACGGATCAGCTCAAACTCACCCATTGGGTATCCTGTCTCACCAATACTGTTCATTTTTTAGCGGCGTCTGGTGTCGCCATACTGCGTTGCCGCTCCTCGCCATAGCACGCTATGACTCGTCGCGGCGCCTTGTCTGGCAACACCAGTCACTCGCTAAAAAACGAACGTATCGGCGAGACAGGATACGATTCAAGCGCGAATCAGCGCTTGAACGCCTTGACTTCAGCTTCACGCAGACGCGGGGCCAGCTTGTCGAGTACGCCGTTGACGAACTTGTGGCCGTCGGTGGAACCGAAGACTTTCGCCAGCTCGATACCTTCGTTGATCACAACGCGGTACGGCACGTCGACGCGCTCGAGCAGTTCCCAGGTGGACAGGCGCAATACCGCCAGTTCAACCGGGTCCAGCTCTTCGATGGTGAGGTCGAGGCAAGGCTTGAGCGCGGCGTCGATCTTGTCCTTCTGCGCAGGAACCCCGTGGAGGATCTCGCGGAAGTAGGCACCGTCGACATCGCTGAAATCGTTATCGACCCGGAACTGCGCTTCGATCTCGTTCAGCGACTGCTTGGCCATGTGCCATTGGTACAGCGCCTGGGTCGCGAGCTGACGGGCTTCGCGACGCTTGACGCTTTTCGATGGCTTGCCGGCATCCGCAGGCTTTGGATCGCGCGGGTTGAAACGATCGCTATCGTCGCTAATCACTTGGCCTCCAACTGCGCCAGCAGGCTGACCATTTCCAGAGCGGACAGGGCAGCTTCAGCACCTTTGTTGCCGGCCTTGGTGCCGGAACGTTCGATGGCTTGCTCGATGGAATCAACGGTCAGGACGCCGAAGGCAACCGGTACGCCGAACTCCATGGACACCTGGGCCAGGCCCTTGGTGCATTCGCCAGCCACGTATTCGAAGTGCGGAGTACCGCCACGAATGACCGCGCCCAGGGCGATGATGGCTGCGAACTCGCCTTTCTGAGCGACTTTCTGTGCAACCAGCGGGATTTCGAAGGCGCCAGGCGCACGGATGATGGTGATGTCGCTTTCGCTCACGCCATGGCGAACCAGGGCATCAACTGCACCGCTGACCAGGCTTTCAACAACGAAGCTGTTGAAACGGCCCACTACCAGAGCGTAGCGGCCTTTAGGGGCGATGAAGGTACCTTCGATGGTCTTCAGGGTCATTCGTTAGTTCTCTTAAAGAGCCGGGACGCGTCTTCTACGCGTCCCTCAGTGATATTTGAACCGCGAATACAGGGCCGGGAACAACCGGTCATTATTCGGAGGGCACGTATTCTACAACTTCCAGATCGAAACCGGATATCGCATTAAATTTCATCGGCGAAGACATCAGGCGCATTTTACGCACGCCCAGGTCCCGCAGGATCTGCGAACCGGCACCGACAATGCTGTAGGTGGTCGGTTTTTTCGGGGCGGCGTGTTCGGCAGTTTCGCGGATGTGCGCCAGCAACACGTCGCCATCCAGCGGATGACCGAGCAACAGCACCACGCCGCTGCCAGCCTCGGCAACCGCGGCCATGGCGGCACGCAGGCTCCAGCGGCCCGGTTGCTTGACCATCAACAGGTCGCGCAGCGGGTCCATGTTGTGCACGCGCACCAGGGTCGGTTCTTCGGCGCAGACATTGCCCAGGGTCAGGGCCATGTGCACGTCGCCTTCCACGGAATCACGATAGGTCACCAGGTTGAATTGGCCCAGTTCGCTGTCCAGTGGCTGCTCGGCAATCCGCTGAACGGTACGTTCGTGGATCATCCGGTAGTGGATCAGGTCGGCGATGGTGCCGATCTTGATGTTGTGCTCGGCGGCAAACGCTTCGAGTTCGGCGCGACGGGACATGGTGCCGTCGTCGTTCATCACTTCGCAGATCACGCCGCTCGGCTCGAAACCAGCCATGCGCGCGAGGTCGCAAGCCGCTTCGGTGTGGCCGGCGCGCGCCAGGGTGCCGCCGGCCTGAGCCATCAGCGGGAAGATGTGGCCAGGGCTGACAATGTCTTCAGCCTTGGCGTCTTTCGCGGCAGCGGCCTGCACGGTGCGCGCACGGTCGGCGGCGGAGATCCCGGTGGTCACGCCGGTAGCGGCTTCGATCGACACGGTGAACTTGGTGCCGAAACCGGAACCGTTGCGCGGTGCCATCAACGGCAGCTTCAGTGTTTCGCAGCGCTCACGGCTCATCGGCATGCAGATCAGGCCACGGGCGTGCTTGGCCATGAAATTGATATGTTCGGCCTGGCAGCACTCGGCAGCCATGATCAGGTCGCCTTCGTTCTCGCGATCTTCGTCATCCATGAGGATGACCATCTTGCCTTGGCGGATGTCTTCAACCAGTTCTTCGATGCTATTGAGCGCCACAAGGCACCCCCTTGAGTCAGGATTTGAGGTAGCCGTTGGCGGCCAGAAAGCTTTCAGTAATGGTGCTGCCAGCAGTTGGCTCTGCGGCCTTGTCGCCCAGCAGCAGTCGCTCCAGATAACGTGCCAGCAAGTCCACTTCCAGGTTCACCCGGCGACCTGGCTGGTACGACGCCATGATGGTTTCGCTCAGGGTGTGCGGAATGATCGTCAGCAGGAACTCGGCGCCATCGACCGCGTTCACGGTCAGGCTGGTGCCGTCGACGGTGATCGATCCTTTGTGGGCGATGTACTTGGCCAGTTCTTTCGGCGCGCGAATGCGGAATTCCACGGCGCGGGCGTTCTCGGTGCGGGCAACCACTTCACCCACGCCATCGACGTGGCCGCTGACCAGATGGCCGCCGAGGCGAGTGGTCGGGGTCAGGGCTTTTTCCAGGTTGACCGGGCTGCCGCTTTTCAGATCGTTCATGGCGGTGCAGTCGAGGGTTTCGCGACTGACGTCCGCTGCAAAGCCGTTGCCTGGCAATTCAACCGCTGTCAGGCACACGCCGTTGACCGCGATGCTGTCGCCCAGTTTGACGTCGCTCAGGTCGAGCTTGCCGGTTTCTACATGGACCCGCACATCTCCGCCTTTTGGGGTCAATGCACGAATACTGCCGATGGATTCGATGATGCCGGTAAACATGGAGTCCTCCTCGAGAACAGGGCCGTCGTGTGGCGCAGGCCGGGAATTATACGCTCGCCGCTGACGCAGGAATGGCAATGACTCGCCAGTCATCGCCAACCGCGCGGATTTCAGTGATTTTGAGCTCGGGCGCGTCTTTCATCTGCGCCAGTGGCCAGTCCAGCAACGGGCGCGCAGACGAGCCCAGGAACTTGCCGGCGATGAAAATCTGGAACTCGTCCACCAGACCTTGCTGGGCGAAGGCGCCCGCCAGACGCGGGCCCGCCTCGACCAGGACTTCATTGACGCCGCGATTGGCCAGTTCGACCAGCAACTTGCGCAAGTCGACCAGACCGTCGTCGCCGGCCACGATCAGGCATTCGGGACCGTTGGCGTATTGCTCTTCGATCGCCATGCAGGTCGCGACCAGCGCCGGGCCGGCCTTGAAGAACGGAGCGTCCAGCGGCACCCGCAAGCGGCCGTCGATCAGCACGCGCAGTGGCGGGCGGCTCATCGCCAGGGCGGTTTGCTCGGCGTCCAGGCCCAGTTCGTCAGCGCGCACGGTCAAACGGGCGTTATCCGCCAGCACCGTGTCGGCACCGGTCAGCACCACGCTGGCCTGGGCGCGCAGGCGTTGTACCGCCGAACGTGCGGCCGGGCCGGTGATCCATTGGCTTTCGCCGCTTTCCATCGCCGTGCGGCCGTCGAGGCTCATGGCCAGCTTGACCCGCACGAACGGCAAGCCGTGTTCCATGCGCTTGAGGAAACCTTGATTGAGCTTGCGCGCCTCGCCTTCCAGCACACCGCTTTCGATCGCGATCCCGGCCTGAGCCAGGCGCTGCATGCCACGACCGGCCACCGAAGGGTTCGGGTCCTGCATCGCCGCGACGACGCGGGCGAGGCCGGCATTCACCAGCGCATCGGCGCAGGGCGGCGTGCGACCGTGGTGGCTGCAGGGTTCGAGGGTCACGTAAGCGGTGGCGCCACGGGCCTGGTCGCCGGCGGCGCGCAGGGCGTGGACTTCGGCGTGGGGTTCACCGGTGCGCTCGTGCCAGCCTTCGCCGACAATCTGCCCGTCCTTCACGATCACGCAGCCAACCCGCGGGTTGGGGTGCGTCGTGTAATGGCCTTTGCGCGCCAGTTCGAGGGCGCGGGCCATGTAGTGGGCGTCGAGGATGGCTTGTTCCGGGGAGGTGGTCATTCTTTCACCGGCTCACGGGCCAGGCGATCGATCTCCTCGCGGAACTCGTTGAGGTCCTGGAAGCGGCGATACACCGAGGCGAAACGGATATAGGCGACTTCATCGAGCTTTTGCAGCTCGGCCATCACCAGTTCACCGACCACGAGGGACTTGACCTCGCGCTCGCCGGTGGCGCGCAGCTTGTGTTTGATGTGCACCAGCGACGATTCGAGACGCTCGACACTCACCGGGCGCTTTTCCAGCGCGCGCTGCATGCCGGCGCGGAGTTTTTCTTCGTCGAACGGCTGGCGACTGCCGTCGGTTTTGATCAGGCGCGGCAACACCAGTTCAGCGGTTTCGAACGTCGTGAAACGCTCGCCGCAGGCCAGGCATTCGCGCCGGCGGCGCACCTGTTCGCCCTCGGCGACCAGACGCGAGTCGATGACCTTGGTGTCGTTGGCACCGCAGAAGGGACAGTGCATGGTGGCAGGCAACAAAAAAAGGGAGGGCCATGGTAGCGCATCCCGGTGGCAAGACAAGCCATAGGGTTTGCGGTATACAGACTGGCTATAGAGAACGATCCATGGATTTCACCTTGCTGGAGCCGCAAATGTCCCTAAGACCGCTCGTACTGCTCAGTGTTTTCAGCCTGCTGGTGGCCTGCGGAAGCGATGCGCCCAAACCTCAGCCACCGACGCCAGGGCCCGCCCCGCAAGCGGCGCAGAAGAAAGCCCGCGAATCGGCCGACCTCGGTCCGCTGCCCGCTTATCAACGCGAATTGAGCGGCACCCTGCAAGGCGTGCCGGCCGGTGCCGAGGTCGAGCTGGCGTTGCTGGTGATCGACACACAGGACCGCCCGCAACAATTGCTCGCCAGTTCCAGCCTGATCGGCACCAACCAGGCGCTGCCGTTTCACCTGCGTTTCAACCCGGAATCCTTCCCGGCCGGTGCCCGCGTCGAATTGCGCGGTCGCGCCAGCCAGTCCGGCCAACTGATTTTGCACCTGCCCTCGCAAGTCATCAGCCAGCCGACCACCCAGGCCCTGGGCCAGCTGCAATTCGTCAAAGCGCCATGATTGCACCGCTCGACCTGCAACAGGCCTTGGGTGAATTGCTGGGCGATGCACAGCTTGTACCGGTCGCCTTGCCAGGGACCGAGCTGAATCTCTGGCTGATCGACGGTGACAACATGGACCGCGCCTTCAGCCCGGAAGAAACCCGACGCATACTGCACGAACCACCGTACTGGAGTTTCTGCTGGGCCAGCGGGCTGGCGGTGGCGCGCTACCTCGCCGAGTTCCCCGAGTGGGTCAAGGGCAAGCGTGTGCTGGATTTCGGTGCCGGGTCTGGTGTGGCCGGGATTGCCGCGGTCAAGGCCGGCGCGCTGGAAGTGGTGGCCTGCGACCTCGATCCGCTGGCGATTACCGCGTGCCGTGCGAATGCCGAGCTGAATGATGTCCAGCTCAACTATTCGACGGACTTTTTTGCCGAAACCGACCGGTTTGACCTGGTGCTGGTGGCCGACGTGTTGTACGACCGGGCGAATCTGCCGCTGCTGGATGAATTTTTGAGTCGTGGGCGGGAAGCACTGGTGGCGGACTCGCGGGTTCGGGATTTCCGGCACCCCTTGTATCAGCGGATTGAAATGCTCGAAGCGATGACCTTGCCGGACCTGGCCGAGCCGGAAGAGTTTCGGCATGTGAGCCTGTACCACGCGCGGCGCGGCTAAAAGCATCGCCGACAAGCCGGTCTCGCTCCCACACTGGATCTATGTCACACCGAAAATCCCTGTGGGAGCGAGCCTGCTCGCGATGGCGGTTTGTCAGGCAACGCAAGACCCGTGGCCACCCCGCTTCCGGCCACACCCCACCAAGCCGTATAGTTGCCCCATTCACGCTTCCAAGAGATCACCCATGAGTCAGGAAACGCCGTACATCTTCGACGCCACGACTGCCGATTTCGAACAGTCGGTGATCGAGAACTCTTTTCACAAACCGGTGCTGGTGGATTTCTGGGCCGAATGGTGTGCGCCCTGCAAAGTGCTGATGCCGATGCTGCAGACCATCGCCGAGAGCTATCAGGGCGAATTGCTGCTGGCCAAGGTCAACTGCGATCTGGAACAGGACATCGTCGCCCGCTTCGGCATCCGCAGCCTGCCGACCGTGGTGTTGTTCAAGGATGGTCAGCCGGTCGATGGTTTTGCCGGTGCGCAACCGGAATCCGCCGTGCGGGCGATGCTGGAGCCTCACGTGCAAATGCCGCCGCCGGCAGCGGCCGATCCGTTCGAACAGGCTCAGGCGCTGTTCGACGAGAGTCGTTTTGCCGACGCTGAAGCCGTGCTCGCCGTGCTGCTGGGCGAGGACAACACCAACGCCAAGGCCCTGATTCTGTACGCCCGCTGCCTGACTGAACGCGGTGAACTGGGTGAAGCGCAAACCGTGCTCGACGCGGTGAAAAGCGATGAGCACAAGGCTGCATTGGCGGGGGCGAAGGCGCAGATCCAGTTCCTCGGCCAGGCCAAGGACCTGCCGGATGCCGCCGACCTGAAAGCGCGCCTGGCGAAGAATCCGCAGGATGATGAAGCGGTGTATCAACTGGCGATCCAGCAACTGGCCCGCCAGCAATACGACGCGGCGCTGGATGCATTGCTCAAGCTGTTCGTGCGTAACCGCAGCTACAGCGAAGGCTTGCCGCACAAGACCTTGCTGCAGGTGTTTGAGCTGCTGGGTAATGATCATCCGTTGGTGACCACGTATCGCCGCAAGTTGTTTGCAGCGCTTTATTGATCTGTAGGAGCCGGCTTGCTGGCGATGGCATCGACGCGGTATCACTGACAAACCGCGTTATCGTTCATCGCCGGCAAGCCGGCTCCTACAGGTTCGCGAAAATCCTGTAGGAGCCGGCTTGCCGGCGATGGCGGTTGTAAGACCAGCGCATTTCTAAAGCCAGCGATACAGCGGCGTATCACCGCCACTCTCGACCTTCACTTCCGCGCTATGCCGCAACCGCACCAGCAGCCGCTTGCCCGACGCCGCGCTGCCGGTCAGCCCTTCGAGTTGCTCAAGCAAATCCGGCCCGCTCAATTGTCCGGCCTTGCGCAGCAAATCCTTCGCGATCTGCCACTGCGTATCGTCCTGAGTCACCGGTTTCGCCGGCGCCGCACTGGCTTCAGGCTTGACCACCTGCAACTGCGCGCCGAGCCGTGCCCAGTCGCCATCGTCCATCTCCAGGGTCAAATCCACCGGCCAGTCGCCGATGCTTCCGCGTATCCGCAACATAAGTCTGCTCCTGCACATTTCTGACCCACATGCTCCCATGGGACTTGTGCAACGCCAAGCGGGCGGTCAAACTCTCGGCACTTACGTTATAAGATTACATAACAATTTCTTCACTTTACTTCCGGAGACCCGCCATGCGCCGTCTGCTGCTCGCTTTGCCGTTTGCCCTGTTGCCGCTGGCTGTCGCTCACGCCGCTGAAGAACATGACCATGAGCACGGCAGCCTTGGCGCCCACGAACATGGCGTCGGCCGACTGAACGCGGCACTGGACGGCCAGACCCTGGAACTGGAACTGGAAAGCCCGGCGATGAACCTGGTGGGTTTCGAACACGCCGCCACCACCGACGCCGACAAAGCCAAAGTCGCCGCCGCCCGCGCGCAGCTGGAAAAACCACTGGCCCTGTTCAACCTGCCGAAAGCGGCCGACTGTGTGGTGGCATCCCAGGAACTGGAAAGCCCGTTGTTCGGTGACAAGCCTGCGGCCGACGACCATGACGACGATGATCACGATGAAGACGCCAAGGACGGTCACGAGCATCATCACGATCACAGCGAAATCCATGCCCATTACCAGTTCACTTGCGCGGCTCCAGGTGCGCTGAAAACCCTGGACCTGGCGAACATTTTCAACTCGTTCCCGGCCACGCAGAAAATTCAGGTACAACTGATCAGCCCGAGCGGGCAGCAAGGGGTTGAGGTCACAGCCAAGGCAGCCTCCCTCAAATTCTGAGTTCGCCTCAAATCCAAATGTGGGAGCGAGCCTGCTCGCGATGGAGTGCCAGCCGACATCAACGCAGCTGACACACCCTCGCGAGCAGGCTCGCTCCCACAGGTTTCACCACCAACCTGACCGGTTTCACATGACCCAAGCACTCATCGAATTGTCCGACCTGGGCTTCAGCTGGCCCGGTCACCCGCCGCTGCTGGACATCCCGGCGTTTCGCCTCGAACCGGGTGAAACCCTGTTCCTCAAAGGCCCGAGCGGCAGCGGCAAGACCACCCTCCTCGGCCTGCTCGGCGGCGTGCAAAAGCCGAATCGCGGCAGCATCCGCCTGCTCGGCCAGGAACTGACCGAACTCGGCGCCGGCGCCCGTGATCGCTTCCGCGTCGATCACACCGGCTACATCTTCCAGCAGTTCAACCTGCTGCCGTTTCTCTCGGTGCGCGAGAACGTCGAACTGCCCTGCCACTTTTCCAGACTGCGTGCCGAACGGGCGATCCAGCGCCACGGCAGCGTCGATCAAGCGGCGGCGACCTTGCTCGCCCATCTGGGCTTGAAAGATGAAAGCATCCTCGGCCGACGCGCCGATTCGCTCTCGATTGGCCAACAGCAACGCGTCGCCGCCGCACGCGCCTTGATCGGCCAACCGGAACTGGTGATCGCCGACGAGCCAACGTCCGCCCTGGATTACGACGCTCGCGAAAACTTCATTCGCCTGTTGTTCGCCGAATGCCGTGAAGCCGGGTCGAGCCTGTTGTTCGTCAGCCATGACCAGAGCCTCGCGCCGCTGTTCGATCGCCACCTGTCGCTGGCCGATCTCAATCGCGCCGCCACGCCTGCAGAGGTCTGAGATGTATTTGTTCCGTCTAGCCATGGCCAGCCTGGCTAACCGCCGCTTCACCGCGATCCTGACCGCGTTCGCCATCGCCCTGTCGGTCTGCCTGCTGCTGGCCGTGGAACGTGTTCGCACCGAAGCCAAAGCCAGTTTCGCCAGCACCATCAGCGGCACCGACCTGATCGTCGGCGCCCGTTCCGGCTCGGTGAACCTGCTGCTGTACTCGGTGTTCCGCATCGGCAACGCCACCAACAACATTCGTTGGGACAGCTTCGAGCACTTCGCCAACAACCCGAAAGTGAAGTGGGCGATTCCAATGTCGCTGGGCGATTCCCATCGCGGCTACCGGGTGATGGGCACCACCGAGGCGTACTTCGAGCACTATCAGTACGGCCATCAGCAACACCTGGCACTGGCCGACGGGCGCGCCTTCGCCACCGACCCGTTTGAAGTGGTGCTCGGCGCCGAAGTGGCCGATGCGCTGCACTACAAGCTCGGCGACAAACTGGTGCTGGCCCACGGCGTGGCGGCGATCAGCCTGGTCAAGCACGACGACAAGCCGTTCACCGTGGTCGGCATTCTCAAACGCACCGGCACGCCGGTGGACCGCACGCTGCACATCAGCCTCGGAGGTATGGAGGCGATCCATATCGACTGGCACAACGGCGTGCCGGCCCGGGGCGAAGGCCGCATCAGTGCCGATCAGGCGCGCAACATGGACCTGACGCCGCAAGCGATCACCGCGTTCATGCTCGGCCTCAACAGCAAGATTTCGACCTTTGCCCTGCAACGCGAAATCAACGAATTCCGTGGCGAGCCGATGCTCGCGATCCTCCCGGGCGTGGCGCTGCAAGAGTTGTGGAGTTTGATGAGCACGGCGGAAAAAGCCTTGTTCGTGGTCTCGCTGTTCGTGGTGCTGACCGGGTTGATCGGCATGCTCACGGCGATTCTCACCAGCCTGAATGAGCGCCGGCGCGAGATGGCGATTCTGCGTTCGGTCGGCGCCCGACCGTGGCACATCGCGACGCTGCTGGTGCTGGAGGCATTTGCTTTGGCCTTGTCTGGTGTGATTGCCGGCGTGGCGTTGCTGTATGTGGGCATCGCCGCCGCCCAAGGTTATGTGCAAGCCAATTACGGTCTGTTTTTGCCGCTGACCTGGCCAAGCGAATATGAATGGACGCTGCTCGGTGGCATCCTGATCGCCGCGCTGCTGATGGGCAGCGTGCCGGCCTGGCGCGCGTATCGCCAATCCCTGGCCGATGGCCTGTCGATCCGACTATGAGGACGTTTACGATGCCCCGCGCTCTGCTTGCGCTGTTGATGCTGGTCGCCCTGCCCCTGTGGGCGGCCGAGCCGAAAGAGCTGACCTGGTCGGAAATGATCCCGCCGGACGCCATGCCGGAAGTGCCGAACATGACACCCCTGCATGACCTGTCGCAGATGGGCAGCACGCTGTCAGCGGAATCGGCGCCAGCCGCCAAACAGGACATGCCCAATGCGCCGGTGGTGAAAAGCCTCGACGGGCAGAACATCCGCTTGCCGGGCTACATCGTGCCGCTGGAAGTGAGCGAAGAAGGTCGCACCACCGAGTTTCTGCTGGTGCCGTATTTCGGCGCCTGCATCCATGTACCGCCACCGCCGTCGAATCAAATCGTGCATGTGAAAAGCGAAGTCGGCGTGAAGCTGGATGAGCTGTATCAGCCGTACTGGATCGAGGGTGCGTTGCAGGTCAAGGCATCGACCAGTGAACTGGCGGATGCGGGGTATCAGATGGAGGCGGACAAGATTTATGTGTATGAATTGCCGGAGTGAATCTGACACTTCTGTGCTGTTTGATCGATAGCTATCGCGAGCAGGCTCGCTCCCACAAGGGATCACCTAACTCCTGTAGGAGCGAGCCTGCTCGCGATGAGGCCCTCAAAAACGCCACAAAAACCGGACCATCACTGTTTCGTTGAGCTGAGTCAAAAGACCGGATCGTTAGGCGCCTTACCATTGGACATCGAACATTTTTAACGTCCTCTGGAGCCCCCATGCACAAGTCCTTGCTCAGCGCCTCGCTGTTTGCCCTCGCGCTCGCAGCCCCGCTTGCCCACGCCCACGAAGCTGGTGACATTCTCATTCGTGCCGGCGCCATCACCGTCAACCCGAAAGCCGACAGCTCCAGCGTCAAGGTCGACCAAGGCCCGCTCAAGGGCGCCGACCTGGGTGGCAAGGCCACCATGAGCAGCGACACGCAGCTGGGTTTGAACTTCGCTTACATGCTCAACAGCCACTGGGGGATCGAGCTGCTCGCGGCCACGCCGTTCGAGCATGACGTGAAACTCAAGGGCACTGCCCTCGGCGCGGCCAACGGCAAACTCGGCAGCCTGAAACACCTGCCGCCAACCCTGAGCGTCGTGTACTACCCGCTGGACGGGAAGTCCGCATTCCAGCCCTACGTGGGTGCCGGCATCAACTACACCTGGATCTACGACGAACACGTCGGCAGCGAAGCGCAGGCCAACGGCTTCAGCAACTTCAAGGCCGATAACTCCTGGGGCATGGCGTTTCAGGTCGGTGCCGACTACATGATCACCGACAACATCCTGCTCAACGCCCAGGTGCGCTACGTCGATATCGATACCACCGCGACAGTGGAAAACAACGCCGTGGCACCGGGCACTCGGGCGAAGGTCGATGTGGACGTTGATCCATTCATCTACATGGTGGGTCTGGGCTACAAGTTCTAAATCGCCATCGCGAGCAGGCTCGCTCCCACATTGGACCGCGTTCGTCCTGAACACCTCGGTCAACTGTGGGAGCGAGCCTGCTCGCGAGACGTCAGCCCAGACTCCAACATTTGCGTAGAAAAAATCAGCGCCCCAACAACCGCGCGAGTCCGACACTCATGGGTGTCTGCACTGGAGGCGTAAAGCGCTCCAACAAGCGCTGGTTGTTCGCCCGCGAATGGCGGATGTCACCAGACCGCGCCGGGCCGTAGCTCACGGGCGGCAACTCACCGACCACCACCTTCAACGCTTCAAGCATCTGCTTGAGACTGGTGGCCTGGTTCCAGCCGACATTGACCGCGCCGACTTCGACCTGAGGTTTTTCGATGGCTTGCACCAGCAAATCCACCAAGTCTTCGACGTAAACAAAATCCCGCGTCTGCTCACCGTCGCCAAACACCGTGATCGGCAAGCCCTGCTGCGCTCGCTCACTGAAAATACTGATCACCCCGGAGTACGGCGAGGACGGATCCTGGCGCGGGCCGAAGATGTTGAAGAAGCGGAAAATCACCGGTTCCAGTGCATGTTCGCGACGGTAGAAATCGAAGTAGTACTCGCTGGCCAGCTTGTCCGAAGCATACGGGGTCAACGGTGTCTTGGGCGTGTCTTCGTCAATCGACTCACCTTCGCCGTTGTTGCCATAGACCGCCGCGCTCGACGCAAACAGCACCCGCTTCACACCGCTCTGGCGCATGGCTTCGCAGACATTCAGCGAGCCGATGAAATTGCTCTGGTGGGTCTTCACCGGATCATCCACCGAGGCTTGCACCGACGCGACGGCAGCCAGATGCGCCACCGCACTGCAACCGGCCATCGCCCGGGCCACCAGCGCCGCATCGGCGACGTCGCCGACCATCAACTCTACGCGAGAGTTGTCCAGCGGCAGGTTGCTGCGTTTGCCGGTGGACAGGTCATCGAGAATCCGCACGGAGTGGCCCTTGGCGAGCAAGGCATCGGTCAAATGCGAGCCGATAAAACCGGCGCCGCCCGTGATTAAAACCGGACCGTCAGCCATGGCGATAGAACCTGTCCAGCAAGCCGGGGAGTGCCGCACGCCAGGCGCGGGGCTTGATCCCGAAGGTGTGGAGGATTTTCTTGCAGGCCAGCACCGCGTGCTGCGGTTCTTCGGCAGCGTCCGGCCGCGCGGCGTGGGCCTGGGCAGTCGGCGCTTCGATGGCCAGCGGATGCAGCGCGCGGGCTTCGGTCAGAATCGCCTGCCCCAGCGCCAGTGGCGTGGTCGCCTCATGCCCGGCGTAATGGTAGGTGCCCCACAGCGGCGCCGCGCAATCGAGTTGCTTGAGCACCGAAATGATCACCCGCGCCGCGTCGTCGACCGGCGTCGGGTTGCCCCGGCGGTCGTCGGCCATCAGCAGTTCTTCGGGTTTTTCGGCGCGGGACAGGAAGCGCCCGAGGGTGCCGTCGGGGCTGTCATCGAGCAGCCAGCCAAACCGCAGCAACACGTGTTGCGGGCAGGTCGCGCGCACGCTTTGCTCGATACGCCACAGGGCCTGGCCCCGCAGGCCCAGCGGCACCGGTTCGTCTTTTTCGCTGTAGGCGGTCGCCCGGGAGCCATCAAATACGCGATAGCTCGAAGGTTGCAGCAGAACGATGTTGTGATGCTGGCACAGCTCGGCCAGACGCTCGACCGCGCGCTCCTGCCCGGCCAGACGCTGATCGCTGACTGTCTCCGCCTGGAACCAGTCGAAGTAATAGGCGAGGTTGATCAACGCGTCCGGGCGGGTGTCGTCGAGCAGTTGCGTCAGGCTCGCGGCATCCCAGCCGTCTTGCGGTGGGCGGGGGGCGAGGAAACCGATGTCTTCCTCCGCACCGAGGCGAATCAGCGCCTGCCCAAGGGCATTTCCGCCGCCCAGTAACATAAGGCGCATTCGCATAGAGTCAGCAGGCCCAGTCTGATTGGAACAATGGCTTAATCGACACCGCTCGCAGGCGATGCCGTCGTTAGATGCCGGAATCGTTGCATTTTGCGGGTTTAGTGCGCAACCGTCATCCGTAAAGTGTAGATCCCCAGGTTTTGCAGTGTTGCTACTGGCCCCTTCGCGAGCAAGCCCGCTTCCACAGGGGGACCACGGGGTACGCAAATCCAATGTGGGAGCGAGCCTGCTCGCGATGAGGCCGGCAAGATCACTGGAGATCCCAACCAGTGGTACTTGCATCTTCCCCACCCCGCCCGCATAAATTGCCCCATGAACCTGCCCATCCCCGCAGACAGTGCCCTGAATGGCTTCCACCCCGCCGTCAGCGCCTGGTTCAGCAGCACCTTCCCGACGGTCACCGCCGCCGAGGCCCGGGCGTGGCCGCTGATCCGCCAGCACCGTTCGACGCTGATCGCAGCGCCCACCGGGTCCGGCAAGACCCTCACCGCATTTCTCGCGGTCATCGACGATCTGGTTCATCGCGGGCTGGAAACTCCCGACGGGCTGCCCGACGAAACGCTGGTGATCTATGTCTCGCCGCTCAAGGCCTTGTCCAACGACATTCAGATCAACCTGCAAACCCCGCTGGCCGGCATCACCGAACAGCTGCGCGCGATGGGCCTGCCCGACCTGCGGATCAACACCGCCGTACGCACCGGCGACACGCCGCAAAAAGACCGCTCGGCCATGCGCAAGAGCGCGCCGCACATTCTGGTCACCACCCCGGAATCCCTTTACGTGCTGCTCAGCTCCGACTCCGGGCGCAAAATGCTCGGCACCACGCGCACAGTGATCGTCGATGAAATCCACGCCATCGCCGCGAGCAAACGCGGCAGCCACCTGGCCCTGAGCCTGGAACGCTTGCAGGCGTTGTGCCGCGAGCCGTTGATGCGCATCGGCCTGTCTGCCACACAAAAACCGATCGAGGCGGTCGCACGCTTTCTGGTCGGGCGTGATCGTGACTGCGAAATCATCGACATCGGCCACGCCCGCCCCCGCGACCTGGGCATCGAAGTGCCGCCGGTGCCGTTGTCGGCAGTGATGGCCAATGATGTCTGGGAACTGGTCTACGACCGCCTCGCCGCCCTCGCCCGCGAACACCGCACCACGCTGATTTTCGTCAACACCCGCCGTTTGGCCGAACGCCTGAGCCGGCATTTGAGCGAGCGTCTCGGCAAGGCCGCGGTCGCCGCCCACCACGGCAGCCTGGCCAAGGAATTCCGCCTCGATGCCGAACAGCGGCTCAAGCGCGGCGACCTGCAAGTGCTGATCGCCACGGCGTCGCTGGAACTGGGGATCGACATCGGCGATGTCGACCTGGTCTGCCAGATCGCCTCGCCGCGCTCGATTGCCGGGTTTCTGCAGCGGGTCGGCCGGTCCGGTCACCAGGTGGGTGGCACGCCGAAAGGCCGGTTGTTCGCCACCACCCGCGACGACCTGATCGAATGCACCGCCCTGCTCGACTGCGTGCGTCGCGGTGAACTCGACGTACTGCACATTCCCGTGGCACCGCTGGACGTGCTGGCCCAGCAGATCATTGCCGAAGTCAGTTGCCAGGAATGGCCGGAGCAAGCGCTGCTGGCACTGTTCCGCCAGGCCTCGCCCTACGCCAGCCTCGACGAACAGCATTATCAGGCGCTGCTGCACATGCTCGCCGAAGGCTACAACGGTCGCCAGGGCATTCGCAGCGCCTTCCTCCACCGCGACGCCGTGACCCGCACGTTGCGCGGTCGTCGGGGCAGCAAGCTGACCGCCGTCACCAGCGGCGGCACGATTCCGGACAACGCCGACTACAGCGTATTGTTGGAGCCCCAGGGGCTGAACATCGGCAGCGTCAACGAAGACTTCGCCGTGGAAAGCATCGCCGGCGATATCTTCCAGTTGGGTAATACCTCGTACCGAATCCTGCGCGTGGAAACCGGCAAGGTCCGGGTCGAAGATGCTCAGGGCCAGCCGCCGACCATCCCGTTCTGGCTCGGCGAAGCACCGGGGCGCAGTGCCGAACTGTCGTTCGCCGTGGCGCGCCTGCAAGCGCAACTCGACGACCTGCTCGGCGCCACGCCCGGCAACCTGCAACCCGCCTGCGACTGGCTGACCGACACGCTCGGCCTGGACCTCGCCAGCGCCGAGCAACTGGTGGATTACCTCGCCCGCGCGCGCCTGACGCTGGGCGCCCTGCCGTCCCGGGACACGCTACTGATGGAGCGTTTTTTTGACGAGTCCGGCGGCACGCAACTGATCATCCATACGCCGTTCGGCAGTCGCATCAACCGCGCCTGGGGTCTGGCCCTGCGCAAGCGTTTCTGCCGCACCTTCAACTTCGAATTGCAGGCCGCCGCCAGCGAGGATGCGATCGTGTTGTCGCTGTCCACCAGCCACAGTTTCGAGCTTGATGATGTCTGGCGTTATCTGCACAGCAACAGCGCCGAACACCTGCTGATTCAAGCGGTGCTTGAGGCGCCGCTGTTCGGTGTGCGCTGGCGCTGGAACGCCGGGGTCGCGCTGGCGTTGCCGCGTTACGCCGGCGGACGCAAGGTCGCGCCGCAGATCCAGCGGATGAAAAGTGAAGACCTGATCGCCAGCGTGTTCCCCGACCAGATCGCCTGTGTCGAAAACCTCGCTGGCGAGCGCGAGGTGCCCGAGCATCCGCTGGTGGAACAGACCCTCGATGATTGCCTCCATGACGCCATGGACTGTGAAGGCTGGCTGGCGTTGTTGCGGCGCATGGAGAATGGCGACGTGCGCCTGATCAGTCGCGACCTGCCGGCGCCTTCACCGCTGGCCGCGGAAATCCTCAGCGCCCGGCCCTACACCTTCCTTGACGATGCGCCGCTGGAAGAGCGCCGCACCCAGGCCGTGCTCAACCGGCGCTGGACCGATCCGCAATCCACCGACGACCTCGGCGCGCTGGACGCGGAGGCGATTCAGGCAGTGCGTGATGAAGCCTGGCCAGCACCGACTGGCGTCGATGAAATGCATGAGGCGTTGATGAGCTTGGCGTGCATCAGCGATGCCGAAGCACGCGCCAATCCACAGTGGCTTGATTGGCTGAGCGCGCTGGCCGAGGGTGGTCGCGCCACGCGCTTGCAGATCGATGCGGGAAACTCGTTGTGGCTGGCACTGGAGCGACTGACCTGCCTGCGGGCGATTTATCCACTGGCGAATTTCTTGCCAGCGCTGGAGCCGCTGCCGAGGTTCGATGAAGCCTGGGAGATCGACGAAGCGTTGCTGGAAGTCATCCGTGCGCGGCTCAGTGCGTTTGGTCCGCTGCCCCTTAATGAGATTGCCGAGCCGCTGGGATTACCGCCGCTGCAGGTCGCCCAGGCGCTGGCACAACTGGAGCGCGAAGGTTATGTGTTGCGCGGAAAATTCACGCCCGGCGCAGATCAGGAGCAATGGTGCGAGCGGCACCTGCTGGCGCGGATTCATCGCTACACGGTCAAGCGCCTGCGGCGGGAAATCGAGCCGGTGGCGCTGCAGGATTTCATGCGTTTCCTGTTTGACTGGCAGCACCTTTCGGCGGCGACTCAGGGCCAGGGCAGCGCCGTATTGCCGGCGATAGTCGGGCAGTTCGAAGGCTACCCCGCCGCCGCTTCGGCCTGGGACAGCGACCTGCTGCCTGCGCGGATAAAAGACTACTCGGCGAGTTGGCTGGATGACTTGTGCCGCAGCGGCAAACTGGTCTGGACGCGCCTGACCGCACACAGCGCCAGCACGGCGTTGCGCAGCACACCGATTGTGTTGCTGCCGCGCAGTCAGGTCGGACTGTGGAGCGGGTTGACCGAGCAAACGCCGGTCAGCGAACTGTCGCCGAAAACGCAGAAGGTTCACCAGGCCCTCAGCCAGCACGGCGCGCTGTTTTTCGATGAGCTCATTCATGAGGCGCATCTGCTGCGCACGGAACTGGAAATCGCGTTGCAGGAACTGGTCGGCGCCGGGCTGGTGAATGCCGACAGCTTTGCCGGCTTGCGCGCGCTGATCACCCCGGCAAGCAAACGCCAGGCGCGCAGCAGTCGACGTGGACGCGGGGCGTTTATCGGCGGCATGGACGATGCCGGGCGCTGGGCCCTGCTTCGGCGCGGGCCGCCCGCGCCGGTTGTGGATAAAAAACAGCCGACACCCAGTGACACCCTGGAACACATCGCGATGACCTTGCTACGCCGCTACGGCGTGGTGTTCTGGCGTTTGCTGGAGCGCGAAGCGGATTGGCTGCCGAGCTGGCGCGAGTTGCTGCGCACCTTTCATCGGCTGGAGGCACGGGGCGAGATTCGCGGCGGGCGGTTTGTCAGTGGTCTGGCCGGTGAGCAGTTTGCCTTGCCTGAGGCGATCCCGTTGCTGCGGGAAGTGCGGCGGCGGGCGCATGACGGGAGTCTGATTGCGGTGTGCGGGGTTGATCCGTTGAACCTGGCCGGCACGTTGTTGCCTGGCGCGAAAGTGCCGGCGCTGGCGAGTAATCGGCTGGTGTATCGGGATGGATTGCCGGTGGCGGCCGAGATCGCCGGGAAGCAGGTTTTCTGGGTGGAATCATCGATTGAAATACAAAGCAAATTGATCCGGCATTGAGGGTGTCCCGACCGCCCCCATCGCGAGCAGGCTCGCTCCCACAGGGGAATGCATTCCAAATGTGGGAGCGAGCCTGCTCGCGATGAGGCCGGCAGCATCCACACAAATCATTGGGGTCGCGGCTGATCCGGCAACAACACCGGCGAGTTCTCCGCTGCCAACGCCTCATCCTCCTGCCCGACACCCGCCTGCCGAGGCATCAAAACCTGCTGTGGATAAGTCTGCGCGAAATGCACCCACGGGCTGTTATCCACCAGCTTTTTCAACCGCTGGTTAAACGCCCGGCTCACCGCATATTGCCCACCCGACACCGTACGGAACTGCGCCGTCAGCACTACGCCGTTGAGGTCCATTTTGTCGACGCCAAACACATCCAGCGGCCCTTGCAGGTTGTACTTGAGAAACGCGTCTTCACGGATCGACTCCCCCGCCTCGCGGATCAGCTCGATTGCCTTGTCCACATCCGTGTCATAGGTGAACTGCACTGAGAAAAACGCATACGCAAATTGCCGCGACTGATTGGTGACGGCCTTGATCTGGCCGAACGGCACCGAATGCACAAAGCCCTTGCCGTCACGCAGGCGCAAGGTACGAATGGTCAGCCCTTCGACCGTGCCGGCATGCCCGGAATCGAGCACCACCCAATCACCGATCGACAGCGTGTCTTCGATGATGATGAACAGGCCGGTGATCACGTCCTGCACCAGTTGCTGCGAGCCGAAACCGATGGCCAGGCCGACCACCCCGGCACCCGCCAACAGCGGCGCGACATTGATCCCGAGGTTGGCCATGGTGGTGATCGCGCAGATCACCACGAGGATGATTTTGATCGCGTTGCGCAGCAGCGGAAGAATGGTTTTGACCCGCGTGCTGGGCTGGGTCGTGCGTTTGTTGATCGGTGGTTTCAGCGCTTCCTGAATCGCGGTATCGAGCACCACCCACAGCAACCATGTCACCAGAAAAATCAGGCCCATGCTGCTCAGCGACTCACTGATCGCCCGGCCGACCGAGTTGCGTTCGGCGAACTCGAACAGCGACACGCCCCAGATCCGCCCGAGGATTTCGATGAACGCCACCGCCATGACGATCCGCAACAGCGCATGCAGCAAACTGAGAAAGCGTTCCTTGTAGGCGCTGCTGCGCTGGAGCGCCTGGGCTTTTCGAGACTTGAACAGGTGCTGGAAAATCGTACTGAGGAACACCGTGGCGATCAGCAAAATCGTGGTGAACAACGCGCAGCGCAGCGCTTTCTGATTGTCCTCGCCGACGCCGATCAGGTTGATCGCCGAGACCATCACCATCAACAGAATCGGCCAGTACCAGAGCCCGGAAAAGATCCGCAGGGACTCCTGCAACGAAGGCTGTTTCAAGCGCTGCGCCAGCGAACGGTTGCGGATCAGGTGCGCCACCGGCCGGCGCAGGCGAATCACCAGCAAGCCAAAAATGATCGAGGCAAACAAACCGGTGAACACCGCTATGCTGCTGGTGATATTGCCGCCCAGTTGCCGGGCGATCTGCGGGCTGGTCAACGCGTCGCTGAGCGCGGCGAGGAAGCCGATCAGGAACAGCGGTTTGGGGCAATAGTCGCGGATGATCTGCACCGCCCGGCGCTTGTGGCCGGTGTTGAACATGACGATCACGCACAAGAACATCGACGTGGAAAAGATGCCGCTGCTGGTGGCGTAGGCGAAACACAGCGCCAGCGCCCGGCCCACGGAGTTCGGCAGGAAGTGGCTGACGTACAGGGTGAGCGGCAGGCAGATCATCGCCGGAATCGTGTACGGCAACAGGTAGCCGAGCAGATCCTGGCTGCGTTGATGTTTTCGAAAGAACCGCCCTTCGCTCAAGCGCCTGTCCAGCAGGCCGCCGAGCACCGTGAGCAAGGCAAACACGCCGAGCCAGACGCCGGACAACAACAGGAAATCGCCGGCCACGCTCATCGGTGAGCGAGACGACGGCTGATTCACCAGTTTGTCGACTTCATCCGCAGCCCTATCGGCCCGCAGGCGCCAGGCGTCGACCAGGTTTTCATTGAGATCGAGCTTGTCCTGAACGTCGTCGATGCTGGAACTGATAGCCCCGAGCAGACCGCCCTGGACCAGCGGCTCAGGCTTTGCCGGTTCTTCGGCAGCGGCGGGAACACCCGGCAGCGTGACGGCCTCCAGTTCGTTGCTGCCGAGAAACAGCAACGCCCCCAGTAACATCGCGGTCTTGAACTTGAGCAAAACGGGGAGCTCCTTGGCAAGGGTCTGTTAGGAACTGATTGATAAATGCCCGGCAAGTTCATCCAACGCCGGGATCTGCCCGAAACACCGCGTTGCCTGCATCGTCGGAACGCCGCCCGCAGCAAGCCGGCTCCTACAAAACTCAGATCTTCATACGACGCGGAACTGTAAGAGCCGGCTTGCCGGCGATGAGGCCCTCAAGAAAGGCGCTGCACTCGAGGCAGCCATCGCCGGCAAGCCGGCTCCTACAGGTTTGGTGCCGTACGAAATATCGGGGTTAACCACGTATTTGTAGGAGCCGGCTTGCTGGCGATGGGGCCCTCAAGAACGGCGCTGCACTCAAGGCCGCCATCGCCGGCAAGCCGGCTCCTACAGGGGATATTTGCTCGCAGGGCAAATATCAAATGCCCATACCTCTATTTTTCCGCACAACCCAAACCCCGACACTGCGCTCCATCAATCAACCCACCGGAGTTGCAGCCATGCCCATTGCCTTGCTCGCGCTGACCCTCAGCGCCTTCGCCATCGGGACGACCGAGTTCGTCATCGTTGGCCTGTTACCCACCATCGGCGCCGACCTTGGCGTCAGCCTGCCGTCCGCCGGTCTGCTGGTCAGCCTGTACGCCTTGGGTGTCGCCATCGGCGCGCCGGTGCTGACCGCCCTCACCGGCAAAGTGCCGCGTAAATTGCTGCTGTTGTCGCTGATGGTGCTGTTCACCCTCGGCAACCTGCTGGCGTGGAAAGCACCCAGCTACGAATCGCTGATCATCGCGCGGATCGTCACCGGCCTGGCCCACGGGGTGTTTTTCTCGATCGGTTCAACCATCGCCACCAGCCTGGTGCCGAAGGAAAAAGCCGCCAGCGCGATTGCGATCATGTTCACCGGCCTGACCGTGGCATTGGTCACCGGCGTGCCGC
The DNA here is from genome assembly GCF_043225285.1 of Pseudomonas migulae. Taxonomy (GTDB): domain Bacteria; phylum Pseudomonadota; class Gammaproteobacteria; order Pseudomonadales; family Pseudomonadaceae; genus Aquipseudomonas; species Aquipseudomonas migulae_C. The sequence goes on from NZ_CP171224.1 coordinate 2,051,104, forward strand.
TGGGGACGTTCATCGGTCAGCATTTCGGCTGGCGTGAAACCTTCCTCGCCGTGTCGGCGCTGGGTGTGATCGCCTTCATCGGCAGCCTGCTCTACGTGCCGAAGAACATTGCCCACAGCAAACCGGCTTCGCTATTGCAACAATTGCAGGTGCTCAAGCAACCGCGTTTGTTGCTGGTGTATGCGATGACGGCGGTCGGGTACGGTGGTTCGTTCATCGCCTTCACGTTCCTGGCGCCGATTCTTCAAGACATCTCCGGTTTCAGCGCCAGCACCGTCAGCCTGGTGTTGCTGGTCTACGGCATCTCGGTGGCGGTGGGTAACATCTGGGGCGGCAAACTGGCCGACAAACGCGGCCCGATCAGCGCCCTGAAGATCATCTTCGCCCTGCTCGCCGCCGTACTGTTCGTGCTGACGTTCACCGCTGGCAATCCGTGGCTGGCACTGGCCACCGTGCTGGTCTGGGGCGCCGTTGCGTTCGGCAACGTGCCAGGTCTGCAAGTGTATGTGGTGCGTCAGGCCGAGCATCACACGCCGCAGGCGGTGGACGTGGCGTCCGGCCTGAACATCGCCGCGTTCAACCTCGGGATTGCCGGTGGCGCATGGGGCGGTGGCTTGATCGTCGCCCACATGGGCCTGATCCATACCGCATGGATCGGTGGCCTGGTGGTGCTGGTGGCACTGGCGCTCACCCTGTGGAGCGGTCGCCTCGACCGTCTCGGCCCGGTGTATGGCGAGCCGGCTGAAGGCTCCGCCCGTATCGTCGCCGGTCACTGATCCCCTGTAGGAGCGAGCTTGCTCGCGATGGTCGTTAACGATAACGCGTGTTTACTGACACCCAGCGTCGTTCTCCAAGCCATCGCGAGCAAGCTCGCTCCTACACTTCGACCGTTTGTAGTCCCGTCGAAACTTTCGCCGCTGCCCCGCAGTCATCCAAAGACAGGGCAACCGGGACCATCCGACGGGAGGCGACATGGCGGCGATTCACATTGGTATTTCTGGCTGGCGCTACACGCCCTGGCGGGGGGATTTCTACCCGGAGGGGCTGACCCAGAAGCGCGAACTGCAATTCGCCTCGCGGGCAGTGAACAGCATCGAAATCAATGGATCGTTCTACGCCCTGCAACGGCCTGAACGCTACGCCGAGTGGTACGCCGACACCCCGAGAGACTTCGTCTTCAGCCTCAAGGCCCCGCGCTTCATCACCCACATCAGACGCCTGCGTGACATCCACATACCCTTGGCCAATTTCTTCGCCTCCGGGGTACTCGAACTCAAGGAAAAGCTCGGGCCGATCCTCTGGCAGTTTCCGCCCAGTTTCAAATTCGACGCCGAGCTGTTCGAAAGCTTTCTCGAACAACTGCCCCACGATACCGAGCAGGCCACCGCCCTCGCCCACCAGCACGATTCGCACCTGCACGGCCACGCCAGCCTGAAGGCGTACAAGAAAAAGCCCGTACGCCATGCCGTCGAAATCAGGAACGACACCTTTATCGACCCGGCCTTTGTCCGTCTGCTGAAACGCCACAACGCCGCGCTGGTCATCGCTGACACTGCCGGAAAATGGCCCTATCGCGAAGACCTCACCAGTGACTTCGTTTACCTGCGCCTGCATGGCGCCGAAGAACTCTACGCCAGCGGTTACACCCCCGAAGCGCTGGATCGATGGGGCGATCGGATCGACGCCTGGCACCACGGCCGGCAACCGTCAGACCCGCACTTGATCGCGCCGCGACAAAAGCCCAGGGCGTGCAGATCCCGCGAAGTGTTCTGTTACTTCGACAATGACATCAAGGTCCGCGCGCCCTTCGATGCCCGCCGCTTGCTCGAGCATTTCCACCTCGACAAGGGCCTCGCCACCGCCCCCGGCGAACCCGCTGCCGAAGGAGTGCTGCCATGAATGGGCCCGAGCCGTTCAGCGCCACCGAGGATCAGCCACAGACCCTGGCTGCCGTGCGCCGTTTCACTGTGCTGACGGTCAACACCCACAAAGGTTTTACCGCGCTCAACCGGCGTTTCATCCTGCCGGAACTGCGTGAAGCGGTGCGCAGCGTGTCCGCCGACGTGGTGTTTCTGCAGGAAGTCCATGGCACCCACGAACACCATCCCCGGCGCTACAGCAACTGGCCGACGATGCCGCAGTACGAATTCCTCGCCGACACCCTGTGGCCGCAATTCGCCTACGGACGCAACGCGGTGTACCCGGCGGGCGACCACGGCAATGCGCTGCTGTCGAAATTCCAGATCATTCGCCACGACAACCTCGACATCTCGATCAGCGGCCATGAAAACCGCGGCCTCCTGCATTGCGTATTGCGCCTGCCCGGCGACGGCCCGGAAGTGCACGCCATTTGCGTCCATCTGGGGCTGCGCGAAACCCATCGCAATGAACAGCTGCAGCTGTTGCGCCAACGCCTGGAAGAATTACCCGACGATGCTCCGGTCATCGTTGCCGGCGACTTCAATGACTGGCGCCAGCGTGCCGATGCCCTGCTCAAACCCTGCGGTCTGCGCGAGGTATTCGCCGAACACCACGGCAAACCGGCGCGCAGTTTTCCGGCGCGCCTGCCAACGCTACGCCTGGACCGCATCTACGTGCGCAACCTCAAGGCCAGTCGCCCGCAAGTCCTGGCGGCGCGGCCCTGGTCCCACCTTTCCGACCACGCACCGTTATCGGTGGAGATCGAGCTATGAGCAGCGCACCGATGGAAAAAACCAGCGTGGAACACCTGTCCACCACCCCGCCGATCCGCGAGCCCGGCGTGGTCGACGTCGAGTACGGCTGGCAGGGCAACAACCGGGTGACACTGCTGGAAAACGGCGAGGCGTATTTCCCGCGGGTGTTCGAGGCCTTGCGCCAGGCCAAGACGGAAATCCTCCTGGAAACCTTCATCGTGTTCGAGGACAAGGTCGGCAACGAACTGCAGCAAGTGCTGATCGACGCGGCGCAACGCGGCGTGCGGGTCACCGCCAGCCTCGACGGTTTCGGCTGTGGCGAGCTGAGCACCGGCTACCTCACCGCGTTGAGCGAGGCCGGCGTGCACATTCAGATGTTTGACCCGGCGCCCAAGCACCTCGGCATTCGCACCAACTGGTTCCGGCGCCTGCACCGCAAGATCGTGGTGGTCGATGGCACGGTTGCATTCATCGGCGGGATCAACTTTTCCGCCGACCATCTGGCCGATTTCGGTCCAGAGGCCAAACAGGATTATTCGGTTGAAGTGCAAGGCCCGGCAGTGGCCGACATTCATCACTTTGCCCTGCTGCAAAGCGGTCGACCGGCGCGGGCCAAGTACTGGTGGCAGCGGCGTCGGCAACGCCGTTCCGAACTGGCCTTCAATGACCACGATGGCCAGGTGCGCCTGGTTTATCGCGACAACGGTGATCATCGCACCGATATCGAAGAGGTTTACCGACTGGTCCTGCGCACTGCCCAGCGCCGGGTGGTGATCGCCAACGCCTACTTCTTTCCGGGCTATCGCCTGCTGCGCGAGATCCGCAACGCCGCCCGCCGAGGCGTCGATGTACGGCTGATCCTGCAGGGGCAGCCGGACATGCTAGTGGCCAAACTGGCGGCGCGCATGACTTATGACTACCTGCTCAAGTCCGGCGTACAGATTCACGAATATTGCGAGCGCCCGTTGCACGGCAAGGTTGCGCTGGTGGACGAGGACTGGAGCACCGTCGGCTCAAGCAACCTCGATCCGCTGAGCCTGTCGATGAACCTCGAAGCCAACGTGCTGATCCGCGATCGCGCCTTCAACCGCGAACTGTTCGAGCGCCTCGAGGTGCTGAGCGACAACCACTGCAAAGCCATGTGTGCGGAAAAATCTCCCCGTGGACGGGTCTGGCACATGACGGTCGGTTTTCTGGTGTTTCACTTCCTGCGGCACTTCCCGGCGTGGGCCGGTTGGCTGCCGGCCCACAAGCCGCGCCTGAAGCCTTTCACTCACCTCGCCGGGGGTGATCGCCATGAGTCGCGTTGAAACACATTCACCGGCTCACGCCGACAGCCCGCATCACTCACGCTGGAGCCGCTGGAAAAAACCGCTGACGATGCTGTTTTTCCTCGCGCTGATCGTGCTGTTCACGATGCTCGCCCAGCGCATCGAATGGAACGAGGTGTTCGACACCCTCGCCGATTTCAAGGTGCGCACGCTGATCATCGCCTCCGGGCTGACGCTGGTGAGTTTTCTGGTGTACGCCTGCTTCGACCTGATCGGCCGCACCTACATCCGCCAGGACCTGACCTGGAAGCAGATCCTGCCGGTGGGCATCATCAGCTACGCGTTCAACCTCAACCTCAGCGCCTGGGTCGGCGGCATCGCCATGCGTTATCGCCTGTATTCGCGGCTTGGGGTGAGCAAAAGCAACATCGCGAAAATCCTCGGCCTGAGCCTGGCGACCAACTGGTTTGGCTACATGGTGATTGCCGGTGCGGTGTTCAGCAGCGGACTGGTGCGGATGCCGCCCGGCTGGAAACTGAGCAGTGGTGCGTTGCAGGGTGTGGGGATTTTGTTGCTGCTGGTGAGCGCGGGTTATCTCGCGGCTTGCCAGTTTTCCAAGCGCAGGGAATGGGCGATTCGTGGCGTCGAAATCAACTTGCCGTCCCTGCGCATGGCGGTACTGCAACTGGCGCTGGGTGCGCTGAATTGGTCGCTGATGGCCGCGGTGATTTTCACGTTGCTGCCGAGCAAACTGGATTATCCACTGGTGCTGGGGGTGTTGTTGATCAGCGCGATTGCCGGGGTGATTACGCACATTCCGGCGGGGCTTGGGGTGCTGGAGGCGGTGTTTGTCGCGTTACTGCAGCATGAGGCTTCGCGGGGAAGTCTGGTGGCGGGGTTGCTGGCGTATCGGGCGATTTACTTCATTTTGCCGCTGCTGATTACCCTGGTGATGTATTTGATTGTGGAGGCCAAGGCCAAGTCGCTGCGGATTGCCAAGAAACCTAAATAATCGTGGCGTTTACGAGGACGTCATCGCCAGCAAGCCGGCTCCTACAAGGTGTGCGCTAACCTGTAGGAGCCGGCTTGCTGGCGATTCGCAAAAGCACCACCGACGTTCAACTTGATTGGATAATGCTCAACCGCTCCCCAACCACCATCTCGGTAATCCAGTCCACCAGGATTGAGGTGTACGCCTGCTGCGACACCGGCTCGCTCAACGCGTGATCGGCGCCGTCGATGATCCGGTGGGTCAGCGAATGCGTCTGCTGGCACGCGGCGCGGTAACTCATGATCGTCGCGTGGGGCACGTAATCGTCAGTCTCGGATTCCACCAGCAACACATCCCCGGTGAATTGCGAACAGGCATGCAGCGCGCGGTTGCTGTCGGCGCGCACCAGCGTGCTGCGGTAATCGCGCAAATCGAGCTTGTCCAGTTCGCGCTTGGGCGTGTGCCATTGCTCGTCGCGGTACAGCGCCGGCACTCGCAACGCCAGCCAGCGCACGGGCCGCAATGAGGTCAGGATCGACGCCAGGTACCCGCCATAACTGGTGCCGACCACGGCAATCGCCGACGTATCGAGCGCCGGATGCGCCAGCAGTCGGTCATACGCCGCCAGCAGATCACGCAGGTTGTCCTCGCGGCTGACCCGCGTCAGCGGAATCCCGGTGCCGCCGGTATGCCCGCGCAAATCGAACGTCAGGCACACGCAACCCAGGCCGGCGATGCCTTTGGCCCGCTCAAGATCACGCTCCTGACTGCCGCCCCAGCCGTGCACGAACAGCACGCCGGGGACCTTGGATTTGGGGCTGAGAAAAGTCCCGCTCATCTGTTCATCGTCGATGTCGATCTGAATGGTTTCGCTTCTAGCCGTCATAGGAATTGACCGTCACGTACTTGAGGAGAAATTCACTGTTTTCCGCCGGGCCGCGGTACACCTCGATGGCGTCCGCCGGCAGCGGCTGATCGATGTAGGTTTCCACCGAGGAAACGCGGATCGCGCGCATTCCTGGGTCGTTGACGAAGCTCTGCAACGCCGCCACTTCGGCGCTGCTGGCACCGCCCATGCGCCAGGACTGCTCGAGCACGCCGCTGCGCGATTGACCGCTGCTGTCCAGGCCCTGGGCAATGTCGTAGTTGCGCCGCGACGCGTAGAAACCGGGGTAGGCTTCGTCCGCCGCACGGTCGAACACCTGCGCTTGGCGGATGGCCAGGCGCACGTCATCGGGCAGGTCCAGCGCCAGCAAATCGTCGTAGTCGCCTTGCACCACGAGCAGGTTGGACCCTCCATAAACCTGCTCGCCCCGGGCGTCGTCGGTCAAGTATTGATCACCGCAGTAACTCAGCAGTTTGTCGCCGATGAAGCTCTGGCCAACGCTGTGGGTCACCACCTCGCTCAGGTCCTGCTCAAGGACCACGCCTTCGTTGAACAGGGCTTTGGCTTCGGGCCTGGCGAGAATTTCGTCGAATTGGTCGAGACTTCGGATGACCTCCTGACCGCGGCCGGCGCAGGCGTGAATCGGCTTCAGGCGAATCGGCCCGCTGTAGAGCAAATGCTCCGCCGCCGGACGCGCATCGTCGAGGGAAAACACGCTCAAGCCATCGAGCACCACGTTGCGCACCTGCTCGGAAAACAAGGGCGACCAGCCCTGCGGCGCGAGAGCATTTTTATTGCGCAGGCCGTGGCTGATCGCTTTGGTGCAGATGAAATCATGCTCGACATAACCACCCCACAAATCCCCCGGCCCGCTGACGCCCAGCTTTCGCGCCGCCGCAGCGCCGACCACGGTTTGAGTAGGCAGCAGGTAAAGGTCGCGACCGCTGTGCCGATCGGGGTCAAAACTACCGCCGAACTTGAGCCCGAGGATCTGCGCCAGCCAGCGGGCCAGCGCGCGGTTGGTCTCGACCTCGTGCTGTGGCGCGTCGGGTCGCACGGAATGGGCGACCACCAGTTTCTTGCGGTTTGTTGGGGTCATGCTTCCCCCTTCAATCGGCGCTGGATGAATGTAGTGAAAGGGGTGCAGAGATCAGGCCAAGGACGCCTGAGTTGAAATAATCGACAATTCAAACAGTTGCCGAATCGGTGATAGCACTAAGCCTGCCTCATTCTGCACGACCGCCATTTCGCTCCCGGCATTTTGCACGACCGCAGTTCCCTTGTAGGAGCGAGCCTGCTCGCGATGAACCTGAGGGCGACGCTTTCATCCAGACAACATGCGTTATCGTTCACGCCCATCGCGAGCAGGCTCGCTCCTACAAGGATCGGGCTACGGCACCCGGTGAAACACCAAACCGCGTTCGATAATCACTCGGCGCCAGCCCGGTAATCTTCTTGAACGTCGCGCGAAAGGCGCTCGGGTCCTGATAGCCCACCGTCCAGGCAATGTGGTCGATGGTGCCGTTGGTGAATTCGAGCATTTCCCGAGCCTTGCCGACCCGCAGATGCTGGCAATACTCAGTGGGCTTCAACCCGGTCGCCGCGCGGAACCGGCGCAGGAAGGTGCGCTCTTCCAGCCCTGCCCGCTCGGCCATTGTCGTCAGCGACACCTCGGTCGCGCCGGTGCTTTGCAGCCAGTGCTGGACCTTGAGAATCGACGCGTCGCCATGGCTGAGAATCGGCGAAAAATTGCTGCCGCATTCGCTCGCGCTGTCGCTGTGTTCCACCACCAGGAATCGCGCGGTGCCGGTGGCGATGCTCGGCCCCAGCAAGCGGTCCACCAGGCGTAAACCCAGCTCGGACCAGGCCATCAGCCCGGCGGTGGTAATCAGGTCGCCGTCATCGACGATCGGTGTATCGGCCTTGAGCTTGATTGCTGGATAACGCTCGGCAAAGGCCTTGGCCGAGGTCCAGTGGGTGGTGGCGCTGCGACCGTCGAGCAAGCCGCTTTCGGCCAATAGAATCGAGCCCACGCACACGCCGCCGAGCGTCGCGCCTTGTGCATGTTGCTGACGAATCCAGCTCAGCAAGCCCTCGGGCGCCTGGCCTTCGGAAAAACCGCCAATTGACGGCGGGATCAGCACCGCCACCAACCCGCCATCCAGCGCGGGATGACTGTCATAGATGCGTTCGGGTGCCTGATCGCCATTGACCTGCCAGTGGCTGACCCGCAGCAGCGGCAACTGCGCCGACTCATGCTCGGCGGCAATCCGGTTCGCCACGCTGAACAAGTCGGTCAAACCGTGCACCGCCGCCATCTGTGCGCCGGGATAAATCAGCACGCCCAGTTCGGCGATTGTCCTTTGTGCTTCCATTGTCAGTTTTCCCCCTGCAATTGTCGGTGCGGCCAATCCTCGCGCGGGCCGCCAGAGCCAATACTTCATTCCACACCAACACACACTTCGAGGAAACAGTCATGGCCAAGCAAGCACTCATCGTAGTTGATATCCAAAACGACTACTTCCCTCAGGGCAAGTGGCCGCTGGTCGGCGCCGACGCTGCTGCGGACAACGCCGTACGTCTGCTCAAAGCCTTTCGCGATGCTGGTGATTCGGTGGTGCACATTCGCCACGAATTCACTTCCGAGGAAGCGCCCTTCTTCACCCCAGGTTCCGAAGGCGCGAAGCTGCACCCCAAAGTTCTCAACCGCGCCGATGAGCCGGTGGTGCTCAAGCATTTCGTCAACTCGTTCCGCGAAACCGAACTGCAGTCGATTCTCGACGAGCAAGGCATCAAGGAGTTGGTGGTGGTTGGCAGTATGAGCCACATGTGTGTCGACGGTATCACCCGCGCCGCCAACGACCTCGGCTACAGCGTCACGGTGATTCATGACGCCTGTGCCTCACGTGACCTGGAATTCAACGGTCTCACCGTGCCGGCCGCCCACGTTCACGCCGCCTTCATGTCGGCATTGGGATTTGCCTATGCCAACGTGGTGTCCACCGACGAGTTCCTGGCGGGTTGACCTGCGCATTCCCCCTGTAGGAGCGAGCCTGCTCGCGAAGGACGAAAACGATAACGCGAGCGTCGTCCAAACGTTTTTCGCGAGCAGGCTCGCTCCTACAATGGGTCGGTGTGCGCTTTCTGCTTTTTTTGCCCGCTGCCGTGCATCGGGCATTGCGCAGAAACAGGTCTAAACCTGATCGACGACCTGACAACCACAAGACTTACCGCTGAAAAGCCGGATAATGGCGGCCAAATCGTCTAGCCGCTATCTGGTAATCCCCCATGGAAATCAAGGTCAACTTTCTCGACAACCTTCGGCTTGAAGCCAAGTTCGATGACTTCACGGTGGTGGCCGACCAACCTATCCGCTACAAGGGCGATGGCTCGGCACCGGGCCCGTTCGACTACTTCCTGGCTTCGTCGGCGCTATGTGCGGCGTACTTCGTGAAGTTGTACTGCAGCACGCGCAATATCCCCACGGATAACATTCGCCTGTCGCAGAACAACATTGTTGACCCGGAAAACCGCTACAACCAGATTTTCAAGATTCAGGTCGAGTTGCCTGCGGACATCTCCGACAAGGACCGCCTGGGCATCCTGCGTTCCATCGACCGTTGCACCGTGAAAAAAGTGGTGCAGGCCGGGCCTGAATTTGTGATCGAAGAGGTGGAAAACCTCGACGCCGACGCCCAGGCGTTGCTGATGCCTGCCTCCACTTCAGACGCCAGCACTTACATTGCGGGCAAGGACCTGCCGCTGGAGCAGACCATCGCCAACATGTCGGCGATTCTGGCGGACCTGGGCATGAAGATCGAAATCGCCTCGTGGCGCAATATCGTGCCCAACGTGTGGTCGCTGCATATCCGCGATGCGCATTCGCCGATGTGCTTCACCAACGGCAAGGGTTCGACCAAGGAAAGCGCGCTGGCGTCGGCGCTGGGCGAGTTCATCGAGCGGCTCAACTGCAACTTCTTCTACAACGACCAGTTCTGGGGCGAAGACATCGCCAACGCGGCGTTCGTGCACTACCCGGACGAGCGCTGGTTCAAGCCTGGGCGCAAAGACGCGCTGCCGACTGAAATTCTCGACGAGTACTGCCTGAAGATTTACAACCGCGACGGCGAGCTGCGCGGCTCCCATCTGATCGACACCAACTCGGGCAACGAAGAGCGCGGCATCTGCTCGCTGCCGTACGTGCGTCAGTCGGACGGCGAAGTGGTGTATTTCCCATCCAACCTGATTGAAAACCTGTTCCTGAGCAACGGCATGAGTGCCGGCAACACCTTGGCCGAGGCCCAGGTGCAGTGCCTGTCGGAGATCTTCGAACGCGCGGTGAAACGCGAAATCATCGAAGGTGAATTTGCCCTTCCGGACGTGCCGACCGAGGTGCTGGCGAAATACCCCGGCATACTGGCCGGTATCCAGGCGCTGGAGGAACAGGGTTTCCCGGTGCTGGTGAAGGACGCGTCCCTGGGTGGCGAATTCCCGGTGATGTGCGTCACCCTGATGAACCCGCGTACCGGCGGTGTGTTCGCCTCGTTCGGCGCGCACCCGAGCCTGGAAGTGGCGCTGGAACGCAGCCTCACCGAGCTGCTTCAGGGCCGCAGCTTCGAAGGCCTCAACGACTTGCCTCAGCCGACGTTCGAAGGGCATGCGGTGACCGAGCCGAACAACTTCGTCGAGCACTTCATCGACTCCAGCGGCGTGGTGTCGTGGCGCTTCTTCAGTTCCAAATCGGACTACGAATTCGTCGAGTGGGACTTCTCCGGCCAGGGTGAAAACTCGAACGCCGAGGAAGCCGCGACCTTGTTTGGCATTCTCGAAGGCATGGGCAAGGAAGTGTACATGGCGGTCTACGAGCATATCGGCGCGACCGCCTGCCGCATCCTGGTGCCCGACTACTCGGAAATTTATCCGGCAGACGACCTGATCTGGGACAACACCAACAAGGCGCTGTTTTTCCGCGAAGACATCCTCAACCTGCATCGCCTGGACGAAGCAGAACTGCAAGCGCTGGTCGAGCGTCTGGTGGAAAGCGAGCTGGACGACTACACCGACATCACCTCCTTGATCGGCATCGAATTCGATGACAACACCGCCTGGGGTCAGTTGACGATCCTGGAGTTGAAACTGCTGATTTATCTCGCCCTGCAACAATTCGAAGAGGCGAAAGAAGCGGTGGAAATGTTCCTGCAGTACAACGACAACACGGTTGAGCGCGGCTTGTTCTACCAGGCCGTCAATGTGGTGCTGGAGATGAAGCTGGACGAAGACCTGGAGCTGGAAGACTACGAAGCCAACTTCCGTCGGATGTTCGGCAACGAGCGGACAGATGCGGCAATCGGCTCGGTGGAAGGCACCGTGCGTTTCCATGGCTTGACGCCGACCAGCATGAAACTGGAGGGGCTCGACCGGCATCTGCGTCTGATCGACAGCTACAAAAAACTGCACGCGGCGCGGGCCGCGGTAACCACGTCATCCCGCTGAGCGCAAATCTGTAGGAGCCGGCTTGCTGGCGATGGTGGAGGTTCAGTCAACCTGCTTATTGACTGAATGGACGCCATCGCCAGCAAGCTGGCTCCTACAAATTAATGTACAAAAGAAAACCCCCGACCAGTCCAGAGGACTGATCGGGGGTTTCGAGGTTAAACCTTACAAAGGTCTAAGCCATATCCTAGAACGGGATATCGTCATCAAAGCTGTCGAAATCCGGAGCCGGCTGCGGGGCGGCCTGCTGTGGAGCCGGGCGCGACTGTTGCGGAGCCGACTGCTGCGGACGCGGAGCCTGTTGACGTGGCGCCGGGGCGGACTGCTGGTAGTTATTGCCCCCGCCTTGTTGGTCGCCCTGTTGTGGACGGCCACCCAGCAGCTGCATGGTGCCTTGCATGTCGACCACGATTTCGGTGGTGTAACGCTTGATACCGTCTTTTTCCCACTCGCGGGTCTGCAGCTTGCCTTCGATGTAGACCTGCGAACCTTTACGCAAGTATTCGCCGGCGATTTCCGCCACCTTGCCGAACATCGATACACGGTGCCATTCGGTCTTCTCGACCTTCTGACCGGTTTGCTTGTCGGTCCACTGTTCGCTGGTCGCCAGACTCAGGTTGGTCACGGCGTTACCGTTAGGCAGGTAGCGAACTTCGGGATCCTGGCCGCAAGTGCCGACCAATATGACTTTGTTAACCCCACGGGCCATAACGTTCTCCTAGGCTTCGCACGCTGCCCCGGCCGGGTTGTTCACCAGGCGCTCGAGGGTAGTGCGATCCAATAGTTCGGTGTCCAATTTGATGTAAATCGCCGCTTCATCCGCGATGATCACTGCATCTGTTACCCCTACAACGGCCATGAGGCGCTCGACCAGACCCGCTTCGCGGATCGCCTCGGGCGACAACGGCAAGCGCAGGCTCGTCACGTAGGGAGGTTCGCGCATGGTAACAGCAAAGGCCAGCCAGAGGGCAGCCAGGCCGGCGCATCCGAGGAAGACAACCGACAGGCCGCCATGCTGGAACATCCAGCCGCCGAGTATCCCGCCCAGTGCCGATCCGAGGAATTGGCTGGTGGAATAAACCCCCATCGCAGTGCCCTTGCCGCCCGCCGGTGAAACCTTGCTGATCAGCGATGGCAACGAAGCTTCCAGCAAGTTGAACGCGGTAAAGAACACCACCGTCCCGATCACCAGAGCCCGCAAGCTATCGCCGAACTGCCAGAAGAATAGCTCAGTGAGCATCAGCGTCAGCACTGCGCCCAACAAAACTCGTTTCATTTTGCGTTTCTTCTCGCCGTAGATAATGAACGGGATCATGGCGAAGAAGGAAATCAGCAGCGCAGTGAGGTAGACCCACCAATGCTGCTCCTTGGGCAGCCCGGCTTTTTCCACCAGGGCCAGCGGCAGTGCAACGAAGCTCGACATCAACATCGCGTGCAACACAAAAATACCCAGGTCCAGACGCAGCAGGTCCGGGTGCTTGAGCGTCGGCATCAGCGCCTGGCGCGCGACACCGGATTCACGGTGCTGCAACGGCCCGGTGGCACGCGGCACCATGAACATCACGATCACAATGCCCACCAGCGCCATGCCACCCGTGGCGAGGAACAACCCGGACAAACCGAAAGCGCGGGTCAGCAACGGTCCTACGACCATGGCGACCGCGAACGACAGGCCGATCGTCATGCCGATCATGGCCATGGCTTTGGTCCGATGCTGCTCGCGGGTCAGGTCAGACAGCAACGCCATGACCGCTGCGGAAATCGCCCCGGCGCCTTGCAGGATTCGTCCGGCGATTACGCCCCAGATCGAATCGGCGTTGGCTGCCAGCACGCTGCCGAGGGCGAAGACGATCAGCCCCAGGTAAATCACCGGCCGGCGGCCGATGCGGTCGGAAATGAAACCGAAGGGAATCTGGAAAATCGCCTGGGTCAGGCCATAAGCGCCAATCGCCAGCCCGATGAGGGCCGGGGTCGCTCCTGCCAGATCCATCCCATAGGTCGCCAATACCGGCAACACCATGAACATGCCAAGCATACGGAAGGCGAACACGAGGGCCAGACCGCTTGCCGCGCGGGTCTCACTGCCACTCATGCGTTCGCTGTGGGGATCGTGCATGGAAAAACCTCATGTGAACCGGCGGCGATTCTACCAGTCCCATCGATTGACAGGGTATATCGCGACGCTTTGACGCGCTCCGCTGACAGACTCTTCATGTAAGTCAGCCATCCACTCGTTTGATAGTGTGCATCCATCCAGTATTTGGCCGTATACTCCTACGTTTTCGACGCCCGCCAAGCGAGGCCACTTTTGGACAAGATCCTGATTCGTGGGGCCCGGACCCACAACCTGAAGAACATCGACCTGACCCTGCCACGGGACAAACTGATCGTCATCACCGGCCTGTCCGGATCCGGCAAATCGTCCCTGGCCTTCGACACGCTGTACGCCGAAGGCCAGCGCCGCTATGTCGAGTCGCTGTCGGCCTATGCCCGGCAGTTTTTGTCGATGATGGAAAAACCTGACGTCGACACCATCGAAGGCCTGTCGCCAGCCATTTCCATCGAGCAGAAGTCGACCTCGCACAACCCGCGTTCGACCGTCGGCACCATCACCGAAATCTACGATTACCTGCGCCTGCTGTACGCACGCGTAGGTATTCCGCGCTGCCCGGATCACGACATTCCGCTGGAAGCGCAGACCGTCAGCCAGATGGTCGACCTGGTCCTCGCCCAACCGGAAGGCAGCAAGCTGATGTTGCTGGCCCCGGTGATCCGCGAGCGCAAGGGCGAACACCTTTCGGTCTTCGAAGAACTGCGCGCGCAGGGTTTCGTCCGTGCCCGGGTCAACGGCAGGATCTGCGAGCTGGATGAGCTGCCGAAGCTGGATAAGCAGAAGAAGCATTCGATCGATGTGGTCGTCGACCGCTTCAAGGTCCGTGCCGATCTGCAACAGCGCTTGGCCGAATCCTTCGAGACCGCGCTGAAACTGGCCGACGGCATCGCCCTTGTGGCGCCAATGGACGACGAACCGGGTGAAGAGATCATCTTCTCCGCGCGCTTCGCCTGCCCGATCTGCGGCCACGCCATCAGCGAGCTGGAACCCAAGCTGTTCTCTTTCAACAACCCGGCCGGCGCCTGCCCGACGTGCGATGGCCTGGGGGTTAAGCAGTTCTTCGACATCAAGCGACTGGTCAACGGCGAACTGACTCTGGCCGAAGGGGCGATTCGCGGCTGGGACAGGCGCAACGTCTATTACTTCCAGATGCTCGGGTCGCTGGCGGCTCACTACAAGTTCAGCCTGGAAGTGCCGTTCAACGAACTGCCGGCCGATCAGCAGAAATTCATCCTGCACGGCAGCGGATCGCAAAACGTCGACTTCAAATACCTGAACGACCGGGGCGATATCGTCAAACGCTCGCACCCGTTCGAAGGCATCGTGCCGAACCTGGAACGCCGCTACCGCGAAACCGAGTCCGCCTCGGTGCGTGAAGAGCTGGCCAGGTTCCTCAGCACCCAGCCTTGCCCGGATTGCCGCGGCACCCGCCTACGTCGTGAGGCGCGGCATGTGTGGGTCGGCGAGAAAACACTGCCGGCGGTGACCAATCTGCCGATTGGCGATGCCTGCGACTATTTCGGCGTGCTGAAACTGACCGGACGTCGTGGCGAGATTGCCGACAAGATCCTCAAGGAAATCCGCGAGCGCCTGCAGTTCCTGGTCAACGTAGGCCTCGACTATCTGTCTCTGGATCGCAGTGCCGACACGCTGTCGGGTGGTGAAGCACAGCGGATTCGTCTGGCCAGTCAGATCGGTGCCGGTCTGGTGGGCGTTCTGTATATCCTCGATGAGCCTTCGATTGGCCTGCATCAGCGCGATAACGATCGGTTGCTGGGCACGCTCAAGCACCTGCGCGATATCGGCAACACGGTGATCGTGGTCGAGCATGACGAGGACGCCATTCGCCTGGCGGACTACGTCGTGGATATCGGCCCGGGCGCCGGCGTGCACGGCGGGCATATCGTCGCCGAAGGTACTCCGGCGGAAGTGATGGCTCACCCCGACTCGCTGACCGGCAAGTACTTGTCAGGCCGGGTGAAGATTGCCGTTCCGGCCAAACGCACACCGCGCAACAAGAAGCTGTCGCTGTCCCTCAAGGGCGCTCGCGGCAACAACCTGCGCAATGTCGATCTGGAGATCCCGATTGGCCTGCTGACGTGTGTCACCGGCGTGTCCGGTTCGGGCAAGTCCACCCTGATCAACAACACGCTGTTCCCCTTGAGCGCTACGGCACTCAACGGTGCCACGACGCTGGAGGCCGCGGCTCACGACAGCATCAAGGGTCTGGAGCACCTGGACAAGGTCGTCGACATTGACCAGAGCCCGATCGGTCGCACCCCTCGCTCCAACCCGGCGACGTATACCGGGCTGTTCACGCCGATTCGCGAACTGTTCGCCGGCGTGCCGGAATCCCGCTCGCGCGGTTACGGGCCGGGGCGTTTCTCCTTCAACGTGAAGGGCGGCCGCTGCGAGGCCTGCCAGGGCGATGGCCTGATCAAGGTTGAAATGCACTTCCTGCCGGACATCTATGTTCCGTGCGACGTCTGCAAGAGCAAGCGCTACAACCGCGAAACGCTGGAGATCAAGTACAAGGGCAAGAGCATCCACGAGACCCTCGAAATGACCATCGAGGAAGCCCGGGTGTTCTTCGACGCAGTACCGGCGCTGGCGCGCAAGCTTCAGACGTTGATGGATGTCGGCCTTTCGTACATCAAGCTGGGACAATCGGCGACCACGCTGTCCGGCGGTGAAGCACAGCGGGTGAAGCTATCCCGTGAGCTGTCCAAGCGTGACACCGGCAAGACGCTGTACATCCTCGATGAGCCAACCACCGGTTTGCACTTCGCGGATATCCAGCAACTGCTCGACGTGCTGCATCGACTGCGCGACCACGGCAACACCGTGGTGGTGATCGAGCACAACCTGGACGTGATCAAGACGGCCGACTGGCTGGTGGATCTGGGGCCGGAAGGCGGTTCCAAAGGCGGACAGATCATTGCCGTCGGTACGCCGGAAGAGGTTTCCGAGATGAAGCAGTCTCACACCGGTTACTACCTCAAACCACTGCTGGCTCGCGACCGGGACTGAATCAGGCCCATGAAAAAGCCCCTGTCACTTTGTCGGTGACAGGGGCTTTTTTGTATCGGGAGCAATCAAGCGTGAGATTGCAGGTAATTCTCAAGACCGATCAACTTGATCAGACCCAACTGCTTCTCGAGCCAGTAAGTGTGATCTTCCTCGGTATCGTTCAGCTGAATACGCAGCATCTCGCGGCTGACGTAGTCCTTATGCTTCTCGCAGAGCTCGATGCCCTTGCACAGTGCGGCGCGGACTTTGTATTCCAGGCGCAGGTCTGCAGCGAGCATGTCCGGCACAGTCGTACCGACATCGAGATCATCCGGACGCATGCGTGGCGTACCTTCCAGCATCAGGATTCGGCGCATCAACGCATCGGCGTGACCTGCCTCCTCTTCCATCTCGTGGTTGATTCGTTCGTAGAGCTTGGTGAATCCCCAGTCCTCATACATCCGCGAGTGAACGAAATATTGATCACGCGCGGCCAGTTCGCCGGTCAGCAACGTGTTGAGGTAATCGATTACGTCTGGGTGGCCTTGCATCGCCCTACATCTCCCTGCTTGAAAGTCTGTAGTTTGAACCAACATGACTATCAGGTCACTCACTTGACGCGATAAAAGCGAAGATATTCTGAGAAAAGTAGTTTAAATAACGCAAAAACCGCCCTAATGAGGGCGGTTCTGCTTCTCGTTTAGACTTCGTTAATCTGTACGTTGAGTGCCTTTGCGATTGCTTCTCCATACGCCGGGTCGGCCTTGAAGAAGTGCTGCAATTGACGATCAACTACATCAGACGAAACTCCCGCCATCGCGCGTGCGATATTGTTGATCAGCAGGTTTTTCTGCTCATCACTCATCAAACGGAACAAGGCACCGGCGTGGCTGTAGTAGTCCGTGTCTTCGCGATGATCGTAACGATCAGCCGCACCGCTGAGTGCCAGAGCCGGTTCGGCATAGCGAGGTGCCTGTTTCGGCGACTCGACGTAGCTGTTGGGCTCGTAGTTCGGCGCTGCACCGCCATTGCTGCCAAACGCCATGGAGCCATCACGCTGGTAGCTGTTGACCGGACTGCGAGGCGCATTCACAGGAAGTTGCTGGTGGTTGGTGCCGACACGGTAGCGGTGCGCATCGGCGTAAGCGAACACTCGCCCCTGAAGCATGCGGTCCGGCGACAGGCCAACACCCGGCACCATGTTGCTCGGACCGAACGCAGCCTGCTCAACTTCAGCGAAGTAGTTCTGCGGATTGCGGTTGAGTTCGAGCTCGCCGACTTCAATCAGTGGAAACTCTTTCTGCGACCAGGTCTTGGTCACATCGAAAGGGTTTTCGTAGTGGGCCGCCGCTTGAGCCTCGGTCATGATTTGAATGCATACACGCCATTTCGGGAAGTCACCGCGCTCAATCGCTTCGAACAAATCGCGCTGTGCGTAATCCGGATCTGTGCCCGCCAAACGGGCAGCGTCTGCCGGCGCCAGGTTCTTGATCCCTTGCTGAGTCTTATAGTGCCATTTGACCCAATGACGCTCGCCACTGGCGCTTATCAGGCTGTAGGTGTGGCTACCAAAGCCGTGCATGTGACGGTAGCCGTCAGGGATGCCCCGATCCGAAAACAGGATGGTGACCTGGTGCAGCGCCTCAGGCGAGTGCGACCAGAAGTCCCACATCATCTGCGCACTTTTCAGATTGCTTTGCGGAAGGCGCTTTTGGGTGTGGATAAAGTCCGGAAACTTAAGCGGATCACGAATGAAAAACACCGGGGTGTTATTACCCACGATGTCCCAGTTGCCTTCCTCGGTATAAAACTTCAAGGCGAAACCACGTGGATCGCGTTCAGTATCGGCCGAACCGCGCTCACCGCCCACCGTGGAAAATCGCAGGAACGTCGGGGTCTGCTTGCCGACGGACTCGAACAATTTGGCGCTGGTGTATTGGGTGATATCGCGCGTCACAGTGAACGTACCGTAAGCACCCGAACCTTTCGCGTGCACACGGCGCTCAGGAATGTTTTCACGGTTGAAGTGAGCAAGCTTCTCGATCAGGTGAAAGTCGTCGAGGAGCAATGGGCCGCGAGGGCCGGCAGAGCGGGAATTCTGGTTGTCGGCGACAGGAGCGCCACTGGCGGTGGTAAGCGTTTTATTTTGGCTCATGCGATCTCTTCCTCTGTCAGTCTTAAACGGCCGGCTAATCGGCTGACAAGGAGTATTGATCACCAACGTTACACCTTCAAATTCATTAACTTGTGAGTGTCGATAGAAAATTACTAACAGCAGTTTCACTTTTCGAGCGCCCACAAAAAACCGGGCACTAGGCCCGGTTCTTCGTTTCAGACTGACGTCTTACTCAGCGGATACAGCTTCACCGCCGGTAGCACGATCAACCAACTCGACGTACGCCATAGGCGCGTTGTCGCCAGCGCGGAAACCGCACTTGAGGATGCGCAGGTAGCCACCCTCACGGGTAGCGTAACGCTTGCCCAGGTCGTTGAAGAGCTTACCAACGATAGCTTTCGAACGAGTACGGTCGAAAGCCAGACGGCGGTTAGCCAGGCTGTCTGTCTTGGCCAAAGTGATCAGCGGCTCAGCAACGCGACGCAGTTCTTTAGCTTTCGGCAGTGTAGTTTTGATCAGCTCGTGCTCGAACAGCGACACTGCCATGTTTTGAAACATGGCCTTGCGGTGCGAGCTAGTGCGGCTCAGGTGACGACCACTTTTACGATGACGCATGGTTCATTCCTTACCAAACACGACGTTCGGTGATTACGACGATCAGGCAGTCGCCTTGTCGTCCTTCTTAAGACTTGCAGGCGGCCAGTTGTCGAGGCGCATGCCGAGGGACAGACCGCGGGAGGCCAGAACGTCCTTGATTTCAGTCAAGGATTTCTTGCCAAGGTTCGGAGTCTTCAACAGCTCTACTTCGGTACGCTGAATCAGGTCACCGATGTAGTAGATGTTTTCCGCCTTAAGGCAGTTAGCCGAACGTACAGTCAGTTCCAGATCGTCAACCGGGCGAAGCAGGATCGGATCGATCTCGTCTTCCTGCTCGACAACCACTGGCTCACTGTCACCTTTAAGGTCGACGAACGCAGCCAACTGCTGTTGCAGAATGGTTGCAGCGCGGCGGATAGCCTCTTCAGGGTCCAGAGTACCGTTGGTTTCCAGATCAATAACCAGCTTGTCCAGGTTAGTACGCTGCTCGACACGGGCGTTTTCCACCACGTATGCGATACGGCGAACCGGGCTGAACGAAGAGTCAAGCTGCAAGCGACCGATGCTGCGGCTTTCGTCTTCATCGCTCTGACGCGAGTCTGCCGGTTCATAACCACGACCACGAGCTACGGTGAGCTTCATGTTCAGGGCGCCGTTAGACGCCAGGTTAGCGATTACGTGATCGGGATTAACGATCTCGACATCATGATCCAGCTGAATATCGGCAGCGGTAACCACCCCCGAACCCTTCTTCGACAAGGTCAGCGTAACTTCGTCACGACCGTGCAGCTTGATAGCCAGACCTTTAAGGTTCAACAGGATTTCAATTACGTCTTCCTGTACGCCTTCGATGGCGCTGTACTCATGGAGTACACCGTCAATCTCGGCCTCGACTACTGCACAGCCGGGCATTGAGGACAACAGGATGCGGCGCAGCGCGTTGCCCAGGGTGTGGCCGAAACCACGCTCGAGAGGCTCGAGAGTGATCTTGGCGCGGGTTGGACTGACAACCTGCACATCAATGTGGCGGGGTGTCAGGAACTCATTTACCGAAATCTGCATGGATGCACCTATTTTCTAGCCCTTACTTGGAGTAGAGCTCGACAATCAGGCTTTCGTTGATGTCGGCGGACAGATCACTGCGAGCTGGAACGTTCTTGAAAACGCCCGACTTCTTCTCAGTGTCTACTTCTACCCATTCTACGCGGCCACGTTGGGCACACAGATCGAGAGCTTGGACAATGCGAAGTTGGTTCTTTGCTTTCTCGCGAACAGCAACCACGTCACCAGCACGAACCTGGTAGGACGGAACGTTAACGGTCTGACCGTTTACGCTGATCGACTTGTGCGATACCAGCTGACGGGATTCGGCACGAGTAGAGCCAAAACCCATACGGTATACAACGTTGTCCAGACGGCATTCGAGCAGTTGCAGCAGGTTCTCACCGGTTGCACCTTTCTTGCCAGCAGCTTCTTTGTAGTAGCCGCTGAATTGACGCTCGAGAACGCCGTAGATACGACGGACCTTCTGCTTTTCACGCAGTTGGGTGCCGTAATCGGACTGGCGACCGCGGCGTTGGCCGTGGATACCAGGTGCTGCTTCGATGTTGCACTTCGATTCGATCGCGCGCACGCCGCTCTTCAGAAAGAGATCGGTGCCTTCGCGACGAGCGAGTTTGCATTTTGGACCAATGTAACGAGCCATTCTTTACAATCTCCTGGATTACACGCGGCGCTTCTTCGGCGGACGGCACCCGTTGTGCGGGATTGGCGTCACGTCGGTGATGCTGGCGATCTTGTAGCCACAGCCGTTCAAAGCGCGGACTGCAGATTCACGACCTGGGCCTGGACCTTTGACGTTAACGTCGAGGTTTTTCAGACCGTATTCCAGCGCAGCTTGACCAGCACGTTCAGCAGCTACTTGAGCAGCAAACGGGGTGGACTTGCGGGAACCGCGGAAACCCGAACCACCGGAGGTAGCCCAGGAAAGAGCGTTGCCTTGACGGTCGGTGATGGTCACGATTGTGTTGTTAAAAGAAGCATGGATGTGGGCGATGCCATCAACCACTGTCTTTTTAACTTTTTTACGAGGACGAGCAGCAGGTTTAGCCATGATTAATTTCCTGTCGATTCGCTGGGGCGATTACTTGCGGATCGGCTTACGCGGACCTTTACGGGTACGCGCGTTAGTCTTGGTACGCTGACCGCGTACTGGAAGACCACGACGATGACGCAGACCGCGATAGCAACCGAGGTCCATCAAACGCTTGATTTTCATGTTGATTTCGCGACGCAGGTCACCTTCAGTGGTGAACTTCGCCACTTCGCCACGCAGCTGTTCAATCTGCTCGTCGCTCAGATCTTTGATCTTTGCGGCTGGGTTTACCCCAGTCACTGCACAGATCTTCTGTGCAGTAGTGCGACCAACACCATAGATGTAGGTCAGCGAGATAACAGTATGCTTGTTATCTGGAATGTTAACGCCTGCAATACGGGCCATTCAGTGGGACTCCAATTGACAGCTACCTACGCCCCGGAAGCCAAGAAATAGGGCGCGAGATAATATCGCTGTAATAACAAATAATCAACCCGGTAGCGCACTAGCTACCGGGCTTGAAGCACAATCACACTCAGCCTTGGCGCTGTTTGTGACGCGGTTCCGCGCTGCAAATTACTCGAACAACACCTTCGCGGCGAATAATCTTGCAGTTACGGCACAGCTTTTTCACCGATGCACGAACTTTCATCACCAACTCCTCGAACCTTATGGGTACTCAGCGCAACATGCCGCTGCCGTAACCCTTCAGGTTGGCTTTCTTCATCAGGGATTCGTACTGGTGCGAAACGAGGTGCGATTGTACTTGGGACATGAAGTCCATCACAACCACGACGACGATCAGCAACGAGGTCCCGCCAAGGTAGAACGGTACGTTGGCTGCAACCACCAAGAACTGGGGCAACAGACATACGGCCGTCATGTAAAGAGCACCGAACATGGTCAAGCGGGTCAGAACGCCATCAATGTAGCGCGCAGACTGCTCACCTGGACGGATGCCCGGAATAAAGGCACCGGACTTCTTCAGGTTTTCCGCTACGTCTTTCGGATTGAACATCAACGCCGTATAGAAGAAGCAGAAGAAAATAATCCCTGCACTAAACAGCAGAATATTCAACGGCTGACCAGGAGCGATCGACTGCGAGATGTCCTGCAACCAGCCCATACCTTCAGACTGGCCGAACCAGGCACCCAACGAAGCCGGGAACAGCAAAATGCTGCTCGCGAAAATGGCCGGAATAACACCGGCCATGTTCACCTTCAGCGGCAAGTGGCTAGTCTGCGCAGCGAAGACCTTGCGGCCCTGCTGACGCTTGGCGTAGTGAACAGCAATACGACGCTGACCACGCTCAATGAACACCACGAAACCGATAATCGCTACTGCCAGCAAACCGATGGCAACCAGG
This sequence comes from Pseudomonas migulae, assembly GCF_043225285.1. Classification (GTDB taxonomy): domain Bacteria; phylum Pseudomonadota; class Gammaproteobacteria; order Pseudomonadales; family Pseudomonadaceae; genus Aquipseudomonas; species Aquipseudomonas migulae_C. The sequence continues at coordinate 2,073,717 of NZ_CP171224.1, forward strand.
GCGAAGATGTTGATATCACCCTGACGCGCAGACTCGAAAGACTGCCCGATCGCTCTCGGAAGACCGGCGACGATACCCGAAAAAATCAACATCGAGATACCGTTGCCAACACCACGCTCAGTAATCTGCTCACCCAGCCACATCATGAACATCGCACCAGCCACAAAAGTGGATACCGCGACGAAATGGAAGCCAAAGTCACCAGTGAACGCTACGCCCTGCCCTGCCAGACCAATGGACATGCCAATTGCCTGAACCAGAGCGAGAACGACAGTGCCGTAGCGGGTGTACTGGCTGATCTTGCGACGGCCAGCTTCACCTTCCTTCTTCAACTGCTCCAGCTGCGGGCTGACGGCGGTCATCAGCTGCATGATGATCGATGCCGAAATGTACGGCATGATCCCCAGTGCAAAGATGCTCATCCGCTCCAGCGCGCCGCCGGAAAACATGTTGAACAAGCTAAGAATGGTCCCCTCATTCTGTCGAAACAGGTCCGCGAGTCGGTCCGGGTTGATACCTGGAACCGGGATGTGTGCGCCTATTCGGTAGACGATAATCGCCAGGAACAGAAAACGCAGACGAGCCCAGAGTTCAGACATACCGCCTTTGCCGAGCGCAGAGAGAGCACCTTGCTTAGCCATTTATTCCTCGAACTTGCCGCCAGCTGCTTCGATAGCCGCACGCGCACCTTTGGTGGCGCCGATTCCCTTTCCGATGGTAACAGCGCGAGTCACTTCGCCGGACAGCATGATTTTCACACGCTGTACGTTGACGTTGATCACGTTGGCATCTTTCAAGGACTGCACGGTGACGATGTCGCCTTCCACTTTAGCCAGCTCGGACAGACGCACTTCTGCGCGGTCCATGGCTTTCAGGGAAACGAAACCGAACTTCGGCAGGCGACGATGCAGCGGCTGTTGACCGCCTTCAAAGCCTGGAGCAATGGTGCCACCGGAGCGGGAGGACTGACCTTTGTGGCCACGGCCACCGGTCTTACCCAAACCACTACCGATACCACGGCCCGGACGATGCTTTTCGCGACGGGAACCCGGCGCTGGACTCAGATCATTGAGTTTCATCGATTAACCCTCGACACGCAGCATGTAGTAAGCCTTGTTGATCATCCCGCGATTCTCGGGAGTATCAAGTACTTCTACAGTGTGACCGATGCGACGCAGACCCAGACCCTTAACGCACAGTTTGTGGTTAGGGATGCGGCCGGTCATGCTTTTGATCAGCGTAACTTTAACGGTAGCCATGATCAGAAGATCTCCTTGACGCTTTTGCCACGCTTGGCGGCAATGGATTCAGGAGACTGCATAGCTTTCAAACCTTTGAAAGTGGCGTGAACCACGTTTACCGGGTTAGTCGAGCCGTAGCACTTGGCCAGAACGTTCTGAACGCCAGCAACTTCGAGGACAGCACGCATAGCGCCGCCAGCGATGATACCGGTACCTTCAGAAGCAGGCTGCATGTACACCTTCGAAGCGCCGTGACCGGACTTCATTGCGTACTGCAGAGTGGTGCCGTTCAGATCAACTTGGATCATGTTGCGGCGAGCAGCTTCCATTGCCTTCTGGATCGCAGCAGGCACTTCACGCGACTTGCCACGGCCGAAGCCAACACGCCCTTTACCATCACCAACCACGGTCAACGCGGTGAAAGTGAAGATACGGCCGCCTTTAACGGTTTTGGCTACGCGGTTAACTTGAACCAGCTTCTCGATGTAGCCTTCGTCGCGCTTTTGGTCGTTATTTGACATAACTTAGAACTCCAGCCCAGCTTCACGAGCAGCATCAGCCAGCGCCTTGACGCGGCCGTGGTACTTGAAGCCAGAGCGGTCGAAAGCCACCTGCGAGACGCCAGCGGCTTTAGCACGCGTAGCGACCAGCTGGCCAACCTTAGTGGCCGCGTCGATGTTGCCAGTGGCGCCATCACGCAGTTCTTTATCCAAAGTCGAGGCAGATGCCAGGACTTTGTTGCCGTCGGCCGAAATGACCTGGGCGTAGATGTGCTGCGACGAGCGGAACACGCAGAGACGCACGACTTCGAGTTCGTGCATTTTCAGGCGTGCTTTGCGAGCGCGACGCAGTCGAGTAACTTTTTTGTCGGTCATTTGCTATGCCCTACTTCTTCTTGGCTTCTTTACGACGGACGACTTCGTCCGCGTAGCGCACACCTTTGCCTTTGTACGGCTCTGGTGGACGGAAGTCGCGGATCTCGGCGGCCACTTGACCTACCAGCTGCTTGTCGATGCCCTTGATCAGGATATCGGTCTGGCTAGGAGTCTCAGCGGTGATGCCTTCCGGCAGTTCATAATCCACTGGGTGCGAGAAGCCAAGAGCCAGGTTCAGCACTGTGCCTTTTGCTTGCGCTTTGTAACCAACACCGACCAGCTGGAGCTTACGCTCGAAGCCTTGGCTTACGCCTTGGACCATGTTGTTTACCAACGCACGAGTGGTACCAGCCATTGCGCGAGTTTGTTGATCGCCATTGCGAGCAGCGAAACGCAGCTCACCAGCTTCTTCAACGATCTCAACGGACGAATGGATGTTCAGTTCGAGAGTGCCCTTGGCACCCTTCACCGAAAGCTGTTGGCCTGCGAATTTGACTTCGACGCCGGCTGGCAGCTTAACGGGGTTCTTAGCGACGCGTGACATGCTTATCCCCCCTTAGAACACAGTGCAAAGAACTTCGCCGCCGACACCGGCAGCGCGCGCAGCACGATCCGTCATCACACCTTTGTTGGTGGAGACGATAGACACACCGAGACCGCCACGAACTTTTGGCAGATCATCGACGGACTTGTACTGACGCAGGCCTGGACGGCTAACGCGCTTCACTTCCTCGATGACCGGACGGCCTTCGAAGTACTTCAGCTCGATGGACAGCAGTGGCTTGATTTCGCTGCTGATCTGATAACCCGCAATGTAACCTTCGTCCTTCAGGACTTTGGCAACAGCTACCTTCAAAGTAGAAGATGGCATGCTTACGACGGACTTTTCAGCCATCTGGGCATTACGGATTCGAGTTAGCATGTCCGCTAACGGGTCCTGCATACTCATGGGCTAGACGCTCCTAATACACAAAAAATTAGCCTTGCGGCTACTACGTGTCGCCGAGGACATCCGCGCGAAAAAAGCACGGGCTCAGGCGAGCCGGGTATTCTAGACACACCCCACAAATGAATCAAGCCCCAAAAGGGGCTTGATTCAAGTTCAAGGTCACCGGCGGTCAGGATCTTGCGAACCTGGACGCCGAGACTTTGATAGTGCTTACCAGCTGGCTTTAACCAGACCAGGTACGTCACCACGCATTGCAGCTTCACGCAGTTTGTTACGGCCGAGGCCGAACTTGCGGTAAACGCCGTGTGGACGACCGGTCAGGCGGCAGCGGTTACGCATGCGCGAAGCGCTTGCGTCACGTGGCTGCTTCTGCAGAGCTACTGTAGCTTCCCAACGCGCTTCTGGACTTGCGTTCAGATCAACGATGATTGCTTTCAGTGCTGCACGCTTTTTGGCGTACTTGGCAACCGTGAGCTGACGCTTCAGCTCGCGGTTTTTCATGCTCATCTTGGCCATTTTCCTACTCCAATCAGTTGCGGAACGGGAATTTGAAAGCACGCAACAGGGCGCGACCTTCATCATCGTTCTTGGCAGTGGTGGTCAGGGTAATGTCCAGACCGCGGAGAGCATCGATCTTGTCGTAGTCGATTTCCGGGAAGATGATCTGCTCTTTAACGCCCATGCTGTAGTTACCACGACCATCGAAGGACTTGGCATTCAGGCCGCGGAAGTCGCGAACCCGAGGCAGGGAGATCGACAGCAGACGATCCAGGAACTCGTACATACGCTCACGGCGCAGGGTCACTTTGACGCCGATCGGCCAACCTTCACGGACTTTAAAGCCAGCGATGGATTTCCGAGCGTAGGTCACAACGACTTTCTGGCCGGTGATCTTTTCCAGGTCAGCAACAGCGTGCTCGATGACTTTTTTGTCACCGACTGCTTCGCCCAGACCCATGTTCAGGGTGATTTTGGTAACGCGTGGAACTTCCATCACGTTCGAAAGCTTAAGTTCTTCCTTAAGCTTCGGTGCGATTTCTTTCCAGTAAATCTCTTTTAGTCGTGCCATGGTCTCATCTACCTAGCAGTGTTCAAGCATCAACCGCTTTTTGGGTCGACTTGAAGACACGAATTTTCTTGCCGTCTTCTACTTTGAAACCAACGCGATCAGCCTTGTTGGTTTCGCCGTTGAAAATGGCTACGTTAGAAGCGTCCAGTGGAGCTTCTTTCTCGACGATACCGCCTTGTACGCCCGACATCGGGTTAGGCTTGGTATGACGCTTGACCAGGTTCAAACCACCGATAACCAGACGGTTATTAGCGAGAACCTTAAGCACCTTACCGCGCTTACCTTTGTCTTTGCCGGCGATCACGATGATCTCGTCGTCACGACGAATCTTTTGCATGTCGGATCTCCTTACAGCACTTCTGGGGCGAGCGAGACGATCTTCATGAACTTCTCAGTACGAAGTTCACGGGTCACTGGCCCAAAGATACGGGTGCCGATCGGCTCTTGCTTGTTGTTCAGAAGAACAGCAGCGTTGCCATCAAAGCGGATAATGGAGCCATCAGCACGACGTACGCCGTGACGAGTGCGGACTACAACAGCAGTCATCACTTGGCCTTTTTTCACTTTACCGCGAGGAATTGCTTCCTTCACGGTAACTTTGATGATGTCACCGATACCAGCGTAACGACGATGGGAGCCACCCAGCACCTTGATGCACATAACGCGGCGAGCGCCGCTGTTATCGGCCACATCGAGCATGGATTGAGTCTGAATCATATAATTTCTCCGACCCCTAGTCCTTAGACTTCCACAGCGCGTTCGAGAACATCAACCAGCGCCCAAGACTTGGTCTTGGCCAAAGGACGAGTTTCACGAATAGTGACTTTGTCGCCGATGTGGCACTGATTGGTTTCGTCGTGCGCGTGCAGCTTAGTCGAACGCTTAACGTATTTACCGTAGATCGGGTGCTTAACGCGACGCTCGATCAGAACGGTGATGGTCTTGTCCATTTTGTCGCTGACAACACGGCCAGTCAGCGTACGGACGGTTTTTTCGGCTTCAGCCATGATTACTTACCTGCCTGCTGTTTGAGCACAGTCTTCACGCGAGCGATGTCACGCTTAACTTGCCGGAGCAGGTGAGACTGCCCCAACTGGCCAGTTGCTTTCTGCATGCGCAGATTGAACTGGTCGCGCAGCAGGCCGAGCAGTTGCTCGTTAAGCTGCGGCGCGTCTTTTTCACGAAGTTCGTTCGCTTTCATCACATCACCGTCCGTTTAACGAAGGCGGTGGCGAGCGGCAGCTTTGCAGCAGCCAGGGCAAATGCCTCACGCGCCAGCTCTTCAGAAACACCCTCGATTTCATACAGGACTTTGCCTGGCTGAATCTGGGCAACCCAATATTCCACGCTACCTTTACCTTTACCCATCCGAACTTCGAGTGGCTTCTTGGAAATAGGCTTGTCCGGGAATACACGGATCCAGATCTTGCCGCCACGTTTTACGTGACGGGTCAGAGCACGACGCGCTGACTCGATCTGACGAGCGGTGAGACGACCACGAGCTACAGACTTCAGCGCGAACTCGCCGAAGCTGACTTTGCTACCGCGCTGAGCCAGACCACGGTTGTGGCCTGTCATCTGCTTGCGGAACTTCGTACGCTTTGGTTGCAACATTTGGCGTACCCCTTACTTAGCAGCTTTTTTACGAGGCGCTGGTGCTTGTGGTTTCAGTTCTTCTTGGCGACCACCAATTACTTCGCCTTTGAAGATCCAAACCTTTACACCGATCACACCGTAAGTGGTGTGAGCTTCGTAGTTGGCATAGTCGATGTCGGCACGCAGGGTGTGCAGTGGCACACGACCTTCGCGATACCATTCAGTACGTGCGATTTCAGCACCGCCGAGACGACCGCTCACTTGGATTTTGATGCCTTTGGCACCAATGCGCATGGCGTTCTGTACAGCGCGCTTCATAGCGCGACGGAACATTACGCGACGCTCCAGCTGCTGAGCTACGCTCTGCGCAACCAACATACCGTCGAGCTCCGGCTTGCGGATTTCTTCGATATTGATGTGCACAGGCACACCCATTTGCTTGGTCAGGTCCTGACGCAGTTTTTCAACATCTTCACCTTTCTTCCCGATAACGATACCTGGGCGAGCGGTGTGGATGGTGATACGTGCAGTTTGGGCCGGACGATGGATATCGATACGGCTTACGGACGCGCTTTTTAGTTTGTCTTGGAGATACTCACGCACCTTCAGATCAGCGAACAAATAGTCCGCATAAGTCCGACCGTCTGCGTACCAGACGGAGGTGTGCTCCTTGACGATTCCCAGGCGAATGCCAATGGGATGTACTTTCTGACCCATCTCTTCGACTCCGTTACTTGTCAGCAACCTTGACAGTGATATGGCAAGACCGCTTGACGATGCGATCAGCACGGCCTTTGGCACGTGGCATGATGCGCTTCAGCGAACGCCCTTCGTTGACGAAAACGGTGCTGACTTTAAGGTCATCAACGTCTGCGCCTTCGTTATGCTCGGCGTTGGCTACGGCCGACTCCAGCACTTTCTTCATGATCTCGGCGGCTTTCTTACTGCTGAAAGCCAACAAGTTGAGCGCTTCGCCCACCTTCTTCCCGCGGATCTGGTCGGCGACCAAGCGGGCTTTCTGGGCGGAGATTCGAGCGCCCGACAACTTAGCGGCTACTTCCATTTCCTAACCCCTTAACGCTTGGCTTTCTTGTCAGCCACGTGCCCACGATAAGTGCGGGTACCGGCGAACTCGCCCAGTTTGTGGCCGACCATGTCTTCGTTCACGAGAACTGGCACATGCTGACGACCGTTGTGTACTGCGATGGTCAGACCGACCATTTGTGGCAGGATCATCGAACGACGCGACCAGGTTTTAACTGGTTTGCGATCGTTCTTTTCCGCCGCCACTTCGATCTTCTTCAGTAGGTGAAGATCGATAAAAGGACCTTTTTTCAGAGAACGTGGCACTGTCGTATCCCTCTATTTACTTGCGACGACGGACGATCATTTTGTCGGTACGCTTATTACCACGAGTCTTCGCGCCCTTAGTCGGGAAGCCCCATGGCGATACCGGATGACGACCACCAGAGGTACGACCTTCACCACCACCATGTGGGTGGTCAACCGGGTTCATGGCAACACCACGAACGGTTGGGCGAACGCCACGCCAGCGTTTGGCACCGGCTTTACCCAGCGAACGCAGGCTGTGCTCGGAGTTCGAGACTTCGCCCAGGGTCGCACGGCATTCAGCCAGCACTTTACGCATCTCACCAGAGCGCAGACGCAGGGTCACATAGACACCTTCACGAGCGATCAGCTGAGCCGAAGCACCAGCGGAACGAGCGATTTGCGCGCCTTTACCTGGCTTCAATTCGATGCCGTGTACGGTACTACCAACTGGAATGCTGCGCAGTTGCAACTGGTTGCCCGGCTTGATCGGAGCCAAAGCACCCGAAATCAGCTGGTCACCAGCGTTCACGCCTTTAGGGGCGATGATGTAACGGCGTTCGCCGTCTGCGTACAACATAAGAGCAATGTGAGCAGTACGGTTTGGATCGTATTCGATACGCTCGACAGTGGCTGGAATGCCATCTTTGTCGTTGCGACGGAAATCGACCAGACGATAATGCTGCTTATGGCCACCACCGATGTGACGAGTGGTAATACGACCATTGTTGTTACGACCACCAGACTTCGATTTCTTCTCGAGCAGCGGTGCGTGAGGAGCGCCTTTATGCAGCTCCTGGTTGACCACCTTGACCACATGACGGCGGCCAGGGGAAGTCGGTTTGCATTTAACGATTGCCATGATGCACCCCTTCCTTACTCAGCACTGCTGCTGAAATCGAGATCTTGGCCTGGCTGAAGGGAGATAACTGCCTTCTTCCAGTCATTACGCTTGCCCAGACCGCGAGCAGTGCGCTTGCTCTTACCCAGAACATTCAGGGTAGTAACACGCTCTACTTTCACGCTGAACAGGCTTTCGACGGCCTTCTTGATTTCCAGCTTGGTTGCGTCAGTGGCAACCTTGAAAACGAACTGGCCTTTCTTGTCTGCCAGAACCGTAGCCTTCTCGGAAACGTGCGGGCCAAGCAGAACTTTAAATACGCGTTCCTGGTTCATCCCAGCAGCTCCTCGAATTTCTTCACGGCCGACACGGTGATCAACACCTTGTCGTATGCGATCAGACTAACTGGATCGGAACCTTGCACATCACGTACATCTACGTGCGGCAGGTTGCGAGCAGCCAGGTACAGGTTCTGATCAACAGCGTCCGACACGATCAGAACGTCGGTCAGGCTCATGTTGTTCAGCTTGCCCAGCAGGTCTTTGGTTTTCGGCGTTTCAACGGCGAAATCCTGAACCACGACCAGACGATCAGTACGCACCAGCTCAGCAAGGATGGAACGCATTGCTGCGCGATACATCTTCTTGTTCAGCTTCTGGGAGTGATCCTGAGGACGAGCTGCGAAAGTGGTACCGCCGCCACGCCAGATTGGGCTACGGATAGTACCGGCACGAGCACGGCCAGTACCTTTCTGACGCCAAGGGCGCTTACCGCCACCACGAACGTCGGAACGGGTCTTTTGCTGCTTGCTACCTTGACGGCCGCCGGCCATGTAGGCCACGACTGCTTGGTGAACCAGCGTCTCGTTGAATTCGCCGCCAAATGTCAGTTCGGAAACTTCGATCGCTTGAGCGTCATTTACATTTAATTGCATGTCAGCTTCCCCTTAACCGCGAGCCTTGGCTGCTGGACGTACAACCAAGTTGCCGCCAGTAGCGCCAGGAACAGCGCCCTTGACCAACAACAGATTGCGTTCAGCGTCCACGCGCACTACTTCGAGGGACTGCACGGTCACGCGCTCAGCGCCCATATGACCGGACATTTTTTTGCCCTTGAATACACGACCAGGAGTCTGGCACTGGCCGATAGAGCCTGGAACGCGGTGGGACACGGAGTTACCGTGGGTGTTATCTTGCCCGCGGAAGTTCCAACGCTTGATCGTACCCTGGAAGCCTTTACCTTTGGACTGACCGGTTACATCAACCAGTTGACCAGCAGCGAAGATTTCAGCGTTGATCAGATCGCCAGCCTGGTACTCGCCTTCTTCAAGGCGGAATTCCATGACGGTACGACCAGCGGCAACGTTCGCCTTAGCGAAGTGGCCAGCCTGAGCAGCTGTTACACGCGAAGCACGACGCTCGCCGACAGTGACTTGCACTGCACGATAGCCATCGGTCTCTTCAGTTTTGAACTGGGTGACGCGATTCGGCTCGATCTCAATGACCGTGACCGGAATGGAGACACCTTCTTCGGTGAAAATACGGGTCATACCGCATTTACGACCGACTACACCAATAGTCATGTTGTAAACCTCATGAGTGTACGGGGCTTTCACCCGCTATGGCCGCCCATTTCAGAGCGTTACACGACTAAGACCGAGTCTTAGCCGAGGCTGATCTGCACTTCCACACCGGCCGCAAGATCAAGCTTCATAAGAGCATCAACGGTTTTATCCGTTGGCTGGACGATGTCCAGAACGCGCTTATGAGTACGGATCTCGTACTGGTCACGCGCGTCTTTGTTGACGTGCGGGGAGACCAGAACGGTGAACCGCTCTTTACGGGTAGGCAGTGGAATTGGACCACGCACTTGAGCACCAGTACGTTTCGCGGTTTCCACGATTTCCTGGGTGGATTGGTCGATCAGGCGATGGTCAAAAGCCTTCAACCTGATACGGATTTGCTGATTTTGCATTGGATTTCAGACTCCGGCTGCTATTCCCACCGGGCGCAATACGCCCGTTAAAAGGAGGCGCAATTCTATAGACGCCCCAGATAGGTGTCAACCCAATAAAAAAGCCCCCGCTGAGCGGGGGCTTTTTCAAAGCATCAAAGCTAACTCTAAAAGAGCTTACTCGATGATTTTAGCTACAACACCAGCACCAACGGTACGGCCGCCTTCACGGATAGCGAAGCGCAGACCGTCTTCCATTGCGATGGTTTTGATCAGGGTAACAGTCATTTGAATGTTGTCACCTGGCATCACCATTTCAACGCCTTCTGGCAGCTCGCAGTTACCAGTCACGTCAGTAGTACGGAAGTAGAACTGTGGACGGTAGCCTTTGAAGAACGGAGTGTGACGACCGCCTTCTTCCTTGCTCAGAACGTAAACTTCTGCGGTGAACTTGGTGTGCGGCTTAACCGAACCCGGCTTAACCAGAACCTGACCACGCTCAACGTCGTCACGCTTGGTGCCACGCAGCAGAACGCCGCAGTTCTCGCCAGCACGACCTTCGTCGAGCAGTTTGCGGAACATTTCAACACCGGTGCAGGTGGTGACGGTGGTGTCACGCAGACCAACGATTTCCAGTGGATCTTGAACGCGAACGATACCGCGCTCGATACGACCAGTCACAACAGTACCGCGACCCGAGATCGAGAATACGTCTTCGATTGGCATCAGGAACGGCTTGTCGGTCAGACGAACTGGTTCTGGGATGTAGCTGTCCAGAGTTTCAACCAGTTTACGAACGGCAGTGGTGCCCATTTCGTTTTCGTCGTTACCTTCCAGAGCCATACGAGCAGAACCGATGATGATCGGAGTGTCGTCACCTGGGAAGTCGTAAGTGCTCAGCAGGTCGCGCACTTCCATCTCAACCAGTTCCAGCAGCTCAGCGTCGTCTACCAGGTCAGCCTTGTTCAGGAAAACCACGATGTACGGAACGCCTACCTGACGGGACAGCAGGATGTGCTCACGGGTTTGTGGCATCGGACCATCGGCGGCCGAGCAAACCAGGATAGCGCCGTCCATCTGAGCAGCACCGGTGATCATGTTCTTCACATAGTCAGCGTGACCTGGGCAGTCAACGTGAGCGTAGTGACGGATCAGCGAGTTGTATTCAACGTGCGCGGTGTTGATGGTGATACCACGAGCTTTCTCTTCTGGTGCGCTGTCGATCTTGTCGAAGTCAACACGAGCCGAACCGAAAACTTCGGAGCAGACGCGAGTCAGAGCAGCAGTCAGAGTGGTTTTACCGTGGTCAACGTGACCGATGGTGCCAACGTTGACGTGCGGAAGGGAACGATCAAATTTTTCTTTAGCCACGACAATTAACTCCTAGCCTAAAGGACTGAATCAGCCTTGTTTTTTGGTTACAGTTTCGACGATGTGCGACGGAGCTGTATTGTATTTTTTGAATTCCATAGAGTAGCTTGCGCGACCTTGGGACATGGAACGAACGTCGGTCGCATAACCGAACATCTCGCCCAACGGAACCTCGGCACGAATTACTTTACCGGAAACCGTATCTTCCATACCCAGGATCATGCCGCGACGACGGTTAAGGTCGCCCATCACGTCACCCATATAGTCTTCAGGTGTAACAACCTCTACAGCCATGATCGGCTCAAGCAACTCACCACCGCCCTTCTGGGCCAGTTGCTTGGTCGCCATGGAAGCAGCCACCTTAAACGCCATCTCGTTCGAGTCGACGTCGTGGTAGGAACCATCAAACACGGTAGCCTTCAGGCCGATCAGCGGATAGCCGGCAACAACGCCGTTCTTCATCTGCTCTTCGATACCCTTCTGGATAGCCGGGATGTACTCCTTAGGAACCACACCACCCACTACTTCGTTCACGAATTGCAGACCTTCCTGACCTTCGTCAGCAGGAGCAAAACGGATCCAGCAGTGACCGAACTGGCCACGACCGCCGGATTGACGAACGAACTTACCTTCGATTTCACAGTTCTTCGTGATGCGCTCACGATAGGAAACCTGAGGCTTACCGATGTTGGCTTCGACGTTGAACTCGCGGCGCATCCGGTCAACCAGGATGTCCAGGTGCAACTCGCCCATGCCGGAGATGATCGTTTGACCAGTCTCTTCATCAGTCTTGACGCGGAAAGATGGATCTTCCTGAGCAAGCTTGCCCAGAGCGATACCCATTTTTTCCTGGTCATCCTTGGTCTTAGGCTCAACGGCAACCGAAATAACCGGCTCCGGGAAGTCCATACGAACCAGGATGATTGGCTTGTCAGCGTTGCACAAAGTTTCACCAGTGGTGACGTCCTTCATGCCGATCAAGGCCGCGATGTCACCAGCGCGCACTTCCTTGATTTCCTCACGGGCGTTTGCGTGCATTTGCACCATACGACCCACACGCTCTTTCTTGCCTTTAACCGAGTTGATCACGCCGTCGCCGGATGCCAACACGCCCGAGTAAACACGAACGAAGGTCAAAGTACCCACGAATGGGTCGGTAGCGATCTTGAACGCCAGAGCCGAGAACGGCTCGTTGTCGTCTGCATGACGCTCCATCAATTCTTCCTCGTTATCAGGGTTGGAACCCTTGATAGCAGGAATGTCGACAGGAGCCGGCAGGTAGTCGATAACGGCGTCGAGAACCAGGGGAACGCCCTTGTTCTTGAAGGAAGAACCGCAAACAGCCAGAACGATCTCACCAGCAATAGTACGCTGACGCAGAGCGGCCTTGATTTCCTCGATGGTAAGCTCTTCGCCTTCGAGGTACTTGTTCATCAGCTCTTCGCTGGCTTCGGCCGCAGCCTCAACCATGTTGCTGCGCCACTCTTCAGCCAATTCCTGCAGTTCAGCAGGGATAGCTTCGCGACGAGGAGTCATGCCCTTGTCGGCATCGTTCCAGTAAACCGCTTCCATGGTCATCAGATCGATCTGACCTTGGAAATTGTCTTCGGAACCGATAGCCAACTGGATCGGCACCGGAGTGTGACCCAGACGCTGCTTGATCTGAGCGATCACGCGCAGGAAGTTAGCGCCAGCACGGTCCATTTTGTTCACGTAAACAATACGCGGAACACCGTACTTGTTGGCTTGACGCCATACGGTTTCGGACTGCGGCTCTACGCCCGAAGTACCACAGAACACAACAACCGCGCCGTCGAGTACACGCAGGGAACGTTCAACTTCGATGGTGAAGTCAACGTGGCCCGGGGTGTCAATGACGTTGAAGCGGTATTGGTCTTTGTGCTGCTTCGCAGAACCCTGCCAGAAGGCGGTAATAGCAGCAGAAGTAATGGTAATACCACGCTCCTGCTCCTGAACCATCCAGTCTGTGGTCGCGGCGCCGTCATGCACCTCGCCCATTTTGTGACTTTTGCCAGTGTAAAAAAGGACGCGCTCGGTGGTGGTGGTTTTACCAGCATCCACGTGAGCAACGATACCAATGTTACGGTAGCGATTAATCGGTGTTGTACGAGCCATAAAGCCCTCGCAAAATTAGTGACGCTAAAATTAGAAGCGGTAGTGCGAGAAAGCTTTGTTAGCTTCAGCCATACGGTGCACGTCTTCACGCTTCTTAACTGCAGCACCTTTACCTTCAGCGGCGTCCAACAGTTCGCCAGCCAAACGCAGAGCCATAGACTTCTCGCCGCGCTTACGGGCGAAGTCTACCAACCAGCGCATTGCCAGAGCGTTACGACGGGACGGACGAACTTCAACCGGAACCTGGTAAGTAGCACCGCCTACACGGCGCGACTTTACTTCGACCAGCGGAGCGATGGCGTCGAGAGCTTTCTCGAAGATTTCCAGGGGGTCGCTGTTCTTGCGTTCTTTAACCTTTTCCAGCGCGCCATAAACGATACGCTCGGCAACGGCTTTCTTGCCGCTTTCCATCACGTGGTTCATGAACTTGGCCAGGATCTGGCTGCCGTATTTTGGATCGTCAAGCACTTCGCGCTTGGCTGCTACGCGTCTTCTTGGCATGGATAAGCCCTCAAACGGTCTTCAGGTTCGCTCGGAATCGGTGCCCTTTCGGGACGCCTCCGACCTTACTCTTATCGACTCAGAAAAATAGATGATTCAGTTTTACAAAAAGCCGCTACTACTTAGGCTTCTTGGTACCGTACTTCGAACGACCTTGGTTACGACCTTTAACGCCGGAAGTATCCAAAGAGCCGCGAACGGTGTGGTAACGAACACCTGGCAAGTCTTTTACACGGCCGCCACGGATCAGTACGACGCTGTGCTCTTGCAGGTTGTGGCCTTCACCGCCGATGTACGAGGAAACCTCGAAACCGTTGGTCAGACGCACACGGCATACTTTACGCAGTGCCGAGTTAGGTTTTTTCGGCGTAGTGGTATACACACGGGTGCATACGCCACGACGTTGCGGGCAGTTCTGCAGCGCAGGCACGTCGGATTTCTCGACGATACGCTTACGCGGCTGACGTACCAGCTGGTTGATAGTTGCCATCTACTAGCTCCACTGTTGTCTTGCGACGCTATTGTCTTGCAAGAAAAGCAAAATGGCAGGAACGAATTCCCGCCAAATTTAGGGGTACAAGAGTCTAAAGAGGATCTTGTCCCCAGTCAAGGCAAGGCCCCGACCTTCCCGCTCATCCAACCTCGACAAATTGTCTCGATTCGATGAACGGAACGACCAGGGCCTTACGCTCATTTATCGCAGAACTCAGTTACCGCTAGAGTTCAGCGCTTCGGTCAGTGCAGCTTCCACTTCACTGGCGCTTACGCGCAACGGTTTGTCAGCATCACGGCGGCGCTTACGCTCGCTGTGATAAGCCAGACCGGTACCTGCCGGGATCAGACGACCCACGACTACGTTTTCTTTCAGGCCGCGCAGGTAATCGCGCTTGCCGGTTACCGCCGCTTCGGTCAGTACGCGGGTGGTTTCCTGGAAGGAAGCCGCCGAGATGAACGATTCGGTGGACAACGACGCCTTGGTGATACCCAGCAGTACGCGAGTGAACTTGGAAACGAATTTCTCGTCGTTCGCCAGGCGCTCGTTCTCTACCAGAACGTGAGTCAATTCCATCTGGTCGCCCTTGATGAAACTGGAATCGCCGGATTCAGCGATTTCAACTTTACGCAGCATCTGACGCAGGATGGTCTCGATGTGCTTGTCGTTGATCTTCACGCCTTGCAGACGGTAAACGTCCTGGATCTCGTTCACGATGTACTTCGCCAGCGCACTCACACCCAACAGACGCAGGATGTCGTGTGGATCGCTCGGGCCGTCGGAGATAACTTCGCCGCGGTTTACCTGTTCGCCTTCGAAGACGTTCAGGTGACGCCACTTCGGAATCAGCTCTTCGTACGGATCGCTACCGTCGTTCGGAGTAATGACCAGACGGCGCTTGCCTTTGGTCTCTTTACCGAACGCGATGGTGCCGCTGACTTCAGCCAGAATCGAGGCTTCTTTCGGACGACGTGCTTCGAACAAGTCGGCAACACGCGGCAGACCACCGGTGATGTCACGGGTCTTCGAAGTTTCTTGCGGGATACGAGCGATAACATCACCGATCGCGATCTTCGCACCGTCCGCTACACCGACCAGGGCGTTCGCAGGCAGGAAGTACTGAGCAATTACGTCGGTACCCGGCAGCAAGAGATCCTTGCCGTTGTCATCAACCATCTTCACAGCAGGACGGATATCTTTACCGGCAGCTGGACGGTCTTTGGCGTCGAGTACTTCAATGTTGGTCATACCGGTCAATTCGTCAGTCTGACGCTTGATCGTGATGCCTTCTTCCATGCCCACGTAGGTCACGGTACCTTTCATTTCGGTAACGATTGGGTGAGTGTGCGGATCCCACTTGGCCACGATTGCGCCAGCGTCGACCTTGTCACCCTCTTTAACCGAAATCACAGCACCGTACGGCAGCTTGTAACGCTCACGCTCACGACCGAAGTCATCAGCGATTGCCAGCTCACCGGAACGGGAAACCGCAACCAGGCAGCCATCCACTCGCTCAACGTGTTTCAGGTTGTGCAGACGGACGGTACCGCCATTCTTCACCTGAACGCTGTCGGCTGCGGAGGTCCGGCTTGCCGCACCACCGATGTGGAACGTACGCATGGTCAGCTGGGTACCCGGCTCACCGATGGACTGGGCAGCAATTACGCCGACCGCTTCACCGATGTTCACCTGGTGACCACGAGCCAGATCACGGCCGTAGCACTTGGCGCAAATGCCGTAGCGGGTTTCGCAGCTGATCGGCGAGCGCACGATCACTTCGTCGATGCTGTTCAGCTCGATGAACTCGACCCACTTCTCGTCTACCAGGGTGCCGGCAGGAACGATAACTTCCTCGGTACCAGGCTTGAATACGTCACGGGCAATGACACGACCCAATACGCGCTCACCCAACGGCTCAACAACGTCACCGCCTTCAATGTGCGGAGTCATTACCAGGCCATGTTCGGTGCCGCAATCGATCTCGGTCACGACCAGATCTTGCGCCACGTCTACCAGACGACGAGTCAGGTAACCGGAGTTAGCGGTTTTCAACGCGGTATCCGCCAGACCTTTACGAGCACCGTGAGTGGAGATGAAGTACTGAAGTACGCTCAAACCTTCACGGAAGTTCGCAGTAATCGGCGTTTCGATGATGGAACCGTCCGGCTTGGCCATCAGGCCACGCATACCGGCGAGCTGACGGATCTGCGCAGCAGAACCCCGTGCGCCCGAGTCGGCCATCATGTACATCGAGTTGAAGGATTCCTGGTCGACTTCGACGCCATGACGGTCGATGACTTTCTCTTTCGAGAGGTTGGCCATCATCGCCTTGGAAACTTCGTCGTTCGCCTTGGACCAGAGGTCGATCACTTTGTTGTACTTCTCGCCCTGGGTTACCAGGCCGGAGGCGTACTGACTTTCGATCTCTTTCACTTCGTCGGTAGCAGCACCGATGATGCGGGCTTTTTCATCCGGGATAACGAAGTCGTTAACACCGATGGAAACGCCGGAAATGGTCGAATAGGCAAAACCGGTGTACATCAACTGGTCAGCGAAGATCACGGTCTCTTTCAAACCAACCACGCGGTAGCACTGGTTGATCAGCTTGGAGATCGCCTTTTTCTTCATTGGCAGGTTAACGACGTCAAAGGACAAGCCTTTTGGCACAACCTGGAACAACAGCGCACGGCCGACAGTGGTGTCGACGATACGGGTGCCGCTCACGCTGCCACCGTCACGATCGTTCACGGTTTCGTTGATCCGCACCTTGACCTTGGCGTGCAGTGCGGCTTCGCCGGCACGGAACACACGGTCAACTTCCTGCAGATCCGCGAACACACGACCTTCGCCCTTGGCGTTGATCGCTTCACGAGTCATGTAATACAGACCCAATACAACGTCCTGCGACGGAACGATGATTGGCTCACCGTTGGCTGGCGACAGAATGTTGTTGGTCGACATCATCAACGCACGCGCTTCCAGCTGGGCTTCCAGCGTCAGCGGTACGTGCACGGCCATTTGGTCGCCGTCGAAGTCGGCGTTGTACGCAGCACAGACCAGCGGGTGCAGCTGGATAGCCTTACCTTCGATCAGTACCGGTTCAAACGCCTGGATACCCAGACGGTGAAGGGTCGGTGCACGGTTGAGGAGAACCGGGTGTTCGCGAATCACTTCAGCGAGAACGTCCCAAACTTCCGGCAGCTCGCGCTCGACCATCTTCTTGGCGGCTTTGATGGTGGTCGCGAGACCACGCATTTCCAGCTTGCCGAAAATGAACGGCTTGAACAGCTCGAGAGCCATTTTCTTCGGCAGACCGCACTGGTGCAGACGCAGGGTCGGACCTACGGTAATTACCGAACGACCGGAGTAGTCAACACGCTTACCGAGCAAGTTCTGACGGAAACGACCTTGCTTACCCTTGATCATGTCAGCCAGGGATTTCAGAGGACGCTTGTTGGAACCGGTGATAGCGCGGCCACGACGACCGTTGTCGAGCAGTGCATCGACGGCTTCCTGCAACATACGCTTTTCGTTGCGCACGATGATGTCCGGAGCGGACAGATCGAGCAGGCGCTTCAAGCGGTTGTTACGGTTGATCACTCGACGATACAGATCGTTGAGGTCGGAAGTCGCGAAGCGACCGCCATCCAGCGGGACCAGTGGACGCAGATCTGGCGGCAGAACCGGCAGAACGGTCAGCACCATCCATTCTGGAAGGTTGCCGGAACCCTGGAAGGCTTCCATCAACTTCAGACGCTTGGACAGCTTCTTGATTTTGGTTTCGGAGTTGGTTTGCGGAATCTCTTCACGCAGACGACCAATCTCGTGCTCCAGATCGATAGCGTGCAGCAGTTCACGGACAGCTTCGGCACCCATGCGGGCATCGAAATCGTCGCCGAACTCTTCCAGCGCTTCGAAGTACTGCTCATCGTTCAGCAGCTGACCCTTTTCAAGGGTGGTCATGCCTGGATCGATAACGACATAGCTCTCGAAGTAGAGAACGCGTTCGATATCACGCAGGGTCATGTCCATCAGCAAGCCGATACGCGACGGCAGCGATTTCAGGAACCAGATGTGGGCAACTGGCGAGGCCAGTTCGATGTGCGCCATGCGCTCACGACGAACCTTGGCCAGTGCAACTTCAACGCCGCACTTCTCGCAGATCACACCACGGTGCTTCAAGCGCTTGTACTTACCGCACAGGCACTCGTAATCCTTTACCGGGCCAAAGATCTTGGCGCAGAACAGACCGTCACGCTCAGGTTTGAACGTACGGTAGTTGATGGTTTCCGGCTTTTTAACTTCACCGAACGACCACGAACGGATCATCTCAGGCGATGCCAATCCGATACGGATGGCGTCGAACTCTTCGACTTGACCCTGGTTTTTCAGCAAATTCAGTAGGTCTTTCAAGGCCTTTCCTCCTGGCGGAGCAGAGAGCGGGCAATCCTGCCCCGCTCTCGATTCGCGTCACGTGTTATTCGGTTTCCAGATCGATATCGATGCCGAGGGAACGAATTTCCTTGATCAACACGTTGAAGGACTCGGGCATGCCCGGCTCCATACGGTGATCGCCATCCACGATGTTTTTGTACATCTTGGTACGGCCGTTCACATCGTCCGACTTCACTGTGAGCATTTCTTGCAGAGTGTAAGCAGCACCGTATGCTTCCAGTGCCCAGACCTCCATCTCCCCGAAACGCTGACCACCGAACTGCGCCTTACCACCCAGCGGCTGCTGGGTAACCAGGCTGTACGAACCGGTAGAACGGGCGTGCATCTTGTCGTCTACCAAGTGGTTCAGCTTCAGCATGTACATGTAGCCAACAGTAACCGGGCGCTCGAACTTGTTGCCGGTACGGCCGTCGGTCAGCTGCATCTGGCCGCTTTCTGGCAGGTCTGCCAGTTTCAGCATGGCCTTGATTTCGCTTTCCTTGGCGCCGTCGAACACTGGAGTGGCCATTGGAACGCCGCCACGCAGGTTCTTCGCCAGATCCAGGATTTCCTGGTCGGAGAAGCTGTCCAGATCTTCGTTACGACCGCCGATCTCGTTGTAGATCTCGTGCAGGAACTTGCGAAGCTCGGCGACTTTACGCTGCTCTTCGATCATCCGGTTGATCTTCTCACCCAGACCTTTGGCCGCGAGGCCGAGGTGGGTTTCAAGGATCTGACCAACGTTCATACGCGAAGGTACGCCCAACGGGTTGAGGACGACGTCGACCGGGGTGCCATTGGCATCGTGCGGCATGTCTTCAACCGGCATGATCACGGAGACCACACCTTTGTTACCGTGACGACCGGCCATCTTGTCGCCCGGCTGGATGCGACGACGGATTGCCAGGTAAACCTTGACGATTTTCAGCACGCCTGGAGCCAGGTCATCGCCCTGCTGCAGTTTGCGCTTCTTGTCTTCGAACTTGTCGTCCAGCAGACGGCGGCGATCAACGATGTAGGCCTGAGCCTTCTCGAGCTGCTCGTTCAGAGCATCTTCAGCCATGCGCAGTTTGAACCACTGACCATGCTCAAGACCGTCGAGAACTTCGTCGGTGATGTCCTGACCTTTCTTCAGACCGGCGCCGCCTTCGGCTTTGTGGCCGACCAGAGCGGAACGCAGACGTTCGAAAGTGGCGCCTTCAACGATACGGAACTCTTCGTTCAGATCCTTGCGGATCTCGTCGAGTTGAGTCTTCTCGATCGACAGCGCACGAGCATCACGCTCAACGCCGTCACGGGTGAAGACCTGTACGTCGATGACAGTACCCTTGGTGCCGGTAGGCACGCGCAGGGAGGTGTCTTTAACGTCGCTGGCTTTTTCACCGAAGATGGCACGCAGCAGCTTTTCTTCCGGAGTCAGTTGGGTCTCGCCTTTCGGAGTGACCTTACCTACCAGAATGTCGCCTGCGCCGACTTCAGCACCTACGTAAACGATACCGGCTTCGTCCAGCTTGTTCAGTGCAGCTTCACCCACGTTCGGGATGTCTGCAGTGATTTCCTCAGGCCCAAGCTTGGTGTCACGCGCCACACAGGTCAGTTCCTGGATGTGGATCGTGGTGAAGCGGTCTTCCTGAACCACACGCTCGGACAGGCAGATGGAGTCTTCGAAGTTGAAGCCGTTCCATGCCATGAACGCGATGCGCATGTTCTGACCCAGCGCCAGTTCACCCATGTCGGTGGACGGGCCGTCGGCCATGATGTCGCTACGCTGAACCCGATCACCTTTACGCACCAGCGGACGCTGGTTGATGCAGGTGTTCTGGTTGGAGCGGGTGTACTTGGTCAGGTTGTAGATGTCGACACCAGCTTCGCCGGTTTCAACTTCATCATCAGCAACACGAACCACGATACGGCTGGCGTCCACGGAATCGATAACACCGCCACGACGAGCCACGACGCAAACGCCGGAGTCACGAGCTACGTTACGCTCCATGCCGGTACCGACCAGCGGCTTGTCAGCACGCAGGGTTGGTACAGCTTGACGCTGCATGTTCGAACCCATCAACGCACGGTTGGCGTCGTCGTGCTCGAGGAACGGGATCAGCGACGCTGCAACCGAAACTACCTGCTTCGGCGATACGTCCATCAAGGTGACGTCTTCCGGCGCCTTGACGGTGAACTCGTTCAAGTGACGAACGGCTACCAGCTCGTCGATCAGCACTTTCTTGTCGTTCATCGTGGCCGAAGCCTGAGCGATCACGTGATCAGCTTCTTCGATGGCGGACAGGAACACGATCTCGTCGGTGACCAGAGCGTCTTTCACCACACGATACGGGCTCTCGAGGAAGCCGTACTGGTTGGTGCGCGCATAAGCAGCCAGGGAGTTGATCAGACCGATGTTCGGACCTTCCGGCGTTTCAATCGGGCACACACGACCGTAGTGAGTCGGGTGTACGTCACGGACTTCAAAGCCGGCACGCTCACGAGTCAGACCGCCAGGGCCGAGTGCAGAAACACGACGCTTGTGGGTGATCTCGGACAGCGGGTTGTTCTGGTCCATGAACTGGGACAGCTGGCTCGAACCGAAGAACTCTTTCACCGCCGCAGCCACTGGCTTGGCGTTGATCAGGTCTTGCGGCATCAGGCCTTCGCTTTCAGCCATCGACAGACGTTCTTTGACCGCACGTTCAACACGTACCAGGCCAACGCGGAACTGGTTCTCAGCCATTTCGCCTACGCAGCGAACACGACGGTTACCCAGGTGGTCGATGTCATCGACGATGCCTTTACCGTTACGGATGTCGACCAGAGTCTTCAGGACCGCGACGATGTCTTCTTTGCACAACACGCCCGAACCTTCGATCTCGGTACGACCGATACGACGGTTGAACTTCATCCGGCCGACCGCAGACAGGTCATAGCGCTCAGGGCTGAAGAACAGGTTGTTGAACAGAGTCTCGGCAGCGTCTTTGGTTGGCGGCTCGCCTGGACGCATCATGCGATAGATCTCGACCAGCGCTTCCAATTGGTTGCTGGTGGAGTCGATCTTCAATGTGTCGGAAACGAACGGACCGCAGTCGATATCGTTGGTGTACAGAGTCTCGATGCGAACAACGCCGGCCTTGGCGATTTTCGCCAGGATCTCGGTGTTCAGCTCGGTGTTGCACTCTGCCAGGATTTCGCCGGTTGCCGGATGCACGATGACCTTGGCGGTAGTGCGACCCAGGACGTAGTCCAGAGGCACTTGCAGCTCTTTGATCCCGGCTTTTTCCAGCTGGTTGATGTGACGAGCAGTGATACGACGACCTTGCTCGACAATAACCTTGCCTTTGTCATCCAGGATATCCAGGACAGCAATTTCACCGCGCAGACGCTGAGGCACCAGTTCCAGGCTGAGGTTTTCACCTTGCACGTGGAAGACGTTGGTGGTGTAGAACGCGTCGAGCACTTCTTCAGTGGTATAGCCGAGCGCGCGCAGCAGTACCGATGCAGGCAGCTTGCGACGACGGTCGATACGCACGAATACGCAGTCTTTCGGGTCGAACTCGAAGTCCAGCCACGAACCGCGGTAAGGAATGATGCGCGCGGAGTACAGCAGTTTGCCGGAGCTGTGCGTCTTGCCACGGTCGTGGTCGAAGAACACGCCCGGGGAACGGTGCAGCTGGGAAACGATTACACGCTCGGTACCATTGATTACGAAGGTACCGTTCTCAGTCATCAGGGGGATTTCACCCATGTAGACTTCTTGCTCTTTGATGTCCTTGATCGCTTTGTTCGACGATTCTTTGTCGAAAATGATCAGGCGCACTTTTACCCGCAAAGGTACGGCGTAAGTTACACCGCGCAATACGCATTCTTTGACATCAAATGCCGGTTCGCCCAGGCGATAACCGACGTACTCCAGCGCAGCATTGCCGGAGTAGCTGATGATCGGGAAAACGGATTTGAAGGCCGCATGCAGGCCCACGTCGCGGAACTGATCTTTAGTCGCTCCCGCTTGCAAGAATTCACGATACGAATCCAGCTGGATGGCCAGGAGGTACGGCACATCCATGACGTCCGGCAACTTGCTAAAGTCCTTGCGGATACGTTTTTTCTCAGTATATGAGTAAGCCATCAGCGTTCCCCAGCTTGGTCACCTGCTTGTTTGGCCCCTCCCGACGGGAGCAGCCAGAAAATCGTGCAAACCCCATGGTTTGCGCCACCGCATCGGGTGGTTACAGCTCGTTATCAGCACCGACCCAGTCGGCTGCCAATAACGGAAAAAGGCCGGTGGCAAGAGCCACCAGCCATCAGCCTTTCGCTTAACGCTCGGGCTGGAGGAGCAAAGTCGATGCTTACTTCAGCTCGACTTTAGCGCCTGCTTCTTCCAGTACTGCTTTGGCTTTGTCAGCTGCGTCTTTGGCAACAGCTTCCAGAACCATGGCAGGAGCGCCGTCAACTACAGCCTTGGCTTCTTTCAGGCCCAGACCGGTCAGTTCACGTACTGCCTTGATCACGTTAACTTTCTTCTCGCCAGCTTCGGTCAGCATGACGTTGAATTCAGTTTGCTCTTCAACAACAGCGGCAGCAGCAGCTGGACCAGCCGATGCAGCAGCAGCGGTAACACCGAATTTTTCTTCGAAAGCTTTGATCAGCTCAACAACTTCCATTACGGACATGCTGCCAACTGCTTCAAGGATATCGTTCTGAGAGATAGACATGAATCTAATTCCTGATATTGGGGACGGCCTACGCGACCATCGAAAAAAACAAAAAACGCGAGAAGCTGACGAGCCTTAGGCTGCAGCGGCTTCTTTCTGGTCGCGAATCGCCGCCAGAGTACGAGCCAATTTGCTGGTAGCGCCTTGAATCACGCTCATCAGCTGAGAAATTGCTTCGTCACGGGTCGGCAGAGTTGCCAGTACGTCGATTTGGTTAGCTGCGAGGAACTTGCCCTCGAACGCAGCTGCCTTGATCTCGAACTTGTCCTGACCCTTTGCGAACTCTTTGAAGATCCGGGCAGCAGCGCCTGGATGTTCTTTGGAGAAGGCAATCAGGGTAGGGCCAGTGAACGTGTCGTTGAGAACACTGAATTCAGTGTCAGCAACGGCGCGCTTGAGCAGGGTGTTACGTACAACACGTACGTAAACGCCAGCTTCACGAGCCTCTTTACGGAGTCCGGTCATCGCGCCTACTGTTACGCCACGGGCATCAGCCACGACAGCGGACAGAGCGACTTTGGCAGCCTCGTTGACTTCAGCGACGATGGCCTTCTTGTCTTCGAGTTTAATTGCCACGGGTTTAACTCCTGCTTGTTACCGTTTCATCTGGTCGAAACCGGATGTCGTTTTGGTGTCTGATTCGGTAAGGAACCGGGAGCACCATCTGCGTAGGCTTGTGGTTTAAGACTTGCGTCGCCTACGGTCTTGGATAGCCCCCGCCAGGCAGGGACCCCAATCTTTCAATTGGCGTAATCGCTTACGCCAACTTTTGTCTTACGCGTCGAGCGAGCTTTGGTCGATGACCAGACCTGGGCCCATAGTGGTGCTCAGGGTAACGCGCTTGACGTAAATGCCTTTCGAGGAAGCTGGTTTGATACGCTTCAGATCAGCGATCAGGGCTTCAACGTTTTCCTTCAGCTTGACGGCGTCGAAGCCGATCTTGCCAACGGAAGTGTGGATGATGCCGTTTTTGTCGGTGCGATAACGAACCTGACCAGCCTTGGCGTTTTTAACCGCGGTAGCTACGTCTGGAGTTACGGTGCCGACTTTAGGGTTAGGCATCAGACCACGTGGACCGAGGATCTGACCCAACTGGCCTACAACGCGCATTGCATCCGGGGATGCGATAACTACGTCATAGTTCAGGTCGCCGCCTTTCATTTCGGCAGCCAGGTCGTCCATACCTACACGGTCAGCGCCGGCAGCCAGAGCGGCCTCAGCAGCTGGACCCTGGGTGAACACGGCAACGCGAACAGTCTTGCCAGTGCCGTGTGGCAGCACAGTAGCGCTACGAACAACCTGGTCAGATTTACGCGGGTCAACACCGAGGTTCACAGCAACGTCGAACGACTCGCTGAACTTGACGGTCGACAGCTCAGCCAGCAGAGAAGCTGCGTCTACAAAGTTGTAGGACTTGCCTGCTTCGATTTTGCTGGCGATAGCCTTTTGACGCTTGGTCAACTTAGCCATTACACACCCTCCACGTTAAGGCCCATGCTACGAGCAGAACCGGCGATGGTACGCACGGCTGCTTCCATATCAGCTGCAGTCAGATCCGCGTTTTTAACTTTCGCGATTTCTTCCAGCTGAGCACGAGTTACGGTGCCAACCTTAACGGTGTTCGGACGAGCGGAACCGCTAGTCAGACCAGCCGCCTTCTTCAGCAGAACCGAAGCAGGGGTGGATTTGGTTTCGAAAGTGAAGCTACGGTCGCTGTAGACAGTGATGATCACTGGAGTCGGCAGGCCTGGCTCAATACCCTGAGTACGGGCGTTGAAAGCCTTGCAGAATTCCATGATGTTCACGCCGTGCTGACCCAGAGCAGGACCAACAGGTGGGCTTGGGTTAGCCTGAGCGGCCTTCACTTGCAGCTTGATGTAAGCGGTAATCTTCTTGGCCATGAGGCACTCCAATTACGGGTTCAAACGCCTCGAAAGGCTCCCCGGTTACTTGCGCGTTTATCCCAGTGACGACAAAACCCCACAGCCTAGGGCTGCGGGGTTGGGATGCTTGCTCAGCTAGACCTTTTCGACCTGACTGAACTCGAGCTCTACCGGAGTAGAGCGACCGAAAATGAGCACTGCCACTTGGATCCGGCTCTTTTCGTAGTTAACTTCTTCAACCGTGCCTGTAAAGTCAGCAAACGGCCCGTCGTTGACACGCACCGACTCACCCGGCTCGAACAATGTCTTCGGCTTCGGCTTGTCGCTACCATCAGCAACGCGACGCAGAATTGCTTCTGCCTCTTTATCTGTGATTGGCGCAGGCTTATCAGCAGTACCACCGATAAAACCCATCACTCGAGGAGTATCCTTGACCAAGTGCCAAGTACCCTCATTCATATCCATCTGAACCAGCACGTAACCAGGGAAGAATTTACGCTCGCTTTTGCGTTTCTGGCCATTACGCATCTCAACCACTTCTTCAGTGGGAACCAGAATTTCGCCGAAGCCATCTTCCATGCCAGCCAGCTTTACGCGCTCTACCAACGAGCGCATGACATGCTTCTCGTAACCGGAGTAAGCATGCACAACGTACCAACGCTTAGCCACGGGACACCCTTAGCCGACGATCAAGGAAACAAGCCAGCCGAGGAGCGAATCAAGCCCCCACAGCAGCAACGCCATAACCAGGACAACAGCCACGACAATCAGCGTGGTCTGAGTGGTTTCTTGGCGAGTTGGCCATACGACTTTACGAATCTCGGTGCGAGCTTCCTTAACCAGTACAAAGAAAGACTTGCCCTTGACTGTCTGCAGGCCTACAAAGGCAGCAACAGCAGCAATGACAAGCAATGCAAGTACGCGATACAGGATCGGCGAAGCAGAGTAGTACTGATTGCCAACAACGCCAACAACCACCAAAGCGACTACTACTAGCCACTTGAGCAGATCGAAGCGAGAGCCTTGAGCTTCAGCTTTAGGAGTCATCTATGAAGATCCTGTGAAAAGAAAGCCAGACACACCGAGTGAATCTGGCAGGTCAGGAGGGAATCGAACCCCCAACCTACGGTTTTGGAGACCGTCGCTCTGCCAATTGAGCTACTGACCTAAAACAAAATCAGGCCGACCATTATGCCGACCCAAAAAAGACATTACAACAACTTACTCGGCAGCCCTGGCACGAACACCAGAACCACACGCACGATCGCCAAGAAAACGCGACCGCAACCCTTAAAACAAAGGCAGATATTTTCATATCTGCCTTGTTATATGGAGCTCTTGAGCGGATTTGAACCGCTGACCTCACCCTTACCAAGGGTGTGCTCTACCAACTGAGCTACAAGAGCGTAACACTGTGCAAAACCTGTAAACTTGGAGCGGGTAGCGGGAATCGAACCCGCATCATCAGCTTGGAAGGCTGAGGTTCTACCACTAAACTATACCCGCGAGGCTTACAGCTCTCGCTAAAAATGGTGGAGGGGGAAGGATTCGAACCTTCGAAGTCGTAGACGTCAGATTTACAGTCTGATCCCTTTGGCCGCTCGGGAACCCCTCCTAAGCGAGCCGGCATTCTATATCATGCCAGCCTTCTGTCAAGCATTTTCTCATTAAAAACCTGAGGTTAGCTGCGTTGACCTCGCTTCGCATCGTTAACCTTTGAAGGTCTTCGCTGCTGAGCGGGCGCCATTCTATGCAAACTATTCCGCGGGTGCAACCCCCTCGCACGGCATTATTTTATGTTTTAACTCATTGAATTCTCTGGAAAGGTTTTGCAGCTGCACATCATCGAGCCAGCGGCGGCTTTCCGGAGCTACACGCACCCAATAACCAGAAAAGTCAGGGCTATCTTTTGGCAGTGGCTGAAATTTGATTTCCATGCCATTCAGCCGCCTCTCGACTGCCTGAGCCAACTCCGGACGCACAAGACCACCCACGTACAGACAGCCGGTTTCCGCGGGAGCAGACTTTCCTTTTTCACGGGAGAGGTCAGACGCCTCGCTTAACAAGCGAATATCCTGCTGATTCCCACGGTACAAACTCAAAGGGGTAACATCCTTCGCACGCAGAGGAGCCTCTTGTTGGTGCCAGATGTAATAGAAAATGTTGAGCACTAGCAGCAGCAGGAACAACCAACGCATACGAACCTCAGGATAAAGGACACGCCATAGCCAACCCTACAAACACCAGATCCGGAACCACTCTGGCCTCAGGCACGATCTCGGAAACCAACCCCGCATCGCCGCCTGTGAGGAACACGGAGAATTCCGCCCCCCAATAGCTACGCGCAAGCTCCAACTGGGTTAGAACAAAACCTCTCAACATCAACGAGCACCCTCGCTCAACTGCTTCGACGGTCGTTCGTCCAGGTGCAAGATTCTCCAAAGCTCGCTCCGCAGCCAAGTCTCCATATCGGATTTTACGGGTATGGGTACGCAACTGATTTCGCATCAACGGCATTCCCGGACAAATAAAGCCGCCAAGGTGCGCTCCATCAGCAGCGACAAAGTCCGCTGTGACTGCAGTACCGAAGTCCAGCACCAGGCATGCACCCGAAGCCAAGTGAAACCCTCCAAGCATCGCCAGCCAACGATCAAGCCCCAGGCGATCGAACTCCTCATAGCCATTGCGAACGCCCGACATTTCGCGAGCGGGCGCCGCGCAAGCCACGGACACCCCATAAGTCTCTGCCAGCAGAGAAACCAATGCAGCGGTTTCCTCAGCCGTCCTTACGCTGACCAGCCGGCAGAACCTGAGAGCCAGCCCCTGGAGCGCATTCAAACTCTCCAGCAAGGCGAGATTCGAATCGACAACGCCCTCCCCAACAGTTTGGCGGGCGTCCGCAGCGAGGACTCGCCACTTGATAAAACTGTTTCCGCAGTCGAGCTCAAGAATCATCACGCAACCTCAAACTGAGCTCACCACCACTAAAGACCTTTTCCACACCGTCTACCCTCAAGCGCAGAGCACCTTGACTATCAATGCCCAGCACTTCGCCATCTATTTGGTTAACACCCGCGATCAACGAGACCGCCCGCCCCTGCCATAGGTGATTCTGCTCCCACTCAGACTGGATAGCGGGAAATCCATCGGTCTGGTGCCGCCCCAAATAGACCTGGAGCACCCCTCCCAACTTCGCGACCAGGTGATTTCGATCAAACGCCCGCCCCGACTCGAGCCGCATAGACGTCCACTCCTGGTCAATCTCACTGGTCAGCTGCATGTTCACATTAATGCCAACACCCAACACCACGTGACATACGTCAGCGGGGTCACCGACCAGCTCAAGCAAGATACCGGCGATTTTTTTCTGCCCAACCAGCACATCGTTAGGCCACTTCAAGCCGACATCTGAAATACCAAGCTCCCGCAAGGTTTGCATGACCGCGAGCCCAACTACAAGGCTCAGCCCCTCCAGCTGACGCATGCCGCCCTCAATGCGCAGCACCAGGCTGTAGTAGACGTTTTCTGCAAAAGGACTTGCCCACTTGCGCCCACGACGCCCGCGGCCTGACGTCTGCCGTTCGGCGAGCACCAGGAATGGCGCGACTTTTCCACGCTCAATCGTACGAAGCGCTTCGGCATTAGTGGAGTCAATAGAATCAAAAACCAGGACGGGCCAATCACAGGAAGGCGCTTGCTCTGCTATCTCGGCAGAGTCGAGCAACGTCAATGGCGAAGCCAATTGATAACCACGCCCACGCACCTTGTGGACAGACAAGCCAAGTTCAGCCTCTAAAAGCTGAAGCTGTTTCCACACAGCACTGCGACTGACACCCAACGCCGCACCAAGGGCCTGACCGGAATGGAAACGACCATCTTTAAGAAGCTTTAACAACGTCAGCATGCAAGTCCCGCCTCACAATGAGGCCCGCATGATAGCCACGCCTCGAGCCGTTGCATAGAAACCGTACCAAGCGGTTTTCCTGCGGGCAAAACAAAACCCCAACTGCTTTCGCAATTGGGGTTTCGGAATTTAATCTTGACGATGACCTACTCTCACATGGGGAAACCCCACACTACCATCGGCGATGCATCGTTTCACTGCTGAGTTCGGGATGGGATCAGGTGGTTCCAATGCTCTATGGTCGTCAAGAAATTCTTGAGCTGACGCGTCTTTCGACGTTCCAGCGAATTGGGTATGCGATAGTTTGTGTGTTTGTTCTCGAACTTTCGGTTCGTTTCGTCTTCACACACCGCAATTTGATGCTCTCTCGAGTAGTCAAATTGCTTGGGTGTTATATGGTCAAGCCTCACGGGCAATTAGTATTGGTTAGCTCAACGCCTCACAGCGCTTACACACCCAACCTATCAACGTCGTAGTCTTCGACGGCCCTTCAGGGGACTCAAGGTCCCAGTGAGATCTCATCTTGAGGCTAGTTTCCCGCTTAGATGCTTTCAGCGGTTATCTATTCCGAACATAGCTACCCGGCAATGCCACTGGCGTGACAACCGGAACACCAGAGGTTCGTCCACTCCGGTCCTCTCGTACTAGGAGCAGCCCCTCTCAAATCTCAAACGTCCACGGCAGATAGGGACCGAACTGTCTCACGACGTTCTAAACCCAGCTCGCGTACCACTTTAAATGGCGAACAGCCATACCCTTGGGACCGGCTTCAGCCCCAGGATGTGATGAGCCGACATCGAGGTGCCAAACACCGCCGTCGATATGAACTCTTGGGCGGTATCAGCCTGTTATCCCCGGAGTACCTTTTATCCGTTGAGCGATGGCCCTTCCATACAGAACCACCGGATCACTAAGACCTACTTTCGTACCTGCTCGACGTGTCTGTCTCGCAGTCAAGCGCGCTTTTGCCTTTATACTCTACGACCGATTTCCGACCGGTCTGAGCGCACCTTCGTACTCCTCCGTTACTCTTTAGGAGGAGACCGCCCCAGTCAAACTACCCACCATACACTGTCCTCGATCCGGATAACGGACCTGAGTTAGAACCTCAAAGTTGCCAGGGTGGTATTTCAAGGATGGCTCCACGCGAACTGGCGTCCACGCTTCAAAGCCTCCCACCTATCCTACACAAGCAAATTCAAAGTCCAGTGCAAAGCTATAGTAAAGGTTCACGGGGTCTTTCCGTCTAGCCGCGGATACACTGCATCTTCACAGCGATTTCAATTTCACTGAGTCTCGGGTGGAGACAGCGCCGCCATCGTTACGCCATTCGTGCAGGTCGGAACTTACCCGACAAGGAATTTCGCTACCTTAGGACCGTTATAGTTACGGCCGCCGTTTACCGGGGCTTCGATCAAGAGCTTCGCGTTAGCTAACCCCATCAATTAACCTTCCGGCACCGGGCAGGCGTCACACCCTATACGTCCACTTTCGTGTTTGCAGAGTGCTGTGTTTTTAATAAACAGTCGCAGCGGCCTGGTATCTTCGACCGGCATGAGCTTACGGAGCAAGTCCTTCACCCTCACCGGCGCACCTTCTCCCGAAGTTACGGTGCCATTTTGCCTAGTTCCTTCACCCGAGTTCTCTCAAGCGCCTTGGTATTCTCTACCCAACCACCTGTGTCGGTTTGGGGTACGGTTCCTGGTTACCTGAAGCTTAGAAGCTTTTCTTGGAAGCATGGCATCAACCACTTCGTGTTCTAAAAGAACACTCGTCATCAGCTCTCGGCCTTAGAATCCCGGATTTACCTAAGATTCCAGCCTACCACCTTAAACTTGGACAACCAACGCCAAGCTGGCCTAGCCTTCTCCGTCCCTCCATCGCAATAACCAGAAGTACAGGAATATTAACCTGTTTTCCATCGACTACGCTTTTCAGCCTCGCCTTAGGGACCGACTAACCCTGCGTCGATTAACGTTGCGCAGGAAACCTTGGTCTTTCGGCGTGGGTGTTTTTCACACCCATTGTCGTTACTCATGTCAGCATTCGCACTTCTGATACCTCCAGCAAGCTTCTCAACTCACCTTCACAGGCTTACAGAACGCTCCTCTACCGCATCACCTAAGTGATACCCGTAGCTTCGGTGTATGGTTTGAGCCCCGTTACATCTTCCGCGCAGGCCGACTCGACTAGTGAGCTATTACGCTTTCTTTAAAGGGTGGCTGCTTCTAAGCCAACCTCCTAGCTGTCTAAGCCTTCCCACATCGTTTCCCACTTAACCATAACTTTGGGACCTTAGCTGACGGTCTGGGTTGTTTCCCTTTTCACGACGGACGTTAGCACCCGCCGTGTGTCTCCCATGCTCGGCACTTGTAGGTATTCGGAGTTTGCATCGGTTTGGTAAGTCGGGATGACCCCCTAGCCGAAACAGTGCTCTACCCCCTACAGTGATACATGAGGCGCTACCTAAATAGCTTTCGAGGAGAACCAGCTATCTCCGAGCTTGATTAGCCTTTCACTCCGATCCACAGGTCATCCGCTAACTTTTCAACGGTAGTCGGTTCGGTCCTCCAGTTAGTGTTACCCAACCTTCAACCTGCCCATGGATAGATCGCCCGGTTTCGGGTCTATTCCCAGCGACTAGACGCCCTATTAAGACTCGCTTTCGCTACGCCTCCCCTATTCGGTTAAGCTCGCCACTGAAAATAAGTCGCTGACCCATTATACAAAAGGTACGCAGTCACCCAACAAAGTGGGCTCCCACTGCTTGTACGCATACGGTTTCAGGATCTATTTCACTCCCCTCTCCGGGGTTCTTTTCGCCTTTCCCTCACGGTACTAGTTCACTATCGGTCAGTCAGTAGTATTTAGCCTTGGAGGATGGTCCCCCCATATTCAGACAAAGTTTCTCGTGCTCCGTCCTACTCGATTTCATGACTAAGAGATTTTCGCGTACAGGGCTATCACCCACTATGGCCGCACTTTCCAGAGCGTTCCGCTAATCTCAAAGCCACTTAAGGGCTAGTCCCCGTTCGCTCGCCACTACTAAGGGAATCTCGGTTGATTTCTTTTCCTCAGGGTACTTAGATGTTTCAGTTCCCCTGGTTCGCTTCTTAAGCCTATGTATTCAGCTTAAGATACCTAACTTATGTTAGGTGGGTTCCCCCATTCAGACATCTCCGGATCAAAGTCTGTTTGCCGACTCCCCGAAGCTTTTCGCAGGCTACCACGTCTTTCATCGCCTCTGACTGCCAAGGCATCCACCGTATGCGCTTCTTCACTTGACCATATAACCCCAAGCAATCTGGTTATACTGTGAAGACGACATTCGCCGAAAATTCGCGATTAAACTCACAAATTTTACCTTAGCCTGATCCGTTACCAGTGAAAGTAACGTTCAGTCTATCTTTCTATCACATACCCAAATTTTTAAAGAACGATCTAGCCAAAGACTAGAAATCAACATTCACCATGTCACCATGGAATGCTCATTTCTAAGCTTTCAACAAACAGAAGCAGTAGTGGTGGAGCCAAACGGGATCGAACCGTTGACCTCCTGCGTGCAAGGCAGGCGCTCTCCCAGCTGAGCTATGGCCCCGTATTGCTACAGGATCCCACACAAAAATTGGTGGGTCTGGGCAGATTCGAACTGCCGACCTCACCCTTATCAGGGGTGCGCTCTAACCAACTGAGCTACAGACCCAATTTCGGGCTGCTTCTTATCGTCTTCTTCAATGAATCAAGCAATTCGTGTGGGAACTTATGGAGCAGCTGATGTCGTCGATTAAGGAGGTGATCCAGCCGCAGGTTCCCCTACGGCTACCTTGTTACGACTTCACCCCAGTCATGAATCACACCGTGGTAACCGTCCTCCCGAAGGTTAGACTAGCTACTTCTGGTGCAACCCACTCCCATGGTGTGACGGGCGGTGTGTACAAGGCCCGGGAACGTATTCACCGCGACATTCTGATTCGCGATTACTAGCGATTCCGACTTCACGCAGTCGAGTTGCAGACTGCGATCCGGACTACGATCGGTTTTATGGGATTAGCTCCACCTCGCGGCTTGGCAACCCTCTGTACCGACCATTGTAGCACGTGTGTAGCCCAGGCCGTAAGGGCCATGATGACTTGACGTCATCCCCACCTTCCTCCGGTTTGTCACCGGCAGTCTCCTTAGAGTGCCCACCATTACGTGCTGGTAACTAAGGACAAGGGTTGCGCTCGTTACGGGACTTAACCCAACATCTCACGACACGAGCTGACGACAGCCATGCAGCACCTGTCTCAATGTTCCCGAAGGCACCAATCCATCTCTGGAAAGTTCATTGGATGTCAAGGCCTGGTAAGGTTCTTCGCGTTGCTTCGAATTAAACCACATGCTCCACCGCTTGTGCGGGCCCCCGTCAATTCATTTGAGTTTTAACCTTGCGGCCGTACTCCCCAGGCGGTCAACTTAATGCGTTAGCTGCGCCACTAAGAGCTCAAGGCTCCCAACGGCTAGTTGACATCGTTTACGGCGTGGACTACCAGGGTATCTAATCCTGTTTGCTCCCCACGCTTTCGCACCTCAGTGTCAGTATCAGTCCAGGTGGTCGCCTTCGCCACTGGTGTTCCTTCCTATATCTACGCATTTCACCGCTACACAGGAAATTCCACCACCCTCTACCATACTCTAGCTTGTCAGTTTTGAATGCAGTTCCCAGGTTGAGC
The DNA here is from genome assembly GCF_043225285.1 of Pseudomonas migulae. Classification (GTDB taxonomy): domain Bacteria; phylum Pseudomonadota; class Gammaproteobacteria; order Pseudomonadales; family Pseudomonadaceae; genus Aquipseudomonas; species Aquipseudomonas migulae_C. The sequence continues at coordinate 2,107,707 of NZ_CP171224.1, forward strand.
CCGGGGCTTTCACATCCAACTTAACAAACCACCTACGCGCGCTTTACGCCCAGTAATTCCGATTAACGCTTGCACCCTCTGTATTACCGCGGCTGCTGGCACAGAGTTAGCCGGTGCTTATTCTGTCGGTAACGTCAAAACAGCAAAGTATTAATTTACTGCCCTTCCTCCCAACTTAAAGTGCTTTACAATCCGAAGACCTTCTTCACACACGCGGCATGGCTGGATCAGGCTTTCGCCCATTGTCCAATATTCCCCACTGCTGCCTCCCGTAGGAGTCTGGACCGTGTCTCAGTTCCAGTGTGACTGATCATCCTCTCAGACCAGTTACGGATCGTCGCCTTGGTGAGCCATTACCTCACCAACTAGCTAATCCGACCTAGGCTCATCTGATAGCGCAAGGCCCGAAGGTCCCCTGCTTTCTCCCGTAGGACGTATGCGGTATTAGCGTCCGTTTCCGAACGTTATCCCCCACTACCAGGCAGATTCCTAGGCATTACTCACCCGTCCGCCGCTCTCAAGAGAAGCAAGCTTCTCTCTACCGCTCGACTTGCATGTGTTAGGCCTGCCGCCAGCGTTCAATCTGAGCCATGATCAAACTCTTCAGTTCAAACATCTTTGGGTTTTTAAGAAACCCTAAACTTGACTCAGCAATCGTTGGTTACATCTTTGATTTCTCGCGGAGTAACTTGTGATGCTGATAATCTTGTTGACTATCAGTCTGACTCCACAAGCACCCACACGAATTGCTTGATTCAGTTGTTAAAGAGCGGTTGGTTAAGATCTTTCGTCTCAACCGAGGCGCGCATTCTACAGCAGCCTCTGTTGCTGTCAAGCGGTTATTTTCAGAAGTTTTCAAAGTTTCCCTTGCAACTTCAACCACTTGCGCTTCCGATCTCTCGTTAGCGGGAGGCGAATTCTACAGCGTTACTCGCTGCTGTCAACACCTCTTTTTCTCCGCTTTCGACCGAGAAGATCGAACCGTCCATCAAGCCTTACAACACCGCTTGACCGACTCCTTCTGAGCTTCGATGACCTGAAGCAACTCGCTGCCGAAAACTGCGTAACTCGTTGTTTACCAAGGAGTTTTCCGTTTCGACTGCGCCGGAAGTGGGGCGAATTATAGACTTCCAGAATCTGCCGTCAACCCCTAATTTCAGCCTTATTCAGATTTGAGCGAAATACGCGCAAATGCCTTCTTTCCGGCCTGGCAAACATGGGTCGCGCCGAGTACGTATATAAAGGTGCGATCTACAACCTCACCATCTATACGCACACCGCCGGAATTCAGCAGATCACGCGCCACTGCCGAGTTCTTCACCAGACCAGCCTTATTAAGGACGGCAGCGATCGGCATATCTTCGGTAGCGGTCAGTTCGATTTCCGGCAGGTCGTCTGGCAACTCGCCATCCTTCATGCGATTACCCGCCGCACGATGGGCATTGGCCGCAGCCTCTTCACCATGGAAGCGCGCAACGATCTCTTCCGCCAGCTTGATCTTGATGTCACGCGGATTGGCACCCGCCTCGACATCAGCACGGAACGCATTGATCTCTTCCATGGAACGGAAGCTGAGCAGCTCGAAGTAACGCCACATCAGCGCATCCGGAATCGAAACCAGTTTGCTGTACATGACACCCGGCGCTTCCTGAATGCCGACGTAGTTGCCCAAAGACTTGGACATCTTCTTCACGCCATCCAGACCTTCGAGCAACGGCATGGTCAGAATGCACTGCGGCTCCTGCCCATAACCACGCTGCAGTTCACGCCCCATCAACAGGTTGAACTTCTGGTCGGTACCGCCCAACTCGACATCAGCACGCAAGGCGACCGAGTCGTAGCCCTGAACCAGCGGATAGAGAAACTCATGGATGGCGATTGGCTGATTGGTGGTGTAGCGCTTGTCGAAATCGTCGCGCTCGAGCATGCGAGCGACGGTGTATTGCGAAGTCAGGCGAATGAAGTCAGCCGGCCCCATCTGGTCCATCCAGGTGGAGTTGAACGCCACCTCGGTTTTCGCCGGATCAAGAATCTTGAACACTTGAGTCTTGTAGGTCTCGGCATTCTCGAGAACCTGCTCACGGGTAAGCGGTGGACGCGTGGCGCTCTTGCCGCTCGGATCACCGATCATCCCGGTGAAGTCACCTATAAGGAAGATCACCTGATGCCCCAGTTCCTGGAACTGGCGCAGCTTATTAATAAGCACGGTGTGACCCAGGTGCAAATCCGGCGCGGTCGGATCGAAGCCTGCCTTAATACGTAGCGGCTGGCCACGCTTGAGCTTTTCGACCAGCTCGGACTCGACCAACAGTTCTTCCGCACCACGTTTGATCAGCGCTAGCTGCTCTTCAACCGACTTCATAACAGACCCGCAAGGCTCGAATTCAAAGGGAACCAACCATACAAGATCACGCGTCAAATACAAAGTTTGGCCGGCGCAATGACGCCAATCCGCTGGCAGAGTGACCACGGACTTGCTTCAGAGATGATTTGGTTATATTTTATACAGTTATTTCATCTTCATCATGTCATTCATCTTTTCCAATTCATCTTTTTCAAAGTCAAAATTACCTATGACCCAAGAATCGTCTAAAGCGCCACCGCTTTACCCGAAGACCCACCTGCTCGCAGCAAGTGGCATCGCCGCCCTTCTGAGCCTGGCGCTTCTGGTATTCCCTTCCAGCGATGTAGAAGCCAAAAAGACAACCCTCAGTCTTGAACTGGAAAGCCCTGCTGAACAACTGACACAAGATCAAGACGCTGCCGACGCCACACAAGCCACAAATGAGCCGGTAACTTCCCCATTCGCGCAGATCGAAAACGGCGCGGAAGAACCCCAGGAAACCGCAGAGGCCGCGCCAGCGCCGGTTGTCGAAGAAAAGAAGGGACCTAATCACAGGGAAGTGACAGTCGCCAAAGGCGATACGCTCTCCACACTGTTCGAGAAGGTCGGCCTTCCAGCCGCGTCGGTGCATGAAGTAATGGCCAGCGACAAACAGGCCAAGCAGTTCAGCCAACTCAAGCACGGCCAGAAGCTCGAATTCGAACTGAACCCCGAAGGCCAGCTGACCAACCTGCACAGCAAGGTCAGCGACCTCGAAACCATTACCCTGACCAAGAACGACAAGGGTTATGTATTCAACCGCATCACCGCCAAGCCTACCGTGCGCTCCGCCTACGTTCACGGCGTGATCAACAGCTCGCTGTCGCAGTCCGCCGCCCGCGCCGGCCTGTCCCACAGCCTGACCATGGACATGGCCAGCGTGTTTGGCTATGACGTCGACTTCGCCCAGGATATTCGCCAGGGCGACGAGTTCGACGTGATCTACGAACAGAAAGTCGTCAACGGCAAAGCCGTCGGTAACGGCCCCATCCTTTCCGCGCGCTTCACCAACCGCGGCAAGACCTACACCGCCGTGCGCTACACCAACAAACAAGGCAACAGCAGTTACTACACCGCCGACGGCAACAGCATGCGCAAGGCGTTTATCCGTACGCCGGTAGACTTCGCCCGCATCAGCTCCAAGTTCTCCATGGGCCGCAAGCACCCGATCCTGAACAAGATCCGCGCCCACAAAGGTGTCGACTACGCAGCGCCGCGCGGTACGCCAATCAAGGCGGCCGGTGACGGCAAGGTGTTGTTGGCCGGCCGTCGCGGTGGTTATGGCAATACCGTGATCATCCAGCACGGCAACACGTATCGCACGCTGTATGGCCATATGCAGGGCTTTGCAAAAGGCGTCCAGACCGGCAGCTCCGTCAAGCAGGGTCAAGTGATCGGCTACATCGGCACTACCGGCCTGTCCACCGGGCCGCATTTGCACTACGAGTTCCAGGTCAATGGCGTGCACGTCGATCCGCTGGGCCAGAAAGTGGCGATGGCCGACCCAATCTCCAAAGCAGAACGGGCTCGTTTCCTCGCGCAGAGCCAGCCTCTGATGGCGCGCATGGATCAAGAAAAATCCACCCAACTGGCTTCGAGCAAACGCTAAATCATGACGCTCTATATAGGTGTGATGTCCGGAACCAGTCTCGATGGCCTGGACATCGCACTGGTTGAGCTGAGTCCGGCGATCAAACTGGTCGCCACGCACTACATTCCCATGCCTGACGCCCTGCGCACCGAGCTGCTCGGCTTGTGCGCAAGCGGCCCGGACGAAATCGCCCGCTCCGCCATTGCCCAGCAGAACTGGGTGAAGCTGGCGGCGCAGGGCATTCATACCCTGCTTGATCAGCAAAACCTGAAACCCGAAGACATTCGCGCGATTGGCAGCCATGGCCAGACCATTCGCCACGAACCGGCGCGCGGCTTCACGGTACAAATCGGCAACCCTGCCCTACTGACGGAATTGACCGGTATCACCGTAGTCAGCGACTTCCGCAGCCGCGACGTTGCCGCAGGCGGTCAAGGCGCCCCGCTCGTTCCGGCCTTCCACGAAGCTTTGTTTGAAGAGCAGGCGGGCAACCGTGCGGTATTGAACGTAGGCGGCTTCAGCAATCTCAGCCTGATTGAACCCGGCAAACCTGTAGCGGGTTTCGACTGTGGCCCCGGGAATGTGTTACTGGATGCGTGGATTCATCAGCAACGCGGCGACAACTACGATCGCGACGGCCACTGGGCTGCCAGCGGTAAAGTCGAACCTGTTCTGTTGACTGCACTGCTCAGCGATCCGTTTTTCGTGACCAAAGGCCCGAAAAGCACCGGCCGTGAAGTGTTCAACCTGCCCTGGCTGACACGGCATCTTTCGCAATTGCCAGCATTCGCCAGCGCAGACGTGCAGGCAACATTGCTCGAGCTGACCGCGCTGACCATCATCGAATCACTGCAAAACGCTCAAGCGGATACACAGGAGTTGCTGATCTGCGGTGGCGGCGCGCACAACGCGACGCTGATGAAACGCCTGGCCAGCCTGCTGCCAAACGCCAAGGTCAGCAGCACCGCCACTCACGGTGTCGACCCGGACTGGGTCGAAGCCATGGCTTTCGCCTGGCTGGCCCATTGCTGCCTGGAAGGGATCGCAGCCAATCGCCCGAGCGTCACCGGCGCCCGCGGCTTGCGCGTACTCGGCGCCATCTACCCCGCCTGAACGCCAGACAGCAAAACGCCGCAGAGCCCTGAGGCCATGCGGCGTTTGTAATGCAGTGACGCGCGATCAGATCGAGAACGAAGAGCCGCAGCCACACGTGGTGCTGGCGTTCGGGTTCTTGATGACGAAACGCGAACCTTCCAGACCTTCCTGGTAATCCACCTCGGCGCCTGCCAGGTACTGGAAGCTCATCGGATCGACCACCAGGCTCACGCCTTCGCGCTCGACGATGGTGTCGTCATCGGCCACTTCTTCATCGAAGGTGAAGCCGTACTGAAAACCTGAACAACCGCCGCCCGTAACGAATACGCGCAGCTTCAAGCGATCATTCCCCTCTTCATCGACCAGGCTCTTCACCTTGTGCGCGGCACCGTGGGTGAATTGCAAAGCCGTGGGGGTGAAGGATTCGACGCTCATGCTGACTATCTCCCGGCGTTACGCCGCCATAATGCGTGATGACGCGCATTATCCGCTTCTCCTAGAAAAGCGGTCAACTATTGTTACGGTATATCAATAAACCCGATTATCGGCCGTAAATGCAAAAAGGCCCGTTCGACGGGCCTTTTTGCTGGGCGGGATCAAGCCTTACGGCAGCATGCCCGCGTGGGACAGGCCCAGACGCTCATCCAGCCCGAACAGGATGTTCAGGTTCTGCACCGCCTGGCCCGACGCGCCTTTGACCAGGTTATCGATCACCGACAACACCACCACCAAATCACCGTCCTGCGGACGATGTACGGCAATTCGGCAAACGTTGGCACCGCGCACGCTACGGGTTTCCGGGTGACTGCCCGCCGGCATCACATCGACGAACGGTTCGTTGGCATAACGCTTTTCAAACAGCGCCTGCAGATCCACCGAGCGATCCACGACCGTTGCGTAAAGTGTCGAGTGGATGCCGCGGATCATTGGCGTCAGGTGCGGAACGAATGTCAGACCGACATCCTTGCCCGCTGCGCGACGCAGTCCCTGGCGAATTTCCGGCAAGTGACGGTGACCTTTGACGGCGTAAGCCTTCATGCTTTCCGACGTCTCGGAGTACAGCGAACCTACGGCAGCACCGCGACCGGCGCCACTGACACCAGACTTGCAGTCAGCGATCAGGCGCGACGTATCGGCAAGGCCCGCTTCGAGCAATGGAAGGAAACCCAACTGCGTGGCCGTCGGGTAGCAACCCGGCACGGCGATCAGGCGAGCCTGTTTGATCTGTTCGCGATTGACTTCCGGCAAGCCATAGACCGCTTCTTCGAGCAATTGCGGCGCACCGTGCGGCTGGCCGTACCACTTGGCCCACTCATCCGCGTCTTGCAGACGGAAATCCGCCGACAGGTCGATCACCTTGGTCCCGGCCGCCAGCAGCTCACCCGCCAAGGCATGGGCAACACCATGAGGCGTGGCAAAGAACACCACGTCGCAGGCGCCCAGGGTCTTGATGTCCGGAACGCTGAACGCCAGGCCATCGTAATGACCGCGCAGGTTCGGGTACATGTCAGCCACGGCCAGACCGGCCTCGGATCGGGAAGTGATCACGACCACTTCTGCCTGCGGATGCTGTGCCAACAGACGCAGCAGTTCGACACCGGTGTAACCCGTGCCGCCGACGATACCGACCTTGACCATAAACCTGCCCTCAACGAACCCACTGGAAAGCCGTCGATAATAGGGGCCGCGCGCCCCTGCGACAACCGTCAAGGTGACGTGCGGAGCCTCAAGCCTCTACTATTCGGGCTACCGTGAACCTGGGAATAACTAAAAATGCTTTATCTGTGGCTCAAAGCGCTTCACATCATCAGCATGGTCTGCTGGTTTGCCGGCCTGTTCTACCTGCCGCGCCTGTTCGTCTATCACGCTCAAAGCGAAGACACCGTCAGCAAGGAACGCTTCAGTCTCATGGAGCGCAAGTTGTACCGCGGCATCATGGGCCCGGCGATGATCGCCACACTGATCTTCGGTATTGCGCTGATCTACCTCAACCCGAGCATCTTCAGCCAGGGCGCGTGGATCCACGCCAAGCTGACCCTGGTGGTCATCCTGATCGGCTATCACCACATGTGCGGCGCGCAGGTAAAACGTTTTGCCCGTGGCGAGAACACCCGCAGCCATGTCTTTTATCGCTGGTTCAATGAAGTGCCGGTTCTGATATTGCTGGCTATCGTAATTCTGGTTGTCGTTCGGCCGTTCTAACTTCAATCGGCACCAATCACCGGGGTACTTCCAATGTCGCTGCCCGCTTTGCTCGAACAACGTTTGCGTTTGCCCGTCGTGGCGGCGCCGATGTTTCTGATTTCCAACCCGCAACTGGTGCTCGCCTGCTGCCGCAATGGCGTGGTGGGCAGCTTTCCCGCACTGAACCAGCGCGAAAGCAGCGGCTTCAAGGCCTGGCTGGAAGAGATCGAGGCAGGGTTGGCGACACTGGAGAACCCGGCGCCGTACGCGGTGAACCTGATCGTCCACAACAGCAACCCGCGACTACAAGCGGATCTGGACATCTGCATCGAGCATAAAGTACCGATCGTGATCACCAGCCTTGGCGCCGTGAAAGAACTGGTCGATGCCGTTCACAGTTATGGCGGTCTGGTGTTCCATGACGTGACCACTCGCCGCCATGCCGAGAAAGCGGCTGAAGCGGGTGTCGATGGCCTGATCGCCGTGGCCGCCGGGGCCGGTGGACACGCCGGCACCTGGAGCCCGTTCTCGCTGATCGCCGAAATCCGCCAGTTCTTCGACAAGACCCTGCTGCTGGCCGGCTGCCTGAACCACGGTCACGAGATTCTCGCTGCGCAATTGCTCGGTGCAGACCTCGCCTACTTCGGTACGCGATTCATCGGCACCACCGAAAGTCATGCGCCCGCGGCCTACAAAGAGATGCTGCTGACTTCCAGAGCGGCAGACATCATTCATACCCCAGCGGTGTCGGGCGTACCGGCGAGCTTCATGCGCCAGAGCCTGGAAGCGGCCGGTTTCGACATGGCGGCGCTGCAAAACAAGGGTGAGGTCAATTTCGGCTCCAAGCTCAAACCGTTGAGCGATGAAGCCAAGGCCTGGAAAACCGTTTGGTCCGCCGGTCAGGGCGTCGGCGAGATCGATGATCTGCCGAGCGTGGATCAACTGGTCGCCCGACTGGACGCTGAATACCGCAAGGCCCTGGAACTGGCAGCGCAACTGCCGAAACGCTGGCCGCGCTGACAGGAAAGCTTGGCCTGTCATCCCCGACAGGCCTTACACTTCCGCTCGCAACACCCCCACCACTCAAACACTCGCGACAAGGATGCCTCGCAATGAGCGACAACCGTTTCAACATCGTATTCGACGGCACACTGCTGCCGGGTGTCGATATCACCACTGCCAAGCTCAATCTGGCGGCGCTGTACAAAAGCGAAGTAGCGGCTGTGGAGCGGCTGTTCAGCGGGCAGACGGTCACGCTCAAGCAAGGCCTGTCGCAGCCGGAGGCGCAAACCTATCTTCAGGCGCTGACAAAAACCGGCATCAATGCCCGTATCGAAGCCGAACCTTTGATTGAGCTGAGCCTGGCCGACGCTCATCACCACGCTCCCGCCAGCAGCCAACCGGTATTTGCAGACCCCGAGTCCCCGTATGCGCCACCCCGGGCCACCGTTGGCGAAAACCTGCCGCAGTTCGCTACGCTCAAACCGTTCGGCGTAACCGGGCGTATTGGCCGATTGCGCTATCTGGCGTGGACCATGGTCCTGACGCTGGTCATGCTGGGCATCGGCTCGGTTGCCGCGATTTTTGCTATCGGCCTGATCAACAGCGACTCCACCGCAGGCCTGATTGTCGGAGGCTTGTTGGCAATCATTCTGGGTGTCGCCATTGCGGTGGTCAGCATTCAGATCAGCGTTCAACGCCTGCACGACATTGGCTGGTCCGGCTGGCTGTGGCTGCTGAACCTCGTGCCGTTCGTAGGCAGTTTCTTCCCGTTCGTGATCATGTGCGTCCCGGGCAGCAACGTCGCCAATCGCTATGGCCCGCCACCGCCGCCGAACAGCACCGCAGTCAAAGTGCTCTCTTCGTTGTGGGTCGTGTTCATTGCCGTCGTGTTCATTGGTGCAATCGCCGGTGGCTTCAGCGCGATCCAGCAAGAGTACGAAACCGCTGCCGAAACCAGCTACGACAGCGGTTCGGTGACCACCGACGAAGTGGAAGTCGAGCCGTCAGAAGAAGCTGAACAAGTGCCGGATTCCGCAGACGATGAAGCCGAAGAAGCCTCGGCCCCTGTAGACTCTGCGAAAGAATGAACAGCGCTCCCCGCCCGTGACACCTGCGTCGCCGGCGCGGAGCTGTTGCGATGGAGAACTGCATGACCCGTTACGCTCTGATCACTGGCGCTTCCAGTGGCATCGGCCTGGCGATGGCCGAAGCGCTGGCTCGCCGCGGCCGCAGCCTGATTCTGGTGGCCCGACAGCGTGATCAGCTGGAAAGCATTGCGATTGAACTGACCCAACGGTTTGGCGTGGAAGTGCTGTTCCGCGCCTGCGACCTCGGCGAACCGCTGCGGTTGTCTGGCTTTTTGCTGGAACTGGAGGAAGGTGACCGGCACATCGACTTGCTGGTGAACTGCGCCGGCATCGGCACCTGCGGCCCGTTCCTGGCGCAGGACTGGATGACCGAACAAGACCTGATCGAAGTGAACATCCTTGCCCTCACCCGCTTGTGCCACGCCATCGGCAACAGCATGGCCTTGCAGGGTGGCGGGCAGATTTTGAATGTCGCGTCGGTCGCAGCTTTCAATCCCGGCCCCTGGATGAGCACTTACTACGCCAGCAAGGCGTATGTGCTGCACTTCTCCGAAGGGCTGCGGGTTGAATTGAAGAAATGCGCAGTCAAGGTGTCGGTGCTTTGCCCCGGCCCGACGCGCACGGCGTTCTTCCGCACCGCACAACTGGACACGGTCAAACTGGCCGACAGCAAACTGCTGATGAGCCCCGAGGAAGTGGCGCTCTACACCGTGCGGGCGCTGGAGAAAAACCGCGCAATCATTATTCCCGGTCGGCGCAATCGCTGGTTCGCCTTCATGCCACGGCTCGGTTCACGCTGGCTGAACCGGACAATCGCAGGCATGGTCAACAAGGCTTACTGCCCGCGCTGAAAGCGCCCTACGGCAAAACACTGGGCGGGTGCACTCCCCCTGAGTACACTCAAGCCAGCCCAAACAACGGAGAAAACAGCTGTGGATACTCTGTTCACCAAGATCATCAACCGGGAAATCCCGGCGAAGATCATCTACGAGGACGACCAGGTTCTGGCCTTCCACGACATCGCCCCACAGGCCCCGGTGCATTTTCTGGTGATCCCGAAAAAACCGGTGCGCACCCTGAACGACCTCACCGAGGACGACAAGGCATTGGCCGGGCATATTCTGTTCACGGCTCAGCGCCTGGCACTGGAACTGGGCTGCGAAAAAGGCTTTCGTGTTGTCATGAACTGCAATGAAGAAGGTGGGCAGACGGTCTACCACATTCATATGCACGTGCTGGGTCAGCGCCAGATGCACTGGCCGCCGGGCTGATTCATACCCTACCCGTGTAGGAGCCGGCTTGCCGGCACGGCGTCCTTTCAAGCGATGGATGTGTCGACTGATCCGCCGCTATCGCCGGCAAGCCGGTTCCTACAGATGCTTCCTGCGTCGCAATGACCCAGCGCAAACCTTCCCCGGCCGATTGGGTTAAACTGGCCGCCGAGATTCTTCCCGGAGGTCAGCATGACTACCCAACGTCACTACTCGCCGATTGACCGTCTTCTGCTGCAAGCCGATGCCGCGATGCGTACCCTGCTGCCTTTCAGCGGCCAGCCGTACCGTCCATCCCCTGCGATCGTGCAGCCGGAAGCGCAAATGAGCGATGAAGACACCCGGCACGTTGCCGGTCTGATGCGCATCAACCATACCGGCGAAGTCTGCGCCCAGGCGCTGTATCAGGGCCAGGCCCTGACCGCGAAGCTGCCGCAGGTGCGTGCGGCCATGGAACATGCCGCGGAAGAAGAAATCGACCACCTGGTCTGGTGCGAACAACGCATCAAGCAATTGGGCAGTCACACCAGCATTCTCAATCCGTTGTTCTACGGTATGTCCTTCGGGATTGGTGCGGTGGCCGGGTTGATCAGCGATAAAGTCAGCCTGGGTTTTGTTGCTGCGACCGAGGATCAGGTGTGCAAGCACCTGAATGAACACCTCGAGCAACTGCCGGCCGAGGACGAAAAATCCCGGGCGATTCTTGAGCAGATGCGGATTGATGAAGAGCACCATGCTGAAAGTGCTCTGGAGGCCGGGGGTTTTCGTTTTCCGGCACCGGTGAAGTTCGGGATGAGCTTGATGGCCAAGGTGATGACCAAGAGTACATACCGGATCTGATTCCAGCTTCCTGTGGGAGCGAGCCTGCTCGCGATGGACTCATACGCGACGCGTTGATTCAGGAATTACGCGTAATCGTTAACGTTCATCGCGAGCAGGCTCGCTCCTACAGTGGATTGTGAAACCACAATAAAAAAGGCGACTGCCGTGAGGGAGTCGCCTTTTTTGTGCCTTCGAGAATCTTAGGTCGGCATATTGCGCGCGTAGAAGATTTCGAGCATTTCGTGTTTCACACGATCGGTCACCTGAGCACGCTGCTCCGGGGACAGGTTGTTGGTAGCGTCGCCGAACAGGTAGTTATCCAGTTCGAAGTTCTTCAACAGCATTTTGGTGTGGAACAGGTTTTCCTGGTACACGTTCACGTCGGTCATCTGGTACGCGTCGCGGGTGTCTTCGGACAGGTAGTTCTGGATCGAATTGATCTCGTGATCGATGAAATGCTTGTTGCCTTCAACGTCACGGGTGAAGCCGCGCACACGGTAATCCACGGTCACGATGTCCGAATCGAACTGGTGAATCAGGAAGTTGAGCGCTTTAAGCGGTGAAATGACACCACAGGTCGACACGTCAATGTCCACACGGAAGGTCGCAATGCCGTCGTCCGGATGGATTTCCGGGTAGGTGTGCACCGTGATGTGGCTCTTGTCGAGGTGGGCCAGAATAATTTCAGGCAACGGGCCCGGGGATTCTTCGATCTGGCTTTCGGTCGGGGTCACTGGCTCTTCCGAAATCAGAATCGTGACGCTGGCGCCTTGTGGGTCGTAGTCCTGACTGGCGATGTTCAGGATATTGGCACCAATGATATCGACAACTTCCGTGAGGATCTGCGTCAGGCGTTTCGCGTTGTACTCTTCATTGATGTACTCGACGTAAGCCTGCTGGTCTTGCGGGGTTTCCGCGTAGCAGATGTCATAGATGTTGAAGCTCAAGGTCTTTGTCAGGTTATTGAACCCGTGGAGCTTGAGTTTGCTTTTCACCGTTAAAAACTCTCTATGTATTGCGGCCCGGGCCGCGTGATCAAGCATGCCCGTCAGATGCGAACGACGCACCTGCGTAGGACGGTTAACACCTCTTCGCGATGGCGATTTTGGTTGTCTGTTCGGGCGAGCGGCCTGTCGGCTGACGGACCACTACCCTGAAAAAAGTGGCGCATTATGCAGACGTCAGCTTGGGATCGCCAGAGTCTGCACTGCTTTTATGATAGTTGAATGTCGACTCAACCGAGTTCGATGATCTCGTAGTCGTGGGTAATCTCTACACCTGCCGCGCCGAGCATGATCGACGCCGAGCAATACTTCTCGGCAGACAGCTCGATGGCACGTTTGACCTGGGCTTCTTTCAGCCCGCGGCCCTTGACCACGAAGTGCATGTGGATCTTGGTGAAGACTTTCGGGTCTTCGGTCGCGCGTTCGGCTTCGAGGAAGGCTTCGCAGCTTTCAACTGCCTGACGCGACTTCTTGAGAATGCTGACCACATCGAAATTGCTGCAACCGCCAACGCCCAGCAGGAGCATTTCCATCGGCCGGACACCCAGGTTACGACCACCGGCATCGGGCGGCCCGTCCATGACCACGACATGACCGCTGCCGGATTCGCCGAGGAACATGGCTTCGCCAGCCCATTGGATGCGTGCCTTCATCGCCAAGACTCCACTGTCTAAAAAAAGGGTCGCCAGCTTAGCACAGGGCCCTTGATTGACAGCGCTCCCTTCCTAGGACATAACCGTCCACCTTGTAGGTAAATGCTCGAATATTGCAGGAAGTGTCTGTTAAGCTGGCGCCAATTCGCTGGCGCATAGCCAGCTTCGCAACAGCCCCAGCGCCGCATAAAAAAACCAAATACACCGTGCAGTCTTTTCGGGATACAACCATGGTTGCTATTACCCCCCCTACACCCAGAATCAAGAACCTCGACAAGCTGCTGATGCATTGCCAGCGCCGTCGCTACACGGCCAAGAGCAACATCATTTGCGCCGGCGACCGCTCGGAGACACTGTTCTTCATCATCAAAGGCTCGGTCACCATCCTGATCGAGGATGACGACGGCCGTGAAATGATCATTGCCTATCTGAATGCCGGAGATTTTTTCGGGGAGCTGGGCCTGTTTGAACAGGCCGGACTGGAACAGCAACGCAGCGCCTGGGTGCGCGCCAAGATCGAGTGTGAAGTCGCGGAAATCAGCTACGCGAAATTCCGCGAGTTGTCCCAGCAAGATCCAGACATTCTTTACGTGCTCAGCGGACAAATCGCACAGCGCCTGCGCAACACGACACGCAAAGTTGGTGACCTGGCGTTTTTCGATGTCACCGGCCGCGTTGCCCGCTGCCTGCTGGAACTGTGCAAGCAGCCAGACGCCATGACCCACCCCGACGGCATGCAGATCAAGGTGACCCGTCAGGAAATCGGGCGCATCGTCGGGTGTTCCCGGGAGATGGTCGGCCGCGTCCTCAAGGATCTGGAAGAACGCAACCTGGTGGATGTGAAAGGCAAGACCATGGTGGTCTTCGGTACGCGCTAAGCGCTGAACATGTCTGCCAGCAACTGGCGATAGAGCGCGTCGAGCCGCGCCAGTGCATCGGGTGCCGCAAACTTTTCGTGCAAGGCGATGTGGCTCTCGGCACGAACCCGTTGTTCCAGACCGCACGCCTCATTGAAACGATTGACCGCCGCGACCATCGATTCGCGCTCGTTATCCAGCAGCAACGCACCATGCACTAACCCGACCGGACGCGAACCGCCCTTGCTCTGGCGCCAGCGTTGAGCGGTGCCGACCATCTTGCGGCCATCGAGGTTGACGTTGAAACGGCCATCGCAGAATGCGCCGTCAACTTCGCCCAGGGACGAAACACCGCCCAATTCATCCAGCAACTGACAGATCGGATCGCACAGTCGGCGATAGGCGGTTTCGATGCGGTTTTGATCGCCTTCGCTACGGGGTGGCGCGTAGACCAGTGCGATGTTGATGGTTGAAGCGGATTGCGGCACGGGTTCACCGCCGGTTTCACGCAAGAGAACTGGCCAGCCTGCTGCGGCCGAGACTTCGCTGGCGGCTTCGAAACCGGGCAGGCGGTTCAGGCGGCGTGGCATGACCAGTGCTTTGTCGTTTGGCTGCCAGAACAGCAGAGCAAACTCCGAATCGCCGGTGCAGACTGAGGCCAGCAAATCCTGTTCGGCTTGCAGGCCCGCTTCGATGGTCAAGGAAACAGGAGAGGTCATAAGGTCTTCCATAGGACGGTCAGTCTGTGGTGCTTCTTATGCCGCCATCGCGAGCAGGCTCGCTCCTACATGGATCACACCAAACCTGTAGGAGCGAGCCTGCTCGCGATAGTGTCGACTCAATCTTTGAATGTTCAGTCCAGAGTCGAACCGCTGACAGCAACACCACGCTCAGGAAAGAACAGACGCTGCAGCTCAGTGCCCGGACTTTCAGCGCGCATGAACGCTTCGCCAACCAGGAACGCATACACGTCGCTGATTTCCATCAGCTCGACATCGGCCCGATTGAGGATGCCGCTTTCGGTGATCACCAGGCGATCCCGCGGAATCCGAGGCAACAGATCCAGCGTGGTTTCGAGGCTGACGTCGAAGGTGTGCAGATTGCGGTTGTTCACGCCGACCAGCGGTGTGTCGAGGGTTTTCAAGGCCCGCTCCAGCTCATCGCCATCGTGGACTTCCACCAGCACATCGAGACCGACGCTTTTGGCGACCGCCGCCAGCTCGGCCATTTTCACGTCATCCAGCGCAGAGACGATCAACAGCACGCAATCCGCACCCAACGCACGGGCTTCGACGATCTGGTACGGATCGATCATGAAATCCTTGCGGATCACCGGCAGTTTGCACGCCGCCCGGGCCTGCTGCAGATACTCATCAGCGCCCTGGAAATAATCGATATCGGTCAGCACCGACAGGCAGGTCGCGCCGCCTTTCTCGTAGCTTCTCGCGATGTCGGCAGGCACGAAATTTTCGCGGATCACGCCTTTGCTCGGCGAAGCTTTCTTGATTTCAGCAATCACCGCTGGCTGCTTCAGCTTGGCCTGCGCCAGCAGTGCCTTGGCAAAACCACGGGGTGCATCGGCCGCCTTGGCCAGACTTTCCAGCTCGGCCAGGCTCACACGAGCGCTACGCTCGGCGACTTCCTGGACCTTGCGCGCCAGAATGTTTTCCAGAACCGTCGGTACACTCATCCCTCATTCTCCACTTTGAATACCGCGGTAAATGCACCCAACTCCTCAAGTTTTTCCCGAGCGAGGCCTGTGTGCAGCGCATCGTGCGCCAGGGCAACGCCTTCTTTCAAACTGGTTGCCAGATCGGCGGCGTAAAGTGCCGCACCGGCATTGAGCACGATCATCTCGGCGGCTTTCTGACCGTTCTCGGTCTTGCGCTTGCCGAGGGCATCGCGAATCAATTCCAGGGACGCGGCCGGGCTTTCCACCGAGAGGCCGTGCAGGCTCTGGCTCTTCATGCCCAGGTCTTCCGGCTCGACCCAATATTCGGTGACCTGGTCATTCTTCAATTCCGCCACGAAGGTCGGTGCGGCCAGGCTGAACTCGTCGAGGCCATCCTTCGAATGCACCACCAGCACGTGCTTGCTGCCCAGTCGCTGCAAGACTTCGGCCAATGGCCGGCACAACGCCTGGCTGAACACGCCCACCACCTGATGCTTCACACCGGCCGGATTCGTAAGCGGGCCGAGCATGTTGAACAGCGTGCGCAGGCCGAGATCCTTGCGCGGACCAGCGGCGTATTTCATGGCTTTGTGATGGGTCTGGGCAAACATGAAACCGATGCCGACGTTGTCGATGCAGCGCGCCACTTGAACCGGAGTCAGGTTCAGGTAGATGCCCGCCGCCTCCAGCAGATCGGCACTGCCGCTTTTACCCGACACGGCACGGTTGCCGTGCTTGGCCACGGTGCAACCGGCGGCGGCGACTACAAAGGAAGACGCCGTCGAAACGTTGAAGATGTTCGCTCCATCACCGCCGGTGCCGACCACATCGACCACGCCGTCAAGGGTCTTCAGCTCGACCTTGTCCGCCAGCTCGCGCATGACCGACACCGCGCCGACGATCTCGTCGATGCTCTCGCTCTTCATGCGCATGGCCATCATGAACGCGCCGATCTGCGCATCCGTGCATTGCCCGGTCATGATTTCGCGCATCACATCGCGCATTTCTTCGGTGCTGAGGTCGAGTTGATCGACGATACGGCCCAGGGCTGTCTTGATATTCATGGAAAGTCCTTAGCGCGTGCCGCCGGTTTGTTTGAGGAAGTTGGCGAACAACTCGTGGCCCTGTTCGGTCAGGATAGACTCAGGGTGGAATTGCACACCTTCGATGTTCAGCGTCTTGTGGCGCAGGCCCATGATCTCGTCGACCGAACCGTCTTCAAGCTGGGTCCAGGCAGTCAGTTCCAGGCAATCCGGCAGCGTTTCGCGCTTCACGATCAACGAGTGATAGCGCGTCACTGTCAGCGGATGGTTCAGGCCTTCGAACACACCCTTGTCTTCATGGAACACCGGGCTGGTCTTGCCGTGCATCACCTGGCGGGCGCGAACCACATCGCCGCCGAAGGCCTGGCCGATGGACTGATGGCCCAGGCACACGCCGAGAATCGGCAATTTGCCGCCAAAATGCTTGATCACATCGATCGACACGCCCGCTTCAGTCGGCGTGCAAGGGCCCGGGGACACGACGATCCGCTCCGGGTTGAGGGCTTCGATTTCGGCGATGGTGAGCTCATCGTTGCGCACGACCTTGACCTCGGCGCCGAGCTCACCCAGGTATTGCACAACGTTGTAGGTAAAAGAGTCGTAGTTATCGATCATCAGCAACATGGCTAAAGAACCTCTTGAATTCACGGACTATAAGGGCTGCCTTCGAATGAGCGACCCGCAGCGCTTTGTCAGCCGAAGCGACATGGCATACGGGTCACGTGGTTCGGTCAGCTTTCCGGGGTTTGTTCAGCCAGGGCGACTGCACGGAACATGGCGCGACGCTTGTTCAGGGTTTCTTCCCATTCCAGCGCCGGCACCGAGTCGGCAACGATGCCGCCACCGGCCTGCACGTGCAGTTCACCGTTCTTGATCACCGCGGTGCGAATGGCGATCGCGGTATCCATGTTGCCGTTCCAGGCGAAGTAACCGACCGCGCCGCCGTAGACGCCACGCTTGACCGGTTCCAGTTCGTCGATGATTTCCATCGCGCGAATCTTCGGTGCGCCGGACAAGGTGCCCGCCGGCAGGATGGCCCGCAGTGCGTCCATCGCCGTCAGCCCGGCCTTCAGTTGCCCGGTGACGTTGGAAACAATGTGCATCACGTTGGAATAACGCTCGATGACCATTTTCTCGGTGAGTTTCACCGAACCGATCTCCGATACGCGACCGGTGTCGTTACGACCCAGGTCGATCAGCATCAAGTGCTCGGCGATTTCCTTGTCGTCGGACAGCAGGTCTTTTTCCAGCGCCACGTCCGCTTCCTCGTTCGCGCCGCGCGGGCGCGTGCCGGCAATCGGGCGGACGGTGATCAGGTTGTCTTCGACCCGCACCAGCACTTCCGGCGAACTGCCGACGACGTGGAAATCGCCGAAGTTGAAGAAGTACATGTAAGGCGTCGGGTTGAAGCAACGCAGCGCGCGGTACAGATCGATCGGTGCCGCCTTGAAGTCGATCGACATGCGCTGGGACGGCACGACCTGCATGCAGTCACCGGCCAGGATGTATTCCTTGATGGTGTCGACGGCTTTTTCGTAATCGTTTTGGGTGAAACTGGAGCGGAACACCGGATCAGCTGACTGTTGCTTGCTGAAATCCAGGCCACGCCGCGGGGTGATCGGCTGGCGAAGTTTTTCCAGCAGTTCTTCCAGGCGGGCGCGGCCTTGCTCGAAGGCGTCTTCCTGCGCCGGGTCGGCCAAGACGATCGCGTGCATCTTGCCGGCGAGGTTGTCGAACACCACCACGGCGTCGGACACCATCAGCAGAATGTCCGGCACGCCCAGTGGATCCGGATTCGGGCACTTGCCCAGGCGCTTCTCCACATAACGCACGCAGTCGTAACCGAAGTAACCCACCAGGCCACCGTTGAAGCGCGGCAGGCCGGGAATGGTCGGAACGTTGTAACGGGCTTTGAACGCTTCGACGAACGCCAGCGGATCTTCCACGTCATGGCTTTCGATTTCGATGCCGTCATGGGTCACGCTGACGTGATGGTCATGAACCCGCAGCACGGTGCGGCACGGCAGGCCGATGATCGAGTAACGGCCCCACTTCTCCCCGCCCTGAACGGATTCGAGCAGATAGGAGTTGGGTTCGTCGGCCAGTTTCAGGTAGATCGACAGCGGCGTGTCGAAGTCAGCCAGGGTTTCGCAGGCAAGCGGGATGCGGTTATAGCCGGCAGCGGCCAAACGCAGGAATTCTTCGCGGATCATGGGGTAGCCTCGAGGCTTGAGGTGCTAACAGTCAGGTATGCAAACGCGCCGGGAGACCGGCCAGGAAAAAGTCAGGCGCGCCAACGCCAGCGGGCCAGGGCCTTGATGACTTTCATCCAGAGTTTGCGAGTGACCACCACGATGGCGTTTCCAGAAGGGGGTTGAACAGCGTCGGCCAACGTTATCCCAGCGGCCGGATCCAGGCAACCGGGAATTAGCTTGCGCAGGTCGTCGATGACCAGTGCCGGCGACTCTTCGGCTATCGGCCGACCATGGTTGTAGCCGTAACTGAGGGCCACGCATTTGACCCCGGCCGCCTTCGCCGCCAGCACATCGCTGCGCGAATCGCCGACGAACAACGATTGCGACGCAGGAATGTTGGCCATTTTCATCACGAAAAACAGCGCGGCAGGGTCGGGTTTCTTTTGTGGCAGGGTGTCTCCACCGATGATCCACTTGAAATAACGACCGATTTTCATCTGATCCAGCAACGGCGCGACGAAGCGCTCCGGCTTGTTGGTGATCAGCGCCATCTCCACGCCTTGTTTGTTCAACCACTTGAGGGTGTCACGCACGCCGGGGTAAACCACCGTCAGGTCGTGACCGTCCTCATAAAAGCCGTTGAACAGTTCCAGGGCATGTTCAGCCTCGACCTCATCGACACCCTCGGCGTCGATGTGATTGGCCAGAGCCCGGCGTACCAGCATGTGCACGCCGTTGCCGACCCAGTCACGCACCGATTCGATGCCGACAGGCTGGCGCCCGAGTTTGAGCAGCATGTTGTCCACTGCCGCAGCGAGATCCGGGACCGAATCGACCAGCGTGCCATCCAGATCGAACATCACCAGACGCGGCAGGCGGCCCGGGAACAGCTGCTCAAAGCCACTCATGGGCGAGCCAGCGCCAGTTCGGAGCGCATCTTCTCGATCACTTCCTGGTAGTTCGGCGCGTTGAAGATCGCCGAGCCGGCCACGAAGGTATCAGCGCCAGCGGCAGCGATTTCACGGATGTTGTTCACGTTCACACCGCCGTCGATTTCCAGGCGAATGTCACGGCCGGACGCATCGATCAGCGCACGCGCTTCACGCAGCTTGTCGAGGGTGCCGGGGATGAACTTCTGCCCGCCGAAGCCCGGGTTGACGCTCATCAGCAGGATCATGTCGACCTTGTCCATCACGTACTTGAGCACGTCCAGCGGGGTCGCCGGGTTGAACACCAGGCCCGACTTGCAG
This sequence comes from Pseudomonas migulae, assembly GCF_043225285.1. Taxonomy (GTDB): domain Bacteria; phylum Pseudomonadota; class Gammaproteobacteria; order Pseudomonadales; family Pseudomonadaceae; genus Aquipseudomonas; species Aquipseudomonas migulae_C. The sequence continues at coordinate 2,127,817 of NZ_CP171224.1, forward strand.
CCGCCTTCGCGGATCAGTTGCAGGGAGCGGTCGACGTGCTGCGTGGCTTCCGGGTGGAAGGTGATGTAGGTCGCGCCGGCTTCAATGAAGTCACCGACGATGCGGTCCACCGGGCTGACCATAAGGTGCGCGTCAATCGGCGCGGTGACGCCGTACTTGCGCAGCGCGGCGCAGACCATCGGGCCGATAGTCAGGTTCGGCACGTAGTGGTTGTCCATGACATCGAAGTGCACGAAGTCGGCGCCGGCGGCCAGAACGTTGTCCACTTCTTCACCCAGGCGGGCGAAGTCGGCGGAGAGAATCGACGGAGCAATTACGAAGGGCTGCATGACGCACCTTTTCTGAGCAGAATCACGATGGCGCGCATTGTATACCTCATGCTTTGGCGCGCGCACCGTGACTGCGATGATCAGTACGCCGCGCGGTAGATCTTCTCGATATCAATCGCACTCAATTTGCGTGGATTGTTGCGCATCAGGCGTTCAATCCCCGCGGCTTCCGCGGCCATGGCCGGGATCGCATCCTCGGGAACACCGAAACTGCGCAGGCCCGGCGGGATTTCCACTGCGGCGCACAATTCGGTCATCGCCTCGACGGCTTTGTCCGCCGCTTCATTGGCGCTCAGATGAGCGGTCTTTACTCCCATGGCCTCGGCAATATCCTGCATGCGTTCGACGCAGGCCATCTTGTTCCAGGTCATGACATACGGCAGTAACAACGCGTTGCTGACGCCATGGGCGATGTTGAACCGCCCGCCGAGCGGATACGCCAGCGCATGCACCGCGCCAACGCCAGCATTGCCGAACGCCATGCCGGCCATGAGGCTGGCGGTGGCCATGTCTTCACGGGCCTGCAGGTTCGACGGATTGGCGTAGGCCTTGGGCAGCGCCTTGGCAATCAGCTTGATCGCGCCGATGGCCAGCGCGTCGGTAATCGCCGAGGCGTTGACCGACAGGTAGGATTCGATGGCATGCACCAGCGCATCGACACCACTGGCGGCGGTCACGCTGCGGGGACAGGTCAGGGTCATTTGCGGGCTGACCAGCGCCACGTCCGGCAACAGGTAGTCGCTGACGATGCCCTTTTTCAGCTGCGCGACCTTGTCGGAGAGGATCGCGACGTTGGTCACTTCCGAGCCGGTGCCGGCGGTGGTCGGGATGGCGATCAGCGGCGGGCCCTTGCGCGGCACCTGGTCGATGCCGAACAGATCCTGCAGCTCTCCGTGATAACCGGCATACGCCGCGACGCTTTTAGCGATATCAATCGCACTGCCGCCACCCAGACCGATCAGCCCGTCGTGCCCGCCTTCGCGGTAAACCCGCATGCAGTCTTCGACGATGGCGATTTCCGGGTCCGGCAGCACGCGGTCAAAAATTTCGTAGCTGCGCCCGCCCAACTGCGCGAGCGCCAGCTCCACCGTGCCGGACTTGACCAGCGCGGCGTCAGTGACGATCAGCGGGTTGTCGATGTCCAGGCGCGTGAGCTCGGCGGCCAGTTGCTCGATGGCCCCTGCGCCGGTGATCAGTTTGTGAGCGATTTTGAAAGAGGAAAGACTCATCGTGCGCAGCCTCTTATAGGTAGGGGAGCTGGGCACAATAGTAGCTGGGGATTGGGGTTTGTCTGCTATTCAGGACATGAATGACCATCCATCCCGAAAACCACACAAAACACCTGTAGGAGCGAGCCTGCTCGCGATGGACTTGAAAACGCCGCTGGGTGTCAGGCTTCCAGCGTTATCGTTGACGTCCATCGCGAGCAGGCTCGCTCCTACAGTTGACCGAGTGATCTTCAGACCTGAGCGGTGCGCAGTTTTTCGCTGCGGCCTCGCAGCCATTCCAGGGTCAGCAGCAGGATCACCGAGAAGGCGATCAGTAGCGTTGCCGCGGCGGCGATGGTCGGGCTGAGGTTTTCACGAATCCCGCTGAACATCTGCCGTGGCAGGGTCGCCTGCTCGGGACCGGCGAGGAACAGCGTCACCACCACTTCATCAAACGACGTCGCGAAGGCAAACAACGCCCCGGAAATCACGCCCGGCGCAATCAGCGGCAAGGTCACGCGACGGAATGCGGTCAGCGGCGAAGCTCCCAGGCTGGCAGCGGCGCGCACCAGGTTGTGGTTGAAGCCCTGCAACGTCGCCGACACCGTGATGATCACGAACGGCACGCCCAGCACCGCGTGCACCACGATCAGCGAGAAGAAACTGTTGCCCAGGCCCAGCGGCGCGAAGAACAGATAACTCGCCACACCGATGATCACCACCGGCACCACCATCGGCGAAATCACCAGCGCCATCACCAGCGCCTTGCCGGGGAAATCGCCGCGGGTCAGGCCGATGGCCGCCAGCGTACCGAACACCATCGCCAGCACGGTCGCCGCCGGGGCGACGATGATGCTGTTCTTCAGTGCGCGCATCCATTCCGCCGAGGCGAAGAAGTCCTGATACCAGTGCAGCGAGAAGCCCTGCAGCGGATAGACCAGGAAACTGCCCGAGTTGAACGACAGCGGAATGATCACTAGCACCGGCAGAATCAGGAACAACAGAATCAAGCCGCAGAGAATCCGCAAGCTGTAGAACCACACCCGCTCGACGGGCGACATATAAGGACTCAGCATTTCAATCTCCCCTTAGCTCAGGCGCAGGCGGCTTGCGCCCACCAGCCAGCTGTAAATCAGGTAAAGCACCACGGTCGCCAGCAACAGCAACCCACCCAGTGCGGTCGCCATGCCCCAGTTGATGCTGGTGTTGGTGTAGAAGGCGACGAAGTAACTGACCATCTGATCGTTCGGGCTGCCCAGCAACGCCGGGGTGATGTAGTAGCCGATGGCGAGGATGAACACCAACAGGCAACCGGCGCCGACACCGGCGTAGGTCTGCGGGAAATACACCCGCCAGAAGCTGGCGAACGGATGGCAACCGAGGGAAATCGCGGCACGCATGTAGGTCGGCGAGATGCCTTTCATCACGCTGTAGATCGGCAGAATCATGAACGGCAGCAGGATATGCACCATCGAGATGTACACACCGGTGCGGTTGAACACCAGTTCCAGCGGCTTATCGATGATGCCCATGGCCATCAGACCGCTGTTGATCAGCCCGCCGGATTGCAGCAACACGATCCATGCGGCGACGCGCACCAGGATCGAGGTCCAGAACGGCAGCAGCACCAGAATCATCAGCAGGTTGCTTTGACGCGATGGCAAGTTGGCCAGCAGATACGCCAACGGGTACGCCAGCACCAGGCAAATGGCGGTGATGATCAGGCCCATCCAGAAGGTACGGGCGAAAATATCGAGGTAGATCGCCTGGTCGGGCGTGGCCGGGGCGATTTCGCCGAGATCGTCGATGCGATGGTCGACCGCCGCCAGCAGGTAGTAAGGCGTGATGTTGCTGGTATTGCGGCGCACCGCCTGCCAGTAGGCCGGGTCGCCCCAACGCTCGTCGAGCCCTTCCAGCGCTTCCTTATAGGAGGCCGGCTCAGCGGCGAACGGCAAGGCGCGGGCGGTTTTGGTCAGCAGGCTGCGGTAGCCGGCCAACTCCATGTTCAAGCGCTTGGACAGGTCGCCCAGGGTCTGATTCTTGCGCGCTTCAGCGAGGTCTTCGCTGGCCGCTTTGTAGACGGGTTCAGCGGGCAGCCCACGGCCGTCCCAGCTGGCGATGGCCGCCACGGTGCGCGGCATGCCGCCGACCACTTCCGGGTTACCGACGCTTTTGTAGAGCAGCGCCACGATCGGCACCAGGAACACCAGCAACAGAAACAGCACCAATGGCGCGATCAAGGCCTGGGCCTTCCAGCGGTTGATCCGCTCGGCGTGCTTGAGCCGCTGCTTCAAGGTGGGGTCAGTGCCCGCGTTCAGGGGAATGGCGGTGGCCATGGCGTACTCCGGAAATCTTTGGATCATTGCAGAGGCGGGAAACCACCTCGATCGTTTAATGCACACAACCCTGATGTGGGAGCGGGCTTGCTCGCGAAAGCGGAGTGTCAGTCAGCGATGATGCTGACTGTGCTGACGTCTTCGCGAGCAGGCTCGCTCCTACAGCGTAAGCCCGCGGTGCGGTCTTACTTGGCAGCCCAGGAATTGAAGCGCTGCTCCAGTTGCTCACCGTTGTCAGCCCAGAAGCTGACGTCGATCTGCACCTGGTTGGCGATGTTTTCCGGGGTGGTCGGCATGTCTTTCAGGACGTCCTTGGACAACAGCGGTACGGCTTGGGTGTTGGCCGGGCCGTAGGCGATGTTTTCCGAGTAGGTCTTTTGCTGCTGCGGCGCGACCGAGTAAGCGATGAATTTCTTCGCCGCGTCAGCACGTGCCTTGTCCAGACCTTTGGGAATGGCCCAGGCGTCGAAGTCGTAGATGCCGCCGTTCCACACCACTTTCAGGTTGCTTTCTTTCTGTACCGCGGCGATCCGGCCGTTATAGGCCGAGCTCATGACCACGTCACCGGAAGCGAGGTATTGCGGCGGTTGTGCGCCGGCTTCCCACCACTGGATGTTTGGCTTGAGCTCATCGAGTTTCTTGAATGCGCGGTCCTGACCGTCTTTGCCGGCCAGCACTTTGTAGACGTCTTTCGGCGCAACGCCGTCGGCCATCAGGGCGAATTCCAGGGTGTACTTGGCGCCCTTACGCAAGCCGCGCTTGCCCGGGAATTTCTTGGTGTCCCAGAAATCCACCCAGCTGGTGGGCGCGGAAGCCAGTTTGTCGGCGTTATAGGCCAACACGGTCGACCACACGAAGAAACCTACGCCGCAAGGCTGGATAGCGCCTTTGACGTAATCTTCAGTTTTGCCGAACAGGGCCGGATCGAGTTGCTCGAACATGTCTTCGTCGCAACCACGGGACAGTTCTGGCGATTCAACTTCCACCAGGTCCCAGGACACGCTCTTGGTGTCGACCATGGCTTTGACCTTGGCCATCTCGCCGTTGTACTCGCCCGCTACGATCTTGCCGTTACCCGCCGCTTCCCACGGTGCGTAGAAGGCTTTGACCTGCGCGGCCTTGTTCGCCCCGCCAAAGGACACCACGGTCAGGTCCGGGCCCGCCGCTATCGCGTGTGCCGCACCGATCATGCCCATGACCAGGGCGGTGAATTTCAGGGATCTCAACATTTATTGTTCTCTCCACGTGCAGGGTTGGTTGAAGCAGGGGGCGATCAGTTCGCCTCTAGAAGTGGGTCGAGCGCGCGAACGTGCTCGACCTCCCAGCCAAGCGGTACCACGTCGCCGACAGCGAGCGCGGGATCGAGCTCGGCAATCGGTTGTTTCACGAAGAAGTCGGTCTTGCCACAGACTTCCAGGCGAACCCGGACGTGGTCGCCCAGATAGATGAATTCCGCCACCCTCCCTGAGAAGCGGTTGACGCAGGACTCGCTCGAACCATTGAGGCTCACGCGTTCCGGACGAATCGACAGCGTGACGGGTTCGCCGGTCTTGCCGACATTGACCGCCAGGGCTTCAACTTTCTCGCCGCGACCAAGTTCCACGATGCAGCGATCGCCGGTCTGGCTGTGCAGGCGGCCATTGAGGCGGTTGTTCTCGCCGATGAAGTTGGCGACGAAGGTATTTTTCGGTTCTTCGTAGAGGCTGCGCGGCGGGGCGATCTGCTGGATTTCGCCCTGGTGGAACACCGCCACGCGGTCGGACATGGTCAGGGCTTCGCCCTGGTCATGGGTCACGTAGACCACGGTCACGCCGAGGCGCTGGTGCAGGTGCTTGATTTCCATCTGCATGTGTTCGCGCAGCTGTTTGTCGAGTGCGCCGAGGGGTTCGTCCATCAGCACCAACTGCGGCTCGAACACCAGCGCGCGGGCCAGGGCCACACGCTGCTGCTGACCGCCGGACAGTTGCGCCGGATAGCGCTGGGCGAAGCTTTCGAGCTGAACCATGCTCAGGACCCGTTTGACCCGGTCGCTGACGTCGCTTTTGTTCAAGCCGCGCACGGTCAGCGGAAACGCAAGATTTTCGGCAACGGTCATGTGCGGGAACAACGCGTAGTTCTGGAACACCATGCCGATGTCACGCTTGTGCGGCGGCACGTTGTTGATGGAGCGCCCGGCCAGGAGGATTTCGCCAGCGGTCGGGGTTTCGAAACCGGCGAGCATCATCAGACTGGTGGTCTTGCCGGAGCCGGACGGCCCGAGCAAGGTGAGGAATTCGCCTTTGCGAATGTCCAGGTTGAGGTCTTTGACGATCAGGTTCTCGCCGTCGTAGCTCTTTTGCACTCCACGAAAGCTGACCAGAATATCACTGGCCCCTGCGCTTGAATCGACCTGGCTCATACCCACACCTTTGTTGTTGATGACTGCTGTGGACTAAGCCTAGTGGACGCTGGGGAGCACGCAAATCGGGGCGCAGGAGAGAATCGCCTCAGCCGGATGGAAGGTTGGGGGTAGGGATTGCCCTACAAGGATGGCGGGGATGGGTATGTCGTTTCGGGATGGGGGCAGGTGCTGAGCTGCGAGCCTTACGGAGCGGCGATAGCGGCGTTAAAGACATGTCGCAAATGGATATGCGACCACTAACCCTGTGGGAGCGAGCCTGCTCGCGATAGCGGAGTGTCAGTCGACATGTCCTTGACTGATCCACCGCTATCGCGAGCAGGCTCGCTCCCACAGGGGATTGCAGTGAACCCGTGGTTTGGCGCTAGAGGAGTTTGTGTTCCATCGCGTATTTCACCAGTTCCGCGAGGGAAGTGATGTTGAGCTTCTGCATCAGCCGCGCCTTGTGGGTGCTGATGGTCTTGCTGCTCAGGGCCAGTTGCTGGGCGATGTCGTTGACGTTGGCGCCCTGGGCCAGGCGTTCGAACACCGAGAACTCGCGCTCCGAGAGCAAAGAATGCAGCGGCCGCGAATCGGTCAGGCCGACTTCGAAGACCATGCGATCAGCCAGGTCCGGATCGATGTAGCGCCCGCCCGCCGCCACCTTGCGGATCGCCGTCAGCAGCAGTGCCGGATCGCTGTCCTTGGTCGCGTAACCCGCCGCGCCGACTTTCAACGCCCGGGCGGCCATTTGCGCTTCGTCGTGCATCGACAGCACCAGGATCGCCGGCGGATTGTTCAACGCGCGGATCCGCGGGATCGCTTCCAGGCCGTTAACGCCAGGCATCGAAATGTCCAGCAATACGACTTCGCAGGGCACATGACGCAACGTCTCGAGCAACTGCTCACCATTGCTCGCCTCCCCCACCACCAGCAGGTCCTTGGCCAGGCCGATCAATTGCTTGATGCCTTCGCGAACGATGGTGTGGTCTTCGGCTACCAGTACACGGATCACGTTTTTCTCCAGATTCAAGATCTATCGCGAGCAGGCTCGCTCCCACATTTGGATCTACGGCGTTCACACCCCCCTGTGGGAGCGAGCCTGCTCGCGATGACGTCAGTCAAAACGCCCCAAAATCATCAGGCCTCATCCAGCGGCACCCGCACGCTCAACGTCGTGCCCTCCCCCGGCTCACTGTCCAGCGACAACTGCCCGCCCATGATCAGCACCCGCTCGCGCATGCCGACCACGCCAAAGGATGTCGGCCTGCCGGTGGCGGCGATAAATCCTACGCCATCATCGCTCACGGTCAGACACAACTCGTCACCCTCAAGGCTCAGTGTCAGTTCGACAGTATGCGCCTGGGCATGCCGCATGACATTGGTCAGTGCTTCCTGAAGGATCCGGAACAAACCGATCGCCTTGGCATCACTGAGCACCGGCAAGTTATCCGGCACCTGCACCAGACACGGAATCTGCGTGCGCGCCTCGAAACGCCGGGCCTGCCATTCAATCGCCGAGGCGATCCCGGCGTCGAGAATCGGTGGGCGCAGCGCCGTCGCGACATCACGCACCAATTGAAACAGCTGAGCGATCAAGCGCTTCATGCTGTTCAACCGTTCGTTCAGACCCGGATCGAGCTGCGCGTAGGCCAGTTCGCACATGGACGTTTCCAGTTTCAACACCGTCAGCATCTGCCCCAGCTCGTCGTGAACTTCCCGGGCGATGCGGGCCTTTTCCTCTTCCCGCACGCTCTCCAGGTGCGCCGACAATTCGCGCAATTGCTCACGAGAGCTGGCCAGTTCCAGTTCGATGCGTTTGCTCTCGCTGATGTCCCAGACAATACCGTCCCAGACATAGGTGCCGTCTTCGAGGCGACGGGTAATGGCCTTGATTTCCGCCCAGCGCTGTTCGCCCTGACGCGTGAGAATCCGTCCTTGCCATGACCAGTCGCTGTCGGTGTCGAGCGCATGATCCTGCGTCTGGTGGTAACTGGCCTTGTCGTCCGGATGCACCAGACTGCGCAGGCCTTTGTCCCGATGGGCCAGGGTCGCCGGCGAATACCCCACCAGGCTCTCGCTGCCTTCACTGATGTAGGCAAAGTCGATCAGCCCCGTCACCGGCGCCCGCTCCAGACGAAAGACCAGTCCCGGCACGTTCGCGGCAATCCCTTGCAGCCGCGCTTCACTCTCCTGCAACGCAGCCAGTGCGCGGCGCCGCTCGGTGACGTCGTTGAGATACACCACTAGGTACTCGCCATCGCGAAACCGCAGGAAGCTTAACGACACATCCGTCGGCAGAACGCTGCCATCGGCCCGCAGGCAATTGGTTTCGAAGCTGAAAGGCCCTTCTTCACTGCCCCGGGCGCGTTTCCACAGGTTCAGCCAACGGTCCATGTGCAGGCCGGGTTCGAAGTCGATCAGCGGCCGATCAATGATGCCACCAGCCGGATAGCCGAGCATGGTTTCAGCGGCGCGGTTGGCGTAGCGCACATGGCTGTCCCAGTTGACCCAGAGAATGCCGACGGTGCTCTGATCGATGGAAAACTGGGTCAGGCGCAACGCCTCTTCACTGGCGGCGCGCAAGGCAATGTCCTCCCGCGCTGCCAACAGCCGATGCTCGAGGCTGTGCTGCTGCCGGCGCTGCCAGAAAACAATGGCCATGCTGCTCAGCATCAACACCGCCAACAGCAGGCAGAGGTTCTGCCAGAAACCCGGTGACTCCGTCAGTCGTGGGTACTTGGGTTGTAGCCATTGATTGTGCAGTTGCTCCAGGTCTTTTGCCGGGATCGCCCGCAGCGCGCTTTCGACAATGCCGGCGAGTTCCGGCCAGTCCCGCCGCGTGGCCACACGCAGCAGTTGCGGCAGACCGATATCACCGACCACCACCAGCCCGGCAAACTCTGGCTCGACAGACAGCCGCCCCAACTGCGCTTCATCGACCACGGCGTAACTGGCCTGCTGACTCAACAGCAGTTGCAAAGCCTGACGCTCGATCGGCACGCCTTGCAGATTCAGATGAGGATAATTGCTGCGCAGGTAATCGGCGGTGGCGCTGGGCATGCGCACGGCGACGCGGGTCTGGCTGTCGAGTTTTTCCAGCTCCACTACACCGGCCGCTTTCTGGTCGCTGACCACCAGTTGCGGCACCCGCATGTACGGATCGGAGAACTGCCACAGCCGCAAGCCAGCGGGGGTTTGCGACAGGCCCGGGGCGATGTCGATCTCACCTTCGCGCGCAGCGGCTTCCAGTTGCGCAAGGTCGGGGTAATTGCGCCAGCTCAGCTCGATCTTGAGCGCCTTGGCCACCCACTTCATGAGCTCGACGTTAACCCCGGACAACCGCTGCAGGCGGCGATCGTATTGAGCGTAGGGGACTTGCAACACCAGGCCGACGCGCAACTCATCGTGCTGCGCCAGCCATTGCTGCTGGCTTGCGGACAATTGGGCAACGTGCGCCGGCGGCGCAGGCGTCGCCCAACCCATCAAGGGAAACCATAAACAGCCGATAACCCACAGGCAGCGAAAACGCTTCATTGAAATCTCGCACACTGACAAATACTGACCAACCCATTAGGCTGCTGGAATAACTTCTGGCCTGGAATATCCGATGCCCCCTGTCTACCGCCTGGCACTGCCAGCATTGTGCCTGTCGCTGATCCTGCCTTGCGCCTTTTCTGTCGAGGCCGCTGACCCGGCACCCGCTGCCGCGGACAAAACCGCGGAAGAAAAACCGGTCGAACGTCAGCCGCTGCTTGAGCGTAGTCAGGAAGAAGCGACAGCACTTGAGCGAAAAATCCCTGCTCAGGAACAGCAACAACTGCAAGCGGGCAGCGATACCTTTCTGGCCTTGTGGAAACCGGCCAATACCGCCGATCCCCGCGGTGCGGTGATCATCATCCCGGGCGCCGGTGAAACCGCTGACTGGCCGCAAGCGATCGGTCCGCTGCGTCGCAAACTGCCGGACGCCGAGTGGAGCAGCCTGAGTATCACCTTGCCCGACCTGCAAAGCGATGCCATTGCGCCACGTATCGTCGAAGCGGCGCCAGCACCCAAAGCCCCTGACGTTGGCAGCAAAGACTCCACCACTGCCGCCCCCATCGAACAAGCCGCTGGCGGTGAAGCGGAGGTGGCCGACAAGGCCGTCGTGGAAACCAGCGACGAGCAGGCCAAAGCCGATGCCGAGCGAATCTTCGCACGCATCGATGCAGCCATTGCCTACGCCGAACAACAAAGCGCCCGCAGCATCGTGGTGCTGGGGCATGGTACTGGCGCGTACTGGGCCGCGCGTTATCTGAGCGAAAAGCAGCCTTCGCAAGTCGAGAAATTCTTGATGGTCGCCGCCCAGACGCCAGTGGCGGCGAAGCCTGAACTGGTCGAGCTGACGCCCACCCTGAAACTGCCCACCGCCGACATTTTCTATAAAGACAAACAGCTGGACCGCAACGCGGCACTGGAACGTTTGCAGGCCAGCAAACGCTTGAAGGCTTCGGCGTTCAGTCAGGTTTCACTGAAGGCCGTGCCCGGGGATAGCAAGGCTGAGCAAGAGCAGCTGGTGCGCCGGGTGCGGGGCTGGTTGAATCCTCAGCCGACGGACTGATAGACCGAGGCGGCCCCTTCGCGAGCAGGCTCGCTCCCACATTGGATAACGATTGGACACAAAACTAGTGACCGACAGTGATCTAAATGTGGGAGCGAGCCTGCTCGCGAAGGCGTCATCACTGGCGACGCGTTACTCTCCGGTTAACGAAAATCCCGCCGCTGACGAATCAACGTGTACGCATTGTGCAACTCGCGCGTCTTTTCAGTCGCCTCACGCACCTGCAACGCCGTCGCGCCGCTGCCGGCAATTTTGTCCGGATGGTGTCGACTCAACAAGCGCCGATAAGCGCGTTTGATCTGCGCCGGCTCGCTGGTGGCGGAGACACCCAGCAGCAACAATGCCTCCTGATACAGGACCGCACTGCTCACCGCCGATCGTCTTTGCGGTTCGTAGTCAGCCGACAGCGCCTGCACTTGATAGGACTTCCAGCCCAGCCGTTTGCCCCATTGAGTAATCAGTGCGCGCTCGGCAGCACCGGCACGACCATCAGCCCAGACCATTCGCCAGCAAGCGCGTAACACGCCTTCCGCCGCATGGGGCTGGGTACTCAAACGGCGTAGATAACCGTTCAATGAATCATGCCCCGTCTTGCCGCGGTTGAAGGCGGCAATCGCTCGTTGTTTTGCCGCATCGGTCATGTCCAGGGCCTGCATTTCCTGGCGTGCCTGCTGGATGTGACCTTCCACCACTCGCCCGTTACTCTTTGCCAGTCGCCCCAACAACACGAACAGCAGCTCATCGTTGCGCAGCATCGGTTTGCCGCCGAGCTTTTCGCGCAAGTGCCCCCACGTCTGCAGTCGCAGGTGCCGGTCCAGCGCCTGCCCCAACAACGCGCCGAGCATGGCCCCCGGAATACTGGCGATGGCAAAACCCGCTCCGGCTCCTATCAGAGTCCCTGGCCACAGCATGTCAGCGACTCGCTTCAATCAATGTTTCGACCTCAGCCAAACGCTCGTGAGTGCCGACATCCACCCAACGACCGCGCAACCGCTCTCCTGTCACTTGCCCTTCAGCCATGGCTTTGCGCAACAGCGGCGCCAGCTTGAAAGACCCTGGCACGCAACCGTCGAACAACTGCGGATGCAACACGGCGATGCCGCTGTAAGTCAGGGTCGACATGTCAGGCTGGCCGTCGTGCACTTGCCCGTCGGCCAGGGTGAAATCACCCGCGGGGTGGTGCGGCGGGTTATCCGCCAGCACCAGATGCGCCAGACCGCTGATGGGCTGATGCAGCACGCTGAAGTCGTAGTCGGTCCAGATATCACCGTTGACCACTACGAACGCGTCATCACCCAACAACGGCAATGCGCGAAAAATCCCGCCACCGGTTTCCAGCGGTTCACCTTCCGGCGAGTACTGGATACGCACGCCATATTGCGAACCGTCGCCCAGGTAGTCTTCGATCTGCTGACCGAGCCAGGCGTGATTGATGACGATCTCGGTAAACCCGGCAATCGCCAAAGCCTTCAGGTGGTACTCGATCAGCGGCACGCCGCCAGCGCGTACGAGTGGTTTGGGTGTGGTCAAGGTCAGCGGGCGCATGCGCTCGCCCTTGCCCGCCGCCAGAATCATTGCCTTCATGCATTCGCTCCGGCACGCAGACTCAGCAGCAACACATCCAGCTCGGCCAGTTCCGGACGGCGGGCGATCACAGCTTCTATATAGGCAAAGAAGCGCGGCACGTCAGCCAGATAGCGCGGCTTGCCGTCACGGTGGCAGATGCGGGCGAAGATGCCGATGACTTTCAGGTGACGCTGCACACCCATCAGGTCGCTGGCGCGCAGGAAATCCTCGAAGTCGGGCTGAACCGGGATGCCGAGAGCGCCTGCTTGTTGCCAGTAATTTTCCAGCCAGCCGTGCACTCGCTCTTCGGGCCAGCTCAGGAAAGCATCCTTGAACAGGCACGTCACGTCGTAGGTCACCGGGCCGTAAACCGCATCCTGGAAATCCAGCACACCGGGATTCGGCTCGCTGAGCATCAAGTTGCGCGGCATGTAGTCGCGATGCACCAGGACTTTGGGCTGTGCCAGCGCGCTGTCGATCAACAGCTCCGTGACGTTCTGCCAGAGCATCTGCTGCGCCGCGTCGAGTTCGATCCCCAGCTCACGCTTGACGTACCACTCGGGGAACAGTTCGAGCTCGCGACGCAGCAGCGCCACGTCATAACTCGGCAGTGGCGCAACCATCGGCAATTGCTGAAAAGCGAGCAGGGCCTGCAGGGCATCCTTGAACAAATCGTCGGCATTTTCGCCGTCGATGACATCCAGATAGGTCTTGTTGCCCAGGTCATTGAGCAAAAGAAATCCTCGCTCGAGGTCTTCGGCGTAAATTTTCGGCACATTTATTCCGGATTTCGCCAGCAAAAAAGCGATGTCCACGAAGGGTTTGCAGTTTTCCTGGGGCGGCGGCGCGTCCATAACGATGAAACTTCTGCCCGCGCCTTCCCAACGGAAATAGCGTCGAAAACTCGCATCACTACTGGCCGCGGTCAACGTGGCCGGGGGTACGGCGCCCCAGCCTTGCTCCGCAAAAAGGGTCGCCAACTGCTCATCGAGCCAAACTTTCAGGTGTTGCAAACGTACATCTTGGTCAGGCATTGCAAGGGTCTCCGACGGCGCTAGCCGTCAAGCGGGTCATGCTTTATTATCCAGCATCTTTTTCAGACCATCGAGAGGCGTGCGGCCCACACCGCGGGCAGATGGCACGCAGGAAGCCCGGACTAATAAGATGGCATTGAAATCCCCCGCGTTTCGTAAAAAATTTCCGTTGTTGGTTACCGGCAGTTTGCTGGCCCTGCAACCTCTAGCCACTTCGTTCGTGGTCGCCGCGGAACAGTATGACTGCTCAGTCTCTGCTTCGGGTGCCTGGGACTGTGCGCCAAAGACGCCGGCGGCTGCATTGCCTCCGCGTCCCGTCCATGACGGCAGCGCAGTTTCCGCAACCGGCGAAACACCCGCCGAGAGTGCCACAAGCGAAGACACCGGCGCCAAGACTGCGCTCGTCACCGAGTCCAAAGGCCGCGGCCTGAAGTCGCGTAGCGAAGACTACAGTCACCTCGACTGGGTTCCGCGCGAGAAGCTCACCGCAGCGCAATTGGCCGAAACCGGTCCTTACTGCTCTGGTTCCTATATCGAACCGATTCGTCCTGGCATGAATGACAAGACGAATAAAAGTGACGCTCCGACCTTTGTCGGCGCCAAGGCTTCCCGCTACAAGCAGGATGAGCAGATCGCCACCCTCGCCGGTGACGTGGTCCTGCGCCAGGGCAGCATGCAGGCCGAAGCCGACGAAGCGAACCTCTACCAGGCCGAAAGCCGTGGCGAGCTGGACGGCAACGTGCGCATTCGCGACAACGGTGCGCTGATCGTCGGCGACCACGCCGAAGTGCAGCTCGACACCGGTGAAGCCAAGGTCGACAACGCCGAATACGTGATGCACAAATCCCGTATCCGCGGTAACGCGCTGTACGCCAAGCGTGCCGAGAACGCGATCATCCGTCTCAAGGACGGTACGTACACCACGTGCGAACCGAACAGCAACGCCTGGCAGCTCAAGGGCAACAACATCACCTTGAACCCGGCCACCGGTTTCGGTACCGCGACCAACGTGACGCTGCGGGTCAAGGACATTCCGGTTCTGTACACGCCGTACATCTATTTCCCGATCGACGACCGTCGCCAGTCCGGCTTCCTGCCGCCGACCATCGGCAGCGGCAGCGATACCGGCTTCCTGCTCGTAACGCCTTACTACTTCAACCTGGCACCGAACTACGATGCCACGTTGTACCCGCGCTACATGAGCAAGCGTGGCTTGTTGATGGAAGGCGAATTCCGTTACCTGACCAAGTCCAGCGAAGGTCAGTTCGGCGCCGCGTACCTCAACGATGACGATACAGATCGCAAGCTGCAGACCGACTACGAAAAAACCCGCTACATGTACAACTGGCAGCACAAGGGCGGCCTCGACTCCCGCGTCCTCACGCAAGTCGATTACACCAAGATCAGCGATCCTTACTACTTCCAGGATCTGCAGACCGACCAGATCGGTGTGAAAAGCCAGGATTTCGTCAACCAGCAAGGCTCCGTCACTTACCGTGGCGACAGCTATACCGCTCGCTTGAACGCCCAGGCGTATCAGCTTGCAACCGTTGCGAACATCACACCGTATGATCGCCTGCCGCAGATCACCTTCAATGGTCAGCTGCCAACGCATCCGCAAGGTTTGAATTTCGACTACGAAACAGAAATCGTGCGTTTTGACCGCGACCTGGAAAAAGGTCAGTTTTCCGATGAAAACGGCCTGCTGTCGCCTCGTCTGGACACCAACGTGTTCGGTCTGGCTCGCGCCAACGGTGACCGCCTGAACCTCAAGCCGGCTGTCAGCCTGCCGCTGGACTGGACCTATGGCTACATCAAGCCAACGCTCAAGTATCAGTACACCCAGTATCAACTGGACCTGGACGGTCAGGGTAAAGCCGACATCGCCAGCCAGGGTGCTGAAGGCGACCGCCTCAACGGTACATTCAGTAGCAACCAAAACCGTGGCGTGCCGATCGCGAGCATCGACAGCGGCCTGTATTTCGATCGCAACACCACCTGGTTCGGCAAGAACTATCGCCAGACCCTGGAACCGCGACTGTTCTATCTGTATGTCCCTGAGAAAGATCAGGAGGACATCCCGGTCTTCGACACTGGCGAATACACCTTCAACTATGCGTCGTTGTTCCGCGACAACCGCTTCTCGGGCTCCGACCGCGTCGGCGACGAGAACAAACTGTCGCTGGGCGTGACCAACCGCTGGATCGAAGAAGACGGTTTCGAGCGTCAACGCATCAGCGTCGGCCAGGCCCTGTACTTCAAGGACCGCGAAGTCCAGTTGCCAGGTATCGATGCGAAAACCCGCGACGATGCGCACGCCAACGTGTCCCCGTACGCACTGGAATACGAATACCGCTGGAACCGTGATTGGCGCACGACTGCCGATTACAACTGGGACCCGGACAGCCACAGCCCTCGCTCGGGCAGCGCGATGTTCCACTACCAGCCTGAAGACAACCCGAACAAGGTCATCAACGCCGGCTATCGCTATCGCAATGACCAGGTCCGTTATGACCAGACTACCGGCCAATGGTCGGTGGGCGGCGGTGACTACGGCACGCCGGGTACTCCGGGCTACGTGAAGGACTACTACAAGATCCAGCAGCACGACTTCTCGGTGATCTGGCCGATCGTGCCGCAGTGGAACGCAATCAGCCGCTGGCAGTATGACTACAACCGCAACCGTACCCTGGAAGCCTTCGGTGGTTTCGAGTACGACAACTGCTGCTGGAAACTGCGCCTGATCAACCGTTACTGGGTTTCCTACGACGAATTCAGTCAGGAAGCTCCGCAAAACGAAAAAGGCGACCACGGCATCTTCCTACAGATCGTTCTGAAAGGTCTCGGCGGCCTCACCGGCGCCAAAGTAGAGAGCTTCCTCGACAAAGGCATCCAAGGTTATCGTGAACGTGAAGACCAAGCTTTCTGATTGTCTGCGCCCGCTAGTGCTGGGCGCGCTGTTCCTGGGTACTGCGGCGAATGCCGCGGTACAGTCCATCGATAAAGTGGTGGCGATTGTCGACAACGACGTGGTGATGCAGAGCCAACTGGACCAGCGTGTTCGTGAAGTTCAGCAAACCATCGCCAAACGCGGCGCTTCTGCGCCGCCGGCCAGCGTGCTGGATCAGCAAGTGCTTGAGCGCCTGATCGTCGAAAACCTGCAATTGCAGATCGGCGAACGTTCCGGCATCCGCATCACCGATGAAGAACTGAACCAGGCCGTCGGCACCATTGCCCAGCGCAATAACATGTCGATCGAACAATTCCGTGCAGCCCTGACTCGCGACGGTCTGTCTTATGACGACGCCCGTGACCAGATCCGCCGTGAAATGGTCATCAGCCGTGTGCGTCAACGCCGTGTGGCCGAACGCATTCAGGTCTCCGAACAGGAAGTGAAGAACTTCCTTGCCTCTGACCTCGGCAAAATGCAGCTATCCGAAGAGTTTCGCCTGGCCAACATCCTGATCCCTACGCCGGAAAGCGCTAATTCCGACGCGATTCAGAGTGCAGCCAAACAGGCTGACGCGGTGTATCAGCAACTCAAGCAAGGCGCTGACTTCGGTCAATTGGCAATTGCCAAATCTGCCAGCGAAACCGCACTGGAAGGCGGCGACATGGGCTGGCGTAAAGCAGCTCAATTGCCTCCTCCGTTCGATCGCATGCTGAGCACCATGACCGTTGGCGACATTACCCAGCCAATGCGTACGCCGGGCGGCTTCATCATCCTGAAGATCCTCGACAAGCGTGGCGGCGAGACCCAGACCCGTGACGAAGTGCACGTACGTCATATCCTGGTCAAACCGAGCCCGATCCGCGACGAAGCCAAGACCAAGGCCCTCGCCGAGTCGCTCTACAGCCGTATCGAAGCGGGTGAAGATTTCGGCGAGCTGGCAAAAAGCTTCTCGGAAGATCCGGGTTCCGCCCTCAACGGTGGCGACCTGAACTGGATCGACCCGAATGCACTGGTTCCCGAGTTCCGCGAAGTGATGGCCAAGACCCCGCAAGGTCAGCTGTCCAAGCCATTCCAGACTCAATATGGCTGGCACGTTCTGGAAGTCCTTGGCCGTCGCGCCACCGACAGCACCGCCCAGGCCCGTGAGCAGCAAGCCATGACCGTTCTGCGTAACCGCAAATACGACGAAGAACTGCAAACCTGGCTGCGTCAGATCCGTGACGAAGCGTACGTAGAGATCAAACTCCCTGGTGCAGACCAGGCAGCGCAGTGAAACCCAAACGTTTCGCGCTGACACCCGGCGAACCAGCCGGCATAGGTCCTGACCTGTGCCTGCTGCTCGCCTCGCAAGCCCAGCCACACCCCCTGATTGCCATTACCAGCCGCGACTTGCTCATTGAGCGGGCCGCGCAGCTGGGTGTGGCTGTCGCTGTGCTGCCCGTCACGCCAGATGCCTGGCCGGATGTGCCCGCACCCGCCAACAGTTTGTATGTCTGGGATACGCCACTCAGCGCACCGGTGACTGCCGGTCAACTCGACAAAGCCAATGCCGCTTTCGTTCTGGAAACCCTGACCCGTGCGGGCCAAGGGTGCCTGGACGGGCATTTCGCCGGGATGATCACGGCCCCTGTGCACAAGGGCGTGATTAATGAATCGGGCATCGCGTTTTCCGGTCATACGGAATTTCTCGCTGACCTGACGCATACCGCACAGGTCGTGATGATGCTGGCGACTCGCGGTTTGCGCGTTGCACTCGTCACCACCCACCTGCCCCTTCGGGAGATTGCCGATGCAATCACGCCGGAGCGTCTGGAACGGGTCACGCGGATTCTGCACACCGACCTGCAGGAAAAATTCGGCATTACCCAGCCACGCATCCTGGTTTGCGGGCTCAACCCGCACGCTGGCGAAGGCGGGCATCTGGGTCATGAAGAAATCGACATCATCGAACCCACATTAGAGCGCCTGCGCGGTGAAGGCATGGACCTTCGCGGCCCCCTGCCCGCCGACACTCTGTTTACCCCCAAATATCTGGAGCACTGCGATGCAGTGCTGGCGATGTACCACGACCAGGGCCTGCCTGTGCTGAAATACAAAGGCTTCGGCGCGGCAGTCAACGTGACCCTCGGCTTGCCGATCATCCGCACATCGGTCGACCACGGCACCGCCCTGGACCTGGCCGGCAGCGGCAAGATCGATACCGGCAGCCTGCAAGTCGCCCTGGAAACCGCCTACCAGATGGCCGAGACCCGTTTATGACCGAGCATTACCAACACAAGGCGCGCAAACGCTTTGGCCAGAACTTCCTGCACGATGCCGGCGTTATCGACCGCATCCTGCGCTCCATCCATGCCAAACCTGAAGACCGCCTGCTGGAAATCGGACCGGGCCAGGGTGCGCTGACCCAAGGCCTGCTGAACAGCGGCGCCCAGCTGGACGTGGTGGAGCTGGACAAGGACCTGATTCCGATCCTCAACCAGCAGTTCGCCGGCAAGAGCAATTTCAACCTGCACCAGGGCGATGCGCTGAAGTTCGACTTCAACAGCCTGAACGCCGCGCCGAACAGCCTGCGTGTGGTTGGCAACCTGCCGTACAACATCTCGACGCCGCTGATCTTTCACCTGCTGCACAACGCCAGCATCATCCGCGACATGCACTTCATGCTGCAGAAAGAAGTGGTCGAGCGCCTGGCCGCTGGCCCAGGCGGTGGCGATTGGGGTCGCTTGTCGATCATGGTTCAGTACCACTGCCGCGTAGAGCACCTGTTCAACGTGGGCCCGGGCGCATTCAACCCGCCACCGAAAGTCGACTCGGCCATCGTGCGCCTGGTGCCACACGCGGTGCTGCCGCACCCGGCCAAGGATCACCGCTTGCTGGAGCGCGTCGTGCGCGAAGCCTTCAACCAGCGCCGCAAGACCCTGCGCAATACCCTCAAGCTGCTGCTGAGCAACGATGAAATCACCGCCGCCGGCGTCGACGGCAGCCTGCGCCCCGAGCAGCTCGACCTGGCCGCTTTCGTGCGCCTGGCCGACAAGCTCAGCGAGCAAGTCGCGCAGAAGCCCGCCGCTGACTGATAGCAGACCAGCATTATCGGGTAGGACACCAGCGCCCATGTCTGGTTTACTACCCGATACTTGGCCTAGACTGAGTTCAATCAGCTACGCCCCGCGTCCCGCTTCGTTTTTAAGGCCTCTTGCATGTCCGATCCTCGTTATCAGGTCGACGTCAGCGTCGTCACCCGCTATCTGGCAGAACAATCGCAACCCGAGCAAAACCGCTTTGCCTTCGCTTACACCATTACCGTGCACAACAATGGCGAATTACCGGCCAAGCTGTTGTCCCGGCACTGGGTGATCACCGATGGTGACGGCCATGTCGAGGAAGTGCGCGGTGCCGGCGTCGTGGGTTTGCAGCCGTTGATTCCGGCCGGCGAAAATCACACCTACAGCAGTGGCACGGTGATGACGACCAAGGTCGGCACCATGCAGGGTTCTTATCAAATGATTGCCGACGACGGCAAACACTTCGACGCCATCATCGCTCCATTCCGCCTGGCGGTGCCCGGAGCCCTGCACTGATGGCGACGTACGCCGTCGGTGACCTGCAAGGTTGCCTCGAACCGCTGAAATGCCTGCTCGAGCAAGTCGCCTTCGACCCTGCCCGGGACAAACTGTGGCTGGTCGGCGATCTGGTCAACCGTGGCCCGCAGTCGCTGGAAACACTGCGTTTCCTCTATAACTTGCGCGAGTCGCTGGTGTGCGTGCTCGGCAACCACGACCTGCACTTGCTGGCCGCCGGGCATAACATCGAGCGCCTGAAAAAAGCCGATACCCTGCGCGAAATTCTCGAAGCACCGGACCGCGTGGAATTGCTGGAGTGGATTCGCCAGCAGAAGCTCATGCATTACGACGAGCAGCGCAACATCGCCCTGGTCCACGCCGGCATACCGCCGCAATGGTCGCTGCGCAAAGCCCTGAAGTGCGCCGCCGAAGTCGAAGAAGCCCTGCGCGACGACAACCGCTTCGCCCCCTACCTTGATGGCATGTACGGCAACGAACCGCTGAAATGGGACAACGACCTCAAGGGCGTGACCCGCCTGCGAGTGATCACCAACTATTTCACCCGCATGCGCTTCTGCACCAGCGAAGGCAAACTCGACCTCAAGGGCAAGGAAGGCGCCGACACCGCGCCGCCGGGCTACGCGCCGTGGTTCAAATACAAAGAGCGCAAGACCAAGGGCGTGAAGATCATTTTCGGCCACTGGGCTGCACTCGAAGGCCAGTGCAACGAACCGGGCATTTTCGCCCTCGACACTGGTTGCGTCTGGGGCGGATCGATGACCCTGATGAACGTCGACACCCTTGAACGCCTGCAATGCAAATGCGATGACCATGGCCGCACCTTGCCGCCAGTCGCCCCCTCAATTTCCGAACCAGCACCGGTCGACGCCCAGCGCTAGACTGCGCTTTCAGCCGAGCCGAAGGAGCCCGCCATGAGCGAATTCAAACGCATCCCCCCAGAACAGGCCCAGGCCCTGCGCGAGCAAGGCGCCGTAGTGGTCGATGTTCGTGACCCTGCCACATTTGCCGCGCTGCACATCAGTGGCTCGAAGCATCTGGACAACCATTCCCTGCATGCTTTTATCCAGGGCGCCGATCTGGACGCACCAACGGTGGTGGTCTGCTATCACGGCAATTCCAGCCAGGGCGCAGCGGCCTACCTGATCAGCCAGGGGTTCTCCGACGTCTACAGCATGGATGGCGGTTTTGAGCTGTGGCGTACGACTTATCCTGCGGAAACAGCGCAAGGCACGTCCGAATAATTTTTTTGTAACGCGCAAGCCCCGGCTCCCGCGGGCTAGCGCGGTGGCAGACGAACGGTCTGCCACAACTAATTACGTATCTCGCCTTTACCTCCCGAATTCCCAACTATCCTTAAGCGCAGGCCATCCAAAACAGGGGAGAGCCGGTACACCGGCGCACGGATCATCGGGAGTAGCTTTCGGAGCCATGAACTCCGAAAGAGTTCTGGGGGGTAAACAGCGACCGCCTGTTCGGTTGCTGCCAGCATCGACTGAGTGATCCGGCGTCGGCTCCACGTATCGAGCGAGGTGACGTCATGAGTATCTTTAGCCACTTCCAACAACGCTTCGAGTCCACACGCCAGGAAGAACTCTCACTGCAAGAGTATCTTGAGCTGTGCAAAAAGGACCGCAGCGCCTACGTTTCCGCCGCCGAGCGTCTGTTGCTGGCCATCGGAGAACCGGAGCTGCTCGACACCTCGACCAACTCGAGGCTTTCGCGAATCTTTTCCAACAAGGTGATCCGCCGCTATCCGGCCTTTGAAGACTTCCACGGGATGGAAGAATGCATCGACCAGATCGTGTCGTATTTCCGCCATGCAGCTCAGGGACTGGAAGAGAAGAAACAGATTCTTTACCTGCTCGGCCCCGTCGGTGGCGGTAAGTCATCCCTGGCCGAAAAGCTGAAACAACTGATCGAGAAAGTGCCCTTCTACGCGATCAAGGGCTCGCCGGTTTTCGAATCGCCTTTGGGTCTGTTCAACGCCACCGAAGATGGCGCGATCCTCGAAGAAGATTTCGGCATTCCACGGCGCTACCTCAACACCATCATGTCGCCATGGGCCACCAAACGCCTGGCCGAGTTCGGCGGCGACATCAGCCAGTTCCGCGTGGTGAAACTCTACCCGTCGATCCTCAACCAGATCGCCGTGGCCAAGACCGAACCTGGAGATGAAAACAACCAGGACATCTCGGCACTGGTGGGCAAGGTCGATATCCGCAAACTGGAAGAATTCCCGCAGAACGACGCCGACGCCTACAGCTACTCGGGCGCACTGTGCCGGGCCAACCAGGGCCTGATGGAATTCGTCGAAATGTTCAAAGCACCGATCAAGGTGCTGCACCCATTGCTGACCGCCACTCAGGAAGGTAACTACAACAGCACCGAAGGTCTGGGGGCGATTCCGTTTACCGGAATCCTGCTGGCCCACTCCAACGAATCGGAATGGCACACCTTCCGCAATAACAAGAACAACGAAGCGTTCATCGACCGGATCTACATCGTCAAAGTGCCGTACTGCCTGCGGGTCAGCGACGAAGTGAAGATCTACGACAAGCTGCTGTTCAACAGTTCGCTGGCCAAGGCCCATTGCGCGCCCGACACCTTAAAGATGCTCGCCCAGTTCACCGTGCTCTCGCGCCTCAAGGAGCCGGAAAACTCAAACATCTACTCCAAGATGCGCGTGTATGACGGTGAAAACCTCAAGGACACCGATCCGAAGGCCAAGTCGATCCAGGAATACCGCGACAACGCCGGTGTTGACGAAGGCATGAACGGTCTGTCGACCCGCTTTGCGTTCAAGATCCTGTCGAAGGTCTTCAACTTCGACCCGCACGAAATCGCCGCCAACCCGGTGCACTTGCTGTACGTGCTGGAACAACAGATCGAACAGGAGCAATTCCAGGCCGAAACCCGCGAGCGCTACCTGCGCTTCCTCAAGGAATACCTGGCACCGCGTTATATCGAATTCATCGGCAAAGAGATCCAGACCGCCTACCTCGAGTCTTACAGCGAGTACGGCCAGAACATCTTCGATCGCTACGTGCTGTACGCCGACTTCTGGATCCAGGACCAGGAATATCGCGACCCGGAAACCGGCGAGATTCTCAACCGCGTAGCCCTGAACGAAGAACTGGAGAAAATCGAAAAACCGGCCGGCATCAGCAATCCGAAGGATTTCCGCAACGAAATCGTCAACTTCGTACTGCGCGCCCGCGCCAACAACAACGGCAAGAACCCGACCTGGCTCAGCTACGAAAAACTGCGGGTGGTCATCGAGAAGAAAATGTTCTCCAACACCGAGGACCTCCTGCCGGTCATCAGCTTCAACGCCAAGGCCAGCAAAGAGGACCAGCAGAAGCACAACGACTTCGTCACACGGATGGTCGAGCGCGGTTACACCGACAAACAGGTACGGCTGCTGTCCGAGTGGTACCTGCGGGTCAGAAAATCACAATAACCCGCTGCCGGTCAGACCGGTTGTCGTCAGCCAGAGACCTGTGTACGCATTTTCTGTTACACAGGCCTCTGGAAGGTGTTCGAAAGTCGGTAGCGAGTTCAAGCAGCATCCACAGCGCTTGGGGGAGCGTTCAGTATCCCTTGGCTCCCGGTCCGATGCTGCATCACCGCTCGCCCCTTTCAGGACAGCTTCTAAGGAGCAGTCATGAGCTATGTGATCGACCGACGTCTCAATGGCAAAAACAAGAGCACGGTGAACCGTCAGCGGTTTCTGCGGCGTTACCGTGACCACATCAAAAAGGCTGTCGAAGAGGCGGTCAGCCGGCGTTCCATTACCGATATGGAGCACGGCGAACAGATTAGCATTCCCGGTCGCGACATCGACGAACCGGTGCTCCATCACGGTCGCGGCGGCAAGCAGACCGTCGTTCACCCCGGCAACAAGGAATTCACCAGCGGCGAACACATCGCACGCCCCCCTGGAGGTGGCGGCGGCAGAGGCCCGGGCAAGGCCGGCAACTCCGGCGAAGGCATGGACGAGTTCGTCTTCCAGATCACCCAGGAAGAATTTCTCGAGTTCATGTTCGAGGACCTGGAACTGCCCAATCTGGTCAAACGCAACCTGACCGGCACCGACACCTTCAAGACTGTTCGCGCAGGCATCAGCAACGAGGGCAACCCGTCGCGGATCAACATCATCCGCACCTTGCGTTCGGCTCACGCGCGGAGAATTGCCCTTTCCGGCAGCAGTCGGGCGAAATTGCGCGAAGCCAAAGAGGAACTACTGCGACTCAAGCGGGATGAACCGGACAATTTCGGCGATATTCAGGAAATCGAGGCCGAAATCGAAAAACTCAGCGCACGCATTCACCGCGTACCGTTCCTCGATACCTTCGACCTCAAGTACAACCTGCTGATCAAACAGCCCAACCCCAGCTCCAAGGCAGTCATGTTCTGCCTGATGGACGTGTCCGGCTCCATGACCCAGGCGACCAAGGACATCGCCAAGCGCTTCTTCATCCTGCTGTACCTGTTTCTCAAGCGTAACTACGACAAGATCGACGTCGTGTTCATCCGCCACCACACCAGTGCCCGGGAAGTGGATGAGGAAGAGTTTTTCTACTCCCGCGAAACCGGCGGCACCATTGTGTCCAGCGCCTTGAAACTGATGCAGGAGATCATGGCCGAGCGCTATCCAAGCAACGAGTGGAACATCTACGCCGCTCAGGCTTCCGACGGCGATAACTGGAACGACGACTCGCCGATCTGCCGCGACATCCTGATCAACCAGATCATGCCGTTTGTGCAGTACTACACTTACGTTGAGATCACCCCGCGCGAACATCAGGCCCTGTGGTTCGAATACGAACGCATCGCCGAAGCCTTTTCCGACACTTTTGCCCAGCAACAACTGGTCTCGGCCGGGGATATCTATCCGGTCTTCCGTGAACTCTTCCAGCGCAGGTTAGTGACATGACCGCCAAAGAGCAGAAGCGCCAACCCATTTCCACCGGCTCCGAATGGACGTTCGAGCTGATCCAGGCCTACGACCGCGAAATCAGCCGTATCGCGGCTCGCTACGCGCTCGATACCTACCCCAACCAGATCGAAGTGATCACCGCCGAACAGATGATGGACGCCTACGCTTCGGTCGGCATGCCGCTGGGGTATCACCACTGGTCCTACGGCAAACACTTCCTCAGCACCGAAAAATCCTACTCTCGCGGCCAGATGGGCCTCGCCTACGAGATCGTGATCAACTCGGACCCCTGCATCGCCTACTTGATGGAGGAAAACACCATCTGCATGCAAGCCCTGGTGGTGGCGCACGCCTGCTACGGGCACAACAGCTTCTTCAAGGGCAACTACCTGTTCCGCACCTGGACCGACGCCAGTTCGATCATCGATTACCTGGTGTTCGCCAAGCAGTACATCATGCAGTGCGAGGAGCGCCATGGCATCGATGCGGTCGAGGACCTGCTGGACTCCTGCCATGCGCTGATGAACTACGGGGTTGACCGCTACAAACGCCCTTACCCGATTTCCGCCGAGGAAGAACGTCGCCGGCAAAAGGACCGGGAAGAGCACATGCAAAAGCAGATCAACGATCTGTGGCGCACCATTCCAAAAGGCGCGGACAAATACAGCGACAAGGACAACGCGCGCTTCCCCGCCGAACCGCAGGAAAACATCCTGTACTTCATCGAAAAACATGCGCCGCTGCTGGAACCGTGGCAGCGGGAAATCGTGCGCATCGTGCGCAAGATCGCGCAGTACTTTTATCCACAGCGCCAGACCCAGGTCATGAACGAAGGCTGGGCGACGTTCTGGCATTACACCTTGATGAACGACCTGTATGACGAAGGCCTGGTCACCGACGGCTTCATGATGGAGTTCCTGACGTCCCACACCAGCGTGGTCTTTCAACCAGGCTTCGACAGCCCTTACTACAACGGCATCAACCCCTACACACTGGGCTTTGCCATGTACCGGGACATCCGGCGCATGTGTGAAAACCCTACCGAAGAAGACCGCCGCTGGTTCCCGGAAATCGCCGGCACCGACTGGCTATCGACCATCAAATTTGCCATGAGCAGCTTCAAGGATGAGAGTTTCATCCTGCAGTACCTGTCGCCTCAGGTGATCCGTGACCTGAAACTGTTCAGCATTCTCGACGACGACCAGAAGGATGACCTGCTGGTCCCGGCCATCCACGACGAAGATGGCTACCGCACCATCCGTGAAACCCTGGCCGCGCAGTACAACCTGGGTAATCGCGAACCCAACATCCAGATCTACAGCATCGACCGTCGTGGCGACCGCTCGCTGACCCTTCGCCACCAGCAACACGATCGCAAGCCATTGGGAGAATCCACCGAGGAAGTGCTCAAACACCTCCACCGCCTCTGGGGCTTCGACATTCATCTGGAAACCCTGCAAGGGGATCAGGTGATGAAAACCCACCACGTTCCACCCAGAACCGAGCACAGCGAAGGCGATTACGGCCGGCTGGACCTGGCCGTCATTCATCTTTGATCCTGTTTCTGCCTCCGGAAGTTCGACG
This sequence comes from Pseudomonas migulae, assembly GCF_043225285.1. Taxonomy (GTDB): domain Bacteria; phylum Pseudomonadota; class Gammaproteobacteria; order Pseudomonadales; family Pseudomonadaceae; genus Aquipseudomonas; species Aquipseudomonas migulae_C. Next base: position 2,154,324 of record NZ_CP171224.1, read on the forward strand.
CAACGGTTATTCTGTCGAGCTAACGGAGGTTTTTTATGCAGATTTATAAAGTTGGTGGCGCGGTTCGTGATCGCCTGCTGGGCAAACCTGTCACCGATATCGATTGGGTCGTGGTTGGCGCCACCACCGAGGAAATGCTCGCCAAGGGTTTTCGCCCGGTGGGTGCGGACTTCCCCGTTTTTCTTCATCCGAAAAGCGGTGAGGAATACGCCCTCGCCCGCACCGAACGCAAAAGCGGTCGTGGCTACGGCGGTTTCACTTTTCACGCCAGCCCTGAAGTTACCCTCGAAGAAGACCTGATTCGTCGTGACCTGACGATCAATGCCATTGCCGAGGACGATCAGCAAAACCTGACCGACCCCTATCATGGCCAGCGCGATCTCGAAGCACGGGTACTCCGTCACGTTTCCCCCGCATTCGCCGAAGATCCACTCCGTGTTCTGCGTGTTGCACGCTTTGCTGCGCGTTATGCGGCGCTGGGCTTTACCGTTGCTCCGGAAACCCTGGAGCTGATGCGCGAGCTCAGCGAGTCAGGTGAACTCGAAGCGTTGACCGCCGAACGCAGCTGGAAGGAAATCTCCCGCGCGCTGATGGAAGATCAACCCCAGGTCTTCATTCAGGTGTTGCGCGACTGCGACGCGCTGAAAGTGCTGATGCCGGAGGTCGATGCGCTGTTCGGTGTCCCGCAACCGGAGGCTCACCACCCGGAAATCGACACCGGCGTGCACACACTGAGCGTGCTTGAGCAATCAGCGCGGCACAAGCAGCCGCTGACCGTGCGCTGGGCTTGCCTGCTGCACGACTTGGGCAAAGGCCTGACGCCCGAAGAGGAATGGCCGCGGCATATCGCTCATGAACACACTGGTTTGAAGCTGATCAAAGCAGTCAACGAGCGCTTCAAGGCACCGAAGGACTGCCAGGAACTGGCGTTGCTGGTGGGCCAATATCACACCCATGGCCATCGCGCCCTGGAGTTGAAACCTTCGACCTTGCTGGAGCTGCTGCAGAGTTTTGACGTCTATCGCCGCCCGCAGCGCTTTGAGGAATTCATCGCCGCGTGCGAGATGGATGCCCGGGGCCGCAAGGGGCTGGAGCAGAGAAGTTACCCACAGGCGGATTATTTGCGTGGGGCGGCGACTGCTGCGCGTAGCGTGGCGGTTCAACCGTTGCTGGAGAAGGGATTCAAGGGGCCGGAGTTAGGCGAGGCGATCAAGCGTGAACGTCTCAAAGCCCTGAAGATTTACAAAGAGACGGCACAAGCTTGAACAGCTTCGCGAGCAGGCTCGCTCCCACAGAGTTCGCATCAATCCTGTGGGAGCGAGCCTGCTCGCGAAAGCATCAGTCAGGTCACAACAAGCTCGAAGAGGTCAGTTGCTGGCCACGCCACTCGAACGCCACCGGCGCCAACACCTGATCAATCTCAGCCTCATCCCACAGCGTCGCGAAGCTTTTGCCTACACCCGGATGCACTCGATCCGGCGCAATCAGCGACAGAGGCCACAACACGAAGGCATTTTTCAGAATCTCCGCACGCGGTAGAATCAATCCGTCAAAGTTGCCCACCAGATCACCGAAAAGCAAAACATCGATGTCCAGCGGCAAACCCTTGCGGTCCGGCGCATAGCGACCGTTGTCCGCTTCGATGAATTTCAACCGGCGGTCGAGCTCCATCAGCGGCAGATCGGTGTAGGCCGAGACCACAAAATTGAAGAACGGCCCGCTCTTGATCCCCACTGGCTGGCTTTCGAAGACCGCCGAGCAGTGAATATCCACCAGAAACCCAGCCAGGGCATCCAGACCAGCCTGCAAATGGGTTTCGCGCTCGATATTGCTACCGAGCCCGAGGTACACCTGAGTCAGCGACATCCGCGCTCGATCTCCACGCCCACACCGCCGGTGGCCGCCGGGACGGCGCCTGGCTTGGTCAGTTTGAGGCGCATCCAGGTGATATTGAATTCACTCATCAGCACTTCGACCAGGCGCTCGGCAAAGGTCTCGACCAGCTGAAACTGCGCCTGCTCGGCAAACGCCTGGATGCGTGAGGAAACGCTCGCGTAATCGAGCGCCAGGGTCAGGTCATCACCGGCCGCGGCCGGGCGATTGTCCCAGGCGAAGCTCAGATCAAGACGCAGGCACTGTCGGATGCCTCGCTCCCAGTCGTAGGCACCAATTACGGTGTCGACTTCCAGGCCCTCGATAAACACTCTGTCCAAGCACTCTTCTCCGCTGCACGACAAGGGCGCAATGCGCCGTTAGAATCAGGGCGTCCTCGCCCGGAATAGTTAGCATGTTTTGGTTACTGGCGACTCTCGCCTACCTGCTCGGCTCGCTGTCCTTCGCCATTTTGCTCAGCCGCCTGACCGGTAATCCCGATCCGCGAATGAGTGGCTCGGGCAATGCCGGCGCCACCAACATGTTGCGTCTGGCCGGCAAGAAACTCGCCATCCTGACCCTCATCGGCGACCTCTGCAAAGGCTTGCTACCAGTGCTGATCGCCGGTGTTGCCGGCCTTTCGCTGCAAGATCAGGCCTGGATTGGCGTCTGCGCCGTCATCGGCCACCTGTTCCCGCTGTATTTTCGCTTTCGCGGCGGCAAGGGTGTCGCCACCGCTGCCGGCATGTTGCTGGGCTTGTACCCCCCGGCGGCCCTGCTGGCGGTTTGTGCCTGGCTGCTGACGTTCTACCTGACCCGTACCAGCTCACTCGCCGCGCTGATCGCCACGCCGCTGACCCTGCCGCTGCTGGCCTGGCAGGAACCGGCGGCGCTGCTGCCCATGAGCGCGCTCACGGGGCTGATCGTCTGGCGTCATCGTGGCAATCTACGCGACCTGTTTGCCGGGCGCGAACGGCATTTTTAATTGCCGAACACAAGCCTCGCTCATCACAGGCCCGACAATTGCTCCATCGGCCAGCGTGCCTGCACGCTGATCGCCAGGCTTTCATGCTGGCCGGCTTGCAAGCGCTGGCAGCCGGCAAACGCGATCATTGCGCCGTTATCGGTACAAAATTCGGGACGGGCGTAAAATACATCGCCCTTCAGGTCGCCGAGCATTTTCTCCAGGGAACTGCGCAATGCCTTGTTGGCGCTGACGCCTCCTGCAATCACCAGACGCTTCATGCCGGCCTGTTTCAGGGCGCGCTTGCACTTGATGGTCAAAGTCTCCACCACGGCCTGCTGGAACGCCAGCGCGATGTCGCAACGAGCCTGCTCACTGTCGTCCCCGGCGCTGACGCACTGTTGCCAGGTGTTCAGGGCGAAGGTTTTCAGGCCACTGAAGCTGAACGCCAGGCCCGGGCGGTCGCACATCGGACGCGGGAACGTGAAACGTCCTGCAACGCCCTGCTCTGCCAGACGCGCGATTTCCGGGCCACCCGGATAATTCAGCCCCATCATTTTCGCTGTCTTGTCGAACGCTTCACCGGCGGCGTCATCAAGCGTCTCGCCCAAGAGCGTGTATTGACCGATGCCGTCGACCTGAACCAGCTGCGTATGACCGCCCGACACCAACAAAGCGACGAACGGGAATTCCGGCGGTTTCGACTCGAGCATCGGCGCCAGCAAGTGGCCTTCCATGTGATGCACGCCAAGGGCCGGAATACCCCAGGCAAAGGCCAGCGCCTGAGCGCAGGAAGCACCCACCAGCAACGCACCAACCAGGCCGGGGCCCGCGGTGTAGGCGATCGCATCGATCTCGGTCGGCACACAGCCAGCCTCGGCCAACACCTGACGAATCAAGGGCAGCATGCGTTTGACGTGATCACGCGAGGCCAGCTCCGGCACCACGCCACCATAGGCACGGTGCAGATCGATCTGGCTGAACAGCGCGTCGGCCAGCAGGCCGCGTTCACTGTCATATAATGCGACACCGGTTTCGTCGCAGGAGGTTTCTAATCCCAGTACTAGCATGGGTTTGCGCCTTGTTTAGGCTGAATTCGAAGGCGCGCATAATAGTCGCCACGCGATGCCCCGACTAGCGGTTTTCGATCAGAGGCTTTGCATTCCGAGCGATGAGGGGTTAACATCCGCAACCCTTAAAAACCGACGTCTTCAAGTGCTCTTTTGCCGCGAGGATGTTGACCCCGGTAATGAATGAAGGTAGCTCTGGATGCCAGCCGTCAAAGTAAAAGAGAACGAACCCTTCGACGTAGCTCTGCGTCGTTTCAAGCGCTCCTGCGAAAAAGCCGGTGTACTGGCTGAAGTTCGTAGCCGCGAATTTTACGAGAAGCCAACTTCTGAGCGTAAGCGCAAAGCAGCAGCCGCTGTTAAGCGTCACGCCAAGAAAGTTCAGCGCGAACAGCGCCGCGCCGTTCGTCTGTACTAATACACAGACGATCGTAGCAAGCTTCTGCCAAGCCCGGCCCTCAGCCGGGCTAATGGCATTTGCGGACAACGCTTGATGCTTCACCGTCAAAGCCGCACATGCGACCGAGACAACCTGCTTTACAGCGTCAGACCTGGCTTTCTGCCAGCGGTGCACGTCTTTTCTGACGAGCCTTCCAAGGCTACTGACGAGCACACCCACTGATTCCTCTCACGACGATCAGCCCAAGGCACCTTCTTGCGTGCCCGCTTATTGAGCTATCCGGGGCCACCGACAGGCCGCAGCGGATTCAGCGAAACACTTTCAAATAGTCGAATTCTGATTGTTATTAACGTCAGTGGATTTTCGGCAGATACACTTCCCGACAGCGATTACGCAGACGACACTGGTCGAGCCGCGCACTTGTGCGCCATGCCCGGTCGCATTTCGTTTCGGGTCCATTTCAGCGCAGATGACGAGAACGCCATGGCCGGGCTAATTCCCCAGAGCTTCATTGACGACCTTCTGAACCGCACCGACATCGTCGATGTGGTCAGCTCGCGCCTGCAACTGAAAAAGGCCGGCAAGAACTACACCGCCTGCTGCCCGTTCCACAAAGAGAAAACCCCCTCCTTCAGCGTCAGCCCTGACAAACAGTTCTATTACTGCTTCGGCTGTGGCGCTGGCGGGAACGCCCTCGGCTTCATGATGGATCACGACAACCTGGACTTCATCCAGGCAGTCGAAGAACTGGCCAAAGCCGCCGGCATGGAAATACCCCGCGAAGAAAGCGGCCGGCCGCACAAGCCGCGCCAGCCGACGGATTCGCCGCTGTACCCACTGCTCACCGCCGCCGCCGACTTTTACCGTCAGGCCCTGAAAAGCCATCCATCGCGCAAAGCCGCCGTGGATTACCTTAAGGGTCGTGGACTGACCGGCGAGATCGCCCGGGACTTCGGCCTCGGTTTCGCGCCGCCCGGCTGGGACAATCTGTTCAAGCACCTGAGCAGTGACACCCTGCAACAGAAAGCCATGGTCGATGCCGGCCTGTTGATCGAGAACGCCGAAACCGGCAAACGCTATGACCGCTTTCGCGATCGCGTGATGTTCCCGATCCGCGACAGCCGTGGGCGCATCATCGCTTTTGGTGGCCGGGTGCTGGGCGATGACAAACCGAAATACCTGAACTCACCGGAAACCCCGGTATTCCATAAGGGCCAGGAACTCTACGGCCTTTATGAAGCGCGCAAGAACAACCGCAACCTCGACGAAATCATCGTCGTCGAAGGCTATATGGACGTCATCGCCCTCGCCCAGCAAGGCTTGCGCAATGCCGTCGCGACGCTGGGCACCGCCACCAGCGAAGAGCACTTGAAACGACTGTTTCGCGTCGTACCCAACGTGCTGTTCTGCTTTGACGGCGACCAGGCCGGCCGTAATGCCGCATGGCGCGCACTGGAAGCCACATTGCCGTGCCTGCAAGACGGACGCCGAGCACGCTTCCTGTTTCTGCCCGAAGGCGAAGATCCGGACACGCTGGTTCGCTCCGAGGGCACCGACGCCTTCCGTGCGCGAATCAACCAGCATGCGCAACCGCTGGCGGATTATTTCTTCCAGCAGTTGACCGAAGAATCCGATCCACGATCGCTGGAAGGCAAGGCCCACATGGCCACCCTCGCGGCGCCGCTGATCGACAAGGTACCGGGCGCGAACCTGCGCATCCTGATGCGCCAGCGCCTGACCGAAATTACCGGTCTGAGCGGCGAAGCCGTGAGCCAGCTGGTGCAAAGCGCGCCCCAGGACGCACCACCGGCCTACGATCCAGGCATGGATTACGACGCCATGCCGGATTTCGCCGACTACCATCAGCCCCAGGCGCAAGACATGTATGCGCCGCAGCAGGAATGGACGCCGAAGAAACCCGGTGCCGGCGGCAAGAAATGGGACAAGAAACCCTGGGACAAAAATGGCAAGCGCGGCGGTGATCGTGATCAACCGAGCGCTCCGCGCACACCGATCGCCGTGGAAGCCCCAACCCTGATTGCGCTTCGCACGCTCATTCATCACCCGGAACTGGCCGGCCGGGTCGAAACCGCCGATCACTTCGCCAACGAGAGCAATACCTACGCACAACTGCTGGTAGCGCTGATCGAGGCCGTGCAAAAAAATCCTAAGCTAAACTCAATCCAGTTGATGGCCCGCTGGCACGGGACTGAACAGGGTCGTCTTCTCAAAGCATTGGCAGAGAAGGAATGGCTGATTGAGGGCGGCAACCTTGAACAACAGTTTTTAGACACCATTACTAGGCTATCAGCGGGTCAACACACGGATAGCCTTGAAGCACTTATCAGAAAAGCTAGGCAGCCAGGATTGACCGCAGAGGAAGCAAATCAGATCGCAAATCAGATGCGCGACCTATTAAAACGCAATATGGCTGCACCAAACCCGACCTCAACTGGCGCGTGAGGTCATAGCTCAGGTATAATCCTCGGCTTGTTTTTTGCCCGCCAAGACCTTCAGTGGATAGGGTGTTATGTCCGGAAAAGCGCAACAGCAGTCTCGTATCAAAGAGTTGATCACACTTGGTCGTGAGCAGGGCTACCTGACTTACGCGGAGGTCAACGACCACCTGCCGGAGGATATTTCAGATCCGGAACAGGTGGAAGACATCATCCGCATGATCAATGACATGGGGATCAACGTATTCGAGGTTGCGCCAGATAAGGATTCCCTTATGCTGGCCGACGCCGATACCGACGAAGCCGCGGCCGAAGAGGCAGCAGCAGCGTTGGCAGCGGTCGAAACCGACATCGGTCGCACCACCGACCCGGTGCGCATGTACATGCGCGAAATGGGTACGGTCGAGCTCCTGACACGTGAAGGCGAAATCGAAATCGCCAAGCGTATTGAAGAAGGCATCCGTGAAGTGATGGGCGCAATCGCGCACTTCCCTGGCACGGTTGACCATATTCTCTCCGAGTACACCCGCGTCACCACCGAAGGTGGCCGCCTGTCCGACGTCCTGAGCGGTTATATCGACCCGGACGACGGCATTGCGCCGCCTGCTGCAGAAGTGCCGCCGCCAGTCGATCCGAAAGCCGTGAAAGCGGACGACGACACCGACGACGATGACGCCGAAGCAACGGATGACGAAGAAGAAGCCGAAAGCGGTCCGGATCCGATCATCGCTGCACAGCGTTTTGGCGCTGTCTCCGATCAGATGGAAATCACCCGCAAGGCGCTGAAAAAGCACGGTCGCACCAACAAGGCAGCTATCGCCGAGCTGTTGGCCCTGGCCGAGCTGTTCATGCCGATCAAACTGGTGCCGAAGCAATTCGAAGGCCTGGTCGAGCGTGTTCGCAGTGCCCTGGATCGTCTGCGTCAGCAAGAGCGCGCGATCATGCAATTGTGCGTTCGTGATGCCCGTATGCCGCGTGCCGACTTCCTGCGTCAGTTCCCGGGCAACGAAATCGACGAAAGCTGGACCGATGCACTGGCCAAAGGCAAAAGCAAATACGCTGAAGCCATTGGTCGCCTGCAACCGGACATCATTCGTTGCCAGCAGAAGCTGACCGCACTGGAAACCGAAACCGGTTTGACGATCGCCGAGATCAAGGACATCAACCGTCGCATGTCGATCGGTGAGGCCAAGGCCCGCCGCGCGAAGAAAGAGATGGTTGAAGCGAACTTGCGTCTGGTGATCTCCATCGCCAAGAAGTACACCAACCGTGGCCTGCAATTCCTCGATCTGATCCAGGAAGGCAACATTGGTCTGATGAAAGCGGTAGACAAGTTCGAATACCGCCGCGGCTACAAATTCTCGACTTATGCCACCTGGTGGATCCGTCAGGCGATCACTCGCTCGATCGCCGACCAGGCCCGCACCATCCGTATTCCGGTGCACATGATCGAGACGATCAACAAGCTCAACCGTATTTCCCGGCAGATGTTGCAGGAAATGGGTCGCGAACCGACCCCGGAAGAGCTGGGCGAACGCATGGAAATGCCTGAGGACAAGATCCGCAAGGTATTGAAGATCGCTAAAGAGCCGATCTCCATGGAAACCCCGATCGGTGATGACGAAGACTCCCATCTGGGCGACTTCATCGAAGACTCGACCATGCAGTCGCCAATCGATGTTGCTACCGTTGAGAGCCTTAAAGAAGCGACTCGCGAAGTGCTGTCCGGCCTCACTGCCCGTGAAGCCAAGGTACTGCGCATGCGTTTCGGTATCGACATGAATACCGACCACACTCTTGAAGAGGTTGGTAAGCAGTTCGACGTGACCCGTGAACGGATTCGTCAGATCGAAGCCAAGGCGCTGCGCAAGCTGCGCCACCCGACGAGAAGCGAGCACCTGCGCTCCTTCCTCGACGAGTGATCACAAAACCCCCGGCCCAGGCCGGGGGTTTTGCTTTCTACAGATAAAACGCCCCGCACTTCCCCCCCACCGAATTGCCCGTCTACACTCGAAACATTCCCCCGAGCCATAACGAGACCGTTATGCCCAGACTGCCGACCGTGTTTTTTTTGCTGTCGCTGATGACCTGGACCGCAACGGCTGGCGCGCTGACTCTGACCGACGATGAACGTAGCTGGCTTACGGCCCACCCGGACCTGCGCCTGGGTGTCGATGCGTCATGGCCACCCTTCGAGTTTCGTGATGATCATGGCCGCTATCAGGGCCTTGCGGCGGATTACATCGACCTGATTCGCCAGCGCCTGGCAATCAAACTCACGCCCATCGAGCCCGTGAGCTGGACCGTTGTGCTCGAACAGGCCAAACAAGCCAAGCTGGACCTGTTGCCGGGCATCATGTCGACCCCGGAACGCCAGACCTACCTGTCATTTACGCGCCCCTATCTCGACTTCCCAATTGTCATTCTTGCCCACGTCGGCGGGGCCCAACCGCGCAAGCTCGAAGACCTGTACGGCCTGAAAATTGCCGTGGTGGAAAACTACGCGCCCCATGAACTGCTGCGCACCCACCATCCCGACCTGAACCTGGTGGGCATGCCCAACGTCAGCTCGGCCTTGCAGGCCTTGGCAACCGATGAAGTGGACGCCGTGGTCGGCGACCTCGCCTCCAGCGTCTGGAGCCTGCGCCAGCTCAAGCTCGACGGGCTCTACGTCAGTGGCGAGACGCCTTATCGCTATCAACTGGCCATGGGCGTGCCCCGGGACAACAAGATCCTGGTCGGCATTCTCGACAAAGTCCTGGCTGACATGTCTCCGGCGGAAATCAGCGCCATTCAGGAACACTGGGTCGGCAACGTGCTCGATCACCGAACCTTCTGGTCCGACCTGCTGGTCTACGGCCTGCCGGGTTTGCTGCTGCTGATCACGGTGTTGGCGGTGGTGATCCGGATCAACCGCCGATTGAGTTCGGAGATCGCCCGCCGGGTCGACCTCGAGCAAGAGCTGCGCAGCAGCGAATATCATTATCGCGGTCTGGTGGAGAGCCTTTCGGCCATTGCCTGGGAAGCGCGGATCACCGATTTCACCTACAGCTACGTGTCACCCCACGCCGAAGAACTCCTGGGTTATCCCCTGGCTCATTGGCTGATTCCCGGCTTCTGGCGCAACATCATCCACCCCGCCGACCTGACGCGAGCCCAGACCTTCTGCGATCACGAAGTCCTCGCCGGGCGCGATCACAGCCTTGATTACCGGGTGATCACCGCCGACGGCCGTTGCATCTGGGTGCGCGATATCGTCAGCCTGATCGAGCACGGCCATGAGCCGGTGATGCGGGGGCTGATGATCGACATCAGCGAAGCCAAGCGCACCGAAGAGGCCTTGCGCCTGTCGGAACAGAAGTTTGCCTCGGTGTTCCAGCAATGCCCGGACATCCTGGTCATCGCGCGCCTCTCCGATGGCTGTCTGCTGGAGGTCAACGAAGCGTTCGAAGAGCAGATCGGGCTCAAGGCTGAAGAGGTCATTGGCCAAACGGCCACCGACTTGAATATCTGGGGCATTCCCGGTGTCGGACCTGGCCTTTTGCAAAGGTTGCAGGCCGGTAGCATTCGTAACCTGGAGATGCCTTTTCGCCGCAACAATGGCCAGGTGTTTACCGGGCTGATCTCCGCCGAACCGTTCGATCTCGACACCACCCCCGCTTTGGTGGTGGTCGTGCGCGACATCAGTCAGCTCAAGGAAACCCAGCAACAGCTGCAAACCTCTGAAGAGAAATTCGCCAAGGCCTTCCATGCCTCGCCCGACGGTTTGTTGCTGTCGCGGCAGAGCGACGGTCTGCTGCTGGAGGTCAACGAGGGTTTCAGCCGCATCACCGGCTTCAACAGTGCGATGTCCGTGGACCGCTCGGCACTGGAGCTGGGCATCTGGGTCAACCTCAACGAACGTAAACAGATGCTCGACCTACTGCATCGCGACGGGTTTGTCCGCGACTTCAGTTGCCATATCCGCCGCAGCGACGGGCAGATCCGCCTCTGCGAAGTGTCGAGCCGTCCGCTGCCGATCGGCGACGAAGATTGCATGCTGACCATCGCCCGGGACATCACCGAGCGCCACTTGATGCAGGAAAAACTGCAACAGGCCGCAACCGTCTTCGAAAGCACTGCCGAAGGCGTGCTGATCACCGATACCCAGCAGCACATCAGCGCGGTCAATCGCGCCTTCACCGAAATCACCGGCTACAGCGAAAGCGAAGCATTGGGCCACACCCCGCGCCTGCTCGCGTCAGGCCTGCATGACAGCGCGTTCTACGCCGCCATGTGGCACCAACTCACCGCCGAAGGTCATTGGCAGGGTGAAATTTCCAACCGGCGCAAGAACGGCGAACTCTATCCGAGCTGGCTGACCATCAGCGCCGTGCGCAACCGCGAAAAATTCATCACCCACTTTGTCGCGGTGTTCGCCGACATCTCCAGCCTCAAGCACGCGCAGGCCAAACTCGATTACCAGGCGCACCACGACCCGCTGACCGGCTTGCCCAACCGCACCCTGTTCGAGAGCCGGTTGCTGACCGCCCTCGACAATCAGCGGGAAAACGGCGGCCAGGGCGCGGTGTTGTTCCTCGATCTGGACCGCTTCAAACACATCAACGACAGCCTGGGCCATCCCGTCGGCGACTTGCTGCTCAAGGGCATCGCCGTGCGCCTCAAGGAGCAATTGCGTGACATCGACACCGTGGCACGCCTGGGCGGTGACGAGTTCATCATCCTGCTGCCGGGTCTGCAGCAATCCAGCGACGCCGACAACATCGCCACCAAGCTGCTCAACTGCTTCACCGCGCCGTTCCAGGCCGGCGAACATGAGTTCTTCATCAGCGCCAGCATCGGCACCAGCCTGTATCCCAAGGACGGCTGTGACGTCGCCACGCTGGTCAAGAACGCCGACGCGGCGATGTACCGCTCCAAGGCCAAGGGCCGCAATCGGGTCGAAAGCTACACCCGCGACCTGACGGCCCAGGCCAGCGAGCGCGTGGCGCTGGAACACGAACTGCGCCGCGCCATCGAACGCAATGAACTGTTGCTGCATTACCAACCAAAAATCAGCGTGCACGACAATCGCCTGGTCGGTGCCGAAGCGCTCATCCGCTGGCGCCACCCGACCTTCGGCGACGTGCCGCCGGAACACTTCATTCCCCTGGCCGAAGAAAACGGGATGATCCTGCAGATCGGCGACTGGGTGCTCGAAACGGCGTGCCAGCAGATGTTCGACTGGCATCAGACCTACGAATGCCTCGGCCCGTTGTCGGTCAACCTCGCCGGCGCGCAACTGCGCCAGCCCAACCTCCTGGGCAGGATCGAACAACTGCTCAAGGACAACGGTCTTCAACCCGGCTTATTGCAACTGGAAATTACCGAAAACTTCATCATGAGCCAGGCCGAGGAAGCGTTGGCGGTGCTGCATCAACTCAAACACCTGGGCGTTCAGCTGGCCATCGACGACTTCGGCACCGGGTATTCCTCGTTGAGTTACCTCAAACGCCTGCCGTTGGACATCCTCAAGATCGACCAGTCTTTCGTCCGCGGCCTGCCGGATGATCCGCACGATGCAGCAATTGTCCGCGCAATCATCGCGCTGGGTCGCAGCATGCAATTCACCGTGATTGCCGAAGGTGTCGAGACATTGGCTCAGCAGCAATTCCTCGCCGAAGAAGGCTGTGAACAAATACAGGGCTACATCATCAGCCCGCCCTTGCCCGCAGAGGAATTCGCCGCGACGTTTCTTCGTATAGCCGTATCGGATTTTTCGGATAGCACAGCCGAGAAACCGTCGTTATAATCCGCGACCTACTGAGGGCCTATAGCTCAGTTGGTTAGAGCAGAGGACTCATAATCCTTTGGTCCACGGTTCAAGTCCGTGTGGGCCCACCAAACAAAAAAGCCGCGCTGATGACGCGGCTTACGTCACTCACCATGATTGACGTGGATAGCAACTTTCATTAGATTTCACCCATCGAAGCGACTGACCGGATGAGATTGAGCGCTTCCCAGCGGCGAAAGCCGTAACCGCGCAAAGCGGTTCGCAAGTGGTGTCCGGATCTGCTTTACCGTATCGAAGAAGACGCCTATGGCGTCTTTTTTCGTTTCTGTCCCTAGCGCCTGGTCGAACTGGGTTGCCGCAAGTAGACCTTACCGCACAGCAGCATGAAGCTCATTTTTCCGAGTAGCCTCGGCGGTTGCTCGGTTTGGTGATAAGCACTCTCAACCACCAGGTTCAGATCCTGCGGCTTTTCCCTGGCCGCCCGGCGTATCTCGAAGAATATGTGGTAAGGCCCGGCAGGGTCCTGAATCGTCAAGGAGTATGCCCAATTACGCAGGGCTGCTGTCTCTCGGACCTTAGACTGGGGATGGTTCAACCCCTGGATCACCACCGGCAGCCCCAATGACAGCCGATAACGGATTGCACAGAAGGTGCGTGGTCGTCCTGCACTGTCGCTTAGGACTGGCTCACCGGCCGGATGTTTCGCCACCTCATAGCTCTGACTGAAACAATGATTCGTAGATCACGTTTGGCCAATTGACTCGAAACCTTGAAATTGAACGGTTCAAGATGGGAAAAATCATAGGTCTCATCGCCGATGGTCAGAACTGGAAAATAGGCTGTCACTTTAGTCTCCACTCCACCAATCTCGATCCAAGGCTCAACGCCATGAGAAAGAGTCAATGTTCGACAAGAGGCCGCCGCCGTGTATGTCAGGCGCTTCCGAAAATGATGTCCATTACCCGCCCTGAAGCAGATTTCGATCTGATATCGAGACGAGACGTCTAGAACAAGAAAACCGCGTAATACGCGGCTTTTGCATGAGAGGCGTTTGGTTTTGTTTACTTCCGGTGGCGCAATATCGGATGACGCCCGCAGACCTTGTAGGCAAACTCCGAATCGTGTTTTTTGGGCACTTTGATGCCTTGTTGCGCTTTTCTTCGGCGGGATAGTCTCGGGTCGTCGCTGACCATTCAGCGATCGGGCTTGGAAACCCGTCGAACCGAAACGCAACAGCACCCTTCATGAATGCGGGAGCCTTTTCGGCTGCGGTCTTGAATTATGGTGGCTGTGCGTGGGACGCCTTCGGGCGTGCCGGTTTCGTTGGTTCCCGGTTTTCCAACCTGCGCACAGCTGCCACCCATTCGCTTGGAAACGTGTGGGGCAGCTCCTCGAACCGACGGGAGCAACACCATGACAAAAACAGATCCGCTCCACCCTTCAGAACTTCAAACCATCGGCTTCACGCCCTTCCTCTACTGCTCAAACCAGGCACTGTTCCGTGTCAGTCGCGGCGTACCCCTTGCCGATGCTCTCGCCCAAGCCTCAAACCTTCTGTGCCTGACCAAAGAACTGAACATCGACGCTGCCTACGCCAAAGACACCGACCGTTACGCTTGGGCCGCGCATTACCTGGCGTCGATGAGCAAAGCCGTCGTCGATGATGTGATGAAGGTGTTGGAGCGTGGGCCTGACCGGACCGAAACGAAGAGCAAAAAATAACGAGGGATGAGCCCCGGACATTCGGGGCTTTCACATGGTGTTTACATGCAGACACTCAATACTGGAACAGCCCGCACCGCCGGCAACCGCTCAAGCATTTCACGGGTAAAAACGACTTCATACGTATCCGCCGACCTACCCCACTGCTCGACGATGACCATCCGCTCTACCAGCAATAGCGCCAACTCGGTAATCGTATCGGCCAGGTCATCGATGATTTTTTGAGCCCGAGTCCACACGTGATCAGTCATCGCTTTGAGCTCAGCCGCAATACGTTCAGAGGAAGTGGAGTCCGTTTCCTGACAGGTAATGTTGCGCAGCAAATGCTGCAGCTCTTTCACTTTGGCGTAATCCTGTTCCGCGCCTTGCGCGCCTTTCAGGATGGCGACCGCTTTCGACTTGTCGACATGGCTACCGGACACCTGCTTCGAAGACAACGTCTGCCCCATGGCACCCGCCATCAGAACCATCATCCGGGCTTCCAGATACGTGGTCAGCGCTTCCATCGAGGTGATCGGGCGCGCCAACGTGATGGAAGCGCCCCCTTGATGCCGCAGGTCCATGGTCACGGACAGCGTCACGCCGCCCGTTGAAAACCCCAAGGCTCGGGCCATGACGTAGTGCCCCATTTCGTGATGGGCTATCTGCAAGGCGCGGTCTTGTACTGCGGCGGGCATGTTCCTATTCATCTCATCGCCTCGCATCACTCGATTTCGCATTCGACTACGATTGACCATCGCTGTCCATCCCACCCACGCAGCCAAAAAAAACCGCGCAATTGCGCGGTTTTTTCTTGCCCATGATTCAGCCTTTACTTGGGCAAGGCGTACGCAATCACATAATCCCCACGATCAGTCGACTGACGCGCACCGCCCACCGTCAGCAGGATGTACTGCTTGCCGGTTTTCGGTGAAACGTAAGTCATCGGACCCGACTGGCTGCCTACCGGCAAACGCGACTTCCAGATCTCATTACCGTTGCCGGTATCGAACGCTCGCAGGTAGAAATCCTGAGTGCCGGCGAAGAACAACAGGCCGGATTGGGTGGCCAACGAGGCGCCCAGGGTCGGCATGCCAATCGGGATCGGCAAGTGCATGCGGATGCCCAGCGGGCCGGTGTCCTGCACGGTGCCGACCGGGACTTGCCACATCAGTTTGTGGGTCTTGAGGTCGATGGCGGACATGGTGCCAAACGGTGGCTTCTGGCACGGAATGCCGGCCGCCGAGAGGAAGCGTTCACGCATGGCTCCGAACGGCGTGCCTTCCTGCGGCACCACACCCATTTCGATACCACTGGCCCCGGCGCCGATCTTGTCGCGCGGGATCATGTAGTTGGCCAGGCCCAGGCGCATGTCGTTGACGAACATGTAGTTCGTGTTCGGATCAACCGAGACGCTGCCCCAGTTCATCCCGCCCAGCGAACCGGGGAATTGCAGCGCGCGGTCCATGCCCGGCGGGGTGTAGACGCCTTCGTGGCGCATGCCTTTGAACTGGATGCGGCACATCAACTGGTCGAATGGCGTGGCGCCCCACATGTCGGCTTCGGTCAGGGTCTTGTTGCCGATTGACGGCATGTCCACCGAGAACGGCTGGGTAGGCGAGTAACGCTCACCAGGCACGTTACCCTGCGGTACTGGACGCTCTTCGACGCGGGCGATCGGCGCACCGGTTTCTCGGTTGAGCAGGAAGATCTCGCCCTGCTTGGTGACTTGCGCGAGAGCAGGCTGCAGGCCGCCCTTGTCGTCCGGCACGTCGTACAGCAGCGGTTGTGCCGGCAGGTCGAAGTCCCACAGGTCGTGGTGGGTGGTCTGGAAGTGCCAGCGCACCTGACCGGTCTTCACGTCGATGGCGACGATGGAAGAGTTCCATTTGTCATCGAATGCCGTGCGTTGGCCGCCGAAGAAGTCTGGCGTGGCGTTGCCGGTTGGCAGGTAAACCAGGCCGAGTTTGGCGTCGTAGGACATGGCCGACCAGACGTTCGGCGTGCCACGAGTATAAGTCTCGCCAGCCGGTGGGCGTTTGGTGGTGTTCGGGTTGCCCGGATCCCACGCCCACACCAGTTCGCCGCTGCGCACGTCGTAGGCACGGACCACGCCTGGCGGTTCGCCGGTGGAGTAGTTGTCGGCCACGCGGCCGCCAACGATCACCACATCACCTGCGACCAGCGGGGTCGAGGTTTGCTGGTAGTAACCCGGCTTCACTTCGCCCATGTCGGTGGTCAGATCGACCGTGCCTTTGTTGCCGAACGCTTCACACGGCTTGCCGGTTTCAGCATTGATCGCGATCAGGCGCGCATCGCCGGTCGGCAGAAACAGACGTTTCGCACAGGCAGTGGGCTGGTTATCCGACGACACCGGGGTCTCGGAGTAACCCAGGCCACGGCAACGCTGCCAGTTCGGCGCGGTGCCTTGCGGATCGAACTTCCAGCGCTGGGCGCCAGTGTCGGCGTCGAGGGCGAAGACTTTGCCGTAGGCGGTGCAGGTGTAGACCGTATCGCCGATCTGCAGCGGCGTGTTCTGGTCTTCAGCGCCAGCACCGGTGCTTTGCGGGATGTCGCCGGTGCGGAAGGTCCACGCCACCTGCAACTGGTCGATGTTGCCCTTGTTGATCTGGTCCAACGCAGCAAAGCGATTGCCGGCGGTGGTGTTGCCCCAGTGGGCCCAGTCTTTCTGTTCGGTACCCGGCGCGACGGGCGTGACAGCCGGCTCACTGTCGGCCTTGACCACATGGGTCGGCACGAACATGTAGGCCATCGTGGCGACAACGCCCACGCCCAGAATAGCGGCGAGGCCATAGGCGCCACGGCCACCCGTCGCGCCCGAAGCGCGCACCAGCGTCGGATAGATCAGCGCCACGACCAGGCCGATCACGGCAAACGTCAGCACCCGAGAAACCAGCGGCCAGTATTCGAAACCGGTGTCCCAGACGGCCCAGATCGCGGTCAGGATCAGCGCCACGCCATACAGTCGCGCACCTTGCGGGTTACGACGGGCAATCATCAGGCCGGACACCAGCATCGCCAGGCCCATCAGCAGGAAGTACCAGCTGCCGCCGAGCGACACCAGATAACCGCCGCCACCGGCCAGGCCAAGCCCGATCAACGCAATCAGGACACCCAACCCCGCCAGCAACCATTTGCCGCCGCCGGCAGCCCCAGAATTTTTCATGTCGGTATTTATCCCCATTTGTGACAAGCGCGGAATAATGTACGAACTGGTTACTTATGGCAAATTGTCGCAGGCAAAAATGGCATGAACGGTATTGAGCCTAGATCAAACATCCGCTGTTCGAGATGTGCCTGTAACATGCTGAACCATTGATCTGTACCGCTCTGGAGACGCCCCTTGCCCGACATCCGCCCGCCCGTTCTTGACGAAATCGACCGCCAATTGATCGCGGCCCTGCAGATCAATGCCCGCGAAAGCGTGGCCATGCTCGCCCGGCAACTGGGCATCGCCCGCACCACCGTGACGTCGCGGCTGGCGCGGCTGGAAAAGGCCAAGGTGATCACCGGTTACGGCGTGCGGCTGGGTCAGCGGGTTGTGGATGGCGGGTTGCAGGCGTATGTGGGGATTACGGTGCAGCCGCGGTCCGGCAAGGAAGTGTTGCGTCGGCTCAGCGCCATGGCCCAGGTGCAGCAACTGTGTGCGGTGAGTGGCGAATTTGATTATGTGGCGTGGTTGCGCACGGATTCGCCTGAGCAGCTGGATCAGTTGCTGGACCAGATTGGCAGTGTGGATGGTGTGGAGAAGACGACCACGTCGATCATCCTGAGCAGCAAGATAGATCGTGGACAGCCGGTTTAAACACGGATCAAGGTGGGAGCGAGCCTGCTCGCGATGCGATTTACCCATCACTATCAATGTCGACTGACACACCCTCATCGCGAGCAGGCTCGCTCCCACACTGGACGGTGTGCAGCAATGTCTCGTCATTTTGACCAGTTAATTAGCAAAACGACGACACATTGCGTCTTATTAACGTGTTCTACGCTCTCTAGAATGGCTGCCATCTTTTCCTATACTCAGACGCGCACCCCGCGTCCGGTCGCCAGTAAGGTCAGCCATGAACAAGAACAATCGCCATCCTGCAGACGGTAAAAAACCAGTCACCATTTTCGGCCCGGACTTCCCATTCGGCTTTGACGACTGGATCGAGCACCCGGCTGGCCTCGGCAGCATTCCTGCCCACAACCACGGTGCCGAAGTCGCGATCGTCGGCGCGGGGATCGCCGGTCTGGTCGCCGCTTATGAGCTGATGAAACTGGGCCTCAAGCCGGTCGTCTACGAAGCTTCGAAGCTCGGCGGCCGCCTGCGCTCGCAAGCGTTCAACGGGACTGATGGCATCGTCGCCGAACTCGGCGGCATGCGCTTCCCGGTGTCGTCCACGGCGTTCTACCACTACGTCGACAAGCTCGGGCTGGAGACCAAACCCTTCCCCAACCCGCTGACGCCGGCCTCCGGCAGCACCGTGATCGATATCGAAGGCAAAACCCATTACGCGCAGAAACTGGCGGATCTTCCCGCACTGTTTCAGGAAGTCGCTGACGCGTGGGCGGATGCCCTGGAAGCCGGTTCGCAGTTTGCCGATATCCAGCAAGCGATCCGAGACCGTGACGTGCCGCGCCTGAAAGAGTTGTGGAACACCCTGGTTCCGCTGTGGGACGACCGCACCTTCTACGATTTTGTCGCCACTTCCGAAGCCTTCGCCAAGCTGTCGTTTCACCATCGCGAAGTGTTCGGCCAGGTTGGTTTCGGTACCGGTGGCTGGGACTCCGACTTCCCGAACTCGATGCTGGAAATTTTCCGCGTGGTGATGACCAACTGCGACGACCATCAACATCTGGTCGTCGGCGGCGTCGAGCAAGTGCCGCAAGGCATCTGGCGTCATGTGCCGGAACGTTGCGTGCACTGGCCGGAAGGCACCAGCCTCAAGTCGCTGCACCGTGGGGCGCCGCGCTCCGGGGTGAAAAAAATCGCACACGCTGCGGACGGCCGCTTTGCAGTCACCGACAACAACGGCGACACCCGCGAATACGCCGCCGTGCTGACCACCTGCCAGAGCTGGCTGCTGACCACCCAGATCGAATGCGACGAAACCCTGTTCTCGCAAAAGATGTGGATGGCCCTGGACCGCACCCGCTACATGCAATCGTCGAAAACCTTCGTGATGGTCGACCGGCCGTTCTGGAAGGACAAGGACCCGGAAACCGGCCGCGACCTGATGAGCATGACCCTGACCGATCGCCTGACCCGCGGCACTTACCTGTTCGACAACGGCGACGACAAGCCCGGGGTGATTTGCCTGTCGTACTCGTGGATGAGCGACGCGTTGAAAATGCTGCCGCACCCGGTGGAAAAACGCGTTGAATTGGCGCTGAACGCGTTGAAAAAGATCTACCCGAAAGTCGACATCGCCGCGCGGATCATCGGCGACCCGATTACCGTCTCATGGGAAGCCGACCCGTATTTCCTCGGTGCCTTCAAAGGCGCACTGCCCGGCCACTATCGTTACAACCAGCGCATGTACGCGCATTTCATGCAGGACGACATGCCAGCCGAGCAGCGCGGGATTTTCATCGCCGGCGACGACGTTTCGTGGACGCCGGCGTGGGTCGAAGGCGCGGTGCAGACCTCGCTCAATGCGGTGTGGGGGATCATGAAACACTTCGGCGGTGAAACTCACGCCGAGAACCCGGGTCCAGGAGATGTGTTCAACGAGATCGGTCCGATCGCCCTGCCCGAGTAAAAGGAGTTCCAAATGCGCGTAGCCCTTTACCAATGTCCGCCGCTGCCCCTTGACGTCGCCGGCAATCTGCAGCGCCTGCAGCAGCTGGCGCAGGAGGCAAAAGGCGCCGACCTGCTGGTGCTGCCGGAGATGTTCCTGACCGGCTACAACATCGGCGTCGATGCCGTCAGCGTGCTGGCGGAGGTGCACAACGGTGAGTCGGCGCAGCAGATCGCGCGCATCGCCAAAACCGCAGGGATTGCCATTTTGTATGGCTATCCCGAGCGCACCGAGGACGGGCAGATCTACAACGCCGTGCAGTTGATCGACGCCAGCGGCGAGCGGCTGTGCAACTACCGCAAGACGCACTTGTACGGCGACCTCGATCACTCGATGTTCAGCGCCGGACAGGATGATTTTCCGCTGGTGGAGCTCAATGGCTGGAAGCTCGGTTTCCTGATCTGCTACGACGTCGAGTTTCCGGAAAACGCGCGGCGTCTGGCATTGGCCGGCGCCGAGCTGATTCTGGTACCGACGGCGAACATGGTGCCTTACGACTTCGTCGCCGACGTCACCGTTCGCGCCCGCGCGTTCGAAAACCAGTGCTACGTGGCCTACGCCAACTATTGCGGCAATGAAGGTGACATCCACTACTGCGGCCAGAGCAGCATTGCCGCGCCGGATGGCACTCGCATCGCTCAAGCGGGCCTGGATGAAGCACTGATTGTCGGTGAGCTGGATCGCCAGTTGATGGTCGATTCCCGCGCCGCCAATCGCTACTTCATTGATCGTCGCCCCGAGCTTTACGGCGAGCTGAACAAGCGCTGACACCCTGTAATCCGCTAGCATTAGCGCTTCCCTGTTCTGGAAGTGCTCATGCCTGCGCTGAATTCTCCTCGCCCCCACACTGAAACCCTGGCCGACGGTCTGCGAGTGACGCTGCGTCATGCCCCGCATCTGAAGCGTTGCGCGGCGGCGTTACGGGTCGCGGCGGGCAGTCATGATGTGCCATTGGCATGGCCTGGTTTAGCACACTTTCTTGAGCACCTGCTGTTCTTGGGCACTGATCGTTTTCCCACGGAACACGGGCTGATGGCCTACGTGCAAGGTCATGGCGGGCACGTGAACGCGCGGACCAGCGAGCGCACCACGGACTTCTTTTTCGAACTCCCCCTTCAGGCATTCAGCGGTGGGCTGGAGCGCCTGTCAGACATGCTCGCCCATCCACGTATGAATCCGGACGATCAGCAGCGGGAACGGAAAGTGCTGCACGCGGAGTTTGTGGCCTGGTCGCAGGATTCGGCCGCCCAACAGCAATTGGCATTGTTCGATGGGCTTTCGCCAGTCCATCCGTTGCGTGGCTTTCATGCGGGAAACCGTGACAGTCTGCCCGTTGAGCAAGCGGACTTTCAGCAAGCACTGAAGGAGTTTCATCAGCGGTTTTACAAAACCGGGCAGATGACGCTGAGCCTGACGGGCCCGCAGAGCATCGAAGAGTTGAGGCAAATGGCGCTGAGCTTCGGAGCGGCGATTCCTGCAGGAAAAACCGTAGCGCAACAGCCGCCCGTACCGTTGGTGGAAACATCGGAAACAAGTTATCAACAGGCGGGGGAGCGTCGTCTCGATCTGCTGTTCACCTTCGAGTCGTTGCCCCACTCGGCGGCCGAAGCGCTGGCGTTCCTGTGTCATTGGTTGAATTCCGCAAAGCCTGGCGGACTGCTGGCGGAATTGCATGCACAAGGCCTAGCCGAACATTTGAAGGCCGCGCCGCTGTATCAGTTTGCCGGGCAAGCCGTGCTGCACATCGAATTCACAACGACTGAAGCGGGAAGCGTCATCCGCGAGCAACTTCTGGATTGGCTGGGCTTTTTTGCCTCTCGGCAAAATTGGGACAGTCTGCGTGATGAGTACGCCGCCCTGCTCCAGCGCCAGCAACAAGTCAGCGGTGCGCTGCAATTGGCTCGACTGGACAGCGAACAGCTTGAAACCGGGTTATCCGAACAAGGGGTTGCGGCCCTCAAAGACATCCTGAAGCAAATCGGCGCTGTGGATAACTTCAGCGCCGCCTGGCAACTGCCGACGCCCAATCCGTTTTTGCGCGCCGAAGCGCCGCCGCAAAATGCCGGACTGATTCGCGGCCAGACCAGCAAGCACCGTGGCCTGCGCACCTTTGCCCAGGATCGTTCGCGTAGCCGTCGGGAAAGTTCGCCGATGCAATTCAGCCAATCACTGCCGGACAACACGGCGGAAGGGGCGATTTATCTGCGGTGGCGACTCGATGCGGAACCGCATCCCGCGCTTCAACAGCGCCTGGAAAACCGTCTGCAAACACTGCGTGAAGAAGCCCGTCAGGCGGGTGTCGACTGTTCCTTCAGCGCATCGGCCAATGAATGGCTGCTGAAATTGACGGGGCTGCAAGAATCCATGCCCACCGTCCTGGAGCATGCGCTGAAAGAACTGACAGCACCTGACAGCGGCTACTCACAGGATGAACCGAAAAGCCCCACGCTGATTCCAATCAAACACCTGCTGAAGGTGCTGCCCGCTCATTGCCTTGAGCGCACCCGCGTCTCTGATGATGTGCAATCGCTGTGGTCCGACGCGCGTTGGGAAGGTCTGGCGATTGGTCTGTCGGCACAAACTCAAGCGGCCATGGGCCTGGCCCTGAGCCGTGTACCCGGAACAGCGGACACCCAAGCGAACCTGGCGCCCTCGATCAACTCACAGCGCCTGTGGACAAACCTCGACACCGGCGCCAGCGAACACGCGCTGTTGCTGTTCTGTCCGACGGCCACTCAGGAAATCTCTGACGAAGCCGCCTGGCGCTTGCTCGCGCATGTCTGTCAGACACCGTTCTACCAGCGCTTGCGGGTTGAACTGCAACTGGGTTACGCGGTGTTCAGCGCATTGCGCCAGCTCCAGGGTCAGACCGGTATTTTGTTCGGCGTGCAATCACCGAGCGCCGTGCCTCTGAGCTTGCTGGAGCACATCGAACGCTTCCTGGACGACTTGCCCGGGATGATTGACGCCATCGACGAGGCGACATTCATTGCCCAGCGCCAGGCGTTGACAGATCATTTCGACATGGCGGCATTACCCTTCTCTCAAGCCGCAGAACTGCTCTGGCAGGGCAAACAGGGTGGCCGCTCGTCGGATTATCTGACGCAGCTGCCCTTGGCGATTCTGACCATCGACCGCTCGGCCCTGAAGGCCGCTGCCCATCGACTGATCAACGCCGAAGGCGGCTGGCGTTGCCTGGCCAGCGGTTCAGAACCATCAGCGCCCTGGCAAGTGACAAAATGATCATTACCGCTGGTGCAATTAGCTTTTTCCAAGAATGCCGGCCAATCACTTTGAAATTTTGAGTAACATAGCCACCTAACTATCTGAACATCTCCCGCTGGAGGTGGACTATATGTATAGATCTCAA
This sequence comes from Pseudomonas migulae, assembly GCF_043225285.1. Lineage (GTDB taxonomy): Bacteria > Pseudomonadota > Gammaproteobacteria > Pseudomonadales > Pseudomonadaceae > Aquipseudomonas > Aquipseudomonas migulae_C. The sequence continues at coordinate 2,177,734 of NZ_CP171224.1, forward strand.
CCGTCCCATCACCTGAAGGAGCGCTCAAATGTCCTGGTCCAAACCTGCTTACACCGACCTGCGTATCGGCTTTGAAGTCACCATGTACTTCGCTAGCCGCTAAGCTTGTCCTGCCGTTCAGCGCCTCGGTTTACCGGGGCGTTTTTATTTTCAGCGTTGAAATGATGGAGCGCCCATGTTCGTCCAGATTCTAGGTTCCGCCGCCGGTGGCGGTTTCCCCCAGTGGAACTGCAACTGCGTGAATTGCGCAGGTTTTCGCAGCGGCACCCTGCGGGCCAAGGCGCGGACCCAGTCGTCCATCGCGATTTCCGATGACGGCGTGAACTGGGTGTTGTGCAACGCCTCGCCGGACATCCGTGCCCAGCTCCAGAGCTACGCCCCGATGCAACCGGGCCGTGCCCTGCGCGATACCGGCATCAGCGCGATCATCCTGATGGACAGCCAGATCGACCACACCACCGGTCTGCTCAGCCTGCGCGAGGGTTGCCCGCATAATGTCTGGTGCACCGACATGGTCCATGAAGACCTGAGCACCGGTTTCCCGCTGTTCACCATGCTGACCCACTGGAACGGCGGGCTGAACTGGAACCGCATCGAACTCGACCGCAGCTTCACCATCCCGGCGTGCCCGAGCCTGCGTTTCACCCCGCTGCCGTTGCGCAGCGCTGCGCCGCCGTATTCCCCGCACCGCTTCGACCCGCACCCGGGCGACAACATCGGCCTGATCGTCGAAGACCTGAACACCGGCGGCAAACTGTTCTACGCCCCGGGCCTCGGCAAAGTCGACGCGCCCCTGCTGGAAATCATGGCCGGCAGCGACTGCCTGCTGGTGGACGGAACGCTGTGGGACGACGACGAAATGCAACGCCGTGGCGTCGGCACCCGCACCGGTCGGGAAATGGGCCACCTGGCGCAGAACGGCCCCGGCGGCATGCTGGAAGTGTTGGAGCAACTGCCTAAACAGCGCAAGGTGCTTATCCACATCAACAACACCAACCCGATCCTCGACGAGGATTCGCCGGAGCGTGCCGAGCTGGATCGGCGCCAGGTTGAAGTGGCGTATGACGGCATGAGTATTGTGTTGTAAGACCCGAGACCGCTGCGCGGTCTATCGCGAGCAGGCTCGCTCCCACATTGGATCTGTGTACACCAAACACCTGTGGGAGCGAGCCTGCTCGCGATGAGGCCCGACCAGACAACATCAATTCCGCGGGTGCTCCCGGAGAACCGAAATGACTGACACCGCACTGTCCCCCACCGAATTCGAAGCCGCCCTGCGCGCCAAAGGCGCCTACTACCACATCCATCACCCCTACCACGTGGCGATGTATGAAGGCCGGGCGAGCCGCGAGCAGATTCAGGGCTGGGTGGCCAACCGTTTCTACTACCAGGTGAACATTCCCCTGAAGGACGCGGCCATCCTCGCCAATTGCCCGGACCGCGAGATCCGCCGCGAATGGATTCAACGTCTGCTCGACCATGATGGCGCCCCCGGCGAAGACGGCGGCATCGAAGCCTGGCTGCGCCTCGGTCAAGCGGTCGGCCTCGACCCGGATCAACTGCGCTCCCAGGAACTGGTGCTGCCCGGCGTACGTTTCGCCGTGGACGCCTACGTCAACTTCGCCCGCCGGGCCAGTTGGCAGGAAGCCGCCAGCAGCTCGCTGACCGAACTGTTCGCACCACAGATTCACCAGTCACGTCTCGACAGCTGGCCACAGCATTACCCGTGGATCGACCCCGCCGGCTACGAGTATTTCCGCACCCGCCTGGGCCAGGCGCGCCGCGACGTGGAACATGGTCTGGCGATCACCTTGCAGCACTACACCACGCGCGAAGGCCAGGAGCGCATGCTGGAAATTCTCCAGTTCAAACTGGACATTCTTTGGAGCATGCTCGATGCCATGAGCATGGCCTACGAACTGAAACGCCCGCCGTATCACAGCGTGACCGATCAACGGGTCTGGCATAAAGGAATCACCTTATGAGTTTCGACCGCAGCAAGACCCCGACCTGGCGCCCCGGCTACCGTTTCCAGTACGAACCGGCGCAAAAAGGCCATGTGCTGCTGTACCCGGAAGGCATGATCAAACTGAATGAAAGCGCCGCGCTGATCGGCGGTTTGATCGACGGCGAGCGGGATGTCGCAGCAATCATTGCCGAGCTGGATGCGCAATTCCCCGGCGTGCCGGAGCTCGGTGATGACATCGAGCAATTCATGGAGGTCGCCCGTGCTCAGCACTGGATCGAACTTGCCTGATTCCGTGTCGGACAAGTTACCGCCCAAACCAGAAATCGGCCTGCCGCTGTGGCTGCTGGCCGAGCTGACCTACCGGTGCCCGCTGCAATGCCCGTATTGCTCCAATCCGCTGGATTTCGCCGAGCAAGGCAAGGAGCTGAGCACTGAGCAATGGATCAAGGTATTCCGCGAAGCCCGGGAAATGGGGGCGGCGCAACTGGGCTTTTCCGGTGGCGAGCCGCTGGTGCGCCAGGACCTCGCCGAACTGATCGCCGAGGCGCGCAAGTTGGGTTTCTACACCAACCTGATCACCTCCGGCATCGGCCTGACCGAGCAGAAAATCAGCGATTTCAAAAAGGCCGGCCTGGACCATATTCAGATCAGTTTTCAGGCCAGCGACGAGCAAGTGAACAACTTGCTGGCCGGCTCGAAAAAAGCCTTCGCGCAGAAGCTGGAAATGGCTCGCGCGGTCAAGGCCCATGGCTATCCGATGGTGCTGAACTTCGTTACCCATCGGCACAACATCGACAAGATCGACCGGATCATCGAGCTGTGCATTGCCCTTGAGGCGGATTTCGTCGAGCTCGCCACCTGTCAGTTTTACGGTTGGGCGCAGCTCAATCGGGTCGGGCTGCTGCCGACCAAGGAACAGCTGGTTCGCGCCGAACGCATCACCAACGAATACCGCGCCAAACTCGAAGCCGAAGGGCATCCGTGCAAGCTGATTTTCGTCACCCCGGACTATTACGAAGAACGCCCGAAAGCCTGCATGAACGGCTGGGGCAGTATTTTTCTGACAGTCACCCCGGACGGAACGGCCCTGCCCTGTCACGGCGCCCGACAGATGCCGGTGCAATTTCCCAATGTGCGCGACCACAGCATGCAGCACATCTGGTACGACTCGTTCGGCTTCAACCGCTTTCGCGGATACGACTGGATGCCCGAGCCGTGCCGCTCCTGCGACGAGAAGGAAAAGGACTTCGGCGGCTGCCGCTGCCAGGCCTTCATGCTCACGGGTGACGCGAGCAATGCCGACCCGGTGTGCAGCAAGTCGGAACATCACGGCGTGATCCTCAAGGCCCGCGAAGAAGCCGAGCACGCGACCCAGACCATTGAACAACTGGCCTTTCGCAATGAACGAAACTCACGACTCATCGCTAAAAGCTGAACCTTTCAGCGCTGCCAAAGCCGTCGCGGCCGGTGTCGACTTTGCCGAATTGCAGGTCGGCCGGCATGGCCTGTTCTGGAACGAGTACCGCCCCGAAGACGGCGCCTGCCGGATCTGGCATTGGCGCGAGGGCCAGGCGCATTGCCTGACACCCACGGGTTTCAGTGTGCGCAGCCGGGTGTACGAATATGGCGGCGGAGCGTTTTGCCTGACAGATGACGGCATCGTTTTCGTCAACGAGGCGGATCAGCAGCTGTATTGCCAGTCGCTGCAAGGCGAAACGCCGCAAGCGCTGACGGCCACCGAATGCCGCTATGGCGATCTGCAGTTCGCCCAGGGTCAGGTGCTGGCGGTTGAAGAGCATCGAGACCGGCATCGCCTGGTAGCCATCGATCTGGCGGATGGCGCGCGTCATCTGCTGGCCGAAGGTGCGGATTTTTATGCCGCGCCGACATTAAGCCCTGATGCTCAACGATTGGCCTGGATCGAGTGGAGCCGCCCGCACCAGCCATGGACCGCGACTCGCCTGATGGTCGCAGAACGGCAGCAGGATGGTCGTTACGCTCAAGCGCGCTGCGTGGCCGGTGCCGATGATCGGGAATCGCTGCAACAACCGCGATTCGATGACAGCAATCGTCTGTATTGCCTGACGGATCGAGACGGCTATTGGCAGCCGTGGGTGGAATCCCCGGATGGCCTCAGCCCTTTACCCAGCGTCGCTGCGGACCATGGGCCAGCGCCCTGGCAGTTGGGCGGTTGCACATGGCAGCCTCTCGGCGAAGACGCTTATTTGGCCAGTTGGACCGAACAAGGCTTCGGCCGACTGGGTATTTGCGGAGGTACTGCAGAAGATTTCACCGGGGACTACAGCCGTTTCCGGCATCTCGCACTGGATGAACAGTTCATCTACTGCATCGCAGCGTCGCCGGTCAGTTCGTCCGCCGTGATTGCCATCGACCGCCAGACCCGGCGGGCCAAAGTCCTGGCAGGAGGCATCGCACCGCTGCCCGCCGAGCAGATCAGCGTCCCGCAAACCCTGCGTTACCCGAGCGGTTCGGGGGAGGCCCACGGGTTCTTCTACCCGGCAATGAACGGCGCCGCGAAACCGCCATTGGTGGTGTTTATCCATGGCGGCCCGACATCGGCGTGCTACCCGATGCTCGATCCGCGCATTCAGTACTGGGCGCAACGGGGCTTCGCCGTGGCTGACCTCAACTACCGGGGCAGCAGCGGCTACGGCCGGGCCTATCGCCAGGCGCTGCATCTGAGCTGGGGGGACGTGGATGTGGAGGATGCCTGCGCGGTCGTCGCCCATCTCGCCGAGCGCGGCTTGATCGATAGCGACCAGGCGTTTATTCGCGGCGGCAGTGCCGGCGGCTACACCACGCTTTGCGCGCTGGCATTCCAGAACGTCTTCCGCGCGGGCGCCAGCCTTTACGGTGTCAGCGATCCCGTTGCCCTGGGTCGGGCGACCCACAAGTTCGAGGGTGACTATCTGGATTGGCTGATCGGCGATCCCGACAAAGACGCCGAGCGCTACGCCGCGCGAACGCCGTTGCTCCACGCGAACAACATCAGCGTGCCGGTGATTTTCTTCCAGGGTGAACTCGACGCGGTCGTCGTGCCGCAGCAGACCCGCGACATGGTCGAGGCGTTGCAGGAAAACGGCATTCTGGTTGAAGCGCATTATTACGCGGACGAACGCCATGGCTTCCGCAAGGCCGGGAATCAGGCCCATGCGCTGGAGCAGGAGTGGTTGTTTTATAGGCGGGTGATGGCGCTCGAAGGCTGAAATCGCGTTGCGCCTTTCGCGAGCAGGCTCGCTCCTACAGGTCTGCGTTGCACCTGTGGGAGCGAGCCTGCTCGCGAAGGATTTATCTGACGCCGCGAACCTCAGCGCTTGGCGATGATGTACACCGCATGCACGATCCCCGGGATATAACCGCACAACGTCAGCAGAATATTCAGCCAGAACGCCCCGGCAAAACCGACTTGCAGAAACACACCCAGTGGCGGCAACAGAATGGCGATGATGATGCGAATGAAGTCCATGGGTCAGCTCCTGATTTGAAAGGGGCTCGTGTGAGCCACACAACCAATCGACCTGCGCCGTTCGTCAGGGTTCAGTGCGTTGCTTCAGGCAAGTATTTCCAGACCGTGTTTCTGCACGATGCTTAACAGCTTCAGCGCCATGCCACTGGGGTGTTTGTCCCCTGCTTCCCACTGCTTGACTGTCGACGCGCTGGTGTTCAGATAACGCGCAAAGACTGGTTGGCTGACGTTGTTGCGCTCGCGCAGTGCTTTGATCTGCTCCGCCGGGATCGCTTCGGGCACGGCGGCAAGACAAGATTCGTCGAACTCGCGCATGGTTGCCTTGCTGATTGCGCCGATGGCGTATAAGGCGCTGGCGGACTCATGTACTGATTCCAAGGCCTCGCTTCTGAATTTCTTACTCATGAAATATCTCCAAAAACTCTCTCGTATCCAGTAGGTACTGGACTTGCAACTCCGTCAGTCCCTCGTAAGTTTTCGCCAATTTCCGAAAACCGATCAGATCGTCCTGACTGATATTGCTCTGATCTTTCTTGGCATACAGGAACTGATAAACCCAGTAGCCTCTGCCCTTTGCCACAACAATCGAGCGATGGCGATTGGCATTCAAACGCTTCTTCCAGACACCACCGCCGAGACTCTCCGCCTGGCCCTTGAGCATTTCGCTGAATGCCTCTCGAAGCTCATCATCACCAATCCAGGCCTTACCCGCCTGCATCGCAAAACGCTTGGTCTTGAACAACCTTGGTGGCATCGGCATCCCTTCCAAAAAACATACCACTGAGTGGTATAGAAATCAAAACCAGGAATCCTTCACTGGCACCGGCACTCCCTGCCGGCCTTTTTAAAAAGCCATCGATTTTGCTAACGCTCAAGCGACAAAGTGCATCTGGCAAAACGCCGAGACAAAAAAAACGCCCCACGTCAAAAGAATCAAACGTGAGGCGACGCGTTATACCGCGAGACGGTTCGGAAATTCGTGCAGGAAGCGTCTGATCAGACGGCAATCCCTTTGCGGCATTGCAGCTGCGCGGTGCGCACGCGGGAGAACGCGCGAGCCAGACGCAGGAGCATTTCGTCGATATTGGCATTGCTCACGGTGAGTGCCGGTGTGAAACGCAGGCAATCGGGTTGTGGTGCGTCGAGCAGCAAGCCTTCGTACAGTGCGGCTTTGACGACAGCGTCCGCTGAATCGTCCGACAGGGTCAGTCCCCAGAACAGCCCTTGCCCGCGTAACTCGCCGTGCCCATAGCGGTGCGCCAGGCGCCCCAGGCCTTCGCCCAGGTGTTGACCGGTTTCCCTGACGTGCTGGAGGAAACCCTTGTCCTGCACACTTGCGAGCACCGCAAGACCGGCGGCCGTCATCAGCGCATTGCCATGATGAGTACCCGCCAGTTCGCCGACCTCAAAACAGCAGGCCTTGCCCCGTGCCAGCAATGCCGCCAGGGGTACGCCACCACCCAGGCCTTTGCCGAGCACCACGATATCGGCCCGCACGCCGTAGGACTGTTCCGCAAGCAATGTACCGAGACGGCCGAGGCCGGTTTGCACTTCATCGAAGATCAACAGGATGCCGAGTTCACGGCACAGCCGCTCCACACCCTTGAGGTAATGCTCGGTGGCGGGAATCACCCCCGCTTCGTTTTGAATAGGCTCGAGCATGATCGCGACGGTCTGCGCATCAACCGAGGCGTGCAAGGCGGCAAGATCGTTGAACGGCACGTGGCTGAAACCCGGGAGTTGCGGCTCGAAGCGATTGGTCTGCCGGGAACTGTCTGACGCTGGAATCGTCCCGAGACTACGGCCATGGCAAGCCTGGTTGGCGACGATGATTCGCGATGCACCGCCACGATGTCGCTGCCCCCACTTGCGCGCCAGTTTGATCGCGGCTTCACAGGCCTCGCTGCCGCTGTTTAACAGATACGCCTGATCGCTGCCGGTGCTGGCGCACAGTCGGTCGGCGAGGTTGAGCATGCCGCGGTTATGCAGGCCAAAGCCTGGATTGATCAGCGTTTGAGCTTGCGCGGTAATGGCGTTGACCAGCACCGAAGGGCTGTGCCCGAGGCTATTGGCGCCACCGCCCTGAGAAAAGTCGAGATAAGCGCGGTCGTCACTGTCCCACAACCATGAGCCTTGGCCGCGCACGAAAATCTGTTGTGGCCGCTCGACGCTGGGCATCAGGCACTCGCTGGAGAGTGTGTCGTCCCTGGCAGGCATGAAGGCGTCGGCGGTCAGGTCATCGAGGCAGGGAGCGTGACGCCGTAGACTGAACAGATTCATCCAAAAAAACCTCGTTTCAGGTTTTTTGTCTTGCCTATGCAAACATCCTTCCTGCAAACCGTATTCATCGCGCTTTATGGCCCTGTAAGCCTAGTGAATGCGGTTAGACTAGGCTCAGGCAAGGCCCTGAGCCATTTCGATTTCCAAGCATTTTCGATAAGTAAACCTTATGGATTTCAAACAACTGCGTTATTTCGTCGCGGTCTACGAAGAAGGCCATGTCGGCCGCGCCGCCGAGCGGCTTTCTATCTCCCAGCCGGCACTGTCGCAGCAGATCCGCCAGCTCGAACAACACCTCGATGTCAGCCTGTTCGAGCGCAGCAGTAAACGCCTCTTGCCCACGCTGGCCGCTCACACCCTGTACAACCACGCCCTGCCGCTGCTCGATGGCCTGCAACGAGCGCGCGAAGCCTTGGGCAATTTCAAGGGGCAAGCACTGCGAACCCTGGCCATCGGTGTATTGCAGACGGTTCACACCAGCCTGGTGCCGCAGATGCTTGAACGGGTACGCAAGGCGCAACCGCATCTGGTGGTGCAGATCTATGAACTGACCGGGCTGGAAATCGAGCGACGGTTGCTTAACGGCTCGCTGGACATCGGCATCAGCTACCTGCCACCCCGTCAGCCGGGGTTGCATGGCGTGATGCTGTACGAAGATGAACTGACACTCGTCATCCCGGCTGATCACCCGTTGCGAGAATTCAAGAAAGTCTCCATGAGTCAGGCGGCCGAGCTGCCGATGTTGCTGCTGGGAGAAGAGTTTCAGGTACGACAGATCTGGCAGACGCAACTGGCTAATCTGGGACGACGCCCGCAGGTGCAGGCTGAGCTGAACAACATGGCGGGGATTCTCGACAGTCTGCCTCATACCCGGCTGGCGACGGTCCTGCCCGGTCGCTCGCAGAAGGTGCTGGGCAATGACGAACTGCTCTGGAAGCCGCTGACCGAGCCGCGGGTGCCGTTGAAAGTTGGACTGGTATGTCGCGATGTGCAGCGGCAACAAGCGTCACTCGCCCTGCTGCGCACGTTACTGGAAGAAGTGATGAACGGGCCCGGCGAGCAATCGACCTCCTTGGGCTGATGACTTTTCTGCGGGCAAAAGAAAACCCCGCCGAAGCGGGGCTTTGCAGACTGTTTCCCTGACATCCATTTCACTCCGCCGTCCTGGCAGAATCCTACGTGTCCGTGTTGTTGCTTTGCGCTTCCTGCGCTACGTCCATGAGAAGTAGATTAGCTGTGGATCCAATCTTCATCTATGGGAGAACAGCAGCACGTCATGTAAGCGAATGCTTACATGACGTTACAGTGTCAGAACTGCGCCGCGTCCAGCAGGAATAGCGACTCGCTGCCGGCTTTCACCGACGCACTCAACGAGTGAATACGCGGCAGCAGGCGTGCGAAATAGAACCGCGCGGTGCCCAACTTGCTCGCGTAGAAATCGTCCTGCGCTTCCTTGCCCAACGACGCCTTGGCCATCAGTGCCCACATGTAGGCGTAAGCCACGTAACCGAAGGTTTGCAGGTACTCAACCGAGGCCGCACCGATTTCGTTGGGATTGTTTTTCGCCCGATCCAGCAGCCACGCAGTCAGTTCGTCGAGGGTGGTCACCGCATCGTTCAGCGGCTTGGTGAACTCGGCCAGTTCCGCATTGGCGGTCGCGGTGAAGTGACGAATCTCGTCGGCGAACAGGTTGTAAAACGCCCCGCCGCTGCCGACGATCTTGCGGCCCACAAGGTCCAGCGCCTGAATGCCGTTGGTGCCTTCGTAGATCTGGGTGATCCGCACGTCGCGAACCAGTTGCTCCTGGCCCCACTCACGGATGTAGCCGTGGCCGCCGAACACCTGCTGGCCATGCACGGTGGTTTCCAGACCGAGGTCAGTCAGGAACGCCTTGGCCACCGGAGTCAGCAGCGCTACCAGGTCTTCCGCGCGCTTGCGGGTGGTGGCGTCTTCGCTGAACTTGGCGGTGTCCAGTTGCATGGCCACATAGGTTGAGAACGCACGACCACCTTCGTTCGACGCCTTCATGGTCAACAGCATGCGACGCACGTCCGGGTGGACGATGATCGGGTCGGCCACTTTGTCCTTGTTCTGCGCGCCCGTCGGCGAACGGCTTTGCAGGCGGTCACGGGCGTATTCGACAGCGTTCTGATAAGAGCGCTCGCCCGAAGCCAGGCCCTGGATGCCGACGCCCAGACGTTCGTAGTTCATCATGGTGAACATCGCCGCCAGGCCTTTGTTTGGCTCGCCAACCAGATAACCCACCGCCTCGTCGAAGTTCATCACACAGGTCGCGGACGCCTGGATGCCCATCTTGTGTTCGATCGAACCGCAGGTCGCCGGGTTGCGCGCGCCCAGGCTGCCATCGGCATTGACCATGAACTTCGGCACCAGGAACAGCGAGATGCCTTTCGGCCCGGCCGGCGCGTCCGGCAGTTTCGCCAGCACCAGATGGATGATGTTTTCGGTCAGGTCGTGTTCGCCACCGGTGATGAAGATCTTGGTGCCGCTGACCTTGTAGGAACCGTCGGCCTGAGGCTCGGCCTTGGTGCGGATGATCCCCAGATCAGTACCGGCATGCGGCTCGGTCAGGCACATCGAACCGGCCCAGACGCCGGCGTACATGTTCGGCAGGTAGGCCGCTTTCAGCTCTTCGCTGGCGTGAGCGTTGATCGACAGGCAAGCGCCGGCAGTCAGCATCGGGTACAGACCGAAGGACAGGCTCGCGGAGTTGACCATTTCTTCGACCTGGGCCGAAACGGCTTTCGGCATGCCCATGCCGCCGTAGGCCGGATCGCCACCGACGCCGACCCAACCGCCTTCAGCGTAAGTCTGATAAGCCTGTGGGAAACCTGCCGGCGTGGTGACGGCACCGTCCGCCCAATGGCAACCTTCTTCATCAGCCGCGCGGCTCAGGGGTGCGATGCTTTTACTGGTGACCTTGCCGGCTTCTTCAAGAATGGCTTCAACGGTTTCCGCATCAACGGTGTCAGCCAGCGCAGGCAACTCGGCCCAGAGTTTGGCGACCTCGAACACTTCATTGAGGACGAAGCGCATATCGCGCAGGGGCGCTTTGTAGTCAGCCATGGCAAACCTCGCAGGATCTATACAGTTGAATCGTAGGAAGAGGGAGTTCGTTGGGTCCGAGTGTAACCCAACAACTTTTGCGACACATAGGGTCAGGCTGTGACCGTTTTGTAATTTTTAGTCATTGCGACCAAGAGAGTCGAAACCTGTTTTCTGCTGTAGGAGCGAGCCTGCTCGCGAAAAACCTGAAGACGCCGCCAATATCTGGTTTTACGCGTGATCGTTCACGACCTTCGCGAGCAGGCTCGCTCCTACAGTCTGGTGCGTTATAGCGAGAACAACTCCGCCGGCAACTTCATCAAACAATCGCTACCCGCCTCGATCGCCGCGCGATGGGCTGCCGTGCGCGGCAGCAGGCGCTTGAAGTAAAACTCGCTGGTCGCCAGTTTGCCCCGGCAGAAATCGGCATCGCCGCTGCCCGCATCCAGTTGTGCCTGAGCCACCAGTGCCATGCGCAACCACAGATAGCCGAGGATGATGTAGCCGCTGTACATCAGGTAATCCACCGAAGCCGCGCCGACTTCGTCCGGATTCTTCATCGCTGCCATGCCGACCTGAGTGGTCAACTCGCCCCACTGCTGATTCAACCCGTTGAGCTGCGCCACATAACTGGCGAGCTGCGGATGCCCGGCGTTCGCCGCGCAAAACTTGTGAACGATCTTGGTAAAGCCACGCAGCAATTTGCCCTGACTGCCGAGCACTTTGCGCCCCAGCAAATCCAGCGCCTGAATCCCGTTGGTGCCTTCGTAGATCGGCGCAATCCGGCAATCGCGAACCAGTTGTTCCATGCCCCATTCACGGATGAAACCGTGACCGCCAAACACCTGCATGCCATGGTTGGTCACTTCCAGCCCGGTGTCGGTCATGAAGGCTTTGCAGATCGGCGTCAGGAATGCCAACAGGTCTTCGGCGTCCTGCCGCGTGGTTTCGTCCGGGCTCAGGTGCGCGGTGTCCAGCAGTTGCGCGGTGAAGTAGGTCAGCGCACGGTTGCCCTCGTTGAAGGCCTTCATGGTCAGCAACATCCGGCGTACGTCCGGGTGGACGATGATCGGATCAGCAGCTTTTTCCGGCGCTTTCGGACCGGTCAACGAACGCATTTGCAAACGGTCATTGGCGTATTTGATCGCGCCCTGGAAGCTCGCCTCCCCCAGGCACAAGCCCTGCATCCCGGTGCCGAGACGGGCATGGTTCATCATGGTGAACATGCAGTTCAGGCCCTTGTTCGGCTCGCCGATCAAGAAGCCCTTGGCTTCGTCGAAGTTCAGCACGCAAGTGGCCGAAGCCTTGATGCCCATCTTGTGTTCGATCGAACCGCAGGAAACGCCGTTGCGCTCGCCCGCCTCACCGTCGGCACCCGGCAGGAACTTGGGCACGATGAACAGCGAAATGCCCTTGGTTCCAGCCGGTGCATCCGGCAGTTTCGCCAGCACGAGGTGAATGATGTTGTCGCTCATGTCGTGCTCACCGGCGGAGATGAAGATCTTGCTGCCGGAGATCGCATAGCTGCCGTCCGCCGCAGGCACCGCGCGGGTCTTGATGATGCCCAGGTCGGTGCCGCAATGGGCTTCGGTCAGGCACATGGTGCCGGTCCACTGGCCAGCGGTGAGTTTGCTCAGGTAAGTGTTTTTTTGCTCGTCGGTGCCGTGGGCATGGATGGCCGACATCGCACCGTGGGTCAGGCCGGGGTACATGCCCCAGGAAGTGTTGCTGGACGCGACCATCTCGCTGATCACCAGCCCCAGCGAGCTCGGCAAACCCTGGCCGCCGTAGGCGGGATCGGCCGCCAGGCCATGCCAGCCGCCTTCGACGTACTGTGCGAAGGCTTGCTTGAAGCCAGCCGGCGTTGTCACCACGCCGTTGTCGAAATGGCAGCCTTCTTCGTCGCCGCTGCGATTGAGCGGCGCGAGCACGTTCTCACAGAATTTCGCGCCCTCTTCGAGGATCGCATTGACCATGTCCGGGCTGGCCTCGGTGGCGCCCAGCGCTGCGTAGTTGCTGTGAAAATCGAAGACGTGGTCGATCAGAAAGCGCATGTCGCGCAGGGGAGCTTTGTACTCGGGCATGGCAATTTCTCCGGCAGCAGATCACTTAAACCTACTGCCGCCGACCATGCCTCACAATCACAGTCCAGACGCTGAATGCGCCATCATCACTCAACCCGCAGCCGCCTCGCGCACCGCGCCACGACGGTTCTGCCCGTAAGCGACCACACAGTTTCGCCCGGCACCTTTGGCGGCGTAGAGCGCCTCATCGGCGGACTTGAGCACTTTTTCCGGGTTACGTTGCTCAACGCGCTCGGCGACGCCGATGCTGACGGTGACCGACACACTCGAAGCGGCGGAACCGGAGCGGCGCTGACGCCCCTGCTGATCGTCCTGAGGGCGGTTGTCCTGGTTGCGCAGATGAATGTTGTAGGTCGCGATCGATTCGCGGATCACTTCCAGGTGCGGCATGCACTCTTCGAGGGTCTTGCCCGCAAACACCAGGGCAAACTCCTCACCGCCGTAGCGATAAGCCCTACCGCCACCGCCGATTTTCGACAGTTTGCTGGCCACCAGGCGCAGCACCTGGTCGCCGACGTCGTGACCGTGGGTGTCGTTGAACTTCTTGAAGTGGTCGACATCGCTCATGGCCAGGACGTAATTGCGCCCCAGACGCTGCATGCGCTCGTTCAACGCACGGCGTCCCGGCAGACCGGTCAATTCGTCACGGAAAGCCATTTGATAGGCTTCGTGGGCGACCGCCGCGGCAATCATCAGCATCACTTGGCTGCACATGATGTTGAGGGTGAACGGCAGGATGAAGGTCTTGGGCAAAGCCCAGAACAATCCGAGCAAACCCACCAGCTGCGCGGCATGCAAAGGTCTCGGGTTTCGCCAGTATTGCCAGCTCAGCAGCAGGAACGAAGCGATGAACACCGGGTAGGACAGCTGGATCAAGCTCATCCACGCGCCATGCAGGGCCGGCCAGCGGATTTCCGACAGCCACATCAGCAACGCCTGTGGGTAACTTTGCTCCAGTCCCAGCGCGACACTGCCGACGGCCAGCAACACCGCGAAACGCGCGACCATGTCCTGAAACAGATGGGTGCGTTCCTGCCACGCGGCAAACACCCCGAACAGCAGCGGCAACAGCAGACAACACAGGTGAAAGACCACGGCCGCGTCTTCGCGGACCTTGCCGTTGTCACGGTAATAGTCGGTCTGGGTGTCGAGCAGGAAGTAGGCGATGTACACCGTGACCATCAGAAACAGCTCGCGCTGACGTCGGTAAACCGCGCAATAAGCGCCGCCGAGCAGCAGCACCAGGGTAGGCAGTACGTTGAAGAGCGAGGTGAAAAAGACGTTCAGATCCTTTACGTACGCGGCCGCAAGCCCCGCAATCAACAGAAGAAGTGACGGTAGGAAATGACTGAAACGTACAGCGGAAGAACGCGGCAAGGGTAAAGCTCCGACCCGTCATGTCTATAGATGGCATTGTGCCCACCTCTATAGCGGCAGTCATACTGATTTTCTGAGTGATTCGCCAAGGTTTTTTTGACGCCGCATTACTGACTGCACCCGGACAGCCAGTAATGCACAGCTCATCGCCTCAAAGGTCGTTATAAAACGGTTGCAATGGCCCCTCTGCGGCCGCGCGGCCTTCTGCGCCGACGGGTTTGAGCGTGACCACTGCATCCATGCCTTGGCGAGTGGTGATCTTCGGACTGACCGGTTTTGGCGTCACCGCGTTTTCATCGCCCACATGCCCCTGCGGAATCACCAGCGACGGATGATCGAACGGCGCCTGCTCCCAGGCCACGCGCGGATCGGTCAGGCCGACTTCCATGAACTTGACCAGGGCATCGATCTCATCGGGTGTCAGGTTCAGGTTGGTCATGTCCGGATCAAGGTTCGAAGTGTTGTGCTGATTCACACTGGCATGGTCGAACCCGCTGGTGTTATTGGCCTCCGAGCCCCGCCGGTCGCCGCCGCGGTTGTAGAACTCCATGACCTGTTTGAGCGTGGATCGGCTGCCATTGTGGAAATACGGCCCGGTCAACGCGATGTTGCGCAGGGTCGGCGTCTTGAAGGCGCCATCGACCGCATCGCGAAAGCCGGGATTGGGCTTGAGCGTCGCATCGCAAGGCAAGCCCGCGTTCAGGGGCGCTTCGAAGGTGCACACGTCGACGTCCAGTGGATCCGGGATCTTGCCGCCCTGAATCTGCGAGTTGTATTCACGGGTGAACGCCAGCGGGTTGCCCCAGGCATCGGTCCCACCGAGCGCCAGGTCTTCCGAGGTCGGACGCACGCCGGTGTTGTAGAACCCGTTGTCGTAGAGCGTGGTCAGGTTGTCTGCCATCACCATCCGTTCAATCCGTTCGCGAGGATGGAACAGCAAGCGGCTGCCGGCATTGGTCAGTTCCGCGCCGCCATGGCAACTGACGCATTTACCCTTGCCGAGAAACAGGTTCATGCCCTCGACTTGCTGGGCATTCATCGCTTGGTGATCGCCTTGCAGGTACGCGTCCAGCGGCGCCTGATCGGAAATCAGCGTCGATTCGTACAACTGGATCGCGAGCCCGAAGAACAGCGGAAAGTTGGCCTCCATCTGCGTGTACGGCGCACCACCCAGGGAGACCTGCTGCGTGGCATTCCACAACCGAGGCTGGAAGGCGTTTTTGATCAGCTCACGATAGGTCGGGCGCCGCGCGCCAGACACTGGACCGAGCACCGAATCGGTGGAAGAAATCCGCTGCTGTTTGAGCATCAGCGTGTCGAGCATGCGCCGGCCGATGTCGGCAAAGGTACGCCCGCCGCAGGACATTTCCACCGCGCTGCCCGGCGGGCCCACGGCTTGCGAGGCCGCAGACGCATCGTTGAGCGCCAGCCGCACTTTGGTCGCCACGCCGCTGCGATCACTGGTGACGAAAATCCCGGCATCCGGGTCGCGATTGCCGAAGGGCGAAAAACCGTTGAACACATTGTTGGCCCGGCCGTCCCAGAAATTGCGCACGTTGAAGGCGGCGTTGATCACCGACGGCGCATTACGTCCCGTTGCGCGGCGGACATTGATGCCGCCCACCTGGAAAATGCCGTCCGGTTGCTGGGTGCACTTGTCGAAGCGCGGTTGGTTGGGTTTGACGAAGTTGGCGTCAAACACGCCTTGGGAGCCGATCACGTCATCGCTGGAATAGACGATGGGCGAGTTGCGATCCAGGGGATTGGCCAGCACGTGGGTCGGGAAATCGGTTTTCTTCAGTGTGTAATTCGGGCCGCCCTTGCCGGCGGACAGGGTCGCGTAGGACGCCACATCACCGGGAATATCGGATGCCACGAACGGCTTGTTGAAAATCGACCCCACGTTCGGATTGGTGTGCGCCTGGCCGGGGTTGATCTGGTTGGTGATCCGGTGATCGACGCCGGCGTGAAAGTGGCAGGAGGCGCAGGCGGTGGCGCTGTCGCTGCCGACCTCCATGTCCCAGAACAGCGCTTTGCCCAGGAGGATCGCCGCGCTGCGGTTGAGCACGTAGTCGGTCATCAGGTCGACTTTGCGTCCACCTTCGGTACCAAAGGGATCGGGAGGTGTCATGCCGCGTAGCGATTGCAGCGAGGGGACTTCGGGGACGGGAGGATCCACTTCGGCGGCAGTGGCAGCCATTGCGCTGTGTACGGCCAGCACGATGGGTAAACACAAGGTCAAACGAACGCGTCGACTGAGGTTCATGAGCTTCACCCTGACTGTTGTTATTAAGTTGCCGGGCGTGATGCTTCTTTGAGCAGGACAGTTCTCGTCAGCACCGGTTAATGGGCACGGTGCAATTAATTTGCCACCCCTAATTGAAACATTTTGAATCAATAAACACGGCGACTGGACAGGGCAACTACCCGCATTGCTGGGGAATCGGGCCCGATGTTGGGGAAAAATCGAGCGCAAAAAAAAAACCGCTGCCCCCAAAGGAGCAGCGGTTTTCTGAACGACTGCGTTAAGGCTTAGTAGCCCAGTGCGAAGTCTTCTTCTTTCATGTCCATCAGGTTGTTGGCGCCCGACAGCATGGTTGCAACGTGAGTGCGGGTACGCGGCAGGATGCGCTGGAAGTAGAAGCGCGCGGTCTGCAGCTTGGCGGTGTAAAACGCCGTTTCGGTCGTGCCGGCAGCCAGTTTTTCAGCAGCCAGGCGCGCCATATCAGCCCAGAAGTAGGCCAGGCAGGCGTAACCGGAGTACATCAGGTAGTCCACGGAGGCCGCGCCGACTTCTTCGCGGTCTTTCATGGCAGCCATACCGACCTTCATGGTCAGCTCGCCCCATTCCTTGTTGATGGCAGCCAGCGGCGCGACGAATTCCTGAACGGCTTCGTTGCCTTCGTTGGTCTGGCAGAACTTGTGGACGATCTTGGTGAAGCCTTTCAGAGCCTCGCCTTGAGTCATCAGCACTTTACGGCCCAGCAGGTCGAGTGCCTGGATGCCGGTGGTGCCTTCGTACAGCATCGAAATGCGGCTGTCGCGAACGTTCTGCTCCATGCCCCACTCGGCGATGAAGCCGTGGCCGCCGTAGATTTGCACGCCGTGGTTGGCGGACTCGAAACCGACTTCGGTCATGAAGGCTTTGGCGATTGGCGTCATGAACGCCAGCAGTGCGTCGGCTTTCTTCTTCTCTTCTTCGTCCACGCCGTACTTGACGATGTCGACTTGCTTGGCGGTGAAGTAAACCATTGCGCGGTTGCCTTCGGCGAACGCTTTCATGGTCAACAGCATGCGACGTACATCAGGGTGCACGATGATCGGGTCAGCGGCTTTTTCCGGCGCTTTCGGGCCAGTCAGGGAGCGCATTTGCAGACGATCGCGAGCGTATTTCAGGCCGCCCTGGAAACCGATTTCGGCGTGGGCCAGGCCTTGCAGCGCGGTACCCAGACGTGCGGTGTTCATGAAGGTGAACATGCAGTTCAGGCCTTTGTTCGCCGGGCCGATCAGGAAACCGGTGGCCGCGTCGAAGTTCATCACGCAGGTGGCGTTGCCGTGGATGCCCATTTTGTGTTCCAGGGAGCCACAGGTCACGGCGTTGCGCGCACCGATCGAACCGTCTTCGTTCGGCATGAATTTCGGCACGATGAACAGCGAGATGCCTTTGGTGCCAGCCGGTGCATCCGGCAGGCGGGCCAGCACGATGTGGACGATGTTGTCGGCCATGTCGTGTTCACCGGCCGAGATGAAGATCTTGGTGCCGGAGACTTTGTAGGAACCGTCGGCCTGAGGCTCGGCCTTGGTGCGCAGCATGCCCAGGTCGGTGCCGCAGTGCGGTTCGGTCAGGCACATGGTGCCGGTCCATTCGCCGGAAACCAGTTTGGTCAGGTAGGCGTGTTGCTGCTCTGGCGTACCGTGCTCGGAAATGGTGTTCATCGCACCATGGGACAGGCCTGGGTACATGCCCCACGACCAGTTGGCTTCGCCGACCATTTCGCTGACTGCCAGACCCAGAGACTCCGGCAGGCCCTGGCCGCCGTGCTCGACGTCGTGGGCCAGGCTTGGCCAGCCGCCTTCGACGAATTGCTTGTAGGCTTCTTTGAAACCGGTCGGGGTTTTAACGCCGGACTCGCTCCAGGTGCAGCCTTCGGTGTCACCCACACGGTTCAGCGGAGCCAGTACCTGCTCACAAAACTTGGCGCCTTCTTCGAGAATGGCGTCAACCATGTCCGGAGTTGCGTCTGCACAAGCCGGAAGGCTCTGATAATGCGCTTCGTAGCCGAGCAGTTCGTCACGAACGAAGCGAATATCACGCAAGGGGGCCTTGTAGTCAGGCATAGCGATAAACCTCTGCTGATGTAACCGGGAATGAACGACCGTGTTGATTTGTTGTGACGGTCAAACAGTTGTTTGAAACATACGTTTACGCCTAAATCTTGTCAAGCGCCGATCTTTTGCCGTTCGTCATCGCATTGCACAAATGCAAGACGCACGGCAATACCACGCGGGTGCCCGGGCAACCTGCGGTGTCAGAAAGTTTAGTTGGGGGAGAAGGACTTACACACAAAAACGCCGCGAAAGGTCGCGGCGTTTTGAATGCGGATTCAGCGAAGGATCAGGCGAACGTATCGATCAGCGTACCGAGCATTTCATCGGAAGCCTTCGCGACAGCGACGCCTGCCTCAACCTGAAACTTGCCTTGGGCCATTTCGACCATGTTGCTGGCCAGGTCCGACTGCTGGCTGCGATCCACCGAACGCAGGCGATCGACCTGAGCCTCGGAAGACTGGCTGGTCACCGAACGCTCGATTGTATTGTTGGCGATCTGGCCCGAAGCTTGATCGACACGGTTCTGCCCTGTCTGAATGGTGCTCAGACCGGCATAAAAAGCGGTACTTCCTGAGATTTCCATAGGAGAACTCGTCCCTGCGTAGGATCAATAGCGGCCATTGAACCAGACCGCCCATCAAAAGGCCCGACAAAAACACTAATGGCACAGTGCCTTGTCATAGTTAAAACCATTGTCCCGGCTCTTCAGTCCAGCAAATCCAGTTGAAGATGTTCTGCCACTGCCTCCGCCGTCACCAGCTTCAGTTTCGGCACTCGACCCAGGCATGGCGCGGGGATCCGCTCGGCCAGCGTCGACAGGTTCTCCTCCAGTCGCGAGGTTTTCGAATCGATGATGTTGGCCACCCAACCCGCGAGTTGCAGACCGTCCCGAGCAATCGCTTCAGCGGTCAACAGCGCATGATTGATGCAACCCAAGCGCACGCCGACGACGAGAATCACCGGCAGGTCCAGCGCCATGGCCAGGTCCGACAGGTTGTCCTGATCCGCCAACGGCACGCGCCAGCCGCCAGCGCCTTCGATTAGGGTGAAATCCGCCTGCATCTGCAGAATCTGCTGCATCGGCGCCAAGAGCGACTGCACCGTCAACGCGATGCCCGCCTCACGCGCCGCCAAATGAGGAGCGATGGCGGGTTCGAACGCCACTGGATTGACCTGCGAGTAGGTGAGCGGCACCGAGCATTCGGCCAGCAACGCCAGTGCATCGGCGTTGCGCAGGCCCTTGGGCGTCACATCGCAACCGGAGGCGACCGGCTTGCCCGCCGCCGTGCTCAGCCCCGCCGACCGCGCAGCATGGAGCAAACCGGCGGCGACGGTGGACTTGCCGACATCGGTGTCAGTACCGGTGATGAAATACGCTGCGCTCATAAGGGTTTCTCCAAAACGGCGTACACCACTTGATAAGTCGCCGGCAGGCCTTCGGCCTGACGAAATTGCTCATAGGCCTCGACCAGGCCGAGAATCCGCGCCCGCCCCGTCAAACCGCCCGGCCGACCGGGGTTGAGGTTGTGCGCACCCAGTGCCTTGAGTTCGTGGGTCAGGCTGCGCACGTCAGGGTAATGCAGCACGTGAGGCCGGGTTTGCAGACTCACGACCTGCAAACCGCTGGCCGCACACAACTGCTGATAAGCCCCGAACTCGCGGAAGCGGTTGACGTGCACCATGCCATCCACCTGCCGCCAGCTGTCACGCAGCTCAAACAGCGTGCCCACGCACAGACTAGCAAATGCGAATATTCCACCCGGTTTCAGCACGCGATGGGCTTCGCTGAGCACCGAAGCGAAGTCTGCGCACCACTGCACCGCCAGGCTGGAGAAGATCAGGTCACAGGTCGAATCCTGCAAGGGCAGCCGTTCGGCATCCCCCGCAATGAAATGCGTGGCCCCACCCAATGGGCGCGCGTGATTGAGCATGCCTTCGGCGATGTCCAGCGCCACACCGTGGCTGGCGGGAAAACGCTCGCCCAGCACCCGGCTGAAATGCCCGGTGCCACAGCCCAGGTCCAGCCAGCGACTCGGTACAAAATCGTGCGGCAACCGGCTGGCCAACTGGCTGCCAACGTCACGCTGCAGTTCGGCGACGCTGTCATAGCTGGCGGCCGCACGGGAAAAGGACGCCGCCACCTGGCGCTTGTCCGGCAAACCGCCGGGCAAGGGGGGAAAGGATAAATCAGTCATCACCGGACTCATGCAAAAAGGCCTGGATCGCCCCCGCCACACCGTGAGGGTCTTCCAGAAGAAACGCGTGGCCAGCCTGTTCAATCAGGCCGATTTCGACATCGGGCAGCAACGCCAGCAACTCCCCCGCCGCCTCGGCCGGGACCAACCCGTCGAGCCCGGCGAACAGATGCAGTTGCGGACCACGGAACCCTTGCAACGCCTGACGGGTATCCAGTTGCGCAAGCAGCTCAAGGCCGTTCATCAAGACGGAGGCAGAGGTGTTAGGCGCCCCACCGAGCAACAACCGCGACAACCCGCGCGGGTCTTCGGCACCTTGGGCGCAGAGCAGCGAAAAGCGTTTCAACGTCATGCGCGGATCGGCCTTGCAACCCGCCAGAAATGCGTCGAAGGTCTCGCCCGGCATCGCGCTCGGCCATTGTTCGTGAGC
Organism: Pseudomonas migulae; assembly: GCF_043225285.1. Taxonomy (GTDB): domain Bacteria; phylum Pseudomonadota; class Gammaproteobacteria; order Pseudomonadales; family Pseudomonadaceae; genus Aquipseudomonas; species Aquipseudomonas migulae_C. Next base: position 2,198,951 of record NZ_CP171224.1, read on the forward strand.
GACGAAGCAAGGATTGCTTGCCAACGTCAGCAAGCCGCAACAACGGTCACCGCGCCGGGCCGCCAACTCGGAAGCGAGCATGCCGCCCAAGGACCAACCACCCAACCACGCATCTTGAGGAATAGTCGCATCGAGTTCATCGAGCCACTCTTCAAGGTCGCTGGATTCCAGCTCCGGCAGCGGCTCGATCTCAACGCGCAGGTGTTCGTCCAGCCCCTGCAGCGCGGCGGCCAAAGGTTCCAGCGGTGAAATACCGAGGCCCCAGCCGGGCAGCAGAATCAGACGATCACGCATGGCTTGGCTCCGCTCCAAGTTGTTGAAAACAATCGGCCAGTCCTTCTAACAATAGCTGCACCTGCGCCTCGCTGTGCGCGGCGGTCAGGGTGACCCGCAGGCGGGCGCTGCCGGCGGGCACGGTCGGTGGTCGAATCGCCGTCACCATCAAGCCGCGCTCGCGCAGCATTTGCGAAAATCGCATTGCACGCCCGGCATCGCCGATCATGATCGGCTGGATCGGCGTGAAACTGTCCATCAGCTCCAGGCCGATCTGTTCCGCGCCCCGGCGGAACTGGCGGATCAGCGTGTTCAGATGCTCCCGTCGCCAATGCTCGGTGCGCAGCAATTCGAGGCTTTTCAGCGTCGCGCAGGCCAGGGCCGGCGGTTGGCTGGTGGTGTAGATGTACGGTCGAGCGAACTGGACCAGGCTCTCGATCAGCTCTTCGCTGCCGGCGACAAAAGCACCCGCCGTGCCGAACGCCTTGCCGAGGGTGCCGACCAACACCGGCACGTCTTCCTGGCTCAGGCCGAAGTGCTCGACGATCCCGCCGCCGTTCGCGCCCAGCGGACCAAAACCGTGGGCATCGTCGACCATCAGCCATGCGCCCTTGGCTTTCGCCGCTCGTGCCAGCGCAGGCAGATCGGCGATGTCGCCGTCCATGCTGAACACGCCGTCGGTGACCACCAGCGTATTGCCGGTGGCCTTCTCCAGACGGCTGGCCAGGCTCGCCGCGTCGTTGTGCAGGTAACGATTGAAACGCGCGCCGGACAGCAAGCCGGCATCGAGCAATGATGCATGGTTGAGGCGGTCTTCCAGCACCGTATCGCCCTGCCCCACCAGCGCGGTGACCGCTCCGAGGTTGGCCATGTAGCCGGTGGTGAACAACAACGCACGCGGGCGGCCGGTCAGATCGGCCAAGGCTTCTTCCAGTGCGTGATGCGGGCCGCTATGGCCGATGACCAGGTGCGAAGCGCCGCCACCGACGCCCCACTTCAAAGCGCCTGCACGCCAGGCTTCGATCACTTGCGGGTGATTGGCCAGACCCAGGTAGTCGTTGTTGCAGAAGGCCAGTAACGGCTGGCCGTCGACCACCACTTCCGGGCCCTGCGGGCTTTCGAGCAGCGGGCGTTGGCGGTAGAGGTTGTCGGCACGACGGGCAGCAAGGCGTGCGGCGAGATCGAAAGACATGCAGGCCTCGACTATCAAATGACACATGACCACTGTGGGAGCGAGCCTGCTCGCGAAGGGTCCATAACATTCAACATTTGTATTGAATGTTAAATTGCATTCGCGAGCAGGCTCGCTCCCACAGTGGCTTTACATTCCAATCAAAGGAATCGGCTTGGTGCTAGACGGCGGCGTTGTAGAACTGCTCGCTGCTCTTCTGCTCCACCAGCGCCTGTTCGATGGCGGCCTGGTGCACTTCGTCGGCGTGCTCTTCGCGCGCTTCCGGCAGGATCCCCAGGCGCCCGAACAGTTGCATGTCCTTGTCGGCCTGCGGGTTGGCGGTGGTCAGCAGTTTGTCGCCGTAGAAAATCGAGTTAGCACCGGCGAAGAACGCCAGGGCCTGCATCTGCTCGTTCATCGCTTCGCGGCCGGCGGATAGGCGCACGTGGGATTTCGGCATCAGGATGCGCGCAACGGCGAGCATGCGGATGAAGTCGAACGGGTCGATGTCTTCGGCGTTTTCCAGCGGCGTACCGGCGACTTTCACCAGCATGTTGATCGGCACCGATTCCGGGTGCTCCGGCAGGTTGGCCAGCTGGATCAGCAGGTTCGCGCGGTCATCGAGGGACTCGCCCATGCCGAGGATTCCGCCGGAGCAGATCTTCATCCCGGAATCACGCACGTACGCCAGGGTTTGCAGGCGCTCGCTGTAGGTGCGGGTGGTGATGATGCTGGTGTAGAAATCCGGCGAAGTGTCGAGGTTGTGGTTGTAGTAATCGAGGCCGGCCTTGGCCAGCGCTTCGGTCTGCTCCTGATCGAGGCGACCGAGGGTCATGCAGGTTTCCAGGCCCAGGGCCTTCACGCCTTCGACCATCTTCAGCACGTAAGGCATGTCTTTGGCCGACGGGTGTTTCCACGCCGCGCCCATGCAGAAACGGGTCGAACCGATGGCCTTGGCGCGAGCGGCCTCTTCAAGGACCTTCTGCACTTCCATCAGCTTTTCTTTTTCCAGGCCCGTGTTGTAGTGACCGGACTGCGGACAATATTTGCAATCTTCCGGGCAGGCGCCGGTCTTGATCGAAAGCAGCGTGGAAACCTGGACGCGGTTGGCATCGAAATGCGCGCGGTGCACGGTCTGCGCCTGGAACAACAGGTCGTTGAACGGCTGAACGAAGAGTGCTTTGACTTCGGCCAAAGCCCAGTCATGACGCAGGGTTGCAGAGGTGCTGGCGCTCATGGGCGTTTCCTTTGTTTTATGCTGGGCAAGCGGTCGGGGGACGGAATACCCACAGACGCGACACGGATGTTCGGCATATTTAAGGAAGAGCGATGCGCTGTCAACCACGATACAAAGGACTGGTTTACATCTGGCTAAAAAACAAACAGTCCTGTTTGCTTTGCAACGAACCCGCCGATGGCACCGCGCCTATCTGCATGGCGTGTGAGACCGAACTGCCCTGGCTCGGTGATCACTGTGAGACCTGCGCCCTGCCGCTACCCGCCGCCGGCCTGACGTGCGGCCAGTGCCTGAAGCAACCGCCGCGCTTCGAAACCGTGATCGCCCCGTGGACCTACGGTTTTCCGGTCGACAGCCTGATCACCCGCTTCAAGCACAGCGCGAAATGGCCATTTGGCCGCCTGCTCGCCGAGCTTCTCGCTCAGTTCCTGCAACATCGCTTCGATGAAGCGCTGGAGCGCCCCGACGCGCTGGTGCCGGTTCCGCTCGCGCTGAAACGCCTGCGCCAACGGGGTTTCAACCAGGCCGCGATGCTGGCCCGCTGGTTGGGCGCCAGCCTGGATATCCCGTGCGAGGAGCAGTTGCTCAAGCGCATTCATGACACCAGCGCGCAGCAAGACCTGAAGGCAGAGGCCCGCAGGAAGAACCTGCGTAATGCTTTTGCCTTGGCACCCGATGCACCGATCAAGGGTCGCCACCTGGCACTGGTGGACGATGTGCTCACCACCGGCGCCACGGCCCAGGCACTGGCCCGGCTGTTGATGGAGGCAGGCGCAGCACGGGTCGACGTTTATTGCCTGGCCCGCACCCCGAAACCCGGTGACGCCACCTGATAAATTCCACACGTAATCCCTGTAGGAGCGAGCTTGCTCGCGAAGGACGTTAACGATGACACGGGGAGCCAGGATAAACGCGGCGCCCCTTAGTCCATCGCGAGCAGGCTCGCTCCTACAGGGTTTCGGTTAACTTGACTCACGGGCCGAGAGCCGCCAACGTCGTGCTCATCGCCACCGCCCAAAGCCTCTCGCCATGTCCTTGCCTACCCTGTTGTCCCAACACATTGTTCGTCGCCCGCAACGCATCGCGCTGCTGCAACACATCGCCGAGCAGGGCTCGATTACCCGTGCCGCGAAAAGCGCCGGGCTGAGTTACAAGGCGGCGTGGGACGCCATCGACGAGCTGAACAACCTCGCGCAAAAACCTCTGGTGGAGCGCAGTGTCGGCGGCAAGGGCGGCGGTGGCGCCAAGCTGTCCAGCGAAGGCGAGCGCGTGTTGCGTCTGTATCAAAAACTGCAAACGCTGCAAGCCCAGGTGCTGGAAGCGGCCGAAGACGCCAGCGACCTCGATCTGCTCGGCCGCTTGATGCTCAGGACCAGTGCGCGCAATCAATTGCACGGCAAGGTCGTGGCGATTGAAGCCCAGGGGCGCAACGACCTGATTCGTCTGGAACTCGCCGAAGGCCTGACCCTCGACGCACAGATCACCCACGACAGCACCGTGCGCCTGGAGCTGGAAATCGGCACCGAAGTCGTGGCCCTGATCAAGGCCGGCTGGCTGGAACTGCTGGCCATCGAGGATGCTGCAACACCAGGACACAATGACCTGACCGGCCGTATCGAAGAAATCCTCGACGCCGACGACGGCCCCAGTGAAGTGCGCATCGGCCTGCCCAATGGCCAGACGCTGTGCGCACTGGCCGAGCCGCTGCACCTGAAAACCCTCGGCCTCGCCGCCGACCAACCGGTGCGGGTGCAGTTCTCGCCTTCCAACGTCTTGCTCGGTACACCGCTCTGAAACATTAGCGTCACTAACGCTCTTTAAGGTGACTGCAAAAACCCGCAGGGAGCCTGATGTGAGCCTATTAGAAGACAACCAATCCACCGACCTCGAGAACATGGTCGGCCTCAGCCGTCGTGGCTTCATCAGCGCGGGCGCCCTGTGCGGTGCCGCGATGTTCCTCGGTGGCAACCTGCTGAGCCGCAGCGTTCTCGCGGCCAGTGTCAGTGCCGGCACCAGCAAACTGCTGGGTTTTGACAGCATCCCCGCCGCCACCAGCGACGCCATCACCCTGCCGCCGGGCTACAAGTCCTCGGTGTTGATCAGCTGGGGCCAGCCTCTGCAGAAGAACGGGCCGGCGTTCGACCCGAGCGGCAACGGCAGCGCCGAGCAGCAGGAAGTGCAGTTCGGCGACAACAACGACGGCATGAGCCTGTTCGAATTTCCCGGTGAAAAAGACCGGGCGCTGATGGCGATCAACAACGAATACACCAACTACCGCTACCTCTACCCTCACGGCGGCATGCCGCAGTCGAAGGAAGAAGTGCGCAAGGCGCTGGCCTGCGAAGGCGTGTCGGTTATTGAAGTGCAGCGCAAGAACGGCCACTGGCAGTTCGTCCAGGGTTCGCGCTACAACCGCCGCATTCACGGCAACGCGCCGATCAGCCTGAGCGGTCCCGCCGCCGGCCACGACCTGCTGAAAACCAGCGCCGATCCGCAGGGCAAGAACGTCCTCGGCACCTTCCAGAACTGCGCCAACGGCAAGACGCCCTGGGGCACCTACCTGACGTGCGAAGAGAACTTCACCGACTGCTTCGGCAGCAGCAATGCCGAGCAGAAGTTCGACGCGGCGCAGAAACGCTACGGCGTGGTGGCCGCCAGTAAAGAGATCAACTGGCACCCGCACGACGAACGTTTTGATATGGCGAAAAACCCCAACGAACTCAACCGTCACGGCTGGGTGGTGGAAATCGATCCGTTCGACCCTCACTCGACCCCGGTCAAGCGCACGGCCCTGGGCCGCTTCAAACATGAAAACGCAGCTCTGGCCGAAACCCATGACGGCCACGCCGTGGTGTACATGGGCGACGATGAGCGCGGTGAGTTCATCTACAAGTTCGTCAGTCGCGACAAGATCAACCACAAGAACCCGAAAGCCAACCGCGACCTGCTGGACCACGGCACCCTGTACGTGGCGCGCTTCGACGCGGGCGACGGCAATGCCGATCACCCGAAAGGCCAGGGCGAGTGGATCGAACTGACCCACGGCAAAAACGGCATCGACGCCAGCAGCGGTTTTGCCAGTCAGGCCGAAGTGCTGATTCACGCGCGCCTCGCCGCCAGCGTGGTGAAGGCCACGCGCATGGACCGCCCGGAGTGGATCGTCGTCAGCCCCAAGGACGGCCAGGTCTATTGCACCCTCACCAACAACGCCAAGCGCGGTGAGGACGGTCAACCGGTCGGCGGGCCTAACCCTCGGGAGAAAAACGTCTACGGGCAGATTCTGCGCTGGCGCACCGACCGTGATGATCACGGTTCGAAAAGCTTTGCCTGGGACCTGTTCGTGGTCGCCGGCAACCCAGGTGTCCACGCCGGCACGCCGAAAGGCGGTTCGTCGAACATCACCCCGCAAAACATGTTCAACAGCCCGGACGGCCTGGGTTTCGACAAGGCCGGGCGCTTGTGGATTCTCACCGATGGCGATTCGAGCAATGCCGGCGATTTTGCCGGCATGGGCAACAACCAGATGCTCTGCGCCGACCCGGTAACCGGCGAGATCCGCCGCTTCATGGTCGGGCCGATTGGTTGCGAGGTGACGGGGATCAGCTTTTCGCCGGATCAGAAGACGTTGTTTGTCGGGATCCAGCATCCGGGCGAGAACGGTGGTTCGACGTTCCCTGAGCACTTGCCTAACGGCAAGCCGCGGTCGTCGGTGATGGCGATTTCCCGCGAAGACGGCGGGATCGTCGGCGCCTGATAAACCCCCATCGCGAGCAGGCTCGCTCCCACAAGGGATCTGGGGTGTTCACAAAATCTGTGATCACATGAGATCCAATGTGGGAGCGAGACCGGCTTGCCGGCGATTGCGCCAGCCCAGACAACACTCATCTCAACCCCAACCACTAAAGACAGCCCGTCTGCGCTACCATGCTTGGCCGGACGCGGCAGCCTGCTGCGCGCAGGAGTCAGCATGGCCCACCCGTTTGCAACCCTTACCCCAGACCTCGTGCTCGATGCCGTCGAAAGCATCGGCTTTCTCAGCGACGCGCGCGTTCTGGCGCTCAACAGCTACGAGAACCGCGTCTATCAGGTCGGCATCGAAGACTCCGAGCCGCTGATCGCCAAGTTCTACCGTCCGCAACGCTGGACCAACGAAGCCATTCTCGAAGAACACCAGTTCACCTTCGAACTCGCCGAGTGCGATGTTCCGGTGGTGGCGCCAATGATTCACAACGGCGCCAGCCTGCACGAACACAACGGTTTCCGTTTCACCCTGTTTCCTCGCCGGGGCGGCCGGGCGCCGGAGCCGGGCAACCTCGATCAGCTGTATCGTCTCGGTCAGTTGCTGGGGCGCTTTCATGCCATGGGTTCGACCAAACCGTTCGAACACCGCGAAGCGCTGGGCGTGAAGAACTTCGGCCATGACTCGCTGACAACCTTGCTGGAAGGCAACTTCATCCCCAAAAGCCTGTTACCGGCCTACGAGTCCGTGGCCCGCGATCTGCTCAAGCGTGTGGAAGACGTTTACAGCGTCACGCCACACCATAACATCCGCATGCACGGCGATTGCCACCCCGGCAACATGATGTGCCGCGACGAGATGTTCCACATCGTCGACCTCGACGACTGCCGCATGGGCCCGGCGGTGCAGGACATCTGGATGATGCTGGCCGGCGACCGCCAGGAATGCCTGGGGCAGTTGTCGGAATTGATGGATGGCTACAACGAGTTTCACGACTTCGACCCGCGGGAGCTGGCGCTGATCGAACCGCTGCGCGCGTTGCGCCTGATGCACTACAGCGCCTGGCTCGCCCGCCGCTGGGACGACCCGGCGTTCCCGCACAGTTTTCCGTGGTTCGGCACCGAGCGGTATTGGGGCGATCAGGTGTTGGCGTTGCGCGAGCAACTCGCCGCCCTCAACGAAGAACCGCTGAAGCTGTTCTAACCCCTGTAGGAACCGGCTTGCTGGCGATGAACGATGACACGGTTCCCCTGAAATACCGCGTTATCGTTCATCGCCAGCAAGCAGGCTCCTACAAAAAGCTCCACGACACATCTATACAACCTCCTTACAATCCCTTCTTTGTTAGCTGCCTAAGCAAGGACTCTGCATGCAAGCCGCCAACCCGCGTCGCGGGTACATCCTGGGCCTGAGTGCCTACATCATCTGGGGCCTTTTCCCTCTCTATTTCAAAGCCATCGCCAGCGTGCCCGCTGTGGAAATCATCATCCACCGCGTGCTCTGGTCTGCACTGTTCGGCGCCTTGCTGCTGCTGGTGTGGAAGCATCCGGGCTGGTGGCGCGAGTTGCGCGACAACCCGAAACGCCTGGCGATCCTCGCCCTCAGCGGCACCCTGATCGCAGCCAACTGGCTGACCTATGTCTGGTCGGTGAACAACGGACGCATGCTCGAAGCCAGCCTCGGTTACTACATCAACCCGCTGGTGAACGTGTTACTGGGGATGTTGATCCTCGGCGAACGGCTGCGGCGCATGCAATGGATCGCCGTGGGTCTGGCGGCGGTCGGCGTGGCGCAACAGGTATGGCAGGTCGGCAGCTTGCCGTGGGTGTCTCTGGTGCTGGCCTTGACCTTCGGTTTCTATGGACTGATCCGCAAGCAGGCGCCGGTCAAGGCGTTGCCGGGCCTGGTGGTGGAAACCTGGATGCTGGTGCCGATTGCGATTGGCTGGCTGCTGTTCAATCAGACGGCCGTCAGTGCTCAGCCTGAGTTCTGGACCACGTCCGAAGCCTGGTGGCTGGTCGCTGCCGGGCCGGTGACGCTGGTGCCGCTGGTATGTTTCAACGCTGCTGCGCGGCATTTGCCCTACACGACCCTCGGATTTCTCCAGTACCTGGCGCCGACGCTGGTGCTGTTGCAGGCGGTGCTGCTGTTTGGCGAGCATTTGTCGTCGAGCACGCTGGTCGCGTTCATCTTCATCTGGGCAGGTCTGGCGGTTTACAGCGTCGATGCGTGGGTAAGTCTGCGCCGCCGCAACTGATCGAAAATTGTACAAACCTCTGCAGACCACGTCCCCCGTGGCCTGCAACCATCCTTCCCAAGGTTATCCACAGCGTGATCCCCGGCGTTTGTGCGCAACTCCTTGAAACTGATGGTTTTTTGATCAGATCCTGAAGAAGCCCGGCCGGCGTGGGCTGGCGGGCTGTCTCTACAGGTTATCCACAGGCAGGTGCACGTTTAACTTGGATAACCCTGTCAGGGTTCGCTGCGCAGGACCAGTTCCACCATCAAATCATCCGCCAGGGTTTCCAGCCGCGATTGCAGCACATCCAGAGACAAGGTCAGCGGCACGGCAAGAATCGCTTCGGCGTGGAACAACGGTTCGCTGCTCATCGGCGCCGGGCGCACTTCCGTCACCAGCCGTTCCAGATTGACCCCCTGCTCACTCAACAGGCGCGTGATGTCGCGCACGATCCCGGGGCGATCATTGCCCACCAGCTCCATCGCAATCGGTTTCCAGGTGCAGGACTGCTCGATACCGCTTTCGGCGATCAGCACGCGGATACCGTGGGCCGACAACGCCTGCAGGGCATCGACCAGTTCGTCGTAGGCCTCGGCCGGCACGCCCACCCGAAGAATCCCGGCAAACTGCCCGGCCATGCGCGACATGCGGCTTTCCAGCCAGTTGCCGCCGTGCTCGGCAATGCACTGGGCGATGCGCTCGACCTGCCCAGGCTTGTCCGGTGCGAAAACAGTGAGTACGAGGTGGTCCATGGCGCAGCCCTCTTTTGTTATAGAAAAAGAAGTATAGGCAAGGGATGTTGCTGCGCTGAATCGGCTGACGCCATCGCGAGCAGGCTCGCTCCCACAAGGGCCTGCGCGATCCTGTGGGAGCGAGCCTGCTCGCGATCGGATCACCGCCGATCAACCTGCGAAAAACAAATCGTGTACAACTTCTTATATTTAACTGGAACAATCTCATGGTTTTTTGAGAACATCCCTATCCCCGACGTGACTGCAATGCGTCACGGGGTCGCAGAACGACGTAATTAGTCTAATTTTCACAACCGCAATTCATCATGTAGTATGCCGCAGCGCGCACTACATAACGTTGGATCGATGTCTGCCACAGGCACGATCGCAGCCCTGAAAGCCCTGTCAGCAAGGCCTCAACGCCGTTGATCGGTTCCATCCCAGCCGCCCGAAATGGCATGTACTGGTGGAAGGGGTTTGTGGTTTAAATAGCCAGAGGCTTCATTGTTAATTTGAAGAGCTGAAAAGCGAAATAGCTGAGCAGAGTGAGGCAAGCAATGACTGAACACGTTCAAGTCGGTGGCCTGCAGGTCGCCAAAGTCCTGTTCGACTTCGTGAACAACGAAGCCATTCCCGGAACCGGCCTCACCGCCGAACAATTCTGGGCCGGTGCCGACAAGGTCATCCATGACCTGGCGCCGAAGAACAAAGCCCTACTCGCCAAACGCGATGATTTCCAGGCTCGTATCGATGGCTGGCACCAATCCCGTGCCGGCCAGGCCCACGACGCCGTGGCTTATAAGGCCTTCCTGCAAGACATCGGTTATCTGCTGCCAGAAGCGGCCGATTTCCAGGCCACGACGCAAAACGTCGATGACGAAATCGCCCGCATGGCCGGCCCGCAGCTCGTGGTGCCGGTGATGAACGCCCGTTTCGCGCTCAACGCTTCGAACGCCCGCTGGGGTTCGCTGTACGACGCGCTCTACGGCACCGACGCCATCAGCGAAGCTGACGGCGCGGAAAAAGGCAAAGGCTACAACAAGGTTCGCGGCGACAAGGTCATCGCCTTCGCCCGTGCCTTCCTCGACGAAGCCGCGCCATTGGCTGCCGGTTCCCACGTCGACTCCATCGGCTACAAGATCGTTGACGGCAAACTGGTGGTCGCCCTCAAAGGCGGCAGCAACAGCGGCCTGCGCAACGACGCCCAGTTGATCGGTTTCCACGGCGATGCCTCGGCACCGACCGCGATCCTGCTGAAGCACAACGGCCTGCATTTCGAAATCCAGGTCGACGCCAGCACCCCGGTCGGCCAGACCGACGCCGCCGGCGTCAAAGACATCCTGATGGAAGCCGCGCTGACCACCATCATGGACTGCGAAGACTCCGTCGCCGCCGTCGATGCCGATGACAAAGTGGTGATCTACCGCAACTGGCTCGGCCTGATGAAGGGCGACCTGTCGGAAGAAGTCTCCAAGGGCGGCAAGACCTTTACCCGTACCATGAACGCCGACCGCACCTACACCGGCGTCGATGGCAGGGAACTGAGCCTGCACGGTCGTTCGCTGTTGTTCGTGCGCAACGTTGGTCACCTGATGACCATCGATGCGATCCTCGACAAAGACGGCAACGAAGTGCCGGAAGGCATTCTCGACGGCCTGGTGACCTGCCTGGCGGCGATCCACAGCCTCAACGGCAACAGCTCGCGCAAGAACAGCCGTACCGGCTCGGTCTACATCGTGAAGCCGAAGATGCACGGTCCGGAAGAAGCGGCGTTCACCAACGAACTGTTCGGCCGCATCGAAGACGTGCTCGGCCTGCCGCGCAACACCCTGAAAGTCGGGATCATGGACGAGGAGCGCCGCACCACGGTCAACCTCAAGGCCTGCATCAAGGCTGCCAGCGAACGCGTGGTGTTCATCAACACCGGCTTCCTCGACCGCACCGGCGACGAAATCCACACCTCCATGGAAGCCGGCCCGATGGTGCGCAAGGCCGACATGAAGGCCGAGAAGTGGATCGGCGCCTACGAGAACTGGAACGTCGATATCGGCCTGAGCACCGGCCTGCAAGGTCGCGCACAGATCGGTAAAGGCATGTGGGCGATGCCGGACCTGATGGCGGCTATGCTCGAACAGAAAATCGCTCACCCGCTGGCCGGTGCCAACACCGCCTGGGTTCCTTCGCCGACCGCCGCCGCGCTGCACGCGCTGCACTATCACAAGGTCGACGTGTTCGCCCGTCAGGCCGAACTGGCCAAGCGTGCACGGGCCTCGGTCGACGACATTCTGACCATCCCGCTGGCGGTCAACCCGCAGTGGACCGCGGAACAGATCAAGAACGAACTGGACAACAACGCCCAGGGCATTCTCGGTTATGTGGTGCGCTGGATCGATCAGGGCGTGGGTTGCTCGAAAGTGCCGGACATCAATGACATCGGCCTGATGGAAGACCGTGCGACGCTGCGTATTTCCAGCCAGCACATCGCCAACTGGCTGCGTCATGGCATCGTCACCGAAGCGCAGGTGATGGAAAGCCTCAAGCGCATGGCGCCGGTGGTTGACCGTCAGAACGCCAACGACGCGCTGTACCGTCCGCTGGCACCGAACTTCGACAGCAACATCGCCTTCCAGGCGGCGGTCGAACTGGTGGTTGAAGGCACCAAGCAGCCGAACGGCTACACCGAGCCGGTTCTGCACCGTCGTCGCCGCGAGTTCAAGGCTGCCAATGGCCTGTAAACGAACGCTGATGCCGTGACAAAAAAAGGCCCTGATCTTCGGATCAGGGCCTTTTTGTTTACGAGTGCAATAACCCTGTGGGAGCGAGCCTGCTCGCGAAGGCGGTGTGTCAGCAAACCACTGTTTCGAATGACACTCCGTCTTCGCGAGCAGGCTCGCTCCCACAGGGGATATGCGAAGCCTGGAGAACTAGGGCTCCATCCCGAGCTCATGCTTGACCAACCCCAGCAACTTGCCGGTATCGATCGGCTTGAGCAGAAAATCCACCACGCTCAAATGCATGGCGGCAATCGCGTCCTTCACGTCGGCATCGCCAGACACAATGATGATCGGCATCGCCGCGCGGACCGATTCGCGCACCTGGCGGATCAAGTCCAGGCCATCCACATGGCCCATCCGCAAATCGGTGATCACCAGGCCGATCGAAGGTTTTTCTTCCAGCATCTTCAGCGCCGTTTCACCGCTGGCCGCGGTCATGCAACGAATGCCATCCAGACCAAGAATTTCCGACAGCAGCTCGCGCGCGTCTTTATCGTCATCGACGATCAGCACCCGTTGCGGCGGCAGGTCGGGTTCCAGCATGACGGCACTCAGCGCCTCGCGCTCGGCGTCACTCAAAATATCGTGGTCGGACATGGCTTTCTCTAAGTGTTCAAATTCATTCCCTAGCACAGTGGTGAGACATCGCTAAGCAGGCACTCAATGTGCACTTCGTCGGATTTATTTCCTATAGGGGAAAGGATAGGTTCTTCCCAAGATTGCGTAAGGTATTTCTGAAGTTTGGCCCCTGACAGGCCCAACCTAGACTTACGTCCAATGGGCACCCAGCGTTCGGGGGCCGACCATGGCTGAGTCATCCGACAACAACAATTCGAAAAAAGACTGCGGTAATGGTTATGAGTAAAGCGGACGCCTTCACACAGGCAGGGAAAACCGCGGTGTTGCAGAACATCCAGGGCACTTTGCAATTCCTTCAGCGTTTCCCGCCCTTCAATCAAATGGAACACGCTCACCTGGCGTATCTGGTTGAACAATGTCAGCTGCGTTTTTATGCGCCCGGCGAGAGCATCATCAAGCCCGCCGACGGTCCGGTCGAGCACTTCTACATCGTCAAGCAGGGCCGCGTGGTGGGCGAACGTCCCCACTCCGCCAAGGGCGGCACCGAAACCACCTTCGAAATCACCACCGGCGAGTGCTTTCCCCTCGCCGCGCTGCTGGGTGAGCGCGCGACCCGCACCGAACACCTGGCGGCCGAAGACACCTTCTGCCTGCAACTGAACAAGCTGGCGTTCATCAAACTGTTCGCGCTGTCCAACGCGTTTCGCGACTTTGCCCTGCGCGGCGTCAGCAGCCTGCTGGATCAGGTCAACCAGCAAGTCCAGCAGAAAGCTGTGGAAACACTCGGCACTCAATATTCACTGAATACGCGCCTGGGCGAATTGGCCATGCGCCATCCGGTGACCTGCAGCCCTATCACGCCATTGCGCGAAGCCGTGACCCTGATGCACGAGCAACAGGTCGGCAGCATCGTGGTGGTCGACGAGCACAAGGCGCCGCTGGGAATTTTCACCCTGCGTGACCTGCGCCATGTCGTGGCCGGCGGCACCAGCGATTTCAATGAAGCCATCGAGCGGCACATGACACGGGCGCCGTTTTTCCTGACGCCGGACCACAGCGCCTTCGATGCGGCGATTGCCATGACCGAGCGACACATCGCCCACGTGTGCCTGGTCAAGGATCAGCGCCTGTGTGGCGTGGTCTCGGAGCGTGATCTGTTTTCCCTGCAACGGGTCGACCTGGTGCACCTGGCGCGGACCATCCGCAGCGCCCAGCGTGTGGAAAACCTGGTGGCGCTGCGCGGCGAAATCGGCCAGCTGGTGGAACGCATGCTGGCCCACGGCGCGTCGTCGACGCAGATCACCCACATCATTACCCTGCTCAACGACCACACCGTGTGCCGGGTGATCGAACTGACCCTCGCGGAGAAAGGTGACCCCGGCGTGCCGTTCAGCTGGTTGTGCTTCGGCAGCGAAGGCCGCCGCGAGCAGACGCTGCACACCGACCAGGACAACGGCATTCTGTTCGAGGCCCGGGATGCGGCCCATGCCGCCGAGATTCGCGGCAAGCTGCTGCCGATCGCGCAACACATCAACCACAGCCTGGCGCTGTGCGGCTTCACCTTGTGCAAGGGCAACATCATGGCCGGCAACCCCGAGCTGTGCCTGTCCCGGGCCGAATGGTCGCGGCGTTTTGCGGCGTTCATTCGTGAAGCGACGCCGGAGAACCTGCTGGGTTCGAGCATCTATTTCGACCTGCGGGTGGTCTGGGGCGACGAGCAAAGTTGCGAGCAGCTGCGTCGGGGCATTCTCGACCAGGTCGCCGACAACCGTCTGTTCCAGCGCATGATGGCCGAGAACGCCTTGCGTAACCGTCCGCCCGTAGGACGTTTCCGCGAGTTCGTGCTGGCGCGCAAGAATGGCGAGAAAGCCACCCTGGACCTGAAAGTCCAGGGCCTGACACCCTTCGTCGACGGCGCCCGGTTGCTGGCGCTGGCTCACGGCATCGAGGCCAACAATACGCTGGAGCGCTTTCGCCAACTGGTGGAAAAAGAAGTCATCGAACGGCTCGACGGTGCGGCATATGAGGAGGCCTACCACTTCATCCAGCAAACCCGCATGCAGCAACATCAGTTGCAGACCCGGGAGAACTTGCCCTACTCCAACCGCGTCGATCCCGACAGCCTCAATCATCTGGACCGACGGATCCTGCGTGAATCCCTGCGTCAGGCCCAACGCCTGCAAAGCAGCCTGACCCTGCGGTATCAGCTATGAGCCTGTTTTCCTGGCTGCGCCCGGCAGGGCCGATGTTGTCCGGCGAATTGCAGCAACGCCTCAAAGACTTGCCGACCGCTGTCGAGCTGGGCGAGTGCAGCCTGCGCGAGCAGCGTTGGGTGGTGCTGGACCTGGAAACCACCGGGCTGAACCTGAACAAGGATCGCGTGCTGTCGATTGGCGCGGTGGTCATTGAAGATGGCGCGATCGACTTCAGTCAGCAGTTCGAGCGCACCCTGCAATGCGCGGACATGAAGCTGGCGCCGAGCGTGCTGATCCATGGCCTGGGCCCGAGCGCGATTGCCGCCGGCAGTGATCCGGCGCAGGCATTGGTCGACTTCATGGAGTTTGTCGGCGACAGCCCGGTGCTGGCCTTTCATGCGCCGTTCGATCAGCACATGCTCGGACGCGCATTGAAAGATCATCTGGGCTACAAGCTGCAGCATCCGTTCCTGGATGTGGCGGACATCGCCCCGCTGCTGTGCCCGCAGGCGCACATCCGCGAGGCGGGGCTGGACGAGTGGATCGACTGGTTCAAGCTTGAGGTGTTCGAACGTCACAACGCCAGTGCCGATGCGCTGGCGACAGCGGAGCTGGCGCTGATCCTGTTCAGCCGAGCGCGGCAGCAGCAGATTCACAGCCCGTTGAACTTGCAACAGCGGGTGAGTCAATGGAAACGCAGGCAGCGGGCGCCGTCCTTCTGAACGACGCACCACCTCCCCTGTAGGAGCGAGCCTGCTCGCGAAAAACTCCCAGACAACACGTTCATTCAGACCGCGCGCGTTATCGTTGACGTTTTTCGCGAGCAGGCTCGCTCCTACAGGTTTTGCGTTAACTTCCGACCTGACCAGTGGCCAATTGCTTAGCTCCCCCGCCTCTGCCACAATCGCGAACAATTCTCGTTAGTTAACACTTCCCAATCGGTGATGCTGCGTGTCGTCAGTCCAAAGCCCCCATAGTGAGCTCGTCGGTGCGTTATATCGTGACCACCGCGGCTGGCTATTGGCCTGGCTTCGACGCAATGTCGCCTGCCCGCAACGGGCCGAAGACCTCAGTCAGGACACCTTCGTGCGTTTGCTGGGCCGCGACCAACTGAACGAACCTCGCGAACCGCGGGCGTTTCTGGTGGCGATTGCCAAGGGCCTGCTGTTCGACTATTTCCGCCGCGCCGCGCTGGAACAGGCCTACCTCACCGAACTGATGCTGATCCCCGAAGGCGAACAACCGTCGGTGGAAGAACAGCAGATGATCCTCGAAGACCTGAAAAACATCGATCGCCTGCTCGGCAAGCTGTCGAGCAAGGCGCGGGCGGCGTTTCTCTACAACCGGCTCGACGGCCTCGGCCACGCGGAAATCGCCCAGCGCCTGGGCGTGTCGGTGCCGCGGGTGCGTCAATACCTGGCCCAGGGCATTCGCCAGTGCTACATCGCCTTGTACGGTGAGCCGGTATGAATCCGGTCAGTTCCAAACCGGTGTCGGCGAGCGTGCTGGACGCGGCGATTGCCTGGCAGTTGTCGCTGGACTCGGCTAATCCGGTGGAGCGCGAAGAGTTCGCCAAGTGGCACGCCGCCCATGAAGAACACGCCCGCGCCTGGCGCCAGTTGGGCATGCTCGACCAACGCTTCAGCGTTGCAAGCGGCCCGGCCCGCACCGCGTTGCTGCAATCGCGCGAAAGCATTCGCCGGCGGGTGCGCAACCTGGGCAGCGGCGTGGCGAGCATCGTCGCAGTGATCGGCCTGGCGCTGTTCGCCGGCGAGCGTTATCTGCCGGTCGATTACTGGCTGGCCGATCAGCGCACCGCCACCGGCGAACAACGCGTCCTGCGCCTGAGCGACGGCACCGTGATCAACCTCAACACCCACAGCGCCGTGGATGTGCGCTTCGATGAGAAGCAGCGGCGGGTGATTCTGCAGGACGGGGAAATCCTCGTCGAAACCGGCCACGGCGATGCCCGGCCATTTATCGTCGAAACCCGCGAAGGCAGCATGCGCGCACTGGGCACGCGGTTCCTGGTCAAGCGCGAGGAAGAAGGCACGCGCCTGAGCGTGTTGCAGTCCGCCGTGGCCGCCCATCCCGAGTCGAGCGCAGAAGAACAGATCCTGCGCGAAGGCCAGCAAGTGCTGATGCGCAGCAATGGCCTGGGGCCCATCGTGGCGACCACCCTCGGTGCCGACGCCTGGACTCGCGGCATGCTGGTGGTGGACAACACGCGCCTGGAAGACCTGGTTCACGAACTCGGTCGTTATCGCCGTGGGCATTTAGGCGTTGCGCCGGAAGTGGCGGACCTGCGGATTACCGGCAGTTTCCCGCTGCACAACACCGACCTGGCGCTGAGCGCCCTGCTGCCGACCTTGCCGGTGCAGATCGAGCAGCACACTCAGTGGTGGGTGACGGTAGCGAAGGCGGATGCCAAGCCCTGACGCGACCACTGTAGGAGCTGGCTTGCCAGCGATGGTCGTGAACGATAACGAGTGCTGACAGGAAAAAAGCGGCGCTTTTGAGTCCATCGCTGGCAAGCCAGCTCCTACAAAGGATCGGCCCGTTCTCATAGGTAATTGCTGAATCGAAATTATTTTCATCCAGCCCTATCACTTTTGGATTTTCGTTCGGCACCTAGGCAATTGAGAAGTATTCCCTTTCAGGAGCCGCTGTATGTCCCGTTCGCTAGACACCTTGTTGCGCCCCAGTTTGCTGGCGGTCGCCATTGCCTTTTGCACTCCCCTGGCCAGCAGCCAACTGATCGCCGCGGAACAGGCATCCAGCGTTCGCGCCTACAACCTGCCCGCCGCGCCATTGGCCAGCACCCTGAACCAGATCGCCAGCCAGTCCGGTCTCGCGCTGTCGTTGAATCCAGCCCTGGCGGCCGGCAAGACCTCCGCGCCGGTCAGCGGCCAGTACGATGCCGTCGGCGCCCTGCGCGCAGCATTGAGCGGCACGGGTTTGCAACTGGAACAGAGCAGCACCGGCACCTACAGCCTGGTTGCCGCGCCTGAGGGCGCCTTGGCCCTGCCGGAAACCAACGTGGTCGGCAGCGCAAATGCTGAAAACGCCTGGGGCCCGGTGGATGGCTACGTTGCCACTCGCACCGCCGCCGGCACCAAGACCGACACGCCGATCGTCGAAGCCCCCCGTTCGATGTCCGTGATCACTCGCGCGCAGATGGAAGATCGCGGCGTTCAAAACCTCGATGACGCCGTGCGTTACATGCCAGGCGTGATCGCCAGCAGCTACGGCAGCGACTCGCGTGCCGACTGGCTGCGCGTGCGTGGCTTCGAACCGACCCAGTTCCTCGACGGCCTGCCACTGCCAAAAGGCTCCTACGCCAACCCGAAGGTTGAAACCTGGAACCTGGAACGCATCACGCTGCTGCGCGGCCCTGCTTCTTCGGTATACGGCCAGACCCCGCCGGGCGGCATGCTCGACATGGTCAGCCGCCGTCCCGATGCGCTCGACAGTCACGAGGTTCGTGCTGAAGTCGGCAGCAACAATCGCAAGCAGATCAGCTTCGACAGCACCGGAAAAATCGATGACGAAGGTCAGTTCCTGTACCGCGTCGACGGCGTGGTGCGTGACAGCGGCATGCCGGTCGACCACAGCGATGACAAGCGTTACAACCTCGCACCGAGCCTGACCTGGAACATCGACGACGACACGCACCTGACCTTCCTCTCGCAGTTCACCCGAGACGATACCGGGGTCAGCGGTCAATTCCTGCCACTGCAAGGCACCAAACTGGCTTCGCCGGCAGGGGCGAAAATCTCGCACCACAAAAATCTCGGCGACCCGGATTCCGATCACTACGATCGCACCTATTACGCACTGGGCTACGCTTTCGACCATCGCCTGAACGATGTCTGGCAGTTCAAGCAAAACCTGCGTTACACCAAAAGTGATCTGGAATTTCAGCAAGCCTATGCCTCGTTCGGTAACTCCGTTTCGGCCGATGGCACACTGGCCCGTCTGGTGGACAAGGTTGACGAAGACATCAGTCAGTTTGCCGTGGACAACAATTTCCAGGCCGACTTCCAGACAGGCCCACTCAGTCACGTCCTGTTGCTCGGGCTGGATCACCAGCGCACCAACACCAACTACCGCTGGCTTGAAGGCAGCGCGCCGCCAAGCAACGTGATCAATCCGGTCCGTGGCGCTGACTTCTCCAACGTCGCCTACGCCACCTTCTATGACTACAACCAGAAGACCAACCAGACCGGTCTTTACGCTCAGGACCAGATATCCCTGGATAAATGGCGCCTGACTCTGGGCGGTCGTGAAGACTGGATTCACACCGGGACGCAATTCAACAACCTGAACGATGCGACCAACACCCAGCGCGACAAGGCATTCAGCGGCAACGCCGGCCTGAGCTACGTGTTCGATTCGGGGATCACGCCTTACATCTCGTACACCGAATCGTTCCAGGCATCGATGGGGGCTGATGCCAGCTCCACCAACTCGTTCAAGCCAACCGAAGGCAAGCAGACCGAAGTGGGCGTGAAATACCAGCCACCGGGCAGCCGTACTCTGCTGACCGCCGCGGCGTTCGATCTGCGCCAGGAAAACGTTTCGGTGACGCAGAACAATGTCACCAGCCAGATCGGTGAGCTGAAAGTACGTGGCGTCGAGCTTGAAGCCGTGTCCGACGTCACCGACAACCTGAAACTGGTCGGTTCCTACACCTACACCGACACCGAAATTCTCAAAGGAGCCGACAAAGGCAACCGGTTCAAACTGATCCCGCGCAACCAGGCTTCGCTGTGGTCTGACTACACCTGGCATTCCGGCTTCCTCGACGGCTTTGGCGTCGGCGCGGGCGTGCGCTACGTGGGCGACACCTACGGCAGCACCAGCAACACGGATAACTCGCATGTGGGTTCATACACCGTGTACGACGCTGCGGTGCATTACGACTTGAGCCGCCTCAATTCGGCATTGGCGGGGGTTTCGGTGGACGTCACCGCGAAGAACCTGTTCGACAAGGACTACATCTCCACGTGCGACGGTTTCTGGTGCTACTACGGCGACGAACGCAACGTGGTCGCCGCTGTGAACTACAAGTGGTAACCGCTTGATTTGATACGCGCTGCAACCAGGCCGTCCTTCGTGGGCGGCTTTGGTATTTCTGAAGGCCTTGAAATGAAAAGCAAAACAATTCGCCGCTGGTCCTTCGTGCACACCTGGACCAGCCTGATCTGCACGGTGTTCCTGCTGATGCTGGCGCTGACCGGCTTGCCGTTGATCTTTCATCACGAGATCGATCACCTGCTGGGCGATGCCGCTGAACTGAAGCAGATGCCGGCCGATACCCCGCAGCTGAATTTGCAGCAGCTGGTGCAGGCGGCGGAAAAGCATCGTCCCGGTGAAGTCATGCAGTATTTCGGCTTCGAAGAAGACGAACCCAACGCCGCGATCGCGATCATGGCGGCCACCGCAGGCACCGAACCGAATTCGTCGCACACCTTCATGCTCGATGCCCGCACCGGCGAAGCGCTGGAGATGCCGTCGGCCAATGGCGGTTTCATGATGGTCATGCTGCGCCTGCACGTGGACATGTTCGCCGGCCTGCCGGGCAAACTGCTGCTGGCCTTCATGGGAATTCTGTTCGTGGTGGCGATCGTGTCCGGGACGGTGCTGTACCTGCCGTTCATGCGCCGCTTGAAATTCGCCACCGTGCGCCAGGACAAATCCACGCGCCTGCGCTGGCTCGACCTGCACAACCTGATCGGCGTGGTCACCCTGACCTGGGCGCTGGTGGTGGGCGTCACCGGCGTGATCAGTGCCTGCGCCGACCTGCTGATCGCCGCATGGCGCAACGACAGTTTGAGCGCGATGGTCGCGCCGTATCGCGATGCGCCGCCGCTGACCCAACGGGCGCCGGCCACCCGTTTGCTCGACATTGCCAAAGACGTTGCACCCGGTATGCAGCCGGACTTCATCGCCTTCCCGGGCACACGGTTTTCCAGCGAGCATCACTACGCAGTGTTCATGAAAGGCAGCACGCACCTGACCTCGCATTTGCTGACGCCGGTGCTGATCGACGCCAGCACGCTGCAGGTCACCGCCGTCGCCGAACGGCCGTGGTACATGGACGCCATGGGCATGTCGCAGCCACTGCACTTCGGTGATTACGGTGGCATGCCGATGAAGATTCTCTGGGCGACCCTGGATGGGCTGACCATCATCGTGCTCGGCAGCGGCGTCTATCTGTGGGTGGTGCGGCGCAAAGCAGCCAAACCTGTGCTGGAAAAAGCGGAGAGCATGGCATGAAGCCCCGGCAGTCGAATTTCTGGAAGGTGTTCGCCGTCCCTGTCGTGATTGGCCTGCTCAGTGCCGCCGGGTTGTTCGCCGCGTTGCTGGGCGATGGTGCGTGGGATGCGTTGAGCTGGCTGGGACTGGGCATCCCGGCCATCCTCGCCCTGCGCGGACTGCTCCAGCGTCGCAAAACCCCTCTCCTGTAGGAGCGAGCTTGCTCGCGATGGAGGTGAACGATAACGCGTAAAACCAGATGCCCAGCGGCGGCCTCGGGTTCTTCGCGAGCAAGCTCGCTCCTACAGGTCGGCGCTTCAACGCGTTATGCTCACGGCACTGTCCATCGACCGAGACGCTGCCATGTCCGCCCCGAGCATGACCCTCTACCACAACCCGCTGTCGCCCTTCGTTCGCAAAGTCATGGTGCTGCTGCACGAGACCGGCCAACAGAACCGCGTTGCGCTGCAAAACTGCGTGCTGACCCCGGTTGACCCGGACCAGGCCCTGATCGACGACAACCCCCTGAGCAAAATCCCGGCCCTGCGCCTGGCCGATGGCAACGTCATCCATGACAGCCGGGTGATCCTCGACTACCTCGACCACCAGCACGTCGGCAACCCGCTGATCCCCCGCGAAGGCCCGGCCCGCTGGCGCCGCCTGACCCTGGCCTCGATGGCCGACGGGATCATGGACGCCGCGGTGCTGGTGCGCTACGAAGTCGCCCTGCGCGCCCCGGAAAAACACTGGGACGCATGGCTCGACGGCCAGCGCGACAAGATTCGCCGCGCGTTGGCGCTGCTGGAGAAAGACGCGATTGCTGAGCTGACCAGCCATTTCGATGTGGCGGCGATCAGCGTGGCGTGTGCGTTGGGATACGTGGATTTGCGCCATCCGGATCTGGAATGGCGCGAGGCGAATCCGCAGTTGGCCGCTTGGTATTTTGAGGTCAGTCAGCGGCCTTCGATGGTGGCGACGATGCCTAAGGTTTAGGTTTTCGCTGACTGGGCTGGCCCCATCGCGAGCAGGCTCGCTCCTATAGTTTGATCTGTGTTGTGCATGAATGTTGTGCTCAACGCAGGTCCCTTGTGGGAGCGAGCCTGCTCGTGAATGCACCCCACCGGATCCATCGGAAACAACCGAAAAATCAGCGTCGCCAACACCTGCCCTTCCCGCTGATCCTCACGCAACCCCAACGACCGGCTCATTCCACCACCCCAAGATCAAACTCCAGCGGCTTGGCAGCCTTCTGCCCGATCCCGATCCCGTACCAGTCCAGCTTGCGGGTCAACACCATGAACACGCCCAACAACCCGAACAGCAGTAACGAGCCCATCAACAGCGCGTAATCCTCGGCACTCAGCAAGCCATAGAGCAGGCCATACAGCGCCGCCAACCCCGCCGAAAAACTCAAGCCGTGACGCACGCTGCGCAGCACGTGGCAGACATAGAAACCGATCAGCAGCACACAACTGCTCGCCGATAACAGATACGCCAGGGCAAAACCGATGTGCTCGGACAACGACAGCAACAACAGGTAGAAGAACGCCAGCGCCACGCCCACCAACGCGTATTGCACCGGGTGCACCGCGAGGCTCTTCAGGACTTCGAAGAGGAAGAAACCGGCGAAGGTCAGGACGATGAACAGCAACGCGTATTTGATCGCCCGGTCGCTCTTCAGGTACTGGTCCACCGGATCGATGAAGCTCACGCCGAAGCTGCGACTGTTGAACGCGTCACAGTCGTTGCCGGCGACGCAACTGCTCAGGGCTTCTTGCAGGTTGGTGGAGAAAAATGTGGTCTGCCAGTTGGCGGCAAAGCCTTGATCGGTCACTTCTCGCTGAGTCGGCAGGTAGTTGCCGATGAAGCTTGGATGCGGCCAGTTGGCTTCCAGCGCCACCTTGCTGGTCTTGCCCACCGGAAGGATTTGCAGTTGGCCGGTGCCTTGCAGACGCAGGTCGAAACCGAAAGCCAGTTCGGTGGCTTGCGCGGTGTTCAACGCCGGCAGCGTCACGTGCACGCCCTCACCCAGCCACCCCACCTGACTGCCGGGAATGAAGTCCAGATGCTGACCATTCAATTCCAGCTTCAGCGCATTCTCGATGCCACGAATGTCGCTGATCCCGACCGCGAGGAACGGCTGGTCGAACTGGTAGTCGGCGAAGTCTTCCTTGATGCCCAGTTGCGCAGGGACCGAGAAGTGTCCGCTGATGCGGTTGTCGGCGTGGAACAAGCGCGCCTCGTAAATGCCCCGGCTGCGCAGCTCGGTGTCGACCTTGCTCTCCAGTTCGAAACGCTCTGGCAGGAAATACAAACGGCCACGTTCCTCACCGACATCCTGGTAACGCTCGTTGGTTTTTTCGTTGAGCTTCCAGGTACGCACCACCTTGCGATACGGCACTACCATCAGCGGCCCGCTCAGTCGCTGGCTGTAGCTGGAACTGCGGGCGATGTCTTCGAGCACACCGTCGCGCAGTTGCTGTCGGTCCTGGATTACGCCGTTGATCATCAGCAACGGGATCAGCAACAACAGAATCAGCAGGGCAATCGCCCCGAGTTTTATGGTCAGATTTCGGTTCATGGGACTCTCCCTGTTTGGATGGGGAGAGTCTGGGGTGGGTGTGTGGGGGTTTTGTGGGGGAAGTATGGAGTTTGTGTGGAGACTGGGCTGGCCCCATCGCGAGCAGGGCTCACTCCTACAGTGGAGCGCGCACCTCTGTAGGAGTGAGCCTGCTCGCGATGGCCGCGACGCGGTCCTAAGCCAGGCGCAATGTCACTTCAACCCCACCCTCGACATTGCCGATGCTCAATGTCCCGCCATGCAACTTCACCACTTCCTCGACAAAATTGAGCCCCAACCCGGTGCTCTTGCGCCCGCTGTCCGGACGCGGCAAGGAGTAGAAGCGCTCACTCAAGCGCGGCAGCGCATAGTCGGGAATGGCCTCGGCCTGGTTGAACAGCTTGAACTCAATCTGCTCCCCGATCGGCTTCGCGCTGAATCGCAGCACGCCATTCGCCGGGGTGAAATCCAGCGCGTTTTCCAACAGATTGCCCAGCGCCTGACGCAACAGAAACGGCTCGCCGGTCAGCACCAAATCCTCCGAAATCGTCTGTTCCACACGCAACCGCTTGCCTTCGATGCGCCCGGCCTGAGCGTTCAGCAACTCATCGACCAGACTCGCCAACGGCACCGCCACCCGTTCTTCCAGACCCTGGCGCTGTTCGACCTGCGCCAGATTCAGCAGACGCTCGATCAACTGCTGCATCCGCGCGCTTTCGCTGTCGATGTTGCTGACGAAACGCTGCCGCTGCGCAGGCGGCATCTCCCCTTGCAGCAATTCCGCCGCACCGCGAATCGCCGCCAGCGGGCTCTTCAATTCATGGGTCAGCGTGTGCACGTAACGCTCGACGTAGGCCTTGCCTTCGAGCTGTGTGCGCATCTGCTCGACGGCACTCGCCAGTTGCTCCAGTTCGCCGCCGCGATAATGCGGCACCTCGACCCGCCGGCCTTCACTCACGGCTTTCGCGTACGCGGTCAAGCGCCGCAACGCCGCGCTCAGCCACCACGACAGCAACGCGCCGAAAAGCAGGCCCAGGCCGATCAGCCCGGCGCCATAAGCCAGTAGTCGTCGCTCCGTGCGATCGACGTAAGGCTGCAGCGAGCTATTGGGTTTGGCCACGGTGACCACGCCGATGATCTGGCCGTTGTCGCGGATCGGCGCGCCAACGTGCATCACGGAAGAGCTGGCATCGTTCGGATCGCTGCGACTGGAACGGGCGCCGTATTCACCGCGCAGGGTCAGCAGCACGTCGTTCCAGCGCGAGTAATCCTGGCCCACCGCCACGCCGCTGGAGTCAAGCACCACGATGCCCTTGGCGTCGGTGACATAGATGCGGTGGTTGACCTGGTTTTTCGGCAATCCCCAGATGTTCGCCTTTGGTTGTCGTTCGCCATAGGCCCTGAGCAATTGTGGCCAGTGGTTCTGGTTGAGGGTGCCGGCCTTGAAATCATCCCGCAGGATCTCGGCCATCAGGTTGGCGGTGTCGACCAGGGTCTCCTCTGTGGACTGGCGCACCCCGGGGCGGATTTCTTCCATCACGGTGCTGAGCACGAAGTAACCCGTCAGGCCGATGAACAGGACATAGACCAGGAAAATCCGGATCCCCAGCGGCATCAGCTGTGCCCCGGGCTGTAGCTGTAACCGAGGCCGCGATGGGTCTGGATCGGCTCGGCGTCGGCCTTCACCAGGCGCAACTTGGCGCGCACGCTCTTGATGTGGCTGTCGATACTGCGCTCGTAACCGGCGTCGGCGGCAACGCCCAGTGCGTCCAGCAACTGCTCGCGGCTGAAGACCCGTTCGGGTTGTTCGAGCAGGCATTGCAGCAGTCGGAATTCGTGGCGTGTGAGGGTCAACCACTGGCTGCGGTAACTGATCTGCACCCGCTCGCTGTCGATGCGAAACAGCGCCGTTTCAACCTCGGCCACGGTGCGCGGCGCCATGCGTTTGAGGATGGCCCGCACCCGCGCTGCCACTTCCCGTGGGCTGAACGGTTTGACCACGTAATCGTCGGCGCCGATTTCCAGACCGACGACCCGATCGATTTCCGCATCCCGGGCACTGAGGAAAATCACCGGCACTTCGCTGAAGCGCCGCAGTTGCTTGCAGGTTTCAAAACCGCTGATGTCCGGCAGGCCGATGTCGAGAATGATCAGGTCGGCCGGCGTCTGCCGCTGATGTTCCAGCGCAGCGGCGCCGAGGCTTAGCCACGTGGTGGTGAACCCTTCGCCCTGCAAGGCAAATATCAGGGTGTCGGCAATCGCCGCTTCGTCTTCGACAATCAGGATGTGAGGCATGGCGTCCGAGCCCGGCAGTTGGGTGGGCGAACGGTGCCCCAAGCCTCACTTCCCGTCAATGCAACGACTTGAAATCAGCAGTCCGGCTTGTCAGCAGTGAAACGCCGCGCCGGGTTCACCGCCGCGCCGAACTCACGCAGGGCCTTGGCGCCGATCAGCAGCGGGTAGTTGAAGCTGCTGCGGTCGGTGAGGTTGACCTCGACGGTGCGCTTGACGTTGCCCAGGCACAGTTCCAGATCGACCACCGGACGCTTGGTCGGCTCGCTCACTTCCTTGTCGTCTTCGTCTTCTTCCGAGCGGGTCTTGATCTTGCTGATCCGCGCGACCTTGTGTTCGTAGACCTTGTTGCTCGCGTCCTTAGTGGCGAGGCGGAAGCGCACCCATTCATCGCCGTCGCGGGTGAAGGTCTCGATGTCCTTGGCCGACAGCGAGGCGGTCAGGGCGCCGGTGTCCATTTTGGCCTTGAGCACTTCACCGCCGATTTCCGGCAGCGCGATGTATTCGTAACGCCCGTACAGGGTCGGCTCGGCGGCCAGGACCGGCAGCGCCACGAGGGAAAGCAGTGCGAGGAGGGATTTCACGTAAAAGGCATCCTGGGAAAGTGGGCAGCGGGATTTTAGACCGTCAGCGGCCAATTCGTTCGTTCTTGAGAGCTTTCGCGAGCAGGCTCGCTCCCACAGTTGATTAAGGTGTACAAAATTTTTGTGGACGGCACAAAACCCTGTGGGAGCGGCGGTGCGACGATTCGGCTTGCCGGCGAAGAGGCCAGAACAATCACCACAGCCTCAGGATACTCAAGCAAAGGTGAAACATTCGTCACCCCCGATTTGGCCTCTCGCCCGAAGCTGCTTATCATGGCGCGCCCAGACGCTTTCAAGAGTTTCTTATGCGCCGCCTGCTCACCGGCTGTCTCGTTACCCTGCTGCTGTTGCTCAACACCCTGGTCCTGTTCGGGCCGCTGATGGTGTTTGCCTTGCTCAAACTGGTCCTGCCCGGCCGCTTTCGCGACTACGCCTCGCAGTCAGTGATGTGGATCGCCGAGACCTGGTCCGAAGTCAACAAGCTGATCTTTCGCCTGTGCATCCCCACGCAATGGGATATTCGCGGCGACGCCGACCTGCGGGTCGACACGTCCTATCTGGTGATCAGCAACCATCAAACCTGGGTGGATATCCCGGCGCTGATCCAGACGCTCAACCGACGCACGCCGTTTTTCAAATTCTTCCTCAAGAAAGAACTGATCTGGGTGCCGTTCCTGGGCCTGGCGTGGTGGGCGTTGGATTACCCGTTCATGAAGCGCTACAGCAAGGCATTCCTGGCGAAAAACCCGGAACTGGCCGGCAAGGACCTGGAGATCACCAAAGCCGCGTGCGAGCTGTACAAGCGCCAGCCGGTGACCGTGGTCAATTACCTCGAAGGCACCCGCTACACCCCGGCGAAAAGCACCCAGCAACAATCGCCGTTCGCTCACCTGCTCAAGCCAAAAGCCGGCGGCGTGGCCTTTGTGCTGGCGGCCATGGGTGAACAGCTGGACGCCATTCTCGATGTGACGGTGGTGTATCCGCAGGAGAAGATTCCGGGGTTCTGGGATTTGCTCAGCGGCAACGTGCCGAGAATCATCATCGACATCCACACCCGCGAACTCGACCCCGCGCTGTGGCAGGGCGATTACGAGAACGATCCGGTGTTTCGCGAAAGGGTCCAAAACTGGGTCAACCAGCTCTGGACCGAGAAAAACCAGCGCATCGACGCCTTGCGCGCCGAGCGCCGCTGAATCAGCTGCCGGTGCCCCAGATGCCGCCCAGGCTCTGCAGCAGCGAACCGCCGACGCCTTGCTGACCGAGGTATTGCAGAAGCACCGGGGCAAACTGGCCGATCATGCCGCTGTCCATGCCCAGTGCGCCGAACGCACTGTTCAGATCGTCGGTGTCCTTGACGTTGCCGAGGGCGTTATCCAGACCAGCCGCCTTGCCGCTGGAACCGAGCAGACCGGCAAGCGCCCCCAGCTCTCCGACGCCGGACAACTTGTCGATGCCCGGTACGCTTTTGGCCAGTTCCGCATAATCGGTCGAGCTCAATTGATTCTTGGCCAGCCCGAGCATCGCCCCGGCGCCGCCGACGGCTTGTTGCGGCGTCACGTCCAGTTGGCTGAGCGCGCCCAACAGATCGGCGGTCTCCGACGTCGGCGCTGCCGCTGTGGCGGCGTTGTCGCCCTTCATCCCGGAGATGGCGTTGGCCGCATCGCCCAGGCTGAACTGTGCAAAGGCCGGGCTGGCAGCCAGGGTCATGAGCGATGCCAGTGCAAAACCGCGTGAAATCTTCATCCAGACATCCTCTTGTGCCATGAAAACCGCCCGGTGACAGGCGGAAAAATCTGCCGTTTTGACTCGGCTTCTGCCGGCATGTTCCTCAGGCGCGCATCCATTTTTGTCGCGCCCACGTATATAAAACGTGAAATCCCGGATGCCGCGCGATGAATGGCACGACTGCTTGCGCTGAACTAGCCTGTGAACAACCCGACAGCCCGCGCTGCCGCCGTTCGATCGCCTGGAGAACCGTTATTTCCGCCGACACCGATCAACTCAGGCAGCTTTTGGCCCAGTGTTCACTGGGTGACCGCCGCGCATTCGAGACGCTTTACCGCAGTGTCGGCCCGCGTTTGCATGGCGTTGCCCTGCGCTTCATGGGGCGCGCCGACCTGGCGGAAGAAGTGTTGCAGGAAAGTTTCGTGCGCATCTGGAACAACGCGTCGCGCTATGAGGCGCACCTCTCGGCGCCGATGACCTGGATGATCAACATCACGCGTAACCAGGCCATCGACCAGTTGCGCAAACACCGTGACAGGCCGCTGAGCGATCTCGAAGAACAGGCACTGGTGGATGAAAGTCCTTCGGCCCACGAACAATTGAACAGCGCCCGCGAGGCCAGCGCCTTGAACCGCTGCCTGGACAGCCTCGAAGGCATGCAGCGTCAATCGATCACCGTGGCGTACTTTCAGGGCCTGTCGTGCTCGGAACTGGCGGAACACCTGGCCGCGCCGCTGGGCTCGGTGAAATCCTGGATCCGCCGGGGCATGGAGCGCCTGCGCAGGTGCCTTGAATCATGAACTATCAAACCACGACCCTGCGCCGCGCCTTGGCCGCCGATTACGCGATCGGTTTGATGTCGTCTGCCGCCCGTCGGCGTTTCGAGCAGTTGTTGCTGGACGATGCGGCGTTGCGCGGGGAGCTGGCGCAGTGGCAGGAGAGCCTCGCCAGCCTGACCGACAACCTGCCCGAGCAGCCTGTGCCGGATCGCGTGTGGCACGGGATTACGGCACGGATCGAACCGCAAGTGCTGCATATGCCTGAGAAACGTCCGTTCTGGAACTGGCTGCGGATTACCGCGGCCGTGTGTTCGCTGGTGATCGCGGTGACCCTGGGCGTGTTCTATACCCGCGACACTGCGCGCTACAGCGCGACGCTGCTGACGGTCGACGCGCAACCGGCGTTGAAGGTCGAGGCGCATGAGGATTATCTCGACGTCGAGCCGCTGGCGCTGGCCGCGGTGGATCCGCAGCGCAGCCTGGAGTTGTGGGCGATTCCGGCGGATGGCAAGCCGATTTCCCTCGGGGTGATTCCGGTGGGCGGCAAGGGCCGTGTCGAGCTGAGCGATGCGCAGAAGGCGTTGATCGGCAAGCCGGTTGCGCTGGCGGTGAGTCTTGAGCCGAAGGGTGGTTCGCCGACGGGGCAACCGACGGGGCCGGTTCTCTATCAGGGAGCGCTCGCCGCACGTTGACCTGTAAGAGCCGGCTTGCTGGCGATGGCGGTGCATCTGGCACACCGCGTTGCCTGGATCGCCAGCAAGCCGGCTCCTACAGAGGCATGTTTAGCGTTGGAACAATGAAACAGGAACGCAGGGGCGATGTAGATGCCATAAAAAACGGCGACCCGAAGGTCGCCGTTTTGCATTGCTTGAAGCGTTACGCAGCGCTGAACAGTTTGTGCGGGTCGATCACAAACTTCTTCGGTACGCCCGCATCGAACTCGCCATAACCTTCCGGCGCCTGGTCCAGGCTGATCACCTGCACTCCCACCACTTCAGCGATGTTGATGCGGTCCCACATGATCGCCTGCATCAGCTGGCGGTTGTACTTCATCACAGGCGTCTGGCCGGTGTGGAAGCTGTGGGATTTGGCCCAGCCCAGGCCGAAGCGAATGCTCAGGCTGCCCATTTTCGCGGCGGCGTCCACGGCACCCGGGTCCTCGGTCACGTACAGGCCAGGGATACCGATTTTGCCGGCGACCCGAACCACGCCCATCAACGAGTTGAGCACGGTGGCCGGAGCCTCGTGCTTCACGCCGTCATGGCCGTGACCGCGCGCTTCGAAGCCTACGGCGTCGACGGCGCAATCTACTTCAGGTTCGCCCAGCAGTGCGGCGATCTGTTCGTGCAACGGTGTGTCCAGGGACAGGTCGGCGATTTCGAAACCCTGGGCCTTGGCGTGCGCCAGGCGAACAGTGTTGACGTCACCGACGATCACGACCGCAGCGCCCAGCAGGCGAGCGGAAGCGGCAGCGGCCAGGCCGACCGGGCCGGCACCGGCGATGTATACGGTGCTGCCTGGGCCAACGCCGGCAGTCACTGCGCCGTGGTAACCGGTCGGCAGGATGTCGGAGAGGCAGGTCAGGTCGCGGATTTTTTCCATCGCGCGATCGCGATCAGGCAGTTTCAGCAGGTTGAAGTCCGCGTACGGCACCATCGCGTACTCAGCCTGGCCACCGGTCCAGTCGCCCATGTCGACGTAACCGTAAGCACCGCCCGGACGCGCCGGGTTAACGCTCAGGCAGACGCCGGTGTGCATTTCCTTGCAGGAACGGCAGCGCCCGCAAGCCACGTTGAAAGGAACGGACACCAGGTCGCCGATTTGCAGGTTCTCGACGTCGCTGCCCTTCTCGATCACTTCACCGGTGATTTCGTGACCCAGTACCAGACCGGTTTGAGCAGTGGTACGACCGCGCACCATGTGCTGGTCGGAACCACAGATGTTGGTGGAAACCACACGCAGGATGACGGCGTGGTTAATCTTCCTGCCACGCGGGTCCTGCATTTTCGGATAGTCGATTTTCTGTACTTCGACCTTGCCAGCGCCGAGATACACCACACCACGATTGCCAGACATGCTTTCACCTCGCTGTTGTTTTTATGTAGCGGACGCGTCGCCAGGGATCGGCGGCGCGTTGATTGCTCGGGTTATTGCCTGTGTGTCTTGTGTTGTCTGTTATGGCCTCATCGCCAGCAAGCTGGCTCCTACAGGGGATCGCGGCGTCCCCATTTTTCGCTACCGACCGCGATCTACTGTAGGAGCCGGCTTGCCGGCGATAGGCTGCGAAGCAGCCTCAAAATCTAAAGAACAACCGTGCGATTGGCGTTGAGGAACACCCGTCGCTCGATGTGATACCCAACCGCCCGCGCCAACGTCAGCCCTTCGATATCCCGCCCTTTGGCGATCAAATCTTCCGGGTAATGACTGTGATCCACCACCTCGACGCCCTGGGCGATGATCGGGCCTTCGTCCAGGTCGTTGTTGATGTAGTGCGCCGTGGCGCCGACCAGTTTCACGCCTTTGTTGTAGGCCTGGTGATACGGCTTGGCGCCCTTGAAACCGGGCAGCAGCGAGTGATGAATGTTGATCGCCTTGCCATCGAGCTTGCGGCACAGCTCCGGCGACAGCACCTGCATGTAGCGCGCAAGAATCACCAGCTCGGCGCCGGACTCTTCGATCACCTGCAACACCTGGCGCTCTTGCGACGGTTTGTCGTTCGGGTCGAGCGGAAAATGGTAGTACGGAATCTGGTGCCAGTCGGCCAACGGCTTGAGGTCCGGGTGGTTGGAGACCACGGCGGCGACGTCCATCGACAACTGGCCGATGCGCTGGCGGTAGAGCAAATCGTTGAGGCAGTGATCGGCCTTGGAGACCATGATCACCACTTTCGGCCGGTAGTTCGGCGGTGTCAGCTCGAAGATCATGCCAAAGGCTCTGCCGCGCTCTTCGAGGCCGGCGCGGAAGGCTTGCTCGTCGAAGCCGTCAGGCTGGCGGAACTCCACGCGAATGAAGAAGCGGCCCGAGAGCCGGTCATCGAACGAGTGGTGCTCGGTGACGTAGCAGCCCTGCTCGAACAGAAAGCGGGTCACCGCGTCCACGGTGCCGAGCACGCTGGGGCAGTCGGCGGTCAGAATCCATGTGTCTGGGGCGCGGCTCATAGTGCGGTGACTCCTGCTGAATCGGTAATGAAAACACCCTCCTGTGGGAGCGAGCCTGCTCGCGATGGACGTGAACGATGACGCGTAATTCCTGATTTAACGCGTCGCCCTCAAGTCCATCGCGAGCAGGCTCGCTCCCACAGGTGATCGCCTCCATGGCGGGTGGTGATCAAGCCTGAACGCTAAGCCCGTACTCGGCCGAAGCGTCCTGCAACCACAACCACCAGTAATCCGAGAAGCTGCGACGGATCAGCAGTTCCCAGGTGTCCTCGGCCGTGTGGCGGATGACCAGTTGCGACTTGGCGAACACCGTGCCCACGGCCTTGCCGACCGGGAAGCTGTTCGGGTGCACGTCGTAGCTGGTGGATTTCATCAACACCTGGCGCACGTTCGGACCGCTCAGTTCGAGGATCTGCTGGCCACCGCTGACGTTGACGATCTGGATGTGCAGGTCGCCCAGCGCTTCACGGAGTTTTTTCTCGGCGGCGAATTCTTCGCCGGTCGGCACGATCAGCAAGTACTCATCCGGCCCCATCCATTGCAGGCTGGTTTCGCCCTTGACGATGACGGTCAGCGCGCTCGGCAATTCGATGCCCAGGGCCTTGTGTACGCCAGCGGCGAACGCAGCGTCGTGGCCATCGCCACGGATGGTCAGGTGACCGAGGAGTTTTTTCTCGCGCACGATCACGCCGGCGCTCTTGCGACCCTTGCCCACCAAGCTGGCGAGGTCGGCATGATGCAGCGACGACTCGGCCTTGGCCCCGGTGGTTGGGCGTTGTTGGTAAACATTGGCTGCGGTCATAAAGCACCTTTCCTGAATTCTGTTGTGAGGCTTGTGGTGACTGATCTGGCGTCATCGCCGGCAAGCCGGCTCCTACAAATCGCGTACATCCTGTAGGAGCCGGCTTGCCGGCGATGCGGTGCATCAGATGCACCACATCCGGCAATCACACGTTCTGGCGATCGCCTTTCGGATCGAAGAACACCGAAGAAACGATTTCCGCCTCGATCACGCTGCCGTCGGCCAGCGGTGCGAATACACGCTCGCCGATCCGCTTCAAGCCGCCCTTGACCACGCCCATGGCAAACGAATAGCCGAGGGAGTTGTGCAGGTAGCTGGAGGTGACGTGACCGACCATCGACATCGGGATCGCCTGCTTGGTGTTGAACACCAGTTGCGCACCTTCCGGCAGCCATTTGGTCGGATCGATCGGCTTCAGGCCCACCAGCTGTTTGCGTTGATCACGCACACAGTCTTCGCGGTTCATGCCACGCCAGCCGATCCACGAGAACGGTTTGGTGCGACCGACACACCAGCCCATGTTCAGGTCGTCCGGAGTCATCGAGCCGTCGGTGTCCTGACCGACGATGATGAAGCCCTTCTCGGCCCGCAGGATGTGCATGGTTTCGGTGCCGTACGGCGTCAGGTTGTACTGCTTGCCGGCCTCGACGATTTTCTCGAGCACGCCCATGGCGTAGTCGGCTTGCACGTTGACTTCGTACGACAGCTCACCGGTAAACGAAATCCGGAACACCCGCGCCGGCACACCGCCGACCAGACCTTCTTTCCAGGTCATGAACGGGAACGCTTCGTTGCTCAGGTCGATGTCGGTGACTTCGCTGAGCAGCTTGCGGCTGTTCGGCCCGGACAGGGTCATGGTTGCCCAGTGATCCGTCACGGAGGTGAAGTACACCTTCAGCTCAGGCCATTCGGTCTGCGAGTAGATTTCCAGCCATTGCAGCACGCGTGCCGCGCCGCCAGTGGTGGTGGTCATGACGAAATGGTTGTCGGCGAGACAGGCGGTAACGCCGTCGTCGAAGACCATGCCGTCTT
The DNA here is from genome assembly GCF_043225285.1 of Pseudomonas migulae. Classification (GTDB taxonomy): domain Bacteria; phylum Pseudomonadota; class Gammaproteobacteria; order Pseudomonadales; family Pseudomonadaceae; genus Aquipseudomonas; species Aquipseudomonas migulae_C. The sequence goes on from NZ_CP171224.1 coordinate 2,233,082, forward strand.
CCTTGCACATCAGGCCGTAACGGGCCTTGCCCACGTCGAGCTTGGTCCAGGCGTTGGTGTAGATGCGGTTGAGGAACTCACGCGCATCCGGGCCCTGAATGTCGATCTTGCCGAGGGTCGACGCGTCCAGCAGGCCGACGCTGTCGCGCACGGCTTTGCATTCGCGTTTCACCGCGGTGTGAATGTCTTCACCGTTTTTCGGGAAGTACCAAGGACGCTTCCATTGACCGACGTCTTCGAACTCGGCGCCGTTCTTCACGTGCCAGTGATGCAGCGCGGTGTGACGGACCGGTTCGAAGATGTGCCCACAGTGACGGCCAGCTACCGCACCGAACGTCACCGGCGTGTAGTTCGGACGGAACATGGTGGTGCCCATCTGCGGGATGGTCACGTTCAGCGAACGGGCGGCGATGGCCAGGCCGTTGACGTTGCCGAGCTTGCCCTGGTCCGTACCGAAGCCCAGTGCGGTGTAGCGCTTGACGTGCTCGACCGACTCGAAGCCTTCGCGAGTCGCCAGTTCGATGGCGGCGGCGGTGACGTCGTTTTGCAGGTCGACGAATTGCTTCGGCGCACGTGCAGTGTTCTTTTCGTGCGGCACCTGGAACAGCGCCAGGGTCGGCTCTTCCAGACGGCTCAGGGCTTTCGGCAAGGTGCCTTCGACCACGCTGAAACCGGCTTCGCTGGCCGCGCGAGCGCCGCCTTCAAAACCATCGGCCAGCGAATCGCCGAGGCCGTAGACGCCGTTGATGCCACCGACGCACACGCGTTTCTGCGGTGCTTCGCCCGGTACGAAACCGAGGATGTCTTCACGCCAGATCGGCTTGCCACCCAAGTGCGAAGCCAGGTGAACCACCGGGCTGTAACCGCCGGAACTGGCGACCAGGTCGCAATCGAGCCATTCGCCCGGGCTGGTCACGGCGTGCGCTTTGACGTCGATCGCGGCAACGCGGGCAGCGGTCACGTGCTTGCTGCCACGGGCTTCGACCACGGCGCTGCCGGTCAGGATGCGGATACCTTTGGCGCGCGCTTCTTCAACCAGTGCGCCGCGCGGATTGCTGCGGGCATCGGCGATGGCCACGACTTGCAGGCTGGCGTCGAGCCAGTCCAGCGCAACGCGATAAGCGTGGTCGTTGTTGGTCGACAGCACCAGCTTCTTGCCCGGTGCCACGCCATAACGACGAACGTAAGTCGACACCGCGCCGGCGAGCATGTTGCCCGGTACGTCGTTGTTGCCGTAGACCAGTGGACGCTCGTGAGCGCCGGTCGCCAGCACCACGCGCTTGGCGCGAACCCGGTGGATGCGCTGACGCACCTGGCCAATCGGAGCGCGGTCGCCGAGGTGATCGGTGAGGCGTTCGTGAATGGTCAGGAAGTTGTGGTCGTGGTAACCGTTGACCGTGGCGCGCGGCAACAGCAGCACGTCCGGGGTGTTTTTCAGCTCGTCGATGACGGCCGCAACCCATTCCACGGCAGGCTTGCCGTCGAGGCTTTCGCGGGAGTCGAGCAGGCTGCCGCCGAACTCTTCCTGTTCATCGGCGAGGATCACCCGGGCACCGCTGCGTGCAGCGGCCAGTGCAGCGGCCAGGCCGGCAGGGCCGGCGCCGACGATCAGCACGTCGCAGTGCTGGTTCATGTAGTCGTAGGTGTCCGGATCGTTCTCGGTCGGCGAGCGGCCAAGACCGGCGGCCTTACGAATGTACTTCTCGTAGGTCATCCAGAACGATTGCGGGTACATGAAGGTTTTGTAGTAGAAGCCCGGCGGCATCAGCTTGCCACCGACCTTGCCGAGAATCCCCATCATGTCGTTGTTCACGCTTGGCCAGCCGTTGGTGCTGGTGGCGACCAGGCCCTGGTACAGCGCTTGTTGCGTGGCGCGGACGTTCGGAATCTGCGTGGCTTCAGTCGCGCCGATCTGCAGCACGGCGTTCGGCTCTTCGGCACCGGCGGCGAAGATGCCGCGCGGACGGGAGTACTTGAAGCTGCGACCGATGATGTCGACGCCGTTGGCCAGCAATGCAGCGGCCAGGGAGTCGCCTTCGAAGCCTTTGTAGCTCTGGCCGTTGAAGGTGAAGCTCAGCACTTTGTTGCGGTCGATCCGTCCGCCGTTGGACAGGCGATTGATCTGGCTCATACCTTCTCTCCCAGAGCCGTCGTAGCCGCTTTCGAGCTATCGGTCTTGTCGGTGAATTGTGGCTTGGTGCCGATCTTGTAAGTCTCGAGAATCTCGTAGGTCACGGTGTCGCGGGTGACGTTGAAGTACTGACGGCAACCGGCGACGTGATCCCACAGCTCGTGGTGCAGGCCGCGAGGGTTATCGCGGAAGAACATGTAGTCGCCCCACTCCTCGTCGGTGCAGGTGTTCGGATCCAGTGGACGCGGGATATGCGCCTGGCCGGATGCGTGGAATTCCTCTTCAGAGCGCAGCTCGCCGCAGTGAGGACAGAAGATATGCAACATGGGGATTTCTCCTGTTAGTGGGCAACCGCAGCAGCGCCGTGTTCATCGATCAACGCACCGTTGTGGAAACGGTCGATGGAGAAAGGTGCGGCCAACGGGTGCATTTCACCCTTGGCCAGGCTCGCGGCAAATACGTTGCCCGAACCAGGTGTTGCCTTGAAGCCGCCGGTGCCCCAACCGCAGTTGAAGAACATATTCGGTACCGGGGTTTTCGAGATGATCGGGCACGCATCCGGCGTGGTGTCGACGATGCCGCCCCACTGACGGTTCATGCGTACGCGGGACAGCACCGGGAACATCTCGACGATGGCCTGGATGGTGTGCTCGATCACCGGGTACGAACCACGCTGGCCGTAGCCGTTGTAGCCGTCGATACCGGCGCCGATCACCAGGTCGCCCTTGTCGGACTGACTGATGTAACCGTGTACGGCGTTGGACATGATCACGCTGTCGATAATCGGCTTGATCGGCTCGGACACCAGCGCCTGCAGCGGGTGGGATTCGATCGGCAGACGGAAACCGGCGAGCTTGGCCATGTGCCCGGAGTTACCGGCCGTGACCACGCCGACGCGCTTGGCGCCGATGAAACCCTTGTTGGTTTCAACGCCGATGCACACGCCGTTTTCCTTGCGGAAACCGATCACTTCGGTCTGCTGGATCAGGTCCACGCCGAGTGCGTCAGCCGCACGGGCAAAGCCCCAGGCCACGGCATCGTGACGGGCCACGCCGCCGCGACGCTGGACGGTAGCGCCCATGACCGGGTAGCGAGTGTTCTTCGAGCAGTCGAGGTACGGAATCTCGTCCGCCACTTGCTTGGCATCGAGCAGTTCGCCGTCCACGCCGTTGAGGCGGTTGGCGCTGACCCGACGCTCGGAATCACGGATGTCCTGCAGGGTGTGGCACAGGTTGTAGACGCCGCGCTGGGAGAACATCACGTTGTAGTTCAGGTCCTGGGACAGGCCTTCCCACAGTTTCATCGCGTGTTCGTACAGGTGCGCCGACTCGTCCCACAGGTAGTTGGAGCGAACGATGGTGGTGTTGCGCGCGGTGTTACCGCCGCCCAGCCAGCCTTTCTCGACCACGGCCACGTTGGTGATGCCGTGCTCTTTCGCCAGGTAGTAAGCGGTGGCGAGACCATGCCCGCCGCCGCCGACGATGACCACGTCATAGACCTTTTTAGGGGTCGGCGTGCGCCACATTTTCTGCCAGTTTTCGTGATGGCTGAGGGAGTGTTTGAAGAGGCCGAAGCCCGAGTAGCGTTGCATAGTCATTTACTCCAAAACCGCGCTCAGCGATAAACCGGGAAGTCCGCGCACAGGGCCGATACTTGCTGCGCGACGTTCGCTTCGACATCGGCGTCGCCGAGGTTGTCGAGGATGTCGCAGATCCAGCCGGCCAGCGTGACGCACTGGGTCACCTTGAAGCCGCGCGTGGTCACCGCCGGGGTGCCGATGCGCAGGCCGGAAGTGACGAACGGCGACTGTGGATCGTTCGGGACAGCGTTCTTGTTCACGGTGATGTGGGCGCGACCGAGTGCTGCATCCGCCTCTTTGCCGGTGAGGCCCTGACGGATCAGGCTGACCAGGAACAGGTGGTTATCGGTGCCGCCGGACACTACATCGTAGCCGCGTTTGATAAATACGCCGGCCATGGCCTGGGCGTTATCGATCACTTGTTGCTGATACGCCTTGAAGCCTGGTTCCAGCGCTTCCTTGAAGCACACCGCCTTACCGGCGATCACGTGCATCAGCGGGCCGCCCTGGGCACCCGGGAAGACGGCTGCGTTGAGCTTCTTCTCGATTTCTTCGTTGGCCTTGGCCAGGATCAGGCCACCACGTGGACCGCGCAGGGTTTTGTGGGTGGTGGTGGTGACCACGTCGGCGTATGGCAGCGGGTTCGGGTACAGGCCGGCAGCGACCAGACCGGCGACGTGCGCCATGTCGACGAACAGCAGCGCGCCCACTTTGTCAGCGATCTGACGGAAGCGCGGGAAGTCGAGGGTCTTGGAGTAAGCCGAGAAACCGGCCACGATCATTTTCGGTTTGCATTCGACGGCCAGACGCTCGACTTCGTCGTAATCGATCAGCCCGGTCTTGGTGTCGATGCCGTACTGCACGGCGTTGTACAGCTTGCCCGAGGACGACACCTTGGCGCCGTGGGTCAGGTGACCGCCGTGGGCCAGGCTCATGCCCAGAATGGTGTCGCCGGCTTGCAGCAGGGCCAGGTACACGGCGCTGTTGGCTGACGAACCGGAGTGCGGTTGCACGTTGGCGTAATCGGCGCCGAACAGTTGCTTGGCGCGCTCGATAGCCAGGGCTTCAACCTTGTCCACGTGCTCGCAGCCGCCGTAGTAACGCTTGCCCGGATAGCCTTCGGCGTATTTGTTGGTCAGGCCACTGCCCTGCGCTTCCATGACGCGTTTGCTGGTGTAGTTTTCTGACGCGATCAGCTCGATGTGATCTTCCTGGCGTTGCTCCTCGGCATTCATCGCCGCCAGCAGTGCATCGTCGTAACCCTTGATCTGGTCTTGCTTGCTGAACATCGCGTCTCTCCCAGCGGCATCTGTGCGCCATTCGTCTCGGTAAGGCACGCGTTTCGGCAGTGCCCTTTGATAGCGATGGTATGACCGGCGCAGACAGGTCAAATGCCTACGGACGCCACGCAAAGGTGCGTTTACGACATGGCGGGAAATGGCATGACTGGCACGACCGTCGAACCCGCGAAGATCCCCTGTAGGAGCGAGCCTGCTCGCGATAGCGATGGAGCTGCGACATTGATGTCGCCTGACACGCCGCCTTCGCGAGCAGGCTCGCTCCTACAGGGGTTATGCGGCGATCTGGCGGACGAGCAGCAGCAAGAGGAAATGCAGCGGATAAAGGGCATACGCCCAACGCCGCATTGGCGGTGGCTTGATATGTCGCGCATGTCGCAACAGGAACATTCCCGACAATGGCGCGATCAGGCACGTGGCAATGCCGAAGATGGCCGCCTTGTTGCCAAGCCGTGCGGAGTAATACAGCACCTCCCATTGATTGGCCGCCAGACAGACCAGCCCCGGCAACAGGCTGAAATACCAGGGTCGCCGAAACACCAGCAACATGACCAACGGCAGAAGCACTCCGAAGAAACCGAACATCAGTCGCTCCGGAAACAGCGCCGCCAGGATCAGCGCGCCCGCCGCGAGCAGTCGTGATTGCAGCATCGGGTGCTGCCAGCCGCGCGCGACCAGCAGTCCGAGCGCCAGCGTCGGCATGACGTTCAGGGTATCGGGATCGGGAATGAACATCCGGTAAGGGATTTCGCTGATGACGCTGAACAGCAGCAACCAGCCCAGATACCGCCACAGGTGTGTTACTTCCCGTGAACGAGCGAGGTTCGCCGCCATCGCCAGGCAGAACCACGGAAACGCCAGTCGCCCCGGCACATACAGCAGATCGAGGGAATAGCCGACATATCGCAGGTGATCGAGCACCATGCTCAGCAGCGCCAGCCACTTGAGCAGATCCAGTGCCCCATCCCTTTGCGTCATGTGCATAATTGCCCGTCGTCTTTGTGTTGTTCTGTCAGACGCATCCCGTGTGCTCGCCGGATGATCTTCGGTAAAGTGCGCACCATCATTGACCACGAGGCGCTTCACCATAAGCGTCCCGATCACGGAAAGCAGGGCCATGACCGATAAGAGCCAACAATTCGCCAGCGACAACTATTCCGGTATCTGCCCTGAAGCCTGGGCCGCCATGGAACAGGCCAACCACGGCCACCAACGCGCTTACGGCGACGATGAGTGGACCGCCCGCGCGTCCGATCAATTCCGTAAATTGTTCGAAACCGACTGCGAAGTGTTCTTCGCCTTCAACGGCACCGCCGCCAACTCGCTGGCCCTGTCGTCGTTGTGCCAGAGTTACCACAGCGTGATCTGCTCGGAAACCGCCCACGTCGAAACCGACGAATGCGGCGCCCCGGAGTTCTTTTCCAACGGTTCCAAGTTGCTCGTTGCCCGCACTGAAAACGGCAAGCTGACCCCGGATTCGATCCGCGAAATCGCCCTCAAGCGCCAGGACATCCACTACCCGAAACCCCGCGTCGTGACCCTGACCCAGGCCACCGAAGTCGGCAGCGTCTACACCCCGGAAGAAATCCGCGCCATCAGCGTCACCTGCAAAGAGCTGGGCCTGAACCTGCACATGGACGGCGCGCGGTTCTCCAATGCCTGCGCCTACCTCGGCTGCTCGCCTGCGGACCTGACCTGGAAGGCCGGCGTCGACGTGCTGTGCTTCGGCGGCACCAAAAACGGAATGGCGGTGGGTGAAGCGATCCTGTTCTTCAACCACAAACTGGCGGAAGACTTCGACTATCGCTGCAAACAGGCCGGACAGCTGGCCTCGAAGATGCGCTTCCTATCGGCCCCGTGGGTCGGGATCCTGGAAAACGACGCCTGGCTCAAATACGCCCGCCACGCCAACCACTGCGCGCAGTTGCTGGCCGAGCTGGTCAGCGACATCCCGGGCGTGGAACTGATGTTCCCGGTGCAGGCCAACGGCGTGTTCCTGCAACTCTCGGAACCGGCCATCGCCGCCCTGACCGCCAAGGGCTGGCGCTTCTACACCTTCATCGGCAACGGCGGCGCACGCTTCATGTGCTCATGGGACACCGAAGAAGAACGCGTCCGTGAACTGGCCGCGGATATCCGCGAAGTCATGTCCCGCTAACACCCCAAGCCTTGTAGGAGCCAGCTTGCTGGCGATCGATACAACGCGGTTAGCCAGACAAACCGCGTGATCGTTCATCGCCAGCAAGCCGGCTCCTACAAATTCGTGCCCTCCCCCCATTCTGTACACGACACAAAACCCGTAGGAGCCAGCTTGCTGGCGATCCAGACGACGCGGTGCACCTGACACACCGCCATCGCCGGCAAGCCGGCTCCTACAAATTCGTGCCCTGCCTCCCATTCCGTACACGCCCCAAAACCTGTAGGAGCCGGCTTGCTGGCGATCCAGGCGACGCGGTGCACCTGAGGCAAGCCGGCCCCTGCGCCTTGGTCTACATTGAAACGCTCCAATAACAATAATCAGGAGCGTACCCATGTCATTGAAAGGCAAAACCCTGTTCATCACCGGCGCCAGCCGCGGCATCGGCCGCGAAATCGCACTGCGAGCCGCGCGGGATGGGGCCAACATCGTAATTGCGGCAAAAAGTGCGGAGCCTCACGTCAAGTTGCCGGGCACGATTTTCAGTGTCGCCAAGGAAGTCGAGAACGCAGGCGGCAAAGCCCTGGCCCTGCAGGTGGACGTACGTGACGAAGTCGCGGTTCGGGACGCACTGGCCCAGGCCAACGAACATTTCGGCGGTATCGATGGGCTGGTCAACAACGCCGGCGCGATCAAGCTGACCGGGGTTCAGCACATCGAACTGAAACGCTTCGACCTGATGCACCAGATCAACACCCGCGCCGTCTTGCTCTGCAGCCAGGCGGCACTGCCGTATTTGAAGAAATCCGGCGGACACATCCTCAACCTGTCGCCGCCGCTCAACCTGGCAACCCAATGGTTCGCCCAATACAGCCCGTATACCGTCACCAAATACGGCATGAGCATGCTCACCTTGGGCATGAGCGAAGAGTTCAGGAACTACGGCATCAGCGTCAACTCGCTGTGGCCGCAGACGATGATCGCGACGGCCGCCATCGAATTTCAGCTGGGTTCACGCGAATCCTTCAAGCATGCGCGCACGCCGGAAATCATGGCGGATGCTGCCCACATCATTTTGAGCAGCACAGGGCGCAGCCTGACCGGGCGGTTGTTGATCGACGAGGAAATATTGCGGGAAAGCGGCGTCACCGAATTCGAACACTATCGGTTCGCCCCTGACAGCAACGAGCCGCTGATGCCGGATCTGTTTATCGGCTGAGATATCCACAACCCCTGTAGGAGCGAGCCCCGCTCGCGATGAACTTAAAGACGCCGCGTTTATCCAGAATGCACGCGTTATCGTTAACATCCATCGCGAGCAGGGCTCGCTCCTACAGGGTCATTCGACAGCTTTTAGAACTCGATTCGAACGTCGCCCTTCGGCACGCTGCAGCACGACAGGATGTACCCCTCGGCTTCGTCTTCCTCGGTGATCCCGCCGTTGTGGTCCATTTCGACCTCGCCCCCCAGCTTCAACACCTTGCACGTACCGCAGATGCCCATGCCGCAAGCCTTTGGAATCAGCAGACCCACCTTGGCCGCCGCCGCGTGGACAGTTTCGCCCGGCGCCACGCGAATGCTCTTGCCGGAGGAAATGAACTCGACCTGATGCAGGTCGGCGGCATCGACTTCCGGCGCATCAGCCGCCTGCTCGGCTTGCTCCACCGCATCGGCACGGGCTTCCGGCGGTGTCGCGCCGAAGGATTCTTCGTGATAACGCTTCATGTCGAAGCCCGCGGCCTCGAGCATGCGCTTGACCGCGTTCATGTACGGCGTCGGGCCGCAACAGAACACTTCGCGCTCCATGAAGTCCGGCGTCATCAGTTCGAGCATCTTGTGGTTCAGGTAACCGCGATAACCGGCCCAGGGTTCGCCCAGACCATGCTTCTCGCAGATCAGGTGCAGGCTGAAGTTATCGATCCGCGACGCCATGTGTTCCAGTTCGCGGTGGTAGATGATGTCTTTCGGTGAACGGGCGCTGTGGATAAACACCATGTCGACGTTGCCGTTGGTGTCGTAGAACCAGCGCGCCATGGACATGCACGGTGTGATGCCGACGCCGCCGCTGAGGTACAGGACCTTCGGCGCAGGGAAATCCATGGCGTTGAACAGCCCGACCGGGCCGTGCACGGCCAGTTCCTGGCCTTCATGCAGGGTGTCGTGCAGCCAGTTGGACACTTTGCCGCCCGGCACACGCTTGATCGTCACCGAAAAGCTGTAAGGCACCGATGGCGAGCTGGAAATGGTGTAGGAGCGCATGATCGGCACGCCTTCGATTTCCAGTTCCAGGGTGACAAACTGACCCGGTTTGAAGAAGAACAGGATCGGCTGGTCGGCCATGAAACAGAAGGTGCGCACGTCCCAGGTTTCCTGGATGACTTTGACGCAACGGACGATGTGTCGGCCATTGGCCCAGGTCTGGGTGGTTACCGGATTCAGGAAGCTGTTGGACATGCTGTTCTCCACCGCCGATGGTCGGCCTTATGTTGGCGATTCTGCGTATAGCGCCGATCACCCATTTACCTATCTGCGACATTCACATACTTATCGCGACCAGCCCACAAGTACCGGGGGTTGCGCGTCGGGAACAGATTGGGCCATGTCGCCCATGGATAAGGTTCCGCGCAACGGCGGCCCCACACTCGCCCCATACCAAGACACATTCTTTACACCTTGCGTAGCAACCCTGATTAGCCACTTTCGCCGGCCACACAGAATGGCCTTGAGGATCACATCGATGGACGTCACCGCAAAAATCAGCCTGGGCGATCCGCTGGAACCCGCACGCAAGGCCACCGCGCAGATGCTGCAAGAGCGCGAACGCACCTACTCGCTGCCGCAGCCGTTTTACTCTGACGAGCGCCTGTTTGATATCGACATGCAGGAAATCTTCCAGAAAGAGTGGTTGATCGCCGGCATGACCTGCGAGATTCCGGCCAAGGGCAACTACCTGACCCTGCAAGTCGGCAAGAACCCGATCATCGTCATTCGCGGCGCCGAAGGCGTGGTGCATGCGTTCCACAACGTCTGCCGCCACCGCGGCTCCCGTCTGTGCACCAGTGAAAAAGGCAAAGTGGCCAAGCTGGTCTGCCACTACCACCAGTGGACGTACGAACTGGACGGTCGCCTGCTGTTCGCCGGCACCGAAATGGGCGCCGACTTCGACATGAAGCAATACGGCCTGAAACCGGTGAACGTGAAGACCGCCGGCGGCTACATCTTCATCAGCCTGTCGGAGAACCCGCCGGCCATTGATGACTTCCTGTCGACACTGAACCATTACATGGAACCGTATGACATGGAGAACACCAAGGTGGCTATCACCACCACCTTGATGGAAAAAGCCAACTGGAAACTGGTGCTGGAAAACAACCGCGAGTGCTACCACTGCAACGCGTCGCACCCGGAACTGCTGAAAACCCTGCTGGAATGGGATGACGTCACCGACCCGCGCGCCGACCAGGCGTTCAAGGACCACGTCGCCGCTTCCGCCGCTGCCTGGGAAGCCGAGAAGATCCCTTACGCCCACGCCAGCTTCGGCCTGCGTAACCGCATCGTGCGCATGCCGCTGCTCAAGGGCACCGTGTCGATGACCATGGACGGCAAACAGGGCTGCGCCAAACTCATGGGCCGCATCAAGAACCCGGACCTGGGCTCGATGCGCATCCTGCACCTGCCGCACTCGTGGAACCACTGCATGGGCGACCACATCATCGTGTTCACCGTGTGGCCGATCAGCGCACAGGAAACCATGGTCACCACCAAGTGGATCGTGCACAAGGACGCGGTTGAAGGCGTGGACTACGACGTGGAGCGCATGCGCCAGGTCTGGGACGCCACCAACGACCAGGACCGTCGCCTGGCCGAAGAGAACCAGCGCGGCATCAACTCCACCGCGTACCAGCCTGGGCCTTACTCCAAGACCTATGAGTTTGGCGTGGTGAACTTTGTGGACTGGTACAGCGAGCGCCTGCTGAACAACCTCGGCGCCGAGCCTGCGCCATACCTCAAAGGCGTTCCGGTTCAAGGCTAAACACAACTCCCTGTAGGAGCGAGCTCGCTCGCGAAAAACTCGAATGCGCCACGGGCCATCTGGTTTTACGCGTTATCGTTCACGTTCATCGCGAGCAAGCTCGCTCCTACAAGGTTCTCCTCCATAGAGCTGTACGAAATATGATCTATTCCGTTCAGCGCTATGCCCTCTGCGGCTCCCAGCCTTCCGCAAACAAGTTATCCACATCTCCACCCACAGCTAATGGGGACAACTGTGGATGCTCTGCAAATTTCCTCCACAGAAACTGAAGAAAATCCGTGACTTATCCAAAAGCACGGTTTCAATCGGTGATTGGTTGTTTTTTAATCAACACCTTGAAAGCCACGTACTACATGGTCTGTAGCGGATGGCAAACACCTTATCCACAGAAGCGCCAACAGACTTTGGGGGCAACTTCAAGCGATCTGTGGAAAACCGCTCAAACCCACGATAAATCGGGGTTCCAGCGATCTTTCCTGCTCAAAAACAGCAGATTGATCATTTTTCAACCAAGCTCCTGAAAACCCCGTTCTATAAGGCCTGTAGCGGACAGCAAACATCTTATCCACAGAAGCGCCAACAGAGATTGGGGGCAAGTATTGGCGAGCCAACACACTTATCCTCAGAAAAAAGCTCGTAAAAACCGCAAGTTAGGCTGATCGTTTTTTGTACGAAGGCTTGCAGGGCTTGTTCCGTATGGCTCGCAGCGATGGGTGAACATGTTATCCACAGAACCGCCAACAGGGATTGTGGGTAACCCCTCTCAAACCCGGTTAAAACAGGAAAGGCCCGAGGCGATATCCAGATTCAACTCATAGTCATTGAATGCTCGCCATCCAAACAAAATCGAAGGCACGTACTGCCCGAGCAGCAGCGACGGCGGGATCGTAAAGCCCGGGTAGTACTTGTAGGCGACCCATCGAACCCGCCCGGAAAGGCTCAACTCACCCTTGAAGATCTGGTGGGGCGGCCTGTCGATGACATGAACGGGTGAAGCGCCAGGCGTAGACGAGGTCAGGTAATCCACATTGCCGGTGTCGATAATCGCCACGGTCGCGCGCCGGTCCAGTCGCGCTGCAAGGGTCAGTCGCTGATTGATGTCGAGGCGTACGAAGTTGACCGGCGAATCACAGCGTGTGGGCGCTGCGGCGTTGATCTCCAGGGTCTTTTTCGTGACATTCAGACGCCCCAGCTTACCGATCAGGTCCAGTCCCAATAAGTTGTCCCGGTCACTGACAAACACCAGGACGTTCCTGAACTCGCTTGTACCGATCGTCAGGGACTCAAGGATTCCCAACTTGGCCGCCAGGTCTCTCTCGCCGTAGAAGGTGCTGTAGCCGTATTCAGAGTCGCTCAGCAGCCTGATGCCCATCCGCTTCGCGGTGTCGCTGTTGACCCGGGTTTGCGGCGCGCCCGTGTCGAGAATGAACCGCTCCGACACGCCGTTGGCCGCTTGGACATCGAGGTACGGCAGCACGTCAGTCGCCACATGGCCTTCATTGGGATAAGGGTGGATCGGCAGCACCTCGCGTTGCTGCGCTCTTGTCAGCGAGAAATCGGCGACCTGGCGCAAGGTCGCGATCGATTCACTGCCGAACATGGAGAACAACGCCTTGAGCTCAGGGTCATTGGCGATGGCCTGAGCGTGGCGGCGCTTGATTGCCAGGTAGTAATCGGGCAGCTGGTTGGCAGCCTTGGCCTCGAACATTCGGGCCAGGACGGTGACTGAACAATCGAGGTGTTTACCCGGCGCCAACACTTGATCGCAGTGTTGCCTCATCTGCGTCAGGGACGCCTGCCGGCCCTGCGCGGAATCGATCCAGTGATAAAAGTCCGGCCCGTCCTTGCGGGGATCAGCGACCACAGCCATTGCGACAAGCATTACGCCACAGATCAGACAGGTCTCACGTCGACTGACCGCGTTCATCTGTAACCCATTCCTGAAAACGAGTTTTAGGAATCAGCGCTGCTGCCGTCTCGGGCCGCTCATCAAGAAATGTAGCTCACTAAGGCCATTGCATCAGGTAGGCATCGCCGGTCACCCGAATCATCGGGTGGGGCGTGATCTGGCAGGTGTCGACGATGCGGAAGCCGTGTCGCTCATAGAATCGGCGAGCGCCGGTGTTCACTGCGTAGTCGATCAGGCTCAGGCCCTTGAGCCCTAACTGGCTGACACGTTCATGAGCGTGGGCGAGGAACTGCTTGCCCAGGCCCTGGTTGCGCCAGCCCTCATGCAGCGCGAGGCTGGAGATGTACAGCGTGTCGGGGATTTCCATGTCTGCGTACGGCGCCAGCACCGGGTCGGTGGTGGGTTCGGCCAGCGGGTCGTGACGCATCACGTAGCTGTGCATCATGCCTATGACCTGGCCTTCTGCTTCGGCGATGAGGCAGTTCTGGTAGGAGAAATCCACGTCGTCACGGGCGTAACGCAGGGCGCCGACGTCCAACAGATCCTGGCCTGGCTCGGCGAGTTGGCTCCAGATGTAATCTGAGGCGCCCTCTGAGGAAATCTGGAACAAACGGGCAATTTCCCGCGCATCACTGCGCAAGGCCGAACGAAATTCAACGGTCATTGTTTCCTCATGAATTCTGGTAACCGACGATCAAAACTGTAGGAGCGAGCTTGCTCGCGAAAAACCTGAGGACACCAAGGTGATTCAGGCATCCCGCGTCATCGTTGACGACCATCGCGAGCAAGCTCGCTCCTACAGGGGATTGGTGCGGAAGCTGAGTTAGCGGACCACGCCTTCTTCGATCAGCAATTTGAGAATCGCCTCGGCACCGGCTTGCGCCGTAACGCCCTTGAGCACCTGCCCACCGCCGCCACTGGCCTTGGCCGTCGCGGCTTTCATGCGGTCCGCGCCGCTCTTGGCCTTGATCACTTTTAGGCGTTTAGGTCGTGGCTTGGCCGGTTGCAACGTGGCCACCGCCAGCAGTTCATCGTCGATCACTTCGACGTCATTGGCCTGCAACACACCCCGCCGCGCCGGGCCGTAAGCACTCTGACGAGGCTTAGGCGCTGCGTTATCCACCGTCGCCAGGAACGGCAGCCGCACTTTCAAACGACGCCGCTGGCCACGGGGCAACGCTTGCAGAACCAGGGCCGAACCGCCGTCGATGGACTCCACCTGTGCCAGCCCGACCACCAGCGGCCAGCCGAGGTTTTCCGCCAGCAGGAACGGCAACATGCCCGAACCTTCGCCGGTTTCCGCCTGGCTGCCGGTCAGCACGACCTGTGCACCGGCATCGCGCAAATAGGCGGTCAACGCCGGCAAGGCGTCGGCGCCTTCCGGCTGTTCCAGCACATGCAGTTGCTCCAGGCCCATGCCGAGATAGGCACGCAGCGCCGGTTCCGCGACGTCGCCGGCATGCAGCACTTGCAGGTTATCCCCAGCCAGTTGCAGCCCAAGTTCCACCGCCCGCGCATCCTGCTCCGCGCGACGTGGCCGGCCGGAGGTCGGGTGGGCGCCGATGGACACCAGGCTGATGATTTTCGTGCTCATAACCCTTTCCTTCCCTTAAGCCGCATCGCGCTTGGCGTCGTTGCGGTAAGCCGCTACCGCATCGATCAAGGCTTGAAGAATCTCGGCGCTCTCGCCGATCACCGACAGGTCGGCCCGTTTGATCATGTCGCAACCTGGGTCGAGGTTGATCGCCACCACCTTGTCGCAAGCACCGATGCCTTGCAGGTGCTGGATCGCCCCGGAAATCCCCACCGCCACGTAGACCCGCGCAGTGACCCAGGTGCCGGACGCGCCGACCTGACGATCACGGGCCATGAAGCCGTCGTCCACCGCCACCCGGGACGCGCCTTCGGTCGCGCCGAGTGCTTCGGCGGTCCTGTGGAAAAGTCCCCAGTCCTTGACCCCGTTGCCGCCGGAGAAGATGAATTCGGCTTCGGCCATCGGAATCGCCGCCGGGTCCACCGCCACCGCGCCCAAATCTTCGATGCGTGACAGGCTGCGCGCGACGCTTGTGGATAACTCCACCGGCAACGCTTCGTGACGGGTTTCGCTGACCGGTTCGGCACATTCGACCGCCGCCAGAATCAGGCGCGCGACCGGACGTGCAAGGTCTTGCAGCCCGGCACCGGCACGGCCGATGCACTCCTGATCCTTGACCTGCCAGACCCGCGTGGCCGGGCGCTCGCCCAGGGCGGCGGCAAAGCGCCGACCGAGTTCGCCGCCACCGCTGCGGCTGTCCGGCAGCAACCAGTGACGCGGACTGAACTGGTTATCCACAGCCCGCAGACCCTGGACTCGTTGTTCCGGTGCATAACCGCTGAATGCTTCGCCCTCCAGCACCAGCAAGCGATCGACGCCCGCGGTGGCGAAGGCATTTTCTTTGTGTTCGCCGAAGACCACGGCCAACACCGCGCCGTCCTTGCCGGCCAACTGGTGAGCCAGCCCCAGCAAGTCCTTGTCGTGGCTGCTCAAGCGGCCGCCGACCATGTCCGGCACCACGCTGATGTAGAACGCTGGCGCAGGCACTTGATGCAGCGGCAATTGCACTTCCACGGCGGCCGAGCGCTTGGTGGCCCCGCCCTGTTGCGCGCCGCTGCGGTCGATTCGCTTGAGGCCGTTGGGGCCGATGAAACCAATTCCGTGCGGGTTCTTGCGGATGACGCCGTTCGGCCCCATCCAGCTGTGTTGCGCCGGTTGCATGGCCGCGTGCAGCGGGTGCAGGCGGTTACGGGCAATCCATTCGGCGCGGGGGTCGCGGCGGATAATGTCGCTCATCAGTGGGCCTCCGCGGGTTCACGTTGGGCCGGCGCGCTCGGCTTGCTCGGGGCTGCGTCTTCGAGCAACGCGTCGGCCACCAGTTCGGCGATGTCCTTGATCAATGGCCGTGGTTCGACCACGCCTTCGAGCATCGCGGTGCACTGCGGGCAACCCACGGCCACCAGTTCGGCGCCGGTTTCGCGAATGTCTTCCATGCGCATGTCGGGAATCCGCTGCTTGCCCGGAATGTCGGTGATCGGCGCACCGCCGCCACCGCCGCAGCAGCGCGAACGGAAACCGGAACGTTGCATCTCTTTCACTTCGATCCCGAGGGCGCGCAACACTTCGCGCGGCGCCTCGTATTCACCGTTGTAGCGGCCGAGGTAGCAAGGGTCGTGATAGGTCACGCTGCTGCCTTTGTGCTGGCCGAGATTGAGCGCGCCGGCACCGATGATTTCCGCCATGTAGGTGCTGTGGTGCTGCACCAGGTAGTTGCCGTCGAAGGCGCCGTATTCGTTTTTCAGCACATGGAAGCTGTGCGGGTCGCAGGTGACGATGCGGTTGAAGCTGTACTTGGCCAGGGTCTGGATGTTGCGCTTGGCCAGCAACTGGAAGGTCGCTTCGTCGCCCAGGCGTCGGGCCACGTCACCGCTGTCGCGCTCTTCGAGACCGAGTACCGCGAAGTCGATTTTCGCCGCTTTCAGCACTTTGACGAACGCGCGCAAGGTGCGCTGGTTGCGCATGTCGAAAGCTCCGTCGCCGACCCAGAACAGAACGTCGGTGGACTTCTTCTCGCTCATCAGATTGAGGTTCAAGTCCGCCGCCCAGTTCATCCGCCCACCCGGTGCGAAACCGCCCGGGTTGTCGGTGGCGATCAGGTTTTCCAGGACCTCGGCGCCCTTGTTCGGGGTCGCGCCTTTTTCCAGGGTCAGATGGCGACGCATGTCGACGATGGCGTCGACGTGCTCGATCATCATCGGGCATTCCTCGACGCAGGCACGGCAGGTGGTGCAGGACCACAGGGTTTCGGCGTCCACCAGACCGTTGACGATCGGTTGATGCGGATTGCCGGCGTGCTCACCAATCGCCTTGCCCGGGTACGGGCTGCCGGCGAACTTGGCATCGGTGCCGCCGGCGAGGCCGACGACCATGTCCTGAATCAGCTTTTTCGGGTTCAGCGGCTGGCCGGCGGCGAAGGCCGGGCACGCGGCTTCGCACTTGCCGCACTGCACGCAGGCGTCAAAACCGAGCAACTGGTTCCAAGTGAAATCCTTAGGTTTTTCCACGCCCAGCGGCGCGGTGGGATCGTTGAGGTCCAGCGGTTTCAAACCGGTGGAACGGCCGCCGCCGAAACGCTCGGCGCGACGGTGCCAGGCCAGATGCAGGGCACCAGCGAAGGCGTGTTTCATCGGCCCGCCCCAGGTCATGCCGAAGAACAATTCCGAGACGCCCCACAGCACGCCGATCCCGAGGATCACCGCCACCAGCCAGCCACCGAAGTTTTCCGGGAGGATGCCCGCCACCGGCAGGGTCACCAGGAAGAACGACGCCGAGAACGCCAGCAGGCTTTTCGGCAGGCGCATCCACGGGCCTTTCGACAGGCGCGAAGGCGGGTTGCGCCGACGCAGGTAAACAAAGATTGCGCCGACGAACATCACCGTCGACATCAGCAACAACGCATAGCCGAGGAAGCGGTTATGCAGGCCGAAGCCGTGCACCAGAATCGCCAGCACCACCGACGCCACCGCACCGCCGGCCGTAGCCACGTGGGTGTTGGCGATGTATTTGTCCCGCGCGACGACGTGGTGCAAATCGACCATGTAGCGCTTGGGCATGGCGAACAGGCCGCCGATCAGGTCGACTTTCGAAGCACGACCTCGGCGCCACATGGCCACCCGCCGCAACGCGCCCAGAACCGCAAGGCCCAGGGCAGCGAACAACAGGATTGGAAGAAGGGTGTTCAACATGGTGAAGCTCCCACCAGTACAACTTGGAGAATCTCAGTCTGCGACGTCTGTGGGAGCGAGCCTGCTCGCGAAAGCGGTGGGTCAGTCGACATCAATGTCGGCAGACAGATTGCATTCGCGAGCAGGCTCGCTCCCACAGGGTTTACTGCAAGCCGTTAGAAATCCTTGCACAGCCGCAGCGCGTCGTAGATCGCCGCGTGCACGTTACGCTGGGCCACGCAGTCGCCGATGCGGAACAGCAGGTAGCCGTCGCCGCTCTGTTCCAGGCATGGCTGCGGCTTGATCGCGAACAAGGCTTCGACGTCGATCTGGCCTTTGTTGCGCGAGCCTTCCTTCAGCGCGTAGTAGATTTCTTCGTCCGGGCGCACGCCGTTTTCCACGACCACCTGGTCGACCACCCGCTCCTCTTTGGCGCCGGTGTATTCGTTTTCCAGCACCGCCACCAGCTTGTCGCCTTCGCGGTAGACCTTCTCCAGCATCATGTCCCCGGTCATGATCACTTCTTTCGGGTACATGCTGCGGTAGTAAGTCGGGAACGACGTACCGCCAATCGCGACGCCCGGCTTGATGTCGTCGGTGACGATCTCGACCTGGCTGCCCTTGTCGGCGAGGAAGTCGGCGGTGGACATGCCGGTGAATTCGCAGATGGTGTCGTAGACCAGCACGTTCTTGCCCGGTGCGACCTTGCCATCGAGCACGTCCCAGCTGCTGACCACCAGGCCTTCGGCCGCGCCCCAGTGTTCGTTCTGCTCCAGGAACGGATGACCGCCAACCGCCAGCACCACCACATCCGGACGCAGGTCCATGATGGTCGGCGCATCCGCCGCGGTGCCCAGGCGCAGGTCGACTTTCAACCGTGCCAGCTCCAGCTGATACCAGCGGGTGATGCCAGCGATCTGGTCACGCTGCGGCGCTTTCGACGCCGTGGTGATCTGCCCGCCGATGAATTCCTTTTTCTCGAACAGGGTCACGTCGTGGCCACGCTCGGCCGCCACGCGGGCGGCTTCCATACCGGCAGGACCGGCACCGACCACCACCACCTTGCGCTTCACGCCGGTGGTTTTTTCGATGATGTGCGGCAGGCCCATGTATTCACGGGAGGTCGCCGCGTTCTGGATGCACAGCACATCCAGGCCTTGGTACTGACGGTCGATGCAGTAGTTCGCGCCGACGCATTGCTTGATCTGGTCGATCTGGCCCATCTTGATCTTGGCGATCAGGTGCGGGTCAGCGATGTGCGCACGGGTCATGCCGACCATGTCGACGTAACCGCCTTCCAGAATACGGGTCGCCTGGTTTGGGTCCTTGATGTTCTGTGCGTGCAGCACCGGAACCTTGACCACTTCCTTGATACCGGCCGCCAGGTGCAGGAACGGCTCCGGCGGGTAGCTCATGTTCGGGATCACGTTGGCCAGGGTGTTGTGGGTGTCGCAACCAGAACCCACGACGCCGATGAAATCGAGCATGCCGGTGTCGTCGTAATACTTGGCGATCTGTTTCATGTCCTCGTGGGACAGGCCATCCGGGTGGAACTCGTCACCGCACAGGCGTATGCCCACGCAGAAATCGTCACCGACCTCGGCGCGCACGGCTTTCAACACTTCCAGGCCGAACTTCATGCGGCCTTCGAAGCTGCCACCCCATTCGTCGGTACGTTTGTTGACCCGCGGGCTCCAGAACTGGTCGATCATGTGCTGGTGCACGGCCGACAGTTCAACGCCGTCCAGGCCACCGGCCTTGGCGCGGCGGGCCGCTTGCGCGTAGTTACCGATCACCCGCCAGATCTCTTCCGGCTCGATGGTTTTGCAGGTGGCGCGGTGCACCGGTTCACGGATGCCGGACGGCGACATCAGCGTCGGCCAGTTGAAACCGTCCCAACGTGAGCGGCGGCCCATGTGGGTAATCTGGATCATGATCTTGGCGCCGTGCTTGTGCATGGCGTCGGCCAGGTTCTGGAAGTGCGGAATGATCCGGTCGGTGGACAGGTTCACCGAGCTCCACCATTCCTGCGGGCTGTCGATCGCCACCACGGACGAACCGCCGCAAATCGCCAGGCCGATCCCGCCCTTGGCTTTCTCTTCGTAATACTTGACGTACCGGTCGGTGGTCATGCCGCCGTCGGTCGCGTAGACCTCAGCGTGCGCGGTGCTGAGCACGCGGTTACGGATGGTCAGTTTGCCGATCTGGATCGGCTGGAACATTGCTTCGAAAGCCATGGCGGGTTCCTCGACTTACAACGGCTTGACGGTGAACAAACCGTCGTCGTGGCCTTCTTCGGAGCCACCGTAAACCTGTTCGGCTACGGTGCGGATCTTGCTGCCGCGGGCCTGCAGGATCTGGTCCATGGCACCGGCAAACCAGCCAGTGAACATGTAGTCGACCTTGCGCCCGACCTTGCCGTACACGTAGACGAAAGCGGAGTGTTCGAGCTTGACGCTGGCGGTGCCTTTGTCGAGGTCGATGTCCTGGATCTTGAACAGGCCCCAGCCGCGTTGCGACAGGCGCTTCATGTAGTGCTCGAACACCGCGACGCCTTCCAGGCCGTGGCATTCGGCTTCTTTTTCACACCAGTGCCAGGCGGATTTGTAGCCGGCCTTGTACAGGATCTCGGCGTAAGCGTCGGCGCCCAGAACCTCTTCGATGCCCATGTGGTTGTTGACGAAGAAGTGACGCGGCACGTACAGCATCGGCAGGGCGTCGGAGGTCCAGACACCGGTTTCGCTGTCGACTTCGATTGGCAATTGCGGGGCGATCTTGGCCATGGAAACTTAACTCCAGAAGAATTTTGGTGATGCCCCCGGCGCGGACGGCCGGGGGGAAAGATTCAGAGGTGCGGTGGCTTATTCGCCCCAGACGTCCTTGAGGACGTTGACCCAGTTCTCGCCCATGATCTTGCGGACCACGCGCTCGGAGTGGCCGCGCTTGAGCAGGGTTTCGGTCAGGTTCGGGAACTCGCCGACGGTGCGGATGCCCAGCGGGTTGATGATCTTGCCGAAGCTGGTCAGGCGGCGGGCGTAGCCCTTGTCATGGGTCAGGTATTCGAAGAAGTCCTGGCCATGGCCCTGGGTGAAGTCGGTGCCGATGCCGATGGCGTCTTCGCCGACGATGTTCATGGTGTATTCGATGGCTTCGGCGTAGTCGTCGATGGTCGAATCGATGCCCTTGGCGAGGAACGGCGCGAACATGGTCACGCCAACGAAACCGCCATGATCAGCGATGAACTTCAGCTCTTCATCGGACTTGTTGCGCGGGTGGATTTTCAGACCCGACGGCAGGCAGTGGGAGTAGCACACCGGTTTCTTCGATTCGAGGATGACTTCTTCCGACGTCTTGGAACCAACGTGGGACAGGTCGCACATGACGCCGACGCGGTTCATCTCGGCGACGATCTCACGACCGAAGCCGGACAGGCCGCCATCGCGCTCGTAGCAGCCGGTGCCCACCAGGTTCTGGGTGTTGTAGCACATCTGCACGATACCGACGCCGAGCTGCTTGAACACCTCGACATAGCCGATCTGGTCTTCAAAGGCGTGGGCATTCTGGAAGCCGAAGAGGATGCCGGTCTTGCCCTGCTCCTTCGCCTTGCGGATGTCAGCGGTGGTGCGCACCGGAATCACCAGGTCGCTGTTCTCGCGAATCAGTTTCTGGCTGGCGGCGATGTTGTTGACGGTGGCCTGGAAGCCCTCCCACACCGACACGGTGCAGTTGGCCGCGGTCAGACCGCCCTTGCGCATGTCTTCAAACAGCTCGCGGTTCCACTTGGCGATAATCAGCCCGTCGATAACGATGCTGTCGGCGTGCAATTCGGCTGGGCTCATCAGGCTGTCCCCTATTAGCGATTCATGCGCCGAATCGTGTGCCGGCGCTTTGGGGCCAGCATATGCCTGAGGGCCTTGGCGACCGGGTGCAAAAACGACAGGGGAATTGCCGAAAGCGTCAATCCGCGACAAAGGGTCGTCGCCGAGCGTCATGGGCCACCTGTTCAAGGGCGTCCGCATGGGCCAGAATTCGCCGCATTACGGAATGTGGGGTGGAACAAATGAAATCGATCTTCCTGGCTTTGGCACTGATCGCGACCGGCGTACAGGCGGCTGAAGAGTCCGACACCAACCCCTGCGATGCGGTCGAAAACGACGTCCAGACCCTGGAATGCTCGGCCTACAGCAAAACCACCGCCGAAGACCTGCTCAAAGACAACTACCAGAGCCTGACCGAGCGCATGCAAACGCTCTACGGCAAGAACCCGACGCAACTGACCGACATCACCGCCAAAATCAAGACCGCCCAGCAACAGTGGCTGAAAACCCGCGACGCGGACTGCGCCGTCGAAGCATTCCCGGCGACCAGCGGCAGCAAGGCCTTCACCATCGCGCAGAACGACTGCGTGGCGCGGATGAGTGATGAGCGTTCGGAGTTTTTGGAGTCGATTGGGCAGGAGTGATGTTGAGGTCGGGCAACATCCCGACTCGCTTTGTTGATTGGCCGCGAGGGAAATATAAGTAAAGATTAGAAGTCTTATAAAAGACTTATATTTCGCGAGCCAAAACTAATGAAAGCGCCTTCCGACGTCCAGCTTATCTATGACGCAGATGGTAATCCTGCCTTTGTGGTCATTCCCTATGCGCAATATATGGCGCAGAACATCGAGCCCGATTTGATTCCCCATGAAGTCGTCAGCCGTATCGTCGATGGGGCAACGCCCATCCGTGCCTGGCGCGAACACTTGAACCTTACACAGGACGAAGTGGCCAAACGTATGGGCATTTCTCAACCGGCTTTTGCCCAACAAGAGACTGTCGCGAAGCCTCGCAAGGCCACTCGTGAGAAAATTGCCGCGGCGTTTGGCATCACGGCCAATCAACTTGAGCTGTAGGCTCCACACAACCATTGGTGAAAGGGATCGAAATGAAAATCTGCGGCATCGAAATCAAAGGCAGTGAAGCGATCATCGCCGTGGCCTCCCTCGACGATCAGGTGTTGAGCCACGTCGCGCTGAACACCAAGAAAATCGCCCTCGACGATGACGACGAGGCCGCCAACGTCAAACTCTTTGCCGCTCAGGTCGCTTCGTTTGTCCGTGAGAATTCCATCGACCGGATCGCGATCAAGAAGCGCAGCAAGAAAGGCGAGTTCGCCGGTGGGCCGACCACGTTCAAGATCGAGGGTGTTTTTCAGTTGCTGGAGAGTTGCGAGGTGACGTTGCTTTCGCCGCAGACGATCAATGCGCAGGCTAAAAAGCACAACTTCGAACTGCCTGGGACGCTGAACAAGTATCAGCATGAGGCTTACAAAGCCGCGTGTTCGGCCCTGATGAAAAAATAACACTACACACCTTTGTAGGAGCCAGCTTGCTGGCGATAGCGGCCTTAAGATCTGCATATATTTTGAGGGCCTCATCGCCAGCAAGCTGGCTCCTACAGAGGGTGAGCTTGTCAGGCCTTTTGGGTTTGGCGCCGATCCTCCCGCGGACACCGCTCAAACCGCGCCCGATAGCTGCGGGTGAAATACGACGGCGATTCAAACCCGCACGCAATACTCACTTCCAGCACACTCATGTCCGTCTGCCGCAACAACTGCCGCGCCTTCTCCAGCCTTAGCCGCAGGTAGAAATTGCTCGGTGTGTCGTTCAAATGCAGCCTGAACAACCGCTCCAGCTGTCGCCGCGTCACCTTGATCGATTCCGCCAGTTCCAGTGTGCTCAGCGGCGGTTCGCTGTGTTGTTCCATCTCGCCGATCACGTGCACGAGTTTCTTGTTGCTGATGCCGTAGCGCGTGGCGACTTCCATGCGCTGGTGGTCTTTGCGCGGGCGGATGCGGCCGAGCACGAATTGTTCGCTGACCTGGATCGCCAGCTCCGGACCGTGGGCCTGGGCGATGAGGTCGAGCATCAGGTCGATGGACGCGGTGCCGCCGGCGGAGGTGATGCGGCGGCGGTCGATTTCGAACAGTTCCTGGGTGACGCTGAGCTGTGGATAAGATTCCTTGAAGGCGTCGATGGCTTCCCAGTGCAGGGTCAGGCGATGGCCGTCGAGCAGGCCGGCTTCGGCGAGGACGAAACTGCCGGTGTCGATGGCGCCGAGGGTCACGCCTTCGTTATCGAGGCGGCGCAGCCAGTGTTCCAGCGCCGGGGTGGCGAATTTCAGCGGCTCGAACCCGGCGACCACCAATAACGTCGCGCCTTTCTTCAGCGGCTCCAGCGCCGCGTCGGCGTTGACCGACATGCCATTGCTGGCCAGCACCGCCCCGCCATCCGCACTCAGCACGTGCCAGCGATACAACTCGCCGCGAAAGCGATTGGCGACCCGCAACGGCTCGATGGCCGAGATAAAACCGATGGCCGAGAAACCCGGCATCAACATGAAGTAGAAATCCTGGGACATGGAGCGCACTCGATTCGCGGGTAACGAGAGGGAGGGGAGCGTGTGATGTTGATACGCCACTTGCGAGCGGCATTCAAGAGCACAGGTCGCTGCAGTGCAAGAGCTGGTCGCCGCAGTGCGCTTTCACCGGGCCTTAGCTGCGTAACTTGGCATCACCGGCGCACAAAGACGACCGGACCCACAATAACGAACTGCCGAGGAAACCTGAGATGAAACGACTGATCAGCAGCTGTGTTCTTGCACTCAGCGGTACCGCTTTCCTGAGCGCCAGTGTCATGGCCGCCGAACCCGCATCGTGCCAGAACGTACGCATGGGCGTCGTGAACTGGACCGACGTGATCGCTACCAGCGCCATGACCCAGGTCTTGCTCGACGGCCTCGGCTACAACACCAAACAAACCAGCGCCTCCCAGCAAATCATCTTCGCCGGGATCCGCGACCAGCGCCTGGACCTGTTCCTGGGCTACTGGAACCCGCTGATGACCCAGACCATCACGCCGTTCGTCGACGCCAACCAGGTCAAGGTCCTTGAAGCGCCGAGCCTGAAAGATGCCCGCGCCACCCTCGCCGTGCCGACCTACCTCTACGACAAGGGCCTGAAAACCTTCGCCGACATCGCCAAGTTCGAAAAAGAGTTGGGCGGCAAGATCTACGGCATCGAGCCAGGCTCGGGCGCCAATACCCAGATCAAGGCGATGATCACCAAGAACCAGTTCGGCCTCGGCAAGTTCCAGCTGGTCGAATCCAGCGAAGCCGGCATGCTCGCGGCGGTGGATCGCGCGGTGCGCCGCAAGGAAGCCGTGGTGTTCTTCGGCTGGGCGCCGCACCCGATGAACGTCAACGTGCAAATGACTTACCTGACCGGCAGTGAAGACGCCCTCGGCCCGAACGAAGGCATGGCCACGGTCTGGACCGTCACCGCTCCGACCTACGCCCAGCAGTGCCCGAACATCGGCAAGCTGTTGAGCAACCTGACCTTCACCGCCGAAGACGAGAGCCGGATGATGCAGCCGCTGCTGGATCACAAGGACGCGTTCGAATCGGCCAAGCAATGGCTGAAAGATCACCCGCAAGACAAGCAACGCTGGCTCGAAGGCGTCACCACCTTCGACGGCAAACCGGCGGCCGAGAATCTGAAGCTCACCAGCAAATAACCCAAACCGAACCACCGATTCGCAGCCCGACCGGGCTGCGAACGGCACCACCACGCCTGCAAGGAACCATCAAATGAACCACGACGTCATCATCACCTGCGCACTCACCGGTGCTGGCGACACGACCGCCAAGAGCCCACATGTGCCGGTCACCCCGAAACAAATCGCCGCTGCCGCCGTGGAAGCCGCCAAGGCCGGCGCCACCGTGGTCCACTGCCACGTGCGCAACCCGGAAACCGGCAAGTTCAGCCGTGACGTGGCGCTGTACCGCGAGGTAATGGAGCGCATCCGCGAGGCCGACGTCGACATCATCGTCAACCTCACCGCCGGCATGGGCGGCGACCTGGAAATCGGTGCCGGCGAGAACCCGATGGAGTTCGGCCCGAACACTGACCTGGTCGGCCCGCTGACCCGTCTGGCCCACGTCGAAGAACTGCTGCCGGAAATCTGCACCCTCGATTGCGGCACCCTGAACTTCGGCGACGGCGACACCATTTACGTGTCCACCCCGGCGCAACTGCGGGCTGGCGCCAAACGCATTCAAGAGCTGGGCGTAAAGGCCGAGCTGGAAATTTTCGACACCGGTCATCTGTGGTTCGCCAAGCAGATGATCAAGGAAGGCCTGCTCGACGACCCGCTGTTCCAGCTGTGCCTGGGCATCCCATGGGGCGCGCCGGCTGACACCACCACCATGAAAGCCATGGTCGACAACCTGCCGGCCAATGCGGTCTGGGCCGGGTTCGGCATCGGTCGCATGCAGATGCCGATGGCGGCGCAAGCGGTGCTGCTGGGCGGCAACGTGCGGGTTGGCCTGGAAGACAACATCTGGCTGGACAAGGGCGTGCTGGCGACCAACGGCCAACTGGTGGAACGCGCCTCGGAAATCCTCAGCCGCCTCGGCGCGCGGGTTCTGACGCCGGCGGAAGGCCGGGCAAAAATGGGCCTGACCAAACGCGTCTAACCACCACACCGTCCCCCCTGTAGGAGCGAGCTTGCTCGCGAAAAAGGTACAGCCGACGCCACTCAGCGCCTGGAATACCATCGCAAGCAAGCTCGCTCCTACAGGGGATCACCGAATTTCTTTAGGAAGTTGCCATGACCTTCATCACCAACATCAAAACCTTCGCCGCCCTCGGCAGCGGTGTCATCGGCAGCGGCTGGGTGTCCCGCGCCCTAGCCCACGGCCTCGACGTGGTGGCCTGGGACCCGGCGCCCGGTGCTGAAGCCGCCCTGCGCAAACGCGTCGCCAATGCCTGGGGCGCGCTGGAGAAACAAGGCCTGGCACCCGGCGCGTCGCAGGATCGCCTGCGCTTTGTCGCGACCATCGAAGAGTGTGTTCGCGACGCCGATTTCATCCAGGAAAGCGCCCCGGAACGCCTCGACCTGAAACTGGAACTGCACAGCAAAATCAGCGCCGCGGCCAAGCCGAATGCCTTGATCGGTTCCAGCACCTCGGGCCTGTTGCCCAGCGAGTTCTACGAGAGCTCGACTCACCCGGAACGCTGCGTCGTCGGCCACCCGTTCAACCCGGTTTACCTGCTGCCACTGGTGGAAGTGGTCGGCGGTAAAAACACTGCGCCGGAAGCGATTCAAGCGGCGATCAAAGTCTACGAATCCTTGGGAATGCGCCCACTGCACGTGCGCAAGGAAGTGCCAGGCTTCATCGCCGACCGTTTGCTCGAAGCCCTGTGGCGCGAGGCGCTGCACCTGGTGAACGACGGCGTGGCGACCACCGGCGAAATCGACGATGCGATCCGTTTTGGCGCCGGTCTGCGCTGGTCGTTCATGGGCACCTTCCTGACCTACACCCTGGCGGGTGGCGATGCCGGCATGCGGCACTTCATGGCGCAGTTCGGTCCGGCGCTGCAATTGCCATGGACCTACCTGCCGGCACCGGAACTAACCGACAAGCTGATCGATGACGTGGTGGATGGCACCAGTGATCAGTTGGGCAAACACAGCATTTCGGCGCTGGAGCGCTATCGTGATGATTGCCTGCTGGCGGTGCTGGAGGCGGTGAAAACCACCAAAGAGAAGCACGGGATGGCGTTCGCCGAGTAACACCCGCCGCCCATTGTAGGAGCCGGCTTGCTGGCGATAGGATCAACGCGGTCTCACTGGAACACCGCGTTGCCTGCATCGCCAGCAAGCCGGCTCCTACAAAGGTTCTCGTTATTTCAGGACTGACGACATGCCCGCACTGACCACTTACCAAACCCGAATCATCCCCGACTGGGTCGACTACAACGGCCACCTGCGCGACGCCTTCTACCTGCTGATTTTCAGCTACGCCACCGACGCGCTGATGGACCGCCTGGGCATGGACAGCAACAACCGCGAAGCCAGCGGCAACTCGCTGTTCACCCTCGAATTGCACCTCAACTACCTGCACGAAGTGAAGCTCGACACCGACGTTGAAGTGCACACCCAGATCATTGCCCACGACAGCAAACGCCTGCACCTCTATCACAGCCTGCACCTGGTCGGCGGCGACAAGGAACTGGCCGGCAACGAGCAAATGTTGCTCCACGTCGACCTCGCCGGGCCGCGTTCCGCACCGTTCAGCGAAGAAACCCTGGTCAAGCTGCAAGCCATCGTCGCCGAACAGACCGACCTGCCCACCCCGGAATACATTGGCCGAGTGATCGCGTTACCGACAAAAAAATAACAAGGAGATCGCCATGAACACCGCCGCAGCATTTGCCGACTTTCGTACTTATCCGTTGATCAGCGCGCTGAGTGGCGTGCAGGCGCTGGCGGATCGCGTTCTGGTGACATGGGCCGACCAGCGGGTCAGCCCCTTCCATCATCAATGGCTGCGGGACAACTGCCCGTGCGCGCAATGTGTCTACACGGTGACCCGCGAACAAGTGCTGGAAATCGTCGATGTGGCCGAGGACCTGACGGCGACACAGACCCGTGTCGATACCGAAGGCTGCCTGTGCGTGGATTGGCAGGATGGCCACCGGAGCCGCTTTGATCCGGGCTGGTTGCGCGCCCACGCCTATGACGACGAATCCCGCGCCGAACGCCAGGCCGGCAAGCCGAAAGCGAGCCTTTGGCGCAGTGATTTACAGCTGCCAGTGTTCGACTATCAGGCGTTGATGAATGACAACGATGCCTTGCTGCAGTGGCTGTTGGCGGTGCGTGATACTGGCCTGACGCAGGTGCGCGGCGTGCCCACGGAACCGGGCTCGCTGAAGCTGATCGCCCAGCGAATTTCCTTCATCCGCGAGAGCAATTTCGGCGTGCTGTTCAACGTGCAATCCAAGGCCGATGCCGACAGCAATGCCTACACCGCTTTCAACCTGCCATTGCACAGCGACCTGCCCACCCGGGAGCTGCAACCGGGGCTGCAATTCCTGCATTGCCTGGTCAATGACGCCGACGGTGGCGAGAGCATTTTCGTCGACGGTTTTGCCATCGCCCAGGCGTTGCGTGAGGAAGATCCGGAGTCGTTCAAGGCCCTGTGTGAAATCCCCGTGGAGTTCCGCAACAAGGACCGCCACAGCGACTACCGCTGCCTCGCGCCCATCATCGCGCTGGATGCACTGGGGCAGGTGTCGGAGATTCGCATGGCGAACTTTCTGCGCGGGCCGTTTGATGCGTCGGTGGAGGAAATGCCCCGGTTGTATCGGGCCTATCGGCGCTTTATCGCGATGACTCGCGAGGCGCGGTTCAGGCTGATGCAACGGCTCAATCCCGGGGAGCTGTGGTGCTTCGATAACCGGCGCACGCTGCATGCGCGCAATGCGTTTGACCCGGCCAGCGGCGCCCGGCATTTCCAGGGATGTTATGTCGATCGGGATGAGTTGCTGTCGCGGATTCTCGTGCTGCAGCGCTAGACCGCGTTATCGTTCATCGCGAGCAGGCTCGCTCCTACAGTTGATTTGTGCACGACGCAAAACCACTGTGGGAGCGAGCCTGCTCGCGATGGCGCCCGCCCGGACACCACAAAAACCAGGCTTCTCAGGCAAAAAAAAGCCCCGATCAAGCCGTGACAGGATCGAGGCAGAGGTGGGTACTGTTGAGGAGCCGTCGCGCGAGGGTGACCAAACCTTCGTGAAGCCAGCTGAATCCAGTGTGCCTACTCGCTCACACAGCAAGTTAGCCGAAAACGACCTGTTCATAGGTATTGCGGCCATTGCGACAAATCGTCCTTGCCGCCACTCCACACCCCTACGAGAATCGAACCACGACACCGTTCCCTGAAGAAGGATTGCGTCATGATGTACGCCGATTTGATTGACCAGGAAGACCTGTTGGGCCAGCTGAAATCGTTGGGTTTTCAAGTGCCGAGCGGCTCCACCGCCGAGCAGGCTTGCGAGTGTGCGGTGCGGGGTTTGAACAACGAACGAGCCATAGTGCTGCGCACCATGGTCAAGCAGATGTACACCAGTAGCGCGACGATCCTGCCGGCCGTACGCCAGGCCATCGACAAGCAGTTGCTGCCTGCATTAGCGGAATACCAACAGAGCCACGTCGCCCGTTAAATCGCTATCGCGAGCAGGCTCGCTCCCACAGGTTGTTTGCCATCCTGTGGGAGCGAGCCTGCTCGCGAATGAAGGCGCCTCGGTCTAGAGCCGGACGCTGGCGAAAGTCGACTCGTTGCGCGCCTGACTCAACGCCGACAACGGCCCGGACAACGGCGACAGCACCAACGCTTGCGGCAGCGGCATCATCGCCACCTGCTGCGTGGTATTGGAGCCTACGCGCTCGTCACGCGGCGGAATGCCGAAGTATTCGCGGTAGCACTTGGAGAAGTGCGGCGTGGACACGAAGCCACACACCGACGCCACTTCGATGATCGACATCGGCGTTTGCTTGAGCAACTGCCGGGCGCGGATCAGGCGCAGCTTCAGGTAGTAACGCGACGGCGAGCAGTGCAGGTATTTCTGGAACAGCCGCTCGAGCTGGCGACGGGACACGGCGACGTACACCGCCAGTTCGTCGAGGTCGATCGGCTCTTCGAGGTTGGCTTCCATCAGCGCGACGATTTCCTGCAACTTCGGCTGGTTGGTGCCGAGCATGTGCTTGAGCGGTACGCGCTGGTGATCCTGTTCGTTGCGGATACGCTCGTAGACGAACATCTCCGAAATCGCGGCGGACAGTTCACGCCCGTGATCGCGGCTGATCAGGTGCAGCATCATGTCCAGCGGCGCGGTGCCGCCGGAGCTGGTGAAACGGTTACGGTCGAGGGTGAACAGGCGGGTGCTCATCGCCACGCGCGGGAAGGCTTCCTGCATCGAAGCCAGGCATTCCCAGTGCACGCTGCAATCGAAGCCGTCCAGCAGGCCGGCGCACGCCAGGGCCCAACTGCCGGTGCAGACCGCACCCAGGCGCTTGGATTGACGCGCCTGGCTTTGCAGCCATGAAACGTGTTCGCGAGTGACGGTGCGCTGAATACCGATACCGCCGCAGACAATGATGGTGTCCATGGACGGGGCTTTGTGCATCGAGGCGTCGGGGGTGATTTGCAGACCGTCACTGGCCCAGACCTGACCGCCATCGACGGTGAGCGTGGTCCAGCGATACAGCTCGCGACCGGACAATTGGTTGGCCATACGCAGGGGTTCTACGGCGGAGGCCAGAGAAATCAGCGTGAAATTGTCCAGCAGCAGAAAGCCGATGGATTGAGGCGCACGGTTCTGGGGTTGAGCCCCGGAGTTGAACGTCGTCATCGCGGTATCTCCTCACACAAAGCGGGTGATGGCCTCAGGCGGAGGCTCTTGTTATTGCCATCGTTCTCGCGTGGGAGACGGGCTTTGTAATGACAGAGCAATTGCCATGCCTAAAATTGAATACGCGTTCAATAACTCCTGAAAACGACGTCGCGGCCTGTCTATATAAGCCGCGTTGCGAGTGGGGGTTATAAGTGGCATTCACAGGGGCAAACGCGCTGTTCCGTTGCGTGTGAGCAAATCGGTAGCACTTGTGGGAACAGGCTTGCAGCGACGCCCGAAAGAGTGTCACCGCAGGCACAGGGGACGAACGGTCAGGGCCGGGCTGGCTCCCTGACTTGTTGCTACGGGCTTATCTGTAAGCGACGCGCCAAAACGTGGCGTGTTTTGAATCCGGTGTTCACTTTGCGCGCAGTTTTGACTGGTCTGGCGCTATCGCGAGCAGGCTCGCTCCCACATTTGATCGCGTTCCCCTGTGGGAGCGAACCTGCTCGCGATGCAGCCCACTCGGTTTCAGCACTCCACCGCGCTGACCGCCAGGCCGCCCCGCGAGGTCTCTTTATATTTGTCATGCATATCGGCCCCGGTATCACGCATGGTGCGGATCACCCGGTCCAGCGAAATGAAGTGCTGGCCGTCCCCGCGCAACGCCATCTGCGCCGCGTTGATAGCCTTCACCGCGGCAATCGCATTGCGCTCGATGCACGGCACCTGAACCAGCCCGCCCACCGGGTCGCAGGTCAGGCCGAGGTTGTGTTCCAGGCCGATTTCCGCCGCGTTGCACAACTGCTCCGGGCTGGCGCCGAGAATCTCCGCCAACCCCGCCGCCGCCATGGCACACGCCGAACCGACTTCGCCCTGACAACCGACTTCCGCACCGGAGATCGACGCGTTCTTCTTGCACAGGATCCCCACCGCCGCGGCGCCGAGGAAATAGTCGACCACGTTGGCGTCCGTCACCGCCTCACTGAATTTCATGAAGTAATGCAGCACCGCCGGAATGATTCCCGCCGCGCCGTTGGTCGGCGCCGTGACCATGCGACCACCGGCGGCGTTTTCTTCGTTGACCGCCAGGGCGAACAGGTTGACCCACTCCATCGCACTCAGGGTCGAGCCGATGACATTGGGCTTGTTCAACTCTTGCAGGCTGCGGTGCAACTTGGCCGCGCGGCGACGTACGTTCAGGCCGCCAGGCAATATGCCTTCGTGCTTCAGGCCTTGCTCGACGCAATCCTGCATCGCCCGCCAAAGCTTCATCAGGCCGGCGCGGATTTCTTCTTCGCTGCGCCAGACCTTTTCGTTGGCCATCATCAGTTCGGCCACGCGCAGGTTGTGCTGTTTGCAGAGGCTGAGCAGCTCGGCGGCGCTGGAGAAGTCGTACGGCAACTCGGTACGGTCCAGATCCACCACGCCGCTGGAGGCTTGCGCTTCATCGACGACAAAACCGCCGCCGACGGAATAGTAGGTGTCGCGATGCAACTCACCGTCATCGCCCTCGGCGACCAGAGTCATGGCGTTGGGGTGGAACGGCAGGTTTTCGTCGATCAGGCGCATGTCCCGCGCCCATATGAACGGTACCGACAAACGTCCATCAAGCAACAGGGTGTGGGTTTCGCGCAGGGTGGCAATGCGGATGCCGATTTGCGACGGATCGATCGCGTCCGGCCATTCGCCCATCAGGCCCATGATCACTGCGTTGTCGCTGCCGTGACCGATGCCGGTGGCCGACAACGAGCCATACAGCTGAACTTCGACGCGCCGCACTTGCTCCAAAAGACCCTGCTCGCGCAAACCTTGCACGAACAGCGCCGCGGCGCGCATCGGCCCCACGGTGTGCGAACTGGAAGGGCCGATGCCGATTTTGAACAGGTCGAAAACGCTGATAGCCATTACTGCCGAACTCCTGGAGATGCCAACTCCGGGCGCAAAAGCACCCGGTGACGGAGCTGCTACGCTCAAGCTGCAATCCGCCGGTCTGGCTGCATCATCAGGCTTTTATCGTGTCGTTCGACGTCTGGTACCGACGCACTCTTGTCCACCAGCGCCGTGTGCGTTTTACGCTGTGTTTGCGCCGTTTTTTCGTGGTTCAAAGCGGCAAACAGGGCTGAAAAAATCTGTAAACGACGTCACCGACACTGGATGCGACCATCCCTGTACTGGTTACGACGCCCCCTGTAGGCGTCAGATTTTCACTGGTACATGATCGTATCGACTCGATTGCAAGGCGCCGTGGTAGAGCTGTCTCCAAAACGCCATCCAACCGCAACCTATAAGTGCGGTGGTCCAGTCGGAACACTGCCAAAAAAAACACCAAGGAGTCCATCCATGAAAGGTTCCCCGTCGTTGTTGTTGGCCGCCATGCTGAGTCTGCCGTTACTGGCTCAAGCCGCAGAACCCGCTCAGTGCAGTACCGTGAATTTCTCCGATGTCGGCTGGACCGACATCACCGCGACAACCGCCACCACCAGCGTCGTTCTGGATGCACTGGGCTACAAGACCAAGACCACCATGATTTCCGTACCGGTGACCTACAAGTCCCTGGCCGACGGCAAGAACATGGACATCTTCCTCGGCAACTGGATGCCGACCATGGAAAACGACATCAAGGCCTACCGCGATGCCGGGACCGTGGATGTCGTGCGCACCAACCTGACCGGCGCCAAGTACACCCTGGCCGTACCGCAAGCGCTGTACGACAAAGGGCTGCATGACTTCGCCGATATCGCCAAATTCAAGAAAGAACTCGATGGCAAGATCTATGGCATCGAGCCAGGCAACGATGGCAACCGTCTGATCCAGAGCATGATCGACAAGAACGCCTTCGGCCTGAAAGACGCCGGTTTCAAGATGGTCGAATCCAGCGAAGCGGGCATGCTGTCGCAAGTTGACCGCGCGCAGAAACGCGACACCGCCGTGGTGTTCCTCGGCTGGGCGCCGCATCCGATGAATAAGCGCTTCAAGATCCAATACCTGACCGGCGGTGACGACTTCTTCGGTCCGGACTTCGGTGCCGCCACCGTGGCAACCAATACCCGCAAGGGGTATGTGCAGGAATGCAGCAACGTGGGTCAGTTGCTGAAAAACCTGGAGTTTACCGTCGACATGGAAAGCTCTCTGATGGGCAACATCCTGGACGACAAGATGAAGCCTGAAGCGGCCGCCAAGGCCTGGCTCAAAAAGAATCCACAGGTCCTCGATACCTGGCTCGCTGGCGTGACCACCATTGACGGTAAACCAGGCCTGGAGGCCGTGAAAGCCAAGCTCGCGCAGTAAATCGTTTATGCCGGGCGGGTTCGCTCGCCCGGGCTGTTTATTCCTTGCATGCGGACGTTCACTACCATGCTGATTGATCAGAAAATCCCTTTAGGCCAGTACATCGCGGGCTTCGTTGAATGGTTGACGCAACACGGCGCCAACACCTTCGACGCAATTGCCGTGTCACTGGAAACGATGATCCACGGCGTGACTTTTGCGCTGACCTGGTTCAACCCGCTGGCATTGATCGGCCTCATCGCGCTACTGGCACACTTCATTCAACGAAAATGGGGATTGACCGTTTTCGTCATCGCCTCCTTTCTGCTGATCCTCAACCTGGGGTACTGGCAGGAAACCATGGAAACCCTCGCCCAGGTGTTGTTCGCCACCCTGGTCTGCGTGGTCATCGGCGTGCCGTTGGGTATCGTCGCCGCGCACAAGCCGATGTTCTACACCATGATGCGTCCGGTGCTCGATCTGATGCAGACCGTACCGACCTTCGTTTACCTCATTCCTACCCTGACCCTCTTCGGCCTGGGTGTGGTCCCGGGCCTGATCTCCACGGTGGTGTTCGCGATTGCCGCGCCCATCCGCCTGACTTACCTGGGCATTCGCGATGTACCCGCAGAATTGATGGACGCCGGCAAAGCCTTCGGCTGCTCGCGTCGCCAACTGCTCACAAGGATCGAACTGCCCCACGCCATGCCGAGCATCGCGGCCGGCATTACCCAGTGCATCATGCTGTCGCTGTCGATGGTGGTGATCGCGGCACTGGTGGGCGCCGACGGACTGGGCAAACCGGTGGTCAACGCACTGAACACTGCTGATATCGCCCTGGGCTTCGAAGCGGGCCTGGCGATCGTACTGCTGGCGATCATGCTCGACCGTATCTGCAAACAACCCGACGCTAAAGTAGGGGGTGACGCATGAGCATTATTCGCTTCGAAGACGTCGACGTAATCTTCACCAAAGATCCGCGCGAGGCACTGAAACTTCTCGATCAAGGCTTGACCCGCAGCGAGATCCTGAAAAAGACCGGGCAGATCGTTGGCGTTGAAAAGGCCAGCCTGGACATCGAAAAAGGTGAAATCTGCGTGCTGATGGGCCTGTCCGGCTCCGGCAAATCCAGCCTGCTGCGTTGCATCAACGGCCTCAACACCGTCAGCCGCGGCAAGCTGTTCGTCGAGCACGAAGGCAAGCAGATCAACATTGCCGCCTGCACAGCCGCCGAACTGAAAATGATGCGCACCAAGCGCATTGCGATGGTGTTCCAGAAGTTCGCCCTGATGCCGTGGCTGACGGTGCGCGAGAACATCAGTTTCGGCCTGGAAATGCAGGGACGTCCCGAAAAAGAACGCCGCAAGCTGGTGGACGAAAAGCTCGAGCTGGTGGGCCTGACCCAGTGGCGCAACAAGAAACCCGACGAGCTTTCCGGCGGCATGCAGCAACGTGTGGGCCTGGCCCGCGCGCTGGCGATGGACGCCGACATTCTGCTGATGGACGAACCGTTCTCGGCCCTCGACCCGCTGATCCGCCAAGGCCTGCAAGACGAACTGCTCGAGCTGCAACGCAAACTCAGCAAAACCATCGTCTTCGTGAGCCATGACCTCGATGAAGCACTGAAACTCGGCAGCCGAATCGCGATCATGAAAGATGGCCGGATCATTCAGTACAGCAAGCCTGAAGAAATCGTCTTGAACCCGGCGGATGACTATGTGCGGACCTTCGTCGCGCACACCAACCCCCTGAACGTGTTGTGCGGTCGCAGCCTGATGCGCACCCTGGACAACTGCAAACGCATCAACGGTTCGGTATGCCTCGATCCGGGCGGCGATTCGTGGCTGGACCTGGCCGAAGGCAACACCATCAAGGGCGCCCGCCAGAACGGCGCGAACCTGGACCTGCAGAACTGGATCCCGGGACAAGCAGTGGAAGGCCTGGGTCGTCGGCCAACGCTGGTGGACTCCAACATCGGCATGCGCGACGCGCTGCAGATTCGTTACCAGACCGGCAACAAGCTGGTGCTGCACGACAACAACAAGGTGGTCGGAATTCTCGGCGACAGCGAGCTGTATCACGCGCTGCTCGGCAAGAACCTGGGCTAAGGCAACAGACACAAAAACGCCGCGAGAGGATCGCGGCGTTTTTGTTTGCGGGACACCAGGGTGAGCAGCTTTGAAGCTGATGGCCCTATCGCGAGCAGGCTCGCTCCTACATTGGAATGCGGTCAACTGTGGGAGCCAGCCTGCTGGCGATGATGCTGACGCGGTGCCTCAGACAGAAGCACCGCATCAATTCACAACTCAGCTATAAACCCGGCCAAGGAGTTGCCGATGGCTTTCGAACTGATCGAGCACGTCACGGGTGATCTGATCCTGAGTGAAGCCCATCAGGTCGTAATCCTGGCTGCCATTGTGCAGGTACACCTCGGCGCGGTAGTAACGGGCGCGGGGCTCATCGGGACTTTCCGCCGAGACCGTTTCGCTCGCCGCCGCCAGATAGCCGTCCAGGCTCACTTCGTAGACAAAAGGGTTGCCCTCTTCCATCTCGATCCGCAGGCCCATGCAGCGCTTGGCCTTGCCCAGCAACGTTTGCACGTCCAGGCCTTTACCGCGCAGTTGCACCACG
Source organism: Pseudomonas migulae (assembly GCF_043225285.1). Taxonomy (GTDB): domain Bacteria; phylum Pseudomonadota; class Gammaproteobacteria; order Pseudomonadales; family Pseudomonadaceae; genus Aquipseudomonas; species Aquipseudomonas migulae_C. The sequence goes on from NZ_CP171224.1 coordinate 2,270,046, forward strand.
GCCTCTTCCAGCGCCGGGCTGACTTGCTTGTCCATGAAGCGCTGAACGATCGACTGGTTCGGTTGCAGGTCCAGCTGCGTCAGACGCTCGCTGAAACCACGACGCCCTCGGGCAGCCAGTTCCGCTTGCTCCTGTTCGATCTGCACGTCCTGGCGCATGGCCTTGTGCAAGCCGAACATGAAGCACACCAACACTACGGAGAACGGCAGACCGGCCAGCACCACCATGGTTTGCATGGCTTCGAAGTTACCGGCGAACAGCAGGCCGATGGTCACCAGGGTGATCACTACCGACCAGAAGATCCGCAGCCAGTGCGGCGCGTCTTCGTCGACGTTGCCGCCCTTGCACGAAAGGTTGGCCATCATCACCGCGCCGGAATCCGCCGGGGTCAGGAACAGCACGAAACCGACGAAAATCGACACGCCGATCACCACTTTCGATGCCGGGTAATGCTCCAGCAACTGGTAGATCGCCATGGACGGCTGTTCCAGCGCCGTCTTCCCGAGCTCTACCGCCCCATGGTTCATCACCAGGTCCAGGGCCGAGTTACCGAAGATCGACAGCCATGCCAGGGTGAAACCCAGCGGGATCAGGAGCACGCCGGCCACCAGTTCACGCACGGTACGACCACGGGAAATACGCGCGATGAACATGCCTACGAATGGCGCCCAGGAAATCCACCAGGCCCAGTAGAACAGGGTCCACAGGCCCAGCCAACGGTCAGACTTCTCGCTGTCGCCTTCGTAGACGTACAGGTCGAAGGTCTTCAGCACCACGCCGTTCAGGTAGTCGCCGACGTTCTGCACAAAACCGTTGAGCAGGTGCAGCGTCGGGCCGAACAGCAGCACGAAAATCAGCAGGCCGCTGAACAGCACGATATTCAGGTTGGACAGGCGACGAATGCCGTTTTCCACGCCGGACACGGCGGCGATGGTCGCCACAGTGCTCATCACGATGATCACGATCAGCAGGTTGGTGTTGCTGTGTTCCATGCCGAACAGGTTTTCCAGCCCGGACGACACCTGCAGCGAACCAATCCCCAGGTTCGTCACCAGCCCCAGCAGCGTCACGAACATGCCGAAGCCGTCCACCGCGTGACCGGCCGCGCCTTTGACCCAACGCTCGCCCACCAGCGGATACAGCGCCGAACGCAACGCCAGCGGCTGGTTATGACGGTAGGCAAAATACGCCACGGCCAGGCCGACCAGTGCGTAGATCGCCCAGCCATGCAGACCCCAATGCAGGAACGTCAGCTGTACCGCCTGACGCGCCGCGAGGTTGCTGGCCGATGCGCCTTCCGGCGGGTTGAAGTAATGATCCAGCGGCTCGGAAGCGCCAAAGTACAGGAGCGAGATGCCGATACCCGAGGAGAACAGCATCCCCGCCCAGGCGCCGTAGCTGAAGTCCGGCGTGTCGTCCTTGCTGCCCAGTTTCAGTTTGCCGTAGGACGAAAACGCCAGGCCGACCACGAACACCAGGTAAGCGGCGATCACCACAATGTAGTACCAGCCGAAGCTGCGGGACAACCAGGCCTGGGCAATACCGAGCAGTCTGCCGGCCTCTTGCGGGGCGATGATCAGAATGGCGGTCAACAACAGAATCAACGCGGTAGAGGTGTAGAACACCCAACCGTTGACCGTCACCTTCTCGGGCGGGGTCTTTATTAGCGAGGCAGAACTCATGGCACAGATGCTCCGGGCAGTGCGGGAGAAGAACGCAAGGCAATGGGTACCCGACCAATCGGTTAGTGGGCAGCCGACCGGCGGGTGATATAAAGACAACCCGAAAAACGCCCGAAGCCCGGGAGCGCCAGTGCGCGTGGGTTTCGAGCGTTTTTGGATGTCGTTTTTCCGCCATCTACACGTAGGAAAAACCTGTAGGCAGCGACGATTTGTCGCAGATCTTATTCTTTGTTGATTGAACGTTCAATCAAAACAAAATAGACTGGCCCTCAATCCGATAGACGTTTTGCGTCTGCCGGAAGGCCTAAGGAGATGTGCAAGATGCCCAAGGTCGGTATGCAACCCATCCGCCGCCAGCAATTGATCGAAGCCACGTTGCTGGCCGTCGATCAGGTCGGAATGGGGGACGCCAGCATTGCGCTGATCGCCCGTTTGGCCGGTGTCTCGAACGGCATCATCAGTCATTACTTTCAGGACAAGAACGGCCTGATCGCTGCCACGGCGCAGTACCTGATGAGTGTCCTCAGCGAGAACGTCACCGCGCGCCGTCAGGCGCTGACAGATGACAGCCCGCGGGCGCATCTGCAGGTGATCATCGAAGGCAACTTCGACGCCAGCCAGGTCAATGGCCCGGCAATGAAAACCTGGCTGGCCTTCTGGGCCACCAGCATGCACCACCCGTCTTTGCACAGGTTGCAGCGGATCAACGATCACCGTCTGTATTCCAACCTGTGCTGCCAGTTCCGCCGCGTATTGCCGCTCGATGACGCGCGCAGTGCAGCCCGGGGCCTGGCAGCCCTCATTGACGGTTTGTGGTTGCGCGGCGCGCTGTCGGGAGATGCCTTCGACACCGAGCAGGCGCACCGGATCGCTTACGAATACATGGATTTCCAACTGGCCAAGCGGGTGAGTTAGAGCACACAGAACGCTCAACCCCCGGACCGAGCCAACCACTGATGCACTTGCGAGGACAATATGGCCCGTTTCGAACTGCAAAAACTCTACATCGATGGCGGTTACTCCGACGCTGGCAGCGATGCCACCTTCGAAGCCATCAACCCGGCTAACGGTGAAGTCCTCGCAAAAGTACAACGTGCGACCAAGGAAGACGTCGAGCGCGCTGTCGTCAGCGCCGAAAAGGGCCAGAAGATCTGGGCCGCGATGACTGCCATGGAGCGTTCGCGCATCCTGCGTCGCGCCGTCGACATTCTGCGCGAGCGCAACGATGAGCTGGCCGCCCTGGAAACCCTGGACACCGGCAAGTCGTTCTCCGAAACCAAGTACGTCGACATCGTCACCGGTGCTGACGTGCTGGAATACTACGCCGGCCTGGTGCCTGCCATCGAAGGCGAGCAGATCCCGTTGCGCACCACCTCGTTCGTCTACACCCGTCGCGAGCCGCTGGGCGTCGTGGCCGGTATCGGCGCATGGAACTACCCGATCCAGATCGCCCTGTGGAAATCCGCCCCGGCCCTGGCGGCCGGTAACGCGATGATCTTCAAGCCGAGCGAAGTCACCTCGCTGACCACCCTCAAACTGGCCGAGATCTACACCGAAGCAGGCCTGCCAGCCGGCGTGTTCAACGTATTGACCGGCAGCGGCCGTGAAGTCGGCACCTGGCTGACCGAGCACCCGCGCATCGAGAAAGTCTCGTTCACCGGCGGCACCGACACCGGCAAGAAAGTCATGGCCAGCGCTTCCAGCTCGTCGCTGAAAGACGTGACCATGGAACTGGGCGGCAAGTCCCCGCTGATCATTTTCGACGACGCCGACCTCGATCGCGCCGCCGACACCGCAATGATGGCCAACTTCTACAGCTCCGGCCAGGTCTGCACCAACGGTACCCGCGTGTTCGTACCGAGCCACCTGAAAGCCGCATTCGAAGCCAAGATTGCCGAGCGCGTTGCGCGCATCCGCATCGGCAACCCGGAAGACGAAAACACCAACTTCGGCCCGCTGGTCAGCTTCGCCCACATGGAAAGCGTGCTGGGCTACATCGCCAAAGGTAAAGAAGAAGGCGCTCGCGTACTGTGCGGCGGCAGCCGTCTGACCGAAGGCGACCTGGCCAAAGGCGCCTTTGTGGCACCGACCGTGTTCACCGACTGCACCGACGACATGACCATCGTTCGTGAAGAAATCTTCGGCCCGGTGATGGCGATCCTGACCTACGAAACCGAAGAAGAAGTGATCCGTCGCGCCAACGACACCGACTTCGGCCTGGCCGCCGGTATCGTCACCAAGGACCTGAACCGCGCTCACCGCGTGATTCATCAACTGGAAGCCGGTATCTGCTGGATCAACGCCTGGGGCGAGTCCGACGCGAAGATGCCGGTTGGCGGCTACAAGCAGTCGGGCGTGGGCCGTGAGAACGGCATCAGCTCGCTGAACAACTTCACGCGCATCAAATCGGTACAGGTCGAGCTGGGCGATTACGCCTCGGTGTTCTAAGGCGGCATCTGCCTCGCCTGCGAGGCCGCTTCGCGAGCAGGCTCGCTCCCACAGGAGTACGCATTCCACTGTGGGAGCGAGCCTGCTCGCGATCGAGTGCGCAGCACTCGCCTTGGCCTGACCTGAACCAACTTCAAAGAGGGTGCATTCAATGTCCCAAGAATTCGATTACATCATCATCGGTGCCGGCTCGGCTGGTAACACCCTGGCGACCCGTCTGACCGAAGACGCCGGCGTCACCGTCCTGCTGCTTGAAGCAGGCGGCCCGGACTACCGTTTCGACTTCCGCACACAAATGCCGGCCGCCCTGGCGTTCCCGCTGCAAGGCCGTCGCTACAACTGGGCGTACGAAACCGATCCAGAGCCACACATGGACGGCCGCCGGATGGAATGCGGTCGCGGCAAGGGCCTCGGCGGCTCTTCGCTGATCAACGGCATGTGCTACATCCGCGGCAACGCGATGGACTACGACAACTGGTCGAAACTGCCAGGCCTGGAAGATTGGGATTACCTGAACTGCCTGCCGTATTTCCGCAAGGCGGAAACCCGTGACATCGGCCCGAACGACTACCACGGTGGCGATGGTCCGGTCAGCGTGACCACGCCGAAAGCGGGCAATAACCCGCTGTTCCACGCCATGGTGGAAGCCGGCGTGCAAGCCGGTTACCCGCGCACCGAAGACCTCAACGGTTACCAGCAGGAAGGCTTCGGCCCGATGGACCGCACCGTGACGCCGAAAGGCCGCCGCGCTTCCACCGCTCGCGGTTACCTGGACGTCGCCAAGAAGCGCTCGACCCTGACCATCGTCACCCACGCCCTGACCGACAAGATCCTGTTCGAAGGCAAGCGTGCCGTTGGCGTGCGCTACCTGATCGGCGCCGCTGAAGAGCGCGTTGAAGTGCGTGCACGCAAGGAAGTGCTGCTGTGCTCCGGCGCCATCGCTTCGCCGCAGATCCTGCAACGTTCCGGCGTCGGCCCGGCCGAACTGCTGAGCAAGCTCGATATCCCGGTGGTCCACGACCTGCCAGGCGTCGGCGAAAACCTGCAGGACCACCTTGAGCTGTACCTGCAATACGCCTGCACCCAACCGGTCTCGCTGTACCCGTCGCTGCTCTGGTACAACCAGCCGGCCATCGGTGCCGAGTGGCTGTTCAACGGCACCGGCATCGGCGCCAGCAACCAGTTCGAAGCCGGCGGTTTCATCCGTACCCGTCCGGAATTCGATTGGCCGAACATCCAGTACCACTTCCTGCCGGTGGCGATTAACTACAACGGCAGCAACGGCGTGAAAGAACACGGCTTCCAGGCGCACATGGGTTCCATGCGCTCGCCGAGCCGTGGTCGCATCCAGGCCAAATCCAAGGATCCGCGCGAGTACCCGAGCATCCTGTTCAACTACATGGCCACCGAGCAGGACTGGCAGGAATTCCGCGACGGCATCCGCCTGACCCGCGAAATCATGCAGCAGCCGGCACTGGACGCCTTCCGCGGCCGCGAAATCAGCCCGGGCATCGACGTGCAAACCGATGAGCAGCTCGACAAGTTCATCCGCGAACACGCCGAAACCGCGTTCCACCCGTCCTGCTCGTGCAAGATGGGCACCGATGACATGGCCGTGGTTGACGCCGAAGGTCGTGTGCATGGCCTCCAAGCCCTGCGCGTGGTCGATGCCTCGATCATGCCGATCATCACCACCGGCAACCTGAACGCGCCGACGATCATGATCGCCGAGAAAATCGCCGACAAGATCCGTGGCCGCCAGCCATTGCCGCGCAGCAAGGCCGATTACTACGTGGCCGGTGATGCACCGGTGCGTGGCAAGCCGTTGCGGGATGTGAGCCCTACTGCCCAGTAAGGCTTAGTACCGAGGCGCGACCATCGCGAGCAGGCTCGCTCCCACACCGGTTTTGTGAACGACACAGATCCAGTGTGGGAGCGAGCCTGCTCGCGAATGGGCCCGACCAAACACCACACCTCTCCAAAGACTTCACCCTTGATCCTCCCCCCGCACAGGCCTAATCTAGCGCCACGCAAACGTTTCACCCCCCCCTTCGCAACACCGCTGCACCGCCACTCCATTCCAGGGAGGTTCCCGAATGTTCGATTTCCACCCCCAGCTCAAGCAGCGCTTTGCTGCTTTGCGCACGGGCGCTGAATTCTTTTCGCTGCGTTATGTGCGCGAGTCCGGCCAGTACCTGTCGGTGCGCAAGAATGTCGCCGAACCTCCGAGCCTGAGCCGTGACGAAGGCGCGATGCTCACCGTTCGCGTCAACGGCGTCGAAGCCTACGCCGCGACCAACGACCTGTCGCAACAAGGCCTGCAATCGGCGCTGAACCGGGCAGAGCAGCAAGCCCGTCAACTCAAGCCCCACGCCCTGCTGGATCTGCGCGAGCAAGCCGTTTCCAGCGACCGCGCCGATTACTTTTCGCCCAACCTCGACCAGCCCTTCCCGTCCCTGAGCGATTGCTACCAGTTGCTCGGCGCCGAATCCGCGTCCGTGCCCAAGGACGAACGGCTGGTGAACTGGCAGGTGAGCATCGGCATTACCAACGTCGAGCAGATCTACCTCAACAGCGCCGGTGCCGAACTGCGCCAGGCCCAGCGATTCGTCTACCCGGGCCTCGATGTCACCGCCTACGACGGCAACGACAGCCAGACCCGTAGCCTTGGTCGCGAGAACTTCGGCCAGCAGGGCGGCGCCGATGTCATCAGCCGCTGCGGCCTGATCGGCGCCGGCCCGACCATCGCCGATCAGGCGCTGCAATTGCTGCTGGCACCGAACACCCCGCAAGGCCCGCGGGACCTGCTGCTGATGCCGGACCAGATGATGCTGCAGATCCACGAATCCATCGGCCACCCGCTGGAACTGGACCGAATCCTCGGTGACGAGCGCAATTACGCCGGCACCAGCTTCGTCAAGGCCGAAGACTTCGGCCACCTGCAATACGGCTCGAAACTGCTCAACGTGACGTTCGACCCGGACATTCCCGAACAGCTCGCCAGCTACGGGCATGACGACGACGGCACCGCCGCGAGCAAACAATTCCTGATCAAGGAAGGCTTGCTGCTGAAGCCCTTGGGCGGTGCGTTGTCGCAATTCCGTGCCGACATGGACGGCGTCGCCAACAGCCGCGCCTGCGGCTGGAACCGGCCGCCGATCGACCGCATGGCCAACCTCAATATCGAGCCCGGCGATCAGCCGCTGGAGCAGTTGATCGGCAACATCGAGCACGGGATTTTGATGAGCACCAACCGCTCGTGGTCAATCGATGACGCGCGCAACAAGTTCCAGTTCGGCTGCGAATGGGCGCAACTGATCGAAAACGGCGAACTCAAGGGCGTGGTGAAAAACCCGAACTACCGAGCGATTTCCGCGCACTTCTGGAAGAGCCTCCGCGCCGTCGGTGACGCCAGCACCTTCAAGGTATTGGGCACGCCGAACTGCGGCAAAGGCGAACCGAATCAGGTGATCCGCGTCGGCCATGCCTCGCCGGCCTGCGTGTTCAGCAACGTGGATGTGTTTGGGGGAGACGCCTGATGAGTACGTCAAATAATCAGGCCGACGGGTTCAAGGCCCTGGTCAACGGGCTGCGCGAAGCGATTCGCGAGCCCGAGCAATTCACCCTCAGCTATGCCGCCGAGTCGTCGGCCTTCGTGCGCTTCAACCATGGCAAGGTGCGTCAGGCCGGTCAGGTCCAGCAAGCGAGCCTGGGGCTCAAACTGATCAACGAAGGCCGGCATGCCGACCTCGACATCACGCTGTCCAGCGATGCCGAAACCGATCGCCAACGCCTCGCAGAAGGGCTGCAACAACTGCGCGACACCTTGCCGCTGCTGCCGCAGGATCCTTACCTGCTGCTCAACCACAACGGCTGGCAGAGCAAGAACGTACAGGCGCATCCGCTGCCGGACACCGAACAGGTGGTCGCCGAAATCACCCGGGCCGCCGAGGGCCTGGACCTGGTCGGTTTCTACGCGGCCGGGCCGATCAGTCGTGGTTTCGCCAGTTCTTCCGGTGCGTTCGGCTGGCACCAGGCCAATAGCTTCAACTTCGATTTCAGCCTGTTTCATGCCAACGGCCAGGCGGTGAAAGCCAGCTATGCCGGGCATGACTGGAACAGCGAAGGGTTTGCCCGACGCTTCCAGCAGGCGCGTGAGCAGCTCGAGTTCCTCGGCCGACCATTGCGGACACTGGCGCCAGGTCAGTACCGCGCCTACCTGGCGCCGGCCGCGCTGGAAGAAGTCATGAGCATGCTGTCCTGGGGCGGCTTTTCGGCGCAGTCGGTGGCGAGCAAGAGCAGTCCGTTGCAGAAGCTCTACGCAGGCGACCAGACGTTCAGCCCGCTGGTGTCCCTCGATGAAAACGTCAGCGGTTCGTTGAGCCCGGCGTTTTCCGGCGAAGGTTATCCGCGCAGCGATCTGAAGCTGATCGTCGAGGGCCAGGCCGGTGAGCAACTGGTCGGCTCGCGCAGTGCCGCCGAATATGGCCTGACCGCCAACGGCGCCAGTGGCGGCGAATCGCCGACCGCGCTGAACATGGCGCCCGGCACGCTGGCGGATGCCGAGATCCTCAAGCAACTGGGCACCGGTTTGTACATCAGCAATCTCTGGTACCTGAACTACTCGGACCAACCGATGGCCCGCATGACCGGCATGACCCGGTTCGCGACCTTCTGGGTCGAGAATGGCGAGATCCAGGCACCGGTGAGCACCATGCGTTTTGACGACAGCGCCTACAGCTTGCTGGGTTCGCAGCTGGAAGCGTTGACCGAGGAACGCGAGTTGTTGCTGTCGGCGAGCACCTACAGCCAGCGGGCCACGGCTTCGGCGTTGTTGCCCGGCGCGCTGATCAGCAAGCTGACCCTGACCCTGTAAAAAGCTTCGCGAGCAGGCTCGCTCCCACAGGTATGTCGCTGTCCATGTGGGAGCGAGCCTGCTCGCGATGAAGCCATCACGGATTACCTGATTCACACTGACAAGAGGTCCCATGCCCAACCGCCCACCTCTCGACGCTGTCACCGCCCGCTGGTTGCCGTGGGTCGTCGCCATTGCCTTTTTCATGCAGTCCCTCGACGGGACCATCCTCAACACCGCCCTGCCGGCCATGGCCCGCGACCTGGCGGAAGACCCCTTGCGCATGCAAGGCGTGATCATCGCCTACATGCTCACCGTCGCCCTGCTGATCCCCGCCTCGGGCTGGATCGCCGACCGCTTCGGCACCAAGAAAATCTTCTTCGGCGCGATCCTGTTGTTCAGCATCGGCTCGTTGCTCTGCGCCCTGTCGAGCAGCCTGAGCATGCTGATCGGCGCCCGGATCATTCAAGGCCTGGGCGGTGCGCTGATGCTGCCGGTCGGGCGTCTGGTGGTGCTGCGTGCCTACCCGCGTTCGGAACTGGTGCGGATCATGGGCTTCATCACCATCCCCGGCCTGCTCGGTCCGTTGATCGGCCCGACCATGGGCGGCTGGATGGTCGAATACCTGACCTGGCACTGGATCTTCCTGATCAACCTGCCGGTGGGCGCCATCGGTTGCTACGCGGTGTGGAAATTCATCCCCGACCTGCGCGGCAGCGAGCGCACGCGCTTCGACAGCCTCGGCTTTGTGCTGTTTGGCGCCGCGATGGTGTTGATCACCATCGCCATGGAAGGCCTCGGCGAGTTGCACCTGCCGCACTTGCGCGTGATGTTGCTGCTGTTCGGCGGCATGGCGTGTCTGGCGGCGTACTGGCTGCGGGCCGGGCACATCGAAAATCCGCTGTTCGCGCCGTCGCTGTTCAAGACCCGCACGTTCGCCGTGGGCATTCTCGGCAACCTGTTCGCCCGTCTGGGCAGCGGGGCACTGCCGTTCCTCGTACCGTTGCTGCTGCAAGTGGCGCTGGGTTATTCGCCGTCACAGGCCGGGATGAGCATGTTGCCGCTGGCGGCTGCGGCGATGTTCGCCAAGTGGTACGCCCGCCCCCTGATCGAACGCCTGGGTTATCGCATCGTGCTCACCGGCAACACCCTCGCGCTGGGCATCATGCTCGCAAGCATGGGCCTGGTCAGCGAGCAGACGCCGTACTGGCTGCTGCTGGGCATGCTGGCGGTTCTCGGTGCGATCAACTCCTTGCAGTTCACCGCGATGAACACCGTGACCCTGATCGACCTCGACGACGCCAGCGCCAGCAGCGGCAACAGCCTGCTGTCGGTGGTCGCGCAATTGTCCTTGAGCCTCGGGGTTGCTTGTGCCGGCGCCCTCCTCGGCGGGTTCACCGCAGAAGTCGGAAATGATGGCGTGGACACGATTCTGGGCGCGTTCCAGCTGACCTTCGTAACCGTCGGAATCATGGCGATGCTGGCCGCAACCATCTTCTCGCAGCTGTCGAGAGAAGACGGACGGCGCGTCAAGCGTCCGGAAGAGCACATAGAGCCTTAGGGCGAATGGCCACTGGGCTGGTACACTGCGCGACATTTTGTTTTGCAGGCCAGTCCCGTGACCACCATCGCCACCGCTTTTAATACTTTGCCGCTGTCCGCCGCCATGCTGGCTAACCTCGACTCCCTCGGTTATGCCCAGATGACGCCGATCCAGGCGCAAAGCTTGCCGGTGATCCTCAAGGGGATGGACCTGATCGCCCAGGCCAAGACCGGCAGCGGCAAGACCGCCGCGTTCGGTATCGGCCTGCTGAACCCGATCAATCCGCGCTTCTTCGGTTGCCAGGCACTGGTCATTTGCCCGACGCGTGAACTGGCCGACCAGGTCGCCAAGGAAATCCGTCGCCTGGCCCGCTCCGAAGACAACATCAAAGTCCTGACCCTGTGCGGCGGCGTGTCCTTCGGCCCGCAGATCGGTTCGCTGGAGCACGGCGCGCACATCATCGTCGGCACGCCGGGTCGTATTCAGCAGCATCTGCGCAAGGGTTCGCTGGTCCTTCACGGCCTGAACACCCTGATCCTCGACGAAGCCGACCGCATGCTCGACATGGGTTTCTACGATTCCATCGAAGAAATCATTGCCCAGTGCCCGGAACGCCGCCAGACCCTGCTGTTCTCCGCCACCTACCCGGTGGGCATCAAGCAGCTGGCCTCGAAATTCATGCGCAACCCGCAGCAAGTGAAGGCTGAAGCGTTCCACGACGACACGCAGATCGAACAGCGCTTCTACGAGATTTCTCCGGAAGAGCGTATGGACGCAGTGGTCAAGGTCCTCGCCCATCACCGTCCAGCTTCTTGCGTGGCCTTCTGCTTCACCAAGCAGCAGGTTCAGGAAACCGTCGATCACCTGACCGCCAAGGGCATCTCCGCCGTCGGCCTGCACGGCGATCTGGAACAGCGTGATCGTGACCAGGTGCTGGCCATGTTCGCCAACCGCAGTACTTCGGTACTGGTCGCCACCGACGTCGCCGCCCGCGGCCTGGACATCGATGCGCTGGACATGGTGATCAACGTCGAGCTGGCCCGCGATTCGGAAATCCACATTCACCGCGTGGGCCGTACCGGTCGCGCCGGCGAAAAAGGCATCGCGATCAGTCTGGTCGCGCCGTCCGAAGCGAACCGCGCCCAGGCCATCGAGCAACTGCAGAAGTCGCCGTTGAGCTGGGATCAACTGGACAACCTCAAGTCTCAGGGCGGCGGTCCGCTGCTGCCGCAAATGAGCACCCTGGTCATCGGTGCCGGCCGTAAAGACAAAGTGCGTCCGGGCGACATTCTGGGTGCGTTGACCGGCGATGCCGGGATTCCGGGCGCGCAGGTCGGCAAGATCGCGATTTTCGATTTCCAGGCGTATGTGGCCGTGGAACGCGGGGTTGCCAAACAGGCTATGCAGCGCCTGAACGACGGCAAGATCAAAGGCCGCTCGCTGCGCGTGCGTATTTTGTAAGAACAACGCACTTCCCCTGTGGGAGCGAGCCTGCTCGCGATGGCGTAGTGTCAGATAACATTGAGGTGTCTGACACTACGCCATCGCGAGCAGGCTCGCTCCCACAGTTAGTTTTGTGGTGAGACAATTGGAGGACACCGTTTTGCGCTCTACCGAAGTCGTGATCATTGGCGCTGGCGCCGCAGGGTTGATGTGTGCGCTGACCGCCGCCGGGCGCGGGCGCAAAGTGCTGTTGCTCGACCACGCGAACAAGGCCGGCAAGAAAATCCTGATGTCGGGCGGTGGCCGCTGCAATTTCACCAACATGTACACCGAACCGGGCAATTTTCTCTCGCAGAACGAACATTTCTGCAAATCCGCACTGGCGCGTTATACCCAGTGGGATTTCATCGGCATGGTCGCCAAACACGGCGTGCCGTACCACGAGAAAAAACTCGGCCAGCTGTTCTGCGATAACAAGTCCAGCGACATCCTCGAGATGCTGCTCACCGAGTGCGATCAGGTCGGCGTCAGCCTGCACCTGGACACGTCGATCCAGACCATCGAGAAGCTCGAGAGCGGTTATCTGCTGGACACCACGCTGGGCCAGATCACCTGTGAATCGCTGGTGATCGCCACCGGCGGCCTGTCGATCCCGACCCTCGGCGCCACCGGTTTCGGTTATCAGGTCGCCAAGCAGTTTGGCCACGACTTGTTGCCGACCCGCGCCGGCCTGGTGCCGTTCACCATCACCGATCAGCTCAAGGAGCTTTGCACCGAGCTGTCCGGCACCTCCGTGGATTGCCTGGTGAGCTGCAACGACCAGAGCTTCCGCGAGAACATCCTGTTCACCCATCGCGGCCTCAGCGGCCCGGCAATCCTGCAGATTTCCTCCTTCTGGGAGTCCGGCGACGCGGTCGACATCAACCTGATGCCGGACCACGACGTGCCGGGCTGGCTGCAACAGCAGCAGGCCGAGCGCCCGAACAGCGAATTGAAAACCCTGCTCGGCGAGATCTTCACCAAGAAGATGGCCAACCTGCTGGCGGACAACTGGTTCGTCTCCAAACCGATGAAGCAGTACACCCACGCGGAAATCGCCGACATCGCCGAGAAACTGGCAAGCTGGAAAGTGGTGCCCGCCGGCACCGAAGGCTATCGCACGGCCGAGGTGACGCTGGGTGGCGTCGATACCCGCGAGGTGTCGTCCAAGACCATGGAATCGCTGAAGAGCCCCGGCTTGTACTTCATCGGTGAAGTGCTTGATGTCACCGGGCACCTGGGGGGCTTCAACTTCCAGTGGGCGTGGGCGTCGGGTTACGCGGCAGCTCAATACGTCTGATACCCCGCTGTACCTGTAGGAGCGAGCCTGCTCGCGATGAGGCCATTACATTCAACAGAATCGTTGACTGACAGTCCGCTATCGCGAGCAGGCTCACTCCTACAGTTGTGATGCGTTGTTCGGTAAAGGAACAGATTTTGCTGTCAGATGTGATCGGCGCCATTGCGTCGGCGTCATTACTGGCTCAATTTAGCGGCATTGCCTCGGAAGGCCTTCGCACTTCATGTCATCGACCCCTTTTCGTCAGTCTCTGCGTCGCCTCTGGGCGCTGGATAAATTCAGTTACAGCGTACGGGTATTCATCGCCCTGACCGGCAGCATGGCGCTGTGTTGGTATCAGGACGAAATGGGGCTGCTGATCCCGCTGTTCCTGGGGATCATCGCCAGCGCCCTGGCCGAGACCGACGACAGTTGGCAGGGCCGCCTCAATTCGCTGGCCGTGACGCTGGTGTGTTTCCTGGTCGCCGCGCTGTCGGTCGAGTTGCTGTTCCCCTACCCCGTCTTTTTCATCATCGCCTTCGCCCTCGCGGCTTTCTGCCTGACCATGCTCGGCGCCCTCGGCGAACGCTACGGCGCGATTGCTTCGGCGACGTTGATCCTGTCGGTCTACACCATGATCGGCGTGGACCAGCGCGGCGGCGCAGTGACCGATTTCTGGCACGAGCCGGTGCTGCTGGTGGCCGGCGCGGCGTGGTACGGCTTGCTCTCGGTGTTGTGGCAGGCGATGTTTTCCAACCAGCCGGTGCAGCAGAGCCTGGCGCGGTTGTTCCGTGAACTGGGTTTTTACCTGAAGCTGAAATCGTCGCTGTTCGAACCGGTCCGGCAGATGGACGTGGAAGCCCGCCGACTGGAACTGGCCCAGCAGAACGGCCGGGTCGTGGCAGCACTGAATGCCGCCAAGGAAATCATCCTGCATCGGGTCGGCAACGGACGGCCGGGGTCGAAAGTCAGCCGCTACCTGAAACTCTATTTCCTCGCCCAGGACATCCACGAGCGCGCCAGTTCCTCGCACTATCCGTACAACGCCCTGGCCGAAGCCTTTTTCCACAGCGACGTGCTGTTCCGCTGCCAGCGCCTGCTGCGCCAGCAAGGCAAGGCCTGTCGGGCGCTGGCGGAATCGATCCAGATGCGCCAGCCTTTCATCTATGACGCCAGCTTCGCCGAAGCCCTCAGCGACCTGCACGCCTCCCTCGAACACCTGCGCATCCAGAGCAACCCGGCCTGGCGCGGACTGCTGCGATCCTTGCGCGCACTGGCCGCCAACCTCGGCACCCTCGACCGCCTGCTCAGCGATGCGAGCAACCCTGATGCCCTCGCCGACGCCACCGACAGCAGCTTGCTCGATCGCTCGCCGCGCAGCCTCAAGGATGTGTGGGTTCGCTTGCGCACGCAGCTGACGCCGACCTCGCTGCTGTTCCGCCACGCCCTGCGTTTGCCCCTCGCCCTGAGCATCGGCTACGGCATGGTGCATTTGATTCACCCGTCGCAGGGTTACTGGATCATCCTCACCACGCTGTTTGTCTGCCAGCCGAACTATGGCGCGACACGGCGCAAGCTCGGTCAGCGGATCATCGGCACCGCCATCGGCCTGACCCTGGCCTGGGCGCTGTTCGATCTGTTCCCGAACCCGCTGATCCAGTCCTGCTTCGCCATCGCCGCCGGGGTGGTGTTCTTTACCAACCGCACCACCCGCTACACCTTGGCGACGGCCGCGATTACGTTGATGGTGCTGTTCTGCTTCAACCAGGTCGGCGACGGTTACGGGCTGTTCCTGCCGCGATTGCTCGATACCTTGCTCGGCAGTCTGATCGCTGGCCTGGCGGTGTTCCTGTTCCTGCCGGACTGGCAGGGTCGACGCCTGAATAAAGTCCTGGCGAATACCCTGACCTGCAACAGCATTTACCTGCGCCAGATCATGCAGCAATACGCCGCCGGCAAGAGCGACGACCTCGCTTATCGCCTGGCCCGGCGCAATGCGCACAACGCCGATGCGGCGCTGTCGACGACGCTGGCCAACATGCTGATGGAACCGGGGCATTTCCGTAAGGAAGCGGATGTCGGGTTCCGCTTCCTGGTGCTGTCGCACACCTTGCTCAGTTATTTGTCAGGGCTGGGCGCACACCGCGAGACCCAGCTGCCGACGGATGTGCGTGAGTACCTGATCGAAGGGGCCGGCGTGAAGCTTGCGGCGAGCATCGATGAAATCGCTCAGGGCCTGGCGAGCAAAACGCCGATTGCGATTCAGAGTGATGAGGAAGAGGCGTTGGCCAACGAACTGGAGCAGATGCCGGATGAAATCGATGAGGGCCAGCGGCTGGTGCAGACGCAGTTGGCGTTGATCTGCCGGCAGCTGGGACCGCTGCGGACGCTGGCGGCGCATCTGATCAAGGACACCAGCGAAGATTGAGAGGTGTGCTGGCTGTCAGGGCCTCATCGCGAGCAGGCTCGCTCCCACAGGGGAATGCATTTCAACTGTGGGAGCGAGCCTGCTCGCGATGGGGCCATCAGCCGCACCACAAAAACTCACATCCCATGCTGCTTCAGCAACCGCTCATAACTCCCGTCCGCCTTCATCTCCGCAATCTCCCGATCGAACCCCGCCACGATCTGTTCATGCTGCGGATTCTTCAGGCTCACCAGGATATGCAGGCTGTTCTCGCTCAGCGGCTTGGGCAGGAATTCCACGGCATTACGCACCTTGGCCGATTCCCGGGCGAGGTAATAACGCGCAACATATTCGTCTTCAAGGGTCAGTTTGACGCGGTCGGCGGCAACCATGCGCACCGCCATGGCAAAGCTGTGCACGGGGATTTTCTGTAGCGAAACGTCCTCATCGAACGCTGGCGAATAGGCGTAACCGCGAACCACTGCAATCGGGTAGGTGTGCAGTTGCTGCAGGTTATTGAATTCGATGGGCGCGTCTTTGCGCTTGAGAAAGCGCACGCGGTTGAGCAGGTATTCGCCGGAAAACTGGCCGAGCTTGGTGCGCTCTTCGGTGTACCAGGCGTTCACCAGCACATCGTATCGCCCCTCGCCGACGCCCATCAGCGCACGCGCCCAGGGCACCTGCTCGAAATCGCTGGCATAGCCTGCGCGGGCCAGCGCGGTGCTGACGATGTCGGTGGCCAGGCCGCCGTTGACCAGCGTGGCGTCGGTAAAGGGTGGCCATGAATCGGCGACCAGCCGCAGCTTTTCCGCTGCCGCACTCTGGGCCAGCAACAGCAACCCGATCAAGGCCAACGCTCGATGCAATCGCGGCATGCTCGAAAATCCTTAGCGGGCGGGCCGCCCGGCGTGTTTTCAGCCAAAACTCCAAGGCCCCTTACCGGCAAAACCCAGGTACTAACATTAGCTCATCGAAGCCACTGCATTGCGCTCCATCTCAGATTACACAAAGAAGACAACGCCGCGAGAAATGAATGATGGCATTTTGGCCTTTGTCACAGATTTCTTCGCCATCAAGACAACTTCCGCCCGGACGCTTAGTATCGGCGTCACTGGATAAAGGAACGTGAAGATGACAATCGATTGGGTCTGCAAACACCACAGCGATCTGGGCAAGGAGCAGCTGTACGCCATTCTGCAACTGCGCACCGAGGTGTTCGTGGTCGAGCAGAAATGTGTGTATCAGGACGTGGATGGCCAGGATCTGGAAGGTGACACCTGCCACCTGATGGCTTGGGATGGTGATCGGCTGGTGGCGTACCTGCGATTGCTCGACCCTGAATTACAGGGCGGTGATGTGGTGATCGGGCGAGTGCTTACCGCGCCCGAGGCTCGCGGCAAAGGTCTGGGTCATGAGCTGATGGTTCAGGCGTTGAAGCAGGCCGGGAAGCGTTGGCCGGAAACGCCGGTTTATCTGTCGGCCCAGGCGCATTTGCAGGGGTATTACGGGCGGTACGGGTTTGTCGTAGCGGGCGAGGAATATGTGGAGGATGGTATTCCGCATATAGGCATGCGTCGTTCCTGAAGCCCCCATCGTCGGAACGCCGCCCGGAGCCGGCTCGCTCCCACATTGGAATGAGTTTCAACTGTGGGAGCGAGCCTGCTCGCGATGGCGTCGGATCAAACACCGCAGGAGCTAGGGGTATTCCAGCACCGCTTTGATCTGCCGCAAATTCCGCTCGATCCACCCCCGATCTATCGCCCCCCACTCGCGAATCCGATAGCGCCCGGCATGGTTGCGCGCGCCTTCTTCCTGTTCGAACTCGCACACGATATCCAGATCCGCCAGCGCCGCAATGGTGTCCTGTGCCGTGCGCCGGGGCATGCCGGTCACGTCGGTCAACGCCGGGACGCTGCTGGCCAGCCCGCTGTCGATCAGGTACGCCACGTACAAACGGCGATAGAAGCTGCTCTTGGTCTTGCTCACGTCCATCCACACACTCCTTGGCTACTGCATTTCCCGCCACGTCAGGTACACCCGCAAATCGAACTCGACCTGGTGATACCCCGGCAACATGTGTTCACACAGCTTGTAGAACGCCTTGTTGTGATCCGACTCCTTGAAGTGCGCCAGCTCATGCACCACGATCATTTTCAGAAAATCGGCGGGCGCCTCCTTGAACAAGGCTGCGACGCGGATTTCCTTCTTGGCCTTGAGCTTGCCGCCCTGCACCCGCGAGATCGTGGTGTGCAGGCCGAGGGCGCGATGGGTCAGGTCCAGGCGATTGTCGAACAACACCTTGTCGATGGCCGGGGCGTTCCGCAGGTATTCCTGCTTCAGGTCCAGGGCATAGGTGTAGAGCGCCTTGTCGCTTTGCACGTCGTGCTGTTGCGGGTAGCGCTTCTCAAGGTATTCGCCCAGCCGACCGTCGGTGATCAGCTGGCGCACCTGGTTCTGCAGCTCAACGGGATAGGCCTGAAGGTATTTCAACGCGGTCATCGGGACGGGCAACATCGGCTACTGAAAGGCCGCCAGTGTAGCGAATTCAGCCGGTCAGCGTGCTCCAGTCGAACGGCTGCACAAAGTCGCCGACGTCCTCGGCCATCATCGGCCGCGCCACCAGGAACCCTTGCACATACTCGCAGCCATTGGCTTGCAGCCACTCATACTGCTCGATGGTTTCCACCCCTTCGGCAATCACCAGCATGCCGTATTGCTTGCACAGGTCGATCACGGTGCGCACCAGCGCCGCATCCCGCGAGGAGGCTGGCAACCGGGCGATCATATGCCGGTCGAGCTTGAGCGTATCCAGCTCCAGGTCCCGCAGATGGGCCAGCGAACACTGCCCCGAACCGAAATCATCCAGCGCCACCCGCACGCCCAGGTTGCGCAGCAGGCGCAGCTGTTTGCGGGTTTCCTCGGGGTTGTGCATCAAGGCGTCTTCCGTGACCTCGACTTCCAGGTGATGCGCCTGCAAGCCATGGCGCTCCAGCACCTGACGCAACTCGGTGACCAGGTTGGGCATGCCGAACTGCGTGCTGCTCAGGCTGACGCCCAGCACCAGGTCTTCGGCAAACAGGGTTTCCCAGGCTTTGCGCTGCCCGGCGCCACGCTGATAAATCCAGCTGCCGAGGCGACTGATCAACCGCGCTTCTTCCAGCAACGGCAAAAACAGCCCTGGCGGCACATCGCCGACACTTGGATGCTGCCAGCGCAGCAACGCTTCGAACCCACGGATCTGTCCGCTGCCGATCGCCACCTGAGGCTGGTACACCAGGTTGAAGTCACGGTTTTCGATGGCGGTGCGTACGCTTTCTTCGAGCATCAGCCGCGAACGCGCCCGGCCATTCATGTCGTGATCATAAAAACGGTATTGCTGACGGCCCGCCCGCTTGGCTTCGTACATGGCGATGTCGGACGCGCGCATCAAGCCGTCGAGGTTGGAGCCGCAATCCGGGTACGTGGCGATGCCGATGCTGGCCCCCAGCGCGATGTCCAAACCATCGATCTGCTGACAGATCGACACCCGCTCAATCAGCTTTTCCGCAATCTTCGCCGCTTGTTCGGGGAACTCCAGGTCGAGCAGCGCCGTAAACTCATCGCCGCCCATGCGCGCCAGAATGTCGAAGGGCCGTAGGCAGGCTTTCAACTGCTCGGACACCCAACGCAACACCCGGTCGCCGGCATCGTGGCCGAGGGAATCGTTGACCCGCTTGAACCCGTCCAGGTCGAGGTACAGCAGCACCCAGGCGCTGTCAGACCGCTCGCCACGCAGCAGCAGGTTTTCCACGGTTTGATGGAACCCCCGGCGATTGAGCAACCCGGTCAACGGGTCGGTCACCGCCTGGAATTCCAGTTGCTGATGCAGGTGGCGCACCACCGACATGTCCAGCACCGTCACCACCATCGCCCGTTGTTCGGCGGGCAGCGGCGCGCAGGACAGCGCCACGGGCACCTGCTGGCCCGGCGCAGTACGCAGCAACGCATCATGCAGACGCAAGGTTTCGCCGCGCTTGTAACCGGCGAGCAGCTCGGAATCGGCCCATACCGGAATATGCGGCTTTTGCAGGTAATCCAGAAACTCCGTGCCCTGCAGTTCTTGCACCGTGGCATTGAGCAAGCGCGACATCGCCGGGTTGGCGAAGCGAACCAAACCATCCTCACCGACCACCAGGATGCCTTCGGCGGCGTTATCCAGCACCGAGGCATTGAAAGCGCGCGCGACCTCCAGATCGTGGCTCAGGCGCTGCAATGCCCGGCGATTGCGCTGGTGCTCAAGCAACGCCTGGACCTTGGGCTTGAGGATTTGCGGGTCGAACGGTTTGAACAGGTAATCCACCGCACCACTGGCATAGCCCTTGATCACGGCGTCCTGTGACTGTTCGTTAGCGGTGAGGAAAATGATCGGCGTGAGGCGGGTTCGCTGGCTGCCACGCATCAGGCGCGCCACTTCAAAACCATCCATGCCCGGCATCTGCACATCCAGCAGCACCAGATCGATCTCGTGTTCGAGTAAAAGACTGAGGGCTTCAAAACCGGACGCAGCCGTTATGACCCGCCAATCCTGGCGCTGCAACAACGCGCGCATGCTGATCAGGTTTTCGGGGTAATCATCGACGATTAATAGGGTTGAGCTGCCGTCGGCTGGCGTTGGGTGCGCGCATTCCATGCTGCTTCTCTTGTCGGGGCGTCAGGCCGGCTTCTTGTGAAAACCGGACAAATACTACGCCTTCACTCTAGACCGGGATTGGCAAAAGCAGAAGATATCAGTAAGCCATCATTTAACTAATGAGTTCATTTGCCGACTAACGGTCGCCCCTGCAGCCCGCTAAAACCGGGAAAGATGGCCATTTAACAGGATTTTGACGTCATCCATTTGTCAGGCCAGCATTAACAAAAAAGCCTTCTACGCTTATAAAGGCCGCCCTCCAAGGCGCGTGCTAGAGCTTCTGGTACGTCCGTGCTGCAAAATTTGTGGAAGCTTTTCCTATGATCGATCTCGCATCCTGGAACCTCAGTGTTCCCGTCGGCAACCCGCCGTACACCGTTGAAACAACCAAACTGGTGAACGGGTTCAAGGATCAATACTTCCACTCCGATACCGGAACGCTGTTTTTCTGGTCCCCGGTGACCGGCACCAAAACCGAAAACGCCAAATACCCGCGCACCGAACTGCGGGAAACCTACAGCAACGGCACCCTGAAAAACTGGTATTACCCGGACGCCGACAACTCTCTGCGCGCCACCCTGGCGGTGAACCAGGTGCCAAGCTCGGGCAAGATCGTCATCGGCCAGATCCACGCCTATGAAAGCCAGAAACCCATGGTCAAGGTCGAGTATCAGTACAAGACCGCCACCAAGACCGGCAACATCGTCGCCAAGGTACGCATGCACCCCGATGACGGTGAAGGCCGGGTGATCACCATCGCCACCGGCGTGAAGCTGGATCAGCAGTTTTCCTACCTCATCCACCTCAGCCCCGGTGGTGCGCTGGGCATCAGCGCGGCGGGCTACCAGTGGGACACTAATATCAGCGCGACATGGCGGGTCAAACCGCTGTACTTCAAGGCCGGGGTCTATGTGCAGGACAACACCGGGTACACCAGCGAAGGCGGGAAGGTGACGTTCAGCAAGCTGGATATCGATCACGACAAGTGATGTGAATCACGGCTGAACCTGTGGGAGCGAGCAGGCTCACTCCTACAATGACCGCATTCAACCAAGAGTCATCGCCCATAAAAAACCCGCCTCTCGGCGGGTTTTTTGTGCAACTCAAACGCTGGAGGCTTAATTGACCTTGGCGTTCAACTCACCTTTCAGGTAACGCTGGTACATCGCTTCCAGGGAGATCGGCTTGATCTTCGAAGCGTTGCCGGCAGTACCGAAGGCTTCGTAGCGAGCGATACACACGTCGCGCATCGCCGTCACGGTCGCACCGAAGAATTTACGCGGGTCGAATTCGCTCGGGTTGGTGGCCATCAGGCGACGCATCGCACCGGTGGATGCCAGGCGCAGGTCGGTGTCGATGTTGACCTTGCGCACGCCGTGTTTGATGCCTTCGACGATTTCTTCAACCGGTACACCGTAGGTTTCTTTGATGTCGCCGCCGTACTGGTTGATGATCGCCAGCCACTCTTGCGGAACCGAAGACGAACCGTGCATCACCAGGTGGGTGTTCGGGATGCGCTTGTGGATCTCTTTGATGCGGTCGATGGCCAGCACGTCGCCGGTAGGCGGCTTGGTGAACTTGTAAGCGCCGTGGCTGGTGCCGATGGCGATGGCCAGGGCATCGACCTGGGTGCGCTTGACGAAGTCAGCAGCTTCTTCCGGGTCGGTCAGCATCTGGCTGTGGTCCAGAACGCCTTCGGCGCCGATGCCGTCTTCTTCACCGGCCATGCCGGTTTCCAGCGAACCCAGGCAGCCCAGCTCGCCTTCTACCGAAACGCCGCAGGCGTGAGCCATGGCCACGGTCTGTTGGGTCACGCGGACGTTGTAGTCGTAGTCGGTCGGGGTCTTGCCGTCTTCGCCCAGGGAACCGTCCATCATCACCGAGCTGAAGCCCAGTTGGATGGAACGCTGGCAGACGTCAGGGCTGGTGCCGTGGTCCTGGTGCATGCACACCGGGATGTGCGGGAATTCTTCGATTGCCGCGAGGATCAGGTGACGCAGGAACGGCGCGCCGGCGTATTTGCGAGCACCGGCCGAAGCCTGGACGATCACCGGGGAGTCAGTCTTGTCAGCGGCTTCCATGATGGCGCGCATCTGCTCAAGGTTGTTGACGTTGAAGGCTGGAACGCCGTAGCCGAACTCGGCTGCGTGGTCCAGCATCTGGCGCATGCTGATAAGTGCCATTGTGTGTGTCTCTCCCGGTTTGGGTCGTTAATCGTGCCAGCCTGCCGGAGCGGCGGCGGCTATTCAAGTTTTTGCAGATCGGGGGTTGGCCCTGCCTGCCAATACGGTAATGCTTTCACAGGCGACACAGCACCTGTAGGAGCCGGCTTGCCGGCGATGGCGTCCGCACAGACACCACACACCTCAAGGGCCTCATCGCCGGCAAGCCAGCTCCTACAGAGTTTGCGTCGGCCGTTGTTATTCGGCTTTACATCCGCGGCCGATCAAATCGTTGGTGGCGACCCAGTAAACCAGGCCTTCCTCACCTTTTACGTGAAACGCCAGCATGTCGTTGCTGTACAGCGAACCTTCGGCGCCCGGCTCAAGCTTCAGGCGATAAACCTGATCGGCCCCGCCGAGGCGCACATCGACGGCCTTGCGGCTGTCGTCGGTGTAGCGCCAGACCACTTTGGCCTGGCTGTCACACGTCCAGGTCGTCCAGCTGTCCGTCGTTTCGGCCGGCTTGAACAGGTTGAAATTCGAGCAACCTGCCAGCAGTGCCAGCGCCGTAATGGCGATAAAACCTTTCATCCGTGTTCCTCGACCGACAGCACACGCCGCCGGCCCTGAGTAAGGAGTCAGACCCGTCAAGGGCAACCATGTTCCTTGGCGGGTGTCTGCGTTTCGTATTTGTCCAGGCCATCCGGCCCTGAACGCTTGTTGAGCACCGGGTTGGTTTCCGCCTGCCAGTCAGCCTGGTAGCAGCTCTTTTCCACGGTTTGCGGGGCAGGTTCCGGCTGGGCTTTCGGGTTACTCCCGCAAGCCGCCAGCGAACCCGCAACGATCAACAGCACAAGCATCTTGACCATCTGAACACTCCCTTGCCTGGTCAAATCAGCGACCTCAGGCCTTGGCCCGGCTTTCCAGGACTTCTACCGCTGGCAGCACTTTGCCTTCGACGAACTCGAGGAACGCGCCGCCGCCGGTGGAAATGTAGGAGATCTGCTCGGCAACGCCATATTTGTCGATGGCCGCCAGGGTGTCGCCGCCGCCCGCGATGGAGAATGCCGGGCTTTCAGCGATGGCCTGGGCCAGCACTTTGGTGCCGTTACCGAACTGGTCGAACTCGAACACGCCGACCGGGCCGTTCCACAGGATGGTCTTGGACGACTTCAGCAGCTCGGCGAAATTCGCCGCGGTCTGTGGGCCGATGTCCAGGATCATGTCGTCGGCCGCCACATCGGCGATCAGCTTGACGGTGGCGGTCGCGCTTTCAGCGAATTCCTTGGCAACAACGACGTCGACCGGCAGCGGCACGCTGACTTTCGCGGCGATTTCGCGAGCGGTGTCCAGCAGGTCCGGCTCGTACAGGGATTTGCCGACCGGGTGACCGGCGGCCGCCAGGAAGGTGTTGGCAATGCCGCCGCCGACGATCAGCTGGTTGCAGATCTGGCTCAGGCTGTTCAACACGTCGAGTTTGGTCGATACCTTGGAACCGGCAACGATAGCGGCCATTGGTTGAGCCGGCGAACCCAGAGCTTTGCCCAGTGCGTCCAGTTCAGCAGCCAGCAGCGGGCCAGCGGCCGCGACTTTGGCGAACTTGGCCACGCCGTGGGTCGAACCCTCGGCACGGTGAGCGGTACCGAAGGCGTCCATCACGAACACGTCGCACAGGGCGGCATATTGCTGGGCCAATTCGTCAGCGTTCTTTTTCTCGCCCTTGTTGAAGCGCACGTTTTCGAACAGGACGATGTCGCCGGCCTTG
Organism: Pseudomonas migulae; assembly: GCF_043225285.1. Lineage (GTDB taxonomy): Bacteria > Pseudomonadota > Gammaproteobacteria > Pseudomonadales > Pseudomonadaceae > Aquipseudomonas > Aquipseudomonas migulae_C. The sequence continues at coordinate 2,294,338 of NZ_CP171224.1, forward strand.
ACGTCGACGCCGCCCAGGTAATCGGCGACCAGCGGCACTTCGCGGCCCAGGGCCTTGCTCAGGTAGTCAGCGACAGGCTTGAGGCTGTTCTCGGCCGAGAACTCGCCTTCGGTCGGACGGCCAAGGTGCGAGCAGACCATCACGGCCGCGCCTTTTTCCAGGGCCAGCTTGATGGTCGGCAGCGAGGCCAGGATTCGCGCATCGCTGGTGACAACACCGTCCTTGACTGGGACGTTGAGGTCTTCGCGGATCAATACGCGCTTACCTTGCAGATCGAGGTCGGACATCTTCAACACGGTCATGGGTCGCACTTCCTACGGTTTTTTTGAAGTTGCTGTTTGCAGATAGTGTTCTGCAACGTCCAGCATTCGGTTGGCAAAACCCCATTCGTTGTCGAACCAGGCCAGGATGTTCACCAGCCGCGGGCCGGAAACTCGGGTCTGACTGGCATCGACGATCGCCGAATGTGGGTCATGGTTGAAATCACAGCTTGCGTGAGGCAACTCGGTGTAGGCCAGCAGGCCTTTGAGCGGGCCGCTGGTGGCCGCCTCGCGCAGAATCCGGTTGACCTCGGTGGCGTCGGTGTCGCTGACGGTCTGCATCGTGATATCGAGGCAAGACACGTTCACCGTCGGCACCCGCACGGCTTTGGCCTGAATTCGCCCGGCAAGTTCCGGCAGCAGGCGTTCGATGCCGCGCGCCAGACCAGTGGACACCGGGATCACCGACTGGAACGCCGAACGGGTGCGGCGCAGATCTTCATGATGATAGGCGTCGATCACCGGCTGATCGTTCATCGCCGAGTGGATAGTGGTGATCGACACGTATTCCAGACCGATGGCCTGGTCCAGCAGGCGCAACAGCGGCACGCCGCAGTTGGTGGTGCAGGACGCGTTGGACACCAGCAACTCGTCGCCGCTCAGGCAATCCTGGTTCACGCCGTAGACGATGGTGGCGTCGACATCCGCCTCGCTGGCCATCGGCTGGGAGAACAGCACACGCGGCGCGCCGGCGTCGAGGAATCGCTGGCCATCTTCACGGGTGTGGTAAGCGCCGGAGCACTCCAGCACCAGATCGACGTCCAGCGACGCCCAATCGATGCCTTCGGGGGTGGCACTGCGCAGGACCTTCACGCAGTCGCCATTAATATGCAGACAGTCGCCGTCGACTTTCACTTCGCCGGGAAAACGCCCATGCGTGGAGTCGAAGCGTGTCAGGTATTCGATACTGGCCATGTCCGCCAGATCGTTGATCGCGACAATCTCGAACCCGGCCTTCTCGCCTCGCTCGAACAACGCACGCAAGACGCAACGACCAATCCGGCCGTAGCCGTTGAGTGCAACTTTGTAGGGACGCGGTTGAGGCATGGGGGTTCTCGATTAAGGCGCAAGTACGGCACACCCCTGGTAGGAGCGAGCCTGCTCGCGATGGACTTAAGGACGACGCATTTATCCAGATAGCCAGCGTTATCGTTAACGACCATCGCGAGCAGGCTCGCTCCTACAGGAGTTCGCGGTGGTCATGAGACCACCGCGTCGTGCTTAGTCTTCCAGCAGCTCTTCAGCCTGACCCAGGATGTTTTCCAGGGTGAAGCCGAACTCTTCGAACAACGCTGGCGCCGGCGCCGACTCACCGTAGGTGGTCATGCCGATGACGCGGCCTTCCAGGCCCACGTACTTGTACCAGTAGTCCGCGTGAGCGGCTTCGATGGCGATACGCGCGCTGACCTGCAACGGCAGGACCGCTTGCTTGTAGCCGGCGTCCTGGGCATCGAACACGCTGGTGCACGGCATCGAGACGACGCGCACGTTGCGACCCTGTTCGGTCAGCTTGTCGTAAGCCTGAACCGCCAGGCCGACTTCGGAACCGGTGGCGATCAGGATCAGCTCAGGCTCGCCTGCGCAATCCTTCAACACGTAGCCGCCACGGCTGATGTCGGCGATCTGCAGAGCATTGCGGGTTTGGTGCTGCAGGTTCTGACGCGAGAAGATCAGGGCCGACGGACCGTCCTTGCGCTCCAGTGCGTACTTCCAGCTCACTGCCGATTCCACGGCGTCGGCTGGACGCCAGGTGTCGAGGTTCGGCGTGCAGCGCAGGCTGGCCAGTTGCTCGATAGGCTGGTGAGTCGGACCGTCTTCGCCCAGACCGATGGAGTCGTGGGTGTAGACGTGGATCACGCGCTGCTTCATCAGGGCCGACATGCGCACCGCGTTGCGGGCGTATTCCATGAACATCAGGAAGGTCGCGCCGTAAGGCACCAGGCCGCCGTGCAGGGCAACGCCGTTCATGATGGCGGTCATGCCGAACTCGCGCACGCCGTAGTACATGTAGTTGCCGCTGGCGTCTTCAGCCGTGACGCCTTTGCAGCCTTTCCACAGGGTCAGGTTGGAGCCGGCGAGGTCAGCGGAGCCGCCGAGGAACTCAGGCAGCAGCGGGCCGAATGCGTTCAGGGCGTTCTGGCTGGCTTTACGGCTGGCGATGGTTTCGCCTTTGGCCGCCACTTCAGCGATGTAGGCATCGGCCTTCTCGGCGAAGTCGGCAGGCAGATCGCCGCTCAGGCGACGGATCAGCTCATTGGCTTCGGTTGGGAAAGCGGCAGAGTAGGCAGCGAAACGCTGATCCCACTCGGCTTCGGCGGCGCGGCCGGCTTCCTTGGCGTCCCACTCGGCATAAATGTCAGCCGGGATTTCGAACGGGCCGTGGTTCCACTTCAGCGCAGCACGGGTCAGGGCGATTTCCGCGTCACCCAACGGGGCGCCGTGGCAGTCTTCCTTGCCTTGCTTGTTCGGCGAACCGAAACCGATGGTGGTCTTGCAGCAGATCAGGGTTGGCTGCGCGCTTTTGCGGGCAGTCTCGATGGCGGTCTTGATCTCTTCAGGGTCGTGACCGTCGACGTTGCGGATCACCTGCCAGTTGTAGGCTTCGAAACGCTTCGGGGTGTCGTCGGTGAACCAGCCTTCGACTTCGCCGTCGATGGAGATGCCGTTGTCATCATAGAAGGCGATCAGCTTGCCCAGGCCCAAAGTACCGGCGAGCGAGCCGACTTCGTGGGAAATGCCTTCCATCATGCAGCCATCACCCAGGAACACGTAGGTGTGGTGGTCGACGATGTTGTGGCCTGGACGGTTGAACTGCGCCGCCAGGACTTTTTCAGCCAGGGCAAAACCCACGGCGTTGGCCAGACCCTGGCCCAACGGACCGGTGGTGGTTTCAACGCCCGGGGTGTAGCCGAGCTCCGGGTGACCCGGGGTGCGGCTGTGCAGTTGGCGGAATTGCTTCAGGTCATCGATCGACAGGTCGTAGCCGGTCAGGTGCAGCAGCGAGTAGATCAGCATCGAGCCATGGCCGTTGGACAGCACGAAGCGGTCACGGTCGGCGAACGATGGATTGCTCGGGTTGTGCTTCAGGTAGTCACGCCACAGTACTTCGGCGATATCCGCCATACCCATCGGGGCACCGGGATGGCCGCTGTTGGCTTTTTGCACGGCATCCATGCTGAGGGCACGAATGGCGTTGGCACGCTCACGACGGCTGGGCATCGCTGATCTCCTAGGGTTTGAATAAAACGAAACGGAAAAAAGGCGAGCATTTTCCCTCACCCACCCGCCTCGGGGCAATGACAGATAGTCATCTGAAGGCGTTTTTCCAATGGATAAAGACGGTTTCGGTTGGTGAAACCTTTCCGCTGTTCGTTTGTAGAGTGAATCAAACGCCGAGAAGTGCCATCTATCGAGCAATATCAAAACTTTTTGATATTGCTCTTGCGATGCTTTCGGAGCATCACTAGACTGCTGGCCCTATGAATTTACGCGTGCCTTCCATTCAACATGATGATTGCGACGAGCTGGCGGCCCTGTGCAAGGCCGGCGGTGATCCTCTGCGACTGAATGTATTGCGCGCACTGGCCAACGATTCGTTTGGCGTGCTGGAACTGGCGCAGATCTTCGGTATTGGTCAGTCAGGCATGAGTCATCACCTCAAGGTACTGGCCCAGGCCGACCTGGTGGCGACACGCCGTGAAGGCAACGCGATTTTCTACCGCCGCGCCCTGCCCCACACCGAGCTGCTCGGCGGCAAGTTGCACGCCGCGTTGCTCGAAGAAGTGGACAACCTGACCCTGCCTGCCGATGTGCAGTCGCGGATCGGTCAGGTCCATGGGCAACGCGCGGCGGCCAGCCAGGACTTTTTCTCACGGGTCGCGGAGAAGTTTCGCGCCCAGCAGGACCTGATTGCCGGCCTGCCGCAGTACCGCGAAAGCGTGGTGGCCCTGCTCGACAAACTGAGTTTCAGTGAAGGTGCCACGGCCATCGAAGTCGGCCCTGGCGACGGTGCTTTTCTGCCGGAACTGGCGCACCGCTTCACTCACGTCACCGCGCTGGACAACAGCCCGGCGATGCTCGAGCTGGCGCGTCAGGTCTGCGAACGTGAAACGCTGGCTAACGTCAGCCTGCAACTGGCCGATGCATTGAATGGCGTCAGCCTCAAGGCCGACTGCGTTGTACTGAACATGGTGCTGCACCACTTTGCCGCGCCGGCCGATGCGCTCAGGCACATGGCCGATTTGCTGCAACCAGGCGGTAGCCTGCTCGTGACAGAGTTATGTAGCCACAACCAGAGTTGGGCCAGGGAGGCCTGCGGTGATCTGTGGTTGGGGTTTGAACAGGACGATTTGGCCCGTTGGGCCACCGCTGCGGGACTCGTTCCCGGGGAAAGCCTCTATGTAGGCTTACGTAATGGTTTCCAGATCCAGGTCCGCCACTTTCAGCGACCGACTGGCGACACTCACCATCGGTAAATTCAGGAAAAAATCGAGATGAGCGAATACTCCCTCTTCACCTCCGAGTCCGTGTCCGAAGGGCATCCGGACAAAATCGCCGACCAGATTTCCGATGCGGTGCTGGACGCCATCATCGCTGAAGACAAGTTCGCCCGTGTGGCGTGCGAGACTTTGGTAAAAACCGGCGTGGCAATCATCGCAGGTGAAGTCACCACGTCGGCCTGGGTCGATCTGGAAGAGATCGTGCGTAACGTGATTCTCGACATCGGCTATAACAGCTCCGACGTCGGCTTCGACGGCGCTACTTGCGGCGTGATGAACATCATCGGCAAGCAGTCCCCTGACATCAACCAGGGTGTTGACCGTGCCAAGCCTGAAGATCAGGGCGCCGGCGACCAGGGCCTGATGTTTGGCTACGCCAGCAACGAAACCGACGTGCTGATGCCAGCACCTATCACCTTCTCGCACCAGCTGGTTCAGCGCCAGGCCGAAGCCCGTAAATCCGGCCTGCTGCCTTGGCTGCGCCCGGACGCCAAGTCGCAAGTGACTTGCCGTTACGAAGGCGGCAAGGTTGTCGGTATCGACGCCGTTGTACTGTCGACCCAGCACAACCCTGAAGTGTCGTACAAAGACCTGCGCGAAGGCGTGATGGAGCTGATCGTCAAGCACGTGTTGCCTGCCGAACTGCTGACCAAGGACACCCAGTTCCACATCAACCCGACTGGCCAGTTCATCATCGGTGGCCCGGTAGGTGACTGCGGTCTGACCGGTCGCAAGATCATCGTCGACAGCTACGGCGGCATGGCCCGTCATGGCGGCGGCGCGTTCTCCGGCAAGGATCCATCGAAGGTTGACCGTTCGGCCGCCTACGCCGGTCGTTACGTGGCCAAGAACATCGTTGCGGCCGGCCTGGCCGAGCGTTGCGAGATCCAGGTTTCCTACGCGATCGGTGTTGCCCAGCCTACGTCGATCTCGCTGAACACCTTCGGCACCGGCAAAATCAGCGACGACAAAATCGTCAAACTGGTTCGCGAAGTGTTCGACCTGCGTCCATACGCAATCACCACCATGCTTGACCTGCTGCACCCGATGTACCAGGAAACCGCAGCGTACGGCCACTTCGGTCGTACCCCGGCGACCAAGACTGTGGGCGAAGACACCTTCACCACTTTCACCTGGGAAAAAACCGACCGCGCCGACGACCTGCGTTCGGCTGCCGGCCTGTAAGACCTCCCCGGCGGTACCAAAAGCCCCACACGGTTCGCCGTGCGGGGCTTTTTATTGTCTTTCGCTTGAGACCGAGCCGCCCTCATCGCGAGCAGGCTCACTCCTACAGGACGAATGCATTTCAATGTGGGAGCGAGACCGGCTTGCCGGCGATAGGGCCAGCCCAGCCACCTGGAAATACCAGGCAAAACACCCACTTCGCCCGCCCAAAAATACTGGCTAGCCTTCAAGCATTCCATTTGAGCAAGGACGCTCACGATGCTTCTGCGCCTGTTTTCCGCTTTTCTCCTGAGTTTGATTTGCCTCACTGCAGCCGCAGCCGATTGTCCGGACTGGCCATCCGCCAGGGCCCTGGGCGAAATTACAGCGCTGCAAAAACAAATCGATACCTGGGACGACAGTTATCACCGTGATGGACGCTCGCTGGTTGCCGACGAACTTTATGACCAGGCCCTCGCTCGGCTGACCGAATGGCGCCGATGCTTTGACTTGAGCCTGACGCCCGAGCCATTACGCACGGCTGGCGGAAAAATTGCCCACCCCATTGCTCACACAGGCCTGGAAAAACTGCGCGATAGCCGTGCCGTGGAGCACTGGTTGCGCGGCCGAGAGGATCTCTGGATTCAACCCAAGGTCGACGGTGTGGCGGTGACGCTGATTTATCGCAAGGGTGTGCTTGATCAGGCGATCAGTCGCGGTGACGGCCTGAGCGGACAAGACTGGACAAATTCGGCGCAGCAGGTACCCGCTATCCCCCGACAACTGTCACAACCGCTGGACCTGCTGGTGCAAGGCGAACTCTTCTGGCGCCTGACCGATCATGCGCAAGCCAAGGCCGGCAGCCTCAATGCCCGAGCCACGGTCGCGGGCTTGATGGCTCGCAGGGAGCTCGCTCCCGCGCAAGCCGCCGGTATTGGTTTGTTCGTCTGGGACTGGCCGCAAGGCCCGGTGAACTTGTCTGCGCGCAACGCTGCTCTGGATGAACTGGGCCTGCCGAGCGTCGCGCCGTACAGCCAGCCGATCCAGACGCTCGCCGATGCCGAACGCTGGCGCGAGCACTGGTATCGCACGCCGCTACCCTTCGCCAGCGACGGCGTAGTCCTGCGCCAAAGCGCACGTCCCTCGGCCGAACGCTGGCAGGCGAAAGCACCCTACTGGGCCGTCGCGTGGAAATACCCTTTTGCCAAAGCGCTGGCCGAGGTGCGGAAAGTCGACTTCAAGGTAGGCCGGACCGGAAGGATAACGCCTGTACTGGAACTGAAACCGGTGACGCTCGATGACCGGCAGATCAAGCGCGTCAGCGTGAGTTCACTGCGGCGCTGGGAGGAACTTGATATCCGTCCCGGAGACCAGGTGTCCATCAGCCTGGCCGGGCTGACCATTCCTCGGCTCGACGACGTCGTTCTGCGCGCCGCCGAACGTGTCGAACTGAACGCACCGTCTGCCGCCGACTATCATCCCTTGAGTTGCTGGCAGCCGACGGCGGGATGCGAAAGCCAGTTTCTAGCGCGGCTGTCCTGGCTCAGCGGCAGACAGGGGCTGGCATTGCCTCACGTCGGTCCTGGCACCTGGGAGAAACTTTTCGAAACAGGCCATCTGAATGGCCTGCTGGATTGGTTGACCCTCGACGCTCAAGAGCTTGCTAACATTAACGGCTTCGGCGAACGCAGCAGTGCTCGTCTTTCAAACAGTTTCCAGAGTGCCCGCCAACGCCCGTTCACTCACTGGCTCAAAGCCCTGGGTTTACCGCCGACCGGACAGGCAAGACTGGCTGATTCATGGCAGGAACTGGCACAACGAAACACCGAACAATGGCAAGCCGAGGCTGGTATCGGCCCGGGACGCGCTGCGCAATTGAGCGCTTTTTTCCGCGACCCGCAGGTCCTGGCCTTGAGCGAAAAATTACGTGCGGCAGGGATCGACGGTTTTTAGTGATCGCGATGGCTTGCCCACCCGGGAACCCCAAGGGGCCGACGCGCTCAAACGCCCGTCGCCACGATTGCACTCGCACATGGAGCTACTATGAAATTTCTGTCACCGCTCGCCCTGCTGACCCTTTGCAGCGTGATGGCCGCTCCGCTGATGGCAGCCGAAGAGGCTCCAGGCCTGACCGGCTGTGCGGCCAAGAAACAAGGCATCATCAACCAGATCGAACTGGCCAAGTCCCACGGCAACGCAGAACAGCAAGCCGGCCTGGAAAAGGCGCTGAGCGAAGTCGCCGCCAACTGCACTGACGCTTCTCTGAAGAAGGAGCGGGAAAACAAAGTCCTCGATGCCAAGCACGAAGTCAGCAAGCGCCAGGCCGATCTCGACAAAGCCATGAAGAAAGGCGATCCCGAGAAGATCAACAAGCGTAAAGACAAACTGGCCGAGTCGCGCAAGGAACTGCAGGACGCGCTCGACGAGCTGGATAAGTAAGAAAGGGAAAAGTCAGGAACCTGTTGCGATCTTCAGGCAGCTTCGCGAGCAGGCTCGCTCCCACAGGTGAAGGCATTTCAATGTGGGAGCGAGCCTGCTCGCGAAAGCGTCAACAAGAGCGCTGCAAATCAATGATCCCGAAATTCCTTATGGCACGCACTGCAGGCATCCTCGACTTTCTGCACCGCCGGCCCCAGGTTACTGGCCTTGTAAGGCTGAACCTTGCTGGCAACCACCAGCTCACCGGTGGCGGACTCAAGGGTGCGGGCCATTTCCTGAAAGCGTGCCTGCTTCTGCCAGACATCGTCCTTGGCGCTGGTGTGATCTTCTTCGCGCACCTGCGGGAAATGTTTCCACGGTTCATGGGACAGCGCATCGAGCTTCACCGCGCCATCCGCGAATTTCGCACCGTCGAACGCAATGCGGCCGCGCAACATGCCGCCCAGGTCTTCACCGGTCTTGAGCATTTGCTTGAAGATCGCCTTGCGCTGGCCCAATGGCGAGTTCGGATCGACACCGCCGCACGCGGACAACGTCAGGCAGGCCAGCAATACAACGGAAAGTCTTTTAAAAGTCATGGTGGCTTCAGGTCACGGGAAACGGCGGCCAGTATCCTCGCGTCACCGAGAAAGACCAATAGCCCTATTATCAATAAGGGTTGTTCGAGTGCAGGGAGCACTCAGGCAACCGGCACAGGAATGACTTCATGAACAGCCGTTTCAAGGCATGGCATCACCCCCTCGTGTGGACGCTCCCGATGGTGGCCGTGCTCGCAGGCTGCACCGGCGGAGACAGCAGCAAACCGAAAACCCACGCGCTGGCGACGTATTCCAGCGCCACGTGGGAAGCCCTGCCGGCCGTGTCCGACAGCGACCTGGTCGCGGGCTTTGGCTCATGGCGCAGCGCCTGCACCCGGCTCAAGGCCGATGCGGTCTGGGGCCCGACCTGCGCCGCTGCCGCCAATGTGCCGCAGACCGCCAATGACATTCGCGGTTTCCTCAAACAGAACCTCGACGTCTACGGCCTGCGTGCCGCCAACGACAATCCGAACGGCTTGATCACCGGTTACTACGAACCGGTCTACCCCGGCAGCCTGACCCAGACGACCGTGGCGAACATCCCGGTGTACGGCGTGCCCGAGGACATGATCATCGTTTCCCTGGACAGCATTTACCCGGAACTCAAGGGCAAGCGCCTGCGCGGGCGGCTCGAAGGTCGGGTGCTCAAGCCTTACGACGACGCGGCGACCATCGAAACCAAAGGGGTCAAGGCGCCGGTCGTGGCGTGGCTGACCGACCCGATGAACCTGCAATTCCTGCAAATCCAGGGTTCCGGCCGCATCCAGCTCGACAATGGTCGCCAGTTGCGTATCGCCTACGCCGACCAGAACGGCCATCCGTATCGCCCCATCGGTCGCTGGCTGGTGGAACAAGGCGAGCTGAAGAAAGAAGACGTGACCATGGGCGCGATCAGCAACTGGGCCAAGGCCAATCCGACGCGTATTCCGGAATTGCTCGGCAGCAACCCCAGCTACGTGTTTTTCACCCGCAACCCGGACAGCAACGAAGGTCCTCGCGGCTCGCTGAACGTTCCGCTGACGGCGGGTTACAGCGCGGCAGTAGATCGCAAGGTTATTCCACTGGGCAGTCTGTTGTGGTTATCGACGACCAAACCCGACGGGACGGCGCTGGTTCGTCCAGTGGCGGCCCAGGACACTGGCGGCGCGATTGCCGGCGAAGTGCGCGCGGATTTGTTCTGGGGCACCGGTGAAGCGGCGGGACAATTGGCGGGCGACATGAAACAACAGGGGCAGATCTGGATGTTGTGGCCTAAAGGCGCGGCATTGCCGCAAGTGCCTCAGGTGGCGGATGCAGTTAAAACCAATCCTTGATTACCGTGGCGACAGGTAAATAGCTATCGTCGGAACGCCGCCCGGAGCCGGCTCACCCCTACATTGGAATGCATTTCCCTGTGGGAGCGAGCCTGCTCGCGAATATTCCATCACTTGCACTGCGCATCCGTCAGACAGACACCACAAAGAAACTCACGATCAACCCCATCCCCACAAACCACACCAACGACCGCAGAATCGCCCAGTCCGCCAGGTAGCAAATGATGTAAAGCAGACGACTGGTGATGAACAACACCGCCAGCACATTGATCGTCACCAGCTCGGCGTTGCCGGCCAGGTGGGCCACAATCACCGCCGCCGCGAACGCCGGGGTCACTTCGAAGCTGTTGAGTTGTGCCGCATAGGCACGTCGGCCCAAGCCATTCAGCGACTCGAGAAAGTCCCGAGGATCATGGTTGTCTTTCAGTCCAAAACGGCCACTGGCCTTGGCAATGCCCACGCAGAGATAAGGCAGGAAGATCGCGATCAAAATGCACCACAGAGCAACCGTCATATCGCAGTCCCTTTCTTCAAGTTAAAAAACCGTATTCCGCTCAAAACTTCATCACCAGCATGCCGATCAGCACCAGTCCACAGGCTAAGAGCCGTGGCCGGCCGAAAGGTTCTTTCAGATAGCGCATGCCGAACAGTACTACCAGGATCACGCTGATCTCACGCAGCGCCGCCGCTTCGGCAATCGAACCCAGCTGCATCGCCCACAGCACCAGAGCGTAGCTGAACAATACGCAGAACCCGACCGCCAGCCCCAACCGCCACTGTTCACGCCAGAACAGCATGAACGCCGGGCGCTTGCGCACCAGCGCCAGCAACGGAAACGGCCAGGCGCTGAGCAGCGTGACCCAGACCAGGTAATCCAGCGGATGCGACCAGCGCCGCAACGCCTGGCCATCGATGAAGGTGTAGCAGCCGATGCACAGACCGATCAGCGCCACCACCGGCAGCATCGACCAGGGCAGACGCGCCCCGCCACCGCCCTGCCACAGCAGGCACAGCATGCCGAACGGGATCAGCAGGATGCCGAAGATCTGCTGATGGGTCAGCACCTCTCCGGCGAAGATCAGCGTCAGGGCCAGCACCACCAGGGGCGACAGGCCGCGCATCAACGGATAGACCAACCCCAGGTCACCGACCCGATAGGCCTGGATCAGCAGATAGCGATAAAGCAATTCGAACGCCGCCGACGCCAGGATCCACGGCCAGATTTCAATCGGCGGCAACGCCACGAACGGCAGCATCAGCGCGACAAACAACATCGCCACGCTGTCCATGCAGGCCACGACCAACAAACGTTCAGCGCTGAACTTGATCAGCGTATTCCACGCCGCATGCAACAACGCCGCCACCAACACCAAAGCCGTCGCAAGCACGGCACACTCCTTTTATTGCCCACATATCCTGTAGGAGCGAGCTTGCTCGCGAAGAACGTCGAGACACCGCGATTAATCAGGACGCACGCGTTATCGTTGACGACCATCGCGAGCAAGCTCGCTCCTACAGCGATCGGGGAGAATTGATTCGCCATATGTCAGCAGCTGTTTATACTGCAAGCGACCACGCCGCACTCAGTTGCGCACAGACTAATTCCAATAATTTCTGCCTGGGTCCGTTTTTCTTCGAGAACGGCCTTCGGCATGCGTATGCCTGATCACAGCGTCAAGACTACCGACAGAGACCTTGCGCATGCCTCTCGCCTTGCTTGCCCTCGCTGTTGCCGCGTTCGGCATCGGCACCACTGAATTCGTCATCATGGGTTTGCTGCCCGACGTCGCTCGCGACCTGGCCGTGAGCATTCCCCACGCCGGCCTGCTGATCACCGGCTACGCCCTGGGCGTGGTGTTCGGCGCACCGATCCTCGCGGTCGGCACTGCCAACATGCCGCGCAAAGCCACGTTGCTGGGCATGACGCTGATGTTCATCCTCGGCAACGTGCTGTGTGCGCTGGCGCCCAACTACGCGACGCTGATGGCCGCCCGAGTGGTCACCGCGCTGTGCCATGGAGCGTTCTTCGGCATCGGCTCGGTGGTTGCCGCCGGCCTGGTCGCACCGAACAAACGGGCCCAGGCGATTGCCATGATGTTTACCGGGCTGACCCTGGCCAACGTGCTCGGTGTACCGCTGGGAACTGCACTCGGGCAGTACGCCGGCTGGCGTTCGACGTTCTGGGCGGTGTCGGTGATCGGCGTGATCGCTGCGATTGCACAGTGGGTCTGGTTGCCGAAGGACATCGCCATGGACAAGGCCAACCTGGCCAGCGAGTTCAAAGTGCTGGGCAAGATCAATGTGCTGCTGGCCTTGGGCATGAGCGTGCTGGCGTCGATCAGCCTGTTCAGCGTGTTCACCTACATCGCGCCGATCCTGCAGGACATCACCGGCGTCAGCCCCCATGGCGTGACCATCATGTTGCTGTTGTTCGGCGTGGGCCTGACGGCGGGCAGCATGCTCGGCGGCCGCCTGGCTGACAGTCGCCTGCTCCCTTCGCTGGTGGGCATGGCGCTGGCGGTGGTGGTCGTGTTGGCGGCTTTTACCCAGACCAGTCACTCGGTAATTCCGGCGGCAATCACGCTGGTGTTGTGGGGCATCTTCGCCTTCGCGCTGTGCCCGATCCTGCAACTGCTGATCATCGATCAGGCCCACGAAGCGCCGAACCTGGGCTCGACGTTAAATCAGAGCGCATTCAACCTGGGCAACGCGGCGGGCGCGTGGATTGGCGGACTGGTGGTCGCCAGTGGCGCTGACCTCGCGGACTTGCCGTGGACCGGAGCGCTAGTCAGTGGCTTGACGGTGCTGACGGCACTTTTCTTCATTTACCTGCAACGTCGCGGTGCAGCTGCGGTCAATGTGACCGGCTGAATAATGCGTCGCTGCCAATACCGCTATCGCGAGCAGGCTCGCTCCCACAGGGATCTCTGGTGAACACAAGCGTTGTGTACAGCCGGGATCAAATGTGGGGCGGGCATGTCCGCGAAGAAGCCGACTCGATGCGCCTGCCTGAAAACCAATCCCTCCCCTCATCCAAGGACCCCGGATGCTTGAACTTGTCGCTGCGTTTATCTGCCTCACGTCCCTCCTCACCTACGTGAATTTCCGCTTCATCGGCCTGCCTCCGACCATCGGCGTCATGGTCACCGCGTTGATGTTTTCCCTGCTGTTGCAAGGCCTGAGTTTCATCGGCTACCCCGGCCTGGAAGAACGCGTGCAACAGCTGATCGGCCAGATCGACTTTGGTGATCTGCTGATGAACTGGATGCTGTCCTTCCTGCTGTTCGCCGGCGCGTTGCACGTCAATCTCAACGACCTGCGCAGCTACCGTTGGCCCATCGGTTTACTGGCCACCTTCGGCGTATTGATCGCCACCGCCGTGATCGGCAGCCTCGCCTATTACATTTTCGCCCTGTTCGGCTGGCACGTGAGTTTCCTGTACTGCCTGCTGTTTGGCGCGCTGATTTCTCCCACTGACCCGATCGCTGTACTCGGCGTGTTGCGAACGGCCAACGCGTCCAAGCCGCTGAAAACCACGATCGTCGGCGAGAGCCTGTTCAACGACGGCACGGCGGTCGTGGTGTTCACCGTATTGCTGGGTATCGCGCAACTCGGTGAAACCCCGACCCTCGGCGCCACGGCCATGCTGTTCGCGCACGAAGCGATAGGCGGCGTTCTGTTCGGCGGGCTGATCGGCTATCTGGTGTACCTGATGATCAAAAGCATCGAGCAGCATCAGATCGAAGTGATGCTGACGCTGGCATTGGTGATCGGCGGCTCGGCCATGGCGTCGGAGCTGCACGTATCCGCGCCGATCGCGATGGTGGTTGCCGGCCTGATCATCGGCAACCTGGGCCGCAACCTGGCGATGAATGACATGACTCGAAAGTACCTGGACGGCTTCTGGGAACTGCTCGACGACATGCTCAACGCGCTGCTGTTTGCCCTGATCGGCATGGAGCTGTTGCTGCTGCCGTTCAACTGGCTGCATGTGCTGGCCGCGAGTCTGCTGGCGCTGGCGATTCTGCTGTCGCGCCTGTTGACGGTGGCACCGGCCATCGTACTGCTCCGGCGCTGGCGCACGGTCCCGCGCGGAACGATCCGGATCCTGACCTGGGGCGGTTTGCGCGGCGGCGTTTCAGTCGCGCTGGCGTTGGCACTGCCGTTGGGCCCTGAACGTGATTTGCTGCTGAGCATCACCTACATCGTGGTGCTGTCATCAATCCTGTTGCAGGGCTTGAGCATCGGCAAGCTGGTGAAGCACGTGACCCGAAATGAACCGGCACCTGCCACGCCGGTCGAGCATCACTGATCACTCGTCGGACTTGCGCGGATCGGGCTCCTGATCCGCGCTCTTCTTCGGCGGCCCGCTCTCACTGCGAATTTGCGCATGACTCAACAGCGCAAAGATGAAGCTGCCGCCAATGATGTTGCCCGCCAGCGTCGGCCCGGCGAACACCAGCCAGAAATCCTTCCACGGCAACTCGCCGGCAAACACCAGGTACGAAACCTCGGCCGAGCCCACCACGATGTGCGTGAAATCCCCCAGCGCCATGAGGTAGGTGATGAGGATGATGATCCACATCTTGGCGCTCTCCATGGACGGGATCATCCAGACCATGGTGGCGATCATCCAGCCCGAGACGATGCCTTTGGCGAACATTTTGCCGACGTCATTCTCCATGACCTTGCGCCCGATCTCGAGGAAAGCCAGGTCGGTCTTGGTGTCGAAAATCGGCAGATGCAGCATCACGTAGGCCACGAGCAATGTGCCGCAAAGGTTGCCCACCAGCACGACCGACCACAGGCGCAGCAAGCGCCCGAAGTTGTTCAACGTGGGTTTGGTCATGACCGGCAATACGGCCGTCAGCGTGTTCTCGGTGAACAACTGCTGCCGGGCCAGGATGACCGCGAGGAACCCGGCGCAGTAACCGAAACTGGCAATCACCTTGAAATGCTCGCCATCCGGCAGGCGCGAGTTGAGCAACCCCATGGCCATCAGCGACAGGCCCATGGTCAGGCCGGCAGCCAGCGCCGACCACCATAACGCTGCAACGCTGCGTTCCAGCTCCTGATCGCCCTGGGTGCGGATGATCTCGTGCAGCACCGCGGCGCGCGGTGGCTGGTTCTTGTCGACCTCATGCTTCTCTTGCTCAGAGAGGTTCGGAGTCTTGCCGTCTTTTTGCGTGTCCATAAAGCTCCGGAACCGGTGGCGGGCGATGTAGGTACGACACGCGGGGGTTGGCGCTGTTCACTGCATGGAGAGGTTTCTGTAGGAGCCAGCTTGCTGGCGATGGGACCGACTCGGTTTCTGCGCTGTCGCTGATTACGCCATCGCCGGCAAGCCGGCTCCTACGGACTCGCATTACTCGTCCTTGAATTGATCTTTAACGTACTTGATTTCGGTGCGGCCGTGGGGCGCGGGCAGGCCGTCTTCACCGAGGTTGACGAAGACCATCTTCTCCACCGTCAGGATGCTTTTGCGGGTGATCTTGTTGCGCACTTCACACGTCAGGGTGATCGAGGTGCGACCGAACTCGGTGGCGGTGATGCCCAGTTCGATGATGTCGCCCTGGCGCGAGGCGCTGACGAAGTTGATTTCGGAAATGTATTTGGTGACCACGCGCTGGTTACCCAGCTGGACGATGGCGTAGATCGCCGCTTCTTCATCGATCCAGCGCAACAGGCTGCCGCCGAACAGCGTGCCGTTGGGGTTGAGGTCTTCGGGTTTTACCCATTTGCGGGTGTGGAAGTTCATATTCACTCCTGAGCGTCTTGCCGAATGATGGGTGTCATCATGGCAGAGCCCGGACTAGAGCTCTATTAAGCATCGACTATGGTCTCGATTACCGTTCGGACATTGACCAACAGAAAGGCTTTGGAAGATCAGCATAGCCCGCTATAATCGCCACCGTTTCAAAACGGTAACGTTCCATTGATACCGTTTTCCCGCCACCTGTCCGAGGGGCGCTGCAGCAGGCTAGACCTGTCAGGCTCGGATGGGGCGTTGACTGGCCACGGCCAGACACTAAACGCACAACGGCGCCCATTCGCATACATTACGAATGGAGGCTCATCATGAGCGCTGTTATCACGCCTGCAGATTTTAACGATTACAAAGTCGCCGACATGTCCCTGGCTGCCTGGGGCCGTCGCGAAACCATCATCGCTGAGTCCGAAATGCCAGCCCTGATGGGTCTGCGCCGCAAGTACGTCGGTGAGCAGCCGCTCAAGGGCGCCAAGATTCTCGGCTGCATCCACATGACCATTCAGACTGCCGTGCTGATCGAAACCCTGGTTGCCCTGGGTGCCGAAGTGCGCTGGTCGTCCTGCAACATTTTCTCGACTCAGGACCAGGCCGCTGCCGCTATCGCTGCTGCCGGCATCCCGGTTTTCGCCTGGAAAGGCGAGACTGAAGAAGAGTACGAGTGGTGCCTGGAGCAGACCATCCTGAAAGATGGCGCGCCATGGGATGCCAACATGATCCTCGACGACGGCGGCGACCTGACCCAGCTGCTGCACGACAAGTACCCACAGGTTCTGGATCGCGTTCACGGCGTGACCGAAGAAACCACCACCGGCGTTCACCGTCTGCTGGACATGCTGGCCAAGGGCGAGCTGAAAATCCCGGCCATCAACGTCAACGACTCGGTGACCAAGTCCAAGAACGACAACAAGTACGGCTGCCGTCACAGCCTGAACGACGCGATCAAGCGCGGCACCGACCACCTGTTGTCCGGCAAGCAAGCGCTGGTCATCGGTTACGGCGACGTGGGCAAGGGCTCCGCTCAGTCCCTGCGTCAGGAAGGCATGATCGTTAAAGTCTCCGAAGTCGACCCGATCTGCGCCATGCAAGCCTGCATGGACGGTTTCGAACTGGTTTCGCCGTTCATCGACGGTATCAACAACGGTACCGAAGCAAGCATCGACAAAGCGCTGCTGGGCAAGATCGACCTGATCGTGACCACCACCGGCAACGTCAATGTTTGCGACGCGAACATGCTCAAAGCCCTGAAGAAGCGCGCTGTTGTCTGCAACATCGGCCACTTCGACAACGAAATCGACACCGCTTTCATGCGCAAGAACTGGGCATGGGAAGAAGTGAAGCCACAGGTTCACAAGATCCACCGTACCGGCGCTGGCGCATTCGATGCCCAGAACGACGACTACCTGATCCTGCTGGCCGAAGGCCGTCTGGTTAACCTGGGTAACGCCACTGGCCACCCAAGCCGCATCATGGACGGTTCGTTCGCCAACCAGGTTCTGGCTCAGATCTTCCTGTTCGGCCAGAAGTACGCCGACCTGTCGCCAGCCCAGAAAGCCGAGCGCCTGACCGTAGAAGTACTGCCGAAGAAACTCGACGAAGAAGTGGCCCTGGAAATGGTCCGCGGTTTCGGCGGCGTCGTGACTCAACTGACCAAGACCCAGGCCGACTACATCGGCGTGACCGTCGAAGGTCCGTTCAAGCCGCACGCTTACCGCTACTGATCTGCTGACCGTCTGCGCGGTGTTTCGATACACCGCGTCGCCTGCTCCCCTGTAGGAGCGAGCCCTGCTCGCGATGGACGTCAACGATAACGCGTGCTGTCTGGATACACGCGCTGCCCTTACGTTTTTCGCGAGCAAGCCCGCTCCTACAGAGGATCAGCGTTCGCCTTACGCGTTTCCAAGGATATGACCATGTCCCAAGACCGTCGCTACAGCTTTGAGTTCTTCCCTACGAAGACCGACGCTGGGCATGAAAAGCTGCTCGCCACTGCTCGTCAGCTGGCTACGTACAACCCCGATTTCTTCTCCTGCACCTATGGCGCTGGCGGCTCGACCCGAGATCGAACCCTCAACACCGTGTTGCAGCTCGAAAGCGAAGTCAAAGTCCCTGCCGCACCGCATCTGTCTTGCGTGGGCGACAGCAAGGACGACTTGCGCGGCCTGCTGGCGCAATACAAGGCCGCCGGCATCAAGCGTATCGTCGCCCTGCGCGGTGACCTGCCGTCGGGCATGGGCATGGCCAGCGGTGAACTGCGCCACGCCAATGACCTGGTTGAATTCATTCGTGAAGAAACCGCCGATCATTTCCACATCGAAGTCGCCGCTTACCCGGAAATGCATCCGCAAGCGCGCAATTTCGAAGACGATATCGCCAACTTCGTGCGCAAGGCCAACGCCGGTGCCGACAGCGCGATCACCCAGTACTTCTTCAACGCCGACAGCTACTTCTACTTTGTCGAGCGTGTGCGTGCGCTGGGCGTGAACATCCCGATCGTGCCGGGCATCATGCCGATCACCAACTACAGCAAGCTCGCGCGCTTCTCCGACGCCTGCGGTGCGGAAATCCCGCGCTGGATCCGCAAGCAACTGGAAGCCTACGGCGACGACACCCAGAGCATTCAACGCTTTGGTGAACAAGTCATCACCGAGATGTGCGAACGCCTGCTGCAAGGTGGCGCACCAGGGCTGCACTTCTACACGCTGAACCAGGCTGAAGCGAGCCTGGCGGTGTGGAACAACCTGAAGCTGCCGCGCTAATAGTTGTCACACGCAACAACAAAAGATCGCAGCTTGCGGCAGCTCCTACAACGGATTGTTTAGTCCCTGTAGGAGCTGTCGCAAGCTGCGATCTTTTGCTTTCCACGCAGTTTTTTGTGAAGCAACCCACGGAGATAGAGCATCTGCAGCCGGTTTCTGGCTCTTTCCCGTTTCTCGTCGTAATCTCAAGCCCATGCCTTCGATTACCCAGTTACTGACCGTGTTGCTTTTCACTTGCCTGAGCTTTGCCGCTCGGGGCGAGAAACTGCGCATTGTCACTGAACCGTGGGCACCTTACGTCTACGAGGAAAACGGTAAATCCCTGGGCCTGGACTACGAAACCACTGCCATTGTCTTCAAAAGGCTGGGCATCGAAGTGGAGTGGCAATTCCTGCCATGGAAACGCTGCCTGTCGATGCTCGAAACAGGCCAGGCCGATGGCGCGCTGGACATTTTTCACAGCGACGAGCGCGACGCCACCCTGCTCTATCCCAGCGAACCGCTCTCGGAAGTCGAGTTCGTGCTGTTCTACGCCAACGAGCGACCGCATCCGTTCCGCACCCTCGAAGATTTGAAAGGCCTGACGATCGGCACGTCTCCGGGTTACCTGTACAGCCCGGACTTCAGCCAGTCGACGCTGTTCACCCGTGAACCGGCGCCCACCCATGAAGCCAACTTCGGCAAACTGGTGCGCGGGCGGATCGACCTGTTGATCACCGACCGCCGGGTGGGCCAGCATTTGCTCGACGAATTGAAAATCCGCGGCCAGATCAGCGAAAACCCGACCGTCATCAGCCAGCAAAGCCAGTTCCTCGCCGTGCGCCGCAATGCCGGGATGGACTTGCTGGTGCAACGTTTCGGTGCCGAACTCAAACGCTTCAAGCGCGAGCCTGCCTATGCCGAACTGAGCGCCCGCTATGGCGCCGATCCGACGATCAGCACCAACGCCGCCGGGGCCACCGCCATCCGCGAAAAAACCGTTGAGCAGCAGGAAAGCGGCGCGCAGTGATTGCTCTGTTATACTCCGGCCTTCCCGCCAGGCTCACGCCCGGACGCTCGGACTTGTTCAAGGCATCTCGACCCCGCTACAGCGCAGCTTTCAGCCCGCGCGAGCGCTCCAGACGAGCTTTCAAGGCCCAGCAGGACCGGACGGGATTGCGTTCCTCTTAAACGCCATTCGCGCCAGGCAAGACTCCCATTGGGCCAAGCCCTAACTAAAACAGGATTACTCATGTCCTTTGCTTCCCTCGGTCTCTCCGAGGCTTTAGTCCGTGCCATCGAAGATGCGGGCTATACCGAGCCTACTCCGGTGCAACAGCGGGCCATTCCCGCCGTGTTGCAAGGTCGCGACCTGATGGTCGCGGCACAGACAGGTACTGGTAAAACCGGCGGTTTCGCCCTTCCGATCCTGGAGCGGTTGTTCCCCAACGGTCACCCGGACAAGTCCCAGCGCCATGGCCCGCGCCAACCGCGCGTACTGGTCCTGACGCCGACCCGCGAACTCGCGGCCCAGGTACACGAGAGCTTCAAGGTCTACGCCCGTGACCTGAAGTTCGTCAGCGCCTGCATCTTCGGCGGCGTCGGCATGAACCCGCAGGTTCAGGCCATGTCCCGCGGTGTTGACGTGCTGGTGGCCTGCCCTGGCCGCCTGCTCGACCTCGCCGGCCAAGGCAGCGTCGACCTGTCCCACGTGGAAATCCTCGTGCTGGACGAAGCCGACCGCATGCTCGACATGGGCTTCGTCCATGACGTGAAGAAAGTCCTGGCCCGCCTGCCGGCCAAGCGTCAGAATCTGCTGTTCTCCGCGACCTTCTCCAAAGACATCACCGACCTCGCCGGCAAGCTGCTGCACAACCCGGAACGCATCGAAGTCACGCCGCCGAACACCACGGTCGAGCGTATCGAACAGCGTGTATTCCGCCTGGCCGCCAGCCACAAGCGTTCGCTGCTGGCGCACCTGATCACCGCCGGCGCCTGGGAACAGGTGCTGGTGTTCACCCGCACCAAGCACGGCGCCAACCGCCTGGCCGAGTACCTGGACAAACACGGCCTGAGCGCCGTGGCGATCCACGGCAACAAGAGCCAGAACGCGCGCACCAAAGCCCTGGCCGACTTCAAGGCCGGCGAAGTGCGTATCCTGGTCGCCACCGACATCGCCGCCCGCGGCCTCGACATCGACCAGCTGCCACACGTGGTCAACTTCGAATTGCCGAACGTCGACGAAGACTACGTTCACCGCATCGGTCGTACCGGCCGTGCCGGTCGTTCGGGCGAGGCGATCTCGCTGGTCGCTCCGGACGAAGAAAAGCTGCTGAAAAGCATCGAGCGCATGACCAAGCAGAAAATCGCCGACGGCGACCTGATGGGCTTCGATTCCAGCGCTGTGGAAGCCGAGAAACCGGAAGTGCGCGAGCGTCCGGATGTGCGTAACCCGCGCAACCCACGTGGCCCGCGCGGCGACGGTCCGAATGGCAGCGGCGGTGGCGGCGGTCGTAAAGACAAGGGCAAGGACAAGGGTGGCAAGGAAAAACCGGCCAGCGGCCGTGGCGAACGTCCGGCACGTGAGCAGAAGCCACGTGAAGGCACGCCTGCCCGCGAGCAACAGCGCCCGGCGCCTCGTGCGGCGGCTGATCGTGCTCCGGACGAGTTCCTGGACGACGATATCGATAACTTCGGTAACCGCGTCGACTACGTACCTCAGGCCAAACCGGCCCAGGGTCGCGGTCGCCGTCCGGGTGCTCCGGCACAAGGTCAGGCTGCTGGCACTCCGCGCACCGGCGGCAAACCTCAGGGTCGTCAAAGCGGCCCGCGCAGCAGCGACGGCGCCACCACTGGCACGCCACCCGCCAAGCGCAGCGGTCCACGCAACGGTGCGCCACGTGACGGTCAGGCCCGTCGCGAAGAAGGCCGCAACCGTCGCCCGGCACGTGACGAGCAGTCACGCTCGGAACCGGCCGTGCAGAACCCGCGCGGTCCGGCACCGAAGATCATTCACAAGGAGTCGAAAACCGATCGTTTCCCGACACCTGAGCAACTTGATCAACTGCCAGGCCGTCCGCGCGGCGAGAAACCAGCCTTGCTGACTCGCAATCGCTGATTTGACGCTGCCCTGAAAAAAGCCCCGGACCTCACGATCCGGGGCTTTTTTATGCCTGACAACAATCCACTGTAGGAGCGAGCTTGCTCGCGAAAAACGTACGGGCAACGCGTTTATCCAGACAGCCTGCGTTTTCGTTAACGTCCATCGCGAGCAAGCTCGCTCCTACAGTGGATCTGTGGCCGGGGAGATTGTGGCAGGCAATAAAAAACGCCCCCGACCGCAAGGTCGGGGGCGTTTTGGTGTCGGGGGCGAATGTTACTTCGCTTTCACACCTTCAAACGTCACGTACAGCTCGACCGCGTCGGACGATGGGCCCAGGTCTTTCTGCTTGCCGAAGTCGGAACGCTTGATGCTGGTGGTGCCTTCGAAGCCGGCACGGTAGCCGCCCCATGGATCCTTGCCTTCACCCAGGAAGGTGGCCTTGACCACGACTGGCTTGGTCACGCCCAGAATGGTCAGGTCGCCGGTCACATCGGCAGTGTCTTTGCCAGCGGCGTTTTTGCCGGTGGATTTGACGCTGGTGGACACGAAGGTGGCTTTGCTGGCGTTCAGGAAGTCTTTGCTGGAGATGTGCTTGTCACGCTCAGCATTGTTGGTGAACACGCTGGCGGTGTTCACGTTGAACTCGATCTTGGCGTCTTCAGGCTTGGCAGCGTCGAAGCTGAACTTGCCGTCGATGTCCTTGAAGGTACCGGTGATGAAGCTGTAGCCCAGGTGGCTGATCTTGAAGTCAACGAAGGCGTGCTGGCCTTCTTTGTCGACGACGTAGTCAGCGGCCATTACGTTACCGGCGGACAGCAGCGCGGAACCGATTGCCAGAGCGGCGAGGGTCTTTTTCAACATGCTTTCTATTCCTTTGGAGTCGAGGTTGAACTTCAGGCTTTGCGACCGAGCATTCGAGTGAGGGTCGCATCACGATCGATAAAGTGGTGCTTCAATGCTGCCAACGCATGGAGGCCGGAAAAAATTACCAGCACCCACGCCAGATACAGATGAATCACACCGGCGGTGTCTGCCTGGTCCGGTAGCCCGGATACCAATGCAGGAACTTCGAACAGGCCAAACACCGGAATCCCGACACCATCTGCGGTGGAAATCAGGTAACCGGCAATCATCACAGCAAACAGACCGAAGTACAGAAACCCATGGCCGAACTTCGCGCCGATGCGCGTCAGGCGGCTATAGCTTTCCAGCGAGGGCGGCGGCGGGCTGACAAAGCGCCACAGCACGCGAAGGACCATGACGGCCAGTAACACCAGGCCAATGCTCTTGTGCAACTCCGGCGCGTCTTTGCGCCAGGTGCTGTAGTAGTCGAGACCGACCATCCACAACCCCAGTGCGAACAGGCCGAAGACCGCCAGCGCCACGCCCCAGTGCATGAAGATGCTGACCCAACCGTAGCGGGAAGTAGAGTTACGTAGCTGCATGCCCAAATCCTGTGAGAATTGCGACCAAGACTAACGAGTTATCTATCGAATTAAAGCGGAAAATTTCGCTTTGAAATATCGAGAAATACGATCAAGAGTCTGAAATCCGTGCGTTAAGGAAAGATTAAAGACCAATGTGTGAGAAAAAATGACATCCAATTCAAGAACACCTTCATCACAGTATTTATTCAGTTCTTTTTTTCAGGCATAAAAAAACGCGGCATTTCTGCCGCGTTTCTTTAGTCTCGACGCTTACTGCGCCTTGGTCTCCGTTGCCGGGGTCGCTGGCTTCTTCGCCGGTTCAGCTTTTTTCGCTGGCGCTTTGGCCGGGGCTTTCTTGGTCTCGGCCTTCGCTACCGGCTTCTTCACCGCCGCTTTGGCCGGGGCCTTTTTGGCTGGCTCGGCTTTCACCGGTGCCGCAGGCTTCGGCGCTTCGACCGCTGCGGGTGCAGGTGTCGGTGCCGGGGCTGGAGCCGGTGCAGGAGCAACCGGTGCGACAGGCTCTGGTGCCTTCGCCGGTTCCGGTTTCTTGTCGTCGTCGGAAGAGCCACCGAACAGGTTGCTGAAGAAGTTGCCTTTCTTCGCGGCTACCGCGCCGGCCGCCGCAGCGGTCGCTGCCGGTACAACTTTCTCCGGTTCAAACGACTTGCCCGCCGCCAGGTCTTCAACCTGACCAGCCGCACGCTGACCGGTGCGCAATGCGCCTTCCAGGGTGCCCGGGTACAAGGTGTCGGTGTGTTCGCCGGCAAATGCTACGCGTTGCAGCGGACGTTCCCACAGGCGCCAGTACTTGCTGATCTGGCCCGGGCCGAAGGCCAGGTAAGCGCCGCCCATCGACGGGTCGGTGCTGTAGCGACGAATTTCATAACCGGTGAACGAGCCGCGCGCCTGTGGATAAAACGCGTGCAGGCGAATCAGCACCTGATCGGCCATCTGCTTGTCGCCGAACGCTTGCATCACCCGGGCATTGTCGCCGGACAGGTTGATCACCACGTTGGCACCACCCTTCAGCGCCGGCTCGACCCACAACATGCCAAGACCGGTGTTGCTGTAGATTTCGCCGGACATGCGCGCCTTGCTTTCCCACACTGGCGTCTTGAACTTCAGCATGATCTGGTCGCGCCAGCCGTAGTTGGTGCCTTTGATCGCGCCCAGGTGCTGGGCATCCAGCGCCGGGGTCATCTGGATCTTGGCCAGTGCGCGCAACGGCACGGCGACGACAACGTAGTCCGCCTGGTAGCCAACGCTGCCGACCTTGACGTTCACGCCGTCCTTGTCCTGGGTGATGGACGACACCGGGGAGCTGGTCTTGATGGTTTTCAGTTGCTTGACGAACGCCTGGGCCAGCACCGGACTGCCACCGAGCAGGCGCGAGGCGCGCAGGTCACGGTCGGACACGCCACGGTAGACGCGGCTCTGTTGGGCGAAGTACAGCAGCGACAGGCGCGAAGGCTCGTCATAACGGGTACGAATCTGTTGATTGACCAGCTGACGGGCTGTCGGCGGCAACGTCAAGCGATCCAGCCAGTTGGACACATTGATCTGGTCCAGCGCATGCAGCGTGGCGTTGGCCGACGGGTTCTGCGGGTCCTCGATGGAGCGCGCCAGGTCGTCCAGGGTCTTTTCGTAGCGCTTGAGTGCTTCGGCGGTGGCCGGCTCCTTGGTGGCCAGGTCGGCAGCGGTGTAATACACGCCGTCGATCAGGTAGCTCGGCGTACGCACGAACTCCGGTGCCGGCTGGGTGCTCAGCTTGAAGGTCGAAACGTATTTGTTCAGCACCGGCTGGGTCTTGTCGTTGCCGATCCACTCGCTGGTGGCCATGCCGGAACGACCGCCGAGGCTCGGCTTGGCTTCCAGCAGGGTGACCTGCCAGCCTTTGTTCTGCAGTTCGTAGGCCGCCGTCAGGCCCGCGAGCCCGCCGCCGATCACGATCGCCGTTTTATCCTTGGCCAGCGCAGACACGCTGAACAGCCCCAACATCACCAGCGCACAGGCGCGCAGCCAACCAGCAGACATTCAGCGAACTCCGGAAATACACGAGGAAAAAGCAGTTTTACGAGTCAGGCGACTCAAAGAACCGCGAAGAATACGTTAGCCATCAATAGGCCGCCAGCGACGTCTATCGCCCCATACAAAGTAGCTCAATCGACACAATGGGTTGTTCCCGCGCGACGCATTGCATAGGCTTGCGCGATTGTATGTCCGCGCGTGTCACGGACCGCCTCGAGGAGACTGAACATGGGCCTGAACAATCAGTGGATGCAACGCGATCTCGCGGTGTTGTGGCATCCCTGCACCCAGATGAAAGATCACGAACAGCTGCCGCTGATCCCGATCAAGCGCGGCGAAGGCGTGTGGCTCGAGGACTTCGAAGGCAAACGCTACCTCGACGCGGTCAGCTCCTGGTGGGTCAACGTGTTCGGCCACGCCAACCCGCGCATCAACCAGCGCATCAAGGATCAGGTCGATCAGCTGGAGCATGTGATTCTGGCCGGTTTCAGCCATCAGCCGGTGATCGAGCTGTCCGAGCGCCTGGTGAAGATGACACCGGAAGGCCTGACCCGGTGCTTCTACGCCGATAACGGTTCCTCCTGCATCGAAGTCGCGCTGAAAATGAGCTTTCACTACTGGCTCAACCGCGGCCAGCCGAACAAGAAGCGCTTCGTCACCCTGACCAACAGCTACCACGGCGAAACCATGGCGGCGATGTCGGTGGGCGACGTGCCGCTGTTCACCGAAACCTACAAGGCGCTGCTGCTCGACACCCTCAAGGTGCCGAGCCCCGATTGCTACCTGCGCCCCGAAGGCATGAGCTGGGAAGAGCATTCGCGCAACATGTTCGCCGCGATGGAACAGACCCTGGCGGAAAACCATGACACCGTTGCGGCAGTGATCGTCGAGCCGCTGATCCAGGGCGCCGGCGGCATGCGCATGTATCACCCGGTTTACCTGAAACTGCTGCGTGAAGCCTGCGACCGTTACGGCGTGCACCTGATCCACGACGAAATCGCCGTCGGTTTCGGCCGCACCGGGACGATGTTCGCCTGCGAACAGGCCGGCATCCGTCCGGACTTCCTCTGTCTGTCCAAGGCCCTGACCGGCGGCTACCTGCCGCTGGCGGCCTGCGTGACGACCGAAGACGTCTACAGCGCGTTCTACGACGACTACCCGACCCTGCGCGCCTTCCTCCATTCCCACAGCTACACCGGCAATCCGCTGGCGTGCGCGGCGGCGTTGGCGACGCTGGATATCTTCGAAGAAGACAATGTGATCGAGAACAACAAGGCGCTGGCCCAGCGCATGGCCTCCTCCACCGCCCATCTGGTCGATCACCCGAACGTGTCGGAAGTGCGCCAGACCGGCATGGTGCTGGCCATCGAGATGGTCAAGGACAAGGCGACCAGGGAAGCCTACCCGTGGCAGGAACGTCGCGGCCTGAAGGTGTTCCAGCATGCCTTGGAGCGCGGTGCTTTACTTCGACCGCTGGGCAGCGTGGTGTATTTCCTGCCGCCTTACGTGATCACGCCGGAGCAGATCGATTTCCTGGCCGAGGTGGCCAGCGAAGGGATCGACATTGCAACCCGCGACAGCGTGAGCGTGTCGGTGCCGCAGGACTTCCACCCCGGGTTCCGTGATCCGGGGTGATTGATTTCACTTGATTCTGTGGGGGTCTGGCCTGGCGCCATCGCCAGCAAGCTGGCTCCTACAGGGATTTGTGGCTGCCAAAAATTTTGTGTACGACATCCAACCTGTAGGAGCCGGCTTGCCGGCGATAGCAGCCTCAAGAACTACACATGAATTACAGAGACCCCGCATGAGACTGTCCCGCTTCTTTATCGACGCCCCCCTGAGCACCGGCCAACACGAGTTGCCCGAGGCCCAGGCCCACTACATCAGCCGTGTGCTGCGCATGGCCGAGGGCGATGCGTTGCAGCTGTTCGATGGCTCGGGCCATGAGTTTCGCGCCACGCTGGTGGAGGTCGGCAAGAAACGTGTGGTGGTGCAGATCGATGAAAGCTTCCCCGGCCAGGTCGAATCGCCCCTGCAGATCCATCTCGGCCAGGGCCTGTCCCGCGGCGAGCGGATGGATTGGGCGATTCAGAAAGCCACGGAGCTGGGCGTGACCGAAATCACCCCGATCTTCAGCGACCGCTGTGAAGTCCGCCTGAAGGACGAACGCGCCGACAAACGCCTGCTGCACTGGCGCCAGGTGGCGATCAGCGCCTGCGAGCAATGCGGGCGCTCACGGGTGCCGGTGATTCACCCGCCGCTGCTGCTGGCGGACTGGCTGAAGCAGACTGAGGCAGAGTTGAAGCTGGTGCTGCATCCGGTGGCCGAGCCGTTGGTGAGCCATGCCAAACCGGCGACGCTGGCATTCCTGATCGGGCCGGAAGGTGGGTTGTCGGATGCCGAGGTGGATCAGGCCAAAGGGGCGGGTTTTCATGCGGCGCGACTTGGGCCGCGGGTGTTGCGCACCGAGACCGCGCCGGTAGTGGCGTTGGCGGTGGCCCAGCAACTTTGGGGTGATTTCTAGGGCCCCATCGCGAGCAGGCTCGCTCCCACATTGGAACGCGTATCCCTGTGGGAGCGAGCCTGCTCGCGAATAGCCGCGACGCGGTTTACAGGACGTAAAACATGATCGCGACGAAGTGCAGCAAACTCCCCGCGATCACAAACAGATGCCAGATCCCGTGCGCATGCCGCAGCCGGTGATCCAGGGCAAAAAAGATGATCCCGACGGTGTACAGAATCCCGCCCGAGGCCAGCCACGCAAACCCGGCCGTGCCCAGCGCCGCAAGCAACGGTTTGACCGCCACCAGTACGATCCAGCCCATCACCGCGTAAATCACGATCGACAGGATCCGCGCTTCCGAACGCGGCTTGATCTCCTGCAGGATGCCGATCAACGCCAGCCCCCAGACAATCCCGAACAACGTCCAGCCCCACGGCCCGCGCAGGGTCACCAGGCAGAACGGCGTGTAGCTGCCGGCAATCAACAGGTAGATCGAAAAGTGATCGACCTTCTGCATGATCGCTTTCTTGCGCCCGCGCACGCTGTGGTACACGGTTGACGCGCTGTAGAGCACCATCAAGGTGAAACCGTAAATCGCCACGCTGACGATCTTCCACGGGCTGCCGTCCATGCCGGCGATCACCAGCATCCACACAGCCCCGACCGTCGCCGCCACCGCCCCGACCAGATGCGTCCAGGCGTTCAATCTTTCCCCGTGATACATGTGTTGCTCACCTCACAATCCCGTACAGCGTTGCGCAAGGCTCAGGCCTCAAGCGTAAAAGCGCAATGTTTCAAATCCGTAGGAGCCGGCTTGCCGGCGATTGGCCCGCAAAATTTATATTGATCTTGAGGCCGCCATCGCCAGCAAGCTGGCTCCTACAAAGGTCTGCGGTGCTTTGAAGAATTGGGCACAATCGGGTCATTCCAAAAAGAGTCTGCGCGATGCTGATCGACGAAGAGTTGACCCTGAAAAAACTCGAGGTGTTCCTGGCCTTCATGCGCACCGGCAACCTGGCCCGGGCCGCCGCCGAGTTGCAGACCAGCAACGTCAGCGTGCACCGCGCCATTCACTCCCTGGAAAGCGCACTGCGTTGTCCGCTGTTCAAGCATGAAGGCCGCAACCTGACGCCGCTGGAAAGTGCGTATGTGCTGGAAGAACGGGCGCAGAAGCTGATTCAGGACGTGGTCGAAAGCGTGCGCCTGACCCGCGAAGCCGCCGGGTTTTCCGCTGAGCGCTTCAAGCTCGGCTCGCTGTATTCGCTGACGGTGAAGACCGTGCCGCAGCTGATCATGGGCCTGAAAATCCGTCGAAGCGAGCTCAACATCGACCTGATTCTCGGCTCGAATTTCGACCTGCTGTACAAGCTCAAGAACATGGAAGTCGATGCGATCCTGGTGTCGCTGGATGACAGCATCATCGACCCCGACCTGGAACATATCCCGCTGTTCTCCGATGACATCTTCCTGGCCACACCGGCCGACTCCAAGTTTGCGCAAAGAAGCGAAGTGGACCTGGCCGAAGTTCGCGACGAGACCTTCATCACCCTGACCCAGGGCTTCGCCACGCATCAGGACGGCAACCGCGTCTTCAAACAGGCAGGCTTCGAGCCGAAGGTGGCGATGCAGGTCAACGACATCTTCACCCTGCTGAGCATGGTCAGTTCCGGGGTGGGTTACGCGTTGCTGCCGGGGCGGATTGCGGCGGTGTACGAGAACCGGGTGAAGCTGATCCCGTTGCAGGAAAAGTACCGGTTGCAGCAGCACATTGGCGTGGTGTTTTTGAAAGCCAAGGAGCGCGATCCGAATTTGCTGGCGTTGCTGGCGGAGTGTCGGATGTATGCCAATCGCCAGGCTTGAAACCGAGGCGCGGCCATCGCGAGCAGGCTC
Source organism: Pseudomonas migulae (assembly GCF_043225285.1). Taxonomy (GTDB): domain Bacteria; phylum Pseudomonadota; class Gammaproteobacteria; order Pseudomonadales; family Pseudomonadaceae; genus Aquipseudomonas; species Aquipseudomonas migulae_C. Next base: position 2,324,107 of record NZ_CP171224.1, read on the forward strand.
GCTCCCACAGTTGGAATGCAATCCCCCTGTGGGAGCGAGCCTGCTCGCGATGGCGTCAGCTCATTCAACAATGATCTATCGGGTCAACCGACAATCCCGCGAACAATGAAGTACAACAACGACGGCCCAAGCAGACACCCAAGCCCGGTGTGGAAGGTCGCCGTCAACGCCCCATAAGGCACCAATCGCCGATCCGTCGCCGCCAACCCGGCAGTCACACCGCTGACAGTCCCGGCCAAGCCGCCAAACACCATCGCCGAACGCGGATTATCCAGCCCCATCCAGCGTGCAGCCATCGGCGTACCGACCATCACCAGAATCGCCTTGATCAATCCGGTGGCAATCGACAGCGCCACCACATCCGAACTCGCGCCGATCGCCGCACCGGTCACCGGCCCGACGATGTACGTCACCGCGCCCGCGCCGATGGTGGTCATGCTGATCGCATCGCGATACCCGAACGCCCAGGCAATGCTCGCCCCGACAATGAACGGCAGCACCGTACCCAGCAACAGCGCAATCACGCCGATCAACCCGGCCTTCTTCGCTTCGGTGGCCTGCACTTCGAACGCCGTGGCGACGATGGCGAAGTCGCGCAACATCGCGCCGCCCATCAGGCCGATGCCGGAAAACAGCGTCAGGTCCGCCAGGCCTTTTTGCCCGCCGGTCATGGTGCCGCCGACCCAGGCCAGTACCAGACCGATGACGATGGCAATCGCCGAGCCGTGAATCCGTCCGAACGTCAGGCGCTTGGACAACACCACCGACACCCACATGATCACACCGACGAACGCGAACGCCGTGACCAGACCGTTGGTTGCCAGGCCTTTCTCGATGACTTCCAACATATCAGCGACCTCCTACTGGCGTGCCGACCGGCGTGAGTTCCGCAGGCTCATCGGGCAACGGTTCGCCCTTGTGGGTCCGGCTGATCAAAGCAATGGTGCAGCCGCAGAGCACCACCGAACCGATGGCCGCGAGCACCGCCACCGGGCCGCCGTGCAACGCGGTCACAACGTTCTGTTGCGCGGCCATCGCCACCACCACCGGAATGTACATGGCACCCCAAAAGCCGACGCCCATCTCGCAATCCTTGGTCATGCCGCCGCGCTTTTGCATCCACAACCGCGCGCAGATCAGCAGGATCATCGCGATCCCGACCCCGCCGACATTGGATTTCACGCCGAGCAATACGCCCAGCGCATCGCCCAGAATCACCCCTGCCAGCGTACAGATCGCCAACAGCGCCACACCGTAAATAATCATTGTTGTTGTCCTCAAAGTGCATCGTCGAATGTTGTTTTTGTTGTTCGAAGGCCTGAGTCGGAGGTCTAGAGTTGGCGGCTTCCCTCCTCACGCAACAGCGCCTGTAAGGTGTCGAGCCGCGCGCCGTCGAAAGCAATCACGGTGCCCTGCTCGAACACCCGGCGCGCCAGCCCGGTGAGTACCGCACCGGGCGGCAGTTCGATCTGTAGACGTACACCGCGCTCATAAGCGCTTTGCACGGTGCCGCGCCAATCGACGACACGGCACATGTTGAAAGCGAGGTCGTCGCGCAATGCGTCCGTGTTGATGACCGGTCGCGCGCGGCTGCCACTCAAGTAGCCCGTCGTCGGCGTTTTCAACGGCACGCTGGCGAAGGCTTCGGCCAGGGTTTTTGCCGGTGTTTCCAGTAGCGGGCAGTGGGACGGCACGCTGACCGCCAGACGTTTTGCCAGACCGGCACCGCGACCTTTTGCCAACTCGGCGACTGCCTTCATGGCCGCATCGCTGCCGGCGATCACCACCTGGTTATCGGCATTGATGTTGGCCAGGTAAACCGGCGTATCGATGCTGTGAACCTGCGCCAGCAAACCCTCCACTGTGGACAACTCCAGACCGATGATCGCGGTCATGCCGTAGCCTTGTGGATAAGCCTGCTGCATCAATTCACCGCGCAGGCTGACCAGGTGCAGCGCATCGCTGAAGCTCAAGGCGCCCGCCACCACCGCCGCCGGATAGGCGCCGATGGACAAGCCGGCCACGTAATCTGCCGTCATTGCTAACTGGCGCGACGCCGCGACACCGGCGATCAACAGGCAAAGCTGAACGGCCCGGGTCGACTTCAAAGCATCGGCCGTATCCAGCAGCAATACATCTTCGCCGAGCACATCACTGGCCTCGATCAGCGTTTCCCGAGGCAAACGATGGAGCATGCCCGGTTGCTGCGCGCCCTGGCCGGGGAACACCAGCAAACTGCTCACGCCGCTTGCTCCAGCGGGTTCCACGGATCAACCACCAGACAGGCTTCGCGGGCGCTTTTCAGCAAAACCCGGCGCGCGGGGCTGGCCCATTCGCGCAGGGCGACGGCGCCGAAAGGCGTCTGCAATTGCATGTCCACCTGGCACGCGGCGCGGTCCAGAATCTTCAGCAACTGGTGCGCCTGAGCACGTTCCAGCGGCTGCGGCGTGCGCAAGATCAAGTCGAGGTCGCTGCCCTCGTGCAACGCAACAAAACCACTGGCCAATTCAAACCCGGCGCTGCCGCTGACACCCCACACCCAGCCGCAATCATCGAGCAGCGGCCGCAACTGGTTGAGGGCCTGCACGGCGGGCAGATCCCGGTCGATCGAGACATGACACAGCGCTTCCGGTGCGACGCGACGCTGAACCGCATCGACCGGCATCAGCGTCGCAAAACGCTGTTCCCGCAAGCGACCGCGAACCCCGACCGCGATGAGATCCGGCGCGCTCAGGGCTCGCCGAACCACCACCGGCTGGCCGGCGCGGATGGACTCGGCCACCCACACAGGCGCATCCGCAGGCAGCTGCTCCGGGGTCATGCCCCAGAGCAGGTCGTGAGCCAGAAACGTGCTCACCACTGCGCTCTCAGCAGTTGGCGAACCTGGCTCGATGCCGCGCGGTTACTGGCGCCCAGCCGGCTGCTCAAGTCGCGACCGCTTGCCGCGACATCCGCAATCGCCTGGCCCAGGCATTCAGTCACTCGCGCCAGATCAGCCGCCGTCGGCTGTTCAATCTGTTCAACCGACAAGGTTTCCCACAACAGACCCAGGCTCGCGTAGCTGTCGATGTCATACGCCATCGGCGGCACGCTGGCCGCCAGCGCTTCCAGTTCTTCGACGCTGCGCAACGTCACCCGCGCCGCCGACGCCTTGCCCATCGCATGCACCATCACGCCCGGATCGCGTAGGGCGATCAAGCGGTTGGCCTGGTAACCATGCGCCAGGAACGCACCGGACATCGCCTTGCCCACCAGCAAGCCAATCACGGCGTGGCCGGCCAGCCGGGCGCGGGCATAACTGTCGGCAGCACCCGCCAACGCCTGATGAATGCCGAGGGCTTCTTCGCGTCGACCGTAAGCCTGACTCGGCACATCGACGATGGCGATCAAGGCGCGCTTATGGGATTTATCCGCGTCAGCTGCAATGACGTCATCCACCGCTTTGGCCAGGCCCCAACCTTCCAGCAAGCCGACTTCGCCGTTACGAGCGCGAACGAAGCGATTGTCGGGATCAGCCACCACGGCGATAAACCGCACCGGCTGATCGCCCAACTCACCATCGGCGACTTTCAGCGACGCCGGCAAACCTTCCACCAGTTTCGCGCCTGTGCTCAAGGCGTTGAACCAGTTCAAACCACGCAGGGAATACGAACTCATGAGCGCTCTCCTTGATACAGATCGCGAACCGTCGCCGCATCTATTTGCGGCTCGGCGTCCAGTCGGGCCAGGCGTTGCAGGAACAGATCGGCCTGCTGGCTGCGTGGTTGTTCCGGCAAGCCTTGCTTGAGCAATTCACTGACCTGCTGCTGGATCTGCGCCACGTCGTCAGCGACAAAACGGTCCACCAGACCGCTGGCAAAACGTTGCTCGCCACCGGTCAGGCTCCAGATGAAGGGGCGGTCGCGGGAGTCGTATTCTTCGAGCCCGGCTTCCTGCTCGATCACCTGCGGACCGTTCAAGCCGAGCCGGGCTTCCTGGGTCACCAGCAGATAACTGCACAACCCGGCGGCAATCGACATCCCGCCAAAGCAGCCAACGCTGCCCGCCACCACACCGACCACCGGTTGGTACTGGCGCAGGTCGACAATCGCCGCATGGATATCGGCAATCGCCGCCAGTCCGAGGTTGGCTTCCTGCAAGCGCACGCCGCCGGTTTCCAGCAGCAGCACCGCGCGGGTCGGAATGCCGTTGCGGTTGTCTTCGGCCGCCAGTTCCAGGGCGCCGGCAATCTTTGCCCCGCCGACTTCACCGAGGCTGCCGCCCTGGAACGCGCCTTCGATCGCCGCGATCACCACCGGCAAACCGCCGAGGCTGCCCTTGGCGATCACCACGCCGTCATCGGCTTGCGGCACCACGCCCTGGCGCGACAGCCACGGCGACATGACGCGTTGAAACGGATCGAGCAATTCACGGTAGGTGCCGGCGTCGAGCAAGGCTTTCGCCCGTTGCCGGGCGCCGAGTTCGACAAAACTGTGTTTGTTGAGGAGCGCTGCACTGTCAGTCATGGCCGATCTCCTCGAAGCCTTGTTCCAGACGCAAGCGCACCACGCCGGGGGTGGCGCCGAAGTCGTGGATATCGATGGCCATCGCCGGCGGCGTCTGGCCGTCGAACATCCGCGCAAACAGATGCTGCCAGCGTTGTTCACTGCCATTGACCGAGGTCTGCACCTTGATGGTCAAGGTGCCCGCCTGACCCGGTTCGATCAGCACTTCCAGATCGCCCGAGCCGACACAACCCACCAGCGTACGACCGCGAGGCGGCTGCCCGGCGGGGAATTCAAAGGATAAGGTTTCCATCAAAACGCTCCCTGGATAACGGCGTCGCCCGACTCGATGCGGTCGATGAACAGGCAGGCTGCGAGCAAGTCCGCAGCGCCACCGGGCGAGGCATTCAACGCGATTAATTGTTGGTCCAGCTCATGCAGGCAACGACGACCGGCGAGGCTAGCGCTGCCGCCGGCATCGAGCACGGCCTGGGCGCCGAGTTGCATGGTGTGCAGGCCTTGTTCGCCGGCGCGGTAGAGCACGCAGGTGTCGGCCAGCTGCGTCATGATCGCCAGCAAGGCATCGAGGCGCGCGTTCTGTTCGCCATGGCCGGCAGCGCGGCTGCGCTTGAGTTGCGGCAGTGCGCGTTGAGTCACGGCCGGGAAACCGAGCTGGGCTTCTTCGCGGGCTCCGCGGGCGCCGTAACGCTGGGCGACTTGCGCGCCGTGGCTCATCGAGCGCGGCGCGTAACGGTCGTCGAGCAACGCCAGGCGCGCCGCGCGCAGGGTGATCGAACCGGCCGCCGTTGCGCGGGACTCCAGCGCGACAGCGGCAACCAGCAGACCCAAGGCCCAGATCGCGCCGCGATGGGTGTTCACACCATTGGTGGTGGCGAGCATCGCTTGCTCACCTTCCCGGCCAATCCGCCCCACCGCTTCACGCAGCGGCAAACCGACTTCGCCCAATTCGATGGCCGCTTCCGCCATCTCCTTGAACGTCGGCCACAACGACAGCGCCGAGGCGTGCATCAGCCCGAGGTGCAAATCGGTGTGTGCGCCATTGCCGCGACGATCCACCAGCGCCGGCTTCGGCGACAGGTCGGCTTCGTCGATCAGCGCGTCCACCGCCAGGTCCGCCAGCCGTTCGGCCAGCGACAGAGGTTTCGGTTGCAGGTTGAATGCGTGCATTACCAGCTCCTGAATTTGGCGGGCGGGTTGTAGAGGCCACCGGACCATTCCACCAGATCGGCCACGCTTTTCGCGGCGAGCAATTCGCGGGTGGCGTCGGTGCGGCGGATGCCGAGGTCTTCAGGCAAGGCGATCAAGCCTTCGCGGCGCATGCGCGCGGTGTCTTTGGGGTTGTGACGCAGGCCGATGGCGGTCACGCCGGCGACAGCGGCGATCATCGCCTGGCGTTCTTCCAGCGAGCGCGCCTTGTACAGATAGGCGATGCCTTCTTCGGTCAGCAGGTGGGTGACGTCGTCCCCGTAGATCATGATCGGCGCCAGCGGCATGCCGCTTTTCTTCGCCACTTCCACGGCATCGAGGGTTTCGACGAAGGTCGGTTTGCCGCCCTCCTGGAAGGTCTCGACCATTTGCACCACGAGTTTCTTGCCGCGTTCGAGCATCGGTTCGGGCCCGTCGGTGTGGCGCATGTCGAGCCAGGCTGGGGTGCCGTGACGGCGACCGCGCGGGTCGTGGCCCATGTTCGGCGCGCCACCGAAACCGGCCAGACGCCCGCGGGTAACGGTGGAAGAATGGCCATCGCCATCGACTTGCAGGGTCGCGCCGATGAACAGGTCCACCGCGTATTGCCCGGCCAGTTGGCTGAACATCCGGTTGGACCGCAGCGAGCCGTCGCGCCCGGTGAAGAACACGTCGGGCCGCGCGGCGATATAGTTTTCCATGCCCAGCTCGGTGCCGAAGCAATGCACGCTTTCGACCCAGCCGCTCTCGATGGCCGGGATCAAGGTCGGGTGCGGATTGAGCGTCCAGTTGCGGCAGATCTTGCCTTTGAGGCCGAGGGATTCGCCGTAGGTCGGCAGGATCAGTTCGATGGCGGCGGTGTTGAAGCCGATGCCGTGGTTCAGCGACTGGACGTTGTGTTTTTCGTAGATCCCGCGGATCGCCATCATCGCCATCAGCACGTGCACCGGTTTGATGTGGCGCGGGTCGCGGGTGAACAACGGCTCGATGTAGAACGGCTTGTCGGCCACCACCACGAAATCGACCCAGGACGCTGGAATGTCTACGCGCGGCAGGTCGGTCACGTCGTCCACCAACTGGTTGACCTGGACGATGACGATGCCATCGCTGAAGGCCGCCGGCTCGATCAGTGCCGGGGTGTCTTCGGTGCTTGGGCCGGTGTAGATATTACCGGCGCGGTCGGCCATGAAACCGGCCGAAAGCACGACGTTGGGAATCAGGTCCACCACCAGCCGCGCATAGAGTTCGATGTAAGTGTGGATCGCGCCGATTTCCAGCAGGCCGTCTTCCAGCAGCTGGCTGATGCGCAGGCTCTGGGTGCCGGCGAACGAAAAGTCGAGCTTGCGGGCGATGCCGCGTTCAAACAGATCGAGGTGCTCGGAGCGCCCGACACTCGGCATGATCATGTGCAGGTCATGCAGTTTGGCGGGATCAGCCTTGGCCAGGGAGCGCGAAAGAAAATCCGCCTGCTTCTGGTTGTTGCCCTCCAGCACTACACGGTCGCCGGGCAGGATCAGCGCTTCGAGCGCCGCGATGATGTTCTCGGTCGGCAGGACCACACCATCAGCCAGGTCCTTGACCAACTCGAGACGCCGCTGCTTTTCACTGCGCCGCCGCGTCCATCGCGAGTCGGGGGATATTGTTGTTGTCATGACCACTCCACGGGTTCGCTGTCGTGGGGGTCACCTTAGGAGTGTCGGACGGGGGCATCAATCAAGCAGAGCGGTGAATCGTTACGGTCAGGGTAATGGTCGCTGAATGTTCCGGCCCCATCGCGAGCAGGCTCGCTCCCACAATGGAATGCGATCCCTGTAGGAGCGAGCCTGCTCGCGATGGGGCCAGAAGCATCTCTACAGATTCAATGTCGAGCAGTACAGCCCTGTCATCTGATGTTGCACCCGAATTTGACGCTGCTCGGTGCTTTCCAACAGCTGCGCCAACAATGCCTGATCCTCATCCATATAGCCTTCGTACTCCGCCAGGTTCCGTCGCTCGTGACACAGCGCGAAAAGCCGAACCTGTACTTTGCCAATGTCAGCGGTGTGAACCAGGCACTGGAACACCAGATATCGTTTGTCTGACCGATAGCCACACAAGCGAAGTGCCGTCAGTGCGAGGGCGTGAGCAGCGTTGTAAGCCAGATCGAACCGGCTCGCGAACGAGAGTGAAGTGGCTTGCGCATCCTTCAATCTATCCACAGCCGAACGCATTAACCCTTCGCACTCCTTGCGATCCGGCGGCTCGGCTTTTAGTCCACCGCTACGTAACAGGTTTTCCAGATTTTCGTTGCTGCCCATCCTTGGACTCCAAAGGGTTTGCCCCCATCAGATTGATCTTTTCCTGCTGTGCCACGCGCACGACGAAACTGTTTTCTGCCTCCAGTTTTGCTGCCCAGTCGTCAGGGGTGTAGAGCGTAGGGTTGAGAACGCGGCCAAGCTGTTCCTCCAGCGGTACAAGCCGTTCCATCACTTCACTGTAGTGCAGGGCTTCGCCGATCAGCATGAGATCAATGTCACTGGATGCGTTTGCCTGATCCTTCGCGATAGAGCCGTACACAAATGCCCACGTGACCTGTTCGGCAAAGGGTTGGAGTGCCTGGCGCAAAGGCTCGGCAATACCAAAGGTTTTGCGGGCGATGCCCAGCAGTTCGGTATAGATGGGGCATTCGGGATTGGCTTGATAGTGGGTCTGGTTGCCCTGACGGCTCAGGGTCAGCACACCGGCCTGCTGCAACCGGTCCAGCTCGCGCATAAGGCTGCCTTTACCCACCTGAGCCCAGCGGGCGATCTCGTTGGCGTAAAAACTTCGATCGGGCTTACCAAACAGCAAGCCCAGCACTTTTTGCTGGGTGGTGGTAAACAAGGCCTCGCTCAATGACAGGTTTTTCACGGCAGCGCCCGACAAGTCCCAAAAAGGGAACGATAGGTCCCTTTTTGGGAATCTTCAACTTTTGGATGTCTTCATGTCAGTCCGGCACTCACAAGCAGTTCCTCCAACGCCAGCAAATCCGGCACCTTGGCTACCTGGTCCCCCACCTGCACCGCCGCCTGTTCCAGCGCGCACAACGGCACATCCACATAGCTGAGCTGACTGTCGAGCTTGTACGAGCGCGGAATTCCCTGCACCAGCAATGCGATGAATTTCAGTTCAGGCCGGCCGCCCAGGGCATTGAGGATCACGATCCGCGCGCGCTCGCCGATGACGATTTTATCGCCGCACGCTGACTCGAAACTGAGCAGCGGAATCTGCCGCTCCCGCCAGCTCACCCGTCCCAGGTACCACGGCGGCGTATCGAGGTCGAACGCGGCCGGCTGGTAGTCGATCAGTTCGGCCACCGCGACGTTGGGCAAAATCAGGTTGCGGTCCGCCAGGGGCAGCAGCAGCCCGGTGAGGTTGCTGGTGCGCTGGTTGATGCGCGAATCAAGCATGGGTTTTGCTCCACAACGCGATGCTTTCGAGCAGCACCGATTCCTGGTACGGCTTGCCGAGGTAGTCGTTGACGCCGATGGCCATGGCACGGTCGCGGTGCTTCTGGCCGGTGCGCGAAGTGATCATGATGATCGGCAGGTGCTGCAGGCGTTCGTCGGCGCGCACCTGGGTGGCGACTTCGAACCCGTCCATGCGCGGCATTTCGATGTCCAGCAGCATCAGGTCCGGCATGTGTTCTTCGAGCAGCAACATGGCATCAACACCGTCCTTGGCCGTCAGCACGTTCATGCCGTGGCGTTCGAGCAAGCGGCTGGTGACCTTGCGCACGGTGACCGAATCGTCCACCACCAACACCAGCAGAGGTTTGTGCGGTTCGGCTTCAGCCTCCTGGATCAGCGGCCGCTGAGGCGCCTGCATCGCACGGATCGGTGCGAGCAGATCGAGAATCAGCACCACCCGGCCATCGCCGAGAATCGTCGCCCCGGACAAGCCTTGCACCGCCGCGAATTGCGGACCGAGGCTTTTCACCACGATCTCCCGGGTGCCGGCCATCGAATCGACCTGCACCGCGATGTGCCGCTCGTTGCATTGCACCAGCAACACTGGCAACGGCAGGCTCTGGCCCAGCAGTTTCGGGCGTGTGCTGGTTTTCAGCAGTTCGCCGAGGTAGCACAGTTCATAGTGCTGCCCGGCGTATTTGTACGTCGGCGGGTCGAGCCGGTAATGCCCTTCGAGTTCGTTGGGCAGAACCCGCACGATGCCGTCGATGGTGTTCAGCGGGATCGCATATTGATCCTCCGCGCACTGCACCATCAGCGCCCGATTGACCGACACGGTGAACGGCAGGCGAATGCGGAAATGCACGCCCTGCCCCGGCACCGAGTCGATGCTCATGCTGCCGCCCAGTTGCCGGACCTCTTCGTGGACCACGTCCATGCCCACGCCGCGCCCGGAAATCTGAGTGATTTTTTCGGCGGTGGAGAATCCCGGCTGCAAGATGAACTGCAGCACGTCGCGGTCGCTGATGTCGCTGTCCGGCGCGAGCAATCCGCGCTTGATTGCCTTGCGCCGCACCGCGTCCAGCGGCACGCCGGCGCCGTCGTCGCGGATGTCGAAAATGATGTCGCCGCCCTCGCGGGACAGGTCCAGGGTGATGCGACCCTGCGCCGGTTTGCCGGCCGCAACGCGCACTTCTGCGGATTCGAGCCCGTGGTCCACCGCGTTGCGCAACATGTGTTCCAGCGGCGCGGCCATGCGTTCGAGGACGTTGCGGTCCATCTCGCCTTCGGCGTTGCCGACCACGAATTCCACGTCTTTGCCCAGCTCGCTGGAGACCTGGCGGACGATGCGTTTCAGGCGCGGCAGCATCCGCTCGAACGGCACCATGCGCGTGCGCATCAGGCCTTCCTGCAATTCGGTGTTGATGCGGCCCTGTTGCTGCAACAGGTTCTCCGCATCCTGATTGCGCCGGTCGAGGGTTTCCTTGAGGTCGAGCAGGTCGGAAGCCGATTCGAACAACGCCCGCGACAGTTGCTGCAACTGCGAGTGACGGTCCATTTCCAGCGGGTCGAAGTCTTCGTAGCCCGAGCGCTCGGCGTCGATTTGCTGGCGGCTGAGAATCCGTCCCTGGGTTTCGGTATCGAGCCGGCGCAACTGATCACGCATGCGCTCGATGGTGGTTTCCATCTCGTTCAGCGCCACCTGAGCATCGTTGACCTGCTGTTCGATACGGCCACGGAAGATCGACGTTTCACCGGCCAGGTTGACCAGATCGTCGAGCAGCTCGGCCGAGACCTTGACCATGTCGGCGCCGGCCTCGGCTTGTGGCGCAGGCGTCTCGATCTTGGGTGTCGCGGGCGCGGCAACCGGCGCGTCCAGCACTTCCGGATGGCTGAAGTTCCTGATCGCGTGGATCAGCCGGTCAGCCGGTGGCAGCGGTTGACCGGCACGTGCGGCGTCGAGCATCTGCGCCAATCGGTCATGGCTACTTTGCAACAGCCCGAACAGCGCCGCCGTGGGTTTCAGCACGCCGGCGGACAAGCCTTCGTAGAGAAATTCCAGCTCATGGGCGAGGTCGCCGATGGCGGCGATTTCCACCATCCGCGCACCGCCCTTGAGGGTGTGCAGATCTCGCAGCAAGGTTTCCACTTCCTGGCGATTCGACGGTTCGGCCTGCCAGCGCACCAGCGCCGCGCCGGAGTTTTCGATGATGTCGAAGCCTTCCTCGAGGAAGATCTCCAGCAACTCCGGATCATGCCCCGGTGATGCCTGCGCCCGTGACGGTTCGACGGCTTCGGAAGCACCGACGTTGCCTTGGCGGAATTCGCGGATGGCCGCGATCAGCTCGCCCGGATCGCTCAGCGGATGCTGGTTCTGCAGTTGCTCAAGCAACTGCGCCAGTCGGTCATGGCTTCGCTGCAGCAGCTGCGCCAGCGTCTCGTTGTGGTTGTAGCGACGATCGACCAGGCCTTCGTACAGGCTCTCCAGCTCATGGGCGAGGTCACCGACCGGCTCGACCTCGGACATCCGCGCCCCGCCCTTGAGCGTGTGCAAGTCGCGATGCAATGACAGCAGCGGCGCGGCGTTTTCCGGGTCTTTCAGCCAGCGTTGCAAGGCCTGGCCGGCGCTTTCAAGGATGTCGACCGCTTCTTCGAGGAAGATCGAGACGATCTCGTCATCCAGATCGACAGCACGATTCTCTGTAGGAGCGAGCTCGCTCGCGATGGGCGTTAACGATGACGCGTCTTCATTGGAAATATGTGGTGCCTGTGAGTCCATCGCGAGCAGGCTCGCTCCTACAGGGGTTTGTTCCAATTCGGCGGTGGCATCACCTAATTCGCGAATGCTCAGCGTGCGGCTGCCGTCACTGCGGATCAGGCCCATGGCCGAGGGGTCGAGGCCTTCATCGAGCAAGTCGCGCAAGGCCTGGATGCGTTCCGGTTGCGGGCTGACTTCCTGGCCGGCAGCCAGCTCGTCGAGCATATTGATCAAAGCTTCGTGGGCGCCTTGCGCCTCATGGAAAAACCGGTCGCTGACCGCCAGGCTGCTTTCCTCCACCGCGCCATACAGGTCCAGCAACGCTTCGCAAAGCTCGTCCACCGGGTGCAGGTCGGCGAGGTGCGCGCCTTCACCCAGGGTGGTCAATTCGTCCAGCAGCGCACTCAGTTCCTGACGCTCGCCGGGGTGCTGCTGCCAGCGCTGCAGCAGGCTTTCGGCATCCAGCAGGATGTCCATGCCCTGGGCCAGGAAGTTGTTGATCAGTTGCGGATCGCGCTTGGTGCGAAGCGCTGTGCTCGGAGCGCTCAAGAGTGTTTCCAAACGCTCGGCCAGCAGCGTCTGTGTTCGTTCGATCAGCGAACGCGCGCCGGGAATCTCGGCCAGCGGATCGGTCTTGAGCTGACGCAGGCCGAGGCGGAACACGCCTTCGGCCTCCAGCAGCAGTTCGACTTCGTCCAGGTCCAGGGCAATGAGGTGCGCCTTGTACTCGCGGGCCAGTTGGTCCAGCGGCGTCGCCAGCTCGGCAATCGGCAACACGCCAGCCATCGAGGCGCTGCCCTTGAGCGTGTGCAAGGCGCGCTGCAACTCGTCGCTGGCCTGCAACGGCACATGTTCGGCGGCCTGATCGAGGAAGCGGTTGAGGCTGGCCAGATGGGTTTCGGCTTCGTTGCGGAAGATCTCCAGCAGCAACGGATCGAGGGCCGCGACATCCTGCACGTCCTCATCGGCCAGCGGCTCGTGGCCCTTGGCGAGGGTGTGGGCGCGTGCGGCCAGTTGATCGACATCGTTGCGCTGACGCTGGGCATTGCCGGCGAACTCAGCCACCAGCTCAGGCAGCAAATTCAGCACATCGCCGAGCAGTTGCTGCACCGCCGGCCCCGGTTGAACACTGCGCTCCAGCACCCGGTTGAGCAGGTTTTCCACGGCCCACGCCAGTTCACCCAACACCAGCGCGCGAACCATGCGACCACTGCCTTTGAGCGTGTGGAAAGCGCGACGCAATTCGGTCAGGGCCGATTGATTTTCGGGGTTGGCGGACCAGCGCGGCAGGTACTCCCGGAGGACTTCCAGGACTTCATCGGTTTCTTCGAGGAAGACTTCGCGCAACTCGTCGTCCACCGGCGCCTCGCCTGTCGGCGGCGGCAACAGACTGCCCGGGGTGTTCAATGCAGGTGGATTGACGGCGGAGACCGGGTTGGCCAGCACATCGGCCAAGGTCTGCACGACCTGCGGATCGTCCAGCTCCTGCATGTCCTGCATGACCAGGGCTTCGCTCGGGCTGAGCGCATCCTCCAGCACCGGCACATCGTGTTCGCTGGGGAAAAACCCGAGTGTCGCGAGGCTTTTTTCCGCGACGTCGAGCAGCTGTTCACCGGCGGCCTCGGGGTCGTCGCTGAGGCGCTCAAGGTAATACTCGATGCTGGTGATGACGTCGGCCAGGCTGTCCAGTTCTTCCCAACCCGGCTGGCCCGGTTCCAGCAGCAAGTGCTCGCGGATGAAGTGGTTGCAGGCGTCGATCAGGCTTGCCGCGCGACTCAGCGGAATCATCGCCAGCGCGCCGCGCACCTGGGTCAGCAAGGCCGGCAACGGTTGCAGGTGCTGGCGGTCCCAGTCGGCGTCGATGTAGTCGACGATCATGTCCTTGGCCTGTTGCAGGCAGATGCGGGCTTCCTTGATCACGATCTGGTGGATCTGCGTCAGGTCGGTGGTCGGCAGACGGCTGTCTTCCTGGCTTTCCGGCTCCACGGTACCGACCATGCCGGCCAGCGTCGCCTCGACGTAAAGCAGGGCGCCGGCGACGTCCATGAGGATCGCGTCGTTGGGTTGGCGCTGCCCCTGAGCCAGGCTCAGCACCACCGCCAGTTGGTCGATGATGACCTTGCGCGGCTGGCCGAAGCCGAGCACCGCCAGGGTGTCGGCGATCTGCCGCAGCGGGGCGAGCAGGCTTTCGAGGTCCGAGGTGTGCTGACGGTCACTGCGCACGAACAGGTCGAGGCGTTCTTTCACCCGCACCAGTTCTTCGCACAGCGCCGCCAGCACCGAGCGCATGGCATCGCGGTCAGGGCCGGCGAGCCGCGCCCGTTCTTCATCGACCATTGCGCTGTCAGGCAACGCATCGTCCAGTCCGTAGCGATCTTTCATGGTCAGCATCTGCCCGGTGGAGTGTTCAGCCTTGGCTATGTAGAACAGCAAACTCTTGAGCAGCTCCGGCGGTGCCGGTTGATTGATCGCTGGCATGCCGTGTTCGAGCAGGCGCTTGAGTTCTTTGTCGGCGTCCTTGAACAGGCTGCGCAGGGCCGGGCTGTTGGCGATCGAGCCGCCACGCATGCCTTCGACCAGCGCCGAAGCGATTTGCCACAACGGGCTCAGGGGCGCGTTGCCGCACAAGCCTTCGAGGCGGGAAAACACCTTGGCCAGGTAACCGAGGTGGGTCTCGTCATCCTGTTCGCGCAGCAGCCCGACCAGGGCCATCTGCAACATCTGGCGCAATTTGCGCAGGACGCTCGGCAGGTCCGCCGGTTCCAGCAGCGCCAGTGATTCTTCGTCCAGCGGCGGCAGGTCCGGCAACTGCGGGCTGAACAGGCTGGTTTCCGACAACAGGCTTTCGCCACGCGCGCTGCGCAAGTCGTTGATCAGCGGCAGCACCACCAGCGGCAGGTCGCGACGGGCGCCTTGTACGCGGTCGAGATAGATCGGCAGCTGACCGAGGGCTTGCATCAACAGGTGAATCGCCTCGTCCCGATGGCTGACGCGGTTCTGCTGCAAGGCGCTGGTCAGGTGTTCCATTTCCTCGGCCAGCAGGGCCGCGCCGTAGAACTCGACCATCTGCAAACTGCCGTGAACCTGATGGATGCACGCCAGGCACTCGCCGAGGGCGTGCGTCGCCTGCGGGTCATCCAGCAGCGTTTCAATCGCCTGGTGAGCCACTTTCAGCGTTTCGGCAATCTCGCCTTTGACCCACTCGAGGGCCACATAGTCGTGCCGATCACCCATAACCACTCCGTTCATCGTTCGAACGCCCTCGGGCGCCTCACACTTTATCCACAGTCTGCGCCTTGGCAGCCGGCAAGGTGAAACCCGACACCGAGCGCCGCAACTGGCTGGCCATTTTCGCCAGGTTGCCGATGCTTTCCGCCGTGGCGGTGGAGCCGGACGAGGTCTGCGTGGTGATCTGCTGGATCACGTTCATCGTCAGGGAAATCTGCCCGGCCGACGACGTCTGCTGCTGCGCCGCATTGGAAATGCTCTGAATCAGCGCCGCGAGGGTCTTCGACACGCCTTCGATTTCTTCCAGGGCCACACCGGCATCCTGCGCCAGACGCGCGCCACGCACCACTTCGGTGGTGGTCTGTTCCATGGAAATCACCGCTTCGTTGGTGTCCGCCTGAATCGCCCGCACCAGGGTCTCGATCTGCCGGGTCGCGGCGGACGAACGCTCGGCCAGGCGCTGGACTTCGTCCGCCACCACTGCAAAACCGCGTCCGGCGTCACCGGCCATCGAGGCCTGGATCGCCGCGTTGAGCGCGAGGATGTTGGTCTGGTCGGCAATGTCATCGATCAGGCTGACAATGTCGCCAATTTCCTGGGAAGACTCGCCCAGACGCTTGATGCGCTTGGCGGTGTCCTGAATCTGTTCGCGAATGTTGTCCATGCCGTGGATGGTGTTATGCACCACCTCGTTGCCCTTGTTGGCGATCTCCACCGAACGCTCTGCCACCGCCGACGATTCGGCGGCGTTGGCCGAGACCTGGTCGATGGACTGCGCCATGTCGTTGATCGCGGTGGACGCTTCACTGATCTGTTGCGCCTGATGCTCCGAAGCCTGCGCCAGGTGCATGGCCGTGGCCTGGGTTTCCTGCACGGCGGCGGCGACCTGGCCGGCGGTGAGGTTGATAGTGGCCACGAGGTCGCGCAACTGGTCTACGGAATAGTTGATCGAGTCGGCGATGGTTCCGGTGAAGTCTTCGGTCACCGACGCCGTCACGGTCAGGTCGCCGTCCGCCAGGTCTTCGATTTCATCGAGCAGGCGCATGATCGCGTTCTGGTTGCGCTCGTTTTTCTCGGCAGTTTCCCGTAGCTGACGGTTGGTTTCGCGGACCATCACCAGGCCGATGAGGATAATCGACATCAACGCCAGCAGGCCCAGCACGTAGCCGCCAATGGTGTCAGTGTCGCGCCCGCCGGCGAGGTTTTCAAACCCGGTGGCCAGGTGCGAGGCTTCGTCGAGCAGGGTTTGCGAGAGGGTGAAAATGTTGCTCGCCGATTCGCGGACCTTGAACAGCTCCGGCGAGGTTTCCAGAATTTCATCCACCGAGCCGGAAACGAATTCGAACAGCTCGGAAATCTCGACCAACCGGGCCCGGGCATCCTGGTCTTCGACCTGGCTGACTTTCAGCGCCGGGTTGCCCTGCAACATGCCCGTGAGCACCTGGCCGAAGCGCGCGGCATCGCGACCGAACGCATCGGCGGCCTGTTGCGAGCTTTCGTCACCGGACAGCACGGTGTTCACCGCGCCGAGAATTCGCTCGGCCAGCAGCGACTGACGCTGGGCCATCGCCACCTGGGCGGCCGGTGCGCCACGCTGCAGAAGGATCTCGACGACTTTTTCGTACTCGACCTGCAATTGCGGCACGGTTTCCGCCAGGGTGGCAGCAACCTGGTGCAGGGACAGCACGGTCTGCTCGCTCGACAGGATCGCATCGGTGTTTTTCAGCAGGCGTTCCCAGTCCTGCTGCACGGCGCGCATTTCCGGGCGCACCGTCGCCGGGGCTGGCGGCAGGCCGGTGGTCGGGTCGCCTTTCTTCAGATAACCCCAGCGCTGGGCGAAATCGTTGCGCGCATCGCTGAGCAACTTGAACGCGGCAGCCTTGCCGGCGGCGGCTTCGGTGGCGTTTTTGGCAATGCGCTGGGACAGCACGCGCAGCTCGCCGGCGTGGCCGATGTACTGTTTGTCGTACGTGGCTTGGGTGTTGAGGTAAGCGAAGTTGGCGAACAGCAGCATGATGAAGACAATCAGCGCGATGAACAGCGCGATGATCTGCGAACGGCTGCGCGATCCTTCTGGCTTGCCTGTTTTAGCTTTTATCATCGGTCCTCGCCTGTTAACCAACATCCTGAACCCACCGAAGGTCTCCTGTGGGAGCGAGCCTGCTCGCGATTCAGGCGCCGCGGTGTATCAGGTACATCGCGTTTTCGTTCAATCGCGAGCAGACTCGCTCCCACAAGGGATCCGGGGTTATAGCGCTACATGCATGAAGCTTTGCGACTTTGCCAACGTAAACGGGCTGAACACCTGCCAACCCTGCTCACGCTCGAACCGACCCTTGATGAACGGTGCCATCGGGCCGTTCACGTCGTCCATCGGTTGCAGACTGTCCTGGGCGAAATGCTGCAAGCCGAAGACTTCATCGACCATCAACCCGGCGAACACGTCGTCATGCTCAACCACCAGCACCCGCCGCTGCTTGCGCGCCGCCGACAATTCATGCCCGAAGAAGGCACACAAATCCATCATCGGCAGCAGGCGCCCGCGCAGGTTGGCCACGCCCTTGACCCAGGGCTTGACCCCCGGCAGTTGCGTGAAACGCGGTTCATGCAGGACTTCGCTGACTTCGCCCATGGGCGCGACGTACCACTGCTCGCCCAGGCGAAAACCGATACCGCTCCAGCTGTCCTGCCGGGTCGGCTGGGACGGCAAGTCCGCCGCCAGCAGACGGCAGCGCTGGTCGATCTGCAGCAGCAGTTCGAAGGCAGTCAGCGACTCGGTCATGGCCGGAAGATCAACCGGCCAGCACGTTGTTCAGGGTTTTGATCAGGGTGTCTTCGTCGACGGGCTTGGTCAGGTAATCCTTGGCGCCCTGACGGGTGCCCCAGACCTTGTCGGTTTCCTGATCCTTGGTGGTGATGATGATCACCGGAATGTGCCCGGTTTCCGGGTCTTTGGTCAGCTGGCGGGTCGCCTGGAAGCCGTTCAGACCGGGCATGACGATGTCCATCAGCACCGCGTCAGGTTTTTCCTGACGGGCCAGGGCCACGCCGTCGGCGCCGTTTTCGGCTTTCAACACTTCATGACCGTGCTTTTCCAGCATGCCGGTCAGTTTGTACATTTCAGTCGGCGAATCATCGACGATCAGAATACGTGCCATGGTTTTCCCCATTCTTGTCGACGCCGGGCCCGTTGGCCGAGCGTCACTGTGCGTGTCCTACTGCGGCAAAACAGCGGCGAAGCCCGGTACATGGGCCTGGATCGCGTTCAGCAGTTCTTCCTTGCTGAAAGGCTTGGTCAAAAACTGGTCGGAGCCGACGATGCGCCCCTTGGCCTTGTCGAACAGCCCGTCCTTGGACGACAGCATGATCACTGGCGTGGACTTGAACGCACTGTTGTTCTTGATCAGGGCGCAGGTCTGATAACCATCCAGACGCGGCATCATGATGTCGACAAAGATGATGCCGGGATGATGGTCGGCAATCTTGGCCAGGGCATCGAAACCGTCGATGGCCGTGATGACCTCACACCCCACGTTCTTCAACAGCGTTTCGGCGGTGCGGCGAATCGTCTTCGAATCGTCGATCACCATGACCTTCAAGGCGCTGGAATGCTGGTCCATAAATGCTCTGCCGTCGCCTTTGCGAATCAATATGTCCGTTTTCCGGATAACGAGGGCTCGAAACCCTTGATGTTCAAGGGCCAGCACACCTTGGCAGTCTTTTTAGCACAGTCTCCAACACCAATCTATCGGCCGACCTGCGCGGTGGTTTTTCCTTGACCGGGAACACACTCGGCGCCACTCTGACGCCACATTTTTCTGGCCTTTTACTGTAGGAGCGAGCTTGCTCGCGATGATTGTCAGGGCACCGCGGGGTGTCAGACTGCGAGCGTCATCGTTGGCCTCCATCGCGAGCAGGCTCGCTCCTACATAGACCGCCCCCATTTTCGAGGAATACCCCATGAGCGTTCGCGTCGGGATTGTCATGGATCCCATTGCCAGCATTTCCTATAAAAAGGACAGCTCGCTGGCCATGCTGCTGGCCGCACAGAAGCGCGGCTGGGAACTGTTCTATATGGAACAGCAGGATTTGTACCAGGGCGAAGGTGAAGCACGGGTGCGGATGCGGCCGCTGAAAGTCTTCGCCAACCCGGAAAAATGGTTCGAACTGGAAGCCGAGACCGACGCGCTGCTGAGCGATCTGGACGTGATCCTGATGCGCAAGGACCCGCCGTTCGACATGGAATTCGTCTACTCCACGTACCTGCTCGAACAAGCCGAGCGCGCTGGCGTGCTGGTGGTCAACAAGCCGCAGAGCCTGCGTGACTGCAACGAAAAACTGTTTGCCACGCTGTTCCCGCAGTGCACGCCGCCGACCGTGGTCAGCCGCCGCGCCGACGTGCTGCGCGAATTCGCCGCCAAACATGGCGACGTGATCCTCAAGCCGCTGGACGGCATGGGCGGCACTTCGATCTTCCGTCACCGTGCGGGCGATCCGAACCTGTCGGTGATCCTCGAGACCCTGACCGCGCTCGGCACCCAGCAGATCATGGGCCAGGCGTACCTGCCGGCGATCAAGGACGGCGACAAGCGCATCCTGATGATCGACGGCGAACCGGTTGATTACTGCCTGGCGCGGATTCCTGCCGCTGGCGAAACCCGTGGCAACCTCGCGGCCGGCGGCCGTGGCGAAGCCCGTCCGCTGAGCGACAAGGATCGCTGGATCGCCGCCCAGGTCGGCCCGACCCTGCGCGAGAAAGGCCTGCTGTTCGTGGGTCTGGACGTGATTGGCGAGCACCTGACGGAAATCAACGTCACCAGCCCGACCTGCATTCGCGAGATTGATAATGCGTTCGGCACCGACATCGGCGGCCTGCTGATGGATGCCATCGATCAGAAGCTCAAGGCTCGTTGATATAGAACACCCAAGGTGCGACCAACATTGCGTTATCATCCGCGGCCTGTGAAAAACGCGATGTTGGTTTTCTTGTCATGACACTCCCGTCCGATCTGCCCGCTGAACTCGCCCATCGTGGCGTGCGCCCGGCTGATCGCCTCGGATTTACCCTGTTCCTCGCGGCGCTGGTTCACCTGGCATTGCTGCTGGGCGTCGGGTTCACCATGGTTGAACCCCAGCAGATCAGCAAAACCCTGGAAATCACCCTCGCCACCTTCAAAAGCGAAAAGAAGCCGGCCAAGGCTGATTTCCTCGCCCAGGAAAATCAGGAAGGCAGCGGCACCCTGGATAAAAAGGCGATTCCCAAGACCACCGAGGTCGCGCCGTTCCAGGACAATCAGGTAAAGAAAGTCACGCCCCCGCCGGCCGCCAAGCCTGAAGTGCAGGAAGCCGCACCCAAGGCTGCCGTGACCACCGTTGCGCCGAAGCCGAAAAAAGCGCCGACCAAGACCGAAGAAACCAAGCCCGAGACCAAGCCCGCCGTCGCCGCGCCGACGTTCGACACCGAACAGCTGTCCAGCGACATCGCCAGCCTCGAAGCGGAACTGGCCAACGAACAGCAGCTGTACGCCAAGCGCCCGCGCATCCACCGCCTGAGCGCGGCCTCGACCATGCGCGACAAAGGCGCCTGGTATAAAGACGAGTGGCGCAAGAAGGTCGAGCGCATCGGCAACCTCAATTATCCGGACGAAGCCCGGCGCAAGCAGATCTACGGCAATTTGCGGCTGATGGTCTCGATCAATCGCGACGGTTCTTTGTATGAAGTGCTGGTGCTGGAGTCGTCGGGGCAGCCGTTGCTGGACCAGGCGGCGCAGCGGATCGTCAGGCTGGCCGCGCCCTTTGCACCGTTTACCGGGGATTTGTCGGATATCGACCGGCTGGAAATCATCCGGACGTGGAAGTTTGCGCGCGGGGACAGACTCTCCAGCAACTGACGGGCATATGACCTGTAGGAGCCGGCTTGCCGGCGATGGCGTCCTTGAGATCGCTATCGCCGGCAAGCCGGCTCCTACAGGGTCGTGTTACAGCCTTTCGAGCTGGTGAACCCGCGATCAATCTAAGGCAAACATTGATTCCCCAGCTTGTCAGTTCGCCCCTCCAACGCCACACTAGCGCTCATGAAAAACGTCAGCCCCAGCTACCTCAAGCATCACTTCCTGATCGCCATGCCTCACATGGCCGACCCGAACTTTGCGCACACCTTGACCTACATCGTCGAGCACACGGCCAATGGTGCCATGGGGCTGGTGGTCAACCGTCCGCAAGACCTGAACCTCGCCGATATCCTCGAGCAACTGCGCCCCGATATCGAACCGCCATTGCTCTGCCAGCATGTGCCGATCTTCATCGGCGGCCCGGTGCAGACCGATCGCGGTTTCGTCCTGCACCCCTCGGGCAAGAAGTTTCAGGCGACCGTTGATCTGGAAGGCGACCTGTCCCTGTCCACGTCCCAGGATGTGCTGTTCGCCATCGCTGACGGCGTCGGCCCGGCCAAGAGCGTGATTACCCTGGGATACGCCGGCTGGGAAGCCGGGCAGCTTGAGGCCGAACTGGCGCAAAACGCCTGGCTGACCTGCCCGTTCGACGCCGACATCCTGTTCAACACCAGCAGCGAGCTGCGCCTCGAAGCGGCGGCCAAACACCTCGGCGTCAATCTCAGCCTGTTGACCAGCCAGGCGGGACACGCCTGATGGCTCTGCGTCTGATCCTGGGTTTCGACTACGGCACCAAACAGATCGGCGTGGCGGTCGGCCAGGTGATTACCGGCCAGGCCCGCGAGCTGTGCACCCTGAAAGCGCAAAACGGCGTTCCCGACTGGAATCAGGTCGAAGCCCTGATCAAGGAATGGAAACCCGACGCCGTGGTGGTCGGCCTGCCCTTGAACATGGACGGCACGCCCAGCGACATGTGCCTGCGCGCCGAGAAATTCGCCCGCCGCCTCAACGGCCGCTACAACCTGCCCTTCTATACCCACGATGAACGCCTGACCACCTTCGAAGCCAAAGGCGAACGGCGTGATCGTGGCGGGCAAAAAGGCAGTTACCGCGACAACCCGGTCGACGCCATCGCCGCCGCCCTGCTGCTGCAAGGCTGGCTCGACGAAAACACCGCACTGTTCGAATCCTGAAGAGCCGTAACAAGCGACTCTCTATAGCGACAACCCGAGCCACCTCCAGCACCACCCGGCTCGGGCCCAAGAAGGAGCAACCATGAGCCTGCCCAATCCCGCCGAACTGATCAGCCAGATGGCCATCAGTCTCAAGGCCCATCTGGAACACCGTGGCATCAGCGAACCGCGCTACATCGGGATTCGTACCGGTGGCGTCTGGGTCGCCCAGGCGTTGCTCGAAGAACTGGGCAGCGACGCGCCGCTCGGCACCCTGGACGTATCTTTCTACCGTGACGATTTCAGCCAGAACGGCCTGCACCCGCAGGTGCGCCCTTCGGCGCTGCCGTTCGAGATCGAAGGCCAGGACCTGGTGCTGATCGACGATGTGCTGATGAGCGGTCGCACCATCCGCGCCGCGATGAACGAACTGTTCGACTACGGCCGCCCGGCCAGCGTGACGCTGGTGTGCCTGCTGGACCTGGACGCCGGCGAACTGCCGATCCGCCCGAACGTGGTCGGCGCGACCCTGTCGCTGGCCGCCCACGAGCGCGTGAAGTTGTCCGGTCCGGAACTCCAGCTCGAACTGCAAGACCTCGCCCTTTAATTCGCCCTATTGAGAGTCCCCTCGCGATGACGCCTCTAGACACCAAGCGCCCGCTGCAGCTCAATGATCAGGGCCAGCTGCGCCACTTCCTCTCGCTCGACGGTTTGCGCCGCGAGCTGCTGACGGAAATCCTCGACACCGCCGACTCGTTCCTCGAAGTCGGCGCCCGGGCGGTGAAGAAAGTCCCGTTGCTGCGCGGCAAGACCGTGTGCAACGTGTTCTTCGAGAACTCCACCCGTACCCGCACCACCTTCGAACTGGCGGCCCAGCGCCTGTCGGCCGACGTGATCACGCTGAACGTGTCGACCTCGTCGGCGAGCAAGGGCGAAACCCTGCTCGACACCCTGCGCAACCTGGAAGCCATGGCCGCCGACATGTTCGTCGTGCGCCACGGTGATTCCGGCGCCGCGCACTTCATCGCCGAGCACGTGTGCCCGCAAGTGGCGATCATCAACGGCGGCGACGGCCGTCACGCGCACCCGACCCAGGGCATGCTCGACATGCTGACGATCCGTCGGCACAAAGGCAGCTTCGAAAACCTTTCCGTGGCCATCGTCGGCGACATCCTGCACTCGCGGGTCGCGCGCTCGAACATGCTCGCGCTGAAAACCCTCGGCTGCCCGGACATCCGCGTGATCGCGCCGAAAACCCTGCTGCCGATCGGCATCGAGCAATACGGCGTGAAGGTCTACACCGACATGACCGAAGGCCTGAAAGACGTCGACGTGGTGATCATGCTGCGCCTGCAACGCGAACGCATGACCGGCGGCCTGCTGCCGAGCGAAGGCGAGTTCTATCGCCTGTTCGGCCTGACCACCGCGCGCCTGGCCGGTGCCAAACCGGATTGCATCGTCATGCACCCGGGCCCGATCAACCGCGGGGTGGAGATTGAGTCGGCGGTGGCCGACGGCCCGCACTCGGTGATTCTCAACCAGGTGACCTACGGCATCGCCATTCGTATGGCCGTTTTGTCCATGGCCATGAGCGGGCAGACTGCCCAGCGCCAATTCGAGCAGGAGAACGCCCAGTGAAGCTCAGCATTCTCGGCGCACGCGTGATCGATCCAGTCAGCGGGCTGGATCAAGTGACAGATATCCACATCGAAGCCTGCAAGATCGTCGCCCTGGGCGCCGCGCCAGCCGGTTTCGTTGCCGTCGATACCATCGACGCCCAAGGCCTGGTGGCCGCTCCCGGTCTGGTCGACCTGAACGTCGCCCTGCGCGAGCCGGGTTACAGCCGCAAGGGTTCGATCGTCAGCGAAACCCGCGCCGCCGCAGCCGGTGGCGTGACCAGCCTGTGCTGCCCGCCAAAGACCAAACCGGTGCTGGACACCTCGGCCGTGGCCGAACTGATCCTCGACCGCGCCCGTGAGGCCGGCAACACCAAGGTCTTCCCGATCGGGGCCCTGAGCAAAGGCCTGGATGGTGAACAACTGGCAGAACTCGTTGCCCTGCGCGATGCCGGTTGCGTGGCCTTCGGCAACGGCCTGGAAAGCTTCCGCAACACCCGCACCCTTTGCCGGGCGCTGGAATACGCGGCGACTTTCGACCTGACGGTGATTTTCAACTCCCAGGACCATGACCTGGCCGAAGGTGGCCTGGCGCATGAAGGCCCGACCGCCAGTTTCCTCGGTTTGCCGGGCATTCCGGAAACCGCGGAAACCGTGGCCCTCGCCCGTGACCTGCTGCTGGTCGAGCAAAGCGGCGTGCGCGCGCACTTCAGCCAGCTCACCAGCGCTCGTGGCGTGGCCTTGATCGCTCAGGCCCAGGCCCGTGGGTTGCCGGTGACGGCCGATGTGGCGCTGTATCAGTTGATCCTGACCGATGAAGCACTGATCGACTTCAGCAGCCTCTATCACGTGCAACCGCCGCTGCGCACCCGCGCTGACCGCGATGGCCTGCGGGCGGCCGTGAAGTCCGGTGTGGTCTCGGCGATATCCAGCCATCACCAGCCTCACGAGCGGGACGCCAAGCTGGCGCCGTTCGGCGCGACCGAGCCGGGCATCAGCAGCGTCGAGCTGTTGCTGCCGCTGGCAATGACGCTGGTGGAAGATGGCTTGCTGGATCTGCCGACGCTGCTGGCGCGACTGAGTGCCGGGCCTGCGCAAGCATTGCGCTTGCCGGCGGGGAAACTGGCGGTGGGTGGCGCGGCGGACATCGTGTTGTTCGACCCTGCGGCGTCGACCGTGGCCGGTGAGACCTGGTTGTCCAAGGGTGAGAACTGCCCGTTCATTGGGCATAGCTTGCCGGGTGTGGTGCGTTACACCCTGGTGGATGGGCGGATTAGCCACCAGGCGTAAGACCGCGTCGCTCCCATCGCCGGCAAGCCGGCTCCTACAATGTTGCGTGTGGCCACAAATTTTGCGGTCGACCGATAACCCTGTGGGAGCTGGCTTGCCAGCGATGGCTTACTGGAAGGTGCCGCGATTCTGCGCGTTTCGCACCGACACCTGGTCATTCAGCGTCCAGAAGTCATACAAAACCCCCAGGAAGAACAACCCGCCCGTCACCAGGTACAGCAATCCGCTGATCCACTTCCCCTGATACATCCGGTGCACGCCAAACACCCCGAGAAACGTCAGCAGAATCCACGCAACGTTGTATTCGATAGGCCCGGCGGTGAAACGCAGGTCCGCCTCACGGTCCATGGCCGGGATCAGGAACACGTCGATCAGCCAGCCAATGCCCAACAAACCGAAGGTGAAAAACCAGATCGTCCCGGTCACCGGCTTGCCGTAATAAAAGCGGTGAGCGCCGGTAAAACCGAAAATCCACAGTAGGTAACCGATCACCTTGCTGTGCGTATCCTGATGTGGAACGGGGTGTTGATAGGTGTTCATGAAGGACCTCGAATCACACGATAGATAAATATTCTTGAATTCTTTGTGACTTTTTTACAGGTAGCCGACGTATGGCAAATGCTACCGTGTCTCCCGTCAAACCCTTATAGCACCTGACTTCTGTCGGACAATTGCGTCTATTTGCCGCGTATTTGGTTCCGTTACCCCCCGGATTGAATCGACCAACGGCCTCGGAATGACAAAAAAAGCTGTTATAAAGTTTCGCGCTAACCTTTATGAGCCTTGCCTAATGCGTCCATTTTTCAAGACATGGCTAACCATTTGCCTTTTGATGCCACTGGCCGCCCACGCCACCAATCGTGAGCAACGTCTTCCTAACGTTAATGGTTACACCCCGAAATCCCATGTTTCTGCTCCATCGAGCAAAAACAAGCAAACGTCCAAACCAACGACTTCGCTGAGCAAAGCCAACAGCAACCTTGTGCCGCCGATGGCGACCAAGGAAAGCAGCAATGTGCTGAGCCGCGCGGTCAACGTCCTCGGTACACCATACCGTTGGGGCGGCAGCAGCCCAAGTAAAGGGTTCGATTGCAGTGGCCTGGTGAAATACGCGTTCAACGACGCCACCTTCGACCTGCCGCGCACCTCGAACGCCATGGCCAGCGGTCACGGCGAGAAAGTCGATCGCAAGGACCTGAAACCGGGCGACCTGATTTTCTTCAACATCAAGAGCCGCCGGGTCAACCACGTTGCCATCTACCTGGGCAACGACCGCTTCATCCACGCACCGCGCCGTGGCAAGTCGGTGACCATCGACACCTTGAAGAAACCGTACTGGGAAAGCCACTATGTGGTTGCCAAGCGGGTTCTGCCGAAAGAGAAGAACAGCCTGCAGGTTGTTCAGCGCTGATCTGAAATCCCGGGCCTGTTCCGGGATTTTTTTTGACCATGTTGGCCCCATCGCGAGCAGGCTCGCTCCTACATTGGAATGCGATCAACTGTGGGAGCGAGCCTGCTCGCGATAGGGTCTATGAAAGCGCTACATATCCCCCTCAGAAATTATCCGGCGACCGCGCCTTCTCCCGGGCATGCTCGCGACTGATCAAGCCCTTGTTCACCAGCTCCTTCAAACACATGTCCAGCGTCTGCATCCCCAGATTCCCGCCGGTCTGAATCGACGAGTACATCTGCGCCACCTTGTCCTCGCGGATCAGGTTACGGATCGCCGACGTGCCCAGCATGATTTCATGCGCGGCAATGCGCCCGCCGCCAATCTTCTTCACCAGCGTCTGCGACACCACCGCCAGCAACGACTCGGACAGCATCGAACGCACCATCGACTTCTCGTCCCCCGGAAACACATCCACGATCCGGTCGATGGTTTTCGCCGCGGAGGTGGTGTGCAGCGTGCCGAACACCAGGTGACCGGTCTCGGCCGCCGTCAGCGCCAGGCGGATGGTCTCCAGGTCGCGCATCTCGCCCACCAGGATCACATCCGGGTCTTCCCGCAGCGCCGAACGCAGGGCGGTGGCGAAGCTGCGGGTATCGCGGTGGACTTCACGCTGATTGATCAGGCATTTGCGCGATTCGTGGACGAATTCGATCGGGTCTTCAATGGTCAGGATGTGATGGTGGCGATGGTTGTTCAGGTAATCGATCATCGCCGCCAGCGTGGTGGACTTGCCCGAACCGGTCGGGCCGGTCACCAGCACCAGGCCACGGGGGGATTCGGTAATCTTGCGAAACACTTCCCCCATGCCCAGATCGTCCATGCTCAGGACCTTCGACGGAATGGTCCGGAACACCGCGCCCGCGCCGCGGTTCTGGTTGAACGCATTGACCCGGAAGCGCGCCACGCCCGGCACTTCGAAGGAAAAGTCGGTTTCCAGGTGCTTTTCGAAGTCCACCCGCTGGGTGTCGTTCATGATGTCGTAGATCAGCTCCTGGACCGCCTTGTGGTCCAGCGCCGGCAGGTTGATGCGCCGCACATCGCCGTCGACACGAATCATCGGTGGCAGGCCGGCAGACAGGTGCAAGTCGGACGCGCCCTGTTTCGCGCTGAAGGCCAGCAGTTCAGTGATATCCATAGCACTCCTCAATTCCAGTAGAATGCCGCCAACCTCAGACCCGCTGGCGCCTCTTGAATGTCCACGATAGCAGACAACATTGCCCTGGTTAGTTCACGTATCCGCGCTGCGGCCCTCGCCGCCCACCGCGACGAGCACAGCGTTCAACTGCTGGCCGTGAGCAAGACCAAGCCCGCCGAGGCGGTGCGTGAAGCGCATGCCGCCGGCCTGCGCGACTTTGGCGAGAACTACCTGCAGGAAGCCTTGGGCAAACAGCTCGAATTGGCCGACCTGCCCTTGATCTGGCACTTCATCGGCCCCATTCAGTCGAACAAGACTCGCGCCATTGCCGAGCATTTCGCCTGGGTGCACTCCGTGGATCGTCTGAAAATTGCACAACGCCTGTCGGAACAACGCCCTGCCGATCTGCCGCCCCTGAACATCTGCATCCAGGTCAACGTCAGCGGTGAAGCCAGCAAGTCCGGCTGCACCCCGGCCGACCTGCCCGCCCTGGCCAAGGCCATCAGCGAACTGCCGCGCCTCACGCTGCGCGGGTTGATGGCAATCCCCGAGCCGACTGAAGATCGCGCCGCCCAGGACGCCGCTTTTGCTGCCGTGCAAAGCCTGCAAGCCAGCCTGAACCTGCCGCTCGACACACTTTCCATGGGCATGAGCCACGACCTCGAGTCGGCCATCGCCATGGGCGCCACCTGGGTCCGCATCGGTACAGCCCTGTTCGGCGCCCGCGACTACAGTCAGCCTTGACCCCGTGGCCGACTCTTCTATTTATAAGGACCTGACATGAGCAAGACTCGTATTGCCTTTATCGGTGCCGGCAACATGGCCGCCAGCCTGATCGGCGGCCTGCGCGCCAAAGGTCTGGACGCTGCGCAGATCCGCGCCAGCGATCCGGGCGCTGAAACCCGCGCCAAAGTGAACGCCGAGCACGGCATCGACGTATTCGCCGACAACGCCGAGGCCATTCAAGGTGCGGACGTGGTCGTTCTGGCGGTCAAACCCCAGGCAATGAAAGCCGTGTGTGAAGCGATTCGCCCGAGCCTGAAACCCAATCAACTGGTGGTGTCGATCGCTGCCGGGATCACCTGCGCCAGCATGAACAACTGGCTCGGCGCGCAGCCGATCGTGCGCTGTATGCCTAACACTCCGTCTCTGCTTCGTCAGGGCGTAAGCGGCTTGTTCGCCACCGCCGAAGTGTCCGCCGAGCAACGCCAGCAAGCGCAAGAGCTGCTGTCGGCGGTGGGCATCGCCCTGTGGTTGAACGAGGAACAGCAACTGGACGCCGTCACCGCTGTTTCCGGATCCGGCCCTGCGTACTTCTTCCTGCTGATCGAAGCGATGACGGCCGCTGGCGTGAAACTCGGCCTGCCGGCCGACATCGCCGCGCAACTGACCCTGCAAACCGCATTGGGCGCCGCGCACATGGCGGTTTCCAGCGATGTCGACGCCGCGGAATTGCGTCGCCGTGTAACGTCGCCGGCGGGCACTACAGAAGCTGCAATCAAATCGTTCCAGGCTGATGGCTTCGAAGCCCTGGTGGAAAAAGCACTCGGCGCCGCTGCGCACCGTTCGGCCGAGATGGCCGAGCAGCTCGGTCGCTAATCAGCTCTCATAAAGGAATCAATGATGCTCGGACTCAATGACGCTGCCATTTTCATCATCAAAACCCTGGGCAGCCTGTACCTGCTGATCGTGCTGTTGCGCTTCATCCTGCAACTGGTCCGGGCGAACTTCTACAACCCGCTCTGCCAGTTCATCGTCAAGGCCACCCAACCGTTGCTCAAACCGCTGCGCCGGGTCATCCCGAGCATGTTCGGGCTGGACATGTCGTCGCTGGTGCTGGCGCTGATCGTGCAGATGCTGCTGATCGCGGTGATCGTGTCGCTCAAGGGCTTCATGGTCGACTGGGTGCTACTGGTGCCGTGGGCGCTGATTGCGCTGTTCTCGCTGTTCCTGAACATCCTGTTCTACGCGATGATCATCAGCGTGATCCTGTCCTGGGTCGCGCCGGGCAGCCACAATCCGGGCGCCGAGCTGGTCGCGCAGATTACCGAACCGGTACTGGCCCCGTTCCGCCGGATCATCCCGAACCTGGGCGGTCTCGACATCTCGCCGATCTTCGCGTTTATCGTGATCCAGTTGCTGCAAAGCTGGCTGATTCCGCGGCTGGCATACTTTGCCTTCATGCCTCAAGGTCTGCTTGGTTTGATCTGATACCGCGTCATCGTTCATCGCGAGCAGGCTCGCTCCCACAGGGATATGCGTTCCCCTGTGGGAGTGAGCCTGCTCGCGATGAAGGCAACCCGATTTGACTGAATCAAATCAGGCCCGGCCATTGCTTGCCGCTTACCCCACCGGTCTTTAGACTTACGCCTCATTTCAACGAGAGCAGGGTCGATGCCAGCTGCCTTTCCCCCCGATTCTGTTGGCCTGGTGACGCCCCAAGTGGCGCACTTCAGCGAGCCCCTGGCGTTAGCCTGCGGTCGATCGCTACCGGCCTATGACCTGATTTACGAAACCTACGGCACGCTGAACGCCACGGCGAGCAACGCCGTGCTGATCTGCCACGCCCTGTCCGGGCACCACCACGCCGCCGGCTTCCACAGCCCCGACGACCGCAAGCCCGGTTGGTGGGACAGCTGCATCGGCCCCGGCAAGCCCATCGACACCAACAAGTTCTTCGTGGTCAGCCTGAACAACCTCGGCGGTTGCAACGGCTCCACCGGCCCGAGCAGCATCAACCCGGAGACCGGCAAGCCGTTTGGCGCCGACTTCCCAGTGCTGACCGTCGAAGACTGGGTGCACAGCCAGGCGCGCCTGGCCGATCTGCTCGGCATCGGCCAATGGGCCGCCGTGATTGGCGGCAGTCTCGGCGGCATGCAGGCCATGCAGTGGAGCATCACCTACCCCGATCGCATTCGTCACTGCCTGGCCATCGCCTCGGCACCGAAGCTGTCGGCGCAGAACATCGCCTTCAACGAAGTGGCGCGCCAGGCGATCCTCACCGACCCCGAATTCCACGGCGGTTCGTTCCAGGAAGCGGGCGTGATCCCCAAGCGCGGCCTGATGCTGGCGCGGATGGTCGGGCACATCACCTACCTGTCCGACGACTCCATGGGCGAAAAATTCGGTCGCGGCCTGAAGAGTGAAAAGCTCAACTACGACTTCCACAGCGTCGAGTTCCAGGTGGAAAGCTACCTGCGTTATCAGGGGGAAGAGTTCTCCGGGCGTTTCGACGCCAACACCTACCTGCTGATGACCAAGGCGCTGGACTACTTCGACCCGGCGGCGAACTTCGACGATGACCTGGCGAAAACCTTCGCCGGCGCCTCGGCCAAGTTCTGCGTGATGTCCTTCACCACCGACTGGCGCTTCTCCCCTGCCCGCTCGCGGGAACTGGTGGACGCGTTGATGGCGGCCAAGAAAGACGTCTGCTACCTCGAGATCGACGCTCCGCAAGGCCACGACGCCTTCCTGATTCCGATCCCGCGCTACCTGCAGGCATTCAGCAATTACATGAACCGCATTACGTTGTGAGAAAGCCATGAGAGCTGATCTGGAAATCATCCAGGAATGGATCCCCGCCGGCAGCCGCGTGCTCGACCTCGGTTGCGGTGACGGCGAGCTGCTGACGTGGCTGCGCGACCACAAGCAAGTGACCGGCTATGGCCTGGAAAACGACCCGGACAACATCGCCGAGTGCGTGGCCAAGGGCATCAACGTGATCGAACAGGACCTGGACAAGGGCCTGGGCAACTTTGCCAGCAACAGCTTCGACGTCGTGGTCATGACCCAGGCGCTGCAAGCCGTGCATTACCCGGACAAGATCCTCGACGAAATGCTCCGCGTCGGTCGCCAGTGCATCATTACCTTCCCAAACTTCGGTCACTGGCGCTGCCGCTGGTACCTGGCGAGCAAGGGCCGGATGCCGGTCTCCGACTTCCTGCCGTACACCTGGTACAACACGCCGAACATTCACTTCTGCACCTTCGAGGACTTTGAAGCGTTATGTCGCGAACGTGACGCCAAGGTCATTGATCGGCTGGCCGTGGATCAACAGCATCGGCACGGGTGGGCGAGCAAGGTATGGCCTAATCTGTTAGGTGAGATCGGTATCTATCGCGTCAGCAGCCCGATGCTGCAGGATCACAGGATCGCGGTCTGAACCACGTTATTCCAAGGAGAACGATCATGGGTCGTCTAGCACTGTTTTTACTCACAGCTTGCCTGAGCGTCACCGCCATGGCCGCGGACGTCATCAAAGGTGACCGCCAGGAAAAATTCGGCGATGTGACGGTGCATTACAACACCTTCAATTCCACTTTCCTGACACCCGATATCGCCAAGGCCGCGGAACTCACCCGCAGCAAGAACCAGGGCGTGATCAACATTTCGGTGCTCAAGAATGGCAAGCCACAGATGGCTCAGGTGAGCGGCACGGTCAAAGACCTGACCAGCCAGAGCGTGGCACTGAAATTCAAACAGATCACCGAACAGGGCGCGATCTACTACATCGCGCAGTACCCGGTCGAACAACAGGAAGTACGCACCTTTGAGATCAAGGTGCAGAACGGTGACAAGATCAACACCATCAATTTCAACCAAGAGCTTTTCCCCGGCGAATGATGAACTTCACGCAACTCGTATTGGCCAGCCATAACGCCGGCAAACTCAAGGAACTCCAGGCCATGCTCGGCGACTCGGTGCAACTGCGCTCGATCGGTGAGTTCAGCAGCGTCGAGCCTGAAGAAACCGGCCTGTCGTTCGTCGAGAACGCCATCCTCAAGGCCCGCAATGCCGCGCGTATTTCCGGTTTGCCGGCACTGGCCGACGATTCCGGCCTGGCGGTGGATTTCCTCGGCGGTGCGCCGGGGATCTACTCGGCCCGTTACGCCGACGGTAAAGGCGATGCGGCGAACAACGCCAAGCTGCTCGATGCCTTGAAAGAGGTGCCGGAAGCCGAGCGCGGTGCGCAGTTCGTTTGCGTGCTGGCGCTGGTACGCCACGCTGATGATCCGCTGCCGATCCTCTGCGAAGGCCTGTGGCACGGCCGCATCCTGACCCAGGCCAGCGGTGAGCACGGCTTTGGTTACGATCCGCTGTTCTGGGTGCCCGAGCGTGATTGCTCCAGCGCCGAACTGAGCCCGAGCGACAAGAACCGGATCAGCCACCGCGCCCGTGCAATGGATCTGCTGCGCCAGCGTCTGGGACTGAAATGACCCGTGACTCCTCCGCGTCACCGCTGATCTTCGGCGGTGCCGCACAATCGCCTCGGGCCGCGCTCCCTGTGCTACCGCCCCTGGCGCTGTACATCCACATCCCGTGGTGTGTGCGCAAATGCCCTTATTGCGACTTCAACTCCCACACCGCCAGCCCGGTGCTGCCGGAAGAAGAGTACGTCGATGCCTTGCTGGCGGACCTCGATCAGGATTTGCATGCGGTCTACGGCCGTGAGTTGAGCTCGATCTTCTTCGGTGGCGGCACGCCGAGCCTGTTCAGCGCCGAGGCACTGGGCCGTTTGCTCAAAGGCGTCGAGCAGCGCATCCCGTTTGCCAGCGATATCGAAATCACCCTGGAAGCCAATCCGGGGACGTTCGAGCAAGAGAAGTTCGTCGCCTACCGCGCATTGGGCATCAATCGCCTGTCGATCGGCATCCAGAGCTTCCAGGAAGACAAACTCAAGGCCCTGGGGCGGATTCACAACGGCGATGAAGCCGTGCGCGCCGCCGGCATGGCGCGTCAGGCCGGGTTCGATAACTTCAACCTCGACTTGATGCACGGTCTGCCCGACCAGACGCTGGACGATGCGCTGAACGACCTGCGCCAGGCCATCGCCCTGAAACCGACGCACCTGTCCTGGTATCAACTGACGCTGGAGCCGAACACAGTGTTCTGGAACCAGCCGCCGACGCTGCCGGAAGACGACACGCTGTGGGACATTCAGGAAGCCGGCCAGGCGTTGCTCGCCGAACACGGTTACGCGCAATACGAAGTCTCGGCGTATGCCCAGCCCGGTCGTCCGGCGCGGCATAACCTCAACTACTGGAGTTTCGGCGACTTCATCGGCATCGGCGCCGGCGCCCATGGCAAGCTCAGTCATCCGGACGGGCGCATCGTGCGCACCTGGAAGACGCGCCTGCCAAAGGACTACCTGAACCCGAAGAAAAGCTTCAAGGCCGGCGAAAAAGCCCTGACCAATGATGAATTACCGTTCGATTTCCTGATGAACGCTTTGCGCCTGACCGATGGCGTGGAATCGCGGCTGTACCCGGAACGTACCGGGCTGAGCCTGGAAAGCCTCGCCGAAGGACGCCGCGACGCCGAACAAAGCGGCCTGTTGCAGGTCGAACCGTCACGCCTGGCGGCCACCGAACGCGGGCAGCTGTTCCTCAACGACTTGCTGCAAAAATTTCTGAACTGATTTCAGCCTTAAGGGAAAACCAATGGATTTGATATTCGACCTGCTCGCCACCGCCTCCCGCTGGAGCCGCAGCAACCTGTCGGAAATCTCTCTGGCACTGGTGGGCTGCCTGCTGGTGCTGTTCGGCGCGGACATCAAAGCCTGGATCGATCAACGCCTGGGCAGCATCGCCGGCGCTTTGCGCGTGCCGTTGCTGGCGCTGGTGTGCATGATCGGCAGCGGCGCCGCGCTGATCTACGCCACGCCGTGGATCGTCCGTGGTCTGAGTCAGTTCAACAACTACAGCCTGGCGCCGGTGTTGTTGGTGGTGCTGGTGCTCATCGGCGTAGTCGCTGACCGCCGCTGATTTGCGGGCACAAAAAAACCTGTAGGAGCCGGCTTGCTGGCGATGGAGTGTCAGTCAACATTGAGGTGACTGACACTCCATCGCCAGCAAGCTGGCTCCTACACTGGTATGCATCCAGGCTAATCAGGCTCACTTCACCTTCACTGCATTGCGCATCATGGCGCTCAGCCCGTGAAAATCATTGCACCCCAGCGCTTCAGCCTTATCCAGATAAGCGATATTTTGACTGTCAGGCCGGTCATGTTCATTCTCACGCGTCAGCGCAAGAATGTAATTGGCCTCGGCACGAAACTGTTCTTCCGACAGTGTCAGCGCGACGGCCTGGGCACGCATGGCCGCCAACGCACCCTGCTGCGGCAATGGCGCAGCTTCGTCGAAGAAACACAGGGAATGCTTGGCCGGTAACGGATAGGAGTCAACATGAGCGTCGGGCTTTTGCAGCAACTGCTCCAGCGCTTGCAGGTACTTCAGGTGATCCGGGTTACGCAGTTCGAACCTTTCGTATGCCTTATCGCATAAGTGGTAATAGCTGACAGCACCCGCCAGCAAACCTTGGTCCATGGTTTTCTGGTACAGACCACAGGTCTCTTTGCGCGTCCTCTCAGAGAACATCGAGTTGTCCTGCAGGTTAGCCAAAAAGTACGTGGCAAGTATGTGGCCGCCATCAGACGCGCGTTTCAAGTTGTCTACGAGTGCTTCGATATCACCTTGCGCATTGCGTAGCTGCTCCGGGGTGAACTCGAAAGCAGTTTCTCCCGCGGCCTCACGCTTGAGCCTTTCATCGGCCTCACGCTTGATTTTATCGGCCGCTCTCTGGGCGATTGCAAAGTATTCTTCAGGCGTGACTACGCGCTCGCAAGCTGCGGAAAACAGCAGACTTAAAAACAGCGTACAAGCGAGGATGGTTTTCAAAACTTGTCTTCCTTTACAAGTGGGGACGAGAGGCTCTCGGCGGATGAACGCCGCTCTTTAGTACCACACAAAAAAAATGTAGGAGCCGGCTTGCTGGCGATGGAGTGTCAGTCAACATTGAGGTGACTGACACTCCATCGCCAGCAAGCCGGCTCCTACAGGTTTATTGCGTAGGGCTCAGGACTGCTTTTCGAACTTCAGGTCCCACACGCCATGCCCAAGACGTTCGCCGCGGCGTTCGAACTTGGTGATCGGGCGCTCGGCCGGGCGCGGTACGCACTTGCCGTCTTCGGCGAGGTTGCGATAACCCGGCGCGACATTCATCACTTCCAGCATGTACTCAGCATACGGTTCCCAGTCGGTGGCCATGTGCAGGATCCCGCCGACCTTCAACTTGCTGCGCACCAGTTCAGCGAACGACGCCTGAACGATACGACGCTTGTGATGGCGGCTCTTGTGCCACGGGTCCGGGAAAAACAGCATCAGGCGATCGAGGCTGTTGTCGGCCACGCAACGGTTGAGCACTTCGATCGCGTCGCAATCGTAGACCCGCAGGTTGGTCAGGCCTTGAGTCAGTACGCCATTGAGCAGCGCACCGACACCCGGGCGGTGCACTTCCACGCCAATGAAATCCTGTTCCGGCGAAGCGGCGGCCATTTCCAGCAGCGAATGGCCCATGCCGAAACCGATTTCCAGCGAACGCGGTGCCGAGCGACCGAACACCTGGTCGAAGTCCACCGGCGCGTCGGCCAAAGGCAGCACGAACAGCGGCGTGCCCTGTTCCAGACCTTTTTGCTGGCCTTCGGTCATGCGCCCGGCGCGCATCACGAAACTCTTGATGCGGCGGTGTTGGCGCTCGTCGCCTTCTTCCGTCTGGATTGGCGTGTCGTTTGATTCAGTCATCAATGGCTCTTACTTGATCAGACCATCCAGCGGCGAAGAGGCGCTGGCATAGAGTTTTTTCGGCATACGGCCGGCGAGGTAGGCCAGGCGGCCCGCGACGATCGCGTGTTTCATGGCTTCAGCCATCATGACCGGTTGCTGGGCGTGAGCGATGGCCGAGTTCATCAGCACCGCTTCGCAACCCAGCTCCATCGCGATGGTGGCGTCGGAAGCGGTACCGACACCGGCATCCACCAGCACCGGAATCTTGGCTTCTTCGAGGATGATCTGCAGGTTGTACGGGTTGCAGATCCCCAGGCCCGTGCCGATCAGACCGGCCAGCGGCATGACCGCGATGCAGCCGATTTCCGCCAGTTGACGGGCGATGATCGGGTCATCGCTGGTGTAGACCATCACGTCGAAGCCTTCTTTGACCAGCACTTCGGCGGCCTTGAGGGTTTCGATCACGTTGGGGAACAGGGTTTTCTGGTCCGCCAGCACTTCCAGCTTCACCAGGTTGTGGCCGTCGAGCAGCTCACGGGCCAGGCGACAGGTGCGCACGGCTTCGATCGCGTCGAAGCAACCGGCGGTGTTCGGCAGGAAGGTGTAGCGGTCCGGCGACAGGACTTCGAGCAGGTTCGGTTCGCCCGGGTTCTGGCCGAGGTTGGTACGGCGCACGGCGAAGGTGACGATCTCGGCACCCGAGGCCTCGATGGCCAGGCGGGTTTCTTCCATGTCACGGTACTTGCCGGTGCCTACCAGCAAACGGGACTGGTAAGTACGACCGGCCAGGACGAAGGGCTTGTCGCTACGAACGATGCTCATGGGAAATCCTCTGTAGGGGTGAGGTTCTTGCAGAATTCTGTGCCCTTGCGGGCCGGGCGACTAGCCGCCGCCGATGGCGTGCACCACTTCGACGGAATCGCCGTCGTTCAATGGGGTGTCCGCATGCAGGCTGCGCGGGACGATATCCAGATTGAGCTCGACCGCCACCCGGCGTCCGGTCAGTTCCAGACGGGTCAGCAGGGCCGCAACGGTTTCACCGTCGGGCAGTTCAAGGGATTCGCCGTTCAACTGAATGCGCATGCCGGATGCCGCCATCATTTTTAGGGGCTGGCATTCTAGCCCGATCAGTCTTGGCGACCCAAGCCATTCGTCATGAAATGGACCACCCGGTCAGGCCAACCGCCAGGCGGCGAGGCCGAGGCAGAGCCAGCCGACCAGAAACGCCAGCCCGCCGAAGGGCGTGATGATCCCGAGCTTGCTGATGCCGGTCATGGTCAACACGTACAGGCTGCCGGAAAACAGCAGGATGCCGATGGCAAAGGACGCACCGGCCCAAGTGACCAGTCGCCCCGGAATCTGCGTGGCCAGCAGCGCAACTCCCAGCAAGGCCAGGGTGTGCACCAGTTGGTAAGTGACGCCCGTGTGGAAAATCGCCAGGTATTCGGGGGTCAGCCGGCTTTTCAAGCCGTGGGCGGCGAACGCACCAAGGGCAACGCCGGTGAAACCGAAGAAAGCGGCCAGCATCAGAAAGCCACGCAGCATGAGAACTCCAGTCAGACTCGATCAACAGGGTCTGTATAATGGCCCGCTCAACGGGTTCGGCCAAGCCATCTCTATGCTGCGTTTATTTTTGCGACGATTCACGAAGGCCCTGCTCTGGTTCGCGGGTGGCAGCGTATTGCTGGTGCTGATTTTTCGCGTGGTGCCACCACCGGGCACGGCGCTGATGGTCGAGCGCAAGATCGAATCCTGGTTCGACGGCGAGCCCATCGACCTGCAACGCACCTGGAAACCCTGGGATGAAATCTCCGACGACCTGAAAGTCGCGGTGATTGCCGGCGAGGATCAGAAATTCCCGGAGCATTGGGGTTTCGACCTGGGTGCGATCCGCGCCGCACTGGCCCACAACGAACTGGGCGGTTCGGTTCGCGGCGCCAGCACCTTGAGTCAGCAAGTGTCGAAGAACCTGTTTCTGTGGTCCGGACGCAGCTGGCTGCGCAAAGGCCTGGAAGCCTGGTTTACCGGGCTGATCGAAGTGTTCTGGCCCAAACAGCGGATTCTTGAGGTCTATCTGAACAGCGTCGAGTGGGACGACGGCGTGTTTGGCGCGGAAGCCGCCGCTCGGCATCACTTTGGCGTGAGCGCCAAGTCGCTGTCCCGGCAGCAGGCGAGCTATCTGGCGGCGGTGTTGCCGAACCCACGAGTGTGGAGCGCCAGCCATCCGACCAATTATGTTTCACGCCGGGCCGGGTGGATTCGGCAGCAGATGAGTCAGCTGGGCGGCGACAGCTATCTGCTGGGCCTCAACGATTCGCGACGGGCGCCTTGGGCGCAATAGCAATCTCTCCAACCCTGAAAATCCCCTGTGGGAGCGAGCCTGCTCGCGATAGCGTTGGGTCAGTCGCTATGAATGCCGGCTGATCAACCGCTATCGCGAGCAGGCTCGCTCCCACAGGAGTTTCGTGTAGATCCAAGAACAGTGCGCACAAACAAAAACGCCCCGATCAATGATCGGGGCGTTTTTTATTGCCTTCGCGCAGCTTAGGCCGCGATCGACAACTTGAGCTTGTTCATCGCGCTCTTCTCGAGCTGGCGAATACGCTCGGCCGACACGTTGTACTTCTGCGCCAGGTCGTGCAGCGTGGCTTTCTCTTCAGCCAACCAGCGCTGATAGAGGATGTCACGGCTACGGTCGTCCAGCACTTCCAGCGCTTCGTGCAGGTTGTGGTTGGAGTTATCGCTCCAGTCGGCATCTTCCAGTTGACGGGCCGGGTCGTACCGGTGGTCTTCCAGATAGTTGGCCGGCGACTGGAAAGCGCTGTCGTCGTCCGCTTCCGCGGCCGGGTCGAAGGCCATGTCATGGCCGGTCAGGCGACTTTCCATCTCGCGCACTTCCCGCGGCTCTACGCCGAGGCTTTCCGCCACACGGTGGACTTCCTCGTTGTTCAGCCATGCCAGGCGTTTCTTCTGGCTGCGCAGGTTGAAGAACAGTTTGCGCTGGGCCTTGGTGGTCGCGACTTTCACAATGCGCCAGTTGCGCAGGATGAACTCGTGGATTTCCGCCTTGATCCAGTGCACAGCGAACGACACCAGACGCACACCCATTTCCGGGTTGAAGCGCTTCACAGCCTTCATCAGGCCGACGTTGCCTTCCTGGATCAGGTCAGCCTGAGCCAGACCGTAGCCGGAATAGCTACGGGCGATATGTACGACAAAACGCAGGTGGGCGAGCACCATCTGCCGAGCCGCCCCCAAATCCTGCTCATAATAGAGACTCTCGGCCAGTTCACGCTCCTGCTCCGGCGTCAGCAATGGAATGCTGTTCACGGTGTGCACATAGGCCTCCAGGTTCGCACCCGGGACCAGAGCATATGCAGGTTGCAAAGAATTGGTCATACGAAAAAACCTCCGACTTACAAACTCGTGCAGTTCAGCACTGCGAAAATTGACCGGAAACCGAAAGACAAGTTCCCAAAAACGCTGAAAGGTCAATACGAGCAAAATGATACTACTTAGGCGCAAGCTCCCTCAGGTGGCGTGCGACTGCAATCCATGCACCGATATACCCCAACAGCACCGCGCCAAGCAAGAGCGACAGACCGTCGGCAACCGGCACGCCGGCCAGTGCAAAATTACTGCCGTACAAACCGGCCAGCCCGACTACCGCTTCGTTCAGCCAGTTCAGGCCAAACGCCAATACGCCCCAGGAAAGTATCCCCGCACCGAAGCCATACAGCGCACCCATATAAAGAAAGGGCCTGCGCACATAACTGTCAGTGCCGCCGACGAGTTTAATCACTTCTATCTCTGTGCGGCGGTTTTCAATATGAAGACGAATGGTATTGCCTATCACCAAAAGTAATGCAGAAACCAGAAGCACGGTCAGACCGAAGACAAAACGGTCACCCAGCTTGAGGATGGCTGCCAGACGCTCGACCCAGACTAGATCAAGTTGCGCCTGTTGTACCTTGGGCAGTTCGGAAAGTTTTTGTCGTAATGCTTCAAGCGCGGGCTTGTCGACCTCGTTGGGGGTCACCAGCACCACGCCGGGCAGCGGGTTTTCCGGCAGTTCCTTCAGGGCATCGCCCAACCCGGACTGCTGCTGAAATTCTTCCAGCGCCTGATCGCGGCCGACATATTCGGCATCAGCTACGCCCGGAATGCCTTTGATCTGATCCCGCAACGATTCGCCTTCGGCCAGGCTGGCTTCAAGCTGCAGGTACAGGGAAATCTGCGCAGCACGCTGCCACGAACCGCCAAGACGTTCGACATTACTTAGCAAAAGTGACAGGCCCATCGGCAAGCTCAGGGCCACCGCCATCACCATGCACGTGAAGAAGCTGCCGATAGGCTGCTTGCCCAGGCGACGCAAACTGTCCAGCAAACTGGCGCGATGGCTTTCAACCCAGGCGCGGAACAACGTGGCGAAGTCCGGGCCGTCGTCATCGTCGTGTTTTTTCTTTTGCGGCTGCGGGTCGGCGGCTTTCGGTGCCACGCGTTCGGAGACCTTGGGGCTGCGGGTCGCACTCATTCGCCAGCCTCCCCGTCGCCGATCAGTCGCCCGCGTTGCAGGGTCAGCATGCGATGGCGCATGCGGGCGATCAGCGCCAGGTCGTGACTGGCGATCAGCACGCTGGTGCCCAGGCGGTTGATGTCTTCGAACACGCCCATGATCTCGGCCGCCAGCCGCGGGTCGAGGTTACCGGTCGGTTCATCCGCCAACAGCAAGGCCGGGCGGTGCACGATGGCGCGGGCAATGCCGACGCGCTGTTGCTGGCCGGTGGACAGATCGCCGGGGTACAGATCGGTTTTATCCGACAGCGCCACACGTTCCAGGGCCGAATCCACGCGCTTGGCGATCTCGGCCTTGGACAGGCCCAGGATCTGCAACGGCAGCGCGACGTTATTGAACACGGTGCGATCGAACAACAACTGGTGGTTCTGGAATACCACGCCGATCTGCCGGCGCAGGTACGGAATCTGCGCATTGCTGATGGTGCCGAGGTCCTGGCCGGCCAGCAGCAGTTTGCCGGTGGTCGGACGCTCCATCGCCAGCAACAGGCGCAACAGGGTGCTTTTACCGGCGCCGGAATGGCCGGTTACAAACAAGAATTCGCCCCGACGGACTCGAAAGCTCAGCTCATGCAAGCCGACGTGACCGTTCGGGTAGCGTTTACCGACCTGTTCGAAACGAATCATGAACGCTCCCGCTCGGCAAACAGTGCCTGGACAAAGGGTTCTGCTTCAAAGGTACGCAAATCATCGATGCCTTCGCCGACGCCAATGTAGCGAATCGGCAGGCCGAACTGCTTGGCCAGGGCGAAAATCACCCCGCCCTTGGCGGTGCCGTCGAGCTTGGTCAGCGCCAGGCCGGTCAGTTCGACGGTCTGGTTGAATTGCTTGGCCTGGTTGATCGCGTTCTGCCCGGTACCGGCATCGAGTACCAGCAGCACTTCATGCGGCGCGTCGGCGTCGAGCTTGCCGATGACCCGGCGAACCTTCTTCAACTCTTCCATCAGGTTGTCTTTGGTGTGCAAGCGACCGGCGGTGTCGGCGATCAGCACATCGATGCCACGGGCCTTGGCGGCCTGTACGGCGTCGAAGATCACCGAAGCCGAGTCGGCGCCGGTGTGCTGGGCGATGACCGGGATCTTGTTGCGCTCACCCCAGACCTGCAACTGCTCGACCGCCGCCGCGCGGAAGGTATCACCGGCCGCGAGCATGACTTTCTTGCCTTCGAGTTGCAGTTTCTTCGCCAGCTTGCCGATGGTGGTGGTCTTGCCGGCGCCGTTGACGCCAACGACCAGGATCACGAACGGCTTGTTCTGCGAGGTGATTTTCAGCGGCTGCTCGACGGGCTTGAGCATTGCCGCCAGTTCCGCTTGCAGGGACTTGTACAGCGCGTCGGCATCGGCCAGCTCTTTGCGGGCAACCTTCTGGGTCAGGCGCTGGATGATCACCGAGGTCGCTTCGACGCCGACGTCGGCCGTCAACAGACGGGTCTCGATGTCTTCGAGCAGCTCGTCATCGATGATTTTCTTGCCGAGGAACAGGCTGGCCATGCCTTCGCCGATACTGGCGCTGGTCTTGGACAGGCCCTGCTTCAGTCGGGCGAAGAAACCGGCTTTGGTTTCTTCGGTGCGCGGCGGTTCGGCAGGGGTTTCGACCGGAACGACAGGTACAGCAACAACCGGGGTGGGCTCTGGCGCCTGAACAACCGGAGCAACCGGTGCGACCGGTGCGACGGCGGCTGGAATCACCGGCTCTGGAGTAAAAGGCTCAGGCTCGGCCACCACAACCGGCTCAATCACCGGCACCTGAACCGGCGCAGGAGAAAACGCGTTCGGCGCAGGAATCGGCGGCGTGATGTGTGGCGCCAACTCGTCCTCGACCAACGACACCGGCTCTTCCGCCACCGGCAACGTCAGCCACGGCTCGGCGGCGGGTGACGGCTGTGCAGCCACGACTTCAGGCGCGGCCTCGACCATCGGTTGCAGCACCGGCTCGGCGTTCGGCAGGACAACTGGTGCCGGCGCTTCTTCTATAACCGGCGCAGGCGCTGGCTCAGGGAGTGGCTGTGACTGTTCGACGACGGTTTCCTGCGGCTTTTTGCGCAGCCATCCGAACAGGCTTTTCTTCTCGCCAGCCGCAGCTGGGGCTTTCTTGTCGTCGTTGGAACCAAACATGGAGGACGGCTATCTCACGGTAGCGACGCGCCAGAGGGCGCCTCGGCAAATAAATATTCGATGCAGAACAGACTGCGATTGACCCAGCTTGTTCACGCGCAACATTTTGTAGAGACGCGAACAGCGCCTCAAAGGTCGACTAATACGAAGGACTGGAACGGCATCGTCGGCGAAAACGCAGAGTTTAGCTGACAAACTCAAAGCTTCCGGCGAAAACCCAAACAACCTGCTGACCGATCAAAGGCCTGATAGGCGTGGCCGCCAGTAAAACGGATCAGTATCCTAGGGCGTGTCATCAATCATTACCAGTACCGCGTGGCCGCCTGAAAACGGGCCAGGCAAGGCGCAGGCCGCCGGGAATGTGCTTTCCTTCCCAAGGACTGCAACGCAGCATGGCCCGTTTTCAGGCGCCACCCGGAGGGCCGGGCCTGATAGTGCGCAGGGCTGCGTTGCTCGGAGTTTATTTGGAATGACCAAACTACACTCCTCGCGCCTTGCCCTGCGCACTATCAGGCTCCGGCGCGGTACTGGTAATGATTGATGACACGCCCTACCTCTCGCCCGCTGACGCTAAGAACAAGCGGGCAGCCCCAAAGGTTTAAAAACGAATGAATGCTCTAGCCCGCCGCGCTGCAGGCCTGCTGCTCAGCACAGTTTGCCTGCCACTTTCAGCCTTGGCTGCCGATCCGCAACCCACCCACGAATTCACCCTCGACAACGGCCTGAAGGTCGTCGTGCGCGAAGACCATCGTGCGCCAGTGGTGGTTTCCCAGGTCTGGTACAAGGTTGGCTCCAGCTACGAAACGCCGGGCCAGACCGGTCTGTCCCACGCCCTGGAACACATGATGTTCAAGGGCAGCGAGAAAGTCGGCCCCGGCGAAGCTTCGCTGATCCTGCGCGACCTCGGCGCCGAAGAGAACGCCTTCACCAGCGACGACTTCACCGCTTATTACCAGGTGCTGGCCCGCGACCGCCTGGGCGTGGCCTTCGAGCTGGAAGCCGACCGCA
Source organism: Pseudomonas migulae (assembly GCF_043225285.1). Lineage (GTDB taxonomy): Bacteria > Pseudomonadota > Gammaproteobacteria > Pseudomonadales > Pseudomonadaceae > Aquipseudomonas > Aquipseudomonas migulae_C. The sequence continues at coordinate 2,368,026 of NZ_CP171224.1, forward strand.
TGGCCAGCCTGCGCCTGCCGGCCGACGAGTTCGCCCGTGAAATTGAAGTGATTAAAGAAGAACGTCGTCTGCGCACCGACGACAAGCCGATGTCCAAGGCCTACGAGCGCTTCAAGGCCATGGCCTACCCGGCCAGCGGTTACCACACCCCGACCATCGGCTGGATGGCGGACCTGGACCGCATGAAAGTCGAAGAGCTGCGTCACTGGTACCAATCCTGGTACGTGCCGAACAACGCCACGCTGGTGGTGGTCGGCGACGTGACCCCGGACGAGGTCAAAGCCCTGGCCCAACGCTACTTCGGCCCGATCGCCAAGCGTGACGTGCCACCGGCAAAAATCCCGATGGAACTGGCCGAGCCCGGCGAACGGCAAATCACCCTGCACGTGCAGACGCAATTGCCGAGCCTGATGCTGGGCTTCAACGTGCCGAGCATCGCCACTGCTGAAGACAAGCGTTCGGTCCACGCGCTGCGCCTGATCTCGGCCCTGCTCGACGGCGGCTACAGCGGACGCATCCCGACACAACTGGAGCGCGGCGAAGAGCTGGTCTCCGGCGGCTCGTCGAGCTACGACGCCTACACCCGCGGCGACAGCCTGTTCACCTTGTCTGCCACGCCGAACAGCCAGAAAAACAAAACCATGGAGCAGGCTGAAGCCGGCCTGTGGAAGTTGCTCGAACAACTGAAAACCACCGCGCCGTCCGCCGAAGAGCTCGAGCGTGTGCGGGCGCAAGTGATCGCCGGTCTGGTCTACGAGCGCGACTCGATCACCAGCCAGGCCACCGCCATCGGCCAACTGGAAACGGTCGGCCTGTCGTGGAAGCTGATGGACACCGAGCTGGCCGAGCTGGAAAGCGTCACCCCTGAAGACATCCAGAAAGCCGCCAAGCTGTATTTCACCCGCGAACGTCTCAGCGTCGCCCATGTCCTGCCACTGGAGACGACTCATGAGTGAGCGTAAAAAACCACGTCTGGCCCTGATCGGCCTGATCGCTGTTGCCCTGATCGGCTCGGCTGCCTTCTATTTCTCGAAGACCGACGATTCCGTTGCCAGCGAAGCCCTCGACAAAGCCAAGTCCAGCCAGAAGCTGCAATCGCTGGCCGAACTCGACGGCAAGGCACCGAGCCGCCGCACGCTCAACGTGCAGACCTGGAGCACCGCCGAAGGCGCCAAGGTGTTGTTCGTCGAAGCCCGCGAGCTGCCGATGTTCGACATGCGCCTGATCTTCGCCGCCGGCAGCAGCCAGGACGGCGATGCGCCGGGCCTGGCCGTGCTGACCAACGCCATGCTTAATGAAGGGGTGGCCGGCAAAGATGTCGGCGCCATCGCTCAGGGCTTTGAAGGCCTGGGTGCCGATTTCGGCAACGGCGCGTTCAAGGACATGGCCCTCGCCTCGTTGCGCAGCCTCAGTGCCGCGGACAAGCGTGAACCGGCTTTGAAGCTGTTCTCCGACGTCGTCGGCAAACCGACCTTCCCGGCCGATTCGTTTGCCCGCATCAAGAACCAGATGCTTGCCGGCTTCGAATACCAGAAACAGAACCCGGGCAAACTGGCCAGTATCGAACTGATGAACCGCTTGTACGGCGATCATCCTTACGCGCACGCCAGCGATGGCACGGCGAAAACCATTCCAGCCATTACCCTCGACCAGCTGAAGGCGTTCCATGAGAAAGCCTACGCCGCCGGCAACGTGGTGATTGCGCTGGTGGGCGACCTGTCCCGTGCCGAAGCCGAAGCGATTGCCACTCAGGTTTCCAGCGCGCTGCCAAAAGGCCCGGCGCTGGCGAAGCTGGCGCAACCGGTCGAACCGAAAGCCAGCATCGGCCACATCGAGTTCCCATCGAAGCAGACCAACCTGATGCTCGCGCAACTGGGCATCGACCGTGACGATCCGGACTACGCAGCCCTGTCCATGGGCAACCAGATCCTCGGCGGCGGTGGCTTCGGCACCCGTTTGATGAGCGAAGTGCGCGAGAAGCGCGGCCTGACCTATGGCGTGTATTCGGGCTTCACCCCGATGCAGGCGCGCGGCCCGTTCATGATCAACCTGCAAACCCGCGCCGAAATGAGCGAAGGCACGCTGAAACTGGTGCAGGACGTTCTCGCCGACTACCTTAAAACCGGTCCGACCGAGAAAGAACTCGACGACGCCAAGCGTGAACTGGCCGGCAGCTTCCCGCTGTCCACCGCCAGCAACGCCGACATCGTCGGTCAGCTCGGCGCGATGGGTTTCTACAACCTGCCGTTGAGCTATCTGGAGGACTTCATGCAACAGTCCCAGAGCCTGACCGTCGAGCAGGTCAAAGCCGCACTGAACAAACACCTGAGCACGGACAAAATGGTCATCGTCAGCGCTGGCCCGACCGTGCCGCAAAAGCCGTTACCGGCCCCTACTGATAAACCTGCCGAGCAACCGCTCGGGGTTCCGGAGCATTAATGGCCACTCGTCCAAAAAAACCTGTTCACAACGTGCACAACGGCGTGAACCAACTGCGCATCATCGGCGGTGAATGGGGCAGCCGGAAGCTGAGCTTCCCGGATGCGCCCGGCCTGCGTCCGACCCCGGACCGGGTACGCGAAACCCTGTTCAACTGGCTCGCGCCGTATGTGCCCGGGGCCAAGGTGTTCGACCCGTTCGCCGGCAGCGGCGCGCTGTTTCTCGAAGCCTTGTCCCGTGGCGCGGCGATGGGCCAGGCACTGGATGCAAGCAACATCGCGGTCTCCAGCATCAAGGAACATCTGGGCACGCTGCGTTGCACCACCGGCCAGGTTCAAACCGCCGACGCGCTGCGTTATCTGGAAACCCAGCCCGCAATCGCCTACGACCTGGTGTTCCTCGACCCGCCGTTCAACCAGAACCTGTTGCCGGCCGTGTGCACCCTGCTCGAAGAGCGCCAGTGGCTGGCCGACGACGCCTGGGTCTACACCGAAAGCGAAACCGCCCCTTCGACGCTCGGCTTGCCAGGCAACTGGCGCCTGCACCGCGAGCAGAAATCCGGGCGCGTCTACTACTCGTTGTGGCAACGTATGGCAGAGATCGCCGGTTAACCGACCGGCCTGAAAAGGTGCGCACAGGTTGCGCACCGCTGCATCGAGAGCAATCGTGTCCCTTCCGTCAGAACGTTTCATTCCCGCCTTCGGCCTCGGCAACCCGCACTTGCAGACCTTGTGGGGACCGCTCTGGCGCAAAACCACGCACATCGAACGCGAGCGCGAACGCTTGTGGCTTGAGGATGGCGACTTTCTCGACCTCGACTGGCACGGCCCGCACAACGCCGACACGCCGCTGGTGCTGGTGTTGCACGGTTTGACCGGCTCTTCCAACTCGCCTTATGTGGCCGGTGTGCAAAAGGCGTTGGGCGAACAGGGCTGGGCCAGCGTCGCGCTGAACTGGCGCGGTTGTTCCGGGGAACCGAACCTGTTGCCGCGCAGCTACCATTCCGGCGCCAGTGAAGACCTCGCCGAAACCATCAGGCACCTGCGGGCCAAGCGTCCGTTGGCGCCGCTGTACGCGGTCGGTTATTCCCTGGGCGGCAACGTGCTGCTCAAACATCTGGGCGAAACCGGCAGCGACAGTGGCGTGCTCGGTGCCGTGGCGGTGTCGGTGCCATTCCGACTCGACCAATGCGCCGACCGCATCGGCCAAGGGTTCTCGAAGGTGTACCAGGCGCACTTCATGCGCGAGATGGTCGCCTACATCAAGAACAAGCAGCGGCAGTTCCAGCATGACGGCCGCGAGGATGGCCTGGCGAAACTGGCGGCCCTGGGTTCCCTGGAAAACATGCGCACCTTCTGGGACTTCGATGGCCGGGTCACTGCGCCGCTGCACGGTTTCACCGATGCACAGGATTATTATCGCCGCGCTTCGAGCCGCTACTTTCTCGGAGAGATTCGCACTCCGACGCTGATCATCCAGGCCGCCGACGATCCGTTCGTGTTCCCCCACAGCCTGCCGCAAGCCGAGGAGTTGTCCGCCACGACCCAGTTCGAGCTGCAAGCGAGGGGTGGGCATGTCGGCTTCGTCGATGGCTCGTTCCGGCAACCGGGTTATTACCTGGAGCGGCGTATCCCGCAATGGCTGGCCAACGCAGGTCGCGAGTCGGTCGATGGACGCTGATCAGGGCGAGTCGATCCGGTTCTGGCAAACGCCGCCGTTGGCCGGGGTCGAGTTGTTGTCCGCGCGCTACATCGAACACCGTTTCGCTCCCCATGTGCATGACGGCTTCGTGATCGGCATGATCATGGCCGGCGCCCAGCGTTACCGTTATCGCGGCGCCGAGCACCTGGCGGGCAGCGGCACTTTGGTGCTGATCAACCCCGATGAATTGCACACCGGCCACAAGGGCACGGAAGACGGCTGGCTGTACCGGGCGTTTTATCCAGACAGCGAGCAGATTCTCTCGCTGTTGCGCGAACTGGAATTGCCGACCGACAGCCTGCCGGCATTCGGCGCCACGCTCTATCGCGATCCGGACCTGGTGAAGGGGTTCTGCCAACTGCATCGCCTGCTGGAAAATCAGTCGACCGCGTTGCAACAGCAAACGGCGTGGCGGGAAATGATGCTGTCGTTGCTGCAACGTCACGCGGCCGTCCCGGACGCCGGCAAACCCGGCAAGGAGCACCGGGCGGTGACCCTGGCCAAGGAACTGCTGCAAGCGCAATTGGCCGCGCCGCCGTCGCTGGAAGAACTCGCGGCTGCAGTGAACCTGTCGCCCTTCCACTTCGCCCGGGTATTCCGCCGCGCCACCGGCATGCCGCCGCACACCTGGCTGATGCAGCAGCGCATCGCTCGGGCGCGGGGGTTGTTGCAGAGTGGCTGTTTGCCGCTGGAAGTGGCGACGCAACTGGGCTTTGCCGACCAGAGTCACCTGAGCCGGCAGTTCAAGCAGGTTTACGGGGTTGGGCCGGGCACCTATCGCAGAGCCCGGCAGTTAACGGGATATTGATAGCGATGAAGATCCAAATGTAGGAGTGAGCCTGCTCGCGATAGCGGAGTGTCAGCCGACGAAGAGGTGGACTGATACGCCGCTATCGCCAGCAAGCCGGCTCCTACACAGGGGATCGTGTTTATTCGCCGGTGGCGATGGCTCGCGCGGGGTCGGTAATCCACTCGCTCCACGAGCCGGCGTACAACGAGCCCAACGGATAACCGGCGAGGCAGAGGGCGAACAGGTTATGGCACGCCGTCACGCCCGAACCGCAATACGCCACCAGCTCAGTCGGCGAGCGATCGCCCAGTTTCACCGCGAACCGCTGCTTGAGTTGATCGGCCGGCAGGAAACGCCCGTCGCTGCCCAGATTGTCGGTGAACGCCGCGCATTGTGCGCCGGGAATGTGCCCCGCAACCGGATCGATCGGTTCCACTTCGCCCTTGAACCGCGGCAAGGCACGGGCATCGAGCAAGGTCAGCGCGGGTTGGCCGATGCGCTGCTGAAGCTGTTCGGCGCTCAAGATCAGCGCGTTGTCTGGCGTCCCGTTGAACGTACCGCGCTCGATGTGCGGCGCATCCAGGCTCAGCGGCAAACCCGCCGCATGCCAGGCCTTGAGCCCGCCATCGAGGATCGACACGCCTTCACGCTTGCCCAGCCAGGCCAGCAACCACCAAGCCCGCGCCGCAAAGGCACCGGGGCCGTCGTCATACAAAACCACTTCGCTGTCGGCATTGACGCCCCAGGCTTGCAGACGCTCGTTCAGGTCTTCTGGCTTGGGCAACGGATGACGCCCGGTCACACCCTTGACCACAGGCCCGCTCAAATCACGCTCAAGATCGGCAAAACTCGACCCGGCGATATGCCCTTCGGCATAGCTGCGCTGGCCGTAATCCGGGTCTTCGAGGGCAAAACGACAATCCAGAATCACCAGCCCCGGCTGATCCTTTTTCAGGTCCAGTGCTTGCGGGCTGATCAGTTGCGCGATGGGCATAACGGGCTCCAGTGATTAGGCGATGTCTGATCCTACTGCACTTCTTCCAGGGCTTGCGCCAACGGCACGTAAAACTCCTCGAACAAGGCGTTGACCTCATCGCGGGACTGATCCGTGACAAACCCGGCCTCCAGCACCAGCACCTGGTAAACCCCGCGCTTGATCGCCTGTTCGCTCAGGTGATTGGAGTTCTCGCGCGTGGTGCACAGGAAGCGCACCCAGGAGGTCAGGATGATCCAGGCATTGATCGTCAGGGATTCGATTTGCACCCGGTCCATCTTCAGGATGCCGGCCTCGACGAAGCCTTTGTAGATCGCCGTGCCCTGGATCACGCAACGTTGGGAAAAACGCCGGTAACGCGCGGCCAGTTCCGGATCGCTGTCGAGCAAGTGCTCGAGATCACGGTGCAGAAACCGGTAGCGCCACATGGCCGCCAGCAGTTCCTTGAGGTAGTAACGCTTGTCTTCGACCGTGGCGGCGCGCCCCTGGGGCGGGCGCAGGAAGCTGTCCACCAGGCTTTCGTACTCACTGAACAACACGGCGATGATCGCCTGCTTGTTGGGGAAGTGGTAGTACAGGTTGCCCGGGGAAATTTCCATGTGGGCAGCAATGTGGTTGGTGCTGATGCTGCGCTCGCCCTGCTGGTTGAACAGCTCCAGGCTGTTCTGCACGATGCGCTCGCTGGTTTTGATCCGTGGGGCCATGGCTTGAGCTTTAATTCAGAGTGCGTTGAGCGGCATCTTACGACCTATCCGCGGGTGGATAAAACAAAGCTGCGCCAGGATGTGATTTGACTTTATAGAGCATAGACTCTAAAAAGCTCTTCATTACAATAAATCCGGAGATGACCATGACTGCTGAAATTGCCTACCTGCAAAACCTGCAGCAGCCACTGGACGAGCTCCAAACCCGGTTCGACGCCCAGCGCGCCGCCTATGCCGCGAACCCGATGCCGCCCGCCGCGCAGCGCCAGCAATGGCTCAAAGCGCTGCGCGACCTGTTGAGCACCGAGCGCCAGGCATTGATCGATGCCATCAGCCAGGACTTCAGCCACCGCAGCGCCGATGAAACCCTGCTCGCAGAACTGATGCCGAGCCTGCACGGCATTCACTACGCCCGCCAACACCTCGCCGGCTGGATGAAGCCTTCGCGGCGCAAGGTCGGCGTGGCGTTCCAGCCCGCTTCGGCCAAAGTGGTGTATCAGCCGCTGGGCGTGGTCGGGGTGATCGTGCCGTGGAATTACCCGTTGTACCTGGCCATCGGCCCCTTGGTCGGCGCGTTGTCGGCGGGTAATCGGGTGATGCTCAAACTCAGCGAATCTACGCCCGCCACCGGGCTGCTGCTCAAGGAATTGCTGGGCCGGATCTTTCCCGAAGACCTGGTCTGCGTGGTGCTCGGCGAAGCCGATATCGGCGTGGCGTTTTCCAGACTGCGTTTCGATCACCTGCTGTTCACCGGCGCCACCAGCATCGGCAAGCATGTGATGCGTGCGGCGGCCGAGAACCTGACGCCGGTGACACTGGAACTGGGCGGCAAGTCCCCGGCGATCGTGTCCCAGGATGTGCCGCTGAAGGATGCCGCCGAGCGCATCGCTTTCGGCAAGACGCTCAACGCCGGACAAACCTGCGTGGCCCCGGACTACGTGCTGGTGCCGGAAGACCGCGTGGGTTCTTTCGTCGAAGCCTATCGCCAGGCGGTTCGCGGATTTTATCCGACCCTGGCCGACAACCCGGACTACACCGCGATCATCAACGACCGACAACTGACCCGGCTCAGCGGCTACATCAGCGACGCCACCAGCAAAGGCGCGCTGCTGATTCCGCTGTTCGACCAGGGCCAGGGCCGGCGCATGAGCCATAGCCTGCTGCTCAATGTCACCGACGAGATGATGGTGATGCAGGACGAAATCTTCGGTCCTCTGCTGCCGATAGTCCCGTACAAGAATCTGGATGAGGCCTTTGCCTACATCAATCAGCGACCTCGCCCGCTGGCGCTGTATTACTTCGGCTACGACAAGCGCGAACAGCAGCGCGTGCTGCACGAAACCCATTCCGGCGGCGTGTGCCTGAACGACACCTTGCTGCACGTGGCCCAGGACGATATGCCGTTCGGTGGCATCGGCGCTTCAGGCATGGGCCATTACCACGGCCACGAAGGTTTCCTGACGTTCAGCAAGGCCAAGGGCGTGTTGGTCAAACAGCGTTTCAACGCGGCGAAACTGATCTACCCGCCGTACGGCACTGCCATCCAGAAACTGATCCAGAAACTGTTTATCCGCTAACGATCATCCTTCCGGGTAATAACAATAATGAGCCCAGGCCTGACCGATACACCCGCGCTGTCACGGCGCGGCTTGCTTAAATTCAGCCTCGGGGCGAGCGCATTCTTGGCCACGGCCGGGTTGGGCGCGAGCCTCAGCGGCTGCTCGTCGAGCATTCCGGCCAACGGTTTTGCGGCATTGCGTGGCGGTGACCTGCTGTTTTTGCGGGCGCTGGTGCCGGTGATGCTCGAGGGCGCCGTGGCCCTCGAGAAAATGCCGGACGCTGTCGAGGGCACCCTGAAATGCCTGGATAACGCCCTTGATCACTTGTCGCCGGAAATGCTCAAGCTGACCCGGCAGTTGTTTGATGTGCTGGGAATGGCCGTGACCCGAGGGCCTTTGACCGGGATCTGGGGTAGCTGGGAAAACGCCAGCGCCGAGGCGATCAGGGATTTTCTGCATCGCTGGGAAAACAGCTCGTTGGGCCTGTTGCGCATGGGCCACAGCTCGTTGCAGCAGATGGTGATGATGGCGTGGTACAGCCGGCGGGAATCGTGGGTGCATTGCGGGTATCCCGGGCCGCCGACCGTCTGAGACCGGGTCGCCCCCTTCGCGAGCAGGCTCGCTCCTACAGGGATCGCGTTCCCCTGTAGGAGCGAGCCTGCTCGCGATGGCGTCAGCCGCATCACCACTGCATCCAGACCATAACAATAAGAGACCCCGAATATGCCCGTACCCGACCCGTTCCGCGAAGGCATGGCCCGAGGCTGGAAAACCTACAACGGCGCAGAACTGACCGACGACCTGACCCTCGAAGCCGACGTGGCGATCATCGGCAGCGGCGCAGGCGGCGGTACCACCGCGGAAATCCTCAGCGCCGCCGGCTACAAGGTGTTGCTGATAGAAGAAGGCCCGCTCAAGACCAGCAGCGACTTCAAGATGCTCGAAGACCAGGCCTACACCAGCCTCTACCAGGAAGGCATCGGCCGCATGAGCAAGGACGGCGCGATCACCATTCTCCAGGGCCGCGCGGTGGGCGGCACCACGCTGATCAACTGGACATCGAGCTTTCGCACTCCGGACCCGACCCTCGAACACTGGGCGAAAGAACACAACGTCAAAGGCCACAGCCCGGCGGACATGGCGCCCTGGTTCGAGCAAATGGAACAACGCCTGGGCGTCGCGCCCTGGAGGGTTCCGCCCAACGCCAACAACGACGTGATTCGCAAGGGCTGCGAGCAGCTCGGCTACAGCTGGCACGTCATCCCGCGCAACGTGCGCGGTTGCTGGAACCTGGGCTACTGCGGCATGGGCTGCCCGACCAACGCCAAGCAATCGATGATGGTCACGACGATCCCGGCGACCCTGGAAAAGGGTGGCGAGTTGCTTTACCTGGTCCGCGCGGAGCAACTGCTGATCAAGGACGGCAAGGTCACGGGCTTGCAGTGCGTGGCAATGGACGAGCGTTGCGTCGCGCCCACGGGCAAGTCGATCACGGTCAAGGCGCGGCATTACGTGCTGGCCGGCGGCGGCATCAACAGCCCCGCCCTGCTCCTGCGCTCCGACGCGCCGGACCCGCACAAGCGCCTGGGAAAACGGACGTTCCTGCACCTGGTGAACATGTCTGCCGGGCTGTTCGATGAAGTGATCAATCCGTTTTACGGCGCGCCGCAGTCGATTTATTCCGACCATTTCCAATGGCAGGACGGCGCCACCGGCAAGATGTCCTACAAACTCGAAGTCCCCCCGCTGCACCCGGCGCTGGCGGCCACCCTGCTCGGCGGTTACGGCAAGGACAACGCGCAACACATGGAAAACCTGCCCCACACCCACGCCATGCTGGCGTTGCTGCGGGACGGTTTTCACCCCGACAGCCCCGGCGGCAGCGTCGAGTTGCGCGGCGACAACACGCCGGTGCTCGACTACCAGGTTTCACCCTATGCCTGGGATGGATTGCGCCGCGCGTTCCACAGCATGGCCGAGATCCAGTTCGCCGGTGGCGCCAGCGCCGTCATGCCGATGCACGCCGACGCGCGTTATGTGAAAACCCTGGCCGAAGCGCGCACGCTGATCGACGGTTTGAGCCTTGAGCTGTACCGCACGCGCCTGGGCAGTGCCCATGTGATGGGCGGTTGCGCCATGGGCGAGGACCCGACACTCGCGGTGACCGACAGCCTGGGCCGCCATCATCAACTGGCCAATCTGTCGATCCACGACGGTTCGCTGTTCCCCACCAGCATTGGTGCCAACCCGCAATTGTCGGTCTACGGGCTGACGGCGCAACTGGCGACTTCACTGGCCGAACGTTTGAAAAACCCATGAAAAGAGCGAATATTCCTATCGTCTATAGTGCTTTCTTACCCAACAGGCGACTTGGCCGACCGGGAAGGCTGCGATACCATCCGACTCCCCAACGGACTCCCGCCAGGACGACGCGATGAACCGAGTGTTGTACCCAGGTACCTTCGACCCTATTACCAAGGGCCATGGCGACTTGGTCGAACGCGCCTCGCGCCTGTTCGATCATGTGATCATCGCCGTTGCCGCCAGCCCGAAGAAAAACCCGTTGTTTCCCCTGGAACAACGTGTGGAACTGGCCCGCGAGGTCACTAAACATCTGCCGAACGTAGAAGTCGTCGGCTTCTCGACGCTGTTGGCGCATTTCGCCAAAGAGAAGAACGCCAACGTGTTCCTGCGTGGTTTGCGCGCGGTGTCGGACTTCGAATACGAATTCCAGCTGGCCAACATGAACCGCCAGCTGGCGCCGGATGTGGAAAGCCTGTTTCTTACGCCATCCGAGCGTTATTCGTTCATTTCTTCGACGCTGGTCCGTGAAATCGCGGCGTTGGGCGGCGATATCACCAAGTTCGTCCACCCCGCGGTGGCGGACGCCCTCACCGAACGCTTCAAGAAATAACGCAGAACTTGTAGGAGCCAGCTTGCTGGCGATGGACGTTAACGGTGACGTGGGCAGCCTGAATAAACGCGGCGCCCTCTCGTTCATCGCCAGCAAGCTGGCTCCTACAGTGCCAATGCGGCACAATTGCGCGCATTGGTTTATTGCGCCCGGGCCTGTCGCCTTGGCTGGAGTTAGCATGTCCCTGATCATCACCGACGATTGCATCAACTGCGACGTCTGCGAACCCGAGTGCCCGAACGCCGCCATTTCCCAGGGCGAAGAGATCTACGTGATCGACCCGAACCTGTGCACACAGTGTGTCGGCCACTACGACGAACCTCAGTGCCAGCAAGTCTGCCCGGTGGATTGCATTCCACTGGACGAGGCGCATCCGGAGACTGAAGAACAGTTGATGGAGAAGTACCGGATCATTACCGGCAAGGCTTGAACCAGATAGTTTTGTAGCGTTTATGTGGGCCTCTTCGCCGGCAAGCCGGTCTCGCTCCCACATTGGAATGTATTCCGCTGTGGGAGCGAGCCTGCTCGCGAAAGGCCATCAGCCACACTGAAGATCTTTCTGGCTCACTCCCGCTGCTCAAACCCCTCCCCGATACACCCCAGACACCGCACGAACGCCGCTTTCGCCGGGTCAACCACCAGCGCCTGCCCCGCATCGCCGACATTGCCGCCCAGCGCGGTAAACGGCAGCGACACCACAAACGCCCCCGCGCCGATCACCGTGGCCGCGACCAGCAAGGGTCGGGCAATCAGCAAATCACCGAGCATGGCGTACGCCGGGGGATTCTGGATGGTGTAGCGCGGGTCGCCGCTGCCGGTGTTTGCCGCCAGCGCTGACGTACCGACACTCAGCAGCAAAACGACGGCAAGGGTTCGAAACAGGTTCATGGCGCGGTCCTTCGACTAGGCAGTAAGAACACTGACTATAGACCGTAGGACGTGTCAGCTCTGGCAGCGTGGGCAGAAGACACTGGCGCGTTGCCCGAGCTTGACCTCTCGCAGCTCCGTTCCGCAGACCTTGCACGGCTCGCTGCCGCGGCCATACACGAACAATTCCTGCTGGAAATAACCGGGCTGGCCGTCACCACCGATGAAGTCACGCAATGTGGTGCCGCCGCGCTCGATAGCGGCCGCCAAAATCCGTTTGATCTCGATCGCCAGCTTCAGGTAACGCGCCCGGGAGATGCTTTTGGCCTCGCGGCGCGGGTCGATCCCGGCGGCAAACAGCGCTTCGGTCGCGTAGATATTGCCGACGCCGACCACCACGGCGTTGTCCATGATGAACGGCTTGACCGCCATCGAACGCCCGCGGGACTGCTGGAACAGACGCTCGCCGTCGAACAGGTCGGTCAACGGCTCCGGCCCCAGGCGAATCAACAATTCGTGGTTGAGCGGGTCGAGGCTCCAAAGCATCGCGCCAAAGCGGCGCGGGTCCGTGTAACGCAGGGCCAGGCCCGACTCGAGCTCGATATCCACATGCTCATGCTTGGCTGCCGGCATGCCGACCTCCACCAGGCGCAGGTTGCCCGACATGCCCAGATGGCTGATCAGCGTGCCCACTTCGGCATTGATCAACAGGTACTTGGCGCGGCGTTCCACCAGCACAATCCGCTGGCCGGAGAGGCGCACATCCAGGTCTTCGGGAATCGGCCAGCGCAGGCGGCGGTCACGCACGATCACCCGGCTGACGCGCTGGCCTTCCAGGTGCGGCGCAATCCCGCGGCGGGTGGTTTCGACTTCCGGCAGTTCAGGCATGGCGCTCTCGAATCAGGCTCTCGATGCTCAGCGGTGAGCGCCGAGGTCGCGAATCGTTTGTTTGAGGGTTTCGAAGTCGTAATCCGACAGGCCGACGTAATCCAGCACCAACGCGGAAATGCTGTTCCATTCGTGGTCCTCGTTCTGGTTGCCCAGTACCCGGTAGGACGCGCAGATGTGCTCGGCCATTTTCAGGATCGCCAGCAGGTTTTTCAGCTGGCTGTTGCGCGAGGACTCATCGCTGAAAATCGCCAGCGCATTGTGGTGATTGGCGATCGCAGCACTGACATGCTCCGGCAGGCGCCAGGATTTGGCCGTGTAGTAACCGACCACCGCATGGTTGGTATTGAACACCCGATTCTCGGTGTCCACCACCCGGCACTCGGCGCTCGCATTGGCGTAAGCCTCTTCGAGTGTCGTCATGTAGGCGGGGAAACGCTGCAACATCAGCGGCACGCCGCAGTCATGGAACAGACCGAGGGCATACGCTTCATCGCCGGCCTGGACACCGATGCGCTTGGCCAGGCTCAGGCAGGTCATTGCTACGTCCTGGGCGGTGTCCCAGAAACGGTTCAGGGTGACGATGGTGTCATCGTTCATTTCACCCTTGATCGACTGGGCGTTGATCAGGTTGATGATCGAGCGGCTGCCCAGCAGGTTCACCGCGCGCTGGATCGAGGTGATCTTGTTGGTCAGCCCGTAATACGGCGAGTTGACGATTTTCAACAAAGAGCCAGAAAGGCCCGGGTCCTGGGAGATCAGCTTGGCGATCGTCTCCAGATCCGGGTCGGGCATGTACTGCTCCATCTGCAGATCCACCATGATCTGCGGTTGCGCCGGCACGCTGATGCCTTGCAGGGACTGTTGGATCTGTTCGGTGGTCAGCTCTTGGGACATAAGTACACACTCTTGGACAGGCGCCGATTCTAACCTTTATAAAGTTGGATCCGACAGGCCGGCAGTTACATCGGTGGAAGTTTCATTATCGGCGCAGCATTCAAAATCGCCTTCGCGAGCAGGCTCACTCCTACATTTGGAATGCATTCCCCTGTGGGAGTGAGCCTGCTCGCGATGGCGTCATCAGTGTTTCATCGCCTTCAAACCCGCCACCACACTCAACACGCTATACTCCCGCTCTTTTTTCCGGAGCGACGTCATGTCCCTGCCTAGCCTGCGCCTCAAAGCCAACGCCGACCGTCGCCTGCGAAACGGCCACCTGTGGGTCTACAGCAACGAAATCGACGTGGCCGCCACCCCGTTGCACGGCTTCAAGGCCGGTGACCAGGCGATCCTCGAAGCCGCCGGCGGCAAGCTGCTGGGCATCGTCGCCATGAGCCCGAACAACCTGATCTGCGCCCGCCTGCTGTCGCGCGACATCAAGTTGCCGCTGGACAAGTCGCTGCTGGTGCACCGCCTGAACGTCGCCCTGTCCCTGCGCGATCGCCTGTTCGACAAGCCGTTCTACCGCCTGGTCTACGGCGATTCCGACCTGCTGCCGGGCCTGGTGGTCGACCGTTTCGGCGACATCCTCGTGGTGCAGATCGCTTCGGCGACCATGGAAGCGCATAAAGACGACGTGATCGCAGCGCTGACCCAAGTGCTCAAGCCAAGCGGCATCCTGTTCAAGAACGACTCTGCCGCCCGTGACGCCGAAGGCCTCAACCGCTACGTCGAAACCGTGTTCGGCCTGGTGCCGGAGTGGGTCGCGCTGGAAGAGAACGGCGTGAAATTCGAAGCCCCGGTCATCCAAGGCCAAAAAACCGGCTGGTTCTACGACCACCGCATGAACCGCGCACGCCTGGCCCCGTACGCCAAAGGCAAACGCGTCCTCGACCTTTACAGCTACATCGGCGGCTGGGGCGTGCAAGCCGCAGCGTTCGGCGCCAGTGAAGTGTTCTGCGTCGATGCCTCGTCCTTCGCCCTCGACGGCGTCGAGCGCAATGCCGCGCTGAACGGTTTCGCCGAAAAAATAACCTGCCTTGAAGGCGACGTATTCGAAGCGCTGAAAGAACTGAAAGCCAACGAAGAGCGTTTCGACGTGATCGTGGCCGACCCGCCGGCGTTCATCAAACGCAAGAAAGACATGAAAAACGGCGAAGGCGCCTACCGCCGCCTGAACGAGCAAGCCATGCGCCTGCTCAGCAAGGACGGCATCCTGATCAGCGCATCCTGCTCGATGCACCTGCCGGAAGACGACCTGCAGAACATCCTGCTCACCAGCGCCCGCCACCTGGACCGCAACATCCAGATGCTCGAACGCGGCGGCCAGGGCCCGGACCATCCGGTGCACCCGGCGATTGCTGAAACCCGCTACATCAAGAGCATCACCTGCCGGTTGCTGCCAAACAGCTAACACCGCAAAACCCTTGTAGGAGCGAGCCTGCTCGCGATGGTCGCCAACGATAACGCTGGCTGCCTGATACCCGCGTAGCCTGCTCGTTTATCGCGAGCAGGCTCGCTCCTACAATAGATTCGGAACAGTCCTGCACCTTCCGCATTGACTTCCCTCCTCATCAAGCCAACCCTCGATCACCCCTCACGGATCGAGAGTGTTGTTGATGCCCCCTTCCCCACACGCCGCGAAAAAATCGTCGCTCGTCCTGCTTTTGATGACGATGACGTTACTGGGTGTTTTCCCGCTGGACGTGGTGCTCCCGTCCTTTCCCGCGCTCTCTGATTACTTCCTGACCTCAGCTTCCGACATAGCCTTATCCGTCAGCCTGTTCGCCATTGGCCTCGGGCTATCCGTGGTGTTGGTCGGACCGCTGTCGGATTTGTGGGGGCGTAAAACCCTTTTGCTGACGGGCATCGGCATCTCGATCGTCGGTGCAACGGGCTGCCTGATTGCCAGCGAATACGGCTGGTTCCTGGTGTTTCGCGTCATTCAGGCCGTGGGTTGTGGCGCTTTCGTACTGTCGCAGGCTCTGATTCAGGATCTGTTCGTCGGCAAGGAACAGGAACGGATGAGGATCTGGATGACCACCGGCGGCGGAGTGTTCATTTCCCTATCTCCGCTGCTTGGAACCTGGTTGCAGATGCATCTGGATTGGCAGGGCAGCTTCTATGTCTACATCGCGCTGGCCGTCATCGTCTGGATCAAGGCCGGCGTCTTGCTCAGGAACCATCCACGCAGTCGCAATCCTTCGCCAGGGCATTTTTTCAGCGCCTACTGGCGGCTCTGCTCCGATCTACGCTTCATGGGTTACTGGCTGATTTCAGCGCTGGCCTTTGCCTGCCATTTTTCGTTCATCGTCATTTCGCCAATCATTTTCATGGAGCGCCTCGCCCTCTCGCCTTACGAGTTCGCCTGGGCATTGTTGCTGTATGGCGTGGCATATGTAATCGGCGGAATAGTCGCCAGCGCTCTGCATCGGCGGTTGCCGGCCCATTCACAGATAGTGATCGGCCTCGGCCTGATCGCATTGTCGGGACTGGTCATGCTGTGGCTGGCAAATCAGTTCGGGCTCACTGCCGCGGCCGTGCTGATCCCCATGCTCATCTGCACCGCCGGCACCACCATTGCCAGGCCTGTCGCCAACTCCAAAGCCATGACCCTCCATCCACAGGATGCGGGCACGTCCTCCTCGGTCGGCGGCGTGATGATCTTCCTGTGCGGCGGCGTGATCAGCGTGGTGATCAACGTCGCATCCGAAGACCTGGTCACGGCCCTTTCCTTGTGCTTCCTGACCTTGAGCGTCGCAGGTCTTGGTTTGAATGCATTAATCATGCGCCGGACGCCCTCCTGTAGGAGCGAGCTTGCTCGCGATGGTCGCCAACGATAACGCTGGCAGCCTGACACCCCGCGTAACCTATTCGTTTTTCGCGAGCGAGCTCGCTCCTACAGGTCCGTGACATATTCGGAACTATTGTTGCAACGACAACTGCCGATTCCGCACCTACCGTTTCTAATTCACATCAAAGAAGAGGACAACGGAATGTCCAAACCCCCACACGCTCATCGCTTGCGCGCGGGCCGTCACTCTGAACCTGGCCGAGCCTATCTTTTGACCGCTGTTACCCATGAGAGGCAGCCCATCTTCAAGGACTGGCGCATGGGTCGGTTAGCGGTGAGCGAGTTCAGGAGAGCTGAAGAAGAGGGTAATGCCAGCTCCTTGGCCTGGGTCGTAATGCCTGACCACATCCATTGGTTGGTTGAACTGCATAACGGTGATTTGCCGAAACTTATGCAAGTCACTAAATCCCGCTGTGCACGACTCATCAATCAGCAACGAGGATTTTCGGCTCCCGTATGGCAAAAGGGTTACTTCGACCGCGCGCTGCGTCGCGAAGATGACCTGAGAGCGATGGCTCGTTACATCGTTGCCAATCCCTTGCGAGCCAGGCTGGTCGAACACATCGGCGATTATCCGTTGTGGGATGCCATCTGGATCTGACGCCCCGCCCTGTAGGAGCGAGCTTGCTCCGGGCGGCGTTCCGACGAAAAACGTCAACGATAACGCTGGCAACCTGGAGCTCCGCGGCACCCTCAGGTTTTTCGCGAGCGAGCTCGCTCCTACAGTAGGCTGCGTTGTTTGTGCGTCCGCACGTCTCGTAAGCGCTATCTCCATACAGCCCGGCATTCCCTCCAGCCGCCAGCCGTGTAGAATCGCGACATTCATCGCCAGTCATCCCCCGGCGGGTTTATGAGCTCAAGCTGAAGCGCGCGGCGATCCCGCAAAGTTATCGGCAACTTCCGGACACACGGCCATTTCTGAGTGTTCCAGACGTCAATAGAAGCTCACTTCCCTTTTGATACCTGATTAGCCGCCCGGAGTGCTTCATGCCTGATTACCGCTCGAAAACATCCACCCACGGCCGCAACATGGCCGGTGCCCGCGCACTGTGGCGCGCCACGGGGATGAAAGATGACGACTTCAAAAAGCCGATCATCGCCATTGCCAACTCGTTCACCCAGTTCGTACCGGGCCACGTCCACCTCAAGGACCTTGGCCAGCTGGTCGCCCGTGAAATCGAACGCGCCGGTGGCGTGGCAAAAGAATTCAACACCATCGCGGTCGACGACGGCATCGCCATGGGCCACGACGGCATGCTGTATTCGCTGCCGAGCCGCGAGATCATCGCCGACTCCGTCGAGTACATGGTCAACGCCCACTGTGCCGACGCCATTGTCTGCATCTCCAACTGCGACAAGATCACCCCCGGCATGCTGATGGCTGCCCTGCGCCTGAACATCCCGGTGATCTTCGTCTCCGGCGGCCCGATGGAAGCCGGCAAGACCAAACTGGCCAGCCACGGTCTCGACCTGGTCGACGCCATGGTGATCGCCGCCGACTCCAGCGCTTCTGACGAGAAGGTTGCCGAGTACGAGCGCAGCGCCTGCCCGACCTGCGGTTCGTGCTCCGGCATGTTCACCGCCAACTCGATGAACTGCCTGGTTGAAGCCCTGGGCCTGGCCTTGCCGGGCAACGGTTCGACCCTCGCGACCCACAGCGACCGCGAGCAGCTGTTCCTGCAGGCCGGCCGCACCATCGTCGAGCTGTGCAAGCGTTACTACGGCGAGAACGACGAGTCGGTTCTGCCGCGCAACATCGCCAACTTCAAGGCGTTCGAAAACGCCATGACCCTGGACATCGCCATGGGCGGTTCCACCAACACCATCCTGCACTTGCTGGCCGCCGCCCAGGAAGCCGAGATCGATTTCGACCTGCGCGACATCGACCGTCTTTCCCGTCACGTGCCGCAACTGTGCAAAGTCGCGCCGAACATCCAGAAGTACCACATGGAAGACGTGCACCGCGCCGGCGGGATCTTCAGCATCCTCGGTTCGCTGGCCCGTGGCGGCCTGCTGCACACCGAACTGCCGACCGTGCACAGCAAGACGTTGGCCGAAGGCATCGCCAAGTGGGACATCACCCAGACCGACGACGAAGCGGTGCATCACTTCTTCAAGGCCGGTCCGGCGGGCATCCCGACGCAAACCGCATTCAGCCAGTCGACCCGTTGGGAAACCCTCGACGACGACCGTGAAAACGGCTGCATCCGCAGTGTCGAGCACGCCTACTCGAAAGAAGGCGGCCTGGCCGTTCTCTACGGCAACATCGCGCTGGACGGCTGCGTGGTGAAAACCGCCGGCGTCGACGAGTCGATCCACGTGTTCGAAGGCAACGCGAAGATCTTCGAAAGCCAGGACAGCGCCGTGCGCGGCATCCTCGCCGACGAAGTGAAGGCCGGCGACATCGTGATCATCCGTTACGAAGGCCCGAAAGGCGGCCCGGGCATGCAGGAAATGCTGTACCCGACGTCGTACCTGAAATCCAAAGGCCTGGGCAAAGCCTGCGCCCTGCTTACCGACGGCCGTTTCTCCGGCGGCACTTCGGGTCTGTCCATCGGCCACGCTTCGCCGGAAGCGGCAGCGGGCGGCGCGATTGGCCTGGTGCAGGACGGCGACAAAGTGCTGATCGACATTCCGAACCGCTCGATCAACCTGTTGGTCAGCGATGAAGAACTGGCCGGCCGCCGCGCCGAACAGGATCAGAAAGGCTGGAAGCCTGTGGAAAAACGTCCACGCAAGGTGACCACCGCACTGAAGGCCTACGCCCTGCTGGCGACCAGCGCCGACAAAGGTGCCGTGCGCAACAAGGCGATGCTTGACGGGCTGTAAGCGTCAGTCGCAACAATAAAAATGCCCCGCCAAGTGCGGGGCATTTTTTTGGACAGTGCTCGGTCAACTGTAGGAGCGAGCCTGCTCGCGATGGTCGTTAACGATGACGCGGGTTGTCTGACTTAACGCGTCATCGTTCACGTCCATCGCGAGCAGGCTCGCTCCTACAGGGGATTGCGGCGATCGCTGATCCAATTCGCGGTTACTGGATTTCTTCAGGCTTCACGATCACCCAGTTCTTGTCCGCCGTCACCGGCAACCCTTCCTTGGCCTGGGCCGCGGCGTGCTTGGCCATCATGCCGTTGATCTGGGTCATGTACTTGTCTTTGCGGTTGACCCACAGGTGGATGCCGCCCTTGGCCACGTCGACATCGTGGAACAGCATGTAGCCGTCGCTGGTCGGGGTGTCGCCGCCGACGAGGACCGGTTTTTTCCACTCATCGATGTAGGTCAGGATCGCCGCGTGCTTGCCGGCCATCCAGGTTGCGGGGGTCCAGAGGTACGGGGTCAGTTCAAGGCCGAGGTTGGCCTTCTCGTCATACTTGCCGGCGGTGATCTGCTTGCGCGCGGTGGTCAGCTCGCCGGTCTTGCGGTCCTTGAGCATCGTGGTCACGCCGATCACGTTCTGCGGTTTGACGTTGTAGCCATACTTCGGATCGGCCGCAACCATGCGCACCAGCTCTTCGGAAGCGGCAGTCATCACGTAGACCTCGATGCCGTTCTCCATCAGCTTGTTGTAGAGCTCTTTCTGGCCGGTGAAGATTTTCGGCGGGTTGACGTCGAGGTTCTTGACCACGTCGCCCTCGTAATACGTGGCCGGCACCGGTTTGCCGGAAGCCATCAGCTCGTCGACATAGCCCTTCAGCTCCTGCAGCGTGAACCCGGAGAACACCTGGGCGACCCACGGGTAGCAAACCATGTCGTCGATTTCGCAGAGTCGGTAGTAGTAGCTGAACAGGCTTTCCTTGTGGTCGGCGGTGTCCTTGAACGGAATCAGTTTCAGGGAGGGATCGAGTTTGTCGCGGGTGATCAGGCCTTTGTTCTCCATGAACGGCAGCAACGACTCTTCGAGGTCGTAGCGGTAACTGGTGTTGTCCATGTCGAACACCGCGTAGTTACCCTTGTTGGCGTTGGCCGCGATCATCGCGTCCAGCGCCTTGGCCTGATCGGCTGGCCAGTGTTTCAAATCCGTAGCGAAGGCCTGGCCGGCGAGGCCAATGCAGAGTGCGGCGAGCAGAAATTTCGGTGCGAACTTCATCGATAGATCTCCCTGAATGAAAGACATCGACGCTAACAAATCAGTGTGACAGTCCTCGTCTGTCAGCGACTGCCAACGTACCTATCGCGCCAGCTGCATCCCTGTAAGCGACATCGGCTTATTCCAAAAACGACAGTCAACCAACTTTTTTGATATTAATTCATTGAAAATCAAGCTGTTAGGCTTGCCGGTTCGCAGCTGCCCCGGAAGGTGGCTGGCACAAGTCACTTTCGGAGTCCTTATGAATCTGCCGCTGATTCTCAATCTGCTGGTGTTCCTCGCCCTGCTCTTCGGCTTGGCGCAAACCCGCCATACGACGTGGAGCCTGGCAAAAAAAGTTCTGCTCGCGCTGGTTCTGGGCGTGGCGTTCGGTGTTGCCTTACACACGATTTACGGTGCCGGCAACCCGGTACTGAAAGCCTCGATCGGCTGGTTCGATCTGGTGGGTAACGGTTACGTGCAGTTGCTGCAAATGATCGTGATCCCGCTGGTGTTCGCCTCGATCCTCAGCGCCGTGGCCCGCCTGCACAACGCGTCGTCCCTAGGCAAGATCAGCTTCCTGACCATCGGCACGTTGCTGTTCACCACCGCCATTGCGGCGCTGATCGGGATCGGCCTAACCAACCTGTTCGGCCTGACCGCTGAAGGGCTGGTCGCCGGCACCCAGGAAATGGCCCGTCTGCAAACCATTCAGACCGACTACGCGGGCAAGGTCGCCGACCTGAATGTGCCGCAGTTGCTGCTGTCGTTCATCCCGCAAAACCCGTTCGCCGACCTTGCGCGAGCGAAGCCGACCTCGATCATCAGCGTGGTGATTTTCGCCGCGTTCCTCGGCGTCGCCGCGCTGCAACTGCTGAAGGACGATGTCGAGAAAGGTCAGAAAGTGATCAACGCCATCGACACCCTGCAAGCCTGGGTGATGCGCCTGGTGCGTCTGGTGATGAAGCTGACCCCGTATGGCGTGCTGGCGCTGATGACCAAAGTGGTCGCCGCCTCCAACCTGCAAGACATCATCAAGCTCGGCAGTTTTGTCGTGGTGTCCTACATCGGCCTGGGCCTGATGTTTGTGGTCCATGGCGTACTGGTGTCGGCGGCCGGGATCAACCCGCTGCGGTTCTTCCGCAAGATCTGGCCGGTGCTGACGTTTGCCTTCACCAGCCGTTCGAGCGCGGCGACCATTCCGTTGAGCATCGAAGCGCAGACCAGCCGACTGGGCATTCCGCAATCCGTTGCCAGTTTCGCCGCGTCGTTCGGCGCGACCATTGGCCAGAACGGTTGCGCCGGCCTGTACCCGGCGATGTTGGCAGTGATGGTGGCGCCGACCGTGGGCATCAACCCGCTGGACCCGCTGTGGATCGCGACGCTGGTGGCGATTGTGACCCTGAGTTCGGCCGGTGTGGCCGGCGTGGGCGGTGGCGCGACGTTCGCGGCGCTGATCGTACTGCCGGCGATGGGCTTGCCGGTGTCATTGGTGGCGTTGCTGATTTCGGTCGAGCCGCTAATTGATATGGGGCGTACGGCGTTGAACGTCAGCGGTTCGATCACGGCCGGGGCGATTACCAGCCAGATCATGCAGCAGACCGATAAAACGCTGCTGGAGGCGGATGAGCATTCGGAGTTGGCGCACGCTTAAGTAGCGCCTGTCAGACCGCTATCGCGAGCAGGCTCGCTCCTACATTGGAATGCGTTCCCCTGTAGGAGTGAGCCTGCTCGCGATGCTTTTAAGCCTTCTCCCAAACCTCAAAGCTGTACGCAGGTTTGTCGCCTTCCGCCGGATTCGGCACATTCGACACCAGCTTCCACTGGTTCAAATCAAACTCCGGAAACCAAGCATCCCCTTCCGGGCTCAACGCCACGCGCGTCAAATACAACCGATCCGCCTGCGCCAACCCCTGCGCATACAACTGCGCCCCGCCAATCAGCATCAGCTCATCGACGCCCTGGGCCTTCGCCCATTCCTCGGCGCGAGCCACCGCAGCCTCCAGCGACGAATAGACTTCCGCGCCTTCCAGCACCAGGTCCGCTTGACGGCTGACCACGATGTTCAAGCGCCCCGGCAGCGGACGGCCAAGGGAATCCCAGGTCTTGCGCCCCATGATGATCGGCTTGCCCAGGGTGGTGGCCTTGAAGTATTTGAAGTCCCCCGGCAAGTGCCAGGGCATGCTGTTGTCGACGCCGATCACACGGTTTTCACCGAGGGCTGCGATCAGGCTGAGGGGGAGTGATTTAGTCATGCCGGCGAGGATACCAGAGGCTCGGCTTCTCGCAACGTGGCCCCCCCGACAAGCGCCACAGCGGTTATGCTCACAGCTCAATTGAGCGACGGGATGCCGCGTGACTGAACTGAATAACCTCTGGCTGACGGAAACCATTCGCCTGCGTGAAGAACATGCCGGCCCGCTGGAAGATCTGGAAGCCAACCGACTGGCCCGCACCGCGGGCGGCGACCTGCCGGCACGGATTCAACGCCGCGCCTTGTGGCTGGCCGAGCGCGATGGCCTGAGCGAAGCCCTCAGGCACTGGCTGCAAGGCACGCGACTGGCGTTGCTCGTCATGGCGCTGCTGGCCGTGGTCAGTGGCGCCGGGCTGGCGTTTGCCGCATTGGGCGACGGGCAAACCCCGGTCAATGTGTTCTGGGCCCTGGGCAGTCTGCTCGGGCTGAACCTGATTCTGTTGCTGAGCTGGGCCCTGGGCCTGGTGTTTGCCGGCGAGCACGGCGCAACGCTCGGACGCTTGTGGTTGTGGCTCAGCGAGAAACTCGCCCGCGATGCCAAGGCCGTGCAACTGGCACCGGCCCTTTTGCTGTTGCTGCAACGACAGAAACTCAATCGCTGGGCACTCGGCGTGCTGGTCAACGGCTTGTGGTTGCTGGCGATGCTCAGCGCACTGGTCATCCTGCTGATGCTGATGGCGACCCGGCGCTACGGCTTCGTCTGGGAAACCACCCTGCTCAGCGCCGACACCTTTGTCGCCATGACTCAGGCACTGGGCGCCCTGCCCGCCTTGCTCGGTTTCAACGTGCCCACGGTGGAGATGATCCGCGCCAGTGGCGATGCCGCGCTTAACATCGAAAGCGCCCGTCAGGCCTGGGCCACATGGCTGGTCGGCGTGTTGGTGGTGTACGGCGTTGTGCCGCGCCTGCTGCTGGCGCTGTTTTGCCTGTGGCGCTGGAAACGCGGTCGCGCCCATCTGCATCTGGACCTGAACCTGCCCGGCTACGCGCAACTGCGCGAACGGCTGATGCCGACCAGCGAACGCCTTGGCATCAGCGATGCCGCCCCCGCGCAGCTTCATCGCGTGGAAAGCGGCGTCACTGAATTGCAAAGCGACGGCGCGCTGCTGGTGGCCATCGAGCTCGACGGTCAACGGCCATGGCCGCCGCCCCTGCCGAAGAACGTCAGCGATGCGGGCATCCTCGACAGCCGCGAATCACGCCACAAACTCCTCGAGCAGCTCAGCCGGTTTCCGCCAGCGCGCCTGGCCATCGCCTGCGACCCACGGCGCTCGCCGGACCGTGGCAGCCTGGCGCTGATAGCCGAACTGGCCCGCAGCGCCAGCGCCACCCGGGTCTGGTTGCTGCAAGCGCCGCCCGGCGAAGCGCTGGATGCCGAGCGCCTCGGTGACTGGCACGTGGCGCTGCAACAGCTTGAACTTCCTTTCGCCGATTGCGCGCCGCTGAACTGGCTGGAGACAGGCCATGACTAATCCGTGGAAAGCGCCGCTGAAGCTCGCCGTCGTCGGCCACACCAACGTAGGTAAAACCTCGTTGCTGCGCACATTGACCCGGGACGTCGGTTTCGGCGAAGTCTCCCATCGGCCGAGCACCACGCGGCACGTCGAAGGCGCGCGGTTGTCGGTAGACGGCGAGCCTTTGCTGGACCTGTTCGACACCCCCGGCCTGGAAGACGCCATCGCCCTGCTCGACTACCTCGAACGCCTGGAACGACCCGGTGAACGCCTCGACGGCCCGGCGCGGCTGGCGCGTTTTCTCGACGGCAGCGAAGCGCGGCAGCGTTTCGAACAGGAAGCCAAAGTGCTGCGGCAACTGCTGACCTGTGATGCCGGCCTGTACGTGATCGACGCCCGCGAACCGGTGCTGGCCAAGTACCGCGACGAACTGGAAGTGCTGGCCAGCTGCGGCAAACCGCTGCTGCCGGTGCTGAATTTCGTCAGCAGCGCTAACCACCGCGAGCCGGACTGGCGCGAAGCCTTGGCACGGTTGGGGTTGCACGCCCTGGTGCGGTTCGACAGCGTGGCGCCTCCGGAAGATGGCGAGCGGCGGCTGTACGAAAGCCTCGCGTTGCTGCTGGAAAATTCCCGCGAGCAACTGGAACGGCTGATCGCCGATCAGCAAGCCCAGCGTCTCGCCCGACAGCAAAGTGCAGCGCGTTTGATTGCCGACTTGTTGATCGATTGCGCGGCATGCCGGCGCAGCGTGGTCAGCGATGCCGAACAGGAACAGCAGGCCATCAGCGAACTGCGCAAAGCGGTTCGGCAACGCGAGCAGCGCTGTGTCGAAGCCTTGCTCAAGCTCTACGCCTTTCGCCCGCAGGACGCGGCGGCCAGTGATCTGCCGCTGCTCGATGGCCGCTGGGGCGATGACTTGTTCAACCCGGAAACCCTCAAGCAACTGGGCGTGCGGGTCGGCGGCGGTATCGCGGCCGGCGCGGCAGCGGGAGCCGGTGTGGATTTGCTGGTAGGCGGGATTACCCTCGGCGTGGCGGCACTGGCCGGGGCGATTGTCGGCGGCACCCTGCAAACCGCGCGCAGTTATGGCAGCCGGTTGCTGGGCAAGCTCAAGGGGCAACGGGAATTGACGGTGGATGACAGCGTGTTGCGGCTGTTGGCGTTGCGGCAGCGGCAGTTGTTGCAGGCGCTGAATGCGCGCGGGCATGCGGCGATGGACAGCATCCAGGTCGCCACACCGCAGGACAAGACCTGGCGCGAAGGCAAACTACCTGAGGCCCTGAACAAAGCCCGGGCGCATCCGCAGTGGTCGTCGCTCAATCCGCAGGCGAAGTTGAGTCAGGCGGAGCGGCAGGAGCAGGTTGAAGAATTGGCGCAGCAGCTTTAGATCTGCGGTGCCCTGGCGGTCCCCATCGCGAGCAGGCTCGCTCCCACAAGGAGTCAGCGTTCCCCTGTGGGAGCGAGCCTGCTCGCGAAGGCCGCAACTCGGTATCGGGGTTAAAAGCCGATCTTCAAAAACTCCCGCACCAGCGCCGCCACTCGCCGCCGGTCCGTGCGATCCGCCCGCCCGTCATTGTCCACATCCGAACTCAAAATCACTTCCAGCTCACCGTCACCATCAACATCATGAGCCGCCGCTTTGTAGACAATCACCGGCCCCTCATGAAAATGCAGCCGCACCGATTCAGGCGTGCCATCAGCCGAGGGATTCAGCGAGAAGATGCGCAAGTGCCGCGCCTCCTCCTCACCGGAGTTGAACCAGGCGCATTTCAAATAGGTGTTGCCGAAAGCCTTGAGCCGCTGGCGATCCGCCTCCGTTGCCTTGCGCTGCAACCGGCCATCTTCATAAAACTCAAAATGAAGCGTATCGGCCACACCCTTACCGCTTCGGTCCTGCGCAACCACTTTCAAATAACGCATCCGTGCGCCCATCAACACTTCAAGATCAATCACTTCCAGCGGAATTTGAGGAAATGCTCAGCCAAGGATTGCACCAACTGTCCATCCACTGCGTCGATGACACCATCCTTGTTGATATCCTGGTGGATGTTCCAATCAAGCTTGTTGTCATTGTCCAGGTCATACGCGACATGCCATGAAACGAGCGTACGCGCCACCGCTGGTCCACCTTCGTGAAGGTGTAGCCGAACGGTGTCCGGCGCGCCATCCGCGTAAAAATCTTCGGCGTAAACCTTCAGATATCGCTTCCAGGTCGCTCCGATGTTGGACCAGTTCAGTTGCAGATAAGCATTGGCGAAGTTCTCCAGCAACCGCTCATCTACCGTGTTCTCTCGGACATCACCGGTCACGTCGCCTATCTTGATAGTCGACTTTGCCGTCACCGTTGATATCTAGCGCAAACGCCGTGCTCCGTAAGATTGCCGCGCTGCCAGTTTCGGGCTGTTCCAGAAAGTGCAAAACGACTGTATCCGCCTTCCCGTTACGAAGACGATCCTGGGCTGTTACTTCTAAAAAACGCATGAGCGTTCCTTGAATGAGATAAGAAGCGCAAACACTACCTCCTGGGCACCTGCTGAACCTGTCGCCGTAAGCCGCTGCGATGTGTAAGGGGTTTCGCCATCGGTTGTCCGCCTTCTGCACCTATTACGAAGGAACTAAGTGCAGGCCAGCAATGCCTCAGCCTTGCGTTTCAGGATTGCCAGGTCCATCACCGGCACTGACGTTTCCTTGGCCAGCTCATCCCACTGCCGCATGCGTAGACTGACGGCGCACAACGGATCCTGCTCGAAGGCTTCAGCCTCTTCGGCGGTCATCACGCCACCCTGAAATTCCAGGGTGCGGCGGCTGGCTTCGCTCAAACGCTCGTAGTAGCCAGGCTCCTTGAGCGTCAGGTAACGCTTGGCTTGCACGTGGTATTCCACCAGCCGCGCCACCCGCTCGCTGAAACCGGCGCGCCGCAAATAATCGGCGCCCAGCCGTTCGTGACTGACCACACCGAAACCGTCCATGTTCTCCGCGCCCTCGGCACAGATATGCCCGATGTCGTGGAAGAACGCGGCCAGCACCACTTCGTCATCGAAGCCTTCCGCCATGGCCAGTTCGGCGGCCTGGGACATGTGCTCGATCTGCGACACCGGCTCGCCGATGTAATCACTGTCACCGAAGCGTTCGTACAGCGCGAACACCTCGTCGATCACTTGCGCATTACGGTCCATCAAAGCTCTCCCAATACAGTCGCGACATTACGTTCTGCCATTGCCGGGCCAACACTCATGCCGACGCCGGTGTGCATCAGTGCCACGCTCACACCTGGCATCGGTCGCAGGAACGAAAACGGTCCTGGCCCCCGGGAACCGTAGACACCCTGCCAGCGCTCGACCACTTGCACCTTGCAGCCCAATGTCTGCTCGGCCAGTTCGATCATCCAGTCGTCCACCTGCTCGGCGTTGAAGGGCGAAGGGTCGCTGCCGTAGTGGTGGGAATCGCCGATGATCAGTTCGCCATGAGGCGTCGGGCTGATCAGCAAGTGAATGCCGTTGTCGTGCAGGTGCGGTTCGTCCCGCAGGATTTGTGCCTGCACCGCCGCCGCTTCCGGCAGATCGGCAAAGGCGCCGTAATGCACGCAGCTCAAACCGGTGAGCAGCGCGTGTTGCAGGTTGAGGTTGATCTGCGGCCGGGCGCGGAGCATTTGCAGGCGGCAGATTTGCGGGTCGAGCGCGGCGATCGGTTCGGCGAGCAAGGTCTGATAATCGTGGCCGGAGCAGACGATGATCCGTTCGGCGCTGAAGCTGCCGGCGGTGCTGTGCAAGCGCCCGGGCTCGATGTCACGCACCAGGGTGGAGAAGTGAAACTCGACGTTCAGTTCCCGGCGCAGGTAATCGATCAACGCCGGGATCGCTTCGCGGGAATACAGTTGCTGGTCGTCCATGCCGTGCAACGCGGCGCGGTGATGACTGAACTGGCCGCGATACAGATCGCGCAAGGCAGCGTCGCGCAGCAGTTCGACGCGGTAACCGTGCTCTTTGGCGCGACCGGCGCAGAAGGCTTCCAGCAAGTGTTCTTCCGCTTCGGTGCGGGCGAACAGGTACGAGCCGTTACGCTTGAGTTGCAGGCCGGCCTGTTGCGCCCACTGGCCCCAGATCTCGCGGCTGGCCTTGGCCAGTTCGAGCATCGGGCCGGGTGGCTGGCCGGTGACCAGCGCCTGGCCGAAGTTGCGCACCGAGGCGCCGAGCGGGGTTTCGCTGCGTTCGAAAACGGTGACTTTGAGGCCGCGTCTGGCGGCGGCGTAGGCGTGGGACAGGCCGAGGATGCCGGCGCCTACGATCAGCATGTCGTTGGGGTGTGTCATGAGGATTTGCCTTGAATGCGAGACCGCTATCGCGAGCAGGCTCGCTCCCACAGGGATTTGTGGTGAACACAGCTTTTGTGAACACCACGGCTCTCTGTGGGAGCGAGCCTGCTCGCGATGAGGCCCTATCAGCCGATAGAGATCTTACTTGGCAGCCACTTTCTCGGACTTGCCGTCATAGCGCTTGCGCCACTCAGTCAGGATCTCGTCGCGGTTCTTCGACGCCCAGGCAAAGTCGTTCTTGATCAGGCGCTGCTCGTAATCCGCCGGCAATTCGGTCTGCGGCTTGGCAATGCCCGGCTGGGCAAGCACCGCGAAGTTCTCTTTATACAGTTCCATCGCCGCTGGGCTCGCCGAGAAGTCCGCCAGCTTCTTCGCCGCTTCTTCGTGCGGTGTGCCCTTGATCACTGCGGTGGCTTCGATCTCCCAGCCCAGGCCTTCTTTCGGCAGGATGATGTCCAGCGGTGCACCCTGGCGCTTCAGCTGAACGGCCGGGTATTCGAAGGAAATGCCGATCGGGAACTCGCCCGCCGCCGCCAGTTTGCAAGGCTTGGAACCGGAGTGAACGTACTGGCCGATGTTCTGGTGCAGATCGTCCATGTACTGCCAGCCCTGCTTCTCGCCAAAGGTTTGCAGCCAGGCGCTGACATCGAGGAAACCGGTGCCGGACGAGGCCGGGTTCGGCATCACGATCTTGCCTTTGTATTCAGGCTTGGTCAGGTCCTGCCAGCTGACCGGCTTGGTCAGGCCCTGCTTCTCGGCTTCGACGGTGTTGAAGCAAATGGTCGCGGCCCAGACGTCCATGCCGACCCAGGCTGGCGGGTTGGCGGCGTCGCGGTAGTTGCCGCCGATCTTGCCCAGGTCCTTCGGTGCGTAGCTTTGCAGCATGCCTTGCTGATCGAGAATCGCCAGGCTCGACGCCGCCAGGCCCCAGACCGCATCAGCCTGCGGGCGGGCTTTTTCGGCCAGCAGCTTGGCGGTGATGATGCCGGTGGAATCGCGCACCCACTTGATCTCGACGTCCGGGTTGGCCTTTTCGAAGGCTTCTTTGTAGGTCTTCAATTGTTCGGCTTCGAGGGCGGTGTACACCGTCAACTCGGTCGTCGCCGCGAAGGCGTTCAGGCTGAAAGCGGTGAGGACAGCAGCGGCCAGGGCCAGGGGCTTGAACATGATCTTTTCCTGTTTTGAGTTGAGGTTGCGGGAGTGGAAATCAGTGACCGGGCGCGGTCTGCCGCCAGGCCTGGGAGCGGCGCAGCAAACCGCGCGAGGCCCAAGCCAGCAGCAGGGATACGCCCGCCGAGGTGAACAGAATCAGGGTCGACATCGCCGCTGCGCCGCCGACGTTGCCGGCGTCGTCCATGTTCAGCACCGCCACCGCCGCGAGGATGGTGTCGGGGCTGTAGAGGAAGATCGCCGCCGAGACGGTGGTCATGGCCGAGACGAACAGGTAGCGCACGATGTCCAGCAGCGCCGGCAGGCAGATCGGTACGGTGACCCGCAGGTAATGCCGGTACAGCGGCGCCTTGAGCGACAGCGCGGCGGCTTCGAACTCGGCGTCGAGCTGGCGCAGCGCCGTGGTCGCCGTCATTTGCGCGGTGGTCAAATAGTGAGCAATGGTGCAGACCACCAGCAAAGTCATGGTCCCGTAGAGCACATGCAGCGGGTTTTCGGTGAGGTTGAAGAAGAAGACGTAACCCAGGCCCAGCACCAGGCCCGGCACCGCCATCGGTACGAAACTGAGCATGCGCAAGGTCAGGTTCAGTCCGCGCTGGCCCTTGGTTTTTTCCATCAGGTAGGCACCGGTGAAAATCAGCACGCTGCCGATCAGTGCCGTGCACAACGCCATCTTCACGCTGTTGCCGTAGGCCAGCCAGCCGCCGCCCGCCGTGTCGTTGAACTGGTAATGGTTGAGCGACAGCGACAGGTTGTACGGCCAGAACTTCACCAGCGACGAGAACACCGCCATGCCGAACACCAGCAGCAACACCGCGCAGATCAGCAGCACGATGGCGAGGTAGCAGCCATCGCGCAGTTTCGACGGCGCCGGCTGGAAGACCTGCGCCCGGCCGCTCATGGAATCGCCGTGACGCCGACGCAACCAGGCGTCGACCCCGAAGCTGAACAGCGCCGGCAGCAACAGGACCATGCCGATCAACGCGCCGCGTCCGAACTGTTGCTGGCCGACCACGGCTTTGTAGGCTTCCAGTGCCAGCACCTGATAGTCGCCACCGACCACCACGGGCACGCCGAAGTCGGTGATGGTCAGGGTGAAGACGAGACAGAACGCGGCGAACACCGCCTGACGCGTCGCCGGCCAGGTGATGCTGCGAAAGGCTTTGGCCGGACTGGCGCCCATGCTGGAAGCGGCATCAAACAATCGCGCATCCGCCAGGGACAGCGCCGACAGCAGAATCATCAAGGCGTGTGGGAAGGTGTAGATGACCTCGCCCAGCACAATGCCCCAGAAACCGTAGATATTGTCCGAGAGCAAACCGCGCAACATACCCTGGTTGCCGAACAGGTAGACCAGTGCAATACCCGGCAGCATCGACGGCGCCATCAACGGCAACAAAGACAGGCCACGCCAGATGCCTTTGCCCGGAATCAATGTGCGTTGCAGCGCGTAGGCAAACAGGTAGGCCAGCGGTACGACGATCGCCGCCACGCTGACAGAAACTTTCAGGCTGTTGCCGAGCAACCAGTGGAAATTCGCACTGGTGACCAGCTCACGGGCCGCGACCAGGCCACCGCCCTGCCCGGCCTCCGAACTGAAACCCCGCCAGAAGATCGCCAGCAACGGCATCAACACCGCGAGGCCGAGCAACACCAGCAACAGCACTTTGCCACCGACCACGAACACCCGGTCGCCGATCTCGGCACGGGAGGTCTGCCGAACCTGCTTGTGCGGTATCGGCAGCGCGATGTTCGCGCTCATCAGGCAAACACCTGCAGGCTGCGCGGCGGCAGGGCGACCATAATCTGTTGCGCGCCGAGACGCGGCATGGCTTCCGGCGCCAGTTCCGCCAGCAGTGCGTGGCCCGGCAGTTGGTCGAGTTCGAAGCTCATGCGGCAGCGGTTACCGAGGAAAGTGATCTCACGCACCTTGGCCGGGAACAGGTTTTCCTCATGCACCAGCGGGTTGACGTTGATCGCCTCGGGGCGGCAGAACAATCGTCCGGAAGTAGTTTTCGCGCTGCCGTCCGCCAGGCGCACGTCCATCCCGCCGACCCGGGCGTGGCTGTCGCTGCTGCGGTGGAACGGCAACCAGTTGCCCTGGCCGACGAACTCCGCCACGAACGGCGTGGCCGGGCGGTCGTAGATTTCCTGAGGCGTGGCGTATTGCTCGACCTTGCCGTTGTTCATCACGGCAATGCGGTCGGCCATCAGCATGGCCTCGTCCTGATTGTGGGTGACCATCAGCGTGGTGATGCCGAGGTTGCGTTGCAGTTGGCGCAGTTCGGTGCACAAGTGCTCGCGGACCCGGGCGTCGAGGGCCGACATCGGTTCGTCCAGCAGCAACAGGGACGGCGCCGGCGCCAGTGCGCGCGCCAGGGCCACACGTTGCTGCTGACCGCCGGACAATTGGCCGGGGTACTTTTTCTCACTGCCGGTGAGGCCGACCAGTTCCAGCATCTGACCGACGCGCTTGCGCACTTCGTCACGACCGCTGCCGGCGAGGCCGTAGGCAATGTTCGCTTCGACGGTGAGATTGGGGAACAGCGCGTAGGACTGGAACAGAATGCCGTAGTCCCGAGCCTGGGGCGCCAAGTGGGAAACGTTGCGATCACCGAGGAACAACTCGCCGTCGTCCTGCTTCTCCAGACCGGCGATGCAACGCAGCAAGGTGGTTTTGCCGCAGCCCGACGGGCCCAGCAAACACACCAGCTCGCCAGCCGCGACGTCGAGGGACACGTTATCCAGCGCGGTAAAGGCGCCGAAGCGTTTCTGCACGCCGCGCACCTTCATCGGGGCGCCGGGGTTGGTCAGGGCAGTTGCGATCGAGTGGTTCATGGACGGGCCTCATCAAGCAGATGGAGCCATCCTAGAGTTGTAATGCGTCCGTCATATGGCAGTGAGGCCAAAACGGCTGATAGTGGTATTCAGGAATTTTGGTTGAGTGATGGGCTGGCTGTGCGGGCCTCATCGCGAGCAGGCTCGCTCCCACAATTGATCTGGTGTACACGAAACCAATGTGGGAGCGAGCCTGCTCGCGATGAGGCCCGCACAACCAATAGAGATTTCAGGCCGGGGCCATCTCTTGGGCTAACCCCAGAAACGCCGCTGGCAACCGTGCGCCTTTACGCTCCTTGAGGCAATACAGGTACTCGGGAATCTGCGGCGCATTCTCGATGGTCAGCACGCGCAATTGCGGATCGTGCGGCACTTCCTGCCGGGCAATGATGCTGATCCCGATATTGCGCAGCACCGCCTCGCGAATCGACTCGCGACTGCCAATCTCCAGCAACGGCCCGAAGCTCACCCCGGCGCTCGCCAGCAACTCTTCGGTCAACCGTCGTGTGGTCGAGCCCGATTCGCGCATCAACAGCGTATGCCCGGCCAACGCACTAAGCGGCACGTGATCGTGCACCGCCAATGGATGATTGCGATGCACCGCCAGCACCAGCGGATCGCTGCCGAGCACCCGGCGAATCAGCCGCGCATCGTCGAGCAACTGCGAGGACGCGGCGACATCCACCCGGTAATCCTCCAGCGCCTCCAGCACCTGCTGCGAGTTGCCGATCTCCACCGACACTTCCACCTGCGGCAAGCGCTCGCGAAAGGTCTTCACCAGATCGAGGATGTAATACGGCGCCGTGGCGGCAATGCGCAGCGTGCCCTGCACCTGGCCGCTGTTGCGCAGGAAAAACTCGATGTCGGCTTCCTGTTGCAGCAGCGCCTTGACCATCGGTAGCAACCGCGCGCCTTCATCGCTGACGCTGAGGCGGCGGCCGCCCCGGTAGAACAGTTCGACCGAGTACTGGCTTTCGAGGTTGCGGATTTGCGTCGTTACCGTGGGCTGGCTCAGGCCAAGCTTTTTCGCTGCCAGGGTAATGCTGCCCAGGCGGGCCACCATGTAAAACGCCTTCAGCTCGGCACTCAGCACGCCCGCTCCTCATCACTTACTTGCGCAACAGGCGCAAACCGTTGAACACCACCAACAGGCTCACGCCCATGTCGGCGAACACCGCCATCCACATGGTGGCGATCCCGGCGAAGGTTACCCCAAGAAAGATAGCCTTGATCACCAAAGCGAGGGCGATGTTCTGTTTGAGGATGCTCGAGGTCTGCCGCGACAGGCGGATGAACGCGGGGATCTTGCGCAGATCGTCGTCCATCAGGGCGACATCGGCGGTTTCGATGGCGGTATCGGTGCCCGCAGCGGCCATCGCAAAACCGATTTCGGCCCGGGCCAGCGCCGGGGCGTCATTGATGCCGTCGCCGACCATGCCGACGTGATGGCCCTGAGCATAAAGGGCTTCGATGGCTTGCAGCTTGTCGCTCGGCAGCAGATCACCGTTGGCTTCATCGATGCCGACTTGTGCGGCAATCGCCCGGGCGGTGTGGACGTTATCGCCAGTGAGCATCAGGGTCTTGATACCCAGATCGTGCAGTTGCTGAATTGCCTCGCGGCTCGATTCTTTTACCGTATCGGCCACGGCGAACAGCGCCAACGGGCCGGAGGTGTCGAGCAGCAGCACCACGGACTTGCCCTGTTTCTCCAGCGCGAACAGCTTTTCTTCCAGGGCGGGCGAGCACAGGTTCAGCTCCTCGACCAAGCGGTGGTTGCCCAAGTGGTAGACCTGACCGTTGATCTCGCCGCGCACACCGCGACCGGCCAGGGCTTCGAAGTTATCCACAATCAGTGGCGCCGAGGATTTATCCACAGCCGCGTTGGCGATGGCCAGCGACACCGGGTGATCCGAGCGCCCGGCCAATGCCGCTGCAATCATCGGGGCGTTTTTATCGGCGATGGGATCAAGCGACAGATAATCGGTCTGCACCGGCTTGCCGTGGGTGATCGTGCCGGTCTTGTCCAGCGCCAGGTAATCGAGCTTGTAACCGCTTTCCAGATAGACCCCGCCCTTGACCAGAATCCCTTTGCGCGCCGCCGCCGCGAGGCCGCTGACGATGGTCACCGGCGTCGAGATCACCAGCGCGCACGGGCACGCGACCACCAGCAACACCAGCGCCCGGTAAATCCAGTCAAACCACACCGCACCCATGAACAGCGGCGGAATCACCGCGACGGCGAGCGCCAGGGCGAACACCGCAGGGGTGTAGATTTTCGAGAACTGATCGACGAAGCGCTGGGTCGGAGCCCGCGCACCTTGAGCCTGCTCGACCGCATGGATGATCCGCGCCAGCGTCGAGTGGCTGGCCACAGCAGTCACGCTGTATTCCAGGGACCCTGCCTGATTGATGGTGCCGGCGAACACCTTGTCGCCCAGCGTCTTCTCGACCGGCAGGCTTTCACCGGTGATCGGCGCCTGATCGATGGTCGAGTTGCCGGACACCACTTCACCGTCCAGCCCGATCCGCTCGCCGGGGCGCACTCGTACCCGCGCGCCCAGGTCGATGGTTTTGACGTCCTGCGCAATCCAGTTGCCGTCGGCCTGCAACACCGTGGCCTGCTCCGGCGTCATCTGCATCAAACCGCTGATGGCATTGCGCGCGCGGTCCAGGGATTTGGCTTCGATCAACTCGGCCACGGTGAACAGGAACATCACCATCGCCGCTTCCGGCCACTGGCCGATCAGGATCGCGCCGGTCACCGCGATGCTCATCAGCGCGTTGATATTGAGGTTGAGGTTTTTCAGGGCGATCCAGCCCTTCTTGTAAGTACCGAGGCCGCCGCTGAGGATCGAAACCAGCGCAATGACGGCCACGACCCAGTTGGGCGCCGCGTCGGTGAAGTGGATCACTTCGGCCGCGAGTGCGGTCACGCCGGACAGCGCCAGTGGCCACCACGGCTTTTTGTCCGGCGCCGGGGCCGGCGCTTCGACGCCCTGCTCCAGCGGCTCGGCAACCATGCCCAGCGACTTGATCGCGTCGATGATCGGCGCGGTGCCCGGCAGGTCGTGGGTCACGCCCAGGACGCGGTTGATCAGGTTGAATTCCAATTGCTGCACGCCGGCGAGCTTGCCGAGTTTGTTCTGGATCAGCGTCTGCTCGGTCGGGCAGTCCATGGCGTCGATGCGGAAACTGCTCAACCGCGCGTTGGCGCTCGGCGCCTCCGTCAATTGGATCAACGCGGGGGCCGTCGCTTTCGACGAACAGCAGGAGTCACCCTGATGGCTGTGCGCAGGCGGTGGCACAGGCGTCAGTTTGCTGCAGCAATCGATTTCGGGTTTGTGGGTGTGCTGGGAATCGCTCATCGGGTCGCGTCCATAAGGTGCCTGTTGCCAAGTAAAGACCCTGTAGCCACTATAGGGTCAAGCACCCTTTTGGAGATTGCCGTCATGAAGATCGGAGAACTGGCCAGGCTCACCGACTGCGCCGTGGAAACCATCCGCTACTACGAGCGCGAAAACCTGCTGCCGGAGCCGGCCCGCAGCGACGGCAACTACCGCGTCTACACCCAGGCCCACGCCGAGCGCCTGACCTTCATCCGCAACTGCCGCACCCTCGACATGACGCTGGAAGAAATCCGCAGCCTGCTGGCCTTGCGCGACAGTCCGCAGGATCAGTGTGAAAGCGTGAATGCGCTGATCGACGAGCACATTCATCACGTGAAAGCGCGGATCGATGGATTGCTGGCGCTACAGGCACAACTGCTCGACCTGCGCCAACGCTGTGGCGAAGGGCCGGATATCGATCAATGCGGGATTTTGCAGCGGTTGGAAGTGAGCGGCGGGGTGGTGGCGACCGAGGTTGAGCATTCCCATGTGGGCCGCAGTCACGGCCACTAAAACCACCACCGATCCCCTGTAGGAGCGAGCCTGCTCGCGATGGCGGCATTACAGTCAACATCGATGCTGAATGTGATGGCCTCATCGCGAGCAGGCTCGCTCCTACAGGGGGGGCGGTGTTGAGGCTTACACCGCCATCGGCGCCGTCATCGGTGGGTGGTGTTCGTAGCCTTCCAGCGAGAAATCACCCGGCTCGATCAACTCCAGCCACTCCGGTTGATACACACCGGTCTTGGCAAACTCCGGCACGCGATCACTGATCACCAGTTTCGGCATCGGGAACGGCTCGCGCTTGAGCTGCTCATTCAGCATGTCCAGGTGGTTTTCGTAGACGTGCGCATCGCCGATGAAATAGGTGAACCAGCGCGGCGTGTAGCCGGTCAGGCGACCAATCAGGCTCAGCAGCGCAGCGCCTTCGGTGAGGTTGAAAGGCGTGCCCAGGCCCAAATCATTGGAACGGATGTAGAGGGTCAGGGAGATTTCCTTGGTCTCGACATTCGGGTGGAACTGGTACAGCAAATGGCATGGCGGCAGGGCCATTTCATCGAGCTGCGCGACGTTCCAGCCGTGGAACAGGATGCGGCGGCTGCCCGGGTCCTTGATGATGGTGTCGACGCACTGGCGAATCTGGTCGATCGCCTTGTACAGCACCACATAGGCCTGGCCGTCTTCTTCGCCTTCAGCGATCTGGCGGTAACCCTGCTTCAGGGTCTGCTCGATGGCGGCGGTGTTGCTGACCGGGATCTGCTTGTACGCCGGCCATTTGCGCCATTGCACGCCGTAGATTTCACCGAGGTCGTCTTCGCCCTGACGGAACGGGTTGGCCAGCCATTGCGCGTTTTCGTTGGCGTTCTGGTCCCAGACCTTGCAGCCCAGCGCGCGAAATTCGGCGGCGTTGTTCACCCCGCGCAGGAAACCGCACATTTCGCCGATGGCCGACTTGAAGGCCATCTTGCGGGTGGTGATCGCCGGGAAACCTTCCTTCAGGTCATAGCGCAACATGGCGCCCGGAAAACTGATGGTGTTCACGCCGGTGCGATTGGCCTGTTTGGTGCCGTTCTTGATGACGTGGGCGACCAGTTCGAGATATTGCTTCATGAGTTACCTGTGTCCTTGAACCCGGAGGCCATCGCCCCGGGGTTCGAATTTATACGGCCGCCGCTGGAGTCGCCGGGGCGCGGCGATATGCCAGCCAGATCAGGAACAGCCCGCCGACGATCATCGGTACGCAGAGCACCTGGCCCATGGTCAGCCAGTTCCAGGCCAGATAGCCCAGTTGTGCGTCCGGTACGCGGACAAATTCGACGATGAAACGGAAGATGCCGTAGAACAGCGCAAACATCCCGGACACCGCCATGGTCGGCCGCGGCTTGCGCGAGAACAGCCACAGGATCAGGAACAGCGCCACGCCTTCCAGCGCGAACTGATACAGCTGCGACGGGTGACGCGGCAACTGCGCCGGATCGCTGAACGGCGGGAAGACCATGGCCCACGGCACGTCGGTCGCCTTGCCCCACAACTCGGCGTTGATGAAGTTGCCGATACGCCCGGCACCCAGGCCGATCGGCACCATCGGCGCGACGAAATCCATCAGCTGGAAGAACGACTTGTTGTTCTTTTTACCGAACCACAATGCCGCCAGCATTACGCCGATGAAGCCGCCGTGGAACGACATGCCACCCTTCCACACTTCGAAGATCAACGCCGGGTTGGCCAGGTAAGCGTGCAGGTCGTAGAACAGCACGTAGCCCAGACGCCCACCGACAATGACGCCCATCGACATCCAGAAGACCATGTCGGAGAGCTTCTCCTTGGTCCAGGTCGGGTCGAAACGGTTGAGCCGGCGCGACGCCAGCAGCCACGCACCGCCGATGCCGATCAGGTACATCAAGCCGTACCAGTGGATTTTCAGCGGACCGATGGCCAGGGCCACCGGGTCGATCTGCGGGTAAGGCAGCATTGCGACTCCTCGTTAGAGTTGAAACGTTCAAAATTCCCGGGCGACGCTGCCACCTCAGGATTAAGCCAGGATTGCGCTGCGGGTCAGAACAGGAAACTCAAACCGACGCAGAACAGCAAAGCGGCAAACAGTCTTTTCAGCAACTTCGGCGACAGCCTGTGGGCCAGTCGCGCGCCGATACGGGCGAAAAACATGCTGGTCAGGGCGATCCCCAGCAGCGCCGGCAAATAAATAAAACCGAGACTATGGGCCGGCAGCAACGGATCGTGCCAGCCCAGAATCATGAAACTTAATGCACTTGCCAAGGCGATGGGCAGGCCGCATGCGGACGACGTGGCCACCGCTTGCTGCATCGGCACGCTGCGCCAGGTCAGGAACGGCACGGTCAGCGAACCGCCGCCAATCCCGAAAATCGCCGAAGCCCAGCCGATCACACTGCCGGCCACGGTCAGACCGACTTTCCCCGGCACCGTTCGACTGGCCTTGGGTTTGACGTCCAGCGCCAGCTGCGCGGCGATCACCAGGGCGAACACACCGATGATTTTCTGCAGGTTGGGCCCGGAGATCGCCTCGGCGGTCAGCGCGCCGAAACCGGCACCGATCAGGATGCCGACCGTCAGCCAGGCAAAGATCGGCCAACGCACGGCGCCGCGACGATGGTGCTCGCGCACCGCATTGACCGAGGTAAAGATGATCGTTGCCAGGGACGTGCCGACGGCCAGGTGAGTCAGGATCGACGCATCGAAACCCTGCAAGGTGAAACTGAACACCAGCACCGGCACGATAATGATCCCGCCCCCCACGCCGAACAGGCCGGCCAGCACGCCTGCGCAGGCACCAAGCGCCAGATAGAGCAGAAATTCCATGGACGACCCCCGAATAAGAGCGGCATGGTAACGGATGCATGACCTCCGGCTCCACTGGATGGCGATGGATACCCACACAATGACTGCGTAGAGTGGGCAAAAAAACACTAAGGACCGCCTTATGTGCCTGATTGTCTTTGCCTGGCGCCCGGGTCATGCCCAGCCGCTGATCGTGGCGGCCAACCGCGACGAATTCTACGCCCGGCCCAGCCTGCCGCTGGCGCAATGGCCCGAAGCGCCACACGTCTATGCCGGGCGCGACCTGGAAGCCGGTGGCACCTGGCTCGGTGTCGGCGCCAACGGGCGCTTCGCGGCGCTGACCAATATCCGCGATCCCCATCAACCGCCGGCGCGAAAATCCCGGGGCGAGCTGGTGGCGCGATTTCTCAATGGCGACATGCCGATTGACGATTACCTGGCCGACGTTGTCGGGCGTTCGCTGGAGTACGCCGGGTTTAACTTGCTGGTCGGCAACACCAACGAATTGTGGCATTACAACGCGCGGGACGCTGAAGCGGTGATGTTGCAGCCGGGGGTCTACGGGTTATCGAATGCGGGGCTGGATACGCCGTGGCCGAAATTGCTCAAGGCACGGGCGGCGCTGGAGGCGGCTCTGGAAGATCCGCAGCCCGAGGCACTGCTGGCGTTGCTGAGTGATCCGCAGACCGCGCCTTTTGCCGAGCTGCCGGACACTGGCGTGGGTCTGGCGACCGAGACGTTGTTGTCGAGTGTGTTTATTGCCAGTCCCACGTACGGGACGCGGGCGAGTACGGCGTTGATTGTTCAGGCAGATGGGACGCGGTTGATGGTCGAGCGGAGTTTCGGGCCGTATGGCGGGCATTTGGGGGAAGTGGAGATCAGGGTTTAGATCCGAGTTGCCTCGTCTGGCCCCATCGCGAGCAGGCTCACTCCCACAGGGATCGTCAGTGAACACAAAATCTGTGAACACTGGAGATCAAATGTGGGAGCGAGCCTGCTCGCGATGAGGGCGACGCAGGTTTAGACAGCCTTGACCGCAGCCGGATTGACCATTTTCGCCAACCCAAGATTTTTCAGCGCCAGTTGCAGCGAGCTGTGGATCACTTGCGGGTTGTCGATGGTCATCAGCTCCGCGAGCAATTCCTTGGCCTTGCTCAGGTTGATCTGACGCAGCATCCACTTCACCTTCGGCAGGTTGGTGGCGTTCATCGACAGGCTGTCGAAGCCCATCGCCATCAGCAGCACCGCCGCCGCCGGGTCGCCGGCCATCTCGCCGCAAATACTCACCGGCTTGCCTTCGGCATGGGCATCACGCACCACGGTCTGCAACGCTTGCAGAACCGCCGGGTGCAAGTAGTCGTACAGGTCGGCCACGCGCGGGTTGTTGCGGTCCACGGCCAGCAGGTACTGGGTCAGGTCGTTGGAACCGACCGACAGGAAGTCCACTTGCCGCGCCAGCTCTTTGGTCTGATACACCGCCGCCGGAATCTCGATCATCACGCCAATCGGCGGCATCGGCACGTCGGTGCCTTCGTCGCGGACTTCGCCCCAGGCCCGGT
Organism: Pseudomonas migulae; assembly: GCF_043225285.1. Classification (GTDB taxonomy): domain Bacteria; phylum Pseudomonadota; class Gammaproteobacteria; order Pseudomonadales; family Pseudomonadaceae; genus Aquipseudomonas; species Aquipseudomonas migulae_C. The sequence continues at coordinate 2,409,032 of NZ_CP171224.1, forward strand.
GAATCAGGTGCAGGGCTTCTTCGAGTTCGTGGGTGCCGGAGATCATCGGCAGCAGAATCCGCAGGTTGTTCAGGCCTTCGCTGGCCTTGAGCATCGCGCGGGTCTGCACCAGGAAGATTTCCGGGTGGTCGAGGGTAACGCGAATGCCGCGCCAGCCGAGGAACGGGTTGTCTTCCTTGATCGGGAAGTACGACAGCGACTTGTCGCCACCGATGTCCAGGCTGCGCATGGTCACCGGTTGCGGGTGGAACGCGGCGAGCTGCTCGCGATAGATCGCCAGCTGCTCTTTCTCGCTCGGGAAGCGCTGGTTGATCATGAACGGCACTTCGGTGCGGTACAGACCCACGCCCTCGGCGCCTCGCTTCTGCGCCCGCGCCACATCCGCCAACAGGCCGGTGTTGACCCACAGCGGCATGCGGTGACCATCGACGGTCACGCACGGCAGGTCGCGCAGGGTGTCGAGCCCCAGGGCCAGTTGCTTCTCTTCTTCGACGACCTCGGCGAATTGCTTGCGCAGCACTTCGCTGGGGTTGGTGTAGACCTCACCCTTGGTGCCATCGACGATCAGGTCGATACCGTCGACCTTGGCGTACGGCAGGTCGACCAGGCCCATCACCGTCGGGATGCCCATTGCCCGGGCGAGGATCGCGACGTGGGAGTTACCCGAACCGAGTACCGAGACCAGACCGACCAGCGTGCCTTCCGGCACCTCGCCGAGCATCGCCGGCGTCAGCTCTTCGCTGACCAGAATGGTTTTTTCCGGGTAGACCAGGTTCTGCTGGCGCTCTTCCTGCAAGTAGGCGAGCAGACGGCGACCGAGGTCCTTGACGTCCGATGCCCGCTCACGCAGGTAAGCATCGTCCATCAGTTCGAAACGATTGACGTGATCGGTGACCACCTGACGCAGCGCGCCCTGGGCCCACTGGCCGGTCTTGATCACGGTGGTGACTTCGCTGCCCAGCGCGGCATCGTCGAGCATCATCAGGTAGACATCGAACAGCGCGCGCTCTTCCGGGCGCAGCTGGGTCGCCAGTTTGGCCGACAACGCACGCATGTCGGCGCGCACGCCTTCGATGGCGGTCTTGAACAACGCCAGTTCGGCGTCGATGTCGGTGATGCTCTTGTCCGGCACCACGTCCAGATCGGCCGGTGGCAGCATCACCACCGCCGTCCCGACCGCCGCACCCGGCGAACCCGGCACGCCGATGAACTTGGCTTCCTGGATGCCTTTGCCCTGACGGCCCAGGCCACGGATCGAACCGGTGGCCTCGGCGTGTGCGATAACCCCGGCGAGCTGCGCGCTCATGGTCACGAGGAAGGCTTCTTCACCTTCATCGAACTGACGGCGTTCTTTCTGCTGAATGACCAACACGCCGACGACGCGGCGGTGGTGAATGATCGGTGCACCGAGGAAGGAGGCGTAGCGCTCTTCACCAGTCTCGGCGAAGTAACGGTAGCGCGGGTGATCCGCGGCGTTTTCGAGGTTCAGGGGTTCTTCACGCGTGCCGACCAGACCGACCAGACCTTCGTTGGGCGCCATGCTGACTTTGCCGATCGAGCGCTTGTTCAAGCCCTCGGTCGCCATCAGCACGAAGCGGTTGGTCTCGGGGTCAAGCAGGTAGACCGAGCAGACCTGGCTGCCCATGGCCTCTTTGACGCGCAACACAATAATCCCCAACGCCGCCTTGAGATCCTTGGCGGAGTTAACTTCCTGGACGATCTTGCGCAGCGTATTGAGCATGGCTCGGGGTCGAACTCCGTCGTCAGTCGCGCGCTAAAAGGCGCGGGGCAAGCTCTTTGAGAGCGCGTCGATACACCTCGCGCTTGAATGTCACCACCTGGCCCAACGGATACCAATAGCTGACCCAGCGCCAGCCATCGAATTCCGGTTTACCGGTCAAATCCATCCGCACCCGCTGCTCGTTAGAGATCAGGCGCAGGAGAAACCATTTCTGTTTCTGGCCGATGCACAGCGGTTGGCTGTGGGTACGGACCAGACGTTGCGGCAAACGATAGCGCAACCAGCCCCGGGTGCAGGCGAGAATTTCAACATCTTCGCGCTCCAGACCCACTTCTTCGTTCAACTCGCGGTACAAGGCGTCTTCCGGCGTCTCCTGGGGGTTGATTCCCCCCTGCGGAAACTGCCAGGCATCTTGATTGATACGGCGAGCCCATAGCACCTGTCCGGCATCATTCGTGAGAATGATCCCGACATTGGGGCGGAAACCATCGGGGTCGATCACGGCAACAACCTCGCAAACGCATGTCGCCGCATTGTTCCACAAAGGTCGTGAAGGCAGCAACGAGCCGGCCAACCTTATGTGCACTCTTGTGAAAAGTCCGTATTCTGGGCGCCTTTCTACAGACTTTTCAGCGAGTAACTGCAATGCGGCTGGCTTTATTCGACTTGGACAACACCCTTCTGGGCGGCGACAGCGACCACGCCTGGGGCGATTACCTGTGCGAGCGCGGCTTCCTCGACGCCGTCGCCTACAAGACGCGCAACGATGAGTTCTATCAGGATTACCTGGCCGGCAAGCTGGATAACGCCGCCTACCTGAACTTTTGTCTGGAAGTGCTCGGCCGCACCGAGATGGCCACGCTGGATCAATGGCACCAGGACTACATGCGCGATTGCATCGAGCCGATCGTGTTGCCAAAAGCCCTGGCCCTGCTGGCCAAGCACCGTGACGCAGGCGACAAGCTGGTGATCATCACCGCGACCAACCGCTTTGTGACCGCACCGATTGCCGTGCGCCTGGGCGTCGAAACCCTGATCGCCACTGAGTGCGAGATGGTCGATGGCCGCTACACCGGGCGCAGCACCGACGTGCCGTGCTTCCGTGAAGGCAAGGTGACGCGACTCAATCGCTGGCTGGAAGAGACCGGGCATTCGCTGGAAGACAGCTATTTCTACAGCGACTCGATGAATGATCTGCCGCTGCTGGATCAGGTGGCGAATCCGGTGGCGGTTGATCCGGACCCGAATTTGCGTGCCGAGGCCGAGAAGCGTGGTTGGCCGGTGATCAGTCTGCGCGACTGATATCGCCATCGCGAGCAGGCTCGCTCCTACATTGGAATGCGTTCCATTGTAGGAGCGAGCCTGCTCGCGATTGGGTCGACTCGGTGTCACGCGTTAAACAGGCTTGGCACCCATCAATCCGGCAATCGCGATAAAACAGACGAAGCTGAACAACGCCAAGGCAAAGGTGAATTTGCCGCTGCCTCCCGGCGCCTTGCGCAATTTGTTCAGCCGCACCAGCAACCAGAACCAGCCCAGCGCCGCCACGGTGTAAAGCACACTGGACGCCAGCAACCACGTCTGCCCCAGCGGCCAGCCCACCAAATGCACCATCCACCAGCCCGTAAACGGCATGCTCAGCAGCGCCAACCCCATCAACAACCAGATGAACACACGCGGACGTTGCAGAGTGCGGCTTGCCGCCGTCGCGTCGCCATTGCGCCTGGTGCGCCAGACCCAGATCGCGAGCCCTAGCGCACTGAGCAACAGCAGCACCGTTGCCACGACATGGGCCACTTTCAGGGCGGTTAACGTTTCCATGGTTCGAATTCCTTATGACCTGCCCATCAGCGTAGCCGCTCAGCCAAGAAACAGCTGATAGGCCGGGTTGTCGCTTTCGTCCCAGTACGGGTAGCCGATTTCTTCCAGCGCCGCCGGCACCAGGTGACGCTCCTCGTGAGGCACTTGCAGGCCCGCGACCACTCGGCCATCCGCCGCGCCGTGGTTGCGGTAGTGGAACATCGAGATGTTCCAGCGCCCGCCGAGCTTGTTGAGGAAGTTGAACAGCGCTCCTGGCCGCTCCGGGAATTCGAAACGCAGCACCACTTCGTCAACGACCTGGGCCGCACGGCCGCCGACCATGTGCCGGATGTGCAACTTGGCCAGTTCGTTGTCGGTCAGGTCCAGCACCGGGAACCCCTGTTCGGTCAGGCTGGCAAGCAGCGCGCTGCGCGGATCGTTCTCCGGGTGCGTCTGCACGCCGACGAAGATGTGCGCTTCGCTGCCGGTGTTGTAGCGGTAGTTGAATTCGGTGATCTGGCGCTTGCCGATGGCTTCGCAGAAGGCCTTGAAGCTGCCCGGTTTCTCGGGAATGGTCACAGCGATGATGGCTTCGCGGCCTTCACCCAGTTCGGCGCGCTCGGCCACATGGCGCAGGCGGTCGAAGTTGACGTTGGCGCCGGAATCGATGGCGACGAAGGTATGGCCGGTGACCGAGTGCTGCTCGACGTATTTCTTGATCCCGGCTACGCCCAGGGCGCCGGCAGGTTCAGTGATCGAGCGGGTATCGTCGTAGATATCCTTGATCGCCGCGCAGATCTCGTCGGTGCTGACGGTGATCACTTCGTCGACGTAATCCTTGCAGATATCGAAGGTGTGCTGCCCGATCTGAGCCACCGCGACGCCATCGGCGAAAATGCCCACGGTCGGCAGCACCACACGCTCGCCCGCAGCCATGGCGGCTTGCAGGCAGTTCGAATCATCCGGCTCGACGCCGATGATCTTGATGTCCGGGCGCAGGTATTTCACGTACGCCGCGATGCCGGCGATCAGCCCGCCGCCGCCCACCGGAACGAAGATCGCATCCAGGCGCCCCGGGTGCTGGCGCAGAATCTCCATCGCCACCGTGCCCTGCCCGGCAATGGTGTGGGGATCATCGTACGGGTGAATGTAGACGTAGCCTTTTTCGTCGACCAGTTTCAGCGAATAGGCCAGGGCTTCCGGGAACGAATCCCCGTGCAGCACCACTTTGCCGCCGCGCGAACGCACGCCTTCGACTTTGATTTCCGGGGTGGTCTTGGGCATGACGATGGTGGCTTTGACGCCAAGCACTTTCGCCGCCAGGGCCAGGCCTTGCGCGTGATTGCCCGCCGAGGCGGTCACGACACCGCGTGCGCGCTCTTCATCGCTCAGCTGCGTGAGCTTGTTGTAGGCACCGCGAATCTTGAACGAGAACACCGGCTGCAAGTCTTCGCGCTTGAGCCAGACACTGTTGCCCAGCCGCTCGGAGAGCTGGCGGGCAGTCTGCAATGGGGTTTCTACGGCAACGTCATAAACGCGCGAGGTGAGGATCTTTTTGACGTACTGTTCGAGCATCGGAAAGCATCACTGGGCGGGTTGGGCAGGGTCAGGGAGTCTAACCCGGCTTTCGGCCGGGCGACCACACCAAACAGATGGCTTTGCGGTAACGTCCGCCCTTGTAGGAGCGAGCCTGCTCGCGATGGACCTCAACGATAACGCGTAAAACCAGATGCCCAGCGGCGCCCTTGTGTTTTTCGCGAGCAAGCTCGCTCCTACAGGGATTGGGGGCGGTCTGCCAATCGGGCAATGACCTTGATCGCACCGGGGCCTATAATGCCGGCCTTCGTTTTCCCCTTGCCCGCTTTCGGAGCCCGCATGACCCAGGATCAACTCAAACAGGCAGTGGCCCAGGCCGCCGTCGACTTCATCCTCCCGAAACTCGATGACAAGAGCATCGTCGGGGTCGGCACCGGCTCCACCGCCAACTGCTTCATCGACGCACTGGCCCAGCACAAGGGCGCGTTCGACGGCGCCGTCGCCAGCTCCGAAGCCACTGCCGCGCGCCTCAAGGGCCATGGCATTCCGGTGTATGAGCTCAATACCGTCAGCGACCTGGAGTTCTATGTCGACGGCGCCGATGAAAGCGACGAACACCTGAACCTGATCAAGGGCGGCGGCGCAGCCCTGACCCGCGAGAAGATCGTCGCGGCCGTGGCCAAGACCTTCATCTGCATCGCCGACGCCAGCAAACTGGTACCGGTCCTCGGCGCCTTCCCACTCCCGGTGGAAGTGATCCCGATGGCCCGCAGCCACGTGGCCCGCGAGCTGGTGAAGCTGGGCGGCGACCCGGTTTACCGTGAAGGCGTGCTGACCGACAACGGCAACATCATTCTGGATGTGTTCAACATGCAGATCACCAACCCGGTGGAGCTGGAGTCGCAGATCAATGCGATCGTCGGCGTGGTGACCAACGGTTTGTTTGCCGCGCGTCCGGCGGACCTGCTGTTGCTGGGCACCAGCGAAGGCGTCAAGACACTGCGCGCCCAATAAGCCAAACGCACAATCCTGTAGGAGCCGGCTTGCCGGCGATCGCGGTGTAACAGTCAACTTAGATGTTGAATGTCACGGCCTCATCGCCGGCAAGCCGGCTCCTACAGGGATTGTGTTGGTTTCAGGGTTGGGCGGGTTTCTTGAAAACGTAGAACAGGTTCGGCTCGCTGACGAGATACAGGGTGCCGTCGTCGTCCATGGCGATCCCTTCCGCTTGCGGCACGGTCTTCTGTAATCCCTGACGCCCCTTGTTCAGCGACATTGTGCTCAACGGACGCCCGTCCACATCAAGCTCCAGAATCAGTCGCGACTCGTCAGACAGTGCCAGCAAATGGCCGCTGCGCTCATCGTATTGCAGGCTCGACAGGTCCCGCACAAACATCCCCGCATCGCGCTTGGGATTGTTGACCACGTGCACCGCGTAGGATTTTTCCGGGTTGTAATGGGGAAAACCCTGCACTTCATAGATCAGCATCGGGTCGCGTTCCTTGGCGACAAACAAGCGCTTACCCACTGAATCGTAGGCCAGGCCTTCGAAACCCTTATTGCCGCTCATGTGCACGCCGAGGGTCATCTGCTCGGCTTCCGCTGCGTCGAGGAACGTCGTGTCCTTCTCCAGGTGAATTTTGATCAGCCGCTGCTGGCGCTCGTCGGTGATGACATAGGTGTTGGCGCTGATGAACTCGACCGCTTCAGGATCGCCGAATCCGACCAGCGCGATACGCCGGATGATCCGGCCTTCCAGCGACAGCTCGATCAGCTCGGAGTTTTTATTGGTGACCGTGAACAGGCTTTTGCGTACCGGATCGAAGGTCAGCGCCGACACATCGTCGTCCAGTCCCTCGATGACCCGGCCCTCGACCGCGACCTGATAATGAGCCAGGCCGATGGACTGAGTGCTTTCCGGCTGCCAGAGCGTGTGCAGATTGAACCAGGCGCGCTCGAACAGCCGCATGTATTGGCCGACCGCAACCAGCGCGACCAGCACTATCACCGAAAGGATCAGAATCAGGGGTTTGGGGCGGGCAAGTCGGCGCATTCAGGCAAGCTCGAAATCAGAACGGGTGGATGAAATACCACGGCAGTCTGAATTGAAGCTTAAAGGCCGTTGGGCGGGTCCTACAACTGAGCGTCGCGCGTCCTACAAATCGCGCATCAGTGCTGCTTTTCGAAACGATAGAACAGGTTCGGCTCACTCACCATGTAAAGCGTGCCCGCCTCATCCATGGTCACGCCTTCGGCGCGTGGAATGGTTTTCTTCAGACCGTTGAAGCCGCCCAGCAAGGTCATGAAACTCACCTGCTCACCCTTCTCGTCCAGCTCCAGCAACAGGTGGGAATCGGCGGACAACACCAGCGTATGCCGGGTGCGCGGATCAATGGCCAGCGCCGACAGGTTGCGGATGTCCAGGGCGTCGCTGGCCAGTTTCTGCTTGTCACCCGTGAGCGTCACGCCATCGGCGCTTTTCCAGGTGAACAGCGCCGGTGGCCGCTCTTCGCCCAGCAGCATTTGCTTGTTGGCCGCGTCCCAGACGACGGCTTCAAACGCTTTGTTCTGGTCTTTCGACGGACCGAGGTCGTATTTCGGGAAGTTGGCGATGTTCAGTTCGCGGGTATCCGCATCAACCTTGACGATGGTCAGCAAATGCTCGCGCTCGTCGACGATGGCCAGCAGACCGTTACCCATGACCGTCACGGCTTCGGGATTGCTCCAGCCCACCAGTGGCATTTTGCGCAACACGTCGCCCTGCAGGTTCAGCTCGGCGAGGAACGGGTTCTTGCCCATGACCGAGAACAGGGTTTTGGTTTGAGGATCGTAGGCCAGGTCGGAGGCTTCGTCCTTTTCCATCCCCACCAGTGGCTTGGCATCGATCACTGCACGGTAATCCGGGAGCCAGATACTTTCCTGGCGCTCGGCCGGGCTTTCGAAACGCTCCAGCACCCAGAGCACACCGCGATCATCCCAATGCATGGCGAACGCGAGGCCATAGGCAGCGGCCACGGCCAGCAATAACCAGGCATACCAGCGCATGAAAAAGCGCGGGCGGCGGGCAGTTTTAAGCGTGGTCAGCGGTGGGATGGCCATCGGGGGATGCGTTCCAGAAATTCAGGCTAAGGGTAATAGCACAATTGGGACCGGCTCAGACGCCAGAAGCCCGGGAATTATCCAGACAAGATGTGAAAAAAACGGCAAATGGCGGGATTGCCCTGCTTGAGCGCCGGTTTCTTCGGGTCGGAACACAATCCCTGTAGGAGCCGGCTTGCCGGCGATGGCTATACAACATTCAACATCTCTATCGAATGTTGCACCGCTATCGCCGGCAAGCCGGCTCCTACAGAGGTGCGGTGTGTTAGCGGACGCTGCTGGTGAAGCTGCTCGCGCCTGGCAGCTCCAGGACGATCTCGTCACCCACATTCAGCGGACCGACACCCACCGGCGTGCCCGTGAGGATCACGTCACCGGCCTGCAGCGAAAAGCAGCCGGCCATGTGCTGGATCATCGGCACGATCGGGTTGAGCATCGCGCTGCTGTTGCCGTCCTGGCGCACTTCACCATTGATGGTCAGACGGATGCCGATGTCGGTCAGGTCGGCAAAGGTGCTGCCGGACACGAACGGAGCGATCACCGCCGCGCCGTCGAAGGACTTGGCGATTTCCCAGGGCAAACCCTTGGATTTCAGCTCGGCCTGCTTGTCGCGCAAGGTCAGGTCGAGGGCCGGGGCGAAACCGGAGATCGCATCGAGCACTTCTTCACGGCTGGGCTTGGTCGACAAAGGCTTGCCGATCAACACCGCGATTTCCGCTTCGTAATGCACCGAGCCGCGCTCGGTCGGAATGCTGAAACCGCCTTCCAGAGGCACGACGCAGCTGCCCGGCTTGATGAACAGCAGGGGTTCCGTTGGGACCGGGTTGTCCAGTTCCTTGGCGTGTTCGGCGTAGTTACGGCCGATGCAGACCACTTTCCCCAGCGGGAAGTGGATACGCGTACCGTCGACATACTGGTGCTGATAGCTCATTGACCGACTCCTGGTTCGTAGCTTTTAAGTTCGAAAGTCAAACAGCGAAAATCTTGCCCGGGTTCATGATGCCATTCGGGTCGAACACCGCTTTCACGGCTTTCATGTACTCGATCTCAACCGGGGAACGGCTGTAGGTCAGGTAATCACGCTTGGTCATGCCTACGCCGTGTTCGGCGGAAATCGAACCGTTGTACTTCTCGACGGTTTCGAACACCCACTTGTTCACGGTCGCGCACTTGGCGAAGAACTCGTCCTTGCTCAGGTTATCCGGCTTGAGGATGTTCAAGTGCAGATTGCCGTCGCCGATGTGGCCGAACCAGACGATTTCGAAATCCGGGTAGTGCTCGCCGACGATGGCGTCGATTTCTTTCAGGAAGGCCGGGACTTTCGACACGGTGACCGAAATGTCGTTCTTGTACGGCGTCCAGTGGGAGATGGTTTCGGAAATGTATTCGCGCAGCTTCCACAGGTTCTGCAACTGGGTTTCGCTCTGGCTCATCACGCCATCCAGCACCCAGCCCTGTTCGACGCAGTGCTCGAAGGTTTCCAGAGCATGGTTGGCCACGTCTTCGGTGGTCGCTTCGAATTCCAGCAGCGCATAGATCGGGCAGTCGGTTTCGAACGGTGCCGGCACGTCGCCGCGCCCCATGACCTTGGCCAGGGCCTTGTCGGAGAAGAATTCGAAGGCGGTCAGGTCGAGCTTGCTCTGGAAGGCGTGCAGCACCGGCATGATCGAATCGAAATCGGTGGTGCCGAGGACCATGGCAGTGAGGTTTTTCGGGGCACGGTCCAGGCGCATGGTCGCTTCGACCACAAACCCGAGGGTGCCCTCGGCGCCGATGAACAGCTGACGCATGTCGTAACCGGTGGCGTTCTTGATCAGGTCGCGGTTCAGTTCCAGCACATCGCCCTTGCCGGTGACCACTTTCATGCCGGCGACCCAGTTACGGGTCATGCCGTAGCGAATGACCTTGATCCCGCCGGCATTGGTGCCGATGTTGCCGCCAATCTGGCTCGAACCTGCAGAGGCGAAGTCCACCGGGTAGTACAGGCCCTTTTCCTCGGCAACGTTCTGCAAATGTTCGGTCACGACGCCTGGCTGACAAACGGCAGTGCGGTCGGTGAGGTTCACGTCGAGGATCTGGTTCATGTAGTCGAAGGACACGACCACTTCGCCATTCGCCGCCACGGCTGCCGCGGAAAGCCCGGTGCGTCCGCCGGACGGCACCAGCGCCACTTTGTGCTGATTGGCCCAGAGGACGATGGCCTGGACCTGCTCGGTGGTCTTCGGAAACACGATGGCAGTCGGGGCCGGGGCGAAATGTTTGGTCCAATCCTTGCCGTAAGCGTTCAGGGAGTCGGCATCGGTCAGCACCTTGCCAGGCTCGACCAGGGTCTTCAGTTCATCAATCAGGGCAGGATTGGTCATCGACAGAACTCTCGAACAATTCATGGTCATCCTGAGAACGCTTCACGTCGCAGGAATGAGTGTTTAGCGGGGCGCCTATGCTAGCATACGGACCCCGCAGGGTAGTGCCGAAAGGCTGTTCTGCGGCGACGGCCCACTTGCCGTCCGGGTCAGCTCCAGGCTGCTCCATTTCCTGCCATTTTTCTCCGGGATACAGGTTTACGCAGATGAGCAAGACTTCTCTCGATAAGAGCAAGATCAAGTTCCTTCTTCTCGAAGGCGTCCACCAATCGGCTGTCGACGTTCTCAAGTCGGCGGGCTACACCAGCATCGAGTACCTCACCGGTTCTCTGCCGGAAGCCCAGCTGAAGGAAAAGATCGCTGATGCACACTTCATCGGCATTCGCTCCCGCACTCAACTGACCGAAGAGATCTTCGATCACGCGAAGAAGCTCGTGGCTGTCGGGTGTTTCTGCATCGGCACCAACCAGGTTGACCTGAGCGCAGCGCGCGAACGCGGCATCGCAGTGTTCAACGCTCCGTACTCCAACACCCGCTCCGTGGCCGAGCTGGTGCTGGCCGAAGCGATCCTGTTGCTGCGCGGCATCCCTGAGAAGAACGCTTCCTGCCACCGTGGCGGCTGGATCAAGAGCGCGGCCAACTCCTTCGAGATCCGCGGCAAGAAGCTGGGCATCGTCGGTTACGGCTCGATCGGTACGCAATTGTCGGTCCTGGCTGAAGGCCTGGGCATGCAGGTGTACTTCTACGACACCGTGACCAAGCTGCCACTGGGTAACGCCACCCAGGTCGGCAACCTGCACGAGCTGCTGGGCATGTCCGACATCGTGACCCTGCACGTTCCGGAAACCGCAGCCACCCAGTGGATGATCGGCGAGAAGGAAATCCGCGCCATCAAGAAGGGCGGCATCCTGATCAACGCCGCACGCGGCACCGTGGTCGAACTGCAAGCCCTGGCGGACGCGATCAAGGACAAGCACCTGATCGGCGCGGCCATCGACGTCTTCCCGGTGGAGCCACGCTCCAACGACGAAGAGTTCGAAAGCCCGCTGCGTGGCCTGGACAACGTGATCCTGACCCCGCACATCGGTGGTTCCACCGCTGAAGCACAGGCCAACATCGGTCTGGAAGTGGCGGAAAAACTGGTCAAGTACAGCGACAACGGTACTTCGGTATCGTCGGTGAACTTCCCGGAAGTGGCCCTGCCGGCTCACCCTGGCAAGCACCGCCTGCTGCACATCCACGAGAACATTCCGGGTGTGATGAGCGAGATCAACAAGGTCTTCGCCGAAAACAGCATCAACATCTCCGGTCAGTTCCTGCAGACCAACGAGAAAGTCGGCTACGTGGTGATCGACGTCGATGCCGAGTACTCGGACCTGGCGCAAGAGAAGCTGCAGCACATCAACGGCACTATCCGTAGCCGCGTGTTGTTCTGATCGCAACTGTAGGAGCGAGCTCTGCTCGCGAAAAACGTGCGGACGCCGTGGGTCCCATTGGCGTCCAGCGTTTAAAAATGGGGAGCCCCTCGGCGTGATGCCGAAGGGCTCCCTTTTTGTTAACTGTCTAACGCTGAAACAATCGTAAACCTATCTCCAGACCGGAAAGAGTCCAATCACCAACATCAGGAAGCCGGACGCCCACAAACAATAGTTTCTAATCACGCCCTAAAATTGACAGGCGTTTAGCAATATCAATCAAAGGTATATTTACCCTCTACCATGAATATGGGTTCTCTCCAGTTAGGCCCCCTCACAATTCCGCCCCCACTAAATTCTACAAAACCAGCATCACGCATACTTCTCACGAGATTTAACAGCCCCATGTTATCCCCCACATGCGCCCACCCAGTCACATTGTAGAGTCTGTCCAGTTGAGGAAAGGATATTCCTAACTCATTTTTTGTGAAAAATAGAATCACCTCTTCAGGTTTTTCGTTACGCATAATTTCGTCTATGACACCCATTATTTCATCCCTCCCAGTTGCCTGTACTCTCTTTCCCTTTGTTTTTTATCCGCTTCTACTGCATCAGGTGTGTAGAGTAATTCAGAAGCATCCTTGAGTTTGTAGTCTTCCAAGGTCGCCGCGTGGGTATTATTCCAAGTAGCACCTTCATCATCTGGATTTACACCGTCAGCCACCCCTAATGCCCTGAAGCGCTCAAACTCTCTTAACTCATGAGTATAGAAACGTTTGTCGATGGCCGCGACTATTAGTTTACCTTGGAGAATTTTTTCCAAACGTTCAATCATGATTGCATTAGCATCCGAAGGTCCGAAGCGCCCCGTATGCAGTTTGACAAGGTCAATACCCGCTTGAGTCACGGCAGCACTCGTCCAATCCAGATCCAGGATTGGACCTCCAGCTTTGGCAGGATTGAACAATCGACCGCTGTACTTTCCTCGCGTGGTAGCCCCTTCATAGGGACTGTTAAAAACAACGTAAATCGGCGGCAAGCCACTGTTGATCGGAAAGCAATAAATACAATCCCTGAAATCCGGCAACTGGAATGCAGGATATGTTTCGGGCTGCACAAGTAGTGGCAACAGCTCAACACCTGTGTAACGCGGTACTTCCACGGGCCTGGCAGGTGAAGTTGTCGAACTGTTGTCCCAGTGGACAATGGGAAACCCGAGGGTGATGGGCGGTGTGGCGGCGGAGGTAAAACTATAGCTATTGGTCTTCTGGTCGAACTCCAACGCCCTGACTGGCACCGCCGGCGAAATGCGCCCTCCCGCCGGTGTCGCAACGAGGGTGTATTGGCCAAGGTCACCATAAATCCGATAAGGAAGATCGATGGTTCCTTCGCTAGCGGCGATTTCATTAAGGTTGGTCGGTGCATCTGGCAAGACTGCACGACCCGATAGCTTGAGAACCGTTTGAGGATAACGCTCACCATTCCCCAGAGCGGGCGAATAGATCAAGGTGCCAATCCCTATCCCCATCGCTCGACTGAGCAGTGTTTCTCCCAAACTTGCCAACAACAGAGTGGCTTTACGGATTGCTGCCTCGAAGGTCCAACCGTCCGCACTTTGGAGCGTAGCGGCACCCGCCACAGTTACCACCTGTGCGGATTGACCAAGGGTTAAATTGAAGCTGTAGGCAGTTTCGCCTCTAGCCAAGGCAGAATGGATCGCGTTATCTATAGATGGAGAAGCGTCCTCTAGAATGGAAACAGCCTCGACAAGGATTCGTTTAACGTAGGCGGCTGTCAGAGATATCAGAAAGTTTTCATAATAGTCTCGGCGTTCTTCTTCGTGCTCCACTGTATCCACATAAGCCGCGAATAGCTCGGCACTTTCCATACTGTCCAACGACAATGCATCTACGCCAAAGAACATATCCGCGTCATGCCAGCTCCTGTTCCCCCTGATTTGCTGCAGAAGCTCGACAACAACGAATTTCTTTTTTAGAACACCTTCCAGCTCATTGAACAGATGAGCATCATCGGATGAACTTATCCGCCCCTCTATTTCGTTTCGCACACCTGCCATGCCACTCGAAAAAGCACTGCCTATCTGATCCTGAACCGAAAGTGCTATCACTACCAACTTTGAATATGCGTCGTGCTCTTTATCAATAGCTTCAATACGGTAAGCCACAGTAACCGCCGGAACAGCGCCATCCCATTTCAGAGCACTGTTGAAGCTTGACAGATCTCCTGGATATTTCTGGGATGGGTTAGGCAGAGTATTCGACGACTCCAATGACGGAGGAAAAGAGATTGGTTTTTGCATGCAACAATCCTTGTAATAATTTTAATTCCATTTGGTAAAACACCTAAGTTATGCCGCAACGACGACACCCTATCAACAGCAAAAAAATTGCTGCATATATCGTAATTAAAGATGTGGTAAGTCCCTCAAGAATTGGCCCTGCCGGCTCACCCTGGCAAGCACCGTCGGCAGCACATCAACGGCACTATCCGTAGCCGCGTGTTGTTCTGATCGCGATTTAAGCGACAAAAAAAGGAGACCTTCGGGTCTCCTTTTTCTTGGGCGCTACTATGGTTACTTGACGTTGACCGTGATTTTCTTCGACACGATCGGCGGATCGAACGGCATGTGGCCGCTGTCGCCCAGTTCCAGCTGCAGCGTGTGCTTGCCCGGGGCCAGCTTGATATCGGCCTGGGTCTGCGCCTTGCCGAAATGCATGTGGTTGGCGTCCACCGGAATCGGCGCACCGGCGGCAGGCAGTTTGTCGACGTCGATCAGCAAGTGGTGATGACCGGTGTTTTTGGTGACATCACCCGCGGGCGCCAACGCGATGTTTTCGACAGCGAACTTGACGGTGAAGGTTTCAGGGACCGTGGCACCGTCCGCGGGAGAAACGATGGACACTTCTGCACCCTTGGGTGCTGGCGTAGCGGCACTGGCCAGCACGGAAACGCCCATCAACAGGCCAGCCAATGCTGCTCGTGACATAAAGGTTTTCATTCTCTTCTCCAGTTTTTTCGTAAAATCCGCGCGGCCATGACAACTTCACGGCCATTCGTTGTCGAAGGCTCTCGACAACCATAGCAAAGCGAGCCTGAACCAGCGCATCGCGATAAATGTATTCAAAGGAGTGACCATGCGCTTTTTGCCTGGCCTGATCTGCCTGCTACCCCTTCTGAGCCCTTTGGCTCATGCCGAACTGATTGACGATGTAAACGACCGCGGCGAATTGCGCATTGCCCTTGAGGCTAATACACCGCCCTTCAATTTCAAGGACGACGGCCAACTCACCGGCTTCGAAGTCGAGTTGGGCCAACTGCTGGCCAACGAACTGGATGTGCGGGCCGACTTCGTCGTCACCGATTCCAGCGATCTCCTGACCGGCGTTGAAACCGGCAAGTACGACATCGCCATCAACCACATTACAGAGACCCCGGCGCTCAAGGATCGTTTCGACTTCAGCGAACCTTACATTCAGGCCGATGCGCAATTGATCGCGCAGAAAGAAGAGGAACCGCGCTCCATCCTGCTGGTGCAGTCGCTGACGGCAGAAAAACCGAAAGCCACCGGGAATGTGAACCTGGCGATTCCGTTTCAGAAGGGTAACCCGGCGTTTCACGCCAGCCTGGAGAACGCGTTGCAGCGGATCAAGGCGGATGGGCGGATGGCGGCGCTGGAGAAAAAGTGGTTTGACGCGGATGCAAGCACGCAGCCGAAACCCTGAGCCCACCGACAATCCTATTGACCACCATGATCCCCTGTAGGAGCCGGCTTGCCGGCGATGAGGCCGTCACATTCAAAGGAGATGTTGGTGCGAAGGCCGCTATCGCCGGCAAGCCGGCTCCTACAGGGTTGTGTGAGGCGTCAGATTTGCAGTGCAGCGGCGGCCTCAGCCAGTTCTAGCTCGCTGAATACCTGCACGCCATGGCGCTTGAGCAACGCGGCGGTGACGCCTTCCCCGCTGACCTTCACGCCGCTGAACGTCCCGTCATAGGTCAGCAAGTTACCGCACGACGGGCTATTGGCCTTGAGCACGGCGATGCGGATGTCGTGTTTGCGCACCAGCTCCAGCGCCTGATAGGCCCCTGAAAGAAACTCCGCACTGACATCCTCGCCCTCGGTGGTGATCACCGCCGCCTGCCCGTCCAGCACCTCACCGCCCTGCCCGCCCGGAATCTCCGCCGCTGCCCGTGGCGTCGGCAAACCTCCGGCGACTTCCGGGCACAGTGGCACCACGCGACCTTCGTCGATCCATTGTTGGAGCTGATCGAACGGCCCGCTGGCCCCACCGTCATAACGCACGCGGTGGCCGAGCAGGCAGCGACTTACCAGAATCTTTTGCATGATCAGAACGGCTCGTTGCCACGGCGCCGGAACCAGCCGGTCAACGACAGGCGATCACGGGTCGCGGGCAGGACTTCGTGAGGCACCTCGCCCGAGAGAAACACTACCAGGCATCCGCCGGTCGGTGTCACATCGTATTCAACACCGTCCTTGAGGTACATGCGCAACTGCCCGCCGTGTTCCGGCAGCCACGCATCGTTGAGGTAGACCACCGCCGAAACCATGCGCCGGTCATCATCACGAAAGCGATCCACATGCTTGAGGTAGAACGCACCGGGCGGGTACATCGCGAAGTGGCTTTCGAAATCTTCGAGCCCCAGGAACAGGCTGCGATTCATTGCCTCGCGCAGGCTGTCCATCAACTCCAGGTAGCTGTCGCAGGCCAGCGCCTGGCCCGGCTCGATCCACTGGATATGGTCACCGCGAATGCCCTCGCGAACCTCCGATGACGGTCCACGGCCGACAGCGGCCGGGGCCAGCTCACCCTCTGCGGCACGTTTACGGCACTCAGCCGCCAGTTCCCGGGTCAGACCCAGAGGCAGGAAAATATTCTGCTGCGACCAGCCGCGTTCAGCCAGGTCGTCGACGATACGTAACAGCAGCGGGTGATCAGAGGATATAGGCATGGCGCGCATAGTATTCCTGTGCCCGAAAATCCGACAGAGCCGCGCAGCGGCTTGATACGAATTCTCGACAAGTCGGTATGCCGCACGGAGAATAGTCGCCTGCTGACAGGAGTCCCTATGCGCCGTTTGCTTTTTTCACTGCTGATGTTCTGCGTTTTGCCCGCCTGGGCAGACGGCCACGACCAGTTGTACAAGGTCGCCGGCTGGCCAGAACAACGCGCGCATTTCAATGACGCCCTTTCAGCCGCCCAGCAGCGTTACCAGAACAGCCTGCCGCCGGCGGTGTTTCAGGCACTGGTGAACAACAGCAATCAGCGCTTTGCCCCGCAGGCCGTCGACCAGCGCGCCGAAGCGCAATTGCGCAAGACCCTCGCCGATCCGAAACCGGCCCTGACGTTCTTCCAGTCGCCGCTGGGCAAGAAGATCGTCGCCGCCGAGTTGCTAGCGACCCGTCGCGATCAACTGGCGAAAAACGCCAAAGGCCTGCCCAAGATGGAAGCCAGCGACAGCCGCATGCTGATCATCGGCCACCTGGCCCAGGCCCTGCCCGCGCGCGAGGCCGGCGCCGAAGTCAGCCTGGCGATCGCCGGTGTGGCGGCCGACAGCTTGAGTTCGATGATTCCCGGTTTGCTCGGCGGCGGTCAGGCTCAGGGGCTGTTGAATGGTCAGCGGCAACGCTTGATGGAACAGATCGGTAGCGACCTGAATAACACGCTGCTGTATGTCTATCGCGACCTGTCGGACAACGAGCTTGAGGAGTTTGCTACGTTTGCCGAGTCGGCGGAGGGCAAGGCGTATTACCAGGCGGCGTTGGCGGCGATTCGGGCGGGGTTGGCGGTGGGGCAAAGCCCTTCGAACCTTAGCCAGTAATCTGCGGCGTCGGTTAGATCGCCATCGCCGGCAAGCCGGCTCCTACAGTGGATCGAGTTGTCCGGAAGCACACAGTCAACTGTAGGAGCCAGCTTGCCGGCGATGGGGGCTTAACTGTCGCTACAAATTCCGCCCCTTGATCCGCTTGCTCAAGAACCCGAAATACTCCCCGCGCAACGCCACCGTCTCATTCGCCAGATGATGCCGCGCCTGCGGCAGCATCAACACCTGCGGCCGATCGAACTTGGCCTTCAACACTTCAAGGTTGTGTTGCCAATCCACCGTCATGTCCGCCTGACCCTGCACGATCAACGGACGTCGCGGGCTGCCCGGCGCGGCTTCGATGCGCTTGATCCAGCGCGCCAGCGCCCCGACCCAGGCCGTCGGCAAGCGTAACGGCTGCAACGGATCGGCTTGCAGGAATGGCAGAAAATCCGGGTCGTTGGAGTTTTCGCTGAAACGCCGGGCGATGGCTTTGACGAAAGGCTTGAGCAGGTAATAACTGAGCTGCGACCAGCCCCAGGCTCGCGGCCGCACCAGTGGCGACAGCAGGATCACCTGGCCCTGGGCCGGACTGTTCGCGCCTTCATTGAGTACATGATCGATCACGATGGCGCCGCCGGTACTCTGCCCGCACAGGTGCCAGGGTTGCGGCAGGTCGAGGGATTGCGCCTCGACAAACAGCCCTTGCAGCGTGTGCTGATACTCGGCGAAATCCCGGATGCTCGCCCGCTCGCCGCTGGACAAACCGTGCCCCGGCAAATCACAGGCGATCACCGCGAAGCCTTGATCCAGCGCCCATTCGATCACGTGTCGGTAAAGCCCGGTGTGATCGTAGAAGCCGTGGAACACAAACAACGTCGCCTTCGCCCGCTCCGGCCACCAGAGCTGGCTGACCAGCTCATAACCGTCCACCTCGAAACGCCCCAGGCTTTTGCGCAGTTGCCGTCCCGGAAAGTCCAGGCCGTAGAAGCGCTGGTAGGCCAGCGCTTGCTCAGACAACGGCTGCCACTCGGCCAGAGGCCGCAGGCCGGCACGCAGATGATCGGGGTCGAAAGTGGCGGACATGAATGATTCCAGAGCACGAAGCGGACTTTATAAGCCTGCGATATTCATCTGTCGCGGCAAGCATGGCAAGCTGAGCGACCTTCGAGGATCGACACCCATGCGTTCGCCCTACCGCACCCCACTGCTCGCCTGCCTGCTCGTCCTCGTGTGTGCCGGAGTTTTGTGGGCCGCGTACGACTGGTTCCAGGGACGCTACCTGCGAGCGTTCAGCGAACACACCGCCGTGTTCTCCGGCGACCCGCTGCGCCTGCCCGACGACCACGCCGGCCCCGGCGCCATCCGCCTTGTGCACTTCTGGGACCCGGCCTGCCCGTGCAACGTCGGCAATCAACAACACCTGAGCGAACTGGTCGAGCACTACGTGCCGCAAGGCGTCGAGTTCTATGCCGTACAAAAACCCGGCAGCCACGGCCAGTTGCCCAGCACCTTGAGCAGCCTGAAAACCATCACCGTTCTTCCCGGCTCGGAACAGATTCCTGCCAGCCCCGCCGTGGCGATCTGGGACCGCAGCGGCAAACTGGCCTACTTCGGTCCGTACAGCGAAGGCCTGACCTGCAACTCGAACAACAGCTTTATCGAGCCGATCCTGCAAGCGTTAAACGAAGGCCGCACGGTCAACGCCACGCACACCCTGGCGGTGGGGTGTTACTGCCCGTGGCCCGTCGATACAACGAAGTAGGGACAAACACGGCAACAAGAATCCCTCCTACGGGTGATGGGCCGATGTGGCGGCTCGTGTTAAACAGTGTCGCCAGGGAACTGCTGCCACTCATAACAAGAACAAGGAATCACCATGAAACGTCTCCTGATTGCGCTCGTCCTGCTGATTGTCGTGCTCGCCGCCGGCGCCGGCTGGTACGGTTACAGCAAGCAGCCGACACGCCAGGGCATGGTTGAACTGCAACACCTGCAAGGCTCGGTCACGGTGCGTTACGACGAACGTGGCGTCCCGCACATCCACGCCGAAAACGAAACCGACCTGTACCGCGCCCTCGGCTATGTGCACGCCCAGGACCGGCTGTTCCAGATGGAAGTCCTGCGTCGCCTCGCTCGCGGCGAACTGGCCGAAGTGCTGGGCCCGAAACTGCTCGACACCGACAAGCTGATGCGCAGCCTGCGCATTCGTGAACGCGCTGAAACCTACCTGGCCAACCTCGACAAGCAATCACCCTCGTTCATCGCCATGCAGGCCTATCTCGATGGCATCAACCAGTATCAGGACACCCACGCAAAGCCCGTGGAGTTCGACGTCCTGGGTATCCAGAAGCGCCCGTTCACCGCGCAGGACACCATCAGCATCGCCGGCTACATGGCCTACAGTTTTGCCGCGGCGTTTCGTACCGAACCGCTGCTGACCTACGTGCGTGATCAGTTGGGCGCTGACTACCTGAACGTCTTCGAGCTCGACTGGCAATCCAAAGGCGTGCTGGCGAACAAGCCCAATACTGCCGCGCCATCCCTCGCCAGTGGCGACTGGAAAGACCTCAATGCCCTCGCCCGCCTGAGTGAGCAGGCGCTGGCGGACAACGGCCTGCCGCAGTTTGAGGGCAGTAACGCCTGGGTGGTCTCGGGCAGCCACACCAAAAGCGGCAAGCCGTTGCTGGCGGGCGATCCGCATATCCGCTTCTCCGCGCCGTCGGTGTGGTACGAAGCGCAACTTTCGGCGCCGGGCTTCGAACTCTACGGCCACTATCAGGCCTTGATGCCGTTCGCTTCGCTGGGGATGAACCGTGACTTCGGCTGGAGCATCACCATGTTCCAGAACGACGACCTCGACCTGATCGCCGAAAAGGTCAACCCGGACAATGCCAATCAGGTCTGGTATCGCGGCAAGTGGGTGGACCTGGTGACCAGCGAGCAGCAGATCGCGGTCAAGGGCCAGGCGCCGGTGACATTGACCCTGCGCCAGTCGCCGCACGGGCCGATCGTCAACGATGCGCTGGGCACCGCCGCCGGCAAGACCCCGATCGCCATGTGGTGGGGTTTTCTCGAAAGCCAGAACCCGATCCTCGAAGGTTTCTACCAGCTCAACCGCGCCGACACCCTGGCCAAGGCCCGCAGTGCGGCGGCCAAGGTCCAGGCGCCGGGGCTGAACATTGTCTGGGCGAATGCCAAGGGCGACATCGGCTGGTGGGCGGCGGCGCAATTGCCGAAACGGCCTGCCGGCGTACGACCGTGGTTCATCCTGGACGGCAGCAGCGCCGAAGCGGAAAAGGACGGTTTCTACCCGTTCAGCGCCAACCCACAGGAAGAGAACCCGGCGCGCGGTTACATCGTCTCGGCCAACTTCCAGCCTGTGTCGCCGACCGGCATGGAGATTCCCGGTTACTACAACCTCGCGGATCGTGGCCAGCAGCTCAATCGCCAGCTCGGCGATAAATCCATCAAATGGGACCTGGAGGCTAGTCAAAAACTGCAACTGGGCACCACCACCGCCTACGGCCCTCGACTGCTCGCGCCGTTGTTACCCGTGCTGCGAGAAGTCGTGAGCGATCCGGCCGAACGCCAAATGGTCGAGCAACTAGCCCAGTGGAAAGGCGACTACCCGCTGGATTCCACCAGTGCCACGCTGTTCAACCAGTTCCTGTTCAACCTCGCTGACGCGGCGATGCACGATGAGCTGGGCAACGACTTTTTCGAAACGCTGCTCTCGACCCGGGTGATCGACGCCGCACTGCCGCGCCTGGCGGCGAACGCCGATTCGCCGTGGTGGGACAACCGCAATACGCCTGGCAAGGAAAGCCGCGCCGACACGGTGAAAGCGGCGTGGCAAGCGAGCATCGCGCACCTCAAGACCACGCTGGGCGCGGATTTCGCGCAATGGCAGTGGGGCAAGGCGCACACGCTGACCCACGGTCATCCGTTGGGGCAGCAGAAGCCGCTGGACCGGATCTTCAATGTCGGCCCGTTCGCTGCACCCGGCACCCATGAAGTGCCGAACAACCTGTCGGCCAAGATCGGGCCGGCGCCATGGCCGGTAACTTACGGGCCGTCGACCCGCCGCCTGATCGACTTCGCCGACCCGGCCCACAGCCTGACGGTTAACCCGGTAGGGCAAAGTGGCGTGCCGTTTGACCGGCATTACGAGGATCAGGCGGAGGCGTATGTTGAGGGCGTGTATTTCCAGGCGCACCTCAATGACGAGGAAGTCACGGCGAATACGCGGAGTACGTTGAAGCTGTTGCCGGCGCGGGCTGCGCCCTAGGTTTTTGTCGCTCTTGCGGGTCTCATCCCGAGCAGGCTCGCTCCCACAAGGTTCGGCGGTGTTGCATAGATCGCATTCACAATGGAAATCCCTGTGGGAGCGAGCCTGCTCGCGATGAGGCCCGCAAAGGCAGCACAACTATTGGCTCAAACCATCGCCGCAAAATTCAACCTGAACTGCTGCGGCGTCACCCCGAGCCGGCGATTGAACACACTGCGCATGTGCTGCGCATCGCGAAACCCGCACTGGTACGCCACGGTCTTCAGCGGCGCACTGGTGCTTTCCAGCATCACCCGCGCCGCGTCCACCCTCGCCCGCTCGACAAATTCTGCCGGGGTGATTTTCGCTTCCTTGGCAAACACCCTGGAAAAATTGCGCGCGCTCATGTTGGCCGCGTTGGCCAGGTCGGCGATGGTCAGGTCACCGGTCAGGTTGGCCAGCACATAGTGCTGAACCAGCGCCACCGCCGACGTCGGTTCGGCGTGGGGCACAAGGAACGGGCTGAACTGCGATTGCCCGCCGGAGCGCTGCGTGAACACCACCAATCGCTTGGCCACACTCAGCGCGACTTCCGGCCCGTGATCCCGAGCCAGCAGGTACAGCGACAGATCAATCCCCGCCGTCACCCCCGCCGACGTGAACAGCTCGCCGTCCTGCACGTACAGGCGATCCGCTTCGACCCGAGTCGACGGGCACAGCGCCGCCAACGCCGGTGCGTCGCCCCAGTGTGTGGTCACCGTGCGCCCCTCCAGCAGGCCGGCGCGGGCGAGCATGAATGCGCCGTTGCAGATCGAGCCAAAGCGTTGCGCCAGCGCGCTGGCATCGCGCAGCCAGGCATCGAAGGCCGGGCCGAAATTCATGAATGGCAACTGCGGCCCGCCGGCCACCAGCAACAAGTCGTAGGCCTCCAGCGCTTCGCTGAAGTGCCGGTGAGCATTGAGCGACAAACCGTTGGAGCACGGCATCACCCCGCGCTCGACGCCGATCACTTCCAGCCGATAGTGATCCTGCGGCGCGAGGAAACGATTGGCCTCGGAAAACACATCCATGGGGCCGGTGACGTCCAGGGACTGAACGCCGGCGAACACCACGATGGCAACGGTTTTACTCATGACGTGAATTGCCCTCATTGGCTCTGGATACACCGTCCTCTGTAGGAGCGAGCTTGCTCGCGATGAACGTGAGAGCGCCGCGTTCATCCAGGCAACCCGCGTCATCGTTAACGACCATCGCGAGCAAGCTCGCTCCTACAGGGTGCGCGGTGTACCGATCAAACTTAGCCAATCCGCGCGCAACAAGCGAGGTTGGCGCGATATGCATGCTCATTGGCAAGGATCGCAGCCATGGATCGATTGTCCGGTTTTGGGGGCGGGAACAGACTTGTCCCATCAGCGCCGCCACGGCGTTCCCCACGAGGACAGCACCATGAGCAGCACCATCGCCGGCATCAAAATCCCCGACAGCGCATTGGCCAAGGCCACCACGGAATACATCCGCGACGTCGAATCCGACCTGCTTTACCACCACTCGCGCCGGGTGTTCCTGTTCGGTGCGTTGAGCGGTGAACGCAAGCAACTGACCTACAACCCGGAGCTGTTGTATGTCGGCGCGATGTTCCATGACCTCGGCCTGGTGGAAGGTCATCGCAGCGATAACGAGCGTTTCGAAGTCGACAGCGCCAACGCCGCCAAGGCGTTCCTCAAGCCGTATGGCTTCAGTGACGACGACATCGAGCAGGTGTGGTTGTCGATTGCCCTGCACACCACGCCGAACGTGGTGCATCACTTGCGCCCCAACGTGGCATTGGTGACGGCGGGCGTGGAAATGGATGTGCTGGGGATCGACTACGCGGCTTTTCCCACCGCGCAGCGTGAGGCGGTGGTGCATGCGCATCCACGGGGCGAAGGGTTCAAGGAGTGCATCCTGTGTGCGTTCGCCAATGGCTTCAAGCACAAGCCTGATACCACTTTCGGCACGGTGAATGCGGATGTGCTGGTGGACAGCGAGCCAGGGTTCAAGCCGATGAACTTCGTCGAGATCATCCGCAAGTCCCCCTGGATTGCATAAAACCTTGTAGGAGCCAGCTTGCTGGCGATGGTAGATCAGCCACATTGATGTCGACTGACACACCATCGTCGGAACGCCGCCCGCAGCAAGCTGGCTCCTACAGGGGATTTGGGTTGATCACAGAAATGCGATCAACCCAAAGGCTCAGGCCGCTTCCGGCGCCTGCTGTGCGCGACGCACGTCCGGTTGCTTCCACGAGTCGGCTGCGCTTTCCTCGATGGCTTGCTGGATCGCACGCTTGCGCGCTTCTTCGGCGCGACGGCTGAAGAACCAGACCAGGAACGTCATCAGCGACACCGCCAGGAGGATCAGGCTGGCCACGGCGTTGATCTCAGGCTTCACGCCCAGGCGTACCGCCGAGAACACTTCCATCGGCAAGGTCGTCGACCCCGGGCCCGACACGAAGCTCGCCAGCACCAGGTCGTCCAGCGACAGGGCGAACGACATCATGCCGCCCGCACCCAGCGATGGCGCGATCATCGGGATGGTGATCAGGAAGAACACCTTCCACGGCCGCGCGCCCAGGTCCATGGCCGCCTCTTCGATGGACAGGTCCAGCTCACGCAAGCGCGCCGACACCACCACCGCCACATACGCCGCACAGAACGTCGTGTGGGCGATCCAGATGGTGACGATGCCGCGTTCCTGTGGCCAGCCGATCATCTGCGCCATGGCCACGAACAGCAGCAACAGCGACAGACCGGTGATCACTTCCGGCATCACCAACGGCGCGGTGACCAGGCCACCGAACAGCGTGCGGCCCTTGAAGTGGGTGATGCGGGTCAGGACGAACGCCGCCAATGTCCCCAGCGCCACCGCTGCCACCGCCGTGTAGCAGGCGATTTCCAGCGAACGCACCACCGAGCCCATCAGTTGCGTGTTGTCCATCAAGCCGACGTACCACTTGATCGACCAGCCGCCCCACACCGTCACCAGTTTCGAGGCGTTGAACGAGTAGATCACCAGGATCAGCATTGGCGCGTAGATGAACAGCAGGCCCGCGATCAGCATGAAACTCGAGAAACGGAAGCGCTTCATTCTTTACCCTCCATTTCCTTGGCCTGACTGCGGTTGAACAGAATGATCGGCACAATCAGGATCGCCAGCATCACCACCGCCAGGGCAGACGCCACCGGCCAGTCACGGTTGTTGAAGAACTCTTGCCAGAGCACTTTACCGATCATCAGGGTTTCCGGACCGCCCAGCAGTTCCGGGATCACGAACTCGCCCACCACCGGAATGAACACCAGCATGCAGCCGGCGATGATGCCGTTCTTGGACAGCGGAATGGTGATCTTCCAGAAGCTGTTGAAGGTGCTCGAACCGAGGTCGGACGCGGCCTCCAGCAAGCTGTGGTCGTGCTTCACCAGGTTGGCGTAGAGCGGCAGGATCATGAACGGCAGGTACGAATAAACCACGCCGATGTAAACCGCCAGATTAGTGTTGAGGATCTGCAGCGGCTCGTTGATCCAGCCCATGCTCATCAGGAAACCGTTGAGCAGACCGTTGTTGCTGAGGATGCCCATCCACGCGTAAACGCGGATCAGGATCGCGGTCCAGGTCGGCATCATGATCAGCAGCACCAGCACCGTTTGCAGCTCTTTGCGGGCGCTGGCGATGGCGTAGGCCATCGGGTAGCCGATCACGAGACAGAGGATGGTGCTGATCAGCGCCATCTTCAGCGAGCCTAGGTAGGCGGCGATGTACAACTCGTCGTCACCCAGCATCGCGTAGTTGCCGAGGTTGAGCAGCACCTGCAGCTTCTGATCAACGAAGTTGTAGATCTCGGTGTACGGCGGAATGGCCACGTCGGCTTCGGCGAAGCTGATCTTCAAAACGATGAAGAACGGCAGCATGAAGAACAGGAACAGCCAGATGAACGGAACCCCGATGACCAGTTGGCGGCCACCGGGAATTATTCGATTGAGGCGGCGTTTTAATTTGCGCATGTTCATGAGCGAAGTACCACGCCGCTGTCGTCTTCCCACCACACGTAAACCTGGTCACCCCAGGTCGGACGCGCGCCACGGCGCTCGGCGTTGGCAACGAACGACTGGACGATCTTGCCGCTCGGCAACTCGACGTAGAACACCGAGTGACCGCCAAGGTAGGCGATATCGTGCACCTTGCCGCTGGACCAGTTGTATTCGCACGTTGGCTGGGTCGGTGTCACCAGCAGTTTTTCCGGACGGATCGCGTAAGTCACGGACTTGTCCTGCACCGAGGTGCTGATGCCGTGGCCGACGTAGATCTGGCGATCCAGATCCTTGCAGGTAATGGTCGCGTGACCTTCGGCGTCGTCGATCACTTCACCGTCGAAGATGTTGACGTTGCCGATGAATTCGCAGACCAGGCGGCTGGTCGGGGTTTCGTAGATGTCGATCGGGCTGCCGATCTGGGCGATCCAGCCCAGGTGCATGATCGCGATGCGCTCGGCCATGGTCATGGCCTCTTCCTGGTCGTGGGTCACCATGACGCAGGTTACGCCGACGCGTTCGATGATCTCGACCAGCTCCAGCTGCATTTGCGAACGCAGCTTCTTGTCCAGCGCACCCATCGGTTCGTCGAGCAGCAGCAACTTAGGTCGCTTGGCCAGGGAACGCGCCAGCGCCACACGCTGACGCTGACCGCCGGACAACTGATGCGGCTTGCGCTTGGCGTACTGCGTCATCTGCACCAGCTTGAGCATGTCGGCCACGCGGGCATCGACTTCCGCCGCAGGCAGCTTGTCCTGCTTGAGGCCGAAAGCGATGTTCTGCGCCACGGTCATGTGCGGGAACAGGGCGTACGACTGGAACATCATGTTGATCGGCCGCTCGTACGGCGGCATGTCGGTGATGTCTACGCCGTCGAGGAAAATCCGCCCCTCCGTGGGCCGTTCGAAACCTGCGAGCATGCGCAGCAAAGTGGATTTGCCCGATCCCGAACCGCCGAGCAAGGCGAAGATTTCGCCTTTCTTGATTTCCAGGGACACGTCGTCCACGGCAATCGTCTCGTCGAACTTCTTCGTGACCCGGTCGATTTTGACCAGCACCTGTTTAGGTGACTGGTCGCCCTCGAGGGCTTTCTTATAGGCGCCGGAGGCAACTGCCATTTACGAAACTCCCAAAAAAAAAGAGTGCAGTTCGCTCAAGGTGAGCCAACCTTGGATAGTTTGAGCCTTGAAGCTATTTGCCCGACTTGACCTTGGTCCAGCTGCGGGTCATCAAACGCTGAATGTTGGGTGGCAACTCGACCGACACGTAGGTCTTGTCGAGGACTTCTTGCGGTGGGTAAACCGCTTCGTCGGTGCGAATGGACTGTTCCATCAGTTTGTCCGACCCGGGATTAGGGTTGGCGTAGCCGACGTAATCACTGACCTGGGCGATTACCTCAGGTTTCAGCAAATAGTTGATGAACGCGTGCGCCTCTTTGACGTTGGCCGAATCCTTCGGAATCGCCAGCATGTCGAACCACAGCGCGCCGCCTTCCTTGGGAATCGAATATTCGATGTTCACGCCTTTCTTCGCTTCAGCCGCGCGGTTGCGGGCCTGGAACATGTCGCCGGAGAAGCCGATCGCGATGCAGATGTCGCCGTTGGCCAGATCCGCGATGTACTTGGAGGAATGGAAGTAAGTCACGTAAGGCCGCACCGCGAGCAACTTGGCCTCGGCCTTCTTGTAGTCTTCAGGGTTGGTGCTGTTGGCGTTCAGGCCCATGTAGTTGAGGACCGTCGGCATCATTTCATCAGCGGAGTCGAGGAACGCTACACCGCAACTGTGCAGCTTCTTGATGTTCTCCGGCTCGAATACCGCGGCCCAGGAATCGATCTTGTCGACACCCAGCACGGCCTTGATCTTGTCGACGTTGTAACCGATGCCGTTGGTGCCCCACAGGTACGGCACGGCATACAGGTTACCCGGATCGTTCTGCTCCAGACGTTTGAGCAGTACCGGGTCGAGGTTCTTGTAGTTCGGCAACTGTGACTTGTCGAGCTTCTGGAACGCGCCCGCCTTGATCTGCTTGCCAAGGAAGTGGTTCGACGGTACGACCACGTCGTAGCCGGTACGCCCGGCCAGCAACTTGCCTTCCAGGGTTTCGTTGGAGTCGAACACGTCATAGACCGGCTTGATGCCCGTCGCTTTCTGGAAGTCGGCCAGGGTGGTCTCGCCGATGTAGTCCGACCAGTTATAAATATGCACGGTGCCGGCAGCCTGGACACTGGCGGCTAGCGTCAGTCCAGCGCCGAACAGCATGGCATTGCGCAACAAAGAAGAAATAGGCAAGTGGAGGTCCTCTAAAATTAGTTGGGCCCAAGTTGCCCCGCGTTACATGACAGTCATGGCTGCCCGGCAACAAAACCGGCGCGCAACTTACCCTCGAAAAACCGTTCCAGCAAAACTTTTATACAGATACCTGTAGGAGCGAGCCTGCTCGCGATGGTCGTCAACGATGACGTTGGGGGCCTGACACCCAGCGGTGCTCTCAGGTTCATCGCGAGCAGGCTCGCTCCTACAGGGGTTGTTGCTACTTACTTACCGGATTTGATCTTGGTCCAGCTGCGAGTCAGGATCCGCTGGGTCGCGGCCGGCAAGTCGGCAATCGCGTACAGCTTGGCCAGCACGTCCGCCGGCGGGTAGATGCCCGGGTCTGCAGTGATGTCCTTATCCACCAGCGGCGTGGCAGCCGCGTTACCGTTCGGGAAACGTACGGCGTTGGTGATTTCAGCCATGATTTCCGGCTTCTGCAGGAAGGTCATGAACTTGTAGGCGCCTTCGACGTTTTCGGCATCTTTAGGGATGGCGACCATGTCGTAGAAGCTGCCGGCACCTTCTTTCGGAATGTTGTAGCTGACTTTGACCTTGTCACCGGCTTCAGCCGCGCGGGACTTGGCCTGGTAAATGTCACCCGAGTAACCCACGGCCACGCAGATGTTGCCGTTGGCCAGGTCGGAGATGTACTTGGACGAGTGGAAGTAAGCGATCGAAGGACGGACCTTCATGATCAGCGCTTCGGCCTTGTCGATGTCTTCTTTCTTCTGGCTGTCGGTTGGCAGGCCCAGGTAGTGCAGCGCCACCGGAATCATCTCGGTTGGCGAATCGAGCAGGCTGATACCGCAAGACTTCAACTTGGCGGCGTTTTCAGGCTTGAAGATCAGGTCCCAGGAATCGACTGGAGCATCGGCACCCAGTGCAGCCTTGACCTTCTCGGCGTTGTAGCCGATGCCGATCGAACCCCACATGTACGGGAAGGCGTGTTCGTTGCCCGGGTCGCTGACCGATACCGCCTTGAGCAGGTCGGTGTTCAGGTTTTTCCAGTTAGGCAGTTTGGACTTGTCCAGCTTCTGGTAAACGCCCGCCTTGATCTGCTTGGCCAGGAAGTTGTTCGACGGTACGACGATGTCGTAACCGGACTTGCCTGCCAGCAACTTGGCTTCGAGGGTTTCGTTACTGTCGAAGACGTCGTACACGACTTTGATGCCGGACTCGTCTTCAAACTTCTTGATGGTGTCCGGAGCGATGTAGTCGGACCAGTTATAGACGTGCAACACCTTGTCGTCCGCCTGAACCGCACTCGCCATAATGCCCATCAGGGACATGGCGAGGAGTGTCTTGCCAGCAAGCTTTTTTCCTAATGCCTTCATGCGTAATGCTCCAAATTTTTCTTTTTTGAACCACTTTGTTCAGCGGCCGAACCCGGACAACTGGAACCGCGGCTAGTCTGGCAAGATCCGAGGCGGTCTTTCAAGGAAAGGCCGCCGTTTACGACCGCCCTGAGCGAAAGTTTCATGTCTCCCGCTCAGAGCCTAGCACTTAGCCCTGCAATGCACTGAGGGTGAGGTCCAGGCACTTGCGGGCCTTGGTCACCAGCTCATCGATTTCGGCCTTGGTAATCACCAGCGGCGGCGAAATGATCATGGTGTCGCCCACGGCACGCATGATCAGGCCGTTGTCGAAGCAGAAAGTGCGGCAGATCATGCCGACGCCCTTGCCTTCGTAACGTTTGCGAGTGGCCTTGTCCTGCACCAGTTCGATCGCCCCCAGCAGACCGACCCCGCGCACTTCACCCACCAACGGGTGATCGCTCAGTTCCCGTAGACGCTTTTGCAAATAGGGTGCCGTTTCCGCATGAACGCGCTCGATAATTTTTTCTTCGCGCAGGATGCGGATGTTTTCCAGCGCCACCGCCGCCGCCACCGGGTGACCGGAGTAGGTGAAGCCGTGGTTGAAATCGCCGCCTTCGTTGAGCACTGCGACCACTTCGTCACGCACGATCAGGCCACCCATCGGGATGTAGCCGGACGTCAGGCCTTTGGCGATGGTCATCATGTCGGGCTTGAGGTCGAAATGATCGGTACCGAACCACTCGCCGGTGCGGCCGAAACCACAGATCACTTCGTCCGCCACGAACAGGATGTCGTACTTGGCGAGGATTTCCTTGATGCGCGGCCAGTAGGTGTCTGGCGGAATGATCACGCCGCCGGCACCCTGGATCGGCTCGGCAATGAAGGCGCCGACGTTGTCCACGCCGATTTCCAGAATCTTCTCTTCCAACTGATTGGCTGCCCACACACCGAACTCTTCCGGTGTCATGTCGCCGCCTTCACTGAACCAGTACGGCTGCGCGATGTGGACGATGCCCGGGATCGGCAAGTCGCCCTGTTCGTGCATGTAAGTCATGCCACCCAGGCTCGCGCCGGCCACGGTGGAGCCGTGATAGCCGTTCTTGCGGCTGATGATGACTTTCTTGTTCGGCTGGCCCTTGATCGCCCAATAGTGGCGGACCATACGCAGCATGGTGTCGTTGCCTTCGGAGCCGGAACCGGTGAAGAACACGTGGTTCATGCCTTCCGGCGCGATGTCGGCGATGGCTTTTGCCAGTTCCAGCACCGGCGGGTGAGCGGTCTGGAAGAACAGGTTGTAGTACGGCAGTTCGCGCATCTGTTTGCTGGCGGCATCGGCCAGTTCATCGCGACCGTAGCCGATCGCCACGCACCACAGGCCGGCCATGCCGTCGAGGATCTTGTTGCCTTCGCTGTCCCAGAGGTAAACACCCTTGGCGTTGGTGATGATCCGCGGGCCTTTCTCTTTCAGCTGCTTGAAATCGCTGAACGGGGCCAAGTGGTGATCATTGCTCAGGGCTTGCCATTCACGGGTTTGCGGGTTGTTGCTGGTCATGCGAATTCTCCTAAGATTTCAGTGAAAGGCGCGACAATTTCCAGCGTGTCGCGCCCGGCGCATCAGACGGCGAAAAGCAGGAATTCCCGCTCCCAGGAGCTGATGACGCGCTTGAAGTTTTCATGCTCGGCCCGCTTGACCGCGACGTAGCCAGTGATGAAATTCTTGCCCAGGTACTTCTCGATGGTTGCACTGTTTTCCATGCGTTCCAGCGCATCTTCGATGGTCAGCGGCAGGCGCAGGTTGCGGCGTTCATAGCCACGGCCCACCACCGGAGCACTCGGGTTCAGGCCTTCGACCATGCCGATGTAACCGCAGAGCAGGCTCGCGGCAATCGCCAGGTACGGGTTGGCATCGGCGCCCGGCAGGCGGTTTTCCACCCGACGGTTTTGCGGCCCGGCATCCGGAACCCGCAGGCCCACGGTGCGGTTCTCTTCGCCCCACTCCACGTTCACCGGTGCCGAGGTGTCCGGCAGGAAGCGGCGGAACGAGTTCACGTTCGGCGCGAACAGCGGCAGCAATTCCGGGATGAGCTTCTGCAAGCCACCGATGTGGTGCAGGAACAGCTGGCTCATGGTCCCGTCTTCATTGGAGAAGATGTTCTTGCCGGTCTCGATGTCGACGATGCTCTGGTGCAAGTGCATCGCGCTGCCCGGCTCGCCGGTCATGGGCTTGGCCATGAAGGTCGCCGCCACGTCGTGCTTCAGCGCGGCTTCGCGCATGGTGCGCTTGAACACCAGGATCTGGTCGGCCAGGGACAAGGCATCGCCGTGACGGAAGTTGATTTCCATCTGCGCCGTGCCGTCCTCGTGGATCAGCGTGTCGAGGTCCAGTTCCTGCAGTTCGCACCAGTCATAGACGTCTTCGAACAGCGGATCGAACTCGTTCGCCGCCTCGATGGAGAACGACTGGCGACCGATTTCCGGGCGTCCGGAACGACCGATCGGCGGCTGCAACGGGTAGTCCGGGTCGTCGCTGCGCTTGGTCAGGTAGAACTCCATTTCCGGCGCCACGATCGGCTGCCAGCCCTTGTCGGCATAGAGTTTCAGGACCTTCTTGAGCACGTTGCGCGGCGACAGCTCGATCGGGTTGCCCTGCTTGTCATAGGTGTCGTGGATCACCTGGGCGGTCGGCTCGATGGCCCACGGCACCAGGTACACCGCGTTCTGGTCGGGGCGGCAGATCATGTCGATGTCCGCCGGGTCGAGCAGTTCGTAATAGATGTCGTCTTCGACATAGTCGCCGGTCACGGTCTGCAACAGAACGCTCTCGGGCAGGCGCATGCCTTTTTCGGCGATGAACTTGTTGGTCGGCGAAATCTTGCCCCGGGTAATCCCGGTCAAGTCGGCGATCATGCATTCGACTTCTGTGATCTTGTGGTCTTTCAACCAATCGGTGAGCTGGTCGAGGTTGTGACTCATAAATGCCTCTTAGGCTGAGTTTCCGGACTCTTGAAAGTCAGGCGTTGTTTGACGCGTGGGCGTCGCTTGGTACAGATTGCCACTGCAATTGCCGCGCACAAACACCCACACGGGTAATGGCGTGAGAGAGCATTAGCTTAGGGGCGCGTGCAGAATCATGAGCAATGGCCGACACGTTGGTCGGGCCAGCCAGTTGAAACGGATCTATATTGGAAGGACAGCTCGTAAAAAGAATGTCGTGCAGACCGTCCAGAATATCGGACGGAGCCAGCAGATCAGCCGGGGAAGGAAGAGTCGACGGCACGCCTTTGGCAATGCAGGCCTTGGCGTGAGCGTAACGATCGCCACTGATGTGATAAGCATGCAGACCGAGCTGCGCTGAGCAGACGGTGACGCCGATTAACGGCAGGCGAGACATGAAGCACCCCGGTATTATTGCTGTTATGGGTTTGAATCGAGCTTAGCCTTGTTCATTTTTTTACACAACACCCCCGTAAAAAATACAACACGGCCCGCTCAAGCCCGCGGACGGCAAAGCATTCAAAGGCATAAAAACGCCCCAAAGTGCCTCAAAAAAGCCTCACGAGCGCTTTTTTAGGGCAAAAAAGGCCTCGCTTGACTTCGGCATGCCGTTCGGGTTGACTGGAATCCGAAGAGATCAATGATTGATATTTTTAACAACAAAGGTGTTGCATCATGTCGGTACCCCCGCGTGCCGTTCAGCTTAACGAAGCGAACGCGTTCCTTAAGGAACATCCTGAGGTTCTGTACGTTGACCTTCTGATTGCGGATATGAATGGTGTGGTGCGCGGCAAGCGCATCGAACGCACCAGCCTCCACAAGGTTTACGAGAAAGGCATCAACCTGCCGGCCTCTCTATTTGCTCTGGATATCAATGGTTCGACGGTGGAAAGCACCGGCCTGGGCCTGGACATCGGCGATGCTGACCGAATCTGCTATCCAATCCCCGACACCCTGTGCAATGAGCCCTGGCAGAAGCGCCCGACCGCGCAATTGCTGATGACCATGCACGAACTCGAAGGTGACCCTTTCTTCGCCGATCCTCGCGAAGTCCTGCGCCAGGTCGTGACCAAGTTCGACGAACTGGGCCTGACCATCTGCGCGGCATTCGAGCTTGAGTTCTACCTGATCGACCAGGAGAACGTGAACGGCCGCCCTCAGCCTCCGCGCTCGCCGATCTCTGGCAAACGCCCGCACTCGACACAGGTCTACCTGATCGACGACCTCGACGAATACGTCGACTGCCTCCAGGACATTCTGGAAGGTGCGAAAGAGCAAGGCATCCCTGCCGACGCGATCGTCAAGGAAAGTGCCCCGGCGCAGTTCGAAGTGAACCTGCACCACGTGGCCGACCCGATCAAGGCCTGCGACTATGCGGTCCTGCTCAAGCGCCTGATCAAGAACATCGCCTACGACCATGAGATGGACACCACCTTCATGGCCAAGCCTTACCCGGGCCAGGCGGGCAACGGTCTGCACGTACACATTTCGATTCTTGATAAAGATGGCAAAAACATTTTTGCCAGCGAGGATCCCGAGCAGAACGCCGCGCTGCGTCACGCGATCGGCGGTGTGCTCGAGACCCTGCCGGCGCAGATGGCTTTCCTCTGCCCGAACGTCAACTCCTACCGTCGTTTCGGCGCACAGTTCTACGTGCCGAACTCGCCGTGCTGGGGCCTGGACAACCGCACCGTAGCGATCCGCGTGCCGACCGGTTCCTCCGATGCCGTGCGCATCGAGCACCGTGTGGCCGGCGCCGACGCCAACCCGTACCTGCTGATGGCTTCGGTCCTGGCGGGCGTGCATCACGGCCTGACCAACAAGATCGAGCCGGGCGCACCCGTGGAAGGCAACTCCTACGAGCAGAACGAGCAAAGCCTGCCGAACAACCTGCGTGATGCACTGCGCGAGCTGGACGACAGCGAAGTCATGGCCAAGTACATCGATCCGAAATACATCGATATCTTCGTGGCCTGCAAGGAAAGCGAGCTGGAGGAGTTCGAACACTCCATCTCCGACCTTGAGTACAACTGGTACCTGCATACCGTTTAAGCGGTTGCAGTAAAAAGGAACGCCGCCGGCTGCACAGCTTGCGGCGTTTTTTTATGGCCGCCTGCGGCGGATCGCGAGCAGGCTCGCTCCCACAGGGGATGTGCGGCGCACACAGAATTTATGTCCACTGGAGATCAACTGTGGGAGCGAGCCTGCTCGCGATGGCGTCCGGGCAGACAACACCAGAGCCTGCTCGTACAATGCCCGCTGCCCCGCAGGAGACTCCAATGACGCGCACCGCCACCGTTCGCAAACCCCGCGCCCGCAGCCAGGCCCGGATCGATTCGATACTCGATGCCGCCCGCACGCTGCTGGCCGCCGAGGGCGTGGCCAGTCTGTCAATCTACAGCGTCGCCGAGCGCGCGGAAATCCCGCCCTCCTCCGTCTACCACTTTTTCGCCAGCGTCCCGGCGCTGCTCGAAGCGCTGACCGCCGACGTCCACGCCGCTTTCCGCGCGTGCCTGCAAGCGCCCATCGACCACGGGGCCCTCAGCGGCTGGCGTGACCTGTCGCGGCTGGTGGAACAACGCATGCTCGACATCTACGACGAAGATGCCGCCGCCCGCCAACTGATCCTCGCCCAGCACGGTCTGACCGAAGTCACCCAGGCCGACCGCCAGCACGACATCGAGCTGGGCGACCTGATGCACAAGCTGTTCGATCATCATTTCGAACTACCAAGGTTGCCGACCGACGTTGATGTGTTTGCGTTGGCGATGGAATTGGGTGATCGGGTGTATGCGCGCTCGGTGCAGCAGCACGGGCAGATCACGCCGCGCATGGCGGAGGAAGGGATGCGGGTGTTTGATGCATATCTGGGGCTGTATTTACCGCCGTATTTGCCGAAGCGTGCTATTCCTGCCTGATTATTTTTCAGCTGCACTTGCGTCATCGCGAGCAGGCTCGCTCCCACATTTGGAATGCATTCCCCTGTGGGAGCGAGCCGGCTCCGGGCGGCGTTCCGACGATGGCCGCACCACCAACCTCACTGACTCAAATCCATAAAAAAACCCCGAAGGGCTTACGCCCTCCGGGGTTCTGTGTACTCCACGTGATCACAACTTGGCGATCGACACCTCGGTGGATTTCACAAACGCGATCACTTCGCTGCCCACCACCAGCTCCAGCTCTTTCACCGAGCGAGTGGTGATCACCGAAGTGACGATGCCGGAAGC
Organism: Pseudomonas migulae; assembly: GCF_043225285.1. Classification (GTDB taxonomy): domain Bacteria; phylum Pseudomonadota; class Gammaproteobacteria; order Pseudomonadales; family Pseudomonadaceae; genus Aquipseudomonas; species Aquipseudomonas migulae_C. Next base: position 2,445,011 of record NZ_CP171224.1, read on the forward strand.
GGTCTGTACATCGATTTCCGACAGCACGTCACCCAGGACGATTTCCTTGATCGAGCCTTTGAACTGGTTACGAACGTTGATGGCCTTGATAGTCATGATATTGATTCCTGTCGTGGGATGAGGCTTGAGTTATTGCGCCCAACGCAATTGCGTAGGCAAGGGTGAAACAGGTTCCGGTTCCGGCGGTGCGCCGGGCAGCGCGAGGACGCGGTTGAGCACTTCGGTTTCCAGCGCCGCCAGCCGATGGGAGCCGCGCACGCGAGGACGCGGCAGTTCCACCTGCAGGTCGAGGCCGACTTCGCCGTCTTCGATCAGGATCACCCGATCGGCAATCGCCACCGCTTCACTGACGTCGTGGGTCACCAGCAGCACGGTGAAACCATGCTGTTGCCAGAGCCGCTCGATCAGTTGCTGCATTTCAATTCGGGTCAGGGCATCCAGCGCGCCCAGGGGTTCGTCGAGCAACAGCAGGCGCGGTTGATGGATCAGCGCGCGGGCCAGGGCCACACGTTGCTTCTGCCCACCGGACAACGCCGCCGGCCATTCATTGGCACGATCCGCCAGGCCCACCGATTCCAGCGCTTCCAGCGCTTGCGGACGCCAGTTGCCCTTGAGCCCGAGGCCGACGTTGTCGATGACCTTTTTCCACGGCAACAGCCGGGCTTCCTGAAACATCAACCGCGTGTCTTCCCGGGCATCGCTGAGCGGCGCGGAGCCGGCCAGCAATTCACCGTCCGTGGGTTTATCGAGACCGGCGAGCAAGCGCAGCAAGGTGCTTTTGCCGCAACCGCTGCGCCCCACCACGGCGACGAACTGGCCGGCCGGGATGTGCAGATCGATTTCACGCAGCACTTGCCGCGCACCAAAGGTTTTTTGCAGTTTGCGCACCGCCAGCGGAATCCCGCGCAGCAGGCGTGGAGGTTGTTGAGCGGTCATGCGGCACCTCCTTTGGCAACCTGATACGCCGGATGCCAGCGCAGCCACACTCGTTCAAGTCCACGGGCCGCGAGGTCGGCGAGCTTGCCGAGCACCGCGTACATCAGGATCGCCAGCACCACCACGTCGGTCTGCAAAAACTCCCGGGCGTTCATCGCCAGGTAGCCAATGCCGGAGCTCGCGGAAATGGTTTCCGCCACGATCAGCGTCAACCACATGAAGCCCAGCGCGAAACGCACACCGACCAGAATCGAAGGCAATGCACCCGGCAGGATCACCTGGCGAAACAGACTGAAACCGGACAGGCCATAACTGCGCGCCATCTCCACCAGTGCCGGATCGACGTTGCGGATGCCGTGATAGGTGTTGAGGTAAATCGGGAACAGCGTGCCCAATGCCACCAGGAAAATCTTCGCCGACTCGTCGATGCCGAACCACAGGATCACCAGCGGAATCAGCGCCAGGTGCGGCACGTTACGGATCATCTGCACCGAACTGTCGAGCAGGCGTTCGCCCCATTTCGACAGGCCGGTAATGAAGCCCAGCGCCAGGCCGATGCCACCACCGATGGTGAAGCCCAGCGCCGCGCGCCAGCCGCTGATCGCCAGGTGCGTCCAGATTTCACCGCTGCGCACCAGGCTCACGCCGGCCTCGATCACGGCGATGGGCGCCGGCAGGATTCGCGTCGACAACCAGCCCGCCGACACCGACAACTGCCACACCGCCACCAGCAAGATCGGCAACGCCCAGGGGGCGAGGTTGTGGATGATTTTTTTCATGGCGCGCCTCAGCTCTGGGACGCGGCTTTGGGAAGGATATCGTTGGCGACCATCTCGCCGAACGGGCTGACGTAGTTGGCACCTTGAGGCAACTGCGGACGCTCGATGTCGAGGTGCGGGAACAGCAACTCGGCAACGCGATACGACTCTTCGAGGTGTGGGTAACCGGAGAAGATGAAGGTGTCGATGCCCAGGTCCGCGTATTCCTTCACGCGAGCGGCCACGGTCGGACCGTCACCCACCAAAGCGGTGCCGGCACCGCCACGCACCAGACCGACGCCGGCCCACAGGTTAGGGCTGACTTCGAGGTTGTCGCGGCTGCCGCCATGCAATGCCGCCATGCGTTGCTGGCCGACGGAGTCGAAGCGCGACAGGGACGCCTGGGCACGGGCGATGGTGTCGTCGTCCAGGTGCGAGATCAGACGGTCTGCCGCCGCCCAGGCTTCAGCGTTGGATTCACGAACGATCACGTGCAGACGAATGCCGAAGCGAACCGTGCGCCCGAGCTTGGCGGCTTTCGCCCGCACCTGTTCAATCTTCTCGGCCACGGCGGCCGGTGGCTCGCCCCAGGTCAGGACCATTTCCACTTGCTCTGCCGCGAGGTCTTGCGCCGCTTCCGACGAGCCGCCGAAGTACAGCGGCGGACGCGGTTGCTGGATCGGCGGATAGAGCAGCTTGGCGCCTTTGACGCTGATGTGCTGGCCGTCGTAATCGACGGTTTCGCCTTCCAGCACACGACGCCAGATGCGGGTGAATTCCACCGAGGCCTGATAGCGTTCTTCGTGGGTCAGGAACAAACCATCGCCAGCCAATTCTTCCGGATCACCGCCGGTTACCAGGTTGAACAGCGCACGACCGCCGGACAGACGATCCAGGGTCGCGGCCTGACGCGCGGCCACCGTCGGGGAAATGATCCCGGGGCGCAGGGCGACAAGGAATTTCAAACGCTGGGTCACCGGAATCAGCGACGCTGCCACCAGCCACGAGTCTTCGCACGAGCGGCCAGTCGGAATCAGCACCCCGCCGAAGCCCAGACGATCCGCCGCTTGCGCGACTTGTTGCAGGTAACCGTGGTCAACGGCGCGAGCGCCTTCGGCGGTGCCAAGGTAATGGCCGTCGCCGTGGGTAGGCAGGAACCAGAAGATATTGAGGCTCATGGAGTGGTCTCCTTAGGAAATCGAATTACGGTGCTTTGGCAACGGCTGCCGGTGGCGTCCAGATCACGTCTTTGATGCTGAGCGACTTCGGAATCAGCTTGAGCTGGTAGAAGCTGTCGGCGATTTTCTGTTGCGCGGCGACCACTTCCGGGGTCAGGAACAACGCGCCGTAGCCCTGGCGTTTTACCGAGGTCAGGGTGATGTCTGCCGGCAGGCCGAGCAGTGGCGAGACCTGTTGGGTCACGTCTTCAGGATTGGCCTTGGACCACTCGCCGACAGCGCGCACTTCTTCCACGAGGGTCTTGATCACCTCAGGATTTTTCTGTGCGTACGGCTTGGTCGCCAGGTAGAACTGATGGTTGTCGACGATGCCCTGGCCATCGCGCAGGGTGTGCGCTTGCAGCTGCTTCTCGGCGGCGGCCTGGTACGGGTCCCAGATCACCCAGGCATCGACGCTGCCACGTTCGAACGCGGCGCGGGCATCGGCTGGCGGCAGGAAGACGGTCTGGATGTCGGTGTATTTGAGGCCGGCATCTTCAAGCGCGCGGACCAGCAGGTAGTGAACGTTGGAGCCTTTGTTCAGGACGACTTTCTTGCCTTTGAGGTCCTTCACCGATTTGATCGGCGAGTCCTTCGGCACCAGGATCGCTTCGCTGTGCGGCGCTGGCGGTTCGTAGGCGACGTAGAGCAGATCGGCACCGGCGGCCTGGGCGAACACCGGCGGCGTTTCGCCGGTGACACCGAAGTCGATCGAACCTACGTTCAGGCCTTCAAGCAGTTGCGGGCCACCGGGGAATTCAGTCCATTGCACGTCCACGCCTTGGGCGGCGAGGCGTTTTTCCAGAGTGCCCTTGGCTTTGAGCAGCACCAGGGTGCCGTATTTCTGATAGCCGATCCGCAAGGTTTCGGCTTGAGCTTGAGTGATGGCGCCGAGGGACACAGCCGCTACAAACAGAGCGACCAGACCGCGACGCAAAATGACAGGGCGCATGGCGCTCTCCTATTTGCAGTTGGGTTTTGGTTGCACCTGCTTGGCCGTTGGCGGCTGAGTAAGGTGAGTACTTCAAATTCGGGTGTTGCTTAAATGCTCCAGCGAGCACTCAAAAGACGTTCGTTCAACAGGTTCGGATCGAGCGGCTTCGGCCGTCGCGCCATGGCGCTGAAAAACAGCTCCAGAGATTCGTTAAGCCGGTCTTCCAGTTCGGGGGCCAGTTGCGCTTGCGCACTGCCTTCGCCGTAAGCGATCTGGCTGTCCACGGCGAAAATCCCGTGAAGCATTTCCTGGGCTTTCAAAGCCGACAGCACCGGCTTGAGCGCGTAATCCACCGCCAGCATGTGGGCGATGCTGCCGCCGGTTGCCATGGGCAACACCACTTTGTGCGCCAGTGCGCGTTCGGGCAGCAGGTCCAGCACGGTCTTCAGCGCACCGGAAAACGACGCCTTGTACACCGGAGTGGCGATCAGCAGGCCGTCGGCGTTTTCAATCTGTTGCAGCAGGTCGACTACTTTCGGGCTGTCGAAACGTGCGTGCAGCAAGTCTTCGGCCGGGAAGTCCCGTACCTGGTAACTCACCACTTCCACACCTTGTTCCTGCAACCAGCGTTGCGACCGATCCAGCAGCACCCCGGAACGGGAGCGTTGGCTGGGACTGCCACCGAGTGAGACGACCAGCATTCAGACGATTCCTTGAGCGGTGTTGGCGATTCGCAGTGCGCGGTCTCGCTTTGATGGAGAGACCATAACAGGTGATTTATATATCTTTAAATCATATTTATTCATTTGGTTATGCGTTATAGCGATATGCGAAAACCTTTCTCGCGGGCAAAAAAACAGGCCGTCGAAACGGCCCGAAATTCCCCTGCTTTATGGATGCTGTTGAATCTGGAATCGGTGTTACTTGTTCGGTTGCGGCGTCAGGCGCAGGTACGGCTTCACCGCGCGATAGCCCTTGGGAAAGCGCCTGTTGATCTCGTCTTCATCCTTGAGTGACGGCACGATCACCACCTCATCACCGTCCTTCCAGTTGGCCGGGGTGGCCACCTTGTAGTTGTCGGTGAGTTGCAGCGAGTCGATCACCCGCAGGATTTCATTGAAGTTGCGACCGGTGCTCGCCGGGTAGGTGATGGTCAGTCGTACCTTTTTGTTCGGGTCGATCACGAACAGCGAACGCACGGTCAGGGTGTCGTTGGCGTTGGGGTGGATCAGGTCGTACAGGTCTGAGATCCTGCGATCGGCGTCGGCCAGGATCGGGAAATTGACGAGGGTGTTCTGGGTTTCGTTGATGTCCTCGATCCACTTGTGGTGCGAGTCCACCGGGTCCACAGACAACGCGATGGCCTTGACTCCGCGCTGGGTAAATTCGTCCTTGAGCTTGGCGGTGAAGCCCAGTTCGGTGGTGCACACCGGGGTGAAATCCGCCGGGTGGGAGAACAGCACGCCCCAGCTGTCGCCCAGCCATTCATGGAACCGGATAGTGCCGGCGCTGGAATCCTGCTCGAAATCGGGGGCGATGTCGCCGAGTCTGATGCTCATGGTGGGCTCCTGATGGTGTGTTGTAGGGCCCAACTGTAGCTCGGGTGACAGTCGCATTAAAAAGAATAAATAACGACATTGTTAGATCTTAAATGAATATTAAAGATCTGTTCACTGGACCTGCACTCCCATCGCGCCGACTATCGCTTCCAAGGTTCGAGAAGGCCTTGAGTAGCTGCAAAAGAGGGGAATTTTCAAGGCGGGATTACGGGGGTGACTCCGCTTTGAAAACGCAAAAGCCCCGCCCGGCGAGATGCCGGGCGGGGCTTTTTTTTCAGCGGTTACGCGAGCGCTATTACAACAGCGGGATCGAGTAGCTGAGGATCAGGCGGTTTTCGTCCTGGGAGCGAACGCCCGGGAGGTCGGTGCGCCAGGTAGCGTTTTTCCACATGAAGCCAACGTTTTTCAACGGGCCTTCAGGTACTACGTATGCCAGGGTGAAGTCGCGTTCCCACTCGGAACGACCCGAAGTGCTCTCACGGCCGTTGGCGCCCACGAGGTCGATATCATCGCCTTTCAGGTACACAGCGCCGGCGGTCAGGCCTGGGACGCCAACTTTGGCGAAGTCATACGAGTAGCGTGCTTGCCAGGTTTTTTCGCCGGCACGGCCGAACTTCTGGATTTGCATGTCAGTGATGGTGTAGTTCGACGAACCGTCGCCCTGGTTCAACCAAGGGAAGTCGCTGCTACCGTTGCTGACTTGATAACCGCCACCGAAGGTGTGACCAGCAACGGTGTACAGGAACAGGCCGCTGTACAGGTTGTTGGACACTTCACCGCGACCGTTACGGAAGCCGGTGTAGTTGCCGGTGCTGTAGTAAGTCGGATCGGTGCCGTTTTTACCGTCATCGGAGCTGTTGAAGTAACGCAGGTCGGACTTCAACACGCCCGGGCCGATGGACCAGTTGTGAACCAGACCCAGGAAGTGTTGCTTATAGAAATCTTCCAGGTTGCCGTAGTAGTACTGGGCAGTCAGGTCTTTGGTGATCTTGTAGTCGCCACCGGCGTAGATGAACTTGTTGCTGTCGCGCCAGGCGGTACCACGGGTGTTGGCGCCGGAGATGCTCAGCTGTTCATTGTTGCTGGAGTTACGACCTTTAGCAGCTTCGATCTGACCACCAACCAGTGTCAGGTCTTTGATGTCGCCGGAAGTGATCTGGCCACCCTGCCAGGTTTGTGGCAGCAGACGACCATCGTTGGTCACGATAACCGGGTTCTTTGGCTGCAAGGTGCCCAGCTTCAGTTCGGTCTGGGAGATCTTGGCTTTGGCAGTCAGGCCCAGGCTGGAGAAGTTATCAACCGCTTCGCCGTTGGACTTGCTTGGGAAAACAGTGCCACCGTAAGAGGTAGCAGTAGCGCCGTTAGTGCCGCCACCCGAATCCAGTTTGACGCCCAGCAGGCCGATAGCATCGATACCGAAGCCGACGGTGCCTTGGGTGTAGCCGGAGATGAAACGCAGATCGAAGCCTTGGCCCCACTCTTCGTTCTTGTTCGGGCCGGTGCCATCACGGTTATCGGTGTTGATGTAGAAGTTGCGCAGCCCCAATGTAGCCTTGCTGTCTTCGATGAAACCGGCGGCGCCTGCCTGCTGCGCCAAAACCCCTACGGCCACAGCCAGGGCCAAGGTGGACTTGTTCATTGTTTCGCTCCTCTCGTTTCTAATTCTTGTGTTCCTGGTCCTGGGTCGTTCGCCCGGGATCCTAAGATGCGCGATTAGCGCCAGACCGTGACTGACAAGTCAATCGTAACCATGTGTGTCTACGACCAAGGTCTAACCGCAGTGTTTTTTGGTCCGTGCAGGGTAATGACTTATTCATAAACCCAAAAAGAATTATTTCATCCTTTTTCATACCATTCGGGAATATACATTTGCGCAATGCATCTGAACCGGACACAGCGTATCGGCACATAAGCTAATTACTAAATGGTATTTGTTAGCATTTTTTTAGATCGATTAGCTTTGACGCATCCCCGAAACGTCAATCCCTATCGAAAAGGCGACGGCATCATGGCGAAACGCGCACTATCTAGTCAATTTGTTACAGTTTGTGTGTCGCTAGCATTTTCTTTTTCAGCCCATGCCGCGAACCCCACCGTCGGTTTCCAGACCGGCACCGACCTGGCAGCGGCATCGATAAACCGGTAGATCTGATCGGCAAGGTACCGCGCTGCTGGACGGTGGCACGGCGAAGGCGATTGGCGAGACGGCGAAGTTCTTGAAGGAACAAGGGAAGGTCGAGGCAGTGCTGCCGGATTACTTGCCGTTTGTGAGTGCGAAATTCGTCGCCGAGTAATCTGGGCGGTTGCTTTGCAACCGATCGCCGGCAAGCCGGCTCCTACAGGGTTACGTAGGAGCCGGCTTGCCGGCGATGGCAACGATACGGTTACAAGGTTTTTTCGAAGATCTTCGAATTGCGCTGATAGTTGTACAGCGACGCCCGCGCCGATGGCAGGCGGTCGACGCTGCTCGGCACAAAACCGCGCTCACGGAACCAGTGCGCCGTGCGGGTGGTGAGGACAAACAGCGTCTTCAAACCCTGAGCCCGAGCGCGGGTTTCAATGCGCTCCAGCAGCTCATCGCCACGACCGCCATGACGATACTCCGGGTTCACCGCGAGGCAAGCCAGTTCCCCCGCATCCGAATCGGCAATCTGATACAGCGCCGCGCACGCGATGATCATGCCTTCGCGCTCGACCACGCTGAACTGTTCGATCTCGCGCTCCAGCACCTCGCGGGAACGGCGCACCAGAATCCCCTGCTCTTCCAGAGGGCTGATGAGGTCCAGCAAACCGCCGACGTCTTCAATCGCCGCCTCGCGCACCACTTCGAATTGCTCTTGCGCCACCAGCGTACCGCCGCCGTCGCGGGTGAACAGTTCGGTCAGCAGCGCACCGTCTTCGGCGTAGCTGACGATATGACTGCGCGCCACGCCGCCACGGCAGGCTTCGGCCGCCGCATCCAGCAGCTCGGCCTGATAGTTGCTGCCGAGTCGCTGCAAATGTGCCGGCACTTGTTGTGGGCGCAGTTCACGAACCAGACGGCCGTTTTCGTCGATCAAGCCCAGGTCGGCGCCGAACAACAGCAGCTTGTCGGCACCCAGATCGATGGCCGCGCGGGTGGCGACGTCTTCACAAGCGAGGTTGAAGATTTCGCCGGTCGGCGAGTAGCCCAGCGGCGACAACAGCACGATGGAGCGCTCGTCCAGCAGGCGATTGATGCCCTTGCGATCAACCCGGCGCACTTCGCCGGTGTGGTGATAGTCGACGCCTTCGAGCACGCCGATCGGCCGTGCGGTAACCAGGTTGCCGCTGGCCACCCGCAGGCGCGAACCCTGCATCGGCGACGACGCCATGTCCATCGACAACCGTGCTTCGATGGCGATACGCAACTGGCCGACCGCATCGATCACACACTCAAGGGTCGCCGCATCGGTGATGCGCATCCCGTGGTGATAATGCGGGGTCAGTCCGCGCGCGGCGAGACGGGTTTCAATTTGCGGGCGGGAACCGTGGACCAGCACCAGTCGCACGCCGAGGCTGTGCAGCAGCACCAGGTCGTGGACGATATTGCCGAAGTTCGGATGCTCCACGCCGTCGCCGGGCAGCATGACGACGAAGGTGCAATCGCGGTGGGCGTTGATGTAAGGCGAAGCGTGACGAAGCCAATTAACGTATTCGGGCATGAACCTGGGCCTGTAATAAATAGCAGCCAAAAAATGGGCGAAACAGAAAACGCACAGCGGGCTGATGGTTATCGTCGGAACAGGCTTGGCGACACGCGCGCTCTCCTCATGAATACGGGTTAAAACACCGGCAATTTATACACTTTGTCGGTCATGACACAGACCCTGTGGGAGCGAGCCTGCTCGCGATGAGGCCAGACCAGTCAACATGGATGTTGAATGAAAGATCGCCATCGCGAGCAGGCTCGCTCCCACATGGATGGTGCTCAACCAACCGACATCGGGGATTGGGCCGGCGTCAGGCAGTAATGTTCAATCAGTTGACGTAATAGATGCACGGTAGGCTGCAAACGTGACATTTCGAGGTATTCCCCCGGTTGATGCGCGCAGGCGATGTCGCCCGGGCCCAGTACCACGGTTTCGCAGCCAAGACGCTGAAGATAAGGCGCTTCGGTGCCGAATGCCACTGCTTCGGCGCGATGACCGGTGAGCTTTTCCGCGACCTGGACCAATTCGGCGTCTTCGGCCTGCTCGAAGGGTGGCACTTCAGGGAACAGCGGCGCGTAGTCGATCTTCACCTGATGGCGCTCGGCTACCGGTTTGAGCCGTTGCAGAATCTCCGCGCGGAGGAACTTGGGGTCCATGCCCGGCAGCGGACGCAGGTCGAATTCCAGTGAACACTGGCCGCAGATCCGGTTGGGATTATCGCCGCCATGGATGCAGCCGAAATTCATGGTTGGCGTCGGCACGCCGAACTGCGGATTGCGGAATTCGCGCTGCCACAGCAGGCGCAGCCCACGCAGTTCGCCGATGGCGTCGTGCATGGCCTCAAGCGCGCTGTGGCCAAGGCTCGGATCGGAGGAATGGCCGCTCTGACCGAGAATGTCGATGCGCTCCATCATGATGCCCTTGTGCATGCGGATCGGTTTGAGCCCGGTCGGCTCGCCGATCACCGCTGCGCGGCCCAAGGGTCGCCCGGCTTCGGCCAGGGCCCGTGCGCCGGACATCGAGCTTTCCTCATCGCAGGTGGCGAGGATCAGCAATGGCTGCTTGAACGGCTGGTCGAGCAGCGGAATCACGGCTTCGATGGCGAGGGCGAAAAAGCCCTTCATGTCGCAGCTGCCCAGGCCTACCCAGCGGCCATCGACTTCGGTGAGTTTCAGCGGATCGGTTTGCCACAACGCGCCGTCGAACGGCACGGTATCGCTATGCCCGGCCAACACCAGGCCACCGGGGCCTGAACCGAAACTGGCGAGCAGGTTGAATTTTCCGGGGCTGACCTGCTGGATATCGCAGGCAAAGCCCAGGTCGCCGAGCCATGTCGCCAGCAAGTCGATCACCGGGCGGTTGGTTTGATCGAGGCTCGCCTGGGTGCAACTGACCGACGGTGCGGCAATCAGCGCAGCGAACTGATCTTTCATGGACGGCAAAGGCATCGCTGACTCCAACTCCCGAATTGAAGACCATCATAGAACCATCCGGTGACAGGAATAAACCGTCGCGGGGCGCAGTGTCGGTCAGTCCTGTACACTGCACGACCTTGGCAGCCACACATTCCCCCGGCTGCGCTCCCGATCCTGGATTTTCCGGCCATGCAGAAAGAAACTGAAATCAAACTCCGCGTCAGCCGCGAAACCCTCGCCGCCCTGCGCGAGCACCCGCTCCTGAAAAAACGCAACAAAAGTGGCTGGGAACGCCGTGAACTGATGAACCAGTACTTCGACACGCCTGAGCGCGACCTGGCCCGCGCCAAGGTTGCCCTGCGTCTGCGCAAGGACGGCGAAGAAGTCATTCAGACCCTCAAGACCCGCGGCCAGAGCGTCGCCGGTTTGTCCGAGCGTAACGAGTACGACTGGAACCTGCCCAAAGCCAAGCTCGACGTGAAGAAACTCGACGGCGAATGCTGGCCTGAAGAACTGGCCGAGCTGGACAAGAAAACCCTGAAGCCGATCTTCACCACCGATTTCGTCCGCGAACGCGCGGAAATCGCCTGGGGCCGTGGCAAGACCAAAGTGGTCATCGAAGCCGCGCTGGACCTGGGCCACGTGGTCGTCGGCAAGCAGAAAGAAGAAATCTGCGAGCTCGAACTGGAATTGCGCGAAGGCGAACCGGCCGCATTGCTGGAACTGGCCGCCGAGCTGGCCGAAACCCTGGCTTTGATGCCGTGTGACATCAGCAAGGCTGAGCGCGGGTATCGCCTCTACGACGCCAACAGCTACTCGCTGAGCCTGGCCGCACCGCAGATCACCGCCGAAACGCCGCTGGACGACGCGTTCGCTGCCCTGAGCTGGCACTTGCTGGGCAGCAGCCAGCGTCTGGCCGAGCAGTATCGCTTCAATGGCCACTGGCGCCTGTTGCAGGACTGGGTGGAAAACCTCGCCGAATTGCGCGCGTTGTTGAGCAGCCTGGGCCAGGCCGCCCCGCGTCAGTCGACGCATGATCTGCGCCTGGCGCTGGATGCCTTGCTCGAAGACTGGCGCCCACTGGTGCAAGCCGGCCTGGACGACGAAGACGTGCGCAAAGCCGCGCCGGAGCAGTTCCTCGAAGAGCTCGAAGACCCGCGCTGGGGCCAGTTCTCGCTGAGCACTTCACGTTGGTTGCTGGCCCGCACCTGGGCTGCCGATCGCAACGTGCGTGGCAATCGCCAGGGCGCTGCGCAGTTGGGCAGCTGGTTGCCGCGTCTTCTGGGCGAAGAAGCGACCTCGTTGCAATTGCAGCGTTACCAGCAACAGCCGGAAGACCTGGCCGAGCAACTGCCGCGTATCGAACGCATCCAGGCCTGGCTGCACCACGCCCGTCACGTACTGGACATCCCGGAAATGGATCGCCTGTACGGCGAGCTGAAGCAACTGGCGTTGCTGGCTAACGAGCCGATCACCGATGAATTGCTGGATGCGCGCAAGCAGCAGGCGATTGCGGTTTATCAGAATCGTGCCTGGAAAATGCTGCTGCGCCTGTAAGACTGCTATCGCCGGCAAGCCGGCTCCTACGGTGGAATACATGCCGTGTAGGAGCTGGCTTGCCGGCGATGACGCCCGAACAAACGCTACAAATCTCTACCCCCGCAACACCGGCAAACTCGTCGTCGACTTGATCTCCGACAACGCCACAATCGAGTTCACCTCCTGAATCCCCGGCACCATCGACAGCTTCTCGAAGAAAAACCGCTCATACGCCTCGATGTCCGCCGTGACGATCCGCAGCAAGAAATCCACCGACCCCATCAGCACATAACACTCCAGCACTTCCGGAAAACCGCGAATCGCCTCGGTGAACTCGGTGAAGTTCGAACGCCCGTGGGCGTTGAGTTTGATCTCGGCAAAGATCTGCGTGTTAAGCCCGATTTTCTTGCGGTCGAGCAACGTCACCTGTCCGCGAATGATCCCCTCTTCTTTCATCCGCTGGATCCGCCGCCAGCACGGTGACTGCGACAGCCCCACCTGTTCGGCGATCTGCGCGCTGGAAAGCGAAGCGTCTTCTTGCAGCAACGCCAGAATCTTGCGGTCGTAGCCATCCAGCTCGCTCTGCATAAAAAAACCTTCTATCGATGCCTTGTTGAATCATACGATTCGATAAATCGCCAATCAGGCCCATCATAGACAAGAAGTGCCCGGCATCGAATGTAAAAATTCCTCCAATGATTTTGGAGACCGATCATGCCGCATCTCGAAGCCGTAACCACCCCGCCCACCCGCGCCGATGTCTGGAACGTCAGCAACGCCCACTGTCGCGTTCACTATCAACTGCTGGCCGAGGCCGAGCCGGATCTGCTGTGCCGTGCGCTCAACCTGTTCGCCTTGCAGTTCCTGACGCCGCAACAGGTCAACGTGCAGCGCATGGACGATCTGCTGGCGATCGACATCGTCATCGACGGACTGAGCTGGCACCGTGCCGAAGTGATCGCGGAAAAACTGCGTAACCTGATCAGCGTCTGCTCGGTGGAGCTGCAAGCGGCTGATTCCGCGTGGGGTGAGGCCGCTCAGGCGACGGCCTGAAAAAACTCGATACGGCTTCGTCGGGTAGTGGCCCAACGGTCGACCGCTCCGCGACTATCCTTGGCGGACTGTTGTTCACGAGGAGCCCGCATGTCCGTTCAACTTGCCCTTCAGGACCGCTGGCTGGATCTCAATGATTTGCTGCGCGAACTGGTCGACCAGGGTTTTATCAGCCAGGACTCGGCCGAACACGCGCTGAATGCCCGTCGCCGTCACGCCGCCAATGGCCAGATGCACCCACTGGAATTCATCGCAGGCCAACAGCTGGACGACCTCAGTCGGCCCGGCAAGCATCTGGACCTGGAAAGCCTGACCTTGTGGTTGTCGCAGCAGGCCGGCCAGCCGTACTTGCGCATCGATCCACTGAAAATCAACGTCGCGGCCATTACCCCGCTGATGTCCTACGCCTTTGCCCAGCGCCACAAGATTCTCGCGGTGTCGATCGATCGCGACGCCGTGACCGTGGCCAGCGCCCAGCCTTACGTCAAAGGCTGGGAAGCCGACCTGACCCACGTGTTGAAGCTGCCGATCAAACGGGTAGTGGCCAACCCCGTGGACATCCAGCGCTTCAGCGTGGAGTTTTTCCGCCTGGCCAAATCGGTCAGCGGCGCGACCAGCACCGATCAGCAAGCCAGCACCCTCGGCAACTTCGAACAGTTGCTCAACCTCGGCGCCAGCGACCAGGAGCCGGACGCCAACGACGCGCACATCGTCAATATCGTCGACTGGCTGTTCCAGTACGCCTTCCAGCAACGCGCCAGCGATATCCACATCGAACCCCGACGTGAACAGGGCACGGTGCGTTTTCGCATCGACGGCGTGCTGCACAACGTCTATCAATTCCCGCCGCAGGTGACCATGGCGATCGTCAGCCGCCTGAAGAGCCTGGGCCGAATGAACGTCGCAGAAAAGCGCAAACCCCAGGACGGCCGGGTGAAAACCAAGACCCCGGACGGCGGTGAAGTCGAGCTGCGGCTGTCGACACTGCCGACGGCGTTCGGCGAAAAAATGGTCATGCGGATCTTCGACCCGGAAGTGCTGCTCAAGGATTTCGACCAGTTGGGATTTTCCGCCGAAGACCTGCGCCGCTGGCAGGAGATGACCACCCAACCCAACGGCATCATTCTGGTCACCGGCCCCACCGGTTCGGGCAAGACCACCACGCTCTACACCACGCTGAAGAAACTGGCGACGCCGGAGGTCAACCTCTGCACCATCGAAGACCCGATCGAAATGGTCGAGCCGGCGTTCAACCAGATGCAGGTCCAGCACAACATCGACCTGACCTTCGCCGCTGGCGTGCGCGCGCTGATGCGGCAAGACCCGGACATCATCATGATCGGCGAGATCCGCGACCTCGAAACCGCGGAAATGGCGATCCAGGCCGCCCTCACCGGCCACCTGGTGCTGTCGACGCTGCACACCAACGACGCGCCCAGCGCCATCAGCCGCCTGCTGGAACTCGGCGTGCCGCATTACCTGATCAAGGCCACGGTGCTCGGCGTCATGGCCCAGCGCCTGGTGCGCACCTTGTGCCCGCACTGCAAGGCGCCGCTGACACTGGGCGAAGAAGACTGGCAAACCCTGACCAAACCCTGGCAAGCACCTCTGCCGGGCAATGCCCAGCGCGCCATCGGTTGCGTGGAATGTCGCGACACCGGCTATCGCGGCCGCGCCGGCGTCTACGAAATCATGCAGCTGACGGATGGGGTGAAAGCACTGATCAACGCGGACACCGACTTGCTGGCGATCCGGCGCCAGGCTTTCAAGGAAGGCATGCGCAGCCTGCGACTGTCGGGTGCGCAGAAAGTCGCCGCGGGGCTGACGACGATCGAGGAGGTGTTGCGGGTGACGCCACAGAGTGAGCAGAGATGAAACCTTTTATGTCTCCTGATGATGCGAGGGCCGACTAACGGTTCTTATCCCCGGCCCGCACCGCTACAATCCGCCGATCGCAACTTCATTGATCAACAGGGAATCGTTATGCAGATCGGTAGCGTGCTTTTGCTTTTTGTCGGCCTCGTGGTCGCCATTCTGTTCATGGGCTTCAAGGTTGTGCCGCAGGGTTATCAATGGACGGTCGAACGATTCGGCCGTTACACCAACACCCTCAAGCCGGGCCTGAACATCATCATCCCCGTGATGGACCGTATCGGGCGCAAGATCAATGTCATGGAAAGCGTGCTGGATATTCCGCCGCAGGAAGTGATCACCGCCGATAACGCCACGGTGCAGATCGATGCGGTGTGCTTCTTCCAGGTGGTCAACACCGCTCAGGCGGCCTACGAGGTGAATAACCTCGAGCACGCCATCCGCAACCTGTTGCAGACCAACATCCGCACCGTGCTCGGCTCCATGGAGCTGGACGCGATGCTCAGCCAGCGAGACGGCATCAACGAAAAACTGCTGCGCACCGTCGATGAAGCCACGGCGCCGTGGGGCATCAAGATCACCCGGATCGAGATCAAGGACATCAGCCCGCCTGCGGACCTGATGGCGGCGATGTCGGGACAGATGAAAGCCGAACGGATCAAGCGTGCGCAAATCCTCGAAGCCGAAGGCCTGCGCGCCGCCGCCATCCTGACTGCCGAAGGCAAGAAGCAGGCGCAGATTCTGGAGGCTGAAGGGGGTCGTCAGGCGGCATTCCTCGAAGCCGAGGCCCGCGAGCGTCAAGCCGAGGCGGAAGCCCAGGCCACCAAGGTGGTGTCCGAAGCCATCGCTGGCGGCAACGTGCAGGCGGTCAACTATTTCGTCGCGCAAAAGTACATCGATGCGCTGGGCCAGTTGGCCTCGGCCAACAACAGCAAAGTCATCCTGATGCCGCTTGAGGCCAGTTCGATGATCGGCGCGGTAGGCGGCATCGGCGAGATCGTCAAAGCCACCTTCGACAACAAGAAAGCCTGAGGCACGTTATGTGGGCATTCCTGCAGCATTTATCGTTCTGGGACTGGCTGGCGCTGGGCACCGTGCTGCTGATTCTCGAAGTGTTCGGCGCCGGCGGTTATCTGCTGTGGATCGGCATGGCGGCTGCCGCGGTCGGCGTGCTGACGTTCGTGCTGCCGCAGATGTCCTGGGAACTGCAGTTCCTGCTGTTCGGCCTGCTGTCGATCGCCACCGCCCTGTACTGGTGGCGACGCCAGCGCAGCGCGGTGCGCCCAAGTGACGAGCCGAACCTCAACCTGCGTGGCCAGGAACTGATCGGCAAGACCTTCGTGGTGCATGAAGCGATCGTCGACGGTCGCGGCAAGATCAAAGTGGCCGACGGCGTGTGGATGGCCCGAGGGCCGGACGCGGCCACCGGCAGCCGTGTTCGGGTGACCGGGCAGCAAGGGGCCATTCTGCTGGTGGAACCTGCTGACTGAACGGTGGATGGAACTCGATTGGGGGATTGGCAATCAAAGCCCGTAGTTAACCCAGTGGAGTCACCCATCATGCGTCTCAAACTTGCTGTCGCTACCATCGCCCTGTTGTCCCTTCCAGTCGGTTCGGCGATGGCCGATAGCTTTTGGCGTAACGTCATTTCGTCCGGTGCTACCACCGGCTCGACTTACCTCACGTTCAAGGATCACAAACTGATCATTGCCGCCCAGGACGATGCCGGCAGCTTCGTCGCCAGCGACGGCGGCATTCGCGGCCCGTACCTGGAAGCGGCGATGCAGAAAGTCCGCGCCGATAACCCGGGCCTGCAGGCCACGGATATGGAACTGGCGAATGCGATCCTGGCGAAGAACGCCGTCGCGTCGGAATAAGAGTTACGGCTGAATAAAAATGCCGCTCACATGAGCGGCATTTTTTTGCCCGCTACAAAACACCTGTGGGAGCGAGCCTGCTCGCGATAGCGGTGTACCCGTCGCTGATGATGTCGACTCATCCACCGCTATCGCGAGCAGGCTCGCTCCCACATTAGAACTTGCGTTAAGCCAGATCAGCGATAGTCGTCCACCGGCACGCAGGCACAGAAGAGGTTGCGATCGCCGTAGACGTTATCGACACGGTTCACCACCGGCCAATACTTGTGCGCCTTGGTGTGCGCATCCGGCGTCACGGCTTGCTCGATGCTGTAGGGCCGCTCCCAGACACCGGTGATGTCCGCCAAGGTGTGCGGCGCACGCTTGAGCGGATTGTCCTCGGCAGGCCAGTCACCGTTCTGCACCGCAGTGATTTCTGCGCGAATGCTCAGCATCGCCCCGATAAAGCGGTCCAGCTCTGCTTTCGATTCACTTTCCGTGGGCTCGACCATCAAGGTCCCCGGCACCGGGAACGACATGGTCGGCGCATGGAAGCCGTAATCCATCAGGCGTTTGGCCACGTCCTCCTCGCTGATCCCGGTCAACGCCTTGAGCGGCCGCAGATCGAGGATACATTCGTGGGCCACCCGTTCATTGCGCCCGGTGTAGAGCACCGGGAAGGCGCCAGACAGATGCTGCGCCAGGTAATTTGCGGCGAGGATCGCCACTTCGCTGGCGTCCGCCAGTTGCGGCCCCATCATGGCGATGTACATCCAGCTGATCGGCAGGATGCTCGCACTGCCCCAGGGCGCCGCGCTGACCGCGCCGTTCTGCGGCAGCGGGCCGTCAATCGCCACCACCGGGTGATTGGCCACGAACGGCGCCAGGTGCGCCCGCACACCAATCGGTCCCATGCCGGGCCCGCCTCCACCGTGGGGAATGCAGAAGGTCTTGTGCAGGTTCATGTGCGAGACGTCGGCACCGATGTCCGCCGGCCGCGCCAACCCGACTTGCGCATTGAGGTTGGCGCCATCCATGTACACCTGGCCGCCATGGCTGTGGATAACTTCACAGATTTCGCTGATGCCTTCCTCATAAACACCATGGGTCGATGGATACGTCGCCATCAGGCAGGCGAGTTTGTCGCCCGCCTCGGATGCCTTGCCTTTCAAATCATCCAGATCAACGTTGCCCGCTTCGTCGCATTCGACGATTACCACGCGCATGCCGGCCATTTGTGCAGAAGCCGGATTGGTGCCGTGGGCCGAGGACGGGATCAGGCAGATATCCCGCGCGCCTTGATGCCGACTCTCGTGATACTTGCGGATCGCCAGCAACCCGGCGTACTCGCCCTGGGCGCCGGAGTTGGGTTGCATGCAGATCGCATCGAAACCGGTGATCGCGCAGAGCCAGCGCTCTAGCTCTTCGATCATCAACGCATAACCGGTGGCCTGCTCTTTCGGCACAAACGGGTGCAAGTTGGCGAACTGCGGCCAGGTGATCGGGATCATCTCGCTGGTGGCATTGAGCTTCATGGTGCAGGAGCCCAGCGGGATCATGGACTGGTTGAGGGCCAGGTCCTTGTTCTCCAGTTGCTTGAGGTAGCGCAGCATCTCGGTTTCGCTGTGATGCGCGCTGAACACCGGGTGACGCAAATAAGGCGAGGAGCGCAGCAGCCCGGCGGGAATCCCGGAAGGCACGGCTTCGGCATCCAGCGCCTCGACGTCGAGCCCATGATCGGCACCGAGGAACACATCGAACAGTTTCGCCACGGTGGTTTCGTCAGAGGTTTCGTCGAGGCTGAGGCCCAACAGCCCGCGTCCGAGAATGCGCAAGTTGATCTGCGCGGCCTGGGCGCTTTCGATGATTGCCGTTTGAGTGCCGCCCACTTCCAGCGTCAGCGTGTCGAAAAAGTGCGTGTTGAGACGTGCGATGCCATGACGTTCGAGGCCCGCCGCAAGGATGCAGGTCAAGCGGTGCACACGCTGGGCAATGCGTTTCAATCCTTCCGGGCCGTGATACACCGCGTAAAAACTGGCGATGTTGGCCAGCAACACCTGGGCGGTGCAGATGTTCGAGTTGGCCTTCTCCCGGCGAATATGTTGCTCACGGGTTTGCAGAGCCATGCGCAACGCCGTGTTGCCGCGAGCATCTTTCGAGACGCCGATGATCCGCCCGGGAATCGCCCGTTTGTACTCGTCACGACTGGCAAAGAACGCCGCATGCGGGCCACCGTAACCCATGGGAACACCGAATCGCTGGGACGAGCCGAACACCACGTCGGCGCCCAATTCTCCCGGCGGTGTGAGCAACAGCAGGCTCAGCAGATCGGTGGCGACACAGGCCAGCGCTTGCTGGGCATGCAGATGATCGATGAGCGGACGCAGGTCGCGGATCTCGCCGTGGGTGTCGGGGTATTGCAGCAGCGCGCCGAACACCTGGTGTTGTTTCAAGTTATCCACAGCGTCGACGATCAGCTCGAAACCGAAACCTTCAGCACGGGTCTGCACCACGGAAATCGTCTGCGGGTGGCAGTTCTCATCGACGAAAAACAGATTGCTCCTGGATTTGGCGACACGCTTGGCCAGGGCCATGGCTTCCGCCGCGGCCGTGGCTTCATCGAGCAACGAGGCGTTGGCCAGTTCCAGACCGGTCAGGTCGATGGTCAATTGCTGAAAGTTCAGCAGCGCTTCCAGCCGGCCTTGGGCGATCTCCGGTTGATAGGGCGTGTAGGCGGTGTACCAACCGGGATTTTCCAGCACGTTGCGCAAGATGACGGCAGGCGTGAGGGTGCCGTGGTAGCCCATGCCGATCAGGCTGGTCCAGACCTGGTTCTGCTCGGCGTAACCGCGCAGCTTGGCCAGCGCGGCTTGTTCGTCGAGGGCGGGTGGCAGGTCCAGCGCGCGGTTGAGGCGGATTCCCGGCGGCACCGTTTGCTCGATCAACTCGACCCGGCTCCCGAGACCGAGGCTGTCGAGCATCGCCTGCTGCTCGGCGGCATCGGGCCCGAGGTGGCGGCGAAGGAAGGCATTGGGGTCGCGTAACTGGCTCAGGGACGGCAACTGGGACATGACGGGCTCTCTCTTGACTGGCGCTCAGCGTCGATGCAACACGGTCAAACCAGCATAGCAGTCGCTGCCAAAGCGGCCCCTTGGACGACGCAGATCCCATGTGGGAGCGAGCCTGCTCGCGATAGCGGTCTGACAGTCGCTGCATTGGCGCCTGGTCTGCCGTCATCGCGAGCAGGCTCGCTCCCACACGAGACTTTCATCGCCCACAAAAAAGCCCCGACAGGTCGGGGCTTTGGGTGACGCTGAAGGCTTACTCGCCGATGGCGGCCTTGTAGCCAGCCGCATCGAGCAGCTTGTCCAGATCGCCGGTGTTGCTTGGCTTCAGTTTGAAGATCCAGGCACCGTACGGGTCGGAGTTGAGCAGTTCCGGGTTTGCGCTCAGTTCTTCGTTCACCGCAATCACTTCGCCGGCAACCGGGGAGTAGATGTCGGAAGCGGCTTTAACCGACTCGACGACACCGGATTGATCGCCGGCAGCGAAAGTGGTGCCCACTTCAGTCAGCTCAACGAACACCACGTCGCCCAAGGCTTCCTGAGCGTGATCGCTGATACCCACGGTGACGGTGCCGTCGGCTTCCAGACGGGCCCATTCGTGACTTTCGGCAAAACGCAGGTCGGCAGGGATATCGCTCATGTTCTGTGTCCTCAAGGAAATTGTCAGCGGTCGTGCCCGCCGGAAAAGGTTAGATCAAGGTTTTGCCATGGCGTACGAAGGTCGGTTTGACCACTCGGACCGGGTACCATTTGCCACGGATTTCCACTTCCGCGCGGTCGGCTGTCGCCATCGGCACGCGCGCCAGTGCAATCGACTTGCTAAGCGTAGGAGAGAAACTACCACTGGTGATCTCTCCTTCGCCAACATTGGCGATGCGGACTACCTGATGAGCGCGCAAAACCCCACGCTCCTCAAGGACCAGACCGACCAGTTTGTGTTGCACGCCCCCTGCCCGTTCAGCTTCCAGAGCATCACGGCCAATGAACTGGCGAGAGGCCGGCTCCCAGGCAATGCTCCAGGCCATGTTCGAGGCCAGGGGCGAAACGTCCTGATTGATGTCCTGTCCGTAGAGGTTCATGCCCGCCTCGACACGCAGGGTATCCCGCGCTCCGAGCCCGATCGGCGAGATGCCCGCGCCAACCAGATCGTTGAAGAAGCCGGGGGCCTGATTGGCCGGCAGGATGATTTCCAGCCCGTCTTCGCCGGTGTAGCCAGTGCGCGCGATGAACCAGTCACCGTCGGGCTGGCCTTCGAACGGCTTGAGCAGCTGGATCAGGTTGCCGCGAGACTGGGTGACCAGTTCGGAGATTTTGTGCCGGGCATGAGGGCCTTGAATGGCGAGCATCGCCATTTCCGAGCGCTCGGTGATGTGCACGTCGAAGCCATCGAGGTGCGCCTGCATCCACGCCAGGTCCTGGTCGCGGGTGGAGGCATTGACCACCAGGCGATAACCGTCGTCGAGGCGGTAGACGATCATGTCGTCGACGATGCCGCCGCGCTCGTTGAGCATGGTGCTGTAGAGCGCACGGCCGGAGCTGTGCAGGCGCTCGACGTCATTGGCCAGCAAATGCTGAAGCCAGGCCTTGGCCTGACTGCCGCTGACATCGATCACGGTCATGTGGGATACATCGAAAACCCCGCAATCGCGACGCACCTGATGGTGCTCCTCGACCTGCGAGCCGTAATGCAGAGGCATATCCCAACCGCCAAAATCGACCATCTTCGCGCCGAGGGCGAGATGAAGGTCATACAGAGGCGTACGCTGTCCCATGGGTTTCTCCTTCCGGGCGTGGCGAAGGTGCGGGCCGATGCTGCACGGGGTAAAAGCCCTGAAATAGAAGGCTTCCAGCCGATTTCAGCGACCGGGTCTGTAAGACGGACCGCACCGAATGCCGCGCATTGTAGCCTCAAGGTGTAGGACTGGCACCTAGGCGTTTCGATGCGCCGAACGTCGAATCAATCCGATGACCGGTAACAACCCGACCAGAACCAGGGTCAGTGCCGGTAAAGATGCCCTCGCCCACTCACCTTCGCTGGTCATTTCAAAGATGCGCACCGCCAGCGTGTCCCAGCCAAACGGGCGCATCAGCAGGGTCGCGGGCATTTCCTTGAGCACATCGACGAACACCAGCAGCGCCGCACTCAGTGTGCCGGGCAGCAGCAACGGCAGATACACCTTGAAAAACAGTCGTGGCCCACTGACCCCAAGACTACGTGCCGCTTCGGGCAAAGAGGGCCGTATTCGCGCCAGACTGCTTTCGAGCGGCCCGTGAGCCACGGCGATGAAACGCACCAAATAGGCCAACAGCAACGCCGACAGACTGCCGAGCAGCAACGGCTTGCCGGCGCCACCGAGCCAACCCGACACAGGGATCACCAGTTCACGATCCAGATAACTGAAGGCCAGCATGATCGATACCGCCAGAACCGAACCCGGCAGCGCATAGCCGAGGTTGGCCAGGCTGATGCCGGAGCGGATCGCCCGGGTGGGCGCGAGGCGTCCGGCGAACGCCAGCACCAGCGCGACACTGACGGTGATCAGCGCCGCCATACCGCCCAGATACAGCGTATGGACGATCAGCCCGGTGTAACGCTCATCCAGATCGAAACGCCCGCGCTGCCAGAACCACACCACCAGTTGCAGCATCGGAATGACGAAGGCACAGGCAAACACCAGGCCGCACCAGCTCATCGCCGCGAACGCCTTGAGCCCGCGAAGGTGATACAGCGCCTTGACCCGCGGTCGTTCGTTGCTCGCCCGATTGGCTCCGCGCGCGCGACGCTCGCCGTAGAGCACCACCATCACCACCAACAGCAACAGGCTGGCCAGTTGCGCGGCGGTGGAGAGGCTAAAGAATCCGTACCAGGTTTTGTAGATAGCCGTGGTGAACGTATCGAAGTTGAACACCGACACGGCGCCGAAATCCGCCAGCGTCTCCATCAACGCCAGCGCCACACCCGCGCCGATGGCTGGCCGCGCCATGGGCAAGGCGACGCGCCAGAACGCCTGCCACGGGGATTGCCCAAGGACACGGGCGGCTTCCATCAGGCCTTTGCCCTGGGCCAGGAACGCCGTGCGCGCCAGCAGGTAAACGTAGGGATAAAAAACCAGCACCAGAACCAGGATGACACCGCCGGTGGAACGCACGCGCGGCAGCCGCAGGCCGGTGCCGAACCATTCGCGCATCAGGCTCTGCACGGGCCCGGCGAAATCCAGCAGACCGACGAAGACGAATGCCAGCACATAGGCGGGAATGGCAAACGGCAGCATCAGCGCCCAGTCCAGCCATTTCCTGCCGGGAAACTCACAGAGGCTGGTGAGCCAGGCAAGGCTGACACCCAGCAGCGTGACGCCAATACCGACGCCGAGCACCAGGGTCAGCGTGTTGCCCAGAAGGCGTGGCATCTGCGTGTCCCAGAGGTGGGACCAGATTTGATGATCGAGGGTTTGCCAGGACAACAGCAGAACGCTGAGGGGCAGCAGGACCAGCGCAGCAATGGCGAAGACCAGGGGATACCAGCGGCGTTGGGCAGGGTGGGCCAAGGACAAACTCTCAAGCAGAAGGGATATACACAGAGCCCATTGTAGGAGCGAGCCTGCTCGCGATGAACGTAAGGACGCCGCGGGCCGTCAGACACCCAGCGTTATCGTTGACGTTCATCGCGAGCAGGCTCGCTCCTACAGTGGGTAGTGCTTGTCGCACAAAAGCGGGATCAGTTCCAGCCAGCCCGATCCATCATGCGAATCGCTTCAGCCTGGCGCTTGCCCGCCACTTCCACCGGCAAGGTATCCGCCACAAACTTGCCCCAACCCGCCACTTCGGCGGACGGCGGAACCGCCGGGTTGGCCGGGAACTCCTGGTTCACGTCGGCAAAGATCTTCTGTGCTTCCGGCGTCGTCATCCACTCCACCAACGCCTTGGCTGCTTCCGGGTGCGGCGCATGCTTGGTCAGGCCGATGCCCGAGAGATTGACGTGGACGCCACGATCACCCTGGTTCGGCCAGAACAGCTTCACCGCCAGGTCAGGCTTCTGCTTGTGCAGGCGACCGTAGTAGTAGGTGTTGACGATGCCGACATCGCACTGGCCGGCGTTGATCGCTTCCAGCACCGCAATATCGTCGGAGAACACGTCGGTGGACAGGTTGCTCACCCAGCCCTTGAGGATTTGCTCGGTTTTGTCCGCGCCGTGGACTTCGATCATGGTGGCGGTCAGGGACTGGTTGTAGACCTTCTTCGCCGTGCGCAGGCACAAGCGGCCTTCCCAGTTCTTGTCGGCCAGACCTTCATAGGTGGTCAACTCGCCCGGCTTCACTCGATCGGTGGAATAGGCGATGGTCCGCGCGCGCAGGCTCAAGCCGGTCCAGGCATGGCTGGAGGCGCGGTATTGCAGCGGGATGTTGGCGTCGATGGTCTTCGAGGTGAAGGGTTGCAGGATGCCCATCTGCTCGGCTTGCCAGAGGTTGCCGGCATCGACGGTCAGCAGCAGGTCGGCGGTGGCGTTCTCACCCTCGGCCTTGATGCGCTGCATCAGCGGCGCTTCCTTGTCGGTGATGAACTTCACCTGTACACCGGTTTTCGCGGTGTAGGCATCGAACACCGGCTTGATCAGCTCGTCGATACGCGAGGAGTAAACCACCACCTCGTCAGCGGCCTGGGCAGTGGTGCTGCCGATCAGGGTCAGGGCGAGTGCGGTCAGTAGACGCTTCGGTGCCAACATGGGAGCGATCTCTCGATTTGAAAAAGTGAGGCCAAATGATAAGGACTCACATTTACCTTCTCAATCGAACAGTTCGCGGAGGAGTTACCAGATGTTGCACAGGATATTTCCTGTGGGAGCGAGCCCGCTCGCGACGGGGTTGAAGGATACCGCTGGCGGCCTGACACCCCACGTCGCTCTCAAGTCCATCGCGAGCAGGCTCGCTCCCGCAATGGACATCACTGCAGATGTCAGGCCTTGGCGAGAGCCGGCAAATCCCCGGTCAACCCCAACGCCTCGCGCACAAACAACGCCTTGGCCTCCGGCATCTGCTCGACGATCTTCAGCCCTGTATTGCGCAACCAGCGCACCGGCAGCGGATCCGCCTGGAACAGTCGCTCGAAGCCTTCCATCGCCGCCATCAACGCGAGGTTATGCGGCATGCGTCGGCGCTCGTAACGGCTCAGCACTTTCACATCCGCCAGGCGCTCGCCCCGCTCCGAAGCTTGCAGCAACACTTCGGCAAGCACCGCGGCATCGAGAAAACCGAGGTTCACGCCCTGCCCGGCCAGCGGGTGAATGGTGTGCGCCGCATCGCCGATCAGCGCCAGGCCCTCCGCCACATAGCGTTTGGCATGGCGCTGACGCAGCGGCACGCACAGGCGCGGGTCGGCGCTGTCCACCGTGCCGAGCCGGCCTTCGAAGGCGCGCTCCAGCTCACGGCAGAATCCTTCGTCATCCAGCGCCATCAAGCGTTCGGCTTCGTTCGGCGTGGTCGACCAGACGATCGAACACCAATCCTGCCGGCCATCACGCTCCAGCGGCAGAAACGCCAACGGGCCGTTGTCGGTAAAACGCTGCCACGCGGTCATTTGATGCGGCCGGCTACTGCGCACACTGGTGACGATCGCGTGATGCAGATAATCCCACTCGCGCGTCGCCACGCCGGTCAGGCGCCGCACCGCCGAATTGGCGCCGTCCGCCGCGATCACCAACGGCGCACGCAGGGTGCGGCCATCGGCGAGGGTCAGCAGCCAGTCGTCACCGGAGCGGCGCATCTGCTCCAGGCGCGCGTTGGCCAGCATCCCCAGATCGCAGTCGTGCAAGCGGTCGAGCAAGGCGTCCTGGACCACGCGGTTCTCGACGATATGCCCGAGCACCTCGGCATGCACGCTGGCGGCTGAGAAGTGAATCTGCCCGGTGCCGCTGCCGTCCCAGACATGCATGTCGGTGTACGGGCTGCTGCGCCGGTTGGCGATGCCGTCCCAGACGCCCAGGCGTTCGAGAATCCGCTGGCTGGCCGCCGACAGGGCGCTCACCCGCGGTTCGAACGGTGCCTGAGCGTCGAAAGGCTTGACGCTCATCGGGCTGCCGTCCAGCAACAGCACGTCCAGCCCGCTGTCCTGCAACGCCAGCGCCAGGGCGCTACCGACCATTCCGGCCCCGACAATCAGCACATCTGCGCGCATGTCCATGCTTTAAGCCTGCCTCGCTCGCGGTTTGAGCCGCACGTAAAGGGTTTTCCGGACCCGCGCCACCAAGGTGCCGGCGCCGTCGTGAATATCGACCTGCAACTGCGGCAGGTATTTTTCGCCGCTTGCCGTCTCGCGGCGGATCTCGTCGAGCAGCGTCTCGTCGATCCTGAACCGGGCGAACACCGGGCCTTTGCCCGGCGAGATGAAATCGATGTCGGCGGCTTTGTCCCAGACGATGTAGTGACCGCCCAGGTTTTCCATCAGCATCAACATGTAGAACGGGTCGACCATCGAATACAGGCTGCCGCCGAACTGCGTGCCGACGTAATTGCGGTTGTACCAGCCCAGCCCCATGGACACCTGGATATCGCGAAAGTCATCGCTGATATGCCGAACCCTCACCCCGGCGCCGAGATAGGGCGGGTAAAAAGTCATGAACCAACGCATCAACCGCGCTTTGCCGAACGTGCCGGTCAGCCACTTAAGCATCGGGACGCGTACCCAGGCCCATGGCTTGTCGGGCGAACCAGCGCTTGGCCGGTGGCAACAGATCGAGGCCAAGCAGGCCGATGTTGCGGCCCAGCGAAACCAGCGGTTGAGTGCTGCCGAACAACCGCGTGACCTGATCGGAGAAACCCACGGTCAGGTTCTGATCCAGACGCTGGCGCTCGCGATAGGCCTGCAACGTCGCGAAGTCGCCGGGCGCTTTCTCGCTGGCTAAAAGCGCATCGGCCAACGCCTGGGCATCGCGCAGCGACAGGTTGAAACCCTGGCCGGCAATCGGGTGCAGGCTGTGGGCGGCATTGCCGAGAATCACCAGGTGCGGGCGTACCTGTTCCTCGGCTTCAATCAAGGTCAGCGGATAAAGATGCCGCGCGCCGACTTGCTTCAATGTGCCGAGGCGGTAGCCGAACACGCCCTGCAACTCGCTGAGGAAACTGCGCTCATCGAGGGACGCGAGCCGTTGCGCGTCCATGCCCAGTCGGGTCCAGACCAGGGCGCAGCGGTTTTCCGGCAGCGGCAGCAACGCCATCGGGCCGTCGTCGGTAAAACGCTCGAACGCCATGCCGTTGTGGGCTTCGCTCGGAGTGATGTTGGCGATCAGCGCGCTCTGGTTGTACGGGCGCTTCTTGATGCCGATGCCCAGTTGCTCGCGCAGGCCGGAGCGGCCGCCATCGGCGAGTACCGCGAGGTCGCATTCCAGGGTTGTTTCGTCATTGAGGGTCAGGCGATAGCCATCGGTCAGCGGTTCCATGCGCGTGACTTCCGCCGGGCAGCGCCAGGTGACCACGTCGTTGTCCAGGCCTTTCCAGAGGCACTGGCCAAGCCAGGCGTTTTCCACCACGTAACCCAGCGCCGGCACGCCCTCTTCCATCGCCGACAGCCGCGCGGTAGAGAAGCGGCCCCGGTCGGACACATGAATCTGCTTGATCGGTTCGGCGCGGCGAGATATTTCCTGCCACACGCCCAACCGTTGATAAATTTGCTTGGCACCGTAGGACAGCGCCGAAGAGCGAGCATCGTAACTCGGCTGGTAGGTGTCGCCGGGCGCAAACGGCTCTATCAATACGATCTTCCAGCCACGTGCCTTCGCGCCGGCCTGCAACGCCAACGCCAGGCTGGCGCCGACCAGGCCGCCACCGATGATTGCCAGATTGACCCGACTCATGCCGCTTTCGTCCGTGCTTCAGCCATCAGCGCTTCGATCTCGGCGACCGTTTTCGGTACGCCATTGGTCAGGATTTCACAGCCGGTTTTAGTGACCACGACGTCGTCCTCGATGCGCACGCCAATGCCGCGCCATTTTTTCGCTACGTTCTGGTTATCCGGGGCGATGTAGATCCCCGGCTCCACGGTCAGCGCCATGCCGACTTCCAGCACGCGCCATTCGCCGCCGACCTTGTACTCGCCGACGTCATGCACATCCATGCCCAGCCAGTGGCCGGCGCGGTGCATGTAAAACGCTTTATAGGCTTCGCTGGCGATCAACTCGTCGACGTCCCCCAGCAGCAAACCCAGTTTCACCAGACCGGCAGTAATTACCCGAACCGTGGCTTCGTGCGCCTGGTTCCAGTGCTTGTTCGGGGCGATTTCGGCGAAGGCCGCTTCCTGCGAAGCCAGCACCAACTCGTAGATCGCCTTCTGTTCCGCGGAATACTTGCCGTTGACCGGCCAGGTGCGGGTGATGTCGCTGGCGTAGCAATCGATCTCGCAGCCAGCGTCGATCAGCACCAGGTCACCGTCCTTGAGCACGGCGTCATTCTGCTGGTAATGCAGGATGCAGCTATTGCGCCCGGCGGCGACGATCGAACCGTAGGCCGGCATTTTCGCCCCGCCCTTCCGGAATTCGTAATCGAGCTCGGCTTCAAGGCTGAACTCGTGCAGACCGGCGCGGCTGGCCTGCATCGCGCGGATATGCGCCTGGGCGGAAATCCGCGCGGCTTCGCGCATCACCTTCACTTCTGCCGCCGATTTATACAGGCGCATGTCGTGCAGCAGATGATCCAGCGCAACGAATTCGTTGGGCGGCTGCGCACCGAGGTGCGCCTTGGAGCGAATCACGTTGATCCAGTCCATCAGGTGCCGATCGAATTCCGGGTTGCTGCCCATGGCCGAATACACCCGGTCGCGCCCTTCGATCAGGCCCGGCAGGATGTCGTCGATATCGGTAATGGGGAAGGCGTCGTCGGCGCCGAAGTCGCGGATCGCGCCTTCCTGGCCGGCGCGCAGGCCGTCCCAGAGTTCGCGCTCGGCGTTGCGCTCGCGGCAGAACAACAGGTATTCGCCGTGCTCACGACCGGGCATCAAGACGATGACGGCCTGTGGCTCGGGAAAGCCGCTGAGGTACTGGAAGTCGCTGTCCTGACGGTAAACGTGCTCGACGTCGCGGTTGCGGATGGCCACCGCGGCGGCGGGCAGGATGGCGATGCTGTTGGGTTCCATCTGCGCCATCAAGGCCTTGCGGCGACGGCTGTATTCCGATTTCGGGATATGAATCATGGGCAGATGGCTTTTCCTGGCTCGCGATTAATGCAACGACGGTTTGGCGGCGGCCGGCGCGTCCGGCTTTTTGGTTTCGGAGAACAACAGCAGCGGCGCGACGCGCAGGTATTCCATCACTTCCATGTAGTCGCTTTCGCCGTCGTCGGACTCTTCCAGCGCGTCTTGCACCTGGGAGATCGCCGCAAGATCCTGCAACACTTCGGTGGCCTCGGTGCTCAGCATGCTGCTGTCACGGCAGTTCAGGCCGAAACCGCTGAGGAAACCCTGGCACCATTGGCCCAGTGCGGCGGCACGATCAGCCAGCGGCTCGTCATCCGTCGGCAGCAGCAGGACGACGGTCACGTCATCACCGGTCAGCTCGCCCTTGACCATTTCTTGCAGGCCGATCAAGGCATTGCGGACGTTGTCTTGCGGCTCGCCTTCGAGCAGCTCGGCGGCATCGACCAGCCAGCCTTCGGCATCGAAGCCGGCACCGGCGCAACTGCGGCCGAGAAGCAGGCCATGCAGCTCCGCAGGCGAGACGTTATGGCCGCTGGAGGTCAGCAGGGTGGCGAAAGCTTGGTACGGGGAATTCTGAATGGGCATGGGCAGCTAGGCGCCAGACGGCGCTATGTCTAGAATGAAGGCCTTGTATCCTACATCGACTACCCCTGTAGGAGCGAGCTTGCTCGCGATGGTCGCCAACGATGATGCTGGGTATCTGACACCCCGCGGCGTTCTCAGGCTCATCGCGAGCAAGCTCGCTCCTACAAGTCCAACACCCATCAGACATTTCAGTGGACACAATGGAAGACACCGACCTGCAAGCGCTGATGGCCAGACTCGAACTGCTAATTGATCGGGTCGAGCAACTTAAGAGTCAAAACGGACTCCTACTAGCTCAGGAAAAGACCTGGCGCGAGGAACGCGCTCACCTCATTGAAAAAAATGAAATCGCCCGGCGTAAGGTCGAATCGATGATTTCGCGCCTCAAGGCCCTGGAGCAAGACTCATGAGTTCAAGCAATAGCGTAACCGTGCAGATCCTCGACAAAGAGTATTCGATCATCTGCCCCCAGGAAGAGCGCAGCAACCTGGTGAGCGCTGCCCGTTACCTGGACGGCAAGATGCGTGAAATCCGCAGCAGCGGCAAAGTCATTGGCGCCGATCGCATCGCCGTGATGGCTGCGTTGAACATCACGCATGACCTGCTGCACAAGGAAGAACGCCCGGATGTGCAGGTCAGCGGTTCGACCCGCGAGCAGGTTCGCGACCTGCTCGATCGCGTCGATCTGGTGCTCGCGACCGATCCGGACGTCACCAAGGGCTGATTCGCCGGACCGCTTGGGTTATACTCGCATCACTCCCTGGGGTGCTTGCCAGTTGACCACGTCCCTGAGCCGATTCGCACTACCCTGGAGGCTGCACGTTGGGCTGGTGTGCATGTCCGCTAGACGGAAAGCCTTAAAGCCTACTGCATCTTCCACCTTGAACTTTCGGGTTCAAGGGCTAAGTCAGCAGCGGTTCATCCGGGGAGCCTGATTCCAGTCCGATGCCGGTTCAAACACCGGCATCGGCTTTTTTACGGGTACGCTTTGTGTACCCGCACTGCCGAAGCCCGAATCCATGACCGAACCTGCGCTGCTGCCCCGCCCGCAACTTCGACGCATGCTGCGCAAGGCCCGCCGCGCACTGACACCCAGTCAGCAACGCCAGGCCGCTCGCGGGCTGTACAAGCAATTGGCCCAGCAGCCGTTGTTTCGCCGCGCCAAACACATCTCCCTGTACCTGCCCACCGACGGTGAAATCGACCCGCGCCTGTTGCTGCGTGCCGCACAACGCCGGGGCAAGGCGACGTACCTGCCGGTGCTCAGCGCCTGGCCGCGAACCAAGATGGTGTTCCAGCGGATTCGCCCCGGCGAAAAGCTCAAGCCCAACCGTTTTCGCATCCTCGAACCACGGGCGAACCTCGCCCGCCAGCGCAAGATCTGGGCACTCGATCTGGTGCTGTTGCCGCTGGTCGGTTTTGACGATGTGGGCGGACGACTGGGCATGGGCGGCGGTTTCTACGATCGCAGCCTTTCGTACCTGGCGAGGCGCAAAGACTGGCGCAAGCCGACGTTACTGGGACTGGCCCATGAATGTCAGAAGGTCGAGCGATTGGCTCAAGCGAGCTGGGATGTGCCGTTGCAGGGAACGGTTACAGACAAGGCCTGGTATTTCGCAGGCTAGACGCCACTGAGAACTAGCGGCGTCGAAAAGACCGGTTCAGCGCTTGAAGGCTGACGGCTGTTGTTGCTGCGCGATTTCAATCGGCGCATCGGTCTTGTTGTTCCAAAGGCTTTGGGCATAGCCGGTGGTCACGACGCCGAGGCCAAACAAAATAACCAAAATCCATAGTAAATCCGGTTTGCGTTTCATCGATTGCCCCCCAAAGGCACATCAACACGATGACAGCAGCGGTTTCCGTTGTAGGTGTAGGCCGTGCAGCAGCGTCAAGCTTAGAAGGCCGGCATTTTGCGACAACGTGAACTGACACGCAAACGCTGGCGTCAACCGACTGTCGGTTTGTCATAAAATTGCCCGACAACTTGCCCACCTGACTCGCAAGGAGCAAAACCATGGCCTATTGGCTGATGAAATCCGAGCCCGACGAGCTCTCGATCAAAGGCCTGGAGAAGCTTGGAAAAGCGCGCTGGGACGGCGTTCGCAACTACCAGGCACGGAATTTCCTGAGGGCGATGGCGGTCGGTGATGAGTTCTTCTTTTATCACTCCAGCTGCCCGGAGCCCGGGATTGCCGGCATTGGGAAGATTGTCGAAGCGGCGTATCCGGACCCGACGGCGCTGGAGCCGGAAAGTCATTACTACGATCCGAAGGCCACCGCCGAAAAAAACGCCTGGAGCGCGATAGATGTCGCGCATGTCGAGACGTTTTCCAAAGTATTGAAGCTGGATTATTTGAAACAGCAGACCGCGCTTGCGGAGATGCCGCTGGTGCAGAAGGGTTCGCGCTTGTCGGTGATGCCGGTTACGGCCGAGCAATGGGCGGCGGTCATGGCACTGCGCTGAAATGCTTTTGTAGGAGCCGGCTTGCTGGCGATGGCGGTCTCAGGTTTCGCACTTTGTAGGAGCCGGCTTGCCGGCGATGGCGATTTTGAGGGCGCCATCGCCAGCAAGCTGGCTCCTACAGATCCAGCATTACTGGATGATCAGGTTGTTGAACAACAAATCCTCAACCACCGGCTTGCCGGTTTCGTCATTCATGACTTGCTGGGTCTGCTTCAACGCTTCCTGACGCAGCTTTTCCTTGGCTTCGACGTTGTTCATCGTCTCGGTCGACTGCTGGGCAAACAGCGCCACCAACTGATTACGAATCAAAGGTTCGTTGGCCTTCACCAGCCTGGTCGCGTCTTCACCGGTCACCCGCAACGCCACGTCGGCCTTGTAGACCTTCAGCTTCGGCGTGCCATCCAGCCCATAGTTGCCCACGAACGGCGGGCTCAGGGTGATGTAATTGACCTTCGGCGCTTCGCCTTCTTTGGCCTCTTTAGCTTCTTCGGCAGCTGCCACCACAGGCAGAGACAGGGCCAGCAACAACATGATCCACGCTTTCACAATTCGCTCCTTATCCGGTTTGTGGCCTAGCATAACGACCCGCCGCGCAAGCACAAGCTTATGGCTGACTATCAGGGCGGGGCATGCTCGTTGACCCGTTGACTCACACACCTACACTTATCGGCCATCACTCCCAAAGGAATAGCCCTGATGAAAGCCGTGCTGTGCAAAGCCTTCGGCCCTGCCGAATCGCTGGTGCTGGAAGACGTCGCCAGCCCTGTCGCGAAGAAGAACGAAATCCTGCTGGACGTGCACGCCGCCGGGGTGAATTTCCCGGACACGCTGATCATCGAGGGTAAATACCAGTTCAAGCCGCCCTTCCCGTTTTCACCGGGCGGCGAAGCGGCAGGCGTGGTCAGTGCAGTGGGCGAGAAAGTCAGCCACCTCAAGGTCGGCGACCGGGTCATGGCCCTGACCGGCTGGGGCAGTTTCGCCGAGCAGGTCGCGGTTCCAGGCTACAACGTGCTGCCAATCCCGCCGTCCATGGACTTCAACACCGCCGCAGCTTTCAGCATGACCTACGGCACCTCGATGCACGCCCTCAAGCAACGGGCCAACCTGCAACCGGGTGAAACCCTGCTGGTGCTCGGTGCCTCTGGCGGTGTCGGCCTGGCCGCCGTGGAAATCGGCAAAGCCATGGGCGCCCGGGTGATCGCCGCCGCCAGCAGCGCGGAAAAACTCGCCGTGGCCAAAGCCGCCGGTGCCGATGAGCTGATCAACTACAGCGAAACCAACCTCAAGGACGAAATCAAACGCCTGACCGATGGCCAGGGCGCCGACGTCATCTACGACCCGGTCGGCGGCGACCTGTTCGACCAGGCCATCCGCGCCATCGCCTGGAACGGCCGCTTGCTGGTGGTGGGTTTCGCCAGCGGACGCATTCCGGAATTCCCGGTCAACCTCGCGCTACTTAAAGGTGCCGCAGTGGTGGGCGTGTTCTGGGGCTCGTTCGCCCAGCGTCAACCGCAGGACAATGCAGCGAACTTCCAGCAGCTGTTTGGCTGGTTCGCCGAAGGCAAGTTGAAGCCACTGGTGTCGCAGGTCTATCCGCTGAGCAATGCGGCGCAGGCAATCAATGACCTTGGCCAGCGCAAGGCGGTTGGGAAAGTGGTCGTGCAGGTTCGCTGAATCAGCGCCAGACACAAAAAAGGCCAGGACAACTGATGAGGTTGTTCTGGCCTTTTCATTTTCGGGGTTCACACAATTCATTTGTCGATCATCAATCTTGATCGATGTGGCGGTAATTATGTACCGCCTTCGCCGCAAGGGTTTTCATTAATTTGATGCCATACAGACACAAGGAGCGACTGTATGAGTGATCAAGACTGGAAACCCGGCGACACTTTGAATATAGCTGTAACTGAAATCAATCCTTACAAAGAAACACGCTACTCACAGGCCTTTGAAGGTGGTGGATACGGGGTAGATCCACGGAAAAATTTTCAAATGACACCTAATGTTGCAGCACACAGCTTAAGTGTTCGCATCAACATGGAAAAAGATCATCAAGAAAACATCAAAAACCTTCCAGAACAAACGCTATCCGAACTTTCGACCAATGGCGTGCAAAGCGCAGAGACGGCAACACAAAGTGATTCGAACAGCATAAAACGCGACCTGCTTATCATTGATAAATTAATACAACTTAAAAACGAATACTTGCAAGACAGCTTACAAAAGGCAAACTCTTTTTATGGCAGCGATCCGCACAACAAAACAGAAAAAGAATATATAAATAGATTCAACCGATACACACGACAACTTCATGGTCCCGGAGAAACAAACAAGCTCTGGATTCGATCCTACTTAGCGGGGTATTCCGTCAAGTACCACAATGAATCAATACGTCTTCTTATGCAGCACTCAAATCAACTCACTGCGGCTTATACGGATGCGCTGACCCGTGAAGAGACCGCTCGGCAAGCGGAGGCGCTAGCCAGAGAGATTGCCGAGAGAAATGCCGAAAACGTAAACCTGGCAACCGTCAGCGGTGCAGCAGCAAACGCAAAGCCGTTAGTAATAACTTCCGACGGTCTGATCGAAGGGTACGACGCCCTGCCAACCTCCTTGAGAGGCGCAGTCGAATCCCTGGAAAAAGCCACCGCAGCGCTAGGCCGAGGCCGTTTGGCAGCACTGTTCGCATCGGTCTTCTACTCGCCTACTCTCGGAAACGGCGACCTGCAGCGTAATCCTGTCGTGCTGACCATGCCGCTGTCGCAGCTTGCCGGCAGTGGCGCCGACTACACGGGTTTGCACACATCCGACTCCGTCAGCGTGCCCTTCCGTGTCACATCAACGACGCGTGGAGAACACACCCAGCTTTATCTCTCCCCGACCGGCGAAGCCCTGTCCGATAAGGTCAGGGTAAGAGAAGCCAAGCTTGATCCACTCACTCACCTCTACACGTTCAGAACCGAAGGCTTCAACCCTAGGACACTGACCTGGACACCAGACAGCGCGCCAGGCAAAGAAGTTTTGGGCTCTACCGAACTACCCGCAGAACAAACTGACATCAAGATTTATCCGGGGGCCAGGGTTACACCTGTCGAGGGTCGAACAGACGAATATCCGGCGGAAGATGAGGCCGACTCCGACGATTACATTCTGTGGTTTCCAAAAGAGTCCGGAATCGACCCCGTTTATGTCATGGCGAGCCGAAGCGGGCCGCGCTATGAGCCGGGGACCGCTACGGGGATAGGGCAAGCGGCTGGAGAAAACTGGCTAGGAAGTGAATCGGGCCAATCGGGCGTTCCGGTTCCTGCGCATATTGCGGATGAATTGCGTGGTCAGGACTTCAGGGATTTTGATAAATTTAGAGAGAGGCTTTGGAATACTGTGGCAAATGACTCAACGCTAAGCGAGCAATTCAATCCACTTAATTTAGTGTTGATGAAAAAAGGGTATTCACCATTTGCCCCCCAAAGTGAACAAGTGGGTGGCCGGCAGAAATTTGAAATTCATCATCGGCATCCGATCAGCGAAGGGGGCGAAGTCTACAATATGGACAACATGGTAATAATGACTCCTAAAGCGCACATCGCTAAACACTCAAAAAACGATGGTGAGTCTCAATGAATACCAAAAAAACGTTCGACCAATACGCCGAATCTGAGTTTTTGGAACTCATCCATAAATTATTTCTAGGGCAATACTCATCTGAAGAAGAACTTGACTCCATTGTTCACAAGATAGTAGACGCTTCCGAACACCCGAACGGAACCGACATTCTTTTCTACCCTGAACAAGGAGTTGAAAACACTCCCGAAGGCATACTAAACAGTATAAAGAAATGGCGCGAAGCAAACGGTAAACCCGGCTTCAAACCAGAGTAATTCGCTCAACGTAAAAAAGCGCGACCGTAATCGGTCGCGCTCCATGCTCTCAATCAAAGCAACTCGCGAATTTCCTTCGGCAGAAAACGCACATACCGCGATGCCTGATGCGTATTACAACGCCGAACAATCGAAGGCACGCTCTTGTTGAGCTTGGCAATCAGCTCCAACCGCCTTGCATCTGGCAATTGTGTAGGCGACAGCGAGTGGGTCAGATAGCTGCGGGTCCAGCTGAACACCGGCATGTCGACCCAGGAGAACTCCGCCAGCTGCAACGCGCTCCGGGCGACGTCGCCACAACTCAACTTCTTCAACTCCTCGTTGGCGTGAATAGGGAGATTGTCGTCCAGCCTGAAAACCATTGGCGCAACCACCTGGATTTGCGCAGGTCGCTCTACGGAAATCTCCCAGGGCCTGTATCGCCATTGACTCACTGCCGTTCGGGAGGCTTCGACCAACTCAGGATGCGCGTCTTTCGACGCCTCTACCTTGCTGACAGAGCCATCGGCGTGGGCGATAAAACTGACACGCAACGTGCCGGTTATACCCTCTCGATAAAGTGCCACAGGGTAAACCGGCTTGGGATTGTTCTCCGGAATCAGGAACACCTCTCCAGCCCTGACATCGATAGACAACACCAGCAATAGCGCACACACAAAGCACCGCATAAACCCCACTCCTTAGCGACTGAAAGCCAGACCTGGCAACCGCACAAAGGTTAAGGCGCGACGCGTTTTTACATAACGCCATGGCGTCCTGTTCAGGTGCAGGATATTTCCCAAAGGCCTGCCCTACTTCGGGTACAACCACGTCATAAAGGGTCGCAAGGTAACCATTCCTACAACGCCTCCCACTTACACCTGAGCGACATGTTCGTAAAAGAACATGCGATCTCCAGAATTTCCGTTGTTTTGCCGATGAGAACCCGTGCTATTTTCGGTAACGAAACTGTAACATTCGCATCCGCAGTCAAAACAAGAAAACTGGAGCTCTTGAATGTTTGCTTTCTTTCGTCCTGCCGCACATCAGGCTCCATTGCCTGAAGAAAAAATAGACAGCGCCTACCGACGCCATCGCTGGCAGATCTTCGCCGGCATCTTCATCGGTTACGCGGGTTACTACCTGCTGCGCAAAAACTTCTCCCTGGCCATGCCCTATCTGATCGAAGAGGGCTACACCCGCGGTGAGCTGGGCCTGGCCCTGTCGGCGATTGCCATCGCTTACGGCCTGTCCAAATTCCTGATGGGCATCGTTTCCGACCGTTCCAACCCGCGCTACTTCCTGCCGTTCGGCCTGCTGGTCTCGGCGGGTGTGATGTTCATTTTCGGCTTTGCGCCCTGGGCAACCTCCAGTGTGACCATCATGTTCATCCTGCTGTTTATCAATGGCTGGGCTCAGGGCATGGGCTGGCCACCGAGTGGGCGCACCATGGTGCACTGGTGGTCGCAGAAGGAACGCGGTGGCGTAGTGTCGCTGTGGAACGTGGCGCATAACGTCGGCGGCGGCCTGATCGGTCCGTTGTTCCTGCTCGGCATGGGCCTCTTCAATGACTGGCACGCGGCATTCTATGTGCCTGCCGCAGTGGCCATGGCCGTGGCGGTGTTTGCCTTCGCCACCATGCGCGACACACCGCAATCGGTCGGCCTGCCACCGATCGAGAAGTACAAGAACGATTACCCGGAAGGCTACGACGCCAGTCACGAAGAAGAATTCAGCGCCAAGGAAATCTTCGTCAAATACGTACTGCGCAACAAAATGCTCTGGTACATCGCGATGGCTAACGTCTTTGTTTACCTGCTGCGTTACGGCGTACTGGACTGGGCACCGACCTACCTCAAGGAAGCCAAAGGCTTCAGCGTGGATAAAACCTCGTGGGCCTATTTCCTTTACGAGTGGGCAGGTATTCCGGGGACGCTGCTGTGCGGCTGGATGTCGGACAAGATCTTCCGTGGCAATCGCGGCCTGACGGGCATGGTGTTCATGGCGCTGGTGACCGTGGCGACGCTGGTGTATTGGCTCAACCCGGCCGGCAACCCGACGGTCGACATGATCGCGCTGATCTCGATCGGCTTCCTGATCTACGGCCCGGTCATGCTGATTGGCCTGCAAGCGCTGGAACTGGCACCTAAAAAGGCAGCCGGTACGGCGGCGGGCTTCACAGGCCTGTTCGGTTACCTGGGTGGTTCGGTCGCGGCCAGTGCAGCCATGGGCTACACCGTGGACCATTTCGGCTGGAACGGCGGCTTCGTCTTGCTGATCGGCGCATGCCTGCTGGCAATGGCCTTCCTTGCGCCAACCCTGTGGCACAAACAGGTTGCCAGTCAGACCCGCGAAGCGATCGCCTGATCGGTCTTTGATTTGCAGCGCTTGAGCCGCGCCTCCAGATTCCGGTCTGGCATGGCGTGGCTACGCAGGGCGTTGGCGGTCTGCTCGACATAATCGCGAGTAGTGCCGTAACGCCCGCAAGCGTTTTCGAACACGTGGCTCAGCACGTGATCCGGCAGGTTGCCGGCGTAGCTGGGCAGATGTCGCTCCAACACGAATCCCAATGCCTGAACCTGGCTTCCGTCTTCGAGACGGCAGTTCAACCAGTGCGGGCGATAAGAAGGGAATGGCATTTCGCGCTGCCACAGTGCGTAGAGCGATGCTTCGAGCTGTTCTTCCGGCAAACGATAAGCGAAGCCGCTGCAAGAGCCACCGCGATCCAGGCCAAACACCAGGCCCGGCACTTCCGGCGTGCCGCGATGTTCGTGGGACCACAGGTACAAACCGCGATGGTAGCCATGCACCCGGCCGCGAACGCGTTCAACCGCCGCGCACTCGGGACGCCAGATCAGCGAGCCATACGCAAACAGCCAGACCGGCCCGCCCTTGTGGCGTGCCATGGTCGATTGCATCGAGCTGAGCAATTGTTCGTGCGTAAGCTGCGGCCCGAAGTCGAGCCGCGGAGGGTAAGCCAGATTCAAGAAAGACGATTCAATGGCGCTCATGGCGAATAGCGTTCAGCTCCCCGCGGGTAATGAATTACTTAATAGAACGCACCGCTGTAACAATAAGGCACATATGTTTCAAGGCAATTTAAGTGCCATGGCACAGTTCTTAATTAATTGTCTGATTGAGTTATAACCTACCGGCATTTATTTAATTTTATAAATACCGATCGGCTATATGCCGAGTTATATGTAGGAGCGAGCCTGCTCGCGATGGAGGTCAACGATAACGCGTGCAGCAGGATGAACGCGTTGTTCATGCGTCCATCGCGAGCAGGCTCGCTCCTACAGGGACAGCGTCATCCTCTTGGTGCGTAGGCAAACACATCGGCGCGCATCTGGTGCGCATCCATCCCGGCGTCGACCAACGCATCCAGCGTGCCGTAGACCATCGCCGGCGAACCGCTGGCATAAACGTGCAGCGCTTTCAGATCGGGGAAATCCTCGCACACCGCTTCATGCAGCATGCCGCAGCGCCCCCGCCAGCCGCACTGATCGCTGACAACCTTATGCAGGAACAGGTTGGGCAGTTTCGCCCATTCATCCCAATGTTCGATTTCATAGAAGTCTTCAGGACGACGCACGCCCCAATACAGATGCACCGGATGCTTGAAGCCCGAGGCGCGGCAATGTTCGATCAGGCTGTGGATCTGACCCATGCCGGTACCCGCGGCGATCAGCACCAGCGGCCCTTCCGGCAATTCCGCCAGGTGAGTGTCGCCGAACGGCATTTCGATCCGCACCATCGGATTGCGCTGAAGTTGTTCGATCAGGCTCTGCGCACTGCTTTCGCGCGCCAGCACATGAATTTGCAGATCACGCCCGGCATGGGGTGCCGAAGCCAGGGAGAAGGCCGATTTCTCTCCGTTCTCACGCTCGATCATCAGGTACTGACCAGCGTGGTAGCGCGGCGGTTTGCCGGCCGGCGCCCGCAGGCTCACCCGCCAGGTATCGCCGCCGACGTCCCTGCACTCAATGACCTGACACGACAAGCTGCGCACCGGCAATTCTCCCAGCGCAAGCACGCCATCCCACAGCACGATGCAGTCTTCCAGCGGCTCTGCTATGCAAGTGTAGAACTCGCCATGGTCACGCACATGACCGGCCTGCTCGACCCGCCCTTCCACCAGCAACGCGGCACATACGTGGCAATTGCCGTTGCGGCAGCTTTGCGGGCATTCATAGCCCAGGCGCCGCGCGCCATCAAGGATCCGCTCGCCGGGCAGAATCTCAAGCACTGCTCCGGAGGGCTGCAAGGTTACACGCATCAATCTATTCCTAACTGGTTCCAGATGGCATCGATCCGCTGGGTCACGGCATCATCCTTGACGATGACCCGGCCCCACTCGCGCGTGGTTTCGCCCGGCCATTTATGCGTGGCATCGAGGCCCATTTTCGAACCCAGGCCAGATACCGGCGAAGCGAAGTCCAGGTAGTCGATCGGCGTGTTGTCGATCATCACCGTGTCGCGCTTGGGGTCCATGCGCGTGGTGATGGCCCAGATCACGTCGTTCCAGTCCCGGGCGTTGATATCGTCGTCAGTGACAATAACGAACTTGGTGTACATGAACTGTCGCAAAAACGACCAGACACCGAGCATTACCCGCTTGGCGTGGCCGGGATACGACTTCTTCATGGTCACGATGGCCATCCGGTACGAGCAGCCTTCGGGCGGCAGGTAGAAGTCGGTGATCTCGGGGAACTGCTTCTGCAGGATCGGCACGAACACTTCGTTCAGCGCCACGCCGAGAATCGCCGGCTCATCCGGTGGACGACCGGTGTAGGTGCTGTGGTAGATCGGCTTGATCCGGTGGGTGATGCGTTCGACGGTGAACACCGGGAAGCTGTCGACTTCGTTGTAATAGCCAGTGTGGTCGCCGTACGGACCTTCATCGGCCATTTCGCCGGGATGGATCACGCCTTCGAGGATGATCTCGGCGGTGGCCGGGACTTGCAGGTCGTTGCCGCGGCACTTCACCAGTTCAGTGCGGTTACCGCGCAGCAGGCCGGCGAACGCGTATTCGGAAAGGCTGTCCGGCACCGGCGTCACGGCGCCGAGGATGGTCGCCGGATCAGCGCCCAGCGCCACGGAGACCGGGAACGGCTGGCCGGGATGCTTCTCGCACCACTCGCGGTAATCCAGCGCGCCGCCACGGTGGCTGAGCCAGCGCATGATGACCTTGTTGCGGCCAATCACTTGCTGGCGGTAGATGCCGAGGTTCTGGCGATCCTTGTTCGGGCCTTTGGTGACCGTCAGGCCCCAGGTGATCAGCGGGCCGACGTCGCCGGGCCAGCAGGTCTGCACCGGCAGCATCGCGAGGTCGACGTCATCGCCTTCGATGACCACTTCCTGGCACACGGCGTCTTTAACGACCTTGGGTGCCATCGAGATGATCTTGCGGAAGATCGGCAGCTTGGACCAGGCATCCTTCAAGCCCTTCGGTGGCTCGGGCTCCTTGAGGAACGCCAGCAGCTTGCCGATTTCGCGCAGCTCGCTGACCGATTCGGCGCCCATGCCCATGGCGACCCGTTCCGGGGTGCCGAACAGGTTGCCCAGCACCGGAATGTCGTAGCCGGTAGGGTTCTCGAACAACAGCGCCGGGCCTTTGGCCCGTAGCGTGCGGTCGCAGACTTCCGTCATCTCCAGCACTGGAGAGACGGGAATCTGGATGCGTTTCAACTCTCCGCGCTGCTCAAGTTGCTGCACGAAATCCCGAAGGTCCTTGAATTTCATTGAAGATGCCACCCCGAAAATAGGCGTACATCCTACCTGCTCTGACGGGCAAACAGCAGCCCGTCAGCGCGCGCCGCCATCAATTGTGGGCGCTACCCAGCAGCACCGGAGCAAACAATGGGCTCAGCCGGGCGCTGCCGACGTCCGAGAGATGGTCCTCGTCCTTGTATTGGGAATAGCCATTGACCTCGATGCTGCAGACCTTGTCCGCACACATCAGCGGCGTAGGATCGATGACATGCACGCCCGGGTCAGCGGCACTCATCTCGCTGAACAAGCCACTGAGAAAATGCTGGCGAGCCAGGTGCTCTTCGAGCGGACGCCCCAGCCCCTCGGCCGAACGCCCGACCCGCGCCAGGCTCGTCAGCCGGCTGATCGAACCCTTGCGCTGCAAAGGCACCTCCTTGAACAGCCAGACTTGTGCTCCCGCCGCCCTGATCGCAGCCACCCGGGCCTTGAGGGCTGCAGCCATGCGCGCTTCGGCCTGGGCCGTATTGTCGTGGGAGTCGAGCAGCACCTTTTTATCGCCGTCCTCACGGCCGTATACGTACAGGCTCCAGTTTGAGGCCAACACCACATCCTTGATCTGCAGGCGCCTCACCTGCTCCATGGTTTGCTCGTTGAAATCCTTGCAACGCTGGCGCGGATCCTCGCTCAGGACGGGTGGGCAGGCGCTCATGCTGTACAGCCAGACCGGTCGGCCCTCGCGCTTCGCACTGCTTTCGATCGCCGGCATCAGCGCTGCGGCGTGGCTGTCACCCCAGACCAGACGGGTCGCCGGAGTGTCCGGGTTGTCACCGAGCAGGCATGCCTTGTCGAGATTCTTATCCTTGGTGACCAGCATGCATTTCATCTGCCCGGCCCGCCAATCCCGCGCCTGCGCGTATTCCAGCGCCTTGCCGGTCAGGCGCTGGGGAAAGCCATCCGCCGAGCGCACAACGGAACCCGTCACCGCCAGGGCAGCCATGGTCAGCAAGCCTGCCGCCAACACTGGTTTGCGTCCGCCCAGCAGGCGTTTTTCCCGGAACGGCAGCTCGACGAAACGCCAGCTCAACCAGGCCAGACCCAGCGCCAACAGCATCCAGCCCGCTGCCTCCCAGGGCTGGATGCCGTCGATCGAAATGGCGTTGGCGTAGACGTAGACAGGCCAGTGCCACAGGTACAGGGAGTACGAGAGCAGGCCGACCCACACAAATACCCGAGCACTCAGCAGTTGGCCGACCCAGGTCGAACCTTGCCCACCCGACCAGATCAGCGCGGTGGCACCGAGCACCGGCAGCAACGCGGTCCAGCCCGGGAACAGCGTAGCCCGGTCAAACGTGAAAACCGCGACAAGCACGGCCATCAACCCGGCGAGGCCAACCGCCTGATAAAGCCACGGCCGCACTGGTTGTTTCGACGCGGGCAACACCGCAAGCATCGCACCGCACAGCAATTCCCAGGCACGTGTCGGCAGCGAGAAGAACGCCACGTCGGGTTTGCGCTCGATGTAGGCGATGTTCAGCCCGAAAGACACCAACAGCACGGCAAACAGCATCCAGCGCCAATGACGAACATGGCGCATCAACAACACCATCAACAGCGGAAAGAAGATGTAGTACTGCTCTTCAACAGCCAGGGACCAGGTGTGCAGCAACGGCTTCAAATCCGATGCGGGCTGGAAATAGCCGTCTTCACGCATGAACAGGATGTTTGAAATGAACAGCGACTGATAACGCACCGTCCTGCCGAGTTCGGAGAAGTCCTTGGCCGTCAGCAGCAACCAGCCCAGCGCCAAGGTGACCAACAGCACCACGCTCAAGGCCGGAATGATGCGTCGCGCACGCCGTGCCCAGAAATCGACGAAGCTGAAACGCTGCGCACTGATCTCGCGAAACAGGATGCTGGTGATCAGGAATCCGGAGATGACAAAGAAAACATCCACACCGACGAAGCCGCCGCTGAATGTACTGAAGCCGAAGTGAAAGAGTACAACCGGGATAACGGCCAGGGCTCGAAGACCGTCGATATCACGGCGATTACCAAATGTGTGCATGACGCCCCTTGTAGTTTCAGATACAAAACCGATTGAACAGGGACATCCCTGAGG
This sequence comes from Pseudomonas migulae, assembly GCF_043225285.1. Lineage (GTDB taxonomy): Bacteria > Pseudomonadota > Gammaproteobacteria > Pseudomonadales > Pseudomonadaceae > Aquipseudomonas > Aquipseudomonas migulae_C. Next base: position 2,488,803 of record NZ_CP171224.1, read on the forward strand.
CGCGAAAGTTATCACCCCCGATACAAATGCGGTGCAAAAAAGAGCTCTCCACGGAATCCCGGCAAACCCAAAACCTGTAGGAGCCAGCTTGCTGGCGATGGACTTGAGTACGCCGCGTTGATTCAGACAGCACACGTCATCGTTAACGACCATCGCCAGCAAGCTGGCTCCTACAAGGGGCGGTGTTGTTATTGAGTGAAGTCGTGTTCAAATCAGACAGGCAAAAAAAAGGCGCCCCGATTGGGGCGCCTTTTTTTGCAGCGAACTGCGTGTTACTTGCGTTTCATCGACAGGAAGAACTCGTCGTTGGTCTTGGTCGTTTTCAGCTTGTCGACCAGGAACTCGATGGCGGCGATTTCGTCCATCGGGTGCAGCAGCTTGCGCAGGATCCACATGCGCTGCAACTCGTCGTCGGCGGTCAGCAACTCTTCGCGGCGGGTGCCGGAGCGGTTGATGTTGATGGCCGGGAAGACGCGTTTTTCAGCGATACGACGGTCCAGAGGCAGTTCCATGTTGCCGGTGCCTTTGAATTCTTCGTAGATCACTTCGTCCATCTTCGAGCCGGTTTCAACCAGCGCGGTGGCGATGATGGTCAGCGAGCCGCCTTCTTCGATGTTCCGCGCGGCGCCGAAGAAACGTTTCGGTTTCTCCAGGGCGTGGGCATCGACACCACCGGTGAGCACTTTGCCGGAGCTCGGGATCACGGTGTTGTAGGCGCGCGCCAGACGGGTGATGGAGTCGAGCAGGATCACCACGTCTTTCTTGTGTTCAACCAGGCGCTTGGCCTTCTCGATCACCATCTCGGCAACCTGCACGTGGCGGGTTGGCGGCTCGTCGAACGTCGAGGCAACCACTTCGCCGCGCACGGTGCGCTGCATTTCGGTTACTTCTTCCGGACGCTCGTCGATCAGCAGCACGATCAGATGAACTTCAGGGTTGTTACGCGCGATGTTCGCCGCGATGTTCTGCAGCATGATCGTTTTGCCGGCTTTCGGCGGTGCAACGATCAGACCGCGCTGGCCTTTACCGATCGGGGCGCACAGGTCGATCACACGACCGGTCAAGTCTTCGGTGGAACCGTTGCCGGCTTCCATCTTCATGCGCACGGTCGGGAACAGCGGGGTCAGGTTCTCGAACAGAATCTTGTTTTTCGCGTTTTCGGGACGATCGTAGTTGATCGTGTCGACCTTGAGCAGCGCGAAATAACGCTCGCCTTCCTTTGGAGGGCGGATCTTGCCAACGATGGTGTCACCGGTGCGCAAGTTGAAACGGCGGATCTGGCTCGGCGAGACGTAGATATCGTCCGGGCCGGCGAGATAGGAAGCATCAGCGGAGCGCAGGAAGCCGAAGCCGTCCTGGAGAATCTCCAGCACGCCATCACCGGAGATTTCCTCGCCGCTTTTAGCGTGCTTCTTGAGCAGGGAGAAAATCACGTCCTGCTTGCGCGAACGGGCCATATTTTCTATGCCCATCTGTTCGGCCAATTCGAGCAGTTCGGTAATCGGCTTTTGCTTGAGTTCAGTCAGATTCATATAGGAATGACGTAATCATTTATGGAGGGGGGGAAATTAAGCTTTTGGCTTAATGAGGCCGCGCCGCAGAGAAGGCGACAGGATCGCGTACTTATTCGAAAAGGAGTGCGTCGGCGACGGCTAGCAGGGGGCAGTGGAGAAACCAGTGCGGGGCCGAATGTATCACCTGAGTTTCGGAGCGTCTAGCCCTCAATAACGAAAAAGCCCCGCAATATGCGGGGCCTTTTTTCGGACACTTTACAGCGACGCTTAGATGTTGGCGTCGAGGAAAGCAGCCAGTTGCGACTTCGACAGTGCGCCGACCTTGGTCGCTTCAACGTTGCCGTTCTTGAACAGCATCAGGGTCGGAATACCACGTACGCCATGCTTGGCCGGGGTTTCCTGGTTTTCGTCGATGTTCAGTTTGGCAACGGTCAGCTTGCCTTTGTAAGTCTCGGCAATCTCGTCCAGAACAGGAGCGATCATTTTACAAGGGCCGCACCATTCAGCCCAGTAGTCGACCAGTACAGCGCCTTCGGCCTTGAGTACGTCGGCCTCGAAGCTAGCGTCGCTAACGTGTTTGATAAGATCGCTGCTCATGGAAGTCTCCAGGTTGTAAGCAAAAAAACGTGGCCCATCATAGCCGCCCTTCCTTCGTTCAGGAAGGTGCAGATGATTGAGTCTCGCTATGGTGCTGCATGAGTTTGGATATAGCTCAAGTCACGATGAGGCGGGAGCGACGAAGGCAATCCCGGTGCGCAATGCCGCGTTACGCACATGTTCGTGCATGGCTTTCTGCGCCGCCGCGGAGGAGCGCCGCGCCAGTGCGCGAAGGATCTTGCGGTGTTCCTGCCAGGTTTCCATGGCCCGCTCTGCCCGGATGAACGGTAGCTTCTGGCTCTCCAGAAACAGCTCGGCGCTGGCGCTGAGGATGCTCAGCATCGCCTGATTGCCGCTGGCCAGCAGGATTCGCCGATGGAATTCGAAGTCCAGTCGCGCCGCCGCCTCGAAGTCGCCGGACTTCAATTCGTTGCGCATCGCGGCCACGTTGTCTTCCAGCGCATCCAGTTCATCGAGGCTCAACGTCACGGCTGCCAGCCCGGTGGCAAAACCTTCGAGCGCATAGCGCAACTGGAAGATATCCAGCGGCGACGCCTGAGCCGCGAACGGCCAGCCCGGTGTCGCCTCGGAGTGCGGCATGTCCACCGGGGCCTGAACGAAAACGCCCTTGCCCGGCTGAATGCTGATCACGCCCAGCGCACTCAGTGACGACAAGGCTTCGCGCAACGACGCGCGGCTCACGCCCAGTTGCAGCGCGAGGTCGCGTTGCGAGGGCAAGGCATCACCCGGTCCGAAACCTTGCTCGGTGATCAATTTGCGGATGGCTTGCAGCGCCACTTCCGGTACGGCTCGGGAGATCGAATTCATGGTTTTTCAGACGAACCAGGCGAATGTGCGGCTAGTTTTAAAGCTATTCGCGGCGTCCGGCAAGTCGTGCCCCACCGGGGTTCGGTCATCGCCGACGATGCGCTATCGGGGTGCGAAACCAGACCTGACTGTTCAGACCAGTAAGACCGAACAATCCCAGTAAAACCGTGGCCTCGCACGGTAAAACCCCGATGTTGGCATGGCCCGTGCTCTGTCGATCCGCAGAATTGTTTACTCGCCGATCCGGAGATTTGCCATGACCCAGCGTTACAGCGCCCTCCTCGCCGCCCTGTTTGCCAGCCTCATGCTGAGCCAGGCGCCCGCCCATGCCGACGGTCTGGAGGATGTGGTCAAACGCGGCGTCCTCAAGGTTGCCGTGCCGCAGGATTTCCCGCCGTTCGGCTCGGTCGGCCCGGACATGAAGCCCCGCGGCCTCGATATCGACACCGCGAAACTGCTGGCTGACCAGCTCAAGGTCAAACTCGAACTGACGCCGGTCAACAGCACCAACCGCATCCCGTTCCTGACCACCGGCAAGGTCGACCTGGTGATCTCCAGCCTTGGCAAGAACCCCGAGCGCGAAAAGGTCATCGACTTCTCCAGCGCCTACGCGCCGTTCTATCTCGCCGTGTTCGGCCCGCCGGATGCCGCCATCAAGGGCCTGGACGACCTCAAGGGCAAGACCATCAGCGTCACTCGTGGCGCCATCGAAGACATCGAGTTGACCAAGGTTGCCCCCGAAGGCGTGACCATCAAGCGCTTCGAAGACAACAACTCGACCATCGCCGCCTACCTCGCCGGCCAGGTTGACCTGATCGCCAGCGGCAACGTGGTGATGGTGACCATCAGTGAGCGCAACCCAAAACGCATCCCCGCGCTGAAAGTGAAACTCAAGGATTCGCCGGTCTACGTCGGCGTGAACAAGAACGAGCCGGCGTTGCTGGGCAAGGTCAACCAGATCCTCGCCACCGCGAAAACCGATGGCGCACTGGAAAAGAACTCCCAGACCTGGCTGAAAGAGCCGCTGCCGGCTGATCTCTGATCGTCACTCGGGAGATTGAATATGGCCTATCAGTTCGACTTTCTGCCGGTGGTGCAAAACACCGACCTGCTGTTGCGCGGTGCGCTGTTCACCCTGGAACTGACGGCCATCGGCGCGGTGCTCGGCGTCGGCCTGGGCATCGTCGGGGCGCTGGTGCGGGCGTGGAACATCCGTCCGTTCTCGGCGATCTTCGGCGTCTACGTCGAGTTGATCCGCAACACGCCGTTCCTGGTGCAGCTGTTTTTCATCTTCTTCGGCTTGCCCTCGCTGGGCCTGCAGATTTCCGAATGGCAGGCGGCGGTGCTGGCGATGGTGATCAATCTCGGCGCGTATTCCACCGAGATTATCCGCGCAGGCATTCAGGCGATTCCCCGTGGACAGCTGGAAGCCGCCGCTGCATTGGCGATGACCCGGTTCGAAGCCTTCCGCCATGTGATTCTGTTGCCAGCGCTGGGCAAGGTCTGGCCGGCGCTGAGCAGCCAGATCATCATCGTCATGCTCGGCTCGGCGGTCTGTTCGCAAATCGCCACCGAGGAGCTGAGCTTCGCCGCCAACTTCATTCAATCGCGCAACTTCCGCGCCTTTGAAACCTACGCCCTGACCACGCTGCTCTATCTGTGCATGGCGTTGTTGATCCGTCAGTTGCTGAACTGGATCGGTCGTCGATACATAGCCAGGAGCGGCCAATGAGCGATTTCACGTTCTGGGACATCGTGCGCAACCTGCTTACCGGCCTGCAATGGACGCTGGCGCTGTCGCTGGTGGCGTTCATCGGTGGCGGTTTGATCGGCTTGCTGATCATGGTCATGCGTATTTCGAAAAAAGCCTTTCCCCGCAGCTTCGCCCGCACCTACATCGAACTGTTCCAGGGCACGCCGCTGTTGATGCAGCTGTTCCTGGTGTTTTTCGGCGTGGCTCTGGCCGGCGTGGAAATCTCACCGTGGATGGCGGCGGCGATTGCCCTGACCCTGTTCACCAGCGCCTACCTGGCGGAGATCTGGCGCGGTTGCGTCGAATCGATCCCCAACGGCCAGTGGGAGGCTTCATCGAGCCTGGCGCTCAACCCGCTGGAACAACTGCGCTACGTGATCCTGCCACAAGCGCTGCGCATCGCCGTGGCGCCGACCGTGGGTTTCTCGGTGCAAGTGGTGAAAGGCACCGCCGTTACCTCGATCATCGGTTTTACCGAACTGACCAAGACCGGCGGCATGCTCGCCAACGCGACGTTCGAGCCGTTCATGGTTTACGGCCTCGTCGCCCTCGGTTACTTCCTGCTCTGCTACCCCTTGTCCCTCAGTGCGCGCTACCTGGAAAGGAGACTGCATGCCTCTGCTTAGAATTTCCGCCCTGCATAAATATTACGGCGATCACCATGTGCTCAAAGGTATCGACCTGAGCGTCGAGGAAGGCCAGGTGGTGGCGATCATTGGCCGCAGCGGCTCCGGCAAATCGACCTTGCTGCGCACGCTGAACGGTCTGGAATCGATCAACGACGGGGTAATCGAGGTCGATGGCGAGTACCTCGACGCCGCCCGCGCCGATTTGCGCAGCCTGCGACAGAAGGTCGGCATGGTGTTCCAGCAGTTCAACCTGTTTCCACACCTGACCGTGGGCGAGAACGTGATGCTCGCGCCACAGGTGGTTCAGAAAGTCCCCAAGGCCAGGGCCGTGGAACTGGCGCGGGAGATGCTGGAACGGGTCGGGTTGGGCGAAAAGTTCGATGCGTTCCCGGATCGGCTGTCCGGTGGCCAGCAACAACGCGTGGCGATTGCCCGGGCGTTGGCGATGTCGCCCAAGGTATTGCTGTGCGACGAAATCACCTCGGCGCTGGACCCGGAGTTGGTCAATGAAGTGCTGAGCGTGGTCCGGCAACTGGCCCGGGAAGGCATGACGCTGATCATGGTCACCCATGAAATGCGTTTTGCCCGGGAGGTTGGGGATAAGTTGGTGTTCATGCATCAGGGGCTGGTGCATGAGGTGGGGGATCCGAAGGTGCTGTTCGCGAATCCGCAGACGGCGGAGCTGGCGAATTTCATCGGGACCGTTGAAGCGACAGCCTGAAAAATCTTCGGCGGCTGCAAGGCAGCCATCGCGAGCAGGCTCGCGCCCACATTGGTCCGGTGTTCACAGATCAAATGTGGGAGCGAGCCTGCTCGCGATGAGGCCAGCCGCCGCACCGCAAATCCCTTCCGCGCCAAAAGATCGCAGGTTCCAATAACTCCTACGCGTTGGCGTCAGCGTTTGATCGTGGCACGATGTCGAGGTTATCGACCGAGACCCCCTGACCATGCCGCAATCCCAAGCCAAGAATCTGTCCCTGATCGCCGCAATCGACCTGGGCTCCAACAGCTTTCACATGGTCGTGGCCAAGGCCCAGAACGGCGAAATCCGTATTCTCGAACGTCTCGGGGAGAAGGTTCAGCTCGCCGCCGGCATCGACGACGAGCGTCGCCTCAGCGAAGAATCCATGCAGCGCGGGCTCGATTGCCTCAAGCGTTTTGCCCAACTGATCAACGGTATGCCGCCCGGCACCGTGCGGATCGTCGGCACCAACGCCCTGCGCGAAGCCCGCAACCGCGCCGAATTCATTCACCGCGCCGAAGAAATCCTCGGTCACCCGGTGGAAGTCATCTCCGGCCGTGAAGAAGCGCGCCTGATCTACCTTGGCGTCTCGCACACCCTCGCCGACACCCCGGGCAAGCGCCTGGTGGCCGACATTGGCGGCGGCAGTACCGAATTCATCATCGGCCAGCGCTTCGAACCGCTGCTGCGCGAAAGCCTGCAAATGGGTTGTGTGAGCTTCACCCAGCGCTATTTCAAGGACGGCAAGATCACCCCGGCCCGCTACGCCCAGGCGTACACGGCGGCGCGGCTGGAGATCATGAGCATCGAACACGCCCTGCACCGCCTGACCTGGGATGAAGCCATCGGCTCCTCGGGCACCATCCGTGCCATTGGCCTGGCACTGAAGGCCGGCGGTCACGGCACCGGCGAGGTCAACGCCGAAGGCCTGGCCTGGCTCAAGCGCAAGCTGATCAAACTCGGCGATGTCGAGAAAATCGACTTCGAAGGGATCAAGCCTGACCGCCGGGCGATTTTCCCCGCAGGCCTGGCGATTCTCGAAGCGATCTTCGACGCCCTCGAACTGCAACGCATGGACCACTGCGAAGGCGCCCTGCGTGAGGGCGTGCTTTACGACCTTCTTGGCCGTCATCATCACGAAGACGTCCGTGAACGCACCCTCAGCTCGCTGATGGAGCGTTATCACGTTGATCTGGAACAAGCGGCGCGCGTCGAGCGCAAAGCGCTGCACGCGTTCGACCAGGTGGCTGCGGATTGGGATCTGGACGAAGGCGTCTGGCGCGAACTGCTCGGCTGGGCCGCCAAGGTCCACGAAGTGGGCCTGGACATCGCTCACTATCAGTATCACAAGCACGGCTCGTACCTGATCGAGCACTCGGACCTTGCCGGGTTCTCCCGCGAAGACCAACTGATGCTCGCGCTACTGGTGCGTGGTCACCGCCGCAATATTCCCCGGGACCGGTTTGCCGATTTTGGCGACGAAGGCATCAAGCTGATTCGCCTGTGCGTGCTGCTGCGTTTTGCGATCCTGTTCCATCACATCCGCGGCACCCAGGAAATGCCTCAAGTCGTGCTGCACGCCAACGGCGACAGCCTGGATGTGTTGTTCCCGGCAAACTGGCTGGACGACAACCAGCTGACCCAGGCCGATTTCGCGCTGGAAGCGGAATGGCTGACGCGGGTGGGATTCACCCTCAACGTCCGATAACCCACCGACAAACAACCGCCGAACACCACCCCTGTAGGAGCCGGCTTGCCGGCGATGGCGATTTCGAGGACGCCATCGTCGGAACGCCGCCCGCAGCAAGCTGGCTCCTACAAGGGGGGGGTGGTGGAAACAAAAATGGCGATCCGCAGGGATCGCCATTTTTTATGCCGTGTGAAGCTTAACGCACCGCCAGGATCGGGCTGCCCAAACGCTCCAGCAATGTCGCCTGCGCACTGCGCGGGTTCTGGTTGCCGGTCGGCGTGTTGCGCACGTAACGGCCATCCGCCTGCAGGCTCCAGCTGTGGGTGTTGTCGGTCAGGTAAAGCTCCAGCTCTTTCTTGACCCGCATGATCAGCTTCTTGCCTTCCACCGGGAAGCAAGTCTCGACGCGCTTGTCGAGGTTGCGCTCCATCCAGTCGGCACTGGACAGGAACATCTGCTCTTCACCGCCATTGAGGAAGTAGAAGACCCGGGTGTGCTCCAGGAAACGACCGATGATCGAGCGCACGTGGATGTTGTGCGAAACCCCGGCGATGCCCGGACGCAGGCAGCACATGCCGCGCACCACCAGATCGATGCGCACACCGGACTGGCTGGCCTTGTACAGCGCGCGGATGATCTTCGGATCGGTCAGCGAGTTGAACTTGGCGATGATGTGCGCCGGTTTGCCGTCGAGGGCGAACTGGGTCTCGCGGGCAATCATGTCGAGCATGCCCTTCTTCAGGGTGAACGGCGCATGCAACAGCTTCTTCATGCGCAGCGTTTTACCCATGCCGATCAACTGGCTGAACAGCTTGCCGACGTCTTCGCACAAGGCGTCGTCGGAGGTCAGCAGGCTGTAGTCGGTGTACAGGCGGGCGTTGGCCGCGTGGTAGTTGCCCGTGCCCAAATGCGCGTAACGCACGATCTCGCCGGCTTCGCGACGCAGGATCAGCATCATCTTGGCGTGGGTCTTGAAGCCGACCACGCCGTAGATCACTACCGCACCCGCCGCTTGCAGGCGGCTGGCCAGTTGCAGGTTGGACTCTTCGTCGAACCGCGCACGCAATTCGATCACCGCCGTGACTTCCTTGCCGTTCCGCGCGGCATCCACCAGCGCATCGACGATTTCCGAGTTGGCGCCGGAGCGGTACAGCGTCTGACGCACCGCCAACACGTGTGGATCCTTCGCCGCCTGGCGCAGCAGATCGACCACCGGGGTGAACGACTCGAACGGGTGCAGCAGCAGAATGTCCTGCTTGCTGATCACGCTGAAAATGTTTTCGCTGTTCTGCAGCAGTTTCGGGATCTGCGGCGTGAACGGCAGGTATTGCAGGTCGCGCTGACTGTCCAGGCCCGTGATGCTGAACAGACGCGTCAGGTTGACCGGGCCGTTGACCTGGTACAACTCGGTCTCTTGCAGGTTGAACTGCTTGAGCAGGTAGTCGGACAGGTGTTTCGGGCAGGTGTCGGCCACTTCCAGACGCACCGCGTCCCCGTAGCGACGGGAGAACAGTTCGCCACGCAGGGCGCGGGCCAGGTCTTCCACGTCTTCGGTGTCGACCGCGAGGTCGGCGTTCCGGGTCAGGCGGAACTGGTAGCAGCCCTTGACCTTCATGCCCTGGAACAGGTCATCGGCGTGCGCGTGGATCATCGACGACAGGAACACATAGTTGTCGCCAGGGCCGCCGACTTCTTCCGGCACCTTGATCACTCGCGGCAGCAGACGCGGGGCCGGGATGATCGCCAGGCCGGAATCGCGACCGAAGGCGTCGATGCCTTCGAGCTCGACGATGAAGTTCAGGCTCTTGTTCACCAGCAACGGGAACGGGTGCGTCGGGTCGAGGCCGATCGGGGTGATGATCGGCGCAATTTCGTCGCGGAAATAGCGGCGGACCCAGGTCTTGAGCTTGGTGGTCCAGTAACGGCGACGGATGAAGCGGACCTGATGCTTCTCCAGTTCCGGCAACAGAATGTCGTTGAGGATGGCGTACTGGCGGTCGACGTAACCATGCACCAGCTCGCTGATCCGGGCCAGCGCCTGGTGCGGTTGCAGACCGTCGGCACCGGCCTGTTCACGGGCGAAGGTGATCTGCTTCTTGAGGCCGGCGACGCGAATCTCGAAGAACTCGTCCAGGTTGCTGGAGAAAATCAGCAGGAACTTCAGCCGCTCCAGCAACGGATAGGACTCGTCCAGCGCCTGTTCCAGCACGCGGATGTTGAACTGCAGTTGCGAAAGCTCGCGATGGATGTACAGGCTGCTGTCATCCAGGCCCGGAACGACAATCGCTGGCGCCGCCGGCGCGGCTTCGGCGACTACCGCGGGCGGGGCAGGCTCCAGCTCCGGCGGGGTTTCGGCGATTGGCTCCACCACAGGTTGAGCCTCTTGTACGGCAACTTCAGTGAGTCCTTCGGTATTCATGGAATGTTCCTGGGAGGGCTATTGTTGCTCTCGTAACAATTGAGCAGCACGAACGGCAAAGTAAGTGAGGATGCCATCAGCGCCTGCACGTTTAAAAGCGGTCAGGGATTCAAGGATAACCCCTTCGCTCAACCAGCCATTCTGGATCGCCGCCATGTGCATGGCGTATTCACCGCTGACCTGATAAACAAAAGTCGGCACTTTGAATTCTTCTTTGACCCGGTAAAGGATGTCCAGGTACGGCATGCCAGGCTTGACCATGACCATGTCCGCACCTTCCGCCAGGTCCGCCGCCACTTCGTGCAGGGCTTCGTTGCTGTTGGCCGGGTCCATCTGATAGGAAGCCTTGTTGGCCTTGCCCAGGTTCAGCGCCGAACCCACCGCATCGCGGAACGGGCCGTAATAGGCGCTGGCGTACTTCGCCGAGTAGGCCATGATCCGCACGTTGACGTGATCGGCCAGTTCGAGGGCTTCGCGAATCGCCTGGATGCGACCGTCCATCATGTCCGACGGGGCCACGACCTGCGCGCCGGCTTCGGCGTGGGACAGGGCCTGCTTGACCAGTGCGTCGACAGTGATGTCGTTCTGCACATAGCCTTCTTCGTCAAGGATGCCGTCCTGGCCGTGGGTGGTGAACGGGTCCAGCGCAACGTCGGTGATCACCCCCAGCTCCGGGAATTGCGCACGCAATGCGCGGGTGGCGCGCTGGGCAATGCCGTTCGGGTTCCAGGCTTCGGCCGCGTCCAGCGACTTGAGCTCGGCGGGCGTGACCGGGAACAGCGCCACGGCCGGAATCCCCAGCTCGACCCACTTGGCCGCTTCTTCCAGCAACAGGTCGATGGTCAGGCGTTCAACCCCCGGCATCGACGCCACCGCTTCACGACGGTTTTCACCGTCCAGCACAAACACCGGCAGGATCAGGTCATCGACGGTCAGGACGTTTTCACGGACCAGTCGACGCGAGAAATCATCACGGCGGTTGCGACGCAGGCGGGTGGCTGGAAACAAGCGATTGGCGGGGGTAAAACTCACGGCAGACTCCTGAGCCCGCGCTGGCAGGCGAGCGTGACAGTTATAAGCAACCATTATGACGGTGGTATTACAGTTATGTGCACCCCTGTGACAGGTAGCCGCATTCCATTGTCGTTGTAGGAAATGTTCACGTCGAGACACATTTGGACACTTTCATGAATGTGCACGAAGGGTTAGGCTGCGCGTTCATTTCGCCAGCACCCAGACAATGCTCCAACAATTTCTGCATGACTTCGGCTACTTTGCCCTTTTTCTCGGCACGTTCTTCGAAGGCGAAACCATCCTGGTGCTCGCAGGCTTCCTCGCGTTCCGTGGATACATGGACATCAACCTGGTGGTGGTCGTGGCGTTCTTCGGCAGTTATGCCGGTGACCAGCTGTGGTACTTCCTGGGACGCAAGCACGGCCGCAAGCTGCTGGCGCGCAAGCCACGCTGGCAGATGATGGGCGACCGGGCGCTGGAACACATTCGCAAGCACCCGGACATCTGGGTGCTGAGCTTCCGCTTTGTCTACGGCTTGCGCACGGTGATGCCGGTGGCGATCGGCCTGTCAGGCTACCCGCCAGGCCGCTACTTGCTGCTCAACGGGATTGGTGCGGCGATCTGGGCGACCGCCCTCGCCGCCGCGGCTTACCACTTCGGCGCGGTGCTCGAAGGCATGCTCGGCAGCGTGAAGAAATACGAGCTGTGGGTGCTCGGCGCCCTGCTGGTGCTGGGCGTCGGCCTGTGGCTGCGTCGGCGGTTCAAGAATGCGCGGCTGGCGAAGCAGGTCTATGCCGACGAGCAGGCCCTGAAAGCCGAACAGGCCAAGGCCGCCGAGGTCAAGACGCCAAGCGAGTGAAGCGGTTTCTGCAACAGTAGAGACCGATCCCGCTGAGCAGGCTGTAACTCAGCAGGCCGACCCAGCCCACCGCGCTGGCCGGCCACAGCCCGAGCAGCGGCGCCAGCCACACCAACGGCAGATTCGAGGCCAGCCGCAGCAACTCCAGCTTCAACGCCCACGGGCGATTCTCCAGGGCCACGCCCAACGTAAACAATCCCAGCGCCACCGCACTCCACCCGAGCACCAACGCGGCGGTCGGCAGATGCGGCTCGAAGTTCATCAGATAGCTGCCCAGCGCGATGTAGACGCAGAACTGCAGCAGGACGTAAATCTGCTGACGCCCGTCCAGCGGCACTTCGAATTTGCGGAACTGGCTCAGGTCCGGCTTGCCCATCGGGTACTTCGCCGCCACATCCGCCGGCCGCCAACCGGTGCGCATGAACCAGATCCGCAGCTTGTCCCAGGTGCTTTCAGCCCGCCGCGCGTCCTCCCACAGCTGCGCGTAAAACTGCACGTTCGCCCACAACGGGTTCCAGCTCGCCAGCGGCGTGGTCACACCGAAAATCACCGGTTCATTGTCGTCCTCTTCCTGGAACGAGCCGAATAGACGGTCCCAAATAATGAACACCCCGCCGTAGTTGCGATCCATGTAGAGAGCGTTCTGTGCATGGTGGGCCCGATGATTGGATGGCGTGACGAAGAACCACTCGAACCATCCCAGCTTGGGAATGTGCCGCGTGTGCACCCAGAACTGATACAGCAGGTTAAGCGCCGCAACGCTGACGAACACCAGCAGCGGCACGCCGAGCACCGCCATCGGCAGGTAGAAAATCCAGCTCAGGAGGAAACCGGTACTGGTCTGGCGCAGCGCCGTGGAGAGGTTGTAGTCCTCGCTCTGGTGATGCACCGAGTGCGCCGCCCAGAGGATGTTGCGCTCGTGGCCCATGCGATGCAGCCAGTAGTAGCAGAAGTCGTAGAGGACGAAGGCAAACACCCAGACCCAAACGCTGTCGGCGGAGAGTTCGAACAACGCCAGATGCTTGAGCGCAAAGGCATAGGTCACCAGCCCCACGCCCTTGGTCAACAGGCCCGTGGTGGTCGACAGCACACCGGTGCTGATGCTGTTGATCGCGTCGGCCACCCGATAGTTGCTGACCCCGCGCCAACGGTCCGCCAGCAGTTCGACGGCAATCAACACAAAGAAGAACGGCACCGCATACAGAATGAAGTCCATGACGCGCCCTGATCGGAATCTTGAGGACAGATGCTAGGTGTAGCCGCGAATTGAACCTATGGCAACGAGTGACAAATTAGTGGACATTTAACGCCATGAATCTGGAGAAAAGCCCATGAGCAAAAAAATTGCAGTGATCCTTTCCGGCTGTGGCGTCTACGACGGCGCCGAGATCCACGAAAGCGTGATCACCCTGCTGCGACTGGACCAGCGTGGCGCTCAGGTGCAGTGCTTCGCACCGAACGTCGCGCAATTGCATGTGATCAACCACCTGACCAGCGAAGAGATGCCAGAGTCGCGCAACGTGCTGGTGGAGTCGGCGCGGATTGCCCGGGGCAACATCAAGGACATTCGCGAAGCGGACGTCGATGACTTCGATGCGCTGATCGTTCCCGGCGGTTTCGGCGCAGCGAAGAACCTGTCGAACTTCGCCATCGAAGGCGCTGGCTGCACCGTGCAACCGGATGTCCTGGCCTTGACCGAAGCGTTCGCCGAAGCGGGCAAACCGGTCGGGCTGATCTGCATTTCACCGGCGCTGGCTGCGAAGATCTACGGCCCGGGCGTGATCTGCACCATCGGCAACGACGCCGACACCGCCGCCGCGATGAACAAGATGGGCGCGACCCACGCCGACTGCGCGGTGACCGACATCGTCGAAGACAAGGCGCGCAAACTGGTGAGCACCCCGGCGTACATGCTGGCCCAGAGCATCAGCGAAGCGGCGGCGGGGATCAACAAACTGGTCGACCGCGTGCTCGAACTGACCCACGAAAACGACGCCTGACACCGTCCAATTGTAGGAGTGAGCCCGCTCGCGATTGCGGTGTAACCATCAATGCAAATGTTGAATGTGCTGGCCCTATCGCGAGCAGGCTCGCTCCTACAGGGTTCAGCGTGAAGTTCAGGATTTGCGTGTAAGCCGCGTGAGTATCCGGTCCAGCGCGTTGGCAAACGCCTGCTTCTCGCGTTCGCCAAACGGCGCCGGTCCGCCGCTCATCTGTCCCTGCTCACGCAGATCGGTGAACAGATTACGCACCGCCAGCCGATCGCCCATGTTCTGCGCATCGAACTCCTTGCCTCGCGGGTCCAGCGCTGCCACGCCCTTCTTCACCAGCCGGTCGGCCAGCGGCACGTCGCTGCAGATCACCAGCTCGCCCGGCACTGCGTGCTCCACCAGGTAGTCATCCGCGGCATCCGGCCCACTCGGCACCACGATCAGCTTCACCAGCGCCAGCGCGGGTTTGATCTGTGGCTGCCCCGCCACCAGCACCACTTCGAACTGACGCTTGAGGGCGAACTTCACCACCAGGTCCTTCGCGGCCCGGGGGCAGGCGTCGGCATCGATCCACACACGCATTACGTTTTACCTCTCCAAAAAAAATCGCGAGCAGGCTCGCTCCCACAGGTTATACGCAATCTCTGTGGGAGCGAGCCTGCTTGCGATAGTGAGCGCAGCGAATGCTTTTAAGAAACCTGCACCCGCCGCTTCTCAGCCAATCGGCTGCGACCATACAGCACGATGATCGCAAGGATCGCCACCGCCTGGGCACTCAGCGAATACGCATCCGCATGAATGCCCAGCCAGTCGAAGTCAAAGAACGGCACCGGCCGCGTGCCGAAGATCCCGGCTTCCTGCAATGCCTTGACGCCATGCCCGGCAAACACCACCGACAGCGCGCACAACAACCCGGCGTTGATGCTGAAGAACAGCGACAGCGGCAGTTTCGCCGAGCCGCGCAGGATCACCCACGCCAGACCGACCAGCAACACCAGCGCCGTCGCCCCGCCCGCCAACACCGCGTTATGCCCCGCAGGCCCGGCCTGCAACCAGAGGGTCTCGTAGAACAGAATCACTTCGAACAGTTCGCGATACACCGAGAAAAACGCCAGCGTCGCAAACCCGAAACGCCCACCACCGCCCACCAGGCTGCTCTTGATGTAATCCTGCCAGGCCGCCGCGTGGCGACGATCGTGCATCCACACGCCGAGCCACAGCACCATGACCGCGGCAAACAACGCCGTCGCACCTTCCAGCAGCTCACGCTGGGAACCGCTGACATCGATCACATACGCCGCCAGCGCCCAGGTCGCCAGACCGGCCAGCAGCGCCAGCCCCCAACCGACGTTGACGCTGCGCACTGCCGATTGCTGCCCGGTGTTGCGCAGGAACGCGAGGATCGCCGCCAGCACCAGAATCGCTTCCAGGCCTTCGCGCAACAGGATCAACAGGCCAGAGATGTAGCTCAGTGACCAGCTCAGTCCATCGCTGCCAAGCAGGCCGGCCGACTCCTTCAACTTGCCTTTGGCGGCGTCCAGACGCTGCTGGACCTCGGCCACCGGCAAACCGTCCTGCAACGACTGACGGTAAGCCATCAGGGACTTTTCAGTGTCCTTGCGCACGTTGGCGTCGACGTTGTCCAGAGAGCTTTCGACCAGTTCGAAGCCTTCCAGGTACGCCGCCACCGACAGGTCATAGGCCTGATCGTGCTCGCCGGCGCGGTAGGCCGCGACGCTCTTGTCCAGGGTTGCCGCGGTGTAGTCGAGCAGTTGCGCCGGGCCTCGCTTGACCTGCGGCGGTTGCGCGCGCTGGGCACGGAAGGTCGCTGCGGCTTGCGGGCCTTCGGCGGCCTGCACTTCGGCCGGCGTCTGACGGGCCAGGTCGGCGATGTTGTAGGTTTTCTCGGCTTTGGCCGCCGCCGGATCGGCGCTGAAGCTGGCGATGTAAGTGGCCAGGTCCCAGCGCTGACGGTCATCCAGCTGGTCGGCGAAAGCCGGCATGTCGGTGCCTTCGACACCCAGGCCCAGAGTGCTGTAGAGCGCGTACAGGCTCAGATGATCAAGGCGAGCCGTATCTCGCAGGTTGGACGGCGGCGGTGTCAGACCGACACCCGCCGGACCATCACCGGCGCCGGCATCGCCATGGCAGACCGAGCAATGCTGGGCATACAGCGGCGCACCACGCGTCGGGTCCGGCGTAATGATCGGCGCCTGGCTGACTTCATACGCCACGGCCAGCTTCGCGCCCAATTGCCGGGCCTGACGGGCGACTTCAGCGCTGTCCTGATGCGCGGCGACGGCACTGCGCAACGTACTGACGCCCTGCTCCAGAGCGGCCTTTTCCGGTTTGTCCGGCATGCCGGCGATCAAGCCTTGCAGCGCTTTGATCGAATCCAGCTGCTGACGGTATTCGGACTCATTGATGACGTTGCCCGCTTGCACCGTTTCCGCGTATTCCGCGCCAATGTAATCGAGCAAATGCAGCGCTTGCGGTGCGCCTTCGACGGTGTCGGCCAGCAGATTGGAACTGCACAAGGCAAACAGCGGCAACACCAGCCAGGCCAGGAAACGGGACGGGGCAGTCATGAATGAATCTCAATTGGAAATACGAAGTAACACATTGTTCACTTCGAATGAGTTTCGCTCAAGCTTTGTTGTGTGACGCCGCTGATTTCCGTGCTCTTCGTAGGAGCCGCCCGCAGCAAGCCGACGCCTACAGTTCGATGGCGCGGAACGAAAAAAGGCGACCTGTAAAAGGTCGCCTTTTTTATGCCTGATCGTTTTAGACCGCGGCTTTACGCAACGTCGCCATAAACGCTGCCGCGCCAATGAACAGGCCAGCAAAAGTCCGGTTCATGCGTTTTTGCTGCTTCGGCGTGCGCAGCAGGCGCAACACCTTGGACGCCAGCCCGGTGTAACCCGCCATGACGATCAGGTCAACGCAGACCATGGTCACGCCGATGATCAGGTATTGGGCCAGCAATGGCGCATGGGGGTCGATGAACTGCGGCAGCACCGCGAGCATGAACACCAGGGCCTTGGGGTTACTGATGTTGACCAGAAAACCGCGGAACACCAGAGCCATCGGCTTGCCGATCTGACGCACAGCCGCGTCGTCACTCATGTCGCTGGGCAGCGCGCGCCATTGCTTGATCGCGAGATAAACCAGATAGGCCACGCCGAACCATTTGATCGCGTAAAAAGCGCTGGCCGACGCCGTGAGGATCGCGCCGACACCGGCGCCGACAATCGCGATCTGCACCGCCAGGCCCAATTGCAGGCCCAGGGCGTTCCAGTAGCCGCGCCAGAAACCGTATTGCAGACCGCTGGACATCGACGCAATGGCGCCGGCACCGGGAGACAGGCTGATCACCCAGCAGGCGGCAAAGAACGCCAGCCATGTTTGAAGCTCCATTGCACACCTCGACTCAGACTCGTAAACAGACGTCTAAGCTAATGCGGCTTTGGGCGGATGACTACCGATTTTTTTGCGGGATGTTACAACTTGAAGTCCCCATCGCGAGCAGGCTCGCTCCCACAGTTTGATCTTCAGCGAACACAAAATATGTGAGCGCCATAGATCCACTGTGGGAGCGAGACCGGCTTGCCGGCGATAGCGGTGTGTCAGCAGCAGAAGACTTACTTTTCGAACCCGCTCGAAGGGAACATATCCGTACCGCGCCAGCGCCGAACCGAGCGCTGGAAGAACAGGCTGTTGGGTACTTGCACCATCGCACTGCCGGTTCCGAGCTCTTCCGCTTCGATCAGCGTGGTGTAAAGCAGATTGATCGCAACTACCCGGCCTTTGACGCCGGGCTTGTCGGTGGTGTCCACCAACTCGACCACGTCGCCGATACGAAACGGGCCGACGGTGAAGATCAGGATCGCGCAGAGCAGATTGGAGAGCACGCTCCACATGGCGAAAAAGGCCACCGCAGCCACGGCGACAAAACCGGATAACGCCGTCCAGAGAACCGTGGCGGACACCCCGAGGCGTTCCAGCACGAAAATCAGGGCGCTGCCCATGATCAGCCAGCGTAAACCGCCCCGCAGCGGCATCAGCAACTGCGGTGGAAACGGGTAGCGCTCGCCCAGTCGAGTCAGGCCTTTGGCGACGAAGCGTTGCGCAAAATAGCCAGCCAACAGGATCAGCAGAATTTGCAAGACGAGCCAGACCGGTTCGATCCAGACCGCCGGCAGCGGCAGCTTGAACGCTTCCATCAGGACAGCGCCTCCAGCTCCGCCTGCATGCTCTCCAGCAACTCCAGGGCTTCCATCCAGGCTTCTTCCAGTTCGGCTTCACGCACCTTCAGCTTGGCTTGCTCAGCCAGCAGATCACGCAGGTCATTCTTGCGCGCCGGCTCGTAAATATCGCTGTCGCCGAGGCTGGCGTCGATCTTCGCCAGCTTCTCGTGCAGCTTGCCGAGCTCGGCTTCAAGCTTGTCGGCCTCGCGCTTGTGCGGTGCCAGTTGCTGGCGCAACGCGGCGGCGGCCTGGCGCTGGGCCTTCTTGTCCGTCTTGTCCGGGTTGACCGGCGTGTTGCTGACCGGTGCGTTGCGCTGGCGGTAGTCGACCAGCCAACGGGCGTAGTCTTCCAGGTCGCCGTCGAACTCCTCGACCTTGCCGTCTGCAACCAGATAGAAATTGTCAGTGGTGCTTTTGAGCAAATGACGATCGTGGGAGACCACCAGTACCGCACCACTGAATTCCTGCAGGGCCATGGTCAGTGCCAGACGCATTTCCAGGTCCAGGTGGTTGGTCGGTTCGTCGAGCAACAACAGATTCGGCCGCTCCCAGGCGATCAACGCCAGGGCTAGACGAGCCTTTTCGCCACCGGAGAAGTTCAGCACCGGCTCGTCGATACGCGCGCCACGGAAGTCAAAGCCACCGAGGAAGTCGCGCAAGGTCTGCTCGCGCTCGGTCGGCGCCAGGCGCTGCAAGTGCAGCAACGGGCTGGCCTTCGAGTCGAGGGAATCGAGCTGATGCTGGGCGAAGTAACCGACGACGGTATTCTCGCCACGGGTCAGCCGACCGGCCAACGGCGAGAGCTCACCGGCGAGGTTTTTGATCAGGGTCGATTTACCAGCACCGTTGGGGCCGAGCAAACCGATGCGCGCGCCGGGGGTCAGTTGCAGCTTGACCTTCTCCAGCACGGCTTTGTCGCCGTAGCCCAGACGCGCGTCGGACAGATCGATCAGCGGGCTGGAAATCTTCGTCGACTCGCGGAAGACGAAATCGAACGGCGAATCGACGTGAGCGGCGGACAGTTCTTCCATCCGCTCCAGCGCCTTGATCCGGCTCTGGGCCTGGCGGGCCTTGGTGGCCTGGGCCTTGAAGCGGGCGATGTAACTTTCCATGTGCGCACGCTGCGCCTGCTGCTTCTCGTAGGCTTGTTGTTGCTGGGCCAGACGTTCGGCACGGGCACGCTCGAAAGCGCTGTAGCCACCGCGATAGAGGGTGATCTTGCGTTGGTCGACGTGGGCGACGTGATCGACCACGGCATCGAGAAAATCCCGGTCGTGGGAAATCAGCAGCAAGGTGCCGGGATAGCTTTTCAGCCACTCTTCGAGCCAGATGATGGCGTCGAGGTCCAAGTGGTTGGTCGGTTCGTCGAGCAGCAACAGGTCCGAGGGGCACATCAACGCCTGCGCCAGGTTCAGGCGCATCCGCCAGCCACCGGAGAAGTCGCCGACCTGGCGATCCATCTGCTCGTTGGTGAACCCGAGGCCGGCCAGCAGCTTGCGGGCGCGGGCATCGGCGGTGTAACCGTCGGCGCTGTCGAGTTCCGAGTGCAGACGGGCCTGAGCGGCACCGTCATGCGCCGCTTCGGCGGCGGCGAGGTCACGCTGTACCTCGCGCAGACGCAGGTCGCCATCGAGCACATAGTCGACCGCCAGGCGTTCGAGCGTCTCGATTTCCTGGCGCATGTGGGCGATGCGCCAGTCGGCCGGCAGGAAGCAGTCACCCGAGTCCGGGTGCAGCTCGCCCCGGATCAAGGCGAACAGGCTCGATTTGCCGGCGCCGTTGGCACCGATGAGGCCGGCTTTGTGGCCGGCGTGCAGGGTCAGCTCGGCGTCTTCTAGCAGACGTTGCGGGCCACGCTGTAAAGTCAGGTTCTGAAGTCGAATCATAATGGCGGCGGAGTCTACCAGCTTCGCTCGCAACTGGCGCGAGTAGCACTATGTCCTCTGACCTGTGGAGCTTTTCCCTCGGCACTTACGCCCGTCCCGGCGTTGAGCAAGCGTGCCTGACCTTGCAGTCGGCAGACCTGAATGTGTGCCTGTTGCTATGTGGGTTGTGGCTGGGACAGCGCGGGGTCGCCTGCAACGAGCAACGATTGCAGCAGCTTCAAAGTGTGGCCGAGCCCTGGGACGCGGATGTCGTCAGGCCGCTGCGCGCCTTGCGCAGGCAATGGAAAGCCGTCGCGAGTGAGGATGCTGAACTGAAGGCATTGCGGGAACAAGTGAAGGCGCTGGAACTGGAAGCCGAGCGGCACTTATTGCTGCGACTGGAACGGGCGGCGATCAGTTGGCCGCAGAATGAGGCGACCGATTTAACGGCCTGGCTGGAAGGTGTGGCGGCGGGCGCCGCACACCTGGACCGCGACGCGCTGCATCAGCTGCGCGTCGCGGCAACCGGCACTTAGGAAGCGCTGGTTGGGGTGGTGCTGGTGCTCGACGACGCAACTGGCGTTGGCGCAGGGGTGGCTGTCGAGGTCGTGGCGGCTGGCGCAGGAGCGGCCGTAGCGGATGTCGCTGGCGTCGCTGGCTTGGCAGCAGGCGCCGGGGTCGGCTTGGCAACGGCAACCGGCTTTTTCACGGCAGGTTTTGCCGCTGGCTTGGCGGCTGGTTTTGCAGCCGGTTTGGCGGCGGCAGGTTTGGCTGCTGGTTTAGCGGCCGCTGGTTTCGCAGCGGTGGCTGGCTTGGCAGCAGCGGCTGGTTTTGCAGTCGCAGGTTTAGCGGCAGCAGTCCGGGTAGCGGCAGGCTTGGCAGCAGGTTTCGCAGCAGCAGTTTTGGCCGCTGGTTTGGCTGCAGGTTTTGCTGCAGGTTTTGCCGCTGGCTTGGCAGCGGTTTTAGCAGCGACTGGTTTGGCGGCAGGTTTGGCGGCAGGTTTGGCAGCAGGTTTCGCAGCGGCAGTTTTAGCGGCTGGTTTTGCAGCCGGTTTTGCAGCTGGTTTAGCCGCCGTTTTTGCAGCCGGTTTAGCCGCCGCAGTTTTCGCTACGGCCGGTTTGGCAGCCGTGGTTTTTGCAGCCGGTTTAGCGGCAGCTGTTTTGGCTGCGACTGGCTTGGCGGCTGGTTTTGCAGCTGCTGTTTTAGCTGCTGTTTTAGCGGCTGGTTTAGCAGCGCTGGCAGCGACTGGTTTTTTCGCTGCAGGTTTAGCAGCGGCTTTCACCGGTGCCTTGGCAGCAGGCTTGGCCGGTGCTTTTGCAGCAGCGGGTTTGGCAGCGGCTTTCTTGGCAGGCGCCGCAGCAGGCTTGGCCGCGCGCAGGGACAACGCCTTGCCGACAGCCTCTTGTACACGACCGACGCCCTGGGCCAGTTTCAGGCTTTCTTGAGCATCGCGTTTGAGTTGCAGAATGTAGGCGCGGGTGTCGGACTGACGATCCTTGAGGGCATCGAGCACGTCTTCGAGTTGCTGCACGCCGTCCTTCGCCTTGGCTTGTGCCTTGGCTTTGCCGGCCGCCGCAGCGTCCTGCAATTTGGTGCGGGATTTGTGCAATTTTTCCTGCGCTTTGCCGCGCTGTTTTTCCAGTTTGGCGAGCAGTTTTTCAGCATCAGCCAAGGCTTGGGAACAAGCGGTTTCCAAATGCTCGAGCAGGCTGCCCGAGAGTTGTTGGAGTAAATGCAACGGGGTATTTACAGGCTTCTTGGTGGCCGACATGGTTTACCTCCTGGCTGACGTGGGTGCGGCTCATACTAGACCTCTGCAGGGACCGCCGCTAGGGCATGTTGACAGTATCGAAAGCACTGCGTTGCAACGGATCGAAAATCTTCTGCGCTTGCGCAAAACAAGTTCACTGTCGAACGCATTCACACTGGCATAATCTGCCGCATCCCAGGTCGGAGAGTGCCGATGTCGCGCTACCTTTTTTTATCGCTGTGCGTGTTTTTCTCCGTGGCCCAGGCCGCCGAAAAAACCAAGGAAACCGAAGCTCACGATCTCGCTTACAGCCTGGGCGCGAGCCTTGGTGAGCGCCTGCGCCAAGAGGTGCCGGAGCTACAACTTCAGGCGCTGGTCGAAGGTCTGCAGCAAGCCTATCAAGGCAAACCCCTGGCGCTGAAAGACGAGCAGATCGAACAGATTCTGACCGAGCACGAAGCGCAGGTGTCGCTGCAACAAAGCGCGCCACAAAGCGAAGCCGTCCTCGAAAAAGAGCAGCGTTTTCTCGCCGTGGAAAAAGCCAAACCCGGCGTTCATGAACTGGCCGACGGCGTGCTGATGACTGAGCTGGTACCAGGCACCGGCGCGAAAGCCGGCCCGAATGGCAAAGTCCAGGTGTTGTACATTGGCCGTCTTCCCGACGGCACC
This sequence comes from Pseudomonas migulae, assembly GCF_043225285.1. Taxonomy (GTDB): domain Bacteria; phylum Pseudomonadota; class Gammaproteobacteria; order Pseudomonadales; family Pseudomonadaceae; genus Aquipseudomonas; species Aquipseudomonas migulae_C. The sequence goes on from NZ_CP171224.1 coordinate 2,511,370, forward strand.
GTGTTCGACCAGAACAGTCAGCCGCAATGGTTCAGTCTCGACAGCGTGATCAGCGGATGGCGCAGCGCACTGCAAAACATGCCGGTGGGTGCGAAGTGGCGATTGGTGATTCCATCGGCTCAAGCCTATGGCGCCGACGGTGCCGGCGACTTGATCGAGCCGTACACGCCGCTGGTGTTCGAAGTCGAATTGCGTGGCGCCACGAGCTGAATAGCGGAAACGAAAAACGGCGCGCATAGCGCACCGTTTTTGAGGGTGTTGCCGGAAGGGGTTCAGGCTTGAACCGAATCCTCTTCCTTGTGTGCGGTGTGCAGCACTTCGATCAGGCAGTCTTCCAGTTCGAAGCGTTCGTGCAACAGGCCGCCCAGCTCCTTGAATTTCTCCGCCACGCATTTGCCTGCATCGCACAGGTCGTTGAACGCGAGCAGCTTCTCGGTGATGACGTCGATGCGGGGGTAGATGGTCTCGGCGAGCTCCAGACCGCGCTTGTCGTTGAAAGCCTTGGCTTCCCCCGTCAGCTGTTCGTAGATCTCGAAGTGCCCGGCAGACACGTAATCGACCAGCACGCCGCAGAATTCCTGCAATGGCTTGCGGTTCTCGCCCAGTGCCTCAGGCTTGGCGCCGAGAGCATCATAGGCCCGAACCAGTTCGTGACGCTCCTGCAACCAGCGATCGATCAGCAGATGCACTCCACCCCAGCGTTCCTGAGCATTCTGACAACTTTCGAGCATGGTGATCTCTCTTCCCTTGTGGGTCATGCTGCCCTACACCTGCCGCACGCTTGAAGATCAAGGATCGGCCAGGCAGAGCGTCATTCGAGCAACATAATTCCAATGACACGTGCGGGCCAGATTATGCCCGCGCGACTGTCGCTTCAAGGTACGCAGGAGATAAAGTTCATACAAGTGTTTAATCGCCCGCCAGAGCCGGGTGCGACGACGCGCCGCTGAGCGGTCGCTGAAAGGCAATCCGAAGCAGGCGCAGCAACTGATAAACAGCCAGGATCGTCATGGCGAAAAAGAACAGCAGACTCCATTCCGGGACACTCAGGTCGAACAGTGTCCAGGTAATTCGCGCGCAGTCCGCCGTGCCGTTGAACATCTGCTGCAGCACCTCAAACCAGGTGTTGCTGGCCAGCAGATCGCTCAGGTCGGGCGAACAAGGGGACAGCTGTCGCTGCGGATCACCCTGCAGCAACACCTGACGCCACGCGGTCACCGTCCCCGCCAGGCTGCACAGCAAACCCAGCAGCCAATACAGGAACGAACCCACGCGGCCGGGCCCGTGCACCGAAGCCATCAGACAGACACCCGTGAACAACGCCAGGCAAAGCCGCTGCATCAGGCACATGCCACAGGATTGAAGGCCGACGGCATATTCTAGGTAATAGGACGTGCCCAAGGCCAGGGCGCCGGCAACGAAAGCCATGAAGAACAGGGAGCGTGAGCAGGCCAGAGGCATGGCTTTTCCGTACCAGTAGAGACAAGTGGTTACGGTAGAGGAAAGCGTGCCGGCCTTACAAGACAGGGCAGCAGAGACACTTCAGCGCTGACGTAGGGAATTCCCGACAGAATCGAGAGGATCAGGTGTAGGCCTCTGTAGGATTCTGCCTCCAAGGGAACGAGGCTGTAGGAAATCGACAAATTCGGGGGCTGGACACACACCCTGTAGTAACCGCCGCGACTTGCGTTCGGCGGCTACACAGGTAAGCCATCAAGCGCGAGCAAGCACCGGCAACGGCGCCGCCAGCAAGCGTTCATCCAGCAGGCCAAGGCCTTCCTGGAACAACTGATTGCTGCGCTCGGTATCGCCCAACTGCGCCAGCAATCGCGCCAGCTCCGCACACGCTTCGGGATTGCGCTGCACCTGCAGGCTGCTTTCCAGATAGTCCCGCGCCTTGCCCCACAGGCTGTTTTGCAGACACAGGCGCCCCAGGGTCAGGAGCAGGCCCGGATCGGCCGAATGATTCTTCAGCCAGCCTTCGGCGGTCTGCAACTGACGGGCTGGATCACTGCCGCGAACCAGTCCGTAAAGACGTGCCAGATGGCTGTCGTAGTTGCGCTTGAGCGCCGTTCGCAGCACGTCTTCGGCCTCGACATGGGCACCCAGCTGGCGAAGCTGCTCGGCATACGCCAACACCAATTGCGGTTCCTGGCGCTGCGCCGAAGTGAGTTGCTGCCAGGCGCGGTCGAGCGATTGCAAACCGACCGTCCCGTCCTCTTCCTGACGCGCGGCCAGGGACAGGTTTTCTCCCCAGGCCCGGCGTTCCAGTTCGGCCAGCTCGGCGGGTGGCAGGACCTTGTCCTTGCGCAGTTCCGGCAGCAGCCGGATCACCGCCGACCAGTCACCGCGCTGTTGATGCAGACGCTGCAACTGGCGCAAGGTCTGAACGCTATGGGGATGACGCTCATGCATCGCCTGTAACGTCGCCAGCGCGCCGTCGGTATCACCCCGGTCGGTCTGCAACTGTGCGTGGCTCAAAGCAATCGCCAGCTCAGCCTGGGGTTGGCGCTCCAGGGCGCGCTCAAGCAGGCTGTCGCTTTCCTCGTAATGACCTTGTTCGTTCGCGGCACGGGCCGCACCGAGGTAGTACAGCAGTGGCTGGCGCTCGGCTTCAGCGGCGCGATGCAAATGACGCTGTGCGCTGGCCCAACGACCTTCAGCCAGGTCCAACTGACCGTGCTCGATCGCAACCTGTACCCGGCGACTACGATTGCGCCGCGACCAGGGATTGACCACGCCACTGGAAGTCGTGACCAGTTCAACCAGCGCCTTGATACCCCAGAACACCAGCCACAAAACCGCCACCAAGGCCAGGGTCGCCCACAGGCTCGATTCGAAACGGAAGCTTTTGTAGGCGATCAGCACGTAGCCGGAATGCTCGGCGATCGCCAATCCCAATGCAGCCGCAGCGGCAATGACCAGAAATACGATCACATAGAGGCGCTTCATGGGGTGGCCTCCTGGGCAGTGTTCGCGGCAGGTTTCGCCATAGGCTTGATCGAGTCTTCGGCGTTGACGTTGCGGCGCTCCAGATAACCCTGAACCGCGCTCAACGTACCGCTCAAATCAGGCGTCACCACCGTGACCGGCTCCTTGCTCAACTCACCAACCTGCTCAAGCATCACTTTGCTCTGCGGGTTATCCGGGTTGAAGTTGCCCTTGAGCACGTCCCGCGCCTCCGCCAGCGCCTGGGTATACACCGCCGCCTGACCGTTGAGCGCCGCCCACTGCGCCTGCTCCAGCGCCAGGCTCAGGGCCAGGCGCACCTGGCTCAGGCTCTGCCCCGCCAGCAGCGGACGCACGTTTTTGTCAGCGTTGAAATCGATGCGGATGTAACGCGAGATCTGATCCCACCATTGCGCCCAACGACTGGCGCCATCGCCATCGGCGGTCAGGCCGAGCAGCGAATCGCCACGGTCCTTGTACTCGGGCGCCAGCTCGGTGAGGTTGACCACCTGATCACGCAACGCACCCAGACGCAGGAACAGGCCGGTACGGTCCGGCTGTTCGGTACTGCGCAAGGCGACCAGGGTTTTCGCCACTTGCTCGCGAGCGGCGAAGGAACCGGGATCGTTCTGTTCGCGAAGAATTTCATCGGCGCCCTGCACCAGGGCCTGGGCACTGCTGATGTCCTGCAACGCCGAAAGCCGCAAGCTGGCCAGACGGAGCAAATGCTCGGCCTCGGCCAGGCGCCAGTCCTTGCGGCTTGCGCCGAGGACGGTTTCCAGTCGTTGATTCAAGCGCTGCTGATCGCCTTGCAGCTGGACCACCAGACGGCTGCGCGCGTCCAGCTCTTCAGCGGCGGGCATTTGCTCAAGGCGCGCGCTCAAACGCTGTTCGTTGAGTTTCAGACTCTGCGCCTGATCATTCAACGCCTGCACCTGACTCAACTGCTCCTGGGTATTGGCTTGCAGGTGACGCACCTGCCACACCCCCCAACCACCTACCGCCACACCGGCGGCGCCCAGCAGCAGCGCGACGATTGCCAGCCCGTTACCTCGGCGCTGCACGGCAGCAGGTGGTGCGTTTTCAACCGGCGTTTCCACCGGCGCATCGAGATCGATCACTGGCCGGGAGTCATCTTTAGGCAAGGCAGTTTCGTTCACGTATCCATCCTTTGCATTATAGAACGGGTTCGGGATGCTCCCGCAACGCCGTCAGCAAAGCCGCGGCACTGGCGCCACGACAATCCACAACTGTTTGGGCCCCGGCGGCACGTGCCAGCTCGGCGACCCTGGGGCTTGGAACAAACAACGGCAACCGCGCCAACTGCGGCCAGGCATCGCCGGCCAATTGATGCAGGTGCTCAAAACCCTGTCCACTGCTGACCACCAGCCCGTTCAAGCGTTCCGCCCCGATCCGCTCAGGCAATGTCGCCGGCGGATAGTGCGGCAGCTCGCGGCGGTACAACTCCAGATACTCGACACTAGCACCAAGCTCGCGCAAACGCTCAGCGAGCAACTCGCGCCCACCCTCGCCGCGCATGATCAACACCCGCGGATCCGGCCGGGCGACAGCCGCGCGCAGTTGAGCAAGTTCGAGCAAGGCTTCGCTGTCGTCGCCCTCGCCGGGGAAACTCACATCCAGGCCATGATCATCAAGAATCTGCGCCGTCGCCGCCCCCACGCTGAACCACTTCAGACGCGGTGGTTGTGGCCAGTACTGCTTGACCAGATCCACCGCGATTCTGGCGGCAGGTTTACTGATCACGATCACCGCGCAATAACGATCCAGCTGCTGAATCACCTCGCGCATTGTGTCAGAGGCCGGAATCGGTTCGATTTCCAAAAGCGGCAAGCTGCTGCTGAAAATCCCCGCTTCGGACAGGACAACACTCAGCGCCGCCGACTCATCCGCCGGACGCGTCAGCAGCAGGCGCCAGCCTGTCACTCGTGACCTGCCTCGCCGTAGACCGCTTTCAGAATGTCGTTGGCGCCCTGGTTCAGAAGGTCTTCGGCGACTTGCACACCCAGGGTTTCGGCCTCGCTGCGCGGTGCACGGGCCTCGGCACTGAGCAGCAAACCGCCGCTCGGATCACCCACCAGACCGCGCAACCAGATCTGCTCGCCTTCCAGCACGGCGTAGCAGGCGATTGGCACCTGGCAGCCGCCATTCAGATGTTTATTGAGCGCACGTTCGGCCGTCACGCGGGTGGCGGTGTCCTGATGGTGCAGCGGTGCGAGCAACGCGTGGATTTCGGTGTCTGCGGTGCGGCATTCGATGCCGACGGCGCCCTGGCCACCGGCCGGCAGGCTGTCGTCAACGCTGATGGCCGAGGTGATGCGGTCTTCGAAGCCCAGGCGAATCAGGCCCGCAGCGGCGAGGATGATGGCGTCGTATTCGCCGGCATCCAGCTTGGCCAGGCGCGTGTTGACGTTACCGCGCAGGAAGCGGATTTCCAGGTCCGGGCGACGGGTCAGCAACTGGGCCTGACGGCGCAGGCTCGACGTGCCGACGATGCTGCCTTGTGGCAGCTCGTCCAGGCTGGCATAGGTATTGGAGACGAAGGCATCACGCGGGTCTTCTCGCTCGCAGATGCAGAACAGGCCCAGGCCTTCGGGGAAATCCATCGGCACGTCTTTCATGGAATGCACGGCGATGTCGGCTTCGTTTTCCAGCAGCGCGGTTTCCAGTTCCTTGACGAAAAGGCCCTTGCCGCCGATTTTCGACAGTGGCGAGTCGAGCAGCTTGTCGCCGCGACTGACCATGGGCACCAGCGTCACGAGCAGACCCGGATGGGCCTCTTCAAGACGGGCTTTGACGTATTCGGCCTGCCACAGGGCGAGAGCACTTTTGCGGGTGGCGATGCGGATTTCGCGAGAGGACATGGATCAATCCGTACTGAATAGATACGGCGGATAATAACAGCTCAGCCAAATCCACTTTGACTTGAATCAGGTGTTGCCCGGCCTCCCTGGCCCCGGATGTCCGGCAATCGGGTGAGAAATTCGCCTGCGGACAGCGAATTAAAGCTGTTGCATCATTTTGCGCACACCGGCCACATGCCGCCGGCTGACGATCAGGGCGTCACCGTTCAGGCCTTTGAGGAACAGCTGGAAATGCCCCAATGGCGTGCGCTGCAGACGCTCGATGCGCTCGCGGGCGACCAGGGCGTTGCGGTGAATACGCACGAACCGGTCACCGAATTCATCTTCAAGGGCCTTGAGCGGCTCATCCAGAAGCACTTCGCCGCCTTCATGGCGCAAGGTCACGTATTTGTGGTCGGCAATGAAGTAGACCACCTGACCCAGCGGAATCAGCTCAATCCCCTTACGGGTTCGGGCGCTGATGTGGCTGCGGGGGCCGCTGCCGGTCTCGGCGGCGGGACGGGTCAAAGCCGCAAGCTGGACACGATTGGGCCGCTCGGCTTTTTTCAACGCTTCATGCAAGTGTTCTGTACGCACAGGTTTCACCAGATAGCCTACGGCGCTGGCCTGTAAGGCTTCCACGGCAAATTCATCGGGCCCTGTGCAAAACACCACGGCAGGCGGGGTTTCGCGTTCGCACAATCGGGCAGCCACTTGCAGGCCGTCCAGGCCCGGCATGCGGATATCGAGCAAAACGATATCCGGCTTGTGGCTGTCGATCAGTGCCAACGCTTCTTCGCCGTTCGTGGCGCTGGGCTCCAGGACGCTGTATCCCTCGAGTTCGCCGACCATTCGGCTCAGGCGCTCGCGGGCAAGGGGTTCGTCATCAACGATCAGGACATTCATATTGCGCTGGATTCCTGCGTGAGTCTCGCACAAGGATAGCGTAGACAGGTGAAGTGACGTCCGTCACCGCGATCCACGCTAAGACTAGCGCGAGGGCCAAAAAGTGCCGCCCGTCCGACTGCTAAATTTTTATTTGCCGGGCAATCGGCGGTTGGCGAGGCATCGCCGTAGGGTTTGCTGATACACAATATGAACACCCCCTCTTCTTATAGTCCGCTGCAGCGCCGAGAAGTGCGCTGATCCTACTGTCCAACTGTAGACGGTTGCCGGGACGTTATTGCTCAATTGAAAAATATCGTTGCGCAATTGCCCTCGGGCTGGCCGCAAGCATAGGCCGCGGCATGAGAAAAAAACGTGTCGACCAGTGTCAGCGACAGGATTGGCAACCCTGTTATTATCCGCGGCAGCTTTCAACGCCATCTTTCTTCAGCCGATACGAGCGAATTCATGAGCACTGACAAGACCAATCAGTCCTGGGGCGGCCGCTTCAGTGAACCCGTCGACGCCTTCGTCGCCCGCTTCACCGCCTCCGTCACTTTCGACCAGCGCCTGTATCGCCACGACATCATGGGCTCGATCGCCCACGCCACCATGCTGGCCAAGGTCGGCGTGCTGACCGATGCCGAGCGCGACAGCATCACCGATGGCCTGAAGACCATCCAGGGTGAAATCGAGGCCGGCCAGTTCGACTGGCGCATCGACCTCGAAGACGTACACATGAACATCGAGGCGCGCCTGACCGACCGCATCGGCGTGACCGGTAAAAAGCTGCACACCGGCCGCAGCCGTAACGATCAGGTCGCCACCGACATCCGCCTGTGGCTGCGGGACGAGATCGACCTGATCCTCGGCGAAATCACCCGCCTGCAAAAAGGCCTGCTGGAACAGGCCGAGCGCGAAGCCGACAGCATCATGCCGGGCTTCACCCACCTGCAAACCGCGCAGCCGGTGACCTTCGGGCACCACATGCTGGCCTGGTTCGAAATGCTCAGCCGCGACTACGAGCGTCTGGTCGACTGCCGCAAGCGCACCAACCGCATGCCCCTGGGCAGCGCTGCACTGGCGGGCACCACCTACCCGATCGACCGCGAGTACACCGCGCAACTGCTGGGCTTCGACGCCGTGGGCGGCAACTCGCTGGACAACGTGTCCGATCGTGACTTCGCTATCGAATTCTGCTCGGCCGCGAGCATCGCGATGATGCACCTGTCGCGCTTCTCCGAAGAGCTGGTGCTGTGGACCAGCGCCCAGTTCCAGTTCATCGATCTACCTGACCGCTTCTGCACCGGCAGCTCGATCATGCCGCAAAAGAAAAACCCGGATGTGCCGGAGCTGGTGCGTGGCAAGACCGGCCGTGTGTTCGGTGCGCTGATGGGCCTGCTGACCCTGATGAAAGGCCAGCCGTTGGCCTACAACAAGGACAACCAGGAAGACAAAGAGCCGCTGTTCGACGCCGCCGACACCTTGCGCGACTCGCTGCGGGCCTTTGCCGACATGATCCCGGCGATCAAACCCAAGCACGCAATGATGCGCGAAGCGGCGCTGCGCGGTTTCTCCACCGCCACCGACCTCGCCGACTACCTGGTGCGCCGTGGCCTGCCGTTCCGTGACTGCCACGAAATCGTTGGCCACGCCGTGAAGTACGGCGTGGAAAGCGGCAAGGACCTGGCGGAAATGAGCCTGGAAGAACTGCGCAAGTTCAGCGACCAGATCGATCAGGACGTGTTCGCCGTGCTGACGCTGGAAGGCTCGGTGAACGCCCGTGACCATATCGGCGGCACTGCGCCGGCGCAGGTCCGCAAGGCTGTGGTTCGCGGTCAGGCGTTGCTCGCCAGCCGCTAAGAGCTGCCTGAAGCCTGAGGCCCGCAAGGGGCCTCAGGCTTTTTCATGAAAAAACTATCCCCGGACCCTCGCCAGAAATGCAGGCCATTCGGCCTCTTTGTCCGCCGCCACCTTTTGCACATTCGGGTTCTGTGCCAAGCGATCCAGCAACGCCTGAGCTTCGGGCATGCCGTCCAACAGGTCTTTACCCAGCACTGACTGCCCTACCTCACGGGCGTGTTCAACGCTGTACAGAAAGTACAGATCGGCGAGCGTGAAATGCTCCCCCGCCACATAGGGCGCAAATTTCCCGTGTCGCGCCAGCGTGGCAAATCCCTTCAACAAGTCCCGGCCAGCCTTGAGCCTGATAGCCTCTGGGGTCGGACGGCAGCCAAAAACGACTTCGACATAACAGGTTCGCGCCGGCAGTTCGATGTACAACTCGATTTCCTTGGCCAGCGCCCTGACACCGGCCCGCGCAAACGGATTTTCGGGCAGCAGCGCGATCCCGCCTTGCGTCTCTTCGATGTAATCAAGAATGGCGTCCGTCTCGCTCAGGAAACCTTGCTCGGTTTCCAGCACCGGCACTTTTCCGCGAGGGCTGACAGCCAGGATGTCCGGATTCTGGCACCCGTGAAAAGGCACGGTTTCAAACGGCACGCCTTTTTCCAGGAGTGCCAGTTTGACCATGTTGAAATAATTGCTGGCTGCGAAGCCATAGAGTTTGAGCATCGTAAGGTCTCCTTGACCGTGTTGCTTCCTGATTGGAAAACGATGCTCAAAGTAAGCGAGGCTCGAAAAAGCCTGTAAGCGCCTGATTATTACTGTGTACGACCCAGGCGCCGGAAAGCTCCGTCGGACAAGGGCGCGTGACATATGGGACAAAAAGTTGCGATCTCCCAATACACGCAAAATGGCCGTCCCTGCTTTTTATCGCTTGGACGCCACCATCGCCATAAATGCCGGCATCGCCGCCTCCTTGTCCGCCGCAATCCGCTGCACGTTCGGGTTCTGCTCCAGTCGCTCAAGCAATGCCTTCGCTTTCGGCATCTCGGCCAACAGATCGAGACCGAACAGCTTGTGCCCCACGGCACAGGCCAGCGGCACGCTGTACAGGAAGTACAAATCCGCGAGGCTCAGGCTGTCGCCCGCGACATAAGGGGCAAACTTGCCATGCCGCCCAAGCGAGGCAAAACCCAGCAGCAACTCGGCTTTGGTCTTGTCCTTGATCGCGTCCGGCACCGCCATGCCGAAAAAAGCTTCGGCGTAGCAGGCGCGAGCCGGCAGTTCGATGTACAGCTCGATTTCCTTGGCCAGTGCCAGGACCTGTGCGCGCTCGAAAGGATCGCTCGGCAGCAGCGGCGTGCCCTTCTGACTCTGCTCGATGTATTCGAGGATGACCGCGGTTTCGTTGATAAACCCTTGCTCGACGCGCAGCACCGGCACCTTGCCCCGCGGGCTGATCGCCAATGCCTCGGGGCTTGTGCCGGCATAAAACGGCACTTCCTCGAACGGCAGCCCTTTCTCCAGCAGCGCCAGTTTCACCATGTTGTAGTAGTTACTGACGGAAAATCCGTAAAGCTTGAGCATCACATAGCCTCCAGGCCGTGCGGGGGGTTGGCAGTGGATGTTTTATAGAACGCCAAGGCACTTCTCGCCAGCAGCATCACGGCGCTGAATGCAGGTAAACTGCCCGCCTTACCTAGAGGAGCCTGCCATGAGCGAGCCAACCGACATCGATAGCGACGAAGAAGAATTCACCGAGAACACCCTGGTCGAAGCGATCGAAAACCAGATCGAAAGCGACAACCCGCCGGCCGCCAAGGCGACCTTCAACAAGCTGACCCTGGTGGGCTACGAGCGTGAGGAAATCCTCAACCTGATGGCCCACGTTTTAGCGGTAGAAATCGACGCGATCCTCGAAGAAGACCGCGCGTTCAATACCGAATGGTACGAAGCCGCCCTGCGCGCCTTGCCGGAATTGCCGCCGGAAAAGAAGTAAGCGAATACCTGTCGGGAGCGGCTTCGTTCGCTCCCACACAAATTGTCACCCATCCATTTCTGCCTTCCCCCAGACCCTGACTACACTGGTACGCACCCCGCTGCCGCACCACTCGCCGGGGAATGCTTCCCGTGGTGAAAAAACCCTGTCGCGAGCACTGGACATGCCGCACGAGTGGGATCACCTTAGGGGCGCTGTCGTCCAATTCCTAGAAAGTCTGGAGTCCTTATGTCGCTTACCCCTGAGTTGGTTGCCGAACTGGAAATCCTCGCACTCTTCAACCTGGACAGTTCCCAGGAAGGTTTGAAAATTCATCAGACCGCTGCCCCGAAAGCCATTGCTGCCGCTCAACGCCTGTACGAAAAAGAACTGATCGACCAGCCCGACGGTGGTTACCTGACCAGCCTGGGTCGTGACGCCGCGCAAAGTGTGCAAACCGTTCTGACCATTCTGAGTGTTCAGGAAACGGCCTGAGCATCACCGCCTCGCCCACGGGAACCCCTGCTACGGGATTTCCGCGGGCAATCTCCGCGACTGACTGTCGCCTCGCGATAGAAATCTGACGCCAAAAAAGCACAATCAGCCTGAACGACCCAGGCCCGAGACGCTAAACTCCCCTTCATTCTGAGACCTCCGACGTCCGAGCCCCGCGAGCCGGTTTGAGCTGACATGACCCGCACCCATGAAATCCGCCCCGATCTGGACGAGGGAATTGACCGCAAGGTTCTCAGCCAGCTGCGCGCACGCTTTCTGAAACTCAACGAGGGCCGCATGGCGCGAGCCATGGAAGGGTTGTCGACGCGCCAGCAAGGGGTGCTGACCCTGCTGCCGCTGTTTTTCCACGTCAATCATCCGCTGTTGCCGGGCTATGTGTCGGGCAGCACTCCCGCCGGGCTGTCGAACTTCGAGCCCGACGCCAACGCCCTCGCCGAAGCCCAGCGCCTGACCCGCTCGTTTTCCTACAAACCGCGCCACGGCAGCAATCCGCCGCGCCCGATACACGGCCTGTTCCTGATGGGCAGCCTCGGCACCCTCGCCCAGGCCGACCAGAGCGACATGGACGTGTGGGTTTGCCACGCACCGGACTTGAGCGAAAGCGAACTCGCCGAGCTGCGCAAAAAATGCCAGTTGCTTGAAATCTGGGCTGCCAGCCAGGGCGCCGAGGCGCATTTTTTCCTGATCGACCCGGCCCGCTTCGTGCTCGGCGAGCGGGACAATCAACTGAGTTCGGAAGACTGCGGCACCACCCAGCACTACCTGCTGCTGGACGAGTTCTATCGCACCGCCATCTGGCTGGCCGGGCGTACGCCGGTGTGGTGGCTGGTGCCGGTGTACGAAGAGAACGCCTACGACCGCTACACCCATACGTTGCTATCCAAGCGTTTTATTCGCGCCGATGAAACTCTCGACCTCGGGCATCTGGCCTACATCCCGCCCGGCGAATTCATCGGCGCCGGGCTCTGGCAGTTGTTCAAGGGCATCGAGTCGCCCTACAAATCGGTGCTCAAGCTCTTGCTGACCGAGGTCTACGCCAGCGAGCACCCCAGGGTTCAGTGCCTGAGCCTGCGCTTCAAACAAGCGGTGTTTGCCAATCAACTCGATCTCGACGAGCTGGATCCGTATGTCGTGGTCTATCGGCGCATCGAGGAATACCTCACCGCCCGTGGCGAACCCGAGCGCCTGGAACTGGTGCGGCGTGCGCTGTACCTGAAGGTCAACCGCAAGCTCACCGGCAACAGTCGCACCCAGAGTTGGCAACGCTCGTTGCTTGAGCGCCTGGCGCACGAATGGCACTGGGATCATCGTCAACTGGCGCTGCTCGACAGCCGCAGCCAGTGGAAAGTCCGCCAGGTCAGCTCCGAACGCCGGGCGCTGGTCAACGAACTGAATTACAGCTATCGCTTTCTGACGGAGTTTGCCCGCAGCGAGCAGACGGTCAGCCTGATCAACAAGCGCGACCTCAATGTGCTGGGGCGACGCTTGTATGCGGCCTTCGAGCGCAAGGCGGACAAGGTCGAGTTCATCAACCCGGGCATCGCCCCGGACCTGGCCGAAGACACCCTGACGCTGGTGAATGCGCCCAACAAGAAAGAAGCCGGGCAAACCCAGTGGGGCTTGTACAACGGCAGCCTGACCGCCCTCGAATGGGAGCATTTCGCGCCGATCAAGCGCAGCCGCCAGTTGCTGGAGCTGCTGACCTGGTGCCACCGCAACGGCGTGATCGACAGCAGCACGCGCCTGGCCCTGCACCCCGGCGAAAGTGACCTGAGCGAGTTCGAACTGTTCAACCTGCTCGGCAGCCTGCAACAAAGCATCGCCCTGCCCCTGCCCACCGTTGCCGAAGAACCCTTGCTGCGTGCCGCCGTGCCGAGCGAAGTGCTGATCCTGGTGAACGTCGGTGTCGATCCGCTCAAGCATCATCGCGACCTGAACATCCTGATGACCACCGAGCGCACCGACTCGCTGAGTTACGCCGGGGTCCGGGAAAACCTGGTGCTGACCCTGGACCAGGTCACGCTCAACAGCTGGAACGAGGTGCTGGTCAATCGCTTTGACGGCCCTCACGCCCTGCTCGACTGCCTGCGCGACTACCTCAACAACCTGCCGAACGGGCCGCGGCAACCGAAGCTGCGGGTGCGTTGTTTCTGCCACAACCGCGCGCAGTTCATTGCGCAACGGGTCGAGGAAATTATCGACACCGCGCAGACCCTGCTGCTGAGCAAGCTCAATCATCGCTACCTGATACAGGTCCAGCAGCATTACCACGTGCTGGAACTGGTGCCGGGCCAGGTCAATCATGTCGCCCTCGCCACGCTGCCGGCGCTGTTCGATTACCTCGGCGAAGAGCTGGCGAGCTACAGCCCGCTGCACCTGGACCCGATGGCCCTGGAAGATCAGGACCTGGCGTTGATTCTGCCCATGGGCCTGCCGGAGAGCATTCAGGTGTTCTACCGGATTCACGACGACCAGGCCGATCTGTACGTGCTGGATGAATTCAACGCCTTGTGGCAGCAACGCCTGCCCTATCACGACGAACAAAGCCTGCTGGTGCCGCTGCAACGCTTCCTGCAATCGATCCAGTACCGGCGCGATGCCTTGCTGCCGATGGACGCCGCCCAGCCATTGAACGTGGACACGCTGTATTACCAACTGCTGCCATCCGGTCCCGGGCGGGCCCGTCGCGTCGAGGCCCGGGCCGCGCCGCAAACCCCGGTCAACAAGCCGTTCTACGACGTGCAGGCGATCGTCGGCAAAGCCGCACCGGGCGAGGTGCAGGTCACGTTGTATTGCAATCAGCGGGAGTTTTCAGAGCTGGAGCACGGCGAACAGCTGTTCAGTGTAGTCGCCCGGGAAATCGTCGAGCAGCGCCGTGAAACCGAACGCTATCGCTGCTACATCACCGACCTGGACCTCTCGGGCCTGCTCGGTGATGGTCAGAGCTCAAGCAATTTGTACCTGCGCTACAAGGCCGACCTGGAGCGCGCCTTGAACGACGCGCTCGAACTGGTCTAATGAAGCTTATTCCGGGAAATCGCCGCCATTGGCTGGCTGCGATTCGACTTCAAGCAGGGTCAGCTTGAGGGTTTTGCCGCCCGGTGCGGGCCAATCGATGTGCTGTCCGACTTTCAGGCCGAGCAACGCACTGCCCACCGGCGCCAGGATGGAGATCTTGCCTTCGTCGGCGTTGGCATCCTTGGGATAGACCAACGTCAGGTGATAGTCCTTGCCACTGCTTTCTTCACGGCAATGCACCTTGGAATTCATGGTCACGACGTCAGCAGGCACTTCTTCGTGACTGACCAGCGTATCGGCGCGATCCAGTTCGGTTTGCAGCGCGATAACGCCCGGCAGCGTGTCGTCCAGGCTGTCGATCAGGCGCTCGAGACGTTGCACGTCCAGTCGGGTAAGGGTGATGGAAGGTGCGGTCATGATCAGGGCAGACTCCTTTCTTCTGCACGAAAAAAGCAAAACCCCGCCAGAAAAAGGCGGGGTTTTCACGAACCTCGATGGGTTGAGGCGTAGCCGGACACTATCACAGCTCAAAAAATATACAAGCTGCCACCGGACAGCGCGCGGTCCCTGTAGGAGCGAGCTTGCTCGCGAAGAACGAGAGGGCACCGCGTTCATTCAGGCAACCCTCGTCATCGTTAACGACCATCGCGAGCGAGCTCGCTCCTACAGGGGGGCGGTGTTGGCTTTGCGATGGGAGGCCTGGGCGCAAATCGTGCGCCGACGCTCATCGTCGGCCGAACGCCATTCGCGGATGTCTTCAACATGGCGAAAACACCCCAGGCAGACTTTCTGCTCGTCCAGCCGGCAGACACCGCTGCACGGCGAAGGAACCGCCGGGCTGACATTGCTGTAGAGCGGTTTCGGCGGGCGGGCGGGTGCAGGCTGAGTCACGATCTCACAGACCTTCGAAATCGAATTCAACACCAGCCTGTTGCTGGACGATGCGCTCAAGCATCTCGCCGAGTTGCTCTTCGCTCTTGTCGCACATCCAGCGCTCGCTCTCTTCGTCGTAGTCGAAGTGGAAACCGCCGGACACTGCCGCCAGCCACAGCTGACGCAGGGGTTCCTGGCGGCTGAAGATCAACTGGCTGCCGTTCTCGAACTTGACGGTGAGCACACCGGCCGAGCTCTCCAGGTCGATATCCAGGTCGCTCTCGTCGAAAATATCCTCCAGCGTTTGCTGGGTGGCATCGACCAGGTCGTGGAAGCGGGCTTCGGTCAAACTCATTACGGCAACCTCAAAAAGTGTGTACTCACGCTCAAGCGCCGCAAGATACGGCCGAGCCCCGGTGATTGCAAAGAATAACCGACAGATCACTGAACCTGTGGGAGCGAGCCTGCTCGCGAAAGCGATGTGTCAGGCGACGATAATGTTGAATGTACCGGCGCTTTCGCGAGCAGGCTCGCTCCTACAGGGAATGCGTGATCTCAAAGGCATGTGGCAAGCCCCGCCGGACGGGAGCCCCGTCGCATAGGCAAGCTGCCGGGTGGCCGGTATACTCCGGCGCAATTAACGCATTTTTCAAGGATTTCGCAATGAAGCGCTTGATCTCCTCCCTTGCTGCGCTCCTCGCGGTTGCCTGCCTTGTGTCGGCCTGCGGTCAAAAAGGTCCGCTGTACCTGCCTGACGATTCCCAGGACCCTGCCGAGCAGGCCCAGTCCTCGCAAAAGCAGCCGTCGAAAGCACACAAGCACGACGTCTACCAATAAGGGAACGCCATGGACGCTTTTAACTACCGTGACGGCGAGCTGTTCGCGGAAGGGGTTGCCCTGTCCGCCATCGCCGAACGCTTTGGCACCCCGACCTACGTCTACTCCCGTGCCCACATCGAAGCCCAGTACCTGGCGTATGCCGATGCACTGGCCGGCATGCCGCACCTGGTCTGCTTCGCGGTCAAGGCCAACTCCAACCTGGGTGTGCTGAATGTCCTGGCGCGCCTGGGCGCCGGTTTCGACATCGTTTCCCGTGGCGAGCTGGAACGAGTACTGGCCGCTGGCGGCAGCGCCGACAAGATCGTGTTCTCCGGTGTCGGCAAGACCCGTGACGACATGCGTCGCGCCCTGGAAGTCGGCGTGCATTGCTTCAACGTCGAATCCACCGACGAGCTGGAACGCCTGCAGGTTGTCGCCGCCGAGCTGGGCGTTCGCGCACCGATCTCGCTGCGTGTGAACCCGGACGTCGATGCCGGCACGCACCCGTACATTTCCACCGGTCTCAAAGAGAACAAGTTCGGCATCGCCATTGCCGACGCCGAAGACGTGTACATCCGCGCCGCACAGCTGCCGAACCTGGAAGTGGTCGGCGTCGATTGCCACATCGGTTCGCAACTGACCACCCTGCCGCCTTTCATCGACGCCCTCGACCGCCTGCTGGGCCTGGTCGACCGCCTCGGCGATTGCGGCATCTACCTGCGTCACATCGATCTCGGTGGTGGCCTGGGTGTGCGTTATCGCGATGAAGAGCCGCCACTGGCTGCCGACTACATCAAAGCCGTGCGCGAACGTCTCGACGGTCGTGACCTGGCGCTGGTGTTCGAGCCGGGTCGCTTCATTGTCGCCAACGCCGGCGTGCTGCTGACGCAGGTCGAGTACCTCAAGCACACCGAACACAAAGACTTCGCCATCGTCGACGCGGCCATGAACGACCTGATCCGCCCGGCGCTGTACCAGGCCTGGATGGACGTCACCGCCGTGCGCCCTCGCGCCACCGCCGCTCGCGCCTACGACATCGTCGGGCCGATCTGCGAAACCGGCGACTTCCTGGCCAAGGACCGTCAGTTGGCCCTCGAAGAAGGCGACCTGCTGGCCGTGCATTCGGCTG
Source organism: Pseudomonas migulae (assembly GCF_043225285.1). GTDB lineage: Bacteria > Pseudomonadota > Gammaproteobacteria > Pseudomonadales > Pseudomonadaceae > Aquipseudomonas > Aquipseudomonas migulae_C. The sequence continues at coordinate 2,528,243 of NZ_CP171224.1, forward strand.
GCGCCTACGGGTTTGTCATGAGTTCCAACTACAACACCCGCGGCCGTGCCGCCGAAGTGTTGGTGGACGGTGATCAGGCATTTGAAGTGCGTCGCCGTGAGACGGTAGCCGAGTTGTATGCTGGCGAAAGCCTGCTGCCGGAGTAAAACCATGCTGCTGCGTTTTACCAAGATGCACGGCCTGGGCAATGACTTCATGGTCCTCGACCTGGTCAGCCAGCACGCGCACATCCTGCCCAAGCACGCCAAGCAATGGGGCGATCGGCACACGGGCATCGGTTTCGACCAGTTGCTGATCGTCGAAGCGCCGAGCAACCCGGATGTGGATTTCCGCTATCGGATCTTCAACTCCGACGGCTCCGAAGTGGAACAGTGCGGCAACGGTGCACGGTGCTTTGCCCGTTTTGTGCTCGACAAGCGCCTGACCGCAAAGCGGCAGATTCGCGTCGAAACCAAAAGTGGCATTATCGAACTGGATATCCGCAGCGACGGCCAGATCAGCGTCGACATGGGCGCACCGCGCCTGGTGCCGGCCGACATCCCGTTCGTAGCGGACAACCAGGCGCTGAGCTACTCGCTGGACGTCGACGGCACAGCGGTGGAACTCGCCGCCGTGTCGATGGGCAACCCGCATGCAGTGTTGCGCGTCACCGATATCAACAACGCACCGGTGCATGAACTGGGGCCGAAAATCGAACATCACCCGCGCTTCCCGGCGCGGGTCAACGTCGGTTTTCTCCAGGTCATCGACCGCAATCGCGCGCAGCTGCGCGTCTGGGAACGTGGCGCCGGGGAAACCCAGGCCTGCGGCACCGGCGCCTGTGCAGCCGCGGTGGCCGCGATCAGCCAGGGGTGGATGGATTCGCCGCTATTGATCGACCTGCCCGGCGGGCGTTTGTCCATTGAATGGGCAGGCCCTGGCCAACCGGTATTGATGACCGGCCCGGCAGTCCGTGTTTACGAAGGACAAGTACGTCTTTGAGTGAGTCAAACCCATGACCGACAAGCCCCAGGTTCCCGCCCTACAGCCCGACGAATCCCCTTCCGAAAGCCTTGAGGCGGCGGCGATTGCCGCGTACCTGGAGGCTCATCCGGATTTCTTCGTCGAGCACGAAGAACTGCTCCCGGCCCTGCGCATCCCGCACCAGCGAGGCGACACCATTTCGCTGGTCGAGCGCCAGATGACCATCCTGCGCGACCGCAACATCGAACTGCGCCATCGCCTGTCGCACCTGATGGACGTGGCCCGGGACAACGACCGCCTCTTCGACAAGACCCGCCGACTGATCCTCGCGCTGATGGACGCCACCAGCCTGGAAGACGTGGTGATCAGCGTCGAAGACAGCCTGCGCCAGGATTTCCAGGTGCCTTTTGTCAGCCTGATCCTGCTCGGTGACAACCCGATGCCGGTCGGCCGTTGGGTGACCCACGCCGACGCGCAAACAGCCATCGGCGGTCTGCTCTCGGAAGACAAAAGCGTCAGCGGCAGCCTGCGCGAGCACGAACTGGACTTCCTGTTTGGCGAAGAGCAGCGCAAGCAGATCGGCTCCACCGCCGTCGTTGCCATTAGCCATCAAGGCATCCACGGCATCCTGGCCATCGCCAGCCGTGATCCGCAGCACTATAAAAGCTCGGTGGGCACGCTGTTCCTCAGCTACATCGCCGAAGTCATGGGCCGCGTGCTGCCACGGGTCAACAGCTCGCTGCGCTCGGTACGCTGAGCATGGAACGGCAACTGGACGCTTACTGCGAACACCTGCGCAGTGAGCGGCAGGTGTCGCCCCACACGCTGTACGCCTACCGCCGCGACCTCGACAAAGTGCTGGGCTTTTGCGTCAAACAGAACATCGGCAGCTGGGCCGCGCTGGATATCCAGCGCCTGCGCAGCCTGATCGCCCGCCTGCATGCCCAGGGCCAATCGTCCCGCAGTCTGGCGCGCCTGCTCTCGGCGGTGCGCGGGCTCTATCACTACCTGAACCGCGAAGGTCTTTGCGACCATGACCCGGCCAATGGCCTGGCGCCGCCGAAAGGCGAGCGCCGACTGCCGAAAACCCTCGACACCGACCGCGCGCTGCAACTGCTCGAAGGCGCGGTAGAGGATGATTTCCTGGCGCGGCGAGACCAGGCGATTCTGGAACTGTTTTATTCCTCCGGCCTACGGCTTTCGGAGCTGACCGGGTTGAATCTCGATCAGCTGGACCTGGCTGATGGCATGGTCCAGGTGCTCGGCAAGGGCAGCAAGACTCGCCTGTTGCCGGTGGGCAAAAAGGCCCGCGAAGCGCTGGAGTTGTGGCTGCCGCTGCGCGCCATGACCAACCCGGCGGACGACGCGGTGTTTGTCAGTCAGCAAGGGCGGCGCCTGGGCCCTCGGGCGATACAGGTGCGGGTCAAGGCTGCCGGCGAGCGCGAACTGGGGCAAAACCTGCATCCACACATGCTGCGACACTCTTTCGCCAGCCACCTGCTGGAATCCTCCCAGGATCTGCGCGCCGTGCAGGAACTGCTCGGCCACTCGGACATCAAGACCACCCAGATCTATACCCACCTGGACTTCCAGCACCTGGCAACGGTCTACGACAGTGCCCACCCGCGGGCCAAACGCATTAAGGGCGATGATTCATGACTATCCAGCTGATCACCTTCGACCTCGACGACACCCTGTGGGATACCGCCCCGGTGATTGTCAGCGCCGAAGCCGTACTGCGCGAATGGCTGACCGAGCACGCGCCGAATCTGGGCGCGGTTCCAGTCGAGCATTTGTGGGCGATTCGCGAACGCATTCTGGGCAGCGAGCCGAGCCTGAAACATCGCATCAGCGCGTTGCGCCGCCGGGTGCTGTTCCATGCGCTGGAAGAGGCGGGTTACGACCATGGCCAGGCGTCGGACTTGGCCGATCAGAGCTTTGAAGTGTTTCTGCACGCGCGGCATCAGATCGAGGTGTTCCCCGAGGTCGAGCCGACGCTGGAGATTCTCGCCAACCAGTACGCTTTGGGTGTGGTCACCAACGGCAACGCCGACGTGCGCCGTCTGGGGCTGGCGGATTACTTCAAGTTTGCCTTGTGCGCCGAAGACATCGGCATCGCCAAGCCGGATGCGCGCCTGTTTCATGAGGCTTTGCAGCGTGGCGGCGCAACGGCCGAAACGGCGGTGCATATCGGTGATCATCCGGGCGATGACATTGCCGGGGCGCAGCAGGCCGGGTTGCGGGCAATCTGGTTCAACCCGCAAGGCAAATTGTGGGAAGCGCAGAAAGCGCCGGACGCCGAGATTCGCAGCCTGACCGAGCTGCCGGCGTTGTTGGCGCGGTGGAATGTCCATCACTGACCTTGAATTCACCACCGACCCTGTGGGAGCGAGCCTGCTCGCGATGAGGCCTTAACATTCACAATTGATGTTGACTGACACACCGCCATCGCGAGCAGGCTCGCTCCCACAGGGGATCTACACAGGTCTCCAGACTTTTTTACAGGCATGAAAAAGCCCGCAGCGACGGCGGGCTTTTTCAGCAAGCAAGGACAGGCGCTTAGATTGGGCGGCTGCCGTACTTGTTGTCAGGCTTCTTGGGCGGATCGGCGACCACATTGGCCTCCACTTCCTGCACCTTGCCACCTTTGGCCAGGAACTCTTCCATGGCCTTGGCCAAGGCATCACGTTCCTTGTTTTTTGCTTCGACGCTCGGCAGCTCATCGACCGATACCGCTGCCTTGGCTTTGCCTTTGGCGGTCGGAACGGGCGCTTCACCGCCGTCGTCTTCAACGACGTCGTCCGTCGCTGCTTCCAGACCTTCTTCGGTTTCGTCGTCGTCGCCTACTTCGAGGTCGTCGTTTTCCAGATCATCGTCGCTCATGTTCTACCTCATGACTTGCGAAAAGCAGATTAGTTATAGCCCAGCTTTGCCCTCTGTCGAAGGCTGCCGGAAAAAAATCAACATCCGCTGGTGACCAGCGGTTTATGCCCCTTCACCGTGCACGGTGGCGAGGACTTTACGGGCACCGCCATGATCGCGGTGCTCGCCCAGATAAACGCCTTGCCAGGTCCCTAGCGCCAGCCGGCCTGCCGTAATCGGCAAACTGAGCTGACAGCCAAGCACGCTGGCCTTGAAGTGCGCCGGGAGGTCGTCCAGGCCTTCGTCGTTGTGCTCATAGCCGTCTGTTCCTTGTGGGATCAGACGATTGAAAAATCGTTCGAAGTCGCGACGTACCGCCGGATCGGCGTTCTCGTTGATGGTCAACGACGCCGAGGTATGCTGCAGCCACAAATGCAACAGACCGACCCGACATGCCTTGAGTTCAGGCAGGCCGGCGAGTAACTCGTCCGTTACCAGATGAAAGCCCCGGGGCCTTGCCCGCAGGGTAATCAGAGTCTGTTGCCACATACAGTTCTCCGCACGTTCGGGGCGCATTCTAGCGCGCTCTGGGAAAAAACAAAGGCCCTAAGTTTCCTTCAATCATGTAAGCCATTGGCCGTAGAAAAACGCCTGCGGTAAACGCGCCGGAACGTGTACGAAAAAACCTTTCAGCAATACCCCTACGGACAAATTCCAGACAAAAAAAATGCCCGGCAAGCCGGGCAAATTTTTATGCGCGTGCTTACAAGTTGTAGCCGCGTTCGTTGTGGAGTGCCAGATCGATACCGACGGCCTCTTCTTCTTCAGTAATGCGCAGACCCATGACGGCATCCAGCACCTTGAGAATGATGTAGGTGACGATCGCGGTGTAGATCACCGTGAAGCCCACGCCTTTGCACTGAATCCAGACTTGTGCGGCGATGTCGGTGACGGTGCCGAAGCCACCCAGCGACGGTGCGGCGAACACACCGGTCAGGATCGCGCCGAGGATACCGCCGATGCCGTGTACACCGAAGGCGTCCAGGGAATCGTCATAACCGAGTTTGCGTTTCAGGGTGGTGGCGCAGAAGAAGCACACCACGCCCGCTGCCAGACCGATGACCAGCGCGCCCATCGGGCCCACGGTGCCAGCGGCCGGGGTGATGGCGACCAGACCGGCGACCACACCCGAAGCGATACCCAGTGCACTTGGCTTGCCGTGGGTGACCCACTCGGCAAACATCCAGCCCAGTGCGGCAGCGGCGGTGGCGATCTGAGTCACGAGCATCGCCATGCCGGCAGTGCCGTTGGCCGCTGCGGCGGAACCGGCGTTGAAGCCGAACCAGCCAACCCACAGCATGGCCGCGCCCATCAGGGTGTAACCGAGGTTGTGCGGGGCCATCGGGGTGGTCGGGAAGCCTTTGCGCTTGCCGAGTACGATGCACGCCACCAGACCGGCCACACCGGCGTTGATGTGCACCACGGTGCCGCCAGCGAAGTCGAGCACGCCCCAGTCCCACATCAGGCCGCCGTTACCGGACCAGACCATGTGCGCGATCGGTGCATACACCAGGGTGAACCAGATGCCCATGAAGATCAGCATCGCGGAGAACTTCATCCGCTCGGCGAAGGCACCGACGATCAGCGCCGGGGTGATGATGGCGAAGGTCATCTGGAAGGTGATGAACACCGCCTCAGGGAACAGCGCTGCAGGCCCGGTCAGGCTGGCTGGCGTGACACCGGCGAGGAACGCCTTGCCCATGCCACCGAAGAACGAGTTGAAGTTGACGACGCCCTGCTCCATGCCAGTCGTGTCGAACGCGATGCTGTAGCCATAAATGACCCACAGAATGCTGATCAGACCGGTAATGGCGAAGCACTGCATCATCACGGAAAGAATGTTTTTGGAGCGAACCATGCCGCCGTAGAACAGCGCGAGGCCGGGAATGGTCATGAACAGCACGAGAGCTGTCGAGGTCAGCATCCAGGCGGTGTCGCCGGAATTGAGGACTGGGGCCGCCACTTCGTCTGCCGCCATGGCCAGGCTGGGCATTACGAGGGACAACAGGGCTCCTAGCCCTGCGAATTTACGCAGAGTCATATTGTTTTCTCCTGGGGCGTTGGGGTTTGTGGCGGCTTAGATCGCGTCGGTATCGGTTTCGCCGGTACGGATGCGAATCGCCTGTTCCAGATTGACCACGAAGATCTTGCCGTCACCAATCTTGCCGGTGTTGGCTGCCTTGGTTATCGCCTCGATAACCCGGTCAAGATCCTTGTCGTCAATGGCGACATCGATCTTCACCTTGGGCAGGAAATCGACCACGTATTCCGCGCCGCGATACAGCTCGGTGTGACCCTTCTGCCGACCGAAGCCTTTGACTTCAGTGACGGTAATGCCCTGCACGCCGATCTCGGACAGCGACTCGCGCACGTCGTCCAACTTGAACGGCTTGATGATGGCAGTGACTAGCTTCATGAAAACTCTCTCCCGAATTGGTGGACTTGCCCCAGGAAAACAAACCCGACTCAAGTCTAAGCGCAGTGCCTGGCTTTGTAACGCATCGTCGGCCTTACCTGCCCGTCCGACGCCAGCTAACCGCTCCGCACGAAACACTTCCCCGTTCCGCTTGGCGCACTGCATTCGTCACATCGACTGCATCAGTGCATGGGTCACTAGGCTCTTAGCAGAAAGCTTGCCATCTCCACAAAAGTCTCTGTTTTCAAGCCTTTGGCTGTAGATGCCCGCCACATCGCTGCAACACCGCACGCGTTACGCACAACAACGGTGCGATGCCGTCCGTCCGCATGCGCGAAAAGCGTGCATCCCTGTCGTCGGGATTGACTATAGACACTGCGTGATACACTGCCGGCCATTGTTTCCAGGACCTTTCCCATGCTCGCGCCCAAAGACTTCCTCGACGCCCTGACCGGCACCGCCTCCCGCCTCTTCAGCGGCGACACCCCACTGCCGAAAAGCGAAATCGAAAGCCAGTTCAAGGCATTGCTGCAGAGCGGCTTCAGCAAACTGGACCTGGTCAGCCGGGAAGAATTCGATAGCCAGATGGTCGTGCTGGCGCGCACTCGGGCACGCCTGGAAAGCCTCGAAGCGAAGGTTGCCGAGCTCGAAGCAAAGCTCAATCCCCCAACCGAGTAACCCCGCAAACCCCACTTTGAAACCCTATCCAAATGTGGGAGCGAGCCTGCTCGCGATTGAAGGTCGGCACGACCTTCGGATGCATCTGTAGGAAAGGGTGCCAAGGGCAATCTCAAGCCCTCAAAAATCCCGGCACCTTCCTACAACAAAACCACCGCCGTCCGATTGCGCCGCCATGCCTCCGATTTCTAAGCTCACCCCATGCTGAATGTTCAGCACTGGGTTTGGCGACCTGGAACCAAGCAATGCAGCGCATATCATTCGACATCAGGTATCTATTTCCCGATTCGAGTTATGGCGGCTGTGTGTGGGAGACCCCAGGGTCTGCCGGGATTTGCTTGGCCGGTTCGCCAACCCGCACGCAGCTGCCACCCTATTGTTTGGCGACGATAAGTGGCGGTCATCTACCAAGCGAAAATTTGGGTACTGCACGATGGACGAAAACTATCTGACTCCTCACGTCTTCACCCGCCACAAACTCCACCTCCACGCCCTCCTCCTTCAAAACCAACCCTGGTTCAGCGCCCGAGACCTCGGCCGCTTCCTGCGCCTCTACCTCGACGACCGCGCCGTCCGCAAACTCGACCCCGACCAGCGCCAGTCGGCACGAATGCTCATCCACGGCAGCATCGAAAACACCCTGCTGATCAGCGAATCCGGCGTCTACGCACTACTGATCTACCACTACTGCCCCGAACACCGAGCCCTGCGTGAATGGCTGACCCACGACGTAGTGCCAGCCCTAAGGGATGCCCAGCAACCCATATCTATCGACCGGCCGATCCTGAGCCTGCTGCACTGGCCGGAGATGTCGCTGAACTTGTTGCACTGGAATAACCAGCCGTGGATTCGTCTGCAGGATGTGCCGCAGATGCTGCCTGATCAGGAGTCTTCAAGGCCTGCTATCAGTGCACCTTGGTGGAAAAGAGCCGCGAAAATGCTTCACGCATTCTGAATAAAAAACCCCACGCTTTTTGCGTGGGGTTCGGTAAATCCAAGAGAACAATCAGGCGCAGTGTGCAAGCCGCTCGACCTGATCCCGAATCGCGGCCCCTCGCTCAATCTCGGCTTTACGCAAATCGTAGGTCGATTGAAGGTTGAGCCAAAATTCCGGGGTCGTATCCAGACAGATAGATAGCCGTAGAGCCATATCAGCACTCACCCCGCGACGCTGCAGCACGATGTCGTTCACCGTAGGCGTCGACACGCTCAGCGCTCTAGCCAAAGCGGCTGCCGTTAGGTTCAGAGGCTCCAGATATTCCTCTTTGAGGATTTCGCCAGGGTGCACCGGGCGCATACCGTTCTTAATCATCACGCCCCATTGCCTCCTACCCCGAGAATGAATCTTCAGCGTTGAGCAGCGATGCCTACTCAAAACGCGAAGTATCTAAATTTCGTACAAATCAAAAACCGCCCCAGCCGAAGCTGGAGCGATTTCCACCGGGTCAATCCTTACAACGGATTATTCCAGCGGTCCCGCAGAAACTCGTACAGGCGGAAAGCCCATAGCGCGTTTCTAACGAGGCTCCACATATGTTTAAGAAACTTAGACATACTTTGGCCCTCCTAGCGTGAGGCCAAACCTCCAGTGCACTTTCCGGTGTACGCGCACCTTTGGGAATACAGGTGAGTGTTTCCATTGAGGCGGCCGGGTGTGGACTTCTCAAAACCACAGCCGGCACGATTCTCACGTCGTGTTGAGAAGCATAAAAATCTTTACGCCCCCGGCCACGCCTCGCGAACCACTTACTCATCGAGCCTCATCGCCGCGAATGCTATCGCAGTTCCTTCAATACTTACCGTTCAAAACTTCTAACGAGTTGTATCAAATCATTATATTGCGAACGTCCTCTCCAACTCCTCGCTGTCGTTGGTTTCTACCAATAGCAGACCGTTATTGACGCTTGCCTGGAGGATCAATTTTTAATAGGCTTCACCCAGTGAGTGTTTCCGTTGAGGATTTGCAGGCCTTGGCCTCACCGAAGCCTGCAAACAAAAAAACCGCCTCCTAAAGGCGGTTTTTTTTCGCCTTAGATTTAGCCTTCGTCGACATTTTTCATCGCTCCAGGCAACGTTCTGCAAAGACCTCATCAAGCGACTTTTTTCGTTAGCATTCCCCATTTCCTTACGTTTCCCACCAGAAAGACAATCGCAACATTCTGTGAAAGTTTGGCACCCCCGTCGCGACGCGAAACCATCACCTCCCAACTACCCTTCAAAAACCCGCAGGAAGCGGCTTCCCGTAAAGCTCAAGGAACGACCATGTCTCTCTCCATCGTCCACAGCCGCGCCCAAATCGGCGTGGATGCGCCCGCCGTCACCGTCGAAGTCCACCTGGCCAATGGCTTGCCATCGCTGACCATGGTCGGTTTACCCGAGGCGGCAGTGAAGGAAAGCAAGGACCGGGTGCGCAGTGCAATCATCAATTCAGGCCTGCAATTCCCGGCGCGACGCATCACGCTGAATCTCGCTCCCGCCGACCTGCCAAAGGACGGCGGGCGATTCGATCTGGCGATTGCACTGGGGATTCTGTCCGCCAGCGTGCAGGTGCCAACGCTGACACTGGATGACGTGGAATGCCTGGGCGAACTGGCGCTGTCAGGCGCAGTGCGTGCCGTGCGAGGTGTGCTGCCAGCCGCACTGGCCGCGCGTAAGGCCGGGCGTTCACTGATGGTGCCGCGGGCGAATGCCGAGGAGGCGTGCCTGGCGTCGGGACTGAAGGTGATCGCGGTGGATCATTTGCTGGAAGCGGTGGCGCACTTCAACGGGCACACACCGGTCGCGCCTTACGTGTCCAACGGTTTGCTCTATGCCAGCAAACCTTATCCAGACTTGAACGAAGTACAGGGTCAGCTCTCGGCCAAGCGCGCACTGCTGATTGCGGCGGCGGGCGCGCATAACCTGTTGTTCAGCGGGCCGCCGGGCACTGGAAAAACACTGTTGGCGAGTCGTCTGCCGGGACTGCTGCCGCCATTGGCCGAACATGAAGCGCTGGAAGTCGCCGCCATTCAGTCCGTCACCAGTTGCGTGCCCTTGAGCCATTGGCCGCAGAGGCCTTTCCGCCAGCCCCATCACTCGGCCTCTGGCCCAGCGTTGGTGGGCGGCGGTTCGAAGCCGCAACCGGGTGAAATTACCCTCGCCCACCATGGCGTTCTATTCCTCGATGAACTGCCGGAGTTCGACCGCAAGGTGCTGGAGGTTTTGCGAGAACCGCTGGAGTCCGGGCACATCGTGATTTCCCGCGCCAAGGATCGCGTGAGGTTTCCGGCCCGTTTTCAATTGGTGGCGGCGATGAACCCGTGCCCCTGTGGATATCTTGGCGAACCCAGCGGCAAATGCAGTTGTACGCCGGACATGGTCCAGCGCTACCGCAACAAGTTGTCGGGACCGTTGCTGGATCGCATCGATCTGCACCTGACCGTCGCCCGGGAAGCCACGGCGCTGAATCCTGCACTCAAACCCGGTGACGACACGGCCACCGCCGCCGTTCTGGTGGCCGATGCCAGAGAGCGTCAGCACAAGCGTCAGGGATGCGCGAATGCGTTTCTTGATCTGCCGGGCCTGCGCAAGCACTGCACGTTATCCACAGCCGATGAAAACTGGCTGGAATCCGCCTGTGAACGCCTGCTGCTGTCATTACGATCGGCCCACCGCTTGCTCAAGGTCGCCCGCACGCTGGCGGATCTGGAGCAGGCTGACGGGATCAGCCGGCAACATCTGGCGGAGGCATTGCAGTATCGACCCAGTGCTCATTGAAAGGTTTTTATCGCAACGACAACGACCTCAAGCAACATCTGCTTTCTTACGCTAGTCTCATACGGTTTTGGACCATCAGCTGATTGACGGCGACATCATTATGACATTAAGGTCGCCAGCTAATTGCAGGAGCAAGCACGGGCATTTCCGCCCGTCATTTGCGCAACGGATCATATGGAGTTTGGATGCGCGGGGCACTATTACGCAGCGGTAAGAGCGGGTCATTCACTGCCCTGGGCGAAACAGGTCAACCGGTCTACCGGGCGGCCTTGCAATTGCGCGAAGCGATTCGCCGCAAGAACCCCGAGATGGTCGATCACCTGGCCATTCCGCAAAGCGATGAACTGGGTAACCAGATCGACTGGTACAGCGGCCTCGACGGCGATGTGATCCCGTGGAGCAGCGCGACCGAAGAAGAACGCGCCCCTGCGCGTCGTCAACTCGAAGCCCTGAAAACGGCACTCGATGACTTGAGCCTGCGGTTCCTGGGCACCGACCCGGCCGAACAGCAGCAAGGCGACAAGGCCGTGTTCGGCAAGCTGCTCAAGCGCGTCATTCATTTCCCTGACGAAAACTTCGTCTACCTGGTGCAGGGCAAACCGGTGCTGACCTTCTGGGGTTTCGAGCACGCCGGCGCCGACCGCAATCGCGATCCCCTTCACTGTCTCTATCAGGTTCCACCCGTGTTCACCCTGCCGCCCGTGGCTGAAGCGCCGGCCGTTGCACCGGTCGCACCGCTCGTACCGACGGTGACTCGTCCGTGGTGGCGTCGCTGGTGGTGGCTATTGCTGCTGCCATTCCTGCTGCTGTTGTTGTGGCTATTGCTCGGCTTGCGCGGTTGCGTTCCGATTCCTCTGGTGGCGGTTGATCTGTTACCACCGGGCATCGTGCCGGTGGAAAAACAGCTGGAAGAACCGCAACTGACCGGTAATGCCACAACGTTGAATGGCGTTCCAGTGAACGGCACCATCTCCGGCACAACGACGGGCAATCCCGTAGTTGGTACCCCTGAGGTAGACGCTACGGCACTCGACGGCAAGGACACCGGTGCCCCGGCGATCGACCCGGCCAATGACCCTGCAGCCGAAGCGGCCACCCCACCGCCTGACCAGGCACCGCCGAAACCCGAAGCGCCTGGGGCCCCACCTCTCGACGCAGAGAAACCGGCAGCCACCCAGGCCAAACCGGGCCCGGCGCTGAGCATTCCTCCGGACGCCGCCGACGGCGCCGCCAAATTCCTCGACGGTCAGTACCGCGCCGGTGCCGGTATTCAGGATCGCCGGACCGGCAAGCCGCTGCGTCTTGAATATCAGTTCAAGGACGGTAAAGGCGAAGTCACCGTGCACCAGGCCGACGGCTCGAAATGCAGCGGCCCGGTGAGCGCCGCCATGAAGGGCGGCAGCCTGGCCATCGACAGCCAGGGCCAGGCCGTTTGCGCCGATGGCAGCACTTACGACATGCCCAAGGTCAATTGCCGCAAAGGAGCGACCACGGTCGCGGACTGCACCGGCGGTTACGGAAAAGATCAATTCCCCATGTCCATGCGGCAAATGGGCGAATAAGCACGGAATAACCCGACATGTTGCCTGAAGTCACCCAATTCGAAGACACCGTCACGCTCGTCAGTGACACCGGTATCCAGTTCATGGATTTCGCCCTGCGCCTGGATCCTCGCAAGGAACCGGCGGGCGAGTTCGCGCCGATGATCAGCGGGCTGATCTGCCGCTTGATGTACAACGAAGAGAAAGACTTCTACTTCTACGAGCCTGAGCCGGAAAAGGTCGAAAAGGCCAAGCCGGCGTTCAGCGTCGACATGAAAAGCAGCCTCGAACTGCTGGACGGTGTCTGGCTGCCGACGCCGTTTTTCCGCTTCATGCCGCCGCATCGCTTCGATGAAGGCCCGAGCAACTGGTCGCGCATGCGTCTGGTGAAGCTCGCGACACCCGATATCGACGGCAACACCCATCGCCTGACGATGGCGTTCGACAGCCGCGTGATGCCCAAGCGCGACGGCACGGCCTACCTGGCGCCGAACGAAGAAGACATCAGCTCCGGCGTGTCCTTCAAACTCGCGACCAAGGCCAGTGAAACCCGCTGGTTCCTGGCCCAGCCATGGGTCAACGAATGGCTGCTCGAAGTGTTCAACGAGAGCAATGCCCACCGTTCGCGCGAAGAACTGGACATCGACATCCGTGCCAACTATCACCTGGCGCACTACCTCAACTTGCTGAGCCTGCTGAGCAAGCCATCAGCGGCGGAGCAGTCGACTGCCCGGCCGAAAGTCGAGATTCCTGAACTGAAAGTGGTCGCCAATGACAGCAACGGCCTGGTCAAACCGATTCCGGTGGACCTGGTGCTGGACGTCGGCAACTCGCGCACCTGCGGCATTCTGATCGAGAACCACGGTCAGGCCGGCTCGGGCCTGAAGCAGAATTACGTGCTGGAACTGCGTGACCTGATCACCCCCGAACACACCTACAATCTGCCGTTCGAAAGCCGTGTCGAGTTTGCCCAAGCGTATTTCGGCAAGGACCACTGCTCAGTCAAAAGCGGCCGGCATGATGCATTCCAGTGGGCGACGATTGCCCGCGTCGGCAATGAAGCCAGCCGTCTGGCCAGCCGTCGCCGCGGCACCGAAGGCTCGACCGGCCTGTCCAGCCCGAAACGTTACCTGTGGGACGAAAACGCCTACGGTCATGGCTGGCGCTTCAACTGCTCGTACATCAAGACCGACAACGAGCCGTACGCCACCGCCGCGCCGTTCTCGCACCTGATCAACGAAACCGGCGAAGCGCTGTACAGCCTCGAAGAAGACGATCGCCTGCCAGTGTTCATGCCGCGCTACTCGCGCAGCTCGCTGATGACCTTCATGCTCGCCGAGGTCCTGGCCCAGGCCCTGTCACAGATCAACAGCCCGGCCCAGCGCTCGCGCCAGGGTCACACCCGTGTGCCGCGCCAACTCAACAGCATTACGCTGACCGTGCCGCCGGGCATGCCGCAGGCAGAACGCAGCATCCTCAACGAACGCATGCAGCAGGCCATCGGCCTGGTGTGGAAAAGCCTCGGCTGGCACGCCGGCGAAGAAGACCCGCATCAGGATCAGGCCGTCAGCCCGCGCACGCCGATCCCGAGCATCCGCGTCGAATGGGACGAAGCCTCCTGCGGCCAGTTGGTGTACCTGTACACCGAGGTCAACGAGAACTTCGCCGGTCACCCGGAAGAGTTTTTCGACACCATCGCCCGCCCGGACAAGACCGACCGCGAACGCATCACCCTGGCGACCATCGACATCGGCGGGGGCACCACTGACCTGGTGATCACCGACTACCGCCTCGACCGCGCCGGCAATACCGGTAGCGGCAGCAACGTGCACATCGTGCCCGAGCAGCGTTTTCGCGATGGCTTCAAAGTGGCCGGTGACGATATCCTGCTGGACGTGATTCAGGACTTCATCCTGCCGAGCTTCGAGAAAGCCTTGCAGAACGCCGGCGTGAAAGCCCCGGATTCGCTGATGTCGCGGCTGTGCGGCGATGAATCGGTGAGTGCGCAAGACATGATTCTGCGCCAGCAATTGAACCTGCAGGTGTTCTCACCGCTGGGCCTGGCGCTGCTCAAGGCCTACGAGCATTACGATCCGCAAGTCCCGCAGGAAGTCAGCCCGCAAAGCTATCGCCAGTTGCTGGGCGACAACGCGATCAGCCAGACCGTGCTCGATTACGTCAACGCCGCCGTGCGCCGCGATGTCGGCGGTCAGAACGGTTTCGACCTGTACGAAGCGCCGATCAGCTTCGACCTGCAAAAACTCCACGCCGCGTTCCTCAATGATCAGATCAACATCACCAAGATCCTCGGGGCGTTGTGTGAAGTGGTCGCGCATTACCCGTGCGACGTCCTGCTGTTGACCGGCCGCCCTTCGCGACTGCCCGGCATCCAGGCGTTCATCCGCAAGGTCCTGCCGCTGCCACCGGGACGTATCCTCGCGCTGCAGAATTACCGCACCGGCGGCTGGTACCCGTTCCACAAGAACGGCCGCATCGACGACCCGAAAAGCACTGCTTCGGTCGGCGCGATGCTGTGCCTGCTGTGCGCCAATCACAGCGTGCCGAACTTCTACTTCCGCTCTTCGGCGCTCAAGCCTTATTCGACGGTCAAGCACATCGGTGTCATCGACCTGAACAACGTGATCAAGGATGCCGACGTGCTGTACCGCGACATCCAGTCCGAAGACTACAAAATCAAGCTGCCGGAAATCGGCACGGGCGACGCTGCCGACACGCCACAACTGGAAATGCGCGGCGATCTGCGCCTCGGATTCCGTCAGCTGGCCGCCGACCGCTGGGCCGCTTCTCCGCTGTACACCTTGCGTTTCACCAAGGCCGGGCGGGAGAAGTTCTCCCGGGCGATCGGTGAAAACGGCAGCGCGCCGCTGCTTAAGGTGCGCTTCGAGGTCAAGCCGGCGGACAAATACACCCGCAAGCAGGATCTGGTCAGCGACCGCCTCTCGGTCCGTGACATCGAATCCAACAGCAGCAACGTCAACTTCAACCCGCGCAGCGACCTCGAGCTGGAACTCAACACCATGCTCGACGCCGGCCTGAGCGAGACCAAGTACTGGCTCGACAGTGGAAGTGTGAAACGCAAATGAATGACCTGACCCCCGATCAACATCAGCTCTCTACCCGTTGGGCCGCTGTTTATGAAGGTGCCGGTCAGGCGCTGGAGTGGATTGGCCAGACCCGCGTCAACGCACCGCGTCTGGACAGCGAAGCCGACAACCTGAACATCCGCCTGCATCGTGCCCGCAACCTGGCCCACAGCCTCGGTCGCGTGGCCTGCACGCCAATGACCATCGGCTTTTTCGGTTTGTCGCAGGCGGGCAAGTCCTACCTGATCTCGGCCCTCGCGGCCGGGCAGAACGGCAAATTGGAAACCGATTTCGGCGGACAGCGCCTGGACTTCATCAAGCACATCAACCCGGTGGGTGGCGGCAAGGAAGCCACCGGCCTGGTGACGCGCTTCAGCCGTCGGGCCACACCGAGCCCGGACCGGGATTTCCCGGTGGAGCTGACGCTGTTCAAGGAAATCGAGCTGGCGAAGATTCTCGCCAACTCCTGGTTCAAGGATTTCGACCTTGAGCGGATTTCCTACGAGATCGATGAAGAGCGCATCCAGCGTGTGCTGAAACCGTTTGAAGGCCGCGAGACCGGACCGTTGCAGCCGGGCGTCAGTGCCGACGACCTGGTGTCGCTGTGGGATTACCTGCGGGACAACTTCCGTAACTCGGTGAAAAAACTCGAGCACCTGTATTGGCCGAAAGCCTTGCAGCTCGCGCCGCGCCTGAATTTCCAGGAGCGTGCCGAGCTGTTCGCCATCCTCTGGGGCGAACAGAGCGAACTGACGCGCGTTTACCAGCAACTGGCGGGGGCGCTGCACAAGCTGGGACTGCCCGAGACCGTGTTTGCGCCATTGAAGGCCTTGGTGAGTTTCGAGAACGACACCTACAGCCAGCGCGACAGCATCATGAACGTCGATATCCTCGAGCGCTTCGGCAGCCCGCGGGATTTGCCGATCGACGTGCGACCACGGGTCGACGGACGCCTGCAAAACAGCCAGGGCATTGCGGTTGCACAACTGGCGGCACTCACGGCGGAAATGACGTTCTGCCTGATCGAGGCCCCGGCGGACGACATCGTCAACCAGGTCGACCTGCTCGATTTCCCCGGCTATCGCGGACGCAAGAAGCTGCACGAGATCGCCAACTCCAACGATCCCGAGTCCGCCACCAAGGACAACTCCGTCTCGCAACTGATTCTGCGCGGCAAGGTTGCGTACCTGTTTGAACGCTACACCGACAACCAGGAAATGAACGCGCTGGTGGTGTGCACCGGCTCGACCAAACAGAGCGACGTCAACGACGTCGGCCCGGTGCTGACCCGCTGGATCGAAAAGACCCAAGGCGCCGATTCGGCCGCTCGCAGCAAACGCGACACCGGCCTGATCTGGGCACTGACCATGCTCGACCTGCGCATCACCAACTCCCTGAGCCTGACGCCCGATCAGTACGACGAGAGCTGGAACGGTATGGTCAAGCTGACCATGCTGGAGCGCTTCGGCAGCCTGAGCTGGATGAACGACTGGGCCGGCACGCCGTTCCAGAACACCTTCCTGGTGCGCAAACCGCGCATGGACGCGGCGTTCATCGTCCAGGACGCCAGCGGTGCGGAAACGGGGATCAACGCCAGTTACCAGGAACGCGTCGATGCGCTGGGCACCAGCTTCGCCAGCAACGCCCTGGTGTGCAAACACGTCAACAATCCCGCCAACACCTGGAAGGAAATGCTGCGCAACGATGACGGTGGCATCAGCCACTTCAGCGGCAGTTTCAAGGGCGTGGCCAATATCGAATTCAAACTGCAACGCATCCGCGAGCAGCTGGACGAATGCCTCGAAGGCCTGACCACCCACGGTCTGAGCACCTGGTATCACGCTGACGGGGACGGCGCCGCCGCCGCGAAGAAAGCCCAGGCACAGATGATTCTGACCGGCCTGGGCCGTCGTCCGGCGGTGCTGGGCGAACTCATCGATCAGCTCGACATGCCGAGCGAAGAGGTGCGTGACCTGTACCTCAGCGGCGTGTACGAAACCGACGACGAGCCCGCCGCCAGTGACGAACCGGTTGCCCCGACGCCGAGCCACAGCCTGTACGGAAGCGACGCCGGTTTCGACTTCGATTTCGGTGATGACACCGGCGCCGACAGTCCGCCGGCCAGCAGCAAAACCGTCGCCGCGGCGCCAGAGCTGCAAAGCAACGAACACCGTTTTGCCAAAGCCGCGTTCAAGGCCTGGATCGCGCACCTGCGTGAACTGACCACCCGGCAAAGCCTGCTCAATCTGCTGGGTCTGGAAAAGGCCTTGCTCGAAGCCGTGGTCGACGAACTGATCACCGCCGGCTATCGCCAGGACCTGCCGGGCCAACTGAGCCGCGCGGTGCTCAAGCGTGCACAAAGCGGCGCGCGGCGCGATCAACTGGTCGAACGCCAGGTCCTGGAAGTGCAACGCGTGCTGCGCGATTTCGTGTCGTGGTTCGGCTACATCCAGAAACCGGTCAGCGAACGGCCGAACAGCCGCGCCGGTGCCAAAGCCCCCCTGTTCTCGTTCTATACCGACATCGGTCCGGGACAGGTGCCGGAGTTGCCACCGCAACCGGCGAACCAGGCGCAACGGTTTCTCGGCGACTGGCTCTCGGGCCTGGCCTACATCACACAGGACAACGCCGGCCATGGTGCCGGTCGCGAAATCACCCCTGAACAGAACGAACGGCTGGGCCACGTGCTCACAGCCTTCGCAGCGAGATAAGCAATGCCAATTCGTGTCGACCTGCTCGCCCTTGAACCCAACGTGCCTGGCCGGGCCTGCCTTACTGTGAAGAAATGGCAGGGTGGCGAAGAACAGCTGGAGTTCTCCATTCAGCGTAACCAGGACGGTTTCTACCTCCAGGACCAACAGGCCTGGAGCAACAACCCGTTCTGGTTCAAGGTGTCGCGCTTCAATGTCGCCGCCAGCGGCGAAGCCCTTGAAGCCCAGGTTGGCCCGGAAGTGGTCGACCCGTTGCTGGAAGGCAGCGCCAGTTCGCAATTCCAGATCGAGCTGCGTGAGCAGAGCCTGGCGCACGCCGACAAAGGCGTGGTCCGTCCAGGCGTAGGCCTGCTGCCATCCACGGCCGGCGGCCAGACGCGCTCCACGTACGGCGGCGCGGATCTGAATGCTCCAACAGCACCAGCACCGGAAATCCCGGAGTTACCCGAGCTGATCCTGCCGACCGCCGAACCGGAAATCGTACTGGAATCGGTGCCCAACGAGCCTGCCTACACCCCTCCTCCGCCCCCACCGAAAAAAAGCAACAAAGGCCTGATCGGCCTGGCGCTTGTGGTGGTATTGCTGCTGGCGGCAGCGGCCGGGTTCTGGTTCTACAAACGCACGCCGGCACCAGTCCCCGCGGTCGCGGCCACCGCACCGGCCAGCGCCGACGCACAAGCCTGCACACTGGACAGCATGAACAGCCTGCCGGAACTGACCTTCGTCCAGACCTGCATCAAGGCGGCACCCGACAGCGCCAAGCTGCTGGAGATCATCAACGAAGCCAAGGCCGGCGAACACTGCGGCGTCGCCCAGCGTCTGTACGCCAACCGTGCCCAGGCCGGTGACGCGCTGATCGCCAATGCCTATGCCCGCGAATACGACCCGAAATACCTGAAGGCCAGCAAGTGCTTCCCGGTCGCGGACAACGCCACCGCTGCCTACTGGTACGAAACGATCCTTACCCAGGACCCGAACAACGCCGAAGCCAAGCAACGTTTCGAGGAATTGCAGAAGTGATGCGTTCGCCCGTGAGTCGTTTTCTGCTGAGCAGCGCCGCGCTGTTGGCGCTGTGCATCAGCCCGCTGTCCCAAGCGGATGACAAACCGCTGATCCAGGCCGGTAAAAAGACCTTGTTCCAACGGGTGCTGACCACGCCGGGCTGCAAGATCAGCCCGACAGCAGGCGGCGCTGCGGGTGATGCGCAACCGGTATTCAGCCGCTTCTACGTGTACGAACGTGCCCAGGCGGGCAACGCCGAGTGGCTGAAAGTCGGCCCCGACAGCTATGGCAAAACCATCGGCTGGCTGCCGGCCAGTTGCACCACCGACTGGAAGATGCAGCTGACCCTGGCCTTCACCAACCCGGCCAACCGTGACCGGCTGCTGTTCTTCAAGGAACGCGCCACGGTCGAAGGCATTCTCGATGCGCCGGACCCGGTCA
This sequence comes from Pseudomonas migulae, assembly GCF_043225285.1. Lineage (GTDB taxonomy): Bacteria > Pseudomonadota > Gammaproteobacteria > Pseudomonadales > Pseudomonadaceae > Aquipseudomonas > Aquipseudomonas migulae_C. Next base: position 2,547,777 of record NZ_CP171224.1, read on the forward strand.
GCAAAGTGGCCCCGCTGCGCGCCGCACTGAAAAAAGGAAAGCCAGCGCCCGGCGTACTGGCCGAAGAGCCGGAATACTTCGTTGACCTGCAAAAGCAGTTCTACCTGTTGCCCGTGCTCAGCGGCGAAGAAGTCATGACCGAAGGCGGCTTCCGCACGCGTCTGCTCAACGTCGCCTCGGTCAGCAAGCCCGACGACAAAGACCCCAAGAGCGGTGCAGCCAACAGCGCGGCCGGCGGCAAGGAGGCCGAAGACAAGGCAGCCAGCCAACTGAAGGAATTCAGCGCGGCGGTGGTGTTTGTCATCGACTCGACGATTTCGATGGACCCCTACATCGACCGCACCCGCGAAGCGATCCGCAAGGTGTATCAGCAGATCGAATCGCAGAACCTCGGCAAGCAGGTCAAGTTCGGCCTGGTGGCGTTCCGCTCCAATACCCAGGCGGTGCCGGGGCTGGAATACACCACCAAGATGTACGCCGACCCGACCAAGGTGAAAGACAGTGCCGACTTTTTCGCCAAGATCGCTGACCTCAAACAGGCCAAGGTGTCGAGCAGCAGCTTCGATGAGGATGCCTTTGCCGGCGTCATGGAGAGCATCGACAAGGTCGACTGGAGCCAGTTCGGTGCGCGCTACGTGGTGTTGATCACCGACGCCGGCGCCATCGAAGGTGACGACAAACTGTCGAAAACCGGTTTGAGTGCTGCACAGGTGCGCATTGAAGCGGCCAACCCCGGCGTGGCGATTTACACCTTGCACCTGAAGACCCCGGCCGGCATCAAGGATCACGCCAAGGCCGAGACGCAGTACCAGAATCTGTCGACTTACCCGGGCACCAACACCTCCCTGTACTACCCGGTGAATGCGGGTGATGTGCAGGAGTTCGGGCGCAAGGTCGACACACTGGCCGCCGCGATCACGACACAGGTGAAAGCCGCCTACATGGGCGAAGACGCCATCGGCAGCGCGGCGAACGCCAAGCAGGACCCGGCCGAGAAGAAAATGCTCGAAGACGCCGCGCTGATCGGCCACGCCATGCAGCTCGCCTACCTGGGCGAGAAGACCAACAGCAAGGCCCCGCCGGTGTTCAAGGCGTGGATCACCGACCGCGACCTGATCAAGCAGAACATCCCGACCACCGACGTGCGGGTGCTGCTGACCAAGTCCCAGCTCAGCGACTTGAGCGACGTGATGAAGCAGATCCTCGACGCCGCCAACGAAGGCCTGATTTCGCCAACGGAAATGTTCGACCGGCTGCGCTCGGTGGCGGCGACCATGGGCGCCGATCCGAATCAGCTCAAGCAGAACGGCAACGCCAAACTGGCGGACATGGGCGTACTCGGCGAGTACCTCGAAGACCTGCCGTACCAGAGCGAAGTGCTGAACCTGGATGAAGAGACCTGGAAGAGCTGGGACGGGCTGGCGCAGGAAAAATTCATCCGCACGCTCAACACCAAACTGCGGCACTACCAGCGTTACAACGCCGACGTTGACCGTTGGGTGGCGTTAGCCAAGGACAGCGATGCACGGGACAACGTTTACCCCGTGCCTCTGGAAATGATGCCTTAACGAGACGCCCATGCTCGATATCAGGAACCTGCTGGTGCGCCGCGGTGAAGGCGCGCTGGCCCACCACGTGCGCCTGCCGAACTTGCAGGTCGGCGCCGGTGAAATCCTCGCCATCACCGGCGAGAGCGGCAGCGGCAAAAGCACATTGCTCGAAGCCATCGGCCTGTTGCTGGCGCCGGTCGAGCTTGGGCGCTTTCGCCTGGGCGCCGCACAGGGTCAGGACATCGCCCAATTGCTCGCCACGGACAATCAACCGGCGCTGGCCGCCGTGCGCTCGCGACACCTGGGGTTCATTTTGCAAAACGGTGGCCTGCTGCCGTTTCTCAGTGTGCGCGACAACATCAGCCTGCCACGGCGCTTGCTCGGCATGCCGGCGCACAGTGCGCACATCGACCACGCGGTTGAAGTCCTGCGGCTGCAAGGATTACTGGATAAACACCCGCAGGCGTTGTCGATCGGCGAGCGGCAGCGCGTGGCCTGCGTGCGAGCCATTGCCCATGAACCGCAGCTGCTGCTGGCTGACGAACCGACCGCCGCGCTCGATCCGCACAGTGCGCGGCGCCTGTTTGAGTTGCTGCTGAGCCTGGTGTCGAGCATGGGCCTGAGTGCGCTGGTGGTGTCCCATGACTGGGCCTTGTTGAAGGATTTCGGCTTGCCACGGCTCGGCGCTGTCAGCCGTCAGGGAGAGACACTGTTTGAACCGATGGATTGACCGCCTTCGCCTGCTGGGCACGCTGGCCCTCCAAGACCTGTGGCACGACCGCAAGGTGTCACTGTGCATCGCCGCCTCGTTGGTGGCGGTGATCGCGCCGTTGCTGTTGCTGTTCGGCCTCAAGCACGGGGTGGTCAGCCAGCTGCAGGACGAACTGCTGCGCGATCCGCGCAACCTTGAAGTAAAAATGCTCAGCAACGGCAATTACGACAGCGCCTGGATCGAGCGCCTGCGCCAGCGTCCCGAAACCGGTTTTGCCCTCGGCCAGACACGCTCGCTCAACACCCAGGCAGATTTGCTGATCGGTATGCAGCGCTTTGTCGAAGGCGCGGAAATCATCGCCACCGAACCCGGCGACCCGCAACTGAACCTGCCGCAACTCAACCCGACCGGCCACCAGGTGATCCTCAGCGCCCGCGCCGCGCAACGCTTGCAGGCCAAGGTCGGTGACAGCGTGCAACTGCGCGTGCTGCGTCGCCTGGAAGGTGTCAATGAGCGCGGCGAGATGACATTGAGCGTGCTGGCGATTCTTGATGGCGCCCGTTTCGGCCGCGCCGCCGGGTTCGTCGCCCCTCCGCTGCTGCTGGACCTGGAGCGTTTTCGCGATGGTTATCAGGTCAGCACGTTCGGCATCGGCACCGGCAAGCCTCAGGGCGATCTGCAACCGCTGTATGCCCGCGCTCGCGTCTATGCACACGACATCGATCAGGTCGCACCGCTGGAGCGCTGGCTCAACGAACAACACATCGAGACCTCGAGCCGTCTGGCCGACATCGACAACGTCAAAGCCATCAACCATGTGCTGGGACTGATTTTCGGGGTGATCGCCCTGGCGGCCTTGATCGGTTGCGTCGCGTCGATGGTCGGCGCGTTCCTGGCCAACATCGACCGTAAGCGCAAAAGCCTCGCGGTCTTGCGCCTGCTGGGTTTCAAGCGCACGGCGGTCGGCGGTTTCGTGGTTCTGCAAGCGCTGCTGCTGAGCCTCGCCGGGTACCTCGGCGGATTGGGGTTTTATGCGGTCGGCAGTCATCTGTTCGATTACCTGCTCGGCAGCAGCCAGGCCACCGGCACCTTTGTTTGCCACATCACCCTCTGGCATGGCCTCGCTGCCCTGCTCCTGACCTTTCTGGTCGCTGCACTGGTGGCCGTGATCGGCGCCGTGCGAGCCATCAGCATCCAACCTGCGGAGAGTCTGCGTGAGCTATAAACGTTTTGGCTTGCTGTTGCCCCTGAGCCTGGGCTATTTGCTCGACGCCTCGGCGGCGGGCTGGGAAGAGAAGTATTACAACCCGATGCCCGAAGCCAGCGACGTCGTGTTGCCGATGCCGTGCGAAGGCTCGATGGTGTTCCGCAAAGTGTTCATCCCGGTCGCCGGGCCGCTCGACGACTACCCGATCAACATCGGTCAGGACGGCGCGGAATACGGCTACGTCGAACAGACCCGACCGACGTTTATCGCCGGCAGTTTCACCGGCGCCAAGAACGACAAATCCCGCTACTACCTGATGGCCAAGTACGAGATGAGTCAGTTGCAGTACGCCGCGCTGACCGACGAAACCTGCCCCACCGCTGCGACCAAGATGCGCCTGCCTCAAGTGGCTGTGAGCTGGGTGCAAGCGGTCGAAGCGGCTGACAAATACAACCTGTGGCTGCGCAAGAATGCGGCCGACAAGCTGCCGAAAGAAGACGGCGCCCTGGGTTTCCTGCGCTTGCCGACGGAAGTCGAGTGGGAGTTCGCCGCACGGGGTGGCCTGGAAGTCGGCGCCGCGGAATTCCGCGATACGCGCTACCCGATGCCCGACGGCATCAACGCTTACGAGTGGTTCGCCGGGGCGCAGTCGTCCAACGGAAAACTGCAATTGTCCGGCCTGCAAAAGCCCAACCCGCTGGGCCTGCACGACATGCTCGGCAACGTCGACGAGATGATGTTCGAGCCCTTCCGCCTGAACAAACTCGATCGCCAGCACGGCCAGGCCGGCGGCTATGTCGTACGCGGTGGCAACTACCTGACGGCCCAGGCCGACCTGCGCACCGGGTTGCGCAAGGAAGAGCCTTACTACAACGCCGAAGGCCAGGTGAAAAACAAAACTACTGGCCTGCGCCTGGTGCTGGTCTCGCCGACCCTGACCTCTCGCGAACGCGTGGCGAGCATTGAAAACAGCTGGAAGAAGCTCGGTACCGGCAGCAAGGAAACCGAATCGGCCGACAAAGGCACGGTCCAGTCGCTGAACACCCTGGCCTCGGGCGTTGAAGACAAGGCGCTGAAGGAAAAACTCCAGGCCCTGGAAAACCAGCTGCGCGCCAGCAACCAGCAGCAGGAAGAAACCCGCGACCAGGCGATTCGCGCCAGCCTCAATCTGGGTGCGTTCCTGTGCACCAAGATGCTCGACGACGGCCAGTACGTGGACTTCCTGCAGAAAAACTACAAGCTCAATTGCGAAGCCGCCGACAAAGACGCCAGCTGCGACATGCGCAAGGGCAAACTCGACGAGCAGAAGGATCGCCTGCACAAACTCAGCCGCTACTACGCCAGCAGCCTGGTGGAGTCGGCGACCTTGTACGGTCAGCCATTGCTCGAGGCACAGGTTCCGGTGATGGAAGAAATCATCACCCGCAACAAACAGCTTCAAGACCTCAAACCCTACTTGCGCACGCACTGGGCCAATCAGAAGACCTTCCTGCAAAAGCAGAAGATCGACACTGAGGCCTGGCTGACCAGCTGCAAGACCGTCACTCAATAACAACGCCAACACCGTCACCAAGGAGTTTCACCATGTCGCGCAGCCTTTGGACTCGCTTCAAGCTACAGATCGCATTCGTCGTTGCCGGCAGCCTGTTGCTGACCGGTTGCGCCAACACCGGCAGCTCGATGCTCGGTGGTAGCGACGGCGCAGACCCACGCCTGACCCAGGGCAATGACGCGCAGTTCTTCAGCAAGTCCGGTTACCAGGCCTGCGCCGTCGGCGCCGGTGTCGGCATCCTCGGTTGCGCGCTGTCCAACAGCAGCAACAAGGCGGTCTGCGCCATCGCCGCCGGTATTACCGCCTGTGGCGTGGCCATGGGCGCGAACTACTATCTGGATCAACGTCGCAGCGAATACTCCGACACCACTACCCGCCTGGCGAAGATGAACAGCGACGTCGAGCAAGACACGCGCAATGTGATCGCCCGCACCGAGACCGCTCAGCAAGTGATCAAGGATGACCAGGCACGCATCGCCCAGATCAAACAGGACATCGCCAGCAAGAAAGTCGACAAGACCAAGGCCCAGGTGCAAATCGCCGAGATCGATTCGAACATCGCGCGTCTGCGCAAGGACCTCGGCAACATGCGCAGCAAAGTCACCGAGTACACCAAAGTGGCCGATGCCGAACGCGCCCAGGGCTCCAGCGCCGAGATGAAGCAGGTGGATGTGAGCATCCTGAAAATGAACGAGAAAGTCGCGGCCCTGCAGAAGGAAGTCGACGGTCTCTACAGCCAGCGTTCCGCAATCACTCTGGGTTAAACACATGACGCTACGACAGCTGGCGGTCCTCACCGCCGTCCTCGCCCTGAGCGGTTGCGCAACGAAGCCGGGCGAATGCGATGCGACCAATCGCGACAGCAGCATGCTGACCAAGATGAACTGCGACTACTCCGGCGGTTACAGCGATCAGGTCAAGCAGAAGGAACAGGCCCTGGCCGAGTCCCGTCAGCAAAACGCCATGTTCCGCCAGGTCTACGAAAACATTCAGGCCCAGCAGCTCAGCACCAAGACCGACCTGGCGAGCCAGCAGAAGTCCCAGGCTGAACTGAACCAGTCGCTGAGCAAATTGCTGACCTCGCTGAAGGCCCGGCGTGGCAATGAAGGCCAGGTACAGAAGCAGATCGCCGGGCTCGAACAGCAACTGAAGGACTCGCAGGCTGCGCCCGTGACCAAGTCCTCGCCGGCGACCCTGGCCGCCAAGCAGGAGCAGTTGAAGGCGTTGCAGAAAAAGGTCAATCAACTGCAATTCAGTCTCGGCTACGAAGAGTAACTTTTCACCCCGCAGGTCTCCCGCCGGAGACCTGCAGCCTTTTCAGGAATCGACGTCATGCAGCGGGTCATCAGGGATGCGCAAGCCACACAGGAGGGGATGAGTGCGCTGCAAGCCAAAGTCGCCCTCATCCAGAAACACTTTCCGCCAACCGTCGCCAGCCTCTTCGCCATCCCGCGAATGGGCAGCGGCGAGGTGCTGGAATGGTGGACCGAACTGGGTGGCCAACCCACGCCCTATGCAGACCTCAACGAGGACGCTCGACGGCGATTGCTGGAAACCTATGAAGTGCGTCAGACGTCCCTCGGACAGCTGGCGGACGAACTGCAAAAACGCGGTCAGCCCACGGTAGCGGAAGACCTGCGCAGCCTGCTCGGCGCGCCCGAGCTGGACAAACTCTACAGCCTCAACGGTGAACCGCTGGTGGTGCGCTGGAACCAGCGCCCGCCCAAACCAGTGCCGCCGCCGGTGGTTCCACTGGCTCCGGTGGCCGCCGCCGTGGCACCGTCGCGCCGTGGCTGGTGGATCGCCGCCGCGTTGCTGGCGCTGCTGTTACTGCTACTGGCGCTCTGGGCTTACTGGTGGTTCATGCACCGGGAAAAAGTGGTCCCGGTCGAGCCGGTCGCTCCAATCGTTACGCCGATCGAGAAACCGGTCGAACCGATTCCCGAGCCAGTAGTAGAGCCGGAGCCTGTACCGGCTCCTGAACCAGAACCGGTACCGGAACCCGTCCCGGAACCCAAGCCGGTTCCGCCACCAAAACCGGTGGTGGCCGCACCGCCTCCGGCACCGACGCTGGACAACTTTGCGTGCCGCAAAAAAGCGCCCAACGCAGAGATCCCGCAATTCGTGGTGGTGCTCGACACCTCGGGCTCGATGGACTTGAACATCAAATCGGTGAAAGCCGATGAGGACTGGTTCTTCGGCAATGAGCTGAACAAGTACCTGGATGCGAACCGCACCATGCAGATTTTCGCCAAACCCAGCCGCATGGACGTCGCCAAGGAATCGCTGGCCGGCATGATCAACGGGCTGGACCCGAAGATCGACACGCGCCTGATCACCTTCCAAGGCTGCGAACGCACACCGGACCAGGGTGTGTTCAAGTTTGCCGACCGGTCACGGCTGATCAACGGGATTCAGGGCCTGGTACCCAACGACGGCACACCGCTGGCCGACAGCCTGGCCTACGCGGCAAGCACCGTTGACGGGCGCAACAACGATGCGGTGATTGTGATGTTCGTCGACGGTGAGGATGGCTGCCAGAAGGATGTTTGCGCGGTATCCCGCCAAATCGCCAAGCAACAACCGCGTCTGCGGGTCAACGTGGTGAAAATCGGCGCCGGTGGCCCGTCCCGCTGCATCGCTGAAAACACCGGTGGCCGGGTTTACAGCAGCACCAACGCGGCAGAGCTGGGCAAGCAGCTGAAACTGGCGAGCAAGGAAGTGTCGAGCAACGCCAAGTGTGATTGATCGGCAGATCCGTAATTTGCGATGACCCTATCGCGAGCAGGCTCGCTCCCACAGGTTTAGCGTCGTTCACAACAATGTGGAACGCCACATTTCCTGTAGGAGCAAGCTTGCTCCGGGCGGCGTTCCGACGAAGGCTATTTCAGGGGCGCCTCAACGAAACCGGTCAACCTCCTGGCGCAATTCTGCCGCCAGGCTCTCCAGCTCTTTGGCGGTCACAGCCAGGTTCGACACCACTTCCCGCTGCTCGCTGTTTGCCAGCGCAATGCTTTGCAGGTTGCTGCTGAGCAAGGTTGCGGTGCTGCTCTGCTCCTGGGTCGCGGTGGTGATCGCCGCGAACTGCTGACCGGCCGAGCGGCTCTGCTCATCGATGCGCGCCAGTGCCGAAGCGACGTTGGCGTTGCGCGACAAGCCTTCCTGCATCAGGACATTGCCCTGTTCCATGGTGCTGATGGCATTGCCGGTTTCCTGCTGGATGCTCTGGATCATCCCGGAAATTTCGTCCGTGGCCTGGCGAGTGCGGGAAGCCAGGTTGCGCACTTCATCGGCGACCACCGCAAAACCGCGCCCTTGCTCACCGGCACGCGCCGCTTCGATGGCAGCGTTGAGCGCCAGCAGGTTGGTCTGTTCAGCGATCGAAGTAATCACGCCGACGATGCCGCCGATTTCCTGAGAGCGCTGCCCCAGGGTGTTGATCACTGTGGCGGTGCTGTTCAGCGCGCCAGCGATCTGCTCCAGCGACGAGGACGCTTCGTCCATCGACGTACGACCGATCTGGGTTTGCTGTGCGTTTTCCTGGGCCAGACGCTGGGTGCTGCCCATGTTGTCGGCAATGTTCAACGAAGTGGCGCTGAACTCTTCCACGGCACCGGCCATGCTGGTGATTTCACCCGACTGCTGCTCCATGCCTTCGTAGGCACCGCCCGATAGACCGGACAGCGCCTGGGCACGGCTGTTGACTTCCTGCGAGGCCCGGCGGATGTGCTCGACCATCGTCGAAAGCGCCTGGCTCATCTGGTTGAAGGCGCGGGCCAGCTGACCGATTTCGTCGTTGCTCGACACGTTCAGGCGCACGCTCAGGTCGCCGGCCCCCAGCGCTTCGGCCTGACGCACCAGATCACCCAGCGGCGCGAGTTTGCTGCGCAGCAGCCAGACTGCCGAACCGACCGCGATCAACATCGCCAGCAGGCTGCCAATCGCCAATTGAATGCCGACGCTCCAGGTCACCGCACTGATTTCCTGCTGCGGCATGCTCGCTACGACCGACCACGGGCCATCCTGGAACGGCACGGAAACACTGTAGAAGTCTTCGGAAGTGTCGCTCCAGAAACCGCCCTCGCTCGGGGTTTTCGCCAGAGCGGTGATGGCTGGAACGGCTTTATCCAGCCCTTGCACGCCAGCGATCGGCACCAGCCATTTGTTCTGCTCGTCGAGCAGCGCCAGTGAACCGGTCTTGCCGATGCGGAAACGCTTGAGGTTTTCGAACTGGGCTTTTTGCGCGTCGGTGTAATCGAAACCGACGTACAGCACGGCAATGACCTTGCCGCCGCTGTCGCGTACCGGGGTGTACTGCGACATGTAGTAGCGTTCAAAAAGCAGAGACCGTCCGACGAAGCTCTGCCCCGCCATCAAACGGGCGTAAGCCGGGTTCGCATGATCGAGAACCGTGCCAATGGCACGACTGCCATCCTGTTTGGTGACGTTGGTACTGACTCGAATGAAGTCCTCGCCGCTGCGCACGAATACCGTGGCCACGCCGGCGGTCATCTGCTTGAACTCGTCCACTTCCTTGAAGTTGTTGTTGAGCACTTCGCCGCCCAGTTGCAGGCCCGGCGTCTGTGTGCCCGCCACGTTCACCGGCGCATCCGGGTGCACGCTCAGCCCGCCGCTGAAACGCTTTTCGAACAATCCGGCAAGGCGCAGGGTGCTTTCACGCAACGTGCTGTGAAAGGTACTCAACTGATCGGCCAGCAAGCGGGCTTCACTGGCCAGGTGCTCCTCACGGGTGGCGAGGTTGGCCGTGTCCAGCGAACGCAAGGCGAACAAAGTACTGCCGCTGATGACAATCGCCAGAATAACGGCGAGCGCGAGACCAAGCTGTGAGGCGATCCGGGCACGAGGTTGAGACATGACAGCTCCTGGCCGAACAGCTTGATCTTCCGTGATCGGCCGCTCAGCAAAATTTCTAATAATGGGAATTGCGTCGAACCTGCACGAAGGTTCCATCTGCAGATTTTCGGCGGCAAAGCTGAATACTTGAGTCTCTGACCGGGATATGGCTCAAGGCCGCTACTTCAGGGGCTCTATCGATTCAGCCCAAGTGCTCGACGTCCGGCAACTGCATGGCCCGCACTTCGCTTTGCAGGAAATCGCTGAGACGACGCAAACGTTCACCTCCGGGGCGTGTTTTCGGCCAGACGAGGTAATAATTCTCACCGCTGGCGACGGCGGTCGGCCACGGAAGACTCAGACGTCCCTGGGCCACATCCTCGGCCACCATCAGCAGATCGCCCATGGACACGCCGTAACCCCGAGCGGCGGCAATCATGCCCAGCTCCAGCGTATCGAACACCTGCCCGCCCTTGAGCGACACCTGATCGGTCAGCCCCATGCGCTCCAGCCAGTTGCGCCAGTCACGCCGGTCCGGCGTCGGGTGCAGCAGTTCGGCATGGGCCAGGCGCGCGACATCCCAGGGTTGATCCTTCAGCAGATTCGGCGCTCCCACCGGAATCAGTTCTTCCGGGAACAGGAAACTCGCCTCCCAGTCCGGCGGAAAATGCCCATTGCTGAGAATGACGGCGCAATCGAACGGTTCATGGTTGAAGTCCACCGAGTCGACGTCCATCCAGGCGCTGGTCAGTTGTACTTCATTACCCGGCTGCAGGTGTCGGAAACGACTGAGTCGCGCCAGCAACCAGCGCATGGTCAGGGTCGACGGGGCTTTCATGCGCAGGATGTCATCTTCGGCGCGCAAGGTATTGCAGGCGCGTTCGAGCGCGGTGAAGCCTTCGCGAATGCCCGGCAGGATCAGCCGCGCCGACTCGGTCAATTGCAGATTGCGCCCGCTACGGTGAAACAGCCGACAGGCGAAATGCTCTTCGAGCGTACGAATGTGCCGACTGACCGCGCTTTGCGTGATCGACAACTCTTCGGCGGCGCGGGTAAACGAGCTATGTCGCGCCGCTGCTTCGAATGCGCGGAGGGCATAAAGAGGAGGAAGACGACGGGACATGCGGAAAGCTCCTATGGCGCAATTCCGTCAACTTATCAGAAACTCCCCAGGATGAGTTTTAATCATGCTATCCATCCTTTTTATCCCTTTGTGCAAACCCCGCAGAGCGCCGAGAATCGACGCTTTCCTGTTCTCTTTGATAATCGAGCGTGATGACCATGCAGCATCCTGCGCGTATTGAACTCTGGGCCATCCTGCGGCTGGCGGGGCCGTTGATTGCCTCGCAGTTGGCGCACATGCTGATGGTCCTCACCGACACCCTGATGATGGCGCGCCTGAGTCCTGAAGCCCTGGCCGGCGGCGGGCTCGGCGCAGCGACCTATTCGTTTGTATCGATCTTTTGCATTGGCGTTATTGCGGCGGTCGGCACGCTGGTGGCGATCCGTCAGGGCGCGGGCGATATCGTCGGCGCGGCGCGGCTGACCCAGGCCGGGTTGTGGCTGGCGTGGTTGATGGCACTGGTGGCCGGGTTGCTGCTGTGGAACCTCAAACCGGTATTGCTGCTGTTCGGCCAGACCGAAACCAACGTCCAGTCGGCCGGGCAGTTCCTGTTGATCCTGCCGTTCGCCCTGCCCGGCTACCTCAGCTTCATGGCCCTGCGCGGCTTCACCAGCGCGATTGGCCGGGCGACTCCGGTGATGGTGATCAGCCTCGGCGGCACAGTGGCCAACTTCGTGCTCAATTACGCGTTGATCACCGGGATGTTCGGCCTGCCGAAAATGGGCCTGGTGGGCATCGGTCTGGTCACGGCGATTGTCGCCAACCTGATGGCCGTGGCACTGGCGCTGCACATTCGGCGGCACCCGGCGTACGACGCCTATCCGTTGCGCCAGGGTTTGTCGCGGCCGAACCGGCAGTACCTGAAAGAGCTGTGGCGCCTGGGCCTGCCGATTGGTGGCACCTATGCGGTGGAGGTCGGATTGTTCGCGTTCGCGGCACTGTGCATGGGCACCATGGGCAGTACGCAACTGGGCGCGCACCAGATCGCGCTGCAGATCGTCTCGGTGGCGTTCATGATTCCGGCGGGGCTTTCCTACGCGATCACCATGCGCATCGGCCAGCACTATGGCGCCGGGCAATTGCTGGACGCACGATTGGCCGGGCGGGTCGGGATCGCTTTCGGCGCGGCGTCGATGCTCGGTTTTGCGATGGTGTTCTGGCTGTTGCCGAATCAGTTGATCGGTTTGTTTCTCGACCACAACGACCCGGCGTTCCGCGACGTCATCAACCTGGCGGTGAGCCTGCTGGCGGTGGCGGCATGGTTCGAGCTGTTCGACGGCACGCAAACCATCGCCATGGGCTGCATTCGCGGGCTCAAGGACGCCAAGACCACCTTTCTGGTCGGCCTGGGTTGCTATTGGCTGATCGGCGCGCCGGCCGCGTGGTGGATGGCCTTCCATTTGAACTGGGGGCCGACGGGCGTCTGGTGGGGGTTGGCGTTGGGCCTGGCCTGCGCGGCGGTGAGCCTGACGCTGGCGTTCGAGTGGAAGATGAAGCGGATGATTCGGCGGGAGCCGTCGCAGCAGCGTTTCGAAGTCGCCCAGCCAGACTGAGATCCCTGTAGGAGCGAGCCTGCTCGCGATGGTGTGTCAGCTAAGAAAGTGTCGGCTGACACACCATCGCGAGCAGGCTCGCTCCTACAGTGAGTGTGTCAGCTCACGATTTCCAGCATCGGCTGCTGACTGCTGCCAAAACTCAAATACTCCACCAGCTCCGTCAGCGGCAACGGCTTGCTGATCAGATAGCCCTGCACCTGATCGCAACCAAACCCGCGCAACAAATCCAGCTGTTCCACGGTTTCCACCCCTTCGGCAACCACTTCGAGGTTGAGGTTGTGTGCGAGGTTGATCATCGCGTGCACCAGTTTTCGGTTCTCTTCGCGCCCTTCCATGCCGCCGACGAAACTCTTGTCGACCTTCAACAAGGCGATCGGCAGGCTGTTGAGGTGCACGAAGGAGGAGAACCCGGTGCCGAAGTCATCGAGGGAGAAGCGCACGCCCAGGCGCCCGAGGGCATCCATGGTCTGCTTGACCAGATCGCTGCGGCGCATGACCGCGGTTTCGGTCAGTTCGAATTCCAGCCACTGCGCCTCGACACCACGTTCGGCAATCAAGCGGCTCAGGGTCGAGAGTAACTGACTGTCCTGAAACTGCCGGAACGACAGGTTGATCGCCATGTGCAGCGCCGGTAGACCGAGCTCGCGCAACGCCTGCATGTCGCGCAACGCGCGGGAAATCACCCAGTAACCGAGCGGCACGATCAAGCCGCTTTGCTCGGCCAGTGGCACGAACTCGCTCGGCGGCAGCAACCCGCGCTCGGCATGACGCCAGCGCACCAGGGCTTCGAGGCCGACGATCTGGCCGTCTTCGAGATTCAGGCGTGGCTGGTAATGCAGTTCCAGCTCATCGCGGCGCAAGGCCCGGCGCAGCTCGCTTTCGAGGTCGGCCATGCTGCGGGCATTGCGGTTGATGCGTTCGTTGAAGATGTGAAAAGTGCAGCCCTGGGTGCTCTTGGCTTGCTGCATGGCGATGTGCGCGTGCCACATCAGCGGATCGGCACCGGCCTGGGCCCGGGCGTGGGCAATGCCCAGGCTCGAACCGATCAACAGGCTTTCGCCGTCGACCCAATAGGGTTCGGCCAGCGCTTCGGTGATGCGTTCGGCCATCCATTCCGCGCGTTGCGGCGCGCGGCGGGTGTCGATCAGCAAGGCGAACTCATCGCTGCCCAGTCGTGCCAGCTGATCGCCGGCTTCGAGCTGGCTTTTCAGCCGCGCAACCACTTGCAGGATCAAGCGATCACCGGCCTGGTGGCCAAGGGCGTCGTTGGCGTGGCGGAAGTTGTCGAGGTCAAGGTGACCGAGCGCAAGCCCACGGCCGTCGTTTTCCGCCAGCCGTGCGGCCAGCAAAGTCTGGAAGCCCTGGCGGTTGGCGATGCCGGTCAGCGGGTCTTGTTCGGCCAGGCGTTGCAGGGTGTTTTCCAGCACGCCGCGCTCGCGCACATGCCGCAGGCACCGGCGCAACATGCCGGAATCGAGATGATCACGCACCAGCCAGTCGCTCACGCCATCGGGCGGCAACAGCGGTTCGTGCTCAAGCAGCAACACCGTCGGCAAATTGCAACGGCCGGGCGCCGGCTGAAGGGCCGGGATCGTCAACAACACCGCGCTGCGGTTGTCTTCGAACAGAGTGCTGACCGACTCCCAGCTCGGAGCGCTTATGAGCACGGCCGAGCTCCCCATCGGAGCCAGACACTCGCGCAACAACGCTGCCCACGCTGGCTCTTCGGCCAGTAGCAGCAAACGCAAGGGTTCGACAGGCGTAGACAAGCTAGCTCCCTAGACTCTGCAAAGATGTAGGCGACGGGCATTATGCCGTGCCAATAACTAATGACCAATGACATCAGTTATCAAACGAGGCTTTTGTATCCGGAATTACGAACATTAGCCGCAAATTCCTCTCGCATCCTGCGTGAAAGTAACAAAACCGGCAAATATAGATAGCGTATTGCGTCACAAGTCGGAGAGAGCAGCACAATTCGCTGAGCCTGTTAAAATGCCGGCCCATTTCGTACTGACTCCTGAATTTACGTATGTCCCGACTCAATCCCCGGCAGCAAGAAGCCGTGAGCTACGTCGGCGGCCCTCTTTTGGTGCTCGCCGGTGCAGGCTCCGGCAAGACCAGCGTGATCACCCGCAAGATCGCGCACCTGATCCAGAACTGTGGCATCCGCGCCCAGTACATCGTCGCCATGACCTTTACCAACAAGGCCGCGCGCGAGATGAAGGAACGGGTCGGCACCCTGCTCAAGGGTGGCGAAGGCCGCGGCCTGACGGTGTGCACGTTCCACAACCTGGGCCTGAACATCATCCGCAAGGAACACGTGCGGCTGGGCTATAAACCGGGCTTCTCGATCTTCGACGAGACCGACGTCAAAGCCTTGATGACCGACATCATGCAGAAGGAATACGCGGGCGACGACGGCGTCGACGAAATCAAGAACATGATCGGCTCGTGGAAAAACGACCTGATCCTGCCCGCCGAAGCCCTGGAAAACGCGCGCAATCCCAAGGAACAGACCGCCGCCATCGTCTACACCCACTACCAGCGCACGCTCAAGGCGTTCAACGCGGTGGACTTCGACGACCTGATCCTGCTGCCGGTGAAACTGTTCCAGGAACACGACGACATCCTCGAAAAGTGGCAGAACAAAGTCCGCTACCTGCTGGTGGACGAATACCAGGACACCAACGCCAGCCAATATTTGCTGGTGAAATTGCTGATCGGCACGCGCAACCAGTTCACCGTGGTGGGCGACGACGACCAGTCGATCTACGCCTGGCGCGGCGCCCGCCCGGAAAACCTGATGCTGCTCAAGGAAGACTATCCGTCCTTGAAAGTGGTGATGCTGGAGCAGAACTATCGCTCCACCAGCCGCATCCTGCGTTGCGCCAACGTGCTGATCTCGAACAACCCGCACGAGTTCGAAAAGCAGCTGTGGAGCGAGATGGGTCACGGCGACGAGATCCGCGTGATCCGCTGCCGCAACGAAGACGCCGAAGCCGAGCGCGTGGCCGTCGAACTGCTGACCCTGCACTTGCGCACTGATCGGCCGTACAGCGATTTCGCGATCCTGTATCGCGGTAACTATCAGGCCAAGCTGATCGAGCTGAAGCTGCAGCACCACCAGATTCCGTATCGGTTGTCGGGCGGCAACAGCTTTTTCGGACGTCAGGAAGTAAAAGACCTGATGGCCTACTTCCGCCTGATCGTGAACCCGGATGACGACAACGCCTTCCTGCGGGTGATCAACGTCCCGCGCCGGGAGATCGGTTCGACCACGCTTGAGAAGCTCGGCAACTACGCCACCGAACGCAAGATTTCGATGTACGCCGCCACCGACGAAATCGGCCTGGGCGAGCACCTGGACACGCGCTTCACCGATCGCCTGTCGCGCTTCAAGCGCTTCATGGACAAGGTCCGCGAACAGTGCGCCGGCGAAGACCCGATCTCGGCCCTGCGCAGCATGGTCATGGACATCGACTACGAGAACTGGCTGCGCACCAACAGCTCCAGCGACAAGGCCGCCGACTACCGCATGGGTAACGTCTGGTTCCTGATCGAGGCGTTGAAGAACACCCTGGAGAAAGACGAAGAAGGCGAGATGACCGTCGAGGACGCCATCGGCAAACTCGTCCTGCGCGACATGCTGGAGCGCCAGCAGGAAGAGGAAGACGGTGCCGAAGGGGTGCAGATGATGACGCTGCACGCCTCCAAGGGCCTGGAATTCCCCTACGTGTTCATCATGGGCATGGAAGAGGAAATCCTCCCGCACCGCTCCAGCATCGAGGCCGACACCATCGAAGAGGAACGCCGCCTGGCCTACGTCGGGATTACCCGCGCGCGTCAGACCCTCGCGTTCACCTTCGCAGCCAAGCGCAAGCAATACGGCGAGATCATCGACTGCGCCCCCAGTCGCTTCCTCGATGAACTGCCACCGGACGATCTGGCCTGGGAAGGCACCGACGACACGCCGGTTGAAGTCAAAGCCGTTCGCGGCAATACCGCATTGGCGGATATACGCGCGATGTTAAAGCGCTAGAATTGGCTACTTTTTAACCGAACACTTTTGACACGCTTCGGCGCACACGGCGCCACAAGAGGAAAGCTTCATGGAAGCACTGCACCAGAAAATTCGCGAACAAGGCATCGTGCTTTCCGATCAGGTCCTGAAGGTCGACGCCTTCTTGAACCACCAGATCGACCCGGCCCTGATGAAGCTGATCGGCGACGAATTCGCCACGCTGTTCAAGGACTCGGGCATCACCAAGATCGTCACCATCGAAGCCTCGGGCATTGCTCCGGCGATCATGACTGGCTTGAACCTCGGCGTTCCGGTGATTTTCGCGCGCAAGCACCAGTCCCTGACCCTGACCGAAAACCTGCTGTCGGCGACCGTCTACTCGTTCACCAAGCAGACCGAAAGCACCGTGGCGATCTCCCCGCGTCACCTGACCAGCAGCGACCGCGTGCTGATCATCGATGACTTCCTGGCCAACGGTAAGGCGTCGCAAGCGCTGATCTCGATCATCAAGCAAGCCGGCGCGACCGTTGCCGGCCTGGGGATCGTGATCGAGAAGTCGTTCCAGGGTGGACGTGCGGAGCTGGATGCGCAGGGTTATCGCGTTGAATCGCTGGCTCGCGTCAAGTCGCTGGCCGGCGGCGTTGTGACGTTCATCGAATAATTTACTGACACAACTCCACCTGTAGGAGCCGGCTTGCTGGCGATGGCGGTGGATCAGCCAACATTGATATTGACTGACCCACCGCCATCGCCAGCAAGCCGGCTCCTACAAGTTGGCAGTTATTGCGCGGTGGCTTTGAGGCCGGTGAGCAGCAGCCGCTGGAACAGATCCTCTTTCAAACCCTCCGGGTTCGCCAGCTGCATGCGCTCCAGATGCTCGGGAAACGCTGCCGGCTCCGGCGCATCCAGTGCAGCCTTGCCCAACTCCAGAATCTCCGTCAGCTTGAACTTGCTCTTCAGCCAGTTCAGCGCCCGCAACAGATCCCGCTCTTGCGCCGTGAAATCACTCCCCAGCGGATACTCCGGAAACAACTGCGGGTGCCGCGTCTGAATCCCCTGCAAACGCTCCGGAAGGTTGTCGGCAAACCGCGGATCGAGGCGGAAGTCCTTCGGCAATTTACCGACATTCTGCGCCTGCTCGATCAACCCCGACTGGAACCGTGAATCGCTGACGTTCAACAGCGCCTCGATCACTGCCGCATCGGTCTTGCCACGCAAATCGGCGATGCCGTACTCGGTGACCACGATGTCCCGCAGATGCCGCGGGATCGTGCAATGGCCGTATTCCCAGACGATGTTGGAACTGACCTCGCCCCCCGACTCACGCCAGCTGCGCAGCAGCAGAATGGAACGTGCACCTTCCAGCGCATGGCCCTGGGCAACGAAGTTGTACTGCCCACCGACACCGCTGAGCACCCGGCCGTCTTCAAGTTGATCAGCCACGCCGGCGCCCAGCAACGTCATGGTGAACACGGTGTTGATGAAGCGCGCATCCAGGCGCTGCAAGCGTTTGAGCTCTTCCTGACCGTAAAGCTCGTTGATGTAGCTGATGCGCGTCATGTTGAATTCGAGCCGCTTGCCTTGCGGCAACTCCCTCAGGCGCTCGTAGAAACTGCGGGGCCCGAGGAAGAAGCCGCCGTGCACCGAGATGCCGTCGGTTTGCGCCGCTTCGTCGAGGGTGCCGTCGTTGGCCTGTTGCTGGGTCGCCACGTCTGGATAGACCTTGCGCCGCACGATCCCGGCGTCCGCCAGTACCAGCAGGCCGTTGACGAACATTTCGCTGCAACCGTAAAGCCCCTTGGCGAAGGGCTCGACACCGCCTTCGCGGCCAATCAACGGCGCCCACTGGCTCAGGTTCACCTCCGCCAGCAGTGCCTGGTAACCGGCGTTATCCGCCTGACGCGCCAGCAACGCGGCCGTCAGCGCATCGCCCATGGCGCCGATGCCGATCTGCAACGTACCGCCATCGCGCACCAGGGCGCTGGCGTGCAGGCCGATGAAATGGTCCTGGAAACCCACCGGCATGTTCGGCGTGGAGAACAGTGTGGTGCTGTCTTTCTCATCGATCAGCAGGTCGAACCCATCGATGCCGATTTCGGCGTCGCCGGGCATGTACGGCAGATCGTTGTGCACCTGGCCGACCAGCAGGATCGTTTCCCCCGCCGCCCGGCGTTTCTCGATCATCGGGAACAGGTCGAGGGTGATGTCCGGGTTGCAGCTCAGGCTCAGGCGATCCGGGTGCTCGGAATGGCTGGCGACCAATTGCGCGACCAGGTTCAAACCGGCGGCGTTGATGTCCCGCGCGGCATGGCTGTAGTTGCTGCTGACGTAATCCTGCTGGGCGGACACGCTATGGAGAAGGCTGCCGGGCTGCATGAAGAATTGCTGGACGTGGATGTTGGGCGGCAGGTTGTCCTTGTGCAGGCCCGCGAGGAAATCCAGCTCCGGATAATCACCGAAGACCCGTTCGATGAAGGGTTCGAGGAAGCGCTTCTGCAAACCATCGCCCAATGCCGGACGGCCAAGGCACAGCGCGGTGTAAATGGTCAGCTGCCGTTCGGGCAGTTGCACAACGCGTTGAAACAGCGCGTTGACGAAGTGGTTGGGTTTGCCGAGGCCGAGGGGCAGGCCCATGTGGATATGCGCCGGCAACCTTGCCAGCACCTCATCGACCGCCTGTTCGATAGAACACAGCTGCACCATCTGATCCTCCCTTATATTCCGTCAATGGGGGTTGGACCGAGCTTGCCGGGTCTTTGCTGCAAAGAACAGCTTGTTAGTAATCCGGCGTGACAAAGAACCTTGTAGGAGCGAGCCTGCTCGCGATGGTCGTCAACGATGATGCGTAGAAACTGACGCCCTCCGGCGCCTTCAAATTCTTCGCGAGCAGGCTCGCTCCTACAAGGGACGCGGCGTGTCCGAAATGGCAGGCACAAAAAAGCCGCCCGGAGGCGGCTTTTCGCGAAGGATGCGGGCGTGTTACAGACCGGACATCTCTTTGATGGCGCCTTTCAGCTCATCATCGGAGCAGTCGGCGCAGGTGCCTTTAGGCGGCATCGAGTTGATACCGGTAATGGCCTTGGCCAGGATGCCGTCGAGGCCGCCCTGGTGATCGGCGCGCTCTTTCCAGGCAGCCTTGTCACCGATTTTCGGTGCGCCCAGCAGGCCGGTACCGTGGCAAGCGTTGCAATGTTTTGCAATCACGTCTTTAGGCGCCTTGGCACCACCGCCGCCGGTAGCAGCAGCGACTTCCATGCCCTTGCACTCCTGGCCCGTCACACAGACCTGGCCGACAGGCTCAAGGCGTTTGGCAATGTCTTCATTCGTCGCAGCTTGAGCGCTGACAGCCCATAGGGCCAATACGGTTGCTGGTACGGCCAGCATTTTCATAATTAGGTTCACGCGTTCACCCTCAATGGTGGCTAGTCACGCCTACGGCCACGGTTCGCAGGCGGGCGCAAGTATAGCGGTAAGCCCGCCGCACTGAAACAACCCCAAAGTCGAAGGGGTCTTGTTGCGCCGCGGAAAAACCCTTCGGGTGTCGCTGCCGTGCTGGCAGGACGCCTCTTCTCTTAGAAATTCGCTGGCGTGGCTGCGCTGATTAGTCGCGCCGGCGCGTCGAACGGATTACGGAAACGATGCGGCTTGGTACTTTCAAAGTAGTAGCTATCGCCGGCTTCGAGCACAAAAGTTTCCAGCCCGACCACCAACTCCAGTCGCCCTTCCACCAGAATCCCGGTTTCCTCGCCCTCATGGGTGAGCATCTCGTCACCGGTGTCGGCGCCAGGCGGGTAGATTTCATTGAGGAAGGCGATCGCGCGGCTCGGGTGCGCCCGGCCGACCAGCTTCATGGTCACTGCGCCATCGGAAATATCGATCAGCTCGTTGGCCTTGTAGACGATCTGAGTCGGTTTTTCCTGCAGGATCTCTTCGGAAAAGAACTCGACCATGGACATGGGAATCCCGCCCAGAACCTTGCGCAGCGAACTGATCGAGGGGCTCACGCTGTTCTTCTCGATCATCGAAATGGTGCTGTTGGTGACGCCCGCGCGTTTGGCGAGTTCACGCTGCGAAAGACCTTTGAGCTTACGGATGGATTGCAGTCGTTCACCGACGTCCAAGCTTGCGCCTCCAGGATTCAGGTTGTAGGAATATTGAGCGTTATCATGGCGACAGCGTTCAGTATTTACAACACTTTGGCCTGAATCCTGTTCGGCGAAACGACTTCCGGTCCGCGAGGTTCGGGTCAAGCCCCGGAATAGAGCAGCGGAACCCGGCGCAGGTTGCAGAAGATCTGGTAAGGAATCGTGTCTGCCGCTTCCGCCACCGTGCTGGCGAGCACGTTTTTGCCCCACAACTCGACGGTCGAACCGAGCCCGGCTTGCGGTACATCGGTCAAATCGATGCAGAGCATGTCCATCGACACCCGGCCGATCAACTGGCTGCGTTGCCCGGCGACCCACACGGGCGTGCCGGTCGGCGCGTGGCGCGGATAACCATCGGCATACCCCATGGCCACAACGCCTACGCGCATCGGCTTCTGGGTGATGAATTTGGCGCCGTAACCGATCGGCTCGCCGGCCGGCAGTTCACGCACGCAAATCACTTTCGATTCCAGGGTCATCACCGGTTGCAGGCGCGAGGCCACGGCGTTGGTTTCTTCGAAAGGCGTGGCGCCATAGAGCATGATGCCCGGGCGCACCCAGTCGCTCGGGATCTGCGGCCAACCGAGCACGGCCGGCGAGTTGCGCAGGCTGACTTCCGCGGACAAGCCCTGGCGCGCCGCTTCAAACACCGCCACCTGCTCGGTGCTGGCCTGGCTGTGCAGCTCATCGGCGCGGGCGAAGTGGCTCATCAGCACCACTTTCGCGACCTTGCCGCTGGCCAGCAGCCGTTGATACGCCCCTTGATAATCCTTGGGATGCAGCCCGACACGGTGCATGCCCGAATCGAGTTTGAGCCAGACCGTGATCGGCTTGCTCAGCGCGGCTTTTTCGATCGCGTCCAGCTGCCACAGCGAATGCACCACGCACCAGAAATCATGCTCGACGATCAGTGCCAGCTCGTCGGCTTCGAAGAAACCTTCCAGCAACAACACCGGGGCACGAATGCCGGCAGCACGCAGCTCCAGTGCTTCTTCAATGCACGCCACAGCAAAACCGTCCGCCTCGGCTTCCAGCGCCTGGGCGCAACGCACCGCGCCATGGCCGTAGGCATCGGCCTTGATCACCGCAAGGGCCTTTGCCCCCGGCGCAAGCTCACGGGCGAGTTGGTAGTTGTGGCGCAGGGCTTGGAGGTCGATCAGGGCACGGGCTGGACGCATGGCGGCAGGCTTCTAGGCAGTCATGGGAATAAAAACCGGCGCTGGCTGACGGCGCGAACCGCCAACAGCACCGGGAGAGGGATCTTTGCGAAGGCTTACGGCAGAGCGGCTACAACCGACAGCTCAACCAGGATTTCCGGTTCGCACAGTTTCGACTCAACCGTCGCGCGGGCCGGGGCGACGCCTTTTGGCAGCCACGTGTCCCACACCGCGTTCATGCCTTCGAAGTGCGCGTCGATGTCCTTCAGGTAAATCGTCACCGACAGCAAATGGTGCTTGTCGGTGCCGGCCAGATCGAGCAAACGCTCGATGTTGGCGAGGGTTTCACGGGTCTGCTGTTCAATCCCGGCGCTCATGTCGTCGCCCACCTGGCCGGCCAGATACACGGTGCCGTTGTGGCTGACGATCTGGCTCATGCGTTCATTGGTGAGCTGGCGCTGGATTGACATGTTTTGCGGACTCCTGAATTTTTTTGCTGTAACGGGAAATATCGAGGCCTTCGGCGCTGATCTGCGGCGTTTTCTTCGCCATCAGGTCGGCCAGCAAGCGACCGGAACCGCACGCCATGGTCCAGCCGAGTGTGCCGTGGCCAGTGTTCAGGAACAGGTTGCTGAACGGTGTCGCGCCAACGATCGGCGTACCGTCCGGGGTGGTCGGACGCAGGCCGGTCCAGAAACTCGCCTGGGCCAGATCGCCGCCCTGAGGATAAAGGTCGTTGACGATCATCTCCAGGGTTTCGCGCCGACGCGGGTTCAGCGACAGGTCAAAACCGGCGATCTCCGCCATGCCGCCGACGCGGATGCGGTTGTCGAAACGGGTGATCGCGACCTTGTAGGTCTCGTCGAGAATGGTCGACGTCGGGGCCATCGCGGGGTTGGTGATCGGCACGGTCAGGGAGTAGCCCTTCAGCGGATACACCGGCGCCTTGATGCCCAGCGGCTTGAGCAGTTGTGGCGAGTAGCTGCCGAGCGCCAAAACGTAGCGGTCAGCGGTTTCCAGCTTGCCGTCGATCCACACGCCGTTGATGCGATCACCGGCGTAGTCGAGCTTTTGAATGTCCTGGCCGTAACGGAATTCCACACCCAGTTTCACGGCCATTTCGGCCAGGCGGGTGGTGAAGATCTGGCAGTCACCGGTCTGGTCGTTCGGCAGGCGCAGGGCACCGGCGAGGATGTCGGTGACGCTGGCCAGCGCCGGTTCAACCCGGGCAATGCCGGCGCGGTCGAGCAGTTCGAACGGCACGCCGGACTCTTTCAACACGGCGATGTCTTTCGCGGCGCCGTCGAGTTGGGCCTGGGTGCGGAACAACTGAGTAGTCCCGAGGCTGCGGCCTTCGTAGGCAATGCCGGTTTCGGCGCGCAGTTCGTCGAGGCAGTCACGGCTGTACTCGGACAGGCGGACCATGCGCTCCTTGTTCACCGCGTAACGGCTGGCGGTGCAGTTGCGCAGCATCTGCGCCATCCACAGGTATTGGTCGATGTCGGCGGTGGCCTTGATCGCCAGCGGCGCGTGGCGCTGCAACAGCCACTTGATGGCTTTGAGCGGTACGCCCGGCGCGGCCCACGGCGAGGCATAACCCGGCGATACCTGCCCGGCGTTGGCGAAACTGGTCTCCATGGCCGCAGCCGGCTGACGGTCCACCACCACCACTTCGAACCCGGCACGCGCCAGATAATAAGCACTGGTGGTACCGATGACGCCGCTACCCAAGACCATAACGCGCATTTTCATTCCCTCATCGCGGCGTGCCGCTGACGTTTGTAGTTCAGACCGTAGATGTGGGCAGTTTAAAAAAGATTAGCCAGTGCATTTCACTATATAAGTGCCTATATTTGGCGACAATTCTCGGCAAAAACGCTTTTCACGGAGGCGCATCCCCTATGCGTACCAACACTCAGACCAAACGCGAGCTGGACAAGATCGACCGCAACATCCTGCGGATCCTGCAGGCGGACGGGCGAATCTCCTTCACGGAGCTGGGGGAAAAGGTCGGACTCTCGACCACGCCCTGCACCGAGCGGGTTCGGCGGCTGGAGCGTGAAGGGATCATCATGGGCTACAACGCCCGGCTGAATCCGCAGCACCTCAAGGGTAGTCTGCTGGTGTTCGTCGAGATCAGCCTCGACTACAAATCCGGCGATACTTTCGAAGAGTTCCGACGCGCGGTGCTGAAACTGCCCCACGTGCTGGAATGCCATTTGGTATCAGGGGATTTCGACTACCTGGTGAAGGCGCGGATCTCGGAGATGGCTTCTTATCGCAAGCTGCTGGGCGACATCCTGCTCAAGCTGCCGCATGTGCGGGAATCGAAGAGCTATATCGTGATGGAAGAGGTGAAGGAGAGTTTGAGTTTGCCGATTCCGGATTGAAAGTTTTGCGGTGTCTGCTCGGGCCCCATCGCGAGCGGGCTCGCTCCTACATGGAATGCATTTCAACTGTAGGAGTGAGCCTGCTCGCGATTGTGGCGACTCGGTTTCGACCTAGACGAGGACTTGCCGGGTAGAAGCCATGTACTCATGAATCTGCTTCTCCACCCGCGGATGAATCAGCTCCACCGGCCCCCGCCCATTCGGGCACGGCAAGGTCTTGGTAGTACCAAACAACCGGCAAATCAGCGGACGCTCGTCATACACCGTGCAGCCATTCGGCCCCAGATGCACACAGTTGAGTTCATCCATCGCCGCATCCTGCTCGGCGCGGGTCTTGCGCGGCAGGCGCGACATTTCTTCCGGCGACGTGGTCACCGGCCCACAGCAGTCATGGCAGCCGGGTACGCACTCGAACGAAGGAATCTGCTGACGCAGCGTGCGGATTTTCTGACTGTTGCAGCTCATGAAAGCGGTGACCCAATGCGGACTAGACTGCGATTCTGAAGCAAAAGCCCCGATCCAGACAGCCACAACCGACCAGTGTTGCCCGTGTCGGAAGGTCCGGCTTATGCTCCGTCAAATTTTATAAACACAAGAATCAGGATGACGCGCATGAATGCCCGTGCCCAGCACACTGCCTCCTACTACGCCGCCAGCAGCCTGCCGCAGCCTGATCATCCGGCGCTGATGGGTGAACTGGTGGCCGACGTGTGCGTGGTCGGCGGCGGGTTTTCCGGGCTGAACACCGCGCTTGAACTGGCGGAACGCGGCCTCAGCGTGGTGCTGCTCGAAGCCCATAAAGTCGGCTGGGGCGCCAGCGGCCGTAACGGTGGGCAGCTGATTCGTGGCGTCGGGCACGGGCTCGATCAGTTCGCCAACGTCATCGGTGCGGACGGCGTGCGTCAGATGAAACTCATGGGCCTGGAAGCGGTGGAAATCGTCCGACAGCGCGTCGAGCGTTTTCAGATCCCTTGCGACCTGACGTGGGGTTACTGCGACCTCGCCAACAAGCCCCGCGACCTGGAAGGTTTCGCCGAAGACGCCGAAGAATTGCGCAGCCTCGGCTACCGCTACGAAACCCGATTGCTGCAAGCCCACCAAATGCACAGCGTGGTGGGCTCCGATCGCTACGTCGGCGGTTTGATCGACATGGGCTCGGGCCATCTGCATCCCTTGAACCTGGCACTGGGCGAAGCGGCGGCGGCACAGCAACTGGGTGCCAGACTGTTCGAACAATCGGCGGTGACCCGCATCGATTATGGCCCCGAGGTGAAGGTCCATACAGCGCAGGGTTCGGTGCGTGCGAAAACGCTGGTGCTCGGCTGCAACGCCTACCTCAACCAGCTCAACCCCGAACTCAGCGGCAAGGTGCTGCCAGCCGGCAGCTACATCATCGCCACCGAACCCTTGAGTGAAGAACAGGCGCATCTGCTGCTGCCGCAGAACATGGCGGTGTGTGATCAGCGGGTGGCGCTGGATTACTACCGGCTCTCGGCGGACCGTCGCTTGCTGTTCGGTGGCGCCTGCCATTATTCAGGTCGCGACCCCAAGGACATCGCCGCGTACATGCGGCCGAAGATGCTGGAGGTGTTCCCGCAACTGGCCGGCGTGAAGATTGATTATCAGTGGGGCGGGATGATCGGCATTGGCGCTAACCGACTGCCGCAGATCGGTCGACTCAAGGATCAGCCGAACGTGTATTACGCCCAGGCTTATTCGGGTCACGGGGTGAATGCCACGCACCTGGCGGGCAAGTTGTTGGCCGAGGCGATCAACGGGCAGCAGGGTGGCGGGTTCGATCTGTTTGCCAAGGTGCCGCACATTACGTTCCCTGGCGGGAAGCATTTGCGCTCGCCGCTGCTGGCGTTGGGGATGTTGTGGCATCGGCTCAAGGAGTTGGTCTGAAAGTTTCATGTCGTCAGTAAGGACGCCTTCGCGAGCAGGCTCGCTCCCACAGGGATCTATGTCGCCCACACATCCACTGTAGGAGCGAGCCTGCTCGCGATTGGATTTCATGAACACCACACACCTCAGATCCGCCAGAACGGCTTAAGACCCTCCTCCCGCGCCTGCTCCCGACTCAACCCGATATCCCGCAGTTGCTCCGGCGTCAGCTCCAGCAACGCCTTGCGCGTGTGCAGACGATGCCAGAACAGACCCCAGCGACTCAGGCCGGACGGCGCATTGCGCATCAGCGCCTCACGCGCGCCGTTTTTTTGCCCTGCCGCCAGTTCCTGACTGCGTAACGTCAGCCGCACATCGCTCAAGCCGTTCATTTTGATTGCTCCTGTTTACTTGGGTAGCCAGAGCTTTCATGATGCGCGGACGTCGAAAAGCATTACAGATTCAACTAACCTGTATTACTTCCATACAGATTTGCCGATTCTGTCACTGAATCCTAGTTTTTTGCCTCATCTGTACTGGTTAACCGAATCACCCACACCGAGACTGCGCCATGACCCTATACGTCAACCTCGCCGAGCTGCTCGGCACGCGGATCGAACAGGGCTTCTATCGCCCCGGAGACCGGCTGCCGTCGGTGCGGGCGTTGAGCGTCGAACACGGGGTCAGCCTGAGCACGGTGCAGCAGGCCTATCGGGTGTTGGAAGACAGCGGCCTGGCGATGCCGAAACCCAAGTCCGGCTATTTCGTTCCGGTCAGCCGTGACCTGCCGGAATTGCCGGCGATCGGTCGTCCGGCGCAACGCCCGGTGGATATCTCACAGTGGGACCAGGTGCTGGAACTGATCCGCGCGGTGCCGCGCAAGGACGTGGTGCAACTAGGGCGCGGCATGCCGGATATCACCACGCCGACCATGAAACCGCTGCTTCGCAACCTCGCGCGCATCAGCCGGCGGCAGGACATGCCCGGTCTGTATTACGACAACATCCACGGCACCCTCGAACTGCGCGAGCAGATCGCCCGCCTGATGCTGGATTCCGGCTGCCAACTGACGGCCAATGACCTGGTGATTACCACCGGCTGCCACGAAGCGCTGTCCACCAGCGTTCGCGCGATCTGCGAGCCGGGTGACATCGTCGCGGTGGATTCGCCGAGTTTTCACGGCGCCATGCAGACGCTGAAAGGGCTGAACATGAAGGCCCTGGAAATCCCCACCGACCCGCTGACCGGGATCAGCCTCGATGCGCTGGAACTGGCCCTGGAACAATGGCCGATCAAGGTCATACAGTTGACCCCCAACTGCAACAACCCGCTGGGCTACATCATGCCGGAGTCGCGCAAACGCGCGTTGTTGACGCTGGCACAGCGTTTCGACGTGGCGATCATCGAGGACGATGTGTATGGCGAACTGGCCTACAACTACCCGCGACCACGCACAATCAAATCCTTCGACGAAGACGGCCGCGTCCTGCTTTGCAGTTCATTTTCCAAGACTCTGGCACCCGGTTTGCGCATCGGCTGGGTGGCGCCGGGCCGGTATCTGGAGCGGGTGCTGCACATGAAATACATCAGCACCGGTTGCACGGCGCCACAACCACAGATTGCCATTGCCGAATTCCTCAAGGCCGGCCACTTCGAACCGCATTTGCGGCGGATGCGCACGCAATACCAGCGCAATCGCGACATTATGATCGATTGGGTCAGCCGCTATTTCCCCGCCGGCACCCGGGCCAGTCGCCCGCAAGGCAGCTTCATGCTCTGGGTTGAACTGCCGGACGGTTTCGACACCCTGAAACTGAACCGCGCCTTGCACGACCAGGGCGTACAGATTGCCGTCGGCAGCATCTTTTCCGCCTCGGGCAAGTACCGTAACTGCCTGCGGATGAACTACGCTGCCAAGCCAACACCGCAGATCGAAGACGCGGTGCGCAAGGTGGGCACCGCGGCGATCAGACTGCTCGCGGAAAATGACAGCTTCTCTGACTGACCTTTCGCCGGAATCCAGCGTCCATATGCTCACACCTGCCGCCAATCGGAACGATCCTACGTGAGAGTCAGACAGCCCCTGCTTGCTCTTCTGCTACTCGCCTCGCTCCTGGGCGGTTGCGCCAGCCTTGATGTTCAACGCGAACCGAGCCAGGCGCTGCCCGCCAGCGACTCGGCATTCGGTCGCTCAATCCAGGCTCAGGCCGCACCCCACGAAGGCAAGTCCGGTTTTCGACTGCTGGCCAATAGCAGCGAAGCCTTCATGGCCCGTGCCGAGCTGATCCGCAACGCGCAAAGCAGCCTCGACTTGCAGTACTACATCGTCCACGACGGGATCAGCACGCGGATGCTGGTGGACGAATTGCTCAAGGCCGCCGACCGTGGCGTACGGGTGAGGATCCTGCTCGATGACACCACCAGCGATGGCCTCGACTGGATCATCGCCACACTAGCGGCGCATCCACAGATCCAGATCCGTCTGTTCAACCCGCTGCACCTGGGCCGCAGCACCGGCGTGACGCGGAGCATGGGCCGGCTGTTCAACCTGTCGCTGCAACACCGGCGCATGCACAACAAGCTGTGGCTGGCGGACAACAGCGCCGCTATCGTCGGCGGTCGCAACCTGGGGGACGAGTATTTCGACGCCGAGCCCAACCTGAATTTCACCGACATCGACATGCTCGGCGTCGGGCCGGTCGCGGAGCAACTGGGCCACAGTTTCGACCAATATTGGAACAGTGCGCTGAGCAAGCCGATCGATGAGTTCCTGTCGAGCCGACCGACGCAAAAGGACCTGCAGAACACCCGAACGCGCCTGGAAGAATCGCTGGAAGAAACGCGTAAACAGAATCACGCGCTGTATCAGCAATTGATGACCTACACCACACAACCGCGCATGGACATCTGGCGCCGGGAACTGATCTGGGCCTGGAACCAGGCGTTGTGGGACGCACCGAGCAAGGTCTTGTCGGACGGCGAGCCCGACCCGCAATTGCTGCTGACCACGCAGTTGGCGCCCCAGCTCAACGGGGTCAGCAAAGAGTTGATCATGATCTCGGCCTACTTTGTGCCGGGCCAGCCAGGGCTGGTGTACCTCACCGGCCGCGCGGATGCCGGGGTTTCCGTCACCCTGCTGACCAACTCACTGGAGGCCACCGACGTGCCGGCGGTGCACGGCGGTTACGCGCCCTATCGACGGGCGTTGCTGGAACATGGCGTGAAGCTGTATGAACTGCGCCGCCAACCCGGCGAAGGCGGCGGCAGCGGGCCGCATATTTTCTACAGCAAGTCCTTTCGCGGTTCCGATTCGAGCCTGCACAGCAAGGCGATGATCTTCGACCAGCAAAAATCCTTCATCGGTTCCTTCAACTTCGACCCGCGCTCAGTGCTGTGGAACACCGAGGTGGGCGTGCTGGTGGACAGCCCCGAACTTGCCGCGCATGTGCGCAAAGCGGCCATGGAAGGTATGACGCCGCCCCTGAGTTATCAGGTGAAGCTGGAAGGCGACCGGATCGTCTGGGTGACCGAGGACGACGGCAAGATGCACACGTTGACCCGAGAACCGGGAAGCTGGTGGCGGCGGTTCAATGCATGGATGAGCACAGCGGTCGGCCTGGAGAAAATGCTCTAACCCACAACAAAGAAACCCTGTAGGAGCGAGCCTGCTCGCGATGGCGTGTCAGTCAAACCTGTGTGGCTGACGCACCATCGCGAGCAGGCTCGCTCCTACAGTTTGGTTTTTAGGCAGGCTCGGCGACGGTGCCGAACGCACCCTGGCGCGACAGCAAAATCACTAGCCCGAACGCCCCCGCCGCCATGAACAACGGCAACGCATGACCACTGATCCACTGGCTGCCAGCGCCCGCCGCCAAAGGCCCGACCAGGCAACCAATGCCCCACAACTGCGCAATATGCGCATTGGCCCGCACCAGCGCGTCATCACGATAACGCTCGCCGATCAGGATCAGTGACAAGGTGAACAGCCCACCGGCACTGGCGCCGAACAACACCCACAACGGCCAGATCAACAAGGTGTCGATCAGCATCGGAATCGCCAGGCTCGACAACATCAGCACCACCGCGCACCCCGCAAACAACGTGCGTCGCGACAGGTAATCCGCCAGCGCGCCGATCGGCAATTGCAGCAAGGCATCGCCGACGACCACGGTGCTGACCATCGCCAGGGCGATGTCCGTGGTGAAGCCCTGACGCAGGCAATAGACCGGCAGCAAGGTCAGGATCATCGCCTCGAACGCCGCGAACAGCGCCACGCCCCAGGCAATCGCCGGCAGGCCTCGGCAAAAGGCCCACAGATCGCTGAACGTCACGCTGCAGGCTTCGCTGGTCGGCGCACCGCTGCGGCCAAGCAACAGGAACGGCGCGGCCGTGAGCAGACCGACCCCAACCCAGAACCCGTAATCGTGTTCGGTGCCCAGAACGCCCAGCAGCAATGGCCCGGCCAGCTGACTCAGCGCATAGCTGCTGCCATACAGCGCCACCAACCGGCCGCGCCACTGCTCGACCACCAGTTGATTGATCCAGCTTTCACCGAGGATGAAGACGAGGGTCAGGATCACCCCGATCATCAGGCGCAACACCAGCCACACCGGATAACTCGGCAGCAGCGCCAGCACACCGATGGACACCGCCCCAGCCCAAAGGCACAGGCGCATCAGATTGGCCGTGCCGAGCCGTGCCGCCAGATGACTGGAAATCTTTGCCCCCAGCAGCACGCCAATCGCTGGCATCGCAGCCATTACGCCGATGGCGAACGAACCGTAACCCCAACCCTCCAGGCGAAAGGACACCAGCGGCATGCTGACACCCAAGGCCAGGCCGACACTCAAGACAGACGCCAACACGGCGAAATAAGTCGCCCAACGCATGTTCCACGCTCCTGTGGATATTTTTTGTGTGACACAAAACACTGTGGGAGCGAGCCTGCTCGCGATGACGTAGCAACATTCAACATTTCGTCGACTGTTACACCGCTATCGCGAGCAGGCTCGCTCCCACAGGGGATCTGCGTTGAGCCCCGGAAACCACCGGGGCTCACATCAAATTACAACTTGATCCAGGTCGCCTTCAGCTCGGTGTACTTGTCGAACGCGTGCAGCGACTTGTCACGACCGTTGCCCGACTGCTTGAAGCCACCAAACGGAGCGGTCATGTCGCCGCCGTCGTATTGGTTGACCCACACGCTACCGGCGCGCAGTGCGCGGGCGGTCAGGTGTGCCTTCGAGATGTCCTTGGTCCACACTGCAGCTGCGAGGCCGTACGGCGTGTCGTTGGCAATCGCGATGGCTTCTTCGGCGGTATCGAACGCGATGACCGACAGTACCGGGCCAAAGATTTCTTCCTGGGCGATTTTCATCGCGTTGCTGACGCCGTCGAAAATCGTCGGTTCAACGTAAGTGCCGCCGGTTTCCTGCAACGTGCGCTTTCCTCCAGCAACAAGCTTGGCGCCGTCGCTGTGGCCGGACTCGATGTAGGACAGCACGGTGTTCATCTGCTGGGTGTCCACCAGCGCGCCGACGTTGGTCGCCGGGTCCAGCGGGTTGCCCGGCTTCCAGCTTTTCAGGGCCTCGATTACCAGCGGCAGGAATTGGTCCTTGATCGAACGCTCGACCAGCAGACGCGAACCGGCGGTGCAGACTTCGCCCTGGTTGAAGGCGATGGCGCCCGCTGCCGCTTCGGCGGCTTCCTGCAGGTTCGGCGCATCGGCAAACACGATGTTCGGGCTTTTGCCGCCGGCTTCGAGCCACACGCGCTTCATGTTCGATTCGCCCGAGTAGATCAGCAGTTGCTTGGCGATCTTGGTCGAACCGGTGAACACCAGGGTGTCGACATCGTTATGCAGGGCCAGGGCCTTGCCGACGGTGTGACCGTAACCCGGCAGCACGTTCAGCACGCCTTTCGGGATGCCGGCTTCAACGGCCAGCGCAGCGATGCGGATGGCGGTCAGTGGCGATTTTTCGGACGGCTTGAGGATCACCGAGTTACCGGTGGACAGCGCCGGGCCTAGTTTCCAGCAGGCCATCATCAACGGGAAGTTCCACGGCACGATCGCGCCGACAACGCCGACCGGTTCGCGAGTGACCAGACCCAACTGATCGTGCGGGGTCGCAGCGACTTCGTCGTAGATCTTGTCGATGGCTTCACCGCTCCAGCTCAGGGCTTGCGCCGCGCCGGGAACGTCGATGTACAGGGAGTCGCTGATCGGCTTGCCCATGTCCAGGGTTTCAAGCAGGGCCAGCTCTTCGGCGTGCTGTTTCAACAGGCCGGCGAAACGGATCATGGTGGCTTTGCGTTTGGTCGGCGCCAGGCGCGACCACACGCCGGAATTGAACGTGGCGCGAGCGTTTTCAACGGCACGTTGTGC
The DNA here is from genome assembly GCF_043225285.1 of Pseudomonas migulae. Taxonomy (GTDB): domain Bacteria; phylum Pseudomonadota; class Gammaproteobacteria; order Pseudomonadales; family Pseudomonadaceae; genus Aquipseudomonas; species Aquipseudomonas migulae_C. The sequence continues at coordinate 2,580,316 of NZ_CP171224.1, forward strand.
GTCGGCGGCGTCACAGCTGGCAATCTTGCCCAGCAGACGGCCATCGACCGGGCTGATGCACTCGAAGGTCTCACTGGAGACGGCATCGGTGTATTCGCCGTTGATGTAGGCGCGGCCTTCGATCTTCAGATCGCGAGCCCGTTGTTCCCAATCGGCACGAGTCAGGGTGGTCATTCGAGTGTCCTCCTCTTATTGAATACGAGCGCCCCGCGTTCTTCGCGGACGTCCCCAGGAATTCTGCCCGGCCAGCCTGCAATTCGGCCGAAGGCAACCGCCACCCTAAACCAGTGGCCGGGGTTGTTTCAATATATTTGACATAAGGTCGGCAAACGGCCTTGCGGTGTTCATTTTAATAAACATAGACTTTGGGCTTTCCAACACCTTTCAAGCCACTCGCGCCGCAATCACGGGGGATAACAACAATGAGCATCCAGAACGTCGTCGACTTCAGCCACGCCACTACCGAGCCCGAACGCTACAGGCCGGATCAGGCCAAAATCCTCAAGGGAGACCCCGAGCAAGTGGTTTACAACCACTACAACAGTCCTTGCGGTCAGTTGAATGCCGGGGTTTGGGAAGGCGCAGTCGGTCAGTGGCATGTGAACTTCACCGAGCATGAGTACTGCGAAATCGTTCAGGGTGTTTCCGTACTGCGCGACAACGACGGCAACAGCAAAACCGTGCGTGCAGGCGATCGCTTCGTTATACCGGCCGGTTTCAGAGGCACTTGGGAAGTGCTGGAGCCGTGCCGCAAGATTTATGTGGCGTTCGAACAGAAGGCCTGACGCGATTCCTCAAACGATAAAAAAGGCCCGTCTCTCGCGATTCGGGCCTTTTTCGTGGAACGGCCTTTTAAAGCCGAACGACATACATAGTTACCGCACGCAGTCGCTGGCCATGGCGGATGCTGGTCCGAGCCTCGAAAGAGACCCTCGACCCCTTCATTCACAAGGAAGCGAATTAACATGAAAAAGTTTTTCCCCCGTGGCCTGCTGACAGGCCTCACCCTTGCAGCCACCCTGACGACGGCGCATGGCGACGAATCATCGCAGCAATGCAATGCGCAGTGGACAGCGGACTTCATCGGCCAATATCTGACACGGGCAATCAAGGAGCAGGCGCGCGTGGAGGCGCGTGCGGCGAAGGTCGTGGTCAATTTGCTTAATCAGGAGTTTGAGCCCAACCGCCTGCGGATTGTAACTGAAGGCTATAAGATTATTAGAATCTACTGCGGCTGACCCAAAGGCATCGCCAAAAAAAAGGCCCGTATCTCGCGATACGGGCCTTTTTCGTAAGAGGGAAAAATCAATTACTTGATTTTGCCTTCTTTGTAGATCACGTGCTTGCGAACAACCGGATCAAATTTCTTGATCTCGATTTTGTCCGGAGTAGTGCGCTTGTTCTTGTCGGTAGTGTAGAAGTGACCAGTACCGGCGCTCGAAATCAAACGAATCAATTCACGCATGATTAGCTCCCTTAGATCTTGCCGGCTTTGCGGATTTCGGCCAGAACGACAGTGATGCCGCGCTTGTCGATGATACGCATGCCTTTGGCAGATACGCGCAGACGCACGAAACGTTTCTCTTCTTCAACCCAGAAGCGATGATGCTGCAGGTTCGGCAGGAAACGACGACGGGTTTTGTTGTTTGCGTGGGAAATGTTATTCCCAGTCACCGGACCCTTACCGGTAACTTGACATACTCTCGACATGCCTCAGCCCTCTAAAACCACATGCCCAACCCGGCATGGGTTGGCCGCTTAATCTCTCAGTTGGCGCCGAGGCGCCGCGTTTCTTTAGGGGTCTTACCGGCTACACCTACAGTGAAGGAACCGGGCCCCTAGAAAAGAGCGCTGCTTTATACCAGAAAGACTGGAGAGCAACAACATTCGTTGTGAACAGACCTGATAAAAACCCCGGTTTTCTGGCTCCGAGCGCCTTGGATAAAGGCTATCGCCGACCAAGACCGCTCGTCGCAGAGAACGAGCCGATCCGCCAATTCAGGATTTCGCTCGGGCACTGCATACCAAAAACGATCGCACATAGTCCCCTTAAAATGAAAAAGGGGATAGTCATTTGCAAAAGAGCCCACTAGGGTAGGCCTTTTCCAGACTGCACTTGCAGATGGGCCTTCGATCTGTAAAGGAATCCGACCATGCGCCTCGCTGCCCTACCGCTGTTGCTCGCCCCGCTACTCCTGAGCCCGCTGGCCCACGCCGCCGCCCTGAGCGTCTGCACCGAGGCCAGCCCGGAAGGGTTCGACGTGGTGCAATACAACTCGCTGACCACCACCAATGCCTCGGCCGACGTGCTGATGAACCGACTGGTGGACTTCGACACGGCCAGTGGCAAAGTGGTCGCCGGCCTCGCAGACAGCTGGGAAGTGAGCCCGGACGGCTTGACCTACGTGTTCAAGCTGCACCCGCAGGTGAAATTCCACCGCACCGAATACTTCAGCCCGACACGCGAACTGACCGCCGAAGACGTGAAATTCAGCTTTGACCGCATGCTCGACCCGGCACACCCGTGGCACAAAGTGGCGCAAAGCGGCTTCCCGCACGCGCAATCGATGCAGCTGCCCGCACTGATCAAGAAGATCGACGCGCTGGACCCGCTGACCGTGCGCTTCACCCTCGATCATCCGGATTCGACCTTCCTGCCGACCCTGAGCATGGGCTTCGCCTCGATCTACTCCGCCGAATACGCCGACCAGCTGCTGAAGGCCGGCACCCCGGAGAAGCTCAACAGCCAGCCTATCGGCAGCGGACCGTTCGTGTTCACGCGCTTCCAGAAGGACGCCACGATTCGCTACAAGGCCAACCCGGATTACTTCCGTGGCAAGCCTTCGGTGGACCCGCTGATCTTCGCCATCACCCCGGACGCCAACGTGCGGTTGCAGAAACTGCGTCGCAACGAGTGCCAGATCGCCCTCTCTCCGAAACCGCTGGACGTACAGGCCGCGCTGAAAGAGCCGACCCTGAAAGTGGAAAAAACCGACGCGTTCATGACCGCGTTCGTCGCCATCAACAGCCAGCATCCGCCACTGGACAAGCCTGAAGTGCGTCAGGCGATCAACCTCGCCTTCGACAAGACCAACTACATCAAAGCCGTGTTTGAAGACACCGCCGAGGCCGCCAACGGTCCGTATCCGCCGAATACCTGGAGCTACGCTAAAGGCTTGCCCGGCTACGCGCATGACGTGACAAAGGCCAAGGCATTGATGGCCAAGGCCGGTCTGAAGGACGGTTTCCAGACAACCATCTGGACCCGTCCGTCGGGCAGCCTGCTGAATCCCAACCCAAGCCTCGGCGCGCAGATGCTGCAGTCGGACCTGGCGGAAATCGGCATTCAGGCCGAAATCCGCGTGATCGAATGGGGCGAAGTGATCCGCCGTGCCAAGGCCGGCGAACATGACTTGCTGTTCATGGGCTGGGCCGGTGACAACGGCGACCCGGACAACTTCCTGACGCCGCAGTTTTCCTGCGCAGCGGTCAAATCCGGCACCAACTTCGCCCGTTACTGCAACCAGGACCTGGACAAGCTGATCAGCGCCGGCAAGACCACCTCAGAGCAAGGCGTGCGCACCAAGCTGTATGAACAGGCCCAGGCGCAGATCCAGCAGCAGGCGCTGTGGGTGCCGCTGGCGCACCCGACGGCTTTTGCAATGATGCGCAAGGAAGTCGAGGGTTACGCAGTGAGCCCCTTCGGTCGCCAGGACTACTCCAAGGTCAACCTCAAATAACAGCCTCTCGCAAAACCTTGTAGGAGCGAGCTTGCTCGCGAAAAACGGACAGACAACGCGGGCAGCCAGGCACCCCGTGTCATCGTTGACGTTCTTCGCGAGCAAGCTCGCTCCTACAGGGAGTTTCGCAACCCTCGCCTACATCCACCCGTACTCGGCCATCGACAGCGGATCGCCGTCGCCGATGATGAAATGGTCGAGTATCCGCACATCGATCAAGTCCAGCGCCTCTTGCAGACGCTTGGTCAGCTTTCGGTCGGCCTGACTGGGGTCGGGATTGCCTGACGGGTGATTGTGGCAAAGGATCACAGCTGCGGCGTTGTGAGCCAACGCGCGCTTGACCACCTGACGCGGATAAACACTCGTGCAGTCGATAGAACCGCGAAACAGCGATTCAAACGCCAGCACTCGGTGTTTCGAATCGAGAAACAGACAACCAAACACCTCATGAGGCTCATGTCGCAGCATCGACTTGAGGTAATCCCGCACCATCAGCGGATTCTCCAGCACGGAGCTGTGACGCAAGCGCTCAGCCAGATGCCGACGGGCCATTTCCAACACTGCCTGCAACTGCGCAAACTTGGCCGGTCCGAGCCCCAACTGCCCGCTGAAGGCTTTCAAATCCGCTTCAAGCAAGGCGCGCAGACTGCCAAATTGACTCAACAAATGTCGCGCCAGATCCACCGCGCTCTTCCCGGACACGCCGGTGCGTAAAAATATCGCCAGCAGCTCTGCGTCCGAAAGGCTCGCCGAACCCAACTCAAGCAATCTCTCCCGCGGCCGCTCGGCTGCCGGCCAATCCCGAATACTCATAGCACCTCCCTGGTCTGTGGGCGCCGCTGTTCCGTAGCGGTCGCTGTGATATCGTAGCCCATCTTTTTTGCGAGCGATTTCACTCCTGGGGAGGGGGTATCGCCACGCAGTCATCAACGAAATGAAAGGCAGACCTATGCAGCGGCTGTATCGGAAACGCATCGTTCTGGGCGTCGGCGGCGGCATTGCTGCCTACAAGAGCGCCGATCTGGTTCGCCGCCTGATCGACCAGGGCGCCGAAGTGCGCGTGGTCATGACCCGTGGCGGCGCCGAGTTCATTACTCCGCTGACCATGCAGGCCTTGTCCGGGCACCCGGTTCACCTGGACCTGCTGGACCCCGCGGCCGAAGCGGCGATGGGCCACATCGAACTCGCCAAGTGGGCCGACATGGTGCTGATCGCTCCGGCGACCGCGGACCTGATCGCACGTCTGGCCCAAGGCATCGCCGACGACCTGCTGACCACGCTGGTGCTGGCCACCGACGCCGTGGTCGCCGTTGCCCCGGCGATGAACCAGGCCATGTGGCGCGACCCGGCGACCCAGGCCAACCTGCAAACCCTTGAAAATCGCGGCATCAAGGCCTTCGGTCCGGCTTCCGGCAGCCAGGCCTGCGGAGACGTCGGCCTCGGCCGCATGCTCGAAGCCGTCGAACTCGCCCAGTGCGCCGCAGACTGCTTCAAGCGCCAGGCGCTGACCGGCAAACACGTGCTGATCACCGCCGGCCCGACCCAGGAAAACATCGACCCGGTGCGCTACATCACCAACCACAGTTCCGGGAAAATGGGCTTTGCCCTGGCCGAAGCGGCAGTGGAAGCCGGTGCCCGCGTGACCCTGATCACCGGCCCGGTGCACCTGCCGACCCCCGATCGCGTCACCCGCATCGACGTGGTCAGCGCCCGCGACATGCTCGCCGCCTGTGAAGCCGCGATCCCTTGCGACCTGTTCATCGCCTCGGCAGCGGTTGCGGACTACCGTCCGGAAGTCGTCGCCCCACAGAAACTCAAGAAAGACCCTACAAACGGCGACGGCTTGCTACTACAAATGGTGCGCAACCCGGACATCCTGGCCACCATCGCCACCCGTCCCGACCGTCCGTTCAGTGTCGGTTTCGCCGCTGAAACCGAACACCTGCTCGACTACGCTGCGCGCAAGCTGAAAGACAAGAACCTCGATTTGATCGTCGCCAACGACGTCGCCAACCCGAGCATTGGCTTCAACAGCGAAGAAAACGCCTGCAGCGTGATCGACCGTGAGCTTCACGCCACACTTTTCGCCCAGACCAGCAAGAGCAAGATTGCTCGCCAGCTGATCACTTTTATCGCCGAACGTCTGAACCAGGTTTAATTTACATGCACGCTTTGCAAGCCAAGATCCTCGACCCACGCATCGGTACCGAATTCCCGCTGCCGCAATACGCCACCCCGGGCTCCGCCGGCCTCGACCTGCGCGCCATGCTGGAAAAAGACACCGTGATCAAGCCGGGCGAAACCCTGCTGATCCCGACCGGCCTGTCTGTCTACATCGGCGATCCAGGCCTGGCAGCGTTGATTCTGCCTCGCTCCGGCCTGGGCCATAAGCACGGCATCGTGCTGGGCAACCTGGTCGGCCTGATCGACTCCGATTACCAGGGTCCTCTGATGGTTTCCTGCTGGAACCGCGGTCAGACCGATTTCAACATGGTGGTGGGCGAACGCCTGGCCCAGCTGGTTCTGGTGCCGGTGGTTCAAGCGCACTTCGAGATGGTCGAAGAGTTCGTTGAAACCGAGCGCGGCGCGGGTGGTTTCGGGCATTCCGGCAGCCATTGATCCCGGCTGTCTCACCCAGACATTCCACTGTGGGAGCGAGCCCGCTCGCGATGACGGTTGCACATCCAACACGAGTGTTGCCTGGCGGTCCGCTATCGCGAGCAGGCTCGCTCCCACAGGTTTTGCGTTGAAAATTGCACAGCCGTCATCTGCAAGGTTTAACACTGGAAATCAAGGCATTGGCCGGCCAAATGCTCCATGAAGCCGGTGTCATGGCCTTTTCGCACCACGAACTCTCTGCGGAAAACGCCGTCATACCCTTCAGTTTGAGCCCGCCGACGAGTTCTTCGCGGACAGGTCCAGCCACTTTCGAGATGGAGCATTCCCACAGATGAGCACCCCCGCCCAAGTCGCACCGAAGTTTCCCGACAGCATTTTCCGCGCCTACGACATTCGCGGCACCGTCCCGGAATTCCTCAACGCCGAGACCGCTTACTGGCTCGGTCGCGCCATCGGTGCGCAGAGCCTGGCTCAGGGCGAACCGAACGTGTCCGTGGGTCGCGACGGCCGCCTGTCCGGTCCGGAACTGGTCGAGCAACTGATCAAAGGCCTGGCCGAGGCCGGTTGCCACGTCAGTGACGTCGGACTGGTGCCAACGCCGGCGTTGTACTACGCCGCCAACGTACTGGCCGGCAAATCAGGCGTGATGCTGACTGGTAGCCACAACCCGTCGAACTACAACGGCTTCAAGATCGTCATCGCCGGCGACACCTTGGCCAACGAACAGATCCAGGCCCTGCACGATCGCCTCAAGACCAATAACCTGAGCAGCGGCAAGGGCAGCATCACCCAGGTTGAGATCCTCGATCGCTACAACACCGAAATCGTCCAGGACATCAAACTGGCCCGTCGCCTCAAAGTCGTGGTCGACTGCGGCAACGGCGCGGCTGGCGTGATCGCCCCGCAACTGATCGAAGCGCTGAACTGCGAAGTCATCCCACTGTTCTGCGAAGTGGATGGCAACTTCCCGAACCATCACCCCGACCCGGGCAAGCCTGAAAACCTGGTCGACCTGATCGCCAAGGTCAAGGAAACCAACGCCGACATCGGCCTGGCTTTCGATGGCGACGGCGACCGCGTTGGCGTAGTGACCAACACCGGCAGCATCGTCTACCCGGACCGCCTGCTGATGCTGTTCGCCCGCGACGTCGTGGCGCGCAATCCGGACGCGGAAATCATCTTCGACGTCAAATGCACCCGCCGCCTGACGCCGCTGATCAAGGAATACGGCGGTCGTCCGCTCATGTGGAAGACCGGTCATTCGTTGATCAAAAAGAAAATGAAACAAACCGGCGCCCTGTTGGCCGGCGAAATGAGCGGGCATATTTTCTTCAAAGAGCGCTGGTTCGGTTTCGACGACGGCATTTACAGCGCCGCACGGCTGCTGGAGATCCTCAGCAAGGAAAAATCCACCGCGGAAGAGCTGTTCGCCACCTTCCCGAACGATATTTCTACGCCGGAAATCAATATCCATGTGACCGAAGAGAGCAAATTCAGCATCATTGATGCATTGCACGACGCGAAGTGGGGCGAAGGCGCTGACCTGACCACCATCGACGGCGTGCGAGTCGACTACGCCAAAGGCTGGGGCCTGGTGCGCGCATCCAACACCACACCGGTGCTGGTGCTGCGTTTCGAGGCCGATGACGAGGCTGAATTGCAACGCATCAAGGACGTTTTCAAAGTCCAGTTGAAGCGTGTTGCACCTGATCTCCAACTACCGTTCTGATTCACCCGGAGCCCTGAATGACCCTCGAACGCGAAGCCGCCGCCAACACCGCCAAGGTCCTGTCCGAAGCGCTGCCTTACATCCGCCGCTATGTCGGCAAGACGCTGGTGATCAAATACGGCGGCAACGCGATGGAAAGCGAGGAGCTGAAAACCGGCTTCGCCCGCGACATCGTGCTGATGAAGGCCGTCGGCATCAACCCGGTGGTGGTTCACGGCGGCGGCCCGCAAATCGGCGATCTGCTCAAGCGACTGTCGATCGAGAGCCACTTTGTCGATGGCATGCGCGTCACCGACGCGGCGACCATGGACGTGGTGGAAATGGTCCTCGGTGGCCAGGTCAATAAAGACATCGTCAACCTGATCAACCGTCATGGCGGCAGCGCCATCGGCCTGACCGGTAAAGATGCCGAGCTGATTCGCGCGAAGAAGCTGACCGTCACCCGTCAGACGCCGGAGATGACCCAGCCGGAAATCATCGACATCGGTCACGTCGGCGAAGTGGTCGGCATCAACACCGACCTGCTGAACCTGCTGGTCAAAGGCGACTTCATCCCGGTGATCGCGCCAATCGGCGTCGGTGCCAACGGCGAGTCGTACAACATCAACGCCGACCTGGTGGCCGGCAAGGTGGCCGAAGCGCTGAAAGCCGAGAAGCTGATGCTGCTGACCAACATCGCCGGGTTGATGGACAAGTCGGGCCAGGTTCTGACCGGCCTGAGCACTCAGCAGGTCGACGACCTGATTGCCGACGGCACGATCTACGGCGGCATGCTGCCGAAGATCCGTTGTGCGCTGGAAGCGGTTCAGGGCGGCGTGGGCAGCTCGCTGATCATCGACGGTCGCGTGCCGAACGCGATTTTGCTGGAAATCTTCACGGATACCGGCGTGGGCACCTTGATCAGCAATCGCAAGCGTCACTGACTTCATAACCTAAAAAAGACCGCAGTCTTCAACGATTCCTACGGCAATTCGGGCTCTTGCGCGAAACGTCCGTAGGACTTGATGAAACCTGCGGTCTTTTTTTTCGCGAAGGAAAGGCCCGACAAACCTACGCCTGAAGTCTTAGCGCACTGATGATGAAAGCATGAAGGCTATTGACCGCTTTAGACCCGCGAGAGGCTCGGCTACGTAGAATCGACACTTCCATAGGTTCAATGCCACCCAAGCCGTGCTCGCTGCTCAAGACCTGAAGCGACGCCTGCACCGTGCACTGAGTGATGGCGGCAATAGCGAGCCCGCCCTCGACGGCGGCCACTTGGCCAGCAAGGCTGGAGCTGTTGTATACCAACTTGAATTCACGCCCCTGTTGGGTCAATGAGTTCACTGCATAGCGCCGCGCCAGGCTTTCACTTTCATAGACCGCGATAGGCAGCGGATCTCGTCTCCACAGTTCGAACTGCGGTGAACCCACCCAGACCATGGGCTCCTTGAAAAGAAATGTGCCGCATTGAGGCGAGTCCCTGGACACCAGCGCAAGGTCAAGATCACCGTTTCGCACCCGCGGAATAAGCGCGGTCGACTGCTCACAGGTCAGCTCTATCTCCACGCCCGCGTAGCGCGGCGAAAAACGCTTCAGAACCGGCGTGAGGTATTTCGCCGCGTAGTCCTCCGCGACGCCGAGGCGGATTCGTCCGGTTAACTCTTCGCCGTGAAAAGCCGCCTGGGTCTCAGCGTGCAGTGCGAGCATGCGACGGGCATAGCTCAGCAGTGTCTGGCCGTCAGCGGTCAGTTGCAGGTGCCGCGGGCCACGACTCAACAACTGCCGTCCAAGCGCGGCCTCCAGTTTCTTCATCTGCATGCTGACGGCGGACTGCGACCTGTTTACCTCATGGGCTGCGCCCGATAGCGACCCGGCATCCACCACTGCCACGAAACACTTGAGCCAATCGATCTGCAAATCACTGGCAGGCATTGCCGTTACCTCTATTCGTTAATCGAATGGCTACCACGTGAATTATGCGCTTTCCATGATAGCGGCTCACCCGCAAGCTGCCGGCCTGAATCAACATCTACTGGATCGGAACATGCCATTCGAGACCTGGTTGCTCTACCTGTTCACCTGCTGTGGCATAGCGGTAGTACCCGGGCCCAATGCGTTATTGGTGCTGACCCATGGCGCTATCCACGGGAACCGAAAAACACTGTTCACTATCAGCGGTGGCGTGCTCGGCTTTGCGGTCGTGCTTTCGCTTTGCGCATTGGGATTGGGCGCACTGATCCAGGCGTCGGCCACCTGGTTCACAGCCTTGAAGGTGGTTGGCGGGCTCTATCTGATCTGGTTGGGCTTCGGGCTATGGCGGGCCGCGCCCGTCAGCCTGGAGACGACCGGTACCAAAACCTTGCGAAGCTGGTCACTGTTCCGCCAAGGGCTGGTATCGGCCATTTCCAACCCCAAGGCACTGCTGTTATTCACGGCGTTTATCCCGCCATTCCTTGACCCCCATAGAAGCATCATCGCGCAGACGGCCGCCATCGCACTGACTTACGCCGTCGTCGAGTTCGTCGTTGAGTATCTGGTGGCCAGCGCTGCGCACCGGGTCAGGCCTTGGTTGGCTCGAACGGGGCGCCGATTCAACAAGGTCTGCGGTGGTTTTTTTGTGCTCTTCGGGTTGGCACTGCCCATCCATACCTGAGGCACGGCTAACAAAAAGGCCCCTCCAGATGATCTGGAGGGGCCTTTTTGTGCGGCACATCGGCGATGGCGTCCGGCCTGATACACCGCGTTGCCAGGATCGCCAGCAAGCCGGCTCCTACTGGGTCAGACGCCGAATTGGGCGCGGTAGGCTTCCACGGCTGGCAGGTGTTGCTTGAGCTGTGGATCGTCGGCCAGGAATTCCAGCACCTGGTTCAGCGAAACAATGCTGATCACCGGAATGCCGAAATCACGCTCAACTTCCTGGATCGCCGACAATTCACCATTGCCACGCTCCTGACGGTTGAGGGCGATCAGCACGCCTGCCGCCTTGGCGCCGTCCTGGGAAGCAATGATCTGCATTACTTCACGGATCGCGGTGCCGGCAGTGATTACGTCGTCAATGATCAGCACATCGCCGGTCAATGGCGCGCCAACCAGGCTGCCTCCTTCGCCGTGGGCCTTGGCTTCTTTGCGGTTGAAGCACCACGGCAAATCACGCTCATGATGCTCAGCCAGCGCGACCGCCGTGGTCGCCGCCAAAGGGATGCCTTTGTAGGCCGGGCCGAACAGCACGTCGAACGGAATGCCGCTCTCGACGATGGCTGCTGCGTAGAAGCGACCCAGCTGCGCCAAGGCCGAACCCGAGTTGAACAGGCCGGCATTGAAGAAGTAAGGACTGGTGCGCCCGGACTTCAGGGTGAACTCACCGAAGCGCAAAACGCCGCGATCGATGGCAAAACGAATGAAATCGCGCTGATACGCTTGCATGAAAAAAACCCCAAATACCACGGATTTAGCTAATTAGGTTGACGCCGTGTATCATACACGCACGCGATTTTTGGGGCCATTTATGCGGATCATCAGTGTGAACGTCAATGGTATTCAGGCTGCAGTGGAGCGAGGTTTGCTCAGTTGGCTGCAAGCACAGAATGCCGACGTCATCTGCCTGCAGGACACCCGCGCCTCCGCCTTTGAACTGGACGATCCAGCTTTCCAACTGGATGGCTACTTCCTTTATGCCTGCGAAGCCGAAGTTCCCGCCCAGGGTGGCGTGGCTTTGTACTCGCGGTTGCAACCGAAGGCAGTCATCAGTGGTCTCGGGTTCGAGACAGCCGACCGCTACGGGCGCTACCTGCAAGCCGATTTCGACAAGGTCAGCATCGCGACCTTGCTGCTCCCTTCGGGGCAGAACGGCGATGAAGACTTGAACCAGAAGTTCAAGCTAATGGACGACTTCGCCCGTTATCTGGATAAACAGCGGCGTAAACGTCGCGAGTACATTTATTGTGGCTCGCTGTACGTGGCGCAACAGAAGCTGGATATCAAGAACTGGCGCGACAGCCAGCAATCCCCGGGCTTCCTGGCACCTGAGCGCGCCTGGATGGACGAGATTGTCGGCACTATGGGTTATGTCGATGCCCTGCGCGAAGTCAGCCGTGAAGGCGATCAGTACAGCTGGTGGCCGGATAACGAACAGGCCGAGATGCTCAACCTGGGCTGGCGCTTCGATTACCAGATCCTGACTCCGGGCCTGCGTCGCTTCGTACGCAGCGCACGCCTGCCACGTCAGCCAAGGTTTTCGCAGCATGCGCCGCTGATCGTGGACTACGACTGGACGCTGACCATCTAAGCGTCGTTACACAGACACAAAAAAGCCGACAGCAGTGTCGGCTTTTTTGTGGGCGCTGATTTTGCTTTCTGTAGGAGCTGGCAAGCCAGCTCCTACACCGAAAACTGTGTTGATCGTTATTTGATCAACCGCCAGGTAAACGGATACCGATACGGCACCCCTTCATTGGCCTTCACGCCAGCAATGATCGTCAATACCAACGCACCTATCGCCAGCAATCCGAACAGGAAGAACCCGATGATCAACACCATCAGCAGGAAGCAGATGGCAGAAGCAATCGCGACGGTGATCTGAAAGTTCAGCGCCTCCTTGCCCTGCGCATCGACGAACGGGTCCATCTCACGCTTCATCTGCCAGAGAATCAACGGGCCGATCAGCGTGCCGAACGGAATCCAGATCCCCAACAAGGCGGACAGGTGACAAAACATTGCCCATTGCCGAACTTCTTTGCTCGGGACGGGAAGCAGCTCTTGCTCGTCACTCATATTGTCCTCCTTGTCTGGAATGGTTCCGGTCAGTCAGCCAGTGCGGCCTTTTGCAGTTCGAAGATCTCGGTCATGCCTTTCTTCGCCAGCTCAAGCATAGCGGTCAACTCTTCAGGCTGGAACGGCGCGCCTTCGGCAGTGCCCTGAACTTCGATGAAGCCGCCAGTGCTGGTCATCACCACGTTCAGGTCAGTCTCGGCAGCCGAGTCTTCCAGGTAGTCGAGGTCGAGCACAGGCTCGCCCTGGTACATACCTACCGACACAGCGGCGATCATTTGCTTGAGTGGGTCGCCGCCTTTCAGGCCGCCGCGCTTCTTGATCACTTTCAACGCATCGACCAGCGCGACCATGGCGCCGGTGATGGACGCAGTGCGGGTACCGCCGTCAGCCTGGATCACGTCGCAGTCGACGTACAGGGTAACGTCGCCCAGCTTGGACATGTCCAGCGCGGCGCGCAGCGAACGACCGATCAGGCGCTGGATTTCCAGGGTGCGACCGCCTTGTTTGCCACGGCTCGCTTCACGCTGGTTACGCTCGCCGGTGGCGCGCGGCAGCATGCCGTATTCAGCGGTCAACCAGCCCTGGCCCTGGCCCTTGAGGAAACGCGGCACGCCATTTTCGACGCTGACGGTGCAGATGACTTTGGTATCACCGAACTCGACCAGTACGGATCCCTCGGCGTGTTTGGTGTAGTTGCGGGTAATGCGGATCGAGCGGAGCTGATCGGCAGCGCGACCACTTGGACGTTTCATAGGGAATACCTGTACGGGGGACGGAAAACTGCCGAGCATTATAGAGCCGCGCGCCGAGCCTGGGCACTTCTAAAAAATCCGCCCGACGATCGAAGGCTCTGGCTTGAGCTTAGAACAGCGCTTTACCGACGGCCTGCAGCCCTTTGTCACACCGTGTGTTTGGGCGCATCCGCGCCGTTGCGCTACAATCCTGCGCCTTTGCTGCCTGTCGGCTTTAATTCACAGATAGCGGGTCCGCGAAACCTCTGGTAACGCATGGACCTGCATTGCGAGGTACCTCCATGGTGCACAGCATGACCGCCTTCGCCCGCGTCGAAAAAGCCGGCGTCCAGGGCACCCTGAGCTGGGAATTGCGCTCGGTCAACAGCCGCTACCTGGAACCGCACCTGCGCCTGCCCGAGTCGTTTCGCGACCTCGAAGGCGCGGTCCGTGAAGCCCTGCGCCAAGGCATCTCCCGGGGAAAGCTCGAATGCACCTTGCGCTTCACCGAAGAAAACACTGACAAACCCCTGCAAGTGGATCGCGAGCGCGCCGCGCAATTGGTCGCTGCCGCCGAGACCATCGCCAGCCTGATCAAGAACCCGGCAGCGCTGAACCCGCTGGAAGTGCTGGCCTGGCCCGGCGTTCTGGTCGGCGACGCCACCGACCCGCAAGCCTTGAACGCTGAAGCGCTGGCCCTGTTCAACGAAGGCCTGAAAGAACTCAAGGCCGGCCGCGAGCGCGAAGGCGCGGAGCTGGCACGGTTGATCAACGACCGCCTGACCTCCATTGAAGAAGACGTGGTGACCCTGCGCGAACTGGTCCCGCAGATGCTCGCCACCCAGCGCCAGAAAGTCCTCGACCGCTTCGCCGACATGAAAGCCGAGATGGACCCGCAGCGCCTGGAACAGGAAATGGTCATGCTCGCTCAGAAGAGCGACGTCGCCGAAGAACTGGATCGCCTGAGCACTCACATCATCGAAGTTCGCCGGGTGCTCAAGTCCGGCGGCGCTGCCGGCCGGCGCCTCGACTTCCTGATGCAGGAACTCAACCGCGAAGCCAATACACTGGGCTCCAAAGCCTTCGACCCGCGCAGCACCCAGGCGGCGGTCAACCTCAAGGTGTTGATCGAGCAGATGCGCGAACAAGTGCAGAATATTGAGTAAGGCAAACCCGACATGACCCACAGCACCGGCACCCTGTACATCATTTCCGCCCCTTCGGGCGCGGGCAAGAGCAGCCTGGTCAAGGCTTTGACCGACGCTGACCAGGAGATCCGCGTTTCGGTCTCCCACACCACCCGCGCCATGCGCCCCGGTGAAGTGGACGGCGTGAACTATCACTTCGTCGAGCGCAGCGAGTTCGTGAAGATGATCGAGCACGGTGATTTCCTGGAGCGAGCCGAAGTGTTCGGCAACCTCTACGGCACCTCGCAAAGCCATCTGCAGCAGACGCTGGATGAAGGTCACGACCTGATTCTGGAAATCGACTGGCAGGGCGCCGAGCAAGTACGCAAATTGATGCCGCAGGCTCGCTCGATCTTCATTCTGCCGCCGTCTTTGCAAGCCTTGCATCAGCGCCTGACCAACCGTGGCCAGGACAGCGACGAGATCATCGATGGCCGGATGCGTGAAGCCGTCAGCGAGATGAGCCACTACGTCGACTACGACTACCTGATCATCAACGACAATTTCGCCCACGCCCTGCACGATTTGCAGGCGATTTTCCGCGCCAATCAGCTGCATCAGAAGCGTCAGCAGCAGCGCAACGGCAAACTTTTGGCTGAATTGCTCGGCTAAACAGCTCTTCCCAAAACCGCTGCAAGGGCTTTACATTGGCACTTGCAGCGCGTTGAAGGGCTTGGTCAAAAAATCAGCGCTTCCCTAATCGCTGGTGATTTTTTAAACTGTTGAGTCCGCTCGCCCAACCGGGCAGCGCGCATATTGCATTCGCTCCGAGGAATACCATGGCCCGCGTAACCGTTGAAGACTGCCTAGAACACGTGGAAAACCGCTTTGAGCTGGTCATGCTCTCTACCAAGCGTGCCCGTCAACTGGCCACCGGCGGCAAAGAGCCCCTGGTTCAGTGGGAAAACGACAAGCCTACCGTTGTAGCCCTGCGTGAAATCGCCGAAGGCCTGATGAGCTACGAGTTCATCGCCAACGCTGAAATCGTCGAAGACGAACCGCTGTTCGCAGCGTTCGAGGACGAGTCCAACGAGGCCGTCTAAGCCTATGCCTGGTCGACGTAGCACGGCGCGGGGTCACAGCGAACGGCAGGAGTCATCATGCCGAGCATAGACGCCCTCGCCGATCGCTTATCGGCCTACCTCGGCAAGGACCAGGTCAATCTGGTCCGCCGAGCGTACTTCTACGCCGAACAAGCCCACGACGGCCAACGCCGCCGTAGCGGTGAGGCGTACGTCACGCATCCTCTTGCCGTGGCAAACATTCTTGCCGACATGCACATGGACCATCAGAGCTTGATGGCTGCAATGCTGCATGACGTGATCGAAGACACCGGTATTGCCAAGGAAGCGCTGCAAGCGCAGTTCGGCGAAACCGTGGCCGAACTGGTCGATGGCGTCAGCAAGCTGACCCAGATGAACTTCGAGACCAAGGCCGAAGCACAAGCCGAAAACTTCCAGAAAATGGCCATGGCCATGGCGCGCGACATTCGCGTGATCCTGGTCAAGCTCGCCGACCGCCTGCACAACATGCGCACGCTGGAAGTCCTGTCCGGCGAAAAGCGCCGGCGGATCGCCAAGGAAACCCTGGAAATCTATGCGCCCATCGCCAATCGGCTGGGCATGCACGCCATCCGCATAGAATTCGAAGACCTCGGCTTCAAGGCCATGCACCCGATGCGTTCCGCGCGGATCAACCAGGCCGTCAAACGCGCCCGGGGCAACCGCAAGGAAATCGTCAACAAGATCGAAGAATCCCTCGGCCACTGCCTGGCCATCGACGGGATTCAGGGCGAAGTCAGCGGTCGCCAGAAACACCTCTACGGCATCTACAAGAAAATGCGCGGCAAACGTCGGGCCTTCAACGAGATCATGGACGTCTACGCGTTCCGGATCATCGTCGACAAGGTCGACACCTGCTACCGCGTGCTAGGCGCTGTTCATAATTTGTACAAACCGTTGCCGGGGCGCTTCAAGGATTACATCGCGATCCCCAAGGCCAACGGCTATCAGTCGCTGCACACCACGTTGTTCGGCATGCACGGCGTACCGATCGAGATCCAGATCCGCACCCGTGAAATGGAAGAGATGGCCAACAACGGCATCGCCGCCCATTGGCTGTACAAATCCAGTGGCGAAGAGCAGCCGAAAGGCACTCACGCCCGCGCCCGCCAGTGGGTCAAGGGCGTGCTGGAAATGCAGCAACGCGCCGGCAACTCGCTGGAATTCATCGAAAGCGTGAAGATCGACCTGTTCCCGGACGAGGTCTACGTGTTCACGCCCAAAGGCCGGATCATGGAGCTGCCCAAAGGCTCCACTGCGGTCGACTTCGCGTATGCGGTGCACACCGATGTTGGCAACAGCTGCATTGCCTGCCGGATCAATCGCCGACTCGCGCCGCTGTCCGAGCCGCTGCAAAGCGGCTCCACGGTCGAGATCGTCAGCGCCCCTGGCGCGCGGCCGAATCCGGCCTGGCTCAACTTCGTGGTCACCGGCAAGGCGCGAACGCACATCCGCCATGCGCTGAAACTGCAACGCCGCTCGGAATCCATCAGCCTCGGCGAACGCCTGCTGAACAAAGTCCTCAACGGTTTCGACAGCGCCCTGGACAAAATTCCGGCCGAGCGCGTCAAGGCCATGCTCACCGAATACCGTCTCGAACTGATCGAAGACCTGCTCGAAGACATCGGTCTGGGCAATCGCATGGCTTACGTGGTCGCCCGTCGCCTGCTGGGCGAAGGCGAGCAACTGCCGAGTGCGGAAGGCCCGCTGGCGATTCGCGGCACCGAAGGCCTGGTCCTCAGCTACGCCAAGTGCTGCACGCCGATTCCGGGCGACCCGATTGTCGGTCACCTGTCGGCGGGCAAAGGCATGGTCGTGCACCTGGACAACTGCCGCAACATCAGCGAAATCCGCCACAACCCGGAAAAATGCATCCAGCTCTCGTGGGCCAAGGATGTCACCGGCGAATTCAACGTCGAGCTGCGCGTGGAGCTGGAACACCAGCGCGGCCTGATCGCGCTGCTGGCCAGCAGCGTCAACGCGGCCGACGGCAATATCGAGAAAATCAGCATGGACGAACGCGATGGTCGCATCAGCGTGGTCCAACTGGTGGTCAGCGTGCACGACCGCGTGCATCTGGCCCGAGTGATCAAGAAACTGCGCGCATTGACCGGGGTGATCCGCATCACCCGCATGCGCGCCTAAGCCCACCTATTACAAGGAGTCATTCATGACCAAGACTGTTATCACCAGCGATAAAGCCCCGGCCGCCATCGGCACTTACTCCCAGGCGATCAAGGCTGGCAACACCGTTTACATGTCGGGCCAGATTCCTCTGGACCCAAAAACCATGGAACTGGTTGAAGGCTTCGAAGCCCAGACCGTCCAGGTGTTCGAGAACCTCAAGGCCGTAGCCGAAGCGGCAGGCGGTTCGTTCAAGGACATCGTCAAACTGAACATCTTCCTCACCGACCTGAGCCACTTCGCCAAGGTCAACGAGATCATGGGCAAGTACTTTGACCAGCCATACCCTGCCCGCGCCGCCATCGGCGTTGCCGCCCTGCCGAAGGGTTCGCAGGTAGAAATGGATGCCATTCTGGTCATCGAGTAATGCGTCCGGCGCAGCCTTGCGAGGTTGCGCCGACTTTGTTTCTGAAAGGATTTCACCATGCGCCAAGCGCTAGCCCTCTCGCTGGTCGCCCTGTTCCTGGGCGGATGTGCCAGCAACCCTGCCGACCGTGACATCAGCGGCACCTGGATCAACCAGGTGGCGATCGACGCTGCGTCCAAAGGCGGCCCACTGCGTGAAGCACTCCAGGCCTATGGCCCGAACCTGGAATGGGACATCAACACCAAGGCCGGCCAAGCCCGCTACACCAATGGTTTCGAAAACGTCGATGGCAAGTTGCTGGGCGAAGAGTCCGGCGCCTGGAAAATCGACTTTTATGGCAGCTCCGGCAGTGAGCTGAAGCGCGACGGCAAGCAACTGAGCCAGGCTGCAACCGAAAACGAATCGGCACAAGTGTTCGACCGCGCACTGATCCCGGTGCCGGATGGCGCACCGATTGGCGCCAGCTTCGAACGCGCGCTGTACTCGGCCTACATGGGTGGTAGCTGGACAGTCGTCAGCGGCCCCGGTGAAGGCAGCACCGTGCAATTTCAGGCTGACGGTCAAGTGACCGGCTTGCCGGGTGCGGATCGCTATGCGCTGTGCCTGGCTGGCGACTGCGCTTCGATGAGCGGCGGCAACGACAACATGTGGTTGCAACAGAACGGCCAGGGCAACACCTGGATCTTTGCGCGCAAGGGCAAGGAGCTGGAGATTCTGCAGGCGGTGAACACCGCGCAGGCAGACGAAATGCCGCAGTTCACGCCGGGTGATCGCAAGTGGTTGCTGGAAAAGCAGTAACCCGAAAGCCCCACGCAAAACAACTGTAGGAGCCAGCTTGCTGGCGATGAGGCCGTAACATCCAACATCATAGTTGACTGATGCGGCCTCATCGCCGGCAAGCCGGCTCCTACAATTGTTTGGGGTGACCGGAAATCAGCAGCGGCCTTCGAGAATGGCCGCATAACCTTCGCGATAGCTCGGGTACTTCGGCTCCCAGCCCAACGTCTTCGCCCGCGCATTGCTGCACTGCTTGCTGCCGGTGCGCCGCACGCTCGCATCGTCATCCCACTCTGTCACGCCCAGATACTCGCGCAACCAGTCGACCACTTCGGCCAACGGCGCTGGCGCGTCGTCGACTCCGATATAGATGTTATCCAGCGCTGTACCTTTCCGATCCGCCTCAAGCAGAAACGCCATCAACCCGGCCGCGTCATCGGCGTGAATGCGATTGCCATATAAAGGCGGATCGATCGCCACGCGATAACCGCGACGCACCTGGGTCAACAACCACTCGCGGCCCGGGCCATAAATGCCGGTCAAACGCACGATGCTCGCGGGGATACCGCTGTCGAGAGCGATTTGCTCCGCTTCGAGCATCACGCGCCCTGAAAAGCCCGCCGCCACCGCCGGGGAAGTCTCATCGACCCACTCGCCGTCCTGCTGGCCGTAAACGCTGCTGCTGGAAACGAACAACAAGCGATTCGGCACCTGACCGTAATCGCCCAGCCACTCCAGCACATGCTTCAGGCCCTCGATATAGGCCGCGCGATAGCCCGCCTCATCGTGATCGGTCGCAGCGGCGCAATACACCAGGTAATCCACCGCACCGACCGGCCAGGTGTCCGGGCAGTCCTTGTTGAACAAGTCGCCGGCGACGCCGATCACGCCCTCGGGCAGACGCGAGACGTTACGCCGCAGGCCATGAACTTCCCACCCTGCGGCCAACAATTGCGTGGCCAGACGACTGCCGACATCACCGCAGCCGGCGATCAAAACAGATGGCGCGGACATCAAGAAACTCCTATCGGAAAGCCACAGACTAGCGCCGGCAATGGACGAGCGGCTAGTAATGCAGGAAAAAAAGATACTCTATTACTTCTGTTAACAAGAATTACTTGCAATAATGCTCGCCACTTTTGTTCTCGGCCTTCGAGGCCTGGAAGAACATTTACCGTCTTTTTCTCTCAGGTCCGGCCAGCATGACACGCAATCAATTCCCCGCCTCGCCAACCAAACGACCTCGCGCCTGGAGCGCAGTGGCCGCCCTGCTGCTCAGCCTGATGCTGGCGCCGGTCGCCGCATTCGCTGACGCACAAGCACCCGCCACCCCGGCTGCCGCCGCAGCACCGGCTCCAGCCGATCACGCCGCACCGGCGGCCATCGAGCCGGTCCAGGCTGTAGACGCCACTGCCGAAGACGCTCCTGAAGTCCTCGAAGCCGACAACACCCTGGGCATGGCCCATGACCTGTCGCCGTGGGGCATGTACCAGAACGCCGACATCATCGTGAAAATCGTGATGATCGGCCTGGCCATCGCGTCGATCATCACCTGGACCATCTGGATCGCCAAGGGCTTTGAGCTGATGGGCGCCAAGCGTCGTCTGCGTACCGAAATCGTCCACCTGAAAAAGGCCTCCACCCTTAAAGAAGCCAGCGCGACGGCGGCCAAGCCCGGCACCCTCGCCAACCTGCTGGTCCACGATGCACTTGAAGAAATGCACCTGTCGACCAACAGCCGCGAAAAAGAAGGCATCAAGGAGCGTGTGGCCTTCCGTCTCGAGCGTCTGGTCGCCGCCTGCGGTCGCAACATGAGCAGCGGCACGGGCGTGCTCGCTACCATCGGCTCCACCGCGCCGTTCGTCGGCCTGTTCGGTACCGTGTGGGGCATCATGAACAGCTTCATCGGCATCGCCAAAACCCAGACCACCAACCTCGCCGTCGTTGCGCCCGGCATCGCCGAAGCCCTGCTGGCCACCGCGCTGGGTCTGGTTGCCGCGATCCCGGCCGTTGTGATCTACAACGTCTTCGCCCGCTCCATCGCCGGTTACAAGGCGCAAGTGTCCGACGCATCGGCAGAAGTCCTGCTGCTGGTCAGCCGCGACCTCGACCACCAGCCTGAGCGCAGCTCGCAACCGCACATGGTGAAAGTGGGGTAATCGGCCATGGGCCTGCATTTGAAAGAAGGCGCAGACGACGATCTGGCCGAGAACCACGAAATCAACGTCACGCCGTTCATCGACGTGATGCTGGTGCTGTTGATCATCTTCATGGTGGCGGCCCCGCTGGCCACCGTGGACATCAAGGTTGACCTGCCTGCCTCGACCGCCAAACCGGCGCCGCGGCCAGAGAAGCCGGTGTTCCTCAGCGTCAAGGCTGACCAGCGTCTGTTCCTCGGCGAAGAGGAAGTGAAGGCTGAAGCGCTCGGCGCCACGCTGGACGCCAGGACCCAGGGCAAGAAAGACACGACGATCTTCTTCCAGGCCGATAAAGGTGTGGACTACGGCGACCTGATGAGCGTGATGGACAACCTGCGCTCGGCTGGCTACCTGAAGGTCGGCCTGGTCGGACTCGAGACGGCAGTCAAGAAATGATCACGACGCGCCATAAGCTGACGCGTTACGGCGGTAGCCTGGCCGTAGTGCTGGGCGTTCATGCGCTGGCCATTGCGCTGGCGCTGAACTGGACGTCGCGCCCACCGATCGAGCTGCCGCCCCAGGCGATGATGGTCGAGTTGGCGCCAGTTCCGGCCCCGCCTCCTCCGGCACCGCCGAAGGTGATAACGCCGCCACAACCACCGGCACCGGTGGAAGAACTGCCGATCCCGAAACTGGCTGAAGCGCCGAAGGCCGAGATCGCCGTGCCGAAACCAGTGAAACCCAAGCCGAAGCCTCAGCCGCCCAAGCCTGTGGAGAAGAAACCGGAGCCACCGAAGGAAAAGCCGGCCGAGGAAAAACCGAGCGACGCGCAACCAACCCAGGCACCGACGGAGAAATCCGCCCAGCCGGCACCGGGTCCGTCGCCCGCGCAGCAAGCCGCCAAGGCCAGCTGGCAAGGGACGTTGCTCGCTCACTTGGCCAAGTACAAAAAGTACCCGGCCAGTGCGCAGGCACGGGGCAAGGAAGGTTTGAACCGTCTGCGCTTCGTGGTGGATGGGGAAGGTAACGTGCTGTCGTTCGAACTGGTGGGCCGCTCCGGTAACGCCGATCTGGACCGGGCCACCCTGGAAATGATCCGCCGCGCGCAACCGCTGCCCAAGCCACCGGCCGACATGCTGAACAACGGCTCCATCGAAATTGTTGCGCCGTTTGTTTACTCGCTGGAACGCCGCCGCTAAATCACCGCGAACCACTGTAGGAGCGAGCTTGCTCGCGATGGAAGTGAACGATGACGTTTGAAGTCTGACACCCCGCGGTGGCTTCAGGTTTTTCGCGAGCAGGCTCGCTCCTACAGGTTCTGCGGCGGTAACAGGATATGCAAAAGGCACCCAAAAGGTGCCTTTTGCATATCCGCCAGCGGCAAACCTGCATTGCCCGGTGTCACTCGACACACTCTCTCTGATAACGTGCGTCTATCGATTGCAGCCGTTATGCTTGGCCCGCAACTTCATGGACGCTCGCTATGACTCTTACAGAATTACGCTACATCGTTACCCTCGCCCAAGAGCAGCACTTCGGCCATGCGGCCGAGCGCTGCCACGTCAGTCAACCGACCCTGTCGGTGGGCGTGAAAAAGCTTGAAGACGAACTCGGTGTGCTGATTTTCGAGCGCAGCAAGAGCGCCGTGCGCCTGACCCCGGTCGGCGAAGGCATCGTGGCCCAGGCGCAAAAAGTCCTGGAACAGGCCCAAGGCATTCGCGAACTGGCCCAGGCCGGCAAGAACCAGCTGACCGCCCCGCTGAAAGTCGGCGCCATCTACACCGTCGGCCCTTATCTGTTTCCACACCTGATTCCACAACTGCACCGGGTCGCCCCGCAGATGCCGTTGTACATCGAAGAAAACTTCACCCACGTGCTGCGCGACAAACTGCGCAACGGCGAGCTCGACGCGATCATCATCGCCCTGCCGTTCAACGAAGCCGACGTCCTGACCCTGCAGCTCTACGACGAGCCGTTCTACGTCCTGATGCCGGCCCAGCACCCGTGGACGCAAAAAGAATCCATCGACGCCGCCCTGCTCAACGACAAGAGCCTGCTGCTGCTCGGCGAGGGCCACTGCTTCCGCGATCAAGTGCTGGAAGCCTGCCCGACCCTGACCAAAGGCAACGACGGCGCCAAGCACACCACCGTGGAATCCAGCTCCCTGGAAACCATTCGCCACATGGTCGCTTCGGGTCTCGGGATTTCGATCCTGCCGCTGTCGGCGGTGGACAGCCACCATTACGCCCCGGGCGTGATTGAAGTGCGCCCACTGACCGCGCCGGTGCCGTTCCGCACCGTGGCCATTGCCTGGCGCGCGAGCTTCCCGCGTCCGAAGGCCATTGAGATTCTCGCTGACTCCATTCGCCTGTGCTCGGTGGCCAAGCCGCCCGCGCCGGTGGCTGCGGCTTAAGTTGCAGTCATGACCGAGTTGTCGCAAGTGTCGGTCACGGCACTCAAGGGTGTCGGCGAGGCCATGGCCGAGAAACTGGCCAAGGTCGGCCTGGAGAATCTCCAGGACGTGCTGTTTCACCTGCCATTGCGTTATCAGGATCGCACCCGCGTGGTGCCGATCGGCCACTTGCGACCGGGGCAAGACGCCGTGATCGAAGGCACCGTCAGCGGTGCCGACGTGGTCATGGGCCGGCGCCGCAGCCTGGTCGTGCGCCTGCAGGACGGCACCGGCGGACTCAGCCTGCGCTTCTACCACTTCAGCAATGCGCAGAAAGAAGGCCTCAAGCGCGGCACGCGGATTCGCTGCTACGGCGAAGCGCGGCCCGGTGCGTCGGGGCTGGAGATCTACCACCCGGAATACCGTGCCCTCACCGGCGACGAGCCTCCACCGGTGGATGAAACCCTGACCCCGGTCTACCCGCTCACCGAAGGCCTGACCCAGCAACGCCTGCGCCAGTTGTGCATGCAAACCCTGACGATGCTCGGCCCGACCAGCCTGCCCGACTGGCTGCCGACCGAACTGGCGCGGGACTATCAACTCGCACCACTGGCCGACGCGATCCGCTACCTGCATCACCCGCCCGCCGATGCCGATGTCGATGAGCTCGCCCTCGGTCACCACTGGGCGCAGCACCGTCTGGCGTTCGAAGAACTGCTGACCCATCAACTGTCGCAGCAACGCCTGCGCGAAAGCATGCGCTCCCTGCGCGCGCCGGCGATGCCGAAAGCGACCAAACTGCCGTCCAAATACCTGGCCAATCTCGGCTTCAATCCGACTGGCGCCCAGCAGCGCGTCGGCAACGAAATCGCCTACGACCTCAGCCAGCATGAACCGATGCTGCGGCTGATTCAGGGCGACGTCGGTGCGGGCAAAACCGTGGTCGCAGCCCTCGCCGCGCTTCAGGCACTGGAAGCGGGTTATCAAGTGGCCTTGATGGCGCCCACCGAGATCCTCGCCGAGCAGCATTTCATCACCTTCAAACGCTGGCTCGAACCGCTGGGCATTGAAGTCGCTTGGCTGGCCGGCAAGCTCAAGGGCAAGAACCGCGCGGCCGCGCTGGAACAGATCGCCAGCGGCGCACCGATGGTGGTCGGCACCCATGCGCTGTTCCAGGACGAAGTGCAGTTCAAGAACCTTGCGCTGGTGATCATCGACGAACAACACCGTTTCGGCGTGCAACAGCGGCTGGCGTTGCGGCAGAAAGGCGTCGGCGGGCGGATGTGCCCGCATCAGCTGATCATGACCGCCACACCGATTCCACGGACGCTGGCGATGAGCGCCTACGCCGACCTCGACACCTCGATCCTCGACGAACTACCGCCCGGCCGAACCCCGGTGAACACCGTGCTGGTCACCGACACCCGCCGCGTCGAAGTCATCGAACGGGTGCGCGGCGCCTGTGCCGAAGGGCGTCAGGCCTATTGGGTGTGCACGCTGATCGAGGAGTCGGAAGAACTGACCTGCCAGGCGGCGGAAACCACCTTTGAGGACCTCACCGCCGCCCTCGGCGAGTTGAAGGTCGGGCTGATTCACGGTCGCATGAAACCCGCCGAGAAAGCCGCCGTGATGGCCGAGTTCAAGGCCGGCAACCTGCAATTGCTGGTCGCGACCACCGTGATTGAAGTCGGCGTCGACGTGCCCAACGCCAGCCTGATGATCATCGAAAACCCCGAGCGCCTCGGCCTCGCGCAACTGCACCAATTGCGCGGCCGCGTCGGTCGGGGCAGCGCCGCCAGCCATTGCGTGCTGCTCTACCATCCGCCGCTGTCACAGATCGGCCGGCAGCGCCTGGGTATCATGCGTGAAACCAACGACGGCTTTGTGATCGCCGAAAAAGACCTGGAACTGCGCGGCCCCGGCGAAATGCTCGGCACGCGGCAGACCGGTCTGCTTCAATTCAAGGTCGCGGACCTGATGCGCGACGCTGATCTGCTGCCCGCCGTGCGCGACGCCGCCCAGGCATTGCTGGAGCGTTGGCCCGATCACGTCAGCCCGCTGCTCGACCGCTGGTTGCGCCATGGGCAGCAATACGGCCAAGTGTGAGCACCGTCGCAGTTTCTCGACGATGCTTTTGACCAAGCTGGTTATACTCCTGCAATTGTTTGAATACGGATACAGACCATGACTGAAGCTGCCCTCGCCCCCGAAACCCCGCACGCTCCGTCTGTTATTCGGCTGCTGCTCGGCAAACTGGGCATCGCCTACGAAGAAGTCCTCGACCACCACGGCCTGAACGCCTCGCGCAAAGTGCAGGCAGTGCTGCTCGACGACGCCGTGGGCGCGCTGATGGTGCTGTTCCCGCAGAGCCAGTTGCTTGACCTCAATCGCCTCGCCGAACTGACTGGCCGCCGCCTCACCGCCGTGCCGACCGAACGCCTGGAAAAGATGCTCGGCAAACACAGCCTGAGCCTGTTGCCCGGCCTGCCGGCGCTGACCAGTTCGCCATGCCTGTACGAAGAAAGCCTGCTGCGCGAACCGAAGTTGCTGATCAACTCGGGCGAGCCGGGCGTACTGCTGGAGATCACCAGCGAAGCGTTCAAGACCATGCTGACCAAGGCCAGTGCCGCCAACTTCGGCGAAAACCTGACCCGCATCCGTCCGAACCTCGACCGCCCCGATGATGACCGCGAGGAAATCACCCAGGCCGTTCAAGCGTTCACCGCGCGCCGCATCCAGCAACGCCTGGAAGCGACCATCGAAATTCCGCCGCTGGCCGAGACCGCGCAGAAGATCATCAAATTGCGCGTCGACCCTAACGCCACCATCGACGACATCACCGGCGTGGTAGAAACCGACCCGGCCCTGGCCGCACAAGTGGTGAGCTGGGCAGCGTCGCCGTACTACGCCTCGCCGGGCAAGATTCGTTCGGTGGAAGACGCCATCGTCCGCGTGCTGGGTTTCGACCTGGTGATCAACCTCGCGCTGGGCCTGGCCCTGGGTAAAACCCTCAGCCTGCCGAAAGATCATCCGCAACACACCACGCCGTACTGGCAGCAATCGATCTACACCGCCGCCGTCATCGAAGGCCTGACCCGCGCCATGCCGCGCGCCCAGCGCCCGGAAGCCGGCCTGACTTACCTCGCCGGCCTGCTGCACAATTTCGGCTACCTACTGCTGGCCCATGTGTTCCCGCCGCACTTCTCGCTGATCTGCCGCCACCTGGAGGTCAACCCGCACCTGTGCCACAGCTACGTCGAGCAACACCTGCTCGGCATCAGCCGCGAACAGATCGGCTCATGGCTGATGCGCTACTGGGACATGCCCGAAGAACTGGCCACCGCGCTGCGCTTCCAGCACGACCCGAGCTACGACGGCGCCTACGCCGAGTACCCGAACCTCGTGTGCCTGTCCGTGCGCCTGCTGCGCGGTCGCGGCATCGGCTCCGGCCCGGATGAAGACATCCCCGACGCCCTGCTGGAACGCGTCGGCCTGACCCGCGAAAAAGCCAACGACGTCGTGACCAAAGTCCTCGAAGCCGAAGTACTGCTGCGCGAACTGGCTTCGCAGTTCAGCCAGGCCTGAAAGCAATCGCGAGCAGGCTCGCTCCCACAGGATGTACGCGATGCCTGTGGGAGCGAGCCTGCTCGCGATGAACCCACCCCGGTCCACCTGACCACCTCAAACCTTGGCAGCAACCTTCGCCTTGCGCGGCTTCAAATACTTGGTCAACCCCTGAAACCAGATCACCAACGCCGGGTTGCCCTTGATCTGAATCGACTTGTCCTGAATCCCCCGCCTGCTTGTTTTTCGTCCAATCCGCGGCTATCGGCCAACTGGGACAACGAGCAAGTGCCCTGCTATGATTTGACTGCAAATAGAGGGCTTTCCGATGACCCAAACAGCTGCTGTCAGTGTTGCAAGCCAAGTCCGCAAGCTTGCCAAAGATCATATGGTCTCTGCTGATCCCGACGGCATGAGCCTCATGGCGGTGATCATTACCCGTATGGCTGGCGATGTCGTTGAGTTGGACGGCGTCGAACAATTGCTCGTCAACCTCAAGAAGAAAGGCGTCCTGAGCAAGTCTGAAACCTTGGCACTTCAAGGTCGCTACCTTCAGGAAAGACGCTCAAAGAAACAAAGCGCATGACTTTTGATCCGTTCGGCGACTTTGAAACTGCAGGTTATCTTCAAAATTCGCTGCAACTGAAAGATCCCACCGAAGTAAAAGAGTCAGAGCATCTTTCGTTCGAATTAAGCATCGAAGATGCGCTGGCCTATTTGGCCAAGAAAAAGCCAATCGATTACCAGACAGTACTCAACGTTCACGAAATCCTGTTCTCCGGCTTTTATCACTGGGCAGGAAAAGATCGGAACGAGCTTGTCCCTCACCTGGCAGTCTTCAAGGGCTCCTTCAACGACCCCAGAAGCACCGTGTTCGAGCGCCCGGACTCCATCAAAATGTCCGTCGACTACGCGCTTAAGCTCGCAGCAGACAAAAAACGCTTTAGAGACCATCCAGGCGGAGTGATGGGCCAGTTGGCTTTCGCACACCCCTTCCTCGACGGCAACGGACGCACGATTCTGTTGGTCTTCATGGAACTCTGCTATCGAGCCAAATTCGCAATCGACTGGTCCAGGACAAACAAGGACGACTACCTGCGGGCACTCAGCGACGAGATTCGAGAACCTCGTGAGGGGTATCTCGATAACTACCTGAAACCGTTCGTGGTCGATATATCCAGTCGCGACGACTGGCCAGCAACCATCAGCGGCATTAGAGGCCTGGATGGCCTGGACAAGGAAGGCATTACCTACGAAAGCCTGGACAGTCCGGAAGTCCAGCAGATCTACCAGACATACAGAGCAAAGCCCCTCGACAACCGGGAGGCTTCCGAATCAGATAACTGAAAAAGCTAACGCGCTCTGGGCGAAGATCCAAAGAGCCCTCAAACCTTTGGCTTCGCCTTGCGCGGCTTCAAATACTTGGTCAAGCCCTGGAACCAGATCACCAACGCCGGGTTGCCCTTGATCTGAATCGACTTGTCCTGAATCCCCGTCATAAACGCCAACTGCTTGTTCTTCGCCTGCATCGTCGCAAAACCATACGCCGCATCTTTAAAGGCAATCGCAAATGCCGGCTCGGCATATACGCCCGACTTGCTGGTAATGCGCTGATCCTTCACAAAGAAATGCCGCGCCACTTTCCCGTCCAGGGTCTGCAGCTGGAACACCAACTCCTTGTCGCCCAACTGCTGTTGAAACGCAGGATTGGTCCGACTGGCCTTACCCATCAACAAACCCAGCATCCACAGAAGAAAACGAAATTTCATGCGCACAGCCTCAAGAGAAAAATGAACGGCCGGCGCAGTGTAGCGGCTTCGAGTAAGAACGCCACTGTTGCGTAGTGTTAGAAGAAGATGCCGTGGTTTTTGACGCTGATGACTACCAAGTCATTGACGAAACGGTGTTGTTTAAAGCTGAGGCTTGTTGAGGTTTCTACGCTCGGGGACATCGGATATTTCCTTCAACACGTGGCGTTGTTCATGAACTAGGCAGGCATCGGCTGCACCGATAGTCTTTGTTCGTTACCTCAAAAACGGTGACACGGACGTGCAAGTCCGGTACATATCGCCGCATATTCGCCAACCGAACATCGAGCGTCTTTCTTGCTCGCTGTAAATGCTTTATGGCGGCTGTGCGTGGGAGGCCCTTTTGGGTCTGCCGGGTTCCGATATGCCTGGTCTTGCACACCTGCGCACGGATGCCACCCTTATTCGAATGCAAGCGAAGAGGAGGCGGCGACATCCACAACACATATCGGGAAACACCAATGATAAAGCCAACGCCGAATCCCCCAGAACACGAAGCCACCTCCCCCTACGAATCCTCCGATTCCAAAAAACTCCACGAAGCCGCTGAACGCGCCCTCGACCATCACCTCGGCACACCACCGGATCAAAAATCCAAACGTCGCAACGGCGACCTCTTCAGCGTCTGCCCCGACATCAACACCGAAACCCTCCTCGCCAACGCTTCGGAAGACCTCCTGTCCATCAGCGCCATCGCAGCCGGCCTAGCGGAGGTGTGGGCGGCTCAAGCCGCTCCGTAGCCCTGGCGCTCAGCCGCATGGCCGACGGGGTGCATTTGCTGGTTGAACGAGCGCTGGATCATCTAGATGAACCAGAAATGGCGGCTATTTTCGCCAAGCAACAAAGCCGAGCCAGCTGACCTGTAGGAGCCGGCTTGCTGATGATGGTGGCGCATCAATCGACGTAAAAAAGGGGACTCGCGCCCCCTTTCTCGATCATCCCTGACTCGACAGCCTGTCTCGGGCGGCAAGTCCAAACCAGTCACGTTTTTAGCGGTTCATAGGTAACTGAAAGCGCATTCGTACAGCGCAATAGGCAAGGTCTTCGCGCATCAGACGGAAACTCATGTCGCACTGCGCATCGGCGTATAGCTTCCAAACCGGATCGTCGAATTCAACTCCGCCTAGCAGGTTGATCGAGCCCTTTAGGCCGCTTTCTCGATCCTGCCCTGCCATCAACGATGCAGCTTTGTAAAAGCCATCATTCGGCAGCCCTGTCTGTAGATAAATGAGCTCACCCAACCGGGCATTGGTTGCACGTGCCAAACACGCAAGCTTCTCGATGGGCGCCTCAGCTCCCGGCAAAGCGGACTGATAGATATCCTCGCAATACGCTTCTTTAAAGCGCACCCACTTTCTTTGTACATCGGTCAGTTGCTTCTTGTCTGCGGGAGACAAGCTGGCCATTGCTTTCTTGTATTGCTCATTCAAGACGGCATCGACTTTCTCAAGGCTTTGCTGACCGCAAGTGATCAAATCGGGATTGGTGAAGCTGTCGGGGTTGCAGGTTTCCTTTGCGCTAGCGGAAACCCTTGAAGCAGGTGAAGCATTCCCCGCCGGCGACCTGGTCTTTTCCGATGGGCTGGAAACGCAATTAGACAGACAGGACACCGTTGGCAGATTCGGCTCGTCACTTCCAGCAAATACGTAAGTCGCAACGCCTGCGCGGGTTCGGGCTCTATACACGGGAACGCTTACGCCCACGGATTTGGAGGGCACAGAGACGGATGGGTCTATCGGCACAACGACCACGTCACCCTCAACATCTCCACACAATGCCTGCATAGCTGATTCACTGAAAGGCACACCGCTTGACGGAGTGAATTGTTTGGAGTCAGGTCGGCAGTCGTAACCGTGCCAGTAAGGCCCCGACTGTTTAGAGGTATCTAAGGAGAAGATGTAAATCCTCTGTAGTTCAATTCTTCCACCTTCGTATCCAAACACCACCCAGCGGCGGGACCGAGCACTGGAAAGACTTTCATTAGCCAGAATGTACTGACTGCCATCCCGATAGAGCTCAAATGAATTCAAAGCGCCGGTCGGCTCCGCCGTGTCGGATAACGTCTTAGCGGAACCGGCATCCAACATATAACCATTGCCATCCAGCACCACCGAGCAATTATTCGTTGCGCTCCCTTTCTGCGCGCACGACCGCAGGGATTGAAAGATCGGTTCAGCAGCCACAATCGGTGGACACAAGAACATCACCAGCAACAAAAACCTAGTCAATACCATTTCCTTGTATTGATGCATATACAGAAATAAAACAGCGAATGCACTTATATACAACCCAAAACAATACAACTAACAACCTCTGTCAACCACCATCACACTACCCACACCCAACCAAGGGGGCGGATTTATCTGCTGCCTCCCTTAGTCAGAGAAGGAGACAGCTAAATAAATTGACGCCTCGCAGTTATTTCCCTGATTCGGAACAGCTCAAGTCTTTAATTACCGCTGCCGCAACAGGAATGACACAGCTTCTGCGCTGCTCACCGGTTGGCTGCAGAGGGGTAATACTAAGTGTCAAATGAACCCCGTCAGCTTTCACCGAAATATCCTCGAAACCAGCATCAGCAAAGTCCGAACCGAATTTTTTACCTTCAAAGGTGCAGAAATTCGAAGAAGACAGAACTTTCCAGTTTTTTTCAGGGCTAATCACCTGAACATAAAGACAACTATTGCCGAATGTTTTTACATATCTGACGACATTATTGCCAACGCGACCGGCCCCAACTTCCGAGACAGAGCCGATATCTGGAATTTCAGCTGCTGCGTGTCCCAGGTAAAAAACACAAAATAATGGCATCAACTTTGAAAAGTTCATAAATCACCTAAGATAATCAACACGTCTATTAAACCGATCTTCAGGCACATTGCCCCATTTCGAGCGATCGCCTATCACATCTGAAAATGCAGACAAATTATTGTCTGTCATATGTCTTTGAATAAGAGCCCTGGAATCCCCTGTGTAGTCACCTCGATAAATCAAGTCGATGGCCATATCCTGAATTCTAGGATTTGTAGAATCCCAATTCAAACGGCCGTAAAGATTAATAGCATCGGTTTTATCCGATATCCTCACAACTTCACTTTTCATGAATTCATAAATTGGCACGAACAATTGATGCTGCTGTTTCCGGGTTATGAATATTTTTCTGATTTCCGGGCTCGCGCTCTGCAGATAGTTTCTTGCGGCACTCCCACTTAAACCTTTTGCCCCCAATAGCCAACCCAGCAATGGTTCTTTAATCCCTACAGCAGCAAGATCACTTTCGGGATTAGGTCTCTGGCCAAGGTCGTAGCCTCTCCCAATAGTGACTCCAGAAACGCCTCCAGGCCAATGGACCTTCCGACTGAAATACATATGCAATGGGTTCGCCGGATCTTCCAGATCATTCCCCTCCACGTCAAATGTCAACTGGCCTTTATCGACCTTCAGCCACCTCAAATCATTGTCATCATCCACGGCAAGGGAGTTTGCGATAAATCCTATTGGATGAAAGTGATAAATCAAACCTGATTCGATGGCCGCTTTCCCGGAAAGCTCACCCCAAAAAACATACTTGCTGATCCGCTCTTTCTCATGCTTCAACGTCTTGGGTGAGGTTTCCAACAACTGATCCAACTTGCTCCACTTACCAGAGTCCGCTTTGTCCTTCCATTCGGTCGGATGATGAGCGATCAGCTTCGACCACCGTGAACGTGTTTCGGCATTTTTTAGCGCTTCCGCTAGCTCAGCTGAATCGACTTGGCCGTCGTGGTTTGCGTCAATTTTGGCGAACAAGTCTTTGAAGAACTGCGGCATGTCTTCAGGGTCAAGAAAACCATCCGCCGTAGCGTTCGTTTCTTCAACAATCTGGTATCCCAGTTTTTCCCAGTCGTGCTGGGTGATGATGTTCGCGCCTGCTTTTTGTACCAGGCCGCTGACCGGTTGACCGTCGTCAGTAACGCTTACGTTGTACCAATCTTCCGTGCCGACCTTTATCACCGGGGTCTTGCCGAGGTCGACGGCGTGATTGAGCTTCAGTGGTGTCGTACCAGTCGCCGGGGCTGCGTTCTTGAGCTCTGTTCCGGCTGGCAATTGGAGGTACTGTTTGCCTGTTTTAAGGCCAGCGAAGTTTTTCAGGAAATCTTTCACGTCCGCTTCGGCGGTGAATATTTCAACATGAACCTGAAACTTGCTGTCCGACGCGCCTTGCTCGCTGGTGAGGTTTTCGGTCTGCCCCAGATAGCCAATCGGGTCACCCGCCTTGATGCCGGTGCCAGCAACCACAACACTATCGAATTCGCTGGGCGTGACGGTCTGCCAGCTTACGCATTTATTCGGCAGTACGTTCTCCACACAGGCCCAGAACGTTGGCGGCACGACACCATTCCCCCAAAGCGCGCCACTCACTAATGTGCAGGCGGCCATGCGCTGTGTTTGATTACCGACGGTCAGGTTTAACACTTCTTTGCTGTCGAATTCGATGACGCTGTCAACGTTCAACTGCAGCGTCCCTTTAGGGCTTCCGGCGGGCTGTCCGTTAGTGGGGGTTGCAGGCGCGTCGTACAATGGCAAGCGCTTCACCAGTTTCGCTTTAACCTTGCCCTGCCAGTAGTTCGGGCGAAGACGCTCAGGCAGCAGCTCTTCCTTCCAGATTTGAGTGTTTGCGGTGTTCCTGTAGGGCACTCCATTTTTCAGGTAAGCGAACCAGATTACATCTCCAACGCCACGGGTTTTGGTCGTGCCTTTTTTTACGCTTCCGGAAAGAATTTTGCCTTTGGCATAAGTCAGCTCACCGCTCTCAGCAGTTTCGAGAATTTCCAGTTGAGTTCCATTAACCAGTTTCCCGTCGGGCTGTGAGACAACACCAGCAGGGGGGGCCGTTGGATAGGCATTGAAGTCACCGACCTTCATGGTGACTTTTTTGGCTGGCGTTTCCTCAGGGGATAAAGGGTAACGAGCGTGAGGCAACAGGTGCATGTAGAGGCTGAAAAAATTCAGCTTGTTTTGCTTACCCTTGTTCGGCCCTTCTTCTGGATTGGGCGCCGACTTGTACTCATGCCGCACCAGGCAAAAGGAATTGGAGTACTTCAGTTTTTTCGCCGTGTCGCCGTCGCCGAATGTCGACTCCAGATAGTCGTCGTTGAGGCGGTAAGCGACGACTTCACCATCGGCCATGCAACGAACCGGCTCATCCAATACGCATTGCGGCGCACTTACATTGCTGATGTGAATACCGCCATGCCAGAAGTTGTTGCTACCCAACAAGTAGTGACCTGACTTCTCATTTTCGAGTGCTTTGTAAACTTCCTCTGCGTCGGTGAACTGCTTCCCGTCAGCCTTTCGGAAGGGGTACTGGAAACTCATCAGGGGTGCAGGTCCCGCTGGAACAGCTGCTGGGGCGGGCGCTGCCGCTGGCGTCGGTTGCGCGCCTGTCCTGTATTGGGCTTTCGGCCGCAAAAACTTTTCTGGCATTGGCCAGTAACCACTACCGTCCCCATACTTGGCGGATTTCGGCCCCGACGAGCTCTGCGAGCCGAAAAAGTCACCAGCGTTCCGCTCCGAATTGATTCTTTCAATTACACCTGTGTGTCCGTTGAAATTTATCCACAGGGCAATATCACCAGCCTCGACACTCGCAAGCGGGACTACGTCGAAGTAGGTGACGTCAGTGTTTAACTGTCCCGTTGTCAGGTAAGGGATTGTGTATCCCGCATCTTTCAGCATCCGGTACAACAGACCTGAGCAGTCGATTTCCTTTCGACCATCGTTGTCAGCGTCGTTGTAGCCCTTGGCAGGACCGTATTCATATTGGGTACGGGGGTAGTTAGCCCGCTGTTCAAGTAGTCCGGTACTCATCAAAAGCTTCCTGCTTTAAGACACTGAATTGAGTTGTTAGCGAAGACACCCTGGTCCGCTAGACGGGCGACGCCGCGCGACTCAAGTCCATTTTTTTTAGCCTCCTGATAACACGCCATGGCCCGAGGAAGATCGGCAGGCTGGAGGGTACCGGTCTCATACACTTCCCCCAACCGAGTCAATGCGATATTGGAGCCCTTCCGAGCGGCATCTTCCAATGCAGTCATCGATAGTTGCGGGTTGATGCACGCGTGCTCATCGTCGTATTCACCCTCGTCGCAGTAAAAATCCGCGAGTGTCAAACCTGCATCCGGGATGCTTTTCGATGCCATCATCAACAGGTCCAGGATTTTGGTGTTATCCAGTCGCGGGGCTTGCCCAGAAAGACTGATTCCTGCAGCCGACAATGCCGCTCGCGGCGAACCGTTTTGCGCTCCGGCTAAATAGCTATCCAGTGCTGAGGCGTACAGGTAAACACCGGACTCGGGCGAAGCATGATTAGCCAGACGGTCAAACCACACACCTTTCTTCAGCTCTCGCTCACCGGGCGTAAAACTCTCCGTTCGAGCCACACCCTCTAAAACGTTTTCAAGCGACCAATCTTCGACGCTGCTCAGAACCCAGCAGTTGGTGTGTTTGAAGGCGAAAATTTTCAGAAACCCGCCCACACCGTCACGAACGATCACCTTGTCAGGCAATTCGACCTTAATGGTGAGATTCAACTCAGCGGCTTTTTCGGGAATGAGAACGCTAAGTTCAGCAGGGTCCAGTGTTTTGAGTTTACGTTTGACTACCTTTGGCTTATCACCATCGAAAACCACTCGAATCTCTTGAACGGGAGAGTCAGTAAAGGCCGTCTGTATCTCAGGTTGAGAGGCGAAAACTTCAACGAACGCTTCAAAGTCTTCGCTTGGACATTGAGCATCAATGGACGATGAGGCAAAGGCACCGCTGTGCATGCCTAAGGTCAGCAGTACGATGGAATACCACTTCACCAGCCTTATGTGTTTGTTTGCTGTCATCTCGAATCTCATCACTCAGAAAACACAAAAAAAGCCTTCGGTTTAACCTTCTCAGGCGGCGCATTCATCAACGCCTGATCCATCAAACTCCCCGCCTTATCCTTGTCCGCCGCCCCCGGCAGCACCGGCGGCTTAATCCCGATCCCACTCCCCGACCCCGCCGCCCCACCGGCATTGATCTTCACAATCGGCCCAACAACCGTCACACCACCGCCATCCAGCTTGATAAAGCTCCCACCCCCCTTGATGGTTAGCTCCGACCCGGCCTCGATAACAATCTTCGCCCCAGCCTTCAGATGGATCTCTTTCCCAACGCTGGTCAGTTGAGCGGTGCCGAGCTTCACATGCTGGTTCTGCCCAACCGTCAGATGGTCATCCACCCGCGCCTCAACCTTGCGATCAGCAATCGTGGTGCGATGCTCTTCAGCCTTGAGCTCGGTGTAGGTGTTCTTCACCACCGTGTCGTGTCGTTCATTGCCGACGCGAATCTTCTGGTCGTGCTCGATGTTTTCATCCCAATCCCGCTGGGCGTGGATGAAGATCTGCTCCGCGCCTTTCTTGTCTTCAATGCGCAGTTCGTTGTACCCGCCGCCTCCCGGTGAGCTGAGGGTTTTGATTACGCTGCGGGTTTTGTTCGCCGGCAGGTCGTAGGGAACCTGGTTTTCCTTGTGGTACAGGCAGCCGGTCACCAGTGGTTGGTCGGGGTCGCCTTCGAGGAAGGTGACGAGGACTTCCATGCCGATGCGCGGGATGACGATGGCGCCGTAGCGGTCGCCGGCCCAGCTTGAGGAGACGCGCATCCAGCAGCTGGTTTTGTCGTCGGCCTGGCCCTCGCGGTCCCAGTGGAATTGCACTTTGATGCGGCCGTATTGGTCGCAGTGGATTTCTTCGCCGGCGGGGCCGGTGACTTTGGCGGTCTGGCTGCCGAGTACGCGGGGTTTCGGGTGTTGCAGTGCCGGTCGGTAGAACACGTCCCACGGGGTGGCGAGGAAGCGGTTGCGGTAGCCCTGGTGGAAGTCGTCCTTGTTGTCGGTGGTGTCGCTGGTCACGGACTCTTCGAGGACTTGCGGCTGCTTGCCTTCGTGGACGATTTCGGTGAGCAGCCAGAGGTCGTTCCACTCGCTGCGCGGGTGGTCGGACATTTCCAGGAAGTGGCCGCTGATCAGGCGAATCTGGTCGCCGCGACCTTCAGCTTGGCGGTAGTCGGCACGGTGGCGTTCGAGGGCGCGCTGGCTGAGGAATTTGCCCCGCGCGCGGTCGAGGAAGCGGCCGGGGTAGTCGTAGTTTTCGAGGTCCGGCTCGGTGCTTTCGCCGTCAGGTTTGTACGCGGCTTCGAGTTGCAGGCGCGGTTTTTCGAAGTCGTAGTCGCGGCGGGTGGTGCGGCTGGTGCGGGTTTCCAGGCGCAGCTTGAAGCCTTTGATCACCGGCTCGTCGGCGACCATGCCGCTGCCTTGTACGTAAGCCGTTGGCTGGCCCAGTTTGCGAAACACTGTCTGGTCGTCACCGAAGACCAACAGGTGACCTTTGGTGCTGTGCTGGAAGTGGTAGTGAATGCCTTCTTCTTCGCACAGGCGCTGGACGAAGTGCAGGTCGGTTTCGTCGTATTGCACGCAGTAGTCGCGGTCCGGGCACGGCTGGCTGAGCTGGAAGCTGTAGGCGTTGCCCTTGATGCCGTGTTCTTCGAGGATCAGCGCGATGATTTTCGGCGCGGACATCTGCTGGTAGATGCGCTGGTTGGTGCGGTGATGCAGGTATTGCAGTTGCGGCACCAGGGAAACCTTGTAACGGGTCAGGCGCTTGCCGGCATCGCCCTGGGCGACGCGGTAGATCTGGCCGTGGATGCCGGAACCCTGCGGATCGAACGCGAGGAACGCCTGCTTGTGCAGGAGCTTTTCCAGGTCCAGATCGGGGTTTTCGCTGACCAGTTCCAGGTCGAAACGATACGGCTGGCTGATGCCTTCGGTGCCTATGAACGACAGCACTTCCAGGTCGCCCACATAGTCTTCCACCGTCAGGCTGAAGTGCGTCTCGTTAGCTGAGTTGAACATTGCTTGCTCCCTGTTCGGTAGTCATCCATTACGCCCGAAGTCGCAGACGTTGCAGCAAAGACGAAGTGGCGCCCATGGCGTCACGCAGTTGTGCAGCGGTGATCGTTCGATCGGCCGCATCGAAAGCCAGCGCCGTGCGCAAGGCTGGCCAGCAGTGTTTCGGTAGGTGTCGAGGGGCGTGCAGCTCGCGGTCCAGGTGTTCGTCGCGGGCCTGGGTCGAGGGCAAACGGCGGAACGGGTGTTTGCCGCTCGCCAGTTCGTAGAGCACGCACGCCACGCCATAAACGTCGGCGCTGGCGCTCAGCGGCAAGCCTTCGAGCAGTTCCGGTGCGGCGTAGCCCGGTGTCCAGGCGTTGAAGCGGTCGCGGCTCAGGTGCGGCAGGCCGGGCAGGATCCCCTCCTCGGCCTGGCCCAGGCCGAAGTCGAACAGGCGCACGCCTTCTTCGCTGAGCATCACGTTGCTCGGCTTCATGTCACCGTGCAGCACACCGCGAGCGTGGGCGTAGGCCAGTGCGTCGAGCAGCGGCAGCGCAATGTCGCGCAGTTCGTTCCACGGCAGGCCAAGTGGCCGCTCGCAGAGCAGTTTGTCCAGGGTCAGCCCACGCATGAGTTCCATGGTGATGAAGGCGCGCTGACAATCGGTGTCCACTTCAAAGGTGTGCGGGCGCAGCACGTTGTTGTGGCGCAAGCGTCGGGTCAGGGCGAACTCGCTGTAGAGCAAGGCGCTGGCGTCCGGCGACTCGGCAAATTCTTCGCTGAGAATCTTCAGCGCGATGTAAGGGTCGGGATCGCCGAACTGTTCGCTGAGCAAATCCCGTGCACGGTAAACCGCCCCCATGCCACCGGCACCGAGCAGACGCTCGAGGCGGTAACGGCCTGCCAGCACGTCCGGCAGTTCACCGACGCTGGCCTTGGTCGGCGCCAGCGCAGGCTCTGCGGTGTGCGCTTTGGCAAACGCAAAGTAAGTCAGGTTACTGGCCTGCTCTTCGCTCATCAGCAGGTCGTCGAGCGGCGGCATGAGTTGGGTCATTGGCGGATCACCACGGCTGTCAGGTTGTCCCGGGCCGAGCCACGCAATGCGCCGTCAAACAGGCGCTCCAGCGCGACGTGTGGCGCGGTCAGGCTCAGGGCATTGCCCAACGCGTCGGAGCTCAGCCCGTTGTACAAACCATCGCTGCACAGCAGGAACGCATCGCCGGGGTAGACCTCGAGTTCGAGCACGTCCAGGGTCAGCTGCTCGGCCGCCCCGACCGCACGGGTCAAGGCATGCGCGGCAGGATGCGCGCTGGCGTCTTCGACGCTCATCTGTTGCTCGTCGATGAGTTGCTGTTGCAGCGAATGGTCCTTGGACAGCTGATACAACCGCTGGCCACGCCACAGGTAGCAACGGCTGTCGCCGGCCCAGATGCAGGCCGCGCGATTGCCTTCCACCAGCAGCGCCACGACGGTGCTGCCCATGATGCTGTCGTGGCGCCCGGCGGTGACGGTCAACTCCTGACCCAGGCGGCGGTTGAGCCAGTGCAGGCACTGGCGAATGCCTTTGAGTCGTTCGTCGAAGTCATCCGACGTCGGCAATTCCGCCAGGCTGGCGACGATCAACTGGCTGGCGATGTCACCACCCTGATGACCGCCCATGCCGTCCGCGACCGCCCACAGCCCCTGCTGTGGACTGTCGAGAAAAGCATCTTCGTTGCGCGCCCGAACCTTGCCGGCATCGGTGCGCGCAGCGCTGCGCCAGGGGCTGGCCACCAGCATCAGAGCTGCACCGGCATGCGGAAGGTGCGCAACACGCCCATGTCGAACGGGTTCGGCGTGCGTTGGCTCGACAGCAGGTAGTTGGCGCGCAGGCCTCCCACGTCCGCCTTCAGCACCAGCACATCACGCCCGCTCAGGTACTCGGTCTGCATCAGGTCCAGCAGACGGAACAGCGACCAAGGGCCGGTGTTCTTTTCGATACCGATCGGGCGGCCGGCCATTTTGTCGAGGACCAGGCTGGTACGACCGTCTTCAGCATCGGTCGGCCATTTGAACGACACCGGCACGATCGGGCCGTGACGGTACTCGATGGTCTTGTCGCCGAACTTGAACTCGGACCGGCTAACCGCCGGATCGAGGGTGTACGGCTCCAGCTTGAACTGCACTTGCGGCTCGGCCGGGTTGATCGCGAAGAAGCTCTGGCGGATCACCTGGGCTGCGGCCATCTGATCGAGGTAGAGCTTGGAGATCGGCATGCTGTGACCGTCGATGCTGCGCAGACGGTAGTTGCCCGGATCGCCGCTCACGAACGGCCGCATGTAGGTCTCAAAGAACCGATCGGCAATGCCCTGGGCCTTGAAGAACTCGCGGAAGTCGCTGATCGCCACGTCGCTGGTGCTGTGGGCCGTGAACGGGTAGCGCTTGTTGATCGCCTTGCCGTAGAAGCTGTACAGCTCGCTTTGATAACGCTGGTTCAGGTACTGGTATGAATCGTTCAGCACCAGGCGCCAGGTGTCTTCGGCCAACACGTTGAACC
The DNA here is from genome assembly GCF_043225285.1 of Pseudomonas migulae. GTDB lineage: Bacteria > Pseudomonadota > Gammaproteobacteria > Pseudomonadales > Pseudomonadaceae > Aquipseudomonas > Aquipseudomonas migulae_C. The sequence continues at coordinate 2,620,797 of NZ_CP171224.1, forward strand.
ACACGCTGACCGGACGTGGCAGGCGATTCGAGGCATTGCGCAGGTTGCTCAATGCATCACGCTGGCCGCTCATGCGGGTCTTGGCCATTTCGAAAGCGGCCTGCTCCGGTGCACTGGCACGGGCGAGGCTCGACAGCTGCATTTGCAGGTCGTTGAGCGCCGTCAGTGCCGGGGTCAGATCAGCCGCTGGACCGTTGTTGTCATCCAGCAGACGGTGCAGGGGTTCGAAGCGCCGTTGCAGGGATTTCTTCGCGGTGTCTGGGAGGTTCTTGGTCATGTCGGCGGCCTTGTCGGCAGCCGCCGCAGCCAGTTTGCCGAGCTTGCCGCCCTTCTCTGCCAGTTTTCCGGCTGCATCGGCGGCGTCTTCCGCACTGTCGGCAACCACCGGGAACCGGGTGTTTTCGCGCACTTCCACCAACAATTGCAGCACCGGCGAGTTGGCCGAGGTCAGGCCCGCCAGTTGCTCGGCGCCTTCACCGAAGTCGCTGATCGCGGGCAGTGCAACCTGGCCCACGGCTTCGCTCCAGAAATTGGCGTAGTCGCGGAAATACAGTTGCTCCAGTTCGACCATCAAGCGACGCAAGTCCATGCCGCTGATGCCCGAGCCTTCTCCCAGCACCCAGTTGTCACGCAGGAGATCGGTGATCAGTGCGCTGCCCTGAATCGAAAAATACTGCTGATAACCCTGCTGCGTGTAGAAACCCGGGATCACGTAGTCGGTGCCGACAAACAGTGCACCTTGTGGGCCCAGGTGTTGGCTCAAACGGTATTCCGGCAGATCCCGGGCCTGGTCGCGCAGCATCCGGTAAACCACGTTGGCCAGCGACTCGCTGCGCAGCACCTGACGCGCCTGAGCCACCAGTTGATCGTTCAGCGGGTAAATGAACGGCTGCTTGAGCAAGCGCTCGAAATGCGTGATCAGACCGTTCTGCACCGCCGTGTTGCCGGCGTAACGCAGGGACCAGTCAGTGGCGACCCAGTCCTTGAGCCACGCGGTGTCGCGGCGGTCTTTCATGTTCAGCATCAGGTACGCGCGCAGGCTGTTGAGCAGACGTTCGCGGTCCTTCATGTTGGCGCGGATCTGCCCTTCCAGCAGCGTCGCGACCTTCGGCAGCAATTGGGTTTCGAGCTCACGCTCGTACGCCGCACTGACCACCGGATTGACGTCTTCACCCTGATACAGACCGCCGCGTTCGTGGTAACTCACGTCGCCCTTTTTCGGGAACACCTGGGTGGCCGCGTAGCTGGTGTCGAGGGTCTTGAGAACCGCCATCGAATCATCGCGCGCGGTCAGGGCCGAGCGTTGTTGCGTCCAGGTTTGCGCCAGGTTGCGCAGGTTTTCCAGGCGTTCGTAGTTGGCCGAGAAACCGCCCGCCCACAGCAGGCCAAACAGGCCCAGTGCCGCCAACGCACCGACGTACAACGCGCGCTGCCCCCAATGGATGCGACTGCGTTCGCGCTTGTCCAGACCAGCCAGGTCGGCCTCGGGGAAAATCACCCGGCTGAGCAAGTGGTGGATGAACCGCGAACGGCCGCTGCGCAGGGTCGGCAACACACCGGCCTTGAGCCCCAGATTGGCGCCGATGCTGGCGGTGTCGGCATCCATTTCCTGGGTCAGGTACGGTGCGCTGGTCAGGTAGAAACCGCGCAGCTGGCTGACACGCTGGTAACGGTTGCCGGTAAACGCCATGTCGACGAACAGGCACAGACGCTCGCCGATCTGCCCCAACTGGTGCGGGAAGTCGAGGATGCGACCACGACGCTGGGTGTCGCGCTCCTGGTGCATGCGCATGATCACCTGACTGTTCAGGCGACGCAGCAGCTCTTCGAACTCGGCGCGCAGTACGGTGACGTCGGTGCCGCTCTGCTCTTTGCGGAAGCTGGTGCCGAGCACCTGATCGCTTTCTTCGCGGGTCAGTTGATCGAAGAACTCGTCGAAGCCGAGCAGCTTGTCTGCCTTGCTCAATACCAGATAAATCGGCACATCGACGTGCAGCTTCTGATGCACGTCTTGCAGCCGCGCACGCACCTGGCGTGCCAGCGTCTCCAGTTCCTGCTCGTTAACGCCCAGCAGCAGTTCCACGGGAATGGTCACCAGCACACCGTTCAACGGACGGTTGCGGCGACGCTTGCGCAGCAGGTCGAGCAAGGTGCTCCAGGCGCTGCCGTCGACTTCGGCATCCGCCTGGGTCAGGTAACGCCCGGCGGTGTCGATCAGCACGCCGTGGTCGGCGAAGTACCAGTCGCAATGCCGGGTGCCGAGGGTGTCGCGGGTCAGCTTGCGGTCGATCTTGTTGATCGGAAACTCAAGGCCCGAGAAATCCAGCAGGCTGGTCTTGCCGGCCCCCTGCGGGCCGATCAGCAAGTACCAAGGCAAATCGCTGCGCCAGCGTTCGCTGCGGCCGCGATACAGGCTCGACGTCTTCAGGGTTTTCAGGGCGTCCTTGAAACGCTCCTTCAATTCCTTCTGCTCTTCGTCGATCAGCTCTTCGCGGCGGATGCGGTCCTGACCGTCTTCAGTGGCTTCGACGGCTTTTTTCCGCACACCGGCGCGCCAGCTGACGAAGACCATGGTCAGGCCCCAGATCAGGAACAGCACGCTGATGGTCAGCAAGCGGGCGGTCGAGCCTTCCCAGAACTTGTAATCATCCACGGCCAGCAACGGCCCGACGAACCACACCAGGAGTGCGACGAACAGCACCAGCAGCAAGGTCCAGACCCATGTCTGACGCAGGAAGGCGCCGACTTTCTTGAAAAACTTTTTCATCACACGTCCCTGTTTACGGCTGCGACAGCGGCTGCGCCGCGGCCGGATCCAACGGCTGATAAGGTTGCAGAACGATGTCGCGTTGTTCGCCCAACACCCAGGCGAACCCCGAATACATCACCACCAGGCAGACCACGGTGAACAACACCACCATCCACGCCGGCACGATGCGCACTAGGCTGCGGCGCTGATCGTTCAAGCCTTCCCAATGCGGCGACAGTTCGCGCGGCACATCGCCGCGCAGCTGACGAATCTGCCGGTACAAGGCGTCGCGAATGCCTTCGAGTTCGAGCATGCCGCGGGCTTGCACGCGGTACTTGCCTTCGAAACCGAGGGACAGGCACAGGTACATCAGCTCCAGCATCGGCAGGTGCTTGACCGGGTTTTTCGACAGGCGATCCAGCAGCTGGAAGAACTTCTCGCCACCGAAGGTTTCGTTGTGGAAGCTGCTGAGCAGGCTCATCTGCGACCACTCGCTTTCGTTGCCCCACGGCGTGGTCACCACAGCTTCGTCGACCACGGTGCAGAGCACGTAACGCGCGGCCATTACCTGGCTGCTTTCGGCGCCGTTGTGCAGCGCGCGCACTTCAAACAGTTTCAGCCCGGCGGTCAGGCGCTCGTTGAGTGCGTACAGGTCTTCGCGGGTGGCGCTGTGCTTGAGGCGCACCACTTCCGACAGCAGGTCGGAACCGGCGGCCACCAGCGAGTTGAGACTGATATTGAACGCCTCGGCCGGGCGCAAACGCGCGGCGTAGATCATCCGCTCTTCGAGTTGTTCGAAACGTGGCGGCGCGGCGAAGTCGGTCAGCGGACTCTGTGCCGGGCCGTGGCCCTGGCGGTCGAGCAAGACGGTCTTATCGTCCTGATGGTGTTCCATGTCCTTGATCATGTCGGTCAGTTCCTGATGGCCCAGAATTTCAGTTCAAGCTCGGCGAATTCGCCGGACACGTGGAACGCGAAGCCGCCGGAACGCTCCAGTTGCGCCAGGTCTTCGGAACTGAGTTCGAGGATGAAATAGGTTTTGTTGGAGTGGAACGCGATCTGCCGCGGGGCCACCGGCAACGGTTTGACCTTGATGCCCGGCAGATGCAGGTTGACCAGTTGGCGGATGCGCTCCACCGGGCCGACCTTGAGGTGCGCCGGCAAGCGGTGGCGCAGTTCTTCGGAATCGCAGTTGGCGCTGGCCGCGAGTACAAACGACGCCGAGCCCAGCAGTTTGTGGTCGTGCAGCGGCGAGACGATGATCCCGTACTGACGCGCTTGCAGGATCAGTTCGATGGCGTGCTGTTCGAGCACCATCGACAGCACCTGACGAATCGCTTCCATCAGTTTGCGAAAACTCGCGCCCTGGTCGCTGTGCTGGTAACGGCTGTCCAGGCGCGGGCGTTTGCTGTCGCTGGAAAACGTCGCCAGGTCGCCGAGCATGGTCAGCAGCGTGCGGTACAACTCTTCCGGATGCACCTGTTCCAGGCCGAGGTAGTGACGCAGCAACAGCTCGGTGCGGTTGATCAGTTGCAGCATCATGAAGTCGCCGACTTCCGCGCCACCGACCTTGCCGTTGGAGCGGATACGCTCGGCGATGGTGTCGCCCCGGTGACCGAGCATGCTGATCACTTCTTTCAGGCACGACAGCAGGTAGCTGGAGGAATGCGCCTGAATGTAGGTCGGCACGAAATCCGGATCGAGGCTGATCACGCCGTCGGGCGTGGTGTCGAGCACGTCGCAGATTTTCAGTTTCACGTAGGCCTGATCGCTCTGCTGCTCGCCGAGCAACAGCTTGAAATCCGGGCGACCACAGCTGACCTGACTGGCGGAATCGTCGCCGGCATTGGAGTCGGCCACTTCCGCTTCGTACGCGGTGTAGCGCGCCAGCACGTCCGATTGCTCCGGACGGCGCGACTCGATGTGATTGCCGGTGACCAGCGGCAGCGCCAGGTAGATCGGCGTATTGCCGGTGTTCGGCGGCACGTCCAGGGCCAGCGGCTCGGTGTTGCCGCCGAGTTCGAACAGGCTGCCGTCCGGCAGAATCCCCGAGGCCTGGCTGATCACCAGTTTGCCCATGTTGAGGAACTGCAAGTCGATGTCGAGATTGAGGAAACCCCAGGTGTAACTGCCCAGCAACTGGGTGCGGGTTTTCATCTGGTGGTCGTAGTAGCGATCGTTGTGCTGGAAGTGCTGCGGACGCAGCAGCATGCCTTCCTGCCAAATGACTTTATGGGAATTCATGATCAGTCATCCGCCTTGGCGAGCGTTTCGTTGCTGTTGCGAATACCGGCCTGGTCGAGGGTCAGGTCAGCCTCGGTGACTTCCACCGGCGTGATTTGCACCGTGTAGCGCCATTTGGTTTCCGGCAGGTCGCGGTAGGCGGCGAGGATCCCGACGTAACGACTGCCCTCCTCCACACTGAGTTTCAACTCGATGGTTTCGCCCGGGCGCAGTTCGAGTTCTTCGCTAGCCACAAGATCTGGGGCCAGGGATTCCTTGGCGCGCTCGTACAGGCTGAAGAAGTCGGCGTTCTCGAATGTCACCGGGTGCTTGAGCTCGAACAGACGCACAACAATCGGCGACGGGCGCCCGTTGAGGTCCGGGTTCAGCTGATCGCTGCCGGTCAGCTTCAGGTTGACCTTGGTCACTTTGGAATACGGCGACAGCGACGAGCAGCCAGCCAGCAACACCAGCATCGCCAGCGCAGTCAGCATCTTGAAAAAAGCGGTCGAGCAGCGAGACATGCGCATCATCCTTGGTGGTCGGTGTGAAGGGTGGAAATCAGGCGGATCTGTTCTTCGTAGGCTTGGGCGAAATCCCGGGCCAGCAGGCGCTCGCTCCAGTCGTCGTCCTGACGCAGGGCCTGGTGATAACGGCCGTAGGCTCTCCAGCGACTGCCGGACGTGGCCAGCAACGGCTTGTTGTCGCGCTCGAAACGCAGGGTCAATTGCTGCGGTGAGAAGTGCTCCAGCGTGCCGCGAACGGCGGCGCGGCTTGCCGTCAGCAAGGCCACCTGATGCGCCTGCAAATCGCGGAATGCACGGGAGATCGATTGCTCGGCCGGCAACTGGCCCGGTTTGTTTGGCTGCAACAGAATGCCCAGCGCCTCACCGGCATCGACGGCGAATTTCAGCGGGTTCTTGTTCGTGCCTTGCACGGTGGTTTGGGCCAGGCGCAGCTCGTTTTTCAGTTCGCTGCGGGTACGCAGGCTCTGCTGCAAACCACCGACGCTTTGCTTGAGCAGGCGTGCAGCGTTCAGTGCCAGGGCCTCGCGGGCATCGTGGTCGAGGCCTTTGAGGTCCACGCCCAGCGCCGCACCGAAATGCTCCCAGAAACCTTCGCTCTGCCGCGTCGGCGCGTGTGGCGCAGCGGCTGGCGCAGGTTCGGCCGGGGCGTTGACCAGCTCCGGCACCATCAGGCCTTCCATGTCGATGCGTGCGTAATCGGCGCGCTGACGTGTGTCCTCGATCGTGGTGCTCGGGGTGATCAACTCTTCGATTTCCGAATACACGCGCTCTTGCTGATCGAGGGCGTTCAGCGGATCGAGGTCGAGGAACGCGTCATCCGGGATGATGCTGCCGGCGGCTTGCGGGCGGCCGACTTCAACGTCGAAGGTTGCCGGGTCACGCACCAGCCGCGCGCGGATCTCGAAATCACCCAGCACGTAGATGCTGCCGTGCTCGATGCGCATCGGTTCGCCCTTGCGCAGGCGCGCGCCGCTGTCGCTGTCCTGGATCCCGTTGCTGCTGGTATCGGTCAGGAAAAACGTGCCCTCGCGGTAGCTGATCATCGCGTGGTGGTTGGACAGATGACGCTTGCGGTCCGGGATGATCCAGTCGCAATCCTCACCCCGGCCAATCACGCCGCCGGCCTGTTTGAAGGTCTTCTGGCACAACTCCGTGGGCACGAACTGCTTGGTGTTCAGCATTTCGAAAACCAATTCCATGGTAAGACTCCTTGCGGTCACTTGCCGCGATTGACCGCCTGCGGATCACCCAATGGGCGATAGGTGTTGTCGTTGTATTTGTAATTGCCGCTGCAGCCGCCGAGGCCGCATAGAACGACGAGGGTCAGCAGGACGGCGTGCCAGTGACGAACAGACATCAGAGGGTCTCCAGGGGTAGACAAAGCACAAAGCGCCAGCCCGTTCGGGCGGCGCTATCAGAAGCGAATGAGGTGAAACCGGTGGTCATTGGCCTAGCCATCGAAGTCACCGAGATTGATGTTCAGGCGCCCGAGGCGGTACAGCAGCGTGCGCCGTGGCAGCCCGAGCTCACGGGCGGCGAGGGTCTGGTTGCCGTCGTTCTTGCGCAGGCAATCGAGCAGCAGGCTGCGCTCGACCTGCTCCAGGCGTTCGCGCAGGTTCAGGCTGTTGTCTTCCGGCACGGCTTCCATTCGCAGGGAGAAATGCTCGGCCAGCAACTCGCCGCCCTCGCACAGCAACACCGCGCGCTCGACCAGGCCTTTGAGTTCGCGCACGTTGCCGGGGAACGCATAACCGGACAGGTGATCCAGCGCCGCATCGGACCAACGCACCGCATCACGCTGCAAGAACGAGCAGGCCTTGTCGGCGAAGTGCCGGGCGAGATCAAGGATGTCGCCTTCGCGCTGACGCAGGGCCGGCAACTCGATCGGGAATTGTGCGAGGCGGTAGTACAAGTCCTCGCGGAATTTGCCTTCGCTGACCAGCACCGACAAATCCCGGTGCGTCGCGGCGATGATGCGTACATCGATTTTGTGGGTGTCGTTGGAACCCAGCGGGCGGATCTCGCCTTCCTGCAACACACGCAGCAACTTGGCTTGCAGCGACAACGGCATGTCGCCGATTTCATCGAGCAACAAGGTGCCGCCGTTGGCCGCGTCGAACAGCCCGGCGCGGTCGCGATCCGCGCCGGTGAAGGCGCCTTTGCGGTAGCCGAACAGTTCGCTTTCCAGCAGGTTCTCGGGGAACGCCGCGCAGTTCTGCACGATGAACGCCTGGGAACGGCGCGGGCCGCAGTCGTGAATGGCGCGTGCGACCACTTCCTTGCCGGTGCCGGTCTCGCCGCGCAGCAGCACGGTGTACGGGCTGTGCAGGACTTTGCTGATAAGCGAATAGGTTTCGCGCATGGCCTTGCTCTTGCCGATCAGGCCGTAACCGCTGGCGCTCGGGACACTGGCCTTCAGCGGTCGGGCATCACCGGCCGGCTGACGCAGGCGTTGCAGCAAATGCAGCTGGCCGAGCACGAACGACCCCAGTTGCCCGAGGGAATCGGCGAAGCCTTGCAGGTCGATGTGCCGGCGGCTGGCGCACAGCAGCAAACCTTCGACCGCCTTCTGCTGATTGACCAGCGGCACACACAGCAGCGATTGCCACGGCGTGGCCTGTGGCGGTAGGAAGCTGGTTTCGTGCAGGCTGCCGCTCAGTTCGCCAAGGCTCACCACACGGTTCTGGCACAGGGCGAATTGCAGTAGTTGCTCACCGTTGTAATCCGCCGGCAGGCTCGCCGATTCGCGCGGCTGCAGAATGCCGTTGAGGCACTCGGCGTTCATCCCCAGGCACGTGTGTGTCGCGTCCAGCAGGTACAGCTGCGTCAACTCGCAGCCGCTGAGTTCCGCCACCCCGCGCACGAAGTCACCCAGCAGCGCAGCGCCGTCCGCCGCGCGCGACAGGCTGGCGAACTGCGCCAGCAAGGCTTCGGCATACACCAGCGGTTGCGGCACTTGAGTGAACATCACACCCACCTCAGGCGAACTCGCAGGTCACGCTGGCGCCACCGTCGAGCGTCGCGTGAACGCGCTTGAGGCTTTCACCGCTGGCCATCGCGTCGAGCAAGCGGTCGGCCACCAGCGGCAGCACGTGCAGGTCGAGCAAATGGTCGATCAGGCGCGCGCCGCTGTCGCTTTGGGTGCAGCGTTCAGCCAGGTGATCGACGAGGTCTTGCGAGTAGGTGAAATCCAGCTGACGGCGGTTCAGGCGCTCGCCCAGACGACCGAGTTTGATTTCGATCAGCTCGCGCAGCACCGGGCCGCCGACCGGGTAGTACGGCACCACGCGCATCCGCGCCAGCAACGCTGGCTTGAAGTGTTTGCTCAGCACCGGGCGAATGGTTTCTTCGAGCACTTCGGCGGTCGGCCGCGCGCCGTTTTCGCAAAGGTCGCTGATGCGGTCGCTGCCCAGGTTCGAGGTCATCAGGATCAGCGTGTTGCGGAAGTCGATTTCGCGCCCTTCGCCGTCGTTGGCCACGCCTTTGTCGAAGATTTGGTAGAACAGGTTGAGCACGTCCGGGTCAGCCTTTTCGACTTCATCGAGCAGCACAACGGAGTACGGCTTCTGCCGCACCGCCTCAGTGAGCATGCCGCCCTCGCCGTAGCCGACGTAGCCCGGCGGCGCGCCGATCAAACGCGAGACGGTGTGCTTCTCCTGGAACTCGGACATGTTGATGGTGGTGATGAAACGGTCACCGCCGTACAGCAAGTCCGCGAGGGCCAGCGCGGTTTCGGTCTTGCCGACACCGCTCGGGCCGACCAGCAGGAACACACCCACCGGGGCGTCCGGTTTGTTCAGGCCGGCAGCCGTGGCGCGCATCGAACGGTCGAGTGCGTGCACCGCTTGTTCCTGACCACGGATGCGCGTGCGCAGGTCGGTGGCGAAGCTGGCGACCTTGGCGTTGTGCTCGCGGGCCAGTTGCGCCAAGGGCACACCGGTCCAGGCGCTGATGACTTCGGCGACCAGGCGCGGGCAGACTTCGAAGCTCACCAGACGCTCCTTGATCTGGGCATCGGTCAGGGCTTTGTGGGTTTCGTTGAGCGCGGTTTCGAGGGACGCGACGTCATTCACCGTTTCGAGGGTTTCGATCACGGTGCCTTCGGCGTCTTCTTCGACCGTGACAGAAGCGGCTTCGCGGGCCGTGGCCAATTGCTGACGCAGATCCAGCAAGCGCTCGGCCAGTTCTTTCTGCTCGGTCCACAGGGTTTCGAGAGCGACCATTTCGTCTTCGGCGGCGGCCAGACGATCTTCCAAAGCATCCAGCGCTTCATGATCGATCAGCAATCCGGCTTCGGCATCGCGACGCAGGGCCTGACGCTGACGGCCACCTTCAGCCAGTTCGCCGCGCAGGCGCTCAAGGCTTTCCGGCGCGGCCGCAAGGCTGATGCGAACGCGGGCGCACGCGGTGTCGAGCACGTCGACGGCCTTGTCCGGAAGCTGACGACCGGCGAGGTAACGGGCGGACAATTCCGCCGCTGCCACCACTGCGTCGTCGCGCAGGTAGATGCCATGGCTCTTCTCGTAGACCTGGGCCAAACCACGGAGGATGGTCACCGCTTCGCTGACAGTCGGTTCGTGCAGTTGCACCGGCTGGAAACGACGGGCCAGCGCCGGGTCTTTTTCGAAGTACTTCTTGTACTCGGCCCAGGTGGTGGCGGCGATGGTGCGCAACTCGCCACGGGCCAACGCTGGTTTGAGCAGGTTGGCCGCATCGGAACCGCCAGCATTACCGCCCGCGCCGATCAACGTGTGGGCTTCGTCGATGAACAGGATGATCGGTTTTGGCGAGGCTTTGACCTCATCAATCACGCCTTTGAGGCGGCGTTCGAATTCACCTTTGACGCTGGCGCCGGCCTGCAACAGGCCCATGTCCAGCGACAACAGCTCCACGCCTTTCAATACTTGCGGCACTTCACCGGCGGCAATGCGTGAAGCCAGACCTTCGACGATCGCGGTTTTACCGACGCCGGCTTCACCGACCACAATCGGGTTGTTCTTGCGGCGACGGGCGAGGATGTCGACCATCTGCCGGATCGCGCCATCGCGGCACAGCACCGGGTCGAGTTTGCCGTCGCGAGCCTGCTGGGTCAGGTTGTGGGTGAAGCGCTGCAGCAGTGATTCACCTGGCACGGCCGGTTTGCCGCTGGCAGGTTGTTCTTTCTGCGACAGGGCGAATTCTTTCAGGCGCTCGATGTTCAGTTTGGCGAGCAACGACTGGTAGCGGCTGCCGGCGTAGCGCATCGGGTTGCGCAGCAGCGCGAGGATCAACGCGGCTTGCTCGACCTGGCTCTGGCCCAGTTCGAGGTTGGCCACCAGCAACGCATCTTGCAGCCACTGCACCAATTCCGGGGCGAACACCGGGTTGCGCGAGGCGCTGTGCTCGACCCGCGATTGCAACGCGGCGCTCAGCTCGCCGGCATCCACTTCAGCGTCTTGCAGCGCACGTGCGAGCAAGCCTTGCGGGCGCTCCAGCAGGCCCAGCAGCAAGTCTTCGACGAGGATCTTGCTGCCGCCACGGGCGACGCAACGCTCGGCAGAACTTTCCAGATCACGACGGGTTTCGGCGTCCAGCGCCTGGATAAGTTGTTGCAGGTCTACGTTGATCATTGGTCATCTGTCCTTAATGAATTTTGCTGCCCAGGGTCACCACGCCGTCCGCTTTTTCGCGGCCCAGCCAACTGGTCCATCCCAGGCGACAGGCGTTCTGCTCACCGATGCGCAGTTCGCGGATTTCTTCCTGGCGCAACACCAGGCGAATGTCGTAGTCGAGCGGGTCACGCAGGGTGAAGCGCACCAGCGCGCACAGCGGCTGGTAGCCGAAACCGATCGGCAGGAATTCGTGAAAGCGTTGCCAGTCGAGTTCGCGAATGTGAATGCGGAATTTGCCGCTGCGGTCGCGCACGTGTTCGCCCAGCACCAGGTCTTCGCCGAGCAGGCTGTTGGCACGCCCCAAACGATTGCGCTGCTCGTCGAGAATTTCCACGCGACGCTCGATGCACTGCTCGATGGTCAGTTCGGCGTGCTTGAAGTAGTAACGCAGCACCGCTTCGATCAGCGCCGCCGAGTGCGCGCGCAAGCTGAGCAAACCGAGGTACGGCAGCAGGCGTTTCCAGTTCAGTTCCTGGGCCTTGCGGATCTCTTCGCCACCGAGGCCGATCAAGGCAAACAGCTGCGCCGAAAACGGGTCGAGCGCGCCGCTCTGGAAGCTGGCGCGGTAGCGGTACTTGCGCCAGATCGGCAGCATCAGCCGTTGCAGGCGATGGTGAAACAGGTCGAGGAAATTGCGTGTCGGGTTGCCGTCTTCGCTGTCGCCCAGCGCCTGTTCGCCGTAGAACGCCGGCAGCGGCGAACCGGAGCCGACCAGGCCGATCAGGTTGAAGCGCAGGCGCGCACGCATGTGCCCGTGCTCCTCGAAAAACTCCACGCGATCGATGTCGCTGCCCGGGAAACCCAGGCTCGGGTTGGCCTGGAATTCCAGCTGGTCGTACAGGTCGTCCTCGCTCAGGTGCGGGTGAGCCTCGCGCAGCCGGTCAATCACCAGCAGCACGGCCTGAAACAGCGAGTACTCGCGTATGCCTCGGGTCAGTCCGCTTAAAGAAGCGGCTGCAGGCCCATACGTGGTGTCCATTGGTACACCTCTCCTTGTGTACTTTTTACCCGCAGCTCGTGGTACGAATTGAGACTGGCGTAAAGCGCGAAAAACTCGTTGAGAACCGACGCGAACACGAACAGGTCGCCTTCGCCGATATAACCTTCCGGATCGATGGTCAGCTCGGTACGCAACCCGCGAACCGGCAACCCTCGGTGCAATCGATCGACGTGCTGGTGCTTGATCGACTTGAGCCCGCCGAGCAGGCGCTTGCTGACTTTCTCCGCGTGCTGGTCGTAGTAGCGCGGCAGGTCGTAGGTTTCGAGAATCACCTTCAACGCATTGACGTCCGCCAGGGACAGATAGTTAAGCGACATGTTGCTGATCAGCTTCCACAGGAAGTCGCGGTTCAGCGGCGGCGCGAAGCTAGACGTGGCCGGGGTGATGTTGCGAAAACTCAGGAACTCCGGCGTGTCTTCGCTGGCCATGCAGATCTCGCCGAGCTTGAGCCTGCGCGGCAGGTTCTGGTTGGTGCACATCAGCTCGATCGACAGGGTTTCGTGGGCTTCGGTGTGGCGGATGCCGAAACTCAGGTAGGTGTCGAGGCCGTCGTGCAACAACGAAGAGCGCTGGCGAATGCTGTAATGCGGACGGCTGTTGGGCACGTCGAAACTCGGGTCGTGCTCGAAGGATTCGAACGGCACGTACTCCTGATAGCCGAGGCCGCCGGGCTTCCAGCCGGTCACCGTTTCCACCGAGAACACACCGCAGTTCTGCAGATCGAATTCGGCGGGCAGCAGCAGGTATTCGTCCTGCTTGCCGTCGAGGCGGATCGGCAGTGCGTCGTGCTTGAACAGGTTGACGATGGGCGTGCAGTAGAGCTTCACGTTGTCCAGGGTCGGACGCATGCGCATGATGCCGCTCTTGCGAATATCGAAGCGCAATTCGAGGCCGCGCATCTGCTTGAGCGTGTCTTCCGGCAGCGCCTTGAGCAGGTCCAGGCCGTTGATGTCGACGAACAGGAATTTGTCCTGGAAGGCGAAGTATTCCTGCAAGTAGCGATAGCCACGGAAGGTGTTCAGCGGATACGGGATCAACGCTTCTTCCTCGGCAAACCCCACCGGCTGCACGCGGTCGCCGGGCATCTTGAACGCCATCGGCGTGCCGTTGGCGCCGGGGATAGGCTTGCCGGCGCCGTCCAGCGGGATCAGCTCGATGCCTTCCAGGTTGCGCAGCAGGCTCAGATACAGCATCTGGCTGATGTAGCGCTCGCCGGCGAAGTGCAGGCGCAAGCGACTCAGCTCCAGTTCACCGAGATGACCGTCAGCGCTCATCTCCAGACGCAGGCTCAACAGCGAACCGTCGCCCTTCACCGAGTAATTCAGCGCGGCCAGATCCAGCGGCAAGACTTCGGTCGGGTAGCAGGTGCGAAAGCGGCAACGCACGTCATCGAGCGGCTTGCTCTCGACCGCCGTATCACGCTCGACCCGCAACGCAGGCCCGGAACGCTTCAACGGATCGAACTGCAAAATGCTGAACGCCGGCAACGGCCGCATGTAATTCGGCCACAGCAGGTGCATCAGGGAATGGCTGAGCTCCGGCAGCTCGTCATCGAGCTTCTGACGCAGGCGGCCGGTCAGGAACGCAAACCCCTCCAGCAACCGCTCCACGTCCGGATCCCGCCCGGCCTGCCCGAGGAAAGGCGCCAACGCCGGACTACGCTCGGCGAATCGGCGACCTAACTGGCGAAGTGCGGTGAGTTCGCTTTGGTAGTAGTGGTTAAAGGACACGGGGTACCTTCCTGGTGGTGGATCTCATGAAAAAAACGTCCTGTAGAGCGCGACTGTCAGGCCGGCAACCACGTAGCCAGCGAAAAGCAGGTACGGTAAAAAAGCCAGCCAAACATCATCGGGAACCCGGCGAGATTCCCCGAAGCACCAACATTTCAGTCGTTTTCCAAGTTCATATAGGGCGTATTACTTATAAATATATTCAGCCAACTTTCTTTCCACTGCGGCATAGAAATCGTGAAGGCCTTAGTCTGCTGATCGAAATCAATCCAAGAGATACCGACCTTTTTTTCGTTTTCAAACGGACGCATATCCAGAGACTGCATATCATACAAAGGTGTGCGATAAACCTTCTGTGGATCTTGTTTGTCGGTAACGCGCAGATAAGCCATTCCGCCTAGCATGAAAATTTTCTCAACTGGGACGTTTTGCATAACATAACGTCCCGAGGGGCTTTCCACAGAAACATCTGAGGGATAGCCCAACATTGCTTTTACGCAATAGATCAATATGGCAGCGAATACCGCTATAACGACCAACCCTCGTATAAGCCATTTTTTTTGAGCTAGGGCGGTCATTATTTACTTTCCCATAAATGTATAACCACTAAAGGAACGCTTTCATAAAGTACGTCTGAAAAAACTTGAAAGTCGCCGCCTTTGCCGTGATCACTCCGATACTTTTCAAAACTGGAGTTAGTAATATAGTAATAGCGTGCCTCGGCTAGCTCTTTATACATTTTGCTTGCTGATTCACCTGTTGCAAATGGATTACCTGCCATATCGCTCTGCATCTGCTGCATGCCTATATTGGCGGCATTGGCTGACATCGGATCGGCTATTCCGTCAAAATTCCAATATCCCAAAGGCTGGCTTGGTTTGAAGCCTGGAGAGTCCACAAAATCGTAAGCATCTTCAACATATATTCCAACGCGATCTACGAATAACTGAATACGGTCAATCGCTATAACCACTTTACCTTCAACAAAGATTCGGAGATTGAAGTTAGCCAGAGCAGCCCTTAACTCATCTGTTTCATCGATCAGGTCGAACTCAACCGGTCTTGAGTTGGAGTAACCAAACGCCTCCACCGCCCTGGCATCACCATCAAACTTCAATGGGTATATCCCCGGTGCCTTCCCCTGAAACTTTGGCAAATATTTATCCTGCATCTGCTTTATCGCAGCAGGATTATTCCAGGACGATTTTAGAACTCTAATAACTCTATTTGCGCGTTCAAACCCAACCAACCAACTCATCTTAACGATGGTCGTTTCAACATATGGCTCTTTAGCAAGAACCTCATGTCTTTTTACTTCCGAAGACATGCCGCCATCTTTCGTGGGCCACGGCTTACCAGCAAACCAATAGTCCATTAGTGCAGCCGCAACGGGCCACTTCATTTTTTTCATTGCAGCAGGAATATCGGAGACACCGAATTTGCGCGGAGCAGTAGCAGACTGGCCGGCCTTTTTACTTGCTGGCGTCATACTTGTATTTACTACTGTGTCCGCCATCTCAACACCCCTTGAACAATGAAGTCAACAACCTCAGGTACAACTAACCCAGGCCCAGCTGTTACTTAAGCAATCGCTACTTCCGTTTGCTGCAAAATAATCAATTCAACTGCTTCTGCCGTAGCCGAGAACACGGTTTGAGTCTTTCCGTCCACCCCGGTAACGCCATTGACGACCTTTCCCGAAGCGGTTTTCAGCGTGTACTCAATACCGGCCATAGGCTTCCCTGTGTCCTGGCAATTGATCACAAAATGCTCGTTAAACGGCCACTGAATCTCCACCGGCAAAGGCGCCACAAACGGCACCGCCGAATGCGAGTTCCCGATAATCACCGTACCTGACCCGGCCGTAACCTTGTTGCCATGGGTCCCAACGGAATCCACCGTCGCCGCCGGTTTCCCGTTAATCAAAACCGTCGTCGCCAACCCGCCCGACATCGCACCACCACACGCCGAGGCATCGCCTTGGCGGGCGGCCGCGAGGCCGTCGAAGAAGACGTCGCCGGAACCGGCGGCGATCGGGTTGGTGCCGTGGCCGGGGAGCGGGCAAGCGGTGGGGTCGGATACGCGTGCTGCTGGTTTGCCGGACATACGAATCTCCTTAAGTGACCTTGACTTGACCGCTGCCATCCAGGCGCGCGGCGAAACTGACCTGGCGCTTGAAACCATCAACTTCCAGCAGGCCTTCGATGCTGAAGGACAGGCGAAGCTGATCGTGTTCACGCGGCAGGGAGATGACATGCACGTTGCTCAGGCGCGGCTCGTAGGCTTCGATGAAGCTTTCGATGGCCAGGCGGGCCTGACTCAGGGAGTCGTGCAGGCTCAGGCGCATGTCATTGAGATCGGGTAGCCCGTAATCGGACAGCGTTTGCACGCTGCCCGCACGGGTGCTGAGCATCTTGGCCAGATGGGCAGCCACGGACGCCATGGCGGAAACCTCGCGGCTCCAGCCGACGCGTTTGTCCGCGTCGCCACCCAGGCGTTCGAAAAGGCTGCCGTATCCAGTCATGAGTTAGGCTCCGCTTACTCTTTGTCCAGCTTGCCAACCAGCGACAGGGTGAAATCGGCACCCATGTACTTGAAGTGCGGGCGCACGTTCAGGCTGACGCGGTACCAGCCAGGCTCGCCTTCGACATCGCTGACGATGATCTGGGCGGCACGCAGCGGACGACGGCCACGGACTTCGGCGCTCGGGTTTTCCTGGTCGGCCACGTACTGGCGGATCCACTTGTTCAGTTCCAGCTCGAGGTCGGTGCGTTCTTTCCACGAACCGAGTTGCTCGCGCTGCAGCACTTTCAAGTAGTGAGCCAGGCGGTTGACGATCATCATGTACGGCAGTTGGGTGCCGAGCTTGTAGTTCAGCTCTGCCGCCTTGCCTTCTGCGCTGATGCCGAAGAACTTCGGCTTCTGCACCGAGCTCGCGGAGAAGAACGCCGCGTTGTCGGAGCCTTTGCGCATGGTCAGGGAGATGAAGCCTTCCTCGGCCAGTTCGTATTCACGACGGTCGCTGACCAAGACTTCGGTAGGAATCTTGGTTTCGATTTCGCCCATGCTTTCGAAGTGGTGCAACGGCAGGTCTTCAACCGCGCCACCGCTCTGTGGGCCGATGATGTTCGGGCACCAGCGGAATTTGGCGAAGCTGTCGGTCAGCTTGGTGCCGAACGCGTAGGCCGTGTTGCCCCACAGGTAGTGCTCGTGGCTGTTGGCGACGGTCTCTTTGTACACGAACGATTTGACCGGGTTTTCTTCCGGGTCGTACGGGTTGCGCAGCAGGAAACGCGGCACGGTCAGGCCGACGTAACGGGAGTCTTCCGACTGGCGGAAGCTCTGCCATTTGGCGAATTGCGGGCCTTCGAAGTGATCTTTCAGATCCTTCAGGTCCGGCAGGCCGGTGAAGCTTTCCAGGCCGAAGAATTTCGGGCCGGCCGCAGCAATGAACGGCGCGTGAGACATGCAGGCGACGCTGGACACGTACTGCATCAGTTTCACGTCCGGCGAGCTTGGGGACATGAAGTAGTTGGCGATGATCGCGCCTACCGGCTGACCACCGAACTGGCCGTATTCAGCGGTGTAGATGTGCTTGTACAGGCCAGCCTGCATCACTTCCGGCGAATCTTCGAAGTCGTCCAGCAGGTCTTCTTTGGAGACGTTGAGGATTTCGATCTTGATGTTTTCGCGGAAGTTGGTGCGATCGACCAGCAACTGCAGGCCACGCCACGACGACTCCAGCGACTGGAAGTCCGGGTGGTGGAGGATTTCGTCCATCTGGCGGCTGAGCTTGGCATCGATCTCGGCGATCATGCGGTCGACCATGGCTTTCTTGACCGGCTCACCGTTGTTCTGCGGCTTGAGCAGCTCTTCGATGAAGGCCGACACACCGCGCTTGGCGATGTCGTAGGCTTCGTCGTCCGGGGTCAGGCGGGTTTCGGCGATGATGCTGTCGAGAATGCTGTATTCGCCGTTCTCGTTACTCTTTTGCTGCGCTGCACTCGTGCTCATGTTGGCATCCTTGGCTGATGGAGACTCAGGCGTCCTGGGCGGCGGCATTCAAGCCCAGCTCACCCAGTACGCGACCGCGGGATTCGTCGTCGGCGAGAACGCCTTCGATGGCTTTGCGGAACGCAGGCGCATTACCCAGCGGGCCTTTGAGGGCCACCAGCGCGTCGCGCAGTTCCATCAGTTTTTTCAGCTCGGGCACTTGCTCGACCAGGCTGGCCGGGTTGAAGTCCTTCATCGAGTTGACGCGCAGTTTCACGGCCAGTTCTTCAGTGTCGCTTTCTTCCTGAAGACGGTTCGGTACGCTCAGTGTCAGCTGCAGTTCCTGCTTGGCCAGCACTTCGTCGAAGGTCATCTTGTCGATGCTGATCGGCTTGCGATCTTCGACTTTGCGTTCGTCCTTGCGGTGGGTGTAGTCACCGATTGCCAGTAGTTTCAACGGCAGTTCGATCTCTTCCTGGGCACCACCGGTGGCAGGTTTGAACGTGACGTTGATGCGTTCCTTGGGGGCTACCGAGCCTTCTTTGGCCATGGCTTTTCTCCTTGCGGTTGTGGCCCGGGGGCCTATTCGAGTACCACTTCGAGATCGAGGTGGCACAGCCTGCGATAAATCTCTTCCTTGCGTTCACGTACGGCATGGTTCTGCGGCAACAACTCGCAGCAGCTATGCAGCAAATGCAGCACTTCCAGCGCAAGATCGGGCTCCCAGGCGTGCAGGCCTGAGTCCTGTAATGTTTGGTCGAGGGTTTCGAGTTGGGTCTTGGCCAGTTCGTATTTCTTGGCCATGAAGCACAGCCGCGCGAGGGCGAACTGCCAGAAGAACCGGGCCCGCCCGCCCTGGGCGCCTTGCAGGCCCTGCTTGAGGATTTGCACGGCGGCCTTGAGGCCGTCCTTGCGCAAGATCGGCAGGACTTCTTCGAGGGCCAGTTCCCAGGCGGGCTGGGTGTCGGCGACTTCGACCTTGCGCGGCGCACTGGCGCTTTGCAGGTGTGGCATGACGTTGGCGCTGATCCAGGCGCGGGTGGCCGGATCAGCGAACGGCGCGCCGTCATGGAAACGCAGTTCGACAATTCCGGGCAGGCGCTGAACCAAAAGCGCGAAGTGGATTTCCACTTCGCGCATCGCCATTTCTGCGTTGAGGGCCTGGAGACATTCCCAGACCATTCGCTGGCCATCGAACCAGAACGGCGCCTTCGCCAGGCTCGCCTCCAGTTCCACCAGCAGGTCGGCGTATTTGCCTTGATCGTAACGGTCCTGGTAGGCCTTCAACTTGTCCGCCGGCAAGCCACGCAGGACGGTGATCTGCTCGGCGTTGCGTTCGGGGACGGCGTCGATCGGCAACCACAACAACGTGCGATTGAGGCGCAGGGCACGCAGGTCGGTGGCTTTCTGCTTGAGCCACCAGGCACACAACGGCCGGGCGCTTTCCTGTTGGGCGCGCAGGGCCTTGTGGGCTTCTTTCTCGTTGTCGATCGGCGCACCGGGCGTCATCAGTTGCGTCGCAACTTGTTTGACTTGAGCCACCGCCGCACCGACCACACCGGGTTCCGGCTGGTTGTCGGCGGCGCGTTGCACCATGTTTTTCAGACGGCGGGAGATCGGTAGCAGCAACGGCGCGTCGTCGCCCAGGTGCTCGGTGCACGCGGCGTCGAGGCCTTCCAGGTGTTCCACCAATCGGCGGAACATCGGCAACTGCTCTTTGATCGCAACGTTTTCGGTCAGCACCTGCTCAAGACGCGGCACCAGCCAGCTGATCGCAGCCGCGCGAGTACGGGCCTTGTTCGGATGAATTTCAGGCCAATGGCTTTCGCACAGGTAGTGCAACAGACCGAGGCCGGCGAGCAGGCCTTGAAAGGATTCGCGCTGGTAAAGGGCCCAGGTCAGCCACGCGCCGACGCGCAAATCCTTGGATTGGGTACGCAGCAGGTTTTCGCTGGTTTCACGGATTTTCAGCCAATCGATCTGACCGCTTTCGTGCATGGACGAGGCCTTGGCCAGCTCGCTTTCCAGGGCCTCATAGTCGCTCGAAAAGCGAACATCCTCGCCCGCGAAATTCTCTTTGGAAACAGAGACTTTTGCGAGTTCGAGGTAATGGGCGGAAAGTTTGCTCGAGTAGGACATCCATGGCCTTTAGTTTGGATTACGGTCATACGCCCATTGGAATTCCAACGGCTGCGGACAGTAACGAAGAGCTACGAAAAGTCTCATCCAATTGAGATCGTGCGCTTCAAAGTGGGCGCATCGTACTCACGATGGTGGCCACTAGCAAGCATCTGATTAAACAATAAGATGAAGCGTCTTAATGTGCTGTAGGAGATTGCCCTATATGTAGCAAGGGAATCCCTGAGGTCCGTTTAATAATTCATCGTTCGACCCCGCGCCCTGAAACCAGCGAGATAGAGCCTTCCTTGTCTTGCATCCGAATAAACCACGTATTCATTGCCGATCGCTCCCTATGGCAGGCGCGCAGCATGCCAAAAAATAAAAAATATAAATGTAGGAGCATTCCTAAATGTTACTGCCCGCGATGAATAAATCGACGAGTGACAACTGGCGATAAGAAAAGTGCTATCACCGTGATGGCCACTCTTAAATTAAAACAAAGTTCCAAAATGGAACTTCGGGTATCTAGGAAATTTCACACCACACTTCAAGATCCTTCCGACATCAATACTTTGCATGCCCTGTTAGCGTGCCCGGCATTTTGGCGACTTGATCCGGACACTATGGCTCCGTATCGCCGATTTTTTCTTTCCGCTTAAGGACGAGCGACTACGAAGCAAAAGGATAAGCGCATGCTTGCATCGGCCAATCTTGCCCATTTCACCCTCCTGATCCCGACGGTTCGCAACGACTTCAAAGTGCTGGCCTTCGAAGGGACTGAAGCCATCAGTGTCCTGTACTCCATTCACATCGAACTGGTCAGCGAATACCCGGATTTCGATCTGGAGAGCTTGCTCAATCAACCCGCCTTTCTTCAGTTCGGCCTCAACGGCGAAGGCATTCACGGCCTGATCGCCGGGGTGTCCGTGGGCGATGCCGGCAAACGCCTGACCCGCTACCGCATGCATTTGGTGCCGGCACTGCACGACTTGCAGTTCAGCCATGACCAGCGAATTTTCCAGAACCAGACGGCGCCGCATATCATCGCAAAAGTCCTCAAGGGGCATGGCATCCAGGCCGACGCGGTGACCTTCCACGTCCGGACGAGTATCGAGCGCAAGTACTGCACCCAATACCGGGAAAGTGATTTCGAATTCATCCAGCGACTGTGCGCCGAAGAGGGCATTGCCTGGCATCACCAGCATTCCCGGGAGGGCCATGTGCTGGTGTTCAGCGATGACCAGACCGCCTTCGCAAAACTGGGCGAAACGCCTTATCTGCAAGGCGCCGGACTGGTGGCGGAGTATCCGGTCGTCAGCCGGTTTTCCATGCGCTACAGCACGCGTGCCAGCAAAGTCACCCGCCGACACTACGACCCGAAACGCCCGAACGCGCTGCTGGAAAGTCGCTTCATCGCCGAGTTCAGCCCCGAGCTTGAGGACTATCGTTACCCGCTGTTTTTCGAGAGCGAAAAGCACGGCAAACAGCTCACCCGACAAGCACTGGAACGGCACCGCGCGGACTATCAATTGGCGAAGGGAAAAAGCGATCAGCCGAGCCTGCGCAGCGGCCACTTTTTCAGCCTGACGCAACACCCGCGCGCCACATACAACGATCTATGGCTGTTGCTCAGCGTGACCCACACCGGAAAACAACCCCAGGTGCTGGAAGAGTCGTTCACCGACACCGAGGGCAGTTTCACCCAGGGCTACCGCAACAGTTTCAGCGCGATTCCCTGGGACGTGTTTTATCGGCCGCCGATGCCCGCACAACGCCCGGCACTGGTCTGCCAGACCGCCCGCGTCACCGGGCCTGCCGGGGAGGAGATCTACTGCGATGAAGACGGTCGCGTCAAAGTCGAATTCCATTGGGACCGCGCGGAGCACAACAGCGAAAAAAGCAGTTGCTGGCTACGAGTGGCGTCCAGTTGGGCGGGCGATCATTTCGGCGCGGTGACCATTCCGCGAATCGGCATGGAAGTCCTCGTCACTTACCTCGAAGGCAATCCTGACGAGCCGCTGATCACCGGATGCCTGATCAACAAGGTCACGCCGGCGCCCTACACCTTGCCCGAAAACAAAACCAGAACCGTGCTGCGCAGCCACAGTTCGCCGCATACCGGTGGCTACAACGAACTGTCGATCGAAGACCGCGCCGGGATGGAGTTGATCCACCTGCGAGCGCAGCGGGACATGGAGCAGAAGGTCGGGAACGACAGCCGACTCGACGTGGGGAATGAGCGCCGGGAAACCATTGAGGGCAACAGCATCACGGTGCTCGGCGCGGAAGAACATCGCACGGTGACGGCGGATAGAAAGGTTCAGCTCAAGGCCAGCGACTATCTGCACATTTCCGGGAGCAGCCACAACCAGATTGACGACGCTTGGGTGGTTGAGGCTGGTGAGCACGTCCACATAAAGGCCGGAGCGAATCTGGTGCTGGACGCGGGCGCCAGCATTACGTTGAAGGCCGGTGGTCACCATGTCGTCATCGATGCGGGTGGGGTGTTCAGCAGTAGTGAGGTTGCAGTCGGTGGTTCGCCGGTGATGGGGATGGCGGCGCATGCGTTGTTGCCGGGGACGGTGGCGGGGTTGTTAGCGGCGGTTGTGCCTGAGCCGGTGGAAGAGGAAGAGCTGGAGGAAGAAGAGGAGGAAGTTGAAGAAGAAGGGATTACGTTGCGCATCGGGGTGTTCTTCGATGGCACGGGGAACAACAAGGCCAATAGCGAGACCGTGGCAGCGTGCTATGCGCCGGACGCCAAATTGGATGAGGCCGCCGAGGAGGTGCAGAAGTATTGCGCGGCTTATGGGTATGACGGCAATGGGAGCTCGCCGGACAATAGTTATGGGAATGATGTGAGCAATATCGTGCGGCTTTACAAACTCTATGAGGACCGCGTGGACGAAACGCTGTCGGAGGAAGCAACGAAGACTTCGATCGCCGTTTATGTTGAGGGCATCGGGACCACGAGTGGGGGTGAGGACTCACGTTATTCCCAGGCAACGGGGCGGGGTGAAACAGGGGTGGCTGCGCGGGTTGAGCAGAGTCCGGGGCTTATCGGCGAGCAGATACGGCAGCTAAGAGCACGTAACCCGGAGTTGGTTATAGATCGGATTGAGTTCGATATTTTCGGTTTCAGCCGCGGCGCCGCCGCAGCGAGGCATTTTGCGAACGAAGTGCTTAAAGGAAATGAAGGCGTTCTTGCCAAAAGTTTTCCTAGCGGCTTCGAAGGCTTGGCTAAAAATTTTGCATGGCGGCCGAAAATAGATGCGGTTATTAACTTTATCGGTCTGTTCGATACCGTCGCTTCGATTGCCAACCCGTGGGTGTTGGACTTCAACGGTGGCAACAGCAGGAACCCTTTCCTCAATCTCAAGCTTTCCGACGACTGTGCCAACAAGGTTGTCCACTTGGTCGCGCGAGACGAAATCCGTGAAAATTTCGCACTTAATAGCCTCGGCGATATAGACCTGGTTTTGCCCGGTGTGCATTCCGACCTTGGTGGTGGTTATTTGCCGATTGCCAATGAAAAACTTTTGCTGGGTAAACCCCTAACAAGCACCGTGAACGAGAGCACGGACGCAACCCGCAGTGTCGCTTACCTTTCAGCCGAAAAAGAGGCATTCGCCTGGTACGGAAAAGGCGTTATCGACTTCGAAGGGCCACACAAAAAAGTCAAAGTGGCGTATTGGGAAAAACCACTGCCTTATGAAAGAGGGCCTGCTGGAACACAGATCGAACCGCAGAAGAGGGTTTTCGCAGCAACCGCAATTGAACGTCCGGTACGAGGTGAGCTGTCGCTTGTTTATTTGCGAATCATGCGGGAACTGGCAGTCAGGCACGATGTGCCATTCAAGCCAATCCCCGATATTCCAACCCTTCGACTACCCGATGAACTGGAGCCTATCCACAAAAAGCTGCAAGCCTATGCCCTCGGCGAAACAACGGTCGAGGGATTAACCCACCAGGAACGAGCATTGCTGCGCAGTCGCTACATCCACATCTCCGCTAGCTGGAACGCAGCCAGAGATCTCAATAGCAGCGATATGAGCGTTTTCTTCATCAACCGGCCAGCTCAAGACAACAAGCGCGTGGTGCATCCCAATGAGTAATTCCCTCTGCTTTGTCGCCAAATGCACCGGCTTACTGTTTGGGCTGCTTTTTACAGGTGGCTCGCAGAGCTTCGCCCAAAACAGCAAGGAACTGCCTTGGTTCTTGGGTTTTTCAGCACCGGCTTATATGGAGGTCTGGATTGAAACTGCCGACGTAGTCGACGTCCAAGAGAGGATTTTCCGAGGTGCGGGAGGTGGCATCGCTTCTGTGCCTCACCCCCCGAATAATCGAGGTATTGCCAGTGGATGGGTCAGCAATAATGGCGCGGGTAAGGGCCGGTATGTCACTGGTGCCGATTTGCCTCGTTTGATTTACGTACGCTGGCAATCGCTGGCCGAACCGCAAACCTATGAGGCCTATATCGTCATCCCCGAGTCCGCACGGGAAATCATGCGTAAACCTGAAAAGGCGTTTTGCAACTTTGGCGCCGAATGGATCACCGAATCCCGTGACAACATCGGCATTGGTTTAGCTCCAGGTGGTATTGCGAAGGTTTGGCTTGGTGGTGCCTGCTTGAAAGCGGTCGAAATTGTTCGGGTGATGGGTACCGTCAATACACAAGGTCCCTCTCAGGGGAAAAATGAAGGCCGTTATGCTCTGCCTTTGTCACCGGAGTCCAAAACCTACATTGAGAAGTTCGGGATTCCTTATGGCTCTTGGTAACCACTACCTCACGGCCTCGATGAGCATCAAATCGGCCAAATTGATCACAAAATGCGTCCGTCTGCTGTTTGGATTGCTGTTGATCGCGAACACTCAAAGTTTTGCGCAATCAAGGAACGACGAGCCTTGGTCTCTAGGCTTCGGGGCGCCGGATTACATGGAAGTCTGGATTGAAACAGCGGACGTTGTAGATATCCGCGAACGTGTTTTTCGTCGTGCGGGCTCTGGGATCGCATCGGTACTGACTCCAAGAGACAACAAGGGAAAGCCCGCTGGTTGGCCTAAAAGTCCCGGCCGAGGTGCCGGTCGTGACGTAATTGGCGCGGACCTGCCTCGTCTGATTTACGTGCGCTGGCAGTCATTGGCGGAACCACAAACCTACGAGGCTTACATCGTCATACCCGAATCGGCGCGGGAGATCATGAGCAAACCTGAAAAGGCTTTTTGCAGAGCTGACAGTAAATGGATCACCGATTACCGCGATGACATTGGCATTGGTTTGGCGCCGGGCGGTATTGCCAAGATATGGCTGGGCGGTCCTTGCTTGAGGTCGGTCGAGATTGCTCGAGTCAAAGGAACCATTAATCCAAGGGGCCCCTATGAAGGAAAATCCGGTGGCAAGCATCGACCCTTTTCTGAGACATCCAAGGCTTACGTAGAAAAGTTCGGAATCCCCTACGGCAGTTGGTAAGGAATGCCTAGATTTCCGGTGATTAAACGCCGCTCAATAGCGCTTGTTTAAAACGCCTCAAGGTTACTTCTCGCAAGCTACAACACCTTGCGTCGTTGCCTACGGCTACGCCAGAATCCGCCGGCTTGTGCGCCTTGGGGGCGGTCGGTAGTTTGATTGCTGTCACTGCCCATCAGTGATCGGGTTTAGTCGCTCGCTGGTAATTGAAGATGCACAAGCGTCCGTCAGGCAGGTATTTCCAACCTGCAATTGATGGTGGCTGTGCGCAGGGCACCTTCGGGTGCGCCGGCTTCTTCAATTCCCCGGTCCGACTAACCTGCGTACAGCTGCCACCCCTTCGTTTAGTCGGCGAAGTGGTGTCGGCATCACTCAAGGAATTGAAGATCATGTTCAAGGTCACGCCCAATCCGCCAGACACCGATTTTGCTTCCCCATCAGAAACCCACGACCCAACTCGTCTCAACGAAGCTTCTGAATCCATCCTCGATCAACCCTCTCCACCACAACGCAACGGCCTCCTATTCTGCGTCTCTCCAAACATCAACACCGAAACCCTCCTCGCCAACGCCTCGGAAGACTTGCTGTCCATCAGCGCCATCGCCGCCGACCTCGCGGACGGTGTAGACGGCCCGCGCCGCTCCAAAGCCCTGGCGCTCAGCCGCATGGCCGATGGAGTTCATTTGTTGGTAGAGCGTGCGCTGGATCATCTGGATGAGCCGGAGATGGCGGCGATTTTCGCCCGGCAAGAAAACCACACCGGATAAATCGTTAAGCAGCACTTAACCCGTAGTGGTTAACGATAACGGTGGAAGTCTGATATCCCGTGGTGTTCTCTGGTCCATCGCGAGCAGGCTCGCTCCTACAGGGTTGGGCGTTTAATCAGGCACCCAGCGTTATCACATGGACGATCGCCGGGCACAAAAAATGGGCACCCAACCAGGTTGGCGTGCCCATTTTTTATTCCGCGTCCCCGTTATACGGGGCGGGAATACTAATTACGGATTAACGCTGTCTTTCAACGATTTGCCTGGCTTGAACGCTACGGTGTTGCTGGCCTTGATTTTCACTGGCTCACCGGTTTGCGGGTTTTTGCCGGTGCGGGCGCCGCGGTGGCGTTGCAGGAAGGTGCCGAAGCCGACCAGCGTCACGCTGTCCTTGCGGTGCAGGGCGCCGGTGATTTCTTCGAGAACGGCGTTGAGAACGCGGTTGGCCTGTTCTTTGGTGAGATCTGCTTTTTCCGCGATGGCGGCGGCGAGTTCTGGTTTACGCATTAGTGAAGCCCCTTTGACGGTTTTTTGTTGTTATGTCCGTGCTGTTCTCGTTGGAACAGCGCCCAAAGCGCCGCAGGTGCTCTACTCTGCGGCAGACGGGAGTGAGAATGGCACGCACGGAAGAGCCGCGCCAGTCTCGGCGCGACGTTTGTGGGGGCAAAAGAGGGGTGATTCCGACAGAACGACCAGTATTTACGCCAGCAGCGGTGGAAGCTCTTTGTTCAGCGCGAGTTTTTCCATTACCGCCGCGCCTGTCAGGGCATAACCGAGCAGTTTTCCACTCGCATCGCGGCATAAAACCTTGATGTCAGCGCCCTGCCCTTCGACGGTCCAGACGCCCTCCAGACCTCGTGGCGGCGGCGAAACCACCAGCGGGCACACCGGCGTTTTGACGGTGATCGGCATCGCGCCGTAGCTCACGGCCGTCGGGTTGCCGGCGAGGGTTTGTGCCAGCGCTCTCGCACAGCTCATCAGGGGCATCACGTACAACAAGTTCAGCCCGTCGACTTCGGCGCAGTCGCCCAGGGCGTAGATGTTGGCGTGAGAGGTTTTCAGGTGACGGTCGACTACCACGCCGCGATTGACCTGCACACCGGCGGCGGCCGCCAGGTCGATGCGCGGGCGCAGACCGATGGCGGACACCACCACATCGCACGGAATGACCTGACCGTCCGACAGATGCGCTTCCAGTCCATCTTCAACACGCTGCAAGCGGTTGAGCACCGGCCCGAGGTGGAAACGCGCACCGAGGCTTTCCAGCCCTGCCTGGACCGCAGCGGCGGCGGCTGGGTGCAACAGGGTCGGCATGACCTGCTCGCACGGCGCAACCAGTTGCACCTCGTAGCCGCCGAGGATCAGGTCGTTGGCGAATTCACAGCCGATCAGGCCGACGCCGAGCATCAACACCCGGCGCTTGCCGTCGGCAAAGGCACGAAAGCGCGCATAGTCTTCGAGGTCATTGATCGGGAACACCGCATCTGCCGCGTCACCCTCGATCGGCACGCGCACGGTTTCGGCGCCCCAGGCCAGGATCAGGTCGCGGTAGTTCACCGCTTCTTCGCCGATCCACAGGCGCTTGTGGCCCGGGTCGATGCCGCTGATGCGCGTGTGGGTGCGCACTTCGGCCTTCAGCTGTTCGGCCATGGCGCCGGGCTCGGCCATGCTCAGGCCGTCGGCGTCTTTGTTTTTGCCAAAGCCGGTGGAGAGCATCGGCTTGGAGTAGGAGCGCCCGTCATCAGCGGTAATCAGCAGCAGCGGGGTTTCGCCATCGAGCTTGCGAAACTCGCGGGCCAGGTTGTAGCCAGCCAGCCCGGTGCCGACGATCACGACAGGTGCGTTCATTCCTTACTCCTCTAAATGTCTTAGTTGATTTCGATCATTTCGAAATCCATCTTGCCGACGCCGCAGTCCGGGCACAGCCAGTCTTCCGGCACGTCCTGCCACAGGGTGCCCGGCGCAATGCCGTCATCCGGCCAGCCGTCGGCTTCGTTGTAGATCAGGCCGCAGACCACACATTGCCACTTTTTCATTCAGGTACATCCTCAGGATTCAGGCTTTTTGCCGGCGCGAACGGTCGATGGTTGAAACGCTGCCGTCCGGCTCAGGGCGTTTTGTACTGATCGGGCCCGGCAGATGCAAGCCTGTTCGACGCAACGACGCGCCGGGTCAATCAAAATCGCCGACCGACATGGTAAGCTCGCCGCCTCATTTGCTGCCAATAATGACTCACTGTGCCGCACTCAAAACCGCCATTCTGGCTTCCCCAAAGCCGACTCTCGCCCCTCCCCGACGCCTCTATTCTCGACTGGTTGTTCGACGAAGGTTCGCTGACCCGGCGACTGATCCGTCTGTCGAATGACGGGTTCAGCGTCACGCCGCTGTTCGAAGGCTGGCAACCGCTGCGCGCGGACGAATGTGCGGCGCTGGACCTGGCCGAAGGCAGTGAAGGCTGGGTACGCGAGGTGTATTTGCGCGGCCACGGTGAAGCCTGGGTGTTTGCCCGCAGCGTGGCGTCGCGCAGCGCCTTGCAGGGCGACGGGTTGCACATGGACGAATTGGGCAGCCGCTCGCTGGGCGAATTGTTGTTCTGTGATCAGGCGTTTCAGCGTCGCGCCATCGAGGTTTGTCACTATCCTCAGGAATGGCTGCCGCTGGAATCCCGAGCGTCCGAGTTGTGGGGCCGTCGCTCGCGTTTCGACCGAGGCGCCTTGAGCGTGCTGGTGGCCGAAATTTTCCTGCCGACCTTGTGGCTCGCCGCCCGCGCCCATCCGGAGAACTGCTGATGTACCAGAGCCTGCTCAAGTCCCTGAACCGCTTGAACCCACGGGCCTGGGATTTCATTCAGCTGACGCGCATGGACAAGCCGATCGGCATTTACCTGCTGCTGTGGCCGACGTTGTGGGCGCTGTGGATTGCCGGCAAAGGTTCGCCGTCGCTGGCCAACGTGGTGATCTTCGTGCTCGGCGTGGTGCTGACCCGCGCCGGCGGTTGCGTGATCAATGACTGGGCGGATCGCAAGGTTGACGGCCATGTGAAGCGCACCGAACAGCGCCCGTTGCCGAGCGGCAAGATCAGCTCCAAAGAAGCCCTGGTATTTTTCGCGCTGTTGATGGGCCTGAGTTTCCTGCTGGTACTGTGCACCAACGCGGCGACGGTCTGGCTGTCGTTCGGCGGTTTGGCGCTGGCCTTCACTTACCCGTTCATGAAGCGCTACACCTATTACCCGCAAGTGGTGCTGGGCGCGGCGTTTTCCTGGGGGATGCCGATGGCGTTCACCGCCGAAACCGGTGAATTGCCGGCAGCGGCGTGGTTGCTGTGGATCGCCAACCTGCTGTGGACGGTGGGCTACGACACGTATTACGCGATGACCGATCGCGACGACGACTTGAAGATCGGGGTGAAATCCACGGCGATTCTGTTTGGCGAGGCCGACCGGGTGATCATCCTGACCTTGCAGGGCTTGGCATTGGGTTGCCTGCTGCTGGCCGGGTCGAAGTTCGAGTTGGGTGGCTGGTTCCACGTGGGACTGTTGGTGGCGGCGGGCTGTTTTGCGTGGGAGTTCTGGTACACCCGTGGCAAGGACCGGATGCGTTGCTTCAAGGCGTTCCTGCACAACCACTGGGCGGGCCTGGCGATTTTTGTCGGGATTGTGCTGGATTACGCCGCGCGCTGAGGCCGACTCGGTTCCCTGTAGGAGCGAGCTTGCTCGCGATAGACTCAAGGGCGCCTCGGGGTGTCAGGCGCCCAGCGTTATCGTTGACGTCCATCGCGAGCAAGCTCGCTCCTACAGGAAGGGTGTTTACATCTTCGGCCCGGAGTTGGTGATGACGTGCCAGACGTCTTTCATCTTGTCACCCTCCTTCTGCCCCGGCTTCGTGTCCTTCATGAAGTAGTACAGCGGTTTGCCCTTGTAGGCCCACTGCATCGTGCCGTCGTCGCGCGTGACGATTGTCCAGTCACCCTCGGCCTTGGCACCCGCCTCTGCCTTGAATGGCGGCCAGTTTTCCGCGCACTGACCGGTGCACACCGACTTGCCGCCCGTGTCCTTGTCGAAGGTGTACAGGGTCATGCCTTTGTGGTCCGCCATCACACCGTCTTTCATCATCACAGGCTCAGCCGCGAAGGCCATCGCCGGCAAAGACAGGGCAGCTGCCAGCATCAGGGCTTTAAGGGATTGCGTGTATTGAGTCATGGAAACCTTCTTTTGTGGTTGTCAGGATTCGGACTTAGAGAATAGTTCAGGTTCGCGACAATCGCCGGGCGACTAAAATACTGTCACACGACTGCAATAATTCCGTTATCTAATGCGGCGCAAGACAGTTAAATGACAAGAGGATTAAAGGCATGGTTGGCAGGAGCATTCTGATCGTCGACGACGAAGCGCCCATTCGCGAAATGATCGCCGTTGCGTTGGAAATGGCCGGCTATGACTGCCTGGAGGCCGAGAACTCGCAGCAGGCCCACGCGATCATCGTCGACCGCAAACCGGACCTGATCCTGCTCGACTGGATGCTGCCCGGCACCTCCGGTATCGAACTGGCCCGCCGCCTCAAGCGCGATGAACTGACCGGGGATATCCCGATCATCATGCTCACCGCCAAGGGCGAAGAGGACAACAAGATCCAGGGCCTCGAAGTCGGTGCCGACGACTACATCACCAAACCGTTTTCCCCCCGTGAGCTGGTGGCGCGCCTCAAAGCCGTGCTGCGCCGCGCCGGCCCGACCGATGGCGAAGCGCCGATCGAAGTCGGCGGCCTGCTGCTGGACCCGATCAGCCACCGCGTGACCATCGACGGCAAACCCGCCGAGATGGGCCCGACCGAATACCGCTTGCTGCAATTCTTCATGACCCACCAGGAACGCGCCTACACCCGTGGCCAGTTGCTGGACCAGGTTTGGGGCGGCAATGTGTATGTCGAGGAACGCACCGTTGACGTGCACATCCGTCGTCTGCGCAAAGCCCTCGGTGATGCCTACGAAAATCTGGTACAAACCGTGCGCGGCACCGGCTACCGGTTTTCCACCAAAGCCTGATTCAGCCCTTTCCCGCCCGACAAGCTGACAAGGACGCGCGTTCACGTGAACCAAAACTGGCATGGCACCCTGATTCGCCACATGCTGCTACTGGTCACCGCCTGCCTGGTGATCGGCCTGATCACCGGCTACTACGGCTGGAGCCTCGCCGCGGGCCTGGGCCTTTACCTGGCCTGGACGCTCAAGCAATTGCTGCGTCTGCACGAGTGGCTGCGCCTGCACAAACCCGATGAAGCACCGCCCGATGGCTATGGCCTGTGGGGCGAGGTGTTCGACAGCATCTACCACCTGCAACGCCGCGACCAACGGGTACGCGGGCGCCTGCAAGCGGTGATCGACCGGGTCCAGGAATCCACCGCCGCGCTGAAAGACGCGGTGATCATGCTCGACACCGACGGCAACCTCGAATGGTGGAACCGCGCGGCGGAAACCCTGCTCGGTCTCAAGACGCCACAGGACAGCGGTCAGCCGGTAACCAACCTGGTGCGCCATCCGCGCTTCAAGGAATACTTCGAGCAGGAAAACTACGCCGAACCGCTGGAAATTCCGTCGCCGACCAACGACCGTCTGCGCATCCAGCTGTACATCACCCGCTACGGCAACAACGAACACTTGATGCTGGTGCGCGACGTAACGCGCATCCATCAGCTGGAACAGATGCGCAAGGACTTCATCGCCAACGTCTCCCACGAATTGCGCACGCCGCTGACGGTGATCTGCGGCTATCTGGAAACCCTGCTCGACAACGTCGAGGACGTGAACCCGCGCTGGAGCCGCGCCCTGCAGCAAATGCAGCAGCAAGGCGGGCGCATGCAGACGCTGCTCAACGACTTGCTGCTGCTGGCCAAACTGGAAGCCACCGATTACCCGTCGGACAACCAGCCCGTGGCCATCGATGGCTTGCTGCAATCGATCAAGGGCGACGCCCAGCAACTGTCCGGGCAGAAAAACCAGCGCATCACCCTGGAAGCCGACCCGACGATCCTGCTCAAGGGCAGCGAAGCCGAACTGCGCAGTGCGTTCTCCAACCTGGTGTTCAACGCGGTGAAATACACCCCGGCCGAAGGCAATATCCGTATTCGCTGGTGGGGCGACGAACAAGGCGCGCACCTGAGCGTGCAGGACTCCGGCATCGGCATCGACAGCAAACACCTGCCGCGCCTGACCGAACGGTTCTACCGCGTCGACTCCAGCCGCAACTCCAACACCGGCGGCACCGGGCTGGGGCTGGCCATCGTCAAGCATGTGCTGCTGCGCCACCGCGCACGGATGGAAATCAGCAGCGTGCCGGGACATGGCAGCACCTTCACCTGCCATTTCGCGCCGGCCCAGGTCACCAAATCCCGGGTTATCAGCACGGCCGATTGATACCGGCCAGCATTCGCCACTAGGCAAGCACCCGGTCAGCCGCTACATTGGCTGACTTGTGCCTGCCTTTCAGGCACCGCATTGACCCCCTTTTCGAATACACGGAACCCGCAAAACTCCATCATGGACCCTTCCCCTGGCTTGACCCTCGCAACACTCTTTGCCGATTTCGGCATGATTCTTTTTGCTCTGATCCTGGTTTTGCTCAACGGATTTTTCGTTGCGGCGGAATTTGCCATGGTCAAACTGCGCTCGACCCGGGTCGAGGCCATCGCCGACAAGAACGGCTGGCGCGGGCACATCCTGCGCACCGTTCACAGTCAGCTCGATGCCTACCTGTCGGCGTGCCAGCTGGGCATCACCCTCGCCTCCCTGGGCCTCGGCTGGGTCGGCGAACCGGCGTTCGCGCACATCCTCGAACCGCTGCTGGAAGCCGTGGGCGTGCAGTCGCCCGAAGTGATCAAGGGCGTATCGTTCTTTGCCGCGTTCTTCGTCATCTCGTACCTGCACATCGTGGTCGGTGAACTGGCGCCAAAATCCTGGGCCATCCGCAAACCCGAATTGCTGTCGTTGTGGACCGCCGTGCCGCTGTACCTGTTCTATTGGGCGATGTACCCGGCGATTTACCTGCTCAACGCCAGCGCCAACACCATCCTGCGCATTGCCGGCCAGGGCGAGCCCGGCCCGCATCACGAGCACCATTACAGCCGTGAAGAACTGAAACTGATCCTGCACTCAAGCCGTGGCCAGGACCCGAGCGACCAAGGCATGCGCGTGCTGGCCTCGGCCGTGGAAATGGGCGAACTGGAAGTGGTCGACTGGGCCAACTCCCGGGAAGACCTGGTGACGCTGGAGTTCAACGCGCCGCTGAAGGAAATCCTGGCGATGTTCCGTCGCCACAAGTTCAGCCGTTATCCGGTGTACGACAGCGATCGACAGGAGTTCGTCGGCCTGCTGCACATCAAGGATTTGCTGCTGGAACTGGCCGCGCTGGACCACATTCCCGAGTCGTTCAACCTCGCCGAACTGACCCGCCCGCTGGAGCGCGTGTCGCGGCACATGCCGCTGTCGCAGCTGCTGGAGCAGTTCCGCAAAGGCGGTTCGCACTTCGCCGTGGTTGAAGAGGCCGACGGCAACATCATCGGCTACCTGACCATGGAAGACGTGCTGGAAGTACTGGTCGGCGACATTCAGGACGAACACCGCAAGGCGGAACGCGGGATCCTCGCCTACCAGCCGGGCAAGCTGCTGGTTCGCGGCGATACGCCGCTGTTCAAGGTCGAGCGCCTGCTGGGCATTGACCTGGACCACGTCGAAGCCGAAACCCTCGCCGGGCTGGTGTATGAATCCCTGAAACGGGTGCCGGAAGAGGAAGAAGTGCTGGAAGTCGAAGGCTTGCGGATCATCATCAAGAAGATGAAAGGGCCGAAGATTATTCTGGCCAAGGTGTTGATGCTGGACTGAGACCTCACCCTGTAGGAGCCGCTTGCCGGCGATGAACGATCACGCGGTTTCACATGACACCGCGGCGCTGCCATCGCCGGCAAGCCGGCTCCTACAACGATGGTGTCAGTCCAGGCACCCCATCATTGCTTGCCCAACGCAAAGTTGGGCAACGCGCCGACCGGTTGATTGAACTGGTACGGAATCGAAACAAGCCCCATCCCCGTATTGCGCTGCACCACGAAATGCAGGTGCGGCCCGCTGCTGTTGCCGGTATTGCCCGACAGCGCCAGCGGACTTCCCACCGACACCCGTTGCCCCTCGCGAACACTCACCGAACCTTGCTTGAGGTGCAGGTACACGCCCATCGTCCCGTCATCGTGCAGCACTCGCACGAAATTGCCCGACGGATCGTTGCCGCGCCCGCTCTGGGCATTCTCGGTTTTCACCACCACCCCGCCACGCGCCGCGATGATCGGCGTACCGACGGGCATCGCGATGTCCATGGCGTAGCGATTCTTCGGCCCGAAGTGACTGTATTGACCGTTGGCCCCCTGACTCAGCCGAAACGGACCACCCCGCCAGGGGAACGGGTATCGATAGGCCATGGCGGCCCCTGCAGGGTCGCCCAGGTTGTATTCAAATTTCGGGGTGTACACGAGCGGCCTTTCGGCGCTCATGGCCGTGAGCAACGCCAGGCGAATGCTGCTGCGCGCCGGCATCACTCGGCGAATCGGTCGGCTCGGCGCGCCGTTGACATTCTGCAGCCCGGCAAAACTCAACTCGATCTCGACGGGCGCATACAGGTCGTTGCGCACGTAAACGCTGTCGGCGCCCTTCTTCTTGGTGATGACGAGGTACACCTGACGCTCGAGGTGCTCGACCATGCGATCACGGAAGGTAAACACCTGAGAGCCCTTCGTGGGGCGGTCGCTGTAAGAGACCACGCCGTTGGCGTCGGTGGATTTGTAGATGGTCACGGCCATGGCCGTGGAGGCGACCATGAACAGACCACAAAAGAACAGCAGGCGCGCGAGCATGGGCAAGAATTCTGTCGAGGGAGGCCTGGGGATCAGCCTAGCAGCTGCAATGGACCCGGGTAGTCGGCAGATGTTTCAAAAAGGACTGTTGCGCAGACGTGCGGTGTAGCGGATGGCCCTTCGCGAGCAGGCTCGCTCCTACAGGGATCTTCGGTGGACACAAATTATGTGTACGGCGAGATACCTGTGGGAGCGAGCCTGCTCGCGATGGCGCCCTGTCAGGCGCCGAAGATCACGCGCCTGGAACGAAATGCTTCTGCGCCGTGCCCCGTGCGATCAAACGCGATATGTAATCGAGCTTCTGCGCATCCTGATCGACAAAGCGGAACGTCAGCTGCAGCCATTCGCTGTCAGGTTTCTGCTCGTGGGCGACGATGGCGTGGAGGTAGCCGTTCAGACGAGCCACCTCGGCGTTGTCACCCTGCTCCATGTCGAGCACGGCGCTGTCGAGCACCTGCGGCAGCGCCTCGCTGCGTTTTACCACCAGCAGCGCTTCCTTGAGGCTCAGCGCCTTGATCACGCATTGCTGAATGCCGTTCGGCAGACGCAGCTGGCCCTGGCCACGACCGCTGGACGCTGCCACGGCAGCAGCCGGCGCCTTGACTGGCGGGCTGTTGAGAATGCCACGTGCCGGCGCAGCAGCCGGGGCCGCAGCGACCACTTCAGCCTTGCCGCCGGTCAATGCGCTGAGGGAATCGTTGCCGAATGCCGAGTTCATTTTGGTCGGTGCGCCGCTCATCAGGGCGTCGAGCTTGCCGACCTTGTTCAAGGCCTGTTTGACCTTGTTCAGCAGTTGTTCGTTGGTGAACGGTTTGCTGACGTAACCGGAAACCCCGGCCTGGATCGCCTGGACGACGTTCTCTTTGTCGCCACGGCTGGTCACCATCACAAAGGGCATGGTCTTGAGGCTGTCCTGCTGACGGCACCAGGTCAGCAGTTCCAGGCCGGACATTTCCGGCATTTCCCAGTCGCACAGAACCAGGTCGAAAGCTTCCTTGGCCAGCATGGCCTGGGCCTTCTTGCCGTTGATGGCGTCTTCAGTCCGGATGCCCGGGAAATAATTGCGCAGGCACTTCTTTACCAGGTCACGAATGAACGCCGCATCGTCCACCACCAACACACTGATCTTGCTCATCCACTACCCCTCGAAAATATCCCGGCAAGCATACCGTTTTGCTGATGGCACATTGCCAAAAACCTTCAGTCACGCCGGGACTTTTCGTTCGCGGGTGCTGCGTCCAGCCTCTAAAACCACACACAAAAACGCCCGGCCAAAGGACCGGGCGTTTTTCTTGGGCAGTCTTACTTATCGTCAGCTTTGCCCGGAACATTAGCGGTTTCGCCACTTGTTCCTTCAACTTCTTCTTTCATGCGCTTGAGACCGAGGTGACGCACGTCCGTGCCGCGCACCAGGTAAATCACCAGCTCCGAGATATTGCGCGCGTGGTCGCCGATGCGCTCCAGCGAACGCAGGACCCAGATAATGCTCAGAACCCGCGAGATAGAGCGCGGGTCTTCCATCATGTAGGTCGCCAGTTCACGCAGTGCGGTCTTGTATTCGCGGTCGATGATCTTGTCGTACTGCGCCACCGACAACGCCAGGTCGGCGTCGAAGCGGGCAAACGCGTCCAGGGCATCACGCACCATGTTGCGCACCTGGTCGCCGATGTGGCGCACCTCGACGTAACCGCGCGGCGCTTCACCTTCCTCGCACAGCTGGATGGCGCGACGGGCGATCTTGGTCGCTTCGTCGCCGATGCGCTCAAGGTCGATCACCGACTTGGAAATGCTGATGATCAGACGCAAGTCGGACGCCGCCGGCTGTCGACGGGCCAGAATGCGCAGGCATTCTTCGTCGATGTTGCGTTCCATCTGGTTGATCTGGTCGTCGATCTCGCGAACCTGCTGGGCCAGGCCGGAGTCGGCCTCGATCAGCGCGGTGACCGCGTCGTTGACCTGCTTCTCGACCAGCCCGCCCATGGCCAGCAGGTGGCTGCGCACTTCTTCCAGTTCGGCGTTGAACTGCGCGGAAATGTGATGGGTAAGGCCTTCTTTACTAATCATGTTGGCGTCCTTGGAGCGTCCGGTAAAGTGCGGTGGGCCGCAGCGTCAGTTCAGTGAGCAACCACAGCTTCCTAGCCGTAACGACCGGTGATGTAGTCTTCGGTCTGCTTCTTCGCCGGATTGGTGAACAGGGTGTCGGTGTCGCCGAATTCCACCAGCTTGCCCATGTACATGAACGCCGTGTAGTCGGAAACCCGCGCGGCCTGTTGCATGTTGTGGGTCACGATGACGATGGTGAACTTCGATTTCAGTTCGTAGATCAGCTCTTCGACTTTCAGCGTCGAGATCGGATCGAGTGCCGAGCACGGTTCGTCGAGCAGCAGCACTTCCGGTTCCACGGCGATGGTGCGCGCGATCACCAGACGTTGCTGTTGACCACCGGACAGGCCGAGGGCCGATTCATGCAGACGGTCTTTGACTTCGTCCCACAGCGCCGCGCCTTTCAACGCCCACTCGACGGCTTCGTCGAGAACGCGCTTCTTGTTGATGCCCTGGATGCGCAGGCCGTAGACCACGTTTTCGTAGATGGTTTTCGGGAACGGGTTCGGCTTCTGGAACACCATGCCGACGCGACGACGCAGCTCGGCCACGTCTTCGCCCTTGCGGTAGATGTTATTGCCGTAGAGGTTGATTTCACCTTCTACGCGGCAGCCGTCGACCAGGTCGTTCATGCGGTTGAAGGTGCGCAGCAGCGTGGACTTGCCGCAGCCGGACGGGCCGATGAAGGCGGTCACGCGCTGTTTCGGGATGTTCATGCTGACGTCGTACAGCGCTTGTTTTTCGCCGTAGAACAGGCTCAGCCCCGGCACTTCGATGGCCACGGTTTCCTGCGCCAGGTTCAGGCTCTGTTTGTCTCGGCCCAGGGCAGACATGTTGATGCCGTGGGTATGTGTTTCGTGCTGCATGGGAAGCTCCCTGTGCTGACAAATTCGGTTCGGTTTTTGTGGGAGCGAGCCTGCTCGCGATACGGTCGACGCGGTTCAAATCTGAAACCGCGGTGATGCCATCGCGAGCAGGCTCGCTCCCACAGAGAAATCAGTGCTGCATCAATCAGCTATCCAGCGCTTTGTACTTCTCGCGCAGGTGGTTACGGATGTAAACGGCCGACAGGTTCAGTGTCGCGATCACCAGCACCAGCAGCAGCGCCGTGGCGTACACCAGCGGTCGTGCGGCTTCGACGTTCGGGCTCTGGAAGCCGACGTCATAAATATGGAAGCCCAGGTGCATGATCTTCTGGTCCAGGTGCAGGTATGGGTAGTTGCCGTCCAGCGGCAGCGACGGCGCCAGTTTCACCACACCCACCAGCATCAGCGGCGCCACTTCACCGGCGGCGCGAGCCACCGCGAGGATCATCCCGGTCATCATCGCCGGGCTGGCCATCGGCAGCACGATCTTCCACAAGGTTTCAGCCTTGGTCGCGCCGAGGGCCAACGAGCCTTCACGCACGGTGCGAGGAATCCGCGCCAGGCCTTCTTCGGTGGCCACGATCACCACCGGCACTGCCAGCAACGCCAGGGTCAACGAAGCCCAGAGCAGACCCGGCGTACCGAAGGTCGGAGCCGGCAGCGCTTCAGGGAAGAACAACCGGTCGACCGAACCGCCCAGCACGTAAACGAAGAAGCCCAGACCGAACACGCCGTACACGATCGCCGGAACACCCGCCAGGTTGTTCACCGCGATACGGATGATCCGCGTCAGCGCGTTCTGCTTGGCGTATTCCCGCAGGTAAACCGCCGCCAGTACACCGAACGGCGTCACGATCATCGCCATGATCAGCGTCATCATCACGGTGCCGAAGATGGCCGGGAAAATCCCGCCTTCAGTGTTCGCTTCACGTGGGTCGTCGCTGAGGAATTCCCAGACCTTGCTGAAGTAGAAACCGATCTTGGTCAGTGTGCCCATGGCGTTCGGCTGGTAGGCGTGAACCACCTTGCCGATGCCGATTTCAATCTCTTTGCCGTTGGCATCGCGGGCCGTCAGGCTGTCGCGATTGAATTGGGCGTGCAGGTCGTTCAGGCGTGCTTCGATGTCCTGATAGCGGGCATTCAGCTCGGCGCGCTCGGATTCCATGTCCGCTTGCGCGGTGGCATCGAGCTTGCCGGCCAGTTCCAGTTTGCGACCGTGCAGACGGATGCGTTCGAGGCCGGAGTTGATCGCGCCGATGTCGACTTTTTCCAGGCTCTTGAGCTGCGCGGCGAGCTGGTTGACCCGGGCGACACGGGCCTGCAGCTCAGGCCACGCGGCCTCGCCTTCAGCGATGACCTTGCCGTCCTGTTTGACGTTGACCAGGTAGCCGTAGAAATTGCCCCACTCACGACGCTCGATAGCCATCAGCTCAGGCGGGGTTTTCTGGTTGGTCAGCCACTCGCCGACGATCCAGGTGAAGTCGTTGCCATTCAAGTCACGGTTGCCGACCTTGATCAGCTCGCGGGTCATGAACTCCGGGCCCTGATCGGGCACCGGCAGGCCCGCGCTTTTCAGGCGCTCGCGGGGCACTTCTTCCTTCTGTACCACTTCGCCGATGACCAGGTGATTGGCCTGGCCCGGTACGTCGTAGCTGGCGTGAATCAAATCCGCCGGCCAGAAGTGACCCAGACCGCGTACGGCAATCACTGCCAGCAGGCCAATGGTCATGATGACCGCGATGGACACCGCGCCACCGCTGATCCAGACGCCGGGGGCGCCGCTCTTGAACCATCCATTCAGGGAGTTCTGTTTCACAGACTTCTACCTTTCTTAAAGCGACGAGTATTTCTTGCGCAGACGCTGACGAATCAGTTCCGCGAGGGTGTTCATGACGAAGGTGAACAACAGCAGCACCAGCGCCGAGAGGAACAGCACGCGGTAGTGGCTGCCGCCGACTTCCGATTCGGGCATTTCCACCGCGACGTTGGCGGCCAGCGTTCGCAGACCTTCGAACAGGTTCATTTCCATGACCGGGGTGTTGCCGGTGGCCATCAGCACGATCATGGTTTCACCAACCGCGCGGCCCATGCCGATCATCAGCGCCGAGAAGATGCCCGGGCTGGCGGTGAGGATCACCACGCGCGTCATGGTCTGCCACGGCGTGGCACCGAGCGCCAGGGACCCGAGGGTCAAACCGCGAGGCACGCTGAACACGGCGTCTTCGGCGATGGAGTAGATGTTCGGGATGACCGCGAAGCCCATGGCCAGACCGACCACCAGTGCGTTGCGCTGGTCATAGGTGATGCCCAGGTCGTGGGAGATCCACATGCGCATGTCGCCGCCGAAGAACCAGGTTTCCATGTACGGGCTCATGTACAGCGAGAACCAGCCCACGAACAGGATCACCGGGATCAGAATCGCGCTTTCCCAACCGTCCGGCACTCTCAGGCGGATCGGCTCAGGCAGGCGACTGAAGACAAAACCGGCCACCAGGATGCCGATCGGCAAGAGCATCAGCAGGCTGAAGATGCCCGGCAAATGCCCTTCTACATAAGGTGCGAGGAACAGACCGGCGAAGAAGCCGAGGATCACCGTCGGCATCGCTTCCATCAGTTCGATCACCGGCTTGACCTTGCGGCGCATGCCCGGTGCCATGAAGTACGCGGTGTAGATCGCCGCAGCGACGGCCAGTGGTGCGGCCAGCAGCATGGCGTAGAACGCGGCTTTCAGGGTGCCGAAGGTCAGCGGGGACAAGCTCAGCTTGGGTTCGAAGTCGGTGTTGGCCGCAGTCGACTGCCAGACGTATTTAGGCTCGTCGTAGTTCTCGTACCAGACCTTGCTCCACAGCGCGCTCCACGAGACTTCCGGGTGCGGGTTGTCGAGCAGCAGCGGTTGAATCTTGCCGCCCGCCTCGACGATCACGCGGTTGGCCCGTGGCGACAGACCGAACAGGCCCTGGCCTTCCACGACCTGATCCACCAGCAAGGTGCGGTGCGCGGTGCTGTGGAACACGCCGAGCTTGCCGGAAGCGTCGAGGGCGATGAAACCTTTGCGGCGCTCTTCAGCGGTGATTTCAACGATGGGCGTGGTGCCCATCTGGAACGTGCGGATCTGCTTCAGGCGCAGTTCGCCATCCGGGTCGCGGGCCATGAACCACTGGGCCAGGCCACCCTTGGAATCGCCGAGGATCAGCGAGATACCGCCCACCAGCTGGGTGCTGGCAGTGATTTCGGCGTCGCCGTTTTCGAGCAGCTTGTAGCGACCGTTGAGACTCTTGTCGCGCAGGCTGAACACGTCGGCCTGGGCGCGACCATTGATTACGTACAGCCACTGCTGGCGCGGGTCGACGAAGATGTTCTTCACCGGCTCGGTCATCTGCGGCAGGTCGATGCGCTTCTGCTCGCTGGTGATTTCGCCGGTCATCATGTTCTCTTCGCTGGTCAGCGACAGGACATTGAGTTGCGAACCGGTGGAGCCGACCAGCATCAGGGTCGAATCGGTGGCGTTGAGGCTGACGTGCTCCAGCGCACCGCCCGCCTCGTTCAGCGCAACCGGGGTTTCGCCGTACGGGTATTCAATGGCAGGCGAGATGGTTTTCTTGCCGTCGGGGTAGCTGACTTTATAAGTGTGACGGAACACCAGCGCCTGACCGTTGGACAGGCCCACCGCCACCAGCGGGTGACCGGGCTGGTCTTCACCGATGGAGGTCACGGTGGTGCCGGCCGGGATCGGCAGATCGACGCGCTTGAGTTCAGCGCCACTGTCGATGTC
This sequence comes from Pseudomonas migulae, assembly GCF_043225285.1. Taxonomy (GTDB): domain Bacteria; phylum Pseudomonadota; class Gammaproteobacteria; order Pseudomonadales; family Pseudomonadaceae; genus Aquipseudomonas; species Aquipseudomonas migulae_C. The sequence continues at coordinate 2,662,654 of NZ_CP171224.1, forward strand.
GAAGAACAGCGCCTGTCCTTTATCGGAAACGCGCATGGCGACCTGGTTCTGCTCTTCCAGGGAGATCATCAGCGGCTTGCCGGCGTCCTGAATCCAGGCCGGGGTGATGGCGTCCTTGGCTGTCAGGCTTGCACCCTGGAACAGGGGCGCGACGACGTAGGCCAGGAAGAAGAAGATCAGCGTGATCGCGCCGAGAACGGCAAGGCCGCCAACGAGGACGTACCAGCGGGTCAGGCGATCTTTAAGCGCGCGGATGCGGCGCTTGCGTTGCAGCTCAGGCGTATTGAAATCAATTCGCTTGGGGGGATTAGTAGTCATGGTGGAATTGGCCAGATCATTCATGCGCACACCCTAGCGATCCTGTATGACAGAAAGATGACAATGCAGTGACGCAGCAAATCCACCGCGAGTGAGAACTGGCAGTGGATCAAAAATTTGGGGATGTAGGAGCCGGCTTGCTGGCGAAAAATGGTACATCCGACGCATCCTCTGTTGGATGGACGACCATCGCCAGCAAGCCGGCTCCTACACAGGTCCGGGGTTTACCCCGGGCCTAGGGTTTTACTTTTTTGCGACTTCAGCGCCGCCTTCCGCCAGACCCAGGTCAGCCAGTGCTTTTGCAGCAACCTTGGCCGGCAGTGGGATGTAGCCGTCTTTCACTACCACTTCCTGGCCCTGTTTCGACAGAACCAGTTTCACGAACTCGGCTTCCAGCGGGGCCAGAGGCTTGTTCGGGGCCTTGTTGACGTAAACGTAGAGGAAACGCGACAGCGGGTACTTGCCGTTCAGGGCGTTTTCTTCGGTGTCTTCGATGAAGTCAGTGCTGCCTTTCTTGGCCAGGGCAACAGTCTTCACGCTAGCGGTCTTGTAGCCGATGCCCGAGTAACCGATGCCGTTCAGCGAGGAGCTGATCGACTGCACGACCGAAGCCGAACCTGGTTGTTCGTTGACGTTTGGCTTGTAGTCGCCTTTGCACAGGGCTTCTTCTTTGAAGTAGCCGTAAGTGCCGGATACCGAGTTACGACCGAACAGCTGGACTGGCTTGTTGGCCAGGTCGCCGGTCACACCCAGGTCGCCCCAGGTTTTCACGTCGGTTTTAGCGCCGCACAGACGAGTGGACGAGAAGATCGCGTCGACTTGTTCCATGGTCAGGTGCTGGATCGGGTTGTCTTTGTGAACGAAGACAGCCAGGGCGTCCACGGCAACCGGGATAGCGGTTGGCTTGTAGCCGTACTTCTGCTCGAAGGCAGCCAGTTCGGTGTCCTTCATCTTGCGGCTCATCGGGCCCAGGTTGGAGGTGCCTTCAGTCAACGCAGGTGGCGCGGTGGCGGAGCCAGCGGCCTGAATCTGGATGTTTACGTTCGGGTATTCTTTTTTGTAGTTCTCAGCCCAGAGGGTCATGAGGTTGGCCAGGGTATCGGAGCCGACGCTGGACAGGTTGCCCGACACACCAGTGGTCTTGGTGTAGCTCGGGATCGACGGGTCAACAGCGGCGAACGCGTTGGCAGTCGCAACGCCAGCAGCGACAAAAGTCATTGCCGCCATCAAACGCTTCAGTTTCATGCCTTACTCCTAGCAGATAGGGTGTGTTAAGTCGGGGCCAAGTATCAGGAGGCCGTGTGAACACTCTATGGCTGAAATATGACAATTGGATGAAAGGCCACCATTGCGGGTTTCAACGGGATTTCGCGTTATCGTTCATCGCCGGCAAGCCGGCTCCTACAAAGGCAACAATCAACTGTAGGAGCCAGCTTGCTGGCGATGAGGCCTGAATTAGCGCCCTTTCTTCCAGAGATAACCGCCCACAACAATCCCGACCCCGCAGATGATCGCCACGTAATACGCCGGCCCCATCGGGCTTTCCTTCAGCAGCAAGGTCACCACCATCGGCGTCAGGCCACCGAAAATCGCGTAGGCCAGGTTGTAGGAGAACGACAACCCGCTGAAACGCACCACCGCCGGGAAGGCTTTGACCATCACGTACGGCACCGCACCGATGGTGCCGACCAGCAGACCGGTCAGCGCGTACATCGGGAACAGCCAGTCCGGGTGATTGAACAGGCTGTGATAGAAGGTCCACGAACTGATCAGCAGCGCGGCACTGCCGAACACGAACACCCGGCCCGCGCCAAAGCGGTCAGCCAATGCGCCGGAAGCCACGCAGCCCAGGCTCAGGAACACGATCGCCAGGCTGTTGGCCTGCAACGCGGTGGTCGGTGTGAAGTGATAAATGGTTTGCAGCACGGTCGGCGTCATCAGGATGACCACGATGATGCCGGCCGACAGCAGCCAGGTCAGCAGCATGGAGATCGCGATCGCGCCGCGATGGTCGCGCAACACCGCGCGTAGCGGCACTTCTTCGGCCAGGGCCTTGCGCAGTTGCAGCTCGGCAAAGACCGGCGTCTCGTGCAGCCAGCGGCGCAGGTAAACCGAGAACAGGCCGAACACGCCACCGAGCAGGAACGGGATCCGCCAGGCGTAATCGGACACTTCCACCGGGGTATAAATGCTGTTGATCGCGGTGGCGACCAGCGAACCCAGGAGGATGCCGGCCGTCAGACCGCTGGTCAGCGTGCCGCAGGCGTAGCCGATGTGCCGCTGCGGCACGTGTTCGGAAACGAAGACCCAGGCGCCAGGCACTTCACCGCCAATGGCCGCGCCCTGGATCACCCGCATCAGCAGCAACAGGATTGGCGCCCACATGCCGATCTGCGCGTAGGTCGGCAGCAGGCCCATGATCAGGGTCGGCACCGCCATCATGAAGATGCTCAGGGTGAACATTTTCTTGCGACCCAGCAGGTCGCCGAAGTGTGCCATCACGATGCCGCCCAACGGGCGGGCGAGGTAGCCGGCGGCGAAGATGCCGAACGTCTGCATCAGCCGCAGCCACTCGGGCATGTCGGCCGGGAAGAACAGCTTGCCTACTACCGTGGCGAAGAACACGAAGATGATGAAGTCGTAGAACTCCAGCGCGCCGCCGAGTGCGGACAGCGATAGAGTCTTGTAGTCATTGCGGGTCAACGGACGTGCGGGCTGGGTCGGCTGCGCGATGCTCGAGGGCGCTGGGGTCATGGCAAGGGCTTCTCTTATAGTCGAATCTGCAACCCCAACAACGCTGGCGGAGGCTTGGGCAGGCCCGCACGATAGCAAATTGTTCGAAAAAGCACATAGAGGCGCGTATTTGACGGTCAAAATGAGAACCGGACGGTCGTCTCGGAGTCTACCGACCGATATACTCGCGATCTTGCAACAGTTTGAAAGGGTTGCTGTGCGAAGACGCTGCTGGCCTACCAGTCGATTTCGCAGAGTTTCCCTTTAGGCGCCTTACGAAAAACGTGACGAACGTAGTATGTTCGGGGCTGAATCGTTTTTCCGAGACGGCTATTCACCCGCAACACCTATGAAGAGTCACGGGTCAGAGGCACCCCCGGCATGATAGAGCTCGAACAAGAAGATCCAATCCCGCAAGGCGACCTGGCCCTGCAAATCACCGCGCTTCCGCGTGAAACCAACGGCTTCGGGGATATCTTCGGCGGCTGGCTGGTGGCGCAAATGGATTTGGCTGGCACCGCAATGGCCAGCAAGGTCGCGGGCGGCCGTGTCGCCACCGTGGCGATCGACCGCATGGCCTTCCTCGTGCCGGTGGCGGTGGGCGCCCAGCTCTCCTTTTATACCCAGGCACTGGAAATCGGTCGCAGCTCGATCCAGATGATGGTCGAGGTCTGGAGCGACGATCCGCTGTCCAGCGAGTGGCGTAAAGTGACGGAAGCGGTGTTTGTGTTCGTGGCCATCGACGGCAGCGGTCGCACCCGTTCGGTTCCGCCCCGCGCGCGTTAAACACGGCGGGCGTTTTGCGGTCCATAGCAGTCATTGTTCCTGATCGAGAGTTGCCCCATGAGCACGCCCAACGTTGAAGCCGTGAAACTGGATGAACTGAACTGCTGGCGCATCCGCCACGGTCAGGCCGAATTGCTGGTCGCCCAGCAAGGCGCGCACATCCTCAGTTATCAGCTGGCCGGCCAGCCGCCGCTGATCTGGCTCAACGACGAAGCGGTGTTCAAGGCCGGCAAAGGCATCCGCGCCGGTGTGCCGGTGTGCTGGCCGTGGTTCGGCAACTTTTCGCGCAACCCGCCGAGCGTTCAGGCGATGCGCGTCAGCCAGGAACCGCCGACCGCCCACGGATTTGTGCGAACGACGGACTGGGTGCTCGACGGCATTGAGACCGAAGGCGAAAGCCTGAAGGTGGAATTCGTCCTGCCCTACCCTGAAGGCGGCTTTCCGGGCTGGCCGCACCAGGTGGATCTGAAGCTGAGCATTCGTCTGGATGAGCAACTGCACATCAGCCTGACCAGCCACAACCAAGGCACCGACGAAGTCACCCTCAGCCAGGCGCTGCACAGCTATTTCGCCGTCAGCGATGTGCGCAATGTGCACGTTGAGGGGCTGGATGGCCTGAAGTACATCGAGACGCTGGATGACTGGAAAACCGTTACTCAGTCCGGCGACCTGAGTTTTACCGGCGAGACGGATCGCATCTACCTCGATACTCCGGCGAAGCTGAGTATCGTCGACCCGGCCTGGGAACGGCGCATCGAGCTGACCAGCAGCGGTTCGCGCACGGCGGTGATCTGGAACCCGTGGATCGATCGCGCAGCGGCGTTCAGCGACATGGCCGACGATGGCTGGCAACGCATGCTGTGCATCGAGACAGCGAATGTGATGGGCGATGTGGTGACGCTGGCGCCGGGAGCCAGCCATACCCTGGGCGTGAGCATTGCCAGCAAATCCCTCTAATACCAGATACCCAATGTAGGAGCGAGCCTGCTCGCGATGAGGTCATCACATTCAACATCCATGTTGAGTGAAATACCGCTATCGCGAGCAGGCTCACTCCTACATTTGATCGCCTACAAGTCAGATTCCTTGACCACCCGCACTTTCGCCGCATCCAGCGCATACGCCGCGTCGGCCAGGTCATTGTTGACCTTCTCGATCTTCAGCGTGCCGGTCACCCACAGCGGCGTGTAGATATCGTTCAGCTTCAAGCCTTGCGGATAACGCACCAGCACCAGCTGGTTGGGCGGCGGTGGCGGCACGTGGATGCAGGCGCCCGGGTACGGCACGAGGAAGAACAGCGTGCTGCGGCCCTTCGCGTCGGACTCCAGCGGCACCGGGTAACCACCGATGCGAATGTTCTTGTCGTTCATCGACGGCACGGTTTTGGTCGAGTACATCACCGCCGGCAAGCCCTTGCTCTGCTTCATGCCACCCTTTTCGGTAAAGGTGCCATTGGCTTCGGGGGAGTTGTGGTCGATTTCGGGCATGGCCTCGAGGGCTTTCTGGTCCGACTTGGGCATCAGTTCGAGCCAGTCGGTTTCCGGCAGTTCGCCGGCGTGGGCAAGGCCCGTACTCAGAAAAAGAACAGTCAACAGAAGACGGCGCATGGAAGTGCTCGGTAAAGGAAGGACGATAAGTCGCCGAGCATTCTAGTCCTCCCGGACTGCGCAGCCGAGAGGACTTTGTCGCCTGGATCAGTTCTTTTTGATCAAGCCGTAGATCACCAGCAGCACCACGGCGCCGACCAGCGCACCGATGAAGCCCGCGCCCTGGCCCGCTTGGTAGATGCCCAGGGCCTGACCGCCGTAGGTGGCCGCCAGCGAACCGCCGATACCGAGCAGGATGGTCATGATCCAGCCCATGCTGTCATCGCCCGGTTTCAGGAACCGAGCCAGCAGGCCGACGATCAAGCCGATAAAGATGGTTCCGATAATTCCCATGGCATTTCCCTCTGATTGAATGGCTGTGTCCTGTCTCACCAATAATGTTCCTCTTTTGACGAGTGGCTGTTGTCGTCAGGCAAGGCGCCGCGACGAGTCATAGCGCGCTATGGCGAGGAGCGGCAACGCAGCATGATGGCAACAGACGCCGTCAAAAAGGAACAGTATTGGTGAGACAGGACACCTTGCAGAAGCCTAGTCAGACTTTCGCATCCTGCCATGAGAGAACGGCGGCCCCTGAATGGTTCCGCCGCTGCCACATGAAACTGTTTACTCGGCGATGAGGGCTTCGACCTTGAGGATCTGAGCCGCCAGCGTTTCGCGATCCGCGCAACGCAGGTTGGCGTGACCGACCTTGCGGCCGACCTTGAACGCCTTGCCGTAGTGATGCAGATGGCAATCGGCGATGGCCAGGACCTTCTCGGTCTCCGGCACTTTACCGATGAAGTTGAGCATCGCGCTCTCGCCGACCTTGGCCGTCGAGCCCAGCGGCAAACCGGCTACGGCTCGCAGGTGGTTTTCGAACTGGCTGCACTCGGCGCCTTCGGTGGTCCAGTGCCCGGAGTTGTGCACGCGCGGGGCGATTTCGTTGGCCTTAAGGCCGCCGTCGACTTCAAAGAACTCGAACGCCATCACGCCAACATAATTCAGCTGCTTGAGCACACGGCTGGAATAGTCTTCGGCCAGGGCCTGCAACGGGTGATCGGTGCTGGCCACGGACAGCTTGAGGATGCCGCTGTCGTGGGTGTTGTGCACCAGCGGGTAGAACCTGGTTTCGCCATCGCGAGCGCGCACGGCGATCAGCGACACTTCGCCGGTGAACGGCACGAAGCCTTCCAGCAGGCAGGCCACGCTGCCCAGCTCGGCGAAGGTACCGACCACGTCTTCAGCGGTGCGCAGGACTTTCTGGCCCTTGCCGTCGTAACCCAGGGTGCGGGTTTTCAGCACGGCCGGCAGGCCGATGGAGGCCACGGCAGCGTCGAGATCGGCTTGCGACTGGATGTCGGCGAACGCCGGGGTTGGAATCCCCAGGTCCTTGAACATGCTCTTCTCGAACCAGCGGTCACGGGCGATGCGCAGGGCTTCGGCACTCGGGTAGACCGGGACGAATTGCGACAGGAACGCCACGGTTTCAGCCGGGACGCTCTCGAACTCGAAGGTCACCAGATCGACTTCATCGGCCAGCTGGCGCAGATGATCCTGATCGCCGTAATCGGCCCGCAGGTGCTCGCCCAACGCGGCTGCGCAAGCATCCGGCGCGGGATCCAGGAAAGCGAAGTTCATGCCCAGCGGAGTACCCGCCAGCGCCAACATGCGACCCAACTGGCCGCCACCGATTACACCGATCTTCATCGTCAACAACCTCAGGCAATGCGTGGGTCTGGATTGTCCAGGACGCTGTCTGTCTGCTCAGCACGGAAGGTTTTCAGCACTTCATGGAACTGCGGGTGCTTGGCGCCCAGGATGCTCGCCGACAGCAGCGCGGCGTTGATCGCGCCCGCCTTGCCGATGGCCAGGGTGGCGACCGGAATGCCCGCCGGCATCTGCACGATCGAGAGCAGCGAGTCGACGCCAGAAAGCATCGCCGACTGCACCGGCACGCCCAGCACCGGCAGGTGGGTCTTGGCCGCACACATGCCAGGCAAGTGGGCTGCGCCACCGGCACCGGCGATGATCACCTCGATGCCACGCGCCTCCGCCTCTTCGGCGTACTGGAATAGCAGGTCCGGGGTGCGGTGGGCAGAGACCACTTTCACCTCGTAAGGAATGCCGAGCTTTTCCAGCATATCGGCGGTGTGGCTAAGGGTGGACCAATCGGACTTGGAGCCCATGATCACGCCAACCAGTGCACTCATCGTCGTGCCTCTTCTCTCTGGGCGCCCGCAGGCGCGTCAAAAAACAACAAGCCACGCAAAATGCGTGGCTTGATTGTACGAAAAATGGCCGGACGAACCGGCCGAAGGCCGCGCAGTATACCTCAATGAAGCAGATAAACAGCCCCCGATGCGACCATCTGTCATACGGCGCAAAACCCCGGTTTTATTGACTTAAAGGTCAACGTGATACACCGCAAATCCCCTGTGGGAGCGAGCCTGCTCGCGAAGATCGTGTATCAGGCAACATTAACGTCGACTGACCCAACGCTTTCGCGAGCAGGCTCGCTCCCACAGTGGATCTTCACAAGGCTCAGGAACCCATCGTACCTTGCGCGGCGCCGCCTTCGAGTTTGCGCCACAGCAACCGCACATTCGCCTTGCGCACCAGCGCGCAGCGGTACAGACGAATCTCCAGCGGCACATGCCATTGCGGGCCGCCGCAGACCACCAGTTCACCGCGGGCCAGCTCGGCACGCACACTCAGCTGCGGCACCCAGGCAATACCCAGCCCTTCCAGCGCCATGCTTTTCAGGCTGTCGGCCATGGCGGTTTCATACACCGTGGTAAACCGCAGCGCGCGCTGGCGCAGCAAGCCGTTCACCGAACGCCCGAGAAAGGCGCCGGCGCTGTAGGCGAGCAACGGGACGCTGGCTTCGCCTTCCAGATCGAACAGCGGCTTGCCGTCGGCATCCGCTGCGCACACCGGCAACATTTCGGTGTGCCCAAGGTGCAGCGACGGGAAGATTTCCGGGTCCATCTGCATCGCCGCGTCCGGGTCGTAGAACGCCAGCATCAGATCGCAACCGCCTTCGCGCAACGCATGCACCGCGTCACCAACGTTGGTCGCCACCAGCCGCGTGGCGATGTTCAAGCCTTCATTGCGCAGCTGCGCGATCCAGCGCGGAAAGAAACCCAACGCCAACGAGTGAGCTGCCGCGACCTGCATCACTTCGCCCTGCCCGCCTTCCAGATGATGAAGATGGCGCAGCACTTCGCCGAGTTGCTCGACCACGGTGCGCGCGGTCACCAGAAACAACTGCCCCGCCGCGGTCAGCTCGACCGGCGTGCGCGAACGGTTGACCAGTTGCAGCCCCAGCGCGGCTTCCAGGCTGCGGATTCGCCGGCTGAACGCCGGCTGGGTCACGAAGCGGCGTTCCGCAGCCTGGGAGAAGCTGCGGGTGGCGGCCAGAGCGCTGAAGTCCTCAAGCCATTTACTTTCCAGATTCATCACGTCCTCCCGGACACGCACCAAATTAGGTCACACGCTCGCCGTGAACACGGCGTCACACGGGCATTATGCCGAATGTGCATAGGCCAGTGTTTAACAGCATTGGCCCAAAATTCTCCACAAGCCTAGCATTTGCAGTGTTCCGGCACAGACCGGGTCCATATCGAGATGATTTCTATCATGTCCTCCGCTGCATCATTCCGCACAGAAAAAGACCTGCTTGGCGTACTCGAAGTACCGGCTCAAGCGTATTACGGCATCCAGACCCTGCGAGCGGTGAACAACTTCCGTCTCTCCGGCGTTCCGATTTCGCATTACCCGAAGCTGGTTGTCGGCCTCGCGATGGTCAAACAGGCCGCCGCTGACGCCAACCGCGAGTTGGGTCACCTGAGCGAAGCCAAGCACGCTGCCATCAGCGAAGCCTGTGCACGATTGATCCGCGGCGATTTCCACGAAGAGTTCGTGGTGGACATGATTCAAGGCGGCGCTGGCACATCGACCAACATGAATGCCAACGAAGTCATCGCCAATATCGCGCTGGAGGCCATGGGCCACCAGAAGGGCGAATACCAATACCTGCACCCGAACAACGACGTGAACATGGCGCAGTCGACCAACGACGCCTACCCGACCGCGATCCGCCTGGGTCTGCTGCTGGGTCACGACGCCCTGCTGGCCAGCCTCGACAGCTTGATCCAGTCGTTCGCCGCCAAGGGTGAAGAGTTCAGCCACGTCCTGAAGATGGGCCGTACCCAGCTGCAAGACGCCGTGCCGATGACCCTCGGCCAGGAATTCCGCGCCTTCGCCACCACTCTGGGCGAAGACCTGGCACGCCTGAAAACACTGGCACCAGAACTGCTGACCGAAGTGAACCTGGGCGGTACTGCAATCGGCACCGGCATCAACGCCGACCCGCGCTACCAGCACCTGGCCGTTCAGCGCCTGGCCCTGATCAGCGGTCAACCGCTGGTGCCAGCCGCCGACCTGATCGAAGCAACGTCCGACATGGGTGCCTTCGTGCTGTTCTCCGGCATGCTCAAGCGCACCGCGGTCAAGCTGTCGAAGATCTGCAACGACTTGCGCCTGCTGTCCAGTGGTCCGCGCACCGGCATCAACGAGATCAACCTGCCAGCGCGTCAGCCAGGCAGCTCGATCATGCCCGGCAAGGTCAACCCGGTGATTCCGGAAGCCGTGAACCAGGTGGCGTTCCAGATCATCGGCAACGACCTCGCACTGACCATCGCGGCCGAAGGCGGCCAGCTGCAACTGAACGTGATGGAGCCGCTGATCGCCTTCAAGATCTTCGACTCGATCCGTCTGCTGCAACGCGCCATGGACATGCTGCGTGAGCACTGCATCGTCGGCATCACCGCCAACGAAGCCCGCTGCCGTGAACTGGTCGAACACTCGATCGGCCTGGTCACCGCGCTGAACCCGTACATCGGCTATGAAAACGCCACCCGCATCGCCCGTATCGCCCTCGAAAGCGGCCGCGGTGTGCTGGAACTGGTGCGCGAAGAAGGCTTGCTCGACGAAGAAATGCTCGCCGACATCCTGCGCCCGGAAAACATGATTGCTCCACGTCTGGTTCCGCTGAAAGCCTGAACCGACGCGTTACTTGTAGCACCGCTCACCAGGTCGAGGGACTAGACACCTCTCACCTTTTGAGGGCTTGGGGATTTATTCCCCAGGCCCTTTTTTTTATCAGCAGCACTGCAAAACCTGTAGGAGCGAGCCTGCTCGCGAAGTTCGTTAACGATAACGCGATGAATCTGATGCCCCGTGGTGTCTTTGCGTTTTTCGCGAGCAGGCTCGCTCCTGCAAGAACCCGGCGCCGGTAACGCCGGGTGTTTCAAAGGCTTCGTTTCACCGAATGCACCACAACCGTGCAGACGGACGGCACTTTCATCCGTATAGTGCCGCCCCTCTTCGCGTGGGCGGTCGTCGGTAACGAGGCCCAAACCCATGTGAAACCCGAACTAATAACAAACCCGCCAGATGAAACCGGGACGAACATTCGCCTCGCCTGTTGTGCCGTGCGCACAGCGGTGTAACGCGATGTTTCCGACCCTGCCTACACAAAAAACAGCGAGGAATAATCCATGCTCGAAGTCATTAACGACTTCCTCTCAGGGAAAGTACTGATCGTGCTCATTGTCGGGCTCGGTAGCTACTTCACGATCCGCTCGCGTTTCGTTCAACTGCGTCACTTCTTCCACATGTTCGCGGTGTTCCGCGACAGCCTCAAAAGCAGCGCCGGGCAGCTCAGCTCGTTCCAGGCCCTGATGCTCAGCCTCGCCGGCCGTGTCGGCGCGGGCAACATCGCCGGTGTCGGCATCGCCGTGACCCTCGGCGGCCCCGGTGCGGTGTTCTGGATGTGGGTGACCGCGCTGGTCGGCATGTCCAGCAGCTTCTTCGAATGCTCCCTCGGCCAGCTCTACAAACGCGCCGACGCCGACGGCACGTACCGTGGCGGCCCGTCTTACTACATCCAGCACGGCCTGCAGAAACGCTGGCTGGGCATGATCATGGCGTTCCTGTTGCTGGTGACCTTCGGGTTCGCGTTCAACGGCCTGCAATCCCACGCCGTGACCCACTCGCTGAACAACGCCTTCGGCCTCGACACCACCTGGACCGGTCTGGCCCTGGCCGTGTTGCTGGGCCTGGTGTTCATCGGCGGGATCAAGCGCATCGCCAAGGTCGCCGACCTGCTGGTGCCGGTGAAAACCCTGGTGTACATCGGCGTGACCATCTACGTGATCGTGCTGCAATTCGACCACGTACCGGCGATGCTGATGACCATCGTCAAAAGCGCGTTCGGCCTGGATCAAGCTTTCGGCGGCCTGATCGGCAGCGCCATCGTGATGGGCGTGAAGCGTGGCGTGTTCGCCAACGAAGCCGGTTTGGGCAGCGCGCCGAACGTGGCGGCGGTCGCGGCGGTCGAGCACCCGGTGGCGCAAGGCGTGGTCCAGGCGTTCAGCGTGTTCCTCGACACCTTCGTGATCTGCACCTGCACCGCGTTGCTGATCCTGCTCTCGGGTTTCTACACCCCGGGTTTCGAAGGCGATGGCATTGCCCTGACCCAAAACTCCCTGGCCGCCGTGGTCGGTGACTGGGGCCGGATGTTCATCTCCGTGGCGCTGGCGTTGTTCGTGTTCACCTCGATCCTCTACAACTACTACCTGGGCGAGAGCAACCTGCGCTTCCTGATCGGTGAAAACCGCAAGGCGCTGATCGGCTATCGCGCGCTGGTTCTGGTGTTGATCTTTTGGGGTGCCATCGAAAACCTCGGCACGGTGTTCGCGTTTGCCGACATCACCATGACCCTGCTGGCGTTCGTCAACCTGATCGCGCTGTTCCTGCTGTTCAAGGTCGGCATGCGCATCTTGCGTGACTACGATGACCAGCGTGCTGCCGGGATCAAGACGCCGGTGTTCGATTCGAGCAAGTTCCCGGACCTGGACCTCGACCTGAACGCCTGGCCGGCCAATCCGCCAGCGGTCGCGCCAAAGGCTGAAGCCGAGCCGCAAGGCGTACCCGCAGCGCAACGCTGATCGGTTAAAGTGCGCAAAACCCCTGTAGGAGCGAGCCTGCTCGCGATAGCGGTCTATCAGCCAGCATTAGTGCCGCCTGACACGCCCTCATCGCCGGCAAGCCGGTCTCGCTCCTACAAGGGGGACGTCATTGCTCTCGGAGAGTCTCCATGAATTCCTCTACTTACCCTGCCGCCCAGCACGTCATGGTGCTCTACACCGGCGGCACCATCGGCATGCAAGCCAGCGCCAACGGCCTGGCCCCGGCCTCCGGTTTCGAAGCGCGGATGCGCGACTACCTGGACAGCCAGCCTGAACTCGTGGTGCCGCAGTGGCGTTTTCGCGAGATGTCGCCGCTGATCGACAGCGCCAACATGACCCCGACTTACTGGCAGCAACTGCGTGAAGCGGTGGTCGATGCCGTCGACGTGCAAGGCTGCGACAGTGTGCTGATCCTGCACGGCACCGACACCCTGGCCTACAGCGCCGCCGCCATGAGTTTCCAGTTGCTCGGCCTGCAAGCTCGCGTGTGCTTCACCGGCTCGATGCTGCCGGCCGGCGTGACCGACAGCGATGCCTGGGAAAACCTCGGCGGTGCGCTGGTTGCCTTGGGCCAGGGCCTGGCACCGGGTGTGCATCTGTACTTCCACGGCGAAATGCTGGACCCGACCCGCTGCGCGAAAGTGCGCAGCTTCGGACGCCACCCGTTCAAACGCCTGGAGCGTCAAGGCGGCGGAGCGAAGGCGACAGCACTGCCCGCGGCGCTGAACTACAACCAAAGCAAGCAACTGGCGAACGTCGCGGTGCTGCCGCTGTTTCCCGGCATCCGCGCCGGGGTTCTGGATGGCCTGCTCAATAGCGGCATTCAGGGCCTGGTGCTGGAGTGCTACGGCAGCGGTACCGGGCCGAGCGACAACCCGGAATTCCTCGCCAGTCTGGAGCAGGCGCGGGACACGGGAGTGGTCGTGGTAGCCGTGACGCAATGCCACGAGGGCGGTGTCGAGCTGGATGTCTACGAGGCGGGGAGTCGGCTGCGTGGTGCGGGCGTGCTTTCTGGCGGCGGCATGACCCGTGAGGCTGCATTCGGCAAGTTGCATGCGCTGTTGGGTGCCGGGCTGAATCCCGCCGAAGTGCGTCGCTTGGTCGAACTGGATGTGTGCGGCGAATTGAGCTGATTCTGCAAACATCGAGGTGGTAATTAATTACCACCTTCCCTGGCTGACAGCTCCCTAGCATGGAAAAACCCGAGGCGGGTCCTCGGGCAACCTCCATGACTTTGAAACGCAGGGATGCACATGAGCACAGCCGCCTCAACGACCAAGCCACAGACCCCTTCCCACCAGAACGTCATCGACGCACTGATCACTCAACTCAGTATCGGCCCCGACCTCACGGACGTCGCGGCGGTGTTGCTGCGCCAGTCTTTGCAACAACTGTATCCGACGCTGGATCTCGATCCGAGTATCACCATGGTCGGTACACCTTCATGGGGCATCTTCGACGATGAAATCGTCGCCGGCCCCATCCGCTACCAGGCGCTGACCGAAATCCTTGCCAATCTCACGGTGTATGAGGTGCCGGTCCTGTATATCGAGGGCGAACACTTCCTGACCCAGCAGCCGATTACCGAGCCGGCGGTTCATCTGCCGGTACGCATCGATGAAATCGCCAAAATGATCAATCTGCTTGCGCCCGTGATGCTCAAAGGCTTTCAGGAACAACAGGTGGAGTTCTGGAACAAGGCTGAAGGCACCTCCGGTCCCCGCTGGCACGAGCTCTCGAACACATTGCGCAATGTATGGAATGTCGATCAAGTCAAAGGGTGGAGTAACGATGACTGCAACATGGCACTTACCTTGTTCCGCACACCGGACCTGTCAACAAATGGAACTATCAATCCATATCAATGCAAGGCCTATCTGGTTGCTATCGACCTGACTGACGGGAAGGGAACAATCCATTGGAATGAGGCGTCGATGGTGGTTCTGGTTGGCAAACAGCAGGATAAAACCGTCATCCTCACTCATTCACTGCTCAAGGGATTTGAAAAATTCGACTCCCTGGAGAAGCTGGGCGCAACACTGCCCGAGCACGTGAAATCAATACCTCACCAGATAATTCAGTGGCGGCTAGTTGAGCCCGGCAGCAACGTATTCGACTATCAGGCTTGCGCATTGATATCGATCCAGATCGATGTCATCGGCGCTCTTGATTTCGTCGGCCTGAGGCACACCCGACCGAAAAAACCGCTCCTCACCCCTGAAGTAGGTGTTACCAGCACACCCGCAGGTCCTGGACTGGAGTGGTTTAAAGACGCATTGCCTGACTGGCTCGGTTCGGCTTCCATTCCGGACATGAATAACTATGCCCGACACTTGAAGGACTTGGCGGTACTGCACAGCCAGAACGCGGGAAAGACCTATCTGGAAGGCATCCCGCCTATCGAGCAGTACGCACTAGACGCCATGAAAGCCAAAATGGACAAAGACCATCCAGACGCCACAAAGCCGGAGCTGTCCGCCGTGGAAATCCGCGTTCGCAGCCTTGTCGTTTGGGGAACATTTGTCGTCCCGGGCAAGTTCGACATTTCCAGATTCAGTGCAGCCGATCTCGCCTTGCAGAACCTCATTGCACTCCCGTCCGGAGACAAGTCCATTCATGCCACCGACGGTAAACAACTACCCGCGTGGATGACCGTAGAGTATGTGGAAGAGCTCGTAAGCGAAGCGGATATCGGCAGTGCCTACCCGACATTGATCAAGAACAAGTTGCTTGATGACGCAACAGAGTCGGCTCGCCGAAAAGACTTGTACACCCAACATCTGCGAATCCAGTTACCGCTGCTGGCCTTGCAGTGCAAGATTCGCGAGCAGGCCGGGATCGACGCACGCGGGTACCGCTATGTCGTCGCGGTGATGGAGCCTGTGGTCGCCGATCGGGTCGTAGAAGGACAGACCATCGTTATTCGTCCATTGGCTTTCGCTCCGCTACGCCGAAAAGATGGCTCCAAGGATGTGGTTGCCAACATGTTCGTGATCGGTCCTCAGGATCCGGCTGCCGGCCCATGCCTGTTGTATCGCCCGATGCTCGACCAGCCGTTGACCCAATACCCCTCACCCTCCAACCTCCTGTATGCCATACAGCAGTCCGCCAGCCTGCGGGAGTCTGTTCTGGCATGGTTGCCGGACGACGCTCGCAGTGACTACGCCGCCTACGTATTCCCAGATTCTCTGCCATCGCCTTGGGCAGCTATCAGGTTTCTGGTCGACAGCACTGCGCTCACGACGATGACCGGGCCAATCGCCTTGGGACAAGACGCCCTGAAGGGCGATCTGTTCGCAGCCCTGTTCAAGGCCAACACGGATGCATTGGTTGAGCTCGCCAATCGCCAATCGGTATCGAACGCAGAAAACCGTTGGGCCAGTTTCAAACGGGCCGGCTGGATGGTGTTCAACGCTGTCTTGCCTTTTTTGGGGCGCACCGTGGGTATTGGCGCCTGGATCTGGCAAGTGTTGGACCAGCTGCAAGCGCTGCATGACGCGCATGAGCGAGAAGACAAACAGGCGCAATGGGCAGCTTTCGCCGACGTATTGCTGAATCTCGGTATGGCGATCACGCTGCATATCGCGACCCATGGTCCATCAGGCAAACCCCTGGCGAACGATGAGCCGATGAATGTACGACCCGAGGTACCCGAGACAGTGAAGGTCAGTGTCACGCAACTGGCCAGCAGCACCCTCCATGAGGCATCCAGCTTCCAGCGAGCCCTGAATATAAGTGGCGCGGTGAATAGAACTCCCGACAGTCTGGGAACGGTACTGGATCGCTTTAAAATTACCCCGCCGGAGGGGCTTGGCAGCGCTCATAGCAAGGAAGGAATCCATAAGCATCTCTACGGACTCAACCAGAAGTGGTATGCGCCCGTAGGACAGCGATGGTTCGAGGTCTCTGTGGATGACAGCGGCAACGTCGCAATCATTGACTCCAGCCAACCCACACGATGGGGTCCTGCCCTGATCAACAACGCGAAGGGCGAATGGTTTGTCGATACACGCCTGCGCCTGCGCGGTGGTGGATGGCCAAGTGTGTCCAGGTCGGCACAGGCTCAAGCAACCGTCAAAGCCAACGAAATGCGTACAAAACTGACTGCATTCGAGAGCCGCAAGGCGATCATGCAGGCGGAGTTGCAACAGGCACACCAGGCGATGACTGATGCCCCTACCGCGACGGCTGAGGCCAAGCGCCAACTGTACCTTCAGAAGCTGGAGTCTCAGCGAGCCGAGTACGCCGCAGCGCTCGGTGATCTCAAATCACTGCATGCCTTTTCGCCAACGGCGGATTATCAGCAAAAGTCGCTTGGCTACCTGAATGCTCAACTGGAACTGATCCATGCCGGCATCCGCGAAGCCCTCACCACCTTCACCCCCAAAATGCGAACTGTTCTGAACCAAATCGAGCGTCAGGCTGAAGCTCCCCAAGATCGGCACTTCGAAGATGCTCAGCAAATACGTGAAATGAGCCAGGACATGATCACCCGCCTGGGGAGCATCGAATCTCGGGTCGCCGAACTCAGAGACTTTGAAAAAGAAGGGATGCGCTTGATCCAGCAGACCCGACAACGCCTGCCCTCGTACACGGTCGATGATCTCAAGGCACTCCAGATAACAATCTCGCGCAATCTGTGCCTGCCCGAACATACCGTCGCTACAATGACAAACGCGTGGTCCACGCTGGACAGGATCGTCGATAGCGCCGACATGGCCGTTCAAGTCTTGCTAACCACCCTGGACGAACGCAGTGTCTATCGCCTCGAAGAACGAATCGACACCCTCAACAATCTGATCGAACAATTCAACGTCATCGACGAACGTTTGACGGATTTCAACAGTATGCACTCCGGGGTTGTCCTTGAAGCACCGGTCACGCACCTGCGCCAACAGCTCAATGGCTTCAAAAACCGCGCCGCGCGCAACCTGATTACCGTGCTCGAAGAGAGAGATGCAATACGCGCTCGCCCCTCCCTTCCCGTGCCACCGCCAAGGCCAAAAAACAAATTCATCCGGACACGTTACAACGGGGTGCTCATCGGCCAGGCACGCCTTACCCCGCAAGGGTTGGAAACTGATCTGGTCGACATCACTTCTCCGCTCACTCAAAAGGTCATCGCAACCTTCCATCGCAAAAACTCGGATCACTGGGTTAAACACGTAGAAGATGTCTCGACCGTAAACGTTACGCCGGATCTGGATGCCAGTATCGGCCAAGGCCAGACACTGCTCGATGAATTACCTGCGTTCAACGCGCGCATGGTCGAACAAACGAAACAACCAGGACGCTCCCCCTTCGGTATCGAATACCTGTTTCACCAGCACGCCATGGAGCTGGAACAGGCCAGTAGCGCAATCGAGCACGCGTTGACCGGCAAAAATGCCACAGAGAGCAGTTCGACCTCGGCCGTCGGAGTAAATAAAGCGCTTCAGGTCGCCGTAGAAAAGATCTACCAGCAAGCCACCAGCAGCATGCTGACGCTGATTAAAGACCAACCGCCGACCCTCTCAGGCATTGAGTGGCTAAAAAACAGACAAGAAATAAAAATTGCGAAAACCATTAATCGGCGTCGCCTGAAGGGGGGCAAGACTCGTTATCTGGATGAATACGCAATTCGTGATCAGAAAAGCGGGAAAGATCTCTGGTATGCACATTTTCTGTATTCGACTGACTGGGTGCCAGCCAAGGCCTTTCTCTATGGACGCTTGAAAACCCCGAAGGAGCAAAGCCTGGGACTTGACGCAGACAGCCCCAAAGGACTGCATGCTGCACAACAACTTGCCTACTACCGCAGCATGATTGGCTTCGAACAGGCTCAGACGTTGTTTTTCGAGCTAAAAAAACAGCCACTATGAACATGAGGCAACATCTGGCGCCTTTGCCACCGTAAGGGCGCTGATTCACGGCACGCTACTTGCTCGATCCCGATCAAACGATTGCGGATATCCCCATGCTCCATTCCCACCTCACCACCCTTAACGCCGTTTCTCTGGTGCTCAACACGTTCAAGGCCGAGGGCCTGTCGAGCGAAGCGCTACTGGCCGGCAGTGGCATCAGCGCGGCGGACCTGAGCCGGGCCGACACGCGCATCACCACCAACCAGGAAATGCAGGTGTGCGCCAACGCGGTAGCGCTCAAGCGTGACATCGGCCTGGAGCTGGGCCGGCGCATGCACGTTTCCTGCTACGGCATGCTCGGTTATGCGCTGCTCACCAGTGCCACCTTCGGTGACGCTTTGCGCTTGGCGATGCGCTATCCGGCGCTGTTGGGAACACTTTTCGAGCTGAGCCTGGAGGACGACGGCGAGCGCACCTGGTTCGTCGCTGCCGATTACCGGGAGAGCCCGGCGATGGCGGTGTTCAATGCCGAATTCTGCCTGGTGTCGTTGAAAATCATCTGCGACGACCTGCTCGGGCATCCGCTGCCGCTGCTCGCCGCACGCTTCGAACACGCCGCCCCCGATTATGAGGCGACCTACGCCGAACACTTCGACTGCCCGCTGCACTTCGGCGCGCGGGACAACGCTTTCGCCTTCGACAAACAGTGGCTCGACCAACCCTTGCCACTGGCGGACGTCATCACTCATCAGGCCATGGCCGAGCGCTGCCGCAAGCAGAACCTCGAGTTCACCGGGCGTCAGGCGTGGCTGGGGCGGATTCGCCAGTTGCTCAGCGCGCAACTCAACGCGGCACCGGGCCTCGAAGGGCTGGCCGAGCAGATGAATTGCTCGGCGCGGACCCTGCGCCGGCACCTCAAGGATCTGGGCTGCAGTTATCAGGAGCTGCTCGACGAACTGCGCTTCGAACAGGCCAAGCAAATGCTGTGCGAGGATCAGCTGCCGATCTACCGCATCGCCGAAGCGCTGGGCTTCAGCGAAACCGCGAGTTTCCGTCATGCGTTTGTGCGCTGGAGCGGCGTGGCGCCCAGCCAGTTCCGCCCATGACACCTCCTTTGTAGGAGCCGGCTTGCTGCGGGCGGCGTTCCGACGATCCAGTCGACGCGGTCTGTCTGACATACCGAGTTGCCTGGATCGCCAGCAAGCCGGCTCCTACAGGTCCGTGCCCTGCTTAGGGGCATTGCGGTGTCATAAAGGGGCGAATTTCGGTCAATTGTTTTGGCCATATAAATCCCCTTTTGGCCTTTCCTGCCGTTTTCCAAAACCCCGCGCGCCGCAAGACTGTGTTCAACCGAATCAGCCTGCGGAGAACAAGAAATGCTGACGATCTACTCGGATGATCACCACCTGCACCACGGCCGTTGTGAATTGATCGACGGGCAACTCAAGCCCTGCTTCGAAATGCCCTCGCGCGCCGACCATGTGCTGGCGCGGGTGCAAAACCAGAACCTCGGCCCGGTAGAAGGGCCGAAGGATTTCGGCCTCGACCCGATCGCGCGCATCCACAGCCGCGACTACCTCGACTTCTTCAAAGGCGCCTGGGCCCGTTGGACCGAATTCAACACCGACGGCGACTTGCTGCCCTACACCTGGCCAGCCCGCACCCTGCGCCGCATCAAACCCACCAGCCTGCACGGCGAACTGGGTTACTACAGCTTCGACGGCGGCGCCCCGATCACCGCCGGTACCTGGCAAGCGGCGTACAGCGCAGCCCAGGTGGCGCTCACCGCCCAGGCGGAAATTCAGCGCGGCGCGCGCAGTGCCTTCGCGTTGTGCCGTCCACCGGGACACCACGCCGCCAGCGACTTGATGGGTGGTTATTGCTACCTCAACAACGCCGCCATCGCCGCTCAGGCGTTCCTCGATCAGGGCCACAAAAAAGTCGCGATCCTCGACGTCGATTACCACCACGGCAACGGCACCCAGTCGATTTTCTACGCGCGCAACGACGTGCTGTTCACCTCGATCCACGGCCATCCGGAAGCCGAATTTCCGTTCTTCCTCGGTTACGACGACGAACCGGGCGAAGGCGCGGGTGAAGGCTTCAACTTCAACTATCCGCTGCCCGCCGGCAGTGGCTGGGATACCTGGAGCGCCGCCCTGGAACAAGCCTGCAAAGAGATCGAAAAATACGGCGCCGATATCGTTGTCGTTTCCCTCGGTGTCGATACGTTCAAGGACGATCCGATCTCCCAGTTCAAGCTCGACAGCCCGGACTACCTGGCGATGGGCGAACGCATCGCCCAACTCGGCCTGCCGACGCTGTTCGTGATGGAAGGCGGTTACGCGGTCGAAGAAATCGGCATCAACGCCGTGAACGTGCTTGAAGGTTTTGAAAGCGCTCAAGGGAAATAACAACAATGAACAGACTCAAGCGTTTTATCGTTCCGGCCCTGAGCGCAGTCGTGCTCAGCGGCGCGGCACACGCTGAAGAACGAACGTTGCGCGTCTACAACTGGTTCGACTACATCACCCCCAAAGCGCTGGAAGACTTCAAGGCGCAGAACACCCAGACCAAACTGGTCTACGACATTTTCGACACCAACGAAGCCCTGGAAGCCAAGCTGCTGACCGGCAACTCCGGTTACGACGTGGTGGTGCCGTCCAATGTGTTCCTCGCCAAGCAGATCGAAGCCGGGGTGTTCCAGCCGCTGGATCGCAGCAAGTTGCCGAACTGGAATCACCTCGATCCCAAGCTGATGAAGCTGATCGAAGCCAACGACCCGGGCAACAAGTTCGCCGTGCCGTACATGTACGGCACCATCCTGATCGGCTTCAACCCGGACAAGGTCAAGGCCGCGCTGGGCGCCGACGCGCCGGTGGACAGCTGGGACCTGATCTTCAAGGAAGAGAACATCAGCAAGCTCAAGCAGTGCGGCGTCGCCCTGCTCGACTCGCCGTCGGAGATCCTGCCGCTGGCCCTGCAACACCTCGGCCTGGACCCGAACAGCAAGAAGCCCGAGGACTACGCAAAGGCTGAAGCGCTGTTGATGAAGATCCGGCCGTACGTCACCTACTTCCACTCGTCCAAGTACATGGCTGACATCGCCAACGGCGACATCTGTGTCGCCATCGGTTACTCCGGCAGCTTCTCCCAGGCCGCCAACCGCGCCAAGGAAGCCAAGAACGGAGTGACCGTCGACATGCGCCTGCCGAAGGAAGGTGCGCCGATCTGGTTCGACATGCTCTCGATTCCGAAGGGCGCGAAGGACACAGAGGACGCCTACACCTTCATCAACTACCTGCTGCAACCGCAGGTGATCGCGCCGGTCAGCGACTTCGTCGGCTACCCGAACCCGAACAAGGACGCCACGGCGCTGGTCGATCCGGCGATCCGCAACAACCCGAACCTGTACCCGACCGAAGCGGCGATGGCCACGCTCTATACCCTGCAACCATTGCCGCGCGATGCCGAGCGTGCGCGGACCCGGGCGTGGACCAAGATCAAATCCGGGACCTGATTCTGCCGCTGTTCGCACGCCACTGTAGGAGCGAGCTTGCTCGAGATGGACTCGAGAGCGACGCGTTTATTCAGAAAACACGCGTTATCGTTAACGTCCATCGCGAGCAAGCTCGCTCCTACAGTGAGGCATTACCCCGATCGCGGGTGCTTTTCGCCCGCGATATCTATGTACCACCGAACACACCGGACCGCCCTCTACCTTGCCTCTACCCGGCGCACACCCGAGCGCCTCAACGGTTAGAGAAGGAAACGGCTCATGTCCGAAAGCTCCACACCCAGCGCTGTCGATGTACTGACCCAGCTGGTAACCGGCCCGTCACTTACAGACGCGGCTTCGAAAGCATTGCGCCTTGCGCTGAAAAAACTGTACCCGAACCTGGAAATCGACCCGCAACTGACCATGGTGGTGACGCCCAACTGGGCGATCAAAGACGATCAAGTCATTCCCGATTTCCCTCAGGTCGAATCGCTCACCGATATCCTGGTGCGCGTCGGTTTGTCCGGCACCACCGTCACCCTCATCGAGGGCGAGCACTTTCTGACTTTGCAACCGGCCATCGAGCCGGCGACCCAACTGCCCGTCAAGATCGACGCCATCGCACTCCTGATCAACGAACTCGCACCGCTGATGTTCGTGGCGTATCAGGAACAACAGATCGATTACTGGAGCGGCCCCACCCGCGCCGGAGACCCACGCTGGTATCAGCTGTCGGACTCATTACGCGGCCTGTGGAACGTCGATCAGAGCCTGGGCTGGGACGCGGATCAGCAGGCAATGGCCAGGGCCGTCTACACCAAGCCCGACAAGCAACAGCGCCACCCTACGGACAAGTACAAAACCCGCGCCTGTCTCATCGACATCGATCAGCTGGACGGCGCTGTGCGTACGCACCTCAATGTGCTCGACATCGCCGTACTGATTGGCTCACTGGGCGACCGGACGCTGATCTTGACGCACTCGGTCACCCACGGTTTCCAGCGTTTCGATTCGCTCGATGCGCTGGGCGAAGCATTGGCGCAAGCACGCCTTACCCGCACGCCTGGCAGCAGCCTGAACTGGCGACTGCTCGAACCGGAAGGCAACTTCTTCGATCATCAAGCCTGCACACTGATTGCCCTGGAAGCGGATGCCATCGGTGCGATCAATTTTTTCCAGGGCTCGGCCAAGGCCGACCTCTACCCTCACCTCGGAACGGCCGGTCAGAGCGAAGAGCCACCCGCGCGACTGAAGCCCCATTTCGATCGAATGCAACCTTTGCTGCCGCCTTGGCTGGACTCGGCCTCCCCCACTGACCAGTCCAGTTACAGTCGACACCTGATGGACCTGACGGTCGTGCAGCACCAAAACGCCGGTAAAACCTTCCAGGACGATATCCTCGACATCCATGCATTTACCCTGGATGCGCTGGCGAAACAGATGCGCAAGGAGCACCCACAAGCGAGCACTGTGAAGCTCGACAGGATCGAGATCAGCATCACCAGCCTGGTGGTCTGGGGCACCTTCGTTTTACCGGGCCAGACCGACACCCTGACGTTATCGCTCACCGAGCTGGCCCTGCAAAACCTGGCCGGTTTGCCGAGCGGCATCAAGACCGTGCGCTACACGGACGATTCCCCCGTACCCGCCTGGATGACCGCGGACTACCTGGAAAAACTGGTGACCACGGTCGACATTGGTGCTACCTATCCCGCGATGCTCAAAGACCGTTTGCTTGATGACCCGACAAAAGCGCGTGAGCTCAAGCGGCTCTACACCGCGCAGCTGTCGGTGGAACTGCCGCTGCTGGCCTTGCAATACAAAATCCGCGGTCAAAGAGGGCTTGATGACCAGGGCTATCGCTACGTGGTCGCCGCGTTCGGCGCCGGCACGTCGGATCGGCAGGTGGACGGGCAAGAAATCGTCATCCGTCCATTGGCCTTCATCCCCCCGTATCGTACGGATACCACGCCTGATCAAGTCGCCAACATGTTTGTCATCGGGCCGCGCCAGGCAGATAAAGGCCCGTGCGTGTTGTACCGCCCCTTACTCAATCCGCCGCTGCTGCAATACCCGTCGGAAAGTAACCTGCTGTACGCGATCCAGCACTCCAGGTCACTCAGGGAATCGGTACTGGCCTGGTTGCCGGACAAAGCACGTTTCAACTACAGCCAGTACGTCTTTCCTACACAGTTTCCGTCGATCTGGATCGTGCCGCAGTTGCTGGTTGACCCGGCCATCGCACTCGATATGCGCGGACCTGTTTCATTGTCTGCCAGCGCCATTGAGAAGGACGTACCGGACACACTGTTTGACGCGACCGTTCAAGCCATGATTACCCAGGCGGATCGCCAGTCGGTATCTAACACAGAGGCGCGCTGGGCGACGCTCAAACACGGTGGCTGGCTGATGTTCAACGCGGCGCTGCCGTTCCTGGGACGCACTGTCGGCGCAGCCGCGTGGATCTGGCAGATGATGGACGATTTGCAGGCGCTCAGCGATTCAGGGAATGAGGCGCCCGCCAAGCTCGATTGGTCGGCGCTGACCGACCTGTTGATGGCGCTGGGCATGGTGCTCGCTCACCGCGCGGCGACTCGCGTACCCACGCGGCGCACTTCATCGGCACCACTGGAAACGGTTGACTCGCTCCTGGAAAAAATTCCGGAGAAGGTTGTTCCCGAAACGATCAAAGTCGTGCGCTTGCCGGACATTTCAAGCAGTGAACTTCCAGCCTCCCACGAAACATCGCTCAACGCGATCAACGCCTTGAATCGCTCGCGCCCAGGCATGGCATCGGTACTGGACAGTCTGAAAATCCCCAAGCCCGAAGCCTTGGGCAAACCGGCGACCGAGGGCGCTCATCAGCACCTCTATGCCCATGAAAACAAGTGGTACGCGCCTGTGGGTGAGCGCTGGTTCGAGGTAGAGATCAATGCGGGCGAGCAGGTACAAATCATCGATTCACGCCAGCAACCTTCGCGCATAGGACCGCTATTGATCCGCACCGCCGGCGGCCAATGGGTCATTGATCTTCGATTGCGCCTGCGCGGTGGCGGGCTAAGCAGTCGACGCAAGAAAATGCAGCAGGAAAACCGCGCAAAACTGAGCGAAAAGAGGGCCGCGCTCACCGCGTTCGATGATAAACAGAACGACATGCAACAGCAGCGCGCAGCGTCCCGCAAACTCATGCTCGACGCGCTCCCGGAGAACGCAGTCACTGCGCGTAAACAGTTCCTGGACACGCTCGATGAACAATTCAAAGAATATGAAGAACACATTCAGCAACTCAAGGCCCTGAACATCCTGGAGCCCATCCCCAATTACCGCACGGCGATGATCGATCGCTTGTCGCTGCAACTGTTTCTGAGGCAGTCGTGGCTCGATGTTTCTTCGGCGGAATTTGGTAGCAGCCTGCGCGCAACCATGGCGTTGCTCGACGAAGAAACCCCGACCCCCGCCGCAGAGCGGATCCCGGCCTTCGAAAAAATGACCGATCTGACCCAAGGCATCATCGAGAAGGTCGAGTCCGCCCAGTCACGCTTCAAAGAACTTGGTTTGCTGGGCAAGGAAGCCGTGGAGGTCAGCCAGTACTACAGGAAAAAGCTTCCCGCCTACTCGATGCATGATCTCAAACTGCTGCAAATCACCTTGGCGCATGAACTGTGCCTCAAGGCCGGCCCGGCAGAAGCGCTGGCAGAACCGCGGCGAACCCTCGAAACCCTGGTCAACGACGCGGCGCTGAACGTCCAGAGCGCTCAGACGCTGAGCACTGACGAAAGCCTGATCAATCTCGACGAGCGGATTGAGACGATGAGCAATCTGGCGGAGCAGTTTGCGGTGATTGACCAACGCTTTTTCGACTTCGTCGATGAGTACCCTGATCAGCTCGTCTCGGAGCGTCTTGATCAGGTACGCGCTCGCGTCACTGAGTTCAGCCAGGACACGGTTGACCAACTGGCGAATCTGCTTCGAGAGCGACGACTTCTCGAACCCGCCCCCGGCCCCGCCAAGCCGGCGGCGCCGCTGCCCAAAAAGGTCATCAAGACCCGGTACAAGGGCACACTGATAGGCGAACCGCGCAAGGATGCCAAAGGTCAACACACTGATCTGGTCGATATAAAAGCGCCGCTGACGGGAAAGGTCATTGCCACGTTTCATGAAAAAACTCCGGGGGTATGGCTCGTTCGGGACACGCCGAAAGCGCCACCGATCGAGGTAAAACCTGACCTGACCAAAAGCGTTGAATCCGGTCAGGGTTTGCTCAACGGTCTGGGCGCTTTCCAGCGGCGCATCGACGCTCACGTCAAGCGGGCGCAGCGCATTCCGGTGGAGATCGAAGAGATTTACCGACAGCAGGGCGCTCGCCTGCGCGATGCCGGGGAGGCCATTGATCAAGCCTTGATCGCGCGCAATCTCACCGATGATCCCGAGACAGGGGCCGGGACTTTGAGCAAAAACCTCGACACCGCCGCTACCGCAATCTATGCAAAAGGTCACGAGATTCGCGTACAGATGATCAAGCAACAGCCGCCGACGGCGGCCCGGGTCGAATGGCTCAAAAGCAAAAAAGAAGTCGAGATTCTGAAAAAGGGCACACGACGCCGGCTCAAAGGTCCTTCCAGGGATTATCTGGACGAGTACGAAGTGATCGACCACACAACCCGCAAGGTGCTGTGGTATGCCCACTTCCACTACGCCGATGCCAGCGCCGCCGTTGAAACATTCATCGCGGCACATTTGAAAACCACGACGCAAAGGTTGTTAGGCGGGGCGTTCGATGTGCGCGGCAACAGCGACCAAGAGCTCATTGCCATTTATCGCAGCGAGATCAGTCGTGCCCTGGCCAGCAGCGTGTTCTTTTCATAGCGCAACGTTCAAACCCGCCACACCTGCCGCAAACGTGCCAGGGCCGACTCGATCGCCGGCTCCGGCACCGCGGCAAAACCCAGCACCAGGCCGGCGCGCTGGTCGATTGGCGTGGTGGAGTCACGCAACCAGTAACTGCTCAGGCCATTGACTTCGACACCTACGCTGTCTGCCTGCTCGATCAGCTGTTGTTCGCGGGCCACGCTGTCCACCGCCACCGTCATGTGCAGCCCGGCGGAAACGGCAGGCAGGTTGCCCACGCCGGGGATAACCGTGGGCCAACCGCTCAGCAAGCAATTGCGACGACTCAGGGCGGCACGACGCATGCGGCGGATATGGCGCTGAAAGTGTCCGGCGGCGATGAATTCGGCCATCACCACTTGAGTGCTGACTTCAGAATGCCGGACATCCACCGCTCGACGCTGGGAGAAGGCCTGCACCAGTGCCGGCGGCAAGACCAGATAACCCAGGCGCAACGCCGGGAAAGCGACTTTGCCAAAGGTCCCGACGTACAGAACCCGTCCCTGCCGATCAAGCGCCGCCAGCGGTGCCAATGGCGCGCCGCTGTAACGGTACTCGCCATCGTAGTCATCCTCGACGATCCAGCCCTGGGTGCGCTCGGCCCAGGCGAGTAATTCCAGGCGTCGCGCCAGGCTCATGACCACCCCGGTCGGGTACTGATGGGACGGCGTGACATACGCGAGACGGCAATCGCTGAGCGCAGCCAGTTCTGAGCAGTCGATGCCCTCACTGTCCACCGTGACGCCGTGCAAGCGGGCACCCGCGACGGCGAACGCATGACCCGCCGCCCGATACCCCGGATTCTCGATCGCCACCCCGTCGCCCGGCTCCACCAGCAGCTGTGCACAAAGGCTGATTCCCTGTTGCGCGCCGCTGGTGATCACTATTTGTTCAGCGCTGCATTGCATGCCCCGCGAACTGCGCAAATAAGCCGCGATCAGCCCGCGCAAGCGCAGGTCGCCCGCCGGATCGCCGTAACACAGCTGCTGCAAATCCGGTTTGCGCCAGAAAGCCGCGTTCAGCTTGGCCCACACCTCGAAAGGAAACAGATCGAACGCCGGAACACCGACACGAAAAGCACGCGGAGGCCCCACCGGAGGAGTCGCCAAATGGTTCTTCTCGACCCGCTCCAAAGCACCGCTGTGGATAACTTTACTGGATGGAAGCACAGGTAAATCCAGCCAATTTGTGGATAAGGCTGTGGGTAACCCTGTTGACAAGCCTGTGGATATTTTTGTGGATAGTTTTTTTGCTGCTGGCGTGGTTTTCGGCAATTGCGCGACATAGGTCCCGTCGCCGACCCGCCCTTCGATAAAGCCTTCGGCATAGAGCTGATCGTAGGCCCGCACCACACTGTTGCGGGAAATCGCCAGTGCCGCCGCCAGATCGCGACTGGCCGGCAATCGCGTGCCGCCGGCCAATCGACCGTCGAGCACCCTCAGGCGCAACGCCTGATAGAGCTGGCGACTCAGGCCTTGACGGCGATCAAGTTCGATACCCGCCGGGTTGAACGACAAGGAAAGCGGCGCATCCGTCATGACAATGGACCTATGAAATTGGTCGGTAATGGCTCTTACAACAGACCAATAGCCTGCCTACGATGCAGGCATTCGCCAAGGAATATTTCGTCATGTACACGCCCCGCGCCTTTGCCATCGATGAGTTGTCCCAACTGCACGAACTGATCCTCGCCACCCGCCTCGCCATTTTGGTGACCCACGGCGAACACGGTTTGCAAGCCAGCCATGTGCCCGTGCTGCTCCATCGTGAACAGGGCCAGAACGGCACGCTGTACGGGCATCTGGCCAAGGCCAATCCGCAGTGGAAAGACCTGCGCGACGGCGCCGAAGCCTTGCTGATTTTTTCCGGTGCCGATGCCTACGTCAGCCCGGGCTTTTACCCGAGCAAGGCCGAGCACGGCAAAGTCGTCCCGACCTGGAACTACGTCGCCGTACACGCCTATGGTCGCGCCGAAACCTTCAGCGATGGCGGACGGCTGCTCGACATCGTCAGCACGCTGACGGATCGCCATGAGAGTGGCCGCGCCCAGCCGTGGACAGTGACTGATGCACCCACCGACTACATCGACGGCATGCTCAAGGCCATCGTCGGGTTTGCCGTGCCGATCGAGCGCCTGGAAGGCAAACGCAAACTCAGCCAGAACCGCAGCGCCGCAGACATCGCCGGTGTGCGCGAGGGGCTTGCCGCCAGCCCAGATGCGCAGGACCAGGCCCTCGCCCACTTGATGCGTTAAGGAATAAACATGAGCCCGATTGAAATCCGCCAGGTCACTGCCGACGATTACTCCGCATGGTTGCCGTTGTGGCACGCCTACCTGCGCTTCTACAAAACCGAATTGCCCGAGGCGGTGACGGACAGCACCTGGCAGCGCATGCTCGATGCCAACGAGCCAACCCACGCCGCTCTGGCCTGGGCCGATGGCAAAGCCGTGGGCATGGTGCATTTCATCTACCATCGCTCGAACTGGGCCATCGAAAATTCCTGCTACCTGCAAGACCTGCTGGTGGCGCCTGAAACCCGCGGCACCGGCGTCGGCCGCCAACTGATCGAATTCGTCTACGCCATGGCCAAGGCCGACGGTTGCAACAAGGTCCACTGGCTGACCCACGAAACCAACGCCACGGCGATCCAGCTCTACGAGCGCATCGCCGAACGCCCCGGTTTCATCCAGTTTCGCAAAGCTATCTAAGGTTCAAGGAGAACGACATGACCACTTCACTCGCAGACTGGAAAGGCGTCCCGGCGCCCACGGTTCAAACCCTCGAAGGGCGTTTCATCCGCCTGGAAAAACTCGACCCGGCACGTCATGGCGACGACCTGTTCAACGCCCTGCAAGGCCCCGGCGCCGACCCGAAACTCTGGGACTACCTGCCTTACGGTCCTTTCCCGGAGCGCAGCGCTTTCAATGACTGGCTGAACAACCACGCGGCCAACAGCGACCCGTATTTCTTCAGCGTGATCGACCGCGCCAGCGGCGAGGTGCAAGGCATCCTCAGCCTGATGTCGATCGTCCCGTCCCAGGGCCGCATCGAAATCGGCCACGTGACGTTTGGCGCGCCGATGCAGCGCTCGCCGAAAAGCACCGAAGCCGTGTATCTGCTGGCGAAAGAGTCGTTCGCGCTGGGCTATCGGCGTCTGGAATGGAAGTGCAACAACGGCAACGCCCGCTCCAAGTACGCGGCCGAGCGCCTGGGCTTCAGTTTTGAAGGCGTGTTCCGCCAGCACATGGTGGTGAAGGGACAGAACCGGGATACCGCGTGGTATTCGATTCTGGATTCGGAATGGCCGGTGGTTGGGGCGGGTTTTGAGCGGTGGCTGGCTGATGAGAATCAGTCGGGGTCGGGGCAGGTGAAGACGCTGGCGGAGTGCCGCGGGTAATCAGCGGCGTCGATACGGACGCCATCGCTGGCAAGCCAGCTCCTACGGGGTTTTGTAATCGACCCGATCCTATGTGGGAGCGAGCCTGCTCGCGAATGGCTTCACCCCGATTCTTGCGTAGACAAGGCTTGGGGGTTGTGTGAAATGTCCTCTCTTCAAGATGCGCTGTAGGGAAAAGCATCACTGCCACATCGGCAAAAATCATGACTGTCCCGCCACCAGCCTTTTTTCCACAAAACCATCCGACGCTACCCGCGCTGTGCAGCGGACCCGGCTGACATCCACGAAATCAGCCGCCTTTTAGAGTTTGGCCTCCTGTCAAAAGAGGCCACATTCGATGCCCGTTCAACACACATACCGACCCAAACATCTTGCCCTGGCGATAGCGATTACGGTCGGCTGCGCAGAGATTTCACTTGCTGAAACGCCTGCCGAGCCGCTTGCAGCAACAGACGAGTTGATTACCCGACTCGACGCTTTCATCAGCCGCGCAGACATCCAGCGAACGCCCATCAATAAAGCAACCGATTGGACCGCTTTGAAGCTGGACGAGCGCGATGATTTGGTCTCGGTGGCTAATAAAGGGGTCTCGAAAAAGTTAGCGGATGGCGGTGACGGCATGAACGTCTTACAGCTCAACGCTGCCAACGGAGGCTCCCTCGCCGATACCCGGAATTTCCGCATGCTGGAGGTTAAACAAGGTCGTTGGACAGCCAGTGGTGCCGGTGATTTTAACGATGGTGCGGTCGTACGCCCAGGCGCAGCGCTGATCAACAACGGTTCGATTGACGGCCATGTCTTTGTGGATGAAGGGGGCGTTTTCAGTGGAAAGGGAACGGTCGGTTCCCTGAACGTGCATGGGCAGCTTGTCGTCGATCGTTCGGTGGGAGCGCCAAGGGTAACGGGTGATTTGAGACTTTCCAGCACTGGCGTTCTGGCCTATGAGGCCAACGCCGATGGCCGTGGAGAAACGATAAAGGTCGATGGCGTTGCCAGCCTTGGCGATGCGACCCTGAAAATCGTCGCGGCCGGTGATTTTCCGCAGACCCGGCAATACACCCTTATCGAAGCGGGTAGTGTTGAGGGTCGTTTCGGCGCCATCGAAAATAGTCTCGCGTTCATGACACCTGAGTTGAGTTACGACGACCCGCAAGCCGTCAGCCTGACCTACACGCGGAACGAGGTGCCTCTGGACGACTTGGCAACCACTGAAAGCGCCAAGAATCTCGCCGCCAGTATTCAGGAGCCAGCGGCAAACCCGATCGATCCAATACCAGCCATCACACCCAATACCGCCGTCTCCGCCCTGCTCGGCTCTGACCGGGAAACCGCAACCTACGCCCTCGAAATTCTCGCCGGCGACAGCAACGGCAGCCTGGGTAAGGCGACTTTGAACAGCGACGCGCCGATGAGCGCCAGCCTGCTCTCGGCCATGCGCCAACTCGATTACACCGGCATTTCAAACAGTCAGTACGGCGCACCTCGTCTCGCGGCCGGCAGTGATGCCACGGGCAGAGTCTGGCTGCAGGCACTTGGGCACAGCGGAAAACTGAGTCGCGACTTTGATCCCTTGCAAACATCCACCCAAGGTCTGCTGTTGGGCGCCGACTGGCAAATCGATGAGCAATGGCGTCTGGGCGTGATGAGCGGCCAGTCACGTACGCGTCAGAAAAGCCGCGAACTCGACGGTAATCTGGACAGTTGGCACTTGGGCGCATACGCCCTGCGCCAGAATGGCCCGATGTCGTTGCGCCTGGGCGCCACGCACAACGCTCACGACGGAAGCAGCGCGCGCCGCGTGGAGTTTTCTGGGTTCAAGGATCGCCCCAAGGGCAATTACGACGCCAGTACCCAACAGGCCTTTGCCGAAGTCGGCTACAACCTTGGCCGCGCCAACACCAGCATCGAGCCGTTTGCCAGTGTTGGATACCAACGCTATCAGCGCGACAGTTTCACGGAAAAAGGGGGCGATGCATCCCTGAAGGTCCACGCTCAATCCGAGGAAAACTTCAGCAGCACCTTCGGCGTGCGCCTGGCGAAACTCAATGCGCTGGATAACGGAATGCGACTGACACCCCGGTTCAGCGCGGGCTGGAAACACACCTACGGCAAGGTCTACACCGAAACCCGGCAACGCCTGGTCACCGGCGGCAACGACTACAGCGTTTACAGTGCTCCGATGGATCGGGACAAACTGATGGTTGATGCGGGTGCGGACCTCAGGGTTTCCGCACGGAACACGCTGGGCCTGGGACTGACAGGGGAAGTGGGCAGCGATAGCCGCAGCCATGGCGTTATGGGCCAGTGGCAAATGACGTTCTGACCCACCACCGTACCTGTAGGAGTGAGCCTGCTCGCGATGCGGTGTATTAATCACCATCCATGTCAACTGACACACCGCAATCGCGAGCAGGCTCACTCCTACATGGGTCCGTGACGCCTTGAACAACGGGCAAAAAAAAAGGGGAGCACATGCCCCCCCGAGGTTTAAAGCGTTGTATCGCGGCTGTTAACTCAGCCTTCGATCTCGATCAGGATTTCGCCCGGATTCACACGATCGCCCTTGGCCACGTGGATCGCGGTGACCTTGCCGGCGATGGCGGCCTGGACTTCGGTTTCCATTTTCATCGCCTCGGTGATCAGCACGGCCTGGCCGGCTTTCACTTCGTCGCCTTCCTTGACCAGCACGTCGACGATATTGCCCGGCATGGTGGTGCTGACGTGGCCCGGTGCAGTGGCTTGCTTGCGCTTGCTGCTGCCGCCGCCGACGAATTCGTTGAGTGGTTCGAACACCACTTCTTCCGGCATGCCGTCGATGGACAGGTAGAAGTGACGCTTGCCTTCAGCCTTGACGCCGACACCGGTGATGTCGACGCGGTAGGTTTCGCCGTGGACGTCGATGACGAACTCGGTCGGCACGCCTTCGCCACCGGCAGAGGCCGCGCCGCCCGCTTCAGGAATCGGCAACAGCACTTCTGGAGTCAGCGTGCCGGCAGCGCGCTCCTCGAGGAATTTGCGGCCGATGTCCGGGAACATCGCGTAAGTCAGCACGTCTTCTTCCGACTTGGCCACGGCGCCGATTTCAGCACGCAGCTTGGTCATTTCCGGCTTGAGCAGGTCAGCTGGACGGACGTCGATCACTTCTTCGCTGCCGATCGCCTGGCGACGCAGTTTTTCGTTCACGGTGCCCGGCGCCTTGCCGTAGCCGCCTTGCAGGTAGAGCTTCACTTCGTTGGTGATGGTCTTGTAGCGCTCGCCGGCCAACACGTTGAAGAACGCCTGGGTGCCGACGATCTGCGAAGTCGGGGTCACCAGCGGCGGGAAGCCGAGGTCTTCACGAACGCGCGGGATCTCCGCCAGCACTTCGCTCATGCGATTCAGAGCGCCCTGCTCTTTGAGCTGATTGGCCAGGTTGGAGATCATGCCGCCCGGCACCTGGTTAACTTGCACGCGGGTGTCGACGGCGGTGAATTCGCTTTCGAACTGGTGGTACTTCTTGCGCACGGCGTAAAAGTACAGGCCGATCTCTTGCAGCAGTTCCAGGTTCAGGCCGGTATCGAACTCGGTGCCTTTAAGGGCCGCGACCATCGATTCGGTGCCCGGGTGGCTGGTACCCGATGCAAAGCTGGAGATGGCGGTGTCGATGTGGTCGGCACCGTTTTCGATGGCCTTGAGCTGGCACATCGCGGCCAGGCCAGCGGTGTCGTGGGAGTGGATGAACACCGGCAGCGACTGCTCGGCTTTCAAGGCCCGGACCAGTTCGCCGGTGGCGTATGGAGTCAGCAGGCCGGCCATGTCCTTGATCGCCACCGAGTCGCAACCCATGGCTTCCATTTGCTTGGCTTGTGCCACGAACGCGTCGATGGTGTGCACCGGGCTGGTGGTGTAGGCGATGGTGCCCTGGGCGTGTTTGCCCGCCGCTTTCACCGCTTCGATGGCCACGCGCAGGTTACGCACGTCGTTCATCGCGTCGAAGATACGGAACACGTCGATGCCGTTGACCGCGGCCTTGGCCACGAAGGCCTTGACCACGTCATCGCTGTAATGGCGGTAGCCCAGCAGGTTCTGGCCACGCAGGAGCATTTGCAGGCGAGTGTTAGGCAGTGCGGCGCGCAGCTGGCGCAGACGCTCCCACGGGTCTTCTTTCAGGAAGCGCACGCAGGCGTCGAAGGTCGCGCCGCCCCAGCATTCCAGCGACCAGTAGCCGACTTTGTCGAGCTTGTCGCAGATCGGCAGCATGTCTTCGGTGCGCATGCGGGTGGCGAGCAGCGATTGGTGGGCGTCGCGCAGGATTGTGTCGGTAACGTGGATTTTCTTGGTCATTGGAATATTCCTCACAGGCCTGCGTGGGCGGCGATGGCGGCGGCGATGGCCAGGGCCAGCTCTTCGGGTTTGCGCTTGATCGAGTAGTTGGTCAGTTCAGGATGGCTTTCAACGAAGCTGGTGTTGAACTGGCCGCTACGAAATTCCGGGTTACGCAGGATTTCCTGGTAGTACGCGGCGGTGGTCTTGACCCCTTGCAGACGCATGTCGTCGAGGGCACGCAAGCCACGGTCCATCGCCTCTTCCCAGGTCAGCGCCCACACCACCAGCTTCAGACACATGGAGTCGTAATACGGCGGAATGGTGTAGCCGGTATAGATCGCCGTGTCGGTACGCACGCCGGGACCGCCGGGCGCGTAGTAACGGGTGATCTTGCCGAAGCTCGGCAGGAAGTTGTTTTTCGGGTCTTCGGCGTTGATCCGGAACTGCAGCGCAAAGCCACGGTGCTGGATGTCTTCCTGCTTCACCGAAAGCGGCAGGCCGGACGCGATGCGGATCTGCTCGCGCACGATGTCGATGCCGGTGATTTCTTCGGTGATGGTGTGTTCCACCTGCACCCGGGTGTTCATCTCCATGAAGTACACCTCGCCCTCGGCGAGCAGGAACTCCACGGTGCCGGCGTTCTCGTAGCCCACGGCCTTGGCTGCGCGCACCGACAGGTCGCCGATGTAGGCGCGCTGTTCCGGGGTCAGTTGAGGGCTCGGGGCGATCTCGATGAGCTTCTGGTTGCGACGCTGGATCGAGCAGTCACGCTCGAACAGGTGCACCACGTTGCCGAAGCTGTCGCCGAGGATCTGCGCTTCGATGTGCTTGGGATTGACGATGCATTTTTCGAGGAACACTTCCGCCGAACCGAACGCCTTGGTGGCTTCGGAAATCACGCGCGGGAATGCCTGTTCGAGTTCTTCGCGGCTGTTGCAGCGACGGATACCGCGACCGCCGCCACCGGAGGTGGCCTTGAGCATCACCGGGTAACCGATGCGGTCGCCTTCGGTCAGCGCTTCGGCGATGTCCGCGACGTTGCCTTCGGTACCCGGGGTGACCGGCACGCCAGCCTTGATCATGCTGCGGCGGGCTTCGGTCTTGTCGCCCATGCGGCGAATCACTTCCGCCGCCGGGCCAATGAATTTGATACCGCGTTCTGCGCAGATGTCTGCCAGCTCGGCGTTTTCCGAGAGGAACCCGTAGCCAGGGTGCAAGGCATCGCAGCCGGTTTCCACGGCCAGGTTCACCAGCTTGCGCGGGTTCAGGTAACCGGCGAGCGGGTCAGCACCGATGCTGTGGGCTTCGTCCGCACGCTTCACGTGCAAGGCATGGCGGTCGGCGTCGGAATAGACCGCGACCGAGCGAATGCCCATCTCGGCGCAGGCGCGCACGATTCGCACGGCAATCTCACCACGGTTGGCGATCAGGATCTTTGTTATCACTTGGAGTTTCCCTTGAGCCGGTGGTACCCACGACCTGCTAGACCAGGTCGACGCGTGACCAAATGTTTCAATTTGGTCGCAGCTCCACACTAGCCCCCGCAAGGGATTAACAAAAATGATTAATTATTGGGTCAGGCATAAGTAAAGACTTATAGTTGAGGCATCAGTCGGCGGCGGGAGCTTCTAGATAATGCGTAAGTCATTGATGCGTATGACATTGCGTCAATTGCAGATCTTCAATGAGGTCTGTGATTTGCGTTCCTACAGCCGTGCGGCGGACGAAATGTCGCTCACGC
The DNA here is from genome assembly GCF_043225285.1 of Pseudomonas migulae. Classification (GTDB taxonomy): domain Bacteria; phylum Pseudomonadota; class Gammaproteobacteria; order Pseudomonadales; family Pseudomonadaceae; genus Aquipseudomonas; species Aquipseudomonas migulae_C. Next base: position 2,698,785 of record NZ_CP171224.1, read on the forward strand.
AACCTGCCGTGAGCCTGCAGATTCGTCAACTTGAGGAGCTGATTGGTCAGCCTTTGTTCGATTACGTCGGCAAAAAGCTCTACATGACCGAAGCGGCTGAAGCGCTTCAGCGGGCGAGCCGGGACATTTTCGGCCGCCTGGAAAACCTCGACATGCAGCTGTCGGACATGCAGGGATCGCTGCAAGGCCAGCTGAAACTGGCGGTGGAATCCAGCGCCAAATACTTCGTGCCGCACCTGTTTGCCGCGTTCAAGCGCCAGCATCCGGAGGTGAACCTGCAACTGACCGTGGTCAATCGTGGTCAAGTGATTCGCCGTCTCTCGGACAACCGCGACGACCTGGTGATCATGTCCATGGTGCCGCAGGACATGGGGCTGGAGTTCTTGCCGTTCCTCAACAACCCGATTGTGGCCGTGGCGCCGCCGGATCACCCGCTGTGCCACATGGGTCCGCTGCGCTTGCAGGATCTGGAGCCTTACACGCTGCTACTGCGCGAGCCCGGTTCGGGAACGCGGCTGGCGTGCGAAGAGTACTTCAAGGAAAAGCGCGTGCACTTCAACCAGACCCAGGAAGTTTCCTCGGCCGAAGCCCAGCGTGAATGCGTGCTGGCGGGTCTGGGCGTCGCGCTGTTGACGCGCCACGCCCTGAACCTGGAGTTGGCGACCGGTGGCTTGATCGAATTACCGGTCGAAGAGCTGCCGCTGTTTCGCAGTTGGTGCCTGGTACAGGCCAAGGCCAAACGGCTGTCGCCGGTGGCTCACGCATTCCTTGCGTTTATCCGCAGCGAACGGGTGCAGATCAGCGCCCTGGTTGAGCGTTTCGACGGGAAGTTGCGGGAGCAGCCTGCCAGTAGTTGAGTTCCAGTTCCGGAAAATCACCGATCTCGGCCAGCAGCTGGCGGCGCTCGCAGCGATCTTCGATGGCGCGACGAAATTCCATGCGGCGCTGGTCTTCTTGTTGACGACGGGTTTTGACGGCGCTGTTGCGTTCTTCGTAGGGCTGGGCCATTTCGAGTCTCCCAAGTCGATTACGGGAGTTACAGAATGGGCGCGAGGGATGACGGTTTAGCGGCTTGTGCGTTACAGCCAGATGAAAGTTGGGGTATTTAACGTCGCTTTCGCGAGCAAGCTCGCTCCCAAAGGAAAACGCGGTCAACTGTGGGAGCGAGCCTGCTCGCGATTAAGGTCGGAACGACCTTACGACGACCTCAGTCGTCCAGGGCTTTCACCGATTTGGGCGACAACCGCAAGCTACGCAGACTGCGCTTGACGCTCTTGAGGTGGTTGACCAGGCTCGGACCGCGCGCCATGGCCACGCCCATCGCCAACACGTCGATCACCACCAGGTGGGCGATGCGTGAGGTCAGCGGCGTATAGATTTCGGTGTCTTCATGCACATCGATCGCAAGGTTGACGGTCGACAGCTCGGCCAGCGGTGTCTGGCTCGGGCACAGGGTGATCAGCGAGGCGCCGCTCTCGCGCACCAGGTTAGCGGTGATCAACAAGTCCTTGGAACGCCCGGACTGGGAAATGCAGATCGCCACATCGGTCGGCTTCAGAGTAACTGCCGACATCGCCTGCATGTGCGGGTCGGAATACGCCGCCGCCGTCAGCAGCAAACGGAAGAATTTGTGCTGCGCATCCGCCGCCACTGCACCCGAGGCGCCAAAGCCGTAGAACTCGACACGCTGGGCCTGGGACATGAGCGACACCGCGCGCTGCAGCTCCACCGGATCGAGCTTCTCGCGAACCTCCATCAGGGTGTGCAGGGTGGTGTCGAAGATTTTCAGGCTGTAGTCGGCGACCGAGTCATCCTCATGGATCGCGAATTGGCCGAAACTCGCACCGGCCGCCAGGCTCTGCGCCAGCTTCAGTTTCAGGTCCTGAAACCCGGAACAACCGATGGCGCGGCAGAAGCGCACGATGGTCGGCTCGCTGATGCCCACGCTGTGGGCAAGGTCGGCCATGGAGCTGTGCATCACCGCCGCCGGGTCAAGCAGCACGTGGTCGGCGACCTTGAGCTCCGACTTGCGTAACAGGTGGCGTGACTGGGCGATGTGTTGCAGCAGATTCAAGGGGCTGGACTCTTTGTTATTGGCAGGCGCCGGGGATGTAGCAAGCTTGTAGTTATACTACAAGAATTGGCTTTTTGCCTGCTCAATGCGTAACCGAATCCCTCGCTTTCAGGCGTGTGCGGTCCATGTAGCACCGATTATCGAACCGTCAGCACCACACAAAGCACACCACCATCAATAACAACAACTAATGACCGATCATTAAAAGTCGGAAAAATTGGTTATCAGCACTACAAAGCAATCAAATAGCAAAATTACATTTAGAACCAACGTGCTTCTCCCGCAAACAAGTTGATCTGGATATATTGATCGGGCAGGACGCAATCAACTTAATCAAAGGATCTACACTATGAGCATTAAAACAAAAAACTGGACCGCACAAATCGACCGCATGCCACATGCCCAGTCTTTCCGCACCTTCGGCATCGTAACCGTTGCAAATTCCGGTGTTACCCCTACTCTGGTTAAAACAGAACAGCAGGACAAATCTTATGACCTGCGGCTGGAGTTGAAACTTGAAACTTCCAGCGAAGTAGCGCTTCAAGTCGAAACCGACAAATTTGTTGAATATAAAGAACTGGGTGATTCTCAGGTCACCGGCGTCAGCATCTTTTATAAAGACAAGCTGCTGCACCGCATTGATAAAGTTCTGATCACGCACTAACAAGTCATTAATGCGTTTGGAGTTCCCATCAGGCACTGCAGTGCCTGGCGGGAGCTCCTCTGCTCGTCTTCAATCGATATTTTGCCCGCGTAGTAGCGTGGCCAGCCTCTGCGCCTCTATTGGCCGGCTGATCAGATACCCTTGCACTTCATCGCAACGCTCCACCTTCAAGAACTCAAGCTGTTCCTGATGCTCCACCCCTTCCGCCACCACCTTCAATGACAACCCGTGAGCCATCGCAATGATCGCCCGGGTAATTGACGCATCGACAGTGCCCTCCCCCAGACCGCGGATGAACGCCTGATCGATCTTCACGTAATCCACGGGGATGCGCTTGAGGTAACTCAGGGACGAATAGCCGGTGCCGAAATCGTCGATGGCCAGTTTCACCCCAAGATCACGCAACTGCTGGAAGGTAGCGATGATGTGTTCGACGCTGTCGAGCAACTGGCTTTCCGTGAGCTCCAGCTCAAGGTAGTGCGGCGCCAGGCCGGTTTCTTCCAGTACTTGGCGCACCAGACTGACCAGCTTGCCCTGGCGCAATTGATGCACCGACAAATTGACCGAAACCCGGATCGGTTCCAGCCCCTGGCGCTGCCATTCGCACGCCTGCCAGCACGCCTGACGCAAGACGAACTCACCGATCGGGCCGATCAGCCCGGTTTCCTCGGCCAGGCCAATGAAGTCCCCCGGCGGCACGCTGCCCATGGTCGGGTGATCCCAGCGCACCAACGCCTCAGCAGCGTTGAGTCGGCCTGTGGCGAGGCACAGCTTGGGTTGGTAAAACACCTTCAGCTGCTTTTCTTCGATGGCTTTGCGCAGCTGGTTTTCCAGCTGCAAACGCTCCAGCGTGCTGGCTTGCAGGCTCTCGGTGTAGAACTGGAAATTATTGCCGCCCAAGTGCTTGGCATGCTGCATGGCCATGTTCGACTGGCTCACCAGCGCGGAAATCTCCCGCGCATTGTCCGGCAGCATGCTGATGCCCATGGACGCACTGACCACCAGTTCGTGCCCTTCGACGGTCACCGGCACGCGCAATTTGGTCGACAGGCGCGTGGCCACCCGCGCCAGGCTCGACAGGCTGCCGTAGGCATCGAACAGCACCGCGAACTCATCCCCGGACAATCGCGCGATGGTGTCCGCCTCCGGCAGCGCATTGACCAGGCGCCGGGCCATTTTCTGCAACAGCTGGTCGGCAATTTCATGGCCGAGGCTGTCGTTGAGCAACTTGAAGCGGTCGAGGTTGATGTGCAACAACGCCAGGCTGCGGCCGCCCTGGCGCACACGCTGATGCGCCTCCCGCATGCGCTCGCGGAACAGCGAGCGGTTGGCCAGGCCCGTCAGCTCATCGTAATGCGTCAGGTAGCGCATGCGTTCTTCCGACTCGCGCCGCGCCGACAGATCGGCGAAGAAGCCCACGATATGACTGACATTTCCCCGGGTATCGCGCACGGCGTTCAATTGCAGCCATTGCGGATAGAGTTCGCCGTTCTTGCGGGTTTCCACCAGCTCGCCCTGCCAGCTGCCGTGTTGCTCCAGTGCCTGATGAATCGCGCCGTAGTGCCGACGGGCATCGCGGCTGCACGGCAACTCCACGACGTTGCGACCGAGCATGTCGTCGATGTCATAACCGGTTAAGCGGCTGAACGCCTGGTTGACCGCGATGAGGGCGTAGTTCGGGTCGAAAATCATGATGCCTTCGCTGGCGGCCTCGAACACCGTGGCCGCCAGTTGCTGCTGGGCTTCAAGACTCTTGCTGGCGCTGATGTCGCGACGGGTGCCGACCATGCGGATCACCCGACCGCTGTCGCTGCGCTCAACCGCGCGCCCCCGGTCTTCGATCCAGACCCAATGGCCATCGCCGTGACGCACGCGGTATTCGATCTGGTAATCCTCGCTGCGCCCCTTCAAATGCTCGACCAGCGCCCGCTTCAACGACGGCAGGTCTTCGGGGTGCAAACGCGGCTTGAGATGGCCGAGCATTGCCGTGACGAACTCCGGGTCGAGGCCGAACAACTCCTGGAGTTGTGTGTGGTGAACCTCGTCGGTTTGCAGGTTCCAGTCCCACAACCCCAGCTCACTGGCTTTCAATGCCAGCGCCAGGCGCGCTTCGCTTTTGCTCAAGGCCTGGTTGGCGGCGTCGAGCTCCAGGCTGCGCTGGGCGACGCGGCTTTCCAGGCCGATCTGGATTTCACGCAATTCGTCTTCGGCACGACGTCGCTGGTCGATTTCCCTGGCCAGTTCGTGATTCAACTGATCGCTGCAGCTTTGGGCTTTCTGCAAATGCTCGATCAAGGATTGATTCTGGAAGCGGCGCAGCAGCCCGCGATCGATCAGCCGATTGACCTGCCAGGCAACCACGCTCAACGCCCCCAGCAGAATCAGCCCGAACCAGCCCCATCCCTGCTCTTGCGCGTCACCGCCCCAAAACAGATAGGCGATGGCCGGCAGCAGGCACGGCAAGGTAAAGGACAGGAACGCGGGCAGGCTGACGGCATAGGCAACGCTGGCCGACAGGGCCGCCGCGCCAATCAGGCCGAACACCCAGGCTTGCTGGATGAAATTGTCGGCGGGCACCAGGGCTATGCCGGCGCCGGCCAGGGTCAGGCCGGTCATGGCCGAACCGAGCAGAAACATGCGACGCCAGACCGGGTGGGCCTGGCGATTGGGAATCGCCGAGTCGAAAGCGGCAACCTGAATCACCCGCAACGCCACCAGCGACAGCAACCATACCAGCCAGACGCTGACGAGGAAGTAGCGCTGTGGGCTCCAGAGCAATCCTGCGCACACCAGGCCATTGATCAGCATGAACAGCGTGGGCAGCAGCGAGCCTTGGTAAAGCAGGCGCGTGCGCTCGACCGCCATTTCCTGGGCGTACTGTTTGCGGATAACCCGAGGCTCCACAGTGGGGCCCGACAGGTCGGTGCTGAGGGTCATAGGCAATGTTCTTGTTCTTATAATGATGAGCATGAGCCCGAAACGTGGACGGAGCATACACAAGCCAATGCCCTTACCAAACTGCTCCAGATCATAAATTCGACAAAAGCCAGCAGGCCCTTTGCCCCCCGAAAACCCTGCAAGCGAGCCCCGCCAACGGCTGCAGCCAGTGACCGACCGGTCGTCCTGCGCGTAACTTTCATCGGCTAATGCAAAGCGGGGTTTGCCCGGTGTGGCGCGGCCCCCTAGAATGCCCCGATGCGCGATGACCTCTCCCTTCTGCTGAACTCCCTCAACGATGCCCAACGCCAGGCCGTAGCTGCCTCCGTGGGTCGTCAGTTGGTCCTGGCCGGTGCTGGTTCCGGTAAAACCCGAGTGCTGGTGCACCGTATCGCCTGGTTGATCCAGGTCGAGAACGCCTCGCCCCACTCGATCCTGTCGGTGACTTTCACCAACAAGGCCGCAGCCGAGATGCGCCATCGCATCGAGCAGCTGATGGGGATCAACCCGGCGGGCATGTGGGTCGGCACCTTCCACGGCCTGGCGCACCGCTTGCTGCGGGCGCACTGGCAGGAAGCCGGCCTGAGCCAGACCTTCCAGATTCTCGACAGCGACGATCAGCAACGGCTGGTCAAGCGGGTGATCCGCGAGCTGGGCCTGGACGAGCAACGCTGGCCGGCCCGTCAGGCCCAGTGGTTCATCAACGGGCAGAAAGACGAAGGTTTGCGTCCGCAACACATTCAAGCCAGCGGCGACCTGTTCCTGGCGACCATGCGCAGCATTTATGAAGCCTATGAGGCCGCGTGCCTGCGCGCTGGCGTGATCGACTTCTCCGAACTGCTGCTGCGCGCCCTCGACCTGTGGCGCGATCACCCGGGACTGCTGGCGCACTATCAGAAGCGCTTCCGGCATATTCTGGTGGACGAGTTCCAGGACACCAACGCCGTGCAGTACGCCTGGTTGCGCCTGTTGGCCAAGGGCGGCGACAGCCTGATGGTGGTGGGCGACGACGATCAGTCGATCTACGGCTGGCGTGGCGCGAAAATCGAGAACATCTATCAGTATTCCGACGACTTCCCGGACGCCGAGACCATTCGCCTGGAGCAGAACTACCGCTCCACCGCCGGGATCCTCAAGGCTGCCAACGCCCTGATCGCCAACAACACCGGGCGCATGGGCAAGGAGTTGTGGACCGACGGCGGCGATGGCGAAGCGATCAACCTGTACGCCGCGTTCAACGAACACGACGAAGCACGCTACGTGGTGGAAACCATCGAAAGCGCGCTGAAAACCGGCCTGGCACGCAGCGATATCGCGATTTTGTACCGCTCCAACGCCCAATCGCGCGTTTTGGAAGAAGCTTTGCTGCGCGAGCGCATTCCGTACCGCATCTATGGCGGCCAGCGCTTCTTCGAGCGGGCAGAAATCAAGAACGCCATGGCTTACCTGCGTTTGCTGGAAGGCCGTGGCAACGATGCGGCACTGGAGCGGGTGATCAACGTTCCCGCTCGCGGCATCGGTGAAAAAACCGTCGAAGCGATCCGCGACCACGCACGCCACAGTGATGTGTCGATGTGGGAAGCGATGCGCCTGCTGGTCGCCAATAAAGGCCTGACCGGTCGTGCCGCCGGCGCACTGGGCGCGTTTATCGAGCTGATCGAGAACCTCGCCGCCAAGTGCATGGACATGCCGCTGCACCTGATGACCCAGACCGTCATCGAGCAGTCCGGACTGATCGCCTACCACGAAGCGGAAAAAGGCGAGAAAGGCCAGGCCCGGGTAGAAAACCTTGAGGAACTGGTCAGCGCCGCGCGCAACTTCGAGAACAGCGAAGAAGACGAAGACCTGACGCCACTGGCGGCATTCCTCGGTCACGCCTCGCTGGAGGCCGGGGATACCCAGGCTGATGAGCACGAAGACAGCATTCAGCTGATGACCCTGCACAGCGCCAAGGGCCTGGAATTCCCTTACGTGTTCCTGGTGGGCATGGAAGAGGGCCTGTTCCCGCACAAGATGAGCCTGGAAGAACCCGGTCGGCTTGAGGAAGAGCGGCGCCTGGCCTATGTCGGCATCACCCGGGCCATGCAGAACCTGGTGATGACCTATGCTGAAACCCGACGCCTGTACGGCAGCGAAACCTACAACAAGGTCTCGCGTTTCGTACGTGAAGTGCCGAAAGGCCTGATTCAGGAAGTACGGCTTTCCAACAGCGTCAGCCGTCCGTTCGGTGGTGGCCAGCAGCAGAGCGCCAGCAGCCTGTTTGGCGGCAGCGAGATTCCGGACACCGGTTTCAGCCTCGGCCAGGCCGTTCGGCATTCGGTGTTCGGCGATGGTGTGATCCTGAACTTCGAAGGCGCCGGGGCTCAGGCACGGGTGCAGGTGAACTTCAGCGAAGGCAGCAAGTGGCTGATGCTGGGTTACGCGAAGCTGGAAGCGATCTGAAGGCTTTTCTGCAGGAGCGAACCTGCTCGCGATTGAGGGCACCGCGGGTTATCCGAAGTGCGGCTATCGCGAGCAGGCTCACTCCTACAGGTGTTGGGGGTTGAACCACTTCGGCAGGTTGATCTTATAAAGGCACGAACCATGGGCTCGGGTTTCTTTTCTTCCTGGACATTCTGGGCCCTGCTATCGGCAGCATTCGCGGCCATGACCGCGATCTTCGCCAAGATCGGCATCGAAAACGTCAATTCCGACTTCGCCACCTTGCTGCGCACCGTCGTGGTTCTCGTCAGCCTGGCCTTGATTTTGTACGCCACGGGCCAATATCAGTCATTAGGATCGATCTCGGCCCGCAGCTACCTGTTCCTGCTGTTGTCGGGCCTGGCCACCGGCGCCTCATGGATCTGCTACTTCCGGGCGCTGAAACTGGGACCGGCTTCGCTGGTAGCTCCGGTGGACAAGCTCAGCGTGGTGCTGGTGGCGGTGCTCGGCGTGATCCTGCTGGGCGAAAAACTCGACCTGCGCCAATGGGGCGGAATCGGCCTGATCACCTCCGGTGTGATCCTGCTCGCGCTACGGCGCTAGGCCCCGTCCTACAGAACTATTCAACTCGTCCTACAGACCAAAGTTAACAGGCCTGATTGCCCTGACTGAAGCTGAATGAAACCTGTCAGGCAAAAGCCCGAAACACTCTGCCGCTAGCCAGTAACACTTCAGCTGTGCAACATGGCGCGCGTGCCATCCACAAATGGGAATTCCCTTTATGAAACGTTTTCTTAGCATCGCCATGGCGTTGTGCATCGGCCTGACGATGAGCCTCGACGCCAACGCCAAGCGCTTTGGTGGCGGCAAGAGCTCCGGCGCTGCGCCGACTCACCAGACCAGCCAAATGGCTCCTTCTTCTGCTGCAGGTGGCGCTGCTGCCACTGCGGGCGCGGCCGGTGCCGCTGGCGCTGCCGCCAAGGCCGGCGGTGCTTCCCGCTGGCTCGGCCCTCTGGCCGGTATCGCTGCGGGCGGCCTGCTGGCCTCCATGTTCATGGGCGGCGGCTTCCAGGGCATGCAGATCTTCGACATCCTGATCATGGCGGTCATCGCCTTCCTGGTCTTCCGTTTCATCGCCGCTCGTCGCCGCAAGCAGCAGGAGCACCTGGCTCCGGCTGGCGCGCCGATGCAGCGTGAAGTGTTCGAACAGAAGCCGGCAGCCATGGGTTCGATCTTCGGCGGTTCGGCCGCACCGGTTGCCGCTCGTCCGGTGATCAACGCGCCAGCCTGGTTCAATGAAAAGAACTTCATTGAAGCGGCCCGCAACCACTTCCAGTCCCTGCAGCAACACTGGGACGCCAACGAAATGGACAAGATCGCCGAGTTCGTAACCCCGCAACTGCTTGAGTTCCTCAAGCGCGAGCGTGCCGACCTGGGCGACGGTTTCCAGTCCACCTACATTGATAACCTCAATGTTCAGCTGGATGGCGTCGACGACCGTGCCGACAAGACCATCGCCACCCTGACCTTCAGCGGTGTGTCGAAGACTTCGCGCTTCGACCAGGGCGAAGTGTTCAGCGAAAGCTGGAACATGGAACGTGCACAGGGCGAGAACCAGCCTTGGCTGGTCGCAGGTATCCGCCAGAACGGCTGATTCTTCCTGCGTTAAGCATGCTGTAATAAAACCCCGGACTCGTCCGGGGTTTTCTATTTCGCGGTTGCATCTATAGCAAGCTACTGTATAAACCGCCCCAACTAAACCGCGCCATCAAGCAAGAGGATCCCGGACGTGGAAGAAATCATCGAACAACTGCGTGAAGCCAACGAACCGGTACCGGTCCCCTTGGAGTTGCCCGACGAAGATCTGCTGGTCGAGATCGAAGAACAACTGTTCATCGACATTCCGTTTGTCTTCAGAGAATTTTTGCTGACCGTCAGCGACGTGGTCTACGGCAGCCTGGAGCCGGTGACCGTCACCGATCCGCAATCCCACACCTACCTGCCCGACGTTGCCGCCAACGCCTGGGATGCGGGTGTTGATCGCAGCCTGATCCCGATCTGCCAGGACGGCGACGACTACTACTGCGTCGAAGAAGACGGCACCGTGGTGCTGTGGCAGGCCGAAGAAGAGCTGATCGCCGAAGAAACCTGGGAGTCGGTGTGGCACTGGGCGCGAGACGTCTGGCTGGAGAGCTGAGACGTCTGACGCGCCGCGTGGTCAGTGCCCGGACGAATCCTTGTGGTTATCCAGGGTTTCAAGCAAGGCCACTTGCATCCGCGTGTGCACGCGGATGAACCAGCGCCAGAGCAACGCCGCCACAGCAGCTGCAACAACGACGATCAGCACCAGCAACTTGTTGGTCGGCAGAATACTGGCCGACAAGGCTGCCAGCAGCAGGAAGATCACCAGCAGCGAGAGAATCGGGATCACTTCGGCGATTACCCGACGCACTCGCTGCGTGTGGCGCCCAGCCATCTCCGCTTTGACACCCATCTCCGCCAGCAGCATCGATAGCGCCTTGAGCTTGCGATAGGCGGCAATCAGGAACGGCAGCGACAACAGCAATGCCCCGCCCCAGATCAACGCTTTCTGCCAGCTCGGATCGCTGATCCACTCCTCCAGGTACGTGGACATGCGCTCGGCGAAGAAAGCGCCTGAAAAGAAGATCGCAATCACCAGCGCCAGATTGACCCCCACCTGCAACAGGATCCGCCGGATCATCGACGCCAGCAGCGCCCCTTCGCCCTGAGGCTGGATGCTGCGCAGCCATTCGCCGTACATCCCCAACACCCGGCCCAGACGCTCCGGCATCACGGACGCCAGTTTGATCGACAAGGGATCGGCGGCGCGGATCAGGTACGGCGTCAGCAGCGTGGTGATGACCGACACCGCCACGGCAACCGGATACAGGAAGTTACTGGTGACCTGCAGGGTCATCCCCAGCGCCGCGATGATGAAAGAAAATTCGCCAATCTGCGAAAGCCCCATCCCCACGCGCAGTGAGGTGCGTCCGTCGTTGCCGGCGATAAAGGCACCGAGGCCGCAGGACAGCATCTTGCCAAGTACGACGGCCACGGTGATCACCGCAATCGGCCACGCGTATTGCAGCAATATCATCGGGTCGAGCATCAAGCCGATGGCGACGAAGAAGATCGCACTGAACAGGTCGCGAACCGGCTCGATCAGGCGCTCGATTTTCAATAACTGGCGGGATTCGGCCATGATCGCGCCGATCAGGAACGCCCCCAGCACCATGCTGTATTCGAGCTTGACCACCAGCAGACAGAAGCCGAAGCACAGGCCCAGCACCGTGATCAGCAACATTTCGTTGCTTTCGAACTTGGCCACGTAGGCCAGCAGTCGTGGCACCAGCAGGATCCCGACGACCAGCGCGACAATCATGAACAGCGACAGCTTGCCGACTGTGGAAAACACTTCGCCGGAACTGACCGTGCCGCTGACCGCGATGCTCGACAGCAAGGCAATAATGCCGATGCCGAGGATGTCCTCGACGATCAGCACCCCGAAGATCAGCTGCGCGAAGCGCTCGTTTTTCATCTTCAGGTCATTGAGTGCCTTGACGATGATGGTGGTCGAGGAAATCGCCAGGATTGCGCCGAGGAACAACGAATCCATGGTGTTCCAGTCGAACCAGCGGCCGATTTCGTAGCCGATCCAGATCATCAGCACGATTTCCAGGAACGCCGCGATAAACGCCGTGGCACCGACCTTGAACAGCTTGCGCAGGCTGAACTCCAGGCCCAGGCAGAACATCAGGAAAATCACCCCCAGCTCGGCGAGGGTCTTGATGGTTTCTTCGTCGTGGATCAGGCCGAACGGCGGCGTGTGCGGGCCAATGATGAAACCGGCAACGATATAACCCAGAACCACGGGCTGTTTGAGGCGATGAAACAGCACGGTCACCACACCCGCGACCAACATGATCACTGCCAGATCCTGAATAAAACTGATGGCATGCATGGCGTGGGGCTCCTTGGGTGACATTGCTCAGCCACCAGACGCGGGAAACGTCTGGTCGAGCGGTGTGATTAATTCGTTTTCCGCGTAGGAATTTCCCTTGGGGTGGGCTTTTGAAGGGTAACACCGCGACTTCCGGCAGAAAGGCGGTGCAATATATGGAAACAGATCGATCCGGCGTGACGGCGATCACCCGCCCGGCGTCCGGATAACTGTGGTTTGAAAAAACCGACCAGGCACCCGCAGAGGTGCATTCCTCCGAAACCTGTCTTGAACCGTGAGAACGCTATGGAACCCGGAAACGCCCAGCTGTCGATGACGGTATTGATGACCCCCGACATGGCCAACTTCTCTGGCAATGTCCACGGCGGCACCTTGCTCAAGTACCTCGACGAAGTGGCCTACGCCTGCGCCAGCCGTTACGCTGGCCGCTACGTGGTGACCCTGTCGGTGGACCAGGTGATTTTTCGCGAGCCGATCCATGTCGGCGAACTGGTAACCTTTCTCGCTTCAGTCAACTACACCGGCAACACCTCCATGGAGGTGGGCATCAAGGTGGTGACCGAAAACATCCGCGAGCGCTCGGTGCGCCACACCAATAGCTGTTTCTTCACCATGGTCGCGGTGGATGACGACCGTAAGCCGGCCGCCGTACCGCCGCTGCAACCACAGAACAGTGAAGACAAACGCCGCTTCATCCAGGCGCAGCAGCGTCGGCAGATTCGTCAGGAGCTGGAAAAGCGCTATCAGGAGATCAAGGGCGACGCCTGAGGTCTGTGGATAGTTTCAGATAGTCATCGCCGGCAAGCCGGTCTCGCTCCTACAGGGGATCTACACCGAAGACTCCTTGTGGGAGCGAGCCTGCTCGCGATTGGCTTCAACGCAGAAATCAAAGGCTGATCGCGGTGGCCTCAAACCGCACCCGCGGATGCGCAATCCGGTCCTGCGCCCGCACCAGTTCCAGCTCATAGCTGGCGCACGCCTGGGTTTCCAGCAGCACTTCATGCACCGCCGACGCGGCGAACTCAAACGCCGCCACCAGGCTATCCCCCAGCAGCACCCGAGCGAGGAACAGCCCGGACGTCAGGTCACCCACGCCCACCGGCTGACGCGGAAACGCCAGCAGCGGACGCCGCAAATGCCAGCTCGCTTCAGCCGTCACCAGCAACATCTCAAACACGTCCGCCGGTTTGCCGGGATAGGCCAGATGCTTGACCAGCACGGCTTTCGGACCGCGCGCCAGCAACGCTCGCGCCATGGCCAGGCAGTCGAACAGCGATAGCGGCTTGCGCCCGGAGAAGGTGTCCAGCTCCAGCTGGTTCGGGCACATGAAATCCGCCACGGCAGCCGCCTCTTCCAGCAGGAAATCGCTGACCTCGGCCGGCACGCTGCAGCCCTTCTCCGGATGGCCCATCACCGGATCGCAGAGATACAGCGCCTTGGGGTTCATCGACTTGATCCGCGCCACGCCCGTCAGGATCGCCCGGCCCTGGGCCGCACTGCCGAGGTAGCCGGACAGCACCGCGTCGCAGTTGCCCAGTTCGCCGATCGCCGCGATGCCTTCGACCAGCTCGGGGATCTGGTGCGGCGCCAGCACTTCACCGGCCCACTGGCCGTACTGGGTGTGGTTGGAGAACTGAACAGTGTTGAGCGGCCAGACATTCACCCCGACCCGCTGCATCGGGAAGACCGCGGCGCTGTTGCCGGCGTGGCCGAACACCACGTGGGACTGAATGGCGAGCAGATGGGGCGTACGTTTCATGCGGTGAGTTTTCCGTAAACCGATTGAAATTCAAGCCGCGCAGTATGCGACTAAACGCAGCCTGTACGACAGACCGGCGACGCAGTTAAGCTGGCACTATCTTGTTGGAGCACCCTGTTGATGCTGACCCTCGGAAATATCTTCGTGCTAATGCTGCTCGCCACCGGCGGTGCGTGGCTATGGCACAACCATGGCCTGCGCGAGCGTGCGCTGGAACGGGTGAAGCAGCATTGCGGCAAGCTCGGGATCGAGTTGCTGGACGGCAACGTCGCGCTGAAAAAAATTGCCTTCATCAAGGATGCCAACGGTCGGCGTCGCCTGGCCCGCGTGTACAACTTTGAGTTCACGGTAACCGGCGAGACTCGCCATAACGGCACCATCACCCAGTTCGGCGCCCATAGCGCGCAAATCGAACTGGCGCCCTACCCGATGCCGTTCGACGAAACGCCTCCGGTGGTCGACGTTGCGAGGCCGAGCGCAGACGTGATTGAGCTTAGCCAGTGGCGGCAAGAACACACAAAATGGCGTCCCTAATTCAACCGACAGTCGGCCAGTGCGCTCTGCAATGAATCAACCGCCTGAGGCTCACTGAAAATCAGCTCGATCCGCGAATCCCGGCGCCACTCGCTGGGTTGCCACGCCAGTGCCGAGTTATCCAGTGCATTGGCCGACAGCCAACCGTCGCGGCTGTGGATAACCAGCTTTGCCCGCCGCCAGGCGAGGCTTTCAAGCCAACGACCCACACGCGCCGAATCAAACGTCTGGCTCGGATGCCAGCGCCAGCCGATGCTCCAGCCGTCGTCCTGCGCCTGATGCAGGCAAATCGGCAGCGCAGGGTCGGTCCAGACCGCCGACATCTGCGCCAGGCCTTTGGGGGCGATGAAGTTATCCACACCCGCTACAGCCTTCGCTTCAAGGCCCGGTAATTCGCTCAATGGCAGCACTGCCTGCTGCGTCCAGTACAAACGATGCGCCGGTAGTTGCGCGACGATCCGCTGCCGATCACTGTCGACGAGGCCTTCGGACTTGTTCAGCAACAGCAGGCCGGCGCTGCTCAATGCCTCCTGCTGCGTGACCGGCAACGGTTTACCCGCCGCGAGCGCCTGGGCATCCAGCACCAGCACGCAGGGCTGAACAGACAGTACGCCGACCCACGGCGCCTCCTTCAATTGCCCGAGCAATTGCGCCGGATGGCCGAGCCCGGACGGTTCGATGAACAACCGGTCCGGCCGTGCCTTGCGCAGCAAACGTCCGAGGCCGATCTGGAACGGCGCACCATTGACGCAACACAAACACCCTCCGGCCACTTCACCCAGTGCGATACCATCGACGTCCCGGGTCAGCAGCGCGGCGTCGAGGCCGATCTGCCCGAACTCGTTGATCAGCACCGCCCAGCGTTCGTTCGCCGGGCGTTGCGCCAGCAGGTGCTTGATCAAACTGGTCTTGCCTGCACCCAATGGACCGGCAATGACGTGGGTGGGAATGTTCTGCAACATGGTCGAAGTTTTCTGAGGAGGTAAAGGATGCGGTTGATTGGCTGGACGTTGCTGTTGACCTTCGTTTCCGGCGAGGCACTGGCCCAGGCATGTGTGGTACATAGCACGGCTGAGCGACTCGACGTGAAAGTCTGCCAGCAGAACCGCAACATCCCGGAAAAGCTCTTCGCCGACGGATTCTGCCAGCCGAACCTGGCCGGGCAGAAAGTCGACGTACAGTACGTTGACCAATGCCCCGGTGGTGCATTCGGCGTGTGCAGCAACGCGCAAGTCGCCAATATGCCTTACCGGCAGGATATTCACTATTACGGCGTGGCCACCGACGCGGCGTACCTGAAGCCGTTCTGCGAAGGCCAGAGCCAGGGCAACTGGCTCAAGCCTTGAGCCGTCAGGCCAGCCAGTCGAGGGTCAGGATCACGCGGCGCTCGCCCGGCGCGAGCTGCGGCGAACGATGAATCAGGCCGAAGCCTTCGTTGCCATGCCATTTCTCGCCCTTGAGCAGTGCCACGGCGCCGCTGCCGATCTGCTCGATCAGTGAATCGGCCATGGGTTCGGCTTCGGGCTGGCTCAACAGACGGCGGTCCATCGCCCCTTCCTTCAGCCACTGACTGCCGACACCGGCATAGGTGGTGATCAGGCGCACCGGCACATGATCGACGTGGAAACGTGGGCACATGGCCTTGTCCAGCACCCGCAGGCGCACGCCGATGCGCCGGGCGCCCAGCAGACAGGCGAAGGCACTGACCAGCCAGGAAACATCGGCCACAAAACCTTCATACCCTTCAAGATCGGTGAAACCCGAGGCCAGCCCGTGCAGATTCGGTTCGGTGTCATCCTCTGGCAGCTCCAGAACCAGCGACTCGGCCAGTGGCTCGTTCAGGGACAACAGCAAGCGGCCGAAGTCGGCGATGTGTACCGGCAGCCGGCGCTGCCAGATCGCGAGGTTCACGCCATCGTCCAGAATCCGCGCGAGGGTTTGCGGCGTCTCGCCCTCGACCTGGCAAACGACGGGACGTAATTTCAGGGTCGGAGCCAGCATCACGCAGCGGCCTCTTCATGCCAGGGGCCGAACGGGTCGGGCAGCAATCGCCAGCCCTCGGCCCCCGGAACCATTTCTTCGTCAGTCAGCAGGCAAGCATCCAGCTCTGCGGTGAGTCGGGCGAAGTCGATGTTCTGGCCGATGAAGACCAGTTCCTGCCGGCAATCACCGGTGGCGGCGGTCCAGTTTTCCATGATCCCGGCGGTGCTTTCTTCGTCCTGCGGCCACTGGTTTTTCGGCACGAAACGCCACCAGCGCCCGGCAAAACCATGGCGCATCAAACCGCCGGCCTGGGACCAACTCCCCGCATCCGTCGGCTTGCTGGCCAGCCAGAAAAAGCCTTTGGAACGCAGCAGTTTTCCATTCACCCACGGGCGGTCGATGAAGCTGAAAAAGCGCTGCGGATGGAACGGGCGGCGCGCGCGATAAGCCGTGGACGCGATGCCGTATTCCTCGGTTTCCGGCACGTGTTCGCCACGCAGTTCCTGCAGCCAGCCCGGTGCTTGCGCGGCTTTTTCGAAATCGAATCGGCCGGTGTTGAGGATCTTGTTCAGCGGGACTTCACCCATGACCATCGGGATGATGTCGGCCTGAGAATTCAGGCGTTCGAGGATGGCGATCAACTCCTCGCGCTCGCGGCTGCTGATCAGGTCGATCTTGCTGATCAGGATCACGTCGGCGAACTCGATCTGCTCGATCAACAGATCGGTGATCGAGCGCTCGTCCTCTTCGCCCAGGGTTTCGCCTCGGGAAGCGAGGCTTTCGGCGGCCTGATAATCGAGCAGGAAGTTCATGCCATCGACCACGGTGACCATGGTGTCGAGCCGCGCGATGTCGGCCAGGCTCTGCCCTGCTTCGTCGCGGAACGTAAAGGTTTCCGCAACCGGCAGTGGCTCGGAGATGCCGGTCGACTCGATCAGCAGGTAATCGAAACGGCCGTCCTTGGCGAGCTGGCTGACTTCGTCGAGCAGGTCTTCGCGCAAGGTGCAGCAGATGCAGCCGTTGCTCATTTCCACGAGTTTTTCTTCGGCGCGGTTCAGGGTGACGTCACGCTGGACTTCGCTGCCATCGATGTTGATTTCGCTCATGTCGTTGACGATTACCGCGACGCGAAGATTGTCGCGGTTACGCAGCACATAATTGAGCAGCGTGCTTTTGCCGGCACCGAGAAAGCCCGACAGGACGGTCACGGGGAGACGATTGGGCATCAGGAGTTCCTCACAGGGATGCCCGGTCGCAGTGTCGGGCTTATTTTTACGTTACAGTATAACAATACATTCAAGCCACCCCCCTCTTGCCGCAAATGACAAAGGGCACGATGCTGGAGCCCGTTCGGTCCGTGAGAAATCCCATGCGTATTGCCCTGAAACTGGCGCTGCTGAGCGTTTCGCTGCTACTCGCCGTAGATGCCGTGGCACAGGTGCCAAACCTGGCCAAATGCACCCGAAGCGCCAACCTGCTGGCGTGCGTCGATGCCGACGGCAATGCCTACAGCGTCAACACCGTGGGCAGCACGATCTACTTGCGGGGCTTTGAACGGGCGGGTAAACGCTATTGGGCGCAGACCAATAGCCGCTACGGGCAATTGACGTTTTTCACCGGGATCGCTTCCGACGGCGAAGCCTGGGTTGGCTATAACCGTCGGGTGGGCTGGACCACCCTCAATCGGTTTTCCAGCTCCGGTGGCAGCAGCGCCAAGTTCACCTGTAGCCGAATCACCGGTTGCTAGGCCTGCGATTTTTTCTGTTCCTGCTGCCAGGCGAGGTAACTGTTGAGTGGCGGATTTTTCTGAAAGTAGCGCTGCAAGCCTTCGAACAAACCGTCAGCCACCGCTTGCTGGTGTCGCGCAGTCACAAGCCGCTGACTGTCACGGGCATTGGAAATGAAGCCGGTTTCCACCAGGATCGATGGCACGTCGGGCGACTTCAACACGGCGAATCCGGCCTGTTCCACGCGCTTCTGATGCAGCGTGGTAATACCCGCCAGGCTGCCGAGCACGGTGTTGCCCAACTGCAGGCTGGCGGCGATCGTGGCGTTCATCGACATGTCGAGAATCACCCCGGCGAGCATCGGGTCCTTGTCCTTGAGATTGAGCAGGCTGGTAGCGCCCAACAGGTCCGCGCCGTTCTCTCGCTGCGCCATGAAGCGCGCAGTGGCCGACGTCGCGCCCCCTTCAGACAAGCAATACACCGACGCACCTGAAGCCGTCAGGCGCGGCGCTGCATCGGCGTGGACCGAGATGAACATGTCGGCGTTGTGCTTGCGGGCGATTTCCACGCGCTTGCGCAGCGGCACGAAGAAGTCGTCGTTGCGCACCAGTTTCACGTCGAAGCCCTTCTCCCGCTTCAGCCGTTTGGCCAACAGCTGCGCGATGGACAGCACCACATCTTTCTCCCGTTCGCCTTTGGCGCCGACCGCGCCGGGGTCTTTGCCGCCGTGGCCTGGATCGACCACCACGATGATGTCGCGCTTGGGATGAGCCTTGTCGACCGGCGCTTCGGGCGCGGCTGCGATCTGCAGTGGCACGACAGTTTTCAGATCAAGCACCAGCCGATGACCTTGCCCGTCCTGTGGCGGCAACAGAAAGCTGTTGAGCTGCACCGGGCCGCTGAGGTCGAGGACGATCCGCGTATCGCCCTGGCCGAAGTGCCCGGAGCGGATCGAGCGAATCACCGTGTTGCCGAGGGCCAGCTGACTGAAATCGCCACTGAGGTTGGCGCCGCTCAGGTCAATGATCAGCCGCTCAGGCGCACTCAGGGAAAAGGTTTTGTACTGCACCGGCCCGCTCAGGTCGAACACCAGCCGCAACTTGTCATCCGAACGCCAGAGCCGCGCGTTGCGAATTTGCGTGGCACTCACACCAAAGGGCAGTGCGAAGGCCGCGCTGGCCAGGATCAGGTTGAGCAAGTGACGTCTGTGCATTTTGAAAGCCGCTCGTGAAAAAGGCGTAGTCGATTTTAATGTAATAACATAACATGTCGAACCGACTTCCACGATGGACCTGCTCATGAATGCGCTGACTCTGCCGGATATCGCCGCGCAGGCCTCACGCCAAGCCCTGCCACTTGAATGGGTGGGCATGTGCGGCATTGCACTTCCCGTTTTTTTCGATGGCCAGCGCTTGAGCGCGAAGGCCGATGCCGGCGTCAGCCTCGACGATGGAGACGCGCGTGGGATTCATATGTCGCGGTTGTATCTGGCGCTGGAATTGCTGGAGCAGGAAACACTGACACCCTCGCTATTGCGGCGCGTGTTGCAGCGGTTTCTTGATACCCATGAAGGTCTGTCCAACAGCGCTTACCTGAATATTCACGCGGACTTATTGCTCAAACGGCCAGCGCTGATCAGCCCGCTGTCCGGTTGGAAAACCTATCCCGTCAGCATTGAAGCGCGTTTGAAAAACGCAATGTTCCACGTGGAACTAAAAATAGACGTGCCTTATTCCTCTACGTGCCCCTGCTCAGCAGCGTTGTCCCGGCAGTTGATTCAGCAACAATTCGTCAACGACTTCGCCAACCAGTCACTGCAACACGCCGATGTATTGGCTTGGTTGGGTTCCACAAAAGGTATCGTCGCGACACCTCATAGTCAGCGCAGCCATGCACAGTTGAAGCTTCGTCTCGACGACTATCTGGATGACCTGCCGCTGATTGCGCTGATCAACGACGCCGAAGCCGCGCTCGGAACCGCCGTGCAAACCGCCGTGAAGCGTGCTGACGAACAAGCCTTCGCCTTGGCCAACGGGCAGAACCTGATGTTCTGTGAAGACGCTGCGCGACGCTTGAATCTGGCCCTGAAGCGCTCTCCTGGCATCAACGCTTTTCACTTGAAAGTCGTCCACGCGGAAAGCCTGCACGCCCACGACGCCGTCGCCGAAAGTCGATGGAACTGGGAGGCCGCATGATCCGTTGCCAGGCGTTGCGTTGGGGCGCCCCCGGACGGCCGCTCACGCCGCCCGTGGATTTTGAATTGCCCAAGGGCAGCCTCACCGCCGTCATCGGTGCCAATGGATCGGGCAAAAGCAGTTTGTTGAAGGTCATCGCCGGACTGCAAAAGCCGCTGACTGGCAAAGTGATGCTGGATGTTCCACGCAAAGGTTCCCTCTCGTTTCTCCCCCAGCAACAACACCTCGACCGGCAATTCCCCATCAGCCTGCAAGAGTTGGTGGCGGCTGGATTCTGGGGCACCAAGCAATCACCCGAGGTCCGTCACCAACGGCTGAAAGCCGTGCTGGAAAACTGGTGCCTGACGGGCCTGGAACAGCGCCCGTTGATGGCCCTCTCCGGTGGCGAATTGCAACGCGCCCTGCTCGCCCGTTTGAGCCTCGCAGAAGCGCCGCTTCTGTTGCTCGACGAACCCCATGCCGCCCTCGACGAACTCGGCCAGGAATTGCTGTGGAAGCACATCCACGCCTGGCGCGCGGAAGGGCGAACCCTCGTGGTGGTCTGTCATGACCTGGCCGCCGTTCGCCAACACATTCCGCAAACGCTGCTGATCAAAAGCAGTGGCTGCGTGCTCGGCCCGAGCATCGATCTGATCCGCCAACAACCACAAACGCAGGTGGCCTGATGCTCGCCGCCACGCAACTTTGGCAACCGTTCCACGAGTTCGTGTTCATGCGCCGGGCCCTGCTGGGCGGATTGGTATTGGCGTGCAGCACGGCGCCACTCGGCGTATTTCTGATCCTGCGACGCATGAGCCTGATCGGCGATGCGGTCGCTCACGGCATCCTGCCCGGTGCAGCGCTCGGCTTCTGGTTTGCCGGTTTGAGTCTTCCGGCGTTGACTCTCGGCGGGCTCGGCGCCGGCCTCAGCATGGCCGGACTCGCAGCATGGATCACCCGCCGCACCGGCCTGCGGGAGGATGCAAGCCTCGCCGCGATCTACCCGATTTCCCTCGCCAGTGGCGTGTTGATCCTTGGCATCGCCGGCAAACGCCTGGACCTGCTGCACCTGCTTTTTGGTTCGGCACTGGCGGTCGATGGCCCGACCTTGACCGGCATGTTGTGGGTCTCGGGGTTCAGCCTGATCGCCATGGCGTTCATCTACAAACCGCTGTTGCTCGACACCCTCGACCCACTCTTTCTGCAAACCGTCAGCCGCCTCGGACCTCTGGCACACGGCGTATTTCTCACCTTGGTGGTGCTGAACCTGGTGATCGGTTTCCAAGCCATCGGCGCTTTGATGGTGGTCGGTTTGATGATGTTGCCCGCTGCCGCCTCACGTTTCTGGAGTCGTCGCCTGCCCGTGTTGATGGTCATCGCCGCCCTGCTCGGCTGCCTCTCGGTATGGCTCGGCTTGCTGCTGTCGTTCTACTACTCGCTGCCCAGCGGCCCGGCAATTGTGCTGGTGGCTGGCGGTTTGTACTTGCTGTCCGTGGTATTCGGTCCGGTGCACGGTTTGCTGCGCCGCCCGCCTTTGCTCACATCCCAATGAGGTGTTGCCCGATGCGCGCTTTACTCGTGCTGTTCAGTTTGATGCTATCGATGTCGCTGTCCGCCGCTGAGAAACTTCAGGTGGTCACCAGTTTCAGCATCCTTGCCGACATGACCCATCAGGTCGGCGGCGACCATATCCAGATCACCAACATGGTCGGGCCGGACGCCGATGCCCACACCTACGAGCCAACGCCGGATGACGCCAAGGCTTTACTGAAAGCCAAGCTGATCATCAAAAACGGCCTGGGTTTCGAGCCATGGCTGGACCGCCTGGTGACCAGCACCGAAACCAAAGCCCCAGTCATCAGCGCCAGCCACGGCGTCATCCCACGCTCGCTGGATGAGGACGGCGAGACCGTTCCCGACCCGCACGCCTGGCACAATCTGGCGAACACCGAGCTGTACATCAGCAACATCACCAAGGCACTGATCGCCGCCGACCCGGCGAACAAAAAAGACTACGAACGCAACAGCCAGGCCTACCTGAAACAGATCTACGCCCTGCTCGCCGAAGCCAAGGCCAAGCTCGGTTCCCTGCCACCGGGCAACCGCAAGATCGTGACGTCCCATGACGCCTTCGGTTATCTCGGTCAGGCCTACGGCATCGACTTCCTGGCGCCGCAAGGGCTGTCCACCGAGCGCGAACCTTCCGCCGCCGAAGTGGCTGCGCTGATCACCCAGATCCGCCAGGCCAAGGTCAAAGCGGTGTTCATGGAAAACATCAAGGACGCGCGCCTGCTCAAGCAGATTGCCGATGAAAGCGGTGCACACATCGGCGGCACCTTGTACTCCGATGCGCTCGCCGCAACCGGTCCGGCCAGCACATTTGCCGGCCTGTTCAAATACAACCTCAACACCCTGTACGAGGCATTGAGCAAGCCATGATCCGCAAGAATCCCTCAGGTGATTTGCCGGTGATTGCCGAGTCGGCGTACGTCGACAAGACCGCGATCATCTGCGGCAAAGTGGTGATCGGCGAAAACGTGTTCGTCGGCCCCTACGCCGTGATTCGCGCCGACGAGGTGGACGCTACGGGCGAGATGGAGCCGATCACCATCGGCGCCAACTCGAACATCCAGGACGGCGTGGTGATTCACTCCAAGTCCGGCGCGGCAGTGACCATCGGCGAGTTCAGTTCGATCGCCCACCGCTCCATCGTTCATGGTCCGTGCGCTGTCGGCGATCGGGTGTTCATCGGTTTCAACAGCGTGCTGTTCAACTGCGCCGTCGGTGACGGCAGCGTGGTACGACACAACTCGGTGGTCGACGGGCGCGACTTGCCTGCCGACTTCTACGTGCCCTCCACCACCCGCATCGGACCCAACACCGACCTGTCGCAGTTCCCGCCGGTGAGCGTCAGCGCCTCGGAATTTTCCGAGGACGTGGCGCGCACCAACGTCGATCTGGTACGCGGCTACAAAGCCCTGCAAAACGAGTTCTGACCATGAGCACCGTGCTGATTCGCAATGCCCGACTGGTGAATGAAGGACGTGAGTTTGACGGTGATCTGTTGGTCAGCCACGGCCGTATCGTCAAGATCGCCCGCAGCATCGAAGGCGAAAATGCGGCCGTTGAAATCGATGCCGACGGGCAATGGCTGGTGCCTGGAATGATCGACGACCAGGTGCACTTCCGCGATCCCGGTGCGCCCGACAAGGGCAGTTTCTACACCGAGTCCAGAGCCGCGGTGGCCGGTGGCATCACCAGTTTCATGGACATGCCGAACACCCGCCCGGCGACCTTGAGCCTCGCCGAACTCGCCGACAAGAAGCGTCGGGCGGCGATCAATTCCGTGGCCAACTACGGCTTTCACTTCGGCGTCAGCAACGACAACCTCGACACCGTCGCCGGCCTCAATCCCTGCGAAGTGGCCGGGGTAAAAGTGTTCATGGGGGCGTCCACGGGCAACATGCTGGTGGACGACCCGAGGATTCTCGAGCGGCTATTCGCCGAAGTGCCGACGATTCTGCTGGCCCACTGCGAACACACACCGAGTATCGAAGCCAATGCGGCGAACCTGAAAGCGCTATTCGGCGAACACATTCCGCCCTCGGCCCATCCGCTGATCCGTAATGCCGGCGCGTGTTTTCGCTCGTCCTCATTGGCCGTGGATCTGGCCAGGCGTCACGGCACGCGTCTTCATGTTCTGCACCTGACCACCGCGCGGGAACTGGCGTTGTTCGAAGACAAGCCGCTGGCCCAGAAACGCATCACCGCCGAAGTCTGTCTGCATCACTTGCTCTTCGATGATCGCGATTACGCGGACCTCGGCAACCAGATCAAATGCAACCCGGCAATCAAGTCCCAGGCCGACCGCGATGCCTTGCGACACGCCTTGCTCAGCGATCGCCTGGACGTCATCGGCAGCGATCACGCGCCGCACACCAGGGCTGAAAAGCAACGTCCTTACAGTCAGGCACCGTCCGGCTTACCGCTGGTGCAACACGCCCTCCCCGCGCTGCTGGAATTGGTGGCGGATGGCGTGCTGCCGATCACTACGCTCGTGGCCAAGACCAGTCACCGTGTCGCCGATCTGTTCGCCATTCCCGACCGGGGTTATCTGCGCGAAGGTTATTGGGCGGACCTGGTGCTGATCAGACCCGAGCCTGACGGCGCTGCCGTGTCTCAGGAACCGATCCTGTCGCAATGCGGCTGGACGCCTTTTGCCCGTCGACGCTTTCGCCATAGCGTGAGCACCACGCTGGTGTCCGGACAAATCGCATGGCGTGACAAATGTCTTAATGACAACTGCCAGGGTTTACCTCTACGGTTTATGCGCTAGCACTCGAGAGCACCGACATGATCCACATCACCCTGAGCGATGGTTCATTGCGTGAATACGACCAACCGTTGTCGGTGTACGAGCTCGCCGCGAGTATCAGCCCCGGGCTGGCCAAAGCGGCAGTCGCGGGCCGGGTCGATGGCGTGTTGGTGGACTGCGAGTACATGCTCGAACGTGATGCCCGGGTCAGCCTCGTCACGCCGCAGGAGCCCGATGGGCTGGAAATCCTGCGGCGCTCCTGTGCCCTGATGCTGGCGATGGCCGTGAAACAGCTCTATCCGAAAACGCAATTGCAGAACGGCTCGACGCTGGGGGATGGCTTCTTTTATGAGTTTGCGTTCGAGCGACCTTTGAACCTGGTCGACCTTGCCGGCATCGAAGCGCGGATGAAAACGCTCGCAGCGACCAACCATTCGATCCGCCGCCGCGAACCCTCCACGCCATCGGCCTATCAGGAAAAGCTGACGCCCTACCTCCTCGGCGACTTCGAGTGTGTGTCGATGGGTCCACATGCACCCGCCACCCGCGTGTTGCAGGCCTTCGCACTCGAGCACATCAGCGGCACTTCGCCTCAGCGCATCTACGGCACCTGTTGGTCCTGCCAGCAGGAACTGGACGACTGGCGGGTGCCACCGCACGTCATGGTCGTCAGCATGGATGACCGGCAGGCGGGATACGCGCAGTCAGTGACCGAGACGTTGCGCAGAGGCGGCGTGCGCGCTCGCGCGGATCTGCGTAACGAGAAGGTCCGCCACAAGATTCGCGAGCACAGTCAGCAAGTGCCTTATCTGGTGGTGATCGGGGAGAAGGAACAAGCGGGCGGGTTTGTCAGTGTGCGCAGCCGCACCGGGGAGGACTTTGGCAGGATGGCGGTTGATGTGGTGTGTGATTGGCTTCGATCGACTGGGATTGCGGGGGTCTGAGAGGACGCCATCGCGAGCAGGCTCGCTCCCACATTGGATATGGGTGGAGCCTGCCCGCGAAGCTTTTAAGCTCTTGGTTTAACAGTCCCGCAATCCTGCCCCAACCACACCGCACGAGTATCCAGGCTACCCTTCTGCTGAATGCCGGTAGCGTTGAACGTGCCGTTCACCTTGGTGGTGAACTCGCGATCACTGAGGAAAGTCGCCACGCCCGCACCCTGCGCTTTCGGACAGCTGAAGCGGAATTTCCACTGGTTGCCGGTGCGTTCGGTGATCTCCTGCTTGCAGCCCGACTGCGGGTCGGTCAGCGGAATGTTGTCGGTCTTCACCTGCTCCGGCGTCAGGCAGGCGCGAATGCCTTTGCCGCCCATGGTGATGCCCTGCTTCTCCAGCTGTGCGCGCTGTTCAGGGGTCATCTGGCTTTGAATCTGGCCCAGGATCAATTGCAGATCCGGCAGGTTCTGGTCATCGACCTTCATGTTGCTCGAGGTCAGTTCCCACAAGCCTGGCTGCAGCATCTGCGCCTGAGCGGCCACAGGAAGTGCCAAACCAAAAGCCACGGCCAAACCCAACAGACGAACGTTCATCGTGTAACTCCTGATCAGTAGTGGCCGTTAGACGTCAGCCACGGGCTTCGGTTCATGGGCCAATTAAATAGCGACATTCTGCACGGAACATGGTCTGTTAAGCATTGAATCTTCAGGAGCAAGGCTGCCCCATGGATTATTTTGGACCGCATATTTTCGGTTATCTGATCGCGCTGGCGCACTCGTTAGGGCTGATCGCCGCGATCCATGCCGTTTTGACCGTTCGGACCGCCCAGGGCTCGATCGCCTGGGCCCTGTCGTTGTTGTTCATTCCTTACCTCACACTTATCCCGTACCTGGTCTTCGGCCGCAGCACTTTCGATGGTTACATCAAGGCGCGACGGCAGGCCAACGAGGAAATGCGCAAGGCCGTCTCCGAATTGAACTGGCGCCCCTGGGTGGAAGAAGCGCTGACTGCACGCGCCTCCAACGCTTACGACTCGCTGAGAGCGATGCCGAAGCTAGGACGGATGCCGTGCCTGGCGAACAACGAAGTCAGCTTGCTGATCAACGGCCAGGCGACTTTCGAGGCGATTTTCGACGCCATCAGCCACGCGAAAGAGGCGGTGCTGATTCAATTCTTCATCATCCACGACGACCGCCTCGGCCAACGCCTGCAAACCTTGCTGTTGAAAAAAGCTGCTGAAGGCGTCGCTGTTTATCTACTGTACGACCGCATCGGCAGCCACTCCCTGCCCCACAGTTACGTGCAGCCTTTGCGCGATGCCGGCGTCGAGGTCAAAGCCTTCGCGACGCGCAGCGGCTGGCTCAACCGCTTCCAGGTCAACTTCCGTAACCACCGCAAGATCGTCGTGGTCGACGGCGTGCTGGGCTTCGTCGGCGGGCACAACGTGGGTGACGAATACATGGGCGAGAAACCACCCCTCGCACCGTGGCGTGATACCCACGTGCGGGTTCGTGGGCCGGTGGTGGCCTGCATGCAGGAATCCTTCGCCGAAGACTGGTTCTGGGCGGCGCGTTCGCTGCCCCCGCTGATACTGCCGGAGGTGTACCCGGACGACGGTGTGCTCTGCCAATTGCTGGCCAGCGGTCCGGCCGATTCCTACGAAACCTGCTCACTTTTCTTTGTTGAAGCCATCCACGCGGCGACCGAACGCGTGTGGATCACCAGCCCCTATTTCATCCCCGACGAGGCGGTGTTCGCCGCCCTGAGGCTGGCGGTCTTGCGCGGTGTGGATGTGCGGTTGCTGCTGCCTTCACGACCGGATCATCGCATCGTCTATGCCGCGTCCAGCCTGTATGCCTTCGAAGCGGTGCGCGCCGGCGTACGGGTGTTCCGCTATGAACCCGGTTTCCTGCATCAGAAAGTGGTGTTGATCGACAGCGAAATCAGCGCCATCGGCAGCGCCAATCTGGATAACCGCTCATTCCGGCTGAACTTCGAAGTGATGTTGCTGACCGTCGACAGCAAATTTGCCGGCGAAGTGGAGCAGATGCTCACCGACGATTTCGCCCAGGCTCATGAAGTGGCCAAAGAAGAAAGCAGGGAGACCCACCGCCTGCAACAGGTCGGCATGCGGGTCGCCCGGCTTATTTCTCCGATACTTTAAGGGGTGTAGATGTCGTCGCGGGTCCAGGGCAGTTCATGGCTGCCATCGGGATGGGCCTTCACCGCGAGGATCTGGTGCAGGTTGATCCAGCCCTTGGCGAACGCGTAGGCGCAACCCGCCAGGTACAGCCGCCAAATCCGCAGCGCCTGCTCAGGCACCAGTTTGCCGGCGGCCTCCAGATTGTCTTCCAGGCGTTCACTCCAGTGATCCAGGGTGCGCGCGTAATGCAGGCGCAGACTTTCGACGTCGACGATCTCCAGCCCCGCTTCGCTGATCTCCGCAGAAATCATCGCCAGATGCGGCAGCTCGCCGTTGGGGAACACGTACTTCTCGATGAAATCACCGGCACCGCGCCCCACCGGACGGCCATCGGTGTGCTTGGCGGTGATCCCGTGGTTCATCACCAGGCCGCCCTCCTTCACCGCGCCGAACAAGGTTTGGCAGTACTCGGCGAGGTTCGCGTGGCCGACGTGCTCGAACATGCCGACACTCACCACCTTGTCGAAGCGACCGTCCTGGGGCAGATCGCGGTAGTCGAGCAGTTGCAGTTCCACCAGATCGTCCAGGCCTTCTTCGGTCACTCGTTCACGGGCCAGCGCCAATTGCTCCTTGCTGAGGGTAATGCCGAACACCTTGGCGCCAAACTCACGCGCGGCATAACGGGCCAGACCGCCCCATCCGCAACCTACATCCAGCAGATAATCCCCCGGTTGCAGACGTAGCTTGCGGCATAGATGACGGAATTTGGCTTGCTGGGCCTGTTCCAGGGTTTCGCTACCGGTCTCGAAATAGGCGCAGGAATACGCCATGTCGCTGTCGAGCCACAGTTGATAAAACGCGTTGGAAAGGTCGTAGTGATAGGAAATCGCTTCGGCGTCGGTTTCCTTGTCGTGAACGGTGCGCACCGGCTGGCTGTCCATGTCGCCCAGCAACGCCTGGCTCCATTCATCCACCACGCGGATCACGTCGCTGATGGAGCCTTCCAGCTCCAGTTTGCCTTCGACGAACGCTGCTCCGAGCGCGTCCAGGCTTGGGTGCGTGAACTGAGTGACCATTTGTGGGTCCTTGACCACAATCGTGACGCTGGGCGTCGGCCCCAGATTGAATTCATGGCCGTCCCAGAGTCGCAGGCGAAGCGGTAGCTGCAGATTCTGTAAGGCCGGTGGAAGTTGCGCGAGCATGGAATATCCCCCTTGTTTCAGACGTCTGATGTGAGGTTAGACCATCCTTGAAAAATAGCAGGCTATCGATTTCATAGCCCTTTTCTATGAACCGCGGCGTGGAAATCACCCGCCGCAAACTCACAGAAGTGATCACCCTTCCCTAGGTGACTGCAAATTCGGCGCACAGTTCTGAAAAGTTGAACCCCTCAAATCTCATCTTTCAACTTGAGCAACGGCTCCTGAAACCGCAGCAATCGTCCGGCGTTACCGAGCACCAGCAAGGTACTCAGGTTATGCAGCAACGCGGCAATCATCGCCCCGGCTGCACCGAGCCAGCCGAATGCAGCGAAGGCGACAATCGCCAGCGTCCAGCCCAGACCGATGATCACGTTCACTTGCAACGTGCTGCGGCATTGCCGGCTCAGACGCACGCAGGTGCCGAGGCGACGCAAGTCGCTGCCGATCAGCACGATGTCGGCCGACGCCAGGGCAATGTCGGCCCCGCCCGCGCCCATGGCGACGCCGACCACGCCCGCCTTGAGCGCCAGCGAATCGTTGATGCCATCCCCGACCACCATCGGCCGAAAGCCGCTGCCGATTTCCTTGAGCACGCGATTGAGCTTGTCTTCGGGCAACGCCTGGGCTTCGACGTCGCGAATCCCGACGTCCCTGGCCAAGGTGTCCGCGACGCTCTGGCGATCGCCCGTGAGCAACAATTGCCGACCCAGACCAAGGTCGCGCAACTCCTCCAGGGCGAACCGCGCTTCGGGTTTGACGCTGTCCGCCAGCAACAGCCAGGCGAGAAATTCGCCGTTAAGGGAAAGCCCGGCAATCGGGCCGTCATGGTCGGGAACTGCCGAAGTGGCAATCCCCAGATGGGCGAACAACTCTGGACGACCGAGGGCCGCTTCGCCCTGCTCCGTCATCGCCACCACACCGAGGCCCTGGCGCTCGTGGATGTCCGAGAGCAGCAGAACATGTTCCTGCGTGACCAGACCGGCGAGCGCGCGACTGACCGGATGGCTGCTGGCGGAACCGAGGCTGGCGGCGAGTTTCAGCACATGACTGCGGTCTTCCAGCGGGCTGTCGATGGATTGCAGGCGCAAGGTGCCGAAGGTCAGCGTGCCGGTCTTGTCGACCACCAGCGAGGTCAGGTCCGCCAGTTCTTCGAGAAACGCCGAGCTGCGAATCAGAATCCCGTGGCGAGCCGCCACGGCCACCCCGGCAATCGCCGTGGCCGGCGCCGACAACACCAGCGCACACGGACAGGCTGCCACCAACACCGCGAGCATCGCCTGCGCATCGTTGGTGACAAACCAGGTGACGGCGGCCAGCAACAACACCAGCACCATGTAACTGCCGGCGTAACGTTCCAGCAGTCGGGTGATTGGCGGCTTGGAACGTTCGGCGCTTTGCATCAGCGCGATGACTTTGCCGAGGGTCGATTCGCTGCCCGTACGCGTCACTTCAATACGCAACAAGCCGTCGAGGTTGATCGCCCCGCCAAACACCGACATGCCCACGCCCGCCTCCACCGGCACCGACTCGCCGGTGATCGAAGCGGTGTCGAGACTCGCCTGACCGGAGAGCACGCGGCCATCGGCCGGCACCCGATCCCCGGCGCGGACTTCCACCTGGTCGCCGGCCTTGAGGGTGCCGTTGTCCACCTCGAGGATGGACCCATCGGCCTGAACCTTGCGCGCGTGGCTGCGCGTCAATTTGCCCAGCGCATGAATCGCCTCCTGCGAACCGATCACGCTGCGCTCTTCCAGCACATGGCCGAAGATCATGATGATCGGCAGCAACGCGGCGGTCAGCAGGTCGCCGGTCGCCCAGGCGCCAAGCATGGCCAGGGCGATCAGTTGATCGGTGATCCCGTGCAGGCTCGGATAACGCAGGCTGTACCAGGCCGAACGCATCACCGGCACGGCGACCAGCAACGAGGCAACACCCAAGAGCAATTGACTGACACCGGTCTGCTCCGGCGACACCCAGCGCCAGATCAAACCGAGCGCCAACAAACCCAAGGCGAGCATGGCCAAGGTCAGTTGACGGGCGGCGCTGCGTTGTTCGGCCGAGGACAACAGGCTCGGTGCGGCGGCGGTTGACGAGGTCATTGTGCAGCTCCCTGAATGATCAGGCGGGAATCATCTTTCGGATTGACCGTGGTCACCGAGCCCGCCTGCCCGAGAATTTTCGGCATGCGCTCACGGTAAATGCGCAGCAGCATCTGCGGGTCAGTGCCTTGTTGTTGCGCCTTGGCCAGGCTCAACACGGTGGCGGTGTCGGCAGAGGCTTTGGCCAGCCGTTCACTCGCTTGCGCGTGAGCGACCTGCAAGGTGCGATCGGCTTGTTCGTTGGCGGTTTGCGTGAGTTTCTCGGCTTCGGTGCGGGCGTTTGCCACCGCCTTATCGGCTTGCTGACTGGCGGTCAAAACCGCGTTGAAGGCGTTGACCGCCGGCCCCGGCAAACTCGATTGCACGTCGACACGGGCCACTTCGATCCCCAGCCCCTGCCCGGTTGCAGTCAACTCGGCGAGCCGTTGATTGATGCCCTGCACCAGATCACCGCGCAGGCGCTCACGCCGTTCGGCCGCCTGGCTGTCCGCGCCGATCAGCTCCGGTCGCGCCACCAGGATGGTGTCCAGGTCACGGGCGGCGGTGAGTGCCAGGGCACTGCGCGTCACCAGGCGATCCAGTGCCGGCAGCACATGCTCACCCTGCAGGACGAACGCATAGGGTTCAGTGACTTTGTAAAACACCCGCACGTCCAGTTGCACGACGCCGGCGTCACCGGTCAGCAAATAACCGGAACCGGCGAGTGCATCGCTGAGCGGCGTGGCGAATGTGGCCACCCGATCAGCCTGCAAAGCCGCATCGCTACGCAGCAGATTTTCCACCCGCCGCTCGATCACTCGTTCAGCCGCCGGCAACAAAATCACCTGCTCAAATGGACGTGGCCATGCCAGCAACAGACCGGCATTCTGAATGCGATCCAGCGCGCCAAAGTGCAGCACCACCGCGCGACTCTGCGGATCGATTTGCCGAACATTGGAAAATGCCCACGCCAACGCGGCCAATACGGTGACCGCATACAGGGCAATAAAAGCCAGACGCCCGGCTTGAATCCAGGGGCTGCTTAATTCATTTGTTCCACGTGGAACCAAACTCATGGCTGCGACCCGGCTTTGCTTTCGAGGGTCGGCGGACCGTCGACCAAGACACGGAACGGCGCCGCGTCGGTGCGCAGAATCAGTTTGGTTCCCGGCGTAACGATGGTGCCCAAGGTGTCGAGAGAGCGCAGCAGGTTGTACAGCTGCGGCGAGCCGGCATAAGCGCGTCCGTAAATCTGTGCGGCTTCGACGCGGGATTGGGCTTCGATATCGGCGGCTTTTACCGTGGCATCGGCCTGGACGATGCGTGCATCCCGTTCGGCGCCAGAGCGAATTTGCGCCGCTTCGCGTTTACCGATCGCGGTGCGTTCGGTGGCAATTGTTTCACGCTCGGCACGCATGCGGTCGACCGTGGCGGTCAGGGTTACCGACGGCAAGGTCAAACGCTCGATGCCGACTTGCAGCACACGAACGCCGTAGGTGGTCAGCAATTGTTGGTCGATTTGCTGACGCAGCTGCGCTTCGAAGTCAGCGATGTGCACCTGGTTGGCATCGGTGTTCACCAGATTGGCCAGGTCAAAACTGCTGGCCGTGGTTTCCAGCGCCGAACCCACGAAGGTGCGAATCTGCCGCGCGGCTTCATCGGGCTGATTCTGCACGGCACGCATGAAGCGCTGCACATTGTCCGGATCACCCTGGACCTGCCACGCCACGTAGGCCTGAACGATGATGCGCAAACCGTCGCGCGTGCCGACATCCTGCAAACCGCTCGACGTCGTGCGCAGACGCAAATCAACCGGGATCGCCGCTTCAAACGGTGCGGGCCATCGCCACCCCAGTCCGGGTTCCAGCAACACCCGAGATGGATTGCCGAAACGGGTAATCACCGTCGCCTCGCCCGAGCGCACTTGCACCAGGCTCGCGGCGGCGATGGCGAATGCTACTAGCAACGCTGCCCAACCCATGCGACGCCACGGGAATGGGCCGGCCTCTTGCGGGTCGCCATGGTGATGATGGTGATGCCCGTGATGGTGCCCGCCATGGCCGTGATCGTGCCCGGTGTGGTCAGCATGATCGTGAGTGTGCGACTGGCTCATTTGGCAGCTCCTGGCTGAGCGGTTTGACGCGACGGCGCGGGGTCAGCCGGCAGCGTGAACGTACGGAGGTCGATGGTCGGCGCGTTGCTGCTGCCGCCCAGACGATGATCGATTACCAGCAATTTGGCGTTAGTCAGGCCTTGGGACAGCTGGCTGAAATACTGCTCCAGCACAAAGGCCTGGCCGGCGCTGGCGTAGGCTTTTTGCTCGGCGCTGAATTTCAGGCCTGCCGCTTGCGCAGCCGCATTGATTTCACGCGCGTTGGCCGTCGCCTGATCGCGGGCGATGCTGGCTTGCAATTGCGCCTGATTGGTCGCCTCTGCCGCGGCGCCGCGTTCGCGCGAGATCAACGCCTGCGCTCCGATCTGCGCTGCTTGCACGCCGTGATAGGCGTTGGCCGCGCCGGCCGGTGGGTGAATCGCTTCGACAACGGTGGCGAGAATTTCCACGCCGCTGTCGAGTGTTTGCAGATCCGCTTGCACGGCCTTGCCAATTTCTTCGGCGAGCCCTACCCGGTCTTCGCCGAGCAAACCGTCGAGGGTTCGCGAAGCGAAGTCGTGGACCAGAATCCGGCTGGCGGTGCTGCGGATCAGCGTCGGAACGTCAGCGCTGTTGTAGGTCGCGGCCAGTGCCGCCTGATCCGTCAGGCCGATGCGGTAGACGAAACGCACGTCCATGTTGACGATCTGAAAGCTCTGTTTGTCGGCACGGCTGCTGGCGATCACCTGGGACTTGTCGTTCACATGGCTGGCGTCCCACAAACGGTTGGCTATCGCCGGCGCCGGACCTTCAGCCGGTTCCGGTGTGATCGGCGCGGACACTTCGCCGACGCTGGTGGCCAATTCGTGGACCACACCGTTCTCGACACTCAACACCCGGCCCAACGGCCACGGCAAACCTGCATGCAAACCGGGGCCGAACACCTCCACCGGTTTACCGAAACGCTCGTAGATGCCGCGCCCTTGCAGCGGTATTTCGTGAATGCCGGTCAGCGACCAGCCGACTATCACCACCACCGCCAGCACCGGAACAAACGCCCGACGCATGTAGGTGAAGGCCCAAATCTGCCGCAGATCGATGCCGAATCGGTTATGCAGTTCGTGTTGCAGCGCCAGCAATGGTTGCGGCGGCCAGCGCAGCAGATCGGCGATGAAGCTGCGGGCCAGCAGCGTCGGCTCGAGTTGTTCGCGGCGAGGACTGAACAAGGACAGCACGGCACGCAGCAACAGTT
The DNA here is from genome assembly GCF_043225285.1 of Pseudomonas migulae. Lineage (GTDB taxonomy): Bacteria > Pseudomonadota > Gammaproteobacteria > Pseudomonadales > Pseudomonadaceae > Aquipseudomonas > Aquipseudomonas migulae_C. The sequence goes on from NZ_CP171224.1 coordinate 2,733,060, forward strand.
CGACCGCGACCAATCCCGGCAGCAGCCCGATCAATACCGCCAGGCGCACCGGCCAGACCGACGTTTCGCTACCGAACAACAGGCACAGCGCGCTCAACACGAAACTGACGATGACCACGCGCGTCAGCTGCGCCAACGACCCCGCTTCAGGCCATTGCGCCGGGTTTTCCTGAGCGAGTTGTCGCTCCAGCACCAGCAAACCGAACGCCAGCAGCAACAACAATGCCGCGCCTACATTGGCCGAAAAGCCCAGGGCGGCGGCGGGCAAAGCGAGGTTCCACGCCTGCTCGACGCTGAACAGCGCCAGCACTGCCCAACCGCCAAGCCATAGCGTCGGCGCGCCAATCTGCACCAGCGTCCGGGACCATCGCTGGCTGATTCTTTCGAGCAGCTGTTCATACCAGCCAACCGGGGCCTCAGCCACCACCACTGCTTCGGGTACCGCGGTAGGGCTCATCGCCCTTACGCGCCATTGCGTCACCCACCCTGCCGATTGCAGCCCGGCAATCAGCACCAGCAGCGCGGCGCTCAGATTGCTGAGCAGCGCTGGCCAGAGGGACAGCGGCGCAAACAACCCGACTAAAAACCCCAGCACCAGGCCTGATAACGCCAGCACGCCGAGGCCAATCGCCAACTGGCGCAATCGCCGCCCCTGAAAGACGGCTTGCTGGAAGCGTGGCAGCCCGGCTACGGCAGCTCCCTCAATTTCGAGATCGACTTGCATACCACCCCAGTGTCTTCTTTGCTCACGTGGCAATTCGTTACGATATAACGAAAGTCGTGAAATTTTCGTACTAAATCGTTCTATCTAAAGATGCTCAACCTGTCGCTTGGCTGAAGCCTTGACCGAAAGGCCGGGAAACGCACATATTACGCTCGTAATTTTATTCAGGAACTACGTTTATCCAGCCCGATCCCCATCAATCCAGGAGCAAATCCATGAGCAACTATGACGTCGTGATTCTGGGCGGAGGCCCCGGTGGTTATAACGCAGCGATCCGCGCCGGCCAGTTGGGCCTGAAGGCCGCTTGCGTCGAAGGTCGCGCCACGCTGGGTGGCACGTGCCTGAACGTCGGTTGCATGCCGTCCAAAGCGCTGCTGCACGCCTCCGAGCTGTACGACGCTGCCATGGGTACGGAATTCGCCAACCTGGGGATCGAGGTCAAACCCACGCTCAATCTTGCGCAAATGATGAAACAAAAAGATGAAAGCGTTGCCGGACTGACCAAGGGCATCGAGTTTCTGTTTCGCAAGAACAAGGTCGACTGGATCAAGGGCTGGGGGCATATCGATGGCCCGGGCAAGGTCACGGTGACGGATAGCGCCGGTGGCAAAACCGAACTGAGCGCCAAGGACATCATCATCGCCACCGGTTCCGAGCCCACTCCCCTGCCCGGCGTCGAGATCGACAACCAGCGCATTCTCGATTCCACCGGCGCGCTTTCGTTGTCCGAAGTACCCAAGCATCTGGTGGTGATTGGCGCCGGGGTCATTGGCCTGGAACTCGGTTCAGTCTGGCGGCGTCTGGGCGCGCAGGTGACCGTCGTCGAATTCCTCGACCGGATCTGCCCCGGCGTAGACGGTGAGGCGGGCAAAACGTTGCAGCGTTCGCTAAGCAAACAAGGCATCACGTTCAAGCTGAGTTCAAAGGTCACGCGCGCCACGACATCGGCCAACGGCGTCCAACTGAGCGTTGAACCGGCAGCCGGTGGCACCGCCGAGCTGCTGGACGCCGACTACGTGCTGGTGGCCATCGGTCGCCGGCCTTACACCCAGGGCCTGGGCCTGGAAAACGTCGGCCTCGCCACGGACAAACGCGGCATGCTCGCCAACAAAGGCCATCGCACGGAAGCGGCCGGTGTCTGGGTGATCGGCGACGTCACCTCCGGGCCGATGCTCGCGCACAAGGCTGAAGATGAGGCCATGGCGTGTGTCGAGCAGATCGTCGGCAAGGCGGGCGAGGTCAATTACGACCTGATCCCCAACGTCATTTACACCCGGCCAGAGCTGGCCAGCGTCGGTAAGACCGAAGAGCAGCTCAAAGCCGAAGGGCGGGCGTACAAGGCCGGCAAATTCCCCTTTACCGCCAACAGCCGGGCGAAGATCAATCATGAGACCGAAGGCTTCGCCAAGGTGCTGGCCGATGAGCGCACCGACGAGATTCTCGGCGTGCACCTGGTGGGCCCGAGCGTCAGCGAAATGATTGGCGAATATTGCGTGGCCATGGAGTTCAGCGCTTCGGCCGAGGACATTGCGCTGACCTGCCATCCACATCCGACTCGCTCCGAGGCGTTGCGCCAGGCGGCGATGAATGTGGAGGGGATGGCGACGCAGATGTAGGGCTTTGTACCGAGTTGGGCCCATCGCGAGCAGGCTCGCTCCTACAGGGTGGCGTACACAAGACCCTGTGGGAGCGAGCCTGCTCGCGATGGAAACGGCGCGGTCTAAAGCGGCAAATGCTCCAAAGGCAACGCCCCGGGCGTTTTCACCGTGTTGATCGCAAAATTGCTGCGAATGTCACTCACCCCCGGCAACTTCAGCAATCGCCCGGTGAGGAATCGGTCGTACGCGCGCAAATCCGGCACCACCACTTGCAGCAAAAAATCCGATTCGCCTGACACAAGAAATGCCGAAATCACCTCCGGCAACGCCGTGACCGCCAGGCGAAAAGCCTCCGCCTGTTCGTCGTTGTGGCGCTCGACCTTGACCCCGACAAACACCGTCAGCCCCAACCCGACTTCATCGCGATCAAGATTGGCCTGATAGCCGCGAATCACTCCGGCTTCTTCGAGCATCCGCACCCGCCGCAAACAGGGCGACGGGGACAGGCCGATTTCTTCAGCCAGTTGCACGTTGCTCAAGCGACCGTCCCGTTGCAGGGCCGCGAGAATCTTGCGGTCGTAGGCGTCCAGTTTCATGGTTGGCAGATCCAGATGGTTTCAGCAGCGGTGCTTGGCAGATTATGCCAATACAGGATTCTTTAGAAGCAAACTACGCAACCACCTGCCCTGCCCTTCAGCCCTAGACTGGCCCTACCGAATCGACAACGAATGGGGTGCAACATGGCGGGACTGTGGCTGTTTTTCATGGCGCTGGCGGTGGTTTACCTGTTACCGGGCCCGGACATGATCCTGCTGCTGCAGACCGGCGCCCGCCAAGGCAAAGGAGCGGCACTGGCGACCGCCGTGGGTTTGGGCATTGCCCGGGGTTGCCACGTGGCGTTGGCGGCGCTGGGGTTGGCGGCATTGTTCAAGGCAGCACCCTGGACGTTCGATGCCGTGCGCCTGACCGGGGCCGCGTACTTGTTGTGGATCGGCATTCAATGCCTGCGAACCACAATGCTGCCGAACCTCAACGGTGCAGACTCAGCCTGTGGACAACCCCGCTGGCGCGAAGCGATCCAGCGCGGCTTGCTGACCAACCTCTTGAACCCCAAGGCGCTGCTGTTCTGCTCGGTGCTGTTGCCGCAGTTCATTGATCCGCACGCCGGCTCGGTGCTCGCGCAGTTCGCGACCCTGGGCGTGGTGCTGGTCGGTGTCGGCCTGTTGTTCGACAGCGCCTACGCCCTGGCCGGCGCTGCACTGGGCCGCTGGCTGCAACGCAGTCCCTCGGCCCAGCGCTTCCAGCAATGGTTGTTTGGCAGCCTGTTGATCGGTTTTGCCCTGCGTCTGACCTTTGTTCAACAGGCCTGACTAAGCGCGTGCCTTGCGCTTGCGTCGGTTGATCAGCACCAGAGCGGCGGCTGTAAACACCACAACGCTACCCATTTCCAACCACTTTTTGTAGGGACGCAGCGTCGCGCGAACCGGGCTCAACGCCTGGGTAACGTATCGTTTATCCGCGCTACGGAAATCCGGATAGGGGCATCGTTCGCCGAAGAATAATGCCCAATCCACATAGGGACCTTCTTTGACATAGCGTTGATAGAAGACTCTTTTTTCTTCCTGATCAGAGTTCCAACCCGCCGCCGCGCACAACACCGCCGCAAAGGCCTGACTGCTATGCGGCAAGAAATCGGCAGAGCGGCTAGCCAGGGCATTCGCGACATAGCGGTAGTGAAAACGCTGATCGGGTTGAGCAGCACTGGCCTGCTGGCGCTTGACCTCCGCTTCAGCCACTAACGGACCGACTGTGAGCTCGTTGCTTTCAAGGCTGTAGTTGCCACCGAAGGTCGCATAGTCCGGCGACATCTCGTAACCCAGCAACTCCATGCCGGAAAACCGGGCAAACCATGCGGCATTGTAATAAGCGAAGGCGCGTTTGCTCGGCCACCATTTCGACTCGGCATCCTGGCGCAATTCCCCATACGCCTTGGCCTTGGCCTGCAATTCGGCGCTGTCGAAATAGCCTGAAGCCTCGTCATATCGCTCTTCACGCAGCAAACGCCGCCCGAGCAGATTGCGCAACTTCGCCGCCACCGACAACGGCACATAGTTATCACGCTGCTCCTGAGTCAACGCGGGTGGCGCCGGCACCTGCGTATCGACGTAATGCTTGAGTTCATCGACCGTCAGCACACGCTCGGCGACGGTCGCGGCGTCAAACCAGTAGATGTCCTGGCTGCGATAGAGTTGATCGAACGCTTGCAGATAATCCCCGCGTTGCAGGGCCAGAATGGCGCTTTCACCTTCGACCCGGCATTTCGGCTGAAGCGTTTCGAAATCGTAGTCCGGGGTCCGCCGCTCACCCCAGGATTCGTTCTGCGGAAAGGCCTGGGCCGCTTTCGCATAAGCTGCGGCGGCACCCGTCTTGTCACCCTCACGCATCGCCAGTTTCGCCCGCAGCCACCATGCCAGGCCACCGTCGCCGGCGTGCTCCAGGAAGGCTTTGGCGCTGGCGTAATCACCCTGCTGATAATTCATCGCGGCAAGGCGATCGGCGTTATCCAGATTGCCGCGCGTGCTGGCTTGCAGCAGCTTGATCAATTTTTGTTCGCTGGGCGGTTGATCACCAAATGACCAGCCGAGGCGACTGATCAACGACGCCGTCACCAGTTGCTGCACCGGTTTACCTTTGAGCAACGTCGCCAGTTGCTCATCCGGCAGCGCCGCCAGATCGGCCATCAACAGCTTCAGCGAGGTGTACCCCACTGCTGAGCCGTGGAGATTTTGCGTGGCGTAGAGTTCGATGGCGCTGTCCCAGTCACCCGCCGTGCGAGCAACACGCGCCTCTTCGCCGAGGCTGGCAACGCCCAGCTCCAATGGGTCGCTGAAGCCATCGATGCTCAACTGCCGCGCCTGTTCGAAGGCCTTGCGCGATCGCGTCAGCAGGTCGGGCGTTGCTTCCGTTTCTACGCTCATGGCGAACAACGCCCGGCCCAGCGAATACGCGGCCCAAGTGCTGCGCAATGCGCGTTGATCCGCCGGCAGTGCCAGCACTTTCTGGAAGTAGTCGGCGGCCAATCCGTGATCACCCGCGTTGAACGCCACGGCGCCCGCCAGATAAAGCCTGAGTTCGGTTGGCAGGCTCGCGCCTTGCGCCTCGACCTGATGCCCGTCGGTCAAGCTGCGCAGCTGTTTAACCAGCGCTTGCTGCTCCGCCGTCAAACCGTCCTGCTCGGCGTTGTCCCGCTGCTCGGCATAGTCGGGTTCGTCCATGGTGCCGTAGACGGCCGCGGTGACATTCTTCAGCCCCGCAATCGCGTGCCCGAGACGATTGATCTCGAACTGGAAGTTGCCTTCCGGCAGTTCCGCCAGCGATTGGCTGCGGTTGTCGAGCAGGCGCATGGGGAAATCCGGCCCGCAGGCCACCGCCGAACCCAGCGGCAAACCGAGGCTCAGGCAAAGCAAATGACGGGGCCAGTTACGGGTGAACATTCGAACCTCCTTGATCAATATGTGTGCAGCGCGCCCAGCCGATGGCACGCTGCCCGCCGGCTGCAATCCGGCCGTCGCGCAGGCGGGTGAAGGTAAGCACATCCGGACCCTGTTGCAACGCATAACCGGCCAGGGCATCGGCGCCCTCACAGCCTTGCACCGCCAGAGTCAGACGTTCTGGCCACGCACTGTCGAGGTTGCCCTGATTGCTGATGCTCACCTCATAGAGACCATCCTGCGCCGAGAGTTTCAGCGTCAGGCGGCTGTCGAGGGCATCGCCACGGGCGACGGCACGCAAGGTCGTCAGGCTCCAGGCCCGGCGATCATTGGCCAGCGGCAGCCGAAACCAGATCAACCCGGCCAGATGAGCCGGCGGATCGTTGCGCAATTCGCTGGCCAGGGTGCGCAGTTGTTGCGGGTCGGCCAGCAACTCCCGGCGCTCGCCGCCGCGTTCAACCGGCACTTCGCTTTCCACCACGGGTGCGCCGTCCGGCTGCGGCAACAACGCCACGCCATAGGCCGGCAGTGCCAGAAAAAAGGGTTTCGAGGTGCTACGGCTCCAGGCATCTGCCCACTTTTTAGCCTGATCCGGATCAAACAATCCCCGACGCGGATCGCTCACCGCATGCACCTGCAGCACGCTGCTGTCGACTGAAGATAACAATGCCGGCAGTTCGGGGCTGTCGAGCCAGGCGGGCAATGCGGTGATACTCAGCGGTAAGGTGGCCGGCAGAACCGCGCGCAAATCCGTCAGGAATTTCCGATACGCCGGTAGCCGGGCGCTGCCGGCGTCGTGGTCGATTTCCACACCGGCGAGGATCAACCCCTGCCCTTGCCACTCTCTGAGGACTTGCCGGATCTGTGCGCTGATCTCGTCCTGATCCAGCGACTTGAGCTGACCATCAAGACGAATCACCGCAATCAGCGGCCGACCATCGCGTTTGAGCAGCGCCGCATCGATTCGCGCCCGACTCCACCCCGCCTTGGGGAACGCCTGCAACGCCAACACCCGCAGGGTGGAAAAGTCCGCGCGACTATCCTTGAGCGCGGCTTCGTGGGCCGGCGTCCATTGCCGCTGCCAGACGTACAGTTGCTGATCGAGCGGTGGCGCGTCCTGTCGTTCACAACCGGCGAGCAGCGCCAGCACCGCCAGCAAGGTCGACAGTCGAGCGAGAAAAACCATAAAGCATCCTTAGTGGCTGCGAGGGCAGCGTCCGTCAGATGCTACAGGTCGAGCACCAAAGGCTGCGAGCCTTGCGCTGGAATCGCACAGCAAATCAGCACATGGCCGTCGTCCGGCACTTCCGCTGGTGGCTGTGGATAATTCACCTGGCCGCTGATCAGGCGGGTCTTGCAGGTGCCGCAGGAACCGCCGCGACAGCTGAATTCCGGGTTCAGGCCGCGGCTCTCCGCCAACTCCAGCAGACTGCCGCCCTCCGGTTGCCAACGGGCTTCCTTGGCCGAGCGCTCGAACACCACCGCGACCGATGTCGTCGCCGCCGGCGGTTGCTCGATGACAATCGCGTCCGGGTCCGGCCGGCGACGCAAGGTCGACGGACCGAAGGTTTCGGCGTGGATCCTGCTGTCACGGATGTCCAGTTTCCGCAGGCTGTCGTACAGCGCCTGGGTAAAACTGCCCGGGCCACAGAGGACAAAATCCAGCTGATCGTAGTCCCCAACGTCAACGATGGTCTGAAGCAATGCGCTGTCGATCCGGCCGGTCACGTCGAAGTCCTCGCCCTCAAGCGCATCGTCCTCGGGCTGGCTGAGCAGGCGCAGGACCCGCACCGAATCCCCCGCACTATCGATCAAGCGATCCAGTTCGTGGCGAAACGGTTGATCCGCCAGCGTGCGTGAACTCTGGAAAAACCATGTAGGACGAATGTGTCGGGTGCGCAGGCCTTGATACACCACCTCGCGCGCCATCGACAGCAACGGCGTAATCCCGACCCCGGCCGCCAGCAACACCAGTGGCCGCCGTTCAAGTGGCTCCACGGTGAAGTGCCCTTGCGGCGCGCGGGCCTCCAGCAGATCACCGACACGAACCTGTTCATGCAGGTGCGAAGACACCAGCCCTTCGCGCTTCACGCTGATCCGGAAGAAATCATCGGACGGCGCACTCGACAGGCTGTAGGTGCGGATGTGCACCTCACCGCCAATGTTGAAGCGCAGTGGCAAATGCTGCCCGGCGCGAAACACCGGCAAACCGGCGCCATCGGCGGGTTCCAGATAGATCGAGCGAATGGAGTGGCTCTCCGCTTCGATCCGCGCCACCCGCAACGGCCGCCAGCGATCACCCAAGGCCTGGGCTTGCAGGCGGGCTTTGGCTTGCTCCCAGGTGCCAGTCAGCAGACTCGTGGGTGAGACGCCATCAAAGCGCCAGCGCAAAGCCAACGCTGCGGGCCGACGTACCACCTGTTCCACGTCGAACGTCCACAGACGCTCGGCGCCTTGGAACGCCTCGATCTCCGGGCCTTCAAGGATGATTTCGGTACGACCGCTGAGGTGCAGCAAATCGCCGGAGTTGAAATCGATAAATAACAATCCCGCCCGGGGATTGATCAGTAGGTTGCCCAGGGTATTGAAGAACAGGTTGCCGGCGAAGTCCGGGATGGTCAGACGATTACCTTCCACCTGTACGAAACCGGCCTGACCGCCACGGTGTGAAACGTCCACTGAGCGTTGGCCATCGACCTCGACATAACTGGCGACGAAGAACGTATCGGCGCCGGTGATCGTGGCTCTGGCTGCGTCATCCAGGCTGTTCAGGTGTTGCGCAATGCGCGTCGCGGGATCCGCCAGCGGCACTGAACGAAACTGCCGCAGTTGAATGTATTGCGGGCAGTTGCCGAAGGATTGCTCGACCGTGACCTCAAAACCGTTTTCCGTCAGGGCGCCAACGCGACCGTTGAGACGATTGCGGCGACGGGTATGCAGCTCGATCCCCAGCAGCCCGATCGCCGCGCCATCGGTCAATTGCGCCGGATCATCGGCTCCCGGCAGGCTGTTGAAACGCAGCGTTCCCGGCTCGGGCGAATGAGCGAAGCCGGGTGGCCCTTCAAGGATGCTCGCCCAAGGATTGCCGTCGGCGTCCACCGCGCCGTACAGCATGAACGGCAGTTGCTCATAGAAGGTGCGGTGCTGGTCCGGCATCTCGCTGCGAACGACCCTACGACCCAAGGTCTCCATTCGCTCGGCAACACCGACGTGTGCCTGCAACTCTTTCTCGCCAGCGTGCCAAGGTGAACGATCCATAACGGCTTCTCCCCTGCGCAACAGGCGCAGTGTGAATGGCCCGACAAGGTCGGGCCGCAAGCATCAGGCGGTTTTTTGCAGACCGGCGACGGTGCGCGGCATGCCGACAAAACCAGGCAGGGCTTCGATGCGCGCCAGCCAGGCCCGCACGTTGGCGTAGTCCTCGAGCGAGACATTGCCTTCGGGGGCGTGGGCGATGTAGCTGTAGGCCGCGACGTCGGCAATGGTCGGTTCACTGCCGACCAGATAAGCCGAGTTCGCCAGCTCCTGATCGATCAGCTTGAGCCAGGTGTGGGCGTAGGCGATCGTCTCTTCAGCGTTGTAAGGTGCGCCAAACACGGTGATCAGCCTGGCTCTGCCTGGGCCAAAGGCAATCGGCCCGGCCGCGACCGACAACCAGCGCTGAACCTTCGCCGCGCCCACCGGATCAGCAGGCAGCCAGCGGCCGTTGCCATATTTCTGCGCCAGGTAAACCAGAATTGCATTGGAGTCGGCGAGCACCAGGCCTTGATCGTCGATGGCCGGAACCTGGCCGAACGGGTTGATCGCCAGGAAGTCCGGCTGCTTGTGCGCGCCTTTCGCCAGGTCGACGAAGATCAGCTCGGTCGGCAGTTGCAGCAGGGACAACATCAGTTCCACACGGTGAGCATGGCCGGAACGCGGGAAGTTGTAGAGTTTGATTGCTTGCATGGTCGACTCCGCAGGGTGGTGGCGCCGTTCAATGTGATCAGCGCCGATGGAGGCCATCTTCTACCCTCTACGGAAACAACAGAATAACCAGCAAACGCAATCTATTATTTCAGCCAGCGCAATAAACCTCAGACCTGCAAGTCCGGGTGTTCCCGCAGCGCTTTCACGGCGAAATCGACAAAACTGCGAATCCGTGCCGGGGCATTACGTCCGCCCTGATACACCACATGGATGGGCAATGGCGGCAGTTCGAAATCAGCCAGGACGATTTCCAGTGCGCCGGACGCGACTTTGCTGGCGACCTGATAAGACAAAACCCGGGTGAATCCCAACCCAAGGGAAGCTGCAGTAATCGCCGCCTGATTCGCCGTCACCACCAGGCGGGGTTCAGGTCGTACGCTGAAAGGCTCGCCTGCCTCCTGAAAAGTCCAGCTTCGTTGCTGACCGATAGCGGAGGTTGAAATCACCGGTACACGATCCAGGTCCTGAGGATGCGCAGGCCGGCCCTGGGTCTTCAGATAAGAAGGCGACGCGCAGATCACCCGTCGCACCTCGCCGACGCGGATCGCGTGCTGGTTGCTGTCGGGCAACTCACCGATGCGCACCGCCACATCAATCCCCTCCTCGACCATGCTGACCACACGATCGACCAGTAACCCGTTGATGCCGACTTCAGGAAACTGCTTCAGGTAACTCACCATCACCGGCGTGACGAATAAATCGCCAAACAGCACCGGCGCGGTAATGGTCAGTTGCCCACGAGGCTCGGCATGACTGCCCGCCGCCGAATCCTCCGCTTCCTGCACTTCGGCGAGAATTCTCCGACAGTCTTCAAGGTAACGCTGACCCGCCTCGCTCACGTGCACGCTGCGGGTGGTGCGCGTCAGCAGCGAGGTGCCGATGCGCTTCTCCAGCGCAGCCACCGCACGGGTCACACTGGCCGCTGAAAGGCCGAGACGCCGCGCCGCTGCGGAGAAACCCTGTTCCTGGGCAACGACGGAAAAGACCTGCATTTCCTGAAATCGGTCCACGGTGCCTGCCCTCAATTCAGATCAATTTCGCGACCGTCAGGCTGCGAGTTCAATACTTCGTGCAAAACAACCTAGTCTGACATAACCGGGAATTTCGAGAGGTCTTGGTCATGGCAAAGGATAAGAAGCAACCGCGCAAACAACCTGCTACTGATGACAGCGTCAAGATGTCGAACAAGGACTACCTGAAAGCGCTACGCGAACTGCACGTCGAAACCGTCAAACTGCAGGAATGGGTGCGCAGCAAGGGCATCAAGGTCTGTATCGTTTTCGAGGGCCGCGACGGGGCCGGCAAGGGCGGGACGATCAAGGCGCTGACCGAACGGGTCAGCCCGCGTATTTTTCGGGTGATCGCGCTGACCGCTCCGACGGAACGCGAGAAGAGCCAGATGTATGTGCAGCGTTACCTGCCGCACTTGCCGGCGGCGGGCGAAGTGGTGATCTTCGACCGCAGTTGGTACAACCGCGCGGGCGTCGAGCGCGTGATGGGCTTTTGCACCAAGGATCAGGTCGACCGTTTCCTGAAGACGATTCCCCTCGTTGAACGCGCCATCGTCGATTCGGGCGTCATCCTGATCAAGTACTGGCTGGAAGTCAGTCAGGAGGAGCAGACACGACGGCTCCAGGCCCGCATCAAGGATGGCCGCAAAATCTGGAAGCTGAGCGGCATGGACCTCAAGTCGTACAGCCGCTGGTATGACTATTCCCGAGCACGTGACGACATGTTCAAGATGACCGACACCGACCACGCACCGTGGTTTGTCGCCAACTCGAATGACAAACGCCGGGCGCGCCTGAACATCATCACTGACCTGCTCAGTCGCATTCCCTACGAGGATGTTCCGAGAGACGAAGTGAAATTGCCCAAACGCCAGAAACCGGGCGGCTATCGGGAGCCGAATTACTCACTGCGACGGGTTCCGGAAAAATTCTGAGCGGAATGAAAAAGGGGCGAGGCCCTGTGGAGAACAGGAACCTCGCCCCTTCGATCAGCTGTGGATAACTTATTCCACGGTGACGGACTTCGCCAGGTTGCGCGGCTGGTCAACGTCCGTGCCTTTCAACACCGCGACGTAGTACGACAGCAACTGCAGCGGGATGGTGTAGAGGATCGGCGACAGAATGTCGTGGATGTGCGGCATCTGCACAACGTGAGTGCCTTCGCCATTGGTCATGCCCGCCTGTTCGTCAGCGAAGACGATCAGTTGGCCGCCACGGGCGCGGACTTCCTGGAGGTTGGACTTCAACTTCTCCAGCAGTTCGTTGTTCGGCGCCACGGTGACCACCGGCATGTCGTTATCCACAAGCGCCAACGGGCCGTGTTTCAGTTCGCCCGCCGGGTAGGCTTCGGCGTGGATGTAGGAGATTTCCTTGAGCTTGAGGGCTCCTTCCATCGCCACCGGGAATTGCGCACCACGACCGAGGAACAGTGTGTGGTTCTTCTCGGCGAACAGTTCGGCGATCTTTTCTACCGTGCTGTCCATCGCCAGGGCCTCGCCCAGACGGGTCGGCAGGCGACGCAGCTCTTCGACCAGCGTAGCTTCAACGCCTTTGGCCAGCGTGCCGCGTACCTGACCCAGGGACAGGGTCAGCAACAGCAGCCCGACCAGTTGAGTGGTGAAGGCTTTGGTCGAGGCCACGCCGATTTCGCGGCCGGCCTGGGTCAGCAAGGTCAGGTCGGACTCACGCACCAGCGAGCTGATGCCAACGTTGCAGATGGCCAGGCTGGCGAGGAAGCCCAGTTCCTTGGCATTGCGCAACGCCGCCAGGGTGTCGGCGGTTTCGCCGGACTGGGAAATGGTCACGAACAGCGTGTCGGCTTGCACCACCACCTTGCGGTAGCGGAACTCACTGGCGACTTCGACCTGGCACGGGATCCCGGCCAGCTCTTCGAGCCAGTAACGGGCAACCATACCGGCGTGGTAACTGGTGCCGCACGCGACGATCTGCACGTTGCGCACTTTGGCGAACAACTCGGCAGCCTGTGGACCGAACGCCTGTACCAGCACACCGTTCGGGCTCAGGCGACCTTCGAGGGTGCGCTGCACAACGGCCGGTTGCTCGTGGATTTCCTTCAGCATGAAGTGGCGGAATTCACCCTTGTCAGCTGCTTCGGCGCCGTCGCGGTATTGCACGCTTTCGCGAGTGACTTCCTGGCCGCTGACGTCCCAGATGTGCACGCTATCGCGACGAATCTCGGCGATATCGCCTTCTTCCAGGTACATGAAACGGTCAGTGACCTGGCGCAGGGCCAACTGGTCCGAAGCGAGGAAGTTTTCGCCCAGGCCCAGACCGATAACCAAGGGACTGCCACTGCGAGCGGCAACCAGACGATCTGGTTGATCGGCACTGATGACAGCCAGACCGTACGCGCCGTGCAGTTCTTTGACAGTCGCCTTGAGGGCAACGGTCAGATCGCGCAGGTCTTTTAGTTTGTGGTTCAGCAGGTGGGCGATGACTTCGGTGTCGGTGTCGGAAGTGAACACGTAACCCAAAGCCTTCAGCTGTTCGCGCAGGGCTTCGTGGTTCTCGATGATGCCGTTGTGCACCACCGCCAGATCGCCAGAGAAATGCGGGTGAGCATTACGCTCGCACGGCGCGCCGTGTGTCGCCCAACGGGTGTGGGCAATGCCAAGGCGACCGACCAGCGGCTCGGCTTCGAGCGCCAGTTCCAGCTCGCTGACTTTGCCCGGGCGACGCATGCGCTCGAGCTTGGCATCGTTGGTAAACACCGCGACACCGGCGCTGTCATAGCCACGGTATTCCAGGCGCTTGAGACCTTCGAGCAGGATGGCGGTGATGTTACGTTCTGCGACTGCGCCAACAATTCCACACATGCTATTTCTCCTGACTGACAGCCGCGCAAATCAAATTGATGCCGCGGGCCTGAATCTGATCGCGTGCTTCAAGTGGCAGGCGATCATCCGTAATAAGGGTATGGACACTGCTCCAGGGCAGTTCCAGGTTGGGAATCTTGCGGCCGATCTTGTCGGCCTCGACCATCACGATCACTTCACGGGCGACTTCAGCCATGACGCGGCTGAGCCCGAGTAGTTCATTGAAGGTGGTGGTACCGCGAATCAGATCGATGCCATCGGCACCGATGAACAACTGATCGAAATCATACGAGCGTAGTACCTGCTCGGCGACCTGCCCCTGAAAGGATTCGGAATGCGGGTCCCACGTACCGCCAGTCATCAAGAGCACCGGTTCGTGCTCAAGTTCACTCAAGGCATTGGCGACGTGCAGGGAGTTGGTCATCACCACCAGACCGGGCTGTTGACCGAGTTCGGGGATCATCGCCGCTGTGGTGCTGCCGCTGTCGATAATGATCCGGGCGTGTTCGCGAATCCGCGTGACCGCAGCACGAGCGATGGCCTGTTTGTATTTGGAGACGGGCAGACCGATGTCGGCCACCAGCTCCTGAGGCATGGTGATGGCGCCACCATAACGACGGAGCAGCAAACCGTTGCTTTCAAGAGCAGCTAAGTCCTTGCGAATCGTAACTTCCGAAGTTTCGAAGCGCTTGGCCAACTCATCGACACTGACTTCGCCCTGCTCATTGAGCAAGGCGAGGATGTTGTGACGGCGTTGAGGTGTATTGCGCTTGGACATGGCTTGATAAGTTTCGATTCGAAAGATAACGGAAGCAATCAAAACCTATCGGCGAAACTTCGTCAAGCGCGAGGCGATAAAAAGATCTGTGGATAACCCTGTAGGAGCCGGCTTGCTGGCGATGGCGTTGTATCTGATAAACCGTGTCGCCTTGATCGCCAGCAAGCCGGCTCCTACAACGATTGTGGATAACTCAGGTCTTTTTGATTTTCTCTGGGCGTTTCCAGCCATCGATATTCTTCTGGCGCGCACGGCCCACGGCCAACTGGTTTTTATCCACATTCTGCGTAATGGTCGATCCGGCCGCTGTGGTTGAACCGCTAGAGATATCCACAGGCGCGACCAACGAGTTGTTGGAGCCAATGAAAACATCCTCGCCCAAGACAGTTTTCCACTTGTTGGCGCCATCGTAGTTGCAGGTGATGGTACCGGCACCAATGTTGGTACGGGCGCCAATTTCAGCATCGCCCAGGTAGGTCAAATGCCCGGCCTTGGCGCCTTCGCCCAAGTGAGCGTTCTTCAGTTCGACAAAGTTACCCACATGCGCGCGCGCCTCCAGCACGGTGCCCGGACGCAAACGTGCGAACGGACCGGCATCGCTGCCTTCACCGAGGATGGCACCTTCAATATGGCTGTTGGCCTTGATCACCACGCCTTTACGCAAGGTGCTGTCCTTGATCACGCAATTCGGGCCGATCACCACGTCGTCTTCAATGACAACCTTGCCTTCGAGAATCACGTTGATGTCGATCAGCACATCACGACCCACAGTGACTTCACCGCGCACATCGAAACGGGCCGGATCGCGCAGGGTCACGCCCTGAGCCATCAAACGGCGACCAGCGCGCAATTGATAGTGGCGCTCAAGCTCGGAGAGTTGCTTGCGATCATTGGCACCCTGCACTTCCATGGCGTCGTGAGGCTGCTCGGTCGCAACCACCAGGCCGTCGCTGACCGCCATGGCAATCACGTCGGTCAGGTAGTACTCGCCCTGAGCGTTGTTGTTGGAGAGACGGCTCATCCAGCCCCCCAGTTGCGCAAACGGCAGGGCCAGAATACCGGTGTTGCCTTCGGTGATGGCGCGCTCGGCCTCGTTCGCGTCTTTTTGCTCGACGATGGCCGTGACCTTGCCGGCGGCGTCACGGACGATGCGGCCGTAGCCGGTCGGGTCGTCCAGCTCGACAGTCAGCAAACCCAATTGCTGCGGCGCGACCTGCTTGAGCAGACGTTGAAGGGTCTCGACCTCGATCAATGGCACATCGCCGTAGAGAATCAAAACGGTGTCGGACTCAATGAAGGGCACCGCTTGGGCGACCG
The DNA here is from genome assembly GCF_043225285.1 of Pseudomonas migulae. Classification (GTDB taxonomy): domain Bacteria; phylum Pseudomonadota; class Gammaproteobacteria; order Pseudomonadales; family Pseudomonadaceae; genus Aquipseudomonas; species Aquipseudomonas migulae_C. The sequence continues at coordinate 2,748,784 of NZ_CP171224.1, forward strand.
CGTGGCCTGTGCCCAGCTGTTTGTCCTGCAGGACGAAATTCAGGTCATCCGCTGCCAGACGCTCGCGCACGGCATCGGCGCCGTGGCCGATCACCACATGGATACGCTGTGGATCAAGTTGGCGGGCGCTGTGGATAACATGGCCAAGCATCGAGTTGCCGGCAATCGGGTGCAGAACCTTCGGCAACGCGGAACGCATGCGGGTGCCCTGGCCAGCAGCGAGGATAACGATTTCAAGAGACATGACTGGCTACCAATCCTGGGTGGTCAGCGGCTGCGACCAAGTGGTGAACATCGGAAAAGAAAAAAGGGTAGCCGAGGCTACCCTTTTTAATCAATCGCGCAACAAGTGATGGCCTGTTAGTGGCCGAACTTCTTGCGGATCTGCTGGACGGTGCGCAGCTGAGCTGCGGCCTCGGCCAGACGTGCGGCAGCAGAACCGTAATCGAATTCCGCGCCCCGCTCATGCAAGGCCTTCTCGGCAGCCTTAACGGCTTCCTGAGCGGAGGCTTCGTCCAGGTCGGCAGCACGTTGCACGGTGTCGGCAAGAACCTTGACCATGTTCGGCTGAACCTCGAGGAAACCACCGGAGATGTAATACACCTCCTCTTCCCCGCCCTGCTTGACCAGGCGGATCGGGCCAGGCTTGAGATTAGTGATCAGCGGCGCGTGGCCCAGGGCGATACCAAGATCACCCAGTGCACCGTGCGCAATCACCATCTCGACCAGGCCGGAAAAGATTTCTCCTTCCGCGCTGACGATATCGCAATGGACTGTCATAGCCATCTGATTGCCTCAACCTAAATTAGCGCCCGTTGCCGGGCGCCGGGATTACAGTTTCTTGGCTTTCTCGATCGCTTCTTCGATGCCGCCGACCATGTAGAACGCTTGTTCTGGCAGGTGGTCGTAGTCACCGTTGAGGATGCCTTTGAAGCCAGCAATGGTGTCTTTCAGGGAAACGTATTTACCCGAAGCACCGGTGAAGACTTCAGCCACGAAGAACGGCTGCGACAAGAAACGCTGGATCTTACGAGCACGGTTTACCAACTGCTTGTCGGCTTCCGACAGCTCGTCCATACCCAGGATCGCAATGATGTCCTTCAGTTCTTTGTAACGCTGCAGAACGTACTGTACACCGCGAGCGGTATCGTAGTGGTCCTGGCCGATCACGTTCGGGTCCAGCTGACGCGAAGTCGAGTCGAGTGGATCGACCGCCGGGTAGATACCCAGGGAAGCGATGTCACGGGACAGAACGACGGTGGCGTCCAAGTGGGCGAAGGTGGTCGCTGGCGACGGGTCAGTCAAGTCATCCGCAGGTACGTATACCGCTTGGATCGAGGTGATCGAACCGTTTTTGGTCGAAGTGATACGCTCTTGCAGAGTACCCATCTCTTCGGCCAGGGTCGGCTGGTAACCTACTGCGGAAGGCATACGGCCCAGCAGTGCGGATACTTCAGTACCGGCCAGGGTGTAACGATAGATGTTGTCGACGAACAGCAGAACGTCGTTACCTTCGTCACGGAACTTCTCGGCCATGGTCAGGCCGGTCAGTGCTACGCGCAGACGGTTACCCGGCGGCTCGTTCATCTGACCGTAAACCAGTGCCACTTTGTCCAGAACGTTGGAATCCTTCATCTCGTGGTAGAAGTCGTTACCCTCACGAGTACGCTCACCCACACCGGCGAACACGGAATAACCGCTGTGCTCGATGGCGATGTTACGGATCAGTTCCATCATGTTTACGGTTTTGCCTACACCGGCACCACCGAACAGACCGACTTTACCGCCCTTGGCGAACGGGCAAACCAGGTCGATAACCTTGATGCCGGTTTCCAGCAGGTCGTTGCCGCCCGCTTGCTCAGCGAAGGTTGGCGCAGGACGGTGAATGCCCCAGCGCTCTTCGGTGGCGATCGGACCAGCTTCGTCGATCGGGTTGCCCAGCACGTCCATGATCCGGCCCAAGGTCGCTTTACCGACCGGTACGGAGATGGCTGCGCCAGAGTCGGTGACTTCCAGACCGCGCTTCAAGCCCTCGGTGGAACCCATCGCAATGGTACGGACCACGCCGTCGCCCAGCTGCTGCTGAACTTCGAGAGTGGTGCCTGCATCGCTTTTTACACTCAAAGCGTTGTAGATGCTCGGTACGCTGTCGCGTGGGAATTCCACGTCGATAACGGCGCCGATGATTTGAACGATACGTCCGCTACTCATAGCTGGATCCTCTGAATATTTGAACCGTTAAACCGCGGCAGCGCCGCCGACGATTTCCGAGATCTCTTGGGTGATCGCAGCCTGACGCGCCTTGTTGTAGACCAGCTGCAAATCGCTGATCAAATCACCGGCGTTGTCGGTAGCGTTCTTCATCGCGATCATCCGCGCAGCTTGTTCAGCCGCGTTGTTCTCGACCACCGCCTGGTAGACCTGCGACTCCACGTAACGGACCATCAAGCCGTCAAGCAGCTCTTTGGCGTCCGGTTCGTACAGATAATCCCAGTGGTGCTTGAGTTCTTGATCCGGGGTTGCCACCAGTGGAATCAACTGCTCCACGGTAGGCGTTTGCGTCATGGTGTTGACGAACTTGTTGGACACCACGGACAGGCGATCAATACGGCCGTCCAGGTAGGCATCCAGCATCACCTTGACGCTGCCGATCAGGTCATTGATCGACGGCTCTTCACCCAAGTGGCTGATAGCGGCTACGACGTTACCGCCGAAGTTGCGGAAGAAAGCCGCACCCTTGCTACCAACAACACACAGATCAATCTCGACGCCGTTTTCGCGGTTTACCGCCATGTCCTTGACCAGAGCCTTGAACAGGTTGGTGTTCAAGCCACCACACAGACCACGGTCACTGCTCACCACGACATAACCAACGCGCTTTACTTCACGGTCGATCATGAACGGGTGGCGATATTCCGGGTTGGCGTTGGCCAGATGGCCAATAACCTGGCGGATGCGCTCCGCATAAGGACGGCTAGCAGCCATGCGCATTTGTGCCTTGCGCATTTTACTGACCGCCACTTTTTCCATGGCGCTGGTAATCTTTTGCGTGCTTTTGATGCTCGCAATCTTACTGCGAATCTCTTTTGCGCCTGCCATGTAACACCTATCAGGTTAGCAAGCGGGAGCCTTGCGGCTCCCGCTGCGGCTTACCAGGTTTGGGTGGCCTTGAACTTCTCGATACCGGCTTTCATGCCAGCGTCGATTTCGTCATTGAAGTCACCCTTCACGTTGATCTTCGCCATCAATTCGGCGTGATCGCGGTTGAAGAAAGCAATCAGCGCTTGTTCGAAGCTGCCGATCTTGGCGATTTCAACGTCAGTCAGGAACCCACGCTCAGCGGCATACAGCGACAGCGCCATGTCAGCGATCGACATTGGTGCGTATTGCTTCTGCTTCATCAGCTCGGTAACGCGCTGACCATGCTCAAGTTGCTTACGGGTCGCTTCGTCCAGGTCAGAAGCGAACTGGGCGAATGCCGCCAGTTCACGGTACTGAGCCAGAGCGGTACGGATACCACCGGAGAGCTTCTTGATGATCTTGGTCTGAGCGGCACCACCCACACGGGATACCGAAACACCGGCGTTCACAGCAGGACGGATCCCGGAGTTGAACATGGCCGATTCCAGGAAGATCTGACCGTCGGTGATGGAAATCACGTTGGTCGGAACGAACGCGGAAACGTCGCCAGCCTGGGTTTCGATGATCGGCAGTGCGGTCAGGGAACCGGTTTTGCCGGTCACTGCGCCGTTGGTGAACTTCTCTACGTATTCTTCCGAAACGCGGGATGCGCGCTCCAGCAGACGGGAGTGGAGATAGAACACGTCGCCTGGGTAAGCTTCACGGCCTGGTGGACGGCGCAGCAGCAGGGAAATCTGGCGGTAAGCCACTGCTTGCTTGGACAGATCGTCATAAACGATCAGCGCGTCTTCACCGCGGTCGCGGAAGAATTCACCCATGGTGCAACCGGAGTACGGTGCCAGGAATTGCAGTGCTGCAGATTCCGAAGCGCTCGCTGCCACGACGATGGTGTTAGCCAGTGCGCCGTTTTCTTCCAGCTTGCGAACCACGTTGGCGATGGTCGATTGTTTCTGACCGATTGCTACGTAGACGCAGAAAATGCCGCTGTTTTTCTGGTTGATGATCGCGTCGATCGCCAGAGCGGTTTTACCGATCTGACGGTCACCGATGATCAGCTCACGCTGGCCACGGCCGACAGGGATCATGGCATCGACAGCCTTGTAGCCAGTCTGTACAGGCTGGTCTACCGACTTACGCCAGATCACGCCTGGAGCAACTTTCTCGACCGCGTCGGTCTCGGTGTTGTTCAGCGGACCTTTGCCGTCAACTGGGTTACCCAGTGCGTCGACTACGCGACCCAGCAGTTCCTTACCAACCGGAACTTCGAGGATGCGGCCGGTGCACTTGGCGCTCATGCCTTCAGCCAGAGTCTGGTATGCGCCCAATACAACGGCACCTACAGAGTCTTGCTCCAGGTTGAGGGCCATACCGAAGACGCCGCCCGGAAACTCGATCATCTCGCCGTACATTACGTCGGCCAGACCGTGAATCCGCACGATACCGTCAGATACGCTGACGACAGTGCCTTCGTTACGGGCTTGGGAGGTCACATCGAGCTTGTCGATGCGGCCCTTGATAATTTCACTTATTTCGGAAGGATTGAGTTGCTGCATTGCTCTGCTGCCCCTTCAAACTCAAGATTTCAATGCTTCGGCAAGGTTCGCGAGTTTGCCGCGAACCGAGCCATCGATAACCAGGTCGCCGGCGCGGATGACAATGCCCCCAATAAGGGATTTGTCTTCCTCGACTTGCAGGCGCACTTCCCGGTTGAGTCGTGCACTGAGAACCTTGGCGAGTTTGTCTTGCTGTTCTTGGTTCAATGCGAAAGCACTGGTCACTTCAACGTCTACCGATTTCTCTTGTTCGGCCTTGTACAGGTCGAACAGAGCGGAAATCTCCGGCAAAAGCGGGAGACGGTCGTTTTCGGCAACGACGTTGATGAAGTTCTGTGCCTTGGCATCAAACTTGTCGCCGCACACGTCAATAAACGTGGCGGCCTTGTCTGCGCTCGTCAGTCGCGGGGCCTTGAGCACGCGCTGCATGGTGTCGTCTTGCGACACTGCTGCAGCCAGGCCGAGCATGGCTGACCAAGAGGCCAGTTGCTGGTGGGCCTGGGCGTGCTCGAAGGCTGCCTTAGCGTAAGGTCGGGCCAACGTGGTCAATTCTGCCATGATCGCCCTCGCTTAAATTTCAGCAGCCAGTTTGTTTACCAGCTCCGCGTGCGCGTTTTGATCGATTGTGGCACCCAGGATCTTCTCGGCGCCGCCAACGGCCAGAGCACCCAGTTGGGCACGCAGCGCGTCTTTGACACTGTTCAGTTCCTGCTCGATCTCGGCCTGAGCCTGAACCTTCACACGGTCAGCGTCGATACGGGCTTTTTCAACAGCCTCTTCAACGATCTGGTTACCGCGTTTCTTGGCTTGCTCAATGATTTCAGCTGCCTGAGCCTTAGCTTCGCGCAGTTGTTGACCCGCTTTATCTTGGGCCAACTCCAGGTCGCGAGCTGCTCGGGCGGCAGCGTCCAGTCCATCCGCGATCTTCTTCTGACGTTCGTGCAAAGCCGCGATGACCGGAGGCCACACGAACTTCATGCAAAACAGTACAAAAATGAAGAACGCAACGGACTGGCCAATCAGGGTTGCATTAATGTTCACGCCAACACCTCGCTCGTTCGTTGCACATCAAACCAATCACTCGAAGGTTCGAGTGATTAGCCAGCGAGTTGACCAACGAATGGGTTCGCGAAGGTGAAGAACAGAGCGATACCAACACCGATCATGGTTACGGCGTCGAGCAGACCGGCAACGATGAACATTTTAACTTGCAGCATTGGAACCATTTCTGGCTGACGCGCTGCGCCTTCCAGGAACTTGCCGCCCAACAGGCCGAAACCAATTGCGGTACCCAGTGCGCCCAGGCCGATCAACAGTGCAACAGCGATAGCGGTTAGACCAACTACAGTTTCCATCTTTCCTCCCGACTTTTACGTCGTATGGTTTAGGTTTTTTAGATTTTAAAGCGGTAAAACAAATCGTTTCATAGCCCTGTTCGGGCACCCACCCGTTTGACCGGGTGGGACATCAGACTAGTCGAGACTGGCCTTAATGGTTCTCTTCGTGCGCCATCGACAGGTAAACGATGGTCAGCATCATGAAGATAAACGCCTGCAGGGTGATGATCAGGATGTGGAACACAGCCCACGCCCACTGCAGAACTACGCCCAGGCCGCTAAGCCAGAGCAGACCGCTGCCGAACATCACAGCAATCAGAATGAAGACCAGCTCGCCGGCGTACATGTTGCCGAACAGACGCAGTGCCAGAGAGATTGGCTTGGCCACCAGCGTCACGAACTCCAGCAGGAAGTTCACCGGAATCAGCAGGGCTTGAACGAAGATGTTCTTGCTGCCGAACGGGTGCAGGGTCAGCTCGCCGACGAAGCCGCCGATGCCCTTGACCTTGATGCTGTAGAAAATGATCAACGCGAACACCGACAGGGCCATGCCCAGGGTAGCGTTCGGGTCAGTGGTCGATACGGCACGGAACGGAATGTGCGCATCGCCAGTGATCAGGATGGCCAGCTGAGGAATCCAGTCGACCGGGATCAGGTCGACGGCGTTCATCAGGAAGACCCAGACGAAGATGGTCAGTGCCAGCGGTGCAATCACCGGGCTACGGCCATGGAAGCTGTCTTTCACGCTGCCATCGACGAATTCGACCAATACTTCAACGAAGTTCTGCAAAGCACCAGGCTGACCGGAAGTCGCTTTCTTTGCCGCCATGCGGAAAAGAAGAACGAAGATCAGACCCAAAGCGACCGACCAGCCGAGAGTATCGACGTGGAAAGCCCAGAAGCCCATTTCCTTGGCTTCTGCTGCGGTGTGGGCAAAGCCCCACCCGCCGGTTGGGTGCTGACCGAAGGTCAGGTTCTGCAAGTGGTGCTGGATATAGCCCGAAGCGGTTGTTTCTGCCATGGTTGCCTCAAACGCCCTAAGGTCTCGAAAGTCTTGTTCTCATCAGCAGGGGCGCGAACCAGCTGACCAGTTGGGTCAACACGAAGACGCCGAATACAGCTAGCGGCGCCAATGGCTTCACACCTGCGAACGTCAATGCAAACAGCACTGCCGTCAAAATCAGTTTGCCCGCCTCGCCGGCATAAAAAGACCGGACGATGGCTTGAGCTGCTCGGGCGCCGGAAAACCGAAATGCCCTGTGAGCGAAATAAACATTGGGCAGCAAGGCTATCAGGCCTCCGCAAAGTCCTGAGTACCCGGCAACGACTCCGTGCCACTGCCAGAGCGCCAAAGCGGCGATCAGCAAAACGACAAACTGAGCCATCAACACCGGAAAAACTGCCAGGCGATGGAACGGCAAGCGGTTTGGCGTGCGGGTTTCCATCACTATTGCTCTCCAATGGTCGGCTGCCAGAATTCAATAACTTGGCATAATTTGTGCCGACAAAATGCGCGCAGAGTATAGGGGCGGTTCAGCCCCTATTCAACTGTCAGGTAGTGATTTCCGACTGCACGCTACATGAGGAAATGTTTCAGCGAATGTGTGCGAGCACACCCTGAAGCTCATCGAGGGAGTTGTACCCGATCACCAACTGCCCCTTCCCCTTCTTTCCGTGTCGGATCTGCACCGCAGAGCCTAGGCGCTCAGCCAGGCGCTGCTCGAGTCGGGCGATATCCGGGTCCGGTTTCACCGGTTCGGCAGGCTCCTGTTTGCCACTCAACCACTGGCGAACCAGTGCCTCAGTTTGGCGCACAGTCAGCCCCCGTGCGACAACATGTCGCGCCCCTTCAACCTGTTGATTCTCAGGCAAACCAAGAAGTGCACGCGCATGACCCATTTCCAGGTCGCCGTGGGACAGCATGGTTTTGATGACTTCCGGCAACGCAATCAAGCGTAGCAGGTTGGCGACGGTCACGCGGGACTTGCCCACGGCTTCGGCCACTTGTTGCTGAGTCAGCTGGAATTCCTGCTGCAAACGCTGCAGGGCCACGGCTTCCTCGATGGGATTGAGGTCTTCGCGCTGGATGTTTTCAATCAGCGCCATGGCGATGGCGGTTTCATCCGGTACATCGCGGACCATCGCCGGAATGGTTTCCTGACCAGCCTGCTGGCTGGCGCGCCAGCGGCGTTCACCGGCGATGATCTCGAAGCGGCCACTGCCGATCGGACGCACCACGATCGGCTGCATCACGCCCTGGGCTTTGATCGACTGCGCCAGTTCCTCCAGCGCCTGCGGATCCATGTCCCGACGCGGCTGGTATTTGCCACGCTGGATCAGGTCCAGGGGCAAATGCTGCAACTCGCGCTGATCGGCCTGAACCGCTTGCTCTTCCAGCGAACTGACGGTCGGACCGCTCAGCAGCGCATCCAGTCCACGTCCGAGACCTCGTTTCTTGACGGCCATGGGGGTTCCTTAAGTTGCCTGAGCAGCGGCAGTGCGTGAATTTTTGCGCTGACGACGAACCATCTCGCCCGCCAGTGCCAGGTAGGCAATGGCGCCCCGCGATGTCTTGTCGTAGGCCAGCGCCGGCATGCCATAGCTAGGCGCTTCGGCCAGGCGGATGTTGCGCGGAATGACGGTGTCGTAGAGCTGCTCGCCAAAGTGTTCCTTGAGCTGTGCCGAAACGTCGTTCATCAGGCTCAGGCGCGGGTCGTACATGGTCCGCAACAGGCCCTCGACTTTCAGCTCCGGGTTCAACAGTTCGGCGATGCGCTTGATGTTATCCACAAGGTCGCTCAAGCCTTCGAGCGCGAAATACTCGCACTGCATGGGGATAATGACCCCATCGGCGGCAACCAGTGCGTTCAATGTCAGCATCGACAGCGACGGCGGGCAGTCGATCAGAATGTAATCGTAATTCTCACGGATCGGCGCCAGCGCGCTGCGCAAGCGGCTTTCCTTCATCTGCATTTCCAGCAGAACCACTTCGGCCGCGGTCAGATCGCGGTTGGCCGGCAGGAGCTGGTAGCCGCCGTGCTCGGAGAAGTGCATGGCCTGGGCCAGATCGCATTCGCCGATCAACAGGTCGTAGACCGAGTTTTCCAGGCCGTGTTTATCCACACCGCTACCCATGGTGGCGTTGCCCTGTGGATCAAGATCGATCAACAGCACCCGACGCTTGGTAGCGACCAGGGAAGCTGCGAGGTTGATGCAGGTGGTGGTTTTACCCACACCACCCTTTTGGTTCGCAATCGCGAATACCTTAGCCATTCTTGCTTGTGTTCCCAATCATGCCGTGCGGCGCAGTATCAGCAGATGGCGTTGGCCTTGGCAACCAGGTACGGCCAGGGCGTGTTCGCTATCGAGGTGGAAGTCTGCCGGCAATGCTACCAGCTCATCGGCCGGATGAACGCCCTTCATTGCCAGCCAGCGTGTATCGGCGTCGCCGAGGTGGCGTGTCCAGTTGCTGAAGTTTTCCATGCTGCTGAACGCCCGGGAAATGATCCCGTTGAATGGCTGTGCAGGCTGGAAGGCTTCGACGCGACTGTGGATAACTTGCAGGTTATCCAGTTTGAGCTCGAGTTTGACCTGGGTCAGGAAGCGGGTTTTCTTGCCGTTGCTGTCCAGGCAGGTCACTTGGGACTCTGGAAACAGGATGGCCAAGGGGATACCCGGCATGCCACCGCCGCTGCCAACGTCAAGCCAGCGACCGTTTTCGATGAACGACATCACACTCAGACTATCGAGCAGGTGACGGGAGACCATTTCGTCCGGATCACGCACGGCGGTCAGGTTGTAGGCCTTGTTCCATTTGATCAACAGGGCCAGATAACCCAGCAATTGCGCGTGCTGGGTTTCGGTCAGTGTGACACCGAGCTGGCGAGCACCTGTGGATAACTCTTCGGCGTGTTGCGAGGTGACCAACGAACTCAAGCGCTTTGCTCCAACTGACGGCCCGCGCCGCGTTTTTTCAAATGAATCATCAACAGCGAAATCGCTGCCGGGGTGACGCCCGGGATACGTGACGCCTGGCCCAGGGTCTCTGGACGGGTCGCACCGAGCTTGCTCTGGATCTCTTTCGAGAGACCGGAAATGTTTGTGTAATCGATATCCACAGGCAGTTTGGTGTCCTCGCTGGCCCGCAGACGCGCGATTTCATCTTGCTGACGGTCGATGTAACCGGCGTATTTGGTCTTGATTTCGACCTGCTCGGCGACTTGTGGATCCTCTGCCCCCCCGCCAGTCACGGAGATCAGACCAGCGTAGTCGATTTCCGGACGGCTCAAGAGGTTGAGCAGGTTGTATTCGTGAGTCAGCGGCGTGCCGAATTTTTCGGAGATCGCATCGCCCTGCTCGGTGCCCGGGCGAACCCAGGTACTTTTCAGGCGCTGCTCTTCCAGCGCGATGCTTTCGCGCTTGGTGCAGAACGCTGCCCAACGCGCGTCATCCACCAGACCCAGCTCGCGACCTTTTTCGGTCAGACGCAGGTCCGCGTTGTCTTCACGCAGGATCAGGCGGTACTCGGCACGGGAGGTGAACATCCGGTACGGCTCTTGGGTTCCAAGAGTAATCAGGTCGTCGACCAACACGCCGATATACGCTTCGTCGCGACGCGGGCACCAGGCTTCTTTGCCTTGCGCACGCAACGCAGCGTTGGCCCCGGCCAACAAACCCTGGGCGCCGGCTTCTTCGTAACCGGTGGTGCCGTTGATTTGACCGGCGAAGAACAGGCCGGCGATCACCTTGGTTTCCAGGCTGTATTTCAGGTCACGCGGGTCGAAATAGTCATATTCGATGGCGTAGCCAGGGCGAACGATGTGCGCGTTTTCCATGCCGCGGATCGACTGCACGATCTGCAATTGCACGTCGAACGGCAAGGATGTGGATATCCCGTTCGGATACAGCTCGTGAGTCGTCAAACCTTCCGGTTCGATGAAGACCTGATGGCTTTCCTTATCGGCAAAGCGGTGGATCTTGTCTTCGATCGACGGGCAATAACGCGGACCAATGCCTTCGATCAACCCTGCATCGGAATACATCGGCGAACGATCGAGGTTCGCGGCAATGATCTCGTGGGTCCGGGCGTTGGTGTGGGTAATCCAGCAGCTCACCTGTTTCGGATGCTGCTCTTTGGAGCCCATGAACGACATCACCGGGATCGGCGTATCACCGGCTTGCTCGGTCATGACCGAGAAATCCACAGACCGACCGTCGATACGCGGCGGTGTACCGGTTTTCAAACGGCCGACACGCAGTGGCAATTCACGCAGACGCCGAGCCAGGGCGATCGATGGCGGATCACCGGCGCGACCACCGGAATAATTCTGCATTCCGATGTGGATAAGTCCACCGAGGAAGGTGCCAGTGGTCAACACCACGGAGTCGGCGAAGAAACGCAGGCCCATTTGGGTGACAACACCGCGCACTTGTTCCTGTTCGACGATCAGGTCATCAGCGGCTTGTTGAAATATCCACAGGTTCGGCTGGTTTTCCAGTGCTTCGCGGACAGCGGCCTTGTACAGAACCCGGTCTGCCTGGGCGCGAGTTGCACGCACGGCCGGGCCTTTGCGGCTGTTCAACACGCGAAACTGGATGCCGCCTTTATCGGTAGCCATGGCCATCGCGCCGCCGAGGGCATCGATTTCCTTGACCAGGTGGCTTTTGCCGATACCGCCAATGGCCGGGTTGCAACTCATGGCACCGAGGGTTTCCACGTTATGCGTCAGCAACAGGGTTTTTGCCCCCATACGTGCTGAGGCCAGTGCTGCCTCGGTACCGGCATGACCGCCGCCGATGACGATCACTTCAAAACGGGAAGGGAAATCCACCACGCACCTCGTGCCTGCTTAAGTAGGTAATTCAGGAATAGTTTGAGCTCAGGTTTTTGGACCTGGTCGACAAGTATAGGGACTTCGCCCTTCCTAAAGAACCCTTTGCACAAAATTTAACCAGCTGTGGAGAAGTCGCGGTTATAGAAATTAAAAAGAAAGAAATTTATTAAATCTTTGTTTTTATGTTTATTTCTACTGAGCATGCTTTCTGTGGATAGATCTCTACAAGCCTTTATATTCGGTATGTACAGAGGATCAAAACCCTGTGGTCATATGCCAATGAGGCCCTTGGATAACCGGTGTAAGCCTGTGGATGAAAGGGATGGTTATCCACAGAGGCGGTTATCTTCAGTTTTGACGCCCTGTTATCAACTGCCCTTAGTGGCAGTTATTCACAGGGCTTAATCCACAGAAAAGCCTCTGAAGCGCAAATTCCAGGCACGCGAAACCCGCTCAAGCAGAATGAATCTGCTCGGCACTGCGGGTGATTATTGAAAGGAAAAGTAACAGACAGGCACGGGTGGCCTGTCTGTGGGCTACGGAAGGGCTATTTACCTATGCAGAAACTGGAAAAGATTCGTCCCAGCAGATCATCGGAGCTGAATGCACCGGTGATTTCCCCCAGGGAATGCTGAGCCTGGCGCAGATCCTCGGCCAACAGTTCGCCGGCACCCGCCAGCGTCAGTTGTGCACGGCCGTGCTCGAGGGATGCACTGGCATGACGCAGCGCCTCAAGGTGACGCCTGCGCGCGCTGAAGCTGCTTTCCGACGTCTGTTCGTAGCCCATGCAGGCCTTGAGATGATCCCGCAGCAATTCCAGGCCTTCACCGGCGGACTTGGCGCTGAGGCTGATGGTGACGTGGCCATCCTCGCTGACATCCAGGGCAATTGCTTCGCCCGTAAGGTCTGCCTTGTTGCGGATCAGGGTCACTTTCGCCGGATCCGGGCGTACTTCGAGGAATTCCGGCCAAAGTGCGAACGGATCAAGGGCTTCAGGCGCAGTGGCATCCACAACCAGCAGCACTCGATCCGCTTCACTGATGGCTTTCAGTGCCCGTTCCACACCGATTTTTTCCACATGATCATCGGTATCCCGCAGGCCCGCGGTGTCCACGACGTGCAGTGGCATGCCATCGATGTGGATATGTTCGCGCAGAATGTCTCGGGTGGTGCCTGCGATCTCGGTCACGATCGCGGCTTCGCGACCGGCCAGCGCATTGAGCAGACTGGATTTACCGGCATTCGGCCTGCCGGCAATCACCACGGTCATGCCGTCACGCAACAAGGCACCTTGCCCGGCTTCGCGAAGCACTGTGGATAATTCATCCCGCACTTTATCGAGCATGCTCAGTACGTGGCCATCGGCAAGGAAGTCGATTTCTTCCTCTGGAAAGTCGATGGCGGCTTCGACGTAGATGCGCAGTCCGATCAGCTGTTCGGTGAGGTTATGCACACGTTCGGAAAAAGCGCCCTGCAGGGAACGCAACGCATTGCGCGCAGCCTGTGCAGAACTGGCTTCGATCAAGTCAGCGATCGCTTCCGCCTGGGCAAGATCGAGTTTGTCATTGAGGAATGCACGCTCGCTGAATTCGCCTGGCCGGGCCAAGCGACAGCCCAGTTCCAGGCACCGCTTGAGCAGCATATCCAGCACGATCGGGCCGCCATGCCCCTGGAGTTCCAGGACGTCTTCGCCGGTGAACGAGTTCGGCCCGGGGAAATACAAGGCGAGCCCCTGGTCCAGCACTTCATCGTTCTCACTGAAGAACGGACCGTAGTGGGCGAATCGTGGCTTGAGTTCACGACCGCTGAAGGCCTTGGCCGCGACGCTCGCCAATGGCCCGGAAATACGGACGATGCCCACACCGCCACGACCTTGAGCGGTGGCAACGGCGGCGATGGTTTCACGAGGAGCGCTCATAAACCGGTATCCAGACAAAAGTGACAGATAGCAAAACGCCCCACTAGGGGGCGTTTTGAGTGGTTATCCACAGTGTAAATCAGGCAGCTGCTTTGGTAGCCGCTTCGATTTTACGAGTGATGTACCACTGTTGGGCGATCGACAGGCAGTTGTTCACTACCCAGTACAGCACCAGACCAGCCGGGAACCACAGGAAGAAGAAGGTGAAGATGATTGGCATCAGCTTCATCACCTTGGCCTGCATCGGATCCGGAGGAGTCGGGTTCAACTGCTGCTGGATGAACATGGTTGCACCCATGATGATCGGCAGAATGAAGAACGGATCCTTGATCGACAGGTCAGTAATCCACAGCATGAACGGCGCCTGGCGCATTTCAACGCTTTCCAGCAGAACCCAGTACAGCGAAAGGAAAACCGGCATCTGCACGAGGATTGGCAAGCAACCACCCAGCGGATTGATCTTCTCTTTCTTGTACAGCTCCATCATGGCTTGCGACATTTTCTGCCGGTCATCGCCATGTTGCTCTTTCAGCGCGGCCAGTTTTGGTGCCACGGCGCGCATGCGAGCCATGGATTTGTAGCTGGCGGCCGACAATGGGAAGAAGATCCCTTTGATCAGCATGGTCAGGAAGATGATCGACCAGCCCCAGTTACCGACCAGCGCGTGGATATGTTGCAGCAGCCAGAAGATTGGCTGGGCAATGAACCACAGAATGCCGTAGTCGACGGTCAGTTCCAGACCTGGGGACAACTCTTTCAGCACAGCCTGGCTTTTCGGACCAGCGTACAGAACAGCGCTGGTTTCGGCTTTCGCACCTGGCGCAACGGTAATTGCCGGAGCGGTGTAGCCGATGATGTAGTTGCCTTTGCTGTCTTTACGGGTCTGGACGACGTTGTTTTCGCCCTTCGCCGGAATCCATGCAGTCACAAAGTAGTGTTGCAACCAGGCAACCCAGCCACCGTTAACGGTTTCTTTCAGCTGAGCCTTGTCCATGTCCTTCATCGACACTTTCTTGTACGGCTCGTTACTTGTCCACAGGGCGGCGCCCAGGTAAGTCGCGGTGCCGGTGGCCGTGCTGGAAGAAGGATCGGAGCTGGCGTCGCGTTTCAGCTGGGCGAACATCGCACCCGACCAAGGCTTGGCGCTTTCGTTATCGATCAGGTAGGAAACGGTTACGTCATACAAACCACGTTTCAGAGTGAAACGTTTGATGTAGTTGACGCCGTCCTTGCTGAACTTCAGGTCGACGACCAATTGGTCCTGACCGTCAGCCAGTTGGTAGATCTTCTTCTCGGAGGAGTAAACCGGACGACCGGCAGGACTTGCGTCCGGACCATCGGTACCGATCAAACCGCTTTGAGCCAGATAAGTGCGCTCGTTGCCGTTATCGAACAACTGGAATGGAATTTCCGGATGGTCCTGGCGACGTGGATACAGCGGCAGCGTCAACTGGGCAACATCGCCACCTTGTGGGTCGATCGCCAGGTTGAGCACATCCGTTTTGATCTGGATGAGGTCTTTGCTTGCAGCGACTGGTGTTTCAGCAGGTGCAGTGGCACTGGTATCGCTTGCGGCGCGTGGGATGTCATCACTGACAGAAGCATTATTGCCAGTCGCCGTATCCGGTAGGCCCGGTGCGGTAGTACTGGAAGCAACATTCTGAGTCGGCAGGGCAGCCTGGCCATAGTCCTGGTTCCATTTAAGAACCATAACGTAGGACACGATTGCCAGGGCGACGATCAGGATCGTGCGTTTGATATCCATGATTACTCGGCCATCGAAGAAGAACGGGAGGTAGGGATAGGTGGAACCGGGTCATAACCACCGGGATTCCACGGATGACAGCGACCTAAACGACGAAAGGTCAGCCAGCCACCGCGCAGAAGGCCATGATTTTCTATGGCTTCTAACGCGTAGCAGGAACAACTGGGGTAGAAACGACAGTGACTGGCCATCAGGGGACTAATGGCATAGCGATAAAACTGGATCGGAACGAGTGCCAGTTTACGCATCGGGACTGTCTACCCCTACAGTTTCGGTTTTGACTGCTGGTACCGGCGTGCTGCGTGCCAGACGCTTCCAGAGTTTGCCGAAATGCTGAATCAATTCGGGGTTTTCTACGTCACCCAAACCTTTGCGCGCGACGATAACAATGTCCCAACCGACCAGTGAATCCTGGTTCAGACGGAACGATTCGCGCATCAGACGTTTGAGGCGATTGCGCTCGACGGAGAGCTTTACGCTCTTTTTCCCGATAACCAGCCCGAGACGGGGGTGATCAAGATCGTTGTTGCGCGCAAGGAGCAGGAGATTTTTCCCCGGAACCTTGCCGGTAGGGGAGTCAAAGACTGCCTTGAAATGCCGGGGAGTAAGCAGACGCTTTTCCCGACTGAAGTCCTGACTCACCTCCAGTGCCGGCTTATCAAACTGCCAGACGCGCACGACCTTTGGCGCGACGACGCGACAGAACGGCACGACCGTTCTTGGTAGCCATGCGAGCACGGAAACCGTGGGTACGAGCGCGTTTGATAGTGCTTGGTTGGAAAGTACGTTTCATTGTCGTGTTACCTGGTTCGTCCACAACGGGCCGGAATGGCCCCCGTTTTAAGAGACCGGGGATTCTAGAGAAAGCAAGCCTCTAGGTCAATTTCCAACCAACGTTTCCTTATAAATAGATCTCCGGAGCTTCTGCTCGGCTTTCACGGTGACCAAATATAAAAATAAAGAAGGAAAGTATTTAAAGCTTTTCTGTAAAGCTTATAAAAGCTAGAGCACCGATCAACTGTGGATAACTACCTTCAGGCCTTCTATCCCGTGCTGTACAGAGAATGACAACTACGGTGGAAAACGGTGGTAAGCCTGTGCTGCGCTGTCGGATAAGCTGTGTGTGAAAGGGGCTGTTATCCACAGGCAGGTTATCCACCGAGTTTCGCCCCCACTTGTACAACGACCTCAGGGTCGGTTATCCACAGAGCTTATGCACAGACCATTGGTCGTCTTTTTTTCGTATAAAGCGTTGATTCTTCTTGGTCAGTGATCCACCTACGTGTGGATAAGTCGGCGTCTGGTCGCTACAATGGCCGCTTGTTTTTGCCTCACCGGCTTTCAACTTAGGGGATATCCGTGTCAGTGGAACTTTGGCAGCAGTGCGTGGAGCTTTTGCGCGATGAGCTGCCTGCCCAACAATTCAACACTTGGATCCGTCCACTACAGGTCGAAGCCGAAGGCGACGAGTTGCGTGTTTACGCACCGAATCGTTTTGTTCTCGACTGGGTCAACGAAAAGTACCTGGGCCGTGTCCTGGAGTTGCTGGATGAGCATGGCAACGGCATGGCGCCGGCGCTGTCCTTATTAATAGGCAGCAAACGCAGCTCGGCACCTCGTGCGGCACCGAATGCACCGTTGGCCGCCGCTGCGTCTCAGGCCCAAGCGGCTCAAGCGCCGGTCAGCGCTCCGGCGCCCGCTACGGCGGCAACGCCGACCAAGCGTTCGACCCAGAAAGTTGCGGAAATCAGTGAAGAGCCGTCGCGCGACAGTTTCGACCCGATGGCGGGTGCCAGTTCTCAACAGGCTCCGGTACGCTCCGAGCAGCGCACGGTGCAGGTCGAAGGCGCGCTCAAGCACACCAGCTACCTGAACCGCACGTTCACCTTTGAGAACTTCGTCGAGGGTAAGTCCAACCAACTGGCCCGGGCCGCGGCCTGGCAAGTCGCGGACAATCCAAAGCACGGTTACAACCCGCTCTTCCTTTACGGCGGCGTTGGCTTGGGTAAAACCCACTTGATGCACGCTGTGGGTAACCATCTATTAAAGAAGAACCCGAATGCCAAGGTCGTGTACCTGCATTCGGAGCGTTTCGTGGCCGACATGGTCAAGGCGCTGCAACTGAACGCCATCAACGAGTTCAAGCGCTTCTACCGTTCGGTAGATGCCCTGCTGATCGATGACATTCAGTTCTTCGCCCGCAAGGAACGTTCCCAGGAAGAATTTTTCCACACCTTCAACGCCCTGCTTGAAGGTGGCCAGCAGGTCATTCTTACCAGTGACCGCTATCCGAAAGAGATCGAAGGCCTCGAAGAGCGCCTCAAATCCCGCTTTGGCTGGGGCCTGACGGTTGCCGTCGAGCCTCCGGAGCTGGAGACCCGTGTAGCGATCCTGATGAAAAAGGCCGACCAGGCCAAAGTCGATCTGCCCCACGACGCCGCGTTCTTCATTGCCCAGCGTATTCGTTCCAACGTCCGTGAGCTGGAAGGCGCGCTCAAGCGCGTGATCGCCCACTCGCACTTCATGGGTCGCGATATCACCATCGAGCTGATCCGCGAATCCCTGAAAGATCTGTTGGCACTGCAAGACAAACTGGTCTCTGTGGATAACATTCAGCGCACCGTCGCCGAGTACTACAAGATCAAGATTTCCGACTTGCTGTCCAAGCGTCGTTCACGCTCGGTCGCTCGTCCGCGTCAGGTTGCCATGGCGTTGTCCAAAGAGTTGACTAACCACAGCCTGCCGGAAATCGGCGACGTGTTTGGCGGCCGCGACCACACCACCGTTTTGCACGCCTGCCGCAAGATCAACGAACTTAAGGAATCCGACGCGGACATCCGCGAGGACTACAAGAACCTGCTGCGTACACTGACCACTTGATGCACACCAGCGCAGCTTATTAAGGCAAGGGACTAGACCATGCATTTCACCATTCAACGCGAAGCCCTGTTGAAACCCCTGCAACTGGTCGCAGGCGTCGTCGAGCGCCGACAGACCTTGCCGGTGCTCTCCAACGTGCTGCTGGTTGTCGAAGGCCAGCAACTGTCGCTGACCGGTACCGACCTGGAAGTCGAGCTGGTCGGTCGTGTACAACTCGAAGAGCCTGCGGATCCGGGCTCCATCACTGTGCCTGCGCGCAAGCTGATGGACATCTGCAAGAGCCTGCCGAACGACGCGCTGATCGATATCAAGGTCGACGAGCAGAAGCTGGTGGTGAAGGCTGGCCGTAGCCGCTTCACTCTGTCGACGTTGCCAGCCAACGATTTCCCGACGGTCGAAGAAGGCCCGGGTTCGCTGACGTGCAGTCTTGAGCAAAGCAAGCTGCGCCGTTTGATCGAACGCACCAGCTTCGCCATGGCCCAGCAGGACGTGCGTTACTACCTCAACGGCATGTTGCTGGAAGTCTCCGCCGGCGTTATTCGTGCCGTAGCCACCGACGGTCACCGTCTGGCCATGTGCTCGATGCAGGCCGACATTGGCCAGCCGGATCGCCACCAGGTCATCGTGCCGCGCAAGGGTATCCTTGAACTGGCCCGCCTGCTGACCGAGCCGGACGGCAATGTCAGCATCGTCCTGGGTCAGCATCACATCCGCGCCACCACCGGCGAATTCACCTTCACCTCGAAACTGGTCGACGGTAAGTTCCCGGATTACGAGCGCGTGCTGCCGAAGGGCGGCGACAAGCTGGTACTCGGCGACCGTCAGGCCCTGCGTGAAGCGTTCAGCCGTACCGCGATTCTGTCCAACGAGAAGTACCGCGGTATCCGCCTGCAACTGGCCAACGGTCAGCTGAAAATTCAGGCCAACAACCCGGAGCAGGAAGAAGCGGAAGAAGAAGTCGGCGTTGAATACAACGGCGGCAATCTGGAAATCGGTTTCAACGTGAGCTACTTGCTCGACGTTCTGGGCGTGATGACCACCGAGCAGGTTCGCCTGATCCTGTCCGACTCCAACAGCAGCGCGCTGGTGCAAGAGTCCGACAACGATGACTCGGCCTACGTCGTCATGCCGATGCGTCTGTAATCATGCTCAGCAGAAGCTAGATGTCCTTAAGTCGCGTCTCGGTCACCGCGGTGCGCAATCTGCACCCGGTGACCTTCTCCCCCTCCCCCCGAATCAATATTCTTTACGGCGCCAACGGCAGCGGCAAAACCAGTGTTCTGGAAGCCATTCACCTGCTGGGGCTTGCCCGTTCGTTTCGTAGCACCCGTTTGCTGCCGGTCATCCAGTACGAACAATTGGCGTGCACGGTATTTGGCCAGGTCGAATTGGCCGAGGGTGGGCAAAGCGCGCTGGGGATATCTCGGGACCGTCAGGGCGAGTTCCAGATCCGCATCGACGGTCAGAACGCCCGCAGTGCGGCACAGCTGGCAGAGATCCTGCCCTTGCAGCTGATCAACCCTGACAGCTTCCGCTTGCTGGAAGGTGCACCGAAGATTCGCCGTCAGTTTCTCGACTGGGGCGTGTTTCACGTGGAACCACGATTCATGTCGACCTGGCAGCGCTTGCAGAAGGCCCTGCGCCAGAGAAACTCTTGGCTGCGGCATGGTACACTTGACGCCGTTTCGCAAGCGGTTTGGGACAGGGAACTGTGCCAGGCCAGCGCTGAAATTGATGAATACCGCCGTGCTTATATCAAAGCCTTGAAACCAGTCTTTGAACAGACCTTGAGCGAATTGGTTGAGCTTGAGGGTTTGACGCTCAGCTATTACCGAGGCTGGGATAAAGACCGCGAATTGAGTGCAGTGCTTGCCGGCTCCCTTCAGCGGGACCAGCAGATTGGCCACACCCAGGCCGGACCACAGCGAGCTGATTTGCGCCTTAGGTTGGGCGCACACAATGCCGCGGACATCTTGTCCCGGGGTCAGCAGAAGCTGGTGGTTTGTGCATTGCGGATTGCCCAAGGGCATCTGGTCAGCCAGGCTCGACGCGGCCAGTGTATTTATCTGGTGGATGACTTGCCGTCCGAACTGGACGAGCAGCACCGCCGCGCGCTTTGCCGCTTGCTGGAAGACTTACGCTGCCAGGTGTTCATCACCTGTGTAGATCACGAATTATTGAGGGAAGGCTGGCAGACGGAAACGCCAGTCGCTCTGTTCCACGTGGAACAGGGCCGTATCACCCAGACCCACGACCATCGGGAGTGAAGGCATTGAGCGAAGAAAATACGTACGACTCAACGAGCATTAAAGTGCTGAAAGGCCTGGATGCCGTACGCAAACGTCCCGGTATGTACATTGGTGACACCGACGATGGCAGCGGTCTGCACCACATGGTGTTCGAGGTGGTCGACAACTCGATCGACGAAGCGCTCGCCGGCCATTGCGACGACATCAGCATCATCATCCACCCGGACGAGTCCATCACCGTTCGCGACAACGGTCGTGGCATCCCGGTAGACGTGCACAAAGAAGAAGGCGTCTCGGCAGCCGAGGTCATCATGACCGTGCTGCACGCCGGCGGTAAGTTCGACGACAACTCCTACAAAGTATCCGGCGGCCTGCACGGTGTGGGTGTGTCGGTAGTGAACGCACTGTCCAAAGAACTGATCCTGACCGTTCGCCGCAGCGGCAAAATCTGGGAACAGACTTACGTCCATGGCGTTCCGCAAGAACCGATGAAAATCGTTGGCGAGAGCGAAACCACGGGTACCCAGATTCACTTCAAGCCATCGGCTGAGACATTCAAGAACATCCACTTCAGCTGGGACATCCTGGCCAAGCGGATTCGCGAGCTGTCCTTCCTCAACTCCGGTGTCGGCATCGTCCTCAAGGATGAGCGCAGCGGCAAGGAAGAGCTGTTCAAGTACGAAGGTGGCCTGCGTGCGTTCGTTGAATACCTGAACACCAACAAGACTGCGGTCAACCAGGTGTTCCACTTCAACATCCAGCGTGAAGACGGCATCGGCGTGGAAATCGCCCTGCAGTGGAACGACAGCTTCAACGAGAACCTGTTGTGCTTCACCAACAACATTCCGCAACGCGATGGTGGTACTCACCTCGTGGGTTTCCGTTCCGCCCTGACGCGTAACCTGAACACCTACATCGAAGCTGAAGGCCTGGCCAAGAAGCACAAGGTCGCCACCACCGGTGATGACGCCCGTGAAGGCTTGACCGCGATTATCTCGGTGAAGGTACCGGATCCGAAGTTCAGCTCCCAGACCAAAGACAAGCTGGTGTCTTCCGAAGTGAAGACCGCCGTCGAACAGGAAATGGGCAAGTACTTCTCCGACTTCCTGCTGGAAAACCCGAACGAAGCCAAACTGGTCGTCGGCAAGATGATCGACGCCGCACGTGCCCGTGAAGCGGCGCGTAAGGCCCGTGAGATGACCCGCCGTAAAGGCGCGCTGGACATCGCCGGTCTGCCGGGCAAGCTGGCTGACTGCCAGGAAAAAGACCCTGCCCTTTCCGAACTGTACCTCGTGGAAGGTGACTCTGCTGGCGGTTCCGCCAAGCAGGGACGCAACCGTCGGACCCAGGCCATTCTGCCGCTGAAAGGCAAGATCCTGAACGTCGAGAAGGCGCGCTTCGACAAGATGATCTCTTCGCAAGAAGTGGGCACCTTGATCACCGCGCTGGGCTGCGGTATCGGCCGCGACGAGTACAACATCGACAAGCTGCGCTACCACAACATCATCATCATGACCGATGCTGACGTCGACGGTTCGCACATCCGTACCCTGCTGCTGACCTTCTTCTTCCGTCAGTTGCCGGAGCTGATCGAGCGTGGCTACATCTACATCGCCCAGCCGCCGCTGTACAAGGTCAAGAAAGGCAAGCAAGAGCAATACATCAAAGACGACGACGCCATGGAAGAGTACATGACGCAGTCGGCCCTGGAAGACGCGAGCCTGCACTTGAACGAGGAAGCACCCGGGATCTCCGGTGAAGCCCTCGAGCGCCTGGTGAATGATTTCCGTCTGGTAATGAAGACCCTCAAGCGTCTGTCGCGCCTGTACCCACAGGAGCTGACCGAGCACTTCATCTACCTGCCTGCGGTGAGCATGGAGCAGCTGTCCGATCACGCAGCGATGCAGGATTGGCTGGCGAAGTACGAAGTTCGCCTGCGCACCGTCGAGAAGTCGGGTCTGGTCTACAAGGCCAGCCTGCGTGAAGACCGTGAACGTAACGTCTGGCTGCCAGAGGTCGAGTTGATCTCCCATGGCCTGTCGAACTACGTCACCTTCAACCGCGACTTCTTCGGCAGCAACGATTACAAGACCGTCGTCTCTCTGGGCGCTCAGCTGAGCAGCTTGCTGGACGAAGGCGCGTACATCCAGCGTGGCGAGCGCAAGAAGCCGGTCACCGAGTTCAAGGAAGCCCTTGAATGGCTGATGGCTGAAAGCACCAAGCGTCACACCATCCAGCGATACAAAGGTCTGGGTGAGATGAACCCGGATCAGCTGTGGGAAACGACCATGGACCCAAGCCAGCGCCGGATGCTTAAAGTGACCATCGAAGACGCCATTGGCGCGGACCAGATCTTCAACACCCTGATGGGTGATGCGGTCGAACCTCGTCGTGACTTCATCGAAAGCAACGCCTTGGCGGTATCCAACCTGGACTTCTGATCCAGCGGGTCTGCCGAAAACAAAAAGGCCAGCGCATTGCGCTGGCCTTTTTTTGGTGCTTCAAGGTAGCCTCAGGAAACACAGGAGCTGTAGGAGCCGGCTTGCTGGCGATGCAGTCAATGCGCTGTGGTGAACCGGTGCTCACGCGCAGTCGTTGGCGACCATCGCCAGCAAGCTGGCTCCTACAGGGATTGATGTAGGAGGATTCGGACCGGTATATCGAATGGACTTCTTGCTCTGAAGTGACTGAATCGCACACATAAAAAAACCGGCTATATCAGCCGGTTTTTTTACGTCCAAAAAAAACTTATGCACCTTTTCCCGTATTTTATGAGCTTAAGAAATATGTATATAAATCATAAGCCTAGAGAATAAATACGCGGCTTTTCGACAAAACGGTACACAGGTTATCCACAGAATCTCAGACAGCCATCTGATCGCTGGCAGTCGGCGCTTGCGGGGCAGGCGGGATCGAGCCCATTTCCCGTTGCATCTGCTCGTTCCAGGCCTGGACCCGGTCATTGAGGTCGGCAATGGCGCGCGGCCCGCTGCCCTCGGCGTACATCGGTTTGCCGATGATCACCGTGATGACGCCCTGCTTCTTTGCCCAACCGGTTTTCGGCCAGAACTTGCCGGCATTGTGAGCAATTGGCAGCACCGGAAGTTCGGCGTTGACCGCCAATGCAGTACCACCGCGAGAGAATTTGCCGATGGTGCCATAAGGAACTCGCGTCCCCTCCGGAAAGATCAGCACCCAGACGCCATCTTTCAGCAGTTCATCGCCTTTCTTCGCCACATGCTTGAGTGCCGCTTTCGGATTGTCACGGTCGATGGCGATCGGTCGCAGCATGGCCATTGCCCACCCAAAGAACGGTACGAACAGCAAAGAGCGTTTCAGCACTTGGCTCAATGGCTCGAAGTAGGCCGAGAGGAAGAACGTCTCCCAGGTGCTCTGGTGGTTCGATTGAATCACGCAGGGCTGGTCAGGCACGTTCTCGGCGCCCTTCACTTCGTAGCTGATGCCCAGGAAGACTTTGCTCAACCACAAGGCGCAACGGCACCAGTACACGTTGATAAAGCGATAACGCGCCTTGAACGGTAAAAAGGGCGCGATAAAAAAGCTCAGGCTGCACCAGAGCAAGGAGCTGGTGCCCAGCAGCAGGTAAAAGAGGAAGGTTCTGATGGCCTGCAGTATCGACATGGCGACGTTTACCGTGCGGGCTCTGCCCGTCTATATAAAGTGCACTCCCGATCGATCCCTGGTCAGGAAATTCGAAAGCACTCTAATTGTGGATAAGTTCTGCGGCAATCGCCGCGAGATCGTCAAATATCAAGGTGCCTACCGGTAGGGTCTTGCCCAACGTCTTTTCGCCTTTCCCGGTCTTTACTAAAACTGGCTGAGAATCGACGGCTTTGGCGGCTTCCAGGTCACCGAGACTGTCGCCGACGAACCATAGATCTGTCAGCGATACGTTGTAATGCGCGGCGATGGTTTTCAACATCCCCGGTTTTGGCTTGCGGCAGTCGCAGCCAGCGTCCGGCCCGTGCGGGCAATAGACGATCAGCCCGACTTCACCGCCCTGCTCCGCCACCAGCGCGCGCAAACGCTCGTGCATGGCATCCAGGGTGGCGATGTCGTAATAGCCGCGGGCAATGCCCGACTGGTTGGTAGCGACCGCTACCGTCCAGCCGGCCTTGCTCAACTGCGCGATGGCTTCGATCGAACCGGGGAGTGGAATCCACTCCTCCACCGACTTGATGTAAGCGTCGGAGTCGTAGTTGATCACCCCGTCCCGATCGAGAATCAGCAGTTTCAAACAGTCTTACCCCAGCAGCGAAATATCGGCGACGCCGAGGAACAGCCCACGCAGGCGCGCCAGCAACGCGTAACGGTTGGCACGGACATTGGCGTCATCCGCGTTGACCATCACTGCTTCGAAGAACGCATCCACCGGCTCGCGCAGGGCCGCCAGGCGCGCCAGCGATTCGCGGTACTGACGGGCCGCAGCCATTGGCTGGACAGCCTGATCCGCTTGCTGGATCGCCGAGTACAGGGAGAACTCGTTGGCGTTGTCGAAGTACTTGGCTTCAACGACCGAAGGCACCGAGCCTTCAACCTTGCTCAGCAAGTTCGACACACGCTTGTTCACGGCGGCGAGCGCAGCGGCTTCCGGCAATTGACGGAACGCTTGAACGGCTTGCACACGCTGATCGAAGTCCAGCGCCGAACCCGGCTTCAGGGCACGTACCGACAGGTAAGTCGCGACATCCACGCCTTCGTCTTCGTAACGGGCACGCAGGCGGTCGAATACGAATTCGAGCACCGAGTCGGCCAGGCCGGCGGCCTTGACCTTGGCACCGAACGCATTCACGGCGAATGCCACGGCTTCGTTCAGGTCGAGGTCGAGTTGCTTGTCGATCAGGATGCGCAGCACGCCGAGCGCAGCACGGCGCAGGGCATACGGGTCTTTGCTACCGGTTGGCAGCATGCCGATGCCGAAGATGCCGACCAGCGTGTCGAGTTTGTCGGCGATGGCCACGGCCGCACCGGTGAGGGTGGTCGGCAGTTCAGCGCCGGCACCGCGCGGCATGTATTGCTCGTTCAGCGCCAGCGCGACTTCTTCCGGCTCGCCGTCGTTGAGGGCGTAGTAGTAACCGGCGACGCCTTGCATCTCCGGGAACTCACCGACCATCTCGGTCGCCAGGTCGCACTTGGACAGCAGGCCGGCGCGGGACGCCCAGGCTGCGTTGCCGCCAATGCGTTGCGCGATGAACGCCGCCAGTTTGGAAACGCGCTCGGCCTTGTCGTAGACGCTGCCGAGTTTTTCCTGGAACACCACGTTCTGCAGGCGCAGGTTGAAATCTTCGAGTTTCTGCTTCTTGTCTTGCTTGAAGAAGAACTCGGCGTCGGTCAGGCGTGGGCGAACCACTTTCTCGTTACCGGCGATGATTTGCTGCGGGTCTTTGCTTTCGATGTTGGCCACGGTGATGAAACGGGGCAGCAACTTGCCATCGGCATCCAGCAGGCAGAAGTACTTCTGGTTGTCCTGCATGGTGGTGATCAGCGCTTCTTGCGGCACGTCGAGGAAACGTTCCTCGAACGAGCACACCAGCGGCACCGGCCATTCAACCAGCGCGGTCACTTCGTCGAGCAAGGCTGGCGGAACGATCGCCGTGCCTTCCTGCATCGTTGCCAGTTCTTCGGTGCGTTTGCTGATGATGGCGCGACGCTCGTTGGTGTCGGCCAGCACGTAAGCGGCACGCAGGTCGGCCAGGTAATTGGCCGGCGAGGTAATGCGCACGCTTTCCGGGTGATGGAAGCGGTGACCACGGGAATCGCGGCCGGCCTTCTGAGCAAGGATGGTGCAGTCGATGACCTGGTCACCGAGCAGCATCACCAGCCATTGGGTCGGACGAACGAATTCTTCCTTGCGCGCGCCCCAGCGCATGCGCTTCGGGATCGGCAGGTCGTTCAGGGAATCTTCGACGATGGTCGGCAGCAGGCTCGCGGTCGGCTTGCCGGCGATGCTCTGGCTGTAGCGCAGTTTCGGACCGCTCTGATCGATTTCACTCAGGTCGACGCCGCACTTCTTGGCGAAACCCAGGGCTGCCTGAGTCGGGTTGCCTTCGGCGTCGAACGCCGCCTGACGTGGCGGGCCGTCGAGGTTGATGCTGCGATCAGGCTGCTGGGTGGCCAGCGCGGTGATCAGCACAGCCAGGCGACGCGGCGCGGCGTAGACGGTTTTGGTCTCGTAGTTCAGGCCAGCGGCTTGCAGGCCCTTGTCGATACCGGCGAGGAACGCCTCGGCCAGGGTGTTCAGGGCTTTGGGTGGCAGTTCTTCGGTGCCCAGTTCAACCAGAAAATCTTGAGCACTCATTGTGCAGCCTCCAGCTTGGCCAGTACTTCATCACGCAGGTCCGGGGTCGCCATCGGGAAGCCCAGCTTGGCGCGCGCCAGCAGGTAGGCTTGCGCAACGGAACGCGCCAGGGTGCGCACACGCAGGATGTATTGCTGACGCGCAGTCACCGAGATCGCCCGGCGCGCATCCAGCAGGTTGAAAGTGTGGGAGGCCTTCAACACCATTTCGTAGCTCGGCAGCGGCAGCGGCTGGTCGAGTTCGATCAGGCGCTTGGCTTCGCTTTCGTAGAAGTCGAACAGTTCGAACAGCTTCTCGACGTTGGCGTGTTCGAAGTTGTAGGTCGACTGCTCCACTTCGTTCTGGTGGAACACGTCGCCGTAGGTCACTTTGCCGAACGGACCGTCAGCCCAGACCAGGTCGTAGACCGAGTCCACGCCTTGCAGGTACATGGCCAGACGCTCGAGGCCGTAAGTGATCTCGCCTGTCACCGGGTAGCATTCGATGCCGCCCGCTTGCTGGAAGTAAGTGAACTGCGTCACTTCCATGCCGTTGAGCCAGACTTCCCAGCCCAGGCCCCAGGCGCCCAGGGTCGGCGATTCCCAGTTGTCTTCGACGAAGCGGATGTCGTGGACCAGCGGGTCCAGGCCGACGTGCTTGAGGGAGCCCAGGTACAGTTCCTGGAAGTTGTCCGGGTTCGGCTTCAATACGACCTGGAACTGGTAGTAGTGCTGCAGACGGTTCGGGTTTTCGCCGTAGCGGCCGTCAGTCGGGCGACGACTGGGCTGCACATAAGCGGCGTTCCAGGTTTCCGGGCCGATGGCGCGCAGAAACGTGGCGGTGTGGAAAGTCCCGGCGCCTACTTCCATATCGTAGGGCTGAAGTACCACGCAACCTTGCTCGGCCCAGTATTGCTGGAGGGCGAGGATCAAGTCTTGGAAGGTACGCACGGCTGGCGTAGGCTGGCTCACGAAATTCACCTGTTTCTTGGGCTGCGATTTAAAGAGCGGGAGTATACCCGATTCATGGCTGCGCACGCCCCCTGGAGCCTTATGCCACGCTGCTTTTGGTGTTCCGAAGATCCGCTGTACATGGCTTATCACGACCAGGAGTGGGGCACGCCGCTACGCGATGCGCAGGGATTGTTCGAGTTGCTTTTGCTCGAAGGGTTCCAGGCCGGCCTCTCCTGGATCACCGTGTTGCGCAAACGCGAGCGTTACCGTGAAGTGCTGTTCGGCTTCGACGTCCAGCGCGTGGCGCAGATGAGCGACGCCGAAATCGACGAATTGATGCTCGACCCGGGCATAATCCGCAATCGTCTCAAGCTCAACGCGGCACGGCGCAATGCCCAGGCGTGGCTGGCGCTGGAGGACCCGGTGGAGTTTCTCTGGTCCTTCGTCGGCGGTGTGCCGAAGATCAATCATTTCAAGGACCGCACCGAAGTCCCGGCCGTGACGCCCACTGCCGTGGAGATGAGCAAAGGCTTGAAAAAGGCCGGCTTCACCTTCGTCGGCCCGACCATTTGCTACGCGCTGATGCAGGCCTCGGGCATGGTCATGGACCACACCCGGGATTGCGATCGCTACGCGGCCCTTGCAAACGGCGGTTAGAATAGCCGCCTCGCGCACAGCACAAGATCAGGAGTGACCTGTGGATAAGTTTAAAGGCGCCTTGCTGGTAGGCGCTCTGCGGCTGTTTGCCCTGCTTCCGTGGCGGGCAGTGCAGGCGGTAGGTTCGGCCATCGGCTGGGTGATGTGGAAAACGCCCAACCGTTCCCGAGACGTGGTGCGGATCAACCTCGCCAAGTGTTTTCCAGAGATGGACCCTGCCGAGCGCGAGCGCCTGGTGGGCCAGAGCCTGAAAGACATCGGCAAATCACTGACCGAAAGTGCCTGCGCGTGGATCTGGCCGGCGCAGCGCTCCATCGATCTGGTGCGTGAAGTCGAAGGTCTCGATGTCCTGAAGGACGCCCTCGCCTCCGGCAAAGGCGTGGTCGGCATCACCAGCCACCTCGGCAACTGGGAAGTGCTGAACCACTTCTACTGCAGCCAGTGCAAACCGATCATTTTTTATCGTCCACCCAAGCTCAAGGCGGTGGATGAATTGCTGCGCAAGCAACGGGTGCAACTGGGCAACAAGGTCGCCGCTTCTACCAAGGAAGGCATCCTCAGTGTCATCAAGGAAGTGCGCAAAGGTGGTGCGGTGGGCATCCCCGCCGACCCGGAACCGGCCGAATCCGCCGGGATCTTCGTGCCGTTCTTCGCCACCCAGGCCCTGACCAGCAAGTTCGTCCCGAACATGCTCGCTGGCGGCAAGGCAGTCGGCGTGTTTCTGCACGCGCTGCGGCTGCCGGACGGTTCGGGTTACAAAGTGATTCTCGAAGCGGCGCCGGAAGCGATGTACAGCACCGACACCGAGACGTCCTGCGCGGCCATGAGCAAGGTGGTCGAGCGTTATGTGCGGGCGTACCCGAGCCAGTACATGTGGAGCATGAAGCGCTTCAAGAAGCGACCGCCGGGTGAGGAACGCTGGTACTGACTGAATTGGCATGATCTGTGGATAACTTGTAGGAGCGAGCTTGCTCGCGATGGACGTGAACGAAAATGCGTTTTGCTCTGAAAAAAGCGCCGTCCTTAAGTCCATCGCGAGCAAGCTCGCTCCTACTTAAAAAGGGCGCAGTAGATGTCCGAACATCGCAAATCGTTTCGCATCAAGATCTGTCACGAAAGCTTCGGCGAATGCCTCGGCCAGACCCGCAACCTTTCGACCACGGGCGTCTACGTCAAGCATCCCGTCCTGTCGGCGTTGCCCAAGGGCGCGGTGGTTTATGGTCAGGTGCAGGACTTACCCACAGGCGCGCCGCGTGTGCGCATGGAAGTGGTGCTGGTGGACGCGGAAGGCATTGGCCTGCGCTATCTCTGATCAGTGCGCCTGACGTTCGAGCTTCTTCAGGAACACCGTCATCTCTTTCTCAGCCTGCTTGTCGCCGTGAGCGCGAGCTGCTTCCAGACCCTGCTCCCACGCCTGACGCGCGGCCGGATAATCCGCCAGCGCCAGATGAGCCTTGCCCAACAGCTTCCACGCTGCTGAGTACTTCGGATCGAACTCGACGCAGCGCCGGAAATGCTCGGCGGCCTTGGCGTTTTCCCCAAGATCCAGATAACCCTTGCCCAGGCCGAAGCGCAGCAATGAGTTATCCACACCCTTGGCGAGCATTTTTTCCAGGGATTCGATCATGGGGAAAAGTTCCGAATAGGTGGTGTTATCGAAAACGTATCGCCGGCAAGCCGGCTCCTACAGGGGATTGCGTACAACCTGTAGGAGCCGGCTTGCCGGCGATAGCGGTCTAACGGTCTAGAAGAAACTCAGGCCGACATGGAACAATTTCTCCACATCCCGAATGTGCTTCTTATCCACAAGGAACAGAATCACATGGTCGCCCGCCTCGATCACCGTGTCATCGTGGGCAATGATCACTTCTTCGTCCCGAATGATCGCGCCAATCGTCGTGCCTGGCGGCAAACCGATGTTTTCGATGGCCTTGCCGATCACCTTGCTCGACTTCGCATCACCGTGGGCAATCGCCTCGATGGCCTCCGCTGCACCACGGCGCAGTGAGTGCACGCTGACGATATCGCCGCGTCGAACGTGGGCCAGCAAGGTGCCGATGGTTGCCAGTTGCGGGCTGATGGCGATGTCGATGTCGCCGCCCTGGATCAGGTCGACGTACGCCGGGTTGTTGATGATGGTCATCACCTTCTTCGCACCCAGGCGCTTGGCCAGCAGCGACGACATGATGTTGGCTTCGTCGTCGTTGGTCAGTGCGAGGAAAAGGTCGGCGTCGGCGATGTTCTCTTCCATCAGCAGGTCGCGGTCGGAGGCGCTGCCCTGCAATACGACGGTGCTGTCGAGGGTGTCCGAGAGATGGCGACAACGGGTCGGGTTCATCTCGATGATCTTCACCTGGTAGCGGCTTTCGATGGCCTCGGCCAGGCGCTCACCAATCTGTCCGCCGCCGGCGATGACGATGCGCTTGTAGCTTTCGTCGAGGCGGCGCATTTCGCTCATGACTGCGCGAATGTTCGCTTTCGCGGCGATGAAAAATACTTCGTCGTCCGCTTCGATCACCGTATCGCCCTGGGGCAGGATCGGTCGGTCGCGGCGGAAAATCGCGGCGACGCGGGTTTCGACGTTTGGCATGTGCTCGCGCAACTGGCGCAGTTGCTGACCCACCAACGGTCCGCCGTAGTACGCCTTCACCGCGACCAGCTGCGCCTTGCCTTCGGCGAAGTCGATCACCTGCAACGCGCCCGGATGCTGGATCAGGCGCTTGATGTAGTTGGTGACCACCTGCTCGGGGCTGATCAGCACGTCCACCGGAATCGCTTCGTTGTCGAACAGGTCGCCGCGCGTGAGGTACGCGGCTTCACGCACCCGGGCGATCTTGGTCGGGGTGTGGAACAGGGTGTGGGCGACCTGGCAGGCGACCATGTTGGTTTCGTCACTGTTGGTCACCGCCACCAGCATGTCGGCGTCATCCGCGCCGGCCTGGCGCAGCACTGTCGGCAACGAGCCACGGCCCTGGACGGTGCGGATGTCCAGGCGATCGCCGAGGTCGCGCAGGCGTTCGCTGTCGGTATCGACCACCGTGATGTCGTTGGCCTCGCTGGCCAAGTGTTCCGCCAGCGAACCGCCGACCTGCCCTGCGCCGAGGATGATGATTTTCATCCAGTCACTCCCTTAAAACCGGTTAACCGCGCGCGGCGGCGATCTTGATCAGCTTGGCGTAGTAGAACCCGTCGTGGCCGCCTTCCTGGGCCAGCAACTGGCGACCGTGGGGCTGCTTGATGCCGGCCGTGGTGGCGAGGTCCAGTTCGCGAGCGCCCGGGGTGCGGGCGAGGAAGGCTTCGATGACTTCGGTGTTCTCGGTCGGCAGCGTGGAGCAGGTGGCGTAAAGCAGAATCCCGCCCACTTCCAGAGTTATCCACATGGCATCCAGCAACTCGCCTTGCAGCACGGCCAGCGCGGCGATGTCATCCGGTTGGCGAGTCAGTTTGATGTCCGGGTGACGGCGGATCACGCCGGTGGCCGAGCACGGCGCATCCAGCAGGATGCGCTGGAACGGTTTGCCGTCCCACCAGGTCGCGGTGTCGCGGCCGTCGGCGGCGATGAGTTCGGCGCTCAGGCCCAGGCGTGCGAGGTTCTCCCGCACGCGCACCAGACGCTTGGCTTCCAGATCCACGGCGACGACGCCCGCCAATGCAGGCTCGGCTTCGAGGATGTGGCAGGTCTTGCCGCCCGGTGCGCAGCAGGCATCGAGCACTCGCTGGCCCGGCGCGAGGTCGAGCAGATCGGCGGCCAGTTGCGCGGCTTCGTCCTGCACGCTGATCCAGCCTTCGGCAAAGCCCGGCAGGCTGCGCACGTCGGCGGCGGTGTCGAGAACGATGCCGTCCCGGCTGTAGACACAAGGCGTGGCGGCAATGCCGGCGTCGGTCAGCAAGCCGAGATAGGCATCACGGCTGTGATGGCGACGGTTGACCCGCAGAATCATCGGCGGGTGTGCGTTGTTCGCCGCGCAAATCGCTTCCCACTGCTCAGGCCAGAACGCCTTCAGGGATTTTTGCAGCCAGCGCGGGTGAGCGGTGCGCACCACCGGGTCGTGTTCCAGCTCTGCGAGCAGCGCTTCGCTTTCACGCTGGGCGCGGCGCAACACGGCGTTGAGCAAGGCTTTGGCCCAGGGTTTCTTCAGCTTGTCGGCACACCCGACGGTTTCGCCGATGGCGGCATGCGCCGGGACGCGGGTGTAGAGCAATTGGTAGAGACCGACCAGCAGCAACGCCTCGACATCGGCGTCCGCGGCTTTGAACGGCTTCTGCAGCAATTTGGCGGCGAGCGCCGACAACCGCGGCTGCCAGCGTGCAGTGCCAAACGCCAGGTCCTGGGTGAAACCGCGATCGCGGTCTTCGACCTTGTCCATTTGCGTCGGCAGCGAACTGTTGAGCGAGGCTTTTCCGTTGAGAACTGCAGCCAGTGCCTTGGCGGCGGCCAGACGTGGGTTCATTGAGCGTCCGCCGTTTGACCGAGCACGGTGCCGACGGCGAATTTCTCACGACGGCTGTTGAACAAATCGCTGAAGTTCAGCGCCTTGCCGCCGGGCAATTGCAGACGGGTCAGGCACAGGGCCTGTTCACCACAGGCGACGACCAGGCCGTCCTTGCTGGCGCCGAGGATTTCCCCCGGTGCGCCCTGCCCTTCAGCGAGGCTCGCGGCCAGCACTTTCAGCGCTTCGCCGTTCAGCGTGCTGTGGGTAATCGGCCATGGGTTGAAGGCGCGGACCAGACGTTCCAGCTCGATGGCCGGGCGGCTCCAGTCGATGCGTGCTTCGTCCTTGTTCAATTTGTGGGCGTAAGTGGCGAGGTTGTCGTCCTGCACTTCGCCTTCCAATGTGCCAGCGGCGAGGCCGGCGATCGCCTGAATGACCGCAGGTGGGCCGAGTTCCGCCAGGCGGTCGTGGAGGCTGCCGCCGGTGTCTTCAGCGCTGATCGGCGTGGTGACCTTGAGCAGCATGGGCCCGGTGTCGAGACCCAGTTCCATGCGCATCACGGTCACGCCGCTTTCGCTGTCGCCAGCTTCGACGGCGCGCTGGATCGGCGCCGCACCGCGCCAGCGTGGTAGCAGCGACGCGTGGCTGTTGATGCAACCCAGACGTGGAATGTCCAGCACCACTTGCGGCAGGATCAGGCCGTAGGCGACCACCACCAGCAAATCCGGTTTCAGCGCGGCCAGTTCAGCCTGGGCGTCTTCGTTGCGCAAGGTCGGCGGTTGCAGCACCGGGATGTTGTTTTCCAGGGCCAACTGCTTGACCGGGCTTGGCATCAACTTTTGCCCGCGGCCTGCCGGACGGTCCGGCTGGGTGTAGACCGCGACGATCTCGTAAGGGCTGTCGAGCAGGGCCTTGAGGTGTTCGGCGGCGAATTCCGGGGTGCCGGCAAAGACGATGCGCAGTGGCTCAGTCATGGAGGGTTCTCATTTAAGAAGCAGTCATTTACAAAGCAGTCGCAAAAGAAAAAGGCTTGCCGCAGCAAGCCTTTGAAAGGAGGGCATCAAGCGTTCTGGCGATGGAGCTTTTCCAGTTTCTTCTTGATTCGGTCGCGCTTGAGATTCGACAGGTAGTCGACGAACAATTTGCCGTTGAGGTGGTCGCATTCGTGCTGGATGCACACGGCGAGCAGGCCTTCGGCGATCAGTTCGTAAGGTTTGCCGTCGCGGTCCAGGGCCTTGACCTTGACCTTCTGCGGGCGATCGACGTTTTCGTAGAAGCCCGGCACCGAAAGGCAGCCTTCCTGGTATTGCTCCATCTCGTCGGTCAGGGATTCGAACTCGGGGTTGATGAACACCCGCGGTTCGGTGCGGTCTTCGGAGAGGTCCATCACGACGATACGTTTGTGCACGTTGACCTGGGTCGCGGCGAGGCCGATGCCTGGCGCTTCATACATTGTTTCAAACATATCATCGACCAACTGACGCACTTCGTCGTCCACTACGGCCACTGGTTTGGCGATAGTGCGCAGACGCGAGTCGGGGAATTCGAGGATGTCTAAAATGGCCATAAGCTTAATTGATGCACGTGTGAGGTAAAGTCGGGTCGATGGCCTGGCAGGTCCGAAGATGCAGGCTACCGTTGTGAAGCGTAGCTCCTTTCTTCAGAGAAGAGTCGGAGCGAGCCACGAGGGCTCTGGCGTTTCACGCGAACGCACATAATAAAGGGATTCACCGCATGAGGAAATCACTACTCGCCCTGCTCCTTCTGGCCTCGGCCGGTTTCGCGCATGGGCAAGTGCAGCTCAAGGAAGGTTTTCCACAGCAATACACGGTTGTCGCGGGTGACACGCTTTGGGACATCTCCGGCAAATTCCTCCGTGAACCGTGGAAGTGGCCCGAGCTGTGGCAGGCCAATCCGCAGATCCAGAACCCCAATCTCATCTATCCCGGCGATCTGCTGTCGCTGGTCTACGTCAACGGTCAGCCGCGCCTGACCCTCAATCGCGGCGCCTCCCGGGGCACCATCAAGCTCTCGCCGCGGGTGCGCAGCTCGCCGGTGGCTGACGCGATCCCGAGCATTCCGCTGCAATCGATCAACAGCTTCCTGCTGAGCAATCGCATCGTCGACAAGGTCGAGGATTTCGACAAGGCGCCTTACATCGTCGCGGGCGATGCCGAACGGGTGCTCAGCGGCACCGGCGATCGCATCTTCGCCCGGGGCCATTTCGATTCGAGCCAGCCGGTCTACGGGATCTTCCGCCAGGGCAAGGTCTACACCGACCCCGACAGCAAGGAGTTCCTTGGGATCAACGCCGACGACATTGGCGGTGGCGAGGTGGTCGCCACCGAAGGCGATGTCGCGACGCTGGCGCTGCAACGCACAACCCAGGAAGTGCGGCTGGGTGACCGGTTGTTTAGCAGTGAAGAGCGCGCGATCAACTCGACCTTCATGCCCAGTGCACCGAAGACCCCAATCAATGGCTTGATCATCGATGTACCGCGCGGGGTTACCCAGATTGGCGCACTGGACGTGGTCACCTTGAACAAGGGCCAACGAGACGGCCTGTCCGAAGGCAACGTGCTGGTGGTGATGAAAACCGGCGAAACCGTGCGGGACCGGATCACCGGTCAACCGCTGAAGATTCCCGATGAGCGCGCCGGTTTGCTGATGGTGTTCCGCACCTACGACAAGCTCAGCTACGGGCTGGTGCTCAACGCGTCGCGCTCATTGGCGGTCATGGACAAGGTGCGAAATCCTTAGCCTGCTTCACAAGTTACCAACAGAGTTATCCACAGCTTATTCCCGTTTGAACGGGGTTCATAACGATCAAGGATGATCCATGTCGCTGTCTGCCGTTACACCGGTTTCCCCTGCGGAACTGGAAGCCCGTTTACGTCTGCATCGTCTGCCGGAGCTGGGCCCGGCGCGTTTCAGGAAATTACTCGAAGCCTTCGGCTCGGCGTCCAAGGCCATCGGCGCGCCGGCCAGTGCCTGGCGTGCGTTGGGGTTGCCCCTGGCGTGCGCGGAGGCCCGGCGCTCGACCGAAGTTCGGGATGGCGCCAGCCATGCATTGGCCTGGCTAGAGCGCCCGGGCCAGCATTTACTGATGTGGGACCAGCCTGACTACCCGGCATTGCTGGCGGAAATCAGTGATGCACCGCCGCTGTTATTCGTCGCGGGCGATCCGGGAATTCTGGAAAAACCGCAACTGGCGATGGTCGGCAGCCGTCGCGCCTCACGACCGGGAATGGACACCGCCGCCGCCTTTTCGCGCAGTCTGGCCGGCGCCGGTTTTGTCATCACCAGTGGTCTGGCGCTGGGTATTGATGCCGCCGCGCATCAAGCCGCCCTGGACGTGGGCGGGCGAACGGTCGGTGTACTTGGCACGGGGCTTGAAAAGTTTTATCCACAGCGCAACCGCAGGCTGGCGGACGCGATGATTGCGTCGGGCAGCGCGGTGGTTTCCGAGTTCCCGCTGGACGCCGGCCCGACGGCCAGCAACTTTCCGCGGCGCAACCGGATCATCAGCGGTTTGTCCCTCGGCGTGCTGGTGGTCGAGGCCAGTGTCGCCAGTGGTTCTTTGATCACTGCACGGCTGGCGGCGGAGCAAGGTCGCGAGGTGTATGCGATTCCGGGGTCGATTCATCACCCCGGCGCCAAGGGATGTCACCAGTTGATTCGTGACGGGGCGATGCTGGTGGAAACCATCGAGCACATCCTCGAAGCCCTGCGCGGCTGGCAACGATTGCCGTTGTCCAGCGAGGCGCCGTCGGTGACTCACCCGCTGCTGATCCTGCTGCATGCGGCACCGCACACCAGTGAAGCGCTGGTGGAAACCAGCGGCTGGGCCCTGCCGAAAGTGCTGGCGGCGCTGACGGAGCTGGAAATGGAGGGCCGGGCGGTTTGCGAAAACGGCCGCTGGTTTGCGCGGGTGAGCTAGGTTTTACAAGGAAGATCGGTAAACTGCGCAGAGCCTTATTCCGGAGAGTTTTTCATGGTCAACAGTTGGCGTGTGCAACAAGCCGCGCAAGCCGTTCGCGCAGGGGCGGTGATTGCCTATCCAACCGAAGCGGTCTGGGGCCTGGGTTGCGACCCGTGGGACGAAGAAGCGGTCTATCGTGTGCTGATGCTCAAGGGCCGGTCGGTGGACAAGGGCCTGATTCTGGTTGCCGACAACATTCGCCAGTTCGACTTCCTTTTCGAAGATTTCCCGGAGCTGTGGATGGATCGGATGGCAAGTACCTGGCCGGGGCCGAATACCTGGCTGGTGCCGCATCGGAATCAGCTGCCGCAGTGGATTACCGGCGTGCATGAGACGGTGGCGCTGCGGGTCAGCGATCATCCGTTGGTGCGGGATTTGTGCGCGGTGGTCGGGCCGTTGGTGTCGACTTCGGCCAATCCACAGGGCCGGCCGGCGGCCCGCACGCGGATTCGCGTGGAGCAGTATTTCCGCGGGCAGCTTGATTTGATTCTTGGCGGCAACCTGGGTGGGCGCAAGAATCCGAGTGTGATTCGCGACCTGGCGACCGGGAACGTCATTCGTCCGGATTGAGACCGTGGCGCTCTCATTCGCGAGCAGGCTCGCTCCCACAGTAGATCTTTAGCGAACACAGATTGTGTGTACGACAAAATTCCACTGTGGGAGCGAGCCTGCTCGCGATGAGGCCCGCCCAAACACTAAAAATTCAAGGCAATAAAACAGTCGACCCCGTGGTCCGCCGCGCCGACAACTCGGTCTGCGCCTTCGCCGCATCCGCCAGTGAATACTTCTGGCTGATCTCCACCTTCAGCTTGCCGCTGATGATCATCTCGAACAGCTCATCCGCCATGCGCTGCAGGTTCTCGGCGTTGTTGGCGTAAGTCGCCAGCGTCGGCCGGGTGACATACAACGAACCTTTCGCCGACAAAATCCCCAGGTTCACCCCGTCCACCGCGCCCGACGCATTGCCGAAGCTCACCACCAGACCGCGAGGCGCTGTGCTATCGAGCGATGTCAGCCAGGTGTCCTTGCCGACGCCGTCGTACACCACCGGGACTTTCTTGCCGTCAGTCAATTCCAGTACGCGCTGTGCGACGTTTTCATGGCTGTAGTCGATGGTCGCCCAGGCACCGTTGGCCTTCGCCAGCGCCGCTTTTTCCGGCGAGCTGACCGTGCCGATCAACTTCACGCCCAGGGCCTTGGCCCATTGGCAGGCCAGGGAGCCGACGCCACCGGCGGCCGCGTGGAACAGAATGGTTTCGCCGCCCTTGAGTTCATAGGTCTGGCGCAGCAGGTACTGCACGGTCAGGCCCTTGAGCATTACCCCGGCCGCTTGCTCGAAGCTGATGGCGTCGGGCAGGTGCACCAGATTGGCCTCCGGCAACACGTGAATTTCGCTGTAGGCACCGAGCGGGCCGCTGCCGTAAGCCACGCGGTCGCCGACCTTGAAGCGGGTGACGTCACTGCCCACGGCCTCGACGATGCCCGCACCTTCAGAGCCCACGCCCGACGGCAAGGCGGGCGGCGCGTAGAGGCCGCTGCGGAAATAGGTGTCGATGAAATTCAGGCCGATGGCCTTGTTGGTCACGCGGACTTGCTGCGGGCCGGGCTCGGCGGGCTGGTAATCCACATATTCAAGTACTTCGGGGCCGCCGTGGGCGCGGAACTGGATACGCTTTGCCATCTGCCTTTTCCTTGGGTCTTTTGCGAGCTCCCTATCGAACTCCTAAGCTTGATCCCCGTCAACTGCGACGAGCCCATCGGCGATGTTATGCTACGCGCCCATTTGCGCCGGCCCCTGCTCCGATTGAGCGCCGCGTAGTTTTGCCCGATTCAAGGTGATGACATGACGACCCGCACCGAGGCCGTAAAAGCCTACCTGCTCGACCTGCAAGACCGCATTTGCGCTGCCCTTGAAGCCGAAGACGGCGGCACGCAGTTCGTCGAAGACGCCTGGACCCGGGTTGCCGGCGGTGGCGGTCGCACCCGGGTGATCGAGAACGGTGCGGTGATCGAAAAGGGCGGCGTCAACTTTTCCCACGTCTTCGGCAGCGGTCTCCCACCGTCCGCCAGCGCCCATCGGCCGGAACTCGCCGGCCGGGGCTTCGAAGCCCTGGGCGTGTCGCTGGTGATTCACCCGCACAACCCGCATGTGCCGACGTCCCACGCCAACGTGCGCTTTTTCATCGCCGAAAAAGAAGGCGAAGAGCCGGTCTGGTGGTTCGGCGGCGGCTTCGACCTGACACCGTATTACGGCAATGAAGAAGACTGCGTGCACTGGCACCGCGTCGCCGAGCAGGCCTGCGCGCCGTTCGGTCCGGACGTCTACTCGCGGTACAAGGCCTGGTGCGACAGCTATTTCCACATCAAGCATCGTCACGAACCGCGCGGCATCGGCGGGCTGTTCTTCGATGACTTGAACGAGTGGGACTTCGACACCAGCTTCGCCTTCATGCGCGCCATCGGCGATGCGTTCATCGAGGCGTACCTGCCGATTGTGCAGCGGCGCAAGAACGATGCGTTCACCGCCAAACAGCGGGAGTTCCAGGAGTTTCGCCGTGGCCGCTACGTCGAATTCAACCTGGTTTACGACCGAGGCACGCTGTTCGGCCTGCAATCGGGCGGGCGTACCGAATCGATCCTCATGTCGTTGCCGCCGCAAGTGCGCTGGGCCTATGACTGGAAAGCCGAACCCGGCAGCGAAGAAGCACGGCTGACCGAGTACTTCCTGCAAGATCGCGATTGGTTGGCCAAGGCCTGAACGAGGAATCCTGATGGACCGTTACGTCGTATTCGGTAACCCGATTGGCCACAGCAAGTCGCCATTGATTCATCGTCTGTTTGCCGAGCAGACAGCGCAAAAACTCGACTACAGCACCGCGCTGGCGCAGCTTGATGGTTTTTCCGACTTCGCCCAGGCGTTTTTCCTTGAAGGCCGCGGAGCGAATGTGACGGTGCCGTTCAAGGAAGAGGCGTTCCGTCTGGCCAACAGCCTGACGCCGCGAGCACAGCGGGCCGGGGCGGTGAATACGCTGAGCAAACTCGCCGACGGCTCTCTGCTGGGCGACAACACCGACGGTGCCGGGCTGGTGCGCGACCTGACGGTCAATGCCGGTTTCAGCCTCAAGGGCAAACGCATCCTCCTGCTCGGTGCCGGCGGTGCGGTGCGCGGTGTGCTGGAACCGCTGCTGGCCGAGCAGCCGGCCTCGGTGATCATCGCCAATCGCACGGTGGAAAAAGCTGAATTGCTCGCGGAGCTGTTCGCGGATCTGGGGCCGGTGTCGGCCAGCGGGTTCGATTGGCTGCGGGAGTCGGTGGACCTGATCATCAATGCCACGTCCGCCAGCCTGACCGGCGAGGTTCCGCCGATTGCCGGCAGCCTGATCGAGCCGGGCAAGACCGTTTGCTACGACATGATGTACGGGAAGGAACCTACTTCGTTCTGCCGTTGGGCCACGGATCACGGCGCCGCCGTGTCGATGGATGGCCTGGGGATGTTGGCCGAACAGGCGGCCGAAGCCTTCATGCTGTGGCGCGGCGTACGCCCGGACACGGCGCCGGTGCTGGCCGAACTCCGCCGCCAATTGGCCGCATAACCGCACTCTGTAGGAGCGAGCCTGCTCGCGATGGACCTGAGAGCCCCGCTGGGTGTCAGGTTTGCAGCGTTATCGTTAACGTCCATCGCGAGCAGGCTCGCTCCTACAGAGGATCGTGTTTCAGTCTTCGAAATGGATCGGGCATTTCTCCGCGCCTTCGAGCTTTCGCAACTCCTCCATCACCGGCGCTCGCGCCCCGCGCAGGGTCAGGCTGCGGTCCTGCTTGCGCAGGCGCCGCGCTTCCTGATGCAGCATTTCCACCCCTGAATAATCGATGAAGTTGATGTGCTGCGCCTCGATCACCACGCGCGCGCCATGCATTCGTTGCAGGCGCACTTGCAGGTAGTGACTGGCGCCGAAGAAGATCGACCCACCGACCCGCAGAACGTCTTCATCGCCGTCGCGCCAATGCTGCACCCGCGGTTGCGAGGTGCGTTTCAAGTAGAAGAACAGCGAAGCCAGGACCCCGGCATAAATCGCCGTTTGCAGTTCCAGCAACAGCGTGGCGACGCAGGTCAGCGCCATCACCACGAACTCGGCACGGCTGACCCGCAGTAACGCACGAATGCCGCGATGATCCACCAGTCCCCAGGCAATCAACAAAATGCTGCCGGCCATGGCCGGGATCGGAATATGCGCGATCAGATTGGCACCGAAGATCGCAAACAGCGCCACCCACATCGCCGAAAAAATCCCCGCCAGCGGCGAGCAGGCCCCCGCTTCGTAGCTCAGGCCCGAACGGGTGAAGGAACCGGCTGACAGCGAACCGGAAAAAAACGCACCGACCATGTTCGACAAACCCTGGGCGCGCACTTCCTGATTCGCATCGAGCAACTGCTGCGAACGTGCCGACAAAGAGCGGGCAATCGACAGGCTCGTCACCAGCCCGAGCATCCCCACCGCCACGGCGCTGGGCAGCAGACGCAAGATCAAGTCCAGATCCAGCGGCAACGGACTGAACGGGGGCAGGCGTCCGACAAATGCGCTGACCAGTTGCACATGCCCGAACATCGATGGCCAAAGCCACACCAGCAATCCGCTCAGGGCCAGGGTGATCAACAGCGTGGGCCAGCGCGGCAGCAGCAGTTTGAGCCCCATTCCGACCACGACGGTCGCCAGGCCCAGAAGCAGTGAGGGATGGTCCACCTCGCCGAGGTGCTTGAACAGCATTGTAAAGCTGCCGAGTGCCGTAGCCTGATTGGGCACGTCCAGCCCCAGCAGGTTGGGCATTTGGCCGATGGCAATCACCACCGCCGCGCCAAGCGTGAACCCGAGCACCACCGAGTGCGAGACGAAATTCACCAGGGCGCCGAACCGCAGCAAGCCCAATAGCCACTGGAAAATCCCGGCGAGGAGCGTCAGCAGCAGGATCAGCGTGATGTAGTCCTGAGACGCGGGAACGGCCAGGGGACTGACGCTGGCGTAAAGCACGATCGAGATCGCCGCCGTCGGCCCGCAGATCAGATGCCATGACGAACCCCAGAGGCAGGCGATCAGCACCGGGATGATTGCGGCGTACAAGCCGTATTCCGGTGGGAGACCGGCGATCAGGGCGTAGGCAATGGATTGCGGCAACGCGAGAATCGCACCGCTGAGGCCGACGATCAGGTCACGGCCAACGCTGGCGCGGGTTTGCCGGGGCAACCAGGTGAGGAAGGGAAAGAGTGAATGGCGGCTGGGAAGGGCCATGGGTCCTCTCGGTCGGGAATTTTGCGCAAGGGTATCAGCACAACACCTTGTGGGAGACCCTGTGGGAGCGAGCCTGCTCGCGAAAGCGGCATGTCAGGCAACTTGAATGTTGACTGATCCACCGCCTTCGCGAGCATGCTCGCTCCCACAGGTTTCCCACAGGGGGATTGATTACAGCTTGGCTTTCACAGCCGACAACGCATCCTTGCCGTCCGCGGTCTTCACGCCGTCCAGCCATTTATCCAGCACCGCCGGGTTGGCCTTGATCCACGCCTTGGCCGCGTCCGCATTGCTGAGCTTCTTGTTCACCACGTCAGCCATGATGCTGTTTTCCATCTCCTGGGTGAAACTCAGGTTGGTCAGCAACTTGCCCACATTCGGACAGGCTTCGGCGTAACCCTTGCGGGTCAGGGTGTGAACGCTGCCGGTGTCGCCGAAGTATTTCTCGCCGCCCTTCAGGTAATGCATTTTCAGCTGCACGTTCATCGGGTGCGGGGTCCAGCCGAGGAAGGTCACGAACTTCTGTTTTTTCACCGCACGGGACACTTCGGCCAGCATGGCCTGCTCGCTGGACTCGACCAGTTTCCACTGGCCCATGTCGAAGTCATTTTTCTTGATGATTTCCTGCAGCGAGATGTTCGCCGGCGCGCCGGAACCGATGCCGTAGATTTTCTTGTCGAACTTGTCGGCGAACTTGTTCAGGTCGGCAAAGTTATGCACACCCGCGTCCCAGACATAATCCGGGACTGCCAGCGTGAACTCGGTGCCGTCGAGGTTCTTCGCCAGTTGGGTAACGTCGCCAGTGGCCACGAACTTGTCGTAGAAGCCCTGTTGCGCCGGCATCCAGTTGCCGAGAAACACATCGACCTGGCCATCCTTCAAACCGCCAAAGGTAATCGGCACCGCGAGGGTGTCGACCTTGGCCTTGTAGCCCATGCCGTCCAGCAGAAACCCGGTGATGGCGTTGGTCGCGGCGATGTCGCTCCAGCCAGGGTCGGCCATCTTCACCGTCTCGCAGCTCTGGTCGGCAAACGCCGACGCACTGCCCAGAGCCAGCAGCCCGACCGTCAGTACTGTGGATAACT
Organism: Pseudomonas migulae; assembly: GCF_043225285.1. Lineage (GTDB taxonomy): Bacteria > Pseudomonadota > Gammaproteobacteria > Pseudomonadales > Pseudomonadaceae > Aquipseudomonas > Aquipseudomonas migulae_C. Next base: position 2,792,151 of record NZ_CP171224.1, read on the forward strand.
TTTGCATGGACTTCCCCTTAACATTATTGGTTTTGGCAGGGTTGTGGATAACGTGCTTTGCGTTCCAGATCATCGAGGTCGATGTGGTTGCGCATGTATTGCTGACTGGCGTCCACCAGGGGCTGGTGATCCCAGCTCTTCAGCTTGCCGATGGTCAGCGCCTCGGCGACGAAACGCCGACGACGCTGGCTCGCGAGCACCTGGTGGTGTATCGCCGGGATGTTCCATTTGGCCCGCGCTTCGGCAAGAAATTCCTCGAACAGTGCGCGATGTTGCGGCGACTGGCTGAGTTCTTCCTGCTCACGCGGGTCGTTGTGTACGTCGAAGAGTAGGCACGGGTCGTCTTCGCTGTAGATAAATTTGTAGGCGCCACGGCGAATCATCATCAACGGGCTGATAGTGCCTTCGGCCATGTACTCGCCGAAAACTTCGTCGTGACCGCCCTGCCCCTGCAGGTGCGAGACCAGCGAGCGGCCATCCAGCGGCAAACCCGGTTCCAGCGAGCCGCCGGCCAGTTCGACAAAGGTCGGCAGCAGGTCGGCGGTGGACACCGCTGCGCTGACCCGCCCTGCCCCGAACTGCCCCGGGGCACTTATCAACAGGGGAACGCGCGCGGCCATTTCGAACCAGTGCATTTTGTACCAGAGCCCGCGCTCGCCGAGCATGTCGCCGTGGTCGCCGGAGAAGACAATAATGGTGTCATCGATCAGCCCGGTTTCCTCCAGTGTTTGCAGGAGTTTGCCGACGTTGCTGTCGATATAGCTGCAAGCACCGAAATACGCGCGGCGCGCATCGCGGATCTTATCCACAGGCAACGGCTTGTCCCACAGGTCGTAGACCTTGAGCAAACGCTGGGAGTGCGGATCGAGTTCGGTTTGCGCCGGGGTTTCCGGCAACGGAATGTCGGCGTCGTCGTACAGATCCCAGAACGCCTTGGGAATGGTGTACGGGTCGTGCGGGTGAGTCATCGACACGGTCAGGCAAAACGGCTGGTCGCCGTCTTCGCGGATGTGGTCGAACAGATACTGCTGAGCCTTGAACACCACCTCTTCGTCGAAATCCAGCTGGTTGGTACGCACGCACGGCCCGGCTTGCAGCACCGACGACATGTTGTGATACCAGCTCGGACGCACATCCGGCTCGTCCCAGTTCACCGCCCAACCGTAATCGGCCGGGTAAATGTCGCTGGTCAGGCGTTCTTCATAACCGTGGAGCTGGTCCGGGCCGCAGAAATGCATTTTTCCGGACAGGGCGGTGCGATAGCCGAGGCGACGCAGATAGTGGGCGTAAGTCGGTACGTCGGCCGGGAAATCGGCCGCGTTGTCATAGGCGCCGATCTTGCTCGGCAACTGGCCGCTGACCAGGGTAAAACGCGATGGCGCGCACAGTGGGCTGTTGCAATAGGCGGCGTCGAACACCACGCCTTCGGCGGCGAGGCGGCTGAGATTCGGCAGTTTGATCGGCGAAGGACCGTAGAACGGCAACATTGGCGCGGCCATCTGATCGGCCATGATGAAAAGAATATTCTTGCGCTTCATGTGATCGCGGCATTCCATAGTGAATATTTATGCGAGAGTGCTGCGATCGAGCATGGATTCCATGCAATTTGTGGTAAAGCCCCCGCCAGGCAATGACTAGGATAAGCACAGCTTATGTATGACGCTCTGGGTGATTTGTCCCTCGACCTGCTCCGCGCCTTCGAAGCTGCGGCCCGTCAGCGCAGCTTCACCGCAGCAGCGGGAGAGCTTGGCACCACACAACCGGCGATCAGTCAGCAGATCAAACGGCTGGAAGATCAGCTCGGCACGCGGCTGTTCGACCGGATCTATCGTGGCATTGAGTTGACCGAGGCCGGGGCGATTCTTTTCGAGCAAGTTCAGCTCGGTTTACAGAATATCGAAGCAGGATTGAGCGCAATCAGCGCGCAACATCAGCACGAAGTCTTGCAGGTCGCTACGGATTTCGCCTTCGCCGCCTATTGGCTGATGCCCCGGTTGCATCGTTTTCACGCCGCCAATCCGCAGGTCGATGTCAGCCTGGTCACCAGCGAACGCAGCCTCAACATGCTGCGCACTGACATTGATGTGGCGGTGCTGTTCGGCGACGGTCGATTCAAACAAGGTGAAAGCCACTGGCTGTTCAGCGAGGAAGTGTTTCCAGTGTGCAGTCCGTTGCTGTTGAAGGATCGGCCCCTGCCCTTGCCCGCCCAATCGTTGCTGGAGTTTCCGCTGCTGCACCTGCGCGGCGAAAACAGCAGCAACTGGTTCGACTGGAGCGGTGTGTTTCGCGAGTTAGGGATCAGCTCGGCGCCCGCCCCCGGGCAATTGCGCTTCGACAATTACACCTTGCTGATTCAAGCGGCGATCGGTGGCCAGGGCGTGGCCATCGGCTGGCGGCACCTTGTGGATAACTTGCTGTCGCAGGGGTTGTTGTGCCGACCGATTGCCGACACGGTGATGTCCCGCCAGGGCTATTACGTGGTCCTGCCCCAACGCAAACGGCGCGGCGCCTTGATTCAACAGTTCGTGGACTGGTTGATGGCCGAACAGGCCAGCAGTGCGCAGTCGCTGAACGGCCTGCCGCTGCCGGCTATCGCTGTGTAGGGTCGGTTGCGATGAAGTTCACGTGTTCGCCCACGTGCAGGTTCAGCCGCAGTTCATCGGCGATGCCCGTGGCGACCCGGCTCAGGCGCTCGAGCGGTTCGGCCAATCCCGGTTCGAGGCTGCTGCTGACTTGACTGAAATGTTCGATGGTCAGCCCGGCGACACCGCGCGGTGCGTTGATCAGCGTCCAGTGCAATGGGCTGCTTTGCAGGGCCTCGCGGATCTCTTCGGCGGCGTGGCGTTGCAGCTGATCCTCGATCTCTGGATCGTCCAGCACCTCGAAATCACCCACCAGAAACAGCCTGGCAATGCTCGCGGCTTGCATGCCATCGATCAATGCATCGACCGCCAGCACTTGTTCGACCGGACCGGGAACGATGGTTTTTTCCACATGTTCGCTGTTGAACGGCAAGCCGGGTGCATCCAGCAGGCAAATGACCGCCGAACTCCCCGCCACACTTTGCTTGACCCGTTCAGCGTCAAACAGATCGCCGGTCTTGGTGCGTAAACCGGGTCGTGGCGCAAGTGCCGTCAGGTCGTCGAGAATCGCGATCACTTCATGCTGGCGCCGCAGCATTTCAGCCATCAGCGCACTGCCCAGGCTACTCATGGCACCATAAAGCACCACTTTTACCACCGGCGTTTCGGCATTCTTCATGGCTGAGCTCCTTTTTCCCGCGTCTATGCGTGTGACCCGTGGAAAACGCCGAGGGTTCGACCGGGATTCAGAGGGTTTCAGATGCAACAGATCAAGGGCTATCACGCCCACGTGTATTTCGACGCCAGCAACATCGATCAGGCGCGAAGCCTGTGCGAGCAGGCGGCGCAGTTGTTCCCGCTGAAAATGGGCCGCGTGCACGAGCGCCCGGTGGGGCCGCACCCGGACTGGAGCTGCCAGCTGGCGTTCGGTCCGGAACTGATCGGCGAGGTGTTGCCGTGGCTGGCGCTCAACCGCAAGGGGTTGGTGGTTTTCCTGCACCCGGACACGGGCGACGATCTGCTCGACCACACCGAGCATGCGATCTGGATGGGCGCGATCCGGCCGCTGGACCTGTCTATTTTTTGATCACAGGGTTTCTTCAGCTTCCCCTGGCAGGTGCTCGTCGAGGTGCAGCCAGGGCAGGCGGTTGTCGGTCCAGATGTGCCGCTCGGCCGGGGCCTGCTCCGGGTGATCGAGGGTGGCGATGGTCAGGTCGATGCTGTCCGGGCTGAGGTGCGTTATCAGCGCGAGTTGCGCCCCGCAGTTCGGGCAGAAATATCGTACACAGCTGGCTGACGACGCGTATTGCGCCGGTGTGCCTTTGAGCCATTCGAAGGTCGATGCGGGCACGGTGATCCAGGTGGTCACGATGCCGCCGCTGACGCGTCGGCAGATTGAGCAGTGGCAGTGGGCGATGTCGCGCAGCGGTCCGCTGAACTGATAGCGCAGTTGTCCGCAGTGGCAGCCACCTGTATGGAATTCGTTCATCACCTTCCTCCTGTTACGTATGTTCCGACGCCATCGCGAGCAGGCTCGCTCCCACACTGAAATGCGTTCCCCTGTGGGAGCGAGCCTGCTCGCGATGGCCTCGACTCGGTGTAAAGCCTAGCCCCCCCGTCCGACGACCGGTTGCACATCCGGTCAATGCTTTCATCGGCGAAAGCTGGCTGAAAGCTTCCCCGATTAGGATCGCCCCCACTACCGGCAACAGACCGGTCGGCCAATGCCAGTGTTTTATCGCTCGCACAGCCCATTTAACAACAACAATGGTGACCCTGATGTCCTTCGCTACCCGCCGCTTCGCTGCAACTCCGCCCGTACGTCTCGTGCTTCCCGTTCTGCGCTGACCCACCCGGTTCGCCCATTCCCTAGCCGCGCTACGCCTGGAGTATTCCCATGCTGACTTTCCTTGGCTTCGCCATGGTCATCACGTTCATGTTCCTGATCATGACCAAGCGCCTGTCCGCGCTGATCGCCCTGATCATCATTCCAATCGTCTTCGCCCTGTTCGGCGGTTTTGCGCCGAAGATCGGCCCGATGATGCTCGAAGGCATCACCAAGCTTGCGCCGACCGGCGTGATGCTGATGTTTGCCATCCTCTACTTCGCCCTGATGATCGATTCCGGCCTGTTCGACCCGGCCGTGCGCAAGATCCTCAAACTGGTCAAGGGCGACCCGCTGAAAGTTTCGGTCGGCACCGCCGTACTGGCGCTCGTCGTCTCCCTTGATGGTGACGGCGCGACCACTTACATGATCTGCGTGGCCGCCATGCTGCCGCTCTACAGCCGCATCGGCATGAGCCCGCGGATCATGGCCGGCCTGATCATCCTCGCCGGTGGCGTGATGAACATGACGCCATGGGGCGGCCCGACTGCCCGTGCCGCGAGTGCGCTGCATGTGGACCCGTCGGCGATCTTCGTACCGATGATTCCGGCGATGGCTGCCGGTGTCCTGGCGATCCTGGCGATTGCTTACTTCTACGGAAAACGTGAACGTGCCCGTCTGGGTGAACTGCACCTGGTGGGCGACGAAATCGATCACAGCGAAATCAGCGTTTCGCAGTTCCCGGATGCCCGTCGTCCGAAGCTGATCTGGTTCAACGGCGCCCTGACGTTCGCCCTGATGTGCACCCTGATCGCCGGCCTGCTGCCGTTGCCGGTGCTGTTCATGGTGGCGTTCAGTATCGCCATGATCGTCAACTACCCTTGCCTGCAACAGCAGAAGGATCGCGTTGCGGCCCACGCCGGCAGCGTGCTGGCAGTGGTCGGTTTGATCTTCGCCGCGGGCATCTTCACCGGTATCCTGTCGGGCACCGGCATGGTCGATGCGATGTCGAAGAGCCTGTTGGCGGTCATCCCGGATTTCCTCGGCCCGTACCTGGCCGTGATTACCGCGCTGGTGAGCATGCCGTTCACGTTCTTCATGTCGAACGACGCATTTTATTACGGCGTGTTACCAGTACTTGCCGAAGCCGCCAGTCATTACGGTATAACCGCGGTTGAAATGGCACGTGCCTCGATCGTCGGTCAGCCCGTCCACTTGCTGAGCCCGCTGGTACCATCGACCTATTTGTTGGTGGCCCTCGCTGGCATCGACTTCGGTGACCATCAGCGCTTTACCCTGAAATGGGCAGTGCTGGTGTGCATGTGCATACTGGTTGCAGCATTGCTGATGGGGATTTTCCCGCTGTTCAGCACGCTATAAGCCCAAGACTCACCACGACGGGTCCAGGCTTTGTTGATTGAAGCCCGGGCCCTTCGTGGTTTAACACTCGCTCAAAGGAATACACATGGAATGGCTGACCAACCCTGAAATCTGGGTTGCCTTCTTCACCCTGACCGCCCTGGAAATCGTCCTGGGTATCGATAACATCATCATGATTTCGATCCTGGTCAGCCGCATGCCCAAGCACATGCAGGCACGCACCCGGATTTTCGGCCTGGCGCTGGCCATGGTCACGCGGATCCTGTTGCTGCTGTCGATCACCTGGGTCATGCGCCTGACCGCGGACTTGTTCGAAGTGTTCGGCCAGGGTATTTCCGGGCGAGACCTGATCCTGTTCTTCGGTGGTCTGTTCCTGCTGTGGAAGAGCTCGCAGGAGATGTACCACGCGCTGGAAGGTGAAGACGAATCCAACGAGGAGCCGGGTGGCAAGGGCGGCAACTTCCTCTACACCATCATCCAGATCGCGATCATCGACATCGTGTTCTCGCTGGACTCGGTCATCACCGCTGTCGGCATGGTCTCCCACGTACCGGTCATGGTCGCGGCGATCGTCGTGGCGGTGCTGGTGATGATGTTGGCTTCCGGCACCATCAGCTCGTTCATCGACAAGCACCCGTCGCTGAAGATGCTGGCGCTGGCCTTCCTGCTGATCGTCGGTACCGTGCTGATTGCCGAATCCTTCGACGTTCACGTGCCAAAAGGCTACGTCTACTTCGCCATGGCGTTCTCGCTGGCGGTGGAAGCGATCAACATCAAGATGCGCACCGCGATCGCAAGAAAGAAGAAACAGCAGGATCCGGTGAAACTGCGCAAGGACATTCCTGGCCAGTAAGCCGAATGTAAAACCTGTGGGAGCGAGCCTGCTCGCGATAGCGGCCTGTCAGTCAGCATCAATGTTGAATGTGACGGCCTCATCGCGAGCAGGCTCGCTCCCACATTTTTTTGTGCGGTCGCCTGGCCCTGATTTCATGACAGTTTTGTTTCAATCGCCTCTTTAGCTATGCGATGCTGGCGCGCAGACCGTTAGCCAACTACAGCTAAAGTACAGAACGTAGAAAAAGCGCGGCACCGTCAACTTGCTCCTTTGGGGCGCTACCACCACAGGGGGCCCTTATGCTCACCCTGCTCAATTTGCTATCCGCCGTGGCCTTGCTGATCTGGGGCACGCACATCGTCCGAACCGGCATCCTGCGGGTCTACGGTTCCAACCTGCGCCATGTGATCGGCCAGAACATGTCCAAGCGCTGGCTGGCGTTCATTGCCGGCATTGTCGTGACCGCCATGGTCCAGAGCAGCAACGCCACCGCCATGCTCGTCACCTCCTTTGTCGGCCAGGGCCTGATGGCGCTGATGCCGGCGCTGGCGACCATGCTCGGCGCCGACGTGGGGACGGCGCTGATGGCGCGGGTCCTGACGTTCGATTTGTCATGGCTGTCGCCGCTGCTGATTTTCCTCGGGGTGATTTTCTTCCTGTCGCGCAAACAGACGCGGCTCGGACAGATGGGCCGCGTCGCCATCGGCCTGGGGTTGATCATTCTGGCGCTGCAACTGATCGTCGAAGCCGCCGCGCCGATCACCCAGGCCCAAGGGGTGAAAGTGATCTTCGCCTCGCTCACAGGCGACATCTTGCTCGACGCCCTGGTCGGCGCCCTGTTCGCGATGATTTCCTACTCCAGCCTGGCCGCCGTCCTGCTCACCGCGACGCTGGCCGGTGCCAGTGTGATCAGCTTGCCGGTGGCCATCGGCCTGGTGATCGGCGCCAACATCGGCAGCGGCATCCTGGCGTTCATGAGCACCAGCATGCAGAACAGCGCGGGTCGTCAGGTGGCGCTCGGCAGCCTGCTGTACAAGCTGATCGGCCTGTTGCTGATCATTCCGGTGCTCGACCCGCTGGTGCACTGGATAGACAGCCTCGACTTCAGTCCCCAGGAAATGGTCATCGGCTTCCACTTGCTCTACAACACCGCTCGCTGCCTGATCCTGCTGCCGACGGTCGGTCTTATGTCCAGGCTGTGCGCCTGGTTGCTGCCGGAGCGCCCGGAAATCAATGGCACCGCCAAGCCGCGTCACCTTGACCCGACGGCGCTGGTCACCCCAAGCCTGGCGCTGGCCAACGCCGTCCGGGAAACCCTGCGCATCGGCGATCTGATCGACAACATGCTCGAAGCCATGCTCGATGTGCTGCAAGGCAAACAAACCGCCGTCACCCAGGAAATGCGCCGCCTGACCGATGACGTGGAATCGCTCTACAGCTCCATCAAGCTCTATCTGGCGCAAATGCCCCGGGAAGACCTCAGCGAACAAGACAGTCGGCGCTGGGCGGAAATCATCGAGCTGGCGATCAACCTCAAACTTGCCAGCGACCTGATCGAGCGGATGCTGCGTAAGGTGCAGCAGCAAAAAACCTCGCAGCGCCGGTCTTTTTCCGAGGTCGGGCTGGACGAGTTGGCGGGGTTGCACAGTCAGCTGATTGCCAATTTGCGCCTGGGGTTGTCGGTGTTCCTCAGCGCCGACAAGGAAAGTGCCCGCCAGTTGCTGCGTGAAAAACGTCGCTTTCGCGCACAGGAACGCCGCTTGGCCCATGCTCATGTCAGTCGCTTGCAACGTAAGATCGTGCAGAGTATCGAGACCAGTTCGCTGCACCTGGAGCTGATTGCCGACATGAAACGTCTGAATTCGCTGTTCTGCGGCAGCGCGTATGTTGTGCTGGAAACGTCTGACACCGGTGCGCTCGCTGCTGATGATTTGGCTGACATCACACATTCGCCTTGAACGTCTGGCAGCGTGGTCAGTCAGTTACAGTGGTTCAGCCTGATGGCCTTTCGCGAGCAGGCTCGCTCCCACATTTGAAATGCATTCCTCTGTGGGAGCGGGCTTGCCCGCGATGACGGCCTGAAGAACGACACGGATCTCCAAATCAGCCGTATGGAAACTCGTTATGCGTTGTTTGTTGTTCGCCTGCCTGTTGCTCGGATCATTCCCATCGTTTGCCCTGGACCGTTTCCAGGTCGAAGGCTATACGCTGCCCAACGGCCTGCAATTGCTGCTCAAGCCCGGCACCGAGCGCGGGCATGTGGCGATTCGCCTGGTGGTCGGCGTCGGCATCGATGATTTCAGCTGTGCCGACAAGGAGCTGCCACACCTGCTCGAACACTTGCTGTTCAGCGGCATCGACGCTACCGGCGAAGGTGGCCTGGAAGAACGCATGCAAGCGCTGGGTGGCGAGTGGAACGCCTACACCAGCAACGCCGACACCACGTTCGTCATCGAAGCCCCGGCGAAAAACCAGCGCAAGGTCCTCGACCTGCTGCTGGCGCTGCTGACCCAGACCCGATTCGACGACAACGCGATCAACGCCGCCAAGCAAGTGGTCGAGCGCGAGGACGGCGGCCACTATTCGCACCTGCAACGCTGGCTGGACCGGCAGGACCTGGGTCACACGGCGAGCAACCAGCTGGCGGTGGAGCTGGGCTTGAAATGTCCGGAGCGGGCGGAAGTCGATCAACTGACCCGCGAACAACTGGAGAAGGTGCGCAAAGCCTGGTACGCACCGAACAACATGACCCTGATCATGGTCGGCGACCTTGAACGCGTGCTGCCGGCTTATCTGGAACGGGCCTGGGGCGCACTCGAAGCGGTCGAGCCGACCGAGCACCCGCCGCTGCCGGAGATCCAGGCCAGCGCCGCCCATGAGCGCACGTTGAGTCATGGTTTGGTCGGCGGCACGGCCAAATTGCACTGGTTGGTGCCGGAACCGGTGCTGGAAGACCAGCACGACGAAACCTTCGATTTGCTCAAGGACTATCTGGATTGGGCGCTCTATCGCCAGTTGCGCCTGGCGCACAGCCTGTCCTACGGCCCGTCGGCCGAGCGCGAGGTGTTTGGTGGCGTGGGGTTCATGAGCCTCAACGCCGACCTTGAGCGTGACGATGTGTCCGAAGCCGAGCAGGTCCTGGATGATTTGAAGGCCGATTTGCTCAAGAACGGCCTCGATGCGGACACCTTCAACCGCCTCAAACAGGCCGCCATCGCCCGTCAGGCCTGGGCCGTGCAAGGCAACAGCGCGCTGGCCGATTACTACTGGAGCGCGCTGGGCGACTACGAGGACGGACGTTTCGCCGACCCGGCCAGGGAGCTGCAAGGTGTGACGCTGGCCGAGGCCAACAAGGCCATGAGGGAACTGCTGTTGCAGCCGGGTTATCTGCGGATCGAGAAACCGTTGCTCAGTGATGACCAGTTGATGTGGGCGATTGCCGGGGTGTTTGGTTTGATGGTGCTGGGGTTGTTGGCCTGGCGCCTCCACCGCAAACCATAACGCTGGACTGTAGGAGCCAGCTTGCTGGCGATGGACGTTAACGATAACGCGTGTTTCCTGGATTAACGCGGCGCTCTTGAGTCCATCGCCAGCAAGCTGGCTCCTACAGGTCAGCGTGCTATCGCGACGGCGATTTGAGCCTCGCCACACCGCCCCGCCAGCGGTAACCTGTCGAGGATTTTTCCTACGACTACTGTGAACCGCCGAATGCCTACCCTGACCTTGTTCGTACAGCGCATCCTCGAATTGATGAAGCGCTATCCAGGGGTCATTGCGCTCGGCGGTTTCATCTCCGGGGTCGGCAGTTTCATGCTGGTGGATCGTCAGCAAGGCCTGGCGACCTGGATCACCATCATCATGGTGCTCAGCTGGATCTGGCTGATGCTGGAAAACAGCGCCACCCAGCTGTTCACCCGGATCTTCAAACGGGAAATCCCCCAACCGTTGCTGCGTTACGCGACGCAGATGATCCACCAGGAAAGCCTGTTTTTCGTCCTGCCGTTCTTTGCCATCACGACCACCTGGAACAGCGGCCAGTTGTTTTTCACCGGACTGCTGGGCATCGCTGCGCTGATTTCCATCACCGACCCGCTCTACTACAAATGGCTGGCGCCCCGGCGCTGGGCGTTCCTGGCGCTGCACACGCTGACGCTGTTCGCCGCGCTGCTGACCGCCCTTCCCGTCATCCTGCACCTGACCACCTCGCAAAGCTTCAAGCTGGCCCTCGGCACGGCGGTGATCCTGTCGTTCCCGAGCCTGGCGTCGATCTTCCCGATCCGCACCGTGCGCAACGCGCTGGCGATCCTGTGCATTACCGTCGGCATCGGCGGCTTGGGGTGGGTACTGCGTTCGTGGGTGCCGCCGGCGACGTTGTGGATGACCGATGTGGCGATCAGCACGCAAATGCAGGACCGCACGCCCGGCAAGAGCCTCGACGAAGTCAGTGTCGAGCAGATCCGTGGTGACGGCCTGTACGCCTACACCGCCATCAACGCGCCGCGGGGGCTGGACGAGCGGATTTATCACGTCTGGCAGTTCAACGGCAAAGAGGTCGACCGTATTGCGCTGGATATCCACGGCGGGCGCAAGGAAGGCTATCGCGCCTGGACCCACAAACAGAACTTCCCCGGCAACCCGGCGGGTGACTGGCAAGTTCGGGTCCTGACCGAGGACGGCCAGTTGATTGGCGTGTTGCGCTTCAAGATCAAGGACAGCACACCCGCCAAAGAAAAGTAATGCGGTTCGTGCTATTACATAGCTCTGCTTAACAGCCGAACAAGCACGGAGCTTATGACCAGCCGCACAACACCCGGCAGTGCCTTACTGGATACCTCGCACACCCCAGCACATTTGCGGGTCATGGGTGACTGGACGCTTGCCCATTACGCCGACCTCAAGGACCTGAGCGAAAAGCTCCGCGGCCAGTACGACGACAAAACCCACATCGACCTCAACAGCCTCGGCGCGCTCGACACCGCCGGTGCCTCGCTGTTGGTGGAATTGCTCGGTTCGGAGCGTCTCGGTCGATCCGCCGAACATCCCGACTGCACCTTGTCTGTCGCCGATCGTGCCTTGTTGCAGACGGTTTATCGCTCGATGACCGACTTCTGCGTGCCGATCAAGGAAGCGGAAATAAGCGTCGGCATTCAGTTGCTGACCCGCATCGGCCGCGCGGTGGATGCGGTCTGGCAGGACACCCTGCAACTGCTGGGGTTCGTCGGCCTGATTCTGGAAACCATCGCCCGTGGCCTGTTCCGGCCCAAGCGCTGGCGCATCACGCCGATGGTCGCGCACATCGAACAGACCGGCCTCGACGCCGCCCCCATCGTCGCCCTGCTGACGTTTCTGGTGGGCGCCGTGGTGGCGTTTCTCGGGGCGACTGTGCTGGCGAGTTTCGGTGCGAGCATCTTCACCGTCGACCTGGTGGCGTTTTCCTTTCTGCGTGAATTCGGCGTCTTGCTCACCGCGATCCTGATGGCCGGCCGCACCGCGAGTGCATTCACGGCGCAAATCGGCTCGATGAAAGCCAACGAAGAAATCGACGCCATCCGCACCCTCGGCCTCGACCCGATGGAGTTGCTGGTGGTGCCGCGAGTATTGGCGCTGCTGGTGGCGCTGCCGATGCTAACCTTCCTGGCGATGGTCTCGGGGATTGTCGGCGGTGGCGTGGTGTGTGCGGTGTCGTTGGGTATTTCCCCGGCGATGTTCCTCTCGCTGCTGCAAACCGATATTGGCGTTCAGCACTTTCTGGTAGGGATCGTCAAAGCACCGATCTTCGCGTTTCTCATTGCCGCCATTGGTTGCCTTGAAGGCTTCAAGGTCAGCGGCAGCGCCGAGTCTGTGGGCGCGCACACCACGTCGAGCGTGGTGCAGTCGATTTTCGTGGTGATCGTACTCGACGCCGTGGCCGCGCTGTTTTTCATGGAGATGGGCTGGTGAGTCGTCTACCCCGAGCGCCCTCCGAGGCGGTGATCGAAGTCCGTGGCCTGTGCAATCGCTTCGGCCGCCAGAGCGTGCACGAGAACCTCGACCTGGATTTGTACAAAGGCGAGATCCTCGCCGTGGTCGGCGGTTCCGGCAGCGGCAAGTCGGTGCTGCTGCGCAGCATTGTCGGTTTGCGCCAGCCCAGCGAAGGCGTGGTGAAAGTGTTCGGCAAGAACCTGCCGACGCTGTCCGAGCACGAGCGTTCGCTGGTCGAGCGGCGTTTTGGTGTGCTGTTCCAGAAAGGCGCGCTGTTCTCGTCGCTGACCGTCACCGAGAACGTCGCCTTGCCCCTGATCGAACACGCGGGCCTGAGCCGCGACGATGCCGAGCACCTGGCGGCGGTCAAACTGGCGTTGGCCGGGCTGCCACTGTCCGCGGCGGACAAGTACCCCGCTTCGCTCTCCGGCGGCATGATCAAGCGCGCGGCTCTGGCCCGGGCGCTGGCGCTGGACCCGGACATCCTGTTCCTCGACGAACCCACCGCCGGCCTCGACCCGATTGGTGCGGCGGCCTTCGATCAATTGATCCTGACCCTGCGCGATGCGTTGGGCCTGAGTGTGTTTCTGGTCACCCACGACCTCGACACGCTCTACACCATCACCGACCGCGTGGCGGTGCTGGCGCAGAAGAAAGTGCTGGTGGCGGACGCCATCGACAAGGTCTCGGAAACCGACGACCCGTGGATTCACGAATACTTCCATGGCCCTCGCGGCCGCGCGGCGCTCACCGCCGCTCAACAGTTGAAAGAGGTCTGACATGGAAACCCGAGCCCATCATGTTCTGATCGGCCTGTTCACCGTGATTGTGGTGGCCGGCGCCCTGCTCTTCGGCTTGTGGCTGGCCAAGTCCAGCGTCGACACCGAGTTCAAGGATTACGAGATCGTCTTCAACGAGGCGGTCAGTGGCCTGTCCAAGGGCAGCGCCGTGCAATACAGCGGGATCAAGGTCGGCGACGTGGTGAGCCTGCGCCTGGACCCGAAAGACCCGCGCCGGGTGCTGGCGCGGATTCGCCTCGGCGGCGATACGCCGATCAAGGAAGACACCCAGGCCAAACTGGCGCTGACCGGGATCACCGGGACCTCGATCATCCAGCTCAGCGGTGGCACGCCACAGAGCCCGACGCTCAAGGGCCACGACGGCAATTTGCCGACCATCGTGGCCTCGCCCTCGCCCATCGCCCGGTTGCTCAACGACAGCAACGACCTGATGGCCGGGGTGAACGTGTTGATGCACAACGCCAATCAGATGTTTTCCTCGGAGAACGTCGAGCGCATCAGTAAGACCCTTGAGCACCTGGAACAAACCACCGGCACCCTTGCCGAGCAGCGCGGCGACATCCGCCTCGCCATGCAGCAACTCTCGGCCATCGGCAAACAGGCGACAGCGACCCTGGAACAGACCGCCGCGCTGATGCGCAACGCCAACGGCTTGCTCACCGATCAGGGCAAGCAGATGTTCGGCAGCGCCGAGAGGGCCATGAAATCACTCGAACAAAGCAGCGCGACCATCAACACACTGCTCACTCACAATCAGGACTCGCTCAACAGCGGCATGCAGGGACTGAATGGCCTGGCCCCGGCCGTGCGTGAATTGCGCGACACCCTGACGTCGTTGCGGGCGATTTCCCAGCGCCTGGAAGCCAACCCTAGCGGTTACCTGCTGGGCAGTGACAAGAACAAGGAGTTCACGCCATGAAGCTGAGCCACGTTGCCCTCCTCGGCGCCTTCGCGTTGACCAGCGCCTGCTCGATCCTGCCCAAGTCCGAGCCGTCCGATGTCTATCGCCTGCCCTCGGCCCAGAGCGGCACCAGTCACGGTACCGCGCAACGATGGTCACTGCGCCTGACCAAGCCCCAGGCTAGTGAGGCCTTGAACAGTCCGAAAATCGCCGTGATCCCCCAGGGTGACCTGATCAGCAGCTACAAGGCTTCTCGCTGGAGCGACCCGGCGCCGGTGCTGCTGCGTAATCGTCTGCTCGACGGTTTCCAGCGTGACGGCCGGGTGTCGTTGTTGAGCACCGATGACAGCAATTTCCAGGCGGACCTTGAGTTGGGTGGCAGCCTGCAAGCATTCCAGACCGAGTACCAGGGCACGGCGGCCAGCGTGGTTGTGCGTCTGGATGCCGTGCTGGTGCGCGGCTTTGACCAGCGCATCCTTGCCAGCCGCCGCTTCGAAGTGCGTCAGCCGCTGAACGATGTGCAGGTGCCGTCGGTGGTGGCCGGGTTTGGCCAGGCGAGTGATCAATTGACGGCGCAGGTGGTGAACTGGGCGGTGGAGCAAGGCCAGAAAGTCGCGCCGCCACCGCGGCCCTGAGCCCAACACAGCACCCTTGTGGGAGCGAGCCTGCTCGCGATGGTGGCAGGAGCACCGCGTGCTTCCGGAATGCCCGCATCAGCGTTGACGATCATCGCGAGCAGGCTCGCTCCCACAGTGGGTTTGTGGTTAGCCGAAGAACCAGTAGCAGACGCCGATAGCGCCTAAGACGCCTGCCAATTCGGCCAGCAACGCACACCCCACTGCATGCCGTGCCCGCTGGATCCCGACCGCGCCGAAATACACCGCCAGCACGTAAAACGTCGTTTCCGTACTGCCCTGGATCGTCGCCGCCACCAGCGCCGGGAAGCTGTCCACGCCGGATGTCTTCATGGTTTCGATCAGCATTGCCCGGGCCGCGCTGCCGGAGAACGGCTTGACCAACGCCGTCGGCAACGCATCGACGAACCGCGTGTCCCAACCGGCCCACTCCACCAGGTGGCGAATCCCGTCGAGGCCGAACTCCAGCGCCCCTGACGCGCGCAACACGCCGACCGCACAGAGCATCGCCACCAGATACGGCAGCAGGTTCTTCGCCACGTCGAAGCCTTCTTTCGCACCTTCGACGAACGCCTCGTAGACCTTCACTTTACGCAGCGCGCCAATCACCAGAAACAGCATGATGATCCCGAATAGCGTCAGGTTGCCGAGGATCGACGACAAACCGGCCAGTGCGGTGGCCGAAAGCGTCGCCAGCAGCGCCATGAAGCCGCCAAGGGCGAGGGCGCCAGGAATCAGATAGGCGAGCACCACCGGGTCCCAGACGCGCAGGCGTTGCATGAACGCAACCGCCAGGAAGCCGACGATGGTCGAGCAGCTGGTGGCCAGCAGGATCGGCAGGAACACCAGCGTCGGGTCGGGTGCACCTTGCTGGGCGCGGTACATGAAGATCGTCACCGGCAGCAGGGTCAGGGAGGAGGCGTTGAGCACCAGGAAGAGGATTTGCGCGTTACTGGCGATGGTGTCGCTGGGGTTGAGCTCTTGCAGGGACTTCATGGCCTTGAGGCCGATCGGCGTGGCGGCGTTGTCCAGGCCCAGGCCGTTGGCGGCGAAGTTCAGGGTGATCAGGCCGATGGCGGGGTGACCGGGCGGCACTTCCGGCATCAGGCGCAGGAACAGCGGGCCCAGCGCCTTGGCCAGCCACTCGACGATCCCGGCTTTTTCGGCGATCCGCAGGAAACCCAGCCAGAGGGTGAGGGTGCCGAACAGCAAGACCATGACCTCGACCGACAGCTTGGCCATGGCGAAGATGCTTTCGACCATCGCCGCGAAGATCCCGGCGTTCCCGCCGATCAGCCACTGCGCCAGCGCCGACACGGCCGCCACAATGAAGAAGCCAAGCCAAAGGCCATTGAGCATCAGTAAATCCCCCGAAGAATGCGGCGAATGATAGCGGGGTCACCAGAAACGACAAACCCCGGATTTCTCCGGGGTTCATTTGTGCGCTACACGCGGCCCACTGTGGGAGCGAGCCTGCTCGCGATGGACGTCAACGATGACGCGGGCTTTCTGGATGAGCGCGGTGCTCCTTCCACCATCGCCGGCAAGCCGGTCTCGCTCCTACAGTGTTACGGATCAGTTGCTGGAAACTTCGCCAGCCGGCAGCTTTTCCTTGCTGCGCCAGTGCGGCAGGGAATTCCAGTAGCGCTGGCCCTTGGCATCGTCGTACATGCCTTCCCAACGGGAGATAACCAGCACGGCCAGGGCGTTGCCGATCACGTTCAGTGCAGTACGCGCCATGTCCATGATGCGGTCGACACCGGCGATGAACGCCAGGCCTTCCAGCGGGATACCCACGCTGCCCAAGGTCGCCAGCAGCACCACGAAGGACACACCCGGTACGCCGGCGATGCCTTTGGAGGTGACCATCAGAGTCAGCACCAGCAGCAATTGCTGGCTGATCGACAGATCGATGCCGTACAGCTGGGCAATGAAGATCGCCGCGATGCTTTGATACAGGGTCGAACCGTCGAGGTTGAACGAGTAACCGGTTGGCACCACGAAGCTGCAAATGGCCTTCGGTGCGCCGTAGGCTTCCATCTTCTCGATGACGCGCGGCAGCACGGTTTCGGAGGAGGCGGTGGAGTAGGCCAGCACCAGCTCATCCTTGAAGATGCGCATCAGCTTGATCACCGAGAAGCCGAACAGGCGAGCGATCAGACCCAGCACCACGAAGGCGAAGAAGGCGATGGCGACGTAAACCAGGATCACCAGTTTGGCCAGCGGCAGCAGGGAAGCGAAGCCGAAGTTGGCCACGGTCACCGCGATCAATGCGAATACGCCGATCGGGGCGTAGTTCATGATCATGTGGGTGACTTTGAACATGCTTTCCGAGACGCCCTGGAACATCGTCACCAGCGGGTCGCGCAGCTCAGGCTTGAGGCTCGACAGACCGAGACCGAACAGCACCGAGAAGAAGATGATCGGCAGCATCTCGCCGCGAGCCATGGCCGCGAAGATGTTGGAAGGGATCAGGTTGAGGATGGTTTCGATGAACGCGTGTTCATGCTGAACCTCGGCAGCCGTTGCCTGGTACTTGGAAATATCCACGGTACCCAGGGTGCTCATGTCGATGCCGGCACCCGGATGGAACAGGTTGGCGAGCAACAGGCCGACGACGATGGCGATGGTGGTGACGACCTCGAAGTAGATGATGGTCTTCAGGCCGATGCTGCCGAGTTTCTTCGCGTCGCCGACGCCGGCAATCCCGACGATCAGCGACGAGATCACGATCGGGATCACAATCATCTTGATCAGACGGATAAAGATATCGCCCGCTGGTTGCAGGACGTTACTGATCCACCAGGCCTTCTCGGCACTGAAATGGTTGAGCAGCGCACCGATTGCAATCCCCAATACCAGACCGATGAGGATCTGCCAGGCGAGGCTAAGCTTTGCCTTCTTCATATCTTTACCCTTACTTGCGTTTGACTCAGGCAGATGCGGGAACTGGAACGCTTGTGGCGAAAAAGTCGTGCGCATCTGCCCCCGTATAAGGTGCCCCGGAGCGAGTATTTATGGCTCTCTGGCAGGCGAAAAAAGGCGCAACTATTCCGATGCAAGGAAGCAACGTCTAATGCCGTAAATGACTACCCTATGCCGAATCGGCATGAGGTTTTTTAACTGAAAGCGACGTCGCAAACAGTTCGAATGTGACATTTCGGCAGGCATACGTGCCGTGAACCGGCCATCTACGGGCAGGGTGGGTGTTTTTTGATCATTTTCGCGGGAAGGGAATTTCAGAAAAATCCGACACGTCGAGATGAAAAATCCCTGCAAAATCAGCCGTTTTTTTCTCGATGTACGGTCACGCAAGAAACACCGGGAAAAGTATTTTCCAGTGTTGGTCAGTGCGAATCGGAAGGTAAAACAGCGAAACCGAGTGGATCGCTATGGGTAAATGCTTGATAAACAAGCTCTTCGCAAGTCCGTCGCACCCTCGTGGGACGGCGAACTTGCGTCGCAGCTTTTACTACCGCCTGACCCGGCCCTTGCGCAGGCACTCCCTGTACCCGTAGGTCACTCCGCCCCTGAAACAGGCAGAACGTCCCGACCCCTTGGTCATGCGTCTACCTTCCTCAGGCAGCGCATTAGAAAGAAGCATGCTGCTTCTTTCGTGTGACAGATTCAGTACCAGTTCGGATCTTTCTTCAGTTGTTCCATCAACAGGTCCTGCATGCCTTGGTCAGGCTTGCCGAGGAAGCGGTAATCGGCATGTCGCGTCGGCGACTTGTCGGCCGGCAATCCTGCAGGCACTTCGACCAGCATGGCGTAGGCATCCTTTTTGTCGAAGCTGACGGCCACGATCAGGCGTTTGTTGAGGCACGTGTCGCGGGATTCGCATAACGGCCCCACCAGGTACTTGTCGCCGTCTTCTTCCACTGCATTCATTTGCTCAGCATCGCCGGACAGGTTCATCACCCATTCCGGCAGGCGTTCTTCCTTCTTGACCACGCCCTGCCAGGTGTCATGGAACTGCGGGTCTGCACTCAACAACTCGTTGACCCGCGCCTGGCCATCATTGGCCGCCATCGCGATGGCACTGCCGCCCAACAGCAGGGCGGCTGCCAACGTCTTAAGTGAAACGTTCATCTTTAACCTCGACCGCGGCGGCCAAAGAAGAACGAAGCGATGAACATCACCAGGAACACGACAAAGAGAATCTTGGCGATACCCGTGGCGGTGCCCGCGATACCACCGAAGCCCAGTACTGCAGCGATGATGGCAATGATCAAGAATGTAATTGCCCAGCTCAACATGGTGATTCTCCTTACGCTTCTATTTAGAGGTCTTGCTCGTGATGCTGTTTCCCGGCGCATCGACAGCGCCAAGTTCGGTATTTAGAACACCCAGCGTTCCTGACGCGGCATCTCATCCACAGGCTGGGCCTGGTCGACGTCCATCATTCGCATGGGTGCGGCGTCAGCGAAGGTGGTGCTGGCGGCGCTGAAGTGGGTCTGGGTCTGGTGTTGAATCGACACGCGTGGCGCTTCCGGCTGCTGGCCCTGCTCCCAACGCTGAAACTGCTGGCCGCCGATCAAGGTGATCGAAAGCGCCAGGACAGCAAACAGGCCCTGCTGGATATGCAGTGGCGAGATACGCAATTGGGCGGCACGTTGGCGACTCATCCTGAAGCTCCTCCCACAGTGTGGTGATCTTGTTATGGGCGATTGATTGCCCTTGTTAATCAACGTATTGCAGCCTGCATGCCAGCTTTTTTAAGTTACAAAAACCCATTTAAAACAATGACTTATATAGTTTGTAGAAAACAGATCGGACGCATCCTGCACGATGGCCCTATTCGGGTCGTGCGAAATGCACGATAAATTCGTAGGAGTTTTCAGAATTTTTGAATTGCGAGGAGGGCGCAGATGTCACAAAGGAAGTCGGGTCACGGCCTGAAAGCCAGCGATCCGATAAAAAAACAACAAAATCAGTCGATTAGCCGTAGGGTGGGCATATAGCTACCCTGATGTGGCCGGAATCGACCAGAATCAACCATGCAACTTGCCCGATTTATCCGGGACTAACCAAGATCATTCTTTAAGGAGCGTAGGAAAATGGAATCAGCCACTGAGAACCAAGGCCGCATTCTGTTGGTGGACGATGAGTCCGCCATCCTGCGAACTTTCCGTTACTGCCTCGAAGACGAAGGCTACAGCGTCGCCACGGCCAACAGCGCGGCGCAGGCCGATGCGTTGCTGCAACGCCAGGTATTCGACCTGTGCTTTCTCGATCTGCGCCTGGGCGAAGACAACGGACTCGATGTGCTGGCGCAAATGCGCATTCAGGCGCCGTGGATGCGCGTGGTGATCGTCACCGCCCATTCCGCCGTGGACACGGCAGTGGACGCGATTCAGGCCGGCGCAGCGGATTACTTGGTCAAGCCGTGCAGCCCCGATCAATTGCGCCTGGCCACGGCGAAACAACTGGAAGTGCGACAGCTGTCGGCCCGTCTTGAGGCACTGGAAGGGGAAGTGCGCAAGCCCAAGGACGGCCTGGATTCTCACAGCCCGGCCATGAAAGTGGTGCTCGAGACCGCCCGCCAGGTGGCCAGCACCGACGCCAACATTCTGATTCTTGGCGAATCCGGTACCGGTAAAGGCGAGCTGTCCCAGGCAATTCACGGCTGGAGCAAGCGCGCGAAAAAATCCTGCGTCACCATCAACTGCCCGTCCCTGACCGCTGAGCTGATGGAAAGCGAGCTCTTCGGCCACAGCCGTGGCGCATTCACCGGCGCCAGTGAAAGCACCCTTGGGCGAGTCAATCAGGCGGACGGCGGAACGCTGTTTCTCGACGAGATAGGCGATTTTCCCCTGACACTGCAGCCAAAGTTGCTGCGATTCATCCAGGACAAGGAATACGAACGAGTCGGCGATCCCGTTACCCGTCGCGCCGACGTGCGTATTCTCGCGGCCACCAACCTCAATCTTGAGGACATGGTGCGTGACGGCCGTTTCCGTGAAGACTTGCTCTATCGCCTGAACGTCATCACCTTGCACCTACCGCCGCTGCGCGAACGCCGCGAGGATATTCTCAACCTCGCGGACCGCTTCCTGGCCCGCTTCGTCAAGGAATATGCGCGACCGGCGCGGGGCTTCAGCGATGAGGCCCGCGAAGCATTGCTCAGCTATCGCTGGCCGGGGAATATCCGTGAATTGCGCAACGTGGTGGAGCGGGCGAGCATCATCTGTCCGCAGGAGCGCGTTGAGATCAGCCACCTGGGCATGGCGGAAACGCCGATCAACAACGCGCCACGCATCGGCGCCGCGTTGAGTCTCGACGAGCTGGAAAAAGCCCACATCGGCGCGGTCCTGGCCACCGCCGATACGCTGGACCAAGCGGCGAAGACGCTGGGTATCGACGCTTCCACGCTGTACCGCAAACGCAAGCAATACAACCTGTGAGTCCCGTCCGATGAAACTGGCGATGAAGTTGCGTACTCGGCTTTTCCTGAGTATTTCCGCACTGATCACCGTTGCGCTGCTTGGGCTGTTGCTCGGGCTGGTCAGCGTGATGCAGATGGCAGGAAACCAGGAGGCTCTGGTGCGCAACAACTTCGTCACCCTGGACATCGGACTCAAGCTGCGCCAGACGTTGGGTGATCAACTGATCCTGATGATGGGCGACACGCCCGACCCTGCGGCCTTCGAAGCGTCCAAGCAACATTATTTCCAGCTGCTGGATGAAGGCATCGCTCATGACCAGGGTGGAGAAGGGCGCCAGTACGGTTTTCTGCAGGCGAAGAATGATTACCAGAGCTTTCTTCAAGCGCTGGACCAGTCCCGGGATCCGTCTCGCTTACTCAGTGGCAACGAGGACCTCACCGCAAAATTCAACGTGTTGCGCAACGGCCTGATCACAGAACACAAGCACGCGCTGGACAGCATCAATGAAACCCAGCGCCAGGCCCGGGACCGGGCACTGCTGATTGCCGGCCTGCTCGGGTTGGTCGGGCTGGCGGTGCTGATCATCGGCTTCGTCACCGCCCATGCGATCGCCCGGCGTTTCGGCGCGCCGATCGAAGCCCTGGCCCAGGCTGCCGACAACATCGGCCAAGGCAATTTCGAGGTGACCCTGCCGGTTTCCTCGGCAGTGGAAATGAATCAGCTGACCAAGCGCTTCGGGCTCATGGCCGAGGCGCTGCGTCAGCATCAGGCGACCAATGTCGACGAACTGCTCGCCGGTCAGCAACGTTTGCAGGCGGTACTCGACAGCATCGACGACGGCTTGTTGATGATCGATCGCGATGGCCACCTCGAACACCTCAATCCGGTGGCGCAGCGCCAGTTAGGTTGGGACAGCGACCGTCTCGGCCAAGGCTTGGGTTCGGCGCTGGAACGTCCCGAACTGGATCAACAACTGAAACTGGTGTTGCGCGGTGGCACGCTGGAACGTGCGCCTGAGGACCTGAGCATCGAAGTCGACGGTGAGTCGCGGTTGCTCACCTACAGCCTGACGCCGGTCAGCCATACCCAGGGTCATATTCTCGGCGCGGTGATGGTGCTGCATGACGTGACGGAGCAGCGTGCGTTCGAGCGCGTGCGCAGCGAGTTTGTGTTGCGCGCTTCCCATGAACTGCGTACGCCGGTGACCGGCATGCACATGGCGTTCGGTCTGTTCCGCGAACGGGCGAAATTCGCCGAGGACTCCCGGGAAGCTGATCTGCTGGACACCGTGAATGAAGAAATGCAGCGCCTGATGCAGTTGATCAACGACCTGCTGAATTTCTCGCGCTACCAGAACGGTTTGCAGAAACTGACGCTGGCGCCTTGTTCCATCGAGGAATTGCTGGAGCAGGCCCGTGTGCGGTTTAGCGATTCGGCGCTGGAGAAGGGCATCAACCTGTCGGTCGAAGTGCAGGGCCCGTTGCCGTGGTTGCAGGCGGACCGGCCGCAACTGGATCGGGTGCTCGACAACCTGATCGACAACGCGTTGCGGCATACCGGCACGGATGGCCAGATTCGCTTGCAGGCGCGACGCCATGGCGAGCGCGTGATCATCAGTGTCGAGGACAATGGCGAAGGCATCGCCTACGGCCAGCAAGGGCGGATCTTCGAGCCGTTCGTGCAGGTCGGGCGCAAGAAGGGTGGCGCGGGGCTGGGCCTGGCGTTGTGCAAGGAAATCGTGCAGTTGCACGGTGGACGGATGGGTGTCTATTCGCGGCCGGGGCAGGGCACGCAGTTCTACATGGCGTTGGCGGTCTAACTCGCTTTCTATGCTTCATCATCCAGGCGTCGACCGGCCAGGCGCCGGCCGCGGGTAATCAGCTCGATGAACTGCACGGCGCTCAGCGCATGGGCGAACAGCCAGCCCTGACCGAACTTCACCCCTTCGCTGCTCAGGAACGCTGCCTGGGCTTCATGTTCGATGCCCTCGGCAATCACCTTGAGATGCAGTGACTGAGCCATGTGAATGATGTGCGGCGCCACACCGCTGCTGGCGGCGTCATGACCGAGTGCGTCGATAAACGCCTTGTCGATTTTCAGGCAATCCACCGGCAGGGTTTGCAGGTAGGCGAGGCTGCAATAGCCGGTGCCGAAATCATCGATCAACACCTGATGCCCGACGTCGCGTAAGGCTTGCAGGTTTTCCCGGGCCACCACCACGTCGATCAGTCCGCGCTCGGTCACCTCAAAGGCGATTTGCTTGGCCGCGACCCGGTGCAGGATCAGCAGCCGCGCCATTACCTGGCCGATACGCGGCACCATGACGTCGCACGCCGCCAGGTTGACCGAGATGTACAGCTGCGGATTGGCCCGCAACAAATGCCCGAGCTGCTCAAGCAGGCGTTGCAGGACGAAGTCGGTCATCTGGCGGATCTGGCCGGTGTTCTCCGCCATGGGAATAAACAGGTCGGGACTGGTCAGGGTGCCGTCGGGCCGGCGCCAGCGCAGGAGGGCTTCAGCCCCGACGCAATTGCGACTGTCGAGGTCGAAGATGGGCTGGTACAACACCTGCAACTCGCCTCGCCGTATCGCGCCCGCCAATTCGGCGTCCAGCGATTGCCGCTGACGTACCAGCAGAAACACCATGAAACCCACCAATACGCCCAGCGCCAGGCTGGCCGGCACCAGCCACCACCAGGCAGTGGGCACATTCAGGGCGGTACGCGGGGTGATCAGTACCAATTGGTATTCAGGGCTTTTGGTGGGCATGAGGTAAATCAGACGAGTCGGGGTGACTTGCAAGGCTTCAGTGGTTTTCGGGGGCCACGGCTGGGTGGGCGGCCAGGCTTGCGCGGAGCCCAGCACCGGAATCGCGCGGGTACCTTTATCGAGGATCACCAACAGGCTGCTGCCCGGCGACAGGTCGACCATGTCGGTCAAATGTCCGCGGGAGGTCGCGACACGAAAGTTGCCGCGTCCGAGCATCAGCGCGGCGCGGTTTTCGTCCGGTTCGGTGGTGGTGTTGAGCCAGTAACTGTAAGTGGGGTCTTTGATGTCCGGGGCACGGGCCAGCGATAATCCTTCCTGGCGCGGACGGTTGGAGCAGATCTTAGAGGCATCCATATACGCGGCTTCGTAAACGAAGCGGTAATTGAAGGTGACCTGCTGCAAGGTGGCGATCATATCCTTGTCGCAGCTTCGCAGCGGTTGGGCTTCCAGATCGTCCAAACTTTCGCGTAATTGACCGAACAACTGCTCCAGACGCGCGAGAAATCGCTCACCCTGCGCGTTCATTTCCTGGCTTTCGTTCTGCTCGACCTGGTGAATCGCCATGAAAAGGCTGAGGGCCAGTAGCACTGCGCTGCTGGCGGCAGCCGCCAGCATCGCCAAAAACCACGGGCGATAGAACCAGCTTCTTAGCGTCTCTCGAGCAGCAGGCATAGGGGAATATCCGACGGATTACCAATGAGTTATAGCTGCTGATTGGGAAAAAGCCCTTACCGTCGGGCGGCCGTCATTATTTTGTCTGATTAAGTACCTGGAGCAGCGCAGCCGTTTGCGCGTCCGGCAGGCCATCAAAGCGGGAAGGGCGGAAATGCATCTGGAAGGCGGCGATCACGTGACGCGTCGCGACATCCAGTTCGCCGGTTTGTGGCGTGGCATAACCCAGGCGAGCCAGTTGCCCCTGAAACCAGCTGATGCTTGGCAGTTCTGTTTCGAACTGGCCTTGTTGACGCGCGACAGCCTGCTCGTTCGGCCAGATGCCCAGACCCTCGGCCGCCAGGCGTTTCCAGGGGAACAGCGGACCCGGATCCAGCTTGCGCAACGGCGCGATGTCGCTATGGCCGATGATGTTGCGGGGGTTGATGGCGTAACGCTTGCTGATGTCTTTGAGCAACACGATCAAGGACTGGACCTGAGCTTCGCTGTAGGGATACCAGTAACGCTCGCCGTTCGGTCTTTGCTTGAACCCCGGGTTGACGATTTCGATGCCGATGGAGCTGGAGTTCAGCCAGGTCCGGCCTTGCCATTCACTTTCGCCGGCGTGCCAGGCCCGCAGGTTCTCATCGACCAGCTTAAAGATCGTGGCGTTTTTATCGTCGCCGATCAGGTAATGGCTGCTGACCTCGCCATGGGTGAGCAATTGCAGCGAACGCTCCAGCGAGGCGGAGGTGTAATGCACCACCACGAACTGGATGCGACTGTCGTGATTGACTGAAGGGTGGCTGGTGTCGAACCGAGGGCCGCTGGCACAACCGGCCAGGAGGATCAGCGAGACAATGAGAGCAAAATATTTCATGGCAGAAGGCGGTACGCACAGGACAGTAATGCAACAGTGTAACGTACTGCCCCGTGCGACGACGGCCAGCGGGATCATTTAAACAAAATGGAACAATTGGCCGTCAGCCCAGCTCCACCCGGTTACGGCCAGCGTTTTTGGCGCGGTAGAGCGCCTGATCGGCTCTTTTCAGCACCAGATCGCTGTGTTCGCCGGGTCTGAAGGCGGTCATCCCCATCGAAACGGTGATGGTCACCGGCTCGTTTTTGAAATGGAACGGGCAGGCTTCGATGGACGCGCGCAGGTTTTCCAGCAACTTCGCCCCCACTGCCGGCACAGTGCCGGGCATCAGCAGGACGAATTCTTCACCGCCAAAACGGGCGATGAAATCAGTTCCGCGCAGGCGTTTGCGCAATACGCTGGCGATGATTTTCAGCACCTTGTCTCCCGCCAGGTGGCCGTAGTTATCGTTGATGCGTTTGAAATGGTCGAGGTCGAGCATCGCCAGCAACAACGTGTTGCCGTGCTGTTGCCACTGAGCGATCTCGTGGTCGAGCCGTTCGCTCCAGGCCGCCCGGTTGGGCAGGCCGGTCAGCGGGTCGATCAAGGCTTTCTGGCGCTGCTCTTCAAGATGCTCGCGATAACCCTGGGCTTCCTGTTCCATATGGGCCACGCGCTCGGCCAGGCCTTTGAGGCGCGCCGCCACTTCCTGCTCGCGTTCGTCGCGCTGCTTCTGGTGTTGATCCATGGTCCCGAGCAGGCCTTCGAGATGGTTCTCGAGAACGTGCTTGAGATCATCCAGGTCCGCCGCCTCTTGCATGCTGCTCTGCAATCCGTCGACCTGTTCGCGGATCTGCGTGTCCATTTCCCGCGCGGCGGAGCGGTTGTCCGCATGGCCGTCGGAGGCGGCTTGCAAGTTGCTCTGGAATGACTCCAGGCGTTCGTTGAGTTGCTGCAGATAGGCTTCGAATTCGTGCTGACCGCTGTCGTTGATCGCCAGCATCAAGGTGGCCAGGTCATCGAGAATCGGCAGCAACTCGTACCAGTTCAATCCGTTTTGCAGTCGATCGCGCATCGCTTCGGCTTGCGGGCGATGGCGCTCGGGCAGCGACAGGTCGTCCAGCAGCCCCAGCAACGTGTCTTCGATGTGCTTGGCGACGGAGCTGTAGGACGGCTCCGGTGAGTCCGGCAGGGCATAGAGAATGTCGTGCTCGGGCTGTTCGGGATCAATGGCCGCCAATGCCTGGGCCATGGCCGAGGGCAGGGGCAGGCGGTCGAGGAACACCGCCGGCGTCAGTTCGTCAGGGTTGATTGCCGGTTGAGGCTCGGCAATCAGTGCTGGCGGCGCTGCGGGTTGAATGTCCGCCGGTGACGCTGTGTGCGAAGCGGGTGTCGGATCAGGTGTATGGACTGGCGGGACAAATGCCACGACTTCAGCAGGTAACGGCACGGCCGGCGTCGTGTCGATCACCGGCGGGGCTGGCTCGGCAGGATGTTCAATGGGAGAAAGGGCGTCGGCGACGGGCGCGTGGTCGACCATTTCCCGTAGCAACTCGACAGGGGTGACTGCCACATCGACAGGCAGCGCGGCGGGCGATTGCGCGTCCGGGTGCGCCGGCTGTTGTGGGGTTTCCTCCGCGCCATGGCCGCCAAACAAACGCTGCAACAAACCCGGACGACCCGGTTCTGCCGGGTGCTCCAGCTGACTCAAGGCTTTGCCTTGCAGGCCGCTGAGTTCGCTGAGCAGTAGTGGGATCTCACGCGCCTGGCTGACCCGGTTATCGAGGGTTTTGGCGAAGTTCTTGAGGGGGCGGCTCACTTCCCGGGGCAGCGGCAGTTTCTGCAACTGTGTGACCAGTGCTGTCAGCGCGGCACTGGTCTGATTGACCCGGGTCTCGCGGCGCTGTTCGGAGTCGAGGACCGCCTTCTCCAGCCGTGGAAGCAAAGCCGCCAGGCCGGCGTCCATCTCATCGGTGCGGATGACATCGCGCATTTCCTTCATGCACTGGTCGACCGCGCGGTCAGTGCCCTCGGCCGCCAGCGTGCTGCGTACCAGTCCGCGACGCAGCAGGTCGAGTCGGGCGTCCCAGCGACGCTCAAGCTTTTCCTGTTGTTCGATGCCTTTGAGGTATTTCTCTTTCCAGCGCTGTGTTTCGTCGCTCATTCATGGGATCCGCGAAGGGCAGGACTCAACGCGGGCAATGCATCGGCCGTGAGCGAACCCGGCAGACGAATCTCTACCGCGACCGGCAGGTGATCGGAAATGGGCTGTGCCAGCACTTCGACCTTTTCAAGCGTCAGGCTCGGGCTCAGCAGAATATGGTCAAGGCAGCGTTGCGGACGCCAGCTCGGGAAGGTGGCTTCCAGTTGCGGCGCGAGCAAGCCGAGGTCGCGCAACGGAGAGTGCTGCAGCAAGTCACTGGCATGGGTATTCATGTCGCCCATCAGCACCTGATGCTTGTAACCGCCGATCAGCTCGCGGATATAGGCCAGTTGCATACTCCGGGCGCGGGCGCCCAGCGCCAGATGCATCATGACCACCACCAGCGCTTCCGGACCTTCGCCGAAGCGCACCAGGATCGCCCCGCGACCCTTGGGCCCCGGAAGCGGATGATCTTCAATCGCCCACGGGCGCAGGCGGCTCAGC
The DNA here is from genome assembly GCF_043225285.1 of Pseudomonas migulae. Classification (GTDB taxonomy): domain Bacteria; phylum Pseudomonadota; class Gammaproteobacteria; order Pseudomonadales; family Pseudomonadaceae; genus Aquipseudomonas; species Aquipseudomonas migulae_C. The sequence goes on from NZ_CP171224.1 coordinate 2,820,385, forward strand.
ACGCCATTGCTGTGCTGGCCGAGACGGCCGAGATTGCGATTGAGTTGTTGATACCAGTAGGGGAAGGCGCCGAGTTGCGCCAGGTGTTCGACCTGATTGACGTAGCCGGATCTCAGGCTGCCGCCATCGGCTTCCTGCAGGGCAACCAGATCGAAGTCGCCCAGCAGGTTGCCGATCTTTTGCAGGTTGTCGGCGCGCCCGGTGTGCGGCAACAGGTGTTGCCAGCCCCGGGTCAGGTAATGCCGATACCGCTCGGTACTGATGCCGACCTGGATATTGAAACTGAGCAAGCGCAGACGGCTGTCTGCGGGCAGGCCCGTCGATTCCAGATGATGCTCGTTGACCCGCGGATCATGCAGGCCGACGATGCGTTCAGTACCCCAGCGGCGCATGGCGGGCCCCGCGCTTAGTTGGCAGCAGCCTTGTTAGCCGCTCGCTCTTTGTCGACCAGTTTGTCGGCCAGCTGCAGCGCTTGTTCGGCGCCGCCGGCAGAACCGACGTCAAAGCGATACTTGCCGTTGACGATCATGGTTGGAACGCCGGAGATTTCATATTTCTTGGCCAGTTCACGAGCCTTGTTGATCTGGCCCTTGATGGCGAAGGAGTCGAAGGTCGCCAGGAACTTGTCCTTGTCTACGCCCTGGGTCGCCAGGAAGTCGGCCATTTCATTCTTGTCGACGAGCTTCTTGTGTTCTTTCTGAATCGCGTTGAACACCGCGGCGTGAACCTTGCCCTCGACGCCCATGGCTTCCAGGGTCAGGAACATTTGGCCGTGAGCATCCCACGGGCCGCCGAACATGGCAGGGATACGGACGAAGTTCACGTCCGAAGGCAGCTTCTCGACCCAAGGGTTGATGACCGGTTCAAAGGCGTAGCAATGCGGGCAGCCATACCAGAACAACTCGACGACTTCGATCTTGCCAGGCACTGCGACCGGAACCGGATTGCTCAGTTCGACGTAAGGGGCGGCGGGTGCTTCGGCGGCTTGGGCAGTCATGCCGAACAGGCTGGCAGCGACGAGTGCGGCGCTGATGATCAGATTACGCATGCTTTACTCCTGGACAATTTGGGTCGCCTCGCGCGACCTGTTTTCAGACAGGTCATGGCGGGCTTGAGTTCTGTAGTGTAACGGCAGCGGCCACAAAAAAGGGCGGCCGGAGCCACCCTTTTTATACTTGTCGCGACGGATTAATAGAGCGTTAACGTTGCAGGAGATGTACGTCCCGCGCGACGCCCCGTTCGACGTCTTAGTGCAGGCCTTGAATGTAGCTGGACACCGCGGCGATATCTTCGTCGCTCAGGCGTTTGGCAATGGTCTGCATGGTCTTGGTGTCGCCATCGTTGTTACGGCCGCCTTCTTCCTTGCGGAAGTCGGTCAGCTGCTTGGCAACGTACTGGGCGTGCTGGCCGCCCAGGTGCGGGAAACCGGCAGCGGCGTTGCCTGCGCCATTTGGCGAGTGGCAACCGGTACAGGCTGGCAGACCCTTGGCCAGGTCACCGCCACGGAACAGTGCTTCACCGCGAGCCACGACTTTCGGGTCGGCGGCGCCAACGCTGCCTTTCTGGCTGGCGAAGTAGGCGGCGATATCGGCCAGGTCCTGATCGCTCAGGTTGGTCAGCAGGCCGGTCATTTCAAGCACCGTGCGTTTGCCGGACTTGATGTCGTGCAACTGCTTGTTCAGATAACGCTCGCCCTGACCTGCCAGTTTCGGAAAGTTAGGCGCCATGCTGTTGCCATCCGGGCCATGACAGGCGCCACATACTGCGGCTTTCGCCTGACCAGCAGTTGCATCACCTGCAGCATGGGCTATGCCGGAGATCCCCACGGTCAACAGCAGACTCACGATCAATTTGTTCATCAGCTAATCCAACTACGGCTAAGGGTTAAAGAGTTATGGACCGGGATCACTCGCTCATCCAGTGGATGATGGCTTGGTAATCCTCGGCACTGCAGTCCATGCACAAACCACGCGGCGGCATCGCCTTGAAACCCTGGGTCACGTGTTGCACCAGCGTCTCCATACCTTTCGCCAACCTCGGCGTCCAAGCTGCCTGATCGCCTTTTTTTGGCGCCATGGGTAGTTGGCCGGAATGACAGGCACCACAAACACGGTTGTACACAGCTTCCGGATCCTGTGTAGCCTGAGCGCTGTAAAGCGGCATCAAGACACCGGCAGCTAGCAGCCATTTCGTCATAAAACGACCTTTTCAGGGTTGAGAGCGTTCTGCGTTCTAATGCGCAATCAAGGTCAATCGCTCTCGTGAACTTCATCCTACGCTGGGACAAAGCGCACACAAAATCTGCGGCATTATATACTGGCGCTACTGAAACGGAAACGACACCGCTTGCCGCGTCCATTCCCGGCGCCGCCCACATCGGAAATCCCATGCAACTCAAGAATCCCATCCTCGGCCTGTGCCAACAGTCCACCTTCATGCTCAGCGCTGCCAAAGTCGATCAATGTCCCGACGACGAAGGCTTTGAAGTGGCCTTCGCCGGGCGTTCCAACGCCGGTAAATCCAGCGCGTTGAACACCCTGACGCATGCCAGTCTGGCGCGGACCTCGAAAACTCCGGGTCGCACGCAACTCTTGAACTTCTTCAAGCTAGACGATGATCGTCGTCTGGTCGACCTGCCGGGCTACGGTTACGCAAAAGTACCTATCCCGCTGAAGCTGCACTGGCAGCGTCACCTGGAAGCTTATCTGGGTGGTCGCGAGAGTTTGAAAGGTCTGATCCTGATGATGGACATCCGTCATCCAATGACCGATTTCGACCTGTTGATGCTTGATTGGGCCGTGGCCAGCGGCATGCCGATGCACATTTTGCTGACCAAAGCGGACAAGCTGACGTACGGCGCAGCGAAAAACGTTCTGCTCAAGGTTCAGTCCGACATTCGCAAAGGCTGGGGTGATGCGATCACTATCCAGTTGTTTTCGGCACCGAAACGCCTGGGGCTGGAAGAGGCCTACACTGTATTGGCAGGCTGGATGGAGCTGGCGGACAAGGGCGCCGAACTCGCGGAGTAAAAGCTGCAGGCAAAAAAAACCCCGGACTTCTATGGGGAGGGGGAAGTTCCGGGGTTCAAGTTCCGGACCGCTAGGGCGGGGTCCAGATTATCTGCCAACACTTAACACAACATAGGAGCATCGAAGGGCTTCACCAGCCATTCAGTTACTCTGAGTGGCAGTTCACAGGTTTAGTTCCGGAGCTTCAAAAACCATTTGAAATAAGCCGGATCGCTAACCGAACTAAGCCCCTTCGTCGCGACACTATGCCGCAGCGAAACACCCTGTAGGAGCGAGCTTGCTCGCGATGATTTTGAGCGCCGCGTGCATTCAGGGTGCACGCGTCATCGTTTACGACCATCGCGAGCAGGCTCGCTCCTACAGAAGACGGGTCAGTGAGCCTCGTCCCAGTTGTTGCCTACGCCCACCTCGACCAGCAGCGGCACGTCCAGCTTCGCCGCCTCGGCCATGTGCACGCGAATCTCATCGCGAACCTGGTCGACCAGATCTTCACGCACCTCAAGCACCAATTCATCGTGCACCTGCAGGATGACTTTGGCGTCGAGACCCGATGAGGTCAGCCAGTTATCCACAGCCACCATGGCCTTCTTGATGATGTCCGCCGCCGTGCCTTGCATCGGCGCGTTGATCGCTGTGCGCTCGGCGCCTTTGCGCAGGGCGGGGTTTTTCGCGTTGATTTCCGGCAGGTACAGGCGACGGCCGAAGATGGTTTCGACGAAACCTTGCTCGGCGGCCTGGGCGCGGGTGCGCTCCATGTATTCCAGCACGCCTGGATAGCGGGTGAAATAACGGTCGATGTAGGCCTGGGACTGTTTGCGGTCCACGCCGATCTGCTTGGCCAGGCCGAATGCGCTCATGCCATAGATCAGACCGAAGTTGATCGCCTTGGCGCTGCGGCGCTGATCCGTGGTGACTTCCGTCAGATCGACGCCAAAAACCTCGGCGGCCGTGGCTTTGTGCACGTCCAGGTCATTGCGGAAGGCGTGCAGCAAACCTTCGTCCTTGGCCAGGTGGGCCATGATTCGCAGTTCGATCTGCGAATAGTCCGCGGCCAGCAGTTTGTAGCCTTTTGGCGCAACGAACGCCTGACGAATCCGCCGGCCTTCCGCGGTACGGATCGGAATGTTCTGCAGGTTCGGATCGCTGGACGACAGACGTCCGGTCGCCGCGACGGCCTGATGATACGAGGTGTGAATCCGCCCGGTGCGCGGGTTGATCTGCTCCGGCAGGCGGTCGGTGTAGGTGCTCTTCAGTTTGCTCATCGAGCGGTACTGCATCAGCACCTTGGGCAGCGGGTAATCCTGTTCGGCCAGTTCCGCCAGCACCGCTTCGGCAGTCGAAGCCTGGCCCTTGGCGGTTTTGCTGAGGATCGGCAAGCCAAGTTTTTCGTACAGGATCACGCCCAATTGCTTCGGCGAGCCGAGGTTGAATTCCTCGCCGGCGATGGCAAATGCCTCACGCTCCAGCGCGACCATTTTCTCGCCCAGCTCCACGCTCTGGATGCCCAGCAGGTTGGCGTCGACCAGCGCGCCCTGGCGTTCGATGCGCGCAAGCACCGGCACCAGCGGCATTTCGATGTCGCTCAGGACTTTGCTCAGGCTCGGAATCGCATTGAGCTTTTCCTGCAGGGTCTGATGCAGGCGCAAGGTCACGTCAGCGTCTTCGGCGGCGTAAGGCCCGGCCAGTTCCAGAGAGATCTGGTCAAAGGTCAGCTGCTTGGCACCCTTGCCGGCGATGTCCTGGAAACCGGTGGTGGTGTGGTTCAGGTACTTCAGCGCCAGGCTGTCCATGTCGTGGCGGGTCGCGGTCGAGTCCAGCACGTAGGATTCGAGCATGGTGTCGAAGGCAACGCCTTGCACGGTGATGCCACAGTTCTGATCGCCACCGATGGCGCAGTTGGCCAGGATATTCATGTCGAACTTGGCGTGCTGGCCGACCTTGAGTTTGTTCGGGTCTTCCAGGATCGGTTTCAGTGCGAGCAGCACGGTGTCGCGATCCAGCTGATCCGGCACGCCCATGTAGGAATGGGTCAGCGGGATGTAGGCCGCTTCGTTGGCCTGTACCGCAAACGACAGGCCGACCAGTTGCGCCTGTTGCGCATCGATGCCGGTCGTTTCGGTATCGAAGGCGATCAGCTTGGCATCGTTGAGTTTCTTCAGCCACAGGTCGAAATCGGCCTGGGTGAGGATCGTGGTGTACTTGAGCTCGGTCTCGACGGCGGCTTCTTCAACCACCGGCGCGCTGACTTCCTGGCCGGAACGCTTGGCGTCGCGCTGGTTTTCTTCAAACCAGCTCTTGAATTCCAGCAGGGTGTAGAGCTCGGCCAGCTTGTCGTGATCCGGCTTGCCCATTTGCAGGTCGTCGAGACCGATGTCCAGCGGCACGTCGATCTTGATCGTCGCCAGCTGATAGGAGAGGAATGCCATCTCCTTGTGCTCTTCGAGCTTGGCCGGCAGGGTTTTCGCACCGCGGATCGGCAGGGTCGGGACGATATCGAGCTGGGCATACAGCTCGGTCAAGCCACCGTTTACGCCCACCAGCAGACCGGAAGCGGTTTTCGGACCGATACCCGGAACGCCTGGAATGTTGTCGGAAGAATCGCCCATCAATGCCAGATAATCGATGATCTGCTCGGGAGCGACGCCGAATTTCTCCTTCACGCCCTCCACGTCCATGCTGCTACCGGTCATGGTGTTGACCAAGGTAATGTGGCCGTCGACCAGTTGCGCCATGTCCTTGTCGCCGGTGGAGATGATCACCGGACGGTCAGCGGCCGCGCTGCTCCGGGCCAGGGTGCCGATCACGTCATCGGCCTCGACGCCTTCGACGCACAGCAGCGGGAAGCCCAAAGCTTTCACACTCTCGTGCAACGGCTCGATCTGCACGCGCATGTCGTCGGGCATGCTCGGGCGGTTGGCCTTGTATTCGGCGTACATGTCATCGCGAAACGTCCCACCCTTGGCGTCGAACACCACGGCAAACGGACTGTCCGGGTACTGCTTGCGCAGACTCTTGAGCATGTTCAGCACGCCTTTGACCGCGCCGGTCGGCAGACCTTTGGAGGTGGTCAGCGGCGGCAGGGCGTGAAAGGCGCGGTACAGGTAAGAAGAACCGTCCACCAGGACGAGGGGGGCTTGGCTCATGAGCAGGATCAACCTTTTCGGCGGGTCCGGCGCTAGAATAGCGGGACCGTTGACGACAAAGGGACAAGGTTATCATGCGCACACTAAATCGCCTGTTGCTGGCTGGCTTGTTTGTATTTGCACCGTTGGCCGTGATGGCGGCGGACGATGCGCCCTCGCCGGAGCCGGATGTAACCATTCGCACGGAAGGCGATAACACGATCAAGGAATACCGCCAGAATGGTTTCCTGTATGCGATCCAGGTCACGCCGAAGGGCGGCAAGCCATACTTCCTGGTGCGCGCCGATGGATCGGACGGTAACTTCATCCGCTCGGATCAGCCGGATATGCTGATTCCGTCGTGGAAGATTTTTGAATGGAAGTAGTTTCTTAATTTCAATCGGCGCCGGCTCAAACGGCGGCGCCCGTACTGGCAGTTAAAACATGTCTGTGTTCACCCCGCTGGCTCGGCCCGAGCTGGAAACCTTTCTCGCCCCATACGGGCTCGGCCGCCTGCTTGATTTCCAGGGAATTGCCGCCGGTAGCGAAAACACCAATTTCTTTATCAGCCTGGAGCAGGGCGAATTCGTCCTGACCCTGGTCGAGCGCGGCCCGGTTCAGGAGATGCCGTTCTTCATCGAGCTGCTGGACGTGCTGCATGAAGCCGACCTGCCGGTGCCGTACGCCTTGCGCACCACCGACGGCGTGGCCTTGCGCGAACTGGCCGGCAAGCCAGCGCTGCTGCAACCGCGCCTCGCCGGCAAGCACATCAAGGAAGCCAACGCGCAACACTGCGCTCAGGTGGGCGAGTTGCTCGGCCATCTGCACCTGGCGACCCAGGCCAACATGATCAAGCGCAAAACCGATCGCGGCCTGGACTGGATGCTGGAAGAGGGCACGCAACTGCTGTCCCATCTGAGCGCCGAGCAGCGCGAGCTGCTGCAACGGGCTCTGGATGAAATCACACAGCAGAAAGAGAAAATTCTGGCGCTGCCACGGGCCAACATCCACGCGGACCTGTTCCGCGACAACGCGATGTTCGAAGGCACGCACCTGACCGGGTTAATCGACTTCTACAACGCCTGCTCGGGGCCGATGCTCTACGACGTGGCGATTGCCTTGAACGACTGGTGCTCGGACGATGCCGGCTTGATCGATGGGCCGCGAGCGCGGGCGTTGCTGGGGGCCTATGCCGCGCTCCGGCCGTTCACGGCGGCTGAAGCGGAGCTATGGCCGACCATGCTGCGTGTGGCGTGCGTGCGGTTCTGGTTGTCGCGATTGATTGCCGCGGAGTCTTTCGCCGGGCAGGACGTGTTAATTCACGATCCGATGGAGTTTCAACAACGGTTGGCGCAGCGGCAGAAGGTTAGTACGCCGTTGCCGTTCGCTCTCTAAAAAGCTTCGCGAGCAGGCTCGCTCCCACAGTTATCTCAGTCGTTCACAGGATTTGTGTGCACAGGAGATCTAATGTGGGAGCGAGCCTGCTCGCGAATGGGGGCGACACAAATGCCTGGATTACAATGACTCCAGACATCCCGCCAAATCATTCCCCAATTTCTCCAGCACCTGCTCATACCCTTGAGCCGTCGCCGGTGTGTAGCCGCCCAGTGCATCCAGCTCCGCCAGCTTCACCGGCAAACCCGCGACCAGTGTTTCTGCCAGGCGCGGGCGCAACGGCGGTTCGCTGAACACGCAAGTCTTGCCGACTTCCTGCAAGCGCGAGCGCATGGCCGCGACATGCTGGGCGCCCGGCTGCACTTCGGCGGCGACGCTGAACACGCCAGTGTGTTTCAGGCCGTAAGCGTCTTCGAAATAGTCGAAGGCTTCGTGGAACACAAAATAGGGTTTGCCCGCGATGCCCGCCAGACGGGCTTTCAGCCGCAGATCCAGTGCGTCGAGACGGTCATCGAACGCCTTGAGATTGCTTTGATAACGCGCCGCATTGGCCGGGTCGGCAGCGCTCAGGTCGGCGGCCATTTTCGTCGCGATGACCCGGGCGTTGACCGGCGATAGCCACAAGTGTGCATCGAGGCTGCCGGGGCGATGATCGTGGTCGTGCTCATCGGCTTCTTCGGCGTGGGAGTGGCTGTCCTCGGCGAAGCGACGCAGTTTCAAGCCCGGCAAATCCTGCACGGCGACGCTTGGCAACGTACGACCATTCAGCACGCGAGGCAGGAAGCCTTCCATGTCCGGCCCGATCCAGTACAGCAGATCCACCGACTGCACCTTCCGTACGTCGGACGGGCGCAGGGCATAGTTATGCGGTGAAGCACCTGGCGGCAGCAGCACTTCCGGGATCGCCACGCCATCCTGCACCGCAGCGGCAATCAGCTGCAGCGGCTTGATGCTGGTGAGGACTTTGACTTCGGCCTGAGCAGAACCGATCAACAGAAAACTGGCGACAAATGCGACAAAGATAGAAAAAAGTCGGGACACGATGACCACTCAAAGAGGCGAGAACGGGTAACATAATAACGTCTCTCACAAAACTCGTCGCCGCTCATGCCTAAAACACCGATTGCCAGCCGTCCCCACGACCACTCCCATTGCGTTCACAGCGCTCTGTCTGAGGCCGATGCCCTGTGCGCACGTCAAGGCTTGCGCCTGACCGCCTTGCGCCGGCGGGTGCTGGAACTGGTGTGGCAAAGCCATAAGCCGCTGGGTGCTTACGACATTCTCGCGGTACTCAGTGAGCAGGATGGCCGCCGCGCCGCGCCGCCTACCGTGTACCGCGCGCTGGATTTCCTGCTGGAAAACGGCCTCGTTCACCGCATCTCCTCGCTGAACGCCTTCGTAGGCTGCAATCACCCGGAGCACGCCCACCAGGGCCAGTTCCTGATTTGCCGTGAATGCCATGCCGCCATCGAGCTCGAACAGAAATCCATCAGCGACGCGATCATCAGCAGCGCCAAGGATGTCGGGTTCGTTGTCGAAGGCCAGACCGTTGAAGTGGTCGGCCTCTGCTCGGGTTGCCAGGGGGCTTGATGAGCAATGCGCTGATCCGCCTCGAGCAGGTTGCCGTCACGTTTGCCGGGCAAAGCGTGCTGGATAACATCGAACTGAGTGTCGAACCGGGGCAGATCGTCACCCTGATCGGCCCTAACGGTGCCGGCAAGACGACCCTGGTGCGCGCGGTGCTCGGCTTGTTGAAGCCGGACAGCGGCAGCGTGTGGCGCAAGCCGAAACTGCGCGTCGGTTACATGCCGCAAAAACTTCACGTCGACCCGACGCTGCCACTGTCGGTGCTGCGTTTCCTGCGCCTGGTGCCGGGTGTGGATCGTGCTCGCGTCTTGGCTGCCCTCAAGGAAGTCGGCGCCGAGCAGGTGATCGACAGCCCGGTGCAAAGTGTTTCCGGCGGTGAGATGCAGCGCGTGCTGCTGGCCCGGGCGCTGTTGCGCGAGCCTGAACTGCTGGTGCTCGACGAGCCGGTACAGGGCGTCGACGTAGCGGGGCAAGCCGAGCTGTACAGCCTGATCACCCGACTGCGTGACCGTCACGGCTGCGGCGTGTTGATGGTTTCCCACGATCTGCATTTGGTCATGAGCACCACCGATCAGGTGGTCTGCCTGAACCGGCACGTCTGCTGCTCCGGTCATCCCGAGCAGGTCAGCGGCGATCCGGCGTTCGTCGAGCTGTTCGGAAAGAACGCACAAAGCCTGGCGATTTATCACCACCATCACGACCACGCCCATGATCTGCATGGTTCGGTGGTCACTGCGGTCCCGGCCGCCCAACCTCACGTCCATGGAGATGGCTGCAAGCATGGCTGATTTTCTGCTCTTCGCCCTGCTTGCAGGTCTGGCCCTGGCGCTGGTGGCGGGTCCGCTGGGTTCTTTCGTGGTCTGGCGGCGCATGGCCTATTTTGGCGACACCCTGTCCCACGCCGCCCTGCTCGGCGTGGCATTGGGTTTCCTGCTGGATGTCAGCCCGACCGTGGCGGTCACCGTCGGCTGTTTGCTGCTGGCCGTGTTGCTGGTGACGTTGCAACAGCGTCAGCCGCTCGCGTCCGACACCCTTTTGGGAATTCTCGCACCGAGCACGCTCTCTCTCGGACTTGTCGTACTAAGCTTCATGCACGAAGTACGGATCGACCTGATGGCCTATCTGTTCGGCGACTTGCTGGCGATCAGTCCGACCGACCTGGCGTGGATTCTCGGTGGCAGTGCGGCCGTTCTGGCGTTGCTGGTCACGTTGTGGCGGCCATTGCTGGCGATCACGGTGCACGAAGAGCTGGCGAGGGTGGAAGGTTTGCCGGTGCCGGCGTTGCGCCTGACCCTGATGCTGCTGATCGCCGTCGTGATCGCCGTGGCGATGAAAATCGTCGGTGTGTTGCTGATCACGTCGCTGCTGATCATCCCTGCGGCTGCGGCACAACGTCACGCCCGGTCGCCGGAGCAGATGGCACTGGGCGCGAGCCTGCTGGGCATGCTCGCGGTGTGTGGTGGCCTGGCTTTGTCCTGGTTCAAGGACACCCCGGCGGGCCCGTCAATTGTTGTGACGGCCGCCGCACTGTTTCTGCTGAGTTTTGTCCTGCCCCGTCGAGGGGTGTAGACTTGCTCGTTTTTTGCGCAAATAGAGAGTCGCAGGAATGAAGCCGTTCGCCTCCCGTTATCTGCTCCTTGTCGCATTTTCGCTGCTACTGGGCGCATGCCAAAGCACGCCGCCGGCGGCCACCGAGGCCACCAATGCGAGGTCTGCGGCCATCGCACAGCTCGAACAAAGCCTCGCCAGCAGCGAACTGGCCACCGCTGAGGACCAATTGGCTGCCTTGCAGGCCGCATCGCCCGACGATCAGTCCCTGGTGCAGTACCAGCGTCAGCTGGCCGAAGCCTATCTGCAACGTAGCCAGATCGTCCTGCAAAAAGGCGATGTGAACGCCGCCGCAACCGCCCTGAGCCGTGCCCGGGCGTTGATGCCCAAGGCGCCAGCGCTGACGGGTGGAGTCAACAACGCCATCGTCAATGCGCGCAAGGCCGAGCTGGATAAAGCGGAAGCGGCGCTGTTGGCGGCTGAAGCCAAACCGCAGGCGAAAGTGATTGATCCGACGGCTGAAAGCACCACCGTCGCTTTGAACCTCACCGATATGAGCAAACTTCGCCGCCAACTGGACGCGATCGCGGCAGATGTGGTGAATTATCAGTGTGACGTGAGCATTCAGGCGCCACGCACGGAGGACTATCCGTGGTTGGCGACGTTGCTGACCAAGCGGGTGAAGAAGCTGGATTCGGGGTTTGACCTGAAGTTGCAGAAGCAGATTCTGCGCAATGTTCCGGCGCAAATGGTCTTGAGCCCGCGTAAACCCTAAAGCATCGCGAGCAGGCTCGCTCCTACAGGGATCTATGTCACACCTCAATCCACTGTAGGAGCGAGCCTGCTCGCGATAGCGTCCTTACGAACAACACAAATCTCAGGCCGGAATCGCCTTGGCCTTAGCCTCCCGATCCCAAACCCGATGCTGCCCGATCGCGGCAAAAAACGGCTTGATCAACTTGGCATCCGCTCCCACGATCAACCCCGCATCAGCCTCCAGTTTCAACACATCCAGCAACTGCTTGGCCTCACCTTGCAGCGCAATCGCTTTCAAATGCTTGTATGCCTCCAGCACGTAGTGCAACGCCACGCCGTCACCGCTCAACGCCTTGACCGACGCCGCCCCACCAGGCACGAATACCGCGTCGAATGCTACCGAAGGCAGCCCTTCCATTGACGCATCCACCGGCAGCGACTTGCCATCAGCTGTGGTGACCGGGGCAGAGGTAGGGCCAAGCAGCTTGGCGTGCGCCCCTTCGGCGTTCAGTGCTTTTTTCATTGCATCGATCGCCGCGCCATCCACCCCGTTGGCCGCCAGAATCGCAACCTTCCGGGTCTTGATATCGCCCGGCAACAAATTGGCCTGGCTCAGGGCCGGCGAACGGTCCAGGGATATCTTCGGCACATCGACCGTCCCGGCCTTCGGCGCCGGCAAGCCCAGGTTCTGCGCCACACGCTTGGCTAGTTCGAGGTCGATGTTGGCGAGGATCTCGTTCACCTCGCGCACGCGGATGTGCTCACGCTCAACCTTGCCCAGCTCAAAGCTGTAGGCCGAGATGATGTGTTCCTGCTCGTGCTTGCTCATGCTGTGAAAGAAAAGCCGCGCCTGCGAAAAGTGGTCGCTGAACGACTCGCTGCGCTGACGGATCTTGTTGGCGTCGATCCGCTCCGGATAACTTTCAAAGCCACCGTCCTGTGCGGCGGGCGGGGTTTCTTTTGGCCAGCCGCCGTCGATGGAGTTCGGCTCGTAGGCCGCGCGGCCCTTGTCGATCGTGGTGCGGTGCAACGCATCCCGCTGGCCGTTGTGGAACGGTGCAACCGGACGGTTGATCGGGATCTCGTGAAAGTTCGGCCCACCGAGTCGGCTGATTTGCGTATCGGTGTAGGAAAACAACCGGCCTTGCAGCAACGGGTCGTTGGAAAAATCGATCCCCGGCACGATGTGCCCCGGGCAGAACGCAACCTGCTCGGTTTCCGCAAAGAAATTGTCCGGGTTGCGGTTGAGCACCATTTTGCCCAGCGGAGTGATGGGCACCAGCTCTTCGGGAATCAGTTTGGTCGGGTCGAGAATGTCGAAATCGAAGGCGTGTTCGTTTTCCTCTTCGACGACCTGTACACCCAATTCCCATTCTGGGTAGTCGCCGGTTTCGATCGATTCCCAGAGATCGCGACGGTGATAGTCGGTGTCCTTGCCGGCCAGCTTCTGGGCCTCATCCCAGACCAGCGAGCACGTGCCGGCGGCAGGGCGCCAGTGGAATTTGACGAAGCGTGATTTGCCCTCGGCGTTGATCAGCCGGAAGGTGTGCACGCCGAAGCCCTGCATGCTGCGCAGGCTTTTCGGGATCGCCCGGTCGGACATGGCCCAGATCACCATGTGCGCCGACTCCGGGACCAGCGAGACAAAATCCCAGAAGGTGTCGTGAGCCGAGCCGCCCGTAGGAATTTCGTTGTGCGGCTCGGGTTTTACTGCGTGCACAAAGTCAGGAAACTTGATCGCATCCTGTATGAAAAACACCGGCATATTGTTGCCCACCAGGTCGAAGTTGCCTTCGTCGGTGAAGAACTTCACGGCGAAACCGCGCACGTCCCGTACGGTATCGCCCGACCCGCGCGGCCCCTGCACCGTGGAAAAACGCACGAACACCGGAGTTTTTTTGCCGGGGTCCTGCAGGAAACCAGCCTTGGTCAATACTGAATGGTTCTCGTAGCTCTGGAAGTAACCATGGGCGCCGGTGCCGCGGGCATGGACGATGCGCTCCGGGATGCGCTCATGGTCAAAGTGCGTGATCTTTTCACGCATGATGAAGTCTTCCAGCAACGACGGCCCGCGGGCACCGGCCTTCAGAGTGTTCTGGTTGTCCGACACCTTCACGCCCTGGTTGGTGCGCAGGGCCTGTTCGGTGGCATCGGAACGGAATTTTTCCAGGCTGTCGAGCTTGGCATTGGTGTTGCCGCGGTCCGGGGTATCGGTCCCGGCCATAGCGCTTTTAGGGGCGGCAGGCTTTTTAGTACTCATCAGTCGTAGACTCCTCGTTGCGATTCCCGCCGTAGCCAGGACGCTTTTTCAAACCCCAGGCACGGCACCGGGGGCGTTTTCGAGTTGCCTTATTAGTGACTGACGGTGTTTTTAGCCGTTCCTTTTTTATGACCTTTGATCGCGTTATTGCCAAATGAAAGGTTGAATGCGGAATAAATGCTAATAACCTCTATACGGACAGGCTAAAATGCGCGCCCGGCTAACCGCTGATCCCTTTCCAACGCGCCCCACAAGGTTCGCTACGTGATCGAGTTCCAAAACGTCCATAAAACCTACCGCGTCGCCGGTAAGGATATCCCCGCCCTGCACCCGACCAGTCTGACGATTGAGAACGGCCAGGTCTTCGGCCTGATCGGACATTCCGGTGCGGGAAAAAGTACCCTGTTGCGTCTGATCAATCGCTTGGAGAACTCCAGTGGCGGCAAGATCTTCGTCGACGGTGAAGAAGTCACCGCGCTCGACGCCAACAGCTTGCGCCGCTTCCGTCAGCAGGTCGGGATGATTTTCCAGCACTTCAACCTGCTGGCGTCCAAGACCGTTGCCGACAACGTCGCGCTGCCGCTAACCCTCGCCGGCGAACTGTCCCGTGGCGAGATCGACCAGCGTGTCGCCGAGTTGCTGGCGCGGGTAGGTCTGTCCGACCACGCCAAAAAGTACCCGGCGCAGTTGTCCGGTGGCCAGAAGCAGCGCGTCGGCATCGCCCGCGCCCTGGCGACCAAGCCGAAAATCCTGCTGTGCGATGAAGCCACCAGCGCCCTGGACCCGCAGACCACGGCGTCGGTCCTGCAATTGCTGGCCGAGATCAATCGCGAGCTGAAACTGACCATCGTTCTGATCACCCACGAGATGGACGTGATCCGTCGTGTGTGCGACCAGGTGGCGGTGATGGACGACGGCGTGATCGTCGAGCAAGGTTCGGTGGCCGAGGTGTTCCTGCACCCCAAGCACCCGACCACCAAGCGTTTCGTGCAGGAAGACGAGCAGATCGACGAAAGCGAACAGCGCGACGATTTCGCTCACGTACCGGGCCGTATCGTGCGTCTGACCTTCCAGGGCGAAGCGACCTACGCGCCTTTGCTGGGCACCGTCGCTCGGGAAACGGGCGTGGACTACAGCATCCTGGCCGGTCGGATCGACCGCATCAAGGACATCCCCTACGGGCAATTGACCCTCGCGGTCACCGGTGGCGACATGGAAGCGGCGTTTGCCCACTTCACCGCCGCTGACGTCCACATGGAGGTACTGCGTTGATGGAAGCCCTGACCGCATTCTTCTCCAACATCGACTGGTTCGAAATCTGGCTGGCGACCGGCGACACCTTGTTCATGCTCGGCGGTTCGCTGCTGTTCACCGTGCTGCTGGGCCTGCCGCTGGGCGTGCTGTTGTTCCTGTGCAGCCCGCGTCAGTTGCTCGAAGCCAAAGGCGTTTACGCGATGTTGTCGCTGGTGGTGAACATCCTGCGTTCGCTGCCGTTCATCATCCTGCTGATCGTGATGATTCCGTTCACCGTGTTCCTCACCGGCACTTCGCTGGGTGTCGCCGGCGCGATCCCGCCGCTGGTGATCGGTGCCACGCCGTTCTTCGCGCGTCTGGTGGAAACCGCCCTGCGTGAAGTGGATCGCGGCATCATCGAAGCGACCCAGGCCATGGGCGCGACGACCCGTCAGATCATCACCAATGCCTTGCTGCCCGAAGCCCGTCCGGGCATCTTCGCAGCGATTACGGTGACAGCGATTACACTGGTGTCTTACACGGCCATGGCCGGTGTGGTGGGCGCGGGTGGCCTGGGTGACCTGGCGATCCGTTTCGGTTACCAGCGTTTCCAGACGGATGTCATGATCGTCACGGTGGTGCTGCTGCTGGTGCTGGTTCAAGTGCTGCAAACGGTGGGCGATAAGCTGGTTGTACACTTTTCGCGTAAATAAGCGGTTGTTAATCAATGCATGAGCCGGCCGATCGCTGGCAGGCGCCGCGAACCGGCGCCGCACAAGGAGTTAGCTGAATGAAAAAACTATTCGTCGCGTTCGCTGCCGTTGCGGCCTTTTCCGCCCACGCCGACACCCTGACCGTGGCGGCCACCCCGGTCCCGCACGCAGAAATCCTCGAATTCGTGAAACCGGCCCTGGCCAAAGAAGGCGTGGACCTGAAAGTCAAAGTCTTCACCGACTACATTCAGCCGAACGTGCAAGTGGCCGAGAAACGCCTGGACGCGAACTTCTTCCAGCACCAGCCGTACCTCGATGAGTTCAACAAGGCCAAGGGCACCAACCTGGTTTCCGTAGCCGGTGTGCACCTGGAACCGCTGGGCGCTTACTCCAGCAAGTACAAGGCACTGACCGAACTGCCGGGCGGCGCCACCGTGGTGATCCCGAACGACGCCACCAACGGCGGCCGCGCCCTGTTGCTGCTGGCCAAGTCTGGTGTGATCAAGTTGAAGGATTCGAACAACATCCTGTCGACCGTCAAGGACATCACCGAGAACACCAAGGACCTGAAAATCCGCGAACTGGAAGCCGCGACTATCCCGCGCGTGCTGACCCAGGTCGACCTGGCGCTGATCAACACCAACTACGCGCTGGAAGCCAAGCTTGATCCGGCCAAGGATGCATTGGTCATCGAAGGCAGCGACTCGCCGTACGTGAACATCCTCGTTGCCCGCCCGGACGACAAGGACAGCGAAGACATGAAGAAACTGGTTGCGGCGCTGCACAGCCCGGAAGTGAAAGCCTTCATTCTCGAGAAGTACAAAGGCGCGGTGGTGCCGGCGTTCTGATCGTCTGAAGCAATGAAAAAGGGGCGCATTCAAATGCGCCCCTTTTTTGTGCCCGAAACACGACCCTTGTAGGAGCCGGCTTGCCGGCGATGGCGATCTCACGGGCGCCATCGCCGGCAAGCCGGCTCCTACAGGTGGTGCATTGGTTATTTGCGCTTGAGCATGATGGGCAACTGCGCCACCAGCTTCACGTTGTTCAACGGCGCCCGGATGAACCCGCGCTGCGTCCCGTCCGGCCCGATCACCGCCAGGTTGCCGCTGTGGTCAACCGTGTAGTTCGGCTTGCTGGTATCCGCCGGAATAAACGGAATGCTCACTGCATTGGCCAGCTTCTGGATGTCTTCCACCGAAGCCGCCGTCAGGCCCTGGAACTGCGGATCGAAGTAGCCCAGATACTGCTTGAGTTGCTTGGGCGTGTCGCGGTTCGGGTCGACGCTGACCAGCACGATCTGCAATTTATCCACCGCCTCGGGCGGCAATTCGCTCTTGATCTGGCGCAGCTGGGCGAGGGTGGTCGGGCAGATATCCGGGCAGAAGGTGTAGCCGAAGAACAGCAGGCTCCACTTGTCCTTGAGCTCATTGACCGCTACTGGTTTGCCGTCCTGATCGGTCATGGTCACGTTCGGCAGGGTGCGGCTTTGCGGCAGGAGGATGATCCCGGCGTCGATCAATGCGGTCGGGTCGCCCTGGCCTTTGCCGGACAGCACTTTGTTGATGGTCAGGCCCAGAACAAGCGCGATCAGGGCAACAAGGATGAAGACGGTTTTCTGGGTTCGAGTCATAGGTTCAACAGTAAGTAGTGGTCTACGAGCAGCGCGATAAACAGCAGGAACAAGTAGTAAATAGAGTACTTGAACGTGTTGATCGCCGCGTGCGGCCGAGTGCCACGGTACAGCACCACGGCCCATTGCAGAAACCTCGCGCCCAGCCCCAGCGCGCAAATCAGGTAGAGCACGCCGCTCATGTGGATCACGTAGGGCATCAGGCTCACGGCCAGCAGCGCGAAGGTATACAGCAGGATATGAATCTTGGTGTAGTGCTCGCCGTGGGTCACCGGCAGCATGGGAATGTCGGCCTTGGCGTATTCCTCTTTGCGGTGAATGGCCAGGGCCCAGAAGTGCGGCGGGGTCCAGGCGAAGATGATCAGCACCAGCAACAGCGGTTCGGCGCTGACATGCCCGGTGGCGGCGGTCCAGCCGAGCAGCGGCGGTGCGGCGCCAGCCAGGCCGCCGATGACGATGTTCTGCGGTGTCGCGCGTTTCAGGAAGCCGGTGTAGACCACCGCGTAACCGAGCAAGGAAGCGAGGGTCAGCCACGCCGTCAGTGGATTGGTGAAGGCCAGCAGCAACGCCTGGCCCAGCAACGCCAGGACCAATGCAAACGTCAGCGCCGCCGTCGGTGAAACCCGGCCTTCGGCCAAGGGGCGTTTGTGGGTGCGCGCCATCACCGCATCGATGCGCCGGTCCACCACATGATTCACCGCCGCCGCGCCACCGGCACACAAGGCGATCCCCAGATTGCCGAACACCAGTACGGTCCACGGCACCCCGGCGCGGGTCGCGAGAAACATGCCGACCAGCGAGGTGATGAGCATCAGCACCACCACTTTCGGCTTGGTCAGCTCCAGGTAGTCACGCCAGATCGCCTGGTTGTGACGTGCGCCGATCAGAGTCGCCATGGCATCTCTCCTTTTATTGTTATGGGCCCGGCTGAATGTTTACGTGGGCTGAAGCGCCAGCGTGCTTGTTGCTTGACCCGAACCAGGCTGGTTCGGGCGTGGTAATTGACCAGCACCATCGTCAGCAGCAGCGCGGCACCGCCGGCGTTATGCGCGACGGCCACCGGCAGCGGCAGGTGGAACAGCACGTTGCTGATGCCGAGGGTGATTTGTGCGGCGAGAGCGATCAGCACCAGCCCGGCCAGGCGCGTCATGCCGACAACTTTCAGTTGCCATGCGAGGCCGAGCAGCACCAGCGTCACCAACAGCGCGCCGATACGGTGAGTCAGGTGAATCGCTGTGCGGGCATCGCTGTCGAGTTGTCCGCCGAGATAATTGGGGCCGATGTGTTGGGTCAGGTGAAAGCCGTTGGCGAAGTCCGCCGGCGGCAGCCATTGCCCGTGGCAGGTCGGGAAGTCGATGCAGGCGACGGCGGCGTAGTTGGAACTGACCCAGCCGCCGAGGGCGATTTGCAGGATCACCAACAGCAACCCGGCGGTCGCCCAGTACTGCAAGCGCCGTGGCACGGTCAGCGCCGGCAGCACGCCGGACAGACGCAGCGTCAGCAGGAACAACAGACTCAACGTTGCGAACCCGCCGAGCAGATGCCCCGTCACCACTTGCGGCCATAACTTGAGCGTCACCGTCCACATGCCAAACGCCGCTTGGGCGAACACCACCGCCAACAGAAACAACGGCAGCTTCACCGGTTGCCCCGGATGACGACGATGCACCCACGCGCGACCGGCCAGCACCGAAATCAACAGCCCCAGCGTGCCGGCGAAGTAGCGATGGACCATCTCGTTCCAGCCCTTGTGGGCTTCGACGGGCGCATCGGGAAAATGCAGTTCGGCATGGGCCAGTTGGGCTTCGCTTTTCGGCACGCTGATAAAGCCGTAGCACCCCGGCCAGTCGGGGCAACCGAGACCGGCGTGGGTCAGGCGGGTGTAGGCGCCGAGCAGCACCACAATCAGTGCCAGCAAGGTGGCAAACAACGCGAGGCGAAATCCAGGTTTGGCCATGACGATGCCCTTATCCGATGTTCGACAGTTTCAGCAGATGGCGCAGGTCGTTGAGCAAATCCTTGCCCTTTACCGTCGGGTCGTAGCGCAGCACCAGATTGCCGTGAGGATCGATGATCCATAGCTGCGGCACAGTCTTGTCGCCTGTCGTCTTGCTGAAAGTGGTCAGGTCCATCGGGTAGCGTTGCAGTTGCGGGTATTCGCGGTTGAGCTTGGCTTCGTACTCGGCGCTCAAGGGTTGCGCGGCGGCCAGCGCATGGCTGGCGCGGGAGGCGTCGCGACCGAGACCGATCTGGATTTGCCGCGCCAGGTACACCAGTTGCTGGCAGTCCACCGAGCAATCCTTCGGCGCGGTGACCAGCATCTGCCAGCGTTCCTCTTGCGCCTGCACGCCGAGGTCGGCGCGGGTCTGGCCGTTGCCGATCAGTTCGCCGTGATAGCTGCGCCCCTCCGGCACCCAGAACTGCAACTTGTACATCCCGGTGGCGAGGATCATCGGGCCGATCACCCCAAGCAGGATCAGCAATAGCTGCAAGCGACCCTTGCGCCGGTTCGCCGGCGTTTTCGCCTCAGACATGCTGGGTGGATTCATGGCCGCTCCCATGGTGTTTCTCCTTTGCGTTGTGCCAGCCGAGGTAGATAAAAAGGCCGAGCAGGGCGATCGACATGGCGAACCACTGCACGGCATAAGCGATATGTTTTTCCGGCCCCATGGCCACCACCGGCCAATCGGCCTGATAAGTAGCGGCGCCTGGTTCTGCGCGTAATTCGTAGGCAAAACCCTCACGCTCCAGCGCCGTCCAGAGCTTCGCCGGCTCGACGGCGGTGACCAGCTCAGGCCAGATGGTGGTGTTCGGGTCGGCGTGCAGCTGAAAGGTTGCGCCGGGAGACACGTAGACCCATGCATCCAGGCTCAACGCCTGGGTTGGTGTGGTGAATTGCGGCGGAGTGCGCCGGTCCGGCCACGGCAGCCAGCCGCGATTGACCAGCAGCCACAGCCCGGTGGCCTGGTCCTGAAACGGTTGCAGCAGCTCGACGCCGACCTTGCCGTCGCGCTGGCGGTTATCCAGCAGCAGGCTGTGCGCGGCGTCGAACTGGCCGTGCAGGCGGACGCGGCGAAAGGCCGGATCTTCGCTGTGCAGCAGTTCGGTGCTGGCCATCGGTTCGGCGGCGCGGCGCTCGGCGTAGGTGTGCAGCAGCGCGCTTTTCTCGGCGCCGCGGCTCAATTGCCAGAAGCCGAGCGACACCAGCAACGGCAGCAGGAGGGCGACCACCAGCGTCGGCACGACGCCCGGGCGAAAGCGCTTCATGGCGTCGCCAGAAAGTCGTTGGTCGCGATAGCTATACTCAAGTGCATCGCCTGTCCCCCGGAGTCCCACCATGCTCAAAGCAGCCATCGTCCTGATGCTGATTGCCACGGTTGTCAGCCTGTTCAGCGGCCTGTTTTTTCTGGTCAAGGACGACAGCAGCTCGAACCGCCTCGTCATTGCCTTGAGTGTTCGTGTAGCGCTGGCCGCCATCACCGTCGGCTTGATCGCCTGGGGTTTTTTCAGCGGCCAGCTGGTTTCTCACGCGCCTTGGTAAGGCCTCATAGCACGTAGACGAAAACGAACAGCCCGATCCACACCACGTCCACGAAGTGCCAATACCAACTCGCCGCCTCGAAGCCGAACTGATGATCGGCGTCGAAGTGCCCGCGCATGATCCGCATCAGCATCACGAACAGGATGATGGTGCCGATGGTCACGTGGGCGCCGTGGAAACCGGTGAGCATGAAGAAGGTCGCGCCGTAGATGCCCGAACCGAGCGTCAGGCCCAGTTCGTGGTAGGCGTGCATGTATTCTTCAGCCTGGAAGCCGAGGAACGCGCAGCCCAGCAACACGGTGATCGCCAGCCAGATTTTCAACGCGCCGCGATGACCCTTTTTCAAGGCGTGGTGGGCGATGGTCACGGTGACGCTGGAACTCACCAACAGAATGGTGTTGAGCAATGGAAGGCCCCAGGGGCTGATGACTTCCTTGGGCGGCGGGAACAGCTTGGAATCTGGGTTGTTCAGCAGGGGCCAGGTCCACTCGAAGGCAGGCCACAGCATGTGCGCGATGCCTTTGGTGCCTTCACCGCCGAGTGCCGGCCCGGACACGTGACGCACATAAAACAGCGCACCGAAGAAGGCGATGAAGAACATCACCTCCGAGAAAATGAACCAGCTCATGCCCCAGCGGAACGAGCGGTCCATCTGTGCGCTGTACAGCCCGGCGCGACCTTCCTTGACCACCGTGCCGAACCAGCCGAACAGCATGTACGCCAGCAGCAGGCCACCGACGAAAAAGATCAGCGGGCCGTGGGATTCCGGCCGCGCCGCTTTCAGGTCGTTGAACCAGGTCGCCAGGCCGAACACGGTGACGAACATGCCGACGGTGGCGATGATCGGCCATTTGCTCTGGGCCGGTACGTAATAGTGCTCATGAGTTGCCATTTATTGTTCTCCTTATCGGGCACGCTAGCCGCCAGTATTTACAGCCACCGGTGGATGTCGGGCGGTGATATCGAACAGCGTGTAGGACAGCGTCAGGTGCTTCACATCCTTGGGCATGTCGCGATCAACGATGAAACGTACCGGCATCTCGATCCGTTGACCGGGCTGCAGCACTTGCTGGGTAAAGCAGAAACATTCGGTCTTGTGGAAATACGCCGCGGCGTTGCTCGGTGCGATGCTCGGCACCGCTTGCGCGCTCATCGGCTTGTCGGTCGGGTTGTGGGCGATGAAGATCATCTCGTTGACCGCGCCGGGATGGGCCGTCAGCTCATCGCTCTTGGGGTAGAAGTCCCAGGACATGTCGGCGGAGTTGGTCGACAGGAACTGCACCCGCACCTGTCGCGACGCATCGACCGTCTGCTCGCCTTCATACTGCCCAGCGGTCTTGCCGTTGATGCCGAACGCCTTGCACATCACGTCGTAGATCGGCACCAGGGCAAACCCGAAGACGAACATCGCCACCACCACCAGCAACAGGCGGGTGACCAGTTTTTTCATCGAAATCGAATCAGCCATGATGTCCAGCCTCCACACCAAACCCTGTAGGAGCGAGCCTGCTCGCGAAAAACCTGAGAACACCACAGGGTGTCAGGCTTACAGCGTGATCGTTGACGACCATCGCGAGCAGGCTCGCTCCCACAAAGGCCCTGGCGCTCATTTCATTTCACTTCCGGCGGCGTGGTGAACGTGTGATACGGCGCCGGTGACGGGATGCTCCACTCCAGGCCTTCCGCGCCATCCCACGGTTTGGCTGGTGCCGGCGGGCCGCTGCGAATGGTCTTGATCACGATGAACAGGAAGAAAATCTGCGTGGCGCCGAACATGAAGGCGCCGATCGACGACACCATGTTGAAGTCGGCGAATTGCAGGTTGTAGTCCGGAATCCGCCGCGGCATGCCGGCCAGCCCCACGAAGTGCATCGGGAAGAACGCCATGTTCATGCCGATGAACGAAAGCCAGAAATGCAGCTTGCCGAGGGTTTCGTCGTACATGTGCCCGGTCCACTTCGGCAGCCAGTAGTAGGCCGAGGCGAAAATCCCGAAGATCGCTCCCGGTACCAGCACGTAGTGGAAGTGCGCGACCACGAAGTAGGTGTCCTGGTACTGGAAGTCCGCCGGCGCGATGGCCAGCATCAGCCCGGAGAAACCGCCGATGGAGAACAGGATCACGAACGCCACGGCAAACAGCATCGGCGTCTCGAAGGTCAGCGAGCCTTGCCACATGGTGCTCGCCCAGTTGAACACCTTCACCCCGGTGGGCACGGCGATCAGCAGCGTGGCGTACATGAAGAACAGCTCGCCCACCAGTGGAATGCCGACCACGAACATGTGGTGCGCCCAGACGATGAACGACAGGAACGCGATGCTCGCCGTGGCGTAGACCATCGAGGTGTAGCCGAACAGCGGTTTGCGCGAGAAGGTCGGAATGATCGAGCTGACGGCGCCGAAGGCCGGCAGGATCATGATGTACACCTCGGGGTGACCGAAGAACCAGAACACATGCTGGAACAACACCGGGTCACCGCCACCGGCGGCACTGAAGAAACTGGTGCCGAAGTGGATGTCCATCAGCATCATCGTCACGCAACCGGCCAGCACCGGCATCACCGCGATCAGCAGGAACGCGGTGATCAGCCAGGTCCAGACGAACAGCGGCATTTTCATCAACGTCATGCCGGGGGCGCGCAGGTTGAGGATGGTGGCGATCACGTTGATCGCACCCATGATCGAACTGATCCCCATCAGGTGGATGGCGAAGATGAAGAACGTCACGCTTTCCGGGGCGTAGGTGGTCGACAGCGGGGCGTAGAACGTCCAGCCGAAGTTCGGTCCACCGCCGGGAGTGAACAGGGTCGAGACCAACAGGATGAACGCCGCCGGCAACAGCCAGAAGCTGAAGTTGTTCATCCGTGGCAGGGCCATGTCCGGCGCGCCGATCATCAACGGGATCATCCAGTTGGCGAGGCCGACAAACGCCGGCATCACCGCGCCGAACACCATCACCAGACCGTGCATGGTAGTCATCTGGTTGAAGAACGCCGGCTCGACGATTTGCAGCCCCGGCTGGAACAGCTCGGCGCGAATCACCATCGCGAACGAACCACCGAGCAGGAACATGGAAAACGCGAACCACAGGTACAACGTGCCGATGTCCTTGTGGTTGGTGGTCAGCACCCACCGCATCAGGCCTTTGGCGGGGCCGTGGGCGTGGTCGGCATGACCATGGTCATCGATGACGGCGCTCATGGCGTGTCTCCTGCAGACAGATGGGCTGGGCAGGCCGGGGCGCGCAGCCCCGACCGATTCCTGGTTTGCGCAATAGGCCGGGTCATTTGCTTTCCGCCTGTTTCAGCTCCAGCACTTCCTTGGGAGTGACCATGTCGCCTTTGTTGTTGCCCCAGGCGTTACGTTCGTAGGTCACGACCGCCGCGATATCGACTTCCGAGAGCTGCTTGCCGAACGCCGCCATCGCGGTACCAGGCTTGCCGTGGAAGACAATGCTCAGGTGGCCTTCCTTAGGTCCGGTGGCGATTTTCGAGCCTTTGAGCGCCGGGAACATCGGCGGCAGACCCTGGCCTTCGGCCTGGTGACAGGCCACGCAGGTGGTGTGATAGATCTTGTCGCCCCGTTCCTTGAGCTCGTCGAGGGTCCATTCCTTGCTGGTCAGCTCTTTGAGCTGCAGGGCCTCGGCTTTGCGTTCACCCAGCCATTTCTCGTAATCGGCCTTTTCCTTGACCTCGACCACGATCGGCATGAAGCCGTGATCCTTGCCGCACAACTCGGCGCACTGGCCACGGTAGAGACCGGGCTTGTCGACGCGGGTCCAGGCTTCGTTGACGAAACCGGGGATCGCATCGCGTTTGACGGCGAAGGCGGGCACCCACCAGGAGTGGATGACGTCGGCTGAGGTCACGAGAAAGCGCACCTTGGCGCCAATCGGCAGCACCAGCGGCTTGTCGACCTCGAGCAAGTAGTGCTCGCCCTTGGCCTCCTTGTTGTGAATCTGGTCGGCGGGGGTGGCCAGGTTGCTGAAGAACTCGACGTCCTGGCCCAGGTATTTGTAGTGCCACTTCCACTGATAGCCGGTGACCTGGATATCGATATCCGGCTCACTGGCGTCGTACATCTTGATCAGGGTCGCCGTCGCTGGAATCGCCATGGCCACCAGGATCAGGAAGGGCACGATGGTCCAGAGGATTTCGACGGTGGTGCTTTCATGAAATTTTGCGGCCACCTGCCCGGTCGAGCGGCGGTGGAGGATCATCGACCAGAACATGGCGCCGAAGACGATGATGCCGATCACTACACAGATCCAGAAAATGGTCATGTGCAGGTCAAATACTGCGTGACTGATTTCAGTCGCTCCCGGCGCCATATTCACAGTCCAGGCAGCTTGCGCCTGACTGAAAATCGACCACAACAGGAGGCCCATCCAGACGTGTGGATGTCGCATCATTGCGGGTTCCCCTTATCGTTCTTGTTATCCCGCCGGCTTTCACCTGCGGCAAGGGAGCGGCATTTTCAGACTACGAACTTGAATCGCCGGGTCTTGCTGCGTGTGCAGTCGGACGTCATCAGCTAACTCCATTCCAACCCGAGTATAGACAGGGAGTGCGACCTCGCAATGTGAGGGCGTAAATCATCTGAAACAGCTGGGACTTGCGTTCTAGGTCACGAATGGAGAAGGATGCAGACGAGTGGTGGCAAACCGATATAACGGGGGCGTCTCAAGGATGAAACAATTATGACAAATGCGTCTTAGCATTTTTCGTAAGCCAGCTAAGTTATGTCTTCCCTATTTCATTGCCTTTGTTTCCTGGAGTTTTCATGAACACCGCCGCATTGCGCGAGCAGATCCAAAAAGCCCAACAACACGAGGCCGAGACCGGCCTGCTGACGCGTCAGCTGGAAAGCAAGCTGCCTCACCTGCACCCGTCGATCCAGTTGCCGGAGGCAGATGCCAACGGCGTGCTGACGCGTTTCGTCGCGGCCTATATCGATGAAGTGCCTGATCTGCTGGATGCAGCCAATGAAGTGGCCAGGGAAGCGGGTATCGAGTCACAGATCAAGCCGGTGCTGAAAATCGCCGAGCAGTACTTCCTCCAGCCGCCGAACATCATGAATGGCCATGTCGGGCTGGACAGCCTGCTGGACGAAGCCTATCTGGCGCACCGGTTTGTCGAAGAGGTCAACGACCTGTACATCAAGCATTTTGGCCAGCCACTGATCCCCTTGGACATGACTGTCGCCAACCTCATTGCCCACCAATTGATCGGTGAGGAATTCGCCAACCAGCTGGATGAAGTGGTGCACCACGCAGTGGACAGCATGCTCGACGATGAAAGCTTTGCACTGGAGTCGGTGGAAGCCTACCGCGAGAAACTCAGCAGCCCGGATACCGGCGCTGCGTGGAAGCGCTGGCCGTGCATGTCGCGCCGGTTGGGCGTGGGCCTTGAGTTGGACCAGCCTGCCGCCTAACCCGCCTCTGTAGGAGCCAGCTTGCTGGCGATGAACGAAAACGCGGTTTATCTGAAAAACCGCGTTTTCGTTCATCGCCGGCAAGCCGGCTCCTACAAGGTTATGCGGTGGAGCCGATGCCGGTGGTGGTTCTTAGTCGCCCCTCCAGCCTGCGCTTCAACCCTCGCGCCTCAATGATCAGCGTCGACCCCTTGGCCGCATTGGCCCGCCCCCATTCCTCCAGCAATTCCAGACACGAGTGGTCGATGTAGCTCAAATTGTTGAGCGGCACATGCACCGTCGCGCCTGCGGGAATGCTGCCCAGCACCTGGGTCAGTGCCGGCACCTTGAGAAAGGTCGCGGCCCCGATCAGTCGCAACTCCATTTCGCCTTCCTTGGGCAGATCGATCAGACTGATCTTCAGCCGCGAGGCTTTCCACGCCAGTTTGGCCAGGGTCAAGCCGAAGCCGACCAATACGCCAGTCAGCAAGTCAGTGAAGATGATCGCCAGCGCCGTTGCCGCGTAGGTGAACATCGGCATCCGGCCGTAGCGGCCCAAACCTCGAAAGGCCTTGAGGTCGACCAGTTTGAAACCGGTGTAAACCAGCACCCCGGCCAAGCTCGCCACGGGAATGCTTTGCAGCACGCTCGACAGCAGCAACACGAACGCCAGCAGCCACAGGCCATGGAATATTGTCGACATGCGTGTGCTGGCGCCGGCCTGAACGTTGGCCGAACTGCGGACAATCACGCCGGTCATGGGCAGCGCACCGAGCAGGCCGCAGAGCATGTTGCCGATGCCTTGGGCCGACAATTCCCGGTCGAAATCCGAGCGCGGTCCGCTGTGCATGCGGTCCACTGCGGCGGCTGAAAGCAGGGTCTCGGCGCTGGCGATGAAAGCAACGGCGAAGGCTGCGATCAGCAACGTCGGGTCTGCGAGATTGAGCAAATCCGCCGGTTTCAGCCAATCGATGGCTTCTGCCAGATTGGCCGGGACTTCTACCCGTTTGACCTGCAAGGCGAGCATCAGGCTGGCTACGGTCGCCAGACCCACACCCAGCAAGGCGCCCGGAATGAAGCGCAGCGAATGCGGGCGCAATTTTTCCCACAGCCACATCACGGCAATCGTCGACAACCCCAGCAGCCCCGCCTGCCAGCCCACCGACGGCAATGCCTGGATCACCGCCGCTGGAAAGGCCGCCAGGTTATCCAGGCCGGAAGGTTTCGGCACGGCGTCGAGCATGACATGCACCTGCGACAACACGATCAGCACACCAATGCCGGCGAGCATGCCGTACACCACCGCTGGCGCCGTGACCCGAAA
This sequence comes from Pseudomonas migulae, assembly GCF_043225285.1. Lineage (GTDB taxonomy): Bacteria > Pseudomonadota > Gammaproteobacteria > Pseudomonadales > Pseudomonadaceae > Aquipseudomonas > Aquipseudomonas migulae_C. The sequence continues at coordinate 2,847,932 of NZ_CP171224.1, forward strand.
CCAGCAGCCCAGCTTCAAACGTCCGGCGACCAATTGCAGAAAACCCGCCAGCAGCAGAATCGGCCCCAGCATGGCGATCCCGTGCTGGCGCACCAGTTCGAATACCAGAACAGCCAGGCCCGCCGCCGGACCGCTGACTTGCTGCGGCGAACCCGCGAGCCAACCCACGACCAGCCCACCGACGATGCCGGTGATCAAGCCTTTGGCCGGTGGTAACCCGGAGGCGATGGCGATGCCCATGCACAAGGGCAGGGCGACCAGAAACACAACCACTGAAGCGAGCAGCTCCCGTGGCAGAACAGCTTTGAGTTGCGCTGCACGCATATTCATTCTCCCGAAGTTTTCTTCAGGCATGGCAAGGCCGGACCGCTGAAACAGCGGCCGGGGTCAAACCACACAGATTTTTTGGAAGATTTAGAAGCGCGCTTTGGGCGTCGCCACCGGAATCGGATGGCTGCCATCGAGCGGCAGGAAACCACCCTGGTCCGCGTCATAAGCCTTGATTGCGCTGGTTTCGATGTCGTAGACCCAACCATGGATGAACAGATGACCGTTCGCCATGCGCGAGGCTACCGAAGGATGGGTACGCAAGTGCTGCAATTGGGCGATGACATTTTCCTCGGTGAGGATATGCATCGTCTCGTTTTCGTCGGTGCAGTTGCAGTTGTCGTGCACCATGGTTTTCGCGACTTCCGCATGCCGTAGCCAAGCTTTGACCGTGGGCATCTTTTCCAGGCTGTCGGGGTTGAGCACCGCGCGCATCGCGCCGCAATCGGAGTGGCCGCAGATGATGATGTGCTGCACGCCCAGCGCCAGGACCGCGTACTCGATGGCGGTGGAAACGCCACCGTTCATCTGGCCGTAAGGCGGTACGACGTTGCCAACGTTACGGGTCACGAACAGATCGCCCGGTGAACTGTGGGTAATCAGTTCGGGCACGATGCGCGAGTCAGCGCAGGTAATGAACATCGCCCGTGGCTGTTGAGCCGTAGCGAGTTTTTTGAAGAGCTCTTCCTGCTGCGGAAAGATCTCATGATGAAAATGCAAAAAGCCGTCAACAATATGCTTCAACGCTGCATCGGCAGTTTCCGCCTCGGGTTGGGCTGGAACCGACGCAGCCAACGGCTGTTTATCCTTGTCACTCATGAATTCATCCTCATTGGCGGAGTCAGGGAATTTTCCCGTTTTGTCCGGTGTGAAGCCAGTGGCTGTCTAAAAAACATCCAGGCGAGAAATCTCGACCCGTCAGTCACTCGATGAACAAGGTAGCGGCCGAAACTTAACTCAAACTGAATCAACCGCTCTAAAACGTGTGTTCCAGGTCACAAAAAACGTGACCAGCCTAAATGCACCGCACGTTTGCCGCTACTCAACCATAGGTCAATTGTCCTCAAATCAACGACATCTGGCGACCTGGCGGACAGAAGGCGTCGCAATCCAGGTTGAAGCCTTCCCGTCGATTGAGCCCCAGGCGTTTGATGGTCTTGGCAAAGCGTTGCGCCAGCAGGTCGGCAAATGGGCCTTCGCCTCGCATCCGGCTGCCGAATCGACTGTCGTAGAGCTCACCGCCGCGGCTCTGGCGGATCAGGCTCAGCACATGGGCAGCGCGCTGAGGATAATGGGCCGCCAGCCATTCTTCGAACAACGGCGCCACTTCCAGCGGCAGACGCAACATCATGTACGCCGCGCTTTGCGCGCCGGCCGCCTGCGCTTCCGCCAACAGGCTTTCGAGCTCGCTGTCGTTGATCATCGGAATCATCGGTGAACACAGCACACCCACCGGGATACCAGCGTCACGCATCACGCGGATCGCCCGCAGACGGGCCTTGGGCGCGGCGGCACGGGGTTCGAGGATACGTTTGAGTTCATCGTCCAGGGTGGTCAGGCTGATCATCACCGCCACCAATCGTTGTTCCGCGAGTTCGGCCAGCAGGTCGAGGTCGCGCAGAATCAGCGAGCCCTTGGTGATGATCGTCACCGGGTGACGGTAGCGCAGCAACACTTCCAGGGTTTTGCGGGTGATTTTGTGTTCGCGTTCGATAGGCTGGTACGGGTCGGTGTTGGAGCCCAGGTTAATCGGCGCGCATTGATAGCCGCGTTTGGACAGCTGTTCCTCCAGCACATCGGCGGCATTGGTCTTGGCAATCAGCTTTGTTTCGAAATCCAGTCCCGGTGACATGTCCCAATAGGCATGGCTGGGCCGTGCGTAACAATAAATGCATCCGTGCTCGCAGCCACGATAGGGGTTGATCGAACGATCGAACGGCAGGTCCGGCGAGTTGTTGCGGGTGATGATGGTTTTCGCGGTTTCGATGCGCACTTCGGTGCCTTGGGTCACCGGCGCTTCCTGATACCAGCCATCATCCTCCGCCACCGAACGATTCGGCGCGAAGCGGTTGTGCGGGTTGGTGGCGGTACCGCGACCACGGGGTGGCAAAGGAGTACTCATCGGGCAGATACTCATAACTGTATGTGCATACAGTATCGAAGGTTTGGCGAGCCGGCCAGTGCCGTTCGGCGCCCTGATGGAGCAAGCGCAACTTTCCGCAATGCCGGGAAACATATAGCGAATAGCCCGGAAGCCAACTTGATAAGTAGTATCGGTTGCGCACGAAGTTGCGTGTATTCACTCATTAAATGGAATTAATAAATGTCGTTTTTCAATCAGCGCGGTATCTTTCTTCAGTTGTTGGCTCCGAGTATTACCAATCCCCGGGAAGCGCAAGTTTCCCTGCAACTTGCTCGCAAGGCATCCGGCTGGGATGCCGTGGATGAAGCGCCCACAGAGACCTTGGTCGATTCCGTGTACGTGACGGCGGTGTCGAACGATGGCGGTCAGTCCTTCAGCATCAAGGCAGTAAACCGTGATGTGGACGGCGATGGCGATATTGACAACGATGACAAGGAAAAGCTGTTGGCTCTGGCAAAAGCCTATTCGCGCATCATCAATCCATAATCAGGTTTATAACTAAGCCGGTGCGAAAATTCACACAGGCTTAGTTGTCACAGGCGAATGGAACACTCTTTCATTGGAATAGAGGCGTAAAAGTAGCGGGTTCACAATTCTTTGACAGAGGGCTCACAGGCCTTTGACCGTGGCGGGCTCAATCTGGCGTCGTCATCCGCCTCTTTTCCATACGGTCGCCGAGCATGTTCCTACGCCTTATCCCTGCGATGTGCCTGTCGCTGGTCGCACTTTTTAACCTGTCGCTCGCCCATGCTGACGACGCGGTGGTGCCTCGTCCTGCAGAGTGGGCTCAACCGGTCGAGGTGCAGTACAACCTGTTCCAGATGTCCCCGACCCTCTACCGAAGTGCGTTACCTGACCAGGGCGCGGTCCCGCTGCTGACCCGGCTCAAGGTGGCCACCGTGATCAACTTTCTGCCCGAGTCCGATTCAAGCTGGTTGGCCACACCTGGAATAGAACAAGTCCAGCTGCCGTACCGCACCAATCACGTGGATGATGCGCAAGTGCTCACGGCGCTTCGTGCCATTCAGGCCGCCGAAGCCAAAGGCCCGGTGCTGATGCATTGCAAGCATGGTTCGGATCGCACCGGCCTGATGGCGGCCATGTACCGGGTGGTCATTCAGGGCTGGAGCAAAGAGGATGCGCTGAACGAGATGACCCAGGGTGGTTTCGGTGACAGCACCCACTTCAAGGACGGTGTTCGATACATGATGCAGGCGGATGCCGACAAGTTGCGCTCGGCACTGGCCAACGGCGAGTGCAGCACGAGTCCATTTGCAGCCTGTTCGATGAAAAGCTGGTTCAAGTCGGCCCACGTCGAGTGACAACGCCTCCCGCAGCATTGCACTGCGGGAGGTGATGGCTGCACTCAGTGTTCGTCAGGCTTTTTCTTCAGCTTCGGGTTCGGGAAAAACTGTACCGCCTGTACCTTGGCATCCGGTGCCTTCAGCGCCGATGTGTTAACCCGGGTGCCCAATTCCTTGGGCACCGACAGACCCTGCTCATTCAATGTGTCGGAATAACCGCAGGCCACGCACTCGCGGTGCGGCACCTCGTCTTCGTTCCACATCATCAATTTGTCGGGTTCGCTGCACGCCGGGCAGACCGCCCCGGCGATGAAGCGTTTCTTCGTCTTCACAGGCCCCTCGCTCATGCTGCTGCATCCTCACTCAGGCCGCTGTGGCGCAAGAGTGCGTCAATCGACGGGGCACGGCCACGGAAGTCGACGAACAGCACCATCGGCTCCTGGGAACCGCCACGTGCCAGGATCGCTTCGCGGAACGCCCGACCGGTGTCGGCATTGAGCACGCCGTCTTCTTCGAACTTCGAGAACGCGTCGGCGGACAGCACTTCTGCCCACTTGTAGCTGTAGTAACCCGCCGCATAACCACCGGCGAAGATGTGCGCGAAGCTGTTCGGGAAGCGGTTGTAGGCTGGAGGACGCATGACCGAGACTTCGTCGCGTACGCCTTCGAGCACTTGCAGCACGCTGCGGCCATCGCCGTGGGTGGCGTGCAGTTCGAAGTCGAACAGCGAGAATTCGAGCTGACGCACCATCATCAGGCCGGACTGGAAGTTCTTCGCGGCGAGCATTTTGCCCAGCAGGTCCTGCGGCAGCGGCTCACCGGTTTCGTAGTGACCGGAAATCAGCGCCAGACCTTCCGGCTCCCAGCACCAGTTTTCCATGAACTGGCTTGGCAACTCGACCGCATCCCACGCCACGCCGTTGATACCGGACACGCCGGCATGTTCGACGCGGGTCAGCAGGTGGTGCAGGCCGTGGCCGAATTCGTGGAACAGCGTGGTCACTTCGTCGTGGGTCAGCAGCGCGGGCTTGCCGCTGTCGGCCGGGGTGAAGTTGCACACCAGGTTGGCCACCGGGCTTTGCAGCACGCCTTCAGCGGTGCGGCGACGGTCGCGGGCGCCGTCCATCCAGGCACCGCCGCGCTTGTTGGCGCGGGCGTAGAGGTCGAAGAAGAAGCGGCCGACGTGCTGGCCGTTTTCCTTGATTTCGAACAGGCGAACATCCGGGTGCCAGGTGTCGAAGCCTTTCTGCTCGGCGATTTCGATGCCGTACAGGCGTTGCACGATGGCGAACAGGCCGCTCAGCACTTTATCGATCGGGAAGTAAGCGCGAAGGGCTTCCTGGGCAACGCTGTAACGTTGTTCGCGGAGTTTTTCACCGTAGAAACCGCTGTCCCAGCTTTGCAGGTCCGGGCAGCCCTGTTCGGCGGCGTAGGCCTTGAGCTGCTCCAGATCCTGAGCGGCGAACGGTTTGCTGCGTTTGGCCAGGTCGCGCAGGAAACTCAGCACCTGATCGCTGGATTCAGCCATTTTGGTGGCCAGGCTCAGCTCCGAGAAACTGCCGAAGCCCAACAGTTTTGCCAGCTCCTGGCGCAGGTCGAGGATTTCTTCCATGACCGGGCCGTTATCGTTCTGGCCGGCATTCGGGCCCTGGTCCGACGCGCGGGTGCAGTAGGCGGCGTAGACTTCCTCACGCAGGGCGCGGTCCTGGGCGTAGGTCATCACCGCGTAATAGCTCGGGAATTCCAGGGTGATCAGGAAACCTTCCAGACCTTTGGCCTGGGCGGCAGCGGCCATTTGCGCCTTGGCCGAGTCGGTCAGGCCCGCGAGGGCGGCTTCGTCGGTGACGTGCTTGGTCCAGGCCTGGGTCGCGTCGAGCAACTGGTTGGAGAAGCGGCTGCCCAGTTCCGACAATTTGCTCTGCACTTCGGCGTAGCGCTTTTGCTCGGCTTCAGGCAGATCGATACCCGACAGACGGAAGTCGCGCAGGGAGTGTTCCAGGATCGTTTTCTGCGCCACGTCGAAACCGGCGGCTTCCGGGCTGTTGGCCAGGGCTTCGAAAGCCTCGAACAGTTCGCGGTTCTGGCCCAGCTCGGTAGAGTAGGCGCTCAGGGCCGGCAGGCAGGATTCGTAGGCTTCGCGCAATTCGGCGCTGTTGCACACGGCATTCAGGTGGCTGACCGGGCTCCACGCGGCGCCCAGGCGATCGTTGAGTTCGTCCATCGCCAGCACCAGGCCGGCCCAGGTCGGTTGTTTGCCCTGGGTTTTGAGGATCTCGATAATCGCGGCGCGGTTGTCAGCCAGGATCTGTTCAATGGCCGGTTGCACGTGTTCGGCCCGGATCGCCGAGAACGGCGGCAGGTCGTAGGACTGCAAAAGAGGGTTGTTCACGCTCACGTTTGGCACCTTGGCTGGAAGAAACATGCGGCCATCTTAATTACAATCGACGCTCACCGCAGCTATCGGCAACAGAGAGAAACCCTATCGTGACCCTTCGCAAGTATCAGAACCACACGCCGCTGCTGGGCAAAGGCGCTTTTGTCGACGGCTCGGCGGTGGTGATCGGCGACGTCGAAATCGGCGAAGACAGCTCTGTCTGGCCGCTGACGGTGATCCGCGGCGACATGCACCGCATCCGTATCGGCGCGCGCACCAGCGTTCAGGACGGCTGCGTGCTGCACATCACCCACGCCGGACCGTTCAACCCCGATGGCTTTCCGTTGCTGATCGGCGACGACGTGACCATCGCGCACAAAGTCATGCTCCATGGTTGCCGTGTCGGCAGCCGGGTGCTCATCGGCATGGGCAGCATCGTCATGGACGGTGCGGTGGTCGAGGATGACGTGATCATCGGTGCCGGCAGTCTGGTGCCTCCGGGCAAACGCCTTGTCAGCGGTTTCCTGTATGTCGGTAGTCCTGTGAAACAGGTCCGTCCGCTGACAGACAAGGAAAACGCCTTTTTCACCTACAGCGCGGCGAACTACGTGAAGCTCAAGGACCTGCATCTGGCCGAAGGCTACGACCAGCTCTGACCCCGGCATTCTTATTCAGGATTCAACATGCATTATCAAACCGTATTGTTCGACCTCGATGGCACCCTGACCGACCCTCGCGAGGGCATCACCCGTTCGATCCAGTTCGCCCTGGGCAAACTGGGGATCGATGAACCCGACCTGACCAAACTCGAACACTTCATCGGCCCGCCGTTGTTGCAGGCGTTCATGCAGTTTTACGACTTCGATGAGCCGAAAGCCTGGGAAGCGGTGAATTTCTATCGCGAGCGTTTCAAGGTCACCGGCCTCTACGAGAATCGTGTGTTCGATGGCGTCACGCCGCTGCTTGAAACCCTTGGCGGGCAAGGGCGCCAGCTGTACATCGCGACGTCCAAGCCTTGGATTTTCGCCCGTGAAATCGCCCGGCATTTCGATTTCGCCAAACACTTCAAAGTGATTTACGGCAGCGAACTGGATGGCACGCGGACCAACAAAGTCGAGTTGATCGCCCACCTGATGGCCGAGGAAGGCCTGGACCCGGCGAGCACCCTGATGATCGGTGACCGCAAACACGACCTGATCGGCGCACGCAGCAACGGGCTGGACGCAGCGGCGGTGGGTTATGGGTTTGGCAGCCGCGAGGAATTGAGCGCGGAAGCGCCGGCCTATCATTTTGAAACGCTGGATGAGATGCACCAGGCGTTTTTGCGGCGCTGATTAAACCGCCATCACCGGCAAGCCCGGTCTCGCTCCCACAGAGATTTTGTGTCAAGCACAGGTCCAGTGTGGGAGCGAGCCTGCTCGCGATGAGGGCCGTTCAGCCTCCGAAGTTTTACGACCCCGCCAACGATTTCAATGCCGCCTTGCGCTGAGTAGCCTCTAAAGCTCCCAGTTTCTCGACCGCCGCATAAAACGCCACCCAATCCCCACCATTCTGTTTGAACAACGCCACAAACGCTGGCACCCACTGATCGTACAAACCAAACGGCAACAACCGCGCATTGTTCATCGGCGCGTTTATCCAGGCGTCATAGCGTTTATCCCCGGCCCATTGCTTGTCGCGCATCTGCCGGTATTCGGCGCGCAACCGCTCGAATTCTGCTGCTTTGCGTTGACGCATCTCCCCGACGGACAGCGGCTGGACATACAGCTGTTCAAGCCGCGTGCGGGTATCCAGAACCAGCTGGATAAATTGATCCCGTTGCTGTGCCTGGGCGCCGTTGTCCGGCGCCAGCCCTCGATGCGCCCGCCATTGCCGGGTGCCTTCCTGCTCGACGAACGTGGCGAAAGACTCGTTGAACTCGGTGTCGTCCTTCACATAAAAACGCTGGTGCGCCAGTTCATGGAAGATCAGCGTCGCCAACCGCTCATCGCCCCAGCCCATCATCGAACTGATGATCGGATCGTTGAACCATCCGAGCGTCGAATACGCCTCGACACCGCCGATCGACACGTCCATACCTTGCAGTCGCAGCACCGCCGCCTCACCACGGGCGGCACTCTGGGTGTAGTAGCCGCGGTAGGCCACGCAACCGGCGATGGGGAAACAATGGTTTTGCGGTGTCAGGGAAAACTCCGGGGTGGCGAACACGTTCCAGACGACGAACGGTCGGCCAATGTCGGCGTACAGACGGTAGCTCTGGTTATCCGGCAGGTGCAGCTGTTGGCTGGCAAACGTGCGCGCCTTTTGCGACTGCGTCAGATGGACACGCAGCTTCTGGTCGCGAGAAGGATCCGCAATCACCTCGGCAACCGGTTCCCGGGCCCGCAGCAACTGCAGCTGACCGCTGGCCAACTGGCCGTAGTAGCTGACGCTGGCGCAACCGTTGAGCAACAAAAACAACACACCCGGAAACAAAACGCGCAAAACGCGATCAAGTAACCCAAGGCTTGGAAGCGGCCTGATCAAAATAAAATCATCCCTGGAAAGTCTGCCCGCAAGACTATCCCGCCTGACTGGAGCTCCGCTATGCGCAAGATGATGCTGACGGGAAGCCTGTTGATGCTGACAGGTTGTGCAGGATTCGGATTACCTAACCACGACCCGTCTCAAGCGTGGATCGATCTCGATTCACAGCAGCAGGACACCGCGCTGCAAGCACTGGAAGTCGATGACAAGGCCTCCACCGACAAGCGCTATTTCGAGGTTCAGCCCGGTAGTCACGAACTGACGGTGCGTTACCAGTTCCCGGTCGAGCCGACCAACATCGGGCCGGACGCCGAACCGCTGTGGCGCGATTGCCAGCTCAATGTGAAATTCAACAGCTTCAACGCCGGTGAGAAATATCAGCTGCAAGCGGGGAATATCGGCTTTCGGCCGTGGGCCAAGCTCTATGATCAACAGCGAAAAGTGATTGGCCATGGCACACCGGCGGGCTGCCAACGCACCTGATCGGCGTTATGCTGAATGACCAATCCTTGGGACATTCATCATGCGCAGGTTGTTGCTATTGCTCGCGGCAGGCGCTTTCGCCGGTTGCCAGAGCCCGTTACCGGCGGTCAATCCACAGATGGCCTGGGTCGAATTCGCGACGCCGAGCCCCGGTGGCAAATTGCTGATGGCCGAACGCCTGGACAACCAGCGTTTGAGCGATGGGCGATTCTTCCAGGTCACGCCCGGCAGCCATGAATTGAAGGTGCGTTTCGACTTTGAAGTATTTGGCGGCGGTGGCGGCCTGATGACCGGTCCGGTGGAGCGATTGTGCTACCTGACGATCCGCTTCGACCATTTCGAAGCGGGCCAGCGTTACCGGCTGGAAGCCCGCTCCCTGGCGTTTACGCCGAGCGCCCGGCTGTACAACGCCAAGCGAGAGATCGTTGCCGAAGATCGGGACACCGACTGCATCATCTAAGCCCTGTCAGCGGTCGTTCTTCTGATAAATGATGGCTTTGGTGCCGTTGTCGCACGTGCCGACAACCATCGCGACGTCATGCTTTTCGGCTTCTTCCTTCGACACAATCTCCAATGTGTAGGAGGGCACGGCATTCGCCTGAATCTTCACTTCGATCTCGTTCTTGAGTTCTTCACAGTCTTTGGGCGCCGCTATCGCCGACGTGGCCAGCGCACCGCAGAGAATCGCCAGGGCAAAACGTTTCATGGTTGAAACTCCTTTGAGGCAGCACGCAGGTTGATGCGTTTTCGCTGCTGTCATTTATTCGACCACAGTGACGCCAGCCGGGTTTTGTTTCAGCGCAAAAAAATCGCAGCCTGTGGAAGGCTGCGATCATTTATCGGGACGCCTTGGAGTTAGCTGACCAGGGTGGCATCCAGGCTGATCTTCGCATTCAGCACTTTGGAAACCGGGCAGCCTTCTTTGGCCTTGTTGCTCAGTTCCTCGAACTGCGCCTGGGTCGCCCCTGGAATTTTCGCCTTGAGGATCAGTTTCACGGCGGTGATCGAAAAGCCACCATCGACCTGGTCCAGCGTCACTTCGGCGTTTGTATCGATGCTGTCGGCCTTGAGCCCGGCGTCGCCGAGAATCATCGAGAACGCCATGGAGAAACAGCCGGCGTGGGCCGCACCGATCAGTTCTTCCGGATTGGTGCCCTTGCCACCTTCGAAACGGGCCTTGAAGCCGTAGGGCGCTTCCCTGAGCACACCGGTTTCCGTGGAAATCGAACCGATGCCGGTTTTCAGATCACCTTCCCAATGCGCCGATGCTTTCTTGGTAATAGCCATGTCTGCCTCCTCAGGATCCGGCGCGAAGCGTCGCGCCTTCGTGGTTTTCGGTTGCTAAGGGTTCTGAGGATAGACGGTGGTGCAAAGTTCACCGTATCTCAATTGTCCTACCGTTATCGTAGGTTTTTTTACCTTGGCTATTGAAACTCGGGTATATGCCCTCATTGCATGAAACACGCTTATGAATTCGGCAGGTTTGCGTTTGCAAAAAAACCTGCGCCCTCACTCTGGAGAAGCAGGTTTATGAAACGACTGTCCGATATCAAGTTCTCGACCCTTGATCTGGTGCCCGTGCGCGAGAACGGCAGCGCGGCCCAGTCGCTGCGCAATTCCCTGGATCTGGCGCAACACGTCGAAAAATTCGGCTACAACCGTTTCTGGGTGGCCGAGCACCACAACATGGATGGCATCGCCAGTTCGGCGACCTCGGTGTTGCTGGGCTATCTGGCCGGTGGCACGTCCACCATTCGGGTCGGTTCGGGTGGCGTGATGCTGCCCAATCACGCGCCGCTGGTGATTGCCGAGCAGTTTGGCACCCTCGAAAGCCTCTATCCGGGCCGGATCGACCTGGGCCTTGGACGCGCGCCCGGTTCCGATCAGATGACCGCCCGCGCCCTGCGTCGTGAACGCTCCGGCAGCGCTGACGATTTCCCCGAAGATGTCGCGGAGCTGGTGCGCTACCTCGGCCCACGCACGCCGGACCAGCGAATCATCGCGATGCCGGGCACCGGCACCAACGTCCCGGTCTGGTTGCTGGGCTCGAGCCTGTTCAGTGCGCAACTGGCGGGTGAGCGCGGTTTGCCCTACGCGTTCGCCTCCCATTTCGCACCGCGTTACATGCACGAGGCGATTCGCGTCTACCGCAATCACTTCAAGCCTTCAGCGGTATTGGATAAGCCTTACGTGATGCTCGGCGTTCCGCTGGTGGCGGCGGACACCGACGAGCAGGCCGAGTACCTGGCAACGTCGGTCTATCAACGCATTCTCGCGTTGATGCGTGGCCAAAGCCTGGTGCAACGTCCGCCAGTGAAAACCATGGACGGCCTGTGGCTGCCCCATGAGAGAGAGGCAGTGCGTGACTTCCTGGGGCTGGCGATGGTGGGCAGCCCGCAGAAAATCCGCGCCAAGCTGGACGTGCTGATCGAGCAGACTCAGGCGGATGAGCTGATTTTCACCTGCGATCTGTATGAACACGCCGATCGCCTGCACTCCTATGAGCTGCTGGCGCAAGTCATGAAAGGCTGACGTTCAAACCGGACGCACAAAAAAGCCGACGCAATGCGTCGGCTTTTTCATGAGCGATGGATTCAGCCTACCGTTTGTAGACGATTTCCTTGGTGCCTTTTTCGCAGGTGCCGACGACTTTTCCGCCGGCCGCCGTGCCTTTATCCACTATTTCCAGCGAATAGCCTGCAACGCCCTTGGCGTCCAGCTTCGCGGCGATCTCGGCTTTGAGATCTTCGCACGACTTGCCGTCAGCAAACGCCGTACCCGCAAGGCTCAACAAACCTACCGCCAACATAAACTTCTTCATCGGTCGCACTCCCTGGTCGGATCAAAGGGAGCATCCAGCCCTCGGCCGGATGCACACATGTAGCGCTTTGCCATTCCCTATGGCATTCGGCCAGCGCGCAAGTTCAGAAGACTAGCTCAAACTCAGCTGCTGGCAATCCGGAACCCGACTTTGAGCGTTACCTGGAAATGTGCAGCCTTGCCGTCCTTGATGTGCCCGCGGGTTTCGGTCACTTCAAACCATTCCAGATGCTTGATGCTCTTGTTGGCTTCAGCCAGCGCATTGTTGATGGCGTCCTCGATGCTGCTGGTCGACGAGCCGACGAGTTCGACTTTCTTGTACGTGTGATGGTCAGTCATAGCGTTCTCCTCAGGGTGTGAAATACAGCCTAGCAGTGATTTTTCGTATTACTTCTGTCGGGCTTTCCCACGCAGAAGTTCAGATTTACTGCACTTTCTCGAACCCCTGAAGTCCCAACCAACACACGTCACTCATCATCAATGCAGGAGAGCCACCATGGCCAACACCTCTTTACGTAAAGCCTCATTGCAAAGCATGGAAGCCGAGATCGAGAGTCTGCTGAAGTCTTTGGAAAACCTGAAGGACGACGCCTCGGACGAGTCGCGTAAAACCCTCAAGGCACTGAAAGCAAACGCCGAGAGCGCTCTGAAACACTCGCGCCATTTGCTCAGCGATGCGTACGAAGAAGTCAAAGTCAAAACCCGTGAAACCGGGATCGCCACCCGGGACTACGCCCAGGAACACCCTTGGACTACAGCGGGTGTCGCCGTGGGTGCATTGGGTCTGCTCGCGGCCTATCTGCTGTGCAAACGCGACTAATCCGTCTGGCGCAGCTCGTTTTTCAGCCACTGCGCCAGTTGCCGAGCGCGCCCGTCCGCGGCGCGCTTGGGTAGCCACAACGCCAGTTGCGCCGGGGTTTCACTGAAGCCCCATGGCGCAACCAGGCGACCTGCCTTCAAGTCCTCGGCCACCAGCGGTTCAGGGGCAATGGCCACGCCAAGCCCGGCGACCGCCGCCTCCAGCAAGTAATACAAATGCTCGAAACCCTGCCCGTACTTCAACGCCTTGGCGTCGAGGCCGTTTTGTTGCGCCCAGCTGGGCCAAGCTTGCGGACGTGAAGTGGTGTGCAGCAATGGCTCGTTTAACAACGCACTGGCCGGTGCTGTTCCAAGTCGTTGGTAACCGGCGAAGCGCGGGCTCATGACCGGGCCGATGCGTTCGCTGGCGAGTTCATAAACCTGCATGTCCGCGGGCCAAGGCGGCTCGGCGAACACCAGCAACGCATCCAGTCCCGGACGACGGGGGTCGAGGTCACCTTCCCCGGCCGACAGGTGCAGGCGCAGGTCTGGCAGGTCAGCATTTAACCGCCCCAGTCGCGGAATAAACCAGCGGGCCAGCAGACTGCCCGAGCAACCGAGTACGAATGGGGCGTCGGCGGTGCTTTGAGTCAGCTCGGCGCAAACCGTGCGCAGACGCTCGAAGGCTTCAGCGCTGGCATCTCGCAAGCGTACGCCGGCATCTGTGAGTTTAAGGCCGCGACCTTCCTTGACGAACAGGCTCACGCCGAGATGTTCTTCCAGGACTTTCAGTTGCCGGCTCACCGCGCCGTGGGTGACGTGCAACTGTTCGGCGGCCTGACTGACGCTGTTCAGGCGCGCGGTTGCTTCAAAAGCGCGAAGGGCATTCAGCGGCGGGAGGTCATGGCTCATGAGATCTGTGAGTTTTCCTGACAGGTTGTGGCGATCTTATCGGTTTTCAGCCTGAGGCGTCAGGGGTAGAGTTAAGCCCATTGCGACTTCATACATTCAACCGGAGCGACCCATGACCCAGACTAATCTGCGCAACGGCCCCGACGCCAACGGCCTGTTTGGCGCGTTCGGCGGCCGTTACGTCGCCGAAACCCTGATGCCGTTGATCCTCGACCTGGCCCGTGAATACGAAGCGGCCAAGGAAGATCCGGCGTTCAAAGAAGAATTGGCCTACTTCCAGCGCGACTACGTCGGACGTCCGAGCCCGCTGTATTACGCCGAACGCCTGACCGAATTCTGCGGCGGCGCGAAGATTTATCTGAAGCGTGAAGAGCTGAACCACACCGGCGCGCACAAGATCAACAACTGCATCGGCCAGATCCTGCTGGCGCGTCGCATGGGTAAAAAACGCATCATCGCCGAGACTGGCGCCGGCATGCACGGCGTGGCGACCGCCACCGTGGCCGCGCGTTTTGGTCTCGACTGTGTGATTTACATGGGCACCACGGACATCGAGCGCCAGCAGGCCAACGTGTTCCGCATGAAACTACTGGGCGCCACCGTGATCCCGGTTGTGGCTGGCACCGGCACCCTGAAAGATGCGATGAACGAAGCGCTGCGTGACTGGGTGACCAACGTCGACAGCACCTTCTACCTGATCGGCACCGTCGCCGGTCCGCACCCTTATCCGGCGATGGTTCGCGACTTCCAGGCCGTGATCGGCAAGGAAACCCGCGACCAGCTGCAAGCCCAGGAAGGCCGTCTGCCTGACAGCCTGGTGGCGTGCATCGGCGGTGGCTCCAACGCGATGGGCCTGTTCCATCCGTTCCTCGACGACAAAAGCGTCGAGATCATCGGGGTTGAAGCGGCCGGTCACGGCATCGAAACCGGCAAGCACGCCGCCAGCCTGAATGGTGGCGTACCGGGTGTGCTGCACGGTAACCGCACGTTCCTGCTGCAGGACGACGACGGCCAGATCATCGACGCCCACTCGATTTCCGCCGGCCTCGACTACCCGGGCATCGGCCCGGAACACGCTTGGTTGCATGACATCGGTCGCGTTCAGTACACCTCGGTGACCGACGACGAAGCCCTCGATGCGTTCCATAAATGCTGCCGCCTGGAAGGGGTTATTCCTGCACTGGAAAGCGCCCACGCCTTGGCCGAAGTGTTCAAACGCGCACCGAGCCTGCCGAAAGATCACCTGATGGTGGTCAACCTGTCCGGTCGCGGGGACAAAGACATGCAAACCGTGATGCACCACATGGAACAATCGAAGCAGGAGAAATACTGATGAGCCGCCTGCAAACGCGTTTTGCCGAACTCAAGGAACAGAACCGCGCCGCGCTGGTGACCTTCGTCACTGCCGGCGACCCGAGCTATGACACGTCCCTGGCAATCCTCAAGGGGTTGCCCGGCGCTGGCGCCGATGTGATCGAGCTGGGCATGCCCTTCACCGATCCGATGGCCGATGGCCCGGCGATCCAGCTGGCGAACATTCGCGCACTGGGCGCCAAACAAAACCTGGCGAAAACCCTGCAGATGGTTCGCGAGTTCCGCGAAGGCAACAGCGATACGCCGCTGGTGTTGATGGGTTACTTCAACCCGATCCACATGTACGGCGTGCCGCGTTTCATCGCCGACGCCAAGGAAGCGGGCGTGGATGGCCTGATCGTGGTCGATCTGCCGCCAGAACATAACGGCGAGCTGTGCGACCCGGCTCAGGCTGCGGGTCTGGACTTCATCCGTCTGACCACGCCGACCACCGATGACGTGCGCTTGCCGACGGTCTTGAACGGCAGCTCCGGTTTCGTCTACTACGTGTCTGTGGCCGGTGTGACCGGTGCTGGCGCGGCGACACTGGAGCACGTCGAAGAGGCGGTTGCGCGCCTGCGTCGTCACACCGACCTGCCGATCAGCATCGGTTTTGGTATCCGCACACCGGAGCAAGCGGCGTCCATCGCACGTCTGGCCGACGGTGTGGTGGTGGGCTCGGCGTTGATCGATCACATCGCCAATGCCTCGACACCGGATCAGGCGGTCGATGGCGTATTGAGTCTTTGCGCGGCATTGGCTGACGGCGTGCGTAAGGCCCGCGTCAGCTGAAGGTAAAGTTCCTGATACAGAGGAATTAGAGCCTCGCGGCACAGACTAAACAGCAAGACCGAGGGCTTCAGGACTACGTTCTGAAGCCCTTTTTGCTGTATGTGCAGTGAGGAAAGACCTGATGAAAATGCCGAAACGTCTGATCGCCAGCCTGGGTGTGCTGATGCTGAGTGCCACCCCGTTGCAGCACGCCAGCGCCGATCAACGCGACGATCACGACCGCGGCCAGCAACAAGGCCATTACGACAATCATGGTGATGATCACCGTGGCCCGCAGGACAACCATCGCGGCGGCCCGCCGCCACGGGACTTTGGTCCGGTGCGCCAGACGATTCATGACAATCATGGCTACTTCGTTCGTGGCGCGCCGCCACCTCCAGGCATTCATCTGGAACGTGGTCGGCCGTTGCCGCACGGTTATTACGGTGAGCGCCTGGATAATCGCGCGCTGAGTCGGTTGCCGTATTACCAGGGTTACGAATGGCGCCGCGCCGGTGGCGACATTGTGCTGATCGCGGTGGGCACCGGGATCGTCTATGAAATTCTGGAAGGGGTGCTCTGACGTGACAAAAAAACTGTAGGAGCGAGCTTGCTCGCGATAGTCGCATAGACGCCGCGCTGCATCAGGAAGAGCGCGTTATCGTTAGCGACCATCGCTGGCAAGCCAGCTCCTACAGGGATTGCATGCACTACGGCAATTCCAGTCCGCCCGCTGCTTTATGCAGTTTGCGCAAATGTTCGCCAACCTGCTTCAGGTTGGCTTCGTTGGCCGCCATCTCCGCAGCGCGGCTCGGTTCGAGCAGCGCTCTCACTTCTTTGTCGAGATCACCGGTCAGCACCTGAAGCTGTTTCTGCCGCAGGCTGCTTTCCGACTCCAGGCGTTGCCATTCGTTGGGTTGCGGCAATCCATACCCGCCGGTGCCAAGCAGCTCCGCCGGACGGCTGAGAAAGCCGCTGTTGGCGAGAATCTGCTGCAACGTCGCATTGGCCTTGTCCATGCCGCCATTCTTCAACTCCCGAGCGCCGAGATAACGTTGCTTCACTTCGTCCTGGGCCAACACCAATTGTTGCCGGAAAGCGGCTTGTTCCAATAACAGCAACGCTGCGCTGGTGCGCAGGTCAGCTTGCTCGATCCATGGGCGACGTTCTTCTGCCTTCAATGCCAGCCAGTCTTCGACCTTGTCCGGTTTGATCGGCAGGTGCTTCTTCAGCACATCGAACATCGCTTGATAACGATCGCGGAAAGAGTCGAAGCGATAACCAAGCCGCAGTGCTTCCCGAGGATCATCCAGCACGCTGGTGTCCGCCAACCCGCGACCCTTGAGCACTTCCAGCAAGCCGTTGGGCATGATGTTGTCGAGCCCGACCAGTTTCGCGTTGTTGGTGCCGCTGCGCAGCAACTTCAAACCTTCCACGGCGCAGTTGTTGGAGAGGAAGAAGTAATTGCCGTCGTAGCTCCAGTGCATCTCGGCGGCATGTTCCACCACGTCTTCGATCTCGTTGCGCGACAGGTTCAACGGCACCGAGGCGAGGCTGCGCAGTTCGGTCTTGGTGTACTCGTCGATGACTTGGGCCAACGGCAGCACGAACAGGCGAGACGGGTATTTGCCGACCAGGCCATCCCAGCTCGACAGCTGTACGTCGCCGACGAAGGCGCGGTACGACAACACCAGGTGCTGATCGAGATCCAGCCGGCAATCCGGCCCGCGCGGGCGACCGGGCGCACAGATCACCAGCCGCAACATGCTGTGGCCCCAGCGGCTGACCCAGTTCTGGTTGGCTTCGGCCAGCAGGTAGTCAACGGCATACACCCGTTCCGGATCGACCTGGCCCAGAGGCTGTTTGGCGAAATCGTTGCCGGCATTGAGGAAGGCGAAGGATTTGCCGCAGGTGTCCTTGGCGGGAGGTGCCCAGCCGAAATGTTCCTTGTAGTAGCGATACAGTGCAGGGCGGCGGCAGGCGTAGCTCGGGTCGAGGAGGAAATACTCCATGTTGACCGCGACGAATTCCTTCGGACTGCTGGTCTCGTAGATATCCGGGCTGCGGGCGATCTGTCGGTTGTGCTGTTCGCGCTCGCCGCGTCGGCCCACGTACTGCGGCCAGCCTGCGAGGTCGAGCAGGCGCGGGTCATCGCTGAGGGTAAAGCGCCGGGCGGACTGGCCGCGACATTCATCCGGAATACCGACCAACCCCGAACTGCTGCTGCGCCGTGTGCAGCGTTGAATCAGCGAGCGTTCGACATCGGGCCACAAACGCGAGCGGTCATAGATGTGGGTGAGCTCGTGCAACACCGTGGCCAGCATTTCGCGGCGGACGGTGCCGTGGGGGCGATAAGTCTTTTTGGTCGCGGCGCTGCCGTCGGTGAGGCTGGCGAGCAGGTTGCGGTTCAGGTCGAGTTCGGACACCAGCGACGCCTGGCCATAGGCATTGCTTGGCATGTCGTCGGTCCAGCCGACATCGATGCGCCGGTCGAGTTGCTCGATGAACCGCGGCGGCAGCGCCTGCATGGCTTCATCAAGCAGCGCCTGGCTGGCTTGCTGTTGCGCGGGGTTCAGGCCTTCGGTCTTGAGCCGTAATTGCAGGCCGGCCTGAGCCGTGTTGCCGAGCAGCAACACGACCCCGGCCAGAAGCCAGGCGGTTAGCGACCTCACAGTGCGAGGATGGCTTCGGCGAGTACCTGATCACTGGCGTCTCGGGCTTCCGGTACGCCGGTACGCAACAGATTGATCGCTGCTTCCAGATGCGCACCGCGGATATCGCCGTCGCTGGCGACGAAACTCGCGGCATCGTCATGGGCTTCTCGAACGATCTTCGAGTCACGAATGGACGTCGTGGTGTCGGAAGTGAAATCAAGGGTGCGCCGAGTGGCGTTGATGAGGATGTTACTGGTGGCCACCAGGGTGTGAGCCTGGGTCACGTCGGCCAATAACAGCAGGCCAAGGGTGGCGATAATCAGCGGGCTACGCATGGAACGACTCCGGACGAACGAGGATAACTATTGGACGAGAATAGCTTGTGCCAGTTCAAGGTCGCTTGCATGAAGTTTTGGTTGGGTCCGGCGCAGGTAAACCAGGGCGGACTCCAGTTGCGCTCCACGCAATTGGCCGTCACTGGCAATGAATGACGCGGCATCATCCCTGGCAGCCAGCAGCAGCTTACGGTCGAAGGGGGCGGAGGTCACCATGCTGGTGGCGTAGCCTGAAGCCACGATGCCCTGGGTTGTCAGATCGAACGCATGCGCCGAAACGGCCCAGCAGGCAGTCATGAAGATCGGTGCAATCAATCGAAAGGTCAGAAAACGCATGAGACTCGACAGTGGAAAGCGAGTCCCAAGGCTAGCGCAACGCCCGGTCTAGAGCCAGCGCAGAAACATCGGGACACCTTGGGGCGTCCCGAGAGGAGAAAACGCTTAGATCGTCAGAATGGCCTGCGCCAGTTGCGCGTCGGTTGCGTTCAGCCCTGGCACCTGATGGCGGATGTGGTCGAGTGCACTTTCCAGTTTCACCCCACGAATGGCGCCTTCGCTGGCGACAAAACTGGCGGCGTCGTCACGTGCCGCACGCACGATCTTGTCATCGCGAAAGGACGAGGTGACATCCGAAGTGGCGTCGGACGTGGCCTTGAGTGCGCCGACGACGGCATCGGTGGTCACGATGAAGCTGGTGGCGTGGGAATTGGCAGCCATGGCTAGCAGGGCTGCAGCGCTGAGCAGACGAAGACGGGACATGGTGAAACTCCTTTGGATCTATCGATTGAGAGTGGCGCGGTATCTGTTGAGTCAGACGCCAGTCGCGCAGTCATCGCCACGTTCTGCCTTGATATTAGGCCCGTAGGCGCTGATTCGCACAGTCCCGTTTGTTTCCCAGAGCAAATCAGCGCCAGAACGGCTTGTCCAATTCCTGGTGGCGGTCTGAGTGAGTGATGCCCAGGTCTGAGATTTGACGGTCATTCAGTTGGGCCAGCAAACGCCGGGTTCTGGCTCTCTCAAGGCTGTTGGCCAGGGATCTGGCCAATCTTCGCGCCCAGGTAAAGGGGGCCTTGGATTGAGGTGCGGTGGCGGGAATATCCACAAAGTTGTTCATGGTGCAGTCCTTTTGCGGGCAGATCGGGATTTCATGATGATCCCGCCCGGTTTGCCAGGACAGACACACAAGCTTGAAATTGTACTGGTTCAGTTTCTACTAAAAGACAACTGTACCTATTATGAGATGTGCTTATTGTTTTGAAGTTTTTACTCCCCAAAACGACAAAACCCGCCGTGGTTTCCCACGACGGGTCTTGTTTGTTCAATTCGGGTGCTGGCGGTTGACCTTAAGGATCAGAGCCAGCGACGCTAACTTAGCGCCAGAACGGCTTGCTCAGCTCTTCGTAGCGTTGTGCTTCGCTAATCCCGGCGTCAGCCAGCAGACGCGAATCCAGACGAGCCAGTTGGTGGCGGCTGGAGATGCGGCGCTGCCACAGCATCAGGTTGGCGATAACGCGCAGAGGCATGGAAGCCTGGGTTTTTGCAGCGGTGTCTTCGAAGAACAGATCGGAACTGAGTGTACGTTCCATGGTTTTCATCCTTCCGCTTGTGGCGGGATTAGGTAGTGGTTTAACTGATGCCAATGATCCTCTCGTTTGGCCAGTCTCTGTAGATACAGTTCACCTGTATTGTGAGGGACCAGTTAACTGTTAAAGGGTGGTGTACTGGTCTAAATTGAGGCAACTGTACCTGTCTGCACTGATATGGCGCATTTTTCAGGTTTTTAGTCGGAAAGGTAGGTCATTGCGGTAGGAAAAGACCGGTACAGCAGTACAGTTTTAAGCATATTCCTGCTTGGTATTAGGCCGCTGACGAAACTGTGTTTACGTCAGCTGCCATCTGTACCAATCACACGGCGAGCATGTGTCCGGTTTCTTCCAGGTTCATGTGCCAGCTAAGTGCATCGCGCAGGATATGTGGTGTGTGTCCGCCGATGGCGCAAGCGGCAGTGAAGTAGTCGTTCAGCGCCTGGCGATAGTCCGGGTGCACACAGTTATCGATGATCACCCGCGCCCGCTCCCGCGGTGCCAGGCCACGCAAGTCCGCGAGACCGACCTCGGTCACCAGAATGTCGACGTCATGTTCAGTGTGGTCAACGTGGCTGACCATCGGCACCACGCTGGAAATCGCGCCGCCCTTGGCAATCGACTTGGTGACGAAGATCGCCAGGTGCGCGTTGCGCGCGAAGTCGCCCGAGCCGCCGATCCCGTTCATCATCCGTGTGCCGCAGACGTGGGTCGAGTTGACGTTGCCGTACAGGTCGAACTCCAGCGCCGTATTGATGCCAATGATGCCGAGCCGGCGCACCACTTCCGGGTGGTTGGAAATTTCCTGCGGGCGCAGGATCAGTTTGTCCTTGTAACGCTCCAGGTTGCCGAACACATCGGCGTTGCGCCGGCTCGACAAGGTGATCGAACTGCCCGAAGCAAAGCTCAGCTTGCCGGCGTCGATCAGGTCGAAGGTCGAGTCCTGCAACACTTCGGAGTACATGGTCAGGTCTTCGAACGGCGAATCGATCAGGCCGCACATCACCGAGTTGGCGATGGTGCCGATACCCGCCTGCAAGGGCCCAAGTTTGTTGGTCATGCGTCCCGCCGCCACTTCCTGCTTGAAGAAGTCGATCAGGTGGTCGGCGATGGCCTGGGTGTCGACATCCGGTGGCAGCACAGTCGAAGGTGAATCCGGCTGGTTGGTGATCACGATCGCGACGATCTTCTCCGGCGGGATCGGAATCGCGGTGCTGCCAATGCGATCGTCGACCTTCACCAGCGGGATCGGCGTGCGGGTCGGGCGATACGTCGGGATATAGATGTCGTGCAAACCTTCGAGGTTCGGGTTGTGCGCCAGGTTGATCTCGACGATCACGTGCTTGGCGAAAATCGCGAAGCTGGCCGAATTGCCCACGGACGTGGTCGGCACAATGTGGCCCTGCTCGGTAATCGCCACGGCCTCGATGACGGCGATGTCCGGCAGCTTCAGCTGCTGGTTGCGCAGTTGTTCCACGGTTTCCGAGAGGTGTTGATCGATGAACATCACTTCGCCGGCGTTAATCGCCTTGCGCAAAGTGCTGTCGACCTGGAATGGCATGCGTCGCGAAAGTACGCCGGCTTCGGTGAGCTGTTTGTCGAGGTCGTTGCCCAGGCTCGCGCCGGTCATCAAGGTGATTTTCAGCGGGGAAACCTTGGCGCGCTCGGCCAATGCATGAGGCACGGCTTTGGCTTCACCGGCGCGAGTGAAACCACTCATGCCGACGGTCATGCCGTCCTCAATCAGAGCGGCAGCGTCGGCGGCGCTCATCACCTTATCCAACAACGAAGGCAAGCGAATACGATCACGGTACATGGATGGTTATCTCGGGTAACGGAAGCAAGGTGTGCAGTTTATTGATTTGAAAAAAATCCGTCCCGCTACCATGGTCGAATGCGGAACCCTGATTTAGAGCCTTTGGTCGGGTTTCACGGGGCATAAAAAAACCCCAGCCTACTAAAGGCTGAGGTTTTGGGTATTGCGCTGGAGCAGTTTTTACTCGACGGCTTTAACCATGTCCTCGATGACTTTCTTGGCGTCGCCGAAGACCATCATGGTTTTGTCGAGGTAGAACAGTTCGTTGTCCAGGCCGGCATAACCGCTGGCCATCGAACGCTTGTTGACGATGATCGTCTTGGCCTTGAACGCTTCGAGGATCGGCATGCCGGCAATCGGCGATTTCGGATCGTTCTTCGCGGCCGGATTGACCACATCGTTGGCGCCGAGCACCAGCACCACGTCGGCCTGACCGAATTCGGAGTTGATGTCCTCCATCTCGAACACCTGGTCGTAAGGCACTTCGGCCTCGGCCAGCAGAACGTTCATGTGGCCAGGCATCCGGCCGGCAACCGGGTGGATCGCGTACTTCACGGTCACGCCGCGGTGGGTCAGCTTCTCGGTCAATTCCTTCAGCGCGTGCTGCGCACGAGCGACCGCCAGGCCGTAGCCCGGAACGATGATCACGGTGTCGGCGTTGGTCAGAAGGAAGGTCGCATCGTCAGCCGAACCGGATTTCACCGGGCGGGCTTCCTTGGCGCCGGCAGGACCAGCATCCGCCGTGTTGCCGAAACCACCGAGCAATACATTAAAGAAGGAACGGTTCATCGCCTTGCACATGATGTACGAGAGGATCGCACCGGACGAACCCACCAGCGAGCCAGCGATGATCAGCATCGAGTTGTTCAGCGAGAAGCCGATGCCCGCTGCCGCCCAGCCGGAATAGCTGTTGAGCATCGATACCACCACCGGCATGTCCGCGCCACCGATCGGGATGATGATCAGCACGCCCATCACGAAGGCCAGGGCCAGCATCAGCGCGAAGGCGCTGAGGTTGCCGGTCAGCATGAAGGTGATGCCCAGTGCCAGCGTCGCCAGACCCAGCAGCAGGTTCAGCTTGTGTTGGCCGCCGAACTGTACCGGTGCGCCCTGGAACAGGCGGAACTTGTACTTGCCCGATAGCTTGCCGAATGCGATCACCGAACCGGAGAAGGTGATTGCACCGATGGCGGCGCCGAGGAACAGTTCCAGACGGTTACCCGCCGGAATCGAATCGCCCAATTGCTTGACGATGCCCAGAGATTGCGGCTCAACAACAGCGGCAATCGCGATGAACACCGCGGCCAGACCAATCATGCTGTGCATGAAGGCGACCAGTTCCGGCATCTTGGTCATTTCCACGCGCTTGGCCATGATCGAACCGGCGGTGCCGCCGATCAGCAGACCGACGATGACGTAACCGATGCCCGCAGTGGCCAGCTCAGCGCCCAGCTTATAGATGAGGCCCACGGTGGTGAGAATCGCCAAGCCCATGCCGAGCATGCCGAACAGGTTGCCGCGACGCGACGTGGTCGGGTGCGACAGGCCTTTGAGGGCCTGGATGAAGCAGATGGACGCGATCAAGTAGAGCGTCGTTACAAGGTTCATGCTCATTACTTAGGCGCCTCTTCTTTTACGGCTTTCGGGGCTTTTTTCTTGAACATCTCAAGCATCCGGCGGGTCACCAGGAAGCCACCGAAGACGTTGACCGCCGCCAGTGCCACCGCGAGGGTGCCCATGGTCTTGCCCAGCGGGGTGACGGTCAGCGCTGCGGCGAGCATGGCGCCGACGATCACGATCGCCGAGATCGCGTTGGTCACCGCCATCAAAGGCGTGTGCAAGGCAGGTGTAACGTTCCAGACCACGTGATAACCGACATAAATCGCCAGCACGAAGATGATCAGGTTGTAGATACCGGGGGAGATAAGCTCTTCCATCGTCTGAATCCCTGCTTAGGCGTTTTTGCGGATGACTTGGCCGTCGCGGCACATCAGGCACGCGGCGACGATGTCGTCTTCGAGGTTGATCTCGAACTGGCCTTCCTTGTTGAAGACCAGCTTCAGGAAGTCCAGCAGGTTGCGTGCGTACAGGGCCGAAGCGTCTGCCGCGACTTCGCCGGCCAGGTTGGTCGGGCCGCAAATGGTCACGCCATTCTCGACCACCACCTGATCCGCCACGGTCAGCGGGCAGTTGCCACCCTGAGCGGCGGCGAGGTCGATGACCACGGAGCCCGGCTTCATCTGCGCGACGGTTTCCGCGCTGAGCAGCGTCGGCGCCTTGCGGCCCGGAATCAGTGCGGTGGTGATCACGATGTCAGCCTGCTTGGCGCGTTCGTGCACGGCCAGGGCCTGGCGCTGCATCCAGCTCGCCGGCATCGGACGGGCGTAACCACCGACACCGACGGCGCATTCGCGCTCTTCGTCGGTCTCGTAAGGTACGTCGACGAACTTGGCGCCAAGGGATTCGATCTGTTCTTTTACGGCAGGACGCACGTCAGACGCTTCGATCACCGCACCCAGACGTTTCGCCGTAGCGATCGCCTGCAAACCGGCCACACCGGCGCCGAGAATCAGCACGCGCGCCGCTTTCACGGTGCCCGCTGCTGTCATCAGCATCGGCATGAAGCGTGGATAGTGGTGAGCGGCCAGCAACACCGACTTGTAACCGGCGATGTTGGCTTGGGAGGACAACACATCAAGGCTCTGGGCGCGGGAAGTACGCGGCGCCGCTTCCAGTGCGAACGCGGTAATGCCGCACTCAGCCAGCTTGGCAATGGTTTCATTGCTGTACGGGTTGAGCATGCCGACCACAACAGTGCCGCTCTTGATCAGAGCAAGTTCGCTGTCGCTGGGGGCGACCACCTTGAGAATCAGCTCGGCACCAAACGCATCGTTGGCGCTGCCAATGGTTGCGCCTGCCGCTTCATAAGCACTGTCGACAACGCTGGCTTTTACGCCGGCGCCGCTTTGAACAGTGACCTTATGACCCTGGCCGATCAGCTTCTTGATGGTTTCCGGGGTTGCAGCAACCCGTGTTTCACCCGTCTGGGTTTCGAGAGGAACACCAATGTGCACGTCAAATCTCCTGCGTGATCTTATTGAGTAAACCCAGGCACTTCGGATGGTGCGGCTGGGGCGGCCGATCAGCACGATCCCGCCAAATCAGGGCGGGGCGCGGCATTTTGCAGGCGAACTTTGTGCCCTTCAAGGGATTATGACGGGTGACGGAAAATTAACTACAAGTCACCCCGTGACCGAATGTCGCAACCGACCAGCTCAATCCCTTGCAGGCCGTGCCTTGTAAGGATTCGGGCCGAATTTAAAGAATTTTCACATCGGCTCGGTGAATGAGGCGATATTGGTCGCGGATAGAGGCTGAAGGCCACGTCTTCAGGCGCTTGTGGGACGTTTGTACCGCTTCCCGATACAGTCTGCGAATATGCGACAAATACTTATATCTGTAGGGCTTTGAATTTACTGACTACGAGGTCAGATAATCGATTAAAGCCTTTATCCTTCTAAGCTGTAGCTCTGTGCCTGATTCACCAGCCAGTCGCGAAAAGCCTTCAATGACGCAGATTCGACCTTTCGCTCAGGAATCATCAAGTAATACGCCTTGATGCTGGACAGCGCCTGAACGTTGGCAATCACCAGTCGCTTCTCCGCCAGTTCTCGCTGAATCAGGAACGGTGGGATCAAGGCGACCCCCATGTCATGCATCGCCGCCTGGGCAAGCATGGAGAATAGCTCGTAGCGCGGGCCTGTCATGTCGCGCGGGATATTCAGGTGCTGCGAGTTGAACCATTGGCGCCAGGCGTAAGGTCGAGTGGTTTGTTGCAGCAAGGGCAGTTCGGCAATTTCAGCGGGTGTGAGGTTTGTCTTTTTCCCCAGTAGGCTGGGGCTGCACACCGGCATCGGATTTTCGCCCATCAGCCTGTGGGATTCAGTCCCTGACCAATCCGCGTCTCCGAAGTAGATCGCTGCATCGAAGTCTGTGTCGGCAAACAGGAAGGGGCGCGTGCGGTTGGTGAGGTTGACCGTCACCTCCGGGTGCTTTTGCTGGAAGTCCTTGAGCCGTGGCAGTAGCCACTGAGTGCCGAAGGTCGGCACGACCGCCAGTTCAATCACATTTGTGCCCTGCTGGCCCATCACCGACAGGGTGTCGCGTTCAACGGCATCCAGTTGGGTGGCGACCCTGCGGCTGTAGGAAAGACCGGCTTCGGTCAGCTTCACGCCGCGTCTTGAGCGTCGGAACAATTCCACGCTCAGGAACTCCTCGAGGCTGGCGATCTGTCGGCAAATCGCTCCCTGGGTAAGTGAAAGTTCCTGGGCTGCCTTGGTGAAGCTCTCGTGGCGCGCGGCCGCCTCAAAGCTGATCAAAGCCGCTGTGCTGGGTATTTTTCTGCGCATGTACATCAACCTCACTAATACATCGCATAAAAGCTGTTTCGCGACGTTACGGAGTGAGAAATTAGCACAACAGTATGCAAAATCCTCGTTTGCGGTGGCGCCGAACCGGGCCTAGGATCAGTCCACGTTATTTGACCCGATTCGAGAGGACACACTCATGGGCGGTAAAGCTAGCTTCAACTGGATCGATCCCCTGCTGCTGGATCAACAGCTCACCGAAGAAGAGCGCATGATTCGCGACACCGCCGAGCAATTCGCTCAGCAAAAGCTCGCGCCGCGTGTTCTTGAAGCTTTCCGCCATGAAAAGACCGATCCGGCGATTTTCCGTGAGATGGGTGAAGTGGGTCTTCTGGGCGCAACCATCCCTGAGCAGTACGGCGGCAGTGGTCTGAACTACGTCAGCTACGGTTTGATCGCTCGCGAAGTCGAGCGCGTCGACTCGGGTTATCGCTCGATGATGAGCGTGCAGTCCTCTTTGGTGATGGTGCCGATCAACGAATTCGGCACTGAAGCGCAAAAGCAGAAGTACCTGCCAAAGCTTGCAACCGGTGAGTGGATTGGCTGCTTCGGTCTGACCGAGCCGAACCACGGTTCCGACCCGGGCGCGATGATTACTCGTGCACGTAAGGTGGAAGGCGGCTACAGCCTGACCGGCAGCAAGATGTGGATCACCAACAGCCCGATCGCCGATGTGTTCGTGGTCTGGGGCAAGGACGATGCCGGCGACATCCGTGGCTTCGTGCTGGAAAAGGGCTGGAAAGGCCTCAGCGCTCCGGCGATTCACGGCAAGGTCGGTCTGCGTGCGTCCATCACCGGTGAAATCGTCATGGACAACGTGTTTGTCCCTGAAGAGAACATCTTCCCTGACGTCCGTGGTTTGAAAGGCCCTTTTACCTGCCTTAACTCCGCTCGTTACGGCATTTCCTGGGGCGCTCTGGGCGCTGCCGAGTTCTGCTGGCACACCGCTCGCCAGTACACCTTGGACCGTCAGCAGTTCGGTCGTCCATTGGCGGCTACCCAGCTGATCCAGAAGAAGCTGGCCGACATGCAGACCGAGATCACTCTGGCGCTGCAAGGCTGCCTGCGGCTGGGTCGCATGAAGGATGAAGGTACTGCGGCAGTCGAGATCACTTCGATGATGAAGCGCAACTCCTGCGGCAAGTCCCTGGACATCGCCCGGATGGCGCGTGACATGTTGGGCGGTAACGGTATCTCCGATGAGTTCGGCGTGGCCCGTCATCTGGTCAACCTGGAAGTGGTGAACACCTATGAGGGGACGCATGACGTCCATGCGCTGATCCTCGGTCGTGCGCAGACCGGCCTTCAAGCGTTCTATTAATAGGAGAACGCCATGGGCGCGCTTTCGCATCTACGGGTACTGGATTTATCGCGGGTGCTGGCCGGGCCGTGGTCCGGGCAGATCCTGGCGGACCTTGGCGCTGAGGTGATCAAGGTCGAGCGTCCGGGCAATGGCGATGACACGCGCGCCTGGGGGCCTCCTTTCCTTAAGGACGCCTATGGCGAGAACACCAGCGAGGCCGCCTATTACCTGTCGGCCAATCGCAACAAGCAATCGGTCACCATCGACTTCACGCGCCCGGAAGGGCAGAAGCTGGTGCGTGAGCTGGCCGCCAAGTCAGACATCCTGATCGAGAACTTCAAGGTGGGTGGTCTGGCGGCTTATGGGCTGGACTATGAGTCGCTCAAGGCGATCAATCCGAACCTGATCTATTGCTCGATTACCGGGTTTGGCCAGACCGGGCCGTACGCCAAGCGTGCGGGTTATGACTTCATGATTCAGGGCCTGGGTGGCCTGATGAGTCTTACGGGTCGCCCGGAAGGTGATGAGGGTGCCGGACCGGTGAAAGTCGGTGTGGCACTGACGGATATTCTCACTGGGCTTTATTCGACGGTGGCGATCCTGGCAGCGCTTGCGCATCGGGATCATGACGGTGGCGGTCAGCATATCGATATGGCGTTGCTGGATGTCCAGGTCGCGTGCCTCGCTAACCAGGCGATGAACTACCTGACGACGGGCAATGCGCCAAAGCGTCTCGGTAATGCGCATCCGAATATCGTGCCTTATCAGGATTTTCCTACGGCAGATGGCGATTTCATCCTTACCGTGGGTAATGACGGGCAATTCCGTAAGTTTGCAGAGGTGGCCGGTCAGCCGCAGTGGGCGGATGATCCGCGTTTTGCCACCAACAAGTTGCGCGTGGCGAACCGGGCGGTACTGATTCCGTTGATTCGCCAGGCGACGGTGTTCAAGACCACCGCTGAATGGGTGTCGCAACTGGAGCAGGCCGGCGTGCCGTGTGGCCCGATCAATGACCTGGCGCAGATGTTCGCTGATCCTCAGGTGAAGGCGCGGGGGTTGGCGATCGAGCTGCCTCATGTGTTGGCCGGGGTGGTGCCGCAGGTAGCAAGCCCGATTCGTCTGTCCGAAACGCCTGTGGAGTACCGTAATGCGCCGCCTTTATTGGGGGAGCATACGTCGGAGGTGTTGCAGCGCGTGTTGGGGCTGGACGCTACCGCGGTGATCTCTCTTAAAGAGGCAGGGGTTCTTTAAGGGGTTCTTCTATATAGAGGCGTGTTTTCGCTTCTCTATATAGAGAGAATCGGGCTGTTTTTCGGGTTTCTGCAAGTTATTGATAGAAAAGCCAAATCAGGGGTTGACGGCAGATTCTGGAAGTCTATAATTCGCCCCACTTCCGGCGCAGTCGAAACGGAAAACTCCTTGGTAAACAATGAGTTACGCAGTTTTCGACGGCGAGTTGCTTCAGGTCATCGAAGCCCAGAAGGAGTCGGTCAGGCGGTGTTGTAAGGCTTGATGGGCGGTTCGATCTTCTCGGTCGAAAGCGGAGAAAAAGAGGTGTTGACAGCAGCGAGTAACGCTGTAGAATTCGCCTCCCGCTAACGAGAGATCGGAAGCGCAAGTGGTTGAAGTTGCAAAGGAAACTTTGAAAACTTCTGAAAATAACCGCTTGACAGCAACAGAGGCTGCTGTAGAATGCGCGCCTCGGTTGAGACGAAAGATCTTAACCAACCGCTCTTTAACAACTGAATCAAGCAATTCGTGTGGGTGCTTGTGGAGTCAGACTGATAGTCAACAAGATTATCAGCATCACAAGTTACTCCGCGAGAAATCAAAGATGTAACCAACGATTGCTGAGCCAAGTTTAGGGTTTCTTAAAAACCCAAAGATGTTTGAACTGAAGAGTTTGATCATGGCTCAGATTGAACGCTGGCGGCAGGCCTAACACATGCAAGTCGAGCGGTAGAGAGAAGCTTGCTTCTCTTGAGAGCGGCGGACGGGTGAGTAATGCCTAGGAATCTGCCTGGTAGTGGGGGATAACGTTCGGAAACGGACGCTAATACCGCATACGTCCTACGGGAGAAAGCAGGGGACCTTCGGGCCTTGCGCTATCAGATGAGCCTAGGTCGGATTAGCTAGTTGGTGAGGTAATGGCTCACCAAGGCGACGATCCGTAACTGGTCTGAGAGGATGATCAGTCACACTGGAACTGAGACACGGTCCAGACTCCTACGGGAGGCAGCAGTGGGGAATATTGGACAATGGGCGAAAGCCTGATCCAGCCATGCCGCGTGTGTGAAGAAGGTCTTCGGATTGTAAAGCACTTTAAGTTGGGAGGAAGGGCAGTAAATTAATACTTTGCTGTTTTGACGTTACCGACAGAATAAGCACCGGCTAACTCTGTGCCAGCAGCCGCGGTAATACAGAGGGTGCAAGCGTTAATCGGAATTACTGGGCGTAAAGCGCGCGTAGGTGGTTTGTTAAGTTGGATGTGAAAGCCCCGGGCTCAACCTGGGAACTGCATTCAAAACTGACAAGCTAGAGTATGGTAGAGGGTGGTGGAATTTCCTGTGTAGCGGTGAAATGCGTAGATATAGGAAGGAACACCAGTGGCGAAGGCGACCACCTGGACTGATACTGACACTGAGGTGCGAAAGCGTGGGGAGCAAACAGGATTAGATACCCTGGTAGTCCACGCCGTAAACGATGTCAACTAGCCGTTGGGAGCCTTGAGCTCTTAGTGGCGCAGCTAACGCATTAAGTTGACCGCCTGGGGAGTACGGCCGCAAGGTTAAAACTCAAATGAATTGACGGGGGCCCGCACAAGCGGTGGAGCATGTGGTTTAATTCGAAGCAACGCGAAGAACCTTACCAGGCCTTGACATCCAATGAACTTTCCAGAGATGGATTGGTGCCTTCGGGAACATTGAGACAGGTGCTGCATGGCTGTCGTCAGCTCGTGTCGTGAGATGTTGGGTTAAGTCCCGTAACGAGCGCAACCCTTGTCCTTAGTTACCAGCACGTAATGGTGGGCACTCTAAGGAGACTGCCGGTGACAAACCGGAGGAAGGTGGGGATGACGTCAAGTCATCATGGCCCTTACGGCCTGGGCTACACACGTGCTACAATGGTCGGTACAGAGGGTTGCCAAGCCGCGAGGTGGAGCTAATCCCATAAAACCGATCGTAGTCCGGATCGCAGTCTGCAACTCGACTGCGTGAAGTCGGAATCGCTAGTAATCGCGAATCAGAATGTCGCGGTGAATACGTTCCCGGGCCTTGTACACACCGCCCGTCACACCATGGGAGTGGGTTGCACCAGAAGTAGCTAGTCTAACCTTCGGGAGGACGGTTACCACGGTGTGATTCATGACTGGGGTGAAGTCGTAACAAGGTAGCCGTAGGGGAACCTGCGGCTGGATCACCTCCTTAATCGACGACATCAGCTGCTCCATAAGTTCCCACACGAATTGCTTGATTCATTGAAGAAGACGATAAGAAGCAGCCCGAAATTGGGTCTGTAGCTCAGTTGGTTAGAGCGCACCCCTGATAAGGGTGAGGTCGGCAGTTCGAATCTGCCCAGACCCACCAATTTTTGTGTGGGATCCTGTAGCAATACGGGGCCATAGCTCAGCTGGGAGAGCGCCTGCCTTGCACGCAGGAGGTCAACGGTTCGATCCCGTTTGGCTCCACCACTACTGCTTCTGTTTGTTGAAAGCTTAGAAATGAGCATTCCATGGTGACATGGTGAATGTTGATTTCTAGTCTTTGGCTAGATCGTTCTTTAAAAATTTGGGTATGTGATAGAAAGATAGACTGAACGTTACTTTCACTGGTAACGGATCAGGCTAAGGTAAAATTTGTGAGTTTAATCGCGAATTTTCGGCGAATGTCGTCTTCACAGTATAACCAGATTGCTTGGGGTTATATGGTCAAGTGAAGAAGCGCATACGGTGGATGCCTTGGCAGTCAGAGGCGATGAAAGACGTGGTAGCCTGCGAAAAGCTTCGGGGAGTCGGCAAACAGACTTTGATCCGGAGATGTCTGAATGGGGGAACCCACCTAACATAAGTTAGGTATCTTAAGCTGAATACATAGGCTTAAGAAGCGAACCAGGGGAACTGAAACATCTAAGTACCCTGAGGAAAAGAAATCAACCGAGATTCCCTTAGTAGTGGCGAGCGAACGGGGACTAGCCCTTAAGTGGCTTTGAGATTAGCGGAACGCTCTGGAAAGTGCGGCCATAGTGGGTGATAGCCCTGTACGCGAAAATCTCTTAGTCATGAAATCGAGTAGGACGGAGCACGAGAAACTTTGTCTGAATATGGGGGGACCATCCTCCAAGGCTAAATACTACTGACTGACCGATAGTGAACTAGTACCGTGAGGGAAAGGCGAAAAGAACCCCGGAGAGGGGAGTGAAATAGATCCTGAAACCGTATGCGTACAAGCAGTGGGAGCCCACTTTGTTGGGTGACTGCGTACCTTTTGTATAATGGGTCAGCGACTTATTTTCAGTGGCGAGCTTAACCGAATAGGGGAGGCGTAGCGAAAGCGAGTCTTAATAGGGCGTCTAGTCGCTGGGAATAGACCCGAAACCGGGCGATCTATCCATGGGCAGGTTGAAGGTTGGGTAACACTAACTGGAGGACCGAACCGACTACCGTTGAAAAGTTAGCGGATGACCTGTGGATCGGAGTGAAAGGCTAATCAAGCTCGGAGATAGCTGGTTCTCCTCGAAAGCTATTTAGGTAGCGCCTCATGTATCACTGTAGGGGGTAGAGCACTGTTTCGGCTAGGGGGTCATCCCGACTTACCAAACCGATGCAAACTCCGAATACCTACAAGTGCCGAGCATGGGAGACACACGGCGGGTGCTAACGTCCGTCGTGAAAAGGGAAACAACCCAGACCGTCAGCTAAGGTCCCAAAGTTATGGTTAAGTGGGAAACGATGTGGGAAGGCTTAGACAGCTAGGAGGTTGGCTTAGAAGCAGCCACCCTTTAAAGAAAGCGTAATAGCTCACTAGTCGAGTCGGCCTGCGCGGAAGATGTAACGGGGCTCAAACCATACACCGAAGCTACGGGTATCACTTAGGTGATGCGGTAGAGGAGCGTTCTGTAAGCCTGTGAAGGTGAGTTGAGAAGCTTGCTGGAGGTATCAGAAGTGCGAATGCTGACATGAGTAACGACAATGGGTGTGAAAAACACCCACGCCGAAAGACCAAGGTTTCCTGCGCAACGTTAATCGACGCAGGGTTAGTCGGTCCCTAAGGCGAGGCTGAAAAGCGTAGTCGATGGAAAACAGGTTAATATTCCTGTACTTCTGGTTATTGCGATGGAGGGACGGAGAAGGCTAGGCCAGCTTGGCGTTGGTTGTCCAAGTTTAAGGTGGTAGGCTGGAATCTTAGGTAAATCCGGGATTCTAAGGCCGAGAGCTGATGACGAGTGTTCTTTTAGAACACGAAGTGGTTGATGCCATGCTTCCAAGAAAAGCTTCTAAGCTTCAGGTAACCAGGAACCGTACCCCAAACCGACACAGGTGGTTGGGTAGAGAATACCAAGGCGCTTGAGAGAACTCGGGTGAAGGAACTAGGCAAAATGGCACCGTAACTTCGGGAGAAGGTGCGCCGGTGAGGGTGAAGGACTTGCTCCGTAAGCTCATGCCGGTCGAAGATACCAGGCCGCTGCGACTGTTTATTAAAAACACAGCACTCTGCAAACACGAAAGTGGACGTATAGGGTGTGACGCCTGCCCGGTGCCGGAAGGTTAATTGATGGGGTTAGCTAACGCGAAGCTCTTGATCGAAGCCCCGGTAAACGGCGGCCGTAACTATAACGGTCCTAAGGTAGCGAAATTCCTTGTCGGGTAAGTTCCGACCTGCACGAATGGCGTAACGATGGCGGCGCTGTCTCCACCCGAGACTCAGTGAAATTGAAATCGCTGTGAAGATGCAGTGTATCCGCGGCTAGACGGAAAGACCCCGTGAACCTTTACTATAGCTTTGCACTGGACTTTGAATTTGCTTGTGTAGGATAGGTGGGAGGCTTTGAAGCGTGGACGCCAGTTCGCGTGGAGCCATCCTTGAAATACCACCCTGGCAACTTTGAGGTTCTAACTCAGGTCCGTTATCCGGATCGAGGACAGTGTATGGTGGGTAGTTTGACTGGGGCGGTCTCCTCCTAAAGAGTAACGGAGGAGTACGAAGGTGCGCTCAGACCGGTCGGAAATCGGTCGTAGAGTATAAAGGCAAAAGCGCGCTTGACTGCGAGACAGACACGTCGAGCAGGTACGAAAGTAGGTCTTAGTGATCCGGTGGTTCTGTATGGAAGGGCCATCGCTCAACGGATAAAAGGTACTCCGGGGATAACAGGCTGATACCGCCCAAGAGTTCATATCGACGGCGGTGTTTGGCACCTCGATGTCGGCTCATCACATCCTGGGGCTGAAGCCGGTCCCAAGGGTATGGCTGTTCGCCATTTAAAGTGGTACGCGAGCTGGGTTTAGAACGTCGTGAGACAGTTCGGTCCCTATCTGCCGTGGACGTTTGAGATTTGAGAGGGGCTGCTCCTAGTACGAGAGGACCGGAGTGGACGAACCTCTGGTGTTCCGGTTGTCACGCCAGTGGCATTGCCGGGTAGCTATGTTCGGAATAGATAACCGCTGAAAGCATCTAAGCGGGAAACTAGCCTCAAGATGAGATCTCACTGGGACCTTGAGTCCCCTGAAGGGCCGTCGAAGACTACGACGTTGATAGGTTGGGTGTGTAAGCGCTGTGAGGCGTTGAGCTAACCAATACTAATTGCCCGTGAGGCTTGACCATATAACACCCAAGCAATTTGCAAGCTTTGAGCTGAAAAGCGAAAGAGCACCAGATTGCGGTGTGTGAAGACGAAACGAACCGAAAGTTCGAGAAACAAACACACAAACTATCGCATACCCAATTCGCTGGAACGTCGCAAGACGCGTCAGCTCAAGAATTTCTTGACGACCATAGAGCATTGGAACCACCTGATCCCATCCCGAACTCAGCAGTGAAACGATGCATCGCCGATGGTAGTGTGGGGTTTCCCCATGTGAGAGTAGGTCATCGTCAAGATTAAATTCCGAAACCCCAATTGCGAAAGCAGTTGGGGTTTTGTTTTAGTAGAAGTCACCAATTTTGCTGGCACGTTACTCCGTAACGGGCTGGTCACAGAATTTCTTGACGACCATAGAGCATTGGAACCACCTGATCCCATCCCGAACTCAGCAGTGAAACGATGCATCGCCGATGGTAGTGTGGGGTTTCCCCATGTGAGAGTAGGTCATCGTCAAGATTGAATTCCGAAACCCCTGTCTGCTAACGCAGACAGGGGTTTTGTCGTTTCAGGCCCCCTAACATCCCGACAGCTCGATGGGAGGGATAACGTGGAAGCAGGCTGATGGTCCTGTCACCCCCACGCTGAAGCTTTAAACGAACAACTTCAAAACATTACCCATCGCATCATCGGCAAACCCCTGCACAAAATCCTTGAACCCCGGCAGCGCCTCCGTGCCGCCGGAGGCCGGTTCGGCGATGATGGTCCAGGTCGCCCGGGACTTGCCCACACCGAGCGCCTCAACGGTCATCGACGCCCACAATTGAGCGACACCCAGCGTGTTGTAGATCGTGGTCCAGGTCATGTATCGCGCCTGGTCATCCCGTGAATTGAGTTGCTCGACCACCAGGTTGCCGTCCTTGAAGAATTTCTTGCGCAGGGACGACACGCCGTCGCCCGTCATCTCGATGTGCGAGAGCGCCGGGATGAAGCGATCGAAACCCGCAAAGTTGCCAACCACCGCCCAGACGGCTGCGGCATCCGCCGGCACCTCCACCGAAGACACGACGAGGCAGCCTTGAGGGTTCTTGATCAGGGTATCGGGTTGCAGAGTACTCATGGTCTTGCTCCATTGGGTTGAGTGAATCAGATGAAATTGATTTCTTTGAGGTAGTCGCAGCCGCGACGTAGTAGTGCCGGGGACTTTTCCGGGTAGTGCGCGCCCATCTGCCGCACGCCGGCCTGGGCGTTGGCGTGGCCGATCATCGAGATGTCGCCGATATCCTCCTCGAAGCCGTTGAGGTAGAAACCCAGTACACCGAACAGCGCGTTGTCGCTGTCCACCCGGCCCAGTTGCTGCTGCCAGTCCGCGACGCTGACCATGGAAAATTCCCGGCCGGCCTCACGGAAGGACGCGACGTAATCGTCCCAGCTCAAGGGTTCGGGGTTGTGCAGGTTGAATACCGCTTTTTCCGCGGAGTAACGGCTGGCATGGAAGGCGATGAAGCGGGCGAGAAAGTCCACGGGCATCAGGTCGAAGTTCAACGCGAACTCCGGCACCTGTCCGAGCTGGATCGAGCCCTTGAGCATCAGCATCAAACGGTTCTTGTGCGGCTGGCAGACACCGGTGAGGCTGTTGAAACTGATGTTGCCGGGCCGGTACACGTTGACCCGCACCCCACGTTCCCGCGCCCGTTCGAGAATGCGTTCAGCGACCCACTTGGACAGGTTGTAGCCATTCTTGATGTAGATCGGCGGCGTCTGCGCGGCGGGCAGTTCAAGCACCCTGCCGTCGTCGGCAATCGTGCTCGACGCCGACAGTGTCGACACATAGTTGAAGATCTTTTTACTGCGCCCTTCGCACAAGCGCAGGCACTCGAAGATCGGCTCGACGTTATCCCCTGCCAGCGACGCGTAATCGAGCACGTGATTGACGTTGGCGGCGTTGTGGACCAGTGCGCCGAACTCGCGATCCAAGTACTCGTAAACGCCCGTCGCGAGCCCCAGCGAGGGCTGTGTAATGTCCGCCGCATAAACCCGGACCCGGCTCAGGTCCAGATGCTCCAGGCGGTTCTCACGCAGAGCATGGGCGAAGCGATCCGTCGCCGATTGCCCGCCGCCCTCGCGCACCAGACACGCCACTTCGCTAGCGCCCCAGGCCAGCAACGCCTCGACGATGTGCACGCCGACAAAACTGTTGGCACCCGTGACGATCACCTTGTGCACATCGCCCATGCGGCTGACCGGCAGCGGCTGGATATCCAGCTCGCGGAAGGCATCGGCCATGGCCTGTTCGCTCAACACCTCTTCCGTGCCGGAACCGCGTACCAGGGTGGCCAGTTTCGCGATGGTCGGCAGTTCGATGAAGCGGTTGATCGAGATGCTGCGCCCGAACGCCTCACGCAATCGGAGCAACATGCGCGACAGCAGGATCGAATGGCCGCCCAGATTGAAGAAGCTTTCGTCGGTAGAAATGTCGCTGGCCGGCAACTCCAGCAACTCGGCCCAAATCTCCAGCAGCAACGCTTCATCGGCATTGGTCGGCAAGCGTCGCGCCGCGTTTTCGCTGATGTGGACGGGCAACGCCTGCAACGCTTTGCGATCCACCTTGCCGTTGCTGGCGAACGGCATGCTCGCCAGTTCGGTCCACGCGGTGGGCTGCATGTAGTCCGGCAGAAACTGGCTGGCGTGTGCTTTCAGCGCTTCACGCGCGGCGCTGGGTTGAGCCTCCTGAGGCTGGGCGAGGAAGGCGAGGATTCGCCGCTGGCTGTCGATGACCACGGCCACCTGGCGATACAACTGACTGTCGCGCAGGCAGCGTTCGATCTCTTCCGGCTCGACCCGAAAGCCGCGAATCTTTACCTGATTATCCCGACGTCCGCAGAGCTCGATGCCCGCGCCGGTCCACTTCGCCATGTCGCCGGTGCGGTACGCGCGCAGGCTCGCACCGTTCGGCAGGCTCAGGTTCAAATAACGCTCGGCGGTCTGCTGCGGATTGTTCAGATACCCCAGGCACACGCCCGGTCCGACGATGTACAACTCGCCGACGGTGTGTTCGGCCACCGGTTGAAAATCCTCGTCGAGAATCAACACCTGACTGTTGGCGATCGGTGCGCCAAGGGTGCGGTTGCTGTCACCCGCACGCAGTTGCCGCGCGGTGATCAGCACCGTGGCTTCGGTCGGGCCGTAGAGGTTGTAGAGGTTGCCCTGACGGGTGAGTTGCTCGATGACATAGGGTTCGCAAACATCGCCACCGGTCATCACGTGATCCAGGCACTGCAATTGCTCCAGCGGCAAAATGCTTAGCAACGCCGGTGGCAAAAACGCGTGGCTCAACTGTTGGTGGCGGATCAGTTCCACCAGTTGCAGCGGGTCGCGGCGCTGGTCGTCGCTGGGCACGATCAACTCCGCGCCTTGCAACAGGGTCGGGAAGATATCGATCAGCGACGAGTCGAAACTCAACGACGAAAACTGCAACACGCGGCTCTGTTCAGTCAGTTGCACGTAGTCGGCGTACCACGCGGTGAAATGTGCGAGGTTGGCCTGGCTGAGCAACACGCCTTTGGGGTGACCGGTAGTGCCCGAGGTGTAGAGCGCCATGCACGGCGCATCGAGATCAGGGCACTGCTGCATCAAGGGTTGAGCGAGATACACGCCCTCCAAGGGGATCGCGCTGATGTCCAGGCTGGGCATCTCGTCCGCCAGCGGATGCTGCCCGTCATGCAGCAACAGCACGGCGCCGGCATTCGACAGAATGAATTGCTGACGCTGCAAGGGATGACTCGGTTCCAGCGGCAGGTACACCGCGCCACAGCCGAGGATCGCCAGAATGCCTGCATACAACGCGCTGCATTTCGGCAGGCAGATCCCGATCACCAACGGCCCGTCATGCTGCACGAGCAACGGTTGCAGGCGCTGCTGAATGGCGCGGCTATAGGTGTGCAATTCTCGATAGCTGTGCGAAGTGCCCGCAATGTTCAGCGCCGGCCGTTCGGCAGACTGAATGAAGCGCTGCTCAAGGCGCTGGATCATCGGCACCTGAGCGAGCTGCAGCAACCGAGGCTGCACGGTGGCGTTGAGCCTATGGACGAAGGCCAGGCTTTCGAGAAACAGCAGACTTTCCACTCGCTCGAAATGAACGGGCGCTGTCGGCTCGGCCAGCAGGAAATAGTCCGCATCACGCGAATAACGGCTGACCAACAGCGCCACGTGATCCACCAGTTCAGCCACCGCTCGCAGGCGCAAGGCCTGGCCGTTGCCCGAGGGTTCGTCGGCAATCGGGACGCGGGTGAGCAAGGTCGAATCGCAAAGGCACAGCAGATCCAGCGGCGGCAGGCCCGACGCGTTCGGGATTCCGATACCCAGGCGCAGCGTCAGTCGCGGAGCATCGCTGTACGGCTGGAATGGCAGGCTGTCATCGTCGATCAGCAAATCAGCGGTGTTCGCCGGTGCCTGCTCCAGGTTTGTCAGCCGTGTGAGTGAATGCCCGTGTTGTTCGAGTTCCAGCGCCAGGTCGCTGAGGACCTGGCTCTGCCCGATGAGCAAAATATCGAGACGTCGCATGATGTGCTCCTCGTTAGACCAGGTAGTCGCTCAGGGCCGCTTGTACGCACGGGGAATCGAGCAGCGAGCTGCTGTGGAAAAACCGCACGATGTTGGCGACCAGCGGGTGATGCCGATTGATCGGGAAGGCCAGCCCCGACACTTCACGCTTGAGTGCGTGGCGCGCGGCATCGCTGATTTGCAGGGACTCGATCAGGCGGTAATCGAAGGATTTCTGAATGTCGTTGGTCAGGTAATGGCCGATGAACACCGGCAGAATCTGCGCGATGCACTGGCGATCCGCTTCGCTCGCGGTGTGCCAGTAGATGCGCACCAGTCGCGCCCAGAAGCCGGAGTGACGGCCTTCGTCGAGCAAGTGATCGGCCATCAGGCCCTTGATCGATTGCTTGACCGTGTCGTCCTTGGCGAACGCCGCGACATCGCCGGTGACGGTGTTCTCGGCGATGGCCACGCAGATCAGTTCCACAGCGCTGCGCAGGTGCTCCGGTGCCAGGGCCACGGCGGCAGGGATCGCCCGGCTGAGCTCGATTTCATCCGGCAATTCGATGGGCGAAATGCCGGTCATGGCCACGGTCTGCTGCATGAAATCCATCGCCACCAACGCGTGGTAGTCCTCGTCCACCACCACGGTCATGGCGTCGTAGCGACAGGCAAACGGGAAGGCCACGGCGAAGCGATTCTTGGCGATGCTGCGCGCGGTTTTGTCGACGATCTCGGTTTCGAAAATCACCACGTCGTTGATGAATTTGTAGAGCGTCTGCACCAGGGCGAAATCCCGTTGCTCCGGGCATTCGCGCAGAAAGGTTTCACTCAATACCAGCGGTTGGCGACTGAGCGGGTAGATCAGCTTTTCGTCGTTCTCCAGCACGCGGCGCGGGCGGGTGCGGATGGTGGCGCGGCTTTCCCAGGCGTCGGCGAAAGATTGGTAGTCGGCGGCGTTCATGCGTTCACCTCCGCGACCGGTTCACTCATGCTCTGGCGCAGGCCGTCCCACAGGGCGATGCGGCTTTCCACGGCTGCGAGGGCGCTGGTGTAGACGTCTTCTTCCCGTTGCGGATCGCCATCGACCAGCCGCGCCAACAGTTTTTCCGCCGCCGGCCCATGGTCTTCGGAATCGACTTCGATGTGCCGCTCCAGGTAGTAGCGAAAGGTCGGCGCCTGTTCGATGCCGATGCCCCAATCGTCGAGAATTCGCTGGAACATCTGCGGAATGACGCTCTCGCGCCCGTGCAGAAAAGCCGCCGCCACGCTGTGGCCCGGCGCGTGCAATGCGGTGTGCAAGGTATGGCGCACGAACTGCGCGGCAGCCGGGTCGATGTCCACGCTTTGCAACGCCACGTCGTAACTCACACCTTCCTGTTGCAGCGCCACGAAGCGCTCGACGGCGACCGTGCTGGCGCCCACTTCGCGCATGGCGTCCAGGTACAGTTCGAAATGGCTGTAGTGGCCGTGAGCCGGACGGTCATCGGACTCTTCACCGAGCACGATCTCGTTGATCAGTCGCGCCGCCTGCGGATCGCGCGGCGGCAACCACGGCAACTTCACACAGGTCAGTTCCTGTTGCAGGCGCTTGGTCAGCGACATGAAATCCCACACCGCAAAAACATGAGACTCCATAAAGCGTTGCAATACCGAAAGCGAATGTATTTCAGCGAAAATCGGGTGCGCACTGAGTTCTGCTTTCTTCTGGTTCAGACGATCTTTAGTCGATTTCATGGCGAGCCTATAAGTGGACTGGAGTTAGGTGAAATCAATAAATTACGGGTGCTCGAAGTTTTCTGATGGCGAACGAATGCTTCAAATGAACTGAACTGCTCTAGTGGTTTGTAAGTCGTTTGTTTGTGGTGTTGCAGCCAGCAATCATTGGTGGCGAAGAAAAACTAATACACGAGCAAAGTGCTGGGCAAGTTATTTGTTTGTTATTTTTAAGTTCAACTTTTCAAGGCGCGATAAGTGCCAATAAAACTTTTTATTTAAGTTTTATTTGGGCGTAGTTGCTCCTTCCGGCTTATATAAGTCGAAATCGAAATAAAGAGTGAATGCCTCACTCGAGCAACTTTCTAAGGAGGATCGTTAGTGTGATGTGGGGGGTGGAAGTTGGCCGGGACGCCGATGCTTCCTTTCCCGTGACAAGACTCCTTCCGTAGGTTCTTGATGCGGGGATTGCGCCGCTCATGCGGTGCGCCACCCGTTTTATTAGTGATTGGCAGTCCAAGAGTGAGCGTAAATCAAGGCAGCCGCTATCACCGACACGTCAAAGGTCGGTGCAAGCGTTGGGTGTGGGGGGAAGAATTCGCAGGCGCAGCAAGCAGCGAGCAGGTTGACCTGCTCGCCACGATGGCCGGGATGATTTATTTCGGGGTTTTTCGGCTTTGTGCTTCCGGGCTGTTGAGGTAGTTCGTGATGACCTCGACGCCCCGGTTAAGGTGATGTTCAAGCAGCTTGACCGTGCGCTCGGTGTCGCGGTCTTGTGCGGCCTGCAACAGCGCACGGTGATCGTCCTGGGACAACTTGCCCAGGCCCATGGCTTCCAGGTTGAAACGCAGGAAGCGCTCCTCTTCG
Source organism: Pseudomonas migulae (assembly GCF_043225285.1). Classification (GTDB taxonomy): domain Bacteria; phylum Pseudomonadota; class Gammaproteobacteria; order Pseudomonadales; family Pseudomonadaceae; genus Aquipseudomonas; species Aquipseudomonas migulae_C. The sequence continues at coordinate 2,889,781 of NZ_CP171224.1, forward strand.
TTCAACCCGTCTTCGATCAGCCGTAATAGCCGACGGTTAGGCGCCTTGCAGTAAAGCGACATGTGAAACAGCCGGTTGAGACGGCCAATCTCGGTGTAGTCGTGTTCGGTTTCCAGTTCGTCGATGTAGCGGGCCGCCTGGTCGAAGTCTTCTTGGGTGAGCAAAGGAATCGACAAGCGCAGGGCTTCGGACTCCAGCAGGATCCGCAATGCGTAGGTTTCGGTGGCATCGCCCTGGACCAGCGGTGCGACCACCGCACCTTTGTGGGCGACGACGTTGAGCAACGCTTGCGCTTCGAGCTGGCGCAACGCTTCCCGCACCGGCATGCGACTGACGCCGAACAGGTCGGCCAGGTCTTGTTGTCGAAGCGCCGTGCCGCAGGGAATGCGACCGTCAAGAATGGCGGCGCGCAGGGTTTCTTCGATGACCGAGCGGGCCAGATGAGCGGGAATCGGCCCGTTGACCTTGATACTGCTAAGAGGGTTGGGCTTCTGTGTCACTACAACGCACCCTGTCTGACTGAAGAAATTTGGATCCAAGAGGACACTAGTGACTGCCTGACGGGTTGTCAAACGCGTCTGAAAAACAGCTCACACCCCAAAGTTTAGCGCGCTCCCAGTGATCTCACCGTGCCATTGTCTTTTAACCGGCTAACCTTCACCATCAATCGATTCCACCTGCCTGACTGGATATCTCCCATTGGCGGCACGTTTCGCGATCCCTCGGACTTTGCGCTGGTTATGCTGCGCGTTGCTGCTGGCCGGCGCCCTGTCGGGCGGTCTGCATGCCGATTGGGATTTTTCCCTGATCAGCCGCAAGGCGCAGGCATTGTACGGGCCACTGGGCGCGGGGCAGCAGCGCATCGATGCCTGGCAGCATCTGCTGGCGACGCAAAAGCAGCTCAGCGAGCCGGAGCAGCTCAATGTGGTCAACCTGTTCTTCAACAGACAGATGCGTTACCAGGAAGACATCGACCTGTGGCACGAAGTCGACTATTGGGAAACCCCGATCGAAGCCTTGTGGAAAGGTGCCGGTGACTGCGAAGACTACGCCATCGCCAAATATTTCAGCCTGCGCCACCTCGGCGTGTCCAGCGACAAGCTGCGCATTACCTACGTCAAGGCCTTGAGCCTGAACCGCGCGCACATGGTGCTGACGTATTACGCCAGCCCCGACGCCGTACCGCTGGTGCTCGACAGCCTGATCGATACGATCAAACCCGCCACCCAACGGACCGATCTGCTGCCGGTCTACGCTTTTAATGCCGAAGGGGTGTGGTTGCCGGGCGCCAAAGGCAACAAGAAAGTCAGTGACACCAAACGTTTGTCCCGCTGGCAGGATGTGTTGAAGAAAATGCAGGCGGAAGGTTTTCCGATCGAGACGATTAACTAGGAGCACGCGCTCAGATGTCTTTGTTCAAACAGCTATTGATCGCAATCTGTCTGTTCCTGGTGGTCGCCTTCACCGGCAGCTTCATGGTCAGCCTCGAAAGCTCGCGCACCCAGTACGTCAACCAGCTGCGCTCCCACGCGCAGGACGCGGCGACGGCGCTGGCGCTGTCGTTGACGCCGAACATCGACGACCCGGCGATGGTCGAGCTGCTGGTCAGCTCGATTTTCGACAGTGGTTATTACGCGAGCATCCGCGTGGTCGATCTGTCGAACGACAAGACCCTGGTCGAGCGCAGCGGCATTCCGGCGGTGAACAACGTGCCGGACTGGTTCGTCAAACTGATCGGCCTGGAGCCGGCGGGCGGCGACGCGATCGTCAGCCGTGGCTGGGAGCAGGCGGCGCGGGTCGAAGTGGTCAGCCATCCGATGTTTGCGCTGGCCAAGCTGTGGCAGAGCGCATTGGGCAGCCTCGGCTGGTTGCTGCTGTGCGGCGCGGTGAGTGCGGCGCTGGGCGCGTTGTTGCTGCGTCGGCAATTGAAACCGCTGGACTACATGGTCCAGCAATCCCATGCCATTGCCCGCCGCGAATTCCTCAGCCTGCCCGACCTGCCGCGCACCCCGGAATTGCGCCGCGTGGTGCAGGCCATGAACCAGATGGTCGAGAAGCTCAAGGCGTTGTTTCAGGAGCAGGCCGAGCGCAGTGAAAAACTGCGCGACGAGTCCTATCGGGACGCTTTGACCGGGCTGGCCAACCGGCGTTACTTCGAGATGGAATTGAATGCACGGGTGAGCAACCCGGAAACCGCAAGCTCGGGTTATCTGTTGCTGCTGCGGGTCAAGGACCTCGCTGGGTTGAATCAGCGTCTGGGCGGCCAACACACTGACAACCTGCTGATAGCGGTCGGCGAGCAGCTGTCTCGTGAGTGCGCCAAATATCCCGAAACACTGAACCTGGTTACGCGGATCCGCGGTGGCGAATTCGCCGTGCTGGCGCCGGGGCTGGTGCACACCGAAGCGCTGCAACTGGCGCAACACCTCGACACGGCAATGACGAGCCTGCATGCGACCGGCGCCACCGATGTCGCCGCCGTGGCCTACATCGGGCTGGCGCCGTTCATGTACGGCGACGCCCCGCAAGCGGTGCTCGGCCTGGCGGATCAGGCGCTGGCGCAGGCCGAGGGGCAAGGTGACTCGCGGTGGGTCTGCCTGGATCGCACGGCGCCGGCGAGCGTCGGCGATGACCATCATGCCTGGCACACGCTGCTCGATCAGGCGCTGAATCAGCGGCGTTTCGAGCTGTATTTTCAGCCGGTGGTGGCCAGCCAGGACACGACGCTGGTGCTGCATTACAAAGTCTTGTCGCGGCTGATCGACGATCAGGGCCAGACGATTCCGGCGGGGCGATTCCTGCCGTGGCTCGAGCGTTTCGGCTGGGCGGCGCGGCTGGATCGGCTGATGCTGGAGCGGGTGCTTGAGCAAATGGCTGGCCATGAAGCGTCGCTGGCGCTGAACCTGTCTTCGGCGACGCTGACCAGTCCACAGGCGCTGGGCAAAGTCTTCGACATGTTGCGCGCGCACTCCAGTTTCGGCCCGCGGCTGATCCTGGAAATCGGTGAGGAGCAACTGCCGGAGCAAGCGAAACTGGAAGACCTGGCGCGGCGCCTGCGTGAGATCGGCTTCTCGTTGAGCCTGCAACATTTTGGCGGGCGCTTCAGCATGATCGGCAACCTGGCGCGGCTGGGGCTGGCGTACCTGAAGATCGACGGCGTGTATATCCGCGCGATTGATAAGGAGAGCGACAAGCGTCTGTTCATCGAGGCGATCCAGCGGGCGGCGCACAGCATTGATTTGCCGTTGATTGCCGAGCGGGTCGAGACCGAAGGCGAGTTGTCGGTGATTCGCGAGATGGGGGTTTATGGTGTGCAGGGGCGGTTGTGTGGGGAGCCGAAGCCTTGGGCGTGAGGCTTTGAATTTGCTTTGTCAGTGAGGCCGCCATCGCCGGCAAGCCGGCTCCTACAGAGATTGCGGTTGATCACACGTTAATGGTCAAACACAAAACCTGTAGGAGCCGGCTTGCCGGCGATGGCGTCATAACAGACGCCACCGACCCGTCTGTGGGAACATCCGAATGGGGACAACCGCGTCGGAGATTTCCTTCAAATCGCGGTGGTGTCCGTGAACTTGTCCGGGCCCAGGTCCGTGGATAGTCTGAGTTTGTCACTGAATTAACAGTGACTCGGACGTGCAAGTCCGGGTAAAGCCCACATAATCTCTGAGGGTCATACTCATGTCCGATACCGCATCAGCTTCGCCAAATAGCGCTGAAATCGCGCCGCACAAAACCTCGCTCTTCATCGTCGCCCCCGATGTCAACATCGAAGCCCTGCTCGCCAACGCCTCCGAAGACCTGCTCTCCATCAGCGCCATCGCAGCCAACCTCGCCGACGACGTGGACGGCCCGAGCCGATGCGTCGCGTTGGCGCTTAACCGGATGGCTGATGGCGTGCATTTATTGGTGGAGCGGGCGCTGGATCATCTGGAGTCGCCGGAGTTGTTGGCGTTTTTGTTCAGCAAGGATGAGCCGGCGGTGAGTTGAAGGCCGCCATCGCGAGCAGGCTCGCTCCCACAGTAAACCTCTGTCGAACACAGATGAGATGTTCACTGAAGATCCAATGTGGGAGCGAGCCTGCTCGCGATGGCGTCGGAACAGACGACAAAGAACAACAGCTCAGATCAACCCCGAATCATCCTCATCCACCAAATGACTCAACCCCCCCAACGCCTCCCGGGCCTGGGACCGGTCCATCAACTTGGCCTGCGCCGCCGCCGGCAAATCGGTCACGCGGATCACGCCCTTATCCGTCAGCACCTGAATCAGGTCGTCGAGTACCCGGATCATGTCCAGGTCGCTCTGCTTCAATTGCTTGAGCTGTTTGATCTGCTGCAGTTGCTTGTGGCTGGTTTCCATCACTTCGTTGGCGAACCAGGCTTGAAGGTCGGGGTGATCGGCGGGCAGGGTTTCGGTGGATCCGGTGTAGGCCTCGGCTTCCACGCGCGTCAATTGGCCGTCCGCATTGCGTTGCACGTAGAACATTGAGCGTCCCTCAGAGTTGAGCAGCGTCATCCTGTCAGCAGCATAGGCGAATTAGGCCATATGGTTATTCGCTAACGGTATTTAAAATCGTGTTCTTATACCTATAAAGTCAACCCCCTGCGTACCTGCCGACCAATCGGCGCGCCGCACGACACGAACCAACACGGGACCTCCGTGAGTTTCTGATCGACGTGCGCGCCATCGAGCGTGCCGTGCGTGGGAGTGAATCATGTCTGCAGCTACTGCTACCCCAAGCGCCGCGAACAACGCGCCGCAAGTGTTTGAAATCCGTCCGTTCAGCGGCGCTGTCGGTGCCGAAATTATCGGCCTCGACCTGTCCCGCCCCATCAATGACCAGGAATTTGCCCGCATCCATCGCGCGCATCTGGATCATCACGTGGTGGTGTTCCGCGACCAGCGCATTACCCCTGAACAACAAATCGACTTCAGCCGTCGTTTCGGCGTGTTGCAGATCCACGTGCTCAAACAGTTTTTGCTGAGCGGGCACCCGGAAATCCTCATCGTTTCCAACATCATCGAGAACGGCCAATCCATCGGCCTCGGTGACGCCGGCAAGTTCTGGCACTCCGACCTCTCCTACAAAGAACTGCCAAGCCTGGGCTCGATGCTGCACGCCCAGGAGCTGCCGTCCGAAGGCGGCGACACCTTGTTCGCGGACATGCACAAAGCCTGGGACAACCTGCCCGACGCTTTGCGCAAAGCCGTCGAAGGTCGCTCGGCTGCGCATTCCTACACGGCGCGTTACAGCGAAACCAAATTCGAAGGCAACTGGCGCCCGACGCTGACGCCGGAGCAACTGGCTCAGGTCGCCGAAGTCGTGCACCCGATTGTGCGCACGCACCCGGAAAACGGCCGCAAGGCGTTGTTCGTCAGCGAAGGCTTCACCACCCGCATCGTCGGGTTGCCGGACGACGAAAGCAAGCAATTGCTCGACGAACTCTACGCCCACAGCGTGTTGCCGCAAAACATCTACCGCCATCAATGGCAGCCCCATGACCTGGTGTTCTGGGACAACCGCTCGCTGATCCACCTCGCCGCCGGGTGCCCAAGCCATCTGCGCCGCAAGTTGTATCGCACCACCATTCAGGGCGACGCGCCTTTCTGATTTGTCGGAGATTGATCATGTCCAAACGTCTTCCATTTGCACCGTTGGCCGCGGCCATCGGTCTGGGTTTCAGCCTGCTCGCCGGCAGCCTGGTGGCGCCGACCGTGGCCCACGCCGAAGGTGAAATCCGCATCGCCGAACAGTTCGGCATCGTTTATCTGCTGCTCAACGTGGTGCGCGATCAGAACCTGATCGAGAAGTACGGCAAACAGGAAGGCCTCGACATCAAGGTCGACTGGACGCAGCTGTCCGGCGGCGCGGCGGTCAACGATGCGCTGCTCTCCGGCTCGATTGATATTGCTGGCGCGGGCGTCGGCCCGTTGCTGACCATCTGGGACCGCACCCACGGCAAGCAGAACGTCAAGGCGGTCGCTTCCCTCGGCAACTTCCCGTACTACCTGGTGAGCAACAATCCGAAGGTCAAAACCATCGCCGACTTCACCGAGCAGGATCGCATTGCGGTGCCGGCGGTGGGTGTGTCGGTGCAGTCGCGCTTCCTGCAATACGCCGCTGCCAAGCAGTGGGGCGACAAGGAATTCAATCGCCTCGACAAGTACACCATCGCCGTCCCGCACCCTGACGCCACGGCTGCGCTGATTGCCGGTGGCACCGAATTGTCCGGACACTTCTCCAACCCGCCGTTCCAGGATCAGGCGCTGGAAAACCCGAACGTCCACGTGGTACTGAACACCTATGACCTGCTCGGCCCGAACTCGCCGACGGTGCTGTTCGCCACCGAGAAATTCCGCAACGAGAACCCGAAAACCTACAAGGCGTTCGTCGAGGCGCTGACCGAAGCGGCGCAATTTGCCCAGAACGATAAAGGTGCGGCGGCCGATACCTACATCCGCGTGACCAAGGCGAAAATCGACCGCGCCGCGCTGCTGAAAATCATCGACAACCCGCAGTTCGAATTCAGCGTGACGCCGAAAAACACCTACCCGCTCGCCGAGTTCCTCTACCGCGTCGGCGCGATCAAAAACAAACCGGATTCGTGGAAGGATTACTTCTTCCAGGACGCCAAACCGCTGCAAGGGAGCTGACCGACATGAACGCCCCTTTGCAAGGCCACACGGTCAGCAAACCGAACGCAGCAAACCAAGCGTTGCTGTCGGTCGATAACGTCAGCCTCGAGTACCGCACGCCCCAGCGTGTGGTCCGGGCGACTCACCAAGTCAGTTTTGAAATCGACCCGGCGGACCGTTTTGTCCTGCTCGGGCCGTCCGGTTGCGGCAAGTCGACGTTGCTCAAGGCCGCCGCCGGGTTCATCCAGCCCGTCGAGGGAGAGATCCGTCTGCAAGGCCAGCGCGTCGATGCGCCGGGGCCGGACCGGATCGTGGTGTTCCAGGAGTTCGACCAGCTGCCGCCGTGGAAGACCGTCAAACAGAACGTGATGTTTCCGCTGCTGGCGTCGAAAACCCTCAAGCGTAAAGAGGCTGAAGAACGGGCACTGCACTACCTCGACAAGGTCGGTCTGGCGGCGTTTGCCGATGCCTATCCGCACACCTTGTCCGGCGGCATGAAGGCACGGGTCGCCATCGCGCGGGCCCTGGCGATGCAGCCGAAAATCCTCCTCATGGACGAACCCTTCGCCGCGCTCGATGCGTTGACCCGCCGCAAGATGCAGGAAGAATTGCTGCTGCTCTGGGAAGAGGTGCGCTTCACCCTGTTGTTCGTCACGCACTCCATCGAAGAAGCGCTGGTGGTGGGCAATCGCATCTTGTTGCTGTCGCCGCATCCGGGCCGCGTGCGGGCGGAAGTCCACAGCCATCAGTACGATTTGCACAGCCTCGGCGGCGTGGCGTTTCAGGAATCGGCACGACGGATTCATCGCTTGCTGTTCGATGAAGGGCAGTCGCCGGAAACCGAGCGCGAGCTGGATTTCGCCGACATTCGCATCGCTTACTGAGCCATTGAGAGGAGTGCCCGATGAGCCAGTTATCATCCGTGCGTGAAGAATTTGAAACCGTGTTGCAACCGCTGACCAGCGTGCCGCTGGAGCGGGAATTACCGTTTGGCCAGCGCCTGTGGCAACAGGGCTGGGTGCGTAAAAGCCTGATCCTGATTTTGCTCGCGGTGCTGTGGGAAGTGGTGGCGCGCATCCAGAACAACGACCTGTTGCTGCCCAGTTTTGTGCAGACATCCAGTGCGTTGTACGACGGCCTGCTCAGCGGCGAGTTGCTGGGCAAAGTGTGGATTTCCCTGGTGGTGCTGCTCAAGGGTTACCTGATCGGCATTGTCCTGGCGTTTGGCCTGACCACCTTGGCGGTGTCGACCCAGTTCGGTCGCGATCTGCTGAGCACGTTGACCTCGATGTTCAACCCGTTGCCAGCGATTGCGCTGTTGCCGCTGGCGCTGCTGTGGTTCGGGCTGGGGCAGAACAGCCTGATTTTCGTGCTGGTGCATTCGGTGCTGTGGGCGTTGGCGTTGAACACCTATGCCGGGTTCCTCGGCGTCTCCGAAACTCTGCGCATGGCCGGGCGCAATTACGGTTTGAAGGGCATGCGCTTTGTGCTGTTCATCCTGATTCCGGCGGCGCTGCCGTCGATTCTGGCCGGGCTGAAAATCGGTTGGGCGTTTGCCTGGCGTACCTTGATTGCGGCTGAGTTGGTGTTTGGCGCGACCAGTGGCAAGGGTGGTTTGGGTTGGTACATTTTTCAGAATCGCAATGAGCTGTATACCGACAAGGTGTTTGCCGGGTTGGCGGTGGTGATTCTGATCGGGTTGCTGGTGGAGAACCTGGTGTTTGACACGCTTGAGCGGGTGACCGTGAAGCGGTGGGGGATGCAGCGTTAGGTTTTGTGGTGTCTGGTCGGGCGCCATCGCGAGCAGGCTCGCTCCTACATGGGATCTTTGTGTACAACGAAGAACCCCTGTAGGAGTGAGCCTGCTCGCGATGGGGCCAGACCTGCCAACACATATGTAAGAGATGTTTGCTAGCATTGCGCCCAGGTCAATCCTGCCCAGCCAAGAGTGCTCAGCATGCAACTCCCCGACATGAACCTTCTGGTCGCCCTCGACGCCTTGCTCGACGAGGGCAGTGTGGTGGGCGCTGCGCGGCGGATGAACCTCAGCCCGGCGGCCATGAGCCGCACACTCACGCGTATTCGCGAAGCCATCGGCGATCCGATTCTGGTGCGCGCCGGCCGCGGCCTGGTGCCGACGCCCAAGGCATTGGCGTTGCGTGAGCAGGTGCGGGAAGTGGTGGAGCAGGCCGCGTTATTGTTCCGCTCCGCCGATGAGGTGGAGCTGGGCAGTTTGCGGCGACGCTTCAGCATTCGCGCCAACGATTTCTTCGTGGGCGTCTACGGCGGCAGGCTGTTCGACACCATGGAACGCCAAGCGCCGCACTGCGAGCTGCGCTTCGTTCCCGAGGGCGATGGGGATGACGATTCCCTGCGTGAAGGGCGCATTGATCTGAGCGTCAGCAACAACCGGCCGCTGATGCCGGAAGTGAAGGTCCAGAACCTGTTCTCCACCCATTTCGTCGGCCTGGTACGCGAGGACCATCCGCTGTTCGACGAAGAGATTACCGCCGAGCGGTTCTCCGGGTTTTCCCACATCAGCATGTCCCGTCGCGGCATCGCTCGCGGGCCGATCGACACGGCGCTCAACGCGCTTGGCCTGGAACGGCGAGTGGCGGTGATTGCGCCGAGTTTCCATGCGGCAATGTTCGCCTTGCCGGATTCCGACCTGATTCTGCCGGTGCCCAAGGAAGCGCTGCTGAGCGTGCGGCGACTGGGCCTGAAACTGCGTTCGTTTACCCTGCCGATTCCGTTGCCGACCCTCATGCTGACCCAGGCGTGGCACCCGCGTTTCGACAAAGACCCGGCGCACCGCTGGATGCGTGAAACGCTGAAGACCTGCTGCGATCAGACTTGGCTTGAGGCTCAGCCTTGACGGCGGTATGAGCCGCTAACACCTATGGATGGTGTTCCGCCCGGCATGGCGGTGTTAACTTTTTTCCATGGTGTGTCGCGAGACCGAGGCTTTTCCCTCGCTTTTCTTCGCCGAGCTATTGCTGCGCCCGACGCACTTATAAGTTGCTGATAAGTCAGTTTTCGTCAGTGACCCGCGTTCGTAGACTACGGCCTTAATTTTTCGGAGTTTTGAACCGATGACCTCTCTGACGGCCTCGGTGCCTCTGGCTGCGCCCGTGCCGGCCAGCGCGCCCATGGTGTTTGGTCCGCGGATCATCATTGGCCTGGTGGGTGTGCTGCTGGCGGTGCTGGTTTCGGGCCTCAACGAAATGGTGACCAAGGTCGCCCTGGCGGATATCCGCGGCGGTTTCGCCATTGGCTACGACGAAGGCACCTGGCTGGTCGCGTGTTATGCCGCGACGTCGGTGGCCGCTGCGGCTTTCGCGCCGTGGTGCGCGGTGACCTTGTCCTTGCGTCGTTTCACCCTCTGCGCGATCAGCCTGTTCACCCTGTTGGGTGTGTTGTGCCCGTTCGCCCCGAATTACGAAAGCCTGCTGCTGATGCGAACCTTGCAAGGGCTGGCAGGCGGTGCGTTGCCACCGATGCTGATGACCGTCGCGCTGCGTTTCTTGCCGGCCAATGTGAAAGTGTATGGCCTCGCCGGGTATGCGCTGACGGCGACGTTCGGCCCGGGGCTCGGCACGCCGCTGGCCGGGTTGTGGACCGAGTATTTCGGCTGGCAGTGGACCTTTTGGCAAATCGTCGCGCCGTGCCTGATCGCCATGGCGGCGGTGGCTTACGGCATACCCCAGGATCCGCTGCGTCTGGAGCGTTTCAAGCAGTTCAACTGGCGCGGGTTGCTCCTGGGTTTTCCGGCGATCTGCATGCTGGTGATCGGCATCCTGCAGGGCAACCGGCTGGACTGGTTCGAGTCGAGCCTGATCTGCAGTTTGCTCGGGGGCGGGTTGCTGCTGCTGGTGCTTTTCCTGATCAACGAATGGTCGCAGCCGATGCCGTTTTTCAAGATGCAGATGCTCGGCATCCGCAACCTGTCGTTCGCCTTGCTGACCCTCGCCGGGGTACTGGTGATCCTGTTGGCGGTGATCATCATTCCATCGAGTTACCTGGCGCAGGTGCAAGGCTATCGCCCGGTGCAGACCGCGCCGATCACGCTGCTGGCAGCCTTGCCGCAGTTGATCGCGCTGCCGTTGGTGGCGGCGTTGTGCAACCTGCGCTGGATCGATTGCCGCTGGGTGCTGGGCCTCGGTCTGAGCATGCTGGCGCTGTCCTGCGTCGGTGGTTCGCAGCTGACATCGGTGTGGATTCGCGACGATTTCTACGTACTGCAACTCCTGCAAATCTTCGGGCAACCGATGGCGGTGTTGCCGCTGTTGATGCTCTCGACCGGCAGCATCAGCCCGATGGAAGGGCCGTTCGCTTCGGCCTGGTTCAACACCGTAAAAGGCCTGGCGGCCGTGATCGCCACAGGGGTGATCGAGACGCTGACCACGGCGCGGCTGCACTTCCATTCAACGATGCTGGTGGATCGCCTCGGCAACTCGCCGCTGGCCGACAGCGACGTCGCGGGCCTTGCCCATCGGCTGCATGAGCAAGCCGTGGTGCTGACGGCCTCCGATCTTTATCTGTGCATGAGCGGCATCGCCGTGGCGCTGATTCTGCTGATTTTCTGGCTGCCGACGCGGATCTTCCCGCCCCGCGCGCCGACATGAATGCTCCACTGAAACAGAGGTTTTTATGACGACTCAATCAATCAAAAAAGTGGCCGTGGGCGTCGCTGCCCTGGTGGCGGTGGGCGTGCTGGTTTGCCTGCTGGCGCCGGGGATGTTCGGCAAGCGCACGCAACAGACCACCAATGACGCCTTTGTCTTCGCAGACTTCACGCTGGTGGTGCCGCGCGTCGCCGGGTTCATCAAGGAAGTGCTGGTGGAAGACAATCAGCAGGTCAAGGCCGGGCAATTGCTGGCGCTGATCGATGACCGCGATCTGCGCGCCGCCGCCCAGGCCGCCGACGCGGAAACGCTGGTGGCGCGGGCGCAACTGCAGAACGCTCGGGCAACCCTTGAGCGCCAGGCATCGGTGATCGCTCAGGCTCAGGCGACGGTGGTGTCCGCCAAGGCTGAAATGGCTTTCGCCCAGCATGAACTGAACCGCTACAACCACCTCGCCGGTGTGGGCGCGGGGACGGTGCAGAACGCTCAGCAGGCGCGCACGCGGATCGATCAGGCCAGCGCCCGGTTGGCCAACGTCACGGCGGTGCTGGCGGCGGAACGCAAGCAGGTGGAAATCCTGACGGCTCAGCGTGATGCGGCCGAGGGTGGTCTGAAGCGCGCGCAAGCGGCGCTGGACATGGCCGGTTACGAGCTTTCTTATACGCGCATCACCGCCCCGCAAGACGGCATGGTCGGCGAGCGTGCGGTGCGCGTTGGCGCGTATGTCATACCGGGCAGCAAGCTGCTGGCCGTGGTGCCGCTGAAGCAGGCCTATGTGGTCGCCAATTTTCAGGAGACGCAACTGACTGACGTGCAGCCGGGGCAGGGCGTGCAGGTGCGTGTGGACAGCCTCGGCGGCGAAGCCTTGCGCGGTCGGGTGGAGAGTATTGCGCCGGCCACCGGGGTGACGTTCGCGTCGATCAAACCGGACAACGCCACCGGTAACTTCACCAAGGTCGTGCAGCGGGTTCCGGTGAAGATTGTCCTGGAGCCGGGGCAGCCGCTGGCTGAGCGGTTGCGGGTGGGGATGTCGGTGGAGGCGCGGATTGATACGGCTGATTCCGGTGAGCATGAGGTTGTGCAGAGATGAATATTTTTGTTGGCCGGGCGGGCCTCATCGCGAGCAGGCTCGCTCCCACAATGGATCTGCGCAACGGCAAAATTTTCGGCACGAAAGGAAGCCCCCTGTGGGAGCGAGCCTGCTCGCGAAGAGGCCGTCTGCCTCAACTAACCTTTTGTGCCTTGTTGGTGATGAGTCTCACCGCCTGCACCGTCGGCCCTGACTTTCAGAAACCTCAGGCCCAACAAATCGCCGAATGGTCAAAACCAGAGAAAGCCGCCGCCAGCCAAGTGGTCACCGCCGACATGGACGAGCGCTGGTGGGAAGTCTTCCGCGACCCGAAACTCTCGGCCCTGACCCAACGCGCACTCACTGACAACCTCGACCTGAAACTCGCCAGCGCGCGCCTGCAACAAAGCCGCGCCGCGCGCCAGGTGATCACCGCCGAGCGCTACCCCAACACCGCCGCCACCGGCAGTTATGGGCGCAAGCGCAACAGCGGCGAAGGCCTGAGCGATCCGTCCGGGCACAATGGCAATTCCGCATTCAACCTGTGGGACGCCGGTTTTTCCACCTCCTGGGAACTGGATTTCTGGGGCCGTGTGCGCCGAGAAACCGAAGCGGCGGACGCCACACTGCAAGTCGCGGAAAACGACCAGCGCGGCGTGTTGCTGTCGGTGCTGGCCGAGACCGCCCAGAACTACATTCAGCTGCGCGGCGTGCAAAACACGCGGGCCGTCACCGAGCAGAACCTCGACGTCGCCCGCCATAGCTTGAAGCTGTCGCAGCTGCGCCTGGCCGACGGGGTCGCCACCGACCTGGATGTCGCCGAAGCCGCCGCGCAGGTCGCTGCCATTGAGTCGCGTTTGCCGGCACTGGAGCAGCGCCAGTCACAACTGATCAACGCCCTGAGCCTGTTGATGGGCGAACCGCCGCAAGCGTTGCACGCCGAGTTATCCACCGACGCACCGGTGCCGCAAAGCCCGCGCCAGGTCGCCATCGGCCTGCCGTCGCAACTGGCCGAGCGTCGTCCGGACATTCGCCAGGCCGAAGCACGTCTGCATGCCGCCACGGCAAACATCGGCGTAGCCAAGGGGGATTTCTATCCGCGGATCACCCTGTCGGGGAACCTCGGTTCGCAAGCGATGCAACTGAGTGATTTTGGCTCCTGGGGCTCGCGGGCCTTCGGCATCGGTCCGCAGTTCAGTCTGCCGCTGTTCGACGGTGGCCGCCTGCGCGGGGTGTTGAATCTGCGTGAAGCGCAACAGCAGGAAGCCGCGATTGCCTATCAACAAACCGTGTTGCGCGCCTGGCATGAGATCGACGATCAACTGACCGCCTACAACGCCAGCCAATTGCGCCGCGACAGCCTCGCCGAAGCCGTGCGCCAGAACCAGATCGCCCTGCGCACCGCGCAGCAGCAATACGTGGAAGGGGTGGTGGATTTCGTCAACGTCCTCACCGTGCAAGGCGAGCTGCTGGCGACGCAGCAGCAGTGGGTCGAGAGCTCGACCGGGGTGTCGCTGGCGATGGTCGGGTTGTACAAGGCGCTGGGCGGGGGATGGGAGTCGGTGTATCCGCTGACGGTTCAGCGTTAGCGCAACCCGCCCGAGTGTCATTGGTCGCAAAGCCAGCATCGACGACGAACGTGCGCCGCCCTACAGTGATCAAGAGGTTTTGTGATCGGGGCTCGTTTCGGGGGAGTCATGGAGGCGCGCAGAGAAACACCGCTTGGCGACACCATGGAACCGCACGCGGCGCCGGGCGTCTGGGCGATCGTCCGGCGCTGGTGGCGATGGGCGCGGGAGCATTGGCTGTTGCCGATCCTGGCGCTGGCGGCCGTGGTGCGTTTCTATGACCTGACGGCGGCGGCCATCTGGGGCGACGAAGGGTCGAGCCTGCTGCTGAGCCAGTTTTCATTGCCCGACATCTGGGTGCACGCGGCCCACGACGTGCATCCACCGCTGTATTTTCTGTTGTTGCATGGCTGGATCGCGCTGTTCGGCGACGGCATTTTCTCGATCCGCAGCCTCAGCGCATTGCCCGGTATCGCCACCGTGTGGCTCGGCGTGTGGCTGATGGACCTGCTCGCCACACGCCGAGCGGCGTTGCTGGCCGGTTTCTTCCTGGCGCTGCTGCCGACGGCGGTGCGCTACAGCCAGGAAGTGCGCATGTATTCGCTGCTGGGGCTGTGGCTGATCGGCGCCACGATTGCCCTGGTGTACTGGATCCGGCGTCCGCGGCGCACGCGTTATCTGGTGGCCTATACGCTGCTGATGACGGCTGCGTTCTACACCCATTACTTCACCGCACTGTGCGTACTCAGCCACTGGTTGTACCTGGGGCTGATCCGCGTCCAGCCGGGTTATCGCCTGCGGCACATTCAACGCCCCGGTTGGTGGCTGGCGAACCTGGCGATCGTGTTGTTGTACTTGCCGTGGGTGCCGAACCTGATCGATCTGCTCCAGCATATGGATCAGTTAAAGGCCAATGGCGACGTGGGCTGGGAAACGCCGGTGACGCTGGGTTCATTGCCGTCGATGATGTGGTCGCTGCTGATTCAGGACGATGGCGAAAATCTGCCGACGCTGCTGTTCATCGCGCTGCCACTGGCGTTGTTGATCGTTGCGGGTGTGGCGCTGGCGCGGGACCGCAGTGTGTTTCGAGGCAGCATGCTGCTGGTGATCTACACAGCCTTGCCGCTGTTGCTGGTGTTTGGGGTTTCGTTCATTACACCTGTGTTCATCGAGCGTTACCTGACGGCGTATGCGTTGGGGCTGCCGATGATCGTCGCACTGGCGGTTGATCGGCTGTATTCAGGTTTTCGCGTGCTGGCCGTGACGGTGCTGGTGCTGTTTGTCGGTGTTGAACTGGTGGGCCTGAAGAACAACGCGACGGTGGATACCCACGATCAGATCAACGTCATGGTCGATTACGTCAACCGGCATTTCGTGGCCGGCGACCGGATCGTCACCAGCGATATGCTCTGGTATCTCAGTTACGTCTATTACAACCGAACCGCCGCGCAGCCCTTGCTGTACACCCCACCGTTGGCCAACGGCATTTCGAGCCGGCCGAACGCCTATGGCTTCGGCACGCTGGTGACCGGGGACACTTACCTCGACAGCCTCGATGACTTGCCCAGGGACAATGGGCGGGTCTGGTTGATCGGCACGGTCGGTGTGGCGGACGAGTTTGCGCCGTTGCCTGCCGGCTGGCAGCGCGCAGGGGAAACCCAGGCGGGCGGCGCCAATGCGCGTTTGTTCGTGCGGTCTGCGGCGCTGTCGAAACACTGAAGGTTCAAGGTTTCGCCGACAAATCCGCCATGCCCTTGAGCAATTCGATCGGCAGCGGAAAGACGATGGTCGAACTCTTGTCCCCGGCGATCGAGCTCAGCGTCTGCATGTAGCGCAACTGCATGGCGCCCGGTTGACGCCCGAGCATTTCGGCGGCCTGCATGAGTTTTTCCGAGGCCTGCAATTCACCCTCGGCGTGGATCACTTTGGCTCGGCGTTCCCGTTCGGCTTCAGCCTGTTTGGCGATGGCACGGACCATCGATTCGTTGAGGTCCACGTGCTTGATCTCGACGTTGGCGACCTTGATGCCCCAGGCGTCGGTCTGCGCATCGAGCACTTGCTGGATGTCGATGTTCAGCCGTTCGCGCTCGGCCAGCAGTTCGTCGAGTTCGTGTTTGCCGAGTACCGCACGCAACGTGGTCTGGGCCAGTTGGCTGGTGGCCATGAGGAAGTCCTCGACCTGGATGATTGCCTTCTGCGGGTCGAGTACGCGGAAGTACAGCACCGCGTTGACCTTGACCGAGACGTTGTCGCGGGTGATCACGTCTTGCGGCGGCACGTCGAGTACCACGGTACGCAAGTCGACGCGGACCATTTGTTGCACCACCGGAATCAGCAGGATCAGGCCGGGGCCTTTGACCTGCCAGAAACGGCCGAGCTGGAACACCACCCCGCGTTCGTACTCGCGCAGGATGCGGAAGGTCGATCCCGCCAGCGCAATGACTAACAGCAGCAGCGCGGCAAAACCCAGTTGCAGGCCCATGGTCATTCTCCACCCGGCGCCGCGTCAGCCGCGGCCACTTGCAGCAGTAATCCCTTGCGCGCCACCACCCGGACCCGTTGCCCGGGTTGCAGCGGCGTGGCGCTGAGGACTTGCCACTTTTCACCTTGCAGGTGCACCCAGCCGTTGCAGGCATTGCCGGGTTGCAGCGAGGTCACTGGCGTCACGCTGCCCACCAGGCCGGAATCGCCACTGACGGTCTGCCGCGGTCGGGTTTTCAGGGCGTGGATCACCAGGAAGATCAGCAGCAAGGCGCTGATCAGTCCCAGGCCGATCATCAGCGGCACCGGCACTTCGGTGTTGCTCAGGATCACCGCGCCGATCACGAACATCACGATCCCGCCCAGGCCGATCACGCCGTAATTGGGCAGCGCGGCCTCGGCAATCAGAAACGCGATGCCGAAGGTGATCAGCCAGATCCCGATGGGGTTGGGCACCAGCACGAGGGTGTCCGCCGCCAACGCCGATCCGCTCAAGGCCAACAGCAACGCCACGGTACAGCCACGAATGTTCACGTCACCCTCCCTGTAGGAGCGAGCTTGCTCGCGATGGACTTGAGAGCGCCACGCAGATCCAGACAAACCGTTCACGCCCATCACTAAATACAGTCTAGTCGAGCGCCGGACTGTACGAATTTTGACCAGCTTTCAAGCGTGCTCCAGTGGGCAGATTTCCCGCGAGAAAACGCCGGCGGGCCTAGACTTTTGAATGGTGAGAACAGCTTTATCCATCGTCCGCCCACGTTCTCGCGGACACCGAGGTGCATCATGCGTATGGCAAGAACCGTGCAGAGCAGCCTTGAAAAGGCGCACTGCGAATTTGACATCGTTACCCACCCACACTCGGCCAGCAGCCTTGAAACGGCGCGGGTCGCGGGTATTCCTGCCGAACGGGTGGCCAAATCGGTGATCCTCGACGACCACCATGGTCATTACCTGATGGCCGTGCTGCCGGCGAGTCGTCACCTGGACCTGACCAAAGTGCGCAACAGCGGCGAATGGCAGGTCACCCGGGAAAGTACCCTGGCGCATCTGTTCGAAGACTGCGAACGCGGCGCGGTGCCGGCGTTGGGTGAGTCCTATGGCCTGGACATGGTCATCGACCCCTTGCTGACCCGGCAGAAAGACATCTACCTGGAAGCCGGCAACCACAACAACCTGCTGCACATGAGCGTGCCGGAATTCCTGAAAATGGTGCCGCATGCCGAGGTGCGGGAGTTGAGTCATTGAGTGTTGTGGCGTCTGTTAGTCCGCAATCGCGAGCAGGCTCGCTCCTACGGTTGACTGCGTGTCCCTGTAGGAGTGAGCCTGCTCGCGATTGACTGCGAAGCAGTCACCCCTCATTTGCCATAAAAAAGGACCCCGACATGGAATCCCCAACCCACACCCTACCGTCCCTGTTCAAACAACTCGGCCTGCCGGATGACGCCGAAAGCATCGATAAATTCATCGCCACCCACTCACCGCTCAAGCCTGAACTGCATTTGGCTGACGCCTTTTTCTGGAGCCCGAGCCAGGCGCAGTTTTTGCGCGACGATATTCTGGATGACGCGGATTGGGCGGAGGTGGTGGATCAACTGGATGTGCTGCTGAGGAAGGGGCGTGGGGTGTAGGAACTCAGCTTTCTGGTGGCCACTGCCGAGATGTATGAACCAGTGCGAGTATCCAGATGGCATCGGATTGGAGTTGATAGACCACACGATAGCTTTGATGGGGAATCAGCTCGCGAGTGCCTGTAATGATTCCGGCAGGGCCGCTTTCGGGGTATCTGGAAAGCCGTGATATCGAGTGGGTGAAACGGGTATCCATGTCGATGGCGGCTGTTGGATTGACGGCATGGAGATAATCCCAAATGTCTGCACGATCCTGTGCTGCTGCTGGCGTCCAAATAATCCTCATTCTTTGGCGGCCCTCGCACGTCTGGCGGCGAATTCTGCTTCAACTTCATCATGCGTCAGGCCTTCGCCAGCATTCATGGATGCACGGGCGGTATCCACCTTGTGTTGCAGAAAAGCTTCGTACTCACGCGACTCCCGTTGTTTTTGAACGAACTGACGCATCATCTCCCTAACGATTTGCGAAGCAGGTCGGTGGGATGCTTCCGCTTCAGCCATGAACTGTTCACGCAATTCCGGCTCCAGTTTCATTGTAAATACGGCTTGTTTTGACATGGTCTGCACTCGCTGATGGTGTACTGACGAAGTATATACATCGTCAGTACAAACTACATGTTCGACAAAAAACAGCGCGACGCACGGCGCCAAATTGTTTCAAAACTTGACCAACTTTCCCTTCCAATGCCATATTGATAGTTAGCAAACTAACAGTGTGTTTTTTCTCCCGTGCCGAAAAACCTCGACGCTCTCCAGATGAACATCAGCAGCTCCATGGTGGTGGCCGCCCGGCATTGGCGGAAGATCTGCCAGACCACGCTGGTCAACTATGGAATCTCCGAAGCCTGCGCCGTTCCGCTCCTGATGATCGGGCGGTTGGGCGAGGGCGTTCGGCAGGTGACGGTGGCGCAGGCCGCGGGGATGGAGAGTCCGTCGCTGGTGCGTCTGCTCGATCAGCTGTGTCATGCCGGTTATGTGCGTCGCACCGAAGATGCCCATGACCGTCGCGCCAAATGCCTGAGCCTCACCGACACCGGTCGCGAGCTGGTTCAGGCGGTGGAAATCGAGCTGGTGCGCTTGCGCAATGAAGTGCTTGAAGGGATCGCTCCGAGTGATCTGGAAGCGGCGTTGCGGGTGTTGAAAGCCTTTGAGGCCGCCAATGCGCCATCGGTGGTGAACACTTGAGCGGATTCTTTGCCGGCGTGCCCCCGGCGCGGGACTGGTTCTACGGCGTGCGCACATTCGCAGCGTCGATGATCGCGCTGTATATCGCCATGCTCATGCAGATGCCGCGTCCTTACTGGGCGATGGCCACGGTCTACATCGTTTCCAGCCCCTTCGTCGGTCCGACCAGTTCCAAGGCGCTGTACCGCGCGGTCGGCACCTTCATGGGCGCGGCGGCGGCGGTGTTTTTCGTGCCGATGTTCGTGCAGAGCCCCTATGTGCTGGTGATGGTCATCGCGCTGTGGACCGGGATTCTGCTGTTCCTGTCGCTGCACCTGCGCACCGCCAACAGTTACGCCTTGATGCTCGCCGGATACACCTTGCCGCTGATCGCGCTGCCCGTTGTGGATAACCCGTTGGCGGTGTGGGATGTGGCGGAAGCGCGGACCGAAGAGATCTTCCTCGGCATCGCCGTCGCGGCGGTGGTCGGCGCGATGTTCTGGCCACGGCGGCTGGCGCCGGTGTTCAACGATTCGGTGAACAAATGGTTCGCCGATGCCTCGACCTACAGCTTGCGTTTCCTCAGCCGCAACGTGCAACCGGACGAAGTCAGTGCGCTGCGCTCGTCGATGGTCGCCACGTTCAACACCCTGGAATTGATGATCGGCCAGCTGCCCCACGAAGGTTCGCGTCCGCAGACGGTGCGCAATACCAAGGAATTACGCGGGCGCATGATTCATTTGTTGCCGGTGATCGATGCCCTCGACGATGCGCTCTACGCCCTCGAACGGCGTACGCCGGAGCTTGTAGAAAAATTCGCTCCGCTGCTCGCGGCAACCACGGAATGGCTCGATCACAAAGATGCTGATCTCGCTCGCTGGCAAGCGCTGAAAGATCAGCTCGAGGCCCGGCAACCGTCCGCCGAAGCGCTGGACGATCGCAAGCAACTGCTGTTCTCCAACGCCTTGTATCGCCTCGGCGAATGGATCGATCTGTGGCAAGACTGCCGCAGCCTGCAATACGCCATTCAGTGCGAAAGCCAGGACAACTGGCGCGCGGTTTACCGCCACTGGCGCCTCGGTCGGTTGTCGCCGTTTCTCGACCGCGGGCTGATGTTTTACTCGGCCGCGTCCACGGTCACCGCGATCATCGTCGCCTCGGTGTTGTGGATTCTGCTGGGCTGGACCGACGGTGGCAGCGCGGTGATTCTGGCGGCGGTGGCGTGCAGTTTCTTCGCCTCGATGGACGACCCGGCGCCGCAGATCTACCGGTTCTTTTTCTGGACCGCGATGTCGGTGCTGTTCGCCAGCCTGTACCTGTTTCTGGTCCTGCCCAACCTGCACGATTTCCCGATGCTGGTGCTGGCGTTTTCCGTGCCGTTCATTTGCATCGGCACCCTGACGGTCAAGCCGCAGTTTTACCTGGGCATGCTGCTGACGCTGGTGAACACCTCGTCGTTCATCAGTATCCAGGGCGCTTACGACGCGGACTTCCTCAGCTTCGCTAACTCCAACCTGGCCGGGCCGGTGGGTTTGCTGTTTGCGTTTGTCTGGACCCTGATCGCGCGGCCGTTCGGCGCGGAACTGGCGGCCAAGCGCCTGACCCGTTTCAGCTGGCGCGACATCGTCAGCCTCACCGAGCCGGCGTCGCTGGCCGAACACCGGCAGCTCGGTGTGCAGATCCTCGATCGTCTGATGCAGCATTTGCCGCGCCTGGCCATGACCGGGCAAGACACCGGCATCGCCCTGCGGGAAGTGCGCGTGGCGCTGAACCTGCTCGACCTGCTGGCGTACACGCCGCGTGTGCTCGGCGTTCCACAGGTGCTGTTGCATCAGGTGGTCGCTGAAGTCGGCGAATATTTCAAAGCCTGCCTCAAGGCGGGCGAACGCTTGCCGGCGCCGAGTGCGTTGTTGATGACCATGGACCGCACCCGCCGCGCCCTCAATCACGAATGCGACGACGGCGCGCGCCTGCACCTGCTGCATGCCTTGAGCGGGTTGCGTCTGGCCTTGCTGCCCGGTGTGGAGTTCCTCGGCACCGGCGACCTCGAAGAACCGCTGCCCCATGGCATCGATGGAGCGCCTTTATGATCGGTGATCTGGATATCAGCGGGGTGTTCCTGCCCACGCTGCTGGTGCTGATGGGCATTACCTATCTGATTTACCTGCTGGTGCACGGGTTGCTGACGCGCCTGCACTTTTACCGTCTGGTCTGGCACCGGGCATTGTTCAACGTGGCTCTCTACGCCTTGCTGCTCGGCGCCGTGGACTCACTCAGTCGATACCTGATGACATGAAAAAACCTTTTCTGACCCTTGGCCGTGTGGTCCTGACCCTGCTGATCGTGACCTTTGCCGTCGTCGTGGTCTGGCGCATGGTGATGTATTACATGTTCGCCCCGTGGACCCGCGACGGGCATATCCGCGCCGACATCGTGCAGATCGCCCCGGACGTGTCCGGGCTGATCCAGCAAGTCGAGGTGCGCGACAACCAGTTGGTCAAACGTGGCCAGGTGTTGTTCAGCATTGACCAGGATCGTTTCAAACTGGCCCTGCGTCAGGCCAAGGCCGCCGTTGCCGACCGTCAGGAAACCCTGGCCCAGGCGCAGCGCGAAGCCAAGCGTAACCGTGGCCTGGGCAACCTGGTGCCGGGCGAGCAACTGGAAGAAAGCCAGTCGCGGGTGGCCCGTGCCGAAGTGGCGCTGATGGAAGCGCAAGTGGCGGTGGACAGCGCCCAGCTCAACCTCGACCGCTCGACCATCCGCAGCCCGGTTGATGGCTACGTCAACGACCGTGCGCCGCGCGCGCAGGAGTTCGTCACTGCCGGGCGGCCGGTGCTGTCGGTGGTGGACAGCAATTCGTTCCACATCGACGGCTATTTCGAAGAAACCAAGCTCGACGGCATTCATGTCGGCCAGTCGGTGGATATCCGGGTGATCGGTGACCGCGCGCGCTTGCGCGGCCACGTGGAAAGCATCGTCGCCGGCATCGAAGACCGTGACCGCAGCAGCGGCAGCAACCTGCTGCCCAACGTCAACCCGGCGTTCAGCTGGGTGCGGCTGGCGCAGCGGATTCCGGTGCGGATCGCGTTCGACGACGTACCGGCGGATTTCCGCATGATTGCCGGGCGCACCGCCACGGTGTCGATCATCGACGACCAGCAGCAGGAGCCGGGCAAATGAGCAGGGCCTCGGGTTTGGTGATTGCCGGGTTGGGTTTGCTGCTGTCGGCGTGCCAGACAGTCGGGCCGGATTACAAACTGCCGGAAGAGGCCGCCGTTCACCGCGACGATTTTCAGGGCGAGCTGGCCGTGGACGGCAAACCGGTGGTCTCGGCGCCGGTGCCTGCCGATTGGTGGCGCCTGTATCAGGACCCACGGCTCAATCAACTGGTCCAGCAAGCGTTGGCGTCCAACACCGATCTGCGTGTGGCGGCAGCCAGCCTGCTGCGGGCTCGCGCGCAGGTCGACGAAGCCGAGGCCGCCGGTGGCTGGAGCGGCGGGATAAAAATGGGCGCCGAGCGCTTGCAGGAGTCCGGCGAAGCGTTCCTGTTGCCGGAGAAAGTGCCGGTGGCCAACATCGGTGATATCGGCATCAGCGCTTCCTACCAGTTCGACCTGTTCGGTACGCTCAAGCGCGGTATCGAAGCTGCCAAGGCCAATGCCGATGCGACCCAGGCCGCCGCCGATACCGCGCGTATCACCTTGGTGGCCGACGTGGTGCGGGCCTACACCCAGGTGTGTGCGGCCAACGAGGAAAAGGAAATTGCCCAGCACTCCCTCGACCTGCAATCGCAAAGCACCACGCTGATCCAGCGCCTGCGCGATGCCGGTCGAGGTGATGAAACCCAGGTCACCCGTTCGCAAACCCAATTCAAGTCCCTACGCGCCGAGATGCCGCGCTACGAGGCGGCGCGTCAGGCCGGGCTGTTCCGCCTGTCGATGCTGCTGGCCAAACCGGTCGAGCAATTGCCGGCCGGCACCGCCAGTTGTGCGCAGCTGCCGAAAATCGCCCAATTGGTGCCGGTGGGCGATGGCGCCTCATTGCTCAAGCGTCGTCCCGATATCCGCCAGGCTGAACGTCGATTGGCCGCTGCGACGGCCGGGATCGGCGTCGCCACCGGTGAGCTGTACCCGGACATCCGCATCGGCGCGACCATCGGCACCGTTGGCATTCTGGAAAACCTCGGCGAGCCTTCGACCAATCGCTGGGGCTTCGGCCCGTCGTTGAGCTGGAGCGTGCCGACCAACGGGGCCCGGGCGCGAATCCGCGAAGCTGAAGCCGTGACCCAGGCGACCCTGGCGCATTTCGATGGCGTGGTGCTCAACGCCATCCGCGAAACCCAGACCAGCCTGGCGCAGTACTCGGCGTTGCTGCAGCGTCGAGAAGCCCTGGCGGACGCCGAACAATCGGCGAAGCTGGCCGCCGACCAGACGCACCGTTTCTTCCAGGCCGGCCGCGAGTCGTTCCTCGCCGACCTGCAGGCGACCCGCACCTACACCGACGTCACGGCCCAACTGGCCGCCGCCAACACCCAGGTTGCGTTGAGCCAGATCGATCTGTTCCTGGCGCTGGGCGGCGGTTGGGAAAGCGGACGAACGCAAGGCACGAACTCCAGCAAACCCTGAGGCCGTTGCTATGCTTTGACTTGATGAGGTCGCGCGTCGATCTCATCAATCAAGGCTCGCGTTGGTCATGGGGACTCTAATAATGAAAAACCCTTATGCTCCCGGCTTCTGGTGCGCTATTGCGGCATTGGTCCTGCTGTCGGCCACCTATTTCTACGGCATCATGCTGGCCCACCAGATCGACAAGGCGCTGGTGTTCCTCGACAGCGCTGCCGCGCTGATCGCCGTGATGTCGATCGTGGTGGTGGCCTGGGCTTCGGTCCAGGGTCAGCGCATCAAAAAAAGACAGCTCGAACAAGGCAAGACCCTGGTGCTGATCTGGGACACCAAGGTGGCTTTGCGTCGAGTCGAAACGGTGTTCGACCGTTATTTCTGGGGCAGCTACTGGCAACCGGGGCGCACGTTCCAGGAAGTCATGGGTGAACTCACCGGCACGCCGCTGGAAAAAAGCCTCGAGACCCTGAAGAAGCAATGCCAGGCCCTGGACAAGCAAGTGTCCGAGGACGACTGGCACTGGCTGAACAACGCCCGCGAACTTTCCGATGTCGCTGCCGCCATGGCCCGCGAACGCTATCAGCTGGACTTCTGCGACCCGCGTGCGGATGTGACGGGCGGGGCGGTGATCAATCGGGACTTTGAAGTGCTGGTCTATACGTGGACCGCGCGGCTGAAAAGCTTTGATCATCAGTTGGATGAGATGGAAGTGCAGTATTCCTGAATTGATGTTGGCTGGACTGACGCCATCGCCGGCAAGCCGGCTCCTACAGGTTTTGCGTCGTTCGCGATATTCGTGAACGACACAAACCTTGTAGGAGCCGGCTTGCCGGCGATGGCGATTTCATATCCGCCGAAACTCTCAAACCTTCCGCACGGTCCATAGACACTCTTTAACCTTTAAACATTGGGCCACCCGGTTCGCCCAGTGCTAATCTCCATCGCACTTTCAGCGCAGTCGTGACCGCAACCCGAAATGGGTTCAGGGAAGACGACCACACCTCAAACAACGGACATTGAACGGGTCATTCATGAATAAATCAGCAGGCGTGCTACTTGGAATCGTCGTGGCCATCGGTGCAATCAGCGCCGGCGGTGCCTGGTACACCGGCACCAAACTCGAAGGCGTGCTGAACACCTCGATCGCCGACGCCAACAAGGAACTGCAAGCTGCGCTGGTCGGCTCCAACGGCACCGCATCGCTGGAACTGGTATCGCTTGAGCGCCACGTGTTCAGCAGCACCGCGCAATACCGCCTCAAGGGCCAGGGCGAGATGTTCGGCGAGGCACCGGTCGAATTGCTGTTCGTCGACCACATCGAACACGGCCCGCTGCCTTTCTCGCGCCTGATGTCGTTGAAGTGGCTGCCGGTCATGGCCACCAGTCACTACGCGCTGGAAAAGACCCCGCTCACCGAGAAGTGGTTCGCCGCCGCCAAGGACAAGTCGCCGCTCACCGGCGTGGTCAACATCGGCTACGACAACGCCACCAACGGCACCCTCGAATTGCTGCCGCTGGACGTGGCGCTGGACGCGAAGTCCCACCTGAAATTCTCCGGCCTGAACCTCGATGTTGCGGCCAACGCCCAGGCGCAGAAAGTCAAAGCCAACGGCTACATGGACAGCTTCACGCTGACCACCATCGATGAAACCCAGGCGCCGGTAAAAATCGAATTGAGCGGCCTGACCCTGGCCAGCAACCTGGTGAAAAGCACCTACGGTTTTTACACTGGCGAGAACACCCTCGAGCTGACCGACAGCAAGACCACCTTCGGCGCGCAACAGTCGGTATTGGGCTTCAAGAAATTCGAAATGAAAAACCAGACCGAAGAGTCGGGCACCAGCGCTTCCGGGCGTGCCGACTACAAGATTGGAGAGGTGTCGCTGAACGGCAAACCGGTGGGTTCCGTGCAGATGGCCATGAGCCTGAAGAACCTCGACATCCCGTCGACGATGTCGCTGATGCAGATTTACCAGACCAAACTGCAACCGTATGAAAAAGCCGCCGCCGAAGCCGCTGCTGCCGGTGAACCGACGCCGGAGCTGGTGCTGACGCCGGAAGAAGAGGCCCAGGTCAAAACCGGTCTGGAGAAACTCCTGGCAGCCGGCCCGCAAGTGGCGCTGGAAAACCTGTCGCTCACCACGGCCAACGGTGAAAGCCGCGCCAACCTGGTGCTCGACCTGACCAAGCCACAATCCATGGACCTGCCGCCGGATCAACTGACCAAACAGCTGATCGCCCTGCTGGACGTCAATATTCAGGTGTCCAAACCGATGCTGGTCGATCTGCTCAGCGTCCAGAGCCAGATCGATGGTCAGGCCGACGCCAAGGTCGTTGCCGATCAGGCCACGGCGACCGCCGACATGTTCGGCGCCATGGCCGTCGGCTCGCAGTTCGCCAAACTGGACGGCACCAACATCGTCAGCAAGCTGCACTACGCCAACAATCAGGTGGAATTCAACGGCCAGAAAATGACCGTCGAAGAATTTGTCGGCTTTGTGATGAGCAAGGTCGGCCCGGTTGGCGTCGAGCAGTAACGCCTAAGCGTCGCGAATCAGCCGCCAGGCCTCGTCCACCGGCAGCGGCTGTTTCATTCGCTCGGCCAGCATCGCCATCGCCCGTTCTTCATCGCAGGCGATGGCGGCGGCCACCACGCCGTTTTTGCCGAACAGCCCGATAAAGGGTGGATGGTTTGGATCGCCCTTGAACTCGACTTCGTCCCAGTCTTCGGCGTGACCGAGGAAGTCGTAGTTCTTGCCGAAGTGCCAGGTCCAGAAATACGGCACGTCCAGATAATGCTCATCACCGCCCAGCATGTTCGCGGCTGCAATCCGTGCGTGCTGCTGCGCCAGGCGCCAGTGTTCGATCCGTTGCGGCTGGCCGTTGAGCGGGAAGGTGGCGATATCGCCGGCAGCCCAGAGCCCATCGGTCACGCACATCCCGCCGTCGACCTTCAATGAATGGTCCTTTTCCATGGGCAAATCCTTGAACGGCCCGGTGGCCGGGCTGACACCAATGCCGACCAA
This sequence comes from Pseudomonas migulae, assembly GCF_043225285.1. GTDB lineage: Bacteria > Pseudomonadota > Gammaproteobacteria > Pseudomonadales > Pseudomonadaceae > Aquipseudomonas > Aquipseudomonas migulae_C. The sequence continues at coordinate 2,916,600 of NZ_CP171224.1, forward strand.
CACCAGATCCGCCGCAAAACGCTGGCCATTATCCAGACGCACCGCTTCGACCTTGCCCGAGCCTTCGATCTGCGCGACTTCGCCCTCGGTATGAAACACCACTCCGTGGGCCACATGGCGGGCAAGAATCGCCTTGCCGACCGCTTCGCCAAACTGTTTGGCGAACGGCACGGCGTGGCGGGCCAGCACGGTGACCTCCAGACCGAATTCGCGCAGCGCCGCAGCGGATTCCATGGCGATAAAGCTGTCGCCGATGATCACTGCGCGCTGTCCGGGTTTGGCGGCACCCAGAATCTTTTGTGCGTGGTCTTTCGAGCGCAGCAAGAATACTTGCTGGAGGTCGGCGCCGGGCACGTCGAGCGCGTTGGGTGTGCCGCCGGTGGCGATCAGCGCGGCGTCATAGCTCAGGGCCTGGCCGTCCTTGAGCTGCACGGTCCGGTTCCGTGTGTCCAGACTCGCCACTTCACCGTTGATCCGCTCGATGCGTTGTTCGCGATAAAAACCCTCGTCGCGCAGGGGCGGGACTTCTTCCGGCGGCATTTCCCCGGCAATCACGAATTTGCTCAACACCGTGCGGTCGTAGCCGGCGTCAGGTTCGCGGTCGATCATCAACACGCGGCCACCGAAACCCATTTCACGCAGCGCCGCCGCACCCGCCGTGCCTGCGGCGCCGGCACCGATAATCACGAACGTGCGGTCATCATCGGCGGGTGGGGAGTGGGCGTCCGACAACGGCTGTTCGTCGACCCAGACGTCGTCATCGCGCCGCTCCACCGGGTAGCGCGTGAGGCTGTCCAGCGACGGCGGCTCGCACAACGCGCCGTCCTCGATCCGGTAAGCGGCCTTGTGCCACGGGCAAATCAGGCGCCCGTTGCACAACGCGCCCTCGACCAGCGGCGCCCCGGCGTGCGGGCATTCGCCCTGGTAGGCGCGCAGTTGGTCGCCGACCCGCAGCAAGAGGATTTTGGTGTCGCCAATCCGGACTTCCAGGCCACGGTTCTCGGACACATCAGCGAAACGGGCGACGCGGTGCAGTGCCATGATCGCTCTCCAGGCAGGCGTTTCACTTAAGAGTTTGGCGCTTATCCACTGGTTCAGCCAATTCCCACTGCCACCGCACGAACGGTCCGGCTATAGTTTGCACGCCGACCACGGCCAAACCCGCACAAGGTGCTCCGGTATGACCCGATTGACCTCTCTGAACCCTTGGCTGGCGGCCGTTGCCGTCGCCCTTTGCGTGCAGTTTCCGGCGCAGGCCGCAGAACGCTTCACCGTCAGCATTCCAGGCGTGACGGACAACCGCCTGTTCACATCGGCGGCGGCCAGCGATGCAGCCGGCTGCGGCGGCAAGAATCAGTCGCCGGCGCTGAGCTGGAATGCGGGCCCTGCGGGCACCCAGAGCTACGCGATCGTCATGCACGACCCGGACGGTCAGAAAGGCCTGGGTTCCGATCACTGGGTTCACTACGGCATCAAACCGGCGACCCGCCAGATTCCGGCCGGTGTCGGCGCCAAGTCCGCCTTCGAAGGCGTGAGTGGCAGCAACAGCAAAGGCACCACCGGCTATATCGGTCCTTGCCCGCCGGTTGGCGACAGCTCCCACCACTACATCATCCAGCTCTACGCCCTGGACCTCGCCCCGGATGCCTTGCCCGCCGGCCTGACCCGTGCGCAACTGCTGGAAAAAATCAAAGGCCACGTGCTGAAAAACAGCAGCGTGGTGCGGCGTTATCACCGCTGAATTTTTTTTCAGCGGGGTTAACCCGAACCGGCGGGGCTGCCCGTCTCAGAGGATGAATGGATCAATTTCCTCCTGAGGTCAGCCCCCATGTCCCTCCCTCTGCATTTCCTCCGTCCGGCCGCCCAGGGTTTCGCTGCCGGGTTGCTGCTGGCCGTGGCCGGTTGTGGTGTTTCGTCGACACCTGAGTCCGTTGCGGTTCCGGTTCCGGTTTCGCCTTCGTCTCCGGCGCAAAGTACCTTGGTGCGCAGTGAGGCGGTCATGGCCGATGTGAGCCTGGCCAAACGCAGCGTTCAGCCAGCCCCGGGCTTTGCACCTGAATCTGCGCCGTCGGGTTATCAGGATGAACAGCGCGAGCAGTATCAAGCGCTGGCCGATAACCCAATTCACAGCGTCGCCGAGGTGCCCGTCTCGACCTTCAGCGCCGACGTCGACACCGGCGCTTACGCCAATGTCCGCCGCCTGCTCAATCAAGGTCGCCTGCCACCCGAAGGTGCGGTGCGCCTGGAAGAGATGGTCAATTATTTCCCCTACGATTACGCCTTGCCCACCGATGGCTCGCCGTTTGGCGTGACCACCGAGCTGGCGCCGTCACCGTGGAACCCACACACCCGGCTGCTGCGCATCGGAATCAAGGCATCCGACCGCGCAGTGGCTGAACTGGCCCCGGCGAACCTGGTGTTCCTGGTGGATGTGTCCGGTTCGATGGACCGTCGCGAAGGCCTGCCGCTGGTCAAAAGCACGCTGAAATTGCTGGTCGATCAATTGCGCGCACAGGACCGGGTGTCGCTGGTGGTCTACGCCGGGGATTCGCGCGTGGTGCTGGAACCAACCTCCGGACGGGAAAAAGCGAAGATTCGTACAGCCATCGATCAATTGACGGCGGGCGGCGCCACCGCCGGGGCATCGGGTATCGAACTGGCTTATCAGATGGCGCAACAGGCGTTCATCCCCAAAGGCATCAACCGTATCCTGCTGGCCACCGACGGCGACTTCAACGTCGGCATCAGCGACTTCGACAGCCTCAAGCAAATGGCTGTGGATAAACGCAAGGCCGGCGTTTCCCTGACCACCCTGGGTTTTGGTGTGGATAACTACAATGAACACCTGATGGAACAACTCGCCGACGCCGGCGATGGCAACTACGCCTACATCGACAACCTGCGCGAGGCGCGCAAGGTGCTGGTGGATCAGCTCGGCTCGACCCTCGCGGTGGTGGCGAAAAACGTCAAGCTGCAAGTGGAATTCAACCCGGCGCAGGTCAGCGAGTATCGATTGCTGGGCTATGAAAACCGCGCGTTGAAGCGTGAGGATTTCAGCAACGACAAAGTCGATGCCGGTGAGATCGGCGCAGGGCATACGGTCACGGCGTTGTACGAAATTGTGCCGAAGGGGGAGAAGGGCTGGTTGGAACCGTTGCGGTATGGTGGCGCTGAGTCGGCTAGCTCTGTGAAACCTGGGGAATTGGCGATGCTGCGTGTGCGTTATCAGCTGCCGGAAGGTGGGAACAGTCGCTTGATCGAAAGACCGATTGCGCTTGGCTCGGAGGGCAAGGCCAGTGATGACCTGAGATTTGCGGCGGCCGTGGCAGCGTTTTCCCAGCAGCTCAAGGACGGGCGTTATACGGGTGATTTCAGCTTGAAGGACACGCAGGCGTTGGCTCGCGGTGCGCGGGGTGATGACCCGTTTGGCCTGCGTGCGGAGTTCGTGCAATTGGTGGAATTGGCGCAGAGCCTGCGAACCAACACCGCCTCCATCAGTGAGCCGGTGAAAGGAGGCTACAACTGACATGTCTGCTCCCGAATCGAGCGACGAATCACTGCTGGCCCGCTACCGCAAAGGTGACGGGCCGGCGTTCGAGATTCTGTACGCCCGTCACCGACAAGGCCTTTATCGATTCCTGCTCGGCCTCAGCGGCAAATCCGAACTCGCCGAAGAGGTTTATCAGGAGACCTGGCTGAGCCTGATCCGCAGTGCCAGTCAGCCACAAGGCCGGGCGAATTTTCGTACCTGGCTCTACCAGATTGCCCGCAATCGCCTGATCGATCACTGGCGCAAACACGGAATCCACAACCCGTTGCACGACAGCTATGACGAACAGACACACGCCCTGGCCGATGACGCCGCCGATCCCGAGCAACTGCTGAGCCTGAGCCGCGACAGCCAGCGCCTCGAATCCGCCCTGCAAAACCTGCCCGCCGACCAGCGCGAAGTGTTCCTGCTGCGTGCCCACGGCGATCTCGACCTGCCGCAGATCGCCGCCCTCACCGACACCCCGCTGGAAACCGTCAAAAGCCGCTTGCGCTACGCCCAGCAAAAACTGCGTCGGCTGCTGGCCGAGGAGGTACTGACATGACTGACGCCCGTAAAACCCCGGAAGACCCGGTGCTTCAACATTTCCGCGAGCATTCGGCCGGCGAACCGCCGAGCCATCTTGATGCGTTCATCCTAGCTGCCGCACAGCGTGAAGTCCCCGCGCCGCAACCGAACCTGTGGCATCGCTGGGTTCAGGCTTGCCAGAAACCTCGTTGGCAAGTGGCGTTCGCCAGCCTGGTCGGCGTCGCGTTGATGCTGGCGCTGGTGCAACGCACACCGGAGCAAGCACCGAGTTACGACTTCGCGCCGCAAGCCTCCGCACCGGTGTCCAAAAAAGAAGCCGCGCCGGCGCCTTCCTCAGTCGCACGTTCGCTGGCCGCCCCAGCCCCAGCCCCTGCCGTCCCGATGGCCGATTTCGCCGCCCCCGCGCAGAGCGAATCGATCAGCGCCGAAGTGGCCGAGGAGGCAAAAGTCAGCAAACGCGTAGCCGTCCCGGTGAAAACCCTGGAGGAGCAATTACGTGAAGTGGTTCGCCTGCAAAACGTCGGTCAGACACGCGAGGCGGATGAATTGTTGGCGACATTGCATAAACGCTTTCCCAAGGAAAATCTCACCGAACGACTCAAGGAATTGAAGAAAAACTGAGAACAGCGGTGCGCCACAATTTGGCATCCACCCCCAAAAGCGCGCAATATCGGCCTATAGCCGATGCTTTGGAGGATGCCGTGGCAAAAAAAATCGACCGCATCGCCCAAATGCTCAACTGCCCGGTCAAGGGCGAGGAACTGCGGCGAGCTGTGACGGAGAGTCGTAAGGAGTTTCTTCTAGCCAAGCAGGCAGAGGAAGCGCCGGAGGAAGACGTTCTTGATGAGGACGAGTTCGAGGACGACGAAGACGATGATTACGACGAGTTTGACTGGACGACTGAATAACATTCGCTGGTTGAATGATCTCCTGTAGGAGCGAGCCTGCTCGCGATGTACTTCCAGACAACGCGGGCATTCAGGCTGCTTGCGTCATTGTTAACGCCCATCGTCGGAACGCCGCCCGGACCAGGCTCGCTCCTACAGAAAAAGCCCCACAGCCCAGTGATTTTGGGCTTGTTTAAAAGGGCTTCGGTTTACTTCCTGCAAGCTACAAATTCTTGCGCCATTACCTACGGCTACGCCAGAATCCGCCGGCTTGTGCGCTTTGGGACCGGTCTGTAATTTGACTCGCGTCACTGGTTTTCAGTGATCGGGTTTAGCAGCTCGCCGTGGTTAGTGAAGTGCATAGCACCCTCTTCAGTCAGGTTATTAACCTGCACATTATGGTGGCTGTGCGTGGGGCGCCCCCGGGCGCGCCGGTTTGCTAACTCCCCGGTCTGCTAACCCGCGCACAGCCGCCACCCATCGTTTAGCAGCGACGTGTGAACGGCTCCACTTCTGGAGTTAGTCAAATGTCCAAAGTAGTCCCCGACCCACCAGCATCCGAACCAGAGCAACCTGAGCGCAAACGCTCGCTCTTCACCGTCAGCCCCAATATCAACACCGAAACCCTGCTCGCCAATGCCTCGGAAGACCTGCTGTCAATCAGCGCCATCGCCGCTGACCTCGCCGACAATGTAGACGGTTCAAGCCGCTCCAAAGCCCTGGAGCTCAGCCGCATGGCCGATGGCGTGCATTTGTTGGTGGAGCGAGCGCTGGATCACCTGGATGAGCCAGAGATGGCGGCGATTTTCGCCAAGCAGCAAAACCAAACCAACTTGTAGGAGCGAGCCTGCTCGCGATGGACGTTAACGATGACGCGGGCAGTCTGAATGCCCGCGTTATCCACTCGACTCGGCGTTTTCGCCCCAGCGGTTATTGGTCAGAACGCGTTGACCGTCGCGCACTAAATCGAGCACTATCAGGTACCTATTTAGGTACCTTGGAGCCTCCTCGTGGAGCAACTACTCGCTAGCCGCTCAGTCAGCATCACAGAACTCAAGCGCAGTCCAAGCACTGTGATTGAGCAGGCGGGATCAGAGCCTGTGGCGGTGTTGAACCACAATCGCCCAGCCGCCTATCTTCTACCGCAAGTGGCTTATCAACGACTTCTTGATCGATTACAGGCTGCCGAAATTCGTGAGGCAATCACTGCCAGTAGAAACGATCCGCGCCCGCACATTGACGCAGACACTGTTTTTGCAGAGCTAGACGCTGTCATTGATAACGTCGCAGCCGAGCAACATGGTAGATGAGGCAACTCAAATTCGCCGCAATGGCGCGTGAGGATTTACAGCAAATTGCCCGCTTCATCGCCAAGGACAGCCCAGTCAGAGCGAGGTCTTTTATTGGTGAAATCCGAACCCTGTGTGAGCGACTCGTTGATCAGCCAGAGATGGGCGTCTCTCAGGAGGATTATGCGAAGGGTTTGCGCAGAATTAGCCACGGTTCGTATTTGATATTTTATTCCCGGGTTCAACACGACATTCTGATTGAGCGGGTATTGCACAGCGCGAGGGACATAGGCCGTCAGTTCGATACGTCTGCTCAGGATTAATGAGTGTTTCCATGACCCACAAAAAAGCCCCAGACCCTACGGCCTGAGGCTTTCTCGTTTCTACTATATGGTGCACCAGGCGGGATTCGAACCCACGACCCCTGCCTTCGGAGGGCAGTACTCTATCCAGCTGAGCTACTGGTGCAAGCGGGCGCCATGATACTCATATGCACTGCGGGCGTCCATGCTGCTGAATCGACAGCGCTTTTTCAAAGCGTAACCTGTGTTTGCTACGTTGATCAGAAAAATTAGGCAAATGCGGCGTTTTCGTTCTTTTTTTCGAACAGCCTATTGTCCTTTACCCCCTTTGATCCTAGGATTCGTTTGAGATTTCAAACGCTCTTGTCTGGGTGCTGAACCGCACGAATTCATTCCGTGCGCTATTTATGTGCTTCAGCCCGGTGAATGATTTCCCTGACGGCAGCCTTTAAAGGCGCCTTTCTACAATCATAATTTGCTCCGCGCGTGCCGCGGTGCTGTTAAGGAAAGCCGACATGCAGCTTAAAGACACCCAGTTGTTCCGCCAGCAAGCCTACATTGATGGCGCTTGGGTCGATGCGGACAATGGTCAGACGATCAAGGTCAACAACCCGGCAACGGGCGAAATTCTGGGCACCGTGCCGAAAATGGGCGCTGCCGAAACCCGCCGTGCGATCGAAGCTGCCGACAAGGCGCTGCCGGCCTGGCGTGCACTGACCGCCAAGGACCGCGCCAACAAGCTGCGTCGCTGGTTCGAGCTGATCATCGAGAACCAGGAAGACCTGGCTCGCCTGATGACCCTGGAGCAAGGCAAACCATTGGCTGAAGCCAAGGGCGAAATCGTTTATGCCGCTTCTTTCATCGAGTGGTTCGCCGAAGAAGCCAAGCGCGTCTACGGTGACGTGATTCCGGGCCACCAGCCAGACAAGCGCCTGATCGTGATCAAGCAGCCAATCGGCGTGACCGCGGCCATTACTCCGTGGAACTTCCCGGCCGCGATGATCACCCGTAAAGCCGGCCCGGCACTGGCCGCCGGTTGCACCATGGTGCTCAAGCCTGCTTCGCAAACTCCGTTTTCCGCATTCGCGCTGGCTGAACTGGCCCAGCGTGCCGGCATCCCTGCTGGCGTGTTCAGCGTTGTGTCCGGCAGCGCCGGCGACATTGGCAGCGAGCTGACCAGCAACCCGATCGTGCGTAAATTGTCCTTCACTGGCTCGACCGAAATCGGTCGTCAGCTGATGGCCGAATGCGCCAAGGACATCAAGAAAGTGTCCCTGGAACTGGGCGGCAACGCGCCGTTCATCGTGTTCGACGACGCGGACCTGGATAAGGCCGTCGAAGGCGCGATCATTTCCAAATACCGCAACAACGGCCAGACCTGCGTCTGCGCCAACCGTCTGTACATTCAGGATTCGGTCTACGACGCGTTCGCCGAGAAGCTGAAAGTGGCCGTCGCCAAACTCAAGATCGGCAACGGTCTGGAAGAAGGCACCACCACCGGTCCGCTGATCGACGAAAAAGCCGTGGCCAAGGTGCAAGAGCACATTGCTGACGCCGTTTCCAAAGGCGCCACCGTGCTGTCCGGCGGCAAGTCCATCGAAGGCAACTTCTTCGAGCCGACCATTCTGACCAACGTGCCGAACAACGCCGCCGTAGCGAAGGAAGAAACCTTCGGTCCATTGGCGCCGCTGTTCCGCTTCAAAGACGAAGCCGATGTGATCGCGATGTCGAACGACACCGAGTTCGGCCTTGCCTCGTATTTCTATGCGCGTGACCTGGGTCGTGTGTTCCGCGTGGCGGAAGCCCTGGAATACGGTATGGTCGGCGTCAACACCGGGCTGATCTCCAACGAAGTCGCGCCGTTCGGCGGCATCAAGGCCTCGGGCCTGGGCCGTGAAGGCTCCAAGTACGGCATCGAAGATTACCTGGAAATCAAATACCTCTGCCTGGGCATCTAAGCTCGAGGGCATAAGCCCGGCAAGGCATTGCTTCAAACGCAAAGGGCACGAGAGCGCTGACCCTTTGCGTGCTTCAACCGGAATTTTCTCTGTGGCCGGGAACGCTGTGGCAGTCGATCATCGCATGCTGCCTCAGTTGCCTCCCCGCCGCATTTTCCTTGAACCACGCCGCCCGATGAGCGGTGAATGAGGACTTTATGAGCAAGACTAACGCTTCCCTGATGAAACGCCGCGAAGCCGCTGTACCACGCGGTGTTGGCCAGATTCACCCGATCTTCGCCGAGTCCGCGAAGAACGCCACCGTGACCGACGTTGAAGGTCGCGAGTTCATCGACTTCGCCGGCGGTATCGCTGTGCTGAACACCGGCCACGTGCACCCGAAAATCATCGCCGCCGTGACCGAGCAGCTGAACAAGCTGACCCACACCTGCTTCCAGGTACTGGCGTACGAACCGTACGTAGAGCTGTGCGAAAAAATCAACGCCAAGGTGCCAGGTGATTTCGCCAAGAAAACCCTGCTGGTGACCACCGGTTCCGAAGCCGTTGAAAACGCCGTGAAAATCGCCCGTGCCGCGACTGGCCGTGCCGGCGTGATCGCGTTCACCGGCGCTTACCACGGTCGCACCATGATGACCCTGGGCCTGACCGGTAAAGTCGTGCCTTACTCGGCCGGCATGGGTCTGATGCCAGGCGGCGTGTTCCGCGCGCTGTACCCGAACGAACTGCACGGTGTGAGCGTCGACGATTCGATCGCCAGCATCGAGCGCATCTTCAAGAACGACGCTGAGCCGCGTGACATCGCTGCGATCATCATCGAGCCGGTTCAGGGCGAAGGCGGTTTCTACGTCGCGCCTAAAGAGTTCATGAAGCGCCTGCGCGCCCTGTGCGACCAGCACGGCATCCTGCTGATCGCTGACGAAGTGCAAACCGGCGCTGGCCGTACCGGCACTTTCTTCGCCATGGAGCAGATGGGCGTTGCCGCCGACCTGACCACCTTCGCCAAATCCATCGCTGGCGGCTTCCCGCTGGCCGGTGTGTGCGGCAAAGCCGAATACATGGACGCCATTGCTCCAGGCGGCCTGGGCGGCACCTACGCCGGTAGCCCGATCGCTTGCGCCGCGGCCCTGGCCGTGATGGAAGTGTTCGAAGAAGAGCACCTGCTGGACCGCTGCAAGGCAGTCGGCGAGCGTCTGGTCACTGGTCTCAAGGCCATCCAGGCCAAGTACCCGGTGATCGGCGAAGTCCGTGCCCTGGGCGCGATGATCGCGGTCGAGCTGTTCGAAAACGGCGACAGCCACAAGCCGAACGCTGCCGCTGTGGCATCGGTTGTGGCCAAGGCTCGCGACAAGGGCCTGATCCTGCTGTCCTGCGGCACCTACGGCAACGTTCTGCGCGTCCTGGTACCGCTGACCTCGCCGGACGAGCAACTGGACAAAGGTCTGGCGATCATCGAAGAGTGCTTCTCGGAGCTCTGATCGGTTTGTGAGCTGATCGACAAAAAACCCGCTTCGGCGGGTTTTTTTTGTTTCAAAAAACACGATGGCCTGTCTCGACAGGCCCGCATTGACTAAGGTGCAGGGTGCAAGCATTGAGAGGGAGCTTATTGCATGACAGCCGTAGATTTACCCGCCGTACCCCGAGTGCTGATTGCCGAGGCCGATCCGTGGTCCCGCGATCTGCTCAAGCAAGTGCTGCTGAATGTGCGTTGCGACGCGCGCCTCGACCTGTGCGCCGATGGCCAGGACGCACTGACGCGCCTGACGGAAAACGCTTACGACCTGCTGATCGTCGACTGGGAATTGCCCGGCGTCGACGGTTTGAATGTGTTGCGCAGTGTCCGCCAGCGCAAACGCAATCCGCCGCTGCCCTTCATCCTGATGAGCAGCCGCAACGACAGCGCCAGTGTGCGTGAAGTCTTGCCCCTGGCGCCGACGGCCTACCTGACCAAGCCATTGAACATGGAAAGCCTGACCCAGCGCCTGCAAGGGTTATTGCTCAGTGCCGGTGAAGAGGTGTTCTGCGACGTACCGGCGCTGGCGCCGGGCATGACGTTGTCGGTGTACCTGGAGCGTCGGCGTGAGCTGGCCGAGGGCGCACCGCTGATGACCGATGTTCAGCTGGCGGTCAAACGCAGCCTTGAACCCAACGGCCTCGATCTGACGCTGCTGGAAGCAGAAATCCGCACCGATCCGCAGATTACCGCCGTGCTGATCGCCGCTGCCAACAGCGCTGCCCAGCACCATGGCGAGGCGGTTCAAACCCTGGCTCAGGCGCTGCATCGCCTCGGCACCGGGCAAAGCATGAACCTGATTCTGGGGCTGGCGCTCAAGCGCAGTGCACGGCTCAGCGATCCCTTGTTGGCGGACTACGCCGAGCGCAATTGGGAGCTGTCGCTACACACCGCCGAATACGCGCGGACGCTGGCGCGCTTGCTGGATCTGGATCAGGAGCGCTGCTATTGCGCGGGCATGCTGCATCGCCTGGGCGATCTGGCGTTGCTGCGCTGTTTGCAGGAATGGAAACAGGCCGGTGGCGATCTGGATGAATGGGAGGAGGTCGGTGATGCGCTCGACGAGTTCGGCGCGGCCTATGGTTCTGCGTTGCGCACTCGCTGGCGCTTGCCGCTGGAGCTGCGAGAGCTGATTGCGGCGGTCTACCAGCTCGGTGGCGGGGTTTACTCCCGCGAGGCGTTGGTGATGAACATGGCGGCGCAGTTGGCGCGTCTGACCGAGCATGAGGGCATCGAAGAGCTGGCCAAGAGCCGGACGGCGCGGTTGCTCAAGATTGGTTTGCCGGAGTTGGCGCGATTGCGCAAAAAGTGAGTCCTGCATCAACCCTGTGGGAGCGAGCCTGCTCGCGAATGCGGTGCATCAGCCGACATCAATGGTGACTGGCAGACTGCATTCGCGAGCAGGCTCGCTCCCACATTGGTTTATGTGTGATAACCGGGGTTATCGTCAGCCGGAGATGATCCGGTTCTTGCCCTGGCGCTTGGCTTCATACATCGCCGCATCCGCCCGGGCGAACAAGGTGTCGATGCTTTCATCCTCAGGCGTGAGGCTGGTCAGGCCCTGGCTGACCGTGATGCCGAATGACTTGTGCTCATGGCTGAAGCTCAATCGCTGAATCTCCCGTTCCAGACGCTCGGCCACTTGCATGGCCATGTCCGGTGCGCAGCCAGGAAACACCGCGGCAAATTCCTCGCCACCGATTCGCCCGAACACATCGCCACGCCGCAACGTCCCGCGCCCGGTCTCAGCGATTTGTTGTAGAACGTGATCGCCTTCCGGATGGCCGTAGGTGTCGTTGATGACCTTGAAGTCATCGATGTCCAGCAACAGAAACGCCAGCGGTGAGCCCTGCTGGCGGGCCACTTCGAATTCCCGGCGGGCGCAGTCGAAGAAATGCCGGCGATTGCTGCTTTGGGTCAGCACGTCAGTGGTGGCCAGGCGATGCAACTCGCTTTCCATCTGTTTTTTATCGGTGATGTCTTCGGCGATGCCGACGATGATCACAGGCCGACCCGGCTCGGCTTGGCGGTTGATGAAGCACTTGTCGCTGAGCCAGCGTACTTGGCCATCGGCCGCGATGATGCGGTATTCGCGGTCTTCGACTGCGCCTTTGACCAGCACTTCGGCGAGGCTGCGTTCTGCGTATTCCAGGTCGTCCGGGTAAATGCTGTCACGCCACTGGTTGTAGTCGGACAGCAGCAGCCCGGCGGAACGGCCGAAAATCCGTTCATAGGCGGGGCTGACGTAGAGCACCTGACGAGTTTCCCAATTGAAGGCCCAAAGCACCGCATTGAGACTGACCAGCAGAGAGCTGAACAGCTGTTCGCGTTCGCTCAGGCGTGCGACTTCGCCTTGGGCGTGCATCAATGCCATCAGGGTTTGCGCAGCCTCGGGCCATTGGGGCAGGGATGTGTCTTGCAGGTTCTTGTTGACCATCGGCACAAATCTCAAAGGGCGTACCGCGCGTTCGACAGCGGCCACGACTAAGCCCGCCGTAGTGGCGAAGTGTCTTTGAGATAGGGGATTTGGAGCTAAGTTCCGAAGGGTGCACCCGCGAACAGGGCGCACCGATCAACGGCGTCAGGCGGTAGCGGCGGGGCGCAGGGAGTAGGTTTTCAACTGGTCGGCGAAGTCGCGCAGGGACTGAATCCCGCTGGCTTCGGCTTCGTGTACCCAGTCCTTGATCGCGGCCAGCATGTCGTGACCATTTGAGCTGGTCTTGACCCAGATCTGCTGCAGGGCCAGTCGTTTCTCGTAAATTACCTTCAGCGCCTGGCTGTGCTCGAGCATGGTCTGGATACGCACGTGGTGTTTGTCATCAAGCAAGCTGGTTTCCCGCGAGAGCAGGCGTTTGGCCCGGTGGAACTGGTGACGGACCGAGTGATCGACCTTTTCCAGTTCTTGCTTGACCAGCGGTGCGATCACCAGCTTGCGGTACTGCGCCATGATCTGGAAGCGGTTGTTGAGGATGGCCATGGCGGTATCCATGTCCAGGCTGCCTTTGCCTTCGACGCGGTGGGCGATAGGCGCAACGCGCTGAACCTTGGCCAGGCGCAGGAAGCTGAAGATCTGGATCCAGGCCCAACCGAGGTCGAACTCCCACTTCTTCACCGACAGTTTTGCCGAATTAGGGTAGGTGTGATGGTTGTTATGCAGTTCTTCGCCACCGATCAGGATGCCCCACGGCACCAAATTGGTCGCCGCGTCGCGGCATTCGAAGTTGCGGTAGCCGACGGCATGGCCCAGGCCATTGACCACGCCAGCGGCCCACACCGGGATCCACATCATCTGGATGGCCCAGATGGTGATGCCGATGGTGCCGAACAGCAGCAAGTCGATGACGCCCATGATCGCCACGCCCAGCAGCGGGAAACGGCTGTAGAGGTTGCGTTCGATCCAGTCTTCGGGGCAGTTCTTGCCGTAGATGCGCAGGGTTTCCGGGTTCTCCGCTTCGGAGCGGTACAGCTCGGCGCCTTTGCGCAGAACGGTGGACAGGCCCTTGATGACCGGGCTGTGCGGGTCGTCGACGGTTTCGCATTTGGCGTGATGCTTGCGGTGGATGGCGGTCCACTCGCGGGTGTTCTGCGCCGTGGTCAGCCACAGCCAGAAGCGGAAGAAATGTTTCAGGCCAGCATTGAGCTCAAGCGAGCGATGGGCTGAATAACGATGCAGATAGACCGTGACGCCGATAATCGTGACGTGGGTCATCAGCAGGGTGACTGCCACCAGTGACCAGGGCGACAAGCCGAGAAAACCTTCGTACCACATAGGCTATAGGGCCCTCGAAAAAGAAAAAAACAGCCGTTGCATTATCACTAAGCCCACGGATAAAACCAGTCGCCCTTTCAGATAAGAGTGGCGGGATGTTTCTTTCACCTATAATTCCAACCCTTTTGTAGGGACATGGACGACCGAATGTCTGCCATCTATCGCGCCGCATTGCGCGCAGCGCTGCTTTATCTGTTGTTTTCCGTAGTCTGGCTGCAGTTCAGTGGTTATTTATTGAACAGTTTCTTCGATAGCTCCGACGAGCAGCTGCGATGGCAACTGATCAACGGTTACGCCTGGGTCTTGCTGAGCGCCGGGTTGATCTTCATCGCCCGGGCGCGATTGCTCCGTTGCCTGGGCATCGGCGCCACCTTGCGCGAGCGCCACGAAGATCGTGAGCGTTTGCGCCAGGCAGCTGCCGTATTCGATTGCACTCGCGAAGGCGTGCTGGTCACCAACAGCAAAGGGGTGATCGTCCATGTGAACCGGGCATTCATGGAAATCACCGGCTATCAGCGTGACGAAGTGCTGGGCCAGCAACCCAGTCTGTTCAAGTCCGGCCATCACCCGACCGCTTTCTATCAGGCGATGTTCGCGACATTGAACGCCAATGGTGAATGGAGCGGCGAGATCTGGAACCGCCGCAAAAACGGCGAAATCTACCCGCAATGGCAGACGATTCGCCTGATTCACGACGACGAAGGCCAGCTCAGCCACTACGTGGCGGTGTTCTCCGACATCAGCGCGGTCAAGGATTCCGAGCACGAGCTCAAGTACCTGGCCAACCATGATCCATTGACCGATCTGCCCAATCGCCTGCTGTTCACCGACCGGGCCCAGCAGGCGCTGGCGTCGGCGCAGATTCACAAGCGCGGCTGCGCATTGCTGATGATCGATCTGGATCACTTCAAGATGATCAATGACAGCCTCGGTCACACCATCGGTGACCAGTTGCTCAAGGCCGTCGCCGAGCGCCTGAAAACCCTGTTCGGTCCGGGGATCACCCTGGCCCGGCTCGGTGGCGACGAATTCGCCGTGTTGGCCGAAAGTTGTCCACAACTGGTGCATGCGGCGGCGTTGGCCCAGCGCATCATCGAGGCGCTGAAGGAACCGTTCGCCATTGACGGGCATCGGCTATTTATCAATGGCAGCATCGGCATCAGCCTGTTTCCCGGCGATGCCTTGAGCGCCGAACAGCTGCTGCGCAATGCCGACTCGGCCCTGTTCAAGGCCAAAAGCGCAGGCCGCGACGGCTATGCCCTGTACACCGAAGAATTGACTGCCCATGCGCAGCAGCGGGTCGAGACGGCCTCAGAACTGCGTCGTGCGTTGGAGCAGCAGGAATTGCGGGTGTATTACCAGCCGGTTCACGACCTCCAGAGCCGGCGCCTGGTCGGTGTCGAGGCGCTGGTGCGATGGGAGCACCCGCAACGTGGGCTGGTCTCGCCCGCGGAATTCATTCCCATCGCCGAACGTACCGGGTTGATAGCCGAGATCGATGCCTGGGTCATGGGGCAGGCGTGCCAGCAAATGTGCCAGTGGCAGCAGGCCGGGGTGGCGTTGTCGTTTGTCGCGGTGAACGTGTCGTCACGTTTGTTCGCTCGTCGTGAGCTGTACCAGCAAGTGGCGCAGGTGTTGCGCGAAACCGGGCTGGATCCGGCGTATCTGGAGCTGGAAGTCACGGAAAGCGCTGTGATGGATGACCCGGAGGTGGCGCTTGAGCAGATGCATCGCTTGCGCGAACTCGGCGTGCGGCTGGCCATCGATGACTTTGGCACCGGGTATTCGTCGCTGTTGCGGCTCAAGCGTTTGCCGGTGCAGAAGCTCAAGATCGATCAGGGTTTCGTGGCCGGGTTGCCCTGGGATGACGACGATGGCGCGATCGTGCGCGTGATCATCGCCCTGGCGCAGAGCATGGGGATGCAGGTGCATGCCGAAGGGATTGAGCAGGCTGAGCAGGCGGGCTTCCTTTTTGAGCAGGGTTGCGATCTTGGCCAGGGTTACTGGTTCGGCCGGCCGGTGCCCGCGGGGCAACTGGACTGGATGCACGCCCCCGAATCCTACTGACAACCCACCCCTGTAGGAGCCGGCTTGCTGGCGATGGCTGCCTCGAGTCATACGTAAATCTTGAGGGCCTCATCGCCGGCAAGCCGGCTCCTACGGGGATCGCGTGGGGGTTGGTTTCTGGATCCTCGATCCGTCGCGCAGACGTAAACCCGCGTCCCGCCAAACAATTTCTTTTGGTTATATAAACATTCTTAAATAGTCTTTTTAAGAATATCCGCACCTCTCTACTATTGGTCTCACGCCGCAAGCAGTACCGCCCACTGCCAGGCAACCTCTCAGTCGAAGGAGCAGCACCATGAGCGCATCCCTACGTAGCGTTGACGGTCAAGACGAAGCCACCATCTTGCGTGAAATCCAGAGCGCCTTGCGCGACCTGCGATTCGGCGCCGTGGAAATCACCGTGCACAACGCTCAGGTCGTTCAGATCGAACGCAAAGAAAAATTCCGTTTGCAGAACCCGGGCAACAAACCGAGCTAACCCACCGGCAACCGTTCCCAGCAATCATAAAAAAAAGCCAACACACCAAGAATTCCAGGAGCTTTCACCATGTCGTCGATTCGTCATTTCGCTTTGGCCGCGTTGGCCAGTGCCCTCTTTGCTGGTTCCGCGGTTGCCAAGGATTACGAGCTGCTCAACGTGTCGTACGACCCGACTCGCGAGCTGTATCAGGATTACAACGCTGAATTCGTCAAGTTCTGGCAGAAAGACCACGCTGGCGACACTGTGAAAATCCAGCAGTCCCACGGTGGTTCGGGCAAACAGGGCCGTGCGGTGATCGACGGTCTGCGCGCCGACGTAGTGACCCTGGCCCTGGCCGGTGACATCGACGAAATCGCCAAGCTCGGCAAAACCCTGCCGGCGGACTGGCAGAAGCGTCTGCCGGAAGCCAGCACCCCGTACACCTCGACCATTGTGTTCCTGGTGCGCAAAGGCAATCCTAAAGGCATCAAGGACTGGGGCGATCTGGTCAAGAACGACGTATCGGTCATCACCCCGAACCCGAAAACCTCCGGCGGTGCACGCTGGAACTTCCTCGCGGCGTGGGCCTACGGCCTGAAAGCCAATGGCGGCAACGAAGCCAAGGCCAAAGAATACGTACAAACCCTGTTCAAACACGTTCCAGTGCTGGACACCGGTGCTCGCGGTTCGACCATCACCTTCGTCAACAACGGTCAGGGTGACGTGTTGCTGGCCTGGGAAAACGAAGCGTTCCTGGCGCTGAAAGAAGACGGCGGCGCCGACAAGTTCGAAATCGTCGTGCCTTCGCTGTCGATCCTGGCCGAGCCGCCGGTGGCTGTGGTCGACAAGAACGCCGAGAAGAAAGGCAACGAGCAGATCGCCGAAGCCTACCTCAAGCACCTGTACAGCCCGGCCGGTCAGGAAATTGCCGCGAAAAACTTCTATCGTCCACGTGACAAGGATGTAGCGGCCAAGTACGCCCAGCAGTTCCCGAAACTGGAGTTGGTGACCATCGACAAGGACTTCGGCGGCTGGAAGACTGCCCAACCGAAATTCTTTAATGACGGTGGTGTGTTCGACCAGATCTACTCGGCGCAGTAACCTGCACTAAGCCATAAACGAGCCCCGGATTTACGTTCGGGGCTTTGTGCGTTCTCAACCAAGGACTTTTATGTCGCGTCGTATCTCCCCCGTCATACCCGGCTTCGGGCTGACGCTGGGCTACACCTTGGTGTACCTCAGCCTGATTGTGCTCATACCACTGGCGGCGATGTTCGTGCACGCCTCTCAACTCACCTGGGATCAGTTCTGGGCGATCATCTCGGCGCCTCGCGTACTGGCGGCGTTGAAGCTGAGCTTCGGCACCGCGCTGTATGCCGCGATCATCAACGGCATCATCGGCACGCTGCTGGCCTGGGTGCTGGTGCGCTACACGTTCCCGGGTCGCAAGGTCATCGATGCGATGATCGACTTGCCCTTCGCATTGCCCACGGCCGTGGCCGGTATCGCGCTGACCGCACTGTACGCGCCGAATGGGTGGGTGGGTCAGTTTGCTGCGGACCTGGGTTTCAAGATCGCGTATACCCCCCTCGGCATCACGCTGGCGCTGACGTTTGTCACGCTTCCATTCGTAGTACGTACGGTACAGCCAGTATTGGCCGATATCCCGCGTGAAGTGGAAGAAGCAGCGGCCTGCCTCGGCGCAAAACCGTTGCAGGTTTTCCGCCATATCCTGGTGCCCGCACTGCTGCCTGCCTGGTTGACTGGTTTCGCATTGGCCTTTGCCCGCGGGGTCGGCGAGTACGGTTCGGTGATTTTCATCGCCGGCAACATGCCGATGAAAACCGAGATCCTGCCGCTGCTGATCATGGTCAAGCTCGACCAGTACGATTACACCGGCGCCACGTCCATCGGCGTACTGATGCTGGTGGTTTCCTTCGTCCTGTTGCTGCTGATCAACTTGCTGCAACGCCGTATTGAAACCCCATAAGGAGGCGCAGAAATGTCCCAATCATCTATCGCTGCTGCTTCCTCGAACGCTGCCCGCCGTGGCAGTGCCACGTCACGGCGAATCCTGATCGGCCTCGGCTGGCTGGTGTTTGCCCTTTTCCTGTTGCTGCCGCTAGTGATCGTGGTGTCCCAGGGTTTGAAGAATGGTCTGGGTTCGTTCTTCACCGCGATCCTTGAACCCGACGCGCTGTCGGCATTGAAACTCACGGTGATCGCCGTGGCGATCTCGGTGCCGTTGAACCTGGTGTTCGGTGTCAGCGCCGCGTGGTGCGTGAGCAAATACTCGTTCCGCGGTAAAAGCATTCTGGTCACCCTGATCGACCTGCCGTTCTCGGTATCGCCGGTGATCGCCGGTCTGGTCTACGTGCTGATGTTCGGCGCCCAGGGCCTGTTCGGGCCGTGGTTGCAGGATCACGATATCCAGATCGTTTTCGCCCTGCCGGGCATCGTGCTGGCGACGATTTTCGTCACCGTGCCGTTCGTGGCGCGCGAGCTGATCCCGCTGATGCAGGAACAAGGCACCCAGGAAGAAGAGGCCGCGCGCCTGCTGGGCGCCAATGGCTGGCAGATGTTCTGGCACGTCACCGTTCCCAATATCAAATGGGGCCTGATCTACGGCGTGGTGCTGTGTACCGCGCGGGCGATGGGTGAGTTCGGTGCGGTGTCGGTGGTTTCCGGGCACATTCGCGGGGTGACCAACACCTTGCCGCTGCACGTCGAGATCCTCTACAACGAATACAACCACGTGGCCGCGTTCGCCGTGGCGAGCCTGTTGCTGATCCTGGCGCTCTTCATCCTGCTGCTCAAGCAGTGGAGCGAAAACCGTATTAACCGCCTGCGCGCCAGCGCCGCGGAGGAATAATTCATGTCGATCGAAGTGCGTAACGTCAGCAAGAATTTCAATGCGTTCAAGGCCCTCAATGACATCAGCCTGGACATCCACAGCGGCGAACTCGTGGCGTTGCTGGGCCCGTCGGGTTGCGGCAAGACCACGCTGCTGCGGATCATCGCCGGCCTGGAAACCCCGGACAACGGCAACATCGTGTTCCACGGTGAAGACGTTTCCGGCCATGACGTGCGGGATCGCAACGTCGGTTTCGTGTTCCAGCACTACGCCTTGTTCCGCCACATGACGGTGTTCGACAACGTCGCGTTCGGCCTGCGCATGAAACCGAAAAACCAGCGCCCGAGCGAAAGCCAGATTGCAACCAAGGTTCATGAATTGCTGAACATGGTGCAACTGGACTGGTTGTCGGATCGCTACCCGGAGCAACTGTCCGGTGGTCAGCGTCAGCGTATCGCGCTGGCCCGCGCCCTGGCGGTGGAACCGAAAGTCCTGCTGCTCGACGAACCGTTCGGCGCCCTCGACGCCAAGGTCCGCAAGGAGCTGCGTCGCTGGCTGGCGCGGCTGCACGAAGACATCAACCTGACCTCCGTGTTCGTGACCCACGACCAGGAAGAAGCGATGGAAGTCGCCGACCGCATCGTGGTGATGAACAAGGGTGTGATCGAGCAGATCGGCTCACCGGGTGACGTCTACGAAAACCCGGCCAGCGACTTCGTTTATCACTTCCTCGGCGACTCGAACCGTTTGCATCTGGGTGAGGACAAACACGTGCTGTTCCGTCCGCACGAAGTGTCGCTGTCGCGGCATGAGCTGGAAGACCATCACGCGGCTGAAGTGCGGGATATTCGTCCGCTGGGCGCGACGACTCGGGTGACATTGAAGGTCGAAGGCCAAAGCGATCTGATCGAGGCTGAAGTGGTGAAGGATCACGACAGCCTGATCGGTCTGGCGAAGGGCGAGACGCTGTTCTTCAAGCCGAAGGTCTGGCAGAAAGTCGCCAACATCTAACTCTGTAGGAGCCGGCTTGCCGGCGATAGCGGTGTGTCTGACATGCCGCGTTATCGTTCATCGCCAGCAAGCTGGCTCCTACAGTGTCGGTGTCGTGCACAAATTCCCTGTGGGAGCGAGCCTGCTCGCGATGGTGCCTTAAGCAGCCGCGCGATTCGGATTAACGCGCACGCCACCCACCCGCGCTTCAATCTGCTCTTTCAAATCCCGCCGCATCCCCAGCAAAAACGCCAGTTCCACCACCACGAACAACGGCCCGACGATCAACCCCGTCACGTCATCGACAAACGCCGGTTTGCGTCCTTCGTAATGGTGCCCGACAAACTGGATCGCCCAGCCGATCACAAACATCCCGACGCCACTCGCCAGCCACACCAGCGTGCTTTGCTGCGCCAGCGCGTGCCCTGCCCAAACGCACAGACCGAGCAGCACCGTCATCAGCACACCAAGGCGCAGTTCCAGACGCAGGTAGAACCACGCCGACGCCAGCGAAGCCAGCACCGCCGGCGAGAGCCAGCCGCCGCCCCATTGCGGGCGGGAGAGCAAAACGGCCACGGCCACGACAATCAGCGGGATGCCGATAAAGTGGCTGGCGATATTGCGCGGGTCACGGTGATAGGCGGCGTATTGACCGAGATGGTCAACGAGGCTTTTTTTCATTGTTATTCCTCCTGTAGGGTGACTGATCTTGCCCCGGGTTCACCTTTCGCTCTGTCAGCCAGGCGACAATCTCCAGGAGTTTCGATGGACATGCAGGTTTGGCGTTCGCGTCTGATGACGGGGCAGTGGTTCAGTCATTTGCCGGTTCCCTTACAGAATAGTCTGCTGGCTGCCGCCAAGGTGCGGCGTCTGTCGTCGGGGCAGCGCTTGTTCAAGCGTGGCGATCCGCCGTGCGGCCTGTATGCGGTGCTTGAAGGTTCTGTTCGAATCGGCGCCGTGAGCGAACAGGGTAAGGAAGCTTTGTTGAGCCTCGTGGAGTCGCCGCACTGGTTTGGCGAAATCTGTCTGTTCGACGGCCAGCCGCGTACTCACGATGCGTTCGGCGTGGGGCCATGCATCTTGCTGCACATCCCGCAATCGGTGCTGTTGGCCTTGCTCGACGAGCAGCCGGTGTACTGGCGGCAGCTGGCCTTGTTGATGAGCCAGAAACTGCGCCTGACGTTTATCAACCTCGAACAGTTGAGCCTGATGCCGGCGCCGGCACGGCTGGCCCATCGTTTGCTGATGATTGCCGAGGGGTATGGCGAAATCAACCCGCCGCGGCGTGTGCTGCAACTGCCCCAGGAGCAGTTGGCGTCGATGTTGTCGCTGTCTCGGCAGACCACTAACCAGATCCTCAAGGAGTTGCAGGGGCAGGGGATTCTGGATTTAAAGTATGGCGAGATTGAGATTCTGGATGCCGAGCGGTTGCGGGGGTTGGCGATTTTTTAGGTTGTTGCGCGGTTGGGTGTATATCCGTTTTTTGGGTGATGGCTGGTATTGGTTTCGCCCTTACGGCGAGCTACTTGGAAAAACGGAACGCCGCCCGGCGCCAAGTAACCAAGCGCTCTTGCCCCTTTCGTTCGGTGCCTCGCCTAGGCTCGGCATGCCCTCCTTCCGGTCCTGCTCCGTGGGCCCGCCGCCATCGGCCATCCATGGCCGGGGGCGGCTAACCCGGCATCCATGCCGGGTTGCCCACTGCGCAGAACCTCCACTCGGCCTCTCGAGGGGGCGCTCACCGCCACAGCCGCCGAGGCGGCCTTAAAGCCGACCTGGCTCTTTTGTGTTCGCGTTCCCCCTGTGGGAGCGAGCCTGCTCGCGATGGACGTCAACGATAACGCGTGCTGTCTGGATGAGCGCGGTGTCTGGACGTTTTTCGCGAGCAGGCTCGCTCCCACACGAGAATGGGTTTACACAGTTCGACACTGTAGGAGCCAGCTTGCTGGCGATGGACGTTAACGATGACGCGGGCCATCTGGATGAACGCGGTGCCCGGGCGTTTTTCGCGAGCAGGCTCGCTCCTACAGGGGGGCGCATGTGCTTTCGATGTTCGCCACTCATCACGCCGAGCGAAAGGAGTGGGCTTTGCCCGCGAAGGCGCCTAGCCTGTGATGACGATAATCGAGGTGTGCCATGCGTGTGCTGTTAGTGGAAGACGAACCGGAGACTGCCAAACTCCTGGCCAACGGCCTGAGCGAGGCGAGTTACACGGTGGATGTGGCACTCAACGGCATGGACGGCCGGCGTTTCATCGAGTCCGGTGAATACGGGCTGATCATCCTCGATGTGATGTTGCCGGGGTTGAACGGCTGGCAGTTGCAGCAACAGATCCGCAAGCTCGGCGAGACGCCGGTGCTGTTCCTCACCACCAAAGATGGCATTGAGGATCGCCTGCGCGGGTTGGAGCTGCATGAGGATGATTACTTGCTCAAGCCGTTTGCCGTGAGCGAGCTGGTGGCGCGGGTGCGCAAGTTGGTGCGGCGGGATCGGGGTCGCTGAGGTTTTTGCGGTGCCTGGGCAATCGCCTTCGCGAGCAGGCTCGCTCCCACAGGGGGTTGCGCTGCCAGGACATTTTCGTGTTCGCTGAAGATCCATTGTGGGAGCGAGCCTGCTCGCGATGAGGCCAAAACATCCAGCACACCCTTAGAATCCGGTCACCGCAACCCATCCCGAAACTGCCCCGGCGTCATTCCTGTCCAGCGCTTGAACGCGCGGCTGAAGCTGCTGGTATCGGCAAACCCCAACAGATAACTGATCTCGCTCAACGAGCATTGCGGGTCGCGCAGGTGCAGCAGCGCGAGGTTTTCGCGGCTTTCGTTGAGCAGCGTATCGAACCGGCAGCCCTCATCGGCCAGATGCCGCTGAAGGCTGCGCAAGCTCAGGTGCAGGGCCTGGGCGATGTGCTCGGCGCTGGGCTCGCCTTCCGGCAATTGTTCTTCGATGGCATCGCGAACCTTGCGCTCCCAGGTCAGCGGCTTGAGTTGCGCGAGGGTGCGCTTGAGTACGGTTTCGTTGTGCTCGGCGAGTTCCGGATTGGCGTCGTCCAGGTGACTGTCGAAATCCACCAGGGAAAACTCCAGCCGGTCCTCTTCGGCCGAAAAGTGCACCGGCGCGCGGAAGACCTTATGCCACTGGTGCGCGTCCGCCGGTTCCGGGCGGCGCAGGTACACCGCCAGCGGCGCGTACTCACGGCCAAGGCGATTGCGGCAGGTGCGCACGTAGATCGCGGTGAAGGCATCGATGGCTTCGAACGCCGGCGCCGGGTTGCCTGGCGGGATTTTCAGGCGGAAACGGTAGCGATCTTCGGCGCGACTCAACTCGAGTTCCAGCGCATCGCTGACCACCTGGTGATACCGCACGATGCGCTCGAACACTTCACGCAAACTGCCGCTGGCCACCAGGGCATAACCGAGCGCGTGAAAGGTGGTCGGGCTGACGAACCGTGACACACGCAAGCCGATCGCCGGATCACCGCTGACCTGCACAGCGATTTCCCACAGGCGCGTGGTGCCGGACAACGGGTAACGGGCGTTCGGGTCGTCCATCAATTGCGGGTCGAGCCCCGCCTGGTGACACAGGGCGGTGCTGTCGAGGCCGAGCGCATCGAGTTGCTTGCGCAGGGCGCGGGTCCAGCTGGCGAGGGAGGTCGGTTCAGTCATGCTGATTGGCGCTTCCGGTCAACAGGTTGGCGTCTACGGCTACCGCCTTGCGAGGGATCGCAAGGCAGGATGCGAACATCAATAACCAGAGGATGGAAGCATGGACGGTACTTCTGCAAGTCCCCAGCGACTGAATGCAGCTCAGCGATCTGCGCATATTCGCGAAGTGGTGTTGGCCAAAGGGGTCGAACTGCGTAAACGCTACCCGATTCTCAACCATCAGGACGCCGTGGGCGCGGGCATCCTGGCCTTCGCCCTCGCCGGTATGATCGGTTCCGCAGCGCTCTATCTCAACGGGCATATGGCCTGGTGGGTATGCCTGCTGCTCAACGCGTTCTTCGCGTCGCTGACCCACGAGCTGGAACACGACCTGATTCATAGCATGTACTTTCGCAAGCAACGCGTGCCGCACAATCTGATGATGGGCCTGGTGTGGCTGGCGCGGCCAAGCACAATCAACCCGTGGATTCGCCGGCACTTGCACCTCAATCACCACAAGGCCTCCGGCACCGAGGCCGACATGGAAGAGCGGGCGATCACCAATGGCGAGCCTTGGGGGATTGCACGGTTGTTGATGGTGGGCGACAACGTGATGTCGGCGTTCATCCGCATGCTGCGTGCCCCGACCTGGGCCCACAAATTCAGCATCATCAAGCGTGTGCTGAAGGTCTATGCGCCGCTGGCGCTGGTGCATTGGGGCGCCTGGTACGTGTTCCTGGGTTTCCACGCCGCCAATGGCATTGCCTACCTGATGGGCACGACCGTCGAATGGTCGGCGACCACGCTCTCGGTCATGCAGGTGATCGATATCGCGGTCGTGGTGATTATCGGCCCGAACGTGTTGCGCACGTTCTGCCTGCATTTCGTCAGCTCGAACATGCATTACTACGGTGACGTGGAGCCGGGCAACGTGATCCAGCAAACCCAGGTGCTGAACCCGTGGTGGATGTGGCCGCTGCAGGCGTTCTGCTTCAACTTCGGCAGCAGTCACGGGATCCATCATTTTGTGGTGAAGGAGCCGTTCTACATCCGCCAGATGACGGTTCCGGTCGCGCATAAAGTGATGCGCGAGATGGGCGTGCGGTTCAATGATTTCGGCACGTTCGGGCGGGCAAATCGCTTCGTGCGCAAGGAAACGACCGCGGCGCAGGAGGTGAGCGCCGCCCAGGCTTGACCGCTGCACCCGGAAACTCAAAAACACCCCGGCGCTCGTCATCAATCTGACCCAAAACGGCGATAGGTTAGTGGGCAGGTAAGAATGTTGGGCGGCTACGGATATATGCGCTTAGGTTCTAATAAAGTAATTAAATATTCCTTTATTAGATATCCGTTTCAGCCAATCATCACGCCATCAGATTTGAGTTTCCGGGGCCGTCTCCTTGGCAGGGTGCGGCCCCTTTTTTATTCCCCTCCAGCAACGCAAATCCCTGTAGGAGCCAGCTTGCTGGCGATGGCGGTGGGTCAGTCGACACATATTTCGTTTGAACACA
This sequence comes from Pseudomonas migulae, assembly GCF_043225285.1. Lineage (GTDB taxonomy): Bacteria > Pseudomonadota > Gammaproteobacteria > Pseudomonadales > Pseudomonadaceae > Aquipseudomonas > Aquipseudomonas migulae_C. Next base: position 2,941,913 of record NZ_CP171224.1, read on the forward strand.
CGCCATCGCCAGCAAGCTGGCTCCTACAGGCCGGTGTGTTCATATATTCCTTAAAAGTCTTAATAAATAGCTTCTTATTCCTTAACGAATATAAATCTCCTCCCTATACTCGATCAGGAACAGACACGCAGCAGGAGAGCTCCCCCATGCGCAACGAATCAATTCGCTACCTGATTGTGCCGGGCTGGCAAGGATCGCCAGAAGATCATTGGCAAAGCCACTGGCAGAACAGCCTGCCGAACAGCGCACGGGTGGAACAGGCCGACTGGCTGACGCCCCGTCGTGAAGACTGGGTCGCGGCGCTGGCCGAGGCGATTGCCGCCGACAGCACGCCGGTGATCCTGATTGCCCATAGCCTGGGTTGCATCACGGTGGCGCATTGGGCCGCCACTGCGCCGCTGAATTTTTTGCGTCAGGTCCGCGGTGCGCTGCTGGTCGCACCGGCGGATGTCGAACGCCCGGCCTGCGCGCCGGCATTGCGTAACTTCGCACCGATCCCGACTCACCTGTTGCCGTTCCCGAGCCAGGTCGTCAGCTCCGACAACGACAGTGCCGTCAGTGCGCCGCGCGCCCTGGAACTGGCGCGCAACTGGGGCGCCGAGGCGGGGATTCTGTCGGGTGCCGGACATATCAATGTGAAGTCCGGTCATCAGCGCTGGGAGCAGGGCTTCGCCTATCTGTATCGCCTGCAAAATCGTATGGAACATCACGCGCTGCGTCGCGCTTGAGCCTTTTTATTTTTTCTTTTTTTTAGAACGCCCCCCGTCTCCCGGCGGTTTAGGGCGGGAGTCTGCCATGAGTTTTGAAGCCTTCGGTCAGCCGCTGCTGACCTTTCCCGACGCCGAAAAAAGTCCCCTGAGCATCCGCGCAAAGGCGCTGGTGTTCGTCGATCCGCGCTCGCGCCAGTTGCGCCAGGAGCTGGAGCAATTGGCCCCGCGTTCGATTTCTGTGTTGATCCGTGGCGAAACCGGTAGCGGCAAGGAATTGCTGGCGCGGCATATCCACCGTGCCAGTGATCGCGGCGGGTTGTTCGTGTCGGTCAATTGCGGCGCGATCAGCCCGACGTACGCCGATGCCGAATTGTTCGGCTACGCCGCCGGCAGTTACAGCGGCTCGGCAAGTAGCCGCGCCGGCTGGTTCGGTTCGGCCAATGGCGGCACGCTGTATCTGGACGAGATTGGCGACCTGCCGCTGCCGATCCAGATCAAGTTGCTCGCCGCGCTGGAAAACCATGAGGTCACTCGTGTCGGCGCGCATCAACCGAGCCCGGTGGACGTGCGGCTGGTCGCGGCGACCAGCATCGACCTGGCGCAAGCCGTGGCCGCCGGAAAATTCCTCGAGCGGCTTTATCACTACCTCAGTGAGGGGCAGCTTGAACTGCCGGCATTGCGCGAGCGGGTCGGCGACATTCTATCCCTGTCCGAATACTTCCTCGGCATCTACAGCCAGCGCCTCGACCTGCCCGTGCCGCTGATCAGCGAGGCGGCGCAGCAACTGCTGGAACAGCACAGCTGGCCGGGGAATACCCGGGAGCTGGAAAACGTCATTCACTTTGCGTTGTTGGTCAGCACCGGCGACGAGATCCTGCCCGAGCACTTGAACCTGCCCGAGGCGCCAGCGCCGTTGACGCAGATCGAGCGGCAACTCCAGCACATTCTCAGCCAAGGCACGGCAGACGAAAAAGCCGCCCTCAAACAACTCCTTAAGCAGGCCGAATCCTTGTAGGAGCGAGCCTGCTCGCGAAGAACGTATGGGTACCGCGTGCATTCAGAATGCCCGCGTAATCGTTGACGTCCATCGCGAGCAGGCTCGCTCCTACAGGGAGCTGTGCAACACGGTATAGGCGGTTGATATCCGTGCCAGAGCTGTATGAACCAAATGGAATATGAAAGTGAATAAAAGATATTGTTCGGGAATAATAAATCCCGGTATTGTCCGCATCACGCCAGCGATAGCATTTCGCTGGCACCTTCATATTTAGCCGTCGCCACAGGCGACTGTGATTCTCGATAAGGACACTGCATGAAAAAGGTTCTGTTGTTCACCGCATTGGCGGCTGCCCTGACCGCGAGCCTGGCCCAGGCTGGCGAGAAACTGGTAGTTGCGGCGACCCCGGTCCCACACGCCGAAATTCTGGAACTGATCAAGCCAACCCTCGCCAAAGAAGGCGTGGACCTGGAAATCAAAGTGTTCACCGACTACGTTCAGCCGAACGTACAGGTTGCCGAGAAGCACCTGGATGCCAACTACTTCCAGACCAAGCCGTACCTGGACAGCTTCAACAAAGGCAAAGGCACCAACCTGGAAACTGTCATCGGCGTTCACGTTGAACCGTTTGGCGGCTACTCGAAGAAATACAAATCCCTGGCAGAACTGCCGAATGGCGCAACCATCGCTCTGCCGAACGAAGGCAGCAACAGTGGCCGTGCGCTGATCCTGCTGCAGAAGGCTGGCTTGATCGAGTTGAAAGACCCGAAAAACGCCCTGTCGACGCCAAAAGACATCGCCAAGAACCCGCACAACTTCAAGTTCAAGGAACTGGAATCCGCCTTGTTGCCGCGCGTTCTGGACCAGGTCGACCTGGACCTGATCAACACCAACTACGCGCTGGAAGCGGGTCTGAACCCGGCTAAAGACGCACTGGTGATCGAAGGTGCAGATTCGCCTTACGTGAACTTCCTGGTGGCTCGTCCGGACAACAAGGACAGCGACGCCATTCAGAAACTGGCCAAAGCGTTGACCAGCCCTGAAGTGAAAGCGTTCATCGCCAAGAAATACAGCGGCGCGGTACTGCCAGCGTTCTGATTCACCGCAGCACCAAACCCCTTCAAGGTTTCGAACGCCGACGGCTGTTGCTAGCGTCGGCGTTTTTTATTGCCTGAACCCCGCATATCCCCTGTAGGAGCGAGCCTGCTCGCGATAGCGGTGGATCAGCCGGAATCAATTTCGACTGACCCACCGCTATCGCGAGCAGGCTCGCTCCTACAGGGGATATGCGGGGTTCAGGCTGCCCGGGTCTTCAGCGCTCTGCGCAACGCTACCAGCAGCTTCAGGATGTCCTGCGGGTCAAGCCGTTGCGGCACTTTCAAATCAGCCATGTTCTCTTCCTTGTGATGGTTGGGCCGGGGAGTCTGGCCAAAAGCGGTACGTCCTTGGAGGGGCATTTCGAAAAAAAGATCCTTCCTACAGCGAAAAGGAAAATAGTCGTGTTCCCCCTTCCCGGCAAATTCACCGGATAGTTTTTTGCGTGATATCAATATGCTTTAACGGTATTTAAATTCCGATTCTTATACCTTTAAAGTCGGTGCCTGCCGGGTGGTTATCCACTGCCCATGGACCGCACCACCGTCGCTTACCGAGCGGCGTCCAGGACGTTCAATGAACCTCGATTACGCTTTTATCCTCAGCACCCTGCCGGCGTTTCTCAAAGCCGTGGGCGTGACGCTGCAGGTCGGCTTTATCGCCATCGGCACCTCGCTGCTGGTGGCCTTGATCAACGCGACGATCCTGGTGTTCCGTACGCCTTACCTGCAACGCCTGGTCGGGTTGTACGTGGAGCTGGCGCGCAACACGCCGCTGCTCATTCAACTGTTCTTCGTGTACTTCGCATTGCCGGCGCTGGGCATCAAGGTCTCGGGGTTTGCGGCGGCGATCATCACCATGACGTTCCTCGGCGGTGCCTACCTCACGGAAGTGCTGCGCGCCGGTGTGGGCGCGGTGCCTCAGGCGCAGCTTGAATCCGGTCGTTCCATCGGTTTGTCCCACGGGCAATTGCTGCGCTACGTGATCCTGCCGCAGGCCGGAATCCTCAGCCTGCCGTCGCTGTTCGCCAATTTCATTTTCCTGCTCAAGGAAACCACCGTGGTCTCGGCCGTGGCGGTGCCGGAAATTCTCTACACCACCAAAAGCTACATCGCCCTCTACTACAAAACCTACGAAATGCTCGCCGTGCTGACGCTGATTTGCGTGCTGCTGTTTTTGCCGCTGTCGCTGTTGCTCAGTCGTCTGGAAAGGAGGCTCCAGCATGGCCAGTTCGGGTCTTGAGTTGTTGTGGGTGTCGTTGCCGCAACTGGGCAAGGGCGCTGCGGAAACCCTGTCGATTTCCTTTCTGAGCATCGCCATCAGCACCGTCGGCGGCGTGCTCTACGGCGTGTTGCGCACGCTGAATTCGAAATGGCTGAACGCGATCCTGCGGATCTATCTGGAATTGTTCCGGGCGATCCCGGTATTGGTCTGGCTGTACCTGCTGTTCTTCGGGCTGCCGATTTTCTTCGGCCTGAGCATCCCGAGCTTCTGGTGCGCGGTGCTGGTCCTGTCGTTGTGGGGCGCCAGCGAGGTCGGCGAAGTGGTGCGCGGCGCATTGCATTCGTTGCCACGCGGACAGCGTGAGGCGGGGTTGTCGATTGGTCTGAACGGCCCGCAACTCTACGGCTACGTGTTGCTGCCGCAAGCGCTGAAACGCATGACGCCGCCGACCATCAACGTCTACACGCGCATCATCAAGACCAGCTCCCTGGCGGTGCTGATCGGCGTGGTGGATGTGATCAAGGTCGGCCAGCAGATCATCGAACGCACTTACGAATCCGTGCTGATCTACGGCGCGCTGTTCCTGTTTTTCTTTTTCATTTGCTACCCGCTCTCGGCCGCCTCGCGCGTGCTGGAGCGGCGCTGGACGCAAGCATGAGCGCATTGATCGAGTTCAAGGGTTTCAACAAGTTTTTCGGCGAGCAGCAAGTGCTCGATGGCATCGACCTGCGGGTGAAATCCGGCGAAGTGATCGTCATCCTTGGCCCCAGCGGCTGCGGGAAAAGCACCTTGCTGCGTTGCCTCAACGGGCTTGAAGTCGCGCACAGCGGCAGCCTGACATTTGCCGGACGCGAACTGCTGGATAAGGGCACGGACTGGCGCGAAGTACGGCAGCAGATCGGCATGGTGTTCCAGAGTTATCACCTGTTCCCGCACATGAACGTGCTCGACAACCTGCTGCTCGGTCCGGTCAAGGTGCAGAAGCGTGAACGCCGTGAAGCACGCGTCCAGGCCGAAGCCTTGCTGGCGCGTGTGGGCTTGCTGGACAAGCGTGACGCCTTCCCGCGCCAGCTCTCCGGCGGCCAGCAGCAACGCATCGCCATCGTCCGTTCGCTGTGCATGAACCCCAAGGTCATGTTGTTCGATGAAGTCACCGCCGCCCTCGACCCGGAAATGGTCAAGGAAGTGCTGGAAGTCATTCAGGGCCTGGCCCGCGAAGGTATGACGCTGTTGATCGTCACCCACGAAATGGCCTTCGCCCGCGCCGTGGCTGACCGCATCGTGTTCATGGATGCCGGACGAATCCTTGAGCAAAACCCACCCGAGATTTTCTTTACGAACCCGCAAACCGCACGAGCGCAGCAGTTCCTGGAGAAGTTCTCCTACGTCGCCGCACTACCCAAAACGACTCAAACAAAGGAACTGGAACTGCCATGAAAACTGCCAAGTCTTCTCTACTGCTATTGCCACTGCTCGGCCTCGCGCTGCTGGCTGGCTGCAACAAAACCGAAGAGCCGCCGAAGCCGAAAGTCGCCAGCGAAAGCACTGCGCCAGCCAGCTACATCGACAAAATCAAGGCACGGGACAAGTTGATCGTCGGCGTCTTCACCGACAAGCCGCCGTTTGGTTTCGTCAACGAGGCGGGACGTTATGTGGGTTTCGATACCGACATCGGCCGTCAATTCGCCAAGGATCTGCTGGGCGATGAAAACAAGGTCGAGTTCGTGGCGGTGGAGCCGGCGAGCCGGATTCCGTTCCTGCAAAGCGACAAGGTCGACCTGATCCTGGCCAACATGACCGTGACCCCGGAGCGCAAGGAAGCGGTGGACTTCACCAACCCGAACCTGAAAGTCGCGGTGCAGGCCTTGGTGCCGCAGGCCAGCGAAGTGAAAAACCTCGACGACCTCGCGACCCGTACCACCATCGTTACCACTGGCACCACGGCGGATATCTGGCTGACCAAGAACCATCCGGACTGGAAACTGCTGAAGTTCGAGAAGAACTCCGAGTCCCTGCAAGCCCTGGCCAATGGTCGTGGCGATGCGTATGCGCAGGACAACCTGGTGCTGTTCAGCTGGGCCAAGCAGAACCCTGGCTACCGCGTGCTGGACCAGAAACTCGGCGCCGAAGCACCGATCGCACCGGCGGTGAAGAAGGGCAACATCGAGCTGCGTGACTGGGTGAACGCCGAGTTGGCGAAGCTGGGCGAGGAGAAGTATTTGCTCAAGCTGTACGACCAATATGTGCGTAAAGAGCTGAGCGATGACACCAAGCCTGAGAGCGTGATTGTCGAGGGTGGGAAGTGGCAGGGGTGATTCTGTAGTTTTTGCGGCGTTCTTTCGGCCCTCTTCGCGAGCAGGCTCGCTCCCACATTGGATCGCGTCCGTCTGGACAACTCGGTCAACTGTGGGAGCGAGCCTGCTCGCGAAAGCGATGTTTAAGGTGCTGCTCAATCCGGCCAGTACCACGCCGGTTCATCCAGCATCCGCTGCCCGACAATTCCGGTTTGCCCGAGGTTTTTTTCCAGCACGATGCAATTGCATTCCGGGTCCTCCTGCAGCGCCGAGATCAAGCGCCGTGCATGGGACACCACCCAAACCTGACACTGCCCGGACGCGCGGATGATCAAGCGCGCCAACGCCGGCAACAGGTCCGGATGCAGGCTGGTTTCCGGCTCGTTCAGTACCATCAGCGACGGCGGACGAGGCGTCAGCAAGGCCGCCACCAACAGCAAATATCGCAACGTCCCGTCGGACAGCTCGGCCGCCGACAAAGGGCGCAACAACCCTTCCTGATAAAACTCGATGGCAAACCGGCCGCCCTGTAGTTGCGCGATGTTCAATCGTGCGCCGGGAAACGCGTCACTGATCGCATTCTGCAACGCCTCCGGGTCGCCGATTTCGCGAATCGTCTGCAACGCCGCCGCCAGATCCCGCCCGTCATGGTGCAGGACCGGCGTGCGGGTACCCAATTGCGGTTGACGCACCGGCGCATCGGCATCGCTGCGGAAATGATCGTAGAAGCGCCAGCGTCGGATGAACTCGCGCAACTGCAAGACTTCCGGCGAAGTCCGCAGGCTGCCGACCTGATCGAACAGGCTGTCGAAAATCGGCGTGTGCTGGGCCAGCACCTCCCAGTCGCGGCCGTCACGCGCCCGGATCATCGGACCGTTGCGTTCCACCAGCAGGCTGGCCGGGCGGTAGAACGGGCCGCTCCAGATGTATTCCTTTTTGATTTCCGGGTCCAGCGAGAACGCGGAGAGGCTGGGCTCAGGCAAACCCAATGCGATCGCGTAGCTGAAATCCTCGCCGGCGAACCCCAGGCGCAAGCGCTTGACGCCGTGTCGCACGGTCGCCTCGATCGGCACTTCACCGTTGCGCATGCGGCGGGTGATGGTTTCCGGTCCGGCCCAGAACGTCGAATCCAGCCCGCCCTCGCGGGCCAGCGCATTCACCACGCCGCCCTGGGCGGTTTCCGCCAGCAGGCGCAACGCGCGGTAGAGGTTGGATTTGCCACTGCCGTTCGGCCCGGTGATCAGGTTCAGGCGACCGAGTGGAATCACCAGTTTGTTGATCGAGCGGTAATTGGCCACCGCGAGGGTCTTGAGCATAAAGATGTTCTCTGTGGCCCTGAAATGGCATCAGGATAGCGTCGATGCCGAAATTGGCGTGTAGGAACAATCTGCATCTTCCACAGGATGAAATACCTGACAGCGTGGGCGAAGGCGGAACCCTGTTCTAAGCTCACAGTCGTATCGCCATTGGCACGTCCGTACAACGCAAAGGAGTCTGCATGGCTGGTCCCGGATTGAAAAGAGCGGTTGGCTTGAGCCTTCTTGTCCTGCTGGGTGCCTGCGGCGAAAAACCCCAGGTCGAAAAGGATCGCCCGCGGGTGTTCGTGCAAACCGTCAAGCCTCTGGATTACGCGGCCACCGTGACCCTCACCGGCGACGTGCAGGCGCGTGTCCAGACCGAGCTGTCGTTCCGTGTGGGCGGCAAGATCATTCAGCGCATGGTCGATGTCAGTGACCGGGTCACGGCCAAACAGGTGTTGGCCAGGCTCGACCCAAAAGACCTGCAGACCAATGTCGACTCGGCCCAGGCCCAGGTGGTCGCCGAGCAGGCGCGGGTCAAGCAGTCGGCAGCGGCCTTCGTTCGTCAGCAAAAACTCCTGCCCAAGGGCTACACCAGTCAGAGCGAATTCGACTCCGCCCAGGCCGCGTTGCGCAGCAGCCAGAGCGCGCTGACGGCCGCCCAGGCGCAGTTGGCCAACGCTAGGGAACAACTCAGCTACACCGCGCTGATCGCCGATGCGCCGGGGGTCATCACCGCGCGCCAGGCTGAAGTGGGCCAGGTGGTACAGGCGACGATGCCGATTTTCAGCCTGGCCCGGGACGGCGAGCGTGATGCGGTGTTCAACGTCTATGAATCGCTGCTGACGGAGCCCCCCGAAGACAAGACCGTAGAAGTCAGCCTGATCGACAACCCTGCCATCAAGACCATAGGCACGGTGCGCGAAGTCACCCCGGCGGTGTCCGCGCAGACCGGCACGGTGCAGGTCAAAGTCACCCTTGATCGACTGCCGGAGGGCATGCAGCTCGGTTCGGTGGTCAGTGCCACGGCGAAAACGCCGGGCAAGTCGGCCGTGGAGCTGCCCTGGTCGGCCCTGACCAAAAACCTCGACGAGCCGGCCGTGTGGCTGGTCGACGACGAAGGCAAGGCGCAACTGCACACGGTCACGGTCGGTCGTTACCTGACCGGCAAAGTCATCATCAGCGACGGCCTGAAGGGCGGCGAAAAAGTCATCATCGCCGGCGGCCAGTTGTTGCACCCCGGGGTGAAAGTGGAAATCGCTGAAAATACGTATAAAGACCTGGCCGAAGGAGCCCAGCCATGAAGCGCCTGTTGCTGGTGCTCGCCGGCGTGATGCTGGGGGCCTGTTCGGAAAAAGAGCCACCGCCCGAGCCGGTGCGCCCGGTGTTGTCCGTCAAGGTCCAGGCGCTGGACGAGGAAAACCTCGGCCGCTTCGCCGGCAGTATCCAGGCCCGTTACGAAACCAATGTCGGTTTCCGCATAGCCGGGCGGATCGCCAGCCGTAACGTCGATGTCGGCGCCGAGGTCGAGAAGGGCGCCTTGCTCGCCACGCTCGATCCCACCGATCAGCAAAACCAGCTGCGTTCGGCCCAGGGCGATCTGGCGAAAATCCAGGCGCAACTGATCAACGCCCAGGCCAACGCGCGGCGCCAGCAGGAACTGTTCGATCGCGGCGTCGGCGCGCAGGCGCAACTGGACATCGCCCAGACCGATCTGAAAACCACCCAGGCCTCCCTTGACCAGGCAAAAGCGGCGGTCGATCAGGCCAGGGACCAACTCGGTTACGTCGAACTGCGCACGGACCACAAAGCCATCGTCACCGCGTGGAACGCCGAAGCCGGGCAAGTGGTGACCGCTGGCCAGCAAGTGGTGACCCTCGCGCAACCGGACATCAAGGAAGCGGTGATCGACCTGCCCGACACGCTGGTCGATCAATTGCCGGCGGACGTGGTGTTCCAGGTCGCCGTGCAACTGGACCCGAGCATCACCACCACCGCCATCGTCCGCGAGATCGAACCCCAGGCGCAGAGCGCCACCCGCACCCGCCGCGCGCGCCTGACCCTGACGGAAACTCCGCCCGGTTTTCGCCTGGGCACCGCGATCAGCGTCACCCTCAGCTCCGCGATCAAGCCGCGGATCGAACTGCCGCTGACCGCGCTGCAAGAGGTCGATGGCAAGTCGCGGATCTGGGTCATCGATGCGCAGACCCAGACCGTGTCCCCGCGTGACGTCAGCCTGGTCAGCCGCACCGATTCCACCATGATCCTGGCCAGTGGCGTGAAGTCCGGCGAGCGGGTCGTCAGTGCCGGCGTCAACAGCCTGAAACCGGGGCAGAAAGTCAAAATCGACGAGGACAGCCCGCAATGAAAGGGAGTTTTAACTTATCCGAGTGGGCCCTCAAGCATCAGTCGTTTGTCTGGTACCTGATGTTCGTCGCGCTGGTGATGGGCGTGTTCTCGTACATGAACCTCGGTCGCGAGGAAGACCCGTCGTTCACCATCAAGACCATGGTCATCCAGTCGAGCTGGCCGGGCGCGACCCAGGAGGAAACCCTCAAGCAGGTCACGGACCGCATCGAGAAAAAGCTCGAAGAGCTCGATTCTCTCGACTACGTGAAAAGCTACACCCGGCCCGGTGAATCCACGGTTTTCGTGAACCTGCGCGACACCACCAGCGCCAAGGACATCCCGGAAATCTGGTACCAGGTGCGCAAGAAGATCAACGACATTCGCGGCCAGTTCCCCAAGGGCCTGCAAGGGCCGGGGTTCAACGACGAGTTCGGTGATGTGTTCGGCTCGGTGTATGCGTTTACCGCCGACGGGTTGTCGATGCGTCAGTTGCGCGACTACGTCGAGCAGGTACGCGCCCAGATTCGCGATGTGCCGGGGCTGGGCAAAGTCGAAATGGTCGGTGAGCAGGATGAAGTGCTCTACCTGAATTTCTCCACCCGCAAACTGGCAGCGCTGGGCATCGATCAGCGTCAGGTCGTGCAGAGCCTGCAATCACAAAACGCGGTGACGCCGGCCGGGGTTATCGAAGCCGGGCCGGAGCGGATTTCCGTGCGCACCACAGGGCAGTTCGCCTCCGAGAAAGACCTGGCAAACGTCAACCTGCAGCTCAACGATCGCTTCTATCGCCTGGCCGACATTGCCGACATCAGCCGTGGTTACGTCGACCCGGCAACGCCTGAGTTCCGCTTCAATGGCCATCAGGGCATCGGCCTGGCCATCGCCATGAAGAAGGGCGGCAACATTCAGGAATTCGGCAAGGCGCTGCACCAGCGCATGACCGACCTGACCGCCGACCTGCCGGTGGGCGTCGGTGTGTACAACGTGTCCGACCAGGCCGCCGTGGTGGAAAAAGCCGTCGGCGGCTTCACCAGCGCGCTGTTTGAAGCAGTGGTGATCGTGCTGATCGTCAGCTTCGTCAGCCTCGGCGTGCGCGCCGGGCTGGTGGTGGCCTGCTCGATCCCGCTGGTGCTGGCGATGGTCTTCGTCTTCATGGAATACAGCGGCATCACCATGCAGCGGATTTCCCTCGGCGCCTTGATCATCGCCCTCGGCCTGCTGGTGGACGACGCGATGATCACGGTGGAAATGATGGTCACCCGCCTGGAGATGGGCGAAACCAAGGAGCAGGCAGCCACGTTCGCCTACACCTCGACCGCGTTCCCGATGCTCACCGGCACATTGGTGACTGTGGCCGGGTTTGTGCCCATCGGCCTGAACGCCAGTTCGGCGGGCGAGTACACCTTCACCCTGTTCGCGGTGATCGCGGTGGCGATGCTGGTGTCGTGGATCGTCGCGGTACTGTTCGCGCCGGTGATCGGCGTGCACATCCTCAGCGCCAAGGTAAAACCCCATGACGCGGAGCCCGGCCGCATCGGCCGTGCCTTCAATTACGGCATGCTCTGGTCCATGCGCAATCGCTGGTGGGCCATCGGCATCACCATCGCCTTGTTCGTGGCGTCGGTGTTTTCCATGCAGTTCGTGCAGAACCAGTTCTTCCCGTCGTCCGACCGCCCGGAAATCCTCGTCGACCTCAACCTGCCGCAAAACGCCTCGATCGCCGAAACCCGCAAGGCGGTGGACAAGCTCGAAGCGACGCTCAAGGGCGACCCGGACATCGAGCGCTGGAGCACCTACATCGGCGAGGGCGCGATCCGTTTCTACCTGCCGCTCGACCAGCAATTGCAGAACCCGTACTACGCGCAACTGGTGATCGTCAGCAAGGGCCTGGAATCGCGAGAAGCCCTGAGCCAGCGTCTGCGTGAGCGCTTGCGCAAGGATTTCGTCGGCATCGGCAGTTACGTGCAGGCACTGGAAATGGGGCCGCCGGTGGGCCGGCCGATCCAGTACCGGGTCAGTGGCAAAGACATCGACCAGGTGCGCAAACACGCGATCGCCCTGGCCACCGAGCTGGATAAAAATTCGCACATCGGCGAGATCATTTACGACTGGAACGAGCCGGGTAAAGTCCTGCGCATCGACATCGCGCAGGACAAGGTGCGGCAACTGGGGTTGTCATCGGAGGACGTGGCCAATCTGATGAACAGCATTGTGGTCGGTGCGCCGGTGACCCAGGTGGATGACGACATCTACCTGATCAACGTCGTGGGCCGCGCAGTGGACGCGGAGCGCGGAACGCCGGAAACCCTGCAGAACCTGCAGATTGTCACGCCCAGCGGCACTTCGATTCCGCTGCTGGCCTTCGCCACCGTGCGCTATGAACTTGAGCAGCCGCTGGTTTGGCGCCGCGACCGCAAACCGACCATCACCATCAAGGCGGCGGTGCGCGACGAGATTCAGCCGACCGATCTGGTCAAGCAACTGAAGCCGGAGATCGACAAGTTCGCCGCTGCTTTGCCGGTGGGCTACAAGGTCGCCACCGGCGGCACGGTCGAGGAGAGCGGCAAGGCCCAGGGGCCGATTGCCAAGGTCGTGCCGCTGATGCTGTTCCTGATGGCGACGTTCCTGATGATCCAGTTGCATAGCGTGCAGAAGCTGTTCCTGGTGGCCAGCGTCGCGCCGCTCGGCCTGATCGGCGTGGTGCTGGCGCTGATCCCGACGGGCACGCCGATGGGCTTCGTGGCGATCCTCGGGATTCTCGCGTTGATCGGCATCATCATCCGCAACTCGGTCATCCTCGTGACCCAGATCGACGCGCTGGAGCAGGAGGGGCTGTCACCGTGGGACGCGGTGGCGCAAGCCACGGAACACCGTCGCCGGCCGATTCTGTTGACGGCCGCGGCGGCAAGCCTGGGGATGATCCCGATTGCCCGGGAAGTGTTCTGGGGGCCGATGGCTTACGCGATGATTGGCGGGATCATCATCGCGACGTTGCTGACGCTGCTGTTTTTGCCGGCGCTGTATGTGGCCTGGTACAAGATTCGCGAGCCGAAGAAAGAGGTCCACTAAAAGCAGAGCGCTTCGCGCTCTAATCGCGAGCAGGCTCGCTCCCACAGGAGACCGCATTTCCCTGTGGGAGCGAGCCTGCTCGCGATGGCGTCTGACCTGACTACACAGGTTTACGCCAGACACTCGCCAACCAAGGCTGCTGCTCCCGTGGCAGCCCGGCCGGCCGGTAGTAATGCTCCAGCTCGACAAACCCCGCCGCCGTGAGCAAATCCTGCCACGCCTGAAGATCGTGATACGCCCCATAACGCGGCCCGTTCCAGCCTTCCTGATTCTCCCCACGCGGATTGGAGCTGAACAACACGCCCCCCGGCTTCAACGCCCCGTGCAATTGCTTCAGCACCCGCGGCAATTCCTGGCGCGGAATGTGGAACAACACCGCATTGGCAAAAATCCCGTCGAAGCGTTCAGCCGGTAGATCCAGCTTCAGAAAGTCCTGTTGCCACACTTCGCAGCCACTGTCTTCACGCGCCATCTGCGCAAACTTTTCCGAGCCATCCAGACCGACGGCGGTGTGGCCCATGCGCGTAAAGGTCTGCAAGTCACGACCCGGTCCGCAGCCGAAGTCGAGGATGTCGAAAGGCGCCTCGCCGTGGATATGTCGCAGCAACGCATCGATGTTCTGGCTGACATCGTGATCGCGGGTCCCTTCGCGGAAACCTTCGGCCACTGAGTTGTAGTGACCGAGGGTGGTGGAAGTGATTTTCTCAAGGTCGTCGGGGGACTGCTTCATGATCGGCTGCGCAGGCAATTGGAATTTGCCGAATATACGCCATGACATCGGTGGCTGCTGCGCAGCCATCGCCGCCGACCTGTTACTTCTTACAGTATCGGCCCGGCCCAAAAAGGCTCAGTCTTTGCTCGAACCGAGTGAAGGACCGTCGATGCCGTGAACCCTCACCCACACACCCCCACATTGTCAGTTATTGATCCGCGCGCCTTGGCGATCCGCAGCGTGGGCTATTGTCGCCATCCCGACGAGGTCGTCATTGAGCCGCGCATCACCCGGCAAATGTTCGATGAGGCCGGGCGGCCGGTTGCATCCTGGGATCCGCGGCTTTGGGGCACGGCGCCGCAACCGAACCTGGCGACGGTCTACGGCTTGAATGGTCAGCCCGTATTGACGAAAAGTGTGGACGCCGGTTGGCAGCTGAGTCTGTTGAATCGCGTTGGCTCGCTGCATTCCTTCTGGGACGGTCGAGGTAGCCAGCGGCACTGCGAATATGACGATCAGCAGCGTCCTGTCGCGGTCACCGAACAGGGCTCGGACGCTTTGCCTCGCGTGGTTGACCGGTTCACTTACGGTGGCGCTGACGCGGTGGATGCCGAACGCAATCAGTGCGGCCGATTGATTCGCCATGACAACCCTGCCAGCTCTCAAATCACTAAAGAATATGGGTTGGCCGGCGCTGTGCTGGTTGAAAGCATCAGCTATCTGATTGAACTTGAAACGCTTGACTGGCCCCTCGACCCCGATGCCCGAGACGAGTGGCTGGAAGACGAGGTGTTCACTACCCGGCATTCCTTTCGTCCCACGGGCGAGATTGAATGTCTGACCGACGCCATGGGCAATGTCCGCACTTTCGGCTATGACGTGTCGGGAAAGTTGAGTGAGGCCTGGCTGACATTGGCGGGAGAAGGCAAGCAACCACAACGGCTGGTCAGCCACATCCGCTACAACGCGCTCGATCAGATCGAAAGCGAAACCGCCGGCAATGGCGTGAAGACCCAGGCCCTGTACGGTGCCGATGACGGTCGGTTGATCAGGCTGGTGGCGGCGGTCGCAAGTCAGAAGCCGCTGCAGGATTTGAATTACGTCTACGATGCGGTGGGCAATATCGTTGAGCTGGAGGACAAGGCTCAGTCCGTTTCGCACTTCAACAACCAGCGCATCGACCCGATCAACCGCTACCGCTACGACAGCCTGTATCAACTGATCGAAGCCAGCGGTTGGGAAGTCGCCAACCCAAGTCACGGACCCGCGCTCCCGGCATTACTGCCCACCCCGCTGGACCCCAATCAGCGGCGCAATTACACCCAGCGCTTCGACTACGACGCAGCGGGCAATCTGATCACCCGGCACCACAGCGGCGCGCCGGGCTTCTCGATGTTCACTTCCGCGCGCAGCAACCGCAGCCTGGCGCAGCGGGACGATGGTTCGCTGCCTGGGGAACCGGATATCGACTCCGGTTTCGATGCCGGTGGCAATCAACGGGAACTGTTGCGTGGCCAGGTCATGCAATGGGATGTTCGCAACCAGTTGAGCCGGGTGACCTTGGTCAAGCGCATCAATGAGCCCGACGATGACGAATGCTATTTCTACGACCGGCTGGGCCATCGAGTGCGCAAAGTGAATGTCAGCCAGACCATTAACCGAACTCTGCGCTCGGAAGTCCGTTACCTGCATAGCCTTGAAATCCACCGTCATGCCGATGGCGAAGAGCACCATGTCATCAGCACCGAAGCCGGGCGCAGTAGCGTACGAGCTTTGCATTGGCCGAACGGCGCCCATGCCGATCAACTGCGCTACAACCTTTGTGATCATTTGCGTTCCCGCACGCTGGAACTGGATGCTGATGCGGGCGTGCTGACTTGGGAGCGCTACTACCCCTTCGGCGGTACCGCGTGCTGGGCAGGGAAAAGTGCGTTGGTGGCGAAGTACAAAACCATTCGCTATTCGGGTAAAGAGCGCGATGCGACAGGACTTTACTACTACGGCTACAGATACTATGCGCCGTGGCTATTGCGATGGGTAAGTGCAGATCCGGCAGGTATTGTGGATGGCCTTAATCAGTTTTGTTTTGTTCGTAATAATCCAATAGGAAGGGTTGATTTTGATGGGAAGAATTCCGAATCGACTATTCCAAAAATTGCACATTTTTTTTGGGTTGGAAAAAACCTGCCTGAGGAACACGCACATAACGTGCTCATGTTCAAAGAGCTGAATCCTGACTACGAAGTGAATGTCTGGACGACTCGGGGAAAATTGATTGTTGATACATTCTTGAACATGGAGGAGGGCAACGACCCCAGCGGCAGGTATCTTGCGACGCGCAACGCGCGAAGCGTATCAATAAGACTCATGGACGAACTCTTCCAGGACTTGGGCAAGAATTACGATAACGCTCACAAAATCGTCGGATTTTTTAATCAGGAGCTGAGCGGGGCTTATAACAACTTCGCAGCGGCCAGCGATATTGCGGAACTCGCTATAGTTCATTCGTACGGCGGGGTGTACATGGATGTAGATGTAGCAATGAAAGCTCCGATGAAGCCGCTGGATGCACCTCATGGCTTTCTGGCTTTTCATGAAGGAAGCCAAACTGCGAACGCTGTTATCGCCGCGCAACGATCGTCCTCCATTGGAAACAAGCTATTGGAGGCTTTGACTGAAAACTACACTGATGAACTTTATCGGTCCACGGTGTGGATAACCAAAAGAAGTACCGTAAAAGGTATGTTTGGAAGGGATAGGGCTACTAGAAATTTAAGTGGCCCCGGGATCTATTACAGCGACACGAGAGGATCTATGGGTGAGGCTGACGGCTACACCGTTCCTACTGACGATTTCTATCGCCGAGAACCGAGATCGACTGCGACAGGCATTCAAGAGCGTAGCCGTGATCAAATTCTGTTTGCAGGATATCGGAGCGGTGTTAATGCCGGCGGTCAATGGACGACGGTCAAGCCCGGTCGCAGAGCTTCGATAGCTTAGCCATCGGTTGTCCACGTTCGGCGTGGGGGCGATGCTCTCCCATCGCCGAACCAGAATGCTTCATTCACCTTTTATTCAACCCCCGAGCCAACCGATCCCCACCCAACTGAATCACCGCCACCAACACCACCAGCAACACAATCACCGTCAACATGATCTGGCTATCAAACCGCTGATACCCGTACCGATACGCGATGTCCCCCAAACCACCGGCGCCAATCGCCCCGGCCATGGCCGACGAGTTGATCATCGTCACCAGGGTAATCGTGAAACCCCCGACAATCCCCGGCAACGCCTCAGGCAACAGCACATGCCAGACGATATGCCAGCGCCGGCACCCCATCGCTTGCGCCGCTTCGATCAAGCCGAAATCCACCTCGCGCAAACTGACTTCCGCGATACGCGCAAAGAAGGGCGTGGCCGCAATCGTCAGCGGCACCACGGCTGCCCAGACACCGTAAGTGGTGCCGACTATAAGCCGGGTGAACGGAATCAGCGCCACCATCAGAATCAGGAACGGAATCGAACGAAACAGGTTCACGAACGCGCCCAGTGCGCGGTTCAGCGCCGGGGCTTCGTAGATGCCGCCCTTTGAGCTGGTCACCAGGATCACCGCCAGCGGAATGCCCGCCAGCAACGCGATCAATGACGACACGCCGACCATCAAAAACGTATCGATGAAGCCTTGAAGCAGGCGATCAAACCACATAACCCAGCACCTCCACCTGTTGCGCCCAATTGCCGGCGCGTTGACGCAGTTCCTCGGCACCGAGCGACGAGCCGGCCACCGCCAGCAGCAATTGCCCCAGCGCATGGCCCTGAATCCGTTCCACGCCGCCTTGCAGCAAGCGCACGCGACCGCCGAGTGCGGCGAACAGCGCGGCCAGATCCGGTTCGTCGGTGGCGCTGCCGGTGAATTGCAAGCGCAGGACCACGGCGGCATCAGACGACTGTGGTTGCTTTTGCAGGCGGCTTTGCAACTCTTGCGGCAACGCGTGTTGCAGCGGCGCGAGCAGCGTCTTGCTGACGTCATGCTGCGGGTTGCCGAACACTTCCCACACCGGGCCTTGCTCGACGATGCGACCGTGTTCCAGCACCACGACGCGATCACAGATATCGCGGATCACCGCCATCTCGTGAGTGATCAGCACGATGGTCAGGCCCAGGCGCTGATTGATCTCGCGCAGCAGGCCGAGGATCGATTGCGTGGTCTCCGGGTCGAGGGCGGAAGTGGCTTCGTCGCACAGCAGGATTTCCGGGTCATGCACCAGCGCGCGGGCGATGCCGACACGCTGTTTCTGACCGCCGGAAAGCTGCGCCGGGTAAGCCTTGTGTTTCTCTTGCAGGCCGACCAGTTCCAGCAGCTCACGGACCTTCCGTTCGCGTTTTTCCTTTGGCACGCCGGCGACTTTCAGCGGCAACTCGACGTTCTGCCACACGGTCTTGGCCGACATCAGGTTGAAGTGCTGGAAGATCATCCCGATCCGCCGACGCAGCGCCACCAGACGGTCTTCATCGAACTCGCCGATGTCCACCTGATCGATCAGCACACGCCCTGTGCTCGGTTGTTCGAGACGGTTGATGGTGCGGATCAGCGACGACTTGCCGGCGCCGCTGCGGCCGATGATGCCGAACACTTCACCGCGCTGGATCGCCAGATCGATGCCGTGTAACGCCGCCACCGGACCTTGCTGGCCGTTGTAGGTCTTGCCCAGGCCGATGAAGCGCACGTGCGCACGGTTCAGGTCCGGGTGCAGTTCAGTCTTTTCGGCTTTCTGAGGCTCTGGAATATCCAGTCGCCGTTGGATCGCTGCCGTCATGCTCAGCTTTCCCAACCGGCTTGATAGAGCTTGCCGTGGGCTTTATCCAGGGCGGCGCGAACGGCGGGCGAGTGCTGGTAGATGTCGACGAACTTGATCAGGCGCGGGTCGGTTTTGCTTTTCGGCTGGATCACGAACTGGATCACGTATTCCTTGTGGTCGAGGCCGTCGAACAGCAGCGCGGAACCGGCATCGAAGGTCTTCGCCAGGCGGATGTAGGCCGGATAGCCCTGGACCAGATCGGCGTCGTCATAGGCGCGCACCAGTTGCACGGCTTCGACTTGCAGGATTTTGATTTTCTTCGGGTTGGCGATGATGTCGTCTTCGGTGGCCTTGTAGCCGACGCCCGGCTTGAGCGTGATCAGGCCCGCCTTGGCCAGCAGTTGCAGGCCGCGACCGCTGTTGATCGGGTCGTTGGCGATGGCGACGCTGGCGCCTTCCGGCAGTTCGTCGAAGCTTTTGTATTTCTTCGAGTAGAGGCCGACGTTGTTGATGATCCCCGGTGCGAACGGCACCAGGTCAAAACCGGCGGCGGCCTTGGCGTTCTCCAGGAACGGCACGTGCTGGAAGTAGTTCACGTCGATGTCGCCGGCGGCGAGGCTGACGTTGGGCGCGATCCAGTCAGTGAACTCGACGAGTTCGACTTTCAGGCCTTGTTTATTCGCTTCTTCGACGGCGGCTTCCAGCGGAATCGCGAACGCGGCGGTGGTGCCGACTTTCAGCGGCGCGTCGGCGGCGAAGGTGATGGAGCTGAAGAGGCCGAGGGCCAGGGCCAGTGCTTTGACTGGGTGAGAGAAGTAGTTCTTGGTCATGATGTTTTTTCCAGTCAGTGCATTAAATGTGTGGTGTCTGTTAGGGCCTCATCGCCAGCAAGCCGGCTCCTACAGGGGAATGCGGTGTCCTTGTAGGAGCCGGCTTGCCGGCGATGCTTTTAGCGTCTGAATGCCGAGCCAGTGTGTTGCTCAGGCAAATGCGCCTCGGCGTGAAACAGCTTCTCGCGCAGGCTGCCATCGTCATAAGCGGTCTTGTACGACCCGCGACGCTGCAACTCCGGAATCACCAGTTCAATGAAATCCACATAGCTTTCCGGCGTGACAATCCGCGTCAGGTTGAAGCCATCCAGCCCGGTTTCGGCGATCCACGATTCCAGCTCGTCGGCCACTTGCTCCGGCGAACCGACCACCGTGATGTAGCGACCGCCGAGGGCGTGTTGCTCAAGCAATTTGCGGCGGGTCCAGTCGTTGTTTTGCAGGTTCTTGGTGGCCGACTGGATCGCGTTGCTCTTCACGTACTGGATCGGTTCGTCGATGGCGTACTCGGAAAAATCGATCCCGGTCGATGCCGAAAAATGCGCCACGCCGGCTTCGGCGCTGGCGTAGCTCAGGTACTCGGCGTGCTTGGCCCAGGCGAGTTCTTCGGTGGCGCCGACGATCACGTTCAGCCCCATGAACACCTTGATGTCCTCGGGATTGCGCCCGGCTTCGACGGCGCTGGCGCGCACCTTGTCCACCTGAACCCTGGTCGACGGTTTGTTCTGGCCGCTGATGAACACGCACTCGGCGTGGCGCCCGGCAAACAGCAAGCCGCGGTCCGAACTGCCGGCCTGGAACAGCACCGGCGTGCGTTGCGGCGAAGGCTCGCAGAGGTGATAACCCTCGACCTGATAGAACTCGCCCTTGTGCTCGACCTTGTGCACCTTGTCCGGCTGCGCATAGATCCGTTGCTGCGGATCGTTGAGCACCGCGCCGTTTTCCCAGCTGCCTTCCCAGAGTTTGTAGAGCACTTCGAGGTATTCATCGGCCTGGTCGTAACGGCGGTCATGCTCGACTTGTTCGCTCAGGCCCATGGCCTTGGCGGCGCTGTCGAGGTAACCGGTGACGATGTTCCAGCCGACCCGGCCGCGGCTCAGGTGGTCGAGCGTCGACATGCGGCGGGCGAACAGGTACGGCGGTTCGTACGTCAGGTTGGCGGTCAGGCCGAAACCGAGGTTTTTCGTCACCGCCGCCATGGCCGAGACCAGCAGCAGCGGATCGTTGACCGGCAGCTGAATCGACTCTTTCAGCGGCACGTCCACCGAGTTCTGGTAGACGTCGTACACGCCGACGATGTCCGCGATGAACAAGCCGTCGAACAAGCCGCGCTCCAGCAACTGCGCGAGCTCGGTCCAGTATGAGAGGGTTTTGTATTGGGTGGAGGTGTCCCGCGGGTGCGTCCACAAACCATGGTTGATGTGCCCGATGCAGTTCATGTTGAACGCGTTGAGCAGGATCTTCTTTTTTGCGTCGACCATCAGAGGGTCCCTCGCAACGGAGGGTTTTCATCGTTGAGGTAGTAATTGCCCACCGCGTGATATTTCCAGCGCACCGGGTCGTGCAGCGTGTGCACCCGGGCGTTGCGCCAATGGCGGTCGAGGCCGTGCTCGATCAGGGTGGCCTGGCTGCCAGCGAGTTCGAACAGCGTGCTGCCGGCAGCCAGTGAAATTTCGGTGCTGATGGCACGGGCCTCGGCGACGGCAATCGAGGCGGCGGCGACGGTCTCGGCGTTGGTGTCGGCCTGCGCCCGGTCGAGGAATTCGCCGGAGCGCTCCAGCAGCGCTTCAGTGGCGTGCAGGCGAATGCTCAGGTGGCCGAAGCTCTTGATCGTGAGCGGGTCGTCGATGGCTTTTTCATGGGTGGCATCGATCCACGGCCGGGTTTTGGTGCGTACGAAATGCAGGGCATCTTCATACGCCGCACGGGCGATGCCGGTGTCAATGGCCGCATGAAGAATCTGCGCCAGCGGGCCGACGGTCGTCGGGCGTTCGAACGCGCTTTGAAACGGGATCACGTCTTCGGCGGCGACGTAGACGTCTTCGAACACCACCGAACCGCTGCCGGTGGTGCGCTGGCCGAAACCGCTCCAGTCGTCGATGACCGTCAGGCCCTTGCTGTCGCGCGGGACGAATGCCAGTTGCTGCACGCCGTTTTCATCCACCACCGAGGTGGGAATGCGTTGCGCGTAGATCGCGCCGGTGGCGTAGAACTTGCGGCCGTTGATGCGATAGCCGTCCCCGTCGCGGGTCAGGCTGGTGGTGCGGTCACTGGCGGTTTTGGTGCCGAGTTCGGCGAGCGCATTGCCAAAGCGCTGGCCTGCGAGCACTTCGGCGTAAAGGCGTTTTTTCTGCTCGGCGCTGCCGTTCACGCGCAACACTTCGAGGGCGTAAAAATGGTTCTGCGGGATTTGCCCCAGGGAGCCGTCAGCCTGGGCGATCAAGGCGATCACCTTGGCCAGCGTGACGTTGGAAACGCCCGCACCGCCGAACTCCTTCGGCACGCTGATGCCCCACAGGCCCGAGCGGGAAAACACTTCCAGTTCCGGGTGCGGCAAACGGCGCTCGCGGTCGCGCAGGGCGCTGTCGCGTTTGAAATCTTCGGCCAAATCACTGGCGACAATCAGGGCTTGCTCATCGCTGGTTATGACCGCGACGTGGTGAGAAAGAGTCATGTGTTTCTCCAGGTGTCTGGTCGTTAAATCCAGGAGTGGCGAGCGGGCAGCGTGCCGTTGAGGTGATAGGCGCCGACGGCGTGATACTTCCAGCGCACCGGGTCGTGCAGGGTGTGCACGCGGGCGTTGCGCCAGTGGCGGTCGAGGTTGAATTCGGCGAGGGTGGCGCGGCTGCCAGCCAGTTCGAAAAGCTTTTCGCTGGCCAGCAGCGAGATCTCGGTGGTCAGCACTTTGGCTTCGGCCACGGCAATCGAAGCGCGGGCGGCGGACTCTGCAGTGAGCGGCGCGGCATTGACTTGATCGAGCACTTGCCCGGCCTTGCGCAGCAGGGCTTCGGCGGCGTGCAGTTCGATCTTCAGTTTGCCGATGTCGGCAATCACGTACAGGTCATCGCTGGCGCGTTCGACCTTGGCGTCGATCCATGGACGGGCGCGGGTTTTCACGAATTCGATGGCGTCATCGATGGCGCCGCGAGCGATGCCGGCGTCGATGGCC
This sequence comes from Pseudomonas migulae, assembly GCF_043225285.1. GTDB lineage: Bacteria > Pseudomonadota > Gammaproteobacteria > Pseudomonadales > Pseudomonadaceae > Aquipseudomonas > Aquipseudomonas migulae_C. Next base: position 2,964,459 of record NZ_CP171224.1, read on the forward strand.
GCTTGAATCAACTGCGAGACGGCGCCCTGGATGTTCGGTTTGTCATTGATCTTCCAGTTGTCCACCACCAGCTCGGCGTCGACCCGCACGTTGTTGAGCAAAATGGTGCCGCTGGCGGTGGTGCGCTGGCCGAAACCGGACCAGTCATCGACGATGCGCAAACCCGGTGTGCCGCGACGGACGAAGGCCAGCACTTGCTTGCCGTCGTCGTTCAGCGCCTTGACCGCCACCCAGTGGGCGAACAGCGCGCCGGTGGAGTAGAACTTCTGCCCGCTGATGACAAATCCGTCGCCATCGGCGGTGATCCGTGTCTTGAGTTCCAGGGTGTTCCTGGTGCCGCGTTCCGGCCCGGCATTACCGATGCGCCAGCCTTCGAGCACGCTTTTGAACAGCTGCTTTTTCTGCGCTTCGGTGGCGCTGCCGAGCACCAGGTTGAGAATGCCGAACTGGTTCTGCGGGATCTGCCCGAGTGCCGGATCGGCCGCGGAAATGATCGCGAAGACATCGGCCAGGGTGACGAACGAAACCTGCGGGCCGCCGTATTCGCGCGGGACAGCAATACTGCCCAGGCCGCTGCGGGTGAACTGTTCGATTTCCGACCACGGCAGCTTGCGCTGGCGATCACGTTTAGCCGCTTGTTGGCGGGCGACTTGCGCCAGCTCATGGGCAGCCTTGATGGCTTGAGCGTCGTTGCGCAACACCTGCGTGGGCAACAACAGCGGGGCGATGTCCAGATCACTCTGGACGATTGCATCTGCCAGACTGGACATCAGTGCCGCTCCTTGGCTGCACGCAATGCCCTGGCGATCTGCACTGGGGTGATTGTGTTCCGGACCATACCTACCTCACATCTCATGGACGCCGCGATGGGTGCGGCGAAGTAAAAACAAGAATGTCCGGTGGTCCGGTTTATATACCCTAAGCGTGTATAAAAAATTAATAAACTAACTTTTAGGAATATGGATAGAAGTGTGTCGTGAGCAACTGTACGTGGGGCAACACTTTGTTCATGCAGCAACAGGCACAGATTTGTAGGAGCGAGCTTGCTCGCGAAAAACGCCCGGGCGACGCGTGTGTTCAGACGGCAAGCGTTATCGTTAACCACCATCGCGAGCAGGCTCGCTCCTACAAAGGGCGGGCCTTGGTGCGCAGCCAATTTTCAACGTGCGCGCCGGTGCCCAGCGGGAGTTGTTGCCCACCCGGTCGAGGATGCAATAGGTCACCTCAAGGCGCAGGTCTTCGCCAGCTTCAACAATGATCGCGGGCGGCACCCAGACCTGAATCGGCTCGCCGACATCGCTCGCCTTGAGGCGTGGCAGGTCCATGCGCACGTCGCCCCAGCGAAGGGTGATTTCGTCGTCGGCGGCCATGTTCAGGTATGGCTCGATGGTCAGGGGAACGCCGCGCTTGATCTGGTTCGGGTTGACCCCCTGACGGCGGATGGTCTCTGGAATGCTCACTGGTGCCAGGCGCTGGTTTTCGTCACCACACAACGCCGGTGGCTGGCCGCCCGGGCAGTCGAGCTTGATCTGTACACGGGTTGCCGGTGACAGCGCAGGCCCATGGCCGACCTGCATGAGGCGATAGTGGATGCGGGAGGAGCCGTTGGCGATGAAGCTTTCCGGTACGCGTAGCGCCACCATGTGGCCAACGTCATGGGCATCCAGCACCCTGGAGGCCACGTAGCAGTTGTCCCAGAACAACTCGATCAGATCGCCCTCGTCCATGCCGGGGTAGGGGGCGACGTCGATCAGCAGATGCGCCGCCGAAGTGATGTTGATGCCGCTCTTGTGTGATTGCGCAACGGTCGGTGCCGCGAGTTCGGGTTTGTTCGAGATGCTTTTCATGGGTTTCTCCTTGAAGTCCTGCAGCGAAGTCCGTTTCTGAAAGAACTGAGTGGCCCGGCAACACATGCTTATTACAAAGCATTGGTTGATTACATTGGCCGGAGACTAGATATAAACGCGCATGAATAACTGTCAATAGAATGAGCGGGCCAAGTAACGAATCAGCTGTTATTCAGAAAGCTCCTACGCTTTCGGGTTAACAAGCCTCATCGCGTTGTCGAACATGACCACTGAATCAGCAGGACATGGTGGTGGTTGAAGGCAGACCACACGTACGAGAAGGATTACTTGTATTTGGGATATTAGGCGAGGTTTATCCGTGGCGGGACATATATATGTACCGCACGCGATAATGAAGGTGAGGTGAATATTCGAGAGGGATTTGTTGAGAGGTAATGTAACTTCCATCCATGGAAGTTGGATTTATTACTTGAGGCTCAGTTGTGGCCGTTGTTCAGAAACTTGCTGAGAAACTGTTTTGTCCGCTCTTCTTTAGGATTGGCAAACAGTGCCTTGGCTTCGCCCTGCTCGACGATCACACCCTTGTCGAAGAACACCACGCGGTTGGCCACGTCACGGGCAAAGCCCATTTCGTGAGTGACGATCACCATGGTGCGATTCTCTTCGGCGAGGCTGCGGATGGTCGCCAGCACTTCCCCCACCAGTTCAGGATCGAGCGCGGAGGTGGGTTCGTCGAACAGAATCACTTCCGGCTCCATCGCCAGCGCCCGGGCAATCGCCACGCGCTGTTGCTGACCACCGGAAAGGCGTCGCGGGTAAGCGTCTTCCTTGCCCGCCAGGCCCACCCTGGCCAGCAGCTTTTTACCCAGGGCAACGGCGTCGGCGTGCGGGACCTTCTTGACGATGATCGGGCCTTCGATGACGTTTTCCAGGGCGGTGCGGTGCGGGAACAGGTTGAAGTTCTGGAACACGAAGCCCACGTGCTGACGCAAGCGTCGCACCAGGCCCTGCTGCTGGTTCAACGGGCGGCTGCCATCGATCTCGATGTCGCCGACCTTGATCCGGCCGCTGGAAGGTTCTTCGAGAAAATTCAGGCAACGCAGGAACGTGGTTTTCCCCGAGCCGCTCGGCCCGATGATTGCCACCACCTCGCCTTCCTTCACTTCCAGATCAATGCCGTTAAGCACCACTTGACCCTTGAACTGCTTTGTCAGTTTTTCCACGACAATCATGGGGTCAGGACTCCTGGTCGTGCCGATTGACCCGCTCTTCCAACTTGTTCTGCAGGTGCGAGAGCACCGTGGCCAGAATCCAGTAGATCAGCGCGGCGGCAAGATACATGGTGAAAATTTCGAAGGTCCGGGCGGTAATCAGCTGCGCCTGGCGGAACAGTTCCGGCACCTGGATGGTGGCGGCCAGTGCCGTGTCTTTGACCAGCGAGATGAAGCTGTTGCCCAGCGGCGGCAATGCGGTGCGCATCGCTTGCGGGATGATGGCCCGGCGCAGGGTCTGCGCGCGGGTCATGCCGATACTCGCTGCGGCTTCCCATTGGCCACGCTCGATGGAGCTGATCGCGGCACGCAGGATTTCACAGGCATAGGCCGCCATGTTCAGCGAGAAGCCGATCAGGGCAGCCGGCAGCGGATCCAGTTCGATCCCCAATTGCGGCAAGCCGTAATAGATCACGAACAGTTGCACCAGCAACGGCGTGCCGCGAAAGAACGACACGTAGATGCGGGCCAGCCAGCTCACCAGTTTGAAGCGCGACAGGCGCATCAACGCCAGGCCGAACCCCATCACCAGGCCGAAGAACATCCCGCCCAGGCTGAGGATGACCGTGTAGTACGCGCCCTTCAGCAGGAAGGGCGCGGAGTCCAGCGCAAGTTGGAAAGCTTCTTCCATTATTGAGTGACGTCAGCGCTGAAGTATTTTTCCGAAAGCTTTTTCAGCGTACCGTCGGCACGCAGCTTGTCGATGGCCTTGTTCACGGCGGCCAGCAGCTCAGGCTCGCCTTTGCGCAGGGCGATACCGGCTTCCTGACGGGAGAACGCTTCACCGGCGGCGGAAGTGTCCTTGGCCTTCTTGGCGTATTCCAGCGCGGCGAGGCGGTCGATCAGGATGGCGTCGGTGCGGCCGTTACGCAGGTCGGCGAACTTGCTCGGATCATCTTCGTAGGTGCGCACGTCAGCGGTCGGCACGTTGGCTTTGACCCACTGCTCGTAGTTGGTGCCCAGACCTACGCCGACTTTCTTGCCACCCAGGTCGGCGGCGGTCTTGATGTTCAGCTCCGCAGCCTTTTTGGTCAGCACCAGCGCCTGAATCCCGGAAACGGTGTACGGCTCAGAGAAGTCATACTTCTTCTTGCGCTCTTCGGAGATGGTCACCTGGTTGACCACTGCGTCCAGACGCTTGGATTCCAGCGCCGCGAGGATGCCGTCCCATTTGGTCGGTTGCAGCTTGACCTTCACGCCCAGTTCTTTGGCCAGGGCTTCGGAGAACTCGACTTCGAAGCCGGTCAGTTTGCCGTCAGCGTCAACGAAACTGAAAGGAGGGTAAGTGCCTTCCAGGCCGACGTTGATCACGCCAGCGTCCTTGATTTTTTGCAGTTGCTCACCGGCAACCGCTTGCCCCAGCAGACCGGCGCTCAGTGCCAGGCCCAGCGAACCTACCAGCAGATTTCGACGTAGTGCGGAAAAATTCATGACCAGCCCCTGTGTTTTCTTTTTTAGGAATGTTGGCAAAATCGGGATAAGGACGACTGCGATATCCTGCCCTAAAGCAGCGTATGCGTCTCGCTGCAAATTCGCCTGCGGCGTGACTATATGATGGCGCTTATAGATAGGAAAATAATAAATATTGCGTTTGTTATTCCGTAAATGAATATGCGATAGGTAGACCGCTATCGCCGGCAAGCCGGCTCCTACAGGGGCGTGCACGACGCGAACCCTGTAGGAGCCAGCTTGCGGCGGGCGGCGTTCCGACGATAGAGCGCAAAGCGCTCTTAAAAAGCCGAATCGTAGGCAAACAACGCCGGCGCCCCACCGGTATGCAGGAAAATGATCGGCCCCTCATCAAAACGCTGGCGCCCGATCCCGTCCAGCAACCCCGCCATGGCCTTGCCGGTGTACACCGGGTCCAGCAACAAACCTTCCTGGCTCGCGACCAGTTTGACCGCCGACAGCGTCCCCGCATTGGGCTCGCCATAGCGCGGAGCGAAATATTCGTCCCATAGCTCGACCTTGAAACTGGCCGGCAGATTCACTTCCAGCAGCGCCGCCGTGCGCTCGGCCAGGCCCTGGACTTTCGGCCGCTGATCTTCATCGCTGCGGGAAACCGTGACGCCGATCACCGGCAGATCCGGCAGTGCTTCACTGAGCGCGAGTGCCAGGCCGCTGTGGGTGCCGGCGCTGCCCGAGGCCAGCACCACGGCGGCGAAGGTCAGGCCGGTGTCCTTGATCTGTTCGGCCAGTTCCAGGCCCGCGCGCACATAACCCAGTGCCCCCAACGCATTCGAACCACCGATCGGCACCAGGTACGGTTTTTTGCCGTTGCTGCGCAGGCGTGCGGCCAAGGCTTCCAGCTGTTCGTCAGCGTTGTCGAGGTTGTCCACCAGCTCGACCTTGGTATCGAACAGATCGAGCAGCAGCCGATTGCCATTGCCGAGATAGTTGGCGTCGTCGGTACCCAACGGATTTTCCAGCAATGCGACACACCCCAGGCCGAGTTTGGCGGCGAGGGCGGCGGTCTGGCGCACGTGGTTGGATTGCAGCGCGCCGGCAGTGATCAAGGTGTCGGCGCCCTTGGCCAGTGCATCGGCACCGAGGTATTCGAGTTTGCGCAGCTTGTTGCCGCCCATCGCCAATGGCGTCAGGTCGTCGCGTTTGACGTACACGTCGCGGCCCAGCCAGGCCGACAGGCGTTCGAGTTTTTCCAGAGGAGTCGGGTGGTCGAGCAGGTCGAGACGGTCAAAACGGGCGAGCTGTTGTTTAATCATGGGTCCGTACTGGCGGTGAGTAATGTCAGGACTATAGGCACGGCCATAAAGGTGGGCAACCGGCAAGATTGCTTATAGCCGAAAGTGCTGAGCACAGCACAATCGGTTCTTAATTCGGATTCGAGACCTTGCCGTAAAGTAATCGCCGTCAGCGCGGCCAGGCAGTCCGGCCGCCCGTGTGGAGTTTTTACCGTGAGTGAGCGTTCCAGCCATTGGCAATTGCAGACCATCGTCAGCCAGCTGCGCACGGCGCGCGATCAGTGGCGGGCACAAAACGGCCGTGTCAGCGGCGAGCAGGGCGGTCGCGAGTTGCCCTCCCGCGCGGCCATGGCGGACATTCTTGAAGCGTTGTGCGGTGCTTTGTTTCCGATGCGCCTGGGGCCGGTGGACCTGCGCGAAGAGAGTGAAGACTTTTACGTCGGTCACACGCTGGACGTCGCGCTGAATGCGTTGCTGGCCCAGGCTCGTCTCGAACTGCGTTACGCCGCTCGTCACAGTGACCAGGCAGACGCTGAAGTCGAGGCCCAGACCATCCAGATCATTCAAGGATTTGCCCTCGCCCTGCCGGGCCTGCGCAGCCTGCTGGACACCGATGTGCTGGCGGCCTATCACGGCGACCCGGCGGCCCGCAGCGTCGACGAAGTGCTGCTGTGCTATCCGGGGATTCTGGCGGTGATTCACCATCGTCTCGCCCACTATCTTTACCGCGCCGGGCTGCCACTGCTGGCGCGGATCAGCGCCGAAATCGCCCACTCGGCGACCGGTATCGACATCCACCCGGGCGCGCAGATCGGCCGCAGTTTCTTCATCGATCACGGGACGGGCGTGGTGATCGGCGAGACCGCAATCATCGGTGAGCGCGTGCGGATTTATCAGGCCGTGACCCTGGGTGCCAAGCGCTTCCCTTCGGATGAAGACGGCCAGTTGCAGAAGGGCCATCCACGGCATCCGATTGTCGAAGATGACGTGGTGATCTACGCCGGTGCGACGATTCTGGGGCGGATCACCATCGGCAAGGGCTCGACCATTGGCGGCAATGTCTGGCTAACGCGCAGCGTGTCGGCGGGGGCGAACCTGACGCAGGCGAATCTGCAGCATGATGATGGGACGCAGAAGTAAAACCCCGATATCTCGATTGTTCCCTCCGACCTCATCGCGAGCAGGCTCGCTCCCACAATGGTTCTGGATTCACTGAAGATCCCCTGTGGGAGCGAGCCTGCTCGCGATTGATCTTAAGGCAAACCGCGATAACGACATTTACCCAATTCCCCACCGAACGAATCCCCCAAACCCCGCGTCATATCCATCCTTGAGCTAGCGTACGAACAGTACCGTCGAGCCCTGCGATTAGTCCTTAGCCCCCTATTCATGTTTAACTTGAACGCTCATTCAAGTTAAACCGCCGGTTTGCTGCCCGCTCACAACAGGAGGCTTGCCTTTGCCGAGTCCGTTATTGATTGCCCTGATTCCACCCCTCGAGGTGCACCTTTCATGAGTGCATCATCCACCCCCGCCAGCGGCCAGGTCCGCATGAATCCGCCGGTGTTTTACTTCTCGGCGACCTTCATTCTGCTGTTCGGCATCGTTGTCATTGCCATGCCTGAACAGGCCGGCGCCTGGTTGCTCGAAGCGCAAAACTGGGCGGCCAATACGGTCGGCTGGTACTACATGCTCGCGATGACGCTGTATCTGGTCTTCGTGGTGGTCACCGCCTTGTCCGGCTACGGCAAGATCAAGCTCGGTGCCGACCACGACGAGCCCGAATTCAGTTACCTGTCGTGGGCCGGCATGCTGTTCGCGGCGGGGATCAGCATCACGCTGTTCTTCTTTTGCGTGTCCGAACCCTTGACCCACCTGGCGCAACCGCCGCAAGGCGAGGCCGGTACGGCGGACGCGGCGCGTCAGGCGATGCAGATTCTGTTTCTGCACTGGGGCCTGCACGGTTGGGGCGTGTTCGCCTTCGTCGGCATGGCACTGGCCTATTTCGCTTACCGTCACAACCTGCCGCTGGCCCTGCGATCGGCGCTGTACCCGCTGATCGGCAAACGCATCAACGGCCCGATCGGCTACGCGGTGGACGGCTTCGGCATCATCGCCACGGTGTTCGGCCTTGGCGCTGACATGGGCTTCGGCGTGTTGCACCTCAACTCGGGGCTCGACTACCTGTTCGGCATCGCGCATACCCACTGGATTCAGGTTGGCCTGATCACGCTGATGATGGGCGCGGCGATCATCGTCGCGGTGTCCGGCGTCGATAAGGGTGTGCGGGTGATGTCCGACATCAACATGCTGCTGGCCTGCGCGCTGCTGCTGTTCGTGTTGTTCGCCGGCCCCACGCAGCACTTGCTCAATACCCTGATCCAGAACCTCGGCGACTACCTCGGCGCGTTGCCGATGAAGAGTTTCGACCTTTACGCCTATGACAAACCCAGCGACTGGCTGGGCGGCTGGACGGTGTTTTATTGGGCCTGGTGGATTGCGTGGTCGCCGTTCGTGGGCCTGTTCATCGCACGGATTTCCCGTGGCCGGACCATCCGTGAATTCGTCTTTGGCGTGCTGCTGATTCCGCTCGGTTTCACCCTCGCGTGGATGTCGATCTTCGGCAACAGCGCCATCGATCTAGTGCTCAACCACGGCATGAGCGCGCTCGGCCTGTCGGCTATCGACAACCCGTCGATGAGCCTCTACCTGCTGCTGGAAACCTACCCGTGGAGCAAAACCGTGATTGCGGTCACGGTGTTCATCAGCTTCGTGTTCTTCGTCACCTCGGCCGACTCCGGCACCGTGGTGTTGTCGACGCTCTCGGCCAAGGGCGGCAACCCCGATGAAGACGGGCCGAAATGGCTGCGGGTGTTCTGGGGCGCGATGACCGCGCTGGTGACCAGTGCGCTGCTGTTCTCCGGCAGCATCGATGCGCTGAAGTCGGCGGTGGTGCTGACCTCGCTGCCGTTCTCGATGATTTTGCTGCTGATGATGTGGGGCTTGCATAAAGCGTTCTATCTGGAATCACAGAAGCAGATTGCGCAGCTGCATTCCCTGGCGCCGGTGTCCGGTTCGCGACGTGGCGGATGGCGTCAGCGCCTGAGTCAGGCAGTGCATTTCCCGTCGCGGGACGAGGTCTATCGTTTCCTCGATACGACGGTGCGCCCGGCGATTGAAGAGGTGTCGGCGGTGTTCGTCGAGAAGGGTTTGAACGTGATCACCCAACCCGATCCGGCCAACGACAGCGTCAGCCTCGAAATCGGTCATGGCGAGCAGCATCCGTTCATCTATCAGGTGCAGATGCGTGGCTACTTCACGCCATCGTTCGCCCGTGGCGGCATGGGTTCCAAGGAACTCAACAATCGCCGGTACTACCGGGCCGAAGTGCATTTGAGCGAGGGCAGCCAGGACTACGATCTGGTGGGTTACACCAAGGATCAGATCATCAACGACATCCTCGACCAGTACGAGCGGCACCTGCAGTTCCTGCACCTGGTGCGCTGACGTCAGGCCTCGCTGGTCATCACCATGAACAGCACCAGCGCCGCCACCGGCACGCTGAACACGATACTGCCGACCACCAGCTCCGTCGTCACGGGCTGGCCGGCAGTGACCACGCCGATGGCGCCGTTGATCATCGTCAGGGCCAGCCACAGCACGATGAAGCTGTAGGTCAGCGTCTGGCGGCTGAAGCCGATCTTCTCGCCGATGAACAGCATCAGCGCCAGGAGGACCAGGCCGAAAGTGATGATGATCGTGGTGTGCATGGTGAAGTCCTCGCAAAGACTTTCAGAGTTCCCGACCTAGAGTGTGGTCGAGTGAGTAGCGCCCCGCTCCGCGAAACAGGATGTACAGCGACACAAATGCCATCAGCACCGGGTATTCGATGCCGCGGTCGATCCACGGCCAGGTCGGTCCGAGAATACTGGCGATTGTCAGCATCTGGATACCCATCATCGCCGCCAGCAGGCGCGTGCCCAGCCCCAGCACCAGCAACAGTCCGCCGACACCTTCCAGCAACGCCACCAGCAGGCCAATCAGGCCTGGCAATGGCAGGTGCAGGACGTTCTGGATCAGGTTGATCGACGCGGCCATCGGGTCGGCCATCGTACCGTGGGGCTGGCCCAGCAGTTTGGGCAGGCCGTGAGTGATCATGATGACCCCGTATGCCGCGCGGAGTAGCGCATGGGAAACGGGTTCGCCGAGGCGATAAAGCGGCGCAAGGGCCGGAATAAGCAACGTCGGGTTCTGGCGCATGGGAGCTCCGGGGCAAGGGGTAAGGCAGGCGTTAGCGCTGCGTCGGCTTCAACAGGTCTTCCAGACCGATGCGGCGAAACATCTCGGCGCGTACCCGATCGGCCATGGCGTTGACGATTTCCGCGCCGTCCTCGGACGGGTCGATGTGCTTGCGGAACGGGCGGGTGCCGAACGGCATGCCGACGATCTCGACGATCGCGCTGGCCACTTCGCCAACGTCGGCATCAGCGGGTTCCAGCGCAGCCAGACCTTTGAGTGCCTGATCCGGGACGCCGGCATACGGACCTTCATCGTATTGCGCGGCGCGGGCCTGATCGGCAGGCGAGCCGGAGTGCACAAAGTGGTTGGTGCCTTTGGTGAAGGCGCCCGGCACGATAATCGAGGTTTCCACGCCCCATCGCGCCAACTCACCGGCGTAGGACACCGCCAGCGAATCCATCGCAGCCTTGGCCGCAAAGTAGGGTGCCAGATACGGCGGAGTACCGCCGCGAGCACTGCTGGAAGATATCCACAACAGCAGGCCCCGGCCCTGTTTGCGCAGCTGCGGCAAGGCTGCGCGGTTGACCCGCTGGGTACTCAGCACGTTGATGTCGTAAAGCTGGGCGAACTGTTCGGGAGTAAAGGCCTCGGCGGGTCCGAACGACATGTGCCCGGCGTTGTGAATGATCACGTCCAGCCGGACGCAGTCTTCAATAATTTTCGCGACCCCGGCCTCGACCGATTCGCTGGACGCCACGTCCAGTTCGACGCTGCGCAGATCTACCCGATGCTCGTCGGCGTAGCGCTGCACTTCAGTTACATGGGGCGCATTGCGACCCAGCGTTTCACGCATGCTGGCATAGACAGTGTGGCCGGCGTCGGCGAGCGCGCGGGCAGTCAGTGCACCAAAACCGCTGGAGGCACCGGTAATCAAAATGACGGATTTCATGGCGTTGATCTCTGCACAGTGGGGGTGGTTTCAGGCTCGATGGAGAAGGCGCTGTTGAGCGAGGTGGGACAGCCATGCGGCGAAGGAACCGAGGGTGCCGGCACCGCCCAGCTCAGCAAAGCTTTCAAGGGAAGGCTCCAGATGCGAGGCGAAGTAGGCGATCAGGCCGAGAAAGTAAGCGATGATGTTGTTCATCGTCCGGCTGGCCCGTAGCGACACCACAATCATTGCCACGCCAAACACCACGACCGGCAAAGCAAACAGGCCGAGCGTGGGCGCCAGTGCTCCGATGCTCAGCGCCGCACCCATGCCGAAAACAATGCCCGTCAGCACACAGCAGAGATTCACCAGGCCGTCGCGTAAGGTCAGGCCTCGGCTGAAGAACGCTACCCAGCCGACAAACATTGCCCAGACAGGCAGGGCCAGCAACAAACTGGAGCCTGCAGCCAGCGCGGCAGTGAAAGCGGCCACTGCGGTGAACGATGTAAACATCAGTCTGGATTGCCCGGTGTGGGCGGTGTTGCCTGGAAGATTCATGGTTTTCTACTCCTTGACCGGGTGAGGCGGCTCAGACGAGACCGCCGTTGACGCGCAGAATCTGCCCGTTGACCCATCCCGAATCCGGACCGACCAGGAAAGACACCACGCGAGAAATGTCTTTCGGCTGACCCAGACGTTCCAGCGGCGCCATCTTCGCGAAGTTCTGGATCTGCTCCTCGCTCTTGCCATGCAAAAACAGGTCGGTCGCGACCGGGCCCGGCGCGACGGCGTTGACGGTGATGTTGCGACCGCGCATTTCCTTGGCGAATACCTGGGTCAGGGACTCCACCGCCGCTTTGCTGGCGATGTACACGGCGTAGCCCGGCAGGTTCATGCCGACGGTGCTGCTGGAGAAATTGATGATGCGACCGCCAGCGTTCAGGCGCGTGGCCGCTTCACGCAGGGTGTTGAAGGTGCCGCGGGCATGGATGTTGAAGTTCTGATCGAACAGTTCGTCCGTGTGCTGCGCCAGCGGCATCACTTTGAGGATGCCGGCGTTGTTGACCAGCACATCGACCTTGCCCAGTTGTGTTTCGGTTTCATCGAACATCCGGCGCACGTCGTCGGCACTGGCGACGTCAGCCTTGATCGCTATGGCTTGATGGCCGGCCTGGCGCAGTTCAACCACCAGTTTCGAGGCTTCGGTGGCGCTGCTGGCGTAGTTGATGGCGACGGCGAAACCTTCGCTGGCCAGCTGTCTGGCGATGATCGCGCCGATGCCGCGGGAGGCGCCGGTGACGAGGGCAACTTTCGACGTTTGAGTAGTCATGGCGGTGGTTCCTTTGAAAGGTGTCTGCTTGGGGTGAAGCCAGACTCACATGTTTACTCAGGCTGATAAATGCACCAGAGTTGCCTTGACTGTTCAATAATCGCCAACAATCGAAGGCCGGGATCGCGTCATGGATCAAGTCAAAGCAATGAAGGTGTTCGTGCGAATCTACGAGCGCAGCAGCTTTACCCTGGCCGCCGAAGACCTGAACCTGCCGCGCGCCACCCTGACCCACACGCTGAACCAGTTCGAAGCCTGGCTGGGCACGCGTTTGCTGGAGCGCAGCACGCGCAAGGTGCGTCCGACGCTGGACGGCGAAGCGTACTACTTGCGCTGCGTGCAATTGCTGGCGGAGCTGGAAGAGGCTGAGCTGGCGTTTCGCAGCGTCGCGCCGAAGGGCCGGCTGCGAGTCGATTTGCACGGCACGCTGGCCAAGAGTTTTGTCATTCCCGCGTTGCCGCAATTCATGGCGCGCTATCCGGACATCGAATTGTCCATCAGCGAAGCCGATCGCCTGGTCGACCTGATCGGCGAAGGCGTCGACTGCGTGCTGCGCGCCGGCACGCTGAGTGACTCGACGCTGATCGGCAAACGCGTGGCCAGCCTGCGCCAGATCACCTGCGCCAGCCCGGCTTACCTGCGCAAATACGGCGAGCCGAAATCCCTCGAAGACCTCAAGCATCACCGCGCGGTGAACTACGTCTCGCGCACCACGGCAAAGTTGTTCCCGTTCGAATTCATGGTCGATGGAGAATTGCAGGAAGTCGCCATCGAGGGCGCGATCTCGGTGTTCGGTGCAGAAATCTACGCCGCCTCGGCCATCGCCGGGCTGGGATTGATCCAGTGTCCGCATTACCGGATGGAAACGCTGATCGCCCAGGGACTGGTGCAGGAAGTCCTGGTCGAAACGCCCCCGCCGCCGATGCCGGTTTCGGTGCTGTATCCGCATAATCGACAAATGTCGCCACGGGTTCGGGTGTTTGTGGATTGGTTGGGGGAGGTGTTTGCGGGCGCCAGGTAGCCGCTGGTCTTCAAGCAAGCTGAGTGACGTTGAGCCGGTCTAATATTTGTCAGGGTGTGTATCGTGTGTATAGAGTCCGCGTTCGTCGCGTAAAGTGCTTGGCAGATTGCTGCCCACAAGGACGAAGTAATGCGAAGTCGGGAAATGATCAGGATGATCGAGGAGGATGGTTGGTATCTGGTGGCAGTGAGAGGTAGCCACCATCAGTACAAGCATTCGTACAAAGCAGGGCGGGTGACGATCAAACACCCTGATTCGGATCTTCCCAAAGGGACGATCAACAGCATTTTGAAACAGGCGGGTCTGAAATGAGGCCCGATACCGGAAACGAGAGCCTCGAAGAGGCAACATCACAGGAAGGACTCGCCGAAATGAAATTCCCGGTCGTTCTGCACAAGGATGCCGACTCAGAATACGGAGTGATTATCCCGGACGTGCCGGGTTGTTTCTCTGCGGGCGCTACGGTGGCGCAGGCATTCGAAAACGTGAAGGAAGCGTTGTCCTTGCACTATGAGGGGCTGGTCGCCGATGGTGATCCATTGCCGCAAGTGCGGGAGATAGACGCTCATATTGATAACCCCGATTACGCTGGTGGCGTATGGGGTGTGGTCGAGTTCGACATCACGCCATATTTCGGGAAATCGGTGCGCTTCAACGCTACGTTGCCTGAGCAGTTGCTGGAGCGTATCGACCAGACAGTCAGGCGGGATCAGCGTTATAGCTCCAGATCCGGGTTCCTGGCGGCTGCTGCGTTGCGTGAACTGTCGGCATAAATCCGAATCCTGGTATCAGGCGCCGGAGCGGTCAATTTCGAAATCTGTGAAACGTTTCAGCATTTTCTCCTGTCTGGGGTTTATCGACGTTTGTCTGGGCGTATGCTGGGCAACTTGCGAAGCAGTCGATGCCAAATTCAAGACAGACAAGAGAGGATTCGATGACTTACACCGCTGCCGAAAACCGCTACGACTCCATCCCTTACCGCCGCGTCGGTCGCAGCGGTCTGGTACTGCCGGCGTTGTCCCTGGGCTTGTGGCACAACTTCGGTGACAGCACGCCGATCGACACCCAGCGCGCGTTGCTGCGCACGGCGTTCGATCATGGGATCAACCACTTCGACCTGGCCAACAACTACGGCCCGCCGTACGGCAGCGCCGAAATCAATTTCGGCCGTTTGCTGCGCGAAGATTTCAAGCAGTACCGCGACGAGCTGATCATTTCGAGCAAGGCCGGTTGGGACATGTGGCCCGGCCCTTACGGGCAAGGCGGTGGCTCGCGTAAATACGTGCTGGCCAGCCTCGACCAGAGCCTGCAGCGTCTGGGCGTGGAGTATGTGGATATTTTCTATTCGCACCGCTTCGACGCGGACACGCCGCTGGAAGAAACCGCCAGCGCATTGGCCACGGCGGTGCAGCAGGGTAAGGCGCTGTACATCGGCATCTCGTCGTATTCCGGGGTGAAAACCCGTGAAATGGCGGCGCTGTTGAAAGAGTGGAAAGTGCCGTTGCTGATTCACCAGCCGGCATACAACCTGCTCAATCGTTGGGTGGAAAAAGACCTGCTGGATGTCACCGACGAACTGGGTACCGGCGTGATTGCTTTCACGCCGTTGGCGCAGGGCTTGTTGACCGACAAGTACCTCAATGGCATCCCGAAGGATGCGCGGGTCAATCGTCCGGGCGGTGGGTCGTTGCAGTCGTCGCACCTGTCCGAGGCCAACATCGCCCATGTGCGCGGGCTCAACGAGATCGCCAAGCGTCGCGGCCAGAGCCTGGCGCAACTGGCGCTGGCGTGGACGCTGCGCGATACGCGCGTGACTTCGGCGCTGATCGGCGCGAGCCGGCCGGAGCAGATCATCGAGAACGTCGGGGCGTTGAAAAATTTGAGCTTCAGTGCAGAAGAACTGGCGGAGATTGACCGGTTTGCCCAGGAAGGCGGGATCAATCTTTGGGAGAAGCCTTCGACGGCTGAGTAAGTGTTCGGCGCCGGCGTATCCGGCGCCTGTCATACCGCTATCGCGAGCAGGCTCGCTCCTACAGGGGGGTTAGGGTTGATCACAAAATGTGTGGCCAGCCGATAACTCTGTAGGAGTGAGCCCTGCTCGCGATGGGGTCAGAATAGCCAATGCAAAAACAGGGGTTACCGGAAGAACGGCACATCCCCCAACACCGTCGCCCGCTGCATCACCCGCCGCGCCGGCCGGTAGTCATCCACCGCGTAATGCTGCGTCACGCGGTTGTCCCAGAACGCGATATCGTCAAGCTGCCAACGCCAGCGAATGGTGAATTCCGGCCGCGTGGTGTGGGCGAACAGCAGCTTCAGAATCGCCTCGCTCTCGGTTTCCGACAGTTCATTGATCTTCGACGTGAACCCTTCGTTGACGAACAGCGAACGACGCCCGCTCACCGGATGCGTACGAATTACCGGGTGCGATAACGGTGGATTCTTGCGGCGTGCCTCTTCCCACTGCGCCAATGCTTCCGGGGTGTTGCCATAGCGCTCCAGCGGAAACGAACGGGTGAAATCGTGTGTCGCGGTCAGGCCTTCCAGCAGACTTTTCATCGGCGCGGACAGCGCTTCATAGGCTGCAATGCCGCTGGCCCACAACGTGTCGCCGCCAAACTCCGGCAGCAGTTTTGCGCTGAGCACCGCGCCCATCGCCGGGGTCGGCAGGAAGGTCACGTCGGTGTGCCAGATGGCGTTGTCGCGCACGTCGGTGACGGCGGTGTCGAGGATCAGCACTTCCGGCTGCTCCGGCACATTCGGGTAGATCGGGTGAATGTGCAGGTCGCCGAAATGGGCGGCGAATCGCGCCTGCTGCTGTGGCGTGATCGGCTGGTTGCGGAAGAACAGCACCTGATGCTTGAGCAATGCCTGCTCGATGGTATCGCGCTGTTCCAGGTTCAGCGGCTGACTGATGTCGATACCGCTGATTTGCGCACCGAGCGCGGAGCTGAGGGGGACGATGGTCAGGTGGCTCATGGTGGTTCTCTTCAATCCGGGGTGCCGATCTGTCGGCATGGTCAATGACAAGTCTTTAGTGAGCCTGGCCGTGCCACGGCACCAGTTTGCGTTGCAGTGCACGCAAGCCCATCTCCATGGCGAAGGCGATCAGCGCAATCACCAGAATCCCCAGCACCACCACATCGGTGACCAGGAACTGCGCGGCCGACTGCACCATGAAGCCCAGGCCGCTGGTAGCGGCGATCAGCTCGGCGGCGACCAGGGTCGACCAGCCCACACCGAGACCGATGCGCACACCGGTCAAAATGTCCGGCAAGGCGCTCGGCAAAATCACATGGCGAATCAGCTGCGCCCGGGTCGCGCCCAAGGACTGCGCGGCGCGCAATTTGGCCGGGTCGACAGTGCGCACGCCAGTGGCGGTCGCGATGGCGATCGGGGCAAAAATCGCCAGGTAGATCAGCAGGACTTTCGACAACTCGCCAATGCCGCACCAGATGACGATCAGCGGCAGATAGGCCAATGGCGGAATCGGACGGTAGAACTCGATCAGCGGATCGAGAATGCCGCGAGCGATGCGGTTGGCACCGATCGCAATACCGACCGGCACAGCGGTTAACACGGCGAAGCCGAGGCCCAGGCCGATCCGGCTGAGACTCGCGCCCAAGTGCTGCCACAACGTTGAATCCATGTAGCCGGTGGTCAGCAGCAGCCAGCCCTTTTGCAGCACGGCGGACGGCGGTGGCAGGAACAGCGGCTCAATCACCCCTGTCGCGGTGACAGCCCACCACAGGGCAACCAGTGCGACCAGGGTCAGTACGCTGATCCAGCGTGTGCTCAAACTGCGACGCACCGGAATCGCGGTCGATCCGGGTTTTACCGTGACGGCGGGAATTTCATAGCTGCTCATGCGCGCTCCTGCCGCGTGGCGGCGCTGCGTTGGTTAAACACTTTGGCGAGCACGTGTTCGCGGGTTTCGATGAAGCGCGGGTCGGACTTGATCGCCCGTGCCGACTCACCGGCGGCGTAACGCTGACCGAAATCCAGGCTCAGGCGCTCGACGATTTGCCCCGGATTTGGCGCCAGCAAAATCAGGTCCGTGGCGAGAAACACCGCTTCCTCAATGTCGTGGGTAATCAGGAAAACCGGTTTGGCGGTGCGCTGCCAGACTTGCAGCAGCAGCTCCTGCATCTGTTCGCGGGTGAAAGCGTCGAGGGCACCGAAGGGTTCATCCATCAGCAAGACGCGCGGGTCGGCGGCGAGGGCGCGGGCCAGGCCGACACGTTGTTTCTGGCCGCCCGAGAGCTGCCAGATACGCCGGTGTTCGAAACCGGAAAGGTCGACCAGGGCGAGCATTTCCCGGGCGCGAATTTCGCGTTTTTCCCGGGACACGCCGGCCAGTTCGAGACCGAAACCGACGTTGGCCAGCACGTCCTGCCAAGGCAGCAAGGCGTCGTCCTGGAACACCACGCCGCGTTCGGCGCTCGGGCCTTTGACCGGCACGCCGTCGAGGGTGATGCGCCCGGCGCTGGGCTCGACGAAACCGGCAATCAAATTCAACAGCGAAGTCTTGCCACTGCCGGAGGGGCCGAGGGCGACCAGCAACTGCTGGGGCCCGAGGCTCAGGGAAATATCCGCCAATACCGGTTCCGGGCTACCGGGGTACTGTGCGCTGATGCGCTCCAGCTGTAGCAAAGCCATCGCAATGAACTCCCGATCAGTTGGTGATGAACTTGGCGCTGACGTACGGCGCGTAGTCCGGTAGCACAGCTTCGACCTTGCCTTGTTCTTTCAGGAACACGGCGGTGTCGGTGATGGCTTTGGTGGTCGGCGCGCCGAGGGTGATGACCTGGTCAGCCGCCAGCGGGTAGACGTTGCCTTGCAGCAGCAGCGGAATGTCGCTGGCCTTGGCACCGGACAGCTTCACCAGCTTGTCGACGTTGGATTGATTGGCGAGCCAGGCTTTCGGGTCTTTGCGGTAATCGGCGTAGGCGTCGAGGGTGACCTTGGCGAATGCGGTGACGATTTCAGGGTGCTTCTCGGCGAAGTCTTTGCGCACGATCCAGGCATCGAAGGTCGGGGCGCCGAACTTGGCCAGTTCGCCGGAGGTGATCAGCACTTTGCCGTTTTCCTTGGCCACGCCGAGCGCCGGGTCCCAAACGTAGGTAGCGTCGATATCACCGCGTTTCCACGCCGCGATGATGGCGGGTGGCGCGAGGTTGAGGACGGTGACTTTCGACGGGTCGATGTTCCAGTGCTTCAGCGCGGCGAGCAGGCTGTAGTGGCCGGTGGAAACGAACGGCACGGCGATTTTCTTGCCGATCAGGTCTTGTGGCGTCTTGATCCCGGAACCGTCGCGGGCGACCAGCGCTTCAGCGGCGCCGATCTGGGTGGCGATGAGGAAGGTTTCTACCGGGACTTTGCGAGTGATTGCAGCCGTCAGCGGGCTGGAACCGAGGTAACCGATCTGCACGTCACCGGAGGCGATGGCGGCGATGATGTCGGCACCGTTATCGAATTTGCGCCAGTCGATCTTGGCGTTGGTGGCTTTTTCGTAAGCGCCGTCGGCCTGGGCGACTTTCGCCGGGTCAACGGTAGTCTGGTAGGCGACAGTGACGTCGGCCGCCTGGGCAAACAAACTCGCTGCAGCCAACGACGCGGCCGCCAGGAGGCGAAGAGGGAAGTGCAGTTTCATGGGGAAGCTCCATATCAGGCGGACCGAGAGTCGGCGTGAGAGGAGACTAAATGATCTAAGAATCCGAAAATAAATAACCTTTTCGAATTAGCTTATGAGCGGAAGATTCTAAATGCCATTATCGCGCAACTCCTCGTAGGAGCCGGCTTGCCGGCGATGAGGCCCTTGAGGCTTGCGGTGAATTACAGGCCGCCATCGCCGGCAAGCCGGCTCCTACAGGGTTATGTGTGAGGCACATGATTTTTGCAGGAGCCAGCTTGCTGGCGATCAAGGTCTGTAGGACCGCCAATGATCAGTTGCTGATCGCGAGAATGCTCGCCTGATACGACCCGACAAACACATCGAAATCGCCGACTTCGTTCTGCTCCAGCTCCACTTGCTCCGCCAGCGACGAACGCGCCCGCTCTTCAAATTTCGCCTGGTCTTCGTGGCTCAAAGGTTCGCTGCGGAAATATTCCGCGTGGGCCTGGCTTTGACGAAGAGAGAACTGGGCAAAGCTTTCCTTGTGCTCGGCCATCGCCGCCAGCACCTGGGCCGATGGTGTCAGGGACGAATCCTTGACCTTGGCCAGTTGCGCATCCAGCGCCTTGCTGTGCGCATCGCCGCCATGGCTTTGATCCAGCAACGCGGCCAGTGGCGCGATCTTCTCCAGCAACTCGCCCGCCCATTCTTTCAGGCCAACCGGTTGACCGTCGCGCTGCAGTTGCAGGCCCGGACGGCGGCCTTCCTTGACCACGCTGAGGAAGTTCGACGTCGCGTTGCTGCACGAATTATTGGTCAGCAGAGGGCTGTCGTTCAGCGCGCAGTACAGCAGGAACGCATCGAGGAACCGCGATTCGGTGAGGTCGATGCCCATCGGCAGGAACGGGTTGATGTCCAGGCAACGCACTTCGACGTACTGAATGCCACGGGCAACCAGCGCCTGGATCGGCCGTTCGCCGGTGTAGGTCACGCGCTTCGGACGGATGTTGGAGTAGTACTCGTTTTCGATCTGCAGGATGTTGGTGTTGAGCTGCACCCACTCGCCATCCTTGTGCGTGCCGACTTCGACGTACGGCGCGTACGGCGTGGCCACGGCTTTGCGCAGGCTGTCGGTGTAGCTCGCCAGGTCGTTGTAGCACGGCGTCAGGCCGGCCTGGGCGTTGCTCTGGTAACCGAGGTCGCTCATGCGCAGGCTGGTGGCGTACGGCAGGTACAGCGTGTCCGGGTCCAGTTGTTCCAGCTGGTGCGAACGACCGCGCAGGAAACCGGCGTCCAGTGCCGGCGAGGCGCCGAACAGATACATCAGCAACCAGCTGTAGCGGCGGAAGTTGCGGATCAGGGCGATGTAGGCCGACGACTGATAGTCGCGGTCGGTGCCGTCGAAGCCTTCGGCCTCTTTAAGCAGCGGCCAGAGCTTTTCCGGCAGGGAAAAGTTGTAGTGAATCCCGGCGATGCACTGCATGGTCTTGCCGTAGCGCAGGGCCAGGCCCTGGCGGTAGACATACTTGAGCTTGCCGATGTTGGAGGTGCCGTAATAGGCGATCGGGATATCTTCCTCGGCCGGCAACGGGCACGGCATCGATGGACTCCACAGGTACTCGTTGCCGAGCTTGCTGTAGGCAAAACGATGAATCTTGTCCAGGCTCGCCAGGGTATCCGCCGGGTCGGGCAGGGCGGGCGTGATGAACTCCAGCAACGACTCGGAATAGTCGGTGGTGATTTGTTCGTTGGTCAGCGCGGAACCCAATTCTTCCGGGTGCGGCGTTTGCGCCAGGCGACCTTCGCCGGTCACGCGCAGGCATTCACGTTCGATGCCGTGAAGGCACTGTTCGAGCAGAGAGAGGTTAGCGCGCTCGCCGAGCAGAGCCAGGCGGCGGTTGAGAAGTTCGCTCAAGTTGGATTCCTTCACGCGTCAGTCGCCCCAATATGGGGGTGGGCAGGACGGTCTACAAGGGTGAAGTTGAAACTGGCGTTTTCGCCTGGTTTTTGTCGCCGGTCGATCAAGTTTTGCACAAATCCTGTGGGAGCGAGCCTGCTCGCGATTGCGGAGTGTCAGACGGCAACTACGTGACTGACACTCCGCAATCGCGAGCAGGCTCGCTCCCACAGGAAATTACCTCAAATCGATGACGGCTAGCTACAGGACAGCGAACGTGCCTTGTGCTTTTACGACGAGTTTGTCGCCCTGCATCACGTCGGCTTCGACCACCAGCGTGCGGCGGCCCGGGTGGATCACCCGCGCCGTGCACATCACTTCGCCGTCAGACACGGCGCGGATGTAGTTGATCTTGCACTCGATGGTCACGCTCTGCTGGTCAAAGCCGTGGGTGCTGGAACAGGCCAGCCCCATGGCAATGTCCACCAGACTGAACAAGGCCCCGCCGTGAAGCTTGCCGCCGCGATTGCGCAGTTCTGGCTCAAGCCCCAGGGCGACTTGCGCCACCCCGGTTTCCAGGCTGTGCAAGCGACAGCCCAGCAGCTTGAAAAACGCGCTTTCCGTCAGCCCGGCAGGAATGTCCATCAGCGTTTCTTCAACTGCTTGGCGTTGGCAAACAGCGAAGCCATGGCGTTGTTGGCCGGAGCCGCTGCCGTGGTTTCCTTGCGCGGTGCAGTGTTCTGGGACTGGCGGGGTGCCGATCCCGGACGCGCGCCTCGAGCACCGTCGATTTTCTCGCCCGGCGTGTCGCTCATGCGCATCGACAGGCCGACGCGTTTGCGCGGGATATCGACTTCCATGACCTTCACTTTCACCACGTCACCGGCCTTCACCGCTTCACGCGGATCCTTGATGAACTTCTCCGAAAGCGCAGAGATGTGCACCAAACCGTCCTGATGCACGCCGATGTCGACGAACGCGCCGAAGTTGGTCACGTTGGTCACGACGCCTTCGAGGATCATCCCCAGTTGCAGGTCCTTGAGGTCTTCGACGCCTTCCTGGAACTCGGCGGTCTTGAACTCGGGACGCGGGTCGCGGCCAGGTTTTTCCAGCTCTTGCAGAATGTCGGTGACCGTCGGCAGACCGAAGGTTTCGTCCGTGTACTTCTTCGGGTCTAGGCGCTTGAGGAAGCTTGCGTCGCCGATCAGCGAACGGATATCGCGGTCGGTTTCAGCGGCGATGCGTTGCACCAGCGGATAGGCTTCCGGGTGAACCGCGGACGAATCCAGCGGGTTGTCGCCGTTCATGACGCGCAGGAAGCCGGCGGCCTGCTCGAAGGTTTTTTCGCCCAGACGCGCAACTTTCTTCAACGCCGCGCGGGTCTTGAACGCGCCGTGCTCGTCGCGGTGGCTGACGATGTTCTGCGCCAGGGTCGCGTTGAGGCCGGAGATACGGGCCAGCAGCGCCACGGACGCGGTGTTCACGTCCACGCCGACGGCGTTCACGCAGTCTTCGACCACAGCGTCCAGGCCACGGGCCAGTTTCAGCTGCGACACGTCGTGCTGGTACTGGCCGACGCCGATGGATTTCGGGTCGATCTTCACCAGTTCGGCCAGTGGATCCTGCAAGCGACGGGCAATCGACACCGCGCCACGGATCGACACGTCGAGGTCCGGGAATTCCTTGGAGGCCAGTTCCGACGCCGAGTAAACCGATGCACCGGCCTCGGAGACCATGACTTTGGTCATCTTCATCGCCGGGTATTTTTTGATCAGCTCGGCGGCGAGCTTGTCGGTTTCGCGGCTGGCGGTGCCGTTACCGATGGCGATCAGGTCCACCGAGTGCTTGGCGCACAGGGCGGCCAGAATCGCCAGGGTCTGGTCCCACTTGTTGTGCGGCACGTGCGGGTAAACCGTGGCGTGATCCAGCAGCTTGCCGGTGGCGTCGACCACGGCGACCTTGCAACCGGTGCGCAGGCCCGGGTCGAGGCCCAGGGTGGCGCGCGGGCCGGCCGGGGCCGACAGCAGCAGGTCATGCAGGTTGTGGGCGAACACGTTGATCGCTTCGGTTTCCGCGCCGTCGCGCAGTTCGCCCAGCAGGTCGGTTTCGAGGTGGGTGTAGAGCTTGACCTTCCAGGTCCAGCGCACCACTTCGCCCAGCCATTTGTCGGCGGCGCGGTTCTGGTTCTGGATGCCGAACTGCTGGCCAATCATGCCTTCGCACGGGTGCATGGTGCCCGGCAGTTCGTCGCCGACTTTCAGCGCGGAGCTGAGGATGCCTTCGTTGCGGCCACGGAAAATCGCCAGCGCGCGGTGCGACGGCATGCTTTTCAGCGGTTCATCGTGTTCGAAATAGTCGCGGAACTTGGCGCCTTCCTCTTCCTTGCCGGCAATCACGCGGGCACTGAGGGTGGCTTCCTGCTTCAAGTAATTGCGCAGCTTGTCCAGCAGGCCGGCGTCTTCAGCGAAGCGCTCCATGAGGATGTACTTGGCGCCTTCGAGGGCCGCCTTCACATCGGCCACGCCTTTTTCGGCGTCGATGAAGCGTGCGGCTTCGGTGTCCGGGGTCAGCGAGGGGTCGTTGAACAGACCGTCGGCCAGCTCGCCGAGGCCGGCTTCCAGGGCGATCTGGCCCTTGGTGCGGCGCTTCTGCTTGTACGGCAGGTACAAGTCTTCGAGGCGGGTCTTGGTGTCGGCGAGCTTGATGTCGCGCTCCAGTTGCGGGGTCAGTTTGCCCTGCTCCTGGATGCTGGCGAGGATGCTGATACGCCGTTCGTCGAGTTCTCGCAGGTAGCGCAGACGCTCTTCCAGATGACGCAGCTGGATGTCATCGAGGCTGCCGGTCACTTCTTTCCGGTAACGGGCGATGAAGGGAACGGTAGAGCCCTCATCGAGTAGCGCGACGGCCGCTTCGACCTGTTGTGGGCGTACGCCGAGTTCCTCGGCGATGCGGCTGTTGATGCTGTCCATAAAACCACCTGACAAATTGTGAAAGCAGGCTCGCGGGCGCAGGGATAAAGGCTCGGCGAGTCTGGTTGAGCGGCCTGGCCTGCGCCGCTACCTGGATCAACAGGCATCCCGTTGACCCGTGAAATCGAACAATTACTGCCGCGGCGATGAAAATAAAAAGACGCCACAACGGTAACGATCAGACGTTGCCTGACACAAAAGGCCGCGCATTATAACCAGCGTTGTGTCATTCGGGGGTGTCGCAGTCTGTAGGCACAATGCCCGGATTTCTGGCGGTGAAGGAAAAATCTGCTAACAATGCACACGGTGCGTATAACGGCAGCTACGCCATAATGCGCGCCGAGATCAAAGGAGCATCCAATGAGCAGCACTGCAAACATTGCTGAAGGCGAAAAAATTCTTATCGTTGACGACGATCCGGGGCTCAGCAGCCTGCTGGAACGCTTTTTCGTCAGCAAGGGCTACCGCGCCCGCGCCGTACCGAACACTGAACAAATGGACCGCCTGCTGGCGCGTGAAGTGTTCAACCTGGTCGTCCTCGACCTGATGCTGCCCGGCGAAGACGGCCTGACCGCCTGCCGCCGTCTGCGCGGCGCGAACAATCAGATTCCGATCATCATGCTCACCGCCAAGGGCGACGAGCTGAGCCGCATCAAGGGCCTGGAACTGGGCGCCGACGATTACCTGGCCAAGCCGTTCAACCCGGACGAGCTGATGGCTCGCGTCAAGGCGGTCCTGCGTCGTCAGTCGGCACCGGTGCCGGGCGCGCCGGGCAGCGAAGACGAAAGCGTGACGTTCGGCGACTACGAACTGTCGCTGGCGACTCGCGAACTGAAACGCGGCGACGAAGTGCACATGCTCACCACCGGTGAGTTCGCGGTACTCAAGGCCCTGGTCATGAACGCGCGTCAGCCACTGACCCGCGACAAGCTGATGAACCTGGCCCGTGGTCGCGAGTGGGATGCCCTGGAGCGTTCCATCGACGTGCAGATTTCCCGTCTGCGCCGGATGATCGAGCCTGATCCATCCAAGCCGCGTTATATCCAGACTGTCTGGGGCGTGGGCTACGTGTTCGTTCCGGATGGCGCCGCCACCAAGTGATCGGCGATTTGTAGGAGCGGGTCGTGCGGACGCAAGTGTCCGCAGACTCGCGATCCGCAATATGCGAGCATCGCTCGCTCCTGCAAGTGTGTAGCGGTTATCCATGAAAACCCCCGTGTGGTTCCCCCAGAGTTTCTTCTCCCGCACCCTGTGGCTGGTGCTGATCGTCGTCCTGTTCTCCAAGGCACTGACCCTGGTTTATCTGCTGATGAACGAAGACGTGCTGGTGGACCGCCAATACAGCCACGGCGTCGCCCTGACGTTGCGCGCCTATTGGGCCGCCGATGAAAACAACCGCGACAAGATTGCCGAAGCCGCGACCCTGATCCGGGTGGTGGGCACCGGCGTGCCGGAGGGCGAGCAACACTGGCCTTACAGCGAGATCTATCAGCGGCAGATGCAGGCCGAACTCGGCGCTGACACCGAGGTTCGATTACGTATGCACTCGCCGCCGGCGCTGTGGGTCCGGGCGCCGAGCCTGGGCGATGGCTGGCTGAAGGTGCCGCTGTACCCGCATCCGTTGCGCGGCCAGAAAATCTGGAACGTGCTGGGCTGGTTCCTTGCCATCGGCCTGCTGTCCACCGCCTCGGCGTGGATCTTCGTCAGCCAGCTCAATCAACCCTTGAAGCGTCTGGTCTATGCCGCCCGGCAACTTGGCCAGGGCCGCAGCGTGCGCCTGCCGATCAGCGACACCCCGAGCGAGATGACCGAGGTGTATCGCGCGTTCAACCAGATGGCGGAAGACGTCGAGCAGGCGGGCCGCGAGCGCGAGTTGATGCTGGCGGGCGTGTCCCATGATCTGCGTACGCCGCTGACCCGGTTGCGCCTGTCGCTGGAGTTGATGGGCGACCACAGCGACCTGACGGACGACATGGTCCGCGACATCGAGGACATGGACGCAATTCTCGATCAGTTCCTGGCGTTCATTCGCGACGGCCGCGATGAGTCGGTGGAAGAGGTGGACTTGACCGACCTGGTTCGTGAAGTTGCCGCGCCGTACAACCAGAACGAAGAGAAAGTCCGTTTGCGCCTGGAGCCGATTCAGCCGTTCCCGTTGCGACGCGTGTCGATGAAGCGCTTGCTGAACAACCTGATTGGCAACGCTTTGCACCACGCGGGAAGTGGCGTCGAAGTGGCGGCCTATGTTTCCGGGGATGTGAGTGCGCCGTATGTGGTGCTGAGCGTCATGGATCGCGGGGCGGGGATTGATCCGTCGGAGCTGGAGGCGATCTTCAATCCGTTCACTCGCGGGGATCGTGCTCGCGGCGGCAAAGGCACCGGGTTGGGCCTGGCGATTGTGAAGCGGATTGCTTCGATGCATGGCGGGAATGTTGAGCTGCGCAATCGGACTGGCGGTGGGCTGGAAGCGCGAGTGCGGTTGCCGCTGGGGTTGATGTTGCCTCGGGATGCGGTTTAACCATTAAGAATTTTGTCGCGGCGAGCGGCCTCATCGTCGGAACGCCGCCCGGAGCCGGCTCGCTCCCACATTGGAATGCGTTCCCCCTGTGGGAGCGAGCCTGCTCGCGATGGCGGCATCACTGCCGCCACATATTCAGGATCAGCCCTTGCCCTTGGTGCGCGTCATATTCGGCCCACCATTCTTTTCCAGATGCTCGATGATGATCCCCGCCACATTCTTCCCGGTGGTGGTCTCGATCCCTTCCAGCCCCGGCGACGAGTTCACTTCCATCACCAACGGCCCGTGATTGGAACGCAGGATATCCACACCCGCTACCGCCAGACCCATCACCTTCGCCGCGCGCAACGCGGTCATGCGTTCTTCCGGCGTAATCTTGATCAGGCTGGCGCTGCCACCGCGATGCAGGTTGGAGCGAAATTCTCCAGGCTTGGCCTGACGCTTCATCGCCGCGATCACCTTGTCGCCGACCACGAAGCAGCGGATGTCCGCCCCGCCGGCTTCCTTGATGTACTCCTGAACCATGATGTTTTGCTTGAGGCCCATGAACGCCTCGATCACCGATTCCGCCGCTGTCGCAGTTTCACACAGCACCACGCCAATGCCCTGGGTGCCTTCCAGCACCTTGATCACCAGCGGTGCGCCGTTGACCATGTCGATCAAGTCGGGAATGTCATCCGGGGAGTGCGCAAACCCGGTGACCGGCAAACCAATACCCCGACGGGACAGCAATTGCAGCGAACGCAGTTTGTCCCGCGAGCGGGCAATGGCCACCGATTCGTTGAGCGGAAACACCCCCATCATTTCAAACTGGCGCAACACCGCGCAGCCATAGAACGTCACCGATGCGCCGATCCGGGGGATCACCGCATCGAAACCTTCCAGCGGCTTGCCGCGGTAGTGGATCTGCGGCTTGTGGCTGGCAATGTTCATGTAGGCGCGCAGGGTGTCGATCACCACCATTTCATGGCCACGCTCGGTACCGGCTTCGACCAGACGACGAGTGGAATACAGACGCGGGTTCCGCGACAGCACAGCGATCTTCATGCAACACCTGTGGAGGAGGTAGATACCGGGAACACCGGCTTGTCTTGTACATATTTGATGCCCGGATTGACCACCAACTGGCCGTCGATCAGGGCTTTGGAACCGAGTAGCAGGCGATAACGCATGGACTTGCGGCAGGCGAGGGTGAACTCGACCCGCCAGACCCGATCACCGAGGGCCAGGGTGGTGCTGACCACGTAGCGCTTCTGCGCATGGCCATTGGAGCTCTTGATGGTTTTCATTGTCACCAGCGGTGCTTCGCAGCGCCGGTGACGCAATTGCACCACCGTGCCCAGGTGCGCAGTGAAGCGCACCCAGCTCTCGCCATCGCGCTCGAAGGGCTCGATATCGGTGGCGTGCAGGCTGGAGGTGCTGGCGCCGGTGTCGATTTTTGCCCGCAGGCCCGCGACTCCCAGATCCGGGAGCGCCACCCACTCGCGCAGACCGACAACGGTCAAATGGTCAAATGTCTTCAATAGGAAAAAACCGGCGATTATCGCGTCCAGGCTTCAGGTGACACCTGGGCCAATGCTTTGAATGCAGGTTTGGCGAACCAGTAACCCTGCATCAGAAAAATTCCACAGTCCGCCAGGAAATCCCGTTCTCCGGCGCTTTCAATGCCTTCGGCGATGACTGTAACGTCCAACTCCGCACAGATTGTGACAATCCCCCGAACGATAGCCTGACGGACACGATCACGGTCGACATCGCGGATCAGTGCCATGTCGAGTTTGATCAGGTCCGGTTGGAAATCAGCCAGTAGATTGAGCCCCGAGTAACCCGCGCCGAAATCATCGATGGCGGTCTTGAAGCCGAATTCGCGGTATTCACGCAGAATATTAGTCAAATGGCGATAGTTATCTACGTGCTCGCTTTCCAGTGTTTCGAAAATCAGCCGATCGATGGGGAAGTCGTATTTTCTTGCCGCCTCCAGTGTGCTGCGAATACACAGCTCCGGACGGTACACGGCGTTGGGCATGAAGTTGATCGACAAGTGTGTCTGCATATTTAAACGCGCCGCGCCTTCAATGGCGCGGGTGCGGCAGAGCTGATCGAAGCGGTAACGGTTGGCCTCGGTGACCTGATCGAGCACCGACATCGCGCCTTCCCCCGCCACCCCGCGTACCAATGCTTCATGAGCGAAAATCGACTGGTCGCGCAAGTCGACGATCGGTTGGTAGGCGAAGGAAAAGTCGAAACCTAGAGGCTCGCTTTGCTGGCAACCCTCGCAACCACTCTGAGTTGAAGTCAATGAAGACGGGAATATAGTCACTCGATCACTCCATGCCGATGGGTCGGCCAAGATCACAGTCTATCTGGAGGGCCGAGTTCTTGCGCCCGACAGAAACGGTAGTACAGTTCCGACTATTGGCGGAAAGAGGAATTCAAGTGGCACAAAAAAAGGAAGAGGACGACAAGGTCCGTCTCGATAAGTGGTTGTGGGCCGCGCGCTTTTACAAAACACGAGCCTTGGCCAAGGCCGCCATCGAGAGCGGCAAGGTGCATTGCCGGGGCGAGCGCTGCAAGCCGGGCAAGGAGCCGAGGATCGGCGACGAGTTTGAGATTCGAACCGGGTTCGAGGAGCGCACGGTGGTAGTCCAGGCGCTGTCGATCGTGCGTCGTGGCGCACCGGAGGCGCAGACGCTGTACGCCGAAACCGAGGCCAGTATCGCCAAGCGCGAAGCCGCGGCGGCCATGCGCAAGGCCGGCGCGCTGGGCGTGAGCACCGACGGCAAGCCGAGCAAGAAACAGCGGCGGGATCTGTTTAAGTTTCGTGGGAACAGCAACGACGAGTGAGCCGGTTGCTTATGCGTCGTCCGGGCCGACGCTATCGCGAGCAAGCTCGCTCCTACAAGGGATACGCATCCAATGTGGGAGCGAGCCTGCTCGCGATCGAGTGCGAAGCCCTCGCCGGCCTTTCGCCGCCCACAGACTTGCAATTGTCACAACGCGCAACCATATCAGGTGGGTCGCCGCCGGCGAGTTGAGCCGGTGAGACAGCCACTCGTCGCAAATCACACCCAGCCTCCGATCTGTAGGCCATAAACAGAAGGCCAGCAGCGTCAGACGCATGAAATTGCAAAACGCCAACCTTGCTTGGAACAAACCCGCGTTGTTCTTAAAATGCCCTCCATGGCTGAGCCGCGCTCACCAAAAGGCTGCCGCAGGGGCGTCAATTTCGCTTTTATAATTTTGTCATTTACTTCAGATACCCAGACCTATGACCGACCTACCGGATACCGACTACACCCAACGCTTCATCTTCGATGACAGCGACACCCGCGGCGAGATGGTTTCGCTGGAGCTCAGCTACGCCGAGGTCCTGGCCAAACACGCGTATCCGGAACCGGTCGCACAACTGCTTGGCGAGCTGATGGCCGCGGCGTCGTTGCTGGTCGGCACCTTGAAGTTCGATGGTCTGCTGATTCTCCAGGCCCGTTCCGACGGTCCGATCCCGATGTTGATGATCGAGTGCTCCAGCGAACGCGAAATCCGTGGCCTGGCCCGCTATGAGGCCGACCTGATTGCCCCCGACGCGACCCTGGCCGATCTGATGCCTAATGGCGTATTGGCTCTGACCGTCGACCCGGTTGTGGGTCAGCGTTACCAAGGCATCGTCGACCTGGATGGCGAAACCCTCTCGGAATGCTTCACCAATTACTTCGTGATGTCGCAACAGGTGGGCACCCGCTTCTGGCTGTACGCCGATGGCCGTCGCGCCCGTGGTCTGCTCCTGCAGCAATTGCCCGCCGACCGTCTGAAGGACGAAGAAGAACGCGCCGCCAGCTGGCAGCACATTACCGCGATGGCCAGCACCTTGAACGCCGATGAATTGCTGAGCCTCGACAACGAAACCGTACTCCACCGCCTTTACCACGAAGAGCAGGTCCGCCTGTTCGATGTGCAGAAATTGCGCTTCCATTGCAGCTGCTCCCGCGAACGTTCTGGCAATGCTCTGGTCAGTTTGGGTCTGGAAGACGCCCAGGCACTGGTCATCGAGCACGGTGGCAACGTCGAGATCGATTGCCAGTTCTGCAACCAGCGCTACCTGTTCGACTCCGCCGATATCGCTCAATTGTTCGCCGGCGCGGGCGTCGAGACGCCGTCAGATACCCGTCACTAAAACGGTCCAGCGCAGGTAAATTCACTGGTTAGCGCCGGAATAACGCCGTTACGACGGGAGGGCCCTACTCTTTTTGGGCTTTTCTGGCATAATCCGGCCCACTTTTTGTCGCGGTAGTAGTGCACGACTTTCTACTACAAAACGTTTGGAGCACACTCGGCCACTGGCCGACGGGGAATCTCATGACGCAAGCCAATAACGCCGTGTACACCGATCTGAGTGTTGATGATCTGGTAAAAGAAGCTCTGAGTCGCGGTGAAGGCGAGCTTGCCGATACCGGCGCGCTGGTTGTTCGCACCGGTCACCGCACCGGCCGCTCGCCAGTCGATCGTTTCATCGTTGAAGAGCCGACCACTCAGGACGCCATTGCCTGGGGCCCGATCAACCGCAAGTTCCCGGCCGACAAGTTCGATGCCCTGTGGGCTCGCGTCGAGGCCTTCAACAACGCGCAAGAACATTTCGTTTCCCACGTGCATGTAGGCGCAGCCGAAGATCACTACCTGGCTGTGAAAATGACCACCCAGACTGCCTGGCAGAATCTGTTCGGTCGTTGCCTGTTCATCAATCCGGCCCAGTACAACCCGGCTGGCCGTGAAGAATGGCAAGTCCTCAACGTTGCCAACTTCGAGTGCGTGCCAGAGCGTGACGGCACCAACTCCGATGGCTGCGTGATCCTCAACTTCGCTCAGAAGAAAGTGCTGATCGCCGGCATGCGTTACGCCGGTGAAATGAAGAAAGCCATGTTCTCTGTGCAGAACTTCCTGCTGCCTGCCGCTGACGTGCTGCCGATGCACTGCGCCGCCAACATCGGCGAAGCGGGCGACGTGACCCTGTTCTTCGGCCTGTCCGGCACTGGCAAGACCACCCTGTCCGCCGACGAAAGCCGTTACCTGATCGGTGACGACGAACACGGCTGGGGCGAAGGCGTTGTCTTCAACATCGAAGGCGGTTGCTATGCCAAGTGCATCGACCTGTCCGAGAAGAACGAGCCGGTCATCTGGAAAGCCATCAAGCACGGCGCAGTCCTGGAAAACGTCGTAATCGACGACGCCAAGCACGCCGACTACGCCGATGTCAGCCTGACCCAGAACAGCCGCGCCGCCTACCCGCTGGAGCACGTTGCCAAGCGTTCCGAGAAGAACCTCGGTGGCGAGCCAAACGCGGTGATCTTCCTGACCTGCGACCTGACCGGCGTACTGCCGCCAGTGTCGATCCTCAGCGAAGAACAAGCGGCCTACCACTTCCTGTCCGGCTACACCGCTCTGGTGGGCTCGACTGAAATGGGTTCCGGCAGCGGCATCAAGTCGACCTTCTCCACCTGCTTCGGCGCACCGTTCTTCCCGCGCCCGGCCGGCGAATACGCAGAGCTGCTGATCAAGCGCATCCGCGGCTTCGGCTCCAAGGTCTACCTGGTCAACACCGGATGGACCGGCGGTGGCTACGGCGTTGGCAAACGCTTCAACATCCCGACCACTCGCGGCGTGATCGCAGCGATCCAGAGCGGCGCGTTGATCGGTGCTGAAACCGAACACCTCGACACCATCAACCTCGACGTGCCTCTGGCCGTACCGGGCGTTGAAACCGGCCTGTTGAACCCACGCAACACCTGGGCTGACAAGGCTGCTTACGATGAGTCCGCCAAGGCGCTGGCCGGGTTGTTCATTGAGAACTTCAAGAAGTTCGACGTGAGCGACGCGATCAAGGCTGCCGGGCCGAAGTTGTAAGAGCTGGTTTGATGCAATGAAAAAGCCGCCCCCCGGGGCGGCTTTTTTGTGGGTGTTCGGCTCAAGTTTTCAGGTGTAAAACGAACGCTCCGAGCAACACCAGCACCACGCCAAGCACCTGCGTCTTCGCCAGTCTTTCCTTGAAAAACACATACCCCAGAATCGCCGCAATTCCTCCCGACAGCGTGCTGATCACGGTCACCACCGACACCGAACCCGCCACCGCGCCCCAGGCGAATGACGAGAATCCGCCGAGGTTCATCAGGCTGGCGCCGGTCAGCGTCACGCAGTTTTTCAGTGGTGGAATTTTCAGCCCGTCCTCGATCCTCAGAACGATCACCACCAGCACCATCAGTCCGATCAGATACGCCAGCCACAGCATCGTCACCGGCCCGAGCGCCGACAGCACGAAGCGGCCTTGCAGCCAGAAGCTGGTGCCGTAGAAAACAGCGGCCAATAGCGCATAGGCAATTGAGCGACTGGCTTGCGTCGAGTGCGGGATTTTCGAGTCTTTGTGGATGCTGGAGAGAATGACGCCGATCACGCACAACGCGATGCACAGCAGCTGGATCAGGCTGATCTGTTCACCGCCGGCCCATGACAACAGCGTTGTCACAACGCCGTAAGACGTCACCAGCGGCGCGACAATGGAAGCTTTGCCGAGGGCGAACGCTTTGGAGAGTGCGAGCGCACCGGACACCGTCAGCGCGGCAGCGACAACGCCGATCAACCAGACACTCAATGATGCCGACATCGACTTGAGGATGAATACGGGGAAGGCGATCAACAGCAGGCTCATGATGCTGAAACCCAGCGCCTGACCGAAATACACCGCGCGCTTGACGCCCACTGCGCGGGCATTCAAACCCACCAGGAAATCCGTGCCGCCCCACAGCAAGGCGGCGAGTAAACCCATCAGTACGTCCACGCAATGTCCTTATAGGTGTGCGCTGCAGATGCTAGAGGTGCTTACAGCCATCGGAGTGTCCCAGCGTTCGGTCGTGATGGCCACAGGAAAAGACTGCCATTATTCCAGCTGAATTAACGATGAACAGCCAGAATAATGCCACTTATGCGTTCCGATCGAGTCCTTCAAGCGTTTGGGTGTCCCAGCGTTGCGACTTGATCGCCTGGTAAAGCATGTCGATGGTTAATGCGACTTTCTCCCCACGACCTTTTGCCCTTCGCTTTAGATGTATGTCAAACCCTTCTGGCTGAAAGTAGCGATAGGCATCGTAGTCCACGAAGTCGACTCCGAACTGTTCCTCCAGCGCTTCCATCAGGTGGCGCGCGTCAGCACCGTCGCAGCCAAGGTCAAAGTTGATCGAGGTGGTGAGGCTGATGGTTTTGCGTTCAG
The DNA here is from genome assembly GCF_043225285.1 of Pseudomonas migulae. GTDB lineage: Bacteria > Pseudomonadota > Gammaproteobacteria > Pseudomonadales > Pseudomonadaceae > Aquipseudomonas > Aquipseudomonas migulae_C. The sequence goes on from NZ_CP171224.1 coordinate 2,998,008, forward strand.
GCAGGCCGAGCTCTTCGTGCAGCAGATGCATGAGCAGGTGCATGGTGTGATCTTCGGGGAAGTTGGGGGCGAGGTTCATTCGAGTGCGTCCGGTTGGGTAGAGCGGATCTTATTGGTCGTCAGGCTCGCTGGGAAGAACGGGAGCAAACTGTTGCAGTTTGTCTTGTCGGTGTTTGGCGAGTGCTTCTTCTCGTGTAAGAAGCGGCTTGGAGAGGTCTGCGTGTGATGTGTCGAATCCTGCCAGACGCAGGCTCGCCAGGTAGTTCGAGCGGCGGACTTTTTCGTAGTGCGCTTGTTTTTGATCAAAAATTAATTCACTCATCGCCCTCGTTAGCGCATCTACGTTGCACTCCCGGGAAGGCTGACGCTCGCCCCGCAGGATCTCGTTCGTCTGTTGCACGCTTTTCATCAGCTCATCAAAAAACTTGCTCATGGTTATCTCCGGAGTTTGATGGCGACTTGCGCTGTTTGATCGTTCTCACGCAGAACATGAGAACGATCTGTTCACTCGACGTCAGGCAGGCGCTTTCCAGCCCATCAGGCGTTGTTGGGCGACCATGAGCAGGTCGCAGCCGTCTTGGGCCAGCAGGTATAGCGCGTGGGTGATGTTGGGGATGTCTTCGAGATCGCCTTGTTCGAAGCATTGGCAGTGCAGGGTTCGGAGGAGTTCGCTGGAAGCTCGGACGCGCTGGAGGGCGGCTTCGAGGAGGTCTTGCGGGTTGGCCTCTGTGTCGATGATCAGGGCCGGGGTATCGGTTAGGTTGGTTTTGAGTGGGCGGTAGCGGTTTGGAAACGGATTTAATGTGGTCACTGAAGAACACCTCAACTTGTTTGGGGATGTGATTCCTCTCTGTCGGGTGACCAAGCCCGAGTCGCTGAATTGGCAGCGACAGTTCGACTATAGATTCGAGCCACCGGTTGGCGATAGGCGACAAGGCGTCTTCTGTTGTAGGACCGGGATGAGGCTTTGATAGGGCGTTGCCTACGGACTTATCTCCTGCGTAATTTTTCGCGTTTGACTGCCATCAACTGCCTGGCTTCTTCGTCGGGAATGCTTGGGCGTGGGTCGTCGAGACTGGCTTGTACCTGTGCTCTGAACCATGCGTCATAGCAGCTTTTTCTCGAGATGATTGGGTTTCGGGGATTTTGGTTTTCATCAGGTTCACCGCGTTACCGTTCATCGCGAGCAGGCTCACTCCTACAAGGGGATTGTGGTGGGCATTAGCTGGCGGTGAGTTTTGGGAGGCGTTGGCGGGCGATTTCGAGGAGTTCGTTTCCGTCCTGGGTCAGCAGGTAGAGGGCGCTGACGATGTTCGGGATGTCGCTCGCATCGGCTTGTTTGAAGCACAGGCAGTAAAGGGTTTCGAGCAGGTCGCTGGCGGCGCGGATGCGTTGGCGGGCGGCGTCGAGGATTTCGTGAGGGTCGGCCTCGGTGTCGATGACCAGGACGGGGGTGTCGCTGTAGCTGCTTTTAAGGGGGCGATAGCGGTCATGCATCTGGGGTCGTCCTTTAGGAATTCTGGCGGCCCGACACACTGTTTCAGCCGCGGCGAAAACTATGAGGGGGACGACGTGCTGCGGCAAGACGGCCGCAACCGACAGTTTGCGTAGGGGTTTTTACTGGCTTTTGTGGAATGGCCCTACGTGTTTACCGATGTTTTTCACAGCTAAACCCCTATAGCGGAAATTTCCCACGTGTTTGTCAGGCGCCGCATCGTAAACCTCTGTATGGTGCGCGCCAGAATCTGTAGGGCATTTCGAAAATGCCTGGTGAAACACTTAAAGGGAATTAGGTATGCAATGGCTACGTATGGCCTCGGTTTTGTTGTTATGGGCGGGGGCTTGCCGTCTGACCGGCGCGGCAGACGTGGGCAGCTCGATGGTGCTCGCCAACATGGACCGTACGGGGTGGCCGGACGCGCTCACCACTCAGGCGAACATGGACACCGCCTCTCGCGCTGAGGTGTTGATGTTCGGCAAGGCGCTATTGGCCAGCGAAGCGCTGGACGAGCAGGGTCTGAAGCAACGCTTGGGTGTGCAGGCGCTGAAGCTCAAGTCGGTGCGCCAGGTGCGGGATGGCTTGTGGGACCGGTTGCTGACCACCTACCGCAACGCCAGTCAGAACTGCGACGGCGAACCGTTCTGCCCACGCGTGCGCAGCGTTGCTGATTTGCGTCAGTTGGCGGCGGCGTTCACCGGCGAAATCAGCCCGGCTTACGCTGCATGGGCGAGCAAGAGCCAGGTGTTTCATGAGCAGGTGCTGAATGAGCAACTGCGAGTGGCGGTGTTAGTGCCCTAACGCAAAATCAGGGTGCCGCCTCAGTCAATTGCGGGTTCTGGCGCCTGGCGAGAAGCCGCGTCAAGATCCATTAATCCTCGACCATAGGCTTCACTATTGGCATAGATTCCTGTCCGGTTCGCCGTTGCCAGCAGACGTTCGCGTACTTGCTGCGCGGTGAGTTCGGGATAGCGGCTGTGCAATGCTGCCAACGCACCGCTGACCATGGCGGCAGCAGGTGAAGTGCCCGCGGTCTGCACGTATTTTCCGTCCTTGCCGGTGGTCAACAGGCCTTGTCCTGCACCGGAATCGCCGCCCGGTACGGCGATGCACCAGGCTGCCGCCACCCCGCAATAGTTGGATTTTCCATTGATGGCGCTGCCATCGTTTTTCAGGGCCACCACGGCGATCCAGCCCTTTTCCAGTTCGGGGATGGCGATGGGCAAACCGGGTTCGGCCAACGGTTCCCGCTTCAATTCGTTACCCGTCGGGAACACAAAAACCGCGCCGTCCTGAACCAGTTTGCGGGCAGCCACCAGCGATTCCGGCATGACCTGTTTGTAGCGTGCCTCGTTGATTTCCGTCGCCGGAATGGCGTTGGCCCACGAGTTGTTGAGGATGCGCGCACCCTTGTCGAAGCCGGCCTGCCAGGATTGTGCAATCTCGCTGTCGAAGAAAAACGGCTCGTTGTCGTCGCCGAAACGGAAGGGGATCAGCTGTGCGCTGAATGCAACGCCGTGCATGCCTTGGTCATCCTTGTTGGCGGCGAGAATGCCGGCCATCTGCGTTCCGTGGCCGACCCGATCGAAGGTGCCGTAGCGATTCTCGACATAGTCAAAACCCGGGTCCCGCAGCCGCCCCTGGAATTCCGGCAATTCGCTGTTGAGGCCGGAGTCGACCAGCGCAACGGCCACGCCCTGGCCAGCGCCGCCGCGGGCGTAAAGGGTTGATGCGTTGATGACAGCCAGCCCCGGTTGAGCTTGATATTCCAGTGTCTCGAATGGCGTCGGGTCGATGGACGGCTGCGTGGGGTTTGTCAGGCAACCGCTTAGCGAAAGGGGCAATGCAATCAGGGGGGCGAGTGAAAAAATGAGTCGTTGAAGCATGGTCGTTCCTTCATGAGTCTCCGTGCACATCAGGCGTCTTGCGTGATGAGTCATTCACGGAGAGTGTTTTTTTGAACGTGCACCTTACCGCTGGAACTAAGCCCGGCGTCAGGGAGGCAAAGTGCCCTGTTTGTTTCATCCTGTGGCGGAGCGTGCCCTGATGGACGCTGTATCATCCCGTATCGTTTTTGCCCCCGACCTTTTCTCTACTCGTTGCGTTTGCCCGCTAGGCTTTGGGCTTCGCAGCGGTCAACGGAGTGACAGCATATGCACAACACCCTGGAACAGGTTTTCGGTTATTCACAGTTTCGGCCTGGCCAGGAAGCGGCAGTCAGCGCGGTGCTGGCCGGGCGTTCGGCGGCGGCGATTTTCCCCACGGGTTCGGGCAAGTCCTTGTGTTACCAGTTGTCGGCAGTGTTGCTGCCACACCTGACCCTGGTGGTTTCGCCGTTGCTGGCGCTGATGCAGGATCAGCTGGCGTTCCTGCAACGCCATGGCATCGCGGCGGGCAGTATCGATTCGGCCCAGAGCCGCGATGACGCCAGTGATGTGATGGCGCGCGCCAAGTCCGGCGAGTTGAAGATTCTGATGATTTCCGTTGAGCGCCTGAAGAACGAGCGCTTCCGTAATTTCCTCCAGCAGGTGCCGATCTCGTTGCTGGTGGTGGACGAAGCGCATTGCATCTCGGAATGGGGCCACAACTTCCGCCCCGACTACCTCAAGCTTCCGGACTATCAACGCCAGTTCAACATCCCCCAGGCACTGCTGCTGACCGCCACTGCGACACCCAAGGTGATCGCCGATATGGAAGCCAAGTTCGCCATCGCTCCGGAGGACGTGGTGACCACTGGTTTCTACCGACCGAATCTCAACCTGCTGGTTGAACCGGTGCCCGGTCACGACAAACGCCGACGCTTGGTCGAATGGATGCGTGAACGTCCCGGCCAGCCAAGCATCGTCTACGTCACCCAGCAGAAAACCGCCGAATACATCGCCGAACATCTGGAGCGCAATGGTATCCAGGCCGAGGCCTATCACGCCGGTTTGCCCAACGAAAAACGCGAAGCCATTCAGAAGCGATTCATGGGCGGGCAGTCCAACTGCATCGTCGCGACCATCGCGTTTGGCATGGGCATCGACAAGAGCGATATCCGCAACGTGGTGCATTTCGACCTGCCGAAATCCATCGAAAACTACAGCCAGGAAATCGGCCGCGCCGGGCGTGATGGGCAGCCATCGGACTGCCTGGTACTGGCCAATCGCGACAGCCTCAACGTGCTGGAAAACTTCGTCTACGGCGACACGCCGGAGCAGGACGGCATTCGCCACGTGCTCGACGAGTTGAAGGCGGCTGTGCCGGAAGGGCAATGGGAGTTTCTGCTGGGGCCACTGGCCGATCAGAGCAACATTCGCCAGCTACCGCTCAAGACCTTGTTGGTGCAGTTGGAACTGCGCAGGATCATTGCACCGCGATACGCCTATTACGCTGAATACCGCTTCAAGTATTTGCAGGAGCCCGACGTCTTGCTGGCCCGTTTCGAGGGGGAGCGTAGGGACTTCGTTGCGGCGATCATTCAGACTTCCGCTCGTGCGCGGACCTGGGCCACAGTGAATTTCGATGCACTTTACGAGCAGTATTCAGCCGAGCGCGATCGGGTGGTCAAGGCGCTGGATTATTTCCAGGAGAAGGGCTGGGTCGAACTGGAAAGCAAGCAGATGACCGAGGTCTACAGCCTGCTGCAAACGGACTTCGACAGTCAGGTGCTGAGCGCGGAGCTGCATGCTGGTTTCACCCAGCATGAGCGCACCGAGGTCGCGCGGATTCACGCGATGCTTGATCTGTTTGCCACTGACCGATGCCTGGGGTATCGGCTGGCCGAATACTTCGGAGACGACAACGCGCCGCAGCGATGCGGGCATTGTTCGGTGTGTCACGGACAGGTCGCACGACTGCCCGTGCCGCCGGAGCTGCCCGCGCTTGTGGATAAAAACTTCGAGGCGTTGTGCGGTGATTTTATCCACAGGCATGCACAGCACGTCGGCCATGTTCCCTCCGCCGAGCGCGTGACCCGCTTCTTGTGCGGGATCAGCGTGCCGTTGTTTACCAAGCTCAAGGCACGGTCGATTCCGGGGTTTGCAGTGCTGGAAGAGTATCCGTATGGCGAGGTCCGGACTTGGGCTTCGCAACATCTGCCAGGCTGAACCGTGCCTTTGTAGGAGCGAGCTTGCTCGCGATGGACGTTAACGAAAACGCGCACTTTCTGAATCAACGCGTTGCCCTTGCGTCCATCACGAGCAAGCTCGCTCCTACAGAAGGCGGGTGCATCCATCCGCTGAATGCCCCCCATCACAGGAATAAATTTCAAAAAAGCCCGGTGGCTGACTATGGTGAGGGCTGTCTTTGGATCGCCAACAAGAGAACAAACATGAGCCAGACACCGTTCAACATTCAGCGCGCCGCCGTGATCGGCGCGGGCACCATGGGCCGTGGCATTGTCATGTGCCTGGCCAATGCCGGCGTGCCGGTGCAATGGGTCGATAACAATCCGCAGATGCTTGAACAGGCACTGGCCACGGTGGCCGAGACGTGCGCGCACAACGTGCGCCAGGGGCGGATCGATCAGGCCGAGGCGGACGCTCGAATCGCAAGGATTTCGGCGGCTTCCGATTACGCCGCGATCCGCGATGTCGACCTGGTCATTGAGGCCGTCTACGAAAACCTCGAACTCAAGCAGAAAATTTTCCGCGAGCTGGACGGCCTGCTCAAACCCGAGGCCATTCTGGCGAGCAACACCTCGGCGCTGGATATCGACGCGATCGCCGCGGCCACTCGCCGCCCGCAACAAGTGCTGGGCCTGCACTTCTTCAGCCCGGCGCACATCATGAAACTGCTGGAAATCGTTCGTGGCGCGCAGACCGCACCCGCGGTGCTGGAAGCCGCGCTGGCACTGGGCAAGCGCATGGGCAAGGTCAGCGTGGTGTCGGGCAACTGCGAGGGTTTCATCGGCAACCGCATGCTCAATACCTATGTGCTCGAAGCGCGCAAGATGCTGCTCGAGGGCGCTTATCCCTATCAGGTGGACGCGGCGTTGCAGGGTTTCGGTTTTGCCATGGGCCCGTTCCGCATGTTCGATGTGGTGGGTATCGACCTGGGATGGCGGGCTCGGGAACTGGCGGGCAAGGGGCAGGACGCGCCCGAAATCCAGATCGATAACCGCCTGTGCGAACAGGGTCGTTTTGGTCAGAAGAGTGGCAACGGCTTTTACCACTACGAAGCGGGCAGTCGCCAGGCTGAGCACGATGTCGAGGTGGATGCGCTGGTGCTGAACGTCAGCGAAGGATTGGGCTTCCAGCGTCGCGAGATCGGGCCTGAGGAGATTCTGGAGCGCAGCTTGCTGGCACTGGTCAACGAAGGGGCGAAGATTCTTCAGGAAGGGATCGCGGCGTCTGCGCACGATATCGATCTGGTGTACCTCAACGGTTATGGTTTCCCGGCGGCCAAGGGCGGGCCGATGGCCTGGGCGGATCAGCAGGGATTGGCGGATATCCATCAGCGGTTGCTGCAGCTGGAAACCAGACAGGGTGAACACTGGCAGCCGGCGCGGTTGATCGGGGAATTGGCGGCGGTGGGCAAAGGGTTCGGTGACAGGTGATTGATACCGCGTCTGTGCCGGCGCTTTCGCGAGCAGGCTCGCTCCTACAGTAGATCTCGGTCGTCCACTAGCGCTGTGTTCGCCTTAGACTGACCCTCCAACTTCAGGAATCGACAGTGATGCCCCAACGCACCGACTACCCGCACTTCCAGCCCATCACCACCCGATGGCACGACAACGATGCCTATGGTCACGTCAACAACGTCACCTACTACAGCTTCTTCGACACGGCGGTGAACACCTATCTGATCGAAGTCGGCGGCCTGGATATTCATGACGGTGAAGTGGTGGGTTTTGTCGTGAGTTCCGCCTGTGATTACTTTGCCTCTATCGCCTTTCCCGACCGGATCGAGATCGGGTTGCGTGTCGGCAAGCTGGGCAACAGCTCGGTGCAATACGAATTGGCAGTGTTCAAGGTCGGTGACGACGAGGCCTGTGCGGCGGGGCGTTTCGTGCATGTGTTCGTGGATCGGGTGTCGAATCAGCCCGTGGCGATTCCTGCCGGGTTGCGCGGTGCGCTGGAGCGATTGGTGGTTTGAGGGGCAAAAAAAATCGCAGCCCATGGGCTGCGATTTTTTATCTACCGGTAACCGAGGCGATCAAGCCTCAGTCGCGATAACGATGTTTGTGCTTGCGATGACCGTAGTGGTGGCCACGGTCATGGTGACGATCACGGTAGTAGCGACGATCATCATGGCCGCCGCGATAGGAGCGACGATCATCGTCCTCATCGCTTTTGTTGCCCATGTAGTTGCCCAGCGCGCCACCGGCGCCACCGCCTGCTGCGGAGCCGATCAGGCTGCCGGTGGTGCCGCCCATGCTACGGCCGACCACGTTGCCGCCCGCTGCGCCCAGCGCACCGCCAATGGCTGCTTCGCCACGGCTGCGTTTGTCTGCGCCGACTGCGCTACCACCCGCGCCGCCCAGGGCTGCGCCAATGGTTGAACCTGTGTTGCCGCCTAGCGATTGACCGACGACCGAGCCAAGAACCCCGCCCAATGCGCCGCCCACACCTGCTTCGGTGGTGCCTCCGGCAGAAGCGAAGCCACTGACCAGGCCAAGGGACAACAAGAGAATCGAGGAGAACTTCATAGAGGAACCTCAAGGGGATGACGGCGCGATCCTGAGGCTGTGACAGGGTGCTTACAATCGGAATCCGACGAATGACACGACTTCAGAAGATATACCTAAGTTGCTGTTTTTTGTCTGGAACTTAACTGTTTTTCGCCGGTCTTTAACTACTTCGGAATGGCCGTTTTTGTGAGAAAACGGCCTTTTTTGTGGGCGATTGGAAAGTGTTTGGAGGGTGCGGATAAATGTGTTGCCTGATCCGAAGCCATCGCGAGCAGGCTCGCTCCCACAGTTGATCTTCAGTGATACAGATGTTGTGTACGACTGAGATCCAGTGTGGGAGCGAGCCTGCTCGCGATGAGGCCGGTTCAGACGCTAAGTTACGCCGACTTGGCCAAAATCAACCCGCTCTCACTCGCCGCTTCCAGCCGGATCGCCACAAACTTCGACGTCGGCGTATGGCTGCCATCCCCGGTGCTCTCCAGCGGCACCAGCGGATTCACCTCCGGGTAATACGCGGCGGCTTGTCCGGCGGGGATATCAAACGCCAGCAACGTGAAGCCCTTCACCCGACGCTCGCGGCCATCGTCCCAGATCGAAACGATATCGGCCTTCTGCCCCGGTTTGAACCCCAGACGAATAATGTCCGCTTCGTTCACGAACAACACGTCACGTTGACCTTTCACGCCGCGATAACGGTCGTCGAGGCCATAAATGGTGGTGTTGTACTGATCGTGGGAGCGCATCGACTGCATGATCAGGTCCGGCAACACGCCTGTGGAGCGCGTGCGCTCGTGCACCAGATCCTTGGGCAGGACGTTCGCCCGGAAATTCGCCCGGCCCGAAGCAGTGTTCCAGCGACGGGAACCGGCACTGTTGCCGAGGTAGAAGCCGCCCGGATTCTTGATCTTCTCGTTGAAGTCCTTGAAGCCCGGAATGGTGTCGGCAATCAGGTCACGAATACGCCGGTAGTCGGCCACCAGCCAGTTCCAGTCCACCGGCTTGCTGCCCAGGGTTGCGGCGGCGATGCCGGCGATGATCGCAGGCTCGGAGCGCATCTGGTTCGACAGCGCCTGCAACTGGCCGTTGGAGGCGTGGACCATGCTGAAGGAGTCTTCCACGGTCACCGCTTGCGCGCCTTCGGCCTGGATATCGATGTCGGTACGGCCGAGGCACGGCAGGATCAGTGCGTCTTTACCGTGGGCCAAGTGGCTGCGGTTGAGCTTGGTGCTGATCTGCACGGTCAGGTCGCAATGACTAAGAGCCGTGAAAGTGCGCGTGCTGTCCGGAGTCGCCTGGGCGAAGTTGCCGCCGAGGGCGATGAAGACTTTGGCGCGACCTTCGGCCATGGCGTGAATCGCCTCGACCACGTTGTGGCCGTTTTCCCGCGGAACCTTGAACTGGAAGCGGCGTTCCAGGGAGTCGAGGAACGCCACTGGCGGACGCTCGTTGATGCCCATCGTGCGGTCGCCCTGCACGTTACTGTGGCCACGCACCGGGCACAGGCCGGCGCCGGGCCGACCGATGTTGCCGCGCAGCAGCATCAGATTGGCGATTTCCTGGATGGTCGCCACCGAATGACGATGCTGGGTAATCCCCATCGCCCAGCACATGATCACGTTCTTGCCTTTGACATACATGCGCGCCGCTCGCTCGATATCCACGAGCGACAGGCCGGACTGTTCGACGATTTGCTCCCACGGCGTATCGTCGACGGTGCCCAGGTATTCCAGCACGTTGGCACTGTGTTCATTGAGGAAGTCGTGGTCGAACACGGCGGGTTCGCCGGCTTTCTGCGCGTCGCGCTCCCATTGCAGCAGGAATTTCGCCATGCCGCGCATGATCGCCATATCACCGCCCAGCGCCGGACGGAAGTACGCAGTGTTGGTCGGCTTGTCGCCGTTGGTGAGCATTTCGAGCGGGTGTTGCGGGTGCTGGAAACGCTCTAGACCCCGCTCCTTGAGCGGGTTGATGCACACGACCTGAGCACCGCGTTTCACGGCTTCACGCAGCGGCTCGAGCATCCGTGGGTGGTTGGTGCCGGGGTTCTGGCCCCAGACGAAAATCGCATCGGCGTGTTCGAAGTCGTCGAAGGTCACGGTGCCTTTACCGACGCCAACGCTCTGCGACAGCGCGACACCGCTGGCCTCGTGGCACATGTTCGAACAGTCGGGGAAGTTATTGGTGCCGAAGGCGCGCACGAACAATTGATAGAGGTAAGCCGCTTCGTTGCTGGCACGTCCCGAGGTGTAGAACTCGGCCTGATCCGGGCTCGACAAACCGCGCAGGTGTTGCGCGATCAGGGTAAAGGCGTCATCCCAGCTGATCGGTTGGTAGCGATCGGTTTCGGCGTTGTAGCGCATCGGCTCGGTCAGGCGGCCCTGATACTCCAGCCAGTAGTCGCTTTGTTCCAGCAGCGAGGTGACGCTGTGTTTGGCGAAGAATGCCGGGTTGACGGCCCGTTTGGTCGCTTCCCAGTTCACTGCTTTGGCGCCGTTCTCGCAGAACATCACCATGCCCTTTTCCGGGGAGTCACCCCAGGCGCAACCCGGGCAGTCGAAGCCGCCGTTCTGGTTGGTCTTGAGCATGATGCGCAGGTTTTTCAGCGCGTTGTCACTGGTCAACCAGGCCTGGGCGACACTGATCAGTGCACCCCAGCCACCGGCTGGGCCTTTATAGGGCTTGTAGCGGGGGACGGGTTTCTGGTCGGCTTGACGGTGTTGACTCACGCTTGATTCTCCAACGCTGGGCTATAGACCCGCGGCGCATTCTTCTGAGGCAAATGGATAAGGTTCAGGTTGTGACGACGCGCCCATTGCACGGCAAGGCCTGTGGGCGCCGAAAGGCTGACGAGGGTCTGGATGCCCGCGCGCAACACCTTCTGGATCAATTCGAGGCTGCAACGGCTGGTGACAATCGCCAGGCCGCCAGTGGTCGGGATGTTTTGCCGGATCAGTCCGCCAATCAGCTTGTCGAGGGCGTTGTGCCGGCCGATGTCTTCGCGGCCCAGCAACAATTCGCCCTGTGCGTTCATGAACACCGCGGCATGCACCGCGCCGCAATGCTGGCCGAGCGGCTGGAATGCACCGATACGCTGGCGCAAGCCGTCGAGCCATTCGGCGGGCGGCAACGGCGCACCGGGCAGCACTTTGAGGTCCGGCAAGGCCTGCTCGACCGCTTCCACGCCGCAGAGCCCGCAACCGCTGGTGCCGGCCAGTTGCCGACGCTGCTGCTTGAGGTTCCAGAAGGCGCGGTTGGCGATAGTCACTTGCGCGTACTGCGCCGAGCCGGCGCCACTGAGTTGCAGGTCGTAGATGTCCGAGGCGTCTTCGATGATGCCGCTGCCGAGGCTGAACCCGACGATGAAGTCTTCCAGGTCCGTCGGGGTCACCAACATCACTGCCTGACTGATGCCGTTGTAGGCAATCGCCAACGCAACTTCCTCGGCCAGCGCGGTGCTGGCCGATTCGGTGTATTGAAGGTCACTGTAACTGTACGTCTGGCTGGCGGCGGGCGCGGGCGTTTCAAGGGCTGGCGCCGCGCAAACAGGGCGCTTGGCGTTCATGAGGCATCACCGACGGTTTAGTCAGGTTTAAGCCTATGCGCGTCAAAGTGTCGCGTCTAATCGCTATTACTGATCTACCGATAGATGACGTCGATCAAGACTCTGCTTTTGATTTCTGATAGATCGCGAAACACGCTTCCGCCAGCGCCGAGCGCGGCGCGCTGCGACGCATGATCAGCCCCAGCCGGCCGAGGGTCTGGGCGTTTTCGATGGGTTGCAGGCGCAGGTGGTCGGTGAGGTTTTCCAGGCCGCCTTCCAGCGGCATCACCGCGCAACACAGCCCGCCATGAACCGCCTGTAACAGTTGATGCACGGCATCGGTCTGCAACAGCGGCTGCGGTGTCAGGCCGCGGCTGTGGAAGTTATGGTCGATGGACTGGCGGAAATGCATGCCGCTGGTGAGCATGCCCAGCGGCAATTCGATCAATGACTCCCAACTCAACGGGGCCTCGCCGAAGGTGAAGAAACGCTGGTCGTAGAGCAGGCCCATGCGCGTTTCGCTGAACGCCAGGGAGTCGAAGCGTTCGGCATCCAGACGTTCAAGGTAGGACACGCCCAGGTCCAGGCGATTGTTCGCCAGTTGTTCGAGGATCTGTTCGGAGCTCAGCGCCGACAGTTCGAAGCGCAGGTTCGGGTGTTCACCGTGCAAGCGCTGCAACAGCGGCAGAGGATCGAAACTCGACAGCGGCACCACGCCCAGACGCAGCGTACCGACCAGGTTGCCACGACAGGCCGCGGCTTCGGCCTGCAAACCGTCGTAGGCCGCCAGCACCGTTCGCGCCCACGCCAGCACCCTTTCGCCCGGCGCGGTAAACCCTTCAAAGCGCTGGCCACGATTGACCAAGGGCAATTCCAGCTCTTCTTCAAGGCTGCGCAGGCGCATGGACAGGGTCGGCTGAGTGACGTGACAGCGCGCAGCGGCCTGGCCGAAATGCCGGGTTTCGTCGAGGGCGATGAGGAATTTCAGCTGCTTGATGTCCATCTTCGCTCCAGGGCGCGGGAAGACCGGGATTCTAGCGCCTGGGGGCGCGTGGCGTCATTGGTCGGGTAGGAACCGAGTATTGCCACCTTGGTCTAGGCTTTTGCGTCTGGACAACCTTTATTCCATGGAGAGCACACGATGAGCCTTTTCAGTTTTCTCAAAGAAGCCGGTGAAAAAATTCTCGATGCGCTGACGCCGGACAAGGCAGAAGCCAATAGCGAGGCGCTGACCAAGCACGTGAAGGATGCATTGACGGGAATCGACACATCCAAGATCCAGGTGAAGGTCGAGGGCGACAAGGTGATTGCCAGCGGTGAGGCCGCGACCCAGGAGGAGAAAGAAAAGATCCTGCTGTCGCTGGGCAACGTTGCCGGCGTCAGTGGTGTTGAAGACCAGATTACCGTGACAGGGCCTGTGGTCGTTGCGGCGAAGTTCGTCGTCGTCGAGAAGGGCGACACCCTCAGCGCGATTTCCCTGCGGGTGTATGGCGATGCCAACAAGTATCAAAAAATCTTCGAGGCCAACAAGCCGATGCTCAAGGATGTGAACAAGATTTATCCGGGGCAGTCGTTGCGGATTCCTGAGTAGGATTCGGGACCGCGTGACGGCAATCGCGAGCAGGCTCGCTCCCACATTGGCTCTTCCGTGGCGACAAAATCTGTGCACGAAGAAGATCCCCTGTGGGAGCGAGCCTGCTCGCGATGCAGACACCTCGGTCTATAACCCTGCAATCAATTCCCGATAATCGACCACCGCTGCAAACTCCGCCGTATCCTTCGGCCCTTTACGGCTGTCCGGCTCTTTCACCGCTAACAGATGGGCCACGCCGAAATCCCGCGCGCTGCGCAGGATCGGCAGCGTATCGTCGATGAACAGGCTGCGCGCCGGGTCGAAATCGATGTCCGCCTGCAATGCCTCCCAGAATTGCGGATTTTCCTTGGGGAACCCGTAATCGTGAGAGCTGATCAACCGCTCGAAGTACGGCGCCAGTTCAATCCGTTCCAGCTTCAATGACAGCGAATCACGGTGCGCATTGGTGATCATCACCACCCGCTTGCCCGCCTGCTTGATCGCCGCCAGGAACGTGTCCGCATCCGGGCGCAGAGCGATCAGGTGCGCGGTTTCCAGTTTCAGCTCGCGCACCGGCAGCTTCAGCTCGGCGCTCCAGAAATCCAGGCAATACCACTGCAACTGACCGGCGTTGCGTTCAAACAGCGGGTGCAACTCCATCTCGGCCATGGCCCGGCTCATCCCGTGCAACTCGGCGTATCGCTGGGGCAGGTGTTCCAGCCAGAAATGGTTGTCGAAGTGCAGGTCCAGCAGCGTGCCGTCCATGTCCAGCAGAACGGTGTCGATGTCGCACCACGGCAGCAGTGGCATAAAAAACTTCTCCGGCGGTAAAAAAGATATCCGAGGTCAACAATCAGGATAGGCCGGGTATAGTAACCCGCTAACGCCAAGGAGCCGCTCATGCGCCAGAAACCCACCATCCTCGCCCGCGAGATCGTCGCCACCAGCCGTTTGTTCTGTGTCGAAGAGCTGAAACTGCGCTTTTCCAATGGCGTGGAGCGTACCTATGAGCGGCTGGTCGGCAAGGGCGCCGGGTATGGCGCGGTGATGATCGTGGCGATGCTGGATGCGGATCATGCGGTGCTGGTCGAGGAATATTGTGGCGGCACCGATGAATACGAGATGTCGCTGCCCAAGGGCCTGATCGAGCCGGGCGAAGACGTGCTGGCGGCGGCGGAACGTGAACTCAAGGAGGAAGCCGGGTATGGCGCGCGACAGCTGGAGCATCTGACCGAGTTGTCGTTGTCACCCGGTTACATGAGCCAGAAAATCCAGGTGGTGCTGGCCACTGACCTGTATGAAGAAAGGCTGGAAGGCGACGAGCCCGAGCCGATGGGCGTGGACAAGATCAACCTGCGTGAACTCTCGGCGCTGGCACAGAACCCGAAATTCACTGAAGGCCGTGCCTTGGCGGCGCTGTACCTGGCCCGAGACCTGCTGACTCAGCGTGGGGTGTTCCTGCCATGAATTTCCCGCATCCGTTGATGGCTCTGGTGGTTGAACTGGCGTTGAAGGCTGGCGACGCGATCCTGCCGTTCTGGCGCACCGGCACTGAGGTGACCGCAAAGGCTGACGATTCACCGGTGACCGCCGCCGACCTGGCTGCCCATCATCTGATCCTGGCCGGGCTGACCGCGCTGGATCCGAGCATTCCGGTGCTCTCCGAAGAAGACGCCAATATCCCACAGAGTGTGCGTGCCGGTTGGCAACGCTGGTGGCTGGTCGATCCGCTGGACGGCACCAAGGAGTTCATCTCCGGCAGTGAAGAATTCACCGTCAACATTGCGTTGATCGAGCAGGGTCGCGTGGTGTTTGGCGTGGTATCGATGCCGACCAACGGTCGCTATTACGTCGGTGGTGCCGACTTGGGCGCGTGGCGAGGGGATAAAGGCGAGGAGCCGCTGCCGATCCATGTTCGCACTGTGCCTGCCCCGGGCGAGGCCTTCACGGTGGTTGCCAGTCGTCGGCATTCGAGTCCCGAGCAGGAGCGGTTGTTGGCCGGACTGAGTGACAGCCTCGGTGAATTGCAACTGACCAACATCGGCAGCTCGCTCAAGTTCTGCCTGCTGGCGGAGGGGGCGGCGGATTGTTATCCGCGGTTGGCGCCGACTTCGCAGTGGGATACGGCAGCCGCCCAGGGTGTGCTGGAAGGTGCGGGTGGCGAGGTACTGGATTTGAGCGGTAAGCCGTTCAGCTATCCGGCACGGGAGTCTTTGCTGAACGAGTTTTTCCTGGCGCTGCCAGCGAAAGCCGCCTGGCGCGAAAAACTGCTGGCGCTCGCCACCTTGTAGGAGCCAGCTTGCTGGCGATAGCGGTGGGTCAGCCAACACATTTTTGGCTGGACGGACGCCATCGCCAGCAAGCCGGCTCCTACAGGGATTGTGTTGTTCAGCGGTGCAGGACGTACTGCCCGGTAAACGTCACCGCGTCTTCTTCGCTTCCCGTATTTACAATCCGTGAATGCAACGTCAGCCGTGCACGCCCATAGCGCTGATACATCGCCAGAAACCTCTTCCACACCGCCGCACTCGGCGCCTGGCAAATCGCTGTCGCGTCCATGGTCACCGGCAGCGGGTAGCTGATCTGCCCTTCGTGAATCACGATGTGCCCGTCTTCGATCCCTTCCTCGCGCAAACGCAAATGCAGCCAGCCCCAGCCCGCCAGCACCGCGCCGCAATACAGGCTGCCGCCGAACATGGTGCTCTTGTGATTGACGTTGGCTTCCAGTGGCAAGTGCAGGCGCAGTTGCTGGTCGTGCCAGTCGAGCACCTTGATGCCCATGGCCTGCGTCAGGGGAATGTCGCGATGCAGGACGGATTCCAGGTGACGACTGTCGCGGTTCATGAGAAGGCCTTTTGTGGGCAGAAGAAGGTGTGAAGGTTGTTCAATCGATTTCGTCGCTCGGGTGGTGATCGGCGAAGTTCAGCCCGTGCTTGCGCAGCTTGTCGTGCAAGGTCTTGCGCGGAATCCCCAGGGCTTCGGCGAGGCTGCGCACCGAGTTGTGCGAGCGCGCCAGTTCGGCAGCGATCAGCGATTTCTCGAAGTTTTCCACTTGTTCGCTCAACCCGCCGCTCACCACTTCAACCGGCGTGCCCACGCTGCCATCCGGCGCGCTGTTGTCCAGCGCCAGTTCCAGGCCCAGGGCAAAACGTTCGGCGGCGTTTTGCAGTTCCCGTACGTTGCCCGGCCAGGTGTGACGCAACAACAGGGCGCGTTGCCCCGGTTGCAGTTCGTGGGGCGGCAAGCCATGGCGAGCGCTGGCTTCGTCGGCGAAGTGCTGGAACAGCATCAGCGCATCTTCACCGCGCTCGCGCAGTGGCGGAATGCGCAGTGGCGCGACGTTCAGGCGGTAATACAAATCGGCACGGAAGCGGCCCTGATCGGCGGACTGGCGCAAGTCTTCCTTGGTCGCGGCGATGATGCGGATGTCCAGCGGGATCAGCTGGTTGCCACCCAGGCGTTCAACCACCCGCTCTTGCAGCAATCTCAGCAATTTCACCTGCACATCCAGGCTCATGCTCTCGATCTCATCGAGGAAAACCGTGCCGCCGCTGGCGAATTCGAATTTACCGATGCGGCGTTTTTGCGCACCGGTAAAGGCGCCCGGCTCGTGACCGAACAACTCGCTTTCCACCACCGATTCGGCCAGTGCACCGGCGTTGATTGCCACGAACGGGCCGTTACGCCGGCTCGATAAATCGTGCAGCGCCCGGGCGACGACTTCTTTGCCGGCGCCGGTTTCACCGAGGATCAGCACGTCGGCCTTGGTCGCCGCCAGCGCGCCGATCTGCTCGCGCAGACGCAGCATCGGGGCCGACTGCCCGACCAGCCTGGTGCTCAGTTCATTGCGATCACTCAGGGCTAGCCGCAGGCTGCGGTTGTCCAGCACCAACCGGCGCAGGTCCAGCGCGCGGCGTACGCTGTCGAGCAGGGCGTCGCTGGCGAAGGGTTTTTCGAGGAAGTCATAAGCCCCGGCGCGCATCGCTTGCACCGCCAGCGGTACGTCGCCGTGCCCGGTGATCAGCAGCACGGGCAGCTCCGGGTCCTGGGCGTGCAGTTCGGTCAGTAACTCAAGACCGTCCATGCCCGGCATGCGGATGTCGCTGACCACCACGCCAGGCCAGTCGCGCTCCAGTTGCCCGGCCAGGCCCTTGGCTTCGGCCAGTGGCAGGATTTTCAGGCCGGCCAGGTCGAGCGTCTGGCTCAGGGCCTGGCGCAGATGGGGATCATCGTCGATCAGCACGACCTGGATGCGGTTGTCGATGGTCATGCACTTCGGTCCTCGGACGGTTGCAGGCTTACGCCGGGTGCGCCTGCGCGCAGTTTCAGGGTGATCAGGGCGCCACCTTCCTTGTGGTTGGCGAACGACAGTTCACCGCCGAAGGCGCGCATCAGCGTCTCGCAAATCGCCAGCCCCAGCCCCAAGCCCTGCGTGCGGGTCTTGGTTGTGTAGAAGGGCTCGCTGGCGCGGCCAAGGGCTTCCATGCAAAAGCCCGGGCCGTTGTCGCGAATGTACAGATTGACGCCTTCGGCGGTGGATTGGGCACTCAACCAGAGTTTACGCGGCGGACCTTTTTCCGTCAGCGCGTCCAGGGCGTTGGCCAGCAGGTTGCCGAGCACCTGGCGCAAACGGGTTTCCCCGGCTTCAACCCACAGCGTCGCGGCCGGCAGGTCGCGGATCAGCTCGACCTCCATGCTCCGTCGGCGCTTGGCCAGCAAGGCCAGTGCGTCATCCAGCGCCGGTTGCAGCGCCACGCTTTCCGGGGCGTGGCGATCGCGTCGGGCAAAGGCGCGCAGGTGCGCGATGATCGAGGCCATGCGCCCGGTCAGTTCGCTGATCAGCTTGAGGTTGCCGCGCGCATCGTCGGTGCGCTGATGATCGAGCAGCACTTCGGCGTTTTCCGCGTAGCTGCGGATCGCCGCCAGCGGCTGGTTGAGTTCGTGGCTGATGCTCGCCGACATGGTCCCGAGCGCCGAGAGTTTACCGGCCTGTACCAGGTCGTCCTGGGCGCGCACCAGTTCCTGCTGCGCCTGTTCGCGTTCCAGCACTTCCTGTTTGAGGCGGCGGTTAAGGCCTTCGAGATCGCTGGTACGTTCGGCGACTCGACCTTCCAGTTCCCGACGGGCCTTGGCTTCGAAGGCGATGCGCTCGAGGTAGTGGCGACGGCGTTGCATCATCAACCCGAGCAACAACATCAGCACCAGCAGCGTCGCGCCGCCGATGGCGACCACCGTGCGCACCGGGCGATCGATCAGTGTGCGTGGCGCGAGGATGCTGACGCTCCAGCCGGTTTCGTCGATCTGCCGGGTCTGGGTCAGCCAGGCGTCGGGATTGAGGTTCAGTGGCTTGGGTTCGCGGGTCGGGTACGGCTGAATCGCGGTAATCGCCTCGCGCTCGGCATCACTCAATGGACGAGTCGCGCGGAACCGCCATTCCGGCCGCGAGGTGAGGATGACCACGCCGTTGTGGTCGGTCACCAGCAGTTGCTCCGGGGTTTTACCCCAGAGACTTTCGGTGTGGTCCAGGTCGACCTTGACCACCAGCACGCCAATGATTTTTTCCCGGTCACGTACGGCTGCCGCGAAGAAGTAACCGCGTTTGGCCGAGGTGGTGCCCAGGCCGAAGAAGCGCCCCAGTCGCCCGGCCATCGCCTCGCTGAAATACGGCCGAAAGGCGAAGTTGCGGCCGACGAAACTGTCGTGTTTGTCCCAGTTGGAAGCGGCGAGCGTCTTGCCCGTGGTGTCCATCAGGTACATGACTTCGGCGCCGGTCTGGGCGCTGATGTTCTTCAGCAGCCGGTTGGCGTTGCCTTGCGTTACGCCGTCGTCCGGCGCCGACAGGTCCGCGCGCAGGGCCGGCAGGTCGCCGAGTATCTGCGGCAGCACTTCATAGCGATGCAGCGTGCCCAGCAGGTTGGCGACATACAGGTCGAGGGTCTGTCGGTTCTGCCCGGCGAGTTCACTGCGGTAGTAACGCTCGGCCAGATGCTCCAGCGGCCACAACAAGGGCGCCAGGCACAACGCGAGGAGTGCAAGGCTGCGCCAGCGAGGTCGGCGGGGAAGGGTCGGAGTCATGAGCATCAGGCGCCTGTGGGTACAGGCGCATTATGCCTAGGCTTGTCCGGCAAGACACTCGCGCAGCGCGGTTTGCCAGTCAGGCTGACTGACACCCCATTCGCGTTGCAGGCGCGTGCAATCCAGGCGCGAGTTCAGTGGTCGGGCGGTGGGCGTCGGGTAGTCACTGGTCGGAATCGGCAGCAAGCGTGCGCAAGGCTTCTCTTGCGCCTGCAATGCTTCACCGATGGCCTGGGCGAAACCGAACCACGAGGTGTGACCCTGCGCGGTCAGGTGATAAGTGCCCCAGGCACCGGCCTGGCCCGCTTTCCAGCGCTCGATCAGGGCGAGAGTGCTGTTGGCGATGGTGCCGGCCCAGGTGGGCGCGCCAATCTGATCGGCGACGATGCGCAGCTCCGGTTTTTCCTGCAGCAGGCGTTGCATGGTCAACAGGAAATTGCGGCCGTGGGTCGAGTAGACCCAGCTGGTGCGCAAAATCAGATGCTGGCCGTTTACCGCGGTGATCGCTTGCTCGCCCGCCAGTTTGCTCTTGCCGTAAACGCCCAACGGGTGAGGTGCATCGGTTTCGTCGTAAGGCTCGGTCTTGCTGCCGTCGAACACGTAGTCGGTGGAGTAGTGGATCAGCGGAATGCCCAGCGCCAGGGCTTCCTCGGCGAGAATGCCCGGGCCCTCGGCGTTGACGGCGAAGGCGGCTGCCGCATCGTCTTCAGCCTGATCGACCGCGGTGTAAGCCGCGGCGTTGATGATCAGGTCGGGGCGAATGTGCCGTACCTGCTGACGGATCTGCTCCCGTTGCGCCAGGTTGAGCTGGTCGCGCCCTGGAACGATCAATTCGCCGACTGCCCCCAGGCGATGTTGCAACTCAGTTGAGACCTGTCCATGTTGACCGCTGATAAGAATTCTCATGGAAACAGATCGATCTCTTGCAAGGTTTTACCCTGTTGGTCTTTGGCCGAAAGCTGGGGGGCTTCCTCCAGTTGCCAGTCGATGGCGAGCGTTGGATCGTCCCAGCGGAGGCAGCGCTCGGCGGAGGGGTTGTAATAGTCCGTGGTTTTGTAGAGGAACTCGGCAAAATCACTCAGCACCACGAATCCATGGGCAAAACCTTCGGGCACCCACATTTGACGGCGGTTCTCTGCGGACAGGCGCACCGCTACCCATTTGCCAAAATTTCCCGAGCTACGACGAACATCGACAGCGACATCAAGTACCTCACCGGCCGTTACCCGCACCAGCTTTCCCTGGGTGTTCTCCAGTTGGTAGTGAAGACCACGCAGCACGCCTTTCTGCGAGCGGGAGTGGTTGTCCTGGACAAACTGCCGGTTCAGGCCGGTCGCCTCTTCGAATGCCTTGGCGTTGAAGCTTTCATAGAAAAAGCCGCGCTCGTCGCCGAAGACCTTGGGCTCAAGGATCAACACTTCAGGCAGCGCAGTTTGAATCACATTCATCGTTGTTCACCGGCCAGTTTGAACAGGTACTGGCCATAACCGGTCTTGCCGAAATACTGGGCGCGCTCGAGCAGATGCTCGCGGTCGATCCAGCCGTTCTGGTAGGCAATTTCTTCGAGGCAGGCGACTTTCAGCCCTTGGCGATGCTCGATGGTCTGCACGTACTGGGACGCTTCGAGCAAGCTGTCGTGAGTGCCAGTGTCCAGCCAGGCGAAACCGCGCCCGAAACGCTCGACCTGCAGGTCGCCACGCTTGAGGTAGGCATTGTTGACGTCGGTAATCTCCAGTTCGCCGCGCGGCGACGGCTTCACGGCCTTGGCGATCTCGATCACATCGTTGTCGTAGAAATACAGGCCGGTCACGGCATAGCTGGATTTTGGCACTTTCGGCTTTTCTTCGATCGACAGGGCACGGCCTTCGTCGTCGAAATCGACCACGCCGAAACGCTCCGGGTCTTTGACCCAATAACCGAATACGGTGGCTCCGGAGGTACGGTCTACGGCGCTCTTCAATTGTTCGCTGAAGCGCTGACCATGGAAGATGTTATCGCCAAGGATCAGGCACACCGGATCAGGGCCAATGAACTCTTCACCGATCAGGAAGGCCTGGGCCAGGCCATCCGGCGTTGGCTGTTCGGCGTAGCTGAAGTGCACGCCGAACTGGCTGCCATCACCCAGCAGGTTGCGGTATTGCGGCAGGTCCTGCGGGGTGGAAATCACCAGGATTTCCTTGATGCCGGCCAGCATCAGGACCGAGATCGGGTAGTAGATCATCGGCTTGTCGTAGATCGGCAACAGCTGTTTGGATACGCCCAGCGTGATCGGGTGCAGACGCGTGCCTGAACCACCGGCCAGAACAATTCCTTTCATCATGCGATCAACTCCTTGGTATTGATGGCGCCCAGTCGCTCACCCTGATAGCTGCCGTCCTGAACGCGGCGGCACCACTCGAGGTTTTCCAGGTACCACTGGACGGTTTTGCGCAGGCCGGTCTCGAAGGTTTCTTCGGGTACCCAGCCGAGTTCGCGCTCAATCTTGCTGGCATCGATCGCGTAGCGCAGGTCATGGCCAGGACGGTCCTGGACGAAGGTGATCAGGTCGGCGAAATGCGCCACGCCTTCAGGCTTGTGCGGGGCCAGTTCTTCGAGCAGGGCGCAGATGCCGCGCACCACGTCGATGTTCTTCTGCTCGTTGTGACCGCCGATGTTGTAGGTCTCGCCGACAATGCCTTCGGTGACCACCTTGAACAACGCCCGGGCGTGATCCTCGACAAACAGCCAGTCACGCACTTGCAGGCCATTGCCGTAGACAGGCAGCGGCTTGCCGGCGAGGGCGTTGAGAATCACCAGCGGGATGAGTTTTTCGGGGAAGTGGAACGGCCCGTAGTTGTTCGAGCAGTTGGTCAGCAGCACCGGCAGGCCATAGGTGCGATGCCACGCACGCACCAGGTGATCGGAAGCGGCCTTGCTGGCGGAATACGGCGAACTCGGGGCGTACGGGGTGGTCTCGGTGAACAGATCGTCGACGCCGTGCAGGTCGCCATAGACTTCGTCGGTGGAGATGTGATGGAAGCGGAACGCACTTTTCTCCGGTTCAGCCAGGGTTTGCCAGTAGGCGCGGGTCGCCTCCAGCAGGCTGTAGGTGCCGACGATATTGGTTTGAATGAAATCCGACGGACCGTCGATGGAACGGTCGACGTGGGATTCTGCCGCGAGGTGCATGATCGCGTGGGGCTGGAAGCGTGCCAGAACCGCGCTCACGGTGGCCTGATCGACGATATCGGCCTGGACGAATTCGTAGCGCGTGTCGTTGGCAATGCTGGTCAGCGATTCAAGATTGCCGGCGTAGGTCAGTTTGTCCAGGTTGAGCACTTCGTGCTCGGTATGACGAATCAGCTGGCGAACCAGGGCAGAGCCAATGAAACCGGCACCGCCGGTAATGAGAATACGCATGTAGGCCAGCCTTTATCTGTAAGACGATTGAAGCACATGAGCATAGCTTGTCGGCAGGAGAAGGGTGGTGCAATAGGGTTGTGACAGCTATTTGGATTTTGCCCTCGCAAGAGGGGGTTGATTATCGACCAGCGCGGTGGCGATATAGGCGCCTAATAAAATTTCAGGGGTCGTTGTATGCCGCTCGCCACGTTGATTCATCGCGCCAGTTTGCCCAGCCCGCAGGTCACTGCGGCGCAAGCGCTTGAGCTGCTCGAGGGGCATTACAGGCTGAGCGGGCGGTTGCAGGCCCTCGGCAGCCAGCAGGACCTCAACTACCGTGTCGACAGCCAGGAAGGGCGTTTCGTCCTGAAAATCTGTCGGGGCGACTATTCGGCGCTGGAGCTGCAAGCGCAGCACGCAGGGCTCAAGCACCTGGCCGAGCATTCCGGCGTGCCGGTGCCGCGAGTGATTGCCGCGCAAAGTGGTGCCGATCTGCTGTCACTTGAGGTCGCCGGTCAAGCGGTGCATGTGCGTCTGCTTGAATACATCGAGGGCCAGTCGCTCACGCACCTGGACCATTTGCCCGGTTCAGTGGTGGCGGGTTTCGGCCGGCTGTGCGGTGAAATGGACCAGGCGCTGGCCGGTTTCAACCATGCCGGCCTTGAACGCACGCTTCAATGGGACGCCCGGCACGCCAAGGCCTTGATCGCCCATTTGCTGCCGGTGATCAAGGATGATGCGCAACGAGCGTTGATCGCCGCAGCGGCCGAGCAGGCCGAGCGGCACTTGCAGCCGCTGGTGGACAAGTTGCCGGTGCAGGCCATTCACATGGACATCACCGATGACAACGTGGTCTGGCAGCGCGACGCGCAACGCCAATGGCAACTTCAGGGTGTGATCGATTTCGGCGACCTGGTTCGCACCTGGCGCATCACCGACCTGTCGGTGACCTGTGCGGCGTTGCTGCACCATGCCGATGGCGATCCGTTCTACATTCTGCCGGCGGTCCAGGCCTATCACGCGGTCAATCCGCTGCAGCACGAAGAGCTGCTGGCGCTGTGGCCATTGATCGTCGCGCGGGCGGCGGTCCTGGTGCTCAGCGGCGAACAGCAGGTCAGCATCGATCCGGGTAACCAGTACAGTCGCGACAACCTGACCCACGAGTGGGAAATTTTTCGCGTCGCCACTTCGGTGCCGCTGGCGTTGATGGAAGCGGCCATCCTCACGTCGGTTGGTCAACAGCTGCCGGGCATTGGCAGCGAAGGCTTCGCGCCGCTGCTGCCTAGCCTGGTCGGGCGTGAGTTCGCCTTGATCGACCTCGGTGTGCTCAGCCCGCATTTCGAGGCCGGCAACTGGGAACAGGAAGGGATCGATCAGCGGCTGCTGGACGAAGCGGCGGCGGCCCACGGCCTGGCGGCGAGCCGTTACGGGCAATACCGCTTGTCCCGTACCCGCCCGGACAGTGCCAGCGAGCCGGACACCTGTCCGTTGCACGTCGAATTGCGGGTGCCCCACGGCACTGCGGTCGAATCGCCGTTTGCCGGGGTGGTCCACCAACCGGCGCCGGGGGTGGTGCAACTGGACGGCCCGCTGCTGAGCGTGCGGCTGTGGGGCGTGACGCCGTCGCTGCACAGTGGCGCGGCGCTGGTCAAAGGCCAGGTGCTGGGCGCGGTCAGCGGGCCGTTGCGGGTGCAGTTGAGCCGGGGCGCTTCGCTGGACGCGCCGTTGTTTTCTGCGCCTTCGCGCGCGGCAGCCTGGCAAGCGTTGTGCCCATCACCGGCGGCGCTGCTGGGGCTGGCGTGCGACGCTGAAGCGGAGCTCGATGCACAGACCTTGCTAGCGCGCCGCGACGCCAGCTTCGCCCGCACGCAGAAACACTATTACGTCGACCCACCGCGCATCGAGCGCGGCTGGCGCAATCACCTGATCGACATGCAGGGCCGTTCCTACCTCGACATGCTGAACAACGTCGCGGTGCTCGGTCACGGCCATCCGCGCATGGCGGCCGTGGCCAGCCGCCAGTGGTCGCTGCTCAATACCAATTCGCGGTTCAACTATGCGGCGGTGGCGGAATTCTCCGAGCGTTTGCTGAAGCTGTCGCCGGAAGGCATGGACCGGGTGTTCCTGGTCAACAGCGGCAGCGAGGCCAACGACCTGGCGATCCGCTTGGCATGGGCTTACAGCGGCGGTCGCGACATCGTCAGCGTGCTGGAGGCGTACCACGGCTGGACCGTGGGCGCGGATGCGGTCTCGACCTCGATCGCCGACAACCCCAAGGCATTGAGCAGCCGCCCGGACTGGGTACACCCGGTGCCAGCGCCAAACACCTATCGCGGCGAATTCCGTGGCCCGGACAGTGCGCCGGACTATGTGCGCAGCGTCGAGCACAACCTGGCGAAAATCGCCGAGCAAGGTCGCCCGCTGGCCGGTTTCATCTGCGAGCCGGTGTACGGCAATGCCGGCGGTATCTCGCTGCCGCCGGGCTATTTGAAACAGGTCTACGGCCTGGTCCGAGCCCAGGGCGGTGTGTGCATCGCCGACGAAGTGCAGGTCGGCTATGGCCGCATGGGCCATTTCTTCTGGGGTTTCGAAGAGCAGGGCGTGGTGCCGGACATCATCACCATGGCCAAGGGCATGGGTAATGGTCAGCCGCTGGGCGCGGTGATCACCCGCCGGGAAATCGCCGAGGCGCTGGAGGCCGAAGGCTATTTCTTCTCGTCGGCGGGCGGC
This sequence comes from Pseudomonas migulae, assembly GCF_043225285.1. Lineage (GTDB taxonomy): Bacteria > Pseudomonadota > Gammaproteobacteria > Pseudomonadales > Pseudomonadaceae > Aquipseudomonas > Aquipseudomonas migulae_C. The sequence goes on from NZ_CP171224.1 coordinate 3,023,419, forward strand.
AGTCCGGTCAGTTGCCAGATTGGCATGGCGGTTCTGGATGTGATGGAAGAGGAAAAGCTCTGGGAAAACGCCCAAGTCGTCGGCGGGTACTTCAAGGAGCGACTGGAAGCGCTGATCGACAGTCATCCGCTGGTGGGGGCGGTGCACGGTTCCGGTTTCTACCTGGGCGTCGAGTTGATCCGCAACCGCGACACCCTGGAGCCGGCCACCGAAGAAACCACGGCGCTGTGTGATCGCCTGCGCGAGTTGGGGATTTTCATGCAGCCGACGGGGGATTACCTGAACGTGCTGAAGATCAAACCGCCGATGGTCACTTCGCGCCAGAGTGTGGATTTCTTTGTCGACATGTTGGCGAAGGTACTCGACGAAGGTCTCTAAACGCAGCCCCCCCTGTAGGAGTGAGCCTGCTCGCGATAGCGTCGTACCAGTCAACACATCTGTTGAATGTTCGACCGCTTTCGCGAGCAGGCTCGCTCCTACAGGAAACAGATTTAATTCGATTATTATCTGGTTTAAGTGCTGTTGTTTTCGACAGAAGGAAGATTAATCGCTTTTAAAGCCGATTTTTATCGGCTATAAAGTCGCCATTGCCGCGTCGTGCCTCGTCACGCCCGACACTTCCTTTTCTGTCATCGGTCGATGCCAAACTCGACCCACAGCACTTGCCCGGAGATGATTCATGAGCCGTATCGTTACCGTTGCCGCCACCCAGATGGCTTGTTCCTGGGACCTCGAAGCCAACCTGGAAACCGCAGAAAGACTGGTCCGGGAAGCCGCGGCCAAAGGCGCGCAGATCATCCTGATCCAGGAACTCTTCGAGGCGCCGTACTTCTGCCAAAAGCCGAACCCGGATTACCTGCAACTGGCCACGCCGGTTGAAGACAACATCGCCATCAAGCATTTCCAGAAAGTCGCCAAGGAACTGCAGGTCGTGCTGCCGATCAGCTTCTACGAACTGGCCGGTCGCGCTCGCTTCAACAGCATCGCGATCATCGATGCCGATGGCTCCAACCTCGGGATTTATCGTAAAAGCCACATCCCGGACGGTCCTGGCTACCACGAAAAGTACTACTTCAACCCGGGCGATACCGGTTTCAAGGTGTGGAACACCCGTTACGCGAAAATCGGCGTGGGCATCTGCTGGGATCAGTGGTTCCCGGAATGCGCGCGGAGCATGGCGTTGCTGGGTGCGGAAATCCTGTTCTACCCGACCGCCATCGGCAGCGAGCCGCATGACAAGACCATTTCGTCCCGTGACCACTGGCAGCGTGTGCAACAGGGCCATGCCGGCGCCAACCTGATGCCGCTGGTTGCCAGCAATCGCATCGGCAACGAAGAGCAGGACGGGTACGACATCACCTTCTACGGCTCGTCGTTTATCGCCAACCAGTTCGGTGAAAAGGTCCAGGAACTCGATAAAACCGAAGAAGGCGTGCTGGTTCACCGCTTCGACCTCGATGAACTCGAGCACATTCGCAGCGCATGGGGCTCGTTCCGCGATCGTCGCCCGAACCTATACAATGCGCTCAAAACCCTCGACGGTTCCCTGGAGTCCTGATCGCATGACCACTTTAAACAGCACCCCGCGCGCCGACGGCTTCTACATGCCCGCCGAGTGGGCAGCGCAAACCCAGACCTGGATGATCTGGCCAGAGCGCCCGGACAACTGGCGCCTGGGTGGCAAGCCGGCGCAAGCCGCACACGTGGCGGTGGCCAAGGCCATCGCGCGTTTTGAACCGGTGACCGTCGCGGTGTCCGCCGGCCAGTACGAAAACGCCCGCGCCCGTCTCGATGTGCCGAATATTCGAGTGGTCGAGATGTCCAGCGATGACGCCTGGGTTCGCGACACCGGCCCGACCTTCGTCATCAATAACAGCGGTGAAGTCCGTGGCGTGAACTGGGACTTCAATTCGTGGGGCGGTTTTGACGGTGGTCTGTATTCGCCGTGGAACCGCGATTCGCAGGTCGGCGGCAAGATCCTCGAGATCGAACGCAGCCCGCGTTATCGCACCGAAGGCTTCGTACTTGAGGGCGGTTCGATTCACGTCGACGGCGAAGGCACGCTGATCACCACCGAAGAATGCCTGCTCAACCGCAATCGCAACCCGCACCTCAGCCGTGCGGAGATCGAAGCGGTGCTCAGCGCCAACCTGGCTGTGGATAAGATCATCTGGCTGCCGGACGGTTTGTTCAACGACGAAACCGATGGCCATGTGGATAACTTCTGCTGCTACGTCCGTCCGGGTGAAGTGCTGCTGGCGTGGACCGACGACCCGCAGGACCCGAACTACCCGCGCTGCCAGGCAGCGATGAAAGTGCTGGAAAGCAGCACCGACGCCAAGGGGCGCCCGTTCACGGTGCACAAGATGCCGATTCCGGGGCCGCTGTACGCGACCGAAGAAGAATGCGCCGGGGTCGACCCGGTGGACGGCACGCAGGAGCGCAACCCTAGCGTTCGTCTGGCCGGCTCCTACGTGAACTTCCTGATCGTCAACGGCGGCATCATCGCGCCGAGCTTCGACGACCCGCTGGATGGCCCGGCCAAAGAGATTTTGCAGAGCCTGTTCCCGCAGCACGAAGTGGTCATGGTGCCAGGCCGCGAACTGTTACTGGGCGGCGGTAACATCCACTGCCTTACTCAACAGCAGCCTGCGCCACACAAAGAGTGAGTGAGGTTGTAACAGCCTGAGTTGATTGCAAAATCACTCGCGCAAACGTTTTACCCTCACGCTTCGCAACAAGCCCGCAGCCTTCAAGGACTGCGGGCTTTTTTGTATCCGCTTGTCGAGTGTTCCGACACATTGGCACAGCTCTTGTATCTCTCGATGCGTAAAACAGGGAGGGGGAGGACTTCGATGTTCTGTCATAAACCTTGGATAAGTTAGCCGCTCAGAAACCGGGAGAGAGCGCGGAAATGAACGCCGAAATGAACGTAGTGAGCGAGCGGACGTTGCATCCCCTGGCAGTTAAAAGCGAATCGCTCCAGGTTTTGGCGCACTGGTTGAAGTCCAATGGAACGCGTCAGATCAGAGAACCTGATCCGCGCCGGATGATGATCGAGCGCTACCCCGCTGGTTTGTTCAGCGAAGCGGAACTGGAAGCGTTGTGGGATGTGATGGAAGGATAAGAAGAAAAAACAACGGATTGATAAAGCGCTGCCGGGATGGCGGCGCTTTTTTATGGGCGATGGTTTTGTAGTCCCGTGGTCCCTTGTGGGAGCGAGCCTGCTCGCGAATACGGACCGACAGTCGACATCAATGTTGAATGTGCTGCCGTCTTCGCGAGCAGGCTCGCTCCCACAGGTGGTCGGCGTGAGTACGGTAGTTGTGGCCCACACGGGATCAGCTGTGTTTAGAAGCTGTAGGTCCCGGTCACGACCAGGCTGCGCGGCTCACCCGGTTGAATCTGGAATGCGCTGGTGGCCGACGAGTAATAGGTTTTGTCGCTGATGTTGTTCAGCGCCGCGCGCAGATCCCAATCTTTCTGGCGGAAGCCGGCCAGTGCATCCCAGCGGCCATAACCCGGGAGCACGGTGGTGTTGAGGTTATCCGCATAACGGTCGCCCACCAGGGTCAGGCCGGTCTCGGCGTACCAGCCCATTTCCGGTTTCCAGGTCAGGAACAGGCTGCCGTTGTGCTTGGCCACGTTGCTGATGCGCTTGCCTTCGAAGCCGTTGTTGTCCTTTTCGACGGTCGCGTCCTGTATGCCCACGCCACCGCGCACGTACCAGTTGCCGGCAATCTTGCCGGTACCTGTCAGCTCGATCCCGCGAGAACGTTGCTTGCCGGACAGCAGGGTGATGGTCGGGTTGAGCGGGTCGCTGGTGCGTCGGTTGTAGAGTTCCAGTTCGTAGATCGCCAACGTGGTGCTCAGGCGATCGTCGAGCCAGTCGCTTTTCACGCCGATCTCTTTCTGTTTGGTCAGCTCGGGGCTCAGGTCGTTGGCGTTTCCGGTCGTACCTGGGGTGATGCCGATCAAACCGCCGCCCACCGGTGAAAAGGTCTTGGTCCAGGACGCGTAGAAGGAATGATTCTGCAGCGGCGTCCAGACCAGGCCCACGCGCGGGCTGGTGCTGTGGCTGTCACGGTCTTCGGAAATGTTGCGCAGCTTGTTGGTCGACTCGATATCAAAGGTGTCGTAGCGCAGGCCGGCCAGCACTTGCCACTGATCATTCAGGCGCAATTGATCCTGCACGTAGACTGCGCGGCTTTCGACTTCGGTGTGGTTGTCGCTGGACACTTGCATGCGCCCGGTGTGGCGCAGGTCCCGATTCGGGTTGTTCAGGTCGAGGGATGGCACGGCCTGACGACCCGGCCCGGTCGTGGCGGCCGTGTAAAGCTTCGGATCACGGCGCTGGCTGCCGATCTCTACACCCGTCAACAAACGGTGCTCAAGACCGAAGGTGTCGAAACCACCTTCCAGCTCAATGTTGTTGTAGACGTTGCGGGTGGTCAGGTCCTGCTGCCAGTGCTGGCGCGTTACCCGATTGGTCGCCGGTGTGTAGCCGGTCAGGTAGGTATTGTCGAAATCGCTGTCGAGCTTGAACACGCCCAGGGTCTGGCGCAGTTGCCAGTTTTCGTTGATGTCATAGCTGAGTTTCGAGCGCAGGGATTGCGACTTGTCGTCGATGAAATCGTGCTCGCTGCCGTAGGTCGTATCCCGCCCGACGTCCGCCGGGCGCCCGTTCACACCGGGAATGCCGCGGTCCGGCGTACGGTTGTAGCGGCTGTATTCGTACTGCACCAGCCAGTTCAGGTCGGGCGTCAGTTGCCAGCTCATCGACGGCGCGAACAACTGGCGGTTGCCACTGACGCCATCGCGGAAGCTGTTCTGGTCCATGTTGCCCATGTTCAGGCGCAGGCTGATGTTCTCGCTGGGATCGGTGCTGAGGTCGGCGTAAAGGCTGCGCAAATCGTCGCTGCCACCCTGGGCCTCAATGGACGAGCGGCGGCCGAATTCCGGCAGCTTGCTGACCCGGTTGACGATCCCGCCCTGGCTGCCCCGGCCATACAGCACTGCCGCCGGACCTTTGAGTACGTCGATGCGCTCGATGTTGTGCAGGTCGCGTACGTACTGGCTGTCGTCACGAATTCCGTCGAGGTAGAAGTCGTTGCTGGCGTCGAAGCCACGGATGCGCAGGCTGTCGAAGCGGGTGTCGGCGCCGCTGCTGACGTTGGGGATGCCGCTGAGGGCCGTGCCCAGATCGTTGGTCCCGTAATCGACTACGTTCGAGGTCTTGATCGAGTCGATGGCTTGGGGAACGTAGCGCACCGGCGTGGCCGTGCGGGTGGCGGTGCTCGTTGCTTTCACGCGTGGATCGTCGGCTTCTGCCTCCGCTTCCGCACTGATGGACGTTGCAGGCAGCGTCGTGGTGGCGGCGTAGGAAAAACTGGCAGACAACAAGGCAGAGAGCCCAAGACTGAAGGGCGTGAGGCGAAGTGGGGCAGGCATTAAAAGGCGCATCCGTAGGATTCTTATGGGAGAGCAGAACGATGCGAATGGTAATGCTTGCTATTTGCTTCTGTTAATTATTCCTGAAAAGTTCCGTCGTTTGATTGTTTCAATTTATGTCCAGATCGTTACAAGCCCGGAGCGAGACACTTTGACGCGAATCACCGCTTAGACAATTTTTGACTATCTTCAGACGATTCATGAAATTGACACGGGGTTCAGGGCGCGACTAGCATTCGCCCCAACGCCTGTGGCTAACCGCCATGACTCAAAAATAATAAAAAGGCCCGCCGCGATTTTTTCGTGGGCGGGCCTTTTTGTCTCGGGGTGAAAAAAGAGTGCGATAGCGCCGTTTCAGCCGTTCGACACAGCGCGTATCAACCCGTAATAAGGAAAAAAACAAAATGTTGAACAAGCGGATCAGCCTGATCGCTCTGGGGATGTTGAGCGCTACACAGGCCATGGCTAACGACCAGGCCGAATCCAAGGGTTTTGTTGAAGACAGCAGCCTCAAAGTGCTGCTGCGCAACGCCTACATCAATCGTGACTACAAAGACGGTCGTGCGGACAAAGCCGAGTGGGGCCAAGCGGCCATCGGTACGTTCTCGTCCGGTTTCACCCAAGGCACCGTCGGTGTGGGTGTGGACGCGTTCGGTCTGTACGCACTGCGTCTGGACGGTGGCAAGGGCCGCACCGGCGCTCAAGGCATCGACTTCTTCAAGAAGGGCGACAGCGGCAACGCGGCTGACGATCTGTCGAAGGGCGGCGCAGCGGTCAAGTTCCGCCTCTCCAGCACCACGCTGACCTACGGTGACCAGATGCCGGCCCTGCCGGTGTTGAGCTACGACAACGTGCGCCTGCTGCCGGAAAGCTACACCGGCACCCTGATCACCTCCAAGGAGATCAAAGGCCTGGAACTGAACGCCGGTCGTTTCACCGCCGAATCGCGCAAAAGCGCGGAAGGCCGTGACAGCGGTGGCCTGAAGTCGATCAACGTATTGGGCGGTAGCTACCAGTTCACCGAACAGTTCAAGGCAGCGGTGTACGCGTCCGACGTTGAAGACGTGCTGAAGAAGCAATACGTGAACGCCAACTACGTGTTCCCGATCGACAAGGATCAGTCCCTGACCCTCGACTTCAACGGCTATCGCACCAAGCTGGACGATTCCTACGTTCGCGAAAGCGGCGCCACCGGCGACGACAACAAGATCTGGAGCCTGGCAGCCACCTTCGCTACCGGCCCGCACTCGTTCACCGTCGCTCACCAGCGCAGCACCGGCGACAGCAACCTGGGCTACGCCTACGGCGGCTATCAGAAAGATCAAGGTCGCGTCGGTGACGGTGGCAACACCATCTACCTGGCGAACTCCTACTGGTCCGACTTCAACGCTGAAGACGAACGCAGCTGGCAGGTCGGTTACGGTCTGGACTTCAGCACCTTCGGCGTTCCAGGCCTGAGCTACAACGTGGCTTACGTGCGCGGCGACAACATCACCACTTCCACCAGCGAAGGCGGTACCGAGCGCGAAATCTTCAACCAGTTCAAGTACGTCGTGCAAAGCGGCCCGGCCAAAGACCTGAGCGTGAAACTGCGCAGCTCGATCCTGCGTGTTTCGCAGAAATCCAGCGAATACAACGTCAGCGGCAACGAAGTGCGTGTGTTCGTGGACTACCCGATCAACATTTTCTGATGATCGGTTGCTGTATCGAGGCCTGATTCAAGGCTGAGAAAGAAGAAGCCCCGACTGGTTCGGGGCTTTTTTGTGGGCGTTGAATTAGCGCTCAAGGCCGTCAGCTATTTCCTGCAAGGTTTCGGGACGGATCTCGAAAACGAAAGGCACGAAGCTGATACCCATCACCCGCTCAACAGAGTGGAATAGCGACTGGAAGACTCAGTTGATAGCGTCGTTTTTAAGCCGTCTATCACGCTGAGTTGACCCCTGGAACTTCGCTCAACCACAATGCGTGAGGTAGCGCCAATGTAGCTACAAATTAATGATGAGGTGATTGCCATGGGTGCTCTGCTGAAAACCACAGACGTGCGCTGCCGCATTGATGAAGATTTGAAGGCGCGAGCCACTGAGGTGTTGAGCGCTTGCGGCCTGAGTATCAGTGATGCGATGCGTCTTTTTCTGCGCCAGGTCGTAGCAACGCAGGGGCTTCCGTTCGAGGTGCGCGTCCCTTCGGAAAAAACGGCGCGTGCCATGCGGGAAGCGCAAGTGATTCGCCAGCGGTTCGACTCGATAGACGACATGCTGAGGGACGCTGATGGCGAAACCGGAGAAAAAGCAAAAGCGCGCTGAGCTGCCCAGGCAGTGCTCGCAGACGTCGGAATTCAAGAAGTCGTGGGAACGTTACAGACGTGCCGGGCGCCGTGACATGAACGAAGTTCGCCACGTAATGGTCATGCTGTTTCTGGGTGAGCAACTTCCACCGGAATATCTGGATCATGCGCTATCGGGTGACTGGGCCGGGTTTCGAGAGTGTCATATAGGCGGTGATTTCTTGATGATTTATGAGCACACGCGCTCCGATCTGATCACCTTTGTTGATCTCGGAAGCCATTCCGAACTCTTCAAGTAAGTTTTTCAAAAATAGCCCCGACTGGTTCGGGGCTTTTTTGTGGGCGGCGCGGGGCTCTAAGTCGCGGTAAGCACGTCAGATGCTCAACGGCTACCGACGACAAATGATCAAAACGATCATTCTGAATGATTGATTTGCGCAAATTGGACGGCTGGCTTAAGATTATTTTGACTGAAACAATCACTGTTTGATCAGTTCAGTCAGTTTCGAGGTGAAACACGTCTTACCCCACAATTATAAAAGGAGACCCTCGTGGCCCAATTTCCTATCAAGCGCACCATAGAACGCATTCCGGGCGGCATGATGATCGTGCCCCTGCTGATCGGTTCGCTGGTCGCCACCTTCATGCCCGATACGCCCAAGTTTTTTGGCTCCTTCACCAACGCGCTGTTCACCGGAGCGTTGCCTATCCTCGCGGTTTTCTATGTGTGTATGGGCGCGAGCATCAACATCAAAGCCACGCCTTATCTGCTGAAGAAGGGCGGCACCCTGCTGATCACCAAAGTCGGTATCGCGGTGCTGATCGGCATCGTGCTCGGGCATTTCCTCGGTGAGCAGCCGATTTCGTCAGGCCTGTTCGCCGGCATCTCGACGCTGGCGGTGGTCGCCGCGATGAACGACACCAACGGCGGTTTGTACATGGCGCTGATGGGGCAATACGGTCGCTCCGAAGACGTGGGTGCCTACTCGGTCATGTCCCTGGAATCCGGCCCGTTCCTGACCATGGTCACCCTCGGCATCGCCGGTCTGTCGGCGTTCCCGTGGCCGACGCTGGTGGGCAGTATTCTGCCGCTGGCGCTGGGCATGTTGCTGGGCAATCTTGACCGCGACATGCGCGATTTCCTGGCCAAGGCCGTTCCGGTGATGATCCCGTTTTTTGCCCTGGCACTGGGCGCCAGCCTGGACCTGCATAACGTTTGGCAGGCCGGTTTGCTCGGTTTGGGCATGGGTGTGGCGGTTGTGGTGCTGACCGGCATTCCGCTGTTCTTCGCGGATCGATTGACCGGAGGCACGGGCGTCGCGGGTGTCGCGGCGGCCACCACTGCAGGGAACGCTGCGGCAGTGCCTGCACTGATCGCCGCGGCCAATCCGGTCTACGCTGAAGCGGCCAAGAGCGCGACGATATTGGTAGCCGCCTGCGTGGTGGTCACCGCGATCCTGGCGCCGATACTCACTGCCGCCGTCGCCAAGCGCGTGCAACAGCGCAACCCCGTCGTGATCCCCGAGCAGGCGATCGAACCACAAAAGCAGGAGGCGTTGCGATGAGGATTCTGATCATCGCCGATGATCTGTCCGGCGCGGCGGATTGCGCCATCGGCTTTGCAAGTGTGGGGCTGCAAACGGTGGTCACCCTCGATCCGCTGAACGACTCGGCCGATGCTCAGGTGATCGCCGCTGATACGGACACTCGACGCCTCTCGCCAGCCCAGGCCGCCGAGCGCACCGTTGCTGCATTCAAGGCGCTGTACCAGCCTGGGCAGCGGTTATACAAGAAAATCGACTCGACCTTGCGCGGTAACTGGGCGGCCGAAGTTGCGGCCCTGCAACCCTTGGCCGGCCTGGCGATCGTCGCCCCGGCATTCCCGGCCACCGGGCGAACATTGCGTGGTGGTCGAGTGTTGGTGAACGGGCAGCCGCTGGAAACCACCGACACCTGGAAACTGGAAAACGCTGACCGCCCGGCTGACGTTGAAGCGATGCTCATTGCCGCCGGCCTGAGCACCGCGAAGCTGGACCTCGACACCTTGCGCGGCAATGAAAACGCCCTCGCGCAACACATCACCGAAGTCGCCCGCAGCGGCACGCAAGCGCTGATCGTCGATGCACAAACCGAGGACGATCTGCTGACGCTCGCTCGCCTGACGGCGTCGATGGATCAGCCATTGTTCTGGATCGGTTCGGGCGGCCTCGCGCGGGAAATCGCCAGCCTTCCGGGTTTTTCAGAAACACGGTTCGCGGCCCTCGAACAGACCGAGCAGGAAAAAAACCAGGCGCCGATTCTGATCCTCGTCGGCAGCCTGTCCGGTGTCTGCGAGCGGCAATGCGCACTGCTCAAAGAGCGTGGCGGCGTCAGCGAACTGGTTGTCCCGCCCGAAGTCCTTCGCCAAGGCAAAAACCATGGCGACTGGGCGATGTGGCAAGCACGCATCGGCGAACAGCTCGAGGGCTGGAGCGATCTGCTGCTGCGCATCGGCCGCGATGACGCGTTCGATCCGCACGAAGGCGCACAACTCTCGACGATGCTGGCCGTGCTGGTCGAACCGCACTTCGCCAAGGTCGGCGGCCTGATCGCCACGGGCGGCGAGACGGCGCGGGCCATATTGACCACCGTCGGCATCGACAGCCTGCAACTCATCACTGAAATCGAGGCCGGCGTTGCCTTCGCCCGCCCGACTGTTTCCCGGCAAGGCCATCGCCCCGGCATCGTGACCAAGGCCGGCGCGTTCGGCACCGATCACGCTTTGTATGCGGCATGGCAACACCTGAGCGACAGCGCCGATCGCTCCTCGCCCCAACGCACACGAATCCAAGGACTCGAATGAACACTATGAGCAACTACCTCCCCATCATCGGCATCACCATGGGCGACGCCTCGGGTGTCGGTCCGGAAATCGTGGTCAAGAGCCTGACTCACGACATCGTCTATCAACAGTGCCGACCATTGGTGATTGGTGATGCGCGTCGTCTCGAACAAGCCAATGTGATCGTCGGCGGCAGCGCCAAAGTGCGCCGCATCAAGGATGCGTCCGAAGCGCGTTACGAGACCGGTGTGATCGACTGCATCGACCTTGACCTGATCCCCGACGACCTGCCGTTTGGCGAGCTGTCGCCCATCGCCGGTGACGCCGCCTACCGCTACATCGCCCGTGCCGTCGAGCTGGCCCAGGCTAATCAGATTGACGCGATCTGCACCGCGCCGCTGAACAAGGAAGCTTTGCACGCCGGCGGCCACAAGTATCCCGGCCACACCGAAATGCTCGCGCACCTGACCAACGTCGATGAAGTGTCGATGATGCTGGTGGCGCCGCAGCTGCGGGTGATTCACGTCACGACGCACATCGGCATCATCGATGCGATCCGCAAGATCGAGCCGGGCCTGGTCCAGCGCACCATCGAACGCGGCAACGCGACATTGATCAAGGCTGGCATCGCCCGTCCGCGCATTGGCGTGTGCGGGATCAACCCGCATGCCGGTGAAAACGGCCTGTTCGGTTACGGCGAAGAGGAAGAAAAAATCATCCCGGCAGTGAAGCTGTTGCAGGAGCGCGGACTTGACGTCACCGGCCCGCTACCGGCGGATACCCTGTTCTTCCGCGCCGGACGCGGCGATTTCGATCTGGTGGTCGCGATGTATCACGACCAGGGCCACGGCCCGGTCAAGGTGCTCGGTCTGGAAGCGGGTGTGAACGTCACCGTCGGCCTCGACGTGATCCGCACCTCGGTTGACCACGGCACCGCGTTCGACATCGCCGGCAAAGGCATCGCCGATGAGCGCAGCCTGCTCGAAGCGCTGCGCCAGGGCGCGGAACTGGCTACGCGACGGGGATGAGCCGCGGGGGCGCTGTCGTGTAAGATCGACCACCGTCCACCGTACGAGACCCGCCATGAAAGCTTCCGAACGCCACCGCGCCATCCTTGACCTCGTACGCATTGGCGATACCAACGTCGAGCAATTGAGCGCGGCCCTCGGCGTCTCCGAAGCCACGGTGCGACGCGACCTGACCATGCTCGCCAAACAACGGCACCTGGTGCGCACCTACGGCGGCGCTACCGCTGTGGTCGGCGTGCATGAACCGGAAGCCTCCCTCGAAGAGCGCAAAACCAGTCAGTGGGAACAAAAAGACGCCATCGCCCAGGCCGCGGCGGCGCATGTCCAGGACGGCGACACCGTCCTGCTCGACGGCGGCACCACCTGCGCCGCGCTGGCCCATCACCTGTGCTCGCGACAGGACGTGCATGTGGTCACCAACAATCTGCTCGCGGTCATGACCCTGGCCAACGCGCCGGGCATTCGCCTGACCTTGATCGGCGGCGACTTGCGCGGTTCGAGCATGAGCACGCTGGGGCCGTTGGCGGAGTTGACGCTGAGTCGGCTGAGCGTCGACAAAGCCTTCCTCGGCGCGGACGGCGTGGTCGCGGAATTCGGCTTGTGCGAGGCGAGCGCGCAGCAGGCCTATCTCAAGGAATGCATCATCAAACGCGCGGCGCAGATCGTGGTACTCGCCGACACCGACAAACTCGGCCGCGCCCGGCAACAGCATTGGACACCGATTGAGCGGGAGTGGCGGTTGATCACTGGCGCCGCTGCCGATGACGCTGTGCTCGCACCGTTTCATGCCCTCAAGCAAATCACCGTTGAAACCGTAATCGTCGGTTAAAACACTGATCTGTAGGACCCGGCTTGCTGGCGATGGCTCCTTCAAAATCGCCATCGCCGGCAAGCCGGGCTCTTACGGATAGCGGTTTCCAGATGAAGTCATGATTCGGCTAGGGGTGGGCAAACGAGGTGGTACACGTGTCATTTACTACAACACGCTTTCAGAAGGCTCTATTTGGTTGCTGATCGCCTACACCAAGGCGAAATTCGACAATTTACCCGCAGCCTTCCTCAAGCAACTGAAGGAGGAAATCAGCAATGGTCAATGAACTGGAGCAACTCCAGCAGGACTTGCTGGACTCTGTGCGTCAAATGAAAGCCGGTAAAGCGGCTCGCGTGACGGAGGTGCCGCTTTCGGCGGCGGCTGAGGCGCGTGCCAAAGTGGGTATTTCTCAAAGTGCGTTCGCTAAGCTGATTGGCGTCAGTTTGCGAACGCTGCAGGATTGGGAGCAAGGACGTCGGCAACCGACGGGAGCGGCGCAAACACTGCTGCGTGTTGCGAGTCAGCATCCTGAGGCTTTGCGGGACTTGCAAGCGGTTTGAGGTCAGGAAAAACGCCGATTTTTGTACGATTTGAGACCTCGATCAAACGTGATTTTGTCCCTTTCCCGTCGAATAAACCCCGATCTGTAGGAGCCGGCTTGCTGGCGATGGCGTCCTTAAAATCGCCATCGCCGGCAAGCCGGCTTCTACGGAAAGCGATCACTGTGCCGTCGACGAATCCTGTTTCAATTACCTGTCGTCCACGGCGACATGTTCCTAGGTCGTGTCGCAAAAAGTGAAAAATTGCGACACGTTATGGCTTCATGCATTACACCACGTAACTAATGATGTTCCCGTCCCCACCTTTATCCCCACCACCCAAACTCCTACATTGAGCTCCAACACCTACCCATCATCCTGATGAGCAGGTCACTGGAGATCTTCCTCATGCCTTTCGTAAGCGTACGCATTACCCGCGATGGCGTTACCACTGAGCAGAAAGCTCAGGTGATCGCTGAAATTACTGAAACACTGGAGCGCGTCCTCAAGAAGGACCCTCATCTGACCCACATCGTGATCGAAGAAGTCGACACCGATAACTGGGGTTACGCCGGCATCTCCACCACCCAGTACCGCAAGCAACTGGCTGAAAAGGAGAGCAAGTCGTGACGGCATCGGTCTCCATCGATTTCATCTCCGACGTGGTCTGCCCCTGGTGTGCATTGGGTGCCACGGCGCTGGAGCAAGCGATCGAGAACGTGGCGGGTGAAGTCTCGGTGCAGCTGACCTACAAGCCGTTCGAGCTGAACCCGAACATGCCGCCTGAAGGCGAGAAAGCCGTCGAGCACTTGATGCGCAAATACGGGCGCACCGCTGAAGACGTCGCCTCCGGCAAAGCGATGCAGATCGCGCGTGGTGAAGCACTCGGTTTCAAGTTTGACCTGGAGAAGCGCACCCACTTCTACAACACCTTTGATGCTCACCGTTTGCTGTTTTGGGCGTTGCAGGAAGGGCGGCAGGTGGCGCTGAAGAAGATCCTGATACGCGCTTATTTCACCGACGGCCAGAACCCAAGTGATCGCGAGACGCTGGTTCGACTGGCAGCCGAAGCGGGGCTGGATGCAGCGGCGGCTCAAGAGGTGTTGGCGTCCGGCGCGTTCGCCGAGGAAGTGCGTGAACTGGAAACTTTTTACCAGCAGCACGGCATCAGTTCGGTGCCGGCCATGATCCTCAATGGTCGTCACCTGGTGTCCGGTTCGCAATCGGTCGAGTACTACGAAGAGATGTTGCGACAAATGGCCAAGGCCCCTGCCGTAGCCTGATTACTTACTTTTTTAAACCATCATTTATTAGTAGAGGTTCATCATGAGCAATTCGAAAAAAGTCATCGTAATTACTGGCGCCTCCCAAGGTCTCGGCGAAGGCATGGTTAAAGCCTTCCGTGCTCTGGATTACAAAGTTGTCGCCACTTCGCGCTCGATCAAGCCATCCACCGATCCGGACATCCTCACCGTGGCCGGCGACATCGGCAACCCGGAAGTCGCGCAAAAAGTGATCCGCGAAGCCATCGAACGCTTCGGCCGCATCGACACCCTGGTCAACAACGCCGGTATCTTCATCGCCAAACCGTTCACCCAGTACACCGCTGAAGACTACGCCAATGTGCTGTCGGTGAACGTGAATGGCTTCTTCTACATCACCCAACTCGCCATCACCGAGATGGAAAAACAAGGCAGCGGCCACGTCGTCAACATCACCACCAGCCTGGTCGACCACGCAATCGACGGAGTGCCATCGGTACTGGCTTCGCTGACCAAAGGTGGTTTGAACGCGGCGACCAAATCCCTGGCGATCGAATACGCCAAGCGCGGGATTCGAGTAAACGCGGTTTCCCCAGGCATCATCAAAACCCCGATGCACGGCGAGGAAACCCACGCAGCGCTGGGCGCCCTGCACCCGGTCGGCCACATGGGTGAGATCAGCGATATTGCGCAGGCGGTTGTGTACCTCGACAACGCCAACTTCGTGACCGGCGAAATCCTGCACGTCGATGGCGGGCAGAGCGCGGGCCACTAAGATCGGCTTTTCCAAACTGCAGAAACAACAAAGCCCTCGCATGAGGGCTTTGTTTTGTGCCGAACAATCACTCGGATTTACTGGTTGTCCGTGCTCCGAACAAGAAACCGAGAATCGTGGTGGTGACGCCGAACAACCAGCTTCGAGCGGAGACAATCTCGGCGTTCTGGTCGATGGCAAAACTCATCGCTCCCATGACAAAACAAATCAGCAGAAGCAGTCCCGCGATGTTGGTCGGGGCGGAACAACTCGAACCCCATAACTTGCCTAACAGGCCCAGGCTCTGCTGATTGTGCAGCAGCTTGTACTGCTCGCCGGCTTCCGTAAAAAATCTGACCTCTTCGCTGCCGCTACCGGGCAGTTGCTGCGGAGAAACGCCTTCAGCCTTTGGATCTATAACCAGTTCGTCGATGCTCTGCGCGTGGGATTTACCTGCCATCAACATTCGAGCTTGGAGACCGGTTGTTGGGTTTTGGCAACGGCCGCGCCGAACCAGTTGATGATGTGCTCAAACGGAATGTCCTGGCCGCGAACACCGGGGCATTTGCTCCAGGTCGTATCCCAAGGTGTGCCGGAAGCGTGGGTCATCTCGGATAAAGCGACGCCGGTGTAGCGACCGTAGCTGTTCCAAACGTTGGTGAGAAATTTGCGAATATCCGGATCTGCCGGAGGAATGACCGCTGCCGGTCTGCCGAAACCGGCGTACTCCACGGCCTTGCCCCTGATCACGCCCGAGCCGAAGCGTTTGAATTCGTGGTACAGGGACGGAATGACCGGACCGTATTGCCATGCCTCGACGGCTTCGTCGATCAACGGTTTTTTTGTATAGCCGGAGTACCAGCCATGGGCGTAATACACCAGTTTTTGAAGCTTGATCGGGTTGAGCGACTCCCCACTGGCGGCGGCGAGTTCGAGAAA
Source organism: Pseudomonas migulae (assembly GCF_043225285.1). GTDB lineage: Bacteria > Pseudomonadota > Gammaproteobacteria > Pseudomonadales > Pseudomonadaceae > Aquipseudomonas > Aquipseudomonas migulae_C. Next base: position 3,039,308 of record NZ_CP171224.1, read on the forward strand.
ATAATTGGCGATGGATTTTGGGCTGAACATAGTGAAATCCCCGACGGACTGGCTGGCGTAGCAGTCGTCTCTTCCTGAGAGGGTAGGGGCGAAGGATAAACAGCTTTTGGGAAGGGCTGGCTGTAAAAGCATTTCAAGAGTTTTAAGCGGGGGTTATGACGGGCGGAAACAACGCAGCCCTCGGTTTGAGGGCTTTGTTTTGTTATGTGTCGCCGTGTTCTACGCAATGGGGTCGAGGTGGTCCAGTGCACGGTTCACCGAGATTTCTGCCGAAGACATAATCAAGTGGACGCCCAGCAGGGTGTTGCGACTTGGCCCGGTCTCACGGTCGGCTTGATCCATGATGATCACGCAGGCGGAGGCTAGAGCTTCGCTCGTGAAACCCAGCAGGTCTTGAATGTGTGTTTCAGGGTTGACGATGAACATCGTGCAGGGTGTGCGCGGGGTGGCTTTTATGTCGGCGATGGAGGCGTGGTGGTAATAGTCGGCCTCGTCGCGCGTTTCGGTTTTGGAGGTTTCGTGAGCGGATGTGGTGTTGGCTGCATCTGGTGAATTGGGAGTCACTTTAGGCATGAGATCGTTTCCCTATTGGGTGCCAACCACTTCGCTGCTAAACGAAAGGGTGGCAGCTGCACGCAGGTTAGCAGACCGGGGAACGTCTCAAAGCCGGCGCGCCCGTAGGCGCCCTGCGTACAGCCACCATCAAATGACAGGCATAAAACACCTGAGAGATGGATGCACGTGCAAAAAGACAAACCGCGGGCTGCTAAACCCGACCACTGATGAGCAGTGGCAGATCAACGATAGGTCCCGAGGCAAAGCCGCACAAGCCGGCGGATTCTGGGGTAGTCGTAGGCAATGCCGCAAGGTTTTGTAGCTTTCAGGAAGTGACGCGTAACGTGATTAAACAAACATTGTTAAACAAGCCATGCGTCAGGCATGCAGGACTTTAGACAGAGCAGTCACCAGCCTTTGGCGTCCGTTTTCCAATGCTCAGGAAAACCCATGCGCTGAAAGTGTGCAGCGCCGTACCGCTCCTCTATCGATGCCAGCCTTGATTTGAAAGTGCCATTAAATGCGATCGAGTTCAGCAGGACATGAATCACTGTGAGCGAAGCATAGACAGTCTTGTTGTCGGTGAACTTGATATCTTTGAGCTTCAGATTGGTGGGGGAAACTCCGAGTTTAACGTCGATAAATCGATCGTGATGAGCGGCCATATTCCGAAGCACTGTCAGTGCATGTAGCCAGCTTTCAAACACTTCCACTTGCTTAATACCGAATTTCGACGAGATGACTTTCCGGTCAATCGGATCTCTCAGCATTGCAAAAATTTTTGACCATGTGCCCAAAGTCACGCACTCGCTCATGGTCCAGCTAGGAGGAAGGTAGGGGTCTTCATAACTGTCGTAGTAGGCTTTTATGTACAGTCGAGAGGATGCCCTTTCAACCTCACCCTCTATTTTCGAGAGCATTTGTCCGATGCCAATACGACCTTTCGGGGCAAAAATCTCCGTTTTCAGGTACCAGTGCGGCGAGTACTTAAGGCTCAGCAAATTGCAGATTACCGTGCGTACCGCGACCTCAAGCCTTTCCGCCGATTCCATAATGATGGCGCGGATCTCTCGATCGCACTCATAGCGCTGAATGACGTGCTCAAACGTAGTGTTTGGAAGAAAGTCTTTCGTCGCGGGATTCTGCAACTGATACCAGTATCCCTTCAGTCGGAAATGACCTACATAGGCGATGTACTTGAGCGCGATGTCGTCATCGTTGACGATCAGCCCCCGCATTTTCAGTTTCGCGAGCAGTGCCTGGGGGGTAAGAGCCATCTTGGTAAATGGAGGTTTTTTTACAAGTGCCTTCTTGGCCATGGTCAAATTCCAGGCAAAAAAACTCGCCTTTTGCACGCCTGCTTTAAGGCAGGACCCTACCCGTTGGGTAGGACGTGTGGCGAGTGTGTTGGGGCCAGACTAGCGAGAGTCAACATTTGCGTCAATCACTTCGGCGGGGGCTACGGCGCAACGTCGCTTGCACCCTCTGTCCCTGACTCAATAAAGGAATTCGTCTGATAAATAGATGAACTCTCTGCGTGATTGCGCAGCATGCGATCTGCATTTTCAAAAATTTTCATACTGTATTGGCCATATTCTACTAATGCTGCTTTGCTGCGCTGGGTGAGTTGCACATCTGAGGTGCAAAGATCGATCAACAGCGAAAGTGTATTCCCGCACTCTTCAAGCTGTTCACGCATCTCAAAGAAATCCGCTTTTGTCATGGGCATTGCGAATGTTTCCTTTGCGTTTATTTTCCCAGTAAAAATTTCCTCGGTTGGAAAGCTTGGCTTCAGAAATGGAAGTAAATTTCTTCCCGCTTCTCAAAAAATCAGCCAGCTGCTAACCCTTCCAGTAGTGAGTAGTGCGGGATAACAATAGGGTCGAGGGGAAAGCCGCACAAGCCCGCGAATTCTCGAATAACCGTAGGCAATGTCGCTAAATTCCGTAACTTTCGGGCATGGCGTGGGGCGGTATTAAGCAACCAACGCTGAACGAATCATGTATTGGACATGTAAGCCGGTAAGGAGAAAATTTCTTCTGAACGATGACGAAACTTCCGACAGATCGTTAGCTTCCGCTTGGGTATTCATTCAGCATAAATATTGAAATGTGAACGTATGGTGCAAAAGACGGGCTGTCGCGAGGTTGTAATGAGAGGGCGAGATGTGGACGAAATGTGGACACCCAAGAAACAACAAAGCCCCCGCATTTCTGCGAGGGCTTCGTTTTGTATGGTGCCGGCACCAGGAGTCGAACCCGGGACCTACTGATTACAAGTCAGTTGCTCTACCAACTGAGCTATACCGGCGTGTTAGGGCGACGATTATAGCGATTGGATAGCTTCTGTAAACCCCTGAATTCAGACTATTTTTGCGCACGCTTCAAGCCAGCCCCACGGACGCATCTACAGGGCTGGCCAACGAAGCATCACACGCCGTTTTTAACCGCGTTGATCAAGTCCTGACTCAGCACCTGCGCAGGCGCTACTTGCACGCTCTGCGTATAGAACGGCGGCAGGTTCTGGGCCAGTGTGGACAACGCCTGCGCGGTGGTATTGCCCGGCAGCAATACGTATTGCAGGTTCGACGGATAGCTTTGCGGCACGGGGCCTTCCATGGTTGAGCCGTAGGCGCCGAAGGTCATTACGGCCTGGGGGGTTGTCGGGTCGGGGGCGTAGAGGAAGACGAAGGTGCCGTACTTCGGATGGGTCAGGTATTGCTCGGCCTGGGCGCGAATGGCCGGATCGGGGTCGTTCATCAGGGTCCAGCGCATTACCGCGTAGTTGCGGGTCGTTTCCATGAAGGCTGTACGAATCGGCGACTGGTTCTCGACGCCACCCTGGCACACCAGCAGGTTGCCGAACGGGTCGATCAGCGCCACTGAGTTGAACACTGTGCTTTGCTGTGCGGTTTTCAGCAGGGGAGCCGCGAGTTCGACGCCGGGATCGCGTGGGTTGGTCGATTGCACGGTCAGCGCGAAGGGGCTCAGCGCTGTCAGTGCCTGACGCACTTTGCTGTTGGCTGGCAGGGTGGCCGGGTTTTGCAGTTGATTCGGCGGCAGGCCGCTGTTGTTGCTGGCGTCGCGCACGGTGTTGACGCTGGCGGAGAAGATCGAGCTGCACAAAAAGTATGCCGCCGAATCGATGGTCTGGCCGCCGAACACCGGGCTGTTCGTACCCTGGTAGACACGGCTGACCGGCGCTGCAATCGCGTAGTAGCCCCAAGTGGCCTGCGCCTGCTGGCGGATTTGCGGCGGCAATGACGGAAAGGTGAACTGGCTGTTGTAGTTGATGCCTGCGTAGTCATCGATCGCACTGACGGCGACGTTGAATCCTGCGGTCAGCAGCGAACCGGCGCACATGGCGCAGGGATCGAGTGTGGTGACCACGGTCAGTTGGTTGGGCGGTGGCAGGTTCAGTGGCGCTGCGTTTTCGTAGTACCAGTCCACCAATTGTCGCTCGCCGTGGGCGGTCGGGTCATGGGGCAGGAAATAGGGGGTGCCGCTGCCCGGAAAGGGCATCAGCACGTTGTTGTGCAGGGCGGCGATGACTTCGCCCGTTGCGTTGTTGATGATGGCGCCGCCCACCGCGAAGGTTTGCTGCAGTGCAGCGTAAATGGCTTGGTTGGCGACGGTATCGACGGCTTCCTGTGCACTGTTCAATGTGCTCATGATTTCTCAGCTCCTTGCTGTCCCTGACGTCAGAGAATTCTGGCGCTTGGCAAAGATAGTCGAGGATTTACAGGTCGTTTATGTTCTTTTGGCTTAACGCTTATGCACAACGGAAGACTCGGCTCCATGGAGTCAATAGTGCAAATGTGGATCTGTTCTCATTTGACTGCAAATACCTGTTTTTCCGCTTTTTTCTGCATGTGTACGAAAATTGAACAGTTCAGTTTCAGCCTTGAAACATCCGCAGATATTGGATCCACGATAATTTCATCAACAGAGTTATCCACAGGCTGCGCGCCTTCAAGGGCGTTCGGCGAGCAGCAGGAAATTACGCGGCGTAAGCGGGGTTTCGCAGAAGGTGCCGAGACGAACGGTATAGCCCTGCTCGGACAGGAAAAGTGCCCGATCGAGGATCAGCCAAAGTTCCAATGGGCGTCGGAAAAGTCCGCGCAGCAGCTCCAGATTGCGGACTTCCGCCAGACGCTGCCAACCGGCTGCCTCGAGCGCGGACCAGTCTTGCGGGCCAACTGTGGATAACTCCTTGAGTGCGGCCAGATGATGGCAGTAGTTGGCAAAAGAAGTATCCAGCCAGGCGCTGGGCAAGGACGGCGTCGGCAGGTATTCATCAACCCCGCGCAACCGCCGTTGCAGCAGATCGAACGCCAGGCGTCGGGCCATGGAGGTGTCGCGCTGACGTCGGACACGGGCGCCGGCGGTGACGGTTTCGCTCGCCGGTAGCGAAAGATCTTCGATGTTCAGTTGTAGGAAGGAGCGAGCAGCCACCGAGGAAACCGGCTGATATTCGCTGCGGCTGATCCGGTTATAGCAACACGGCGCAACCGCCAGTTGTTTGCAGCCCGCGACGCTGGCGAGCTGGATCAGCCGCACATGCAGATCACCACAGGCATGCAGCGCGACCGGCGTGTGACTGGCACTCAACAAAGAGGCGGCGCCAGGGGCCAGCACATCCTGCTCGACATGCAGCGCATGCAATTGATGACGCTGACTGAGCGCCTGACCGGCAGACACCAGCGCAGGATCATATTCAAGGCACGTGAGTTGCTGACCGGTTTGCAACAACCGGCGCCCCAGATGTCCCTTGCCGGAACACCAATCCAGCCAATGCGTCGGCGGTGCGGTAAATGACAGCCGACTGGCAAACGCCTCGATCTGCTGCCACTTGCGTCCGGGCACATCGACATTCAAGCGATGCCCTGCGGTTTCCAGTGTGTGCGCCGGCAGCTCACCCACCGAACCCAGCTCAAGGGATAACGCCGCCAGCGAAGCAAACGGCTCCGGCGCATCCAGCAGGCAAGGTTGGTTGTGGCTGTCTTCCGCGTCTTCCAGCGACCGCCCGCGTAGCCATTCAGCCAGTTCTGGATAGGACGTTTCCCAAGGAAGTCGCAGATGGGTAAACGGTCGAGGTTTCCACAGCGCCTGATGCTCGATCAGAAAAGCATCCAGCGCCATGAAGCGGGCGAGGAGGGTCTCGCCCGTCAGCACGCTGGAATCAGCGCCCTTGGCAGGCATCGACGCGCAACCAGCGCTCCAGCAGCTTGAAGCCGCGAACCAGCACGTAGGCCATCAGCAGATAGAACATGCCTGCGGCGAAGAAGATCTCCACCGGCAGATAGGTCCGGGCAATGATGGTGCGAGCCATGCCGGTCAGTTCCAGCAGGGTCACGGTGCTGGCCAGGGCGCTGGCCTTGAGCATCAGGATCACTTCGTTGCTGTACGCCGGCAGACCGATGCGGGCGGCTCGGGGCAGGATGATGTAGAACAGCGCCTTGGCCTTGGACATGCCCAACGCCCGCGCCGCTTCGATCTCGCCCGGTGGAATCGCCTGGATCGCCCCGCGCAGAATCTCGGCGATGTAGGCCGCGGTGTGCAAGGTCATGGTTGCGGTGGCGCACCAGAACGGATCGCGCAGGTACGGCCACATCGAGCTGTTACGGACCGCGTCGAACTGCGCGAGGCCGTAGTAGACCAGGAACAGTTGAACCAGCAACGGCGTGCCACGGAAAAAGAAGATGTAGCCGTAGGGAAATGCCCGCACCCACCACAGCCGCGATGAACGCGCGATGCCCAGGGGAATTGCCAGCAACAGGCCGGCAATCACGGCGATGGCCACCAGTTCCAGGGTCAGCGTTGCGCCTTGGGCCAGTTTCGGCAGCCACTTGATGATGACTTCCCAGTTCATTGGGTGCTCCTCGCGAAGCCGCGAGCGGCGCGTTTTTCCATGAAGTGCATGCCGGTCATGGCGAGAATCGTCAGGCCCAGGTACATGAACGCGGCGACCATATAGAAGGTGAACGGCTGTTTGGACACGGTCACGCCGATTTGCGCGTGACGCATGATTTCTTCCAGGCCGATCACCGACACCAGCGCGGTGTCTTTCATCAGGATCATGAACAGGTTGCCCAGGCCGGGCAGGGCGATGCGCCACATCTGCGGCATGATCAGCCTGGTGAAGATGCGAAACTTCGAAAGACCCAATGCCACACCGGCTTCACGGTGGCCTTTGGGAATGGCGAGGATCGCGCCGCGGAACACTTCCGTGGCGTAGGCGCCGAAGCACAGGCCCAGCGCGATCACGCCGGCGGCAAAGGCGTTGAGTTCAAGGTCGGGCTTGCCGAAAAACTCGCCCAGGGCACGCATCAGGTTGACCGTGCCGAAGTAGATCAACAGCACCCAGAGCAATTCCGGGATGCCGCGAACCAGTGTCGAATACGTGCCGCCAAGCCATTGCAACGGCTTGTACGGGGAAGTCTTGGCCAAGGCGCCGAGCAAACCGAGCACCAGCCCGAGACACAGGGCCGAGAGTGCCAGTTTCACAGTCATCAGCGCGCCAGCGGCGAGCGCCGGGCCGAATCCGTATAGGTCGATAATCATGGATTTCTTTTCAAATCGCGGCAGGCAATGCCGGGGACCGGCGACGTCGGGAAACGACGCCGGTCCGGCAGGTCAGAATCAATAGATGCTGAACGGGAAGTACTTGTCGTTGATCTTCTTGTAGGTGCCGTCAGCAACGATTTCTTTCAGTGCGACGTTCAGCTTCTCGCGGATCGGGTCGTTCTTGCGAACGGCGATACCGATCTTGTCGCTTTCTTCCACCGGGTCGCCTTTGAATTCGTAAGGCTTGCCGGCGTCGCTTTTCAGCCACTCGTAGTTGACGTATTTGTCCGCCAGGATGCCATCCAGACGACCCGACGTCAGGTCGAGGTAAGCGTTTTCCTGGGTGTCGTAGAGCTTGGTTTCTACGTCCGGCATGTTGTCTTCAAGCCAGGTGCCGGCCAGTGTTGCGCGCTGGGCGCCGATCACTTTGCCTTTCAGCGCGTCCTTGTCGGTTTTGAAGTCGACGTCTTTCTTGGCGATGAACTGCAGCTTGTTGGAGTAGTACGGGTCGGTGAAGTCGACGGCTTGCTTGCGCTCGTCGGTGATCGACATCGAGGAGATCAGGAAGTCGAACTTCTTGGCGTTCAGGGCCGGGATGATGCCGTCCCAGTCGGAGGTGACCACGGTGCATTCGACTTTCATCTTGGCGCACAGGGCGTCGCCGATTTCCTTGTCGAAGCCGACGACATTGCCACTGGCATCTTTGTTGTTGAACGGCGGGTAGGCCGCTTCGATGCCCATCTTCAGGGTTTCGGCCATGGCACCGGCGCTGAACGCCAGGGTGACGGCGGCTGCCAGGAAGACCTTTTTGTAGTTCTGCATGCGGGTAGCTCCGTTAGCGGTTGCTGGACATGAATTGTTTGCAGCGCGCCGAAAGCGGGTTTTCGAACACCTGCTGTGGCGATCCTTGCTCTTCTACCAGGCCCTGGTGGAGGAACACCACTTCGCTGGACACCTGACGGGCGAAGCCCATTTCGTGGGTGACCAGCAGCATGGTGCGGCCTTCTTCGGCCAGTGCGCGGATGACATTAAGTACTTCCTGGACCATTTCCGGGTCAAGGGCGGAGGTGGGCTCGTCGAACAGGATCACCTTGGGCTGCATCGCCAGCGTACGGGCGATGGCCGCGCGTTGTTGCTGGCCGCCGGACAGTTGCGCCGGGTAGGCATGGCGCTTGTCGGCGATGCCGACCTTGGCCAGCAAGGCTTCGGCGACTTCGATGGCTTCGGCCTTGCTCTGGCCGAGCACGCGGCGCGGGGCTTCGATGATGTTGTCGAGCACGCTCATGTGCGGCCACAGATTAAAGTTTTGAAACACAAAACCAATCTCGCTGCGCAGGCGGTTGATCTGCTTGCCGTCGGCCGCGACCAGTTCGCCGTTCTTGGCGGCTTTGAGCTTGAGTTCTTCGCCGGCCACCAGGATCTGTCCCTGGTGCGGGTTTTCCAGCAGGTTGATGCAACGCAGGAACGTGGACTTGCCGGAACCGGAGGAGCCCAGGATCGAGATCACATCGCCGTCGCGGGCGGTCAGCGAGATGCCTTTGAGCACCTCAAGCTGTCCGTAGCGTTTGTGCAAGTTGCGGATTTCAAGCGCGGGCGTGGCCTCAGCCATGTGCGTTCCTCATTGTGTATTGCGCTCCTGCTGTTGGCGGGCCTTCCTGGCGAGGCGGCCAACCTAGCATAGCGTCTGAATGGCAGCCAACAGCGCTTCGGGCGGTAAACGGGCGGTGTGTGGCAGGTTGTCGCATCGGTACAGCAGACTGTCGCGCTGCTATCAACCGAACAACCGTTTGAACCCGGCTTTCCAGTGGAAAGCACGGCGGCTTTCGCAAAAAGGGCGCGATGTTGCCAGCTTTGGCGGGGTGTTGGAAGCGCTAACCGGCCAAACGTTCCGGATCTGCACTTTTATCGTGCGTTGTGCCTTTTGTGGGTGTGTTTCCGGTGCGCTGATTCGTCCATAAAGTGGGTCACTGGGTAACGCCTTGGCAAATGGCCATTACTTTCAATGACTTGCGATGACCGTCCGGTCAGGGTGAGATCGCCGGGATAGAGGGTTTTGAAACATTTTGGCGCAATTATTGCGTGCAGATTCCGGAACGCCCCGTTGGTTTCTTTTTACAGAAGAGAACCTGAAGCGGGATGCACGCATTCGCTTTTCCTTACAAAGGTAGTTTCAATGAGCAATACCCAAAGCTCTAACGGCCTCGAACAGGGGCTCAAACCGCGTCATGTGACCATGCTGTCGATTGCCGGTGTTATCGGCGCCGGCCTGTTCGTTGGCTCGGGTCACGCGATCGCCGCAGCAGGCCCGGCCGTGCTGTTGGCCTATGCCGCCGCCGGTATGCTGGTGGTGCTGGTGATGCGCATGCTGGGTGAAATGGCGGTTGCTTCGCCAGACACCGGCTCCTTCTCGACATATGCCGATCGCGCGATCGGTCACTGGGCCGGTTTCACCATCGGCTGGTTGTACTGGTGGTTCTGGGTCCTGGTGATCCCGCTGGAGGCCAACGCCGCCGCGACCATCCTGCATGCCTGGTTCCCTGGTGTGGATATCTGGGCTTTCGCCTTGGTCATCACCATGTTGCTGACCATCACCAACCTGTTCAGCGTGAAGAACTACGGCGAGTTCGAGTTCTGGTTCGCCCTGCTCAAGGTTGTGGCAATCATCGGTTTCATTATCCTCGGCGTTCTGGCGATTTTCGGTTTCCTGCCGAACAGCCAGGTGAGCGGCGTTTCGCACATTTTCGACACCCAGGGCTTCCTGCCGAACGGCATGGGCGCGGTATTGGGCGCGATCCTGACCACCATGTTCTCCTTCATGGGCACCGAGATCGTGACCATCGCGGCCGCGGAATCGAAGAACCCTGGCAAGCAAATCTCCAAGGCCACCAACTCGGTGATCTGGCGGATCGGTTTGTTCTACCTCGTGTCGATCTTCATCGTCGTGGCCCTGGTGCCTTGGAACGATCCGGTACTGGCCAGCGTCGGTTCCTATCAGACCGTGCTTGAGCGCATGGGCATCCCGAACGCCAAGATGATCGTCGACATCGTGGTACTGGTCGCCGTGACCAGCTGCCTGAACTCGGCGCTGTACACCTCGTCGCGCATGATGTTCTCCCTGGGCAAACGCGGTGATGCACCGGCCGTGTCCACACGCACCAACAAAAGCGGTACGCCTTACTGGGCCGTGATGCTGTCCACCGGCGCTGCGTTCCTGGCCACCTTCGCCAACTATGTAGCCCCGGCTGCCGTGTTCGAGTTCCTGCTGGCCAGTTCCGGTGCCATTGCGTTGCTGGTTTACCTGGTGATCGCGATCTCGCAACTGCGCATGCGCAAACAGCGTATGGCCCGCGGTGAAAAAATCGCCTTCAGCATGTGGCTGTTCCCGGGCCTTACCTACGCGGTGATCATCTTCATCGTTGCGGCCCTGACCATCATGCTGTTCCAGGATGCCCATCGCGTGGAGATCCTCGCGACCGGTTTGCTGAGCCTTTGTGTGGTAGCCGCCGGCATGTTCGTGGCGCGCCGTCGTCGTAATGAACAGCTGGTCGGAGCAGTGGCGCGCTAAGCGTAACGTCCGCTGTCGATACACCGAAAACGACCGCCTTCAGTCATGATCGCGGTCGTTTTTGCTTTCATTCGGGGCGTGATTCGGTTGGCGTTCGGATGGACACGATGATGTCGAGATAGTAGCCTTCTCGCCGAATGTGTATCTCGCTGTTGCGAGATGCGATGGAGTTTCAGGACAAGGATTGTTCGACGTCCCCAGCCTTCCTGGCTAAAGCACTCGACCCTTTCTTGCCTGCTCCCTCATCTGACACGAGTCTCGGATGCATTTGCGTGCGCCTGCCGATTGCGCGGCAGTCACGAGCCAGTGCTGCGTGGAGCTAGCCCGGCCATTCAGCCAACCCATTGGGGCATCAAGGAGAGACAGGCATGGCGTTTACATCGGTTGTATTCAAAAACCCTAACACCGGAGCCATGAAGGAAGCCCCGATCGGCTTCTCGTGGACCGTGTTTTTCTTCGGCTTCCTGCCGCCACTGTTCCGTGGCGACATCAAGTGGGCAGCGATCATGTTCATCGTGGCCTGCTTCACCTTCGGCCTCAGCAACTTCGTATTCATGTTCATCTACAACAAGCTGTACGTGCGCGACCTGATCGGTGCCGGCTTCAAGGCTCAATCCATCGCCAGCGGTGACCTGAGCTACGCCAGTGCCAAGGTAGGGATGGAAATCCCGCGCCTGGATGCTGTTGCTGCCTGATTGGTTGTTCGTCAGTGCATAAAAAACGGCCGCTGTCAGTGATGACAAGCGGCCGTTTTTTTTTGCCGAGGGCGTTTACTCGCCCTTGTCTTCCTGCGCATCCAGCGACTGGCGATAGCTGTCCAGCGCATCGCCGAAGTCGGTGATGAACTGCGGATCGGTCAGCCAGGCCTGTGCAGCATCGCGGTCCATGCCGTCGGTCCACATGCGGTAGTCGATCAGCATGTCGGCGGCCAGGTGGGTGGCGGCCATGGCTTCGTTGTCGGCGTTTTCCATGTCCAGCAGTTCGGGATGGTCGTTGATGATGCCGGCGAGGTTCGTCAGCAGTGTCAGCAGCATCTCGTTGCGGCTGATGGCTTCCGCGTCTCGCATCTTGCTGAACATCGCCAGGGTGTATTCCGGGATCTGCTCGCCGATTTCACCCAGATCGTCTTCCAGTGCGGCGGGTTTCCTGCCGTGGATATTGATCTGCTTGGCTTTGATCTTGGCGCGTTTGGCGCGTTTCTGTTGCTTGTTCAGGGAGGCCATGGGAACTCAGTTCGGTGTTTGTTGGGTTTGGGCTGCGATGATGTCGGAGGCCGCTACATAGTCGGCCTGGAAGGCCGGGGATTCGATCCAGGCAAGGGCGCCGGCTTCATCGACTTCGGTGGACCATTGGCGGTATTCGATAAGCGCGGCGAGGATGAAGTCCATCGCGCCTTCCTCGCCTTCCTGCTCGTACACCAGTTCCAGCAACGGGTCTTCAAGGAACGCAACGCACATTGCCTGTTGGCTGGTTTTTTCGGCGTCGATCATCTTCTTGAACAGCTCGGTGAGGTCTACCGATTCAAAGTCGATGCGATCGTCGTTCGGGTCCAGCTCGACCGGCGCGGCAGCCCGTTGGGTGCGGTTCTGCTTGGCCTTGGCTTTGGCGCGTGTGGCGCGTTTTTGCTGCTTGTTGGCGGAGGCCATGGGTTTTGATCCGTCGTGCGTTAAAAGGACTCGCTGCGCGGCACTGGCCGCCCGGGTGTTCCGGGGGCCAGCTCGCCGCTTTGCAGCCAGGACAGTGCAATGGGCCATAGTGTGGCTTGGTATGCGCTGCGAAAAAAGGCGAAATGTCCGACTTCCTCCTCGCCGATGTCTTCGGGGGCGATTCGCAGGTGGGTATTCGTGCCGTTGCTGAAGTAGCCGAGCAGGCGCTCGATGGCCGGGATTGTGCCGTAAGGATCATCGGTGATGCTGATGGCCAGGGTTTTGGCATACATTGTCGCGCCCGGCTTTTCGGCAAGCGTGCGACCGCTGGGCCGCGTTTCATATCGACGGGTGGGCGTGCTCCAGTCGCGAACCACGCCGGCGGGCGTGTCTTCCAGCCAGCCGAGGCGCTTTCCGGGGAAGTAGCCACAGATCATGGTGATCAGCGGCATTACTACATGCCACTTGCCGAACATCCTCCAGCGCTGTGCCGGCGCATAGTCACGCCAGTAAGCGAATTGCGCACCGACGGTCACCAAGTGTCGAATGAGCCGCCCTGAAGCCCCCAGGCCCGCCGCACAGCCTCCAAAGCTGTGACCGACGACATCGATGGGCTGGCCGGGAAATTCTCGCTGGGCGCGCTTGAGCATCGCCTCGAAGTCCAGCGCGCCCCAGTCTGACCATGAGGCTGCAAATCCTTTCAAGGATTCGGGGCGCGACTCGCCGATGCCACGGTAGTCATAGGTGATGACGTCGAAGCCGTTGGCGAACAGGTAATCGGCGAAACGCGAGTAGTGTCGGCAACGGACCGAGGTGGCGGCGTTGATGATGACGACCGGGCGCGTGAGATCCGCAGGCGCGTGCCGCCAGGTGAAGCCGCCGAGGGTGAAGCCGTCTGCGGCGGGCTCTTTGAACGGTTCGGCATGCAACTGCGTCGTTGAAAGGGCTGCCTGTGCAGTTGGCGTCATGCTTTGTAGGTTCATAAGGTTGGTTGCTACAGATGACGAGCCCAAGAATGAGCTTCGATGTGAGGTTCATGCAATGCCCCTCATTGCGAAATTCGTCTGAACGGCTCAGTCCGATTTGGAACGCACTGAGTTCCGAATTAAGGAGGCAGGGGGGATCGCTGATTCGTGACGCAGTGCGTCACAAAAGTTTGGTGTGTAGTTCGATTAGCGCTGGACTCAACTACCAATCAATCTAAAACCCGAACGTTCGACAGGAAATCTAAATGGCATGACAAATGGGCTCCATGGAGCCCGGGAGGCATGATCATGAAGTACGTCCATTCCCTTGCATTGACCATCGCGGCGTTGGGCATGCTGATGTTCCCGTTGATGCTGTCTGCCGCCAGCACTGAGCCCATTGATAGTTCGGGCGTGCAAATTCAGCGACAAGACCAGAACGGAGTGACTTATCTGTCCGGCGGTATCGGCGAGGATGAGGCGAAAGCTATCCAGCAAGCGACGGGGTACAACCTGCACATGACCTTTTCCATCGGGCCTGAGGGCAAATATGTTCCGGATGTCGATGTGGTTGTTCAAAAGGTGCAAGGTCAAACCGTGCTGACGCTGAACCAGGCGGGGCCGCTGGTTTACGTGCAGTTGCCTCCCGGCAAGTACACGGTGGTAGCGACACGTAACGGTGAGGAGCGGCGCGATACTGCAGAGGTAGGAAGTGGTGCTGCCCGTAATCTGGTCTTTCACTGGGCCGGTGAAAGTTAGGCGTCAAATGATGGCGAATGGGCGGCAGCGAATCGGCTGCTCGCCCATCGCATGGCATCAGGCCTGAGCGGTCTGGCCTCTCAGGATCTGCTGCTTGCGTTGTTCTTCCGGCAGATCGTTGATGCAGTAGTTGATGTAGTACACGTTGAACAGGAACGTATAGAAAGCGTTCATGCGCAGGTCAACCTTGTGCTCGCTGAGGGCATATTCCGTCAGCGCGGTTTTGGCCTTGAATGCCCAAACGATGTAGAGCACGCCACTGGCAAGGCCGAGAATTGCAGAGGTGAAATCCAGGGCCACGTTACCCAGATTAGAGAAAGTGCCGCTCAAACCAGCGCATACGGCGATCCAGATAATGTAAACGTCATCGACCAATCGGACTTTGGTGGTGTCGCTGATGATTTTGCTGTTTTTGTACAGCCACAAAATCAGATAAATCCCGGCGGTGGCGATGGAGAGCAACACCAGGTTCCAGGTCTTCGTGTTGATCTTGTCTTTGAGCTCGTTGATTGTTGACATAACTTTTCCATGTCCTATGACTGAAGGGTGTGTAGCGCTTTGGGGTTTACTGCGGGGGAAGCATTCCTTGCGTTGTCGGCTGTCCTTTTTGTTGCGTAATTCGGCTGCGTCGCGGGCAGCGAATTGAATGGGCATCGACAGGCGAATTTCCGTGGCACCGGTCGAGTTTGTGGCACAACGCTACTACAGAGCCTTGCTTGAGGCGAGCGTTGTTTTCGGATCGTTGATCAGCCGTATACGCCTCTGCGTGCCGGGCTTGGTTAAATCCCGGGCATAAAAAAACCCTGAATCTTGCGATTCAGGGTTTTCGGTATTTGGTGCCCAGAGACGGAATCGAACCGCCGACACGGGGATTTTCAATCCCCTGCTCTACCGACTGAGCTATCTGGGCAACGGGGCGCATTAAACGGGTTTTTCAGGGGGTCGTCAAGCAAGTTTTCAAAAAAAATTTAATTATTACCGTCGCTTACGTTCCGACCCCCGATAAAGCGGGATTATTCTGCCGGTGGAACGTAGCCGTCAGCCTTGGCGTATTCCTCGCCGGAGAAGTACTTGTCCATCTCGCCCTGAAGATATTTGCGATCTTCGGCGTTCATCATGTTCAGGCGTTTTTCGTTGATCAGCAGGGTCTGGTGTTTCTGCCAGTCGGCCCAGGCCTTGGCCGAGACGTGATCGAAAATGTCCTGGCCTTTGGCGCCCGGGAATGGAGCGCGCTCCAGGGCGGGCAATTCTTCGTTGTACTTGCGGCACATGATGGTGCGGGTCATGACGACTCTCCTGCGTTCAATACGGCGGCCGCGCGTTCGAGCAAGGTTTTGACCGGGGCGGCAAGGCCCAGGCGCGGCGGGGTGGCGAGGTTATACCAGAGCCAGTCGGCCTCGGCCACGTGATGGCCAGCCTCCTGGACATGAACCAGCCAGGGTTCGATGGACAGCTGGAAATGGCTGAAGGTGTGCACGAGGCTCGGCAGTGCCTGTTGCGTGCCCAGTTCCAGCGAGTGTTGTGCGGCCAGATGCTGCAGGTCGTCGAGGTCATCGAGTTCCGGCAGGCTCCAAAGACCACCCCACAAGCCCGTGGAAGGGCGGCGGTAAAGCAGGATCGCACCTTCGCCGTTGGCGAGCATCGGCATCAGCGTGCGCTTCTGTGGCACGGTTTTGCGCGGCTTGGGAATCGGGTAGCGGGTTTCCAGGCCGAGCATGTGCGCTTCGCAACCCTTTTCCAGGGGGCAGAGCAGGCAGCTCGGTTTGCTGCGCGTGCAGAGCGTGGCGCCCAGATCCATCATCGCCTGGGTGTAAGCGTTGACCCTATCGTGGGGCGTGAAGCGCTCGGCGTTGGCCCACAACTGTTTCGCGACCTTCGGCTCGCCGGGATAACCCTCTTGCGCCGTAAAGCGCGCCAGGACGCGTTTGACGTTGCCATCAAGGATCGGCGCCCGCAGGCCCATGCTCAGGCTGGCGATGGCGCCGGCCGTGGACAGGCCTATACCCGGCAGTTCCACCAGCTTTTCCACGTCTCGCGGAAATTCGCCGCCGTGTTCGGCCACGACGATTTTCGCGGTCTTCTGCAAGTTGCGCGCGCGGGTGTAGTAACCGAGGCCGGTCCACAGGTGCAGCACTTCGTCTTCCGGCGCGGCGGCCAGGGCTTCGACCGTCGGCAACGAGGCCATGAACCGGTCGAAATAATTCAGCACGGTGCTGACCTGAGTCTGCTGCAACATGATCTCCGAGACCCACACCCGATAAGGCGTGATGCCCTGTTGCCAGGGCAGGTCGTGGCGGCCGTGGCGGTCGTACCAATCCAGCACTGCCGATGAAAACTGCTCGGCTCTCATCGCTTGAACAGCCCCTTCAGTGCGTTTTTCAGTTCCGGGCTGACTTTGTCGCCAAGCTTCTCGTCGATCTTTTCGCTGATCTTGTCGCCGGCCAGTTTGCTCGCGACCTGGCCCATGCGCTCGTTGTCGAGGCGGCAAGCCTTGGCGCCGAGCTCCAGTGGGCCACGGCAGCGCAGCGGCCACTCGATGCCGACGAATTTGTCGCCGACCTGGCAAGCCGGGTCCGGCATGGCGCTGGTATCGCCTTCGACGATGATGCCGACGCGATAATCCATGCCCAGCACCCGCAGATCGACGTCGCCGTCACCGTTCACGGTCATGCCCGGAATGCGTACTTTCAGGTCCGGGTTGCTGGCCACGCCGTTACGGAAAGTCAGGTTGCCCTTGAGCTCCTGGAATGGCGTGTCCTTGCCGCGTGATTCGCCACTGAGGGTTTTGCGGTTGAGGGTGGCGATGCCTTTGCACAGTTGCTGCTCGAGGTTGGCATTGAGCAGCACGCCGTTGTTGATGACAAAACTGGCGTTGCCGTTCAGGGTTTCGATCAGCGCTTTCTGGCTGTTGCCACTGCCGGTCAGGTTACTGTCGAGGGTGACCAGACCCTTGACCGGCGGGTTTTTACCCTGGCTTTCGAGGATCTTTTCCACAGGCACTTTGCTGATGTGCGTCTGCATGTTCAACGCTGGTGTCTGCTGGCGCACGTCGAGGGTGCCCCTGGACTCGAAGGTGCCGTCGTACAGGTCGCCGCGCAGGTTTTCGAGGGTCAGCAGGCCCTCTTTGCCATTGGCTTTGAGCGCCGTGTTCTGGATCGGCAATTTGTCGAGGGTCAACTGGCCGAAGGTCAGGTCGGCGTCCACGTCGAGTTTGCTCAGGCGTTCCACCGGCAGCAGGCGCTCGCTGCTCCACGCGCCTTTGGTGGGTTTGTCCGGCAGCGGAGTGCTGCCAGCGCCGGCCATGGCATCGGCTTCGGTGCTGGCGACTTCGGCCTGACGCACTTGTGTCGCGCTGTTGGCTTCGGCGGATTTCGGCGGCAGGTAGCGGTCGACGTTGAAGGTGTCAGCCTTGAGGACTGCACGCAGCGATTGCTTGGCGAAATCCTCGACGGCGATGCGCCCGCTGAAGGTGCTGTCATCGACTTTCAGGTTGATGTTGTCGAACGACACGCTGGTAGGTGTGCCGGCAACGCGGCTGACCAGTTCGACTTTACTCAGGCTGCCTTCGGCCATCGCCGGGAGTGTCTGGCCGATGCTGTCGACGAATTTCGCCAGGTCGAATTGCGCAATCGAAATGCCGCCGTTGATTTGCGGCGTCTTGTCGAGGTCGTTGACCTTCAGTTCGCCCAGCGCACGCAACTGGTTGGCGGAGATCTTGATACCGGTCCATTCGGCGACGTTCGCCGCTTTATCCAGCAGCAATTGCCCTTGCGCAGCGAAGGTCACGGTCTTGCCCTGCAGCGGATCGCCGGCGACTTCCCCGGACAGTTTCAAGTCTTCGAATTTGTAGCGTTGCAAGGCGCGTTCGAAACGCAGCTCGCCGTTGAGCTCGGTGCGCACCCGCAGGACCGGCTGGTTGGTGCCGAGGAACGCGGTGAGCTTGACCGGGATGTTGGTGGAATCGTGGACCGGGCCGGTGCTCAGCTGGATGCTTTCGGCGCTGAAGAGTTTGCCGGTCTTCTCGTCGCTGTATTCGACCCGGGCGTTGTTGACGGTCAGGCTGTCGATGTCGAGGCGGATCGGCTGCGCCGGTTTTTCCACTTGGACGGTGGTGTCCGGGGCCGGTTGGCCCGGCGTGACGGGCGGTGTGGCCGGGTTGGCCGTCGCCGGAACCTTGCCGATGTCTTCCCAGTTGCCGTGGCCGTCCTTGTCGCGGTTCAGGCGCAGGTTCAGGCCTTCGACACGCACGTCGCTCATCTGCACTTCACGGCGCAGCAGCGGCAGCACGCGGACCGAAAGACCGAGCATCTGCAGATCGGCGAATGGCTCGGCGGGCTTGGCCAGGGTCGCGACACTGGCTTCGTGCAGCTCCAGGCCCAGCCACGGGAACAGGCTCCAGCCGATGTCGCCATTGAGCGTCAGCTCGATGTGGGCCTTGTCGCGGGCAATCTGGCGGATCTCGTCTTTGTAGTCGTTGGGATCGAAGAGGTGGGTCAGGGCAAAGCCCAGCGCCACAATGATCAGCAACAGCCCGAGAAGTACCAGACCCAGGATTTTGCCGAACGCTTTCATGGGCGAGTCCTTGTAGTAGTCGAATTCGAATTTAGCCGGGGAGTATAGCGCTCCGAAGCGGACGACCGGTCAGCGATCAACCGGCAACGCGTCCAGCGGCACCTTGAGTTTGGCAGCCAGTGCCTGGGCTTCAAGGTGCCCGGCAGGCGCCAGCAGGCGCAATGTCGCACCCGATTGCGACGCCATTTTCTGCGCTTCGTTCACCAGCCGCTCGGCAACCCCGCGGCGGCGGGTAATTTTTCGTACGCATAATTGGGACAGATGCCAGACGTCCTGGTGCCGTTGCAAGCGTGCCGCGCCCAGCAGGCGATCGTTGAAACGTCCGCCGATCAGCGAGCCGTCGCGCAGGCAACCTTCGATCAGCTGCGCCTCGCCGGCAAACGGGGCAAACAGCCAGTCCGGCGCATCGCGGTAGATCTTCTGCAGATCCTGCTGATCCTGATAGGTGGCTTCGTCCAGCAACTCGACAATGATCGGCATGGCAATTCCTTCAGTGGTACGAGAACAGATGACTTTGAAAAAGGTGATATCAGTTTGGTTTTTCTGTCACGTGCAAATGGTAACCTCTGCCAGTTCGTCCGTCCTTCTGCGACCTGGTGTCGCACCAAAATGGAGCTTTACTCTACAAGACAGTCATGCGTGCGCATAAAGGCTGGGGGTGAGCAGTGGCTGGCGAACCATACTAATAATTGGGGGATACACAATGAGTACGAGTACCACGGCGGACGGCTTCAGCGCCGGCCAGCCCTCGTTCCTGTCCAAGGAACGAATCATCGCCAAGCCCGGTTTTAACCGCTGGCTGGTGCCACCGGCCGCGCTGGCCATCCACCTCTGCATCGGCATGGCTTACGGTTTCTCGGTGTTCTGGCTGCCATTGTCCAAAGCACTGGGCGTGACCAAGGCCGTAGCCTGCGCGCCGGAAATGAGCTTCATCTCGCAAGTTTTCTCGTCTGAATGCGATTGGCCGATCTCGATGCTCGGCTGGATCTACACCCTGTTCTTTATCTTCCTGGGCTGCTCGGCAGCGATCTGGGGTGGCTGGCTTGAACACGCCGGCCCGCGCAAGGCTGGCGTTGTGTCGGCACTGTGCTGGTGCGGTGGCCTGCTGATTTCGGCGTTGGGCGTGTACACGCACCAGATCTGGCTGATGTGGATCGGCTCCGGGGTCATTGGCGGTATCGGCCTGGGCCTGGGTTACATCTCGCCGGTCTCGACCCTGATCAAGTGGTTCCCGGACAAGCGCGGCATGGCGACCGGCATGGCGATCATGGGGTTCGGTGGTGGCGCGATGGTCGGTGCTCCGCTGGCCGCGGCCCTGATGGGCCACTTCGCTTCGCCGACCAGTGTCGGCGTCTGGCAGAGCTTCCTGGTGATGGCCGCGATCTACTTCGTGTTCATGATCGGTGGCGCCTTGTCCTACCGCGTTCCGCCAACTGGCTGGAAGCCTGAGGGCTGGACCGCTCCGGCGAAAAAAGCCTCGAACGCGATGATCACTCATCGCCATGTTCACGTGAACGTCGCGTGGAAAACCCCGCAGTTCCGTCTGGTATGGCTGGTGCTGTGCCTGAACGTATCCGCGGGTATCGGCATCCTCGGCATGGCTTCGCCGCTGTTGCAGGAAGTGTTCGCCGGTAAATTGCTGGGTACTGACCAGACCTTCGGTCAACTGGACGCCGGGCAACTGGCTTCGATCGCCGCTATTGCTGCCGGTTTCACCGGTCTGCTGAGCCTGTTCAACATCGGTGGCCGCTTCTTCTGGGCATCGTTCTCGGACTACCTGGGCCGCAAAAACACCTATTTCGTGTTCTTCGCCCTGGGTTTTGCGCTGTACGCACTGATCCCGAACCTCGGTCACCTGGGCAACGTTGCGCTGTTCGTGGCGGCGTTCTGCATCATCCTGTCGATGTACGGTGGTGGTTTTGCGACGGTTCCGGCTTACCTGGCGGACCTGTTCGGCACACAAATGGTCGGCGCGATCCACGGTCGTCTGCTGACGGCCTGGGCAGCGGCGGGCGTGTTGGGTCCGGTGCTGGTGAACTACCTGCGTGAGTATCAGTTGAGCATCGGCGTTGAACGCGCCGCGGCTTACGACATCACCTTGTACATCCTCTCGGGCCTGCTGGTGCTGGGTTTCATCTGCAACCTGCTGGTGCGTCCGGTGGCCGACAAGTACTTCATGACCGACGCTGAGCTGGCCGCCGAACAGGCGCTGGGCCACGACAAGGGTGCTGATGCCAGCACTTCGCTGGAGTGGAAAGCGGCGGCGGGCACCAAGCCGTTGGCGATTGCCGCGTGGCTGGTGGTGGGGATTCCGTTGGCGTGGGGTGTGTGGGTGACCCTGCAGAAAACTGCGGTCCTGTTCCACTAAGTAAAACGTAGTACCCCTGTAGGAGTGAGCCTGCTCGCGATGAGGGTCTGACAGTTGACACAAATGTTGACTGTGAGGCCCTAATCGCGAGCAGGCTCACTCCTACAGTCGTTTCGGGGTGTCTGAAATAGCTTGTATGGACATGTCTACCCACGACGGCCGGGAGTTCTATCCGTCAGTCATATCACCTCTCGTGTTTCTGTTTCCCGCCCGCGCCCCTATAATGGCTGCCTTTTTCGCCCAATGATTTTGCGGAGCTGGTGATGGCCGAACGTAAGGCGTCAGTCGAGCGCGATACTCTGGAAACCCAGATCAAAGCCTCGATCAACCTGGATGGCACCGGAAAGGCCCGATTCGATATCGGTGTTCCTTTTCTTGAGCACATGCTGGACCAGATCGCCCGTCACGGGCTGATCGACCTGGATATTGTCAGCAAGGGCGACCTGCATATCGACGACCACCACACCGTGGAAGACGTCGGTATCACCCTCGGTCAGGCCTTTGCCAAAGCGATCGGCGACAAAAAAGGCATCCGTCGCTACGGCCACGCCTATGTGCCGCTCGATGAGGCGCTGTCGCGCGTGGTGATCGACTTCTCCGGCCGTCCTGGCCTGCAGATGCACGTTCCCTACACCCGCGCCACCGTTGGCGGTTTCGACGTTGACCTGTTCCAGGAATTCTTCCAGGGCTTCGTCAACCACGCACTCGTCAGCCTGCACATCGACAACCTGCGCGGCACCAACACTCACCACCAGATCGAAACCGTGTTCAAGGCTTTCGGCCGCGCCCTGCGCATGGCCGTCGAGCTCGATGACCGCATGGCCGGTCAGATGCCATCGACCAAAGGCGTTCTGTAATGCAGACGGTCGCGGTTATCGATTACGGCATGGGCAACCTGCACTCGGTGGCCAAGGCCCTCGAGCACGTCGGTGCCGGCAAGGTCTTGATCACCAGCGATGCCGACGTGATTCGCGAAGCTGACCGGGTGGTATTCCCCGGCGTCGGCGCGATTCGCGATTGCATGGCGGAGATCCGTCGCCTGGGTTTCGACTCGCTGGTGCGTGAAGTCAGCCAGGACCGTCCGTTCCTCGGCATCTGCGTCGGCATGCAAGCCTTGCTCGACAGCAGTGAGGAGAACGATGGCGTCGACTGCATCGGCCTGTTCCCGGGCGCGGTGAAGTTCTTCGGCAAGGATTTGCACGAAGACGGCGAGCACCTGAAAGTCCCGCACATGGGCTGGAACGAAGTGAAGCAGACGGTGAGTCATCCGCTGTGGCACAACATTCCGGACCTGGCGCGTTTCTACTTCGTGCACAGCTACTACATCGCCGCCGCCAATGCGCGGCAGGTGGTGGGTGGCGGTCACTATGGTGTCGATTTCGCCGCCGCGCTGGCTGATGGCTCGCGTTTCGCCGTGCAGTTCCACCCGGAGAAGAGCCATACCCATGGCCTGCAATTGCTGCAGAATTTCGCCGCGTGGGATGGTCGCTGGTAAATGGCCGTCAAGAAGAAGCCGCCGATCCTGACCCTCACTCCCGAGCAGGAGAACGAGGCCAATCACAAGATCAAGCGCTTCATGGAGGATCGCTTCGAACTGGACCTGGGCTCGTTCGAAGCGGCCGAAATCCTTGAGCTGTTTACCCGCGAAATTGCGCCGCACTATTACAACAGGGCGATTTTCGATGTGCAGACGCACCTTAAAGAAAGGTTCGAAAGCATCGAAAGCGACTTGTGGGCGCTCGAGAAAAACTGATTTTCGAGCGAAGCTGAACAATCGAATTTGAAGGTTTGCCAGATGCTGATTATTCCCGCTATCGATCTCAAGGACGGTGCCTGTGTTCGTCTGCGCCAGGGCCGCATGGAAGATTCCACGGTGTTCTCCGATGACCCGGTGAGCATGGCTGCCAAGTGGGTGGAGGGCGGTTGCCGTCGTCTGCATCTGGTCGACCTGAACGGCGCCTTCGAAGGCCAGCCGGTCAACGGCGAAGTGGTCACCGCCATCGCCAAGCGCTACCCGAACCTGCCGATCCAGATCGGCGGCGGTATCCGTTCCCTGGAAACCATCGAGCACTACGTGAAAGCGGGCGTGAGCTACGTGATCATCGGCACCAAAGCCGTGAAAGATCCGGCCTTCGTCGCTGAAGCCTGCCGCGCTTTCCCGGGCAAAGTGATCGTGGGTCTCGACGCCAAAGACGGTTTTGTAGCGACTGACGGCTGGGCTGAAATCAGCACTGTTCAAGTGATCGACCTGGCCAAGCAATTCGAAGCCGACGGCGTGTCCGCGATCGTTTATACCGACATCGCCAAAGACGGCATGATGCAGGGCTGCAACGTGCCGTTCACCGCTGCGCTGGCGGCGGCCACGAAGATCCCGGTCATCGCTTCCGGCGGTATCCACAACCTGGGTGACATCAAGTCGCTGCTCGACGCCAAGGCACCGGGCATTATCGGTGCGATCACCGGCCGGGCGATCTATGAAGGCACCCTCGACGTCGCTGAAGCGCAAGCTTTCTGCGATTCGTACAAAGGCTGAGGACTGACCATGGCGCTGGCCAAACGCATCATCCCTTGCCTGGACGTGGACAACGGCCGCGTCGTTAAAGGTGTGAAGTTCGAAAACATTCGCGATGCCGGTGACCCGGTGGAAATTGCCCGTCGTTATGACGAGCAGGGTGCCGACGAGATTACCTTCCTCGACATCACCGCCAGCGTCGATGGCCGCGACACCACGCTGCACACCGTCGAGCGCATGGCCAGCCAGGTGTTCATTCCGCTGACCGTCGGCGGTGGCGTGCGTACCGTGCAGGACATTCGCAACCTGTTGAATGCCGGCGCGGACAAGGTCTCGATCAACACCGCCGCGGTGTTCAACCCGGAATTCGTCGGCGAAGCTGCGCAGCATTTCGGTTCGCAGTGCATCGTCGTCGCCATCGACGCGAAGAAAGTCTCCGGTCCGGGCGAAGTCCCCCGCTGGGAAATCTTCACCCACGGTGGTCGCAAACCTACCGGCCTCGACGCTGTTGAGTGGGCGAAGAAAATGGAAGGCCTCGGTGCCGGCGAAATCCTGCTGACCAGCATGGACCAGGACGGCATGAAAAACGGCTTCGACCTGGGCGTCACCCGTGCCATCAGCGATGCGCTGGGAATCCCGGTCATCGCTTCCGGCGGTGTCGGCAACCTGCAGCATCTGGCCGATGGCATTCTCGAAGGCCACGCCAGCGCAGTATTGGCGGCGAGTATTTTCCACTTTGGCGAATACACGGTGCAGGAAGCCAAGGCTTACATGGCCCATCGCGGCATTGTGATGCGCTAAACAATCCAATGCAGGCCAGTGGACATCATGGCGGGCTCAAGGCACTCTTGGGTACGCCATGGATTTCGGTAGCCAGACATGCTTAAACGCCTTCTTCTCATTCTCGCCAGCTCTTCTCTGTTGTTGATCAACGGAGCCCACGCTGCAGACAGCCCCGATACCGACATGGTGTTGCTGACGGAAAACTTCCCTCCGTACAACATGGCGAAGAACGGCAAGAATTTCGCTCAGGACGAGAACATCAGTGGCATCGCCACCGACATCGTCCGTGAAATTTTCAAACGCGCTGAAATTACCTACAGCCTGACGCTGCGTTTCCCTTGGGAGCGCATCTACAAACTCACCCTGGAAAAACCCGGTTACGGCGTGTTCGTCATGGCGCGACTGCCGGACCGCGAAAAACTGTTCAAGTGGGTCGGCCCGATCGGTCCGGACGACTGGATCATGCTGGCCAAGGCTGACAGCAAGATCACCCTCGAAACCCTGGATGACGCGCGCAAGTACAAGATCGGCGCCTACAAAGGCGATGCGATTGCCGAAACGCTGGGCAAGCAAGGGCTTAACCCGATCGTTGTGCTGCGGGATCAGGACAACGCGAAGAAGCTGGTCAACGGCCAGATCGACCTGTGGGCGACAGGCGACCCGGCGGGTCGCTACCTGGCGCGACAGGAAGGCGTCACCGGCCTGAAGACCGTGCTACGCTTCAACAGCGCCGAGCTGTACCTGGCGCTGAACAAAGACGTGCCGGATGAAACCGTCGCCAAGTTGCAGGCTGCGCTGGATCAGTTGCGCAAGGAAGGCGTGGTGGACGACATCATGGCGAAGTACCTCTAGCGTTCCGCGAACAAGTCATTCAAGCGCAGTAGCGATGGCCTGACTGTCTTCGGGCGAATGTTCGAGCCAATACAAACCGTCGCTATCGGCGTAGGCGAAGCTGATCGCCACTTGTTCGCCATTCTCGTTGAGCAGGTCATAGCGACTTTCCAACTGATAAACCGCCAACATCTTGTCTTTCGGAACGATGCCGGCGACTACGATGGTGTTTGGGTTCGTCCATCCGCTGGATGAGGTTTCGGTGTGAGTGAACTGCTTGCTCAACTTTGCCGAAAATTGAATGGGGCGGTCAGTGTCCGAGGCTTCAGCTCGCCATTCAGTGTCGAACTTGATCGATGTGGTGCTACTGAATATCTGCACTTCCTCGTGACTCGGCGTTCGAGGCGCGGTCCATTTGAATAGCCTGCTCTTGTCTTCGGTGTTGTGGCCATGTCCGATAAGTTTGTATTGGTCTCTCCTTTCCAGGCGGTAATTCGTTAATTCACTAAAGTCATCGAAAGCTGAGGTGGGGTACTGGTCCACCGCAAACCAAGGAATCAGCGCAACGTGGGTGGCTTCGGATGTCTCAGGCGGTATCGGTGCCTTGAAGTCCGTGATCACGGGAGGCACAGGCCCGGTATTGGCTTGGATCTGGATTCTCATGCGCAATGCATAGGTGAGATTTTCCGTCGGCTTTCTGCCACTGCCGTCACTGATAAAGGTGCCAGGCGCGAAGTAGATCTCGCCTGCTTCTGCTGCCGGAAGTGTGATGCCCCAAGTGCTGAAGTTATGCATGAGGCCGCGGCCTTCGCTCCAGATCAAGTCGCCTACATAGGACTCGATCACAAGGTCCTCGCGTACGCAACGTACTGCGTGCACAGAAGGTTTTTCCTGGCCCATGGAGCAAACCAGCCCAAGTGCTACATAGCCATCAGGAGGGATTGGACGCCACAGGGTGCAGGCTTTTTCTGCCCCTGAGCCTGAGTCATTCCAAACCTGTTCATAGTCATTGGGTCGGCTAAGTGCGTTCCCTCGCGCTGGATCTTCGCTTGGCGAATCTGCCTCGCGCACAACAGCCACCACTTTTTCTCCGTTGATATTTTCATACCCGGGAACAATGACGTCCCCCAGGGGGAAAAAGCCTGGTAGCAGGTCGGGGGCAGGAGTTGGATGCCAAAAAGCGGCGGGTTCTGAACGGGAGCCCGTGGAATCCCAGATCTGCTGGAACTCTGTCGTGAAGTTGATCAGCAGGTTATCGAGTTTTATCGATTCCATTTGCTTTGGGGGCGTTGAGACAGTGTTTTCGGTAGCCATAGACATTCCTGATAGTGAAAAGCGACTGAGGGTCGCGACCTGTTGAAGGCCTCAATATCGGGAATTGGACGAGGGGGCGGGCGGTAACTATGTATAGGCGTGTGACGGGTTATTACCGATAAGTGCCATCTTTTCCATGGGCGACCGTGGCGCGGTTGCTGCGCACGCTGATCATCTGACGAATATCGATCCACTCGATCCCCTGGGCTTTGAGCTTCGGCAGTTCCCGTTCCAGCACCGCCAGTGTTTGCGGATATGGATGGCCGATCATGACGGCTGAGCCCTGTTTGCGCGCCAGGCTGATCGCGCTCTGCAATTGCGCGGAAATCGCCGCCTCGGTGCGCTCGTCATCGAGAAACACATCCCGGGAAACACTCGCCAGATCGATCTTCTGCGCCTGCTGGGCGGCGACGGTTTGCGCGCTGGTGCGGCTGTCGACGAAGAATTTATGGCGGCGCTGCAATTCGGCCATCAGCCACGCCATCGCTACCGGTTGCGCGGTCATGCGACTGCCCATGTGGTTATTGATGCCGGCGGTGTACGGGACCATTTTGAACGCGGCGTTCAGCCTTTTTTCGAGCTCTTCGATGGGCAGTTCGGGATGCCAGGCAAACGGGCCGGTGGCCGGATCCATGGGCATATGGAGGATGACGATCTTGCCGGCGCGATGGGCTTCGCGGGCGAATTCGGTGGCGTGGGGCGTGTCAGGCATGATCGCTGTGGTGACCGGGCCGGGCAGGGCCAGCACACGACGATCCCGGGGCAGGTTCTGCCCCAGGTCATCGATGATCAGGCTGATGTAGGCTTTTTGAGGCGCGGGCGCTGCATGAGCAACACCCGCCAGGCAGCACAGCAGGCCGAGGACTAACCGCAGGCGCATCTCAGCGGCCGGAGGTGATGCTCAAGCCTTTGAGCAGGCTCAGCGCCTGGGCCAACTGGTAGTCATCGTCCTGCGGCATCGCCTTGGCCTTGCCGCCGGAACCGGTCGGTTTGTCGGCGCCGCCGTTGCCATTGCCCAGGTGACCTTGCAGATCGGCTTCCTTGAAGTACTCGCCGTCCTGCTCGCTGGTGATCTTGGCCTTGCGCACTTCGATGTCCGGGACGATGCCCTGGGCCTGGATCGAGCGACCGTTCGGCGTGTAGTACAGCGCCGTGGTGATCTTCAGTGCGCGGTCGTTGTTCAGCGGCAACACGGTTTGCACCGAGCCCTTGCCGAAACTGGTGGTGCCCATGACCACGGCACGTTTCTGATCCTGCAGGGCGCCGGCGACGATTTCCGAGGCCGAGGCACTACCGCCGTTGATCAGCGCAACCATCGGCACCGCTTCGCTTTCGTCCTTGCCGGTGGCGGAGAAGCGCAACTCGGAGTTGGCGATGCGACCCTTGGTGTAAACGATCAGGCCCTTGGTGATGAAGTGGTCGACCACTTCCACCGCCGCCTGCAGCACGCCGCCCGGGTTGTTGCGCAGGTCGAGGATGATGCCGTTGAGCTTCTTGCCGTTGTCCTTGCGCAGTTTGGCCAGCGCCTTGGACACTTCTTCGCCGGTCTTGACCTGGAACTGGGTGATGCGGATGTAGCCGTAGCCGGATTCCAGCAACTGCGATTTCACGCTCTTCACTTGAATGATCGCCCGAGCCAGGGTCACGTCGAACGGCGTGCCGCCATCGCGGACCAGGGTCAGGGTGATCTTCTGGCCGATCTTGCCGCGCATCTTGTCCACGGCTTCGGTCATACTCTGGCCGCGAGTCGGCTGGCCGTTGATCTTGACGATGAAGTCGCCCGCCTGAATGCCGGCCTTGGAGGCTGGC
Organism: Pseudomonas migulae; assembly: GCF_043225285.1. GTDB lineage: Bacteria > Pseudomonadota > Gammaproteobacteria > Pseudomonadales > Pseudomonadaceae > Aquipseudomonas > Aquipseudomonas migulae_C. The sequence goes on from NZ_CP171224.1 coordinate 3,067,553, forward strand.
GTGTCATCGATCGGCGACACCACCTTGATGAAACCGTCTTCGGCGCCGACTTCGATGCCCAGGCCGCCGAATTCGCCGCTGGTGCTTTCCTGCAATTCAGCGAAGTCTTCCGGGCCCAGGTAGGCGGAGTGCGGGTCGAGGTTGCTGAGCATGCCCTTGATGGCGTTTTCCAGCAGGGTCTTGTCGTCCACCGGTTCGACATAGGCCGCCTTGATCCGGTCCATGACCTCGGCAAAGGTGCGCAACTCTTCCAGCGGCAACGGCGCCTTGGTGGTGGCGGCAGTGCCCGCAGGCGCGACGGCCGGGGCCGGTTGAGCAGCGAACGCCAGAGGCGCGCCGATCACCAGGGCGATCGTCAGGGCCAGCGAGGTAAGACGGGACAAATGCAGCATGTCGAACGAACTCCTAATGTAGGTGACTCAACGCCTATCCTTGCGCGCGGCACCATTGCGCCGGATCACTCGGGTGACCCTGCTGACGAATAGCGAAATACAGCGCTGGTGTGTCCTGCCCGCCACTGTTGCCGACAGTGGAGATGGACTCACCGGCTTTTACCACGTCACCCGCAGACTTGAGCAGCGTCTGGTTGTGACCGTAAAGACTCAGGAAACCGTTGCCGTGGTCAAGAATCACCAGCAGCCCCGCACCGCGCAACCAGTCGGCGAACACCACGCGACCCCCGTGCACGGCATGCACCTGGCTGCCGGCGGAGGCGCTGATCATCACGCCGTCCCACTTGGTGCGTGCGTCATCGCCGCGGGTTTCACCAAAACGCGCCAGCAGTCGACCATCAACCGGCCATGGAAGTTTGCCGCGAGTTGAAGCAAAAGGGCCGCCGAAGGTTTCGCCTGAGCTGGAAACCAGTGCGCCGGGTGTCGATTTAACGGTTTTGCGTGGGGCGTCGGTGGCATCTGCTTCAGCCTGAGCCTCACGTAAACGCTTTTTTTCGGCTTCCTGCTGGGCGATCAGCGCTTTTTGCCGCGCTTCTTCTGCCTCACGAGCCTGGCGGGCCAGGGTTTCTTCGATGGTTTTAAGGACTTTAGACAGGTCTGCCTGATCCTGCTCGCGGGCGGCCAGTTTCTGATCGCGCGCCTTTACGTCGTCGTTGAGCTTGGCCAGAACTTGCTGGCGCTCCTGGCGGACTTTGTCGAGTTCGTCGCGCTGGCTGTCGAGGCTGCTCTTCTGCACCAGCAATTGCGCTTGTTGCAGGCCGATGTCTTTTTCGACATTGGCCAGTTGGCGCAGGGTTTCGTTGAAATTCTTCAGCTGCTCCAGGCGGGCCTGGCTCAGGTAATCGTAATAGGTGAGGGTGCGGGCGAATTTTTCCGGGTTCTGCTGGTTGAGCAGCAGCTTCAAGTATTCCTGACGACCGTTCTGATAGGCCGCGCGGGCCTGGATGGCGATCAGTCGTTGCTGTTCAGTGCGCGCGCTCTGGAGTTTTTTTTTCTCGGCATCGAGGCGCTGCAGCTCGGCTTCGCTTTTCTTCAGCTCTTTTTGCAGGGCTTCGACCTGCTTCTCGAGCTTGCCCATCTCGGTTTCGGTGCCTTTGAGCTCTTTCTGAATCCCGGAGCGTTCTTCCTGAATCTTGCCCAGCAGTTTTTTCAGCTCGGCGATGTCCTGACGCGTGGCGTCCAACTGTTGTTGGGTTTGCGCGCGCTCGTCAGCGAAGGCCGGTTGGAGCAGGCAAGTCAGAGCAAGGGCAATCAGGACGCGAAGCATAGAGGCGGGCGACACCAGGGAAAGGGACGGCCTAGTATGCCCGCCATGCGCCGCAAAAAAAACGCCCAATTGGGGCTGTGTGATAACCGGCCTGAAAAACCCCTGAAAGCAATGTGGGAGCGAGCCTGCTCGCGATGCATCAGAACATTCGACGAAGATGTCGGCTGCCAGATAGCTATCGCGAGCAGGCTCGCTCCCACAGGGGCTTGCAGTGTTTAGACGAGGATCGAAGTCCCGGTCATTTCCGCCGGTTTTTCCAGGCCCAACAGCTTCAGCATGGTCGGCGCCACATCCGCCAGCACGCCGCCGTCGCGAACCTTCAGGTCACGCTTGCCGACATAGATGAACGGTACCGGCTCGGTGGTGTGCGCGGTGTGGGCCTGACCGGTGGATTCGTCGGACATTTGCTCGACGTTGCCGTGGTCAGCCGTGATCAACGCTTCGCCACCGACTTTTTCCAGTGCGTCGACAATGCGCCCAACGCACAGGTCCAGGCATTCAACGGCTTTCACCGCCGCCTCGAACACGCCGCTGTGGCCGACCATGTCGCCGTTGGCGTAGTTGACCACGATCACGTCGTAACGCTGGTTTTCGATGGCGTCGACGATGCGGTCGGTGACTTCCGGCGCGCTCATCTCCGGCTGCAAGTCATAGGTAGCGACTTTCGGCGACGGGATCAGGATGCGTTCTTCGCCCGGGAACGGTTCTTCACGACCGCCGGAGAAGAAGAAGGTCACGTGGGCGTATTTCTCGGTTTCAGCGATGCGCAGCTGGGTCTTGCCGTTTTTCGCCAGGTAGTCGCCCAGCACGTTGTCCAGGCTGCCGGCGGCGAAGGCCGAAGGCGCAGGGATGCTGGCGGCGTATTGGGTCAGCATGACGAAGCCGGCCAGTTTTGGCTGGCGGGCGCGTTCGAATTCCTTGAAACCGTCTTCGACGAACACGCGGGTCAGTTCACGGGCGCGGTCGGCGCGGAAGTTCATGAACACCACGGCGTCGCCGTCTTCGACCTTCACCGGCTCGCCGATGGAGGTGGCTTTGACGAATTCGTCGCTCTCGCCTCGTTCGTACGCAGCTTGCAGGCCTTCCTGGGCGGTGGCGGCGTTGAATTCGCCGTTGCCATCGACGATCAGGTTATAGGCCTGGGATACGCGGTCCCAACGGTTGTCACGGTCCATGGCGAAGTAGCGGCCGATGATGCTGGCGATCCGGCCTTTACCGAGGGCCTGGAACGATGCGTCGAGCAGTTCGATGGACGACTGGGCGCTTTTCGGCGGCGTGTCGCGGCCATCGAGGAAGGCGTGCAGGTAGATTTTTTCAGCGCCACGTTTGGCCGCCAGTTCGGCCATGGCCACCAGGTGATCCTGATGGCTGTGAACACCGCCATCGGACAGCAGGCCCATGAAGTGCACCGCTTTGCCGGCGGCGACGGCTTTATCCACGGCGGCGCAGATGGTCGGGTTCTCGAAGAACTCGCCGTCGCGGATCGATTTGGTTACGCGGGTAAAGTCCTGATACACCACGCGGCCGGCACCGAGGTTCATGTGGCCGACTTCGGAGTTGCCCATCTGGCCGTCCGGCAGGCCGACGTCCATGCCGCTGCCCGAGATCAGACCGTTCGGCACGGTGGCCCACAAACGGTCCAGTACGGGCTTCTTCGCCGCGAACACGGCGTTGGACTCAGGGCTGTCGCTGTGACCGAAGCCGTCGAGAATAATCAGGACCAAAGGTTTAGGCGTGGTAGTCATGGATTCCACTCGTGGCTGAATTAAAAGAGGGCGATGGAAAAGGGAGTGGCAGTTTAAAGCGAAGTTCCGGCCACGTCACCGCCGGACGGGGTTTGGCCCACCATAGTGGCTGTGTATACTGGCCGACATTTTAACGCCCTGGAACCTCCTTCGATGGTTGCTCACCTGATTGAATTTGCCACTAACCACTATCTGCTCGTCGGTATCTTCGTCGTACTGCTGGCGTTGCTGATCGCCTATCAGATGCAAGGCGGCGGCCGCAGCCTGAGCACCGGTGAACTGACCGGCCTGGTCAACAAGGACGCGGGCGTTGTGATCGACATCCGTCCGACCAAGGATTTCGCCGCCGGTCACATCGTTGGCGCGGTGAACATTCCGCACGACAAACTGGCTGCACGCGTTGGCGAGCTGGAAAAGCACAAGGCCAAGACCATCATCCTGGTCGACGCCATGGGCCAGACCGCCGGCACCCATGCCCGCGAACTGATGAAGTCCGGCTTCACCGCCGCCAAGCTGTCCGGCGGGATCTCCAGCTGGAAAGGCGACAACCTGCCGCTGGTGAAGTGATATGAGCAACGTCGTCGTCTATTCCAGCGATTACTGCCCTTACTGCTCGCGAGCCAAGTACCTGCTCGAGAACAAAGGCGTGGCCTTCGAAGAGATCAAGGTCGATGGCAAGCCGCAGGTGCGCGCCGCCATGGCCCAGAAGGCCGGACGTACGTCCGTGCCGCAGATCTGGATCGGCGAGCGCCACATTGGCGGGTGTGATGATTTGTTTGCCCTTGAGCGCGCCGGCAAGCTCGACGCCATGCTCAAGGCCTGAATGCCTTCCCTATAAGACCCCAAGATCAGAAAGGATCTGAGATGACTGACCAACAGAACACTGCAGCTAGCGAAGAAGAAACCGCACCGCAATTTTCCTTGCAGCGCATCTACGTACGTGACTTGTCCTTCGAAGCCCCGAAAAGCCCGGCGATCTTCCGCCAGCAGTGGGAACCGAGCGTCGGTCTGGATCTGAACACCCGTCAAAAGGCCCTGGAAAGCGACTTCCACGAAGTCGTGCTGACCTTGTCCGTGACCGTGAAAAACGGTGACGAAGTGGCGTTCATCGCTGAAGTGCAACAGGCCGGGATCTTCCTGATCAAGAACCTCGACGACGCTTCGATGAGCCACACCCTCGGCGCGTTCTGCCCGAACATCCTGTTCCCGTACGCTCGCGAAACCCTGGACAGCCTGGTGACCCGTGGTTCGTTCCCGGCACTGATGCTGGCTCCGGTGAACTTCGACGCGCTGTACGCACAAGAACTGCAACGCATGCAGGCGGCTGGCGAAACTCCAACCGTTCAGTAAGCGACTCCAGGCAACACCGCAACCTCAATGTGGGAGCGAGCCTGCTCGCGAATAGGGAGTTTCAGATGACATCTATGTCGTCTGACACACCGCTTCGCGAGCAGGCTCGCTCCCACATTTGTTATGTGGTGTTACTTGAAGTCGTTCTGCCGCCAGGCTTCGTAGACGGCCACGGCCACGGTGTTCGACAGGTTCAGGCTGCGGCAGCCTTCACGCATCGGCAGGCGCAAGCGTTGTTCGGCGGGCAGGGCGTCAAGGACTTCCGCTGGCAGACCGCGGCTTTCCGGACCGAACAGAAAGGCATCGCCCTCGACGAAGCTAGCGTCGTGGAACGGTCGCGAGCCCTTGGTGGTGAAGGCGAACAGCCGCGGGTTGCCCAGGCTTTCCAGGCAGCTGGCCAGGTCCGCATGGCGTTGCAGGGTGGCATACTCGTGGTAGTCGAGCCCGGCCCGGCGCAGGCGCTTGTCGTCCATCTCGAAGCCCAGCGGCTCGATCAAATGCAGGTGGCAGCCACTGTTGGCGCACAGCCTGATAACGTTGCCGGTATTCGGCGGAATTTCTGGTTGAAAAAGGATGACGTGAAACATGCACGGCTCCGAAGGTAGTGATGGCGCGCATTCTACGCCGCCAAAGGATCCTCGTTCGAAACTATTCCCGCGTGTGATGGGGTCGCTGGCGATTGTCGGGGTGATGGTCGGGCTGATGATCGGCCGGCTGACCACGCCGGATCCCAGTCAGTTGCAGCAGGTTGAGGTGACGAACGACGGGTTGGTGATGTGGTTCAACAACGAACCCAAGACCCATGGCGAGTTCGTCGACGGCAGCCTCGCGTTGCTGTTCGAGGCTGAAGGCAAGACGCAGAACGGTCAGCTCAAGCTCGGCGACAAGGGCGTGAACTGGCGAGTGCGTTTGAGTGACGGGGGATTGTTGCTGTCGGTGGTGGCCGCCCGGCCACTGCAGGGCGAGTGGGCCGGTAGCGAGGTCGATGCCCGCTGGCGGCTGGAGATCCATCTCCGGGAGCAATAAAAGAGGGAATCCCCGGCCTGCCTGTACCAAGGTTCCCAAAACGGCAGGGCTCGCGCGTTGCGTCGTGAGCCCGGTGTAAAGAAGGAACCCCTGACCTGCCTGTATCAAGGGCCCCAAAACTGTTTGGGCTCGTCGCTTGTGCGGTGTGAGCCCGATGTAAAGAGGGGAATCCCCGGCCTGCCTGTACCAAGGTCCCCGAAACCGGGTAGTGAACTGAATCACTGAATGGACTATTGCAGGGGGCGTGCCAGGTTTTAACAAGTCGCAACAAAAACGCTCTCTGAAACGCCGAAAGCCCCGTAATACGGGGCTTTCGTGTTTTTTCGATAGCGGTTCGATTGTGAACCCTGGCGGGATTTCGGATCAGTTGGCGTGCGCGATTGCGGTTCACGGTGCATTCAGTCGGTGCACTGGGCCCTTAAAGATTTCGCGAGCAGGCTCGCTCCCACAGGGTTCGACGGCGTTCACACGATTGTGAAACACCGAAAGTCCACTGTGGGAGCGAGCCTGCTCGCGAATGGGTATAACAATCAGCGAAGAGCTAAGGGGTGTTTAACCTTCTTCCCCCTCATCATCATCCCCGCCATCCACCTTCATCCCCAGCTCCTTGATCTTGCGCGTCAGGGTATTACGCCCCCAACCCAGCAACACCGCGGCATCTCGACGACGGCCAGCCGTATGCTTGAGCGCCGTCTCGATCATGATCCGCTCAAACGCCGGCACCGCGCTGTCGAGCAGGCTTGACTGACCGCGAGCCAACGCCTGGTCGGCCCATTGGCGCAGCGCTTGCTCCCAGTTGGTCACCGGTGCCGAATCCTGTGGCAGGCTCAGCAGTTCCGGCGGCAGGTCGCTGATGTGCACCTCGCGACCCGAAGCCATCACCGTGATCCAGCGGCAGGTGTTCTCCAGCTGACGCACGTTGCCGCCCCACGGCAGGTTCTTCAGGTATTCCTCGGTTTCGCTTTTCAACAGCTTCGGCTCAACCGCCAGTTCTTGCGCGGCGCGGCTGAGGAAGTGCTTGGCCAGCGTCGGGATGTCTTCGCGACGATCCGACAGGCGTGGGATATGAATACGGATCACGTTCAGACGGTGGAACAAGTCCTCACGGAATTTCCCGGCGTGCACCAGGGTTTCCAGATTCTGGTGCGTCGCGGCGATGATCCGTACGTCGACCTTGACCGGCACATGACCGCCGACGCGGTAGAACTCACCGTCTGCCAACACACGCAGCAAACGGGTCTGGGTGTCTGCCGGCATGTCGCCGATTTCGTCGAGGAACAGCGTGCCGCCGTCCGCCTGTTCGAAACGCCCGCGCCGCAGGTTGGCCGCGCCGGTGAACGCGCCTTTTTCATGGCCGAACAGCTCGGATTCCATCAGGTCTTTCGGAATCGCCGCCATGTTCAGCGCGATGAACGGCGAAGCCGCCCGCGGACTGTGGCGGTGCAGCGCGTGGGCCACCAGTTCTTTACCGGTACCGGATTCGCCGTTGATCAGCACGGTGATGTTGGAGTGGCTCAAGCGTCCGATGGCGCGAAACACTTCCTGCATCGCCGGCGCTTCGCCGATGATTTCCGGAGTGCGGGTCAGGGCCACCGGGACTTCCAGGCCCTGCTGCTCCTGGGCGTGCTGGTTGGCGCGCTTGACCAGCGACACCGCTTCGTCGACGTCGAACGGCTTGGGCAGGTATTCGAACGCGCCGCCCTGATAGGACGCGACAGCGCTGTCCAGATCCGAGTGCGCGGTCATGATGATCACTGGCAGCCGTGGGTGTTGCTCGCGAATCCGCGCCAGAAGGTCCAGGCCGCTGGCACCGGGCATGCGGATGTCGGAGATGATCACGTCCGGCTGCTGGCGCGCCAGGCGGCTCATCACGCCATCGGCGCTGTCGAAGCTTTGCGTGGTCATGCCTTCCTGCTGCAAGGCTTTTTCCAGGACCCAACGGATAGAACGGTCGTCATCGACGATCCACACGGTTTCACTACGGCTCATGTCGATGTGGCTCCTTGTTCCAGTGGCAGAAAGATCGAGAAAGTGGTGTGGCCTGGGTGGCTGTCACATTCGATCAGGCCCTGGTGCTGGCTGATGATGTTCTGGGTAATGGCCAGGCCGAGTCCGGTACCGTCCGGACGACCGCTGACCATGGGAAAGAAGATGGTTTCCTGAAGTTCCGCAGGGATGCCGGGGCCGTTGTCGATGATTTCGATCTTGGTCACCAGACGGTGGCGCACATGGCCGATGGTGAACTGGCGCATGGCACGGGTGCGCAGGCTGATGCGGCCCAGGCGCAGCTCGTTCTGGCTGCTGATGGCCTGCATCGCGTTGCGGACGATATTAAGGACGGCCTGGATCATCTGTTCGCGATCGATCAAAACGTCGGGAATGCTCGGGTCGTAGTCGCGCACCAAGGTGATGCAACCCTGGCTTTCCGCCTCGACCAGGTGGCAAACGCGCTCCAGCACTTCGTGAATGTTGCACATGGCCAGCGAGGGCAGTTTGTTGGAGCCGAGCATGCGGTCCACCAGGTTTCGCAGGCGATCGGCTTCTTCAATGATGACGTTGGTGTAATCGCGCAGGCTTTCTTCCGGCAGTTCGCGGGCGAGCAACTGGGCCGCGCCCCGAATCCCGCCGAGCGGATTCTTGATCTCGTGAGCGAGGCCACGCACCAGCATCTTGCTGGTTTCCTGTTTCGACAGCTGCGCTTCTTCCTTGGTGATCCGCAACAGGCGGTCCCGGGGATGGACTTCGAGCAGCAGCATCGTGGCGCCGTTGGCCAGGATCGGCGTCACCGCGTAGTCGACGGTCAGGGTCTGGCCGGTGAGGGCGGTGAGCATCGCTTCGCGCTTGGTGAACGGGTGTGCCTGCTCGACCGCCTGGCGCAGGGAGTTCAGCGCTTCGGTGGATTCGGTGAACAGCTCGCTGATGAACTGCCCGTGGCTACGCTGACCGCTGATGGCCAGGAGCATCTCCGCCGCCGGGTTCATGTACTCGAGGCGCAGTTCGGCGTCGAGCAGGATGGTGGCGGTGGTCAGGTTGTCGAGTAGCAATCGATGCAGTGCGTCGCTAATGGTCATCAGGACCTCTTTTGGAGCAGGGCGCGCGCATGAATAAAGCGCTGATGCAGGGAAAATGCAAAAACCAAACCAAGGCTCCGAAAAGAAGCGTTAAACGCCTGAAACGGGCGTTTGACGCGCGTTTACGTGGCGTTCTGCCAGCTTTCGCGGGTACTTTCGAACCAAAATGGGTTGAAGTGTGGGTACGGTGCAACCTATTGCACCAACATAGTGCGCAAAGCTGAACGGCGCTAGAAGAGCCGCAGGAAGGGATTTTTTTCTTCTTCGGGTTTGTCTTTGATCGGACATTCCGGCCGCTGGCCGTAGTCGGGCAGCGTGCAGGGTTTGACCTGGCGTTTTTGTGCGAGGGAGATGCGCAGCATATGGAAGGGTTGATTGGCCGTGCGTTCGACGGTGCGTCCTTGCTCGTCGAGAATCTCGATGGACAGGTTGTGGCTGCCCCGGTCGATGTTGCTCAGGGCGAACACCGGGCTCGGGCCAGGTTCGGCGGTGGGCTGCCCGTCCAGCAACAAGCGGTAGCGGTGGCCCCGTTGCAGGCCAGGTTCGCTGGTGACGCTGACGATCAGCTCGCCGGCGCTGCTGCGGATCGTGGCGTCGGGCTCGGGCACCAGCACCCTGAGCATGTCATAGCGGAATATGGGTTTGGCTTCGGGTTTTTGCTCTGCAATGACCGGTGCGGCACCGGTCGGGTTGGCCGACATGCGATTGCTCGTCGCCAGTGGAACGCGCTTGGCTTTGCTGGTGCCCGGCTGATCGGTGAAGACCCGATTGCCCTGGGCGTCGACGTAAGTGAAAACCTCGGCCGACGCGGGTAGGGCGAGCAGGCAGGCGATCAGCAACCACAACCTCAAGGCTTGTGCACCCGTTGAACGGTGAAGGTCACGGTCGGGCTCTGCTGAACGACGTCTTCCCCGTCGATCACCTGTACCGCGAGGCTGTGAGTGCCGCGATCGATGTTGACCAGTTGCAGGATCGGCACATTGCTGGGTTGGCCGTAAGGCTGATCGTCCAGCAACAGCCGGAATAGATGCGGGCCTTGCAGGCGGGGTTTGATCAGCACGTTGATCGTAAAAGTGCCGTTATTGGCGCGCAGCGCTTCGGTGGTGGGCAGGTTGGTCAGTTCCAGCACCTCGTAAGCGCTACCCGACTGGTTATGGCTGCTGGCTTCGACAGGCGGGACGGGAGGCGTCTGGCGCTCGACGCTGTTGAGCGGCGGCAACTCGACCGCTTGGGCCTTCACGCCGTCGGGCGGCTGATTGCTGTAGGCGGTGTTGCCGGCGTCGTCGGTGTACTTGTAGATCTGCGCGGCGACGGGCAGGGCGATCAACAGCAGGATGAACAGGAAACCACGACCCATAAAATCGACCAGAAACGAAAGCGATGGATTGCAGCATAGGTCAGGGCTGGCGATTGACCCAAGTTGTAAAACATCCGGGCATGATTTCCCTGGGACCACAAAACCCTGTAGGAGCCGGCTTGCCGGCGATGGCGTCCTCGAGAACGCTATCGCCGGCAAGCCGGCTCCTACAAGGGTGTGTGTTTACTCATTAATTGTGGGCACAAAAAAAGGCCTCCCGAAGGAGGCCTCTTTTTGTCACGCCGCTTGCGCAGGCGCTACCGGATCAGCAGCTGTAGTACAGGTCGTATTCCAGCGGGTGTACGAAGGTGCGTACCTTGATTTCTTCTTCGCTTTTCAGGGCGATGTAGGCATCGATGAAGTCGTCGGAGAACACGCCGCCTTTGGTCAGGAACGCGCGACCTTTGTCCAGCTCTTCCAGGGCTTCTTTCAGGCTGCCGCAAACTTGTGGGATCTCTTTCGCCTCTTCAGGCGGCAGGTCGTACAGGTTTTTGTCAGCTGCGTCGCCAGGGTGGATCTTGTTCTGGATACCGTCCAGGCCAGCCATCATCAGAGCGGCGAAGCACAGGTATGGGTTGGCAGCCGGATCCGGGAAGCGTGCTTCGATACGGCGGCCTTTCGGGCTCGACACGTAAGGAATACGGATCGAAGCGGAACGGTTACGGGCCGAGTAGGCCAGCATTACCGGGGCTTCGAAGCCTGGAACCAGACGCTTGTAGGAGTTGGTCGCCGGGTTGGTGAAGCCGTTCAGGGCCTTACCGTGTTTGATGATGCCGCCGATGAAGTACAGAGCGGTATCGGACAGGCCGGCATAGCCTTCACCAGCGAAGGTGTTCTTGCCGTCTTTCCAGATGGACATGTGCACGTGCATGCCCGAGCCGTTGTCGCCGTACAGAGGCTTAGGCATGAAGGTAGCGGTGCGGCCGTAGGCATCGGCTACGTTGTGCACGACGTACTTCAGGGTTTGGGTTTCGTCGGCTTTCTTCACCAGGGTGTTGAACTTGACGCCGATTTCGTTCTGGCCAGCAGTTGCCACTTCGTGGTGGTGAACTTCGACGACCAGGCCCATTTCTTCCAGTGCGTTGCACATGGAGGTACGGATTTCGTGGTCGTGGTCGAACGGCGGAACCGGGAAGTAGCCACCTTTGACGCCTGGACGGTGGCCTTTGTTGCCGCCTTCCACGTCCTGGTCGGACATCCAAGAACCTTGTTCAGAGTAGATCTTGAACATGGAGCCGGAGATGTCGGACTTGAACTTCACTTGGTCGAAGATGAAGAACTCTGGCTCCGGACCGGCGTAAACAGTGTCGCCGATAGCGGTGGACTTGAGGTATTCCTCTGCGCGCTTGGCGATCGCACGTGGGTCGCGGTCGTAGCCTTGCATGCTCGAAGGTTCGATGATGTCGCAGACCAGGATCAGGGTCGGCTCTTCGGTGAACGGGTCCAGTACGGCAGTGCTGTCGTCTGGCAGCAGGATCATGTCGGAGGCTTCGATGCCTTTCCAGCCAGCGATGGAGGAGCCGTCGAACATCTTGCCGACTTCGAAGAAATCTTCATCCAGGGCGTCGCGAGCCGGCATGGTCACGTGGTGCTGAGTGCCGCGGGTGTCCGTGAAGCGCAGATCAATCCACTTGACGTCATGATCTTTGATGAGTTGAACCGACTTCGACATAGTGTCCTCCGGGTGGCTTCGGGCTTGGTAGTGGATGCCCTTAGAATGTGGGTGATGCCGGCGCGAATACTCTGCCAAGGCAACCTGCCTCACAAGGGAGCAAATTGCATGCCAGTGCCCCACCATGGGTTTTTTGCCCCAATAACACGCTTATAAAGGCGCACAGCCTCTTAATGTAGAAAATACCGCCCTGTAATGTGGCGTAGAAATCGATAAATGACCTGTTTTGGTGCGCGCAAAACCTTCTGCACATTAACTGGTTAAACCTTGAGCAATTTCCGCTATAATCCGCGCCCCCCTTTTTCGGCTGGCCCAGCGCGCGCTGTTTTCATGAAACTAATCGTAAAAGTCTTCCCCGAGATCACCATCAAGAGCCGCCCGGTACGGATGCGTTTCATCCGCCAGTTGGCCAAAAACATCCGCACCGTGCTCCGCGACCTGGACCCGGCCGTGGTGGTGAACGGTGTGTGGGACAATCTCGAGCTTGAAACCCGCGTCAGCGAGCCCAAAGTACTGAAGGAGATGACCGAGCGCCTGAGCTGCATGCCGGGCATCGCGCATTTCCTGCAGGTCGACGAGTACCCGCTGGGTGACTTCGACGACATCGTTGCCAAGTGCAAGCTGCACTTCGGCGACTCGCTGGCCGGGAAGATTTTTTCGGTGCGCTGCAAGCGCGCCGGCAAGCATGAATTCAGCTCCATGGATGTCGAGAAATACGTCGGCAGCCAACTGCGTCGTCAGTGCGGCGCCGCCGGTATTTCCCTGAAAGAGCCGGAAATCGAAGTTCGCATCGAAATTCGCGACAAACGGTTGTTCGTGATCCACAGCCAGCACAACAGCATCGGCGGTTACCCGCTGGGAGCCCTGGAACAGACGCTTGTGCTGATGTCCGGCGGCTTCGATTCCACGGTTGCTGCGTACCAGATCATGCGCCGCGGCCTGATGAGCCATTTCTGCTTCTTCAATCTGGGCGGGCGGGCCCATGAGCTGGGCGTCATGGAAGTCGCGCACTTCATCTGGAAGAAGTACGGCAGCTCCCAACGCGTGTTATTTGTCAGTGTGCCGTTCGAGGAAGTACTGGGAGAAATTCTCGGGAAAGTCGATAACAGTCATATGGGTGTAGTTTTGAAGCGTATGATGTTGCGCGCTGCTTCCCGTATTGCCGATCGGCTGGAGATCGAAGCGCTGGTCACCGGTGAAGCGATTTCCCAGGTGTCGAGCCAGACGTTGCCGAACCTGTCCGTGATCGACTGCGTGACTGACAAGCTGGTCTTGCGTCCGCTGATCGCCAGTCACAAGCAGGACATCATCGACCTGGCCAACGAAATCGGCACTGCCGACTTCGCCAAGCACATGCCGGAGTACTGCGGGGTCATCTCGGTGAACCCCAAGACCCACGCCAAGCGTCCGCGCGTGGAGCATGAAGAGAAAGAATTCGACATGGCGGTCCTTGAGCGTGCGCTCGAGAACGCCAAACTGGTGCCGATCGATCGCGTGATCGACGAATTGGGCCAGGACTTGCAGATCGAAGAAGTCAGCGAAGCACTGGCGGGCCAGATCATCATCGACATCCGTCACCCGGATGCCGCTGAAGACGAGCCGCTGGAACTCGCTGGCATTGAGGTACAGACGATGCCGTTTTATGCATTGAACGCTCGTTTCAAGGAACTGGACCCTACTCGCCAGTACCTGCTGTATTGCGACAAAGGCGTGATGAGTCGCCTGCATGCCCACCATTTGCTCAGTGAGGGGCATGCCAATGTGCGCGTTTATCGACCGAGCTAAGAGCCCGGGGCTGTTTGCCTGTGGCCTGCGTCACCGGCCCCCCGACTCTGCCGTCAAGCTGTAACGGCAAGGCCTGACTCTACTGTTAATCGCTGCCAAGACTTGTCAGCACACCGAATCCTCTGATCGAGATACACAAGTGATCGAAAATCTACGCAACATCGCCATCATTGCTCACGTTGACCATGGTAAAACCACCCTGGTAGACAAACTCCTGCGTCAATCCGGCACTCTGGAGCGCAACGAGCTCAACGACGAGCGCGTGATGGACTCCAACGACCAGGAGAAAGAGCGCGGTATTACCATTCTGGCGAAAAACACCGCCATCAACTGGAACGGCTACCACATCAACATCGTGGACACCCCGGGCCACGCCGACTTCGGCGGCGAAGTTGAACGCGTAATGTCGATGGTTGACTCCGTTCTGCTGCTGGTTGACGCTCAAGACGGCCCTATGCCGCAAACCCGTTTCGTGACCAAGAAGGCTTTCGAAGCCGGCCTGCGTCCGATCGTGTGCATCAACAAGGTTGACCGTCCAGGCGCACGTCCGGACTGGGTTCTGGACCAGATCTTCGACCTGTTCGACAACCTGGGTGCCACCGAAGAACAGCTGGACTTCCAAGTCGTCTACGCCTCGGCCCTGAACGGTATTGCCGGTCTGGACCACAACGAGATGGCTGAAGACATGACCCCGCTGTACCAGGCGATTGTCGACCACGTTCCAGCTCCAAAAGTTGACCGTGACGGTCCGTTCCAGATGCAAATCTCCGCACTGGACTACAACAGCTTCCTGGGTGTTATCGGTGTTGGCCGTATCGCTCGTGGTCGCGTCAAGCCGAACACCCCGGTTGTCGCTATCGGCGCCGACGGCAAGAAGCGCAACGGTCGTATCCTGAAGCTGATGGGTCACCACGGTCTGCACCGTATCGACGTTGAAGAAGCTGCTGCAGGCGACATCGTGTGCATCAGCGGTATGGACTCGCTGTTCATCTCCGACACCCTGTGCCACCCGGACACCGTTGAAGCGATGAAGCCGTTGACCGTCGACGAGCCAACCGTTTCCATGACCTTCCAGGTAAACGACTCGCCATTCTGCGGTAAAGAAGGCAAGTTCGTGACTTCCCGTAACATCAAGGAACGTCTGGACAAAGAGCTGCTGTACAACGTTGCACTGCGCGTTGAAGAAGGCGACTCGGCTGACAAGTTCAAGGTTTCCGGCCGTGGCGAACTGCACCTCTCGGTACTGATCGAAACCATGCGTCGCGAAGGCTTCGAAATGGCTGTAGGCCGTCCGGAAGTGATCATCCGTCTGGTTGACGGCGTGAAGCACGAACCGTACGAAAACGTCACCATCGACCTGCCGGAAGAATCCCAAGGCAAGGTGATGGAAGAGATGGGTCTGCGTAAAGGCGACCTGACCAACATGGTGCCGGATGGCAAAGGCCGTGTTCGTCTGGAATACAACATCCCTGCTCGTGGTCTGATCGGTTTCCGTAACCAGTTCCTGACCCTGACCAACGGTGCTGGCATCCTGACCTCGATCTTCGATCGTTACGACGTGATGAAGTCGGGCGACATGTCCGGCCGTCAGAACGGCGTTCTGGTTTCGGTTGAAACCGGCAAGGCTCTGACCTACTCCCTGGAAACCCTGCAGGCACGTGGCAAGCTGTTCGTTGAACACGGTCAGGAAATCTACAACGGTCAGATCGTTGGTCTGAACAGCCGTGACAACGACCTGGGCGTTAACCCTACCAAGGGCAAGAAGCTCGACAACATGCGTGCTTCGGGTAAAGACGAAACCATCGCTCTGGTTCCACCTGTTCGCTTCACCCTGGAACAGGCTCTGGAATTCATCCAGGACGACGAGCTGTGCGAAGTAACTCCTAAGTCCATCCGTCTTCGCAAGAAGATCCTGGACGAAAGCGAGCGTACCCGCGCTGCCAAGAAAGCCAAGAACTGAGTCTTAGTTCAGGCTGAATGAAAACGCCCCCGGTCGAAAGGCCGGGGGCGTTTTTGTTTGTCCGGGATTTGTGCGGTGTATGCACCGGCCTCATCGCGAGCAGGCTCGCTCCCACAGGGGATCTATGTGAACACATGATTTGTGTACGACATGGACCAATGTGGGAGCGAGCCTGCTCGCGATGAGGTCAGGTCAAGCAGCGAAGACTCGGATCAGAATTTTTCGAGAGGCCGACGGCTGCTGCTGGTCTCGCGCGCCACTTCCTTCGGCTTGTAAGCGCAATACCCCGGCCGCGGCCCGATTTTCGGGTGATTGCGGCAAGTGTCCGGGCGCTTTTCATAAATAGTGCACAGACGGCTCTTACGATCCAGGTACAGGCAATCGTTGTTGCTCATGCGCTGGAGGGTGAAGATCTCGGTTTTCTGGCTGTAACGCTCGACGATCCCTTCCTTCTGCAGACGCTTGGCGATGTTCTTCGCCGGCTCGCCGCGCTCGAACTCGTCGACGATGCCGATGCGAATCAGGTCCTTGATCTTGACCTCGACCGGCAAGGTGCAGCAGCTGGATATGCAGGAGCCGCACATCGGCGCAGAGTATTTGGCCCAGGTATCGAGGCGATCGATCTCTGCGGCGGCGATCAGGTTGGGTTTCATCATCGGTTGTTACCAGCGTGTGCATCAGGGCGCGCGATCATACCGGGACTGGTGGATTTTTGAACAACCTTTCGCCAGATTTTTTAACGGACGCCGAGTAACCGCCAAATTCCGGCACGGCCCCTGCATTGATTCAGCCATTCGACAAAGTAATGCCGACCTTAGTCGCACTAACGGGAAAAACTGCCGAACCAGAGCCTCTACCGCCTGTCAGACCGTCTAGGCTCAGACAACTCAAAGCTCGCTCGAGGTCCTATCGATGACTCAAGAACCACTTGTTCGCGAAGCAGAGGTGGCCGCATTCCGCGACGCCGTCTTGACCAAACTCACCTACGCGGTGGGTAAAGACCCGGATCACGCCTTCGACCACGACTGGTTCGAAGCCATTGCGCTGGCCGCGCGCGATCACATGGTCGAGCACTGGATGGATCACACACGGCAGATCTACCGCAAAGGTCAGAAGCGGGTTTACTACCTCTCCCTGGAATTTCTCATCGGCCGGCTGCTCTACGACAGCCTCAGCAACCTCGGCCTGCTGGACGTCGCCCGCGAAGCGCTGACCGAGCTCGGCGTCGACCTCGAGCGCATCCGCCTGCTGGAGCCCGACGCGGCCCTGGGTAACGGCGGCCTCGGTCGGCTGGCGGCGTGCTTCATGGAAAGCATGTCGACCCTCGGCATTGCCGGCCACGGCTACGGCATTCGTTATGAACACGGCTTGTTCCGCCAGGCGATTGTCGATGGCTGGCAACAGGAACAGACCGAGCACTGGCTGGACTTCGGCAACCCATGGGAATTCGAGCGGCCGGAAGTGGTTTACCCGATCGGCTTCGGCGGCAGCGTCGAAACCGTGACCGACGCCAACGGCAAGTCCAAGCAAGTCTGGTCGCCGGCGGAAACCGTGCGGGCCATTGCTTACGACACCCCGGTGGTCGGCTGGCGCGGAGCAAGCGTCAACACCCTGCGCCTGTGGCGTGCCCGGGCGATGGAAGACCTGCACCTTGAACGCTTCAACGCCGGCGACCACCTCGGCGCGGTCGCTGAAGTGGCCCGGGCGGAAAGTATCTCCCGCGTCCTGTACCCGGCGGACAGCACCGAAGCGGGCCAGGAACTGCGCCTGCGACAGGAATACTTCTTCGTCGCCGCGTCTCTCCAGGATTTGCTGCGCCGCCATCGCAACATGCACACATCGGTGCTGACCCTGGGCGACCACGCGGCGATCCAGCTTAACGACACTCACCCGTCGATTGCCGTGGCCGAGCTGATGCGTCAGCTGGTCGATGTCTATGACGTGGCGTGGGACGCCGCGTGGCAGGTCACCGTCGACACGCTGTCGTACACCAACCACACGCTGTTGCCGGAAGCGCTGGAAACCTGGCCGGTCGGTTTGATGGAGCGGATGCTGCCGCGGCACATGCAGATCATTTACCTGATCAACGCCCAGCACATCGACTCGTTGCGGGCCAAAGGCATTCACGATTTTGACGTACTGCGCGCGGTCTCGCTGATCGAGGAAGACAACGGCCGCCGTGTGCGCATGGGCAACCTCGCGTTCCTGGGTTCCCACAGCGTCAACGGCGTGTCCGGGCTGCACACGCAACTGATGCGCAAAACCGTGTTCTCCGAACTGCACAAGCTCTACCCGGATCGCATCAATAACAAAACCAACGGCATCACCTTCCGCCGCTGGTTGTACCAGGCCAACTCGGAATTGACCTCGATGCTGGTCGACGCCCTCGGCCCGGACTTGCTGGACAACCCTGAAGAACGGCTGCTGGAGCTGGAACCGTTCGCCGAGAAGCCGGCCTTCCGCAAGGCCTTCGCCGAACAGCGCCTGCACAGCAAGAAGGCCCTCGCGTACATCATTCACGAGCGCCTTGGGGTCGCGGTCAACCCGGCGGCGATGTTCGACGTGCAGGTCAAACGGATCCACGAGTACAAACGCCAGTTGCTCAACTTGCTGCACACCGTCGCGCTCTACCAGGCCATCCGCGCCGAGCCGGAAATCGACTGGGTGCCGCGGGTGAAGATCTTTGCCGGCAAGGCGGCGGCCAGTTATCACCAGGCCAAGCTGATCATCAAACTGACCAACGACATCGCCCGGGTCGTGAACAACGACCCGACCGTGCGCGGCTTGCTCAAAGTGGTGTTCCTGCCCAACTACAACGTCAGCCTGGCGGAGAGCATCATTCCGGCGGCGGATTTGTCCGAGCAGATTTCCACCGCGGGTTTCGAAGCGTCGGGCACCAGCAACATGAAATTCGGCCTCAACGGAGCGCTGACCATCGGCACCCTGGACGGCGCCAACGTGGAAATGTGCGAGCGGATCGGCGCCGAGCACATGTTCATCTTCGGTCTAAGTGCGCAGCAGGTTGAAGCGCGCAAGCAGAATCATGAGTTCAATGCGACGCCGGACATTGCCGCGTCCCATCGTCTGAATGATGTGCTGCAGGCGATACGCGGCGGGGTGTTCTCGCCGGATGATCCGTCCCGCTACACCAATTTGATCGACTCGCTGATCGACTATGACCGCTTCCTGGTCTGCGCCGATTTCGATTCCTACTGGGACGCGCAGATGCGTGTCGAAGCGCACTGGCACGATACAAACGAGTGGTGGCGCTCGGCGGTGTTGAACACTTCCCGGATGGGTTGGTTCTCTTCCGACCGGACCATTCGAGAGTACGCCACGGATATCTGGAAAGCACTGGAGTAACTTTTAGCTACAAATGCGTGCCAGGCCCAGCGCTTGCTGGGCCTGATCGATATACTAAGCAACAGTTTCACCGGCTGGTATGCATGGCGATCCATTGTGGGAGCGAGCCTGCTCGCGATAGCGGCCTGACATTCAACGCTGAATGTCAGGCCGCTATCGCGAGCAGGCTCGCTCCCACAGGTTTGTGTGGTTTCACACTAGACTCAGCCAAATGCTGCCAACCCGGATTTGCCCCCCAGCGGGGCCGCTTAGGGATATCGACCATGCAATGGATTTTCATGCTGATTGGGCTGGTGCTCGGCTGGATACTCGATGAGTCATTCAGCGACGCGCTGTTGGGGGCGTTGCTCGGATTGGGTATCGGTCAGGCCATTCACATCGGCCGTCTGGGGTCCCGGACGGAAGAACAGCGTCGCCTGCTGGAGCAGGCACAAGTGGCGCTGAATGCAGTCCAGCAACGCCTTGCCGTGCTGGAAGTGTCTGGAGGCAGGACGCCTGAAACGGTCGAACCGGTTGCCAGCCAACCGCTTGCTGAAGCGCCCGTTCCCGGCGAACCGGCTCCCGCGCCTGTTTTCACGCTTGAAGAAGTCCCTGTCTCGACCCCCGAGATGGTCTGGGAGCTTCCACCCGAACTCGACCCCATCACCGCGACGGCGACGCAAACCAGCCGTCCGCTGCCCGATGATGTCTGGAAGTCCGAACCAGTCACTCGCGAGCCCTCCGCCCCGCGGGGTCCGAACCTCATTGAGCGGGCCATCAGCGGCGCACGTAACTGGCTGTTCGGCGGCAACACCGTGCTGCGGGTCGGTGTGGTGTTGCTGTTCCTTGGTCTGGCGTTTTTGCTGCGCTATGCCACCGAAGGCATGGTGGTGCCGATCGAACTGCGTTACGCCGGTGTAGCGGCGGCTGCACTGGGCCTGCTCGGCCTGGGCTGGTGGCTGCGTCATCGCAACAACAGCTACGCGCTGATGCTGCAAGGCACCGGCATTGCCGTGTTGTACCTGACCGTATTCGCGGCGATGCGTTTGCACCCGCTGCTTGATCCGACGGCGGCGCTCGGTCTGCTGGTGGCGGTGACGGTGTTCTCGGCCATTCTGGCCATCACCCAGGATTCCCTGGCACTGGCCTGCGCGGCGGCGCTGGGCGGTTTTGCCGCGCCGATCCTGACGTCGACCGGCGCCGGCAATCATGTCGCGCTGTTCAGCTACTTCGCCTTGCTCAACGCCGGCATCCTCGCCATCGCCTGGTTCAAGGCGTGGCGCCTTCTCAACCTGGTCGGTTTCGTCGGTACGTTCGGCATCGGGTTCGCCTGGGGCTTGCGTTCCTACACACCGGAATTGCTCTGGAGCACCGAGCCGTTCCTGATCCTGTTTTTCCTGATGTACCTGGCCATCGGTCTGCTGTTCGCCCGGCGCAAGTTGCTGGAGCTGAGCGACGCGCCCGAAGACGACAGCCGCGAGGCAATGTTGCGCTGGTCGGCGCGCAAGGGTGATTACGTCGACGGCACGATGCTGTTCGGCCCGCCGCTGGTGGGCTTCGGATTGCAGTTTGCGCTGGTCCAGCACCTGGAGTTCGCCGCTGCGTTCAGTGCATTGGCGCTGGGCATGATTTACATGGGCCTGGCGCGCCTGCTGATGGGCGGACGGGCGCTGCTGTTGGCGGAAACCTGCCTGGCGCTGGGCGTGATTTTCGCCAGCCTGGCGATTCCGCTGGGCCTGGATGCGCGCTGGACCGCCGCAGCCTGGGCCGTGGAAGGTGCGGGGATTTTCTGGCTCGGCCTGCGTCAGCAACGACCGCTGGCCCGCGCCTTTGCGCTGCTGCTGCAACTGGGGTCGGCACTGGCGTTTCTCAGCGAGCTGCGGTTCGGCGAAAGCAGCCTGCTCGACGGCGCACCGCTGGGTGCGTTGATGCTCGGCGTGGCGTTGCTGTTCAGCTTCTACCAATTGCGCAAAGCATCGCCTGAACAAACATCGGCATGGGAGCGCCAAGGGTTTCCGGTGCTGGCATGCCTCGGCCTGACCTTCCTCTATCTGCTGGCGCCGCTGTTCTTCTTTACCCACGGCACCGCGATCGCCTGGGCGCTGGCCGGTCTCGCAACGTTGTTTGTCGGCCTGCGCCTGCAATCGCGGACGTTCCTGTTCACGGCATTCGCCGTGCAGTTGCTCGGCGGCGCGTTGTTCCTGCTGCGGTTGCAAGGTTCCAGCGGTGAGTCGGGCGCGGTATTCAGTGCGGGCTGGAGCGGTTTGCTCAGTGCGTCGCTGATCGGCCTGGCGCTGATTGCCGGGATGCTGCTGGCGGCCCGCGACGAGATGGTGCGCAGCGACGTTCGACTGCTGCGCGGGTTGTCCGTGGTGTTGCTGGCCGGTCTGGTGCTGATCAACCTGGCGGTGCTGTTCGTGCTGCCATGGCAAACCGCGAGCGCGGTGTGGGCCGCCAGTGGTCTGTTCATCATCTGGCTGAGCCTGTACCTGAAGCAGCGCGTGAGTTTTGTCTTCGGCCTGCTGCTGCAAGTGATTGGCGGTGCGGCGTTCTTGCTCGCCGGACCGGATCTGCTCGGCCCGCTGGCCAGTGAAGGGCTCAAGCCGCTGGCGCACAGCGGTTTCTGGACGCCATTGGTACTGGGGCTGGCAGCATTGGTCGGCGCCTGGCGCTTGCAGCTCGGCAACCATGCGTCGGCGTTCGATGCTTTGAGTTTGCAACGTTTGTCCGAAGTGCTGCTGGTATGGGGTGCCGGTTGGTGGGCGCTGGCGTGGATCAGCGAAGTGCTGCGCTTTGCTCCGGCGAATCTTCAGGCAACCTTGTTGCTGGCGGTTGCGGCGCTGAGCGTTGCGCTGTGGGCGGTGTTGGCGTTGCGCCTGAAATGGCCGTCGCTGGGTCTGCTCTGCACCTTGCTGATGCCTGCGGCCGGCGTGGTGTTGCTCGCGGCCTGGCACTCGCGTTATCACCCGGCGGCCGACTTCGGCTGGCTCGCCTGGACGGCGGTGTTCGTCGTGCATTTCATCTCGCTGCGGCGTCTGGCGCCGATGCTGCCGGAACGGGCGCTGAGCACGGCGCATGTGCTCGGCTGCTGGCTGTTGATCGGTGTGCTGGCGCTGGAGCTGCGCTACGGTTTGCTGCTGCTTTCCGAGCAATACAACGCCTGGCGCTGGTTGGGCTGGGCGATTCTGCCGAGCCTGTACCTGGTGCTGATGGCGGCGCCACGCAACGGGCCATGGCCGGTGTCGGCCTACTCGCGCGAGTACCGGTTGTACGCGGCGGCCCCGCTGGCGTTGCTGATGCTCGGCTGGTTCTGGCTGGCGAACATCGTCAGCGACGGCACCGCCGAACCCTTGCCTTACGTGCCGCTGATCAACCCGCTGGAATTGGGCCTGCTGTTTGCGCTGTTCGGCGTCTACGTCTGGGCTCGCAGTGCGGTGAAGCAACTGGCGCTCCGCCAGGACCTCTTCGATCACGCCACGCAACTGGTCGCGGGCGTCTCGCTGTTCGCCTTCTTCACCGCGCTGGTGAACCGCACGGCTCACCATTGGGGCGGTGTGCCGTTCGAGCTGGATTTGCTGCTGGCATCGATGCAGGTGCAGGCCGGTCTGTCGATCGTCTGGACCTTGATGGCGTTGAGTCTGATGATCGGAGGCCACCTGCGTCATCGTCGCGAAGTCTGGCTGATTGGCGCGGCGCTGATCGGCGTGGTGGTGGCCAAACTATTCTTTGTTGAGTTGAGTAACCGCGGCGGACTCGCCCGGATCGTCTCGTTTATCGGCGTGGGTGTGTTGCTGTTGGTGGTGGGCTATTTCGCCCCCCTGCCGCCCAAGCGTGCCGAAGTGGCCCCGGACCCTGAAAAACCGGCGCCGCACACCGAAGGAGTGTCGTCTTGAGTCAGAAGCTGAACCTTGCCTGGTTGGGCGCTGTTGCCATGGGGATGGCGTTGTCGGCCAGCGCGCAGGAAACACCGGCGGATTTCGCCACGCAAGTGCCTTTGAGCGTGAGCGGCGAAGGCCCGTGGTATCGCCTCGAATTGCCCTTGGCCGTGCAGTTGAATGCACGACAAACCGACCTGAGCGACGTGCGCGTGTTCAACGCGGCGGGCGAGGCTCAGGCCTACGCCCTGGCGCGAGAAACTGCGCAAACCAGCGAAAATCGCACGCTGACCGACGTGAAGTGGTTCCCGTTGTACACCTCGGCGGACTCCACCGAGCGCGCGCCGAGTGTGCGGGTGCAATCGAGCGCCAGCGGCACGCTGGTCGAAGTGCAGCCGTCCAGCCAACTGGAGGCGGGCGAAGAAGTGCTGCGCGGCTGGCTGCTCGACGCCAGCGGGATCAAGGCACCGTTGCAGCAATTGATCCTCGACTGGACAAGCGAGCGCGACGGTTTCCAGCG
This sequence comes from Pseudomonas migulae, assembly GCF_043225285.1. GTDB lineage: Bacteria > Pseudomonadota > Gammaproteobacteria > Pseudomonadales > Pseudomonadaceae > Aquipseudomonas > Aquipseudomonas migulae_C. Next base: position 3,090,975 of record NZ_CP171224.1, read on the forward strand.
TTTCAGCATCGAGGCCAGCGACGACTTGCAGCATTGGCAGCCGTGGGGTGACGGCCAGGTGGCGCGGCTGACGTTTGCCGACGAGCGGGTCGAGCAGCATGAAGTCGGCTTGCCGGGGCAATCGGCGCGCTATCTGCGCTTGTTGTGGAGCACGCCGCAGTCGGCGCCAATATTGACCTCGGCGCAACTGGAAAGCGCCAGCACCCGCAGCCTGCCGCTGCCGTTGGTCTGGTCGCAACCGTTGGCTGGCAGCAGCGCGAAGGCAGGCGAATACACCTGGCAATTGCCGATGGGGCTGAATGTCGAGCGCTTGCAGGTCGAGTTGAGTCAGCCGAACAGCCTGGCGCCGGTGACCTTGTCCGGTCGTCGCGACAGCAGCCTGCCATGGCAGCCACTGAGCAGCGGCTTGCTCTATCGCCTGACCCAGAGTGGCCAGGACGTGGTGCAGAACGAATTGCAACTGTCGGGGCAAACCGTGCAGCAGTTGAAGTTGACGGTGGACGAGCGGGGCGGTGGTTTGGGTGCGCAGGCGCCGACCGTGAAGTTTGCCGTGCGCTCGACGCAGCTGGTGTTTTTGGCGCGCGGTGCCGGGCCTTACACGCTGGCGTTGGGCAGTGCGACGGTGAAGACGGCGAACCTGCCGTTGTCGACGCTGATTCCGGATTACAGCCCGGCGAAATGGGCGGCGCTGGGCAAGGCCACGGTGGCGGGCGGCGCGGTTGAAACGTCGACGTCGACCGCCACCACGACTGCGCAGGCCGATACCAACTGGAAGAAATTCGGGTTGTGGGCGGTGTTGTTGCTGAGTGTTTTGTTTTTGGCGGCGATGGCGTTTAGCTTGTTGCGTAAACCCCCTATCAAGCCTTGAAGGCGGGTGCTGCGCATCCAATCGCGAGCAGGCTCACTCCTACAATGGAATGCAATCCCCTGTAGGAGCGAGCCTGCTCGCGAAAGCGGTCTGCCTGCCGGGAAAAATGCCCGTTTCGAACTACGCTAAACCCGGCGCATGAACTCTATTGGGCGTATCACGTCTGATAGGAGGAAATGCGCCCCGACTCGCGTTAAACTGCGCGGGTTTTTAGCCCCCCATTCCACCGGAGCCTTCCATGTCCCGCGTTACCCTGAGTCGCTATTTGATCGAGCAGACCCGTAGCAACAACACCCCTGCCGATCTGCGTTTCCTGATCGAAGTGGTGGCGCGCGCCTGTAAAGAAATCAGCCACGCCGTCTCCAAAGGCGCCCTGGGCGGTGTTCTGGGCAGCATGGGCACTGAAAACGTCCAAGGCGAAGTGCAGAAGAAGCTGGACGTGATGTCCAACGACATCCTGCTCGAAGCCAACGAATGGGGCGGTCACCTGGCCGGCATGGCGTCCGAAGAAATGGACAATGCCTACCAGATCCCGGGCAAATACCCGAAAGGCGCCTACCTGCTGGTATTCGACCCGCTGGACGGTTCGTCGAACATCGACATCAACGCCCCGGTCGGCACGATCTTCTCGGTGCTGCGTTGCCCGAACGAATACCTGACCCAGAACGAGCCTTTGAACGAAAAGGCCTTCCTGCAGCCAGGCGCTCAGCAGGTTGCCGCCGGTTACGCGATCTACGGCCCGCAGACCATGCTGGTGCTGACCCTGGGCAATGGCGTCAAAGGCTTCACCCTGGACCGTGAAATGGGCAGCTTCGTGCTGACCCACGAAGACATCCAGATTCCTGAAACTACCCAGGAATTTGCGATCAACGCCTCCAACCAGCGTCACTGGGAAGATCCGGTACAGCGCTACGTCAGCGAATTGCTGGCGGGCGATGAAGGTCCGCTGAAGAAGAACTACAACATGCGCTGGGTGGCCGCGATGGTCGCCGACGTGCACCGTATCCTGACCCGTGGCGGTCTGTTCATGTACCCGCGCGACAGCCGCGAGCCGTCGAAGCCGGGCAAACTGCGCCTGATGTACGAAGCCAACCCGATGTCGTTCCTGGTTGAACAAGCGGGCGGCGCGTCCACTGACGGTCACCAGCGCATCCTCGACATTCAGCCTGAAGGCCTGCACCAGCGCGTAGCGGTGTTCCTCGGCTCGAAAGAAGAAGTCGCGCGCGTCACGGCTTACCACCAGGAGTAAACATGACCGCGCCCTGGCAGCCGTTGCTCGACTGGTGGTTCGGACACGCCGAATCACCGAAAGCAGTAGCGGCTGAGAAGGGCAGGTTATGGTTCGGCAAGCACGACAGCCAGGACCTCGAAGCGCAGACGCGTTTCGGGGACTGGGTCGAGCAGGCACTGGCCGGCGGATTGACCGAGTGGGCGCAACGCCCCGACGGTTGGCTGGCCCTGGTGCTGTTGCTCGATCAACTTCCGCGAATGATCTTTCGCGAAACGCCCAAATCCTTTTCAGGCGATCTCCAGGCTCAGGCGCTGGTGGCGCAAGGCATCGCTGCGGATTTCGACCGGCAGTTGCGGCCGATTCAGCGGGTGTTCATCTACCTGGTGTTCGAGCATTGCGAGAATATGGCGGTGCAGAATGAGGCGGTCTCTCGTTATCTCGATCTGGTGGCGCAACAGCCCCAGGGCGACCAGGCGCTGTTCGGCGATTATCTGAATTATGCCGAGAAGCATCAGCAGGTGATTGCACGGTTCGGGCGGTTTCCGCATCGCAATGCGGTGTTGGGGCGGGAGTCTACGGCTGAGGAGCTGGAGTTTCTTTCGCAGCCTGGATCTCGGTTCTGAATCTTCATCGCGGCTGATGCCGTCATCGCGAGCAGGCTCGCTCCTACAGGAGATTTGTGAACGACACAGATCACCTGTAGGAGCGAGCCTGCTCGCGATGAGGCCCGTAAAAGCGCTTTAGATCCTGAAGCTACCGACCAATTGCTTAAGACGCGCTGCCTGTTGCTCCAGATCTGAACACGCACGCAATGTCGCCTGCAGGTTCTCCACCCCTTCCTGATTCAGCGTGTTGATCTCGGTAATGTCGACATTGATCGACTCCACCACTGCGGTCTGTTCTTCCGTCGCCGTCGCCACGGACTGGTTCATCCCGTCGATCTCGCCGATCCGTTGCGTCACGCTGCCCAGGCGTTCGCCGGCCTGGTTGGCGATGCCGACGCTGCTTTCGCTCTGGCGCTGGCTGTCGGTCATGGTGCTCACCGCTTCGCGGGCGCCGACCTGCAGTTCCTCGATCATCTTCTGCACTTGCTGCGCCGAATCCTGGGTGCGATGCGCCAGGTTGCGCACTTCGTCAGCCACCACGGCAAAACCGCGACCGGCTTCACCGGCACGGGCTGCTTCGATGGCAGCGTTCAATGCCAACAGGTTGGTCTGCTGCGAGATGCTGGTGATCACTTCGAGAATCTGCCCGATGTTGACCGTGTTGCTGTTGAGCGTCTCGATGTTGCCGCAGGAATCACTGATCTTCGCCGACAGCTGCTGCATCGCGGTAATGGTTCTATCCACCACTTGCTGACCGTCTTCGGCCAGCGCGCGGGCGTCGCTCGAATGCTGCGAGGCGAGGGCGGCGTTCTGGGCGATTTCCTGGGCGGCGGCGCCCAGTTCGTTGATCGCCGCGGCCACGCTGCTGGTGCGCGAAGCTTGCTGGTCGGAGTTGAACATCGACGAGTTCGACGCGGCGACCACGCGCAGCGCGACTTCGTTGACCTGGCCGGTGGCCGAGGACACTTCGCGGATCGAGGTGTGAATACGCTCCACAAAACGGTTGAACGAAGTGCCCAGCGCGCCGAATTCGTCGTTGCCGTGAATGGTCAGGCGTTTGGTCAGGTCACCTTCGCCTTCGGCGATGTCATGCATGGCGCGGCCCATGGTCAGCAAGGGCTGCATCAGGAAGCTGATCAGCATGCCCAGCAGCGCGATGATGATCACAACGGCGATGACCATGGCAATGATTGCCGAGGTGCGGAATTCGCTGAGCATCGAGAACGCGGTGTCCTGATCGAGCACCAGCGCCACGTACCAGTCGGCCGACGGTACGCCGTTGACGTGGGTGAAGGAGATGAACTGGCGCTTGCCGTCGATCTCGACTTCCTTCATGCCCGGGCTGACTTGGGGGGCGCCGCTCGGGTAAGCCTCGGCGAGGCTTTTGAGGACCAGTTTGCTGTCCGGGTGAATCAGGATCTTGCCGTCAGCGCTGACGATGAACGCATGACCGTGACCGCCGAAATTCAGCGAGTTGATGATCGCGCTGACGCTGGACAGGTCGATGTCTGCACCGGCGACGCCGATCATCTGGCCCTGGCGCTGTACCGGTGTGGCGACGGTGATCACCAGTTTGCCGGAGGACGCGGCGATGTACGGTTCGGTGACGATGGTCTGTTGTGCTCCGTTGGCTGCCTTGTACCAGCCGCGGGCGCGCGGGTCGTAATCGGCGGCGCGATTGCCGGCCGGGACCGAGAACATCACGCCGTCGGTGCCGCCGAAGTAGCTCAGCTGGAAGTTGCCGGTGTAGGCCGGCAGGTCGATGGCGCGCTTGAGGCTGGCCGGCGCGCTGCCGTCCACGGCGATCTGCTGGGACAGCGATTGCAGCAGCTGGATGCGGCTTTCCAGCCAGGTCTGGATGTTGCTGGTGGTCAGGCTGCCGAGTTCCTGCATCGACGATTCGGTGCTGCTGCGCAGCGTCTGGCGCTGGCGATAGTCGTTGAACAGGATGAAACAGGCGAACGCGACCGCCACCACGAGGGCAGCAGCCAACAGGATTTTGTGGCTGAACTTCATGTTTCTGGTCATTAAATGAGCTACCGCGGAGGGGGCTTGTGTAGGAGCGAGCTTGCTCGCGATGGATGACAGGACATCGAGTGAAGTCAGCAAGCACGCGTTATCGTTGACGCCCATCGCGAGCAAGCTCGCTCCTACCTGTGTCGACTGAACGGCGCCAAAGATTAGGCGGATTCTGTCAAAACCGACGAAATGCTCAACAGCGCGAGAAAGTGGCTGATTTATCGGGAAAAGGCAGACGAGCGGCCGGATAAATAGGCGTCTGGTCAGGGAACCAGACAGGGGTTTTCTCTTCTAAGCTTCTGCTTGGCAGTCATGCCATTCCCCTTCGTCCCAGGAGCTCCACCATGTCGCTGCGTTCCATCGCCTTGCTTTCGTTCTGCGTGTTGCTGGCCGCGTGCGGCAAAATCAATCAGGAAAACTACTCCAAGTTGTCGACCGGCATGGCCAAGGCCGAGGTTGAAACCCTGCTGGGCAAGCCAACCGACTGCTCGGGCGCGCTCGGCATGTCCAGTTGCACCTGGGGCGACAAGAACAGCTTTATCAGCGTGCAGTACGCCGGTGACAAAGTGTTGATGTTTTCCGGCCAAGGCCTGAAGTAATCCGGGGCGATTCGCCCGCGGGAGAAAAACAATGAAACGGTTATTGATCCTCCTTTTTGCCGGTCTGGTATTGGCCGGCTGCGCCACTTCTGGCGAAGATCCGTTGGCGCCGAAAACCGTCAACAGTGTCAATTTGAAGAAGTACCAGGGGACCTGGTACGAATTGGCGCGTCTGCCGATGTATTTCCAGCGCAACTGCGCGCAGTCCGAAGCCCATTACACCCTCAAGCCGGACGGCAACATCCTGGTGCTGAATCGTTGCCTGACAGCTGATTGGCAGTGGGAAGAGGCCAAGGGCACGGCTTATCCACAGGTGCCGGGCAAGACCGACAAGTTGTGGGTCGAGTTCGATACCTGGTTTTCGCGGTTGATACCGGGCGTGGCGAAGGGCGAGTACTGGGTGCTGTACGTCAGCGACGACTACAAGACCGCGATCGTTGGTGATCCGAGCCGCCGTTACCTGTGGCTGCTGTCGCGAACCCCGACGGTCAACGGTGTAGTGCGGGAGGAGCTGCTGAGCAAGGCGCGTCAGCAGGGTTACGACACCACTCGTTTGATCTGGCGTGCGACCGATACGCAGATGGCCAAGACGTCCAACTGATCACTCATAACCCTGTGGGAGCGAGCCTGCTCGCGAAAGCGGACTGTCAGCCAACATTACTGTTGGATCTGACGGTCTTTTCGCGAGCAGGCTCGCTCCCACAGTTGTTTGGTGTTAACCCAGAAGGTCGCGCAGCACCTGGGTGAAGGCGCGGTTGCTTTCCTCTTCGCCGGCATGGCGCCCATCGCGCACAACCCACTGGCCGTTGACCAGCACATCGCGCACCTGGCGATCGCCACCGGCGAACAACCAGCGATTGAGAATCCCGTCGCCACTGGCCGTCGCCAGGTACGGATCGTTGCCATCCAGCACCAGCCAATCCGCTCGCTTGCCCACTTCCAGCGCACCGATCGGCTGCCCCAGCGCCTCGGCGCCGCCGTCCAGCGCGGCGTCATACAGTGTACGGCCGACCATCGGTTGTTCTGCGCCATACAGGCGATTACGCCGCTGATCGCGCAGACGTTGTCCGTATTCCAGCCAGCGCAATTCTTCCACCACGCTCAATGACACATGGCTGTCGGAGCCGATGCCCATGCGCCCGCCCTGGGCGAGGAAATCCACTGCGGGGAAAATCCCGTCGCCGAGGTTGGCCTCGGTGGTCAGGCACAGGCCGGCGATGGCGCGACTCTTGGCCATCAGCGTGACTTCTTCCGGGTTGGCATGGGTGGCGTGGACCAGGCACCAGCGCTGGTCGACTTCGGTATTTTCGTACAGCCATTGCAGAGGACGGCGACCGCTCCAGCTCAGGCAGTCGTCGACTTCCTTCTGCTGTTCGGCGATGTGAATGTGCACCGGGCACTGCTTGTCGCTGGCGGCCAGCACTTCGCTGATCTGCTGCGGCGTTACCGCACGCAACGAGTGGAAGCACAGGCCCAGCGACTGCGCAGGTTGTTGCGCGAGGATCGGTTGCAGACGGGACTGGAGTTTCAGGTAGTTTTCGGTGCTGTTGATGAAGCGGCGCTGGCCGTCATTCGGCGTCTGGCCACCGAAACCGGAGTGGCTGTACAGCACCGGCAGCAGGGTCAAACCGATGCCGGCGGAGCTGGCGGCCTGGCTGATGCGCAGCGCCAGTTCGGCAGGGTCCGCATAAGGCTGGCCATTGGTGTCGTGGTGCACGTAATGAAATTCTGCCACCGAGGTGTAACCGGCCTTGAGCATTTCGATGTACAGCTGACGGGCGATCACTCCGAGTTGATCCGGGCTGATTTTTCCGACGAGCCGGTACATCAGATCGCGCCATGTCCAGAAACTGTCGTTCGGATTGCCCGCCACTTCCGCCAGCCCGGCCATCGCGCGCTGGAAGGCGTGGGAGTGCAGGTTCGGCATTCCTGGCAAAAGCGGACCGCTTAGCCGCTCGGCGCCATCTGCGTGGGAATCGGCCTGGATATGGGTCAAAACGCCGTCGGCGCTGACCTCAAGACGTACATTGTTGGCCCATCCACTAGGCAGCAGCGCGCGTTCGGCAAAGAAGGCGGACATGGTTCAGCACCCCATCGTGTGTTATTTGTATATACATATACAGACGTTTGCCTGCTCGGTAAACTCCGGCAAGCTAGCTACCTCTCTTCAACGAACAAGGATTAACCGTGCCGACTCCGCCCCCAGTGTCACCGTTGGCCGCACACATGGGCGACAGTCCGGCGCCCTTGTACGCCCGCGTCAAACAGATGATCACCCAGCAAATCGACAGTGGAAACTGGCCGCCGCACTACCGCGTTCCGTCGGAAAGCGAGCTGGTCAGCCAGCTGGGTTTCAGCCGCATGACCATCAACCGCGCGCTGCGCGAGATGACCGCCGACGGTCTGTTGGTGCGCATGCAGGGTGTCGGCACGTTCGTCGCCGAACCGAAAAGCCAGTCCGCGCTGTTTGAAGTGCACAACATCGCCGACGAAATCGCGTCCCGTGGCCATCGCCACACCTGCCAGGTGATCACCCTGGAAGAAGAGGCCGCCGGCTCCGAGCGCGCCCTGGCCCTGGACATGCGCGAAGGGCAGAAGGTTTTCCACTCGCTGATTGTGCATTTCGAAAACGATATCCCGGTGCAAATCGAAGACCGCTTCGTCAACGCACTGGTCGCCCCGGATTACCTCAAGCAGGACTTCACCCTGCAAACGCCCTACGCCTATCTGAATCAGGTCGCGCCGCTGACCGAGGGCGAGCATGTGGTCGAGGCGATTCTGGCCGAGGCCTCCGAGTGCAAGTTGTTGCAGATTGAAAAAGGCGAGCCGTGCCTGCTGATCCGTCGCCGCACCTGGTCCGGGCGTCAGCCGGTGACCGCCGCCCGTTTGATCCACCCCGGGTCCCGTCATCGTCTGGAAGGTCGGTTCCATAAATAGAGAGCCATAAATGAGTCAAGTCAACGTTCTACGCGCCAAAGATTACCCGCGCATGCCGTGGAAAAACGGCGGCGGCAGCACTGAAGAAATTACCCGCGATGCCGGCACGGGCCTCGACGGTTTCGGCTGGCGCCTGTCGATTGCCGACATCGGTGAGTCCGGCGGGTTTTCTTCCTTTGCCGGTTACGAGCGGATCATCACCGTGTTGCAGGGCGACGGCATGACCCTGCGCGTCGACGGCCAGGACACGCATCCGCTGTTACCGCTGGAGCCGTTCGCGTTCAGCGGCGAGAGCCACGTTGACTGCACCTTGCTGGGCGGGCCGATTCGCGATTTCAACCTGATCTATGCGCCGCAGCGCTACAGGGCGCGCTTGCAATGGCTGGACGGCGAGCAGCGTTTTTTCAGCGAGACCGGGGTGTTGCTGGTGTTCAGTGTCAGTGATGCGCTGGACGTGAAGGTCGATAACGATGTTTCGCAGCTCGGTCGTCATGACTGCCTGCAACTTGTTGGTAACACCGGCCTGTTGGAAGTCGCCATCAAAGGCGCCTGCTGCGTGATCGAGCTGACTGCACGCTGATCTCTGTAGCAGCGAGCTTGCTCGCGAAAAACGCACGGGCACCGCTGGGCATCAGGTTTTACGCATTTTCGTTCACGACCATCGTCGGAACGCCGCCCGGAGCAAGCTCGCTCCTACAGGGGGGATGTTTCATTCCCCCAATCCTGTTTCTGTCCGCGCACCACTTTGTTACCGAACGCCCCAGCGTGGCGCAAAACCACGCTCCAGTAACAAGCCATCACCCCTTCGAAAAATCCCCTCAAAAAGTTTCATGTTGCGCAAACCCGCGATCTACAGGCTTTCCAGCCCTCCCCGAATTTTTCTTGAATGCTCATCCAACAAGTTGGCCGCTTGATTGCATATGCTTGTATGTACAAGTAAAGACGTATGCGTATGAGTCGATCGAGACTCTCCGCAGCGTCCACTGATTCGCTTGTGGCGCAACGACGCGCACAGGCTGGCTTACCCACCGCCAGGGTTGGTTTGGATTGATCGCTGAGGAGTCTTTTTCGTGACTGACATTAAACCTACTAAGTTTCGTGACGTAGAAATCCGCGCTGCCCGCGGTAACAAGCTGACCGCCAAGAGCTGGCTGACCGAAGCGCCGCTGCGCATGCTGATGAACAACCTCGACCCGGAAGTCGCCGAGAACCCTAAAGAACTGGTGGTTTACGGTGGTATCGGTCGTGCGGCACGTAACTGGGAATGCTACGACAAGATCGTCGAAAGCCTGACCAACCTGAACGACGACGAGACCCTGCTGGTGCAATCCGGCAAGCCGGTCGGCGTGTTCAAGACCCACAGCAACGCCCCGCGCGTGCTGATCGCCAACTCCAACCTGGTGCCGCACTGGGCGAGCTGGGAACACTTCAACGAACTCGACGCCAAAGGCCTGGCCATGTACGGCCAGATGACCGCTGGCAGCTGGATCTACATCGGCAGCCAGGGCATCGTCCAGGGCACCTACGAAACCTTCGTCGAAGCCGGTCGCCAGCACTACAACGATGACCTGACCGGTAAGTGGGTACTGACCGCTGGCCTGGGCGGCATGGGTGGCGCTCAACCGCTGGCCGCGACCCTGGCCGGCGCGTGCTCGCTGAACATCGAATGCCAGCAGGTCAGCATCGATTTCCGTCTGAAAAGCCGTTACGTCGACGAGCAGGCCACCGACCTCGACGACGCACTGGCTCGCATCGCCAAATACACCAAGGAAGGCAAGGCGATTTCCATCGCGCTGCTGGGCAACGCCGCAGAAATTCTGCCGGAACTGGTCAAGCGCGGTGTGCGTCCGGACATGGTCACCGACCAGACCAGCGCCCACGACCCGCTCAACGGTTACCTGCCGGCTGGCTGGACCTGGGAAGAGTACCGCGCTCGTGCCAAGACCGAGCCGGCAGCTGTGATCAAGGCCGCCAAGCAATCGATGGCCGTGCACGTTAAAGCGATGCTGGAATTCCAGAAACAAGGCATCCCGACCTTCGACTACGGCAACAACATCCGTCAGATGGCCCAGGAAGAAGGCGTGGAAAACGCCTTCGACTTCCCGGGCTTCGTACCGGCCTACATCCGTCCGCTGTTCTGCCGTGGCATCGGCCCGTTCCGTTGGGCTGCACTGTCGGGCAACGCCGAAGACATCTACAAGACCGACGCCAAAGTAAAAGAACTGATCCCGGACGATGCCCACCTGCACAACTGGCTGGACATGGCGCGCGAGCGCATCAGCTTCCAGGGTCTGCCGGCACGTATCTGCTGGGTTGGCCTGGGTCTGCGCGCCAAGTTGGGTCTGGCGTTCAACGAAATGGTTCGCAGCGGCGAGTTGTCCGCGCCAATCGTGATCGGTCGTGACCACCTGGACTCCGGTTCGGTATCGAGCCCGAACCGCGAAACCGAATCGATGCAGGACGGTTCCGACGCCGTGTCCGACTGGCCACTGCTCAACGCTTTGCTGAACACCGCGAGCGGCGCGACCTGGGTCTCCCTGCACCACGGCGGCGGCGTCGGCATGGGCTTCTCCCAGCACTCGGGCATGGTGATTGTCTGCGACGGTACTGACGAAGCGGCCGAGCGTATCGCTCGCGTGCTGCACAACGACCCGGCAACCGGTGTCATGCGTCACGCCGATGCGGGTTACCAGATCGCGATCGACTGCGCCAAGGAGCAGGGGCTGAACCTGCCGATGATTACCGGTAAATAACGCAACACCTCTGTAGGAGCCAGCTTGCTGGCGATGGGGCTTTACCTGACACCTCGCGGTGTCTGGATCGCCAGCAAGCCGGCTCCTACAAAGATTTTTACCAACCCAGAAGAACAATCCACAGAGGTTGAACCATGGCTGTCCAAGACGAACGTGCAGGCAGTAAACCGTTGATCGAGAAACGTTCGATCGACTACATCCCGGAAGCGGAAAGACACGGTCGTCTGTTCAGCCAGTTCACCCTGTGGATGGGTGCCAACCTGCAAATCACCGCGATTGTCACCGGGGCCCTGGCCGTGGTGCTGGGCGGTGACGTGTTCTGGTCGTTGATCGGTCTGTTGATCGGTCAACTGCTGGGCGGTGGGGTGATGGCGCTGCATGCTGCGCAAGGGCCCAAGCTTGGCCTGCCGCAGATGATCTCCAGCCGGGTGCAGTTCGGCGTTTATGGCGCCGCGATCCCGATCGTGCTGGTGTGCCTGATGTACCTCGGTTTCACCGCCACGGGCACCGTGCTGTCCGGACAGGCGCTGGGCCAGTTGTTTGGCGTCAGCGACACCGTCGGCATCCTGATTTTCGCCAGTGTCATCGTGCTGGTCACGGTGCTCGGCTATCGGGTGATCCATTGGATTGGCCGGGTTGCCAGCGTCATTGGTGTGATTGCCTTCGTTTATCTGTTCAGCCGTTTGATGAGCCAGACAGACGTCGGCGCACTTCTGCAAATTCGCCACTTCAGCTGGAGCAGCTTCCTGCTGGCGGTGTCGCTTGCGGCCTCCTGGCAGATCGCCTTCGGCCCTTACGTGGCTGACTATTCACGCTACCTGCCGAGCAAGACGTCCTCGGTGAAAACCTTTTTCGCTGCGGGCGCGGGTTCGGTTATTGGCGCACAAGTGGCGATGGTCCTTGGCGTGTTTGCCGCGGCTTCGGCCAATGGCCAATACGCCGGCCATGAAGTGGCCTACATCGTGGGTTTCGCCGGCAGTGGTGCTACCGCCGCGCTGCTGTACTTCAGCATCGCGTTCGGCAAGGTCACCATTTCCACGCTGAACTCCTACGGCAGCTTCATGTGCATCGCGACCATCTTCAGCGGTTTCCGTGGTGACCTGAAGGTCTCGCGCTTGCAGCGCCTGGTATGGGTGCTGGTGATCGTCGGTGCGGCGACCCTGATGGCGTTGCTCGGCCAGCATTCGTTCCTCGGTGCGTTCAAGTCCTTCATCCTGTTCCTGCTCGCGTTCTTCACACCATGGAGCGCGATCAACCTGGTGGACTACTACTGCATCACCCGCGAGCGCTATGACGTACCGGCGCTGGCTGATCCGAACGGTCGTTATGGCCGCTGGAACCTCCTGGGTATCAGCATCTATGTGTTTGGCGTGCTGGTGCAGCTGCCATTCATCTCTACTAAGTTCTATACCGGTCCGCTGGTGGCAGCGCTGGGTGATGTGGATATCTCCTGGATCATCGGTCTGGTGGTACCTGCCGCCCTGTATTACCTGTGTGCGAAAAAATGGCACGGCAGCGTGCCCGATCACCTGATTCTGCCGGTCGAGCAGGACAGTGTTGTAGAACCTAAAACAAGCGGAGCCGGTCGCGCTGCGGCGCAGGCCTGATTGGACGTGGACAGGGCTGGATGCCTCTTGACTGCCGTAAGCCAATTCATGATTAGGAGCGTCACAACAATGAAATCGAACAAGACCCTGCTGACCACATTGCTTTCCATGGGCCTTCTGGCCAGCGCCGGCGCCACTCAGGCCGCCGGTTGGTGCGAATCGGGCAAACCGGTGAAATTCGCCGGCCTGAACTGGGAAAGCGCGATGTTGCTGACCGACGTGCTGCAAGTCGTGTTGGAGAAAGGTTACGACTGCAAGACCGACAGCCTGCCAGGGAACTCCATCACCATGGAAAACGCCCTGAGTAGCAACGACATCCAGGTGTTTGCCGAAGAGTGGGTCGGCCGCAGTGAAGTCTGGAACAAGGCCGAGAAGGCCGGCAAAGTTGTCGGTGTCGGCGCGCCGGTCGTCGGTGCGGTTGAAGGCTGGTACGTGCCGCGCTACGTGATCGAAGGCGACGCCAAGCGCAAGCTGGAAGCCAAGGCGCCGGACCTGAAAAACATTGCTGACCTGGCCAAGTACTCGGCGATTTTCAAGGACGCCGAAGAGCCAGCCAAGGGCCGTTTCTACAACTGCCCGGCCGGCTGGACCTGTGAGCTGGACAACAGCGAAATGCTGAAAAGCTACGGCCTGGAAAGCAGCTACACCAACTTCCGTCCGGGCACCGGTCCGGCGCTGGATGCGGCCGTGCTGTCGAGCTACAAGCGTGGCGAGCCGATCCTGTTCTACTACTGGTCGCCAACGCCGCTGATGGGCCTGGTCGATGCGGTGAAACTCGAAGAGAAGCCGGGCGTAAACAAAACCGTGACCATCAAGGTCGGCCTGTCCAAGACCTTCCACGACGAAGCGCCGGAACTGGTGAGCGTCTTCGAGAAGGTCAACCTGCCGATCGACCTGCTGAACCAGAACCTGGGACGCATGAGCAAGGAACGCATCGAGTCGCCAAAACTGGCGAAAATCTTCCTCAAGGAACATCCTGAAGTCTGGCACGCGTGGGTGAGCGAAGACGCAGCCAAGAAGATCGACGCGGCCTTGTAGGTTGAGCTTTGCCGACTGCCGGCAACGGCAGTCGGATGCTTGATCGCAACCCCTTGATTGAGAGTCTCTTATGTTTCCCGAAAGCTTTACCTTTTCCATCGCCGACTGGGTCAACGGTTGGGTCGATTCGCTGGTCACCAACTACGGCGACGTGTTCCGGCACATCTCCGACACGCTGTTGTGGGCCATCGTCAATCTCGAAGGGCTGCTGCGCGCGGCGCCGTGGTGGCTGATGCTGGCCATCGTCGCAGGCGTGGCCTGGCACGCGACCCGCAAAGTCGTGACCACCGCCGTGATCGTCGGTTTGCTGTTCCTGGTGGGCGCGGTCGGCCTGTGGGACAAGCTGATGCAGACCCTGGCGCTGATGATGGTCGCCACGATCATTTCGGTGCTGATCGGGATTCCGCTGGGCATTCTCTCGGCGCGCAGCAATCGCTTGCGTTCGGTGCTGATGCCGTTGCTGGACATCATGCAGACCATGCCGAGCTTCGTGTACCTGATCCCGGTGTTGATGCTGTTCGGCCTGGGCAAGGTCCCGGCGATTTTCGCGACCGTGATTTACGCCGCACCGCCGCTGATTCGCCTCACCGACCTGGGCATCCGCCAGGTTGACGGCGAAGTGATGGAAGCGATCAACGCCTTCGGTGCCAACCGCTGGCAGCAACTGTTCGGCGTGCAACTGCCGCTGGCCCTGCCGAGCATCATGGCCGGGATCAACCAGACCACCATGATGGCCCTGTCGATGGTGGTGATTGCCTCGATGATCGGTGCCCGTGGCCTTGGCGAAGATGTGTTGGTGGGGATCCAGACCCTCAACGTCGGACGTGGCCTTGAAGCCGGTCTGGCGATCGTGATTCTGGCAGTGGTCATCGACCGCATTACACAGGCGTACGGTCGTGCACGGCATGAGGTGAGCAAATGAACAACGCAACCGTGAGCAAGATCGAAGTCAAAAACGTCTTCAAGATTTTCGGCAACCGCTCCAAGGAAGCGCTGGCCATGGTCGGCCAGGGCAAGACCAAGGATCAGGTGCTGGCCGACACCGGCTGCGTGGTGGGTGTGAACGACCTTTCGTTGAGCATCGGCAGCGGCGAGATTTTCGTGATCATGGGACTGTCCGGCTCGGGCAAATCCACCCTGGTGCGTCACTTCAACCGCCTGATCGATCCAACCAGCGGCGCGATCCTGGTGGACGGCGTGGACATCCTGCAATACGACATGGAAGCCCTGCGCGAATTTCGTCGTCGCAAGATCAGCATGGTGTTCCAGAGCTTCGGCCTGTTGCCGCACAAGACCGTGGTGGACAACGTCGCCTACGGCCTGAAAGTGCGCGGCGAGAGCAAGCAGATGTGCACCGAACGCGCGCTGCACTGGATCAACACCGTGGGCCTCAAGGGCTACGAAAACAAATACCCGCATCAGCTTTCGGGCGGCATGCGTCAGCGTGTGGGCCTGGCACGTGCGTTGGCGGCGGACACCGACATCATCCTGATGGACGAAGCCTTCAGTGCGCTCGATCCGCTGATTCGCGCCGAGATGCAGGACCAGTTGCTGGAGCTGCAAAAGACCCTGCACAAGACCATCGTCTTCATTACCCACGACCTCGACGAGGCCGTGCGCATCGGCAACCGCATCGCGATCCTCAAGGATGGCCGCCTGATTCAGGTCGGCACCCCGCGAGAGATCCTGCATTCGCCGGCGGATGAGTATGTGGATCGCTTCGTCCAGCGGCGGGCGGCGGTGGTTTAAAGAGATTTGCGGTGCTTGTGCTGGCCTGATCGCGAGCGGGCTCACTCCTACAGTTGGAATGCGTACCCCTGTAGGAGTGAGCCTGCTCGCGATAGCGCCAGTGAAGCTGCATCAATATTCAGGTTGTACGCACGAGGTCAATGATGTCCCAGGCTGAAAAAATCGTAATCGCCGATGCCCCGCTGCGTTGGCTGGATGTGGTCGCGGTAGCCCGTCACGGCGCGCAGCTTGAGCTGTCGACGCAGGTCTGGGCGCGTATCGACAATGCGCAGGCGATCGTCCAGCGCATCGTCATCAGTGGCGAACGCGCCTATGGCGTCAACACCGGCCTGGGCGCGTTGTCCAACGTTTCCCTGAAGGATGAACAACTCAGCCAGCTCTCGCGCAACACCTTGCTCAGTCACGCCTGTGGCGTCGGCGCGCCGCTGGCCGACGAGCAGACTCGCGCGATCATGTGCGCCGCGATCCGCAATTACAGCCAGGGCAAATCCGGCATTCATCGCCGTGTCGTCGAAGCCCTGCTGGCGCTGCTCAACCGCGGCATCACCCCGCAAGTGCCGTCCCAGGGCTCGGTCGGTTACCTGACCCACATGGCGCACATCGGCATTGCGCTGCTGGGCGTCGGCAATGTCAGCTACCGCGGGCAGATCGTTTCCGCGCAACAGGCCCTCGCCGAAGAAGGCTTGCAGCCGGTTCAGCTCGGCGCCAAGGACGGCTTGTGCCTGGTCAACGGCACGCCGTGCATGACCGGTCTGAGCTGCCTGGCGATTGCCGATGCCACGCGCCTGCTGCAATGGGCCGACGTGATCAGCGCCATGAGCTTCGAGGCCCAGCGCGGGCAGATCGCCGCGTTCGACGCCGAGATCATCGCGCTCAAGCCGCACCCGGGCATGCAGAAGGTCGGCATCAATCTGCGCGCCTTGCTCGATGGCAGTGAAGTGATTGCGTCGAGCAAGGGCATTCGCACCCAGGACGCGCTGAGCATCCGTTCGATCCCGCAGGTCCACGGCGCGGCACGGGATCAACTGGCCCACGCGATCCAACAGATCGAAACCGAGCTCAACGGCTGCACCGACAACCCGCTGCTGCTGGGTACGCCGGACAATTTCCGCATCATGTCCCAGGCCAACCCGCACGGTCAGTCCGTGGCCATGGCCGCTGATCTGCTGGCCATTGCCATGGCAGAAATCGGCTCCATCGCCGAGCGTCGTCTCGACCGTCTGATCAACCCGCACGTCAGCGGCCTGCCGGCCTTCCTGGTGGCCAATCCGGGGGTGAACTCCGGGATGATGATCGTGCAATACGTCGCCGCGTCGCTCTGTGCGGAAAACCGCCAACTGGCGCAGCCGGCGGTACTCGACAACTACGTCACCTCGGGCCTTCAGGAAGACCACCTGAGCATGGGCACCAACGCCGCGCTGAAGCTGCACCGCGCGCTGGAAAACTGCACGCAGATCCTCGCCATCGAGTACCTGCTGGCGGCCCAGGCGTTTGAATTCCTCAAAGAACAGCGCTTCGGCGCCGGCACCGACGCCGCGTGGCGCCTGCTGCGCGAGCGCGTTCCGGCCTACGACCAGGACCGCTGGCTGGCACCGGATATCGCCGCGGCCGCCAGTGTGTTGAAAGACTCGAATTTGCTGCACAAGGCGTTACCGAATCTGAACTGATTCCTACCTCAAACCAGCGTGCCAAGGCGCCAGCCCCCCACAAGGCGGGAAGCGACGGACAACGGACATTTCCGGAGCGTCTGGTTAGTTAACAAAAAGACTCTCAAAAGGAGAATAAAAGTGACTGCGCTAAATTTGATTCCCGGCCAACTGACCCTTGCCCAGCTGCGTGATATCTACCAGCAACCGGTCCAGCTCACCCTCGACAACAGCGCCTCGGCACAGATCGAAGCCAGCGTTGCCTGCGTGGAACAGATCCTTGCCGAGAACCGTACCGCCTACGGCATCAACACCGGTTTCGGTCTGCTGGCCTCGACCCGCATCGCCAGCGAAGACCTGGAAAACCTCCAGCGCTCGCTGGTTCTGTCCCACGCCGCCGGTGTCGGCGAACCGATCAGCGACGCGCTGGTGCGCCTGGTCATGGTGCTTAAGGTCAACAGCCTGAGCCGTGGATTCTCCGGCATTCGCCGGGTGGTAATCGACGCACTGATCGCCCTGATCAACGCCGAGGTTTACCCGCACATTCCGTTGAAAGGTTCGGTGGGTGCATCCGGTGACCTGGCGCCTTTGGCTCACATGTCGCTGGTGCTGCTGGGCGAAGGCAAGGCGCGCTACAAAGGCGAATGGCTGCCAGCCACCGAAGCGCTGAAAGTCGCTGGCCTGGCGCCGCTGACCCTGGCCGCGAAAGAGGGTCTGGCCCTGCTCAACGGCACTCAGGTGTCCACCGCTTACGCGCTGCGCGGGCTGTTCGAAGGTGAGGATCTGTTTGCCGGTGCTCTGGCATTGGGTGCCCTGTCCGTCGAAGCGGTACTGGGCTCGCGCTCGCCGTTCGATGCGCGCATCCACGCCGCCCGTGGCCAGAAAGGCCAGATCGACGCCGCTGCCGCTTACCGCGATTTGCTCGGCGAGCGCAGTGAAGTGTCCGACTCGCACCAGAACTGTGAAAAGGTCCAGGACCCGTATTCCCTGCGTTGCCAGCCACAAGTCATGGGCGCGTGCCTGACCCAGTTCCGTCAGGCCGCCGAAGTGTTGGCCGTCGAAGCCAATGCCGTGTCGGATAACCCGCTGGTATTCGCCGCAGAAGGCGACGTGATTTCCGGCGGTAACTTCCACGCCGAACCGGTCGCCATGGCCGCTGACAACATGGCGTTGGCCATCGCGGAAATTGGCTCCCTGAGCGAGCGCCGCATCTCGCTGATGATGGACAAGCACATGTCGCAACTGCCGCCGTTCCTGGTGGCCAATGGCGGCGTGAACTCCGGCTTCATGATCGCGCAAGTCACCGCTGCCGCGCTGGCGAGCGAAAACAAGGCGTTGTCCCATCCGCATTCGGTGGACAGCCTGCCGACGTCGGCGAACCAGGAAGACCACGTGTCCATGGCCCCGGCGGCGGGCAAGCGCTTGTGGGAAATGGCTGAGAACACCCGTGGTGTGCTGGCGGTGGAATGGTTGGCGGCGGTTCAGGGGCTGGACCTGCGCAATGGCCTGAAGACCTCGCCGAAGCTGGAAAAGGCGCGGGCGATTTTGCGTAAGGAAGTGCCGTTTTATGAGAAGGACCGGTTCTTTGCGCCGGACATCGATGCCGCCAGCGAGTTGTTGGCTACGCGGTGCCTGAGCGAGCTGGTGTCGGCGAAGTTGCTGCCTAGCCTGTAAGGGCGCCATCGCTGGCAAGCCAGCTCCCACAGGGATCTGCTGTGAAAGCAAAGTTTCAGGCAGCCCCAATTATTGTGGGAGCTGGCTTGCCAGCGATTCGATTTTGAACAAGATGAGGAAATCGGGATGAAAACTCTCTGGCAACACTGCCACGTCGCAACCATGGCGCAAGGCGTCTACTCGATCATCGAGGATGCGGCCATCGTGACGTCCGGTGCGCACATTGAGTGGATCGGCCCACGCGCTGAACTGCCGGCGGGTGAATACCCGGCCGTCAACGATTTGAACGGGGCCTGGGTCACGCCGGGCCTGATCGACTGCCACACCCACACGGTGTTCGGCGGTAACCGCAGCGGTGAATTCGAACAGCGCCTGCAAGGCGTCAGCTACGCGGAGATCGCCGCGGCCGGCGGCGGCATCGCCAGCACCGTACGCGCCACGCGCGCGGCCAGTGAAGACGAGTTGTTCGCCAGCGCCGCCAAGCGGCTGAAGAGCCTGATGCGCGATGGCGTCACCAGCATCGAAATCAAGTCCGGCTACGGCCTCGACCTGGCCAACGAACGCAAGATGCTGCGCGTGGCCCGCCGTCTTGGCGCCGAACTGCCGATCAGCGTGCGCAGCACCTGCCTGGCTGCCCACGCCTTGCCGCCGGAATACAAGGATCGCGCCGACGACTACATCGACCACATCTGTGCCGAAATGCTGCCGGCCCTGGCCGCCGAAGGGCTGGTGGATGCGGTGGACGCGTTCTGCGAATACCTGGCGTTTTCGCCGGCGCAGGTCGAGCGTGTGTTCGTCACCGCACAAAAACTCGGTTTGCCGGTGAAGCTGCATGCCGAACAACTGTCGTCGCTGCACGGCTCGAGCCTGGCGGCGCGGTATCACGCGCTGTCCGCCGATCACCTGGAATTCATGACCGAAGAAGACGCCATCGCCATGGCCGCGTCCGGCACCGTCGCCGTGTTGCTGCCCGGTGCGTTCTACTTCCTGCGTGAAACCCAGTTGCCGCCGATGGACGCGTTGCGCAAACACGGGGTCAAGATCGCCATCGCCAGCGACCTCAACCCCGGCACGTCACCGGCGCTGTCGCTGCGCCTGATGCTGAACATGGCCTGCACCTGTTTCCGCATGACCCCGGAAGAAGCCCTGGCCGGCGCGACGATTCATGCCGCCACCGCATTAGGCATGGCCGACACCCATGGTTCGCTGGAGGCCGGCAAGGTCGCGGATTTTGTCGCCTGGCAAATCGATCGTCCCGCCGACCTGTCGTACTGGCTGGGCGGTGATCTGGAAAAACGCGTCGTGCGTCACGGCGTTGAAACGAGCGTTTAGGAGAACAGTTGTGGATAAGGTTCTGAACTTCAAACAAGGTCGCGTGCCGCTGCTGATCAGCATGCCCCACGCCGGCCTGCGCCTGACCCCGGCGGTCGAAGCCGGGTTGATCCCCGACGCGAAAAGCCTGCCGGACACCGACTGGCACATTCCCACACTCTACGAATTCGCTGCCGAACTGGGCGTCAGCACGCTGGCCGCCGAGTACTCGCGCTTCGTCATCGACCTGAACCGGCCATCGGACGACAAACCGTTGTACGTTGGCGCCACCACCGGTCTTTACCCGGCGACGCTGTTCGACGGCATTCCCTTGTTCCGTGAAGGCCTGGAGCCTTCGGCCGCAGAGCGTGCGACGTATCTGGAGCAGGTCTGGACGCCGTATCACAGCACGCTGCAGAACGAGCTGGCGCGACTGAAAGCCGAGTTCGGTTATGCGCTGCTGTTCGATGCGCACTCGATCCGCTCGATCATCCCGCACCTGTTCGACGGCAAGCTGCCGGACTTCAACCTCGGCACCTTCAACGGCGCCAGTTGCGATCCACAGCTGGCCACTCAGCTGGAAGCGATCTGCGCGCGGCACGACAACTACAGCCATGTGCTGAACGGTCGTTTCAAGGGTGGCCACATCACCCGGCACTACGGCAACCCAGCGCAGAACATCCACGCCGTGCAGCTGGAGCTGGGCCAGTGCACCTACATGGAAGAGTTCGAACCGTTCCGCTATCGCCCGGACCTCGCGGCGCCAACGCAAGTGGTGCTCAAGGAACTGCTGCAAGGCCTGCTCGCCTGGGGCCAAAAGCACTACAGCCGCTGAAGCCTGGCGCAAAACCTTGTGGGAGCGAGCCTGCTCGCGATGGAGTGTCAGGCGACATCAACGTTGACTGACCCACCGCATTCGCGAGCAGGCTCGCTCCCACAGTTCTAAACCTGATTGGAACAGTCGCCACCGTGCAAATCTCGGTCGCCACAGTTCGCTTTTGGTCTCACGCTGCTGCGTAATGTTCTGGGCACGGTGCAACAAGACACCGGGCCCATAATAATTCTGCCGCACGAGAGCTCCCCCAATGAAAAGACTGTTCACCCGCTGTCTCTCCATCCTCTGCGGCACCGCTCTGCTGAGCACCAGTGTTCTGGCCAGCGACGACGCTTCCTGCAAGGCCGTGCGCATGGGCGTGGTCAACTGGACCGACGTCATCGCCACCAGCGGCATGGCCGATGTACTGCTCAATGGCCTGGGCTACGAAAGCAAGCAAACCAGCGCCGTGCAGCAAATCATCTTCGCCGGCATCCGCGACAAGCGCCTCGACATCTTCCTCGGTTACTGGAAACCGGCGATGGACAACAATATCGCGCCGTTCGTGGCCGCCAATCAGGTGAAGGTCATGGCCAAACCGAGCCTGGCCGACGCCCAGGCAACGCTGGCCGTGCCGCAATACGTCGCCGACGCCGGGCTGAAAACCTTTGCCGACATCGCCAGGTTCAAGGACCAGCTCGGTGGCAAGATCTATGGCATCGAGCCGGGCAGCGGTGCGAACACCACGATCAAAACCATGATCGAGACCAATCACTTCGGCCTGAAGGATTTCAAGCTGATCGAGTCCGGTGAGGCCGGCATGCTCGCCGCCGTACAGCGCGCGGTGAACCGCAAGGAGTTCGTGGTGTTTGTCGGCTGGACCCCACACCCGATGAACATCAACATGAAGATCGCTTACCTGACCGGCAGCGACGATGTCTACGGGCCGAACGAAGGGGCCGCAACGGTCTCCACCGTGACGTCGCCGGACTACGCCGAACGCTGCCCGAACGTGAACCGTCTGCTGGAAAACCTCACGTTCACCGCCGCGCAGGAAAGCCAGTTGATGGTGCCAATCATGGAGCGCAAGACGCCGCAGGACGTGGCCAGGCAGTGGCTGCGCGATCACCCGGAAGACCTGCAGCGCTGGTTGGCGGGCGTCAGCAGTTTTGATGGCAAGGATGGCGTCGCAACCGTCCAGGCCACCCTCAAAAACTGAGCAACACCGCAAACCAAATGTGGGAGCGAGCCTGCTCGCGATGGAGTGTCAGGCGACATCAACGTTGGCTGACTCACCGCTATCGCGAGCAGGCTCGCTCCCACAGGGTTATTCGCACTTCACAAAATCGCGGCGGCAGGTCTATGGCAATTTATCCCCTATCTGACGAGATGACGGCATTCGTCGAGAAAACCGTCAGTTTCAACAGCACTGACAGCAGCCTCGCCGGTTTGCGCCAGGCCTACAGCGAGATGTGCCGGGCATTCACCCCGCCACGTCCCGCCGGGCTGTATGTGCTGGATTTCGAACTGGCCGGCGTGCCGGTGCGCTCCTATCAACCGCAACGGTCGTCACCGAGCGATGGCGATCCGTGCGTGATGTACCTGCACGGCGGCGGCTGGGTGGTGGGCGACCTGGATTCCCACGATTTCATCTGCGCCGAACTGGCCGCGACGCTTGGCGTCCTGGTGATTGCCGTGGATTACCGGCTGGCGCCGGAGCATCCGTTCCCGGCAGGATTTGACGACTGCCTTGGAGTCTGGCGCGCGTTGCGCAACGGTCCGTTCCGGCTGGACCCCGCGCGTACGCTGGTGGCGGGCGACAGTGCCGGGGGAAATCTCGCCGCCGCGCTGTGCCTGGCCTTGCGCGATGCAGGCGAGCCACTGCCCGCCGCGCAGGTGCTGATTTACCCGGGCCTGGGTGGCGATCACCGTCTGCCGTCGCGAAGCGAATGCGTGGATGCGCCGTTGCTCAGCAGCAGCGATGTGGATTGTTATCACGCCTTGTACTTGCGCGGCAGCCAACAACCGCCTGCGTATGCGATGCCGCTGCTGGCCCAAGATCTCAGTGGACTACCGCCGGCGCTGATCACCGTGGCGCAATTCGACCCGCTGCGTGACGACGGTGTGCAATACGCCGAGCGCCTGAACGCCGCGGGCGTGGCCGCGACACTTTATTACGGTGAGGGGCTGGTTCACGGTTGTTTACGGGGGCGGGGCCAGGTCGCCGAAGTGGATGCGCTCTATGAAACCCTCTTGGGTTATCTGGCTAAAAAACTGGCGGCAAAACTCTGACTCAGCAAGGGCATGCTCATTGACGTAATTCGGGTTTATGATGCCGGACGGCAGAATCATAGAAGTCCCCCCAGGGATGACCTCGACCCCTTACGGAGCGCGCAATGCAGACTTTGTACCCGCAGATCAAACCCTACGCCCGGCACGATCTGGCTGTCGATGAAACCCACACCCTGTACGTAGACGAAAGCGGTTCACCGGAAGGTTTGCCGGTGGTGTTCATCCATGGCGGCCCCGGCGCCGGGTGTGATGCGCAAAGTCGCTGCTTCTTTGATCCGAACCTGTACCGCATCGTTACCTTTGACCAGCGCGGTTGCGGTCGCTCCACCCCCCACGCCAGCCTGGAAAACAACACCACCTGGGATCTGGTCGCCGACCTTGAGCGGATTCGCCAGCACCTGGGCATCGACAAATGGGTGCTGTTCGGCGGCTCCTGGGGTTCGACCCTGGCGCTGGCTTATGCGCAAACCCACCCGGAGCGTGTGCACGGCCTGATCGTGCGCGGGATTTTTCTCTGCCGCCCGCAGGAAATCGAATGGTTCTACCAGGCCGGCGCCAGCCGCCTGTTCCCCGACTACTGGCAGGACTACGTCGCCCCGATCCCGCTGGACGAACGCGACGACTTGCTCAACGCCTTCCACAAGCGCCTGACCGGCAACGATCAGATCGCCCAGATGCACGCGGCCAAAGCCTGGTCCACCTGGGAAGGACGGACCGCGACGCTGCGCCCGAATCCGATGGTGGTCGACCGCTTCTCCGAACCGCAGCGCGCGCTGTCCATCGCCCGCATCGAATGCCATTACTTCACCAACAATGCGTTCCTCGAGCCGAACCAGCTGATCCGCGACATGGGCAAGATCGCCCACTTGCCCGGTGTGATCGTCCACGGTCGCTACGACGTGATCTGCCCGCTGGATAACGCCTGGGAATTGCACCAGAACTGGCCCAACAGTGAACTGCAGGTCATCCGCGATGCCGGGCATGCCGCCTCCGAACCCGGCATTACCGATGCTCTGGTGCGTGCCGCCGATCAGATGGCCCGGCGCTTGCTCGACCTGTCCCCCGAAGAAGCATGAAGGGCCTGTTGCAGCGCGTGCGTGGCGCGCGGGTCGAGGTAGCGGGGGAGGTGGTCGGCGCCATCGATCAGGGACTGCTGGTGCTGGTCGCGGTCGAGCCCGAGGATACTCGGGCCAGTGCCGACAAACTTCTGCATAAGCTGCTTAACTATCGTGTGTTCAGTGACGCCGAGGGCAAGATGAATCTGTCCTTGGCGGATGTGGGTGGCGGGTTGCTGCTGGTCTCACAGTTCACCCTGGCCGCCGACACCAAAAACGGGTTGCGCCCGAGTTTTTCAACCGCTGCCCCTCCGGCGCTGGGCGAGGAGCTTTTCGACTATCTATTAGAGAAAGCGAAACAGGTGCATGGCACAGTGGCATCAGGTAGATTCGGCGCGGATATGCAGGTGCACCTGGTCAATGATGGCCCGGTAACCTTCCTGTTACAGACCTGAAAGCGCTTGAAACAAGTTTTTAAGGGCTTTTTCACTGAAAACAGGGGTTTTTCGCGAGAAATACTTTGTTGCGCCTGATGCGTTGTAACGCGGCCTACTAGATAATCGCGCGCTACGGGGATCAGCGTTCGTTGGTCCATTTTGACTTAGGTAGAGACTTGTCCTGGACCTGTTGGGGAATCATTTAGCCCCATAGGAGTCGGAACAATGCTCGCCAACTTGGCAAGAAGGGTTTGCAGGGTCGGTTTTTTCATGCCGCACACCCCACAAATCGTCTAACTGGCCGTTGGTTTTTTGATCTGTTTTCGGCGAGGGTTGCTCGTGATTGTTAGTCCCTGTAATGCACCAAAATTGTCTGCCAAACGGTTACGAAGCGCTCTGGTAGCGGGCTCTGCCCTGCTTTGCCTGCTCAGCGCCGGCCAGCTTTGGGCATTCAGTCTGGATGATGTGTCGGCCAAGGCAAAAGAGCTGGCCGGGCAGAAATACGAAGCCCCGCGCAGTAACCTGCCGAACGAATTTCGCGAGATGAAATTCGCGGACTATCAGAAAATTCGTTTCCTGACCGAAAAAGCCGAATGGGCCGATCAGAAAACCCCGTTCAAACTGTCGTTCTATCACCAGGGCATGCACTTCGATACGCCGGTGAAAATCAACGAAATCACGGCCAACACCGTCGAAGAGATCAAATACGACCCGAGTCGTTTCGATTTCGGCGATCTGAAGTTCGATCCTAAAGCCACCGAACAGCTGGGTTATGCCGGCTTCCGTGTGCTGTACCCGATCAACAAGGCCGACAAGCAAGACGAAATCATGACCATGCTCGGCGCGAGTTACTTCCGCGTGGTTGGCAAGGGTCACACCTATGGCTTGTCCGCTCGCGGCATGGCCATCGATACCGCGTTGCCGTCCGGTGAGGAATTCCCGCGTTTTCGTGAGTTCTGGATCGAACAGCCAAAACCGGGCGACAAGCACCTGGTGATTTTCGCGCTGCTGGATTCGCCACGCGCCACGGGTGCCTATCGCCTGACCCTGCGTCCAGGCAGCGACACCATCGTCGACGTCAAGGCGCAGATGTTCCTGCGTGACAAGGTCACCAAGCTTGGCGTTGCGCCGCTGACCAGCATGTTCCTGTTCGGCGCCAACCAGCCTTCCAAAGTGCTGAACTACCGTCGTGAACTGCATGACTCCAGCGGTCTGTCGATCCATGCCGGCAACGGCGAGTGGATCTGGCGTCCGCTGAACAACCCGAAACACCTGGCGGTGAGCAACTTCTCCATCGAGAACCCGCGTGGTTTCGGCCTGCTGCAACGTGGCCGTGACTTCAGCCACTACGAAGACCTCGACGACCGCTACGACAAGCGCCCAAGTGCCTGGATCGAACCGAAAGGCGATTGGGGCAAGGGTTCTGTCGACCTGGTCGAAATTCCGACCGCCGACGAAACCAACGACAACATCGTTGCCTTCTGGAGCCCGGAAAAACTGCCTGAGCCAGGTCAGCCGCTGGAATTCGGCTACCGCCTGCACTGGACCATGGACGAAGCGGCAATTCACGCACCGGACAGCGCCTGGGTCAAACAGACCTTGCGCTCCACCGGCGATGTCAAACAGTCCAACCTGATTCGTCAGCCGGACGGCAGCGTTGCCTACCTCGTGGACTTCGAAGGTCCGTCCCTGGCCGCCTTGGCCCCGGATACCGACGTGCGCAGCCAAGTCAGCGTCGGCGACAACGCCGAACTGGTCGAGAACAGCGTGCGTTACAATCCGGAAACCAAAGGCTGGCGCCTGACCCTGCGGATGAAGATCAAGGATCCGGGCAAGTCCACCGAGATGCGTGCGGCACTGGTTCAAAATGTAGTGCCGGCCGATCTCGCGAAGTCTTCGGTTCCAGCGTCCAATTCTTCCGTGGCCAAGGCTGACAAAGTGGCGGCCAAGCAAGCGGAAAAAGTGGAGAAGGAAGCGAAGGCCGCCGAGGCCAAGCAGGCCGACGCCAAGCCAGTCGCGGATGCCAAGGACAAGGACAACAAAGACGCCAAGCAGCCTGCTGCTGCGGACGCGGCCCCAGCCACACCGGAATCGGCACCGACTGAAGAAGTCCTGACCGAGACCTGGAGCTACCAGTTGCCTGCCGATGAGTAATTCTCAAGTACAGCCAGAGACTCTTGCCGAGTATCTGGCGCATTTACCGATGACCGACGAGCAGCGCGCGGAACTCGCGGGCTGCCAGTCCTTCAGTGAACTGCACCAGCGTCTGTCGTCCTCGACGTTCGACACCCCGACCGAGGCCGCCCAGGCTTCGGTGGGCCGTCGCTTGACCCTGAATAGCGCCGAAGAGCTGGAAGAAGCGGAAATGCTGGTGCTCGACGCCAGCGGTCGCGTTTGCCTCAAGGCAACGCCGCCGATCCGCCGGACCAAGGTCGTGCCGGAGCCGTGGCGCACCAACATCCTGGTGCGCGGCTGGCGCCGCCTGACCGGCCGGACCAACCCGCCGGCTCCGCCGAAAGACGAGAACGTATTGCCGGCCGCGCGCTGGCGTACGGTCGGGTCGATCCGCCGTTACATTCTGCTGGTGCTGATGCTCGGCCAGACCATCGTCGCCGGCTGGTACATGAAAGGCATCATGCCTTACCAGGGCTGGTCGTTCGTCGACCTGAACGAAGTCCTGCATCAACCGTTGATGCAAACCATCACGCAAGTGCTGCCGTATGCGTTGCAGACCACCATCCTGATCATGTTCGGGATTCTGTTCTGCTGGGTGTCGGCCGGTTTCTGGACAGCGTTGATGGGCTTCCTCGAGTTGCTCACCGGTCACGATAAATACCGTATCTCCGGCAAAAGTGCCGGCAACGAGCCGATCGCCAAGGACGCGCGCACCGCACTGGTGATGCCGATCTGCAACGAAGACGTGCCACGGGTATTCGCCGGTTTGCGCGCGACGTTCGAGTCGGTGGCGGCCACGGGTGACCTGGATCGCTTCGACTTTTTCGTGCTCAGCGACAGTAACGATGCCGACATCTGCGTCGCCGAACAGCAGGCCTGGCTGGACGTCTGCCGCGAAGCCAAGGGCTTCGGCAAGATTTTCTATCGCCGCCGTCGTCGTCGCGTAAAACGTAAAAGCGGCAACCTCGACGACTTCTGCCGTCGTTGGGGCGGTGACTACAAGTACATGGTCGTGCTCGACGCCGACTCGGTGATGAGCGGCGAATGCCTCACCAGTCTGGTGCGCTTGATGGAAGCCACGCCGGACGCCGGGATCATCCAGACCGCGCCGCGTGCTTCGGGCATGGACACGCTGTATGCACGCATGCAGCAGTTCGCCACTCGGGTATACGGTCCGCTGTTCACCGCCGGTCTGCACTTCTGGCAGTTGGGCGAATCCCACTACTGGGGCCACAACGCGATCATTCGCATGAAGCCGTTTATCGAGCACTGCGCCCTGGCGCCGTTGCCGGGTAAAGGTGCGTTCGCCGGTGCGATCCTGTCCCACGACTTCGTCGAAGCCGCGCTGATGCGCCGTGCCGGTTGGGGCGTGTGGATTGCCTACGATCTGCCGGGCAGCTACGAAGAGTTGCCGCCGAACCTGCTGGACGAACTCAAGCGTGACCGTCGCTGGTGCCACGGCAACCTGATGAACTTCCGCCTGTTCCTGGTGAAGGGCATGCACCCGGTGCACCGCGCGGTGTTCCTGACGGGCGTGATGTCGTACCTGTCGGCGCCGTTGTGGTTCTTCTTCCTCGTGCTGTCGACGGCGCTGCTGGCGGTCAACACGCTGATGGAGCCGCAGTACTTCCTCGAACCACGTCAGCTCTATCCGCTGTGGCCACAATGGCACCCGGACAAGGCCATCGCGCTATTCTCGACCACGATCGTGCTGCTGTTTCTGCCGAAACTGTTGAGCATCATCCTGATCTGGGCCAAGGGCGCGAAAGAGTTCGGCGGCAAGTTCAAGGTGACCCTGTCGATGCTGCTGGAGATGTTGTTCTCCATGTTGCTGGCGCCGGTGCGGATGATTTTCCACACCCGTTTCGTCCTCGCCGCGTTCCTCGGCTGGGCCGCGACCTGGAACTCGCCACAACGTGACGACGACTCCACGCCATGGAGCGAGGCGGTCAAGCGCCACGGTCCGCAAACCTTGCTGGGCTTCTTCTGGGCCTTGCTGGTGATCTGGCTGAACCCGAGCTTCCTCTGGTGGCTGGTGCCGATCGTCGGTTCGTTGATGCTGTCGATCCCGGTGTCGGTGATTTCCAGCCGCGTGGGCCTGGGCCTGAAGTCCCGTGACGAGAGCCTGTTCCTGATCCCTGAGGAATACAATCCGCCACAGGCGCTGCTGGCCACTGACCAGTACACCCATGAAAACCGTTATCACGCGCTGAAAGACGGCTTCATCCGCTCGGTGGTCGATCCACAGCAGAACGCCCTGGCGTGCTCGCTGGCGACCTCGCGTCACCGTGAGGCCGAGCCGATCGAATGGCTGCGGATCGAACGGGTTCGTCATGCGTTGAAAGTCGGGCCCGATGGCCTGAACAACAATGAGCGTGTGCAACTGCTGAGCGATCCGGTGGCACTGGCTCGCCTGCACGAGCAGGTCTGGAATGAGGGCCACCCCGAGTGGCTGGAAGCCTGGCGCAAATCGGTGAAAGCCGATCCCCATGCGCCACTGCTGCCGCTCAAGCCATTGAGTGCGCAACCGCAGTTGGCCTAAAAGAAACCCCCCTGTAGGAGCGAGCCTGCTCGCGATGGACTCAAGAGCGCCGTGTTTCGTCAGTAAACACGCGTAATCGTTGAAAACCATCGCGAGCAGGCTCGCTCCTACAGGTTGGTCCCGCAATAATTCCCGCCTAAACCCTTGTGCAAACGAGCGAGTACGTTAGGATCCGTCCCCGAATTGGTGCGCCCGGATAATTTTTGTCCGTATTGGTGCGTTTCCTCAGGGGAGCCGCCGTTTGCGCGCCTCATAACGCAATGGTTTTGGGGACATGATGATGAAGAAGTATCTCTCGATGCTGCTGGTCGGCGTCACGGCATTGGTTGCAGTCAGCACGGCACAGGCCGGTGCCATCGATGACGCGGTCAAGCGCGGCACGCTGAAAGTCGGCATGGACCCGACTTACATGCCGTTCGAGATGACCAACAAGCGCGGCGAGATCATCGGTTTCGAAGTCGACATCCTCAAAGCCATGGCCAAGGCCATGGGCGTCAAGCTGGAAATGGTCTCCACCGGCTACGACGGCATCATCCCGGCCCTGCTGACCGACAAGTTCGACATGATCGGCAGCGGCATGACCCTGACCCAGGAACGCAACCTGCGCCTGAACTTCAGCGAACCGTTCATCGTGGTCGGCCAGACCCTGCTGATCCGCAAGGAACTGGAAGGCACCATCAAGTCCTACAAGGACCTGAATACCGCTGACTACCGCATCACCTCCAAGCTCGGCACCACCGGCGAGATGGTCGCGAAGAAGCTGATCTCCAAGGCCAAGTACCACGGCTACGACAACGAGCAGGAAGCCGTGCTCGACGTGGTCAACGGCAAGGCCGACGCCTTCATCTACGACGCGCCTTACAACGTCGTGGCCGTGAACAAGGTCGGCAACGGCAAACTGGTGTTCCTCGACAAGCCGTTCACCTACGAACCGCTGGCCTTTGGTCTGAAGAAGGGTGACTACGACAGCATCAACTTCATCAACAACTTCCTGCACCAGATCCACGAAGACGGCACCTACGATCGCATCCATGACAAGTGGTTCAAAGACACCGGCTGGCTTAAGGACATGGAGTAACACTCGGTCAGACCGAGTTGCCCCATTCGCGAGCAGGCTCGCTCCCACAGGAATGCGCATTCCAATGTGGGAGCGAGCCTGCTCGCGAAGGCGGCCTCCTTCGCGACACAGAATTCGGAAACTTCACAGCAAATGAAACAGAAAAAAGCCCAATGGCCCTGGCACGTTCTGACCGTGCTGGTGCTGATCGGCCTGGCCGGCGCGTTGTATTACGCCACCTCGCTGATGTCCTACGAGTGGCGCTGGAACCGCGTGCCGCAGTATTTCGCCTACCACGCCGAAGAATCCCAGCGCGCCGCCGACATCTCCACCGTCAGCGAACTGGTGCGCAAGGGCGACAAGGCTGAAGTCACCCTGCGCAACGACGCCGGTGACGAGCAGCACCTGATCGTCGACGACAACAGCCTGCAAGTCGCCCAGGGCGATGACGTGGCCGAAGGCGACGTGATCGGCGTAACCCGTCATTGGGCCGCCGGGCCGTTGATGTGGGGCCTTTGGACCACCCTGTGGCTGTCCGTGGTGTCTGGCGTGCTCGGCCTGTTGATCGGTCTGGCCACCGGCCTGTGCCGTCTGTCGAACAACCCGACCCTGCGCGACCTGTCGACGATCTACGTCGAACTGGTGCGCGGTACGCCGTTGCTGGTACAGATTTTCATTTTCTACTTCTTCATCGGCACCGTGATGAACCTGTCGCGGGAGTTCGCCGGGATCGCCGCGCTGTCGCTGTTCACCGGTGCCTATGTAGCGGAAATCATCCGTTCCGGTGTGCAGTCGATCGCCCGCGGCCAGAACGAAGCCGCGCGTTCCCTCGGTTTGAGCGCCGGTCAGTCGATGCGTCATGTGGTGTTGCCGCAAGCGTTCAAACGCGTGCTGCCACCCCTCGCCGGGCAGTTCATCAGCCTGGTCAAGGACACCTCGCTGGTGTCGGTGATCGCCATTACCGAACTGCTGAAAAGCGGTCGCGAAGTCATCACTACCTCGTTTTCGCCGTTCGAGATCCTGTTCTGCGTCGCCGGCCTGTACCTGTTGATCAACCTGCCGCTGTCGAAAATCGCCAGTCGGCTTGAGCGGAGGCTCGCGCAAAGTGATTGAAGTCCGCGATCTGGTAAAAGTCTTCGACACCCGTGGCCAGGTGGTGCGCGCGGTGGATAACGTTTCGACCCGCGTGGCGAAAGGCGAAGTGCTGGTGGTGATCGGCCCGTCCGGCTCCGGCAAATCGACCTTCCTGCGTTGCCTCAATGGCCTGGAAGAATTCGACTCGGGCTCGGTGAGCATCGACGGCCTGCAACTGGCCGACCCGAAAACCGACGTCAATGCCTATCGCCGGGAAGTCGGCATGGTGTTCCAGCACTTCAACCTGTTCCCGCATATGACCGTGCTGGAAAACCTTTGCCTCGCGCAGAAAGTCGTGCGCAAGCGCGGCAAGAAAGAGCGTGAAGCCAAGGCGTTGGCGTTGCTGGAAAAGGTCGGGATTGCGCAGAAGGCCAACGAGTACCCGTCGCGCCTGTCCGGCGGCCAGCAACAGCGCGTGGCGATTGCTCGCGCGCTGGCCATGGAGCCGAAGGTCATGCTGTTTGACGAGCCAACCTCGGCGCTCGACCCGGAAATGGTCGGCGAAGTGCTGGACGTGATGAAAACCCTGGCCGTGGAAGGCATGACCATGGTCTGCGTCACCCACGAAATGGGATTTGCCCGGGAAGTGGCGGACCGGGTGCTGTTCTTCGATCACGGCAAATTGCTGGAAGACGCCTCGCCGGCGGAGTTCTTTGATGCGCCGAAGGATCCGCGGGCCCAGGCCTTCCTTCGTCAGGTCCTTTAAAAGCCGCGGCCTTGGGGCCGCTAATCGCTAGCAGGCTAGCTCCCACAGTGGATTTGTGGTGTTCACACCAACCCCTGTGGGAGCCAGCCTGCTGGCGATTGCATCACCTCGATCCATAGCGAATCGAGGCAAATGAATCACCTCAAACCCTGAACCGCCCCACCAGCACCTGCAAATGGGTGCCCAACCGCGCCAGCTCAACGCTCGATGCCGCAGTCTCTTCACTGGCGGCCGAGGTCTGCTCGGACACATCACGCACATTCAGCACGCTACGGTTGATCTCTTCAGCCACTGCCGTTTGTTGCTCGGCGGCGGCTGCGATCTGCTGGTTCATCGACTGAATCGCCGACACCGTGCGGGTAATGCTTTCCAGGGAGCCACCGGCACGGCGGGTCAGCTCGACGCTGCTGTCGGTCAGGGTGCGGCTGTTGTCCATGATGGTCGCGACTTGCTGGGTGCCGCTTTGCAGGCCGACGATCAGCTCCTCGATTTCCTCGGTGGACTTCTGGGTGCGCAGGGCGAGGCTGCGGACCTCATCGGCCACTACCGCAAAACCTCGCCCGGCTTCACCGGCACGGGCGGCTTCGATGGCGGCGTTGAGCGCCAGCAGGTTGGTTTGCTGGGCCACGGATTTGATCACGTCGAGCACGCTGCCGATCTTGTCGCTTTCGCGCTTGAGATGACCCATGGCTTCCGTGGAATTGCCGACTTCGAGGGCCAGGCGCTCGATCTGCGCGATGGCCTCTCCGACCACCTTGTCGCCTTCACGAGCCTGCTGGTCGGCAGCAACCGCCGCTTCGGAGGCTTCTTCGGCGTTGCGCGCGACTTCCTGCACGGTGGCGGTCATTTCGTTCATGGCGGTCGCCACCTGATCGGTCTCGACCTTCTGACTGTTGACCCCGGCGCTGGTCTGCTCGGTGACGGCAGACAGTTCTTCGGCAGCGCTGGCGATTTGCGTGACGCCATCGCTGATGCCACCGATCAGTTCGCGCAGGCCCAGGGTCATGCTCTGAATGGCGCGCTGCAACTGGCCGAGTTCGTCCTGACGTTCGGAGACGAGGTTCTGAGTCAGGTCGCCGGCGGCGATGCGTTCTGCGACTTTCAGCGTCTGACTCAGCGGAATGACGATCTGACGGGTGATGGCCCAGGCGGCGAACAAACCGAAGGCCAGCGCGAGGGCGGTGGCCAGCAACAGCATGTTCTTGGCGTGTGCGGCGTCGGTGTCACGCACGACGGTTTGCGAGGCGGTGAGCTTTTTGCTGACGGTGATCAGGATGTCGCCTTGGGCCGCCATGCGGGTGAGGGCGGCGGCAGTGGCCACTTGCGAGTCACGGAACTGGCTGACCGCTGCGCGATAGGCTTTGAACGATTCGCTGGCCTGCTGCAGGTTGGCCGTGTGTTGTTGCGGCAGTTTGGGTAGCAGGCTTTCAAGGCTGTTCAGGGCGTTGGCGATCGCATCCAATGCCGGTTGCTCGGCGTCGGCCTTGCCGCTGTAGGTGTAGCCGCGCACCTGATAACGGGCTTGCTGCAGCAGTTTGCTGATTTCAACCACGCTGTTGAAATCGGCGACGCTGTCGCCTTGCAGCAGATTTTTCTCGACTTCAGTCACTTTCGCCACGGCGTTATCGGCGTTGGCGCCGAGTTTACTGCGGGCATCTTCGCGGTTGGCGCCGGCCTGGACCATGGCGGCGAAGGCTTGGCGGTATTCGGCGACGGCGGCCAGTTGCTGGTCGACCATGGCGGTGTCGGTGGGTTGTTCGATCAGCGTGCGCGCGGTTTTCAGCCCGGTTTCGAGTTGGCCCAGCAGGTCGTTGACCGCGCCCGGGCCTTGTTCGCCACGGCGCATTTCGTAGTCCAGGCGGGCGATGCGCAGGTCTTTGGTCAGGTCATTGAGGCTGGCAATGAAACCCAGTTTGTCGCCG
Organism: Pseudomonas migulae; assembly: GCF_043225285.1. Classification (GTDB taxonomy): domain Bacteria; phylum Pseudomonadota; class Gammaproteobacteria; order Pseudomonadales; family Pseudomonadaceae; genus Aquipseudomonas; species Aquipseudomonas migulae_C. The sequence continues at coordinate 3,125,146 of NZ_CP171224.1, forward strand.
CGACTGGTCACATCACCCAGGCCGGTCCAACCGGTGAAGGTGATCAACAACGTCAGGAGCAGCACCAGACCAAAGCCGATACCCAGTTTGCGATTGACGCTGACGTTTCCCAGTTTCTCGGCTAGCCATCGGTACATGTTGCAACTCCCACGGACCACAAGTTGGTTTTATGAGAGCTGTATCGGCTGGCTGGCGAGAATCTGTAGGGGATACCCCTATGGATGGACGAATGGATGGATGACCTGTAGGAGCGAGCCTGCTCGCGAAGCGGTGTGTCAGTCGACACCTTTGTTGAATGAACAACCGCTTCGCGAGCAGGCTCGCTCCCACGGGGGGATGGTGTGTTTAGAAGAGGCGTGCGAGCAGGGCGGTGACGGCGGTTTCGACGCGCAGGATGCGCTCGCCGAGCTGCACCGGTTGCAGGCCGGACTTGGCCAGCAGGTCTATTTCGTAGGGGATCCAGCCGCCTTCCGGGCCGATGGCCAGGGTCACCGGCTCGTCGAGGCCACGAGGGCAGGACGGGTAGTTGCCCGGATGGCCTACCAGACCGAGCGTGCCTTCGCTGATGGCGGGCAGTCGATCTTCGACGAACGGCTTGAAACGCTTTTCGATGACCACTTCCGGCAGCACGCTGTCGCGGGCTTGTTCGAGACCGAGGATCAATTGCTCGCGGATGGCGTCGGGTTCGAGGAACGGCGTTTGCCAGAAGCTCTTCTCGACGCGATAGCTGTTCACCAGCACGATTCGCGGCACACCCATGGCCGCCACGGTCTGAAACACCCTGCGCAGCATTTTGGGCCGTGGCAGGGCCAATACCAGGGTCAGCGGCAGCTTGGCGGGTGGAGGCTGGTCGAGGGTGACGCGCAGTTCGGCTTCACCGGCGTCCAGGCGCAGCACTTCGGCCGCGCCCATCAGGCCGCCGATACGTCCGACGCGCATGCTGTCACCCACTTCACAGCGGTGGACTTCCTGCATGTGCGTCAACCGGCGATCGCGCAGGATCACCCGGTCGGCCGCAATGAAGTCGGCCTCTTCGAGGAGCAGCAGGTTCACGCCTGGGTCGCTGGCGGCTGGTCGTTGTGATCGTCGACCGGCTGGTCGTCCGGATGGTCGCCACGCTTGCTGATCAGGCCGCCGAAGAGGATGCCGATTTCAAACAGCAGCCACATCGGTACCGCCAGCAGGGTCTGCGAGAAGATATCCGGCGGGGTCAGGATCATGCCGACCACGAAGCAGCCGATGATCACGTACGGGCGGATTTTCTTCAGGTATTTGACGTCGACCACGCCGATCCACACCAGCAGCACCACGGCCACCGGGATCTCGAACGCCACGCCGAAGGCGAAGAACAGCGTCATGACGAAGTCGAGGTAGCTGCTGATGTCGGTCATCATCTCCACGCCGGCCGGGGTGGCGGCGGCGAAGAATTTGAAGATCAGCGGGAACACCAGGTAATAGGCGAACGCCATGCCGGCGTAGAACAGCATGATGCTCGAGATCAGCAACGGCACCGCGATGCGCTTCTCATGCTTGTACAGGCCTGGCGCGATGAAGCCCCAGATCTGGTGCAGGATCACCGGGATGGCCAGGAACAGCGAAACCATCATGGTCAGCTTCAGCGGCGTCAGGAACGGCGACGACACGTCGGTGGCAATCATCGTCGCGCCCACCGGCAGGTACTGCCGCAGCGGTGTGGAGACGAAGGTGTAGATCTGCTGGGTGAAGGCGAACAACCCGGCAAAGATGATGAAGATCGCCGCTACACAGCGCAGCAGACGGGTACGCAACTCGGTGAGGTGCGAAACCAGCGGCATGTGCTGGTCGTTTTCTGGGAGATCGCTCATGGGGCTCGCGGCGGCAAAGGGGTGTCATGAGGAGCCGGCGTGATCGGCGCGGCGACTGGAGCAACGGGGTCTGCATGAGCCACAACGGGAGCGGGTTCAGCAGCTTTCACTGCGTCCGCCGGTGCAGCGACAGGCGCGGCGTCTACCACCGGCGCATGAATCGTCTGCTCCGCCACCGGTTCAATCGGTTGAACCGGCGTGGCTTCCTGCTGGGTTGGCGTGAAAATCTTCCGGGCCTCCTGTTCCAGCGACAGAATGTGCTCGTTGTGCAGTTGCCGACGAATCTCGTCGGCACCGATTTCACGTTCAACTTCCTGTTTGATCGCGTTGAAGCTGCGCTTCAGGCGACCGATCCACAGGCCGGCGGTGCGCGCTGCACCCGGCAGACGCTCGGGACCCAGCACCAGCAGGGCCACGAGGCCGACAAGCAGCAGTTCAGAGAAGCTGATACCAAACATTAGTCAGTGCTCACACGTCTTTGCGGATCGGCTCTTCGACTTTTTGCGCCTGCACGTCGATGGTGTGCGGCTGGTTCACGGACTGCTGTGGCTGAACCGGTGGCACAGGCTGGGCCGGGGTCACGGTTGGATCGGCCGGTTTTTCGTCGTCGTTCATGGCTTTCTTGAAGCCCTTGATCGATTCGCCGACGTCAGTGCCGAGGTTTTTCAGTTTCTTGGTGCCGAATACCAGCACGACTACCACCAGGATGACGATCCAGTGTTTCCAGTCAAAAATGCCCATGTCGCTGCTCCTCTCTAATAGTTGTTCAGGCGGACGGGCGCGAGGCTTTCTCGGCGTGTCCGGACAGACCGAAACGACGGTCCAGTTCATCGAGTACAGCCTGAGGATGCTGCCCCAACTGGGCGAGCATGACCATGCTGTGGAACCACAAATCGGCAGTCTCGTAGATCACATCGCTGCAGTCGCCGCTGATGGCGGCGTCCTTGGCTGCAATGATGGTCTCGACAGACTCTTCGCCGACTTTTTCCAGAATCTTGTTCAAGCCCTTGTGGTACAGGCTGGCGACATACGAGCTGTCGGCAGCGGCGCCTTTGCGCTCTTCCAGCACCTCGGCCAGACGGGTCAGGGTGTCACTCATGGGTATGTCCTGCGGAATAGATGGCGTGCGGGTCTTTCAGAACAGGGTCGACGGTTTTCCAGTCGCCGTTCTCGAACACGCGGTAGAAGCAGCTCTGACGGCCGGTATGGCAGGCGATGTCGCCGATTTGCTCGACCATCAGGATGATGACGTCGGCATCGCAGTCCAGGCGCATCTCGTGCAGGGTCTGCACGTGGCCGGACTCTTCGCCCTTGCGCCACAGCTTGCCACGGGAACGCGACCAGTAAATGGCGCGGTTCTCGGCGGCGGTCAGTTCCAGCGCTTCGCGGTTCATCCAGGCCATCATCAGGACGCGCCCGGTCTTGTGATCCTGGGCAATCGCCGGCACTAGGCCGTCAGCGTCCCACTTGATCTCGTCCAGCCAGTTTTTCATCTTCGACTCCGACAACGGGTTCCACACTTCATGAGTAGAACCCAGCGTTGAAACAGTGTGCCAGTGCGCGACACAACTGGCTATCGGCGAACGACCAGATACAAACCGACCGCCATCATGATTCCCGCCGGCCAGTAAGCCAGTTCATTCAACGGCCCGCCAGCGGCGAGTATCGCGCCGCCCGCCAGATGCGCGGTGCCGAGCAGGCGCAGGAACCAGTCGTCCCGGCGTCGATGCCACGGTGGCGGCGGGTCGTAGGCGTGAGGCTGGGACATACGTTCGAGCAGGTCGCGGGCCATGTTGGCCAGGTGCGGCAGTTGCTCGAACTGGCTCTGCACGTTGCCGAGCAAGGCTTTGGGGCTGACGCGCTCGCGCATCCAGCGCTCGAGGAACGGCTGCGCGGTGTTCCACAGATCGAGGTCCGGGTACAGCTGGCGGCCCAGGCCCTCGATGTTCAACAGGGTTTTTTGCAGCAGCACCAGCTGCGGCTGCACTTCCATGTTGAAGCGTCTCGCGGTCTGGAACAGGCGCATCAGCACCTGGCCGAATGAAATATCTTTTAACGGTTTTTCGAAGATCGGCTCGCACACGGTGCGGATTGCCGCTTCGAATTCGTTGAGTTTGGTTTCCGCCGGCACCCAGCCCGAGTCGATGTGCAATTGCGCCACACGCCGGTAATCGCGCTTGAAGAACGCGAACAGGTTGCGCGCCAGATAATCCTGGTCTTCCGGGGTGAGGCTGCCGACGATGCCGCAGTCGATCGCAATGTACTGCGGGCTCCACGGGTTGACGGTGCTGACGAAGATGTTGCCCGGATGCATGTCGGCGTGGAAGAAACTGTCGCGGAACACCTGGGTGAAGAAGATCTCCACACCGCGTTCGGCTAGCATCTTCATGTCGGTGCGTTGATCGGCGAGGGTCGCCAGGTCAGTGACCTGGATCCCGTAAATGCGCTCCATCACCAGCACTTTCGGCCGGCACCAGTCCCAATAGACTTGCGGCACGTAAAGCAGCGGCGAGCCTTCGAAGTTGCGCTTCAACTGACTGGCGTTGGCCGCCTCGCGCAGCAGGTCGAGTTCGTCGTAGATGGTTTTTTCGTAGTCGCTGACCACGTCCACCGGGTGCAGCAGGCGCGCGTCGGCCGAGAGTTTTTCGGCGGCGCGGGCGAGGATGAACAGCCACGCCAGGTCCTGCGCGATGATCGGTTTCAGCCCCGGACGGATCACCTTGACCACGACTTCTTCACCGGTTTTCAGCTGCGCAGCATGCACCTGCGCCACCGACGCCGAGGCCAGCGGTTCGACGTCGAAACGGCTGAACACTTCGCTGATTTTCTTGCCCAGCTGTTCTTCGATCAGCTTGACCGACACCTGGGAATCGAACGGCGGCACGCGGTCCTGCAGCTTCATCAGCTCGTCGGCGATGTCTTCCGGCAACAGGTCGCGACGGGTGGACAGGATCTGCCCGAACTTGATGAAAATCGGCCCGAGGTCCTGCAACGCCAGGCGCAATCGCGCGCCACGGCTCAGGTCCAGGGTCTTGCGCGGGAACCAGCGCCACGGCAACACGTAGCGCAGCGCCAGCAGGAACCACGGCAGCGGCAGGGCGAACAGCAGGTCATCGAGGCGGTAGCGAATCACAACGCGCTGGATGCGCAACAAACGGCGGACGGCAAGCAGCTTCATGCGTTATCGCTTGGGTCGAGGGATCGGGAAAGGCGCTCGAAACGCGCCTCGAGACGTTCCAGATCAAGTTTGATCCGGTCCAGTTCACTGAAACGGGCTTCGGCTTCGCGCTGGCCGACGAGGGCGCGCGATTCTTCGGCCAGGTATTCGCCCAGGTTCTGGCCCAGGCTGGCAAATCCTTGCTGATACCAGCGTGCGCGGCTGCGCAGGTGACCGCCGACCAGTTGCGTGGCGACCGGGCCCAGCCAGCGCGAGAGTTCGTACTCCCAGTCCAGCTCGAGGTCCTGAAGGATCGCGGCCAGTTCCAGCAGCACGCCGCTATCGCCGTCGAGTTCGACTTCAGGGCCGTGCAGGACCGCAGTCTTGTCCTTGCTCATCGCCAGTTTCAACAGGCTTGAAGCCGGTGCACGCAAGGTGCAGTCGGCGCCGGTTTCCCAGTGGGCAGCGAGCATCAGGCCTTCGTCGCTGGGCAGGATGTACAGTTGCAACGCCGGGCTGCGGCAGTCGACGGCAATCACCCGGCCGCTCAAATGCGCGAGCCGAGGCAGCGCCGTGCTGTCGAGGCGCAGCACCCGGTTCAGGCCGAGTTCAACGCTGGCGAGCAGTCCGGCCAGCAACATCAGGGCTTGATGCCGCGGTGCAGGGCGACGATGCCGGCAGTCATGTTGTGGTAGGTGACGCGGTCGAAACCGGCCTCGACCATCATCGACTTCAGGGTTTCCTGGTTCGGGTGCATGCGGATCGATTCGGCCAGGTAGCGATAGCTTTCCGAGTCGTTGGTGATCAGCTTGCCCATCAGCGGCATGAAGGCGAACGAGTAGGCGTCGTAGGCCTTGGACATCAGCGCGTTGGTCGGCTTGGAGAATTCCAGTACCAGCAAACGGCCGCCCGGCTTGAGCACGCGCAGCATCGAACGCAGGGCGTCCTCTTTGTGCGTGACGTTGCGCAGGCCGAAGGCGATGGTCACGCAGTCGAAATGGTTGTCCGGGAACGGCAGCTTTTCAGCGTCGGCCTGAACGAACTCGACGTTGCCGGCCACACCGAGATCCAGCAGGCGATCGCGACCGACCTTGAGCATGGATTCGTTGATGTCGGCCAATACCACCTGGCCGGTCGGGCCCACGAGGTGCGAGAATTTTTTGGTCAGGTCGCCGGTACCGCCAGCGATGTCCAGCACGCGGTTGCCGGTGCGAACGCCCGACAGCTCGATCGCGAAACGCTTCCACAGACGGTGCATGCCGCCCGACAGGAGGTCGTTCATCAAGTCGTACTTGGCGGCTACCGAGTGGAAAACTTCAGCGACTTTTTCCGCTTTTTGGCTTTCCGGAACGTTTTTGAAACCGAAGTGAGTGGTGGGTTCGGCATCGCTGCCTTTGCGCTGATCAGTCATATCGCTGTCACCAGAAGAGAATGCGGGACATTCTAATCCCGGTGGCCTGCTTTGTCTTGGCAAGGCTGAAGGTAAGATGTAGAACCGCCGGGACGTTTTGACGCAGCAGGGGTCAAGATGCTTCAGGAAAGTATTCATCAAGCAGGAGTCATTCGATGGCCCGTATTAGTGTTGAACGTGCCCACGGCCTGGGCAAGGAAGCGGCCCGCGAGAAGGCTGACAAGCTGGCGCAGAAGCTGTCCGATCAATATGGCCTGGAGCCGCAGTGGTCCGGCGATACCCTGAACCTCAAGCGTTCCGGGGTGAAAGGCGCCGTGCATGTCGGCGAGGATTCGATCCGGGTCGATGTCGAGCTGGGCATGCTGATGTCGGCCATGAGCGGCACGATCAAATCGGAAATCGAAAAGGCGCTCGATAAAGCCCTCGCATAACCCGGTTTTCCCGGTGACGCGCGATCCCCTGTAGGAGCGAGCCTGCTCGCGAAGACGGAGTGTCAGACAACATCAATGTCGACTGATACAACGCCATCGCGAGCGGGCTCACTCCTACATTTGTTTGTGGTGTGTTCAAGGTTTTATGTCAGTTGTTAGGGTGCCGTTTCTAATTTTTCTCCCTACTTTGTGCATGAGCCCGACACTTTCGCGGGCAGTTCCTCAAACCTTCTGCGCGTGAGGTGCACCATGGCCAAAGTTATTTTGAAGAAAAAAATCGACGCTTCTGCAACTGCTCTGAGCGACGTCAAATCCTATGCCCGCAAGATCTGGCTGGCAGGCCTGGGTGCCTACGCCAAGGTTGGCCAAGAGGGCAGCGAGTACTTTCAAGAGTTGATCAAGGCTGGTCAAACTGTTGAAAAGAAAGGCAAAAAAGTAGTTGCCGAGAAACTTGAAGCGGCTAATGCCGAAATCGATGAAGCCAAGAATGAAGTGAGCACGTTCAAAGGCAAGGTCGAAGTTCAACTGGACAAGGTCGAGAAGGCGTTCGACTCGCGTGTCGCAAGTGCCTTGAATCGTATCGGCATTCCGTCTAAACATGACGTTGAGACACTGTCTGCTAAGCTCGATGAGTTGACGGCATTGCTCGAACGCGTCGCGCGTAAATCTTAAGGAGAACGGGATGGCTGGTAAAAAGAATACTGACAAAGAAGGCAGCTCGTGGATTGGGAAAGTCGAAGACTACTCCCGCAAAATCTGGCTGGCTGGTTTAGGCGTGTACTCGAAGATCGACACTGACGGCAGCAAGCTCTTCGATACATTGGTCAAAGACGGCGAGAAAGCCGAGAAGCTCACCAAGAGCGCTGTCGGCAAGAAAGTCGATGACGTAAAGGATTCTGCTTCGTCGGCTAAATCGCGCATCACTGGCGTGAAGGACCGTGCGCTGGGCAAGTGGGATGAACTGGAAGGGGCTTTCGACAAGCGCCTGAACAGCGCCATTTCGCGCCTGGGCGTACCTAGCCGCAATGAAGTGAAAGCGCTGCACAGCAAGGTCGATACCCTGACCAAGCAGATCGAAAAACTTACCGGTGCCAAAGTGGCGCCTGTTGCAGCGAAAACCGCGGCGGCAAAACCAGCGGCGAAAACCGCTGCCAAGCCACTGGCAAAAGCGGCCGCTAAACCGGCTGTCAAACCCGCCGCGAAAGCTGCGGCCAAGCCTGCTGCCAAAACGGCCGCCGCCAAACCCGCAGCCGCCAAGCCTGCCGCTAAACCGGTTGCCGCCAAAGCCGCCGCCAAACCAGCGGCCAAGCCGGCTGCGAAAACCACTGCAGCTAAACCGGCAGCGGCGAAACCTGCGGCAAAAACCGCAGCGGCCAAGCCTGCAGCCAAGCCAGCGGCAAAACCTGCCGCCGCGAAAAAACCTGCAGTGAAAAAACCGGCGGCACCGAAAGCCGCAGCACCAAAACCAGCAGTGGCTGCCGCCAAACCGGCAACCCCGGCGCCTGCCGTAAGCAGCTCGAACTCTGCTACCGCGCCGACCCCTGCTGCCACCCCGACTGCCGCGCCAGCACCTTCGACGCCAACCAGTCAGTCCTGATTTTCAGGGCTCAAAAAAACGCCCGGCCTGCAAAGGTCGGGCGTTTTTGTTTGCACGCGATTCCATGAACGCCGCAGAGTCATTGTGGGAGTGAGCCTGCTCGCGATTACGGTGTGTCATTCAACATTGATGTTGACTGACCCGACGCCATCGCGAGCAGGCTCACTCCCACATTGGAATGTGTTTATCCAGTGCAAGGGTTACTCGTGTTCTTCCAGGTATTGGAGTGCCAGTTGTTCCGTCGCGACTTTAATCGGCGGCAACAGGTGCGGCGCCACCAGCATCATGATCTGGTACACCACCAGCCTGACCTCACCCTCGCGATCAAGTATCCGCTGATAGTCCAGCGAGAACAGCAGCGTCATGGTGATCTGCTCCACCAGTTGCCCCAGTGCCTGCGTCCCGCTGACCAATTGCCCCTGGGCTTTCAGCCGCGCCAGCAATGACGCCAGTGTGCGCTTCAGGGCATTGAGCAGGTTGCGTATGCCTTTGGCCAGTTTCGGCAGGCGCCCGGCAAGGTTCGACAGGTCCTGGAACAGAAACCGGTAGTGCGCCAGGCGCTCGACGATCAGGTGCAGGAACAGCCAGTAATCTTCCGGGGCCAGTTCGACATCGGCCGGCGGATCGAGCAAGGGTGCCAACTCCGCCTGGAAGCGTTCGAACAGGCCAAGAATCAGCGGTTCCTTGCCGTGGAAGTGGTAGTAGAGGTTGCCCGGGCTGATGCCCATTTCGTTGGCAACTTCCATGGTGGAGACGTTCGGTTCGCCCTTCTGGTTGAACAACTGCAGGGCACATTCGAGGATCCGGTCGCGGGTTTTCATCCAGTCTTCTTAATGTTCAGGTTCTGCCACGGTCCCAACTCTGTAGGAGCGAGCCTGCTCGCGATGGACGTTAACGATAACGCGTGCTGCCTGGATGAACGCGTTGCCTAAACGTTTTTCGCGAGCAGGCTCGCTCCTACAGAGGGGCGGTCCGTGGTGTGTTGGTTTCAGCGCACGCGCACGTAAGTACCGGGTGCCGCCTCCATCGGTGGATAGTTCTGGTTGCCGAGGGCCATGTGGGTTTCCTTCTGCGCGCCCGAGCGTTCCTGAATCCAGCTCAGCCATTGCGTCCACCAGCTGCCGTCGACCTGCTTGGCGTCGTAATACCAGGCGCGTGGGTCGCTGCTCAGTTTGGCGCTCTCGACGAAGTTGGCTTTCGGGTTGGAGGGCGGGTTGAGGATGCTCTGGACATGGCCGCTGTTGGACAGCACAAAGCGCCGCTCGCCACCCAGCAGCAACGTCGAGCGATACACCGCATCCCAAGGCGTGATGTGATCGTTGATGCCCGCCACGCTGAAACTGTCGACGGTGACCTTCTGCAAATCGATCGGCGTGCCGCACACTTCCAGGCCACCGGGATGACTCAGCGGGTTGTGCTTGAAGAAGTCCAGCAGGTCGCCGTGAAAGGCTGCGGGCAAACGCGTGTTGTCATTGTTCCAGTAGAGAATGTCGAACGCCGGCGGCTCCTTGCCCAACAGGTAGTTGTTGACGAAGTAGCTCCAGATCAGATCGTTTGGGCGCATCCAGGCGAACACCTTGGCCATGTCACGGCCATCCAGCACGCCTTTCTGATACGAGCGGCGCTTGGCCGCTTCCAGGGTCTGTTCATCGGCGAACAGCGTCGCCGGGCTTTCCATCTGGCTGTCGAGCAGGCTCACCAGGTACGTCGCGCTGGAGACCCGGCGCAATTGTCTTTTGGCTTGCAGATGACCTTGCAGCGCGGCAATGGTCAGCCCGCCAGCACAGGCGCCCATCAGGTTCACTTCCCGCGCGCCGGTGATCGCCCGGCACACGTTCATCGCTTCTTCCACCGCTTCGACATAGGTCGACAGGCCCCATTCGCGATGACGGACGTCCGGGTTGCGCCAACTGATCATGAAGGTCTGCAGGCCGTTTTTCAGGGCGAACTGAACGAAGCTGTTGCTCGGGCTCAGGTCGAAAATGTAGTACTTGTTGATCTGCGGCGGCACCACCAGCAGCGGCTTGGAATACTGCTTTTCGCTCATCGGCTTGTACTGGATCAGCTCCAGCATTTCGTTGCGAAACACCACGGAACCGGTGGTGGTGGCGACCGTCTTGCCGACCTCGAATGCCTGCTTGGTCACTTGTCTGGGCAAGCCGTCGTTGTGCAGCAGATCGTCGACCAGATGACTGATGCCGCGCACCAGGCTGTTGCCCCCGGAGTTGAAAATTTCCTTGATCGCCACCGGATTGAGCAAGGTGTTCGACGGCGATACGGCGTCGTTGAGCAAGGCGAAGGCGAAGTGCGCGCGGGCCCGGTCGTCCGGGTCCATGTTGCTTTCATCGATCCAGCTTTTGACCTGTTTCTGCCAGCTCAGGTAGGCCTGCAGGCTGCGGCGGTAAAACGGATTGAGGCTCCACGCCGGGTCGGCAAAACGACTGTCGTGCGGGTTGGTCGGGTGCAGGGTTTCGCCCAGCAGCACGCGGCCTAGCTGACCGCCCAGCTTCAAGGCGTGGCGGGCGCTGTGCACCGGGTTGCGCAAGCCATGGGCGGCAACACTGCGCAGGGTCGAAATCAGATCCCGGCCACGCAGGCCGGTAATCGCACTCTGTGCGTTGATGAACGCGGCGGGAGTGGGCAAAAACTCCCTCGCTGGCTTCTCGCGCATGGATCAACACTCCTTCGTCTTCAGGCCAAAAACAAACACACCGAACCAGAACACCATAGACGCTGTAACGGGTTGTTGCGCGGCGCGGCGTCCTGCCGACCGACAATGGGTCTGCTAGCCGCCCAATGGCGACGGATGCGGATGCATCACGGCGCGCTGCCGTTCCTCCTCGAGGAATTTCATGATGATCGGCGCCACCGCTTCGGCGCGGGTGATCAGGAACAAGTGCCCGTCATCGATGATGTGCAACTGGGCATTGGGGATTCGCCAGGCCAGCATGCGCATGTTGATCAGCGGGATCAGCGGGTCGTCGTCACCGGCCAGCACCAGCGTCGGCTGATGGATCTTGTGCAGCCAGTGAATGCTGGTCCAGCCGAGGCCGGCGAACAGCTGCCAGTAGTAACCGAGCTTGCCGGCCGAACGCACCTTGGCCGCGTGGCTGGCTGCGAGGGTCGGGTCGCGACGGAACGAGCCGCCGTAGATCATCGGCGCGATGCGGATCACATGCGACGGCTGGATGTAGCGCCGTGGGCTGGCCATCATCCACAGCACTTTCGGCTTGCCCGGCACCATCACTGCGCCCGCCGCCGTGGCCGCCAGCACCAGTTTCTTGCAGCGCTCCGGGTAGTCGTAGGCGAACTGCTGGGCGAGCGCGCCGCCCCATGACACACCGATCACGTTGACCTGCCCGTAATCGAGGTAATCGAGCATCCGTGCCGTGAGTTTGGCCAGGCCCGGAAAACGGTAGGGCCGGTTCGGTGTCGACGAACCGCCGACACCGGGCACGTCGAAGGCGATGACTTCGAGGTCCGGGTCCAGCGCCGCGACGAACGGAAACACCAGCTCCAGGTTGGCGCCGATGCCATTGAAAATCAGCAAGGGCGTCAAGTGAGGCTTGCCGGGGCGTACCGCCGTGCGGAGGGTCTGGCCATCCAGGTCGACGGTACGAAAAATGAACGGTTGCGGCATGCTTCAGGCCCTGTGGGTTAATTCGTCCCCGACCCCTGTAGGAGCGAGCTTGCTCGCGAAAAACGAAAGGGCAACGCGTTCATCAGGTGGCGCGCGTTATCGTTGACGTCCATCGCGAGCAAGCTCGCTCCTACAGGTGGCCGGGGTGTCAGTTACCGCTCATGTACGTAAGTGCCCGGTGCAGCTTCGCCCGCGGGATAAGCCTTGTTGCCCAGTTTCACCGGGGATTTTTTCAGTTCGCCCGAACGCTCGGCCTGCCAGGCTTGCCAGTGCAGCCACCAGGAGTCGGTGTGCTTGGTGGAGTTTTCCTGCCACTCCTCGGCCTTGCCCGGCATTTCGCTGCCGGTCATGTAGCGTGATTTCGGGTTGCCCGGCGGGTTCAGGATGCTCTGGATATGTCCGCTGCTGGACAGTACGAATTCGACCTTGCCACCGAACAGTTGCGCCGACTTGTAGCAGGACTTCCACGGCGTGATGTGGTCGTTGGTGCCGGCCAGGGAAAAGATGTCGGCCGTGACCTGTTTCAGGTCGATCGCGGTGCCGCACACTTCCAGTGCGTTCGGACGGATCAGCGGGTTGTTTTTGAACATCTCGATCAGGTCACCGTGGAACGCTGCCGGCAACCGGGTGGTGTCGTTGTTCCAGAACAGGATGTCGAACACCGGTGGCTCGTTGCCGAGCAGGTAGTTGTTCACCCAGTAGTTCCAGATCAGGTCGTTGGGACGCATCCAGGCGAACACTTTCGCCATGTCGCGCCCTTCGAGCACACCGGCCTGATAGGAGTGGCGCTTGGCGGCTTCCAGGGTCTGCTCGTCGACGAACAGCGCGACGTCGCTGTCCAGGGTGGTGTCGAGCACGCTGACCAGCAGGGTCAGGGCGTTGACCTTGTTCTCGCCGATCGCGGCGTAGTGGCCCAGCAACGCGGTGCAGGTGATGCCGCCGGAGCAGGCGCCGAGCATGTTCACGTCTTTGCTGCCGGTGATCGCGGTGACCACGTCGACCGCTTCCTTGAGCGCCTCGATGTAGGTCGAGAGGCCCCACTCGCGCTGTTCCTTGGTCGGGTTGCGCCAGCTGATGATGAAAGTCTGCACGTGATTGCGCAGGCAGAAACGCGCCAGGCTCTTGTCCGGGCTCAGGTCGAAAACGTAGAACTTGTTGATCTGCGGCGGTACGACCAGCAGGGGGCGTTCGTGCACTTGTTCGGTGGTCGGCCGGTACTGGATCAGCTCCAGCACGTCGTTGCGGAACACCACCGCGCCTTCGGTCACACCCAGGCTCTTGCCGACCTCGAACGCGCCCATGTTGACCTGGCTCGGCATGCCGCCGTTGTGCACCATGTCCTTGGCCAGGTGCGAGAGGCCGTCGAGCAGGCTCTTGCCACCGGTTTCGAAGAAGCGTTTGACCGCTGCCGGGTTGGCCGCCGTGTTGGTCGGGGCCATGGCTTCGGTCATGAGGTTGATCACGAAATGCCCACGCGCCACATCCTTGGGCCCGAGGTTGCTGTCGTCGATCCAGTCGTGGAGTTCCTTGCGCCACGCCAGGTAAGTTTGCAGGTAACGTTTGTAGAGCGGGTTCTGGCTCCAGGCGGGATCGGCGAAGCGACGGTCATCGCTGGTCGGTTGCAGTTCGGATTTGCCGAACAGCACATTCTTGAGTTCAAGACCGAAATGAGCGACATGCTTGGCGCTGTGAATCGGTTGCTTGATGGCCTGCCTCAGCACCATTCGAGCAGAAGCCAGTAGATCCTTTCCACGCAGCCCAACGACAGGATTCAGCCCCAAGGTGTTTTCCGAGGCCTGATACTTCAAGTCATCGTTATTCTTGTTACTCATCTACGACGCTCCATTGTCCTGAGACGAGTACCAGGGTCCAGCTGTGTCAGTACACAGCCAATGCCAGGTACTACTGCTCGGGTGACCGTTAATTCTGCATCGCTGCTTTTTAGTTCAGAGAGGCACTGCAGGGAACTTGCCAGCTCCATTGGTTACCCGAGTTTAATTTTTTTCGCAAGCAGGCCAATGACTGGCCGCACGGCCAAGCATTCAAACAGATGAAATTAGAAAATGCCTTCTAAAGCGCGAGAGGCTCGGGCTAGAGCATCAGCTTGACGACGGACTCGTTCGGATCGCGGGTCTTGCCGGCGGCTTTGAGTTCGGCGAGATAATCGTTCCAGAGATCTTCCTGACGCACGCCCAACTGGTACAAATACTCCCAGGTGAACAGGCCGCTGTCGTGGCCGTCGTCGAAGGTCAATTTCAGTGCGTACTGACCGGCCGGTTCTACTTTGGTCAGGCCTACGCCGATCTTGCCAAATTGCAGGATAGGTTTGCCGTGGCCCTGGACCTCGGCGGAAGGAGAGTGCACGCGCAGGAACTCGGCGGGCAGGTGATGTTCCTCGCCGGACGCGTATTTCAGCGACAGGGTTTTCGAGGCTTTGTGCAGTTTGATGTCGGTGGGGAGTTGGGTCATGACCTGATGTCCGTCAGTGTGGAACTCTCGCGGTCCCTTGTAGGAGCCGGCTTGCCGGCGATGGCGATCTCAAGGTCCCCATCGCCGGCAAGCCGGCTCCTACACAGGTCTCACATGACCTACAGGATATAACGGGACAGGTCTTCGTTCTGCGCCAATTCGCCCAGGTGGCTGTTGACGTAGCCGGCGTCGATCTGGATCACCTTGTCGTCATGGGCGCTGGCCAGGTCGCCGGCGCTGAACGACACCTCTTCGAGCAGGCGCTCAAGCAAGGTGTGCAGGCGACGGGCACCGATGTTCTCGGTCTTCTCGTTGACCTGCCAGGCGATCTCGGCGATGCGCTTGATGCCATCCGGCTTGAACTCGATGGCCAGGCCTTCGGTTTTCAGCAGCGCGCAATACTGCTCGGTGAGCGAGGCGTGCGGTTCGCTGAGGATGCGCTCGAAGTCTTCCGGCGTCAGCGCTTTCAGCTCGACACGAATCGGCAGGCGACCTTGCAGCTCGGGCACCAGGTCGCTCGGCTTGCTCAGGTGGAACGCGCCGGAAGCGATGAACAGGATGTGGTCGGTCTTGACCATGCCCAGCTTGGTGTTGACCGTGCAGCCTTCGATCAGTGGCAGCAAATCGCGCTGCACGCCTTCGCGGGATACATCGACGCCACCGGAGTTGCCGCGCTTGGCGACCTTGTCGATCTCATCGATGAACACGATGCCGTGCTGCTCGACCGCTTCCAGGGCCTTGGCTTTCAATTCTTCGTCGTTGACCAGGCGGCTCGCTTCTTCATCGCGAACCAGCTTCAGCGCTTCCTTGACCTTGAGCTTGCGGCTCTTGCGCTTGCCCTTGCCCATGTTGGCGAACAGGTTCTGCAACTGGTTGGTCATTTCTTCCATGCCCGGTGGCGCGGAGATGTCGACGCCGGCCACTTCGGCGACTTCGATTTCGATCTCCTTGTCATCCAGCTGGCCTTCGCGCAGGCGCTTGCGGAACAGCTGGCGGGTGTTGGAATCGGACGTCGGCGCGTCGTCGTTGCTGAAGCCCATGCGTGCCGGTGGCAACAGCGCGTCGAGGATGCGCTCTTCGGCGGCGTCTTCGGCGCGGTGGCGAACCTTGGTCATTTCCTGTTCGCGCAGCAGCTTGATGGCGGCATCGGCGAGGTCACGAATGATCGACTCAACGTCGCGACCGACGTAGCCGACTTCGGTGAACTTGGTCGCTTCGACCTTGATAAACGGCGCGTTGGCCAGTTTTGCCAGGCGACGGGCGATCTCGGTTTTACCGACACCGGTCGGGCCGATCATCAGGATATTCTTCGGTGTTACTTCAACACGCAGCTCTTCCGGCAGCTGCATCCGGCGCCAGCGGTTACGCAGCGCGATGGCGACGGCGCGCTTGGCATCGTCCTGGCCGATGATGTGGCGATTGAGTTCGTGGACGATTTCACGGGGAGTCATGGACATAATATTTTGACGGACCTTAAACAAGATGAAGTCGTGGCGTGGGGCCGAAACAGACTTACTCGTCGCCTTTGGCGCAGTCCTGCTCCTCAATGGTCTGGGTGTGGTTGGTGAATACGCAGATGTCGCCGGCGATGCCGAGGGCGGTTTCGACGATTTCCCGGGCTGACAGGTCGGTTTTCTTCAGCAGCGCACTGGCGGCGGCCTGGGCGTAGGCGCCACCGGAACCCATGGCGATCAGGCCTTGTTCAGGCTCAACAACGTCGCCGTTGCCGGTGATGATCAGGGAAGCGTCTTTGTTGGCGACCGCGAGCATGGCTTCGAGGCGGCTGAGGGTGCGGTCGGTGCGCCATTCTTTGGCGAGTTCGACGGCGGCGCGAACCAGATGGCCCTGATGTTTCTCAAGCTGGCCTTCAAAGCGTTCGAAGAGGGTAAAGGCGTCAGCGGTGGCGCCGGCAAAACCGGCGAGGACTTCGCCGTGGTACAGGCGACGAACTTTCTTCGCGTTGCCTTTCATCACGGTATTGCCGAGAGAAACCTGGCCGTCGCCGCCCATGACGACTTTGCCGTGGCGGCGAACTGAAACGATGGTGGTCAAGGGAGAGTCTCCACGCAGCGGGGCGAAAATGCCTTATGCCAACTCATATGGGGGTGGTGGGGCGTTTTTCAACTGCGGGGCGGGAGAGGGGACGAGCGGTGGCGTACACGAAGATGTGTGGTGAGAGTGCTGACGCCAATCGCGAGCAGGCTCGCTCCCACAGGGTTGGCGCAAATCCTGTGGGAGCGAGCCTGCTCGCGATGAACGCTAACGCGGATCAGCGGTTCTGGCGTTGTTGTAACAGCAGGTTGCTGAACCCGGCGCCAGACAGTTGTTTTTGCGCGGTGGTCAGCTGTTCGCGGTTGCTGAACGGCCCGACCAGCACCCGATACCAGGTCTCGTCCTTCACTGTGCCGGACTCAACCGACACCGCCTGACCGAGCAGGATGATCTGCGCACGCACCTTGTCGGCATCGGCTTCCTTGCGGAACGAGCCGGCCTGCAAGAAGAACTTGGTCACCGGCGCGGCCTTGGCCACGGGCGGCGGTGGCGGCGGGGTAATGCCGGCCAATGCCGCCTGGGCGCGGGCGGTGTCGATCTTCGCCGCTTCCGCCGGCGTGACCGGAGTGGTCGGCACCGCCGGCGTCGGCGGGGTTTTCTCCGGCACGGCATCCGGCGGCACGATGACTTCCGATTCCGGCAGCAAGGTGTAGAAGTCGTACTTCGGCTTCACCGGTTGCGTCGGGCTCGGCGGGGTCTTGTTGGCCTCGGCGATCTTGGTGGCTTTCTGCTGCTCGATCTTCTCGCGCTTGACGCTGTCGCTGCCCTTGCCGGGCTCCAGCTTCATCAGGAACACAATGAACGCACCGACCGTCAGGCCGATGGCCATCCACAGCCAGCCCGGGATCGGTTGCTTTGCAGGAGCTTGGTAACGGCTGGCGCCACGCTTGGGTGCAGGTTTTTTCTTGGCAGCCAACTTACATACGCTCCAGAGTTTCCAGACCCAAGAGTTCCAGGCCTTGCTTGAGAGTGCGACCGGTCAGCGCGGCAAGGCGCAGGCGGCTCTGCATTTGTGCCGGGGTGTCGGCGCTGAGGATCGGGCAGTTCTCGTAGAAGCTGGAGAACAGGCCGGCAACGTCGTACAGGTAGGTGCACAGAATGTGCGGCGTACCCTTGTCGGACACGTTGTTCAGCACTTCGCCGAACTGCGCGAGCTTCGCCGCCAGCTCATGCTCGTGTGCGGCTTCGAGGACGATCTGGCCTTCGACTTCGCTGAGGTCTTTGCCGAGCTTGCGGAACACGCCAGCCACGCGGGTGTACGCGTACAGCAGGTACGGCGCGGTGTTGCCTTCGAAGTTCAGCATCAGGTCGAAGTTGAAGCTGTAGTCGCTGGTGCGATGCTTGGACAGGTCGGCGTATTTCACCGCGCCGATGCCCACGACCTTGGCGATCTTGCGCAGCTCGTCTTCGGCCAGCTCCGGGTTTTTCTCTTTGACCAGGTTGTAGGCGCGCTCCTGGGCTTCGGTCAGCAGATCGATCAGCTTCACGGTGCCGCCATCGCGGGTCTTGAACGGACGGCCGTCGGCGCCGTTCATGGTGCCGAAGCCCATGTGTTCCATTTCCATCGGGTGCGTCACGAAACCGGCCTTGCGGGCCACAGCGAACACTTGCTGGAAGTGCAGTGCCTGGCGCTGGTCGACGAAATACAACGCGCGATCAGCCTTGAGCTTGCCGCTGCGATAGCGCACGGCCGCCAGGTCGGTGGTGGCGTAGAGGTAGCCGCCATCAGCCTTGACGATGATCACCGGCAGCGGGTCGCCGTCGGCGTTCTTGAACTCGTCGAGGAACACGCACTGCGCGCCGTTGCTCTCGACCAGCATGCCCGCGGCCTTGAGGTCGTTGACCACGTTGATCAGGTCGTCGTTGTAGGCGCTTTCGCCCATCACGTCGGCCATGGTCAGTTTGACGTTCAGCAGTTCGTAGATTTTCTGGCAGTGCGACAGCGAGATGTCCTTGAACTTGGTCCACAGTGCCAGGCAGTCGGCGTCGCCGGCCTGCAGCTTGACCACCAGGCCACGGGCGCGGTCGGCGAACTCTTCGGATTCGTCGAAGCGTTGCTTGGCGGCGCGGTAGAAGTTTTCCAGGTCCGACAGCTCGTCGCTGGTGATCGGGTTTTCCTGCAGGTACGCCATCAGCATGCCGAACTGGGTGCCCCAGTCGCCGACGTGGTTCTGCCGGATCACTTCGTCACCGAGGAACTCCAGAACGCGGGCCACGCCGTCGCCGATGATGGTCGAGCGCAAGTGACCGACGTGCATTTCCTTGGCGAGGTTCGGTGCCGACAGGTCGACCACGGTACGTTGCGCCGGGCCGGCCTTGCGCACGCCGATGTGTTCGTCGGCCAGGGCGGCGTCGAGGCGCGAGGCCAGGGCGTCGGTGTTCTGGAAGAAGTTCAGGAAGCCCGGGCCGGCGATTTCGGTCTTGGAGACGTTTTCGTCGGCGGGCAGCGCGGCGATGATTTTCTCAGCCAGATCGCGCGGCTTCATGCCGGCTGGCTTGGCCAGCATCATCGCGATGTTGCTGGCGAAATCGCCGTTTTTCTTGTCACGGGAGTTTTCCACCTGGATCGCCGGCGACAGGCCTTCAGGCAACACACCTTCGTTGACGAGTTGGGTGATGGCTTGTTGGATCAGCTGGCGAATGGTGTCTTTCATGGTCTTCTCTTTCGACCGCAAGCGCGGCGGCGCTTCGATGCGCTGGTGGAAAAACTGGGCATTATCCGTTGCGAAGGCGGGCTTGCCAACTATAGCGGGCAGGTTGTGGATATGTGGTGACAAATAGACCTTTTGCTGTAGGAGCGAGCTTGCTCGCGATGGAGGTTAACGATGACGCGTTTTTTCTGAATAAACGCGGCGACCTCAGGTTCATCGCGAGCAAGCTCGCTCCTACAGAGGCGATGGATTAATCAATACAAATCCACAGGATCGACATCCAGAGACCAGCGCACCGCCCGTCCGCTCGGCATCTGCTCCAGCACCAGCAACCAGCTGGCCAGCAACCGATGCAGCGGCGCCCGGGCCGTCGCCTGCAACAACAATTGCGCCCGATAACGCCCGGCCCGACGTTCCATCGGTGCCGGCACCGGCCCGAGCAATTCGATCCCGGTCAGGTTCTGTTCGGCCAGCAAACGCTCGGCCTCGCTGCACGCTTCGTCGAGGAAACCTTCAGCCTGCCCCGGTTTATGCGCTTCGGCCCGCAGCAATGCCAAATGTGCAAACGGCGGTAAACCCGCGGAGCGCCGCTCGCTCAGCGCCTGCTCGGCAAAAGCGAAATAGCCTTGTTCAGTCAGTTGCACCAGCAACGGATGGTCGGCCAGGTGCGTCTGGATGATCACTCTGCCCGGCTCTTCCGCCCGTCCGGCGCGGCCGGCGACCTGGACGATCAGTTGCGCCATGCGCTCGCTGGCGCGGAAGTCGCCGGAGAACAGGCCGCCGTCGGCATCAAGAATCGACACCAGCGTCACCCGTGGAAAGTGATGCCCTTTGGCGAGCATTTGCGTACCGACCAGAATGCACGGGTGGCCTTTCTGGATGGTCGCGAACAGCTGGTTCATCGCGTCCTTGCGCGACGTGCTGTCGCGGTCGACCCGCAGCACAGGAACGTCCGGAAACAGAATCGCCAGGCGTTCTTCGGCGCGCTCGGTGCCGGCGCCGACGGGCCGCAAGTCGACCTTGCCGCATTTCGGGCAATGCCGGGGCACGCGTTCGACGTAGCCGCAGTGGTGGCAGCGCAGTTCGCCGGAGCGTTGGTGCACGGTCATCCGCGCATCGCAGCGCTGGCATTCGGACATCCAGCCGCAGTCGTGACAGAGCAGGGTCGGCGCGAAGCCCCGCCGATTGAGAAACACCAGGACTTGCTGGCCAGCGGCGAGGGTCTGGCCGATGGCTTGCTGCATCGGCCCGGAAATGCCGCTGTCCAGCGGACGGCTCTTCACGTCCAGACGCAGGAATCGCGGCTGCTTGGCGCCGCCAGCGCGCTCGTTCAGGCGCAGCAGGCCGTAACGTCCGGTGTAGGCGTTGTGCAGGCTTTCCAGCGAGGGTGTGGCGGAGCCGAGCACGATCGGGATGTTTTCCTGGCGGGCGCGCACCAGCGCCAGGTCGCGGGCGTGGTAGCGCAGGCCTTCCTGCTGTTTATAAGAGCCGTCGTGCTCTTCGTCGATGATGATCAGGCCGGGATTTTTCATCGGCGTGAACAGTGCGGAACGGGTGCCGATAATAATGTCGGCATCACCATCCCGGGCGGCGAGCCAGGCTTCGAGGCGCTCGCGATCATTGACCGCCGAGTGGATCAGCGCGATACGGGCATTGAACCGCTGCTCGAAGCGCGCCAGGGTTTGCGGGCCGAGGTTGATCTCCGGGATCAGCACCAACGCCTGCTTGCCGGCTTCGAGGGTTTCGCGGATCAGCTGCAAATAGACTTCGGTCTTGCCGCTGCCGGTGACGCCGGCCAGCAGGAAGGCGTGATAACTGTCGAAACCGGCGCGAATCGCTTCATAGGCGGCGCGCTGTTCGGCATTGAGCGGCAGCTCCGGCTGCGCCAGCCAGTGTTCATGGCGCGCGCCGGGGGCGTGCTTGCGGATCTCGACCTGGACCAGGTCCTTGGCCAGCAGCAGGTCGAGGCTGTCCTTGCTCAGCATCAGTTTGCTCAGCAACTGGTGCGCGACACCGTGTGGATGCTGGGCCAGGGTCGCCAGCGCTTCACGCTGACGCGGCGCGCGGGCGATGCGCGGGTCATCGAGGCTGGCGCCGGGTGCGGCTGACCAGAAGCGTTCCTGGCGCGCTTCAGCCAGTTCGCCCTGGCGCAACAGCACCGGCAGCGCCCAGCTCAAGGTGTCGCCCAAGCTGTGCTGGTAATACTGCGAGGTCCACAGGCACAGCTTGAACAGCGCGGGCGGCAAGGGCGGCGTGGCGTCGAGCAGGGCCAGGGCCGGCTTGAGCTTGTCGGCCGGGACTTCGCTGGTGTCGGTGACTTCCACCAGAATCCCGATCATCTCCCGCCGGCCGAACGGCACCCGCAGGCGCATGCCCGGCTGCAACTGGGCGCGCGCGACCCCGGCCGGGGCGCGGTAGTCGAACAGGCGGCGCAGCGGCGAAGGCAGGGCGAGGCGCAAAATGGCGTCGGGCACGCGGGGGGTCTCGATCAACAAAAAATAGGGGGCGTGACATATACCTGTAGGAGTGAGCCTGCTCGCGATAGCAATCTTGCAGTCAGCGTTGCGGCGACTGGCAGACCGCTATCGCGAGCAGGCTCACTCCTACAGGGGATCGCGTATTGGGTCGGGAGCCTAGCAGACGGTCGGTCTCAGCGACAGCTTGCGCGATTGAGATTGTCTGGTAGAATCCGCGGCCTAATTACGTGCGGTATTCAACAATAGTGTTGGGTGGCGGCACGCAGCCTGAGGAAGACACCATGAAAGCTGATATCCATCCAGAATACCCAGCCATCGCTGTTACCTGCAGCTGTGGCAACAAGTTCGAAACTCGTTCGACCTTCGGCAAAGCCCTGGCGATCGACGTTTGCAACGAATGCCACCCGTTCTACACCGGTAAGCAAAAGACTCTGGACACTGGCGGCCGCGTTCAGCGCTTCGCAGACCGTTTCGGTGCTTTCGGCGCGAAAAAGGCCTAAGGCCGATCATTTTGGAAAGTCGTTCCGGCTTCTCCAGACTGATGAAAAAGGCGTCCCTCGCGGGCGCCTTTTTTGTGTCCGCGATTTGGTTCTCGGGTGCCCAGGCTTTCTGCCCGGTGCCGAGTGGCCTGGCGCAAGTCGCGGTGCAGCGCGTGGTCGATGGCGACACGTTGCGCCTGAGCGATGGGCGCAGTGTGCGCATGATCGGCCTCAATACGCCTGAGCTCGGCAAGCAGGGCCGTTCCGACGAGCCCTTCGCCGTGACGGCACGCAAGCGTCTGGAAGCCCTGGTGGCTGCCAGCGACGGTCGGGTCGGCGTGCTTGCGGGCAAAGAGGGCAAGGATCACTACGGTCGCACCCTTGCCCATCTCTATGGCGCCGATGGCGCCAACCTCGAAGCGCAGATGCTTGCTGAAGGGCTGGGTTTTCAAGTGGCGGTCGCGCCGAATGTCGATCTGGTCGCCTGCCAGCAAGCGGCGGAACGCAGTGCGCGGCAGGCCGGGCTCGGCGTGTGGCGACAGTCGCCTGTACTGAAAGCGGAGCAGATCGATCGGTCCGGTTTCGCGGTGGTCAGCGGCCGAGTGAGCAAGGTTCAGCGCAATCGTGGCGGTATTTGGATCGAGTTGCAGGACGCGCTTGTATTGCGCGTTGCACCCAATTTAACGGGGCAATTCGATGTCACGGCGCTGGAGCGCCTGCAGGGTAAGCAGATCGAGGCGCGGGGCTGGATCGTGGACCGTTCGCGTCGTGGTGGATTGAAACCGGGGCAGGCGCGCTGGCTCCTGCCATTGACCGATCCGGCGATGCTGCAAGCGACACCCTGAGAAAAAATTGTAGACATTTTTTCCGTCGATTGTGAACAGTGTATCCCTTGTGTTCCGTGGCTCTTGGCCCAAAGTCGTAGGGCCGGGCGCTTGACAGGGGTGACTGGTCAGTCTTGTGGGGACTTTGCGAGGCGCGTATCCTCGCTGACCAGTCTGTCCAACAGTAAAAGCGGAATGCCCCCATGTCTGATTTGAAAACTGCCGCTCTCGAATATCACGCCCATCCTCGTCCAGGTAAGCTGAGTGTCGAGCTCACCAAGGCCACCGCTACCGCCCGCGACCTGTCGCTGGCTTACAGCCCCGGCGTAGCCGAACCAGTACGCGAAATCGCCCGCGATCCTGAACTGGCCTACAAATACACCGGTAAAGGCAACCTGGTTGCAGTCATTTCCGATGGCACCGCGATTCTCGGCCTGGGTAACCTCGGCCCATTGGCTTCCAAGCCAGTGATGGAAGGTAAAGGCGTGCTGTTCAAGCGCTTCGCCGGCATCGACGTTTTCGACATCGAAGTCGACTCCGAAAGCCCGCAAGCCTTCATCGACACCGTCAAGCGCATCTCCATCACCTTCGGTGGCATCAACCTCGAAGACATCAAGGCACCTGAGTGCTTTGAGATCGAACGTGCCCTGATCGAACAGTGCGACATCCCGGTTTTCCACGATGACCAGCACGGTACCGCCATCGTGACGGCGGCCGGCATGATCAACGCCCTGGAAATCGCTGGCAAAACCCTTCCGGACGCCAAGATCGTCTGCCTGGGCGCCGGTGCGGCCGCCATCTCCTGCATGAAATTGCTGGTGAGCATGGGCGCCAACATCGAAAACATCTACATGGTCGACCGTACCGGCGTGATCCACTCCGGCCGTGACGACCTGAACCAGTACAAGGCTG
The DNA here is from genome assembly GCF_043225285.1 of Pseudomonas migulae. Classification (GTDB taxonomy): domain Bacteria; phylum Pseudomonadota; class Gammaproteobacteria; order Pseudomonadales; family Pseudomonadaceae; genus Aquipseudomonas; species Aquipseudomonas migulae_C. The sequence goes on from NZ_CP171224.1 coordinate 3,149,090, forward strand.
TCTTCGCTCACGCGACCGACAAGCGCACCCTGGCTGACGCCCTGCAAGGCGCAGACGTGTTCGTCGGTCTGTCCGGTCCGAACCTGCTGAGCGCTGAAGGCCTGCTGTCCATGGCGGCCAACCCGATCGTGTTCGCGTGCTCGAACCCGGATCCGGAAATCTCCCCGGAACTGGCACACGCCACCCGTAGTGACGTGATCATGGCAACCGGCCGTTCGGACTACCCGAACCAGGTCAACAACGTGCTGGGCTTCCCGTTCATCTTCCGTGGTGCCCTGGACGTTCGCGCCAAGCGCATCAACGAAGAAATGAAAGTGGCTGCGGCCAACGCCCTGCGTGAACTGGCCAAGCTGCCGGTTCCTCAGGAAGTGTGCGACGCCTACGGCGGTATCAAGCTGGAATTCGGTCGTGAGTACATCATTCCGAAGCCAATGGACAAGCGTCTGATCACCCTGATCTCCGATGCCGTGGCCAAGGCTGCGATCGAGACCGGCGTGGCAACCCTGCCGTATCCGAAGAACTACCCGCTGAAAAGCGTGGATGACGTGTTCAACGGCTAAGTCGTTGTAACGCTTCAACCGAAGCCCCGGCTCTTGTGAGTCGGGGTTTTTTATTGCCTGTGGTTTATATGTCGTCTAAGCGGGCCCCTTCGCGAGCAGGTTCGCTCCCACACTTGGAATGCGTTTCCCTGTGGGAGCGAGCCTGCTCGCGAAGGGGCCGGGTCATGCAATGCAAAAACCACAGGCGAAAAAAAGCCCCGCACTTCTCTCGAAGGCGGGGCTTTTCGAACGCTGCAGCGATCAGAACAAATCGATCGGCGCCGCTTCATCCGCAGGCAGCGGGCTGCCCGGCGCATTGCCGTTACCCAGCTCGTTCACAGACGGTGGCGTGTCTTCGGCCTTGAACAGCTCGAAGTACGCGCCAGGCGTGCCTGGGGTGGCTGCCCGGCCGCTGACCGGATCAACCCGCAGGCTGAGAATGCCTTCCGGCTCCGCTTGCGTATGTGGCGGCTTGTCCTTCAGCGCGGCGGACATGTAGTTCATCCAGATCGGCAGGGCGACGGTGCCACCGAATTCGCGCTTGCCGAGGCTTTCCGGTTGGTCGAAACCGGTCCAGACGGTCGTCACGTAATCGGCGTTGTAACCCGAGAACCAGGCATCCTTGGATTCGTTGGTTGTACCGGTCTTGCCCGCGATGTCGGGACGGCCCATGGCCAATGCGCGGCGGCCGGTGCCGAGTTTGATCACGTCCTCCAGCATGCTGTTGAGGATGTAAGTGGTGCGGCCATCGACAATGCGTTCAGCCACGGCCGGTGCCTGAGGCGCTGGCTGGCCGGCAACCTCGCCCGGCGTCGCGTTGACCGTAAAGGCCTCGGCGGCCGGGGCGGCAATCCCGTCGGTGGCGACGTCACCCTTCGGTACGCTCGGCGGGTTGGCGACGAACAGCGTGTCGCCATTGCGGCTCTCGATCTTGTCGATGATGTAGGGGCTGATCTTGAAGCCGCCGTTGGCAAACGTGCTCCAGCCGGTGGCGATTTCCATCGGCGTCAGGGTCGCGGTGCCCAGGGCCAGCGACAGGTTGCGCGGCAGGTCCTGCTTGTTGAAGCCGAACTTGCTGATGTAGTCGATGGTGCGATCAACGCCCAGCGCCTGTACCAGTCGGATCGACACCAGGTTGCGCGACTTGTAGAGCCCTTCACGCAGACGGATCGGGCCGAGGAAGGTGTTGGTGTCGTTCTTTGGGCGCCAGACCTTGTCCAGGTATTCGTCGACGAACACGATCGGTGCGTCGTTCACCAGGCTGGCGGCGGTGTAGCCGTTGTCCAGGGCGGCGCTGTAGACGAATGGCTTGAAGCTCGAGCCCGGCTGACGCTTGGCTTGCAGGGCGCGGTTGTAGTTGCTCTGCTCGAAAGCGAAGCCGCCGACCAGCGAGCGAATGGCGCCGTTCTGTGGATCCAGGGACACCAGTGCACCTTGTGCCTGTGGGATCTGGCTGAACTTCAGCGAGTTGTCCGGCTGGCGTTGCACGCGAATCAGGTCGCCGACCTGAGCGACATCCGCCGGCTGTTTCGGGTTGGCGCCCATGCTGTTGGTGCTCAGGAATGGTCGCGCCCATTTCATGCTGTCCCAGCCAACGTGTCCGTCGCCGGTGCGGGTCATCACTTGCAGGCCGTTCTTGTCGACCTGGGTGACGATGGCCGGTTCAAGGCTGCTGATCGTGCGTTGTTTGGTCAGTTCGGTGGCCCAGGCTTCACGGGTCTTGCCCGGCAGGCGCGACTCGGGACCGCGATAGCCGTGGCGCTGATCGTAAGTCATCAAGCCTTCGTGCAGCGCGGTGTTGGCCATTTCCTGCAGGTTGCTCGGCACGGTAGTGGTAACGCGGAAACCTTCGGTGTAGGCATCGCTGCCGTAGCGGCCGACCATTTCGGCGCGGGCCATCTCAGCGATGTACGGTGCGTTCACTTCCGGGGTCGGCACGTGATAGCTGGCGTTCAGCGGCTCGTTGATTGCAGCGGTGTAGTCGGTCTCGCTGATCTTGCCGAGCTTGTACATCCGCCCGAGGATCCAGTCGCGGCGCTCTTTACTGCGCGCCGGGTTGGCCAGCGGGTTGAAGCGCGAAGGGGCTTTCGGCAGGCCGGCGATCATCGCCATCTGCGCGAGGCTGACGTCACGAATCGATTTGCCGTAGTAAACCTGCGCGGCGGCTTCAATACCGTAAGCACGGTTACCCAGATAGATCTTGTTCACGTATAACTCAAGGATCTCGTCCTTGGTCAGTTGCCGTTCGATCTGCAGGGCGAGAAGGATTTCGGTGGTTTTGCGCGAGAAGCTGCGTTCGCTGGTCAGGAAGAAGTTCTTCGCCACCTGCATGGTGATGGTGCTGCCGCCGGATTGAATGTGGCCGCTTTTAACCAGTTGGGTGGCGGCGCGCATCAGGCTGCTGGGATCGACACCGTAATGGTTGGCGAAATTGTCGTCTTCAGCACTTAGTAACGCATTGATGAAGTTGGGGGGAATGTCGGCGAAACGGATCGGAGTGCGGCGCATTTCGCCAAATTCTGCGATCAACTTGTTATCGCTGCTGTAGACGCGCAAGGGAATCTGCAACTGAATGCTTCTCAGTGCCTCCACAGACGGCAATCCAGGGCTAAGGTAAAGATACGCGCCACTCAGACCCAGGAGCAGTCCGCAGAAAACGGCGACGATGGACCAACCGAAAAATTTCAGCAGACGAATCAAGGCTTTGGGATATCCAGGGCAAAGAATGAGTTAGGCATCAGGGCTCAGGGTAAACGTAGAACGACCTGCGCTTTGCGTAAAAAGCGGAAAAAAACGCTGGGCATTATAAGCATTTTTACGTCGGGGGGCGTCATTTGCGCTGCTGTCAAGACGGGTGGATTGAACGCAATTGACATTACAGAGTCCGTAACTCACGGATAGTCATAGGGAATTGGTAGTGCTAGGACTCTTCAATAAAAAGGCCAATACGCTGTTGGGGATCGACATCAGCTCCACGTCGGTAAAGCTTCTGGAGCTGAGCCGACAGGGCGACCGCTACCGGGTCGAGGCCTATGCGGTAGAGCCGCTGCCGGCGAGCGCGGTGGTCGAGAAGAATATCGCCGAGCTCGAAGGCGTGGGCCAGGCACTCACGCGCGTGTTGCTCAAGGCCCGGACCAGTCTGCGGAACGTCGCCGTGGCCGTGGCCGGTTCCGCGGTGATCACCAAGACCATCGAAATGGACGCCGGTCTTTCCGACGATGAGCTGGAAAACCAGCTGAAGATCGAAGCCGATCAATACATCCCTTATCCGCTGGACGAAGTGGCCATCGACTTCGAAGTCCAGGGCGCGTCGGCACGCAACCCCGAGCGGGTCAATGTGCTGCTGGCGGCCTGTCGCAAGGAAAACGTCGAAGTCCGCGAAGCGGCCCTGGCGCTCGCCGGCCTGACCGCGCGCGTGGTCGATGTCGAGGCCTACGCGTTGGAGCGTTCGTTCGGTTTGCTCACCGGGCATCTGGCCGCGGCCCAGGAGCAACTGACCGTCGCCGTGGTCGACATCGGCGCGACCATGACCACCCTGAGCGTGCTGCACAACGGCAAGATCATCTACACCCGGGAACAGTTGTTCGGCGGTCGCCAGTTGACGGAAGAAATCCAGCGTCGTTACGGCCTGACGACCGAGCAGGCGGGGCTGGCGAAGAAACAGGGCGGCCTGCCGGATGATTACGTCAGCGAAGTGTTGCAGCCGTTTCGCGATGCGCTGGTGCAGCAAGTGTCGCGTTCACTGCAGTTTTTCTTTGCCTCGGGTCAGTACAACGCGGTCGATCACATCCTGCTGGCCGGCGGTACCGCCTCGGTTCCGGGCCTGGATCGCTTGATCGAGCAGCGACTGGGCACGCCGACGCAAGTGGCCAATCCGTTTTCGGACATGACCCTGAGCAGCAAGGTCAACGCCGGTGCGCTGGCCAGTGACGCACCCGCGCTGATGATCGCCTGCGGACTGGCCCTCAGGAGTTTCGACTGATGGCGCGGATCAACCTTTTACCCTGGCGCGAAGAACTCCGCGAACAACGTCGCAAACGCTTTCTGTTGGCGCTGGTTGGTGTGTTGGTGGGTTCGGTGGCGGCCGTGCTGATTGCAAACCAGGCCATCAGTGGTGCCATCGACCGACAAGTTGCGCGCAACGATTACATCGGCAAGCAGATCGTGGTGGTGGACGAACGGATCAAGCAGATCAGCGAACTGAAAGCCCGGCGCCAGCAACTCGTCGAGCGCATGCGCATCATCCAGGACTTGCAGGGCAATCGCCCGATCAGCGGGCGGATCTTCGATCAGCTGGCGCGTACCTTGCCGGACGGGGTGTATTTCACCGAGGTCAAAATGGAGGGTAAAACCCTGTCCATTACCGGTGCGGCGGATTCCAATAATCGTGTGTCGGACCTGATGCGCAATCTGGATGCCTCCGACTGGTTCGACGCCCCCACGCTGACGGAAGTCAAGGCGACGACCGCCGGCCAGCTGGATCAGGCCAACGTCTTCCAGTTGAGCGTTCGTCAGACCCAGCCTGCCGCCGTGGAGGCCGCCCAATGAGTCCGGCCGAATGGTTTGAAAACCTGCGCAAGATCGACATCAACGACCTGGACACCAACAACATGGGCTCCTGGCCGGCCGCCATCAAGGCGTTGGCCGGTGTCCTGCTGATGGTTCTGGTGTTCGCGCTGGGTTACAGCTTTTCGATCAGCGACCTTGAAAGTCAGCTCGACCTCAAACGCGAGGAAGAGACGACCCTCAAGGAGCAATTCGCCACCAAGGCGCACATGGCGGCGAACCTTGAGCTTTACGTCCAGCAGATGAAGGAGATGGAAAACTCCTTTGGCGTCCTGTTGCGGCAATTGCCCAGCGACACCGAAGTGCCTGGCCTGCTGGAGGACATTACCCGCACCGGCCTGGGCAGCGGCCTGGAGTTCGAAGAGATCAAGCTGTTGCCGGAAGTTACCCAGCAGTTTTACATCGAACTACCGATCCAGATCACCGTCACCGGGGCGTACCACGACCTCGCTACCTTCGTCAGTGGCGTGGCCGGGTTGCCGCGAATCGTCACCCTGCATGACTTCGACCTTGCACCGGCCAACCCCGAGGGCGGTCCGAAGTTGCGCATGAGCATCCTCGCCAAGACGTATCGCTACAACGACAAGGGGCTGCAGAAATGACCCCGATTCGTTCGATTGCGATCATCGCGCTGTTGGCCGCTCTGGCGGGTTGTGGCGGCGGCAATGACTTCAGCGACCTGGACGCGTACATGAACGAAATGCGTTTGCGTGCGCCGGGCAAGATTGAACCAACGCCGACATTCCGGTCTTACCCAACGTTCACCTACAACGCCGCCAACCTGCGGAGCCCTTTCTCCCGGCAGGTCAAGGTCGATCTGGCGGGTCAAAAACGCGGCTCGCGCAACGTCAAACCTGATCCTGGTCGGGTCAAGCAGTACCTCGAAGGTTTCAACATCGAGCAGTTTGAAATGGTCGGCACGATTTCCAATGCGGCTGGTTCCTTCGCGCTGTTGCGCGGTGCGGGCGGTGTGCATCGGTTGAAAGTCGGCGATTACCTGGGGCGTAACGATGGCCGGATCATTGCCATCAGCGCCTCGCAAGTCGATGTGGTCGAAATCGTTCCCGACGGCGAAGGCGCCTGGCTGGAGCGTCCGCGGACCATCCCTTTGAAAGAGCACTCATAGTGGAACTCGAATAATGAACAGGATTTTCGCAACCTTCGGAATTTCGCTATGGATAGCGTTGCTGTCACCGATGGTGCACGCGGCCAATCTCAAAGCGCTGGATGTCGCTGCGCTTCCGGGGGACCGCATCGAGTTGAAGCTGTCATTCGATGGCGCGCCGCCGGCACCCCATGGCTACACGACGGAGCAACCTGCACGCATTGCCCTGGACCTGCCCGGCGTCGTCAGTCAGCTGGCAAGCAAGACCCGCGACCTGGGCGGCGGCAATGCCCGCAGCGCTACGGTGGTGGAGGCCAAGGACCGCACGCGACTGATCATCAACCTGACGCAATTGACCCCGTACACGGCTCGCGTCGAAGGCAACAATCTGTTTGTCGTGGTCGGGCGTGGATCGAGTAACGCCGCTTCTGCACCGGCCGCCAAGCCGTCGCGTGTCGCCACGGCAACCCCGGCACCGGCCAAGGCGTATGCGCCGGTGAGCAAGTCGATTCGCGGCGTGGATTTCCAGCGCGGCACCCAGGGTGAAGGCAATGTGGTCATCGATCTGTCGGACCCGTCCATCGCCCCGGACATTCAGGAACGCGATGGCCGGATTGTCCTCGGCTTCGCCAGGACCCAATTGCCTGAACCGCTTCGGGTGCGCCTGGACGTCAAGGACTTCGCCACGCCCGTGCAATTCGTCAACGCCAGTGCCACCGGGGATCGGGCGACCATCAGCATCGAGCCCAGCGGCGCGTTCGACTACTCGACCTATCAGACCGACAACAAGCTGACCGTCAGCATCCGCCCGATGACTGTCGATGACTTGCAGAAACGCAACGCCGAGCGGTTTGCCTACACCGGTGAAAAGCTCTCGCTGAATTTCCAGGACATCGACGTGCGCTCGGTACTGCAACTGATCGCCGACTTCACCAACCTCAATCTCGTGGCCAGTGACACAGTGCAGGGCGGCATCACCCTGCGCCTGCAGAACGTGCCCTGGGATCAGGCGCTGGATCTGGTGCTGAAAACCAAAGGTCTGGACAAACGCAAGATCGGCAACGTGTTGCTGGTGGCGCCGGCCGATGAAATTGCCGCGCGCGAGCGCCAGGAACTGGAGTCGCAGAAACAGATTGCCGAACTCGCGCCCCTGCGTCGCGAGCTGCTGCAGGTCAATTACGCCAAGGCCGCCGATATCGCCAAGTTGTTCCAGTCGGTGACCAGTGCCGAAGCGAAAGTCGATGAGCGGGGGTCGATCACTGTCGATGAGCGGACCAACAACATCATTGCCTACCAGACCCAGGATCGCCTCGACGAGCTTCGTCGTATCGTCGCGCAACTGGATATTCCGGTGCGCCAGGTGATGATCGAGGCGCGGATCGTCGAAGCCAACGTCGACTACGACAAAAGCCTTGGCGTGCGCTGGGGCGGATCGATACAGAACAAGGGCAACTGGAACACCTCCGGAGTCAGCAATGGTGCCAATGCCTCGTCGACCATCGGCACGCCCGGCAGCACCAGCACCAACTCGCCGTTCGTCGACATGGGCACTGCCTCCAACACCTCGGGGCTCGGTATCGCGTTCATCACCGACAATGTGCTGCTGGATCTCGAGCTGACCGCGATGGAGAAGACCGGCAACGGCGAAATCGTCTCGCAGCCCAAGGTGGTCACGTCCGACAAGGAAACCGCGAAAATCCTCAAGGGCACCGAGATTCCCTATCAGGAAGCCAGCTCCAGCGGCGCGACTTCGGTGTCGTTCAAGGAGGCTTCGCTGTCGCTGGAAGTGACGCCGCAGATCACCCCGGACAACCGGATCATCATGGAGGTCAAGGTCACCAAGGACGAGCCGGACTACCTCAACAAAGTGCAGGATGTACCGCCGATCAAGAAAAACGAGGTCAACGCCAAGGTATTGGTCAATGACGGCGAGACCATCGTGATCGGTGGCGTTTTCTCAAATACTCAGAGCAAGGTTGTAGATAAGGTGCCATTTCTCGGCGATGTGCCGTATCTTGGCCGCCTTTTCCGGCGTGACGTGGTTTCGGAGAAAAAATCCGAGCTGCTGGTGTTTCTCACTCCGCGTATCATGAACAACCAGGCGATTGCTGTGAGTCATTGATTCTGTGCGAAATTTGATTCTTGTTGGACCGATGGGGGCTGGAAAAAGCACCATCGGCCGGTTGCTGGCCAAAGAGCTGCGCCTGCCATTCAAAGATTCCGATAAGGAAATTGAATTGCGCACGGGCGCCAATATCCCGTGGATTTTCGATAAGGAAGGCGAGCCAGGCTTCCGCGACCGCGAGCAGGCGATGATTGCCGAGCTCTGCGGCTGCGATGGCGTGGTGCTGGCGACCGGCGGCGGTGCAGTGATGCGCGAAGCCAATCGTCGGGCGCTGCATGCCGGTGGTCGGGTGGTCTATCTGCATGCTTCCGTCGAGCAGCAGGTCGGGCGCACTGCCCGCGATCGCAATCGCCCCTTGTTGCGGACAGCTGATCCGGCCAAGACACTTCGGGATCTGCTGGAGCTGCGCGATCCGCTTTATCGGGAAATCGCCGATCTGGTGGTGGAAACCGATGAGCGGCCGCCGCGGATGGTGGTGCTTGATATTCTTGAACGCTTGCAGCAGCTGCCTCCCCGTTAAAGCGCAGCGCGAAATGCGCTATCCTCGGCGTCCCGTCGCGATCGCCCAAGGTTGTGGCGCAAGGCTACCGAACGGCGTCACACCAGCAGATGCCGTGGACATTCGATAACTCAAGGCAGGACGCCTGATTCATCTTCACTGTGGGGACACATGCAGACACTCAAGGTCGATCTAGGCGAGCGCAGCTACCCGATTCATATTGGCGAAGGTTTGTTGGATCAGCCTGAGCTGCTGGCCCCGCATATTCGCGGGCGGCAAGTGGCGATCATCTCCAACGAAACCGTTGCGCCGCTCTATCTCGAACGTCTGACCCGCAGCCTCGCACAGTTCTCGGTGATTTCCGTGGTGCTGCCGGACGGCGAAGCCTTCAAGACCTGGGAAACCCTGCAACTGATCTTCGACGGCCTGCTGACTGCACGGCATGACCGTCGCACCACCGTCATCGCTCTCGGCGGCGGCGTGATTGGCGACATGGCCGGTTTTGCTGCCGCCTGTTACCAGCGCGGTGTCGATTTCATCCAGGTTCCGACCACGCTGCTGTCGCAAGTCGACTCCTCGGTGGGCGGCAAGACCGGGATCAATCACCCGCTGGGCAAGAACATGGTCGGCGCTTTCTATCAGCCGAACGTGGTGCTGATCGATACCGCCTCCCTCAATACCCTGCCGGCCCGCGAGTTGTCCGCCGGGCTGGCAGAAGTCATCAAGTACGGGCTGATCTGCGACGAACCGTTCCTCACCTGGCTTGAAGAGAACGTCGATCGCCTGCGCGCCCTGGACCAGGTCGCCCTGACCTACGCCATCGAACGATCCTGCGCCGCCAAGGCCGCGGTGGTCGGTGCCGACGAGAAGGAAACCGGCGTACGCGCCACGCTGAACCTCGGGCACACCTTCGGCCACGCCATCGAAACCCACATGGGATATGGTGTGTGGCTGCATGGCGAGGCGGTGGCGGCTGGCACCGTAATGGCCCTGGAAATGTCCGCGCGCCTGGGCTGGATCAGCGAGCAGGAGCGTGATCGCGGCATTCGCCTGTTCCAGCGTGCCGGCCTGCCGGTCATCCCGCCCGAAGAGATGACGGAAGCCGATTTTCTCGAACACATGGCAATTGACAAGAAAGTGATCGACGGTCGTTTGCGCCTGGTGCTGCTGCGCCACATGGGCGAAGCGGTGGTGACCGACGATTATCCGAAAGAGGTTCTACAGGCCACGCTGGGAGCGGACTACCGCGCCCTGGCTCAGCTTAAAGGTTAATAAGATCCCGATGACTAGTTTGCACGCCGACGAGGCTTTCCTCGGCCATTACCAATTGAGTCATGACCCTTTTGCTCCACGGGTGCCTGGCTTCAAATTTTTCCCGGCCCAGCGCAAACCGGTGCTGGGGCAACTGCATCACCTGGCCCGCTACAGCCAGCTGCTGCTGGTGGTCACCGGTCCGCAAGGCAGTGGCAAGACCCTGTTGCGTCAGGCGCTGGTGGCCAGCACCAACAAGCAATCGGTGCAGAGCGTGGTGGTTTCCGCCCGTGGCGCCGGCGATGCGGCGGGCGTGCTGCGCCAGGTGGCTCAGGCACTCAATGTCGCCCAGGCGGAAATCGGCCCGATTCTGGCGCAGGTCGTGCAGCTCGCGCTGACCGGTCAGGAAGTCTATCTGCTGGTGGATGACGCCGAACAACTCGACGAGTCGGCGCTGGAAGCCTTGATGGAACTGGCCGCCGGCGCACCGGAAGGTCGCCCGCACGTGTTCCTGTTCGGCGAGTCGTCGCTGATTGCGCAACTCGAGGCGTTGAGCCTCGAAGAAGAGCGCTTCCACGTCATCGAGCTGCAGCCTTACACCGAAGAAGAAACTCGCGAATACCTGGACCAGCGGCTCGAAGGCGCAGGTCGGGGTATCGAACTTTTCACCGCGGATCAGATCTCTGATATTCACGAAAGCTCCGAAGGCTGGCCTGGAAACATCAACCAGGTTGCCCGTGATGCAATGATCGAAGCCATGATTGCCAGCCGCTCTGCGGTCAAGCGTCCAAGTATGGGGTTCAATATGCCGAAGAAACACGTATTGGCGATTTCCGCCGTCGTCGTGGTCGCGGTAGCCGCCGCCTGGCTGATGCCGGGTCGCAGCAAAGCACCGACCACCGGCGCTCCTGCCAACGAACAGGCGCAACTGCCTCTCGGCCAGGGCGCGCCACAACCGAACAGCGGCGGTGCACCTGCCGTGGAATTCGCCGGTAACTCGCAACCGATGCCATTGCCGCTGGTCGGTAATTCGCAGCCGGTCATGCGGGGTCCGTTGGCCGAAGCGGCCGGTGGCATCACCGAAGGCGACGATGGCGTGCCGGTCGAGGGTTCCAGCGATACACCGCCAACCGTAACCACTACCGCGCCGCCTGCGGGCGTACCAGCCGGTCCTGCACCGACGCCGGCCGCCAAGCCGACGCCAGCGCCGACTCAGGTCGCTACCGCCAAGCCGGTTCCGACGGCGCCTGCCATCAAGCCAGCGCCAGCGCCAGCACCGGCCAAGCCAGCCGCCGTCGCAGCCGCCAAGCCGGTCGAGAAACCAGCCACCGCGACCAAGGCCGCTGGCGGCACCTGGTACGCCGGGCAACCGACGAGCAATTACGTGGTGCAGATCCTCGGCACCAGCTCCGAAGCGACCGCACAGAACTTCGTCAAGGAGCAGGGCGGCGAGTACCGTTATTTCAAGAAAGTCCTCAACGGCAAGCCGCTTTACGTCATCACCTACGGTAACTTCGCCAACCGCGATGCAGCCGTTACCGCCATCAAGGCCTTGCCAGCAAAGGTTCAGGCTGGTAAACCTTGGCCTCGCACTGTCGCCAGCGTCCAACAGGAACTGGCAACAACTCGCTGAAGATTCGGCGGCCTTACCCAGGCCGCCTCTCCCGGCACCTCAAAATTTCTGCAAGCGCATGCCACCTCTACAGGTCGCGTGCCTTGTGGTGTCTGCGTCACAGTAGTCTTTGAGTCGTAGCGGTCAAAATTAAAAAAGTTTTGACTAGCACAGCAGATCGCTTTAAACCTTTCACAAATGCGACATAGATTTGCGACATTTCGTCGTCAAATTTGTGAGCCTCTGTGTCGGTGTGTACAATGACCTCCCTTTTGCCCCCGCAAAGCTGGCGTACGTTCGGCGCGGATGGTAAGTGGTTGAATTGAAAAGAAATTTGCCTCGGTAAGAGGCAGCCTGGTGAGAAAGTGTCTATGAAAGCAGGTCTGTACCAACCAGATGAATTCAAGGATAACTGCGGTTTCGGCCTGATAGCCCATATGCAGGGCGAGCCCAGTCATACCCTTTTGCAAACGGCCATCGAGGCCCTGACCTGCATGACCCACCGCGGTGGGATCAACGCCGACGGCAAGACCGGTGACGGTTGCGGTCTGCTGATTCAAAAGCCGGACGTGTTCCTGCGAGCCATCGCCCAGGAAACCTTCGGCGTCGAACTGCCCAAGCAATATGCCGTGGGCATGGTCTTCTTCAACCAGGACCCGGTGAAAGCCGAAGCCGCTCGCGAGAACATGAACCGCGAGATCCTGGCCGAAGGCCTGACCCTGGTCGGCTGGCGCAAAGTGCCGATCGACACCAGCGTCCTCGGCCGCCTGGCCCTTGAGCGCCTGCCACAGATCGAACAGGTCTACATCGGCGGTGAAGGCCTGAGCGATCAGGACATGGCGATCAAGCTGTTCAGCGCCCGTCGTCGTTCGTCCGTGGCCAACGCCGCCGACGTCGATCACTACATCTGCAGCTTTTCCCACAAGACCATCATTTATAAAGGCCTGATGATGCCGGCGGATTTGACCGCCTTCTATCCAGACCTCAGTGACCAGCGCCTGCAAACCTCGATTTGCGTGTTCCACCAGCGCTTCTCCACCAACACCCTGCCGAAATGGCCGCTGGCCCAGCCATTCCGCTTCCTCGCCCACAACGGCGAGATCAACACCATCACCGGCAACCGCAACTGGGCCCAGGCCCGTCGCACCAAGTTCACCAACGATCTGATGGATCTGGAAGAACTCGGCCCGCTGGTGAACCGCGTCGGTTCCGACTCCTCCAGCATGGACAACATGCTCGAGCTGATGGTCACCGGCGGCATCGATCTGTTCCGTGGCGTGCGGATGATCATTCCGCCAGCGTGGCAGAACGTCGAAACCATGGACCCGGACCTGCGTGCGTTCTACGAGTACAACTCGATGCACATGGAACCGTGGGACGGCCCGGCCGGCGTGGTCATGACCGACGGTCGCTACGCGGTGTGCCTGCTCGACCGTAACGGTCTGCGCCCGGCGCGCTGGGTTACCACCAAAAACGGTTTCATCACCCTGGCTTCCGAGATCGGTGTCTGGAACTATCAGCCTGAAGACGTGATCGCCAAGGGCCGCGTTGGCCCGGGTCAGATCTTTGCCGTGGACACCGAAACCGGTCAGATCCTCGACACCGATGCGATCGACAACCGCTTGAAGTCCCGTCATCCGTACAAGCAATGGCTGCGCAAGAATGCCCTGCGCATCCAGGCGACCATGGAAGACAACGACCATGGTTCGGCGTTCTACGACGTCGATCAGCTCAAGCAGTACATGAAGATGTATCAGGTCACGTTCGAAGAGCGCGACCAGGTGCTGCGTCCGCTCGGCGAGCAAGGCTACGAAGCCGTCGGTTCGATGGGCGACGATACGCCGATGGCCGTGCTGTCCCAGCGCGTGCGCACGCCGTACGACTATTTCCGCCAGCAGTTCGCGCAGGTCACCAACCCGCCGATCGACCCGCTGCGTGAAGCCATCGTCATGTCGCTGGAGATCTGCCTCGGTGCCGAGCGCAACATTTTCCAGGAGTCGCCGGAACACGCCTCGCGCGTGATCCTCAGCTCGCCGGTCATTTCCCCGGCCAAGTGGCGCTCGCTGATGAACCTCGATCGTCCGGGCTTCGAGCGCGCGATCATCGATCTTAACTACGACGAGAGCGTCGGCCTTGAAGCTGCGGTGCGCAACGTCGCCGATCAGGCTGAAGAAGCCGTTCGAGCCGGTCGCACCCAGATCGTCCTGAGCGACCGTCATATCGCCCCGGGCAAGTTGCCGATCCACGCGTCCCTGGCCACCGGTGCGGTACACCACCGCCTGACCGAAAAAGGCCTGCGTTGCGACTCCAACATCCTGGTGGAAACCGCCACCGCACGCGATCCGCACCACTTCGCGGTGTTGATCGGTTTCGGCGCCTCGGCGGTCTATCCGTTCCTGGCTTACGAAGTGCTGGGCGACCTGATCCGTACCGGTGAAGTGCTGGGCGACCTCTACGAGGTGTTCAAGAACTACCGCAAAGGCATCACCAAAGGCCTGCTGAAGATCCTGTCGAAGATGGGCATCTCCACGATCGCTTCTTACCGCGGCGCTCAATTGTTCGAAGCCATCGGCCTGTCCGAGGAAGTCTGCGACCTGAGCTTCCGTGGCGTGCCGAGCCGGATCAAGGGTGCGCGTTTCGTCGACATCGAAGCCGAGCAGAAAGCCCTCGCCGCCGAAGCCTGGAGCCCGCGCAAGCCGATCCAGCAAGGCGGTCTGCTGAAGTTCGTCCACGGTGGCGAATACCACGCGTACAACCCGGACGTGGTCAACACCCTGCAAGCGGCCGTGCAGCAGGGCGACTACAGCAAGTTCAAGGAATACACGTCGCTGGTGGACAACCGTCCGGTGTCGATGATCCGCGACCTGTTCAACGTCAAGACCCTGGCCACGCCGCTGGACATCAGCGAGATCGAACCGCTGGAGTCGGTGCTCAAGCGCTTTGACTCCGCCGGCATTTCGCTTGGCGCGCTGTCGCCGGAAGCTCACGAAGCCCTGGCCGAAGCCATGAACCGCCTTGGCGCGCGTTCCAACTCCGGCGAAGGCGGCGAAGACCCGGCGCGCTACGGCACGATCAAGAGCTCGAAAATCAAGCAAGTCGCGACCGGTCGTTTTGGTGTGACCCCGGAATACCTGGTCAACGCTGAAGTGCTGCAGATCAAGGTTGCCCAGGGCGCCAAGCCCGGCGAAGGCGGTCAACTGCCAGGCGGCAAGGTCAACGGCCTGATCGCCAAGCTGCGTTACGCAGTGCCGGGCGTGACCCTGATTTCGCCGCCACCGCACCACGACATCTACTCGATCGAAGACTTGTCGCAGCTGATTTTCGACCTGAAACAAGTCAACCCGAAAGCGCTGGTCTCGGTGAAGCTGGTAGCAGAAGCGGGCGTCGGCACCATCGCCGCCGGTGTGGCCAAGGCCTATGCGGACTTGATCACCATCTCCGGCTACGACGGCGGCACCGGCGCATCGCCGCTGACCTCGATCAAATACGCGGGCGCTCCGTGGGAACTCGGCCTGGCCGAAACCCACCAGACCCTGCGTGGCAACGACCTGCGCGGCAAAGTCCGGGTGCAGACGGACGGCGGCCTGAAAACCGGCCTCGACGTGATCAAGGCCGCCATCCTCGGCGCTGAAAGCTTCGGCTTCGGCACCGCGCCGATGATCGCCCTGGGCTGCAAATACCTGCGTATCTGCCACCTGAACAACTGCGCCACCGGCGTCGCGACCCAGAACGAGAAGCTGCGCAAGGATCACTACATCGGCACTGTCGACATGGTGGTGAACTTCTTCACCTACGTCGCCGAAGAAACCCGTGAGTGGTTGGCCAAGCTGGGCGTGCGCTCCCTCGAAGAGCTGATCGGTCGCACCGATCTGCTGGAAATTCTCGAAGGCCAGACCGCCAAGCAGAATCACCTGGACCTGACCCCGTTGCTCGGCAGCGATCACATCCCGGCAGACAAGCCTCAGTTCTGCCAGGTCGACCGCAACCCGCCGTTCGACAAAGGCCTGCTGGCCGAGAAAATGATCGATATGGCCACCTCGGCCATCAACGACAAGAGCGGCGCCGATTTCGCCCTGGATATCTGCAACTGCGACCGTTCGATCGGTGCGCGGATCTCAGGTGAAATCGCCCGCAAACACGGCAACCAGGGCATGGCGAGCGCGCCGATCACCTTCCGCTTCAAAGGGACGGCCGGTCAGAGCTTCGGCGTGTGGAACGCCGGTGGCTTGAACATGTACCTCGAAGGCGACGCCAACGACTACGTCGGCAAAGGCATGACCGGCGGCAAGCTGGTCATCGTTCCGCCGAAGGGCAGCGCCTACAAGACGCAGGACAGTGCCATCATCGGCAACACCTGCCTGTACGGCGCCACCGGTGGCAAGCTGTTCGCCGCCGGCACTGCGGGCGAGCGTTTCGCCGTGCGTAACTCCGGTGCCCACACCGTGGTGGAAGGCACGGGCGATCACTGCTGCGAGTACATGACCGGTGGTTTCGTCTGCGTCCTGGGCAAGACCGGTTACAACTTCGGCTCAGGCATGACCGGCGGCTTCGCCTACGTGCTCGACCAGGACAACACCTTCGTTGACCGGGTCAACCACGAACTGGTGGAAATCCAGCGGATCAGCGGCGAGGCGATGGAAGCCTACCGCAGCCACCTGCAGAACGTGCTGAACGAGTACGTCGAGGAAACCGATAGCGAGTGGGGTCGTGAACTCGCCGAGAACCTCGATGACTATCTGCGTCGTTTCTGGCTGGTCAAGCCCAAGGCTGCCAACCTGAAATCGCTGCTTTCCAGCACCCGTGCCAACCCGCAGTGATATGCGCCTGAAGAGTTTGATGAGGTTTTAACAATGGCTGAACGTCTGAATAACGACTTCCAGTTCATCGATGTCGGGCGCAAGGATCCGAAGAAGAAACTGTTGCGTCAACGCAAGAAAGAGTTCGTGGAGATCTACGAACCCTTCAAACCCCAGCATTCGGCCGATCAGGCCCACCGCTGCCTGGGTTGCGGTAACCCGTATTGCGAATGGAAGTGCCCGGTGCACAACTTCATTCCGAACTGGCTGAAACTGGTGGCCGAGGGCAACATCCTCCAGGCCGCCGAGCTGTCGCACCAGACCAACACCCTGCCGGAAGTCTGCGGCCGGGTGTGCCCGCAGGATCGTCTGTGCGAGGGTGCCTGCACCCTCAACGACGGCTTCGGCGCGGTGACCATCGGTTCGGTCGAGAAGTACATCACAGACACCGCGTTCGCCATGGGCTGGCGCCCGGACATGTCCAAGGTCAAGCCGACCGGCAAGCGTGTCGCGATCATCGGCGCAGGCCCGGCGGGCCTGGGCTGTGCCGACGTGCTGGTACGCGGCGGCGTGACTCCGGTGGTGTTCGACAAGAACCCGGAAATCGGCGGTCTGCTGACCTTCGGCATCCCCGAGTTCAAGCTGGAAAAGACCGTGCTGAGCAATCGTCGCGAAGTCTTCACCGGCATGGGCATCGAGTTCCGCCTGAACACCGAAGTGGGCAAGGACGTATCCGTCGAGCAACTGCTCGAAGAATACGATGCCGTGTTCATGGGCATGGGCACCTACACCTACATGAAGGGCGGCTTTGCCGGTGAAGACCTGCCGGGCGTGCATGACGCGCTCGACTTCCTGATCGCCAACGTCAACCGCAACCTGGGCTTTGAAAAGTCGCCGGAAGATTTCGTCGACATGAAAGGCAAGAAGGTCGTGGTACTGGGCGGCGGCGACACGGCGATGGACTGCAACCGTACTTCGATCCGCCAGGGCGCCAAGTCGGTGACCTGCGCTTATCGTCGTGACGAAGCGAACATGCCGGGCTCGCGCAAAGAGGTGAAGAACGCCAAGGAAGAAGGCGTGAAATTCCTCTACAACCGCCAGCCGATCGCCATCGTGGGTGAAGACAAGGTTGAAGGCGTGAAAGTGGTCGAGACGCGTCTCGGCGAACCGGACGCCCGTGGCCGCCGCAGCCCCGAGCCGATCCCGGGTTCCGAAGAGATCATCCCGGCCGACGCGGTGGTCATCGCTTTCGGTTTCCGTCCAAGCCCGGCGCCGTGGTTCGAGCAGTTCAGCATCCAGACCGACAGCCAGGGCCGCGTCGTGGCGCCGGAACAGGGTCAGTTCAAGCACCAGACCAGCAACCCGAAAATCTTCGCCGGTGGTGATATGGTTCGCGGTTCCGACCTGGTGGTGACGGCGATCTTCGAAGGCCGTAATGCGGCTGAAGGGATCCTGGATTACCTGGGCGTCTGATTAGGCGACGCCAAACCCTGTGGGAGCGAGCCTGCTCGCGATAGCGGTGGATCAGTCAACATAGATGTTGAATGTGAAGCCCTCATCGCGAGCAGGCTCGCTCCCACATTGGTTTCAGGGTGTTGCCAAACACTGTATTCCCCCGCGACAAATTGACCCGATAGACAAAAGGTGCGGCGCTTGCCGTGCCTTTTGCGTCCGGCTCTGAGAAAATGCCCGCACTTTTTTTCCGGATGCCGACATGACTGCCCTGAAGAACGACCGTTTCCTGCGCGCACTGCTCAAGCAACCCGTAGACGTCACCCCTGTGTGGATGATGCGTCAAGCCGGCCGTTACCTGCCGGAATACCGCGCCAGCCGTGCCAAGGCCGGTGACTTCATGAGCCTGTGCATGAACCCGGCGTTCGCTTGCGAAGTCACGATGCAGCCGCTCGACCGCTATCCGCAACTGGACGCGGCGATCCTGTTCTCCGATATCCTCACCATCCCGGACGCCATGGGCCAGGGCCTGTACTTCGAGACCGGCGAAGGGCCGCGCTTCAAGAAAGTCGTCAGCACCCTGGCCGACATCGAAGCCCTGCCGATTCCTGATCCCCACAAAGACCTCGGCTACGTGATGGACGCGGTCAGCACCATCCGCCGCGAACTCAACGGTCGCGTGCCGCTGATCGGCTTCTCCGGCAGCCCGTGGACCCTGGCCACCTACATGGTCGAAGGCGGTTCGTCGAAAGACTTCCGCAAGACCAAGGCCATGCTCTACGACAACCCGCAAGCCATGCATCTGCTGCTGGACAAGCTCGCGCAGTCGGTGACTTCGTACCTCAACGGCCAGATCATGGCCGGTGCGCAAGCGGTGCAGATCTTCGACACCTGGGGCGGCAATCTTTCGGCGGCGGCGTACCAGGAATTCTCCCTGGCTTACATGCGCAAAATCGTCAGTGGCCTGATCCGCGAGCACGAAGGTCGCAAAGTGCCGGTCATCCTGTTCACCAAGAACGGCGGCCTGTGGCTGGAAAGCATCGCTGATTCGGGTGCCGATGCGCTGGGTCTGGACTGGACCTGCGACATCGGCAACGCCCGCGCTCGCGTCGGCGACAAAGTTGCGCTGCAAGGCAACATGGACCCGACCGTGCTCTACGCCAAACCGGAAGCCATCCGCAGCGAAGTGGGGCGGATTCTCGCCAGTTACGGCAAGGGCAGCGGCCACGTGTTCAACCTCGGGCATGGCATCACTCCTGAGGTCGATCCGGAACATGCGGGTGCATTCCTGCGTGCGGTGCATGAGTTGTCGGCGCAGTATCACGAGTAGTCGCTTCCCGTTCCAACGAGCCTGTCCTGGTTAACCACCGGACAGGCTTTTTTTTGCCTGTGTAACCCACCGCTTTTAAATGCGTTTTTTGTTGTAAGAATTCTTTCTTCCTTTGTCAGAGAAGTTATTGGAGAGATTAATCCTCACTCAAGCGGCGACTTGTCCTACATAGAAAATTCTTTCATCCCAGTAAGGTTTCAGACCTTCGTTCGGTGCTGCCCACCCAACGAAATTACGAACAGCGGCGCCCATGAGGCGCCTTAATTTTCGGTAAGTAGTCTGGAACACAATCATGAAAAAAATTTTCTTCAGGGGAGGTGCGTTAACCGCATACGCCTCTCCAATGATCCTGTTATCGGCAATGCTGGCGTCCCAAACTGTTTCGGCGCATGGCTATATGGAAGTTCCACCGTCGCGTGCACTGCTCTGCCAGAAAGGGGATAACAAAGAGTGTGGCAACGCCCAATATGAACCTCAAAGTGTCGGTGAAACTTTCAAAGGTTTCCCGGCCGGCAGTGGCGGTGGTGTAGGACTTGGACCGAAAGACGGTGAGATCGCCAGTGGCAGTCACCCGGCGTTCTCAGCTCTGGATGCTCAATCCGCTACCCGTTGGCAATTGACGGAAATCAAGGATCGCAACATTGATTTTCAATGGCGCTACACCCAGGCACATCCAGCCACCAAGCACGAGTACTTCATCACTCGTAATGGCTGGAGCGTTAACGAATCCCTCAAGCGCGCCTCGTTCGAAAGTACGCCGTTCTGCGTCGTCGACGGAAATCACCAGCTTCCGGTGTCCGGTGCAAAACACAACTGCACCATTCCTGAAGACAAGTCTGGCCAGCACGTCATCCTGGGGATCTGGACCGTCGGTGATACCGACGCGGCGTTTTACAACGTAGTCGATGTGAACATCCTTGGTGAAGTATTGCCGGGTGGCTGGTCCTCCGTTGGCGGCATCGCGCCTTCGACTCAATTGCTGATCGGTGACAAGGTCAAGGCCCGCGCATTCTCTGCCAATGGCGTCAGCCCGGCTTACGACGTCGAAATCACCATTGATACGGCCGAGGAAGGTTCGCCGAACAACTGGGCGTTCAAACTGGCAGAAAAAATCAACGCAACTCACACGCTCATCCGCGCAGGCATCCGTGATGAATCCGGCACCATCACGCCGGTTCGTGGCAGCAACACCCTGTATGCGCAGAAAGAAAGCGGCGTCACCCGTTACGAAGTCCAGCTGGACATGAAGGAAGACGCCGCCGCCCGCCTGTCGGTCGCCTCTCAGCAAGCCGAATATGTTCTGGATAAAGGCCTCGCCAAGGTCGATTTCAGCATGATCTCCAATCGCAAAATGAACGTCGAAGCGACCTTGTTCGATGAGAACAACAAGCCCGTCGGTTCGACCTCGGCTCAGGTAGACAGCGGCACCAGCGGTCTCGCGATGGACGTTCGCAGCAACCCAGGCAAACACACCCTAACGCTGGTTGGCACCACCCTGGATGGCCGAACCACGCGCCAGGACACCCAGACCACCACTCTGACCGGCGAAGGTGCCGGTGCCGACTACGACTTCGTGTTCCCCGAAGGTCTCAGCGAGTACAAGGCCGGTACCAAAGTGCTGCAACCGAAGACCAATGAAGTCTTTGAGTGCAAGCAGGGCGCCGAAGCCGGTTACTGCAAACAGTACATCCCGTCCGCCAACGGGTTCGAACCTGGCGTCGGTGCGCACTGGCACATGGCGTGGAACAAGCTTTAAGCCCGCCCCGTAACACTTCAGGTGATCCGCGACGGGTCGCCTGAAGGCTCATTCTCCTGTTGAACATCGAGTTGAAAAATGACGACTTTGGGTTACTCCACCCAACGCGTATGGCTGCACTGGTTATCGGCGGCAGTCATCGTCTGGACCCTGATTTCCGGTTTTTATGTGGCCGCCATCGATTCGTCCCCAAAGGTCTCTCGATGGGTTGCTTTTCTCAATGTGTCGCTGACCACGGTTTACATCCCGTTTTTCGTCTGGCGCTTCATTATTTTTGTCGCTCATGCCCGACATACGAGCGTGAGGACACTTGGCTTCATGGGCAAACTCGCGCTGTTCGCGCACACGCTGATCTACCTCGTGATCAGCCTCGTGCTGGTCACCGGCGTGTTGATGATGGACCGCCCGATCGACGTGTTCGGGCTGGTTGAAATAGCCCAGCCGCTGAGCGATCCCGGGTTGATCGCGTGGTTCCTGACGCTGCATGTCTGGGCCTGTGTTTTTCTGGCGTTGCTCATCGTGCTGCACGTCGGCGCGGTCATCATTCATGAGTTGTGCGGGCACCGCGTGCTGCGGCGGATGTCCTTTTGCAGCCGTGTTCGCAGTGAGCCGCCCGAGTGAACAAGCGCCTGTGCACACTCAGTGTGCTGATCCTGTCCGTCGGTTACGCAGCTTTTTTAACGTGGCAGGAACGGGCTTTTCGCGAAGGCCTCGCTTCGCCGGTGTCGCTCGCGGCAACGGTGCTAACGCCACCGCCCCGGGCACCTCTCAATACCAGCGCAATCGCCACGGTACTCGGTCTGACGGCTGAGGCCACTTTGCTGCCCAGTGCCGAGCCTCTGACCTTGCAGGCCAGTTTTGTCCTCGGCACTGGCTTGTCCAGAGCGTTGCTGGCGGACGCTCAAGGTTCGCGGATTTATCAGGTAGGGGATCAGTTGCCGGGCGGCAGCGTCCTGCGTCGCGTCGAGGCGAATCAAGCGGTGTTATGGAACAAAGGTCGAGAAGAGGTGCTGAAGCTGCAGACGTCTTCCACGAAGTTCCTGCGCCCCCTCGATTCGCCGCCCGACCCGCACGCACCTCTCGGCTCCACGCGTTTTCTACGCCCGCTTCCCGGGCAGTCAGAGTGATCACACCCATGAACAGCTTCATCGGCGCGCAGAGCCTGCGCATTGTTTTTTTTCTGGCCGCGCTGGCGACGGTGCTCTTTCATGAGGCGCTGCGAGCCGAGGAGGAAAAGTGGCAACTGGCGCTGAACAATGCCGAGTTACGCGACATCGTTGAAGAAATGTCGGGCATCCTCGGGACCACGGTGGTGCTTGATCCCAGAGTTTCCGGACGCGTCACGGTCATGTCGCGCCAGGCCCTCGACCGCGAGGGCGTGCGTCGCTTGTTCTATTCGGTACTCGATGCCCATAACTTCACGGTGATCGACGAAGGCGACCGGATTCTGATCACGCCGGTCACCGAGGCGAAGACCCGCGCCGGTCAGGGCCTCACACCAAACACCACGGCGTCGCAGTTCATCACTCAAGTCATCGAGCTGAACACCAGCAGTGCCTCGGACCTTGCCGGGCTGGTCCGGCCGCTGATCTCGGCCAACGGTTATGTCGGGCCGTCGGTGTCGGCCAATGCGCTGGTCGTCACTGACACGGCGGCCAACGTGGGGCGGATTGCCAAGGTCGTGCGGCAGCTGGATTCGGGGCAGAACAACCTGCATGCCGTGGTGCAACTGCATCACGCCCAGGCAGCGGACGTGGCCACGATCATTGAATCGTCACTGGGCAAGCGCAGTGCCGACACCGTGATACAGGTGCTGCCCGACACCCGGACCAACCGCCTGATTTTCATCGGCCCGCCTGCGGTTCGCCAGCGCTTGCTGGATTTGGCGCGAGGCCTGGACACGCCAGCCACCGCGTCACTGGACAACGCCCGGGTGATTCGCTTGCGCCACAGCGATGCCAAACAATTGGCCGAGGTGCTGGAGATGATGGGGCAGGGCCGAAAGCAGGCATCTGCCCTTGGCAGCGCGAAGGAAAGCGCGTCCAGCGCCCCGTTCATGATCAAGGCCGACGAGAGCCAGAACGCATTGGTGCTGATCGCCGAGCCCGCGCAAATCCGCACCGTCGAAAACATCGTGCGCCAGTTGGACCAGCCTCGGTCCCAAGTGTTGATCCATGCCGCCATCGTCGAAATTTCCGGCGACATCGCGCAAGCCGTGGGCGTGCAATGGGGTGTCAGCAGCGGCGACGCGAAGGGCTTCATCAACTTCCCCGGCACCGACATTCCGATCATTGGCGGGCTGAACTTCGACGAGAAAAAATCCGCCCCGGAAGGCGCGCTCCTGCAGTTGGGCGGCGACCGTTTCGGCGCACTGATTTCGGCGCTCGCCAGCGACACCCACAGCAACCTGCTTTCCACCCCGAGCCTGCTGACCCTGGACAATCAGGAAGCGGAAATCATCGTCGGGCAAAACGTGCCGTTCAAGACCGGCTCCTACGCGACCAACAGCAACGGTGCGGACAACCCGTTCACCACCGTCGAGCGCAAGGACGTCGGCATCAGCCTGAAGATCAAGCCGTACATCAACGAAGGGTCGACCCTGCGCTTGGAAGTGGAGCAGGAGGTGTCGGACATTGCGCCGTCGGTGTCCGGTGTCGACTCTTCCGACCTGATCACCAACAAGCGCGCGCTCAAGAGCACCATCCTGGCCGACGATGGCGAGATCATCGTGATCGGCGGGTTGATCCGCGACAGCGTCCGCACCCAGCAAAGCGGCGTGCCGTTGCTGCGCGATATTCCTTACCTGGGTGCGCTGTTTCGCTGGACCCGGGACACGCAAACCAAAAGCAACCTGATGGTGTTTCTGCGGCCCACCATCGTGCGCAGCAAGGAAGACCTGGCCGACGTGAGCCAGCAGCGCTACAACGCGCTGCGCCAGTTGAGCCAGCCCGGCACGCGCGGCAACAACTCGTTGCTGCTGCCGGCCGAATCGCGGCAGTTGTTCGAACCGGCCGGCGATGCGCCGCTGTTCGATTTGCGCAAGCAGGCTCCGGTGACGCCATGAGCGAAAAAATCGAACAGCTGCCGTTCGGTTTCGCCCGGCGTTTCGGCGTCTTGCTGGAGTCCGAGGGGCATGAACCGAGCCTTGTGCTGCGCGCCGATACGCCGCTGACGGCGCTGTCGGAAGCCCGCCGGGCTTTCGCTCGGCATCTGCCGATCCGGGTGCTGGATGCCGATGAGTTCGCCACGCGCCTGGCCGCCGCCTACCGTGACGGCCAGAGCGCGGCGGAGCAGGTGGCCCAAGGGCTGGACGACGAACTCGACCTGCTCAGCCTGGTTGATCAGGTCCCGCAAACCGCCGATCTGCTGGAGCAGCAGGGCGATGCGCCGATCATCCGGCTGATCAACGCCTTGCTCAGCGAGGCCGTGCGCGAGCAGGCGTCCGACGTACACCTTGAGACCTTCGAGCACTCGCTGTCGGTGCGCATGCGGGTCGACGGGCAGTTGCGCGAAATGCTCAGGCCCCGGCGTGAGCTGGCGACGCTGCTGGTGTCGCGGATCAAGGTCATGGCGCGCCTCGACATCGCGGAAAAACGCATCCCCCAGGACGGCCGGATTGCGTTGCGGCTGGCCGGCCACGAAGTGGATGTGCGGGTCTCGACCTTGCCTTCCGCACACGGCGAGCGGGTGGTGCTGCGCTTGCTCGATAAACAGGCCGGGCGCCTGGATTTGCAGCGACTGGGCATGCCCGGCGACACCCTGGCCGATCTGTGTCAGTTGCTGGCCCGGCCTCACGGCATTCTGCTGGTGACCGGGCCCACCGGCTCCGGCAAAACCACCAGCCTGTACGCGGCACTGAGCAGCCTGAACGATCAGACGCGGAACATCCTCACGGTTGAAGACCCCATCGAATATCACCTGCCGGGCGTGGGGCAGATGCCGGTCAATCCGAAAGTGGACATGACCTTTGCCCGCGGCTTGCGGGCGATTCTGCGTCAGGATCCGGACGTCGTCATGGTCGGTGAAATCCGCGATCGCGAGACGGCGGAAATCGCCGTGCAAGCCTCGCTGACCGGGCACCTGGTGCTCTCGACATTGCACACCAACAGCGCGGTGGGCGCGGTCACGCGACTGGTGGACATGGGCGTCGATGCCTACCTGCTGGCGTCGTCGCTGGTGGGCATTCTGGCCCAACGGCTGCTCCGCACGCTGTGCCCGCACTGCAAGGCGTCGTATCGCGCTGATGCGACCGTCTGTGAGCGCCTCGGGCTCGATGCGGCGGCGCCACTGCAACTGTTCCGCGCCGTGGGCTGTGAGCACTGTCAGCACGGTTATCGCGGGCGTATCGGCATCTACGAATTGATCAGCGTCACGCCTGCGGTGTCAGCGCTGATTCATCAGGGTGCCGGCGAGCAGGCGCTGACTGCGGAAGCGCGCAAGGTCTCCCGCAGCCTGTTTCAGGACGGTCGGCAACGGGTGCTCGACGGCGTGACCAGCCTTGACGAGTTGCTGCGCGTGACCCGGGAGGACTAGCGAGTGCCGACATTCGACTACCGCGCCGACGATGCCCAGGGTCGCCGCTGCAAGGGCCGACTGGAAGCCGACAGCCCGCGTCATGCCCGGCAATTGATGCGCGAGCGCGGGTTGTGGCCGCGGGAGTTGCACGAGGTCAGCACGGGCGGCGCCGCGGGCACGCAACCGCGCAGCGGACGCCTGAGCGCGGCGGACCTGGCGTTGTTGACGCTGCAGTTGTCGACGCTGGTTCAGGCGGGGCTGCCCCTGGAAGAAGCGCTGGAAGCCGTGACCAAACAGACGGGCCGGCGCAAGGTCGCGGGCCTGTTGTCGGCGGTGCGCAGCCGGGTGATGGAAGGGCATGCCCTTTCAACCGCACTGGGATTGTTTCCCAAGGCGTTCCCCGAACTGTTTCGCGCCACCGTCGCCGCCGGTGAACGTTCCGGGCACCTGGGTCAGGTGCTGGAGCAACTGGCGGCGTACACCCAGGCGCGTCAGGCCTCGCGGCAGAAAATCCAGATGGCGTTGGTCTACCCACTGATCCTGATGCTGGCCAGCGTGGCGATTGTCGGTTTCCTGCTCGGCTACGTGGTGCCGGACGTGGTGAAAATCTTCGTCGACAGCGGCCAGCCGTTGCCGTGGCTGACTCAGGCGCTGATCGCTGTGAGCGATGGCCTGCGCCAGCATTTCCTGTGGTTGATGGGCGCGCTGGCGACATTGATCAGTCTTTACTGCTGGAGCTTGCGCCAACCCCTCTGGCGCCTGCGCTGGCATCGTCTGGCATTGAAGCTGCCGATCGCCGGTGAAGTGCTGCGGGCGATGGAAGCCGCGCGGTTTGCCAGCACCCTGGCGATCCTCGGCAAAAGTGCCGTGCCGCTGGTGGACGCCCTGGAAATCGCCGCCGCCGTGATCGGCAACCTGACCATTCGCGCGCGCATGGTCGATGTCGCCCGCTCCGTGCGCGAGGGCGGAACGCTGACCCGGGGTCTGGAACTCAGCGGCGACATCCCGCCGATGATGCTGCACATGATCGCCAGCGGTGAGCGCGCAGGCGAACTGGACCAGATGCTGGTACGCGCCGCCGAACAACAGGAAAACAGCCTGGCGGCGCGAATCGCGCTGGTCGTGAGCCTTTTCGAGCCGGCCATGCTGGTGCTGATGGGCGGCGTCGTGCTGCTGATCGTCATGGCCATCCTCCTCCCGATTCTCAGCCTCAATCAATTGGTGAATTGACCCATGCCCCCTCTACGCAATCACTCGCAACGCGGTTTTACCCTGATCGAAATCATGGTGGTGGTCGTCATCATCGGCGTGCTGGGGGCCATCGTGGTACCGCAGTTCATGAGCCGTCCCGATCAGGCCAAGGTCACGGCGGCGAAAATCGATATCCAGGCCATCGCCACCGCCCTGGAAATGTACCGCCTCGACAACTTCCACTACCCCTCGACCCAACAAGGGCTGGAAGCCTTGAACAAACGTCCGGCGGGCCTGCCGGCGGCGAGAAACTGGAACCCGCAGGGCTACCTGAAAAACCTGCCGGTCGACCCGTGGGGTTCGCCCTATCAGTTTCTCAATCCCGGCGTGCAATCGATCGATGGCAGCTACGACCTGTATTCCCTCGGCTCGGATGGCGTGGTGGGTGGCGAAGGGCATGCGGCCGATATCGGCAACGGGGATGGCTGATTCATGCGCCAGCGTTGCCGCGGTTTTACCTTGCTCGAGTTGATGATCGTGATTGTGGTCATCGGCGTGTTGCTGGGCATGGTCAGTGTTGTCGCCGGTCCGAATCCACTGCGCCAGGCTCGGCACGAAGCGCTGGCCATGGCCGGCATGATTCAGCAGCTGCGTGAGCGGGCGGTGCTGGATGGCGAGGAATACGGTCTGCGCCTCAGTGATCGCGGTTATCGCGCCATGCGGCTCGATGCCGGGGGCTGGGCGCCGATGGCGGCGTTTTACCGTTGGCCGGAAAACCTGCGGCTGCACCTTGAGCAGGATGGGCACGCCCTGATGCTGGGCGCCGATGAGGGACTGCCGCAATTGCTGATGCTCAGCAGCGATGAAACCAGCGCCTTCACGCTGACCTTCGCGACCCGTGACAACACGCTCCTGAGTCTGTCGAGCGATGGCCTGGGGGAGGCCGCGATTGATGGTTAAGGCGCGCATGGGTGGGTTCACGCTGCTGGAAATCATGGTCGCCCTGGCCGTCTTCTCGACGCTGGCGGCGGCCGTGCTGTCGGCGAGCCAATACGTGGTGAAGCAGACCGGCGCGATCGAGGAGCGACTGTTCGCCGCCTGGCTGGCCGACAACCATTTGAACGAACTGCGCCTGCAACCGGCGCCGACGCTCGGCCAACAGCAGCGCGTGGTGCACATGGATCGCCGCGACTGGCTGCTGCGCCAGCACATTAGCGTTTCGCCCGACCCGCGACTGCTTACAGTCGAGATTGAGGTTGGTCTTTCTGCTCGTGAACATTCCCTGCATCGCACCCGTAGCTGGATGCCTGTTCATCATGAGTAGGCAAACCGGGTTCACTCTGTTGGAACTCGTGATCGCCATGGCGATTTTTGCCTTGCTCGGCCTGGCCAGTTGGGGCCTGTTCGATGGCGTGGTGCGCGTGCAGCAGAGTACGGCGACCCACGACCGCGACTTTCGCCGGCTGCAACGGGCGGTAGCGGTGATTGAGCGGGACGTGATGCACGTCACCGGACAGCCTGTCGTACTCCAGCAAACGCTGCTGCAGTTGCAACGCAGCCACTGGCGCAATCCGCTGGACCAGCCCCGCAGCGAGCGCCACACACTCACCTACCGCCTCGACAACGGTGTGCTGTGGCGTGAAAGTCTTGGAGAAGGCACGCCCCTTCTGCAACGGCAAAAACTCCTCGACGATGTTCGGGCGCTGAGCTGGCGCCTGTTTGACCGTCAGTCGGGCTGGCTTGGCGAGAGGCCGTCCGGGCCAGCCGTGAACGCGCCGTTGGCGCTGGAACTGCAAATATCGGTAGGCCGTTTCGATTCGATCCGCCGAGTGCTGATTCTGCCGGGCGCGTTGCCATGAGCGGACATCAACGGGGCATCGCGTTGATCAGCGTTTTGTTGGTCATGAGCCTGGTGTTGCTGATCACCAGCGGCTTGTTGCGCAGTCATCGTCTGTCGTTGCAAAGCAGCGGGCAATCCCTGCAGCAGGTGCACTTGCGCCAACTCGCGATGGCCGGGGAAACCTGGGCGCTTTTGCAG
The DNA here is from genome assembly GCF_043225285.1 of Pseudomonas migulae. Taxonomy (GTDB): domain Bacteria; phylum Pseudomonadota; class Gammaproteobacteria; order Pseudomonadales; family Pseudomonadaceae; genus Aquipseudomonas; species Aquipseudomonas migulae_C. The sequence goes on from NZ_CP171224.1 coordinate 3,177,865, forward strand.
CTGCAGGACGCCGCGAGCGCGGGGCAAAAAACAGTCGATCTGACTCAGGACTGGGCACGGATGACGGCTGACTTCGACATTGAGGACGCGCAGTTAAGCGTCGATATCGAAGACCTTGCCGGGCGCTTCAATCTCAATGCATTGCTGACCCAGGGTCAGATCGATCAAGTCACGCTCAACCGATGGGCGCGCCTGCTCGACCTGCTCGATCTTCCACCGCTGCCACTGAGTCAGGTGGGTGCATTGCAAGAGTTGAGTCAGCTGCGTCTGTTGCCTGGTGTCGACGGCCAGCTTCTGCGGCAGTTGGAACCCTGGGTAGCGGTGCTTCCCACCGAAGCCACTTTGAACATCAACACCGCGCCCGCGATGGTCTTGAGGACCCTTGATGGCGTGGACGCGGGTGTCGCCGACGCGCTGGTTGGTCAGCGTTCAGAGGCGGCATGGGCCAGCGTTCAGGCCTTTACCCAGGACCCGTTGCTGGCAGGCGCGGGCCTGAGCAGCCATGGGCTCGGAATCGGCAGCCGCTGGTTCCGGATCACGGTGCAGGTCTCTCAAGGGCAGAGCCGTTTGCGCCTGGCCACGGACGTCGAACGGGACCCCGACACGCACCGGTTCAACATCCTGCAACGCCGCCTTCTTCCTTCGAGTACCCATGAGATGCCGCGATGAACACCTGGCTTTACCTGACCGCCGAAGGCCTGACCGAACCGTCGACTGACTGGCCATGCTACCTGTGGTCTTCGACCGGCCAGCGCCAGCTCGTGCCATTGCATCAAGCTGCGCAGACACTGGACGGTCAGCCGGTCGATCTGTTGCTGCCCATGGAATTGTGCAGTTGGGTGCGCAGCGATCCGTGGCCTTCAAAACGTCAGCCTGATGCAAATGCCATCGCGTTTGCGGTAGAGGATCAACTGGGTGAGATGCTGGAAAAACTGCACCTGGGTGTTGGTGTTCGCGATTCGGAAGGGCGTTATCCAGTGATGGTGATCGCTCGCGAACGATTGGCAGCAGTGTTGGCGCTGCTGGCCGAGGCGAGTGTTGCAGTCCGTTCAGTGTATGTCGATGCGGATGTGTTGCCGGGGACTGAGGCGGTCGTCGTCCGCTGGTTCGGTCGGTGGCTGATCGGTGGTGGGATGGCGGCCCGTTTGGCGGTTTCCGATGAAGGGCTGGCCGCGCTCAGGCCTGCGTTGTCTCCGGACATTCGATGGATCGATGAGCGTCACGATGCGGTCGATGTCGACCAGTGCCTGGCACTTCGTCAGGTGCGGGCGATCAACCTGCTGCAAGGCGAATTCTCCCCGCGCGGCAAACGGCTGCCCTGGCATTTTGCTGGCCTGGCGTTAGTGATGCTGTTGCTGCTGACGTGGGGCGCCAGTGCGACGCGCATCCATTTTCTCGAAGGTGAAACCCGCCAGCTCTACGCTCGGAACGAGCAGCAGTTCAAGGCGCTTTACCCTGAACAGAGCCGCATCGTTGATCTGGCGACGCAGCTCAAGGTGCTGCAAAGCCAGACGGTTGAACCGCAGAAAACCCGGGTTGCGGGCTTGGTGAGCCTGGTGGAGCAGGTCATCGGTGCGAGTCATGTTGATGTCGGACGTATCGAATTCCGTGCGGGCGATGGCTGGAAAGTCCAGCTGACGGCCAACAGCTTTGCCGAGCTGGAGCAACTGCGTGAACGCGCACGGCAACAAGGCGTGCCGGTTCGGCTCGACAGTGCGAGCAAGGAGCGCGACCGGGTGCAGGCGACGCTCGTTGTGGAGGACAACTCATGAGGGCGGCCTGGTTACGTCTGTCTCTTCGCGAACGACGGCTGCTGTTGATCGTGGGGGTGTTCTTGTTAGTTGTCGCGACGTTCAGCTTGATCTGGCAGCCGGGTCGTCAGCGTCTTGAGGTTGTCGAGCGTCAGTATCAACAGCAGCAGGCTTTGGCTGCGCAGTTGCAACGGGCGCGACCTCTTGGGGTTGTCACTGATCAGCCTCTTTCGCTGCGTGTCAGTGAAAGTGTTGCGGCGGCGGGGCTGGAACTGGATCAGATGGAGGCTGACAACGAACTGTTGCGGCTGACCCTCCGGGGTGATGCGAAGAGGGTGTTGGAATGGTTGGATGGTGTTGAGCGTGGGGGGGCTTTGGTGCAATCGATGGTGCTGGAAAAGCGGGATTTGGTGCTTGAGGCTCGGGTGGTGCTCAGGTAGCCGAGGTTGGGCTTGGGGTGCATATCCATTTCTGCGGTTACGGCGGCTATTGGTTTCGCCCTTACGGCGAGTCACTTGGAAGAGCGCCAAGTAACCAAGCGCTTCTGCCCCTTTCGTTCGGTGCCTCGCCATGGCTCGGCATCCCCTCGCTCCGGTCCTGCTCCGTGGGCCCGCCGCGATCGGCCATCCATGGCCGGGGGCGGCTACCGCGGCATCCTTGCCGCGGTGCCCACTGCGAAGAACCTCCACTCGGCCTCACGAGGGGGCGTCCACCGCAAGATCAAAAGCGAAAGGCGAGCTAACGCTCGACCTGAAGAGTGGTGAAGATCAAAAGCGCACGCGATCCCTGTAGGAGCCAGCTTGCTGGCGAAAAACGCCCAGTCACCGCGTTCATCCAGACTGCCCGCGTCATCGTTGACGTCCATCGCCAGCAAGCTGGCTCCTACCATTTTGACCGTGTGAACCCAATCCCCGTGTAGGAGCGAGCCTGCTCGCGAAAAACGCCCAGGCAACGCGTTCATCCAGACTGCCCGCGTCATCGTTGACGTCCATCGCCAGCAAGCCGGCTCCTACAGGGGAATGGTGTACATATCCGGAATGAGGTCGCAGCCAAAAGGACAACGCGGTCGACCAAAGAGCCAGGTCGGCTTTAAGGCCGCCTCGGCGGCTGTGGCGGTGGTCGCCCCCTCGAGAGGCCGAGTGGAGGTTCTGCGCAGTGGGCAACCCGGCATGGATGCCGGGTTAGCCGCCCCCGGCCATGGATGGCCGATGGCGGCGGGCCCACGGAGCAGGACCGGAGCGAGGGCATGGCGAGCCTAGGCGAGGCACCGAACGAAAGGGGCAAAAGCGCTTGGTTACTTGGCGCTCCTCCAAGTAACCCGCCGTAAGGGCGGAACCAATAGCGGCCGTTACCGCAGCAATGGATATGCCCATAAAACCTATACCGCCCCAGCCCCCGGCAACGGCGGCAACTTCGCCAGTTTCAACGCAATCAACAACGCCACCACCAGCAACGCCCCAATAAACAACCCGATCCCGTTCCACCCACCCAGGTGCCAAAACACCCCGCCCGCCGTGCCGGCAATACTCGACCCGGCGTAGTAGCTGAACAGATACAGCGACGACGCCTGCCCCTTGGCTTTGAGAGCCCGACGCCCGATCCAGCTGCTCGCCACCGAATGCGCACCGAAGAAGCCAAAAGTAAAAACCAGCATCCCGACAATCACCACCGGCAGAGGGGTGAACATCGTCAGCGCAAGCCCTGCGAGCATCAACACAATGGTGGCCCAGAGCACTCGACGGCGCCCCAGCTTGTCCGCCAGCGCACCGATTTTCGCCGAGCTGTAAATGCCCGACAGGTACACCACCGACAGCAGCCCGACAAAGGTCTGATCCAGGTTGTAAGGCCCGGCCAGCAAGCGATAGCCGATGTAGTTGAACAGGGTCACGAACGCACCCATCAGCACGAAAGCCTCAAGGAACAGCAGTGGCAAACCCGCGTCGCGAAAATGCTGGGTGAAGCCATCGAGCAGGCTGCGCGGGTGCAGCGAGCGGGCGCGGAAGTTGCGTGATTCGGGGAGGATCTTCCAGAACACTGCCGCCGCGATCAGCGCCAGGCCGCCGATCACCAGCATCGCTGTGTGCCAGCTGACAAAGTCGATCAACACCCCGGTAATCAAACGTCCGCTCATCCCGCCAATCGCGTTGCCGCCGATGTACAGACCCATCGCCAGACCGATGTGTTGTGGATGAATTTCTTCGCTCAAATAGGTCATGGCGACCGCCGCCAGGCCGCTCAACGACAGGCCGATCAGCGCGCGCATCACCAGCACGCCATGCCAGCTCGGCATCATCGAACTGGCGATGGTGCATAGCGCCGCAGCAAACAGCGCCGCCACCATCACCGGTTTGCGTCCGACCCGGTCGGAGATCGGTCCCGTGATCAGCAGACCGATGGCGAGCATGCCGGTGGCCACCGAGAGAATCAGGCTGCTCTGCGCCGCGTTGATGGAATATTCGTGGGACAGCAGCGGCATCATCGGTTGCACGCAGTACAGCAATGCAAACGTCGCGAAGCCGCCGCAGAACAAGGCCAGCACCGTGCGCATGAACATCGGCGTGCCTTTTTCGATGTAGATTTCCTTGAGCTCGGCGACGGCATCGTCCAGCGCGGCGGGGGGAATTTCATGGGCGAGTGGGGCGACAGCAGTTTTCACTTCGGACCTCGGGGGGAGCGCAGCCGGTCAGGCAATGAAAAAAGCATATAGCTGCCTAATGATTCAATCCAATATATTGTTCGACCTGTTTAAGAGGTTTTACGACCTAATGGGGTTTTCATGGAATTGCGTCATCTGCGCTACTTCATCGCCGTCGCCGAAGAACTGCACTTTGGCCGCGCCGCACAGGTGCTGGGTATCTCGCAACCGCCGTTGAGCCAGCAGATTCAGGCGCTGGAACAAGAGATCGGCGCGCGCCTGTTCGAGCGGACCAATCGTCGGGTCGAACTGAGCGAGGCCGGTCGGCTGTTTCTCGAAGAGGCGCGCCTGGCGCTGGCGCAAGTCGATAAAGCGGCGGATGTGGCGCGACGGGCGCAGCTGGGTGAGCTGGGTGAACTGAAGATCGGCTTCACCTCATCGGCACCGTTCAACTCGACCATTCCCCAGGCGATTTTTTCGTTCCGCCAGCGCTTCCCCGCCGTGCATTTGAACCTGCGGGAAATGAGCAGTACCCAAGTGGCCGATGCATTGGTCGATGAATCGATCGAAGTCGGGATCATGCGGCCGTTGGGGTTGCCGGACTCGCTGAATGTCGTAGAGCTGATGCGTGAGCCGCTGGTGGCGGTGCTCAGCTCCAAGCATCCGCTGGTGCAGGACAGCGAGGAGGGATTGTTTCTGTCAGCCCTAGCACTCGAACCGTTCGTGTTTTTCCCACGCAGCTATGGCAGCGGTTTGTACGCGCAGTTGCTCAGCCTGGCGCGGGATGCCGGTTTCAGTCCGCATTTCGCGCAAGAGGCCGGCGAGGCCATGACGATTATTGGGCTGGTGGCGGCGGGGTTGGGTGTGTCGGTGTTGCCGGCGTCTTATCAGCGGATGCGGATTGATGGCGTGGTCTATCGGCCTTTACTCGATCCAGAGGCCGTTTCGGCCGTATGGCTGGTGCAGCGCAAGGATCAGAAATCGCCCATGGCCAAGGCCTTCGTCGACCTGCTGACACGCAAAGTCGAACCCCTAAAATCATGACCGAACGCAACCCTGTAGGAGCCGGCTTGCCGGCGATGGCGGCGTAACAGTCAACATCTTTGGCACCTGACATTCCGCTATCGCCAGCAAGCCGGCTCCTACAGGTTTTCGGGGTGTCAGGGCGCTCACGGCACCCGCACCAAATCCCCACGCAACGCGACCCGCGCTACAAACACACCGGCCCGGCACTCATAGGTGTTCAGGTCTTTGCGCACATGCTGGTCGTAATAACTCACGATGTTGGTCACCGCATTCGCACCCACCCGCTTGGCCTCTTCCTGCAATTCGATCAGCGTCGATTGCACGGCCCACTCACAGGCGTCGAAATCGCTTTTGTTGGACGCATTGGTGGGCCAGTCGCTGACGACATTCGTGCGCAACACTTGCAGGTGCTCCGTCGGTCCGTTGCCCGCCAGGTAGAACTTCACGCTGCCATCGAGCCGCCCGGCGCGGAGCGCATTGGACAGCACCGTCTCGAACGGCATGTAGATCAGATTTGTCGCCTGGCTGGCACCAGGCAGCAGGCCGAACAGCAACGCGGCGATCAGGGCTTTCACTTGCATGGTCATCTCCTTGACGTGAAAGAGAACCGCGCGTTGTTGGGCTGATCAGCGTTTGCGGTTCGAGCAGGCTCTGTGCACGCGGCCTGATCCGGAGAGTGTAGATGGCGTTGCATGATCACGAGGCCCAACAAGACCTCTGTAGATACCGTCTTGCTGCGGGCGGTTCCTACAGGTTTTTCAGCGTGTCAGCGGTGGTTGTGGGACGTTTCCTAAGACGCCTTCCGGAAGGCTACAACACCTTGTGGCAGCGCCTACAACTACCCCAGAATCCGCCGGCTTGTGCGCTTTTGGGGCCGTCGGTAACTTGGCTCGTGTCACTGATTCCCAGTGATCGGGTTTAGTAGCTCGTGTTTACATGATGCGCACTTGCATGCCAGATAGTCGGGCAGATCCATGCCTGCATTTTGATGGTAGCCGTGCGTAGGGCGCTTTCGAGCGCGCCGGTTCATGTTTCCCGGTCTACTAACCTGCGTACGGCTGCCACCCTTTTGATTAGTAGCAACTTGGTGGCTCCACTTTTGTAGGTAGCCGAAACATGACTAAAGCAAAAAACTCCTCGGGCATTGATCCGGACGCACCTCACGAACCGAGCGAAATGTTCCTCATCGCCCCCGGCGTCGACAACCACACCTTGCTGGAATACGCCTGTGAATCACTGGCATCGGCCAACGTCATGGCCAGCGATTTTGCGAGGTACCTGAAAGGGTCGCAGAGCAACACGCTGTTAGGCATTCAGCAGTCGATCATGCTGGGAGAGCTGGCAGTAAACCGCGTACTGGATAACCTCGATCCACCCTGATCTATCAAATGCCGGCGTCCCCGAAGGGACTTCATAGACTCTGAGGATCCTGGGCAACCAGCTATCGCAGAGCCAAGCAGGTACAGGGTGATGACAAGCCGACCTGCATGTAAAAAGGGCGCCGAAAGGTGCCCTTTGTCGTTTTGAATGCGTTGCTTTAATCGTTGAATACTTGAAGGGCTGGCGCGCTCACGGACGAAACAGCGTTTCAATTCATTCCCGCTCCCACACCTCTTCATTTTCATCGAAGGGTACCCACGGTCTGGCAATGGAAAGGGTGATGAGATAGCGTTCTTCGGTCGGATTTCTGGAATTCTTGAAACGGCCTAATAGCAGCATTACCTGATACTTGTCGCCCGCCTGCCAAAAGGATCGCCCGTGCCGGATCCCTGCCCGAAGCTTGGCTCGCCATTCGGGTGTATCGGCGATGGTGGGGTCGTTTCGCACGCCCATTGCCACCCAGCCTTTTTCTCTCCACTGGTCCTGTAAATCGAGAACGACCTTGAGGGCGTCATCGAGCAGCAACGGTTCTATTTGGGGGGACATGCGGATGTCTTCAATGACATTGTCGTCAAACCCGACAGTGAAAAAGCGAGCCAGAGGCGTGATGAACCCGTACTGCGGGTCAATCAATCGCAGTCGTGCATCCACCATTGGAATTCCGAGCCATAGGTGCCCTGAGAGCAACGGGCTAAAAGAGGCTGAAGAACGGTTAATCATGTCTTCATAGGTTCCGCCTATCTCCAGGGCAATTTCGGGTTCACCCCACAAAGGCTGCATCAGTCGATGGATGGCAGCCAGCATCAGCACTGCCAGAAGTAGCCAGCCTGCGACGCGGTGCCAGTTGCGCGGGTTCATGCCTCGTCACCTGAGGCAATCTCTCGAATCGACTGCTCTAACTCACCTCGGTTGCTGTCGTTGAGCATGGCGTCAAAACTGGCCGCAGCACGGAGTACAAAAGGCATGCGTTGATTGATGTCCGATAAGTCCGCCAGTGGATTGTTACTGAAACCAATGGTGCGTCCATCCTCAACAGGTTGGCATTGGCTCGTAAGGGTCAGCTCGATCGCCTGGGCCACGCCAGAGGGAAAACCGGTCACGTAGGCAGCGTGGTTTGCACGTAGCAAAGCCACCATTTGCGGGTCCTCGTAAATGGCGGGCTGCAGAATGTTGCGCTGCTCATGCCTAGCTAGATACACAACGCTCCTGGCAATGTCCCCGGCTTCAATCGCCTCGAAAGCAAATAGGATTTCCTGCTGAAATTGACCGAAAACGAGCGTTTCCTGACCTGCCGGCCAAAGAACCGGGAACCTCGGATGCCCATAGATTGCCTCTCGCGCTCTCAGGCACTTCTTCAACTCGTTCAACCCCCCGCTTCGCGTAAAACTCATGCAGCGGAAAAATATCCAGGAACAGCGTGGTGTTCCCTAGCGCCATCATGTCGTGAACATGTCGGAACTGCTGTTGCACCAGCGACAAGTCCTTTCCCGCCGAACGAAAATCCACCGAAGGCACCGGATTACGTGCATCGGCTTCCTTGTAGTCACGCAGTTCATCTGACTGCCCGGACATCTTGTCCGGGGTCAAAAAACCATGTTCTCGGCGGCTGTCGCGCATTCGCTCTAGCGTCTCACGCTCCTTGCGAATGAGTTCGATGCTGTCCGCCGCATGCAGCAATCCGCAACCGACCTGCTTGGAAGCAAACGCCGCGAGCCCGGCCCACTGAAACCGTGGATCATGCAGCCACAGCCGCGCGTAGGCCGCGTTGATCACACGGTTGCGTTCCACCGGGTCGGCGATCAACACACCGCCAGGGGCAACGATTTCTTCGGCTTCGCGCTGGTAGGTGCGCCAGAGGCATGCGCACGTGAGGATCGGGACGTCGGTCACCAAAGTGTTGGCGCCGTACAGTCGCTCCTCTTTGCATTCGCAATCAGCAACGGGTGTTGTGTTGTGGTTTAAGCGTTGTTCATCGTTGAGGTGTTTTTTGAAGCATTGAGTCATGGCTGGAGGACTGTTTGTCAGGGAATCCCTGAACCCTAACAGCCATAAATCCCGCCCAGATCAAGCGGGTTAAAAATCAGAAGTCGCTGCCAGACGAGATGCGCAAGACTCGATGAAAATGCGATGAGGTGTGTAGGAAACATCCCCAATCGCCTAATTCATCGTTGAAACCTTTTGCCGCGGGGAATAAAAAAATCGCCGAAGCGGCGATTTTTTTTCTTACGCCCAGCGCTTGAAGATCAACGACGTATTCACCCCGCCAAACGCAAAGTTGTTGTTCATCACGTACTGGTTCTTCATCTGCCGGAATTCGCCGCGCAGGTAGTCAAGCTTGCCGCAATGCGGATCCACCTCATCGAGATTGAAGGTGTGCACGTACAAATCGCGGTTCATCATTTCGATGCTGAACCAGGATTCCAGCGCACCGCAGGCGCCCAGGGTGTGGCCGAGGAAACTCTTCTGCGAGCTGATCGGCATGTGTTCACCGAACAGGCTGCTGGTCGCCAGGGTTTCGGCGATATCGCCCTGTTCGGTCGCGGTGCCGTGGCCGTTGACGTAGCCGATGTCCGAGGGTTGCAAGCCGGCGTCTTCCAGGGCCAGTTCCATGGCCCGGCGCATGGTGACCTGCTCGGGGCGGGTGGTGTGCTGGCCGTCGGCGTTGCTGCCGAAACCGACGAGTTCGGCGTGAATGTGCGCGCCGCGTGCCAGGGCGTGTTCGAGTTCTTCGAGCACCAGCATGCCGCCGCCTTCACCGATCACCAGGCCATCGCGGCCGCTGTCGTAGGGGCGTGGCGAGGTCTGCGGGGCGTCGTTTTTCAGGCTGGTGGCGTAGAGCGCATCGAAGACCATCGCTTCGGTAGGGCACAGTTCTTCGGCACCGCCGGCGAGCATCAGGGGCAGGCGACCGAACTTGATCGATTCGTAGGCGTAGCCGATGCCCTGGCTGCCACTGGTGCAGGCGCTGGAGGTCGGGATCAGCCGGCCGGTGAGCCCAAAGAAGATGCTGATGTTCGCCGCCGTGGTGTGCGGCATCATGCGCACGTAGGAGTTGGCGTTCAGGCCTTCCGCCACGGAGTTGAGCAGCATGTTGCCGAACGCCTTGATCTCGTCGGTGCTGCCGGTGGACGAGCCGCAGGCGACGCCCATGCGCCCGTCCTTGATCGATTCGTCACCCAGCAGGCCGGCATCGGCCAGGGCCTGTTCCGCCGCACCCACCGCCAGGCGCGAGACTCGGCCCATGCTGCGCAGTTGTTTGCGCGTCCAGTGGCTGGGCACCTTGAAGTCATCGATGGGGCCGGCCAAACGTGTGTTGAGTTCGGTGAAGCGATCCCACTCGTCCATGCGGCGGATGCCGCTGCGATTGGCCGCAAAGTTGCCGGCGATGGTGTCCCAGTCGCTGCCCAGAGAGGTGATGCCGGCCATGCCGGTGACGACGACGCGCTTCATCAGCACAGGCCTCCGTTGACGGCCAGAACCTGCCGGGTGATGTACGACGCTTCCGCCGACATCAGGAAATTCACCGCGCCAGCCACCTCTTCCGGGGTGCCCATGCGTTGTGCGGGGATCATTTTCATCAGTTCTTCCACCGGCACGTTTTCATCCAGCATGGCTGTGTCGATCAGGCCGGGTGCGACACAGTTGACGGTGATCTTGCGCTTGCCCAGTTCGATCGCCAACGCTTTCGCCGCGCCGATCAGACCGGCCTTGGAGGCGCTGTAGTTGACCTGCCCGCGATTGCCGATCAGACCGGAAACCGAGGTGATGCAAACGATTCGCCCCGCCGCGCGACGACGGATCATCGGCATCATCACCGGGTGCAGCACGTTGTAGAAACCGTCGAGGTTGGTGCGCATCACCACGTCCCAATCATCCTCGCTCAGCGCCGGAAAAGCACCGTCACGCGTCAGGCCGGCGTTGAGCACCACACCGTAATAGGCGCCGTGGGTTTCCACGTCGGCTTCGAGAATGGCTTTGCAGCTGGCGCGGTCGGACACGTCGAATTGCAGGACGCGCGCGTTGCGGCCAATCGCCTCGATGTCGGCTTTCACCGCGAGGGCGTCAGTCAGCCCGCTGCGGCAATGCAGCACGATGTCATGCCCGGCCTGAGCCAGACGCAACGCAATGGCACGGCCGATGCCACGGCTGGAACCGGTGACCAGTACGGATTCAGTCATGACTGGCTCCTGGAGTTTCATTGAGGTATTGAGCAGCCTGAGGCGGGCGGAACACGTTCAGACGAGCGGTGGCGTGAATGCCGGGGGCGTTGATGTGGCATTCGAACACACCCATGCCGTTGTCGTCTTCCAGCGAGCGAATGCCGTGGATGGTCAGCTCGGTGCCGGCGGGGAAGTGTTCGACATTGCATTCGAATTTGCGGGTGCCGAGCAGGAAGCCCAGCTCCACCGCATCGCCGCGCTGGCGCGCATGGCAACCGGCGTAGGCGGCCACGCTCTGGGCCATCAGTTCGATGCCGACCCACGCCGGCAGGCTGCCGTCGGGCCGATTGAACAGGCCATCGGGCTTGACGGTGAGGCGGGTATGGATCTGCTCGTCGTCGAACGACAGGATCTGATCGATGAGGATCATGTCGCCAGCGTGGGGCAGAAGTTCGGCGAGCGGCCAGTCAATCATGGGGCGTCTCCGATAATCAGGCTGACGTTATTGCCCCCGAAGGCAAAGGAATTGCTCATCAGGTAGCGAGGTGCAATGGACGCCAGGCGATCGGCCGGAGTCACCCAGTTCAGGGGCGGCAGGTCCGGGTCGGGTTGGCCGTCCCAGACATGGGGAGGCAGCGCGTGCCCGTGGTTGGCGGCGCTGAGGCTCAACCAGCAGAACGCCGCTTCCAGCGCGCCGGCCGCACCGAGGGTATGGCCGGTCATCGGTTTGGTCGAGGAGCATGGCACGCCGGTTGGAAACAATGCCGCCACGGCCAGGCTTTCCATGGCGTCGTTGTGTTGGGTGGCGGTGCCGTGCAAGTTCAGGTAGCCGATCTGCTCGGGTTGCAGGTTGGCGCGGCCCAGGGCTTTGCGCATCGCTTGCAGGGCGCCACGGCCGGTCGGTTCCGGTGCGGAAATGTGGTGGGCATCGGAACTGGCGCCGCTGCCCAGCAGGGCGATGGACGGTTGGTCGCCTGGCACTTTCGTCATCAGGAACAGCGCCGCGGCTTCGCCAATGTTGATACCGTTACGGTTGACCGAAAACGGGTTGCAGCGTTGTTCGGAAACCGCTTCCAGCGCCGAGAACCCGTTGAGGGTCAACTTGCACAAACTGTCGACACCGCCGCACAGCACCGCATCGCACAAGCCCAGGTCCAGCAGGCGCTGGGCGCTCATCAGTGCCCGGGCGCTGGAGGTGCACGCCGTGGAAATCACATAGGCCGGGCCACTCAGTTGCAGCCAGTCGGCGAGGAAGTTGGCCGGCGCACCGAGTTCCTGTTGCTGATAGTCGTAGTCGGCCGGGAACTGCTGCTCGCGGATGTAATGCGCCAAGCCGCGGCTGGCTTCATCGATGCCTGAAGTGCTGGTGCCGAGGATCACACCGATGCGGTCGCTGCCATAGGTCTGGATCGCTTGATCGATGTCGGCGCGGATCTGCAGCGCCGCTTCCAGCAACAGTTGATTGTTGCGGGTGCTCTGCTTCGCCAGTTCTGCCGGAATCGGTGCCAGTTCTCCGCGCACCGCGGCCACCGGCAATGTACGTTCCGGCACCCAGCCAGACTCGCTGCGCATGCCGGAGCAATCGCCGGCGAACAGGTGGCTCGCGACTTCCTGCTTGCCGCGACCCAGCGCGCAGATGACCCCGAGGGCATTGAGGTAGGCGGTCATGGCGTCTCACCACTCAGGGGCGTGACTTGATAGGTCGGGCCTTTGGGCAATTTCAATTCAAAGTTCAACGGTTGTGCGTAACGGACTTCCCAGTGCTCGGGCAAGGAGCGTTGTGCGCCATGCTGCCAGGCCGTGGGGTAGTTGCCGCGCAATTCATCTTTGGGCGTCAGCGCAAACAGCAAGGCCGCGAACAGCTCGCGGGCTTCCGGATTGGGTGGTAGCAGGCCGTCTGCCTGCCATTGGCCGTCGATCAGCTTTTGCCGCGCCTGAGGAATGCCCAGCAGGTCCATCATCGACCAGCGGATGCCCGGGCCTTCAGGCGCAATCACCAGCACCCAGTCCTGACGCTGATTGTCGAGCAGCCGCTGGATGTGCAATTGCTGCGGCAACGGCAGCGTCGGAGTCTGCTCGGGCAGCGGTGCCTTGCTGGCGCAGGCACTGATCAGCAGGGCTGCGCCAATGAGCAAAACTCTCAACACCGCCGCATACCCTGTGGGAGCGAGCCTGCTCGCGATGACGGCTATACAGTCGACATTTATGCTGACTGACCCACCGCTATCGCGAGCAGGCTCGCTCCCACAGTTGGCGTACGTTGAGTTCATCACACAGCACCTTCCCGCGGTTTTCGCGCCACCACATTGACCAGGGTTTCTTCCCGCTGGCCAAAGGGTTTTGGCTGGCGCAGCCCCATGCGTTCCAGCAGCCCAAAATCCTTGGCGCGGCTCCACCACAAGTAGGGATAAGACACATTGTGCGGACCGAATTCGAAGCCCTGGCGCTGAATCATTTCCAGGTACCCGGCGGCGCTTTTCTGCACATGCATCGGATGACGGAACAACCAGCGGATCACCCAGGTATCAATGTAAGCCTCGGTGGATTCGGCGAACAGCAGATAGCCACCTGGCTTGAGCACACGGTAGAACTCGGCGAGTGCCTTTTCCTGCTCGACCAGATGATGGAAGGTCTGGTGACAAAACAGCAGGTCGACGCTGGCATCCGGCACGGCCAGCGTCGCGCAGTCGCTGCCGATCAACTCCACGTCCATGCCCTGACGGGCGGCTTCTTCGCCGCTCAGGTCGAGGCTGTGCGGGTCGGCGTCGACGCCGATCAGGTGCTGCGGCGCGAAGGTCTGGCGCAGGTACTGGAACGACTTGCCCTGACCGCACCCGGCGTCCAGCAACACCGGCCGCTCCGGCAACGGTCCGCTGAACAGGCCGCGCAAATCATTGATCGCCACACGCAGCACATGGTGCTGCCAGGTGTGGCTGCGCAGGAACCAGAAACCGAAGCGGGTTTCTTCGACGTAGTTGTCGGTAAAGTAGGTCATGTGGCATCCCTTGCGCAGAGTTCCGACAGCATCCGCAGTCGGCGTTTCGGTTCGGCGACGAACGGGTTGCGCTCGTCCCAGGCATAACCGGCGAGGATCGAACTGATCATGCGACGGATGTCCGGCGAGCTGTCCGGATGGAAAATCACATCCTGGAACGTCCCTGCGTACCAGCCTTCGACGTAGCAGCGGAAGGTATCGACGCCACGTTTGAGCGGTACGGCGAATTCGCTTTGCCAGTCGACACTTTCACCTTGCAACTGACGGTGCAAAACCCCGGCGGCCATGCTCGCCGAACGCATGGCGATGGTCACGCCGGAGGAGAACACCGGGTCGAGGAATTCCGCCGCATTGCCTAGCAACGCAAAGCCCGGCCCGTGCAGGGTTTTGACGTTGGCCGAGTAGCCGCCGATGGTGCGCGCCGGGGTGTCCCATACCGCGTTGTTCAGCACGCCGGACAGGCTTGGCGTCTCGGCAATGAAGCCGCGCAGGCAGTCGTCCAGATTGTCGGTGCGCCCGGCGAAATGTTCCGCCGCCGCGACCACGCCCACCGAGCAACGGCCGTTGCTGAACGGGATGGTCCAGAACCAGATATCCCGTTGGGTCGGATGGGTGGTGACGAGGATTTTCGTGCGGTCGAACGTCGGGTGGTCGATATGGTCTTCGACGTGGGTGAACACGGCCTGGCGCACCGGGAAATTCGACGGTGCTTCTAGGTCAAGCAGGCGCGGCAGGACGCGGCCGTAGCCGCTGGCATCGAGCATGAACTCCGCTTCGACGTGGTACTCACTGCCATCCTCGCGTTGCACGCCTAGCAGCGGTTTCGCCCGTTCGATATCGACACTGACGATCGCTTCGCCATAGCGGATTTCCACGCCTTGCAGGGCCGCTTGATCGGCCAGCAGTTTGTCGAAATCGGCACGCTGGACCTGAAAGGTGGTCGGCTTGCCCTGGCTGAAGGTGTCGCCGAAATCGAAGGCGCTGTAGTGCTCGCCCCAGGCGAACGCCGCTCCGGTTTTCAACTGGAAACCGGCGGCGTTCACTGCGTCGAGCATGCCGGCTTCTTCGACGAAATCCAGGCAGTGGGACAACAGGCTTTCGCCGATGGAGAAGCGTGGGAAATGCTGGCGTTCGATTACCAGAACGTCGTGCCCTTTGCGCTTGAGCAATGCGGCGGCGATGGCGCCCGAAGGGCCCGCGCCGATAACGACGACCTGGCGACGTTCCATTTCAACGATTGGCATGGGGGCTCCTTGCCGGTACGGCAGCTTCCAGGGGGATTCGGTGCATGCCGACGAGTGCCGGCAGCAGCGTTGCGATCAGGCCCATCAGCATCAGCGCGAAGTACAGCGGCGGGCTGATGAGTTGTTGTTGCAGCAGCAGGTTGAGAAAGACGATCTCGCTCAATCCGCGAATATTCAGCAGCACGCTTTCGCGCCAGCGGCTGGCACCGGCAAACGACGCGCCGGCCCAACCCAGGCCCAGCCAGTTGCCCAGCAGTTTGCTGGCGATCGGGAACAGCAGCAGGGCGGCCAGTTGCGCCCAGCCGAGGCTGTCCATGGCGCTGTGCACGTTGATCTGCACGATGCCGAAGGTGAGGATCAGCGGGATCGCGACCCAGGTCTGCAACCCATTCATCCAGCGCGCCGGCACGGGCAGTACCAACGGGATCTTGAGCGCAGCCATGCACAGCAGGTAACCGATGCCGACAATCAGCGCATTGAGTTTGTAGTGCTCGGCCACCACCAGCAGGGCGAAGAAACAGCCGCTGTAGAGCCGTGGCCGACGCAGGCCGATTATCCGCAACAGCAAGGGCACGCACGCGCAGGCCAGCGGCAGCAGCAGGCTGCTCAGGTGCAGGCTGCCTTGGGCGATGGCGAACAGGGTCCAGCAGGTGAGGTCGATCAGGATTGCGGTCTGCACCAGGCGCCGGGTCGCCGTGGTCGGATAGCCGATATGCCGCAGGTACAAATACAACACCGGAATCGCGGTGATGGCGAACAGCAGACCGACCGCCAGCGAGCTGATCCACGGCTGTGGCGGCAGCAGCCAGACGGCCGTGGCCAGGCCACAGGCGAAGGGCACGCAGAAACTCGGCAGGGCGATTTTCAGGCTCTGGCGATCGAGTCGCAGGTCGATGACATCGCTGAGAATGTAGCCGAGCAGCAGCGCGAAACTCAGGCTGTAGAGGTTCTTCAGCCAGATCGGCGCGACCAGTGTCGCACCGCTCAATTGCCATTGCGGTTCGATCCAGAAATACATCAGCAACGGCAAACCGATCGTCGCCAGCAACAACTGGCTGACGATCGGGATCAGGCCGAAATGACGCCCGACCCGCGTGGCCACGGCGAACAGCGCCAGGGCCATCGCCCAGAACAATGCGACCATCACGTTGCCGACTCCGCGATCGTGGTCGCATGCACTTGCCGTCCGGCCCACGGTGCGAGCAGGAAACTGAACGCCAGGCCGAGGCTCACAGACAGCCCGAAATTGCTCACCGCCGGCGTACTGGACACCGCCAGCAACCCGAACGACAGCCAGGTGGTCAGCGCCGCCAACAGCGTGCCTAAAAGGCTCACGGCCGCGCCGCCCACCTGTTCGCGCATGAGGATCGCGTAATCGACGCTGATCGCCGTCACCAGCAGCAGACCGAACAGGCTGAACAAGGTCAGCGGCTGCCCGAGCCAGCCGAGACTTGCCAGGCTGCACAGCGCCGCCAGCAGCGGCAGGGCGACGATGCGCAACGCGCCGCCGAGGCCGAACGGCAGGATCAGCACCAGCACGATCAGCACGCAGGAAGCGAGTTTCAGCTCCGCGGCGCTGATCTGGGTTTTGGCGAACACGCTGTTCAGTTCACCCAGGCGATCCACCAGTTCGACGCCCGGCAAATCCAGCGCCTGCACCCGCAGCAGTGCCGGGTTGTTCAGGCCTTGCAGGCTGACCATCGCCGCCACGCCATCCTCGGTCGGGCCCAGCCATAGCGGGCGATAGGGTTCGGCCAGCGGACCGGTCAGCGCGCTGTCGATGTCTTCGACCGGCAGTGCCTGCAACGTCGCCAGCTCGGTCTTCAGCGCCTCGACGGGCACGCCGACCTCGAGCAACGGCTGCCAGAACGTCGGCAACTTGCTCAGGGCTTCGCGCACCTGTCGTTGTTCGCTCGGCTGGCTGACCAGTTGATTGAGCGACAGATAGCCCTGGAGCTTGTCCAGGTTGACCAACTGATCCAGCCGCTCGCTCAACGCGGTTTGACGCTCGAGCAATTCTTGCTGGTTGGCGGCCCGCACCAGAAAGAACTGGCTGGTGGGCTGGTAACCGGTGATGCGCGCGATGGTCTGGGCTTCGTCGGCCAATTGCTGTGGCGCGCCGACCCATTGGCGAATGTCGTTTTTGCTGTCGAGCTGCAACAGGCCGCCGACGCAAAAGGCGATCAGCAAGGCCAGCAGCACTGGCGTTTTCGCGATCCTGAGCAACGCCTCACGACGATCCAGCAAGTGCTCGGACACTCGCAACGGCCACTGCGCCGGGTGCAAATCCGCCCCTTTGAGCAGCGCGGGCAGCAGACACACGGCGGACAGATAGGCGCCGAGCAATCCGGCGGCGGAGAACACGGCAATCTGGGTCAGGGCCGGGAACGGTGTCCAGGCCAGCGCAAGGTAACCGATGCAACTGGTGATCAGGCTCAGGGTCAGGCCCGGCAAGGTCAGGCGCAGCGCCGGCCAGCTGTGCCAGGGTTTCAGGCTCCAGCTCTTGGACAAATAGTGCAGCGGGTAATCGACCGCGACTCCGATCAGACTGGAGCCGAGCACCAGGGTCATCACGTGCATATGGCCGAACAGCGCCACACAGGCCACCGCGCCAAACAGCATGCCCACCAGCACCGGGACGAACGCCAGCAACACGCGCCAGCGGCGGAAGGCCAGCAGCAACAGCAACAGAATGCCGATCGTCGCGCCGCCGCCGACCCAAGTCATTTCCCGGGTGGCCTGTTGCTGACCATTGGCGGCGTACAGCAGGCCGCTGGCGGCCAGCAGTTGCACATCGCTTTGCGCTGCTTCCTCGCGGCTGTGCTTGAGCAGCGCTGCCACTTGCAGCGGCAGGTTCATGTCGAAGGCATTGCCGGTGGTGCGCGCCCGCAGCAGCACCCAACTCTTGCCGTCGGCATCGGCGACCAGTGCGCCGCTGCCGATGTCCAGTTGCACCGAGCCATGTTGCGGCTGGCTGTTCTGGATGCGCCCGGTCAGGCCCAGCCAGTCATCCTGGCTCGGCACCAGGCTGAAACCGGTGAAGGGGTCGAACAGCGCTTGCACCCGTTGCTGGATAAAGGCGTCGGGATGCTCGATCAGCTGTTGCCGATCCGTCGCCGAGAGCATCGCCAGCCGGCCTTGCAGCAACTGTGTGCGCAGTGCCGGCAAGTCCGCTTGCAATGTCCATTGGACCTTCTCGAACAAACCGCTGGCCTGCCATTGTTCGCCCAGCTTCTGCGCCATGGCGACCGCTTGCTGGCGATCGGTGTGGCCAACCAGCACCAGCATTTCGCGGTTCAGCGGTTCCTGCATGCGTTGTTCGGCGCGCAGTTCCAGCGCGTCGGGCGCGGTGCCCGGCACCAGTTCCATCAGGTTGGCCGACAGCGGCGCGCCGTCCCGCCATTGCCAGCCGGCGAGCGCGAGCACCGCCAGCAGCAGGATCAGAAACAGGCGCGGAAGCGTGCGTTCACTCGGCAAAGTCATGTTGCTCCGCGTCGCTCAACGGTTGGCTGCTGGTGCTGTCCTGCATGCGCAGCAAGGTGCTGTCGCCCTGGGTTTCCAGCAACTCGATGGTGCTGACCAGTTCGCCGCCGGTGATGTTGATCCGGTTGAACACCTGCTTGAGCAACAGCGAGCGCGGGATCAGGGTCAGCGTCCAGTTCTGCGCGTCGCCGCTCAGGGACAGCTCGAAGTCCCGTTGCAGGCCGCTGCTGTCGCCTTGCAGCACGGCGAGGAACAAGCGGTTCTGCTCGGCGCCGGCACTTTTGCCCGGGAGCATTTGCCAGCCATTGGCGTCACGCCGGGCGATGCCTTTGGCGGTGATGCGGTAATCCTGTTGCAGCGGGGTTTTCAGCAACCACAGCAGACCGTGGTTTTTCGCGAGGACGAAGGTGCCCTTGCTGGTCAGCGGCTGGGGCAGGGCACGCAGGTGTTTTTCCTGGACGAACCGGCCGTGGATCACATCGGGTTTGGCCAGTTGATCGCTGAGCTGTTGCAGATCAAACGCCTGCGCCAGCCCCGGAATACCCAGCAACACACACAACACCGTAGGAGCGAGCTTGCTCGCGAAAAACCTGAGAGCACCGCGGGGTGTCAGGGGCCCAGCGTTATCGTTAACGACCATCGCCGGCAAGCCGGCTCCTACAGGGGGTGGGCAGAACATCATGGCAGGGCCCTCTCGACGGCGTCGGTGAAGATCTTGGGCGAAGCCAGCTGCATTTCGCGGCTGCTCATGTCGACCGCGACCTGCACCGAAACGGCTCGGGTCAGGCGCTCGCCGGTTTCCAGGTCGCTGATCAGGTAGTTGATCTTCAGACGGTTTTCCCACTCCACCAGATTCGCCCGCACGTTCAGCTTCTGCCCGAACACCGCACCGCGCACATAACGCAGTTGCAGGTCGATCACCGGCCAGGCGTAACCCGACTCGACCATCGCGGTGTAGTTGTGGCCGATTTTATCCAGCAGCGCACAGCGGGCGATTTCCAGGTATTTGACGTAATGGCCGTGCCAGACGACGTTCATGGTGTCGACGTCAAAGAACGGCACGAGGATTTCCGTATCGCTGTGAAGCACTCCCTTGCTACGCATGCAGCCTCCAGTGTTGCTCGGCAATCCGTTTCAGGCACAGGCGCAATTCGCCTTCCAGCGCACGATCCTCGATGACCGGCGGGAAGTCTTTGGCCAGTTCTTCATGCATGGCCGCCAGCGCCGGTGGCAACGGCCGGGCGTCCTGCGCCTTGCTGCGCAGCCACACGCCTTGATTGGCGGCGAGCAGGGTAGCGGCGGCGACCTGTTCGGTCAGCTCCAGCACGCGGATCGCGTCGCGGGCGGCGATGGTGCCCATGCTCACCTTGTCCTGGTTGTGGCATTCGGTGGAGCGCGAGAACACGCTGGCCGGCATGGTGTTTTTCAGCGCTTCGGCGGTCCAGGCGCTGGTGCCGATCTGCACGGCCTTGAAGCCGTGGTTGAGCATCGCGCGATCCGCCGTGGCGCCGGACAAATTGCTCGGCAAACCATGGTTGTAGCGCTCGTCCACCAGCAACGCGAGTTGCCGGTCGAGCAGGTCGGCGACGTTGGCCACCAGGTTTTTCAGACTGTCCATGGCGAACGCGATGTGGCCGCCGTAGAAGTGCCCGCCGTGCAACACGCGCTCGGCTTCGGCGTCGATGATCGGGTTGTCGTTGGCGCTGTTGAGTTCGATCTCGATGAACGAGCGCAGCCAGTTCAGGCTGTCGGCCAGCACGCCGAGCACGTGCGGCGCGCAACGCAGGGAATAGCGGTCTTGCAGGCGATGCAGCGGCGCGGTCGGCGCGTCGATCGCCAGGTCCTTGCGCAGCCACGCGGCGACTTGCATCTGCCCCGGGTGCGGCTTGGCGGCGAACAGGCGCTCGTCGAAGTGCTCGGGATTGCCTTGCAGCGCGACCACGTTCAGCGCGGTGATGCGTGTGGCCAGTTGCAGCAGGTAATCGGCGCGGGCGTAGGCCAGGCAGGCCAGGCCGGTCATCACGGCAGTGCCGTTCATCAGCGCCAGCGCTTCTTTCGGGCGCAGCACCAGCGGCTGCCAGCCGAGTTCGCGGTGTACATCGGCGGCCTGGCGGCGTTCGCCACGGAACATCACTTCGCGCTCGCCGGACAAGGTCGCCGCGACATACGAAAGCGGCGTCAGATCACCGCTGGCGCCCACCGAACCTTCCTCCGGAATCAACGGCAGGATGTCGTACTCGAGGAACGCTTGCAGGCGTTCCAGCAGCTCGATGCGAACCCCCGACACGCCGTGGCACAGCGACTGCAAACGCGCCGCGAGCACGGCGCGGGTGGCCTGGGCGTCGAGCAGTTTGCCGAGGCCGCAGCCGTGGAAGGTGTACAGATGACGTGGCAACGCCTCGACGTGATGCAGCGGCACCGCGACCACGCAGGAATCGCCGTAACCGGTGGTCACGCCGTAGATCACGCCTTCCTTGTCCAGCAGGGAATCGAGGAATCGCGCGCCCTTGGCGATGCGCTCGCGGTACGCAGGATCGGCCTGCAACTGCGTCGGCACCTGACGGTTGGCCAGGGCCAGCACGTCTTCGATGCGCAAAGGGAGTTCGCCGAAGGTTACCGGCTCAAGCGTTGGCGTCGTCATCGGTCTTCCAGAAAGGGTAAAAGTTGAACCATTGTTGGGGCGCTTCGAGGCAATAGTGACCCAGGCGTTCGGCGTAGCGGGTCGCCCACTGATGAATGACCTGCTCGCGGTCGCTGCGCTTCCAGGTGATGGCGTCGGCGAACGGTTCGAGGGTCAGTCGATAATCGCCGTCGGCTTTCTTCAGGCACAGCAGCAGGTTGACCGGGCATTTCAGCAAGCCCGCCAGCAGCCACGGCCCTTGCGGAAATCTTGCCGGGTGGCCGAGGAAATCCACGGTCACACTGCGCCCGCCATGCAACGGCACGCGATCCCCGGCAATCGCCAGCCACTCGCCGCGCTCCAGGCGCTCGTGCAGTTGCAGCATGATCACCGGGTCGAGCTCGCTGACCTGGATCAGCCGCAGGTTGGTCGCGCCGGCCTCGCCCAGCAAGCGGTTGAACTGCTCGGCGTGCTTGGTGTGCACCAGCACGTTCATCGTGACCTTTTCGCCGATCTCCGCCAGCGCGCGGCACACTTCGAGGTTGCCCAGGTGCGCGCCCACCAGCAGTTGCCCACGGCTGCCGCGCAACTGGTTGCGCAGCAGCGCCGGGTCGATGATTTCGATCTGCTCGATGCTCAGCTTGCCGTTCCACACGTCGAGCTTGTCGAGCATCGAATCGGCGAAGGCCATGAACTGGCCGAACACCCGCCAGTGGCTCGGGCGCAGCTCGTCGCGACCGCTCCAGTCGGCGAGGCGCTGCTGGTATTGCCAGGCACTGTGACGAGCGCTGCGACCAAACAGGAAAAAGTACAGGACGATGCCGTACAGCAACGGGCTCAACAGCCGCCGGCCGAGGACCTTGGCGCCGAACGCGGTGATCTTCATCAGCCAGAAGCTGCCGCGCTCCTGGCGGTCGGCCCAGTGTTGTTTGTCGGCTTCGCTGCTCATGCTCGCCACCGTCGCCAGAGGATCACCGGCGCCCGCAGCAACATGCCGAAGAACAGCCGGGTGTGCATGCTCGAAATCAGTACATTGTCGTGGAACATACGGAAATGCGAGACACCGTCCAGCGGGTAGTGCACCTTGGTCGGTAGCCACTGCATCGGCTGATTGCGCCAGGCCAGGCGCACCAGGATGTCCGAGTCGAAGTCCATGCGCTTGCCGACTTTCGCCGAGTCGATGACTGCCAGGGTTGGCGGCAAGGGGTAGACGCGAAAGCCGCACATGGAATCGCGAATCTGCAGCGACAGGGTGTTGATCCAGACCATCACGTGGGTCAGGTAGCGCGCATACAGGCGACCTTTCGGCACGCTGGCGTCGTATTGCGGGTAGCCGCAGATCACCGCGCGCGGATGGGCGCGTGAGTGCTGAATGAAGGTCGCGACGTCTTGCAGGTCGTGCTGACCGTCGGCATCGACCTGCAAGGCATGGCTGAAACCCAGGCGCGAGGCTTCGCGCAGACCGGTCATCACCGCGCCGCCCTTGCCCTGGTTGGCGGCGAGGCGGATCAGGTAGACCATCTCGCGGCGGGCCAGTTGATCGAGCACCGACGCGCAGGCCTGATCGCTGGCGTCGTCCACCAGGATGCACGGCAGGCCGCTGGCGATCAGCGCGTCGACCACGGTGGTGATCGCGGTTTCGTGGTTGTACACGGGGACGATGGCGCAGGGGTTATGCATGGTGGCATCCACCCGAGAGACCGAGTTGAATCCATCGCGAGCAGGCTCGCTCCCACAGGGGACCGTTTTGCACAGTTCCACTGTAGGAGCGAGCCTGCTCGCGATTGAGTGCGCAGCACTCACCAGACTTACGCATCACCCAAAGCCTCCAGCAAAATCCGCCCGCTGGAGCAGGTGGCGGTCTCGTTGCGATAGGCGAAATACAACTTGCTGCGCACCGGATCGAAGCGTAAATGCAACTGGACTTCATCACCCGGTCGTACCAGCTGCTGGAATTTCAATACTTCCATACCGGCGAATTTTTCCGGCAGGGTCATCAGTTGCTGGCCAAGCTGCAGGGCCCACTCCACCTGCACCACACCGGGCAACACCGGTGCCTGGGGAAAGTGGCCGCTGAAGTAGGCGAGGTCCGGTGGCACCGCCAGTTGCAGGCTCCACTCACCCTCGATTTGCTCTTGCTCCAGCACTTCCGGCGACTTCGGGCGCGGCGCCAGCAGCAACGCTTCGACGTCGGCCTGTGGCAGTTTTCCCTGGGTGTTCAGTGGCAGCTGCCGCAGCAGGCGCCAGCGTCGAGGCAGCGCCAGGGCTTCGCAATGCTGGCTCAGGTGTTGGCGCAGTGCCTGAGTGAGGGTGCGTCGACCCTGATTGCGCAAGGCATGCAAACCCGAGTCGCTGAGCACCAGCAAGGCGCCCAGCGAGGCGCGATTTTCCTGGACCACGCCGAGGCGCGCTTCGGCGACCCATTCGTGGGCGGTCAGCGCTTTTTCAAGCATCGGCAGCGAGATACGCTTTTCTTCCAGTTTGACGATCCGGTCCAGCCGTCCGAGCAATTCGAAGCGCCCGTCAGCGGCGATTCGTGCGGCATCCGCGGTGTGCTCAACGTGGCCGGGCGGCAGGTAGGGCGAGGCGATAAGCAACGCGCCGTCGCTGTCCTGGCTCAATTCGACACCGGCAAAGGCTTGCCAAAGATCGGGACCCCGACGCCAGGCGATGCCACCGGTTTCCGAGCTGCCGAGGATTTCCGTCGGCCACTGTTGCAGGCGTTGCTGCAGGCTTTGCGCGGCTTCGATCGGCAACGCACCGCCCGAGGAAAACACCCGACGCACCGCGCTCAGCGCCGGCCAGTCGAGGTTGTCACCCATGCGCTTGAGCAGCGCCGGGCTGGCGACCCAGGCGAAGGCTTTGTGTTCGCGGCTGGCGCGTTGCAGGTCTTCGGGAAACGCCAGTTGCTTGCGCACGAATGGGCGCCCGGCGCACAACGGCCACAACACCCGGAACAGCAGGCCGTAAATGTGCTGGGTGGCAACGCTGCCAATCACGCAGGCCTGGCCCAGATCGGCGCCCCACAGCTGTTCGAGCGCCTCGACCTCGTTGGCCAGTTGGCGCAGGGTTTTGTCGATGCGCTTGGGCTCGCCACTGGAGCCGGACGTGCACAGACTGAGCGTGCAGCGATCCAGGTCCAGGGCGGTGGCGGTCAGAGGCGCGTGGCGATAGTCGCTCAAGTGCGCATCATCGGCCTGATCCGTCAGCCACAGGTCAACCTCGCTGGACCAGCGCTGGCGCGTTTGCGGTTGCAGATCGGCGGGCAACAGCACGCTGGCACCGGCGCGCCATGCGCCGAACAGCGCAATGGCCAGCTCGGCGGCGTCTTCGAAGTGCACGGCGATGCGCCCTACGCCCTGGGCTTGCAGGCCGGCGGCCAGGCTCAGGGCCTGTTCGCACAGGTGTGCGTGATTCAGCGCCGGCTCGGCCGTCACGCGGCGGTCCGGTTGAGCCTTGAGCAACAACTGCTCAAGTTTTATCCAATTCATGGGTGGCCTCGTACCCGTTGTCGTATCAGCCATTCAATGGCAAACATCAGGCCGATCAACCCGTAGGAGATCAGGCCGGTGTACAACATCCACCAACTCAGCGGCGCCCAGAGGGTCAGGGCCGCGGCACACAAACCGTTGCACAGGAAAAACACGCACCAGGCAATGGTGACCTGGCGGGTATAGCGAATCGCCCTGGCCGGTAAACGCGGTTCGCGCAGGCGGGCCAGGCGTTCGACCATCGGCGGACCGTATTTGAGGCTCAACCCGAACAGCACCAGCATGAAACCGCTGATCAGCACCGGGTACCAGCGCAGCATGGCGGGGCTGTCGAACAGCGCCAGCAACAGGCAGAACACGATGGCGACCGTTGCCATCCACAAACTGCCCGGCCGGCGTACGCCCGTCAGCGCCCGCGCCAGCCACAGGCTGCCCAGGAGCAGGCCGAACTGCCACGGCGCGAAATGCTCCATGCCGAAATACACCGCAAAGGGATACAGCAGGCCCGCCAGCAGCAGGCCGAGGCCGATCAGTCGGCTCATGCGACGGGTTGAACCAGACGGTAGACCGCCTCGACCACGTCACTGACGGTGCGCACCGACTTGAATTCTTCGGCGGCGATTTTCTTGCCGGTCTGGCGTTTGATGTGGTCGATCAGGTCGACCGCGTCAATGCTGTCGATTTCCAGGTCCTGATAGAGGTTGGAATCGAGGCTCACACGTCCTGGATCCAGCTCGAAGAGTTCGACCAAGGCATCGCGCAGGGTGTTGAAAATGTCTTCACGAGTTTGCATGGTCCGGTCTCAAGCTGCCTGTTTTGCAGTGACGAACGCCGCAAGGCTCGCCACGTTGCTGAAGTGATTGCGGGTGTCCTTGGCGTCGGCGTCGATTTTGATGCCGTACTTTTTCTGGATCGCCAGGCCAAGTTCCAGGGCGTCGACGGAATCCAGGCCCAGGCCTTCGCCGAACAGCGTCTGGTCGTCGCCGATGTCATCGACGCTGACGTCTTCGAGGCCAAGGGCGTCGATGATCAACAGTTTTATTTCACGGTGCAGATCGCTCATCTTCGGCGAGCTCCTTAATAAAGTAGTGGTGCAAGTAATCATTGAGCTTGCGCGAGGCTTGGGGCGCGGGGCCTTGCGCGGCGAAGGCCTGTGGGTCTATATCGGCCCCGACGCGGAAACTGAAGTGCACGCGCCGTTTCGGGATCCGATACCAGGGCTCGGCCTTGGTCAATGTGGTCGGGCTGACCTTGATGACCACCGGGGTAAGGATTTTCGCCCCGCGCAAGGCAATCGACGCCGCCCCCCGATGGAAGGCGGGCGATTCGCCGGGCTGGGTGCGGGTGCCCTCCGGAAAAATGATCAGGGTCTGGCCACTTTTCAGCGCATCTGCCGCAGCGTCGAGCATGTCCATGCTGCCGTCGTTGCTGATGTATTCGGTGCGGCGCAAAGGGCCACGGGTGAACGGGTTCTCCCAGAGGCTGCTTTTGACCACGCAATTGGAGTGGCGCACCAGGCCGATCAGGAACACTACGTCGATCAGCGACGGGTGGTTGGCGATGATCATCTGGCCTGGGCGACCGAGCTTTTCCGCGCCTTGAATGTCGTAGGTCAGCACGCCGGTGCGGGCCATGAAGCGGACGAAAAACCAGAAGCAGCGACTGACGGTCTGCCGCGCCCGCAGCCGATGGGTCTGTGCGTTGCCCGGCAGGCAACTCAGAATCGGGAAAACCATCAGACGCAGGCACAGCCCACCCAACCCGAAGAGGGCGAAGCTTGCGGCAGTGGCCAGCAAACGCCAGTAGTAGGCGTCGCGGTTTTTTTCACTTACGGGTTGCGTTGCCAGGTCCATACACGATTTTTCCAGGCATGTTGGCAGGTGGTTTGCTGGCCGAGCAGGGTACGCAAGAGATTCAGGGCATGGGGCCAGTGGGCTTTGGACAACTCATCCGAAGTGCTGTTCAGGGACAGCTGCCAGTCGTTGCCGGGCGTCAGCAACAGACCCACCGCGTAAGGGAAGGGCACATCGTCTATCCAGTCCGAATAGGCTTGCGGCGGTTGCTCTTCGGTGACCACCAGCAGGACTGCGGGCGCGCCTTCGTCAAGCAGCGCCGCGGCCTCTAGCATGCCGTGTTCAAGGCCATCGCCAGCGGCTGCCAGTGCGGTCATTTCGCTGGTTTCACCGCGCATGATCGACCACAGGCCGATGACCGCGTTGTGCACCGACAGGCTGAACTGGGTCGGCGACAACGGCTGCTCGGCAGCGAGATCACTGAGGATATCGAAGGTGCGCGGGGTTTCGCCGTGGCGAGAAATAAAGACCAACGGTAGGTCAGGGCGACCATCGGCCAATGGCCAGCCGACGCTGAACGCCATGCGCGCCAGGCGACTGAGCCGACGCCGCTGCATGGCCGGCAGAAACGAGACGTCGGGGGCAGCATCGCAATTTGGCAGGACGACCGGTTGTCGGCTCCAGGCCTGCCAATCGTCCACGCTTTCGAGCCCAGGGGCCCACGCGCGCCATTGGGCGATGTTGAAGTTGATCACAGGCATTCATCCCGCCCCTGCGGGCTAACTTGACGCGGCGCGTCGAAAAAACAGCGGTTCACCTGACGTGACGCTGAGCGCCGAGTGGCGCGCATTATCCCGGTGCGGCGAGCGCGTAGCAAATGCTGGTTACATTTTGCTCAACGAAATGTACCGATTGGTTCGTGAACGGCTGTCGTTTAGCCATTATCCACATCGAGGTGAGCGTGTCTGTCGGATCAGGGAGGGTTTTTCTGGGTGAGAAGACGGTGTTTTCAGTGAGCCTTCGCACCTGACTGTGTAGTCCCTGTGCCGACGAGGTAGCTAAGCAACGCCGTGGACTACTACACTCGGTCATTCTTTGATACACGGAGGTTTTGACATGCGGCGGGTGGTATTCAATCAGAAAGGTGGCGTAGGCAAATCCAGCATTGCCTGCAATCTGGCGGCGGTCAGTGCCAGCGAGGGCTATCGCACCCTGTTGGTGGATCTCGACGCCCAGGCCAATTCCACCCAGTACCTCACCGGGCTCACCGGTGATGACATTCCGATGGGCATCGCCGACTTCTTCAAACAGACGTTGTCTTCAGGGCCGTTCTCGAAGAAAAACCAGGTCGATATCTACGAAACCCCGTTCGACAACCTCCACGTCATCACCGCCACCGCCGAACTGGCCGATTTGCAGCCAAAGCTCGAGGCGAAACACAAGATCAACAAGCTGCGCAAACTGCTCGAGGAGCTGGATGACGACTACGACCGCATTTACCTCGATACGCCGCCAGCCCTGAATTTTTATGCAGTATCGGCATTGATCGCCGCTGATCGTGTGCTGATTCCCTTCGACTGTGACAGCTTCTCGCGTCAGGCGCTGTACGGTCTGCTGGCTGAAATCGAAGAATTGAAGGATGACCATAACGAAGGGCTGGAAGTCGAAGGCATCGTCGTCAACCAGTTCCAGGCCCGCGCCAGCCTGCCCCAGCAAATCCTCGACGAATTGATTGCTGAAGGATTGCCGGTGCTGCCGGTGTACCTGGGCACTTCGGTGCGCATGCGTGAATCGCATCAAGCCAACACGCCGCTGATCCACCTCGACCCACGGCACAAGCTGACCCAGCAATTCGTCGAACTGCATAACCTGCTGGAAAAAGCCTGATCTTCCAGGCACCACCGAACTCCTGTGGGAGCGAGCCTGCTCGCGATAGCGGTGTGTCAGGCAACATCAATGTTGAATGACAGATAGCAATCGCCGGCAAGCCGGTCTCGCTCCCACATTGGATGTGTGGGGTGCTTAGATTCCCTGGCTACGCAACCAGCTCATCAACTGCGGTAACGGAAACGCCCCGCTCTGGCGCGCCACTTCCCGGCCGTTCTTGAACAGGATCAGGCTGGGAATCGAGCGAATCCCCAGCTGCGCCGACAATTGCTGATTCGCCTCGCTGTCCAGCTTGGCCAACCGACATTTACCCGCCAATTGCCCGGCAGCCTGCTCGAACACCGGCGCAAACGACTTGCACGGCCCACACCAGTCCGCCCACACGTCCACCAGCAACGGCAAATCGCCCTTGATCTGGCTCGCGTAATCAACTTGTTTCAATTCGAAAGGCTTGCTCAGCAAGACCTCGGCTTTGCAGCGCCCGCATTTCGGCTGATCACCGAGGCGCTCGGCGGGGATGCGGTTGAGGCCGTTGCAGTGGGGGCAGGGGATGAGGAGTGGGTCGGTCATTGTGGGCTCTCAGTTGGACAGCTAGTGACCCTTATCTGGAGTCGAGGTCTCCGTTAATCAAGAAATTAGTCTGTAGGTTGTTGCCTTCTTCTTTTGCGGATACTCCCTACAGGCAATGAAGTCTCGACTGATTGGCGATGAGAAGTTGGGCTTTTAATCTTCGGTAGCAGCTTAAGAAGGCACTTCCTTGTTGGAGTTGATGGCCCAGGGTGCATAAAGGCGCAATGCGCTACTACCTTCCCGACCTTCTCAGACTGCTTCCGCTCAACAAGGGGATTTTGTAGGAATGGAACACGTCAGATGTGATCAAAAT
Organism: Pseudomonas migulae; assembly: GCF_043225285.1. Lineage (GTDB taxonomy): Bacteria > Pseudomonadota > Gammaproteobacteria > Pseudomonadales > Pseudomonadaceae > Aquipseudomonas > Aquipseudomonas migulae_C. Next base: position 3,207,213 of record NZ_CP171224.1, read on the forward strand.
GAGGCGCGGGATGCAAAAAGGTATTTGGATGAGAGCAAACGTTTGGCTGATTGCTCGAGAGATTGTTTGTCCTTGCTACGCAAGTCAAAAAACGAAGATGACTATAACCGGCTGGTTCAGGCGCTCGATGAGTTGCTTGAAATAACCGGCGATGACGAGTCGCACCCACTTATGAGCCTTGTCGACATCATCGGCGACTGGATTGAGGAATGGGATCACACGCACCACCCTATGGCCGAAGCCAGCGGTGTCGAGGTTCTCGGGTACCTGATGCGATAGCATGGTTTGACTCAGAGCGATCTGCCGGGTGTAGGCACGCAATCGGTCGTTTCGGAAATACTGAGCGGCAAGCGCCAGCTCAACCTGCGACAGATCCGCTGGTTGGCCGAGCGCTTTGGTGTTTCAGTGGAAACGTTTATCTGAATCACCTCAAGACGAGCAGCTAATTTCCAAATGCTTCCCCCACTCCGGCGGCCGTTCGGCATAACCCTCCATCCCCGGCTGCTCCTCGAACGGTTTGCTCAGCACCGCATGCAGCCGGCGAACCTCTGAATAGTCGCCGCTTTCCGCCGCATCGATGGCCTTCTGCGCCAGGTAGTTGCGCAGGATGTAGAGCGGATTGACCGCGTGCATGCGCTGGCGGCGCTGCTCCTGGTCAACGACTCCTTCGCGGGCGACACGGGCGACGTAGCCTTCGGCCCAGGCATCGAAGCCCTTGATGTCGACGAAGTCGTCGCGCAAGCGGGCGACGGCCAGTTCCGGCGATTGATCGCCGAGGCGGCGGAAGAACAGGCTGTAGTCGACGCCGCTGTTCTGCATCAGTTGCAGCAATTGCTCCAACAGTTTCTGGTCATCGTCTTCGGCGGTGGTGAGGCCCAGGCGGCGGCGCATCAGGTCCAGGTAATGGGCCTGGAACAGCGGCAGGTACAGGCCCAGGGTTTCGCGCAGGGCTTCGACGCTGATGAACGGCGTCAGGGCCTGGGCCAAAGCGCTGAGGTTCCACTGACCGATCGGCACCTGATTGCTGAAGGAATAGCGGCCCTGGTCATCGGAGTGGTTGCAGATGAAATTGGCGTCGAAATCGTCGAGGAAGGCGAACGGACCGAAGTCGAAGGTGATGCCGAGGATCGACATGTTGTCGGTGTTCATCACCCCGTGGCAGAAGCCGTAGGCTTGCCATTTGGCGATCAGCTCGGCATTGCGCTCGACGATTTCACAGAACATCGCCAGGTACGGTTCGGGTTGTTCGAGGCACTCCGGGAAGTGCATCGCCAGTACGTGCTCACCGAGCTCTTTCTGCTTCTCGGGGCGTTTGGTGTAGTAGAAATACTCGAAGTGGCCAAAGCGCACATGGCTTGGCGCCAGACGCAGGACCATGGCCGCGCGCTCCTGTTTCTCGCGCCACACCGGGGTGTCGGAGCCGATCACGCACAACGCGCGGGTGGTCGGAATGTTCAGCGCATGCAGGGCTTCGGAGGCGAGGAACTCGCGGATCGATGAGCGCAGCACGGCGCGTCCGTCGCCCATGCGCGAGAAAGGCGTCTGGCCGGCACCTTTGAGGTGCAGGTCCCAATGCTCGCCGGCCTCGTTGTACACCTCGCCCAGCAGCAAGCCTCGACCGTCGCCCAACTGCGGGTTGTAGGAACCGAACTGATGCCCGGAGTAGACCATCGCCCGGGGAATCGCATCGGCCCACAGCTTGTGACCGCTGAACAACTCGGCGAACTCCGAGGTTTCGGCCACGGCCGGGTCAAGGTCGAGGAGTGCCATGGCGGCAGGGCTCGCGACCACGAGGCGCGGGTTGTCGATGGGTTCGGGCAGTACATGGGCGGAAAACGTATCGCCCAGGCGATCGAAGCGATTATCGAAGGTCAGTTCGTCGAGGGCTTTCACCGGCCATCTCCAGCAGAATGTCCGAGCATTCTGCTAGGGATAGGGCGGTTAGTCGAGCTTGGCGGGCGGCGGCTCTTGCAGCGGTTTGCCATCGGCCATCGGCACGATGGTTTTGGTTTCCGGCTCGATCGGGACCATTTTGTATTCCTGGCCATGCAGGTTCTTGAGATAAACCTCCATCTGCCGGAACGAGATGTTGATGTGCTGCTTCTTGAATTCGCGGTTGATGAAGCGGTTGACCTCGTCGAGCACCGGGTTTCGGTCACCGAGGTCGCGCACGTGCATGCGCAACTCGTGGTCGAGGGTGCTTTCGCCGAAGTTCAGGAAGTACACGTGGGGTTCCGGATCCTTCAGTACCCGCGGGTTATCGCGGGCCGCCTTCAGCAGCAGTTCCTTGACCAGGTCCAGGTCCGAACCGTAATCGACGCCGAGTTTGAGGGTCACCCGGGTGATGGTGTCGGTCAGGGACCAGTTGATCAGTTGCCCGGTGATGAACGTCTTGTTCGGGACGATGATGTCCTTTCGGTCGAAGTCGGTGATGGTCGTGGCGCGGATGCGGATCTTGCTCACCGTGCCCGACAGGTTGCCGATGGTGATGGTGTCGCCGATCCGCACCGGGCGTTCGAACAGGATCATGATGCCGGAGATGAAGTTCGCGAAAATCTCCTGCATGCCGAAACCGAGGCCGACCGAGAGTGCGGCCACCAGCCATTGCAACTTGTCCCAGCTCACGCCAAGGGTCGACAGGGTCGAGACGAAACCGATGCCGGCGATCACGTAGGACAGCAACGTGGTTGTGGCATACGCGCTGCCCTGGGCCAGGTTCAGCTTCGACAGCACCAGCACTTCCAGCAAGCCCGGCAGGTTTCGCGCCAGGGCGAAGGTGATGCCGATGATGATCAGCGCACCCAGCATGTCGCCGATGCTGATCGGCACCATGCTCATGTTGGCGCCGGTGCCGCTGGTGTATTCGTAGAGAGTGATGTTGTCGAGGTACGAGAACACCGAGATCAGGTCCGACCAGACCCAGTACAGCGCGGCCATGAACCCGCCGAGCAGGGTCAGGCGAATCAGGCGCAGGGACTGTTCGTTGACCTTCTCGATATCCAGCGTCGGCTCTTCGATCACCGCTTCGCCATCGCCGGCCTCTTTGGCGGCCTGCCGCTTGGCCAGTGCGCGTTGGTAGGCCAGGCGCCGTGCCGCCACGCTGAGGCCGCGGACGAAGGTGGCTTCGATCACCAGCCAGAACATCAGCAGGTAAAGCGTGTTGATCAACCGGTCGCTGAGTTTCAGCGCGGTGTAGTAATAGCCAAAGCACACGGCGACGAACAGCGCGATCGGCAGGGCGGTAAACATGATCCCGACGGCTTTGCGGAACAGTGAGGCGTTTTCATGGGTCGGGCTGCTGATCAGCAGACGGCTGAGCAGCCAGGCCATCAGCGCGTAGCAGGTCAGTACCACCGGCATGCCGAGCACGTCATCGGCCAGCGCCGCCGGTTGCAGTTCAGCGACGGCCACCACCGCCACCAGGGCCATCACCACCAGGCCAAGTCGACGGACCCAGCCCTGGAGGAATTCGACCTGAGGTTTTTCCCAACGGAAATGCAGTTCGGCCACGCCACCCGGCGCGAGGATCCGGTAGGCGGTGTAGAACACCAGCCAGGCCTGACCCATTTGCAGCAGTGCCGAGCCCATGTTGGCGTTCTGCCCGCGAGCGTCGATCTGCAAGGCCAGGCCGCACAGCGCCAGGCCCAGCGCGACCGGCAAGGCCAGCAGAATATTGATCAGGATCGCCTGCGGCGTGTGCAACTGGCTGTCACGCTTGAAGTGGCCGATGTCCTGGTGAACCTTGTTCAATCGGGCATACAGGCTTTTGCGTCGCCACAGCAGGGCGCCGATCAGCAGCACCAGCGGCAGGAACAGCAGCGGTCGTTGCGTCAGGCCGTCAATCAGCTCGCTCACGCTCGAGGCCAGCGGCAGGGTCGCGACCTGGCGCTGCAGGCGCTCCGGCACGCCGCGCATCCATTCCGGATCCAGCGGCTTGTTGCTCGGAATCCAGAACATCTGCTCATCGAGCGTCGCCCGCAGGCTTTGCGCGGTGCTGAGCAACTGCTTCTGATTGAGTTGCAGCGTGATCGACTCGTTGAGCACCGCGCTGAGTTCGCGGTTCAGCCGCTCCAGCAGGTCGGCGCGGGTCGTGGCCAGTTCCAGCAGGCTCTTGCGCAGTTGCGGGGTGACTTGCTCCGGCGGCTGGGTCGACAGCAGGTTATCGACATAGGTCGCCGGGTTGCTGAGCAATTCCCGTTGCTGACTGACTTCGAACTGATACAGGCGAATGTCGGCGATCTGGTCGGCCAGGTCGCGGTCGAGCTTGAGGCGCGGCAGGCCCTGTTTCTGTTTGTAGAGAATTTTCGACAGCAGCAGGCTGCCCTTGAGCACGTTGATCTGCTCGTCCAGGGCCGAGTCGCTCTGGGTCACGTTGTCCAGTTGCTGCTTGGTTTGCAGGTTCTGCTGGGTGACTTCGTTGAGACGGTCGGTGCTCTTGAGTAGGTAGTCCGACAGCTTCAGGTTGGCCGCGCTTTCGGTGGCCAGCAGGGCGCTGCCGCCGGACTTCTGCGCCTCGATCGACTGCTGCGTCACCGTCTCCTGGGACTGGGCCAGGCGCTTCTGATTGATCAGGGTTTGCAGTTCCTGGATTTCCCGGTCCAGGCGATCGGACTTCTCTGTCAGCAAGTCATGCTGGCTGTTGCCCAGGTCCTGCAACTGGCTGTTGCCGGCCAGTTCCTGGCGGCGCAGCGGGATCAGCGCATTCAGGGCCGCCAGCTCGGCGTTGAGCAGGTCACGCTGTTCGCCACTCAAGGTTTTGCCGTTTTCTTTACCGGCCTTGAGGATGTTGTTGATCTGCTGAATGCGCGTCTGGCTGCTGGAGATCTCGGCCTGGGCGCGTTCGGGGCGGGTTTGCGCGGTAATGACCAGGCTGTTCGCGTCGGCGAGGGCTTTTTGCAGATCGCTTTGCTGGGTCGAGCGCTCGGTGAGCATCTGCTCCAGCTGCTGGATGGACTCTTTGGTGTAGCGCTGCGCCACCGGCGTTACGCTGCTGGCCTTGAGCCGAGCCAGTTCGCGCTGGTTCTCGATGTTCATCTTCGGCGCGGTGGCGAGCTGCTGCTTGAGGTCGACCAGTTTCTGCTCGTAGTCACGCTTGTTGTTGAGTTGGGTCAGCGTGTTTTGCAGCACGGTCTGCAGGGCTTTCTGATCGGCTTCCGGCAGTTTGCGGTCGGCGATCTTGTCCAGGCTCGCCTGCACGGCTTCGCTGGACGGCGGCTCGGCCGCTTGCAGGGTTCCGACAGAAAGGCTCAAGCCCAGCAGGGCCATGATGAAAAAGGTGCGCAGGGTTGACATAGAGACCGATCGAAAGCGAGACGAAGAATGGAGTTTAGAGGAAGAGTCCCGGACCCGGGCGACTTCCTTCGGGGAATCTGACGCCCACTTTGCCGATCTTGTTCCCGTCCATGACCGCGACGGTCCAGATGGTGTTGTTCCATTCCACCTGGTCACCCACGACGGGTGCACCGCCCACTTTCTGTGCAATGAAGCGACCCAGGGACATGTCCGGATCGATGCCTTCGACCTTCAACCCGTACAGGGCCGCAACCGCGGCCAGCTGGGCATCTCCTTCGAGTACGAAGTCGCCGAAGAAGCGCAAATCCAGACCGCGTTGCGGCGCCTGGCTGAACAGTTTTCCGAGGGCCGGCAGGTTGTGTTCGTGGCCGATTACGCACAGCAAATCATCGACTTCGAGCACCGTACTACCCGACGGATGGAGCAGTTGTTCGCCGCGAAACAGCGCCGCGATCCGCGTGCCTTCGGGCATTTTCAGTTCACGCAGGTGCGAACCGATGCACCATTTTTCGGCACCGAGGCGATAAACGAACAGCTCCCATTCACTGGTGACGTGCACTTCCAGGGCGGAACGCGAGATCGGCGCAGGTTCCGGCGGCACCGTTACCTTGAGCAGTTTGGCGATCCACGGCAGGCTCGTCCCCTGCACCAGCAGCGACACCAGCACGATAAAGAACGCGAGGTTGAAGTAGAGCTGGGCGTTGGGCAGGCCGGCCATCAGCGGGAACACCGCCAGAATAATCGGGACCGCACCGCGCAGGCCAACCCAGGAAATGAAGGCTTTCTCGCGCCCGTGGAAGGCCTTGAAGGGCAGCAGGCCGACCAGCACCGACAGCGGCCGCGCGAACAGGATCATCCACAGCGCCAGGCCCAGCGCGGGCAAGGCGATGGGCAGCAAGTCGTGTGGCGTCACCAGCAGGCCCAGCACCAGGAACATGCCGATCTGCGCCAGCCATGCCATGCCATCGAGCATGTGCAGGATGCCGTGGCGGCTGCGCACCGGGCGGTTGCCGATCACCAGGCCGCACAGGTAAACGGCGAGGAAGCCGCTGCCGTGCAGGGCGTTGGTCAAGGCGAACACCACCAGCCCGCCGGCGATCACCAGGATCGGATAGAGGCCGGTGGCCAGGTTGATCCGGTTGACCAGTTGCAGCATCAGCCAGCCGCCACCGAGCCCGATCACACCGCCGATGCCGAACTCGCGAAGCAGGTGGGTCAGCAGGCTCCAGTGCAGGCCGGTCTGGCCGCTGGCGAGCATGTCGATCAGGGTGACGGTGAGAAACACCGCCATCGGGTCGTTGCTGCCGGATTCGATTTCGAGGCTGGCGGTGACCCGTTCGTTCAGGCCTTTGCCGCCGAGCAGCGAGAACACCGCCGCGGCATCCGTGGAGCCGACGATGGCGCCGATCAGCAGGCCCTGGATCAGGTTCAGGTCGAACAGCCACGCGGCGGCCATGCCGGTCAGCCCGGTGGTGATCAGCACGCCGACCGTGGCCAGCGACAGCGCCGGCCATAACGCCACGCGGAAACTCGAGACCCGTGTGCGTAAGCCGCCGTCGAGCAGGATCACCGCCAACGCGAGGTTGCCGACCAGGTACGCCGTTGGGTAGTTATCGAAAATAATGCCGCCGCCATCGACGCCGGCCGCCATGCCCACGGCCAGGATGATCACCAGAATCGGGATGCCGAGGCGGGACGAAAGTGAGCTCACCAGAATGCTCGCACCTACCAGCAACGCGCCGATCAAGAACAGGCTGTTGATGGTCGTCGCATTCAAAGGCAGTACTCCAGAAAGCTGAAAGGCGGGCACAAACTGACCATGCAGTCTGCGTGCCAGCGATTCTAACCTGTTGAAATGTGATGCTGTCAAAAAGCTTTTGCAGATCAAAAGCCCGGCAAGGAATTCGCCGTTACGCAATCCCCTGTAGGAGCCGGCTTGCCGGCGATGGCGGCCTCAAGATCATCGCAAAATTTGAGGGCCTCATCGCCGGCAAGCCGGCTCCTACAGGGGAATTGTGGTGTTAGCGGGTCAGAGGCTGAACCGGCTGACCATCGTGTTCAGGTCCACCGCCAACCGTGACAGCTCATTGCTCGCCGCACTTGTCTGACTAGCGCCGGTCGCCGATTGCACCGACAGGTCGCGGATGTTCACCAGGTTACGGTCCACTTCACGGGCCACTTGCGCCTGCTCTTCCGCCGCGCTGGCGATCACCAGGTTGCGCTCGTTGATTTCGACGATGGCGCTGTTGATCGTGTCCAGCGACAGGCCGGCGCCGCGGGCGATGTTCAGGGTCGATTCCGCGCGCTCGGTGCTGTTGCGCATCGAGTCCACGGCGTGTTCGGTGCCGGACTGGATGCTGCCGATCATGCGCTCGATTTCGCTGGTCGATTGCTGAGTGCGATGCGCCAGTGCCCGCACTTCGTCCGCCACCACGGCAAAACCGCGCCCGGCTTCACCGGCACGCGCGGCTTCGATCGCGGCGTTCAAGGCCAGCAGGTTGGTCTGGTCCGCCAGGCCACGGATCACATCCAGCACCTTGCCGATGTCGCGGGACTCGTTGGCCAGGTCGCCGATCAGCGTCGCGGTGCTCTGCACGTCGGTGCTCATGCGTTCGATGGCGCTGACGGTTTCCTGCACCAGGTCACGACCGTCACCGGCCGAAGTGGTGGCGTTCTTCGACGCTTCCGAGGTGCTGACCGCATTGCGCGCGACTTCTTCCACGGCGCTGGTCATTTCGTTGACCGCCGTGGCGGCCTGCTCGATTTCGTTGTTCTGCTGGGTCAGGCCACGGGCGCTTTCGTCGGTGACGCTGTTGAGTTCTTCAGCGGCGGACGCCAGTTGGGTCGCCGAACCGGAAATCCGTTGCAGGGTATCGCGCAGCTTGTCCTGCATCTTCGCCATCGCCGCCAGCAGGCGACCGGCTTCGTCCTCGCCATCCACGGTGATCGGGCGCGTCAGGTTGCCTTCGGCAATGCCTTCCGCCGCGTTCAGCGCGTTGGCGATCGGTTTGGTGATGCTGTTGGTCAGCAACCAGGCAAACAGAAGGGTCAGGCCGGTGGCGATGACCAGCAGGGCGATCACCAGATTGAAGGAGGTTGAGTACTGCTCGCCGGCGGTGTTGTCGGTTTTTTCGATCTGCCGGGTGTTGATCTCAAGCAGTTTCGCCAGGGCCGCGTTGACCTCTTCGGAGTTGGCGAGCAGCTCGGAGTTGAGCATCTTGCGCAGGTCGTCGACCTGATTGTTGCGCGAGAACGTCTTCATCCGTTCTTCGAGCTGGCGGTACTGCGCCAGCAACTGCACGTACTTGTCATAAGCCGCACGTTCTTCCTGGCCATCGATCAACGGCTCGTAGACTTTCTGGGCCTCGCGGATCTGCTGATTACGTTGATCGAACAGGTCCATGGTTTTCTGCTGGACGTCGGGTTCGCGGTTCACCAGCAAACGGTAGGACAGCACCCGCAGGCGCAGGGTCAGTTGCGTGAACTCATCGAGGCTCTTGATGCTCGGTACGCTCATGGACGCGATGTCTTCACCGGCACCACGGATCTTGCTCATCTGGTTCAAGGCAAACACCCCCAGAACCAGCATCAAGCCGCCAATCAGGGCGAAGCCGAGGAACGCTCGGGGAGCGATATTCATATTACGAAGGGACATGGTGTTTACCGAAATGAGCGCATCCGTGCGGCGCTGAGACTGACGTATGGGTGACTTATCGGTCAGGTGGCGCAAGTCTTGAGCGGCCGCGCTCATTTGCCGCATGCATGCCGCCCTTTGTAGGAGCGAGCTTGCTCGCGATGGGCTCGAATACACCGCGTTTAATCAGAAAGGGCGCGTCATCGTTGACGACCATCGCGAGCAAGCTCGCTCCTACAGGTCGGGGTTGGCGACGAAGTGCAGGAACCAGATCCGCCAATCACAGTCTTTAACGTTCACGAGGAAGGTCGACCGCCAGGAAAATCAAGGCCTTGCGCCCCAATACCCCTGGCATCCGTGGTGACTTTTCTTTATCGTACGCGCCCCTTGAAAATGCCTGGAAAATCAAAATGTTGGAAGCATCCCTAAGCCAATTGGAACAGCTGGTCAGCGACCTGGTGCAACAGAACCAGAGCCTGCTCGGCACCAACCAGACCCTGAGCGCAGAACTGGCCCAGGCCAAGGATGAAAACGAAAGCCTGCAACTGAGCCTGATGGAACAGGAAGAGAAACAAGGCGCCACCGCGGCACGCATCCAGGCCCTGGTTGAACGCGTCAGCGCCGGTCCGGTCAGCGCATGAGTGTCGGCGCCGCAGGGGTAAAAGTCATCTCGATCCTGGGGGAGGACTATTCGATCAAGGCGCCGGCCGGGGAAGAGCAAACCCTGCTGGACGCCGTCACGATGTTGAAAGCTGCACTGGCCGACACCAAAAGGAAGTACCCGACGCTGATCGGTGACCGCCTGCTGGTACTGGCCGCGATGAATCTGTGTTCCCAGCAGATCGACATGAAAAAGCAGCACAAGCTCGAACTCGACCGTTACCAAGAGCAAGTCAGCGCCACGGTTGAAGTGATCTCCAAGACGATCAATCAGGCCTGATCGGCTTTGCGCACAACCAAAGAATAAATTGTCGTTTGCGTTGTATACAATCGGCACGGCTGTTGCAGTGTTTCAGCCTCTTATTCTTTGGGGGTGCTCCATGCAGTTCTGGCGACGCAGTATTCAATGGCAGTTGATCCTGAGTATGGGCACCGCCCTGCTGGTCAGCATCCTGATCGTGGTTGGCATTTATACCCTCGTGGTCAACCGTCTCGCCCAGCGTTATCTGGTGGAGCAAGCGCTGCCGTCGAGCATCGAAGCGATGCGCAACGACATCGAGCGCATCCTCGTTCAGCCCCTCACCGCCGCCAAGGACATCGCCAGCAACAGCATGGTGCGTGACTGGCTGGCAACGGGTGAAAACAGTGCCCAGACCGCCACGTTCGTCGAGTATCTGGAAGGCATCCGCGCCGAACACAAAGCCTTTACGGCACTGATCGTCGGCACGGCTTCAAACCATTACTTCACCGAAAAAGGCCTGGACCGGACCCTCAGCCGTGCCAATCCCAAGGACGCCTGGTTCTACTCGTTCCTCGACAGCGACCAGCCGCGCACCCTCAATATCGACAATGACACCGCGACCGGAGAATTGGCGCTGTTCATCGACCTCAAGGTTGAGCAGGCCGGCAAAGTCGTGGGCGTTGCCGGGCTAGGGCTGAGCATGAAAGAGCTGTCGGAGCTGATCCACAACTTCAACTTCGGTGAGCACGGCAAGGTCTATCTCGTGCGTTCCGACGGTTTGATCCAGGTGCATCCTGAAGCGCAGTTCAGCGGTAAGCGCACACTGGCCGAGCAAATTGGCCCGTCGGCAGCTCAGGCGGTCATGGGTCAAAAAGTTGCCACAAGCAGCGGCTTCGCGCGCGATGGCGAAGATTATCTGGCGTTGAGTCTGCCACTGCGGGATCTGGGCTGGACCCTGGTGGCCGAAGTGCCACAGGCGCAGATCTACGCCGAAGCCCGTCGCGCCCTGTGGATGAGCAGCGGCATCGGCCTGGCGGTGGCGCTGGTGTGCCTGTTGCTGGTGGTGTTGCTGGCCCGTGGTCTGGTGCGGCCGATTCGTCAGGTAACAGCGGCGCTGGTAGCCATCGGTAGCGGTGGTGGAGATTTGACCCACCGGTTAGATTCCAGCCGCGCCGATGAGCTGGGTGACCTTGCGCGCGGCTTCAATCGGTTTCTGGAGAGCCAGCGCGGCATGATCGGCGAAGTGCTGACCACCAGTGAGCGCTTACGCACCGCCGTCAGCCAGGTGGCGAAGGTCGTGGACAACACGGCGGAACGGTCCGGTCGGCAGCAGGAAATGACCGACATGGTCGCCACCGCTGTTCACGAAATGGGCCTGACCGTGCAGGAAATCGCCCAGAACGCCGGCAACGCGGCGGTCGCTTCGCAAAATGCCCGTGATGAGGCGATGCAGGCGCGGGAAGTGGTCGGCGGGTCGATCCGGCATATCGAAAGCATGTCCGATGAAATCGGCCTGGCCGCCAGTGCGGTGGGCGAACTGGCTGATCAGGTGGCGTCGATTGATCAGGTGCTGGCGGTGATTCGCGGAATTTCCGAGCAGACCAACCTGTTGGCGTTGAACGCGGCGATTGAAGCGGCGCGGGCCGGCGACATGGGGCGCGGGTTTGCAGTGGTGGCGGATGAAGTGCGGACGCTGGCGCGGCGCACCCAGTCGTCCACCGATGAGATTCAGCAGATGATCGGCAGCCTCAAGCACGGCGCGGAGAACGCGGTGTCGTCAATGCACAGCGGGCAAGCGGCGACGGGTACGGGCGTCGAGTCGAGCCAGCGCACCGGGGCCTCGTTGACGGCGATTACCGGGCAGGTCGAGCGGATCAGCGACATGAACCATCAGGTCGCGACGGCGACGGAAGAGCAGTCGGCGGTGACGGAAGAGATCAACCGCAATGTGCAGGGGATTTCCGATCTGGCCCGGGCGACGGCGGGGGAGGTCCGGGCGTGTCGGGAGGATTGCCAGACGTTGCAGCGGTTGGCGGATGATCTGGCGCGGCAGATGGGGAGTTTCAAACTGAGTTAATAGGGCGCCTGTTCGGACGCCATCGCGAGCAGGCTCGCTCCCACATTTGAACGCGTTGTCTGGTTAAACGCGAACCACTGTGGGAGCGAGCCTGCTCGCGATTGGTTTTCAGCGGCGCTGCAAAAATCTGATCAGAACCACTCATCCTGCATGTTCAAACACACATCATCCCGCGCCTCAAGAATCGCCAGCTCATGGTGGCAACCCGGGACTTCCCACGTCAGGAAATACCGCGCCGCCTGCAGCTTGCCTTTATAGAAGCTCACATCCGCCGCATTGCCTTTGGCCAGGCCTTCCTCGGCGCGAATCGCCTGTTCCAGCCAGCGCCAGCCAATCACCGTGTGCCCGAACACTTTCAGGTACAGCGCCGAGTTCGCCAGGCTGCTGTTGACCTTGCCTTGGCCCAAATCCGTCAACAAGCCGATGGTCACCGTTTGCAGGCGGGCCACCAGTTTTTCCAACGGTTCGCGCAATGCCGTCAGTGATTCATGGGCCTGCGCGCGCTCGGCCGTGTTGGCAATCAGGCGGATCAACTGCTTGAGCCCCGCGCCGCCGTTCTGCGCCAGTTTGCGTCCGAGCAAATCCAGCGACTGAATGCCGTGGGTGCCTTCGTGGATCGGGTTCAGGCGGTTGTCGCGGTAATACTGCTCGACCGGGTATTCCCGGGTGTAACCATGGCCGCCAAGAATCTGGATCGCCAGTTCGTTGGCCTTCAGGCAAAACTCAGACGGCCAGGATTTGACGATCGGCGTCAGCAAATCCAGCAGCTCGTGGGCGCGATGGCGCTCGGCTTCGGTTTCCAGCGTGGTGGTGTCATCGAACAGTCGCGCCGCGTACAGGCCAAGGTCGAACGAACCTTCGACGTAGGCCTTTTGCGTCAGCAGCATGCGCTTGACGTCGGCGTGCTGGATGATCGCCACGGGTGCGGTGTTCGGGTCCTTGCTGTCCGGCACGCGACCTTGCGGGCGCTCGCGGGCGTATTCCAGCGAGTACAGATAGCCGGCGTACCCGAGCATCACCGCGCCCATGCCGACGCCGATCCGCGCCTCGTTCATCATCTGGAACATATAGCTCAAGCCATGATGCGGCTTGCCCACCAGATAGCCGACACACTCGCCGTTGTCGCCGAAGTTCAGTGCCGTGGACGTGGTGCCGCGCCAGCCCATCTTGTGGAACAGCCCGGCGAGCAACACGTCATTGCGCTGGCCCAGGCTGCCGTCATCGTTGACCAGGAACTTGGGCACGATAAACAGAGAAATGCCCTTCACCCCGGCCGGCGCATCCGGCAATTTGGCCAGCACCATGTGCACGATGTTTTCCGACAGCGGGTGATCGCCGCCGGAGATGAAGATCTTGTTGCCCTTGAGTCGATAGGTGCCGTCAGACGCAGGTTCGGCGCGTGTACGAATATCCGACAGCGACGAACCGGCATGCGGCTCGGTCAGGGCCATGGTGCCGAAGAAGCGGCCGTCGATCATCGGTTGCAGGAAACGCTGCTTCTGCTCTTCGGTGCCGAAGCTTTCGATCAGGTTCGCTGCGCCCATGGTCAGGAACGGGTACGAGGTCGACGCCGCGTTGGCCGACTGGAAATGCGCGAAACAAGCCTGGGACAGCAATGTAGGCAGTTGCATGCCGCCGGCGTCGAAACTGCGCGCGGCGTTGAGGAAGCCGGCTTCGAGAAAGGCATCCACCGCCGGTTTCACTTCAGGAATCAGAATCGCCTGGCCGTCCTCGTAGCGCGGCTCGTTCTCGTCGCCCTTGCGGTTGTGCGGGGCGAAGAATTTCTCGGCAATGCTGCGGGCGGTGCCGAGGGCGGCATCGAACGTCTCGCGATTGTGCTCGGCGAAACGCTCACGCTGGGTCAGGCCTTCGGCGTCGAGGACTTCATACAGCTCGAAAGCCAGATTGCGGGAACTGAGCAACGTCTCGGACATGGCGGCCTACCTTTTTTTGGAATGGGCCGAGTCTAGGCGTGGGAATAGAGGCTGAACAGGATGATTGATGAGCGTGATGGTGGAGTCCGGGCACCGCTAATCAAATGTGGGAGCGAGCCTGCTCGCGATAGCGGTGTGTCATCCAACACAGATGCCGGATGACGCACCGCTATCGCGAGCAGGCTCGCTCCCACAAGGGTTTTGCATTCCAGGCGACCATTGCGGTCGCCTGGTTTGAGGCGGTTTAACCGATCGTCATCAAGCTCGCATTACCACCCGCCGCAGCGGTGTTGACGCTCAATGCCCGCTCGATCACCAGGCGCTCCAGCGCCACGTTGGTCTCGCCCTGGGACAAACCATGAACGCCGACAATCGCACCGGCACGCTTGGCCACTTGCTGGCACACCGCACGCAGCTGGTCGGAATGGCCATGATGCAGAACCGCATCAAACACCACTTCGTCCTTGTTCCAGTCGGACACCAGCTTGATGCGCGCCTGAACTTCCTTCGGCAAGCGTGCGAACAAGGCCTTGGTCAGGTCAGCTTCCGGCCACACGGCCGAACCGCCCACCGCCAATACCGCCGCCAGTTGCGTCAACAGATCGCCTTCGACTTCCGCCAGGCACAGCACGTGTTCGCGCGGCAGGATCGCATAGCTGTTGCGCTCGCCGGTCGGGCCGGCGAGTACACGGGTGATCCCGCTTTGCGATTGCGCGGCGAACTGCACGCACAGGGCGCTCAGGTCAGCGAACTTGTGGCTGTCGGCCCAGGCTTGCAGGGCGGTCAGCGGTTTGCTCATGGCGTCGCGCAGACGAACGTCCGGCGCGACGGCAGCATCACCGCGAGCGAAGGATTGTTCGATGGCGTCCGTAGGACGTGTCGACAGCAGGCGGTACAGGTACAGCGGACCACCGGCTTTCGGACCGGTGCCCGACAGGCCTTCGCCACCGAACGGTTGCACGCCAACCACGGCGCCCACGATGTTGCGGTTCACGTAGACGTTACCGGCGTTGACGTTGTCGATCACCTTGGCGATGGTTTCGTCGATGCGCGTGTGCACACCCAGCGTCAGGCCATAACCGGAAGCGTTGATCTGACCGATCAGCTGGTCGATGTCTTTGCGCTTGTAGCGAACCACGTGCAGCACCGGGCCGAAGATCTCGCGTTGCAGCTCATCGAAGCTTTCCAGCTCGATCAGCGTCGGCATCACGAAGGTGCCGCGTTTGACTTCTTCGGCATCGGCGATCGCCACCTGATACACGCTGCGACCTTTGTCACGCATGGCCTGGATGTGCTTCTCGATGCCAGCCTTGGCTTCGGCGTCGATCACCGGGCCGATGTCCACGGACAGTCGCTCCGGGTTGCCGAGACGGCATTCAGCCATCGCGCCCTTGAGCATTTCGATGACACGGTCAGCGGAATCTTCCTGCAGGCACAGCACGCGCAGTGCCGAGCAGCGTTGGCCGGCGCTGTCGAAGGCCGACGACACCACGTCGATCACCACCTGCTCGGTCAATGCCGAGGAGTCGACGATCATCGCGTTCTGACCACCGGTTTCGGCGATCAGCGGAATCGGGCGGCCCTGGGCATCCAGGCGACCGGCGACGTTGCGTTGCAGCAAGCGCGCGACTTCGGTGGAGCCGGTGAACATCACGCCTTTGACCCGATCGTCGCCGACCAGACCGGCACCGACGGTTTCGCCACGGCCCGGCAGCAGTTGCAGCACGCCTTCCGGAATCCCGGCTTCGAGCAGCAAGCGCACGGCTTGAGCGGCCACCAGCGGAGTTTGCTCAGCAGGCTTGGCCAGTACCGGGTTACCGGCGGCCAATGCGGCAGCCACCTGGCCACTGAAGATCGCTAGCGGGAAGTTCCACGGGCTGATGCACACCACCGGACCCAACGGGCGGTGGGCGTCGTTGGTGAAATCGTTGCGCGCCTGCACCGCGTAATAACGCAGGAAGTCCACGGCTTCACGCACTTCGGCGATGGCGTTGGCGAAAGTCTTGCCGGCTTCGCGAGCCAGCAGGCCCATCAGCGGCTGGATCTCGCCTTCCATCAAATCGGCGGCACGTTCCAGAATCGCCGCGCGCTCGGCCGGCGGAGTCGCCTGCCAGATCGGTGCGGCTTTCAGCGCGCACTGGATCGCGTTGTCGACGTCTTCGACGTTCGCTTCCTGGACATGGCCGACCACATCACGCAAATCGGACGGGTTCAGCACCGGCGCCGGGGTTTCCGTGCTGGAAGCGCAACCGAGCATCGGCGCGGCTTTCCAGTGGTTGTGCGCGGTGGCCAGCAATGCGCAGGACAGCGAAGCCAGGCGATGTTCGTTGGCCATGTCGATGCCGCTGGAGTTGGCGCGCTCGGTACCATAAAGGTCGCGCGGCAGCGGGATGCGCGGGTGTGGCAGGCCGAAGCCGCCTTCCAGCGTTGCCATCTGCTCGATGCTGGCCACTGGATCGGCCACCAGTTCCTGAATCGAAATGGACTGGTCGGCGATGCGGTTGACGAACGAGGTGTTCGCGCCGTTTTCCAGCAGACGACGTACCAGGTACGCCAGCAGCGTTTCGTGAGTGCCGACCGGTGCGTACACGCGGCACGGACGGTTCAGCTTGCCTTCGGAAACTTTGCCTACAACCTGTTCGTACAGCGGTTCGCCCATGCCGTGCAGGCACTGGAACTCGTACTGACCCGGGTAATAGTTCTGACCGGCGATGTGGTAAATGGCCGACAGGGTGTGGGCGTTGTGTGTGGCGAATTGCGGGTAGATGACTTCCGGCACCGACAGCAATTTGCGGGCGCAGGCGATGTAGGAAACATCGGTGTACACCTTGCGGGTGTAGACCGGGTAGCCTTCCAGGCCTTCGACCTGGGCGCGCTTGATTTCGCTGTCCCAGTACGCGCCTTTTACCAGGCGGATCATCAGGCGATGACGGCTGCGGCGAGCCAGGTCGATCACGTAGTCGATCACGTACGGGCAACGTTTCTGATAGGCCTGGATCACGAAACCGATGCCGTTCCAGCCAGTCAGTTGCGGTTCGAAGCACAGGCGTTCGAGCAGATCCAGCGACAGCTCGAGGCGGTCGGCTTCTTCGGCGTCGATGTTCAGGCCGATGTCGTATTGCTTGGCCAGCAAGGTCAGCGACAGCAGGCGCGGGTACAACTCATCCATCACGCGCTCGTACTGTGCACGGCTGTAACGCGGGTGCAGGGCCGACAGCTTGATGGAAATGCCCGGGCCTTCATAAATCCCACGGCCGTGGGACGCTTTGCCGATCGAGTGAATGGCTTGTTCGTACGACGCGAGGTACTTCTGCGCATCGTGCTCGGTCAGCGCGGCTTCACCCAGCATGTCGTAGGAATAGCGGAAGCCCTTGGCTTCGAACTTGCTCGCATTGGCCAGGGCTTCGGCGATGGTTTCGCCGGTGACGAATTGCTCGCCCATCAGGCGCATGGCCATGTCGACGCCCTTGCGGATCATCGGCTCGCCGCTCTTGCCGATGATGCGGCTCAGGGACGAAGTCAGGCCTGCTTCATTGTGGGTGGCGACCAGTTTGCCGGTTAGCAGCAGGCCCCAGGTGGCGGCATTGACGAACAGCGACGGGCTGTTGCCCAGGTGCGGCTGCCAGTTGCCGGTGCTGATCTTGTCGCGGATCAGTGCGTCGCGAGTGCCTTTGTCCGGGATGCGCAGCAGCGCCTCGGCCAGGCACATCAGCGCCACGCCTTCCTGGGATGACAGGGAAAACTCCTGCAGCAGGCCCTGAACAATACCGGCACGACCGCCGACGCTTTTCTGATTGCGCAGTTTCTCGGCAATCGAGGCAGCGAGCTTGTTGGTGGCTTCGGCCATGGCGACCGGCAGGCGCGCCTGTTCGATCAGCATTGGCACCACTTCCGGCTCTGGGCGACGGTAAGCGGCGGTGATCGCGGCGCGGAGCACCGATTGCGGCAGGATGCTTTCGGCGAACTCAAGGAAGCACTGGTGAGCGTGGTCGACGTGGACCTCGCCACTGTCGTCGGCTTCCTTGGCGGTCAGGCCGTTGAGTTCGGTCAGGGTTGCACCACCCTCGAGTTTTTCCAGGTAATTGAAAATTGCCTGCTTGATCAGCCAGTGCGGCGTGCGATCAATCGAAGTTGCGGCAGCCTTCAGGCGCTCGCGGGTCGGGTCGTCAAGTTTGACCCCAAGGGTGGTGGTAGCCATGTTTTTATCCTCATGTTTGCCACGACTGCGTGGCATCAGCTGGCGGCAAGATTAGCTGTGCGCTGATCGAGGTGCAACCGGGTGCAACCCTTTTTTTGTCGGAATAATAAGCAGCTCGTCAGGAATTAATTTCCGGTACGAACGTACCGCTCCTGCTTGGTGCTTTTGCTTCTAGTAAAGCGTCATGACTGCGCTAAAAGGGAGCAAAAACGGGCGCTTTTCAGCTAAATCCGATTAGGTGCAACTAATTCTCAAGAAATGGGTTGCACCTTATTTGAATTGTTGAATAGGATTCGCGCCCAAGGTGCAACCCGTCGAAAAAGACAGGTGCGCCGGCTGATGGCTTTCCTGGGGAAACATCAGTCCTAAATGCGTGGAACCGAAAATCGTCTGATCAAACGTTGTCGTTTATCGGCGTTTTCACACTCTGCCGCTACATAAAAACAAAGCCAGGGCATCACTTAATGAGCGTAAGCAATCCAACCCTGATCACGTTCGTGATCTACATCGCAGCAATGGTGCTGATCGGCTTCATGGCCTATCGCTCCACCAACAACCTTTCCGACTACATTCTGGGCGGTCGCAGCCTGGGCAGCGTTGTCACGGCACTGTCCGCCGGCGCCTCCGACATGAGCGGCTGGTTGTTGATGGGCCTGCCAGGCGCCATCTACATGTCCGGCCTGTCCGAAAGCTGGATCGCCATCGGCCTGATCGTTGGTGCTTACCTGAACTGGCTGTTTGTCGCCGGCCGTCTGCGCGTGCAGACCGAGCACAACGGTGATGCCCTGACCCTGCCGGATTACTTCTCCAGCCGTTTCGAAGACAAAAGCGGCCTGCTGCGGATCATCTCTGCGGTCGTGATCCTGGTGTTCTTCACCATCTACTGCGCCTCCGGCATCGTTGCCGGTGCCCGTCTGTTCGAAAGCACCTTCGGCATGTCCTACGAGACCGCGCTGTGGGCCGGTGCTGCGGCGACAATTGCCTACACCTTCGTCGGTGGTTTCCTGGCCGTCAGCTGGACGGACACCGTACAAGCCACGCTGATGATCTTCGCCCTGATCCTCACCCCGATCATCGTGCTGCTGGCCACCGGCGGCGTCGACACCGCGTTCCTGGCCATCGAAGCGCAGGATCCTGCCAACTTCGACATGCTGAAAAACACCACCTTCATCGGCATCATCTCGCTGATGGGCTGGGGCCTGGGTTACTTCGGCCAGCCGCATATCCTCGCGCGTTTCATGGCGGCGGATTCGGTCAAGTCGATCGCCAATGCCCGTCGCATCTCCATGACCTGGATGATCCTGTGCCTGGGCGGCACCGTGGCTGTAGGCTTTTTCGGTATTGCCTACTTCTCGGCCAACCCAGCGGTAGCAATGCCCGTCAGCGAAAACCACGAGCGCGTGTTCATCGAGCTGGCCAAAATCCTGTTCAACCCGTGGATCGCCGGTATCTTGCTGTCGGCCATTCTGGCGGCGGTGATGAGTACTTTGAGCTGCCAGTTGCTGGTGTGCTCGAGCGCCCTGACCGAAGACTTCTACAAAACCTTCCTGCGTAAATCGGCGTCCCAGGTGGAGCTGGTCTGGGTCGGCCGCGCCATGGTGCTGCTGGTCGCCCTGATCGCCATCGCGATGGCCGCCAACCCGGAAAACCGTGTACTCGGTCTGGTCAGCTACGCCTGGGCCGGTTTCGGTGCAGCGTTCGGTCCTGTGGTGCTGATCTCCGTGATCTGGAAAGACATGACCCGCAACGGCGCACTGGCCGGGATCCTGGTCGGCGCGATCACCGTGATCGTGTGGAAACACTTCGAGCTGCTGGGCCTGTACGAAATCATCCCTGGTTTCATCTTCGCCAGCCTGGCGATCTACATCGTCAGCAAACTGGGCGCGCCGACACAGGGCATGCTGCAGCGCTTCGCGGCTGCCGAGGCTGATTTCCGCCTGAACAAGTGATGGGGATGAGCTGAGGCTCAGAGCTTTCGCCGAACATGAAAACGGCCCGCTTCCTTTGGAGGCGGGCCGTTTTTATTGGGCGTTAGAAAAACCCTCTGTAGGAGCGAGCCTGCTCGCGATGGCGTCGTGTCAGTCGCCATCAGTATCGAATGATCGGCCGCTATCGCGAGCAGGCTCGCTCCCACAGTAGGACGGTGGTGTGTCTGACGGGAATGTCTGTAGCCGGGTGTCCCGATTCTTGAAGGACGATTCTTTAAAAAAACACGACAAATCTGAGTTTCCTGTCCCTCCCTCAACAGCCCTTGTCGCTCATGCAGAATCGCCCGCCTTCGTTCTGCAGAGACACATCGGATGTTCGCTCTTGCCAATCAACCGCGTTTTACGCTGACCGTCGACGGCGATCAGAATGAGCTCAAAGTGCTTGAGTTTTCTGGCAGGGAGGCTATCAGCCAGCCGTACCGTTTTGACCTGGAACTGGTCAGCGAACGACCGGACATCGAACTTGAAAGCCTTCTGAATCGTCAGGCATTTCTGAGTTTCGATGGGCAAGGTTCCGGTGTTCACGGTCAGATATGTCGGGTGGGCCAGGGTGAAACCGGCCACCGCCTTACGCATTACCAGCTCACCCTGGTCCCGCGCCTGACCTACCTCGACCAGCGGATCAACCAGCGAATCTTCCAGCACAAAAGCGTGCCGGTGATCATTGCGCAAATCCTCGAGGAACATGGCATCCAGCGTGATGCGTTCGAGTTTCAGCTCGGTAGCAATTACTCCGATCGCGAGTACTGCGTGCAATACGCGGAAAGCGATCTGGCGTTCATCCAGCGGCTCTGCGCCGAACTCGGCATTCACTACCATTTTCAGCACAGCCCCGAAGGGCATCGGCTGGTGTTTGGTGATGACCAGTCGGTTTTTCCTCTGATCGAAAAACAGGCAACTTTCTTGCCTGACTCCGGAATGGCGGCCGAAACCCCCGCAATCAATAGCTTCAATGTACGACTGGAAGCTCGCACCACCGCGGTCGCGCTTCGCGATTACGACTTCCGCAAGCCCGGGCTGCAACTGGAAAGCCGAATCGACAACGAGCAAGTGCCGGCGCTTGAGGATTACCAATTCCCTGGTCAGTTCACGGATCGCGAACACGGCAAGGATCTCGCTCGGCGGGCCCTGGAACGCCATAACGCGGATTATCGCCAGGCAGAAGGCTGGGGCGATGAGACTGCTCTGGTCAGCGGTCATTTCCTACGCCTCACCGAGCATCCCCGTCAGGCGTGGAATGATCTGTGGCTGATCACCGGTATCAAACACCATGGCCGCCAGCCGCAAGTGCTGGAGGAACTGGCCAGCAGTGATGAGTCGGATGATTTCCAGGGTTATCGCAATACCTTTCTGGCAACACCGTGGGACGTTTCGTTTCGCCCGCCGCACATCGGAAAACCCCGTGCTCCCGGTTATCAATCGGCTGTAGTCACCGGCCCGACCGACAGCGAAATCCATTGCGACGCGTACGGTCGCGTCAAGGTTCAGCTCGCCTGGGATCGTGATGGCAAACGCAACGAGCATTCCAGTTGCTGGTTGCGTGTCGCCACGGGCTGGGCGCATGACGACTATGGCGTCGGTCTGATCCCGCGGGTCGGCATGGAAGTGCTGGTGGGTTTCGTCGATGCCGATGTGGACAAGCCGCTGGTCATGGGCTGCCTGCCCAATGGCGCTAAGTCGATTCCTCTGAACCTGCCCGCCGACCATACCCGCAGTATTTTCCGCAGCCAGAGTAGTCCGGGTGGCGGCGGTTACAGCGAATTGCGCATTGAGGATCGCAAAGGTGCCGAGGAAATTTACCTGCGGGCGCAGCGAAACTGGACTCAGCACGTGCTGAACGACGTGCACGTGCAGGTCGATCACCAACGCAGCACGGTCATCGCAGCAAACGACAACCTGCATGTTCGCGGTGACCGACACGTTCGCGTCAATAGCCAGACCCTCAAGGCCAGTGGGGAGTTTCACGCCAGCGCTGGCCAGCAAATTGTCATCGACGGCGGAGCAAGCGCGACTATTCAGGCGGGCGGGCACTGGATCAACATCGGCCCTGCCGGGATCTTCAGCAGCGTACCGATTCAGCTCGGTGGTGCACCCATGCAGGCCATGGGCGTTGCAGCGTCACCACGAACACTTTTCGCACTCAGCGCGGCACAGATTCTTAGCCTGAAAAGCGACGCTCCATTCTGCGAAGAATGCGAGCGCTGCAAGGACGGTGTCTGTGCAGCCTGAACGCCTCTCACCTCGCGAATGGCTGGAGCGACAACCGCTGGATTCTTCCGAGCAGTTGTTCGCGATTTTCAGCAATGCCAGTTCCGCAGAACCGTTCAAAGCCTGGCGGGGCTCCTGCCCGTGTCCGATCTGGGCGGACACCCCTTATGCCGAGTGGGAACCGGTCATGCCCTATGTCGGAATTGTCGCCGCTGACAGTGAGTTTCTGGATTGGGTGGCCCGGACAGAATCCACTGACTGGGGATGGCTGGCTGTTTCTTCCTCGACTCAAGACTCGTTCGTCGAGCATTTGCGCAGCCTTACGCAGGTGCTTTTGCCCAATGGAAACGCCGTGTTTTTTCGCTTTTGGGACGGGGGCCATTTACTGCCGATTCTTCAGTCCGCAGAGGTCGACGTCGCTCAACTATTCCCGGTTGTGAGGCGCAGTCTGATCAATGGCAATCCATTCGACATCGGAGGCGCCGCGCACAACACCCCCAGGATTTTCCCCTGGTGGGAAGTCTCCCCAACGCTGCTGAAGCAACTTGCGGAGCAATCAAATACCACGCGGATAAACAACTTGCTCAAGTGGTTGAGCGAAGACCGCCCTGATCTTTTCGAGGCGTTTTCCGAAGGCATTTTGCGCCACAAGATTGCGATTTTCCTTGAGGCGCCAGACCTGCCCCCAGCACCGAAATCAGCGTTGGTGGATTACCTGATAACGGAGCTGGACTGATGGATCAGATCGTACGGATCGAGCAGGAACTCGATGGCTTCAAGGACACGTTGAGTGTGTACCGCGTGCAACTCCGAGGGTTCTTGAGTCGCACTGCGGATAAGGTCAGCCGGGCGCTGGATATGCCGTCGCTGATGGACATGGATCGGCTGGTCAAGGTGGGCAATACCACCACATCAGTGAGTAAAAGCGATGACGATTTTTTCTCCAGTGTTGCGCAGTGCTCGCTAAACGGAAATCTGGAAATTGAGAGCAAGTTCGAGTCGGTTCATGACATCCCGCTGGGGAACATTCAGGTTGATGTCATTGCTGTTGATGGCGGCGAGCGGACGACGATCACTCTTGATGAGTACGGCAAGGGATCGTTCAAGGGCACTGCAGGAAAGTTCTACCGTGTTCACGTCCAAAGCGAAGTAACCCCCAAGCAAGTCGATGATCTTTTCAAGTCTTACGATGGCCTGACCCAACAGCTGGAAACATGGCTGCGCAATGAGTGGCAAGGCTTCAAGCCGCAATGGTCGCAACAATCAGCATCCGCTTCGCTGGCCGCGGCGGGCAACGGAATGCTCGCGGGAAGTTGGGCAGCGATTCAGGGCGTCTGGGATGGCATTGGTGAACTCACCGACATTCTGAAAGACCCCAATGCCTTTGTCGAAAAGCTGGGTGAGAGCGCGGGAGAACTTGCCAGGCTCGCCGAAAGCGCGCCAGACATGATGGCAAAAGCCATGTTGCTGGCCAGTGACGAGGCCGCCCTGTGTTTGCTGATGCGCACCGCAACATTGTGGTTGGAGATGTTGCCGCCAACGCAGTTGGCCGGGTCGTCGGCCGAGGCCATTTCCAAAGTGGTCGTCGGGTTAGTCATTGATCTTTTGATCGGCCTGGTACTCAGTGTGGTCGGGGTAGGCATTGCCTGGCTGGGCGTGCGTCTGGCCAAGTACGGCGCGCAGATTTATCAAGCCGCGATGGCGTTCGTGAAGTCGATGGTCAGGATCATCGACAACTTCATGGGCCATGTAGGCGACTACAAGAAAGTGGCTGCGCGTGGTGCCGCAGCTGGCCTGAAAAATGGTGGAATGCGTTTACGCTGGAGTGGCCGTAAAAACACCACCCTCAAACAAAACGAACACCGCGACGACGTTCCAAACCAAGCAAAAAACCCCAACGGCGACAGCGCCGATTCCGCCGATAAAACCGCCACCAATAAATGCCCGGTATCGATGGTTACCGGTGAAGAACTGCTGACCCTCACCGACGGTTCGCTGGACGGCATCCTGCCGTTCGACTTCACCCGGCTCTATCGCACCAGTGCTGTCGAGATCGATGGCGGGCTCGGTTATGGCTGGAGTCACAGCCTCGCGCATCGACTGGAAATCGGTGGCGATTCCATCATCTGGATCGACCACGAAAACCGTCGCACGGTTTTCCCGTTGCCCTCAAACGAGCGACCGGCGATCCACAACAGCCTCTCGCGCGCCGCGATTTTTCTGGGTGATGAGCCTGAAGAACTGATCCTTGCCCAGGCCGGCGACGAGACGCGTTTTTATCACTTCATCAACGGTCGGTTGACCGCGATCAGTGACGGTTACGACAACCGGCTCCTCATCACCCGCGATCGTCAAGATCGCATCCAGCGCCTCGATAACGGCGCCGGCCGCGCCTTGCTTTTACGTTATGACCGCCGCCACTTAGTGGCTGTCGATTACCAGCGTTTCGTCTCTGCGGATACGGTGGACGAGGCTTGGGTCACCGAGCAGACACTGGTCAGTTATTGCTACGACGACCGCGCCCGATTGATCGCCGCCACCAATGCCGCCGATGAAAGCGAGCGCTACGACTACGACGATCAGCACGTCATTCTCCAGCGGCAACTGGCTGGTGGTGCAAGTTTCTTCTGGGAGTGGGAAAGGTCCGGCAAGGCGGCGCGATGCGTCCGGCACTGGGCGTCGTTTGCACTGATGGAAGCGCGGTACGTCTGGGATGACGAGGGCAGTGTCACCGTCCATAACATCGATGGCAGCGAAGAGGTTTACCAGCACGACGACCGCGCGCGTTTGGTGCGCAAGGTCGGTCTCGACGGCGGTGAACAACTTAACGCGTACGACGACAAAGGTCGGTTGATTGCCGAACAGGATCCGCACGGCGCCATCACCGAATACCAATACGACGAAGTAGGACGCCTGGTCGCGCTGATTCCGCCGGCGGACGAACCAACGTCCTATGAATACCGCAACGGTTTCCTGCACGCGCGGTATCGCGGTAAAGCGGTGTGGAAATACCAGCGCAATGCTCAGGGCGATGTCACCGAGGCAACCGATCCTGACGGCCATGTCACCCACTATCACCACGATGAAAAAGGTCGGTTGCTGTCGATCCGTTATCCGGATAACAGCCGGCATGCCTTTGTCTGGAATGCCTTGGGGCAGTTGCTCGAAGAGACGTTGCCGGACGGTGGCCAGCGGCGGTTTTCCTACGATGCGCTGGGGCGGCGGATTACGCGTCAGGATGAGCACGGTTCGCTCACTCACTACGCGTGGGACGCCGTTGGCCGACTGATCCAGACGACGCTGCCTACCGGCGCCACCCGCGCCTTCAGCTACAACGCCTACGGAAAAATCACCGCCGAGCGCGACGAGCTGGGTCACGTCACTCGCTACGAGTACGTCGATGACCTGCACCTGGTCAGTCGCCGAATCAACCCCGACGGCACTCAGCTCAAGTACCGCTACGACAACGCCCAGCTGTTGCTCACGGAAATCGAAAACGAATCCGGTGAAAAATATCAGCTGGACTACACGCCGAATGGCTTGATCCGACAGGAAAGCGGATTTGATGGTCAACGCACGGCGTATGCCTACGACCTCAACGGCCATCTGCTGGAAAAAACCGAGTTCGGTGATGACGGCTCGCAACTCGTCACGCAATACGAGCGCGATGCCGCCGGCCGGCTGCTGGTCAAAACCCTGCCCGATGGCATCAAGGTCGAATATGGCTATGACCGCCTCGGCCGCCTGATTAGCGTCGACGATGGTCACGACCATCCGCTGGAATTCGAGTACGACCAACAAGATCGATTGATCACCGAACACCAGGGTTGGGGCACGTTGCGTTATGGCTACGATGCTTGCGGCCAGCTCAGTCGCATGCGCCTGCCGGACGGCAGCAAGCTCGACTACCGCCACGAAAAGGGCGGCGCGCTAAGTGCCATCGACCTCAATGGCACGCCGCTCACCGCCCATCAATTCAGCTTCGGTCGTGAGTTGCAGCGTCAGCAAGGCCAACTCACCAGCCAGTACCATTACGACGAACAGGGTCGCCTGCAAGCCCACGCGATCAATCAGCAAACCCGGCCGCTGTACTTGCGCCACTACACCTACGCGGTCAACGGCAACCTCGCGACCCTTGCCGACAGCCGCCACGGCCAGCGCAGCTACTACTACGACCCGCTCAACCGCCTGACCCGCGTACGCCACACCCGCGACGACCCACCGGAAACCTTCGCCCACGATCCGGCAGGCAACCTGTTGATGCAGGATCGTCCCGGCGCCGCCAAGGTGCGTGGGAATCGTCTGTTGATGCAGGGCGATCGGCATTACGACTACGACGTCTTCGGAAACCTCCTGCGCGAACGGCGCGGCACCGGGCAAAAACTCGTCACTGAGTACGCCTACGACTGTCAGCACCGCTTGGTCAGCGTCACGACGCCAGACGGTCGTTGTGCGAGTTACCGCTACGACGCCTTCGGCCGCCGCATCGCTAAAACCGTTGACGGCCACACCACCGAATTTTTCTGGCAAGGCGACAACCTCGTCGCCGAAAGCAGCCGCGAGCACTACCGCAGCTACGTCTACGAACCGGGCACCTTCCGCCCGTTGGCCCTGCTCGACGGCAAAGGCCCACGCAAGGCTTGCCCGTTTTACTACCAGCTAGATCACCTGGGGACGCCGCAGGAACTGACGGACTACAGCGGCGAAATCGTCTGGTCGGCGAAGTACAACGCCTACGGGAAAGTTACCAATCAGACGTTTGGCGGGGGAGAGCGGCTCGAACAACCGTTGCGGTTTCAAGGCCAATACTTCGACACCGAGAGCGGCCTGCACTACAACCGGCATCGGTACTATGATCCGGAGGTTGGACGGTATCTGACGCCGGATCCAGTGAAGCTGGCGGGTGGGCTGAATCAGTATCGGTATGCGCTGAATCCGACGGGGTGGGTTGATCCGTTGGGGTTGAGCGGGAATTGCCCGCCGCCGAACAAGTCCGGGTGCGGGGCGCCGGATGATGTGGCTGGCGCTAAGGTTAATGAGGGTGAACCTTCGCTACCGAAGTTAACGGTTGAGCAGCGGAGGGCAAGGATTGACGAGTTGGCGGAAGCGAATGCCTATCGGCGTTTAGACGAGCTTGAACGCGCGACTCCCGGCGGCCATTTTTTAGAAAAACACGGAGCTCAAACTACGTTGCAATCGCAGATGGATAGGGTGACGTCGGCTAAAAATCCAACAACTGGAGTAGTAGAAACCTACACAAGTGGAAGGAAAAAAGGACAGCCTAAAATTCCTTCTGCCGCGACTCATTTTTTAAGTCATAGGGATCAATTGAATGCCATCCACAGGGCGCAGTTGATTTTCCGACAAACCGATCTACTGACTTCACGTAGGCCTATTGAAATGGGGAAAAAAATAGGGGAAGGGTATAAGCGAGGGAGCCTGGAGTATGGTGAGCAGACCAAGGCAGTAGTCATATTGGATGATGTTGGACGACCTAAAACTTCTTTTACGGACTTTGATTGATGAAAGGCTCTTACAGCATTGACGACATACGTGGTCTGCTTTTTGTTTTTGATATTGAGAACACGGACGATGAAGAGCGGGAGGAAATAATAGCGTCCAAGAACGTTAACGATGATGGGGAGCTTTCTGAGCTGTTTGATAATTTGATAAAGCCAGAATTTTTTGTTTATCGGGAGAAAGAGCGAGAGTCTTTAATTAATACGATCGAGCATTTTATTGATTTAGACGATGATTTTGATCGCGTTTTTAAGAAGATGACCAACTATTTTGACGATGAGGTCATCGATCAACGACGGTTTATGGTGATTCTTCTGCGTTGTTTGCAGCGGTATCAGCGAGGCAAAATCTGATTGTTGGGCTTCTCATCAATGATCGCGAAATTTCCGGACAAGGGCGTCGGAAGTTTCCTTCAAGTTGTAGCGGTTTCCATGAACTGGTGGGGAATGCGCTCCATCGATAGTCTCTGGTGGTCACTCATATTTCAGTGATGGGGGTGTAGGAACCCTTCAAGACTAGAGAAGACGCTTTGGCGTCGACACCTGAATTGCGGCGCTCATTAGGCGTCCGTAAGATCAGTTGCGGCGGCTGTGCGTGGGCACGCCTCGGTGTGGTCGAGTTCTCTGGTCTCGATATTCCTACCCCGCGCATAGCTGCCACCCAAGCCTGTAGGAAGGCCGATGGTAGCCCCACTTTTTACCAGAGGCTTAAAAAATGAAAAATCTTCATCCCGATCCACCCTACGCCAAACCATCCCCTTACCCCGAAAACCGCTTCAAACCCCTCACCAGCAATTGCGATCACATGCCGACGCTGTTCTTCGACACCCAAGCCCCGCTGTATGCGCTGAACGACGCTGCCGTCTACCGGATTGAAGCCGTTACCCAAGTGCTGGAGAACCTGAGCATGCGCGGGTCGATTGAGTGTGAGTCGTTCATCCTCAGTGATTTTGCGTTGCTCTGTGCCATTCCGTTGCGTGATGGTTGTGATTTGCTGGAGATGGTCAGGCAGCGGTTGCAGCCTCGGCCTGTGGCGGAATAGGTCTGGGATTTGCGGTGAATGGTCTGGCGCTATCGCTCCTACAGAGTTTTAGGTCGTCCCCCTTCTTTGCATACGGCGCAAAACCTGTAGGAGCCGGCTTGCTGGCGATGGCGTCTGTTCAGTCCGCGATCAAGGGCCAGGGCGCCCGCTCAGCGTGAGGCCCTGACGTTCGCCGCCGTACAAGGTAAACTTCCCGGCCTTCGCAGGAGCAATCATGAATTATCGTCACGCCTTCCATGCCGGCAATCACGCCGATGTGTTCAAACACCTGACCTTGACCCGCCTCATCGCCCTGATGTCGCGCAAGGAGCAGCCGTTTGCCTATCTCGACACTCACGCCGGCATTGGTCTGTATGACCTGCAAGGTGATCAGGCGAGCCGTACCGGTGAATACCTGGAAGGGATCGCGCGGTTGTGGGATCAGCCGGACCTGCCGGAGCTGACGGCCGATTACATGAAGGTGCTGCACGACATGAACCCGGATGGCCAGTTGCGCTATTACCCGGGGTCGCCGGAGCTGGCGCGGCGTCTGACGCGGCCGCAGGATCGGGTGATGCTCAACGAGAAGCACCCCGAAGACGGTGTGATGCTCAAGGACAACATGGCTGGTGACCGACGGGTGAAAGTGCACCTGGGCGAAGGCTGGCATGTCGCGCGGGCGATGTTGCCGGTGCAGGAGAAGCGTGCGGTGATGCTGATCGATCCGCCGTTCGAACAGCTCGATGAGATGCAACGTTGCGCGGCGTCGTTGAAAGAAGCGATTGGCCGGATGCGCCAAACTGTGGCGGCGATCTGGTACCCGGTGAAGGACCAGCGCATGTTGCGTCGTTTCTATCAGGACCTGGCCGGCACGGGCGCGCCGAAGTTGTTGCGGGTGGAGTTGCTTGTGCATCCGATGGACACGCCGAACAGCCTGAACGGTTCCGGATTGGCGATTGCGAATCCGCCGTGGGGGCTGGAAGATGAATTGCGTGAGTTGCTGCCGTGGTTGTCCAAGAAGCTTGGGCAAACCCAGGGTGGGTGGCAGATGGATTGGCTGATCGCCGAATAACCACGGCAAACGCAAACCCCTGTAGGAGCCGGCTTGCCGGCGATGGCGGTCGAGAGATCCACGCTGGATGTCCCGCCGCTATCGCCAGCAAGCCGGCTCCTACAATTTGGATCTGCGTTGGATCAGATCGATCGACTGCCGCCAATGCCGGTGCCGACGCAACATCATGGCCGACACACAACCTGTAGGAGCCGGCTTGCCGGCGATGGCGGCCGAGAGATCCACGCTGGATTTCCCGCCGCTATCGCCAGCAAGCCGGCTCCTACAGTTGCATCTGGGTCAGATCGGGCAGGTCACGCCGGTGCCGCCGATGCCGCAGTAGCCTTCAGGGTTTTTCGCCAGGTACTGCTGGTGGTACGCCTCGGCAAAGTAGACCGTCGGCGCTTCGTCGATTTCGGTGGTGATGATGCCTTGGCCAGCCTTGGTCAGTTCGGCCTGGAACACCTGCGCGCTGTGCTTGGCGGCTTCCAGTTGGGTCGGGTTGGTGGCGTAGATCACCGAGCGGTACTGCGTGCCGATGTCGTTGCCCTGACGCATGCCCTGGGTCGGGTTGTGCAATTCCCAGAACATTTTCAGCAGCGCTTCGTAGCTGACTTTCGCCGGCTCGTAGACCACCAGTACCACTTCGCTGTGGCCGGTCAGGCCCGAGCAGACTTCTTCATACGTCGGGTTTGGCGTGAAGCCGCCGGCGTAACCCACCACGGTGCTGACCACGCCTTCGCGCTGCCAGAACCGGCGTTCCGCACCCCAGAAGCAACCGAGGCCGAAGATCGCGAAGTCCACGTCCATGGCGAACGGGCCGAGCAGCGGAGCGTCGTGGACGAAGTGTTTTTCCGGCAGGTTCATCGGGGTTTCGCGGCCGGGCAGAGCTTGTTCTTTAGTCGGGAGCACGTTTTTGTTCACCAGGATTTCCGAGCGCAGAACCATTATCAGTCCTCTCAGTCAGGTTGGGATGTGGGTAATCAGACCGCCAGTTTGCCCAATGCCGCCCGGTTACGCACTACCTCTGTAGGAGTGAGCCTGCTCGCGATGGCGGTGGGTCAGTTGATATTAGAGTGACTGACCCACCGCTATCGCGAGCAGGCTCACTCCTACAGGGGGATGGCGGTGGGGTGGTCAGGCGAGCGGGCCGCGCGGGTAGCGTTTGAGCTTTTCGATCAGCTCGGAGCCCGGAATCGGCCGGTCGAACAGGTAGCCCTGGCCGACGTCGCAGCGGTGGCGGCGCAGGAACGCCAGCTGCTCGGCCGTCTCGATGCCTTCAGCCACGACCTTGAGCTTCAGGTTGTGGGCCATGGCGATCACCGCGGAGGTGATTTCCATGTCGTCCTGGTTGTCCGGGATTTCGTGAATGAAGCTTCGATCGATCTTGATGATGTCGATCGGGAATTTTTTCAGGTAACTGAGCGACGAATAACCGGTGCCGAAGTCGTCCATGGCCAGGGTCAGGCCCAGGCGCTTGAGCTGGTCGAGCTGCAAGTGCGTGTCTTCGGTGGCTTCCAGCAGCAGGCCTTCGGTCAGTTCCAGCTCCAGCAGGTTCGGCGGCAGCGCTTCTTCCTTGAGGATGTTGGCGATCGACGACACCAGGTCCGGGTCGGAGAACTGCTTGGGCGACAGGTTGATCGCCACTTGCAGGTTGCCGAGACCGGCGGCGGTCAGGTCTTTGCTCATGCGGCAGGCCTGGCGCGCGATCCATTTGCCGATGGGAATGATCAGCCCGGTTTCTTCAGCGACGCTGATGAACTGGTCCGGACGGATCATGCCTTTTTCCGGATGGTTCCAGCGCAGCAGCGCTTCCATGCCCAGCAGGCGACCGCTGCGCAGGCACAGTTTCGGCTGGTAAAACACGTCCAGCTCGTTCTGGGTCAGGGCGCGGCGCAGGTTGTTTTCGACGAATAGTTTGTAGCTGGCTTCGGCGTTCAGCGCCTCGGTGAACACCTGGACCTGATGCTTGCCGTTGGCCTTGGCCTTGTGCAGCGCGAGCCCGGCGTTACGCATCAGGGTTTGCGGGTCGCGGCCGTGCAGCGGCGCGCTGGCCAGGCCCACGGAGCCGGTGACGCTGATCAGCTGGTTGTCGACGAACATCGGTTTGTCGAGGGTCGCCAGCAGTTGATTGGCGACTTGCTGGCCGGTGGCGAGGTCGGTGTTGTCCAGCAACACGGCGAATTCGTTACTGGCGAAACGCGCCAGGCTGCCGCTCGGGATCAGGCTGTTGCGCAAACGTCGAGCGAGACTGATCAGCAGCTTGTCGCCGGTCTGGTGGCCGAGGCTGTCGTTGATCCGCTTGAAGTTGTCGATGTCCACCAGCAGCAGGCTGATCGGCGCATCGCTGTCCCGGGCGAAGCGCTCATCGAGGTTGCGGATGAACGCCGGGCGGTTGCCGAGGTTGGTCAGGTTGTCGGTGTAGGCCAGGCGCTCGATGCGCTGCTGGGCGAGTTTGGTCTGGGTGATGTCTTCGTAGATGCCGATGTAATGCGTCAGCTCGCGGTTGTCGCCATACACCTTGGAGATCGACAACTGGCCCCAGTAGGGTTCGAGGTTTTTCCGGCGGCTTTTGAATTCGCCTTGCCAGCTGTTGCTCTTGGCCAGCGCCGAGGGTGCGTCGAACAGCAGTTCGCTGAGGTTTTCCAGGGCCGGCAGTTCCGACAGCCGCTGGCCGTGGACTTCTTCGGTGCTGTACTGGGTGATCGCGGTGAAGCTCGGGTTGACGTATTCCACCACGCCGTCGCAGTTGACCAGCAGAAAGGCGTTGGCGCTTTGCTCGACCGCACGCTGGAACAGGTGCAGGGCGCTGGTGGCGGTGCGGCGGTTGTGGTTGTTGATGACTTGGGCGAACTGATCGGCCAGTTCGCCGGCGAAGGCGATTTCATCGGACTGCCAGGCGCGGGTTGCACCGGTCTGTTCGAGGCAGAGCACGCCGACCACCTGGCCATCGACGCGGATGCTGGCGTCGAGCATCGCGTTCACGTCGCGGGGGCGCAGGCTTTCGGCCATTTCCCGGGTGCGCGGATCGCGAATCGCATTGTGCGCATCGATCGCACGGCTGCCGTGCAGCGCTTCCATGTAATCGGGGAAGCCACTGATATCGATCGGGTCGGGTAATTCGTAGGTCTGGGTGGTGCGGTGATAGGCCGAGATCGGAATCAGCATCGAACCGTCGAGGTTCCACAGGCTGGCGCAGTCGATTTCGTAGATGTCACAGGCGCTGCGGGTGATCAGCTCGGCGGCTTCCTGCAGGGAATTGCCGGTGCTGTAGCGCTGGCGGGTCAGCAGCAGGATCAGGTCTTGCTGGGCGCGCACGCGATCCAGGTGCAGGAGTTGCTCCTGTTGGGCGCGCTGATTGAGTTCCAGGGCGATCTGCAGGCGCGTGTTCTGGGTTTCCAGGTCCATCGCCGGTAGCAGCGGGGCGTCCTTGAACAGGCCGTCGACCACCATCAGGTAGCCGCGCAGCAGGTGTCGATTGTGTTGTTTGTAGGCTTCGCCCAGTTCCAGCAGGCTCAAGGTGCCGGCGGCGGTGTGCAGGGTGTAGCGGATCAGGTAATGCGGGCTGTCGGCGAGTTGCTGCTGGACGGCGTCATGCAGATGGTAGCGCGCTTCCGGCTCCATCAGGCTGGCGTAGGGCGAGCCAACCAGGGCGCACAGCTCCACCGCCGGCAGCCCGAATTGTCGCTCGCAATTGGGATCGAGAAACAATAGCGCCCAGCTTGGTTCATTCAGCCGTTCGAAACGCAGCATGCCGAGCCGCGAGGGCACAGGCAACTGCGTCACTACCTCGGCCACCATACGGCTGGCGGCATCGGGTTGGCTTTTCATTGAGGGAAACTCGCTTCGAATGTGCTGATCGCGCCGGGCTCTCGCCCTCTTTACTGTTGCCTTCGGCAAGGTTGCATCATTGCGACACCGACTGACAAGAGACATGAAGGCCAAGTGCTATAAGAATATGTCGGCCGGCGTTAACTTTTCTTCAGTAATGACTGAAAACTAACGTGTTTGGGTGGGAATTGCGTAATGGCTGATCGCCGGCAAGCCGGCTCCTACAAGTTTGGTGGTGGCACGGAATCTGCGAAACGACATCAATCCCTGTAGGAGCCGGCTTGCTGGCGATGCTTTTCGGCATCAACGCAATGTAATGCTGGTCGACTGCAAAAATTTGCCATCCCGGTCGTGATAACTGACGCGAAGCTGCTCCGCCTCCACCACCAGATGGGCAAAATTGTCCCGGCTGATCACCTTGCTGGTCAGCTCATGCCGATACTCTCCCTCCACCGCCCGGGCCAGCGGTTGATCGAGGATGAAGGTGGAGGCCTTGGCGTAGGGCAACATTTTGCTGTTGCACAGCGGGGAGGAGACGAGGGTGTGCACCTCGAACTCCGGATCCTGGCTGTGGGTCAGCCGGCTGGTCAGGGAACCGTGGACATCGCCGGACACGATGAAGACGTTTTTGATGCGGTGTGTACGAATCGTTTCCAGTAACCGTAGGCGTTGCTCCGGAAATGCTTTCCAGGCGTCATCGCCCAGGCGCTTGCGGTCGGGAAAGAACATCACGCTGGTGACCACGAATTTGACCCTGGCAGGGCTGTGGATCAACCAGTCGCACAAGGCTTTTTCCTGTTCCTCGTCGAGGATGCGCCGGTTGCCGGGAGACAGCTCGCGGCGGGTTCGGCTGTCGGTGACAAACCACTCGATATCACCGTTGGCAAACTGATACCAATAGCGCTTCAGGTGTGGATCGACATTCCCGTTTTCAAGCAGCTCATGAGCGGGGCCGTGGCTGGCTTGATACAACTCGTAGGCGGTGATCGCATTGTTATAGAGACGCTCGTCGTTTTTGTTTTTGTTGGCGGGCCAGTTGTCCTCGATTTCGTGGTCGTCGAGGATCATGTAGGTCGGCAGGCCGGACATCAGCTTCGCAATATGCGGCTGGGAAAACGCCGTGCGGTACTTGCTGAGTATTTCCTTGAATTCACGATCGGGCGCGATGATGTTCAGGTCGTCGATGTAGACCTGGTCGCCGGTCATCAACAGGGCGTTGACGGGGATCGTGGCGCGCTGGGCCAGGTGGGCGATCGAGGCAAAGATCCGGTCGCCCAGGTACGGCAGCGACGGCACGCCGGCCGTCATCCGCAAATAGCGACATGAGCCGACGATGTAGGCGCGCGGCGTCTGGCGTTCACTCGACTGGGTTCTGAAACGATAGATCTCCCGGGGCCATTGCAGCGGCAGTTCCTGAACCGTCTCCACGGTGTGCACCGGACTCATCGGGCTGAACCAGCCCGCCTGGTATTCGTATTCGGTGGCGGCGGCGAGGTCGTTGAGGGTAATGACGTCGCACAGGTCGCGTGCGCTGTTCAGTTGGCTGAAAACGCCTTTGGACCAATGCGTGTCACCGCTGCGCCGATAGCGAAGTCCGGCAAACACCCGCGCATTTTTTTGCAGGTCGCCGCGCAGGAAGATGCGTGCGTGATGAGGTGTCGTGTGGCCAATGATCGGGCCAACGGTAGGTTTGAACATGTTCGAATCCATTCGAAGTAGTGATTGGGTGGCGCGTTCCGGCGGGAACGGCTGCGCCCAGCCTAGTGATTGGCCCGCAAAAAAATACCGGGGTGAAGTGGACGGGCGTCGTGGGCGATGTAAGCCAGATGCGTAGGAAGTGATGCGTGCCCGAAATCAGTGTGGGAGCGAGCCTGCTCGCGAAAGCCGTCAGGACAACGCGTTCATTCAGACAGCGCGCGTTACCGTTGACGTCCATCGCCGGCAAGCCGGTCTCGCTCCCACAGGTGGGAACGGGTTTTTTCGGGACAAAAAAAGCCCCGCCAAATTGGCGGGGTTGAGGTACGAGCGTGGCGCTCGGAAAACGTGGAACGCGACGGGCCCTCCGGTGAAGGAGGGCCGGCCGGTGTTACAGCAGGATGGTGCGGATGTCCGCCAGCAGGCTGCTCAGACGCTGGGTGAAGCGTGCAGCAGCGGCGCCGTTGATCACACGGTGATCGTAGGACAGCGACAGCGGCAGCATCAGCTTCGGCTGGAAGGCTTTGCCGTCCCAGACTGGCTGCATGGTTGCCTTGGAAACACCGAGGATCGCCACTTCCGGCGCGTTGACGATCGGCGTGAAGCCGGTGCCGCCAATGTGGCCGAGGCTGGAAATGGTGAAGCACGCGCCTTGCATGTCGTCAGCGGTGAGCTTCTTGTCGCGGGCTTTGGCGGCCAGCGCAGCGGCTTCGGCTGCCAGTTGCAACAGGCTCTTCTGGTCGACGTTCTTGATGACCGGTACCAGCAGGCCTTCAGGGGTGTCGACGGCGAAGCCGATGTTCACGTATTTCTTGCGGATGATCGCCTTGCCGCTTGGTGCCAGCGAACTGTTGAAGTCCGGCAGTTCCTTGAGCAGGTGCGCGCAGGACTTGAGCAGCAGCGGCAGGATGGTCAGCTTGACGCCGGCCTTCTCTGCAACGGCTTTCTGAGCGATACGGAACGCTTCCAGCTCGGTGATATCAGCGGAATCGAACTGAGTCACGTGCGGAATGTTCAGCCAGCTGCGGTGCAGGCTCGACGCGCCGATCTGCATCAGGCGGGTCATCGGCACTTCTTCGGTTTCACCGAAGCGGCTGAAGTCCACGACCGGAATCGGCGGGATGCCCGCGCCGCCGGTGGCGCCGGCAGCAGCGGCCGGTGCTTCCTTGGCCTTCTGCATCATGGCTTTGACGTAAACCTGCACGTCTTCTTTCAGCACACGACCGTGCGGGCCGCTTGGGCTGACCGCGCTCAGCTCGACGCCGAATTCGCGGGCCAGTTGGCGTACAGCAGGGCCTGCGTGAACCTTGGCGCCCGACTTGGCCGGGGCCGCCGCAGGTGCTGGAGCAGCAGGAGCAGCGGCAGCGGCTGGCGCAGGAGCGCTCGGTGCCGCAGCGGCTGGAGCCGACGCAGGTGCTGGAGCCGCGGCCGGTGCAGCGCCTTTGACTTTCAGCTTCAGGATCAGGTCGCCGGTAC
The DNA here is from genome assembly GCF_043225285.1 of Pseudomonas migulae. Classification (GTDB taxonomy): domain Bacteria; phylum Pseudomonadota; class Gammaproteobacteria; order Pseudomonadales; family Pseudomonadaceae; genus Aquipseudomonas; species Aquipseudomonas migulae_C. The sequence continues at coordinate 3,244,038 of NZ_CP171224.1, forward strand.
CGACTTCGTCATCCAGCTTGATGGAAACGCTTTCCACCACGCCAGCGGCAGGCGATGGAATTTCCATGCTCGCCTTGTCGGATTCCAGGGTGATCAGCGACTGGTCGGCAGCGACGGTGTCGCCAGCCTTGACCAGCACTTCGATGATCTTGGCCTTGCCCGACGAGCCGATGTCCGGGACGTGGATGTCCTGAACGCTGTCGGCAACCGGAGCGGCCGGGGCAGCAGCGGCTGGCGCAGACGCAGCGGCAGCAGGCGCCGCTGCCTGGGCTGGGGCGGCAGCAGCCGGTGCCGCAGCACCTGCCACTTCCAGGTCCAGGATCAGGTCGCCAGTGCCGACTTCGTCGTTGAGCTTGACGCTGATGGCCTTGATCACGCCAGCGGCAGGCGATGGGATTTCCATGCTGGCCTTGTCGGATTCCAGGGTGATCAGCGACTGATCAGCCTCGACGGTGTCGCCGACCTTGACCTGGATCTCGATGATCTGGGCCTTGCCTGCCGAACCGATGTCCGGCACGTGCACTTGCTGAACCGAAGCGGCGGCTGGCGCAGCAGCAGGAGCAGCCGGCGCTGGAGCAGCGGCCGGTTTCTCTTCTGCCTTGGCGGCCGGCGCAGCGGCAGCCGCAGGCGCCGCAGCAGCGGCACCTTCGACTTCCAGCTCGAGCAGTTCGTCGCCTTCTTTCAGGCGATCGCCCAGCTTCACTTTCAGGCTCTTGATGATACCGGCCTTCGGCGCAGGCACTTCCATGCTCGCCTTGTCCGATTCCAGCGTCAGGATGCTCTGGTCGGCTTCGATGCGGTCGCCGACCTTCACAAACAGTTCAATTACTTCACCTTCACCGCTGCCGATGTCAGGTACGCGAATGAGTTCGCTCACAGAGTGTCTCCTCAGCAGTCCAGTGGGTTGCGTTTTTCCGGGTCGATACCGAACTTGACGATGGCTTCAGCTACCACCTTAGGTTCGATGTCGCCACGGTCAGCCAGAGCTTCCAGGGCTGCCAACACCACGAAATGACGGTCAACTTCGAAGAAATGACGCAGTTTCTTGCGGCTGTCGCTACGGCCGAAACCGTCGGTGCCCAGGACTTTGAATTCCTTGGACGGTACCCACTGACGGATCTGCTCGGCGAACAGCTTCATGTAGTCGGTAGAGGCGATGACCGGACCTTTACGGCCGCTCAGGCACTCTTCGACGTAGCTCAGCTTAGGCTTCTGGCCAGGGTGCAGACGGTTGGTGCGCTCGACGGCCAGGCCATCGCGACGCAGTTCGTTGAAGCTGGTAACGCTCCACACGTCAGCGCCGACGTTGAATTGTTCACGCAGGATCTTCGCCGCTTCACGGACTTCACGCAGGATGGTGCCGGAGCCCATCAGCTGAACGTGGTGCGCCGCTTCGCGGGTATCTTCCTCGAGCAGGTACATGCCCTTGATGATGCCTTCCTCGACACCGGCCGGCATGGCTGGCTGCTGGTAGGACTCGTTCATCACGGTGATGTAGTAGAAAACGTCCTGCTGCTCTTCGGTCATCTTCTTCATGCCGTCCTGGATGATCACCGCCAGCTCGTAGCCGTAGGTTGGATCAAAGGTGCGGCAGTTCGGGATGGTGGCAGCCAGGATGTGGCTGTGACCGTCTTCGTGTTGCAGGCCTTCGCCGTTCAGCGTGGTCCGGCCGGCGGTGCCGCCGATCAGGAAGCCACGGGTACGGCTGTCGCCGGCAGCCCAGGCCAGGTCGCCGATGCGCTGGAAGCCGAACATCGAGTAGAAGATGTAGAACGGCAGCATTGGCTGGTTGTGGCTGGAGTACGAAGTACCGGCAGCGATGAAGGAGCTCATGGCGCCTGCTTCGTTGATGCCTTCTTCGAGGATTTGGCCTTTCTTGTCTTCCTTGTAGAACATCACCTGGTCTTTATCGACTGGCTCGTAGAGCTGGCCGACGGACGAGTAGATGCCCAACTGACGGAACATGCCTTCCATACCAAAGGTACGGGCTTCGTCCGGGATGATCGGAACGATGCGCGGGCCGATTTCCTTGTCCTTGACCAATTGCGCGAGGATCCGCACGAAGGCCATGGTGGTGGAGATTTCACGGTCGCCCGAACCGTCGAGGATAGCCTTGAGGGTATCCAGCGATGGGGTCGGTACGCTGAAGCTCTGCGCGCGACGCTGTGGCACGAAACCGCCCAGTGCAGTGCGGCGCTCGCTCAGGTAGCGGGCTTCGGCGCTGTTTGGCTCTGGCTTGAAGAACGGCAGGTTCTCCAGCTCTTCGTCCTTGACCGGAATGTCGAAACGATCGCGGAACAGCTTCAGGCTGTCGACATCGACTTTCTTGGTGTTGTGCGCGGTGTTCTTCGCTTCGCCGGCACCGGTGCCATAACCCTTGATGGTCTTGGCCAGGATGACGGTTGGTTGTTCTTTGTGGTTGACCGCTTCGTGGTACGCCGCGTAGACCTTGTACGGGTCGTGGCCGCCACGGTTGAGTTTCCAGATCTCGTCGTCGGACAGGTCTGCAACCATCGCCTTGAGTTCCGGCGTGTTGAAGAAGTGTTCACGAACGAACGCGCCGTCTTTGGCTTTGTAGTTCTGGTACTCGCCGTCGATGACTTCGTCCATGCGACGTTGCAGGATGCCGTCGACGTCCTTGGCCAGCAGTGGGTCCCAGAAACGGCCCCAAATGACTTTGGTCACGTTCCACTGAGCACCGCGGAACACGCCTTCGAGCTCCTGGATGATCTTGCCGTTGCCGCGAACCGGGCCGTCGAGGCGCTGCAGGTTGCAGTTGATGACGAAGATCAGGTTGTCGAGCTTCTCGCGGCCGGCCAGCGAGATCGCGCCCAGGGATTCCGGCTCGTCGCACTCGCCGTCGCCCAGGAAGCACCAGACTTTCTGCTTGCCTTCCGGAATGAAGCCACGGGCTTCCAGGTACTTCATGAAACGTGCCTGGTAGATCGCCTGGATCGGGCCCAGACCCATGGATACAGTCGGGAACTGCCAGAAATCAGGCATCAGCCAAGGGTGCGGATAGGACGACAGGCCCTGACCGTCCACTTCCTGGCGGAAGTTGTTCATCTGGTCTTCGGTGATGCGGCCTTCCATGAACGCACGGGCGTAAACGCCTGGCGAGGTGTGGCCCTGGAAGTAGATCAGGTCGCCGCCGTGTTCGTCGGTCGGGGCCTGGAAGAAATAGTTGAAGCCGATGTCGTACAGGGTTGCGCTGGAGGCGAAGCTGGAGATGTGACCGCCCAGGTCAGAATCTTTCAGGTTCGTACGCATCACCATGGCCATCGCGTTCCAGCGTACCAGCGAGCGAATGCGGCGTTCCATGAACAGGTCGCCAGGCATGCGTGCTTCGTGGGTAACGGGGATGGTGTTGCGGTATGGCGTGGTGATGGCGTAAGGCAATTGCGAACCGCTGCGGGTTGCGAGTTCGCCCATACGGGTCATCAGATAGTGAGCACGGTCTTCGCCTTCTTTGTCGAGAACCGATTCCAGGGCGTCCAGCCATTCCTGGGTTTCGACGGGATCGAGGTCTTGCATGGCTTGCTCCAGGGCGGAAAGGCTTCCAGAATCGGTTGCCTGAGTTTGCGACTGGCCTTGTGGGCAGACGATATAAATTCTTGGATTGCCGAGAGGTAGGATTCGGCGGCGTGTAGTTTTACTACAAATCATCGGGCATTTCAGCTATCCGAATGTATATACGAGTAGTAAAACTACAGATGAGCGGCTTGTGGCCTCCGGCTGCGTTGTGAGAATAATCGTTAAGGTTGGTCTTTTGCCAACCGAAAAAGGTGAAAGCTTGATGCTGCCTGCCAAAAATAAAGAAATTTCAGCTATTTCTAACCTTTGTTCGACAGTCGATCAGGTAGTGCAATTTGAAAATTCACTACATGCAGCCTCCTACACGCCGATCAAGGATAGACCATGAGCCTTCCTGTGCTTGCCGAACTGCCCGGCATTCTCCTGCCGTTTGTCACCCGTGCCGAGCAGTCGTTCCGTGCTGCCGTCGAGGCGCTCGACGATGATCATGGCCTGTCTGCCTGGACGCCCGAGCGCTGGGCGCAATTCGCCCGCGTCACCGCCGCCAGCGACTTCGTGATTGAACAGAGCGTTCGTGACCCTTTGATGTTGCTGGCGCTGGTGCAGTCCGGCGAGCTGGACCGTGGCTTCGCCCCCGGCGAACTGTGCGCGCAGATTGCGGCGGCGGTGAACGGGGCTGAAACCGAAGACGAGCTGGGTCGTGCCCTGCGCCGCCAGCGCACCCGCCATCAAGTGCGGATCATCTGGCGCGACCTGACCCGTCAGGCCGACCTGGTCCAGACCTGCCGCGACCTCTCGGACATGGCCGATGCGAGCATCGATCAGGCCTATCAGTGGTTGTACTCGCGGCATTGCCAGCAATTCGGCGTGCCCACCGGGCGACGCAGCGGCGAGCCGCAGCAAATGGTCATCCTCGGCATGGGCAAGCTCGGCGCAGTCGAGCTGAACCTGTCGTCGGACATCGACCTGATCTTCGCCTACCCCGAGGGCGGCGAAACCGTCGGGGTGAAGCGCTCGCTGGATAACCAGGAATTTTTCATCCGCCTCGGCCAGCGCGTGATCAAGGCCCTGGACCCGATGACCGTCGACGGCTTCGTGTTTCGCGTCGACATGCGCCTGCGCCCTTACGGTTCGTCGGGCGCGTTGGTGCTGAGCTTCAACGCGCTTGAGCAGTATTACCAGGATCAGGGTCGCGACTGGGAACGCTACGCGATGATCAAGTCGCGGGTGGTGGCCGGCGACCAGGTGGCCGGCGCGCAACTGCAAGAGATGCTGCGTCCCTTCGTTTACCGGCGTTACCTGGACTTCTCGGCCATCGAAGCGCTGCGCACCATGAAGCAGCTGATTCAGCAGGAAGTGCGGCGCAAGGGCATGGCCGACAACATCAAGCTGGGTTCCGGCGGTATCCGCGAAGTCGAGTTTATCGCCCAGGCGTTCCAGCTGATTCACGGCGGCCGCGACCTGAGCCTGCAACAACGTCCTCTATTAAAAGTGCTGAGCACCCTGGAAGGTCAGGGTTACCTGCCGCCGGCGGTGATCAGCGAGCTGCGTGAAGGCTACGAATTCCTGCGGTACACCGAGCACGCGATCCAGGCGATTGCCGACCGCCAGACCCAGATGCTGCCGGATGGCGCGCAGGATCAGGCGCGCATTGCCTTTATGCTGGGCTTCGCCGATTGGGACGCCTTCCATGCGCAGCTGATGTACTGGCGCGGGCGGGTGGCCTGGCATTTCGGGCAGGTGATTGCCGATCCCGACGAAGAAGAGGGCGCCGAAAGCGAAGTGGTGGTGGGCGGTGAGTGGTTGCCGCTGTGGGAAGAAGCGCAGGACGAAGAGGCCGCGTGCCGTCAGTTGCAGGAAGGCGGTTTCACCGATGCCACCAAAGCCCTGAAAGCCCTGGCCAGCCTGCGCAGCAGCCCGCAATTGCGTGCCATGCAGCGCTTGGGCCGCGAACGCCTCGATGCCTTTATTCCACGGTTGCTGGCCCAGGCGGTCGAGCACGCCAATCCCGATCTGGTGCTGGAACGTGTGCTGCCGCTGGTGGAAGCCGTGGCCCGGCGCTCCGCGTATCTGGTGCTGCTGACGGAAAACCCCGGCGCGTTGCGCCGTTTGCTGACCTTGTGCGCCGCGAGTCCGTGGATCGCCGAGCAGATCACTCGCTTCCCGCTGCTGCTCGACGAATTGCTCAACGAAGGGCGTTTGTTCAAGCCGCCGTTGGCCCCGGAACTGGCCGCCGAGTTGCGCGAGCGCCTGACGCGGATTCCCGAGGACGACCTCGAACAACAAATGGAAGCCTTGCGCCATTTCAAACTGGCGCACCGCTTGCGCGTTGCCGCGTCGGAAATCGCCGGCAGCCTGCCGTTGATGAAAGTCAGCGACTACCTGACCTGGCTCGCCGAAGCGATCCTCGAACAGGTGCTGGCCCTGGCCTGGCGCCAGACCGTTGCCAAGCATGGCACGCCGCAGCGCACTGACGGCACGTTGTGCGATCCCGGCTTCATCATTGTCGGTTACGGGAAAGTCGGCGGGCTGGAACTCGGGCATGGTTCGGACCTGGACCTGGTGTTCATCCACGACGGCGATCCGCAGGCGGAAACCGACGGGCCGAAACCGATCGATGGCGCGCAGTTCTTCACCCGTCTCGGCCAGCGGATCATCCACTTGCTCACGGCCCAGACCAACTCCGGACAGTTGTATGAAGTGGACATGCGCCTGCGGCCGTCCGGTGCTTCCGGTCTGTTGGTGAGTTCGCTCGGGGCGTTTGCCCGGTATCAGGAAAACGAAGCCTGGACCTGGGAGCATCAGGCGCTGGTGCGCGCCCGGGTGCTGGTGGGCAGTCAGGATGTCGGCCAGGCGTTCGAGAAGGTTCGTGCGGCGATATTGGGCAAAGTCCGGGATTTGCCGACCTTGCGCCAGGAGGTCAGCGAGATGCGCGCGAAGATGCGCGATAACCTTGGCAGCAAGAGCACCGCGGCCGGCACCGGGGCAAATGCCTTCGAGGCCACGGCGCCGTTCGATCTCAAGCAGGACGCGGGAGGTATCGTCGATATTGAATTTATGGTGCAATACGCGGCTCTGGCGTGGTCCGAAACACACCCGCCATTGCTGCGCTGGACCGATAACATCCGCATTCTGGAAGAGCTGGAACACGAAGGGCTGATGCCCGCCGAAGACGCCAGCCTGTTGCGCGAGGCCTATAAAGCCTACCGCTCCGCCGCCCACCGGCAGGCCTTGCAGAAGGACGCCGGGGTGATACCGGGCGACCAGTTCGTGGACGAGCGGCGGCAGGTGTTGCGGATCTGGAAAGAGTTGGGGCTAAGCTGAAACCGGGTAGTTGATACGCCAATATCCCCTGTAGGAGCGAGCTTGCTCGCGATGAATTTGAAATCGCCGCGGGGTGCCAGACTTGTCGCGTTATCGTTAACGACCATCGCGAGCAAGCTAGCTCCTACAATAGATCTGCAGTGTTTTGTAGAAGGGGAGGCGTATGCCTCCCCGGTTCGTTTTTGGAAACCACATGAAAATTCTGATCGTTGGGCCCAGTTGGGTCGGTGACATGGTGATGGCGCAGACACTGTTTCAGTGCCTCAAGCAGCGCCACCCGCAATGCGAAATCGACGTGCTGGCCCCCGAGTGGAGCCGGCCGATTCTTGAGCGCATGCCCGAAGTCCGCCAGGCCTTGAGCTTTCCGCTCGGCCACGGCGCGCTGGAACTGGCGACGCGTCGGCGCATCGGCAAATCCCTGGCCGGCCAGTACGACCAGGCGATCCTGTTGCCCAACTCCCTGAAGTCGGCGCTGGTGCCGTTCTTCGCCGGCATCCCGAAACGAACCGGCTGGCGTGGCGAATTCCGCTACGGCCTGCTCAATGACGTGCGCACGCTGGACAAGGACCGTTACCCGCTGATGATCGAGCGCTTCATGGCCCTGGCTTACGAGCCTGGTCTCGAACTGCCGAAACCCTATCCGCGCCCGACCTTGCAGATCGATCCGGTCACCCGCGAAGCGGCGCTGGACAAGTTCGGCCTGACCCTCGACCGTCCGGTATTGGCGCTGTGCCCCGGTGCCGAGTTCGGCGAGTCCAAGCGCTGGCCGTCGGAGCATTACGCCAAGGTCGCCGAAGCGAAGATTCGCGAAGGCTGGCAAGTCTGGCTGTTCGGTTCGAAAAACGACCACGCGGTGGGCGAAGACATTCGCGCGCGACTGATTCCCGGTCTGCGTGAGGAGTCGGTTAACCTCAGTGGCGGCACGTCCCTGGCCGAGGCGATCGACTTGCTGTCCTGCGCTGACTCGGTGGTGTCCAACGACTCCGGCCTGATGCACGTCGCGGCGGCGCTGAATCGTCCGTTGGTGGCGGTGTACGGCTCGACGTCGCCGGGCTTCACCCCGCCGCTGGCCGAGCACGTCGAGATCGTGCGCCTGGGCATCGAATGCAGCCCGTGCTTCGATCGCACGTGCCGTTTCGGTCATTACAACTGCCTGCGCCAGCTCATGCCGCAAGCGGTGAACGAAGCCTTGCAGCGTTTGCAGGGCACTGTGGTCGAGGTCAAATAGTTTGCGGGTTCTGCTGATCAAGACTTCATCGCTGGGCGACGTGATTCATGCGTTGCCGGCGCTGACCGACGCGGCCCGGGCGATCCCCGGCATCAAGTTCGACTGGGTGGTGGAAGAAGGTTTCGCCGAGATCCCGACCTGGCACCCGGCCGTGGGCAAGGTGATTCCGGTGGCGATCCGCCGCTGGCGCAAAAACATCTGGCAGACGATCAAGAGTGGCGAGTGGAAGCGCTTCAAACAGAGCGTTCGCGCGACGAAATACGATCTGGTGATCGACGCCCAGGGCCTGTTGAAAAGCGCCTTGCTGACCCGTTACGCCAAGGCGCCGGTGGCGGGCCTCGATAAAGGCTCGGCGCGGGAACCGATTGCTGCACGCTTCTATGACCGGCGCCTGGCGGTTGCCCGTGGCCAGCACGCGGTCGAGCGTGTGCGCCAATTGTTCGCCATCGCGCTGGGCTACGACTTGCCCAAAGGCCTGGGCGATTACGGCCTGAACATCGAGCGCTTGGTGGAATTGCCGCGTAAGAATCCCTACGTGCTGTTCCTGCACGGCACCACTTGGGACACCAAACACTGGCCGGAAGCCTACTGGCGCGAGCTGGCGGAGCGCGTCGGTTACCTGGGTGTCGGCGTGAAGCTGGCGTGGGGCAACCCGGCGGAGAAGGCCCGGGCCGAACGGATCGCCAAGGACATGCGCCACGTCGAAGTGCTGCCCAAGCTGAACCTGGCCGGCGTCGGCAAAGTCCTGGCCGGTGCGCAAGCCTGCGTCGCGGTCGACACCGGCCTCGGCCACCTCGCCGCCGCGCTCGACGTGCCGACGCTGTCGTTGTTCGGCCCGACCAATCCGGGTCTGACCGGTGCCTATGGCAAGGCGCAGATTCACATCGCCAGCGATTTCCCCTGCGCACCCTGCCTGCAAAAGAAATGCACTTATCAACCGACGGCCGAAGATGCCCGCCGGTTTGACCTGAAACGCGAGTCGCCACTGTGCTTCACGCGTTTGAATCCCGAGCGTGTCGCGACCCGACTGAGCACGTTGTTACTGGCTGAGGAGCTGCGCTGATGCAATTGGCATTCGTCTTGTACAAGTACTTTCCGTTTGGAGGCTTGCAGCGCGATTTCATGCGCATAGCCCTGGAGTGCCAGCGGCGCGGTCATCAGATTCGCGTCTACACGCTGATCTGGGAAGGTGACATCCCGCCGGGTTTTGAAGTGCTCGTGGCGCCGGTCAAAGCGTTTTTCAATCATCGCCGCAACGAAAAACTCAGTGAGTGGATGGAGGCCGATCTGGCCAAACGTCCCGTGGACCGTCTGATCGGCTTCAACAAGATGCCGGGCCTGGATGTTTACTACGCCGCTGATGGCTGTTTCGAAGACAAGGCGCAGAACCTGCGCAACTCGCTGTACCGTCGTTGGGGGCGTTACCGTCACTTCGCCGAGTACGAGCGCGCGGTGTTCGCCAAGGACGCCAAGACCGAAGTGCTGATGATTTCCGAAGTCCAGCAGCCGCTGTTCATCAAGCATTACGACACGCCGCTGGAGCGTTTCCATTTGCTGCCGCCGGGCATCTCCCAGGACCGTCGCGCGCCGCCCAATGCCGCCGAGATCCGCGCCGATTTCCGTCGCGAATTCAACCTGAAGGACGACGAGCTGCTGCTGGTGCAGATCGGCTCCGGGTTCAAGACCAAAGGCGTGGATCGCAGCCTCAAGGCGTTGGCCGCGTTGCCTGCTGATCTGAAGAAACGCACCCGGCTGTTTGTAATTGGCCAGGACGACCCCAAATTATTCCAGATGCAGAGCGCCACCCTGGGGCTCGGTGACAACGTGACGTTCCTCAAGGGCCGCAGCGATATCCCGCGTTTCCTGCTGGGTGCCGACCTGTTGATCCATCCGGCCTACAACGAAAACACCGGGACCGTGTTGCTCGAAGCGCTGGTCGCCGGGTTGCCGGTGCTGGTGAGTGCGGTGTGCGGTTATGCCCATTACATCGCCGAAGCCGACGCGGGCCTGGTGCTGGACGAACCCTTCGATCAGGCGCAACTCACGCAATACCTGACCGGCATGTTGAACGACGCAAATGCACGGGCGGCCTGGAGCCGCAACGGTCTGGCCTTCGCTGAGACGGCCGACCTCTACAGCATGCCGCAGCACGCGGCGGATGTGATTCTGGCGGAGCACGCTTAATGAAGTTGATGCTGGCTGAACCGTTCAAAAGCCTTTGGGCCGGACGTGACCCGTTCACCGAAGTCGAGGGCTTGCAGGGCGAGGTTTACCGCGAGCTGGAAGCGCGTCGCACGTTGCGCACTGAAGTGAACGGCCACGGTTTTTTCGTGAAGATTCACCGGGGCATCGGCTGGGGCGAGATCTTCAAGAACCTGCTCACCGCCAAGCTGCCGGTACTCGGCGCGGGCCAGGAATGGAAAGCCATTCAGCGCCTGCAGGAAGTCGGCGTGCCGACCATGACTGCCGTCGCCTACGGTGAAAAGGGCAGCAACCCGGCGGATCAGCATTCGTTCATCGTCACCGAAGAGCTGGCGCCGACCGTCAGCCTCGAAGACTTCAGCATCAACTGGGTCAAGCAGCCGCCGGAGCCAACACTCAAGCGTGCGCTGATCGCCGAAGTCGCGCGCATGACCGGCATGATGCACCGCGCCGGGGTCAACCATCGCGATTGCTACATCTGCCACTTCCTGCTGCACACTGACAAGCCGGTGACCGCTGAAGACTTCAAGCTCTCGGTAATCGACCTGCACCGCGCCCAGACCCGCCCGACGATCACCCAGCGCTGGCGCAACAAGGATCTGGCGGCGCTGTACTTCTCGGCCCTGGACATCGGCCTGACCCGCCGCGACAAGCTGCGTTTCCTCAAGGGCTATTTCCAGCGACCGCTGCGTCAGATCCTCGGCGAAGAAGCCGGGCTGCTCAGCTGGCTCGAAGGCAAGGCGAACAAGCTCTACGACCGCAAACAGCGATACGGGGATGCGCTCTGATGTCGGGCTGGAGACTGGAACCCGCTTACAGCGACCTGGCCGACGACTTCGGCAGCCTCGAGGCCGTCTTCGCCCTTCAAGGCGAGCAGTTGACCCGCGACCCGTTGTCCGAGGTCGTACGAGTCCAGCGCAAGGGCGTCAACTATTACGTCAAACGCTACGTCGGCGCCGGCAAGGGCTTGCGTCGTTACCTCGGTAAGCCGCGGGTGAAAATGGAATGGCAGAACCTCAAGCGCTTTGCCAAGTGGGGCATCCCTACGGCCGAAGTGGTTGCCTGGGGCCTGGAACGCCGTGGTGCGACCTACGCTCGCGGGGCAATGATCACCCGTGAGCTGCCGCATACCGAAGACTTGAATGCGCTGGCCGAGCGGCATGACCCGAAACTGGCGGATCGCGCCTGGGTCGATCACATCAGCCGGCAACTGGCCGGTTACACCCGGACCATGCACGACAATCGCTTCACCCATAACGATTTGAAGTGGCGCAACCTGTTGGTGGACGATCAGGCGCGACTGTTCCTGATCGACTGCCCCAACGGAGATTTCTGGAGCGGTTTCTGGCTCAAGTACCGCATCACCAAGGATCTGGCCTGCCTGGACAAAGTCGCCAAATATCATTTGTCGGCCACCCAGCGCCTGCGCTTTTACCTGCAATACCGCCAACGGACGCGGCTCAATGCCGCCGATAAGAAACGTATCCGGCACGTGGTGAGATTTTTCGAGGGACGCGAATGACTGATTTTCTGGCCGCTGAAGACCGTGCGCTACTGGAGCGACACGGCCTCGGCACCTTCGACGCACTGTGGGCCCGGCAGCTTGAGGCTGTGGATGAGCCCAATACCGCGCGCGGTGGCTGGAGCAGCGTGTTTCGGCTGGATCTTGAAGGTCATGGCTTTTACCTCAAGCGTCAAAGCAATTACCAGATGCGCACCTTGCATGCGCCTTTTGGCGAACCCAGTTTTGCCCGGGAATTTCGCAACATCAGCCGTTATGAAAAACTCGGCATTCCCGCGCTGAAAGCGGCGTTCTTTGGCCAGCGCAAGGTCGACGGCGAAGTCCGCGCGGTGCTGCTGACCCGCGCGCTGGACGGCTGGAATGACCTGGATTCGCTGTTGGAGCGTTGGTCGGAACTTAGCGACGCGCAGCATTCGGCGATCCTGAAAGCCTGCGGGCAACTGGCTCGGCGCCTGCACGGCGCGCGTCAGGTTCACGGCTGCTTTTACCCCAAGCACATTTTTCTCCAGGCCACCGGTGACGGCTACATGGCCCAGCTGATCGACCTGGAAAAGACCCGCCCGCTGTTGTTCGGTCATCGCGACCGGGTCAAGGATCTGGAACCGCTGACGCGTCGCGCGTCGCAGTGGACGGATGCGCAGCTGCGTGAGTTGCTGGCCAGCTACCTGGATCAACCGCAGGACAGTTCGCTGATTGACAGCTGGTTGACGCGATTGACCGCGCGCCGCAGTTACAAGAGGTCGGTCTGATGCGTTTGTCTGAACTTAAAGATGCCGGGCGTCATCCGGTTCTGCCAGTGAGCATTGCGTTGGCCGATGCTGCCGGGCCTGCCGATTTGCAGTTGTTGAGCCTGTTGCGCGTATTGCCGGGGCAGCGCTACGTTGGTGCCGGTGTCTGGCGTGGCCGGCCGGTGCTGGCCAAGTTGCTGGTGGGCAGCAAGGCTGCGCGGCATTTTCAGCGTGAAGTGAACGGTGTGCGTTTGCTCGCAGCCCAGGGCTTGACCACACCGCAGCTGTTGGCCGACGGTCTGAAGGACGGCGAGGGCGGCTGGCTGCTGTTCGATTTTATTGAAGGCGCCGAGAGCCTCGGTGATACCTGGAAGCAGGTCGAGCATCAGCCGGTGCTTTCAGACGGGCAAGGGGCCGTGTTGGCCGAGGCGCTGGGCGCGATCGGTCAGATGCACCGCAGAGGCTTGTGGCAGGAAGACCTTCATCTGGACAACCTGCTGCGCCAGGGTGGTCGATTGTATTTGATCGATGGCGCCGGGATCTGCAGCGAGACCCCTGGTCAGCCGCTGTCTCGACAGAAAGTCCTGGAAAACCTCGGGGTGTTTTTCGCCCAGTTGCCCAAGTCGCTGGAGCCGTTCACCGAAGAACTGCTGGTGTATTACCTCCTGAGCAACGGCGAGCATGCCTTGCCGATGGAAGCGTTGCAGAAGCAGATCGACAAGGTGCGCAGCTGGCGTCTCAAGGACTTCCTGATCAAGGTCGGCCGTGAGTGCACGTTGTTCAGTGTGCAGCGCGGGGCGTTCGGCTTGCGGGCGATTCGTCGCGAAGAAGAAGCGGCCATGCTGCCGGTGCTCGATCAGGCGGACGCACTGCTTGATCAAGGTCATTTGTACAAGACGGGCGGCGCGGCGAGCGTGGGAAAAGTCGTTGTGGCCGGTCGGACGCTGGTGATCAAACGCTACAACATCAAGGGGTTTGCCCATTGGCTCAAGCGCTTCTGGCGGCCGAGCCGGGCCTGGCATTCCTGGCGCGAGGGTAATCGGCTGGCGTTCCTGGGGATCGCCACGCCGAAACCGCTGGCGGTCCTGGAAAAGCGTTTCCTCTGGTTGCGCAGCCGGGCGTATCTGGTGACCGAATACTTGCCGGGGCCGGACATCATTGAGCGGTTCGCACCGTATGTTGAAAGCGGTGAAGCACCCGAGGCCGAGCTGGTTGCGCTGGATCATCTGTTTGCCGAGCTGATTGGCGAGCGGATCAGCCACGGCGATTTCAAGGGCCACAACCTGTTCTGGCAGCAAGATCGCTGGTCGCTGATCGACCTGGACGCCATGCGTCAGCACAGTTCCCTCGCCAGCTTCGCCCCGGCGTATGCGCGGGACCGGGCGCGGTTCATGCGTAACTGGCCTGAGAGCAGTGCGCTGTATCAGGTGATTGACCATCGGCTGCCCAAAGACATCTCCGGCGCGGTCTGAATCGGACCTGCGGCCCTATCGCGAGCAGGCTCGCTCCCACAATGGATGGGTGTGCACAACACTTCAATTGTAGGAGCGAGCCTGCTCGCGATGAGGCCGGAAAACCCAATACAAATGCCAAGCCATTCATGCCGGACAAGTTCTTATGAAACGCCCTACATGATCTCCAGACCCCATGAACTGTGCCCTGAATAGTCACGATGCTAGCGTGCCTGACGATTCTCGGAGGGCAGATCTTGACGATAAAAACAGCGGTCGTGCTCGGCGTATGTTCACTGGCGTTATCCGGTTGCGGCACCGTTTCGACGGTCCTGCAAAACGATGAAGACGCCGCGCGCAGTCTCAGAAAACAAAAAACCTACTGCCAGTCCATCCCGCGTATCTACAGCGGTCTGGCCTACGATTTCTGCGTGCTGAACGCACCGCCAGACCCCACGGGCGTTCTCGTACCACTGATCCTGCTGGACCTGGCGTTGTCCGGCGCGCTGGACACGGTAGCCTTGCCATACACGGTCTACCGGCAGGGGGTCGACGGCAATATCAGGATTTACGGGTGGCCAGGGCGCGGATAGCTCTTTTGTATTTTATGAATGAACGTTTACCTTCGATCGGAAAGTACAGCGACTTTGTCATATACGTCGACGAGAGCGGCGATCACGGGATGCAAACACTAGATCCAAACTATCCAGTGTTTGTATTGGCGTTTTGTGTTTTTCATAAAAGGCACTATTGCGAGAAAGTCATTCCGGCTCTCCAGAAATTCAAGTTCAGTCATATGGGGCACGATCTGATCGGCCTGCATGAACTGGAAATTCGAAAAGAGAAAGGAGCCTTTTCTAAGCTCTTCACCTCTAGACAACACAAACATGCCTTTCTCGATGAGCTGACAGACATCATTGAGGCAAGCAACTTCGTCCTGATCAGTTGTGTGGTCGACAAGGTCCCTCTACGTGAGAAGCAAGGTCCCGCTCATAATCCTTATCACGTCGCGCTTGGCTTCTGCCTGGAAACGCTTTACGAGTTTCTACGGGAAAAGAATCAGCAAAGTGCGTTGACTCATGTGATTTTCGAGCGTCGAGGGAGGCGGGAAGATAACGAATTGGAACTGGAGTTTCGCCGCATGTGCGATGGCGCGAACCGAGCGGGCATCCAGCTGCCGTTCGACATCGTCTTTGCTACCAAACAAGTGAACTCAACGGGGTTGCAGCTAGCGGATCTTGTTGCAAGACCCATTGGTTTGAGCGTTTTAAGGGCAGGGCAGGAAAATCGTGCTTTTGACGTACTAAAGCGTAAGTTCTACTGCAGTGGTGGGCGCGACAACGTAGGTGAGGGGTTTGAAAACTGGGGGTTGAAAATTTTCCCTCTCCCAGAAAGCGAAAAGCCCCGGTGAAACTCACCGAGGCCATAACGCCGACCGGGATCCCCCAGTCCATTTGCGCAGGAGTCTATGTCGATAGATCTTGCGCTGTCAACGCGACAGCCCGCTGTTTCCCGCTAGAGGTTTGGCGCAGCTTTTAAGCTATAATCCCGCCCTTTAGCTGTCTCTCGCCCATTGCGAGGGCACATTCATTTTGTGGCGCCTTGGCGCCTGCATGCAGACTAAAGAGGCTAGACCCCTGTGGCATTGACGATTCTTGGCCTGTCCGGCGCCCTTAGCCATGATCCTTCCGCAGCCTTGTACATCGACGGCAAGCTGGTCGCGGCGGCTGAAGAAGAGCGCTTCGTACGCGATAAACATGCAAAGAACCGCATGCCCTACGAATCGGCGAAGTTCTGCCTCGAGCAGGCGGGTATCAAGCCGTCCGACGTTGACGTGGTCGCCATTCCATTCGCGCCGATCAGCCTGTTCGGCAAGGCGCGCTGGCAGTACGCCAAGCGTTACTGGTACGCCCCGGACCGCGCCCTCGACGCGATCCTGATGGGCAACCGTCGCTACAAGCGTTATCGCAACAAGATCGTCTGGTGCCTGGAGCAACTGGGCTTCGATCCGAAGAAGATCAAGATCGAGCCGGTCGAACATCACCTGGCTCACGCCTCCAGCGCCTACCATTGCTCCGGCTTCAAAGAGAAAACCGCGATCCTGGGGATCGATGGCAAGGGTGAATACGCCACGACCTTCTTCGGCTACGGCGAAAACGGCAAGATCCACAAGATCAAGGAATTCTTCGATCCGGACTCCTTGGGCGGTCTGTACGGCGCGATCACCGAGTTCCTCGGTTTCGACATGCTCGACGGTGAGTTCAAGGTCATGGGCATGGCGCCGTACGGCGACGCCAGCAAATACGATTTCTCGCGCCTGGCTTCGTTTGAAAACGGCGAACTGGTGATCAATACCGACTACGCCAACGTCATCGGCCTGCGTCGCTATAAAGAGAAGGGCAAGGGTTACTACTTCTCGCCGAAGCTGATCGAGTGGCTGGGTCCGAAGCGCGAAGGCGACATTGCCGACGAGCCTTACATCCACTATGCCGCCAGCATTCAAGCGCTGTTCGAAAAAATTGCGCTGCAGATGATCGATTACTACCTGGGCGACGTGCTCAAGGAAACCGGCAAGCTGGCCTACGCCGGTGGCTGTGCGTTGAACGTCAAGCTGAACCAGAAAATCATCGCTCGTGATGACGTCAAAGAGCTGTTTGTACAGCCTGCGTCCGGCGACGCCGGTACTGCGGTCGGCGCCGCAGCCTATGTGTCCCATGCCCGTGGTGTGCCGGTCGAGAAGATGGAACACGTCTACCTCGGCCCGTCGTACACCAACGAAGACGTGCTCGCCGCGTGCGCCCGCCACCCGAGCAAACCGGTGTGGCGCAAACTCGACAACATGCCGGAAAACATCGCCAGGATCATGGTCGACGGTAACCCGGTGGCCTGGTTCCAGGGCCGGATGGAGTTCGGTCCGCGAGCCTTGGGTGGTCGTTCGATCATCGGTTGCCCGAGTGCCACCGGCGTGGCTGACCGCATCAACCACCAGATCAAGTTCCGCGAGCGCTGGAGGCCTTTCTGCCCGTCGATGCTCGACACCGTTGCTCCGCAGATGATCAAGATCGATCACCCGGCGCCGTTCATGACCTTCACTTTTGAAGTGGCGGAAGAGTGGAAGACCCGCGTCCCGGAAGTCGTCCATGAAGACGGTACTTCTCGCGCCCAGGTGCTCAAGCGCGAATACAATCCGCGCTACTACGACATGATGAAAGCGCTGGAAGTGCTGACCGGTAACGGCGTGTCGCTGAACACCTCGCTCAACCGTCGTGGCGAGCCGATGATCTGCTCGCCGACGGATGCCCTGAACATGTTCTTCGGATCCGACCTACAGTATTTGATCATGGAAGACATCCTGGTGGTCAAAGAGGGCGCGGACGCATATGACACGCTCGGCTGAACGCCACGTGCTGCAGTTCTGCCACGGCTATGACGGTCCGTTTCTGGACTGTGCCCGGCAGTACGCCAGCCTGTTCGCGGGGACTGGCTATCGAGTGACCACGGTGTTTCTGACCGGGGTCGCCGATGCTGACGTGGCCGCGAACTGCGCTTCCGATGATGTGTTGTTCATGGAATTCAGCTCCCGGGCGATTCGTGGCCTCAAGCTGGGTGCCATCCGCGAGCTGCGCAAGATCGCCGCTTCGCGCGATTTCAGTTTTTGCATCGCGCACCGTTTCAAGCCGATTTACATTGCTTTGCTGGGCACCTCGCTCCCAGTGATCGGCGTGCACCACGCGTTTGGCGATTACAAGCGCGGTACACGCCAGTTCTTTGCGAATTTTTTCCGCAAGCGGCTGAGCCTGCTCGGCGTCTCCGATGCCGTGCGCGACGACATCCGCCGTTGCCTGCCTAAATGGCCGGCGGCAAGGATTCAGACGCTTTACAACCGCATCAATGTGCAAGCCTTGCAAGACAGTCACGTGTCCGTTCGCGAAGCCCGGGAAACCCTGGGCCTGTCGATGGATGCGTGGGTCATCGGCAACGTCGGCCGGCTTCATCCGGACAAGGACCAGGCCACGCTGCTCCACGGTTTTGCTGCGGCATTGCCGGGTCTGCCGGCCAACAGTCAGCTGGTGATTCTCGGTATTGGCCGGCTGGAGCAGGACCTCAAGGCCATGGCCCGCGAGCTGGGGATCGGCGACCGTGTACTGTTTCTCGGTCAGGTGCCCGATGCCCGTCGGTATTTCCGTGCTTTTGATGTGTTTGCCCTGAGCTCCGATCACGAACCGTTCGGCATGGTATTGCTGGAAGCCATGGCTGCCGGCGTGCCGCTGCTCGCAACGGCCTGCGGCGGGGCGAAGGAAGTGGTCGAAGGCGTTGGCATTCTGTTTCCGCTGGGCGATGCCGAGCACCTGGCTCAAGGGCTGCAACACCTGGCGGCGATGGATGATCAACAGCGTCGCCAATGCGCCGAGTTGATGCTCGATCGCCTGCGGGAGCGCTTCTCCGATCGCGCAGTGCGCGAGGCTTTCTGGCGTCTGCCACAGGTTTCCGAAATGGCACCGAGGGGTTGATGCTCAACCGATTTCAAGGCTGGCGCGAGCGTGGCTGGTCGGCCGTCGATGCCTCGACGTATGCCGAGGCCTGGCAACGTTATGGTGGCAGCGTCGCCACTCATCCTTTGGTGGTCGAGCGCCTGGCACAGTTGGCCGGCATTCCGGTGCGCTACCTGGCCTGGGCGCCGAATGGCGAAGTCGAGGCGGCGATTCCGACCTGGGGGCGCGACCTGGCCTTGTCCAAGGACGTGCTCAAGCGCAGCGGCAAAAAAGGTCTGTTCGACCTGGGGAATGCCGAGCTCATCCTCCCGGCCGCTGTTGATACGCAAGCCCCTCTGCGTCATCGCGCACGCTATTTGTCCGCACTGAATGAAGGCCGCTTCAGCGGCATCAGGGTGCAGGCCGAACAGTTGGCCATGGCCCGCACGCCCGAAGAACTGTCGAAGAAATTTCGCTACAACCAGCGCCGCGAATTGCGTTTGCTGGAAGAGGCGGGCGGCGTCGTGCGCCCCGTCAGCGAGTTTTCCAGTCAAGAGCTGGCGGCCATCTACTGCGATTTGTTCCTGCGTCGCTGGGGTTTCCCTGCGACCGGGGCGGAGCGCATGGCCGAGGTGATCGAGCTGTTGCGTGACTTGCTGATCGGTTCGGTGATCTTCCTCAACGAAGCGCCCATCGCGATTCAGCTGGTGTACCGGGTCGAAGCGCCGCAATGGATCAGCGTCGAGTACATCAATGGTGGCGTCGATCCGCAAACCCGTGAATTCAGCCCCGGCAGCGTATTGAGCTTCCTCAATACCCAAAGCGCCTGGGAGCATGCACGCGCGCTGGACAAGCCCTTGCGGTTCTCCTTCGGTCGCGCCGACCGTGAATATAAGGACCGCTGGTGTAATCCTGTGCCGGTCTTCACCGTATGAGCCCACCCATGAGTCGTAAACAGCAATTGCTCAAGCGTCACCGGCGCAACAAGCGCGTCGGTCTGTTGATTGCCCTGGTGCTGTTGATTGCCGTGGGTGTGCTGGTGGCGTGGTGGCTGCCGCTGGTGCTGGCGGTCCTGGGCTGGATCGCTCACGAAGCCTGGTTCGCTGACCATTTGTTCTATTCGCCCAAGGACGATTACGCGTACAGCTTCCCGCCCTTTACGCCGCAACCCAAGGTTCACCTGAATGGCGAGCGCTTGCGCCTGGATGACGGCGTGATGCTGGTGGACGACGCGACGCTGATTTTGGCCGTACGGGTCAAAAGCACCTGGCTGGGACGCTTCATCGATCCGTTTGTCGAGCTGTCGGGAGGCGAAAACCCGGATCGCCAGACCTTCGAGCGCGGTGCCAATGGGCTGCGTTACCTCAATCTCAGTGGTCAGGCGCAAGTCCTGTCCCGGGGCGAATTGCGCCTGCGGGGACGTTTTTGCCGAGTGTTTGGCGAACCTGTGCTCTGGGCGCTCGAGCAACCGGATTACCGTCGTCAGCGAGTGATGGTCATCGCGCCGCATGCCGACGATGCCGAGCTGGCGGCCTATGGCTTGTACAGTCAGGCCGACGAAGCCTGGATCGTGACCCTCACCGCCGGCGAAATCGAAGCCGAGCACTATCAGCAGGTGGGGCTGAACAAGGTCGAAGCGGCGCGCCTGAAGGGCCGGCTGCGGGCCTGGGACAGCATCGCGGTACCACGCTGGGCCGGTGTGCCCGAAGCCCATTGCGTACAGCTGGGTTATTTTTGCCTGCAATTGGCTGCGATGCAGGCCGCCCCTTCCCGGCCAGTGGGTTCGCGGGAAGCGGAGATGGATGACACCCGCTTGTTCCGCCAGTTGAACCCCTTTGCGCTGCCGGGCGACGTCGACGGCGCGCCCACCTGGAACAATCTGCTGGCCGATCTGCGCGAATTGTTGTTGCGGGCTCGCCCTGAAGTCATCGTGTTGCCGCACCCGACGCTGGATCCGCACCCGGACCACATTTGCGCTCAGCAAGCGGTCCTGGAAGCGCTGCGCGGCCTGGAATGGCAGCCGACCACGCTGCTCGGTTATGCCAACCACCTGCATGACAACGATCGATGGCCCATGGGGGATGCCGGTCATGGCATCGCACTGCCGCCCGCGTTCGATTCGTCGCTGGCGATGCAACCTTGCTGCCTGCCGGTTCCTTTGGCACTTCAGCGGGATAAGGCCATGGCGCTGGGGATGATGCATGACCTCCAGCCACGCATGCCCTCCAAGCGGAAAGTGCGGCGGTTGATACAGTGGCTCTTGGCCAGTAGAGTGCCGCCCATCTATGGAGAGAACGAGTTCTTTCGCAAGGCGGTCAGACGCCACGAACTGTTCTGGCTTCTGAAGCATGGTGAAACACCTGTGAAGCAGAACTGAAGTACATCTCTGCCTAGCATGGCGGAGTTTCCAGCATTTACAGTGAGTTTTCCGTGATTAATCCTTGCCCGCGTATTTTGTTTCTGATGCCTTACTTTGGCCGCTGGCCCTTCTGGATGCCGTTTTTCCTGGAGAGCTGCCGTCGCAATCCTGACATCGATTGGCTGTTCTTCACCGACTGCGGGGTTCCGGAAAACCTGCCGCCGAACGTGACCATCGAATGCATGATGTTCAGCGATTACTGCGGGTTGGTGTCCCAGCGACTGAATATCGACTTCGCGCCGAAAGAAGCCTACAAACTGTGCGACATCAGACCCGCGTTTGGAGTGATCCACGCCGATCGCCTGGAGGGCTATGATTTCTGGGCATTCGGCGACATTGACCTCGTGTACGGCGATCTACGCAGTTACTTCACCGCAGACCGGCTCGCCTCCTATGACCTGTACTCGACCCACGAGCGACGAGTAGCAGGGCATCTCTGTCTGATCCGAAACACTGCCCGCAAGCGCGAGTTGTTCAGGCAGATCAAGGACTGGGAAGCGCGGTTCACCGATCAGAAGCATCACGCAATCGACGAAGGCGCGTTCAGCCGGATCTTTCTCTGGCGCAAGAATTTCCCCGAGCCGTTGTTCAAGCTGGTGGGCAAGTTCAACCCGTGGCGCCGCCGCAGCGAATTCACCGAGGCCTTCAGTACGCCGGGTGGGTGCATCAAGTGGCATGACGGGACAGAGAATTTTCCACACCAATGGTATTGGCGCGACGGTGTCGTGACCAATGATCGCGATGGCGATCGCCGTTTTCCGTATTTCCATTTCGTCTGCTGGAAGCGCAATGAGTGGCCGCTGTTGCCGCAACCCGATCCAGCGCAGATCAAGCGCCTTGCCGCTGAGCCCGCCTGGGTCATCGATGCGACGGGTTTTCACCGGGGAGAGTTATGAGTCAACGGTCAAAGGTTCTGCAGCTGCAGCCTGACTACAATGTCAAAGCCCATGACTTCGCCGACCTCGCGGAGCAGATCGTCAAGGCTTTGCCGGGTGATCGCTATGAAGTGACCGCCGCGTTCCTGCGCGGCAAGCCCGGGCCGGGCGAAGCCGTAAGTCGTGCCGATCGTTCGGTTTATTTCGAGTTTTCCGACAAGGCGCTCAAGGGCATGCGCCTGCGTGCCATGTGGCGGCTGTACCAGTTCTGCCGCAAAGAAAAATTCGATGTGGTGATCTGCAACCGCTTCAAACCCGTGAACATGATGCTGACGCTCAACCGCTGGCTGAAAGTGCCGCTGTGCATCGGCATTTCCCACGGCTTTGGCGAGTACGACCGGTTCTACCGGCGTCGCCAGACCCAGCGTCTGATCGATGGTCACTGGCGTTTTGTCGGCGTGTCGCCGGCGGTCAAACAGTACCTGCTGGACTGCGACTGCGGTTTCACCGATGACAACACCTATGCGATTACCAACGCGATCGACATCGAACAGGCCGAAGGCTTGCAGCACAGCCGCGAACGCGCCCGTGAACTGCTCGGCATTGATCCGTCGGTGCGCTTGATCGGCGCGTTGGGGCGCCTGGTGCCGGTCAAGGGGCACACTTACCTGTTGCAGGCGTTTGCCGCGCTCAAGGACAAGTACCCGAATACCCAGTTGGCAATCATTGGCGCCGGTCGCGAAGAGTCGCGCCTGGCTGCCGAGATCGAGCGTCTGGGGCTTGGCGGGCGTGCGCACTTGCTGGGCTTCAAGGAAAACGCCTTGCAGTACGTACGCGCCTTTGACATCTGGACCATGCCATCGCTGGCCGAAGGTCTGGGGCTGGCATTGCTGGAAGGCATGAGCGGCCATCTTCCGGTGATCGCCTCTGACGTGCCGGCGATGCTGCCGCTGATTCAGGGCGCGGGCGGTCTGGCGATCACGCCGAAAGACGTGCCGAGCCTGGTGGCGGCGCTGGATAACTACCTCGGGCTGCCGGATGACGCGCTCAAGGCCAAGGGTGAGCAAGCCTATCGTTATCTCCAGGAACAACATGACATCGAGGTGTTCCGCCAGGAATACCTGAACCTGATCGAATCCGGCTTGAGCAAGGCCCGCAAGGAATATTCATGAGCGACGCACAACCCATCGTCACGGTCATTATCGCGTCGTATAACCACGGTCGTTACATTGAGGAGAGCATTCTCAGCGTTCTCAACCAGACCTACCCGAACATCGAGTTGCTGGTGGTCGATGACGGCTCCAGCGATGACAGCGTGGAGCGAATCAAGGTCTTGCAGGCGCAACACGGCTTTGATTTCCGGGTGCAGCAGAATCAAGGGCTGACCAATACCCTCAACGGTGCCATCGCTCGCGCAAAAGGCAGCCTGATCGTACCCTTCGGCTCCGATGACATCATGCTCCCCGAGCGCATCGCTACGCAGGTTGCGCACATGGACGGCAAGCCTGAAGTCGGCATCTGCGCCGGTAATATCGAGCTGATGGACGCTGACGGCATTGCCTACCCGGAGTCGCGCCAGCGCCGCGACGTGCCGTTCCGTCGCCTCGACTTCGATGACATGTTCCTCGAGCGCAAGCCTTATCCGCCGGCGCCGACCCTGATGATTCGCCGCGAGGCGCTGGACAAGGTCGGTGGCTTCGATCCGACCATTCGCCTGGAAGACTTGCTGATCGAGCTGAAAGTGACCCACGCCGGTTACTTCATTGATGGCTTGAACGTACTGATGGCGCGCTATCGCAAGCACGCCACCAATTCCTACAAGAATCACCGCTTCATGATCGATAACATCCTGCGTACCTACGCCTTGTTCAGCGATCATCCGCTGTACGACCACGTACGTTACAAGTTCCTCAGTTCGATGTTCCTGAAAACCGCCAATCGCGACCGCAAGCTGGCGCGCGAACTGCTGGCGCAGATCCCGTTCAAGGCGTGGAACAAGAAAACCTGGCGTGGTCTGGGGCGCTTGTATTTCTCGCCGCTCGAGAAAGATTGAGCCAAGGCTGAACCTGAACCTGAACCTGAACCTGTAGGAG
Source organism: Pseudomonas migulae (assembly GCF_043225285.1). Taxonomy (GTDB): domain Bacteria; phylum Pseudomonadota; class Gammaproteobacteria; order Pseudomonadales; family Pseudomonadaceae; genus Aquipseudomonas; species Aquipseudomonas migulae_C. Next base: position 3,267,886 of record NZ_CP171224.1, read on the forward strand.
CGAGCCTGCTCGCGATGGACGTTAACGATTCCGCGTGCTGTCTGAATGACCGCGTTGCCGATGAGTCCATCGCGAGCAGGCTCGCTCCTACAGGGAGAGTCGTAAGCCTTGGAGTCAGTGGGCCTGGGCAGACGGGCTCGTCGCCAGCACTTGTTTGTGCAGGGTATCCACCGCCGATTTCGAGGCTGTCACCGCATAGCCTTGCAGCAAGGCCTGGAAATGATCTTCGAACAACCAGCGTCGATCAACGGTGTAGCGCTGCATATGGCGCAGATTGCGCTGGCGCAGGGACAGGCTCAGTGAAGAGGGGTAGAGACGCAGGTCAGCCACATCGATCAGACCGAACTCACCGTCTTCCAGCACCAGCACATTTCCCAGGTGCAGGGAGCGGAAATACACCCCCTGCTCGTGCAGTTGGGCCATGAACTTGCCGAAACGCTCCACCAGCGCCTGACGCACGTCCGGTGCCGTGATGCCTTGCAGGACCTGACGCAGGGTGTTGCCCGGCAAAGGCGTGTAGTGCACGGCGCTGCTGCCGTCACTGAGACGGTAAAGGTCGAGGATCTGCGGCGTCGGGAACCCCATGTTGCGCAGTCGTTCGCTGTTGACGGCAAAGCGTTCGGAGTAGGCGTTGAAGCTGCCCGAGGTGTACCAGCGACGCGGCCGGAACAGTTTGAGAAAGCTGCCATCGACCAGGCGCAAGACTTTCGGCCCCAGGCCATCTTCTTCTATTACCCGGGCATCAGTGGTCAACGTCTGGAAGTCTGACGGCGTCAGTTTCTTGATCGAAACGGCCAGCAGGCGGCCGGCACGCTGGTTGATGCTCAGGGCGGCGATCAGTGCCAAAGGAATCCACAGCAGGAACCAGTGCTCCTTGGGCCGCGAGATGATCCCGCCGCCCTCGGTCAGGCCTGCACCGATGCCGAACACCAGCCAGGTCGAGGCGATGATGAACAGCGGTTGCACTCGATGACGCCAGCTGCTCAGCAGGCCCCATGCCTGGAAGAACAGCCATGGGATGAAGCCGAAAATGCCGACATAGAAAAGCACGCCAAGGGCGAAACTGTGGGGTTCCGCCAGCGTGTATCCGATGCCCACATCGATGTCCATGCTGGCGTCGTAGCCATGGCCGATCCACGGGTGTTCGGCGATTTTCTGCAATACCACGCTCCAGATTTCAAGACGATAGGAATCGCCCCTTGCCAGGATCATGTCCGAAAAAAGCGCTACCACGGCGCCGCCGCCAACGAAGAGGATAACCAGCATTGCAACGGATCGGCGGTTCCAGCAAAGGAAGCCCAGCCACAATGCAGCCAATGTCAGGGCAACCAATGGGGTTCGCGAGCCGGTGGCGAGTACGGCAATGAACATGACGACCATCGCCGGAATGCTCAGCCACAGAATCTGCGGGCGCTTGCAGGTCATGCTCAGGCTGAGCCAGTAGGCGCAGAAGAAACCGAACAGGTGCGAGCTCAACAGGGAATTGTCAAAAGCGCCTCCACCGACCAGGCGCACGCCCGGCTGATGGACCTGGGCAAAAATGTACAGGTTGTAGATCGACGCGATCAGCCCGACGATCGCCGCACTGAACAGCAGGGGCTGAACGATTTCGCTGCGGTAACGGACCAGCAGGTAGCACCCGGCGAACAGCATCAGGGTGTGCAATGGCGGTTTCAAATTGCCCGAAAACCCTTCATCACCGGGCCCCCAGCACAAGCTCAACAGCGCCCAGCTGGCGAACAGCAGTGCCGCCATGATGATCGGCTCGCGCAGCAACTCCTTGAGTTCCCGGGGGCGCATGCACAGGGCGATCAGCGCTGGAATGCTGAACAAACCATAGTAGAGCTTGTGAAGCAGACTGCGGTCCGGCAGGAAGAACAGCGAGCACAGAAGCAAAAGATAGCCAAGTGGAAGCATCCACAGGCAAATGAAATCGAAGACTCGATTGGACGTGTTGAAACCGCTGACTTGCATGCTGAAAGATTCAATCCTGAAGTTGATCGGCCATTCCGGTGATGGCTATATGATACCGTTTGCGCCGTCTAACAATAACAGCCTTTATGGGATTGCCAGAACCCGGAGGAAGCTGTGCTAAAGTCAGCGTCCTTTTTATCGACATTCGCGTGATATGACCGACTCCAGTCTCTCCGCAAGCCCCTCGAGCTTGAAAATCTACTTCCGTCTGCTTGGTTATGTCCGGCCGTACATCAGCCTGTTCCTGATCAGCATCGTCGGTTTCCTGATTTTCGCTTCGACGCAGCCAATGCTCGGCTACATCCTCAAGTATTTCGTCGATGGCCTGTCCAACCCCGAAGCGGTGCTGTTTCCAACCGTCCCGTATCTGCGCGACCTGCAACTGCTGCAAGCCGTGCCGCTGCTGATCATTCTGATCGCGGCCTGGCAGGGGCTGGGATCTTATCTGGGCAACTACTTCCTGGCCAAGGTTTCTCTCGGCCTGGTCCACGATCTGCGGGTCGAGCTGTTCAACAACCTGCTGGTCCTGCCCAACCGCTATTTCGACAAGCATAACTCCGGTCACCTGATTTCCCGTATCACCTTTAACGTGACCATGGTCACCGGGGCGGCAACAGATGCGATCAAGGTCGTAATCCGTGAAGGCATGACGGTGATCTTCCTGTTTGCGTCGTTGCTGTTCATGAACTGGAAGCTGACGCTGGTCATGGTGGCGATCCTCCCGCTGATCGCGCTGATGGTCCGCACGGCGAGCAAGAAATTCCGCAAGCAGAGCAAGAAGATCCAGGCGGCCATGGGGGACGTGACGCACGTGGCGTCGGAAACCATCCAGGGTTATCGCGTGGTACGCAGCTTCGGTGGCGAAGTCTACGAAGAGAAGCGCTTCTTCGACGCGAGCCAGGGCAACACCGACAAGCAATTGCGCATGACCCGTACCGGCGCCATCTACACGCCGCTGCTACAACTGGTCATTTACAGCGCCATGGCGGTGCTGATGTTCCTCGTTCTGTTCCTGCGGGGCGATGCGTCCGCCGGTGACATGGTGGCCTACATCACCCTGGCCGGCCTGCTGCCCAAGCCGATCCGTCAACTGTCCGAAGTCAGCTCGACCATCCAGAAAGGCGTGGCCGGTGCCGAAAGCATCTTCGAGCAGCTGGATGTTGAACCGGAAGTCGATACCGGCACTGTCGAACGCGACGCCGTGACCGGGCGCCTGGATGTGCGCCATCTGAGCTTCACCTACCCAGGCACTGATCGCCAGGTGCTCGACGACATCAGTTTCTCGGTCGAACCCGGGCAAATGGTCGCGCTGGTCGGTCGCTCGGGCAGCGGCAAGTCGACCTTGGCCAACCTGATTCCGCGCTTCTATCACCACGACAAGGGCGAGATCCTGATCGATGGCGTGGAAGTCGAACAATACAAACTGCTGAACCTGCGCAAGCACATCGCTCAGGTGACCCAGCACGTGACCTTGTTCAGCGATACCGTGGCCAACAACATCGCCTATGGCGATCTGGCCGGCGCACCCCGTGAAGACATCGAAAAAGCCGCGAAAGACGCTTATGCAATGGACTTCATCGCGCAATTGCCCGAAGGCCTGGATACTCAGGTCGGCGAGAACGGCGTGTTGCTCTCCGGTGGCCAGCGCCAGCGCCTGGCGATTGCCCGGGCCTTGTTGAAGAACGCACCGTTGCTGATTCTCGATGAAGCTACTTCGGCCCTCGACACCGAGTCGGAGCGGCACATTCAGGCCGCCCTGGATCAAGTGATGAAAGGCCGGACCACCTTGGTCATTGCTCACCGCCTGTCGACTATCGAGAAGGCTGACCTGATTCTGGTCATGGATCAGGGCCGGATCGTCGAACGCGGCACGCATGCCGAACTGTTGGCACAAAACGGCTATTACGCACGTCTGAACGCCATGGGCCTGGATGCACCGGCTGAAGATATCGCCTGATAGCCGTCGACGTTCATTCGTGGTGAACGACCAAAACGAATCGCAGTCTGAAGTTTTCGAACTTGCCCAGGCTGCGATTTTTTTGCTTTTGGCTCCCGCGTTCATGCCATGGGCAAGCCCTGCGCCAACCCTGTGCTAATATCCCGCCCTTGTTCATTTTGTATGTGGGTTGCTCCATGAAGTTGTCCATGCCGCGATTCGATCAAGCCCCTGTATTGGTGGTCGGCGATGTCATGCTCGACCGCTACTGGCATGGTGGTACCTCACGGATTTCCCCTGAGGCACCTGTGCCGGTGGTCAAGGTCGAGCAAATCGAGGACCGCCCGGGCGGTGCCGCTAACGTTGCCCTGAACATTGCTGCGCTCGGCGCGCCGGCCTCGCTTGTGGGTGTGACCGGTGACGACGAGGCTGCCGACAGTCTGGCCAATAGCCTCAAGGGCGCGGGTGTGCGCGCGCTGTTCCAGCGCATTGCGCACCAGCCGACCATCGTCAAGTTGCGGGTGATGAGTCGTCACCAGCAATTGTTGCGAATCGATTTCGAAGAACCCTTTGCCACCGACGCGCTGGCGTTGGGCGAGCAAGTGGATGAATTGCTTGAAGGCATAAAGGTGCTGGTGCTGTCCGACTACGGCAAAGGCGCGCTGAAAAACCATCAGGTGCTGATCCAGGCCGCTCGCGCCCGTGGCATTCCGGTACTGGCCGACCCCAAGGGCAAGGATTTCTCGATCTACCGCGGTGCCAGCCTGATCACGCCGAACCTCAGCGAATTCGAAGCCATCGTCGGCGGTTGCGCCGATGAGCACGAACTTGTGAGCAAAGGCGCGCAACTGATGCACGACCTGGACCTTGGCGCCTTGCTGGTGACCCGTGGCGAACACGGCATGACCCTGTTGCGCCCGGAACACCCTGCGTTGCACTTGCCTGCCCGTGCGCGGGAAGTGTTCGACGTGACCGGTGCCGGCGACACGGTGATTTCCACCCTGGCCGCTGCGATCGCCGCCGGCGAAGAATTACCTCACGCAGTCGCGTTGGCCAACCTCGCCGCCGGCATCGTCGTCGGCAAGCTCGGTACGGCGGCCATCAGCGCACCCGAGTTGCGCCGTGCGATTCAGCGCGAGGAAGGTTCCGAGCGTGGTGTGCTGGGCCTGGAGCAGCTGCTGTTGGCCGTTGACGATGCTCGGGCGCACAAAGAAAAAATCGTTTTCACCAACGGTTGTTTCGACATCCTGCATGCTGGTCACGTGACCTATCTCGAACAGGCGCGGGCCCAGGGCGATCGTTTGATCGTCGCGGTCAACGACGATGCGTCGGTAAGTCGCCTGAAAGGGCCTGGGCGCCCGATCAACAGCGTCGACCGTCGCATGGCTGTCCTGGCTGGGCTGGGTGCCGTGGACTGGGTCATCAGCTTCCCCGAGGGCACACCTGAAAACCTGTTGCGCGAGGTCAAGCCGGACGTGCTGGTCAAGGGCGGCGATTACGGAATCGATCAAGTGGTCGGTGCCGACATCGTGACGGCTTACGGCGGCACCGTAAAAGTGCTGGGGCTGGTGGCCAACAGCTCTACGACCGCGATTGTCGAGAAGATCCGCAGCCGTTGATCAGTTCAATAACTCCCGTTTCGTACTGCGTATGAGCGGGTTTTATCGTGAGGATATGGACGTCTCTGATGATGTTGGTGGGTGTTGCCCATTGCTCTTGCCTGCTTTGTCTCGTGGTAAATGATTTATGAAAGTCATGCTCCTGGTGATGGACGAGCAACGGGTAATTCTGGACAGGCTCTATGAAATCGTGCAGCAGAACTGCGACGAGTGTGTCGTCTATCGCCTGAGCAAAAAGCAGCAAATGAACCTGGGCCCGTTCTTCGCTTCTATCGACTATCAGGGCTTCGACCGGATCGTGATCTTCTCCAGGGTCAAGCGCCTCGTCCCGCAACTGAGCGTCCTGAAGTGCATTCCCGGTCTGGTTTTTCTTGAGCATGACGCTTATCAGAACTACATGCGCGAGAGTAAATACCATCGGGTTTACTCGCTTCTTTATAAACGTCTGCCAAGTGCTCGGGTGCTGGTTTCCGGCGCTGTTGTCGCCCGTCGGATGCAGGCTGAAAACATTGATGCAGTGTTTGTTTCGAAGGGATATGACGAACAAATGCTGCATAACACCGGGAGCGTGCGGGACATTCCGGTGGGCTTCCTCGGTAGCCTGAAAAGTACCGAATACGCGCAACGCCGGGCGCTGCTCGAATCCCTCTCCCAAAGAACCGGCATGTTGGTGGGACGCACCAAGTCAGGCGCCGACTATCTGCAAATGCTCAATCGGATCAAGATTTTTGTGAGTGCCGATATCGGCATGAATGAATTCATGATCAAGAACTTTGAAGCCATGGCGTGTGGCTGTGTACTGCTGGCGTGGAGTCAGGGTGAGGAAGACGAGCTGCTGGGGTTCCAGGACATGCACAACGTGGTGTTCTATCGCAGCGAAGACGAGGCCGTGGAAAAACTCAAGCTGCTGCAGAATGACCCGTCGCTGACAGCGCGTATCGCCAGTAACGGGCAGGCTTTCGCCGAGAGTCAGTATTCCTTTGATCGCGTAGGTCGCACTCTGGCTGCCGAGATTCAGCGTGAAATGCGCCCTTGGCAACCGCCTTCAGCGTTCACTCGCCTGTGGGTAAAAGTGCGTTACGGCATGCAGGTTCCAGAGTAGCCATGGACAATCAGTCGCCTCGGCCCGATGAGTCAATGGCGCTGGATGCGTTGCCCGGCGGGCATCAGTCTGTGCCGGGCGGGCTGCCGGAAGAGCTGAAGGCGTGTCTACGCAAGGCCGCCCGAGTCCTGTTGGTGGCCAATAACCCGGCCATTACCCGAGACGATTTCCAGGCGCTGGACATCGGCGTGGACGATGTCGTCGTCAGCTTCAACAAATGTGTCCTGGCGGAACTGCTTTGCTCGCGCAGCGTCAATCTCTTCGTGCATGGTTTCAATGCGCCGGACGCTTACTTTTTCGGCCTTCCCTACGGACCTGAAGTGCAGCGGATTTTCCGACAACCTGACGCGCGATGTTTCACGATGCTGGTCGGGTGCACTGGCGCCATGTGCCCTTTGCCGCAGGTGGCGCTCTATTGGGAGCGTATTCCGTTGCCGGCCTTGTGGAACTATCCGGTGGATCGCCCGGGCGGTAAACGTTATGTCGGGCCTACAACCGGATTCAATGCGCTGGTGTTGTTTAACTGGTTGCGCGGGCAAGCGGATTACAACTTCCAGCTCATGACCCTGGGCTTTTCCAACGAAGCGGGTAAGCGCTGGGGCGGGCATGCGTGGGATTACGAGCGGGACTGGTTGTTGAAATCGGACGTCACCGTCATCCCCCTGCAGCGTCGCCGTTGGTGGCAGAAACTGTTCCATCGTTAATGGGCTTGTCCCGGTTACCCGCCGGGCGCCAAACGATGAGCCTGATTATTTAACAAGGGGTGCTGTCGAGTGTTGAAGATTGCGGTGGCTTTTTTTGGTATCCCGAGAAATTCGCAAATCTGCTTCCCCTCCATCCAGGAAAACGTACTTGCTCAGCTGCCTTCCGACAGCGACGTGAAGTGCTTTTATCACCTGTATAAAATCGACGAAGTCCAGAATTCGCGCTCGGGTGAGCAGGGCGAGTTGGCGGCGGACAACTACGCGCCCTTTGAAACCATGACCGGGCAACTGACTTCGACCGAAGGCGTGCTCGAGCGCTGGAACTTCGAACAAGTAAAAGCATTGGGCGATACCTGGGCGGATGATTACGCGTCCCTCAGAAACCTGATCTATCAGCTCAACTCGCTGCACACGGTCACGACCCAGATGGAGTCGTTCAATCCCGACTTCGTCGTCTTCGTACGGCCGGACAACTTCTTCCACACGCCGCTACCTGTCTATGTGTTCAAGCACGCCGACGCCCGGCGGCTCAACACCTACATTCCCGACTGGCAGTGGTGGGGCGGCTTGAATGACCGGTTTGCCATTTGCGGGCGCGACACCTACGTCACCTACGGCAAAAGGATCGAGCGCATTTTCGAGTTCAGTAAAGCGACGGGAAGAAAGCTGCACTCCGAGCGGTTGCTCAAGTTTGCCTTGCAACAGGCTCGGGCGAAGATCTGCACCCTGGAGACCCAGGCGTCGCGAGTCCGGATCACCGGCGCCTTTGCCGAGGAATCGTTTTCCCCCAAGCGCGGCATGGGCAAGCGCGAGAATCGCTATTTCCATTTTTTTGCGCGGCTGCGCACCTTCATGGACAAACAGCGGGCAGGCTAGATAGGGTTATTTACGCAAACTGCCCCGCACCAGCCGGACCAGACTCAGGGCTTTGACACTCAGTTTCTTCAAGCCCCGTCGCGGCGCCTTCGGTACTTCCAGCCCTTGTTGGGCCACCCAGTCCTTCCAGCGAATACGCTCCTCGCGCACCGTCCAGCCGTCCTGAATGGCGAAACTCTCCGCCAGATACAAACCACGGGTACTGGCCGGCAGAAGCTTGTCGCGCTTGAGCGTGTACAGCTCGGGAAGCGGGACGCCATCGTTCAACGGCATCAAATACAAATCCGGGCGTTTGCGATCCAGGCGAGCCACCAGTTGGTCGCCTTCCAGCCGCTCGTCGACATGAAACAGGCTCAGGGACTTGGCTTCCTTGGGCACGTCCAGACGCAAGTCGTAGATCAATTGCAGCGACGCGGTCGGCAGGTGCACGTAGGCTCGTGGGCGCTCAATCAATTGCAGGTTGGCGCATCGCACCGGCCGCGCCGCGCCGGACAGCGGCGTCAGGCGAAACGGCAACGCCTCACGGTAATGCAGCGCCGACGAGTAGGGCGCCGGCAGCCAGGTGTCGTTGAAGCGCCCGCCGAGCCAGCCTTCCGGGGTTTCCAGCAGGCACTCTTCGGCAATCTCCTGGATCGCCGTGTGCAGCGGCAGGTTCAGCTCGTGGGCCGGCACATAACCGGAGATCAGCTTGAGCACCACATCGCCACGGTCTTGCCGACGCTGACGCACCAGCACCCAGTAATCGCGATTCTGCCAGTGCAGCGTCAGGCGCACCGAGACCCCGAGGTTGGCCAGCTCCAGCGAAAACCGTTCGCTGTCGGCCACCGTCACCGGACGGCGACGTTGCAGGGTCTGGGAAAAATTCAGCGGCATCCCGACGCTCTGGTAGCTCAAGCCTTCGGGCGTCGCTTCGACGAATAGCGGCAGGGTCTTGAAGTTGCTCGGGTTCTTTCTAATGAGCGTACGCGGCATGTCGGCTCCTGCTTAAGGCCGCGTGGGGCGGCATCAGTTGCTACGTAGGACCTGGGCAACGGTCGCGACGTTATGGGCGAGGTGCAGCGGATTGATGGTCCCGACAATAGCACTGGCCACACCCGGGTGTTCAAACAACAGCTCGAAACTGGCGCGCACCGGGTCCACGCCCGGACTCAGGCAGACGTGTCCGCTGGCGAGGGCTTTTTTGACCAGGATGGCTTTGCCGTGAGCAGCAGCATAGTCAATGACCGCCTTCTCATGCTGCTCGTTCAGATTGTAGGTGACCATGGCGCAATCGCCTTGCTCCAGAGCCTTCAAACCACCGTCGACGGTTTTGCCGGAAAAACCGAAACCGCGAATCTTGCCCTCGGCCTTGAGCGCCGCGAGAGTGGCATAGACTTCGCTGTCGTTGAGGATGGCCAGATCGTTGCCGTCGGAGTGCACCAGCACCAGGTCGATAAAGTCCGTTTCCAGACGTTGCAGGCTGCGTTCCACCGAGAGACGGGTGTGTGCAGCGCTGAAATCGTGGCTCGACTGGCCGTTGGCAAACTCTTCGCCGACCTTGCTGACGATCACCCACTCCTGGCGCTGGCCGCGCAGCAACGGGCCGAGGCGTTCTTCGCTGCGGCCATAGGCCGGGGCCGTGTCGATCAGGTTGATGCCCAAATCGCGCGCCTGTTTTATCAGCATGCGCGCTTCGTCGTCGTCGGGTATCTGAAAGCCGTTGGGGTATTTCACGCCCTGGTCGCGGCCGAGCTTGACCGTGCCAAGACCCAACGGCGAAACCAGCAGGCCGGTGCTGCCCAGTGGGCGGTGAAAATCGTGCAGGCTCATGGCAGTAATTGCTCCCAGGCGGGAACGCCCATCGGCGGCTTCGGCAATTCGGGCAATGGCGCCGGGTGGCTAGGCTGGATGCCGTCACGCTGCAAGGCGCTGATCACGCGATCGGAGAAGTCCGGCGCCAGGGCCAGCTTGGTCGGCCAGCCAACCAGCAGCCGGCCTTCTTCGGCGAGGAACGCGTTGTCCGGACGGGTCAGGCCCGATTGCAGCGGCTCGGCGCGGTCCACGCGCAACGTCGCCCATTGCACGGTGCTGAGGTCGATCCAGGGCAGCAACTGGCCGAGTTCTTTCTGCGCGGTGGCAATCTGCTCGGCGGGTTCGCGGGCGACACCTTCGGCTTCGGCAATGTCGCCACCCAGGTACCAGACCCACTGACCATCCGCCGCCGGATGGGTCGTGACGGTGATGCGCGGTTTGGTGCCGCCGCCCAGGCAGTGAGCGTACAGCGGTTTGAGGCTCGGGCCTTTGGCGATGATCATGTGCAGCGGTCGGCGTTGCATGGCCGGGCGGCTGAGGCCCAGCGCTTCGAGCAGTGCCGCGGTACCGCCGCCGGCGCTCAGGACGATGCGCTGGGCGCGGATCTCGCGCTCGTCGACCTTCAGGCCCACCAGCACGCCACCGTCCAGCAGCGGCTCGATCTTCTGGCCGGCGAGCAAGCCATCACCCGCCAGGTCGGCCAAGCGCTGAATCAGGCTCGGCACGTCGATCACCAGTTCCGCCAGGCGATAGACCTTGCCCTTGAAGCGCTTGTCTTGCAGGGCTGGTGGCAATTGGTCGCCCTTGACCTGGTCGACACGGCCACGCACGGCTTTGCTGGCGAAGAAACTGGTGAGGTTGCCGGCGATCGTGCCGGGGGACCAAAGATAGTGAGCTTCGGACAACAGACGTACACCGGACAGGTCCAGCTCGCCGTCGCCGGCCAGGGCTTCACGCCAGCGGCGCGGCATGTCGGCAATGGCTTCCGAGGCGCCGGTCAGGGCGCCGTGCAGCGCGTACTTGGCGCCGCCGTGAATGATGCCCTGGGACTTGAGGCTCTGCCCGCCGCCGAGGGTGGCGCTTTCCACCAGCACGGTCGAAAAACCCTGGCGGCGCAGGCGTGCATTCAGCCAGAGGCCGGCGACACCAGCGCCGACAATCAGAACGTCGGTGGAAATAACGGATGGCATGCGGCGACCTCAGTGTTCAAGACGAGGGCGCAGTATACAGACTCGAAGAACAGTGGATTAAGTCAGGGGTGTACGCAAAACCTGTGGGAGCGAGCCTGCTCGCGATAGCGGTGTGTCAGTCGACACAAATGTTGCCTGATACATCGCTATCGCGAGCAGGCTCGCTCCCACAATGGGATTGTGTTTCAGGTTCTAGTGGCCGGCGGTTTTGGAGAAGAGCTGGATCACCACCACGCCCAGTACGATCAGCGCCATCCCCAGCATCGCCGGCACGTCCAGCTTCTGGCCGTAGATGAACAGCGCCGCAACGCTGACCATCACGATGCCCATGCCGGCCCACACCGCGTATGCCACGCCCACCGGCACGCTGCGCACCACCAGGGTCAGCATCCAGAAGGCGATGCCGTAACCGACGATCACCAGAATCAGCGGCAACGGCGTGCTGAAGCCCTTGACGGCTTTCATCGACACGGTCGCGATCACTTCGGCGCAGATGGCAATGGCCAGGTAGTAGTAAGCGGTCATGGGGGCATCCTCGTGTGAAGTGTTGCTTTCTGAGTTCGGCATTTTAGAGATTATCCAGATGCGGTAAAGTCATTACCTATCTGTTCAGGAGATGGGTTGCCCATGAGCATGCAATGGAATCTGGAGCAGCTGCGCCTGTTCGTCAGCGTAGCGGAGCAGCGATCGTTTTCCGCCGTGGCACGGGATCAGCGCAAGGCGCAGTCGGCGGTCAGCAGTTCGATTGCGCTGCTGGAAGAAGACCTCGGGATGAGCCTGTTCGACCGCAGCAGCGGCCGTCAGCCGAAACTCACCGAAGCCGGCAGCGCCTTGCTGGAAGAAGCGCGGGAAGTGCTGCGTCAGTGCGAGCGCTTGAACGGTCGGGCCTTGGCGATGATGCGCGGCCAGGAGGCGCGCATTCAGCTGGCGCAGGACGAAGCCATGCCGTTTCAGCCGATCATCGACAGCCTCGACGAACTCGCCGAGCAGTTCCCCAGCCTGGAGGTGCAGCTGTCCAACGGCACCCAGGGCGATGTGGCGCGAAAACTGTTGGAGCGCCGTGCCGATCTCGGGCTGCTGTTCTACCACGAGCAGATTCCCGAGGCTCTGGAGCGGCGGGTATTGGGCAGCATTGAAATGGTCACGGTCTGCGGCGTCGGCCACCCGCTGGCGACATTGGGCGAGGTCAACTGCCAGCAGCTGGCTCAGCATCGGCAATTGCTGATGGCGGCTCAATCCAGCGTTTACCCCGGCAGCGAGCCCGCCAGCCCGCAAGTCTGGCGGGCCGACAGTTTCTACGTCATCGCCGAATTGCTGATGCGCGGCCTCGGCTGGGCGTGGTTGCCGCGCAACGTTGTGCAGTATTCGGGTTATCGAAATCAGATCGTCGAACTGGTCAGCGAATGGACGCCACCCGCGCTGGTGGTGGAGCTGGTCTGGCGCCGTGACGAACCCCTCGGCCCGGCGGCCCGTTGGCTGGCGGAACGTTTTGCCGTGCACTTGCAGGCGATCGGCGAGAAAAGCCGATAAACTCCGCCGCCATGAATAGAACTCTCTACACCGCGCTGTTTTACCTGGGGCTGCCACTGGTAGCGATTCGGCTGTGGCTGCGCTCGCGCAAGGCCCCGGCGTATGCCAAACGCATCGGCGAGCGTTTCTCCTTCGGGCTGCCGGCGATGAAGCCCGGCGGTATCTGGGTGCACGCGGTGTCCGTGGGCGAAAGCATCGCCGCCGCGCCGATGATTCGCGCGTTGCTGCAACGCTACCCGGCGCTGCCGATCACCGTGACCTGCATGACCCCGACCGGCTCCGAGCGCATCCAGGCGTTGTTCGCCAATGAGCCACGCATTCAGCACTGCTATTTGCCTTACGACCTGCCGTGCGCTGCGGCGCGATTCCTTGATCGGGTGCGACCAACCCTGGCGGTGATCATGGAAACCGAACTGTGGCCCAACCACATTCACCAGTGCGCCAAACGCGGGATTCCCGTGGCGCTGGCCAACGCGCGGTTGTCCGAGCGTTCGGCCAAGGGCTATGGGCGTTTCGGCAAACTGACCCAACCGATGCTCGCCGAGATGAGCCTGTTCGCGGTGCAGACCGAAGCCGAAGCGCAACGCTTCCGTGATCTGGGAGCGCGTGCGGACACCGTCGAAGTGACCGGCTCGATCAAGTTCGACCTGACCATCGACCCGCAATTGCTCCAGCGTGCCACCGAGCTGCGCGGACAATGGCAGGCGCAGGAACGTCCGGTGTGGATCGCCGCCAGTACTCACGACGGTGAAGACGAAGTCGTGTTGGCGGCGCATCGGCAGCTGCTGGCCGGTCATCCCGATGCGTTGCTGATTCTGGTGCCGCGTCATCCGGAGCGTTTCAACTCGGTGTTCGACCTGTGCAAGCAACAGGGTTTCGCCACGGTCCGTCGTTCCAGCGGCGAGCCGGTCACTGCTGATACGTCGGTGTTGCTGGGCGACACCATGGGCGAGTTGCTGTTCTTGTATGCCCTGGCGGACAGCGCATTTGTCGGCGGCAGCCTGGTGGCGAACGGTGGCCATAACTTGCTGGAGCCCGCTGCCCTGGCGAAGCCGGTGCTCAGCGGTCCGCACCTGTTCAACTTCCTCGAAATCGCCGCGCAGTTGCGCAGCGCCGGGGCGTTGCAGGAAGTGGAAGACGCCGAGGGCCTGGCGCTGGCGGTGCAGCGTTTGTTCGAATTGCCGCGCGATGCGCAGCGGATGGCGGAGGCGGGGTTGCAGGTGATGCGCCGCAATCAGGGCGCGTTGCAGCGGTTGCTGGACGGGCTGGATCGATTGATCAAGCGCTGACCTGTGTAGGAGCCGGCTTGCCGGTGGTGGCGTCTTCGAAATCGTCATCGCCGGCAAGCCGGCTCCTACAGGGTTTTGCGTGAACCCAGAATCGCCGTCATCCCCCGAATCTGTAGGAGCCGGCTTGCCGGCGATAGCGTTTTCGGAACCGCCATCACCGGTCCATTACTGCCCCGGTTTTGCTCTGAGCTGCTCCGCCGCAGCCTGCGCCAGGTCCGGCGGCAGGAAATCCTTGTCCGGGTTGTAATCGGCCTTCAGGTAGCGCTTCAGATCCTGCAGATCACCCGGATTCAACGTCCCGGCGGCCTGCTTCAGGCGCAGGTTGTCGAGGATGTAGTCGTAGCGGGTGTTGTTGTAATTGCGCACCGAGGTGTAGAGCTGACGCTGCGCATCGAGCACATCGACGATGTTGCGCGTGCCCACCTGGTAACCGATTTCGGTCGCTTCCACCGCGCTCTGGTTGGAGATGATCGACTGCTTGCGCGCCTGCACCTGTTCCACATCAGTGTTCACCGCGCGGTGCAGGTTGCGGGTGTTTTCCACCACTTGCCGACGCAGACTCTCACGCTGTTGTTCGGTCTGGTCCAGTTGCGAGTACGACTGACGCACCTGCGAACTGGTCAGCCCGCCGCTGTAGATCGGGATGTTCAATTGCAAGGCCAGCGTGGTTTGCTCGACGGGGCCACCATAAGACTGGCCGAAGGCATTCGGGTTACTGAAACCGAACGCGTCGTTGTCACCCTTCTCATACTTGGCCACCGCATCCACCGTCGGCGCGTGACCGGCCTTGCGTTGCTTGAGGGTTTCTTCGGCGGCGCTGACCGCGAAGTTGCTGGCCAGCAGGTTCAGGTTCTGCTTGGCGGCGGTGTCGACCCAGGCCTTGGCGTCGTTCGGCGCCGGCGGCAGGATCGGCAGCGTGTGGACGATGCCCTGAATCGAGTTGTACTGACGGTTGGTCAGGGTGATCAGGGCTTCGAACGCATCATCCACCTGACGCTGGGCAACGATCCGGTTGGCTCGCGCGGTGTCGTAGCTGGCCTGGGATTGCAGCACGTCGGTCTTGTCCGACAGGCCGACATCGAAGCGTTCGTTGGACTGATCGAGCTGGCGCTTGAACGCGGCTTCTTCAGCCTTGGTCGACGCCAGGTTGTCCTGGCTGCGCAGCACGTTGAAGTAGTCCTCGGCGGTTTGCAGGATCAGGTTCTGCTCGGTGGCCGAGAGTTGCAGGGCCGCCTGTTCGTTGACGTCCTTGGCAGCCTGATACTGGAACCAGCGATCGGCACGGAACAGAGGCTGGGCCAATGTCGCCTGCCAGGAGTTGGCGCTGCGGTTGGCAATGGCCGCCGGTTGATTGATGTCGGTGCGCACATTGGCCACCTGGGCGCCGCCGTTGATGTTCGGCAGCAAGCCGGCGCGGGCCTGGGGCACCACTTCTTTCTGCGCGCCATACTGGGCGCGGGCGGCGGCCAGGTCGGCGTTGTTGTCGACCGCTTCCTGGTAGACGTTCACCAGATCGGTTTTGGTCGATAAGGGCGCTTCTGCTGCCCAGGCCATTCCATTGGAAGCACAAGACACGGCGAGGGCCAGTGAGAGTTTGCGCAGCATGAGGCCATCCCTAAAAATTACACTGATAATTTGAGCGCCAAAGGTACGGCGCAGCCCACTCAGCGTCAATGCGCGACATGGCCGTTGCGAGTGTAGTTGCGCATCCGTGCGGCAACAATCGTCTGATTGCGCCATTCATCATGGTGTTTATCGCGGTGTTGGCGTTCTTTGTCAGTTGTGTCTAGACTGGCCGGGTTCTTGTCGGGGTGCCTTGCTATGAGGCTGAGATCGAATAATTTCGGATCCCGTTGAACCTGATCAGGTTAGCGCCTGCGTAGGGAACAAGATTTCTCGTCACCCGGCGAGTCCTCTTGTGCTTCGTCCGGGATGTTGTTCGACAATCGAACACCCCTCGAGCACTGAGCACAGCACTGCTGGTTTTCCCAGCGCCCGTGCGTCCATTCGATTACAGGTTCGCTCCGACAAAAATCCACTGCCTGGATGTGTTCGGAGAGCCCGTGATGACGATAAAACCAAAAAACATAACGAACCTGAGTGACTCGGCCCAAGTCGATCAACAGTCGGTTCAGCCGTTTACCCGCTCGCAAAAAATCTATGTCCAGGGCTCTCGTCCGGACATCCTCGTGCCGATGCGCGAAATCAGCCTCGATGTGACCCCGACCGACTTCGGCGGCGAGATCAACGCGCCGGTCGTCGTCTACGACACCTCCGGCCCGTACACCGATCCCAACGTCATCATAGACGTGCGCAAGGGCCTGGCCGACGTCCGTTCGCCGTGGATCGAGTCCCGTGGCGATACCGAGCGTCTGCCGGGCCTGAGCTCGAACTTCGGCCAGGAGCGCCTCGCCGACGCCGAGCTGACCAAGCTGCGTTTCGCTCACGTCAACAATCCGCGCCGCGCCAAGGCCGGGGCCAACGTCAGCCAGATGCACTACGCGCGCAAAGGCATCATCACCGCCGAGATGGAATACGTCGCCATCCGCGAAAACATGAAGCTGGAAGTGGCCCGCGCCGCTGGCCTGCTGGACCAGCAACATGCCGGCCACAGCTTCGGCGCCAGCGTGCCGAAAATCATCACCCCGGAATTCGTTCGTGACGAGATCGCCCGCGGTCGCGCGATCATCCCGGCCAACATCAACCATACCGAATTGGAACCGATGATCATCGGCCGTAACTTCCTGGTGAAGATCAACGGCAACATCGGCAACAGCGCCCTGGGTTCGTCCATCGAAGAAGAAGTGGCGAAACTGACCTGGGGCATTCGCTGGGGTTCGGACACGGTCATGGACCTGTCCACCGGCAAGCACATTCACGAAACTCGCGAGTGGATCATCCGTAACTCGCCGGTGCCGATCGGGACCGTGCCGATCTACCAGGCCCTGGAAAAAGTCGGCGGCGCCGCCGAAGACCTGACCTGGGAACTGTTCCGCGACACGCTGATCGAGCAGGCCGAGCAGGGCGTCGATTACTTCACCATCCACGCCGGCGTGTTGCTGCGCTACGTGCCGCTGACCGCCAAGCGCGTGACCGGCATCGTGTCCCGTGGCGGTTCGATCATGGCCAAGTGGTGCCTGGCGCATCACAAGGAAAACTTCCTCTACACCCATTTCGAAGACATCTGCGAAATCATGAAGGCCTACGACGTCAGCTTCTCGCTGGGCGATGGCCTGCGTCCGGGCTCGATTGCCGACGCCAACGACGCCGCGCAGTTCGGTGAGCTGGAAACCCTCGGCGAGCTGACCAAGATTGCCTGGAAGCACGACGTGCAATGCATGATCGAAGGCCCGGGCCACGTGCCGATGCAGTTGATCAAAGAGAACATGGACAAGCAGCTCGAGTGCTGCGACGAGGCGCCGTTCTACACCCTCGGCCCGCTGACCACCGACATTGCACCGGGCTACGACCACATCACCTCCGGCATCGGTGCGGCGATGATCGGCTGGTTCGGTTGCGCGATGCTCTGCTACGTCACGCCGAAGGAGCACTTGGGCCTGCCGAACAAGGATGACGTGAAGACCGGGATCATCACCTACAAGATCGCCGCGCATGCCGCCGATCTGGCGAAGGGGCATCCGGGGGCGCAGATTCGCGACAATGCCCTGAGCAAGGCGCGTTTCGAATTCCGTTGGGAAGACCAGTTCAACCTGGGCCTCGATCCGGACACCGCACGTTCGTATCACGATGAAACCCTGCCGAAGGATTCGGCCAAGGTCGCGCACTTCTGTTCGATGTGCGGGCCGAAATTCTGCTCGATGAAAATCACCCAGGAAGTTCGCGAGTACGCGGCCAACCAGCGGATCGAGACCGTTGACGCGGAAGTCGCCCAGGGATTGGCGGAACAGGCCGAGCGCTTCAAGCAGGAAGGCAGTCAGCTGTACAAGAAGGTTTGATCTGACCTGAAAGGGTGGGGCCTGCACAGGCCCCATCGCCAGCAGGCTGGCTCCCACATTGGATCTGTGGCGTTCACATGTCCCCTGTGGGAGCCAGCCTGCTGGCGATAGCGATCCACACAACAACAAATGTCCCTCTGAGATAACACCCTTGAGCATTCAACCCAGCACTTACTCACCTGATATCGCTGTGCCGATCGACAAACGTGTCTTCGGCGGTCGCGATCTGTTTTCCCTGTGGTTCTCCCTCGGCATCGGCCTGATGGTCCTGCAGACCGGCGCACTGCTCGCACCAGGCCTGGGCCTGTCCGGCTCGCTGCTGGCTATTTTTCTTGGCACGCTGGTTGGCGTCCTGCTGCTGGCCGCCGTCGGCGTGATCGGCAGCGACACCGGCCTGTCGTCGATGGCCGCGCTCAAACTCAGCCTCGGCGCGAAAGGCGCGAGCCTGCCGGCGGTGCTGAACCTGCTGCAACTGATCGGTTGGGGCTCGTTCGAAATCATCGTGATGCGCGACGCCGCCAGCCTGTTGGGCGCGCGGGCGTTCAGCGAGGGCAGCCTGCTGTCGAATCCGCTGCTCTGGACCGTGTTCTTCGGTGGCCTGGCGACCTTGCTCGCGGTCAGTGGCCCGCTGACTTTCGTGCGGCAAATCCTGCGTAAGTGGGGCATCTGGCTGCTGCTGGCCGCGTGCATCTGGCTGACCTGGAACCTGTTCGCAAAGGCCGACCTCGCCGCACTGTGGGCGCAGGCCGGTGACGGTTCGATGCCGTTCGCCGTGGGCTTCGACATTGCCATTGCGATGCCGCTGTCGTGGCTGCCGCTGATTGCCGACTATTCCCGTTTCGGCAAACGCGCGAAAAACGTGTTCGGCGGCACGGCGATTGGCTTCTTCATCGGTAATTTCTGGCTGATGAGCCTGGGCGTGGCTTACACCCTGGCGTTCGCGCCGAGCGGTGAAGTGAATGCCTTGTTGCTGGCTTTGGCGGGCGCGGGTCTGGGGATTCCGCTGTTGCTGATCCTGCTCGATGAGTCGGAAAACGCCTTTGCCGACATTCACTCGGCGGCGGTGTCCAGCGGGATTCTGTTGCGCTTGAAGGTCGAGCACCTGGCGCTGGCCATCGGTGTGGTCTGCACCTTGATCGCCTTGCTGGCGCCACTGGCCCAGTACCAGAACTTCCTGCTGCTGATCGGTTCGGTGTTTGCGCCGCTGTTCGGCGTGGTGCTGGTGGATCACTTCATCCTGTGCAAGCGTGGCGCCCGGGTCGCGTCAGCCGCATTGCGCTGGCCGGCGTTGCTCGCCTGGCTGGGCGGGGTGAGCACCTATCACTTGCTGGCCAATCTGTATCCGGACATCGGCGCAACCCTGCCGGCGTTGATTCTGGCAGGGCTGCTGCAACTGGTGCTCGGTCGGGCCTTCAGTTACGGCCAGGAAACAGCTCGGGCTTGAGAATGCCGTTCAGGCGCGGGTAGGGGATCTTCAATTCGACGTGGCCCAGCGCGTAAGGCGCGATGGTGCTCACTTCGTACTTGAGGATCACCCCGCCATAGGTCAGCGCCACGTTCTGGGTTTTCTGGAACGGCCAGCTCTTCACGAACTCCGGTTCCTGATCGAGCTTGGTGCTGATCAGCCAGCTGTTGTGCGCCACTTGCGCGGCTTTCCAGAAGGCGTCTTCCTGTCCTGGCACCAGCATGTCCGACAAGGTCAGCACTTTATGCTGCTGGCGCGAATAGTTGATGAAGCCGCGGCCCGGGGTGCCATGGGCGCCGCCGGTGTCCAGGTAGCTGGAAAGTTCGACGATCACCAAGCCGTCATGCTGCTCGCGTACCTTGGCCTGCAAGTAGCTGCTGTTGCGCGGGGCGGCGGTGCGCAGGAACCCGTCGCGATACGCCGCCAGCGTCGGTGCCACCGGGGCGTCCGGCGAGGTGCGGGTCATTTGCAGCAGGCGTTTTTCGATGATGCCGTCCAGCTGCGGCTCGGCGGGGAAGCGCAGCGTGTCGATATTCACCAGGGGGCAGTCCGGGGTGGTGCAACCCGGTTGCAGGGTTTCCGTGGCATCGCGGGTGGTTTCCAGCGGCGTCCGGTAATTGGGCTGGAACAGGCTCTGGCAAGCGCCCAGGGTCAGGGCGATTGCAGCCACGGAGGCGATTTTAAAAAGCGACATGGGCGTCCTTCATAAAACAGGGAAAGGCGAAAAGTTATCCGCTTCGACTCTCAACGAAGCAGTCAGTTCGCCACTAAGCTAATTAGAGTTGGTTTCGCCGCCACCGTCTATCCCGCTGACGGGAAAGGGGCTGCATCAAACGTCGTGGGCGCGTTAGGATGGCGCGAAGTCGAGGCAGGAGCCTCGGTGCAGATACGAGGATTGTCATGACAGATTTCGCCAGCGCCATTCCGACCGCCGTTGATATCGTTCGGCGCGAAAAGTGCTACGAGGGCTTTTACAAGCTCGACCGTGTGCACTTGCGCCACGAGTTGTTTGCCGGTGGCATGAGCCGCGAAATCAGTCGTGAAGTGTTTGTTCGCCACGACGCCGTTTGTGTACTGCCCTACGACCCGCAACGCGACGAAGTGGTGCTGATCGAGCAGTTTCGCGTCGGCGCCATGGGCAAGACCGCCAACCCGTGGCTGATCGAACTGGTCGCTGGTCTGATCGACAAGGATGAAGTGCCGGAAGAAGTTGCTCACCGCGAAGCGCAGGAGGAAGCTGGGCTGGTATTCGGGGCGCTGTGGCCGATGACTCAGTATTTTCCATCGCCGGGCGGCAGCAATGAACTCGTGCATTTGTACCTGGGGCGTTGCGAGACAACCGGGGTCGGCGGCCTGCATGGGCTGGAGGAAGAAGCAGAAGATATCCGCGTCAGGGTCTGGGCGTTCGAAGATGCCCTGCAAGCCGTGCGCGATGGGCGAATTGCCAACGCGGCCAGCATCATTGCCTTGCAATGGCTGGCATTGAACCGCGTTGAAGTGAGGGGGTTATGGTCGTAAACAAGCTGCGCGATCGCTACAGGGTTGACCTTGTGGGGCTGCAAGCCTCTTGCGAGGCCAACTACGCGCGTCTGATGCGACTGCTGCCGGACATGCGCGAAGAGCCGGCGGCGCGGCGCATTGCCGTGACCCATGGCGAGCAGATGCTCGGCGTGCTGGCCCTCGAAGTGCTGCAGGTCTGTCCGTATACCACCACCCTGCAAGTGCGCCAGGAACACAGCCTGCCGTGGCTGCCGGTGCCGCAACTGGAAGTGCAGGTCTATCATGATGCCTGCATGGCCGAAGTGGTCAGCGCCGAACATGCGCGACGCTTTCGCGGCATCTATCCTTACCCGAACGCCTCGATGCATCAGCCGGACGAAAAGGCCCAGCTGAATATGTTTCTCGGTGAGTGGTTGAGCCATTGCCTGGCGCTGGGACATGAGTACGAAGTCGTTCGCTAAGTGTGAACTGCGTCCGGTTCACGGGTTTCCCCTTTTGATCGTCCCCCAGCATAATCGCGGCATTCCACTTATCCCGTGTTCAGCCTTGGGAGAACGCCTTGCCGAGCGTATCCACATTGACCACCGCCGATCCGGCGTTGCTGGTGCAACTGTCCGACAGCCACCTGTTCGCCGAGGCGGACGGTACGTTGCTGGGCATGAATACGCGGGACAGCCTGCAAAAGGTCATTGAACTGGTCAGGCTGCAACAGCCGCAGATCGATCTGATCATCGCCAGTGGCGATCTTTCCCAGGACGGGACGCTGGAGTCATACCAGCGGTTTCGCGACCTGACCCGGCAGCTCGATGCACCGGCGCGCTGGATTCCCGGCAATCACGATGAGCCGCAGATCATGGCCGAGGCTGCCGTGCACAGTGCACTGCTGGAGCCGGTGGTGGACATCGGCAACTGGCGCGTCACGTTGCTCGACTCGGCGGTGCCGGGTTCGGTGCCGGGGTATTTGCAGGACGAACAATTGCAGTTGCTTGCCCGCTCGTTGAGCGAAGCGCCGGAGCGGCATCACCTGGTGTGTTTCCATCACCACCCGGTGTCGATCGGCTGTGCATGGATGGAGCCGATCGGGTTGCGCAATCCCGAGGCGCTGTTTGCCGTGCTGGACCGCTTCCCGCAGGCGCGCGCGGTGCTTTGGGGCCATGTGCATCAGGAAATCGATCAGGAGCGCAACGGCGTGCGCTTGATTGCATCGCCATCGACCTGCATCCAGTTCGAGCCGGGCAGCGAAGATTTCAAGGTTGGGGACCAGGCGCCGGGTTACCGCTGGTTGCGGCTGCTGCCCGATGGCCGGATCGAAACCGGCGTAGAACGCGTGACCGGGTTCGACTTCCAGGTCGATTACGGCTCCAACGGCTACTGACATCCCACTGTAGGAGCGAGCCTGCTCGCGAAAAACCTCCGGGCAACGCGTTCTAATAGAAAGAATGCGTAATCGTTGTCGTCCATCGCGAGCAGGCTCGCTCCTACAGGGGATGTGTGAACGCCGTAGAACCAGTGTGGGAGCAACTGTCCTAACCATGCCATTAGTCACCGCCACCCTGTAAACTCCGCCTTCTTTACCCGACGCACAGGGAGTTCAAATGTCCGGTTCGATCCTTTATATCCACGGTTTCAACAGCGCGCCCGCCTCGAAAAAGGCCACGCAGTTGATGCAGGTGATGGAACGTCTGGGCTTGAGCGATCAGCTGCGTGTTCCAGCCTTGCATCACCATCCACGCGAGGCCATCGGTCAGCTGGAGCAGGCGATTGCCGAGCTGGGGCGGCCACTGCTGGTCGGCAGCTCACTCGGCGGCTACTATGCGACTCACCTGGCCGAGCGCCATGGCCTCAAGGCCCTGCTGATCAACCCTGCCATCAGTCCGCACCGGATGTTCGACGGACACCTGGGAACGCAGAAAAACCTGTATACCGATGAGACCTGGGAATTGACCCACGACCACGTTACGGCCCTGGCCGAACTGGAAGTGCCGGCGCCCCGGGACCCGCAGCGGTATCAGGTATGGTTGCAAACCGGCGATGAAACGCTGGACTATCGCCTCGCCCAGCAGTATTACCGGGCCTGTGCATTGCGCATCCAGGCCGGCGGCGACCATGGTTTCCAGGGTTTTGCCGGGCAATTGCCGGCCATGCTGAGTTTTGCCGGCATCGGCGCAGATTTGTATCAGGCGATCGATTTCACAGCACTGTGAATCATCGCCTCTATTTAATAGAACATTTGACGACGAGACCCCATGGCCACTCCCAGCGCTAGCTCTTATAACGCAGACGCCATCGAAGTCCTCTCGGGCCTCGACCCGGTGCGCAAACGCCCCGGCATGTACACCGACACCAGTCGGCCGAACCACCTCGCCCAGGAAGTCATCGACAACAGCGTCGACGAAGCCTTGGCCGGGCACGCGACATCGGTGCAGGTCATCCTGCACGCCGATCACTCGCTGGAAGTCAGCGATGACGGTCGTGGCATGCCGGTGGACATTCACCCGGAAGAGGGCGTGTCAGGCGTCGAACTGATCCTCACCAAACTCCACGCGGGCGGCAAGTTTTCCAACAAGAACTACCAGTTCTCCGGCGGTCTGCACGGGGTGGGTATTTCCGTGGTCAACGCCTTGTCGACCGAAGTCCGGGTGCGCGTCAAGCGTGACGGCAACGAGTACCAGATGACCTTCGCCGACGGTTACAAGAAAACCGAGCTGGAAGTGGTCGGTACCGTCGGCAAGCGCAACACCGGCACCAGCGTGTTCTTCGCGCCGGACCCGAAATACTTCGATTCGCCGAAATTCTCCATCAGCCGCCTCAAGCACGTGCTCAAGGCCAAGGCCGTGTTGTGCCCGGGGCTGCTGGTCAGTTTTGAAGACAAGGCCACCGGCGAGAAAGTCGAATGGCATTACGAAGACGGCCTGCGCTCCTACCTGGTGGACGCAGTCAGCGAATTCGAACGCCTGCCGGACGAGCCGTTCTGCGGCAGCCTGGCCGGTAATAAAGAAGCGGTCGACTGGGCGCTGCTGTGGCTGCCGGAAGGTGGCGACAGCGTGCAGGAAAGCTACGTCAACCTGATCCCGACGGCCCAGGGCGGTACGCACGTCAACGGGCTGCGTCAGGGCCTGCTCGATGCCATGCGCGAATTCTGCGAGTTCCGCAGCCTGCTGCCGCGCGGCGTGAAGCTGGCGCCGGAAGACGTCTGGGAACGCATCGCTTTCGTCCTGTCGATGAAAATGCAGGAGCCACAATTCTCCGGTCAGACCAAGGAACGCCTGTCGTCCCGTGAGGCGGCGGCGTTTGTCTCCGGCGTGGTCAAGGACGCGTTCAGCCTGTGGCTCAACGCCCACCCGGAAACCGGCATGCTGTTGGCGGAACTGGCGATCAACAACGCCGGCCGTCGCCTGAAGGCCAGCAAGAAAGTCGAGCGCAAACGCATCACGGCAGGACCAGCATTGCCGGGCAAACTCGCCGACTGCGCCGGGCAGGACCCGATGCGTTCCGAGCTGTTCCTGGTGGAAGGTGATTCCGCCGGCGGTTCCGCCAAACAAGCGCGGGACAAGGAGTTCCAGGCGATCCTGCCGCTGCGCGGCAAGATCCTCAACACCTGGGAAGTCGACGGCAGCGAAGTGCTGGCCAGCCAGGAAGTGCACAACATCGCCGTGGCCATTGGTGTCGATCCGGGCGCGGCGGACATGAGCCAGCTGCGCTACGGCAAGATCTGCATCCTCGCCGACGCCGACTCCGACGGTCTGCACATTGCCACGCTGTTGTGCGCGCTGTTCGTCCAGCATTTCCGCCCGCTGGTGGATGCCGGTCACGTCTACGTCGCGATGCCGCCGCTGTACCGCATCGACCTGGGCAAGGAAATCTACTACGCCCTCGACGAGGCGGAGCGTGACGGCATTCTCGATCGCCTGGTGGCCGAGAAGAAACGCGGCAAGCCACAGGTCACCCGATTCAAAGGCCTGGGTGAAATGAACCCGCCGCAGTTGCGCGAAACCACCATGGACCCGAACACCCGGCGCCTGGTGCAGCTGACCCTGGAAGATTTCGAAGCGACTTCGGAAATGATGGATATGTTGCTGGCGAAGAAACGCGCCGGCGACCGTAAATCCTGGCTCGAATCCAAAGGCAACCTGGCCGAGGTTCTTGGCTGATGCGGGTTGGCTTTGCCCTGGCGTGTGCGTTACTCCTGACTCCGGTTGTGGCATGGGCCGAACCGGCACCGGAGTTGCGCCTGTTGTCCGAGCATCCCGTGGAGGGCATGCGCGGCGGCAACCTGTCGGGGCTGGCCCAGTGCGGCAAGGACCTGTGGACGATTTCCGATCGTGACGACGACCAGATCTATCGCCTCGAAACCGGCGACACGGTCTGGCAGGCTGAAACCGTCGGCATCGGCGTGCCGCCCGTGCCGGACAGCGGTTTGCCCTGGGGCCTGCGTTCGCGGACCTGGGCGGCTTCGTTCGTGCGCGGTGGCGACCTGGATTTCGAAGGCATCACCTGTGACAGCGCCGGCAATCGCTACATCGTCAGCGAGTCCCATGCCGCGGTGCTGCAAGTGCCGCCGGTGGGGCCGGCGTCGTGGCTGAAGATTTCGCCACTGCTGGTCCGCGAGGCCCGCGCCAGTGGCATGTTGCTGAATTTCAACGCGCTGTTCGAAGGCCTGGCGATCAATCCGGCGGGCGATCAATTGTGGTTGGCCGCCGAGCGCGAGAGCCGTGGCTTGCTGACGATCAAACGCCAGCAAACGGTCTGGGATTGTGATGGCGGCTGCGTGCTGCTGAGCGAAGCCGGTCTGGAAATGCAACCGGCGCAATTTCCCAAGGCCAGGGCGGTATCGCGGGATTTCGCCGATCTTTCATTGTTCAACGGCAAGCTGTTTACCCTTGAGCGCAATGCGTTCCAGATTTGCCGTCGTGACGCGGTGACGGCCAAGGTCGAGCGCTGCTGGTCGTTTGCCGACGCGGCGCTGCAGGAAAACCGTCGTTATCCACAGGGCTACGGCCTGACGGAAGCGCTGATCGTGGACGCCGAGGGCGCCTGGGTCGGTGTTGATAACAACGACGGTGCCCGTGCGGATGGCGAGTATCGCCCGATCGTCTGGCGTTTCGCGGCGCCTGACGGTGGCTGGAGCGCCAAGCCGTGACCCCGCAAACGCCGGGCAAGCGCGCCGGTCGGGTGTTCATGGTGCTGGCCTGGTGCGCGGCGCTGTTTCTGGCGACGCGTTTTTTCGGCCAGTGGGAGGAGCGACAGCACAACCCCAATGTCGTCGTCAGCTCGGAACAGGGCGAAGGTTTTATCGAAGTGAAACTGGCCAGCAACACCCAGGGACACTTTGTCGCCAGTGGCCAGATCAACGGTCAGCCGGTGGATTTCATGCTGGACACCGGGGCGACTGATGTGGCGATCCCGGCGGAAATAGCCGAACGGCTAAAACTTGAACAAGGCTTCGGGGTGACCCTGAGCACGGCAAACGGTCGCACCGAGGGGTATCGAACCCTGGTCGCCCGGTTGCAACTGGGCGACATTGTGCTGCGCGACGTGCGCGCCATCGTTGTGCCAGGCCTGGATGGCAAGCAAGTGCTGCTCGGTATGAGCGCACTGAACAAACTTGAATTTACCCAGCGCGGTGGCACCATGCTGCTGCGCCAGACAACGAACCGATGAGGCCCGCATGAGCGACTCCCTTGATCTCAGCCTGGACGGTGTAGAACGCCGGTCACTGGCTGACTTCACCGAAAATGCCTACCTCAACTACTCCATGTACGTGATCATGGACCGTGCCTTGCCGCATATCGGCGACGGCCTGAAACCGGTACAGCGCCGCATCGTCTATGCGATGAGCGAGTTGGGGCTGGACGCCGATTCCAAGCACAAGAAGTCCGCGCGTACCGTCGGTGACGTGCTCGGTAAATTCCACCCGCACGGCGATTCGGCCTGCTACGAAGCCATGGTCCTGATGGCCCAGCCGTTCAGCTATCGCTACACGCTGGTCGACGGCCAGGGTAACTGGGGGGCGCCGGATGATCCCAAGTCCTTCGCCGCCATGCGTTACACCGAAGCGCGGCTGTCGCGTTATTCCGAAGTGCTGCTCAGCGAACTGGGCCAGGGCACGGCGGACTGGGGCCCGAACTTCGACGGCACCCTCGACGAACCGCTGGTGTTGCCGGCACGTTTGCCGAACATCCTCCTCAACGGCACCACCGGCATCGCCGTGGGCATGGCCACCGACGTTCCGCCGCACAACCTGCGGGAAGTCGCGACGGCCTGCGTGCGTTTGCTCGATGAGCCGAAAGCCACGGTCGAACAGCTCTGTGAACACATCCAGGGCCCGGATTACCCGACTGAAGCGGAAATCATCACCCCGCGCGCCGACCTGCTGAAGATGTACGAAACCGGCAAGGGTTCGGTGCGCATGCGCGCCGTTTACCACATCGAAGACGGCGACATCATCGTCACCGCGCTGCCGCATCAAGTGTCTGGCGCCAAGGTGCTGGAACAGATCGCGGCGATGATGCAGGCCAAACCGTCCAAAGCCCCGCAGATCGCGGACCTGCGCGACGAGTCCGACCACGAAAACCCGTGCCGGATCGTGATCATTCCCGGCGCACGGAAAAACTTCGACCACGACGCGTTGATGCAGCACCTGTTCGCCAGCACCGAGCTGGAATCGAGCTACCGGGTCAACATCAACATCATCGGCCTCGACGGCAAGCCGCAGCTGAAAAACCTGCGGGCGCTGCTGGTCGAGTGGCTGGAGTTCCGGGTGCAGACCGTGCGTCGTCGCCTGCAATTCCGCCTCGACAAGGTCGAGCGTCGCCTGCACCTGTTGGACGGTTTGCTGATCGCCTACCTCAACCTGGATGAAGTGATTCACATCATTCGCACCGAGGAGCATCCGCGTGCCAAGTTGATCGAACGCTTCGCCCTCAGCGAAATCCAGGCCGACTACATTCTCGACACCCGTCTGCGTCAGTTGGCGCGACTGGAAGAAATGAAGCTGCGTGCCGAGCAGGATGAACTGCTCAAGGAACAAGCCAAGCTGCAAGCCCTGCTGAGCAGCGAAGCCAAGCTGAAGAAGCTGGTACGCACCGAGCTGATCAAGGATGCCGAAACCTACGGCGACGACCGCCGTTCGCCCATCGTCGAGCGTGCCGAGGCCAAGGCCTTGACCGAGCACGATCTGCTGCCGAACGAGAAAGTCACCGTCGTGCTGTCGGAAAAAGGCTGGGTTCGCTCGGCCAAGGGCCACGAAATCGACGCCACCGGCCTTTCCTACAAAGCCGGGGATGGGTTCAAGGCTTTGGCGCCCGGTCGCTCTAACCAGTTCGCGGTGTTCATCGACTCCACTGGCCGCAGCTATTCGGTGGCGTCGCATACGTTGCCGTCGGCCCGTGGCCAGGGTGAGCCGTTGACCGGTCGTCTGACTCCGCCGCCAGGCGCAACGTTTGAATGCGTGCTGATGCCGGAAGACGATTCGCTGTACGTGATCGCTTCCGACGCCGGTTACGGTTTCGTGGTCAAGGGCGAGGACTTCCAGGCCAAGAACAAGGCCGGCAAGGCGCTGTTGAGCTTGCCGAACAATTCGAAAGTGATTCTGCCGCGCCCGGTAGCGGATCGTGAGAACAACTGGCTGGCTTCGGTGACCACCGAAGGTCGCCTGCTGATCTTCAAAATCAGCGACCTGCCACAATTAGGTAAGGGCAAAGGCAACAAGATCATCGGAATCTCCGGTGAGCGTGTGGCCAGTCGCGAAGAATATGTCACGGACATCGCCGTCATACCGGATGGCGCCACGTTGGTGCTGCAGGCCGGAAAACGTACCTTGTCACTGAAAGCGGACGATCTCGAACACTACAAAGGTGAGCGTGGGCGTCGTGGTAACAAATTGCCACGTGGCTTTCAGCGGGTGGATGCGCTGCTCGTCGAAAACCTCAATTAAGCGTCCTAGAGCGCTCGATCTACGATTTAACGCGTAGATCGACGCTTTGCCGCTGGAGTCGGAACGCATATTCACGGATGATATGGCCTTTCAAGCGCCGGCGTGGCCGAGCGTTCTTCATATTTATTGAGTATTTTCACTGTGGTTAGCCTTGTGGCAACCACCTGGATGGGACGATGACTGCTCTGCGCCTTCCTTTTATTTTGATGCTCGCTGGCGTTCTTGGCCTGGCGGGTTGCAGCACACACCAACCGGTGTCGCTGTATCAGCTGGACAGCGGAAGTCCGGCACAACCTGCGCAAAGCGCAGGCATGGCGGTATTGCTTGGCCCGGTAACCGTTGCCGACTACCTGCAACGTGAAACGCTGCTTCAGCGTCAACCGGACGGCAGCCTTCAGGCTTCGACCGATGGTCGTTGGGCGGGCAGCCTGTCTTCCGATATCGACCAGCTGTTGCTGCGTCAGGTCGCGGGTCACCTGGACAGCCAGCGCGTTGTGCTGGCGCCAGCGACCATTGGCTTCACGCCTGATGTTCAGGTGTTGCTGACCATCACGCGTCTGGACTCGGGTGAGTCGCAACCGGCGATCCTGGATGCGCAATGGCGTTTGATCGACCGTCGTGGTCAGGTTCGCGATAATCGCATCGTTCATCTGCAGGAGCAGCACGGTGGCGGCACCGCCGCTCAGGTTCAGGCCCAAGGCGTATTGCTGCAGCGTCTAGCCGAGCAGCTGTCCGTGGCGCTGAAGCCATTGGCCAACCAGCCGCCGATTGCAGAAGCACCGAAGAAACCGGCCGCCAAGCCTGTCGCTCCGGCGGCGGAGCAAGAGAAGCAGCCGAAGATCCCGATGGCTTCGCCGATCCGCACGGATATGGAAGTGTTCAGGTTCTAAAGCCTGGATGAGTTGAAACAGAGCCCGCATTGATGCGGGCTTTGTTGTTTCTGCCTGTTGGAAATCTTGGGTGCTGCTGATGGCCCCATCGCGAGCAGGCTCGCTCCCACATTGAATCGGCGTCGCTTACAAATCCCCTGTGGGAGTGAGCCTGCTCGCGATGGGGCCGCGACAGGCAACAAAAAAGCCCGCAGACGATCACTCGTCTGCGGGCTTCTTCACATCAGCGCCTGAGGCTTAAGCCCGACGCTCATGCATCCGCGCCAACTGCCGCTCCAGCATCGACGGATAAGGCTCCATCAACCGCTCCACACAGCACGCGCCTTCCGGGCTAGCGATCGGGCGGATTCGCGCACGCTGGCGAATCAGTGCGTCGTCGCTGATCTTGCGCTCCACCAGCAGCAGGTTGCGGCTATGTTGCGACAGGGCCAGGGCGTCCTGGGCGGTTTCGGTCAGCAGCAGGTCGATCTGGCTCAGGCCGAACAACTCGTCGCCCAGCGTCAGGCCCAGCTGCAATTGCAGGGTGATGCCGCTGTCCGCGACTTCGATCTGCAACTGATGGCCCAGCGCCCGCAGCAACTCGCCGCAGCAGATGGCGTTGGTCAGGTAGTCGTCGCCGCTGTCTTCGGTGTGGAACACCATCAGCGTGCTGCCATCGTTCAGGCTATGCAGTTCGCCCTCATAGAGCGAGGCGGCCTGGTCCAGGCAATCGCGGTAGCGCTTGAGCAGTTCTTCCAGACGTGCGCGGGGCAGGCGACGCAATTGATCCTGGGCGCCGAGTTGCACCGCGAGCACCGCGCTGTGTTGCGGTACGTTCGACACCTGCGGCTTGGCCACTGGCTTCGGCGCTACCGACTCGTCGCGCAGATCGGCAAACGCGTCGTCGTCTTCTTCATCTTCTACAGTGCTGACGATGTGCCGTGGCGCAGGCTTGAGGGCGGCAACAGGCTTGGACTCATCGAAGCTCGGATCGCGCAGGTTGCGCACTTCAAACGAAGGCTCGTCGGCGTCTTCGTACTCGCTGTCGTCGAATTCCGGTTCCGGCACAGGCTCGGGCTCGGCCGGTTCCGGCGCGAAGTTGGCGTGCAGCTGGCGCGCCAGGTCGCCGATCTCGTCCTGACGCCCGGTCCCCGGGGTGTATTCGTCGATATTGCGCAGCCACACGCGCAGTTGCAGCAGCGGCGTGGAGATGTGCCGCCCCAGGCGCAGGCTCAAAGCCAAAGACAGGGCCAGCAGAATCGCGCTCAGGATGCCCATGCTTTGCAGGCTGATGGTCATCGGCTGCTGGAACTGATCCATGTCCAGGCTGATGCGCAGTTGCCCGGCGGTCACGTCCTGGAAGGTGATCTTGCTCTGGTACATGCCCTCGGCTTCGCCCAGCAGGCTGTGCTTGGGACGCTGACCGGCTTCGGCGAGGATGCGGTTATCCACGCTGTAGATGGCGGCGTGGGCCACCAGCTTGTTCTTGGTCAGGTTGTTGAGCAGCACGTTGAGGCTGAGGATGTCGTTCGACACCAGCAGCTCGGTGGCGGACGTGGCAGTCTGCGTGGTCAGGCTTTCGCCCAGGGCATCCGCCTGCTCGTGCATGGCCTGCTTGAACTGCAAACCCATCACGCAGGCGTAGATCACCAGGGCCAGAGCGACCAGGATCACGTTATGGCTGGCGATGCGCAATGCAATCGGTACACGGCGGTGGCGCAGTGCCCGGAAGATCAGCAGAAAGAAGTTGTCGGTTTTAACTGGCGTGGGCCGGTTCACTTGAGCTCGGCTCTTTTGTCCGTGAAGTTGACGCGCAGTATAGCGACAGGCCCTAGACCGGCAAAGCGCTCACGGTGCCCGATGGTCACTGAAAGTGGGTAGAATGCGGTTTTTTTCCACCTGCGGGGGTGCGCCTTGCGCGAAATCGTCCTGATAAACATCACGGGAGTCGACCGTCCGGGTCTGACTGCGGCCATTACCGGCGTTCTGGCCCAGGGTGGTGTGAACATTCTCGACATCGGTCAGGCGGTGATCCACGACACCCTGTCGTTCGGCATCCTGGTTGAAATTCCCGGCACCGAGCAAGGCAAGTCGGTGCTCAAGGACATTCTGTTCAAGGGTTATGAGCTGGACCAACAGGTGCGTTTCACGCCGGTGTCCGAAGAGGATTACCAGCAGTGGGTCGGTAACCAGGGCAAAAAACGCCACATCGTGACGCTATTGACCCGCAAAGTGACCGCCGGGCAATTGCAGGCCGTGAGTTCGATCACCGCCAAATATGGCCTGAACATCGACCACATCGATCGTCTGTCCGGGCGCATGCCGCTGGACACGCCGGCCGACAAGGGCAAGGGTTGCATCGAGTTTTCGGTACGTGGCGAAGCGGCCGAACCGCAAGCGCTGCGAGCGGAATTCCTCAGCGTTGCCCAGGAATTGAACGTCGACATCGCCTTCCAGGAAGATTCGCTGTTCCGTCGTAACCGTCGCCTGGCGGTATTCGACATGGACTCGACCCTGATCGAAGCCGAAGTCATCGACGAACTGGCCAAGGCGGCCGGCGTGGGTGATCAGGTCTCGGAGATTACCGAGCGGGCCATGGCCGGCGAGCTGGATTTCCGTGCCAGTTTCAAGGAGCGCCTGGCCTTGCTCAAAGGGCTGGACATCAGCGTCCTGGACTCGATCGGCGCCTCGCTGCGCTTGACCGAAGGCGCGGAAACCCTGTTCGCCGAACTCAAGCGCCTGGGCTACAAGACCGCCATTCTGTCCGGCGGCTTCAACTACTTTGCCAAGCAATTGCAGGCCAAGCTGGGTATCGACTACGTGTTCGCCAACGAACTCGAAGTGGTCGATGGCAAGGTCACGGGCGTGGCGGTCGAGCCGATTGTCGATGCGCAGCGCAAGGCCGACTTGCTGAAAGAGCTGGCGCACAAGGAAGGCCTGCGTCTGGAGCAGACCATTGCGGTCGGCGACGGCGCCAACGATTTGCCGATGCTGGCGATTGCCGGGTTGGGCGTGGCGTTCCGTGCCAAGCCGCTGGTCAAGCAGTCGGCGAAGCAGGCGATTTCCACTCTCGGGCTGGATGGCGTGCTGTATCTGTTGGGCTTTCGGGATCGTGACGGGCAACTCTGAAATCATCGTTGCCTGATCGGGCCCCATCGCGAGCAGGCTCGCTCCCACATTGGAAATGCGTTTTCCTGTGGGAGCGAGCCTTACAGATTCACCTTCAAAGCGTCTGCCATAACGAATCAAAATCTTCCTCTGAACTGACCGCGCCGCTCCCCGCGGCGTTGTCGTTTTTGGCCGCCTCCAGTGACCGATAGGCAAACTGATTGAAACTGTTGGTGCTCGCCACCCGCCGATCCAGCCCGGCCCGGCGCTTGTCACCGTTGGTATTGATCAGCACCTTGTTGCCTTCCTGAAACGGTAGTCGCGGGGCGAGCAGGGTGGCCGGCAGATCGATCGCACTGATGGCCGGCAACAACAGGCCGCGCAAGTAATGGCTGTGGTCGTCACGGGTGCGCACCAGTTGCAAACCGCACGGCTCGGCATAGGGTGCGACCTGCTCGATGCCCATTTGCGTCCCGCCACCTCGCACCTGACGAATCCAGCGCACTACCGCAATGCTCCAGCCAGCCCCCGCCGAATCCTCGATGCCGACCATTTCGCCGGCCTGCAACTCGGCCGGCACTTCGCCGGGCCAGGCCAGGCAATACCCGCCCGGACTGTGATTGATCACCGGCAGGGCGTAGGTCGGGAAATCACGATTGCGGTCGGCGGCTTCGTGACTGTCATCATTCTGCAGTTGCGGGTACTCGATTTCTTCATAAGGCAGCAACACGTCGGCGGTGCCGTGTTTCGCTGCGTCGAAAGCATGGCTCCACTGGTCTCTCTCCCGGGTGACGGGCGAGGTCGCGGTGAATTGCGCACGGCCGGAACCAGGGTGTTTCAGGATCTCGTTGAACGGGCGTTGCCCGCCCAGGTAGAAATGCAGCGCGCTCATGCCCACGCAAAGCGTCAGGGTGCCTTGACTCGGGGTGCGCTGGAAACTGCGCTCGACCGCCTGGCCCCATGCAGCACTCAGGTGCTGCAGCGTATCCATGCTCAGTCCCGCCGGCACAGGCAGTGGCGAGGAACTGTCTTCTTTCTGCAAATGCGCTTCGATGGCTGCAACCAGCGGCTGTGGATCAAGCCCCAGCAAACTGGCCTGCTGTTCGGGGCGAAACTTCGACCGGTAACGTGGCCCGACGTCGAGCTCCGGCGCGACCGCAAACAACCCGTCCACCGGCGTTTCCGGGTGCAGCTTGATCAATTTGCTCCACGGCTCCAGCACTTCGGCAAGCCGTGCGATCTGGTTCTGACGCAGTTGGTTGCAACGGGCGGCGCCCAGCAGCAGGACGGCCACGTAAGTCTGTTCGATGCTCAGGGTTTGCGTCTGGCTGGCCAGCTCATCGCGCAGGCTCAGGTGCTGCAAGCGGTGGGTGCAGGCGATCCGGTACAGCTGGTGCAATTCCAGCCACACACCTTCCGGCACCGGGCAATAGAGTTCGGTTGCGCGGATCAACGGGCCGTTGAGGCAATGAATCGCCCGTTGCAGCGCCTGGGTCAACAGTTGCGCGCGGTCCTTGCTGAAGCGCGGCGCGATGCGCACGACGATCTGTTTGTAGCCGATCGCCAGATGGCTTTGCAGCGCCTGGCAGAGGTTGGCGATCTTGCGCGAGCGCTCGTCGAGCACGATCGATTGATGCAGGAAGTGTCGCTCCAGGTGCTTGCAGACGTAATACACCTCGGGCCGCAGCAGTTCGAGCAATTGCAGGCGATTGTCACTGGGCGTCAGCAACTGGTTCAGTTCGCTCAAGCCTTGATAGAGCTGGCGCGCGGTTTCGCCGATGTTGGCTTTGGGCAGGTTGGCGATCCAGCGCTTGAGGTCGCGCGGGGTGGCTTCGCAGAACGACAGACGCGCCTGTGTGGGGGCAGGGGCGCGTAACAGAAGATGAGGACTGGTCTCATTCATGCCGTGGACAAACTCCAACCGGGAAATGGGCAGTGAATGACCAGACTGTAGCAGCTATGCCCTGTGGATAGCGACGCCGAATGCTTTCTGTAGGAGCCAGCTTGCTGGCGATGGTCGTTAACGATAACGCGCCGGGTCTGGCACCCCGCGTCGTTCTCAGGTTCATCGCGAGCAGGCTCGCTCCTACAGTGATTGTGCGATAACCGATCAGGCTTTCGGCAGGCCCAGACCCTGACCCATCTGCACCGGAGAACCGGCCGCCAGTTCTTCAGCCCACTTGACCTGATCCGGCCCGAACAGCACGACAGCCGTCGAACCCAGTTTGAAGCGACCCAGCTCCGCACCTTTTTCCAGGTGGATCGGCGCGCGGGCAGCTTCGTCGTAACGGAAGGTTTTCAGCTCGCGTTTCGGCGGCGTCACCAAACCGGCCCATACGGTTTCGATCGATGCCACGATCATCGCGCCCACCAGCACCACGGCCATTGGCCCGCGCTCGGTGTCGAAAATGCAGGCCACGCGCTCGTTGCGGGCGAACAGTTCCGGTACGTTTTCCGCCGTGGTCTGGTTGACCGAGAAAATCCGCCCCGGAATGTAGACCATCTCGCGCAGGGTGCCGGCCAGCGGCATGTGCACGCGGTGGTAGTCCTTCGGCGACAGGTAAATCGTGGCGAAATCACCGCCCATGAACGGCGCAGCGTTGGCCGCGTCACCGCCGAGCAATTCCAGCACGCTGAAACTGTGGCCCTTGGCCTGGAACACGCGACCGTGCTCGATCGGGCCGAGCTGGCTGACCGCGCCGTCGGCCGGGCTGAGGATCGCGCCCGGGGTTTCGTCCAGCGGGCGAGCGCCGTCTTTCAGGGCGCGGGTGAAGAATGCGTTGAAGTGCTCATAGGCGGTCAGGTCTTCGACCAGGGCCTGGGACATGTCCACCTGATAACGCTTGGCGAACCATGCGGTGAAGGCATTCTTGAACCAGCGTACGCGGCATTCGGCGATGCAGCCGGCCAGTCGCGAGAGCAAGTGGTGAGGCAGCAGGTACTGGCTGAGGATAAACAGACGCTTGTTCATTAACTGTCCTTAAAAACCTTAAATCTCTACAGGGGTGTCGGGGTGGTTGCCCCATTCGCCCCAGGAGCCGGCGTAGCCTTTGACCCGCGGATAACCGAGGGACTTGGCCACCAGATAGGTGAAGCCAGAACGGTGGTGAGTCTGGCAGTGGGTAATCACTTCTTTGTCTTTGCTGATCCCGAGTTGTTCGAGGATCTGTGGCATGTCCGTGCGGATGCGCAGGTTGCGCGCCCGGTCCATGCCTGCGGTCCACTCGAAGTTGACCGCACCGGGAATGTGTCCGGCCTTGGCCGCCAGGACTTTCTCGCCGGAGTATTCCAGCGGCCCGCGTGCATCCCAGATCGCCAGGTCGGCGGCGCCGAGACGGCTTTGCAGGTACTCGCGCGTCGCAGTGGGTTCGTCGTGCAGGGTCAGCGCAACCGGGCCGCCGACGGCGGGCGGGATCTGGATCGACATCGGCGAGCCTTCCGCCAGCCAGGCTGTCAGGCCGCCATCGACATAGTGGTACTTACTGTGGCCGATGACGTCCAGCAGCCAGATGAAACGCCCGGCCCAACCGCCGCCTTCGTCGTCATACACGACGTAGACCGCATCGGGGTTATGGCCCAGTTCACCGAACAACGCTTCGAGTGCCGCTTGCGGCGGCATCAGGCCCGGTGCCGGTGGCTGGCCGAGTTGCGTGCGTTTCGGATCGACGAAGCGCGCACCGGGAATATGCCCTTCGGCATAGCGGGCGCTGCTGGTCAGGTCCACCAGAATCAGATCGCGGGCGTCGAGGCGAGAGAGCAAGTCGCCCGGTTCGATCACCAGCGGCAAGCCAGAGAAGTCAGACATGTGAGGTCTCCAGAGCACAAAGGGGGGGATTGTAGCGGTTCATTGGCCGCGATGGCTAAAGCTGTGCAGGGCTTTCTCGATGCACTGCGCAGTTTTGCCGAAGGCCTGCACGGTGATTTCGGAGAACGGCCCGCCACCCTGGTCTGCCACGACGATCATGATCACCCGGCCATTGTTGACCAGTGAGCGCAGCAACAGGTGTTCGCCGCTGAATTGTGAGCGCAGGCTGTTGGGCAGCAGGGCGGAAAACTGTGCGTTATTGGCCGGGGTCAGGCGCACCTGGGCCTGTTGCGCCAGCAGGCGTTGCAGCACCGTGCTCTGGCTCACCACGAAATTCAGGCCGGCCGATTCCTTGGGCAGGCCGGCAATCTGGTGCACTCGCAGATTGGCGTGCGTGCGGTCGGCCATCAGGATCATCACCCGGCGCATGCCGCAGGCGACCAGCGCGTCACGGGCGGCGTTAGTCAAGTGCATGGCGTTGGTGAAACGGCTGGGTTCCACCAGCAGCTCGGTACATTGCACGCGCCATTTCGCCAGGTCTTCGGCGGTCGGTGCCGGGGCTGGCAGCAACCCGGCGTGAATGCGGTTCATGCCCCACGGCCAGAGCAACGCAACGGCGGGGTGCCAGAGGTCCGGCATGGCGTGTCGGTGCGCACTGTTGACGGCTTGCTGGTGCAATTGCTGCTGCACCTCGGCCATCGGTATTTGCAGGTAAAGGCTGGTGAGGTATTGCCAGCGCTCGCTGTGCGGGCTGTCCCAGGCCTGTTGCGCCGAGAGCGCCAGGCCGTTGGCCAGCAACACGGTATTGGCCGGCTGATTGAGCCAGCGGCGCAGCGTCGGATCGTCGTCGAGGCGATTCTGCTGGCGCAACGGATGCTCGGAGTCACGCGCGATGCGCAGGACTTTCACCAGTTCCCGTTGCTCGGTGAGCAACAGCTTGTAACCCTGCTGCACCCAGATGGGCAGGCGCCAGATCTCCACCAGCGCCTGCGCGATATCCAGCAGGCGAACACCAAACAACTGTTTCTCGACCTTGCGTGCCGACTCGCCTTTATGGATGACCCGCAGCTCCCAGTCTTCGAGCAATTGCGGATGAGTCAGCGCCATCGGCCACAGCGGCGACAGAAACAGCAGGCTGCCCCAATGAATGTCTTGCCACAGGCGCGCCAGTCGGGCGGCGAAAAAACCGTTGGCCTGCTGGGTCGCATGCTGGCTGATCAGCTGCAGTTGGCGCAGGGCTACCGGGATCTGCTCTTCAGGCTCGGCGGGCAATCGGTCGAGCAACTCTTCGGTGCGCTTCAGACCGAGGCGATTGATCGCCACCTCAAGGTTTTCCGCCGGCGCCGTCATGCTGCCGTGGGTGTGCCGGTTGGCTTCACGAATCACGCTCAAGGCCAGCGCGGGGCTGTCTTGCATCAGGTCGGCGATGTCGCGCAGCGAACTGCGGTTATCGCGGATCGCCTTGCAAACCCGGTCATGGCTGGCTTGCGGAACCGGCAGGCGCACGCCATCGAGAAGCTTGACCCAGCCTTCGAGCGTGGTTGGTTTTGGGGCTGGAATGTTCGTTTCGTTAGCCATGGTTGGACGCGATCATCGTCTGCATTACCTGTGCCGGAGCG
Source organism: Pseudomonas migulae (assembly GCF_043225285.1). Taxonomy (GTDB): domain Bacteria; phylum Pseudomonadota; class Gammaproteobacteria; order Pseudomonadales; family Pseudomonadaceae; genus Aquipseudomonas; species Aquipseudomonas migulae_C. The sequence goes on from NZ_CP171224.1 coordinate 3,306,155, forward strand.
GGCCAAATTGGCTTTTCGCCTGAACTGGCTATAGTCTGGCGCAGTTTTGCCGATAAGTAGAAGAAGAGATTTTTTAACTTCCGAATATGACCTTGAACCCGACTCAGTAAGTGCTCCCCTACCTATGGCTAAAATTATCGGCATCATCGTCGTATTCGCGAGCGTGCTTGGCGGATACGTGCTTTCCCACGGCAAAATTGCCGCCCTGATTCAACCCTTCGAGGTGATGATCATCGGGGGTGCGGCCCTCGGTGCATTCCTGCAGGCCAACCCTGGTTACATGACCCTGCACGTGCTCAAGAAATCGTTGGGCATGTTCAGCTCGCGTTTCAACCACACGTTCTACCTTGAAGTGCTGGGCCTGATTTACGAGATCCTCAACAAGAGCCGCCGCGAAGGCATGATGGCCATCGAAGGTGACATCGAAGACGCCGCGGCGAGCCCGATTTTCGCCAAGTACCCGGCGGTCTTGAAAGATGAACGCATGACCGCGTACATCTGCGATTACCTGCGCATCATGTCCTCCGGCAACATGGCTCCCCATGAGCTTGAAGGCCTGTTCGACATGGAACTGACCAGCCTCAAGGAAGACCTGGACCACCCGTCCCACGCCGTGAACGGCATCGCCGACGCCATGCCCGGCTTCGGTATTGTCGCTGCGGTACTGGGTATCGTGGTGACCATGGCGTCCCTGGGTGAAAGCGACCAGAAAATGATCGGTCTGCACGTAGGTGCGGCACTGGTCGGTACCTTCTTCGGTATTCTGGCTGCCTACGGCTTCTTCGGCCCGCTGGCGCACGCGCTGGGGCACGATGCCAAGGAAGAACTGAACGTCTACGAAGCCATCAAGGCGTCGCTGGTCGCGTCGGCTTCCGGCATGCCGCCATCGCTGGCGGTGGAGTTCGGCCGCAAGGTTCTGTACCCGGCGCACCGTCCTAGCTTCGCTGAGCTGGAACAAGCGGTTCGCGGTCGCTAAGTCATGGAAAATAACCAGCCGATAATCATCAAGCGCGTCAAGAAATACGCGGGCGGGCATCACGGTGGTTCCTGGAAAATCGCCTTTGCGGACTTCGCGACGGCGATGATGGCGTTCTTCCTGGTGTTGTGGCTGCTGTCCACCGCAACGCCGGAACAGAAGATCGCCATCGCCGGTTACTTCAAGGACCCGGTCGGTTTTTCCGAAAGCGGCACGCCGTACATCATCGACCTGGGCGGCACGCCGACCCTGGCGCCGGAGAACACACTCAATCCTGAAGTGAAATCCCAGCCGCAGCCGGACAAGGTGACTGTCGACACCGATCAGGTCGAAGGCATGGCCGAGATGGTCGAGAAGGAACGCCTCGAACTGTTGCTGCAGGAATTGCAGAACAAGGTCGAAGAGAACCCGCAGCTGCAGAAATTCAAGGACCAGATCCTGTTCGAGATCACCACGGACGGTTTGCGCATCCAGATCGTGGACGCCGAAAACCGCCCGATGTTCGACTCCGGCAGTGCGCGTCTGAAGCCGTATTTCGAAGACATCCTGCTGGCTATGGCCGACACCATCAAAGCGGTGCCGAACAAGATCAGCATCAGTGGTCACACCGACGCCAAGCCGTACTCCGGCACCGGTGATTTCGGCAACTGGGAACTCTCGGCCAACCGCGCCAACGCGGCACGTCGTGCGCTGGTGGCGGGCAGTTACCCGGACCAGCAAGTGGCGCGCGTCGTCGGTTATGCCTCGTCCGCGTTGTTCGATCGCGAGAACCCGCTCAACCCGGTCAACCGTCGTATCGACATCATCGTGCTGACGAAGAAAGCCCAGCGCGCCATCGAAGGTTCGCAAGGTGCGGAGCCCGCTCCGGAACCGGCGCAAGGGCAGGGTGCAGCACCGGCCACGCCAGTCGATCCGAACGCCTTGCCGGCGGATAAAGAACCGCTGCCGTCCCATGAGCTGCGCGAACGCCTGAACCTGTTCGATGCCCCGGCACCGAAGCCAGGTGATCCGCCGAAGCAGTGACCCACAAAAAAGCCGACAGTGATGTCGGCTTTTTTATTTCACGGGTTTGAAGGGCGGCGTAATCCCTTGTAGGAGCCAGCTTGCTGGCGATGGACGCAAGCGCACCGCGTTGATTCAGGCAGCACGCGTTATCGTTAACCATCATCGCCAGCAAGCTGGCTCCTACAGGTTATTGCGTTTATCTCGAAACGGCTTAGTAGCTGCTTTCCGGCAAACTGGCGATGATCGAGCGATAGCTGTTCATCCGTTGCTGCTGCACGCGGCCTTCTTCCAGCGCCTTGAGCAGGGCGCAACCGGGTTCGCGGTCGTGTTTGCAGTCGCGGAAGCGGCAGGTGCCGATCAGGTCGTTGAACTCGATGAAACCCGCTTCGACGTCGGAGCGGCTGACGTGGCCCAGGCCGAATTCGCGGATGCCCGGGGAGTCGATCAGTTCACCGCCGCCGGGGAAGTGGAACAGCCGCGCGGTGGTGGTGGTGTGGGTGCCCTGGCCGGACAGCTCGGACAACGGGCCGACGCGGGTTTCGACTTCCGGCAGCAGACTGTTGACCAGCGACGACTTGCCGACACCGGACTGGCCGACGAATACGCTGATGCGCCCGTCCAGCTGTTCCTGCAACTGCTCCATGCCGTTGCCGTGGTGCGCCGACACTTCCAGCACCGGATAGCCGAGCGTGCGATACACCGCGAGCAGGGCATTCAGCGCCGGGGCGTTCTGTTCGTCGATCAGGTCGAATTTGTTCAGCAGCAGCAACGGCCGGATACCGGCGTGCTCCGCCGCGACCAGGTAACGGTCGATCAGGTTGGCGTGCGGCTCGGGCAACGGCGCGAAGACAATCACGATCATGTCGACGTTGGCCGCCACCGGCTTGAGCTGGCCACGGCTGTCCGGACGGCAGAGTTCGGTTTTGCGTGGCAGTTGCGCCACGATCACCCCGATGCCCTGGTTGCCGGCACGCCAGACCACCTGGTCACCGGTCACCAGCGCCGGCAGGTTGGCGCGCAAGTGGCAGCGGAACACCTGGCCGGCCAGATCGCCATCGAGGGCTTCGACTTCGACCTGCACACCGAAGTGCGCGATCACCAGGCCGGTCTGTTCCGGGCCCAGGTCGCCGCCCTCAAGTGCCTCGACAGCCGAGGACTCGCGTTTGGCGGCGCGGGCAGCGCGTTCGCCCTGAATCTTTTCGATGCGCCAGTTTTGACGACGATTGAGTTGGCGTTTGGCCATGGGTGTTCCGTATGAAGAATGCAGCGATTAGGTAAAACGGCCGCGAGTTTAGCACGCCCCGGCACCGCCCTAGGCTAAACTGCGCAGCATTGCCTAGGAGCCGACACATGCAAAACCCGCAGAATCTGATCTGGATCGACCTGGAAATGACCGGTCTGAACCCTGACACCGACGTCATCATCGAGATGGCCACCATCGTCACCGACAGCGATCTGAACACCCTGGCCGAAGGCCCGGTGATCGCCATCCATCACAGCGACGAAATCCTCGCCGGGATGGACGAGTGGAATACCCGTCAACACGGCGGCTCGGGCCTGACCCAGCGCGTGCGTGACAGCCGCATCAGCATGGCCGAAGCGGAAGCCGAGACCATTGCCTTCCTGGAGCAGTGGGTGCCGCGCGGCAAGTCGCCGATCTGTGGCAACAGCATCTGCCAGGACCGTCGCTTCCTTTATACGCACATGAAATCCCTGGAAAGCTTCTTCCACTACCGCAATCTCGACGTTTCGACCCTGAAGGAGCTGGCCGCGCGCTGGGCGCCGGACGTGCGTGACAGCTTCAAAAAGGGCAGCACGCACCTGGCGCTGGACGATATCCGCGAATCGATCGCCGAGCTGCAGCACTACCGCAAGCATTTCATCAAATTCTGATTGGCAATACGGTCTCTGTAGGAGCCGGCTTGCCGGCGATGGGGGCCTTGAGGACGCCATCGTCGGAACGCCGCCCGCAGCAAGCTGGCTCCTACAGGATCTGCGTTTCATCTATAGAGAGAGGCGGCGCGGTTTATCCGTGAGCGCCCTCTTTTGGTGCCACGCCGAAATGACTAGACTGCGCGCCTTCCTGCAAGGACCGCCACCATGTTGCTGATGCTTTACCTGATCGCCATTACCGCCGAAGCCATGACCGGTGCCCTGTCCGCCGGTCGTCGTGGCATGGATTGGTTTGGCGTGGTGTTGATTGCCTGCATCACGGCATTGGGCGGCGGTTCGGTGCGCGACGTGCTGCTAGGGCATTACCCGCTGACGTGGGTGAAGCATCCGGAATACCTGGTGTTGACCTCGATTGCGGCGATGTTCACCGTCTTCGCGGCACGCTGGATGCGTCACCTGCGCTCACTGTTTCTGGTGCTCGATGCCGTGGGGCTGGTGGCGTTTACCCTGATCGGTTGCATGACCGCGCTGGAAATGGGCCACGGCATGCTGGTGGCCTCGGTGAGCGGCGTGATCACCGGGGTGTTCGGCGGCATCCTGCGCGACATCTTCTGCAACGACATTCCGCTGATTTTCCGTCGTGAGCTCTACGCCAGCGTTTCATTCGCGGCGGCGTGGTGCTACATGCTCTGCCTTTATCTGAACATGCCGGGGGAACAGGCGATTCTGATCACGCTGTTCGGCGGCTTTTTGCTGCGGTTGCTGGCGATTCGTTTCCACTGGGAAATGCCCAAGTTCGTCTACAACGACGAGGCGTAACGCGTCCCCCTGTTGGAGCGAGCCTGCTCGCGAAAAACCTGAGAACGCCGCGGGCTGTCAGACTTAACGCGTAATTGTTGACGACCATCGCGAGCAGGCTCGCTCCTACAGTATCCCGTGTTGTTTCAGGGCCCACTCAACGTGTTCGCGCACCAGCTCCGACGGATAATCCCGCCGCGCCTTCAACGCTTCCAGCACCGGAATGCTCGACGGCGCATTGCCCAGGCCCACCGCCAGATTGCGCAGCCAGCGCTCATAGCCGGCCCTGCGTAACGGCGAACCCTCGGTGCTGCTGAGGAACCTGTCCTCGTCCCACATGAACAGTTCGGCGAGTTCGGCATTATCCAGGTTGTGTCGCGGCTTGAAGTCGCTTTCGCCGGATGGCCGGGCGAAACGGTTCCACGGGCAGACGATCTGGCAGTCATCGCAGCCGAAAACCCGGTTGCCGATCAGCGGCCGCAAGTCTTCGGGGATCGCGTTTTTCAGCTCGATGGTCAGGTAGGAAATGCAGCGACGTGCGTCCAGAACATAAGGCCCGACAAAGGCATTGGTCGGGCAGATGTCGAGGCAGGCGGTGCAGCGACCGCAATGTTCGGTGCTGTGCGGAGGGTCAACCGGCAACGGCAGGTCGACGAACAGTTCGCTGAGAAAGAAATAACTGCCGGCCTTGCGATTCAAGACCAGCGTATTTTTGCCGATCCATCCAAGGCCGGCCTGCTCTGCAATGGCCTTTTCCAGCACCGGCGCACTGTCGACGAAGGCGCGAAAACCAAACGGGCCGATCTCGGCCTGAATTTTATCGGCCAGTTGTTGCACGCGTTTACGGATCAATTTGTGGTAATCGCGGCCCAAGGCATAACGGGAGACGTAGGCTTTTTCCGGTTGGGCCAGGCGTTTGGCCATTTCGGTGTCGCCCGGCAGGTAATCCATGCGCAGGGAGACGACCCGAAGCGTGCCCGGCACCAGCTCTTCCGGATGCGAGCGCTTAGTGCCGTGGGCGCCCATGTAGTCCATTTCGCCGTGGTAGCCGGCTGCAAGCCAGCGCTCCAGGTGCTGCTCATGCTCGGCCAGGTCCAGGCCGCTGATGCCGACTTGCTGAAAGCCCAGCTCGCGGCCCCAGTCCTTGATGGATTGGGCGAGGGCGGGCAGGTCTGTGGTAATAGCGGGCATGAGGCGAGAGAAACCGGAGCTGAGGTGCGTATAATTCTGCCAGACATCGGAGCCCGAAGACGCATGCCGCACACTAAAGATGATTTACCCGACGCGCTGTACAGCGCCGCGCAGGTGCGAGCATTCGATGCGAGCCTGATTGCGGCCGGCACGCCGGGCTTCGAATTGATGCAGCGGGCGGCGCGGGCGACCTGGCGTGCGCTGGTCCGGCAATGGCCGACGGCGAACGAACTGACTGTGGTTGCCGGTCATGGCAACAACGCCGGTGATGGCTATCTCGTTGCGGTGTTGGCCAGGCGTGCCGGCTGGCATGTGCGCGTGTTGGCGGCGGGCGATCCTCAACAATTGCAGGGCGATGCCCGTTCGGCCCACGCCGAGGCGTTGTCCGAGGGAGTTGCCATTCAAGCCTGGAGCGCGCAATCCGAATTGCGCGGCGTGGTGCTGGACGCCTTGCTGGGCACCGGTCTGACGGGCGAAGTACGAGAGCCCTATGCCAGCGTCATTTCCGCGATCAATGCCACCGGACTTCCAGTGGCTGCGGTGGATATTCCTTCGGGGCTGTGTGCCGACACCGGGCGTGTGCTTGGCGTGGCCGTTCGGGCGGATCTGACCGTGACCTTCATTGGCTTGAAGCTCGGCCTGTTCACCGGCGAGGCGGCGGATTTTGTCGGCGAGCTGGTCTTCAATGATCTGCAAGCCTCCCCTGAGGCCTTGAGCGAGGTCGCCATCAGTGCGCGTCGCCTGTCGGCCGGCAATTTGCCGCGTCCGGCGAGTCGCGCCCCCACGGCTCATAAAGGCCGGTTCGGCCACGTCTTGCTGATCGGTGGTGATCACGGTTTTGGCGGTGCCATCCTGCTAAGCGCGCAAAGTGCCCTGCGCAGCGGCGCGGGCATGGTGTCGGTGGCCACTCGCTGCGAACACGTGCCGGCGGCGCTGGCCCGAATCCCCGAAGCGATGGTGCTGGGCACTTCGTCGGCCAATCAATTAATGGGATTGCTGCAAAAAGTTTCCGTACTGGTGGTCGGCCCCGGCTTGGGGCAGGCTGCCTGGGGGCGCAGCCTGTTGTCGGCGGCGGCCAATGCGCCGTTGCCGCAGGTCTGGGACGCCGATGCCTTGAATCTGCTGGCCTCGCAGCACGTGAAATTGCCCGACGGCTGCGTGATCACACCGCATCCGGGGGAGGCCGCGCGGTTGCTGGGGCTGTCGACGGCCGACGTTCAGGCTGATCGCCCGGCGGCGGCCCACGCATTGAGCAAAAAATATAGAGCGGTAGTGATCCTCAAAGGTGCCGGCAGTCTGGTCGCCAGCCCTGACGGGCGTCTGGCGGTGTGTCATCAAGGCCATCCGGCCATGGCCGCTGCCGGTTTGGGCGATGTGCTGGCCGGTCTGGTCGGCGCATTGCTGGCCCAGGGCATGGAGGCGTTCGACGCTGCCTGCCTGGCCGTGTGGCTGCACGCCAATGCGGGCGCGCAGCAAGGTAAATCGGGCCGTGGGCTGGCGGCCAGTGATCTGATCCCAGCCATTCGTCAGTTGTTGGAGGAGCAAGCACCGTGTCTGAAGTAACCCTGTACCTGGCTGATGAAGAAGCGATGAGCGCGTTCGGCGCCCGCATCGCAAAAACCACCGAAGGGCACGGTCTGATTTTTCTGGAGGGGGATCTCGGCGCCGGGAAAACCACCTTGTCCCGAGGCATCATCCGGGGCCTGGGGCATGTCGGCGCGGTAAAAAGTCCGACGTTCACCCTGGTCGAACCCTACGAGATCGGTGACATTCGCGCCTTCCATTTTGACCTGTATCGCCTGGTCGACCCTGAAGAACTGGAGTACCTCGGCATCCGCGACTACTTCGAGGATGACGCGTTGTGCCTGATCGAATGGCCCCAGAAGGGTGCAGGCTTTTTGCCAAAGCCCGACCTGACCATTACCATTAGCCCGCAAGACAGCGGGCGTTCGCTGAAAATTTTGTCCCAGGGCTCGCGTGGCGAGTCGTGGTGTGCCGCTTTGGCATTGGAAATCAATTAAATGATGGGGTCAGGTATGCGCTTTCGCGCGATGGTAGCTGCCGTAGGGATGTTGTTTTTGGCGGTGACCGTCGACGCTGTGGCCGACACGAAGGTCAACAGCGTTCGTCTGTGGCGGGCGCCGGACAACACACGGTTGGTGTTCGACCTGACCGGGCCGGTGCAGCACAGCGTTTTCACCCTGACAGCCCCGGACCGACTGGTGATCGACATCAACGGCGCCACTCTCGGCGCGCCGCTGAACGTCTCCACCGCCAACACCCCGATCACCGCCATGCGCTCGGCCCAACGCACGCCGACCGACCTGCGGGTGGTCATCGACCTGAAAAAAGCCGTCACGCCGAAAAGCTTTACCCTGGCGCCGAACGCCCAGTACGGCAACCGCCTGGTGGTCGATCTGTTCGATAACGCCGCCGACGCCGCGCCGATTCCGCCGCCGACCAACGTTGCCACCGTAGCGCCGGTGCCGGTCACGCCGGTCGATCCACCGGTCAAGCTGCCGCCCGCTCCGGCCGGCAAGCGCGACATCATCGTGGTCATCGATGCCGGTCACGGCGGCGAAGACCCGGGCGCCTCGGGCTCGCGCGGCCAGCGTGAGAAAGACGTGGTCCTGGCCATCGCCCGCGAATTGCAGCGCCAGGTCAACGGCATGAAAGGCTTCCGCGCCGAGCTGACCCGTACCGGCGACTACTTCATCCCGTTGCGCGGCCGTACCGAAATTGCCCGCAAGAAAGGCGCTGACCTGTTCGTTTCGATCCACGCCGACGCCGCGCCGTCTGCCGCTGCGTTCGGTGCCTCGGTGTTTGCCCTGTCTGATCGCGGCGCCACGTCTGAAACCGCCCGTTGGCTGGCCGACAGTGAAAACCGTTCCGACTTGATCGGCGGCGCCGGCAACGTCAGCCTCGACGACAAGGACCGCATGCTCGCAGGCGTGCTGCTCGACCTGTCGATGACCGCCTCGCTGACCTCCAGCCTGAACGTCGGCCAGAAGGTGTTGAGCAACATCGGCCGCGTCACGCCGCTGCACAAACAGCGTGTTGAGCAAGCCGGGTTCATGGTGTTGAAGTCGCCGGACATCCCGTCGATCCTGGTGGAAACCGGGTTCATCTCCAACGCCAACGAAGCCTCGAAGCTCGCGGCGTCCAGCCACCAGCAAGCGCTGGCCCGTTCGATCAGCAGCGGCGTGCGCCAGTTCTTCCAGCAGAACCCGCCGCCGGGTACGTACATCGCCTGGCTGCGTGATTCCGGCAAGATCGCCCAAGGCCCGCGGGATCACCGGGTCAACCCGGGCGAGACGCTGGCAATGATTGCCGTGCGTTACCAGGTGTCCCCGGCCACCTTGCGCAGTGCCAACAATCTGAAGAGTGACGAGCTGAAGATTGGTCAGACCCTGACCATTCCCGGTACTGAACTGGCGTCCAAAGAATGAATCAGGCCGTGATCAATAGCGCTCGCATCGAGCTGCTCAGCCCGCGACTGGCGAACCAGATTGCCGCCGGTGAAGTAGTCGAGCGCCCGGCTTCGGTGATCAAGGAGTTGCTGGAAAACAGCCTCGACTCCGGCGCCAAACGCATCGATGTCGATGTCGAGCAGGGCGGCGTCAAGCTGCTGCGGGTGCGTGACGACGGCAGCGGCATCTCCGCCGATGACCTGCCGCTGGCCCTGGCCCGTCACGCCACCAGCAAGATCCGCAACCTGGAAGACCTTGAGCAGGTGATGAGCCTCGGGTTTCGCGGTGAAGCACTCGCCTCGATCAGCTCCGTGGCGCGCCTGACCCTGACGTCGCGCACCCGCGATGCCGACCAGGCCTGGCAGGTCGAAACCGAAGGCCGGGACATGGCGCCGCGCGTCCAGCCCGCCGCTCACCCGGTAGGCACCTCGGTGGAAGTGCGTGACTTGTTCTTCAACACCCCGGCGCGCCGCAAGTTTCTCAAGACTGAAAAAACCGAATTCGATCACTTGCAAGAAGTGATCAAGCGCCTGGCGCTTGCGCGCTTCGACGTGGCGTTCCATTTGCGCCACAACGGCAAAACCATCCTCAGCCTGCATGAAGCCCATGACGACGCGGCCCGCGCCCGGCGAGTGGCGGCGATCTGTGGTTCGGGGTTCCTGGAGCAGGCGCTGCCGATCGAAATCGAGCGCAACGGCCTGCATTTGTGGGGTTGGGTCGGTTTGCCGACGTTCAACCGCAGCCAGGCGGACTTGCAGTATTTCTTCGTCAATGGCCGTGCCGTGCGCGACAAGCTGGTCGCCCACGCGGTGCGTCAGGCCTATCGCGACGTGCTGTTCAACGGCCGGCACCCGACCTTCGTGCTGTTCTTCGAAGTCGATCCGGCCGGTGTCGACGTCAACGTGCACCCGACCAAGCACGAAGTGCGTTTCCGTGATGGGCGCATGGTCCACGATTTCCTCTACGGCACCCTGCACCGCGCCTTGGGTGATGTGCGCCCGGATGATCATCTGGCGGCACCGGTGGCGACTGCCATCGTTCGTCCGAGTGGCATCGAGGCGGGTGAATTCGGTCCGCAGGGCGAAATGCGCCTGGCGGCCAATGCGCTGCTGGAGCAGCCCCAGGCACAGCCGTCGTTCAATACGGCAGGCTCGGGCGCGGGCGCCGGTTATCAGTATCAATACACGCCGCGTCCACAGTCCGGCGTACCGGCGGCTGAAGCCCAGGCGGCTTACCGTGAGTTTTTTGCACCGTTGCCAGAAGCCAATGCCGTCGCGCTTCCGGCCGGTCAGGACGATATTCCACCGCTGGGTTACGCATTGGCGCAGCTCAAAGGCATCTACATCCTTTCGGAAAACGCCCAAGGGCTGGTGCTGGTGGACATGCACGCCGCCCATGAACGGATCATGTACGAGCGCCTGAAAGTCGCGATGGCCAGCGAAGGCTTGAGTGGCCAGCCGCTGTTGGTCCCGGAATCCCTGGCGGTGAGCGAGCGTGAAGGTGATTGCGCCGAAGAAAACGTCGCGTGGTTCCAGCGCCTGGGCTTTGAGCTGCAGCGTCTCGGCCCGGAAACACTGGCTATTCGGCAGATTCCGGCCCTGCTCAAGCAAGCGGAAGCCAACCGGCTGGTCAGCGATGTGCTGGCCGATCTGATGGAGTACGGCACCAGCGACCGGATTCAGGCGCATTTGAACGAATTGCTCGGCACCATGGCCTGCCACGGCGCGATCCGGGCGAACCGGCGCCTGGCCCTGGCGGAAATGAACGGTCTGCTGCGCGACATGGAAAACACCGAGCGCAGCGGTCAATGCAACCATGGCCGACCGACCTGGACCCAATTGGGCCTGGACGATCTGGACAAACTGTTCTTGCGCGGTCGTTGATGAGCCAGCTCCCACCTGCGATTTTCCTGATGGGCCCGACCGCAGCGGGCAAGACCGACCTGGCCATCGAACTGACCAAGGTCCTGCCGTGCGAGCTGATCAGCGTTGATTCGGCGCTGGTCTATCGCGGCATGGACATCGGCACCGCCAAGCCTTCGAAAGAGATACTGGCCGAGTTTCCGCACCGCCTGATCGATATTCTCGACCCGGCAGAGAGCTATTCGGCTGCGGATTTCCGCCGTGATGCCCTGGAAGCCATGGCCGACATCACCGCGCGCGGAAAAATTCCGCTGCTGGTGGGCGGCACAATGCTCTATTACAAGGCTTTGCTCGAAGGTCTGGCGGACATGCCTGCTGCTGATCCCGAGGTCCGTGCGCAGATCGAAGAAGAAGCTGCACGCCTTGGCTGGCAAGCCCTGCACGACCAGTTGGCGATCATCGACCCGGAATCGGCGGCGCGTATTCATCCGAACGATCCCCAGCGACTCAGTCGAGCACTGGAAGTTTATCGTGTCAGTGGTCAGAGCATGACCGAGCTTAGACTGAGACAATCTGCGCAAAGTACTGAAGCAGCCGCTTCGGGACTGCAACAATTGCCCTATACTGTCGCGAACTTGGCCATTGCTCCGGCAAATCGTCAGGTACTGCACGAGCGAATTAAACAAAGATTCACTTTAATGTTGGAACAGGGATTCATTGACGAGGTCGTAGCCCTGCGTGAGCGAAGTGACCTGCATTCCGGGTTGCCGTCTATACGTGCAGTAGGCTACCGACAAGTCTGGGACTACCTGGATGGCAAGCTGACGAAAGCCGAGATGCAGGAGCGTGGAATCATTGCCACGCGCCAGTTGGCCAAGCGTCAGTTCACCTGGCTGCGCAGTTGGGCTGATTTACACTGGTTGGACAGCCTGGATTGCGACAATCTGCCGCGCGCCTTGAAATACCTTGGGACCATCTCCATATTGAGCTGAGTCCTTGCAATTGCCGTCTATCCTTGGGGGTGTGACGGCACAAGCCATCTGATTACCTATTTTTTATATTGAATCCTTAAAGGAGTGCGGCACATGTCAAAAGGGCATTCGCTACAAGACCCTTACTTGAATACTTTACGTAAAGAGAAAGTTGGGGTGTCCATCTACCTGGTCAACGGGATCAAACTGCAAGGTACGATCGAGTCTTTCGACCAGTTCGTCATCCTGCTGAAAAACACCGTCAGCCAGATGGTTTACAAGCACGCTATCTCTACAGTGGTACCGGTTCGCCCGATTCGTCTGCCTAGCGCAACCGAATCCGAAGCAGGTGACGCTGAGCCAGGTAACGCCTGATAGGAGTCTCCTTTGTTCTTTGAGCGCCACGGTGGTGGTGAGCGGGTGATCCTCGTTCACTTGGATGGACAGGACCCTGAGGCGCGCGAAGATCCGCAGGAGTTTCAGGAATTGGCTAATTCGGCCGGCGCCGAGACCGTTGCGTTTTTTAACGTGCCGCGTCATCGGCCAACCGCCAAATACCTGATTGGCAGCGGCAAGGTCGAGGAGCTGCGCGACCTGGTCCATGCCGAAGAAGCCGATCTGGTGATCTTCAATCACACGCTTACGCCCAGTCAGGAACGTAACCTCGAACGTGTTTTCGAGTGTCGCGTGATCGACCGCACCGGTCTGATTCTCGATATTTTCGCCCAACGCGCTCGTACCCATGAAGGCAAGCTCCAGGTCGAACTGGCCCAGCTTGACCACATGAGCACCCGACTGGTTCGCGGCTGGACCCACCTTGAGCGTCAAGGCGGCGGTATCGGCATGCGTGGTCCGGGTGAAACCCAGCTGGAAACCGACCGCCGTCTGCTGCGGGTTCGCTTGCGCCAGATCAAGGGCCGGCTGGAAAAAGTGCGCAGCCAGCGCGAACAGTCGCGCCGCGGCCGTATGCGTGCGGATATTCCTACCGTGTCTCTGGTGGGGTATACCAACGCCGGCAAATCCACGCTCTTCAATAACGTGACGAAATCCGACGTTTACGCGGCCGACCAGTTGTTCGCCACGCTGGACCCGACCTTGCGCCGTCTGGAACTGGACGACATGGGGCCGATTGTCCTGGCCGACACCGTGGGCTTCATTCGCCACTTGCCTCACAAGCTGGTCGAGGCATTTCGGTCTACGCTCGAAGAGTCGAGCAACTCTGACCTGCTGTTGCACGTGATCGATGCGGCCGAACCGGATCGCATGTTGCAGATCGAGCAGGTGATGGTGGTGCTGGGCGAGATTGGTGCCCAGGACTTGCCGATCCTCGAGGTCTATAACAAACTCGATTTGCTTGAAGGCGTTGAGCCACAAATCCAGCGCGATGCCGACGGCAAGCCGCAACGGGTCTGGCTCTCGGCGCGTGATGGCAGCGGTCTGGAGTTGCTTGAACAAGCCATTGCCGAGTTGCTGGGCAGTGAGTTGTTTGTGGGGACCTTGCGCTTGCCGCAACGATTCGCTCGACTGCGTGCGCAGTTCTTCGAACTCGGGGCGGTGCAGAAAGAAGAATACGACGAAGAAGGTGTCAGCTTGCTGGCCGTTCGATTGCCGCGCTCGGAGCTCAATCGGCTGGTCAGCCGTGAAGGCGTTGTGCCGGCGGAGTTCATCGAACAACACACTTTGCAATAAAAGCCTGAGAAAGCGGTTGTGCCGCAGAGACAGGCATTCTGTAGCATTGGTCGGCGCGCCGTGGGTGCGTCTTTGCTTTATCAGATGGAGAGCGCTATGGCTTGGAATGAGCCGGGTGGCAACTCGAATAATCAGGATCCTTGGGGTGGCAAGCGCCGCAATAACGGCGACCGCAAGGGACCACCGGATCTCGACGAGGCCTTCCGAAAGCTGCAGGAAAGCCTGAACGGGTTGTTCGGTGGTGGTAAGAAACGTGGGGATGACGGCGGTGGTCCGGGCAAGAGTGGTGGCTTCGGCGGCCTGCTCGGCATCGGCCTGGTCGTACTGGCAGCCGTGTGGCTGTACAGCGCGGTGTACGTAGTGGACGAGCAGGAGCAAGCCGTGGTGCTGCGCTTCGGCAAGTACTACGAAACCGTCGGCCCGGGTCTGAACATCTATTTCCCGCCGATCGATCGCAAGTACCTGGAAAACGTCACGCGTGAGCGTGCCTACACCAAGCAGGGTCAAATGCTGACTGAAGACGAGAACATCGTCGAAGTCCCGCTGACCGTGCAGTACAAGATCAGCAACCTGCAGGACTTCGTGCTGAGCGTCGATCAGCCGGAAATCAGCCTGCAGCACGCGACCGAAAGTGCCTTGCGCCACGTGGTGGGCTCCACCGCGATGGACCAGGTGCTGACCGAAGGTCGCGAATTGATGGCCAGCGAAATCAAGGAGCGTCTGCAACGCTTCATGGATACCTATCGCACCGGTATCACCGTGACTCAGGTCAACGTACAAAGCGCAGCGGCACCGCGTGAAGTGCAGGAAGCCTTCGATGACGTGATCCGTGCCCGTGAAGACGAGCAGCGTTCGCGCAACCAGGCTGAAACCTACGCCAACGGCGTCGTGCCGGAAGCCCGTGGTCAAGCACAGCGCATCATCGAAGACGCCAACGGCTACCGTGATGAAACCGTCTCGCGCGCCAAGGGTGAGGCCGATCGCTTCACCAAGCTGGTCAGCGAGTACCGCAAGGCACCTGAAGTCACCCGTGAGCGTCTGTACCTGGACACCATGCAGGAAGTCTTCAGCAATACCAGCAAGGTTCTCGTGACCGGCAACAAGAATGGCCAGAGCAATCTGCTCTACCTACCGCTGGACAAGATGGTCGAAAGTGGTCGCAACACCAGCACTCCGGTGACCGGTGCGGCAGCCACCAGCAATGAAGCGAATGCGCGTGCGGCAGCTGATCTGCAGCAACAGCAAGCACGTACCAGGGAGAGTCGCTGATGAGCAATAAATCGCTGATCGCCCTTATTGTCGGCGTCGTCGTGGCGATCGCAGCCTGGAACTGCTTCTACATCGTGGCTCAGACCGAGCGTGCGGTGCTGCTGCAGTTCGGTCGCGTGGTTCAGACCGATGTTCAGCCAGGCCTGCATGTGAAAGTGCCTTACGTTAACCAGGTGCGTAAATTCGACGCACGCCTGATGACGCTGGATGCACCGACACAACGCTTCCTGACGCTGGAAAAGAAAGCCGTCATGGTTGATGCCTACGCCAAGTGGCGTGTGAAGGACGCCGAGCGTTACTACACCGCGACGTCCGGCCTCAAGCAGATTGCTGACGAGCGTCTTTCCCGTCGTCTGGAATCGGGCCTGCGTGACCAGTTTGGTAAGCGCACCCTGCACGAAGTGGTGTCCGGTGAGCGCGATGCGCTGATGACCGATATCACTGGGTCGCTGAACAAGATGGCGGAAAAAGAGCTGGGCATCGAAGTCGTCGATGTTCGGGTCAAGGCCATCGACCTGCCGAAAGAAGTGAACCGCAGTGTGTTCGAGCGTATGAGCTCCGAGCGTGAGCGTGAAGCTCGCGAGCACCGCGCCAAGGGAAACGAGCTGGCAGAAGGCATCCGTGCCGACGCCGATCGTCAACGCCGCGTGCTGCTGGCGGAAGCCTATCGTGAATCCGAAGAGGTTCGCGGTGACGGTGATGCCCAGGCTGCTGCGATCTACTCCAAGGCCTACGGTCAGGATCAGGAGTTCTACGGTTTCTACCGTAGCCTGCGAGCCTACCGTGAAAGCTTCGCGAACAAATCCGACGTCATGGTCCTGGACCCAAGCAGCGACTTCTTCCGTTACCTGGAAAAAGCCAAGCCTTGATACGACGTTGACCTGAATCATCCCCGCCTGGCGGCTAAAGCCTCGGGCGGGGTGATCCTTTGGGAAAACGTGTGTATGATGCGGCAGCCGGGAAATTCCCGGCTTTTTTGCGTCTGCACGTTTGATTGCTGTTGGCAGGCAGGCGCTCGAGTTGAATGGCTCGACAGGTTTTTCGAGGAAATTGGTTGGCGAGGCTTATTTTCAGGCTTCTCGCCGCGTTGTTTATGCGCGGAGTAATCATTTTCTGCTTCACTCAAGGCTCGCCCATAGGCTGGCCGCCCGGACCATAGGGGAATGGCGTAATGGCAACGGTAGACCGCTGGCTGCTGCCAGATGGCATCGAAGAAGTACTGCCACCGGAGGCGGCGCGCATTGAAGTTGCGCGTCGTCAGGTGTTGGATCTGTTCCAGAGCTGGGGTTACGAGTTTGTCGTGACTCCCCATATCGAGTACCTGGAATCCTTGCTGACCGGCGCGGGCCAGGACCTCGATCTGCGTACCTTCAAGGTCATCGACCCGCAATCGGGCCGGCAAATGGGTTTCCGTGCCGACATCACGCCGCAAGTGGCGCGCATCGATGCGCACACCCTGCGTCGCGAAGGCCCGAGCCGTCTGTGCTACGCCGGCAGCGTGCTGCATGCTCAGCCGCGTGCCTTGTCGTCCTCGCGCAGCCCGATTCAGCTGGGCGCCGAGTTGTACGGCGATGGCAGCCCGAGCAGCGACGTGGAAGTGATCAGCCTGATGCTGTCCATGCTGCAACTGGCCGATGTGCCGGATGTGCACATGGACCTCGGTCATGTCGGCATCTACCGTGGCCTGGCCCGTGCGGCCGGTTTGTCCGGTGAAGTCGAGCAGCAGTTGTTCGATGCATTGCAACGCAAGGCCATCGACGAGGTCATTACCTTGACCGAAGGCTTGCCTGCCGATCTGTCGGGCATGCTGCGGGCGTTGGTTGATCTGTGCGGTGGGCGTGAAGTGCTGCAAGCGGCGCGCGGTCGTCTGGCGAATGCGCCGGCACCGGTGTTGGCGGCGCTGGACGATCTGGTGGCGATTGCCGAGCGTCTGTCCACGCGTTTCCCTGAGTTGCCGCTGTACTTCGATCTGGGCGAGTTGCGCGGCTACCACTACCACACCGGTGTGGTGTTCGCGGTGTTCGTACCGGGTGTTGGCCAATCCATTGCCCAGGGCGGTCGTTACGACGACATCGGTGCCGACTTCGGTCGCGCCCGTCCGGCAACCGGCTTCTCTACCGATTTGAAAACCCTGGTGACCCGGGGGCGTGCTGAGATCGAGCTACCGTCTGGCGGTATCTGGATGCCTGACAGTACGGATGCGGCACTCTGGCAGCAGGTTTGCCAGTTGCGCAGTGAGGGTCAGCGTGTCGTTCAGGCATTGCCTGGGCAACCTTTGGCCGCCGCCCGTGAAGCGGACTGCGACCGGCAATTGATTCAGCAGAACGGGCTTTGGCAAGTATCGCCACTGGCTTCTTGAGTTTTCCTGTCGGCCCGTGGCCGGCACCAAGTTTGCGCGAATGAGGACAAGTGTTATGGGTAAGAATGTCGTAGTCCTGGGCACCCAATGGGGTGATGAGGGCAAAGGCAAGATCGTTGATCTGCTGACCGAACATGCTGCCGCCGTAGTGCGCTACCAGGGTGGCCACAACGCGGGTCACACTCTGGTGATCGATGGCGAAAAAACCGTCTTGCACCTGATCCCGTCGGGCGTGCTGCGCGAAGGCGTGCAGTGCCTGATCGGCAACGGCGTGGTGGTTGCACCTGACGCCCTGCTGCGGGAAATCGTCAAGCTGGAAGAGAAAGGCGTACCGGTGCGTGAGCGCCTGCGTATCAGCCCGTCCTGCCCGCTGATCCTGTCCTTCCACGTTGCGCTGGATCAGGCCCGTGAAAAGGCCCGTGGCGAGCTGAAGATCGGTACGACCGGTCGCGGCATCGGCCCGGCTTACGAAGACAAGGTTGCGCGTCGCGGCCTGCGTGTTGGCGACTTGCTCAACATGCCGCGCTTCGAAGACAAGCTGCGTGAACTGGTGGATTACCACAACTTCATGCTGGTGGGTTACTACAAAGAGCCGGCCATCGAGTTCGAAAAGACCCTGGCTGAGTGCAAGGAATACGCTGAGCTGCTCAAGCCGCTGATGCTGGACGTGACGGCCGAGCTGCACGACCTGCGTCGCGCTGGCAAAGACATCATGTTTGAAGGCGCTCAAGGTTCGTTGCTGGACATCGACCACGGTACCTACCCGTACGTCACCAGCTCCAACACCACCGCTGGCGGCGTTGCGACCGGTTCGGGTGTTGGCCCGATGTTCCTGGACTACATCCTGGGCATCACCAAGGCTTACACCACTCGTGTGGGTTCGGGTCCGTTCCCGACTGAGCTGTTCGACGAAGTCGGTGCGCACCTGGCCAAACAAGGTCACGAGTTCGGCGCAACGACCGGCCGTGCCCGTCGTTGTGGCTGGTTTGACGCCGTTATCCTGCGTCGCGCTATCGATGTGAACAGCATCTCGGGCATCTGCCTGACCAAGCTGGACGTACTCGACGGTCTGGAAACCATCAACATCTGCGTCGGCTACAAAGATGCCGCAGGTAACGATGTTGCCCCGACTGACGCTGACAGCTACGTCGGCCTGCAGCCGGTGTACGAAGAAGTGCCGGGCTGGACCGAATCGACCGTGGGCGCCAAGACCCTGGAAGAGCTGCCAGCTAACGCACGTGCCTACATCAAACGCGTCGAAGCGCTGATCGGTGCGCCGATCGACATTATTTCGACGGGCCCTGATCGCAACGAAACCATCGTTCTGCGTCACCCGTTCGCTTAATAAGTCGTTGATGTAAAAAACAAAGGGCCCTTATTTGGGCCCTTTGTCGTATCTGTCTGTAGGACGGCATGACCTTTGCTGTGATGTTGATTAAAAGCATGTCTTCTGGCGTGCCATCAATTTAATGGCGTCAAAGTAGAGGGATATCAAGTGTCGGCGGTTCTCTCATTGTTACAAAGCCGTCTACTACGGCCGGTGTTCGTTACCCTTGGTATCGCCCTTTTGGTGCAGGTGCTGGTGGCTGTCGCCCTCACGCGGAGCACAGTGACTGCACTGGAAGCCGATCTGGGTGTGCGCCTGGGCGCGGACAGTCAAAAACTTTCCGGCGAGCTTGAGCAGGCGGGACGTGAAGTCACGTCGAGCCTCGACAGCCTCTCCGCCAGTACGCGGCAGCGCCTCACGGCCGGTTTGTCCTCGCGACTGGAGGAAGAACAGGCGCAGTTGCGTAAGACATTGGAAAACGCCCTGAAGGACTCCGCCAATGATATGGCGCAGCTTCTGGCCTCGGTCGCCCCCCGCGCCATGTGGGACAGCGACGTTCCAACCCTCTCCGAATTCGCCCGCCGTGCCCAGCGCAATCCCAACGTGCTGTTCGTGGTTTATGACGACGCGACCGGGCAGCACCTGACGCGCTACCTCAACCGCGAAAACCCGATCAACAAGGCCCTTCTGGAGAAAGGCCAGGGCGAGCGCGCATTGGACAAAGTGCTGGATGCGGCGAAGAACGATCCGTCGGTCTACTACCTCGAGGCTTCGATCAATCCGAATGGCGTGGAAATAGGCAAGGTCTTGATGGGCGTCTCCACCGCCTCGGTGGAGGCCGATCTGGCGGCGCTGGACAAGCGCTTCTCCGCGCTGATCGCCAGCAGTGATCAGCTGGTCGGCGACAGCCTCAAAGGCGCGGCCGCTGACAGTGCCACGGCGATGCGTGCGCGCCTGACCTCTGCTCAATCCACCGCTTCAGAAATGAAAGCCAACACCACTGGCACCGTGCAGGAAGCGGCGACGACCTTGCGCTGGCGCATTGGCGTGGGCCTGGCGCTGGTCGGTTGCGGCGTGTTGCTGTTGCTGGCCGTGGTGCTTGGGCGTCGTGTGGTCAATCGCTTGAAGATGCTGATTACCGCGATGGACGATCTGGCGGCGGGCGAGGGCGACCTGACCAAGCGTGTGCAGATCAACAGCAAGGATGAAATCGGCGACATGGCCTCGGCGGTCAATCGCTTTGTGGACAAGTTGCAGCCGATCGTGCGTGAAGCGGGCGATGTCGCCCAGCGCACGGGCGTTGAGATCGGTGCCATGACCCTGCGCAACGCCGGCGCCGATGCGGCGGCGGGTATGCAGCGCGACGAAGTGGCCGAGAGTCTGCGCGCGTTGTCGCAAATGGCTGACGAAGCCCAGTCTGAAAGCCACGCCATGCAGGCGGCCTTGCAGCAAGTGGTGGACATCCGTTCGGCCACCGATGAAAACACCCGGACCTCGGCGAAAGTCGGCAGCCTGATCGAGGCCTTGGCCGGGCAAGTCGATACCGGTTCGAAAGTCATCGAGCGACTGGCGCAGCAAAGTGAACAGATTGAAGTGGTCTTGACCGTGATTCACGGGATTGCCGAGCAAACCAACCTGCTGGCCTTGAACGCGGCCATCGAGGCGGCGCGTGCCGGTGAGACCGGTCGTGGCTTCGCGGTGGTGGCGGATGAAGTGCGGGCGCTGGCGAGCAAGACCCAGAGTTCGACAGGTGACATTCAGGCGCACATCGTCGCTTTGCAGCAAGGCGCACGTGAGGCCGTAGCGGCGATCGGTCAGGCCGGGCGTCAAGCCAACGAAGGCTTGCTGGTATTGCGTGACAGTGCGCGGTTGCAGCAGTCGGTGCAGGCTTCGGTCGAGCAGGTGCACGCGGCGATTGGTCTGGCGACGCAGGCGGCGGCGCATCAGGCGCAAGGCGCGCAGGCGGTGCGGGGTCGGGTCGAGACCATTCATGCGCAGGCTGAGAAGGCTGCCCAGGCGGTGGTGGAAACCACGGCCAGCGGCAAGGTGCTGGATGGCCTGGCGGCGCAGCTCAAGGCGAGCCTGGGGCAGTTCAGGGCTTAGGATTTGTGTTGCTGCGTCTGACATCATCGCCGGCAAGCCGGTCTCGCTCCCACATTGGAATGCATTCCCCTGTAGGAGCGAGACCGGCTTGCCGGCGATGGCAATCTCAGCGGCTCAAATACATCCGGGTGGTCAGCAGGTAAACCGGCAACCCCGACACCAGAATCAACAGCGCCGCATAAGGCGCCGCCGCCGCAAACTCCACATTCGCGGTATGCGCCCAGACTTCCGTCGCCAGCGTATTCAGTCCGGTCGGGCTCAGCAGCAGCGTGGCCGTCAGTTCCTTCATCGCATCCAGAAACACCAGCGCAAACGCGGCACCCAGCGCCGGGAAAATGATCGGCAGGGTCACCCGGCAAAACGCACTGAGCGACGATGCCCCAAGCGTGCGCGCCGCCTCTTCCAGCTGTGGCGCAGCCTTGTTCAGTGCCGTACGAATCGGCGCCTGCGCCAGCGGCAGAAACAGCAGCGCGTAAGCGATCAACAGTAACGCCGATGTCTGGTACAGCGCCGGCACGTAGTGCAGGGCGAAATACACCAGCGTCAGTGCGATCACCAGCCCAGGCAGCGCATGCAGCAGGTACGGCAGGCGCTCTGCCCAGATGGCCAGCTGACCTTTGTAGCGCACCACCAGCAAGCCCACCGGCACCGCCAGCACCAGACACAACGCCGCGCCGCCCAGGGACAGCGCAAGGGATGACAGCAGCGCCTCGCCGATCGCCGCCACCGGAAACGCCGCCGACGAACCCACCGCCAGCCAGTACGCCAGCATGCCGAGGGGAATTCCACTGCCGATGATCGCCAGCGCCAGGCAATACACTTGCCCCGCAGCGGCCCAGGGTCCAAGGCGAACCTGTTCCGCGCGCCGTGCCGCGCCCTGACCGGTGCGCACATGCCGACCTTTGCCGCGCACGCGCAACTCCAGCCACAGCAGCATCAGGCACATGGCCAGAAGCACAGCGGAAAGCATCGCCGCATTGGCGTTGCTGAACTCCAGTTCGAACTGTTGGTAGATCGCCGTGGTGAAGGTCTGCAGGCCGATGATCGACAGCGCGCCGAATTCCACCAGCATGTGCAGCGCGATCAGCAGCGAGCCGGCAAGCAATGACGGCCAGAGCAGTGGCAGGGTAATTTTGAAAAACACACCCCAGCGATTCTGCCCCAGCGTCCGTGCCGACTCTTCGAGAGAGGGATCCAGATTGCGCAGCGTTGCTGCGACCGGCAGAAAGATCAGCGGGTATTTGGACAGGGTCATCACCAGGATTGCCCCGCCCAAACCTTCGAAATGAGCGCTCAGCGAGACCCAGGTGAAGCTGCTGACAAACGCTGGCACCGCGAACGGCAGACACAGGATCACACCCCACAAGCGCCGTCCCGGCAGGTTGCTTCGCTCCAGCAGCCACGCCAGCGACAGGCCGATCACGCCGCAGGCGACCGTCACGCCCACCATCAACGCCAGCGTATTGCGCAACAAGCCGAACACGTAGGGGCGCCACAGTAAATGCAGCGCTTCGGCCCAGCCCGCCTGCCAGGTCTTGAGCCCGACATAGGCCAACGGCAAAAGACTGAGCACCACCAAGAGCAACACCGGCAGCAGCAACCAGATCGATGGCCGCTTGCGCCGTGGCACGTAACCCCCGCGCGCAGCGGGGGCGGATAACGATGCGCTCATCAGTTCAAGCCAACGTCACGTTCCAGATCCAGGGCTTCTTCGGCGTTACCGAGGTCGGCTGGCGTGACGTTCGGTGCTTGCAGTTCGCTGAACGGCTTGAGGCCGCGATCCGACTCCATACCTTTGTGCAGCGGGTATTCGGCGGTGGTCTGAGTGATCACGCGCTGGCCTTCTTCGCTGGCCATGTAGGCGAGGAATTGCTGGGCTTCTTTCGGGTGTTTGCTGGATTTCAGCACGGCAGCGCTGGATACGGTGATCAGCCCGCCAACGTCGCCGCCGGTGAAATAATGCAGTTTCGAATCGAGCTGGCCTTTTTCACGCTGCAAGGCGAACCAGTAGTAGTTGTTCACCAGAACGGTGGCGACTTCGCCGTTCTCCACTGCTTTCAGGGCGACCATGTTGTTGCTGTAGGTCTTGCCGAACGCGCGCAGGCCGGTCAGCCATTCCTCCGCTGCGTCCATGCCATGCACCTTGATGATCGCAACGGCTTGTTCCTGGAACGCGCCGCTGGTGGGAACGAAGCCGACCTTGCCTTGCCATTTCGGGTCGGAGAATTCCATCACCGATTTCGGCAGGTCTTTTTCGTCGATCAGTTTCGGGTTGAACGCCACCACGCGCACTCGCGCGGTGATGCCGATCCAGGTGCCATTGCCGGCGACGTAGTCTTTCGGCAGGACGGCGAGGGTGGCGGCATCGGTTTGCGCCAGCAGGCCTTGTTCGCCGAGTTTATTCAGCGGTGGTGATTCTTCGGTGTAGATCACGTCGGCGGGGGAGCGATCGCCTTCTTCCACGACCTGGCTGGCGAGCTGATTGCTGCTGCCTTTGCGCACATTGACATGGATGCCGGTCTTGGCTTCGAAGGCTTTGGCGACGGCGTCGCCGACTTCCTTGTGTTGACCGTTATAGAGTGTCAGGGAAACTGGATCAGCAGCCTGGGTGAGGGGAGTAGCGATGGTCAGGCCGAGCAGGGTGATGGTCAGGCCGCGGCGCAGGGTATTTCGAAACATCATTCGCAGGGTTCCTCACTGTCGCATTGCAAAAACTTGCAACAATGATAAACGATATTGTTTCTCAAGTGCGCCTTGCGGAAAGCTGCCCAACTCCTGTAGGAGCGAGCCTGCTCGCGATGGGCGAGATCGATGGCGCGTGCTGTCTGGTAAATCGCGGTGCCTGTGAGTTCATCGCGAGCGGGCTCGCTCCTACAGGGTGTGTGGTGTTTTTCGGATGCCAGAAACGCAAAAACCCGCTTTCGCGGGTTTTTGTGAAATTCCAGAGTGAACTCTGAAATTTGAATTGGTGCCCAGAAGAAGACTCGAACTTCCACGACCGTAAGGTCACCAGCACCTGAAGCTGGCGTGTCTACCAATTTCACCATCTGGGCATAATCTTCAGCGTTGCCGCTGTTGATGTGGCGCACTATACGGAGAGCGATTTGATCTGTAAACCCCTGATTTGGTTTTAATAAATCAGATGCTTAGAATGCAAAAAACCCGCTTTCGCGGGTTTTTGTATGAGCCTTGAAATTGATCTAATCTCAAGCTCGAAATTGGTGCCCAGAAGAAGACTCGAACTTCCACGACCGTAAGGTCACCAGCACCTGAAGCTGGCGTGTCTACCAATTTCACCATCTGGGCAGTATCGGCAACGTCTCCGTCGTCGATGGCGCGCACTATACGGAGCGTCTTTTTAACTGTAAACCCCCGGTGCTAAAAAAACCTGAAAAATATTACCAGCGGCATTCAAATCAGCTTCGCGGTGTCGATAAAGGGCTTTAGATGGGCTCTTATAGCCTGAAATTTCCCGTTTCATTACGCCTATGCCAAACTAACCCGCATATAGACAAGGTGAAAACTCTCTAATGGCCGATTGGCAGTCCCTCGATCCCGAGGCCGCTCGTGAAGCGGAAAAATATGATAACCCTATTCCTAGCCGCGAACTGATCCTTCAGCACCTTGCTGATCGGGGTTCGCCTGCTAACCGCGAGCAGCTGGTCGAAGAGTTTGGTCTGACCACAGAAGACCAGATCGAAGCCCTGCGCCGCCGCCTGCGCGCCATGGAGCGCGACGCTCAACTCATCTATACCCGTCGCGGCACTTATGCGCCGGTGGACAAGCTTGATCTGATCCTTGGCCGCATCAGCGGTCACCGTGACGGCTTTGGCTTCCTGGTTCCGGACGACGGCAGCGACGACCTGTTCATGAGCCCGGCGCAGATGCGTCTGGTGTTCGATGGCGACCGTGCCCTGGCCCGTGTTTCCGGCCTGGACCGTCGTGGTCGCCGCGAAGGCATGATCGTCGAAGTGGTGTCTCGCGCTCACGAAACCATCGTCGGCCGTTACTTCGAAGAGGGCGGTATCGGCTTCGTGGTGGCGGACAATCCGAAGATCCAGCAGGAAGTGCTGGTCACACCTGGCCGCAACGCCAACGCCAACATCGGTCAGTTCGTCGAAGTGAAGATCACTCATTGGCCGACTCCACGCTTCCAACCGCAAGGCGATGTGGTTGAAGTCGTGGGCAACTACATGGCGCCGGGCATGGAAATCGATGTCGCCCTGCGCGCGTACGATATCCCGCACGTCTGGCCTGAAGCGGTGTTGAAAGAAGCCGCTAAGCTCAAGCCTGAAGTCGAAGAGAAAGACAAAGAGAAGCGCATCGACCTGCGCCATCTGCCGTTCGTGACCATCGACGGTGAAGATGCGCGCGACTTCGATGACGCCGTCTACTGCGAAGCCCGGCCGGGCAAGTTGCGCTTGTTCTCCGGCGGCTGGAAGTTGTACGTGGCGATTGCCGACGTCTCCAGCTACGTGAAGATCGGTTCGGCGCTGGACAACGAATCCCAGGTTCGCGGCAACTCCGTGTACTTCCCGGAGCGCGTGATACCGATGCTGCCTGAGCAGCTGTCCAACGGTTTATGCTCGCTGAACCCGGAAGTCGATCGCCTGGCCATGGTTTGCGAGATGACCATCTCCAAATCCGGCGAAATGACCGACTACTGCTTCTACGAAGCGGTCATTCACTCCCATGCCCGCCTGACCTACAACAAGGTCAGCGCGATGCTGGAAACGCCGAAAGTCACTGAAGCTCGTCAGCTTCGTGGCGAATACAAAGACGTATTGCCGCACCTCAAGCAGCTTTACGCGTTGTACAAAGTGTTGCTGGGTGCTCGTCACGTCCGTGGCGCGATCGATTTCGAAACTCAGGAAACCCGGATCATCTTCGGGACCGAGCGCAAGATTGCTGAAATCCGTCCGACCGTGCGTAACGACGCGCATAAGCTGATCGAGGAATGCATGCTGGCGGCCAACGTGGCCACTGCGGAATTCCTGAAAAAGCACGAAATTCCGGCGCTGTATCGCGTCCACAATGGTCCGCCGCCGGAGCGCCTGGAAAAGCTGCGCGCCTTCCTCGGTGAGCTCGGCCTGTCCCTGCACAAAGGCAAGGACGGTCCGTCGCCGAAGGATTACCAGGCCTTGCTGGCAAGCATCAAGGACCGTCCGGATTTCCACCTGATCCAGACCGTCATGCTGCGTTCGTTGAGCCAGGCGGTGTACAGCGCTGATAACCAGGGCCACTTCGGCCTGAATTACGAAGCCTATACCCACTTCACCTCGCCGATCCGCCGCTACCCGGACTTGCTCACGCACCGGGCAATCCGCAGCGTTATCCACTCCAAGCAAGACACCCCGCACGTTCGTCGTGCTGGTGCGATGACCATTCCGAAGGCGCGCATCTATCCGTACGACGAAGCAGCGCTGGAGCAGCTCGGCGAGCAATGCTCGATGAGCGAGCGCCGTGCCGACGAAGCGACCCGCGACGTCGTGAACTGGCTCAAGTGCGAGTTCATGAAAGACCGCGTGGGCGAATCGTTCCCGGGTGTGATCACCGCCGTGACCGGTTTTGGCCTGTTCGTCGAACTGACCGATATCTACGTCGAAGGCCTGGTGCACGTCACCGCGCTGCCGGGTGATTACTACCACTTCGATCCTGTGCACCACCGCCTCGCCGGCGAGCGCACCGGTCGCAGTTTCCGCCTGGGCGACACCGTTGAAGTGCGCGTGATGCGCGTCGACCTCGACGAGCGCAAGATCGACTTCGAGATGGCTGAAAAAACCATCAGCGCGCCGATTGGCCGCAAGAAGCGCGGGCATGAAACGGCTGCCCCTGCGGCCAAAACCGCCGCAGAGCCGGCACCGGCGAAAACCGGTCGTCGTCCTGCCAAGGAAAAGGCTGTAGAGGCCTATCGCCCGAGCGATGCCGCGGCGAAAAACGCCGAGCTGCGCAAAAGCCGCGAACTGAAACAGGCGTTGCTGTCTGAAGCGAAAAGCGGTGGTAAAGCGGCGTCTGGGGGAAAGACCGGGCGGTCGGCGCCTGACAAGGCTCCCGGCAGCAAGCCAAGCAAACACCGTAAAGGTCCGCCGAAAGCGGGCTCGGCCCCAGCCAAAAGCGGCGGGGCGCGTAAACCTAAGGCCAAGTCATGAGTCAGTTGGAAAAGATCTATGGCGTGCACGCGGTAGAAGCATTGCTGCGTCACCACCCGAAACGCGTCAAGCAGATCTGGCTGGCGGAAGGCCGCAGTGATCCGCGGGTTCAGACGCTGATCGAACTCGCGGCCGAAAACCGCGTGGCCGTCGGCAATGCCGAGCGTCGCGAACTGGATGCCTGGGTTGAAGGCGTGCACCAGGGCGTGGTCGCGGACGTAAGTCCGAGCCAGGTCTGGGGCGAAGCCATGCTCGACGAGCTGCTCGATCGCACCGAAGGTGCACCGCTGCTGCTGGTGCTCGACGGCGTGACCGATCCGCACAACCTTGGCGCTTGCCTGCGTTCGGCCGATGCGGCCGGTGCGCTGGCGGTCATCGTGCCGAAGGACAAGTCAGCCACGCTGACCCCGACAGTGCGGAAGGTCGCCTGTGGCGCGGCGGAAGTGATTCCGCTGGTCGCCGTGACCAACCTGGCGCGTACGCTTGAAAAGCTCAAGCAGCGCGGCTTGTGGGTTGTCGGTACTGCGGGCGAAGCTGAGCAGAACTTGTATCAGCACGACATGACCGGCCCGACCATCCTGATCATGGGTGCGGAAGGCAGCGGCATGCGTCGCCTGACCCGCGATCTTTGCGACTACCTGGTGCACCTGCCGATGGCCGGCAGCGTCAGCAGTCTCAACGTGTCCGTGGCCACCGGTGTCTGCCTGTTCGAAGCGCAGCGCCAGCGCAGCGTAAAAGCCGCCGGGACTGCCAAGAAGTCCTGAGTCGTACAGATCCAAATGTGGGAGCGGGCTTGCTCGCGAATGCAATGTCTCATTCAGCAACAATGTTGAATGTCACACCATTCGCGAGCAGGCCCGCTCCCACAGTGTTTTGTGGTTGGGCGAAGATTGGCGGTTGTTCAAATAATCACCAATTGCCTTGCACCTCTCCTGTCCCTTCTCTACAATTGCGCCCCTTGCTGTGACGGCAGGCACGCATGTGTCTATCGCAAGCAAGTCCATAAGTGTCATTCACTCCTTGTCTGACCGCTTTTGAGCGGCAGGCTACAACCCGTAAGGAGCATTCATGCGTCATTACGAAATCATCTTTTTGGTCCACCCGGATCAAAGCGAGCAAGTCGGCGGCATGGTTGAGCGTTACACCAAGCTGATCGAAGAAGACGGCGGCAAAATCCACCGTCTGGAAGATTGGGGCCGTCGTCAACTGGCCTACGCAATCAACAATGTTCACAAGGCTCACTACGTGATGCTGAACGTTGAGTGCACTGGCAAGGCCCTGGCCGAGCTGGAAGACAACTTCCGCTACAACGATGCAGTGATCCGTAACCTGGTCATCCGTCGCGAAGAAGCCGTTACCGGCCAATCCGAGATGCTCAAGGCTGAAGAAAACCGCAGTGAGCGCCGTGAGCGTCGCGACCGTCCTGAGCACTCCGACGCCGAAGGCGTTGATGGTGATGACAGCGACAACAGCGATAACGCTGACGAGTAATCCACGGACCTTTTGAGGAGCCTATTACATGGCACGTTTCTTCCGTCGTCGTAAATTCTGCCGCTTCACCGCTGAAGACGTGAAAGAGATCGATTACAAAGATCTCAACACTCTGAAAGCTTACGTATCCGAGACCGGCAAAATCGTTCCAAGCCGCATCACCGGTACCAAAGCACGTTATCAGCGTCAGCTGGCCACCGCTATCAAGCGCGCCCGCTTCCTGGCCCTGCTGGCCTACACCGACAGCCACGGCCGCTGAGACCGGGCAGTCGACACGTAGCAAAGGATTGAAAGCATGCGTGCCATAGCTGAGTTCATCATGCGCGGCCGTATGCAGGCCACTCTCGTAGTGGCTGGATGCGCGGCATTGCCGTTGTTGTATTGGTTGGGTGCTGCCGCGGGAAGCTTCGTGCTCCTGCGGCGCGGATTGAAGGACGCCATTGGCGTACTTGCTCTGGGACTGCTGCCGGCGTTGATCTGGTGGCTTTACTCCGACGACCCACGGGCACTTCTGGTGCTGCTGGGGTCTTCGAGCCTTGCGTTGGTTTTGCGCGCAAGCGAGTCCTGGAACCGCGTGCTGCTGGTCAGCATAGCGATGGGAGTGGTGTTTGCAGTGGTGCTGGGGACAGCTTTTGCTCCCCAAATCGAGATGCTGGCGCAGGCCTTGATCAAGGTCATGCCGTCGCTACTCGGTGATGTCTACCAGAAGTTGTCGGTAGACGAGCAAGCGCATTTTGCGTCCCTGATTGCACCGGTCCTGACCGGCCTGATTGCGGCCTTGTTGCAAATCGTCAGTGTGCTGAGCCTGATTGTCGGGCGCTACTGGCAGGCGTTGTTGTACAACCCGGGTGGTTTTGGTCGCGAGTTTCGCGCCATCCGCTTCCCGCTGGGGCTGGCGATGTTACTGCTGGCGTTCATGCTGCTGGGACCGAACATCGGTCCACAGATGGCCATGTTGACGCCGTTGTGCAGTGTACCGCTGGTGTTCGCCGGGCTGGCCCTGATTCACGGGCTGGTGGCGCAAAAGCGACTGGCCAGGTTCTGGCTGGTGGGGTTGTACGTCACGCTGTTGCTGTTCATGCAGCTGATCTATCCGTTGCTGGTGGTCCTGGCCATCGTCGACAGCCTGATTGATTTTCGCGGTCGTTCGGCGCCGAAAGACGTCGATAGCGCGAACGGTGAAGGTTAAAAGTTAAGAGGATTTTCACATGCAACTGATCCTTCTGGAAAAAGTCACCAACCTGGGCAACCTGGGTGACAAAGTGAACGTTAAGGCTGGTTACGGTCGTAACTACCTGCTGCCTTACGGCAAAGCTACCGCTGCGACCGCTGCCAACCTGGCTGCGTTCGAAGAGCGTCGCGCTGAGCTGGAAAAAGCCGCAGCAGACCGTAAAACTTCGGCTGAAAGCCGTGCCGCCCAACTGGCTGAGCTGGAAGTGACTATCACTGCCACCGCTGGTGACGAAGGCAAGCTGTTCGGTTCGATCGGCACCCACGACATCGCTGATGCACTGACCGCCTCCGGCGTTGAAGTGCAGAAGAGCGAAGTTCGTCTGCCGAACGGCACTATCCGCAACGTAGGCGAATTCGACGTAGCCGTGCACCTGCACGCCGAAGTTGAAGCCACCGTACGCGTTGTCGTGGTAGCAGCTTAAGCAGCACTTGTCGGCTGGCACCCTCGGGTGCTTGCCGGTAACATCGGGCACGATCCTGTTTACAGGTCGTGCCCTTTGTCTTTCTGCAGTTCCTGATTTTACAACTCCTGCTTTTCCTAAAGAACCCAAGTGGCCATGAACGAAATCTCCGCTCCTGAGCAATACGATCTGCAAACCGCTTCCCTGAAGGTGCCGCCGCATTCCATCGAGGCCGAACAGGCCGTGCTCGGTGGTCTGATGCTGGACAACAACGCCTGGGAACGCGTGCTCGATCAAGTCTCTGACGGCGATTTCTATCGACATGACCACCGCCTGATTTTCCGCGCGATCGCCAAGCTCGCCGACCAGAACTCCCCGATCGACGTCGTGACCCTTGCCGAGCAACTGGACAAGGAAGGTCAGACCTCGCAAGTCGGTGGTCTGGGTTACCTGGGTGAGCTGGCCAAGAACACCCCGTCCGTCGCCAACATCAAGGCCTATGCCCAGATCGTTCGCGCACGGGCAACCTTGCGGCAGCTGATCGGTATCGCCACCGAAATTGCCGACAGCGCCTTCAACCCCGAAGGCCGTACCGCCGAAGAAATTCTCGACGAAGCTGAACGGCAGATCTTCCAGATCGCCGAGGCCCGGCCTAAAACCGGCGGCCCGGTGAGCGTGAACGACCTGCTGACCAAGGCCATCGACCGCATCGACACCCTGTTCAACACCGACAACGCCATCACGGGCCTGTCCACCGGTTACACCGACCTCGACGAGAAGACCAGCGGCCTGCAGCCCGCGGACTTGATCATCGTCGCCGGTCGTCCGTCGATGGGTAAAACTACCTTTGCGATGAACCTGGTGGAAAACGCCGTGTTGCGCAGCGACAAGTGCGTGCTGGTTTACTCGCTCGAGATGCCAGGCGAATCGCTGATCATGCGTATGCTGTCTTCCCTGGGCCGTATCGACCAGACCAAGGTCCGGGCCGGCCGACTGGACGACGACGATTGGCCGCGCCTGACCTCGGCGGTCAACCTGCTCAACGATCGCAAACTGTTCATCGACGATACGGCCGGCATCAGCCCGTCGGAAATGCGCGCGCGGACCCGGCGTCTGGTGCGTGAGCACGGCGACGTCGCCCTGATCATGATCGACTACCTGCAGCTGATGCAGATCCCGGGTTCGGGCGGTGACAACCGGACCAACGAGATTTCCGAGATCTCCCGTTCCTTGAAGGCCCTGGCCAAGGAATTCAACTGCCCGGTGGTGGCGCTGTCCCAGCTCAACCGCTCCCTGGAGCAACGCCCGAACAAACGGCCGATCAACTCCGACCTCCGGGAATCCGGAGCGATCGAGCAGGATGCTGACGTCATCATGTTCGTGTACCGGGACGAGGTTTATCACCCGGAAACCGAGCACAAAGGCATCGCCGAGATCATCATCGGCAAGCAGCGGAACGGTCCGATCGGCACGTCGCGACTGGCGTTCATTGGCAAGTACACCCGCTTCGAAAACCTGGCGCCGGGCAGCTACAACTTCGACGACGAGTAAAAAACTGTGGGAGCGAGCCTGCTCGCGATAGCGGTGTGCCAGACAACATCAATGTCGACTGACACACCGCTATCGCGAGCAGGCTCGCTCCCACATGGATCGTCCGCAATTTCCGACCATAGCCGTCGGAATTGGTTATTTTTTGTGCTATATTCCGCGCCCGCGATTTTTCATCTCAACACCGGTCATCGTCATGCAAACAGCCAAGCCGTTATTTGACTATCCCAAGTACTGGGCCGAATGTTTCGGTCCAGCGCCATTCCTGCCGATGAGCAGGGAGGAGATGGATCAGCTTGGCTGGGATTCATGCGACATCATCATCGTCACCGGTGATGCCTACGTTGACCATCCGTCGTTCGGCATGGCGATCATCGGCCGGCTGCTGGAGTCCCAGGGCTTCCGCGTCGGGATCATTGCCCAGCCGAACTGGCAGTCCAAAGACGACTTCATGAAGCTTGGCGAGCCGAACCTGTTCTTCGGCGTCGCGGCCGGCAACATGGACTCGATGATCAACCGCTACACCGCCGACAAGAAAATCCGCTCCGACGACGCCTACACCCCAGGCGGTCTGGCGGGTAAGCGTCCGGACCGTGCGAGCCTGGTTTACAGCCAGCGCTGCAAGGAAGCCTACAATCACGTGCCGATCGTGCTCGGCGGCATCGAAGCCTCCCTGCGCCGTATCGCCCATTATGATTACTGGCAGGACCGAGTGCGCAACTCGATCCTGATCGACGCCTGCGCCGACATCCTGCTCTACGGCAACGCCGAGCGTGCGATCGTCGAAGTCGCCCAGCGCCTGTCCTACGGTCACAAGATCGAAGACATCACTGATGTGCGCGGCACCGCGTTCATCCGTCGCGATACGCCGAAAGACTGGTACGAAGTCGATTCCACGCGCATCGACCGTCCGGGCAAGATCGACAAGATCATCAACCCGTACGTCAACACCCAGGACACCCAGGCCTGCGCCATCGAACAAGAGAAAGGTCCGGTTGAAGACCCGAGCGAAGCCAAGGTCGTGCAGATCCTGGCCAGCCCGAAAATGACCCGCGACAAGACGGTGATCCGTCTGCCGTCGGTTGAAAAGGTCCGTGGCGATGCGGTGCTTTATGCCCACGCCAACCGCGTGCTTCACCTGGAAACCAACCCGGGCAACGCCCGTGCGCTGGTGCAGAAGCATGGCGAAGTCGATGTCTGGTTCAACCCGCCGCCGATTCCGATGACCACCGAAGAAATGGACTACGTGTTCGGCATGCCCTATGCGCGCATTCCGCACCCGGCGTACGGCAAGGAAAAAATCCCGGCCTACGACATGATCCGTTTCTCGGTGAACATCATGCGCGGCTGCTTCGGTGGCTGCACGTTCTGCTCGATCACCGAGCACGAAGGCCGGATCATCCAGAACCGTTCCGAAGAGTCGATCATTCGCGAAATCGAAGAGATCCGCGACAAGGTGCCAGGTTTTACCGGCGTCATCTCCGACCTCGGCGGCCCGACCGCGAACATGTACCGCATCGCCTGCAAGAGCCCGGAAATCGAATCCGCGTGCCGCAAGCCGTCGTGCGTGTTCCCGGGCATCTGCCCGAACCTGAACACCGACCACTCGTCGCTGATCCAGCTGTATCGCAGCGCCCGTGCGTTGCCGGGTGTGAAGAAAATCCTGATCGCTTCCGGCCTGCGCTACGACCTCGCGGTCGAGTCGCCGGAATACGTCAAGGAACTGGTGACTCACCACGTCGGTGGCTACCTGAAGATCGCCCCGGAACACACCGAGGAAGGTCCGCTCAACCAGATGATGAAACCGGGCATCGGCAGCTATGACAAGTTCAAGCGCATGTTCGAGAAGTATTCGAAGGAAGCGGGCAAAGAGCAGTACCTGATTCCGTACTTCATCGCCGCTCACCCGGGCACCACCGACGAAGACATGATGAACCTGGCCTTGTGGCTCAAGGGCAACGGCTTCCGCGCCGACCAGGTGCAGGCGTTCTACCCGTCGCCGATGGCCACCGCCACCGCGATGTACCACTCGGGCAAGAACCCGCTGCGCAAGGTCACCTACAAGAGCGACGCCGTGACCATCGTCAAGAGCGAAGAGCAGCGTCGTCTGCACAAGGCGTTCTTGCGTTATCACGATCCGAAAGGCTGGCCGATGCTGCGCGAAGCGCTGACCCGCATGGGCCGCGCCGACCTGATCGGGCCGGGCAAGAACCAGCTGATCCCGCTGCATCAGCCGGCGACCGACAGCTACCAGAGCGCCCGTCGCAAGAACTCGACGCCAGCCGGCAGCCACAAAGTCGCAGGCGAGAAGACCACCAAGATCCTGACCCAGCACACCGGCCTGCCACCGCGCGCCAGCGATGGCGGCAATCCGTGGGACAAGCGTGAACAGGCCAAGGCGGCAGCATTCGCCCGCAACCAGCAAGCCGCTAAGGAGCGCAAGGATGCAGCCAAAGGCAAAGGGCCGAAGCCTGCGCGCAAGCCGGTTGTACCGCGCTAAACGCTGAGCGCTGTTAACAGAACGCCAACCTTCGGGTTGGCGTTTTTGTGTGCGGCAACCAAGCGGGCGTTTTCAGAGTCAGATAATGGGTTGTAGCTACAGGCCTCATCGCGAGCAGGCTCGCTCCCACAGGTTTTTCTTTGGATGCAGAATTTGTGAACGACAGAGATCATTGTGGGAGCGAGCCTGCTCGCGATGAGGCCACTACAGCCGCAGCCAATTTGAGCTGACAGCCCACTGGTCGCCACATTTGCGTGCAACGCCCCCAAACCAATTTCCCGCATCGCCCGATTTTGGTGCTGTACTGCCTAAGCAAATCTGCGAAAGCGCCAGCGCCACTGGATGGCATAAGTCTTGCGCGCTTTCGATAACGCTTTAGGCTCGCAGGAGGCACGCCGTGTCGATTCATGTCGCATTGCACCACGTCACGCATTACCGCTACGACCGCGCTGTCGAACTCGGCCCGCAGATCGTTCGCCTGCGTCCGGCTGCCCACAGCCGCACGCGGATTCTGTCCTATGCGCTGAAAGTTTCCCCCGAGCAGCATTTCATCAACTGGCAACAGGACCCCCAGGGCAATTACCTGGCGCGTCTGGTGTTCCCGGAGAAAACCGAGGAGCTGCGGATCGAAGTCGATCTGCTGGCGGAGATGGCGGTGTTCAATCCGTTCGACTTCTTCCTCGAGCCCTACGCGGAAAAAATCCCGTTCGCCTACGCCGCGGACGAGCGCAAGGAACTGGCGCCGTACCTGGAAACCCTGCCGCTGACGCCGGCGTTCAAGGCTTACCTGGACGGCATTGATCGCACGCCGCTGCCGAGCGTGGATTTCCTCGTCGCGCTCAACCAGCGCCTGAGCGAAGACATCGGTTACCTGATCCGCATGGAACCCGGCGTGCAAACGCCCGAGCACACGCTCGAACAGGCCTCCGGTTCCTGCCGCGACTCGGCGTGGCTGCTGGTGCAATTGCTGCGCAACCTCGGTCTGGCGGCGCGTTTCGTCTCCGGCTACCTGATTCAACTGACCGCCGACGTCAAAAGCCTCGACGGCCCGTCGGGCACTGAAGTGGATTTCACCGATCTGCACGCCTGGTGCGAAGTCTATTTGCCCGGTGCCGGCTGGATCGGCCTGGACGCGACCTCAGGGCTGTTTGCCGGTGAAGGGCACATTCCGTTGGCGTGCAGTCCCGATCCGGGCTCTGCGGCACCGATCAGTGGCCTGGTGGAGCCGTGCGAGTGCGAATTCACCCACGAAATGTCCGTGGAGCGGATCTGGGAAGCGCCGCGAGTCACAAAGCCCTACAGCGAAGAACAGTGGCTGGCGATCCAGGCCTTGGGTCGGCAGATCGATGCCGACCTGCTGGAAGGCGACGTACGCCTGACCATGGGCGGCGAACCGACCTTCGTCTCCATCGACGATCCCGATGGTGCCGAATGGAACACCGCCGCACTCGGGCCGGACAAGCGTCGATTGTCCGCCGAGTTGTTCCAGCGCATGCGCGCCCATTACGCGCCCAAGGGGCTGGTGCATTTCGGTCAGGGCAAGTGGTACCCCGGCGAGCAACTGCCGCGCTGGTCGCTCAACTGCTACTGGCGTCGCGACGGTGTGCCGATCTGGCACAACAGCGCGCTGATCGCCGATGAGCAGGAGGACTACGGCGCCGATGGCGAGCTGGCCGGGCGCTTTCTGGCAAGTGTCGCCGAGCGTTTGAAAATTCCCACGCGCTTTGTGTTTCCAGCCTACGAGGACAATTTCTATTACCTCTGGCGCGAAGGCACATTGCCGCAAAACGTCAGCGCCGAAGACTCGCGCCTGGAAGAGCCGCTGGAGCGTGCGCGTCTGCGCAAAGTCTTCAGTCAGGGCCTGGATAAAGTCATCGGTCAGGTGCTGCCACTGGCGCGCACCGCCAAGGGCGATCAGTGGCAGAGCGGTCGCTGGTACCTGCGCGACGAGCATTGCCGCCTGGTGCCGGGCGACTCGCCGCTGGGGTATCGCTTGCCTCTCGGCTCCCAGCCCTGGGTGAAGGCCGCCGAATATCCGTTTATTTTCCCCAACGATCCGAACCAGGATTTCCCGACGCTGCCCGACACCCAGCAGTTGAACAGCCCCGGCGCAGCAGCCGAAGCGGTCGAGCGCGAGCTCAAGGTCGACGAGTCCGCCGACTGGCTGACCCGCACTGCGTTCTGCGCCGAGGCGCGGGAAGGGCGTTTGTACCTGTTCATGCCGCCGCTGGAGCGGGTCGAGGATTATCTGGAGCTGGTTACCGCGATCGAGGCCACGGCGCAGGAGCTGCATTGCCCGGTGTTGCTGGAAGGCTATGAGCCGCCCAGCGATCCACGCCTGAGCAACTTTCGCATCACCCCGGACCCGGGCGTGATCGAGGTCAACGTGCAGCCGTCCGCCACCTGGGATGAGCTGGTCGAGCGCACCGAATTCCTTTACGAAGAAGCGCGCCAGACCCGCCTGACCACCGAGAAATTCATGATCGACGGTCGGCACACGGGCACCGGCGGCGGTAACCATTTCGTACTGGGTGGCGCGACCCCGGCTGACTCACCGTTTCTGCGTCGCCCGGATTTGCTACGCAGCCTGATCAGTTACTGGCATAACCACCCGTCGCTGTCCTACCTGTTTTCCGGACTGTTCATTGGCCCGACGTCCCAGGCGCCGCGTGTCGACGAAGCGCGCAACGATGCGCTGTACGAACTGGAAATCGCCTTCGCGCAAATGCCCGAGCCGGGCGAGGAATGCGCGCCGTGGCTGGTGGACCGGCTGTTGCGCAACCTGCTGATCGACGTCACCGGTAACACCCACCGCGCCGAGTTCTGCATCGACAAGCTCTACTCTCCGGACGGTGCGA
The DNA here is from genome assembly GCF_043225285.1 of Pseudomonas migulae. Lineage (GTDB taxonomy): Bacteria > Pseudomonadota > Gammaproteobacteria > Pseudomonadales > Pseudomonadaceae > Aquipseudomonas > Aquipseudomonas migulae_C. The sequence continues at coordinate 3,343,248 of NZ_CP171224.1, forward strand.
CCGGGCGCCTAGGCCTGCTCGAGTTGCGCGCCTTTGAAATGCCACCCCACGCACGCATGAGCCTGGCTCAGCAGTTGTTGCTGCGAGCGCTGGTCGCGCGTTTCTGGCGTGAGCCGTATGCGCCGCCGAAACTGGCGCGCTGGGGTACGGAATTGCATGACCGGTTTCTGCTGCCGCACTTTATCGAGCAGGATTTCGCCGACGTTATCGTTGATCTCAATGCCGCCGGTTATCCGGTGCGGGCCGAGTGGTTCGCGGCACATCTGGAATTCCGCTTTCCCAAGGTCGGCGATTACGCCGTCAGCGGCATTGAGCTGGAAGTGCGTCAGGCGCTTGAGCCGTGGCATGTGCTGGGCGAAGAGGGCGCGGTCGGTGGCACCGTGCGGTATGTGGATTCGTCACTCGAGCGCCTGCAGGTCAAGCTCACCGGGTTGCCGCCGCAGCGTTATTTGCTGACCTGCAATGGCGTTCCAGTGCCTTTGCAGCCGACCGGTCGGGTGGGCGAGTTTGTCGCCGGCGTGAGATTCCGTGCCTGGCAACCGGCCAACTGCCTGCAACCGACGATCCCGGTGCATGCGCCGCTGGTGTTCGACCTGCTCGACACCTGGATGCAGCGCTCGCTGGGCGGCTGTCAGTACCACGTCGCCCATCCGGGCGGGCGCAATTACGACAGCCTGCCGGTGAACGCCAATGAGGCCGAGAGTCGGCGGATGGCGCGTTTCTTCCGCATCGGACACAGCCCGGGGAAACTTCCTATACCGATTCTGGAAATTAACGACGAGCTGCCGATGACTCTCGATTTACGACGTTTCTAAACCGTACGCGACGCTCGGATTTTTCGTATATCCGGGCGTCACAAGCCTGCGTTAGTCTGACCGTTCTTTGCTGTCTGCCGAGCTTTCCATGCCTGACCTGCTAGACCGCTACCCGCTGACGGCGGGCACTTATCACGAACTGCTCGACGACAGCGGTGCCGTGCGCCCGCATTGGCAGCGGCTGTTCGACCAGTTGCAACGCAGCACGCCCGCGCAGCTGGTGCAGCGTCAGGCACTGCTGACCCGGCAAATCCAGGAAAACGGCGTGACCTACAACGTCTACGCCGACCCCAAGGGCGCCGACCGGCCGTGGGAGCTGGACCTGCTGCCACACGTGATCGCTGCGGATGAATGGGAGCACTTGTCCGCCGGCATCGCCCAGCGGGCTCGACTGTTGAATGCCGTGCTGGCGGACTTGTACGGCCCGCAACGGTTGATCGCTGAGGGGCTGCTGCCGGCTGAGCTGGTATTCGGCCACAACAATTTTCTCTGGCCTTGTCAGGGCATCGCGCCGCCCGACGGGGCTTTTCTGCATCTGTATGCCGTGGACCTGGCGCGTACGCCGGACGGCCGCTGGTGGGTAACGGCCGATCGCACGCAAGCGCCGTCCGGCGCCGGTTACGCATTGGAAAATCGCACGATCGTGTCCCGGGCTTTTCCCGAGTTGTACCGCGACTTGAAGGTGCAGCATCTGGCCGGTTTTTTCCGCACGCTTCAGGAAACCCTGGCCCGGCAAGCGCCCAGCGACGATGAAGTGCCGTTGGTGGTGCTGCTGACACCGGGGCGTTTCAACGAAAGCTATTTCGAACATCTGTACCTGGCGCGGCAGCTCGGTTATCCGCTGGTGGAGGGCGGCGACCTCACGGTGCGCGATGCCACGGTCTACCTGAAAACCCTGAGCGGCCTGCGCCGGGTCCACGCGATCATGCGTCGGCTCGACGACGACTTCTGCGACCCGCTGGAACTGCGCACCGACTCGGCGCTCGGCGTTCCGGGGTTGCTCGAAGCCGTGCGGCAGGGGCGGGTGCTGGTGGCCAACGCGCTGGGCAGCGGCGTGCTGGAATCGCCGGGGTTGCTGGGTTTCCTGCCGAAGATCAATCAATTCCTGTTCGGCGAAGACCTGATCCTTCCCTCTATCGCCACCTGGTGGTGCGGTGAAGCGCCGGTGCTGGCCCAGGCCCTGGAAAAACTCCCGGAGCTGCTGATCAAACCGGCGTTTCCGTCCCAGAGCTTCGCTCCTGTATTTGGCCGTGATTTGAGTGAAAAACAGCGCCAGGCCCTCGCCGAACGCATGCAGGCCCGGCCTTACGCGTATGTCGCGCAAGAACTCGCGCAATTGTCCCAGGCGCCGATCTGGCAGGCCGAGGACGGTCAGTTGCAGCCCCGGGCCATCGGCATGCGGGTGTATGCGGTGGCCAGCCGTGACGGCTACCGGGTGCTGCCCGGCGGTCTGACCCGCGTGGCCGCCGAGGCCGATGCCGAAGTGGTGTCGATGCAACGGGGCGGCGCGAGCAAGGACACCTGGGTACTCGGGGATCGTCCACCGAGCGGCGAGCAATGGAAAGCCCAGCGCAACATCGGTGTGCACGACCTGGTGCGGCGCGATCCGTACCTGCCGTCGCGGGTGGTGGAAAATCTGTTCTGGTTCGGCCGCTACTGCGAGCGCTGCGATGACAGTGCGCGGTTGCTGCGGATCATGCTGGCGCGTTATGTCGATGGCGACGACCCGCAAGCCCTGGAGGCCGCGGTCGATCTGGGTGAACGGCTGATGCTGTTGCCCGATGAAGGTGAACTGCCGGAGCGGCTGCTGGCGGCGTTGCTCGGCGATGACTGGCCGTTCAGCCTGCGCTCCAACCTGCAGCGCTTGCAGTGGGCGGCTTCGCAGGTGCGCGGCAAGCTCTCGCGGGAAAACTGGCAGGCACTGGTGGAATTGCAGCGTGAAGCCATCGAGCTGGAAACCGAAGAGCCGGATTTCGGCGAGCTGCTGGATTTTCTCAACCGTCTGGTGATGTCGCTGGCGGCGCTGTCCGGTTTCGCCCTCGACGACATGACCCGGGACGAAGGCTGGCGTTTCCTGATGATCGGCCGGCGGATCGAACGCCTGCAATTTCTCAGCGGCAGCCTCGCGGCATTTTTGCGGGGCAGCGGCGCTTTTGATCAGGCCGGGCTGGAATGGCTGCTGGAGCTGGGCAACAGCAGCATCACCTACCGCTCGCGGTACTTGGCGGTAGCGCAGTTGATCCCGGTGCTGGACTTGCTGCTGCTCGACGAGCAGAACCCGCACGCGGTGCTGTTCCAGCTGAAGCTGGTGACCCGCACCCTCAAGCGCTTGAACGACGATTTCGGCGTGCCCCGCGAAGCCGGTCTGCCGTTGTTGGTAGAGCGCCTGGCGCGCTTCGACCTCGGTTGCCTGGAGAATTCCCTGTTCGGTGAAGCCAGTGTCCGTGCCGCCATCAATGGTCTGGCCGACTTGCTGCAAGAGATCGCTGATGCGAGTGGGCAAGTCTCGGATCGTCTGGCCTTGCGCCATTTCGCCCATGTCGATGATGTCAGCCAGCGTACGGTGTCCGTCTGATGAGCGCCCATTACCAGATTTTCCACGACACCCATTATCACTACGACAGCCCGGTGTCGCTGGCGCAGCAACTGGCGCACCTGTGGCCTCGGCCCTGTGCCTGGCAGCGCTGTTCTGCCCGCGAATTGCAGATCAGTCCGGACCCGACGGCGCGGCGCGACGAGCTGGATGTGTTCGGCAATCCGCTGACCCGGCTGGCGTTCGAGCGGCCGCACGATGAATTGCTGGTCAATGCCAGCCTCACGGTCGAGGTGCTGCCCCGGCCGGTGCTGGATTTCAATCAGTCACCGGCCTGGGAAGAAACCCGCAATGCACTGACCTATAGCAGCCAACCGCTTTCGCCCGACGTGCTCGAGGCGTGCCGTTACCGGTTCGAATCGCCCTATGTGCATCTGAAGCGCAATTTCGTCGAGTTCTCGGAAAGCTGTTTCCCGGTGGGGCGGCCGCTGTTGCTCGGCGTCCAGGCGTTGATGGAGAGGATTTTCAGCGAGTTCACCTTCGATGCCGAGGCCACCCAGGTGGCGACACCGCTGGTTGAAGTGCTGGAGCGTCGACGCGGGGTGTGCCAGGACTTTGCGCACCTGATGCTCGCGTGTGTGCGCTCTCGCGGGTTGGCGGCGCGTTACATCAGTGGGTATCTGCTGACTCAGCCGCCACCGGGGCAGCCGCGATTGATCGGAGCAGACGCCTCCCATGCCTGGGTTTCGGTGTTTTGCCCGGTGCTGGGCTGGGTGGATTTCGATCCGACCAACAATGTGCAGCCGGCACTCGAACACATCACCCTGGCCTGGGGCCGGGATTTCTCTGATGTTTCGCCGTTGCGGGGGGTGATTCTGGGGGGCGGTAATCACGACCCGGAAGTCCGCGTTACCGTGATGCCACTGGAATAACAAAGATCCACCCTGTAGGAGCGAGCCTGCTCGCGATGGACGTCAACGATGACGCGTCCTGTCTGGACAAACGCGCTGTCTTCGATATCTTCGCGAGCAAGCTCGCTCCTACACGGGACACAGATCCGGTGGGCCTGATCAGATCATCGGGCCCTGAGGGTCTCAGGCGTCGGGCGCCTGATCTTTCGGTGCATCAACATCACTTTCTGCGGTCACTTCACCGTCTGTTTCCGGGTTCAGTGCGGCGGCGTCTTCTTCAGCTGAAGCTTTCTTGCGCTGAAGCTTTTCCTCTTTCTTCTGCTCCTTGGCCAAGTCTCTCTGACGTTTGGCGAAGGAATAATTAGGTTTAGCCATGGGCGATCCTCTGGGGTCGAAGGTGAGGTTGAGCGGCGCATATTCTGCCCTGTATCGGTGCCGAGCCGTTAGCTGGGTTTTTGCCCGGTCCACTTCGGCGCCACGGTCGGCTGCCAGGCGTCCAGGGCATCGAGCAGGGTTTGCGGCGATTCGCTCACTTGCAGCATGTCACGGTGTGCTTCGCGAACGAAGCCTTCGCCGACGATATGATCAAGAAAACCGGTCAACTTGCTGTAGAAACCGTTCACTTCCAGCAGCCCCAGCGGTTTGCCGTGGTAGCCCAGCTGACCCCAGGTCCAGACTTCGAACAGTTCTTCCAGGGTGCCCAGGCCACCGGGCAGTGCGATGAACGCGTCGCTGAGTTCAGCCATCCGCGCCTTGCGCGCATGCATGCCGTCGACCACCTCCAGGCGCGTCAGGCCGCTGTGGCCGATTTCCTTGTCCTTGAGGCTTTGCGGGATGATGCCGATCACTTCACCGCCAGCCGCCAGGGCCGCGTCGGCCACGATGCCCATCAGCCCGACGGCTCCGCCGCCATAGACCAGCGTCAGCTTGCGCTCGGCCAACGCTCGTCCGAGGGCAATCGCCGCTTCGCGATAAGCCGGGTGGGTGCCCGTGCTGGCACCACAAAATACACAAACGGATGCTAAAGACATGCCTTACTCCATGGTCAGGATGGCCACAGAGTAAAGGCAGCGGCGCGGCGATCCAAGGTCTAGACTTCGCGCCGGGACGTTTCACAGGTGCCACTGGCGCCACAGGCGTAAGCGGCGAGCAAACTGCACAAAAAGCTGTTGATGGACATGACAGACGCTCCGGATAAGTGATGACGGCCTGATGATAAGGCCGCCCTAGACGTCTGGCTGGTAGTTTGTTTCGATGGGTGTCATAGCCCGAAAGTTGTATACAATTTTTGATTCAGGTCATAGGAACTTGCGAAGTTTTCAGGCAGTCTTCTGTCCATTCGCACTTTTGATAACCCTGCCTTGGAGATTCACCATGTTTGCCAAACTTGTTGCGGTATCCCTGCTGACACTGGCCAGCAGCCAATTGATGGCTGCCGAGTGCAAAACGACCATCGACTCCACAGACCAAATGGCCTTCAACACCAAGGCCATTGAAATCGACAAAAGCTGCAAGACGTTCACCGTCGAGCTGACCCACTCCGGCAACCTGCCGAAAAACGTGATGGGCCATAACTGGGTCCTGAGTAAAGAAGCTGACATGCAGCCGATCGCCACCGACGGCCTGTCTGCCGGTATCGACAAAAACTACCTGAAAGAAGGTGATGCCCGCGTGATCGCGCACACCAAAATCATCGGCGCCAAGGAAACCGACTCGGTGACCTTCGATGTGTCGAAGCTGGATGCGGCCGAGAAATACGGCTTCTTCTGCTCGTTCCCGGGCCACATCTCGATGATGAAAGGCACGGTTACCCTGAAGTAAGCGAATCGCGCGCACAAAAAAAGCGTCCACTTGGGACGCTTTTTTTGTGTCTGGCGTTTGACCGAGTCATCGTTCATCGCGAGCAGGCTCGCTCCCACAGGAACTGCGCTGTACCTGCTCGCGATGGTGGCGGTTAAGATCACCCGACTCTTATGGGGCGAAAGGCATCACCCGCTTGTGATGGGTCTTCCTGTACGTGTCGCAGATGATCTTGAACGCTTCCTCACGCACCGGCTGGCCATGCAGGAACGCGTCGATCTCGGCATAGGTCACGCCATGGGACGCTTCGTCCGGTTTGCCTGGCGACAGGTCTTCAAGGTCGGCCGTCGGGACTTTTTCCACCAGCGATTCCGGCGCGCCGAAGCTGCGGGCGATGGCCCGGACCTGGTTTTTTACCAGGCCGCTCAACGGTGCCAGGTCGCAGGCGCCGTCACCGAACTTGGTGAAGAAACCCATCACCGCTTCCGCCGCGTGATCGGTACCGATCACCAGGCCATGGGCTGCGCCGGCGATGGTGTACTGGGCAACCATGCGCATCCGCGCCTTGGTATTGCCGAGAACGAAATCCACCGAGACCGCGTGCTTGCCTTCGAAGGCCGCCACTTCATTGGCCAGGGACTTCACCGCCGGGCCGATGTTCACGGTGTGACGCTCGTCGGGCTGGATGAAATCCACCGAGGCCTGGGCGTCGTGTTCATCGAACTGGGTTTCGTACGGCAGGCGCACGGCGATGAACTTGTAGTTGTCGTCACCGGTGCGGGTGCGCAATTCACGCATGGCACGCTGGGCCAGAAGGCCGGCGGTCAACGAGTCGACGCCACCGCTGATGCCGAGCACCAGGGTCTTGAGCCCGGAATTGACCAGGCAATCCTGAATGAAGGTAATGCGCCGGGCGACTTCCGCCTCGAGGGCGGCCTTGTTCGCGAATGGCGGTTGAACATTGAGCTGCTCAGCAATCTCACGCTGTACGGCTTGCATGAATTCACTCCTTGCTTGATGTGCTGGAAGGGTCGGCAGGTACTTTGAAAACGTGTCGCAAGTAAGCGACGAAATTCGGGTCTTTGCAGTGAGTCTTGCCAGGCTCGTCGGAGATCTTCGCCACCGGCTGGCCGTTGCAGGCCGCCATTTTAAGCACGATGCTCATCGGTTCGACACCCGGAATATCGCACGTCAGGTTGGTGCCAATGCCGAAGCTGACATTGATCCGACCGCGCAAGGCACGAAAGATCTCCAGCGCCCTGGGCAGCGTCAGGCTGTCGGAGAAGGTCAGGGTCTTGCTCATCGGGTCGATGCCTAGCTTTTGATAGTGGGCGATCGCTTTTTCCGCCCAGATCACCGGGTCCCCGGAGTCATGGCGCAGGCCGTCGAAAAGTTTGGCGAAGAACAGGTCGAAGTCGCCGAGGAAGGCATCCATGGTGATGCAATCGGTCAGGGCGATCCCCAACAGGCCACGGTACTCGCGGACCCAGCAATCGAGGGCGGCGATCTGGCTGTCGATCAGGCGCGGGCCGAGTTGCTGGTGTGCCATGATCCACTCGTGGGCCATGGTGCCCAAGGGTTTCATGTCCAGTTCCCGGGACAAATGCACGTTGCTGGTGCCGACGAAGCGCCCGGGGAAATCGTGCTTGAGCACGTTCACCACTTCTTCCTGCACGCGGTATGAAAAGCGACGACGGGTGCCGAAATCGGCTACCTGCAATTCGGACAATTCGTCGCTGCTGGCGTTGGCCGTCAGCCAGTCGAACTTGCGGTAGAGCTGCTCGCGAGCCTGTTCCAGCACGATGTCCTGGTAGCGATAGCGGTTGCGCACTTCGCTGACGATCGACAGCAACGGCACTTCGAACAGGATCACATGCAGCCACGGCCCGCGCAGGCGTATGAACAGCTCACCGTTTTCGATGCCGGTGTGGACGTAGCGCAGGTTGAAGCGGAACAACCCGAGAAAACGCAGGAAGTCCGGCTTCATGAAGCTGATGCGCTCCATGAAACTCAGCTGGTCGGCGCTCAGGCTCAACTCGGCCAGGCGCTCGATCTGCACGCGGATCTCCGCCAGATAAGGGCGCAGGTCTTCACTGTTCCGGCAACGAAACTCCCATTCGACTTCCACGTTCGGGTAGTTGTGCAGCACCGCCTGCATCATCGTCAGTTTGTAGAAATCGGTGTCGAGCAGGTTCTGCACGATGCGATCGGCAAACACACTCTCGCTCATAACGGGGGTTCTCCACATTGAATACGGGTAGTGGCGCATATCGGTGGGGCTTATTGCCAGAGATTTCTTGATCGCCGGAGATCCCCTGTAGGAGCGAGCCTGCTCGCGAAGCGGTGTGTCAGCCGGCTGGATACTGAATGTGCCGCCGCCTTCCCGAGCAGGCTCGGTCCCACAGGGATTGGGTGAGGTTCAGGTTTGCGGCATGTCCGGGCTATCGATCTGCTCCAGCATCCACTTCACAAAATCCCGCACCTTGGGCACTTCCGCCGAATGTTCCGGGTACGCCAGGTAATAGGCGTCGGAGCTGGGCATCGCATGCTGCCAGGGAATGACCAGTTTGCCGTCAGCCAATTCCTCTTCCACCAGAAACCGCGGCAACAACGCCACACCGCAGCCGACCTGCGCGGCGCGGATGCACATGTAAAAGGTTTCGAAGCGCGGGCCGTGGTAGCTGTGTTCGGTGTGGTAACCCTGGCTGTCGAACCAGTCATGCCAGGCCTGGGGCCGGGAAGCGTTCTGCAGCAGGACCAGGTCGGTGAGCTGGGTCGGATCGGTCAGCGGCGTGGCGGGCAGGCTGCTTGGGGCGCACACCGGAACCAGTTCTTCGCCGAACAGCTTCAGGCATTCGGTGCGAGGCCGTGAGCCCTGACCGAAATAGAACGCCAGGTCGCTGCGACCTTGCAGCAGGTCATCGGCTTCCTGCTCGCTGCACAGGTCCAGATGGATCGATGGATGACGCAGGCGCCAGCCTTTCAGGCGCGGCACCAGCCAACGGGCGCCAAAGGTCGGCGGTGTCGAGACGCGCAGGACTTCGGTTTCGCCGCCGTAGGACCGCAGGTAATGGGTCGACATCTCGACTTGGGTGAGGATTTTTCGGACTTCAACCAGGTACAAATCACCGGCCGGGGTCATTTGCAGGCGTCGACGCACCCGACGGAACAGCAGGTGCTGCAGCAACTCTTCCAGTTGCGCCACCTGTTTGCTGACTGCGCTCTGAGTCAGGTTCAGCTCTTCGGCGGCCCGCGTGAAGCTCAAATGCCGGGTCACGGCCTCGAAACACTGCAGTGCGGTGATCGACGGCAGGTAACGTTTATTCAGCATGGGTTGTCCTTTTTCTTGTTTCTTACTGACCAGCAATTCGCAGCATGAATAAACGGAATGATATCTCTCTTAAAGGTCGTTTGTTGGGTAACCTCCGGCGAGCTAAAACTACAGGCCTGATCAGTCGTGATTTTCCGGCTGCACGTTTTCTGTTTTTTGCTTGAGGAGTGACCCATGGTTGCCGCATTGCTTGATCGTCTTGGTGTAAACCCGGCCCTGTACCAGAACGGCAAAGTGCCGGTGCATTCGCCGATCGATGGTAGCAAGATCGCCTCCGTGAACTGGGAAGGCGCCGCTGAAGTCGAGCAGCACATCAGTCGCGCAGATCATGCGTTCGAGTTGTGGCGCAAGGTCCCGGCGCCGCGCCGTGGCGAACTGGTGCGTCAACTGGGCGACATCCTGCGCGAATACAAGGCTGATCTCGGCGAACTGGTGTCCTGGGAAGCGGGCAAGATCACTCAGGAAGGCCTGGGTGAAGTTCAGGAAATGATCGACATCTGCGACTTCGCTGTCGGCCTGTCCCGTCAGCTGTACGGCTTGACCATCGCTTCCGAGCGTCCTGGCCACCACATGCGCGAAACCTGGCACCCGCTGGGCATCGTTGGCGTGATCAGCGCGTTCAACTTCCCGGTGGCCGTCTGGGCCTGGAACACCACGCTGGCGCTGGTCTGCGGCAACCCGGTGATCTGGAAACCGTCGGAAAAAACCCCGTTGACCGCACTGGCCTGCCAGGCGCTGTTCGACCGTGTACTGAAGAACTTCAGCGACGCGCCGCCACACCTGAGCCAGGTCATCATCGGCGGCCGCGATGCCGGCGAAGCCCTGGTCGATGACCCGCGCGTCGCGCTGATCAGCGCCACCGGCAGCACCCGCATGGGCCGCGAAGTGGCGCCGAAAATCGCCGCACGCTTCGCCCGCAGCATCCTCGAGCTGGGCGGCAACAACGCGATGATCCTCGGCCCAAGCGCCGACCTGGACATGGCCGTTCGCGCGATCCTGTTCAGCGCCGTCGGCACCGCCGGCCAGCGCTGCACCACCTTGCGCCGCCTGATTGCCCATGAGTCGGTGAAAGAAGAGATCGTCACCCGCCTGAAAGCCGCCTATTCGAAAGTGCGTATCGGCAACCCGCTGGAAGGCAACCTGATCGGCCCGCTGATCGACAAACACAGCTTCGACAACATGCAGGACGCCCTGGAACAAGCCTTGAGCGAAGGCGGCCGGGTGTTTGGCGGCAAGCGTCAGCTGGAAGACAAATACCCGAACGCTTACTACGTCTCGCCGGCCATTGTTGAAATGCCGGAGCAGAGCGACGTGGTCCGCGACGAAACCTTCGCACCGATCCTGTATGTGGTGGGTTACACCGACTTCGCCGAAGCCCTGCGCTTGAACAACTCGGTGCCACAAGGCCTGTCTTCGTGCATCTTCACCACCGACGTGCGTGAAGCCGAGCAATTCATGTCGGCCGTGGGCAGCGACTGCGGCATCGCCAACGTCAACATCGGCCCGAGCGGTGCGGAAATCGGCGGCGCGTTTGGTGGCGAGAAAGAAACCGGCGGTGGTCGTGAATCGGGCTCCGATGCATGGCGCGGCTACATGCGTCGCCAGACCAACACCGTGAACTACTCGCTGGAGTTGCCGTTGGCGCAGGGCATTACGTTCGACTGAACCTCGGTAAAACAGTGATCCCCTGTGGGAGCGAGCCTGCTCGCGATAGCGGTTTACCGGTCACATCGATACTTGATGTGCCGGCGCTATCGCGAGCAGGCTCGCTCCCACAATTGAATGGTGTGTTGGTTAGGTTTCTGTTGGAGTCTGGCAATGCCGTTACGCGAAGAGTGTCTGTGGGAAAAACTGACGCCGCAAAGGCCCGATAACGCGGCGCTCAAGGGTGAAGTCAAGGTCGATGTCTGCGTCATCGGCGCCGGTTTTACCGGACTGTCGGCGGCGGTGCATTTGCTGGAACAAGGCAAAACGGTGTGTGTGCTGGAAGCCCATCGCGCCGGCCACGGCGGTTCCGGGCGCAACGTCGGGCTGGTCAACGCCGGCATGTGGATTCCACCGGATGAGATCGAAGCCGGTTTCGGCGAAGCGGTCGGCAGCCAGCTCAATCGCATGCTGGGGGCGGCACCGGCGCTGGTGTTCAGCCTGGTGGACAAATACAACATCGATTGCCAGTTACGCCGCGAAGGCACGCTGCACATGGCGCACAACGCCCGTGGCGAAGCGGACCTGCGCAGTCGTGAAGAACAGTGGAAACGCCGCGGCGCGCCGGTGGAGTTATTGACCGGCCAAGCCTGCGAACAGGCCACCGGCACCAAAAAAATCGCCGCCGCGTTGCTCGACCGACGCGCCGGCACCATCAATCCGATGGCCTACACCACGGGGCTGGCCAAGGCGGCCATCGGTCTGGGTGGTCAGCTGTTCGATCACTCTCCGGTGACGCGACTCGAGCGTCAGGGCCAACGCTGGTCGGTGCAGACGGCGCAAGGTTCGGTGCTGGCCGAGCAGGTGGTGATTGCCTCCAACGCCTACACCGAAGGCGACTGGACCGAGCTGCGGCGCAATTTCTTTCCCGGTTATTACTATCAGGTGGCTTCGGTGCCGCTCACCGAAGAGGCGGCGCAGCAAATCCTGCCCGGTGGCCAGGGTTCCTGGGACACCCGTCAGGTGCTCAGCAGCATTCGTCGTGACAAGGACGGTCGTCTGTTGCTCGGCAGTCTCGGTAATGGCAATCAGAAGCCGACCTGGTTCCTGAAAGCCTGGGCCGATCGGGTTCAGCAGCACTATTTCCCGTACCTCAAACCCGTGGAATGGGAATGCACCTGGACGGGTTGCATCGCTTTCACCCCGGATCACTTGATGCGCCTGTTCGAACCGGCGCCCGGTTTAGTGGCAGTCACCGGTTACAACGGCCGGGGTGTGACGACGGGTACAGTGGTCGGCAAGGCCTTTGCCGATTATTTGTGTAACGGAAATCCTCAGGCACTGCCGATTCCCTTCGCCCCCATGCAGCCACTGGCCGGAGTGGGTTTGCGCAGTTGTCTGTACGAGGCGGGTTTTTCGCTGTATCACGCAGGCCAGTGCCTGCGGATCGTTATCTGATTGTTGAAATTTGTTGCTGGAAGCGGCGCTTTTCGGCGCAGCGACTAGCCTGTAAAAGGTGCGGGTTGTAGCAGTACCGCACCAGCAGTGTGCACTTCGGTGACGCACGTTGTTACAGGCTGGTTGCACGTCGTTTGGCGCCGCGGTTGCAATGATGGCGCACGCGGGTTGCGCCTTTGAAAATAAATGGTTTTACCTCCCGCGGTTTAGACGGTTGCACGCCCAATGAAAATGGGATCGAAACAGTCGAAATAACAATAAAGCAGCGACTTTTTTCAGAATAAAAAACCGATGGCACGGCCCTTGCTCTGAGCATTCAGGAAGTCGCAGTGCCAACTAAAAAAAACCTTGGAGCACCACCTCATGTCCCAGACGTTTTACAAGAAAGGCTTTCTGGCCCTCGCAGTGGCAACTGCGTTGGGTGTTTCTGCGTTTGCACAAGCTGATGTGAAAATCGGTGTGGCAGGTCCAATGACTGGCGCCAACGCGGCATTTGGCGAGCAGTACATGAAGGGTGCACAGGCAGCGGCCGATGCGGTCAACGCAGCGGGCGGCGTGAACGGGGAAAAAATCGTACTGGTCAAGGGCGATGACGCCTGCGAACCGAAACAGGCTGTGACGGTCGCCAAGGACCTGACCAACCAGAAAGTTGCCGGCGTGGTCGGTCACTTCTGCTCCTCGTCGACCATCCCGGCCTCCGAGATCTACGACGAAGCGGGCATCATCGCAATCACTCCGGGCTCCACCAACCCACAGGTTACCGAACGCGGCCTGAGCGCCATGTTCCGTATGTGCGGTCGTGACGACCAGCAGGGCATCGTCGCCGGCGACTACATCGTCGACGTGCTCAAAGGCAAGAAAGTGGCCGTGCTGCACGACAAGGACACCTACGGCCAGGGCCTGGCGGATGCCACCAAGGCACAACTGGTCAAGCGCGGCGTAACGCCGGTGCTGTACGAAGGCCTGACCCGTGGCGAGAAAGACTTCAGCGCCGTGGTCACCAAGATCCGTGCGGCCGGTGCCGACGTGGTCTACTTCGGCGGCCTGCACCCGGAAGCCGGTCCACTGGTCAAACAACTGCGTACCGAAGGCCTGAAAGACGTGAAGTTCATGTCCGACGACGGCATCGTGACCGACGAACTGGTGACCACCGCTGGCGGCCCGCAATACGTCGACGGCGTGCTGATGACCTTCGGCGCCGACCCACGCCTGCTGCCAGACAGCAAGACCGTGGTAGACGCGTTCCGCAAAGCCGGTACCGAGCCTGAAGGCTACACCCTGTACGCCTACGCTTCGGTTCAGACCCTGGCGGCTGCCTTCAATGGCGCCAAGTCCAACAGCGGCGAAAAAGCGGCTGAGTGGCTGAAGAAAAACCCGGTTAAAACCGTGATGGGCGAGAAGACCTGGGACGCCAAGGGCGACCTGAAAATCTCCGACTACGTGGTTTACCAGTGGGACAAGGATGGCAAATACCACCAACTGGAAAAACAGAAGTGATATGAGCTGTTGATCTGCCCGGCGCTGATGCGCCGGGCAGTCTTAGAACATGTCCGTGCAGTACCTGTCTTTTCTCGTAGAGCTGCACACAACCGTGTTGCGCGGGTGGCTGAACCCCGGTCCGTCGCACCCGGCTTCTGTGCAGTCTCTCAAATGCGTGAGATTGCGTTATGGATGGTATTTTCCTGCAGCAACTGGTCAACGGCCTGACCCTCGGGTCGGTCTATGGCCTGATCGCCATCGGCTACACAATGGTCTATGGCATCATCGGCATGATCAACTTCGCCCACGGCGAGGTTTACATGATTTCCGCTTACCTCGCGGCAATCAGTCTGGCTCTGCTGGCATACTTCGGTATCGAATCCTTCCCTCTGCTGATGCTTGGCACACTAATCTTCACCATCGTCGTCACGGCGGTGTATGGCTGGGTCATCGAGCGTGTCGCCTACAAGCCCCTGCGTAACTCCACCCGACTGGCACCGCTGATCAGCGCCATCGGTATTTCGCTGATCCTGCAAAACTATGCACAGATCGCACAGGGCGCCCGCCAGCAAGGCGTACCGACCCTGCTGACCGGTGCATGGCGCGTTGAAGTCGGCAGCGGCTTCGTCCAGCTGACGTACACCAAGATCTTCATTCTGGTCGCTGCATTCGCCGGCATGGCGCTGCTGACCTACGTCATCAAGTACACCAAGCTCGGCCGCATGTGCCGTGCGACCCAGCAAGACCGCAAGATGGCCTCGATCCTGGGGATCAACACCGACCGCGTGATTTCCTACGTGTTCATCATCGGTGCAGCGATGGCGGCCCTGGCCGGCGTGCTGATCACCATGAACTACGGCACGTTCGACTTCTACGCTGGCTTCGTCATCGGCATCAAGGCGTTCACCGCCGCGGTACTCGGCGGGATCGGCTCGCTGCCTGGCGCGATGCTCGGCGGGATCATCCTCGGGATTTCCGAGTCGCTGTTCTCCGGTCTGGTCAACTCGGACTACAAAGACGTTTTCAGCTTCTCGCTGCTCGTTCTCGTTCTGGTCTTTCGGCCCCAAGGCCTGCTCGGCCGTCCTCTTGTGTCGAAGGTGTAAGCGATGTCTTCAACCACTAAAAAAACCATTGATCTCAAAAGAAGCCTGGTTGACGCGATTCTTGCCGGTCTGGTCGCCCTGATTGTGTTTGGCCCGATTGTGGGCGTAGTCCTCGACGGCTATGGCTTCAATCTGGAAACGACGCGTGTGGCGTGGATTGTCGCCATCGTCATGGCGGGCCGCTTTGCCCTGAGCCTGTTCCTGCAAACGCCAAAGGGCCTGAAGATCCTTGAAGGCTTTGAAAGCACTGGCTCCGGCGTTCACGTACTGCCGCCCGATTACAAATCTCGCCTGCGCTGGATCATCCCGCTGATGATCGTCATCGCGGTGGTGTTCCCGTTCTTCTCCAACTCCTACCTGCTGGGCGTGGTGATCCTCGGGTTGATCTACGTCTTGCTGGGCCTGGGCCTGAACATCGTAGTCGGCCTCGCCGGCCTGCTCGACCTGGGTTACGTGGCGTTCTACGCCATCGGCGCCTATGGGTTGGCGCTGGGTTATCAATACCTCGGGCTGGGTTTCTGGACGGTGCTGCCACTGGCGGCGATCACGGCGGGGCTGGCCGGTTGCATCCTCGGTTTCCCGGTGTTGCGCCTGCACGGTGACTACCTGGCGATCGTGACCCTCGGCTTCGGTGAAATCATCCGGTTGGTCCTCAATAACTGGCTGACCCTGACCGGTGGCCCGAACGGCATGCCTGCGCCACTGCCCACCTTCTTCGGCCTCGAGTTCGGCAAACGGGCGAAGGACGGTGGTGTTCCGTTCCATGAGTTTTTCGGCATCGCCTACAACCCGGACGTGAAGTACTACTTCATCTACGCGGTGTTGTTTTTGGTGGTACTGGCCGTGCTGTACATCAAGCATCGTCTGGTGAAAATGCCGGTCGGCCGCGCCTGGGAAGCCTTGCGCGAAGATGAGATCGCCTGCCGCTCCATGGGCCTGAACCACGTGCTGGTCAAGCTGTCGGCGTTCACCATCGGTGCCTCGACGGCAGGTCTGGCGGGGGTGTTCTTCGCCACTTACCAGGGGTTCGTCAACCCGACCTCGTTCACTTTTTTCGAATCGGCCCTGATTCTTGCCATCGTGGTACTGGGCGGCATGGGCTCGACCATCGGCGTGGTCATCGCGGCGTTCGTGCTGACCGTGGCCCCGGAACTGCTGCGTGGCTTCGCGGAATACCGCGTGCTGCTGTTCGGCATCCTGATGGTGTTGATGATGATCTGGCGACCGCGCGGCCTGATTCGGATCAGCCGTACCGGTGTGACCCCGCGTAAAGGAGTAGCGCCATGAGCGAAGTCGTACTCTCGGTCGAGAAGCTGATGATGCACTTCGGCGGCATCAAGGCGTTGAGCGATGTGAGCCTGAAGGTGCACCGCAATTCAATTTTCGCCCTGATCGGCCCCAACGGTGCCGGCAAGACCACCGTGTTCAACTGCCTGACCGGTTTCTACAAGGCGTCCGGCGGCAAGATCGAACTGAATGTCCGCGGCGAGCAGACCAACGTCATCAAGCTGCTGGGCGAATCATTCAAACCGACCGATTTCGTCTCCCCGGCTTCGTTCGCCAGCCGCCTGTATTACAAGATGTTCGGCGGTACGCACCTGGTAAACCGTGCCGGCCTGGCGCGGACGTTCCAGAACATTCGCCTGTTCAAGGAAATGTCGGTGCTGGAAAACCTGCTGGTGGCCCAACACATGTGGGTCAACCGCAGCATGCTGGCCGGCATCCTCAATACCAAGGGCTACCGCAAGGCTGAAAGCGACGCCCTGGACCACGCCTTCTACTGGCTGGAAGTGGTGGACCTGGTGGACTGCGCCAACCGTCTGGCCGGTGAACTGTCCTACGGCCAGCAACGCCGTCTGGAAATTGCCCGGGCCATGTGCACCCGGCCGCAGATCATCTGTCTCGACGAACCGGCTGCCGGCCTCAACCCTCAGGAAACCGAAGCGCTGAGCGCGATGATCCGGCTGCTGCGCGACGAGCACGATCTGACCGTGGTGCTGATCGAACACGACATGGGCATGGTAATGAGCATTTCCGACCACATCGTGGTGCTGGACCACGGCGTCGTCATCGCCGAGGGTGGCCCCGACGCAATCCGCAACGACCCGAAAGTGATTGCAGCCTACCTGGGTGCCGATGAAGAGGAAGTGGTGCTATGAGCCAACCGATCCTCGAACTCAAAGACCTGGACGTGTTCTACGGACCGATCCAGGCCCTGAAAAATGTTTCGCTGCACATCAACGAGGGGGAAACCGTCAGCCTGATCGGCTCCAACGGTGCGGGCAAGTCGACCCTGCTGATGTCGATCTTCGGTCAGCCGCGCGCGGCGGACGGGCAGATTCTCTATCAGGGCGTGGACATCACCCATAAATCGTCGCACTACATCGCTTCCAACGGCATCGCTCAGTCACCGGAAGGCCGGCGCGTATTCCCCGACATGACCGTCGAGGAAAACTTGCTGATGGGCACCATCCCGATCGGTGACAAGTACGCCAAGGAAGACATGCAGCGCATGTTCGAACTGTTTCCGCGGCTCGAAGAGCGGCGCAACCAGCGGGCCATGACCATGTCCGGCGGCGAGCAGCAAATGCTCGCCATCGCCCGTGCGCTGATGAGCCGGCCGAAACTGCTGTTGCTCGATGAGCCGAGCCTGGGGCTGGCGCCGATTGTGGTGAAACAGATCTTCGCGACGTTGCGGGAACTGGCCAAAACCGGCATGACCATTTTTCTGGTCGAGCAGAACGCCAACCATGCGCTGAAACTGTCGGACCGGGCGTACGTGATGGTCAACGGCGAGATCCGCCTGACAGGCACCGGCAAGGAGCTGCTGGTGAACGAGGAGGTGCGTAACGCTTACCTCGGCGGGCACTGATTTTCCGCTGCGACAACACAAGCCCCGACGAGCGATCGCCGGGGCTTTTTTACATCCCCGATTCACCACAACCCCCCTGTAGGAGCGAGCCTGCTCGCGATGAACTGGAGAGCGCCGCGTTATTTCAGAAAGCACGCGTCATCGTTAACGTCCATCGCGAGCAGGCTCGCTCCTACAGTGAGTCATGGGTGTTTCTGAAATTGTGGAAAACAAATTCACCAAGCTCTCAAAGCGCGACATAAAGCCGCTGCAAATAGTTGTTTTGTCACGGTTTTGACTTGTCCCCGATTGCTGTGGAGCTGGCTGTGAATAACGTGGGAGTAGCTGGCTGGAGGCCTTTAACGGCGCGGCTTGCAGAGAAGTGATTGTTTTTTGATCAGGGCTTTTTGCCGAACCGCTGCCGGTCAATGTCAACCTTTTTCTCGGCGGTAAAATGGCCTGAAACCGGAGAAGGACAGCCTGTGGATAAGTCTGTGGTTAAACTCTGGAAAGACTCGGCTGAGGGCCGTAGTTACTGGCTTGGCGCCATCGTTGGTTAACCCGGTCCATCGTGCAAAATGCCCTGGGCTACACGGCCGACACTTCAGGGTCAAGCGAAAAACTTTGTAATCTCCCCGCAAAGCCTTGTGCACAGCGGCTTGCAGCTTTTTGACTTGCCCCCGGAAACTGTGGACCGGCCTGTGGATAACGTGCGCGTACATGGCTGCAACCCACGGGAGGCGCGGCCTGGCGGGGGTTGGTCGTTTTTCGTACAGTTTCTGGTGGTTGCCGCTGCCGACAAGGCCGGGCATGCTGCCAGCTGATTTTCTATTCCAATGGCTGTTCCTCAGCCGAAGCAAGGAGAACACGATGTCCAACACCCTGTTTATTACCGGCGCGACGTCCGGTTTTGGCGAAGCCTGTGCCCGCCGTTTTGCCGAGGCTGGCTGGAAACTGGTGCTGACGGGCCGTCGTGAAGAGCGCCTCAATGCCCTGTGCGCCGAATTGTCGAAGCAGACCGAGGTCCATGGGCTGGTGCTCGACGTGCGTGATCGCAAGGCCATGGAGGACGCGATTGCCAACTTGCCGCCGTCCTTTGCCAAACTGCGCGGCCTGATCAACAACGCCGGCCTGGCGCTCGGCGTGGACCCTGCACCGAAGTGCGATCTTGATGATTGGGACACCATGGTCGACACCAACATCAAGGGCCTGATGTACAGCACTCGCCTGCTGCTGCCGCGCCTGATCGCTCACGGCCGTGGCGCCGGCATCATCAACCTCGGTTCCATCGCCGGTAACTACCCGTACCCGGGCAGCCATGTGTATGGCGCGAGCAAGGCGTTCGTCAAACAGTTCTCCCTGAACCTGCGCTGCGACCTGCAGGGCACGGGCGTGCGTGTCAGCAACATTGAGCCGGGCCTGTGCGAAAGCGAGTTTTCGCTGGTGCGTTTCGCCGGGGATCAGGAGCGCTACAACGCGACCTACGCCGGTGCCGAGCCGATCCAGCCGCAGGACATCGCCGACACCATTTTCTGGGTGCTCAACGCCCCGGCGCACATCAACATCAACAGTCTTGAGTTGATGCCGGTGAGCCAGACGTGGGCTGGTTTTTCCATTGAGCGTAACAAGGCGTAAGACCGCGTAACGGCCTTTCGCGAGCAGGCTCGCTCCCACAGTGGATCTCGGTTGTTCAAAAATCTTGTGACCAAAGAAAATCTACTGTGGGAGCGAGCCTGCTCGCGATAGCGATCTGTCAGTCAGCGAGATAATCGGCCAGCCCGCGATAGCAGGTCGCCAGGTGATACGGCGTGGTCGACGGCATGTCCCGCCGGCTCACTTCGCCATGCTCATCCCGACATTCATACCAGCCACCCGCATGCAGAGCGTGCTGTTGCAAAGCCTGCAATTGGCGCAACAACGTGGCATCGCTGTCCGGACGCAAAGTCAGTGCGCGCAAGTATTCGGCCTGAGCCCAGATGCGCTGAGTGCCGTCCTTCGAATGCCCATCCAGCGTGAGCATCGCCTTCACAGCCCCCGTCGATTGATCAACACCGGACTGCTCGGTGAACGCAAACGCGCGCTCCAGCGAAGCGTGCAAAGGCGTGCGGCGCAACAGCGGCGAGGATTCCAGCAGGAAATACCATTCGAACTGATGGCCCGGTTCAAACCAGTTATCCACAGCACCCAGCGGTTTCTCCATCAGCACGCCGTGCTGTAGATCGATAAAGCGTTTCTGCATGCCTGTGCATAACTCGGCCAGTAAATCCTGCACGGCCACGTCTTCACGCACCGACAGCGTGGCGAGGAACGCTTCCGCCAGGTGCATCAGCGGGTTTTGCAGTGGCCCGCTGTTGCGCGACGACCAGTCACGTTCGAGGGTGGCTTCGTACAGGCCGTCGCCCGTAGCGAAACGCTGCGTGACCACTTCCAGCACGGCATTGAGCACCGAGGCCACCAGCGGCTCGCGAACCTTGTCCCAATAATGGGCGCAGGCGAAGAGGATGAAGGCGTGGGTGTAGAGATCTTTGCTCTGGTCCAGCGGAGCGCCCTGCGGATCGATGCTGTAGAACCAGCCACCGTGCTCGGCGTCATGGAAATGTTGCTGCAGCGAGCGGAACAAAGCAGCCGCGCGGGTTTCGGCGCCGGGCACCTGGCCGATCAGGCTGGAAAACAGATACAGCTGACGCGCGCAGGCCATGGCCCGATAACGCTGGGCAGGCAACGGTTGATGGCCGGCGTCCAGTGCCTCGTAAGGCAAGGCCAGTTCGGCATTCCAGCCGGGTCCCTGCCAGAGCGGCACGATCACGTCCTGGAAATGCTGCTGCACCGAGGCAAACAGAGCGGTCAATTCAGGCTGGGAAGTGGAGCGGGGAGCATGCGGCATTGGCTGGCGTCGTCACGGCAGGGTTGATTGCGCGACATGTTATCAGGCCTTGGAGATGTGGTGTCCTTCAGGCCGTCATCGCGAGCAGGCTCGCTCCCACATTGGTACGGCGTGCACAGATCCATTGTGGGAGCGAGCCTGCTCGCGAAGAGGTCATCAAAAGCTCTGCAAAATCAACCCGCCAACAACCAGACCCCAGTCGCCGCCGATGCGGCACCCGCCAGACGCACCAACGGCGCCGCCGCCTGCGGCAACACTCTCACCACCGCATAACCCGCCGCATGCAACGCTGCCGTCGCCGCCACAAACCCGGCGGCATACGCCCAAGGGCTCGACATGTCCGGCAACTCCAGTCCGTGCGCCACGCCGTGGAACAGTGCAAACAAGGCGGTCGCGCCCACTGCCATGCTCAACGGTGGACGCACGGCCAGGGCCACCGCCAGGCCCAGCGCCAGCACCGATGCCGCAATGCCGCTTTCCAGCGCCGGCAGGTTCAGCCCTTCAAAACCGAGCAGGCCACCGATCAGCATGGTGCCCACGAAGGTGCACGGCAGTGCCCAGCGCGCGGCACCTTTTTGCTGAGCGGCCCACAAACCGACGGCAACCATTGCCAGCAAATGATCGAGTCCGCCAATGGGGTGGCTGACGCCGGCAAGCAGGCCGTTATCGCCGTGGCCGGGGTGGGCGAAGGCGATGGCCGGGGTCAGCAGCAGGGCCAGGGCGCCCAGGATGCGTTTCAATGTCATGGATAAGCTTCCTTGTTGATAAAGGTTGTTCAGTTTCAGGCCGCGGTCAGCAGGCCCTGGCGTTCGATGAACGCGATAATGTCTTCCAGCCCCAACCCGGTTTTCTGGTTGCTGAAAACGAATGGCTTGCCGTTGCGCATGCGCTGGGTGTCGCTGTCCATCATCGACAGCGATGCGCCCACCAGCGGCGCGAGATCGACCTTGTTGATCACCAGCAGATCGGATTTGCAGATTCCCGGCCCGCCCTTGCGCGGCAGCTTGTCGCCGGCCGACACATCGATCACGTAGATCGTCAGGTCCGACAGTTCCGGGCTGAATGTGGCCGAGAGGTTATCGCCACCGGATTCCACCAGGATCAGGTCCAGCCCCGGAAAGCGTCGATTCAGCTGGTCGACGGCCTCGAGGTTGATCGACGCGTCTTCGCGGATCGCCGTGTGCGGGCAGCCGCCGGTTTCCACGCCGATGATCCGCTCCGGGGCTAGGGCTTCGTTGCGCACCAGGAAATCGGCGTCTTCGCGGGTGTAGATGTCGTTGGTGACCACGGCCAGGTTGTAGCGGTCGCGCAGGGCCAGGCACAAAGCCAGGGTCAAGGCGGTTTTGCCGGAACCGACCGGGCCGCCGATGCCGACGCGCAGAGGTTGTGTGTTCATATGATTCTCCAAAATAAGCTGTCCTAGGAACGGAACAGGCGGCTGTACTGGCGCTCATGGGCCATGCACGCCAGGGACAGGCCGAACGCGGCGCTGCCGTAGTGTTCGGGGTTGATTCGGGTGGCGTTCTGCTGGGCTTCTTGCAGCAGCGGCAGCAGTTCACTGGTCAGGCGCTGCGCAGCCTGTTGGCCGAGCGGCAGGGTTTTCATCAGCACGGCCAGTTGGTTTTCCAGCCAGCTCCACAACCACGCGGCCAGGGCGTCCTGCGGGCTGATGCGCCAGGCGCGCGCGGCCAGCGACCAGCCGAGGGCCAGGTGCGGTTCGGGGCGTTGTTCGAGAAAGGCGCGGGCCGCGGCATCGAGTTCCGGCAAACCGTTGAGCAGTTGCTGCAAGGAGTAACCCATTTGCCGGCTCTCCTGATGCAACTCGCGGGTCTCGCGGCTGGCGCGGTGTTCTTCGCAGCGCTGCAACAGCTCATCCCAGCGTTCGTCGGCGGCGGCCACGCAGTGGGCCAGTAGCAGCGGCGCTTCGAAGCGCGCGAGGTTCAGCAGCAGTTGATCGCTGATCCAGCGGCGCGCGCTATCGGCGTCATTCACCCGGCCGTTATCCACCGCCATCTCCAGCCCTTGGGAATAGCTGTAGCCGCCAATCGGCAACTGCGGACTGGCCAGGCGCAGCAGCGCCCAGGCCGGGTTCACAGGCGCACGCCGAACTGGTGCAGTTTCGGCGGGTAGTTGAAGTCCTCGTCGCCGTGGCGTGAATGGTGATGGCCGCCACCGTACGCGCCGTGTTCCGGCTGGAACGGCGCTTCGATATGTTCGACCTTCGCCTCCAGCTGTTCGAGCATCGCCTTGAGCACGTAGTCGTCGAGCAGGCGCAGCCAGCCATCACCCACTTGCAGGGCGACGTGGCGGTTGCCCAGGTGATAAGCCGCGCGGGTCAGCTCGAAAGCGTTGGCGCAGGTGACGTGCAGCAATTGTTCGGGGCGGGCGCAGACGCGCACGACACGACCGTCTTCGGCTTGCAGGCACTCGCCGTCATACAGCGGCGGCTGGCCGCGCTCCAAAAACAACCCGACGTCTTCACCCTCGGCACTGAAACAGCGCAAACGGCTTTTGCTCCGGGCTTCGAAGGTCAGGAGCAACTCGGCGGCCCAGACGGGTTGAGGGTCGATTCTGCGATGAATCACCAGCATCGGAAAGCTTCCAGCAATGGACATTGCTGAGGCTAGAGCAAGGGGCTTGCCAATCGGGGGAAGTGTAGGAAATGCCTGTCAGAACAGGGATGGTGTTTCAGAATGCTGCGGCAATTTGGTGCGAGTCCGGGAAGGGCGCACCAAATGACGGCGCGAGGTGTGCTCCAGATTGTTAGCGATCCCGCATTCACCGCAGATCCGTGTAGGAGCCGGCTTGCCGGCGATCGCGGTGGGTCAGACGACATCTTTGTTGGCTGACGGGCGCCATCGCCGGCAAGCCGGCTCCTACAGGGCGGTGGTGGGTCAGCTGCACCGTGTCGTTTGAATCGCCAGCAAGCCGGCTCCTACACAGGAGATCGGCGTTTACGGGGGATCGGTGTTGCGTGCGCAGCTGAGGTTATTCCGTACTGCCCAGGCCTTGCCAGTGTTTGAGGCCGATAAAAATAAACCGCAGCTGCTGGGTGATTTTCGCCTGTGGCGTCAGATGCTCGGGCAGCGCCTCGGCCGGTGGGTCGATGATGTCGGGCAAGGTCGCAAATACGCTTTTGACGATCAGGTCGGCCATGACGCTCAGGCCGGCGATGTCCAGGTGTTGCAGCTTTGGCATCAGCGACAGGTCGGCCGCGAGGTCCGAGCTGATGTCTTCGCGCAAGCGGCCGATGGCCAGGCGCACCGGCAATGAACCGCCGTACTGCTCACGGGCGAGGAACAGGAACTGCGAGCGATTGGCCGACACCACGTCAAGAAAGATCCGCACCGAGGCGTCGATGATGCCGCCCATGACGAATTCGTTATGGCGCACCAGGCGGATGGTTTCGCGGAAGGTCTGGCCGACTTCGCTCACCAGCACCAGGCCGAGTTCATCCATATCGGCGAAATGCCGGTAGAAACCGGTGGGGACGATGCCGGCGGTTTTCGCCACTTCGCGCAGGCTCAGGCTGCCGAATCCTCGGCCGCATTCCATCAGGTGACGGGCAGCGTCCATCAGGGCGTTGCGGGTTTGTTGTTTCTGTTCGGCGCGGGGCAGCATCGCAAGGGTGTTTTTCTGGACAGGACAGCGGCGCACTCTAGCAAATCGGCTTTGCCGGCGTCGAACGTGTATCGGGAGATCGAGCGGGGAAATGCTGCTTCTATAAAGTCAAAAGCCCAATCCGTGGATTGGGCTTTTTTTCAGGGCCGCCATGGGCTTAGCTCAGAGCGCTGTTGCGTTCGATCACGCGGTCACCACCACCTTCAGCCAGGGTTTGGCCTTGT
This sequence comes from Pseudomonas migulae, assembly GCF_043225285.1. Taxonomy (GTDB): domain Bacteria; phylum Pseudomonadota; class Gammaproteobacteria; order Pseudomonadales; family Pseudomonadaceae; genus Aquipseudomonas; species Aquipseudomonas migulae_C. Next base: position 3,367,902 of record NZ_CP171224.1, read on the forward strand.
GGGGTGCGATCGGAACCGTCAGCAGCCAGGGTTTGGCCTTGTGGAGTGCGATCGGAACCGTCGGCAGCCAGGGTTTGGCCTTGTGGAGTGCGATCGGAACCGTCGGCAGCCAGGGTTTGGCCTTGTGGAGTGCGATCGGAACCGTCAGCTGCCAGGGTTTGGCCTTGTGGGGTGCGGTCGGAACCGTCAGCAGCCAGGGTTTGGCCTTGTGGAGTGCGATCGGAACCGTCGGCAGCCAGGGTTTGACCTTGTGGAGTGCGATCGGAACCGTCAGCAGCCAGGGTCTGACCTTGTGGAGTGCGATCCGAACCATCCTGAGTGATCAGGCCTTTTTCTTTCAGGCGATCGTTACCGCCTTCAGCCAGGGTCTGGCCTTGTGGAGTACGGTCGGAACCATCGGCAGCAACGGTCTGGCTGAACACCGAGTGGCTGGTTTTGACTTGTGGGGTTGCCTGGTCAGCGGCTGGCAGAGCGAAAGCGGTGCTGGCCAGCAGTGAGAGGGAAAGGCTAAGCAGTAATTGGCGTTTCATGATCGGGTGCTCCATGGGAGGGCTTTAAAGTGGGTACGAGTGCAATGCTACTCTCGATAAGTCGATATAAAAGTTCATAAACGCAATGGTAATAATCAACGGAATTGATTGTTCCGCTGGAGGGCTCTAGACCGGGCGTTTCCGGGGAGCTGTTTTGCACCGCGGTGGGTATTTTCGACTCACTCGCGCCGCACAAAAGTGCGGGGTCGGTAACGTTGGGTCTGGGGGTAGAGTGATCGCGGCCGATTATTTGAGCGTTAAGCCGCATTTCGGTTAAACCTGCGCGCCGTTTCCCAGTCCCACGTTTAGTAGCAGGCCGGTTCTGGCCTAACGTTTCACACAGGCGTCGCTGTCAGGGCGCTCAGTCGTATTCAGGAGCCCTGTGCAATGACGCGCACCCCGAAAATTTTTGCATGGACCTTCGCCAGCCTGGTTGTGCTGCTGGCGATACTGGTTCTGATCATCGTGTTCTTCGATTGGAACCGGATCAAACCGACGATCAACACCAAAGTCTCCGAAGAGCTGCACCGGACCTTCGCTATTAATGGCGACCTGTCCGTGGTCTGGCGGCGCGAGCTCGACGAAGGTGGCTGGCGCGCCTGGGTCCCGTGGCCGCATGTGGTGGCGCAGGATTTGAGCCTCGGTAACCCGGACTGGTCGAAGCAGCCGCAGATGGTCACGCTCAAGCGTGTCGAGCTGCGCATTTCACCGCTGGCCCTGCTGGCGCAACGTGTGACGATCCCGCGCATCGATTTGACCGAACCGAATGCCGACCTCCAGCGCCTGGCCGATGGCCGCGCTAACTGGACGTTCAAATTCGACCCCAAAGACCCGAACGCTGAACCCTCCAGCTGGGTGGTCGACATCGGCGCTATCGGCTTCGACAAGGGCCATGTCACCCTCGACGACCAGAACCTGAAAACCCAGCTCGACCTGATTATCGACCCGCTGGGCAAACCGATCCCGTTCAGCGATATCGTCGGCGACAAAGCCGCGAAAAGCGCGCAGGAGAAGGGCGCTGCACCTCAGGACTACGCATTTGCGTTGAAGGTCAAAGGCCAGTACCACGGCCAGAAACTCACGGGCGACGGCAAGATCGGCGGCCTGCTGGCCCTGCAGGATTCGGCCCGGCCGTTCCCGCTGCAGGCCCAGGTCAAGATCGCCGACACCAGTGTCGAGCTCGCAGGCACACTGACCGATCCGCTCAACCTCGGAGCGCTGGACCTGCGCCTGAAACTGGCCGGCAGCAGCCTCGGCAACCTCTATCCTCTCACCGGCGTGACCCTGCCGGACACGCCGCCTTACGCCACCGACGGTCACTTGATCGCCAAGCTGCATGAGCCGGGCGGCGCGGTGTTCCGCTATGAAGAGTTCAACGGCAAGATCGGCCAGAGCGACATCCATGGCAGCCTGGCCTACGTCGCCAGTCAGCCACGGCCGAAGCTCAGTGGTTCGCTGCTGTCCAATCAACTGTTGTTCGCCGACCTGGCGCCGCTGATCGGTGCCGACTCCAACGCCAAGCAAAAGGCCCGCGGCGGTGAAAGCAAACAACCCGCGGACAAGGTGTTGCCGGTCGAGGAGTTCAAGACTGAGCGCTGGCGCGACATGGACGCCGATGTCGAATTCACCGGCAAGCGCATCGTCCACAGTGAAAAACTGCCGTTCAACGACCTCTATACCCACCTGGTGTTGACCGATGGCGTGCTCAGCCTCGAACCCCTGCGTTTCGGCGTCGCCGGCGGCAAGCTGGATGCGCAGATTCGCCTCAACGGCCGCACCGAGCCGCTGGAAGGCAACGCCAAGCTCACGGCGCGTGGCTTCAAGCTCAAGCAACTGTTCCCGACCTTCGAACCGATGAAGACCAGTTTCGGCGAGCTCAATGGCGATGCCGACATCACTGGCCGGGGCAACTCGGTGGCGAAACTGCTGGGCTCGGCCAATGGCAACCTGAAGATGCTGATCAACGATGGCGCCATCAGCCGTGAGTTGATGGAGCTGGCCGGGCTTAACGTCGGCAACTATGTAGTGGGCAAGATCTTTGGCGACAAGGAAGTGAAGATCAACTGCGCGGCGGCCGACTTCGATATCAAGACCGGCCTGACGACCACACGACTGTTCGTCTTCGATACCGAGAACGCGATTATCTACATCGATGGCACGGCGAACATGGCGACTGAACAGCTGGACTTGACCATCACGCCGGAATCCAAGGGCTGGCGCCTGATTTCGTTGCGTTCGCCGCTCTATGTGCGGGGCAAGTTCATCAAGCCCGATGCCGGTGTGAAGGCCGTACCGCTCTTACTGCGCGGGGCCGGCATGGTCGCGCTGGGTGTGATTGCTGCGCCGGCGGCAGGGTTGCTGGCACTGGTTGCGCCGAGCGGTGGCGAGCCGAACCAGTGCGCGCCATTGCTGGAGCAGATGAAGGCGGGCAAGGCGCCGAAGACCGTTAAAGGCTGATTGACGTGACGCTTGAGCACGCTATCGGCGGATGGTGACCCGATAGCGCGCAGTCAAATGGTCAGGCATCGAGGAGGGCTGTCTTCTCGTAAGGCGGGATGTGATGCAGGTGGGTAGTGATCTTGCTTCCCAGTTTCTCGATGATTTTATTGCGGACCGACACGTATTTTTCCTCTGCCAGATACGTTACCCATAGGGTGATCTGCGGCCCGCTGAGTACTTCTTTTTGAGAGAGCTCTTCGTCAAGAATGGCGATGTTCACCGGGTGGATTGTGTCGAAGACCGGGCGAAGTGAAATGATGGTCTTGTTGGCAGCGATCACCGTCAGTAACGGACAGACCGTGTTGGCGTTGTCGCTGCCATGTTGAATTTTGTTCAACAGCGCAATTAGCGCGTCAGAGTCTTCTGGCAAATTCTTTATGGTGCCAAAGGCGTCGGACAGTTGCTTGAGTTCGGTCGCTGATAAAAGACTGGATAAGGTGGGCGTGGCAAATTTTATGATGCTTGCCGGCTGTTTTTTAAGCAGTTGATTGCCAGAACTTTTAGTTATCCAGAATAAATTGCCCAAGGCTTTTTTATAGGCGCTCAGCCAGTTCTCGGAAGCAATGCTTTGGGAGTTGGAAACCAAATTCGCGAGCAGGCTTGAATGCAGAATGTCCTGTTTGAATGTCTCCGAATGCGAACCAAGAAAGAGGGTGATGTTTCCATCGACAATATAAATATCCGCTGTGCTGTAAGGCATCGTTGTTCTCGTTTGTTTTTGTTTTGTCGTTAAAAGAGCTCGCGAAGTATCACGAGCTCTCCCTGTTACAATGGTTTTTGATTACTGAAAACCTGGAATACCTTCAAGGTAGTCTTCGGCAGCCTGGCCGAGTTTGTCCAGAACCGAGTAACGAATTCGGTCGTAGACTGCCAGATTCAAGTAAGAAGCCTGTGCAGCTGTTCTGATAGCCGTCGACTGGGTGGTCGACTTCCAGAAAAGAATCCCGCGAGTGCTCTCGCGGACATTCAACGTATTGCAATTGAGGACCATCATCGGAGAGCCCTGCGGTGTCTGCCATACCGGCGACATGTCAAACTTGGCGTCGGACCCGACGTTGGCCTTGTGGTTGTAGATATTGATCAGGCCTTGATCGCTTTTGACGCCCTCTACTGCCTTGGCGGCCAACTGGGACAGTTTGGGAGCGTTGGACCCCACTAACCCTTGCAACACGTAAGCGGCCAGTATGTCCATGGTCAGCCCACTGTTCCTGATGGTCTGGCTTTTAACCTGGAAGGCTTGAGTCACCCACCCGAGCTTGGCCAGGCTGTTGATGTAATAGGTGTACCACTGATGAAGCTCTTTGATCGGGTCGTAAAGTTGGCTGGCGGCGTTCTGTACCAATAACTTGCAATTGTCGACATCTTCCCGGTTCTGCTCCGAAACACCCGGCATGTAAATGTTCACCATTTCCGGGCCGACAGTGCCACTTTCTTTGTTTGGGTCAATAGGTGTGATTACATTGTTTGCGGAAAATGCCCGGGGTTTTAATGCTGCCGGAAGGGCGGGGAGCGAGTCTACGAATTCAAGGCGTTCTTCAATGTGCATACTATAGTCCTTTATTTGTGTGGTCAGACTTGTTGTCTGGCTTTTAAATATTAAAGAACTTATGTTTTGAGTCCAGTTGGCGATTGTAACTATATGCGCAGAAGTTGACTTGTTTTGGGGTGGATAGTTGTCGTTGTTAGTTGCCGTGGTTCATGGCGGCGTCCTCGATATATCATTGGGTATGCACTTCTCCCAGCGTCAGGATGCTTACGCGCGCAGGCTGAGATCTTGGCAGTAACCCCGACAACGCGGCCTCTTCCTGCAACCAGGCAAAAAACGCCCGGACCGGCGGATGGCGTTCCCGGCCCGGAACGCACAGCGCGCTGTAACCCGCACCGTTTACCTGGACTTCACCTCGGTAAGCCACCAGCAAACCGCTCGCCACGCTCTCTGACACCAGAATATTGCTCGCCAGCACCAGGCCTTGTCCGGCAATGGCGGCTTGCAATGCGTAGTGCTCCTCGTCGTATTCCCGGACCGCCGGTTGCCCTGTCAGCCAGGTTTCAGCGGATTGCGCGCACCAGGCTTCCCAGCCATGGGCGTACAGCTTCGAGTTATGCCAACGCACGCTGATCAACGTCGGCGCCCGTCGGGCTGCCAGCGCCACTTGCTCGGGTGAGCCGTACACGCCGAACGACTCATCGAACAGGCACAGGCCGTACAGGTTTGGATAGTCATCGAGGCTGTAGCGCACTGCCAGATCGACGCTGGCGTCCTGATGCAGGTCGATCACTTCGCAATGAGTGTCGAGCCGCAGACTGATGTTCGGATGCCGCGCATAAAAGCGTCCGAGACGCGGCACCAGCCACAGGGCGGCAAACGCGGCGGTAGTGGAGATCGTCAGGCTGCTGCCGCTGCGTTGCGGGCGCAGGGTGTCGACGCTCTGCGCCACTTCCAGCAACGCGCCATGCACGCTGTGGAACAGTCGCTCGCCGCACTCGGTCAGGCGCACTTGCCGTGGCAGCCGCTCGAACAACGGCACGCCGAGCCAGCTCTCCAGCAAGCGAATCTGGTGCGACACCGCGGTCGGTGTCACCGCCAGTTCTTCGGCGGCCGCCTTGAAGCTCAACAGCCTGGAGGCAGATTCAAACGCGCGCAGGGCGGTCAGCGGCAGCGAGGCAAACATGAGGTTCTCCATGGGTGAAATGAATTCACCCTGACTGATTTTTGCTCATTTGAGATGCGGCGTTCGCAAGCTCAATCTCCACGCCACACGCCGTTCGAGTGTAGTCCTCAGGAGATTCAGATGAACAGAGTTCTTGCCATTCATGCCAGCCCACGGGGAGAGCGTTCCCATTCCCGGCGCCTGGCTGAAGTGTTTCTGGGCGCCTGGCAGGCGCGTCATCCCCAATCCCAATTGACCCGTCGCGAAGTCGGACGGGCGCTGATTCCGCCGGTCAACGAAGCGTTTGTCGCGGCCGCCTTCTATCCCGAACCCGAGGCACGGCCGCTGACGATGCAGGCCGATCTCGCGTTCAGTGATGAGCTGGTGGGCGAATTGCTTGGCCACGATTTGCTGGTGATTTCCACGCCCATGCACAACTTCAGCGTGCCCAGCGGACTCAAGGCCTGGATCGATCAGATCGTGCGGCTCGGGCTGACCTTCAATCACACGCTGGACAATGGCGTCGCGCAGTACGAACCGCTGGTGCAGGGCAAGAAAGCCCTGATCGTCACCAGTCGCGGCGGGTTCGGTTTCGGTCCCGGCGGTGAGCTGGAAGCGTTGAACCATGCCGACACGCTGTTGCGCACGGCGCTGGGGTTCATCGGCGTCACTGACGTCACCGTGGTCGCCGCCGAAGGCGAAGAGTCCGCCGCACGCACCTTCGAGGTCTCCGCCGCCGAGGCCGAACAGCGGCTGCTGGCGCTGGCCAGGGAGCTCTAGATGGCCTGGGTGTTTTTGCTGATTGCCGCCGGGTTCGAAGTCACCTTCGCCATGGGCATGAAATACGCCGAAGGCTTCACCCGGCCCTGGCCGTCGCTGATTACGGTCGTGGCCGCGGTGGGCGGGATTTACTTCCTGACCCTGGCCATGCGCGAGCTGCCCGTCAGCATCGCCTACCCGATCTGGACCGCCATCGGTTCACTGGGCACGGTGTTCCTCGGCTTTGCCCTGCTCGGCGAAAGCCTGACGGCGGTCAAGCTGGTGTCGGTCGGCTTGATCGTGGCGGGGGTGGCGGGGTTGAAATAGGGTGGTTGTCATAGACTGGTCGTCGAGTTGTCATTTTTGATGCCGATGCTTGGCTGATGTCTTGCATCCAGCCTTGCGTCACCTCACCGATCACAAGGATGTCCACCCATGTCGCAAGGTTCCGCCACGCGTTATCCGTTGGTGCTGGTCCCGGGAATGCTCGGGTTTATCCGTCTGGTGCTCTATCCGTACTGGTATGGGATTGTGGAGGCGTTGCGCCAGGGAGGGGCGACGGTGATTGCGGTGCAGGTTTCGCCGCTGCACTCGACTGAAGTGCGCGGTGAACAACTGCTGGCGCGGATCGACGAGATCCTGCGCGAGACCGGTGCCGAGAAGGTCAACCTGATCGGCCACAGCCAGGGTTCGTTGACGGCGCGTTACGCTGCGGCGAAACGCCCGGATCGGGTGGCGTCGGTGACCTCGGTGGCGGGTCCCAATCATGGTTCGGAACTGGCCGATTACCTGCACAAGCACTACCCGGCGGACAGCGTGAAAGGGCGGTTGCTGGCGTTTCTTCTGCGCATCGTCGGTGCGTTGATGAGCCTGCTGGAAACCGGCTATCGCGGGCCGAAGCTTCCGGTGGATATCCACGCGTCCCATGAATCGCTGACGACGGCGGGCGTGGCGCTGTTCAATCAGCGTTATCCACAGGGACTGCCGGAAACTTGGGGCGGGCACGGGCCGGAAGAGGTCAATGGCGTGCGCTATTACTCGTGGTCCGGCACGTTGCAGCCTGGCAAGACCGATCGCGGGCGCAATCTGTTCGACGGGACGAATCGAAGTTGTCGGTTGTTTGCCCGCCTCTTCGTGCGCGAAGCCGGGCATTGCGACGGGATGGTCGGACGCTATAGCTCGCATCTGGGGACGGTGATCGGCGATGAGTATCCGCTGGATCATTTCGACATCGTCAACCAGTCGCTGGGGCTGGTGGGGAAGGGCGCGGAGCCGATCCGTCTGTTTGTCGAGCATGCGGCGCGGTTGAAGGCTGCCGGGGTTTAGACAGCGTTATCGTTCATCGCGAGCAGGCTCGCTCCCACAGGTTTTGCGTCGAACGCAGCTAATGAGTTCGACGCAAAACCTGTGGGAGCGAGCCTGCTCGCGATGGCGTCAGGTCAGGCGACGCGAACCTTACGGCCTAAAACCATGGTCCAGCGTTCGGAAACAATTACCCCACCCAACGTCAACATCCCGCCCACCAAGTGATACATCGCCAGCTGCTCACGCAGGACCACCGCTGCAATCAGCGCGGTGATCACCGGCAGCAAATTGAAAAACAGCGTCGTCCGGCTCGGCCCCAGGCGCACCACGGCCTGCATCCACGCCAGTGGCGCAATCATCGAAGCCAGCAGGCAGGCGTACAGCACCAGCGGGATGTTCTGCGCGGTCAGCCCGGTTTTCGCCGACACGGCAAACAGTGGAAACAACACCACCACCGCCACCCACACCTGCAAATACAGCAACACCAGCGGCGGCAAACGCAGCTGCCACTTTTTCAGCAACGTGCTGTAGATCGCATAGGCCAGGGTGGCGATCAGCATCATTGCGTCGCCCAGGTTCACCCCATGTTCGATCAGTGTGCCGAGGCTGCCGGACGACACCACCACCAACACCCCGGCGAACGACAACACCGCACCGGCCAATGCCCCCGCCGTCAGGCGCTGACCGAGACTGACAATCGCCATGGCCAGCGACATCAACGGCATCAGCGACAGGATGATGCCCATGTTGGTGGCCGACGTCAGGGTCGCGGCGAAATACGCCAGGCTTTGATAAACCGCCATGCCCAGCACGCCGAGGACGAAAATCTTGCCCAGGTTCGGACGAATGGCCGACCAATGGGCGATCACCGGTTTGAGCATGAACGGCGTGAACAGCAAGCCGGCCAGCAGCCAGCGGTAAAAACCGATCTCGGCCGGGAAGATCGCGCCGGCCGACATCTTGGTGATTACGGTGTTGCCGGCCCAAATGAAGATGGCCAGCAGGGGATAAGCGTATTGCATCGGAAAAAACCAGAACGTTAATGAGGGCTGATTATCGCCTGTCTGGATGAAAGCCTATACTTCGAACCAGACAACCCGCCCCTGATGACGGACAGCATGAACAGCAAACACATCGATCTGCTGGACTTCACCGAACTGCCTTCGCCGGTGTACTTCCGCTACGCCGATTTCAACAGCCACGAATACGCCTCGGCTCACCGTCACCCGTGGGGCACGCTGGAGTATTCGGCCAACGGTGTCCTGCACATGGAAATCGGCGCCAGCCGCTTCATGTCGCCGCCGCAATACGCCGTGTGGGTGCCGCCGCAGATCGAGCACAGTTTCTACAGCAACCAGCCGATCAACTACCGCGCGGTCTGCCTTTCGCCAGCGCTGTGCCAGGCCTTGCCGCAACAGGCCTGTACGCTGGCGATCAGCGACATTCTCAAGGCGATCCTCAAGGATTTCGCCGCCCGCGACGTGAAGATTCCCGAGCACGAGGCCGACCAGCGCCTGGCGCAAGTGCTGGTGGATCAGCTGCAGCAGGCGCCCGTCCACGAATGCTATTTGCCCTACGCCAGCAGTCCCGGCCTGCTCGGCATTCTGGAAGCCTTGCAGGCGGAGCCCGGAGATAACCGGCCGCTGTCGGCGTGGGCTGATCAGATCCATGTCAGCGAGCGCACGCTGGCGCGGCAGTTCGTGCGTGAGCTGGGGATGAGTTTCGGCGAGTGGCGACAGCGCTTGCGTTTTCTGGCGGCGATCGAGGCGCTGGACAGCCGGCGCAGCATTCAGGAGATCGCGTTCGACATGGGGTACAGCACCGGCTCGGCGTTTATCGCGATGTTCCAGCGTCAGGCCGGTTGCACGCCGGAACAGTATCGCCGCAGCCACCTTGAGAGCAGGAATGTGTAACAGGCGTTGTCTACACTCCAGAACGAGGCCGCGCCCCTCGGTGCGGCAACAAGGAGAAAACTCCATGAAGATGTTGCGTGTCCCTTTGTTGATGATCGGTTTGCTGCTCTGCTCCCAGGGTTTCGCCGCCACGGCCCAACAGAACAAGATGACCACCTGCAATGCTGACGCTACCGCCAAAAGCCTCAAGGGCGATGAGCGCAAGGCCTTCATGAGTACCTGCCTCAAAGCCGCGCCGGCGGCCAACGACGCGAAAGCGATGACCCCGCAGCAGGAGAAGATGAAGAACTGCAACGCCGATGCCGCGACCAAGGCGCTCAAGGGTGACGAGCGCAAGGCGTTCATGAGTGATTGCCTGAAGAAAAAATAAGCACTGAGCCCTGGATTTGTGGGGGGCTATGAGTGCCTCATCGCGAGCAGGCTCGCTCCCACATGGAACTGTGTACGCCAGACAAATGTGGGAGCGAGCCTGCTCGCGATAGGGCCGGTGAGGTCGCTGCAAAAAGACGGACTGCCCCCGACCAAGGTCACCCCACACAATCCCTAGTGCTGACACCCGAACGCTGGCAGACTGCCAATCCTTTTACGCCGTTCGTTTTGAGGCTGTATGCCAACGTTTTCTCAACGCCAAGTCCTGCTGGTCATCAGCTGGGTCATCATCTTTGGTGGTTTGTTGCTGGTGCTTCCGCTGCGCTTGCTGCCAAGCCTGCTGGCCGGGTTGCTGGTGTTCGAACTGGTCAACATGCTCACCCCGCAATTGCAGCGCTTGATCGAAGGCCGGCGCGCGCGCTGGCTGGCGGTGGCGTTGCTGGGCACGCTGGTGGTGAGCGTGCTGGCGCTGATCTTTGCCGGCGCCATCAGCTTCCTGCTGCACGAAGCGGAAAACCCCGGCGCCTCCCTCGATAAATTCATGCACGTGGTCGATCGCGCACGCGGGCAATTGCCGCCGTTCATCGATGCTTATCTGCCGGCCAGTGCCGCGGAGTTCCGCGTCGCCATCGGCGAGTGGATGAGCAAGCACCTCAGCGACCTGCAGCTCGTCGGCAAGGACGCGGCGCACATGTTCGTGACGCTGCTGATCGGCATGGTGCTCGGTGCGATCATCGCCTTGCAGCGCATACCCGACCTGACCAAGCGCAAACCCTTGGCCGCCGCGCTGTTCGATCGTTTGCACCTGCTGGTCCAGGCGTTCCGCAACATCGTGTTTGCGCAGATCAAGATTTCCCTGCTCAACACCTTCTTCACCGGGATTTTCCTCGCGGTGGTCCTGCCGATGTTCGGGATCAAGCTGCCGCTGACCAAAACCCTGATTGTGCTGACCTTCCTGCTCGGGCTGTTGCCGGTGATCGGCAACCTGATGTCGAACACCCTGATCACCATCGTCGGCCTGTCGCTATCGATCTGGGTCGCGGTGGCGGCGCTGGGTTACCTGATTGTTATCCACAAGCTCGAATACTTCCTCAACGCGCGCATTGTCGGCGGGCAGATCAGTGCCAAGTCGTGGGAGTTGCTGTTGGCGATGCTGGTGTTCGAGGCCGCGTTCGGCCTGCCGGGGGTGGTGGCGGGGCCGATTTATTACGCGTATCTGAAGAGTGAGTTGAAGCAGGTGGGGATGGTTTGATCCCGGGGATGTGTTGCCTGTGCTGACGCTATCGCGAGCAGGCTCGCTCCCACATTGGAATGTGATCTCCTGTGGGAGCGAGCCTGCTCGCGATGGACGCGACTCGGTGCTGGATCAGTCCATCGGCCCGTAACGCTTGGCCGCTTCAATCGCCAGACCGCTGCCGATACTGCCAAAGATGTTCCCTTCCACATGCCGCGCCTTCGGCAGCATCGCCGACACACTGTTGCGCAGCGCCGGAATGCCGCTCGAACCACCGGTGAAGAACACGGTATCGACCTGATCAACCGCCACGTTGGCGTCATTCAGCAGCTGGGTCACGCTGTTGCGCACACGCTCCAGCAGGTTGTCGATGGCCGATTCGAACAACGCACGGCTCAACTCCACGCTCAGCCCCGGCTCGATACGGTCCAGCGGCACATGGCGGCTGTCGGCGTGGGTCAGCTGGATCTTGGTTTCTTCCACTTCCATCGCCAGCCAGTGGCCGGCACGTTGCTCGATCAGCTTGAACAGACGGTCGATGCCGCCGGTGTCCTCGATGTCGTAGCGCATGCTGCCCAGGGCCAGGGTCGACTTTTGCGAGTACACCGAGTTGATGGTGTGCCAGGTCGCCAGGTTCATGTGGTGGCTGGTCGGCATGTAGGCACCGCTCTTCATGCGGCTGCCGTAACCGAACAGCGGCATCAGGCCTTGCAGGCTCAACTGCTTGTCGAAATCGGTCCCGCCGATGTGCACGCCGCCGGTGGCGAGGATGTCATCGTGGCGGTTGTCGTGGGTGCGACGCTCTGGGGACAGGCGCACCAGCGAGAAGTCGGAAGTACCACCGCCGATGTCGACGATCAGGACCAGCTCTTCCTTTTCGATGGTCGACTCGTAGTCGAACGCCGCCGCAATCGGTTCGTACTGGAACGATACGTCCTTGAAGCCGATGGCGCGGGCCACGTCCACCAGGGTGTTTTCCGCTTCCTGGTCGGCCATTTCATCGTCGTCGACGAAGAACACCGGGCGCCCCAGCACCACTTCATCAAACTCGCGACCGGCAGCGGTTTCGGCGCGCTTCTTCAACTGGCCGATGAACAGCCCGAGCAGGTCCTTGAACGGCATCGCCGTGCCGAGCACGCTGGTGTCGTGCTTGATCAGCTTGGAACCCAGCAGACTCTTGAGCGAGCGCATCAGGCGGCCTTCGTAGCCTTCCAGGTACTCGTGCAGCGCCAGACGGCCGTAGACCGGGCGGCGTTCTTCCATGTTGAAGAACACCACCGACGGCAGGGTGATCTTGTCGTCCTCCAGCGCGATCAGCGTTTCCATGCCGGGGCGCAGCCAGCCGACGGTGGAGTTGGACGTGCCGAAGTCGATACCACAGGCACGGGCTGGAGATGCGTTTTTCATGTCTTTCAGGTTCCGGTCAAAAAACGGCCGCGCAGTGTATGTCACTGCGGCGCAGATTCGAAGGCCGACTATCCGCTAAATCTCGGCCAATAGCGCCTTGATAAGCTGGCCGGATGCCCCAAACTTGTCTGCATCGAGCCTGGTAGCCATCGGACGGTCACAAGAACCGCCCACCGCTGCCGATAAACTTCTGATGCGCGCCCCGGTCACAAACTTGAGATCGGTCAACCCTGTAGCTGCCAATGAGCGCATGCTGCCGGTAGTGGCGCGATTTTGATAACGGATGGTGATCCTCAGATGGACTTCAAAGACTATTACAAGATTCTCGGTGTGGAACCGACCGCGGACGATAAGACGATCAAGGCCGCTTATCGCAAACTCGCGCGCAAATACCACCCCGACGTCAGCAAGGAAAAGGACGCCGAGGCCAAGTTCAAGGATGCCTCGGAAGCCTATGAAGCGCTGAAAAGTGCGGACAAGCGCGCCGAATACGACGACTTGCGCAAATACGGCCAGCACGGCCAACCGTTCCAGGGTCCGCCGGGCTGGCAGGGTCGTAGCGGCGGTGGCTTCGGTGGCGGTCAGGACGCGGGCGATTTTTCGGACTTCTTCAGTTCGATCTTCGGCAACCGTGGCGGTGGTTTTGGTGGTGGACAGTCGGGCCGCAGCGCCGGACGCCGAGGGCAAGACGTGGAAATGGAATTAGCGATTTTTCTGGAAGAAACCCTCTCGAACGAGTCGAAGAAGGTCACCTTCCAGGTGCCGCAGTACAACGCTGCCGGCCAGCACGTCAGCAACACCAGCAAAAGCCTGAACGTGAAGATCCCTGCCGGCGTGACCGACGGCGAGCGCATCCGCCTCAAGGGCCAGGGCGCACCGGGGATCGGCGGCGGGGCCAATGGCGACCTGTTCCTGATCATCCGCTTCGCACCGCACCCCAAGTTCGATGTCGAAGGCGAAAACCTGATCATCACGCTGCCATTGGCGCCGTGGGAATTGGCGCTGGGCACCGAAGTGGCCGTGCCGACCCTCACCGGCAAGATCAACCTCAAGGTCCCGGCCGGCAGCCAGAATGGCCAGCGCATGCGCGCCAAGGGCCACGGTCTGTTGAACAAGGCGGGTGAGCGTGGCTATCTGTTCGTGCAGTTGAAGGCGGTCATGCCCAAGACATCGAGCGACGAGGTCAAGGCGCTGTGGCAGGAACTGGCGAAAAAAGCCGCGTTCGACCCAAGAGAAAACTTCTGATCCAAGAGACGGAGTAGCCCATCATGAGCAAGCCCCTGATCGTTCAACTGGACCTGGCCGAATTCTGTGAGGCGACCGACTTGTCGGACGTCTACGTGATCGAAATCGTCGAGCACGGCATCCTCGAACCTCAGGGCCGGCAGCCCAAGGATTGGCGTTTCAACGATTACGAACTGGCCCTGGCCAAGCGTGCCGCCAAGTTGCGGCACGACCTGGAGCTGGAATGGGAAGGCGTCGCCCTGGCGCTGGACCTGCTGGAAGAGGTGCAGCAACTGCGGGCCGAGAACCGGATGCTCAAGCAGCGGTTGGGGCGGCTGGTTGTCGAATAGCTGAAGCGAACCCGATTCCTGTAGGAGCCAGCTTGCTGGCGATGGCGTCCGAAAGATCGCCATCGCCAGCAAGCTGGCTCCTACAGATGTTGGTCTATCTGGGCAACATAACGGTAAACAGCGTCCCGTCAGCCTCGTTCGAGCTGACCTCGATCGTCCCGCCATGGGCGTCGACCACTTCCTTCACGATAAACAACCCCAGGCCCAGGCTGGTGGACGGCTGGCCGAGTTCTTCGTCGGCGCTGCGTACCAGCGGGTCGAAGATGGTGCCGATCGCTTCCTCGGGAATCGGCGCGCCGAAGTTATGCACCGTCAGACGAACGGCGTCGGCCTCGCCCGTGAGAGTCACCGTCACATCGCGTTTGTTAGAGCCATGCTGCAGCGCATTGCCGATCAGGTTTTGCAGCAACTGACCCAGCCGTCCGGCATCCCAGACACCGCGCGTATCGCCCTGCACCTGCACCGTTGGATCGCACTCGGGATTGCCCGCGCACGCTTCGGCAATCGCCGCGTGTGCGGCATCGGCGAGGTCCATCGGCGCCGGTTCGATTGGCAGGCTCTTGCCCAGGCGGCTGCGCACCAGTTCCAGCAGATCGCCGACCATCACCGCCATGTGCCGCGCACCGCGCTTGATGTTGTTCGCGCACGCCAGGGCATCGCCTTCGAGCGTGGTTTTGCGCATCAGCATTTCGGTGGACAGGCTCACGGCCTGCAACGGTGCACGCAGGTCATGGCCGAGAATCGCCAGGAAGATATCCCGTGAGCGATTGACCTGTTCGGCATAGGCCGCCGTCGATTCGGCGAGGGCTTCGTCGATGGCTTCGTTGAAACGGATCATGTCCTGGAAGTAGGCGAGGTCCGGCGAATCCAGGCTGTTGACCCACAACCGGATCACACACGCCCGCAGGTGGCGGAATTCGCTGGTCATCTGCACCAGGTCGAAACCCACGGTATGACGCAGCTCACCGTGGCTGGCGCCGGCTTCATCCAGGCTTGGGGTTTTTTCCGGGCCTTCGCCCTTGGCCTTGGCGCGTTGCTCGCTGGCGGTTTGCGCCGTGGTCATGTCCCGGGCCGTGGCCAGGAGGATTTCCTTGGCGTGATCACGCAGGGCCACGCGATCCATAGTCTCCGCCGCAGGGGTGATCGTTTTGGCGAACTGCTCCCATTCATCGACGATTCGGTCTACCTGTTGCCTGATGAATTCGGGGAGGCGCATGACCGGGTTCCTGAGGATTTCGGAGGCTGAACGTGACGCATAGTAGCGCCTTTAGGCTGGAAAAAAACCTCCGGCGGCACGGCGGCATACTGCGCATTTTTCAGGGTGGTACATAGATGTACTCGAGACGCTGTTTTTCGAACGATGAACGCATTCCTCCCCTGATAACCAACAGTTATTCAGGCTTTTGTTTTGTCGGCGGCTCAATAGTCTAGGGGCTCGACTCATCATTTGAAGGTTTGACCCCATGTCTGATTTGCAAGGACGCAATCCGACGGCAACCCAGGTTGCCAAAAGCGTTCACGAACAACGCGTGACCAAGGCTATTCCCGCCGCGATAAAAAATGCTTCGCCGGCCACGCTGCAATCCCTGTTGAAACTCAACGGGAAAATGCCGGACTGGTACATGAAGGTCTCGCGGTCTGACCGACAGCATCTGAAAGCGCTGATGGATGAGCGCTGGCGTTTGCAAGGCGAACTGGATGAATTGCTGGTTGATCTTCAGAGCGATATCGAAGCGTTCGGCAAACAGCTGCTCACGACATCGCTGCAAGCCAATTTCAACACCACCGAAGACCCCGAAACCCTGTCACTGCACCTGTACGTGCCGGACAACCTCATTTTCGGCATTGATACCGAAGTCAGCCGCCTGCGCCGCAGCTCATTGCTCGCCGCGGCGCTGCACAACTTCGAAGAGGCGGAAACCCGGGAGCATGCGTTCAGAAGCGGGTCCGGTGTGTACCGCACCAGTCCTCAGGGAACCCCGCATCGAATCAATGCCATGACCCCGGCGAGGTTCGCCAGCCTGTGCCGCCGGCTGGACATCGGCGGGCAGTATCAAACCCATATCAAGGCGCGGCTGGAGCCGGCGGCGCCCGATGCAAAACAGCGGTTGCAGGACCGTTCTACGGCCAGTGAAAAAGCCGCTTTCAGGTTGTCGGCGTTTATCGCGCGCCTGAAAGGCGACATCAGTGCGCAAGCCTTTGACCGGCTGCAAGAGGTCGTCGAAGGAAAGGCAGACATCCGGTTTCATGGTTCGCCCCTGCACAGCCATCGGTTGTCTTTGATGGGTTTTCGCATGACGTCGGTGGTGTTGTTCAGTGCGGAGAGTGAAGCATCGGCGGTGAAAAAGGCTGTGAATGCCTTGACGCCCGACAGCGTGAAATTCTGGACTGGCTGGTCTCGCCTCATTCCGTTTTTACCCGGCCAGGAGTACGAGAAATTCAAGCTGGTCCAGGCCTTCTTCGCCAACGGCCCGAGCGGTGTCCGGGATGAAATGCTGCGCAATGACGATATTTACCAACAGAGCCGGCTGGCCGGACCGCTGATCGCCTATGTGCCGGATGATCCCGACCATCCGCTCAAGGAGTACGCCTCGCTCACCGAGTTCATGAAGGCCTTGATCAGCCAGTTGCGTGAGCCGGCTTACCAGGCGTTTTTCAGCCGGTTCGTCGCGCAGAAGGACAAGGGGCATTTTTTTGCCCGGGTCAACGAGCGCCTCAAGACCTTCAAGTGGCAGCAGCGTGAGCCGCTCGACATGGGGCCCTGGTGGCGAGAAACCGCAATCGAAAACCCGGAGGCCGAGCCGATCACCAACCGAATGGCCGATGACCTGTGGGTCACCCTGTTCCGCGAACGGCGTGACAAGGCGATCAGCGATGCACGCTGCATTGCCGTGCCGACCGACGATGAAGATGCGACCAGTCGCTGGAAGCGTGTGACCAGCTACCTCGACATCGGCTGGAACGTGTTCAGCTTCGCCGCCCTGTTGGTGCCCGGACTGGGTGAGGCGGTGCTGGGTATCATGGTGGCGCAAATGCTCGCGGAGCTTGCCGAAGGCATCGAGGACTGGAGCAAGGGTGACAAGGAAGAAGCGGCGACCTACATCAATGGTGTGCTGATCAACTTTGCGCAATTTACGCTGATGGGCGCCGGACATGTGTTGCCCCGAACGCCCGTCACTCTTTCGCCCTTCGTCGAAAACCTCAAGCCGATAGAGTTCGGAGGCGAAGAGCGGCTCTGGAATCCCGACCTGACGGCCTATGAACATCCGTTTGTCCTGCCACCAGCGGCGAAGCCAGGCGAGCTCGGCCTTTATCGGCATCAGAACAAGGACGTGCTGCGGCTCGACGACAAGCACTACGCGGTGGCGACCGACCCGCAGACCGGGCTGCATCGCCTCATCCACCCGGAACGGCCAGACGCGTATCAACCCGTGGTCGAGCACAACGGTGCGGGTAGCTGGAAAACTGAAATCGATCGTCCGCTTGAGTGGGACAAGACGCGCTTGCTCAGGCGATTGGGCAGCGTGACGGAGGAAGTGTCCGATGAATCCCTCGAACAGATCCTGACCGTCAGTGGCGTCGAGGAAAACGCGCTGCGCCGAATGCACGCCGAGCACGAAACACCGCCGGCGATGCTGGTCGATACTCTGGATCGTTTCAAGGCGTATGCGCAGGCCGGAGAGCTTGGCGAACACATCCTCGCGGACAGGGTTCCCGAAACGCTGGAAAACCTGATCCCTGCCTTCATGACCGAACTCCCGCGCTGGCCGGAGTCGCGAGGCATTGCGCTGTTCGATGGGCCCGCGCTGGAAGGTGTTTCTGTCGACTTTGGCTCGGCCGAACGTCAGATCAAACTGTCTCGCGCCGACCTTCGGGCAGGCCGATTACCGACGCGGGTCATCGAGCATTTCAGCGAGAAGGAAATCCACGAGTTACTCGGCCAGGGCATTTCCAGCGACAGGCAATTGCGCATCAACGAACTGCGCAAACGTCTGGCCGGACACGCCGGCCAACAGCGCCAGCGCACGTTCGAGACTCTCTACAAACAATGGAAAGTCTCTGACAGTGCCGACGTGATGTTGTTGTGCGACGCGTATCCGACATTGCCGGTGATCGTCGCTGAGGAATTACTGCGCGACGCCGCGCCGGAGGAACTGTTCCACCTGAAACAAAAGCGCCGGATTCCCCTGAGCCTTCGCGAAAAGGCGCGGGCTGCGCAGGACCAGGTACGCATCAGTCGTGCGTACGAAGGCCTCTATCTGGAAGCACTGGAAGACGCTGATACTCGTCGCCTGGCGCTGGCTTCGCTGGCCGTCATGCCCGGTTGGTCGGCCGACGTTCGCATTGAGATTCGTGCGTTCTCGTACACCGGCGAATTGCAGGCCAGCGTCGGCCCCATAACGGCGCCGATCCGCAAAGTCCTGTTTGTCGATGAGCAAGGCCTGTACCACGCACGCGACGAGCTTGCGCAGCATCTGCACGGTGCCGATGACTTCTATGCGGCGGTGTTACATGCGCTGCCGGATAGGCAGCGCGAAGCGCTCGGATTCGAGATTTTCCAGGGGGGCCAACTCAAGCAGGCCATCCAGCGCTCGCCGCTCAGCCAGGAACATTTCGCCTCGGTTGTGGAGCAGCACCCGATTCGCAAACCGGCCTACGATCCGAACGTCATGCGTCTGCGGGGCGGAATGCCGTTGTTCTCGCGGAAAATGAGCGTAAAGACGATTCGCCAACGCATGGGCTGGTTGTACCCGGGTTTTTCCGAAGCGCAAGTCGAGGAAATGCTGAGCGGGTTCGGCGACGCCACACAAACGCGTTTGCAAGCCCTGGAGGATGAGTTCGTCGAGTTGCAGATGGCGCTCAATCGCTGGTTCAGGTCGCCAATGACGACGACGGACACCGCAGCGGAAATGGCCTCCAGGAAGCAGGTTTACACCGCCATCAAACAATGCTGGCAGCGGACCGGCCCGGCGGGTGAGGAGGTACCGGGCATCGTCCGTGCGCAGATGCTCAATCTGGACGGGCAACTCATGGGGCAGCACCTGGCGACGATGCCGAGGCTGACCGCCAACTTCGATCACGTCACCGAGTTGAACATGCGCCGGGCCGGCCTGCTCAGCAGCCAGGCGTCATTTCTGGAACCCTTTCACCAAGTTCGTTATCTGGACCTCGGCGGGAATCTGTTGAACCGTTTGCCCCCGGCAATCGGCGAGATGCCTCACCTCGCTCACCTGGTTCTGAGTGACAACCAGATCGAACTGACCAGCCTCGCCGTTACCCGTTTGCGAGGCCTGACTCGTCTCAGGTACATCGGGCTCAGAGGCAACCCCTTGCGGCTGCTGCCCGATGTCAGTCAGATGCCGGAGTTGCATACGATGATCCTGGAGAATACCGGCATCGACAGCTGGCCGACGGGGCTGCTGATGCAGTCTCGACCGCGCAACCTCTACCTTAATCTGCGGCGCAACCCGATCAGCAGCATCCCCGACGTTGCCCCGGGCTCATTTCGTGCGGAGATCCTGGCCCGCACGCTGCTCAGCCGTGAACCGCGATGGATCTCCCCGGAGAACCTGGACATCCTGCGCAGGTATACCGAGTCGGTCGGCCTCGACCCCGACCGCCCGTACCCACCCCGAGGAACGCTGGACAGTGCCCAGTGGGGCGCGGGGTTGTCCGATGAAAAATGGCAGGACAGGCAGGCCATCTGGGATGCGGTCGAGGATGAGTTCAACTCCGAGGCTTTTTTCAACGAGATCCGGCGGCTGACCCAGTCCGCCGATTTCACTGACAGGAATGGTATCTATCGGCGAGAGCTGACAGCCAAGGTCTGGCGCATGCTGCAGGCAATGTCTGAAGACAGCGAGTTGCGCACCGCCCTTTTTGCCGAGGCGGTGGCGCGCACACAGTGTGTCGACGGGGCGACGCAACTGTTCAATGTTCTGGGCCTGAAGGTGCTCGTTCACGAAGCCTATGCACTGGCGAACCGGGGGTTGGTCGAAGCCGAACTGGTCAGCCTGGCTAAAGGCGCATCGCGTCTGGACGAGATCGAGCGCATTGCCGAACGCCTCATCGCCCAACGCCTGGCCAGCGGGGAGCAGATTCGAAGGGTAGGCGCCGACGGCAACGTGACGGGAAGCGTCGATGTCGTCGAAGTTCACTTGGCGTTGACCACCGAACTGGCGAAGCCAGAGGCGGACGGCGGCCTCGACTTGCCCTGGCAGGCTCGCACCATGCAGTTTCGCAGTATGGCGGGCGTAACCCGGGAGATGATTGAAGACGCTCGACTACGAGTGCTGGGGCTGGAGGAGGGCAATGGATTGCGTGATTCGATTGCCGAACTGCCGTTCTGGAAATCCTGGATCGAGCGAAGCAACCGGGCGCGCTTCAGACTGTTGGATCGACGAATGAACGCACTGTATGAGTTCAAGACCGTCTTGCAGGAAAGAGCAGACGGAGGGGATCTGTTGCCAGCGCAAAAAGACCGGTTGAAAACTCGTATCAGAGTCCTGGCCTTCGAGCTTGGCAAGCCGGAAAGCGAGTTTGCACCTGGCAAGGTGATGGCGGATGAAGAGTTCGCGGAGCAATACAGCGCGATCAAAGACGACAGGGACTCCTTGCTTAAACAGTTGACGCAACAAGCCATGGACCGCGCGAAACTGCAGCGGGTCGAGGTGCCGTTGAACGCGTAACTCACCCGATGGAACGTGATTTTTCGACGCGATGGCTACCCCGTCATCGCGTCGCTTTCGCTGCGGTTTTCGTGCTGCGTGCGGTACATATTTGAGCTTTTTTCCGTAAGCCACTCGTTAGGCTCTGACGACTTTCAATCAGTCATGGATGACCTGACATGTCCGAATCAACTAAACCCTCTGCTGCTCTCGAAGGCACTTTCAATGTAGACCTTAGGGGTGTCCATTACGACTTCCTCAAGGACCGCATACCTGCCTGGTTCAGCGAGTCCTCTGTGCAGCGCAAAGTGGAAGCCGGCAGCCACGAACTGCAACTTCCCGCCTGGTACAAGACCGCCACGTCCACGCAGAAAAAAGCCCTGGCGGACAGCCACACACGCTTTCGCGAGACCTTGAATCAGGTCGATACAACACTCGGGCGCATCAAGGATGTCTACGCGTTCGCCGAGCAACCGCTCAAGGATGCGATCAAGGCGAGGTTCAATCTCGACCTCGACGTCAGAAACGTTTTTTTCGCCCGTAAATACGCCTTCAAAGGACGGGATGATTTGTTCGGGGCTTTCGTTTTTGATCAGCAGATCGATTCGAGCCTGAACCACGAATATCGAGGCGTCTCTTTGCTGGATGCCGCCCTGGCCAACTTCGAGCCCAATGAAGCCAGGCCTTCTCGCTGCCGCGATTGCCAGCTCATCACCGACTGGAGCAACTACGACGGCGAGATCATTCCGAGCTTCGAAGCGGTCAACTCTCAGGCCCGCTCCATCGCGCCCCATGAGTTTGCCAGTCTCTGTCGCACACTCGATCTTGGCACGCTTTACCAACAACATATCAAGGACATTCTGGAACCGGAGGGGCAGCGCGAAACGCTGGCGTCGCACCTGGAGGAGCACTTGCGGCAACAGCTGGCCGTGACCACCGAAATCGCCCGGCATCAATATGCAATTCGGGCGGGCAGTCGGCAGGTCCAGTCGGGTATCAGCGACGACGTTTACCGGATGCTCCAGCAAGCCCTCGCCAACGACGGCAGCGCTACTCTCGACGACAGGCCTGTGTCCTTTGCGACGTTGAAAGTGTTCGGTATCGAACTGGCGGGACCTTTGTTGATCGGCCCGAATCGCAAGGACTCTGATCGGGTCGAGCGCCTGGCCGTTTACCTGCCCAACGACCCGCACCACCCGCTGAAGGAATATGCCTCCAACGCCGACTTCATGGTCGACCTGAGGACTCGCCTGCACAACGGCGCCTATCGACGCTTTTTCAGTCAGTTCATCCCCGTGCGCCAACAGGGTGTGTTCTTCCGCGAGTTCAACAAGCTGTACAAGCCCGCCGGTGTGGGTGTTCAGGCTGACTACCCGGTGCAGTCCAGGCCGGCGAAGCTGCCCATGGATGAGGCTTCTATTGCCGGGAGTATGTGGCCACGGCTGCGACAGAACCTGCTCAGCAAAATCTACGACGACGCGCGCGCGGTCGCGGTAAGCACTGGCGCCGAAGACCGTAAGGCCCGGGCGAACCGGCTGGAAAGTTACTTCGATGCGGTGGTGAACGTGTTCAACCTCGCCGCGTTTGTGGTGCCGGGGCTGGGGCCGATCATGCTGACGGTGGGCGCCGTGCAGATGTGCAATGAGGTTTTCGAGGGCATTGAAGCTTACGAGCAAGGCGAGCCCAAAGAAATGTGGGCGCACTTTGCCAGCGTGGCGCTGAATGTGGCGTTTGTCGGCACCGGGGCGGCCGTTCTGCCCAAGGTCCAACTGTCTGGCGCGGTGGATTCTCTAAAGCCAGTCACGCTTGCCAGTGGCGAGAAAAAATTGTGGAACCCGGATCTTTCGCCGTACAAGTCCGACATCACGCTACCTCCTGAGTCCAGCCCCGATGCGCAGGGGCTGTACACGCACAATGGACAAAAGATCCTGGCTCTGGAAGGCGACCACTACCAGGTACGGCAAGATCCGGAGAGCGAACAATTCTGCATCCAGCATCCGTCTCGCCCCGAGGCCTACAGTCCCGAACTTCTGCACAACGGCGAAGGGGCCTGGCATCACGAACTGGAACGCCCTCAGACCTGGGACGCGACGCTCATGCGGCGGCTCGGACCTGTGGCACAAGGTTTCAATGATGTCGAGCTGGAGCAGATCCGCCAGATCAGTGGTGTCGACAAAGATGTCCTTCGCCGGTTGCATGTAGAAGGCGAACCGGTGCCGGCCATTCTGCTTGAGACCTTCAAAAAGTTTCACGCTTATGGTGATGCCGCGAAAGTTGCTGAGGGTATTCGCGAGGGGGCGCTATCCAGTGAGTTGTGCGGTTACGCCGCCTCGCTGGCGGTCGAGTTGCCGGGGTGGCCGGCGAGCAAAGCGATCGAGGCTGTTTCCGATACCGTTTCGAGCGAACCGTCGGTCAAGTACGGCAAGCTCGATGCCCTGCCGCAAGACATCCTTCAAGTCAGCCGCGCGGACCTGATGAACGGTCAGTTGCCGGCTCGCATCATCACCTTCCTGGGCGAGGGGGAAATAAAATCACTTTTGCCAAACTACACCCCCAGAACGCCAGAAGAGCGGATCAGTGCCCTGCAACAAAAACTGCAGGCACAGGCGATCAGTGCCAGGGCACGCCTGACACGCAGCCTCTATGCCGAGCCAGAAACGTCGGCCGATGCAGCGGTCGCGGTGGTGCAACGGGATTTCACCCGCTTGCCGACGAAGATGATCCAGGAGCTGCTGGCCGACGCCACGCCCGTCGAGCTAACAACTCTGGAGACCGACGGCCGCGTTCCCCTGCGCCTGGCTGAAGGCGCTCGCCGGTTACAGCAGCAGATGCGCATCACCCACGCTTTCGAGGGGTTGTACCTGGATGCGCTGATCGACAAGGACACCGAGACGCTGGTGTTCAACACGTTGCCGAAATTGCCGGGCTGGGTGAACGGTATTCGTCTCGAAGTGCGCGAGGGTTGGCTTGAGGGTGAACTGCGTGCCAGTGTCGGGCCGCAGGACGCCAGTGAGCGCAAGGTGCTCCTGCGAATGGAGGACGGCCGCTATGAAGCGCGCAATGATCGTGATGAGCATTTGCACGGAGCCGATGATCTCTACGCCTCGCTTCAACACGCCTTGCCCGACCGCCAGCGCCAGGCCATCGGTGTGCCGGGTGTCGAGCAGGGGGCGCAGTTGAAGGCGAAAATCCTTGAGCATCAACTGAGCCCCGATCTACTTCGCCCGCTGCTGAAAATGTCGCCGCGTCGACAACCGTTCTTCAACCCGCCGATGCGCTTGTCCGGTGAACGTATCGGTTACCCGCTCAGTGATCATCCCATCGTCAGTCGCTGGATTCGGGTCACCCGGGCACGTGTTCTCGCGCTGTATCCCACGATGACAGAGGAGCAAGTCATTTCATTTGTGGAGGATATGGACGAGACGCTGGAAATGGACTTGTTGAACCGGGAAAACGAGTACGAAGAGTTTAAAAACACGTTGGAAGACTGGCACCGGACATGGGTGAGGAGCGTGCCGGAGGAAGAGCGTTCGGCCACTGATTATCGCGAGCGTCGTGACGCACGGCTGGCGATCATGAAAGCCCTCAAGCAGGCCTGGCAGCGCACGGGCGAGGTGGACGTGGACAACACCGGTTATCCGCAGGGCCAACGCATTGATTTATCTGACCAGGACATCTGGGAGGAGCTCGCTGAATTCCCGTCGCTCACGGCCAACTTCGACCATGTCACTTACCTGGATTTATCGGGTACGGGTATTGAAAACACCGCCGACCGGTTTCTAGGCAATTTCAGGCGATTGCACACACTGGTGCTGGGTAATAACGAGTTGGCTGCACTGCCCGACAATCTGGGAAGTATGACCCACCTGTCATCACTGGATCTGTCCGACAACCTGATCGAACTTGACGCAGCGGCCGTCGCGCAACTGCGCAACCTCACTCGCCTGCGGTACCTGGGGCTTGAAGGCAACCCGTTGGGTGCGCCGCCGGACATCGGACAGATGCCGGCCCTGCAGATTCTGTCGCTGGCGGATACCGGTCTCAATACCTGGCCGGTGGGCCTGTTCGATCATGTGCGGCCGCGCACCTTCTATCTGGATATGAAGGCCAACGTACTTGAGATCGTTCCTGACGTGATACCCGGGTCGGTGCAGGCCGAGCTTGTCGCGCGCACGCTCATCAATTACGAACCTGCCAATATTTCCGCGGAGAATCTGCAACGGATCAGGAACTATGGGCACTCAGTGGGGTTTGAGCCGAATCGACCGACGCCTGCCCTTGGTGTGGCCGACAGTGGACTGTGGTCTGCGGGAATGACCGAGGAACAATGGAAGAGTAAACAGGATGTGTGGGCCGACCTCGAAAACGAGCCGGGGTCCGAGCCGTTTTTCAATGAGCTGAGAAAGCTGTCCGAGTCTGCGGACGCGGTGACCGCCGAGCCGGCGGCCAAGGTCGATCTGTGTCGTAAGGTCTGGTCAATGGTTGAGGCCATGGTCGACAACACGGCCCTGCGGGAGAAACTGTTTCACATGGCCACGGCCCCGACTACCTGCGTGGATGCGGGCGCGCAATTGTTCAATGCCATGGGTCTGGAAGTGCTGATTGTCCAGGCGTATGGATTGGGTGCACGGGACCTGGTCGAGACTGCATTGGTCAAGCTGGCGCGGGGTAAGTCGCGGCTGGACCGGTTGGGCAAGATTGCACGGGAACGGATAGATGAGCTGATCCACGAGGGGCGCCAGTTCATCGAGTTCGACGAAGACGAGAACCTGGTTCCACACTTTGATGCCCAGGGACAGCGGCTCGCGGATATCGACGAAGTGGAAATCCATATGGTCTACCCCACTCAATTGGCGGCGGAGGAGTATCTGGACTTACCTTGGCAATCCCGGGAGATGAGATTCGCGGCGCCCGATGTGTCGGTCGAACTGATCCAGAATGCGTATGAACGAATTTTGGCTGAAGAGGAGGGACCCAAGCTGCAAGCCTTGCTGCTCGAACAGGAATTCTGGGTGGATTTCCTCAAGCGATCCCATGCAGAGCGGATCTCCACACTGCGAGCCAGGGACGAACGCCTGCTGGACTTGCAAGCCGCGCAACGAGCCTGGCTCGGCAGCGATTCGTCGGTGCAACGGATTCACTGGCGTGCGCAAGTGCGTCGTCTGGCAAAGCTGCTGGGCAAGCCGGAAAGTGAAATCAGGCCTGGCATGGTGTTGAGCAATGACGAGTATTACGCCGAGATGGCCGCGATCGCGACGCAGGAAAAAGCGCTGATCAGCCAGTTGACCGAAGCAGCCTTGCAGCGCGGGTAAGCTAACGCTCCCCCCTGTAGGAGCGAGCTTGCTCGCGATGGCCTTGGGAACAACGCGTTTGCCTGGGAAGTACGCGTTATCGTTAACGTCCATCGCGAGCAGGCTCGCTCCTACAGGGTACGGGGTTGTCAGAACAGGAAATAACGCTGCGCCATCGGTAGCGTTTCCGCCGGTTCGCACCACAGCAACACGCCGTCGGCCTTGACCTGGTAGGTCTGCGGGTCGACGTCGATGTTCGGCAGGTAATCGTTGTGGATCAGGTCGGTTTTCTGCACGTCGCGACAGCCTTTGACCACCGCGATTTTCTTCTTCAGCCCCAGCGATTCCGGCAACCCTGCTGCCTGCGCCGCCTGGCTGATAAAGGTGAGGCTGGTGGCATGCAGCGAGCCGCCGTAGCTGGCGAACATCGGGCGGTAGTGCACCGGTTGGGGCGTCGGGATCGAGGCGTTGGCATCCCCCATCAGGCTGGCCGCAATGGCACCGCCCTTGAGAATCAACGTCGGCTTGACCCCGAAAAACGCCGGGCGCCACAGCACCAGATCAGCCCATTTCCCCACTTCCACCGAACCCACTTCATGGCTGATGCCATGGGTGATCGCCGGGTTGATCGTGTACTTGGCGATGTAGCGTTTGGCGCGGAAGTTGTCGTTGCCCTCGCCATCGCCGGGCAGTGGGCCGCGCTGTTTCTTCATTTTGTCGGCGGTTTGCCAGGTGCGCGTGATGACTTCGCCGACCCGGCCCATGGCCTGGCTGTCGGAGCTGATCATCGAGAACGCGCCGAGGTCGTGCAGGATGTCTTCGGCGGCAATCGTCTCGCGGCGGATGCGGCTTTCGGCGAAGGCCACGTCTTCGGCAATGCTCGGGTCCAGGTGGTGGCAGACCATCAGCATGTCGAGGTGTTCGTCGATGGTGTTGCGGGTGAACGGCCGGGTCGGGTTGGTCGAGCTCGGCAGCACGTTGGCGAAACCGCAGGCCTTGATGATGTCCGGCGCATGCCCGCCACCCGCACCCTCGGTGTGATAGGTGTGGATGGTGCGACCCTTGAACGCAGCGAGGGTGGTTTCGACGAAACCGGACTCGTTGAGGGTGTCGGTGTGGATCGCCACCTGCACGTCGTACTGGTCAGCGACGCTCAGGCAGTTGTCGATGCTCGCCGGGGTGGTGCCCCAGTCTTCGTGCAACTTCAGGCCGATGGCGCCGGCCTTGACCTGCTCGATCAACGGCTCTGGCAGGCTGGCGTTGCCTTTACCGGTGAGGCCGATGTTCATCGGGAAGGCGTCCGCCGCCTGGAGCATCCGCGCCAGGTGCCATGGCCCCGAGGTGCACGTGGTGGCGTTGGTGCCGGTAGCCGGGCCGGTGCCGCCGCCGATCATGGTGGTGACGCCGCTCATCAGCGCTTCTTCGATCTGCTGCGGGCAGATGAAGTGGATGTGGGTGTCGATGCCGCCAGCGGTGAGGATCATGCCTTCACCGGCGATGACTTCAGTGCCGGCGCCGATGGCGATGGTTACGTTCGGTTGCACGTCCGGGTTGCCCGCCTTGCCGATGCCGGCGACACGCCCGTCCTTGAGGCCCACGTCGGCTTTGACGATGCCCCAGTGGTCGATGATCAGGGCGTTGGTGATCACCGTGTCGACCACTTCAGCGGCCAACAGCTGGCTCTGGCCCTGGCCGTCGCGAATGACTTTGCCGCCGCCGAACTTCACTTCTTCGCCGTAGGTGGTGAAGTCCTTTTCCACTTCGATCCACAGCTCGGTATCGGCCAGACGGACCTTGTCACCTACCGTGGGACCGAACATGTCGGCGTAGGCTTGTCTTGAGATTTTCATGGGCATGCCTTGAGATTCAATTGGATTCGAGATCGCTCGCGGTGCTCGCTATCGCCGGCAAGCCGGCTCCTACAGTGGATTGCATTCCAACGCCGATATGGTTTTGAAATGCGATTCCTTGTAGGAGCCGGCTTGCCGGCGATAGGGCCGGTACTGACGCTGAATGACTTACAGATCACCCATGATCCGCCCGGCAAACCCGAACACCCGGCGATGCCCGGCCAGGTCCACCAGCTCGACCTCGCGGCTCTGCCCCGGCTCGAAGCGCACGGCGGTGCCGGCGGGGATGTTCAGGCGCATGCCGCGACTGGCGGCGCGGTCGAAGGTGAGGGCGTCATTGGTTTCGAAAAAATGGTAATGCGAGCCGACCTGGATCGGCCGGTCGCCGCTGTTGGCCACGGTCAGGCTGACGGTACGGCGGCCGACGTTGAGTTCGATGTCGCCGGGCTGGATCTGGTACTCACCGGGAATCATCAATGGGCTCCTTGGAGGACTTTGTAATAGAGGGCGGTCGGTTTGTAGCGACCGCTCGGGTCGCAGGCGTAGTCGGGGATTTCGCCAGCGCGGGTGTAACCCAGGGCCTTGTAGAAATCCTCGGCCGGGGAACCGGCTTCGGTGTCGAGGTAAAGCATGCCGCGTTTGTGCTGGAGCGCAGCCTGTTCCAGCGCGCTCATCAACTGTTGGCCCAACCCACGGCGACGCGCCTGCTCCCGCACCAGCAGTTTCTGCACTTCGGCACGGTTCAGGCCGTTGGCTTTCTGGCACAGCGTCAGTTGCACGCTGGCCTGCACCTGTTCGTCCTTGACCACCACCCACAGCAGCACATTGCCTTTGTTCAGATTGTCCTGCACTTCATCGAAATAGGCCCGTGCCTGGGTAGCATCCAGGTCCGCCATGAAGCCGACGCTGGCGCCGTAACCGACGGCGTCGAGCAGCAGATCAATCAAACCCTGGCGATAGTGCGCAAAGCTTTCAACGTTGACGCGGCGCAGTTGGGCGGCGTTCATCGGGCGTTACTCCTTGCTGGCGGGCGGCGGTTCGGCGCCAGGATTGAGGGTCAGTTGCATGAACGTCAGGTCCAGCCAGCGGCCGAACTTGGTGCCCACCTGCGGCATCTGCCCGGTGGTCACGAAGCCGGCCCGTTCATGCAGGCGGATGGAGGCGGCGTTGCCGCTTTCGATGGCGGCGACCATCACATGTTTGTCGCAGCCTTTGGCGCGTTCGATCAGCACGTCCATCAATTTCGGACCCAGGCCATTGCCACGCTGATCGCTGCGCACGTAAACCGAATGCTCGACGGTGTGGCGGAACCCGTCGAACGGGCGCCAGTCACCGAATGAAGCGTAGCCGAGTACGCTGTTATCACCGTCGACGATCACCAGGATCGGATAGCCCTGGGATTGCCGGGCGCTGAACCAGGCCTGGCGGTTGCCGAGGTCTACCGCCTGTTCGTTCCAGATCGCCGTGGTGTTGAGTACGGCGTCGTTGTAGATGTCGCGGATCGCCGGCAGGTCGGCATGCACCGCATCGCGGATGTGGTAAGTCATGGCGCGGCCTCAGACGATGGGTTGGTGGACGGTGACCAGTTTGGTGCCGTCGGGGAAGGTGGCTTCGACCTGGATTTCCGGGATCATTTCCGGAATGCCTTCCATCACTTGTTCACGGCTGAGCAGGGTGGTGCCGAAATGCATCAGCTCGGCCACGGTCTGGCCGTCACGGGCACCTTCGAGCAGCGCGGCGGAGATGTACGCCATCGCTTCCGGGTAATTGAGTTTCACGCCGCGCGCCAAACGCCGCTCGGCGACGAGGCCGGCGGTGAAGATCAGCAGCTTGTCTTTTTCGCGTGGAGTCAGGTCCATCGTTTGCAATCCATCTGGGCAGATAAAATTTCGGAACTGTAAACACATAACCCTGTAGGAGCCGGCTTGCCGGCGATGGCGTCCTTTGAGCCGACAAATGTGTCGACTGATCCACCGCTATCGCCGGCAAGCCGGCTCCTACAGGTTGTGGTGTTCAGGTGCTCCATATTCTGGGTGACAGGGCTTCCCGGCCAAGCAACGCCGGCCTGAGCAATCGCCATAATTCGATCAGCCAGCCTCGCGCCAACAGCGCCTCGCTGGCCAGGCACCGAGCCACCAAGAGACCCGGCAACTGTGTCAAATCCCCGCGCACGTCATTGGGCAGCGAGCGACAGGTTTCCAGCAGTTCACTGTCAATCTCCCCCGTCACCAACAACGTCGCAAACACCGGTTGCCCGTCCAGCCCGATCGGCGAATCAAGCAAACCGTCATCCCCGACAATGCGCTGGCGTTCATGCCAGAGCAACTGGCCGTCGCGGCGGATGTCCAGCTGCGCCTGAAAATGCCCGAGGTCAAAACGCTCGCCGCTGGCCGGACGGCCCAGGGCGACGACGTCCCAGTAAAACAACCGTGCATCGCCTTCAAGGTCAATGCAGGTGCTGATCTCCGCCTGGGCGGCGCTGAAAATGATCGTCTCTTGCGGCAGCCATTCCAGTGTCGCACCGGCCGCCACCTTCAAATTCAACTGCTGATAGGCGGGGCCGGCCGCGCGATACCACTTGGCCGCGCCGGGGCTGGTGATTTGCGCCCATGCCTCGGAGCCAACGCTGGCACTGATGTCCAGCCGGTCACCCCCGGCAATCCCGCCCGGCGGGTGGACGATGATGTGCTGGCAAACTTCGGGCCCTTCGGCGTACAGATGCTTTTGCACCCGCAACGGCCCTTTGTGCCGGCGCAGCACAGGGCGCGTGCTGTCGCCGAAACGGGCGTAGCCCAGCTCCAGCTCGGCGTGCCAGCTCGGGGTAAACAGGACAGTGGGAAGCGGTACATTCATGATTTTTAATTATCGTTAGGACGCTACAGATTAGATCGTAACCTTAAATAGTAACCAAGCCGCGTACACCCTCGGCTTCCATATTTTCTCCGCGACCCTGCTGCACGATCTCGCCGCGAGACATCACCAGGTACTGATCGGCCAGTTCGGCGGCGAAATCGTAGAACTGCTCCACCAGCAGAATCGCCATGTCACCGCGGGCCGCAAGCTTCTTGATCACGGCGCCGATCTCCTTGATCACCGACGGTTGAATGCCCTCGGTGGGCTCGTCGAGGATCAGCAGTCGTGGACGACTGGCCAGGGCACGGCCGATCGCCAACTGCTGTTGCTGACCGCCGGACAGGTCACCGCCACGGCGCTGTTTCATTTGCAGCAACACCGGGAACAGCTCGTAGATGAACGCCGGGACTTCTTTCGCTTCGCTGCCGGGAAACCGCGACAGGCCCATCAGCAGGTTTTCTTCCACGGTCAGCCGGCCGAAAATCTCCCGGCCCTGAGGCACGTAGGCGATCCCGGCGTGCACCCGCTGGTGCGGCTTGAACGTAGTGATCGGCTTGCCTTCCCAATTCACCGCGCCTTCTTTGGCGGGGAGCAAACCCATCAGGCATTTGAGCAGGGTGGTCTTGCCCACACCGTTGCGCCCGAGCAGGCAGGTGACTTCACCGACCTTCACGTCGAACGTCAGGCCGCGTAGGATGTGGCTACCGCCGTAGTACTGGTGCAGCTTGTCGACTTGCAGCATGTCTGAAATCTCCTCAATCCCTTGTAGGAGCCGGCTTGCCGGCGATGGCGTCCTTGCAGTCGATAGATATGTCGACTGATCCACCGCTATCGCCGGCAAGCCGGCTCCTACAGGGTTTGTGTTTGCAGGTTTAGCGACCGAGGTACACCTCGATCACCCGCTCATTGTCCTGCACCTGTTCCAGCGACCCTTCGGCCAGCACGCTGCCCTGGTGCAGCACGGTGACGTGGTCGGCAATCGAGCCGACGAAGCCCATGTCGTGCTCCACCACCATCAGCGAATGCTTGCCCGCCAGACTCTTGAACAGCTCGGCGGTGAATTCGGTTTCGGCGTCGGTCATGCCCGCCACCGGCTCGTCGAGCAGCAGCAATTGCGGGTCTTGCATCAACAGCATGCCGATCTCCAGAAACTGCTTCTGACCGTGGGACAACAAGCCGGCCGGGCGATTGACCGAGGTGGTCAGGCGGATGGTTTCCAGCACCTCGCTGATGCGGTCCTTTTGTTCACCGCTCAGGCGCGCACGCAAACTGGCCCACACCGATTTGTCGGTTTTCTGCGCCAGCTCCAGGTTTTCAAAAACGCTCAGGGCTTCGAATACCGTCGGCTTCTGGAACTTGCGGCCAATACCGGCCTGGGCGATCTGCACTTCGCTCATCTGCGTCAGGTCCAGGGTTTCGCCAAACCAGGCCTTGCCGTGACTCGGCCGGGTCTTGCCGGTGATCACGTCCATCAAGGTGGTTTTGCCCGCGCCGTTGGGGCCGATGATGCAGCGCAGTTCGCCGACGCCGATGTACAGGTTCAGCGCGTTCAACGCCTTGAAGCCATCGAAGCTGACGCTGATGTCTTCCAGGGTCAGGATGGTGCCATGGCGCGTGTTCAGGCCGGGGCCGACGCGCTGGCCGAGGCCGATGGCGTCGCGACTGGTGCCGGCGTCCTTGTTCGGCTGCGGTGGATAGAACGCCGGTTCGAGCATGAATTCAGCCGTCGCAGTCACTCTCATTGGTCACCCCTTTTCTTCAACAGGCCGATCACGCCTTTGGGCAGGTACAAGGTCACGACGATGAACAGCGCGCCGAGGAAGAACAGCCAGTATTCCGGGAAGGCCACGGTGAACCAGCTCTTCATGCCGTTGACCACGCCAGCGCCCAGCAATGGGCCGATCAGCGTGCCGCGCCCACCGAGCGCGACCCAGACGGCGGCTTCGATCGAGTTGGTCGGCGACATTTCGCTCGGGTTGATGATGCCGACTTGCGGCACGTACAGCGCGCCGGCGAGGCCGCACAACACCGCGCTCAAGACCCAGACAAACAGCTTGAAGCCTCGCGGGTCGTAGCCGCAGAACATCAGGCGGTTTTCCGCGTCGCGCAGGGCGGTCAGCACCCGGCCGAATTTGCTTTGCGCCAGCCGCCAGCCGATGAACAGGCTCGCCACCAGCAACACCACCGTGGCGAAAAACAGCACCGCACGCGTCCCCGGTTCCGTGATGCCAAACCCGAGGATGCTGCGGAAGTTGGTGAAGCCATTATTGCCCCCGAACCCGGTTTCGTTGCGGAAGAACAGCAGCATTCCGGCGAAGGTCAGGGCCTGGGTCATGATCGAGAAATACACACCCTTGATTCGCGAGCGGAAGGCGAAGAAACCGAACACCAGCGCCAGCAATCCCGGCGCCAGTACCACCAGGCACATCGACCAGAGGAAGCTGCTGGTGCCGGTCCAGTACCACGGCAATTCGGTCCACGACAGGAACGTCATGAACGCCGGCAAGCCATCGCCCGAGGCCTGGCGCATCAGGTACATGCCCATTGCATAACCACCGAGGGCGAAGAACAGGCCGTGGCCGAGGGACAGCAAACCGGCGTAGCCCCAGACCAGGTCCAGCGCCAGGGCGACGATGGCGTAGCAAAGAATCTTGCCCACCAATGTCAGGGTGTAGGCCGAGACGTGCAACGTGCTGTCCGGCGACAACAGCGACAGCAACGGCAGCGCCAGCAACAGAACGAGGATCACCGCACCGACGGCAATCGTGACTTTGGGACCGGCCTTTTGCGTGGCCGTGAGCATCAGGGGCTGGTTCATCAGTCGATCACCCGTCCTTTCAGTGCGAAGAGGCCTTGCGGACGTTTCTGGATGAACAGAATGATCAGCGCGAGGATCAGGATCTTGCCGAGCACCGCACCGATCTGCGGTTCGAGAATCTTGTTGGCGATGCCCAGGCCGAACGCGGCCAGCACGCTACCGGCCAACTGACCGACACCGCCGAGCACCACCACCAGGAACGAGTCGATGATGTAGCTCTGACCGAGGTCCGGGCCGACGTTGCCGATCTGGCTCAGCGCCACGCCGCCGAGGCCGGCAATGCCCGAGCCGAGGCCGAAGGCGAGCATGTCGACACGCCCGGTGGGCACGCCGCAGCAGGCCGCCATGTTGCGATTCTGTGTGACGGCGCGGACGTTCAGACCCAGGCGCGTCTTGTTCAACAGCAGCCAGGTCAGCACCACCACGAACAGCGCAAACGCGATGATCACGATGCGGTTGTACGGCAGCACCAGGTTCGGCAGCACCTGAATCCCGCCCGACAGCCAGGTCGGGTTGGCCACTTCAACGTTCTGCGCACCGAACACCAGGCGCACCAGTTGAATCAGCATCAGGCTGATGCCCCACGTCGCGAGCAAAGTTTCCAGCGGCCGGCCGTAGAGGTGGCGAATCACCGTACGTTCCAGCGCCATGCCGATCGCGGCGGTGACGAAGAACGCCACCGGCAAGGCGATCAGTGGATAAAACTCGATGGCTTGCGGGGCGAAGCGCTGGAACATCAGCTGCACCACGTACGTCGAGTACGCGCCGAGCATCAGCATCTCGCCGTGGGCCATGTTGATCACCCCGAGCAGGCCGAAGGTGATCGCCAGACCGAGCGCCGCGAGCAGCAGGATCGAGCCCAGCGACATGCCGCTGAAAGCCTGGCCGAGCATCTCGCCGACCAGCAGTTTGCGTTTGACTTGGGCGAGGCTGGTTTCGGCGGCGGTACGCACGTTGGCGTCAGCTTCGACACCCGGTTGCAGCAGGCTTTCGAGGCGGGTGCGGGCCAGTGGGTCGCCGGTTTCGCCGAGCAGGCGCACGGCGGCGAGACGTACGGCCGGGTCGGCGTCCACCAGTTGCAGATTGGCCAGTGCCAGGCTCAGCGCGGCGTGTACGCTTTCGTCCTGTTCGCCGGCGAGTTGCTGGTCGAGGAATTTCAGCTGCGCCGGCTTGGCGCTTTTCTGCAGTTGCTGCGCGGCGGCCAGACGGATTTTGGCGTCGGCGGCGAGCAATTGATGGCTGGCCAGTGCGGTGTCGATCAGACCCCGCAGGCGGTTGTTCAGGCGCAGGGTTTTCGGTTGGCCGTCGACGGTCAATTCGCCTTGTTGCAGGGCGTTGATCAGTTCGATACGGGCCGGGTCGGGCTGCGCGGCCCAGGATTCCAGGAGCTTGGCTTGCTGCACGGGATTGGCGGCGACGAAGTCATCGGCGTCGCTGGCATGGGCGGCCATTGGCAACAGCAGCAGACAGGCGAGGATCAAACGGTAGAGGGCGGTGGGCATATCAAATGTCCTGGTCGTACGCGGACCCTGTAGGAGCCGGCTTGCCGGCGATGGCGGTGCATCAGACAAACCGTGTGATGCTGATCGCCGGCAAGCCGGCTCCTACAGGGGATTTTGTCGGGCACGAACGATGTATTCGGCCCGACATCCAGGTGGCTTAGTTGCTCTTCACCGCGTAATCCGGCTTCTTGTCGTTGCCCGAGATGAACGGGCTCCACGGCTGGGCACGGATCGGGCCTTCGGTCTGCCAGACCACGTTGAACTGACCGTCCGCCTGGATCTCGCCGATCATGACCGGCTTGTGCAGGTGGTGGTTGGTCTTGTCCATGGTCAGGGTGTAGCCGGACGGCGCGGCGAAGGTCTGGCCGGCGAGGGCTTCGCGGACTTTGTCGACGTCGGTGGACTTGGCTTTCTCGGCCGCTTGCGCCCACATGTGGATGCCGACATAGGTGGCTTCCATCGGGTCGTTGGTCACCGCTTTGTCGGCGCCCGGCAGGTTGTGTTTCTTCGCGTAGGCTTTCCAGTCGGCGACGAATTTCTTGTTCGCCGGGTTCTCAACCGACTCGAAGTAGTTCCAGGCCGCGAGGTTGCCCACCAGCGGTTTGGTGTCGATGCCGCGCAGTTCTTCTTCGCCGACCGAGAACGCCACGACCGGAACGTCGGTGGCTTTCAGGCCCTGGTTGGCCA
Organism: Pseudomonas migulae; assembly: GCF_043225285.1. Taxonomy (GTDB): domain Bacteria; phylum Pseudomonadota; class Gammaproteobacteria; order Pseudomonadales; family Pseudomonadaceae; genus Aquipseudomonas; species Aquipseudomonas migulae_C. Next base: position 3,403,812 of record NZ_CP171224.1, read on the forward strand.
GCTCTTTATAGAACGGCACGTTGGAGTCGCCGTTGACCGTGGAGATCACAGCTGTCTTGCCGCCGGCCGAGAACTTCTTGATGTTGGCGACGATGGTTTGATAGTCGCTGTGACCGAACGGGGTGTAGACCTCTTCGATGTCCTTGTCCGCCACACCCTTGGAGTGCAGGAACGAGCGCAGGATCTTGTTGGTGGTGCGCGGGTAGACGTAGTCGGTGCCGAGCAGGAAGTAACGCTTGGCGCTGCCGCCTTCTTCGCTCATCAGGTATTCCACCGCTGGGATCGCCTGCTGGTTTGGCGCGGCGCCGGTGTAGAACACGTTCGGCGACATCTCTTCGCCTTCGTATTGCACCGGGTAGAACAGCAGGCCATTGAGTTCTTCGAACACCGGCAATACCGATTTACGCGACACCGATGTCCAGCAACCGAACACCACGGCGACCTTGTCCTGGGTCAGCAACTGACGACCCTTTTCCGCGAACAGTGGCCAGTTCGACGCCGGGTCGACCACCACCGGTTCCAGCATCTTGCCGTTCACGCCGCCCTTGGCGTTGATCTCGTCGATGGTCATCAACGCCATGTCTTTGAGTGACGTTTCGGAGATCGCCATGGTTCCGGACAACGAATGCAGAATCCCGACCTTGATGGTCTCGGCGGCCTGGACAGTCCAGGTCATGCCCATCGCGGCAATGCTTGCCGTGAGTGTAAAAGCCTTGATCAAGCTGCGACGCTTCATTGTGCGATCTCCATGAACTTATGAATTTTCTTGGTTGGCAGATGCGGACTACTGAAGGCTGTTTTGCAAGGGCTGTGCCCAGTCGGAAAAAGGCAGGGAAATGTCGTATTAGAGCGGTTGCGCGTTTGGCGTGGCGCACCATGAAGGACCGCGGCTGGCGTGTTGGTGCGAAGAGGTGCGCCACATTGGGGCGGCCGACGTTGATCACCTGTGGGAGCGAGCCTGCTCGCGATAGCGGTGTATCAAGCACATGAGTTGCGACTGACACACCGCAATCGTGAGCAGGCTCGCTCCCACAGTTTTTTGATCTATGTGTCAGCGGCGGCGCATGAGGCCGATGAAGAACAGACCGCCGATGGCCGCCGTGGCCACGCCGATGGGCAGGTCTTCGGGAGCGATCAGGGTTCGCGCGGCGACATCGACCCACACCAGGAAAATGCTCCCCAGCAACACGCAAACCGGCAGCAAACGACGATGCTCGGCCCCGACCAACCGCCGGGCAATGTGCGGCACCATCAGCCCGACAAAACCGATGGAGCCACTGATCGACACCAGCACCCCGGTCATCAGCGATGCAATCAGAAACACCCGCAACCGCACGGTGCGGGCATTGAGCCCGAGGGTCACCGCCGTCTGTTCACCGGCCATCAACGCGTTCAACGGACGCGCCATGCCCAATAGCAAAACCAGCCCGAGCAACACGCTGACGGCCGGCACCGCCAGCAACTCCCAGCGCGCCAGCCCGAGCCCGCCGAGCATCCAGAACATCACCGCCGAACTTGCGCGGTGATCGCCGAGAAACAACAGCAGGTTGGCAATCGCCATCATCACGAAGGACACCGCCACGCCGCACAGCAACAGCCGATCACTGTCGAGCCGGCCATGACGGTTGGCGATCATCAGCACGATCAGCATGCTCAGCAACGCACCAAGAAAAGCGGCGATGGGCAGGGTCAGCAGGCCGACGATCTCACCGACATGCAGCACCACGATCACGGCGCCGAGGGTGGCGCCGGAGGTCACGCCGAGCAAGTGCGGATCGGCGAGGGGGTTGCGCGTCACCGCTTGCAACACCGCACCGATCAGCGCCAGGCCGGCACCGACCAATGCGCCGAGCAACATGCGCGGTACGCGGATCAACCAGACGATGTGTTCCTGGCCGGCCGTCCAGTTCACCTCGCCGAGGCCGAACGTCTTGTGCAGCAAAATCCGCCACACCACGTCCACCGGCACCCGCGCCGGACCAAAGCCCAGCGACACCACGCACGACACCAGCAACAACGCGCCGAGGGCAATCAGCAGCAAGGCGTAGCGACGATTGATCATTCGCCGTGGAAACCCTTGGCCAGGGTTTCGACGGCCAGCACGTTATCGATACCCGGCGTGGCCTGGACGTACGGGATCACAAGGAAACGCTGGTTCTTGATCGCGTCCACCGATTGCAGCGCCTTGTTGTTCAGCAGGAATTGTTCTTTCTGCTCGGCGGTGACTTCGCCGTAGTCGACGATCACGATCACCTGCGGGTTGCGCTCGACCACGTTTTCCCAGTTCACCCGGGTCCAGCTCGTTTCGACGTCATCCAGCACGTTGCGTCCACCGGCGGCCTCGATCAGCGCCTGCGGCATGCCGAGACGGCCCGAGGTCATGGCGCGGTCTTCGCCACTGTCATAGAGGAATACCCGCGGTTTGTCGGCGGGCAGGTCCTTGCGCACCTCGGCGACTTGCGCCTGCATGTCGGCGATCAGGGCATTGGCGCGATCCTGCACGTCGAAGATTTTGCCGAGGTTGCGCAGGTCGTTGTAGGTGTCTTCCAGCGTGGCCGCCGGGCGCTTCATCACAAAGGCGCAGGACTCGGTCAGCTCGTAGACGTTGATGCCCAGGGGCTGCAACGTCTGTGGCGTGAGATCGCCGCCGACGCGCATGCCGTAGTCCCAACCGGCGAAGAAGAAATCGACGTTGGCATTGAGCAGGGTTTCCACCGACGGGTATTTGGCTGCCAGCTCCGGCAGGCCGTCGAGGATGGTCTGCATGTCGGGCGTCACGGATTTCCAACCGCTGACACCGCTGTAGCCGGCCATGTTCGGCTTGAGGCCGAGGGCGAGCATCATCTGGGTCATGTTGATGTCGTGGCTGACCGCGTGTTGCGGCGCTTGCGCGAAGGTCACTTCGCGGTTGCAGCTCTGGATCGTCAACGGGTAACGGGTGGCTTCGGCCAGTGCCTGGGCACTGCCCAGCAACAGCGTGACGCACAGCAGGGAACGCAAAGTCATGGTTGGGTTATCCAGGTGATTCGTGGGTAGCCGTGCAAGGGGTGTTCATCGATCAGCGCTTCGACGCCGAACACCTCGCGCAGCAGCGGAGCGGTCAGGACGTCCTTGGGAGTGCCGCTGGTGACGATGCGGCCGTGGTTGATCACGTACAACCGGTCGCAGAACGCGGCGGCGAGGTTGAGGTCGTGAATGCTCGCCAGGGTGCCGATGTTCAGGCGTTTGACCAGCTGCAACAGCTCAAGCTGATAGCGTGGGTCGAGGTGATTGGTCGGTTCGTCGAGGACCAGCAGTTGCGGCTGCTGGGCCAGGGCGCGGGCGAGGATCACCCGCTGCTTCTCGCCGCCGGACAGGGTGGCGAAAGCGTGGTCTTCGAAGCCCTTGAGGCCGACGGATTCCAGGGCTTGAGTCGCCAGGTTGCGGTCTTCAAGGGTGTCGCCATCGAACAGGCCTTTGTGCGGTGTGCGGCCCATGGCGACCACTTCGTCGACGGTCAGGCCGAAGGCGTCGGGGAATTCCTGCAGCACCACGGCGATGCGTTGTGCACACCAGCGCGAGGATTGTTGCCAGACGTTGTGCCGATCGAGCCGGACCTCGCCGCTCTCGGGTTTGCTGAAGCGGTAGGCGCAGCGCAACAGGCTGGTCTTGCCGCTGCCGTTGGGGCCGATCAACCCGACGAACTCACCGGCGGCCACGTGCAGCGAAGCATCACGCAGCTGGAACTGGTGATGACAGTGGCCGTGGCCCAGGGGTGTCCAGGCGAGGTGGGTGAGGTTCAGCGAGGTCATGCATTTACTCTGAGATGTCGGGTGTTGCTGATGGCCTCATCGCGAGCAGGCTCGCTCCCACATTTGATCGCATTCCAATGTGGGAGCGAGCCTGCTCGCGAAGGCCGTGACACGGTCTAAAACTGATAATCAGCGGTAACGAAGAACGAACGCGGCTCGCCCAGAATCCACTGCTGCCCCTCATTGTATTGGCTTTGCGCATACTGCCGGTCAAACAGATTGTTCAACTGCAATCCCAGCGTCGTGTTGCGCAGTGCCTGCCAGGACAACGTGGCATCGACCACGGTGTAGCTCGGCAGCTCATTGCGGTTGGCCATGTCGGCATAACGCGCATCGACATAGCGCACGCCGGCCCCGGCTTTCAGGTCGTCGCCGAGCGCTTTGTTCAGCCACAGATTCGCCGTACGTCGTGGCACGTCGACCGGGCGATTGCCGTTGCGCGACACCGGCACACCGCCGACCACTTCGGCAAAATCGTCGTACTTCGCTTTGACGATGGCGGCGTTGGCCTGCAGTTGCCAGGCGTGCGGCAGTTGCAGGTCGAGGCTGGCTTCGAGCCCGTTCGACGATTGCTGGCCGACCTGTTGCTTGAGCGTCGGATTGCCCGGGTCGTCGGTCAGCAGTTTCTTTTTGACGATGCGATAGGCCGCCAGCGTCCACTCGCCGCGCTGATCCCAGAACACCTGCTTCACGCCGATTTCCGTCTGCTTCGCGGTCGCCAGGTCGTATTGCTGTTGGCTCGGGCTCAGGGAAATCAGGCCGCCGACGCCATCGGTGCTGGTGGCGTACTGGCCGTAGAACGAAGTGTCCGGCGAGAGCGCAAACACCAGCCCGGCCTTCCAGTTGTTGCCGGTCAGGGTCTTGTCGCTTTGGCTGCCGTCCACCAGGTTGTCGCGGTCGACGTGCACGTAATCGCGGCGCACGCCGGTCACCAGCGACCATCGCTCGCTGAGCTGCGTGCGGTTTTCGGCGAAGGCGGACATTTGTCTGGTGGTGCTCTGAAACTGATCGCGATACGAATCGGCGCTTTCGAATCGGGCCGATTGCGGGTGATACCGATCAATCGGCTGGCCGTCGGGCAATACATCATTGAACGGTGCGTTGCTGTCGAGCTGGAAGCGGATGCGGTTGTAATCGACGCCGGTCACGGTCTGGCTGTCGAGGCCGAACAGCGAGTGCTTGAAGGTGAAGGTCTGACGGTCGCCGACCTGTTCCTGACGGTGGCCGATGCCGAAATAACCGCTGCGGCTGAGCTGTTGGCTGTCGCGGTTGAAGTTGTAGTTCTCGGCGTTCTGCCAGCGGCGCTGGGCCTTGAGGTAATACAGTTCGTTGCTGGCGCTGACGCTGTCGGACACCTGCCAATCGCTGGTCAGGCGCGTCCATTGATCGTTGTAGTGCTGCTTGTCGTTGCTGATGTTGTAGTTCTTGTCCCGCAGGCTCTCGTGGAAGCGGCCGTTGATCAGCGGTGTGCCGAAGTAGTTCATCGGCTTCTGGTCGCCGTAATCGTGGGCGAGGGTGAACGCCAGATCGTCCGTGGCCTGCCAGCGCAGGGCGGCGCTGACGAAATCGCTGGATGCATCGCCGCGATCGACCCAGCCGTTGCTGCGCAGGCGATTGAGGTTCAGACGATAGCTCAGGGTGTCGCTCAACGAACCGCCGCTGTCGAACGCCTGTTGCTGGCTGTCGTAGGAGCCGTAGCCAACGCGCAGGTGATTTTCGATCTCGCCTTCGAAGGGTTTTTTCGGGATCACGTTGACCACGGCGCCGGTCGCGCCTTCGCCGTACAACACCGACGCCGGGCCGCGCAGCACATCGACGCGCTCCACCGACCAGGTGTCCACCGGGAACGTCACCGTGCCCATGCCGGTGTACATCCGGTTGCCGTCATACAGCTGCATCACCGAACTCTGCCCGGTAAATCCCCGGGCCGACAGCGACGTGCCGCCATCGCCCGGCGTGCCGGTGCGGCTGATCCCGGTGCTGCGCGACACCGCGTCCTGTACGCTGCGATCACCCCGCGCGCGGATCTGCTTGCCGGTCAGGCTTTCCACGCTGGCAGGGGTTTCCAGTGCCGTGAGGTTCAGGCGTGAGCCGGCGGTGGTCGGAGTGTTCAGGCTGACGGTTTGGTCGTCGCTGGCTTCGGCGGTGATCGTGCCGGTGGGCAGCGTCAACGGCTGCGCGTAGGCGCTGGCGTTCAGGGCGAGCAGGCAGAGGCCGGACAAAAGGGGCGTGTTCATCGGGGCGGCGAATCACTTCTTCAAAAGAAAACCCGCAACCAATGGCGGCGGGTCAGGCGGTGCATTTGCGTTATACAGTAACACTAAAAATGACCGTGCGATAAGCGCCCGAAGTCTACAGATCCCTCTAAATGGCGCATCTCGCCTGTTTCATGATGAAGGTGAGGTCGATTCAGTTTGTCGGTTGAATCGCGACAGCAGTACACGATCCAGCAGCCAGACCACCACCAGCGACGCCCCCACCAGCGGGAACAGCACCGCCAATGCCAGCATGATCGCCACACCGGTTTTCCAGGTCGGCAGGTCGTGGCGCAGCGGCGGCACGCCGAACTTGCCTTGTGGCCGACGCTTCCACCAGATCACTACGCCGCTGACGGCGCTGAGCAGGATCATCAGGCAGATCAGCAACACGATGATCTGGTTCAACGGGCCGAACATCTTGCCTTCGTGGAGCATCACGCCGATTTCCGTGGCGCGGGCGACGGTGCCGTACTGCTCGAAGCGCACATCGGCGAGGACGTTACCGGTGTACTGATCGACATGCAGGGTGGCGTCGTTGCGCGGGTCGTCGGCGAATATGGCAATGGTGAATACGCCGGTCGCAGTGGTCGGAAGGGTGATGCTGTAACCCGGCTCGACCTGGCGCTGTTGGGCGATGTTCTGCACGTCCTGCAGGCTGATGGTCGGGGCGGCGGGGCCGGCCTGGGCGCTGCCGTGGGCCATGTGTTCGGCGTGGTCGCCGGACATCGGCATCGGCGTGTTCTCCATCGCCCATGGCACTGTCTGGCGCGTGGCGCTGTTGAGGCTGCGGGCCTCGACGTCGGAGGTCGGTACGTTGTCCCACATCGCGGCCGGGAACACGTTCCAGACCTGGGCGTATTGCTTGCCCCAGAAACCGGTCCAGGTCATGCCGCTGAGCAGCATCACCAGCAACAGTGCAGCGCCCCAGAAACCGGTGACTGCATGCAGGTCACGCCACAACGCGCGCCCTCGATAGCTCAGGCGCGGCCAGAGAATCCCCGCCGCCTGACCCCGTGGCCACCAGAGGAAAACGCCGGAGACCACCAGCACCACCCCCCAACCCGCGGCCAGTTCGACCAGGCGGTCGCCGACTGTGCCGATCATCAGCTCGCCATGAATCGCGCGGGCAACGGCTTGCAGGTTCTTCTTGGCGTCTTGCTCGCCGAGGATGTCGCCGTGGTAAGGGTCGACGAAAACGTTCAGCTCATGGCCGCCGTCGAGCACGACGAATTGCGCGCTGCGCTCGGTGTTTATCGGCGGCAGGTACTGCTTGATCGTGCCGTGGGGGTATGCGTCCTTGACCCGCTTGAGCAGGTCGTCGGCCGGGACGTTGTGATGGCCGGCCGGGACGTTCATCAGGCTGCCGTACATCAACGGATCGAGTTGCGGCTTGAACAGGTAAATGACGCCGGTCAGGGCCAGCATCACCATGAATGGCGCGACGAACAGACCGGCATAGAAATGCCAGCGCCAGGCCAGGTTGTAGAAATTCGGTTTGGGCTGTTTCATCGGTTGTGCTCCGCTTGGCTTGTACTTTTGTTGTTGTCCGGTGACTGCTGCGCAGTCATTCGCGAGCAGGCTCGCTCCCACAGGTTCAACGCTGTCCATGTGGGAGCGAGCCTGCTCGCGAAGTGTTTAAAAGCTCATGTCCACCTTGGTCCAGAGCGTTCGCCCCGGTTCTTTGATGGCCTGCGGGTCATTGGCCGGATAGCCAAAACCGGCGTTCCCGGCCAGGTTCAAATGCTCGGCGTAGGCCTTGCCGAACAGGTTGTCGACGCCACTGCTGACCTTCCAGTGCTTGTCGATCCGATAGGCGCCGTTGAGCGAGAACACACCAAACCCGGAGGTCTTGTCGAAGTCCTTGCCCACCACGTTGCCTTTGTTCCGGTCGATACGGTTCTGCGCGGCGACCACTCTCCACAGTGCGCCGGCGCTCCAGTTGTCTTCGCTATAGGTCAGGCCGAAACGTGCATCCAGCGGCGGCATTTGCGGTAACGCCTTGCCGTCGCTGCTGTTCTTGCCCCAGGCGTAGGCGAGTGTCGTGTCGGCTTTCCAGTTCGACGTCAGCTTGTAGGCCGCCCCGAGTTCACCGCCCATGATTCGCGCGTCGATGTTCTCGGCTTGCGAAGTCATGCCCATCATTCCGGGTGTGTAGTTGAACAGGATGTAATCGCGCACCTGGCCGACGTAACCCGAGGCCCAGGCTTCGAGGTCTTCGGTCTTGTATTGCAGGCCGACGTCGAGCTGGGTGGTCTTCTCGGGTTTGATCGAGTCGAATGCATTCACCGAACCGCTCGGGCCCGAGTTGGGTGAAAACAGCTCCCAGTAATCCGGGAAACGCTGGGTGTGACCGAGGCCGGCGTACAGCGTGGCCGGGCTGTCGGCCAGATCGTGCTCGTAACGGATGAAGCCGCTCGGCAGGGTGTCGGCGCGGGTGTCGTCGGCGGTCGGGTTGGTGCGGGTCATCATCCCGGAGCCCGTGGTCTGGCGAAAATCTTTTGCCGAAGCGCGGTCCAGGCGTGCACCGCTGATCAGTCGGTCACGGTCGGCGGCGTACCAGGTCAGTTCGCTGAACACGCCGTAGTTATGGAAGTCGGCATCCTTGGTGTACGGCAGCGTCTTGTAGGTGTCGATGCCCATGCTGCTGCGCTGGCGATGCTCATTGGTCTGCGCATCGATGCCGCTGATCAACTGCACATCGGCCCAGCGCCAGGTGCCCTTGATCCGCGCGCCGAGGGTCCGGCGGTCCACGTTGGAGGCCATCGGACCGGCCATCATCCCGGTGCCGGACGGGGTGCGCAGGGTGTAGTTGTCCATCACGTGGTCGGCGTAGTTGTAGTAGATCTGCGCTTCGACCTTGTCCAGGATTTCGCCGATGCCGGACTTTTCGAAGCGCAGGCCGAGGCTCTCGCGCTGGAACTGCGAACCGTCCATGCCGCGTCCGGCGTAACGCGCCTCGCCATCGCCCTTGCCGGCGGTGAGTTCGAGCAGCGTGTCGGCGTCCGGGGTCCAACCGACGGCGACATCACCGTTCCACTTGTCGTAGCGCGATGCCACGGTGTCGTTGTTGCCGTCGCGATAATCGTCGGAGTGCGCGGTGTTGCCGATCACTCGAACGTAACCCAATGGCCCGCCGGCAGCGGCGTCCACGACTTTGTCGAAGCGACCGTTGGAGCCGGCCAGTACGCTGGCATTCACGCGTGTACCGAGCTCACCGAAACGTTCCGGCTCACGATCGAACAGGATGGTGCCGGCCGATGCGCCCGGTCCCCAGAGTACGGTTTGCGGACCCTTGATCACGGTGAGTGTGTCGTAGGTTTCCGGGGAAATGTAGGAGGTCGGTGCATCCATCCGGCCCGGGCAGGCGCCGAGCATCTGGCCACCGTTGGTGAGGATGTTCAACCGCGAGCCGAACATGCCGCGCAGTACTGGATCACCGTTGGTGCCGCCATTGCGCACGAGGGCGAAGCCCGGAATGGTCTTCAGGTAATCGCCGCCGTCACTGGCCGGTACCGGCTGGCGCGGGTCCTTGGGGTTGGTGACGATGGTCAGCGGCGAACTCGGCGCGATGGCGGTGATCACCGTCGGGCTCAGTTCCTCATTGTGGCCGGCGTGCTCGTCGGCATGCGCCATCGGGGTCAGCAGTGCGCCGCAGATAACGGCGGTCGCGTGCCTGAAACGAACGCGTGTTTCGCTAAGGGCAAAAGTAGCCTGGGCAGCACCCAAGCATGTGTCAGCAGAAAGCCTGGACATGACAATTTCCATCGAACAGTCGTAAACGACACGGCCGGCAGCCTGCGCATTCCCTGTGGGAACGGGCTTGTTCGCGAATGCGGGTTGCCATTCAACATTGAAGTCGACTGACACTCCCCTTCGCGAGCAGGCTCGCTCCCACAAGGTGCTTTGGTTGTCTGGCAGACCGTGTGAGATCGGGTGGTGTTTACGCGACGATGGGTGGCGCGCGGGTGCGAGCGCCGGGGAAGTAGGTTGGCCGGGCGTGGCCCAGGCGAATGGCGGGTGTGGCGAAGGTGCCGGTGATCGGTGTATCGAATGCTATGAATGACTGGCCGCCGGTCAGCGCCGGGCAATTGAACAGCAGGCTGCAATAACCGCACTTTTCCCACATCGCGTGGTGGGATGTTTGAGGTGGGCAGTGTTCGGCGGCGGGTTGCGCGTCATGGGCGCCGTGAACCATGCCTGGCATGTCCATGCTCATGTCCATCGACATGCTCATGGATTCTTGCATCAGGGCGGAGGCGCGCTGATCCATCGGCATCGACTGGGAAATCAGCGGGCCGATAAAAATCATCAACATGGCGAACAGGCTGATCCAGCTACCGCGGGTCAGGCTCAAGGGCTGACGACGGTGGGTGGATGACCTGGCGCTAAGCGGGCGCATGGGCGAGTTCAGCTTTGTCGATTACGGATTGTGCGCGTGCGCTTGCAGACCGTCCGGTGCCTTTTTCTGCACCGCGACTTCGACGGTGACGTCACCGGACTTCTCGAAGTGCATCGTCAGCGGGAAACGCTTGCCGTCGCTCAGCAGGCTGCGGTCTTTCAGTTCCAGCAGCATCACGTGGTAGGCCATCGGGGCAAATGTAACGACGCCATCTACCGGGATGTCGACGGTCGGCACCTGTTGCATTTTCATCAGGTCGCCCTGCATCACGTGCTCGTGCAGTTGAGCGATGCCCGCGATCGGCGAGTCGACGCTGAGCAGTTTGTCAGCCGTTTTGCCGTTGTTTTGAATCACGAAGTAAGCCGCAACGGTCGGTGCATTCGGTGGCAATTCCTGCGACCACGGATGAGCGATTTCCAGCTCGCCCGCCTTGTATTCATGGGCATTGGCAAAGCAGGCAGGCAGCAGCAGCGCAGCCACAACGATAAGTTTGTTCAACATGGCAGTTCTCCGGAACGATTCAATACGCAGGTCAATTGCGAGAGGGAATCACACCAGAGGGGATGCGCGGGGGTTGAGGCTCGGCCATTGCTGGCGCGGCGTGGGTGTGTCGAGAGAGGCGGCAGGCAGGCTTCGATTGCTCTCGAAACGTGCGAAGTACAGCTGTGGCACATGCCCGGGTAACGCTACCAGAGGCGCCGAGCCGGAGCAGCACCAGCAATGCTGCATGTTGGAATGATCGTCGTTTTGCGGCGCTTTCTGTTCAAGCGTACCCAGAGAAATCGCCACCATCTTCGTGCCGCTGGAAGAGCAGAAACTGCCCCACAAAATCTGTTCGGCCGGCGATTTCGCCGCCTGCGCCATCGCTCCGGTCATCGGCATGGCGAGCATGTTGAACAGCACTGCGAAGCAGGCGATCCAGGCAATTGCGAGCCGTTGTCGGGACATGGGACAGATCCGTTAGGGTGGGCGATCAGGCGCGGCTATTTAGCCTGATCAGTGCCGATAAGTAAAAACGCGGTGTGCGGTTTGGTGTCGCAGCACATTTCAAATGAGTGTAGCGGCTCCGATTTGAAATGCCGGGCGCTGAACCAGGAAAAATTTACTGACCGGCCTGCGTTTGTTGAGTCAATGCCGCCAACACTTGCACCACCGACCCAAACTCCCGATCCACCCCCACCAACACCGGCCTCTTCAACACCAACACCGGCACCCCACGCTCCCGCGCCACTTCCAGTTTCGGCTCGGTGGCGGTGCTGCCGCTGTTCTTGCTGATCAGCACATCGATCTGCCGGCGTTCGAACAGCTCGCGCTCATCGTCGATCAGAAACGGCCCGCGTGCGCCGATCACTTCGCAGCGTTCGTTGCCCGGATAAACATCCAGTGCGCGCAACGTCCAGAACTGCTCCGGCGGAATTTCATTCAGGTGTTGCAAGGGTTCGCGGCCGAGTGTGAACAGCGGTCGGTGGAACGGTTTCAGGGTTTCGGTCAATTCGGCCCAGTCGCTGACTTCGCGCCAGTCATCCCCGGCTTGCGGTTGCCAGGCCGGCCGGCGCAGGGCCCAGCAGGGAATGCCGGTCAGCTGCGCGGCGGTGGCGGCGTTCTGGCTGATTTGCGCGGCGTAGGGGTGAGTGGCGTCCAGCAGCAGGTCGATGGATTCATCGCGGATGAACTGCGCGAGCCCCTCGGCGCCGCCGTAGCCGCCGACGCGAATTTGGCAGTTCAGGTCGGTCGGCACGCGACCGACGCCGGCCAGGCTGTAGATGTGCTGCGGCCCGAGCGTACGGGCGATCGCCAGGGCTTCGGTCACGCCGCCGAGCAGCAAGATGCGCTTCATTGAAAAGCTCCCGCATGGCCAACGATCCCGCCCTGGCGATCGATGGCAAACACTTCGACCTGAACCTGCGCCGGCACCACGCTTTGTGCGAACGCCAGCGCGTGCTGGCACACCGCATCGCCGAGTGCGATGCCGGCCGCGCTGGCCATCGCCAGGGCTTGCTGGCTGGTGTTGGCTTCGCGAATCGCCTGCTGCAACGCGTGGTCAGCGCCGACCGCTGCGGCCCATTCGGCCAGTTGCGGCAGGTCGATGCTCGAATGCCGACTGTGCAGGTCCATGTGCCCGGCCGCCAGTTTGCTGATCTTGCCGAAGCCGCCGCACAGGCTGAGTTTAGCCACCGGCACTTTGCGCACGTGCTTGAGGACCGCGCCGACGAAGTCGCCCATTTCGATCAGGGCGATTTCCGGCAGGTTGTAGACGCGGCGCATGGTGTCTTCGCTGGCGTTGCCGGTGCACGCGGCGATGTGCAGGTAACCGTTGGTTTTCGCCACATCGATGCCCTGATGGATCGACGCGATGTAGGCCGCGCAGGAAAACGGCCGGACGATGCCGCTGGTGCCCAGTATCGACAAACCGCCGAGAATGCCCAGCCGTGGATTCATTGTTTTCAAGGCGAGCGCCTCGCCGCCCTCGACGTTGACCGTGACCTCGAAACCGCCGTGATAGCCCAGCTCCTGCGCGAGCAACGTCAAGTGGTCGGTGATCATCTTGCGCGGCACCGGGTTGATCGCCGGTTCGCCGACCGCCAGCACCAGTCCTGGCCGGGTCACCGTGCCGACGCCATGGCCGGCGTGGAAACGGATGCCCGGTTCAGCGTTCAAGCGCACCTGGGAAAAGAGCAGCGCGCCGTGGGTCACGTCCGGGTCGTCGCCAGCATCCTTGATCGTGCCGGCCTCGGCGCCGTCATCGACAAGCCGGCAGAACTCCAGGCGCATCTGCACCTGTTTGCCTTTGGGCAATACGATCTCCACGGCGTCCGCGCTCTGGCCACCGAGCAACAGGCGAGCGGCCGCCAGGCTGGTGGCCGTGGCGCAACTGCCTGTTGTCAGGCCGCTGCGCAGGGGGGCGGGTTGTTCGGCGGTTTCGTCACGCATCGACTGGTTTGACCACGTCCAGCAGGGTTATCGGCAGCGCCTGGCGCCAGGTGTCGAAATCACCCAGCGGTTGCGCCTGGGCGATATGGATGCGGGTCAGCTCACCGCCGTGTTGTTCGCGCCAGGCCATCAGGGTCATTTCACTTTGCAGCGTGACGGCGTTGGCGATCAGTCGACCGCCGGGTTTCAGCTGCGCCCAGCAGGTGTCCAGCACGCCCTCGCGCGTGACGCCGCCGCCAATGAAAATCGCGTCCGGGGGCTCAAGTCCCGCGAGGGCCTGCGGCGCCTTGCCGCGAATCAGTTGCAGGCCAGGTACGCCGAGCGCATCGCGGTTGTGTTCGATCAACAACTGCCGTCCTTCATCAGCCTCGATGGCCAGTGCCCGGCAACTCGGGTGGGCGCGCATCCATTCGATGCCGATCGAGCCGCAACCCGCGCCGACGTCCCACAACAATTCGCCGGGAACCGGGGCCAGTCGGGCGAGGGTGATTGCGCGCACATCGCGCTTGGTCAGTTGACCGTCGTGCTTGAACGCCGAGTCCGGCAGGCCGGCCAGTCGCGACAGGCGCGGGGCATCGGGTTCGGCGATGCATTCGATGGCGACCAGGTTCAGATCGGCGATCAGCGGATCGGCCCAGTCCCTGGCAACACCGTCGATGCGTCGCTCGGCCGCGCCGCCGAGATGTTCCAGGACGGTCAGACGGCTCGGCCCGAACCCGCGCTCGCGCAACAGCGCAGCAATCGCCGCCGGGCTTTGGCCATCGTTGCTGAGCACCAACAGACGAACACCGCTGAACAGCTGCGCGTTGAGCGCCGCAAGCGGGCGAGCGACGACCGACAGCATGACCACCTCCTGCAACGGCCAACCCATGCGCGCGGCGGCCAACGAGCAGGAGGAGGGCGCCGGCAGGATCAGCATCTCTTCACCGGGCAGTTGACGGGCGAGGCTGGCGCCGACGCCGAAGAACATCGGATCGCCGCTGGCCAGCACGCAGACCGGCTCACCGCGCAAGGCCAACAGGGCATCCAGGGAAAACGGCGACGGCCACAGCTGTCGCTCGCCACGGATGCACGCCGGCAACAGGTCCAGTTGCCGCTGGCTGCCGAAAATCTTCGACGCGGCCAGGAGCGCGTGCCGGGCATTCTTGCCCAGCCCCTTGAAACCGTCCTCACCAATGCCTGTCACGGTCAGCCAGCGTGCCATGTGCGATCTCTGTTCAGTTGCATAAAGCGACGCATGATAACGCGCCGGCAACCAGGACGAGTAACAGATTGTTTTAAGTTGGCGGTGCTGATCAATGGTCGGTGTTTTCGAAGTTATGTAGTCTGGTTTTTCTTATTTGAACTTAAAAGGATTTTAATCATGCTTACTTCGCAAGTAAGGGCTGTGGATTTATCCGCTTTTTCTGCAGCCTTTGAAAAGGACTTCATACCCGGCAAGACAACGACCGCCCGAAGCAGTGTTTTGCAGGACCTCCCAAGGGCGACCGGTTCGTTGTTGGGCGGCAACCTGATCAGCACGGCCAGGGGCGTGTCACGTCAGGACAAACGCGACGTCAACGCCAGCGTGCGCTATGCGCAGTGGTTCGCGAGCCAGGAGCGTGACCGTGAAACCGATCCTCAAGGCTGGTTTTCATTGTTCGCCGTTACGCTGTGGAGCATGGGCTGGGAGTATGAAGACGAAAAAGTTATTGAAGAAAACTACAGCCATTTCTCCGGTCAGTTAAGTCAGGCTTATTTGAACAGGATTGGCGATGTTAATAGTCAGATGGCGAAAGTTACAAAGGATATGTTTGATGCGCTTCTGGCTAATCAATCAGCCCTTTGGTCGTTGTCGGCAGAAAGTCGGCGTGGCAGGGAGTTTGCGATTGCCCCCGCTGAATATGACCGGCAGGGGCGGTTGTCGGTGGATTTGAATGATTACTCGTTAAGGGCGCGAGCGCAGCGCGAGGAGTTTCTGTTCTGGGACTGGAAGGAGGGCAATGTAACGCTTGCCCATCGTGCCGTGCCGCTCACCCTGAACAGAGCCAGGTTTGCAGAGGTCCGGACGGAATTGAATGACCGGCTCGAGCTGATCGCAGACGCCATCTTCGAGTTCTACACAGAGCGTCCGTAAGGGCGAGCGCATGATTGATCGGCGGAGGAAGCGTTTACGACACGCGGTCTTAGGATGCCGCACGGCAAAGCAGGCATAATACCGCTCGCTTCCATCCGGAGGCGCTTCCACTTTTGATCCGGTCGTCCCTTTGAGCAAACTCTCTGCATCCAGTACGTTGCGCCCCTCGGCTTGCCCGGGGTTGCTGCGTATCGTGCAGGCGAGGGACGGCGGTATCTGCCGGATAAAGCTCGCCGGCGGCGCCATTAGTGCGGCGCAGGCGAACGCCATTGCCGATGGCGCGCAACGTTACGCCGGTTCGGTCATCGAAGCGACCAACCGGGCGAACCTGCAGATTCGCGGCATCGCCAATGAACAGAATGCGTTGATCGAAAGCCTGCTCGCCGCAGGCCTCGGGCCTTCGAATTCCGCGGGCGACGATGTGCGCAACCTGATGCTGAGCCCGAGCGCAGGCATCGATCGGCAGATGCTGTTCGATACCCGCGACCTGGCGCGGCAGATCCTCACCACCCTGCAAGAGCAGGAACGTTTTCACGACCTCAGCGCCAAGTTCGCCGTGCAACTGGACGGCGGCGAAGGCCTGGCCATGCTCGAACACCCCCATGACCTGTGGCTGTCTGCGGTCGAACACGCGGGTGAGCAGCGGTTGGCGTTTGGTCTGTCCGGATGCCCCACTGACCTGCCGGCGGGTTCCGTTCCTCTGGAGCAGGGTCACGCGTTGGTGGTCGCGGTGCTTGAGCTGTTTCTGGAATTGGCGGGCCCCGAGCAAACGCGCATGCGCCATTTGCTGGCCGAGGTTTCGACCGACGAGCTTCTCGGTCGCCTGGCCGGGCGCGTGCCCTTCCAGCCAGTCGCAGGCTGGCAGCGTTCATCGGGTTCCGGCCTTCTGCACATCGGCGCGCATCCGCAGGCGAATGCCGGTCATGTCTATGTGGGCGCGGTTCCGCCTCTGGGACGACTCGACAGCACCATGCTCCGGGGCGTCGCCGCGTTGGCGCAGCAATACGGCGACGCAACATTGCGCTTCACACCCTGGCAAAGCCTGCTGTTGCCGAACGTGCGTGAGGCAGACGCCGATGAAGTCCTTGGTCGTCTGCGTGCGTTGGGCCTGGTGTGCGACGCCGATCAGGCCTTGTCACGCTTGATTGCCTGCACCGGTTCGGTCGGTTGCGGCAAGGGCCTGGCCGACACAAAGGGCGATGCGCTGCAACTGGCCGCGCTGTTGCAGCGCCATGGCCAAGTGCTGAACGTGCATCTGTCCGGGTGCTTGCGTTCCTGCGCCGCTGCGCACATTGCGCCGGTGACTTTGCTGGCCGTCACCCCCGGCCATTACGACCTCTATTTTCGCGAAGCGGGGCAGCCGGGTTTCGGCGCCCTGCACGCACGCAACCTTACTATTGACGCGGTCGGCGCCTTGCTCGACGCCCGCTCACGGAGCCCTTTTTGATGCTTGATTACATCCGCGACGGTCAGGAGATCTATCGCAATTCCTTCGCGATCATTCGCGCCGAGGCCAACCTCGAGCGAATCCCGGCTGATCTGGAAAAACTCGCGGTGCGGGTAATTCACGCCTGCGGCATGGTCGATGCGATTGAGGGGCTGCAATTCTCCGAGGGTGCGGGCAAGGCCGGGCGCGATGCGCTGGCCGCCGGTGCGCCGATCCTGTGCGATGCGCGGATGGTCTCCGAAGGCGTGACCCGCACACGACTGCCCGCGAACAACGAAGTCATCTGCACCCTGCGCGATGAAAGCGTTCCCGACCTCGCCCGCGAACTGGGCAACACCCGTTCCGCCGCCGCGCTGGAACTGTGGCGCCCGCACCTGGAAGGCAGCGTGGTGGTGATCGGCAATGCGCCGACCGCGTTGTTTTATCTGCTGGAAATGCTCGACGCCGGCGCGCCGAAACCGGCACTGATCCTCGGTTTCCCGGTGGGGTTTGTCGGGGCCGCCGAATCCAAGGCAGCGCTCGCGGCGGACAGCCGTGGCGTGCCGTTTGTCATCATGCAAGGCCGGCTGGGCGGTAGCGCCATGGCCGCCGCCGCCGTCAATGCCCTCGCCACGGAGATCGAATGATGCAGCAACCTGGACGCTTGATCGGTCTTGGCGTGGGCCCCGGTGATCCGGAGCTGATTACGGTCAAGGCGCTACGCTTGTTACGCGAGTCGCCGGTGGTGGCTTACTTCGTTGCCAAAGGCAAAAAGGGCAATGCCTTCGGCATCATCGAGGCGCATTTGCAGGATGCCCAGACCTTGTTGCCGCTGGTGTACCCGGTGACCACCGAAGCATTGCCGGCGCCGCTGTCCTATGAGCAGGTGATCAGCGATTTCTACGATGCGGCCGGCGAAGAACTCGCCGCGCACCTCGATGCCGGTCGTGACGTGGCAGTGATCTGCGAAGGTGATCCGTTCTTCTACGGTTCCTATATGTACCTGCACGATCGCCTCGCTGAGCGTTATGAGGCTGAAGTCGTACCGGGTGTCTGCTCGATGCTCGGTGGCGCTTCGGTCCTCGGCGCGCCCTTGGTCTATCGCAATCAGAGCCTGTCGGTGCTGTCCGGCGTGCTGCCGCACGACGACCTCAAGCGTCGCCTCGCGGACGCCGATGCGGCGGTGATCATGAAGTTGGGACGCAATTTCCCCAAGGTTCGCCAGGTACTGGAAGAACTCGGGCTCGCCGAGCGCGCGCTGTACGTTGAGCGCGCAACCATGGCCAATCAGAAGATCGTGCCGCTGGATCAGGTCGAGCCGATGTCGTCGCCGTACTTCTCGCTGATCATCGTTCCGGGTGAAAGGTGGCAAGGCTGATGACTCGACCAGCTCCGGCGATTGTCATTCTCGGCAATGGTAGCCTCGCCACTGCGCGCAAGATTCAGCAGCTGTACCCCGCCGCCCTGATCCACGGCCTGGCCGAACGGGTTGAAGGCGCGGATCGTGTCTATCACGAATTCGGCGCCACTCTGCGTGAGCTCTATCAGCAGGACACGCCGATCATCGCGTTGTGCGCGGCCGGTATCGTGATCCGCACTTTGGCGCCCCTGCTGCTGGAAAAAGGTGCCGAGCCGCCGGTGCTGGCCGTTGCCGAAGACGGCAGCGCGGTGGTGCCGCTGTTGGGCGGACTGGGTGGCGTGAACGTGCTCGCGCGTGAGATTGCTGCTGCGCTGGATGTGGCGGCGGCGATCACCACCAGTGGTGAGCTGCGCTTCGGCACCTGTCTGCTCAATCCGCCAAGTGGCTATGCGCTCGGCGACCTGGAATTGGGCAAGCGCTTCGTCTCCGATTTGCTGGCCGGTGAAACCGTGCGCATCGAGGGTTCGGCGCCGTGGCTGGCACAGGCGCAGTTGCCGGAAAACCCCCAGGCGCACCTGGCCGTTCACGTAGGGCATGCGGAACGTGCGCCCGCGCCCAATGAGCTGCTGATCTACCCGCGCAACGTATTGGTCGCGGTGAGTACCGGCGTGACCAACGTGTCGGCGTCGATTCGCGACGCGTTGCACCAGGCAAAAATCGCTGTGCAATCCGTAGCGGTTCTGCTGGCTGCCGACAGCGACATGGCTGATTTGACCTTGCGTGAAGCCGCCGTCGAACTGGGCGTGCCATTGCGTTTTGTCAGCCATGTCGGCGCGGTCGGCGAGCTCGCGCGCAACGCTGTCGGCCAGCCGGTTTCGATCTTCGGCAATGACGCCATCGCCATCGCGGTTGCCGAGCAACCGTTGGACCCACTGTCCATCGGCCGTCCTCGCGGGCGTCTGGCAGTCATCGGCCTGGGGCCAGGTGCCACAGAGTTGATGGTGCCTGCGGTCAAGGCTGAACTGGCGCGCGCCAACGATGTGCTGGGTTACGAAACCTATGTGCGCATGGCCGGGCCTTTCCGTGCAGATCAAGTCATGCATTGCACCGACAACCGCGAAGAAATGCAGCGCGCGCGTCATGCGTTCGAACTGGCGGCGCAGGGGCGTTCGGTGGTGGTTGTGTCTTCCGGCGACCCAGGCGTTTTCGCCATGGCCGCCGCGGTGCTGGAAGCACTCCACGAATCCAGCGATGCCGCGTGGCACAACGTCGACCTGGAAATCCTGCCGGGTGTCTCGGCATCGCTGGCGACGGCTGCGCAAGCGGGCGCACCGCTGGGTCATGACTTCTGCGTGCTGTCGCTGTCCGACAACCTCAAGCCGTGGGACATCATCGAAAAACGCCTCGACCTGGCGTCGCAGGCCGATCTGGCGCTGGCGTTCTACAACCCGATCTCTCGTTCGCGCCCCTGGCAGCTTGGTCGCGCGCTGGAAATCGTCGCTCGGCATCGTACGCCGCAGACCCCCGTCGTCCTGGGGCGTGACATCGGCCGTCCAGGGCAGACGTTGCGCGTGACCACCCTCGGCCAATTGACGCCTGAGCAGGTGGATATGCGCACCATGGTTCTGGTGGGATCCTCTACGACGTGCGTGTTCGAACGTGCAGGGGGTGGCGATTGGGTTTATACCCCGCGCTGGTACGGCGAGAAACCCGCCTCTTAAGTTTTGCCCTTCGATAAAAAAGCCACAGCAGCCGAGTGTTTACTCAAGTTGCCGTGGCTTTTTTGTTTTGGAGTTGTGAAACAATTCGCTAGTAGACGTAAGTTTGGTCGTTTATAAATTGAGAAATCGTACTTTGCAAAGTTTTTGGTGAGTCGGACTTTTTACCTTTTTGTATAGGTTTTGTCTTGTGTTTGAAAGACGTGGGTGGAAAAAGTGCGTGTCCATTAAGTTGTATGGCTTCTGTTTTGGATTGTGTCGTTTTTAAGTTTTGTTGTTGATGGTGTTTGCATGTTACAGCGGGTGTAGGTGTGTTTGTTTATGTGTTTTTGGTGATGTTGAATGTGCCTGTAGGGTGCGGTAGGTTTTAAAGGGAGCTAATTCAGGCTCTCTATCTATCAAGTTCAAGGTGTTTAAATGAGTAATGTTAATAAAGAAGAGTTGAGCGCTTATTTTGATCAGTGTCTTGGCGAGTGCCGTAACAAACTGAAATTGGCAGCTGCGCAGATTCAACCGCGTTCAGCAAAAGCGCTGCCGATCGATAGGGATGAATTGAATGCCGCAATCATGGCCAGTGCGGTGGTGGGGTTTCTGGACGGGATGTCGAGGCGCAACAAACGCATTGTGAAAAACACTTATGCCTACTGCGACATTGCTTCCAGGGTCCTGTTCCCAGCGAAAGCACAAAAAGTCTCTCGCTATGAGTGTTTCAAAAAATTGATGTTTGCCACTGGCTGGACCGAGTATCACGGTGCGTTTACACGATACAAATCCACCACGGCCAAGTTGACGATGGATAATGTAGCGCTGGATATTGTTCATTCGGTGGCGGGGGGGATCGCTGGCTCGGCTGCAAATGCGTTGAAAATCGTCGCCGACAAAACTATTGAAGCCCTAAAAAAACAACCGGAAGCCATCAAGTTACTTGAGCATCACGCCGCTGAAGCTTATGGCGCAAACTTCGGTGTGTCAGTTTGCAAACAAGATGAGGAGGGAGAAGTTACGATGGCTGTGGGAGCAGTGCATTACGACGCCTCGGTCAATAATACAAAAGTCCTCTTTGTGGAATGGGACAGTTCCAGCGTTGATATTTATCAAGGCAAAGCGCATTTTGCTTTGCACGAGGAAGATTTGCGTAAAGAGGCTGAGTGCATCAAGTACCTCGACGATCTCAGAGAGACAATTTTCATGGAGTATTCGCCGGTTTAAATGGACCGGATTGCCAGAGGCATCAAGCCTCTGGCGTTCCGTTGTGCTACGGCACCAGATACCCTTTAACACCCGTGAAAATAATCTGCGCTGCCAGTGCGCACACAAACAGCCCCATCAACCGGCTGACAATCTGCAGACCTTGATCGCCGAGAATGCGTTCGATGCGGTTTGACAGATAAAGCACCACACCCACCGTGAAGCTGGCCAGAGCGATGCTGAGGATGGCCGTGAGTTTGTCATCCCAGTGTGGCTGGCTCACGCCCATCACCAGCAAGGCGCCGATAGTGCCCGGGCCGACCGTCAGCGGGATGGTCAGCGGGACGATGGTGACGTCCTGCTGCACGTTGTCGGTCTGAACCGCTGACTTGCCTTGGGCCATGCCTAGCGCCGAGATGAACAATACGCTGCCGGCACCGATGCGGAAGGCATCCACGGTAATGCCGAAGACGCTGAAAATGACGCGCCCGAACAAATACAACAAGACACTGGACACCAGCGTGGCCGTCGCCACTTTCCACGCCAGCCGGCGCTGTTCCTTGCGCGAATAGCCGCGGGTCAGGCTGATGAAGCAGGACAACACGAAGAACGGGCTGTAGAGCACCAGCATCTTCAGGTAAACGCTGAACAACACGTGGAGCATGGTGCAAGCTCACTGGCGAGGGAAGTCGTGGGGAGTCTATCAGGCGTTGCCGGGTCTGTCGGCTCAGGACGTTTGAGCCGTCGCCCGATTCTGCTGGTCGCGCTGAGCGACCCAGTGCTCGATCAGTTCGCGCAACTGCGACAACTCGACCGGTTTGGCCATGTGCCCGTCCATGCCGGCCTGGCGCGCACGTTCTTTATGCTCGGCGAGGATGTGTGCGGTCAACGCGACCACCGGGGTGCGAACCCGTTGATTGCTGACTTCCCAGGCGCGCAGTTGCTGGGTCGCCGAGAAGCCGTCGAGGATCGGCATTTCACAATCCATCAGCACCAGGTCGTAACGCTGGGCCTTCATCGCCTGCAAGGCTTCCTCGCCATTGCTGGCGGTGTCCGGTTGCAGGTTGAGTTTGCCCAGCATGCCGCGAATCACTTTGGTCGAGATGCTGTTGTCCTCGGCCACCAGAATGCGGAAGTCGCTGGGGACCTTGACCGGCAGGGTAGGGCCGGCAGGCTGTTGCGGTGAAACGGCAAGGCCCTTGTTGCGCTGGTTCAGTTCGTCCGCCAGCGTGGTCTTGAGGGTGTAGCCGGCCACCGGTTTGGCGAGGATGCGCTTGATCCCGGAGTTGCGCGCAATGATCTTGCTCGGCGCGTTGCTGATGCCGGTGAGCATGATCAGCAGGATGTCGTGGTTGAGGCTCGGGTCTTCCTTGATCTTGGCGGCCAGTTGCATGCCGGTCATGCCGGGCATGTTTTGGTCCAGCAGGACCACGTCGAAGTAGTCACGCAAATGCGCCTTGGTGCGCAACAGGGCCAGCGCTTCCTTGCCGGACGGAACGGCACTGACATTCAGGCCCCAGGCGCTGCACTGTTGCACCAGCACCTTGCGGCAAGTGTCGTTGTCGTCCACCACCAGCACCCGGGCACCCTGCAGCGGGCCGTCGAGATCGGAGGTCGGGTGTTCGAGGCGGTCAGGGTCCAGGGGCAGGGTCAGCCACAAGGTGCTGCCCTGATTGGCGCCGCTCTTGACGCCGAACTCGCCGTGCATCAAACGAATCAACTGGCGGGCAATGACCAGGCCCAGATTGCCTCCCAGGCGGGTGGCGGAGAGGAAGTTCTTGCTGTGCAATTCGGCGTGCATCAGCGCGTCGCGTTCTTCGGCGTCCATTGGCTCGCCGCTGTCCTGCACGGCAATGCGCAGGCGCGGTTTGGCGCTGCGCTCGTCGAGGGCGACGACGATCAGGATCTCGCCTTCATCGGTTTTCTTCAGGGCGTTTTCCAGCAGGCTCAGCAGCGTCTGACGCAGGCGTGTCGGGTCGCCGCTGATGACGCGTGGCACTTGTGGCTGGATGAAGCTGATCAGTTCGACGTTCTGCTGTTCGGCCTTGGCGCGGAAGATACTCAGGCAATCTTCGATCAATGCATTGAGATCGAACTGCACATCGTCCAGTTCGATCTGCCCGGATTCGAGCTTGGAGATGTCAAGAATCTCGTTGATCAGGGTCAGCAGTTCGTTGCCGGCACTGTGAATGGTCTGCACGTAGTCGCGCTGTTTGACCGAGAGCGGTGTGCCCAGCAACAGTTCGGTCATGCCGAGCACGCCATTCATCGGGGTGCGGATTTCGTGGCTGATTTTCGCCAGGAATTCGGCCTTGGCATTGATTTCGGCGTTGCTGGCGGCGAGATCGCGACTGATGCTGAAACGGTCTTCCGTGATACTGCGCTGGCGTTCACTCAGGGCAATGCTCATCAGCAGGCCGCTGATGCAGATGAAGATCAGCAGGGCGATGATCAGGCCTTGCGGTTCGATCAACGTCAACCCGAGCAGGGCCGGGAGGATGATCAGGGTGCCGACGTTGAACACCACCATGGCCGCCACGAACAGCCGTGCCGGGCGATAGCCCTTTTGCCAGTGCCAGGCGCTGACGAACAACATCGTCAGGCCCGCGAGGGCGACCAGCGTGTAGGTGATGATGTTCAGCGGCAGGGTATTGACGAACAACAGCAATAACGCGCAAACGGTGATGAGCACGATTTCGCCGAGCAGCAGTCTGTTCAGCGGGTGCGGCCCGAGTGGCGCGAAGAAGCGGTAGGCAAGCATCAATCCGCATGGCGCGGTCAGCAGCAAGGCGAGGTAGGCGCCCGGCGTTTGCACCGCATGCCAGTCCGGCAGCCACGGGCCGGCGAGGTTCAGCAGCAGCGCCAGGCTGAGCATCAGCAACGCTTCGCAGCCGGACAGCCACAGGCTGCTGCGCGACCGGGTGTAGGCGTATCGAATCAGGTTGTGCAGGATCAACATGCCGAGGCAGCCGAAGAGCAGGCCGTAGATCAGCGTCTGGCTCTGATTGGCCGCGGTCATGATCGCGGATTGCAGGGTGATGTAAGGCCGCATCTGGTGTTCGGAAACCAGGCGCAGGTAAACGTCGAGGGGTTTGTCGCTTTGCGGCAACGGCAACATGAAGTCGCTGTTGGGTAACGGCCGTTCAATCTGGGGTTGTTCAGTGCCGGTGTTCGACTGGTCGATCAGCTTGTCGCCGTCCAGCACATAAAGATTGAGATGGGAAAGGTCGGGAGCGAACACCCGCAGCAACTGTTCGTGCTTGCCGGGTGCCAGCCTGAAGCGCAGCCAAAGCGCACCGCCGGGCTCGGCCGCCGTCAGGCGTTCGAGTTCGATGGGGCTGAATTGATTGGTGTAGCGCGCGGAGCGGATGTCGCTCAGTTGCAGGTCGCCCTGTTCGTCGAGCAATACCGCCCAACCACTGCCTTGCGCGGCCTGGGCCGGGAGCATGCAGAGCAAAGTCAGCAACGTGACAGTGAGACCTATGGCAATCCTGAGCCAGCGCACGGCGAAATCCCTTCGTAGGTTAATGCCAGAATATAACTATGCGCGGCGCCGGAATAGTCCGGCAAGGGCTTGAAACCCTTGCCTGACCGAATGAATCGCTTATTCCTGATTTTCGCCACGCTCGCGGGCAATGGCACGATAGCCAATGTCCTTGCGATAGAACGAACCTTCCCAGTCAATCTTCGCCGCCAGCTGGTAAGCCTGCTGCTGGGCTGCATCGACGCTGGCGCCCATGGCGGTGGCGCAAAGCACACGACCGCCGGCCGTCACCACTTGACCGTCCTTCAGCGCAGTACCGGCGTGGAAGACTTTGCCTTCCAGCGCGGCCGCTGCATCCAGGCCGTTGATGGCGACGCCTTTAGCGTAGTCGCCAGGATAGCCGCCTGCCGCCAAAACAATACCGACGCTCGGACGTGGATCCCATTGGGCTTCGACCTTGTCCAGCGCTTGCGCCAGGGCTGCTTCGACCAGCAACACCAGGCTCGACTGCAGGCGCAGCATAACCGGTTGGGTCTCAGGGTCGCCGAAACGGCAGTTGAATTCGATGACTTTTGGGTTACCAGCCTTGTCAATCATCAGGCCGGCATACAGGAAACCAGTGTAGACATTGCCTTCGTCGGCCATGCCGCGCACGGTCGGCCAGATCACCAAGTCCATCACGCGCTGGTGCACTTCGCTGGTAACCACAGGGGCCGGGGAGTAAGCACCCATGCCGCCGGTGTTCGGGCCGGTGTCGCCGTCGCCGACGCGTTTGTGGTCCTGGCTGGTGGCCATCGGCAGTACGTTCTTGCCGTCGACCATGACGATGAAGCTGGCTTCTTCGCCGTCGAGGAATTCTTCGATGACCACTCGCGAACCGGCGTCGCCGAAGGCATTGCCGGCGAGCATGTCGCGCACCGCGTCTTCGGCTTCGGCCAGGGTCATGGCCACGATCACGCCTTTACCGGCGGCCAGGCCGTCGGCCTTGATCACGATCGGAGCGCCTTTTTCACGCAGATAAGCCAGGGCCGGCTCGATCTCGGTGAAGTTCTGGTAGTCGGCAGTCGGGATCTTGTGGCGTGCCAGGAAGTCCTTAGTGAACGCTTTCGAACCTTCCAGCTGCGCCGCGCCGGCGGTCGGGCCGAAGCAGTCGAGGCCACGGGCGCGGAACAGGTCGACGACGCCGGCCACCAGCGGCACTTCCGGGCCGACGATGGTCAGGGAGACGTTCTTCTCGGCGAAGTCGGCGAGTTGCTCGAGGGCGAGCACATCGATGGCGACGTTTTCACACTTGGCTTCAATGGCGGTACCGGCATTGCCCGGGGCCACGAACACCTTCTGCACGCGCGGATCCTGAGCCACTTTCCAGGCCAGGGCGTGTTCACGGCCACCGCTGCCAATGATCAAAACATTCATTTCAAAAACCTCGGATGACGCTAATTCTGGATAGCATCGCTGGGATGCTTTTTTGTGGGAGCGAGCCTGCTCGCGATGGCGGCGGCACATCCAACATCAATGTGTCCGTTAGAACGCTATCGCGAGCAGGCTCGCTCCCACAGGAGTTCGCCCACACAGAGAGCAATAATCAGTGACGGAAGTGGCGCATGCCGGTGAATACCATCGCGATGCCGGCTTCGTCGGCAGCAGCAATCACTTCAGCATCACGCATCGAGCCACCCGGCTGGATCACCGCGGTGATGCCGACCTTGGCCGCATTGTCCAGGCCGTCGCGGAACGGGAAGAACGCATCGGATGCCATGACCGAACCGGCCACCTGCAAACCGGCATGTTCAGCCTTGATTGCAGCGATGCGCGCAGAGTTCACACGGCTCATCTGGCCGGCGCCGACACCGATGGTCTGACGGTTCTTGGCGTAGACGATGGCGTTGGATTTAACGTACTTGGCCACTTTCCAGGCGAAGATCAGGTCGTGGATTTCCTGTTCGGTCGGTGCGCGCTTGGTCACGACTTTCAGGTCATCGGCGCTGATCATGCCGATGTCGCGGCTCTGCACCAGCAGGCCACCGTTGACGCGTTTGTAGTCCCATGCAGCGGCGCGGTCGGCCGACCACTCGCCGCAGGCCAGCAGACGCACGTTGGCTTTTGCCGCCACGATGGCGCGGGCTTCTTCGCTGACGCTCGGGGCGATGATCACTTCGACGAACTGACGCTCGACGATCGCCTTGGCGGTCTCGGCATCCAGTTCGCGGTTGAACGCGATGATGCCGCCGAACGCGGATTCGGTGTCGGTGGCGTAGGCCAGTTCATAGGCCTGGCGGATACCGCCTTCAGCGTCCGGGCTCACGGCCACGCCGCATGGGTTGGCGTGCTTGACGATCACGCAGGCTGGCTTGACGAAGCTCTTCACGCACTCCAGCGCGGCGTCGGTGTCGGCCACGTTGTTGTACGACAGTTCCTTGCCTTGCAGTTGGGTCGCGGTGGCGATGCCGACTTCGGCAGGCTTGGCTTCCACGTAAAACGCCGCGCTCTGGTGCGGGTTCTCGCCGTAGCGCATTTCCTGAGCCTTGATGAACTGGCTGTTGAAGGTGCGCGGGAATTCGCTGCGACCTTCGGTGCTGAGGGTGTCAGCGGCCTGGTTCACAGTGCCCATGTAGTTGGCGATCATGCCGTCGTAGGCAGCGGTGTGTTCGAACGCCTTGAGCATCAGGTCGAAACGCTGAGCGTAGGTCAGGCCGCCGGCCTTCAGGCCTTCGAGCACGCTGGCGTAGTCGCTGGCATTCACCACGATGGCCACGTCTTTGTGGTTCTTGGCCGCCGAGCGGACCATGGTCGGGCCGCCGATGTCGATGTTCTCGATCGCGGTCGGCAGGTCGCAGCCTGGCTTGTTGATGGTGGCTTCGAACGGGTACAGGTTGACCGCTACCAGGTCGATCGGCTTGATGCCGTGCTCGTTCATGATGGCGTCGTCGATACCGCGACGACCGAGGATCCCGCCGTGGATTTTCGGGTGCAGGGTTTTCACCCGACCGTCCATCATTTCTGCGAAACCGGTGTAATCCGCGACTTCCACTGCGGCGACACCGTTGTCGCGCAGTAGCTTGAACGTTCCGCCGGTGGAGAGGATCTCGACGCCCAGGGCTTCAAGCTCTTTGGCGAATTCGAGGATCCCGGTCTTGTCGGATACGCTGATCAAGGCGCGGCGGATCGGCAGGCGGGTAGTCTGGTCGGTCATTTCAATTTCCATCAAAAGCAAAGGAGTCAGCAAAAAAGGCGACCGTTTTTACGCGGGCGCCTTTCTGGTTTGATTGAATGCTTACAGCAAATCGTACTGCTTGAGTTTCTTGCGCAGGGTGCCTCGGTTCAGTCCGAGCAGCTCGCTGGCCTTGGTCTGGTTGCCCTTGACGTAGTTCATCACGCACTCGAGCAGGGGCGCCTCGACTTCGGAGAGCACCAGGTTGTACACATCCGTGACGGCAGCGCCCTCAAGGTGGGCGAAATAATTGTGCAGCGCTTTCTCGACACTGCCGCGAAGGGTCTGACCTTCTTCGCTCGGCGTGTTGAGGTGCTGTTTCAAATTTACGTTGTCGCTCACGGGTGTTGTTCCACTCACTAAAGTCTCGGTCATCATCGTCATGCGGCCACCCCCTCTCCGTCCCCTGTCAGGCTCTTGTAACGTTCGGCGAAGAAGCCCTGAACGTTGGCGCATTGTGCTTCCGTATCTTCCAAACGATTGAAGTGGGCGCGAAACTCCCTGGCGCCCGGCAAGGTTGCGAGATACCAGCCCACATGCTTCCGAGCGATCCGGACACCCATGACGTCTCCATAGAAGACGTGCAGTGCAGCCAGATGCTCTAGCAGAATGCGTTCCACCTCGATCAATTCCAGCGCCGGGAGTTTTTCGCCGGTACGCAGGAAATGGTCGATCTCACGAAAAATCCACGGACGCCCCTGGGCGGCCCGTCCTATCAGCAGTCCATCGGCACCGGTCGCGTCGAGCACGTAGCGGGCCTTCTCTGGTGAATCGATGTCGCCATTGGCGAAGACCGGCATCGACACTGCCTGCTTGATCGCGGCAATCGTGTCGTACTCGGCTTCGCCGGTGTACAGGTCGGCACGGGTGCGGCCATGCACCGCCAGCGCCGTAATGCCTGCCTGCTCGGCGATCTTTGCCACCGTCAGGCCGTTCTTGTTGTCCCGGTCCCAGCCGGTACGGATCTTCAACGTGACCGGCACATCGACTGCTGCCACCACGGCCTGCAGGATCTCGGTCACCAATGCTTCATCCTTCAACAGCGCGGACCCGGCGGCCTTGTTGCAG
This sequence comes from Pseudomonas migulae, assembly GCF_043225285.1. Lineage (GTDB taxonomy): Bacteria > Pseudomonadota > Gammaproteobacteria > Pseudomonadales > Pseudomonadaceae > Aquipseudomonas > Aquipseudomonas migulae_C. The sequence continues at coordinate 3,432,762 of NZ_CP171224.1, forward strand.
ACCTTTTTCGCCGGACAGCCCATGTTGATGTCAATAATCTGTGCGCCCAGTTCGACGTTGGCCCGGGCCGCATCCGCCAGCATCTGTGCATCGCCACCGGCGATCTGTACCGAGCGTGGCTCGGGATCACCTTCGTGGATCATGCGCATGCGCGATTTGCGGGTGTTCCACAAACTCATGTCGCTGGTGACCATTTCCGAGACTACAAGTCCTGCGCCCAGTCGCTTGCACAGCTGACGAAAGGGTTGGTCGGTGACACCCGCCATGGGGGCGAGAATCAAGCCGTTGTGCAATGTGTATGGACCGATGCGTACCGCCGACATAGGACTTCCCTGTTGTGGGGCCGGATCATGAGAGTTCGAAAAAGGGTTGGCATGATACCCGCTCTCGATGACTGGATAAAGGCTGAATTGAACAAAATCTGAACAGTTATTCTGTTATCGCCAGCAGTTTGGTATGAGCGGTCTCTGCCAGAAATGTGCCGTCAAACCCGTAACACTGAACCGTTTCACTCGGGAGAGTGGAAGCTCAGGCTGTAGTTCACGGCTTTGGCGCCCGGGTCGAGGATGTCCAGGGCAATGTGGATCGGCGTTTGCGGCGGCATTTCCGCCATGCCTTCGAGATCGCCGCTGAGGTACTCACCGGGCTTGAAGCGACGGCTGGCGATCAGGTGACCGTTGAGGTCGGCGAAACGCAGTTCCAGCAGCGGGAACGGTTGGGAGAACGGCGCGCGGTTGTAGATGATGGCATCGACCACCAGCGCGCCATTGAAGTCCGGATGGCTGCGCACCACCAGGTTGCTGCTTTTGATTTTCGCGATATCGACCTTGGAGGGCACCGTGCAACCGATTTGCGGGCACAGTTGCTGAAACCAAGGGCGGTACTGGTCCTGGCGCGCCAGTTCATCGAAGTGATAAGCGACGTACTGGCCAACGAGCGCGCCGGCACCGAGCAGGATTAACAGCAGCCAGAGAAACCGGCGACCCCAGGGCGAGCGGCGTCGCTGCCAGTCGAGTTGCAGCGGGTCGTCGGTCAGGTCTTGCAGGGCCTCGACTCGTTCGGTCGATTCGCTGCGCTCATGACGCTTGCGCAGGGGCGCGATTGAAGGCAGGTCGCCGTCGAAATCGTCGGTGGCTGCGGACGCCGACAAGCGTTCGTGATGAAGCGGGGCATCGAGCGGATCATTGAGGCGCAGCTGCGGCGGATGAGGCTCGTCGTCCAGGTCCACGGGTTCAAGCGACAGCGACAGGGACGGTTCGGTGCGCGAGGGTTTGCTCAGATCGAGGGTCGGCTCTGGCGTGACCACCTGTTCGGCGGCTTCGGCGCGATCGGCGGCCGATTCGCTGAACAGGCTGTCGGACCACGGCTCTTCGTCGTGTTCGGTGGTGTCGCGACGGGCGCTCAGGCTGTCTTCGCGGTGACGACCGAACTCGGTGGTCGGCTGGATTTCCCGTTGTTCGAGCCGGGCGAGTTCTTCGTCCAGGTCCAGGCTGTCCAGATCCAGTTCGGCGGCGCTCCATTGCTTCTGGCTGATGGCCCGCGGTTCCGGCTCCGATACTTCGACTATCGCGGGAGCCACCGGCGTAACTGCGTCCTTGCCCGCCTGCTCAAGCAGCTGCTTCGCGGCGTTGAACACCTGCAGGCATGAGCCGCAACGAACCACTCCGCGGGCCACGCTCAATTGAGCATGGCTGACGCGAAAGCTGGTTTGGCAATGCGGGCACTGGGTGACGAAGCTGTCGGTCATGCGGCGATCCGGATTATGCAGGCGTTCATTCTAGCGCCGACGGCCAGTGATGCGCACCCAGCCATCGCGATTGGCGATCGGGTCCAGATCGAAGTCCTGGGCATAGGCCTTGGCAACCTCTTCGCCCTGTTCGGCCAGAATGCCCGACAGCGCCAGACGACCACCCGGCTTGACCAGACTGGACAGTTGCGGAGCCAGCGACACCAGCGGGCCGGCGAGGATGTTGGCCACCAGCACATCGGCCTGAACCTGCGGCAGATCTTCCGGCAGGTACAGCGGGAAGAGCGCTTCGGCGATGTTGTTGCGCCCGGCGTTGTCGCGGGACGCTTCCAGTGCCTGCACATCGATGTCAGTACCGACCGCTTCCTTGGCGCCCAGCAGCAGGGCGGCAATGGCCAGGATCCCAGAGCCGCAGCCGAAGTCCAGCACGTTGCAGTCTTTCAGGTCCTGACCGTCGAGCCATTCCAGGCACAGCGCGGTGGTCGGGTGGGTGCCGGTGCCGAACGCGAGGCCCGGGTCCAGCAGAATGTTCACGGCGTCTGGTTCAGGGGCCGCGTGCCAGCTCGGTACGATCCACAGGCGCTGACCGAAGCGCATTGGCTGGAAATCGTCCATCCAGGTGCGTTCCCAGTCCTGGTCTTCGATGACTTCGCTGTGGTGCTCGGGCAACGGGCTGCCGGTCAGAAGCTCCAGATGTGCCAGGACAGAAGCGGCTTCGGTGCCGCCTTCGAACAGCGCCAGCAGGTGCGTGTGCGACCACAGCGGGGTGGTGTTGAGTTCCGGTTCGAAGATCGGCTGGTCTTCGGCGTCCATGAAGGTCACCGACACGGCGCCCACTTCGAGGAAAGCGTCTTCGTAGGTTTCGGCTTGTTCTGGGCTGATGGCGAGACGGACTTGCAGCCAAGGCATGGCGGGTACCTTTGAAAAATATTGATTGCAGCCTAGCGGGCTGCGAGAAGCGCGCAAGTTTACGCGAGCGCGAGGGGTTTGTGGGAGCCGCTTGAAGTGCATTCACCACGCAGTTCCTGAATGACACCGGACCCTGTGGGAGCGAGCCTGCTCGCGTAGAGGGCGGGACATTCAGTATCGATGTTGGCTTATCCACCGCCTTCGCGAGCAGGCTCGCTCCGACAAAGAGGCCGGGACCAGACTTGATGAAGCCTCCAGAAACAACAAAGCCGCTCGAAAGCGGCTTTGTTGGTGCGGATCACAGACTAGTGCTTGTCGCCAGCCAGTTTGTGTTCCAGGTAGTGGATGTTGATTCCACCTTTGCAGAAGCCTTCATCGCGGACCAGGTCGCGGTGCAGCGGGATGTTGGTCTTGATCCCGTCGACAACGATTTCGTCCAGCGCATTGCGCATGCGCGCCAGGGCTTCGTCACGGGTTGCGCCGTAGGTGATCAGCTTGCCGATCAACGAATCGTAGTTCGGCGGAACGGCATAACCGCTGTACAGGTGCGAATCGACGCGAACGCCGTTGCCGCCTGGAGCGTGGAAATGCTTGACCGTGCCAGGGCTTGGCATGAAGGTTTTCGGGTCTTCGGCGTTGATCCGGCATTCCAGCGCGTGACCGCGGATGACCACGTCATCCTGGGTGTACGACAGCTTGTTGCCGGCGGCGATGCTGAGCATCTCCTTGACGATGTCGATGCCGGTGACCATTTCCGAAACCGGGTGCTCAACCTGAACGCGGGTGTTCATTTCGATGAAATAGAACGCGCCGTTCTCGTACAGGAACTCGAAAGTGCCCGCGCCACGGTAGTTGATGTCGATGCAGGCCTTGACGCAGCGAGCGAGGACTTCAGCCCGTGCCTTCTCGTCGATGCCCGGTGCCGGCGCTTCTTCGAGAACCTTCTGGTGACGACGTTGCAGCGAGCAGTCGCGGTCGCCCAGATGGATGGCGTTGCCCTGGCCGTCGGAAAGTACCTGGACTTCCACGTGGCGTGGGTTGGTCAGGAATTTCTCCAGGTAGACCATCGGGTTACCGAACGCCGCGCCTGCTTCGGTGCGGGTCAGTTTGGCGAAGGAGATCAGGTCTTCTTCTTTATGCACAACGCGCATGCCGCGACCACCACCGCCGCCAGCGGCCTTGATGATCACCGGGTAACCGACTTCGCGACCGATGCGCAATGCGGTTTCTTCGTCTTCCGGCAGCGGGCCGTCAGAGCCCGGAACGGTTGGAACACCGGCCGCGATCATCGCGTGCTTGGCCGAAACCTTGTCGCCCATCAGGCGAATGGTGTCGGCTTTCGGACCGATGAAGGCGAAGCCGGAGTTCTCGACCTGCTCAGCGAAATCAGCGTTTTCCGCAAGGAAACCGTAGCCTGGGTGAATGGCGGTAGCGCCGGTCACTTCAGCCGCGGCGATGATGGCCGGGATGTGCAGGTAAGAGTGGGCGGCCGAGGCCGGACCGATGCAGACGGATTCGTCTGCCAGGCCCAGGTGCATCAGCTCTTTGTCAGCCTTGGAGTAAACGGCGACGGTCTTGATGCCCATCTCTTTGCAGGCACGCAGGATCCGCAGTGCGATCTCACCGCGGTTGGCGATCAGAACTTTTTCCAACTTCGCAGTCATCAAAGTTTCTCCGCGGTTCAAACGATGGTGAACAGCGGTTGGTCGTACTCAACCGGCTGGCCGTCTTCGACGAGGATGGATTCGATCACACCGCTGGTTTCAGCTTCGATGTGGTTCATCATCTTCATCGCTTCGACGATGCACAGGGTGTCGCCTTTCTTCACGGTCTGGCCGACTTCAACGAAGGACGGCGAGCTTGGCGAAGATTTGCGATAGAAGGTGCCGACCATTGGCGAACGGGCAACGGTGCCGTTCAGAACAGGGGCGGCCGGAGCAGCAGGGGCGGCGGCGGCAGCAACCGGGGCAGCAGCGGCTGGCGCTGGAGCCGGAGCGTGCATTGGTGCCGGAGCGTAATACTGCTGAGCCGGGGTCTTGCTGTGGCGGCTGATACGTACGGACTCTTCGCCTTCCTTGATCTCGAGCTCGTCGATGCCGGACTCTTCCAGCAATTCGATCAGTTTCTTAACTTTACGGATATCCATGAATCATCAACTCCCAAGGGTCGGTCAGGGGCGTATAGCTTGTTGTTCAAGCTGCTCTAGTGCAGCCTCCAGGGCCAGTCGATAACCGCTGGCGCCAAGGCCGCAGATCACTCCCACCGCTACGTCGGAGAAGTAAGAGTGATGGCGGAAAGGTTCGCGTTTGTGCACGTTAGACAAATGCACTTCGATGAATGGGATGCTCACCGCCAGCAGCGCGTCACGTAATGCGACACTTGTGTGCGTAAAAGCTGCTGGGTTGATCAGAATGAAGTCCACACCTTCGCTGCGGGCAGCGTGGATGCGGTCGATCAATTCGTACTCGGCGTTGCTTTGCAGGTGCAGCAAATGGTGGCCGGCTTCACGGGCACGACGTTCCAGGTCCTGGTTGATCTGCGCCAGCGTCGTAGCGCCATAGGTGCCCGGTTCGCGGGTGCCGAGCATGTTCAGGTTGGGGCCGTGCAGAATCAATAGGGTCGCCATCTGCTGTTCCTTGTTATCCGTGTGCAATTGTCAGAACCCGGCGACTATGCCGCAAAGCCTTTGTGACTGTCCAGTTCTATGCAATAGCCAGCACGATGGCCGATGTTTGCGCGAAATTTGTGACCGGGTGATTAAATCCGGTCATTTGCTTTTGTCTCGCGCTTGCGCAACACGTTCGGCGAAGTCCGCCGCATTGATCTCGCCAATCACCCGGACATCGGAGCGTTCGACGCCGTCCTTGCCGAAAAACATCAGTGCGGGAGGGCCAAACAATTTGTAGCGGTCGAGCAGGGCTCGTTGCTCGGCATTGCTGGCGGTGATGTCGAAGCGGATCAGTCGATAGCCTTTGAGGCGTTCGACGACGTTGCTGTCGTTCAGCACTTCGTGTTCGATGACTTTGCAGCTGATGCACCAGTCGGCGTACCAGTCGAGCAGCAGCGGGGTGCCGGAAGATTTGGCTTCGGCGAGGACGCGATCCAGTTCAGCGGGCGTGGTGACGGTTTGCCAGTTGTCGCTGCTCTGCGGCTGCTCGCTGCTGCTGACGATTCGCGGTTGGCCAATCGGGTTGAGCGGATCAGTCTGGCCACTGAACGCGCCGAACCAGCACGCCAGCGCATAAAACAGCAGGAACATGCCGAGCAACTGGCCGACGCGCTTGCGCGGTGGCTTGTAGACGAACTCCAGCGCACCCATGAACAAACCGACACCACCGGCCAGCAGGCCGATCAGCAGCAGCGTGATCTGTCCCGGCAGCACGCGACTGAGCAAACCGATCGCCAGGCCCAGCAACAGCACGCCAATCGCGTTTTTCACGTAGACCAGCCATGGCCCGCTTTTCGGCAGCCAGGCAGCGCCACCGGTAGCGACCAGCAACAGCGGGGCGCCCATGCCGAGGCCGAGCATGAACAGCTTCAACCCGCCGCCGAGCGCGTCGCCGCTGGCGCTGATGTACAGCAGCGCACCAGCCAGCGGCGCCGAGACACAAGGCGAAACCAGCAGGCTGGACACCACGCCCAGTACCGCCGCGCCCCACAACGAGCCGCCTTCGGTGCGACCGGCGATGCGGTCCAGCCGACTGCTGATCGCCTGGGGCAACTTGAGCTCGAAGACACCGAACATCGCCAAGGCAAACAGCGCAAAAAACATCGCGAACGGCACAAGCACCCAGGCCGATTGCAGGCGTGCCTGAAGGTTGAGCTGAGCGCCGAACATTCCCATCAACGCCCCCAGCAGGGCAAAGCAGGCGGCCATCGGCAGCACGTAAGCGAGCGACAGATTGAAACCGCGCAGCCCGCCGACCTGCCCGCGCAACACCACGCCGGACAGGATCGGCAGCATCGGCAGTACGCAAGGGGTGAAGGTCAGGCCCAGGCCCGCGAGGAAGAACAGGGCGAGCTCGCGCCATCCCCAACTGGTGGACGCAGTGCCAGTGCCCTCGATACTCAGGCGTTCGGTCTCGGGCGGGTAGCACAGGCCTTTGTCGGCGCAGCCCTGATAGGTCACGGCCAGCGTGAAGGCGCGTTGATCGCTGCGTGGCAGTTCTACATCGAGAATCCCGTGGTAGACCTCGACGTCGCCAAAGTACTCATCGTGCTTTTGTTCGCCCTTGGGCAGTTGCGCGGTGCCGAGCGCGACATTGGCCGGGTCGGCACGAAACTGGAAGCGATGGCGGTAGAGGTAGTAGCCCTCGGTGGCGACGAAACGCAGTTTGATCGACAGTGGCGTGGTTTCTACCAGGCTGAGCTGAAAGGCTTCGCGCACCGGCAGGAAGTCGGCGCTGTTGTTGATCGAACCCAGGGTGGCGCTGGGTCGGCTCTCCAGCAAGCCGGTGGCGGAGGCCGGCAGGGCGAGTACTAAAAGCAGCAGGCAGAGCAAACGGCGCATGACGATCTCGCGTATCGGAATTGGGGGCATGATAGCGGACAGTGGCGGGGTGTGCTGGGCGGGATTTTGGGGTGATTGTGCTGACGCCATCGCGAGCAGGCTCGCTCCTACATTGGGTCGGTGTACGCCATCCAAATGTGGGAGCGAGACCGGCTTGCCGGCGATGGCGATCTGTCAGACGCGGAAAGCCTGAACGGCGGTATGCAACCGCCCACCCAACACCAGCAAATGCTCCCCTTGCTCGCGCCCTTCACCAATGCGCAGCAGGTTATCCCCGCCCAATTGGTGAATCCGCTCGCTGTGATCCCGGATCTCGCTGACCGCGCCACTCTGCTGGGCCGTGACATCGGCGATGCGCACCGCGGTGTCGGAAATGGTCTGGATCGCCCCGACGATTTTATCCAGCGCGCCATCCGCCGCCTGCGCCTGATTGGCCGTGGCTTCGGCGTGTTCGACCTGCGCGCGCATGCCTTCCACCGATTGTCGCGCCGCCGTCTGCAACCCGGCGATCAAGGTCTGGATCTCGGCGGTAGCGCCTGCCGTGCGTTGTGCCAGTGAGCGAACTTCTTCGGCCACGACGGCAAAACCACGGCCCATTTCCCCGGCGCGGGCGGCTTCGATGGCGGCGTTCAGGGCCAGGAGGTTGGTCTGGTCGGCAATCGAACGGATCACCGTCAGCACGCCGCCGATGGTCGCGGACTCTTCGGCCAGGTGTTCGATCATTTGCGCGTTGCCTTGCACTTCATCGACCAGTGCGTGCAGCCCGGTGAGGCTCAGGCCGATGACTTTCTGCCCATGTTCTACCGCCAGTCCGGCATGGCGGCTGGCATCGGCGGCCTGGCTGGCATCACCCGCCACTTGTTGAATGGTCGCTTCCAGTTCGCCAAGAGAATCGCGGATCAGCGCGGTGTCGCCAGCCTGATGCTCGGCGCCGCTGTGCAGGTCGTTGCTCAATTCGGCGAGCGTGCGGCTGCTGCCAGCGACCTGTTCGGCGTTGAGGCGGATGGTCCCGACCAGATCGACGAGGTAGGCGCGCAAGCGGTTGAGCGAGGCCTGAATATCGTGGAGCTCGCGATTGGTCTTGCCCAGTTCGATGTCCCGGCTGAAGTCGCCCTCGGCCCAGGTCGACAGGGCCGGCGCGAGGTTGGTCAGTGTTCGGGCGAGGCGGCGTTGCAGGGTATCGATGAGCAGTGCGATCAGCAGGATCAGGCCGATCATTACGCCCTGCATCAGCCGCACTTCGCCCTGGATCTGACCGTGCTGGGCGCGGACCACCGGCTCCAACCCGGCGATGGCCTGTTGTACTGCAGTGATCTTCAGGTGCGTCGCGGCGCTGAGGTCGGCGCGTTTCTGGATCTGCTCGCGGGTGCGTGCAAGCTCGGCGGGGTAGCGAGTCAGCAGGCTGTTGAGTTCGCGTTTGAGCCCGACTCCGGCATCTTCGGCCACGGTTTTTTCGGTGTTCTCCAGGCCCATCATGGCGGCGAAGTCGTCGGTGCTCGATTCAGCCTTGCTGGTGACACCCAGTAGCGGTAGGGCATTCAACAGTTCAGCTTGAGCGCGGATATTGGTGACTTCACGCTCAACATCGGCAGCCAGTTCGCTGCGGCCGCTGCTGACCAGTTTGTCCCGGGCCAATGACAGTTTTCCCAAGTGCTGGGAAGCCGTCAGCAAAGGCGCGAGATACGTTGCATTGCTACTGGCGTACTGGCTGAGCTGATCAAGGCTGGCGCCGAGTTCGCGTTCAGCTTGTAACAGCAGCGCTTGCGGATCACCGGCGAGTTTGCCGGCGGCGAGCAGATCGGTTTTGCTGAATTCGTCGAGGTTCGACAGGCTGGGGCGCAAGGTGTCGGCCAAGGCGGGCGGCAACTCCCCGAGCTCCTTTTGCAGCGTGTCGATGGCCTGGCTGGCGCTACTCAGGCGCAAGGCGTCACCGCTGGCAAGGTAGTCCTCGACGTTGCGTGCCACTTCATTCTGAAATTGCTGCGACAGCCCGAGGTAGCGCTCCATCAATAAATACGGGCGTTCCAGGGCTTTTTGCGACCACCAGAGCGTGGCGCCGAGGGCCACGCACACGGCGACTAAAAGGAGGGTGTTGAGATTGGTCAGCAGCTTCAGGCGCATCGCGGTACTACCAACGGCAGAATGGTAAGTGCCTGAAGTTATTGCGTTTCTGTTACAGGGTTATGACTGAATGGGGTGATTCCGATGAAAAGGTGGCACTTTGCTGTGATGTCCGTGCCGCTTGTACGCGGTTACGCCCGGCGTGCTTGGCGCGATACAGCGCTTCATCCGCCTGGCTGGCCATCATCAGGCCGTCAGACGTTTCGCACAGCTCAACCACCCCGGCGCTGAAGGTGCACCAGAGATCCTGCGGCTGGGCGGGGTAATGAATTTCCGCAAAGCGTTGACGGATCTCGTCGAGGACGTTGTAGGCCGCTTCGATATCGGTATCCGGCATGACGATGGCGAATTCTTCGCCGCCGTAACGGCCGATGAAATCGGTCTTGCGCAGGCGCTGCTTGAGAAACAGCGCCAGGCTCTTGATCACGCGGTCGCCCATCGGGTGGCCGTGGCTGTCGTTGACCCGTTTGAAGTGGTCGATGTCGAGCATCGCAAAGCTCAGCGGCTTGTTCTCGCGGCGGGCGCGGAAGCTGCAGTCTTCGAGCAATTGCAGGATGTGCGTGTGGTTGTACAGCCCGGTGAGGCTGTCGCGGACCATCCGCGCCTTGAGATTGCGCGCCCGCGCCGCGCGATTGCGCACAGTGGTGATCAGGTGCCGCGGCTTGATCGGTTTGGTCAGGAAGTCATCGCCGCCTTCGCTCATGGCGTCGAGCTGCTTGTCCAGGTCGTCTTCGGCGGACAGGTAAATGATCGGCACGCTGACATAACGGTCGTTGTGGCGAATCACCTTGGCCAGTTCGGTGCCGGTGCAGGTCGGCATGTACATGTCGAGGATGATCAGGTCGGGCTGGAAGTCCGCCAGCTCGGCCATCGCCTGGATCGGTTCGATCAAGGTGCGCGTGACGATCCCGGCGCTGTTGAGCAGGCGCTCGGTGTGCAAGGCCTGGGCGCGGGAGTCGTCGATGATCAACACTTTATAAGGTTCGTACTGCGCGACGCAGGTCAGGACTTCGATCTTCTCCAGCAGGCTCGACGCTTCGAGGGTGCCTGTGAGGAATTCCTGGCCACCGGCACGCACGGCGGCGAGGCGGGTCGGGGTGTCGGTTTCGAGCAGGCTGAAAAACAGCAGCGGCAGCGGCTCGTCCAGGCCGACCTGGGCTTCGGCGGCCAGTTGCAGGCCGATGCCGGGGCCGCTGAAGTCCACGTCCATGACGATCGCGGCAGGCAGGCGTTCAACCATCGACGAGCGGAACGCGGCCACGCTGTCGAGGGATTGGGCGCTGAGGCCGAAGAATTCAAGCTGCTTGGCCAGGCGCTCGGCACGTTCGTGATCCTGGAGCATCACGTAGATCGGCTTGCGCAACGGCGGCAGGAAAGTTTGTTCGAGTTGGTCGCCATGGCGCAGGCCGGTGCGCGACAGGCGCTGCATCAAGCGATTGAGGTCGGTGATCAGCCCGCTGCTCAGGCGTCCGCGATTGGCGTCGACAGCCTCCAGCGACTGGCCGATGTGACGGGCCAACTGGGTGTGTTCGGGTTGTTCGAAGCGCTCGGCGAAACGCAGCAGGCGCAGGTTGGCTTCGCTCAGTTCCGATAAATCGGTGAGCGACCACTCACTGCGTTGCAGGCGCTGCCAGATCTCAAGAATTTGACGTGCCTGATGAATTACCCGCTGGGCAAAGTGGTGCTTGAGGCGCTCACGGCTGGGGTCTTCTGGCTCGGTCATATCCTGACTACTAGTTAGGGTGCATGCTGAGATCGACTGGTGGCTCTATGCTAGCACCTCTTTTCGATTGGATGAGTGTCGTACGTCAATAATCTGCAAAGCGGCATCATTCAGTTTCTGACCGGCCGGTCTTGATTGGTGAGTATTTGATCGCTGGAAGCCTCTAGACAGGGTGTTTCAGAATTGCCCTGATGCTTTTTCAGGAAGCTTCCCAGGGGCTGGCGAGCCTTGCCTGTCAGGGATTTCTGATTTTTCCAGCGCCGGATCCGGAGCGGATTTTTGCCTGATAGGGTTCAGGGATTCCCCTATACGCCAACGGCCCCTCATGACCCAGTGCTTCAAAGAACAGCCCAGCGATCAGCAGCGCCTCAACCAGAACACCACGCCCGTTGCTGACTGTGAATGCAAAGAAGAGCGGCTGTACGGCAGCAAGACGCTGGTTACCGATGTGCCGATTCTCACGTGCGCCTGCCTGTGGCGGATTTACCAGCGCGAGGCGGAAGAAATCGTCGCCCCCGGCGGGGTACTGATCGCTGATCCGGTTGAGCGCAATCGCGCGATCAATGCGGCTTACGCCCGTTTGTGGCTGCACGACTCAAGATTTCAGTGGGCCGGATTGGCGGCATTCGCGTCGAAGCAGGTCGGTTGCGGGTTGTTGCATGCGGCGGACAGTGTCGAGCTCATTCGTGCGGAGCATGAGGCGCGGGAGCGTGTGCGTGATGGCCGCCGCAAGTTCGGTTTGTTGACGCCGGACAGGATGGTCTGGCAGGCGCAAGCGTTGCGTGACTATAAGGAAGCGGATGCGCGCAATCCGGTGCCCTCTGTGGATTTGCGTTTTGCGGGTGAGGAGTTGTCGTTGGTTCAGCAGCAGTTCCGGCATGTGCACGAGATGATGGCGTTGGGGAATACCACGCTGTTTCTGGATGTTTTTCCGTTGCATGAGTTTTTTGCGAAGCGTGGGTTCAGAGAGTTGAAAAAGTGTTTGGAAGCCCGGGCGGGAATAGTTGGGCATCCGAAGTTTCCAGTGCTGTGGCCAGTGGGGAAGGAGACGCTGGAATTCGGGCAGGTTTATAACGAAATTTTGCTGGGTTTTGAGGCGATAGAGGATGGAGACATCGCCGGAAGTGTTGAGCATCTGGCGCGGCATGAGCAGAACAATATCCTCCAGCCGACGATTTACCAGGACCGTCAATTGGTGGCTTTGCTGCGTGCCAACCACGCCTCCTACGTCACGGGGTTTCCTTCCGGCGTTGCCCAGGCGATTGAGTTGACGCTTACCAGCCAATGTCAACGCGTTGAGGATGGCCGCACCATCGATTTTGGCGACAACCCACTGGCGGACTTGTCTGACATCAAGCAGCGAATGGCATTCGTGCTTCAGGCCGCAGCGCGGTTTGATCAGATGCTCGGTGACCACAACCGTAATGCATTAGAACAGTCGATCAGTGAGATCGCATCGAGCGGTAGCAGCCTATGACTCTGCGATCACGTTTGTTCGGCTGGCGCTGCGGTGCCTATCTTCTCGTCCTGGCTTTGCTGACGTGGGTCGCCTTTCACCAGCTGACACAGCCTCTCTGGGATGAACCTGAAATCGTCCTTGAAATGGGCGGGACGTATGAATATCTGCACAGAAATTCTTCCGCCCCCTTTAGTCCGCAGATACGCGGACATATCTGGTCCGGTATCCCTATGACCGATGCGAGATTGCGATTCGTCGACCCGCAATTTGGATTCACCACTCCCGCCGCGCGCTTCTTCAGTGTCGGATTTGACGACAACGTCATTTACAGCATCCGCATGTCCCCGCAGATAGAGCCACTATTGATCGATGATGCTCTCAAGGTAGTTCTCGACCTGCAAAACCAATGGCGTGAAAAAGGCTGGGTGGCAAAGGGGTTACGAAACAATCCCACGATCGCCGATACCCCTGAGTGGCGAGCCTACTTGAGAAAAGGAATTCTCTCCGGGCGATCCTTTTGGCAGGCAAGCGATAAGTATCAAGCCATGCTGATATTGGGGCGCTTCAAGGATTACCGAAACCCCACCGAAGAACGCTACCTCATCACCCTGGCGCTCGCCAAACCCTGGGTCCCCTTCGACGAAATCGAAGACATGTACGACGAACCCTCGCACTTCCCCGCCCCACAACCCAAATAAAAAGGAGCCTCACCATGCCAACCCCCGCCTTCATGACCCTCCACGGCGAACGGCAAGGCCTGATCAGCGCGGGTGCGTTCACCGAGGCATCCGTGGGTAACGTCTACCAGCTGGGTCGCGAGGACCAGATCATGATCCAGGCCCTGAGCCACGGCATCTTCGTGCCAAAAGGCTCAGGCGCGGGCCGTCGGATGCACAAGCCCTTGATCATCACCAAGGCCATCGACAAGGCATCACCGCTGATCAACAACGCTCTGTGTTCGGGCGAGTTGCTCACCCAGTGCCGCGTCGAGTGGTACCGCACATCGGCTCAGGGGATCCAGGAGCACTTCTACACGATGGAGCTGGAAGATGCGGTGATCGTCGGTTCGGAAGTGCTGATGCCCCATTGCCAGGATCCCGACACGGCCCACGTCACTCAACTGGAGAAGGTTCACTTCAGTTACCGGCGAATCAATTGGCGGCACGAAATCAGCCGAACCATGGGTTGCGATGAGTGGAGCACCGGGGAACACGCATGAGGCTGGTCAATGAGCGTGAGCTGTCCGAATCGGAGCGGCACAATGCCTGGCCCAGTGAGCAAGCGTTGGCGCTCGTGCGCGAGGCGCTGCTGGATGGGCGACCCATCGAAGGCCTCGCCGAGTTGCGTGCCGGCCTGTCGATCAATCTCGACAGCGAGGTGCTTGAGCAGGTTGAGCGAGGAGAGTGGTGGCTGGTCAAGGCCGAAGCCGACTACGTTGACTGGGCGATGCCGGAGCGGGCCTTTGATCCAAAGGTGATCGAGCTGATGCAAAATCCGCCCGTCCAGCCTTCAAGAACGCCAAGCGTCTTTCGGCTGAGAGAAAGCGTAACGGGTGAGCCGCTGGCACAGCGTCACTACCTCGCGACGGTGGATGGGGACACTTCTCCACGCAGAACCGACCCCGAGGGAATTGCGCATCTTTTTGTTTCGAACGAGGTTCAGCACATCTCGATGAAGGTCGTTGGCGTTTAAGTCGGGCAGGGCGGCTAGCGTTCATTGGCACGCGGTTGTCACATCACCTGACGGAAATTTATCCGGATCACCCGACGACGGGTGCCGGGCAAAGGCACGTTGTTGTATGGTTGTGGTCGAACCGATGAACTCAAGTGATTGAAAGGATATCGCCATGCTGGACTGGAAGAACCGCGCGGGCAGCGCGCCTGAACGTGCCGCTGAACCGAAGTCGGCTACCCGCAGTTACATCGGTGGCCTGCTGTTCAGCCGGGCGCTGGCCACGTTGATCGCCATCTACCTGATCGTGACCATTGCGCTTGGCTGGTACTGGAGCCAGGAACCGGCACTGTTTCCGGTTCAACAGAATGCCCAGGTGGCGGCCGAGAAAGAAGGCAAGCAGATGGTCATCGGCTACACCACGGTGGAAACCCTCAAGACCGTCGCCGATACCTTGCTGACCAAACCGGGCGGCTACATTTCCAATGACCGTTTCCCGCCGGGCCTGTGGATGGATAACACGCCGAGCTGGGAATATGGCGTGCTGGTCCAGGTCCGCGACCTGACGCGTGCGCTGCGTAAAGACTTTGCCCGTTCGCAATCGCAGTCGGCCGAAGACTCCGATCTGGCGAAAGCCGAGCCGCGTTTCAACTTCGACAATAAAAGCTGGGTGCTGCCGTCCAGTGAGTCCGAGTATCAGGAAGGCATCAATTCCCTGAGCCGTTACCAGGCTCGCCTGTCCGACCCTTCGCAGAAAAACGCGCTGTTCTATGCCCGCGCCGACAACCTGAACAACTGGCTGGGCGATGTCGGCACCCGTTTGGGCTCGCTGTCGCAACGCCTGTCGGCCAGCGTGGGCCGGGTCAAGCTGAACACCGCGCTGAAAACCGAAGTGGTCGCGCCGGGTCAGGTGCCACAGGTTGACGAAGAAATCGTCGAAACCCCGTGGATGCAGATCGACAACGTGTTCTACGAGGCTCGCGGCCAGGCCTGGGCGCTGTCCCACTTGCTGCGCGCCATTGAAGTCGACTTCGCCGATGTCTTGGCGAAGAAGAACGCGACCGTCAGCGTGCGCCAGATCATTCGTGAGCTGGAAGCTTCGCAAGAGCCGGTCTGGAGCCCGATGATCCTCAATGGCAGCGGCTTCGGCGTGCTGGCCAACCACTCGCTGGTCATGGCCAACTACATCTCCCGGGCCAACGCGGCGGTGATCGATTTGCGTCAACTGCTCAATCAGGGCTGAGTCATGGTCGATAACGCCAGAGAAGCCGCGCACCGCGTGGCCTCGGATGCCGAACAGATCGCCTGGGTCGACGAGCAGGACAACCTGCTCGGCGCCCTGGTCCGTTCCGACCTGCGCGAGCGCGGGCTGATCGGGCGCGGCACCTACATCATGCTGTTCAATTCCGCCGGTGAACTCTGTGTACACCGGCGTACCTTGAGCAAGGCGATCTATCCCGGTTACTGGGACGTGGCGGCGGGAGGCATGGTGCTCGCGACCGAAACCTACGCCGAATCGGCTGCCCGTGAGCTGGAAGAAGAGTTGGGCGTGAGCGGCGTGGAACTGACCGCCCATGACCATTTTTTCTTCGAAGACACCGGCAATCGCCTCTGGTGCTCGGCGTTTTCGGCGGTGTGGGACGGCCCGTTGATCCTGCAACCGGAAGAAGTGCTCGAAGCGCGCTTTATTCCCATCGATCAGGTCATGCTGGAAATCGAGCAGAAGCCTTACTGCCCGGACTCTTTGGCCGCGTTGAAGCGCTATCTCAAGGCTCGTGGCGAAGACGTCGCAAAAGAGGCATAAATTGGCGCCGATTGGCTCTTAGCAATCGGCGTTTTTGCCGTTACACTGCGCGACCTTTTCAAACTGAACCGGATTGCTGTTTCTGTAGGAGCGAGCTTGCTCGCGAAAAACGATAGGACGACACGTATTGCCAGATGCCGCGCGTTATCGTTGACGTCCATCGCGAGCAGGCTCGCTCCTACAAGGGTTTTTCCGTTTCAGTAGCGCTGCCCCTGCCTGAGTGGGGCTTCGCGGTCGATGGCACTTGCCCCAAGTGCCGCGACCAGTCTTTGTCCTCCCAAGAGGATTGCCGGTGGCCAAAAAAGCCGCATCCTTCGCCGCCCTTGGTGGCCTGGTATTTTCCACCGACGCAGGTCGTCATTGCCCGGATTGCAGTAAGCCGGTGGACGCCTGTATCTGCAAACAGACCGTTATCCCGGCCGGCGACGGCATCGCTCGCGTGCGTCGCGAAAGCAAGGGCCGTGGCGGCAAGACGGTGACGACCATCACCGGCGTGCCGCTGGCCGAAGACGCGCTCAAGGAACTGGCGACCACGTTGAAGAAGCGTTGTGGCACCGGTGGGGCGTTGAAAGACGGAATCATTGAAATCCAGGGCGATCATGTCGAGCTGTTGTTGGGCGAACTGATCAAGCTCGGTTTCAAGGCAAAGAAGTCCGGCGGCTAGCAGCCTCTGTGAAAACCACCCCGGCTTGATCCGGTCCTGATTGACCCGGGACCTGGCGTCGTCTACATGGTTTTCACAGAGCCTGTTCTGACCGGTTTCTAAACTCACTGCGGTCAGCGAGGTCTATCCCCTCGTTGACGAACCGTCATTTTCATCCTTTAGACTGCGCCGGCCTGAACCCAGGCGACGCTCTATGACTTCTTTATAGGGGACTTCAATGTCCGTACGACGCACACGCAAAGACGATGGCAGCCAATGGACAGTTGCGGACAGCCGCAGTGTTTACGGGATTCGCCATTGGGGGGCCGGATATTTCGCGATCAATGACGCCGGTCGCGTCGAGGTTCGTCCGAACGGTCCGGCCAGTTCGCCTATCGACCTGTTCGAGCAAGTCGACCAGCTGCGCAAAAGCGGCCTGTCCTTGCCGTTGCTGGTGCGTTTCCCCGACATTCTGCAAGACCGCGTGCGTCAGCTGACCGGTGCCTTCGATGCCAACATCGAGCGCCTGGAATACCAGAGCAAATACACCGCGCTGTACCCGATCAAGGTCAACCAGCAGGAAGCGGTGATCGAAAACATCATCGCCACGCAGAACGTGTCGATCGGTCTGGAAGCCGGCTCCAAGCCTGAGCTGCTGGCGGTACTGGCGCTGGCGCCGAAAGGCGGCACCATCGTCTGCAACGGTTACAAGGACCGCGAGTTCATCCGTCTGGCGCTGATGGGCCAGAAACTCGGTCACAACGTATTCATCGTGATCGAGAAAGAATCCGAAGTCGGTCTGGTGAT
Organism: Pseudomonas migulae; assembly: GCF_043225285.1. Classification (GTDB taxonomy): domain Bacteria; phylum Pseudomonadota; class Gammaproteobacteria; order Pseudomonadales; family Pseudomonadaceae; genus Aquipseudomonas; species Aquipseudomonas migulae_C. The sequence continues at coordinate 3,450,156 of NZ_CP171224.1, forward strand.
CGAAGAAGCCGCTTCGCTGAAGGTCAAGCCGCAGGTTGGCCTGCGCGTGCGTCTGTCGTCCCTGGCCTCGAGCAAGTGGGCGGACACCGGTGGCGAGAAATCCAAGTTCGGTCTGTCGGCGGCGCAACTGTTGTCGGTGGTCGAGCGTTTCCGCGCGGCGGGCCTGGATCAAGGCATTCGTCTGCTGCACTTCCACATGGGTTCGCAGATCGCCAACCTGGCGGACTACCAGCACGGCTTCAAGGAAGCGATTCGTTACTACGGCGAACTGCGTAACCTCGGTTTGCCGGTGGATCACATCGACGTCGGTGGCGGTCTGGGCGTCGACTACGACGGTACGCACTCGCGCAACGCCAGTTCGATCAACTACGACATGGACGATTACGCCGGTGTTGTGGTCGGGATGCTCAAGGAGTTCTGCGACGCGCAGAGCCTGCCGCACCCGAACATCTTCTCCGAAAGCGGCCGTTCCCTGACCGCGCACCACGCCATGCTGGTGGTGCAAGTCACCGACGTCGAGAAACACAACGACGACGTGCCGCAGATCGACAACAAGGAAGCGCTGCCGGAAACCGTGCAGTGGCTGGTTGACCTGCTCGGCCCGACCGACATCGAGATGGTCACCGAAACCTACTGGCGCGCCACGCACTACATGAGCGATGTCGCCACCCAGTACGCCGACGGCAAGCTGACCCTGGCCGAGAAAGCCCTGGCCGAGCAATGCTATTTCGCCGTGTGCCGTCGCCTGCACAACTCGCTGAAGGCGCGTCAGCGTTCCCACCGTCAGGTGCTCGACGAACTCAACGACAAGCTGGCCGACAAGTACATCTGCAACTTCTCGGTGTTCCAGAGCCTGCCGGACACCTGGGCCATCGGCCAGGTCCTGCCGATTCTGCCGCTGCACCGTCTCGACGAAGAGCCGCTGCGTCGCGCCGTGCTGCAAGACCTGACCTGCGACTCCGACGGCAAGATCAAGCAATACGTCGACGAGCAGAGCATCGAGACCAGCCTGCCGGTACACGCGCTGAACGAAGGTGAAGACTACCTGCTGGGTATCTTCCTGGTCGGTGCCTACCAGGAAATTCTCGGCGACATGCACAACCTGTTCGGTGACACCGACTCGGTGAACATTTACCAGAATGCCGACGGCAGCGTGTACCACGCGGGTATCGAAACCCACGACACCATCGAAGACATGTTGCGTTACGTGCACCTGTCGCCGGAAGAGCTGATGACCCACTACCGTGACAAGTGCGCCAGCGCACGCATCACGGCCGCCGAACGCACCCAGTTCCTCGACGCCTTGCGCCTGGGTCTGACCCGTTCGTCTTACCTGTCGTCTTGAGGTAACTCGCCGCTCCCATCAGGTTGTCCGAAAATGTTCCGCGCGCTGCGGAAATTTCGGATGACTTGGTGCGGCGGTTCTCTATTTTTCCGCGAAACCCTCCTCACTCCCGGCTATCAAAGCGATTTGGTCCTCTTTTCGCGTAGGCCATTTCCTAAGTTGTACTTCGGCACTCTACTCGGCCATGTCTCTCGGCGAGAATCCCCGGCCGCCCCTCCTGTAGAGAATCGCCGATGTTCGATCCAGTCAACGAACCGTCATTTCGTCTGGATGTAGCCGGTCTGCCCGAGCCTTTCGAAGTCCTGGCCTTTACCGGTAGAGAAGCGATCAGCGAGCCCTTTGTGTTCGACGTGGATCTGCTGATCGATGACCCGACGCTCGACCTTGCCAGCTTGCTCTACCGTCCGGCCGTGTTGCATTTCGGGCCCGAGGGCAACGCTTTGCAGGGTCAATTGCATGAACTCGTCCAGCGTGACCATGGCCCGGCCGTGAGGCTTTGCCAGGTACGACTGGGGCCCAGGCTGGCGTGCCTTTCCCAGCGTGTCAGCCAGCGGATTTTCAATGCGCTGTCGGTGCCCGAGATCCTCAGCCAGGTGCTCCGGGAGCATGGCATTGCCGGCAAGGATCTGCGCTTCGAGTTGAGCGGCGATTACCCGCCCCGTGATTTCTGTACGCAGTATCGGGAATCCGACTTGCAATTTCTCCAGCGCCTTTGCGCCCAGGAGCGATTGCATTACCACTTCGAGCACCACGCCGACGGGCACTGCATGGTGTTTGGTGACGGCCGCGGGCATTTCAATCTCGTTGCGAACGCGCCGTTCCAGACCGATGGCCGGCAACCGGCGGTGCGTCAGTTCCAGCTTCAGGCCGGGCAACGCAACGCGCCCAGTGTCGAAGCTCGCAGCGACCTGCCGATGTTGCGCAGCGGGTGCCTGATGCCGTTGTCCGGGCATCCGGTCGCCGACTGGAATCATCTGTGGTTGCTGACCCATGTCGAACATCAGGGCAGCCAGGACCCACAGGTGCCTTACAGCAATCAGATCCGCGCGATCCATTGGGAAGCCTCCTTCGAACCGCCTCATCGTGCGGTGAAACCCCGGATGCACAGCCTGCAACGCGCCTGGGTGGTCGATGTCGACGAGCCCCGGCCGGATCCGTCGAGGCCGGTGGCGGTGCAGTTTGACTGGCTTTATCAGGGGGAGGGCGCGAGCCCCAGCTATTGTTGGTTGCCGCTGGCGGCCGGGCTGGACGATCCGGGTGTCTCGCCGCTGAGCGTAGGCACCGAGGTGGTGGTGAGCTTCATCGAGGGCGATCCCGATCAGCCGTTGATTTGCGGGTTTCTTCCCCCATCGTCGACGGTCGAGGAGGCGGAGCTTGCCACCCCGCCAGAAGCAGTACCCAAGGATGGAATGCTGGAACTGCTGCGCTCGGGCGAGCCGTTGGTGCTGTTGTGTCTGATGCCCGGCGGCGGCAGTTTCAGCCATTGCGCACAGGGGCTGTGTGCCTGTCGGGCGGTGACCGGGTTTGGTCAGAGCGGTGCGGCATGATCGGCGCCACTCCGCAATGGCTGTTGCTGGATGTGCCGAGTGCTCCTCAGGCGGGAGCGCTGCTGCAACAGACGTTCGCCCGGGCTCGCCGATTCTGGTTGTTCGAGGGCACGGAATGGCATGCATTGCGCGCACAGGGACCGGCCCTGATCGACCTTCGAACCTGCCCGGCGCTGGCCGAATCCTGCTACGACCAAATGCAGGTCTGGCGCGGTTTGCTGGTGGTCAGCGAGGCTTCGTCATCGCAGTTGCTGGCGCACTTGCGGCGCATGCTCACCGTCACGCTGGGCCTGCATCACCGGGCCTTGTTGAGCTATTACAACCCCAACACCGCCAGTTATTTTTTCGATGCCTGCGATGCCCGGGATTTGAGTCGCTGGCTCGGCCCCATCAGCCGCTTGCACTGGTTCGGCGGGACCTGGGCCGACCGGGCAATCGGCAGCCAGGGCTGGCAGCAATTGCTCAATCCGCAGCTCGCCGTCAGCCCCTTGGCAGTCGAAGAAAGCCTCAGCCCGCGTCAACGGGAAAAACTGCAGACCTGCCTGCTGGAGCAACATGCCTGGCACTGGAGCCAATCCACCGGAACCGATTACCAGCGTTTGTGGGCGCACGTGCAGGAAGGGCTGGCGCTGGGTTTCAGCGAACGACCGGTGCTCGATGGCTGGTTATGGCTACGCTTGCAGTACCCCCGCGCGCTGCTGGTACCGCCGCTGTCGGGGCTGACGCAGCAGGAACGTCTCGACGGTTTACGTCAACGCTGGCAAAACGATCAACCCTGAACACGAGGTTCGACCTACATGGCGGGCACTTTCCAGCGACTGTTCAACCTGGCAATCGGCGGATTGTTGCTCCTTGCGATAACGGCATGCTCACCGTTGAAAATGCTCAATGCACTGACACCCGGCGGCAGTTTCGACAAGACCGAAGGCATTGCCTACGGCGATGATCCACGGCAGAAACTGGACGTGTACGTGCCACGCCATTCTGTGGAAAACGCTCCGGTGGTGGTGTTTTTCTATGGCGGAAGCTGGAACAGCGGCTCACGTGAAGATTATGCTTTTGTCGGCGAGGCGCTGGCTTCGCGGGGGATCGTGGCGGTGCTGGCGGACTATCGGTTGTATCCACAGGTGCGTTATCCACTGTTCCTCGAGGACGGGGCGAAAGCCGTGGCCTGGACCCACGCGCACATTCGGCAGTTTTCCGGAAACCCGCAACGTTTGTTCCTGATGGGCCACAGCTCGGGGGCGTACAACGCGGCGATGCTGGCGCTGGACCCTGGCTTGCTGGGCGCCGTGGGCCTGTCGCCGCACAACATCAGTGGCTGGATCGGCCTGGCGGGACCTTACGATTTTTTGCCGATCAAGAATCCGGACGTGCGCCCGGTGTTTTTCTGGCCGGATTCGCCGCCGCAGTCGCAGCCGATCAATCATGTCAGTCGTGGTGCACCGCCCGCCTTGTTGATGGCCGCGACGGACGATGATCTGGTGAACCCGACGCGCAACACGGGCGGCCTGGCGCGCAAGTTACGGGAGGCGGGCGTGCCGGTGCAGGACCTTTATTTCTCGCGTCCCGGTCACGCCACGCTGGTGGCGACGCTGTCACGCCCGATGCGCGGCCTGGCGCCCGTGCTGGACCAGGTCGCGGCGTTTGTGAAGGCCACGCCCGGTCAGTGAGCCTTGCCGCTGAACCAGCCGTCGTTGTTGCGCAACGACCAGGCGATCGCGCCGAGTGTCAGGCTACGCACCACCATGAACAGCAAGAAAGTTATCCACAGCCCGTGGTTGCCCAGGCCTTGCAGCGCCCATCCGAATGGCAACGTCAGGAGCACCGTCAGCAGCATGCCGTTGCGCATTTCCCGGGCGCGGGTCGCGCCGATGAACAGGCCGTCGAGCAGGTAGCTCCCGACCGCGATCAACGGCAGGGCGGCGAGGTAGGGCAGGTAAATGAACGCGGTGTCGCGGACACTCTGGATGTCGGTCTGCATCTCGATGAACAAGTGCCCGGCGAACAGAAACAGCACTGCAAACCCCAGGCTCGCCAGCAACGACCAGCCGCAGGCGACCACTAACGAACGGCGCAGGGCGTCACGGTCTCGCGCTCCAATCGCATGCCCGCACAAAGCCTCCACGGCGTGGGCCAGTCCGTCGAGAGCGTGAGCGGTCAGCAGCAGACCGTTGAGCAACAAAGCGTTGGCCGCGACGGTCGCATCACCCAACCGCGCGCCTTGCACGGTGATCAGAAAAAATACCGATTGCAGCAGCAGGCTGCGGATGAAGATGTCGCGGTTGACCGCCAGCAGTGGTCGCCAGCTCTGCCACAACGCCAGCGCGGTCCAGGCGATGTGGCCGGGGTAGGCGCGCAAGGCCTTGCGGGTCATCAACAGGCCGATCAGCGCGCCGGTCCATTCGGCGATCACCGAGGCCCGGGCGGCACCGACCACCCCCCATTCCAGGCCGAGGACGAACCACAGGTTCAGCGCAATGTTGACCAGGTTGGTGCTCAGCAGAATCGCCAGCGGTGCCCGGGCGTTCTGGGTCCCGAGAAACCAGCCGACCAGTGCGTAACTGGCCAGCGCGGCGGGCAGGCCGAACAGGCGGGTGTGGAAAAATTCGCGGGTCAGTTGATCCAGTTCTGCCGAGGGTTGCATGAAGTGCAAGGCAACGCCGCTCAGCGGGATACCCACGGCGCCCAGAACAATGGCGAGCCCCATGGCCAGCAACAGGCCCTGTAAAAGAATCTGCCGCAGCGCCGCGCCATCTCCACGGCCGGCGGCCTGGGCGGCAAACCCGGTGGAGCCCATGCGCAGAAAGCCCATGGCCCAGGCCAGAAAGGTATACAGGCTGGCCCCGACCGCGACGGCGCCCAGTTGATGGGCGTGGGGCAAGTGGCCGATCACCGTGCTGTCGACCAGTGCCACCAGCGGTACGGAAATGTTCGAGAGGATCATGGGGGCGGCGAGCGCCCAGACCCGGTGATGGGTTGGGCGGTCGCGCCAGTCGGCGATCAGGTTGGACATGCGGGCTCCTTGGAGAGCCGGCATTGTAGCGACACATTTGAATCCGCCGCGATTCATTGTAGGAGCGAGCCCGCTCGCGATGGTGTGTCAGCTACGTAGGTGTCGGCTGACACACCATCGCGAGCGGGCTCGCTCCTACAGGGGGGTGGTGTTAATGAATAATCCAGCTCAGCAACCACAACCCCAGCACCAGCCAGATGATTCCCATGATGATCGACGCATTCATGAACGCGCGGATCGCCGACCACAACAGCATCAGCCCGAGGATCAAAGCGATGATGCTGATGATCGACGTGTCCATGCCCAGCGCACGGGACAACCCTTCGACGAAATTCCCGCCGGCGTGGCTCAGCAGGTTGAACAGGCCGCTGAGGGCGTCAACGATAAAGCGGATGACTGAACCCAGCGCCTGGCCGAGCCATTCAAAAAAACCTTCTACCTGCATGTTGTTGACGTCCTGATGTATGGGGTTGAGCCTTGGGCCATTGATTACAAAGGGGAGTTCCCTGCAAGCATAGAAGGTTGCGCTCCTGTGGGAGCGAGCCTGCTCGCGAAGCGGCCTGCCAGTCAACGCCGATCTTGACGTTAATGACGCATTCGCCGGCAAGCCGGTCTCGCTCCCACAAAAACAAGACCCACTTGCCATCCCCGAGCATCCCCCCGAAGCTATACGCCTTCAGGAGAGCCCGATGAACCTTGTTGAACTGACCGAACGCCTGCACGCCATCCGTGACCGCAATGACTGGCGGCAATTTCACAGCCCGAAAAACCTGGCCATGGCCGCGAGCGTGGAAATGTCCGAGCTGGTAGAGATCTTCCAGTGGCTGAGCGAAGACCAGTCGCGCCAGCTGCCAGCAGACAAACTGGCCCACGCCGGGCAGGAAGTCGGCGACATTGTGCTCTACCTACTGTTGCTGTGCAGCGAACTGGGACTGGACATGAATGAAGTGGTGCGCAGCAAACTCGCGGACAGTGAACGGAGGTTCAGCTGATGAGCGACCGTCATTTCGATCAACTGGCGACCCGTTTTGCCGAAAAGATCTACGGCGGAGCCAAGGGCGCCATCCGCCTGGCGGTGCTTCAGGCTGACCTCGCCGAAACCCTGCCGGACCGTCCGTTGCGGGTCCTCGACATCGGCGCGGGTCTGGGGCACATGTCGTTGTGGCTGGCCCAGCGCGGTCATGAGGTGACACTGGCCGAACCTGCCGAGCCGATGCTTGAAGGCGCTCGTCAGCGGTTCGCCGAGGCGGGGCAGACCGCAACGTTCATTCAGGCTCCGTGGCAAGACCTGCTCGGTCAGCTCACCGAACCCTACGATCTGGTGCTGTGCCACGCGGTGCTGGAGTGGCTGGCCGAACCCCACGCGATCCTGCCGGTTTTGCATCAGCTGACCAAAAAAGACGGCTGGTTGTCCCTGGCCTTCTACAACCGCGATGCGTTGATCTACCGCAACCTGCTCAAGGGTCATTTTCGCAAGATGCGCAAGAATGACATGGCCGGCGAAAAGCAAAGCCTGACCCCGCAACAGCCGCTTGATCCGCGGGAACTGGCGGCGCAACTTGAAGGCTTGTGGCAGGTCGAAACACAGAGCGGGGTGCGTGTTTTTCACGACTACATGCCGGTGGAATTCCAGGCCCGCGCGGAGCTGGTGGACTTGCTGGAAATGGAACTGGCCCACCGGCGTCACCCAAGTTTTGCCGGACTTGGGCGCTACCTGCACTGGATCTGTCGGCCGGTCTGATCGGAGCACGAAATGAAAAGTCGTTCAGGGTTACTGGTGATCTGCCTGGGGCTGGCGGCCTGTCAGGGCAGCAATCCCTACGTGGCCAGTTCCAAGCCTTTGCCACCGGCGCCGCCCGAGGCGGCCACCACCTTCGATCGCAGCGCCTACCCGGCCGCGCCACGGGACTACGGCCGCTACCGCAGCTGGGCCTGGCTCAACGGGAACCTGCCTGCTGGTTCGGCGTGGGCGGATTCGGCGCAAGTCGCCGAGGCCGTGAGCAATGCCCTTGACCAGCGCGGCTTGCGGCCGCTGCACGACAATCGCCCGGCGGACCTGTTCGTCAGCGCCAATCTGCATCTGGAAACCCGCCTGCGTCAGGTGCAGGATGACTACGGTTATTACGGCGGCGGCTATGGCGGCTACAATCGCTACGGCAGTGGTTATGGCGTATACAACACGGTGCCGATCGTGCGGACCTATTCGGAACAAGTCGTGGTGGTGCAGGTGGACCTGTTCGATGCCCAGAGCGGTCAGCCAGTCTGGAGTTCGAGCGCCGAAACCAGCAACAAAGGCAGCCAGAGTGCACGCGCCGATGCCATTCGGGAGGCTGTGGAAAAGGCGATGTCGGCGTATCCTCCCAGTTAGCTTCTTGTAGATAAGAAGCGTTCCGCAGGTTCATGTCTTCAACCGGAGAATCATCATGTTCCGCCGTCTCGCTTTACTGGCAGTGGCCGCGCTCCTCAATGCCTGCGCCGGCAACCAGGTCAATCATGACTTCGACGCCAGCCGTGATTTCGCCGCCTATCGCAGCTGGAGCTGGAAAGAACCCGCTCTGCAATATCGCCCCGATGACCCGCGGATCAAGAGCGACCTGACTGAACAGCGCGTCCGCCAATCGGTGGCCGATCAGCTGGATCAGCGCGGACTGCGCCCGGCCGCTGCGGGCAGCAAGGGGGATGTGAGTGTGCAGACTTACCTGATCGTCGAGGACCGTCAGCAACAAGTGACCACCAACTATGGCGGCGGTTGGGGTGGCCCGTGGAATGGTTACTGGGGCGGGCCGATGTATAACGAAACCCGCAACGTCAGCTACAAGGTGGCGATCATCCAGATCGACCTGCTCGACGGCAAGGACGGCAAACTGGTGTGGCGTGGCAGTGATGAGCAGATCCTCAGCCGCACGCCGAATCCGTCGGACCGTAGTACGGCGATACGTGAGACGGTGGGACGGATTCTGGCTAATTATCCACCTAGGTAAGGCGCTGTACCTGTAGGAGCCGGCTTGCTGGCGATGGCGTCCGCATCGTGGGAGCGTACATATCCATTCCTGCGGTAACGGCGGCTATTGGTTTCGCCCTTACGGCGAGTCACTTGGAGAAGCGCCAAGTAACAAAGCGCTCTTGCCCCTTTCGTTCGGTGCCTCGCTAATGCTCGGCATGCCCTCGTTCCGGTCCTGCTCCGTGGGCCCGCCGCCATCGGCCATCCATGGCCGGGGGCGGCTACCGCGGCATCCTTGCCGCGGTGCCCACTGCGCAGAACCTCCACTCGGCCTCACGAGGGGGCGTACACCGCAAGATCAAAAGCGAAAGGCGAGCTAACGCTCGGCCTGATGAGTGGTGAAGATCAAAAGCACACGAGATTCCCTGTAGGAGCCAGCTTGCTGGCGAAAAACGCCCAGACACCGCGTTCATCCAGACAACCCGCGTCATCGTTAACGTCCATCGCCAGCAAGCCGGCTCCTACAATTTTGACCGTGTGAACCCGATCCCCTGTGGGAGCGAGCCTGCTCGCGAAAAACGTCCAGACACCGCGCTCATCCAGATCGCCCGCGTCATCGTTAACGTCCATCGCCAGCAAGCTGGCTCCTACAATTTTGACCGTGTGAACTCGATCCCCTGTAGGAGCGAGCCTGCTCGCGAAAAACGTCCAGACACCGCGCTCATCCAGATAGCCCGCGTCATCGTTAACGTCCATCGCCAGCAAGCCGGCTCCTACAATTTTGACCGTGTGAACCCGATCCCTGTAGGAGCCGGCTTGCTGGCGAAAAACGCCCAGACACCGCGCTCATCCAGACCGCCCGCGCCATCGTTGACGTCCATCGCCAGCAAGCTGGCTCCTACAATTTCGACCGTGTGAACCCTATCCCCTGTAGGAGCGAGCCTGCTCGCGAAAAACGCCCAGACACCGCGCTCATCCAGACCGCCCGCGCCATCGTTGACGTCCATCGCCAGCAAGCCGGCTCCTACAATTTTGACCGTGTGAACCCGATCCCCTGTAGGAGCGAGCCTGCTCGCGAAAAACGCCCGGGCACCGCGTTCATCCAGACAGCCCGCGTCATCGTTAACGTCCATCGCTGGCAAGCCAGCTCCCACAGTGGAATGCGCTCGATCAGAAAACCCGATGCCCTGTAGGAGCGAGCTTGCTCGCGAAAAACGTCCAGACACCGCTCTCATTCAGACAACTCGCGTCATCGTTGACGACCATCGCGAGCAGGCTCGCTCCCACAGGGGGAATGCGGTCGAACCGAGAGCCAGGTCGGCTACCAGGCCGCCTCGGCGGCTGTGGCGGTGGTCGCCCCCTCGAGAGGCCGAGTGGAGGTTCTGCGCAGTGGGCAACCCGGCATGGATGCCGGGTTAGCAGCCCCCGGCCATGGATGGCCGATGGCGGCGGGCCCACGGAGCAGGACCGGAAGGAGGGAATGCCGAGCCTGGGCGAGGCACCGAACGAAAGGGGCAAAGGCGCTTGGTTACTTGCCGCTTTTGCAAGTGACTCGCCGTAAGGGCGAAACCAATAGCCGCCGTTACCTAAATAACGGATATGTCCCCAATCCCAATCCCAACCCCAACCCCAACCCCAATCCCAGTTTTTTACGATTTGGGATGGCGCGTTGCCAGCAGCCTTCCCAACCTTGTCTACACTCACCCACACCAATGGAGGTAGCGCTCGGCAACGCGCCGGCAAAGGAGTGCGCGATGTTTCCCCGCTGGCAATTCCACGGCCCGGCCCGGCAACAAGGGGCGATCGGCCTGATGGCCGCACTGACCCTCGCCCTGGCCCTGGGCTTCACAGTGCTGGTCGTCGACAGCGGCCGGCTCTATCTGGAACAACGCAAACTGCAGAGGGTGGCCGATACCGCCGCCCTCGAAGCCGTGACCCGCAACGGCAATTGCCTGGCCGGAATGAGCGCCGCCAGCTACGCCACGCAAAGTGCAACGCGCAACGGCTTCACCGTCAACGCCACCGGCACACTGACCGTCAATTGCGGCACCCTGCAGACCGGCGCCGACAACCTCCGCGCGTTCACCGTCGACGCCACCAAATCCACTGCCGTGCGCGTCATCGCCACCCACACCGTACCCACCAGCGTGGCCGCCGGCATTGGCGCCTTGCTGTCCGGCGGCCCCGCCAGCCTGACCACCCGACTCAGCGCCACCGCCGTCGCGGCAAGCCCCTTGCCGCCAGTGGCGCAGCTCGGTATTCGCAGCACCGTGGCCGACGTCAACTTGCTGAGCCCGCTGTTCAGCTCGCTACTGGGCGGCCCGGTCAATGTGAGCGTGGCGAGCTGGAATGCGCTGCTCGGGGCGAACATCAACCTGCTGAACTACATGGATCAACTGGCGATCGACCTGCACGTTACGGCGGGTGACTACGATCGTTTGTTGCAGACGGATGCGACGGTAGGACAGCTGATCAAAGCCGCTGCCACCGTTGCCCGGGCCAATGGTGCGACGGCCCAGGCGGTGGCCGGTCTCGACGCATTGATCACCGCCGCCGTCAGCCCGGTGAAGCTGCACCTGGGCGACCTGTTGAAGCTACAGACCGGGGGACCGGCATCCGGCCTCGATGCCGATCTGAACGCGTTGCAGCTGATTCAGGCGTTCGTCCAGTTGGGCAACAGCAAGAATGCCCTGGCGGCGACGTTGCCGCTCAATCTCCTGGGCTTGGGCCTAGGGGCGACGGCCTCGATCAAAGTCATCGAGCCGCCACAGTTTTCGGTGGTGGGCAATCCGGCATTGGCAAAACTGGCGCCTCTGGGCGCGAACCAGATCTATGTACGCACGGCGCAGGTCCGGGTTTTGGTCACCTTGGACCTTTCGTTAGCCACCAACATCATTGGCCTCACAACCAGTATTTTGTCGGTGGTCACGGGGTTACTGGGCCTTGATCTCCAGGTCTTGCCCAGCCCCAATCTGGACGTGAGCCTCGAAGCGGGTGGTGGCAACAGCTACGTCACCGACTACACCTGCGTCAGCGACACCAACAAGAGCCTGGTGGTGAATGCGACCACGGCGGTCGCCACCTTGCGGGTCGGCAAGGTGAATTCCAACTGGGCGTCTTCGGCCGCACCGCTGACGGTCACACCGATTACCCTGCTCGACATCGGGCATAAACCCTGCGGCAGCTGCGCACGTATTCCTTACGCCGGCGGCGGCGCCGACCTGATGATCAACAGCCCTGCCTTGCAGACCTCGGCCAGCCACACCTTCATCAACCCATCGAATGTCGGGGTGCCGCCTGTTTCGCCTTACACCCTGACCGCCACCAACGCGATTGCCGGGCTTTCCCAGGCGGTCAACGGAGTCCAGCTGACGGTCCATGCGCCGACGTTCAATCCGGGCGCATTGCTGCAGCTCGTTTTCAACACACTGGTGAGTTTGGTGAATGGCGTGCTGTCGACATTGGTCACCACGTTGAGCGGCATCCTCAGTCCGCTGCTGGACGATCTGCTCAACAATATTTTGCAGACCCTCGGCATCGAGGTCGGGAAAATCCAGGTCGACGCCAACCTCACCTGCGGACAAAAAGGCAAAGCCTACCTGGTGATCTAGACCACCCCGACAATCGGCAGCTCGATACAGAACCGCGCACCCTCAGCCGAGTTGCTCACGCTGAGTTTTCCGCCCATGTTCTCGACGATGCCATAGCTCACCGACAACCCCAGCCCGGTGCCTACGCCGACCGGTTTGGTGGTGAAGAACGGTTCGAAGATCCGCTCCAGCAATCGCGGATCGATACCGCCGCCGTTGTCCTCGACCCACAGGCGAACCGAGTGTTCATCCCGCTCGGCCTGCACTGAAATCCACGGGTTGAAATCGCGATCGGCCTCGCGCTTGCTCAGCAACGCGTCACGGGCATTGACCATCAGGTTGATCAGCACCTGTTCCAGCTGATCGACATAACCGCGCACCTGCACCTCGAAACCGCTTTCCCCGACCCGCAGCTCGACGCCTTTGCCGCGCATGCCTTCGGCCAGCAACGACAGCGTGCCTTCGATGGCGTCAATCGGGTTGAACGGATGCTGCTCGATCTCCGAGCGGCGGCCGAACACGCGCATGTGATCCACCACCCGCGCCGCGCGTTGGACCTGGGCGTCGATGCGGTTGAGCTTGTCGGTGAGGTAATCGATCTGCACATCGCCGTTGCTCAGGCGTTTGAGCACGTTGACGATGGCCATGCGCATCACGTTCAGCGGTTGATTGATTTCATGGGCCAGGCCGGTAGCCATTTCGCCGAGGGTGGCCATTTTCGCGCTCTGGGCCAGTTGCTGCTGGGAGCGTCGGACCTCGGTGTTGTCGCGGCCGACGGCCTGGATTTCCAGCAAGCGGCCCTGCTCGTCGAACACCCCGCGATCCGACCACACCCACCACGCATGCTCCCGCCCCGGCAATTGCAAGTTGATCTCCGCGGTGCTGACCGGAAATTCCGGGCTCAACTGGCTGAGGCGCTGGAAGAAAGCCTCGCGCTGTTCCTGGGACATCCAGCTGCCCAGATCGACCCCCGGCAGTTGCTCGGGCTGACATTCCAGATAGGTCGCCAGCGGGCGATTGCCAAACGTCAGGATCAGGTCGGGGCGGTAGCGGCAGATCATCGCCGGGGAATCCTCGACCAGGATCCGATAGCGTTCTTCGCTCTGTTTGACCTGTTCGGCGGCCAGGGTCGCTTCGGTCACGTCCAGCCACAGGCCGACGGCTTCGACCGGCAGGCCCAGGTCATCGCGCAACAGCTTGGCTTCGTCGAGCAGCCAGTGGTAATCACCGCGATTGTCGCGCATTCGATAGCGCGCACGCACCGCGCCTTCGCGAAGCAGTTGCCGGGTGCGTTCGAAATAGCGGTCGCGGTCTTCGGGGTGAACCCGTTCCGCCAGTGCCCCGGCGTTGCAGTCGGCCGGGGTCAGGCCCAGCAGTGGCAACAGGCTGTCGCTGAAAAAAGTCGGCAGCAGCGCACCTTCGACGTAACGCTGTACGTAGATCACCGCCGGTGAACTGGCGATCAGATTGTCCAGCCGGGCATGGGCCGCCGCGGCATTTTGTTCCTGGTTCTTGATGTCGCTGATGTCGAGCATGAAGCCCACCAGCCTTCGGTGTTTGCCAAGCCCCAGCGTCTGGCCTTGCAAGCGATACCAGGTCGGCGCGTCGGGGCTGTGCAGGCGCACGCATGACAATAACGGTGCGCCTTCATCCCGCAAGGCTCGCAGGCGACTGCGCAGTTCTTCGCGGTCGGCCGGGTGGATCTGCTCAAGCCAGTCGTTCACCGGCATGCGTGTGTTGGTCAGGTTCAGGGTGTTGGCCAGCGAGGGGGCCAATTGCACTTCGGCACTGTCGCTGAAGACTTCCCACCAACCGGTGCCGAGCAAGGCTTGCAACGATTCCAGCCGCTCCAGTTGCAGGTGATGCCGGTGCTCTCGCAAGCGTTCGAGCAGAGGCCCCGCGAGCGCGGCGGCGAGTTGCAGCCAGTCACGCTCGCCCACGTCAGGCGCACGTTGCTGCACCGGATAAAAACCACAGAGCACCCACGCGGCCACGCCTTGCGCATCGTGATAAGGCACCGCGAGCCCTTCGGCATTCCCGAACAGGCTGTGCAGGCGCGGGTGTTCACCGAGGGGCAAATGTTGCGGCGCGGAGCCGTTCAGACTGTCCAGGCCGGTGCCCAGGCGCTGGCCGTTTTGCCACAACTTCGGCGCATCGAAAGCCGCGTAATGCTGATGGATCTGCCAACCGTCTTCCTGTTCATCCAGCAGCGCCACGGCAAGGCACGGGATCTGGAAACGCTGGGCCACACTCTGCAATTGCTCCAGCAGCACTTCAGGCAATCGCGTCAGGCTGCACAGGCGCAACTGATCGCTGATCTGCGTCGCGAGCAGCTGGCAGTGTTCGCGGTTACGGGATTGCCGGCGTTCGTGCAGCAGGTCGCCGATGTCCAGCAACTGCAACAGCCAGGTGTCGGCCAGCGGTTGCACCCAGCCGCGCACGTGCAGGGGCTGGCCACTGAGGTTGTAGAAATCCAGGTCCAGGGTTTGTCCCTGCCAGTCGGCCGGCCGGCCTTCGACGGCGAGGCTGCTGTGGGGCATGAGGAAATCGAGCAGGAGCGGCGCCCGCGCGTTGGACGGTTGCTGGGCCAGGCCATGGCGCAGCGGACCGGTCATATGCAGCACTCGACCTTCGGCATCGAGGTGAATCTGCAAACCGGCACGGGCCACGTTCAGGTGGCTGCTGTCCTCGGCCTGGGGCGGCTGGCGATTGAGCAGGCGCCCGAAGAGCGAATCCCCGGAACTCAAAATTGCAGGCTCGAACTGGCGGTGAGTGTCGTTGGCAGATTGGGCACCGTGCCGATTCCCGGCAAATTCAGAAACGGGATGACTTGTCGGAGTTTGCTGCTGGGGTAGTTGATGGAGACCTTCAACACCCCGCCTGTGTAAGTGGCGCTGGCGTCGGTGGCGACGTTGAAATTCAGCGCGGCGGGAATCCAGCGCAGTTGCCGGGTCAGTTCGGCCGTGGCAAGGGCTTTTAGCGCGCTGTCATACCCCGGAGTATTGGTGTCCAGCGCCACGCTGCGGCGTACGGCTTCCGCAGTGGACTGGTTGAACGATTGCAGGAGCAACAGCGGAACGCTGTACGCGACAATCCCATAGAACACGGCGAAAAAGATGACGAACACCAACGTGAATTCAATGGCGGCGGCGCCTTTTTGCTTGCGGGGGAGGTTGGTTTTCATGAGTGCGTCTACCCTGACAGTCACTGCGTAATGTCAGCATAGAATCATTCAGCCAAAACGGACGTTTTTTACCGCATGCAGAGTTTTTTCCTACTGATCTGGCTGACGCTTTGCGCAGCACAGGATGTTCGAGAGCGACACATTGCCAATGGACTGACCCTCGGCGCGGGCGTTTTGGCGCTGGGGTATCTGTGGTGGGCCGGCGCCACCTGGCTGGGCGCCGACGCCGTGCAGGGCGGCTGGGCGTGCTTGCTCGCGTTGGGTTTTACCCTTCCCGCCTATGCCATGCGACGCTTGGGCGCGGGCGATGTGAAACTAATGACAGCCTTGGGTCTCGCGACGGACGGTATGCACGTACTCGGGACGTTTATCGGTGCCGGATTCGCCAGCATTCTTTGGCTGCTGCTCGCGCCAAAACTCTGGCTTCATATGAGTCAAGGACTTAGAGATCGTCTTCGATATCTAGGGCCCGGAACGTCAAACAAGCAGCCATTTGCGCCCTTCGTGCTGGTGGGTTTTTCGCTGGCGCTGCTCTGGATCCAATGATCGGTTGTGCATGTACAGAGTCAGAAAGTCGGTCTATTTTCAGTTCAGTAGTTATACAGCCCGTGGCTGTCGGTACAGGAACAGTCAGCCTTTGGCTATGCAGGGAGTTGCATGTGAACAAGCCTACCTCCGCAGTAAAAGTTCTGGTGGTCGATGATCAGCCGCTGATCGTTGAAGAACTGTGCGAATTTCTCGAAAGCAGCGGTTATCGCTGTGTGCCTTGTGAGTCCAGCCGGCAGGCGGTGGAGCGTTTCAGCGGAGACCCGGAAATCGGCCTGGTGCTGTGTGATCTGCACATGCCTGGCCTCGACGGAATTCAGCTGGTGCAGGAGCTGCAACGGTTGTCCGGCAAGCATCGGGCGTTCGAAGCGATCATGCTCACCGGGCGCGCGGACAAGCAGGATGTGATCAAGGCCTTGCGTGCCGGGATTGCCGACTACTATCAGAAGCCGATCGATCTGGAAGAGATGCTCGAAGGCGTTCAGCGTCAGGAAGTGGCGTTGCAGGAGCGGCAGAAGAACTTGCAACTGGGCCACTTGAACCAGAAGCTGCAATTTCTTTCCGAGTCGATTGATGACCTGTATCAGGACCTGGACAAAGTTCGCCGTAACCCGCGGGTGCCGGATGCGTTTGATGGCGAGGTCAGTGATCTGGACCGGCTGGAGATCCCGGCGATTTTCAATCAGTTGTCACCCCGGCAGCTGGATGTGGCGCGGTTGGTGGGCAAGGGGCAGACCAATTACCAGATTGCCTGTGAGCTGGGGATTACCGAGAACACGGTGAAGTTGTATGTGTCGCAGGTGTTGCGCTTGACGCACATGCATAACCGCACGCAGTTGGCGTTGGCGTTGTCGCCCAGCAATTCCGGGTTGCGTCAGCGGGTGACTGCCCACTGACTTCATTCGGATTTACAGGGATAAACTTTCGGATATACACGGACAAACTGTAGGAGCCGGCTTGCCGGCGATGGCGGCCTTTTGGCCGACCATTTTCTATCGGGTGTACATATCCATTTCTGCAGTAACGGCCGCTTGCGGTTTCGCCCTTACGGCGAGTCCCTTTTGTCAAACGCCACAAAAGGAACCAAAAAGTCTTGCCCCAGCGTCCGGCCCCTCGCTTGGGCTCGGCGTTCCCTCGCTCCGGTCCTGCTCCGTGGGCCCGCCGCCATCGGCCATCCATGGCCGGGGGCGGCTAACCCGGCATCCATGCCGGGTTGCCCACTGCGCAGAACCTCCACTCGGCCTCCCGAAGGGGCAGGCAGATCAAAATCAAAATCAAGATCAAAAGCGCAAGGCGAGCTAACGCTCGGCCTCGTGGTTTGGTGGGTGTACGCCGATCCATTGTAGGAGCCGGCTTGCCGGCGATGACGGCCTTACAGCCAACTTGCCTTCGCGGATGTACCACGCCTTTGTAGGAGCCGGCTTGCCGGCGATGACGGCCTGACAGCCAACTTGCCTTCGTGGATGTACCACCACTTTGTAGGAGTCGGCTTGCTGGCGATGACGGCCTGACAGCCAACTTGCCTTCGTGGATGTACCACCACTTTGTAGGAGTCGGCTTGCTGGCGATGACGGCCTGACAGCCAACTTGCCTTCGCGGATGTACCACGCCTTTGTAGGAGCCGGCTTGCTGGCGATGGCTGCCTGACCGCCAAACTGTTTTCGCGGATGTACCCCGCACCTTGTAGGAGTCGGCTTGCCGGCGATGGCGGCCTGACAGCCACCAAAAAAACCTCCGCTACCCACCCGACCCACTGTCCACCTTCCCCCCCTCATCCTGATCGAAGAACCGCGGGATCTCATGCTCATAACTCTTCAGCCACCGCTGCATGCTCAACTCGCGTTCCGTCGCTGTTGAGGTCTGGGGTGTGGTCGAGGCTGCTTTGTTGCGGCTTTGCAGTTGCAGCCAGCCTTCGGTTTCCTGTTGCTGCGGCGAGGCAGGCCCTGCGTCGATGGCGTGGGCGAAAAGCGGTGTGGCCAACAGGGTGAAACAACACAGAACTGTGGTTTTCATCAACGCCATCTCCCTACTGAATGCTCGGTGCCACGACGGCTGCGACCTGGTTCGCTGCGGTCGGGACAGGCTTGGCCGGTGCCTTGAGTTTTTCTGCGCGGGCCTGGGCTTCAGTGACCTGGGCGGGGCTCAGGCCAAGGCGGCTGACCAGTTCGGCGGCGCGGCTCCAGTCGTCCTGGTAGATCAATAAGGTCACCAGGTTCAGTGCGGCCAGCGGGTCGCTTTGCTTGAGTTCCATGGCGGTCAGAAACTCGAACCGCGCATCCTCGACGCGCAATTGATTGAGGTACACCACGCCCAGGTCATTGCGGATTTTTTCGTCTGTCGGCGACAGTCGGGCCGCCCGTTGCAAATGCGCCTGGGCCTGGCCGTTGTCGCCCTTGGCGGCGGCGAGCTGGCCCAGGCCATGTTCGGCTTCGGCGGCCATGCAACCGCCGAGCAGGCTGCGGTACAACGGCTCGGCCTCGCTGCGGCCCAGCAGTCGATACACCTTGGCCTTGCGCAGGCGTACCTCCGCCAGGTTATCCGGCAGGCTTTGCAGGTTGGCCAGGCTGGCGTGGAGTTTGCCGTCGTTGGCCATGTCGTCCGCCAGGTTCAGCGACAGCTGTTCATCAGAGCTCAACTTGCCGCAACTGGCGGTGTTGGTCAGGGCGTTCCAGGGCGTCTGGCCGTTGCTTGCGCAACCACTCAACAGCAGCAGGCTCAAACCGGCGATCATTGCTTTCATCAGGTTCCCTCTAAGAAACAAAGGCGCGGGCCAGGGCTGTGAAACCGGGGCCGGCCAGCACGATCAACAACGCCGGGAAGAGAAACAACATCATCACGACGGACATTTTGGCGGACATTTTCGAGATGTATTCCTGCAGGCGCGTCAGGCGGCGGTCGTCCAGCAACTGCTTGAGCGCCAGCAAGGATTTCATCGCGCCGCCGCCCTGATGGAGCAACTGCTGGAGGATCACGCAGGTGTCGGTGAACTCTTCCACGGCGAGCAATCGGGAGGCCTTGTTCAACTCCTCGCCCAGCTCCAGGCCAGAGTCGACGCGGGCCAGCACCAGGCGCAATTCATGGGTCAGGGCCGGGAGGATCTGTTTGCCCTCGTGGCTCAATACGCGCAGCGATTGCTCCACGGCCATGCCCGATTCGAAGAGGATGCGCAGCAACGGGATGAAGGTGGAGATCTCGATGGCCAATTGTTTTTGCCGACGCTGGGCGGCGGCGGCCAGCAGGCGTTTGGGCAGCAGGTAGCCGATGGCGGTGGCGAAGGCCGGGCCGATCCAGGGGTTTTCCACGTTCGGGAAAAACAGGCTCTGGATCAACAGGCTCAGGGCCAGCGCGAGCACTGGCACGCCCACCTGGAAGGCCGCGAACAACGAGCGACGCCGGGCGCTGCGCCACCCCAGGCGGTTGAGCAGGATCTGCGTTTCGTTGTCCAGGTTGACCGAGCGCTGGCCGATCCGGCTGCTGCCCAGTGCTTGCAGCCAATGGCCCATGCGGTTGTCATTCAGCGGTTTGCCATCCAGCCGCTGCGCCACTTGCCGAACCCGGCGCCGCCGTTCCAGCAAGCTGCTGAGCAACAGCAGCCCGGCCCCTAGAAACAACAGGGCGCTGATCAACAGTGGGATTTTCATACGCTGCGCAACATGCGCCAAAGCGCCAGGCTGCCCACCACTTGCAGGCTGAAAGCGGTGGCAAGCATGATTTGCCCCGAGTGATCGTTCCACATGGCGAGCAGGTAGTGCGGGTTGGTCAGCAGAAAGTACCCGGCCAGGCCCACCGGCAAACTGCCCAGCACCCACGCCGTAACTCGGGTTTCACCGGTCATGGCGCTGAGCTGGCGTGAGGCCTGCTCGCGCTCGCGGATCATCTTGATCAGGTTGTCCAGCAGCTCGCTGGCGTTGCCGCCGTAGCGATGATTGACCTTCAAGCCGAGGGCGAACAAACGCAGTTCGTCTTTCTCGTACAGCTCGGCGAGGTCCGACGCGGCGTCCGGCAGGCTGACGCCCAGTTGCACGTTGCGCTGCACCCGACCCATGGCGTCTTTCAGCGGCTGTTCGGCGGTGTCGATCGCGCCCATGACCGCGTCGGCCAGGGTTCGACCGGACTTCAGGCTGCGCACGGCGTGATCGAGCAGCTGCGGCAGTTGTTCGATCATCCGCTTGAGCCGGCGTTGATAACACCAACTGACATACAGCCGCACGGCCAAGGGCGGCAGTAGCAACAGCGCCAACGCGCCGATCCAGCTGCCGAGGGCAAAACCGAACACGATGCCAAACGCCCAGAGTGCCAGCCATAAGCCGATGCGTTCGGTGGGGCGGCCGAGACCGGCGCGCAAAAATGCCCGTTCGAGACCAGCCCAGGACGATTTCTCGACCACCAGTTCCGGCTGACCTTCAGTCAGTCGCCCGAGCACACGATCAGTGCCGGACTGGCGCAAGCCGCGATAGAACAAACGCACCGACAACCCGAGCAACGCCAGGCAAACGAGGATGAGCAGCAGCGGTTTGAGCATGCTGTGGCCTTCAATAGGCAGTGGGAGAAAGCGCCGAGCCTCGGCGCAGTTTGTCGCCCGCGGGGTTGACCGCTTCGCGCATGAAACCGAAACCTGTGCGCCGGTCGAGCCGGAATAGCGTGTTGGTGACGTAGACGTCATCACGGATGCCGACGACTTCCACCACCTCGCTGACGCAACGGCGGCCATCGGGCATGCGCGTCAACTGGATCACCACGTCCAGCGCCGCGCAGATCATTTGCCGCAGGGTGCGTTCGGCGATGGTGCGGCCCGTCAGGCCCACCAGCGTCTCCAGGCGCAGCAGCGCATCCTGGGCGTTGTTGGCGTGCACCGTGCTCATCGAGCCGTCGTGACCGGTGTTCATCGCGGTGAGCACGTCGACCACTTCGACGCCACGAATCTCGCCGAGGATGATCCGGTCCGGACGCATCCGCAGGGCATTGCGGATCAGGTCGCTGGATTTCACCTCACCGTGGCCTTCGGCGTTGGGCGGGCGGGTTTCCAGGCGCACGACATGTGGATGGCCGAGTTGCAGTTCGGCAATGTCTTCGATGGTGACGAGCCGTTCGTGGGGGTTGATCAACTGGCTGAGGATGTTCAACAGGGTGGTCTTGCCGGTGCCGGTACCGCCGCTGATCAGGATATTGCAGCGCTTGCCCACAGCCTCCTCAAAGAAGTCGAAGATCGGCTGGTCGAGGGTTTGCATCGCCACCAGGTCCGCGCTTTTGAGCATGTCCTTGCGAAATTTCCGAATCGACAGGCACGGCCCATCGAGGGCGATCGGCGGAATGATCGCGTTGACCCGGCTGCCATCCGGCAGTCGCGCATCGACCATCGGCGACGACTCGTCGAGCCGCCGCCCCAGTGGCGCAAGAATGCGCTGCATGACCCGCTCGACGTGGTGCGCATCGATAAACCGCAGGTCACTCTGATGCAGCACGCCGTCCCGTTCGATGAACACCCGATGCGGCCCGTTGACCAGAATCTCGGTCACCGCCGCGTCGCGCAGCAGCACTTCCAGCGGCCCGAAACCGGTGAGCTCATCGACGATCTCTTCGGCCAGGCGCTCCATCTCGTAACGGGAAATCGCCAGGTGCAGGCGGGCGATGTATTCCGCAACTTTGTCGATGACGAACTGCGACAGCACTTGCCGCGAACCTTCCAGCAGGTTTTTCCCGGACTCTTCGATGGCGTCGATGATGTAGCGGTGCAGCACCAGCTTCAGGCCTTCGTGGTCCGAGTTGCCGGACGTGGTGCGCACCGGTGCGCCAAACAGTTTCTCGCTGTTCATTGCGTGCCTCGCAAGCGGTCGAACCAGCCGGCCTTGGGCTTGGCCAGGCCTTCGGAGCGTTTGGCCAGGCGTTCGCCGAGGGAGCGCAGACTTTGGGTGACGCCTTCGCGCGGGGCCAGTTCGAACAGGGTGACGCCCTGGTTTTTGGCGTTTAGGCGCACTTCCGGGCTGTAGACGAGGGTGGCGATGACTTCCATGCCGAAGGTTTTGCCGAGGGTGTCAGCGTCCGGGGCGACGTTGCGCAGGTAGCGGTCCACCAGCAGTTTGGCGTGATCGAGCTTCATGCCTTTTTCGCGCCAGGCATTGAGCACGGCCAGGTTGCGCCGACAATCGAGCACGTTCTGATCGGTGTACCACAGCAGCTTGTCGCAATGGCTGACGAAGGTGCGCAAGGCTTCGCTGTCGGGCTGGCCGGTGAGGTTCACGACGATGTGCTGGAAGTGCTGGCGCAGGGCGCTGAGCAGCATGTACAGCTCGGCGGCGCTGGTGTGCTCCAGCGGTTCATCGTTGTAGGCGTAGGCGAGAATCCGCAGCCCGGCGGCGCAATGGGTGAACGCACTGTCGATGAGTGTGGTGTCGAGGCGTCGCAAGTGGCGCAGGGCATCGCCGAAGTGGAACGAGCTTTCAAGCCCAAGCAACGCCAGGCTGTCGCCGCGGGGCAGGCCGAGATCGAGCAGCAGCGTTTGCTGCCCGCTCTTCTGCACCACCTGCGCCATGTGCGTGGACAGCAGCGCGCCGTCGGCATTGCTCTGTACGCCGTAGAGCACGGTCAAACCACCCAGTTGCGTATTCGGCGCCACCGGCGGCAGGCGTTTGCTCAGTCGGCGCACCAGGCCGGAGACCTCGCTGGAGCGCGAGCCGTAGGCGACGAAATCCCGGGCTCCGGCGCGCATGGCGTTGAGCACCAGCTGGTTGTCCATGCCGTCGCCCAGCGCGACGATCGCCAGCATCGGCTTGGCCTCCAGCGCGCCTTCGATCAACGCGCTTTGCGCCACCACGTGTTCACGGTCGAGGCCGACGAACACCAGGTTGGCGAAGGTCACGTCCACCAGTGCCAGCAGCTCGTCGAGGCTGCCGCCCCCGGCGCTGACCACTTGGCCCAACGGCGCGAGGGCGCCTTGCAGCCATTCGAGGTCGGTGCTGTTGCGCGTTATCGCGAGGAAGGTCTGGCTCAAACTTTGGCTCTGGCTCATTGCGATAATCCGCTGCGTTTATCGAAGTTGCCGTTTTCAAGGAAATACAGGCGATACCAGTTCGGGTCGTAGTTGCGCAGTTTTTCCCCGGGCAACGAAGGCAATTGCGCATTGGCCGCCAATGGCTGGACCAGGTGCGGCGTGACGATCATCAGCAGCTCGCGCTCTTCGCGGTTGACCTGAGAGTTGCGAAAGAACGCGCCGAGAATCGGGATATCGCCCAGCCCCGGAAACTTGCTGACTTGCGAAGCGTTGTGTGTGCTGATCAAGCCGCTGATGACGAAACTCTCGCCGTCGGCCAGGGAGATGCTGGTGTCGGTGCGGCGAATGGTGAACGCCGGCACGGTGGTGCCGCCGATGGTCACGCCGTTGTTGTAATCCAGTTCGCTGACTTCCGGCGCCACTTTCAGGGCGATGCGGTCGTGGCTGACCACGGTCGGCGTGAGGGTCAGGCGGATGCCGAATTCCTTGTACTCGATGGAGTAGCTGTTGCTGTTGGCGCTTGGTACCGGGATCGGGATTTCACCGCCGGCGAGGAAACTCGCGCTCTGCCCGCTGAGGGCCACCAGGCTCGGGCGCGCCAGGGTGTAGGCGAAACCGCTGCCCTCCAGCGCATTGATGATGCCGAGGAAATTGCCGCCGCCGAACACAATGTTGAAGCTGTCGTTGAGCAAGGGGATGCTCGGCACCGCAATGCGCGGGTCGATGTTGAACAGGGGCAGCACGCCGGGTGTGACGAAGGTGTTGGGCACCGTGCCGGGGGAGCCGAACAGGAAGTTGTTCGAGCTCTTGCCGAAAATCGAGGTGCCGGCCTGTTTCAGTTTGGTCCGGCTGACTTCGACGAAGCGAATGTCGGTCTGCACTTGCGACGGCAGCAGCGGGTCATCGGCCGACAGTGGCTTGGCCGTCATGGCTGCCGTCGCCCGCCCCTGAACGAACACCATGCTCTGACGCGGCGCACTGGCGCAGGCGGTCCAGACCATCAGGCTGGTGGCGCCGGGCGCCATGCCCGTGAGCAGGAAAGCCTGATTGCCATTGACCCGCACGTCGGCGATTTTCGGGTCGCCGACGGCAACACGGGTGATCGCCACGGGAGATTGCAGTTCCTGTTGCAGCCCTTCGCCGACCTCCAGCGCTGCCGGCAACGGACCCAGTGCGGCACAATTGCCGACGGCGGCGACGGTCGCCGTGAGTGGCGACCCGCTCAACAACGAGACCCAGAGCAGGCCTTGGAACATGGGCATGGAACGTCTGCGCATTTAGATGCGTCCTTGCTCGACTCAGGGAGTTTGTTGCGTGATTTCGTTGCCGCGGATGACTTCCACACTCGACTTGCGGGGGGCCGCAATGCCGGTGGCGACAGGTTTGGGCGGGGACGTCATGGCCAGCTGGTTGAACTGGATCAACTCGCGATTGGCACTGGCAAGGTTGGCAGGTGCCGCAGCCTCGCCAGCCCAGTAACGGGACAGGCGTTTCTCGTCGGCGCTGCGGACGGCCAGACGCAAAACCCCGGCCTGTGTCGCCAGCATCAGACGGCTCAACAGGGCTTCGGGTACGGCGAGCAATACGGTCCGGGCGCTGGTCCGCGATTGTTCCTGCTTGATCGGGTCTTCAGCGCTGCGCGCCGGGCTGGCGGGCTGACCGTCGTTGGTCAGGCCCAGTTGATCGCCCACCCCGAGAACCCGCAAGGCCGGGATCACCAACTGTGCCGAAGGCTGAGGGTTGTTGGCGTCCATGCGCAGGAACAGCAGCACATCGACGTAGTCCCCCGGCGTCAATTGGCCACCGGCATTGATCACTTCGTCGACGGCCACGGCAAGGGCACGTTCATCGGGACGAATCATTCGTGCGAGCTTGCTGCCGGCCTCGAAGCTTTCTTCGTTGAGCCAGCTGCCGGCGGTCAAGGCACGCCAGGTGGTGCGCCCCACCGCCTGATCGAGACGGGTCAGGCTGCCGGCGGGAACGATGGCGAGTTTTTCCAGGGCAACGTCGGCGGCGGTAATGTGTTCGAACGGCGCGACGTCACGCAGCAGCACCACCACCGGATGACGGGTGGGGTCTTCGACCGCGATGGTTTGTTGGGGGGCCGCAGAGGTGGCGCTTTCAGCTGGCGCGAGCGGGGCGGCAGTTGGCTGGCGGCTCAGCGTCAGCCCCCAATAGCCGGCAAAAATGGCGCCCACCAGAAACAACCCGGCGAGGCCCAGCGTGACACGACTGTTCATGACGGCTCTCCCTTTCCTGCTGCTTAAACAACCCCGTCATTTCCAACGAGACAACTTATCCATCAGGCAGCTATGAACACTGAAATCATTTCGCTATTTGACGGTAGCGCAGCTAGAGCGAAACGCCATTACTGCCCTGAAAATTAACTGAATAATTGAGAATTCGACCTGAATCAGGCGCTTTTTTGGCGTCAACGAAAGGGCTAATACTTTAGTGATAATTCGTTCTTACAGTTGTTGGCGGAACAAATGCCGACAATGCTGATGCTGGCATAGGGGAATCATGTTGCGGCCGTGCAACACCCGATGCGCCCTTCAAGGAGAAGTCGTCATGTCCTTTAGCAGCGTTGTTGAGCGGATCAAAACCGAAGTCGTTTTCTACATCAATCTGGCGAAAGACACCGAAGGTGCTTCGGGTATCGAGTATGCGATTATCGCGGGGATGGCGGCGGTTGCGCTGGCGGCTTTCATGACGCCGATCTCGGGTGCGATCACCACGATGTTCACCACCATCAAGGCTGCGCTGGTACCGACGCCTTGATCTGCAATTTGCCAACTTGCCTGAGTGGTCCTAACGTCATCGCTTAGTCCATTGCAGGAAAATCCCATGAATGCTCCCGCACTCCCTCGCCAACAGCTGCTTCTGGTCGATGATGAAGAGGACGCACTGCTTGAGCTGGCGGAGTTGCTGGAGGGCGAGGGCTTTCATTGCCTGACGGCCGTTTCGGTGAAGGCCGCGTTGCAGCACCTGACCCGTCATCCTGATATCGCCCTGGTGATCACTGATCTGCGCATGCCGGAGGAGAGTGGCATGTCGTTGATCAAACGGTTGCGCGAGCACACTTCACGTCAGCACCTGCCGGTAATCGTGACGTCGGGGCATGCGGACATGGAGGATGTCAGCGACATGTTGCGCTTGCAGGTGCTCGACCTGTTTCGCAAGCCGATCTATCACGTGCGGTTGCTGGAGACGCTGAACAATCTGTTTCCGCAGCCGAGAGTGACCCTGGTCAGTGGCTGATTGGTTGGCGGCTTAAGCCCAACCCCAGCGCCCTTCTGTAGGAGCGAGCCTGCTCGCGATGACGCCCTTCCAGACAACCATTTCCCCAAATGTACCCAATCCCCTGTAGGAGCCGGCTTGCCGGCGATGGCGGCCGCGGGATCACCGCACATTTCAAAACCGATCGCCAGCAAGCCGGCTCCTACAGTAGATCCATGTACGACGCCGACCTTGTGGGAGCTGGCTTGCCAGCGATGGCGGCCGCGGGATCACCGCACATTTCAAAACCGATCGCCAGCAAGCTGGCTCCTACAGTTGATCGACGTACACCGGCCTACAGCTGATAACTGAAACTGATGCTGTACCGCGGCTTGCGGTTGAACGTGTCGAGCGCTTCATCCGACATGGGCTTGGCCGCTTCCAGCGCGATGTTGTAGTACTTCGCATCGCCGAATCGCAATCCCACTGCAGCCGAGGACAGGTTGTTGCCCTTGACCGGCAATTCGTTGAACCAGGTCTTGGCCCGATCCAGCACCACATAGGGTTGCAGAATCCGCACCCAGTTGCCGTCGCGGTTGAAACTGTAGTTCAGCTCATACGCCACGCCCCAACCCTTGTCGCCCGACGCCTGGTCGTCGGGGTAGCCGCGACCGAAGTTCTGCCCGCCGAACACCGCGCGCTCGCTCTCGGGCAAGGTGTCGTCACTCCAGTACAGCGCGGCGGAGATCACGCCCTGCCAGTTGTCGAAAAACTTGTCGCTCTGCACGCCGGACAAACGCATCCGGAAGAAGTCCAGGTCGAGGTCGGTGTTGTTGGTTTTCGCCCCCATGCCGTCGATGCCCTGGTACAGCCCGCCGCTGAGAATCCGCAATTGTTTTTCATCAGCCTTGCGCCAGTCGCTTTCGAAGGCGAGGGCGCGGATGTCGGAGCGTTGCTCGAAGCTCAACGGGAAACCGACGACCTTGTAGCGCGTCTTGTCGTTGACCGCATACAACCGCGCGCCGGCGCTGAGCAGTTCGTTGGGAGCCGCGATTAGCGGGTGGCTGAAGCCGATGGAATAGCGATCGTTTTCACGGTGCGGCTTGAGTTCGATGCCGTTATCCAGTTGCACGTTGGTGCCCGGATCCGCGCGGTAACGCGAGGCGGACAGCGCCAGTTGCGTGCCCTCGGCATTGAGGAACTGGTTGTAGTCGAGACGGTAGTAATGCTCATCGTCGTCCCCAGGTGGAAACAGGCCGCTGAGGCTCAGTTGTTCGCCCATGGACGTTTGCGAGTTGCTGCTGACACCGAGTAGGGCCTGGGTGCCGTTGCGGTTGTCCTCGGTGGCGCTGAGGCTGCTGGTGAACGGTTTGCGGCTGGCCTGGGCGACAAGGTAAGCCGCGCCGTCGGTGGTGCCGGGTGGCGGCACTTGCGCCTGCAAGGTCACGCCCGGGATGCGGCTCATCAGCGTGGTGTAGCGTTCGAAGGTTTTGCGCGTCAGGGGCCGTTCGGTCTGAAGTTTGGCCACCAGCTTGTCGAGCAGGCCTTTGACCCGTCCGACGTCGCCCTGCAACTGATAATCCTTGATGTAACCCTCAACCAGCACCACGCGCACCGTGCCGCTGTCGAAACTTTGTTGAGGCAGGAACGCGTACGACAGCAGATAGCCGTCCTGTTGGTAGCGTCGCGTGATGCTGCGAGTGGCTTCGATCAGGTCGGCGAGGCTGCTTTCGTGGCCGAGCAGTGGCTGATAGAGCGCGGCCAGTTCGCTGAGCGGGTAGATTGTTCCGCCTTCAATCTGCACGGTGCTGATGGTGACTTTGGTGCCCATCATCAGCGGTTGGCCCTGCGTCGCACCGGGCTCCGGCACCTGCAACGGCGTGGCACTCGGGCGGTAGGCGTCGGCGGGGAGGTTGGGTACAGGGAGGTTGCGGATGGTGTCGTTGCTGTTGAGGAAACTCGGGAGGGTGTCTGCGAGGGTGCAGGTACTGACAGTGAGAAACAACAACGAAGCCACTACGCGCATATGACACTCCCTGTTCATCGCCTGGACCTTCATGTCCAAAGAAAAAGCGGAAGACTCATGTGAATCTTCCGCCTCCAACCAAGCGTAGGCGCTGTAGGTAAGGCCGTCGAATCGGCCAGGTGCAAATTAGCGTCTGTTGCCAGTCAGGCCACCGAGGAGACCGCCGAGACCACCGCTCGTGCCGGTGCCGCCGTTGACCAGCCCGCCAGCGGCGGTGACGGTGTTGCCCAGCGAGGTCACGGTGTTGCCGAGTGCGGCGGTGACCGGGTTGGCATTGCTGGCGGCAATCGCACCGCCGAGGTTGGCTACCGCGCCGCCGGCCTGACCGGTGAGGCCGGCGACCGGGCTGCCGAGGCCGGTGGCGGCGCCGAGGTTTTGGGTGAGTCCGGTCACCGCGTTCGTCACAGGATTGATCGCCGTGCCGATGTTTGCGCCGACGGTAGCCAGAGGCGCAGTCGGACTGAGATTGGCGACGCCGCTGCCGCCCAGGCCACCACCAACGGTGGCCACGAGATTACCGCCAGCGACGCCGTTTTTACCTGCTGCACCGACCACGCCATTGCTGCCGCTCAGGCCTTGGCTGAGGTTGACCACGGCGCCACCAACGGTTTCCAGCAAACCGTTGCCACCCAGGCCGTCGCCGGTGCCTGAATTCGTGCCATTGGACACCAGGCCGCCCGCCTTGCCGACTGCCGTGCCGGTGTTGCTCAAGGCGTTGCCGAGGGTGTCGGTCACCGCATTGCCATTACCGGAATCGGCCACTTGGTCACCGACGCCTTCGACGGTGTCGCCGACTTTCTTGATGATGCCTTTTAGTGGATCGCCCAAGCCTGTGGTGTCGCCCACTTTGTCGGTGGTGTTCTCCACCAGGGCAATCACCGGTACCAGTCGGCTGCCGACTTCCTTGGTCACCGAGCCCAATGGGCCGCTGGTGGTGGCGGTGCTCAGGGTGTCGCCGAGCATGGTGACTCGTTCGCCGACGCCATCCACGACCGGTGCGACTCTGGTCACCACGCCGCCCACCAGCGGAATGCTGTTGGTGGCGGTGGCGAGTTTGCCGCTGACATCGGAAACGCCGTTGCCGACATCCTGTACCACTCCGCCCACCGCCGAAGCCGTGACGCCGAGGCCATTCGGATCCGTAGCCAGTTTGCCTATGCCATTGCCCAGGCCGTCACCCAAAGTAGTGACGACATTGCCGGCGGTGTTGGCGACGCTTTGCACCACGCCACCGACCACTGGAACCGAACTCAGGGAGTCGCCGATCTGGCCCACGCCATCGCCGAGACCGCTGACGGTGGTGCCGACGTCCTGAACCAGCGTGGTGGTCACCAGCGGTGCAACGGTCGGTGGAGTGGTGCCGCCACCGCCTGTTCCGCCACCGGTGCCGCCACCGGTGCCGCCACCCGTTCCACCGCCTGTGCCGCCACCGGCACCCGCCGCGGTCGAGCTGTCAGGTGACGAACTGTCGGAGCTGCTGTGATGACCGCCACCACCGCTACTGCAACCGGCCAGGCTGAGGGAGAGGATGAGCGCCAATGCGGTTGCCGACTTGTAGATAACTTGAGTGTTCATGAGTGAGAGTCCTTGCACCTGTAACAACGTCGTTGTTTTCGATAGCTCGCCGTTTCTGTCGTCGGCGATGCCTTCGTCCGTTGTCCACATAACAATCGCAAGGGCTCTGCGGCGCCATTCTCCAGTTGGTATTAACCCCTTGTATACGGACACGCCGGTGCCGCCTAAGGACTAATACCTTGGAACAGGCGTCAAAAAATAATCTGTTGTAAATCAACGAAGCGGTTTTTGCGGGGGGAGGTGAAGGTCGCGGGAAAACTTAAGTGATATACACACAATTGACCATGTACATCCCGACTTCCCACACACGCCACATAACCCTGTAGGAGCCGGCTTGCCGGCGATGGCGTCCAGAAGACCATCGCACTGTCCGGCTTTTTTCGCCAGCAAGCTGGCTCCTACAGTTGATCGGTGTATGACGCGGATTTTGTAGGAGCTGGCTTGCCGGCGATGGCGTCCTCGAGAACACTGCACTGTCCGGCTTTTTTCGCCAGCAAGCTGGCTCCTACAGTTGATCGGTGTACGACGCGGATTTTGTAGGAGCTGGCTTGCCGGCGATGGCGTCCTGGAGGGCACCGCACTGTCTGAAATTTTTCGCCAGCAAGCCGGCTCCTACAGGTGGTGTGGTTTTCAGCGGGGAGGTCAGGCCACCGGTCGCCAATGCCCGACCATGTGCTCCAGATCCCCCGCGCCGACCAGTTGAAAATCACCACTCGAACCTGCGGCGCTGGCAAGTAACGTCACCTCGCCAGGCAACCTCACCGGCTTGCGAAACTGCACGGCGATCTCGACGTTGGCGGTCGGCAGGTGATCGCTCAGCGCCGCCAGTGTCCGTGCCTTGTTCCATAAACCATGGGCGATGGCGGTCGGGAAGCCGAACAGTTTGGCGCTCACGGCGCTGAGGTGAATCGGGTTGTAATCGCCGGACACTTTGGCGTATCGCCGACCGATATCCGCCGGCGCTTTCCAGCGGGTCACCTCAATCAGCGACATCGGCGAAGCAAGCACTTCCGCCACTGGTTCTCCTTCGAGTTTCACCCCGCGGCACAACATCCGGCTTTCCGCTTCCCACAGCGGCCCCAACTGATCGTCGAGCGTCGTCACCAGGTCGAACGTCGACCCTTTGGCGTGGGGTTGCAGGTTCTGCACGTGCACACTGATCCGCGCGCGATTCACCCCACCCATGGGCCTGAACACGCGAATGCAGTTGCTCAGGTGAATCAGCCCTAGCAGCGGGAATGGAAAGTCCTTCGCCGTGAGCAATTGCATCTGCAAGGCGAACGCGAGGATGTGCGGATACGTCGGCGGCAACAATCCGTTGTCGGCGAACCCGCAGACTTCGCGATAAGCCGCCAAGCGTTTCGGATCGACGTCGACCCAGCAGCGCAACCCCGTATCGGGCAGCGTGGTACCGGTGATCTTGCGGCGCGTCGCGGCTTGCACATACAACCCGGGCAGGCTCGGTTCGTGATTGAGTGGGTGCCAGTCAGTCGTCATCGCTAAGCCCCCAGAACACTTTGTCCGCAGACCCGCAGCGCCTGCCCGGTGAACGCGCCGGTGCCCGGTTGCGCCAGCCACGCCACCGCTTCGGCAACGTCTTGCGGCAGACCGCCCTGGCCCAGCGAACTCATGCGCCGGCCGGCTTCACGCAAGCCGAACGGAATGTGCGCGGTCATTTGCGTCTCGATGAATCCCGGTGCCACTGCGTTGATGCTGATCCCGCGCTCATTCAGCAACGGCGCCCAGGCTTCGGCCAGGCCAATCAAGCCGGCCTTGCTCGCCGCGTAATTGGTCTGCCCTCGATTGCCGGCGATGCCGCTGATGGAGGCCAACAGAATTACCCGGCCGTGGTCGCGCAACGTGCCGCTGTCGAGCAACGCCTTGGTCAGCACCTGAGGGGCGTTGAGGTTGACCGCGAGCACCGCATCCCAGAATTCCGGGGTCATGTTGGCCAGGGTTTTGTCCCGGGTGATGCCGGCGTTGTGCACCACGATATCCACTCCGTCGGGCAACTGTTCGATCAGTTGCGCGGCGGCGTCCTCGGCACAAATATCCAGGGTGATGCTGCGCCCGCCGAGGCGTGCGGCGAGGGCTTCCAGCTCGGTCTTGGCCGGTGGCACGTCGAGCAGAATCACCTCGGCGCCATCACGGGCCAGGGTTTCGGCAATCGATGCGCCGATGCCGCGCGCCGCGCCGGTGACCAGCGCCTTGCGGCCCGACAATGGACGTGTCCAGTCCGCCACCGGCGTGTCGCAGGCGTCCAGGCGAATCACCTGCCCGGACACGAAGGCGCTTTTGGGCGACAGAAAAAACCGCAGCGGGCCTTCCAGTTGATCCTCGGCGCCTTCACCGACATGGATCAGCTGCAAGACGCCGCCGCTGCGCAACTCCTTGGCCAGCGACCGACTGAACCCTTCAATCGCCCGTTGCACGCTGGCTGCAAACGGATCGCTCAATGTCTTCGGCGCCCGCCCGAGAATGACCAGGTGCGCCGAGCTGTCGAGGTTTTTCATCAGCGGCTGAAAGAACTCGCGCAGCTGCTTGAGCTGGTCGGTGTGCACCAGGTCACTGGCGTCGAACACCACGGCTTTCAACTTGGGGCCATGACCGGGAATCCATGCCGTGGCCAGCGAAGGTTCGGCGCCGTAGCTGTAGATCGCATCGGTCAGGCGATTGGCGAAGGCGCGGACTTTTTCCGTCAGCGGGCCACCGCCGATCAGCAGCGCGCCTTCGACCGGACGCAGGCGGCCGGCCTGCCAGCGCTCCAGCCGTACCGGCGACGGCAGACCCAGGGCCCCGACCAGACGATGGCCGATGGACGAATTGGCGAAGTCGATATAGCGGTCAGACATGGAACGCGCTCCAGCAGCTGGGGTTCAAAGTGTGGACCACGAATGGCAATCAGTCGTTCGATCCGCGAGATAAGGCCTACGCTTGGACAGTGCAGTTAGGCTTTATCCCGGATTTTGTGGCGATGCAATCCTTGTAGGAGCGAGCTTGCTCGCGAAGAACTTCAAAGCACCGCGTTAATCCTGGATTCACGCGTTATCGTTGACGTCCATCGCGAGCAAGCTCGCTCCTACAGGGATCGGTGTTGATATTTGGATTTTCATCAGGAGCTTTTCATGACTCAGCTGCGCCGCGTCGCGATCATCGGCGGTAACCGGATTCCCTTCGCCCGCTCCAACGGGCCGTACGCCACCGCGAGTAACCAGGCGATGCTCACCGCAGCGCTCGAAGGCCTGATCGAACGTTTCAACCTGCACGGTCTGCGCATGGGCGAAGTGGCGGCCGGCGCGGTACTCAAGCATTCCCGGGACTTCAACCTGACCCGCGAATGCGTGCTCGGCTCGCGCCTGTCGCCGACCACCCCGGCGTATGACATTCAGCAGGCGTGCGGCACCGGTCTCGAAGCGGCGTTGCTGGTGGCGAACAAAATCGCCCTGGGCCAGATCGAGTGCGGCATTGCCGGTGGCGTCGACACCACGTCCGACGCGCCGATCGGCATCAACGAAGGCCTGCGCAAAATCCTCCTGCAAGCCAACCGCGCCAAGACCACCGCCGACAAACTGAAAACCTTCCTGCAACTTCGGCCGGGTCATCTCGTCCCGGAATTTCCGCGCAACGGCGAGCCGCGCACCGGCCTGTCGATGGGCCAGCACTGCGAGCTGATGGCGCAGACCTGGAACATCCCGCGCGCCGAGCAGGATCAATTGGCGCTGGAGAGCCATCAGAAACTGGCCGCGTCTTACAGCGAAGGCTGGCACAACGACCTGATGACGCCTTTCTTTGGCCTGACCCGCGACAACAACCTGCGCCCGGACCTGACCCTGGAAAAACTCGCCTCGCTCAAACCGGCCTTCGAAAAAAGCGCCAAGGGCACACTGACCGCCGGCAACTCCACACCGCTCACCGACGGCGCCTCGCTGGTATTGCTGGGCAGTGAAGAATGGGCGAAGGAACGCGGCTTGCCGATCCTCGCCTATCTGCGCGATGGCGAAGCGGCGGCGGTGGATTTCGTCAACGGTGCCGAAGGGCTGTTGATGGCGCCGGTGTACGCCGTGCCGCGTTTGCTGGCGCGCAATGGCCTGACCTTGCAGGACTTCGATTACTACGAAATCCATGAAGCCTTTGCCGCGCAAGTGCTGTGCACCTTGAAGGCCTGGGAAGACCCGGAGTACTGCAAGACCCGACTGGGTCTCGACGCGCCACTGGGCTCCATCGACCGCAGCCGGCTCAACGTCAAAGGCAGTTCATTGGCGGCGGGGCACC
The DNA here is from genome assembly GCF_043225285.1 of Pseudomonas migulae. Taxonomy (GTDB): domain Bacteria; phylum Pseudomonadota; class Gammaproteobacteria; order Pseudomonadales; family Pseudomonadaceae; genus Aquipseudomonas; species Aquipseudomonas migulae_C. The sequence continues at coordinate 3,484,405 of NZ_CP171224.1, forward strand.
CGTTTGCGGCCACCGGCGGGCGTATTGTCGCCAACCTCGCCAAGCTGCTCGATGCCGCCGGAAAGGGACGAGGGCTGATCTCGATTTGCGCGGCGGGCGGGCAGGGCGTCACCGCCATCATCGAACGCTGAACATTTTTACGGGCTGACATCTGAACCTGTGGGAGCGAGCCTGCTCGCGATAGCGGTGTGTTAGTTAACAAATTTATCGACTGATACACCGCTATCGCGAGCAGGCTCGCTCCCACAGGGTTCAGTGGTGTTGATCGGGGAGGTGACATGGCCTAACGTCGCCTCATCAGTCATCTCGCGATACAAGGCCCGCCAATGGCGACTAACGGACAACAATCTCTCGAACGGACCATCCCGGCCCTGACCGTGCTGCCGCGTCCTTTGTACGCGCGGGCAGAAAGCCTCAACGCCGGTTCATGGACGCCGTCTCATCGCCATGACTGGGTGCAGTTTTCCTACGCGATCAGTGGCGTTCTCGGGGTGCACACCGCCGAAGGCAGTTTCTTTGCGCCGCCGCAATGGGGGATCTGGATTCCGGCGGATTTCGAGCATCAGGTCGTGACCTCGATGCGCGCCGAGATGCGCAGCCTGTATGTGCGCCGCGAAGATTGCCCGTGGGCGGACGAGCGTTGCCGGGTGCTGGAAGTGACGCCGCTGGCTCGTGAGCTGATCAAGAGTTTTTGTTTGCTGCCCGTTGAATATCCACAGGGCGACAGTCCGCAGGCACGGCTGGTGAGTGTGCTGCTGGACCAATTGGCGACGCTGCCCGAGGTCGGCTTCTCCTTGCCGTTGCCACGTCATGAGCGGTTGTTGGGGTTGTGCAACGAGTTGATCGAGAGCCCGGAGCAAAACGTGACGCTACAGGAATGGGCGCAGCGATTGGGCACGTCGGAGAAGACCCTGATGCGCCTGTTCCAGCGTGAAACCGGGCTGAGTTTTCGCGGCTGGCGGCAGCGGATGCGGTTGCTGTCGTCGCTGAGCTTGCTGGAGGAGGGTGACAGCGTGACCAATACCGCGCTGGCGTGCGGGTATGACTCGACGTCGGCGTTTATTGCGGCGTTCAGAGGGTTGTTCGGGTTTACGCCGGGAGAGTTGTTTCGGCAGTGAGACCGCCATCGCTGGCAAGCCAGCTCCCACAGGGTTTTCGCGATTCCCTGTAGGAGCTGGCTTGCCAGCGATCGACCGCGAAGCGGTCGCCGTCAGGTACGGAACCGACGAACCAAGCCATCCAGCTCGTTCGACAAACCTGCCAGGCTCTGCGAGTCCAGCCGCGCCGAGTTGGCCAGTTCCGCCACCAGCTGCGCATCGCCATGGATCTGGCTGATGTGCCGGTTGATGTCTTCCGCCACCTGATGCTGCTGTTCCGCCGCCGTAGCGATCTGGGTGTTCATGTCACGGATCACGTCCACCGATTCGCGGATCTGCCCGAAGCTGCTGCGCGCTTCGCCGATACGGGTCACCGACTGCTGCGACACTTCCAGGCTCGCGTGCATTTGCTGGGTCACCTGGCTGGTGCGCTTGGCGAGGTTGCCGAGCAGGCCGTCGATTTCCGCCGTGGAGTCGGCCGTGCGTTTGGCCAGCGCCCGCACTTCGTCCGCCACCACCGCAAAACCGCGACCTTGCTCACCGGCCCGCGCTGCTTCGATCGCTGCGTTCAGTGCCAGCAGGTTGGTCTGTTCGGCAATCGAACGGATGGTCCCGAGAATCGATTGAATGTCGTTGCTGTCGCGTTCCAGTTGCTGCATCGACTGCGCCGACTGCTCGATTTCCTGGCTCAGCCGATCAACGCTGGTCACTGCCGCGTCAATCTGCTGCTGACCTTCACGTGCCTGACGCTGGCCGCTGTCGGCCGATTCGGCGGCCTGGCTGCAGGAGCGCGCGACTTCGTTGGCGGTGGCGACCATTTCGTGGAACGCGGTGGAGACCATGTCCACCGCTTCGCGCTGACGTCCGGCCGCTTCGGCCATGTCATCGGACACCTGGGTCGAGCTTTTGGAGGTGGCGAGAATCTTCGTCGCGGCACCGCCGATGCTCTGGATCAGGTTGCGAATCGCCGCCAGGAACTGGTTGAACCAGCTGGCCAGTTGTGCGGTTTCATCGCTGCCACGGATTTGCAGGTTATGGGTCAGGTCGCCTTCGCCCTGGGCGATGCCTTCCAGGCCATCGGCCACGCTGCGGATCGGCCGCACGATAAGGCTGGCGAAACTGGCGCCGACGATGGCGAAGACCACGGCCAGTACGGCGGCGATGATCGCGATCAGCCAGGTCAGCTGCGTCGCCGAACTCATCACGTCGCTCTGCTTGATCAGGCCGATAAAGGTCCAGCCCAGTTGCTCCGACGGCCAGACGTTGGCCATGTAGCGCTCACCGTTGAGCTCAACTTCGACCAGGCCTTTGCCGGCCTTGGCCAGTTGCGCATAGCCATCGCCGAGGCTGCTCAGGTTCTTGAAGTTGTGTTCCGGTTGCTTCGGATCGACCAGCACGGTGCCGGAGTTCTCCAGCAGCATCAGGTAGCCGGTTTCGCCGAGCTTGATCTGTTTCACCAGTTCGGTGAGCTGTTTGAGCGACACGTCGATACTGACTACGCCGCCGTTGGTGCCCAGCTTGTTGTCGATGGTGCGTACGGTACTGACGTAGGACGTATCATTTTCGGCCCAGTAATAGGCCTCGGTACGGAACGGCTTGCCCGGCTTGGCCTGGGCCGCCTTGTACCACGGGCGCTGGCGCGGGTCGTAGTTGGCCAGCTTGGCATCGTCCGGCCACGACACGTATCCGCCGGCTGCGGTGCCGAGGATGGCGTAGGCGTAGGAAGGATGGGCGTTGCCCAGTTCCTGCAGGAAGTTGAAGAGTTTCTTGTCCGACTCGCCTTGTGGAACGCTGGCGGCGTCGGCCTTCATGTAGGTCTTGAGGCTGTCGTCGGAGTTGGTGATCAGCGGTTGCTTGGCCAGGTACTCGACGTTTTGGCTGATGCCGTCGAAGAACAGCTGCATGGCATTGCTGACCTGCCGGATCTCGCGGCCGCTGCCGTCGACGAAATCGTCCTTGGCGTCACTGCGCAGGTTCAGCACAACGAGGGTGGCGACCAGCACCACCGGCAAGCAGGCGATGATTGCAAACGCCCACGTCAACTTCTGTTTAATGTTCATCCGCGCTCCAGATTTTCTTGTAGGCCCACGCAGTGCAGATGACTCGCGGAATTATTGGCAGCCGTAAATGGTTATTTGTTGAACCCGATCCCTTGGGTGCGCCATCGTCTTCTTTCGGAGCGATCGTCGGACAATTCACTTTGTTACAGATGACTTCGGCTGTTGGAGGCGGAAATTGAGGGCAATCGAAAAAAATCCTACGAAGGGTATGCAGCGGTATGTCGGATTCTGTCGCAAATCCCCTCGAATCCCTTCTCCAACAAGCGCTGCCGGCTCGGCTATGATCCTTGTCGGTTGATGAACCCCGGCGGGATTGCCGGGTTTTTTTCGGCACATTGTGTGCATCCGCAACGTTCATAGGTCGGCAACCCCTCCCCCGAAGGAGTGGATTGCCGTATAACGAATGACTTTCGCGTGTTTGGTAATAAAGGACCCACAATAAAAGCTGATGAAGACTCCAAAACGCATTGAACCCCTGATCGAGGACGGTCTGGTCGACGAGGTGCTGCGCCCACTCATGAGTGGTAAAGAAGCAGCTGTTTATGTGGTGCGCTGCGGCAACGAGTTACGTTGCGCGAAGGTCTACAAGGAGGCGAATAAACGCAGTTTCCGCCAGGCGTCCGAGTATCAGGAAGGTCGCAAGGTGCGCAACAGTCGGCAGGCCCGGGCCATGGCCAAGGGCTCCAAGTTCGGCAAGAAAGAAACCGAGGACGCCTGGCAGAACGCCGAAGTGGCGGCGCTGTTTCGTCTGGCCGGCGCCGGTGTCCGGGTGCCGCAGCCTTTCGACTTCCTGGAAGGCGTGCTGTTGATGGAGCTGGTGGCCGACGAGTACGGCGATGCCGCGCCACGCCTGAATGACGTGGTGCTGGAGCCGGACCAGGCGCGCGAATATCACGCGTTCCTGATTTCGCAGATCGTGCTGATGTTGTGTACCGGTCTGGTGCACGGTGACCTGTCCGAGTTCAACGTGCTGTTGACGCCGACCGGTCCGGTCATCATCGACCTGCCCCAGGCAGTCGACGCAGCGGGCAACAACCACGCGTTCAGCATGCTGGAGCGGGACGTGGGCAACATGGCGTCCTACTTCGGGCGGTTTGCCCCGGAGTTGAAAAAGACCCGTTACGCCAAGGAAATGTGGGCGCTGTACGAAGCCGGCACCTTGCACCCGGCCAGTGTCTTGACCGGCGAGTTCGACGAGCCGGAAGAGTTGGCGGATGTCGGCGGGATCATGCGTGAAATCGAGGCCGCCCGCCTCGATGAAGAGCGCAAGCAAGCGATCCGCACGGCAGATGACGCGCCACCGAGTAAAACCGAAGAACCGCCTCCACCGTGGATGCAGTGATCGGATAAAAAAACCCGGCTTCGGCCGGGTTTTTCATGAGCGCCAATCCACCTGTAGGAGCCAGCTTGCTGGCGATAAACCCCTAGAACGCCGCGGGGTGTCAGGCTGCCAGCGTTATCGTTGACGACCATCGCCAGCAAGCTGGCTCCTACATTGGATTACTAGCCACCGGTACTGCGCAGCAGCCCGACTCAAGGTTCTTGAGGATCGGACAATCAGGACGGTGATCACCGTGGCAGTGCTCGACCAGATCCTGCAACGTATCGCGCAACTGGCCCAGCTCGAGAATTTTCTGGTTCAGCTCTTCAATGTGCTGACGCGCCAGCGCCTTCACATCGGCGCTGGCCCGCTGGCGGTCTTGCCAGAGGGTCAGCAGCTTGCCGACCTCCTCCAGTGAAAACCCCAGGTCCCGCGAACGCTTGATGAACGCCAGCGTGTGCAAGTCATCGTCGCCATACACCCGGTAACCGCTGTCGGTGCGATGGGCCGCCTTGAGCAGGCCGATGGATTCGTAATAACGGATCATCTTCGCGCTCAGGCCACTGACGCGGGCCGCTTGGCCAATGTTCATCGGTTGTCCTCCAGGTCCTTGGGTTTCCAGGTTTTCAACAGTAGCGCATTGCTCACCACGCTGACGCTCGACAGCGCCATCGCCGCGCCGGCCAGCACCGGGTTGAGGAAACCGAACGCCGCCAGCGGAATGCCAATCAGGTTGTAGACGAACGCCCAGAACAGGTTCTGACGAATCTTCGCGTAGGTCTTGCGGCTGATCTCCAGCGCGGCGGGGACCAGTCGCGGATCACCGCGCATCAGGGTAATCCCTGCGGCGTGCATGGCCACATCAGTGCCGCCGCCCATGGCGATGCCGATGTCGGCGGCAGCCAGCGCCGGAGCGTCGTTGATGCCGTCGCCGACCATCGCCACCACCCCGGTTTTCTTCAGTGCGGCGACGGTGGCGGCTTTATCGGCCGGCAGCACTTCGGCGTGGACATCCTTGATGCCGAGCGCTTCGGCGACCACTCTGGCGCTGCCGCGATTGTCGCCGGTCAGCAAGTGGCTGCTGATGTGGCGCTCGCTGAGTTGCTGCACCGCGAGCAGCGCGCCGGGTTTGAGCGTGTCACCAAAGGCGAACAGGCCGAGCACTTTCGGTTGCGGACTCTGTTCGATCAGCCAGGACAGGGTCCGGCCTTCGGTTTCCCATGCGCTGGCGGAATCCGCCAAGGGGCCGAGGCCAAGACCACTTTCTTCCAGCAAGCGCCGATTACCCAGTGCCAGCCGCCGACCGTCGAGTGTGCCGGCGATGCCGCGGCCCGTCAGCGATTGACTGTCGCTGACGTCCGCCACGGCCAGGTCACGCTCGGTGCATGCATCGAGAACCGCCTTGGCCAATGGGTGTTCACTGCCGCGTTGCAGGGCGCCGGCCCATTGCAGCAGGGCGGATTCGTCGCCGTCGATGGCGCTCAGATGGGCGATGCGCGGCGCTCCGGAAGTCAGCGTGCCGGTCTTGTCGAAGACCACGGCGCTGACTTCATGGGCACGTTCCAAAGCCTCGGCGTCCTTGATCAGAATGCCGTAGCGCGCTGCCACGCCGGTGCCGGCCATGATCGCGGTGGGCGTTGCGAGCCCGAGGGCGCAAGGGCAGGCGATCACCAACACCGCGACGGCGTTGATCAGCGCCGTTTCCATCGGCGCGCCGTACAGCCACCAGCCGACCAGGGTGGCCAGTGCGATCAGCAGAACCGCTGGCACAAACACCTGGCTGACTTTATCCACCAGTTTCTGGATGGGCGCTTTGGCGGCCTGAGCGTCTTCCACCAGACGGATGATCCGCGCCAATACGGTTTCCGCGCCCAAGGCCTGGGTGCGCACCAGCAATCGGCCTTCACCGTTGATGGCGCCGCCGGTGACTTTGTCGCCAGGCTGTTTCGGCACGGGCAGGCTTTCACCGCTGATCAGCGCTTCGTCGGCGTGGCTCTGGCCTTCGAGAACCTCGCCGTCCACCGGGAAACGTTCGCCGGGTTTGACCAGCACCAGATCATTCACGCGCAAGGCACTGATGGCGACGTCCTGCTCTCGACCGTCGATCACCTGGATCGCCCGCTCGGGACGCAGCGCTTCGAGGGCGCGGATGGCGCTGGCGGTCTGGCGTTTGGCGCGGCTTTCGAGGTATTTGCCCAGCAGCACCAAGGCAATCACCACCGCCGAAGCTTCGAAGTACAGGTGCGGCATGCGCCCGGCGGCGGTGGCCCATTCGTAGAGACTCAAGCCATAACCGGCGCTGGTGCCGAGGGCGACCAGCAGGTCCATGTTGCCGGCCCTGGCGCGTACCGCTTTCCACGCCGCCACATAAAAGCGTGCGCCGAAGATGAATTGCACCGGTGTGGCCAGCGCGAATTGCACCCACGCCGGGAGCATCCAGTGCACGCCGAACGGTTGCAGCAACATCGGCAGCACCAGCGGCAAGGCGAGGGTGATCGCCAGGATCAGCGCCCAGCGTTCACGCTGCAGGCGCTGTTGTTGAAGGTCGGTGTGCGGTTGCTCGGCTTCCCAAAGGCTGGCGCTGTAGCCCGCTTTGGTCACGGCGCCGATCAGGGTTTGTGGATCAATCTGCCCGAGCAGTTCGAGGTGCGCCCGTTCGTTGGCCAGGTTGACGCTGACGCTTTTGACTCCCGGCACTTTCGCCAGTGCGCGCTCGACGCGACCAATGCAGGAGGCGCAGGTCATGCCGTCGATGCTCAATTCCAGGCTGTGCTGCGGCACGCTGTAACCGGCTTGCTGCACCGCTTCCATCAATGCGGGCAGGCTGTCGCTGGGCGCCTGGACCCGCGCCTGCTCGGTGGCCAGGTTGACGCTGACGGCAGAGGCGCCGATGACTTTGCTTAACGCTCGCTCGACACGCCCGGCGCAACTGGCGCAGGTCATGCCGGCAATCGGCAGATCGAACGTGGTGGATTCGGACATCGGTCGCGCTCCCTGTAGAAGATGCCTACAGGATCAACCTTGCCATGCTGGCAAGGTCAAGCGCCATTCAAAACGCTCCGCCGTAATCTGTGGGAGCGAGCCTGCTCGCGAATGCGGTGTGTCATTCATCGCTGATTTAACTGATAACCCGCATTCGCGAGCAGGCTCGCTCCCACAGGGGTTCAGGGTCAGTAATCGAGGGCTGTCGGCTTCAGGTACATCCCTTCCTGCGTCATCGCAATCCGGAACTTCAACACATCCCCGGCCTTGAGCGAGATGTTCTGCGAGCCCGGTGCCAGCATCCCCGGATTGCAACCCGGCGCCTGGCCCGGCAGCAATTTCAGGCGCAGTGACACGTTGCCTGGCGGCAGGTTGAACGACGTGCTTTGCTCCTGAAACAGCCGCGCCGACAGTTGATCCTGGATGTATACGCCGATTTCGCAGTTGGTCGACACTTCCAGCCGCTCGCGGGAAATGATCAGTACCCCGTAATCCTCCCCGGCAGCGTTGACCGAGGGCACGGCGGCGAAAAGGCTGAGGAAGCCAAACAGGCTGAGAGCTGACCAGCGCATGGCTGAATCTCCTGAGATCGAGTCATAGATGCACGCAGCTTGGCCGAGCGCGGCGCCGATTGCCAGCCCGGCAGTTTGTTTCAGAACTTGACCTTGCCATGGTGGCAAGCTCGAGACTGCTGGCAACCTCACGAAAAGGAGTCATTCCATGCAAGTGTTCAACGTTCAGGGCATGTCCTGCGGCCACTGCGTCAAGGCCATCACCCAGGCGCTGCAAGCCAGGGATCCCGCGGCCAGCGTGCGGGTCGATCTGGCGGCGAAGGAAGTCGGGGTCGAGAGTGCGTTGACCACCGATCAAGTGATCGCCGCGATCAGCGAAGAAGGCTATGAAGTGAAAGTCGCCTGAGACCTCTACAAAAATCCCTGTAGGAGCGAGCCTGCTCGCGATGGCGGTGTGTCATTCAGCAATGCTGTCGACTGACACCCTGTCATCGCGAGCAGGCTCGCTCCCACATTTGAATTGTTGTGCTCAGCCAGGGGTTTTTAATAGTTAGCGAGCTATCGGAATGTTCAAGGCGTCCCCGCACGGCTAGACTGTGTGGCTGCCGACCTCAGTCCCACTGGATGCCTGATGAACTTCCGTACCATTTTGATTCTTGGCGCCCTGAGCGCTTTTGGACCGCTTGCGATCGATTTCTACCTGCCGGCGTTCCCGGCCATGGCGCTGGCGTTCGGCACCGATGAACAACATGTCCAGCTGACACTCGCGGCCTACTTCCTCGGTCTGTCGATTGGCCAGCTGATGTACGGCCCGATGGCGGATCGTTTTGGTCGGCGTATCCCGCTGCTGACCGGCGTCGGCCTGTTCACCGCTGCTTCCCTGGCGTGCGCCTATGCGCCGAATCTTGAATGGCTGCTCGCTGCGCGTTTTGTCCAGGCGCTGGGCGGTTGCGCGGGGATGGTGATTTCCCGGGCGATCGTCAGTGACAAATGCGATGCGGTGGGCTCAGCGAAAGTCTTTTCACAGCTGATGCTGGTCATGGGCCTGGCGCCGATTCTCGCGCCGATGCTCGGCGGCTTGCTGGTCAACACCACGGGCTGGCAGTCGATCTTCCTCGTGCTGACCGGTTTCAGTGCCCTGGCGGGACTGGCCGTTGCGCTGGGGTTGCCGGAAAGCATGCCGGCGCATGTCCCGCGCCAACCGCTGTCGGGCGCGTTGCGCCAGTACGGTCGCCTGTTGTCGGACCCGATTTACCTCGGCCACGCCCTGACCGGCGGCATCGCCATCGCCGGGATGTTTGCCTACATCGCCGGTTCACCGTTCGTCTTCATCAAACTCTATGGCGTGCCGGCCGAGCACTTTGGCTGGCTGTTCGGCACCAACGCGGCGGGTTTCATTCTGGTCGCGCAGGTCAACGCGCGGTTGCTGGCCAAGCGTGGCCCCGCGTTCCTGCTGGCGCGTACCGTGTGGATTTACCTGGCTGCGGGCCTGACGCTGCTGGGAGTCAGTTCGCTGCACACCGAGCAACTGTGGCCGTTGTTGATTCCGCTGTTTATCTGCATCGCCAGCCTCGGTTGCATCCTGCCCAACGCCTCGGCCTGCGCCATGAACGGGCAGGGCGCCCGCGCGGGCAGTGCGTCGGCGATGCTCGGTTGCCTGCAATTCAGCGTCGCCGCCGGGGCCGCTTCGCTAGTGGGTGTCTTGTACGACGGCAGCGCCATGCCGATGGCCATGGTCATCAGCCTGTGCGGGATTCTGGTGGTGAGCGTAGCGATGCTCACCCGACGTTTGCAAAATGCCCGGGCACTGGCGCAAGCCCAGGTGTGAGGAAGGCCTCAGCCAACAGCGCGTTGTTGCTGCTGGACGGGAATCTGATGGGGAGCTTGCAATCGCGCTTCGAGGGTGCGGGTGAAGGCCCGCGCTTCGGCTTCGCTGCGGAAGGTGACGGCGTGTTGGTCCAGGCGAACTTGCCATTGGGACGTTGCCACTTCTTTTATCAGGATCTTCATTGCTGACCTCCTTAAGTAAAAGATTTGCATCACTGAGGTCACGATTGTAGACCCGAATACGATCGCAATTATGACAACGGTCAACCTTCGGACTGACGGTGTCGTCCTACAGGGACGACACTTGTATCAATGTGTTTCAGAAACCTTCGAGCACGATCTTGCCCTTGGATTTGCCGCTTTCCAGCAGCTCATGGGCGCGCCGCAGATTGGCGGCATTGATCGTTCCGAAGTGTTCGCCCACCGTGGTTTTCAGCGTTCCGGCGTCGATCAGCCCGGCCACGCGATTGAGCAGGTTGTGTTGCTCGATCATGTCCGCCGTTTCGAACAGCGAGCGGGTGTACATGAACTCCCAGTGCAGTGACAGGCTCTTGCGCTTGAGCTTGGTCACGTCCAGCGCCTTCGGATCGTCGATCAGCGCGAGTTTGCCTTGGGGCGCCAACGCCTCGACCAACTGGTCCAGGTGCTGATCGGTCTGGGTCAGGCTGGCGACGTGAGTGACCTGCGCGACGCCCGCGCGTTTCAGTTCTTCGCTCAATGGCTGGCTGTGGTCTATCACCAGGTCGGCGCCCAGTTCACGCACCCAGCTCTGGGTTTGCTCGCGTGAAGCAGTGCCGATGACTTTCAGCCCGGTGAGCTGGTGCGCCAGTTGGGTGAGGATCGAGCCGACACCACCGGCCGCCCCGACGATCAGCAGGCTCTGACCTTCATCGGTTTTGTCTTCACGCACTTGCAGGCGCTCAAAGAGCAATTCCCACGCTGTGATCGCCGTCAGCGGCAACGCGGCCGCTTCGGCGAACCCGAGGGTTTTCGGCATATGGCCGACGATCCGCTCATCCACCACGTGCAGCTCGCTGTTGCCGCCGGCACGGGCGATGGAACCGGCATAAAACACCTTGTCGCCGGCCTTGAACAACGTCACTTCGCTGCCGACCGACTTGACCACGCCGGCCACATCCCAGCCCAGCACTTTGGCTGCACCGTTTTCTGGCTGGACGTTCTGGCGGACCTTGGTGTCCACCGGGTTGACCGAGATGGCTTTGACTTCCACCAGCAGGTCGCGCGGGCCGGCGACCGGTTCCGGCAGTTCGATGTCTTGCAGGGATTGCTCGTCGCTGATCGGCAGCGAGGCGTAGTAGGCAATGGCTTTCATAAGGGATTCCTGAACGGTAATAGAAGAAGGGTCAGGCCACGGAACGCAGGCGTTTGAGGTCGAAGTGGTCGATCAGGTCGCCGGCGCGGGCGCGAAAGTTCTGGATGTGCGCGCTGGCGTCATGGGCTTGCAGGGCTTCGTCGCTGCTCCATTGTTCAATCATGTAGAAGGCCAGCGGATTGGCGAGGTCCTGATGCAGATCGTATTGACCGCAACCAGCCTCGGCGCGAGTCGGCTCCAGCAGCGCACGCAGATGCTGTTCGAGTGCGTCTTGCTGGCCAGGTTTGGCGATCAGGGTGGCAATGGCGGTGAAAGGCTGTGACATGTTCGACTCCGGGAACGGTTGATTTCGATGAGGCAGATGATTGGCTATTTCTCTGCAAGATAAAACCCGCTAAAAGAGCAGTCTCTTTCAATATTATTTTGATAATCGAGGCTGAAATGCTGCGTTTTGATGACTTGCAGTTGTTCGTCCGGGCGGCGGACCTCGGCAGCCTGTCCGCCGCCGCGCGGGGCATGGACATGTCGGCGGCGGTGGCCAGCGCCGCGTTGAAACGCATCGAGCAACAACTCGGCGCCCGCTTGCTCGCCCGGTCCACACGCAGCCTGCGCCTGACCGCCGAGGGCGAAGGATTTCTCGAGTACGCCCGGGCGGCATTGAGCAACCTCGATGAAGGCCGCCGTTTGCTGGCCAGCGGTCAGGACCAGGTCAGTGGCGTGTTGCAGTTGTCGGCGCCCTCGGATTTCGGCCGAAACCTGCTGTTGCCGTGGCTGGACGAGTTCCAGCGTGAACACCCGAAACTGACCGTGCGCCTGCTGTTGGGCGATCGCATCGCCGACCTGTTCCGCCAGCCGGTGGACATTGCCCTGCGCTATGGCGAGCCGGAAGACTCCAGCCTGGTGGCGCTGCCTATCGCCCCGCACAACCGCCGCGTGCTGTGCGCCGCGCCGAGTTACCTGGCCCGGCATGGCGAGCCTCGGCAACTGGAGCAACTGGCGCAGCACAATTGCCTGCTGTTCATGCTCGGCAGCCGGGTTCACGACCATTGGAGTTTTCACGACGGCAAGCGCGACGTCAGCCTGACCGTCAGCGGCGACCGCTTCAGCGACGATGCCGATGTGGTGCGCTTGTGGGCCGTGGCAGGTGCCGGGATCGCCTACAAGTCCTGGCTCGATGTCGCCGCCGATGTGTTGGCCGGTCGCTTGAAAGTACTGATGCCGGAGTTGATTTGTGAGCGCGCACCGCTGAATTTGCTGTGCGCCCATCGCGCACAATTGAGTAAGCCGGTGAACCTTCTGCGGGAAATGCTTGCCAGCCGATGTACTCGACTGGGCAGTCAATTTCCCGTGTTGGCGGGGGGCGATCATTAGTCGCAGGCAAATAGCGAAATTTCCCTCAGGATCAATCACCACCAATGGTTTCCGAAGGGCAGGAACCGACCGTCAACGCGCTTATACTAGCGCCCGCCTCATGTACGCACCGTCGATCTCGCCATGGCGAGTCCGCGTTCGAACCGATCTGGGTCCACGGCCAATCCCGACCTTTGAAGGGTCTTCAAAGCAGTGGCTTGTGTGGGTGGATGGCATTAGCCGGTTCAGGCGGTTTCCACGTCTTGGCCGACGACACATTACTGGTCAAGATGTCTCCGAGCAGTAGACGAAACGATTCAACAGGGAGTGAATACATGGAACATGCACCTTGCATCAGCCAGATCGCCACGTTGCTGGCTGACCCAAAGCGCAGCGCAATGATGTGGGCCTTGATGGACGGCGCTGCGCGACAGGCCGAAGAGCTGGCATTGCTGGCCAGGCTGTCACCGTCTTCGGCCAGTGCACACCTGGGGCGTCTGTCCGCCGGAGGTCTGTTGAAAGTCGAAACCCGCGGCCGCAAGCGGTTCTTCCGGCTGGCCGCGCCCGAAGTCGGGGCCGCGATCGAAGCGCTGGCCAGTGCGACGATCGCCAGTACGCCTCGGGACATTCCCGATATTTTCAAACGCACCCCTCCCATCCCCAAACGTCAGGCCGCGCCTTCATCCTTGTTGCGCGCGCGGCTCTGCGACGATCATTTGGGCGGCACGCTGGCGGCTGATCTTTATCAACGCTTGCTGGATGCGGGCTGGATCGAGCAGTTCGATCATCGGGTGTCGATCACGCACAAGGGCGCCACGCAACTGGCAACCCGCGGGGTGTTCGTCCAGGCGCTGGCGCACAGCACCAGCCGTGCGGCCTGCGCTTGTCCCGACTGGAGCGAAAGACGTCCGCACATGGGCGGCTCACTGGGGGCGGCGCTGCTGCAATTGTTCATGCAAACCGGCTGGCTGACACTGCCGAATGATTCGCGAGCCTTGCACATCACGGCGACGGGGCAGCGTGAAATCCAGCGGTTCGCCCAGGAAACCGAGCTGGAGATGGCGCTTTAGAAAACACACCGACCTGTAGGAGCCGGCTTGCCGGCGAAGAGGCCTTCACATTTAACGCTGAATGTGAGTCCGCTATCGCCGGCAAGCCGGCTCCTACTAGGGTGGGTGTTTTGGCTCAGGGTTTGACCAACCGCGCATCCAGGCTGTTTTGCGCCAGGCGCTTCGCCTGGTCCTGGGTCATGCCCAGATCGGTGTACAGCGCGTGGAAGTTCTCGGTCACGTAACCGCCGAAGTACGCCGGGTCATCCGAGTTGACGGTGACTTTCACGCCACGCTCCAGCATGTCGAGAATGTTGTGCTGGGACATGTGATCGAACACGCAGAGCTTGGTGTTCGACAGCGGGCACACGGTCAACGGGATCTGCTCGTCGATGATCCGCTGCATCAGGCGTTCGTCTTCGATGGCACGGACGCCATGGTCGATCCGCTGGATTTTCAGCAGGTCGAGGGCTTCCCAGATGTACTCCGGCGGACCTTCCTCACCGGCGTGGGCGACGGTCAGGAAGCCTTCGTGACGGGCACGGTCAAACACGCGCTGGAACTTGCTCGGCGGGTGACCCATCTCCGAACTGTCGAGGCCGACGGCCACAAACGCATCGCGGAACGGCAGCGCCTGGTCGAGGGTTTTCTCGGCTTCTTCTTCGCTCAAGTGGCGCAGGAAGCTCAGGATCAAACCGCTGGTGATGCCCAGTTGCTGCTCGCCATCCTTCAGTGCGGCGGCGATGCCGTTGAGCACCACTTCGAACGGGATGCCACGGTCGGTGTGGGTCTGCGGGTCGAAGAACGGTTCGGTGTGAATCACGTTCTGCGCCTTGCAACGCAACAGGTACGCCCAGGTCAGGTCGTAGAAATCCTGGGAGGTGCGCAGCACGTCGGCGCCCTGGTAGTACAGGTCGAGAAACTCTTGCAGGTTGTTGAAGGCGTACGCCTTGCGCAGGGTGTCGACATCGCTCCATGGCAGGGCGATCTTGTTGCGTTCGGCCAGGGCGAACAGCAGCTCGGGCTCCAGCGAACCCTCCAGGTGCAAGTGCAGTTCTGCCTTGGGCAGGGCGTTCAGCCAATCGTACATTGTGGAAATCTCATCAGGTGCAATGGCGGCATTCTACAGATGCTCGCCGCAACAATTGGTAAAACCTGACCAAGAGGTTCATTAGCCGGCCTCTTGCTCTCGCCGATAAGCATAGGTGTCGGCGAAGCGCGAGAGCAGGAATTCGGCGCAAGTGGTGACCGGATACTTCGCCGGGTGCGATTCATCCTGACAACCGGGCAGGCATTCGATACGCGTGTCGGGATGCGGCTCGGCGAAGAACGGCATCGAGTAACGATCGACCCCCAGCGGGCTGATCACCCGGTGCGGCGTCGACAGGTAACGGTCGTTGCTCCAGCGCGCCATCATGTCGCCGAGGTTGACCACGAACGTGCCTTCGATCGGCGGCGCATCGATCCATTCGCCTTTGACGTTGCGCACTTGCAGGCCACCGGCGTTGTCCTGGTAGAGCAGGGTTATGCAGCCGTAATCGGTGTGGGCACCGGCGCCTTGCTGCTCGGCGGAGCTGGCGGTATGGCGTGGCGGGTAATGGATCATCCGCAGCACGCTGACCGGCTCATGGAACCGTGTGTCGAAGAAGTCGCGCTCGATGCCGAGAGCCATCGTCATCGCGCGCAGCAGGGTTTGGGCGAGGGCCTGCATGTCGACGTAGTGCTGTTCCATCAACGCTTCCCAACCGGGTATCGATGGATGACGGTTGGGACCGCGCAGCGGTTTTTCCGCGAGCACTTCCGGGTGATCGGCCGGCAGGTGCAGGCCCATGTCGAAGGTTTCCTTCAGGTCGCTGGGAGTGTTCGGGTCGAGCTGCTCGGTGGCGATGGCGCCGTAGCCGCGATGGTGTCGGGTCTGGGTGATGTCGATGCTGAGCTTTTCGGCATCGGGCCGGGCGAAGAAACGCCGGGTGTGATCGAGCACGGCCTCGATGCGCTCGGCCGAAACCGGATGGCCCTTGATGTAGAAAAAGCCCCACTCGCGGCAGGCGCGGTCGATGTGCGTGGCGACGGCTTGCCAGGCGGATTGGTCGTCGCTGTAGAGCGGGCTGATGTCGATGATGGGCAGGCTGTTCATGCTGCTTTCCTGAGATGGAATGAGCTTTTGTAGGAGCTGGCTTGCCAGCGATGGCGGCCTCCTGTTCACCATTGATGTTGAACCTGATGGCCTCATCGCCGGCAAGCCGGCTCCTACAGGGGTGTGTGTTGGGCTGAGGGTTACTTCGGTATCTCGGCCTTCATGCCTTCAACGTAGTAATTCATCGAGGCCAATTCCGCGTTGGTGGCGGTCGCACCCACCGGGATTTTCTCGGAGCCCGCCTGATCCTTGATCGGCCCGGTGAACGGATGCAGCGCACCGCTCTTGATGTCCGCGATGATCTGTTCGGCTTCGGCTTTCACCGGCGCGGGCACCAGGTCGCTGATCGGCAGTTCAACCGTGCCTTCCTTCAATCCGCCCCAGTAGTCCTGGGATTTCCACGCGTGGTCAATCACGCTTTGGGTCGCCTGGATGTAGTGCGGCGCCCAGTCGTTGACGATCGATGTCAGCACCGCTTTCGGCCCGAAGTGCGCCATGTCCGAAGCGTAGCCCACGGCATACACGCCGCGACGTTCGGCAGCCTGGATCGGCGCCGGGCTGTCGGTGTGCTGGAACACTACGTCCACGCCCTGATCGATCAGGGCGTTGGCGGCGTCGGCTTCCTTGCCCGGGTCGAACCAGGAATTGACCCACACCACCTTGATCTCGGTGCCGGGGTTGTATTTGTTCAGGGCCAGTTGAATGGCGTTGATGTCGCGGATCACTTCCGGAATCGGGAACGAGGCGACATAGCCGATCTTCTTGGTCTTGGTCATTTTCGCCGCGAGGAAACCACCGACGTAGCGACCTTCATAGGTGCGTGCCAGGTAGGTGCCGAGGTTCTTGTCCTGCTTGTAGCCGGTGGCGTGTTCGAAAGTCACCTTGGGAAATTGCTTGGCCACCTTCAGGGTCGGGTTCATGTAGCCGAAGGACGTGGTGAAGATCAGGTCGTAATTGTCCTTGGCCATGTTGCGGATCACCCGCTCGGCGTCGGCGCCTTCGGCGACGTTCTCCACGTAGTTGGTGGTGATCTGGCTGCCGAATTTCTCGGCCAGCGCCTTGCGTCCCTGTTCATGCTGATACGTCCAGCCGTGATCGCCGATCGGGCCGATGTAGACGAAGCCGACTTTCAACGGGTCGGCGGCATTGGCGCCGAGGGTGGCGCTCAGACCGACAGCCGCGGCAACGGCGCACAGCAGCTTCTTCAACGGACGTTTCTGCATGAATTCCCACTCCATTTTGTTTTGAGGTTGGAGGGGGCAATGCAAATTACTGACCAACAGGACAACAAAGTTTGAGGTTTCAGGTTTTGTGGTGATTGGGAGGGCGCCATCGCCGGCAAGCCGGCTCCTACAAGTGCTTGACCACCGCGGTCATGTAGGAGCCGGCTTGCCGGCGATGGCGCACGCCGGTGCGCCGCCGAATCTTCTTGCCTGCCTGTGGTGCGCTAAGGTGTAACGAAACGTTAGCGCCGCCCCGCAGTCAGTAGCTCATCGCACCGATTCCGCTTCACTCGGCATATAGGCCCGCAATGCTCACATTCCTCAAGCAAGAAAAATTTCTGCTGCTGGCCCTGATCGCCGCATTCATCGCATACCCGCTGGAACACTGGATGCTGCACAACGGCCAGCCGACCGCGCTGATCGCCGGCCTGGTGCTGATCGCCTTCATCGTCGCCGCGTCCATGCGCGTCGCGCATCACGCCGAACTGCTGGCGGAAAAAGTCGGCGACCCCTACGGCACGATGATCCTGACGCTGGCGGCGGTGCTGGTGGAAGTGGTGATCCTGGCGATCATGATGAGCAACGAAGCATCGCCCACGCTGGTGCGCGACACGATCTATTCGGCGGTGATGCTCGACATCAACGGCATCCTTGGTCTTGCCGCGTTGATGGGCGGTATCAAGCACGGTGAGCAGTCCTACAACGATGATTCTGCGCGCAGCTACAGCGTGATGATCCTCACGGCCATGGGCGTTTCCATGGTGGTGCCGGAGTTTATTCCGGAGGCGGACTGGAAGATTTATTCCGCGTTCACCATTGGTGCGATGGTCGTGCTCTACACCCTGTTCCTGCGCATGCAGGTCGGGCCCCACAGTTATTTCTTCAGCTACAGCTACCCGGAGAAACGGCGCAAGAAAATCCCGGAAGACGCGCCCGAGTCGATCAACCTGGGGTTGAGTATCGGCACGCTGGTGTTTGGTGTGGTGGTGATCGGCGCGCTGGCGGAGGTGATGTCCAAGACCCTCGACCTGGGCCTGGAAGGAACGGGTGCGCCGCCGGTGATCACGGCGATTCTGGTGGCGGCGATTTCCGCGGCGCCGGAGATTCTGACCGCGTTGCGCGCGGCGTTGGCCAACCGCATGCAGTCGGTGGTCAACATCGCCATGGGCGCTTCATTGTCGACGGTGATCCTGACGGTGCCGGTGATGGAAGCGATGGCGCTCTACACCGGCCAGCCGTTTCAGATGGCGATGACGCCGGTGCAGACGGTGATGGTCTTCCTCACGCTGATCGTCAGTGCGATCAACCTCAACGACGGGGAAACCAATGCCATCGAAGGCATGACCCACTTTGTGCTGTTTGCGACGTTCATCATGTTGTCGGTGCTCGGCCTTTAAAAAGCATCGCCGGCAAGCCTGCTCCTACAGGAACTGCACATAACCTGTAGGAGCCGGCTTGCCGGCGATAGCGTCGGGTCAGACGCCGCTGATCAACTGCCGGGCCGCCTGGCTGTGATCGGCGATCAGTCCCTTGAGATCCAACCCCTCAACCTGCCCGTCAATCACTCGCCACTTCCCACCGACCATCACCCGGTCCGCCCGGTCCGCGCCGCACAGCAGCAACGCCGACACCGGGTCATGGCTACCGGAGAAGCGAAGCTCATCCAGCTTGAACAACGCCAGGTCCGCCTGTTTGCCCACGGCCAGTTCACCAATGTCAGTCCGCCCGAGCAAACTTGCCGAGCCCTTGGTCGCCCAGCCCAGCACCAGTTCCGGGGTGATCTTCGCGGCGCCGTAACGCAGGCGTTGGATGTACAGCGCCTGACGGGTTTCGAGCATCATGTTCGACGCATCGTTGGACGCCGAGCCGTCCACGCCCAGGCCCAGCAGGGCGCCCGCGTCGGTCAGGTCCAGCGTCGGGCAGATGCCGGAGGCCAGGCGCATGTTCGAGCTTGGGCAATGGCAAATCCCGGTGCCCGCCGCGCCGAGGCGGGCGATTTCATCCGGGTTGAAATGGATGCCGTGGGCCAGCCAGGTGCGCGGGCCGAGCCAGCCGACGCTGTCCAAGTAATCCACGGTACGCAGGCCGAAGCGCTGCAGGCAGAAGTCTTCTTCGTCGAGGGTTTCCGCCAGGTGAGTGTGCAGGCGCACGTCGAGTTTGTTGGCCAGTTCGGCGCTGGCGGACATGATTTCCGGGGTCACCGAAAATGGCGAGCACGGCGCCAGGGCGATCTGGATTTGCGCACCCTCGCCGCGCTCGTGGTAGGCGGCGATCAGGCGCTGGCTGTCGTCGAGAATCACCTCGCCTTCCTGCACGGTCTGCTGCGGCGGCAGGCCGCCATCCTTCTCGCCGAGGCTCATGGAGCCGCGGGTCAGCATGGCGCGCATGCCCAGTTCGCGGACGCTTTCGACTTGCACGTCGATCGCGTTTTCCAGACCTTCGGGAAATAGGTAATGGTGATCGGCCGCCGTGGTGCAGCCCGACAACAGCAGTTCGGCCAGCGCGACTTTGGTGGCGAGGGCGAGTTTTTCAGGGGTGAGTCGCGCCCAGACCGGGTACAGGGTTTTCAGCCACGGAAACAGCGGCTGATTGACCACCGGCGCCCAGGCGCGGGTCAGGGTTTGGTAGAAATGGTGATGGGTGTTGATCAGCCCCGGCAGGATCACATGCTCGCGGGCATCGAACACCTCGCAAGGTGCGGACGGTTGCTGGCCGGCGGCGAGCACTTCGACGATCAGGCCGTCTTGCACAACCAGGCCGCCACGGGCATCGAGGCCATTGGCAGTGAAGATCGCGAGGGGATTTTTTAACCAGGTACGGGTCGCAGGCATGTTGGCCGGCTCCTCTGAAAGTGGGTTCAGGTTAGCCAGCTCAGTGATTACCCTGTCTGCTGATCCAGGGTCGCCGCGGGGACGAGGTGCGCAGTGTCGAACAAAACCCCGTTGC
Source organism: Pseudomonas migulae (assembly GCF_043225285.1). Lineage (GTDB taxonomy): Bacteria > Pseudomonadota > Gammaproteobacteria > Pseudomonadales > Pseudomonadaceae > Aquipseudomonas > Aquipseudomonas migulae_C. Next base: position 3,504,242 of record NZ_CP171224.1, read on the forward strand.
GGGCAACCCCGGCCCGACCAGACGACCGAGCCTCACGTGGAACGCGTACCTGTGGGAGCGAGCCTGCTCGCGATGGTGGGTCAGCTGCATTGGTGTCGACTGACACTCCATCGCGAGCAGGCTCGCTCCCACATTGGATTTTCGGCGTTTACCAGGGAATGGTTTCACCCTTGTAGTTGACGAAGTGATGTCCGCCTTTGCCGATGTACGCATTCACCTGATCCACCAACCCCCGCACGCTGGTGTCCACATCGATATCGGCGCCTTCACCGCCCATGTCGGTTTTCACCCAGCCCGGATGCAGTGATAACACGGTCAATTTCTGATCGCCCAATTGCGTCACGAAGCTGTTGGTCATCGAGTTCAACGCTGCCTTGCTCGCCTTGTACAACGCCAGTTCCGGCGCGTCCGGCATGGTCACGCTGCCGAGCACCGAACTCATGAAGGCGAGCACGCCAGTCTCTGGGCGAATCTGCCCGACAAACCGCTGGGCCAGGTTGATCGGCGCCACCGCATTGGTGAAAAACAGCTGGCCGACTTCTGCCAGCGTCGCACCGCCCGGTGTTTGCACGTCAGGGCCTTTGACCCCGGCGTTCACGAACAGCAGGTCAAACACTTCGCCCTTGAGCTGTTGGCTCAACGCGATGACGGCCTGCTGATCATCCATGTCGAGTTTTTCGATCCGCACCTTGCCCAACGCCTGTAAGGCGTCGGCATTCTGCGGGTTGCGCACGGTGGCGGTGACTTGCCAGCCGTCGGCCAGCAGGGTTTTCACCAGGCCGAGGCCCAGGCCCCGGGAGGCGCCGATGATGAGTGCGGTTTTTGCCGTGGACATGAGTGGCTTCCTTGAAAAAAGAGAATCAGGGATTTAAAGGACAACGCTGACCGAGCCGTTGTTGCAACTCGTTGCGCAACGCGCCGAGTTCATCCATTCGGGTCTCGATCAGTTTGAGTTTGTCTTGCAGCAATTGCGTGACGGCGCTGTCCGGGTCGGGCGACTGCCACAACGCGGCGACGCTGTTGCCGATCTCGCCGAGGGTAAAGCCCAGGCGTTGAGCGGTCTTGATGTACAGCACCAGTTGCACCATGTCGGCCGGGTAGTCGCGATAACCGTTGGCGGTGCGTTGCGCGGCGATCAGGCCGCGCTGCTCGTAGAAGCGCAGCGTGTCGCGGCTGACGGCGCTGGCCTGGGCTAATTCACCAATGCGCATCCTGACATCTCGAGAGGGGCTTGACCCTGGAGCATACTCCAGGCTTTAGGCTTGTTGCTCCCTGAATTTATGGAGCAGTGCCGATGTGGACTTCAACGCAATATCGCCGCGTGGTGCGGGGCAGCGCCTGGTATGACTTGCTGGTGACGGCGGCGTTTGTCACGCCGTGGAGTTTTGCCGCGTTGCATGGGCTATTGATCAGTGTGAGCCAGGCATTCGACCTGCCTGGCGAGCTGCCGGCGTTTGAACCGATGCACATGTTGATGGCGAATCTGTTGGGGTCGATCGTGTGCGTGTGGGCGGTGCTGCGGATTCGTGACCCGCAGCAGGTTTATGGCCGATATGACGCGGTGGGCAGGTTTCTGTTTTCTGCCTGGCAGCTCTATGCCTTGCTGCATGGCGCCAGTTCGCTGCTGGTGATTTTCCTGTTCTTTGAATTGGCGTGGGGCGTTGCTCAGGTGTTGCCCGTTAGGCCGTCATCGCGAGCAGGCTCGCTCCCACAGGGGAACGCGGTCTGAATGTGGGACCGAGCCTGCTCGGGAAGGGGCCGCCCTAATGCCCGCTCTGCCAAGGCTGCCCCAGCGACACCGGCGCATACAATCGCGTGCGCAACGCATCCCGCGACAACAGCACCAACACCACAATCGTCGCGACATACGGCAGCATCGCCAGCAGGCTCGACGGAATCGCCAGCCCCAACCCCTGCGCCACCAGATGCAGGATGCTGGCGAGTCCGAACAGGTACGCCCCCAGCAGCAGCCGCCATACCCGCCAACTGGCGAACACCACCAGCGCCAGGGCAATCCAGCCACGCCCGGCGCTCATGTTCTCGGCCCACATCGGCGTGTAGGCCAGGGACAAATAAGCCCCGGCCAACCCGGCCATTGCCCCGCCGAACAACACCGCCAGCGTGCGCACGCCCAACACCGGCAACCCCATCGCACTGGCCGCGTCCGGGTTTTCCCCGACCGCCTGAATGATCAGGCCGACACGGCTTTTGACGATCACCCACGCCACCAGCGCAAACAACGCGAACGACAGGTACACCAGCAGATCCTGGGCAAACAGCATCCGCCCGATCAGCGGAATCTCGCTCAAGTAAGGAATCGCCACCGGCTCGAATCCCGCCAGCGGCTTGCCGACCCATGCCGCGCCGACAAACGTCGACAGCCCGACCCCGAAGATCGTCAGCGCCAAACCGGTCGCCACCTGATTGGCGTTGAACACCAGGGCCACCAGCGCAAACAGCGACGACAACAGCATCCCGGCGAGCATCGCCAGCAACACGCCGAGCCACAGGTTGCCGCTGTTCAGCGCGACGATAAAACCGATCACCGCGCCAAACAGCATCATCCCTTCCTGACCGAGGTTGAGGACGCCGCTCTTCTCGCAGATCAGTTCACCCAGCGCCACCAACAGCAGCGGTGTGCCGCAACGAACCATGGCGTAGAAAATATTGCTCAGCAGATCGATATCCATCACAGCGCTCCTGCGTGTACGACGGTGGCTGGTGCGCGGCGGGCCCAGCGCAGGTTCAACCGCGGCCGGTAGAGAATCAGCACGTCACTGGCGAGCAGGAAAAACAGCATCATCCCCTGGAACAGTTGCGTGATCGCCTGTGGCAGATTCAGGCTCATCTGCGCGCTCTCGCCGCCGATGTACAACAGCGCCATCAACAGGCTGGAAAACAGAATGCCGACAGGATTGAGCCGCCCGAGAAATGCCACGGTGATCGCGGCATAGCCGTAGCCGGGCGAGACTTGCGGCACCAGTTGGCCGATCGGCCCGGTGACTTCGCAGACGCCGGCCAGCCCGGCCAATCCGCCGCTGATCAGCAGCGCCAGCCAGATCAGACGCTTCTCGCGAAAGCCGACGAAACCCGCCGCACGTTTGTCCAGCCCGAGCACTTTGATCTGAAAACCGATGAAGCTTTTTTGCAGCAACACCCACACCGCCACCAAGGCCAGCAGCGCGAAATACACGCCGGCGTGAACCCGACCGTCTTCCATCAACAGCGGCAAGCGGCTGGCATCGCCGAACATCGCCGACTCCGGAAAGTTGAACCCGGCCGGGTCTTTCAACGGCCCATGCACACAGAACAACAACAGGTTCAGGGCGATGTAGTTGAGCATGATGCTGGTGAGGATTTCGTTGGCGTTGAAGCGCGTGCGCAACCACGCCGTCAGCCCGGCCCACGCCGCGCCGGCCAGGGTGCCGACGAGCAGGATCATCACCAGCGCCCATCGGCTTTGCAGGTCGATGATGTTCACCGCCAGCGCACTGCCGGCCAAGGCACCGAGCAGCAACTGGCCTTCGGCGCCAATGTTCCAGATGCGCGCCTGATACGCCACGGCCAGGCCGAGCGCGCAGAGCAGAATCGGCAACGCCTTGACCAGCAATTCGGAGACGCCATACCAATCGCTGACCGGGGCGATCAGCAACGTATGCAACGTCAACAATGGGTCATGACCCAACGCGATGAACAGCAGCGAGCCGCAGCCCAGCGTGAGGACCGCCGCCAGCAACGGCGAGCACCACAACATCAGGCGCGATTGCTGGCCACGGGGTTCGAGAGAAAGCAGCATGTGAAGCTCCGTTAAACCGTTGCGGGTGCGAGTGAGAGGGGGGCGTCGAACTGGCCGGCCATCCAGCCGCCGACATCGCTCAGGCGTGTATCGACTGTGGCCCGCAGCGGCGACAATCGACCGCTGCACAAGGCGCCGAGCCGGTCGCTGATCTGGAACAGTTCATCGAGGTCTTCGGAGATCACCAGGATCGCCGCGCCGGCATCGCGCAACGCAATCAACGCACTGTGAATGGTCGCGGCGGCGCCGACGTCGACGCCCCAGGTCGGGTGTGCGGCGACCAGCAGTTTCGGTTGCTGGAGGATTTCCCGGCCGAGGATGAATTTCTGCAGGTTGCCACCGGACAGGCTGCGGGCCGGGGTTTGCGCGTCGGGTGTCTTGACGCCGAAGCGGCGGATGATTTCATCGGCCAGCGCGGCGACCTTGCCGCGCTGGATCAGCCCGTTGCTGACCAGCCCTTGCTGAAAGGCCGTGAGCAGAGCGTTGTCCGCCAGACTCAATTCCGGCACCGCGCCGTGACCCAGGCGTTCGGCGGGGACAAATGCCAGGCCGAGGCTGCGGCGGGCATCGGGGCGTAAATGGGCGATGGGGTGTTCGCCAAATCGGATGGTCGTGGAGTCATTGCGATGCAGGCGTTCTTCGCCGCTGAGCAACGCCAGCAACTCGTCCTGCCCATTGCCCGCCACGCCGGCGATGCCAACGATTTCACCGCGGCGCACCTCGAGATCGATGCCCTCCAGTGAGCACCCGAACGGGTCCGGGTTGTGCCACGACAATCGGCTCACACTCAGGAAGGCATCCGCGCCGGTGACCTTCGGGTAATCAGTGATCAACCCGGCCGCTTCCCCGACCATCAACTTCGCCAATTGTTGATACGAACACTCGGCCGGCACGCAATGCCCGGCGACTCGCCCGCCGCGCAGCACCGTGGCGCTGTGGCACAAGGCGCGAACCTCGCCGAGCTTGTGGCTGATAAACAAAATGCTGCAGCCCTCGGCTGCGAGTCGGCGCAAGGTCACGAACAATTCGTCAGCCTCCTGCGGCGTGAGCACCGAGGTGGGTTCGTCGAGAATCAGCAGACGGATGTCCTGCATCAGGCAACGAATGATTTCCACCCGTTGCCGCTCGCCAATCGACAGGCTGTGGACAAGTCGCTCCGGTTCCAGCGCCATGCCGTAGCGCCGTGACACTTCGCGGATTTTCGGCTCAAGCTGCTTTGGCGTCCCGGCTGCCGCGCCCATCGCCAGTGCGATGTTTTGCGCCACGCTGAGGGTTTCGAACAGCGAGAAATGCTGGAACACCATGCCGATCCCGAGACTGCGGGCCTGGGCCGGATTGCGCAGTGCGATGCGCTGGCCTTGCCAGATGATCTCGCCGGAGTCGGCATGGGTCACGCCGTAGATGATCTTCATCAGGGTGCTTTTGCCCGCGCCGTTTTCGCCGAGCAGCGCGTGGATTTCCCCGGGCGCAATGCTCAGGTCGATGGCATCGTTGGCCAGGCAACCTGGGTAACGTTTGCTGATCTGGCGCAGCTGCAAGCGAGGAGATGAATCGTGGATCGGCACGGGGTTGGGCATGACAGGCTCGGGTCGATTGACGTTATGCCTGTGGATAAAGCAATTTCCTGGCCATTGAGTCAGGAAAACTCAAAAGCCCTGTTGGCCAAGGCGTTAAGGACGCTGGTTGGCGATGTGTCGATGCCGATTTCGGCACCACTGGAGGGCAAAGCCGTTGATCTGGCTCTGTTTTTGCGCATCCAGTGTTGGTCAAAAAACGATCAGTTCGGTGCGAGCCATGCCGGGCATGGGGTCGCGACAGCCATGAACGGGTTATCCACAGGTTGCTCCACAGTATTTGTGCGCAAGCGCAAAGCTCGGGCATAAGCACTGGGCGGCTTTCTTCTAAAGGTGATAAACCGCGCTAACTAATTGTTTTTACGTGGATTTAGCAGGAATGGTAGCCGGTTGGACGAAAAATGAGCAATGCCCGCAAAGCCGCATGACAGAAGGGTTACAGGGGTATGTGCTCAGGTTATCCACAGCCGGGTGCACAGTAGATGTGGGCAACTGCGCGAGTGCTTCAGCGCTGCAACAAAATGCGCCCACGGCTTAAATCTGCCAGCTGGGTTTGCAGCGTATCGAGCTGTGCTTCGCCCATCGCCAATTGCAGCTCTACACCGTTGGCCGTGAAGGTTTCTTCGACAACCAGTCCGCCAAGCTCCGCGACCCGGAGCTTCACCAGCGTCAGCTCCGCAAACCCGCAGGCGCAACTCACCGGCACGCGGCTGATCAGTTCGATCTTCGGCGCCGCTTGCAGGCACTTGTTGGCGCCACCGCCATAGGCCCGGGCGAGGCCGCCGGTGCCGAGCTGGATGCCGCCATACCAACGGATCACCAGCACCACGACCTGATCGCAATCCTGCGCGTCGATCGCCGCGAGGATGGGGCGTCCGGCCGTGCCGCCCGGTTCTCCGTCATCGGTGCTGCGATATTGGGCGCCGAGTTTCCAGGCCCAGCAGTTGTGCGTGGCGTTCAGATCGCTGTGCTGTTCGATGAACGCCTGGGCTTCGGCAGGGCTGCTGATCGGTGCGGCGAACGTAATGAAACGGCTTTTGCGAATTTCTTCGCGGAATTCGCAAAAGCCGCTGAGGGTAAAAGGCATAAGTGTCTTATAGGGTTGGAGTGAGGCCGCAGCCTTTGAGAATGATGCGGATCAGGTTGTTGCCGGCGTCTTCCATGTCTTGCTTGGTCAATTTGGTACGGCCGCTGACCCGGCAGATTTGCGTCGCAAAATCCGCGTAGTGCTGGGTGCTGCCCCACAACAGGAAGATCAGGTTCACCGGATCGACCTGATCCATTTTGCCGGCGTCGATCCACGCCTGGAAGACCGCCGCACGCCCCTGGAACCAGGCGCGGTAGTCCTGGTTGAAATACTCGGTCAGGCACTCGCCGCCGCTGATGACTTCCATCGCGAAGATCCGCGAGGCCTGCGGCTGGCGCCGGGAGAACTCCATCTTGGCGCGGATGTAGCGGGTCAGCGCTTCGGCCGGATCGTCCTCGGCGGTGAGGGTATTGAAGGTGCTGTCCCACAACTGCAGGATGTTGCTCAGCACCGCCACGTACAACCCCAGTTTATTGGTGAAGTAGTAATGCAGGTTGGCCTTGGGCAACCCGGCATTCAGGGCGATGGTGTTCATGCTCGTGCCTTTGAACCCGTGACGGGCGAACTCGTCTTCGGCGGCTTTGATGATGGTCTCTTCGTTCTTCTGACGAATGCGGCTGGCAGGTTTGCCGCCGTGAGCAGGGACTTCAAAGGTCATAGGCACTTCCGGACAGGTGGGTGGGTGCAACCAGTGCGTTGATAGCGCACCCACCGGCTCCAGACAAGTCCCGATACGATAAAACCTGGTCACCACACGGTTTCAGCGAGTTGCGGCCAGGCTCTCAAGGAAGCTTTCCAGCACCAGATGCGGACGACGTCCCTTGCGAGTTACCGATGCAAGACTCAAATCATAAAACCGCGCTTTCGGTTTCAGCGCACGCAACCGACCTTGTTGTACCCATAGGCTCGCGTAGTGGTCCGGCAAATAGCCGATGTAACGACCGGTCAGAATGAGGAACGCCATGCCTTCACGGTCCGACGCGCTGGCGGTGCAATTGAGTGCCTGGTAGTGCGCCTGGATTTCCGCCGGCAAGCGGAAGGTCGGGGCGATAGCGTCCTGACTGTTGAGACGCCCTTCGTCCAGTTGCTTGTCATCGACATAAAACAAGGGATGCCCAACCGCGCAATACAGCAGTGAGCGCTCGCTATACAGCGGCTGATATTCCAGCCCCGACAGCGCACTGGCCTGGGGCACCACGCCGACATGCAGGCGACCGTCGAGCACGCCTTGTTCGACTTCGTTGGGCGCGATCATGCGGATCTGGATCTGCACGTCCGGCCCGCGTTCCTTCAATTGCGCGAGGGCGTGGGTGATGCGCATGTGGGGCAGGGTGACGAGGTTGTCGGTCAGGCCGATGGTCAACTCGCCCCGCAAATGCTGATGCAGGCCATTGACCTCGGTGCGGAAACTTTCCAGCGCACTTAATAGCTGCAATGCCGACTGGTACACCTCGCGGCCTTCCTCGGTCAGGGAAAATCCGGCGCGACCGCGTTGGCACAGGCGTAGACCGAGGCGTTGTTCCAGGTCGCTCATCTGCTGGCTGATCGCCGAGCGCCCGATGCCAAGCACCGATTCGGCAGCGGAGAAGCCACCGCACTCCACCACGCTGCGAAAAATCCGCAACAGGCGGATATCAAAGTCACTGACTTGTGCCAGCGGATCGGGGCGGCGGCTGCTCATGCTCTAATTACTCAAAGTTTAGTAACGGCCTGACTGAACGTTACAAAAGTTGGATTTCACCGACTTTATCCCCGTGGCAATTTAGCTGCAAGAACGCTTTTCATCTCCACGCCGCTTATTGCCCTGCGAGGTTTTGCCCATGAACTTGCCTGAAAACGCCCCGACTTCCCTGGCCAGCCAGCTCAAGCTCGATGCTCACTGGATGCCCTACACCGCCAACCGGAATTTCCAGCGCGATCCGCGCTTGATCGTGGCGGCTGAAGGCAGCTGGCTGACGGACGACAAGGGCCGCAAGGTTTATGACTCGCTGTCCGGTCTGTGGACCTGCGGCGCCGGGCACACCCGCAAGGAAATCCAGGACGCGGTCGCCAAGCAGTTGGGCACTCTCGATTACTCGCCGGGCTTCCAGTACGGTCACCCGCTGTCGTTCCAGCTGGCGGAGAAAATCACTGACCTGACGCCGGGCAACCTGAATCACGTGTTCTTCACTGACTCGGGTTCCGAGTGCGCCGATACCGCGGTGAAGATGGTCCGCGCTTACTGGCGTCTGAAAGGCCAGGCGACCAAGACCAAGATGATCGGTCGTGCCCGTGGCTACCACGGTGTGAACATCGCCGGCACCAGCCTGGGTGGCGTGAACGGGAACCGCAAAATTTTCGGTCAGGCGATGATGGACGTCGATCACCTGCCGCACACCCTGCTGGCGAGCAATGCCTACTCCCGTGGTATGCCGAAAGAGGGCGGCATCGCCCTGGCAGACGAGCTGCTCAAGCTGATCGAACTGCATGACGCGTCGAACATCGCCGCCGTGTTCGTCGAACCAATGGCCGGTTCCGCTGGCGTGCTGGTTCCGCCTGAGGGTTACCTCAAGCGTCTGCGCGAAATCTGCGATCAGCACAACATCCTGCTGGTGTTCGACGAAGTGATCACCGGTTTTGGCCGCACCGGTTCGATGTTCGGCGCTGACAGCTTCGGCGTGACCCCGGACCTGATGTGCATCGCCAAGCAAGTCACCAACGGCGCGATCCCGATGGGCGCGGTGATTGCCAGCTCCGAGATCTACCAGACCTTCATGAACCAGGCGACGCCGGAATACGCGGTGGAATTCCCGCACGGCTACACCTACTCCGCGCACCCGGTGGCGTGCGCCGCTGGCCTGGCCGCACTCGACCTGCTGCAAAAGGAAAACCTGGTGCAGAGCGTGGCCGACGTCGCGCCGCATTTCGAAAATGCGCTGCACGGCCTGAAGGGCTCGAAGAACATCATCGACATTCGTAACTACGGCCTGGCCGGTGCGATCCAGATCGCGCCTCGCGACGGCGATGCCATCGTGCGTCCGTTCGAAGCGGGCATGGCGCTGTGGAAAGCCGGGTTCTACGTTCGCTTCGGCGGCGATACCCTGCAGTTCGGGCCTACCTTCAACAGCAAGCCGCAAGACCTTGATCGCCTGTTCGACGCGGTCGGCGAAGTGCTGAACAAAATCGACTGATTTTCCCTTCTATATAGAGGCGCCCTTCGACGGGGCGCCTGTGGACAACTTTTCAGGAGCCCCGCATGAGCCTTATCCCGCATTTGATCAATGGCGAACTGGTGACCGAAGACGGTCGCACGGCCGACGTGTTCAACCCGTCTACCGGCCAGGTGATCCACAAGCTGCCATTGGCCAGCCGCGAAACCATCCAGAAAGCCATCGATTCGGCCAAGGCTGCGTTCCCGGCCTGGCGTAACACCCCGCCGGCCAAGCGTGCGCAGGTGATGTTCCGCTTCAAGCAACTGCTGGAGCAGAACGAAGGGCGTATCGCCCAACTGATCAGCGAAGAACACGGCAAGACCCTGGAAGACGCGGCGGGTGAACTGAAGCGCGGCATCGAGAACGTCGAGTTCGCGTGCGCGGCACCGGAAATCCTCAAAGGCGAATACAGCCGCAACGTCGGCCCGAACATCGACGCCTGGTCGGACTTCCAGCCACTGGGTGTGGTCGCCGGCATTACGCCGTTCAACTTCCCGGCGATGGTGCCGCTGTGGATGTACCCGCTGGCCATCGTCTGCGGCAACTGCTTCATCCTCAAGCCATCCGAGCGTGATCCAAGCTCGACGCTGCTGATCGCTCAACTGTTGCTGGAAGCCGGTCTGCCGAAAGGCGTGCTGAGCGTTGTCCATGGTGACAAGGCTGCAGTGGACGCGCTGATCGAAGCGCCGGAAGTCAAAGCCCTGAGTTTTGTTGGCTCGACCCCGATTGCCGAATACATCTATTCCGAAGGCACCAAGCGCGGCAAACGCGTTCAGGCACTGGGCGGCGCGAAGAACCATGCGGTGCTGATGCCGGATGCGGATCTGGATAACGCCGTCAGCGCACTGATGGGCGCGGCTTACGGTTCTTGCGGCGAGCGTTGCATGGCGATCTCGGTGGCCGTGTGTGTGGGTGACCAGGTGGCCGATGCGTTGGTGGCCAAACTGACGCCGCAGATCAAGGCTCTGAAAATTGGTGCCGGTACCACCTGCGGTCTGGACATGGGGCCGTTGGTCACCGGTCAGGCTCGTGACAAAGTCAGTGGCTATGTTGAAGACGGCGTTGCATCCGGTGCCACCCTGGTGGTCGACGGTCGTGGTCTGAGCGTGGCCGGTCATGAGGAAGGGTTCTTCCTGGGTGGCTGCCTGTTCGATAACGTCACCCCGGAAATGCGCATCTATAAAGAAGAGATCTTCGGGCCGGTGCTGTGCGTCGTTCGGGTGAACAGCCTGGAAGAGGCGATGCAGCTGATCAACGATCACGAGTACGGCAACGGCACGTGCATCTTCACCCGTGACGGTGAAGCGGCGCGGTTGTTCTGCGACGAGATCGAAGTCGGCATGGTTGGTGTCAACGTGCCGCTGCCGGTGCCGGTCGCTTATCACAGCTTTGGTGGCTGGAAGCGTTCGCTGTTCGGCGATCTGCATGCCTATGGTCCGGATGGCGTGCGTTTCTACACCCGTCGCAAGGCAATTACCCAGCGCTGGCCGCAGCGTGCCAGCCATGAAGCGTCGCAATTCGCATTCCCTAGCTTGTAAGTAGAAAGGAAGAAGGCCGAGCCCCTTGGGGCTCGGCCTTCTTGTTTCTGGGCGTTTTTGACCTATGTGACAGAAATATGAAAATAGGTGTTGACGGCAGATTCTGGAAGTCTATAATTCGCCCCACTTCCGGCGCAGTCGAAACGGAAAACTCCTTGGTAAACAACGAGTTACGCAGTTTTCGGCGGCGAGTTGCTTCAGGTCATCGAAGCCCAGAAGGAGTCGGTCAAGCGGTGTTGTAAGGCTTGATGGACGGTTCGATCTTCTCGGTCGAAAGCGGAGAAAAAGAGGTGTTGACAGCAGCGAGTAACGCTGTAGAATTCGCCTCCCGCTAACGAGAGATCGGAAGCGCAAGTGGTTGAAGTTGCAAAGGAAACTTTGAAAACTTCTGAAAATAACCGCTTGACAGCAACAGAGGCTGCTGTAGAATGCGCGCCTCGGTTGAGACGAAAGATCTTAACCAACCGCTCTTTAACAACTGAATCAAGCAATTCGTGTGGGTGCTTGTGGAGTCAGACTGATAGTCAACAAGATTATCAGCATCACAAGTTACTCCGCGAGAAATCAAAGATGTAACCAACGATTGCTGAGCCAAGTTTAGGGTTTCTTAAAAACCCAAAGATGTTTGAACTGAAGAGTTTGATCATGGCTCAGATTGAACGCTGGCGGCAGGCCTAACACATGCAAGTCGAGCGGTAGAGAGAAGCTTGCTTCTCTTGAGAGCGGCGGACGGGTGAGTAATGCCTAGGAATCTGCCTGGTAGTGGGGGATAACGTTCGGAAACGGACGCTAATACCGCATACGTCCTACGGGAGAAAGCAGGGGACCTTCGGGCCTTGCGCTATCAGATGAGCCTAGGTCGGATTAGCTAGTTGGTGAGGTAATGGCTCACCAAGGCGACGATCCGTAACTGGTCTGAGAGGATGATCAGTCACACTGGAACTGAGACACGGTCCAGACTCCTACGGGAGGCAGCAGTGGGGAATATTGGACAATGGGCGAAAGCCTGATCCAGCCATGCCGCGTGTGTGAAGAAGGTCTTCGGATTGTAAAGCACTTTAAGTTGGGAGGAAGGGCAGTAAATTAATACTTTGCTGTTTTGACGTTACCGACAGAATAAGCACCGGCTAACTCTGTGCCAGCAGCCGCGGTAATACAGAGGGTGCAAGCGTTAATCGGAATTACTGGGCGTAAAGCGCGCGTAGGTGGTTTGTTAAGTTGGATGTGAAAGCCCCGGGCTCAACCTGGGAACTGCATTCAAAACTGACAAGCTAGAGTATGGTAGAGGGTGGTGGAATTTCCTGTGTAGCGGTGAAATGCGTAGATATAGGAAGGAACACCAGTGGCGAAGGCGACCACCTGGACTGATACTGACACTGAGGTGCGAAAGCGTGGGGAGCAAACAGGATTAGATACCCTGGTAGTCCACGCCGTAAACGATGTCAACTAGCCGTTGGGAGCCTTGAGCTCTTAGTGGCGCAGCTAACGCATTAAGTTGACCGCCTGGGGAGTACGGCCGCAAGGTTAAAACTCAAATGAATTGACGGGGGCCCGCACAAGCGGTGGAGCATGTGGTTTAATTCGAAGCAACGCGAAGAACCTTACCAGGCCTTGACATCCAATGAACTTTCCAGAGATGGATTGGTGCCTTCGGGAACATTGAGACAGGTGCTGCATGGCTGTCGTCAGCTCGTGTCGTGAGATGTTGGGTTAAGTCCCGTAACGAGCGCAACCCTTGTCCTTAGTTACCAGCACGTAATGGTGGGCACTCTAAGGAGACTGCCGGTGACAAACCGGAGGAAGGTGGGGATGACGTCAAGTCATCATGGCCCTTACGGCCTGGGCTACACACGTGCTACAATGGTCGGTACAGAGGGTTGCCAAGCCGCGAGGTGGAGCTAATCCCATAAAACCGATCGTAGTCCGGATCGCAGTCTGCAACTCGACTGCGTGAAGTCGGAATCGCTAGTAATCGCGAATCAGAATGTCGCGGTGAATACGTTCCCGGGCCTTGTACACACCGCCCGTCACACCATGGGAGTGGGTTGCACCAGAAGTAGCTAGTCTAACCTTCGGGAGGACGGTTACCACGGTGTGATTCATGACTGGGGTGAAGTCGTAACAAGGTAGCCGTAGGGGAACCTGCGGCTGGATCACCTCCTTAATCGACGACATCAGCTGCTCCATAAGTTCCCACACGAATTGCTTGATTCATTGAAGAAGACGATAAGAAGCAGCCCGAAATTGGGTCTGTAGCTCAGTTGGTTAGAGCGCACCCCTGATAAGGGTGAGGTCGGCAGTTCGAATCTGCCCAGACCCACCAATTTTTGTGTGGGATCCTGTAGCAATACGGGGCCATAGCTCAGCTGGGAGAGCGCCTGCCTTGCACGCAGGAGGTCAACGGTTCGATCCCGTTTGGCTCCACCACTACTGCTTCTGTTTGTTGAAAGCTTAGAAATGAGCATTCCATGGTGACATGGTGAATGTTGATTTCTAGTCTTTGGCTAGATCGTTCTTTAAAAATTTGGGTATGTGATAGAAAGATAGACTGAACGTTACTTTCACTGGTAACGGATCAGGCTAAGGTAAAATTTGTGAGTTTAATCGCGAATTTTCGGCGAATGTCGTCTTCACAGTATAACCAGATTGCTTGGGGTTATATGGTCAAGTGAAGAAGCGCATACGGTGGATGCCTTGGCAGTCAGAGGCGATGAAAGACGTGGTAGCCTGCGAAAAGCTTCGGGGAGTCGGCAAACAGACTTTGATCCGGAGATGTCTGAATGGGGGAACCCACCTAACATAAGTTAGGTATCTTAAGCTGAATACATAGGCTTAAGAAGCGAACCAGGGGAACTGAAACATCTAAGTACCCTGAGGAAAAGAAATCAACCGAGATTCCCTTAGTAGTGGCGAGCGAACGGGGACTAGCCCTTAAGTGGCTTTGAGATTAGCGGAACGCTCTGGAAAGTGCGGCCATAGTGGGTGATAGCCCTGTACGCGAAAATCTCTTAGTCATGAAATCGAGTAGGACGGAGCACGAGAAACTTTGTCTGAATATGGGGGGACCATCCTCCAAGGCTAAATACTACTGACTGACCGATAGTGAACTAGTACCGTGAGGGAAAGGCGAAAAGAACCCCGGAGAGGGGAGTGAAATAGATCCTGAAACCGTATGCGTACAAGCAGTGGGAGCCCACTTTGTTGGGTGACTGCGTACCTTTTGTATAATGGGTCAGCGACTTATTTTCAGTGGCGAGCTTAACCGAATAGGGGAGGCGTAGCGAAAGCGAGTCTTAATAGGGCGTCTAGTCGCTGGGAATAGACCCGAAACCGGGCGATCTATCCATGGGCAGGTTGAAGGTTGGGTAACACTAACTGGAGGACCGAACCGACTACCGTTGAAAAGTTAGCGGATGACCTGTGGATCGGAGTGAAAGGCTAATCAAGCTCGGAGATAGCTGGTTCTCCTCGAAAGCTATTTAGGTAGCGCCTCATGTATCACTGTAGGGGGTAGAGCACTGTTTCGGCTAGGGGGTCATCCCGACTTACCAAACCGATGCAAACTCCGAATACCTACAAGTGCCGAGCATGGGAGACACACGGCGGGTGCTAACGTCCGTCGTGAAAAGGGAAACAACCCAGACCGTCAGCTAAGGTCCCAAAGTTATGGTTAAGTGGGAAACGATGTGGGAAGGCTTAGACAGCTAGGAGGTTGGCTTAGAAGCAGCCACCCTTTAAAGAAAGCGTAATAGCTCACTAGTCGAGTCGGCCTGCGCGGAAGATGTAACGGGGCTCAAACCATACACCGAAGCTACGGGTATCACTTAGGTGATGCGGTAGAGGAGCGTTCTGTAAGCCTGTGAAGGTGAGTTGAGAAGCTTGCTGGAGGTATCAGAAGTGCGAATGCTGACATGAGTAACGACAATGGGTGTGAAAAACACCCACGCCGAAAGACCAAGGTTTCCTGCGCAACGTTAATCGACGCAGGGTTAGTCGGTCCCTAAGGCGAGGCTGAAAAGCGTAGTCGATGGAAAACAGGTTAATATTCCTGTACTTCTGGTTATTGCGATGGAGGGACGGAGAAGGCTAGGCCAGCTTGGCGTTGGTTGTCCAAGTTTAAGGTGGTAGGCTGGAATCTTAGGTAAATCCGGGATTCTAAGGCCGAGAGCTGATGACGAGTGTTCTTTTAGAACACGAAGTGGTTGATGCCATGCTTCCAAGAAAAGCTTCTAAGCTTCAGGTAACCAGGAACCGTACCCCAAACCGACACAGGTGGTTGGGTAGAGAATACCAAGGCGCTTGAGAGAACTCGGGTGAAGGAACTAGGCAAAATGGCACCGTAACTTCGGGAGAAGGTGCGCCGGTGAGGGTGAAGGACTTGCTCCGTAAGCTCATGCCGGTCGAAGATACCAGGCCGCTGCGACTGTTTATTAAAAACACAGCACTCTGCAAACACGAAAGTGGACGTATAGGGTGTGACGCCTGCCCGGTGCCGGAAGGTTAATTGATGGGGTTAGCTAACGCGAAGCTCTTGATCGAAGCCCCGGTAAACGGCGGCCGTAACTATAACGGTCCTAAGGTAGCGAAATTCCTTGTCGGGTAAGTTCCGACCTGCACGAATGGCGTAACGATGGCGGCGCTGTCTCCACCCGAGACTCAGTGAAATTGAAATCGCTGTGAAGATGCAGTGTATCCGCGGCTAGACGGAAAGACCCCGTGAACCTTTACTATAGCTTTGCACTGGACTTTGAATTTGCTTGTGTAGGATAGGTGGGAGGCTTTGAAGCGTGGACGCCAGTTCGCGTGGAGCCATCCTTGAAATACCACCCTGGCAACTTTGAGGTTCTAACTCAGGTCCGTTATCCGGATCGAGGACAGTGTATGGTGGGTAGTTTGACTGGGGCGGTCTCCTCCTAAAGAGTAACGGAGGAGTACGAAGGTGCGCTCAGACCGGTCGGAAATCGGTCGTAGAGTATAAAGGCAAAAGCGCGCTTGACTGCGAGACAGACACGTCGAGCAGGTACGAAAGTAGGTCTTAGTGATCCGGTGGTTCTGTATGGAAGGGCCATCGCTCAACGGATAAAAGGTACTCCGGGGATAACAGGCTGATACCGCCCAAGAGTTCATATCGACGGCGGTGTTTGGCACCTCGATGTCGGCTCATCACATCCTGGGGCTGAAGCCGGTCCCAAGGGTATGGCTGTTCGCCATTTAAAGTGGTACGCGAGCTGGGTTTAGAACGTCGTGAGACAGTTCGGTCCCTATCTGCCGTGGACGTTTGAGATTTGAGAGGGGCTGCTCCTAGTACGAGAGGACCGGAGTGGACGAACCTCTGGTGTTCCGGTTGTCACGCCAGTGGCATTGCCGGGTAGCTATGTTCGGAATAGATAACCGCTGAAAGCATCTAAGCGGGAAACTAGCCTCAAGATGAGATCTCACTGGGACCTTGAGTCCCCTGAAGGGCCGTCGAAGACTACGACGTTGATAGGTTGGGTGTGTAAGCGCTGTGAGGCGTTGAGCTAACCAATACTAATTGCCCGTGAGGCTTGACCATATAACACCCAAGCAATTTGCAAGCTTTGAGCTGAAAAGCGAAAGAGCACCAGATTGCGGTGTGTGAAGACGAAACGAACCGAAAGTTCGAGAAACAAACACACAAACTATCGCATACCCAATTCGCTGGAACGTCGCAAGACGCGTCAGCTCAAGAATTTCTTGACGACCATAGAGCATTGGAACCACCTGATCCCATCCCGAACTCAGCAGTGAAACGATGCATCGCCGATGGTAGTGTGGGGTTTCCCCATGTGAGAGTAGGTCATCGTCAAGATTAAATTTCGAAACCCCAATTGCGAAAGCAGTTGGGGTTTTGTTTTGCCCGCAGGAAAGTTCGTACAGCAAACCCGGACGGCTCCCGGCTGTCACAGTCTCCCGACAATGCTAAGGTTCGGCCCTAGCTTTTGTATTTTTCCAAGGAAGCCTTTATGCCGGACGCGACGTCCCTCAGTGCTGGTTTTATGGTGGTTCACGGCAACCGCCTGGACGAGTTGCGCAGCCTGGTGGTCAGCTGGATGCGGCGGTACCCGCTGGCTCCCCTGGAAAATGAAATCGCACTGGTACAAAGCAACGGCATCGCCCAGTGGCTGAAGCTCGCGTTGGCTGAAGACCCGGAAGAGGATGACATGGGCGGCTGCGGCATCGCCGCAGCGATCGACGTGCAGTTGCCGGGCAGCTTCATGTGGCAGCTCTATCGCATGGTCCTTGGACGAGATGAAATCCCGGCGAAATCCCTGCTCGATAAAGCCCCGTTGACCTGGCGCCTCATGCGCCTGCTTCCGCAGCTGATCGACCAGCGGCACTTCGAGCCTCTGCAACGTTTCCTGAGCCATGACTCTGACTTACGCAAACGCTATCAACTGGCCGAGCGTCTGGCTGACCTGTTTGACCAATATCAGGTGTACCGCGCCGACTGGCTCGAAGACTGGGCAGAGGGTCGTCATCAATTACGCAGCGGTCGGGGCGAAGCAAAACCGCTGACTCCTGCCAACTGCTGGCAAGCGGAACTATGGCGCGCACTGTTACTGGATGTCGGTGAACAAGGCATGGCGCAAAGCCGTGCCGGCGTTCATCAACGGTTTATCGAGCGTATCAACAGCCTCGACGTTGCGCCTGCCGGACTCCCTTCACGAGTCATCGTTTTCGGGATTTCCTCACTTCCCGCCCAGGCGCTGGAAGCCCTTGCCGGGCTGGCTCGCTTCAGTCAGGTCCTGCTTTGTGTACATAACCCATGTCGCCACCATTGGGCGGACATCGTCGCCGATAAAGACCTGCTGCGGCATCAGTACAAACGCCAGGCTCGCAAGAGTGGCATGCCGGTCGTGCTGGATCCGCAAACCCTGCACCAGCACGCCCATCCACTGTTGGCCGCGTGGGGCAAACAGGGCCGGGACTACATAAATCTGCTCGACAGTTATGACGATCCCAATAGCTATCGATCGGCATTCCGTGACGGCAGAATCGACCTGTTCAGTGACAGCCAACCACTGAACATGCTCAATCAATTACAGGACGACATTCTCGAACTGCGTCCGTTGAATGAAACCCGAGAGCGCTGGCCAGCAGTCGATATAAAAGCCGATCAGTCCATCCGCTTTCACATTGCCCACAGCGCCCAGCGCGAAGTGGAAATCCTTCACGATCAATTGCTCTCCCGCTTTAGCGCTGACCCTGATCTGAGACCTCGCGACATCATCGTGATGGTCCCGGACATCGACAGTTACGCGCCGCATATTCGTGCTGTTTTTGGTCAGCTTGAACGCCATGACCCGCGCTTCATCCCCTTTACCCTTGCTGACCAGGGGCAACGTGGCCGTGATCCACTGCTGATCGCCGTCGAACACTTGCTCAAGCTGCCTGACAGCCGTTTCCCCGTCAGCGAAATCCTCGATTTGCTGGACGTTCCCGCCCTGCGCGCGCGCTTCGGTGTGGAAGAGCGTGACTTGCCGACTCTGCATCGCTGGATCGAAGGCGCCGGCATTCGTTGGGGCATGAATGCCGAGCAACGGGCGGGCCTGGGGTTGCCGCAGGAGCTGGAGCAAAACAGCTGGCGATTCGGCCTGCGAAGGATGCTGCTCGGCTACGCCGTAGGAAGCGGCATCGCCTGCGAAGGCATCGAGCCTTATGACGAAATCGGCGGTCTGGACGCTGCGCTCATCGGCCCGCTGGTTGCACTGCTGGATGCGCTGGAAATTGCCCATCAGGAACTCTCTGAACCGGCACCGCCCAAGCAATGGGGCGCGCGCTTGCAAGCGCTGGTGCAGCTGTTTTTCCAGGCCAGTAACGAACATGACGACTACCTGTTGGCCCAATTGGAAGAGCTACGCGAAACCTGGCTGGAGACCTGTGAGTCTGTCGGTTTGCATGACGAGTTGCCGCTGACGGTCGTCCGTGAAGCCTGGCTCGCCGGTCTTGATCAGGGGCGCCTGTCCCAACGCTTTCTCGCTGGTGCGGTTAACTTCTGCACCTTGATGCCCATGCGTGCGATCCCGTTCAAACTGGTCTGCCTGCTTGGCATGAATGACGGGGATTACCCGCGCGCGCAACCGCCGCTGGATTTCGACCTCATGGGCAGCGACTACCGACCGGGTGATCGTTCGCGTCGTGAAGATGATCGCTATCTGTTATTGGAAGCGTTGCTGTCCGCACGTGACCAGCTCTATATCAGCTGGGTTGGACGCAGCATTCGCGACAACAGCGAGCGACCCGCCTCGGTATTGATTGGCCAGTTGCGTGACCATCTGGCCAGTGGCTGGCGATTGCACAATGCCGATGAGGATCTGCTCGAGGCCATGACTCAGGAGCATCCACTGCAACCCTTCAGCGCCCGTTACTTCCATGAAGGCGATGAGCTGTTCAGCTTCGCCAACGAATGGCAGGTGCTTCATCATCCTGTTGAGTCAGCACCCGATCACAACATCCTCGCCCCTTACGTTCAGGAAGAGCCGTTAAGCCTCGGCCAGTTGCAGGATTTCCTGCGCAACCCTGTGCGACATTTTTTCAGCCAGCGGCTGAAGGTATTCTTCGAAGCCGCTGAAGTACCACTGGCCGATGAAGAACCCTTTGTCCTCGACGCATTGCAACGCTATAGCCTCAGCGACAGTTTGCTCGGCGCGGCGCTGGGGCAACTTGAGCACGCGGAAGAGGTACTGGAGGCGCAGGCCAAACGCCTGCAAAACAGTGGACTGCTGCCCATGGCCGGTTTCGGCGAATGTCTGCAACGCGAGTTGATCGAGCCGTTGCCGGATCTGTTGCAACGCTATCAACAGCTTCTGGCGTTATGGCCGACGCCACTGGCGAGCGCGCTGCCGGTCAATCTTGAGCTTCAAGGTCTGCGCCTGGAAGGTTGGCTCAGTGGCCTGCACCAACGCGCGGACGGTAGCTTGCTGTCGGTCACCACGATCCCGAACAGCATCGGTTCGATCAAGTCTCGCAAATGGCATCGCCTGACACGCCCGTGGGTCAATCACCTGGTTGCCTGCGCCAGCGACATGGCGATGACCACTGCGCTTGTGGCCAGTGACGACAGCTTGTTACTGGGCCCCATTGAAAAAGAGAGCGCATCCCGGATGCTGAGCGACCTGTTGGTGGCCTGGCAAGCGGGCATGCGTCAGCCGCTGCCCATTGCGGTGAAAACCGCGTTTGCCTGGCTCGCCCAGACCGATCCCGCCAAGGCCGATGCCGCTGCTCGCAAAGCCTACGAAGGCGATGGCCAGACCACGGACGGCGAACGCCGGGAAAGTCCCGCGCTCGCCCGGCAGTTTGCAGACTATGACGAACTGGTCGCCGACGAGACCTTCGCCGATTGGTGCAATGCCTTGTACAAACCGATGCTCGAAGCCCCCTGGCGTTCATTGACCAGCGAGGAGGCGCGCTCATGACCGCGAAGACACCGCTGGCCCTGGCATTCCCGTTGCGCGGCAGCCAGTTGATCGAAGCCAGTGCCGGGACCGGGAAGACCTTTACCATCTCCGCGCTGTACCTGCGCCTCGTCCTCGGTCACGGCGGGGAGTCGAGCGGCTTTGGCCGTGAGTTGTTGCCGCCACAGATCCTCGTCGTGACCTTCACGGACGCCGCGACCAAGGAGTTGCGCGAACGGATCCGGACCCGCCTTGCAGAAGCCGCGCGGTTTTTCCGCGATGAAACTCCGCCACCGGATGCTCTCATCGCCGAGCTGCGTGAACAGTACCTACCCGAACAGTGGCCTGGCTGCGCGAACCGTCTGGACATCGCGGCACAGTGGATGGACGAAGCGGCCGTCTCGACCATCCACAGTTGGTGTCAGCGCATGTTGCGCGAGCACGCCTTCGACAGCGGCAGCCTGTTTACCCAGACGCTGGAAACCGATCACAGTGATCTGCTTGGTGAGGTTCTTCGCGACTACTGGCGTCTGTTCTGCTACCCCATGCAAGGCGATGCGCTGAATTGGGTGCGCAGCAATTGGGGCGGCCCGGCAGCCCTGTTGCCACGAGTGCGAGGCTTGTTCGCCAGCGAACGCAACAACGTCGAAGGCAAAGAGCCTGCGGAGCTGATCACCGAGTGCCTGCAGGAGCGGAGGGCAGCCTTGATCGAACTCAAGATGCCGTGGCGTCAGTGGGCGGACGAGTTGCTTGCGATCTGTCACGAGGGTGTTGCGAGCAAGAATGTCGATGGGCGCAAGATGCAACCACGCTACTTCGAACCCTGGTTTGAAAAGCTGAAAGCCTGGGCCGAGGACGAAACACTCGAGCAGCTGGATATCGGTACCGGCTTCACTCGCCTGACTCCCGATGGCATGGCTGAAGCCTGGAAAAAAGGCGAAGTCCCCCGTCATCCGGGACTGGATGCCATGCCCGGCCTCAAGGTTCGTCTCGATGGATTGCCGACCCCCGATGCCGCGGTTCTGCAACACGCCGCCCAATGGGTGGGCGCACGGTTCGAGGAAGAAAAGCGCCGTCGTGCAGAAATGGGTTTCGACGACATGCTGCTGCGCCTCGACGCGGCGTTGCAATCCGAGGGCGGTGAACGCCTGGCGACCTTGATCCGCGAACAGTTCCCGGTGGCGTTGATCGACGAATTCCAGGACACCGACCCGGTGCAGTACCGGATCTTCGAAAGCATTTATCGCATTGAAGACAACAACCCTGAATGCGGGCTGTTCCTGATCGGCGATCCCAAGCAGGCGATCTATGCCTTCCGCGGTGCCGACATCTACACCTACCTTCGCGCACGCCAGGCCACCGCTGGCCGACTGCATACGCTGGGCACCAACTTCCGTTCCAGCCACGGCATGGTCGGTGCGGTCAACCATGTGTTCGAGCGCGCCGAATTGCGCGAGAGCGGTCGGGGCGCGTTTCTGTTTCGGGAAAAGAATGGCGAGAACCCGGTGCCGTTCCTGCCGGTCGCCTCCCAAGGTCGCAAAGAAGTTCTGAATATCGAAGGGCAGGTCGTCCCCGCGCTGAACATCTGGCATCTGTCCGCCGAGCAACCGCTGTCCGGTGCGGTATACCGACAGCAACTGGCCGCCGCGTGTGCCAGTGAAATCACGGCGTTGCTTAACGGCGGGCAACAAGGTCGGGCGGGTTTCATTCAGGATGGCAAGGACTTCAGGGGCCTGTTGCCGGCGGATATCGCGATCCTGGTGCGCGACGGCAAGGAAGCGCAGGCGGTTCGCGCCGAACTTTCCAGCCGAGGGGTGCGCAGTGTTTATCTGTCGGACAAGGACTCGGTGTTCGCCGCCCAGGAAGCGCACGACCTGCTGACCTGGCTCAAGGCCTGCGCCGAGCCGGACGTCGAACGTCCGT
Source organism: Pseudomonas migulae (assembly GCF_043225285.1). Taxonomy (GTDB): domain Bacteria; phylum Pseudomonadota; class Gammaproteobacteria; order Pseudomonadales; family Pseudomonadaceae; genus Aquipseudomonas; species Aquipseudomonas migulae_C. Next base: position 3,526,767 of record NZ_CP171224.1, read on the forward strand.
TGCGGGCCGCCTTGGCGAGCATCACGTTGAACCTGTCGCTGGCCGAGCTAGAGCAGTTGAATCAGGACGAACTGGCCTGGGAATCCCGGGTCATGCAGTTCCGTGGTTACCGTGAGCTTTGGCGCAAACAAGGCGTGCTGCCGATGCTGCGACGCTTGCTGCATGACTTCGAATTGCCCCAGGCATTGATTTCGCGCAACGACGGCGAGCGGGTGCTGACCAACCTGCTGCACCTGTCCGAGTTGCTGCAACAGGCAGCCGCCGAACTCGATGGCGAGCAAGCGCTGATCCGGCATTTGTCCGAGCACCTGGCGTTGTCCGGCCAGGCGGGTGAAGAGCAGATTTTGCGCCTGGAAAGTGATGAGCAACTGGTCAAGGTAGTGACCATTCACAAGTCCAAGGGGCTTGAGTACCCGCTGGTATTTTTGCCGTTTATTTGCTCGGCTAAACCAGTGGACGGCAGCCGTTTGCCGCTGCATTACCACGACGAAAGCGGCAACGCTCAGGTGACCCTGAAACCCACACCTGAGTTGATCGCGCTGGCCGATGACGAGCGGCTGGCCGAGGATCTGCGTCTGCTGTATGTGGCGCTGACCCGGGCGCAACATGCTTGCTGGCTCGGCGTCACCGACCTCAAACGCGGCAATAACAACAGCTCGGTGCTGCACCTCTCGGCGCTGGGTTATCTGTTGGGCGGCGGGGCACCATTGGCCGAGTCGCAGGGCTTGAAGCGTTGGCTGGAAGATTTGCAGCAAGACTGTCCGGCGCTGCACTACAGCGAAATGCCGGAAAAGACCGACGAGCATTACCATCCGCCGCAAAACGACGCGACCTTGCTCGCCCCGCTGATTCCGAAGCGCAAGGCCAGTGAAAACTGGTGGATTGCCTCCTACAGTGCCCTGCGCATTGGTGACATTCTCAGCGTGGGCAGTGATGAAGCGCCGGAAAATCCGCAAGCGCAAAAGCTGTTCGACGATGAGCGCCTCGATCCCGAAGCACCACGGGAAATGGTCGCGGGCGGCGCGGATATCCATCGATTCCCGCGCGGCCCGAATCCGGGCACCTTTCTCCATGGCTTGCTTGAGTGGGCCGGTGACGAAGGGTTCGCTGCTACCCCGCAAACCGTGGAAGACGCGATCGCCCGTCGCTGCAATCGGCGAGGCTGGGAAGGCTGGATCACCACGCTGAGCGACTGGTTGCAGCACCTGCTGAAATCCCCGCTGCACATCGGTGCCGGTCAGTCGCCGGTGATTTTTGAGCAGTTGAAACAGTACCGGGTCGAGATGGAGTTCTGGTTCGCCAGCCACAAGGTCGATGTGCTCAAGCTTGATGAACTGGTCCGCCAGCACACCCACAACGGTGTGGCCCGGGTCGCGGCTGAGCCGGTCCTGCTCAACGGCATGTTCAAAGGCTTCATCGACCTGACGTTCGAGCACGATGGTCGCTACTACGTCGCCGATTACAAATCCAATTGGCTGGGTGTCGATGACATGGCCTATACCGAGCAGGCCATGGAGCAGTCGATCCTGGACAATCGCTACGATCTGCAATACGTGCTGTACCTGTTGGCCCTGCATCGTCAGCTCAAGGCGCGGCTTGCCGATTACGATTACGACCGGCATGTCGGTGGCGCGTTGTACCTGTTCCTGCGCGGTACCCGTGCGGCCAGCCAGGGCGTGTATTTCGCCCGTCCGCCGAGGGAACTGATCGAGCGTCTTGACCGGCTGTTCCAGGGCAAGGCGGAACCCAAGGCTGAACCGGCCTGGGAACAGGGAGTACTGCTATGAGCCGCACCTTCGCCGAGTTGTTGCCTACTCCGTTGGCAGCGGAAAGCCTGGCCAGGCTGATGCCGTTGAGTCGTGCCGACGATTTGTTGGTTTTGCTCACGCGCTGGGTCGAGCGCGGCTGGTTGCGAGCGCTGGACAAGGCCTTCGTGGCCTTCCTGCACGAACTGGCGCCCGACGATGATCCATTGGTGCTGCTGGCAGCGGCATTGACCAGCCATCAATTGGGTCACGGTCACGTCTGTCTGGATCTGTTCGAGACCCTCAAGGAACCGGACTTCGCCTTGTCGCTGCCGCCGGAAGGCGATCTGCAAAGTGGCGCGATGCTGCTGCCTTCACAGCTGCTGGAATCACTGGACGGCCCTCATTGGTGCAAGGTCCTGGCCGCCAGCAGGCTGGTGGCATTGGCGGCCGATGGCAGCGAATCGGCGCAACAAAGGCCGCTGGTGTTGTCGGGGAAGCGTCTGTACCTGCGCCGCTATTGGGCTTACGAGCGCCGTATCGATGATGCGTTGCGCCTGCGTCTGGCGGAACACGAATCCACGCCGAATGATTTGCTCCAGCGTCTCACGGGCCTGTTCGGCCCGGCCCGACCAGGCGAAGTGATCGACTGGCAGAAACTCGCCTGTGCCCTGGCCACCCGTAGCGCGTTCAGCATCGTCACCGGCGGTCCCGGGACCGGCAAGACCACCACGGTCGTGCGCTTGCTGGCATTGCTCCAGGCGCCAGCGGTGGAAGCTGGCAAACCGTTGCGCATCCGTCTTGCGGCGCCCACCGGTAAAGCCGCAGCGCGGCTGACGGAGTCCATCAGCCAGCAGGTCCGGACGCTGGAAGTCGCCGAGATCGTGCGAGAAAAAATTCCGTCTGACGTCACCACGGTGCACCGTCTGCTTGGTAGTCGTCCCGGTACCCGCCACTTCCGCCATCACGCCGACAATCGCTTGCCGCTGGATGTGCTGATCGTGGACGAAGCGTCGATGATCGACCTGGAGATGATGGCCAATCTTCTCGATGCGATGCCGGCTCATGCTCGCCTGGTGCTGCTGGGTGACAAGGATCAACTGGCGTCGGTGGAAGCCGGCGCCGTGCTGGGCGATTTGTGCCGTGACGCCGAAGCGGGTTGGTACAGCCCACAGACGCGTGAGTGGCTGGAAGCGGTCAGCGGTGAAAACCTCGGCACCAGCGGCCTGCACGAAGACACTCACGGAACTCATCCCCTGGCTCAGCAGGTCGTGATGCTGCGTCATTCGCGGCGGTTCGGCGAGGGCAGCGGGATTGGCCTGCTGGCGCGCTGGGTCAACCAGCAACAGCCTGAAGAAGCGCGCAAATTGTTGGCGGCTCGAAGCCACGACGATGTGTTTGGCCTGTCCCTCAAGGGCGAACAGGACCGGGCACTGGAACGCCTATTACTCGAAGGCCATGGCGATGGGCCGCAAGGTTATCGGCATTATCTGAGCCTGCTGAAAAACCGGCGGCCGCCCCTCGGCAGCGCTCTCGATGATGCGTGTTGGAGCGATTGGGCGCGTGAAGTGTTGCAAGCCTTCGACGCCTTTCAGCTGCTGTGCGCCGTACGCAAGGGACCATGGGGCGTGGAAGGGCTCAATCAGCGCGTGACCGAGGCGTTGCTCAAGGCCCGGCTGATCGACAGCAACCAGCAATGGTACGAAGGTCGGCCGGTGTTGATGACTCGCAACGACTATGGCCTGGGCTTGATGAACGGTGACATCGGCATCGCGCTCAAACTGCCGGAGCGCGAGGGGCCCGAGGCAGGGCGTCAGGTGCTGCGTGTGGCGTTCCCGCGCAACGACGGTCAGGGCGGCGTGCGTTTTGTCCTGCCGAGCCGACTCAATGATGTCGAAACCGTGTACGCCATGACCGTGCACAAATCCCAGGGCTCCGAGTTCGCCCACACGGCGTTGATTTTGCCGGATGCGCTGAATCCGGTGCTGACCAAGGAACTGATCTACACCGGCATTACCCGCGCCAAGCATTGGTTCACCTTGATCGAGCCTCGCAGCGGCGTGTTTGAAGAGGCCGTGCGACGCAAGGTCAAGCGCTTGAGCGGGTTGATGCTGGAACTGGACGAGGTGGCGCCCTCCGTGGATTGAGGGTCGCCGTTCCGGCGCCAGAAAAATGGCTGCAAGGCCCGGCTGGTGCGGCCTCGCGGGTGTTTCGGTGCTGTGCTATCGTTGCGGCATTATTCCGTTGCGATCGAAGAGAATCCCTGCATGAAGGTGGCTGTCAGGACGGCAGGGCGCATTGTTGGCTACAAGCAAATCGTGCTGGCAGGCTTTCTCTGTTTGCTCAGTGGATACGTTTCAGCGCAAGTGCAGATCTCGCCAAGCATGGCCGATCAGCGTGCCCAATCGGTTACGCAGGTGGTTCTCGGAATCCTCAGTTATGCCCGTTGGCCGGTTGAGCCAGAACAACTGCGGTTGTGCATCGTCGGTCCCACCGAATACACCGACGATCTGGTCAAGGGCACGACCCAGGCCACTGGCCGCCCCGTCACCGTGCGCCGCTTGCTGGCCGACAACCCATCGATCGTCAGCGAGTGCGACGCGGTCTACATCGGTAAGTTGACCAGCGAGGAACGCAGCCAGCTGTTCACATCGCTGGTGGGGCGCCCCGTGCTGAGCATCAGCGAAAGCGATGACCAATGCACCGTCGGCAGCCTCTTCTGCCTGCGGGTCGGCGATGAGCAAGTGTCCTTTGAGGTCAACCTCGATTCTGTAGCACGCAGCGGCGTACGGATTCACCCCAGCGTACTTCAGCTGTCTCGCCGCAAGCCGGCGGCACCATGAAGTTATTCAAACCGGACAGTCGCCCGACCTTGCGCTCGGTCATCGGTCGCGGTCATTTGATCGTGGCATTGGTGGGCGTGGCCATGGCCAGTGTCTCACTGACATTGCTGGGCGTGCTGGCCTTGCGGGTCTATGCCGACCACAACCTGCACTTGATCGCACGCTCCATCAACTACACCGTCGAAGCCGCGGTGGTGTTCAACGACAAGGCAGCCGCCACCGAAGCGCTGGCGTTGATCGCTTCCACCGAAGAAGTGGCCGATGCCCAAGTGCTGGATCAGCATGGCAAGCTCTTGGCCCGCTGGCAGCGGCCGGAAACCGGATTGTTCTCGGACCTTGAAATGCAGTTGGCCAAGGCCTTTCTGGAAAAACCGATCAACATGCCGATCGTCCACCAGAACCGCGAAGTCGGCAGCATCCAGCTCACCGGCCATGGTGGCAGCCTGATGCGCTTCCTGCTCAGCGGTCTGGTGGGGATCATTTTGTGTACGGCCATCAGCGCCTGGGTGGCGCTGTATCTGGCACGCCGCCAGTTGCGCGGGATTACCGGCCCGTTGCGCAGCCTGGCTTCCGTGGCTCACGCCGCGCGCAGCGAAAGGGCCTTCGACCGCCGCGTTCCCCCCGCCGAGATCGCCGAACTCGATAACCTCGGCAACGACTTCAATGCCCTGCTCGATGAGCTCGAATCCTGGCAGACCCACCTGCAAAGCGAAAACGAAACCCTGGCTCACCAGGCCAGCCATGACAGCCTCACCGGCCTGCCGAACCGGGCGTTTTTCGAAGGCCGGTTGATGCGTTCACTGCGCAACGCCAGCAAGCTCAACGAACGAGTGGCGGTGCTGTTCCTCGACAGCGACCGGTTCAAGGAGATCAACGACAATTTCGGTCACGCCGCCGGCGATGCGGTGCTGGTGGCGGTGGCCGATCGCGTTCGTTCGCAGTTGCGTGAGGAAGATCTGGTGGCGCGCCTCGGCGGTGACGAATTCGCCGTACTGCTGACCCCGTTGCACAAGACCGAAGACGCCGAGCGGATTGCCGACAAAATCCTCGCGAGCATGGAAGTGCCTATCCCGCTGCCAGGGACCAGCCAGGTGTTGACCTCTCTCAGTATCGGCATCGCCGTTTACCCCGATCATGGCGCGACACCGGGCGCGCTGCTCAATGCCGCCGATGCCGCCATGTACCAAGCCAAACGCCTCGCCAGAGGGGCGCAACACACTTCAGGGTCGGAGCACCCTGTCGCCGATGTTCAAACCAGGAGCTAATGCCCGTGTTCTCACTTCCCCTGCGATTTTTCACCATCACCCTGTTCATGGCGGTGCTGGCATTGACCGGTTGCCAGACGGCGCCGCAAAAAGGCCTGACCCCGGCCCAGGTCGCCGTGCTCAAGCAGCAAGGTTTCGAATTGACCGACGAAGGCTGGGCCTTCGGCCTGTCCGGCAAAGTGTTGTTTGGCAGCGACGTCGAAAGCCTCAATCCGCAGAGCACCGAGATCGTCGAGCGCATTGGCAAGGCATTGCTGGGTGTCGGGATCGAGCGGGTACGGGTCGACGGTCATACCGACGCGTCGGGCAAAGAGTCTTACAACGAAACGCTGTCCCTGCGCCGCGCGAAAAGCGTCGGCAAAGTATTGGCCGCAGTGGGTATGAAAGAAGAGAACATCCAGCTTCGCGGCCTCGGCAGCAGTCAGCCTGTTGCGTCCAACGACAGCGCGGCCGGTCGGACCGAAAACCGCCGCGTGTCGATTGTGGTGAGTGCGGATTAGTTGGCGAACAGCGTGTCCTGGCGTTCGCTATCCCCGACCCACACGATTTACGATTGCGGCATCGTGGAACAGTGCCCTACCCTGAGCGTCTCCTCACGCAGGGAATCGTCATGTCCATCCGCCCATTCCAGCTGGCTGTTTCCACCGAGCAGCTAGACGACCTCCATCGACGCCTGCGCGCTTTACGCCTGCCAGACACGTTGGCCGCCGATAGCTGGGATGACGGCACCGATGCCGTTTTTCTTCAGCGTCTACTGGAACATTGGAGTAACCGCTTTGATTGGCGAAGCCAGGAGCGGCGAATCAATCGAATGCCACAATTCCTGGCGGAAATTGACGGCCAGACAATTCACTTCGTGCATCAGCGGGGTGTCGGGCCCAAGCCTTTGCCGCTGATCATCACTCACGGCTGGCCGGGCTCCTTTCTAGAGATGGAACGGTTGCTTCCCCTTCTCACGGATCCGGCGAAATACGGCGGGGACGCCGCCGATGCCTTTGATGTAGTGGTGCCCTCTCTACCCGGCTACGGATGCTCTCCCGCTCCGACCAGAGCCGGCATCAGTTCGAAGCAGGTCGCAGGCCTGTGGGCATCGCTGATGGGTGAACTGGGCTACGACCGATTTGGGGCTCAGGGAGGCGATATTGGCGCCGGCGTCTCGATGTGGCTCGCACGCAACCACGGTCCCCATTTGATCGGCGCCCATCTCAACTACATTCCGGGAAGCTTCAGGCCATCTCTGGAGGGAGAACAAAGTGCCTTGAGCGAGGACGAGCAGGGTTTCCTGGCTCGCAGCGCTCAGTTCGCAGCAATCGAAGGTGCCTATGCGACATTGCACAGTACGAAACCCCAAACCCTGGCTTTCGCATTGGCGGATTCGCCAGCGGGGCTCGCGGCATGGATCGTCGAGAAATTCCACGCGTGGGTGGATCATTCCGGGGATCTTGAACACGTGGTGCCGTTTGACACCCTGCTTAGCGACATAGCCCTGTACTGGTTCAGCGGAAGCATTCAAGCAACCTTGAGGCTATACAAAGAAAACCGACAAAATCCGCTCATTTTCGAAGCCGGCGAGCGTGTGGAAACGCCGTTGGGCGTGGCGGTCTTTCCGAAAGAAATTCCCATGCCTCCACGCAGCTGGGTTGAGCGTGTCTTCAACGTCCAACGTTGGGAGCACATGCCGCGGGGCGGCCATTTCGCAGCATTGGAGCAGCCCGACATTCTGGCTGAGGAGATCCGTGAATTCTTCAGGCCTTTAAGGCGCTAGGTGCATGGGGATGTCCGCAATCAATTTGTTCAAACAGTTTCGTCAGTCGAGTGACCAAAGATTCATGCAGCACTGGCGGCATTAGATCAGGTCGAAGCTCCATATGATCTCTCACAGTCCAGTGATTATTCTTTGAATCCCGGTAAGCCTTGAGCGGCACGCCATTCTTTTACAATCTGCGTCACGCCTTCAGGGGAGCTATCTGCTCCCGGCTCTGGGTAGTAGATCAAGTCTGACCCTGCCGGGTGCTCGCTTACCTTCTCGAAGTGCAACAAAAGCAAGTCTGCACGGTCATCGTTTTCGGCTTGTTCGTCTTCCTTGGCGAGCTCTTGCAGCAGCTTGATGAACTCCGCTTCTGTGTACTCAGAGAAGCAGTTTTTCATTAGTGTGTCCGTCATGTTGGGCCTATTCGTTCCGGTGAAGATCGATGTGGTTTTTCGGTGTGTTAACTCGCAGGTTATCCACGTCGTACACACCACCGCCCTCTGATACTTTTTCGAGGTGGTGCAGCTCGTAAGACAATCTGCCTCCGACTCTATCGGCTTTTCGAACACGCGGAGCCCGACCTGTAAGCATACGGCCAACACTTTGTTTGACGAACTGATCCGCTGTTGCTGATCCTGAGACAGCTTTCCAAAGTGCGGCTCTGAATGTGTCGAAGCTTTTGAATTCACGTCCCCTCAATGCGTCCGCCACGTCCGCAGGTATCGGAACTCCTACTCCCGAACTCGCCCCAACAAGCCAGATACCAACCACATCCTCGCCTTGACCGGTTACGGTTCCGGAGCTCCTGCGAACATTCATCACGATGTACAACGGCGGCACACCAGAATCAGCCGGGAATACCAGAATGGCGTCTTTGTACGCGTCAGGGTAAATCGGACTGACGATGATGTTATCAGCCTGTTCGGTGGGCGGATAAATCCAGATCTGCGGCGCCTGTGGTGCGCCTTCTAACGCTGGAATTCCTAAAGTGCTGGACGGGTCAGCGGCTGGTGTCCAAATCAAGGTTACACCGTCACCAAAGTCAGCCACTTGCTGGGAGCCTTGAGCAACGAACTGGACTACCGGAATCATTTCCCAGTCACGGCGCTTCTGGGTGTTGTACCCGTAACCCTTCAGGGTGCCATCGGCTTGCGGCTCAACGTGCAGGCGAACACGTGTTCGGGCGTGCTTGAGTGACTGGAGCTGTTCTTCTGTATATAAGCTGCTGTCGCCCAAGCTGGATGGCCACAGCAATGCAACCACTCCCGTTAGTGCTCCAGCAGCAACACCGGTAGTAACCCCGGAAGCCACAGCACCAGCTGTGCAAAGACCGCCACAAGACATACCGCTAAAGGTAGCAGCGGCGCCGCCCAATAAAAGTGTTCCCAGTGATGCGGATAGTGCACCACTGATTTTTTTGAGAGGTGTGTTTCCTTGTGCATCCGTTTCACGGCCACCCAGCAAGGCAAACTCGCCATATTGGCTAATCGGATCGGTGGGGATGGCTCCGCTGGGGCTGGTGTAGTTAATGGTCCCATCTGGCAACGTGCAACTCTTGGCGAAAACGCATTCGCGTGGGGCCATTTCATTCCGCTTCTTGATCGTATTCCTGCGTGCGTCAGCTTCCCGCTCGTTCCTTTCGTTCGCCGCCACTGTTCTGGCCCACGCGGCCTTTGCTTCCTCTGCTGCCTCGGCATGTAGCCTGTTGCCGTCTATTCCAGAGCATCCCAGATAATTCGGGAAGAGGTTTTCAACCGCCATGACACCTCCCTTCAGGAACCGGCTCGATCCCTGTTTCGCCATTTGGTAAGTGCGACGGGACGCTATCCCATGCTAGTTCGGCGTGTCTGTAGGACGGTCTGAGGGACAGTTCTCAAATGCCATGCTGAATGTTCATTTGTTGGGGGCTAGCATTGGCCATTCAGTGGCGGCGAGGGTCTGAAAGCAGTTGTTACGAATTGGGTGTCAAGCGCTGGTACAAACTATCGGTAAAGGGTCTGCTGACCTCCTCAGGATTCCTCTATCTGATTCCTTGAAGAACTGTCAGTCAGCGAACAGCATGTCCCGGCGTTCGCCCATCAATAATCCCTGATTCTGCTCTGTCACTTCCCTGATGTAATCCCACAACAGGGTAATCCGCTTGAGCTTCCTCAGGTCCTCCCGGCAGTACATCCAGAACTGCCGGGTGATGTTGATCTCTTCCGGCAACACCGGCAGCAAGCGCGGATCCTGCGCCGCGAGGAAGCACGGCAGAATCGCCAGTGACCTGCCTTGCTGCGCCGCCACGAACTGTGCGATCACGCTGGTGCTGCGCAGGTTGGCGCTGGCGCCGGGCAGTACGTTGGCGAGGTACAGCAGCTCCGAGCTGAAGGCCAGGTCGTCGACATAACTGATGAATGAATGCTTGCCCAAGTCTGCCGGGCGGCGGATCGGTGGGTGCTTGTCCAGATAGTCCTGGGTCGCGTACAGCTGCAACTTGTAGTCGCAGAGTTTGCAGCAGACGTACGGGCCATGCTCCGGGCGCTCCAGGGCGATGACGATGTCCGCCTCGCGCTTGGACAGGCTGATGAAGTGCGGCAGCGGCAGGATGTCCACCGAGATCGCCGGGTAGGCATCGACGAAATGGCTCAATTGCGGGGTGATGAAAAAGCTGCCGAAACCTTCGGTGCAGCCCATCCGTACGTGCCCGGAGAGCGCCACGCCGGAACCGGAAACCTGTTCACAAGCCATGTGCAGCGTGCTTTCGATCGACTCGGCGTAACCGAGCAAACGCTGGCCTTCGGCGGTCAGGACGAAACCGCTGGTCCGGGATTTCTCGAACAGCAAAGTCCCCAGCGCCGCCTCCAGCGAGCTGATGCGCCGCGACACGGTGGTGTAGTCGACTGCCAGGCGCTTGGCCGCGGTGCTGGCCTTGCGGGTGCGGGCGACTTCGAGGAAAAACTTGAGGTCATCCCAGTTCAGCGAGCCTAAGGACGTGATGTTTTTTTGCATGATGGACCGGCTTTTATGTGCGTTCTTATTAGAAGTTTGCACATCTATACTCCAAAAACAGTCCGACAACCAAATCGCGACGCCCGTCTCATCCCCAGGCGAGTTTCTCCCCTGAAAGCTCTCTGAATAAGAACAATGTCCAGGAGACCAGCATGAACGCATCGCTCACGCCCAATGAAACCACTGTGCAAAAGGTCAAGCTGTTGATCGACGGCGAGTGGGTCGAATCCCAGACCACCGAGTGGCACGACATCGTCAACCCGGCCACCCAGCAAGTGCTGGCCAAGGTTCCGTTTGCCACCGCGCAGGAAGTCGACGCCGCGATCAGTGCCGCCCACCGCGCTTTCCAGACCTGGAAACTGACGCCGATCGGCGCGCGCATGCGCATCATGCTCAAGCTCCAGGCGTTGATTCGCGAGCACTCCAAACGCATTGCCGTGGTGCTCAGCAGCGAACAGGGCAAGACCATCGCCGATGCTGAAGGCGATATTTTCCGCGGCCTGGAAGTGGTCGAACATGCTTGCTCCATCGGCTCGCTGCAGATGGGCGAGTTCGCCGAAAACGTCGCCGGCGGTGTCGATACCTACACCCTGCGCCAGCCAATCGGCGTGTGCGCCGGCATCACCCCATTCAACTTCCCGGCGATGATTCCGCTGTGGATGTTCCCGATGGCCATCGCCTGCGGCAACACCTTCGTGCTCAAGCCGTCGGAACAGGACCCTCTGTCGACCATGCTGCTGGTGGAGCTGGCGCTTGAAGCCGGCGTTCCGGCCGGCGTGCTCAACGTGGTTCATGGCGGCAAGGATGTGGTGGATGCGCTGTGCACCCACAAGGACATCAAGGCGGTTTCCTTCGTCGGTTCGACCGCGGTCGGTACCCACGTCTACGACCTGGCCGGCAAACACGGCAAGCGCGTGCAGTCGATGATGGGCGCGAAGAACCACGCCGTGGTGCTGCCGGATGCCAACCGCGAACAAGCGCTGAATGCGCTGGTCGGCGCCGGTTTCGGCGCGGCCGGTCAACGCTGCATGGCCACATCCGTGGTGGTGTTGGTGGGCGCGGCCAAACAATGGCTGCCCGACCTGAAAGCGCTGGCGCAGAAACTGAAAGTGAATGCCGGCAGTGAGCCGGGCACCGACGTAGGCCCGGTGATTTCCAAGCGCGCCAAGGCGCGGATTCTCGACCTGATCGAAAGCGGCATCAAGGAAGGCGCCAAGCTGGAACTGGACGGACGCGACATCAGCGTTCCCGGCTACGAGCAGGGCAACTTCGTTGGCCCGACCCTGTTCTCCGGTGTGACCACCGAGATGCAGATCTACACCCAGGAAATCTTCGGCCCGGTGCTGGTGGTGCTCGAAGTGAATACCCTCGACGAGGCCATCGCACTGGTCAACGCCAACCCGTTCGGCAACGGCACGGGCCTGTTCACCCAGAGTGGTGCGGCGGCGCGCAAATTCCAGACCGAAATCGACGTCGGCCAGGTCGGCATCAACATCCCGATTCCGGTGCCGGTGCCGTTCTTCAGCTTCACCGGTTCGCGCGGTTCGAAGCTCGGCGACCTCGGTCCGTATGGCAAGCAAGTGGTGCAGTTCTACACTCAGACCAAGACCGTCACCAGCCGCTGGTTCGATGACGACAGCGTCAACGACGGTGTGAACACCACCATCAACTTGCGTTAAGGAGCCGGACATGAAAATCGCTTTTATCGGTCTCGGCAACATGGGCGCGCCGATGGCGCGCAACCTGATCAAGGCCGGTCACGCGTTGCGGTTGGTCGATCTGAACAAAACCGTTCTGGCCGAGCTGGAGCAACTGGGAGGCACCATCAGCGCCACCGCCCGTGAAGCGGCGCAAGGCGCAGAACTGGTGATCACCATGCTGCCCGCCGCGGTGCATGTACGCAGCGTGTGGCTGGGTGAAGACGGCGTGCTGGCGGGGATTGCCAAAGGCGTGCCGGCGGTGGATTGCAGCACCATCGATCCGCAAACGGCGCGTGATGTCGCGGCAGCCGCGGCCAAGCAGGGCGTGGCCATGGCCGATGCGCCGGTCTCTGGCGGTACTGGTGGTGCGGCGGCGGGGACGCTGACCTTCATGGTCGGCGCCACGCCGGAGCTGTTCGCTACCCTGCAACCGGTGCTGGCACAGATGGGCCGCAACATCGTCCACTGTGGCGAAGTCGGCACCGGGCAAATCGCCAAGATCTGCAACAACCTGCTGCTGGCGATCTCCATGGTTGGCGTCAGTGAAGCCATGGCACTGGGTGATGCGCTGGGGATCGACACCTCGGTGCTGGCCGGGATCATCAACAGTTCGACGGGGCGTTGCTGGAGTTCGGAGATGTACAACCCGTGGCCGGGCATCGTCGAAACGGCGCCGGCCTCGCGCGGTTATACCGGTGGGTTCGGTGCTGAATTGATGCTCAAGGATCTGGGGCTGGCCACGGAAGCGGCACGTCAGGCGCACCAACCGGTGGTGCTCGGCGCAGTGGCCCAGCAGTTGTATCAGGCGATGAGCCAGCGCGGGGAGGGTGGCAAGGACTTCTCGGCGATCATCAACAGCTACCGCAAACCGCAATAAAACCTGTAGGAGCGAGCTTGCTCGCGAAAAACTCGTGAGCAACGCGGGGTGTCAGACTCCCCGCATCATCGTTAACGACCATCGCGAGCAGGCTCGCTCCTACAGGGGACAGTGTTCGCATCGACATTTACCGGGAAATCACGTCGGGTGATTCCCCGGTTTTTTTGCATCAGGCAAACACGAAATACTTGCGCACGGTTTCAACCACTTCCCAGGTGCCTTTCATCCCCGGCTCGATGACGAAGATATCGCCCGCGCGCAGGTGGATCGGCTCTTTGCCTTCCGGGGTGATGATGCAATAGCCCTCGCGGAAGTCGCAGTATTCCCACTTCACGTATTCCACGTACCACTTGCCCGGCGTGCAGATCCAGGTGCCCATGATCTTGCTGCCGTCTTCGCTGGTGTAGGCGTTGAGGTTGACGGTGTGCGGGTCGCCTTCGAGCTTTTCCCATTTGCAGGCGTCGAGCACTGGCAGTGGATGGGTATCGCGAAGAACGGTAATCGGTGAGGACATGATGACTCCGGGCGTGAGGGAGAACTGAAGTCGCACCCTATAGGGCTTGGTGCGGCGTCAGTTGTCTGTGCTCGACATCGGGGTGTCCAGAAGCGCGCGGTCACTGACACAAACCATAAAAAAAGCCCCGGAATTCATTGAATGCCGGGGCGTTTTTTTATGCAGTGTTTATTGAGTTACTGGCAGGTTTCGCTTTCTGGCAATGCGCAGCCGGTAGCAAACGTAGATCAGCAACACCCACACCGGCATGGCGTAAACCGACGCACGCACCGGCGGAATCATCCAGATGACGACGATGATCACGGCCATGAACGCCAGGCACAGGTAGTTGGTGTACGGCGACCAGAACGCCTTGAAGCCCGGCACGACGCCGCGCTGGGTCATGGCCTTGCGGAACTTCAAATGCGTCAGGCTGATCAGCGCCCAGTTGATCATCAGGGACGCGACCACCAGGGCAAACAGCAACTCCAACGCTTCATGGGGCGCAACGTAGTTGACCAGCACGGCGAGCATCGTGATCAGCGCCGACACGCCCAGCGCGAGCAGCGGCACGCCTTGCTTGTTCAGCTTCATCAACGCCTTCGGCGCATCGCCTTGTTCGGCCAGGCCGTAGAGCATGCGGCTGTTGCAGTAGACGCCGCTGTTGTAGACCGAGAGCGCGGCGGTGAGCACCACGAAGTTGAGGATCTGCGCGGCGGTGTCGCTGCCGATCAAGGCGAAAATCTGCACGAACGGGCTGCCGCTGTACGCATCGCCCGAGGCGCCCAGGGTTTGCAGCAATTGGTCCCACGGGTACAGCGACAGCAGCACGGTGAGTGCGCCGACGTAGAAGATCAGCACCCGATAAACCACCTGGTTGATGGCCTTGGGAATGACCTTTCTCGGTTCGCTGGCTTCGGCGGCGGTGATGCCGACCAGTTCCAGGCCGCCGAAGGAGAACATGATGAACGCCATCGCCATCAGCAAACCGTTGGTGCCGTTGGGGAAGAAACCGCCGTGGCTCCACAGGTTGCTCACCGACGCTTGCGGGCCGCCGGTGCCGCTGAACAGCATGTAGCAGCCCAGCAGGATCATGCCGATGATCGCCACGACCTTGATGATCGCGAACCAGAATTCCATTTCGCCGAAGACTTTGACGTTCAACGTATTGATCAGGTTGACCAGCACGAAGAACACCGCCGCGCTGACCCAGGTGGGCACTTCCGGCCACCAGAACTGCACGTACTTGCCGACGGCCGTCAGCTCGGCCATGCCCACCAGCACATACAGCACCCAGTAGTTCCAGCCGGACAGGAAACCGGCAAAACCGCCCCAGTAATTGTGGGCGAAGTGGCTGAACGAGCCGGCCACCGGCTCCTCGACAATCATTTCGCCCAGTTGGCGCATGATCAGGAACGCGATGAACCCGGCAATCGCGTAGCCGAGGATCATCGACGGTCCGGCGGACTTGAGCACCCCGGCGGAGCCCAGGAACAGCCCCGTACCAATGGCTCCGCCCAGCGCGATCAGTTGAATGTGTCGATTCTTCAACCCCCGCTTGAGCGTTGCCTGTTGCAAGATTTCATCCGCCATCGGATTCCCTTTTGGTTGTTATGGCCAAGCCTGATTTCAAAGCGCAGATATTACTCTGCGCGGCCTTCGCCATACAGGTGCCTGTTGGGCCAAACACTGGTTTTCAAAGGCTCTCGGTCCGGTTTTGCGCGCGCAACGTGTCAAGCAAGGCCTTGGCGTAACCGGGCAGGCCGCTGAACGAGCGCGCGCACAACAGCAGTTTTCGCTGCGCCCAGTCTTCTTTCAGGGCGAAGCTTTTGAACGCTTGATCGCCGGTTCGGCGCTGGATCGCCACCCGCGGCACAATCGCCAGTCCGGCACCGCGCGCGACCATGCGCATCACCCCGTCGAAACCTTCCGCACGGATGCGGATTTGCAGGCGTGCGCCCGCGTGCAATGCCTGTTCCTCGAGGTACACCGCCAGCGCGCTGTTGGCGTTCAGGCCGACGTAATCGTGAGGCAGGGTGTCGTTGAAGGTGAGTGTCGCCTTGTTCGCCAGGGGATGGTCGGGCGGCATGATCAGCACCAGCGGATCGTCGCGAAAGGGCAGGGTGTCGAGGGCGTGGGTGTCCACGGCATCGGAGACGATGCCAAGGTCCGCCGCACCCTGGCGCAACGCATGGACGATGCGCAGGCTCGGCATCTCCTGCAGGTCGATGTCGAGGTTGGGGTGACGGCACAGGAAATCCGCCAGCACTTCCGGCAGGTGCTCGGTGATTGCCGTGGTGTTGCACAACAGGCGCACCTGGCCTTTGACGCCGTTGGCGTATTCGGCCAGGTCCTGTTGCATGCGTTCGGCATGTTGCAGCAACAGCCGGGCGTGTTGCGCCAGGGCTTTGCCCGCCGGCGTGGGCGTGACGCCGCGCCGCCCGCGCTCGAGAAAGTCGATGCCGAGCGAAGACTCCATGGCGCGGATCCGCGCGCTCGCCGCCGCCAGGGACAAATGGCTGCGCGCGGCACCGGCGGTGATGTTGCCGGTGTCGAGGATGTTCAGGTAGAGGCGCAGGTCGGTCAGGTCGAAGTGCATCGGTACAGCCTCGGGAGGTGTGGTGTCTGGGCGGGCGTCTTCGCGAGCAGGCTCGCTCCCACAAGGTTTGTGTTGTTCACAAAATGGGCGAACGACTCAAAAACCTGTAGGAGCTGGCTTGCCGGCGATGGCGTCAGTCAGCCAAACAAATTCATAAGCCTCTGCCAAAACAAGAGGCACCCTCAGTATATGGCAGATTTTCACCCGACCATTCCGGGCTCAGGATAAGCCCATGAATACACTCGCCGCGTTCTACCAAAACCTCGGCCTGACCCTTTCCCTGATGGTCATCGCCACCTTTCTGCTCGCGGGCATGATCAAAGGCGTGATTGGCCTCGGCCTGCCCACCATCGCCATGGGCCTGCTTGGTCTGGCTATGGCGCCGTCGCAGGCTGCGGCGCTGCTGATCATTCCCGCGACCCTGACCAACGTCTGGCAACTGGCATTCGGCGGGCATCTGCGCGGGCTGGTCAAACGGTTGTGGCCGATGCTGCTGGCGATCTTCATCGGCACCGGCGCCGGAACATTGTGGATCGGCATGGCCGGCGGTCACTGGGTGGTGCGGGGCTTGGGCGCGGCACTGTTGCTCTATGCGCTGAGCGGCTTGTTCCTGCCGGCCCTGCGCGTTGGCAGTCACAGCGAACGCTGGCTCGCTCCGCTGTGCGGCGTGCTGACCGGCGTGATCACCTCGGCCACCGGCGTGTTCGTGATTCCGGCGGTGCCGTACCTGCAAGCGTTGGGCTTGAGCAAGGATGAGCTGGTGCAGGCGCTGGGCCTGTCGTTCACCGTCTCGACCCTCGCCCTCGCCGGCGGCCTGTTGTGGCGTGGAGCGCTGGGCGGGGGCGAGTTGAGCGCGTCATTGCTGGCGCTGATCCCGGCGGTGCTCGGCATGTTGCTCGGCCAGTGGCTGCGTCAGCGCATCAGCGCCGTGCTGTTCAAGCGCGTGTTCTTCATCGGCCTCGGTGTGCTCGGCGGCCATCTGTTGATCAGCGGGTAGCGGACGACGGGCTGAGCATGTCGATGGCGCGGATGTCGAAGTCCCGCTCCAGGTAGTCGTCGCGCTGTGCGAGGAACTGCTTCATGTGCGGCAGGTTCGAGTGCACGTCGAGGTGCGCCTGGGATTGCCAGATCTCGAAGAAGATAAACAGGCTTGGGTCCTGTTTGTCGCGCAGCATGTGGTACTCGATGCAGCCGGGCTCGGCGCGACTCGCTTCTACATAGCCACGGAAGAACGCTTCGAAGGCGTCGGATTTTTCCGGGCGGGTCTTGGCTTGCAGGATGAAGCCTTGGATTTCACTCATTCAGAAACCTCCTCACGTTAAGAATCGGCGCCAGTTTAGGGCAACAATCGCCTGTCGATTCGTGCGTATGGGTCAAATGAATTTTGCGGATTCGGGGCTTATTCCACGCGAGGGTGGTGGTTAACCTGCCGCCATCCACTTTCTGACCCTTCCGAGATTTCCCATGAAAAAAGTCCTGCTGCTCAATGGCGGCAAAAAATTCGCGCATTCCGATGGCCGCTACAACACCACCCTGCATGAAGCCGCGTTGAGCGTGCTGGATCGTGGCGGTGTCGACGTGAAAACCACCTTTATCGACGAGGGGTACGACGTCGCTGAAGAAGTCGCCAAATTCCTCTGGGCCGACGTGATCATTTATCAGATGCCCGGCTGGTGGATGGGCGCGCCGTGGACCGTGAAGAAGTACATCGACGAAGTCTTCACCGAAGGCCACGGCAGCCTCTACGCCAGCGACGGTCGCACCCGTTCCGACGCCTCGCAAAAGTACGGCAGCGGTGGCCTGGTGCACGGCAAGCAATACATGTTGTCGCTGACCTGGAACGCACCGCAGCAAGCGTTTGACGACCCGACCGATTTCTTCGAAGGCAAGGGCGTGGACGCGGTGTACTTCCCGTTCCACAAGGCCAACGAGTTCCTCGGCATGACCGGCCTGCCGACGTTCCTGGCGGTTGACGTGATGAAGCGTCCGAACATCGAAGGTGATGTGGCGCGCTATGAGCAGCACCTGAATGAGGTGTTCGGCCTGAAGGCGTAAGGTTCGGCTACTATCGACATCTGTAGGAGCCGGCTTGCCGGCGATGGCGTCTTCAAATGCGCCATCGCCGGCAAGCCGGCTCCTACAAAAACAATCGGCGGTGACTATCGATAAGGAATACGCGTGAAAGCCAGATCCGATGAGTTGCAGATTTTCGTCTGCGTGATTGAGTGCGGATCGATCTCCGCTGCCGCCGAACAGGTCGGGCAAACGCCTTCGGCGGTCAGCCGCACGTTGTCGCGGCTGGAAGCCAAGCTCGATACCACGCTGATCAACCGCACCACGCGCCGCATGGACCTGACCGAGGAGGGCAAGTACTTCTTCGAACATGCCAAGCTGATTCTCGACCAGATGGACGAGCTCGAAGAGCGCCTGTCCTCGCGTCAGCAAACCCCGTCCGGGCGTTTGCGGATCAACGCCGCTTCGCCGTTCATGCTGCACGCCATCGTGCCGTACATCGACGAGTTCCGCCGGCTCTATCCGGACATTCAACTGGAGCTCAACAGCAACGACCTGATCATCGACCTGCTGGAACAGAGCACCGACATCGCCATCCGTATCGGCACACTGGCCGACTCGACCCTGCACGCCCGTTCGCTGGGTTGCAGCCCGCTGCACATCGTCGCCAGCCCGGCGTACCTTGAGCAGCACGGCACGCCGGTGGTGGTCGAGGATCTGAACGCGCACGCGTTGCTCGGCTTTACCCATAACGAAGGCCTCAACCAATGGCCGTTGCGCTATGTGCATGGCGATCGCTGGCCGATCCAGGCGGCAATCAGCGCGTCCAGCGGCGAAACCATCAGGCACCTGGCGCTCGAAGGCCAGGGCATTGCCAGCCTCTCGCATTTCATGACCATCGACGACATCCGCGCCGGGCGCCTGAAAGTGCTGCTGGCGGACTTCAACAGTGGCTATCGCCAGCCGATCAACGCGGTGTACTACCGTAACTCGCAACTGGCCTTGCGGATTCAATGCTTCCTGGACTTTATCCAGGGCAAGTTGGCGGTCTACGCAAACTCGGATTTCAAGGGCTGATTCGTGATCCCTGCGCAAGAGTGAATTGGGTCAACGGGGATTTTTCGTCAGTAAAGACTCCTTGATACTCGTTGCATCACTTATTAACGCAGGGAGTTTCTCCATGAACGTATTCGTTACCGGCGCCGCCGGTTTTATCGGCGGCTCCATCGCTACCGGCCTGGTCCGCGCTGGCCACACGGTCACCGGCCTGGTGCGCAGCCCGGAACAAGCCAACGAATTGAGTGCGCTGGGCATCACCCCGGTCATCGGCACTCTTGACGACAGCGCACTATTGGCCAAACAAGCCCGCGCGGCCGATGCCGTGATCAACGCGGCCAGCAGCGACCATCGCGGCGCGGTGGAGGCTTTGCTCGATGCCTTGCGCGGTTCCAGTAAAGTGTTCCTGCACACCAGTGGCTCGAGCATCGTCGGCGATGCCTCAGGCGGTAAATCCAGCGACGTCATCTACCACGAAGACAGCCTGCCGGAACCGACCGTCGACAAGGCCGCCCGCGTGGCCATCGACAACCTGATCCTCGCCGCGGCGAAGGACGGCGTGAACTCGGCCGTGATCTGCAACACTCTGATCTACGGCCACAGCCTGGGCGTCAAACGCGACAGCGTGCAGTTGCCGCGCCTGCTGAAACAGGCGCGCAAAAGCGGCGTTGTGCGCCATGTCGGCAGCGGCCAGAACATCTGGTCCAACGTGCACATCGAAGACGTGGTGTCCCTGTACCTGCTGGCCCTGACGAAAAATGTACCGGGCACGTTCTACTTTGTTGAAAGCAGTGAAGCGTCGTTCATCGAGATGACCACGGCGATTGCCCAGGCGCTGAATCTGGGCGAGCCGCAGGACTGGCCGTTGAAAGACGCCGAGGCCGAGTGGGGCTATGAAATGGCCAACTACGGTTTGGGCTCCAACAGCCGGGTGCGCGGCAAGCATGCGTGGGAATTGCTGGGCTGGGCGCCGAAGCGCACGTCGGTGGTGGAGTGGATTCTTAACGAGATGGTGTGAGTTCGCTCCAGACCGCGTCGCTTCCATCGCGAGCAGGCTCGCTCCCACAGGGAACCTTCGTCGTACGGAGATCCATTGTGGGAGCGAGACCGGCTTACCGGCGATGACTTTTTTTGCCTCCCTGCAACTGGCCGGGTCGCCCTCAATTCCGTACCATCCGCCCCCTCTTTCCCAGTTGTGTCCAGTCCTCACCATGAAAGCCAACCGTCTGCGCGCCGATGTCCTGGCCGGGCTCACCACGTCGTTCGCCTTGCTGCCCGAATGCATCGCCTTCGCGCTCGTAGCCCACCTCAATCCGTTGATGGGGCTTTACGGCGCTTTCATCATTTGTACCCTTACCGCGCTGTTCGGCGGGCGACCGGGGATGGTCTCCGGCGCGGCCGGTTCCATGGCGGTGGTGATCGTCGCGCTGGTGGTGCAACACGGTGTGCAGTATTTGCTCGCGACGGTGTTGCTGGGCGGGTTGATCATGCTGGCGTTCGGCTTGCTGAAGCTGGGCAAGCTGGTGCGAATGGTGCCGCACCCGGTGATGCTGGGTTTCGTCAACGGCCTGGCGATCATCATCGCGTTGGCGCAACTCGAACATTTCAAGAGCGGTGAGGCCTGGCTCAGCGGCACGCCGTTGTACCTGATGACGGGGCTGGTGGCGCTGACGATGGCGATCGTCTATCTGCTGCCGCGCCTGACCCGCGCTGTGCCGCCGGCGCTGGTGGCTATTCTCGGCGTCGGCGTGGCGGTGTATCTGCTCGGCCTGCCGACCCGCACCCTGGGCGACATGGCACACATTGCCGGTGGCTTGCCGACATTTGCCCTGCCGGACATTCCGTGGACGCTGGACACCCTGCGCATCATCGCGCCCTACGCGATTCTGATGGCGCTGGTCGGCCTGCTGGAAACCCTGCTGACCCTCAACCTGACCGACGAAATCACCGAGAGCCGCGGCTTCCCGGATCGCGAGTGCGTGGCGCTGGGGGCGGCCAACATGGTCTCCGGTGTGTTTGGCGGCATGGGCGGTTGCGCAATGATCGGCCAGACCGTGATCAACCTCAGCTCCGGTGGCCGTGGCCGGCTGTCCGGCGTGGTGGCGGGCGTGCTGATTCTGTTGTTCATCCTGTTCCTGTCACCGCTAATCGAGCGCATCCCGCTGGCCGCCCTGGTCGGGGTGATGTTCGTGGTCTCGCAACAGACGTTTGCCTGGGCATCGTTGCGCGTGGTCAACAAGGTGCCGCTGAACGACGTGCTGGTGATCGTCGCCGTGACGGTCATCACCGTGTTCACCGACCTGGCCACCGCCGTGCTCTGCGGGATCATCATCGCCGCGCTCAATTTCGCCTGGCAGCAGGCCCGCGAGCTGTATGCCGACAGCCACCTCGAAGCCGACGGCAGCAAGCTGTACCTGCTGCACGGCACGCTGTTCTTCGCCTCGACCACGCCGTTTCTCAATCAGTTCGATCCGGCCAACGACCCGTCGGTGGTGACGATCGATTGCCGCCACCTGAACTTCGTCGACTACTCGGCCATCGCCGCGCTGAAAACCCTGCGCGAGCGCTACGCCAAGGCGGGGAAACATCTGCGGGTGCTGCATTTGTCCGAGCGCTGCAAGAAGCTGCTCAAGCGGGCGCGGGTCAGTCACGACTGATCTATCAATCCTCTGGGCTGCGACCATTCCCTGTAGGAGCGAGCCTGCTCGCGAAAAACGTTCAGACAACGCGTTCATTCAGACAGCGCGCGTTATCGTTGACGTCCATCGCGAGCAGGCTCGCTCCTACAAGGGAGCGGATGTAAATCCGCCTGCCTGATTTTCATATTCATCGACCTCGCATACCTCTGCGCGACATCCCTTACCCTTGCACGAAAATTACTTTCACCTCGTTTGAATATCACGCCTCGAAATGTTTTAAGAGTTTCACAACCCATTCGACGTGACCCTTTCGAGGAGTACCGCATGACCCTGTCCTTCGGCTATTGGCTGCTGGTGTATGCCGCCATCGCCATCATTGCGCTGATCGTGCTGATCGCCCGTTACCGGCTCAATCCCTTCATCGTCATCACCCTGGTGTCCATCGGCCTGGCGCTGCTGGCCGGAATGCCGCCGTCCGGTGTGGTCGGCGCCTATGAGGCGGGGGTTGGCAAGACCCTGGGGCACATTGCGCTGGTGGTGGCGCTGGGCACCATGCTCGGCAAGATGATGGCCGAGTCCGGCGGTGCCGAGCAGGTGGCGCGGACCTTGATCGACCGTTTTGGCGAGAAGAACGCGCACTGGGCGATGGTCTGTATCGCGTTCCTGGTCGGGCTGCCGCTGTTCTTCGAGGTCGGTTTTGTCTTGCTGGTGCCGATCGCGTTTACCGTGGCGCGCCGCGTCGGCGTGTCGATCCTGATGGTCGGCCTGCCGATGGTCGCCGGGCTGTCGGTGGTGCATGCGCTGGTGCCGCCGCACCCGGCGGCGATGCTGGCGGTGCAGGTGTATGGGGCGTCGGTGGGGCAGACGCTGATGTACGCGATTTTGATCGGCATTCCGACGGCGATCATCGCCGGGCCGCTGTACGCCAAGTTCATCGTGCCGCGCATTCAACTGCCGGCGGAAAACCCGCTGGAACGCCAGTTCCTCGACCGTGAACCACGCGACAGCCTGCCGGGCTTTGGCATCACCATGGCGACCATCCTGTTGCCGGTGGTGCTGATGCTGATCGGCGGCTGGGCCAACCTGATTTCCACACCGGGCAGCGGCTTCAACCAGTTTTTGCTGTTCATCGGCAACTCGGTGATCGCGCTGTTGCTGGCAACCTTGCTGAGCTTCTGGACCCTCGGCATCGCCCAGGGCTTCAACCGTGAATCGATCCTCAAGTTCACCAACGAATGCCTGGCGCCGACCGCCAGCATCACCTTGCTGGTGGGCGCCGGCGGCGGTTTGAACCGGATCCTGGTGGACGCCGGCGTGACCGACCAGATCGTCAGCCTGGCCCACGAATTCCACCTGTCGCCGCTGATCATGGGCTGGCTGTTCGCGGCACTGATGCGCATCGCCACGGGTTCGGCCACGGTGGCCATGACCACGGCGTCGGGCATCGTCGCGCCGGTGGCGATTGGCCTGGGCTACCCGCATCCGGAATTGCTGGTGCTGGCCACCGGCGCCGGCTCGGTGATTTTTTCCCACGTCAACGACGGCGGCTTCTGGTTGATCAAGGAATACTTCAACATGAGCGTCGCCCAGACCTTCAAGACCTGGACCGTGCTGGAGACCATTATTTCGGTGGTGGCTTTTGCGCTGACTGTGGGTCTTTCTTACCTGATTTAACCGGAGTCGCCTGCCATGGACATCCTCTACCAGATTCGCGCCCGTCAGGATTCCTTCAGCGCCGGCGAAGGACGCATCGCGCGGCTGATGCTCGACGACGTCGGATTCGCCTCTGCCGCCAGCCTCGATGAGCTGGCCCTGCGGGCGGAAGTCAGCACCGCCACGCTGTCGCGTTTCGCCCGCACGGTGGGGTGTCGTGACCTGCGTGATCTGCGCCTGCAACTGGCGCAGGCCAGCGGCGTCGGCAGCCGCTTTCTCGACCCGGCGGGCACGCCCGATCAGTCGGCGTTCTATGGGCAGATCGTCGGCGATATCGAGTCGACCTTGCGCCAGCATCTGTCAGCCTTCGACGAGTCGCGCTTCGCCGATGCGGTGAAATTGCTGGGCAAGGCGCGGATGATTCATGCGTTCGGCATGGGCGGTTGCTCGACCTTGTGCAGCGACGAACTGCAGGTGCGCCTGGTGCGGCTCGGTTACCCGATTGCGGTCTGCCACGACGCGGTGATGATGCGTATTACCGCCGCCAGCCTCAGCGCCGAGCACGTGGTGATTGTCTGCTCGCTGACCGGCATCACTCCCGAGTTGTTAGAAACCGTGGAACTGGCGCGCAACTACGGCGCACCGATTCTCGCCATCACCCGCGCCGACTCGCCGCTGGCGCAACTGGCCGACATCGTGCTGCCGCTGCAAAGCGCCGAAACCTCGTTCATCTACAAACCCACGGCGGCGCGCTACGGCATGCTGCTGGCCATCGATGTGCTTGCCACCGAGCTGGCGCTGGCCAATCCTGAAGACAATCAAGAACGTCTGCGGCGGATCAAGCTCGCCCTCGACGATTACCGCGGCGGCGACGATCACTTGCCGCTGGGAGACTGACATGATGTACGACACGCTGATTCGCAACGCCCTGATCATCGACGGCAGCAACGCCCCCGGTTATCCCGCCGACGTGGCGATCCGCAACGGCCGCATCGAGCGCATCGGCGACTTGCACGACGCAACGGCGACCGAAGAAATCGACGCCGCTGGCCGGGTCCTGGCGCCGGGTTTCATCGATGTGCACACCCATGACGACACGGTGGTGATCCGCCAGCCGCAGATGCTGCCCAAGCTCAGCCAAGGCGTGACCACGGTGATCGTCGGCAACTGCGGTATCAGCGCGTCGCCGGTGAGCCTGAAAGGCGATCCACCGGACCCGATGAACCTGCTCGGCACTTCGGCGGCCTTCGTTTATCCGACCTTCAGCGATTACCGCGCGGCGGTCGAAGCGGCGAACACCACGCTGAACGTCGCCGCCCTGGTCGGTCACACCGCGTTGCGCAGCAATCACCTCGACGACCTGTTTCGTACCGCCACGCCGGATGAAATCAGTGCCATGCGTGAACAACTGCGTGAAAGCCTCGAAGCCGGTGCCTTGGGTTTATCCACAGGCCTGGCGTATGCCAGCGCGTTCTCGGCGTCGACCGATGAAGTGATGCAACTGACCGAAGAACTGACCGCGTTCGGCGCGGTGTACACCACCCATTTGCGCAGCGAATTCGAGCCGGTGCTGGAGGCCATGGACGAGGCGTTCCAGATCGGCCGTCATGCCCGATCCCCGGTGATCATTTCCCACCTCAAATGCGCCGGCGCCGGTAACTGGGGGCGCAGTCCACAGCTGCTGGCCTCGCTCGAAGAAGCGGCGAAAACCCACCCGGTCGGTTGCGATTGTTATCCCTACGCGGCCAGCTCTTCGACCCTGGACCTCAAGCAGGTCACCGACGCGCACCGCATCACCATCACCTGGTCGACGCCGCACCCGGAACTGGGTGGCCGCGACCTGATGGACATCGCCGCCGAATGGGACGTATCGCTGCTGGACGCCGCCCGCCGTCTGCAACCGGCGGGCGCGGTGTACTACGGAATGGACGAGGCGGACGTACGCAGCATCCTCGCGCATCCGCTGTCGATGGTCGGTTCCGACGGCTTGCCGGAAGACCCGTTTCCGCACCCGCGTTTGTGGGGCGCTTTCCCACGGGTGCTTGGGCATTTCAGTCGCGACATCGGGCTGTTTCCGTTGCACACGGCGGTGCACAAGATGACCGGTCTGTCGGCGGCGCGATTTGGCTTGAAGGAACGAGGCGAAATCCGTGAAGGGCATTGGGCGGACCTGGTGTTGTTCAACCCGGCCACCATCCGCGATGTCGCCGATTTCAATGACCCGCAACGGGCGGCCGAAGGCATCGACGGTGTGTGGGTCAACGGTGTGTTGAGTTACAGCGACGGCCAGGCGAACGGCAAAAGGGAAGGGCGGTTTCTGGCGCGGGAAGGGGATTTGCGGGACGGTTTTCAATGACCGTTTCGAGTGCTGCGTCACAGTGATGGCACATTGCAATTAAAGAAAGCCCCGGCCAAGCCGAAGCGTTAAGACTGGCCTTGATACACTCCGGGCCTCAATAGTCTGGGAGCAACGAGATGAGCTTCGGCAAAACCACCCCGATCCTGCGGATTTTCGATGAGACCAAGGCCGTGGAATTCTACGTCGACTTCCTGGGTTTCAAGATCGACTGGCAGCATCGTTTCGAGCCGAATTTCCCGCTGTACCTGCAAGTCTCCCGGGGCGAATGCGTGCTGCACCTGTCCGAACATCACGGCGACAGCACGCCGGGCTCGGCATTGCGCATCGAGACCGATGAGCTGGAAGCCTTCCAGCAGCAACTGTTGGCCAAGGAATACAAGTTCTCGCACCCGCAGATCCAGGCCATGCCCTGGGGTAGCCAGGACATGACCATCAGCGATCCGTTTGGTAATCGCTTGGTGTTTACCAATGCGATCAGTGTTTGATTGACAGAGGCTACCCAGGCGCTTCAGTCATGCCCGGCAGTCATTGCCGCGTGCCATTTATTTGCTGTATGTGAGCATTGTACCCGGCGTAATCTTTGCGATTACGCCGGGTCCAGATCTGGGTCGTTTCGGGAATGATTCCGCTGCAATTGAAGCAGGCAATAAATGGTTTAACGGCGTCGTCACCAAATAGTTTGCTAGTGGATACAGTTGCTTCCGATAGCATTCTCTCCGCTTTGTCCGGGTAAAGAGCAACGATGGTGTTCAGTAGCCGGACCTCACCATGAGCCCCCGGTCCCCCGGCTCGTTTGGGAATGATCCCGTTACTTTCTTCGATATGCTTTTCAATTGAGTCTCGGGTCCACTGCTGAAGCTCATGCACGTTGGCGGCTGTTCTGTTTATCGTTGGGGATTGCTCCCGCAAACTCAGACTTACATTGATCCTGTGGACCGGATCGTCTTTTGCGGCGCTGTATCGGTTGGCTAAATCTGTCATGTACTCAGCTGTATTGCCGATTTTGTAGCTTCCGAAGTTCAAGTAGAAGTCAGGGCTTTGGGCGGTGCCTGCATAGTCGTGATCTACTCCTTGATAGCCTGTTGGGCCAGACCTGGGGCCGTTGAGGTTGTAGAACCCGGAGGCCCTCCCGATGACCTTGTCCTCTTCCCAAAAGTTGGCGTAAGAGTGAACAACCAGTTCCTTTAGCCTGTTTTTGCTGAGCCCATTTGCGGGATTGTCTCCATAGGCCCCTGCGGCGAGTCTGTTCCGGTTCCTTGATATGCTGGCCGCGGCCGAGGTTTGTACGATTTCCAGCGCCCATGGATCCGGTTCCAACACATGATCGAAAGTGACCGCCTCAACTTTCCCCAACCCTTGGTGATCGAAAAAACTCACCGGGTTGTTCCCCACCATGGCATACAGATTCAATCCATCCACCGGCCCCGCCGGATCCGGGCTGACCCAGCGTTGCAACCACGGCGCGTAATACCGTTGCCCGTAGCAATACAGCCCGCTGGTATCACGCTCCTTGCCGGAGTACCGGACAGTTCGATAGTCGGCTTCTACCTCCGAGCGTGAGGCCGACCAGGCCGTTCCTCCGTAGGGCAGATAACTTTCCTGACTGATCAGCCACGCCTGATCGTCCAGTTCCAGTGAGCTGGAACCCAGGTGGTCGTCCAGGCTGTAGCGCAATTGATTACCCGCGATACCGGCGGGCCGACCTTCGGTCCAGTGCAGGTAACGCACGCTGCAGCGACCGGCCTGCAGGGTAATGACTTCCAGGCGTTCGTTATGGCGGGTGCGGATTTCGAGTCCGGGCAAGTAGCGCGTTTCCCGGGTATGGGTCACGGAGGCGGCATAGGTCGTTTGCACCTTGCGCACACGTTGGCCGCTGCTGTCGTAGCTGTAGCGCTCGACGTCATTACGCCCGTCGTCACGGGGGATCAACAGGACACTGGCCAGTTGATTGCGGGCATTCCATTCCAGCGTCTGCCCGGGGTTCAAGGCTTGTTGGTTACCGTTGGCATCGAACGTTGCAGTTGAAGGGCGCGAGGAATCTCCCTTGTTCCACGACTGCAGACGATTGCTGGCGTTGGCCACGCTGAAGGTCCGGGTATAGTTGTTGCGGTCGCGAACATGGCGCAGTTCGGTCAGGTTGCCGCCGAGGTCGTACGCGTAGTGCTCGGTAAAGTTGAAGAGTTGACGGGCGTCAATCGGTGTCCTGCTGGAGAGTGGCTGGCTAATCCGTGTCTGCGCCTCTCGCCCGGTCGCGCGGGTCAGTTGGTAGAGGCTGTCGTAGGTAAACGTGCTGACCGCGTCGACCCGCTGGTTACTCCCGAATTGCACGGGCTGGGCCTTGTCCTCGATGCGCGTCACATTGCCCACGGCGTCATAGGTGTAGAGCAAATCCTGCAGGGCGCTGCCCGACACGGACGCCTGGAGTGAGGTCAATCGACCACGGGCGGGATCGTACCCGGCACGGCTGACCACACCGTTGCCGGCCGTCTGAGATTCGATCTGGCCAAACGCGTTGTAGTGAAGGTCCTTGAGGATCACCTGTTCAGTGGCCGAGCCCTTGACGAGCAGGCCGATGGTCTTGAGTTGGCCGGCACGATCAAACGAGAAACGCCGTTGGTGCTGACCGGCATCGACTTGTCGGATTGTTGCGCCCAGTGCGTCGTAGTCCCAGTTCGTTTCGTGGCCATCCCCCGTTTCAAGCAGCGCATCGCGATCCTTTTTATCGTCCGGCCAGTCTGGCTGTTGCGTATCGTTGAGGTAGTGCCGGGTCTGGCGAGCGGGCTTGCCGCAGAGTGCGTATTCAGGGGTGAGCAAAGTGCCGGCGGCGTCATCGTGGCGGGTCAACGCGCCGCACAGGTTGTGTCTGGCAGACTCGCTGGAACTGTCGCCATAGCCGAGGCGTTCAATCACCCGCAGCGTTTCATCGCCCGTTTGTTCCCGGATGACGGTCGGCCGCAGTTGGTCGTCGTAGGTGGTTTGCCAGTGGCTGCCACGCTGATCCCAACTGCGCAGTCTCTGTCCGGCGTCGCCATGCAGGTCCAGGCGCCAGCCGGCGTCGACACTGTCGACCCGCAGCGCTTTGCCGGACAGGCTATGGATCGTCCTCAGGTTGGCATCCTGCACGCTGGCAAACAGACGAGGATCCCACTGCGCCACCTGGCGTCCGGCAACGTCATGCTGCTGACGGGTGATTCGCAACTGTGGATTGTCCTCGGCGTTGTCGCGCCAGTATGCGATCTGCCGCACGGGCAGACCGCGGCTGTCGAAGGCCTGGATGGCCGGGGTCTTGCGGTGAAGACGGGCGCTCATGCCTCACCTCCCGTCGTCGAGGACGATTCGGACATCACTTCTTCGAGCGTATCGTTCTCGTCCTCCTCCACCGTGTACCAGGGGTGACGGGTTTGCCGGCGCAGATAGGAATGCCCATCGTGTTTGGCGAGGCGGGTGCGCACAGGACGACCCAGCGCATCGTAGAACTGCAGGTCGCAATGGCCGTGCGTGCGCAAGGACGCGTCGTTGATGTAGCGATGCTGATCG
The DNA here is from genome assembly GCF_043225285.1 of Pseudomonas migulae. Classification (GTDB taxonomy): domain Bacteria; phylum Pseudomonadota; class Gammaproteobacteria; order Pseudomonadales; family Pseudomonadaceae; genus Aquipseudomonas; species Aquipseudomonas migulae_C. Next base: position 3,556,287 of record NZ_CP171224.1, read on the forward strand.
GCGAAGTAAGGGCGGTACAGGCGTATCGCCAGACCCTTGTTGTTGTATTCAACCCGTTCGCTGATACGCCAGCGAATGGCTGCGATCTGCTCCCGTGGTTTTGCGTCCTTGAGCTCCAGTTCTCCCTGGGTGTTGACGATGCAGGCGGTCCCTGGCTCAACCCGTTGCTTGCTTTGCAGGGTCCTTCCAAAGCCATCGAAACAGGTTATGGCGATGTGGATCTGTTGCTGGTCATCTTCGGGGTAACGATCGGCGACGAGGATGGCGGTGTGCACTGGCTCACGCCGTGACGTGTCGATTTCGGTTTTCAATCTGGCTTCGTCGGCGGGCAGCGACTCAAGATCCGCCAGCCGCTTTCGGCCCTGGGCGCGAATGAATCCTCCGGGCAACAAGTCCCCCTTGGTGACACACCTTGCCAGCCATTCAGTGTCCTTCAACGCCGTTTGCGAAAGGCTCCCCATCCAGCTGAACGGCGCACTGAATGTAGCGCTGGCGGCGCTCTGGAGTGCTTTTTTAGTGTCGTCAATGGCGTCGCCCGGGCTGGTGAGCAGTGAGCGTTTGTACTCGTCTATCGGCTTGAAACCCTGGGGCTTATCACCTTCACGGCCATGAAAACTGCTGGCGATCAACTGGCCGAAAGGGTCGTAGAGGCCTTCTTCGATGTTCCCGTTCGGATCGGTAATGCGCAGGGGGACAAGTGAGTGATAGTCGTGGGTGGCGTGTGTGGTGCAGCCATCGGGAAGTTTGAAGCCGGTGATGTGGCAGTGGTATTTGTCGTGGCTGATTTCGATCACACCCTGGCTTTTGCTCGGCTGCAGGGTTTGTGTTCTGTAGAAGCCGCTCAAGTTCGCGTAGGTCGCGAAGCCGCTTTTGATCGACCAGAGCCTGCGCGCAGGCATGGGCTCGGGCAGAAACCCGGTCATGCGGTGATAGCCGATTCGCTCCAGCAGTTTTCCTTTGGGACGGGCTTCTTGTCCCAACACGTCGAAGGCTTTCAATGCGGTGTCGTCCAGCTCGGCGGTTTCCAGATGGTCGGCCAGGGCTTCAAAGTGAGCGACGCCGTCCGCCAGAGTCTCAGTGGTTGATGTGTGCTTGTAGCGTTGCACGGACATAGCGGTCAGGACGCTCCCGGTTGCCCATTGCGGCTCCTTGACGAGCGCGATGAGCTTTTCGAACGAGAGTTCCTTGCTCTTCAGTCCTCCGATTTCGGGTGCCTTGGGCCTTTTGAACGCATTGCTGCGCAGCCGATAGGGCAGCCCCAGTCGCCAGGCCTGAGGCGTGTCCAGGTGAATGAATTCGGCGCGGGTTTCGTTGAGGTAATGGAACTGTTGCGCGGGATCATGCGCATCGCGCCACCATTGTTGCTCGTCGGGATCGCTGAACGGTGGGATGTCGCTGGTGGTTGTGCGGCGGGCGTAATGGGCCGTGACGCTGTGGGTCAATGCGCCGAACCTGTCGTGCTGCAGGTTGAAGGTGTGCAGGCATTGCGGATCATCGGCGATGCCTTCGTATTGATAATCGAGAGTCTCCAGGCGCATCGGCAACAACCGGGCGTAACCCCGCTTGCCCTCAGGCGTCCGGAGTAAACGGACCTGGTAACGGTGTTCCTGAACCGAATACAGCGTTCTTTTTTTCAGACGCCTGTCGATGCCGAAAACTTCGCTGCGCAACAGATGACCGCTCAAGGCGCGGGCCATTTCGAGGAGGGTCGCGGCATTCGCAGAGGTGACGGGAATGTCGTCAGCAGTCTCGGGTTGATAGCGAGCCAGCAGCGCTTTGCCCAGCGGCACGGCGGCTGTATCTGCGCGACTGTAACCGGTGCGGGGCAGGTCCACGTATTGACCGGTGTGGAACCAGCTTTTTTTCAGGCACGGTGTCGTAAAACCCTGCGAGTCGGCACTGTCGGGATGGGCTTCGCTGTCGGTCTGCTGCAACAGGCCGAAGCCGCGAAACTCCCGCTCGATGCCGTCGTAGAAGCCTTGGCGCCAGGAAAATCCCTGGGTCAGGCGATTGCCGGTAATTTCGTCCTGCTGCGTTAGTTTCGAGACCAGATGCAGGGCGAGTGGCACATGGCAAGTCACGGGCCTGCCGGACTTGATCCGTTCCGCTTTTTCATCCAGCCATTCCTGCGCCGAACTGCGGTAATGCAGGCTGCTGGCGGCGCCCAAGTTGTTGTTGGTTGCGGTGAGCAAATACGGTTTTGCGCTGACAAAGTCGTAGCGCCAATGTCGGGCAGTCATGTGAGGCACGCTCAGCACCAGGCTGGAACATCCGAGGCCTTGCAGGTCGGCGATAGTCACCTGACATAACCGGTCGTAGCGAACGCCTTTCGGCCACGGCAGGGAAACGGCAGAAGCGAATCCGCTGCCGCTGAGGTTCATGAAAATCAGCGCCTGATCCGCTTGCAAATAGATCAAATCGGCAGCGCCGGAGCCGTCCAGATCCGCCAGGCGAATACGCGCGGCATCGAACGTTCCATACGCAAGCCCCGGTGATCCCAGCACGATCCCTTTGCCAAAACGTCCACGACCGAGGTTTGGCCAGCACTTCACTTCATCGTGACGAATGCGCACCAAGTGCTGTTGACCGGTGCCGAGGATGTCGCTGAAAGCCACCAGCTCGCTGGAAGATGAGGTGAGTTGAGGCAGGGCGTCTTCATCCTCTTTGCGAGCCACTTCACGGGCGGCCGAGAAACCCTGCTCCCGTTGATTGGCGTACAGACGAACACTGCGCGGACCGATCAAGGCGAGGTCGCCGAGGCCTTCGCCCATCAAGTCCGCCAGCGTCCCATGAGGGTGAAAAAACTCCGAAGGGGCGGCGCTGAAGGTGGCGAAGGTCGACCAGTCGCGGTTCGGTCCCAACGAGAAAAAGCCACTCAACCCCGGCTGCGCGATGACCCAGTCCAGGCGGCCATCGCCCGTGAGGTCGCTCAGGGTTTGACGCATGGGTTTTGCCTCATCGGCAATGGGGATTTCCGGCAGTGCTTGCCACGGGCCGTAAGTCACTTCATCGCTGTTGCTTCTGGCGCGCAGGGGTTCACGGTAATGCCAGCCGGCGTCGTCCTGATAAAGCACCCCCGGCAGGCCTTCTCCATACAGGTCTACCAGTTGATAACCGCGGCCATCGTTGAGACCGGGCATGTCCTGAAGGGGTTGCCAGGAACCGGCATCAGGCGAGAGCTTGAATTCGCTGTAACTGAACTCGACGGGAGGACGATTTTCGGCGGCGCCTGCCCTGCCGAAGGCCTGCTCATGGGCCGCATTCAAATGCTGATAGCCCAGAGAAGTCTGACGGTATTCGAGCAGCAGGCGACGGACCAGAACGGGGTCGGCACCCAACTCGTCGGGAAAACGGTGGAACATCAGTACCTGATGGCACAGGCGTTCGGTGCGTAATTCGAAACCGTAGGCCAAGCTGGAAAACCCGTCGCTCCGTGTCTGCCACTGTTGCCCGTCGTAGGCTGGTTTCTGGTCGTACCCGGTACTGCGTTCGCCGTAGTCGAACACCAGTTCGAAATGCCATTGCACCGTCTTCAGTCGGTCGGCTGACCATGAATAAAGCAGGGCATCGGCCTTGAAGTTGCCGTAACTCACACGGCTCGGATAACGCTGGGCTGCGTCTGCCTTGTACTGGTAAAGAATGTGTTCGCCGTGGGCATTCAGACTCTCCTCCAGCAGCCATTCACCGACATGATTCGCCTCAAGCGAATCGGCACGGCGCGACGCCGGACTCTTTCCATACAGGTGCAGGCTGCCGTCGGCCCCGTGCACCAGCCAGAAGCCCGGTTTGTCACTTTCGCAAGACCAGTGTTCAATTCGGTCGAAGCTGCGTTCCACTCGCGGGAAGTAACGGACGACGGTGAAAGTCGTTTCAAGCGCCAGGTCGTTGTAGTGCGTGATAGTGGTCGCGGCGAAAGCCCCTTTCGCGTCGCGCTCGGGCAGCCACACAACGCCCCCGGGTCCGACAATTTCGTCATCCTCGTCATAGGCCGGGACACCTTTGCTGGTACGTCTCGCAACGACGGGCAACGACAGTCCCCAGCCAATCCCGAACACACTGTTGCCGACCGAGCTGCCATAACCCAGCGACAGCGAGGGTGCAAAGCCGCGCCCCGGTGAAATCGGCAACGCCAGCTCATAGGACGCCACACCGTGGGCGCCGATGGCTCCCCAGCCTTTGCCAATGCTTTGAATGGCCCCGCCCCCTTTGGGCAATGACGGCGCGTTGACGGGCAATGCGTTTTGTTCACTCATTGCGCACCTCCCACCCTGGCCGTGTAGCTCACGTGCACGATAATGTCGGTCAGTGATTCGAGCATCACTTTCTGCGCTTCGGGGTTCGGGAAGGTCAGGCGCCATGCGGAGACGGCGCCGGTATATTCGAAAGGCAGGTAACGCTCATCGTTGAAGTTGAGGGTGAACAGGCCGTTGTCATCGATACCTGTGGAAAGGGCAACCTGCTGGCTGGCGCGTTTGCTCTCCATGGTTGGCGCCTTGTCGCCGGGAGCCATGAACACTCTGCTGGCGGTCTGGGTCAGTGTTGCGCGAATGTTTTCGTAGGGGCCGAGCAAGGCCGGCAAGGACACACTGATGGTCTTGATGCGCCGCAGGTAATGGTTCTGGTCCTTGTAATCGTCCTCGAACATGGCGTGGGTCAGTTCGAAATCGCAGGTGCCTTTTGTCAGGCCCGCTTGAATATCCGTCCATGTCTTGTTGACCGAGCTGTCCTTTTCCTTGAGCTGACGCAGCGACACTGTCTTGCGAATTTCCAGCTCTCGCTCGTTGCGCTGCAGATACTCGGACTGCATTTTCAGCAGGCTCAATTTCAACTGTTCTCCAGCACCCAGGCCCCGATACGTTGTGCTCCAGGCGCCGGGTCGAATAAAGCGCGTGGTGAAATCGGCGCGCTCGTATTGCCAGCAGGCTTCGGCGGCCAGGCACAGGGCCAATACAGCGTCATAAGCCTGGTAGTAGAGGGTGGAAAACTGGCTGTTGAGCCATTGGTACAACTGCGCTTTGGTAAACCTTTTACTGAGGAAATCGTAGGTGGCCCGGGTCTGGCTCAGGGTTGTTTCGGCCAGGCGTAACTGCAGGCGAGTGGCGGTTTCCTGCTCGGTGAAATGGGCGAGTTGCGCCTCGATCTGTGCCAGTTCCAGTTGTGCCTGATCACGACTCAGGGTCCATTCCTCCCGACGCCGGGCGAATAGCGCCGTACGGTCAATGTTGGCCGCCGCGGTGCGATCCGAAATGGCGCTGCATTGCGCGAGTGCCGTGGCCGAATGCATGGCGCCTTCCCAGCGACTGCCGCCATTGCTGAAACCGAAGATGCTCGGAATCATCATCATGCCGCCCGCCACTACCTGAGCGGCCGATGCCTTGAGTTCCGCGGAGCCGCTGCTCAAATACAGCTGGCTGGCCTGCGCCTCGGCTTCGCTGACGTCTTTTTCCAGCAATTGCCGGTAGTGATTGCCCCGTCCTTGGGCGATGGCCTTGCTGGCCAGCAGCGCCTGACGATTTTGATGGTCAATCCGCAGTGCCTGGGTTTGCAGGTCGACGGACATTTTCGCCAGTTGCCAAACCTGCTGTTGTTGCAGTTCCTGCAGTTGCGCCTGCTCTTTGCGCTCAATCAGCGACAGCAGCGTGGCGCCAAACTGGCAGAGACTTTCCACGGCATTCAGGGCCTGGCTGTAGATGGCCGTAAAGCGGTAAGGCGGGATTTGTGCGCTCGGCAAGCCTGACGCCACATCTCCCGGGTCGCTCTGTGAATGGGTACCGAGCAACGCGCGGGGATCCAGCGGCGCCGCGAACTGCGGCATGTGCAATGGCTTGCCGGTGATGTCGAGGTTTTGCCGCAAGTTGTACAACCGGCCCTCGGCAATGTCCCAGCGTTTGAGCAGCGCCGGGTTGAACGGCAGATGCAGGTGCGGAGTATCGATGGCCGGCACATATTGGCGTGATCCGCCTTTTCGGCCCTGCAATGTGAGGGAGGAACCGGCCAGTGATTTCTCGAATGTGCGCAAGCCTTCACTGGTGGTTTCGCTCAGCGTCTGCAGGCTGACGTCTGACCATTGATCGACCCGTTGAACGACCGGACGTGGCCCTAACAGGTCCAGCGCCCGCGCATACCAGAGCTTGGCCTCGCCTAGGCTGTCGGGCGTCAGCTCGCGGTAAGCGGCATCGCCGCGGTTGATCAGGATGTCGAGGTACAGAAAGTACAGCGCCTTGCGAAAGTGCACCGGATGGCTGAGCGCGATCTGGTGGGGATCCTGAGGCGCCTGTTCGGAGTAGGAGGGAACGTCGGGGCCGGTCAAGGGCTCGGCGCCCCAGTATTCGGACTGGTTGCCGGGGTCGAATACGTACCGGATCCAGCGTTCGGCCTCGTCGTATTGATGCTCCGTGTTCAATCGATGGGCGATCAGCCATGGCAGATAGAGAAACAGCTCGGTGAAGTAACGCCCGTAGGGTCCGTGGAAATCCATCTTGCTGGAGACTTCGCCTGAGAGGGCAGGCTCAGGCAGATGCTGTGTTTCCCGGCTGAATAATTCATCCAGGCTGTTCTCGGTGCGCCGGATCAACTCGGCGGTGAAGGCTGTGTTCAAGCGAATTGACTGGCGAGGCTGTTGGCTGCCGTCGCTGCGCCGGATTTCAGAAGATGAGAAATCAATTGTTTGAACCGTGCCCAGAGGGGTGGTCACGTTGCTAGTGATTTCTGGTGGTTGGCGGGATGTCGCGGAGAGAGGTGATTTCAGCGTTATAGCTTTGAGGGCAGAGAAAACCACGTTCTGTCCTTCGTCAGGACGACTCCACGCCACTCCGTAATAAAAGGTCTCACCCTCTTTACTGATCTCGTCGTTCTGCCAGGTATGCGAAAAATTGTCTTTCAAATGTATTGCACCAAGAGACTGTGCAACAACGGTCAAATTTGAATAGTCAGCGTTGATTTTTTCGTGAGTGTTGCTTTTGCGATAAATGATATGTCGGGCATAGAGGTGGGTACTGTAGAAAACTTTAACTTGGTCGAATGTCCAGCTGTCAAGCCTGTTTCTTATTGAAATGCTGAACGGTTGAGATTTGTCGAGATTGATCAGGTGTCGCAAGGCGGCAGTGGAAATGAACTTGCCGCTTATATCTGCTCCTCTGTTTAGTGTGAAACTCGCAGAAGTGCTTTCGTCTCTGAGCACGTTGATGATGTTCAAATTGCCGCCGAGAGACAGGGCGTTGTTCTGGTCGTAGTTGACACCGGCAGTCAAGGTCAACGTTGAGCCTGGACCAATCTCCACATAGGCCGTTGTTGAGAAATCCAGATCGGGAAGTATTAGAAACAACTCCAGTGCAGGGTTTGATTCTGGAGGCGTATTGAGTATTAAAAGTACGGTGCCTTTGTGTTGGGTCGTCAATTCAAGCGTGAATGATGAGTTGACTTTGTCGTAATTTGATTCGGAACTTATCTGGCTCTGGTGTCCATTGAAATTCCATAGGGTTGTGTCTGTGGAATAAGGTGTGGCGTGTGCCCAATGTATAGATTGGACATGGGTTTTGAATTGAAGCCGGCTTTTTAGTTGGGCGGAGTCTTGGCGTCCGCGGTGAAGGACCTGGATGAGGTTTTTGTGGAACGCGCTTTGGTCGTTTGCAGCTGCATCCTTTGCAGGTTCTGAAATGCCCGGTTTGATGTCGAGGTTTTTATCGATGACTGCCGTTTTTAAAAAGGTGTAGTCGTTTTCGGTAGCGCCTGTCGATCCAGTATTGTCCTTGTGAACACGCAGGGCCACGAACAGTAGGTCGTTTGACTCTTTCTGGTGATGTATGGCGAGGGAATCAATCAATGGCCTGATCGAATTCAGGTCTTTGTCACGAAGTGCTTTATCGTCGCTATAACCTTGCAGGCATGTACGTGGCGTGCTCCAGCTACCGTCCGGTTTTTTGTAACTGAGGTTCAAACGCAGCAAAGGATTGCGCTGGTGCGCTGTGCTATCGCCATGCAGGGAGGACGTGGAGTTGACCGCAGCTGGGTCCTGGCCAATGCACTCTGCCCAGATAATGAATAGACGATTGTTGAACCACACCGGGCGAATCGAGTGCTCGACTGCATCGTTCGGAATGGGGATGTCGGCTTTTTCCCAGTCTGACCAGGCGTACGGTTCGGGTTGATCCCTTTTGGGCGAGGTGGCTTGCGTAGCAGTGTCGTTGAACGGTCGTTGCGCCATGTTCAGCGAACGCCAGAAGTAAGTGTGCTCACTGCGAGATTTGGCGATGAAGTAATAGGTACTGTTGGCAAAGTCATCGCCGTCGATATAGCCATTGAGGATGTTCAGGTTGGCGATTTCTTCGAAGCGGGTCAGGTAGGCCAGCACGGCTGCCTGAACGGCGTCGGGTTGAATCCGGTTCTGGTTGAGGTCGTTTTCCAGTTGCTGGAAGTTGTCGCTTTTGTTCTCTTTCAGGCTGGGGTCCAGATACATCGAGGGAAAGTACATGAGTTTTTGATGGGCGGCCCAGAGGCGGTACTGGTGCATCTCGTTGCGCCATAGCTGCACCTGATCGGGCGTTATGCTTTCGGGGCCATAACCGGGCTCCATGCGCAACAGGATGCGATTGATGTATTGCTGCAGGCTGGCAATGGCACACGCCACTGGTGTGGTGGGCACATCCTGGCTGACCAGCACATCGAGCAGCCAGTATTCATAGAGATCCTCGGCACTCTTGAACTTCGGGTTTTTTGTGGGCGCGACCTTGGCAAGGTAATACGCCAACAGGGCATCGCGCAGGCTTTCATCTAGCTGCTTTTTTATGGCAACGGTCATATTCGATCCTTGAATAATGGAGTGGAGTTGGGGTCAATGACGGACAGTGATCAGGGCTTCTCCAACGGCTTTCCAGTCGGCTGTAGGACTTTTGGTGGTCAGGCTGGTGGCCTTGAGCAGCAGGCTTGCCGACAGCCCCGTGCTTTTGCAGCAGGCTTGGCAGCGCATGATCCAATCCACTTCTTCCATGGTCGCGGCGCTTTTTTGCCCTAGTACCGCGGTCAGGCTGCTGACCTCTTCGGTGTTCCATTTCAGGAGGCTGGCCAGCAGGCCGTTGACCTCTGAAAATGCCGTTGAGTCCTGATTGGCAAGACGCAAGTAATGCAGAAGGTTGTCTTCCGATTGCGTGTGATGGCGCACGCAGTGACTGAAGCGCTCAAGCAAGTAAAGCGTTTGAGGCGTCAGGGTTTCCGGGCTGTTCGAGGCCAGCCATGCCGGATGAGTGATCAGTTGCTCAAGCGTGTTGCTGCTCAACTGCAGTCCGCTGCACGCTTCGATCGCGCGCAGGACTGACGCCAGCGAATGCGGCATTTGTCCGGGAGTGCTGCGCTCGATATCCGAGAACACGGCTGCCGAGGAGGTGCCCCCCATCGCCATCACGGCGGGAACGTAGTCGGCGGACACGTCGGCGATGTCATGCAGAAGTACTTCCACCCGACGCTGTTGCTGTTCGGCAGAAGGGCCGGTCTCACCCTGTAGCGCTTCCAGATGACTCTGCAGCTTCGGGGTGAGCGGTAAGGCGTCCTTGGTCGAATTGAACAAACGACACCATTGCAGCACATCGCGATTGTTTTGCCTGAGCCACTCAACGGCCCATTCCATGGCCATCAAGACGTCGAGTATGTCGGTTGTCGGTGCGTTCGGATCGCTGACTTTGCCTGTCACCAGCAGCTTGCCGAACGCTTCTCCGCCCAGTGTCCGGGCCAGTTCGTTGCATTCGACCGGTGATAAACCGAACATCCGTGCGACGCGGGCCTGGCGATAAAGTGAGGACGTCGTAGGCAAGTCGTGTTTAAGCGAAGAAAGATGTTTCCTGGTCTGTGCCGCGAGCAGCAACAATGAATCCTGGGTGACGGTCAGCCCCAACCCGGCGGCGAGATAGTTGAGGCTGGGCTGCGAGTCGGAGGCTTCGATATCAATGTCTTTTCCTGCGTTTTGCACAAAGGGGCTCGTGAGCAATCCGGTTCGATTGAATACTTGATCGAACAAAGGAGCACGATCACCGCAGGCGGAAGTCGGCATATCGTGCAGTAACGTGGCGAACTCTTCCGGTGTGATGGCGTGACGTTGGTTCAAGTATCGGAACACCCCCAGGACGCGAACAGTATTGCCGTTAAGCAAAAGGGATTCGGTGCCGTCCGAGCGCATGGCGTTGACGATCAGCGTGTCGAGTTCGGCAACGGGAATGCCGGTCCAGCGCTGTAATCGGACCATCCGCAACAGAGCGTCGAAACATTTCACCGGGAAGAATTTGAAGGTCGCGGGGTTGGCCGGTTCCACGATGGTCTTGTTGTAAGCCGGCGCTGCATTGACGTATTCGCAGCCATAAAAACGACGATGAGAACCCGGGCTGTGGATTGAGTTCTTCGGGCGGTGTTTGCCTTGAGCCAGCACCTGATCAATCTGCTCCATTGTCAGCCCGGTGCATTCCTTGAAGCGCTCAACGCTCATTCTTGGATCGTCGGTTTTTGTACCGTAGACCTTTTCCTCTACATCCGGATCAAGCGGCTCTATCAGTATTTTCTGCTGCTCCGGGCTCAGGCCGGATAACAGTTTCTGTGCCTCGATAGCGGTTTGCGAAAGGCTTCCGTATTTCGTCTGTCCGGGCGAGAACGGCATTGTCTGACTGGTCCGGTAATTCAACTCACCCAGCGCAGGTTTGCCTGCTCCCAGTCCAAGCACACATTGCTGGTGATGAAGGTCGTAGGGCAACGAGAGTGGGAAACGCTCGCTGGCCAGTGTTTCATGAACGCTTCCGGTCATTTTCAGGTGCTCCTGAATGTGACTGCTCAAGGTGTCATTGACGATGCTCAACATCGGGCGCGCGGCAAAGATGCTCTGATGATCCAGCATCAGTGTCTTGAGGTCTGGTCGCCGTTTGTCCAGGGTGATTCTGCCCGTTTGCGTGGACGACTTTTCCAGTTGACCGGCAAACATATACAGCGCCCGCAAGTACGCCACCGGGGAGTCGATGGCAGCGATATCACCCTCTGCGCAAAACTGGTCCCAGTTCTCGTTGAACAAGGTTTGGTAGGTAGCGGGTTTTGACGTTGAGTCAGAGTCGGCGCTACGCCGAACGCGTCGATGGGCGTTGTCGGACGATAGCTGATGCTCCTGATACAGACGGCTGATCTGGCGGGCGAAACTCAATGCGTTGTCATGGGCCTGTCCAGCGTCTGCGTCGGTATGTTCAGCGAGTGCGAGGGTGAACTGTGCCTTGGTCATGCGCACGATATCGAGCACGGATTCGACACCCATATGTTGCAGGGCGGCCTTGAAGTCGGTCGCTGCCCCGTGTTCGTTGTCTTGAGAGTTAACGAGCCTGTGCAACAGTGATTCGTTGCTTACGTCCATGTGTGGTCATTCTCCTGTCCGAACGGAATGTTCCTGGTCAGGAAAAACGTACAGGAGTCGGGCAGGGATGGCGGTAGGGCGATGGGGGATCGGGTTGTATGAAAAAGCAATCCGTTACCCGGATTTGTGGTCGTGTGAAGGGAGCGGATGGCTAGAGGCGCTATCGCCAGCAAGCTGGCTCCTACAGGTGTTACGTAATCCTGTAGGAGCGAGACCGGCTTACCGGCGAACGGCTCTGTGACTTGCTTCAGACTCGGAAGTGGCTGACCATTTCCTGCAACTGATTACCCAGTCGCGCCAGCTCAACGCTGGACTTGGCGGTTTCATCGCTGGCGGCAGCGGTCTGTTCGGACACGTCGCGCACGTTGATGATGCTGCGGCTGATCTCTTCGGCCACGGCGCTTTGCTGCTCGGCCGCGGCGGCGATCTGCTGGTTCATCGACTGGATGTTGGACACCGTGCGGGTGATGTTCTCCAGCGATTCGCCGGCCTTGCGGGTCAGGGCCACGCTGCTGTCGGTGAGGACGCGGCTGTTGTTCATCACCGTCGACACTTGTTGCGTGCCGTTCTGCAGACCGGCCACCAGGCCTTCGATTTCCTCGGTGGATTTCTGCGTGCGCTGGGCCAGGCCACGGACTTCGTCGGCTACGACGGCAAAACCACGACCGGCTTCACCGGCACGGGCCGCTTCGATGGCCGCGTTGAGCGCCAGCAGGTTGGTCTGTTCGGCCACGGCCTTGATCACGTCCATGACGCTGCCGATCTTGTCGCTTTCCTGTTGCAGCACGCTCATGGCTTCGGTGGAACGCACCACTTCGCTGGCCAGGCGTTCGATCTGGGCGATGGCTTCGTTGACCACCTTGTCGCCTTCACGGGCTTCACCGTCAGCCGCGGCGGCAGCTTGCGAGGCTTGTTCGGCGTTGCGCGCGACTTCCTGCACGGTAGCGGTCATCTCGTGCATGGCGGTGGCCACCTGATCGGTCTCGATCTTCTGGTTGTTGACACCGGCGCTGGTCTGCTCGGTGACGGCCGACAACTCTTCGGCAGCGCTGGCGATCTGGGTGACGCCGTCGCGAATGCCGCTGATCAAGTCACGCAGGGTCACGCCCATGCGCGCGATGCCTTGTTGCAACACGCCGAGTTCATCGCGGCGGGTCACCTTGACGTCCTGGGACAGGTCGCCGCTGGCAATGCGCTCGACCACGGCCAGGGTATCGCGCAGCGGGCCGGTGATCTGGCGGGTGATAACCACGGCGGCAATCACACCGACGAGCAGCGCCAGCAAGGTGCTGATCAGTTGCAGGGTGCGGGCCTGGGCGCTTTCGGCGTCACGGCGGTCTAGCTGGATCTGATATAGCTGATCGCTGAGGGTCACGATGGCCGCGCCCTGATCAGTCATTTCCTTGCGCGCCTGCACCGCGTCGTTGCTCGCGACCTTGTAGGCCTGCAAGGCGCTGCGGTAGTTGCTCAGCGCTGTTTCCAGCTGACGCAGGGCGTCGAGCTCAGTGTCGGCGAAATGCGCATTGAGTTGCTTCAGGCTGGCGATGGCCGCATCGAGTTGGCCGACAGCTTTCTGTTCGGTCTCGGCGTTAGTAGTCGCGGTGTAGCCGCGCACTTCGTAGCGCGCCAGCAGGAACGCTTCCCGGGCGGCGGTGATGGCCTGGAACTGCTCGAAACGCTGGTCGCTCAATGGCATTTCTTGAACGTGGGTTTTGATGGAATTGATCAGCGTATTGGCGGTTTCCGCGTTGGCGCCCATGGCATCACGCGCGCCATTACCGGTGCGGTAGGCGCCGCGCATTTTGTTCAGGGACGTCTTGTAAGCGTCGATGTACGAGCCTTGCTCCTTGAGCAGCGCGAGGTTTTCCGGGCTCTTGAATTTCACCAGCAGCGCTTGCTGCTGAGCGGCAAACGCATCCAGGGTGGTCTGTACGTTCTGCGCGGCCGTTTCATCGCCGTTGGTCAGCATGTATTGCAGGCGCACCACGCGCAGCTTGGTCAGGCCGGCATTGAGCTGGGTGATGTCGCTCATCCAGTTGCTGCGGTCGATCAGGCTGCCAAGACTGGTCCAGCCGGTCAGGGCGAGGACGCAGGTCAGTGCCAGGACCAGGCCAAATCCCAGGCCCAGTTTCATGTTCACGCTGATGTTGCCAAACCAGCTATTCATCAAATTCCTCCAGGAACGTTGCGCTTTTTGGTCGTCGGTTGGCTGGAAGATTGTTGTTTTTGGTAGCCAAGGGTGTGTAGCAGGACTGTATCGGCAGCAATCGCGAGAGCTGAAAGGTTTTTGTCGGACGACTTTTCCTGTAGGAGCGAGCTTGCTCACGATGGGCGTCAACGATGACGCGTGTTTTCTGAATGAACGCGGTGTTCTTGAGTCCATCGCGAGCAGGCTCGCTCCTCAGGGGCCTTCGTGCGGCTTAAGCTTTTTTTCACATGCGTTTCACCGACCACCAACGCAAGCCTCTCTACCCTCGCGGCATCGAATGTAAGTGATGCATGCCGGTGAGGCGGCCTGATGTGGAATTGAGACTGAGTCTGTTCGGGGTAAAGCGCTCGATTGATCTGAGCCGTTTTGCCCGCTACCGAAATGCCGGGGTGGTCCTCGCGTCGGTACTGTTGGTGATCCCGTTGACCGTGTGGCTGTTGCGGCCTGGCGCCGTGCCGGACCTGGCCCACGGTAACGTCGCTGGCGCCCGGGCCTTGTTATCCGGCTGGGCCAGGGGCGACATGATTGTGCTGGTGCGGCACGTCGAGCGCTGCGATCACTCCAAAGCCGCGTGCCTGAGTGGCAACGACGGCATCACCGATCGCTCCCGCAGCGTTGCCGTGAGTATCGGCGCGCAGTTCGAGCGACTGGGCCTGGAAAAGGCCGATATTTACAACAGCCCGATGATTCGCACAGCGCAGACCGCCAGCTACATGTTCAACAAGGTGGGCGTCGATGAAAACTGGCTGATCAGCTGCAAAGGCACGATGCTGCGCGATGCGTTGGCGCACAAAGTCGCGGGGCGCAATCTGATTCTCGTCACCCACAGCGAATGCATGTCGCAAATCGAGAAAGACCTCAAGGTACCGACTTCAAATCTCGGTTATGGCGCCTCGTTGTTTGTGTCCGCCGAGCCCGCGCAACCCCCGCGCATGCTCGGTTTTATCGAAGCCTCCGACTGGCGCACGGTGACCTCCCATGAATAGATCCATGCGCTTCTACGGCATCAATTTCGGCATTCCGCTTGTCTGCGCGGCCGTGGTCTTTCTGATGTTCGACATGACCAGCATCGACATCGCATTCAGCAATCTTTTTTTTGATCCCGTCACCCAGACCTTTCCGCTCGACCAGGTGCACTTCTTTGAAAAGCTCACCCACAAATGGGCCCGGATCATTCCGAACTGGACGGCCGAAATCGCCTTGATCGGCGCGATGCTGTCGTTTGTCTGGCCGCTGGTCAACTCGCAGAAACGGCCTCGCCTTGGTCGGTTTCTGGAACGAAGCAAAGCCGCTCCGCTGCTGCGATTTGCTCACGGGCATCGTCGAGACTTTCTGTTCGTGGTGTTCGCGTTTGCGATTTGCACCGGGGTGATTCATTTCCTCAAGGCGCACACCAGCGTGTATTGCCCGATTGAAACGACGCTCTACGGCGGAAAAATTGCCCACATCGAATGGTATGAAAACTTCCAGCTGTTCAAGGAGGCCGGCGATGGTCGCTGCTGGCCGGGCGGACATGCGTCGGGCGGTTTCACCATGCTGGCGTTGTACTTCGTGGCCCGTCGTTATCGCTGGCGCTTTTCGAAAGCGCTGATGTACGGCTCGCTGCTGCTGGGTTTCGTCTACGGCACAACTCGGGTCCTGCAGGGCTGGCACTACATGTCCCACACCTTCTGGGCCGGGATCTTTGTATGGCTGACGTGCTTGCTGACAGCGCTGGCGTTTTACGGACGTGCGCGGCTGGACTTGCCGGTGCATCGAGTGGCGTCTTCGCGAACAGGGTCACTCCCACAGGAGATAACCGTCGCACGCGTAATTCCTGAATAGCGCGGAACCCTGTAGGAGCCGGCTTGCTGGCGATTGCGGTGTGTCAGGCGACATCCTTGCCGAGGGTGCGGCCGTCATCGCGAGCAAGCTTGCTCCTACAGTTTGGTGTGGACACGTAATTCGCGAGCAACCCTGAACCCTGTAGGAGTCGGCTTGCCGACGATGAACGATGACGGGGTCTCACTGCCCGACAAAGTAGTAATTCTGGCGCCCGACCCGCATCACCTTCAGAACTTTCAAGGGCGGAGCCGGTTCATCCGCGACAGCCATGACCGCGATATTCGACGGTGATGCGGCGAGGTAAGCATGAAGCTGCGTCTCGTCATCGAGTCCCTTGAGCAGGCGTTGGGTGTAGAACACGCTGGCACCGCCCACCCGCTCATTGGCCTGGAACAGCGCAACGTCATGCCCGCTGTCCTGCATCGCCTGAATCTGCTTCGTCAGTGGCACGAAGGACAACGAGCGATCCGCGTGGGGCAGTGCCCATTGCGCGGCGGCGAGGTAGCCGGCGATCACCATGACCAGCACGCCAACGGCCAGCCCCTGACGATGGCGAGCCATGCGTCCCACCAGATTCGATGCGCCTTCGTACCGCTTCAATCGCTCGAACAGAACCCCCGCATACTCCGCCGCAATCACTGCCGCCGCGGGAGTCATCGACATCAGGTAAACGGTGCGCTTGCTCGACGCCAGCGTCAGCATGACGAACTGCGCCAACACCCACAGCGTAAAGAACAACAGGTAACGATTGGCCGCCAGGCTTTTGCGAAAGTGCCACAGCCCCAGGTACACCAGAATGTTCCAGGGCAAAAAAGCCTGCGGCAGTTTGGCGAGGTAGTAATAGAACGGTTCGTAATGTCCCGCTTCGACAAAGGAGCCGCTGAAGCGCCCGACACTGTTGGTCAACAGCACTTCCGTCACGGCCTGCATACCGCCGCGCTGATACAGCACCGCGAGCCAGACAATCAGCGGCACCAGCCCCAGCAATGTCAGCAGTCCGGGGCGCAACCAGTGTGAAACCTTCAGGCGTTGGTCGAGCAATGATTCGGCCAGCAGGTAGGCGAAGATCACCACGCCTGGCATCGCAAGCCCCAATACGCCTTTGCTCAGCGTCGCGATGGCGATGCCCACAGCAAACAAAGCGCAGTTGCCGACGCTCGCCTGCCGGTGCCCTTGAAAAAACGCCAGCAATGCCATGCTCGCACCGAGGGCGAGCAGCGCATCTTCGCCGACGCCTCGCACGTTGCTCCAGTAACTGGCCATGGTTGCCAGCAGCAGGCCTGCCATCCAGGCAATCGCGGTGGGCCGGCCAAACCGGCGCAGCATTGTGAACAGCAGCATCACGCTGAACAACCCGGCAAACGCCGAGGCCAGCCGCACTGCCCACGGCGTCGCGCCGAACACGCGGATCGCCCCGGCATCCAGCCACAGGCTCAGGGGCGGTTTCTCCAGAAACGCTTCGCCAAACAAACGCGGTGTTACCCAGTCGTTATCCAGGTGCATTTCCATCGCGATCCCGGCAACTCGCGTCTCGGCAGAACCTTGCAACTGGTGATTGCCGAGGGCGAAGAAAAACAGCAACGCTGTCAGCAGAAACAATGAGCAAGCGGGACGCGACATGGCGGCTGTCTATGGAGAGTGGTGTCTCCCAGCATACGGCGTGAATACTTAACGAATCGTGAACGCGGTGGGGATTCGGCAAACACAGAACCTGTAGGAGCCGGCTTGCTGCGGGCGGCGTTCCGTCGATGGATTCAAGTGAACCGCGGTGAACCAGTCCGCACGCGTTACCGTTAAAGACCATCGCCAGCAGGCTGGCTCCTACAGTTGAACTGTGCACACGTTGAAAACGAAGTGCTCTTCACATCAAAAAAAATCCAAAAAAAAGCCCGCGGGAGGGCGGGCAAACCGTAGTTTCTTGAATGAGCGAGCGCACTGTAGCGAGTGTCGGGCCAGGGCGGGGTGAAGAAAAATTCATCTACGTCGACCGCCAGTCGGGTGCATGGAGTGGAAGGAGTTCTAGCTCATTTTTTATGAAACAGGTGTGCTAGCCTCAATCAATGATCTCATTGATTGCAAAGGGGGCGTCATGGCCAGCATCACGATCAGAAACCTGGATGATCAGATCAAAGAACAGTTACGCATTGCGGCTGCCCACAATGGGCATTCCATGGAAGAAGAGGCACGCCTCATACTGGGCAGGGCCTTGGCTACAGTTGACCGTGCTGGCGGGCTCGGAAGCCGTATCCGGAACAGGTTCAGCGTTGATGGGGGGGTTGAGCTCGAACTTCCGTCGCGGCGCGAGAAAGCGACTGCGGTGGATTTCTCTGAATGATCGTGCTCGATACCAACGTTCTCTCGGAGTTCATGCGCGTGGAGCCCGATCCCCGAGTCCTGGCCTGGGTCGATGCGCAACCGGCGATGGAGCTGGCGATCAGCGCGGTCACCGTGGCGGAAATCCTCCACGGCATTGCCCGGCTGTCTTTCGGCAAACGCCAACAGAAACTTGAAGCTCATGCGATGGCAATGTTTGAAGAGGATTTTGCGGGGCGTATCTTGCCTTTTGATGCCCATGCGGCGGTGGAATACGCGACGTTGGTGGCTGGCGCTGAAGCCCATGGTCGCTCGGCATCGATGGCTGATGCGCAAATCGCCGCCATCTGCCGAAGCCATGGTGCTTCGGTCGCCACGCGCAATGTGCGTGATTTCGAGTTTCCCGGGGTTGAGGTGATCAACCCTTGGGATGAGTGAGTAACTGACCGTGGCAGGCGTAGCGCACCTTGCGCCAGGTGCGCGCGCTCATCGTTTCTGCATCAGAAATCGTACTTGAAACTGGTCATGATATTGCGCGGCGCACCGTAGTTGCCCGACAGCGCAGGCGAGCTGTAGTACTCACGATCGAAGACGTTGTTCAGGTTCACCGAAGCCGTCAGGTTGTGGCTGATGTCGTAGCGGGCCAGCAGGTTGGTAATGGCGTAGCTGCTCTGGCTGAAGGTGTGCAGATCGCCGCCGGTTTTGCTTTGCCAGTTGACGCCGCCGCCAACGGTCAGTTTGTCCAGCGGGCCATGCAGGCGATAGCTGGTGAAGGTCTTGACGCTGTGGCGCGGCAGGATGGTGTTAATGCGGGCGTCATCGGCGTCGGTGGTGACCGAGTATGCGTAACCGGCAGACGCCTGCCAGCCTTCGGCCAATTCGCCGTTGAGTTCCAGTTCGACGCCTTTGGACGTCGTGTCCTGTTCGGCGCTGTAGACGTTGTCGTGTTGCCAGATCGCCAGGTTGTCCTGCTGCAGTTTGAACAGTGCCAGGCTGGAATTCAGCTTGCCGTCGAGGTGCGTGCCCTTGAGGCCGATTTCGTAGCCCTTGCCTTCCATCGGGTCGAGCGGCTTGTTGTTTTCGTCGGTGACCCATGACGCTTGCGGGTTGAAGATGCTCGTAAAGCTGGCGTACGCGGACCAGGTTTCATTGAGGTCGTAGACCACGCCGGCGTACGGAATGAACACGCCGTTCTCTTCCCGATTGACCTCGGTTTCCGGGCCGCTGTACGGGCGGTCCGAGGTGTCGCGTTTCCAGTCGATGAGACGGCTGCCGAGGATCAGGCTCAGGTCATCCGTCACGCTGAAACGCGAGGTCAGGTACGCCGCGTATTGGGTTTCGTCGATCGACGATTTGCCGCTCTGGGTGAAGTCGGGTTTGGCGGAGTTGCCGTCCCAGGTGAACAGGTTCTCGATGCTGCCCGCTGCGGAACCGGCATAGTCGTATTGCCAGCCGCCCCAGGTCGGTACGCTCTCTTTGTACTTGGACAGGGTCATGCCGCCGATCAATTCATGCTCGCGCCCGAACAGGCTGAACGGCCCGGTGACGTACAGGTCGAGGTTGTCCTGACGCGGTGTGCCGGAGAAGCGAACCGGCAACTGCGACGTGCCGGTGCCGTCCTTGTTGAGGTCACCCATGACGTAGTTGAAGACTTCGTCGAACTTGTTTTCGGCGTGGGTGAACTCGATCTTTCCGCTCCAGCCGTTGGCGAATTGCTGCTCGATGGAGGTGAAGAAACTGGTTTGCTCATGGTCGTTGTAGGACCAATCGGGGGCACCGTTGATCGAGCGTTTGAGGTCGGTGCGTTCGCCAGTGCTGAAACGCGTTGGCAAGCCGGTGCGCAGCGGCGAATCGACGTCGGTGCGCTGGTAGCTGAAGCCCATCGTCAGCAGGGTGTCTTCGCTCAGGTCGAACTCGGTAATGCCGTAGAGCAATTGCGATTGCTGATTGAAGCGGTCGATCCAGGCGTTCTGGGTCTTGTAGTCGGCGACCAGCCGCCCACGCACATTGCCACTGTCGGTCAGCGGCCCGGACACGTCGAAACCGCTGCCATAACGGTCCCAGTTGCCTGCCTCACCGGTGATGCTGGCTTGGCCTTCGGCAGTGGGGCGTTTGCGGATCAGGTTGATCGTCGCAGAGGGGTTGCCCAGGCCACTGATCAGGCCGGTGGCGCCTCGGACGATTTCGATGCGGTCGTACATCGCCATGCTTTGGGAGTAGTTGTCCAGGCGCGGATTGGTCGGAACGCCGTCGATCTCGTAGTTCTGGATGGTGAAGCCGCGAGAGTAGTAACTGTCGGTCTCTGCACCAACGCCGTCGCGAACGACCGTGATGCCGGGCGTGGCTTCCAGTGCGTCGGTCAGCGTGGTCAGGCGCTGGTCGTCGAGACGCTGGCGGGTCATGACCGTCAGCGATTGCGGGGTTTCTCGCGGGGTGAGGTTCAGGCGAGTCGAGCTGCTGGACGAGTAGGTGGTGTAGAGCCCGGTGCCTTCCGTAGTCGATCCCGGCGCCTTGCCGGAAATCGACACGGCGCCCAATTGCAACGCCTCGCCTGAACTCGCGACCAGCGAATAATTACCGTTGGCGCCGCGATTGGCTTCAAGGCCGGTGCCCGCGAGCAGCATCGCCAAGCCTTGATCCACGTCGTAACGGCCTTTGAGCCCAGACGTTGTCTGGCCTTCGGTCAGCGGGGTGGCGTACGACAGCAGAATATGTGCGCTCTCACCGAAGCGGGTCAGGGCGGGCGCCAATGGTCCCGCGGGAATGTCGAATTCCTGCTGAGCCTGCTCGGCGGCCTGAGCCCAGTTGGGCAACAACATCAGCGGCGCGCTCGCCGTCATGCAGGCGATGCCCTGAACCACGGCGACCGCCAGGTTTTGCTTGAGAGAGAAATGCCAGGCCCGGCCGTTGCGTGCGGTGAAATCCACGAGTTGTTCCCCATTGAATTGAATGTCTGGGGGTTAAGTCTCGTGAGATTCGAAAACGGACCACCCTGTGGCAAAAAAACTTTCGTGCTAGGCGAGGCGTGGTTTCAGCGTGACCCAGTAACGGGTGAATTGCCGGACATCGAGCTGCAGCGTGTCGGCGACGGCGAAGATGATTCGCTCGGTGTTGGCCAGGGGAAATGTGCCCGAAACGCGCAGGTCTGCCAGCGCCGGATCGCACGCCAGATGACCACGGCGATAGCGACCCAGCTCTACGAGGAACTCGTCGAGCGGCTGACCTTGGGCCACCAGCATGCCTTGCGTCCAGGCGGGGGCCGTGAGTGCGATGCCTTGCCGGGACGTTACGCCATGAGCGTCAAACAGAACCTGGTCGCCAGCCCTCAAGGGAATCGAGGTACGGGGCTGCGCCAATGGATTAATCGTCAGGGCGCCGTCATAGACATTGACCTGCGTGATGCCCGCACGCTGGCGGACACTGAATCGCGCCAAGGCTGCGTCGAGAGTGCCTTCGGCGGTTTCCACTGACAGAGAGCGGCCATCGGCGAGCGGGTCGCGGGTGATCAGGATTTCGCCGCGCAACAGTTTGATGCGGCGTGCCTCTCGCTCGAACACCACGTTGACGGCGCTGTCGGTGTTGAGTTGCACCTGTGTGGTGTCGGCGAGCACGAAACGTCGTTGTTCTCCGACCTGGCTGTGGTAGTCGGCGCTGAGGTCTTGCAGGAGTGCCGCATCTTTCAGGCTCCAGGCACCGGCGCCTGCGGCCAGTAGCACACTCAATTGTTTGAGTGCCGCGCGTCGCGACAGCGTCGGCCTGAGTGCGGCATTTGCCAGGGGGCGCTGATTGGGCGAGCGGATGTCGCTCATGCGCCGGGCAAACGTTTCGGCCCGTTGCCATGCGCGTTCATGCAGCGGGTGTGCCTGGCGCCAGTTCATCCACGCCGTCAGTGTTTCCGGGCTGACATCGCGCTCTTGAAGTTCAAGGTGCCAGTGCATGGCCTGCTCGGCGATGTCGGCGGAAATCGGCGGGTTCACAGCGCGTCCAGACTGTCATCGAGCATGATGCACATCGCGCCGGCCTTGACGATGTAGCGCTTGACCGTGGTGATCGAAATGCCGAGCCGCTCAGCGATTTCAGCATGGCTCAGCCCATCCACCTGGGACCACAGAAACGCCTCGCGCACCGGACGTTCCAGGCATTCAAGCGCAGCATCGAGGGCAATCAGGGTTTCCAGCAGAATCGCCTGGGTTTCCAGGCTCGGTGCGGTCAGGTCAGGCATCGCCGCCAATGCTTCAAGGTAGGCGCGCTCAAGTTTCTGCCGACGGTAATGATTGGACAGGACGCTTTGTGCCACTTTCGCCAAAAAAGTACGCGGGGCATGCAGCTCCGGTAGCTGCTCCTTGGCCAGCAGGCGCATGAACGTGTCCTGCGCCAGATCGGCAGCACTCTGCGAACAATTCAGCCGGCGCCGTAGCCAGTTCTGTAGCCAGCCGTGCTGTTGGCGATACAACACGGCCACATCGCAGTAGCTGGTTTCGGTGGATGGAAGCATGAGGGGAGGGCGCCGAATGAGTAAGTGTCACAAATGATAATACTTATCATATAGATCGGCTGGGTGACGCTGCAAGAACAGAGTTCGCGCTCAAGGCAAATGATCGGCCGCGAAGTCCGCCTCCGACCGTGCCCGCAGACGCCCTTTGCGACAGGCTTGCTGGAACCGTTCGAAGTCGCGGTCATTCTGTTCGGCATAAGTTTTTGCGTACTTGAACAGGGCATCGGCCAAGGCGTCGCTCTTGCCGATGTAACCGCTGATGTGCGCGGCAAGCCCTGACGATTTGGCATGCGCACGGGCGAGGGCGCGGCCACAGATGCGGCCGTAGGCGGCAAAGGCTTCGGCGTCGAAGGTTTCCAGTTCGGCCGAGACCTTCATGTCGCGCAACTGACGCACATAAAAGTGACGACCGCTGGGGCCGGTGGTCCAGCCGAGGAACAGGTCGCTGGCGGACTGCATCAGGCGCTGGCCATCGACGACACGCTGGCCCTCATGCCGTACGCGCGATTTGGCCTTCACGTAGTCGGCGAGCACTGACCGCCGGGCTTCCTTGAATTGCAGGAACAGCGGAAATCCCTGATCGTCAGTCAACAGCGCCACCAGGCAACGGGTCCCGACACTGCCCACGCCCACCACTTTGAACGCCAGGTCCTGAACATTGAAGCGCGCCAACAACCCGCGTCGGTCGGCTTGCAGGGTCGCGCGATAGTCGGTCATGAACGTTTCGAAGAGCGGCCGCCAGTCTGCGAGGCGCAGCCAGTCATCGTCCGCATCCAGCAGCGTGGTGTTTTTGTGCAGGTGGAAAATTTCCGGCAGGTCATCGCGAATGATCAGACGACCTTGTGCGTCCCGCTCGCTGATTTTCGGCAGCAGCTCGGCATGCGTCCGGCGTTCGGCCTTGGCGATCGCGCGCTCCACATGTTCCAGCGTGGCTTTACTCGCCTGCTGACGCAGATCGTCATAGGTGATGGATTCATACCAGGTCTCCAGCGCGCTTTGCTCGGCACATTCGAGCATCGTCTGCTGATACGCGGCGACCACTTCCCGGCAGACGTTTTCTTCCACGGTCTCGCCATGGCGCAGGTCGCGGGCGGCCACCATGAAGCTCGCCACCAGACGTTTGACATCCCACTCCCAGGGGCCGGGGTGGACCTCGTCGAAGTCATTGACGCTGAACAGCAGGTTGCGTTCCGGCGTAGCGAAGCCGCCGAAATTCATCAAGTGACAGTCGCCACAAATGGTCGACACCAGACCCATGTTCGAGGTACCGGCCAGGTCGTGGGCCTGCAGCAACGCATTGCCGCGATAAAAGGTGAACGGCGACACCAGCATGCGCCCGTAGCGCAACTCCACCAGCGAATTGACCCGCCCCTCGCTGGAGCGCTTGATCAGCGGCAGTGGATCGCGATTGATCTTCCCGGCGGCGGCCTGAGAACTGCGGGGGCAGTTCTTGCGCGCGTCCTTGCCTTGCTTCAAGCGGTCTTTGAGAGTGGTCATTGGGGCTCGGCGTTTGAGGGCTATGCGGGTTGAGTGTAGAAGGCAGGCCTGACTTTATTGGGTGGGAAACGGTATTTTTGCAATCGCACAAATGTTATGTATGCGTTACATTGAAATACAAATGTTACGGTAAGCGAACATGGACCACTCTTTTCTGATATCGCGCCTTGGTAAACAAATACGTGAAAAGCGTTTGAACCGAGGTTTTACACAAGCAAAGCTTGCTGAGCTCGCGGGGCTAACACGGCAGAAAGTCATTGGTGTGGAAAAGGGCGACCTGTCTGTAAGCATGATGGCTTATGCGCGAGTGGCGGGTGCTCTGGATTGCGAGTTTGCGATAATTCCGGCGGCCATGCCGACCCTTGAGGAACTTGAGGATCTCTTCTGAATGAAAATGATCTCGCTCATCGTCAGCACCCCTGAGGGACATAGCGGCCGGGTCCTCACAACCGCGGAGGACTTCATCTTCCGCTACGAGGAAGATGCGCTGCCGAATAAGGCGATCAGCCTGTCGATGCCGGTCCGACTTGATGAATTCCGTCGGCGAGACCTGCACCCGATCTTTCAAATGAATCTGCCGGAAGGGTATGTGCTGGAGCAGCTGCGCAACCGCTTGGCCAAGACCGTGAACGTCGATCCCATGTTATTACTCGCGCTTTCCGGTAGCAGTTCTCCCATTGGCAGGGTTCAGGTGCGTTCGGAAGCGGTTGATGCGTTGCTTGGAGAGCGAACGTTTCCAGGAGAAAAGCTTGAAGAGATTTTGACGTGGGACGGCGCAGAAGACATCTTTTCAGACCTACTGGATCGTTACATTCTGCGTGCGGGCATATCAGGCGTTCAGCCCAAGGTGCTGGTACCTGAGCGACGGGGAAATAACTTGCCCCGAGTCACATCAAAAACCTCGGATTTGATCATCAAAAGTGGCCGCGATGAGTTTCCCGGTCTGGCGATTAACGAATTTCTTTGTATGTCGGTGGCCAAGGAAGCGGGGATTCCTGTGCCGGAGTTTTATCTTTCCGATAATGCCAAGCTGTTTGTCATGCGCCGTTTTGATCGAGACGCTCAACTCAATCCTGTCGGCTTCGAGGATATGGCAGCGCTCATGGGGTTATCGGCCGATCAGAAGTACAGTAAAAGCTACGCGGCCATCGCTAAGGCCATTCGTCTGTTTTGCCCCGCACAGCATGTGCAATCGTCCCTTGATCAACTCTTCGACAGTGTTGCGTTGAGTTGCATCGTTGGGAATGGTGATGCCCACTTGAAAAACTACGGTTTGCTCTACTCGGAGCCAACACAGCGGGATGCGCGTTTGGCTCCGGCGTATGACATTGTCAATACGACCGCGTATATCCCGGAGGATGTTCTGGCGCTGGATTTGGCGGGCAACAAGTCAATGTTCGCTTCACGCCAAGGCTTGCTGGAGTTTGCGCAGACATGTGAGATTGAAAAGTCGGAGCTTCGTATCCAGAAAATTCTCGCAGCGCTTGAAGCAGTGCTTGAGCGTTATCCCCAGCATCGGGAGAGTGCGCCTCATGTAGTGAGTGCGATTCAAAAAGCCGCGTTACCTTTTATGCTTACTTTTGGATAGCGTTGATCAAGCGGCGCTCGCTGTACCCTAACCCCGCCCCAACTCCCCCACGGTCACCGTCTGCCCGAAATGATGCTCCCACAACCGCACCCCCAATCCCCCCGACCGATCCAGCGATGAACCCACCGTCAGGTCCGTGATCAGCGTCGGCTGCAACCCCGCATCAAACAACGCAAACCCCGCCGCGAGGCAGCAGGTCTCGGTTTGCAGGCCGCACACCAGCACGCGCTCCACTTGCAAACTGGCCAGGTAATCTATGGTTTCAGCCGTTGGCGCGTAGCCATGCTTGATGAAAATGCGATCGGCGTGGATCAGGCTTTCGTCATCCGCCGCGGGGTGCCAGCCGAGTTGTTTCTGGAAGGGCGTCCTGGATTCGTCGTGGCGTTCCACGGTAGCAGCGCTGGGCATGGAGCCAATGAGTGACTGGATACCGTCGATCAGCCACTGCGGCGGTGCGAAGCTGGGTTGAACATCAACGATAAGGAGGGCTTGTTTCATGGTGCGGAGGCTCCTGAGCGGCGGCTGCGTATGAACCATAGTATGTCGACGTGTAGCTATTAAATGTCGTCAATTAAATGGCGAAATTTCAATGTCGAAGGCCATTTTGCGATGGAATAGACAAACTATTGACAGTGCGCCGTTGATCTCACATTATCTGCGCCGCTCTAATGGCCCTGCGCCATAAATTCGGCGTTGATCCGACAGATTTCCCAATGATTTTGAACCTTCGAGATTTGGGTGATGTCGCAGTTTCAGGCGTGATTGGCTAAAGGCCATCAGTCTGAATTATTGATTTAGAGCGTCACCGTTTACGGACTTTACATACGAGTGTCCGTTTGAATCTTCAGGAAGAAACTTCATGCTTGATGGGCGAATACTGGTTACCGGCGGTGCAGGATTTATTGGTTCACACCTTGTAGAGGCTTTGCTTGGCAAGGGCTACAAAGTTCGCGTACTGGATAACTTGTCGACCGGCAAGGTCGGTAACCTGCCAGTCGGTAATGCCAATCTCAACCTCGTCGTCGGCGATGTTGCGGACAGTGCCGCCGTCGAGCAAGCCATGCGAGATTGCACCGCCGTCGTGCACCTGGCAGCAGTGGCTTCGGTGCAAGCGTCGGTCGATGATCCGGTCAGCACCCATCAAAGCAACTTCGTCGGCACATTGAACGTGTGCGAACACATGTTGAAGGCCGGCATCAAGCGTGTGGTTTTCGCGTCTAGCGCGGCCATCTACGGCAACAACGGCGAAGGCTCGGCGATTGATGAGGACACCCCCAAGTCCCCGCTGACGCCTTATGCCAGCGACAAACTGGCCAGCGAGTACTACCTGGACTTCTATCGCCGCGAACATGGCCTGGAGCCGGTGATCCTGCGCTTCTTCAATATCTTCGGGCCGCGACAGGACCCGTCTTCGCCGTACTCCGGCGTGATCAGCATCTTCACCGAACGGGCCATGGCCCAGAAGCCGGTGGCGATTTTTGGCGACGGTGAACAGACCCGCGACTTCGTTTACGTCCAGGACCTGGTGAGCATCCTCGTCCAGGCCGTGGAAGCGCACGAGCCGGCGCCCGGTGCCGTCAATGTGGGGCTCAGTCGTTCCACCAGCCTCAACGACCTGATCACTGAACTGGGAAACGCCACCGGCCATCCTCTGACGGTGACGTATCAGGCTCCGCGTCAAGGCGACATACGCCATTCGCGAGCCAACAACGCGCGTCTGCTCGAGCGTTTTACGCTCCCGGCCCCGACGTCCATCGGCAACGGCCTGGCGCAGCTTCTGCGCAGCTTATAATCCGCCCGGCATTTGTGTCCGACGTTCGAGCAGTCTCGGATCAGTCATTTCAAGAGTGATTTATGGAAATCGTTTTTAGCAGGCCGCGTGTCCGCGTGGTTGCCAAGCGGCTGTTCGCTGCCTTGGCACTCTTCGTCAGCGGACCGTCCGTCCAGGCTTCAGCATTGCCGCAACCTTCCAGCGTGGCGTTCTGGTACGCCGACCAACCGCCGCTGTCCGAGTTGGCTCAGTTCGACTGGGCGGTGGTCGAGCCCGGTCACTTGACCGCTGGTGACGTCAAAACCTTGCGCAAGCTAGGCAGCCATCCGTTCGCATACGTGTCGGTGGGCGAGTTCGATGGCAACAAGGCGGCCATCGACAAGGCGGGCCTGCGTAACGCGGTCAGCCCGGTGCGAAACGACTCCTGGAACAGTCAGGTCATGGACCTCACCGCGCCGGCCTGGCGCGAGCATTTGCTCGGCCGCGCCAAGGCATTGCAGGCGGAAGGTTATGACGGTCTGTTTCTCGACACCCTCGACAGTTTCCAGCTGTTGCCGGAAGGTTCGCGAGAGGCGCAACGTACGGCCCTCGCCAGTCTGCTGCGGGAAATGCACAAGCGTCAGCCGACGCTGAAACTGTTTTTCAACCGTGGGTTTGAAGTGTTGCCGGAGCTGGACGGCGTCGCCGCAGCGGTTGCGTTCGAGTCCATGTACGCCGGCTGGGATGCCGCCGCCAAGCGTTATCGCCCCGTGCCGGAGGCTGACCGCGAGTGGCTGCAGACACAGCTGCAACCGTTGCGTGCCAAAGGCATTCCGCTGGTGGCGATCGACTACTTGCCGCCGGAGCGTCGCGAGGAAGCACGCAAGCTGGCCAAGCGTCTGCGTGACGAAGGCTTCATCCCCTTCATCAGCACGCCTGAACTGGACTCGATGGGCATCAGCAGCGTCGAAGTTCAACCGCGTCGAATCGCGATGGTGTATGACCCGCGTGAAGGTGACCTGATCCGCAACGCCGGGCACACGCTGCTCGGCGGTTTGCTTGAGTACCTCGGTTACCGGGTCGACTACCTCGCCGCCGACGCGCTGCCGGATCATCGTTTCAGTGGCTTGTACGCCGGCATCATTACCTGGATGACCAGCGGCCCGCCGCAGGACAGCCCGGCCTTCAACCGATGGCTCGGTAAACGTCTGGACGAGAAGGTCCCGCTGGTGTTTTTCGCCGGCCTGCCTGTTGAAGACAAAGTCCTGCTCAAACGTCTGGGCTTGAACCGCGGGGCCCCTCCGGGCACTCAATCGTTGACCGTCACCTATCAGGACAAGTCGCTGCTCGGAGCGTTCGAAGCACCGGTGCAGCCCCGATCCCGTGACCTGACGGCTGTTTCAGTGTTGCCAAAAGGCCCGAAAGCGGCGTTGCTGCTGACCGGTGAAGGTGGCCAGACATTCACGCCCGTGGCCGTGGCGGAGTGGGGCGGTCTGGCCCTTGCGCCCTATATCCTTGAAGTGAACAACGAGCGCAGTCGCTGGATCCTCGACCCGTTCGCGTTCCTTCAGGCCAGCCTGCGTTTGCCGGTACAACCGCGCCCCGACACCACCACTGAAAATGGCCGGCGCATCGCTACCGTGCACATCGATGGCGACGGTTTCCCGTCCCGTGCCGAGGTTCGTGGAACGCCCTACGCCGGCAAGCAGGTGCTTGATGACTTCATCAAGCCCAACCCGTTCCTGACCTCGGTGTCGATCATCGAGGGTGAAATTTCACCGCGCGGAATGTTTCCGTTCCTGGCTCGGGAGCTGGAGCCGATCGCCCGTGAGCTGTTTGCCAACCCGAAAGTCGAGGTGGCGACCCACACCTTCAGCCACCCCTTTTTCATGCAGCCGGAACAGGCAAAGAAGCGTGAGAATTTCAACCCGGAATACGGCCTGAAGATGGCGATACCGGGGTACGACAAAATCGATTTCCGTCGTGAAATATTTGGCTCGCGCGACTACATCAATCAGCAGCTCACCACCCCGGAAAAACCGGTGAAGATGGTCTTCTGGCCAGGCGATGCCTTGCCGTCGGCGGCCACCATCAAGCTGGCTTACGACGCGGGTCTGAAAAACGTCAACGGCGCCGAGACCAAACTGACCAAGTCCAACCCGTCGCTGACCGGTTTGAATCCGTTGCTGCGTCCCACCGAAGGTGGCTTGCAGTATTACGCGCCGATCATCAACGAGAACCTCTACACCAATCTGTGGAAAGGTCCGTATTACGGTTTCCGCGATGTGATCGACACCTTTGAGTTGACTGACGGCCCGCGCCGCTTGCGCGGTCTGCACCTGTATTACCACTTCTATTCGAGCACCAAGCAGGCCTCGATCAAGGCGATGAACGAGATCTACGGGTACATGCGCGAGCAGCACCCTATATCGCTGTGGATGAGTGACTACCTTGATCGTTTGCACGGACTGTACCAGGCCAGTCTGGCGCAAACAGTCGACGGTGCCTGGCAGATTCGCGGGATGGACGGGTTGCGTACCTTGCGCCTGGACCCGCAAATGGGCTGGCCGGATCTGCTGCGCTCGCAAGGCATTGCCGGTGTCCGGGATTTGCCGCAAGGGCGATATGTCGCTCTGAGCAGCGACCACGCGTTGCTGGTGTTGCGCCCTGATCGAGACAACAGACCGGCGCTGGAGGAGGCCAATCTGCCGTTGGTGGACTGGAGATACCTGGATGATCGTCGGGTGAGTTTTGCGTTTGCCGGGCAAGTCGATCTGACCTTCTCGGTACGTTCGACAAGTGCCTGTCGGGTTGAAGTGGATGGACAGCGTTTCACGGGCAAGGCATCGGCCGGTCTGTGGACTTTTCAATTACCAATGAAGCAGGTGAGTAATGGTCAGCTCCTCTGCGACTAAAACCAAAAGCAGTCGATTGCTCAATCCTTGGGCATTGGCGGTGGTGGCGACTGCTGTCGGCGGTCTGCTGTGGGCGACCTTCCAGCGGGAAGAAGTGTTCCAGCCTGATGGCCGCGAGCCGGATGCCGTTTCGGCCAACTACGCCGAATTGTTGCTGACTGCGCACCCGGATGACGATCACCTGCGCCTGCAGTTGGTCGATCTTTTGATTCGCCTCGGCGACTACGTGAAGGCGCGTCAGCACCTGGAGGCCTGGCCTAAACCGATTCCGGATGTGCAGGCGTATTACCGGCTTGAACTGGATGCGCTGGAGGCTGCGCAAGGCAGTGATCCTGCGGTGCAAAAAGCGTTGGTGGAGCGGCTGCAAAGCTTTGATCACCGCCAATTGCCGGTGCCGCAATTGCAGAACCTGGCCAAACTGGCGCTGGCACTGCAAGCCCCGGCTTTTGCCGCCAGCGTTTATGACGAAATCGCCAGCCGTGATCCCGGGCAACGTACCGAGTCGCTCAAATCGGCTGCCCAGTGGTATCTGGCAGGCGAACAACCGGGGCGTGCTGCAGAAATTTATCTGGAGCTGAAAAAAGACAGCCAGCAACCCGCCGAGCGTCTGGCGTACTCGCGACTGGCGTTTAACAGTTTGCTGGCCTCCGGGCAGGGTGATCAGGCGGTGCAAGTGCTCGCCGATGAACTTGATCAGCTCAAGGATCCGCAGACGGATGCGGCCTGGCTGGAGCAGGGCGTTGATGTTGCCGTTGCCAGCAAGCGCTTCGATCTGGCACAGCAGTTCCTCCAGCAGTGGCGCGTATTACAACCGGATAACCCGAAAATCCTGCAGAAGGATTTCAACATGCGCCTGGCCCTCGGCGATCTGCCGGGTGCCTGGGAAAGCGGTCAGCAACTGTTGCTGGAGCATCCGGATGATCCGGCACTGCTGGAGCAAATGGCCCATCTTGGCGAATGGCGCGGTGACAGTGAAGCCGCCCTGGATTATTGGATTCGTCTGCTGGAACTGCGCGAAGACCCGCAAATCCGTGAGCACGCCTGGCGCCTGGCGAGTCAGCAATTCGATTTTGATCGCTCGATCCCGTTGCTGGCCGACATCATGAAGCAGCGCGCGCTGACCGACGTTGAACTCGATGCGCTGATCTATGGCCACGAATCACGAGGCACCCCGGATCAGGCCGAAGCCTGGCTGCACGCTTACTTGCGCAAGTACCCGAAGCATCGACTGGCGTGGACGCGATTGCTGCAAAACCTTGAAAACACCGGGCAGTACGCGGTCAAGGCCAAGGTCTACAAGGACTACTCGAAACGCTTTGCGCTGACCACTACGGAGCGGGTCGATTGGGTCGACACCTACCTCAAGCTGTTTGATAACCAGGCCGCGTGGCAGGTGTTGCAGGTCGATAACCGCACGATCACCGATCAGAATTACTGGCGTTCCCGGGCCGCGCTGGCCTGGGACCTGGAGCTCGACGATGAGCTGCGGATGTCCCTGGAGAAAATGCTGGCACTCAAAGGCTCGCTGAATAGCGGCGACGAGAGCCAGTTGATCACGCTTTATCGCACCAGTGATCCACAGCGTGCCTTGGCATTGATGGTCGACAGCTGGAAGCGTACGAAGGATCCGCAGCGTCTGGTCGAGGCCTTGCAGCAAGCCCAGGAATTGCAGGATTGGCCGCAAGTGACCGCGCTGCTCAAGGATGCCGAGCAATACCCCGACGCTTATGAACAGGCGCAGGTTCTGGCGGTTCGCGGTGCATTGGCGGTGCAACAGGGGCAAGTCGAGGAGGCGCAGCGTTTGTACTTGCTGGGCTTGTCGCGCTACCCCGACGACAATCTGTTTCGTGAGCGCCTGATGTGGCTTTACGTCGATCAGGGCAACACCGCTGCGTTGAAACCACTGCTGACTGAGTGGAAGGCGCAGGCCCGGGAAGACCGGATCCTGTGGCTGCCGTTCGCCAGTGCCAGCCAAATGCTCGGCCGCGACAGCGAGGCGTTGGCCTGGTACCGCATGTACCTCAAGAGCAGTCCGAATGACTGGCTGGTGCGGGCGGCCTATGCCGATGCGCTCGACAG
Source organism: Pseudomonas migulae (assembly GCF_043225285.1). Classification (GTDB taxonomy): domain Bacteria; phylum Pseudomonadota; class Gammaproteobacteria; order Pseudomonadales; family Pseudomonadaceae; genus Aquipseudomonas; species Aquipseudomonas migulae_C. Next base: position 3,588,328 of record NZ_CP171224.1, read on the forward strand.
CGCGGGATATCAGGACGCGGCTCAGCGTCTGCGCTTGAAGTTGTTGCGCAGCCCCGAAGCTGAAGACATTCGACCGACGTCCCAGCGCTATGCGATCTGGTTGCGTCTGATGTCCAGCAGCTATTCGCCAGCCAAGGCGCAGCAGGAAGTGTTGAAGTGGAAAGACGGCTCACCGGCGATGCTGCAACTGTGGTTCGAGCGTTTGCTGGCGCGTCTTGACGCAACCAACCAGGAGTCGCAGAAAGACCAGTGGCTGGATTGGGCTCGCAGCCAGGGCCTGAAGGTCGAGCGTTACGAGCAAATTCAGCAAGCGCTGCGCAGCCGCAACAAAGAGCAGGTTGAAACGCTGTTGGCCAGTAGCGATCTGAATCCGGCACAGCGTGCTCAGGCACTCAGCCGTCTGGGACGCCTGGGCGAGGCGCTCGACACCAACCTGTCTGCGCTCGGTGACGAGCAGCCGATGGCAGTGCGCGAACAGCTGCGCCGTCAGGCTGTGGAGATCCACGAAGCGACGCCGCAAGGCGCGCAGCTGTCCTGGCATGAGCAGGATTTCGGCGGCCTGGAGTTCAATGCGCCTCGCCTGGAAATCGCCCACAACCTGGGTGACAACTGGTATGCCGATCTTGAGCTGGAGCAGGGCAAATACCACGGCGACGACATCATTTCATCGAGAATTGGCGAGGAGCGCAACGCCGCTCTGACCTTGCAGCGTGCGGTGGAAGACGGCAGCTACAAATTGTTCGTCGACACCAGCCAGCGCAGTGACGATGACCGTAATGGCCTGGGCCTTTCGCGGACCTGGCAGTTGAGCGTCAGCGATGAGCTCGAGACCGGTCTGGGCTGGCATCGCAAAAGCGAAGACAGCGGCTTGATGCGTGCCTTCGGTCAGCAAGACAGCGTGTGGGTCGGCGGTCGTCATGGGCTTTCCGCTCGCGATCAGATCAGTTGGGAAGTGGCGCAAAAGTCGTTCTCCACCCGTGCCGGCGACAACCTGGGAAATGGTCAGGCGCTGAAAATGGAATACAACCACACCCTGGAGTTCGCCGGGCCTAACTGGACCGTGCGCAGTGGTGTCGATTATCAGCACAACAATGTGAATGATCGCCGGTTGGATTACCTTTCGAGCCGCAACAAAGACGGCCCGGTCATCGTGCCGCCACAGGGACTTAACGACGAAGGTGGGCTCGACGAAAACGATACGGAAACCGTCATGGGCAGCGATCTTCTACAAAGCCGCTACGGCCAACTGTACGTCGGCACGTCCTGGCGTCGCGGCATTCCGGGCGCACTGGTGCGCACCAAGCCGCAATACACCTGGCTGGTGGACGTGACCGCGGGCTGGCAATGGCTGGATCAAACTTTCAACTACGGCATCAACACCGGGATCGGTTTTGAAGTGCTGGGTAATGACGAACTGGCCCTGACTTTCGGCTACCAATCCGCGCCACAAGGCGGGGATGGTCAGTCCGGCGGAACACTGGGTGTGAGCTACGGCGTGCGGTTTGGACGCTGATCATGGAATGTCTACGGAGTAAAATCATGCAAGCAATTCGTAATCTGGGCCTGGCCCTCGCCGTTCTGTTCGTCGCCGGTTGCGCCAGCTTCACCGATGAAACCAGCCCGAACCTGCCGCGCAATGCGCAGTGGGGCATCGTGCCGATGATCAACTACTCGCAGACCCCACAGGCCGGTGAACGCAGCGAGCAGATCCTGCTCAGCGTACTCAGCAGCCACGGTTTGCAACCACGGGTTTACCCGGTCAGCACCCAGGGCGAACAAGCGCTGATGGATGACAACGAACGTCTGGCCGGTGCCCTGGATTGGGCCCGTGAGCAGAAGCTCGACTACGTGATCGCCGGCAGCGTTGAAGAGTGGCAATACAAGAACGGCCTGGACGGCGAGCCTGCGGTCGGCATCAGCCTGCGCGTTCTCGAAGCCAGCAGCGGTCGGGTGCTCTGGAGCAAGAGCGGCGCCCGTGCCGGCTGGTCCCGTGAAAGCCTCGCCGGTACCGCTCAAACGGTGCTAGACAAACTTGTTGGCGCCCTTCGGTTCGAGTGATCGCAATGAATTCTCCCCACATGGATTACAGCCTCGCGCCTCAAGCCAGCGGCCCGGTGTCTTGGCTGGAAACGCTTCTGGTGACCGGCCTGGCCATCGGCCTGGGCTTGTGGCTGACCCCGGAAGACCCGTTGCAGATACACGGCGGCTTCCCCTGGCCGATTCTCGCGCCATTGCTGTTGGGCGTGCGCTACGGTTTTGTGCGCGGCCTGTTCAGCGCCAGCCTGCTGGTGCTGGCGATGTTTGCCCTGCGCTACCGCGGTCTTGAAGGTTACGCACAGATCGATCCGTCATTCATTGTCGGCGTGCTGGTGTCCGGGATGCTGGTGGGTGAGGTTCGCGATTTGTGGATGCGCCGCCTGGAGCGGCTGCAAATGGCTAACGAATACCGTCAGTATCGTCTCGACGAATTCACCCGGGCGCATCAGATCCTGCGGGTCTCCCACGACCTGCTGGAACAGCGTGTCGCCGGTAGCGACCAGAGTTTGCGCAGCTCACTGCTGGGCCTGCGTGAAAAACTGCGGGTGATGCCGGACGCCGGTGATGCCTTGAAGGCGCTGGCGGAACCGATCGTGTCGATGCTCGGACAGTACGGTGCGCTGCGCGTGGCCGGTCTGTATCGCGTTGACGAGCGTGAAGAAAATGTCCTGCCGGAAGCGCTGGCAACCATCGGCGTCATGGGGCCGTTGGGCACCGAGGACGGTCTGGTCAAGCTGTGCCTGGAGCGCGGCGAACTGGTGAGCGTGCGCCAGGAGCTGATCGATTCCGGCCACTCCACGCAGTTCTCATCCTTGCAGGCCTGCATTCCGTTGATCGATGCCGAGGGTCGTCTGCTGGCGATCCTGGCGGTGCGGCAGATGCCGTTCTTCGCGTTCCAGGATCGCACCCTGAGCCTGTTGGCGCTGCTTGCCGGGCACATCGCCGACCTGTTGCGCCGAGACCCGCAAGTGCTGCAACTGCCCGACGCCGATGCACAGCAATTCACTCTGCAGCTCAAGCGCTCGCTGGTGGATGTGGAGAAACACAAATTGCCGGCCGGCCTGTTTGCCTTCGAAATGACGCGTCCCAACGAAGAGCTGACACGGTTGATGGAGCGCAGCCAGCGCGGTCTCGATTTGCATTTGCCGGTGCGCAACAATCGCGATCACAAGCTGTTGCTGGTGCTGTTGCCGTTGACCAGCCCGCAGGGCACCGAAGGTTATCTGGCGCGGATCAGCCTGCTGTTGCATGAGCACTTTGGGATTGAAAGTGACATGGACAGCCTGGGCGTGCGGGTCATGCCTTTCAACCTGGAGCCTGGCGTCGACCGCAACGGGCTGCGTAATTTCCTGTTCAACGAGTGTGGCCTGAATGATCAGCAAGTGGCTGTTTAGCGGAGCCTTGTTGTTAGAGGCGGGCAGTTGGGCCAGTCTTTGGCTCGCGGTGCCCGAGTTGCAACAATTGCTGGTGTTCACCCTCAGCCATGGCCTGGCCTGCGCGATGCTTTGCGCGGCGGTGTGGCTGCTGCTGCCGGCCCGCTATCGCGCACCGTTGCCGTGGAGTCCGCTGTTCATTTTCAGCCTGGCGTTCTTCGTGCCGGTGATCGGCGCGATCGGCGTGGTCGCGGCGATCTTCCCGGCGCTGTACCTGCCACGCAAGCGTCACCAGCAAGCCTGGCAAGCCGTCGGCATTCCGAGCCTGCCGTTTCGTGCGCAAACGCAACATCATTCGCCGATCTTCGCCGATGGAGGTTTGCAGGATGTATTGCGCCATGCGCCGGATCCGGACCAGCGTCTGGCCGCGTTGCTGGCCACACGGCGCATGCCGGGAAAGGAAGCGGTGCCGATCCTCAAGCTGGCGCTGGGCGATCCAAGCGACGACGTGCGCCTGCTGGCGTATTCGATGCTCGACAAGCAGGAAAGCGACATCAACCTGCGCATCCAGATTGCGCTCGGGCAACTGAACGGCGCCAACGCGAAAACCGCCGGCGCACTGCACGGCACGCTGGCGCGCTGGTATTGGGAGCTGGCGTACCTCGGCCTGGCGCAAGGCAGCGTGCTCGAGCACGTACTCAACCAGGCCAGCGAACATGCCGAACAAGGGCTTGAGGCGGGCGAGGGCGGTGAGCTGTTCTTGCTGGCCGGACGCATTGCGCTGGAGCGCGGTGATGTCGATCGCGCCGAAGTGCTTTTGCATCAAGCTCAGGACAACGGCATGGGCGCCGCTCAGGTGCTGCCGTTCCACGCCGAGCTGGCGTTCGAAGCCGGGCGTTATCACGAAATCCCCGGGTTGCTGCAGAAGCTTCCCGAGAAAACCCGTCAGCGACCCCCGTTCGCTGAGCTGGTGAGGAGCTGGACATGAATCACAAGGAAGAGGCGCCGATGGCGGACATCTGTCTGCTGCTCGAAGGCACCTGGCCTTACGTGCGCGGCGGCGTGTCGAGCTGGATTCACCAGATGATCCTCGGCCTGCCGGAACTGACCTTCTCGGTGATGTTCATCGGCGGCCAGCGCTCGGCCTATCCGACCCGGCGCTATGAAATCCCGTCGAACGTGCTGCACATCGAAGAAGTGTTTCTCGAAGACGCAACGCATCCGACCAACGTCCATGGCACGCCGCGCGAGGCCGATCATCAGCAGTTGGCGGATTTGTATCGCTTCCTGCATCACCCGGACGCGCCGGAGCCGGAACTGGGCGAACGTTTGCTCGACTGCATCGCCCAGGGCCGCATGACCCTCGACGACGTGTTGCGCAGCCGCGCCAGTTGGGAAGCGTTGAGCGAGGGCTATCGCCTGCACTGCGCCGATCCGTCCTTCGTCAACTATTTCTGGACCCTGCGCTCGATGCAGTCGCCGTTGCTGATGCTCGCCGAAGCGTCGCGCAAGATGCCGCGCGCGCGGGTGCTGCATTCGATTTCCACCGGTTACGCCGGGCTGTTGGGGTGCATCCTCAAGCAGCGCTGGAACTGCACGTATCTGCTTAGCGAACACGGGATCTACACCAAGGAACGCAAGATCGACCTAGCCCAGGCCAGCTGGATCGCCGAAAGCTCCGGCCAGGCACTGAACCGCAGCCTCGACGCTGGCTCCGGTTACATCCGTACGTTGTGGGTCCGCTTTTTCGAACGCATTGGTCAGCTGACCTATAACAGCGCCGACAACATCATCGCGTTGTATGACGGCAACCGTCAGCGGCAGATCAAGGACGGCGCCGACCCGGCGCGCACCCAGGTGATTCCGAACGGCATCGACCTGCCGCAATGGACCTCCGCCCTGCAATCCCGTGCGCCGGGCATTGCGCCGGTGGTGGGCCTGATCGGGCGTGTGGTGCCGATCAAGGACGTGAAGACGTTCCTGCGGGCCATGCGCGGCGTGATCAGCGCCATGCCTGAGGCCGAAGGCTGGATCGTCGGACCGGAAGAGGAAGATCCGGAGTACGTCAGTGAATGCCGCAGCCTCATGGCCAGCCTCGGGCTGGAGGGCAAGGTGCATTTCCTTGGTTTCCAGCGTATCCAGGACCTGCTGCCGAAACTCGGCCTGATGGTGCTGACCTCGATCAGCGAAGCGCAACCGCTGGTGATTCTCGAAGCCTGGGCTGCCGGCACGCCGGTGGTCAGCAGCGATGTGGGCTCGTGTCGCGAGTTGATCGAAGGCGGCACCGCCGAAGACCGTGACCTCGGCCTGGCCGGCAAAGTGGTGGCGATTGCCGATCCACAGGCCACCTGCGCCGCGATCCTCGAACTGCTGCGCAACCCGCAACGCTGGCAGGCCGCCCAGGCCAGCGGCTTGTTGCGGGTCAATCGTTACTACACCGAAGCCTTGATGCTGCAGCGTTATCGCGACTTGTATCAAGCAGCCATGGAGAACAGTTAAATGGCCGGCATTGGCTTCGAACTGCGCAAGATCCTTTCGCGCGATTCCTACACCGCAACGTTGCACGCCTACGTGTACGCCGGCCTGATCAGCTCCGGGCCCTGGGTGTTGTCGATCATCAGCGTGATGCTGGTGGGCATCATCAGCCTTGGGCTGGTGATCCCGAACACGCTGGTGGGGCAGTTCCTGGTGACGGTGACCTACCTGATGGCCACCTCGCTGATTCTCACGGGGGGCCTGCAGCTGTTCTTCACCCGGTTCGTGTCCGACCGGTTGTTCGAGCACAAGTACGAACAGATCCTGCCCAACTTGCTCGGCATCCTGCTGCTGGTCACGCTCGGCGCCGGCGTGCTGGGCATCATCGTGCTGACCGTACTGTTCGATCAGCCGCTGATCTACCGGGTGCTGGTGCTGTCGAATTTCGTGGTGCTGTGCAACCTGTGGCTGGTGATCATCTTCCTGTCGGGGATGAAGGCCTATAACCGCATCCTGCTGGTGATGCTGGTGGGTTACACGTTGATGGTGGGCAGCGCGTATTTGCTGGCCTTCCTGCAGATTCCCGGTTTGCTGCTGGCGCTGTTGATCGGGCACAGCACGCTGCTGTTCCTGTTCCTCTACGACATCCTGCGCGAGTACCGGGCGGAAAAGCTGATCGCCTTCGACTTCCTCGATCGGCGCCAGGTATTCCTCAGCCTGCTCGCCACCGGTTTCTTCTACAACTTCGGCATCTGGATCGACAAGTTCCTGTTCTGGTTCAACCCCGGCACCTCGAACAACGTCATCGGCCCGCTGCGCGCCTCCATTCTGTATGACCTGCCGATCTTCATCGCCTACCTGGCGATCATCCCGGGGATGGCGGTGTTTCTGGTGCGCATCGAAACCGATTTCGCCGAATGGTATGACCGTCTGTTCCGGGCGATCCGCGAGGGCGAAACGCTGCAGCACATCGGTTCGCTGAAAACCGAGATGACCCTGTCGATCCGTCAGGGGTTGCTGGAAATCTGCAAGGTCCAGGGGCTGACGGTGGTGCTGTTGTTCCTGTTCGCACCGCGTTTGCTGGACTGGCTGGGCATCTCCAGTTACTACCTGCCGCTGTTCTACATCGACCTGATCGGCGTGAGCATCCAGGTGGTGTTCATGGCGTTGCTCAACGTGTTTTTCTACCTGGACAAGCGCACCGTGGTGCTGGAACTGTGCGTGCTGTTCGCGGTGTTGAACGGGGCGCTGACGCTGTTCAGCATGATGCTCGGCCCAAGCTTCTTCGGTTACGGGTTTACGCTGTCGCTGCTGGTGTGTGTATTGCTCGGTCTGCACCGACTGTCCACGGCGCTGGAAGACCTGGAGTACGACACCTTCATGTTGTCGACGCGATAACGGTTATCGGGTACGAAAAAAGGCACTGGCGATCATCGTCCAGTGCCTTTTTTTTCGCCTGATGGCTTCCGACTGGCGTCACTTGTCAGGCCGCGATGTGCTGCTAACCTTGATCACTCGGAGCTGCCGACGAAAGACGATTCGTTCCGGGCCACCACTTGACTCGAGTGCCTCTCGATCGCTCAAGCCGTCTCCCGCCCCCACAGCCAGTCGACTCCTGGCGATATCTCCGACACCTGTCTTTCGATATCGCTCTGGAGATTCTCATGAAACTACAGTTGCTGAGTGCTGCCCTGATGATCGCCGGGATGGCGACCGCCAGTCTAGCATCCGCCGGTGAGGCCTCGTCCACCACCGCCAAACCCACCAGCCAAACGACCAAGCAGGAGATCAAAATCACCCGCGTCACGCCCGAATACTGGCGTGTCACCTTCCACAACCCGCCGTACAACATCTACGGCCCGGAAACCATGCCGCAACTGAATGAAGTCGTCACCGCGCTCGAAACCGATCCGAAGGTGAAGGTCGTGGTGTTCGACAGCGACGTTCCGGATTTTTTCTTGACCCACTATGACTTCGTGCCGCCGTTGACGGACACGACAAGCCTGCCCAACGGCCCCACCGGGCTGCCGCCGCTGCCCGACATGCTGGTGCGACTGAGCAAGGCGCCGGTGGTTTCGATCGTGTCGATCCGCGGTCGCGCCACCGGTGTCGGCAGCGAGCTTTCACTGGCCAGCGACATGCGCTTCGCCAGTCGTGAAAAAGCCATTCTCTCGCAATGGGAAATCGGTGCCGCACTCGTACCGGGTGGCGGCCCCATGGCCCGACTGCCGCGGCTGATGGGGCGTGGGCGCGCGCTGGAAGTGCTGCTGACCGGCAACGACATCGATGGCGAACTCGCCGAGCGGTATGGCTACGTCAACCGTGCGTTGCCGGACGCTGAACTCGATGCCTTTGTCGACACCATGGCCCGCCGCATTGCCCGGTTCGACAAACAATCAATCGCTGAAATCAAGCGCCTGGTAGATGCCTCCAGCCTGCCGCCCAATGAAGCTATCGCCGCCGAATGGGACGGGTTCATCGGCTCGGTAAAACGTCCGGCCGCGCAGCAACGGATCAAGCAGTTGATGGAGCTTGGCTTGCAGAAGAATGCGGATGTGGAAAAGCGCCTGGCGCATTACACCGGCACCCTCGGCGACTGATCAACAACCCACCGTCAATCAGGAGTTACCCTCATGAGCACTGCATTGGAAACCGTTCTGTACACCGCAAAAACCCACACCGTCGGCGGCCGCACGGGCACCGGCAAGTCCAGCGATGGCGAGCTGGATGTGAAATTCAGCTCCCCGGGTTCAGGCAAGCCGGGCACCAATCCGGAACAGTTGTTCGCGCTTGGCTATTCGGCCTGTTTTATCGGTGCGATCCAGGTGGCTGCCGGGCAACTGAAAATCAAGTTGCCAGAGGACACGTCGGTGGATGCCGAGGTGGATCTGGGCAAAACCAAGGCTGGGGAGTTTCAATTGGCGGTTCGTTTGAACGTTAACATTCCTGGTCTGGAGGACCGGGTGAAACGAGAGTTGGCCGATGCTGCGCATGAAATCTGCCCGTATTCGCGGATGACGCGGGGGCATGTGGCGGTGGAGTTGAAGGTCGTTTGATCGCCGGGTAAAAATCCAGGCAACAAAAAAGCCGTGAAGCTTCGATGGCTCGATGCTTTACGGCTTGGTTGCGATCCTCCTGCGAGGACGGATTGGTGCTGGATTACTGCGGCTTTGCGTTCTTGATGTCGCTGATGATTTGCTGCGCGATGGCCTGAACCTGTTTTTTGGTCATGGCCGACATGGCGCCTTCCCACGCCGATGAAGACGTGTCATAGGTGCGGGTTCCTATCAGGCTCCCCGATTTCAAGTCTGAAAAGTCTGCGCTTGAATTGACCCAGGCGTTGCCCACCATGATGCCGGCGCCATAGCGTGCGCCTGGCGTGAGGTATCGAAAGTTGCTTACATTGATGGTGATGCCGACACCCTCCTTGTTACCCGAACTCAAGGACTGAACCTCTGTAAGGCCGTAGCCTGCACGGGTGGCCTCTGCTTGCAGGGCCTCATTCCAGTCCCGCTGTAAAAGGGGCCAGTCCTCATTCTGCTGAACCTTGCTGTTCCCTTTGAAATTGACCACCAGGTTTTGCTTTGCCGATTCCTGGATGGCCAGTGTTCCATTGCCGCCGCTTTTGACGGACGCTGCGCAACCGCTCAGAAGCGATACGGCCGCGAAGCATGAAAGGGAGATCAACAGTTTTGTGATTTTCATTGAATGTCCATATCCGGAAAGAATGGGGTGTCTTGGCCCGCTCAAGCCTTTCACGCTGTGCCTGATCGGGATTCGAGGGTGAGTGAGCTGCGAGCGAGCAATGCTAATGGGAAAATGACGCGGCACCAAACTTATCGGTTGGCTCGCAGGGCGTCAGGCTTGACGCGGAATTGCATTTCGACACGACCCCAAAACGTTGCGGCCTTGATCGGTTTTGAGCAGCTTGAACACGGTTTCCTGGCGTCAATATATAAAACCCGACCTGGCGTTTTACACACTCAGCCGATGGATCATTTTTTTCCTGATGACGTGCTTTATCCGGACACCTGGCGCGCTTTCTTCGGCTAAGATCAAGAGAATTTAGAGTGTAACCAAATCTAACAGAGTACTATGCTACGTTTGGTTTCGCTTTTTTACTGAAAAAAACGGTCGCCTGGCAAAAGTTAGAAAATCAAAAAGAGAGGGGCGGTATGATAGTTGAGCCATATATCCTGTTTATCAGGATACCTATCATCAAACATGATAATGGTCAGGTGTTTACTGACCCTCTGTGGGCAAAAGATTTAAAGTTGCATTTAAACTATATCGAGAATTTCGGAATCTGCTGCCCGGTTGAAAAAAACAACGACTCAGAAGGCTTGGTCAATATTACCGACATCGGGATAAAGTGGATTTTTGAATTAAAAGTGGATCATGGGCTTGGTTCCATTTTAAAAAATCTGATACCCAATTTCAGCGTGGTTAGAAAAGCCTGTCAGAAAGCAAAAGTTGTTCATTCTGACGGGGGCGGATGGGCCTTTCCCTTGTCTTTCTATTTGTTGGCACTTAAGCCGTTCATGTCTTTTCGCTGGGTTATCGTTATTGAGTCATCTTTCTGGATGCTGGGGCAAGGTGAAAAGCGGACATTTAGAAAAGTTATTGAGCATTACGTTAACAAGGTACTGTTGACGCGCTGTGTAAAACTGGCGGATGTAAGAATATTTACTCAGTCCTTTTACCGAAAGTATTTTTTGGGGGATGAAAGGAGTCGAACCTTCATAAACCCTGCAACTTGGGTCGATAAAGGTAATGCGGCAACCCGTGAAATGGTCGAACGCAGATTTGAAAGCAAGACTGATCGCGTGGTCAAAATACTGTTCCCGTCGCGGCTCATAGCGGATAAGGGCGTATTGGTCGTGCTTGCCGCCATCAAAGAACTGCAAGCCGCCGATATAAACGTGAGCATTACCATCATGGGCTCCGGTGAGTTGAAAGAGGAGTGCGAGCAGTTCGCAAAGCATAGTTACGGAGGCGTCCGTGTCGAATTTCAACAGCCTGTTGATTATGGCGACAAGTTCTTTGAGATGGTTGCTCAATATGACTGGCTGTTAATTCCGACGTTAAAGCAGGAGCAGCCCAGGGTTATTTTTGATGCTTTTAGCCAAGGGGTTCCTGTTATTGGTTCAGACACGTCCGGTATCAAGGACATCACGAACAAAGACAATGCGTTTACCTTTGAAACAGGCAATTCATCCAGCCTGGCAGAGGTCATTAGTCATGTGGCGCGGAATCCGCGGCTTTCCCTTGAGATGGGGCTGGCTGGCCTTGAGTATGCGGCTGGAAAAACTCATTTGCAGATGCATCAGGACAGGGAACTGTTCCTTAAAGAAGGGCTGAAGTACGTCAACACTCCATGAACTTGACTCTGGGGTGTTTGCTGGCGGTTCCAAAGTTTTGCACGTAGCCCACAAAAGACATCTACCTAGCAGGGAGCTGGTGAGTCAGGGGGCGAAAGTCCAGATCGTTACCTGAACCGTGATAGGTGGATAACTTTCCAACTAACAGTGCTCATTCGCTTATAAACGAAAATCCCGCTTCAAATAAAGCCCTTGCGCGGTCGAGGTAGACGTACAGGAAGTACGGTCATGCCTTTCCTCATTCCGCCAGATTTCACTCCACGCCAAGCCTCGGGCGGCGGGTTCATGCTCACCCCCCCCCCATCCTCGATCATTTCCATGGTTTTTGTCATCAGATGGCGCCGCAGTTGCCGGCTTCGCTTTTCACTGCTTTGGGGAGGCATCCGCAGGACAGAATGCTGTGCGGTTTCATTTATGGATGCCCAGACACAAGAAAGCCCGCGCGGGGCGGGCTTCTTGGGTATTTGGTGGAGCCGGGGGGATTTGAACCCCCGTCCGCCAGTACTCCGCTGTCGGTACTACATGCGTAGCCGTGTCTATTAAGTTAACCCTCAGCGACCCGACGGGCAGGGTGCTTTGGGCGAGTTGTGTAAGTTTTAGCCGCTTCGTCCACAACGTACTGCACGGCGATTCTGTTCTATATGACAATCACTTTGGGTTTACAGACATCCCCTGATGATTGCTGGACCCGAAGGTACCAGAAGGGAAGGGCTAAGGCTGCTTACGCAGCGAGAGCGTATTCCCCGTAGGTTTCGTCATTGGCAACTATAAGAAGTTGCAACAGTGGATTTACGAGTTCTGTTACCAACTCGGCATGCACCTAAAGTTTCGCAACCGGCGTCGAATCCTAAACGGCCCCGAGCTTGTTGCTCTGTGAATCCAAGTGAGCAACAAGCCTGCGCAGTGTACGCCAACGCGCGTCAGAAGGCCAACCCGAAGCTTGGCCGGGGGAGATCTTCGCTCAATGCGCCAGTGACAATCCTTGGGTGGCCTCGGTGACGCATTTTTTGTCATCCCCGGCGGCTTTTGATGCTTCGGCGCTGGCCAGCAGTCTCTTGATCTCCATCGTCGTGTTGTCGGGAGTTGCCGGCAGTGCATTCACTTTGGCCTTGAGCTCTTGCAGCTTGCTCGTACACAGGTCGTTGTCCGCTGCAAATACAGGAGAGGCCAACATTGCAGCAGACATGAACAAACCAGCGATCGCGGTACGTTTCATGGATATTTCCTTGTAAGGGGGCTCGGTATTTCCATAGGGTCGGGCGGCTCGGCCAAGGTCGAAAAAGCGCCGATTGATCGGCCCTACTTAAAAGACCGCAGGAATTCGCTTTTTACCCAAAGGAGATGGAAAAAAGGTTCATGCAGGAGCAAACCTCAGAGGCAACAAAACCCGCACTTGGCGGGTTTTGTTTGCTTTGTATCGGGGCGAGTAATCCTGAGCGCCTCCGAAGGCTGGCTTACTTCCCGCCTTTATTCGCGTCCTTGATTTGCTTGATGGTTTGTTCTGTTTCGGCGATGCAGTCGTCAGTCCCTTCCTTGGTGCCTTTTGCCTGATCGGCTTTGGCTTTCTGGACGCTGTCCATTACCTGATCAGACATCTCCGGAGGAGTCTGTGCCTTGGCATTTTCGATGGTTTTAATGTTGACCGCACAGAGGTCTTCAGCGGCAAACGAGGTGGACGCCATCAGTGAGACAGTAACGAACAGACCTAACAGTACAGAACGTTTCATGTGTATCTCCTTGAACTGAGGGTCCAGGCATTCGCTGGCCATCAGGACGGGCTGCCGAGGTTGGGTAAGGCCCGGCAATGTCCGGGCTTAATCTGTGGACTACGTCGGCGCGTCAGGGTTCTATTTTTCTTCAGATCGCCCTCGACCGTGTCACCCGGTCCACCAGATAGACCAGCCCGTGGTAGTCAATTCCGCCGTGTTGCGTCAGACCGATCTCACAGGTGCGACTGGTAGAAATCCCCTCGCTGCACTGTTGCACCGCATCCTTGAGCGTGCGCAGCGAATGGGCGTTCAACTCCGGTGTGGTAAAGCCTTTGTCGCCGGCAAAGCCGCAGCAATGAATGCCTTCGGGAATGACCACGTTCTTGCTGCATTTTCGGGCCAGATCGATCAGCGCCTGACTTTCCCCGAGGTGCTGGGTGCTGCACGTGACATGCACGGCAATGGGGGCTTCCTGCTGCGTGAATTCAAGCCGATCCATCAAGTGCGTACGAATGAAACGCACCGGGTCGTACAGGTCCAGGCGAACATCACCCAGGTCCTGAACCAGGCGCAAGGTGCAGGGACTGGTGTCGCAATAAATCGGATCGAGCCCGCCACGACTGGCATGCAGCAACGCGCCGATCAGTTCCTGGCGCTTGTGTTCAGCCTGCTCGGCGTAGCCTTTGGATGCGAAGGGCTGACCGCAGCAGAGGCTGTCCTGATTGTCCGGAAAGACCACTTGGTAACCGGCTTTTTCCAGCAGCCCACGGGTTTTGTCATAGAGCGACATCTGCTCTTTATCACCGGCCGCCGGCCCCATCACCCGCGAGACGCAGGCCGCCAGATAGACCACGCGCGGACGCGCGTCCGTCACGGTCGGGCTGAAGCGTATCGCTTTTTCCGGCTGCGGCATGGCGTTGGTCCATTGCGGGACCTGGCCTTTGGATAGCTTGGTCAGCGTCGCCGACAGTTTCGCCAGGCGTGGCGCGCCGAGCAGCATCCGCGCACCGTTGGCCACGTGCAGGGTGAAGCGTGCACCTTGCAGTGCGGTGGCGAAATTTCCTTCAAGCCAGTTGGCTGTTTTCGTGTGCGTCGCCTTACGGCCGCGGAGCTTTTTCACCAGCTCGCCGGTGTTGATTCCTACAGGACAACGCTGGGCGCACAATCCTGTGGCTGCGCAGGTGTCGATGCCCTGGTAATCGTAAGCGGCTTCCAGTTCGGCGGTGTCCACGCCTGCGCGTTTCTTCGCCTGAATGTCACGCCAGATCACGATGCGCTGGCGCGGGCTCAAGGTCAGGCCTTTCGACGGGCAGACCGGCTCGCAGAAGCCGCACTCGATGCACTTGTCCACAATCTCGTCGGCGGCCGGCAAGGGCTTCAGATGCTTGAGATGGATCTGTGGATCGTCGCTGAGCACCACGTCCGGATTGAGAATGCCATTGGGGTCGAGCAGGCGCTTGAGCTGCCACATCAACTGATAGGCGTCGCTGCCCCATTCCAGTTCGACGAAGGGCGCCATGTTGCGCCCCGTGCCGTGTTCAGCCTTCAGCGAGCCACCGAACTCCACCGCGACCAACTGCGCCACGTCGTCCATGAACGCCTGGTAGCGTGCGACTTCTTCCGGGTTGTTGAAGCCTTGGGTGAAGACGAAGTGCAGATTGCCTTCCAGGGCGTGTCCGAAAAGTATCGCTTCGTCGTAGTGATGTTTGTCGAACAGCTCGATCAGGCGGTTCACGCCAATCGCCAGTTGTTCCACCGGGAACGTCACGTCCTCGATGATCACCGTGGTGCCGGTTTTGCGCACCGCGCCGACGGCGGGGAAGGTGTCCTTGCGGATGGCCCAGAGGCGCGCGTTTTCCAACGGGTCCTCGGTGAAGTCGACTTGCTTCTCCACAGGGAAACCGCTGAGCGAAGCCATGATTTGCGCCAGTTGTTCGTGCAGCAAAGTGGACGTTGCGGCGCGGGATTCGATCAACAGTGCACAGGCATTGTTCGACAGATGTTGTACGAAACCCGGCATGCCCGGTTTGTCCTGCACCGAGCGCAGACTGCGCCGGTCCAGCAGTTCCACGGCTGACACCGGCTGGCTTTTCAGCACGGTGACGGCGTTGCAGCAGGTCTCCACGTCCGGGAACACGATCAGCGCCGACGCCTTGTTCGGGTGGTCGATCACGGTGTCGTAAGTCACGGCACTGATGAACCCGAGCGTGCCTTCGGAGCCCACCAGCAAGTGGCTCAAGATATCCACAGGCTCGTCGAAATCCACCAGCGCATTGAGCGACAGGCCAGTGGTATTTTTCAGACGATATTTGTGGCGGATTCTTGCAGCCAGTTCGGCATTAGCGCGGGTCTCGCGGCCCAATGTCGCCAGGCGTTCAAGCAGTGCTGCGTGGCTTTCGCGAAACGCCGCGACACTGGCGGCATCTTCAGTGTCCAGACGACTGCCGTCGGCCAGTACCAGGCGAATGCCGGCCAGTGTGTGATAGGTGTTCTGGGCCGTACCGCAGCACATGCCGCTGGCATTGTTGGCGACGATACCGCCGATTTTGCAGGCGTTGATCGACGCCGGGTCCGGACCGATCTTGCGCCCGAACGGTGCCAGCCAGGCGTTCGCCTGGGCGCCGATCACCCCTGGTTGCAAGCGGATCTGCGTGCCTTGGCCGCGGATCTCGCGCCCGTTCCAGTTATCCCCCAGCACGATCAGCACCGAATCACTGATCGCCTGGCCGGACAGGCTGGTGCCGGCGGCGCGGAAGGTCACCGGGACTCGGTCCCGTTGCGCCAGGCCGAGTAGCGCCACCACTTCATCTTCGGACTCAACGCGGATCACCAGTTTCGGAATCAGCCGGTAGAAACTGGCATCGGTGCCGAAGGCCAGGGTCGACAGCGGATCGTCGAAGCGCCGCTCTTGAGGGATCAGTTGTTGCGCATCTCGCAGGAAAGCCGCCGGTAGACTCATTGGTCCTCCAGGATCAAAACCACCAGGTCTTTCGGACCGTGAGCGCCGTAGGCCAGAACTTGCTCGATGTCCGCGGTTTTCGACGGACCGGACACCAATAGCGCGTTGGTCGGCATGCCCTGTGCCCAATTGAATTCCTGCTGCACCTGATAGAAGTTGTCGCGGATTTCACTGGCCTTGAGCAAGGCGAAATGCACCGGCGGCACCAGGCTCATCAAGCGCGGTTCTTCCCGCGTTGGCCAGAGAATCAGACTTCCTGTCGCGGCGATTGCGCCGAGGGTGGTGGTCAGGCTGGCGGGGGTGTCGTTGAACAACTCGGCTTTCCACTCCTCAACCGGACGGTCGTAGGATTTGAGCGCTGGCAGCCCTGGATTTTTCTCCCAGTGCTGAGTGACGCGTTGACCGTGAGGTGTTGAAGGAGCGATCAGCAGGCTCGGCAGTTGGCGATCCCGCAGCAACTGGGCAAGTAAGGAAGGCCAGCCTTCGCCGGATGTCAGATGAATTTCGGTGTGCACCGCTTCCATCAGTTTGCGCAGTTGCTGAATGCGTTGCTCGGGGGCGTAGGTGTAAGGCGCTGTCACCAGTTCGACGTCGAACTCGTCGGGCACCGGCGTGGTGCCGGTCAGACTTTTCCGTAACTTGGCGAGGATGTTTTGCTTGGCGCTCATCAACGGTCTCCCTGTTTGGCCAGATGCTCGCGGGCCATGTCGTGCAGTGAGCGGGCGGCGGGTTTCGGGGCGCTGTGGTTTTGCGTCCATGGGCCGACGTTGCTCGGTGCGAGGGCGCGCAACCGCGTTGCGAAGAAGCCAAACAGACGATACAGCGTCGGTGAGCTGTTGAGCCGGGCCCAGGCATTCCAGATAAATCGCTCCTTGCGCGAATACTTGCTGCCCTGGCCGCGCATCACCTGATGTGGACTATCTGGTGCTTTGACGTTCTCTTCCCGTAGGCGACGCAGCAATGCCGGGATAGGAATTTTTACCGGGCAGACTTCACCGCACGCGCCGCACAACGACGATGCGCTCGGGTGATCCGGAACATTTGCCAGACCGACCATATGCGGGGTGATGATTTTTCCGATAGGCCCTGGGTAAACCTCCCCATAGGCGTGGCCGCCGATTCGAGTGTAGACCGGGCAATGATTCATACAGGCGCCGCAGCGAATGCAGTTCAGGGTCTGGCGCAATTCGCTGTCGGCAAAAGCCTGGCTGCGACCATTGTCCAGCAGCACCAGGTGCACTTCCTGAGGGCCGTCGAGTTCGTGATCCTTGCGTGGGCCGGAGATCATGTTGACGTAGGTGGTGATCGGCTGGCCCAGGGCAGAGCGGGTCAGCAGCGACAACAGCGGCACCACGTCACGCAGGTTTTCCACGACTTTTTCGATGCCGGTGACGGCGATGTGCACTGGCGGGACCGTGGTGGTCATGCGCCCGTTGCCTTCGTTTTCCACCAGCAGCAGGGTGCCGGTTTCGGCCACGGCGAAGTTGACGCCGGAGACGCCGATGTCCGCTTCGAAGAATTTCTGCCGCAAGACCTTGCGACCGATCTGAATGAGTTGGTCAACGTCCTTGGTGTATTCCACGCCAAGTTTGTCGTGGAACAAGGACGCGACCTGACCGGCATTCTTGTGGATCGCCGGCATAATAATGTGTGAAGGCTTCTCGTGGTCGAGCTGGACGATGTACTCGCCCATGTCCGATTCCAGGCATTCAATGCCCCGATCAGCGAGGAAATGATTCATCTCCATTTCTTCGCTGACCATCGATTTGCCCTTGATCACTTGCCGCCCCTCGTGAGCGCGGATGATCGAGAGGACGATGCCATTGGCCTCGTCCACCGTTTCCGCCCAGTGCACTGTCACACCGTTGCGGGTCAGGTTCTGTTCAAGTTGCTCGAGCAGGTCGGGCAACTTCGATAAAGCACGGGCGCGGACGGCATTGCCCAGCGCGCGCAGATGTTCTCTTTCATGGGCATCGCTAAAGGACGTTGCCCGTTTTGTCATCAGTGAATCCATCGCAGTGCGAAAGTTGTTTCGCAGTTGCTTGTCATCCAGCGCCTTGTGAGCGCGGCTGCGGAAATCTTCGTCTACGGCAACCGTAGGAATAATCGCGGAAGCGTTCATTGAACACCTCCGGTTCGCTGCCAGAGGAAACTCGCGAGGTGTTGGCCACGCAGCGCTTCCTTCTGTTTTTCCAGCGAGCCGTTGATGTTCATCAGGCAACCGCAGTCGGCACTGAGTACCTGATGCGCACCGGATTCCTTCAACGAGCGGGTCTTGTCAGCCACCATCGCGCCGGAAATGTCTGGCATACGGACGCTGAAAGTCCCACCGAAGCCACAGCACTCGCTTTCGTGGCTGTGATCGACTCGTTCCACGTTGCCCAGCTGCGCCAACAACTCACGGCCGTGCAGGTGGGTGTTCATTTCACGACGTGCCGAACACGACGTGTGCAACGCCACTTTGACCGGTTCGCCACTGTCCTTGAGCTGCACTTTGCAGACGAACAGCAGGAACTCGGCCAACTCGTAGGTCCGGGCCGCCAGGGCCTGAACCTGTTTCAACGTTTCTGGCTCGTCCTTGAACAAGTCGGCGTAGTGTTCGCGCAACATGCCGGCACAGGATCCCGATGGCACCACCACCGGATAGTCTCCGGCGAATAGCGCCAACTGCGAGCGCGCTACGGTCCGGGCCTGATCGGTGTAGCCGGAGGTGTAGGCCGGTTGTCCGCAGCAGCTTTGCCCTTGCGGATACTCGACACGGATACCTTCTCGTTCCAGCAAGTGAATCGCGTCCATCCCCGCTTCCGGGTAGAACAAATCCACCACACAGGTCCCGAACAGATACACCCGGGCCGGTTTTTCGCTGGGGTATTGCCGAGGCTTGGGCAGTGGCGGGGCAACGCGGGTCGCGTTCGGCACGGCGTTGTAAAAAAGCTCGCTCATCAGGCGTGTCTCCGGGTGGGCCCGGTTATCCGTCCGCTGAGGCCGCTGAATATAGAGAGGGAATCTTTCAGCAGCCTTACAGACCGGGTTGTGAATAGCTGACGCCGGAATCGTGGTCCGGCGTCGGTTTTTGCGATCAGTCCTGTAGTACTCAGTGCACCAACATGCCGGTGAACCAGTAGGCCTGGGCCAGCGTGATCAAGCCGACAATCGTTGCGAAGAACAGGCTGTGCTTGAGGGTGAAGCGGAACAGGTCCGATTCCTTGCCCACCAGGCCTGTCGCGGCGCAGGCCACGGCGATCGATTGCGGCGAGATCATCTTGCCGGTCACGCCACCGCTGGTATTCGCCGCCACCAGCAAGGTGTCGTTTACGCCGATCTGGTGTGCGGTTGTCGCCTGCAGCGAACTGAACAGCGCGTTGGACGAAGTGTCGGAACCGGTCAGGAACACGCCCAGCCAGCCGAGGAACGGCGAGAAGAACGGGAAGGCCGCGCCGGTGCCGGCCAGTACCAACGCCATGGTCGACGACATGCCCGAGTAGTTGGTGACGAAGGCAAACGCCAGCACCATGCCGATGGACAGAATCGGCCAGCGCAGCTCGTAGAAGGTCTCTTTCAAAGTGGTCAGACCAGTTTTGACATTGATCTTCAGTACCAGCATCGAGATCAGCGCCGAGAAGAAAATCGCCGTACCGGTCGCGGAAATCGGGTCGAGCTTGAACACCGCCGGAATGGCGGTCGGAGCGGTCACGATCGGCGCGACCTTGATCACCATTTGATCCAGGTGCGGGATCGCGAAGTTGAATACCCAGCTGTACATCGAACCGCCGGCGGCGAACATCGCCTTGAACGG
This sequence comes from Pseudomonas migulae, assembly GCF_043225285.1. Taxonomy (GTDB): domain Bacteria; phylum Pseudomonadota; class Gammaproteobacteria; order Pseudomonadales; family Pseudomonadaceae; genus Aquipseudomonas; species Aquipseudomonas migulae_C. The sequence goes on from NZ_CP171224.1 coordinate 3,608,058, forward strand.
TTTCAGGGTCCAGATGGTGACCAGGACGGTCAGGATCAGGAACGGGGACCAGGCTTTGAAAATTTCACCGAGGCTGTAAGGCGACGCCACCGTGGTGCGCGGCTGACCGAAGCCACCGGCGCTGGCGGTCACCACGGATGCCGAGACAGCACCGGCGATGTGTTGGCCTGCGGCACGTTTCGGCTGCCAGACTTTCAGGAACAGCGTCAGGGAAATCAGGCTGGCCAAGGCCGAGGTGATGTCCGGCAGTTCCGGGCCGATGAAGTTCGACGTGAAGTATTGGGTAACGGCAAAGCTCAAGCCGGCCACCAGTGCTGCCGGCCAGGTTTCCCGAACGCCGCGCAGGCCGTCCATCATGAACACCAGCCAGAACGGCACGAACAGCGACAGCAGCGGCAGTTGGCGGCCGGTCATTGCGCCAATCTTGAAGGCGTCGATGCCGGTCACTTGCCCGGCGACGATGATCGGAATGCCCAAGGCGCCGAACGCCACCGGTGCGGTGTTGGCGATCAGGCACAGGCCTGCGGCGTACAGCGGGTTGAAGCCCAGTCCTACAAGCAGTGCGGCGGTGATCGCAACCGGTGCGCCGAAACCGGCGGCACCTTCAAGGAATGCGCCGAAGCAGAAACCGATCAACAGCACCTGCAAACGCTGGTCGTCGGTGATCGACAGGACGGAGCTGCGGATGACCTCGAACTGACCACTCTTGACCGTCAGTTTGTAGAGGAAAACCGCGGCCACGATGATCCACGCGATCGGCCACAGGCCGTAGGCGAAGCCATACCCGGCGGCGGCGAAGGCCATGTCGACCGGCATCTGGAAAGCGAAAATTGCGACCGCAATCGACAAGGCCAGCGTGATGCTGCCGGCTACGTGCCCCTTGAGTCGGAACACGGCCAACGCGAGAAAGAAAAACACGATGGGAATGACGGCGGCGAGCGCAGATAGGCCGAGGCTGCCGAGCGGGGTATAGAGCTGTTGCCAGGTTTGCATATGGGGTGGCCCCTAATTGTTGTTGGTCAGGCACTGATCAGCGTTCTTGGATAATTGGTAATACCAATTTACAATCGCTGTTCGCTAGGGTAAAAGCCTTGTAGGCGGTGTGTCAATTTGCCGCCCTAAAACTTTTGTCGAATAAGCGTTCTGGCGAGCGCTTGATCCGCTCGAACAAATGCCGCCCGGTAGGTGCTGGCACTGCACCGATAGGCCAGAATAGAGAGCCCGGCGAGCCGTCGGGATCGTGGAGAATTGAGTTATGGGGTTTGATCAAATTCGTCAGCGCCGTTTGTCTGACGATATTGTCGAGCAGCTTGAGGGGATGATCCTTGAGGGCACGCTGAAGGCGGGTGAGCGTTTGCCGGCCGAGCGCGCATTGGCCGAGCAGTTCGGTGTGTCACGCCCTTCGTTGCGCGAAGCGATTCAGAAACTGGCGGCCAAGGGCTTGCTGGTCAGTCGCCAGGGGGGTGGCAACTATGTGGTGGAATCACTGGGCACGACCTTCAGTGATCCGCTGCTTCATCTGCTGGAAAGCAACCCCGAAGCCCAGCGCGACCTGCTGGAGTTTCGTCATACCCTGGAAGCGTCCTGTGCCTATTACGCGGCGTTGCGCGCCACGGACGTCGATCGCGAGCGGCTGACGATAGCTTTCAACGAGTTGCAGGACTGCTACACGCGGCACGATGAAGTGAGCCGCGCGGAAGAGGGCGCGGCGGACGCGAAATTCCACCTGGCCATCGCTGAAGCCAGTCACAATGCGGTGTTGCTGCACACCATTCGCGGACTGTTCGATTTGCTCAAGCGTAACGTGGTGACCAACATCGGTGGCATGTACAAGCAGCGTACCGAAACCCGCGACATGCTGATCACGCAGCATCGGGAGTTATACATGGCGATTATTGAAGGAAGGGCGGAACAGGCGCGGGAAATATCCAGCAGACATATTCTGTATGTGCAGGAGGTTCTGGAAGAGGTGCGTCAGGAAGTGCAGCGCATGGCTCGGGCGGAGCGGCGCAAGGGGATGTAGTCAGTTGGTTTTGGGTGATTTTGCGATCGCCATCGCGAGCAGGCTCGCTCCTACACTGGATTTGTGAACGACACAAAACAAATGTAGGAGCGAGCCTGCTCGCGAAAGCGGTCTGAAGCAGAAAGAGAATTACTCTTCCTTGCCCTTGTTGCGCACCGCACGCTGCAATTCGCGACCGGCGTCGCGCTCGCGTTCGGTATCACGCTTGTCGTATTCCTTCTTGCCCTTGCCCAGCGCGATTTCACACTTGACCATGTGCTTGCTCCAGTACCAGGACAGGCACACGCAGGCGTAACCCTTTTGCTGCACGGCGGCGGCCAGCTTTTCCAGCTCGCGGCGGTTGAGCAGCAATTTGCGGGTCCGGGTCGGATCGGCAATCACGTGAGTGCTGGCGGTCGTCAGGGGCGTGATGTGGCTGCCCAGCAGCCAGGCCTCGCCATCCTTGAGCAGCACGTAACTGTCGACCAGTTGCAGCTTGCTTGCCCGCAGACTTTTTACTTCCCAGCCGGCCAGGACCAGACCAGCCTCGAACCGATGTTCGATGAAGTAATCGTGTCGCGCCTTTTTATTCTGCGCGATGGTCCCTGTTGGGTGTTTCTTCTGTTTAGCCATAGGGGCGGCATTATAGGGAGTTGCAAGCAAGTCGGCTACGGTGATGCTGCGTGCTTGAGCAGGTTGATTGAATCCCGGACAATGCGCGCTCTTTTTGCAATGCTTGGACGTGGTAACGATGTCGACAGACAAGGTTTCTGTCCACGGCAGTTGGGCCAGCCGCTGGGTCTTCATCCTCGCCGCGACCGGTTCGGCCGTGGGCCTGGGAAGCATCTGGAAGTTTCCGTACATGGTTGGCGTCTATGGTGGCGGCGCCTTCGTGTTGATGTTCCTGGCCTGTATCGCGCTGATCGGTGTGCCGGTCATGCTGGCTGAGACCCTGATCGGCCGGCGCGCCCGGCAAAGTCCGGCGAACGCCTTGAAGGTGCTGGCGCTGGAGGCGGGGCATTCGGGCAAGTGGTCCTGGGGCGCCTTCGCCGGGATGATCACGGCGCTGTTGATTCTGTCTTTCTATAGCGTTGTCGGTGGCTGGTCGCTGGACTACATCATTGATATGGGGCGTGGCGACTTCCAGGGGGTAACACCCGATCAGGTCGGTGCGTACTTCGGCAAGGTGATCGCAGATCCATGGCGCCTGACACTTTGGCATACGATTTTCATGCTGCTGTCCGCCCTTGTGATCGCCAAGGGCGTCGTCGCCGGGCTTGAACGCAGCTTACGCATCATGATGCCGTTGCTGTTTGTCATGATTCTGGTGCTGCTGGGCTACAGCATGACCACCGGGCATTTCATGGCGGGCGTCCATTTCATGTTCGACTTCCATCCGGAAAAGGTCCTCGACGGCCTGCTGCCGGCCATGGGGCACGCGTTCTTTTCGTTGAGCGTGGGTGTGGGCTCGATCATGATCTACGGCGCTTACATGCCGAAGGAGTCGTCGATTTCAGGCACCGTGGTCGGTGTCGCGTTGCTCGACACCTTTGTTTCCCTCGTGGCCGGCCTGGCGTTGTTCCCCATCGTTTTCGCTGCTGGCTTGAACCCGAGCGAAGGCCCCGGCTTGATGTTCGTCAGCCTGCCATTTGCCTTTGGTAACGTGGCGTTCGGTCAGTTGATGGGCGTAGTGTTCTTCGTGCTGGTGGCCATTGCGGCGTGGAGTTCGGCGATTTCGTTGCTGGAGCCGATGGTGGCTTATCTGGTTGAGCGCACTAAAGTCAGTCGCGCCTGGGTGACGTTCTGGTTGGCGTTCATTTGCTGGTTTGTCGGGCTGGGTACGGTGTTTTCCTTCAATATCTGGAAGGACGCCAGATTTTTCGTGAACGAAGGCGGCATGTTCCACCTCTATCAATGGGGTGCGAGCGGCGGCCTGGATTTCTTTGGTGTAATCGATTTCTTCACCTCGCGGATCATGTTGCCACTCGGTGGTTTGTGTTTCGTGGTGTTTGCGGGCTGGGTGATGGGGCGTGAAGCGGTGCGCGACGAATTGTCGATCCGCAGCCCTGTGCTGTTCACTCTGACCCTGTTTTTGATGCGCTATGTGGCGCCCATCGGCATTCTTGTAGTGTTTGCCGCCCAGCTGTGGAAGTGACGCTGACATGACGACACACATTCAACGTTCGGCTCTGTTGCCGTATCCGGCGCAAGCGCTGTATGACCTGGTCAATGACGTAGCGCGTTACCCGGAGTTTTTACCGTGGTGCTCGTCGGCCGAGGTTCTGGAAAGCTCTCCCGAGCACATGCGCGCCAGCGTTGGCGTGGCGAAGGGCGGCCTCAGTCAGCATTTCGTGACGCGCAACACATTGGTGCCCGGGCAATCAATCGAGATGAACCTCGAGGAAGGACCATTCACTCAGTTGCACGGCATCTGGGTGTTCAAGGCGCTGACCGATAAAGCCTGCAAGATCAGCCTGGACCTTTCGTTCGATTACGCCGGGCCGATCGTTCGCGCGACCCTGGGGCCTTTGTTCAATCAGGCGGCCAATACGCTGGTCGATGCGTTCTGCCAGCGCGCCAAGCAGATGCATGGTTGAGTCAGTGATTGAAATCGAAGTGGTGTATGCCGCTGTTGATCGGCAGATTCTTCGTCGTGCAACGGTGCCCGTCGGTACGACCGTGCGCGCAGCATTGTTGAAATCGGGGATTGCTGGGGAATTTCCCGAGCTGGATCTCGATCACTGTCCGGTAGGGATCTTCGGCAAGGTGGTCGCCGATGCGGATACTCGCCAGATTCTGGCGGGGGATCGCCTCGAGATTTACCGGCCCTTGTTGGCGGATCCGAAGGAAGTTCGCCGGCTGCGCGCGGCCAAGGCGGCGGAGGCGAAAGCCCGAAATCAGTGATCTGATCAAACGCCAGACAATAAAAAACCCGGACATGCCGGGTTTTTTATTGCGTCGCAAATTATTGCGGCGAGGTTTCCAGCGGTTCTGGAGTCGGGACCGGCACGGTTTCTACACCGTCCACATCCTTCTGGATCTGATCCAGCAACGAACCCGGCTTGACCGGTTTTTCCGGTTTCGGCTTCTCTGCATTTTCAGCAGGTGCGGTCACGTTAGTGCCACTGTCCTTGCCGAGAATGGCTTCGTCACGACTGACGCCCGGCATAAAATCACCGGAAAGGCTGACAAGTTGGTCATTCGGGTTGAAGATAACGCTAATGCGTTCCTGTTGGCGTTCACCGCCACCCGGCTGCAGGCTGTACAGATAATCCCAGCGATCGGCATGGAACGTGTCGGTCAGCAGAGGGTTGCCCATGATAAACCGTACTTGCTTACGGGTCATTCCCGGGCGTAACTGGTTTATCATGTCCTGCGTGACGACATTGCCCTGCTGGATGTCGATTTTGTAAACCCCGGGGAATGAACAACCGGCGAGTGCGAGCAGTCCCACAAAGGTGAAACTGGTTAGCAAGAGCTTGGTGTTTTGCATCGGTGGGCGACTTCCACTATCTTGGCTGGGACAACGTAAACGCCGATCATACCCGCATTAAGAGAAGCTGCGAAGCAGCATCGCGAGAAAGCTGACCATGGTTGAAAATAGCGAACTACGCAAAGCCGGTCTCAAAGTGACCCTTCCACGGGTCAAAATTCTGCAAATGCTCGATTCCGCCGAGCAGCGCCACATGAGTGCCGAAGATGTTTACAAGGCACTGATGGAGGCTGGTGAGGACGTCGGTCTGGCCACGGTTTACCGTGTACTGACCCAGTTCGAAGCAGCTGGCCTTGTTGTGCGGCACAACTTCGACGGAGGCCATGCGGTCTTCGAGCTGGATGACGGCAAGCATCACGACCATATGGTCAACGTCGAAACCAGCGAAGTGATCGAATTCTTCGACGAAGAAATCGAGCGCCTGCAGAAAGCCATCGTCGATAAGTACGGCTTCGAGATGGTCGATCACAATCTGGTGCTGTACGTACGCAAGAAAAAGTAAGCATTTCGCGCGAATTTCACATTCGCGAAACGAGCGAAGGCGACCCCAGGGTCGCCTTCGTGCTGTCTGCCGTTCCTAGATTTTTGCGGTAACGACCATTTTTTTCGCGTGAGCCAGGGATTCCTTGGTCAGGTCGATGCCTCCCAGCATCCGCGCGACTTCTTCGACGCGATCATTCTTGCTCAGCTTGGAAACGGCTGTGTGGGTTGCATCCTCGCCACGAACCTTGTGCACAAATAGATGTTGATGACCCTGTGCAGCCACTTGCGGCAAGTGAGTCACCGTCAGCACCTGTCCGCGTTCGCCGAGGCGACGCAGCAGTTGGCCGACAATCTCGGCGGTCGGTCCGCCGATGCCCACGTCCACTTCGTCGAATACCAGGGTAGGTACGCGCGACGTCTGTGCGGTGATCACCTGAATCGCGAGGCTGATCCGCGACAACTCACCGCCCGAGGCCACTTTCGCCAGGGCTTTCAAGGGTTGGCCGGGGTTGGCGCTAACAAGCAGTTCGACCTGTTCCAGCCCGTTGGGCAACAGTTCATCGCTGCTGTTGGGGCGTAACTCGATGGTGAAACGACCGCCGGGCATGCCCAGGCGCTGGATTTCCTGTTCCACGGCGCTCGCCAGGCTGCTGGAGGCTTGATGGCGCAAGTCGCTCAACTCGCGGGCCTTCTCCTGATAGTGACGGGCATAGGACGCCAGTTCATCGCTCAGGCGCTCGATCGATTCATCGTTGGCATTGAGGGTTTCGATTTCATCCAGCAGTCGCTGCTGCATCTCGGCCACCTCGGTGGGCTGGATGCGGTGTTTGCGCGCCATGGTGTAGATCGCGTCGAGGCGTTCTTCCAGGTATTGCAGGCGTGCCGGATCGGCATCGAAGTTGTCGAGGAAGCGGTTCAGCTCGCCCACGGCCTCTTCAACCTGGATCTGCGCGCTGGTCAGCAAGCTGCTGGCTTCGCCTAGCGCGCCAATCGAATTGTTCACGCTCGACAGGCGGTTGAGGCTGGCGGTCAGGGCATTCAGGACATTTCCGGAATCACTCTCGCTGCATTGCTCGACCACTTGTCGGCAGATGCCCAGCAAGGTTTCGGCGTTGGTCAGGTTCTTGTGTTCCTGCTCCAGCTGCTCCAGTTCGTTTTCCCCGAGTCCGAGATTTTCCAGCTCTTCGAGTTGATAGCTGAGCAATTGGTGGCGGGCGCGCTGCTCGTCGCCGGAGTTGGACAGGCGTTCCAGCTCCTGGCGTGTCTGGCGCCAACGTTGGGCGGCCAGTTGCACCTGGCGGGCAAGGTCGGTGGCACCGGCGTATTCGTCGAGCAGGCGACGGTGAGTGTCGGTCTTGAGCAGGGATTGATGCTCGTGCTGGCTGTGGATATCAATCAGCAATTCGCCCAGGGACTTGAGATCACCCAGCGGGCAGGGCGTGCCGTTGATATAGCCACGCGAGCGCCCTTCGGACGTAATCACCCGGCGCAGGATGCAGGGGCCGTCGGTTTCGAGATCGCGCTCGGCCAGCCAGGCGCTGGCTTCGGGAATGTCGACTAGGTCGAAGGTGGCCAGAATGTCGGCCTTGTCGGCGCCGGGGCGGACCACGCCGCTGTCGGCGCGATCACCGAGGGTCAGGCCCAGGGCGTCGAGCATGATCGACTTGCCGGCGCCGGTTTCCCCTGTGATCACGCTCATCCCGCGATCGAGTTCGAGATCGAGATGTTCAACGATGGCGTAGTTGTGTACGGACAGGTGCACCAGCATAAAGGCCGCTCCCAGGCTTTAGGTCTGGTTATTTATACAGTGTTTTATTTGCAGCTGACAATGCCCTCCCTTAGCTCGATTTGCTTGATCCGACGAAATCGTTAGCGCGTCAGGGAATGACAATGCAGCTGTTTTTTGTAGGGTTAATCACAACAAGGCCCTTGAAGCTGATTTTTGCGGCCCCATATACCGGGACAGAAGCGCGAGTTGAGCTCGCGGACGATATTGAAAGGAGAAATCTATGGCTGACGAACAGACAGTGGATACGCAAAATCAAGAAGCCAACCAGGGCTCCGCGGCTTCGGGTGAAGACCTGGCGGCTCGTGTACAAGTGCTCGAAGAGCAACTGGCAGGTGCGCAGGATCAGGCTTTGCGTGTTGCCGCCGATCTGCAGAACGTCCGCCGTCGCGCCGAGCAGGATGTAGAAAAAGCGCACAAATTCGCCCTGGAGAAATTTGCAGGCGATTTGCTGCCGATCATCGACAGCCTGGAGCGTGGTCTGGAGTTGTCCAACCCGGACGACGAAAGCATCCGTCCAATGCGCGAAGGCATCGAGCTGACCCTGAAAATGTTCCAGGACACCCTGAAGCGTTATCAGCTGGAAGCGATCGATCCGCATGGCGAACCGTTCAACGCCGTTCTTCATCAGGCAATGGCCATGCAGGAAAGCGCTGACGTAGAACCGAACAGCGTGCTCAAGGTGTTCCAGAAGGGCTATCAGCTCAATGGTCGCCTGCTGCGCCCGGCCATGGTCGTGGTCAGCAAGGCCCCTGCGCCAGTTTCGCCTTCGATTGACGAGCAGGCTTGAAATTGGCCGCAAGGCCCCCATTTATAAGTCAAGCGTTTAAGTGCTACCGCAGTTAGCCACCACTGCTGCGGCAACCAAATCCAAAGTTTCGGGAGAGTGAACATGGGCAAAATTATCGGTATCGACCTGGGGACTACCAACTCCTGCGTCTCCGTACTTGAAAACGGCGTAGCCAAAGTTATCGAAAACGCCGAAGGCGCGCGTACCACGCCGTCGATCATCGCTTACGCCAACGACGGTGAAATCCTCGTTGGTCAGTCGGCCAAGCGTCAGGCTGTGACCAATCCGCACAACACTCTGTATGCAGTGAAGCGTTTGATCGGTCGTAAGTTCGACGAAGAAGTCGTACAGAAAGACATCAAGATGGTCCCTTACAAAATCGCCAAGGCTGACAACGGCGACGCATGGGTTGAAGTGAACGGCCAGAAAATGTCGCCGCCACAGATCTCGGCTGAAATTCTGAAGAAAATGAAGAAGACCGCCGAAGACTACCTCGGCGAGCCAGTGACCGAAGCGGTGATCACCGTTCCGGCCTACTTCAACGACAGCCAGCGTCAGGCGACCAAAGACGCTGGCCGCATCGCGGGCCTGGACGTTAAACGTATCATCAACGAACCAACCGCGGCCGCTCTGGCTTACGGTATGGACAAGGCGAAAGGCGATCACACCGTGATCGTTTACGACCTGGGCGGCGGTACTTTCGACGTTTCCGTGATCGAAATCGCTGAAGTCGATGGCGAGCACCAGTTCGAAGTACTGGCCACCAACGGTGACACGTTCCTGGGCGGTGAAGACTTTGACATTCGTCTGATCGACTACCTCGTTGACGAATTCAAGAAAGAAAGCGGCATGAACCTCAAAGGTGACCCGCTGGCCATGCAGCGCCTGAAAGAAGCCGCTGAGAAAGCCAAGATCGAACTGTCTTCGAGCATGTCGACCGACGTGAACCTGCCGTACATCACTGCAGACGCGACCGGTCCTAAGCACTTGAACGTGAAAATTTCCCGCGCCAAGCTGGAAGCACTGGTTGAAGACCTGGTTCAGCGCACCATCGAACCTTGCCGCATCGCTCTGAAAGACTCCGGTATCGACGTTGGCGCTATCAACGACGTGATCCTGGTCGGCGGTCAGACCCGTATGCCACTGGTTCAGAAGCTGGTGACCGAGTTCTTCGGCAAAGAAGCTCGTAAAGACGTGAACCCGGACGAAGCCGTTGCCATGGGTGCTGCTATTCAGGGCGCCGTACTGGCTGGTGACGTTAAAGACGTTCTGCTGCTCGACGTCAGCCCGCTGACCCTGGGTATCGAAACCATGGGTGGCGTGATGACCGCGCTGATCGAGAAAAACACCACGATTCCTACCAAGAAATCGCAAGTGTTCTCGACCGCCGACGACAACCAGGGCGCCGTGACTATCCACGTGCTGCAGGGCGAGCGTAAGCAAGCTGCCCAGAACAAGTCCCTGGGCAAGTTCGACCTGGCCGAGATTCCACCAGCACCGCGTGGCGTGCCACAAATCGAAGTGACCTTCGACATCGACGCCAACGGCATTCTGCACGTCGGCGCGAAAGACAAGGCTACCGGCAAGGCTCAGTCGATCGTGATCAAGGCAAACTCCGGTTTGTCCGATGAAGAGATCGAAAAAATGATTCGCGATGCCGAAGCGAATTCCGAGGAAGACCGCAAGTTCGAAGAGCTGGCCACTGCCCGTAACCAGGGTGATGCACTGGTTCACTCGACTCGCAAAATGGTCACCGAAGCCGGCGATAAAGTGACTGCTGAAGAGAAGACTGCAATCGAAGCTGCAGTGGTTGCCCTGGAAGCCGCCGTCAAAGGCGACGACAAGGCTGCCATCGAAGCCAAGGTTGAAGAGCTGTCGAAAGTCTCCGCTCCAGTAGCGCAGAAGATGTACGCCGAACAGGCTCAGCCTGCTGAAGGCGCGGCGCCGCACGACGAAAAAGCCGAGAAGGCTGACGACGTTGTCGACGCCGAGTTCGAAGAAGTCAAAGACCACAAGTAAGTTGTTGGTCGCCCGGTTGACTGCCTTTAGGCGGTGACTGGTAGGATGTCGCCGCGCGGGAGCCTGCTCCCGCGTTGGCGTGTCTGGAGTACACGAATTTTTACAGCATGCGACAACGCTCGCGTGTTGCTGGTATGGCCGAAGATGCTCCTGCTTTTCGCGCCGCAAGTACCGCGATGAATCAAAGACCAGGATCGTTGAATTGACGTGAGTTGGGTCCGGGCCTGTATTGGGGCTCAACGAGTTTGGCGAGGCTCAGGAGAGGTTTGTCGAACGTCCTTAAGAGTGCAAAGACTTATGGCAAAGCGTGACTATTACGAAGTATTGGGTGTTGAGCGCGGCTCAAGCGAAGCAGACCTGAAAAAGGCCTACCGTCGCCTGGCGATGAAGCACCACCCGGACCGTAATCCCGATGACAAAGCGTCGGAAGAGATGTTCAAGGAGGCCAACGAGGCCTACGAAGTACTGTCCGATTCCAGCAAGCGCGCGGCGTACGACCAATACGGTCACGCCGGTGTCGACCCAAGCATGGGTGGCGGCGGTGCCGGCTTCGGCGGTCAGAACTTCTCCGATATCTTCGGCGATGTCTTCAGTGACTTCTTCGGTGGTGGTCGCGGCGGTTCCCGTGGCGGCGCGCAGCGCGGCAGCGACCTGCGTTATACGCTGGAGCTGAATCTGGAAGAAGCGGTGCGCGGCACCACCGTGAATATCCGCGTTCCGACACTGGTCAACTGCAAGCCGTGCGATGGTTCGGGCGCCAAGAAAGGTTCCTCGCCGATCACTTGCCCAACCTGCGGCGGCATCGGTCAGGTCCGCATGCAGCAAGGCTTCTTCTCGGTGCAGCAGACCTGCCCGCGTTGCCATGGCCAAGGCAAGATCATTTCCGACCCGTGCAGCTCCTGCAATGGCGACGGTCGCGTCGAAGAGTACAAAACCCTTTCCGTCAAAGTACCGGCCGGTGTCGACACCGGTGACCGCATTCGCCTGTCCGGCGAAGGCGAGGCGGGCGCCCAGGGTGGGCCGACTGGCGACCTCTACGTGGTGATCAATGTGCGCGAGCACGCGATCTTCCAGCGCGACGGCAAGCATCTGTTCTGCGAAGTGCCGATCAGCTTTGTCGATGCGGCGCTGGGTGGTGAGTTGGAGATTCCGACCCTTGATGGTCGAGTCAAACTGAAGATCCCTGAAGGTACGCAGACCGGCAAGCAGTTCCGTGTTCGCGGCAAGGGCGTTGCGCCCGTGCGCGGCGGCGGTGCCGGCGACCTGATGTGCCGCGTGGCGGTGGAAACCCCGGTCAACCTGGGTCGTCGTCAGCGCGAATTGCTGGAAGAGTTCCGCAGCTCCCTGGCGGATGACAACAGTCATTCACCGAAAACCACCGGTTGGTTCGAAGGCGTGAAGCGCTTCTTCGGCGATCTGTAAGGAGTGAGCATGCGACGTATAGCTGTGATGGGTGCCGCTGGCCGCATGGGCAAGATTCTGGTCGAAGCGGTGCAGCAACGCGCGCCGCTGACCGGTTTGACCGCCGCTATCGTACGTCCCGGCAGTACGCTGATTGGCGTGGATGCCGGTGAGCTGGCCTCGCTGGGGCGAATCGGCGTGCCGCTGTCCGGTAATCTGGATGCGGTCGCGGACGAGTTCGATGTGTTGATCGACTTCACGTTGCCGGAAGTCATGCTGAAAAACCTGGCCTTCTGCCGCAAGGCGGGCAAGGCCATGGTCATCGGTACGACCGGGCTGGATGCTGCGCAGAAGCAGTTGCTGGTCGAGGCGGGCAAGGACATTCCAATCGTGTTCGCGGCGAATTTCAGTGTCGGTGTGAACCTGTCGCTGAAGCTGCTCGACATGGCTGCGCGTGTGCTGGGCGATGACGCCGATATCGAGATCATCGAGGCGCATCATCGGAACAAGATCGATGCGCCATCGGGCACGGCCCTGCGCATGGGTGAGGTGATTGCCAGTGCGCTGGATCGTGATCTGCAGAAGGTCGCGGTGTACGGTCGTGAAGGTCATACCGGTGTGCGCGAGCGTGAAACGATCGGTTTTGCCACTGTGCGCGGTGGTGATGTGGTCGGTGATCACACGGTGCTGTTCGCCTGTGAGGGCGAGCGTCTCGAAATCACGCACAAGGCGTCGAGTCGCATGACTTTCGCCAAGGGTGCGGTGCGTGCGGCCTTGTGGCTGGACAGTCGCGAACCCGGCCTCTACGACATGCAAGACGTGCTCGACCTGCGTTAAGATGCAGCCGAAACCGGGTTCCAATACCGTATTGGGCCCCGGTTTTATTACGCCAAGCGACGTCCTGTCGCATTCTCCGGCCTTTAAGGCTCATTGGCGGTAGACCAAAAATGCCTTTTTCTGTAAGCTACAGCTTTAGTGTGTCCACTAAAAGCGCGCAGAATAATTCAGTGAAGAAGCGGGGTGACGTGTCCATACGTCACTCCGCTTTTTTACAACCTGCGATCGCCCTTTCAGGCTTTATTTACGGGAGGTCTTCTTGACTAAGCCAGCCATACTCGCCCTTGCTGATGGCAGCATTTTTCGCGGCGAAGCCATTGGAGCCGACGGTCAAACCGTTGGAGAGGTGGTGTTCAACACCGCCATGACCGGCTATCAGGAAATCCTTACCGATCCTTCCTACGCCCAACAGATCGTTACCCTGACTTACCCGCACATCGGCAACACCGGTACTACACCGGAAGACGCCGAGTCCGACCGCGTATGGTCCGCTGGCCTGGTTATCCGTGACCTGCCACTGGTTGCGAGCAACTGGCGTAACACGATGTCCCTGTCCGACTACCTGAAAGCCAACAACGTTGTGGCAATCGCCGGTATCGACACCCGCCGCCTGACGCGCATCCTGCGTGAGAAAGGCGCTCAAAACGGCTGCATCATGGCCGGTGACAACATTTCCGAAGAAGCCGCCATCGCGGCCGCCCAGGGTTTCCCTGGCCTCAAGGGTATGGACCTGGCGAAAGTCGTCAGCACCAAGGAAACCTACGAGTGGCGCTCGACTGTCTGGGACTTGAAGACCGACAGCCACGCGACTATCGAAGCCTCCGACCTGCCGTACCACGTGGTGGCCTACGACTACGGCGTCAAGCTGAACATCCTGCGCATGCTCGTCGAGCGCGGCTGCCGCGTCACGGTGGTGCCGGCGCAAACGCCTGCCGCCGACGTGCTGGCGTTGAAGCCGGACGGCGTGTTCCTGTCCAACGGTCCTGGTGATCCTGAGCCTTGCGACTACGCGATCCAGGCGATCAAGGACGTGCTGGAAACCGAGATCCCGGTGTTCGGCATCTGCCTCGGTCACCAGCTGCTGGCCCTGGCCTCCGGCGCCAAGACCCTGAAAATGGGTCACGGCCACCACGGTGCCAACCACCCGGTCCAGGATCTGGACAGCGGTGTGGTGATGATCACCAGCCAGAACCACGGTTTTGCCGTAGACGAAGCGACCCTGCCGGCCAACGTTCGCGCGATTCACAAATCGCTGTTCGACGGCACCCTGCAAGGCATCGAGCGTACCGACAAGAGCGCCTTCAGCTTCCAGGGTCACCCGGAAGCCAGCCCTGGCCCGAACGACGTAGCGCCATTGTTCGATCGCTTCATCAATGAGATGGCCAAGCGACGCTGATCGCTCGCCTTGATGTAGCACGGCTTGAGGGCGGTCCCGACACCGGCGGCCCCCTCAAGGCTTCATAGATTGAACAAGACGGCTTGCCGACTGACCTGCGGATTTGAGTGACAAACCCATGCCAAAACGTACAGACATTAAAAGCATCCTGATTCTCGGCGCTGGCCCGATCGTTATCGGCCAGGCCTGCGAATTCGACTACTCCGGCGCCCAGGCCTGCAAAGCCCTGCGCGAAGAGGGTTACCGCGTCATCCTGGTGAACTCCAACCCAGCGACCATCATGACCGATCCGGACATGGCCGACGCCACCTACATCGAGCCGATCAAGTGGCAGACCGTTGCCAAGATCATCGAGAAAGAGCGTCCGGACGCGCTGCTGCCAACCATGGGCGGCCAGACCGCTCTGAACTGCGCCCTGGACCTGGAGCGCGAAGGCGTTCTGGAGAAGTTCGGCGTAGAAATGATCGGTGCCAACGCCGACACCATCGACAAGGCTGAAGACCGTTCGCGCTTCGACAAGGCAATGAAGTCCATCGGTCTGGATTGCCCGCGTTCGGGCATCGCCCACAGCATGGAAGAAGCCAACGCGGTGCTCGAGAAGCTGGGCTTCCCGTGCATCATCCGTCCGTCCTTCACCATGGGCGGCACCGGTGGCGGCATCGCTTACAACCGTGAAGAGTTCGAAGAAATCTGCGCCCGTGGTCTGGATCTTTCGCCGACCAAAGAGCTGCTGATCGACGAATCCCTGATCGGCTGGAAAGAGTACGAGATGGAGGTTGTCCGCGATAAAAAGGACAACTGCATCATCGTCTGCTCCATTGAAAACTTTGACCCGATGGGCGTGCACACCGGTGACTCGATCACTGTTGCGCCGGCACAGACCCTGACGGACAAGGAATACCAGATCATGCGTAACGCCTCTCTGGCGGTACTGCGCGAGATCGGCGTGGAAACCGGTGGTTCCAACGTCCAGTTCGGCATCTGCCCGGACACTGGTCGCATGGTCGTCATCGAGATGAACCCACGGGTATCCCGTTCCTCGGCCCTGGCCTCGAAAGCCACCGGTTTCCCGATTGCGCGTATCGCTGCAAAGTTGGCGATCGGCTATACCCTGGACGAGCTGCAGAACGAAATCACCGGGGGCGCTACTCCGGCGTCGTTCGAACCGTCGATCGACTACGTCGTCACCAAGCTGCCACGTTTCGCCTTCGAGAAATTCCCGAAAGCCGACGCACGCCTGACCACTCAAATGAAGTCGGTCGGTGAAGTCATGGCCATCGGCCGGACTTTCCAGGAATCCCTGCAGAAAGCCCTGCGCGGCCTGGAAGTGGGCGTTTGCGGTCTGGACGAGAAGCTCGACCTGGGCAATCCGGAAAGCATGAGCATCCTCAAGCGCGAACTGACCGTGCCGGGCGCCGAGCGCATCTGGTACGTGGCTGATGCGTTCCGCGCCGGCCTGTCGGTCGAAGACATCTTCGGCATGAACATGATCGACCCGTGGTTCCTGGTGCAGATCGAAGATCTGATCAAGGAAGAAGAGAAGGTCAAGACCCTGGGTCTGGCCAGCATCGACCGCGACCTGATGTTCAAGCTCAAGCGCAAAGGCTTCTCGGACATGCGTCTGGCCAAGCTGCTGGGCGTGACCGAAAAAGCTTTGCGTCGCCACCGTCACAAGCTGGAGATCTTCCCGGTCTACAAGCGCGTTGACACTTGCGCGGCTGAGTTCGCCACCGACACCGCCTACATGTACTCGACTTACGAGGAAGAGTGCGAAGCAGCGCCGTCGGGCCGCGACAAGATCATTATCCTCGGCGGCGGTCCGAACCGTATCGGCCAAGGCATCGAGTTCGACTACTGCTGCGTACACGCGGCACTGGCCCTGCGCGAAGACGGTTACGAGACCATCATGGTCAACTGCAACCCGGAAACCGTTTCCACCGACTACGACACCTCCGATCGCCTGTACTTCGAGCCAGTGACCCTGGAAGACGTGCTGGAAATCTGCCGGGTCGAGAAGCCGAAAGGCGTGATCGTCCAGTACGGCGGCCAGACCCCGCTGAAACTGGCTCGCGCCCTGGAAGAAGCCGGCGTGCCGATCATCGGCACCAGCCCTGACGCCATCGACCGTGCCGAAGACCGTGAGCGCTTCCAGCAAATGGTTGAGCGCCTGAACCTGCGTCAGCCGCCAAACGCCACCGTGCGCAGCGAAGACGAAGCGATTCGTGCCGCGGCCAAGATCGGTTACCCGCTGGTGGTTCGTCCGTCCTACGTACTGGGCGGTCGTGCGATGGAAATCGTCTACGAAGAAGAAGAACTCAAGCGCTACCTGCGTGACGCGGTGAAAGTGTCGAACGACAGCCCGGTGCTGCTCGACCACTTCCTCAACTGCGCCATCGAGATGGACGTGGATGCAGTTTGCGACGGCACCGACGTGGTGATCGGCGCGATCATGCAGCACATCGAGCAGGCCGGTGTTCACTCCGGTGACTCCGCATGCTCCCTGCCGCCTTACTCGCTGCCTGCGCACATCCAGGACGAGATGCGCGAACAGGTCAAGAAAATGGCCCTGGAACTGGGCGTTGTCGGCTTGATGAACGTTCAGTTGGCGCTGCAAGGCGAAGACATCTACGTCATCGAAGTCAACCCGCGCGCTTCCCGTACCGTACCGTTCGTGTCGAAGTGCATCGGTGTTTCCCTGGCAATGATCGCAGCACGCGTCATGGCGGGTAAAACCCTGAAGGAAATCGGCTTCACCAAAGAAATCATCCCGAACTTTTACAGCGTGAAAGAGGCGGTCTTCCCGTTCGCCAAATTCCCTGGCGTGGACCCGATCCTGGGCCCAGAGATGAAGTCCACCGGTGAAGTGATGGGCGTGGGCGACACCTTCGGCGAAGCGTTTGCCAAGGCTCAGATGGGCGCCAGCGAAGTGCTGCCGACCGGCGGCACCGCGTTCATCAGCGTGCGTGACGACGACAAGCCACTGGTTGCAGGCGTGGCCCGTGATCTGATCAACTTGGGCTTCGAAGTGGTTGCCACTGCCGGTACTGCCAAGCTGATCGAAGCCGCAGGCCTGAAAGTGCGTCGTGTGAACAAGGTGACCGAGGGTCGTCCGCACGTGGTCGACATGATCAAGAATGACGAAGTCACCCTGATCATCAACACCACCGAAGGTCGTCAGTCGATCGCTGACTCGTACTCCATTCGTCGTAATGCCTTGCAGCACAAGATCTACTGCACCACCACCATTGCTGCTGGCGAAGCTATCTGCGAAGCGCTGAAGTTCGGTCCCGAGAAGACCGTGCGCCGCTTGCAGGATCTACACGCAGGATTGAAGGCATGATCAAGTACCCAATGACCGTCCAGGGCGCAAAAGCCCTGGAAGAAGAACACGCTCACCTGACCAAGGTCGTCCGTCCGAAGCTCAGCCAGGACATCGGTACGGCCCGCGAGCTGGGTGACCTGAAGGAAAACGCCGAATACCACGCTGCTCGTGAGCAGCAGGGTATGGTCGAGGCGCGGATCCGTGACATCGAAGGCCGGATTCAGAATCAGGTCATCATCGACGTCACGACCATTCCTCATACTGGCAAAGTGATTTTCGGCACCACCGTTGAAATCGCCAACGTCGAGACGGATGAGCGCGTCACTTACCACATCGTGGGTGAGGATGAGGCTGACTTCAAACTCGGCAAGATTTCGGTAGGTTCGCCATTGGCCCGCGCCTTGATTGCCAAGGAAGAGGGTGATGTGGTTGCCGTGAAAACGCCGGGTGGCGTTATCGAGTACGAGATTGTCGAAGTCCGCCACATCTGAACGCAGGCGCCCGCTTCGTGCGGGCGCGATGCTTTGGCAGCTGACCCAGATGTTGTGGGTCGGTGGCCTGTGGCTGTTACATATCGGTCTGCTACCGGTGTTGGGCCAAATTGGCCTGGCACCGCTGCTGATTGAAGAAATTGCAGGCATGCTGAATGCGCTGATGGTGGGATTCGCCACTGCGTGTGTGGTTTTTCAGGCTTTGGTGCTGGTTCAGGCCGAGGGCCTTGCCAGTCTATGGCGCGATATTCGCGGGCAACTGCTGCTGATGGCGCTGTATGCGTGCGGGATGTTTTTCGTAGCGCGCGTCGGTTGGCCGGATGCCGCGCGTTGGCAGGTGTTCAGTTATCTTGTTCTGGGTTTTTCCGGGTTGGTGCTGGTTTTGCAACCGGTGCCGGGATGGAGTGGCAGGGTGCGCGAAGCACACCCTTGACCCTTGCCATCACTTGAAGCGATGAACGTTCGACAGCTGCTTGTTGACGCTGAAGTTCTTGCGGTAAATCAGTGCCATCTTGCCGATGACCTGAACCAGATCCGCTTTGCCGACCTTGCAGAGCTCTGCAATGGACGCCAGGCGCGATTCGCGATCGAGGATGTTGAGCTTGATTTTGATCAGCTCGTGATCCGCCAAGGCGCGTTCAAGTTCGGCTAGCACACCTTCAGTCAAACCGTTATCAGCCACAATCAGTACTGGTTTCAGATGGTGGCCAATGGATTTGTACTGTTTCTTCTGCTCTTGAGTGAGCGGCATAATCTGACCCTTTCGTCTGGATTCTGTAAAATGGCGGCCATTTTACCCGAGGGTTCGTGGATCCGCCCAACTAATCACGACCCTTATCATCGAGGTGCCCAATGGCGCGTTCCAAGACAAGCCTTGGTTGGCTGAAAAGACATGTCAACGATCCCTATGTGAAGCAGGCGCAGAAGGATGGCTATCGCTCGCGTGCGAGTTACAAGCTTCTGGAGGTCCAGGAGAAATACAAGCTGATCCGTCCCGGTATGAGCGTTGTCGACCTGGGCGCGGCGCCCGGCGGCTGGTCGCAGGTCACCAGTCGGTTGATCGGTGGTCAGGGGCGTCTGATCGCCTCGGATATTCTGGAAATGGACAGCATTCCGGACGTGACTTTCATCCAGGGTGACTTTACCGAGGACGAAGTGCTCGCCCGGATCCTTGAAGCCGTGGGTAATTCGCAGGTGGACCTTGTGATTTCCGATATGGCCCCCAATATGAGTGGTACGCCTGAAGTAGACATGCCAAAAGCCATGTTTCTATGTGAACTGGCGCTTGATCTGGCGGGCCGGATACTCAAGCCGGGTGGTAATTTCGTGATCAAGGTGTTTCAGGGTGAAGGGTTTGATGCTTACGTGAAGGATGCTCGTCAGAAATTCGACAAGGTCCAGATGATCAAGCCGGACTCTTCTCGGGGCAGCTCCCGCGAGCAGTACATGCTGGCTTGGGGTTACCGCGGGCGTAGTGAGTAAAACGAGGTTTTTTGGCGGGGCGATAGGTTTTTCGTATTTCGCCTCGTGAGCATTAGCGAATATTGTGTAGAAAGTGTTTCACAAAGGGTTACAGACGGCGCCTGCCAGAGCCGTAGGTAATGTAGTAAGTTAGGCCGGTGAATATCATGCGAAGCGCGCGCCATTAGCGGAGCTTGCTTCAGAGGGTAGTTAATTGAACGATATGGCAAAGAATCTGATCCTGTGGTTGATCATCGCGGCTGTCCTGGTGACGGTGATGAACAACTTCTCCAGTCCTAACGAGCCGCAGACCCTCAACTATTCCGACTTCATCCAGCAGGTCAAGGATGGCAAGGTCGAGCGCGTAGCCGTTGATGGCTATGTGATTACCGGTAAGCGCAACGATGGCGACAGCTTCAAGACCATCCGTCCTGCGATCCAGGACAATGGTCTGATCGGCGACCTCGTGGACAACCACGTCGTGGTCGAAGGCAAGCAGCCTGAGCAGCAAAGCATCTGGACTCAGCTCCTGGTGGCAAGCTTCCCGATCCTGGTGATCATCGCCGTGTTCATGTTCTTCATGCGCCAGATGCAGGGTGGTGCCGGAGGCAAGGGCGGGCCAATGAGCTTCGGCAAGAGCAAGGCACGCCTGCTTTCCGAAGATCAGGTGAAAACCACCCTGGCTGACGTTGCCGGTTGCGACGAAGCCAAGGAAGAAGTGGGCGAACTGGTCGAATTCCTCCGTGATCCTGGCAAGTTCCAGCGCCTGGGTGGCCGCATTCCTCGCGGCGTTCTGATGGTCGGTCCTCCGGGTACTGGTAAAACCTTGCTGGCCAAGGCGATTGCCGGTGAAGCGAAAGTGCCGTTCTTCACTATTTCCGGTTCCGACTTCGTCGAGATGTTCGTCGGCGTGGGTGCCAGCCGTGTTCGTGACATGTTCGAGCAGGCCAAGAAGCACGCGCCTTGCATCATCTTCATCGATGAAATCGACGCCGTCGGTCGCCATCGTGGCGCCGGCATGGGTGGTGGTCACGACGAGCGCGAGCAGACTCTCAACCAACTGCTGGTAGAGATGGACGGCTTCGAAATGAATGACGGCATCATCGTCATTGCGGCAACCAACCGTCCAGACGTACTGGACCCTGCGCTGCTGCGTCCGGGCCGTTTCGACCGTCAGGTGGTGGTTGGCCTGCCGGATATTCGTGGTCGTGAACAGATTCTCAAGGTCCACATGCGCAAAGTGCCGATGGGTGACGACGTTGCTCCGGCCGTAATCGCTCGTGGTACACCTGGTTTCTCCGGTGCCGATCTGGCCAACCTGGTGAACGAGGCGTCTTTGTTTGCCGCTCGTACCGGCAAGCGCATCGTCGAAATGAAAGAGTTCGAGTTGGCAAAAGACAAGATCATGATGGGCGCCGAGCGCAAATCCATGGTCATGTCCGAGAAAGAGAAGCAGAACACCGCTTATCACGAAGCAGGCCATGCCATTGTCGGTCGCGTCGTGCCTGAGCATGATCCGGTCTACAAAGTGTCGATCATCCCGCGTGGTCGTGCGCTGGGTGTGACCATGTTCTTGCCGGAAGAAGATCGCTACAGCCTGTCCAAGCGTGCCTTGATCAGCCAGATCTGCTCGCTGTACGGTGGCCGTATCGCTGAAGAAATGACCCTGGGCTTCGACGGTGTAACGACCGGCGCGTCCAACGACATCATGCGTGCGAGCCAGATTGCGCGGAACATGGTGACCAAGTGGGGCCTGTCGGAAAAACTCGGTCCGTTGATGTACGCCGAAGAAGAGGGTGAAGTGTTCCTCGGTCGCGGTGGTGGTGGTCAGAGCGCAAGCTTCTCCGGAGAGACCGCCAAGCTGATCGACTCGGAAGTTCGCAGCATCATTGACCAGTGCTACGGCACGGCCAAGCAGATCCTTACGGATAACCGTGACAAGCTCGACGCCATGGCTGATGCCCTGATGAAATACGAGACGATCGATGCCGATCAGATCGATGACATCATGGCAGGTCGTACGCCTCGCGAACCTCGCGACTGGTCGGGCGGCACCGGCACCTCCGGAACACCTCCGGTTGTGCAGGATCCGCGTCCGGAAACACCGATTGGCGGCCCTGCTGCTGACGTCTAAGGTTTGAAATGACTTCTGTTCAGTCCTCAACCCGGTTGCCTTGCGGCAACCGGGTTCTTGATTTGGCCCAGACGCATGTCATGGGCATTCTCAATGTCACTCCCGATTCTTTTTCCGACGGTGGCCAATACAACCAGCTCGATGCGGCCTTGCGCCATGCCGAAGCCATGGTGCTGGCCGGCGCGACACTGATTGATGTCGGCGGCGAATCGACCCGGCCTGGCGCCAGGGCGATTTCACCGCTCGAAGAGATGGAGCGCGTTGCGCCGATCGTCGAGCTCATCAATCGCGAGCTGGATGTGATTATCTCGGTCGACACATCAACGCCGGCCGTCATGCGTGAAACCGCGCGGCTGGGAGCTGGCCTGATCAATGATGTCCGCTCATTGCGCCGAGAAGGTGCCCTGGATGCGGCGGCGGATACCGGTTTGCCGGTCTGCCTGATGCATATGCTCGGGGAGCCGGGCGACATGCAGGACAATCCGCATTATCAGGACGTGACCAGAGAGGTCGGCGAGTTTCTCGCCGAGCGCATGGCTCAGTGTGCGTTGGCCGGAATTCCCGCCGAGCGGATCATCCTGGATCCGGGTTTTGGCTTCGCAAAAAACTTGCAGCACAATCTAAGCTTGTTCAAACATATGGAAGCCCTGCACATCTTCGGGCGGCCCCTGCTGGTTGGGGTTTCGCGCAAGAGCATGATTGGCCAGGCGTTGAATCGACCGGTCGGAGAACGACTGTTTGGTGGTCTGGCGCTCGCGGCACTGGCTTCATCGAAGGGCGCGCGTATATTGCGCGTCCACGATGTGGCCGAAACCGTCGATGTGGTGCGAATGATCGCAGCAGTGGAATCTGCCGAATAAGAATGATGGAGTACTTATGACTAAGAAATACTTTGGCACCGACGGTATCCGTGGTCGGGTCGGCGAATATCCGATTACTCCTGAGTTCATGCTCAAGCTCGGTTGGGCTGCGGGCATGGCGTTCCGCAAAATGGGTGCCTGCAAGGTTTTGGTAGGCAAGGACACCCGGATTTCCGGGTACATGTTCGAATCGGCGCTCGAGGCCGGGCTGACTTCGGCGGGTGCCGACGTAATGCTCCTGGGGCCGATGCCGACGCCTGCCATTGCCTACCTGACGCGTACGTTTCACGCCGAAGCCGGCATCGTGATCAGTGCCTCGCACAATCCTCACGATGACAATGGCATCAAGTTTTTCTCCGGGAAGGGCACCAAGCTGCCGGATGAAGTCGAGCACATGATCGAAGAGTTGCTCGATACCCCGATGACCGTGGTTGAATCGAGCAAGATCGGCAAGGTCTCGCGAATCAACGACGCCTCCGGACGCTATATCGAATTCTGCAAGAGCAGTGTGCCGACCGGTACCAGCTTCTCGGGCCTGAAGATCGTGATCGATTGCGCTCACGGTGCAACCTACAAGGTTGCGCCGAGCGTGTTCCGCGAACTGGGTGCTGACGTTGTCGTGCTTTCTGCGTCGCCGAACGGCCTGAACATCAACGAAAACTGTGGTTCGACCCATATGGGTCCGCTGCAGGCCGCTGTGCTGGCTGAGCACGCTGATCTTGGCATCGCGTTCGACGGCGACGGCGACCGGGTTCTGATGGTTGATCACACTGGTGCCGTCGTTGATGGTGACGAACTGCTGTTCATCATTGCTCGCGACCTGCATGAGCGTAATCAGCTGAAAGGTGGTGTGGTCGGAACGTTGATGAGTAACCTGGGCCTGGAGCTGGCGCTTGCGGATCTGTCGATTCCGTTTGTGCGTGCCAACGTCGGTGACCGTTATGTGATTGCCGATCTGCTGGAACGTAACTGGCTGGTAGGTGGTGAAAACTCGGGCCATATCGTTTGCTTCAATCACACGACTACCGGTGACGCCATCATTGCTGCGTTGCAGGTGCTGATGGCGCTGAAGACTCGCTCCGAGAGCCTGGCTCAATCCCGCCAGTCGCTGCGCAAGTGCCCTCAGGTGCTAATCAACGTGCGTTTCGGTGGTGGTGCAAGCCCACTTGATCATCCGTCGGTCAAGGAGGCCAGCGAGCGCGTTACCAAGGCTATGGCGGGTCGCGGTCGTGTGCTGTTGCGCAAGTCCGGCACCGAGCCGCTGGTGCGTGTCATGGTCGAAGGCGAGGACGAAACACAGGTTCGCGGCTATGCCGAAGAGCTGGCAAAACTGGTTACTGAAGTTTCTGCCTGAATTCGGCTTGCCAGCCATGATTGTGTTGGGTAACATCTGCGCCCACTTTGACCGACGAGGTACAGCATGCGTCGCCCTATGGTAGCTGGTAACTGGAAGATGCACGGTACCCGCGCCAGCGTCGCTGAGCTGATCAACGGCCTGAGTCATTTGGTCTTGCCGAGCGGTGTTGATGTCGCAGTATTCCCGCCTTGCTTGCATATCAATCAAGTGATTGATGGCCTGGAAGGCAAGTCGATTTCGGTCGGCGCGCAGAACTCTGCGGTGGAATCCATGCAAGGTGCCATGACCGGCGAAGTTGCACCGAGTCAGTTGGTGGATGCAGGTTGTACCTTTGTACTTGTCGGGCATTCCGAGCGCCGCCAGATTATGGGTGAGCAGGACGGAATGCTGATTCGCAAGTTCGCAGCGGCGCAGGCATGTGGCTTGATTCCAGTGTTGTGCATAGGGGAAACCCTGGAGCAGCGCGAAGCTGGAAAAACTCTTGAGGTTGTCGGGCGTCAGCTTGGCAGTATCATTGAGGAGCTGGGTGTAGGTGCTTTTGCAAATGCAGTCATTGCTTACGAGCCGGTCTGGGCCATTGGTACCGGGCTGACTGCAACGCCGCAACAGGCGCAGGATGTGCACGCAGCCATCCGCGCTCAGTTGGCGGCAGAGAATTCTGAGGTCGCACAAGGTGTGCGGCTTCTATACGGCGGCAGCGTGAAGGCGGCCAATGCGGTCGAACTGTTCGGCATGCCGGATATCGATGGGGGGCTCATTGGTGGGGCTTCCCTGAATGCAGATGAGTTCGGTGCGATTATTCGCGCCGCGGGAAACTGAAAAAATGCTGGAAACAGTCGTAGTCGTTTTTCATCTGCTGGGTGCATTGGGCGTAGTTGCTCTGGTATTGCTGCAGCAGGGTAAAGGTGCGGATGCTGGCGCGTCTTTCGGTGCAGGTGCTTCAAATACTGTGTTCGGAAGCCAAGGTTCCTCTACCTTTCTTAGTAAGTTTACTGCTATACTTGCCGCCGGTTTCTTCATAACCAGCTTGGGGTTAGGTTACTTTGCTAAAGAGAAGGCTCACCAGCTGACTCAAGTAGGTTTGCCAAACCCGGCAGTGTTGGAAGTTCCAAAGCAACAACCGGCTTCTGATGATGTCCCGGTGCTTCAAGAGCAAAAGTCGGCTACTCCAGCGACTGACGTGCCTCCAGCTCAAGAGCAGAAGTAAGAAGGGTTTCAAACGTAGTATTGCCGAGGTGGTGGAATTGGTAGACACGCAACCTTGAGGTGGTTGTGCCCATAGGGTGTAGGGGTTCGAGTCCCCTTCTCGGTACCAATTAGTCAGGAGAGCCCGCTGTTGCGGGCTTTCTTGCAGGTGGAAGGTTACATTGACCCTGTCAGGGATCGGTCGTATACTTCCGCCCCAGCTTTGTCGCGGGGTGGAGCAGTCTGGTAGCTCGTCGGGCTCATAACCCGAAGGTCGTCGGTTCAAATCCGGCCCCCGCAACCAGTTTAAGGAGCCCCTTTTAAGGGGCTTTTTGTTAGCTGGACACTTTCTACGCCGCTGTTCGACGGCGTTTCAAGGATGGGCGTTTCGCCCATTTTTTTATTTTGCATAGCATGCACATACATGCACGAGGGGGTTCAGGTGTCGAGCAAGCTAGAAGAGTTGCAGGCCTTGCTGGCCCCGGTGGTCGTGGCCCTAGGCTATGAATGCTGGGGTATTGAGTTTTCGGCTCAAGGTCGCCACTCAATGTTGCGCGTTTATATTGATAAGGAAGGCGGCGTGCTGGTGGACGATTGTGCCATCGTCAGCCGTCAGATCAGCGGTGTCCTGGATGTTGAAGATCCAATCGCCGTTGAGTACACCCTTGAAGTTTCCTCGCCAGGCATGGAACGCCCGCTGTTCACTATTGAGCAGTTTGCAAAATTTGCCGGTGAACAAGTGAAGATCAGGCTGCGCTCGCCTTTTGAAGGACGACGCAACTTTCAGGGCCTTCTGCGCGGTGTAGAAGAGCAGGACGTCGTGGTGCAGGTAGAAGATCACGAGTTCCTGTTGCCGATCGATATGATCGACAAGGCCAACATTATTCCCAGTTTTGACTGAGACGCGGATCCCGCGGATCCAATGGCTTGCGAAAGGCGAGGCGTACGATGAGCAAAGAAGTACTGCTGGTTGTTGAGTCGGTATCCAATGAAAAGGGCGTACCGGCAAACGTAATTTTTGAAGCGCTGGAGCTGGCTCTGGCCACCGCTACCAAAAAGCGGTTTGAGGACGAAGTCGATCTGCGTGTGGAAATCAATCGCCACACCGGTGCTTACGAGACATTCCGTCGCTGGACGGTTGTCGAGGAAGAAAACCTGGACGATCCGGCCATCGAAACCTGGCCGAGCAAGGTTGCCGAAACGCATCCTGGCGCCAAGGTTGGCGATGTAGTCGAAGAAAAAATCGAATCCATCGAGTTCGGTCGTATCGCGGCACAGACTGCCAAGCAAGTCATTGTGCAGAAAGTTCGCGAAGCCGAGCGTGCTCAAGTCGTAGACGCCTACCGCGAGCGCCTGGGGGAAATCATCTCCGGCACCGTGAAGAAAGTGACCCGCGACAACGTGATCGTCGATCTGGGCAACAACGCTGAAGCGTTGCTGGCTCGTGAAGACATCATCTCTCGCGAAACCTTCCGGGTTGGCGTGCGTCTGCGTGCGCTGCTCAAGGAAATCCGCACCGAGAACCGCGGCCCGCAGCTGATCCTGTCGCGTACTGCGCCGGAAATGCTGATCGAGTTGTTCCGCATCGAAGTGCCGGAAATCGCTGAAGGCCTGATCGAAGTAATGGCTGCCTCCCGTGACCCGGGTTCGCGCGCCAAGATCGCGGTCCGCTCCAAGGACAAACGCATCGACCCGCAGGGCGCTTGCATCGGTATGCGCGGTTCGCGCGTCCAGGCAGTGTCGGGTGAGTTGGGCGGTGAGCGTGTGGACATCGTCCTGTGGGACGACAACCCGGCTCAGTTCGTGATCAACGCCATGTCCCCGGCTGAGGTTGCGGCAATTATCGTTGACGAAGATGCCCATGCAATGGACATCGCCGTTGGCGCAGACAATCTGGCTCAGGCCATCGGTCGCGGTGGTCAGAACGTGCGTCTGGCGAGCCAGTTGACTGGCTGGACCCTGAACGTGATGACCGAATCGGACATCCAGGCTAAGCAGCAAGCAGAAACCGGCGACATCCTGCGCAACTTCATCGACGAGCTGGAAGTCGACGAAGACCTGGCACAGGTGCTGGTAGATGAAGGCTTCACCAGCCTGGAAGAGATTGCCTACGTACCGTTGGAAGAAATGCTCAACATCGACGGCTTTGACGAGGAAACCGTCAACGAGCTTCGCGCTCGTGCCAAGGATCGTTTGTTGACCAAAGCCATCGCTACTGAGGAAAAGCTGGCAGACGCCCATCCGGCCGAAGACCTGCTCTCGCTTGAGGGTATGGACAAGGATTTGGCGATGGAACTGGCGGTGCGCGGCGTAATTACCCGCGAAGACCTGGCCGAGCAGTCTATTGACGACCTGCTCGACATCGACGGCATTGACGATGATCGTGCCGGCAAGTTGATCATGGCCGCCCGAGCCCACTGGTTCGAGTAATTAGGCGCGGCCTGAGGAGAGAAGTGCATGACGCAAGTCACGGTGAAACAACTGGCCGATGAGGTCAAAACACCGGTAGAGCGCCTGTTGCAGCAGATGCGTGAGGCAGGTCTGCCGCACACCGCCGCCGAAGAACATGTGACTGACAGTGAGAAGCAATCTTTGCTGACTCACTTGAAAAGCAGCCACAAGGCGAAAGTGGAAGAACCACGCAAGATCACACTGCAGCGTAAAACCACCAGCACCCTGCGTGTTGCTGGCAGCAAAAGCATCAGTGTTGAAGTCCGTAAAAAGAAAGTTTTCGTACAGCGCAGCCCGGAAGAAATCGAAGCCGAGCGCAAACGCGAACTGGAAGAACGTCGCGCAGTAGAAAATGCTGCCCGTCAGAAGGCTGAAGAAGAAGCCAAGCGCCGCGCCGAAGAAGAAGCGCGTCGCCAGCCTGCTGCTGCGCAAACCGCTTCCAACGACGCTGTCGCAGCGCCGGTTGCAGTTGCCGAGCCAGTGCGTGAAAGCGCTCCGGTCGTTGCCGCTGCACCTGCTCCGTCTGCTGAAGTTCGTAACAAGCAGAACGAACAGCGCCGTCCGGACAAACCACGTGCCGACGATAACAATCGTCGCGGCAGTGGCGATGGCGAGCGCAAAAACGCTCCGCATCGTGCTTCGGTCAAAGAAAAAGCGTCTGCTCCACGTGTTGCGCCTCGTACTACCGACGAAGAAAGCGATGGCTTCCGTCGTGGTGGTCGTGGCAAGGCCAAGCTGAAGAAACGCAACGCCCACGGTTTCCAGAGCCCAACCGGCCCTGTCGTGCGCGAAGTGAAGATCGGCGAGACCATCACTGTTGGCGATCTCGCCCAGCAGATGTCGGTCAAGGCTGCTGAAATCATCAAGTTCATGTTCAAACTGGGTACTCCAGCGACCATCAACCAGGTACTGGATCAGGAAACTGCCCAGCTGGTTGCTGAGGAACTGGGCCACAAAGTGACCCTGGTCAGCGACACCGCCCTGGAAGATTCCCTGGCCGAGTCCCTGAAGTTTGAAGGTGAAGCGTTCTCCCGTGCTCCGGTCGTGACCGTAATGGGCCACGTTGACCACGGTAAGACCTCGCTGCTCGACTACATCCGTCGTGCCAAGGTTGCTGCTGGCGAAGCCGGCGGTATCACTCAGCACATCGGCGCATACCACGTTGAAACCGAACGCGGCATGGTGACCTTCCTCGACACCCCTGGTCACGCCGCGTTTACCGCCATGCGTGCTCGTGGTGCCAAGGCGACCGACATCGTGATCCTGGTGGTTGCAGCGGACGACGGCGTGATGCCGCAGACCGTTGAAGCTGTTCAGCACGCCAAGGCTGCCGGCGTTCCGCTGGTTGTTGCAGTGAACAAAATTGACAAGCCGGGCGCCGATCTCGATCGCATCCGTAGCGAACTGTCGGTTCACGGCGTGACTTCGGAAGAGTGGGGCGGCGACACCCCGTTCGTATCGGTTTCGGCGAAAGTCGGTACTGGTGTGGACGAGTTGCTCGAAGCAGTTCTGCTGCAAGCCGAAGTTCTGGAACTGAAGGCAACTCCATCGGCTCCAGGCCGTGGCGTTGTAGTTGAATCGCGTCTCGACAAAGGTCGCGGCCCGGTTGCAACCGTTCTGGTTCAAGACGGTACCCTGCGCCAAGGCGACATGGTCTTGGTCGGTTCGAACTATGGCCGTGTACGTGCCATGCTCGACGAGAACGGCAAGCCAATCAAGGAAGCCGGTCCTTCCATCCCTGTCGAGATCCTCGGCCTGGACGGTACCCCGGACGCTGGCGACGAGATGAGCGTGGTTGCCGACGAGAAGAAAGCCCGTGAAGTGGCTCTGTTCCGTCAAGGCAAGTTCCGCGAAGTCAAACTGGCCCGTGCTCACGCCGGCAAGCTTGAAAACATCTTCGAGAACATGGGTCAGGAAGAGAAGAAGACGCTCAACATCGTCCTCAAATCCGACGTCCGTGGTTCGCTGGAAGCGTTGAACGGTGCCTTGAATGGCCTGGGTAACGACGAAGTGCAAGTGCGTGTTGTCGGTGGCGGTGTCGGTGGTATCACCGAGTCCGACGCCAACCTGGCACTGGCCTCCAACGCTGTACTGTTCGGCTTCAACGTGCGTGCCGATGCCGGCGCTCGCAAGATCGTCGAGCAGGAAGGTCTGGATATGCGTTACTACAACGTAATCTACGACATCATCGAAGACGTCAAGAAAGCCCTGACCGGTATGCTCGGCAGCGATGTTCGCGAGAACATCCTGGGTGTGGCCGAAGTGCGCGACGTGTTCCGTTCGCCGAAGTTTGGCGCGATCGCCGGTTGCATGGTTATCGAAGGTACTGTTCACCGTAACCGTCCAATCCGTGTACTGCGTGAAGACATCGTTATCTTCGAAGGCGAGCTGGAATCCCTGCGTCGCTTCAAGGATGACGCTTCCGAAGTACGTGCCGGCATGGAATGCGGTATCGGCGTTAAGAGCTACAACGACGTCAAAGTCGGTGACAAGATCGAAGTCTTCGAGAAGGTTCAGGTTGCTCGCAGCCTCTAACTCGCGCACTTCAAGGGCCACGCCAAGCCGCCGCATGCAAATGCGCGGCACCGCGTCAGGACTCTAAACGCAACGCCCGGTCTGGCTTTTGTCAGGCCGGGCGTTTGCCGCTTTCAGACCCTTCGGGTTTCACCGTGGGGCAGTAACAGGTAACAAGACATGGCAAAAGAATACAGCCGTACCCAACGTATCGGCGATCAGATGCAGCGTGAGCTGGCACAGCTGATCCGTCGTGAAGTCAAAGACCCGCGCGTCGGCCTGGTCACCATTACCGCTGTTGAAGTCAGCCGTGACGTCGGTCACGCCAAGATTTTCATCACCGTGATGGGCCAGGACAACGCCGAAGACATCGCGCAAAGCATCAAGGTGCTCAACTCCGCCGCCGGTTTCCTGCGCATGCAGCTGGCTCGCGAAATGAAGTTGCGCAGCGTTCCGCAGTTGCATTTCCACTACGACGAAAGCGTCGTACGTGGCGCGCACCTGTCGGCCCTGATCGAGCGTGCGGTGGCTGAAGACAATCTGCACCCGGTTGCGGCAGAAGCCGAAGACACCAAGGAGTAATCGGTGGCTCAGGTCAAACGTATCCGTCGTAACGTCAGCGGCATCATCCTGCTCGACAAGCCGCTGGGGTTCACCTCAAACGCAGCGCTGCAGAAGGTTCGCTGGTTGCTGAACGCCGAGAAGGCCGGGCACACCGGCAGTCTCGATCCGCTGGCCACCGGCGTGTTGCCGTTGTGCTTCGGTGAGGCCACCAAGTTTTCGCAATACCTGCTCGATTCCGACAAGGGTTACGAAACCCTGGCGCAACTGGGCAAAACCACCACCACGGCGGATGCCGAAGGTGAAGTTTTGCAGGAGCGTCCGGTGACCGTTGGTCGCGCCGATGTCGAAGCGGCACTGCCGAAATTTCGTGGGCAAATCAGTCAGATACCGCCGATGTACTCGGCGCTCAAGCGTGATGGCCAACCGCTGTACAAGCTGGCCCGTGCAGGCGAAGTAGTGGAGCGCGAACCGCGTTCTGTTACTATTGCGCGCTTGGAATTGCTGGCCTTCGAAGGTGATACTGCGCGGCTGGCGGTGGATTGCAGCAAAGGCACCTATATCCGCACTCTGGTGGAAGATATCGGTGAGCAACTCGGTTGTGGCGCTTACGTTGCAGAATTGCGACGTACCCAGGCCGGGCCTTTCACCCTGGCGCAGACTGTAACGCTTGAAGAGCTGGAAGCCGTACACGCCGAAGGCGGCAACGAAGCGGTTGATCGCTTCCTGATGCCATCGGACAGCGGTTTGCTGGATTGGCCATTGCTGCACTTCTCGGAAGCGAGCGCGTTCTACTGGCTCAACGGCCAGCCGGTACGTGCCCCGGATGCTCCGAAGTTCGGCATGGTGCGAGTACAGGATCATAACGGTCGCTTCATCGGTATCGGTGAAGTGAGCGAAGACGGGCGCATCGCGCCGCGTCGACTGATTCGGTCAGAATGACCGGACGAGGGTGGCTGTCAACAGGCACGGTCACTTCTCATTTTTAGATACAGGGATTTGTCCCTGGCCTGTTGAAGCTGTTTCTTTGAAACAGTTTCCTGATAAAAGGATTGCCTCATGGCTCTCGACGTTCAAGAAAAAGCTCAAATCGTAGCTGACTACCAGCAAGCTGTTGGTGACACTGGTTCGCCAGAAGTGCAAGTTGCACTGCTGACCCACAACATCAACAAGCTGCAAGGTCACTTCAAGGCCAACGGTAAAGATCACCACTCCCGTCGTGGTCTGATCCGCATGGTAAACCAGCGTCGTAAGCTGCTGGACTACCTGAAAGGCAAGGATCTGGGTCGTTATCAGACTCTGATCGGTCGCCTGGGTCTGCGTCGCTAATAAGCGATTGCGCTAGAGGTTGGTTGTCTGCCGTGCATCAGTGGGTTTCCCGCGGATGCATGGCAGGCTCCCAGCCTCAAGTTTTATCTGGATACACCGTTTTACCCTGGACAGGCGTTGGGCCGATTCCCGACATTGCCCAAGAATTTCGCAAGAAGACAAGTTCCCCAAGAGCCACAAAAGAAGGTAGGACACCGTGAACCCGGTAATCAAAAAATTCCAGTTCGGTCAGTCGACCGTTACCCTCGAGACTGGCCGTATCGCCCGTCAGGCCTCCGGCGCAGTACTGGTCACCGTTGACGACGACGTCAGCGTATTGGTGACCGTAGTCGGTGCCAAGCAAGCCGATCCAGGCAAGGGCTTCTTCCCTCTGTCCGTTCACTACCAGGAAAAGACTTACGCTGCCGGTAAGATCCCTGGCGGTTTCTTCAAGCGTGAAGGCCGTCCTTCCGAGAAAGAAACCCTGACTTCCCGACTGATCGACCGTCCGATCCGCCCGCTGTTCCCTGAAGGTTTCATGAACGAAGTGCAGGTTGTCTGCACCGTCGTTTCCACCAGCAAGAAGACCGATCCGGACATCGCTGCGATGATCGGTACCTCGGCTGCGCTGGCCATCTCCGGCATTCCTTTCGATGGCCCGATCGGCGCTGCCCGCGTTGCCTTCCACGAAAGCACCGGCTACCTGCTGAACCCGACTTACGAACAACAGAAAGCCTCGAGCCTGGACATGGTCGTTGCCGGTACTTCGGAAGCCGTTCTGATGGTTGAATCGGAAGCCAAAGAGCTGACCGAAGACCAGATGCTGGGCGCGGTACTGTTTGCTCACGACGAGTTCCAGGTTGTGATCAACGCTGTAAAGGAACTGGCTGCCGAAGCTGCCAAGCCAACCTGGACCTGGGCTCCACAGCCAGAAGCCACTGCTCTGCTGGGCGCTATCCGTGCCGAGTTCGGCGACGCGATCTCCCAGGCTTACACCATCACCATCAAGGCCGACCGTTACGCTCGCCTGGGTGAGTTGAAGGATCAGGTTGTTGCCAAGCTGTCCGGCGAAGAAGGCCAGCCTTCTTCCAGCGAAGTCAAAGCGGCTTTCGGCGAAATCGAATACCGCACCGTTCGCGAAAACATCGTAAACGGCAAGCCACGTATCGACGGTCGCGACACCAAGACCGTACGTCCTCTGAACATCGAAGTCGGTGTTCTGCCAAAGACCCACGGTTCGGCTCTGTTCACCCGTGGCGAAACCCAGGCGCTGGTCGTTGCAACACTGGGCACCGCCCGTGACGCACAACTGCTGGACACCCTGGAAGGCGAGAAAAAAGACCCGTTCATGCTGCACTACAACTTCCCTCCGTTCTCGGTAGGCGAGTGTGGCCGCATGGGTGGCGCTGGTCGTCGCGAAATCGGTCACGGCCGTCTGGCCCGTCGTTCGATCTCCGCCATGCTGCCTGCTGCCGACGTGTTCCCGTACACCATCCGCGTTGTATCGGAAATCACCGAATCCAACGGTTCGAGCTCCATGGCTTCGGTCTGCGGCGCTTCCCTGGCCCTGATGGACGCCGGTGTTCCGATGAAGGCACCAGTTGCCGGTATCGCGATGGGTCTGGTTAAAGAAGGCGAGAAGTTCGCCATCCTGACCGACATCCTGGGTGACGAAGACCACCTGGGCGACATGGACTTCAAAGTAGCCGGTACCGCCAAAGGTGTGACCGCGCTGCAGATGGACATCAAGATCAAAGGCATCACCGAAGAGATCATGGAAATCGCTCTGGGCCAAGCCCTGGAAGCGCGCCTGAACATCCTCGGCCAGATGAACCAGATCATTGGCCAGTCGCGTACCGAGCTGTCGGAAAATGCTCCGACCATGATCGCGATGAAAATCGACACCGACAAAATCCGTGATGTCATCGGTAAAGGCGGCGCCACCATTCGTGCGATCTGTGAAGAGACCAAGGCTTCGATCGACATCGAAGACGACGGCTCGATCAAGATCTTCGGCGAAACCAAGGAAGCGGCTGAAGCAGCACGTCAGCGCGTTCTGGGCATCACCGCAGAAGCTGAAATCGGCAAGATCTACGTTGGTAAGGTTGAGCGCATCGTCGACTTCGGCGCATTCGTTAACATCCTGCCAGGCAAGGACGGTCTGGTTCACATCTCGATGCTGAGCGACGCTCGCGTTGAGAAAGTGACTGACATCCTGAAAGAAGGCCAGGAAGTGGAAGTACTGGTACTGGACGTGGACAACCGCGGCCGTATCAAGCTGTCCATCAAGGACGTCGCAGCAGCCAAGGCTTCGGGCGTTTAATCACTCCCCACGCCTAACCGCTTCAACGTTATGAAAAATGCCCCGCAGTGAAAACTGCGGGGCATTTTTTTGTCTGCAGAACCGGGCTTGAAGTTGCCGCCTTTCAAGCCCGATGCTAGGTTTAGCCCACCGCCCGTGTAGCTCAGTCGGTAGAGCAGCGCACTCGTAACGCGAAGGTCGCAGGTTCGATTCCTGTCTCGGGCACCATCCCCTGTTATTTCACCTTGCTTCTCAGATCATCCACGGCGCGTTTCAGCTGATCCAGTTCGCTGTCCTGACTGCTGACATCCCGCTTCAGGCTGGACAGGTCGCTGGCGCTCGCACTGGAGTTCGACCCGGCGCTGCGCTTCAAGTCTTCCACCTGGCTGGCAAGCCTTTTCAAGTCGCTGTCCTGTGCGCTGACGGTGCGCTTGAGGTCGCTGACTTCACTGGAGCTGGAACTCGAGCTGGAATTCGAGGCGCTGCTGCGCTTGAGATCGTCCATCTGACTGGTGAGCTTTTTAAGGCCGTTATCCTGCTCGGCGACGGTACGCTTGAGATCGCTCACTTCACTGGAACTGGCGCTTGAGCCCGAGTTCGAGCTGCTGCTGCGTTTGAGATCGTCCACGGCTTTGGCGAGGTTCTTCAGGCCGGTTTCCTGTTCACCGACGGTGCGCTTGAGGCTGGCCACTTCGCTGGAGCTGGAACTGGAGCTCGAACCACTGTTGCGCTTGAGCTCTTCCAATTGCTTGGTGAGTTCTTTCAGGTCCTTTTCCTGTTCGGTGGTGGTCCGTTTAAGGTTGGCTATTTCACTGGCGCTGGATGTGGAGCTCGTTCCGCTGTTGCGCTTGAGTTCTTCAATGAGGCGCGCCTGCGCTTGAAGGTTTTCCTTCAGTTCCTTGATGTCATTCGTGTTGGTTTTTGCGGAGCTCTCCAGTGTTTCCGCGCTTAGAACACTGAAATTGCTCCTGACCATGACGTCCTTGCCGTACAGGCTGTGGATGACGAGGAATTTGTCGGAGGAAGACGGGTTGTCGGAAGTGAACTCCGGACTGGCTTGGGCCGTAGTGGCCAATGCCATGTTGCCAAGAAAAAGGGCGGCCATGCCGGTTGCCAACAGGGTAGACGGAAGCTTCTTGAAAATGCGCATCACCTGAATTCCTTGTGAAGTGCCTAGATGGCACATCGCTATGACTTTGCCTTTTGAAGGTTGTTCCTGAGGCGCGAGGGAATATTTTCAGAAAAGCCGATCAACATTTTTTTTGTGGAATTGATGTAAAAGTCCATATAAATCGTCTTCCAAACATCCTATATTCGGACATTGCACGAGCACCACCCTGCAGTTTTCAAATGATCCACGAATGGTTCTGAAGGCCAGACAAACCGGGCTTTACGCGGTTTTTTGCGTCAGAGAGATCCTTGATGATCCAGATCCATCTTCCATTCCCCCGATCAGTGAGAACGACATGACCGTTAAAGAATTGACCCAGGAAGCCAGGCACGAAGAAGCCCTGAAGAAGTACTTGCTCGATTCGCCCCAGCTTGCCGAAGAGATCAAGGACCTGCCCGCCGACGATCAGAAAGACCAGATCCAGTGGGCGTTCGAGGATGAGGCCGAGTCTCAGGGCTTGCAGCCGTGGGAATTGACGCTCAAGTACACGTCGAGCCCGGAAGAGTTCGAGGCCGCGCGACTGGTGCTGCACAAGGAGGCGGCCGAGGTACTGGGCGTCGAGTGGGAAGAGTACTGCGAGATGAACAATCTGGTGGTTTGACCAAACATGTAGGAGCGAGCTTGTTCGCGATGGACTCAAGAGCGCCGCGTTTAGCCAGTAAAAACGCGTTATCGTTAACGACCATCGCGAGCAAGCTCGCTCCTACAGTTTTTCATTTCGTGTGATCAGAGGCTGAGGCGCATCGAAAGGTCGACAGCCTTCACGTCTTTGGTCATCGCCCCGATCGAGATGTAATCCACCCCGGTTTCCGCAATTGGCAGCAACGTGCTTTCGTTGATGCCGCCGCTGGCCTCCAGTTTTGCCTTGCCGCCGTTCAGGCGCACGGCTTCGCGCATGTCATCCAGGCTCAACTCGTCGAGCATGATGATGTCGGCGCCGGCCGCCAGGGCTTCTTTCAGCTCTTCCAGGCTTTCCACTTCAATCTCCACCGGTTTGCCCGGGGCGATCTTGTGCGCGGCATTGATCGCCTCGGGGATGCCACCGCTGGCGGCGATGTGGTTTTCCTTGATCAGGAAGGCGTCGTACAGGCCGATGCGGTGGTTGTGGCAGCCGCCGCAGGTCACGGCGTATTTTTGCGCCAGACGCAGGCCCGGCAGGGTTTTGCGGGTGTCGAGCAACTTCACCTGGGTTTGGGCCACGAAGTCCGCCAGGTATTGAGCGCGAGTGGCCACACCGGACAGCATTTGCAGAAAATTCAGGGCGCTGCGTTCACCGGTCAGCAGCGACCGCGCAGGGCCTTCGAGGTGGAACAGGGCTTGATTGGGTTTCACCCGCTCGCCGTCGCGCACTTGCCAATGCACCGCCACACGCGGGTCCAGTTGCCGGAACACCGCATCCACCCAGGCCGTGCCGGCGATGACCGCGGCGTCGCGCGTGATGATGGTGGCTTTGGCCAGGCGCTCGGCCGGGATCAGCTGTGCGGTGATGTCGCCGCTGCCGATGTCTTCACGCAACGCACGGCGCACGTTGGCTTCGATTTCGGCGGTCAGATCGGCGAGACGTAGATTCGGCATAACGGACTCCACAAACAAAGTGGACCGATTATAGGGCCATGGCACAGGGCAACCCAAGGCGTGAAAAACCTCTCGGTCGCTCTGAAACCTGCATTTGGTCGATTTGCCTGAGTAATTGCCGTTAAGCAACGGTCGATCAGGAACGTCTATTTCAATGAGAGGCGCAGAGTCCGCTGGTATGCGGGACATCTTTTGCAAGATAATGCGCCTTGCATTTGACGTCATGACTTTGACGAGGCTTGAGTTCCCGATTATTGAATGACAGCGGTTGAGCAGTGTTCACCGTTGAGTGTGGGTGTGGGAATGACGCCCCCTCTATCGAACCGACGAATTACCCTTTCAGGAGGCCAGGATGCACAACGACGGGAATGTAGTGCCTTTGCACAAGGCGGCTACCGAGCAGGCGACGCGTTCGCCGCTCGCCCGTGTGCCTGTGATTCTGCTTCAGGTTCGGGACAAGGCGGCTCTGCACCTCAGGCATGGTTTGCAGGAGTTGTTCGATAACGCCGACGACACGCTGTTCGAAATGGCCGACCGCGCCAGGGACAATGTCGAGCAGAACATCTTCTTCGAAGCGATGCGCGACTTGCGCCTCAAGCGCAAAAGCATCGAGCGGGTATTTCTCGAACAATTCCTCGAGGCGTTCGTCGGCCTGAACCGATATGGCACCACGCCGACTGCCTTGCCTCTCGATCGGCCGGTAGCGCAGTCCGGCGATGACCTGGAACGCAGTGTGGCGGTGGACGCCATGGTCAATAAAGCGCTGAACCGCGACGGTTTCGCACTCGACCAACTGACCGCCCGACTCAGCACCCTGATGGGCAAGAAACTGGTGACCCAACACAATCCGCTGGGCCCGGCGATGCTCTGTGAATACTTCATGCAGGCCGGGCGTAATCTCGGGGTGGAGATCAAGGTCAAGCTGATCATCCTCAAGCTCTTCGAACGTTATGTGCTCAGCAGTGCTGACCAACTCTACGCCGAAGCCAATCAACTGCTGATCGCCACCGGCATCTTGCCCGACCTCAAGCCCGCCCCGGCCCGGCGCGCCACCGATCTTGCGCAGGCCAGCGTCCATGCCGAACCTGCCGAAGACGCCAGCCGCGCCGGCACACAGGTCGACGAGGGTGTGCAGGAAGTGTTCGTCGCGCTGCAGAAACTCTTGTTCCACGTGCGCGGCAGTGTCGCGCCGACGCTGGAAGTCAGCGCCCCCGCGCAGCCGATTTCTACCCGCGACCTGCTTCGCCTGCTCTCGCACTTGCAGCAATACGTCCCTCCGTCCGCCGCTCCGGACGACTTCGACCTGCGCAACCAGCTTGAACAGCTGCTGACCCGGGTCAGCGTCAAAAGCGGCAAGTCGCGCGTAGTCGACGTGGCCGATGAAGACGTGATCAACCTGATCGCCATGCTGTTCGAATGCATCCTCGATGACCGCAACCTTCCGGATTCTCTCAAGGCGCTGATCGGGCGCCTGCAGATCCCGATGCTCAAAGTGGCCGTGCTCGACAAAAGCTTCTTCAGTCGCGGCAATCATCCGGCCCGGCGTCTGCTCAACGAAATTGCCGCTGCCGCAATGGGCTGGGGCGATTGCGATGACCATCAGCGCGACACGCTGTACCTGCGTATCGAGCAGGTGGTGCAGCGGTTGTTGAACGACTTTGTCGACGACCCGGCGATCTTCTCCGAACTGCTGGCGGACTTTCTCGCGTTCACCAGCGATGAACGCCGACGCAGCGAGCTGCTGGAGCAACGCACCCGTGATGCCGAAGAAGGCCGCGCAAAAACCGAACTGGCCCGCCAACGCGTCGAGCAGGCATTGAATCAGGCACTTTTGGGCAAAGTCTTGCCGCAACGGGTAGTCGCCTTTATTCAGGAGGCCTGGAGCCAGGTCCTGCTGCTGACGTGCCTTAAACACGGCGATCAATCGGCGGAATGGCATGCCGATGTGCAGACCATGGAGCAACTGGTCTGGAGTGTGCAGCGCCATGACGAGCCGGATGCGAGCTTGCGTCTGTTGGCGCTGGTGCCGGGCTTGCTCAAGGCATTGCGCGACGGGTTGAGCAGCTCGGTGTTCGACCCGTTCGCCACGGGCGAATTTTTCAGTGAGCTGGAGAGCCTGCACGTCCAGCTGTTCGAGCGCCCGCAGCCACAGATCGTCGCTCACGAAACGGAGGCGCCGATGATGGTGCAAGTGCAGGCGGCAATCGTTCTGCGCACCGCCGATGAAGGGCCGGTCGATACCACATCGATGCGTTTACCTGCGGATGATGCAGGCTTGCTTCTGGTCGATCAGTTGCACGTGGGTGGCTGGGTTGAGTTCAAGGAAGACGAAGACAACACCCTGCGCTGCAAACTGGCCGCGATCATCGACGCCACGGGCAAATACATTTTTGTCGACCGCACCGGGATGAAAGTGCTGGAGCGTGACCGCACCGGCCTGGCGCTGGATTTCCGCCGAGGCGCGGTGCGAATCCTGGACGACACCTTGCTGTTCGACCGGGCTCTGGAATCGGTGATTGGCAACTTGCAGCGTCTCAATCGCGGCAAGTGATCGCGCGCCGGTGCTCTATCGCGGCATACTGGGCACTCACACAGTCGACGTTGAAGGAACCTGTATGCAGTTGGACCCCGCGAGCGGTTGGTGTCAGGGCGTGAATATCTGCCCGTCGCCCAACTTCAATGCGCGCCCCACGGGCGAAATCTCCCTGCTGGTGATCCACAACATCAGTCTGCCGCCGGCGCAGTTCGCCACCGGCAAGGTGCAGGAGTTTTTCCAGAACCGGCTGGATGTCACAGAGCATCCCTACTTTGAAGGGATCGCTGACCTACGGGTGTCCGCGCATTTTCTGATCGAGCGTGACGGCACCGTCACTCAGTTTGTCTCCTGTCTTGAACGCGCCTGGCATGCCGGTGTGTCGTGCTTCGACGGTCGGGAAACCTGTAATGATTTTTCCCTGGGCATCGAGCTCGAAGGCACCGACGACCTGCCGTTCACCGATGCCCAGTACGACGCGCTGACAGCCCTGACCTTGCAGCTGCAAAGCGCGTTCACAGCCATTACCCCGCAGCGTATCTGCGGACACAGCGACATCGCGCCGGGGCGCAAGACCGATCCGGGCCCCGCATTCGACTGGGCTCGTTATCGTGCCGCCGTGGTTAATGAGGAACAACGATGAGTTTTCTGGTGTTGCTGTTGGCGGTGTGGATCGAGAAGTTCTCGGGCCTGCGCCATCGGATTCAACGAGATGGCGGCTGGGTGCGCGAACTGCACAAGCTTGAAGCCAGCTCGCGACTGGTCGGTCGCCCGTGGTTGATCCTGGTGATTCTGGTGCTGCTGCCGTTAGCGCTGCTGGGTTTGCTGCTGGTGGTGCTGGAGCCGGTGGCCTACGGGCTGATCGCGTTGCCCGTGCATTTGCTGGTGGTGATTTACAGCCTGGGGCGCGGTGATCTGCTGGCCGGGCTCGGGCCGTTTCGCGACGCCTGGCGCCGGGAAGACCTGCAAGCCGCCGCGCACGTGGCAAAACGCGACCTGGACATCTGCGC
The DNA here is from genome assembly GCF_043225285.1 of Pseudomonas migulae. Classification (GTDB taxonomy): domain Bacteria; phylum Pseudomonadota; class Gammaproteobacteria; order Pseudomonadales; family Pseudomonadaceae; genus Aquipseudomonas; species Aquipseudomonas migulae_C. The sequence continues at coordinate 3,648,500 of NZ_CP171224.1, forward strand.
CGACAGTGGTGAGCAATTGTTGGAACGGGTCGAGGGGCATCTGCTCTGGGAGGCTTACCAGAGCTTTTTTGCGGTGATTTTCTGGTACTTCCTGTTGGGCCCGGTGGTGGCGCTGGGTTATCGACTGCTCGCACTCACCGAAGAACATTCGCAGAACCCTGCCGTCGTTGAGCGCGCGGCACAGCTGCGGCATGCGCTCGACTGGGTGCCGGTGCGCTTGCTGGCGGCGAGCTTCGCGCTGGTCGGCAACTTTGTCGCGGTCAGTCGGGTGATGTTGCATGAACTGCTGAACTGGAACATCAGTGCCGCCCAACTGATCGAGAAGGTCGGGCTGGTGGCGGGTGAGATTCCCGCGCCGGTCGTCGGGCCGGACGGCATCAACAGCCTCGACCGGATCTGGGAATTGCTGTTGCGCGCCGCAGTCCTCTGGTACGCCGGTTTCGCGCTGTGGACCGTGCTCCCCTAAACCCCGCACCTTGTAGGAGCCGGCTTGCCGGCGATGGCCGCGCCTCGGTGTCTCAGAAACACCGCGTCGATGCCATCGTCGGAACGCCGCCCGCAGCAAGCCGGCTCCTACACGCAAGACTTTTCGTCGTTAACCTTAAGTTACAAAACCTCCCGCCGATTTGAGCTATACAGAGTCAGCACTCAATAGTGGCTATCTGCTGCTTGTCTGTGCCTGCCAATAAAAATAAGAAATCCAAGGGAGACTTCCAGTGAAGAGCTTGCTCTATCCCGCCGTCGCGTTGATGAATCGCATGAGCTTCGGCATGAAGTTCAGCCTGATCAGCGTTCTGTTCCTGGTGCCCATGCTGGTGACCAACTTCTATCTGGTGCGCGATTCCTATCGTGAATTCCAGGGCACTCAAGTGGAACTGCAAAGCCTCGACCTGCTAGGCAACAGCCTGACGCTGCGACGGGATCTGGAAACCCTGAACAACCTGGTGCAGATCAACGTCTTCCTTGGCCAGGCCGGCAAGGCCGGCAATCTCGAATCCCAGATCACCGCCCTGGAACAAAGCGTTCTGTCCCGCCTGCAAGGGCTGACGGCGATGAGCACCGATCCGGAACACATCGCGGTGTTTGATGGCAAACGCGACGAAATGATCAGCGCGTTCAAGGCCCAGCAAACGGAAAACTCCCTGCAAAGCAAGAGCGCGCTGATCGGCAAACTGCTCGGCAGCGCGCAGATTTTCAACCAGATCATCGCCAGCCAGGCCGGTTTGAGCCGCGACAGCCAGAGCGACATGCGTCAGCTCACGGAACTCATCAGCACCGTCACTCCGTCCGTCACCCAGATCCTGGGCGATGGCCGCGCCATGGGTTCCTACTCGCTGGGGCAGGGCTTCCTCAATTCGTCGTCGAGCACCCGTTTCGATGAGCTGTTGGCGCAGATCGAAAAACTGCAAGCCGAGTACGGCCTGAAGCTGCAGGATGCGCTGGGCTCGAGCAAGGCTGCACGTGAAACCCTGGCGGCCCAGGCCGAAAGCAGCAAGGCGTCGCTGAAAAAGGCCAGTGAACTGTTCGAAGAACAGGTGGTGATGGCCGACACCCTCGATGCGCCGTGGCAGGTTTTTTACGATCAGGTCACCGGCCTGATGGACCAGACGTACCAGCTCAACGAAGCCACCCTGAAATTCCTCGACACCCAGTTGCAACAGCGCCTGACGCAGAACCGCACGCACATGGTCTTGCAGGCCGTCGCGTTGTCGGTGGTGTTCGTGCTGATTTTTTATCTTTACGGCGGCTTCTACGCCTCGACCCGCACCACCCTCAAGCGCCTTGGCGCGATGATGGACAAGGTGGCGGCCGGCGACATGACCGTGACCTTCAACGCCAATAGTCGCGATGAACTGGGCGAGTTGGGCGAGGTGTTCAACGGCACGGTGAAGAAGATCCATGACCTGATCGAGCGTGTCGGCCACACCGTCGAGGAAGTCGAGCGTCAGGCCGGTCAGGTCGAGGACGTGTCGGCCCAGAGCAACCAGGCGGTTGCGGGGCAGCGCACGCAGATCGAACAGGTTGCGACGGCGATGAACCAGATGTCGGCCACGTCACTGGAGGTGGCCCGCAGTGCCGCCGCAGCGGTCAGCAGTGCCCACAGCGTCAATGACGAGACCATCAGCGGTCGGGGGCTGGTGGAGTCGCAACAGGGCAGCATTGCCGCACTGGCCAGCGAGATCGATCAATCGGTGTTGGTGATCAACCAGTTGGCCAGCGACAGCCAGTCCATCAGCCGCGTGCTGGAAGTGATCAAAAGCATCGCCGAGCAGACCAACCTGCTGGCGCTCAACGCGGCCATCGAGGCGGCGAGGGCGGGGGAGCAGGGGCGTGGTTTTGCGGTGGTGGCGGACGAGGTCCGGACCTTGGCCAAGCGCACCCAGCAATCGACCGAAGAAATCGAGCAGATGATCGCCAAACTGCACAGCGGTGTGGGTGCCGCAGTGAAAGCCATGGGCACCAGCCATGAAATGGCCAACGGCACGGTCGGGCAGTCGGAAAAGGTCCAGCAGGCGCTGGAAAACATCCTCGGCGCGGTGGGCATGATCGTCGACCAGAACCAGCAGATCGCCGCCGCCGTGGAGCAGCAGACCGCCGTGGCGCACGACATCGACCAGAATATTGTCGAGATCAACCGCGCCGGCGAACGCACCGCCGAAGGCGCGCACCAGACCGAGGACGCCAGTCGGGCGTTGTCGGCGCAGGTGGTGGAGCTCAAACAACTGATCAGCGCGTTTCGGGTCTAGCTGAAGAAACCGGATCACTTGTAGGAGCGAGCTTGCTCGCGATGGACGTGAACGATAACGCTTGCTGTCTGGAGGAGCGCGTTGCCCTGACGTTCATCGCGAGCAGGCTCGCTCCTACAGGTTTGTGAGTTGTTTGTAGTATTTGTTACCTGCTCATGTCGGCAATTTCCGGTTTTCCCACAGGCTCTGGCTTTTGGTCTTCAATGAAGGAAGATCCACAACCCTGACCATAGGAGGCTCGGTTATGTCCGTCGTTACTACTGGAATCCAGGGCCATTGTGCCCATTGCGGATGCACGCTCCTGCTCGAACCCTGGCAACTCAACGCCATTGCCATCCATGAAGCCTTCGCCTGTTCCCACTGCCACAAGGCCTTGCAACTGAGCGACCCGAAACAGCTCAAGCGCATCAAGTCTCTCGACTCGCTCGCCATGTTGCGTGCGAGCACGTTGGTGATGGTCTGCACCGCAGTGTTGGTGGCGTTGGTGATGGAATGGGTCGGGATGCTCAGCGTGGTGGAACAGGTGAATTTCTCGATGGTTGCGATTCTGGTCTACTTCATCGTTGTCCAGTACGCGAGACAACGGCAACACATCACGCTGATTCTGGATGCCGCCAAGGCGCACGCCGACTGACTACCAGTTGAACAACTCATAGCAATTGGCCGTGCTCGCGGCGGCCAACTGCTCAGGGCTGATCGCCATGATGTCAGCCAGTGCCGCGCAGATCGCCGGCAGGTGCGCCGGGCTGTTGCGTTGGCCGGGAAACATGGCGGGCGCCATGTCCGGCGAATCGGTTTCCAGCACCACCGATTCCAGCGGCAACTGAGCGAGAACGCGGTGCATGCGCAAGGCCTGCGGCCAGGTCGCCGCGCCGCCCAGGCCCAGTTTGAAACCGAGCCTGATGTACTCGCGAGCTTCTTCCTGGCTGCCGGCGAACGCGTGAATGATCCCCGCGCGTTTCAACTTGAAGCGCTTGAGCGTGGCAATCACCGCCGCGTGGCTGCGCCGAACGTGAATCAGCGCCGGCAGATCGAAGTCCACGGCCAATTGCAGTTGTGCCTCGAACAACGCCTGCTGGCGTTCGCGGTCGAGGGTTTCGATGAAGTAATCCAGGCCGATCTCGCCCACGGCGCACAGCTGGCGATGACCGGCCAGGCGGGTCAGCCAGTCGCCGAGTTCGCGCAGATCTACAGGCTGGTGCTGATCCAGATACACCGGGTGCAGACCGAACGCCGCGTGCAGATCGGGATCGCTCTGCACCAGATCCCACACCCGCTGCCAATTGGCCTGATAAACCCCCAGCACGACCATCCGCCGCACCCCGAGGGCGCGGCTCTCGGCGAGCAGCGCCTGACGATCCGCGTCGAAGTCCGGAAAATCCAGATGGGTGTGGCTGTCGATCAGCTCCACGGTTCAGTCCTGGTGAATACGCTGCTTGAAGGTCCGCGCAATGGCTTGCACGCCGGGCTGGTAATCGGACTGCTCGATGGCGGCGAGGGCCAGTTGCAGGGCTTTGTCGGCGATCAGCTGATGCTGCTGGGCCATGGCGTTGACCGGCAGCGGCAGGAAGTCCAGCAGCTGCGTGTCACCGAAAGTGCCGAGGCGCAGCGGGCGGGTTTTCAACGGGAAGTCGTGCAAGGCGTCGAACACGCCCTGGAGCAGCACATAGGAGGTGGTCACCAGCGCATCGGGCAAATGCCCCAGGCGCTGAAGCATCTCTTCCATCAACTGCTTGCCACACTCACGGCTGAACGATTCGCCGTGTTCGATCAGGATCTCGCCGGTGAACCCGGCCAGCGCATCTTTGAAACCGCCGGCCCGTTCCTGGCTGATGCTCAGTTCCGGCCGCGCGCCGATCAGGGCGATCTGCTTGGGCAGCGGATCGAGCAGGCTGCGGGTCAGGTGCAGGCTGGCTTCGCGATCATCGCTGATCACCGAGCAGAAATGCTCGGGTTCCATGACCCGGTCGATGGCGATGATCGGGATGCCCTTGGCTTGCAGCTGACGATAACTGTCGTCACCCGCCGGCAGGCAGCTGGCGACGATCAGTGCGTCGCAACGACGGGCGCGGAACAGCTGCAGCAATTGCCGCTCGCTGTCCGGCGCATCGTCCGAGCTGGCGATCAGCAACTGATAGCCGCGAGCCCGGGCGCCTTGCTCGAGCAATTTGGCGATACGCGCGTAACTGGGGTTTTCCAGATCCGGCAGAATGAAACCCAGGGTGCGGGTGTGCCGACTGCGCAGCCCGGCCGCTTGCGGGTTTGGGGTAAAGCCATGTTGTTCAACGACTGCGCGCACGCGCTCGACGGTGGCGCTACTGATGCGTTGCTGTTCGGCCTTGCCATTGATGACATAACTGGCGGTGGTCACGGACACACCGGCCAGTTGGGCGATATCACTGAGTTTCAACGCGGGTTTTCCTTGTTTGTCGGCCGACGTTTTCGCCAATCCTACCCGATTCAGACGGGCGACTATTGTCGCAACCAATCCGACAAGTTGGACTTCAAGGATGGGACATTATCGAGTAACGTGCCAATCATTCTAGATTAAACGTTTCAGCAGGCGTATTTTCTACGTTTCAGGCGTTTTTGGCCGGTTCTGCCGTGAAACCGCCAAAAGTGATGATCAAGCGCCTAAGCTGACTCATTCAAAACAATACCTGGCACCTCAAGGCGCCAAAAAGGAGAAAGCATGCTCGAGCTCACTCTAGAGCAGATATCCATGGGCCAGTCGGCTGTGGATAAATCCGCAGCGTTGCAACTGCTGGCACAGCATCTGGTCGCCGATGGCCTGGTGGCCGACGGGTATCTTGCCGGCCTGCAAGCACGCGAAGCCCAGGGCTCGACCTTTCTCGGTCAAGGTATTGCCATCCCCCACGGTACGCCGGAAACCCGCGAACTGGTGTTTTCCACCGGCGTGCGGCTGATGCAATTCCCCGACGGCGTGGATTGGGGCGACGGTCAGATCGTCTACCTGGCGATTGGCATCGCGGCCAAATCCGACGAACACCTGCGACTCCTGCAACTGCTGACTCGCGCCCTCGGCGAGACCGATCTGGGCCAGGCCCTGCGTCGCGCCGGTTCCGCCGAAGCCTTGTTGAAACTGCTGCAAGGCGCACCGCAGGAGCTGGCGCTGGATGCCCAGATGATCGGCCTCGGTGTGTCGGCCGATGACTTTGAAGAACTAGTCTGGCGCGGCGCGCGGTTGCTGCGCCAGGCCGATTGCGTGAGCAACGGTTTTTCCGCGGTCTTGCAGCAGGTCGAAGCGCTGCCGCTGGGTGATGGTTTGTGGTGGTTGCACAGCGAGCAGACGGTCAAGCGTCCAGGCCTGGCCTTCGTCACACCGGATAAACCGATGCGTTACCTCGGCCAGCCGCTCAGCGGTCTGTTCTGCCTGGCCAGCCTCGGCGAAGCGCATCAGGCGTTGCTCGAACGCCTTTGCGCGTTGCTGATCGAAGGTCGCGGTCATGAACTGGGGCGCGCCACCAGCAGCCGCAAAGTCCTTGAAGTGCTCGGCGGTGAACTGCCGGCGGACTGGCCGAGCGCACGTATTGCACTGGCCAACGCCCACGGCTTGCACGCGCGTCCGGCGAAGATCCTTGCGCAACTGGCGAAAAGTTTTGAAGGCGAGATTCGTGTGCGCATCGTCGATGGCCAGGACAGCGCGGTGTCGGTGAAGAGCCTGAGCAAGCTGCTCAGCCTCGGTGCCCGTCGGGGTCAGGTGATGGAGTTCATCGCCGAACCGAGTATCGCCGCCGATGCCTTGCCAGCCTTGTTGGCCGCCATCGAAGAGGGGCTCGGTGAAGAGGTCGAGCCATTGCCGGTGGTGAGCCAACAGCGTGAAGTGATCACGGAAGTGGCCGAAGTGCTGCTCGCCCCGGCGTCCGGCAGTCTGGTCCAGGCCATCCCCGCCGCGCCGGGGATTGCCATCGGCCCGGCGCATATTCAGGTGCTGCAAGCCATCGACTATCCGCTGCGTGGCGAGTCCGCTGCCATTGAGCGCGAACGTCTCCAGCAAGCGCTGGCGCAGGTGCGTCGCGACATCGAAGGCTTGATCGAACGCAGCAAATCCAAAGCCATTCGCGAAATCTTCATCACCCACCAGGAAATGCTCGACGACCCGGAATTGACCGATGAAGTCGAGACCCGCCTCAAGCAAGGCGAAAGCGCCGAAGCGGCGTGGATGGCGGTGATCGAAGCGGCGGCGAAACAACAGGAATCGTTGCAGGACGCTTTGCTCGCCGAACGTGCCGCCGACTTGCGCGATATCGGTCGGCGAGTGCTGGCGCAACTCTGCGGCATCGAGACCCCAAGCGAACCCGATCAGCCGTACATTCTGGTGATGGATGAAGTCGGTCCGTCCGATGTGGCGCGCCTCGATCCAGCGCGTGTCGCCGGCATTCTCACCGCCCGTGGTGGTGCCACCGCGCACAGCGCCATCGTCGCCCGTGCCCTCGGGATTCCGGCTTTGGTTGGCGCGGGTGCGGCGGTGTTGCTGCTGGCGCCGGGCACGCCGTTGCTGCTCGATGGCCAGCGCGGCCGCCTGCATGTGGATGCCGATGCGGCGACCTTGCAGCGCGCCACCGAAGAACGCGACACCCGCGAGCAACGCTTGAAGGCGGCGGCCGAACAACGTCATCAGCCGGCGCTGACCACCGATGGCCATGCGGTCGAAGTGTTCGCCAACATCGGCGAAAGTGCCGGTGTCACCAGCGCGGTCGAGCAGGGCGCCGAAGGCATCGGCCTGCTGCGCACCGAACTGATTTTCATGGCGCATTCGCAAGCGCCGGACGAGGCGACCCAGGAAGTCGAATACCGCCGCGTGCTCGATGGCCTCGCCGGTCGGCCGCTGGTGGTGCGGACCCTCGACGTCGGCGGCGACAAACCGTTGCCTTATTGGCCGATCGCCAAAGAGGAAAACCCGTTCCTCGGCGTGCGCGGCATTCGCCTGACCTTGCAGCGTCCGCAGATCATGGAAGCGCAATTACGCGCGTTGCTGCGTGCCGCTGACAACCGTCCGCTGCGCATCATGTTCCCGATGGTCGGCAGCGTGGATGAGTGGCGCCAGGCACGGGACATGACCGAACGCTTGCGCCTGGAAATCCCGGTCGCGGACCTGCAGCTGGGGATCATGATCGAAGTGCCGTCGGCGGCCTTGCTCGCACCGGTGCTGGCCAAGGAAGTGGATTTCTTCAGCGTCGGCACCAATGACCTCACGCAATACACCCTGGCGATCGACCGTGGCCACCCGACCCTGTCGGCCCAGGCTGACGGCTTGCACCCGGCGGTGCTGCAACTGATCGACATCACCGTGCGCGCGGCCCATGCCCATGGCAAATGGGTTGGCGTGTGCGGCGAACTGGCGGCGGATCCGCTGGCGGTGCCGGTGCTGGTCGGGCTCGGCGTGGATGAGTTGAGCGTGTCCGGTCGCAGCATCGCCGAGGTCAAGGCGCGCATCCGTGAACTCAGCCTGACCCAGACTCAAACCCTTGCCCGACAGGCGCTGGCCGTGGGCAGCGCGAATGAAGTGCGCGCTTTAGTGGAGGCCCTGTAATGGCCCGGATTCTCACCCTGACCCTCAACCCGGCGCTGGACCTGACGGTGCAGTTGCCGCGCCTGGAACCGGGGCAGGTCAATCGCAGCGACGAAATGCACACCCATGCCGCCGGTAAAGGCGTGAACGTGGCGCAGGTACTGGCGGACCTCGGGCATCAGCTCACGGTCAGCGGTTTCCTCGGCGAGGACAACCTGCAAGCGTTCGAAACCCTGTTCGCCAAGCGCGGTTTTGTCGACGCATTCATCCGCGTTCCCGGCGAAACCCGCAGCAACCTGAAACTCGCGGAAAGCGACGGACGCATCACCGACATCAACGGCCCGGGGCCGAAGGTCAGCGAGGCGGCGCAGCAGGCGTTGCTCGATCGGCTGGACCGGATTGCGCCGGGGCATGACGCGGTGGTCGTGGCCGGCAGCCTGCCCCAGGGCGTCAGTCCTGAATGGTTGCAGGCATTGATCTTGCGGTTGAAAAACCTGGGCCTGAATGTCGCGCTGGACAGCAGTGGCGAGGCCTTGCGCGCGGCGCTCAAGGCCGGTCCGTGGTTGATCAAACCCAACACCGAAGAACTGGCTGAAGTGCTCGGTTGCGAAGTGGTTTCTATCGCGGCTCAAGCTGAAGCGGCGAGCCGTTTGCACGCACAAGGCATTGAGCACGTGGTGATTTCCCACGGCGCCGATGGCGTGAACTGGTTCAGTGTCGGCTCGGCACTGCATGCCACGCCGCCGAAGGTCAGCGTCGCCAGTACGGTGGGCGCGGGCGACTCGTTGCTGGCCGGCATGCTCCACGGTTTGCTGAAGCCCGACACCCCGGAACAGACCCTGCGCACCGCCACCGCCATTGCAGCGATGGCGGTGACCCAGATCGGTTTCGGGATGGGCGATGCGGCTCAATTGGCGCGGCTTGAACAGGGTGTGCGCGTGCGTCCCCTGACAGAACAATAAGAGGGTTTGTCATGAAATTAGCCATCGTTACGGCCTGTCCGAACGGCATGGTCACCAGTGTCCTGTGCGCCCGCTTGCTCGATGCGGCGGCGCAGCGCCAGGGCTGGAGCACCAGCGTCGAAGTGGTGGATGCGGCGCACCCGGAACGCCAGTTGTCCGCGGCCACGATCGAGGCTGCCGAGTGGGTGTTGCTGGTGACCAGCGCGCCGGTGGAGATGTCGCGGTTTGTCGGCAAACGCGTGTTCCAGAGCACCCCGGCGCAGGCCCTGCAAGATGTCGAAGCAGTGCTGCGGCGTGGCGCTGAAGAGGCGCAGGTTTATGTCGCATCCCAAGCCGCTGTCGAGCCTGTCGCCGTGGCTGAAAATGCCCCGCGCCTGGTCGCGATCACGGCGTGCCCGACGGGTGTTGCCCATACCTTCATGGCCGCCGAAGCCTTGCAGCAGGCGGCCAAGCGCTTGGGTTATGAGCTGCAGATCGAAACCCAAGGTTCGGTCGGCGCGCGCAACCCGTTGAGTGCCTCCGCCATTGCCGATGCCGACGTGGTGTTGCTGGCCTGCGATATCGAAGTCGCCACCGAGCGCTTTGCCGGCAAGAAAATCTACCGGTGCGGCACCGGCATTGCGTTGAAGCAAGCCGAAGCGACCCTTAAAAAAGCACTGGCCGAAGGCAAGCAGGAAAGCGCGGCGACGGGCGCGAAAACTCCGGCCAAGCAAGAGAAGACCGGGGTCTACAAACACCTGCTGACCGGCGTGTCGTTCATGCTGCCGATGGTTGTGGCGGGCGGTCTGATGATCGCGCTGTCGTTCGTCTTCGGCATCACTGCGTTCAAGGAGGAGGGCACGCTGGCCGCCGCGCTGATGCAGATCGGCGGCGAGACCGCCTTCAAGCTGATGGTGCCGCTGCTGGCGGGCTATATCGCCTACTCGATCGCCGACCGCCCGGGCCTCGCGCCGGGGATGATCGGCGGCTTGCTGGCGAGCACCCTGGGCGCCGGTTTCATCGGCGGGATCATTGCCGGTTTCATCGCCGGCTACGCGGCCCAGGCGATCAATCGCTACGCGCGTTTGCCGCAGAGCCTCGAAGCGCTGAAACCGATCCTGATCATCCCGCTGCTGGCGAGCCTGTTCACCGGTCTGGTGATGATTTACGTGGTTGGCAAACCGGTGGCCGGGATGCTCACCGGGCTGACGCACTTCCTCGACAGCATGGGCACCACCAACGCAATTCTGCTCGGTGTGTTGCTGGGCAGCATGATGTGCGTCGACCTCGGCGGGCCGATCAACAAAGCGGCGTATGCGTTCTCGGTGGGGCTGCTGGCGTCCCAGAGTTATGCGCCGATGGCCGCGACCATGGCGGCGGGGATGGTGCCGCCGATTGGCCTGGGCATCGCCACGTTCATTGCCCGGCGCAAGTTCGCCCAGACCGAACGCGAGGCCGGGAAAGCGGCGTTGGTGCTGGGGTTGTGCTTCATCTCCGAAGGCGCGATTCCGTTTGCCGCCAAGGACCCGTTGCGGGTGATCCCGGCGAGCATCGCCGGTGGCGCGCTGACCGGTGCGATGTCGATGTATTTTGGCTGCAAGCTGATGGCGCCGCACGGTGGTTTGTTTGTTTTGGCGATCCCGAATGCGATCAACCATGCGTTGCTGTATTTGCTGGCGATTGTGGCCGGGAGTTTGTTGACGGCGGTGGTGTATGCGGTGGTCAAGCGGCCTGAGGTGGTTGAGTTGGCGGTGGAGCCGGTCAGCGCATAATCGGCCTTTTTGGTGATGGCGGTTTTGAGATCGCCATCGCCGGCAAGCCGGCTCCTACAAGGTTGTGGTGATCACAAAAGGTGTGAACGACACAGATCTTGTGGGAGCGAGCCTGCTCGCGATTGCGTCAGTCGCCATGCTGCTAAATCGGAGTTTTGTACTCATGCTCCCGCTGCAATGCTCGTGCTTGAACCACATCCATCACGGCACAGCCTTCACGCATCAGCAGATGCACCGCACGGGTGATGCACATCAGGTCACGGCCGGATGTGTTCTTCAGATTCACGCTGGAGAATGTGTCGGCAAGATCGCGAACCACGGTGAAGCGGTGCAGGGCGCAGGCGGTGAGTTCGCTGAGTTCTTTGTGGGTGTTGACGAAGAGCACCGGTGTTTCGGCGTCGTAGGTGTCGATGGGGAGGTAACGCGGCATGACTTGGGACATGGGATCAACTCCAAGCGTTGCCACCCTTCGCGGCCAAGCGAAAAAGGTGGCAGCTGTGTGCGGGTTGGCCGACCGGCACCCATCAATCCGGCACACCCGAAGGTGTCCCGCGCACAGCCGCCATAACACGATGTTCAGACGTGGAAATGCCTGAACGATGACGCTGATGCGTTTCGGGTGACCGACCGGCCAAGGTCGTTCGCGATGTTTTTCGCGAGTCCGAACTATGGAGTCGATACCGAAACGCGGCAACAAGATACGTTGTAGGAAACGTCTTGAAAAGTTGTGCGGCTCGCGGTGATGGGGTTGGTGTACATATCCGTTTCTGCGGTAACGACTGCTAATGGTTTCGCCCTTACGGCGAGTCACTTGGAAAAGCCCCAAGTAACCAAGGGCTCTTGCCCCTTTCGTTCGGTGCCTCGCTAAGGCTCGGCATTCCCTCGCTCCGGTCCTGCTCCGTGGGCCCGCCGCCATCGGCCATCCATGGCCGGGGGCGGCTAACCCGGCATCCATGCCGGGTTGCCCACTGCGCAGAACCTGCGCTCGGCCTCTCGAGGTGGCAAGAAAATCAAAAACCAAAGCCAGATCAAAAGCCTGCGAGGCGGCCTGGTGGCCGACCTGTTTCATTTGTCGTACGCGATTTTTCTGTAGGAGCCGGCTTGCTGGCGATAGCGGTGGGTCAGGCACATATTTATTGGCTGGACGGACGCTATCGCCAGCAAGCCGGCTCCTACAGGGGGAATGTGCACATGTTTGGAAGGTGGGACGCGACACCGGTGCCATGCCCAACAACAATCCTCTGTAGGAGCCAGCTTGCTGGCGAAAAACACCCAGGCAACGCGTTTATCCAGATACCCCGCGTTATCGTTGACGACCATCGCCAGCAAGCTGGCTCCTACAGGGAATTGCGGTGCGTGATCAAATGCGCGAAGCGCGCCGGCTTGAAACCCAGGTCGGCCCGGAGGCCGCCTCGATTTTGATTTTGATCGCAGGCGCCCCGTTAAACCACGCTGGCCGAACGCAGGCATTGCGCAGCGGGGAAACCGGCAAGGATGCCGGTTTAGCCGCGCTGGGCCAGGGATGGCCCATCGCGGCGACCCGCGGAGCAATGCCGGAGTGAGGGCACACCGAGCCCAAGCGAGGTGCCGAGTGGTGGGGCAAGAGCCCTTTGGTTACTTTGGGGCTTTTCCAAAGTGACTCGCCGTAAGGGCGAAATCGTTAGCCGCCGTTACCGCAGCAACGGATATACACCCAGCCCCAAAAAATCGTCAGTAAACATCCCGCCGATAACGCCCCTGCTCAATCAACCGATCAACCTCAGAAATCCCGAGCACTTCATTGAGCACGTGATCCACCCCCGAAGCCATCCCCTGCAAACTCCCGCAGATGTAAATGACGGCCCCCTCAGCCAGCCACTGCTTCAGCAAATCCGCCGACTCCCGCAGCCGATCCTGTACGTAAATCTTTTCCACCTGGTCCCGAGAAAACGCCAGGTCCAGTCGCTCGATATCACCTGAAATCAGCCACTCTTCCAGCTCGGCACGACACAGGAAGTCCTGCTCACGATTACGCTCGCCAAACAACAGCCAGTGACGCGTCTGCCCATCGGCAATCCGCGCCTTGAGCAAACTGCGCAACCCGGCCAGCCCGGTACCGTTGCCCAGAAGAATCATCGGCACAGGCTCCACCGGCAAGTGGAAACCGCTATTACGCCGCACCCGCAAACTGATGGTGCTGCCCACCGGCGCATGTTCGGTCAACCAACCGGAACCGATGCCCAGGCTGCCATCGGGATGCATCTCTTGGCGCACGATCAATTCCAGCACGCCGTCGGCAGCAATCGAAGCGATGGAGTATTCGCGCATGGCCAATGGCACCAGCGCGTCCACCAGCGCTTGCGCATGCAAGCCCACCAGATGAGCGCGGTTCTCGGGCAATTGTCGACTGGCGAGCGCTTGTTCCAGCGATTGCGCAAGCCCGTCGTGGCTCACCGAAGCGCGACCGTCAATGCCCAGGCCATCGAGGAAATGCTCGATCGCCCACGGGCAATTGCGCGGCAAGACTTCCACCAGGTCGCCGGCCAGCCAGCTGCTGGTGGTCGGCGCGTTCAGGCCCAGCAGGTACACCGGCGAACCACTGCTGTCCGGGTTCATCAGCTCGCGACGGGTGAGTGTCCAGTTGTCGTAGCTCGGCGCTTGCCACGCATCCACGGGCGCCTGTCCGGTCAGCAGGCCAAGTTGCTGTTGCCAGTGGCGCAAGGCGTACGGATCGCCGCTGTCGACTTCCACCGGGGCGAACAGGGTCTTGCCACCGTGCTCGCCCAACCAGCTATGCAAGCGACGGGCGAAACCGCAGAAGTGCTGATACTGACGATCGCCGAGACCGAGTACCGCGTAATTCAGGCTCTCCAGGCTCAACGCCCGGCCCAGCACTTTGCGTTCGAAACCGCGGGCGCTGTCCGGCGCTTCGCCGTCGCCGAAGGTACTGACCACGAACAGCGCGTTGCTCGAATCACGCAAGTCCTGTTCGCTGACACTGGCCAACGGCTGAACCTTCACCGGCAGCCCGGCCGCCTGCAATTGTCCGGCGGTCTGCCAGGCCAGTTGCTCGGCAAACCCGCTCTGGCTGGCGAAACCGATCAGCCACGCCGGAGCGTCACTGCCCGGTTGCGCAAGCCCTTTGCGCGCATCCTTGATCTGCTTTTTCTTGCGGCGACGGTCGAGGTACAGCAACCAGCCCGTGACGAAAAACAGCGGCATGGTCAGGGCGCTGAGGGTCAGGATGATGCGGCCGACAATCCCGAAATAACTGCCGACGTGCAGCGCGTAGAGACTCGTCAGCAACTGCGCCTTGAAGCTCTTGTCTCTGTAGCGGTCATGGCGCTTGACGATGCCGGTGGCCGGATCGAGGGTGACCTGGTTCAGCGCGCGATCGTGTGGCGAGGTATTCAACAGGTAAAACACGGTCGCCGGTTGACCAGCCACGGGCGGCATACGAATGTTGTAGGCGCTGAGCGCAGGGCCGGCCGCGCTGTAGATGCTGCTCCACATCGCGGCGTAATCGGCGGTCGGTGCCGGGCCATCCGGCGCCGGGCCACGATTGCGGACGCGCTCGTTTTGCGGCGCATCGGAAAGCAGTTGGGTCAGGCCCTTGTTGTACCACTCGTAGGACCAGGACAAACCGGTCAACGCGGCCAGGAGGTAAAACACCAGGCACCAGGTGCCGGCTACGGAGTGCAAATCCCAGTTGAAGCTGCGGCCCTTTTTCTTCCAGTCGAGGGTCAGCCAGGCGCGCCAGCTTTTCCACTGGCGCGGCCAGCGCAGATAAAGGCCGGACAGGCAGAAGAACACCAGGATCAGCGTGCAGGCGCCGGTGATCTGCCGACCGGTTTCGCCCATGGCGAGGAAGCGGTGCAGCTTCAGCATCAGGTCGAAGAAATCCTGGCCGGTGGCGTCGCCCATGAACTCGGCGGTGTACGGATCGAAGTAGCGCATCTCGCCGCGACGCTCGCCCGGTGGCGGGGTGAAGCTCACCCGCGCGGCGTTGCCGCTGTCGGTCTCGACCCAGATCATCGCGACCTTCTTGCCTGACGCACCTTCGATTTTTTCCACCAGTTCGGCGGGCGGAAGCACGCCGGCGACCTGCTTCTCGACCTGCAACACCGACGGGTTCAGTGCGCGCAGGATTTCATCCTCAAACGACACCGTCGCCCCGGTGATGCCCATCAGGGCCAGGACCAGCCCGGCACTGATACCGAAAAACCAGTGCAACTGGAACAGGGTTTTCTTCAACACGTCACTCGCCTTGTTCGTTCGAAATTTGTCATCACGGCGCGCATTATGCCGTGGGTTGTCGAGAAGCATTCTTTTTTACGCACAAAAGCCCCGTTCATGGAGATGAACGGGGCCTGCACCGCCCTTGTGGGAGCGAGCCTGCTCGCGAAGGCGATGTCAGCCGCAAGCGATACAGTGCGGCTGAAACCCTAATCGCGAGCAGGCTCGCTCCCACAGGAGTCGAGTTTCACACCTCTATCAGAAGTGGAAGTTGGTGCTCAGCAACGCGGTACGACCGGCCGCCTGGTTGGCGAAGTGGGTCGAGAACGCTTTGTCGTAGTAGGTTTCGTCGGTCAGGTTCTGCACGTTCAGCTGCAGGTCGACGTTCTTGGTCAGCTTGTAGGCCGCCATCGCGTCGTAACGAACGTAGGAATCAACCATGGTGGTGTTGGCCGCACTGCCGAACACATCGTCCACGTAGAATGCACCGCCACCGATGGTCAGCTTCGGCGTGACCTGGTAAGTGGTCCACAGGCTGGCGCTGTTTTTCGGGGTGTTGGGCAGTTGGTTGCCGTTGTTGGCCTTGTTGGCGGGCAGATCACCACCGTCGACTTGTTCGCTGTCCATGTAGGCGTAACCGGCGAAGACTTGCCATTTCTCGGTGATTTTACCGGAGGCCGACAGTTCGAAACCTTGAACGCGCGTTTTGCCGACGTTTTCGTAGGTCGTGGTGTTGGACTGTACGCGGGCGTTTTCTTTCTCGGTGCGGAAGATATCGGCAGTCAGGGACAGGCGATCGTTAAGCAGATCCCATTTGGTGCCGATTTCGTAGTTCTTGGTGGTTTCCGGCTCCATGTCGCTGCTCAACAAGTTGCCGCTGCGATCTGGCGTGCCGCTCAACGGGTTACCGTCCTGGCCTTCGCCGAGGGTGGCGCCCGGTGGCGTCGCGGAGGTGGCGTAAGACGCGTAGATGCTGCCGTTTTCCGCCGGTTTGTAGACCACGCCGAACTGACCGGTGACGAACTCACTGGTGTCGTCGCCTTTGAAGGTGGTCGCGCCGGCTGCGGTGTAGGACTTGTATTCGGTATCGAAATGGTCGTAGCGCAGGCCCATGTTCACCAGCCACTGCTCGGACAATTCCAGGGTGTCGAACACATACAGCGCGTAGGTGTTGGCCTTGGTGTCTGTGCCGGCGTAGTTGCGGGAGATCGCGCCGTTCCAAGGATCGTTGGGGTTCGGGTTCGACAGCGAGGTGCAGTTGTAACCGCTCGGCAAGCCGATGTTTGCCGGTGAACAGGTGGTGCTTGAATTGCCCGGGGACAGTGGTGTGCTATCGACGTTGACGTTGTACGAAGACTTCTGACTTTCTTCACGGCTCAGTTCGATGCCGGTGGAGAAGCTGTTCTTGAACCCGGCGATGTACACATCACCAAACAGGTCGGTCTGGTTGGTGGTGGTTTCGGTGTTGCTGACGCGGGTGTTGGCCCGACGCCAGACGCTGCCATTGTTGACGTTGCCTTTGCTGTCGTCCGGCTGGGTCAGGATGTAGTCCTGCATGCTAGTGCCGTGGCGCAGGGTGTTCTTGACGGTCAGCGCGTCGCTCAGGTCGTGCTCGATGGCGAAGGTCGCCGTATCGACGCGCGTCTTGCGGAAATCGCGGTCGTTCAGGCCATAGAAATTGCTGCTGTCGCCACCGTCGTTTGGCTTGTCGGGATTGGCTTTTGTGCGAGGCGAAGACAGCGAATACGGAATGCCCGAATCCGGCGTGTCGTTACTTTCCAGATGGTAGTAATCGAGATTCACGCGGGTGTCGGTGCCCAGGCCGAAGGCCAGGGACGGTGCAATGCCCCAGCGATCGTAGTCGACGCTGTCACGGCCGGCGACGTTGCTCTCGTGGCTCATCAAATTCAAACGGCCAGCGGCGGTGTCGCTGAACTGGTAGTTGCCGTCCAGGGTGTAGCGCTGGGTCTGGTCGGAACCCCAGGTGAAACCACCGTCGAACGAGTTGCCCAGGTGCGCCTTTTTGCTCACCAGGTTGATGGTGCCGCCGGCAGCGCCACGCCCGCCGATGGCGGAGTTCGGGCCTTTGCTGACTTCGATCGATTCAACGGCGAAGATCTCGCGGCTCTGCGAACCGGTGTCGCGCACGCCATCGAGGTAGGTGTCGCCCTGGGCATCGAAACCACGAATGAATGGACGGTCACCCTGCGGGTTGCCGCCTTCACCGGCGCCGAAGGTAATGCCCGGAACGGTGCGCAGCGCGTCCTGCATGTTCAGGGCGCCGGTGTCCTTGAGAACTTGTTGCGGGATCACGGTCACCGAGCGTGGCGTGTCGACCAGCGGCGCGGTGTACTTGGGCGAGGAGGCTTTTTCGACGTTGTAGCTCGTCTGGTCCTGGGCTTCACCGGTGATGGCCGTGGCATCGAGGGAAATCGCCCCGTTCGGCGCTTTGTCTTCAGTCTTCTCGGCGGCGAACACCATGTGGCCCGCAGAGCCGGCGGTGATGGCCACGCCAATCGCAGAAGCGAGCAAACGCGGTGAACTGACAGGTAATTGTGGTTGTTGGCGTGACATGTGAATTCCCCTCCCCAAGGATTTGAGGTCGCGGAATATAGGGTAGACGCGTCTATGTATCAATTGCGAAACGTTACTATTCGCACTGAATTTACAATCTTTACAATTTATCCTTACGGTTTTTGCTGTTTGGTTCGTCTTGGGGGTTTTACAGTGCCAATAAGAATCAATACCATTGCCACCCCTTTGCCTTCAGGTGTTCGTCATGCTGCTGCACATTCCCGGCTTGTTCGCTAAAGAAGAAGTGCAGCGCATCCGCGAGGCTCTGGAACAGGCAGATTGGGCCGACGGCAAAATCACCGCCGGCTACCAGTCGGCCAAGGCCAAACACAACCTGCAACTACCGGAAGGTCATCCGCTGGCCAAGGAGGTCGGCGCGGCGATGCTTGAGCGTTTGTGGAAAAATCCGCTGTTCATGTCGGCGGCGTTACCGCACAAGGTCTTTCCTCCGTTACTGAACTGTTACACGGCGGGCGGCAGTTTCGATTTTCATATCGACAACGCCGTGCGCCAGCCAAAAGGCAGCATCGAACGTGTGCGCACGGATTTGTCGGCGACTCTGTTCTTCAGTGAACCGGAGGACTACGACGGTGGCGAACTGGAAATCCAGGACACCTTCGGCACCCAGCGCGTGAAGTTGCCCGCCGGCGACATGGTCCTGTACCCCGGCACCAGCCTGCACAAGGTCAATGCCGTCACCCGCGGCACCCGGTTCGCCTCATTCTTCTGGACTCAAAGCCTGGTCCGCGAGGACAGCCAGCGAGCCTTGCTGTTCGAGATGGACGGGGCGATCCAGCAACTGACCCAGGACATGCCGGATCATCCGTCGCTGATCCGCCTGACCGGCACTTATCACAACCTGCTGCGCCGCTGGGTCGAGGTATGAGTTTTCAATTACGCCGCGAGGAAGTGCTCGACGGTGATCAACTCAAGGCCATGCTCGACGAAAGCCCCGCCCGTGCCGCTCAGGCGATTCTGCTGGCTGCTCGCGAAGGTGTTCTTGATGCCCAGGCCCTGCTCGGACAGATCCTGCTGGACGGGCAGGGTATCGAACTGGATCAGGCACTGGCGCTGCGCTGGTTCGAGATCGCGGCACGCCGCGGCCACCTGATGGCGCGCAACATGCTCGGTCGTTGCCATGAGCATGGCTGGGGTTGTGCTGCCAATGCTTCGGTCGCTGCGCAGCATTACCGGATCGCGGCAGACGCCGGCCTGGACTGGGCGATGTACAACTACGCCAACCTGCTGGCAACCGGGCGGGGTGTGATCGAAGATCAAATTCAAGCACTGCACCTTTACCGTCGAGCGGCTGAAATGGGCCACGCGAAGTCGATGAATCTGCTCGGGCGTTATCTGGAAGAAGGCAGGGCCTGTCCGGAGGATACGGCTGCCGCTCGCGACTGGTATCGACGGTCTGCGGTGGGCGGGGATTTCCGCGGGCAGTTCAGTTATGCCGCTGTCCTTGCCGGTGACGGAAAAACAGAGGACGCGCTGGACTGGCTGCGCAAGGCACTGGCCGGCGGCAACCTGAATTTCCTGCGAGTAGCGAGCAAGGCGCTACTGAACGCTACCGATCCGCAGATTCGAGCCTTGGCCCCCGAGTATGCCAATCGATACGCCGAACTCGAACAAGCACTCGCCCCTCTGTAGGAGCCAGCTTGCTGGCGATGGACCAGAGAGCGCCGCGTTAATCCAGGCGCCCCGCGTCATCGTTGACGACCATCGCCAGCAAGCTGGCTCCTACAAGGGATCGGTGTTTTTTGGATGTAAAAAAGCCCATGACGCGTCATGGGCTTTTTTGATTCTGCGTGCAGCGCTTACACGTAGAACGATTTCAGCGGCGGGAAGCCATTGAATTCAACGGCGCTGTAGCTGGTGGTGTAGGCACCGGTCGACAACCAGTACAAACGATCACCAATCGCCAGGTTCAGCGGCAAGCCGTACTTGTAGTTCTCGTACATGATGTCGGCGCTGTCGCAGGTCGGGCCGGCGATGACCACTTCTTCCACTTCGCCTTTCTTCTCGGTCCAGATCGGGAACTTGATGGCTTCGTCCATGGTTTCGATCAGGCCGGAGAACTTGCCCACATCCGTGTACACCCAACGCTCGACGGCGGTACGGGATTTACGCGCAACCAACACCACTTCGCTGACCAGGATGCCGGCGTTGGCGATCAGCGAACGGCCCGGCTCCAGGATGATTTCCGGCAGGTCGTCACCGAAGTCTTCCTTGAGGAAACGGATGATTTCTTCAGCGTAGGTTTCCAGGCTGTTGGTGCGGGTGATGTAGTTGGCCGGGAAGCCGCCGCCCATGTTGATCAGCTTCAGGTGGATGCCGTCTTCTTCTTTCAGGCGCTCGAAGATCACTTTGACCTTGGCGATCGCCGCGTCCCAGACACTGATGTCACGCTGTTGCGAGCCGACGTGGAACGAGATGCCGTAAGGCACCAGGCCCAGGTCGCGGGCGAGGATCAGCAGGTCCATGGCCATGTCGGTCTGGCAGCCGAATTTGCGCGACAAAGGCCAGTCGGCAGTGGTCGAGCCTTCGGTCAGGATACGCACATAGACTTTCGAGCCCGGTGCAGCCTTGGCGATGTTGCGCAGGTCGGCTTCGGAGTCGGTGGCATACAGACGCACGCCCTTCTCGTAGAAGTAGCGGATGTCCTTGGATTTCTTGATGGTGTTGCCGTAGCTGATGCGATCCGGGCCGACGCCCTGGTTCATCACTTTGTCCAGCTCGTAGATCGAGGCGATGTCGAAGTTCGAGCCTTTCTCTTTGAGCAGGTCGATGATTTCGACGGCCGGGTTGGCCTTGACCGCGTAGTAGACCTTGGCGAATTCGAAACCGGCGCGCAGGTCGTCATAGGCCTGGCTGATCATCGCGGTGTCGATCACCACGAACGGGGTTTCTTGTTTGTCGGCGAACGCCTTCATTTTCTGAAAGGTATCGCGCGCAAAATAGTCTTCGACATTGATCGACATGCTGGGAACTCCTACTGGCAAACTGAAATTATCAATGGGTGCAAATGAACGTCCTCCGTATCCCCACTTTGGTTCGCCTACTTCCCAAGGCATGTCGCCGAAAGCAAAAAGGCCATGGGATGTGCAGCTTTCCCTTGGCCTTGCTGTCTCGTCGTCAGTACTTGAGCCGGATGGATCGTTTCCAGCATGGACGTTCGGCGCGAACTTTAGGGCGTGAGGGGCTCGAGATCAACAAAAAATGTCGCGTTTTTGCACTTGTCTGACGCACGTTGCGACCTGTTCACTTTGTACTCGACACAGATGACAGGCCGATGTTCCCGAAGAATTCTGTAGTGTTAAAAATACCTGCACGTTCGACGCTTATGCCGGCCAACTCAAAGAAAACTGCGTTGGCGTCAACATCGGCGACGATAGCCGCGAAAAGGTCCGCTGAGGGCAATTTTGACTGTTTCGGCGGACCTTTTTGGAGGCCGCTTGCCGAGGCAGGTGTTGATATTTTTTTCCGGCCACCAGGCTGCTGGTTTTTGTAGGAGTGAGCCTGCTCGCGATGGCTATTTCAGCTTCAACTTTGTCGTTGGCTGACAATGCGCTATCGCGAGCAGGCTCGCTCCTACAGGTTTTGCGTTTTTACCCGGCTATATAGGTGTCAGGCGACAGCCTCGGCTGGCGAAACAATGCTGGTCTTGCCGCCACGGGACTTACCGGAGCTCAAGTACTCGGCAATCGATTCCTGCGTGACTTCACCCAGGAACACCCGCTCCGCATCCATCACCGGCAGCCACGAACGGTTGAACTCGTACATCCGCGACAGCAGGATGCGCAGATGTTCGTCGTACGCCGCGGTGGCGTTGAACTCCCGCAGGTACTGCGCGCACGCGCCGGTCTGACGGTGCAGGTCGCGACGTCGTACATAACCGAGCGCCTTGTTCTCACCGTCCGTGACCACGACATAACGGCGGTCATGCTCATCCATCAATTCCAGCGCCTCGGTGACCGGGGTTTCCGGGCTGACGGACGGTGCGTTGTCCGCCGCGTCTTCGGCCTTCACCAGCAACAGACGCTTGAGGGTGCTGTCCTGGCCGACGAAGTTGCTGACGAAGTCATCCGCCGGGTGCGCCAGCAGGGTGTCCGGGTGATCGATCTGCAACAGTTTGCCGGCGCGGAAGATCGCGATCTTGTCGCCAAGCTTGATCGCTTCGTCGATGTCGTGGCTGACCATGATCACGGTCTTGTTCAGCGCGCGCTGCATCTCGAAGAATTCGTTCTGGATCATCTCGCGATTGATCGGGTCGACCGCGCCGAACGGTTCGTCCATCAGCAACAGCGGTGCATCCGCCGCCAGTGCGCGAATCACGCCGATCCGTTGCTGCTGACCACCGGACAATTCCCGGGGATAACGATTCAGGTACTGCTTGGGTTCCAGCTTGATCATGCTCATCAACTCGCGGGCGCGGTCGTGGCATTTCTGTTTGTCCCAGCCGAGCAGGCGCGGAACGATGGTGATGTTTTCCTCGATGGTCATGTTCGGGAACAGGCCGATCTGCTGGATCACGTAGCCGATGTTGCGGCGCAGGGTCACTTCGTCGAGGTCGGTGGTGTCTTCGCCGTTGATCAGGATCTTGCCCGAGGTCGGCTTGATCAGGCGGTTGATCATTTTCAGCGTGGTGCTTTTGCCGCAGCCCGATGGCCCGAGGAACACGCAGATTTCGCCTTCGTTGACGGTCAGGCTGACCGAGTCCACGGCTTTCACGTCTTTGCCGTTGCTTTGGAAGGTCTTGCTGAGGTTTTGAAGTTCGATCATTTCAGGAGTCCTTTTGGAGTCAGCGTGCGTTGCAGCCATTGCAGAAGCAGGTCGGCGAAGATGGCCAGGAGACTGACCAGCACGGCGCCGACGATCAGCATCGACATGTCGCTGCGGCTGATGGAAGCGAGAATGAGTACACCGAGGCCACCGGCGCCGATGGTCGCGGCGATGGTCATGACTCCGATGTTCATGACCACGGCGGTGCGGACACCGGCGAGGATCACCGGTACCGCGATGGGCAACTCGACCATGCGCAGGCGCTGGCCGAAGGTCATGCCGATGCCGCGCGCGGCTTCGCGGATGCCCGGTTCGACGCCGGTCAGGGCGAGGTAGGTGTTGCGCATGATCGGCAGCAGTGAATAAAGGAACACCGCCGTGATCGCCGGCATCGGACCGAGGCCCTGGCCGAATTTCGAGTAGAACGGCAGCAGCAGGCCGAACAGTGCAATCGACGGCACGGTCAGCAGCACCGTGGCGCTGGCTTGCAGCGGACCGGCGAGCGTCGGGAAACGCGTCATCAGCACGCCCAGCGGTACGCCGGCCACGATCGCCAGGGTCACGGCGATGCCGACCAGGGTGATGTGTTGCCAGGTCAGGTGAATGACCTGCTGCCAGTCGAGATGGGAAAAGGCGTTGAGAAATTCCATGGCTTTTCCTCGTTAGTTCAGCGGGTGTTGGCGCAGGAAATCGGCGGCAACGGCGGAAGGGCTTTCGTGATCGACATCGACCCTTGCGTTCAACGCGCGCATGGTTTCGTCATCGAACAGCTCGGCCAGCGGTTTGATCTCTTCCGCGAGTTTCGGGTGGGCATCGAGGTAAACCTGACGCACCACCGGCGCGGCGGTGTAGTCCGGGAAGTAGTGCTTGTCGTCTTCGAGCAGTTTCAGCTTGAAGGCGTTCAGGCGACCGTCGGTGGTGTAGACCAGGCCGGCGAACACCTGGCCATTACGCAGGGCGGTGTAGACCAGGCCCGCGTCCATCTGGCGGATGTTCTTGCGGGTCAGGTTCATGCCGTAAAGGTCGACCATGCCGTCCAGACCGTCGGAACGGTTGGCGAACTCGGTGTCAAGCGCCACCAGGTGAGTGTCCTTCTGCTCAGCCTGCAGCACTGTGTTCAGCTCGCTGATGGTGTTGATCTGCGGGTAGGCCTTCGCGGTTTTTTCCGGCAGGGCCAGGGCGTAGGTGTTGCTGAATTTCGACGGAGTCAGCCAGACCAGGCCTTTTTTCGCGTCGAGTTCTTTCACCTTGGCGTAGGACTGGGCGCTGTTGAGTTTTTCGGTGACATGGTTATAAGCCACCAGCGACACGCCGGTGTATTCCCACATCAGGTCCAGTTGGCCACTTTCGTGGGCGCTGCGAGCGAGGTTGCTGCCCAGGCCACCGGTCACCTGGGTGTCGTAACCCTTGGTGCGCAGGTACTGGGAGGTGATTTCCGCGAGCAGGGTCTGTTCGGTGAACACCCGGGCGCCGATGCGGATCACCGGTTTTTCAGCGGCTTGGGCCCATCCTGCGAACAGCAGGGCGCAGCCTAAGAATAAGCATGTTCTTTTCATGAGATTTCCTTTGCCGAGGCTTAAGACGGGCGCAAACCGCGTTCGAGCCAGAGGCGGCTGGCGAGTGTCACCAGACCGTCGAGCAGCAACGCCAGCAGGGCGGTGCACGCCGCGCCGAGCAGCAATTGCGGCTGATTGTTCAGGGCGATGCCGGGGAATATCAGGCTGCCCAGGCTGTTGGCGCCGATCAGGAACGCCAGCGGTGCGGTACCGACGTTGATCGCCAGGGCGACGCGCACGCCACCGATGATGATCGGCACCGCGTTCGGCAGTTCGACCCGCCACAGCACTTGCGCCGGTGTCATGCCGATGCCGACGGCTGCTTCCTTGAGGGGCCCCTGGACGTTTTTCAGGCCTTCATAGGTGTTGCGCACGATCGGCAACAGCGAGGCGAGGAACAGGGCGAAGATCGCCGGACCGCTGCCGATGCCCAGAATCCCCAGGGCGATGGCCAGTACGGCGAGTGGCGGCACGGTGTTGCCGATGTTGAAGATCTGCATGAAGCGTTCAGCACGGCCGACCATGCCCGGACGGCTGAGGAAGATACCGGCGGGTATGCCCACGACGAGGGCGGCCAGCATGGAGACAAGGACGAGAATCAAATGAGCTTGCAGGTAAAACAACAAATCGTCGCGGTACTGTTCGATCGTGTTGATGCCGATCCAGTGGACCAGCAGGGCCAGAAGGGCGACGACAACCGCACCTCCTATCAGCCCTTTGCCATAGCGAATAGCCACAGGCGGACTCCTTTTTTCTTTGTCGGCGAACGCAGTCCCGAGTGGCAAGGCCATTCCTGGCTGCCGGGCAATCAACGTTCGCGAGAAGCAGCTCATGCCGAGCGCGTCTCCCTGTAGGAGCGAGCCCGCTCGCGAAAAATGTCCAGACAACGCGTTGATTCAGACAGCCAGCGTTATCGTTGACGTTCATCGCGAGCAAGCTCGCTCCTACAGGGGAAATGCGTACGGCTTTCGAGCCATAAGCGCAGCCTCGTCAGGCTAACTTGCTGATTTTTCAGCCCCTGGGACGAGTGCCGTAACAGGGGAGTGGACGTCTGCACCTTTTAAAAGGTTCCATAATTAGCAGCAGATAGCCACCCTTGATGACCGAGCACACCCCCGTTCGATGCCATAACGCAACCCTGTAGGAGCGGCCGGGCGGCGTTCCGTTTGCCGGCGATGAGGGCCGAGAGATCGCCGCAAGGCGTCAGCCTCCATCGCCGGCAAGCCGGCTCCTACAAAAGTCCGTGTGTCCGGGCGGGCGGTGGTCCGCGGCGGTCGCTTTGCGCTATACTCGCCGCCCTTTTTTGAATCACCGCCAGGCGATTTCCCATGACCAAACAGGCCGCCGAAGTCGCGAAACGCCGCACTTTCGCCATTATTTCCCACCCCGATGCCGGTAAAACCACCATCACCGAGAAGCTCCTGCTGATGGGCAAGGCGATTGCGGTGGCCGGCACGGTGAAGTCTCGCAAGTCCGACCGCCATGCCACCTCCGACTGGATGGAAATGGAAAAGCAGCGGGGTATCTCGATTACCACGTCGGTCATGCAGTTCCCGTATCGCGATCACATGATCAACCTGCTCGACACCCCGGGCCACGAAGACTTCTCCGAAGATACCTACCGCACCCTGACGGCAGTGGACTCGGCCTTGATGGTCCTCGACGGCGGTAAGGGCGTAGAGCCACGGACCATCGCGCTGATGGACGTTTGCCGTCTGCGTGACACGCCGATTGTCAGCTTCATCAACAAACTCGACCGTGACATCCGCGACCCGATCGAATTGCTCGACGAAATCGAAGCGGTCCTGAAGATCAAGGCTGCGCCGATCACCTGGCCGATCGGTTGCTACCGCGACTTCAAAGGCGTTTACCACCTCGCCGACGACTACATCATCGTGTACACCGCCGGTCACGGCCACGAGCGCACCGATGTGAAAATCATCGAGAAACTCGACTCCGATGAAGCCCGCGCGCACTTGGGCGACGAGTACGATCGCTTCGTTGACCAACTGGAACTGGTGCAAGGCGCCTGCCACGAATTCAACCAGCAGGAGTTCCTCGACGGCCAACTGACCCCGGTGTTCTTCGGTACCGCACTGGGCAACTTCGGTGTCGATCACGTGCTCGACGCCGTGGTCAACTGGGCGCCGAAACCACTGGCCCGGGTTGCCAACGAGCGCACCGTGGAACCGGTCGAAGAGAAATTCAGCGGCTTCGTGTTCAAGATCCAGGCGAACATGGACCCGAAACACCGCGACCGTATCGCCTTCATGCGTATCTGCTCCGGCAAGTACGAGAAGGGCATGAAGATGCGCCACGTGCGCACCGGCAAGGACGTGCGCATCGGCGACGCCCTGACGTTCTTCTCCTCCGAGCGTGAGCAACTGGAAGAAGCGTTCGCCGGCGACATCATCGGTCTGCACAACCACGGCACGATCCAGATCGGCGACACCTTCACCGAAGGCGAAGTCCTGGGCTTCACCGGCATCCCGCACTTCGCCCCGGAACTGTTCCGTCGCGTGCGCCTGCGCGATCCGCTGAAATCCAAGCAGCTGCGTCAGGGCTTGCAGCAATTGGCGGAAGAGGGCGCGACCCAGGTGTTCTTCCCCGAGCGCAGCAACGACATCATCCTCGGCGCTGTCGGTGTGCTGCAGTTCGATGTGGTCGCCAGCCGCTTGAAAGAGGAATACAAGGTCGAGTGCTCCTACGAGCCGATCACCGTGTACTCCGCGCGCTGGATCGATTGCGACGATAAGAAGAAGTTCGAGGAGTTCCGGGTCAAGGCCGTGGAAAACCTCGCGGTCGACGGCGGCGGTCACCTGACCTACCTGGCCCCGACCCGCGTCAACCTGGCGCTGATGGAAGAGCGCTGGCCGGACGTGAAATTCCGTGCGACGCGCGAGCATCACTAAGCGCTGAGTTGCAACACCAAGACCCCGGTCGCGAAAGCGCCGGGGTTTTTTAATGCCCGACACAAATCCCCTGTAGGAGCCAGCTTGCTGGCGATGGACGTTAACGATGACGCGTGCATTCTGGATAAACGCGGCGCATCTGAAAACATCGCGAGCAAGCTCGCTCCTACAGTGAGCGATGACGATTCGAAATAGTGTTTATTCCAAAGCAATCTCCCCGTTCGCGGCATTTCCCGTCCTTCGTTAGGGTCCTATTCAGGTGAACCCGGCCAATCGGAACTAAATTTCAATGAGGGCCGTCAGGCTCCCACGGATTACCCGCGAAGGATGGAATCGGCTATGAGCATTTTTCAACGTGTTGTGTTGTTGCTGAAGGTTTTGGTGATGCTGTCGGTGGGCATGTCGGCGGCGTGGGCGGAGTGCCCCGAGCATGGTGAGCACGCGTCGAGCGGGCAGGTGACGCACACCGGCATGATGGTCGCCAAGTCCGAGTCCGAGCCCGGTGATCAAGGCCAGGGCGGCAGTGCGGGCGATGATGACTCGACCACTGATGAGCCGGACAGCGATGAAGATGACGACACTTCGTCGACGTAAACGGCAGACAAAATAAAACCCCTTCGATCCGATTGACGCGCAATCGAAGCCGAAGAGGTTCTTGAACAACTCGCAGATCCGTGTAGGAGCGAGCCTGCTCGCGATGGAGTATCAGTAACAGCCGTGTTGGCTGACACTCCATCGCGAGCAGGCTCGCTCCTACAGGTTTTTCAGGGCGCCTTTATGCCGCGCCGTCGAGGAACTGCTCGGCGTAGTGGCAAGCCACCTGGCGGCTGTCGAGCAGGCGCAGGGCCGGCTCTTCCGTGCTGCAACGCTCGGTCGCGTACGGGCAGCGCTTGTGGAAAGCACAGCCAGGCGGCGGGTTCAACGGGTTGGGCAACTCGCCGACGATCTTGATTTTCGGCTTGTTCGGGTCCGGGTGAATGGTCGGGGTCGCCGACAGCAGCGCCTGGGTGTACGGGTGCAGCGGACGCTCGTAGATGTCGTTCTTCGGGCCCATTTCCACCGGGCGACCGAGGTACATCACCATCACGTCATCGGCAACGTGTTGCACCACCGCGAGGTTGTGCGAGATGAACACGTAGGCGGTGTTGAACTCTTGCTGCAGGTCCATGAACAGGTTCAGTACCTGCGCCTGGATCGACACGTCCAGCGCCGAGGTCGGTTCGTCCGCGACCAGCACTTTCGGTTGCAGCATCATCGCGCGAGCCAGGGCGATCCGCTGGCGCTGACCGCCGGAGAACATGTGCGGATAGCGCTGATAATGCTCGGGACGCAAGCCCACCTGCTTCATCATCGCCTGCACTTTCTCGCGACGTTCCGAGGCGCTCAGGCTGGTGTTGATCAGCAGTGGTTCGGCGAGCTGATCACCGACTTTCTGCCGAGGGTTCAGCGAGGCGTACGGGCTCTGGAACACCATCTGCACGTCTTTGCGCAGTTGCTTGCGCTGGGCCTTGTCGGCACCGGCGACTTCCTGGCCGGCGATTTTCAACGAACCGGAAGACGGTTCTTCAATCAGCGTCAGGGCGCGGGCCAGGGTGGATTTGCCGCAACCGGATTCGCCCACGACCGCGAGGGTCTTGCCGGCTTCCAGTTCGAACGACACGCCGTTCAGGGCGCGTACGGTCGCATGGCCCTTGAACAGGCCGCGGGACACTTCGTAGTGACGGGTGAGGTCGCGGGCGGTAAGTACGACGGCCATTACGCCACCTCCTGGTTCAGCGGGTAGAAGCAGCGGGCGAGGCTGTTGCTTTTCGGGTCAAGGGCCGGACGCTGCGCGCGGCAGCTGTCTTGCACATACGGGCAGCGCGGCGACAGCAGGCAGCCTTGCGGACGGTCATAACGACCGGGAACGATGCCCGGCAGCGTCGACAGGCGTGAGGCGCCGAGGCTGTGTTCAGGAATCGCCTTGAGCAGCGCTTCGCTGTACGGGTGCGCCGGAATGTCGAACAGCTGTGGAACGTGACCGACTTCGACCGCCTGGCCGGCGTACATCACGCACACGCGCTGGGCGGTTTCGGCCACGACCGCGAGGTCGTGGGTGATCAGCACCAGGCCCATGTTCTGCTCTTTCTGCAATGCCAGCAGCAGGTCCATGATCTGTGCCTGAATCGTCACGTCGAGGGCGGTGGTCGGTTCGTCGGCGATCAGCAGTTTTGGCTCGCCGGCAATCGCCATGGCGATCGCAACACGCTGGCTCATGCCGCCGGAGAGTTGATGCGGGTAGGCGTCCATACGGCTGGCCGCGCCCGGGATTTCAACTTTTTCCAGCAGTTCGATGGCCCGCTTGCGCGCTTGCTTGCCGGACATTTTCAGGTGCAGGCGCAGCACTTCTTCGATCTGGAAACCGACGGTGTAGCTCGGGTTCAGCGCGGTCATCGGGTCCTGGAAGACCATGGCCAGGTCTTTGCCGACGATCTGCCGACGCTGACGGTTGCTGAGCTTGAGCATGTCCTTGCCGTCGAAATTCAGGGCGTCGGCGGTGACGATCCCCGGATGCTCGATCAGGCCCATCAGCGCCATCATGGTCACGGATTTACCGGAACCCGACTCGCCAACGATGGCCAGGACTTCGCCCTTGTCCACGGAAATGTCGAGCCCGTCGACCACCGGAACGGCGTTCTTGTCGCCGAAGCGAACGTTGAGATTCTTGATTTCTAACAGTGACATTTGAATCTCCTCAGGCGGCGTTCTTGAGTTTCGGGTCCAGCGCATCGCGCAGGCCGTCGCCCATCAAGTTGATTGCCAGCACGCTGAGCAAAATGGTCAAACCAGGCAGACTGACTACCCACCAGGCGCGTTCGATGTAGTCGCGGGCCGAGGCCAGCATGGTGCCCCACTCAGGGGTTGGCGGTTGAACGCCAAGGCCGAGGAAGCCAAGGGCTGCGGCATCGAGAATCGCCGAGGAGAAACTCAGGGTGGCCTGAACGATCAGCGGCGCCATGCAGTTGGGCAGCACGGTGATGAACATCAGGCGCGGCAGCGTTGCACCGGCCAGGCGCGCGGCAGTCACGTAGTCGCGGTTCAGCTCGCCCATCACCGCGGCGCGGGTCAGACGAACATAGGACGGCAGGGACACCACGGCGATGGCGATCACGGTGTTGATCAGGCCAGGGCCGAGGATGGCGACGATCGCCACGGCCAGCAGCAGCGACGGCAGGGCCAGCATGATGTCCATCAGACGCATGATGGTCGGGCCAAGGATGCGCGGGAAGAAGCCGGCGAACAGACCGAGCAGGATGCCCGGGATCAGCGACATCACCACCGACGACAAGCCGATCAGCAACGACAGGCGC
The DNA here is from genome assembly GCF_043225285.1 of Pseudomonas migulae. Lineage (GTDB taxonomy): Bacteria > Pseudomonadota > Gammaproteobacteria > Pseudomonadales > Pseudomonadaceae > Aquipseudomonas > Aquipseudomonas migulae_C. Next base: position 3,678,882 of record NZ_CP171224.1, read on the forward strand.
GAACCCTGGATCAGGCGCGACAGCAGGTCGCGACCCAGTTCATCGGTGCCGAGCAGGAACTGGATCTGCCCACCTTCCAGCCAGGCTGGCGGGGTCAGCAGGAAGTCACGGTATTGCTCGCTCGGATTATGCGGGGCAACCCACGGCGCGAAGATCGCGCAGAAAATCACCAGCAACATGAACATCAGGCCGGCGACGGCGCCCTTGTTCTTGGAGAACGCTTGCCAGAATTCTTTGTACGGGGACGGGTACAGCAAGCTTTGATCGACTGCTGCCGTTGGAATTGGAGTGGTCATGGTCATGATCTCAGCGCTGGTGACGGATGCGTGGGTTGGCGAAGCCGTAGAGGATGTCCACGATGAAGTTCACCAGAATCACCAGGCAGGCGATTAACAGGATGCCGTTTTGCACCACGGGATAGTCCCGCGCGCCAATGGCTTCGATCAGCCATTTGCCGATACCGGGCCAGGAGAAGATGGTTTCGGTCAGGACCGCACCGGCCAGCAACGTGCCGACTTGCAGGCCGACCACGGTCAGTACCGGGATCAGCGCGTTGCGCAGGCCGTGCACGAACACCACGCGGGACGGCGACAGGCCTTTGGCGCGGGCGGTACGGATGTAGTCTTCACGCAGCACTTCGAGCATCGAAGAACGGGTCATCCGCGCGATCACCGCCAGCGGGATGGTGCCGAGCACGATGGCCGGCAGGATCAGGTGATGCAGGGCATCGAGGAACGCGCCGACGTCATCGGCCAGCAGCGTGTCGATCAGCATGAAGCCGGTGCGCGGCTCGATGTCATAGAGCAGGTCGATCCGCCCGGACACCGGAGTCCAGCCCAGGGACACCGAGAAGAACATGATCAGGATCAGGCCCCACCAGAAGATCGGCATCGAATATCCCGCCAGGGAGATGCCCATCACCCCATGGTCGAACAGGGATCCTCGCTTGAGTGCCGCGATCACCCCGGCCAGGAGGCCCAGGATACCGGCGAACAATAGGGCGGCCATGGACAGTTCCAGGGTCGCGGGGAACAGAGAAGTGAATTCGCTCCAGACGCTTTCCCGCGTACGCAGGGATTCGCCGAGATCGCCGTGGGCCAGTTTGCCAATGTAATCCACGTATTGGGCATACAGCGGTTTGTTGAGACCTAGGCGTTCCATTGCCTGAGCATGCATTTCGGGGTCGACTCGTCGTTCGCCCATCATTACTTCCACGGGGTCGCCAGGAATCATGCGAATCAACGCGAAAGTCAGCAAGGTGATGCCGAAGAACGTGGGGATCAATAACCCCAATCGGCGGGCAATAAAACTAAACATCGTGTGGTGTACCTCATCAGCCGGTTAGGCGTGCCTGGTGTCCCTGGAGTCAGGGACACCGGGAGTTTTCTTATCTACTTCACCTGGGTGGTGGCGAAGTTATTAGTGGTGAGAGGGCTAATGTGATAACCCTCTACATTGTTGCGCATTGCGGTGAACATTCTAGTGTGTGCGATGCTGATCCACGGTTGATCCTGGTTAAAAATCACCTGGGCCTGCTCATACAGCGCCGCGCGTTCTGCCGGATCGACCTTTTCGCGAGCCTGGTCGAGCAGGGTCTGGAACTTGTCATTGCACCAGCGTGCGTAGTTTTCGCCGTTCTTCGCGGCTTCGCAACTGAGCATAGGCGTCAGGAAGTTATCCGGGTCGCCGTTATCGCCCGCCCATCCGGCAGACACCATATCGTGCTCGCCGTTCTTCGCACGTTTGAGCATTTCACCCCATTCCATGACGCGAATGTCGATTTTGATCCCGACTTTGGCGAGATCGGCCTGCATCATCTGTGCGCCGAGCATCGGGTTCGGGTTGGTCGCGCCGCCGCCGTTGCGGGTGAACAGGGTGAACACGGTGCCTTCCGGAACACCTGCTTCCTTCAACAGGGCGCGGGCCTTGTCGAGGTCGCGAGCCGGGTTTTTCAGGCTGTGGTTGTAGCCCAGCAGCGTGTCAGGGTACGGGTTGACCGCCACGGTTGCATTGCCTTTGCCAAACAGCGCGTTGACGGCCGCTTCCTTGTCGAAGGCGATGTCGATGGCTTTGCGCACGCGCACATCGCTCAAATATTTGTGCGTCGTGTTGATGGCGATGTACGCAACGGTCATGGCGTTCATTTCATCGACTTTCAGCTTGTCGTCTTTCTTGATGCTCGGAATGTCATCCGGTTTCGGGTACAGCGCGACCTGACACTCGTTGGCCTTGAGTTTCTGCAGGCGCACGTTGTTGTCGGTGGCGATCGCCAGGATCAGCGCCTCGGCCGGTGGCTTGCCACGGAAGTACTCCGGGTTGGCCTTGAAGCGAACCTGGGCATCCTTGTTGTAGCGCTGGAAGATGAACGGGCCGGTGCCGACTGGTTTGTTGTTCAGGTCGGCGGTCTTGTTGGCCTTGAGCAGCTGGTCGGCGTACTCGGCGGAGTAGATCGACGAGAAGGCCATGGCGATGTCGGCCAGGAACGGCGCTTCGCGGCGGGTCAGGGTGAACTTGACCGTGTTGTCGTCGACTTTCTCGACGCTTTTCAGCAGCTCCTTGAAGCCCATGCTTTCAAAGTACGGGAAGCCCACGCTCGACAGTTTGTGCCACGGGTGATTCGGGTCCAGCTGACGCTGGAAGCTCCAGACCACGTCGTCGGCGTTCATGTCGCGGGTCGGCTTGAAGTAATCGGTGGTGTGAAACTTGACGCCTTTGCGCAGGTGGAACGTGTAGGTCAGGCCGTCCTCGCTGATGTCCCAGGAATCGGCCAGCGCCGGAATCACTTCCGTGGTGCCGGGCTTGAAGTCCGCCAGACGATTGAAGATGGTTTCGGCCACCGCATCGGCTGTGACTGCAGTCGTGTACTGAACCATGTCGAAGCCTTCCGGACTGGCTTCGGTGCAAACCACCAGGGGTTTGGCCGAGACGCCAACGGCAACACTCAGCAACGCAGCCGCGATGGCTGCACGTAGGGGAAGCATTTTCATCAAGAACCCTCTGCAATCGGTTAAAGGACTAAAGCCGAACGGCCGATTCGTCACTGAATCAGCCGTTCGGCAGGTGCATTACAGAATGTTGAACGGGATGGTGGTCACGAGACGGAACTCGTTCAGGCTGCCATCCGCCTGGTTTTCACTGGCGCGGTGAGTGGTGTAGGTCGCGCGAACCGTGGTGGCCTTGAGCGGGCCGGTCTGCACGGCGTACGAAGTGCCGATGCCGTATTCGTAATGGTGCTCGCCGTCCATCGACTTCACGTCGTAACCGGTGCTGTTGTAGTGAGTACCGTCGATGCCCCAGCCACGGGCCTGGTAGATGTTGAACTTCAGGCCTGGGATGCCGTATTCAGCCATGTTCAGGCCGTAGGCGATCTGGAAGGATTTCTCGTTCGGGCCGTTGAAGTCCGACAGCAGGGAGTTGGCCAGGTAGATGCCGTTGGTTTCGTGCAGGTAGTCGAAGTACTCGTTGCCGTTCACTTCCTGATACGAGAACGTCAGGGTGTGCGCGGTGTGAGTCAGGCCGAACGACAGGGAATAAGTGTCGTTGTCGATCTGACCCAGCTTGGCTTTGCCTTCATCGACGGTTTTGTAGTAGTTCAGGCCGGTGGTCAGGCTCAGGATCGAGCTGTCGCCCAACACGTGGCTGGCGCCGAAGTAGTACTGGTTCCACAGGTCTTCAGCCTGGGTGCCCCACAGGCTGGTGGTCAGGCTGGCGAACGGCTGGTAGGTGATACCGGCGGTGTTGACGTGATCGGCTTCGGCGCTGCTGTCGCCGTATTCGGAGCGGAACTTGCGCTGGCTCTGTTCGGTACGCGGCGAGTTGCGATCGAAGGTGCCGAGGTCGAAGGACAGGTTTTCCAGCTCTTCGCTGTGCAGGGTCACGCCTTCGAAGCTCGACGGCAGAGGACGGTTACCGATCACGTCCACTTGCGGGCTGCTGAAGTTCTGGCGGCCGGCAGTCAATGTAGTGTTGGAGAAGCGAGCCTTGACGTTGGCCAGGCCCAGTTTGCTCCACTGATCAACCGCGTCGCCGCCGTCTTCGGTCAGGGTACGGTTGTTGCCGGGGCGCACGCGACCAGGCTCAGGTGCGCCGCCATTGCCGGATGCCAGATCCTTGCGGTCACGATCCAGGGCGATAGCGTTGTAGGCTGCAATTTCAGTGCTGAAGCCTACGGTGCCTTCGGTGAAGCCCGAGTTGTACTTGATGATGGTGCCTTGCACCCAGTTGATACGACGATCCGTTTCTTTCAATACGCCGTTGTCCTTGTAGCGCAAGGTTGCGCCACGACGGAACGATTCATTGGCATACCAGTTACGCGTGGAGCCTGTCACCGATTGGCCTTCGACGAAGCCGGTGGCCTCGCTTTGGGCGCTCTTTTCTTTCACGGTTACCGGGGTGAAAGCCTGGCTCTGGGATTCTGCGTAAGCCGTGGCGGTAACGCTGCTGATGGCCAAAGCCAGTAACGCAGTGCTGCTCAGTTTCATGGGTGAAGCTCCTTACTTTCTTTTTTTTTAATGCCGATCTTTTTTGGTGATACGGCTATCGGTTTACAACTCACTCAGGCATCGCAAACGTTTGCTGTAATCCTTTTTGGCGAATTACGGCAATACGTCTGCATGAGGGCGGAATTCCGCCCCCAGACGTTTCTTTAGCTTTTCGGTTATTTTTCCAGGCTGACACCCGAGAACACGTTGCGGCCGAACGGACTCACCTTGAATCCTTCGACTTTGGCGCTCAACGGCTGGTTGACCGTTGAATGGGCGACAGGCGTGATCGGCACTTGCTGCTTGAGCAACTGCTGGGCCTGTTTGTAAAGCACGGTGCGCTGGTCACGGTCGGTGACGACCTTGGCCTGTTTGATCAGCTTGTCGTAAGCCGGATCACACCATTGGGAGTAGTTGTTGCCGCCAATGGCGTCGCAGCTGTACAGGGTGCCGAGCCAGTTGTCCGGGTCCCCGTTGTCACCGGTCCAGCCAATCAGGCTGATGTCGTGCTCGCCATTCTTGGTGCGCTTGATGTACTCGCCCCATTCGTAGCTGACGATCTTCACTTTGAGGCCGATCTTCGCCCAGTCAGCCTGGAGCATTTCGGCCATCAATTTGGCGTTCGGGTTGTAGGGACGCTGAACCGGCATCGCCCACAAGGTGATTTCGGTGCCTTCCTTCACGCCGGCAGCCTTGAGCAGTTCCTTGGCTTTTTCCGGGTTGTAGGCGGCGTCCTTGATAGTTTCGTCGTAGGACCACTGGGTCGGCGGCATTGCGTTCTGCGCCAGTTGACCGGCGCCCTGGTAGACGGCGTTGAGAATGCCCTGCTTGTTCACCGCCATGTCCAGCGCCTGGCGCACTTCGAGCTGGTCGAACGGTTTGTGGCGCACGTTGTAGGCGATGTAGCCGAGGTTGAAACCGGGCTTCTCGATGAGTTTGAGCTTGGTGTCGTTCTTCAGGGCGTCAACATCGGCAGGGCGAGGGTGCAGGGTGATCTGGCACTCGTTGGCCTTGAGCTTCTGCACGCGCACCGACGCATCGGTGTTGATGGCGAAGATCAGGTTGTCGAGCTTGACCCGGCTCGGGTCCCAGTACTGCTTGTTGCCGGTGTAACGGATGTTGGAGTCTTTCTGGTAGCTCTTGAAGGCGAACGGCCCGGTGCCGATCGGCTTCTGGTTGATGTCGCTTGGTTTGCCTTCGGCGAGCAGCTTGTCGGCGTATTCGGCGGACAGGATGGCGGCGAAGCTCATGGCGATGTTCTGGATGAACGCGGCGTCCACGCTGTTGAGCGTCATGACCACGGTCAGCGGCCCGGTCTTTTCGACCTTGGCGATGTTCTTGTTCAGGCTCATCCCGTTGAAATACGGGAATTCGGTCGGGTAAGCCTTACGGAAAGGTTGCTGCGGATCGAGCATGCGATTGAAGGTGAACAGCACGTCGTCGGCGTTGAAATCGCGGGTCGGCGTGAAGTACTTCGTTGTGTGAAATTTCACCCCTTCGCGTAGGTGAAAGGTGTACTTGAGGCCATCTTCGGAAATATCCCAGCTGGTTGCGAGGCCAGGGACGACGTTGGTGGCGCCTTTTTCGAACTCTGCCAGGCGGTTGTACAGCGGCTCGGCGGCGTCGTTATCGGTCGCGGTCGTGTACTGCGCGGTGTCGAAGCCAGCGGGGCTGCCCTCGGAGCAGAACACCAGGCTGTTATTGGCGGCCTGGCTGATGGAAGTGGCGGCCAGCAGGCCGGTGCCCAGCAATGCGGATAAAACCAAGGTATGGCGCATGACGCTCCCTTTTCTCTTTCTCGATGTGTTTTTCAATGCGCCGCCGCCCCGTCCGGAGACGTGGAGGCCTCATTGATCGCAAGCCATGACATGCAGCAATAACCGATAGCCCACACATGAACTGGTCAGATCCCGACGGTAAGAGCCGTGGGTCCGGCAGTAAATGCGTAGAGTCCTAAAGACTCGTAGGAAAGTTCAACGCGCCCGACACCGCTGTTGTAGTACTCAGCGGCAATGGATGTAGGTTGTTTCCCACTTTATCGGTAGATAAAACAACGGCGACGTCAAAAACGTCGCCGTTGCCAGATCTTATTTGCTGACGCTAACGCCGTAGAAGGAGTTCAAGCCGAATGGGCTGATCTTGAAATCCTGTACTTCGTTGCGCATAGGCTGGAACACCGTCGAGTGAGCGATAGGTGTCATTGGAACAGCGTCCTTGAGGACGTGTTGTGCCTGCTTGTAGAGTTCGGTGCGCTTGCCCTGATCGGTCGTGCGCTTGGCTTCTTTTACGATGCCGTCGAACTTCTTGTCGCACCATTTGGAGAAGTTGTTGCCTTCCAGCGAGTCGCAGCCGAACAGCACGTTCAGCCAGTTGTCCGGATCACCATTGTCGCCGCTCCAGCCAATCAGCATCGCCTGGTTCTCGCCGCCTTTGGAGCGCTTGATGTACTCGCCCCATTCGTAGCTGGTGATCTTGACGTTCAGACCGATCTGCTTCCAGTCAGACTGCAGCATTTCAGCCATCAGTTTGGCGTTCGGGTTGTACGGACGCTGAACCGGCATCGCCCACAGAACGATTTCGGTGCCTTCCTTGACGCCGGCTTCCTTCAGCAGCTCTTTGGCTTTTGCAGGATCGTACTTGGCATCTTTGATGGTGGTGTCGTAAGACCACTGGGTCGGCGGCATGGCGTTGACGGCCAGTTGACCTGCGCCCTGGTAAACAGAGTCGATGATCTGCTGCTTGTTGACGGCCATGTCCAGTGCCTGACGCACTTTCAGTTGGGCCAACGGGTTAGGCTCATTGCTGCCCTTGATCTTGTCCATCACGTTGTAGGCGATGTAACCCAGGTTGAAACCAGCCTGGTCAGGCACTTTCAGGGTCTTGTCTTCTTTCAGTGCCTTCAGGTCGGCTGGACGCGGGAACAGAGTGATCTGGCACTCGCCCTTTTTCAGCTTCTGGATACGCACCGACGGGTCGGTGGTGATGGCGAAGATCAGGTTGTCGATCTTGACGTCTTCAGGCTTCCAGTAGTCCTTGTTCCCGGTATAGCGGATGTTGGAGTCTTTCTGGTAGCTCTTGAACACGAACGGACCAGTGCCGACCGGCTTCTGGTTGATGTCGGCGGCTTTGCCGTCCTTGAGCAGCTGGGCAGCGTACTCGGCAGACTGCACCGACGCGAAGCTCATCGCCATGTTCTGGATGAACGCGGCATCGACTTCTTTCAGGGTGAACTTGACGGTGTGATCGTCGACTTTATCGATCTTGGTGATGTTGGTATCCATCCCCATGTCGGTGAAGTACGGGAATTCGGTCGGGTACGCCTTACGGAACGGATCATCCTTGTTAATCATGCGATTAAAGGTGAACAGCACGTCGTCGGCGTTGAAGTTACGCGTCGGCTTGAAATACGAAGTGGTGTGGAACTTGACACCATCACGCAGGTGGAAGGTGTAAGTCAGGCCGTCCGGGGAAATGTCCCAGCTGGTTGCCAGGCCAGGAATCACGGCGGTGCCGCCGCGCTCGAACTGGGTCAGGCGGTTGAACATGGTTTCTGCAGAGGCGTCGAAGTCGGTTCCGGTGGTGTACTGGCCCGGATCAAAACCGGCCGGGCTCCCTTCGGAGCAGAACACCAGGTTACTCGCAGCTTGAGCGAACGGCGCGGCAGCCAACAAGCTGGCGCCGACTAAAAACGGAATGACCGCGTGTTTAAGCATGGTGGCCTCATGATTTGTTGTCATTTTTGAATTTGAGGACGACCTCGTGAGTCGTGCCTGCGGATACTTATGCAGGGGCCATACCCAATGCAAGATGTTGAATGGCCACAAGCCTTAAACAGTGGCACGAACGTACCTTAATGTCGCATATGTATAAATTGACGCGCATTTGACCGTTTGCGTGTAATTTTTTCGGTGCAAACCACGCACCGGCGGAGGGCAACCGGGGTGTCGGTTGCCCCCGGTTGGAGCGCGGTGTTACTTATTTATACCCACACCGTAGAAGGGTGTGAGGCCGAACGGGCTGATCTTGAAGTCGGTGACTTCCTTGCGCAAGGGCTGGAACACGGTCGAGTTGGCGATCGGCGTGATAGGTACTTGTTGCTTAAGGATTTGTTGGGCCTGCTGGTACAGCTTCACCCGCTGCTGCTTGTCCGTGGAGACCTTGGCTTCCTGCACCAGCTTGTCGTACGCCGGGTCGCACCATTTGGCGTAGTTGCTGCCCTTCACGGCGGCGCAGCTGTAGAGCACGCCGAGCCAGTTATCGGGGTCACCGTTGTCGCCGGTCCAGCCATAGATCATCGCGTCGTGCTCGCCGTTCTTGGCGCGCTTGATGTACTCGCCCCACTCGTAGCTGACGATGTTGGCCTTGATGCCGACCTTCTCCCAATCCTGCTGGATCATCTGCGCCGACATCCGCGCATTGGGGTTCGACGCACGCTGCACGGTCATGGCCCACAAATTAATGGTGGTACCGGGTGCAACCCCTGCTTCTTTCAGTAGCGCCTTGGCTTTTACCGGGTCGTGGGGCGCGTCTTTTATGTTCGGGTCGTAAGACCATTGCGCTGGCGGAAGGGCGTTTTGCGCCAATTGCCCGGCACTTTGGTAAACCGCCTTGATGATTGCGGGCTTGTCGATGGCCATGTCCAGCGCCTGACGCACCTTGAGCTGGTCCAGCGGCGGATGGGTCACGTTGTAGGCCAGGAAACCGAGGTTGAAACCGGCTTGCTTGAGCACGCGCAGGTTCGGGTCCTTTTCCATCACTTCGATGTCGGCCGGGCGCGGGTAGCCGCTGACCTGGCATTCGCCGGCCTTGAGTTTCTGCAAGCGTACGGCGGCGTCCGGGGTGATCGAAAACACCAGGTTGTCGATTTTCACGTCCTCGGGTTTCCAGTAGGCCTTGTTGGCGGCGTAGCGGATCTGCGAGTCCTTCTGGTAGCGCTTGAACACGAACGGGCCGGTGCCGACGGGTTTCTGGTTGATGTCGGCCGCCTTGCCTTCCTTCAACAACTTCGCGCCGTATTCGGCGGATTGCACCGAAGCGAAACTCATCGCCAGATTCTGGATGAAGGCGGCATCGATGTTGTTCAGGCTGAAACGCACGGTGTGTTCGTCGACCTTGTCGACGCTCTTGATCGTTTTGTTCAGGTCCATGTCGGTGAAGTACGGCGACTCGGCGGGGTAGGCCTTGCGGAACGCATTTTCCGGGTCGAGCAGGCGCTGGAAGGTGAACAGCACGTCGTCGGCGTTGAAGTCGCGGGTCGGGGTGAAGTAGTCGGTGGTGTGGAATTTCACGCCGTCGCGCAGGTGGAAGGTGTAGGTGAGGCCGTCGTTTGAGACGTCCCAGTTTGTCGCCAGGCCGGCTTCGACTTCGGTGCCGCCGCGTTTGAATTGGGTGAGGCGGTTGAAGACGGTTTCGGCCGAGGCGTCGAAGTCGGTGCCGCTGGTGTATTGGCTGGGGTCGAACCCGGCGGGGCTGGCTTCGGAGCAGTAGACCAGGGTGGTGGCGGCTTGGGCCAGTGGGGCTGTGGTGGCTAGCGCTAGGGCGAGTAACAGTGGTTTGACGGTGGTTCGTTGCATGGAGTCCCCGGGGGATTTGGGCGTCGATATTTTCCTCAGAGTAGCGGTGTAGACGTGTTGGGCGGAAATATCCGTTTGTGAGGGGGACCCCTCTATCTCGGTATATTCGGGCTGTTTTCCGGGTATGTACATTCCGGAGTGTAGGAGCCGGCTTGCTGGCGATGGCGGCCTGTTAGCCGACCATTTTCATTCAGGTATACATATCCATTCCTGCGGTAACGGCCGCCTATGGTTTCGCCCTTACGGCGAGTCCCTTTTGGCAAACGCCCCAAAAGGAACCAAAAGGTCTCGCCCCGGCGTCCGGCCCCTCGCCAAGGCTCGGCGTTCCCTCGCTCCGGTCCTGCTCCGTGGGCCCGCCGCCATCGGCCATCCATGGCCGGGGGCGGCTAACCCGGCATCCATGCCGGGTTGCCCACTGCGCAGAACCTCCACTCGGCCTCCCGAAGGGGCGGGCAGATCAAAATCAAAAGCTGCAGGCGAGCTAACGCTCGACCTGATGAGTGGTGAAAAGCGGGTGTACGCCGACCTGCTTTTGTAGGAGCCGGCTTGCCGGCGATGGCGGCCTGTCAGCCGACCTGATTTCGCGTATGTACCCGAACCTTTGTAGGAGCCGGCTTGCCGGCGATGGCGGCCTGCCAGACGACCTGATTTCGCGGATGTACCCGAACCTTTGTAGGAGCCGGCTTGCCGGCGATGGCGGCCTGCCAGACGACCTGATTTCGCGGATGTACCCGAACTTTTGTAGGAGCCGGCTTGCTGGCGATGGTGGCCTGCCAGACGACCTGATTTCGCGGATGTAATACGCCCTTTGTAGGAGCCGGCTTGCTGGCGAAAGATTCCGGATTTTACGGTGCTGCTACGGCCGCCATCGTCGGAACGCCGCCCGCAGCAAGCCGGCTCCTACAGGATCGGGATGCGTCGATTTTCCGGGGGCATAAAAAAAACGGCGATCACTTCGGTGGTCGCCGTTTTTGTGTACGGGCTATCGAATCAAGGCATCAACACTTCAATCGACCCATCTGCCGTCATGCTGACCTGGCTGGTGCCGGCTTCAACTTCTGGCGTCACTGGCGCGGAGTCCATGCCTGCGGCTTTCATCATCATCGGCCCGCGCATGTACGGTTGTGGATAACCGTTGCTGTTCAGGTTCAGGTTGACGATTTTGTAGCCTTTGCCGCCCAGTGCGTCGGTCGCCAGTTGGGCGCGGGCCTTGAAGGCGGTCACGGCGTCTTTGAGCAGGGCGTCTTCGCTGGCCTTGCGGGTTGGGGTGGCGATGGCGAAGTCCATGCCGCCCATTTTCAGGTCGGTCAGCAGTTCACCGGTCAGTTTCGACAGGGCGGCGAAGTCGGAACTTTCCAGGCGCAGTTCAGCGCGTTCACGCCAGCCGGTGATTTTCTGGCCCTTGGTGTCGTAGATCGGGTAGCTGTTGCGGCTACCCTGGCGCAGGGTGATGTCTTTGACTTGTTTGGCCTGGGCCAGTGCCTTGTTCATGGTGGTGCTGACGTCGGCGGCGAGTTTGGCCGGGTCGGTGTTTTGTTCTTCGGTGTAGAGGGTCACGATCATCAGGTCGCGGGCGACTTCCTGACTGACTTCGGCGCGCAGGGCGATCTGGTTGTAATGCAGCTCGTCGGCGGCCAGGGCCGGGAGGCTGGCGACGGTGCCAGCGCTGAGGGCGAGGAAGGCGGCGCTGCGGCGGAAAGTGTGCATGAAAACTCCTTGGACGATGCGCAGGGGTTGGGTCCGAGCCTGCGTGAAACCATCAGACTCTAGCTTTTATGATCCGGTTCGCACAGTTACAACTTCTATACAGATGCGCATGTCCTGCATGTGGCCGTTTGCCGCACTTTTGCCTGTCGGCCCCGCTGCTTGGTTATACTCCGTGCGATCCGCCTGGAGCGCTCATCAGGAGAGCTCATGCTCGCCGCCGTTCAAATCACTTCCGCGACTCGCCAGAACCTCTGGCGGCTGACGTTCATCCGCACTTTGGTGCTGGCCGCCCAGGCCGGTTCCGTGGGCCTGGCCTACTGGCTCGACTTGCTGCCGCTGCCCTGGTTCCAGCTGGCTGCGACCCTTGGTTGTTCAATGCTGCTGTGTGCGTTCACGGCGATTCGCCTGCGCACCTCATGGCCGGTCACCGAACTTGAATATGCCGTGCAACTGGCCTGCGACCTGTTTATCCACAGCGCCTTGCTGTATTTCTCCGGTGGCTCGACCAACCCCTTCGTCTCTTATTACCTGGTGCCGCTGACCATCGCCGCCGTGACGCTGCCATGGCGCTACTCGGTGATCCTGTCGGGCATCGCGTTGGCGATGTACACCTTGCTGCTGGCGGGTTTCTATCCGCTGCAAACGTTCCCGATCGCCCGGGAAAACCTGCAGGTCTACGGAATGTGGCTGAGCTTCGCGCTGGCCGCCGCCGTGATCACTTTCTTCGCCGCGCGCATGGCCGAAGAGCTGCGCCGCCAGGAAGAGTTGCGCGCCATCCGTCGCGAAGAAGGTTTGCGCGATCAGCAGTTGCTGGCCGTCGCGACCGAGGCCGCCGGTGCCGCCCATGAGCTGGGCACGCCGCTGGCGACCATGAGCGTGCTGCTCAAGGAAATGCGTCAGGACCATCACGACCCGATGTTGCAGGACGACCTGAGCGTGCTGCAGGATCAGGTCAAACTCTGCAAGGAAACCCTGCAGCAGCTGGTGCGGGCGGCGGAAGCCAATCGCCGTCTGGCGGTGGAGATGCAGGACGTCACCGACTGGCTCGACGAAGCGCTGAACCGCTGGCACCTGATGCGTCCGGAAGCCAGCTACCGCTTCCAGCGTCTGGGCCAGGGCACCGTGCCGCGCATGGCGCCGCCGCCGGACCTGACCCAGGCGCTGCTGAATTTGCTGAACAACGCCGCCGATGCCTGCCCCGAAGGGCTGCAAGTGACGCTGGACTGGAATGCCGAGGACTTGACCATCAGCATTCGCGACCACGGCGCCGGTGTGCCGCTGGCCATTGCCGAACAGATCGGCAAGCCGTTTTTTACCACCAAGGGCAAAGGTTTCGGCCTGGGCCTGTTTTTGAGCAAGGCCAGCGTGACACGCGCCGGCGGCTCAGTGAAACTCTACAGTCATGAGGAAGGCGGCACGCTCACCGAGCTGCGCCTGCCCCGTGTCGCCCGAGGAGACGAACATGAGTGACGAGATCCAAGTCGAAGGCGAAGAACTGCCGCATTTGCTGCTGGTAGATGACGACGCCACGTTCACCCGCGTGATGGCCCGAGCCATGGCCCGCCGTGGTTTTCGCGTCAGCACCGCCGGTTCTGCCGAAGAGGGCCTGACCATCGCCCAGGCCGACATCCCGGATTACGCCGCGCTGGACCTGAAAATGGACGGCGATTCCGGCCTGGTGTTGCTGCCGAAACTGCTGGAACTCGACCCGGACATGCGCGTGGTGATCCTCACCGGTTATTCGAGCATTGCCACCGCGGTCGAAGCGATCAAGCGCGGCGCCTGCAACTACCTGTGCAAACCGGCGGATGCCGACGACGTATTGGCCGCGCTGCTTTCCGAGCACGCCGACCTCGACACCCTGGTGCCGGAAAACCCGATGTCGGTGGACCGCCTGCAGTGGGAACACATCCAGCGCGTGTTGACCGAGCACGAAGGCAACATCTCCGCCACAGCCCGCGCCCTGGGCATGCACCGCCGCACGCTGCAGCGCAAACTGCAGAAGCGCCCCGTCCGTCGCTGAACCTGCGCTGAACGAATGCCGGCCGCGCCTCGCGACAAACCGAGCCGATCATCTATGATCGGTTCGTGCCTGTACTTTTCTTTATCGAGCCTTATCCATGAATCAGAACGCTGAATATTCCGCGGTCAACGATGCTGTGCGCGGGCAGTTTTTCCGCAAAGTCTGGGCAATGACCACGCCTTACTGGCGCAGTGAGGAAAAGGGCAGGGCCTGGATTTTGCTGATCGCGGTGATTGCGCTGTCGCTGGTCAGCGTAGGGCTCTCGGTGTGGTTCAACACCTGGTACAAGGATTTTTACAACGCCCTGCAACAAAAGGATGAAGCGGCATTCTGGCGGCTGATCATCTATTTCTGCGGGATCGCAGCCGTCGCCATTGTCGGCGCGGTATACCGGCTCTACTTGACGCAGATGCTGACGATCCGCTGGCGTGCGTGGCTCACCGAGAAGTATTTTGCCCGCTGGCTCGCCGACAAGAATTACTACCAGCTGGAGCAGGGCGGTTACACCGATAACCCGGACCAGCGGATTTCCGAAGACCTCAACAACTTCACCTCGAACACCCTGGAACTCGGCATCGGCTTGCTGCGCAACATCGTCAGCCTGGTGTCGTTCTCGATCATTCTGTGGGGCGTATCGGGCAGCATCGAAGTGTGGGGCTTTACCATCCCCGGCTACATGTTCTGGTGCGTACTGGTTTATGCCGTGGTGGGCAGTTGGCTGACGCATTTGATTGGCCGTCGCCTGATCGGCCTGAACAATCAACAACAACGCTTCGAAGCCGACCTGCGTTTCTCCATGGTGCGGATTCGCGAGAATGCCGAAAGCATTGCCCTGTACAACGGCGAACCGAACGAACATCGTCGGTTGAGCACGCGCTTCGGCATGGTCTGGCATAACTTCTGGGACATCATGAAAGTGTCCAAGCGCCTGACCTTCTTCACGGCCGGTTACAGTCAGGCCGCGGTTATCTTCCCGTTCATTGTCGCTTCGCCGCGTTACTTGTCCGGCAAGATCGAACTCGGTGAGTTGATGCAAATCAGCTCGGCGTTCGGCAACGTGCAGGAAAGTTTCAGCTGGTTCATCAATGCTTACCAGAGCCTTGCTTCATGGCGCGCGACTTGTGATCGTCTGCTGAGTTTCCGCGAGGCCATGAGCGATAACGAAGATCGTGCGCCAGCCATCGACGTGCAGAACTCCGGTTCAACCTTGAAAGTGCACAACCTCGGCCTGGATCTGGCGGATGGTCGTCACCTGTTGACCAGTGCCGACATGACCGTGGAGGAGGGCGAGCGCGTGATGCTCAGTGGCCGTTCCGGCAGCGGCAAGTCGACGTTGCTGCGGGCAATGGGGCATCTGTGGCCGGCGGGCCATGGCAGCATTCGTCTGCCGGCGGCGCGTTATCTGTTCCTGCCGCAAAAGCCTTACCTGCCGATTGGCACCCTTCGCGATGCGCTGAGTTATCCACAGCCGGGCGAAACCTATCCGCAGGAGCGCTACGTTCACGTGCTGGAAACCTGTCGTTTGCCGCACCTGGTGTCGCGACTGGATGAAGCCAATCACTGGCAGCGCATGCTCTCTCCGGGTGAACAACAACGCCTGGCCTTCGCCCGCGCGCTGCTTTATGCGCCGCAATGGCTGTACATGGATGAAGCGACCTCGGCGATGGATGAAGAGGACGAAGCGTCGCTGTATCAGGCGTTGATCGATGAAATTCCGGGGTTGAGCATTGTCAGCGTCGGGCATCGCAGCAGCCTGAAACGCTTCCACCCTCGCCACGTTCGAATCGACAACGGCCATTTGGTGGACCAGACCGTGACCGCCTGACCACCACAGCCCCTGTAGGAGCGAGCCTGCTCGCGATGGACCTGAGAACGCCGCGGAGTGTCAGACTTTCAGCGTTTTCGTTGAAGACCATCGCGAGCAGGCTCGCTCCTACAGAGGGCGGGGTGATCGTACAACCGCGTTGCGTTATGATGCGGTTTCAGCCGAATTTTTCGAGACAGACGTCCACCATGGAAAACCCGATCGACGTACCACGCCTCCCTCGCAAGCGCCGCAGCCTCGCACAGGAACTGGTGACGGTGCTGTCCGAGCAGATCCGCGACGGTCACCTCAAGCGGGGCGACAAGTTGCCCACCGAGTCGGCGATCATGGATGCCCATGGCGTCAGCCGCACCGTGGTGCGCGAGGCGATTTCCCGGTTGCAGGCCGCCGGCCAGGTGGAAACCCGCCACGGCATCGGCACCTTCGTGCTCGACACCCCGAGCCCGAGCGGTTTCCGTATCGACCCGGCTACCGTGGTGACGCTGCGTGATGTACTGGCGATCCTGGAACTGCGCATCAGCCTCGAAGTGGAATCCGCCGGCCTCGCCGCGCAACGTCGCAGTACCGAGCAGCTGGCCCTGATGCGCGCCGCGCTGGATGCCTTGAACGAAAGCGCGGCCCACGCCAGTGATGCCGTGGCTTCGGACTTCCAGTTCCACCTGCAGATCGCTTTGTCGACCGGCAACCGCTACTTCACCGACATCATGACCCACCTCGGCACCAGCATCATTCCGCGCACCCGCCTCAACTCGGCACGCCTGGCCCACGATGACCAGCAGCACTACATGGGCCGGCTGAGCCGCGAGCACGAAGAAATCTACGACGCGATTGCGCGCCAGGACTCCGATGCCGCGCGGGCAGCAATGCGCTTGCACCTGACCAACAGCCGTGAACGCTTGCGTCATGCCCATGAAGAAGCCGAAGCGCAGCGCGGTTAAGCACCTGTCCGGATCGTTCCCATGCGGTGGGAACGATCGCATGGCCGGCATCAAGGCTCGATAAGGATCAACAACGGTTCCGAGCAGGGCTCCAGGCTCGACTCATCCGCAAACTTGTAACGCAATTCGACCGTCGTCCCTCCGTACTTTTCCAGCTCTGCTTTCGGGATCTTCAGTTCGATCCCTGTCCGGTTCACCACGTCCTCCAAGGCGTCGTCCCAAAAACCGGTCGGTTCTTCGATACCTCGCCAGTCCGGCTCTTCCGGATCACGTCCCAGAATCGGATACACGTCCCAGTTCGGCGGGAAATCCTCAGGCTCCGGCAATTTGACGATCAAACAATCCCTCAGCTGCGAAAGCGTAACGACGGCTGTTTGATGGGATTCCGAGCGTGGAAACTGGGGAAGAATCGGTAAGGGGAAATTCATTTTTGGGCGCTCCGTGCCAGGTCCGCCACGATCCATTCGCGGCAGTCACAGAACTCTAGGTGATGAGCTCAGGTCATGCCGGTGGCGATTTTTTCCGGGTATTTCCGCACGTGTTCAGACAGGTTGAAAAGGTCTGCGATGCGCGGGATTGCTTGATTGGACGTCGTTTGACTCGATGCCTGAAAGACAATTTTTGGCACCCAATTCAAGCCATGGCGATGAAATGCAGTTGACGGTTGTTTTTTAAGTTGTACGATGACCTACAACTTCAGCGCAGGCTGAACGATTTCCTCACACACAAACGTGCTACCCAGGGTGTTCGAATAATGAATCCACAAGAACTGAAGTCCATCCTTTCTTCCGGTCTGCTGTCTTTCCCGGTTACCGATTTCAATGCTCAGGGCGATTTCCATCGCGCGGGCTACATCAAGCGTCTCGAATGGCTGGCCCCATACGGCGCCACGGCGTTGTTCGCCGCGGGCGGCACCGGTGAGTTCTTCTCTCTGGCGGCCAGCGAATATTCGGAAATCATCAAGACCGCCGTCGACACCTGCGAAACCAGCGTGCCGATTCTGGCCGGCGTTGGCGGTTCGACCCGTCAAGCCATCGAATACGCACAAGAAGCCGAGCGTCTGGGCGCCAAAGGCCTGTTGCTGCTGCCGCACTACCTGACCGAAGCCAGCCAGGACGGCGTTGCTGCCCACGTTGAAGCCGTGTGCAAATCGGTGAAGATCGGCGTAGTGGTTTACAACCGTAACGTCTGCCGCCTGACCGCACCGCTGCTGGAACGTCTGGCCGAGCGTTGCCCGAACCTGATCGGCTACAAGGATGGCCTGGGCGATATCGAGTTGATGGTGTCGATCCGTCGCCGCCTCGGCGATCGCTTCAGCTACCTGGGTGGTTTGCCGACCGCTGAAGTGTACGCCGCTGCTTACAAGGCGCTGGGCGTACCGGTCTACTCCTCGGCGGTGTTCAACTTCATCCCGAAAACCGCGATGGATTTCTACCACGCCATTGCCCGCGAAGATCACGCCACTGTCGGCAAGATCATCGACGACTTCTTCCTGCCGTACCTGGACATCCGTAACCGCAAAGCCGGCTACGCAGTCAGCATCGTCAAGGCCGGGGCAAAAATTGCCGGCTATGACGCAGGTCCGGTGCGTGCACCGCTGACCGATCTGACCCGCGAAGAGTATGAACTGCTCGCCGCGCTGATCGACAAGCAAGGTGCGCAGTAACACACCCGATTAAACAAGGCCGCTGAGTGATCAGCGGCCTTTTGCGTGAGGAGTTCTCCCAGTGGCAAATGCAAAGCGTTTTGATAACTACATCAACGGTGAATGGGTTACCGGCAGCGAATACTGCGCCAACATCAACCCGTCCGAGCTGACCGACACCATCGGCGAATACGCCAAGGCTGACCTGGCTCAAGTCCACGCTGCCATCGACGCTGCTCGCGCGGCGTTCCCGGCCTGGTCCACTTCGGGCATCCAGGCGCGTCACGATTCGCTGGATAAAGTCGGTACCGAAATCCTGGCCCGCCGCGAAGAGCTCGGCACCTTGCTCGCCCGTGAAGAAGGCAAGACCTTGCCTGAAGCCATCGGTGAAGTGACCCGCGCCGGTAACATCTTCAAGTTCTTCGCCGGTGAAACCCTGCGTCTGTCCGGCGACTACCTGCCGTCGGTACGCCCGGGCGTCAACGTCGAAGTCACTCGCGAAGCCCTGGGCGTGGTCGGTCTGATCACCCCGTGGAACTTCCCGATCGCCATCCCTGCGTGGAAAATCGCCCCGGCCCTGGCCTACGGCAACTGCGTCGTGCTGAAACCGGCGGATCTGGTACCGGGCTGCGCCTGGGCCCTGGCGGAAATCATCTCCCGCGCAGGTTTCCCGGCTGGCGTGTTCAACCTGGTGATGGGCAGCGGTCGCGTGGTTGGCGATGCGCTGGTACAAAGCCGCAAAGTCGATGGCATCAGCTTCACCGGCTCCGTCGGTGTCGGTCGTCAGATCGCGGTCAGCTGCGTTTCGCGCCAGGCCAAGGTTCAGCTGGAAATGGGTGGCAAGAACCCGCAGATCATTCTCGACGACGCCGACCTCAAGCAAGCGGTCGAGCTGTCGGTACAGAGCGCGTTCTACTCCACCGGTCAGCGTTGCACTGCGTCGAGCCGCTTCATCGTCACCGCCGGCATCCACGACAAGTTCGTTGAAGCCATGGCCGAGCGCATGAAGTCGATCAAGGTTGGCCACGCCCTGAAAACCGGTACCGACATTGGTCCGGTCGTTTCCCAGGCGCAGCTTGAACAGGATATGAAGTACATCGACATCGGTCAGTCCGAAGGTGCGCGCCTGGTCAGTGGCGGCGGTCTGGTGACGTGCGACACCGAAGGCTACTACCTCGCGCCAACGCTGTTTGCCGACAGCGAAGCCGAGATGCGCATCAGCCGCGAAGAGATCTTCGGCCCGGTGGCCAACATCGTTCGCGTCGCGGATTACGACGCCGCGCTGGCCATGGCCAACGACACCGAATTCGGTCTGTCGGCGGGTATCGCCACCACGTCGCTGAAGTACGCCAACCACTTCAAACGCCACTCCCAGGCCGGGATGGTGATGGTCAACCTGCCGACGGCGGGCGTGGATTACCACGTGCCGTTCGGTGGGCGTAAAGGCTCTTCCTATGGATCGCGCGAGCAGGGTCGCTATGCGCAAGAGTTCTACACGGTCGTGAAGACCAGCTACATCGGTTCGTAAACGCAATACCCCTGTAGGAGCGAGCTTGCTCGCGATGGTCTTGAGGACGCGGCGTTCAGCCTGATACCCCGCGTCATCGTTGACGACCATCGCGAGCAGGCTCGCTCCCACAGAAAATCAACATCGTTATTACCCGCATAAAAATAATCAGTGGGAGTACATCTACATGCAATCGACCCAAAAGCCGACTCACGTCCGCTATTTGATCCTGCTCATGCTGTTTCTGGTGACCACGATCAACTACGCCGACCGGGCTACCATCGCCATCGCCGGCTCCAGCCTGCAAAAAGACCTCGGCATCGACGCGGTCACCCTCGGCTACATCTTCTCTGCATTCGGTTGGGCCTACGTGGCCGGGCAAATTCCCGGTGGCTGGTTGCTGGACCGTTTCGGTTCGAAAAAAATCTATGCGTTGAGCATCTTCACCTGGTCGCTGTTCACCGTGCTGCAGGGTTATGTCGGCGAGTTCGGCATGTCCACGGCGGTGGTTGCGCTGTTCATGCTGCGCTTCCTGGTGGGCCTGGCCGAAGCGCCATCCTTCCCCGGTAACGCACGCATTGTCGCGGCCTGGTTCCCGACCGCTGAACGCGGCACTGCCTCGGCGATCTTCAACTCGGCGCAATACTTTGCCACCGTGTTGTTTGCCCCGCTGATGGGCTGGATCGTCTACAGCTTCGGCTGGCAACACGTGTTCATCGTCATGGGCGTGATCGGCATCATCTTCTCGGGCATCTGGCTGAAGGTTATCTACAGCCCGCGCCAGCACCCGATGATCAACGACGCCGAGTTCAAACACATCGCCGACAACGGCGGCATGGTCGACATGGACCAGGACAAAGGCAAAGGCAAGAAAGTCGATGGTCCGAAGTGGGACTACATCCGCCAGTTGCTGACCAACCGCATGATGCTCGGCGTGTACCTCGGCCAATACTGCATCAACGGCATCACTTACTTCTTCCTGACCTGGTTCCCGGTGTACCTGGTGCAGGAGCGCGGCATGACCATCCTCAAGGCCGGTTTCATCGCGTCCTTGCCGGCGATCTGCGGCTTTATCGGTGGTGTGCTTGGTGGCGTGATTTCCGACTACCTGCTGCGCAAGGGCCACTCGCTGACCTTCGCCCGCAAGGCGCCGATCATTGCCGGTCTGTTGGTCTCCAGCAGCATCGTGGCTTGCAACTATGTCGATGTTGAATGGATGGTCGTCGGCTTCATGGCCCTGGCGTTCTTCGGCAAAGGCGTGGGTGCGCTGGGTTGGGCCGTGGTGTCCGACACCTCGCCGAAACAGATCGCCGGTCTCAGCGGTGGCCTGTTCAATACCTTCGGCAACATCGCGTCGATCACCACCCCGATCGTCATCGGCTACATCATCAGCTCCACCGGTTCGTTCAAATGGGCCCTGGTGTTTGTCGGTTGCAACGCACTGGTCGCAGTGTTCAGCTACCTGGTGATCGTGGGTCCGATCAAGCGTGTGGTACTCAAAGAGCCGCCTGTGAGCGGCCCTGAAACCAACAACAAATTGTCACAAGCGCATTCCTGAGGAGCGGCGTCATGCAGTTGATTGAACATTCCGACTCGCCGCGCTACATCCGCCTGCACGAGCGGGACAACGTCGTGATCGTGGTCAATGACCAGGGCGTGCCGGCCGGCACCGAATTTGCGGATGGCCTGGTGACCGTGGACTTCGTGCCACAGAGCCACAAAGTCACCCTCGAAGACATTCCCGAGGGTGGCCAGGTGATTCGTTACGGCCAGACCATCGGCTACGCGTTGCAGCCGATTCCGCGCGGCAGCTGGGTCAAGGAAGATCAACTGCGCATGCCCACCGCGCCACCGCTGGACAGCCTGCCGCTGTCCACCGAAGTGCCGGCGGCGCAGGCACCGCTGGAAGGCTTCACGTTCGAGGGTTACCGCAACGCCGACGGCACCGTCGGCACGCGCAACATTCTCGGGATCACCACCACGGTGCAGTGCGTCACGGGCGTTCTGGATCATGCGGTCAAGCGCATCAAGGACGAGTTGCTGCCCAAGTACCCGCACGTCGATGACGTGGTCGCGCTGACCCACAGCTACGGCTGTGGCGTGGCGATTACCGCCACCGACGCGTACATCCCGATCCGCACCGTGCGCAACCTGGCGCGCAACCCGAACCTGGGTGGCGAAGCCTTGGTGATCAGCCTGGGCTGCGAGAAATTGCAGGCCGGGCAGGTGATGCACGAGAACGACAGCTCGGTGGACCTGAGCGATCCGTGGCTGTATCGCCTGCAGGATTCGAGTCACGGTTTTACCGAGATGATCGAACAGATCATGGAGCTGGCCGAGACCCGCTTGAAGAAGCTCGATCAGCGTCGCCGGGAAACCGTGCCGGCGTCCGAGCTGATCCTCGGCATGCAGTGCGGCGGCAGCGATGCGTTCTCCGGCATCACCGCCAACCCGGCTCTGGGTTACGCCTCTGACCTGTTGTTGCGGGCGGGCGCGACGGTGATGTTTTCCGAAGTCACCGAAGTGCGTGACGCGATTTACCTGCTGACGTCCCGTGCGGAAACCGAGGAAGTCGCCCAGGAACTGGTGCGGGAAATGGACTGGTACGACCGTTACCTGGCCAAGGGCGAAGCGGACCGCAGCGCCAATACCACGCCGGGCAACAAGAAGGGCGGGTTGTCGAACATTGTCGAGAAGTCCCTCGGGTCGATCGTCAAGTCCGGCAGCAGCGCAATCAATGGCGTGCTGGGCCCTGGCGAACGCTTCAAGCGCAAAGGCCTGATTTTCTGCGCGACCCCGGCCAGTGACTTTGTCTGCGGGACGTTGCAGTTGGCGGCGGGGATGAACCTGCATGTGTTCACCACCGGGCGCGGGACGCCGTATGGTCTGGCGATGGCGCCGGTGGTGAAGGTGTCGACCCGGACCGAACTGGCGCAACGCTGGCCGGACCTGATCGACATCGATGCCGGGCGGATCGCCACCGGGCGGGCGTCGATCGAGGACCTCGGCTGGGAGTTGTTCCATTACTACCTGGACGTGGCGAGCGGGAAGCAGCAGACGTGGTCGGAGCGGCACAAGCTGCATAACGACATTACCCTGTTCAACCCGGCGCCGATTACCTGATACCGAGGCGGCTGCATCGCGAGCAGGCTCGCTCCCACAGTGGGTTTTGGTCGTACACAGATTTTGTGTTCGACACCGGACAAATGTGGGAGCGAGACCGGCTTGCCGGCGATAGCGGTCTACCAGACGCCAACGCCCTGGGTGGCTTATCATTAGCCCCCTAACGACGCCCACCCAAGGTGACCCCCGGCATGCTGGCTATCTTCCTCGAAACCCTGAACATCACCGCGCCGGTGTTTGCCATGCTGTTTCTGGGTGTGCTGCTCAAGCGCATCAACTGGATCAACGACAACTTCATCCACACCGCGTCGGCCCTGGTGTTCAACGTCACTATGCCGGCGTTGCTGTTTCTGGGCATCCTGCATGCCGACCTGCACGCGGCGCTGCAACCGTCGCTGCTGATCTATTTCTCGATTGCCACGCTGGTCAGCTTTGCCATCGCCTGGGGCTGGGCGATCTTCAAGTGTCCGCGTGAAGACCGCGGGATCTACACCCAGGGCGCCTTTCGCGGCAACAACGGCGTGATCGGCCTCGCACTGGCGGCGAGTATGTACGGCGATTACGGGATTTCCCTCGGGGCGATTCTCGCGGCGCTGGTGATCCTGTTCTACAACACGCTGTCGACCATCGTGCTGGCGGTCTACAGTCCGGTGATCAAGTCCGATCCGTGGAGCATCTGCAAGAGCGTGATGATCAACCCGCTGATCATCAGCGTGTTCGCGGCGGCGCCGTTCGCGTATTTCAAGATCGGTTTGCCGGGGTGGCTGGAGACGTCCGGGCAGTACCTGGCGCAAACCACGCTGCCGCTGGCGTTGATCTGTATCGGCGGCACGCTGTCGCTGGCGGCGATGCGCAAAAGCGGCTCGATGGCGTTGAGTTCAAGCCTGGTGAAGATGATCGGCCTGCCGGTCCTGGCGACGCTGGGCGCGTGGCTCTGGGGCTTTCGCGGGGCGGAGCTGGGGATTCTGTTCCTGTACTTCGGCAGCCCGACCGCCGCGGCCAGTTTTGTCATGGCCCGGGCGGCCAATGGCAATCATGAACTGGCGGCAGCGATCATTGTGATCACCACGCTGATGGCGGCGGTGACCACCAATGTCGGGATCTTCCTGTTGCAGTGGGGTGGGTGGATCTAGTTCGGAATTTGCAGTGTTTTGCAGGGCCTCATCGCGAGCAGGCTCGCTCCCACAGGGGAATGCATTCCAAATGTGGGAGCGAGCCTGCTCGCGATAGCTATGTTACTGACGCTAAAAAATCCGGGTATTTACTCGGGCTTCTGATAGGTATCGATCACTTCCTGCGCCGCCCGAAACGCATCGATCGCCGCCGGCACACCGGCATACACCGCGCAGTGCAGCAGCGCCTCGCGAATCTCTTCCACGGTGCAACCGTTGTTCAGCGCACCGCGCACGTGACCTTTCAGTTCTTGCGGGCACTTCAGCGCGGTCAGTGCGGCCAGGGTGATCAGGCTGCGGGTTTTCAGCGGCAGGCCTTCACGATTCCACACGCTGCCCCACGCATGTTCATTGACGAAATCCTGCAGCGGCTGGGTGAATTCGGTGGCGTTGCCCAAGGCGCGGTCGACGAATGCGTCGCCCATCACTTGGCGGCGCACTTCAACGCCGGGTTTCTTATGCTCGGTCATGGCAATTCCCTCTTGTGGTGTTGGCGACGCCAGGCGCGCAACGACGTGAACAGCAGAAACGCCATCAGCGCCGGCAGGACAAAAAACAGCATCAGGTGTTCGAGCTTGCCGGCCAGGGGCATGCCGGTGGTGAACGACACCACGTGCAGCCCATAGGCCAGGTACAAACCCAGAAACAGCAAACCTTCGGCACGGGTCACCCGGTAGCCGGAATAAAACATCGGCAGGCACAGCACCGCGACGCCGAGCATCACCGGCAAATCGAAATCCAGCGCATTGGGCGAGACCGACAACGGCGACGGCGCCACCAGCGCGGTAACGCCCAGCACGCCCAGCAGGTTGAACAGGTTGCTGCCGATCACGTTGCCCACGGCAATGTCCCGTTGCCCGCGCAACGCTGCGATCAACGAGGTGGCGAGTTCCGGCAGGGAAGTGCTGACCGCGACGATGGTCAGGCCGATGATCCGTTCCGACAGCCCAAGGTCGGTGGCCACCGACACCGCGGCGCCCAACAGCAAGTGCCCGGCATACACCAGCATTGCGAGGCCGGCGACGATCATCAGCAGGCTGCTGAGCCACGGCACTTCAGGGCCTTGGTGAGGGATCGATTGCGGGCGGGCCGAGTGCCGCGACTGTCGCAGCAACAGCCCCAAATAGAGTGCCAGCGCGGTCAGCAACATCACGCCATCGACGCGGGTCAGTTCTTCATTCCAGGCGAGGACGAACACCAGCAGGCTGGCGCCGATCATCAATGGAATGTCCAGGCGCACCAGCTGCCGCGAAACCCGCAACGGGACGATCAGCGCCGAGAGACCGAGGGTGACGAGGATGTTGAAGATGCTGCTGCCGATCACGCTGCCGACGGCGATGTCGGCGTTCTGCGCGAGCGTCGCCTGTAGGCTGACTGCCATTTGCGGGGCGCTGCTGCCGAGGGCGACGATGGTCAGGCCGATGATCAGTGGCCGCACATGCAGTCGCGCGGCGACGCGCACGGCGGCGCGCACCATCAACTCGGCGCCGGCGATCAGTAGCACCAGCCCGCTGAGCAATTCAATCACGCTGAGCAGGGGTAAGTCGGCAAGTCCGAAAATGGTCGGGGCTCCGTGAGTCAGTCGAGGGCTTGCACGCGAACCCGTGCGGTGCCGCTTTTGATCATGCCCAGTTGCTCGGCGGCTTCGTGAGACAAGTCGATCAGACGCCCGCGAGTATGCGGCCCGCGATCGTTGATACGGACCACACAGGATTTGTCGTTTTTCAGGTTGGTGACCTTCACCCGCGTACCGAAAGGTAACTGGCGGTGGGCGGCGGTCATGGAATTCTTGTCGAAACGTTCACCGCTGGCGGTGCGTTTGCCTTGGTGTTTGGCGCCGTAGTAGGACGCCACGCCCGTCTGGTCGTAGCCGTGAGGGTCGACAACATCGGTGCTGGCGCAACCGGCCAGCAGCGAGAGCAGGGCGCAGGCCCCCAGTAGACGCTTCATTCAATGGTTTCCAGAAACAAATGTGGGAGCGAGCCTGCTCGCGATGGTGTGTCAGCCGGCATCAATGCAGCTGACACACCATCGCGAGCAGGCTCGCTCCCACAGGGGGTAGAGCCAGGCTTGAATACTGGCTCCATGCTCATCAGCCTTCGAGCTTGCTTTTCAGCAGTTCGTTGACCTGTTGCGGGTTGGCCTTGCCTTTGGAGGCTTTCATGGCCTGGCCGACGAAGAAGCCGAACATCTTGCCGCGTTTGGCTTCGTCTGCCGCGCGGTATTGCTCGACCTGCTCGGCGTTGGCCGCGAGCATTTCGTCCAGCACCGCCGAGATCGCGCCGCTGTCGGTCACTTGCTTGAGGCCGCGTTTGTCGATGATCTCGTCAGCGCTGCCTTCGCCATTGGCCATGGCTTCAAACACCACTTTGGCGATCTTGCCGGAGATAGTGTTGTCCTTGATGCGCAGCAGCATGCCGCCCAGTTGCTCGGCCGAGACCGGCGACTGTTCGATGTCCAGGCCCTGCTTGTTCAACAGGCTGCCCAGTTCAACCATCACCCAGTTGGCCGCCAGCTTCGCGTCGCCGCTGATGCTCACGACTTTCTCGAAGTAATCGGCTTGCTCGCGGCTGGTGGCCAGGACGCTGGCGTCGTAGACCGACAGACCGAACTGCTCCTGGAAGCGCTCGCGTTTCTGCGGTGGCAGTTCCGGCAAGGTCGCCCGCACGTCGTCGAGGAACGAGTTCTCGATGACCACCGGCAACAGGTCCGGGTCCGGGAAGTAACGGTAATCGTTGGCTTCCTCTTTGCTGCGCATCGGACGGGTTTCGTCCTTGTTCGGGTCGTACAGGCGAGTCTGCTGGATCACCTTGCCACCGTCTTCGATCAGTTCGATCTGACGTTGCACTTCGGTGTTGATCGCCTTCTCGATGAAGCGGAACGAGTTGACGTTCTTGATCTCGCAGCGCGTGCCGAACTCGGCCTGGCCTTTCGGACGGATCGACACGTTGCAGTCGCAGCGCAGCGAGCCTTCGGCCATGTTGCCGTCGCAGATGCCGAGGTAACGCACCAGCGCGTGGATCGCCTTGACGTAAGCCACCGCTTCCTTGGCGCTGCGCATATCCGGCTCGGAGACGATTTCCAGCAGCGGCGTGCCGGCACGGTTCAGGTCGATGCCGGTGGCGCCGTTGAACTCTTCGTGCAGGCTTTTACCGGCGTCTTCTTCCAGGTGCGCACGGGTGATGCCGACGCGCTTGACCGTGCCGTCTTCAAGAGCGATGTCCAGGTGGCCCTTGCCGACGATCGGCAATTCCATCTGGCTGATCTGGTAGCCCTTGGGCAGGTCCGGGTAGAAATAGTTTTTACGGGCGAACACGTTGTGCTGGCCGATTTCGGCGTCAATCGCCAGGCCGAACATCACCGCCATGCGCACCGCTTCCTGGTTCAGCACCGGCAGAACGCCAGGCATGCCGAGGTCAACCAGGCTGGCCTGGGTGTTCGGCTCGGAACCGAAAGTGGTGGAGCTACCGGAAAAGATTTTCGACCGGGTGGTGAGCTGGGTGTGAATCTCCAGCCCGATCACGACTTCCCATTGCATGTGTTTCTCCTCAGAAGCCGGTTGGGGTGCGGGTGTGCCAGTCAGTGTTTTGCTGATACTGATGGGCAACGTTCAACAGGCGACCTTCCTGGAAATACGGGGCGAGCAGCTGCACGCCGACCGGCAGACCGTCGACAAAACCGGCGGGCATGGACAAGCCCGGCAGGCCGGCGAGGTTGGCGGTGATGGTGTAGACGTCTTCCAGGTACGCAGCAACCGGATCGCTGTTCTTGGCACCGAGCTTCCAGGCCGGGTTCGGCGTGGTCGGGCCGAGGATGATGTCGACCTCGTTGAAGGCAGTCATGAAGTCGTTCTTGATCAAGCGACGAATCTTCTGCGCCTTCAGGTAGTAGGCGTCGTAGTAACCGGCCGACAGGGCGTAGGCACCGACCATGATCCGGCGCTGCACTTCCGGGCCGAACCCTTCGCCACGGGAACGCTTGTACAGGTCGATCAGGTTTTTCGGGTCTTCGCAGCGATAGCCGAAACGCACGCCGTCGAAACGCGACAGGTTGGAAGACGCTTCCGCCGGGGCGATAACGTAGTACGCAGGGATTGCGTGCTGCATGTTCGGCAGGCTGATTTCCTTGATCACGGCGCCGAGCTTTTTCAGCTCTTCCACGCTGGCCATGATCAGGTCAGCGATGCGCGGGTCGAGACCAGCGCTGAAATATTCCTTCGGCACGCCGATGCGCAGGCCTTGCAGCGAGCCGTTGAGGCTGGCGCTGTAGTCCGGAACAGATTCGTCGATGCTGGTGGAGTCCTGCGGGTCGAAACCGGCCATGCCTTGCAGCAGGATCGCGCAGTCTTCGGCGGTGCGCGCCAGAGGGCCGCCCTGATCGAGGCTGGAGGCGTAGGCGATCATGCCCCAGCGCGAAACGCGACCGTACGTCGGTTTCAGGCCGGTGAGGTTGGTCAGTGCGGCAGGCTGGCGGATCGAGCCGCCGGTGTCGGTACCGGTCGCGGCCGGTAGCAGGCGTGCGGCAACTGCGGCGGCGGAACCACCGGACGAACCGCCCGGAACGTGTTCCAGGTTCCACGGGTTTTTCACCGCGCCGTAGTAGCTCGACTCGTTGGCCGAACCCATGGCGAATTCGTCCATGTTGGTCTTGCCCAGCGTCACTGCGCCGGCAGCCGCCAGCTTGGCGACGACGGTGGCGTCGTACGGTGCTTTAAAGTTGTCGAGCATCTTCGAACCGCAGCTGGTGCGGATGCCCTGGGTGCAGAACAGGTCTTTGTGGGCGATCGGCGCGCCGAGCAGGGCACCGCTCTCACCATTGGCCCGGCGTGCGTCAGCGGCTTTGGCCTGCTGGAGCGCGAGGTCTTCGGTGAGGCTGATGAAGCTGTTGAGCTGAGGATCGAGCTGGGCGATACGCGCCAGCAGGGTTTTGGTCAGCTCTTCGGAAGAAAACTTTTTATCGGCGAGTCCGCGGGCGATCTCGGCCAGAGTCAATTGATGCATTGCAGGCTCTTTCCCTTTAGTCGATGACTTTCGGAACCAGGTACAGGCCGTTTTCGACCGCTGGTGCGATGGACTGATAGGCCTCGCGATGATTGGTCTCGGTCACGACGTCTGCGCGCAGGCGCTGGCTGGCTTCCAGTGGGTGGGCGAGCGGCTCGATACCGTCGGTATTGACCGCCTGCATTTCGTCGACCAGTCCCAGAATGCTGTTCAGGGCCGAAGTGATGTGTGGAAGATCGCCATCATTGAGGCCCAGACAGGCCAGATGAGCGATTTTTTCCACGTCGGAGCGTTCAAGCGTCATGGGATTCTCCAGTGGAAGGAATACAGAACGGATGCTATCCGTGTGTTAGATTGTCGGAACACTACCGCATTTCTACGGTCATAAGGCCGCGATTGTGGGGGTTGGTGCACAGAAAAGCGGCCAATTTAACATATTGGCGCCTTGCCCAAAATCCCTGTCGTTGTTAGAGTTTGCCGCACTTTTTTACCCACGCGTTGCCTAGGGTCCCTTTCCCATGTTCAAGAAACTGCGTGGCATGTTTTCCAGCGATCTTTCCATTGACCTGGGCACTGCCAACACCCTTATTTACGTGCGCGAGCGCGGAATCGTCCTGAATGAGCCATCGGTTGTGGCTATTCGGACACACGGTAACCAGAAAAGTGTCGTTGCTGTCGGCACCGAGGCCAAGCGCATGCTCGGCCGTACGCCGGGCAATATCGCGGCCATTCGTCCGATGAAGGATGGCGTTATCGCCGACTTCAGCGTCTGCGAAAAGATGCTGCAGTACTTTATCAACAAGGTTCACGAAAACAGCTTCCTGCAGCCTAGCCCTCGTGTGCTGATCTGCGTTCCGTGCAAATCCACCCAGGTTGAGCGTCGAGCCATCCGTGAATCGGCCCTTGGCGCCGGCGCACGTGAAGTGTTCCTGATCGAAGAGCCAATGGCCGCTGCGATCGGTGCCGGCCTGCCGGTTGAAGAAGCTCGCGGTTCGATGGTCGTCGATATCGGTGGTGGTACCACTGAAATCGCGCTGATCTCCCTGAACGGTGTGGTTTACGCCGAATCCGTACGGGTTGGCGGCGACCGCTTCGACGAAGCGATCATCACCTACGTGCGTCGCAATTACGGCAGCCTGATCGGCGAATCCACCGCCGAGCGCATCAAGCAGGAAATCGGTACGGCCTACCCGGGCGGCGAAGTCCGTGAAGTCGACGTTCGTGGCCGTAACCTGGCCGAAGGCGTTCCGCGCGCATTCACCCTGAACTCCAACGAAGTGCTGGAAGCTCTGCAAGAGTCCCTGGCCACCATCGTTCAGGCTGTGAAAAGTGCACTGGAACAATCGCCTCCGGAGCTGGCTTCCGACATCGCCGAGCGTGGCCTGGTACTGACCGGTGGTGGCGCCTTGCTGCGCGACCTCGACAAGTTGCTGGCCCAGGAAACCGGTCTGCCGGTGATCGTTGCCGAAGATCCGCTGACCTGCGTTGCTCGCGGCGGTGGCCGTGCATTGGAAATGATGGATAAACACACCATGGACCTGCTCTCCAGCGAATAAGTCGTTGGGTTGCTTCTATGCTGTTGAGCGCGCAGGCGGCACTTTGCAGTGCTGCCTGTTTGCGTTTACCTTCTGTCAGTCTGTATCCAGGCCGGTCTGCCTTATGAATAAACAAAACATTTGCCTGGGAGGAGCGGCTTATTAAACCGCTTTTCACCAAAGGGCCTTCACTGGGCGTGCGCTTGTTGGTGCTGGTCGTGCTATCGGTCGCGCTGATGGTGGTCGATGCCCGCTTCACACTGCTCAAGCCAGTGCGTAGCCAGATGTCGCTGGTGCTGATGCAGTCTTACTGGATCACCGACCTGCCGCAGCGGCTATGGCAAGGTGTGGCCAGCCAGTTTGGCAGCCGTACCGAGCTGGTGGCCGAAAACGAAAAACTCAAGACCGAAAACCTGCTGCTGCAGGGTCGCATGCAAAAGCTTGCCGCCCTCACCGAGCAGAACGTTCGGCTGCGCGAGTTGCTCAATTCTTCCGCGCTGGTCAACGAAAAGGTCGAAGTGGCCGAGTTGATCGGCATGGACCCCAACCCTTTCACCCACCGCATCATCATCAACAAGGGTGAGCGCGACGGTGTGGTCCTCGGTCAGCCGGTGCTCGATGCCCGCGGCCTGATGGGCCAGGTGGTCGAGTTGATGCCGTACACCTCCCGTGTGTTGCTGCTGACCGACACCACCCACAGCATCCCGGTGCAGGTGAACCGCAACGGTCTGCGGGCGATTGCGAGTGGCACCGGCAACCCGGAACGCCTGGAACTGCGTCACGTGGCGGACACGGCGGACATCAAGGAAGGCGACCTGCTGGTCAGCTCCGGCCTTGGCCAGCGTTTCCCGGCCGGTTACCCGGTGGCGACGGTCAAGGAAGTGATCCACGATTCTGGCCAGCCATTTGCCATCGTTCGTGCGGTGCCGACCGCTGCCTTGAACCGCAGCCGCTATCTGCTGCTGGTGTTCAGCGACACCCGTACGCCGGAAGAGCGTGCCAACGACGCCGCTCAAGCGCAGGAAAATCTCGATGCACAGGGTGGCGGGCCGATCATTCCTGCCACCGTGCCGAAACCGGCTGCCGTGATCGCACCCGCGGCTGCTGCCCCGGCTGTTCCGGCTGCGGCACCGGCCGCTGCAACACCGGCCAAGCCAGCTACCGCACATCCCGCCGCCGCCAAGCCGCCTGCCACTGCGCCTGCCACTGCGCCGGCCGTCAAACCGCCCGCGACCGCACCGGCCACCAAACCACCGGCGACGCAACCTGCTGCCGTGAAACCGGCGGCCAAACCGCCTGTCTCCGCGCCGGCTACCACTGGGGGACGTGAATAATGGTCGGTGTAAAAGCCTCCCGAAACGGTTGGATGATCTGGCTGACGTTTGCCGTCGGCTTGCTGCTCAGCGTTTCTCCGCTGCCGCAATTCATGGAAATCCTCCGCCCGCTTTGGCTCGCCTTGCTGCTGGCGTTCTGGGCCCTGGCCCTGCCGCAGAAAGTCGGGATGGTCACCGCGTGGTGTCTGGGCCTGACTGAAGACGTGCTGTACGGCACGCTCCTTGGCCAGAACGCGTTGATCCTGACGCTCATCACCTACCTGGTGCTGGCCCTGCAACAACGCCTGCGAATGTTCCCGATGTGGCAGCAGAGCCTGGTGATCCTGGTGATCTTCGGCCTCGCGCAGCTCGTTCAACTCTGGCTCAGCGCCCTGACCGGCAACCGTCAGCCGACCCTGGCGCTGGTCTTGCCGGCACTGGTCAGCGCGTTGCTCTGGCCATGGATCAGCTTCGGTTTGCGTGGTCTGCGTCGGCGCTACAAAATCAACTGATTCGGTCAGGCATTTGCCCACACCACGACAAGGGAGATGTCTTGATGAAACCGCTTTATCTTGCCTCAGGCTCGCCGCGTCGGCGTGAACTGCTCACGCAGATCGGCGTGCCGTTCACCGCCGTCAGCGCGGACATCGACGAAACCCCTTTGAATCATGAATCGCCGTCGGCCTATGTCGAGCGCCTCGCGCGCGGCAAGGCTGAAGCCGGGCGCGGCGCGATTGTGTCCGACAGCGAATTCTGTGTGCTGGGCGCCGATACCGCCGTCGTGCTGAACGGGAAAATTCTCGGCAAACCAGTGGACGAAGCCGATGCCTGCGCCATGCTTATGATGTTGGCAGGGCAGGAACATGAAGTGCTGACTGCCATTGCCGTACTGGATGGTGAGCGTTGCGAGTCCCGCGTGGTGCGCAGCCTGGTGCGTTTTCGCCCCATCGGCCGCGACGAAGCGGCGGCCTACTGGGCCAGCGGCGAACCGCGGGACAAGGCCGGCGGCTATGGCATTCAAGGACTGGGCGCGGTGTTTGTCGCCGGCCTCGATGGCAGCTACTCGGCGGTGGTCGGCCTGCCGCTGTGCGAAACCGCTGAGCTGCTCGGCCATTTCGGCATACCCTGTTGGCAAACCCTTAACGCGCGTTGAGCGTCGTACTGACAAGATGCGGCCATTATCGTGAACATGCCTGAACGAGACCCTGCCATGAGTGAAGAGATCCTGATCAACATCACGCCGATGGAATCGCGCGTGGCGGTGGTTGAAAACGGTGTCCTGCAAGAGGTCCACGTCGAGCGCACGCAAAAACGCGGGATCGTCGGCAACATCTACAAAGGCAAGGTTGTCCGGGTATTGCCAGGCATGCAGGCGGCGTTCGTCGACATCGGCCTGGACCGCGCCGCGTTCATTCATGCATCGGAAATTTCCCTGCGCGAAGGTCCGGCGGTCGAGAGCATCAGCGCGCTGGTTCACGAAGGCCAGAGCCTGGTAGTGCAAGTCACCAAGGACCCGATCGGTTCCAAGGGCGCACGGCTGACCACGCAACTGTCGATCCCGTCGCGGTATCTGGTGTACATGCCGCGCACCGCGCATGTCGGCATTTCCCTGAAGATCGAAGACGAAGCCGAGCGCGAGCGTCTCAAGCAAGTGGTCACCGATTGCGTGGCCAAAGAAGGCATCAAGGAAGCCGGTGGGTTCATCCTGCGGACCGCTGCCGAAGGCGCGGGCGCCGATGAAATCCTCATGGACATCCGCTACCTGCGCCGGCTCTGGGACCAGATCAGCGAGCAGATCAAAACCATCAGCGCGCCGAGCGTGATCTACGAAGACCTCGGCCTGGCGCTGCGCACCTTGCGCGATCTGGTGAGCCCGAAAATCGAGAAGATCCGCATCGATTCCCGGGAAACCTTCCAGAAAACCACGCAGTTCGTCGCCGAACTGATGCCGGAAATCGCCGATCGCCTGGAGCATTACCCGGGCGAGCGGCCGATTTTCGACCTGTATGGCGTCGAAGACGAAATCCAGAAAGCCCTCGAACGCAAAGTGCCGCTGAAGTCCGGCGGTTACCTGGTGGTGGACCCGGCGGAAGCCATGAGCACCATCGACGTCAACACCGGGGCCTTCGTCGGTCATCGCAACCTTGAAGAAACCATCTTCAAGACCAACCTCGAAGCCGCGACCGCCATCGCTCGCCAGCTGCGCCTGCGCAACCTGGGCGGGATCATCATCATCGACTTCATCGACATGGAAGACGAAGAGCATCAGCGCCAGGTCCTGCGCACGCTGGAGAAACAACTGGAGCGCGATCACGCCAAGACCAACATCATCGGCATCACCGAGTTGGGCCTGGTGCAGATGACCCGCAAGCGCACCCGCGAAAGCCTTGAACAAGTGCTGTGCGAACCGTGCAGCAGCTGCCAGGGGCGCGGCAAGCTCAAGACGCCGGAAACCGTTTGCTACGAAATCTTCCGCGAAATTCTCCGTGAGGCTCGCGCCTATCAGGCGGAAGGCTATCGTGTATTGGCGAACCAGAAAGTCGTCGACCGTCTGCTGGATGAAGAGTCGGGCAACGTTGCCGAACTGGAAGGTTTTATCGGTCGCACCATTCGGTTCCAGGTGGAAACCATGTATTCCCAGGAACAATACGACGTGGTGCTGCTCTGAATCGCTGTGTTTCAACCTCACTAGAACGGCTGGCCTCAGCTTTTTGCAGCATTTTTGCCATGGGAGCCAACTGACATGGAGCGTCTGACACGCATTTTGGCCGCACTGACCCGCTGGGGTCTGGGCCTGTGCGCGTTGGCTTTGGTACTGATGGCGCTTTACGTCAGTCTCGGTCGTGAGCTGACGCCGCTGGTGGCCGAGTATCGGGCCGAGGTCGAAACCAAAGCCGGCGCAGCCTTGGGCATGCCGCTGCACATTGGTGAGCTGGAGGGCAACTGGCGCGGTTTCGCGCCGATTCTGCTGGCGCACGACGTGATGGTCGGCGAAGGCGCCAACGCCTTGCGCCTGGATCAGGTGCGCGCGGTGCCGGATCTCTGGGCCAGCCTGCTGGCGCGCGAAGTGCGCATCGCTCACCTGGAACTCAACGGCCTGAAAATCAGCCTCAAGGAAGGCGCGGACGGTCAGTGGGCGCTGGAAGGTTTGCCGGTACAGCAGGATCAGCCGCTGGACCCGGAGCAATTGCTCAATCGCATGCAAATGGTCCAGCAACTGTCGGTACTCGACAGCCAGGTAACGCTGCAACCGCTGGACCAGGCGCCGCTGACCTTCACCTACGTTGGCCTGAACCTGAAAACCGGCGCCTTCCGTCAACGCCTCGACGCGCGGCTGACCCTGCCCGATGGCCAGCCGGTTGCCATGAGCCTGCGCACACGCATTCGCGCCAGCGAGTGGAAGGACGGCGAGGCCGATGCCTACCTGAGCCTGCCGCAAAGCGACTGGTCGAAATGGCTGCCCGAGCGCCTGACCCGGCAATGGAACTTCTCCGAGATCAAGGCCGGCGGCGAACTTTGGTTCAACTGGAACAAAGGTGCGCTGCAAAGCGCCGCCGTGCGCTTGAACGCACCGCAGCTCAAGGGTGCCTACGCCGAGCGCAAGCCGATCCGGATCAACAACCTGGCGCTCAACAGCTATTTCCAGCGCAGTGCCGAGGGTATGACAGTCACTGTCGACTCCCTGTCGATGAACCTCGGCGAAACTCGCTGGGAATCGCGCCTGCAACTCAAGCAAAGCCTGGCCACCGAGAAGACCGAAGAGCTCTGGCATTTGCAAGCCGACCGGCTCGACCTCACCCCGCTCACGCCGCTGCTGAACGCGCTGGGCCCGTTGCCTGAAGGCGTCGCCACCGCCGTTGAGCGACTCAAGGTGACCGGTGGTTTGCGCAACGTGCTTGTCGACTTCCGGCCCAACGCCACCGATGACACCAAGGTCAGCTTCGCCGCCAACCTCGATCAGGTCGGCTTTGATGCCTATCACGGCGCCCCGGCCGCGCGAAATGTCAGCGGCAGCATCAGCGGTGACCTCGGTCACGGCGAACTGCGCATGGACAGCAAGGACTTTGTCCTGCACCTGGACCCGATTTTCGCCAAGCCATGGCAATACATTCAGGCCAACGCCCGACTGACCTGGAAACTCGACAAAGAAGGTTTCACCCTGATCGCGCCGTACCTCAAGGTGCTGGGCGAGGAGGGCAAGATTGCCGGCGACTTCCTGATTCGCCTGCACTTCGACCACACCCAGGAAGACTACATGGACCTGCGGGTCGGCATGGTCGAGGGCGACGGCAAATACACCGCCAAGTACCTGCCGGCGGTTCTCAGTCCGGCGCTGGACGAGTGGCTGCGCACGGCGATCCTCAAGGGCGCGGTGGATGAAGGTTTCTTCCAGTATCAGGGCTCGCTGAACCACGGTGCCGCCGACACTGATCGCAGCATCAGCCTGTTCTTCAAGGTTCACGATGCCGAACTGGCTTTCCAGCCGGGCTGGCCGCATGTCAGCAAGGTTTCGGGGGATGTGTTTGTCGAGGACAGCGGTGTACGGATTCTGGCCAGCAAAGGCCAGTTGCTCGACACCCAGGTGCGTGACATTTACGTCAACATTCCCCACGTTCCGGCTGGCCAAAGCAGTCACCTGCTCCTCGATGGCGGGTTTGCCGGCGGACTGGGCGATGGCCTGAAAATTCTCCAGGAAGCGCCGATTGGTACTGCTGCCACCTTCGCCGGATGGGAAGGCGAGGGGGATCTGCAGGGCAAGCTGAAACTGGATATTCCGCTGGCCAAAGGCGAACAGCCGAAAATCCTCGTTGACTTCAAGACCGCCAAGGCGCGCTTGAAACTCGCCGACCCGGTGCTTGAGCTGACTCAGCTCAAGGGCGATTTCCGCTTCGACAGCGCCAAGGGTTTGAGCGGGCAGAACATCAGCGCCCGGGCCTTCGACAAGCCTGTCACCGCACAGATTTTCGCCGATGGCAGCCCGGGTAATATCAAGACGCGCGTCGCCGCCTCAGGCCAGGTCGAGGTCAAGAAACTCACCGACTGGCTGAGCGTGACCCAGCCGCTGCCAGTGTCCGGCCTGATCCCGTATCAGTTGCAACTGACCCTGGACGGTGCGGACAGCCAGTTGATGGTCAATTCCGATCTCAAAGGCGTTGCCGTCGATTTGCCCGCGCCGTTCGGCATGGCTGCCGATGTCGGGCGCGATACGATGTTCCGCATGACCCTGCAAGGGCAGGAGCGGCGCTACTGGGTCAAATATGGCGACCTGGCGAGCTTCACGTTCGCGGCGCCACCTGGCAATTTCGCCGACGGTCGCGGCGAACTGTTCCTCGGCGGCGGCGATGCCGTGTTGCCGGGCGCCAAAGGCCTGCGGGTGCGGGGCGTACTGTCGGAACTGGACGTCGGCCCATGGAAGGACCTGGTGGACAAGTATGCCGGCCAGGATCCGGGCGGCAGCGCCAAGCAATTGCTCAGCAGCGCCGACTTCAAGGTCGGCAAGCTCAGCGGCGTCGGTACCACGCTGGATCAGGCGTCGGTGCAATTGAACCGTAAGCCGAGTGCGTGGGCCTTGCAGCTCGACAGCCAGCAGGTCAAGGGCACCGTTGGCATCCCGGATGCGAAAGCCACGCCGATCGTGGTCAATCTGCAATACGTGCGTCTGCCGGCGCCGGACCCGACGGTCCTGGCCGATGAAAACTCGCCGGATCCGCTGGCTTCCGTGGACCCGACCAAGATCCCGGCGCTGGATATCACCATCAATCAATTGTTCCAGGGGCAGGATCTGGTGGGTGGCTGGTCGCTGAAAGTGCGTCCGACCGCCAAGGGCATTGCGCTCAATTCGCTGGATCTGGGCCTCAAGGGCATTCTGTTGCAGGGCAGCGGCGGCTGGGAAGGCGCGCCCGGTGCGTCCACCAGTTGGTACAAGGGGCGGATCAGCGGCAAGAACCTCGCGGATGTGCTCAAAGGCTGGGGTTTTGCGCCGAGTGTCACCAGTGAAGAGTTTCATATGGACGTCGATGGCAACTGGCCTGGCTCACCGGCCTGGCTGGCCACCAAGCGTTTCTCCGGGACCCTCGACGCCTCGCTGAATAAAGGCCAGTTCGTTGAGGTGGAAGGCGGCGCGCAGGCGTTGCGGGTGTTTGGCCTGCTGAACTTCAACTCCATTGGCCGTCGCTTGCGCCTGGACTTCTCCGATCTGTTCGGCAAAGGTCTGAGTTACGACCGGGTCAAGGGGCTGCTGGTCGCGAATCGCGGGGTTTACGACACACGTGAGCCGATCGTGCTGACCGGCCCGTCGAGCAATCTGGAACTCAATGGCAAGCTGGATCTGGTCAACGATCAGGTCGATGCGAAACTGCTGGTGACCTTGCCGGTGACAAACAACTTGCCGATTGCCGCGCTGATCGTCGGCGCTCCGGCGATCGGCGGCGCGTTGTTCCTGATCGACAAGCTGATCGGCGACCGTGTGGCGCGCTTCGCCAGCGTGAAATACACCGTCAAAGGTCCATGGAAAGAGCCGAAAATCACCTTCGACAAACCTTTTTGAAGCGTGCCGATGGAGTAGCATGGCCCTAACGACGTTCCCCTCTGTAGGAGCGAGCTTGCTCGCGAAAAACGCATGGGCAACGCGTTTAACCTGGCACCCCGCGTTATCGTTCACGTCCATCGCGAGCGAGCTCGCTCCTACAAGGTTGATGTCGATATGTATTTTGCGGTGATTCAAATGGTCAGCCAGAGCGATGTCCTGGCCAATCTGGCCCAGGCCCGTCGGCTGCTCGAACAGGCGGCCGCCGAGGGCGCAAAGCTGGCCGTGCTGCCGGAAAACTTCGCCGCCATGGGTCGTCGCGACATTGCCGAGATCGGCCGCGCCGAGGCGTTGGGTGAGGGGCCGATCCTGCCGTGGTTGAAACAGACCGCCCGCGACCTCAAGTTATGGATAGTGGCCGGCACCTTGCCGTTGCCGCCGGCGGATCAGCCGGCGGCGAAAGTGCATGCCTGCTCGCTGCTGGTCGACGACCGGGGCGAGACGGTGGCGCGCTACGACAAGCTGCACCTGTTCGATGTGGATGTGGCGGACAACCGCGGGCGTTATCGCGAATCCGATGACTATGCTTATGGCAGTGGGGTGGTGGTGGCGGACACGCCCGTCGGTCGAGTCGGCCTGACGGTCTGTTATGACCTGCGCTTCCCGGAGCTGTACAGCGAATTGCGCGCTGCCGGCGCGGAGTTGATTACCGCGCCGTCGGCCTTTACCGCAGTGACTGGCGCGGCACATTGGGAGGTGCTGATTCGCGCGCGGGCCATCGAGACTCAGTGTTATGTACTCGCGGCCGCCCAGGGTGGAACGCATCCGGGGCCGCGGGAAACTTACGGGCATGCCGCGATTATCGACCCGTGGGGCCGTGTGCTGGCGCAACAGGATCAAGGCGAGGCCGTGCTGCTGGCCGAACGCGATAGCAGCGAACAGGCGTCCATCCGGGCGCGGATGCCGGTGTCCAGTCACCGGCGCTTTTTCTCGCAGGGCGCCCAGCGACCTGCCTCAGAACGATGAATTTAAGGCGTAAAGCATATGAGCGAGTTGTTGTCCTCAGTCAGTGACCACCTGTTAGCGCCTGGCGGCGTGACCATCGAGAGCCTGCAAGGTGTGCTCGGCGATCTGGCCGGCCCGGGCATCGATGCCGCCGACCTGTATTTCCAGGGGCAGATTTCCGAGTCCTGGGCGCTGGAAGACGGCATCGTCAAGGAAGGCAGCTTCAACCTTGACCAGGGCGTTGGCGTGCGCGCGCAATCGGGTGAGAAAACCGGTTTTGCCTACAGCAACGCCATCACCCTCGAAGCCCTCGGCGCGGCGGCTCGCGCGGCGCGGTCGATCTCCCGCGCCGGGCAGAACGGCACGGTGCAGGCGTTCACCTCTCAGGATGTCGCCCAGTTGTACGGGCCCGACAACCCGCTGGAAGTGATGACCCGCGCCGAGAAAGTCGAACTGCTCAAGCGCATCGACGTCGCCACCCGCGCCCTCGACCCGCGTATCCAGCAAGTGACCGTGAGCATGGCTGGCGTGTGGGAACGCATTCTGGTGGCGTCCACCGACGGCAGCCTGGCGGCGGATGTACGGCCGTTGGTGCGCTTCAACGTCAGCGTGATCGTTGAGCAGAACGGTCGTCGCGAGCGCGGTGGCCATGGCGGCGGCGGGCGTACCGATTACCGTTATTTCCTCAGCGACGACCGCGCCATGGGCTACGCCCGTGAAGCGTTGCGTCAGGCGCTGGTCAACCTTGAAGCCATCCCGGCGCCTGCCGGTACGTTGCCGGTGGTGCTGGGGTCGGGCTGGTCCGGCGTGCTGTTGCACGAAGCGGTCGGCCATGGCCTGGAAGGCGATTTCAACCGCAAGGGCAGCTCTGCCTACAGCGGGCGCATGGGCGAAATGGTTGCGTCGAAACTCTGCACCATCGTCGATGACGGCACGCTGGCCGGCCGTCGCGGTTCGCTGAGTGTCGACGACGAAGGCACGCCGACCGAGTGCACCACGCTGATCGAAAACGGCGTACTCAAGGGCTACATGCAGGACAAGCTCAACGCACGCCTGATGGGCGTGGCCCGCACGGGCAACGGTCGTCGCGAATCCTACGCGCACCTGCCGATGCCGCGCATGACCAACACCTACATGCTGGCGGGCGAGAGCGATCCGGCGGAAATCATTGCTTCGGTGAAGCGCGGCATCTACTGCGCCAACCTCGGCGGTGGCCAGGTGGACATCACCAGCGGCAAGTTCGTGTTCTCCACCAGCGAGGCGTACCTGATCGAAGACGGCAAGATTACCGCGCCGGTCAAAGGTGCGACGTTGATCGGCAATGGGCCGGAGGCGATGAGCAAGGTGTCGATGGTCGGCAACGATCTGTCGCTGGACAGTGGCGTGGGCACGTGCGGCAAGGACGGGCAGTCGGTGCCGGTGGGTGTCGGCCAGCCAACGTTGAAAATCGATGCGATCACTGTGGGTGGCACAGGATCGTAAAGGGATGGAGCTCCGGGTGGGCCGCGTCGCGACTCACCCGGGAAGAGATTTAACGCAGACCGCGTTGAGTCTCGTCCAGCTCACGGATGTACTTGAAGATTTTACGGCTCGACGCCGGCGGCTTGTTGGTCGCCAGTTCGTGCTGGGCCTGACGGATCAGGGAGCGCAACTGCTGACGATCAGCCTCCGGGTAGTCGAACACGAACTTCTCCAGGACCGCATCGTCGCCCGCGATCAAGCGATCGCGCCAGCGTTCCAGGCCATGGAAACGTTCGTTGTACTGCCGGGTGGAGGCATCGAGTTGATCGAGCAACGTGAGAATGGCGTCAGTGTCCTGATCGCGCATCAGTTTGCCGATGAACATGAGGTGCCGTTTACGCGCGATATTCGCGGTGTGCTTGGGCGCATCGCCCAGAGCCCGGCGCAGAGCGTCGGTCAATGGCAGTTTTGCCAGCAAGTCAGGCTTGAGCGTTGTAAGGCGTTCGCCGAGGTCAACCAGAGCATGCAGCTCGCGTTTAACCTGGGATTTGCTTTTTTCTCCCGTATCGAGGGAGTCGTCGTAAGAATCAACCATGGTGGCCGTCCGCAAAGAAACGCCGCCATGATAACCAGTCGGGGGCCGCTTGTCCGGCCCGGTCGCTCGAAGGCCTATACCGAAAGCAGAATTTGAGTGGAGAACAGCATGAGTGCAGTTGAAAGCGTCGGCCCACAAGCGTTGCCGGCACTGCAGGAACAGGTCGAGCAGATCATCGCTGAAGCCAGGCGCCAGGGCGCCAGTGCCTGTGAAGTGGCGGTGTCCCTGGAGCAGGGCCTGTCGACTTCGGTGCGCCAGCGTGAAGTCGAAACCGTCGAATTCAACCGCGACCAGGGCTTTGGCATCACCTTGTACGTCGGTCAGCGCAAAGGTTCGGCCAGCACGTCGGCCAGCGGTCCGGAGGCCATTCGCGAAACCGTGGCGGCGGCGCTGGCCATTGCCAAGCACACCTCCGAAGACGAGGCCTCGGGCCTGGCGGATGCCGCGCTGATGGCGCGTGATCTGCAGGATTTCGATCTGTTCCACCAGTGGGACATCACCCCGGAACAGGCCATCGAAAAAGCGTTGCTCTGCGAGGCCGCGGCATTCGATGCCGACGCGCGGATCAAGAACGCTGATGGCACCACGCTTAGCACCCATCAAGGCTGCCGTGTTTACGGCAACAGCCACGGTTTCATCGGCGGTTACGCCTCGACGCGTCACAGCCTGAGCTGCGTGATGATCGCCGAGGCTGACGGCCAGATGCAGCGCGATTACTGGTACGACGTGAACCGTCAGGGCAATCTGCTGGCCGACCCGGTAAGCATCGGCCAGCGTGCCGCGCAGCGTGCGGCGAGCCGTCTGGGCGCGCGCCCGGTGCCGACCTGTGAAGTGCCGGTGCTGTTTTCCGCGGAGCTGGCCGGTGGTTTGTTCGGTAGTTTCCTCTCTGCGATTTCCGGCGGCAGCCTTTATCGCAAGTCATCGTTCCTTGAGGGCACCCTCGGGCAGAAGCTGTTCCCGGAATGGTTGACCATCGATGAGCGTCCGCATCTGATGCGCGCGATGGGCAGCTCGGCATTTGATGGCGATGGTCTGGCGACCTACGCCAAACCGTTCGTCGAAAAAGGCGAGTTGGTGTCCTACATCCTCGGCACCTATTCCGGTCGCAAGCTCGGCATGCCGAGCACGGCCAACGCCGGCGGCGTGCACAACCTGTTCGTCACCCACGGCGACGAAGACCAGGCAGCGTTGCTGCGCCGCATGGGCCGTGGTCTGCTGGTCACCGAGCTGATGGGGCAGGGCCTGAACATGGTCACTGGCGATTACTCTCGCGGTGCGGCGGGGTACTGGGTCGAGAATGGCGAAATCC
This sequence comes from Pseudomonas migulae, assembly GCF_043225285.1. Classification (GTDB taxonomy): domain Bacteria; phylum Pseudomonadota; class Gammaproteobacteria; order Pseudomonadales; family Pseudomonadaceae; genus Aquipseudomonas; species Aquipseudomonas migulae_C. Next base: position 3,721,620 of record NZ_CP171224.1, read on the forward strand.
AGTTCGCGGTGCAGGAAGTGACCATCGCCGGCAACATGCGCGACATGTTCAAGCAGATCGTCGCGGTGGGTAATGACCTCGAACTGCGCAGCAACATTCGCACGGGATCGGTGCTGATCGAGCGGATGACTGTCGCGGGCAGCTAACCCGCAACCGCTACACAGAAGGCGCGCCACCCAATGGGTGGCGCGCCTTTTTTATTGGGCTGGCATCGTCCCTTGTAGGAGCGAGCCTGCTCGCGATGGTGTGTCAGCAAAATTGATGTCGACTGACACACCATCGCGAGCAAGCTCGCTCCTACTTTATCGGGGTTGTTTTGGTTCTCATTATCATCTAATAATAAATCTCATTACCGAATGAGCCCCGGATCATGAGTTCTGCCTTGCACGAGCAGCCTTACCTCGAAAGCTGGCGCTGGATGAGTCGCCAGATCCGTTGCGCGATGGATCCCGACGAGCCTCGCCTGATCGAGCATTACCTGGCTGAAGGCCGTTATCTGGCGTGTTGTACGGCCACTTCCCCCTGGACCATCGCCGAAACCTCTTTCCGTTTGCTGCTCGACACGGCCGCCGATGTCGCGCTGCCGTGGCACTGGCGCACCTACTGCCTGGATCAGGCATGGCGCCCGCTCCGTGAACTCGAAAACCTCTCGCTGTGCAAATGCCGCCTCAAGCGCTGGCAACGCTACACCTGGCAACTGGCGACCTGCGAGTTGCAACCCTCGATTCCTCTCATAGAACTGGTGCAAGGATTTTCTGATGAACAAGACTCGTATTGAGCGCGACAGCATGGGCGAGCTTCAGGTCCCGGTAGACGCCCTCTACGGCGCACAGACCCAGCGTGCGGTGGATAACTTCCCGATCAGCGGCAAACCGATGCCGGTGCAGTTCATCCGCGCGTTGATCCTGGCCAAGGCCGCCGCCGCCCGGGCCAACATCGAACTCGAGCAGATCAGTGAATCCCAGGGCAATGCCATCGTCGAAGCGGCGCTGGGTTTGCTCAAGGACGATTTCATGCAGCACTTCCCGGTGGATATCTTCCAGACCGGGTCCGGCACCAGCTCCAACATGAACGCCAACGAAGTGATCGCCACCCTGGCCAGCCGTTTGCTCGGTGAGCCGGTGAACCCGAACGACCACGTCAATTGCGGCCAGAGCAGCAACGACATCATCCCGACCACCATCCATGTCAGCGCGGCGCTGGCGTTGCATGAGCAACTGTTGCCGGGGCTGGTGCGTCTGGTGGAAGTAATCGAGCGCAAGGCTGAAGAGGTTCACCACCACGTCAAGACCGGGCGTACGCACTTGATGGACGCGATGCCGGTGCGCATGAGCCAGGTGCTCAACGGCTGGGCGCAACAGTTGAAGGCCAATGTCGGCCATTTGCAGGATCTGCTGCCGAGTCTGCAATCCCTGGCTCAAGGCGGTACGGCGGTGGGCACCGGTATCAACGCGCACCCACGATTCGCCGAGCTTTTCAGCCAGCAGTTGACCAAGCTGACTCAGGTGCAGTTCACGCCGGGCACTGATCTGTTCGCACTGATCGGCTCTCAGGACACCGCCGTTGCGGTCTCCGGGCAACTGAAAGCCACCGCTGTGTCGTTGATGAAAATCGCCAACGACTTGCGCTGGATGAACTCCGGTCCACTGGCAGGCCTTGGTGAAATCGAGCTCGAAGCCTTGCAGCCAGGCTCGTCGATCATGCCCGGCAAGGTCAATCCGGTGATCCCGGAAGCCACCGCCATGGTCGCCGCGCAAGTGATCGGCAATGACACGGTGATCACCATCGCCGGCCAGTCGGGCAATTTCGAACTGAACGTGATGTTGCCGATCATCGCCCAGAACCTGCTGAGCAGCATCGAGTTGCTGGCCAATTCCAGCCACTTGCTCGGTGAAAAGGCGATCGCCAGCTTCAAGGTCAACGAGGCCCGGCTCAAGGAAGCACTGTCGCGCAACCCGATACTAGTCACTGCACTCAACCCGATCATTGGTTACCAGAAAGCTGCTGAAATCGCCAAGAAGGCTTATCAGCAGGGCCGTCCGGTCATCGATGTCGCGCTGGAACACACCGAGCTGACCCGTGGCCAACTGGAAGACTTGCTCAATCCGGAAAAGCTCACGGCTGGCGGCGTGTAATCACCGTAACCGCTTTGGAGGCTCATCATGGAGCACTGGAAACGCACGATCGAAAGGGCAAACCGCTGTTTCATGCTGGGCGAACTGGTGGATGCCCGTGAGGCTTACCTGCAGGCATTGGCCCTGGCCCAGGTGTTGTTCGAGCGCTGGGCGGATGCCGACGAAGCGGTGGCGGCCTGCGTGATTTCCCACCACAACCTGGCGGACTTGCATTTGCGCCTGAACCAGCCGGAGGAGAGCGTCGAGTACCTGTGCGCTATCCATCAGCGGCTGTTGAAGACCATGCAGGACCCGCGACTGTCACCGGCGTTGCGCGAAGCGGCGCTGCGCCAGAGCAGCAAAACCTACGTCGAATTGCTGAATTTCATCAGCGAACACGGCGAATACCCACGCACTCATCGTTTGCTGCACATCGATGCCGCCTCGCCCCCTGCGCCTCTACACCATGGAGTCCACTGAAATGGCTTTTAGCTTGCCTGCCTTGCCGTACGCCTACGATGCCCTGGAACCGCACATCGATGCGCAGACCATGGAAATCCACTACACCAAGCACCACCAGACCTACATCAACAACCTCAACGCGGCTGTCGAAGGCACCGAATTCGCCGAGTGGCCGGTGGAAAAACTGGTAGCCGCCGTCCAGCAGTTGCCGGAAAAGCTTCGCGCGGCGGTGATCAACCAGGGTGGCGGTCATGCCAACCACTCATTGTTCTGGGAAGTCATGGTGCCCAACGGCGGCGGACAACCGGATGGCGAACTGGCTGCCGCGATCGACGCACAATTGGGTGGCCTCGACAGTTTCAAGGAGGCGTTCACCAAAGCCGCCCTGACCCGTTTCGGCAGTGGCTGGGCCTGGTTGAGTGTGACCCCGCAAAAGACCCTGGTGGTGGAAAGCAGCGGTAACCAGGACAGCCCGTTGATGAACGGCAATACGCCGATCCTCGGTCTGGATGTCTGGGAGCACGCCTATTACCTGCAATACCAAAACCGCCGTCCGGAATACATCAACGCCTTTTACAACGTGATCAATTGGCCCGAAGTCGCTGCGCGCTATCAGGCTGCACTGGTTTAAGTCTTCTATAAAAACAATCCAGGTCTGACTATGGGCACTGAAACACTGGCGATCGGAAGTGGACGAATGTTTCGTTACGCGTTTGGATCGTTGTTACTGCTGGCGGGAATAAGCTTGTTGGTCGCCCAGGGCCTGGCGTGGCTGGACCTTGAACCGAAACTGCTGCGTGCGTTACAGGGCGGTGCGATCTGCGCTTTGGGTACGGCATTGGGCGCGGTGCCCGTGTTGGTGATTCGGCGCATGCCTCAGGCAGTCAGCGATACGCTGCTCGGCTTCGGTGCCGGGGTGATGCTCGCAGCGACAGCGTTTTCGCTGATCGTTCCGGGCATCTCTGCGGCCGAAAACCTGGGGCTGACGCCTTGGGCGGCCAGTGGCCTGATCAGCTTCGGCATCATGCTCGGGGCGTTCGGGTTGTTTCTGGTCGATCGAAAGGTGTCTGGCGCTTCGCCGGAAATGCTCGTAGGTACACCGGAGCGTCCGGTCATACCGCCACGGATCTGGTTGTTCGTTTTCGCCATCATTGCCCACAACATTCCCGAAGGCATGGCGGTCGGGGTCTCGGCGGGTGGCGGCATGCCTGATGCCGACAGCCTGGCCATGGGCATCGCCTTGCAGGATGTGCCGGAAGGACTGGTGATTGCGTTGGTATTGGCCGGGGCAGGGATGTCGCGGGTCAAGGCCTTCCTGATCGGTGCGGCGTCAGGGTTGGTCGAACCGGTCTTTGCACTGTTGTGTGCCTGGCTGGTGAGCCTGGCCGAGTTGCTCTTGCCATTGGGCCTGGCGCTGGCGGCGGGGGCAATGCTGCTGGTGGTGACCCATGAAGTGATCCCCGAGTCGCGACGCCATGGTCACGACAAGCTGGCCAGCCTTGGGTTGCTGATCGGGTTTTGCTTGATGATGGTGATGGATACCGCGCTCGCCTAGGCGAGCGTTATTCGCCTTCGTCGAAGTAACGGTTAATCAAGTCCGTCAGTGCATCCAGCGCTTTTTGCTCGTCTTCGCCTTCGGTGCTGATATAGATTTTGGTGCCTTTGCCCGCAGCGAGCATCATCATTGCCATGATGCTTTTGCCGTCGACCGTGGATTCCGGCGTTCGTCCGACTCTGATTGTGCAGTCTTTGAACTCGCCGGCGACACCCACGAATTTGGCGGAAGCCCGGGCATGCAAGCCCAGCTTGTTGATGATTTCGATTTCCAGAGCAGGCATCGCGATGTGGATCCTTTAGCTGAGGTCGCGGTGGCGAACCTGGACGTTCTTCAGGGTTTTTTGCAGGGCCTGACCCAGACGTTCGGTCAGGTAGACGGAGCGGTGATGCCCGCCGGTGCAGCCAATGGCAATCGTGACATAGGCACGGTTGCTGGCGGCAAAGCGCGGTAGCCATTTGAGCAGGTAGGAGGAAATGTCCTGGAACATCTCTTCGACATCAGGCTGGGCTGCCAGGTACTCGGCAACGGGTAGATCCAGTCCGGACTGCTCGCGCAGCTCGGGTTTCCAATAAGGGTTCGGCAGGCAACGCACGTCGAACACCAGGTCCGCGTCCACCGGCATGCCGCGCTTGAATCCGAAAGACTCCACCAAGAACGCTGTGCCGGGTTCCGGCTGGTTCAGCAGGCGCAGCTTGATGGTATCGCGCAACTGGTACAGGTTCAGATTGGTGGTGTTGACCTTGAGATCGGCAAGGTCAGCAATCGGCCCGAGCAGGTTGGTTTCATCGTTGATCGCTTCGGCCAGCGAGCGATTGGCGCTACTCAACGGATGGCGGCGACGGGTTTCCGAAAAACGCTTTAGCAAAGTTTCTTCGTCGGCGTCCAGGTACAACACATCACACTGGATATGCCGGCTGCGGACTTCTTCGAGCAATTCCGGAAAGCGGCTCAGATGGCTCGGCAAGTTGCGCGCGTCGATGGAGACGGCCACCAGCGGTTGCGCCAGTTCGGTGTGAATCAGTGCACGTTCGGCCAGTTCCGGCAGCAACCCGGCGGGCAGGTTGTCAATGCAGTAATAGCCGTTGTCCTCGAGCACGTCGAGCGCGGTACTTTTACCTGAGCCGGAACGGCCACTGACGATGATCAAGCGCATGATTAGTGCCCGTTTTGCTCGTCCAGGACGACCTGATACAAGGCTTCATTGCTCGGGGCGCTACGCAGGCGATCACGGACGTCCTTGCGATCAAGCATGCTGGCGATCTGGCGGAGCAATTCAAGATGCGCATCGGTAGCAGCTTCCGGGACCAGCAGTACGAACAGCAGGTCAACCGGGGCGCCGTCGATGGCGTCGAAATCGATGGGAGCATCCAGGTGCATCAATGCACTGATGGGCGAGGTGCAACCTTTAAGCCGACAGTGGGGGATGGCAATGCCGTTACCAAAACCGGTCGAGCCGAGTTTTTCACGGGCAATCAAAGCCTCGAAGACATCTTGCATCTCCAGAGCCGGCACTTCGCGGGCGATCAGATTGGCAATTTGCTCGAGGGCTTTCTTTTTGCTGCCGCCCGGCACGTTCACGAGGGAACGGCCGGGGGTCAGGATGCTTTCAAGTCGGATCATGGGTTGGGAGTGTTAACGACCGGTCGCGCCCTGGAGGAGCCTCTGGGTCTTTTCCTTATGCTTTTTGAGTTGTTTATCCAGCTTGTCGGTCAATGCATCGATCGCCGCGTACATATCGGTATGTTCCGCGTTGGCGACGACTTCATTGCCGGGAATATGCAGCGTGGCTTCGATTTTCTGCTTGAGCTTTTCGACCGTCATCGTGACCTGCACGTTGGTGATCTTGTCGAAATGCCTCTCTAACCGTTCGAGTTTTTCGCCGATGTAGGTGCGAAGAGGTTCGGTCACTTCCAGTTGGTGTCCACTGATGTTGACTTGCATACAGCTTCTCCTTCGTTGCCAGTGCATAAAGCGGCAGACCAGATGATCTGCCACTGGAACGCTGTGGCGTGGCTCTACATCAACCGCTTGCGTTCGCTCGAAGGCGCGATCCCGAGGGATTCGCGGTACTTGGCGACGGTGCGGCGAGCCACCTGAATGCCTTGTGCCTCCAGTAAACCAGCGATCTTGCTGTCACTCAACGGCTTTTTCTGATTTTCCGCGGCAACCAGTTTTTTGATGATCGCGCGGATGGCCGTGGACGAGCATTCACCGCCTTCGGAGGTGCTGACGTGGCTGGAGAAAAAGTATTTCAGCTCATATATGCCCCGAGGGGTATGCATGAATTTTTGCGTGGTCACCCGGGAAATCGTCGATTCGTGCATGCCTACCGCTTCTGCGATGTCATGCAGTACCAACGGCTTCATCGCTTCGTCGCCATATTCCAGAAAACCGCGCTGATGCTCGACGATCTGGGTGGCTACTTTCATCAGGGTTTCGTTGCGGCTTTGCAGGCTCTTGATGAACCAGCGGGCTTCCTGCAACTGATTGCGCATGAAGGTGTTGTCGGCGCTGGTGTCGGCGCGGCGTACGAAACCGGCGTACTGGGCGTTGACCCGCAAGCGTGGCACCGACTCCTGGTTAAGCTCTACCAGCCAGCGTTCGTTGTCCTTGCGCACGATCACGTCGGGAACCACGTATTCGGCTTCGCTGGACTCGATCTGCGAGCCCGGGCGCGGGTTGAGGCTCTGGACCAGTTCGATGACCTGGCGCAGTTCATCTTCCTTGAGTTTCATGCGACGCATCAGCTGGCTGTAGTCGCGGCTGCCGAGCAGGTCGATGTAGTCGCTGACCAGGCGCTTGGCCTCGGCCAGCCAAGGCGTCTTGGCGGACAGCTGGCGCAGTTGCAGCAACAGGCATTCACCCAGGTTGCGAGCGCCGATGCCGGCCGGTTCGAATTGCTGGATGCGGTGCAGGACGGCTTCGATTTCGTCCAGTTCGATGTCCAGTTCCGGATCGAAGGCTTCGAGGATCTCCTCGAGGGTTTCGTCCAGGTAGCCCTGATTGTTGATGCAGTCGATCAGGGTCACGGCGATCAGGCGATCGGTGTCGGACATCGGCGCCAGGTTCAACTGCCACAGCAGGTGGCTTTGCAGGCTTTCACCGGCGGATGTGCGGGTGGTGAAATCCCACTCGTCGTCATCGTTGCTCGGCAGGCTGCTGGCGCTGGTCTGGTAGACGTCTTCCCAGGCGGTGTCGACGGGCAGTTCGTTGGGAATGCGCTCGTTCCAGTCGCCTTCCTCGAGGTTGTCCACCGTCGGGGCGGTTTCCTGGTAGGAGGGTTCCGAAACATCGGCATTGGGTTGCTGTTCGGCTTTGTCGGCCAGGGGGTCGGCGTTATCGAAGTCGTCGCCTTCTTCCTGGCGTTCGAGCATCGGATTGGACTCCAGGGCCTCCTGGATTTCCTGTTGCAGGTCCAGGGTCGACAATTGGAGCAGGCGGATGGCCTGTTGCAGCTGCGGTGTCATCGTCAGCTGCTGGCCCATTCTCAAGACTAGCGATGGTTTCATGGCAGGGGCTTAACACCTTATTCGCCGGCGCACATGCGCCATCCACTACAGGGCGCCGGAGCGCCAAACATAAGCAAATTATATGCCCGAAACCGTAGCGTTTGCCTAGAGCGCTGTAACAATAAAAAACCATTGATTTTTTATCGAGACAAGCGCTTGAGCGACTCGCCAGACACCTCAGTGCTTACAGGCGGAACTCGTGGCCCAGATACACTTCCTTGACCAGGTCGTTGGCCAGGATGGTGGCAGAGTCACCTTCGGCGATCAGCTGGCCATCGTTGACGATGTAGGCGGTTTCGCAGATATCCAGGGTTTCACGGACGTTGTGGTCAGTGATCAGCACACCAATGCCCTTGGCCTTGAGGTGGTAGATGATCTGTTTGATGTCGCCGACCGAGATCGGGTCCACACCGGCGAAGGGTTCGTCGAGGAGGATGAATTTCGGGTTGGTCGCCAGTGCCCGGGCGATTTCCACGCGGCGGCGCTCACCACCGGACAGGCTCATGCCGAGGTTGTCGCGGATGTGGCTGATGTGGAATTCCTGCAGCAGGCTTTCCAGCTCCTTGCGACGACCGGCCTTGTCGAGTTCCTTGCGCGTCTCGAGGATCGCCATGATGTTGTCGGCGACCGAGAGTTTGCGGAAGATCGACGCTTCCTGCGGAAGATAGCCGATACCGGCCTTTGCACGACCGTGCATCGGCTGGTGGCTGACATCCAGATCATCGATCAGGACGCGGCCCTGATCGGCCTGGACCAGGCCGACGATCATGTAGAAGCACGTGGTTTTACCGGCACCGTTAGGGCCAAGCAGGCCGACGATCTGACCGCTGTCGATGGACAGGCTGACGTCGCGCACGACCTGGCGGCTCTTGTAGCTCTTGGCCAGATGCTGAGCTTTCAGAGTTGCCATTACTGGGCCTTTTGCTCGTCGGTTTTCTTTTTCGGCTGGATCACCATGTCGATGCGCGGACGCGATTCGGTCACGTTGGTGCCCGTGGCGCGGCCAGCGGTGGCGAGCTTTTTGTTGGTGTCGTAGACGATTTTCTCGCCCTGGGTGACGTTACCGTCCTTGTCGACAACCTTGGCGCGATCGATCAGCACGACGCGGTCTTGAGCAGCGTGATACTGGATGGTGACGCCCCAGCCCTGGACCGGCTTGGTGTCGCCCGCTGTCTGCAGTTGCTCGAAGTAGGCGAGGTTGCCCACCGAAGTCACCACGTCGATGTCGCCCGCAGGGGTGCGGGTCATGGTCACAGTGTTGCCGGTGACCTTCATCGAGCCTTGGGTAATGATCACGTCGCCTTTATAAGTGGCGATGCCATTCTTGTCGTCCAGTTGGGCGTCGTCGGCCTGGATACGGATCGGCTGCTGCTGATCGTTCGGCAGAGCCCAGGCGCTCACGCTTCCCAGTGCTGCGCCCAGACCGAGCAAAATAGGGAGAGTTTTAACGAGCCTCATACTGTCCTCTTACGTTCGATAGCAGGTGTATCCTGCTTTCTTTCAAATACGCTTTCATTCCCTTGCCAGTCGAGACACCACCAGCGCCGTCGATTCTAACGGGTTGGTCGGTCTGCGCATATTGCTGCTGCGGGAACACTGTCATGCGAGTGCTGGTAATCAGGGTCTTGCGGTTCTTTTCGTCAAAACGCGTGATGCGTACCGAATCGATCAGTTCGACCTGGGTGCCGTCCGGGTTGACTTCGCCGCGCTCGCTCTGGACATGCCAGGGGAATTCGGTGCCACGGAACAGGTTCACGTCGGGATTGGTCAGCAGCGTCACCTCGGTCGCTTTCAGGTGTTCGACCTTGTCGGACGTCATTTCATACTGCAACTTGCCGTCCGGCAGGAACTGCACGCTGTGGGCGTTGGTGGCGTAATAGTCGATCGCGCTTTCATCCACCTTTGCCACTGGTTTGTCGAGGAAGCGTTCCGGGCTGATGTTCCAGTAGCCCACCGCAGCAAAAATAGCCGCGATGCAACCAAACACCAGGATGTTGCGAAATTTCTTGCTCAGCATAGTCGGCTCACAGGTACGCGGCGTTGGCCGCATCGAGGCGGCCCTGGGCGCGCAGGATCAATTCGCAGAATTCGCGGGCGGCACCTTCGCCACCACGGGCCTGGGTGATGCCGTGGGCATGTTCGCGTACGAAGCTGGCGGCATTGGCCACCGCCATGCCCAGGCCGACGCGGCGTATCACCGGCAGGTCTGGCAGGTCGTCACCGAGGTAGGCGACTTGCTCATAGCTCAGGTTGAGTTGGGCCAGTAGCTCGTCGAGTACCACCAGTTTATCTTCGCGCCCCTGATAAAGGTGCGGAATACCGAGGTTCTTCGCCCGTCGTTCGACCACCGGGGTCTTGCGACCGCTGATGATAGCGGTCTGTACGCCGGCTGCCATCAGCATCTTGATGCCCTGGCCGTCGAGCGTATTGAAGGTCTTGAATTCGCTGCCGTCCTCAAGGAAGTACAGGCGCCCGTCGGTCAGGACGCCGTCGACGTCGAAGACCGCCAGTTTGATCTGTTTGCCACGTTGCAACAGGTCCGAGCTCATTACATTACTCCTGCGCGAAGCAGATCGGACAGGTTGAAGGCGCCGATCGGACGGTCCTCCTTGTCCACCACTACCAAGGCGTTGATTCGATGATCTTCCATGATTTTCAGTGCTTCGGCTGCCAGCATATCGGCGCGGGCGGTTTTTCCGTGAGCGGTCATGACCTCGTCGATGGTCGTGTGATGAATATCGATCGTGCGGTCCAGGGTGCGACGCAAGTCACCGTCCGTGAAGATCCCGGCGAGTTTGCCGTCGGCTTCCACGATTGCGGTCATGCCCAGGCCCTTGCGGGTCATTTCCATCAGTGCGTCTTTGAGCAGCGTGCCACGTTTGACTTGCGGCAACTCGTCGCCCGCATGCATCACGGTTTCCACTTTGAGCAGCAAACGCCGGCCCAGCGCACCGCCCGGATGAGAGAATGCGAAGTCTTCCGCGGTAAAACCGCGTGCTTCCAGCAACGCAACGGCCAGGGCATCACCCATGACGAGAGCTGCGGTGGTCGACGACGTCGGTGCCAGGTTCAGCGGACAGGCTTCGTGTTCAACGTGCACGTTGAGGTTGACCTCGGCGGCCTTGGCCAGCGGCGAGTCAGGGTTACCGGTCACGCTGATCAACTGGATGCCCAGGCGCTTGATCAGTGGCAGCAGGGTGACGATTTCATTGGTGGAACCTGAGTTCGACAGGGCGAGAATGATGTCGTCGCGGGTGATCATGCCCATGTCGCCGTGGCTGGCTTCGGCCGGGTGCACGAAAAAAGCCGTGGTGCCGGTGCTGGCCAGGGTCGCGGCGATCTTGTTGCCGATGTGCCCCGATTTGCCCATGCCGACCACGACCACGCGGCCTTTACTGGCCAGAATCATCTCGCAAGCGCGTACGAAATCAGCGTCGATATGGGGCAGCAAGCCTTGTACGGCTTCCAGTTCGAGGCGGATGGTGCGTTGTGCTGATTGAATCAGGTCGCTGGATTGGCTCATGTCTGAAATCGTATAGCCTGATGAAAAGGCGGCGATTATAGCGGTAATGATCAAAACCCTCACGCAAGTTCGTCGCGCTTTGACATTCCCTGTTACCTAATCCCTCTAAATGAAGCTTTTTGCCAGTCGCTTTGCCGAACATGCACTGGCTTGGCCCTTGGGCGCTTGGCCTTTGCAGTGATATAGTTCGCCGCCAGTTCGGCCTGCCCGGGAGGTATGTGCTTTCGTCAGAAAGACAGGCGTCCGAGTGAGAGGCTGCATCGCAAGGAGTTTAGATGAGTGCCGATAACGCCTACGCGGTCGAGCTGAAGGGACTGTCCTTCAAGCGCGGTGCGCGCAGCATTTTCAATAACGTCGATATCCGTATTCCGCGCGGCAAGGTCACCGGCATCATGGGGCCTTCCGGGTGTGGCAAGACCACACTGTTGCGTTTGATGGGCGCCCAGTTGCGTCCGACCAAGGGCGAAGTCTGGGTCAACGGTCAGAACCTGCCGAAACTCTCGCGCAGCGATCTGTTCGATGCGCGCAAGCACATGGGTGTGCTGTTCCAGAGTGGCGCACTGTTTACCGATCTCGACGTGTTCGAGAACGTCGCCTTCCCGCTACGCGTTCATACCGAGCTTCCGGAAGAAATGATCCGGGACATCGTGCTGCTCAAATTACAGGCCGTCGGCCTGCGTGGCGCCATCGACCTGATGCCCGAAGAGCTGTCCGGCGGTATGAAGCGCCGGGTCGCGCTGGCCCGGGCGATTGCCCTCGATCCGCAAATCCTCATGTACGACGAGCCCTTCGTCGGCCAGGACCCGATCGCCATGGGCGTATTGGTACGCCTGATCCGCCTGCTCAACGACGCCCTGGGCATCACCAGCATCGTGGTTTCCCACGACCTGGCCGAGACCGCGAGCATCGCCGACTACATCTATGTGGTCGGTGAAGGCCAGGTGTTGGGGCAGGGCACGCCTGAGGAACTGATGAACTCGCAAGAGCCACGGATTCGCCAATTCATGACCGGCGAACCCGACGGCCCGGTCGCATACCACTTTCCAGCGACGGATTACCGCGCAGATCTACTGGGGAAGCGTTGATGCGCAAGATTCCACTCTTAGAACGCGTGCGCCGGTTCGGTCACGCCGGCATCGACGTGCTGGCGGTGTTCGGCCGTTCGACGATATTCCTGTTCCACGCTTTGCTGGGCCGTGGCGGCATCGGCGGCGGTTTCGGCCTGCTGGTCAAGCAATTGCACTCCGTCGGCGTGATGTCCCTGGTGATCATTGTGGTCTCCGGGGTGTTCATCGGTATGGTGCTGGCGCTGCAAGGGTTCAACATTCTCTCCAGCTACGGTTCGGAGCAAGCGGTCGGGCAGATGGTTGCCCTGACCTTGCTGCGCGAACTGGGCCCCGTGGTCACGGCATTGCTGTTCGCCGGACGCGCCGGTTCGGCGCTGACGGCGGAAATCGGCAACATGAAGTCCACCGAGCAGCTGTCCAGTCTGGAAATGATTGGTGTCGACCCGCTCAAGTACATCATTGCCCCGCGCCTGTGGGCCGGCTTCATTTCCCTGCCGGTGCTGGCGATGATTTTCAGCGTGGTGGGTATCTGGGGCGGTTCGTGGGTGGCCGTCGACTGGCTGGGTGTGTATGAAGGTTCCTACTGGTCCAACATGCAAAACAGCGTGACGTTTACCGACGATGTGCTGAACGGCATCATCAAAAGTATCGTCTTTGCCTTCGTCGTGACCTGGATCGCCGTATTCCAAGGCTATGACTGCGAGCCCACCTCCGAGGGGATCAGTCGTGCCACTACCAAGACCGTGGTGTATGCCTCTTTGGCTGTGCTCGGCCTGGACTTTATTCTGACCGCCTTGATGTTTGGAGATTTCTGATGCAAAACCGCACCCTGGAAATCGGTGTCGGCCTTTTCTTGCTGGCTGGCATCCTGGCTTTGCTGTTGCTGGCGTTGCGGGTAAGTGGCCTGTCACCGAGCCCAACCACTGACTCCTATAAACTTTATGCGTATTTTGACAATATCGCCGGTTTGACGGTCAGAGCTAAAGTGACCATGGCCGGTGTGACCATCGGCAAGGTGACAGCGATCGATCTGGACCGCGACAGCTTCACCGGTCGGGTGACGATGCAACTGGAAAAGCGTGTAGATAACCTGCCGACCGACTCCACTGCATCTATTCTGACTGCTGGTCTGTTGGGCGAGAAATACATCGGTATCAGCGTGGGCGGCGAAGAAGGCCTGCTCAAGGATGGTGGGACCATCCACGACACGCAGTCGTCGCTGGTGCTCGAGGACCTGATCGGTAAATTCCTGCTCAATACCGTTAGCAAAGACGCCAAATGAGGAGCTTTTGAATGATCTCTACCTTGCGACGTGGCCTGTTGATATTACTCGCGGCCCTGCCGTTGATGGCTAACGCCGTGGCGGCGCCTTCCGCGCACGATCTGGTACAGGACACCACGACACGGATGCTCGCCGATCTGTCGGCCAACAAAGAAAAGTACAAGCAGGACCCGCAGGATTTCTACACGGCGCTGAATACCATCGTCGGGCCTGTGGTGGATGCCGAGGGCATTTCCAAGAGCATCATGACGGTCAAGTACTCGCGCAAGGCCACGCCTGCGCAAATGAAGACCTTTGAAGAGAACTTCAAGAAAGGCCTGTTCCAGTTCTATGGCAATGCGCTGCTTGAGTACAACAACCAGGGCATCACCGTTGATCCGGCCAAGGATGAGTCGGGAGACCGCACCAGCGTTGGCATGACGGTCAAGGGCAGCAACGGCGCGATCTATCCGGTGTCCTACACCCTGGAAAAGATCAACGGCGAGTGGAAGCTGCGTAACGTGATCATCAATGGCATCAACATCGGTAAGCTGTTCCGCGATCAGTTCGCGGATGCGATGCAGCGCAATGGCAATGACCTGGACAAGACCATCAATGGTTGGGCCGGTGAAGTCGCCAAAGCCAAGGAAGCCACCGAGAAACAGTCCCAATGAGTGTGTCGGCCATTCGCATGAGCGAATCCGGTGAGTTGATGCTCAGCGGCATGCTGGATTACCTCACCGGCCCGGGCCTGCGCAAGCAGGGCCAGGCGCTGATCAAGGCCAGCAAGGCGACTGCGCTGGTGGTGGATTGCTCGGCGGTGCTGAAATCCAGCAGTGTCGGCTTGTCGTTGCTGCTGTGTTTCATCCGTGATGCGCAGGAGGCCGGCAAGACGCTGAGCATCCGTGCGATGCCTGAAGACATGCGCGAAATCGCTCAGGTCAGCGAACTGACCGAGCTGTTGGCGCATCCCTAACCGCATCGTCAAGGAAGCCCCCCGTCAGAGTCCTGCTTCGCGGGGTTCGCAGGCGCGGGGCTTTTTTGTATGATGTCCGACCCGCGCGCACAGGGCGCCGATTGAGGTTGAGCATGCAGGCCGTAGAAGTGAAGAGCTTCCTTGAAGGAAAGCTGCCAAACACGAAGGTGGAAGTTGAAGGCGAAGGCTGCAATTTCCAGCTGAACGTGATTAGCGATGAACTGGCGGCGTTGAGCCCGGTGAAGCGTCAGCAGCAGGTCTATGCCCATTTGAACCCATGGATCACCGATGGCAGCATCCATGCGGTCACTATGAAATTTTTCAGCAGCGCGGCCTGGGCCGAGCGCACCTGAGCCCAAGGGCGTCGAGATTCTTATGGATAAATTGATTATTACCGGTGGCGCTCGTCTTGATGGCGAGATCCGCATTTCCGGGGCAAAGAACTCTGCCCTGCCGATTCTGGCGGCTACCTTGCTGTGCGATGGCCCGGTCACGGTTGCCAACCTGCCGCACCTGCACGACATCACCACCATGATCGAGCTGTTCGGCCGCATGGGCATCGAGCCGGTGATCGACGAGAAGCTCAGCGTCGAAATCGACCCGCGCACCATCAAGACCCTGATCGCTCCGTACGAACTGGTTAAAACCATGCGTGCGTCGATCCTGGTACTGGGCCCGATGGTTGCCCGCTTCGGTGAAGCCGAAGTGGCACTGCCTGGCGGTTGCGCCATCGGTTCGCGTCCGGTGGACCTGCACATCCGTGGTCTTGAAGCCATGGGTGCGGTCATCGACGTCGAAGGCGGCTACATCAAGGCCAAGGCGCCTGAAGGCGGCCTGCGCGGTGCGCACTTCTTCTTCGACACCGTCAGCGTGACCGGTACCGAAAACATCATGATGGCCGCCGCTCTGGCCAAGGGTCGCAGCGTCCTGGCCAACGCCGCGCGCGAACCTGAAGTCGTCGACCTGGCGAACTTCCTGATCGCCATGGGCGCCAAGATCTCTGGCGCCGGCACCGACACCATCACCATCGATGGCGTCGAGCGTCTGCACACCACCACTTACAAAGTGATGCCTGACCGTATCGAAACCGGCACCTACCTGGTTGCCGCTGCCGTAACCGGCGGTCGCGTCAAGGTCAAGGACACGGATCCGACCATCCTCGAAGCCGTCCTGGAAAAACTCCGCGAGTCGGGTGCCGAAATCACCTGCGGTGAAGACTGGATCGAGCTGAACATGCACGGCAAGCGGCCGAAAGCCGTCAACGTGCGGACCGCTCCGTACCCGGCGTTCCCGACCGACATGCAGGCGCAGTTCATCTCCCTCAACGCCATTGCCGAAGGCACCGGCGCAGTGATCGAGACGATCTTCGAAAACCGCTTCATGCACGTTTACGAGCTGCACCGCATGGGCGCCAAGATCCAGGTCGAAGGCAACACCGCCATCGTCACCGGTACCGAGAAGCTGAAAGGCGCGCCAGTCATGGCCACCGACCTGCGTGCTTCGGCCAGCCTGGTGATCTCGGCGCTGATCGCCGAAGGCGACACCCTGATCGACCGCATCTACCACATTGACCGTGGTTACGAGTGCATCGAAGAAAAACTGCAGATGCTCGGCGCCAAGATCCGCCGCGTACCGGGCTAGTTTTTTGCTGCATGGGCATAAGGATGTGCCCGTTGAATTCGTTTCAAGTCGAGGGCTTCTTTTTTATTATCGAGAGAGCCCTCGATGTGTGTCCGGCGCCATTTGCGACCGGGCATCAGTAGCCTGATAAGGACTGACGTTTCCCATGTTGACCATCGCACTGTCCAAGGGCCGCATCCTTGACGACACCCTGCCGCTTCTGGCTGAAGCGGGCATCGTGCCGACCGAGAATCCGGACAAGAGCCGCAAGCTGATCATCCCCACGACCCAGGAAGATGTACGCCTGCTGATCGTGCGTGCCACCGATGTGCCTACCTATGTCGAGCATGGCGCCGCTGACCTGGGCGTCGCCGGTAAAGATGTGCTGATGGAATATGGCGGCCAGGGCCTGTACGAGCCTCTGGACCTGCGCATTGCCCTGTGCAAGCTGATGACCGCTGGCCGTGTCGGCGACGTCGAGCCCAAGGGCCGCCTGCGTGTGGCGACCAAGTTCGTCAACGTTGCCAAGCGCTATTACGCCGAACAGGGTCGTCAGGTCGACATCATCAAGCTGTACGGCTCGATGGAGCTGGCGCCGCTGATCGGTCTGGCCGACAAGATCATCGACGTCGTCGACACCGGCAACACCCTGCGCGCCAATGGCCTGGAACCCCAGGATTTCATTGCCGACATCAGCTCCCGGCTGATCGTCAACAAAGCTTCGATGAAAATGCAGCACGCCCGTATCCAGGCGTTGATCGACACCCTGCGCAAGGCAGTGGAGTCTCGACACCGCGGCTGATTCACCTGCGCGGCCTTGAGCCGCGCCCGTCTATCCGCCTCATAGCCAGAATTCTCAGGTGCCCAAGCGGAAACGACTGCTAAGTTAGGGCGCCTGAGTTTTTGCCAATCCTATGAGGCTCTCGCTATGACCGCACCGACTGCAATTCGCCGACTCAACGCTGCTGACCCGGATTTCGCACATCATCTGGATCATCTGCTGAGCTGGGAAAGTGTGTCTGACGACTCGGTCAATCAGCGGGTGCTGGACATCATCAAGGCCGTGCGCGAGCGTGGCGACGCGGCGCTGGTGGAATTCACCCAGAAGTTCGACGGCCTGGAAGTCGCCTCGATGGCCGACCTGATCCTGCCGCGCGAACGCCTGGAACTGGCCCTGACCCGGATCACCGTGCCGCAGCGTGAAGCGCTCGAAAAAGCCGCGGCCCGCGTGCGCAGCTACCACGAAAAACAGAAACAGGATTCCTGGAGCTACACCGAAGCCGACGGCACCGTGCTCGGCCAGAAGGTTACGCCACTGGATCGTGCGGGCCTGTACGTGCCGGGCGGCAAGGCGTCGTACCCGTCGTCCGTACTGATGAATGCGATCCCGGCCAAAGTGGCGGGCGTGACCGAGGTGGTCATGGTGGTGCCGACACCGCGCGGTGAAATCAACGAGCTGGTGCTGGCCGCTGCGTGTATCGCTGGCGTTGACCGCGTGTTTACCATCGGTGGCGCCCAAGCGGTTGCCGCGCTGGCGTACGGCACCGAAAGCGTGCCGAAGGTCGACAAGGTGGTCGGTCCGGGCAACATTTATGTCGCCACCGCCAAGCGCCACGTGTTTGGCCAGGTCGGTATCGACATGATCGCCGGCCCGTCGGAAATCCTTGTGGTGTGCGACGGCAAGACCGATCCGGACTGGATCGCCATGGACCTGTTCTCCCAGGCCGAGCACGACGAAGACGCCCAGGCGATTCTGGTCAGCCCGGACGCGGCGTTCCTCGACCAGGTCGCCGCCAGCATCGCCAAGCTGATGCCGACCATGGAGCGTGCCGCCATCATCGAAACCTCGATCAATGGACGTGGCGCGCTGATTCAGGTGCGTGACATGGAGCAGGCGATCGAAGTGGCCAACCGCATTGCGCCGGAGCACCTGGAGTTGTCGGTCGCTGACCCGCAGGCCTGGTTGCCGCAGATCCGCCACGCGGGTGCGATCTTTATGGGCCGTCACACCTCCGAAGCCCTGGGCGATTACTGCGCCGGCCCGAACCACGTGCTGCCGACCTCCGGCACCGCACGGTTTTCGTCGCCGCTGGGTGTGTACGACTTCCAGAAACGCTCGTCGATCATCTTCTGCTCCGAGCAGGGTGCGTCCGACCTGGGCAAGACTGCTTCCGTGCTGGCCCGTGGCGAGTCGCTGACCGCCCACGCCCGCAGCGCTGAATACCGCATCGTCGACGAACAAAAGGGGAACTGAACATGAGTAAATTCTGGAGCCCGTTCGTCAAGAACCTGGTGCCTTACGTGCCGGGTGAGCAGCCGAAGCTGGCGAAGCTGGTGAAGCTCAACACCAACGAGAATCCGTACGGCCCATCGCCAAAAGCGCTCGCGGCGATGCAGACTGAGCTCAACGACAATCTGCGTCTGTACCCGGATCCGAACAGCGATCTGCTGAAGAATGCTGTCGCCAAGTACTACGGCGTGCAAAGCAACCAGGTGTTCCTCGGCAACGGTTCCGATGAAGTCCTGGCGCACATCTTTCACGGTTTGCTGCAACACGACCAACCGCTGCTTTTCCCGGACATCAGCTACAGCTTCTACCCGGTTTACTGCGGGTTGTACGGCATCACGTTCGACGCGGTGCCGCTGGACGAGCAGTTCCAGATCAACCCGGCGGACTACGCCAAGCCGAACGGCGGGATCATTTTCCCCAACCCGAACGCGCCGACCGGCTGCCTGCTGGCGCTGGATGCGGTGGAGCAGATCCTCAAGGCCAGCCCGGATTCAGTGGTCGTGGTGGATGAGGCTTACATCGACTTCGGTGGCGAAACCGCAATCACCCTGGTGGACCGTTACC
Organism: Pseudomonas migulae; assembly: GCF_043225285.1. Lineage (GTDB taxonomy): Bacteria > Pseudomonadota > Gammaproteobacteria > Pseudomonadales > Pseudomonadaceae > Aquipseudomonas > Aquipseudomonas migulae_C. Next base: position 3,740,564 of record NZ_CP171224.1, read on the forward strand.
CGAACCTGCTGGTAACCCAGACGCTATCCAAGTCCCGTTCTCTCGCCGGCCTGCGGGTCGGTCTTGCGGTGGGGCATCCGGACCTGATCGAGGCGCTGGAGCGGATCAAGAACAGCTTCAACTCTTATCCGCTGGATCGTCTGGCGAATGTCGGTGCGGCAGCGGCGTTCGAAGATCGCGAGTACTTCGACAAGACCTGCGGGTTGGTCATCGAGAATCGCGAGAAGGTCGTTGCGCAACTGCAAGCCAAGGGCTTTGAAGTGCTGCCGTCAGCGGCGAACTTCATCTTCGCCCGGCATCCGCAGCACGATGCGGCGGGGCTGGCGGCGAAGTTGCGTGAGCAGGGCGTGATTGTCCGGCACTTCAAGCAGGAGCGCATTGCGCAGTTCCTGCGGATTTCGATCGGCACGCCGGAGCAGAACCAGGCGCTGATCGACGGCCTCGGCGACCTCTAAAACACCCGACAATCCCTGTGGGAGCGAGCCTGCTCGCGATAGCGGTTAAACAGTCAACGATGATGTTGAATGTTATGACCTCATCGCGAGCAGGCTCGCTCCCACAGTGGTTTTGTGTAGACGGTTTACTGCTCTTCTTTCTCTTTGCTCGGCGCCGGTGGCGGACGCAAACCGATCTCTGCGGTGAGCTTCAGCTCCTTGCCATTGCGCATCACCTGAATCGTGACCTTGTCGGTCGGCTTGATCCGCGCGACCTGGTTCATCGAGCGACGGCCATCACCGGCCGGTTCGCCGTCGATGGCGAGAATCACGTCACCCAATTGCAGGCCGGCCTTCTGCGCCGGACCGTCACGGAAAATCCCCGCGACCACGATGCCCGGACGTCCCGACAGACCAAATGACTCCGCCAGCTCCTGGGTCAACGGCTGCACTTCAATGCCGAGCCAGCCACGGATCACCTGACCGTGTTCGATGATCGACTTCATCACTTCCATCGCCAGCTTCACCGGGATCGCGAAACCGATGCCTTGAGAACCGCCGGATTTGGAGAAGATCGCCGTGTTGATGCCGGTCAGGTTGCCATTGGCGTCCACCAGCGCACCGCCGGAGTTGCCCGGGTTGATCGCCGCGTCGGTCTGGATGAAATCTTCGTAGTTGTTCAGACCCAGCTGGTTGCGGCCAGTGGCGCTGATGATGCCCATGGTCACGGTCTGGCCGACGCCGAACGGGTTACCGATGGCCAGGGCCACGTCACCGATGCGGATGTTGTCGGAACGGCCGACGGTGATCGCGGGCAGGTTCTTCAGGTCTATCTTCAGGACCGCGAGGTCGGTTTCCGGGTCGCTGCCGATCACTCGGGCGAGGGTTTCACGACCGTCCTTCAACGCCACCACGATCTGGTCGGCGCCGCTGGTCACGTGGTTGTTGGTCAGCAGGTAGCCTTCCGGGCTCATGATCACGCCGGAGCCGAGGCTCGATTCCATGCGCTTCTGCTTCGGCGAGTTGTCGCCGAAGAAGCGGCGGAACTGCGGATCTTCGAACAGCGGGTGATTCGGTTTGTTGATGACTTTGGTGGTGTACAGGTTCACCACCGACGGTGCGGCGGTGGTGACCGCGTCGGCGTACGACACCGGACCTTGCTGCATCATGGTGGTTTGCGGGGCTTGCTGCAGGTTGACGTCGAGGCTCGGAAGCCCGACCCACTGCGGGTAACGCTGGATGATCAACAGAGCGATAAGCACGCCGGCCAACAGCGGCCAGCCGGAAAAACGCAGCGCCTTGAGCATTAAGCACGTCCTGGAAGGTTGCAGGCGGTTAGAGACCGCCCATAATGTCGCGCATTATACGAGGCCGCGCGTGCCTCTGAACGGGATATTTAGGAGTCTTTTATGGCCGTCGCCCTGAGCACCCTGGTCGAAGAAGCCGACCGTTATCTGAGCAGTGCCAAGATCGCCGATTATTGCCCCAACGGATTACAGGTCGAAGGCCGTCCGCAGGTGATGCGCATCGTCAGTGGCGTCACCGCCAGCCAGGCGTTGCTGGACGCCGCGGTCGAAGCGCAGGCCGATCTGGTGCTGGTGCATCACGGGTATTTCTGGAAAGGCGAGAACCCGTGCATCACCGGCATGAAGCAGCGGCGCTTGAAAACCCTGCTCAAGCACGACATCAGTCTTCTGTCCTATCACCTGCCGCTGGACTTGCATCCGGAGGTCGGCAACAACGTGCAGCTCGCGCGTCAGTTGGACATCACCGTCGAAGGGCCCTTGGATCCGGATAACCTGAAAGTGGTCGGTCTGGTCGGCTCGCTAAGTGAGCCGATGACACCACGGGATTTCGCCCGTCGCGTGCAGGAGGTCATGGGGCGCGAACCGTTGCTGATTGAAGGCAGCGAGATGATTCGCCGGGTCGGCTGGTGCACCGGTGGCGGCCAGGGTTACATCGATCAGGCGGTTCTGGCCGGTGTCGATCTGTACCTCAGCGGCGAAGCGTCCGAGCAGACCTTCCACAGTGCCCGGGAAAACGACATCAGCTTCATCGCCGCCGGTCACCACGCCACCGAGCGCTATGGCGTGCAGGCGCTGGGGGATTACCTGGCGCGACGGTTTGCGCTGGAGCACATCTTCATCGATTGCCCGAATCCAATCTGAATCCCCCCTATCCACTGTAGGAGCGAGCCTGCTCGCGAAAAACCCGAGAACGCCGCGGGGTGCCAGTTTTCCCGCGTCATCGTTGGCGACCATCGCCGGCAAGCCGGTCTCGCTCCCACATGGGTATATTCATATACCCTTTCGATCTAGCTGGCGTCCTGATTAGAAGAGGTCGCTGTGCTAGGATTCCCCGCTCGAACACGGCCCGCTGGCCGTCCATAAGATCGTTTTCGTGAGTAGCCATGGTCGACAAACTGACGCATCTGAAACAGCTGGAGGCCGAAAGCATCCACATCATCCGCGAGGTCGCCGCCGAGTTCGATAACCCGGTGATGCTGTACTCCGTCGGTAAAGACTCCGCCGTGATGCTGCACCTTGCACGCAAGGCATTCTTCCCGGGCAAGCTGCCGTTCCCGGTGATGCACGTCGACACCCGGTGGAAGTTCAAGGAAATGTACGCGTTCCGCGACCGCATGGTCGAAGAACTCGGCCTGGACCTGATCGTGCACGTGAACCCCGATGGCGTCGCGCAGGGTATCAACCCGCTGACCCACGGCAGCGCCAAGCACACGGACATCATGAAGACCGAAGGCCTCAAGCAGGCCCTCGACAAACACGGCTTCGACGCCGCGTTCGGTGGTGCCCGCCGCGACGAAGAGAAATCCCGCGCCAAGGAGCGCGTGTATTCCTTCCGCGACACCAAGCACCGCTGGGATCCGAAAAACCAGCGTCCAGAGCTGTGGAACGTCTACAACGGCAACGTCAACAAGGGCGAGTCGATCCGGGTTTTCCCGTTGTCGAACTGGACCGAGCTGGACATCTGGCAGTACATCTACCTCGAAGGCATCCCGATCGTGCCGCTGTATTTCGCCGCCGAGCGCGACGTCATCGAGCTGAATGGCACCTGGATCATGATCGACGACGAACGCCTGCTCAATCACCTGAGCGACGAAGACAAGGCGCGCATCGTCAAGAAGAAGGTCCGTTTCCGCACACTGGGTGACTACCCGTTGACCGGTGCGGTCGAGTCCGAGGCGACCAGCCTGACCGACATCATTCAGGAAATGCTCCTGACGCGAACTTCCGAACGCCAGGGCCGGGTCATCGACCACGATGGCGCAGGCTCGATGGAAGAAAAGAAACGTCAGGGTTATTTCTAAGGGGTTGTCATGTCGCACGTATCTGATTTGATCAGCGAGGACATCCTCGCCTACTTGGGCCAGCACGAACGCAAGGAAATGCTGCGCTTTCTGACCTGTGGCAACGTCGACGACGGCAAGAGCACCCTGATCGGGCGCCTGCTGCACGACTCCAAGATGATCTACGAAGATCACCTGGAAGCCATCACCCGCGACTCGAAAAAAGTCGGCACCACCGGTGAAGACATCGACCTGGCGTTGCTGGTCGACGGCCTGCAGGCCGAGCGCGAGCAGGGCATCACCATCGATGTCGCCTACCGCTATTTCTCCACCGCCAAGCGCAAATTCATCATCGCCGACACCCCCGGCCATGAGCAGTACACCCGCAACATGGCCACCGGTGCATCCACCTGTGACCTGGCGATCATCCTGGTCGACGCCCGCTACGGCGTGCAGACCCAGACCCGTCGCCACAGCTTCATCGCCTCGCTGCTCGGCATCAAGCACATCGTGGTCGCCATCAACAAGATGGACCTCAATGGCTTCGACGAAAACGTCTTCGAGTCGATCAAGGCCGATTACCTGAAGTTTGCCGAAGGCATCGCCTTCAAGCCGACCACCATGGCCTTCGTGCCGATGTCGGCGCTCAAGGGCGACAACGTGGTGAACAAGTCCGAGCGCTCGCCGTGGTACACCGGCCAGTCGCTGATGGAAATCCTGGAAACCGTCGAGATCGCCAGCGACCGCAACTACACCGACCTGCGTTTCCCGGTGCAGTACGTGAATCGCCCGAACCTGAACTTCCGTGGTTTCGCCGGCACCCTGGCCAGCGGCGTCGTGCACAAGGGCGACGAAGTCGTTGTGCTGCCGTCGGGCAAGAGCAGCCGCGTGAAATCCATCGTCACCTTCGAAGGTGAGCTGGAGCATGCCGGCCCTGGTCAAGCGGTGACGCTGACCATGGAAGACGAGATCGACATCTCCCGTGGCGACCTGCTGGTGCACGCCGACAACCAGCCACAAGTAACCGACGCCTTCGACGCTATGCTGGTGTGGATGGCCGAAGAGCCGATGCTGCCGGGCAAGAAGTACGACATCAAGCGCGCGACGTCCTACGTGCCGGGTTCGATCACCAGCATCGTCAACCGCGTTGACGTGAACACCCTGGAAGAAGGTCCGGCCAGTGCGTTGCAGCTGAACGAGATCGGCCGGGTCAAGGTCAGCCTCGACGCCGCCATCGCCCTGGACGGTTACGCGAGCAACCGCACCACCGGTTCGTTCATCGTCATCGACCGTTTGACCAACGGCACCGTCGCCGCCGGCATGATCATCGCGCAGCCACTGGCGCATGGCAGCAGCACGCACCACGGCAAACTGGCGCACGTCGCCACTGAAGAACGCGCCCAGCGTTTCGGCCAGCAACCGGCCACCGTGTTGTTCAGCGGTTTGTCGGGCGCCGGCAAAAGCACCCTGGCGTATGCGGTTGAGCGCAAGTTGTTCGACCTCGGTCGTGCGGTGTTTGTGCTCGATGGCCAGAACCTGCGTCACGACCTGAATAAAGGTCTGCCACAGGATCGCGCCGGGCGTACCGAGAACTGGCGTCGTGCCGCGCACGTGGCGCGTCAGTTCAACGAAGCTGGTCTGCTGACACTGGCCGCCTTCGTCGCGCCGAGTGCTGAAGGGCGCGAGCAAGCCCGGGACCTGATCGGCAAGGAGCGTCTGCTGACGGTCTACGTCCAGGCCTCGCCGACCGTCTGCGCCGAGCGTGATCCGCAAGGCCTGTACGCGGCGGCCGGGGACAACATCCCGGGCGAGTCCTTCCCGTATGACGTGCCGCTGGATGCCGATCTGGTGATCGATACCCAGGCCGTGTCGCTGGAAGAGGGCGTCAAGCAAGTGCTGGATCTGCTGCGCAAGCGTGGCGCGATCTAAGCGTTAGCCGCTAACGAAAAACCCGCCGATGAGTGATCATCCGGCGGGTTTTTTTGTGTCCCTGAAATGGTCATCGCGAGCAGGCTCGCTCCCACAAGGGCGGTGTTCACGGAAGATCAACTGTGGGAGCGAGCCTGCTCGCGATGAGGCCAGTGCAGGCGACGGATTACTTCCCGGGATACTCGCGATGCATCTGCGCCAACAGCGCATCCTTGTCTTCCCACAACTGATTGATCCACCCCTGGAACTGCAGCCGATACTCGCCATCCTGGTCGTAGTTCTTGCCGATGAACTGCGGCGGAATCTTCAGTTCCTGAAAATGCACCACCACGTCGGCAACGTTCCCGCAGAGCAAATCCCAATACCCTGGACGTCCGCCCGGATAGTGAATGGTCACGTTGACGATCGATTCCAGCTGCTCACCCATCGCGTCCAGCACAAACGCAATGCCGCCGGCCTTGGGTTTGAGCAGGTACTTGAATGGGGATTTCTGTTGGGCGTGCTTGCCTTCAGTGAAGCGCGTGCCCTCGACGAAATTGAAAATGCCCACCGGGTTGTCGCGAAACTTCGCGCAGGTCTTGCGCGTGGTTTCCAGGTCTTTGCCTTTCTTCTCCGGGTGCTTCTCCAGGTAGGCCTTGGAGTAGCGCTTCATGAACGGAAAGCCCAGCGTCCACCAGGCCAGGCCAATCACCGGCACCCAGATCAACTCTTGCTTGAGAAAGAACTTCAGTGGCTGGATGCGCCGGTTGAGCACGTACTGCAGCACCATGATGTCGACCCAGCTCTGGTGGTTGCTGGTGATCAGGTACGAGTGCTGATAGTCCAGTCCTTGAAGGCCGCTGAGGTGCCAGCGGGTGCGGCAGACCAGGTTCATCCAGGCTTTGTTGTTGCTGATCCAGGCTTCATGGGTATGGCTCATCAGCCAGCGCGTGAAGCGCTGGGTGAGGGCGAAGGGCAATACCTTGAAAATCGCCACGCAGAACAGGAACGAGCACAGCAGAATCGTGTTCAGGGCTAGCAACAACGATGCAATCACGCCGCGCACGGCGGCAGGCAGGAAACCCAGCATTTAAACATCCAGAGGTCGGTTGGCGGCTTGGATCGCGGTCAACGCGATGGTGTACACAATGTCGTCGACTTGCGCACCGCGCGGCAGGTCGTTCACCGGTTTGCGCAGGCCTTGCAGCATCGGCCCGAGGCTGACGCAATCGGCGCTGCGCTGCACGGCCTTGTGCGTGGTGTTGCCGGTGTTCAGGTCGGGGAACACGAACACCGTGGCGCGACCGGCGACCTGACTGTTCGGCGCCAGTTGCCGGGCCACGGTTTCGTTGGCGGCGGCGTCGTACTGCAACGGGCCGTCGATCAGCAGCGAGTGCTGTTGCTCGTGAGCGAGCAACGTCGCTTCGCGCACCTTCTCGACTTCTTCGCCGCTGGCCGACTCACCGCTGGAGTAGCTGATCATCGCCACACGCGGCGTAATGCCGAACGCCGCTGCCGAGTCCGCGCTCTGCAGGGCGATCTCGGCCAGTTCGGTGGCGCTCGGGTGCGGGTTCATCACGCAGTCGCCGTAGACCAGCACTTCTTCTGGAAACAACATGAAGAACACCGACGACACCAGGGTGCAGCCCGGTGCCGTCTTGATCAATTGCAGGGCCGGGCGAATGGTGTTGGCGGTGGAGTGAATGACGCCGGACACGAGGCCGTCCACTTCATCCAGCGCCAGCATCATGGTGCCGATCACCACGGTGTCCTCCAGTTGCTGCTCGGCCATCGGCGCGTTGAGGCTTTTGCTTTTGCGCAGGGCAACCATCGGCTCGACATAACGTTCGCGGATCAGGTCCGGGTCGAGAATTTCCAGCCCCGGCGGCAGCTCGATATCGTGCGCGCGAGCCACGGCTTCAACGTCTTCCGGTTTCGCCAGCAACACGCAACGGGCAATGCCGCGTGCCTGACAGATCGCCGCGGCCTGCACGGTCAGTGGTTCGCTGCCTTCCGGCAAGACGATGCGTTTGTTGGCGGCTTGGGCGCGCTGGATCAGTTGATAGCGGAATACCGCCGGTGACAGGCGCATTTCCCGCGGCGTGCCGCAACGCTGGTGCAGCCAGTTGGCGTCGAGATGGCTGGCGACGAAGTCGGTGATGATCTCCGCACGCTCGCGGTCGTCGATCGGGATTTCCTTGTTCAGGCCGTTCAGCTGGTTGGCGGTGTCGTAGGAACCGGTACTCACCGACAACACCGGCAAACCGGCCTGCAAGGCGCCGCGACACAGGTCCATGATGCGCGGGTCGGGCAGGGTGTCGCTGGTCAGCAACAGGCCGGCCAGCGGCACGCCGTTCATGGCGGCAAGGCTGACGGCGAGGATGATGTCGTCGCGGTCGCCGGGCGTCACCACCAGCACGCCGGGCTTGAGCAGCTCCACGGTGTTGCGCATGGTGCGGGCGCAGATGATGATTTTGTTCATGCGCCGGGTTTCGTAATCGCCGGCATTGAGAATCTGCGCGCCCATCAGGTCCGCCACGTCGCGGGTGCGCGGCGCGTTCAGTTCCGGCTGGTACGGGATGCAACCGAGCAGGCGGAAATCACCGCTGCGCAACAGCGGCGAATGTTCCTTCAGGCGCGAAGCGAAGGCGTCCATGCTTTCGTCGGTCTTGACCTTGTTGAGGATCACGCCGAGCACTTTCGGGTCCTTCGGGCCGCCGAACAATTGCGCCTGCAATTCCACGCGGCCGGAAAGTTCGGTCAGCGCTTCGTTTTCCGGTGCCGAGACCAGGATCACGTCGGCGTCGAGGCTCTTGGCCAGGTGCAGATTGACCCGTGCGGCGTAGCTGGCGGTGCGGGTCGGCACCATGCCTTCGACGATCAGCACGTCTTTGCCGATGGCCGCCTGCTGATAAAGCGTGATGATTTCTTCGAGCAACTCGTCGAGCTGACCGTCACCGAGCATGCGCTCGACGTGGGCCAGGCCCAGCGGTTGCGGCGGTTTCAGGCCGTGGGTGCGTGCCACCAGTTCGGTGGAGCGCTCCGGCCCGGTATCGCCCGGATGGGGCTGGGCGATCGGTTTGAAAAAGCCGACCTTGAGGCCGGCGCGCTCGAGGGTACGGACCAGCCCGAGGCTGATGGAGGTCAGACCCACGCCAAAATCGGTGGGTGCGATAAAAAAAGTTTGCATGCGGATTCTCTAAGGGAGCATGACAAAGGTGATCATCTATAGCTGACGATCTACCGAAATTCAGTCGCCAAGGTTATCGCTAACCGAGCCTTGTGCGCACCAACCGCATTCAAAGGGCTGGCCTATTTTTTCAATACGTTGCGCGGGGTCCAGAACCCAGGCGCGCGATTGCCACGGCGGCTGGTGGCGCAGGTGCTGGGTATGACCGCACGACAGCTCGACCACCCAATGGCCGTCCTCGTCCAGATGGAACCCGGTGACCGTCGAGCCTTGCGCGGCAATCCGTCTGTCCGGGTTGTGTTCGCTTTCGGACGATTGCTTCGCTAAACTTGGCCTTTCTAAATTCTTATGCAAAAGGTCTCGCCCCATGCTGATCGCCGCCAATAAGGCTGTCTCCATCGACTATACCCTGACCAACGACGCTGGTGAGGTCATCGACAGCTCCGCCGGCGGCGCGCCGCTGGTCTACCTGCAAGGTGCTGGCAACATCATCCCGGGCCTGGAAAAGGCTCTGGAAGGCAAGGCAGTCGGCGATGAGCTGACTGTAGCCGTTGAACCTGAGGATGCTTACGGCGAATACGCGGCCGAACTGGTCAGCACCCTGAGCCGCAGCATGTTCGAAGGCGTCGACGAGCTGGAAGTGGGCATGCAGTTCCACGCTTCCGCTCCGGACGGCCAGATGCAGATCGTCACCATTCGCGATCTGGACGGCGACGATGTCACCGTCGACGGCAACCACCCGCTGGCCGGTCAGCGCCTGAACTTTCAGGTCAAGATCATCGCCATCCGTGATGCCAGCCAGGAAGAAGTCGCTCATGGCCACGTCCATGGCGAAGGTGGCCATCACCACTGATTTTCTGCGCTAAGCTCAGAGAACTGGAGAGGCGCCCGAGGGCGCCTTTTTAGTCCGCGGCTGTCCTTGGTGGCCTCACCAAGAGGCTGTTTCGAGAAGAACACGGGAATCTGGAGTTCGTCATGAGTGCTTTTCACGACCTTAAATTGACAGCCCTGGATGGTCAGGAGCTTCCGCTGGCGCCCTTCAAGGGGAATGTCGTGCTGGTGGTCAACGTTGCCTCCAAATGTGGCTTGACTCCGCAGTACGCGGCGCTGGAAAACCTCTATCAGCAGTACAAAGGCAAGGGCTTCAGCGTGCTGGGTCTGCCGTGCAACCAGTTTGCCGGACAGGAACCGGGCACCGAACAAGAGATCCAGGAGTTCTGCAGCCTCAACTATGGCGTGACCTTCCCGTTGTCCAGCAAGCTGGAAGTCAACGGCCATGATCGTCATCAGCTCTATCGCCTGCTGGCCGGCGAGGGCGCTGAATTCCCGGGCGACATCACCTGGAACTTCGAAAAATTCCTGCTGGGCAAGGACGGTCGCGTATTGGCGCGGTTCTCGCCACGCACGGCACCGGATGATCCGACGATCATTCATGCCATCGAAAAAGCCCTGAGCTGAAATCCCCTGTGTAGGAGCGAGCTTGCTCGCGATGGACGTCAACGATAACGCCGGAAGCCAGACAGAACGCGGCGTTCTCAAGTTCTTCGCGAGCAAGCTCGCTCCTACAGTTCCGTATGACTTTTAGACCTTAATCACCGCAATCAATAGTGCTGTTCAATCCGTCGCACTCTCCATATTATCGCCGTCATAAAGTCTATTCCCGTGGAGCGTCCCATGCCTGTTAAAGCCTTGTTCAAACCGTTCCACCTCGGCACCCTCGAGCTGCCGACCCGCGTCGTCATGGCGCCGATGACCCGCTCGTTCTCCCCGGGCGGCGTACCCAATTCCAAAGTGATCGAGTACTACCGTCGCCGCGCCGCTGCGGGCGTTGGCCTGATCATCACCGAAGGCACCACCGTCGGCCACAAGGCCTCGAACGGCTACCCGAACGTGCCGCACTTCTACGGTGATGCCGCGCTGGCCGGCTGGAAGAAAGTCGTCGACGCGGTGCACGCCGAAGGCGGCAAGATCGTTCCGCAGTTGTGGCATGTCGGCAGCGTGCGACGCATCGGCACTGAACCGGACGCCAGCGTGCCGGGTTACGGTCCGTCGGAAAAACTGAAGGACGGCCAGGTCGTGGTTCACGGCATGACCCAGCAGGACATCCAGGACGTGATCGCCGCGTTCGCCCAGGCCGCCAAGGATGCTCAGTCCATCGGCATGGACGGTGTGGAAATCCACGGTGCCCACGGCTACCTCGTGGACCAGTTCTTCTGGGAAGGCACCAACCAGCGTACTGACGAATACGGCGGCAGCCTGGCCAACCGTTCGCGTTTCGCCATCGAGCTGATCCAGGCAGTGCGTGCAGCGGTCGGCGAAGGCTTCCCGATCATCTTCCGTTTTTCCCAGTGGAAGCAGCAGGATTACACCGCGCGTCTGGTGCAAACCCCGGAAGCGCTGGGCGAATTCCTCAAGCCGTTGTCCGATGCCGGCGTGGATATTTTCCACTGCTCGACGCGCCGTTTCTGGGAGCCGGAGTTCGACGGTTCCGAACTGAACCTGGCGGGCTGGACGCGCAAGCTGACCGGCAAGCCGACCATCACCGTGGGCAGCGTCGGCCTGGATGGCGAGTTCCTGCAGTTCATGGTCAACACCGACAAGATCGCGCAGCCGGCCAGCCTGGAAAAACTGCTGGAGCGTTTGAACAACGACGAGTTCGATCTGGTGGCGGTGGGTCGTGCGCTGCTGGTGGACCCGGACTGGGCGCAGAAAGTGCGTGACGGTCGTGAGGAAGACATCCTGCCGTTCAGCCGTGAGGCGTTGATGACGCTGGTTTAAGCGGCGACTTTATCGACCCCTTCGCGAGCAGGCTCGCTCCCCACAGGATGTGTGTACGACACATCACCATTGTGGGAGCGAGCCTGCTCGCGATAGCGGTCTGAAGTTCAGCAAGGATTCAAAGGACGGTCGGTGCATTCGGCACCACCAACTCTCCGACACAAGCCCCGCGCAACTGCCCCTCGAACTGCTCGATGATCGCCGCCCACCCCTGGCGACTCGCATGCTGACGCGCATTGAGCCTCACGCAACGCAAGGTTTCGCGCTCTTCCAGCAGCCACGCCGCCGCATCGCAGAACGCTTCTTCATCCCCCGGCATCGCCAGCACGCCGTTGTAGCCATGACGAATATGCTGGGCCGCCGCCGCCTGATCGTAAGCCACCACCCCCAGCCCCGAAGCCAACGCCTCAAGCACCACATTGCCGAACGTCTCGGTCATGCTTGGAAACAGAAACACATCCCCTGACGCATAGTGACTGGCCAACGCTTCGCCGCGTTGCGAGCCGCAGAAAATCGCCTCGGGCAGATCCTTCTCCAGCGCCGCCCGTTGCGGGCCGTCGCCGACGATGATCAGTTTTATTTTTCGCTGTGGATAAGTCGCTTTCAGCGTGTCGAAACAGCGCTTGAGCAGCCCCAGGTTTTTCTCCTGCGCCAGCCGTCCTACATGGATCAGGGCAATGTCCTTGTCACCGACTCCCCATTGCTCGCGCAGCGATGGCAAGCGTTTGGTCGGGTGGAACAACTGGCTGTCGACCCCGCGGGACAGCAGCGCCAGGCGCTCGAAATTTCGGCGCTCCAGCTCCAGGCGCTGGCTGACGCTCGGCACCAGGGTCAGGTTCGAGCGGTTGTGAAACCAGCGCAGGTAGTGAGTCAGCAGGCGGGTGAGCAAGCCGAGTCCGTACTGGTTGGAGTACTGCTGGAAATTGGTATGAAAGCCGCTGACCACCGAAATCCCCAGGCGCCGTGCGGCGCGCAGCGCCGACAAACCCAGCGGCCCTTCCGTGGCGATGTACAGCACATCCGGGCGCTGGCGCGTCCAGCGCCGCAGCAGTTTGTGCATTGACGACTGACCCCATTGCAACCCCGGATACCCCGGCAGCGGCCAGCCGCGGCACAGCAGCAATTCGTCGTCGCTGCCCAGTTGTTGATCGCAGCTCTGTCGTGGCCGTACCAGTTCCACCTGATGCCCGCGCGCGCGCAAACCGTCGCACAAGCGGCCAAGGGTATTGGCCACGCCGTTGATTTCGGGAGGGAAGGTTTCGGTGATCAGGGTGATATGCAGAGCTGTCGTCATGACCTCAGTGTCAGCTGAGGCCATGTCGTCGTTATGGCGATTTGATGATGGATTTATGACCGGCTCAGCGTTGGGTGACCAGGTTCTCCGCACCGCGCTCACGGACCCAGAACAAGGTCGCGCCGGCCACAGCCGCTGGCATCATCAGGATGTTGACCACCGGAATCAGCAGCGCCAGATAAACGCTGCCGCCGAAGCTCATGCTCTGCCAGCGCTTTGCGCGCAGCCAGGCGAGCATCTCGTTCCAGCCCAGCTTGTGGTTATCCGCCGGGTAGTCGATGTACTGGATCGCCATCATCCACACGCCAAACAACAGCCACAACGGTGCGGCGATGATGTTGACCACGGGGATGAACGAGAGGATGAACAACCCGATCGCGCGGGGCAGAAAGTAGCCAAGCTTGCGCATTTCCCGGGCCAGGGTGCGCGGGATCATGGCGATCAGTTCACCCCAGCTGAAGGCCGGGAAATCATCGGTGCCGCGCACCACCACTTCGACTTTCTCCGCGAGAAAACCGTTGAACGGCGCAGCGATGATATTGGCGAGCATGGTGAAGGTGAAGAACACCATCAGCACCACCAGCACCACGAAAATCGGCCAGAGGATGTAACTGAGGAAACTCAGCCAGTCGGGCAGGGACGGCATCAGCGTATCGACCCACAGGCTGAATTGGTGGCCGGCCAGATAAATCAATCCGACGAACAGCACCAGGTTGATTACAAGTGGAAGCAATACAAAAAGGCGCAGGCTGGGGCTGAGAACCAGCTTCAGGCCTTCGCGCAGGTATTGCGGGCCGGACAGAACAGGGGCGGGCATATCGTGCTCCGAGCAGAGGGGAAACGCGCCGACCTTACCGGCTTTGCCTCGCGGACGAAAGCGCGGTTGCAGCATCGACATCAACGGTAACAAAGGCGTCTCTATATTCGTTGTTACGGAATAGAGGTCGCCTATGAGCTGGATTGTTAAACCGTATTTCCTTAATCTTCGCCCCCTCGATACGCTGCACCCAATCTTTTACAGGACTGTCGAGTTCGAGCCTTCCCCAAGTGCTTTCAACGGTCCTTTTTTATTCCCGCCGGTACGCCGGCGTTCCGCGCCAGATGTTTCGGGCCGGTCAACAGGAGCAGGTCATGTCTGAAGTCCGTCATTCGCGAGTGATTATTCTCGGTTCCGGCCCTGCCGGTTACAGCGCCGCGGTCTATGCCGCCCGTGCCAACCTCAAGCCACTGCTGATCACCGGCATGCAGGCCGGCGGTCAACTGACCACCACCACCGAAGTCGACAACTGGCCGGGCGACGTCCACGGCCTGACCGGCCCGGCGCTGATGGAGCGGATGCGTGAGCACGCCGAGCGCTTTGAAACCGAGATCGTTTTCGATCACATCAATGCCGTGGACTTCGCTGCCAAGCCTTACACCCTGACCGGCGACAGCGCGACCTACACCTGCGACGCCCTGATCATCGCCACCGGCGCCAGCGCTCGTTACCTGGGCCTGCCGTCGGAAGAAGCGTTCATGGGCAAAGGCGTTTCGGCCTGCGCGACCTGCGACGGTTTCTTCTATCGCAACAAGCCAGTGGCCGTGGTCGGTGGCGGCAACACCGCTGTCGAAGAGGCGCTGTACCTGGCCAACATCGCCAGCACCGTGACCCTGATCCACCGTCGCGAAACTTTCCGCGCCGAGAAGATCCTGATCGACAAGCTCAATGCCCGCGTGGCCGAAGGCAAGATCATCCTGAAGCTGAATTCGAACCTGGACGAAGTCCTGGGCGACAACATGGGTGTGACCGGTGCTCGCCTGAAGAACAACGACGGCAGCTTCGACGAGCTGAAAGTCGACGGCGTGTTCATCGCCATCGGCCACACCCCGAACACTTCGTTGTTCGAAGGTCAGTTGACGTTGAAAGACGGTTACCTGGTGGTGCACGGCGGCCGTGAAGGCAATGCGACCGCGACCAACGTTGAAGGTATCTTTGCTGCCGGTGACGTGGCTGACCACGTTTACCGTCAAGCGATCACCTCGGCCGGCGCCGGTTGCATGGCGGCACTGGACACCGAGCGTTACCTCGACGGTCTGCAGAACGCTTCGTTCTGATTCCGTTGCAATGAAAAAACCGGCCTCGGCCGGTTTTTTTTGTGCCCATGATTCCAGGCCTGATCACATTTCTTTGTGGGAGCGAGACCGGCTTGCCGGCGAAAGACGCCAACGAAAACGCGGGCAACCTGAGGCCACGCGGTGCCCTGTCTTCCATCGCGAGCAGGCTCGCTCCCACATGGGGTCAGTGTTCAGCTCAGTTTTTTCAGGCACGCCTCGAGGATGTCGAGGCCTTCTTCCAGCACTGCCGCCTCAGTGGTCAGCGGCGCCAGCAGCCGGATGATGTGCCGCGACTTGCCGCTCGGCATCAGCAGCAACCCCGCTTCACGGGCCAGCGCCAGCAGTTGCGTCAGTTGCGCCGGAGCCGGTGAGCCATCGGCGTTGGCCAGTTCGATGCCACGCATGGCGCCGACACCGGTCAGGCGTCCGAGATAAGGTGAAACCTTGTTGGCGCGCCAGGCCTGGTAGCGGCTGACGATCGCTTCTTCCTGCTGCGAACCCCAGGCGTGCAGGTTGGCATCGGTCATTTCGTCCAGCGTCGCCAACGCCGCCGCGCAGGCGATGGGATTGCCCGAATACGTGCCGCCAAGTCCGCCCTTGGGCAAGGTGTCGAGCAGCGGTTTACGCCCGACCACCGCACCCAGTGGCACACCGCCGGCGATGCTTTTACCCAGCAGGATCAGGTCCGGCTCGATGCCCAGCCGCGAAAACGCAAAGCGCTGTCCGGTGCGGCCGAACCCGGACTGGATTTCATCGGCGATCAACAGAATGTTCTTTTCATCGCAGAAGCGGCGCAGCGCTTGGGCGAACTCGATGTCCATCGCGAGGAAACCGGCTTCGCCCTGCACCGGTTCGACGATGAAGCACGCCACGTCTTCGACATCGATTTCGACGCTGAACAGCCGATCCATCGCCTTCAGCGCGTCGGCGCAGGTTACGCCGTTGTCCTGGCTGGGATAGGGCAGGTGATACACAGGGCCGGGCAGCACGCCGACTTTCTGTTTGTAGGGCGCGACCTTGCCGTTGAGGTTGAGGGTGGCGAGCGTGCGGCCGTGGAAGGCGCCGTCGAAGGCGATCACGGCGGTGCGGCCGGTCGCGCCACGGACGATTTTCAGGGCGTTTTCCGCCGCTTCCGCGCCGCTGTTGGTGAGCATGCCGCTGACCGGGTAATCCACCGGGATGAACGCGGCGAGGCGATCCATGACGTCGAGGTAGGGCACGTGCGGCGCGGCGTTGAACGCGTAGTGCGTGAGCCGGGTGGCCTGTTCGCGAATCGCCTCGACGATGCGCGGGTGGCAATGGCCGAGGTTCAGCACGCCGATGCCGCCGACGAAGTCGATGTAGCGTTTGCCATCGGTGTCCCAGACCTCGGCGTTCTTGCCGTGGCTGAGGGTGACGGGGTGCACGATGTTGATCGACCGGCTGATGGATTCGCTGCTCATGGATGACCGACTCTGAAGAAGGGAGGCTCTTCTTTTATCTAAGCCGCGAGCAGTGGTGCCGGGCAAACGAAATAAAGTTGCCGGGTCAATCTTAAAAGTCGGGATGTGGTTTCAGCGTTATACAAAATCAGCCAGGCAACACAAAACCCTGTAGGAGCCGGCTTGCCGGCGATGGCGTCTTCGAAGGCGATGCACGACTCGAGGGACCCATCGCCGGCAAGCCGGCTCCTACAGGGGCGGTGTCAGTCAGAAATCAGCGACGGGTCAGAGGTTGCTCGGTGAATTTCACACCGGCCAGGCCATGGGCGATCAACGCGCGGATGTTGCCGTGATCGCTGCCTTCAGGCGTGGCCACGACGGAGCGGTAGTGCTCGCCGAATGCCAGCAGCGCTTCTTCGTCGCTCAGGCCTTCCAGCAAGGCCAGGCCCAGGGTCTTGCACGAGCCTTCGTTCTGCCCGGCAGCATTTTCCACGCCGCCGTTGGTGAAGGCCTGGGGCTGGTAGTCGTAGCCGGCGGCGATGAACGCCAGGGTGTCGGCAAAAACGTGCTCGCCGCTTTTGAGGCTGGTGCGCAGGGTGTTCAAATCACTCATTGGGTTTTCCTTTGGCAAACGCCGCTTGTTGTTCGGCGCTGGCTTCTTGCTGATATTGGGCTTTCCACTCGGCGTACGGCATGCCGTAGACGACTTCACGGGCGTCATCGAGGCTGACCTCGATCTGGCGTTCGTCAGCGGCGGCCTTGTACCACTTGGACAGGCAGTTGCGGCAGAAACCCGAGAGGTTCATCAGGTCGATGTTCTGCACATCCTTGCGGCTGTCCAGGTGCGCGACCAGTCGGCGGAAGGCGGCGGCTTCAAGTTCGAGGCGTTGTTGCTCGGTCATGATGGGCTCTGTGAATTCAATGCGTGGCGCGGGATGATAAAAGCCTGGCGCGCGATGCGCCAGACGCACTCAGCGGCTCGCGGCCAGGGTGATCGACACCGACTCGGCGAAACGCAGGGCATGGGGTTTGTCGACTTCCACTTCTGCGTAGAGTACCGACGTGTTGGCCATTACCAGATCAAGAATTTCCTGGGTCAGGCGTTCGAGCAGGGCAAAGCGGTTGCCTTCCACGTGAGCGATGATCGCCTTGGTGATGGTGCGATAGTTCAGCGCGTGATCGATGTCGTTGTCACGCACCGCTTCCTGGGCCGCATACAGAATGGTCAGGTTGATCAGCACGTCCTGCTTGTTGAGGATTTCATCCTCGTTGATCCCGATGAACGTGCGCAGGCACAGGTCCTTGACCCGGATGCGCGCCATTCCTGGTTGAAGTTGTGGCATTGCTACTTGCTCCGTCCAATCAATTGCAGGAACTCCTGGCGGGTGTTGCTCGACTCGCGGAAGGCGCCGAGCATCACCGAGGTGTTCATGGTCGAATTCTGTTTCTCGACGCCGCGCATCATCATGCACATGTGCTGTGCCTCGATGACCACCGCGACACCAGCCGCACCGGTCACCTGCTGCACTGCGTCAGCGATCTGCCGGGTGAGGTTTTCCTGGATTTGCAGGCGCCGGGCGAACATGTCCACCAGTCGCGCAATCTTCGACAGGCCCAGCACTTTACCCGTTGGAATATAAGCCACATGTGCCTTGCCGATGAAGGGCAGCAGGTGATGTTCGCACAGCGAATACAACTCGATGTTGTCGACGATGACCATTTCATCGTTGTCGGAGGCGAACAACGCGCCGTTGACGATTGCTTCGACACTCTGCTCGTAGCCGTGACACAGGTACTGCATGGCTTTGGCCGCGCGCAACGGTGTGTCGAGCAGGCCTTCGCGATCGGGATTTTCACCAAGGCCGATGAGGATCTCGCGATAGTTCTGGGACAGCGCATTCTGGGGCAGGGAAAACGTCATGGATGATCCTCGCGGGGCAATCTACTTGAGGTGCCTTCCGCCGTTGACGGTCAGGGTCGTGCCGGTGACATAAGGGTTGTCGAGCAAATAACGCAGGCTCTGGTAGATCACTTCGCTGCCGGGTTCGATGCCCAGGGCAGACTTGGCCAGGGCCTTGGCGCGATACGCCGCGTCGTCGTCGGGGTTAAACAGTAGCAGGGCGGGCGAGATGCCGTTGACCTTGATGTCGGGCGCGTACTTCGCAGCGAAAGACAGTGTCAGGCTGTCGAGCCCGGCTTTGCTGGCGCAGTAGCCGATATGCTGGCTGCTGCCCTTGCGGGTCACGTCATCGCTGATGTGCACGATGTCGGCCGGGCTCGAGCGGTGCAGCAAGTCGGCGCAGTGCAGGTTGATCAGGTAGGGCGCCAGCATGTGCACACTGAACAGGCGGGTGAAGGCGGCGGCATCGGTGTCCGGTGTTTCGGCCAGCCATTCGGAGGCGTTGTGGACGATAGCGCGCAGGCGGTCGGTGTGGGTCTTCAGTTCACTGATGAAGGTGAAAATCCCGGCCTCGGTGGAAAAGTCGGCGAAGAGCGCCGTCGCGCCCAGATCACGCAATGCCTGTACGCCAGGGCGTTCAGTGCGATAGCTGAAGATCACGGCATGGCCGTCTTCGAGCAGACGCTGCGCACAATGCAGGCCGACGCGCTGGCCGGCACCGGTGATAAGGATCGGGGCGGATGAAGAAGTCATGAACGGCTCGCGTCACGGTGAGAGCAAAACTATACCAGCGACGGGAGCTGTCCACCTATTGGCGCGGCAACCTCTGTGGGAGCGAGCCTGCTCGCGAAGGCGGTGTGTCAGTTTGCGCAAATATTGACTGACACATAGCCATCGCGAGCAGGCTCGCTCCCACAAAGGGTCATCAGTGATTCTGGGAGGCGGGTTTGGTGGGCAATTGCCGCGTTTGAGTGCTGTTCAACCAGCTCGCCAACAAACGTGTCGACAGCGGAATGAAGAAGTAGACCATCAGCGGCGTCAGGCACAGCGTGCTGATCATCACCCGGGGCAGCAGGCTCATTTCGCCGAGCAACGGCCCGAGCACGAAGTTGAACAGCAACGACACCGGAAAGAACGCCAGCCAGATCGCCACGGCCTGTTTCCAGCGTGGCGGACGTGCGCCGACAGCACCGAACCAGCCTTCGATGCCGCTTACGCGATGCTCCGTTTTGTGCGCAAACAAGTCGCTGCCGCGCGCCAGCCAGGTGGTACGCGAGGCGGAATGCTCCCAGGCGTGCATGGTCTGCTCATTGGCGAAGCGGAAAATGATCTGGAACTCGTCATCGCCGGGCGGCGGCGCAAGTACACCGGAACCGAGATAGCCCTGGAAGTCAGTGGCCAGTTGTTCGCCTTCGCGCAACCAGGCCATCAGGTCCTGATAACGCCCATTGGCGACGCGGCGCGCAACCATCAATGTGACGGGGGAGGTAGACATCGTGTATCTCCGTTTAACAATTGCGTCACTCCGGATAGGAGTTTCGCCAGGCACAGCGCCGGGGTGGTGGGCTGCGTCTCGGTATAAGCAAGGATTATTCCGGATTCTACAGGTTATGCCTGTGACAATCGTCGTTCATCTATGCCTTGAATGGTGACGGGGCAGGCGAGGTAGAATAGGATCCAATGAACACACGGAAGTTGACTGCCCAATGCCTGTCTTGACTGACGATGTCACTGCTGCCCAGACCGTAGTTCCCCTCGAACAGGAGGACTTGTTTCCGATTCGCGAGGTGGCGCGGCTGACCGGCGTCAACCCGGTCACGCTCCGGGCATGGGAGCGTCGTTATGGTCTGATCCAGCCCACGCGCACCGAGAGCGGGCATCGGTTGTACGCAATGGCTGATATCGAGCGCGTGCACAGCATCCTCGGCTGGATCGACCGTGGCGTCGCTGTCAGCAAGGTCGGCAAGATCCTGGCCAAGACCGCGCCGCTTCAGGCGCTCTCGCACATTATCCCCAATGAACTGGTACACGCCGACTACGCGCAATGGCAGCAGCAGGTCCATGCCGCCGTCAGCGCGTTCGACGATGTTCAGATGGATCAGGTCTACGGGCAGATTTTTTCCAGTTACCCCCAGACCGTGGTTTTCCAGGGCATTCTGATGCCGCTGTGGAAGCAGTTGCTACAGCGCCAGGATCAATTCGGCCAGACCAGCGAATGGCTGTTTTTCGATGGCTATTTGCGCACGCGCGTTCTGCAGCGCTTGCTGCTGATGCGTGCCAACCAGCCGCGGCGGGTGATCGTCAGCGCATTGGCCGGTCAGTGCCGTGAACTCGAATTGTTGGTCGCGGCGTTGTTCCTGAGCAGCAATGAAATGGGCGTGCGACTGCTGACCATCGGCCAACCGCTCGATGAACTCACCCTGGTGTGCGAAAAAATCAGGCCGCAGGCGCTGGTGCTTTTTTCCAATCACGCACCCGCTCCTGAACTGCCGCGCCGACTCAATCGACTGGCCATGAGCCTGGATTGTCAGTTGATGCTGGCTGGGGATGCGTCCGATCTGGCGCAGGAAAGCCTCGCCGGAACGTCGATTGGCTGCCTGGGTAACGAAGGGACGTTGATGCGCCAGCGCTTGAAGCAGTTCCTGGCGGGTAACCTGGATACCTGAGTCAGAGGTGCAGGGCTGGATGGGTCAACCGATGTTGCTGAAGGATGTACTGACGCAAGCGCTCGGTTTCGTCGGTGTCGCTCTGACTCAACTGATAAGCATAGAAACCGTTCTCGGTTTCCTTCTCGAAAGTGCCACGCATCGCGATCCGCTCATAGCCTGACGGGCTGAACCACAGCGCGAAATGTTTGGGCGGCTTGGTTTTGTTGCGGACTTCCAGCAACACACCCTTGAACGACACTTCATGGACCCACATCGTACCGGGCTGGCCGCTGGCATTCTCCAGGGCTACTGGCTCTTCGAGTACCAGGCGCCATGGCCGGACCAATGGCCCGTCTTCGTAAATGCTGGGGACACCAAGGCGTAAATGCAGCGCATGAAATTCGTCTTCCACCAGGTGCAGCGGAAAGGTCATTTGCTGGTTTTCGAAATTCGCCTGGATGGTGACTTGCTCATGGGCGGCAAGGCGCGTGAGCAAGTCACGGATCTGTGAACCACCGTTTACGAGCAGGCTCGACGTCGCATCCCGCACGTTGAGTTGCGGGTTGTGTTGCATGGTCTGGATGAAATCCAGCTCATCCTGGGTCAGGAGTGCGTCACGCTGCATGATCTGCTCGAAAGAAATAGTTACAAAGCCAACGGTGATTGTAGTTAATGACAATCAATTCATGATTTTGTTTTGACCGTTCGTCGCTTTTAGTTCGGCGAGCTCTTTTTGAAGCTCCGCCACCTGCTGCTCAAGCTGGGCCACTCGCTGCTGCGCCTTGACTTGAACGGTCACATCTTTTTGCACGCCGACAAAATAAGTCTGGCCGTCGCTCGGGTTTTTTACCGTCGAAAGGGACAGTTCGTTCCAGAACGGAGTGCCGTCCTTGCGATAATTGCGCAGGATTTCCCGGCAGGAACCGCCGCTGTCCAGCGTCTCGCGAATCAACGCAAGCGGTGCCTGATCGCGGTCGCCGGACTGCAGGAAGCGGCAATCCTGGTAGAGGATTTCTTCGCTGTTGTAGCCGGTCAGGCGTTCGAACGCCGGGTTGACGTAAATCAGGATATTGTCGTGTTCGCCTTCTTTTTCGGCGATCACGATGCCGTCGTTGGACGCGTTAATCACCATTTGCAGCAGTTGGGCGTTGATCATGGATAGAGTCCCTTCCTGTTGATAGAGATTTTCATTCTAAAAGAACAATGCGAGCGCTGCTGTTAATATCCCGACCTTTTATTGAGCTTCAGGATCAGATTGATGAAAGTCGCCATTCTTTCCGGCTCGGTGTACGGCACGGCTGAAGAAGTCGCCCGACACGCCGCGAGCCTTTTGAAAACCGCGGGATTTGAAACTTTCCACAACCCGCGCGCGAGCCTTGCCGATCTTCAGGCCTTTGGCCCCGAAGCCTTCCTGGCCGTGACCTCGACCACCGGCATGGGTGAATTGCCGGACAACCTGCAACCCTTGTATTTCGCCATTCGCGATCAGTTGCCGGCTGCCTGGCGCGGTTTGCCAGGCGCGGTGCTAGGCCTGGGCGATACCAGCTACGGCGATACGTTCTGCGGTGGCGGCGAGTTGATGCGCGAGTTATTCGGCGAACTGGGCGTGCGCGAAGTGCTGCCGATGCTGCGCCTGGACTCCAGTGAAACCGTTACCCCGGAAACCGATGCCGAGCCCTGGCTGGCAGAGCTGGTCACGGCGCTGCGAGCCTGCTGAATCCGGGCCTTGCGTCGTTACTGGCGTCGGTACTTTGACTTGGATCCAGGCTAGTTTGCGCAGTGACTCGCTAGGCCATCAAGCTGGCTGCCAATGCAACTACAGGAACCCCGGGGGCTGACTAGACTGGCTTACGTGAGCAAAACAATAAGAACAGGAGTTCCTTGTCGTGAGCGTAGCCCCCCTCCAATCGTCCTACAGCGTCAAAGACCAGGTCAGCGCCGCCGAGTGGCAGACCCGCGTCGACCTGGCGGCTTGTTATCGCCTGGTCGCCCTGCACGGCTGGGATGACCTGATCTTCACCCACATTTCCGCCAAGGTGCCAGGCACCGAAGACTTCCTGATCAACCCGTTCGGGCTGATGTTTCACGAGATCACGGCGTCGAGTCTGGTGAAGGTCGATCAGGCCGGCAACAAGTTGATGGACAGTCCTTACGAGATCAACCCGGCGGGCTACACCATCCACAGCGCCGTGCATGAAGTGCGTCACGACGTGGTCTGCGTGCTGCATACCCACACGGCGTCGGGCGTGGCGGTGTCGGCGCAGAAGCAAGGCGTTCTGCCCATCAGCCAGCAATCGCTGTTCGTCCTGTCCAGCCTGGCTTACCACGCCTACGAAGGTGTGGCGCTCAATCACGAAGAGAAGGCGCGGCTGCAAGCCGACCTCGGTGAAAACAATTTCCTGATGCTGCACAACCACGGCCTGCTGACCTGTGGCGGCACCATCGCCGATACGTTCCTGATGATGTTCACCTTCCAGCGCGCCTGCGACATCCAGGTGATGGCGCAGGGCGGCGGTGCGGAACTGATCGCCATCGAACCGCAGATTCTGGCGGGCGCCAAGGCGATGATCGCCGGCGTGACCAAAAGTGCTCAAGGGATGGGCGGCGCACTGGCCTGGCCAGCGTTGCTGCGCAAACTCGATCAACAAGACGCGGGATATAAATTCTGATGCCTCTCGCCGAGATCCCTCTGTGTGTCTGGCGCAAACGCGGCCAGACGTTCGTATTCCGTGGCCAGACCATTCGCTACTGGACGGCGGGGCAGGGTGAGCCGCTGCTGCTGATCCATGGCTTCCCGACGGCGAGTTGGGACTGGCATTACCTTTGGCAACCGCTGGCCCAGCGTTATCGGGTGATTGCCTGCGACATGCTCGGGTTCGGTGATTCCGCCAAACCGGTGGACCACGAATACAGCCTGCTGGAGCAAGCGGACCTGCAACAGGCGTTGCTGGAACACTTAAGTATCGAACAACCGGTGCACGTGCTGGCCCATGATTATGGCGACAGCGTGGCCCAGGAACTGCTGGCCCGGCATTACGAAGCGCGCATTCATCTGGCCAGTTGCGTGTTCCTCAATGGCGGCCTGTTCCCGGAAACCCATCGTCCGATACTGACGCAGAAACTGTTGCTCAGCCCATTGGGCTGGATGATCGGCCGGGCCTTTTCCCGTGATGCGCTGGTGAAGAGTTTCCGGCAGATCTTCGGTCCGCAGAGCCGTCCGACCGAGAGTGAAATGGATGATTTCTGGAGCCTGGTGGACACCAACCACGGGCCGCGGATCCTGCACAAGCTGATTGCCTACATTCCCGAACGCCGCGCCCAGCGCGATCGTTGGGTGAGTGCGATGCAACGCGGTGACGTGCCCATGCGGTTGATCAATGGCGAAGTCGATCCGATCTCCGGCGCACACATGGTCGAGCGCTATCGGGAGTTGATCCCGAACCCGGATACGGTGCTGTTGCCGGGCATTGGCCACTACCCGCAGACAGAAGCGCCGGCGCTTGTGCTGAAACACTACCTTGCGTTCCGCGATCACCTGATGTCGACCTCGCTCAAAGTGGCCTGCTCGTAGCGAGCATTAAAACACCACCGCATCCCTGTAGGAGCCGGCTTGCTGGCGATAGCGATTTCGAGGTTTGCGGTGTCTATGAGGACGCCATCGCCGGCAAGCCGGCTCCTACAATGTTTTGCGTTGCCAAAAAATCGAGGTTAACCCTGTTCCTGTAGGAGCCAGCTTGCTGGCGATCGGGCCGCGACTCGGTCCGTACGCTCATCATCCCCCAGCCTTATCGAGCACTATTCAGCCCCCCTTGTGTTCATTGTGACCCGCAGCGCCTTGCCGGAGACTCGGACTCAATGTCCCCTGGCCTGCTGGAGTCCCCCTAATGAATGAGCCTGTGCGCTTCGAAGATAAAGTCGTGATCATCACCGGAGCGGGTGGTGGCCTGGGGCGCGCTCATGCGCTGTTGTTCGCAAAACAGGGCGCTCGGGTGCTGGTCAACGATCTCGGTGGCTCGACCCAGGGCGAAGGCGCAAATGCCTCGGCAGCAGATCGCGTCGTGGCTGAAATCCGCGAGGCCGGTGGCATCGCCGAGGCCAACCATGACTCCGTCACCGACGGCGACAAAATCGTCCAGAACGCCCTCGACGTTTTTGGCCGTGTCGACGTAGTGGTCAACAACGCCGGCATCCTGCGGGACAAAACCTTCCACAAGATGGACGACGCCGATTGGGACCTGGTTTACCGCGTTCACGTCGAAGGCGCCTATAAAGTGACCCGCGCCGCGTGGCCGCACCTGCGTGAACAAAACTACGGCCGGGTGATCTTCACCGCGTCCACCTCGGGCATCTACGGCAACTTCGGCCAGTCCAACTACGGCATGGCCAAGCTCGGCCTCTACGGGCTGACCCGCACGCTGGCCATCGAAGGCCGCAAGAACAACATCCTGGTCAACGCCATCGCGCCCACCGGCGGAACGCGCATGACCGAAGGCCTGATCCCGCCGCAAGTCTTCGAGCAACTCAAGCCGGAACTGGTCAGCCCGCTGGTGGTGTACCTCTCCAGTGAAAACTGCCAGGAAACCTCCGGGTTGTTCGAAGTCGGTGGCGGCTGGATGGGCAAGGTGCGCTGGGAACGCAGCCTTGGCGCCGGCTTCGATCCTCGGGTCGGGTTTTCACCGGAAGATGTGGCGGCGCACTGGCAGCAGATCTGCGACTTCGAAGGTGCCGCGCATCCGAAAGACAACATTGAGGCGCTGAAGGAGATGATGGGTAACCTGCAAAAGTACGCCCTCTGATCCCCGCGCTGTCGGCAGGGCCCGCCCGGGACCTGCCATCCTCCTCGAAAAACCATCGCCCATAAAAAAGGCCGCTGCAAACGCAGCGGCCAAAGTAAGACGTTGGATCAAGGAGCTACAAATCAACGTCAGTGAACACGGGGCGACGGGTCGAAAATCTTCGAATCATCCAAATCTGGCGACGATGGAATGGGCAACTCACATCCCGTCGTTTTGTGCTTTCCGGTCGTTCACCTTGAAAGCCCGGGCAGAATAACTGCTTGAGCCGGAAGGAAAAATAGCGATTCGTGACATGATCTGTTGCAGCATGAGTAACAGTGCCAGAGGGCGGCGCAGCGGGTGATCCGTGTGGATGATGGTGTCTTATCCAGCCCATCCATACCCCGCGCAAACCCAGACTCCGCAACGCCTTTCATCCTTTAGAGGTACACAACGAATACCTCCTTCGTGCGCTTATCGCCCCCGACCTGCGGCAGTAGGGTGTGGCCTTCTGTCACTCACCGGGGAAGACGCATGACAAAAACAACAATGCGCGCCATCTTCACACCGCAGGCGCTGGCCGTTGCGGTGGCCTTGGGCAGTTGTGCCCAGGCGCAGGCCGTTTCATTCAACATTGGCGAAATCGAAGGGACTTTCGATTCCTCGCTGTCCGTTGGTGCGAGCTGGGGCATGCGCGATGCCGAACAATCGCTGGTGGGCACCGTCAATGGTGGCAGCGGCCAGGCGTCGACCGGTGACGATGGGCGACTGAACTTCAAGAAGGGCGAGACCTACTCCAAGATCTTCAAGGGCATCCACGACCTGGAACTGAAGTACGGCGACACCGGGGTGTTCGTCCGTGGCAAATATTGGTACGACTTCGAACTGAAGGACGAAGACCGCGAGTTCAAGCCGATCAGCGATCACAATCGCAAAGAGGGTTCGAAGTCTGCCGGCGCGCAGATCCTCGATGCCTTCGTCTATCACAACTACTCCATCGCCGACCTGCCAGGCACCGTGCGTGCCGGTAAACAGGTGGTCAGCTGGGGCGAAAGTACCTTCATCGGCAACTCGATCAACAGCATCAACCCGGTCGACGTTTCAGCGTTCCGCCGCCCTGGTGCCGAGATCAAGGAAGGCCTGATCCCGGTGAACATGCTGTTCGCCTCCCAGGGCCTGACCGACAAGCTCACCGTGGAAGGTTTCTACCAGCTGGAGTGGGACCAGACCGTTCTCGACAACTGCGGCACCTTCTTCGGCGGTGACGTGGCGGCGGACGGTTGCACCACGGGGTACACCGTCGCCAGCCCGGCGATCGCGCCGCTGCAACCGATTGCTGCTGCTTTCGGCCAGGGTTTCCAGGTCAGCAAGGAAGGGGTGATCGTGCCCCGGGGCGGCGACCGCGACGCCCGCGACTCCGGGCAGTGGGGCACCGCGCTGCGCTGGCTGGGTGATGACACCGAGTACGGCTTGTACTTCATGAACTACCACAGTCGTACGCCGAACGTCGGCACCACCACCGCCGGATTGGGCACGCTGGCACGGATCCCCGGCATCGTGGCGACCGCGAACGCCATCGCCCCCGGCACTGGTTCCGCGCTGGCCCAGAGCGTGATGCTCGGTCGCGGCCAGTACTACCTCGAATACCCGGAAGACATCCGCCTCTACGGCGCGAGTTTCTCCACCACCTTGCCGACCGGCACCGCGTGGACCGGCGAGATCAGCTATCGCCCGAATGCCCCGGTGCAGGTCAACAGCACCGACCTGACCCTCGCCTTGCTCAACCCGATTGCCGGCGGCGCGGCGTCACCCATTGCCACCCGGCCAGGCGCTGACAACAAGGGCTATCGCCGCAAGGAAATTACCCAGGTCCAGAGCACCCTGACGCACTTCATCGATCAGGTGGCCGGCGCGGACCGTTTGACCCTGGTGGGTGAGGCGGCGGTTGTCCGCGTCGGTGGTCTGGAATCGCGCAGCAAACTGCGTTACGGCCGTGACTCGGTGTATGGCGCTTACGGTTTCGGCGGTGACAGGGACGGTTTTGTCACGTCGACGTCCTGGGGTTATCGCGCCCGCGCCATCCTCGATTACAACAACGTCATCGCCGGGATCAATTTCAAACCCAACCTGTCGTGGTCCCACGACGTCGCCGGCTACGGCCCCAACGGTCTGTTCAACGAAGGCGCCAAGGCCATCAGCGTCGGCGTCGATGCGGACTATCGCAACACCTACACCGCGAGCTTGAGTTACACCGACTTTTTCGGTGGTGACTACAACACCCTGGAAGACCGTGACTTCCTGGCGTTGAGCTTTGGCGTGAACTTCTGATCTGGCTGAGAAGGATGATTTCCATGCGCAAGATGATTCTGCAATGCGGTGTTCTGGCCCTGAGCCTGCTGGCTGCCAATGTGATGGCCGCGGTCTCGCCGGAAGAAGCGAACAAGCTCGGCACCAGCCTGACGCCGCTGGGCGCCGAGAAGGCCGGCAACGCCGATGGTTCGATTCCGGCCTGGACCGGTGGCATCCCGAAAAACGCCGGGGCGGTGGACAGCAAAGGTTTCCTGGCCGACCCGTTCGCCAATGAAAAACCGCTGTTCACCATCACCGCGGCCAACGTCGATAAATACAAGGACAAGCTGTCCGACGGTCAGATCGCGATGTTCAAGCGCTATCCCGAAACCTACAAGATCCCGGTCTACCCGACCCATCGTACGGTGGCCTTGCCGCCCGAGATTTACGAGTCGGCCAAGCGCAGTGCGCTGAACGTGACACCGATCAACGACGGAAACGGCCTGGCCAATTTCACCGGCAATCGCTACTACGCTTTCCCGATTCCGAAGAACGGCGTCGAAGTGATCTGGAACCACGTGACCCGTTATCACGGCGGCAACCTGCGTCGCACCATCACCCAGGCAACGCCGCAGTCCAATGGTGATTTCACCGTGATCCGCTTCAAGGACGAAGTCGCTGTGCCTTCGCTGCTGGGTGACCTGAAGCCGGGCAGCGACGAAAACGTCCTCAGCTATTTCAAGCAGGAAGTGACGGCCCCGGCACGGCTGGCGGGCAACGTGCTGCTGGTGCACGAAACCCTCGATCAGGTCCAGGAACCGCGCAAGGCCTGGATTTACAACGCCGGCCAGCGTCGCGTACGACGTGCGCCGCAAGTGGCCTATGACGGCGTCGGCACCTCGTCCGACGGCCTGCGCACCACGGACAACTTCGATATGTTCTCCGGCGCGCCGGATCGCTATGACTGGAAGCTGATCGGCAAGAAAGAAATGTACATCCCTTACAACAGCTACAAGCTCGACTCGCCGAACCTCAAGTACACCGATGTGATCAAGGCCGGGCACATCAATCAGGACCTGACCCGCTACGAGTTGCACCGGGTCTGGGAGGTGGTCGCCACGGTCAAGCCCAACGAGCGGCACGTGTACGCCAAGCGTCACATGTACATCGACGAAGACAGCTGGCAGGTGGCGCTGGCGGACCATTACGACGGTCGCGGCCAGCTCTGGCGAGTGGCCGAGGGGCACGCGCAGTTTTACTACGATCACCAGGTGCCGGCCTACACGGTCGAGGCGCTGTATGACCTGATTGCCGGTCGCTACATTGCCTTGGGGATGAAGAACGAAGAGAAGCGCAGCTTCGAATTCAACATCGATGCCAAAGCGGGGGACTACACGCCGGCAGCGTTGCGGAGTACGGGGGTTAGGTAATTTTCCTACAGGCTCCTACACACAAAGGTGACCCTTCGGTCACCTTTTTTATAGGTGCAAATCAGCACGCTGAATACTTCTTCAACAAGCCGTGTAGAGAGGACTAGGGTGGCGCCACAATTATAAAAAGGCGCACCACTATGACCGCCATGACTCCGTGTCTGGATCGTCCTGGACTCCTGCCCCGTTTGTCATCTCATCACCTCTCTCGCGAGCGGTTGATCGAACCGCTGATGGCCTCGACCGCGCGGGTGAAGTTGCTCTGCGCGCCGGCCGGCAGTGGCAAGAGTGCGCTGCTGGTCGAGAGCCTGTCGCGGGCACACTGCCAGGTCTGCTGGCTGTCGCTGGCGGGGGCCTCGATGACGGCGGACGAATTGCGCCGGCGACTGGCTCACGCGCTGGGGACGGACACCTCGGACGAGCCCGGATTGCTGGCGCATCTGGCGCGCTGGCCGACACCGGTCTGGATCGGTCTGGATGATTATTGCCGCACGCCCAACCCGGAACTGGACCTGTTGCTCGACCGCTTGTTGGCCATCAGTAGCCCGATGGTCACCTGGTGGCTGAGCGGTCGGCGCCGACCGCCGTGCAATTGGCCGCGCCTGTTACTGGCGGATGAACTGTACGACTGCGAGCGCGCCACGCTGGCCTTCACCCAAAGCGAAATCGCCCGACTGCTGCATAACCTGGAACCCGAGCAGGCCGCCAGGCGTGCCAGCCGAATCATCGAGCTGAGCGGTGGCTGGTGCGCCGGCGTGCGGATTGCGCTGCTGCAAAAATGCGACTGGTCGCGCAACGAACAACTGCATGGCCGCCCCGACACTCTGCACGACTACCTCGAACATGAGCTGTTCAGCATTCTGACCCCGGAGCTCACGGAAGCCTGGCGGGTGCTGGCGCACTTGCCGCGCTTCAATGCCCGGCTGTGTGATCACTTGTTCGGTGCGGGTGAGGGTGCTCAGTGCCTGGGTACCTTGCAAGCGTTGGGCTGCTTCATCGAACCGTGGCAGGAGTCGAACGACTGGCTGCAGATTTTCGCGCCCCTCACACAATTGGTCCGTGAAGAACAATGGCCGGAGGGGCGTTCCTGGCATCGACGTGCCTGTCAGTGGTTCGCCGCCGAGCTCGACTGGAAAGCCGCATTTGAACAGGCCTTGCTGGCGGAAGAATTCGAAGTCGCGGTCAGCCTGTTGCAGCACTTCAGTTTCGAGCACCTGTTCGAGGAGCAGACCGTGGTGCTGTTGTTGCGCCTGCACGAACGGCAAGGCGAGGAGTTGATGTTGGGGTCGCCGCAACTGGTCGGGCTGATCACCGCAGCGTTGTTGTTCGCCGGGCGATTTGAGCAAGCGGACGAATGCATCGGGCATCTATCGCGCTTCATGCCTCAGCCGTCAGCGTTGCAACAACAGCAGCTGATCGCGCGCTGGCAAGCCATGCAAGGTTGGCTTTTGCATTTGCAGGGGCGCATGGAGCGCTCGCAGGAACATTTGCAGGAAGCCCTCGGCGAACTCGGCCCGGAGCTCTGGAATGCCCGGTTGATGTGCCTGTCCGGCCTGACCCAGCAGGCCCTGCTGCGAGGCGAGCTCGACGTGGCGCAGGCGTTCAACCGTGAGGCGTTGTGCCTGGCGCGCGCGCAAGGTTCGCTGGTCTTCGAGGGGCTGCTGGAACTCGATCACGCGCAGTTGCTCGAGCAGCGCGGGGCGAGCGTCAGGGCAGAAAGCCTGCTGGCCAACATGCACGACTTGCTCCTGCAGCAGCAACCGCTGGCTCAGCCGTTGCTGGGTCGGATTGCCTTGCATCGCGGACGCCTGAGTCTGTGTCAGGGGCGAGAAACCCAGGCCGCCGAATATTTCGAGAACGGTCTGCAGATTTGTCTGCACAGTCAGGACAAACGCGTGCTGTATGGTTACCTCGGTCTGGCGCAGTTGGCCGCCAATCGTCAGGACTACGCCCACGCTTTTTGCCTGCTGCGTGACGCTGAACGATTGATGCAACAGCGGCGGATTCCGGACACGGTCTATCGCGGCGTCCTGCTGCAAGTCAGCAGTCATTTCTGGCTGCAGCAGGGGCGTCCCGAACTGGCCCGTGGAGCGCTTATCCGGGTATTGCGTCACTATCGCGGGCCCCACGCGAGGCAGGCCCCGCCGGCCACGCAGTCATTGATTGCAAGAATCGAATACCAGTTGATCCTGGCTGAAACCTATCTGCATCAGGCGCAAAGACCTCTGGATCGACTGAGGCACTTGCTTGATCACGCACAACGACACGCGATGCTGGCGCTGGAAACGGAGTTGCAGTTGGCGATCAGCGAGGTCGCGGACCTTAGCGCCGAGCCCGGGATGGCCGGGGCGGCACTAACCGCAGGGCTTGCATTGGTCGACCGTTGCAACGCGCAACAAGCGTTGCGCGATTTGAGTCTGCGTCAGCCGAACCTGCTTTTCCGCTTGCGAGGGGAGGAATCGGTGACCACCACGGTGACTGATACCAGCCGCTTGAGCAGTCGGGAGCTGGAAGTCGTTACCCTGATCGCCCAAGGCAATTCCAACCAGCAAATCGCCGAACAACTGTTCATATCCTTGCATACGGTAAAAACCCACGTCCGGCGAATTTATAGCAAGTTGGGTGTGGAGCGTCGAACCCAAGCGGTTGCCAAGGTCAAGGAAATGGGTGTTGTTAGTTAGAAGGAAACTGTTCTGTCTGAACTTACGAATTCATACATGTTGTTGGTTGGGTTTTTCAAGTTGTTCGCTGTATATTTTGAAACTTCGCGGTTTGGAATGGGTGTGGTCATGTGTCACATCAATATTCTGTTTGTAAGATGATTATCAATCCATTGGCGGGCTCGACAGGAAGTTTGAGCCTGATAACGTGACAGGAAGTTGTTATGAGTGACAGTTTTTATACGTTCAGCAAAATTTCACAGCTGAAGAAAATCCGTGCGGATTTCGCGGTTAAGGTGTTATTGACCGAACGTTTGCAGGCGCTGGGTGTGAGCCCTTTCAGAACCTACCTCAATACGGTGGTTGATCGCATCGATGACAAGGTGCATTCATCGCGCACGCTATACGAGGAAACGCTGGAGTATGTCGAGAAAGAAGCCCTGCCTGACTATGCTCAAGGCACCAGCAATGTGTTCAGTCGACAATATTCCTTTGATCCGAAAGATCGAATTGAAGGGTTGGGTTTGATTGAATTTGAAAACATCATCATTGATATCGTCAGGTGGCTGACAACAGCGCCTTCGATCAATCTTTCCAATCGGAGGCTCCGTTCATTGAGTGTCGAAGATGTTCACGCAGCATTGAAATACACAGTGCCCGACATCAATATCGATGAAGTGTATGTGACCAGTGTTGTGACAGTAGGAGAGGAGCGAAAAATGTTCAACTCCAGACGCCTGGTTGAAGATGTCCATGCCTCACTTCAGCATGATGATATTCCGTACTACCACGGTGATGATGTCGGTGTTTACTCGGTCGCCTACAGCCTGCAGGAACATCACCTGCATCCGCACCTGACCCCACGAGATATCAGCAATTTAGTGATCGACGTCGTTCCGGGTTTCCTGGCCTGAGCCTTAACGAGCCTCGTAACCCATCCGCCAACTCACGGCTCGCGTCGCCGCCAGCAACCGCTGTGCCGCCGGGCCGTTTTCGTCGGCGTGGAACAGCGATGTCGGGCCGACAATGGTCATGACCGCTGCCACCTGCCCGACGGCATTGAAGACCGGGGCCGATAACGCGTCGACCCCTGGCATCAGCAAACCATGCACATGGTGCAGACCGCGCGCGCGGATCTGTTCGCACAGCGCGGCATAAGCCTGGTCGTCTGCCAGCGAATGGGTGTCAGCGTTGTGCAGTTCCTGCTCGCGCAAATCCACGGTTTCGCGTTTCGGCAGATAGGCGCCAAACACCAGGCCGGTCGACGAACTGAGCAGCGGCAACACCGAGCCCAATTGCGTGACCACCGTCACCGCGCGCACGGCCGGTTCGATGTGCACCACGGTCGCGCCCTGATTGCCCCACACCGCCAGAAAACAGGTTTCGTTCAGCTCATCGCGCAGCTCGGCCAGGGGCAGGGCGGCGACTTTCAGCACGTCCATACTGTTAAGTGCGGCCAGCCCCACGCGCAAGGCTTCGCGACCTAGGCCGTAATGGTTGGTGGCGGTGTTCTGCTCGGCGAACCCGCTGGCGATCAAGGCCTGCAAATAGCGGTGGACCTTGCTCGCCGGCATTTGCACGTGTTCGGCCAGCCGCGACAGCGACGTTGACGGCGACAACTCGGCCAGCGCCTTGAGGATGTCGGTACCGACCTCGGCCGAGCGGACTTTCTGTTTGTCGTTGTTGCGCGGCGTTTCCATGGCGGCAGTCTGATCCCGGGACGAATGGGCGTCTTTATAGCTTGACGGTCAATACCAATCAAATTACGTTATGCGTAATTGAATTACGATAAAAATAACCCAGGCGTGCCGAGACCTCTGCAACAGAGTGACAGGCCATTGCCTACTCCCTGTTCAGGAGGCTCCATGAACCTCGATTCAACGGTGCCCGAGTTGGCTTATCAGTCCGGCTTCGGTAACGAATTCAGCAGCGAGGCGTTGCCCGGCGCACTGCCCGTGGGCCAGAACTCCCCGCAAAAAGCCCCTTACGGTCTCTACACCGAACTCTTCTCCGGCACCGCGTTCACCATGGCGCGCAGTGAAGCGCGGCGCACCTGGATGTACCGCATTCAGCCGTCGGCCAATCACCCGGCGTTCGTCAAGCTGGACCGGCAACTGGCCGGTGGCCCGTTGGGTGAAGTCACCCCCAACCGCCTGCGCTGGAACCCGCTGGATATTCCGAGCGAGCCGACCGATTTCATTGACGGGCTGGTGAGCATGGCCGCCAACTCAGGCGCGGACAAACCCGCCGGCATCAGCATCCACAGCTACCGCGCCAACCGTTCCATGGAACGCGTGTTCTTCAACGCTGACGGTGAACTGTTGCTGGTGCCGGAACAGGGACGGCTGCGCATCGCCACCGAACTGGGCGTGCTGGAACTGGAGCCGCTGGAAATCGCCGTGCTGCCGCGCGGTCTGAAATTCCGCATCGAACTGCTCGACCCGCAGGCACGCGGCTATGTCGCCGAGAACCATGGCGCGCCGTTGCGCTTGCCGGACCTGGGGCCGATCGGCAGCAACGGCCTGGCCAACCCGCGGGACTTCCTGACCCCGGTCGCCCATTACGAAAACCTCAAGCAACCGACCACCCTGGTGCAGAAATTCCTCGGCCAGCTGTGGGGTTGCGAGCTCGATCATTCACCGCTGAACGTAGTCGCCTGGCACGGCAATAACGTGCCGTACAAATATGACCTGCGCCGTTTCAACACCCTGGGCTCGGTCAGTTTCGACCATCCGGACCCGTCGATTTTTACCGTCCTGACCTCGCCGACCAGCGTTCACGGTCTGGCCAACCTCGACTTCGTGATCTTCCCGCCGCGCTGGATGGTGGCCGAGAAAACCTTCCGTCCACCGTGGTTCCACCGCAACCTGATGAACGAATTCATGGGCCTGATCAAAGGCGAATACGACGCCAAGGCCGCAGGTTTCCTGCCCGGCGGCGCGTCGCTGCACAGCTGCATGAGCGCCCATGGCCCGGACGGTGAAACCTGCACCAAAGCGATCAACGCCGAACTGGCGCCCGCGAAAATCGACAACACCATGGCCTTCATGTTCGAGACCAGCCAGGTGCTGCGCCCGAGCCGGTTCGCCCTCGACTGCCCGCAACTGCAACCCGATTACGATGCCTGCTGGGCCACGCTGCCCGCCACTTTCGACCCGACCCGGAGATAACCCATGACTCAGACTTCCATCACTCGTAGCTGGGTTGCCTCCGCCAACGGCCACGCCGATTTCCCCCTGCAAAACCTGCCGCTGGGCGTGTTCAGCGTAAAGGGTTCCGCCCCGCGCAGCGGCGTGGCGATCGGCGAGCACATCTTTGATCTGGAAGCGGCGCTCGAGGCCGGTCTGTTCGACGGCGCCGCACGCACCGCCGTGGAAGCCACCCGGGGCGGTCAACTCAATGCCTTTTTCGAACTGGGCCGTGGCGCGCGTGTTGCCCTGCGTGAACGCTTGATCGAACTGCTCCAGGAAGGCAGCACCCTGCACGGCAAGATCGAAGCCCAAGGCGCAAAACTGCTGCCACTCGCGGCCAACTGCGAGATGCACCTGCCGGCGAAAATCAACGATTACACCGACTTCTACGTCGGCATCGAGCACGCGCAAAACGTTGGCAAACTGTTCCGTCCCGACAACCCTTTGCTGCCGAACTACAAGTACGTGCCAATCGGTTACCACGGCCGCGCCTCGACCATTCGCCCATCCGGCACCGACGTTCGCCGCCCGAAAGGCCAGACCCTGCCGGCCGGTCAGGCCGAGCCGACTTTCGGCCCGTGCGCACGTCTGGATTACGAACTGGAACTGGGCATCTGGATCGGCCAGGGCAACGCCATGGGCGACTCGATCGCCATCGGCGATGCGGCGGATCACATCGCCGGTTTCTGCCTGCTCAACGACTGGTCGGCGCGGGATATCCAGGCCTGGGAGTACCAGCCGCTGGGGCCGTTCCTGTCGAAGAGTTTTATCACCAGCATCTCGCCGTGGGTGGTGACGGCTGAAGCGCTGGAGCCGTTCCGTCGTGCGCAACCAGCCCGTCCGGAAGGCGATCCGCAGCCGCTGCCTTACCTGTTCGACAAACGCGATCAAGCCGCGGGCGCCTTCGACATCGAACTGGAAGTGCTGCTGCTGACCGAAGCCATGCGCGAACAGAACTTGCCGGCCCATCGCCTGACGCTGAGCAACACCCGGCATATGTACTGGACCGTGGCGCAAATGGTTGCGCATCACAGCGTCAACGGCTGCCAGTTGCAGGCCGGTGACCTGTTCGGTTCGGGCACCTTGTCGGGGCCGGAAAACGGTCAGTTCGGCAGCTTGCTGGAGATCACCGAAGGCGGCAAAAAGCCGATCGAACTGGCTTCCGGCGAGGTACGTAAATTCCTGGAGGACGGCGACGAAATCATCTTGCGCGCCCGTTGCAGCCGCGACGGTTTTGCCTCCATCGGTTTCGGCGAGTGCCGCGGCAAAGTACTGCCGGCGCGTTAAGAGGATCGAGTCATGGAACTTTATACCTACTACCGTTCGACCTCGTCTTACCGGGTGCGTATCGCCTTGGCGTTGAAGGGCCTGGATTACCAGGCGCTGCCGGTCAATCTGATCGCACCGCCCGGTGGCGAGCATCGCCAGCCACCGTACCTGGCGATCAATCCGCAAGGCCGGGTTCCGGCCTTGCGCACCGATGAGGGCGAGTTGCTGATCCAGTCGCCGGCGATTATCGAGTACCTGGAAGAACGTTATCCACAGGTGCCGCTGCTGTCCCGGGACCTCGCCGCTCGCGCCCGTGAGCGCGGGGTGGCGGCGGTGATCGGCTGCGATGTTCATCCGCTGCACAACGTCAGTGTGCTCAACCGTCTGCGTCAGTTGGGTCACGACGAGACCCAGGTGGTCGAGTGGATCGGACACTGGATCAGTCAGGGGCTGGCGACGGTGGAGCAGTTGATTGGCGACGACGGTTACTGCTTCGGCGATGAGCCGGGGTTGGCGGATGTGTACCTGATTCCGCAGGTGTATGCGGCGCAGCGATTCAACATTTCGCTGGAGGCGTATCCACGGATCCGTCGGGTGGCCGCGCTCGCCGAAACACACCCCGCGTTCATCAAGGCACACCCGGCCAATCAGCCCGACACCCCTTGATCACCGACCCCTATCCCCTGTGGGAGCGAGCCTGCTCGCGATAGCGGTGTGTCAGCTGACATGTATGTAGCTGACACACCGCTATCGCGAGCAGGCTCGCTCCCACAGGGGGCTTCTCACTAAAAAAATAAAATCAGGTACCTTGCGATGCACAACCAGATTGCCAGTTTCCGTGCGGCACTCGACGCCCGTCCGGTGTCCCGTTATCAGTGGTTGATCCTGTTGCTGCTGGCCTTGCTGCTTGTCACCGACGGCTATGACGCTCAGGTGCTGGGCTACGTGGTGCCTGCGCTGGCTCAGGACTGGGGACTGGAAAAAGCCGCGTTCGGGCCGGTGTTCAGCGCCAATCTGCTGGGCCTGACGCTGGGCTCGCTGGCGGTGACGCCCCTGGCGGACCGATTTGGTGTACGACGGATTCTGCTCTGCTGCGTGCTGATCTACGCCTGCCTGACCGTGTTGATGGTCTTCGCCGATTCGTTGAACACCTTGATGGCTGCACGTTTTATCTGCGGCATCGGCATGGGCGGCGC
This sequence comes from Pseudomonas migulae, assembly GCF_043225285.1. Classification (GTDB taxonomy): domain Bacteria; phylum Pseudomonadota; class Gammaproteobacteria; order Pseudomonadales; family Pseudomonadaceae; genus Aquipseudomonas; species Aquipseudomonas migulae_C. The sequence continues at coordinate 3,778,348 of NZ_CP171224.1, forward strand.
CATGCCCAGTGCCATGGCGCTGATGTCGGAATACTCGCCGCCGCGCCTGCGTACCTTGATGGTGACGTTGGCAGCCTGTGGCTTTTCGTTTGGCGGCGCGGCGGGCGGGTTTGTCGCTGCCGGGTTCATCGACAGTTTCGGCTGGCAGGCGGTGTTCCTCGCGGGTGGCGTCACGCCTTTGCTGCTGTTCCCGTTCCTCGCGTGGTTTTTGCCGGAGTCGTTGCCGCGTTTGCTGCGCGACGCACCGCCCTACGCACGGCTGCGTAAAGTCTCCGCGCGCATGCTGCCGGACTGGCAGCCACCGATGGCTTCGGTTGCGCAAAACGAGCTTGAGCAGGGCAGCAAGCTGACGGTGGTGGAGCTGTTCCGCAACGGCTATGCACGACCGACGCTGCTGATCTGGGCTACGTTTTTCGTCAGCCTGATTCTGTTGTATTTCATGATCAGCTGGCTGCCGTCGCTGCTGCTGGAAAGCGGCCTGAAACTCAAAGAAGCGAACCTGGTGACTTCGATGTTCCTGTTCGCCGGCACGCTCGGGGCGATCGGCATGGCCTGGTATGCCGACCGGCTCAAAAGCAAGGTCCGCCTGCTGTCGGGGATTCTCGCTGGCGCGGCGGTGTGCACGATTCTGCTCGGGCTGAATCACGACAACCCGCGTTATCTGGTGGCCTGTGTGTTTGCCGCCGGGTTCTGCATCATTGGCGGGCAACTGACCCTCAATGCCTTCGCCAGCAACTTCTACCCGGCCCACGTCCGCGCCACCGGTACGGGGTGGGCGCTCGGTGTAGGGCGCTTCGGTTCCATTCTCGGGCCGTTGTTCGGCAGCATGCTGCTGGCGATGCACATTCCGGTGCAGCAGATTTTCTTCTTCTGCGCGATACCGGCGGTGGTCGCAGCGCTGCTGATCATCCAGGTGCGTTCGCCTTCGCAAGCGTCACACGAACCTGTAGGCGCCCGGCTTGCCGGCGATGAACGATAACGCGGTGAGCCGGATGGACCGAGGCGTCTGGATCGCCGGCAAGCCGGCTCCTACAGGCGTTAGTGGACGATTGAGTTGGGGGGGAGGTGGCCCAGGCGTTCCGTGAGGCGAATTCGCTGAATCGGGTCGTCGCTGAGCAACAGCGCATGTTCCAGGTCGAAGCGCTCGGCGTTCGGGCAGTCCAGCCGTTGGTAGAGGCTGGCCCGGGCCAGGTAATCGGAGGCATTGGCGTTGCCTAGTTCGAGCACGCGCTCGGCGTCGATCAGCGCGCCAATGTAATCATCGTGGGACAAGTGCAACTGGCGCAGATTGCGCGACAGCCGTTGCAGCATGTTCACCGGTTCGGCCGTCAGCAAATGTTCGGCGCTGAGCTTCATGTTCGGGCCGTACTGGCGCTGCAGCAGTTCCCGGCAATCGTTGGGGTACAACCGGCGACCGCCGCAAGGGTCGAGCAAATGGTCGGCCCCCGGAACCCGCAGCAGGAAATGCCCGGGGAAGTTGACCCCGACCAGGGGAATCTCCAGGCCTCTGGCCAGCTCCAGGGCGATCAGCCCCAAGGCCAGGGGTTGCCCGCGCCGACGCGTCAGCACCTTATCGAGCAGGGCCGCTTGCGGGCGTAAAGGGGTGAAATCGTCCTGGGCAAACCCGAGGTCATTCAAGCGCCGCAACAGTGGCTGGGCCAGTTCGCTCACCGGCAACATCGGCAAGCCATAGCTGACACGCAATTGCAGGTCCTTGAAGCTGGCCAGGACCGCTGCCGGATTCACTTCCTTGTCGTGCTCGACGGCAATCCACAGCGCCGCCTCGAACAGCGCGGGCGGTGATCGTTGCAGGCAGTCGAAGAAACGTTGGCGCGGCGTCATCAAAATCTCCGGGCAATGCCTCGTTTTAGCCTCGTCTGCGGCGTTCGTCCAGTGGCACACCCGGTTATGTCCGAAACCCTGAATGCCGGCTACGCTTATTCCGGTGCGCTTCAGCAATTTTTGGGCGCAAGCCTATACTGGCGACTACAAGAAGTGATTCGGGAGCCCCTACGATGTTCGCTCTCATGCAAAGCACTCGCCTTGAATCGCTGCATCTGAGCGTTGACCCGGTCACCGGGTTGAAGGCGGTCATTGCCATCCATAACAGCCGTCTCGGGCCTGCCCTGGGAGGTTGTCGTTACCTTGCCTATCCCGATGACGAATCCGCCGTCGAGGATGCCATTCGCCTCGCCCAAGGCATGAGCTACAAAGCGGCGCTCGCCGGCCTGGCGCAGGGCGGCGGTGTGGCGGTGATTGTCCGGCCGGCCCACGTGGAAAATCGTGCCGCGTTGTTCGAAGCATTTGGCCGCTGCATCAATCAGCTCGATGGTCGCTACATCACCGCCATCGACAGCGGCACCTCGGTGGCGGACATGGATTGCATTGCGCAACAGACCCAGCATGTCACCAGCACCACCTCGGCCGGCGACCCGGCGCCGCACGCGGCGATGGGCGTATTCACCGGCATCCGCGCTACCGCCATGGCGCGCCTGGGCAGCGATAACCTCGAAGGCTTGCGCGTGGCCATCCAGGGCCTGGGCAACGTCGGTTATGCCTTGGCCGAACAGCTGCACGCCGCCGGCGCCGAACTGCTGGTCAGCGACATCGATCACGGCAAGGTACAACTGGCGATGGAGCAACTGGGCGCGCACCCGATCGCCAACGATTCGCTGCTCAGCACCCCTTGCGACATCCTTGCACCCTGCGGCCTCGGTGGCGTACTCAACAGCCACAGCGTGACGCAACTGCGCTGCTCGGCAGTGGCCGGCTCTGCGAACAATCAGCTGACGCATCTGGATGTCGCCGACCAACTGGAACGGCGCGGCATCCTGTATGCGCCGGACTACGTGATCAATTCTGGCGGGTTGATTTACGTGTCGCTCAAACACCGTGGTGAAGAACTGGCGACCATCACCGCGCACCTGTCGAAAATCAGTTCGCGGCTGACCGAAGTCTTTGCCCATGCCCAGGCGGAAAAACGTTCGCCGGCGAGGGTGGCGGATGAGTTGGCGGAGAAAGTGCTGTATCGCTGAGAAACCGCTTTTATTGCGGACATGAAAAAGGCCCTGAGCCATTCGACTCAGGGCCTATTCAATTCGGGCGTTTATTGCTTGGGGGCCTTGGCAGCTTTGGCTGGCTTGGCAGGCTCAGCGGCCTCGACTTCTTCCACAACGGGTTCAACGACTTCAACCGGTGCGCTCAGCAATTCGGCCAAGGCGTCCGGCTGGCTCTTGAACGCCTTGGCGAACACATCGCGATTCTTCGCCATGTAGATCCCGGCTTCTTCCACTTGCTGCTCGGTCAGGGACGGAACGGCTTTGTGCAACACTTCCGCCAGCAATTCGGCGAGTTCGAGCATTTTGTCATGACGGTCAGCTTCGGCTTTATCCATGAACAAGCGCTCCAGATCTCGGCTGCTGCGGTATACCACTTCGACGGCCATTCACCACCTCACATGCCTTCACGATAGTTGTCTGATTCGACCACTGTGTATTTATACAGCGAAAAGGATAAGCGAATCCCTGCGCTTTGGGTAGTGGCTTTTTAATGTAGACCGAATTTGGTGTTTGTCAGGGGAACAGTGGCGCGTCCATCGCGAGCAATCTTGCTCCTACAGGTTCGGCGGAGGCCCGCGAGGGTGCGACCAAACGCCACGGAGCGCGATTTAGAGCACCTCGCCATGATGTCGCAGGCGCCTCTGGCCTTTTTTCTGCATGCAGAACAACCGTCACGTCCAACCCGCATCATCCGCTCGAACCGAGCTAAGGAAGAATCATCGTGAAAATCAACTGGGCCGAGAACCTGCGGCAGAACGTGCACCAACTGGCCGAATCCCTGGGCAATCTGTTCGTCGAGACCTTCCACTACCTGGCGCTGTTCGCCATTGGTGCGGTGACCGCGTGGGCGGCGGTGATGGAGTTTCTGGGGATGATCGAAGAGGGGCACATCAAGATCGATGACATCTTGCTGCTGTTCATCTACCTCGAACTGGGCGCGATGGTCGGGATTTACTTCAAGACCAACCACATGCCGGTGCGTTTCCTGATCTACGTGGCGATCACCGCGCTGACGCGGTTGCTGATCTCCAACGTCTCGCACCACAACCCGCCGGATCTCGGGATCATCTACCTGTGCGGCGGGATTCTGCTGCTGGCGTTCGCGATCCTGGTGGTGCGTTATGCCTCGTCTCAATTTCCTTCGGTGAAGATCGAACACCCGCAACGCAAGATCGGTGCGGGTTCCGGTGAGCATCCCGAAGTGGAGAAGGGCGAGATTTAAAGCCGCGCGGCAGGTCGTTGCCGTTGATTGGCGGGAGGCGGCGGCAGGTTGAGATTGTCGCCGTCGGTCATGGCTTCGAGGATCGACATGGCGCTGTGGCCCTGTTCGATGGCGATGCCGAACTGAATGCTCTGCACCAGGCGCTTCAGGCGCTTGGGATCATTGCGTTGTTCGGCGCTGATGATCCGTTTGGCCACGATGTGGCCGCTGTTGGACAGGGTCAGCATGATGCTGCCGTCCAGCCCCTGAATGCTCAGGTTGATCTGGTAATCCGGTGCGAAGGCATCGGTAATGAGCTGAAAAGGGTTGTCCATGATGCGTCACCGCCTGATTGAACGTGCAGTTGTTGACCGGCCGTGATCGGGTTGGTTCGCAACACCGGACCATTGGCAGGTCGCTCGCAGTCTCAAAGGGGGATGTAGCAAGGGGCATGCCGGAAAGATTGTCGGACAATCACTCTCCCTGTAGGAGCGCGCTTGCTCGCGATGGTCGTCAACGATTACGCGTGTTTCCTACGTTCACGCGGTGCTCCGGAGTTCATCGCGAGCAGGCTCGCTCCTACAGGGGAGGTTGCCCGTTTCGGGGCATGTGTTCGCAGACGGTGCAATCAGCACTCCACCCAGCTGACCGCCAGCCCGCCCCGTGACGTCTCTTTGTATTTGTCGTGCATGTCGGCGCCGGTATCGCGCATGGTGCGGATCACCCGGTCCAGGGAAATGAAGTGCTTGCCGTCACCGCGCAGGGCCATTTGCGTGGCGTTGATCGCTTTGACGGCAGCGATGGCATTGCGCTCGATGCACGGCACTTGCACCAGGCCTCCGACCGGGTCGCAGGTCAGGCCGAGGTTGTGCTCCAGGCCGATCTCGGCGGCGTTTTCCAGTTGCTCGGGCGTGGCGCCAAGCACATCGGCCAGGCCGGCCGCCGCCATGGCGCAGGCGGACCCGACTTCGCCCTGACAGCCGACTTCCGCACCAGAGATCGAAGCGTTTTTCTTGCACAGGATGCCGACGGCTGCCGCGCCCAGAAAGAAGGCGACGACATCATCGTCCGACGCGTCCGGGTTGAATTTCATGTAGTAGTGCAGCACGGCGGGGATGATCCCTGCCGCGCCGTTGGTGGGCGCGGTGACCATCCGTCCGCCCGCGGCGTTTTCTTCGTTCACGGCGAGGGCGAACAGGTTGACCCATTCCATCGCCGACAAGGTTGAGGTGATGACATTCGGCTTGCCGATTTCCAACAGGCTGCGGTGCAATTTCGCCGCGCGACGCGGAACATTCAGACCGCCGGGCAAAATCCCTTCGTGACGCAGACCTTGCTCAACGCACTCACGCATCACCGACCAGATGTGCAGCAGACCGTGGCGGATCTCGGCTTCGCTGCGCCAGGCCAGTTCGTTGGCCATCATCAATTCGGAAACCCTCAAGCCATGTTGATGGCAGAGACTGAGCAATTCGGCGGCGCTGGAAAAGTCGTAGGGCAGCACCACGTCGCTGGTCGGCGCAACGCCGGATTCGGCTTCCGCCGCTTCGACGATGAAACCGCCGCCGATCGAGTAATACGTTTGCTCCGCCAGTTCGCCGGTTTCGCCGAAGGCAGTCAGGGACATGGCGTTGGGGTGGTAGGGCAGGCTCTCGTCGAGCAGCAGGAGATCGCGTTGCCAGTTGAAGGCGATGGTGGTTTTTCCCGCCAGATTCAGTTCGCCGGTCTCAAGCAGGGTTTTGATGCGACTCTCGATGCTGGTCGGATCAATGCTGTCTGGCCATTCGCCCATCAGGCCCATGACACAGGCGCGGTCGGTGGCATGGCCGACGCCGGTGGCCGACAGGGAACCGTACAGGCGGATTTCCACCCGACGGACGGCAGACAACAAATCCTGCTCGATCAGTGCCTGGGCGAATGTTGCGGCAGCGCGCATCGGACCGACGGTGTGGGAGCTGGACGGGCCGATGCCGACTTTGAAAAGATCAAAAACACTGATAGCCATGCTAAAGCCTATACAAGCAATGGAAGAGAAATCGCTGCCATTTTTGTAGGACAAGCGCAATGTCAGCGATACTGCCCCTCTCGGTCCTACGTGACCAACGAAACTTCCTAAGACAGCCTTTAGCAGGACTAAACAATGAGTCGCCAATTGCACGCCCAGACTTATGTCTGGCTGCACGTGTTTTCCTGTGCCGCGCGACACCTGTCGTTTACCCGCTGCGCCGAAGAACTGCACATCACGCCGGGCGCGGTCAGTCAGCAAATCCGCCAGCTGGAAGAACGGCTCGGTTTTCGATTGTTCCACCGGCGCGCGCGTGGCGTGGAGTTGAGTGCCGAAGGCCAGCGACTGGCCATCACGGTCAACGAGGCCTACGGCAGCATCGACGCAGAATTGCGCCGACTGGACGCGGGCATGATCAGCGGCACGCTGCGGGTGCGCTCGATTCCGTCCTTCCTGAGCAAGTGGCTGACCCCGCGTCTGCCGCGCCTGCAGCAGCGTTTTCCGGACATTCAATTGCGCCTGGTGGCGGAGGACAGCAGCGTGCCGTTGCACGAGGGCGACTTCGACCTGGCCATCGATCTGAACGACGGCAGCTACCCCGGCCTGTTATCCACCACCTTGCTCGACGAGCAGATCTTCCCGGTCTGCGCCCCGAGCCTGTTGCGCGGGCGGCCGCCGCTGCACGGCCCGGCGGACCTGGCGCACTTCGCGTTGCTGCACGACATCACGGCCTGGCGCGGCAGTTATGAATACGCGGAATGGGAGTTCTACCTCAACGCCATCGGCTTCGAAGGCGCGGACGTGCGACGCGGGCACACCTTCAATCGCAACCACCTGACCATCGAAGCGGCGATTGCCGGGATGGGCGTGGCGATTGCGCGGCGCACGCTGCTGAACGATGAGCTGGAACGCGGGGCGTTGATCGTGCCGTTCGGACTGGCAGTGCCCAATCACAAGCGCTACATGCTGCTGTATGCGCCGGGGGCGTTGAGCCATCCGGGCGTGCGTGCCGTGCATGACTGGTTGGTGGAGGAGGCGGGGGTTTTTCGAAGCCTGCATCCGCTGGCGGAGCAGCAGATGTGAGCAATTGTGACAAAGAAGTGAAGCGACCCAACTCCCGACCTTAACAGCGCTTTTGCTCCTTGTCCGGCTTTTTTTGCCAATGAAAATTTATCTTTTTTCAGGGGTTGAATTGTTCGGCGCACAGACCGATTGTGTAAGTAAGAGGTCACGGTGACGACGCCCAAGGGCCAGCCGAAGGGCCTCTCGCGAGCTAGCTGAAATAAGGGATGAACTATGCAAATCCAAGTCAACAGCGATAACCATATTCAAAGCAGCATCCGACTGGAGGAGTGGGTACGTACTACCATTGAGAGCACGCTCGAACGTTATGAAGAAGACCTGACTCGTGTCGAGGTCCATCTGCGGGACGAGAACGGCGACAAGCCAGGTCCGCATGATTTGCGCTGCCAGCTGGAAGCGCGGCCAAAAGGCCACCAACCGATTTCTGTCACCCATAAAGCCGAGAACCTGGAACTGGCGATCGACGGTGCGGCTGAAAAACTCGAACATGCACTGGAACACCTGTTCGGCAAACTGCGAGGCAAACCACGCGCCGCCGTGGTGCCATTCGAGAGACGTGCAGCCGATGCGCTGCTGGAAGACGAGTTTCTTGAAAACGAACAGGCTGCGCAGAATGGCTGACGCCTGATTCAATTTTTATCTTTCCACCACTGAAACGGGCCTGCTTATGCAGGCCCGTTGTTGTTTGGGCGATCGCTAAACCCCCTGTAGGAGCGAGCCTGCTCGCGATGGTCGTTAACGATAACGCGAGCTGTCTGGATGTCCGCGTTGTCTTGCAGTCCATCGCGAGCAGGCTCGCTCCTACAGGGGGAGTGAATCCGTCAGGAAAGTGTTCAGTTTCAGTTCAGAACGCCACCGACGTCTGCACATAAACCGTCCGCGGTTCCCCGACGTACTTGCCCTTGTTGTTGTCATCGAACGAGCGCGTGAAGTACTGGGTGTTGAAGATGTTCTTCACCCCCACCGCCACATTCAAATCCGACAGTTTCGGCCCGAAGTCGTACCCGGCGCGGCTGCTGAACAGCATGTAGCCCGGGATCTTGCCGTTGCTGCCATTCGCCGATTCGGCCGAGGTGTTGGCGTTGTCGGCAAACTGGTCGCTCTGGTAGCTGCTGTCCAGGTTCAGTTTCCACGCGCCTTCGGTGTAGCCGACTCCGACCGTGCGCTTGTGCTTCGAGGAGAACGGCACACGATTGCCTTTGTTCGGCCCGTCTTCGCGGATAGTTGCGTCCACATAGGCATAGGTGGCGTACACATCGAAACCGGCCAGCGCCGGGCTCAAGTCGTCGAGTGCGTAGTTGACGCTGGTCTCGATGCCCTGATGACGGGTCTCGCCACGGGCGATCACCGAGTCGTTGGTCTGGTTGCTTTCGTACTGATTGTCGAAGTTGATCAGGAACGCGCCTATTTCCGCTCTCAATGCACCGTTGTCGTAACGGGTGCCCAATTCCCAGGTCCGGGCCTTTTCCGGTTTCACTTCGCCGCTGGTCACGCGGTTGGGCATCTGGCTGTATTGCACGCTGCCGAACGAACCTTCGGTGTTGGCGTACAGATTCCAGCTGTCAGTCAGGTGATAGAGCACGTTCAGCGCAGGCAGGGCGGTGTTGTAGTCGCCCTTGAATTTCTCTTTGGTCAGGTTGTTGCTCTGCTGCGATTCGATCATTTCGTAGCGGATGCCCGGCGTGATCGTCCATTTGCCGATGTCGATCCGGTCATCGACGAAGAATGCGTTGGCCTCGGTGCCGCCACGGGTGTCGCGGTCGTTGGGGCTGTTGGTGGTCGGGTATTGGTTGCTGGTCATCGGCGTGTAGTAGCGCAGTTCGTGGCCGGCCTCGTTGATGTAGCGATAGCCGACGCCGACTTCGTGGCTGGTCGGGCCAAGATCGAAGCCTTGGGCAAAACGGGTTTCAAGACCGCGCACCCAGTATTCGCGGGGTGACAGGGTCAGGAACTTGCCTTGATCCAGATAACCGCTGCGCAGGGTTTTGGTGAAGAAAGTGTTGGCGGTGAATTCGCGGCGGTCTTCCTGATAGCGGTAGCCGACATTGAACATTGTCCGCCGGCCCCAGAACTGGTCTTTCAGGCGAGTCGACTGGTACGGATCGGCGTCATAGTTGGCGACGTTCAAGCCTCCGGGCATGTCGGCCTTGCCTTCGTAATACTGGGCCATGGCGTTGAAGCTGTTCGCGTCGTCGAGCTGGTATTTGCCCTTGAGAATCAGGTCGTCGATCTCGGTGTCGCTGTGTTTGCGCCAGTCGCCGCCGCGGGTGCCGGAGTACAACAGCGCGCCGCCGAGCCCATTGTCGGCCGTGCCGCCGGCCAGCAGATTGCCGGTGGTCTTGAAACCGTCGTGGCTGGAAGACGGGCTGGTTTCGGTCTGGAATCCGCCTTTCACCGTCGGTTCATCGGGAATCGCGCGGGTCACGAAGTTGACCACGCCGCCGACGTTCTGCGGCCCGTAGCGCACAGCACCGCCACCGCGCACTACGTCGACCGCGTCCATGTTGCCCATGCTGATCGGCGCGAACGACAACTGCGGCTGACCGTAGGGCGCGAAGGGCACCGGGATCCCGTCCATCAGCACCGTCGAGCGCGAAGCGAGGCGCGGGTTGAGGCCGCGAATGCCGAAGTTCAGCGCCATGTCGTGGCTGCCGGTGCCGTTGTTGTCCGGCGCGTTGACGCCGGGGATGCGATTGAGCACGTCCTTGGCCTGGGTGGCGCCCTGGCGTTCGAACTCTTCGCGACGGATCACGTCACGGGCGCCGGGATGTTCGAAGACGTTGACCTGCTGCGCATCGCCGAGCCAGTCACCGACCACTTTCGAGGTGTCCAGCTCCAGTGCGGTATCGCCCACCGGCTGAAGACTAAATGCATTGTTGCCTTCGGCGCGGGCTTGCAGGCCGGAGCCTTCGAGCAAAGTGTTCAGACCCTGCTCGGCGGTGTAGTTGCCTTCCAGGCCGCGACTCTGCACGCCGCGGGTGACTTGCGAACCAAACGAAATCAACACGCCGGCTTCACGGCCGAACTGGTTGAGGGCGTTCTCCAGGGACGATGGCGCGATGTGGTACGGCTTGGCCTCGTCGGCGTGGGCCAGTGGCAGCGCGCCGAAGCTCAGGCTGGCGCCCAGCAAGAGTTGGCGCAGGGTGCGGGCCAGCGGGGTGAGGCGGGTGGGGTGCATGGAGGACGGTCCTGAGAAGGTGGAATCAAGGTGGCTTTCCTTCTCTGTCACGCCAGATCTGAAAAACGGCTCACGTTTAGCGAATATTTTTTATGGCCCTGTAGGAGCGAGCCTGCTCGCGATAACGGTGAATCAGTCAATTTAAGTGTCGACTGATCCACCGCTATCGCGAGCAGGCTCGCTCCTACAGGGAATGTGTTTCAGGCGCGGGCCTCGACGGTTACCCAGTATCGAGTGAAGCGTTTTACTTTCACCGGCAAGCTGATTTCCAGCAGGTCGAGAATCCGCTCGCTGTCGTCCAGTGGGTAAGTCCCGGAGATCAGCAGGTCCGCCACTTTCGCGTCGCAATTGAGCTGGCCGCGACGGTAGCGGCCGAGCTCATCGAGGAAATCGCCAAGACGCATGTGCGCCGCCACCAGCATGCCGTCGGCCCAGGCACCGCTGTTGGCGTCCAGAGGCGCGGGGTTGCTGATGCCGCGAGCACCAAAACTCAACTGCCGGGCGTTTTGCAGCACCAAGGGTGAGCCGCCGTCCGGTGTCAATTCGACACGACCTTCAAACACCGCGACCTGGGTGCGATCCGCGAATTGCCGAACGTTCAGACGTGCTCCCTGAGTGTTCAGCAGACCTTGCGCCGTGCGCACTTCAAACCCGTTGGACGCAGTCAGCAGCATCTCGCCCTCAAGCAAACGGATCAGTCGTTGCTGACCCTCGACCCGCACATCCGCCGAGCTCGCCGTGTTGAGTTGCAATTGGTTGCCCTCGCCGAGCGCGATCTTGCGCCGCTGGCCGATTGGGCTGCGGTAGTCGGCCAGCAACGGTGGCAGCAGGTTGTGCTCGCGCATGCCCCAGGTCACGGCGGAGCCCGCGCCAAGAATCAGCAGCAACTTCAGCGCATGACGCCGACTGCTGGACGTCGGTGCGTTCAGGGCGGCATGGGCCAGGGGCGAAGACAGGCCGCGCAATCGCTGGTTGACCCGCTGAATATGCTCCCACGCCCGTTGATGCTCGCTGTGCGCCTCGAACCATTGCTGCCAGGCGTGTTGCTGGCGCGGGCTCAGCGGTGCTTGCTGCATTTTCAGCAGCCACTGCACTGCCTGTTCGGCGACGTGCGGTGAGAAATCCGGTGTGCCGTTCACAGGGCGAAGTAGCAGCGCATCGCCGCTTTGTTCAGGTGCCGCTTGACCGTGGCGATGGAGATGCCCAGTTCGGCGGCGATTTGTGGATAAGTCAGGCCATCGACCTGCGCCAGCAGAAACGCGCGCTTGACCAGGCGCGGCAGACCGTCGAGCAACTGGTCCAGCTCCATCAGGGTTTGCAGGATGATCGCCCGTTCTTCCTCGGACGGCGCCACCATTTCCGGCATCTGCGCCAACGCGTCGAGGTAGGCGCGCTCCAGATCCTGGCGGCGGTAATGATTGAACAGCACGCGCTTGGCCAGGGTGGTGAGGAACGCGCGCGGTTCGATGATCGTCGGTGCTTCCCGCGCAGTCAGCAGACGCATGAAGGTGTCCTGCGCCAGATCCGCCGCGCTGTCAGGGCAGCCGAGCTTGCGCCGCAACCAGCCGGTGAGCCAGTTGTGATGGGCGTTATAGAGAACTTCGACGGTATTGGCTGGCGACAACGGGTAACTCCGAGCGCATCCGGATACGTTAGAGAACAAGAATTGTTCGCATTGTAGAGGTGGAAACCTGCTGACGGCAATCGGCGCTGATCGGATCTCTTTTGCGTATGAGAATATTTATCATTAATATCGCGCCCTGGCCTCGTGATTGTCCCCTGGCCTCACCGGTTCCAAGGTCGAAACATGAAAGCAATTCCCGTGTCCTACCGATTGGCCGTCACTTCCCGGGTGCTGGCCGCCGTGCTGGGTGGCTATATCGTCGCGGCATTGGCCAGTGTCAGCCTGAGCCTGTGGGTGCCGATGGTTCGCGCCGACGCCGTGGTGACCGGGATGATGACCTCGTTTCTGGCTTACCTCGGCGTGGTGATCTGGTGTTTTGCCTGCCGTACGGCCTGGCGGGCCTGGCTCGGAGTGATTGTGCCGGGGTTGGTGCTGGCGGCGCTGTCGGGCCTGGCGTACTGGATGGGCCGCTCATGAAAGAGGGTTTTCGCCAGGCGATGGCCTGGCTGCACACCTGGGCCGGGTTGATCTTCGGCTGGTTGCTGTTCGCGATTTTCCTGACCGGAACGCTGGCTTATTTCAAGGACGAGATCAGCCACTGGATGCAGCCGGAAATCCCTGCGCGCTCGGTGACCACCGAAGCCAGCCTGACCGTGGCGCAGAACTACCTTCAACAACACGCCGCCGGCGCCTCGCGCTGGCTCATCGACCTGCCCGATGCCCGCGAACCCGGACTGTCGGTGCGCTGGCAGCAAACCCCGGCCAAACGTGGCGAGCGCGGGCAGTTCACGGAAAAACTCCTCGATCCGCAAACCGGCGCCGAAGTGCAGGGCCGGGAAACCACCGGTGGCGAGTTTTTCTATCGCTTCCACTTTCAACTGCAGATGCCTTATCCATGGGGACGCTGGCTCTCGACCATCGCCGCCATGGTGATGTTCGTCGCGCTGATCAGCGGGATCATCACCCACAAGAAAATCTTCAAGGACTTCTTCACCTTCCGCCCGCGCAAGGGCCAGCGCTCCTGGCTCGACGGGCATAACGCGGTGGGCGTGCTGGTGCTGCCATTTCACCTGATGATCACTTACAGCAGCCTGGTGATTTTCATGTCGATGGTGATGCCGGCGAGCATCCTGGCCTCCTACAACGGTGATGTCCGGGCGTTTTTCGATGACGTGTTTCCGCAGTCCGCGACACCGCCGCTGGCAGGCAAACCGGCGGCGCTGGCATCCCTGGCGCCGCTGCTGGAACAGGCGCGCGAGCAATGGTCGGGCGGGCATGTCGGGCGGCTGACGGTGAACAACCCGGGCGACGCGAACGCCTCGGTGGTGCTGGTGCGTGACAGCGCCGACCGCGTGGTCCACGACTTCGGCAGTGCCGTGACCTTCAACGGTGTGACCGGGGAACTGCTCGGCACGACCCCGGAGCAATCGCTGCCGAGGGCAATTGCCGGCAGTTTCTACGGTTTGCACATGGGCCGTTTCGCCGACCCGGTGTTGCGCTGGTTGTACTTCATTTGCGGGTTGGCCGGCACGGCGATGATCGGCACCGGGTTGGTGATCTGGCTCGGCAAGCGTCAGCTCAAGCACGTTAAAAGCGGCGTCATGCCGTTCGAGTTGCGGCTGGTGGAAGTGCTGAACATCGCCAGCATGTCGGGGCTGATGGTCGCGGTGGCGGCGTTCTTCTGGGCCAATCGCGTGTTGCCGATGGCGATGGCGGGGCGCGCGGATTGGGAAGTGAACAGCTTCTTCATCGTCTGGGCTTTGAGCGTACTGCATGCCGTGGTCCGTCGGGGGCGCGCGGCATGGGTCGAGCAATTGGCGCTGGCGGCGCTGCTGTTCGGCGCGGTGCCGTTGCTGAACGCGCTGACCACGCCGTATCACCTGGGCGTGACGCTGGCGCAGGGCGATTGGGCGATGGCCGGTTTCGATTTGACCTGCCTTGTCAGTGGTGTGTTTTTCGCCTGGGCTGCGTGGAAAATGCAGCGCGCAGGACAGGTTGAAACTGTCGCCCGCCAGCGCGTTCAACCGATCACCCTTGAGCAGGAGGCGAACTGAATGTTGCTGGCCCTGTTGCTCTGCTACGGCGGTTTTACCGCGCTGTGTTTATCGATGGATCGGCACCACGCCGAACTGCTGGGGCGCAAACCGTCGACCCGTCGTCGGCAACTGATGACGCTCGCTGGCTGGTTGTTGCTGGCCCTGTCGCTGTGGGCGGCGGTGGCTGCGACCGGTTGGGGGCTGGGCCTCGTGGAATGGTGTGCGGTGTTGATGCTCAGCGCGTTGTTGCTGGTGCTGTTGCTGCCCTATCGCCCGCGCCTGGCGTTGTCGCTGGCCGGTGTGAGCCTGCTGGTCAGCCCCGTTGCCTTGTTTGCGCAGTATTGAGCCGATGATCAGCAGCCCACCGGATTCCCACGACGAAGAACCTCGCGGGGCGCGTGCGCATTTCCTCCAGGTGTTCTTGTCCCAGCGTTCGCAAATGGAGGCGCTGGTGAACCGTCGCGTAGGGTGCCGGGCGACGGCGGCGGATCTGGTGCAGGATTTGTTTCTGCGTTTCTGGCGTCGGCCGCTGGTGCAGGTCGAAGAGCTCAGCACCTACCTGTTGCGCTGCGCCGGCAACATCGCCATCGACCATTTGCGCAGCGAAGGCACGCGGGTGCGGGTCACCGAAGGCTGGCAACCGGATCAGCCGGACAGCCACGGCAGCGAACCGCAAGCGGCATTGGAAGCCGGCAACGATTTGCGCCACGTCGAAGCGGCACTGCGCGCGTTGCCCGAGCGCACGCGGCAGATCTTTCTGCTCAACCGCATTCATGGTCGCAAGTACGCCGAGATCGCCAAGGCGATGGGCTTGTCCCAAAGTGCCGTGGAAAAACATATGATGCGCGCCCTCGAAGCCTGCAAGGCTAGCCTGCGGGAAACCGAACCGCGCACGCCAAGGAAAGCACCGTGAAGCCGCTTGATCGCCTTACCCCGACGCCAGACCAGGAACAGGCCGCTTTCGCCTGGCTGAGTCTGTTGCATGACCAGCCGAGCAGCGGCGATCAGGCTACGTTCAGCCGTTGGCTAAAGGCCGATCCCGCGCATGCCGAGGCGTACGCCCAGGCGCAAGTAGTGTGGGAACTGACCGAAGCGCCGGCGCGAACCCTGGCCAGCGAAGACGCATTCGCCTTGCAGGGCTACCTCAACGCGATGAATCACCCGCGCCGCCGCCCTGTCCGGCGTTGGTCCGGTGCGCTGGCAATGGCGGCGTGCCTGCTGTTGATGATCAGCCTCGGCGCGGGCTGGCAGCCGCTGCGCTGGGCCGATGATCTGGGCGCTGATTATGTCTCGGCGCCGGGAGAAATCCGCACGGTGACGCTGGCGGATCAATCGCAAGTGACCCTGGATGCCGACAGCGCCATCGCGGTGGATTTCAGTCGTGGCGAGCGTCACGTGCAACTGCGTCGCGGCGCTGGTTTTTTCAGCGTGACCCATACGGGCGAGCCGTTTGTGGTGGACGCTGAAAAAGGCCAGGCGCGGGTGTTGGGCACCCAGTTCGAAGTGCGTCTGCAACCCCATGGCGCGCAAGTGACCGTGTTGTCCGGCCGGGTGGGCGTGACGGCGGAGCGGCATGCCGAACAGCAAATCCTGACCGCCGGCCAACAAGTGGCTTACGGCGAGGGCAGGGCGGAAAAACTGCAGGCCGTGGACAGTGAAGCGCAATTGGCCTGGCGCCAGGGCTGGCTCAATTACTACAAGGCCAGCCTGGCCGACGTGGTGCAGGATTTGCGCCGTTACTACCCGGGGCGGATTGTGCTGCTCAATGATGAATTGGCGGCGCGGCGGATCAGCGGCAGCTTTCCGAGCAAGGATCCGCAGGCGGTGTTGAGTTCGTTGCAGGGGGTGATGGGGTTTGAGCAGCATGCTGTGGGAAGTCTGATTATTTTGCGGTGAGGCGTCTGGCCTCATCGCCGGCAAGCCGGCTCCTACAGGGAAACGCATTCCAATTGTAGGAGCCGGCTTGCCGGCGATGGCGGCCTCCCAAACAACACATCAACGCCCAAATAAAAAATATTTTCAAAATGCAGGTGAGGTAAACCCGAGCCCCATCCGTGTAGTGACTGAAACTGCGAGTCATTCGCATCCGTAGTGGTTCTACACAGGTCATGAGCAATGAAGTCCAGGGCAAAATCGGGTTCGGTCAAACAGTGGTTGGGCGCTTCGGCGCTGAGCATTTCGGCATTGGCATTGTTGCCCTTGAGCGTGGCGCAGGCCGCCGAGGCCGGCACGTCGCAGCAGCGTGCGCAGTTCAATTTTGCGATCGCCGCCAAACCGCTGCCCCAGGCCTTGAGCGACTTCAGCCGGCTCACCGGTATCAGCGTGGTCTACACCGATGAAGCGCCCTATGGCCTGAACGCGCCAGCCGTCAGCGGGCAGATGAGCGCCGAACAGGCGATCCAGCGTTTGCTCGGCGGTTCGGGCCTGACCTTCCGCCGTACCGATGCGCACACCATGGCCCTGGAACCGCAGCCCACCGAAGGCGCCCTGAACCTGGGTGCGACCACCATCACCTCGGTGATGGATCAAAGCATGAGCTACCAGCCGCCACCGACCAGTTCGGTGATGCGCTCGTCGGCCCTGCTCCAGGAAATTCCCCAGACCGTCAACGTGATCCCGGCCCAGGTCATTCGCGACCAGGCGCCGCGCAACCTCGATGACGCGCTGGCCAACGTCAGTGGCATCACCCAGGGCAACACGCTTGGGAGCACCCAGGATTCGGTGATGACCCGCGGCTTCGGTGACAACCGTAACGGTTCGATCATGCGCGACGGCATGCCGGTGGTGCAGGGCCGTGGCCTCAACGCCACCGTCGACCGGATCGAAGTGCTCAAGGGCCCGGCCTCGTTGCTCTACGGCATTCAGGACCCGGGCGGCGTGGTCAACATGGTCAGCAAGAAGCCGGAACTGGAGCAGTACAACGCCTTGACCCTGCGCGGCTCGACCTACGGCGACGGCAAGAACGGCAGCGGCGGCGGTCTCGACAGCACCGGCGCGCTGGGTGATTCGGGGTTGGCGTACCGCATGGTGCTGGACCACGAAGACGAAGATTACTGGCGCAACTTCGGCACCCACCGCGAGACGCTGGTGGCGCCGTCGCTGGCCTGGTTCGGTGAAAGCACCAAGCTGCTGTTCGCCTACGAGCACCGTGAATTCCTGACCCCGTTCGACCGTGGCACGCTGATCGACCCGCGCGACAACCACCCGCTGGACATCTCCCGCGAGCGCCGTCTCGACGAGCCGTTCAACAACATGGAAGGGCGTTCGGACCTGTACCACTTCGAGGCCGACCACGAGCTCAACGACAACTGGAAAGCGCACTTCGGCTACAGCTGGAACCGCGAGACCTACGACGCCAGCCAGGTGCGTGTCACGGCGATCAACACCGCCAAAGGCACGCTGACCCGCAGCATGGACGGCACGCAAAACGCGATCAGCACCGACCGCTTCGCCACTGCCAGCCTCGAAGGCAAGGTCAATGCGCTGGGCATGCAACATGACCTGGTGTTCGGCATCGATGACGAGTACCGCAAGATCTACCGTGAAGACCTGATCCGCCAGAAAAGCCAGACCACCTTCAGCTACCTCAACCCGGTCTATGGCCGTGAAGTCGCCGGCACCACGGTCAGCCCGGCCGACAGTGCGCAGACCGATCTGCTGCGCAGCGATTCGGTGTTCCTGCAGGACTCGATCCATCTCACCGACCAGTGGATTCTGGTAGCAGGCGGACGGTTCCAGGAGTACGACCAGTACGCCGGCAAAGGCGTGCCGTTCAAGGCCAATACCGACAGCAACGGCCAGAAATGGGTGCCGCGCGCCGGTCTTGTGTACAAGTACACCGACGCGTTGTCGTTCTACGGCAGCTACACCGAGTCGTTCAAACCCAACTCGACCATCGCCCCGTTGAGCGGCAGCACCACGGTGCTCGACGGCAGCATCGCGCCGGAAGAAGCCAAGTCCTGGGAAGTCGGCGCCAAGCTGGATATGCCGGGGCGTTTGACGGGTAACGTCGCGCTGTTCGACATCAAGAAACGCAATGTGCTGGTGGCCAACGCCGAAGGTCCGGTGACGCTCTACAGCGCGGCGGGTGAAGTGCGTTCCCGTGGTCTGGAAATGGATTTGACCGGCCAGCTCAGCGACCGCTGGAGCATGATCGGCAGCTACGCCTACACCGATGCCGAAGTCACCGAAGACCCGACCTACAAAGGTAAAAAACTGCAGAACGTGGCGAAAAACAGCGGCTCGCTGTCGGCGGTCTACGACTTCGGCACCATCGTCGGTGGCGATCAGTTGCGGGTCGGCGCAGGGGCGCGGTATGTCGGGGAGCGGGCGGGTAACGCGGTGAATGATTTCGACCTGCCGAGCTACACCGTGGCGGACGCCTTCGCCACCTACGACACCAAGGTTGAAGGGCAGAAGGTCAAGTTTCAGTTGAACGTGAAGAACCTGTTTGACCGCACTTACTACACGTCGGCGGCGAGCCGGTTCTTTGTGTCGATGGGGGATTCGCGGCAGGTTTCGCTCTCAAGCACTTTGGAGTTCTGATCACAGACCGCGTCATCGTTCATCGCGAGCGGGCTCGCTCCCACAATTGGAATGCATTCCCCTGTGGGAGCGAGACCGGCTTGCCGGCGATGGCGTACTTTGGGTTATCGCAAAAACGCCTGCCGATACTCGCCAGGCGTCCCACCGAGCACCTGGCGAAACCGATTGGTGAAATGACTCGCACTGGCAAACCCGCACGCCAATGCAATCTCCCCCAACGGCTGCGATGTCGTGCGCAACAACTCTCGCGCCCGGCTCATGCGCCGCGCCAGCACATATTGATGGGGCGGCAAGCCGAAACTCTCGCGGAACATCCGCGCAAAGTGATACTCCGACAGCGCACACAACCCCGCCAACTGCCCCAGGCTGATCGCCTCGTCCAATTGACTGTCGATGAACTCCACCAGTTGCCGCCGCTGGTGCGCCGCCAACCCGCCCTTGAGTCGCAAGCCGTCGCGCATGCCCACCTGGCCGAGCAACACGTGGCTGAGCATTTCGTGAGCCAGGCTGCTGGTCAGCAGGCGTTCGCCGGGCTCGTCCCAATTGAGCGTGAGCATGTGGCGAAAACGCCGGGCTTGCTCCGGGTCATCGAGAAAGGTGCCTTCGCGCAATTGCAGTTCGCGCGGTTCGCGGTCCAGCAACGTGACGCAGCCGAGGGCGAATTGTTCGGGGCTGAAATACAGGTGGGCCAGGCGAATGTCGCCGTTGATCACCCAGCCTGACTGATGGTCGGCGGGCAGGATGCACAGTTTGTCCGGGCCGCCCTTGGTGCCGGGCTGATCGCGGCGAAAGGTGCCGGTGCCGCCGGCGATGTAGCAGGACAAGGTGTGGTGGCTCGGCGCCTCGTAATCCTGGGCGTCGTGATGGTTGCTCCACAAGGCTGCAGCCATGCCGTCACCGAGCTCGGCACTGTGCTCGAGGCGAGCATTGGGCGAGCGGTTGAGGGCTTGAAAGACTTGTAAAGATTCCAGTGCGGGCATGATCGCTTCTCTCCAACGCTTTGCATCCTACTCCGTAGACGTTGGCCTGCCAGCCCGCCGGCCGACAAAAGCGCAAGTTTATGCAAGTGCAGCAGGCTTCGGCGCAGGACACTGATGACCTATTGAGGAGTGTTTGCCATGAACCTGTCGTTGTATTTGCTGACCGTGCTGATCTGGGGCACCACCTGGATTGCCCTGAAATGGCAACTGGGCGTGGTGGCGATTCCGGTGTCGATCGTCTATCGCTTCGGCCTCGCGGCGCTGGTGCTGTTCGTCATGCTGTTGCTCAGCCGCAAGCTGCAAGTGATGAACCGTCGCGGGCACCTGATTTGTCTGGCGCAGGGCTTGTGCCTGTTTTGCATCAACTTCATGTGCTTCCTGACCGCCAGTCAGTGGATACCGAGTGGCCTGGTGGCCGTGGTGTTTTCCACCGCCACGCTGTGGAATGCCCTGAATGCGCGGGTGTTCTTCGGTCAGAAAATTGCGCGCAATGTGCTGTTGGGCGGCGCGCTCGGTTTGTTCGGGCTGGGCTTGCTGTTCTGGCCGGAACTGGCCGGCCACACCGCCAGCCCGGAAACCTTGCTCGGCCTGGGTCTGGCCTTGCTCGGCACGCTGTGCTTTTCGGCGGGCAACATGCTGTCGAGCCTGCAACAGAAGGCCGGTCTCAAACCGCTGACCACCAACGCCTGGGGCATGGCGTATGGCGCGGCGATGCTGTCGGTGTGGTGCCTGGTCAAAGGCATTCCGTTCGATATGGAATGGAACGCGCGCTACATCGGCTCGTTGTTGTACCTGGTGATCCCGGGCTCGGTGATCGGTTTCACCGCCTACCTGACGCTGGTCGGCCGCATGGGCCCCGAGCGCGCGGCCTATTGCACGGTGTTGTTCCCGGTGGTGGCGCTCAATGTCTCGGCGTTTGTCGAAGGCTACCAATGGACCCCACCGGCGCTGGTCGGGCTGGTGCTGGTGATGCTGGGCAACGTGCTGGTGTTCCGTAAACCCAAGGCGCCGGTGGTGCAGGGGAATGGCAAGCTGGCTTGAACCTGCTCCGGGCCGGGCGCGGTGTGTTTAGCGTTCGGTCCGGATCGATATATAGATTAATACGGGCAAGATAAAGTCGATCACATATTGGGCCCAGTCTTTGTAATTCCAGTGTGGCGACTTGTCCATGTTGAACCATTCGATGCCAATGACCTGGAAGCAGACATAGTAAATAAAAATACTGATCATCAGTCCGATGATCGCGAACTTCTTTGCCTCGTGAAATTTCTTTGCACTGTCGTTCAGGGTTTTGAATAAATGATAAGTTCCAATCATGCAGTACGAAGTGAATAAAACTTCGAGGGTAATGAGCAGCCAGTAAATCCGGTGGTGGGCTATCGGGGAGGTAATAGCTCGGAATGCGTATTTCGGGTTCGCGGGGGTGGTGTCCATACTCAGGATGTGAGCGAGGAACTCATAGTTTGTCGAGTAATCGGCAAAGTTGTTGTAGTTGATCAGCAAGCCGAAAAAAGTCATGAATAACATGAGGGTGGCTTTGCTGATTCTGATGGTTTGATCGATTGATAAGTCATTCAAGGTTATTGTTCTCCGAGTCTTGTTCCCGTTTCGGGTTTAAGTAAGGAGAGTCTATAACTTAGTTGGTTTTTTGAGTGTTGGACTGAATTGCAAAGTGTGTATTGCCAGCGTGCTTTATTGTAGGAGCGAGCTTGCTCGCGATGGACTTGAATTCGCCGCGTCTTTTCAGACAGTTCGCGTTTTCGTTAACGACCATCGCGAGCAGGCTCGCTCCTACAAGGTTGAATCAGCCTTTCCAGACCTGCGGGTTCACCAGATCCTGCGGCCGCTCACCCAGCAATGCGCTGCGCAGGTTGGCCAGGGCACGGTTGGCCATCGCTTCGCGGGTTTCATGGGTCGCCGAACCAATGTGCGGTAGGGTCACTGCGTTTTTCAGCTGGAACAGGGGCGATTCGGCCAGCGGTTCTTTCTCGTAGACATCCAGCCCGGCGCCACGGATCCGGTTGTTTTGCAGCGCCTCGATCAGCGCCGGTTCGTCCACCACGGGACCGCGGGCGATGTTGATCAGGATGGCGCCCGGTTTCATCAGCGCCAGTTCCCGGCGGCTGATCAGGTGCCGGGTCTTTTCACTGAGCGGCACCACCAGGCAGACGAAGTCAGCCTCGGCCAGCAGCTCGTCCAGGCTGCGGAATTGCGCACCGAGCTCTTGTTCCAGCGCGGTTTTACGGCTGTTGCCGCTGTAGAGAATCGGCATGTTGAAACCGAGCCGACCGCGACGGGCAATGGCCGCGCCGATGTTGCCCATGCCGACGATGCCCAGGGTCTTGCCGTAAACATCCGTGCCGAACAGCGGCGCGCCAACGGTGGCCTGCCATTGGCCGGCCTTGGTCCAGGCGTCCAGCTCGGCAACGCGTCGCGCGCTGCTCATGATCAGGGAGAAGGCCAGGTCCGCGGTGCTCTCGGTGAGGACATCCGGCGTGTTGGTCAGCATGATCCCGCGTTCGTTGAAATAGGCGACGTCGTAGTTGTCGTAGCCGACCGATACGCTGGAGACCACTTCCAGTTGGCTCGCGTTTTCCAGTTGCTCCCGGCCGAGTTTGCGACCCACGCCGATCAGGCCATGGGCCTGCGGCAACGCTTCGTTGAACTGGGCGTTGATGTCGCCGTTCTTGGGGTTCGGGACGATGACGTCGAAGTCCTGCTGGAGGCGTTCGATCATTTCGGGAGTGACGCGACTGAAGGCGAGGACGGTCTTTTTCATGGGAGGAGGGCTCGTCGGGCGTGGAGAATGCCAAGCACGCTAACATTCTTCCCTGGCGTTGCGCGAGTCTTCGGATGTACAGATATCCCTGTAGGAGCGAGCTTGCTCGCGATAAACCCGAGAGCACCGTTGCGTATCAGGTTTACCTCGTCATCGTTAACGACCATCGCGAGCAGGCTCGCTCCCACAGGGGTGATGTTTGGGTGTCAGTTCGCCAACCGTGCGCCAGCCAGGCTGCCGCTCAACTCATATGCCGCCAGCTCCGCCTGATGCGCCGACAGAATTTCCGGCAACGACCCGCGCAGGTACTCGACCCACGTCTTGATCTTCGCATCCAGGTACTGTCGCGACGGGTAGATCGCATACAGGTTCAGTTCCTGCGAGCGGTAGTTCGGCATCACCCGCACCAGCGAGCCGTTGCGCAGCCCTTCAATCGCCGCATACACCGGCAGCACGCCAACGCCCATGCCGCTGGTGATCGCGGTTTTCATCGCGTCGGCGGAGTTCACCAGGAAGGGTGAGCTGTTAATGGTGACCATTTCCTGGCCCTCAGGCCCATCGAAGGTCCACTTCTCCAGCGGAATCACCGGGCTCACCAGGCGCAGGCAGGCATGGTTCAGCAGATCGCTGGGTTTTTGCGCGCAGCCGTTGGCTTTTACATAGGCTGGCGACGCACACACGATGCTGTAGGTGATGCCCAGACGCTGGGAAACAAAACCCGAGTCCGGCAGTTCGCTGGCGAGGACGATGGACACGTCGTAACCCTCGTCGAGCAGGTCCGGCACGCGGTTGGCCATGGTCAGGTCGAAGGTCACGTCGGGGTGGGTCTTGCGATAGCGGGCGATCGCATCGATCACGAAATGCTGACCGATGCCGGTCATGGTGTGCACTTTCAGCTGCCCGGCCGGGCGCGCGTGGGCATCGCTGGCTTCGGCCTCGGCTTCTTCGACGTAGGCCAGGATCTGTTCGCAACGCAACAGATAGCGCTTGCCGGCCTCGGTCAGGGCGATGCGGCGGGTGGTGCGATTGAGCAGGCGGGTTTGCAGATGGGCTTCCAGGTTGGAGACCGCGCGCGAGACGTTGGCCGTCGTGGTGTCGAGTTGCACGGCGGCGGCGGTGAAGCTGCCGGCCTCGGCCACGTAACTGAAGGCGCGCATGTTTTGCAAAGTGTCCATGGGGTGCTCTCGGGTTCGATGGCAAATTGTGACACGAAGTTTCAGAGTCTGAGACCCCGACAAAGGGATTATCGCGTGAACGGTAACAAAGATTCACAGGATTCCCAGCTTATCGCCATCTAACCCGCTCTCTAGAATTACGCCACCGCTGAAACATCAAACCTTGTGGGAGCGAGCCTGCTCGCGAAGGGGCCGTCATGGTCAACATTGACGTTGCCTGATCCAACGCCATCGCGAGCAGGCTCGCTCCCACAAGGGGCGCGGTGACCGTTCCCCAAAAATTTTGTGCTTCCCCTATTTCAGGAAATCGCAGCAGTGCCGCGTCGCATCAACAGAGCGCTTCAGACGCTCAGTGTTTTGGCTTTAACCCTGGCAATCAGCGGCTGCATCGGAACCGCCGGCATTGCCCCGCAAGGCAAGGCACTGGAGGCCGATTCACTGGCCACCGACGACGCCATCCAGAGCGCCGCGCAGGACGCCCATTGGCCCACCGCGCAATGGTGGCAAGCCTACGGCGACCCGCAACTGAACCGCTGGATCGACCTCGCGCTGCAAGGCAGCCCGACTATGGCGATGGCGGCCGCGCGGGTGCGTCAGGCCAAATCCATGGCCGGCATTGCCGAGTCCGCGGAGTCGCTGCAGATCAACGGCGAATCCACCCTCAAACGGCACAACTGGCCTACCGACCAATTCTACGGGCCGGGCGATCTGGCCAACGCGACGACCTGGGACAACAACGCCGCGCTGGGCTTCAGCTACGCCCTCGACCTCTGGGGCCGCGAAAGCAACGCCACCGAGCGCGCCGTGGACATGGCGCACATGAGCGCCGCTGAAGCACGCCTGGCCCAGCTCGAATTGCAGAACAACATCGTGCGCGCCTACATCGAACTCTCGCTGCACTACGCGCAGCGGGACATCGTCGCCGCGACCCTGAAACAGCAGCAGCAGATTCTCGACCTGGCGCAAAAGCGTCTCGACCACGGCATCGGCACCCATTTCGAAGTCAGCCAGGCCGAAACGCCACTGCCGGAAACTCACCGCCAGCTCGACGCCCTCGATGAAGAAATCGCCCTGAGCCGCAACCAACTCGCGGCTCTCGCAGGCAAAGGCCCGGGCGATGGCGCGCAGTTGCAACGGCCGACACTGGTGCTGGGCGCTCCGCTGAAACTGCCGTCGTCGTTGCCGGCGCAACTGCTCGGCCAGCGTCCGGACGTGGTTGCCAGTCGCTGGCAAGTGGCGGCGCAGGCGCGGGGCATCGATGTGGCCCACGCCGGTTTCTATCCCAACGTCGACCTGGTCGGCAGCCTCGGCTACATGGCCACCGGCGGCGGGGCACTGGAATTCCTGACCGGCAAAAAGCTCAACTACAACGTCGGTCCGGCGATCTCCTTGCCGATCTTCGACGGTGGACGCCTGCGTGCCGAGCTGGGTGAAGCCTCCGCCGGTTATGACATCGCCGTGGCCAGGTACAACCAGACGCTGGTCAATGCGTTGAAGAACATCTCCGACCAGTTGATCCGCCGCGAGTCCATGGACAAGCAGCAAACCTTCGCCGCCGAGTCCGTCGCCACGGCGCAGAAGACCTACGACATCGCGATGATCGCCTACCAGCGCGGGCTCACCGACTACCTGAACGTGCTTAACGCACAGACCTTGTTGTTCAAGCAGCAGCAGGTGCAGCAGCAGGTTCAGGCCGCGCGCCTCAGTGCCCACGCCGAACTGGTGACGGCCCTCGGTGGCGGGCTCGGGGCGGGTGACGATGTGCCAAAAGACAGCCAGACCGCCGCCCCGAAAACCCCGGCGCTTCTGCAGAGCCTCTCGAATTGAACACAAACCCTGTAGGAGCGAGCCTGCTCGCGATAGCGGTGTGTCAGCTGACATCAATGTTGAATGTGAAGTCGCCATCGCGAGCAGGCTCGCTCCTACAGGTTCTGTGTGTTAACCGAACTTCCATGAGCAGGATTCCATGACTCCCTTGCCCGCACCGTTGCGCTGGCTGTATTCCCTTGAATGGCGCCGTGGGTTCTTCGACTGGGCACGCAGCGATGGCGTGACCTGGGTCTACATCTTCAAGGTGCTGTTCGCCGCGTTCCTGACCCTGTGGCTGGCCATGCGCCTGGAACTGCCGCAACCGCGCACGGCGATGATCACCGTGTTCATCGTCATGCAGCCGCAAAGCGGCCAGGTGTTCGCCAAGAGTTTCTACCGCTTCCTGGGCACGCTGACCGGCTCGGCGGTGATGGTCGCGCTGATAGCCCTGTTCGCGCAAAACACTGAACTGTTCCTCGGTGCGCTGGCGATCTGGGTCGGCATCTGCTCGGCCGGTGCCGCGCGTTATCGCAACTTCCGCGCCTATGGTTTTGTGCTGGCCGGCTACACCGCGGCGATGGTCGGCTTGCCGGCCCTGGCGCATCCGGACGGCGCGTTCATGGCGGCAGTGTGGCGGGTACTGGAAATCTCCCTGGGGATTCTCTGCTCCACGCTGGTCAGCGCCGCGATCCTGCCGCAAACCGCCAGCGCGGCGATGCGCAACGCCTTGTACCAGCGCTTCGGTGTGTTCGCGCTGTTCGTCACCGATGGCTTGCGCGGTCGTAGCAAGCGGGATGCGTTCGAGGCAAGCAACGTGCGCTTCATCGCCGAAGCCGTGGGCCTGGAAGGGCTGCGCAGCGTCACCGTGTTCGAAGACCCGCACATGCGTCGGCGCAACGGCCGGTTGAGCCGCCTGAACAGCGAATTCATGGGCGTCACCACGCGTTTCAACGCCTTGCATCAGTTGCTCGAACGCTTGCGCAGCAGCGGCGCCGATCACGTGGTGGCGGCGATCAAGCCGGGCCTGCAAGACCTCGCCGAAGTGCTCGACGGTTTCAGTGGCCGCGCGTTGACCAGCCCTGACGCGGCTCGTCTGGCCAGCGCGCTGAGCGCCTACAAAGAAGGGCTGCCCGCAAGGGTTCGCCGCTTGCGGGCGACCTTTCAGGAGAGCGACCCGAGCGACGCCGAGCAGCTCGATTTCCATACCGCTTACGAATTGCTCTACCGCTTCGTCGACGACCTGCACGGCTACGCGCAGACCCACGCGTCCCTGGCCGATCACAGCCATGAGCGCGAGCAATGGGACGAGCCGTTCACCCCGCAAACCAACTGGATGGCATCGGCGGCTTCCGGGATTCGCGCGGCCTTCATTCTCGTGGTGCTGGGCAGTTACTGGGTCGCCACCGCATGGCCGAGCGGGGCGATGATGACGTTGATTGCCGCCGCCACCGTAGGCCTTTCAGCCGCGACACCGAACCCGAAACGCATGGCCTTTCAGATGGCCTGCGGCACGTTCCTCGGGGCGCTGATCGGCTTCGTCGAGATGTTTTTCATCTTCCCCTGGATCGACGGCTTCCCGTTGCTGTGCGTGATGCTTGCGCCGGTGATCGTGCTCGGCTCGTTCCTGACCTCGCGCCCGCAATACGCCGGTGTGGGTCTCGGCTTGCTGATCTTCTTCAGCACGGGCTCGGTGCCGGACAACCTCACCGTCTACAACCCGTACGGCTTCATCAACGACTACATCGCCATGGTGCTCGGCATGCTGGTGTGCGCCGCGGCGGGCGCAATCATCCTGCCGCCGAACAGCCGTTGGTTGTGGCGTCGGCTGGAGCAGGACCTGCGCGGGCAAGTGGTGTACGCGATCAGCGGCAAACTCAAGGGCCTGGCCTCGAGTTTCGAAAGCCGTACGCGGGACTTGCTGCATCAGGCCTACGGCCTCGCCGCCGGTCAGCCGCAAGTGCAACGGGACTTGTTGCGCTGGATGTTCGTGGTGCTGGAAGTCGGCCACGCGATCATCGAGTTGCGCAAGGAACAAGCGACCTTGCCGGTGCATCCGGCTTATGCCGAATCGCAGCCGTGGCGCCAGGCCATCCGCGTGATGGGCCGCTCGCTGGTGCGCCTGTTCCTGCAACCGAGCCAGAGCAATCTGGAGCGCGCGCTGATCGCGGTGGACCATGCGATCAGCCGCGTGCAAGCCACCGACGAACCCTTCGCCCCACACTTCGACACCTCGGCATTGCGTCGGGTGAAGAGCTACCTGCACTTCATCCGCACCTCGCTGCTCGACCCGCAATCACCGCTCGCCGCCTACATGAACACGGCGCCTCAAGGACTTGCACATGCCTCGTGAAATCGCCTTCCACGGCGTGTACATGCCCACCATGACGCTGATGTTTTTCATCGCCGCGGCGCTGGCCTGGGCGCTGGACCGGTTCCTGTCCGGGTTCGACCTGTACCGTTTTTTCTGGCACCCGGCGCTGCTGCGCCTGAGCCTGTTTACCTGTCTGTTCGGCGCGCTGGCGCTGACTGTCTACCGTTGAGAATGTCCTGATGAAAAAGCTTTTCAGCCTGCTCGCGACCCTGCTGGTGCTGGCGCTGGCGATATGGATCGGCCGGACCCTGTGGGTGCATTACATGGACACCCCGTGGACCCGCGACGGCCGGGTGCGCGCCGACATCATCAACGTCGCCGCCGACGTCACCGGTGAAGTCATCAACGTGCCGGTGCGCGACAACCAACAGGTGAAGAAGGGCGATTTGCTGATGCAGATCGACCCCGAGCACTACCGCATCGCGGTCAAGCAGGCGCAAGCGCTGGTCGCCTCACGCAAGTCGACGTGGGAGATGCGCAAGGTCAACGCCCATCGTCGCGCCGACATGGATGCCCTGGTGATCTCCAAGGAAAACCGCGACGACGCCAGCAACATCGCCGACTCGGCCCTCGCCGATTACCAGCACGCCCAGGCGCAACTCGAAGCCGCCGAGCTAAACCTCAAACGCACCGAAGTGCGCGCGGCGGTGGACGGTTACGTGACCAACCTCAACGTGCATCGCGGTGACTACGCGCGCATCGGCGAAGCGAAAATGGCCGTGGTCGACATGAACTCATTCTGGGTCTACGGCTTCTTCGAAGAAACCAAACTGCCGCACGTGCGGGTGGGCGATAAGGCCGACATGCAGTTGATGAGCGGGGAGGTGCTGAAGGGCCACGTGGAGAGTATTTCTCGCGGGATCTACGACCGCGACAATCCGGAGAGCCGCGAGCTGATCGCTGATGTGAACCCGACCTTCAACTGGGTGCGCCTGGCCCAGCGGGTGCCGGTGCGGATTCACATTGATGAAGTGCCCGAGGGCGTGCTGTTGGCGGCGGGAATTACCTGCACCGTTGTGGTCAGGCAGCCCACCCTGTAGGAGCGAGCCTGCTCGCGAAAAACGTCCGGGCAACGCGTCCATTCAGGTTACACGCGTTATTGTTGACGACCATCGCGAGCAGGCTCGCTCCCACACTTGACCGAGTTTCCTCAGGGAGAAATGCAATCGAATGTGGGAGTGAGCCTGCTCGCGATGGGGGCGACGCGGTTTAGAGCTGCCCCCGCAACCCGAACCGCTTCATCAACCCCGACTCCAGCAGGCCTTTAGGCAGCAACCCCGCCAGCAACGGCAACGCCCGGCTGCCATTGCCCAGACGAATCAGCCGCGGCGTTTTACTGTGTTGCGCAGCCTTGAGCAAACCAGCGGCAAATTCACTGGCCGGGGTCGGGTTGTCCTGGGACGCCTTGGCCCGCGCCCGAATGCCTTCACGCAACGGAAACCACGGCGACTGCTCGCTGATCAACTGCTCGGCTTCCGCCCCGGCATTCTTGGCAAAACTGCTCGCGATGGCGCCCGGTTGCACTTCCATGACCCGCACGCCAAACGGCGCCAGTTCCATACGCAACGCATCACTCAGGGCGTGCACCGCCGCTTTGGAGGCGCAATACGCACCGGCGAACGGCGTGACCAGCACCCCGGACACACTGCCGATATTCACCACCAGACCTTTGGCCCGGCGCAACACCGGGAACAGCGCGCGCGTCACGCCGACAATGGCAAACACATTGGTCTCGAACTGCCGCTGCATGGCCGGCACCCCGCCGTCGAGCAACGGTCCCATCGCACCGTAACCGGCGTTATTGATCAGCACGTCGAGGCCGCCGTGCTGCTGATTGATCTGCTCGCTCAACTGTTCGAGGGCTGCGCCGTCGTTGACGTCCAGCTGCACCGCGGTGAAACCCGCCGCCTTTAGAACCGCCACGTCTTCAGCCTTGCGGGCGCTGGCCCAGACCGTGTAACCGGCCGTTTTGAAGGCATCGGCCAGGGCGCGGCCAATGCCGCTGGAACATCCGGTAATCAAAGCAACGGGCATGGCGCGGTCCTTGTGCAGAAGAGAGAAAAGGGATCAGTCGGAGAAACTACCCTGCAAACGCTCGGCGCGAAACTCCAGGGTTTGCGGGCGATAACCGGGACGCAGCGGCGGCAGTGGCAAGCAATCTTCCCAATTGGCGCCCGCCTGCAATTCGCCGGGGCCGCGATAACGCGGGGCGGTGTACTGATTGTCGGCGAGGTTGACCGTATCGCCCGGCGCGTAGGCGGCAATGCGCCAACGCAGTTCGGTCAGCGGCACGTCGTTGCCGTTGTTCATTTTCAATTGCAGCGGGCGATCCGCCGGGCAGTGCTCCGGGGCGTAGGTGATGCGCAGCTCCAGGCGCGCCAGTTGCTTGACCTCGCGGTTGTCCATCCAGATCACCCAGGTGGCCACCAGGCCCAGGCCGATGGCGGCTGCGACCGAAACAGGCAGGGCCTTGGCCGGGTAACGCAGCAACAGGATCAGCCAGGTGATGACCAGCAGGACGCCGATGAACATGTCGCATAACCTCGGGATGGGATGCGAGCATCCTACCTAAGCGCAGAGGGATTTGGCGATGGGCGGCTTTGGGGATGCGCTCGCGGGGGTTATAGCAGGCAGAGAGAGAAACGCCCCTTCTCTAACGAGAAAGGGCGTTAAGTGCGTGGGGAAGCGTCACGATGGTTCGACAATGCTTCCATCGTAAGCGTTGACGATGGACATTTTTACAGGGCCCTCGCGGTATTGGACAAGTAACCAGCCGTTGTAATCCGTACGTTGAATGGATTCTTTACCGGCAATTACAACTTTCACGGGTACGCCAACTGCTGGCTGCTTCGTGAACGAGGAGATTGCTTTAATTCCATACGTCCAGTAACCCCACTCCGACTGGGTAGGCCCCGAGGTTTCAGCTATTTCTACCTTGTTATGTGCCAGATACATTGGCAAATCCAGGGAACTCATGTCCCACCCCATTACCTCCAACCGTACGCCAAAGTTGCCTGTTTGACTGCTGTTGACACAGTTGATAGTCCACGGCTGTCTTAAGTCAGTCAGCACTCTAGGGGACCCCGGGCTGATGGTGACTCCGAGGTCTGCAGCTTCCGGGCTCAGTTTCAGTTGCACCTGTTTGTTAAGTAAACGGCTGTGGGGCGTGGGCTGTAAGGTCAAAACGTGCTCCTTACCGAGGCAGGGATACGCAGGACCGCCTCCGAACGTCTTCGTGAAGTTATCAAAATCAACATACAGGTCGTTAGCTAGGCTCCCCGATTCCGCCCGGCACGGCAAATACCGGACATGCAGTGCAGGGCTAGTTAGTTTCAATCCAAAAATGCTGTCTTTCGCTTCCTTGAAAGAAATGGACCAACGCAGTGTTTTCCCTTCTTCTACCCTCTGCGGCGCTCCCAGGTCCGGGGTAGATTCCAGACCCGCTTCCACCGCTCCACTCAGGTCTTGTAACGTGACGTCGGAACCAATCAACACACTGTTACTCTTGATCCTGAGTTCCAGTTCATTGGTTTTGTCTGCCATTAAAATGAGATCGCCTTCGACCAGATCAACCTGTTTATTATTTAGATAAAGCTCAGCCGCCGGTTCCCAGTCGTCTTGCGCCAAGACGGTCACCTTGAAGGTTTCTCTCATGACGACACCCTGGTTTTCGAGTGTGATATCGGCCTGCACTTCAATTGTTCCGGGAGTGTCTGAGGTATAGAGAAGATGGGCCCAACCCTCTGGGTCGGACTTGGTCCTTGCGATGTAGTTCGGCTCGCCTTTGATACGCCACTCAACCTCCACCTCCTCGGCCGGATTGTTGGTGTCACCGTAAACCACCTGAAGGAGCAACCGCACACTCTGCCCGGTGCCCGCCACTGGCTGGCTGAGCACAGGGCCGGCGTCACCGATCCCGTAGCGGGAATCGATCACTTCAAACGTGCGGGGCTCTGTCCATGCAGAACTGTCGCCTTCGTCTGTCTGCTGCGCCTGAATGGTGTATGTGCCAAGGTCCCAGCACTCCTTGGCAATCCAACGCCATTTCAATTCGCCATCGATGGTGTCAATCAGATTCTCTGGGTCATTCTCATGGCGCAGAAGAATCTGACCACGGGTTTCACCTATGCCTCTGATCATGGGGTTGCGAGGGGTAGAACTGCCATTCCGAGGTGCTACGATCTCGGGTGTTTGCGGCGCTTCTTCTACCGTGAATTGATGAAGCTCACTCCAGTCAGATTCTGGCCCGTCACCCTTCTGTTTTACTTCAAGGGCAATGGTGCCAGGCGTCAGGGGTTTTTCGACCTTGAACTCCAGGACGCCATCGGCGTCTGCGGCATCCGAGTGCAAGGTCTCTGCGTCCTTAAGCCGCACAGTTATCTGCGCAAGAGAAAGGCCGTTGACCCTGATGAGTGGACGACTGGAGGTTCTGGAACCTTCCATTGGCGATTCGAATTGCGGTGCCTCAGGCTTTTCGGCTCCCACGAAGAAGGTGCAATCATCGCTTGGGTCGGAGTCGACGTCGTTCACGGTTACCACGACGTAGACCGTGTTGGAGCCCGGCGGCCAGTCTGCCGCCGGTGTGAAGGTGCAGGTCTGGTCGCTGCTGGTGAAGGTTCCCGGGATTTTGTTGCCCAATTGATCGAACATTTCCAGGGTGACGGTGCCGACCGATACATTGGTAATGGTCAGCGGCTCTCTCGGCTGGGCTGGATTGAGCGGTGGGGTGATGGCCGGCGTCGTTGGTTTCACCGTTAACTCTTTGGGAACTGCCCAGTCGGATTCCTTTCCGGTGATCTTTCCGATCTGTTTTGCAGTGATGGTGTGCTTCTTGATCGGCCACGCTGCTGTAGCGGCTACTGACCAGCTCCCATCCGAGATAACGGTCGTTTGCAACTGGACGCCACCGTCTCCACCCTGCAACCAGATTTCAACTCTGGCGTCCTTAAGCCCACCTGTCCCGCTGATGGTAGGTTTCCCGTCGGCAGAAACGGTGATCTCGGTTATCTCCGGCTTGAACAAGACCGCAAAGGTGACGTTATTCGCCGAGCCGGATTCAACGTCATCTAACCTTTGTGAGCCTGATAGAGTGAATTGCTCAGTCATCGGCAAAGGTCTTGTAAGTGTAGCGCTCCATGATCGTTTGCTATTTACATAAGCAGTACCGTAAATAAGAAACGTCGGGGGCGACTTTAGGGTGACTATTGCCCTAGGCTCACCTGTTCCTGCTATTACTGGTAGTGGTGTCCGTATGACCCCTGGGTTTGTAATTACCGGTTTTGGCGGTTTCGCTTGCTCGATGTGAAACAGTCGCGTAATGCTGGCGGCAGACGTCTGCCCGTTGACCGTTTGCACCGCTTTGATGTGCTTGGTGCCGGGAGTCCAAGGGTAATCGAAATACCATTCTGTTCGGTATACGCTGACGGTCACATTCGGAAGCGGCGAACCGTCCCAATTCTGGATGGCAACCGTCGCCTCCGACATGCAGGTCCCTTTGACCCGGACATTGGCCGGATGAGTGGCATTCTCCTCCGGTTCGGTGATCTCGGGGCTAGAAGGCTCGATGTAAAACAGTCGCACAGCACTGGCATCCGACGTCTGCCCGTTGACCGTCTGCACCGCTTTGATGTGCTTGGTGCCGGGAGTCCAAGGGTAATCGAAATGCCAAGTGGCCCCGTTAACGCTGACGGTTACATTCGGAAGCGGGGAGCCATCCGAATTCTGGATGGCAACCGTCGCCCTCTCCATGCAGGTTCCTGTGACCCGGACATTGGCCGGATGAGTGGTTTTCTCCGCAGGTTCGGTAATCTCGGGGGCAGGGGGCTTGATGTAAAACTGTCGCAAAGCACTGGCGGCTGACGTCTGCCCGTTGACCGTCTGCACCGCTTTGATGTGCTTGGTGCCGGCAGTCCAAGGGTAATCGAAATGCCAAGTGGCCCCGTTAACGCTGACGGTTACATTCGGAAGCGGGGAGCCATCCGAATTCTGGATGGCAACCGTCGCCCTTTCCATGCAGGTTCCTGTGACCCGGACATTGGCCGGATGAGTGGTCTTCTCCTCCGGTTCGGTGATCTCGGGTTCGCGCGGTTTGACCGTGAACTCTTTGTGTTCCGCCCAATCGGATTCCTGCTTGGTGACGTTGCCGATCTGTTTTGCAGTGATGATGTACTTGTCGACCGGCCACGCTTCCGGGTCGGTGACTGACCAACTTCCATCCGATAGGACGGTTGTGTGCAACCGGACGCCGCCGTGTCCACCCTGCAACCAGATTTCAACTCTGGCGTCCTTAAGCCCACCTGCCCCGCTGATGGTGGGTTTCCCATCGGCAGAAACGGTGATGGTGGAAATTAACGGCTTGAACAGGACCGCAAAGCTAACGTGGTCTGCCCAGTCGGATGTCACATCGTTCAATGTCTGCGAAGCCGTCATGTTGAAGGGGTCGGCCATCCACAAAGATGCTGTCAGCGGGACTGACCACGTGTCTTTGGTCGTCACGGTTGTCGTTGCGAAAAGTAGAGTGCCGACACCGTGTTCGTACAGTTTGACAGTGGCGTCAGCAACACCTGTCCCGCTTATTACTGGTTGTTGTGTCCTTACGACTCCGGGGTTTGTAATTTCCGGTTTCGCTAGATTGATGTAAAACGCTCGCACAGCACTGGCATCCGACGTCTGCCCGGCGACTTCCTGCACCACTTTGATGTGCTTGGGGCCGGGCAACCAAGGGTAGAAGAAATGCCATGCGGTCCCATTCACGTGCACTGTAACGGGTGGAAACGGGGTACCGTCCGAGTTCTGCACTGCAATCGACGCCCCCGCCTCGCAGGTCCCGTGGACCCGCAAATTGGCCAGATGATAGGAGTTCGTCTGAGGATCAAGAATTACGGGCGGTGGAGGTTTGGGCCCGACCACTTTCAAATTGGTTACTTCGCTCCAGCCGCTCCAGATTTCTAATTTTTTATAGCGAAGCCTGAGGTTGATAGTATCCCCTGGGTTGAGTTGCGCAGGCGGTACTTTGTAAATGTATACAGGGTTAATGCTGTCGATCTGGTAATGAGGATTGTAACTCCCCCCATAAAATTCAAGCTGCCACTTTGATGTAGCCCCTGGCAGCGTCGCAAAAGCCCGCACAGTAAAATTCCCGGTGGGTATATAATCTCCGTTTTTTGGATTCTCGATAATTGGGTCTAACCAAAGGGGGCTTGAGGGGTCGTCCGCTTCATCAGTCATGGGTCAGCGCTCCTGAGCTGGCTTTACAGCCTGTTGTCGTAGCGCTCCTTCTAACCCTCTCCCAACCTCACAATCACCTGTCAGATCTGACAGGTTGGACGAATGGTAGTCCCGTTGAGTCTGCCTCCCACCGTAGCGGTCAGTGGATTTTAGCGGGCACTTTCAGAAGTCTCCTTCCTTGAAGTTTCGCAATAAAAACGGCGTACTCAGAACGAATTTGTTCTAGAGGAACTCTGCTTACCTGTCAGATCTGACAGGTTACACCGTGCCCGAATATCGCTAGCTTGATCCTGCCGGGCACCCCATCAATGCCCGCCCTAATTGGCAGGAGAAGCATTGATATGGCCGACGAAAACAACTCCCTGATGAATGCGCTCGTGCAGGCGGATGGACCGCGGAAAAAAGGCCGGGTCGGTTTCGAGAAGGCTATGCAGAAAATGGGGTTTACCTCGGTCTTTGACATCATTCGCTTGCCCAAACCCGCCTTCGCTCGGCAACTTGCAAGGCACAGTGATGCCGATGCCGAACTGGCTTACGACAATGCCATGGCGTATGCGGCGCTGATTGCGCGGTTGTACCGTGAGCACAAGACGTCTTCCGGCACCTTCCAGCAATTGGCTCAACGCAGCGGTGTTCGCTCCCTCGTGTCCGGGGGCCCCACTTTTACCCATTTGTTCGAGGAAAACTGGGACGAGTTCTGCAAGGTCGGGGCTATTGCGGCCATCGACTCACCGGTGGCTTATCTGAGCGCGCTCCACGTGTTTATCCAGCAACTGGAAGCAACGAGCACCGACCCGAAACGCATCCTGCTGGATAAGCGCCGCCCCGACTTGAAGGACCTGCTGATTACTCGTGAAAGCACCTTCACCCCCAGGCCGATGCTGGACATTGTCAATGATGTGCTGAGCAGTCATTTGCGCACTTACCTGGATGGCATCCCGGCAGACAAGCCAAAGTCCACTCACCAGGTACTTGCGGAGCGTCGCTATCCTTTCGAATTGCCCTATAACTTCTACCACCATCAATGCCAGCTGGGTTTATCCGCGAAAAAACCAGGTCTGGGGGAGTTGAATTACCGCGCCAGCCTGTTGCTGCCGATTGAGCAGGCTGCCACTAACCACTACGGCGCAGTGCAAAAACCGGTGCTGCAAGCGCAGCGGCTGTTGTCAGGGCTAAGCCCGCAGCAACAGGCGTTACTGATCGAGCCGCCGGTGTTCAGCAATTTTTACCTGACACGCAGTGATTTGACCGACGGCTGGATGAGTGCCGGAAGCACTTACCTTTGCCCGCACATCCCCTTGGGAACCTGTTTTTTGCTGCCATTGGGGCAGGCGGACGTCGGTGCTGTGGTCCCCGCGGCGGACAAACCCGTTGCTGCACAAGCACAAGCACGAGCACGAGCACGAGCAGGGGCAAACCTTGCCCCGATCACTTTTCGCAAGGGAGAGCAAACCGAAGTCGCAACGCTGGCCTTGAATTCCGCCACGCCTGGCAACACCAGCAAATGGGCGCTCAATGCTTTGCACAGCCCGTCAGCGGCAACCACCACCTCATACATCAAGGCCAATGCAGCGCTCCCGGAGCCCGCCGAGGCCGGTTATGCCGCCACGCTCGACTTGATCACCGCCACTGGTACCGTTGCAGTCCCGGTAAGTCTGGTCACGCAGCGCTTCACGCTCACGCTCGACGAGCACTACAGCTTGACGGCATCGGAGCAAGCCTTTTTTAAACAGTCTTACGGCATTGAAGTAACAGACGATTCATCACTCGGGCCTATGACCAGCCTGACCGAGTTTATGCAGCTTACTGGCCTGAACGCTGAACAGGTCGAAATGCTCCTTTCCCGACGCACGTACGCGGTGCGATTGTCACCCAACTGCCCAAGCAAAAACCTGCAGCATGCTGGCGTGGTAGTCCCTGGTACTTCCGGCAAGGTGCTGCCGTTTCCCCATGCCTCTCACTACGGTGCCTGCTACGTCAACGGCACCGGCACTGGCGCGGACCTGAACGATAGCGTAAGCGAACCCGATCCGGCGTCCGTTATCCGCGATCTGTTCGATAACGCCATGGGATTGGAGGAGGTCGGTCAGGAAGGGGCGAAGTACTGGCGCCTGACCAAGACATCGCTCGATCGCCTTGATCGTTTGCAACGAATGATCCGCCTGCAGCGTTGGACCGGCATCCCATTTCCGAAGCTGGACACTGTGCTTATCTGCGCGATTCGGGCTGAGGGCGACGCGAACCTGAGGCTGGAGCTCAACGAAAACACGCTGCGCGCACTGGGGGTCTATCGTCACCTGAACCAGCGCCATGGCATTGATCCGCTGGAGTTCGCCGCGCTGATGGGAGACCTCACGCCTTATGCCAGCGGTAAGGATACGGTGCCGTTGTTCGACCAGGTGTTCAACCGGGTGCAACTGTTCGACACGCCGTTGATCCTTGATCAAACGTCAATCAGCCTGAACGCCACCGATGCCGCTACGCAGAAAACCCTGTTGCAGCTGTGCGCCGGGCTGGGTTTGCAACCCACGGAAGACTCCTTGCTGTTGATTGCCAGGCAGACCGAAAAACACTTGAAAGCACTCAAGCGTGACCTGGCTACCGTCTCGTCGATCTACCGCCAGGCCCGGATCGCGCAGCTCTTCGGACTGACGGTCGCCGAGCTCCTGACACTGGCAAACCTGTTGGGTGGTCTGCGCTACAAGACGGCGCTGGCCAGCGGCCGGCTAAGTCCGCGAACAGCGGCTGCCACCCCGGACATCCTCGATGTGCTGATGCAACTGGACTGGGCTGTCGACTGGCTCAAGGACAGTCAACAGACCGTGAAACAATTGCAGCAGCGGCTGGGGCCGAATGTCCCCTTGGCAGGGCGTTCACCTGCTCGTGGGGGGAAGGGCCAGCAAAAAACAAAAGTGCTTGCACCCGAAGAACCCTTGCCCGATGAACTGCTCAATCGCCTGGCCAGGTTACATGAAGACGTCATGCGTAACGTGGTCACGGAGCTTCAGGTTGCTGCGTTGGGTCTACCGGACAAGGACGATGATGCGCCCGTCAAACCGATCAAATGGTTCGAGTTGCTGATCAGTCGCGACCTGCTCGATAAGGACGGCCTGCTGCCAGGACTTGATAAGCCCTTGAGTCTGGTGGACGAGCCGACTACCTGGCTCGGTACCGAGCTTGACGAGCTGCTCGAATTTCTCGAGCTGGCAGACTCGGTCAAACTGACCTGCAAGGAAAAACTTCTCGAGCTGCTACTGGATGCGCACAACCGACAAACTCAGTTGCTCGAAGGGCTGTTCCAGGAAACCGCCAAGCTACCGCCGGAGCGCTGTGTTGCGGTCATCCACTGGGCTCATTCAACGGTCTATGGCGTCGTCAAGGAAGCGCTTGGGGTACTAACAACCCCTGAGCTGATCGAACATTTCCAGCGTATATCGCGGCATGCAGAAAGCGCCCAGAGTTTGCGTTTGAGTAATAAAGCGTTACGGGTATTCCTGGTGAACCCCGACTGGCTGGGTGCCAGACAATACACTGGAAGCGACAGCGAACCCTCGCTTTCCGATCTCTATCTGTTTGAACGCTTCAGCCATTGGTTCCACTCCCAGCGCCAATCGGAAGACAGCCTGTTGAGCTACTTCAGTCTCGCCAATCCGAGCAAAGCCAAGCTGAAGAACAAGACCCTGCGCAAGATCGTCAGCGAAACGGCTAACGGCGCGCTGGCCAGGCTGCTCGAGTGGAAAGAAGAAGAGGTCGCAATCCTCGCAGACACTTTGACCGAAAAGCGCGCCTGTTCGATGGCGCAGGTGGACTGGATACGCCGTTGCCAGGCGACCTGTTACGCCAGCGGGCTGTCCGCAAGGTCGCTGCTGCAAGCTACCGAATTGCATGACTCAAGCCCACTGGATGCCTGGAAAACCGTTGGCGATGCAGTCATGGCCACCAGCCCGGCCTCTGATTCATCAATTGCGAATGTTTAAGGAACGATCATGACGACTGCCTTCGATGCTCCGCTGAATGAGTCATTGCGTGATGCGATGCTCGCACTGTTTTTGCACGAAGCCGTACCCAACGATCCGTACCTGATCGAACAGGATCTGGCCGACCGGATCAAGACCGCCGACGACCTCTATGAATTCTGGTTACTGGATGTACTGGTCACCCAGAACGTTCCGACCAGCCCGGTGGCCTGCGCCATTGCCAGCCTGCAGCAGTTGGTCAACGGCATGAT
This sequence comes from Pseudomonas migulae, assembly GCF_043225285.1. Classification (GTDB taxonomy): domain Bacteria; phylum Pseudomonadota; class Gammaproteobacteria; order Pseudomonadales; family Pseudomonadaceae; genus Aquipseudomonas; species Aquipseudomonas migulae_C. The sequence goes on from NZ_CP171224.1 coordinate 3,817,648, forward strand.
GCTGAACATGGAACCCGGTTACCACGACGATAGCCTCACGCCCGGGCAAACCAACGCCTGGCTCGACGGCCTGAACCGCTACCCGATCTGGGCGGCCAGGCAGCAGTTGCATCATTTTCCGGACATCTACCTCGACCCGACCCTGCGCCTGACCAAGACAGACAGTTTCGAGCAGCTGGAAAACGACATCAATCAGGCGCGAATCCAGCCCGATACCGTGCAGGCTGCGGTGCTGGCGTACCTCGCCCGCTTCGAAGAAATCGCTAACCTCAGTCCTTGCAACGGCTACATCGACGGTGATGAGTTCGCTAACAGCACCTATTACTTCATCGGCAAATCTCCCGCCGAAAATGCCTATTACTGGCGTTCACTGGACATGCGCCAACGCCCGGTAAAATCTCCTGCGAAGACCTCCGACGCTTATCCGGACAAGTTCGACAAGCCCCTGCCCAATGCCTGGTCGGACTGGAAGAGGGCCAACGTGTCGATTTCGGAAAAAGCCCTGGAGCACACGATTCGCCTGTGCTGGTTCAATAATCGTCTGTTCGTGACCTGGGCCGAGGTGGAATACGAGGACCCGAGTGCAATTGCGCCAGAGGTATCGGGGGGTAAAGCTCAGAACACTGTAAAGGCGCATCCGCGGTTTCGTTTGTATGCCAGCTACAAGAAATACGATGACAGCTGGAGCACGCCTCGGGTCTACATCGAAAGCTACTGCCAGACACCTGGCCTGATCGCAAAGACGCCGGAAGAGATCGAACGGGAAACCCAGACCATCGCAGTGTATGACCACTCGACGTCGCCCGAGTCGATGATCCTCATGCTGTATTCCAACTACCAGCCCGGTGAGTCGGATCCTACGGGTGACAAGGACCATTACGACTTTCTGAGAACCGTGCGCATCGACAAGAACTTCCTTGTGACGTCGCTGTTCCCTTCATTCGGTGTCGTACCCAATATCGAACCGGCAACCACCACGGCAATGGATGACGAGTCGAGCAGAGCACATGTGTTGTTGATCGGCTATCTGTTTGCCAATGCCAACAAAAACGCCGGCCGTCTTCAATACTGGCTGCCCACGGGTACTCCTGAGTTCGGTGCTGTGTCTCACCACGCCCCTAAAGACGAAAAGAACACCTGGGACTTCGGCGGTTGGCAGTCGCGGATCAAGACGAGTCAAAAAGATACCGATCTCGTTTACGACCGAGTCAGCTCCAATATCGAACTGACAGTGAGACTGGAGGAGGGATTCGATAAGCAGTCGGTTCGCGGTTATCGGCTCTTTGTTGCTCACCCCGTAGATGTTCAAACCGATTTGCAGCCATCAACATTCGGGGGTATGCGCACGCTCCAGGTGTCCGAGATCGTCGGTAATTTACCCAAGGATTCGACGCTGAAACTCTCGCTCTCGATTGACCAGACCACCCATCAGGCCGATGGCTGGCCAGTGGATTGGCCTGAGGAAATGGAGAAGGTCAAAATACCGCTAATTTATGGCGTGTTGATCTATGACATGCAAATTGCGTCTTTTCCTCCACGCTGGGAGCTCAAGGGCGGAGCTCTCAAGGCTCTGACCGTCAGTTGGGGAGAGGTACTCGACGCGGAGCCACAAATTGCTCCGAGCATCAATAGTCTGGCAGATCCGAACCTGGGGGAAAGCCCGTCCTTGGGCAGAGCCCACTTCATCGATTTTACGGGGTCAAGCATCCATTGGACCGATGGTCCGCAACCGGTGAAAGCGGACAGTTTGCCCCGGGCACCCATCCGCATGAACACCGTCTTCGCCAGGGAGCTGATCCAGCTCGCCGAGAGTGGCATGGAACCCCTGCTGAGATGGGAAACCCAGACGCGGCGGACAGAGCCGCCCATCCCCAACGGTCTCGGTGCGGAGGCGATGGATTTTTCGGGCGCGTACTACCTGTATTTCCTCGAGCTGTTCCTGTACCTGCCATGGTTGGTGGCTCATCGTTTGAAAGAAGAACAACAGTACGATGAGGCGAAAAAGTGGCTGGCCTTTTTGTTCGATCCTGCACGCCAAAGCAGTGACCCCGGTCATCCCGGCTATTGGCAGGCGGTGCCGTTGGAGTCACCCGTGTGGCCTGGTTCCGTGGACCCGAGCCAGGCTGTTTTGTACCCGGATGATCCGCATCAGATTGCGCTTGGTTTTACGGTGCATTTTCGCAAAGCCTTGTATGGCCTCTATATCGACATCGAGGGTGATCAGGCCGACCGGGCCTATGGGGAACAGACACCGGACGGCTTGGCAGAGGCCAAGCTCCGTTATGTGCATATCCTCGATTTGCTGGGTCGGCGTCCGGATGTCCGGCAAGTGGACGACTGGACGTCGACCCGTCTGAAAGATCTGAGCTCTGCCAAAAATGAAGAGCTGCGCGAGTTTGAGCAGGCCTTGATCGCGGCTCAGCAGCACGAGCGGGATCACCCGTCATTGCGTATTGGCAAAGCCCCTGACTCTGAGGTGGCACCGCTGTTGTGCTTGCGGCCTTACAGCGAAGACCCCTTCTTGCCGAGCGTTGACAACCCTTATTTACGCCGCCCCTTCAACTCCGAATTGATCCAGCGTTGGGACAGGGCTGAAAGCCGCCTTTACAACCTTCGGCATAACCTCGACATCGCCGGCAATGCGATGAACCTGCCATTGTTCGCCACGCCATTGGACCCGCGCGCGCTGCTTGCTGCCTGGGGGCAGGGTGTATCCGGCGCTGCGCTGAGCCGTCTGTTGAGTCCGCAGATTCCTCATTACCGCTTCAGCTTCATGTTCGCACTTGCGCAGAATGCGGTGGAAAGCGTGATCCAGTTCGGCTCGACCCTGTTGTCATTGATCGAGCGCAAAGAGCAGGCGCAATACCTGGAGTTGCAACAGCAGCAAGCCTGGAACTTGGCGAAAGTGGCGGTGGATATACAAGTACAAGTCGGGATGATCGACGAAAAAAACAGAGAAGCGCTGCAGGCCAGTCAGGCCCTGATCTCAGGCCGGGTCAGTTACTACGAGAAGTTGGTGAACGATGGAGTAAGTCCCGGAGAAAAAGCCGCGGGCGCTTTGCATTTGAATGGCCGCCTGATGGAAATCGGAATGGGCGCACTGGGATTCGCCGGCGAAGTCGCCAAGGTCCCACCGAACATGTACGGAATGGTGACCGGTGGTTATCGCCTCGAAGGTACGTTCAACGCCCCCATACATCTTTTGCAAGCAGGGGCCGCGGCTTCCCATGGTGCAGGCGAAGTCATCGGACTCTATGAACAATACCGTCGCCGCACTCAGGAGTGGACCCAGGCTCGTGATCAGGCAAAACTCGAAGCCGAACAAATCAAGGCACAACTGGCCGTCTTTGAAGCACAACATACCGCCACTCAATTGCAACTGCGCCAGGCGAAAACTGCGCTGAACCAGGCCAAGGCTACCCATGATTTTCTGCTGAGCAGCAACCGCTTCAGCAAGTCCCAGACCTATGACTGGCTTAACAGCAAGTTTGCCAGTTTCTATTCCACCGCCTACACCACTGCGTTATCGCTGTGCCAGGCTGCCGAAGCCTGTTGGCAATTTGAAAGGGGTAATTTCAGCCGGACCTTTATCCGTCCCGGGGCGTGGAACAGCACCTATCGCGGTCTCGGCGCTGGAGAGGAGCTGAAAACGAGCCTGCAGCAGATGCACTTCGAGTACCTGAAAGCCAACGCTCGGGACGTGGAAATCCGCAAAACCGTATCGCTGAAGGCGTTGAAAGCCAAGGACCCAGCCTCGACGATCAACAAGCCCTGGGAGGGCGAGGAAGGAATGAAAGCAGCTCTGACGACTAAGGGCTCCTGTGACTTCGAGCTGACGCAAACAATGTTCGATGACGACTACGCGGCCCAGAATCACTACATGCGACGGATCAAAACCATCAGCGTTTCCCTGCCTGCCTTGGTTGGGCCCTATCAAGACATCTGCGCCGTCCTGATCCAGCGCTCCAGTAAGATCGAGATGTCGGCCACCATGGGTAATACCAAGCAAAACCTGCGGCCCCTTCAACAGATCGCCCTCTCTTCTGGCATCGATGATACCGGCCAGTTCCAGCTCAACTTTCAGGATGAACGTTACCTGCCGTTCGAATATACCGGAGCCGTTTCGACCTGGACCCTGACCTTCCCCAATCCTGAGGCCCAGAAGGCCATGCTCGAATCCCTCAACGACGTCATTGTGCATATGAGTTACACGGCCCAGCGTGAGGGAGGTTCGTTATGAACGAGCAGCGCCAACCACCGAGGCCGATCAGTCAGCCCTCGCTCCCCAAGGGCCACGGTGCCAGGACACGCCATTGAATCCTGGCATTCATGCACATACGCCGCGGTTGACCGTTATCGAGCCGCGCAACCTGGCGGTGTGCTCAATCGGCTATTACCGCAGTGCAATCACGGAGCTCGTGGAGGCGCGAATCAACCACACCACCTATGATCCCGTCGGACGCATGATCGCCCAGCGGGATCCGCGGTTGTTTCTGGACGCATCAGCACCCGCCAATCTGAGCACGGTCTACAGTCTGAGCGGCAACGTGTTGTGCGCGATCAGCGCGGATTCGGGGACGCGTTTGAGTCTGTTTGGTGAAGCCGGTCAACCCGTTCACAGTTGGGATGGCCGCGGTTCGCAACGCTGGATGCATTACGACCCGCAGCTGCGATTGACCGAGTTGTTCGAGCACGCCGCGCAAGGCGTAGCGATTCGCGCCGAGTGTCTGAGTTACGCGGCCAGTGAGGCGGCGTTCGCCGATCACAATCAATGCGGCCGGCTGATTTGTCACGAGGATCTGCCGGGATCGTTGTTGTTCAATGAGTATGCATTCACCGGCGCAGTACTTGAGCAGCAACGACGCTTTGCAGATGAGCCATCGCCCGGTTTCACCACCCGCTCACGCTTTAATGCGCTTGGCGATCTGCTGTCCCGGACTGATGCCCAAGGCAACCAACAACGCTTCAGCCAAACCCTCGACGGCCAGTTGCGTGCCGTGGATTTGCGCCTGAGCGACACGCCTGACTGGCTGCCGATGGTCAATGCCATCCGCTACACCCCCCACGGTCAGGTACAGCAGGAAGTCGCCGGCAACGGCGTGACCACCAGCCTCGAATACACGGAAGAAGACGGACGCCTGAAAAGGTTGGTGTCCCGACTGGGCCAGAATGATCCGTTGCAGGATCTGCGTTATGCCTACGACCCGGTCGGCAATGTGTCGGGCATCGAAGACGCGGCGTTGCCGGTTCGCTACTTTGCCAATCAGCGGGTCGCGCCGGTCAGTCATTATTGGTACGACACGCTCTACCGGCTGATCGAGGCTACGGGTTGGGAGGCCGGTTCAGTCAACTACGGCCCGGCTTCATTGATGACGACGGATCCCGAGATGCCCGGCAACTACCGCCAGACCTACCGCTATGACGCTGGCAACAACCTGCTGGAACTGACCCACGTTGGCCCGCAAAACCACGGCCATCGGCTGGTCGCCGCTACGCACAGCAATCGATGCCTGCCGGTGCGCGAGGGCATCGAGCCGACAGAAGAAGATTTTCGTAACAACTTCGACGCCAACGGCAATCTGCTCAGGCTGCAGCCGGGACAAACGCTGGATTGGGATGTGCGCAACCAGTTGAAAGAGGTTCGCCCCGTTCAACGCGACTCGGGCCCTGATGACTTCGAACGCTACGAGTACGGCGCCGACGGCATGCGGGTGCGCAAAGTCCGCGCGCTGCAAACCAACGCGCAAACCAACATCATCGAAACCCTGTATTTGCCCGCCCTGGAAATCCGCACCCACAGCGGCACGGGCGAGGTACTGCATGTGATCGACGTGGCGACCGGACGCGGTAGTGTGCGGGTGTTGCATTGGGTCGCCTGCAAGCCGGAAGGGATAGCCAACAACCAACAGCGTTTCAGCCTGACGGATCACTTGGGCTCAAGCACGCTGGAGTTGGATCAGCACGCGAAGATCATTAGTCAGGAGCGGTATTACCCCTTCGGCGGCACCGCGTGGTCGAGCGGCGAAGCGGTGCAGGTCAGCTACAAAACGGTACGCTATTCGGGCAAAGAGCAGGATGCAACGGGGTTCTATTACTATGGACTCAGGTATTACTTGGCGGGTTGGCAGCGCTGGTTGAATCCAGATCCGGCGGGAATGCAGGATGGGCCGAATGTCTTTGCGTTCGTGAAAGGGAATCCGGTGTCGTTCAAGGATGTTCAAGGGTTGGGGCGAATTGATATTGGTGATTTAAGTGACTCTCAGGCAAACATTCTGGGTATAGAAGGCGAATGGTCCAGGCCGAGCAGAAATCCAGCCAGGTATCCTGATCCAAGAAAGGAAGCCTCTAAGCTTGTGGAAGTTTCGGATGAGATTTTTATAAGTCTTGGTGATGCCCATCTTTCTAACTTGATTACGAAGGCAATAATATATAAAGGTGCTGAAAATCAAAGGCTCGACTTGTGGCGTGCTGGTGAGGACCTGAATTCTATATTGGGGGTGGTTCGGTCTGGTCCTGTTGTTTCTATACCTGAGATACAAAAAAACGCTGTAGGCAATTGTGGTGAGCACGCCTCTGTCAATTTTCATTTGCTGGCAAGCACTGAGACAAAAGGGCCCGTTTTTCGGGTCGGCACCACTTATGACGTAGATCATACATTTGTCGTCATTGGCGATCCTCGTGGTACACCAAGAAGTGAACTGGTTATCGCGGACGCTTGGCCTTTTTTTCCTTTGGCTCATACAGCAAATCATGGGCAGTTTGGAATAGGCCCGATATATGAATATGCAGGTGCAAACGCGGATCCAAAATACGCCATCGACGGCGCTTCCCTGGTGCAAAACGCTGAAATGCGTTTCCCTGTTTTGGATAAGTCAAACGACGAGGATCGTCAGTTTTTTGAGTGGATACAAAAAAAACCTAAAACGTATGTCCAAATGTACTCGAGAGAAAACAGTTATTTAGGGGTGGATTATGTGAATAGCAAAGGGCACCAGAGAGGAAGTCATCTTCTCCCTGATACCTACCTCGGTGAGCGTATGGCGCACTACAGAAGTTATCTGGCGTGAGTAAGCTAAATAATAAATTTCCCAGTGCAGAAAAAAGCCCCCACCCAACCCGCTGCGGATAGGGAACGCAGCGAACTGGACGGGGGCTTCTTTTATCGTGCTGAACGCTTACTGCGCGATGGTTTTCACCGACACGCCACGCTCGATCGGCGTAGACCGACCATAGATATCTTCAAACCGCTCGATATCGTCTTCACCCAGATAGCTGCCCGATTGCACCTCGATGATCTCGAGTGGAATCTTGCCCGGGTTGCGCAAGCGGTGGACCGACGCGATCGGAATGTAGGTCGACTGGTTTTCACACAGCAGGAACACGTTCTCGTCGCAAGTCACTTCGGCGGTGCCGCTGACCACGATCCAGTGTTCGGCGCGGTGGTGGTGCATTTGCAGCGACAGGCACGCGCCCGGTTTGACCGAGATGTGCTTGACCTGGAAGCGACCGCCCATGTCCACCGAGTCGTAGGAGCCCCACGGACGATAGACTTCGCAGTGGTTCTGGGTTTCGCTGCGGCCCTGCTCGTTCAGGGTGTTGACCATCTGTTTCACGCCTTGGACCTTGTCCTTGTGCGCGATCATCATGGCGTCCTTGGTTTCGACGACCACGATGTTTTCCAGGCCGATCACCGACACCAGTTTGCCGTTGCCGTGGATCATGCAGTTCTTGCTGTCCTGAATGACCACGTCGCCTTTGGTGACGTTACCGTTGGCGTCTTTCTCGTTCACTTCCCACAGCGACGACCAGCAACCGACATCGCTCCAGCCGGCGGTCAGCGGTACGACGCAGGCGCGCTGGGTTTTTTCCATGACGGAGTAGTCGATAGAGTTGTCCGGGCAGCAGGCGAAGGTGGCTTCGTCGATGGTGACGGTGTCGGCGTCCTGTTCGCTGCGCTCGAGGGTCAGCAGGCAGGTGTCGTAGATGTCCGGATCGTGCTTTTTCAGCTCTTCGAGGAAGCGGCTGGCACGGAACAGGAACATGCCGCTGTTCCAGAAGTAACCGCCGGACTGGACGTATTCGGTGGCGCGTTTCACGTCCGGTTTTTCGACGAAGTGCGAGACGCGGCTGACGCCTTCCGGCAGCAGCGAGTCATTGGCCGACTTGATGTAGCCGTAGCCGGTTTCCGGTTTGGTCGCCGGTACGCCGAACAGCACCATTTCGCCGTTTTCGGCGGCGACGGTGGCCAGGGCCAGGGCGCGTTGCAGGGCTTTCTGGTCTTCCAGCACGTGGTCGGCCGGCAGCACCAGCATCAGCTCGTCACGGCCTTCGTTGACCAGCATCATCGCGGTCAGGGCCACAGCCGGTGCGGTGTTGCGACCGAACGGCTCCATCAGGATGCGCTGGGTGTCCAGCTTGCGGCTGGTCAGTTGCTCGTTGACGATGAACCGGTGGTCTTTGTTGCAGACCACGATCGGGGTGTCCATGCCTTCGAACACCAGGCGCTCCAGGGTTTGCTGGAACAGCGTGTGTTCGCCGGTCAGGGCGAGGAATTGTTTAGGGAACTGCTTACGGGAAAGCGGCCAAAGACGTGAGCCGCTACCACCTGACAAGATCACCGGAATCATGTTGTTACTCCTTGAAAATCGTTTGGTTAGAGCTACGAACGCTGTGTCGTTTCACTCTTGTTTTTGTTCCGTGTCCGGACTGCCCTTGCTCTCTGTAGGAGCCAGCTTGCTGGCGATGGGGCCCTTGAGGACGCCATCGCCGGCAAGCCAGCTCCTACAGGGGATCGCGTTTTTTCAGCGAGTCCGTGGGCTATCAGCAGTCCGGAAAATTGATTAGCGCGTCGATACCGGGCGTTTGACCCAGACTGGCGACAGGCTGCTGCCGTTGCCGGTGACGTACAGCACCGCTGCTTCGCCGCGTTCCAGGGCAACCGGCTTCACATCGCCGACTTTCGTTGCACCATCGTATAGCGCCAGGCTGACTTTTACCGGGTTGATTTCGCGCTCGCCGCGGCCCTTGGCGGCGACGGACGGTACGACTTCGGTCTTGCCGTCAGCGGTTTTCAGGGTCAATGCCTTGTCGCTCAGGTTCTGTACGCGAACCAGGGACTTCTGCTTGTTCTTGAACGGCGGCTCTTCGATCAGTTGCGGCGCGCCGCTGGCGTTGTTGACCAGGGTGTAATAGTGATCACCGGCCAGTTTCACCGGCAGGGACTGGCTGCCGACCTTGGCGCTGTAGTCGCCGCCCGGCATAAAGCTGAAGTCGGTGCTGGACAGCGGCGCGACGTCGCTCAGGTTGGTGCTGCCGACGGTGGCGCTGACTTCGGCATTGCCGGCGTTGTAGACCCGTACGAAAGTCGAGCCTTTAGGCGCAGTCGGACCGTACAGGGCCGAATCACCGGCGGCGAAGGCGTTCATGGAAAGGACGCTGAAGGTCGCGGCCAAAGCAAAGGTCTTGGCGAGACGACGAGGAGTAGTAGTGAAAGTCATGGTAGTACCTCTCTCTTTCAGTTTTGCGCCCGGTCGGGCGTCTCGGATTTAGTGTTTACAGCTACGTTTTGTTGGCGGGCGCCGGCTTCTTTGAGCTCTGCGACCCACTGCGGGTCGGCGTCGCCAATTTCGTTGTTCACAGGCAGATAACGTTCAGGAAACTCCCAGATCAGCACCTGTGGCGGGCTGTTCTTGAAGGCATCGCTTTTCAGGTAGCTGAGCATCGGCAGGATCGGGCCGTGGCCGTCTTCGGCGTAATTGACCACGTCGCTGTGCAGCGCTTCTTTCAGCGCGCCGACGAAGTTCCAGTTCGGGTTGGCGCTGTAGCTGGTGCCGATCAGGGCCACCGGTACTTCGGTGTTGGCGAACAAGGCGTCATCGCCGCCCGCCTGATCGTCGGCCGCCACGGTGTTGCGCTTCTGCAATGGCTCGGTCGCCGGCATCAGGTTTTCGAACAGCGGATCCAGCGGCAGGAACAGGCGCAGGTCACCCTTGTGGGTCACTTTCTCTGCCGGCTCGGTGACGAAGCGCTGAGGTTCGCCGCTGAGCGGGGTTTTCTCGGCGATGGTGCTGGCCAGGGTCTGGGCGGCGATTTGTGCGCCTTCCGGGGTCCAGTGGGTGTCGGTGCGCAGGAACACTTGTTGACCGTCGAGCTTGGCCTTCAACAGCGGGCCGTACAGGTCGGGGGCGAGGATCTTGTTGGCCGCCACGCGAGCGTGGAAGTCTTCATACAGATTCGCGTGAATGCTCGAAGGCTTCACGTCACCCAGGTGTTCCGGATACAGGCGGGTCTTGGCCGGCACGATCGCCATCACCAGTTTCACGCCTTTGTTTTTCAGTTCCTGGCGCACGCCTTCGACCAGCGCGTAGTTGCCTTGCAGGTTCAACTCTTCGTTGACGATCGGGTTGAATTCTTCATCGCTGTACAGCCACTGGTCGCGACCGAGCACGACGCCCGGACGACCTTCGTTGAACAGTTTGAAATCCAGCGCGGCCCAGAGGTTGGTGCCCAGGCGCTTGATCGGGAACTCGTCGTCGTAGTGGGTTTCGACAGCCTTGGTCCAGCGGCCGTTGAGCACCGTCGCATCGGCATTGGTGCTGAAACCGAAGAAGCTGCGCGTCGACCACAGGCCCAGGACCAGCAGGGTCACCAGGAACAGGGCGATGTAGAAGATGCGTAATGAGCGGGTCATGGTCAGATCCCTCAGAACTGGAAGTAAAGGAACGGCGAGAAGCTTTGCGCCGAGAGTTTGAAAATCGATGCGATGAACAGCAGCAGAATCAGTGCGCGCATCACGTAGCGGGACCAGTCCGTCGTCCAGTAGGCCGGTTGCACGGTGGCTTCAACGCCGACGGTGTAGCCCGGTTGATGGATGCTGGCCGGGTTGTCGCCCGGGACGGCCTTGATCATGCCCGGTGTCGCAGCGGCAGGGCCGTCGGCCTCGACGTTGACGACCGGTTTGGTCTTGACCGGCGGCTGGTTGCTGTAGAAATCACGGATGCCGAAGAACGCCAGGGTTGCGTACGCCACCACCAGAGTCGCCACTTGCAGGCCGGTGAGGCTGGCCTGGTTGAGTTCCGACAGGGACCACTCGCCGAAGCTGAACATCGCGCCGTACATACGGCCGGCGACGTGCAGGTTTTCGGCGCGGAAGATCACCCAGCCCATGACGACGAGCAGGAAGGTCAGCGCCCAGCGGATCGGGTTGATGCTGCGTGGCGACGTGTTCAAGCCCAGGGCTTTTTCGATCGCCAGCCACATGCCGTGCCACGCGCCCCACACGATGTAAGTGATGTTCGCGCCGTGCCACAGACCACCGAGCAGCATGGTCAGGAACAGGTTGCGATAGGTCATCAGCGTGCCTTTGCGGTTACCGCCCAGCGTGATGTACAGGTAGTCACGCAGCCAGGTGGACAGGCTGATGTGCCAGCGACGCCAGAACTCGGTGATCGACTGGCTGATGTACGGCTGCTTGAAGTTTTCCATGAAGCGGAAACCCATCATCAGGCCCAGGCCGATGGCCATGTCGCTGTAGCCGGAGAAGTCGAAATACAGCTGCGCGGTGTACGCCAGCGCGCCGAGCCAGGCATCGCCCGTGGTCGGGTTTTGCAGGGCGAAGCAATGGTCAGCCACCACCGCGAGGGTGTCGGCGATGAAGACCTTCTTGATGAAACCCTGCATGAACCGCGTGCAGCCCTCGGAGAATTTGTCGAGGGTGTGGGTGCGGTTGTTGAACTGGTCGGCGAGGTCGCGGAAACGCAATACCGGCCCGGCGATCAGGTGCGGGAAGATCGCCACGAAAGCAGCAAAGTCGATCAGGTTGCGGGTTGCCGGGGTGTCGCCACGGTAGACGTCGATGATGTAGCTGATGGACTCGAAGATGTAGAACGAGATACCGATCGGCAACAACACGTGGGTCAGGATGAACGGCGACAGACCGACCGACGTCATCATCGCGTTGATGCTGTCGACGCCGAAGTTGGCGTACTTGAAGTAGCCGAGGATGCACAGGTCGACAGCCACGCCGAGCAGCAGCCAGCGCTGGGCCGGTTTGGTCCGCACGCCGGCGGCGCCGACTTTGAGGCCGATCCAGTAGTTCCACAGCGTGACCGCTGCGAACAGCGCGAGGAAGTCCACGCGCCACCAGGCATAGAACACGTAGCTGGCGATCAGCAGCAGCAGGTTGCGATAGCGTATTCCGCTCAAGTAGTACATGCCGAGAAAGATCGGCAGGAACAAAAACAGGAACACGTTGGATGAAAATACCATCCCGGTCTCTCCATGTTTAACCAACAGTCAAGGGCCGCAGCCCCCCCAAACCCCCCACCAAAAACCGGGGGGACAACTCACAAAACTCAAACTCGACACCGACCTCTGTGGGAGCGAGCCTGCTCGCGATGGCGGTGTGTCAGTCGACATCTTTGTTGGATGTCAGATTGCAATCGCGAGCAGGCTCGCTCCCACAGGATTTGTGTCTGTTCTCAGGAGCCTTTGTTGCCTTTCTCGTTCGCCGGGTCGTAGACCTTGGTCAGGTCACCCCCGAGGCGGAAGGTCTTGAACGGCTGCATTCCGTGCTTTTTCTCAAGCACATCCGGCGAGCAGGTGTAGAGCGAGCAGAACGGTTCGAGCCAGGCGAATTTCGAATCGACCTTGAGGTCGGTCATGTCCTGGTCCTTGCCGTTTTTCTTCTCGAATTCGTCCGGGTCTTTAACCCCGGCGAGCACTCGATCACCCAGGCGTTTCAGCGCGCCGTTGTTTTCCTGGCGCAGGTCCACACCGTTGACCTGAGCAAAACTGGCGATCATCGCCAGCGGCGGCAACGCGTAGTTGTGGTAGGCGAGGGCGCGTTGCTGGCGCTTCAGTTCGTTCGGCAGGTAGCCGTCGGCGTCGACCTGATTGGCGCCGACCTTGTATTCCTTCACGGCCCAGTCGAACAGGTCGCGGCGGTTGGTCGCGACGGACGTTGCCATCACCGACCAGGCGGCCCAGTACGAGTGGTTGTTGGTTTTTTCCAGCGGCAGGTTGTCCCAGTCGCTGACCACCTGGTCGGCCATTTTGCTGAACCAGGCTTCGATCAACTGCGACTCTTGCTGATGGTTGGCCAGCGGATGCGAGTCGGAGAACTTCAGGCGAATGTACGAAGACGCCATGCTGCCCAGTGCCCATTTGCGCATGGACTTGCCGGTGTGGTTGAAGTCCTTGGACATCAGCGCGTCGGCCTTGGCCCAGGCGGTCAACCAGTTCAGGGTGCATTCGAGCTGTTCCGGACGACCGTCACGCATGAACTGCATCACGCGTTTGCTGGTGCCGCGCTCGAGTTTGGTGATGTCGGCGGTGCTGTCGCGGAAGGCTTTTTCCGACTGCACGTTCAGGGTCGAACGGGCCTTGTCGGAGCCTTCGTACTTGCTGCGAAATTGCAGCGAGCCGGTGTACGGCGTCGGCATCGCGTCGCAGCTGTCAGCCTTGTCGCCGGTCTTGAGTTTTTCGATCGGCGCGAAGTAACCCTGGGGCGGACGCAGTGGCGCGGCGGCCTGCGTGGCGCCGGCGAACATCGCCAGGGTCAGCAGGGAAGGCGCGAGAAATCTTTTCAAAGTTCGGGTTTGCATATGAACCTCATTGCCCGGCTTGGGCGGTCTTTAGCCCAGCGCCCGGGAATACGTTACGTTTGCAGATTTTCGCTTCGACCTTCTGTGGCGCGGCACCTGCTTCAGGGCCCTGAACTTCGACGGCCAGCAGATTCTGCGAGGCCCAGTCTTCGTCCGTGCGCAACTCGAAGGCGAAACGCCCGTCGGTGTCGGAGGTTTCCGGTTTTTCGATCTTGATGTCCTCGTGGCGACCGTTCATGTACCAGAGGGTGGCTTGCAGGGTTTTCACCGACGGATCGGCGAAGCGGATGTCGACCTGGTGACTGCTGTTCTGCAGGTTCAGGTTGTTGCTGTTGACCATCAGTTCGTTTTTGCCCGGCTTCAATGTTTTGCTGCCGGTCATTTGTGCATCCTTGCCTTCGCAACCGTTGTCCAGCAGCGCCATCATCTGGCGGTAGATGGTTTCCTGGTCGAGGCGGTAGAGCGGCGAGAATTCCCAGATCAGGATCTTCGGCGGCTTGGTCTGGAACTCTTCGCTGCCCAGGTACTGCAGCATCGAACCTTCCAGGCCACCGCCGGGGAACGCCACGTTGAGGATGTCGGCGCCGATGGCCTCTTCGAGGAAACCGGCGAAGTTGTAGTTCTTGCCACTGTGGCTGGTGCCGACCAGGGTGATTTCCGGGTTGCCGGAGTCGCCGAACAGATCGCCATCCGCCGCTTCGCCCTTCGGCTCGGTGGTGAATTGATCCATGTACTGGATCGCGTAGCTGGTGCCACAGAGTTGACCGGCCATGTTGTGCAATGTTCCGGTCTTGCCCATGCGACCCGACTTGTGGCTCTCGAATTCGCGCTTCGGAATCCCGGCAAATTCAGGCAGTTGCTTGATTTTCTCGCCGACGATTTTCGCCGTGCGCTGGGCGCCATACGGCGTCCAGTGCTGGTCGCCGCGGAAGTAGAAGTCGTGGGCGGGCAGGGTGTCGGGCAGCGATTCGTTGGTCAGCGGCGACAGGTCCGGCACCACATAACCCATGGCGGCGAAACGGCCGAGCATGGTTTTGTAGTTCTTCAGTGCCTTGTCGAAATCGAATTTGGCCTTGTCTTCCGGATTGAGCTTGTTGCGGTTCACCAGGCCACGGGTCGGCTGATAGACAACAACGAGTTCCACGCCTTTGCTCTTGAACGCATCGTGCAGTTCTTTCATGCGTTTGTAGCCGGCCGGCGTGGTGTCGAATTCGGTGCGCAAATCTTCCTGGGTACGGAACAGCCAGTCGCCCTGAGCCTGCACCAGCGTGGTGAAGTTCTGCTGATAACGCGTGGTGTAGTTCTTCGCGTCGTGGGCTTCGGGGCACAGGTTGCAGCACGGTTCGGCGTTGAAGCTCGGTGCCTGGACTTCGTCGGCGCGAGCGCCGGTGCTGGCCGCGAGAATGCCGGCGGTCAGGGCCGACAGGCTGAGTAATTTGATCAAGTGTGGGTGCATAAAATTATCCTCAGTCCCGCATTTCGGTCTGGCGTTCGACAGGGTCGATCAGCACGGCTTTCTGCTGGCGCACCAGCAGGTCGAGAATTTCATCCTGACGCTCGCCCAGGATCCCGTTGAAGCTGATGCCGCTGGATTTGGTCGGGGCGAGCATGGACACGCGATACAGCTCGACGCTCAGCGGCGAGTCGATGGACAGCGGGCCGCTGCCATTGCCGGCCAGTTCGCCGCCGACGATGATCAGCGACACCTGTGCGTCGAACGGGTCGAGCTTGATGTCACGGTCGGTGTCGCTCAGGTCCTTGATGTGGCCGTACACGCCGGTCAGGCCGTTGGCCATGGCGAGGTTTTCGTAGAGGCGGATGTTCACGCTGTTACGAATACGAATGCCGTGGCGACGGTTGCTGATCACCTTGTTGGCCCACAACAGGTTGTCGGCACTCTCGTAGAGGGTGATGCCGTCGGTGTGGTTCTTGTAGATCTCGTTGTAGGCAATGATGTTGTTGACGCTGTTCCGGTCGATCACCAGGCCCGACAACTTGTTGTCGTAGCTGCGGTTGTTGAAGATGAAACTGTCGTTGACCTCACGGGAAATAATGATCCCGTGCTTCTTCTTGGTCCCGTGGACGGTGTTGTCGGCGATGATCAGACCGTGCGAACGGTCATGGGGGTCGATGCCGTAGACGATGTTGTCTTTGTAGGTGTTGCCCTTGACCACGAAGTCGCGGGTTTCGTAGCAGTAGAAGCCGTACCACATGTCCGAGAACTCGGAACCGATGATCCAGCCGCTCGGCTCGGGACGCTTGAGCACCTTGGCCATGTTCGGCGTGTACTGGGAAATACTCACGCCGTAGGACTTACTGTTGGCGTAGCCGAAACTGGCCATCTTGCTGTTGGCGATGTAGGTCTGGGTGCCGCCCCAGGCCAGCAGGAACGGGCGGAATTCCTTCGGCGACTTGAAGGTCGCCGGGCCGTTGTCCTTCTCGCGCCAGCCGGTGATCTTGGTGTCACGCACAAACAGCTGGCCGTCGTTCACCAGGAACGAACCGGCTTCCTGGGACAGACGCAATTCCTGGGTCTGCTTGTCGATTTCGAGGATGCCTTTCTCGCCGACCACGATCGGCAACTTCGCCAGGAACACGCCCGGCGAGGTTTCGCTGAAGTACTGCTTGGGCAGTTTCTTCGCCAGGTCCTTGAGGTTCATGTAGCCGTCGTCGATGAAGATCGCCTGCGGGATACCGTGCTGACGCACCACCCACTCGGCCATCTTGTTGTCGCCGCCGATGAAGTCCTTCAGCGCGTTCTCCTGCATCATCCGGCGCACGCTGATTTTGCCGGCCTTGGTGCGCACGATTTTCGCGGCGACGGCTTCGGCGGTGTAGCCGGAGGTGTCCGGCAGTTCGGGTTTCGGTATGTCCAGCGGCGCGGTCGGCGCGCTGCTGACGGTGTAGGTCTTGGCCTGTTGCAGTTCCTTGGCCACGGTGACCGGCTTGGCCGGTTCCACGTTGGCGAAGGCGGCCGAGCTGGCCAGCAGCATCGCGCCGGCCAGCACGCTCAATGAGCCTCTCTTCGGACTGTTCATGTCAGGAACTCCCTTAGCGGTTTGCATCAGAAGCGCCAGATCACGTCGATGAACGCGCGGTGCATGTACGAGTCGACTTCTTTGCCGTAGGCATCGCCTGGCTTGAATACACCGCCACGCAAGCGCACCAGGGCCGACGGTTCGTCGATCGACTGGCTCAGCGCAGCAGGCAACAGGCCTTGCTTGAAGTACTTGGTGACCACAAGGTCCATTTCCTGGCCGAGGTCTTTGTTGCCATCTTCCAGCGGCAGGGAGGTGCTGGAGAGAATCGCGCCGGTCGGATCGGTGTCGTTCTCGACGGCGTTGATGCCGTTGCTGCCGACCGGCTTGTTGCCGTCGACACGCCAGAATTTGTGGTAGATCAGGCTGGCGTCGTATTCGTCGTTGAGCATCCACGAACCGAACAACGTCGCGGTTTGCATGTTGTTCATTTCGCCACGGAAGGCTTCGCCGAAACGGTGCACTCGCGAACGCGTACCGGTGTAGTTCGAGCGGTTGCTTTCCAGGCCGTTCTGTTCGTAATCACCGCTGGCGCGGGCATAGGCCGCACCGACTTGCCATTGCGGATCGAGGCGCAGGCGCACGCCGACATCCGTGGCCCAGCCGTTGAGGTCTTCACCGCGCTTGGCTTCGGTCGGACGCGTACCGTCGGCGTTGAGCTGATTCACCGTGTCGGTGTCGCCGCTCATGCCGGTGATGCTGCCCCAGTAATTGACGGTGTTGGTGTTGCGATAGTTGTAGGCGTCGCTGTCGGCGGTGAGGCCGAGCCAGCTGATGTCGCCGTTCTGTTTCTTGTCCAGCGAGTCGCCGGCCACGCCCGGTTCCGGGTAGTCGAGCTTGCCGTCATCGTGGGTGTGGTGACCGCGAATGCCGACCCAGTTGCCCGGCGTCCACTGATACGCCGCGTCGGCGTAGACGTGCAGGCGATCCTTGTCTTTCGGGGCGAGTTCTTTCAGGTCGGTGCGGTATTCGCTGAAGCGTTCGGCGACGCCGACGTTGGCGCGCAACAGGGTGGTGTCGAAGGTCCAGTTCAGGGCTTCGATGTTGGTGTCGCGCCATTGGCCATCGTCGTTGCGCAGGCGTTGGCGACCCAGCTTCAACTGCTCGCCCGGGTATGGCGTGAGGCCGCTGTACCCGACCCAGAATTCGCGCATCGCCAGGTAGTTTTTCTTGGTCTTGCGATCACCGTTGTCGGTGGTCTGGGTGCCGTCGCTGTCGGACTGCTGCAAGGTGTCGGTTTCGATGATGTCGGTGGACGTCACCGCCTGACCCATGGCGTAGGCGCTCCACGCGCCGCTTTCGCCATAGACCCAAGGACGCAGGTCGAGGCCTACGCCGTTGACGTCGCCACCGCTGGCGGTGCCGAGGTCACGATCGTCTTCGGACTGGCCGGTAACTTTCACTTCGAGGCCGAAATTCTTGGCGTCGGTCAATGCCGCGAGGGTCGGGCACGACCACAGCAAGGCGCAGGTCAGGCCAATACCGGCCTTCACGAATGGATTCAACTTCATAGGGATTCCTCGCCGTCTTCTTCTTGCAGGGCATGCAGTTCCAGCGTGTTCTGGCTCAAGGCTCCGCGAACGGCCTGTTCTTGTTTCAACAGGCGTTGGGCCTCGGCGAGCTGGGCAGGCGGCAGTTGGGCTTCGAGTGTTTGCGCAAGCTCGGTGGCTTGCGGGGTGTTCTGGGCCTTGGCCAATTGGCTGAAGACATAAGCGTTCAGCGGATTGGGCTTGGTGCCCTTGCCTTGGGAAAACAGCTGGGCGATGGCGAAGTCGGCACTGTTCTGGCCGTTGCGCGCAGCGGTCAGCAGGTGATCAAGGGCTTTTTGCGAATAGACCTTGCCCAGGTAACCGCGGCGGTAGATCTGGCCGAGGTAGTAATCGGCGGCGACTTCCTTGCCGACGGCTTTCTGGAAATGCGCTTCGGCAACTTTGGCGTCGGCCGGCACCCATTTGCCTTCGTAGTAGAGCTTGCCGAGCAACAGTTCAGCGCGCGGCTGGTCTGCAGCGCGACCGTTCTCCAGGTACTTCATCATCGTGTCGACGTCGCCGAGTTCCGGGAAGTCGTAGAGCAATTGCGCGAGGCTGACCCAGGAAGCGGGGTAGCCGGGGGCGATGTCTTCGAGCAGCGACTGAGCGGTTTTTTCGTCGGTCTTGCCCAGGCTCGCATCGCCCAATACACGGGCAACGCTGTCAACGCGCTGGGCGGACACGGTGCCGCGGGTATGCGCGGCCTGCATCTGCTTGATCAGCTCGGCTTGTTGCTCTGGTTTGGCCTGTTTCTGGTAAACCGTGGCCAGTTCGACGTAGCAAATGTCGGTGGTGTTCAGCGCGGCTTTGCAGATGGTCGCGACTTCGTCCAGGTGCTGGTCGTAAGTGCCCTGGGTGCGATACAGCAGCACCTGGGCCAGGCCGGCTTCCGGTTTGCCTTCGGCGCGCCATTGGCTGATCTGCTGTTGCGCGTTGACGTTCGGGAAACTGTGCGGGTATTGCAGGTACAGCATGGCCAGCGGGATCAGTGTGTTGCCTTCGCCATTGGCCGCGGCTTTTTTCAACAGTGTTTCGGCTTCGTGCTGTTCGGCTTCGGTGGAGCCGGGTTTGGCCACCAACAGGCGACCCAGGCGAGCCTGGGCCCGTGGCGAAACGTCGGCCGCGGCGCGGTAAGTCGCCTCGGCCTGCTTGATCTGCGCCGGGTCGCGACTGTCGACCTGGATATCGGCCAGACCCACTTGGGCCTCGCTGTAACCGAGGTCGGCGAGTTGCTTGTAGTTCTGCTGCGCCAGCGCGGTGTCGCCGCGTTTCAGGGCTTCATTCGCCAGGCGCTGGTCGGGCAGGCCGGCGCAACCGGCGAGGCTGACTGCCAAAGCAACAGCACACACCGCGCCCATGTAGGAGTGAGCCTGCTCGCGATGCTGGCAACTCGGTACATCAGACAGACCGCGCTGATCCCATCGCGAGCAGGCTCGCTCCCACAGGGTCTGCGGAGTGTTGAGGATTTTTATGATGGTCACAGGCATGTCCTCCGCTTACAGGCCAGAAGCCATGGCTTTATCGATCAGCCAGTTCAGGTTCGGGCCACGGTCGCTGTTCACTTCAACCGGGCGACCGGCGAACTTGCTGTCCAGCGGCTCGTCCGGCTGGATCAGCACGCGGATGTCGGACGACAGGTCGGCGCTTTTCAGGCTGGTGCTGCTGACGATCTTGCCGGTGCGGGATTTGTCTTCGCCGGCAATCTGGAAGTTGACGCTGGTGCCTGGACGCACGTCGCCGAACTGGCGATAGGAGAAGCGCGCTTCGACGTTGGCTTCGCTGTTGCGCGGCACCAGCTGGAAGATCACATCGCCCTTGCTGGCGTACTGGCCGTCGGCGACCAGTTGCTGCGCCACGGTGCAATCGCACGGCGAGGTCAGGGTGCCGGTCATTTGCTTGCCGAACAGTTCTTCAACCTTGGCCGGTTGCAGTTGATTGTCGTCAAGATGGCCCTTGAGCACGTCGAGCATGCTGGTGCTGAAGGTCGCCAGCGGCGCGCCTTTGGCGGCGACGCCGTCTGCCTTGATCAGGCTCTGCACGGTGCCGTCGCGCGGCATGGTGATGTTCATCCCCGGCACGCTGACCAGACCGGCCTGGGCGTGGCTGACGAAGTACATGCCGTACACCGATTTGAAAATGAAACCGAATGCCGCGAGGCCGACGAGGAAAATCGCCAGGCTGAAGGTCACGGCGCGCAGACGACCGAACGCGCTCATTCCGCTGCCGCCGTCCTTTTGCTTGCGCGCCTTGGTGAAGTTGTCGCGCTGCAGGGTCGCCAGCACTTCACCCATGCTGACGATGTCGCCGGCCAGGTGCGAAGTGATCAGGTGACGCAGGGTCGAGATGTCTTGCTGTTCCAGGTTCTGGAACTGGCAACCGACGCGGCCGGTCTGGCGATCGTAGGAACGCACTTGCAGTTCGACGTCCATGGCCAGGCCGAGGTTGTCGATGACGAACTGCAGGCGAGCCTTGTACACGTCGCCGTTCTTCAGGGGCAGTTGGCCGGCGTTGAACGCCAGGCCACCGGCGGAGAGGTCGATCACTCGCGCTTCGACCGGGGTACGGTCCGGACCGAAGAAGCGCAGCTTGGCCGGAATTTTCACTCGGGCGTGTTGGCGCTGGGCTTCGGATTCATGCACTACGTTGGCGTTGACGGCGGTATTCATAGGGGCGATTTCCTGGTTAATTCAATAAGGGGGCGGTCAGACCATCATCAGCAGCACGGCGACAAAGATGCTGCCGGCGGAGAAGGTCATGGTCCGAGACGACCAGGTGTTGAACCAACGTTGAAAGCTGGCGAGATCACGGGTCAGGGAAGTGGGCTGGCGAGTCCAGGACTGTTGGTCGAGGCGGAAGAACACGTAGATCTTCACCAGCGCGCCGACGATCTGGTTGTAATAGAGAATCGCCGGGTAAGCCGGGCCGATCCGGTGACCGGAGCAGGACAGCAGCAGGGTCAGGATCAGGCGGGTGATGCCAATCCACAGCAGGTAAACGAGGATGAACGCGGTGCCGTACTTGAACGACGCGATGAGCGCGACGGTCAGGCCCAGCAAGGACGTCCACATCGACACGCGCTGATCGAACAGCACCACCGAAGTGAACAGGCCGAGGCGTTTCATCCCCAGGCCCAGGGCGCGGGAGTTCTGGCGCAGGTTGTTGCCGTACCAGCGGAACATCAGTTTGCGGCTGGCCTTGATGAAGCTCTTTTCCGGCGGGTGTTCCACGGTGTGGATCGCCGCGTCCGGCACGTAGAACGTGTCGTAGCCCAGGCGCATCAGGCTGAACCAGCTCGACTTGTCGTCACCGGTGAGGAACTTGAAGCGGCCCAGGCGCCAGTGTTGCAGCGAGTCGCTTTCCACGTCGGCGATGAAGTCCGGGTTGGTGACCACGGTGGCGCGGAACACCGACATGCGGCCGGTCATGGTCAGGACGCGCTTGGACAAGGCCATCGAGCACATGTTGATGTGGCGCTGGGCGAAACGCAGCTTGTGCCATTCGCTCATGATGTAGCCGCCGCGCACTTCGCAGAACTCGTTGGTGGTCAGGCCGCCGACGTTGCCGAACAGCTGGAACCACGGCACGGTCTTGAGCACGACGCCTTCGGCGAGCACGGTGTCGCCATCGATCACCGCGACAACGGCACGGTCGTCCGGCAGGTGACGGGAGATGGCGCGGAAACCGTAGGCCAGGCCGTCACGCTTGCCGGTGCCGGGAATGCGCACGAAGTCGAGCTTGACGCGCTCCGGTGGATTCATCTTGGTCCAGAGGCTTTTCACCAGCTTCTCATCGGACATTTCCACGATGGAGCAGACCATGGTGGTCGGCAGGCCGCAGTCGATCGCTTCGCGGATCACCGAGGCGTAGACCTGGGCGGTGGTCAGCGCGTCGATACGGAAACTGGTGACCATCAGGAACACGTGGGACGGGTCTGCCGCTTTACCGAGCTTGCGCACTTTGCGCCGCAGGTGCGGGTAGACCACGTACAGAAACAGCATGCCGCGCAGGAAGTGCGTGGCACCCATCGAGTAGCGCCAGATACCGACGATACCGATCAGGAAAATGAAGTCCTTCGACTCGGAGTCGAACGTGGACACAGGCAACGCCATGGCGATGCCCATCAAAATACTTAAGTAAAACAGCCAACCGGCGGCCTGGAGTAGGCCGTGCTTTAGCCTGTGCATAATCTGCATCCGTCTCGATCTCGGGCGAGCCTGTTGGGTGGCCCGATGGGGTTAAGGCAGGCGTAAATGCCGAAGGTTGCGGCGTCCTTGCGGGCGCCTTCGCCGGTAAGCCGGCTCCAGTTTTTGTAGGAGCCGGCTTGCTGGCGATCAGCGCGAAGCGCTTACAACCCGCCGGTTACCAGCAGATGCCTTCAGTCCGGCCACTCACGCTGGTGGCTTTGGACATGAAGCCGACCAGGTCGATCACTTGCTTGCCGTGCGGAGCGTTCTGCGCCAGGGCGCGGAATTTCTCGTCACGGTTGCCGAGGATGATCACGTCGGAGTTGTTGATCACTTCGTCGAAGTCGGAGTTGAGCAAGGACGAGACGTGAGGAATCTTCGATTCGATGTAGTCCTTGTTCGCGCCGTGAACACGGGCGTATTCGACGTTGGCGTCGTAGATGCTCAGGTCGTAGCCTTTGCCGATCAGCATTTCTGCCAGATCAACCAGCGGGCTTTCGCGCAGGTCATCGGTGCCGGCCTTGAAGCTCAGGCCCAGCAGGGCGACTTTTCGTTTGTCGTGGCTGGAAACGATGTCGAAGGCGTTCTGCACCTGGGACTCGTTACTGCGCATCAGCGAGCTCAGCAGCGGCGATTCCACGTCCAGGGAACCGGCGCGGTAGGTCAGGGCGCGCACGTCTTTCGGCAGGCACGAACCGCCGAAGGCGAAACCTGGGCGCATGTAGTACTGGGACAGGTTCAGCGTCTTGTCCTGGCAGACCACTTCCATCACTTCACGACCATCGACGCCGCACGCCTTGGCGATGTTGCCGATCTCGTTGGCGAAGGTCACCTTGGTGGCGTGCCACACGTTGCAGGTGTACTTGATCATCTCGGCAACGGCGATGTCCTTGCGGATGATCGGCGCGTCGAGCTCTTCGTACAGCGATTGCAGAACGTCGCCGGACGCCTTGTCGAACTCACCGATAACGGTCATCGGTGGCAGGTCGTAGTCGGCGATCGCGGTGCTTTCACGCAGGAACTCAGGGTTAACGGCGACGCCGAAATCAACACCGGCTTTCTTGCCGGAGCAGTCTTCGAGAATCGGGATGACAACGTTTGCGACGGTGCCCGGCAAAACGGTGCTGCGCACCACGATGGTGTGGCGGGTGGTCTTGTCACGCAGGACAAAACCGATCTCGCGGCATACCGCTTCGATGTAGTTCAGTTCCAGATCGCCGTTCTTCTTGCTCGGCGTACCGACGCAGATCATCGACAGGTCGGTGTCACGAATCGCCTCGGCGAAGTTGGTCGTGCCGCGCAGTTTGCCAGTCTCGATGCCCTTGGCCAGCAGTTCGCCCAGACCCGGTTCAACGATCGGCGATTTGCCGGAATTGATCATGTCGATCTTATCCTTGGCAACATCGACGCCAACCACGTCATGGCCCCGTGCAGACAGGCAACCGGCACACACTGCACCGACGTAACCCAAACCAAATATGCTGATGCGCATCGCATTTACCTCTCGTTAACTAGACTGTTTTCACAAGCCATTAGATGGCCGGAGTTAATGGTGTTCAGCGGTCATAGTGCACTCGGAAGTGCGGCGATCAGGCGCCACAATGCCGTGTACAGGCATACTAAGTTCCGAGTGTCTAAATAAGTGCACTCAAGGTGTGCGCAACTAGGCCTTATTATTATGACTTGCCCTGTTATGCAGCCGAGTCCTCGGGTAGAGGTGCTTCGTGCAAAAGTCTTGCGCGCTCAATGCCAGGCCGGAAGCCCGTAAATCAAGCGGTTGGGTGCTCAGGTGAGCACGTTTATAGGGGCGCAGCCTTGGCCGTGTAGGGGATAGTAATGATGCGTTATCTCCTGTCCTTCATATGTTGCCCAAATCAGGGATTATGTAGCCGGAGTTAATGTGACAACTTCGCTACGTGATCTCTTCTCTGCGTAAGTTATCTCGTACATGTTCAGAGATAATCGTTACCGGTGGTATGAGCTACGCATTTGGACATAGTTCCGGTCCGCCCATCGCGATTTTTGAAATTTCTTGAAATATTGAGAAAGATGGCACTACTTTCAAATTGATGGCACTTGCTGTTTCACCCTTGTTACACGGGGTGATAACCGCAGGCGATAGTTTTGTGCCACTACCGATAAAAATTTTCAGTGCCACTACTGAAAAAAATGCAGCAAGTCGAGTGAAACTAAAGTTAGAAAAATGACTGCTGTTATTTTGGCGCCGGAATATTGGCGATTGGGGCGGGGAATTGTTGGACGATCAGGCTGTGGCGCACGACGGGGATTTTGCTGTCGTGCGCCGATCCGGTGCGTTATTCGGGTGCGTGATCGCGAAGAAACACCAGGTTGTCCGGTTTCGACTGTTCCGCGCTGTACCGATAGCCTTGAACGTCGAATTGCTTGAGGGCGGCCGGGTCGTTGATGCGTTCTTCGATGACGAAGCGGCTCATCATGCCCCGGGCCTTTTTCGCGTAGAAACTGATGATCTTGTACTGGCCGTTTTTCAGGTCCTTGAAATCGGTGTTGATGATGCGAGCGTTCAGGGCACTGCGTTTCACCGCCGAGAAATACTCGTTGGACGCCAGGTTCAGCAGCACGTCATCGCCTTGATCGGCCAGCGCTTCGTTCAACCATTCGCTGATCCGCGTGCCCCAGAAGGCATACAGGTCCTTGCCGCGGGCGTTGGGCAATTTGGTGCCCATTTCCAGGCGGTATGGCTGCATCAGGTCCAGCGGACGCAGCAGCCCATACAGGCCGGAGAGCATGCGCAGGTGCTGTTGCGCGTAATCGAAATCGGCTTCGCTGAAGGTCTGGGCGTTGAGGCCGGTATAAACGTCGCCCTTGAAGGCCAGCAGGGCCTGCTTGGCGTTTTCCGGGGTGAACGCCGGGGTCCAACTGCCGAAACGCGCGGCGTTGAGCCCGCCGATCTTGTCGGAGACGTGCATCAGCTCGCTGATCTGCGCCGGCGTCAGGTCGCGCAACTGCAGGATCAGCTCCTGGGAATGGTCGAGGTACTGCGGCTGGGTAAAGCGCTGGGTCGCCGGCGGTGTTTCGTAGTCGAGGGTCTTGGCGGGGGAAATCACCATCAGCATGAAGTCGTCTCCTTTAATCGTGGGGCGATTCTAGGGGGTTGGCCTCAATGACTCCAGCTATCAAGTCCATAGGTGATGATCGGTGACCACGATCCCCCTGTAGGAGCGGGCCTGCTCGCGAAAGCGGTATATCAGTCGGCATCACCGGTAACAGACATACCGTTTTCGCGAGCAGGCTCGCTCCTACAGGTATTCGGCGGTGCTGCGGGAATAGGGGCGGGATCAGCTATAGTGCCGCGCGGGTTTTGTTATGGAGACATCCCATTGCGTATCGTTCTTCTATTATCGGTCTGGCTGTTGAGTTTCGGTGCCCTGGCGGCGCCGGGCGATGTGGCGACGCTCGACCGCACCACTTGGCCTGAGCAGCTGAGCAACCCGACGCTGTTCGATGTCGCGTCCCGGGCAGAGATCCTGATGTTCGCGCGCGTGCTGCTGGCCAGCGAATCGCTGGACGAAGCCAGCCTGGCCCAGCGCCTGGGCTTGCGCACCATCAACCTGGACTCGGTCAACCACCTGCGGCAGCGCATGTGGCAACAGTTGCTGGCCAACTACAACTTCGCCCAGCAGAGCTGTGATCAGGATGCTTCCTGGTGTTATCTGGTGGAGGACATGGCCACCTTGCGCGAGCAAGCCGCCAAGTTCCAGGTCAGTGCCGACAGCTACTACATCAAGTGGGCCGAGCCGAGCCGGCTGTTCCATGCGCAGTACCTTGACGAGCAATTGCGCAAGGCCGCGCTGTTTCCGCAAACCAGCAGCGAGATCGATCGCTTTGGCGACTATGAGCGCAACGGCGAGCAGATGCATGACCGGCTGTTCCTGCTGACCTTCGACAGCGCAGCCAATGCCGCGCCGGACAACACGGCGTGGGTTGCCGAGTACCTGCGCAAGGCCAACATGACCGGCACGTTCTTCGTCCTCGGCAAAGACATCCAGGCGCGTCTGGCTGACCGTTCCGTGGCCAGCCTGCAAGCCACTTACTCGACGCAATGCATCGGCGTGCAAGGCTGGGAATTCCGTTCCCACAGCCACTGGCAGGACTGGCAGGATTCGGTGCGACGCAGCGCCGAACTGGTCAAAAGCAAACTGCCGGAGAACTATGTGCCGCTGTTCCGTCCGCCCGATGGCCAGCGCCGTTCGGACGCGGAAGGCTTTTTCAGATCCCAGGGCCTGCAAGTGGCGCTGTGGGACATCGATGCCCAGGACGGCGCCGGCAAACTCAAGGGCAATCAGAGCGCACAGCGCGTCCTGACCCTGATGCTGCTGTGGCGGCACGGGGTGATCAATTTCAACGTCAAGCAGGACGGGGTGAAAACGGCGCTTCCCTGGCTTGTCACGCAAACGGCGCCCGCCGGGATCGGTTGGGAAGACTGTCAGGACGCGTTTCGCTGAAAAGGGCGAAAGCCCGTATTCATTGGGGTTGGGGCGAATCAGGAAGGAATTTCGGTGCAGGCGGACTTCCGACTTTAACGGGGTGATGGCAGTCCGCCAAGTGTTATTGGTCACTCTGAAAAATAAACTTCAAAAAAGCGTCAAAGTACTTTTTTCTGTCACGGGTTTTGGAGTATTACGAAGACAGACCGCCGAAACCTGCAACACAGGTGGCGTCTCCCAAGACCCATTTTGTGTGCAGTTCACTTGATCCCTCGCAGGTGAATTCGGCAGTCACTTCGAGGCGCAGCACTGTCATGGTATTGCGTCGAATGGCTCCCACAAAGGTGACCGAGTATGGATGATCACGGACGTAGTTCTTCCTCCAACCAGCCAATCCTTTATGTACTCGATACCAACGTATTGATTCACGATCCAAACGCGCTGCTTAACTTCGAAGAACACCACGTCGCGATCCCGATGACCGTGCTTGAAGAGCTGGACAAGCTCAAGAGCGGGCATCACAGCGTGGCTGCGGAATGCCGTCAGGCGATTCGCCTGATCGACAAGACCCTGGGCGAAGCCAGCCCTGAAGACGTTGAACTGGGAGTGCCGATCCAGCGTGGCAAGAGCGGGCCGAAGGGTTTGCTGTCGATTCTGATGAGCAAGCGTGCCGAGCCGAACCTCATTCTTCCCGAACACCTGAACGACAACATCATCATCAACCAGTTGATCGACCTGCATGCGCGCTATCCAAAGCTGCCCGTGGTGCTGGTCACCAAAGACATCAACATGCGCCTCAAGGCCCGGGCGTGCGGGATCGCGGCCGAGGATTACAGCACTGACCAACTGGTTGACGACGTTTCGCTGCTGCCCAACGGTTATCACAACATGACCGGCTCTTTCTGGGACCTGGTCAAGAATGTCGATACCCGTCAGGACCACGGCCGCACCTGGCACCAGGTGAAGATGATCGACAACCTGCCGGCGGTGCACATCAACGAATTCATCATCGACGAACAGGGCTTTGTCGGCTGGATCAAGGAAATCGACGAAGACAAGCTGCTGATTCTCGACCTGCATCAGGAGCCCCTGTTGCACCAGGAAGCCTGGGGCCTGAAGCCGCGTGACATCTACCAGAGCCTGGCGCTGTATGCCTTGCTCGATCCGGATATCCATCTGGTCAACCTGTCGGGTGCGGCCGGTTCCGGTAAAACCATCCTCGCCCTGGCCGCGGCGATCGAACAGACCATGGTCAGCAAGCGTTATCGCCGGATCATCGCCACCCGCAGCGTGCAGGGCCTGGACCAGGAAATCGGTTTCCTGCCCGGCACCGAAGCGGAAAAAATGGAGCCTTGGCTGGGCGCCATCACCGACAACCTCGAAGCCTTGCACATGGATGACGAAAACACCCATGGCAGCGTCGATTACATCCTCAGCAAAGTGCCGTTGCAGTTCAAATCCCTCAACTACATCCGGGGCCGCAGCTTCCAGCAGAGCCTGATCCTGATCGATGAATGCCAGAACCTCACGCCGCACCAGATGAAAACCATCATCACTCGTGCCGGCGCCGGTTCCAAAGTGGTGTGCCTGGGCAACCTGGCGCAGATCGACACCCCTTACCTGTCCGCGACCAGCTCCGGGCTGACGTACTTGACTGAGCGCTTCAAGGATTTCCCGAACGGTGTTCACATCACCCTGCAAGGGGTGCCACGTTCGATTCTGGCCGAATACGCCGAATCGCATTTGTAACCCTCACCAAAAACCGGGCGGCCCTTGCGGGTCGCCCGGTTTTTTTGTGCCCAACACAAATCCCCCCCCTGTAGGAGCGAGCTTGCTCGCGATGGTGTGTCAGTCAACACCGAGCTGACTGATACACCATCGCGAGCAAGCTCGCTCCTACAAGGGGATTGTGGTGAACAAATAATCAGGCGTGCGGAAAATTGACCCACAGGTTTACAATCGGGGCTCTTGATCAGGAGTAACCCTGTGCTGACTCATCTCGATTCCCAAGGTCGCGCCAACATGGTCGACGTCACCGAAAAAGCCGTGACGTTCCGCGAGGCGACGGCCCAGGCGCTGGTGCGCATGCTGCCCGACACCCTGCAGATGATCGTCAGCGGCGGCCATCCCAAAGGTGATGTGTTCGCCGTGGCGCGCATTGCCGGCATTCAGGCGGCGAAGAAAACCAGCGATCTGATTCCCCTGTGCCATCCGCTGATGCTCACCGGCGTCAAGGTTGAACTGAGTGCCGAAGGCGACGACACCGTGCGCATCGTCGCGCGTTGCAAGCTGTCCGGGCAGACCGGTGTCGAGATGGAAGCGCTGACCGCCGCCAGTGTCGCGGCGCTGACCATTTACGACATGTGCAAGGCCGTGGATCGCGGCATGACCATCGAAAGCGTGCGCCTGCTGGAGAAACTCGGTGGCAAGAGCGGGCATTACCAGGCGGATCAGCCATGAACCTCACCGTGAAGTTTTTCGCGCGTTATAGAGAAGCACTGGGCGTGGACTCGGTGAAGGTCGAAGGTGACTTCGCCACCGTCGATGACGTTCGCGCGCTGCTGGCCAAGCGCGATGGCGCCGATGTGCTGAGCGAGCAGAACCTGATGTGCGCCCGCAACGAAGACCTTTGCCAGCTCGACGAGCCGGTGAGCGACGGCGATGAAGTAGCGTTCTTTCCGACCGTGACCGGAGGCTGAGGCATGGCCATCCGC
The DNA here is from genome assembly GCF_043225285.1 of Pseudomonas migulae. Classification (GTDB taxonomy): domain Bacteria; phylum Pseudomonadota; class Gammaproteobacteria; order Pseudomonadales; family Pseudomonadaceae; genus Aquipseudomonas; species Aquipseudomonas migulae_C. The sequence goes on from NZ_CP171224.1 coordinate 3,847,183, forward strand.
GTGCAGTCCACGCCGTTCGACCCGGGTGCTGAAGTCAACGCCATGCACGCCGCCCATGTCGGCGTCGGGGCGGTGGTCAGTTTTGTCGGTTATGTGCGCGACTTCAATGACGGGCTCGACGTGGCCGGGATGTTCCTCGAACACTATCCGGGCATGACCGAAAAAGCCCTCGGCAAGATCGCCGCCGAGGCTGAGCAGCGCTGGCCGTTGCTCAAACTCGAAGTGCTGCACCGCATCGGCGCCCTGGAACCGGGCGAGCCGATCGTCTTCGTCGGCGCCGCCAGCGCCCACCGCCAGGCGGCATTCGACGCCTGCGCTTTTGTCATGGATTACCTGAAAACCCGTGCGCCGTTCTGGAAGAAGGAAAACACCAGCGAGGGTGCGCGTTGGGTTGAGGGGCGTGACAGCGATCATGCAGCGGCGGATCGCTGGAAGCAGTAGGTTCCGCGTCGCATTCAAGTACGCCATCGCGAGCAGGCTCGCTCCTACAGTTGATCTTCGTCGTACACAGAATGTGTGCTCATGGAGATCCACTGTAGGAGTGAGCCTGCTCGCGATGAGGCCATCAGCAACCCTAAAAATCCCTATGACCGCCCACCCGACCACCGGCCCGCACATCTCCATTCGCCCCGATTGACGACTTATACATAAAAGTCCAGTATGGAATTATAAGTACAAAAAAGGCTCCCCTGTTTCAGCTCTTCATCTGTCTTGCCAAACCAACAACAACCCGCGAGAGAACGAACATGAAGAAATTCCCCCTCATCACCGGTCTGGCCCTGAGCTTGTTGGCGTGCAGCACGTTGTTCGCCGCCGAGAAAACCCTGCGCATCGGCATCGAAGCGGCTTACCCGCCGTTCGCATCGAAAACCGACAAGGGCGAAATCGTCGGCTTCGACTACGACATCGGCAATGCCTTGTGCGCGCAGATGCAGGTCAAGTGCGTGTGGGTCGAAGGTGAGTTCGACGGTCTGATTCCTTCCCTGAAAGTGAAGAAAATCGACATGGCGCTGTCGTCCATGACCATCAACGAAGACCGCAAGAAGTCAGTGGATTTCACCCACAAGTACTACTTCACTTCTTCGCGCCTGGTGATGAAGGAAGGCGCAACCGTGGATGACCAGTACGCCAGCCTCAAGGGCAAGACTGTCGGTGTACAGCGTGCAACCACCACCGACCGTTACGCCACCGAGGTGTTTGAGCCGAAGGGCATCAACGTCAAGCGTTACGGCAACAACGAAGAAATCTACATGGACCTGGCGGCCGGCCGCCTCGATGCCATTTTTGCCGACACGATCCCGCTGAACGACTTCCTGTCGATGCCGCGCGGCAAGGGTTATGCCTTTGTCGGTCCTGAGCTCAAGGACCCGAAATACGTGGGTGAGGGCGCCGGTATTGCAGTGCGCAAGGGCAACACCGAGCTGGTCAGTCAGTTGAACACCGCGATCGACGGCATCCGTGCCAGTGGCGAGTACCAGAAGATTTCCGACAAGTACTTCAAGTCGGACATCTACGGCGACTGATCAACCACGCCTCTACCTTGGATTCCGTTCAACGGTAGGAGCGAGCCTGCTCGCGATGGACGTCAACGATCACGCGGGCCGTCTGAATGAACGTGTCGTTCAGACGTTTTTCGCGAGCAGGCTCGCTCCTACAATGGAATTCGTTCAACCGTAGGAGCGAGCTTGCTCGCGATGGACGCCAACGATTACGCGGGCCGTCTGAATGAACGTGTCGTTCAGACGTTTTTCGCGAGCAGGCTCGCTCCTACAATGGGCCTGCGTGGAGCATTACCCGTTAATCCCTTCTTAACCGCCTTGTCGTTTATTTCCCGACATCTATTCAGTGCGCCCCGGGCTCTCCAACGCCCGGGCCAGCGTGTAGACTTCCGGTCAATCGATATCTAGAAGGGAAACGCAATGAGCGAGGAAACGATGCGGTTGGGCCGTGAGCGGCGCTACCTGGTGTTGCTGGGCATCATCTGCCTGGCGCTGATCGGTGGCGCGCTGTACATGCAGATTGTGTTGGGCGAGGCGCCATGCCCGCTGTGCATCCTGCAACGCTATGCCTTGCTGCTGATCGCGATCTTCGCGTTCATCGGCGCAGCGATGCGCACCCGCCGCAGCATTACCGTGTTTGAAACCCTGGTGGTGATCTGCGCGCTGGCAGGCGCCGGGGTGGCGGGGCATCATGTCTTTACCCAGTTCTATCCGGCGGTCAGCTGCGGCATCGATGTGCTGCAACCGATTGTCGACGGGCTGCCGCTGGCGAAGATCTTCCCACTGGGCTTCCAGGTCGACGGATTCTGCTCCACGCCTTACCCGCCGATCCTCGGTCTGTCCCTGGCGCAATGGGCGCTGATCGCCTTTGTGCTGGTGGTCGTGCTGGTGCCGTTGCTCACCTCGCGCAACCGCAAAGCGCTGCGCTGAGCGCATTTGCCGCATCGCTGAATGACTGATGAAAACGCCCCGGTCCTCGTTGAGAGGGCCGGGGCGTTTTGCATTTCAGAGGCCAGGTAAAAAGATCGTGATGTGCGGCAAGGAGGGGTGTGGCGCATGTGCGACATGTTGTCACAGCGAGAGTGTCGCAGGGCATTTCAGTGCCCCGGATTGGTGTGTGTCGGCGTAAGGAAATTGGTCTTTTGGCACGGCTTCCACGTCCCGACAACCCAATCCGTAACAGGCAGTTTTAACAGGGGCTGGCGAATTGCCAGAGGCCTTGTCGCATGGGGGCTTGGGCAGGATGGAGGCGGGGGCAGACGCCTCGGATACTGTCTGAACTGCGGGTGGTAGCCCTACTATTTTTGGTGTTTTTGTTGAGAATCGATTTCGATAACATGGCGCACTTTTGCAAAACGCGTCAAGGATTGTTGCTGGAATGGATAAAATTTATTTCGGGATGAGACATGGTTTATGAATCGTTACATATCTACAATCGCCCGCACTGAATTCCCGGCACTGCTCACCCTGATTCAGGTGCATGAGCAGCAATAGGATGTCGAGAGGCCAGATGGCTTCATGCGGATCCTCTGGTGTCGGTGCCTTCCAACTATCCGCACCAAATGGAATTGGTCTGTAACAAGGCCTTTGACCACGAATTCGAATAAGAACTCAACGCTAGCCCAGGATTTGTCGAACAGCGTCTGACGCGCGACGGGCAGCCCTTATTCAATCCAAGAAATGCCAACCCTTGGCAGGGTGAAGTGTTGGCGATCAAAACCCAACTGCATTGCGCAAGCTGCTTTAGAGGTCGTGAGATGAGTAAAAACAGGTACCCCAGACTACTAGGCTTATTGCCGCTGATCGGCACGTTGTTGCTGTCAGGCTGCAACATGACCTTGCTCGATCCCAAGGGCCAGGTTGGCCTGGACGAGCGAAACCTGATCATCACCGCAACGCTGCTGATGCTGTTGGTAGTAGTTCCGGTCATCATCATGACCTTCCTGTTCGCCTGGAAATACCGCGCGTCCAACACTGACGCCGTCTACACGCCGAAGTGGTCGCACTCCACCAAGATCGAAATCGCGGTGTGGGCTGTTCCAGTGCTGATCATCATCGCCCTGGGTTACGTCACCTACAAATCCACCCACGCCCTGGACCCTTACAAGCCGCTGGAATCGGACGTCAAGCCGATCACCATCGAAGTGGTCGCGCTGGACTGGAAATGGCTGTTCATCTACCCGGAACAAGGCATTGCCACGGTCAACAAGATCGTGTTCCCGGCGCACACGCCAATCAACTTCAAGATTACCTCTGACGCCGTGATGAACTCGTTCTTCATCCCTGCGCTGGGCGGCCAGATCTACGCGATGGCGGGCATGCAGACCAAACTGCACCTGATCGCCAACCAGAACGCTGAAATGGACGGTATCTCGGCCAACTACAGCGGCGCCGGCTTCACCGGTATGAAATTCAAAGCGACCGCAACCACCCAGGAAGAATTCGACGCCTGGGTAAGTGAAGTCAAAAAGGCACCTAAAAAGCTTGAACAGGCTGAATACGCTGCTCTTGCCAAGCAGAGCCAGAACAACCCGGTCGAGCTCTACTCCTCGGTTACGCCGAACCTGTTCCAGATCATCGTCGACAAGTACGAAGGTATGAAACCGGGCAAGCCGGTGCACCACGAGAAGAAAGAGAAAGAAGTGGCCGCTACGGACATGAACTCGCATTCAGCTGCCGGGGCAGAGGAGTAAACGATGTTTGGTAAATTAAGTTGGGAAGCGGTCCCGTTCCACGAGCCGATCGTGATGGTGACCATCGCCATGATCGCCCTCGGTGGTCTGGGCCTGTTCGCTGCAATCACCTATTTCAAAAAGTGGACCTACCTGTGGTCCGAGTGGCTGACGTCGGTCGACCACAAGAAAATCGGCGTGATGTACATCATCGTCGCCATGGTCATGCTGCTGCGCGGTTTTGCCGACGCCATCATGATGCGTACCCAGTTGGCCATGGCCACCGAGGGTTCGCCTGGCTACCTGCCTCCTGAACACTATGACCAGATCTTCACCGCTCACGGTGTGATCATGATCATCTTCATGGCGATGCCATTCTTCACCGGCCTGATGAACCTTGCAGTGCCGCTGCAGATCGGCGCGCGTGACGTTGCCTACCCGTTCCTGAACTCCCTGAGCTTCTGGCTGCTGGTATCCGGCGTGGTCCTGATCAACCTGTCCCTGGGCGTCGGCGAATTCGCCAAGACCGGCTGGGTTGCCTATCCACCGCTGTCGGGCCTGCAATACAGCCCTGGCGTGGGGATGGACTACTACATCTGGGCGCTACAGCTATCCGGGTTAGGTACGACGCTGACGGGGGTCAACTTCCTCGCTACCGTGCTGAAAATGCGTACCCCTGGCATGAAGCTGATGGACATGCCGATCTTCACCTGGACCTGCACCTGGGCCAACGTCCTGATCGTGGCTTCGTTCCCGATCCTGACCGCTACCCTGGCACTGCTGACGCTTGACCGTTACATGGATTTCCACATTTTCACCAATGAACTTGGTGGCAATCCAATGATGTACGTCAACCTGTTCTGGGCTTGGGGTCACCCCGAGGTTTACATCCTGATTCTGCCGGCGTTCGGGATCTTCTCCGAAGTCATCTCGACCTTCTCCGGCAAGCGTCTGTTCGGCCACCACTCGATGATCTACGCCTCGGGCGCGATCTCGATCCTGGGCTTCATGGTCTGGCTGCACCACTTCTTCACCATGGGTTCGGGTGCCAGCGTCAACGCCTTCTTCGGTCTGGCGACGATGCTGATTTCGATCCCGACGGGGGTGAAGCTATTCAACTGGCTGTTCACCATCTACCAGGGTCGTCTGCGTTTCACCAGCCAGGTTCTGTGGACCCTGGGTTTCATGGTGACCTTCGCCATCGGTGGCATGACCGGCGTACTGCTGGCCATCCCGGGTGCCGACTTCGTTCTGCACAACAGCCTGTTCGTGATCGCTCACTTCCACAACGTGATCATCGGCGGCGCGGTATTCGGCTACATCGCAGGCTTCGGCTTCTACTTCCCTAAAGCGTTCGGCTTCAAGCTGCACGAAGGCTGGGGCAAGGCTGCGTTCTGGTTCTGGATCACCGGCTTCTTCGTCGCGTTCATGCCGCTCTATGTACTGGGCTTCATGGGCATGACCCGTCGTCTGAACGCCACCACCAACCCTGAGTGGGTGCCGTACCTGTACGTCGCCATGTTCGGTGCGGTGATGATTGCTGTCGGTATCGCCTGCCAGCTGATCCAGCTGTACGTCAGCGTGCGTGATCGCAACAAGCCGGAAAACATGTGCGAACACGGTGACCCGTGGAATGCACACACCCTGGAATGGTCGACCTCGTCGCCACCTCCGTTCTACAACTTCGCCGTGCTGCCAAAAGCAGACACCATCGACCCGTTCACCGAAGCCAAGGAAGACGGCACCGCGTACCAGGCTCCGGCCAAGTACCAGCCGATCCACATGCCAAACAACACCGCGACCGGCCTGGTCATGGGTGCTCTGTTGACCGTGTTCGGTTTCGCGATGATCTGGCACATCTGGTGGCTGGCTGCATTCGGCCTGATCGGCACCGTGGTGTACTTCGTGATCCACGCTGCACGTGATGACCAGGGCTATATGGTGCCGGTCGACGTGATCGAGCGCATCGAAGCCGAGCAGCACAAGCGTCTGGTCGCGGCCGGGAAAATCCCTGCTACTGCCACCCGTGTTGAAACCTCGTTGGAACAGGCTTAAACCATGTCGAACTTAGTGACCAATGCTGGACACACCCATGTCGATGAACATGGGCACGATGACCATCACCACGACTCGGGCGAGATGACCGTCTTCGGTTTCTGGCTCTACCTGATGACCGACTGCATTCTGTTTGCGTCGATCTTCGCAGCGTACGCGGTACTGGTTAACAACGTAGCGGGTGGCCCGTCGGGCCACGACATCTTCGAACTGCCATACGTACTGGGCGAAACCGCTCTGCTGCTGTTCAGTTCGATCACCTACGGCTTCGCCATGCTGGCGTTCTTCCGTGGCAACAAGAAGCAGGTCCTGGGCTGGTTGGCCATGACCTTCCTGTTCGGCGCCGGCTTCATCGGCATGGAAATCAACGAGTTCCACATGTTGATCTCCGAGGGCTACGGCCCTAGCCGCAGCGGCTTCCTGTCCGGGTTCTTCACCCTGGTCGGCACCCACGGTCTGCACGTGACCAGCGGTCTGATCTGGATGGCGATCATGATGTACCAGGTGCAGAAAAACGGCCTGACGGCGACCAACAAGACCCGTCTGAGCTGCCTGAGCCTGTTCTGGCACTTCCTGGACGTGGTGTGGATCTGCGTATTCACCGTTGTTTATCTGATGGGGACTATGTAAATGGCTAACGTTCACTCCCATGACAGCCACGACGCCAGCCACGGCAGCGTCAAGTCCTATGTGATCGGCTTTGTCCTGTCGGTCATCCTGACCCTGATCCCGTTCGGTCTGGTGATGTACCCGTCGCTGCCGAAGTCGCTGACGCTGTGGATCGTGCTGGCTTTCGCCGTCATCCAGGTGCTGGTGCACCTGGTGTATTTCCTCCACCTGGACCGTTCGGCCGCGCAGCGTAACAACGTGATTGCGTTTGTGTTCGCCGCGATCGTGATCGTCCTGCTGGTTGGCCTGTCGTTGTGGATCATGTTCAGCATCCACACCAACATGATGGCGAAGTGAGGTAGTTCCGCATGTCCTTGAAGCACTTTATCCAAATCACCAAACCGGGGATCATTTTCGGTAACGTGCTTTCAGTGGCAGGCGGATTTTTCCTGGCCTCGAAAGGGCATGTCGATCTGGCCATTTTCCTGGCCGCCATGATCGGTACATCCCTGGTCGTGGCTTCCGGTTGCGTGTTCAACAACTGCATCGACCGCGACATCGACATCAAGATGGAACGCACCAAGAACCGGGCGCTGGTCCAGGGCTTTGTCTCCCTGAAACTGGCCCTGATCTTCGCGACCCTCCTCGGTGTCGCCGGCGTTGCATTGCTGTACAAGGTGGCCAACCCGTTGGCAGCCTTGTTCGCCGTGATCGGCTTCGTGATCTACGTCGGCTTCTACAGCCTGTACCTCAAGCGCAAGTCGGTTCACGGCACGCTGGTGGGCAGCCTGTCGGGCGCGATGCCGCCGGTGATCGGCTATGTCGCGGTGAGCAACACCTTCGACATGGCTGCACTGACGCTGCTGGTGATGTTCAGCCTGTGGCAGATGCCGCATTCCTACGCCATCGCGATCTTCCGCTTCAACGATTACCTGGCCGCATCGATTCCGGTGCTGCCCGTGAAGCGCGGGATTCAAGTGGCCAAGAAGCACATCCTGATCTACATCCTGGCCTTCCTCGTGGCGACCTTGATGCTGACCTTCAGCGGCTACGCCGGCATGAGCTACCTCGCCGTCGCCGCCGCCATGGGCATGTACTGGCTGTACATGGCCTGGACCGGCTACAAGGCAGTGGATGACACGGTCTGGGCACGCAAGCTGTTCGTGTTCTCGATCTTCACCATTACCGCGTTGAGCGTGATGATGTCCCTGGACTTCAAAGTGCCGACCGAGCTGTTGCTGACGTACGCGCCTTAAGCGTCGGATGCTGTAACGAAAAACCCCGCCCTTCGAGAGAAGGGCGGGGTTTTTTATTGGTGGTGTTCTGGTGGATTGTGTTGCCTGCATCGCGAGCAGGCTCGCTCCTACAGTAGATCGGGATGTCATACATTTTGCGCCCTGCGCTGCCCCTTTGTGGGAGCGAGCCTGCTCGCGATGACGGTCTGACAGGCAACGGTGATTAATCGGTAAAACCGTAAAAACCTCCCACAAAACTTTCAGGTTGTTGGTCAGAAGTCGTCTCTCTAACCTCGGGATGTGAGCTCTAATCCACATTTTTCAAGACTACCTGGAGAGTGCTGATGGCGAAGTCTGTTAATGACAACGTCTTTTCATCAGCTTTGGACACACTGGTCAAAAGCCCATTAAATCAAGCCGATGACGCCGCGCTTGTGAGTGCAGCCAAGGCTGTTTGGTATTCTGATTCGAACCTTGAAAACGAAATTACCGCTTTTCTGAATGGCCATACTGACGCAGTGGAGGTCAGGCGGGCAGGCTATTTGCTCGAACGATTCACTCGCTTTGCCTGTGTATCTGATATGCGCGTATCGGAAACCCTCAATGTACTTGAGCTGTTTGCCCATTCGACCTCCAACCAAGTGGCTACGCCCGAGGTGGTCGCACCGCTTCGCCGACGTCGGGATGAGCTAGCCGTCTCCTGGGGGCTAAGCGAAGGACTGGGATTAAAGGCTCAAACACTCATGCCTTTTCAGACTCGACACTATGAGGCTGAGCAACGTGCGACTGTGAGTTGAGCCATGAGCGCGCGTGACTTGTTTGCAGAGTTGATGCAGGGAGTTGAGGACATGGCGGGTCAACGGGAAGGCGCAATCATGTTGTGCGATGCGACCTTTGGCGACATCCCTGTGCCTGGGACGCAGGAGGAGGACATAGCGGGCATTGAGATTGAGCAAGTCAGTGAGCGATTTACTTCCTGAGCTCAAAAAGGCCGGTAGTACATCAAAAGCTATTGGTATCCCTGCAGCCCCGAGCATCAAGAGATGCACGGGGCTTTTCGTTTTAAGTGACGTTGTTGCAAGGCGCATCAAGCACCTTCGCCACATCATCGATGATCGCTTTGCTCATATCCTGCAAAAAATGCGACGCCCAGGCGTGTCGATCAGAGTCGCGAACCATGGCGGCGTCCGAGGCTAGAACCTTGGCGATATGGAGCAGATCCGAAGCGTGGTGGAGCGCCTGGATAATCGGAACACCCCGGTTGATGCGGAACAGCGCTTGGTTGTCGTGGTAGCAGAAGGCGGTGAAACCGATGGTTTTCAGGTCTCTGAGGTTAGTCATTGGACACCTCCGCTTTCTGGACGGTGGTGGGTGGTTACTAAGCAGGCGAGAGCAATAATCTTGAATGAATTTCCGGTGTGCATAACGAGAACCCCGATGGTTCCTGCATCGAATGCGAGTTCTCAGGCCCGGGCGCTGAATTGGCAGCCACCGGCTCAAGCTATCGGGCATTTTCAGAGGTCGCAATCATAGCGATCTGCTGGCCGGGTAGGTTGATGGTAGACGTTTGGGCACTGCGATCACTGTGGGAGCGGGCTTGCCCGCGAAAGCGGTGGGTCAGACAATAATGATGCTGGATGTGACGGCTCTTTCGCGGGCAAGCCCGCTCCCACGAAGGATTGATTTTACTGTCTCCCGCGTGACGCTGAACCCTTGTAGGAGCGAGCCTGCTCGCGATGGCGGTATGTCAGGCAAGATGGATGCTGGCTGATAGGGCCTCTTCGCGAGCAGGCTCACTCCTACAGGGATGGGGTCAGTTATTTACTCGGTGTGTCGAGCAACCGGAAGAACCGTTCCCGCACTTGGCTGTTGTCGCTGTGTCCCACATTGAAACGCAGAAACTGACTGGCATCCGGCGCCTTGCTCAGCAACGTACCGGGTGCCAGCACCAGGTCGATATCCAGGCCTTTCCTCGCCAGCGTTTCGGCATGAAACCCTTCCGGCAATCGCGTCCAGAGGAACAAGCCTTCATGGGGCAGCGATGACAACGAGCAACCCGCCTCCAGCAGCCAGTTGGTCACCCGGCTGCTGGATTCGTACAGCCTATCCACAGTGCGCCGCGTGTGTTTGGCGTAACTGCCGTCACTGAGCATCGTGCAGATAATCTGCTCCGCCAGCTCCGACGTCATGCCGCCGCAGGCCATTTTCAGTGTGACCATGCGGGCCGCCAGTTGCGGCGAAAGCACGGCATAACTGACCCGGCTGTTGGCCGTCAGGGTCTTGGAAAAACCGGAGACGTAACTGACATTGTCCAGACCGCCGGCTGCCAGGCGTGGTGTGCTTCGCTGTTGCAGGTCGCAATACAAATCGTCTTCGACGATGTGGACACCATAGCGATGGCTCAGCTCCAGCAAGCGATAAACCTGCGCCGGGGAAAACGAGTGCCCGGTCGGGTTGTGCAGGGTGTTGTTGGTCATGTAGAGCACGGGGCGGTGGGCGATCAGCAATCGCTCGAAAGCCTCCAGGTCCAGGCCTTCGGCTGCGCGCGGGATGGTGATGACCCGGGCGCCATGCAGGGCCAGGTTGGTGTGCATGGTGAAGTAGCAGGGATCGTCGAGCAGCACCGTGTCGCCGGGTTTGACCAGCAGGCGCATCAGCATGTCGATGGCCTGCACGGTGTTGGCGGTGGTGACGATCTGGTCCACTGGCACTTCGATGCCGATGGCCGCGAGTTTGACTCGCAACGCCTCGCGCAGCGGCAGGTAACCGGCGGCAACGCCGTATTCACCCATGCGCAAGGAGCTGGCGCGCAGCGTGCCGCGCAAGGCTTTGAGCAATTCTTCAGCCGGCAACCAGGAAGAAGGCAGGAACCCGGCACCTGGACGCAGCGCGCCGCTGTCCTGCAGCACCGCGCGGCGAACAACGCTCAGGGTGTCCTGGGGTTGTAAATCCGGACCGGCGTCGACTTTTAACGTCGCGGTGGAACGATGAACGTAATGCCCCGAACCCTGGCGTGAAACCACCAGGCCCTTGGCCCGCAAGCGATCCAGCGCATCCACCACCGTGGATTTCCCCACGCTCATCAACTCGGAGAGTTCGCGAATCGGCGGCAATCGCGAGCCGTGAGGCAGCCCGCCCTGAGTAATTGCCACCGACAATTGATCGACGATCTGCTGGACCAGCGGCACACCTGGCTGGAACTCGAAAGCAGCGATCACTGCGCGCTGAACCTGCATTTTACTGGTCTCTCTGGCAGTAAACTTCGTTGGATTCCGGACGAACTTGCTCTGATGAAAACAAGCGGCCCTCTCTACCATCACCTTACAGACTTTCTCGATTGTTGGCGCTGGACGCCTGAACAATTGCTGGTTCCAGAGGTGTTGCATGAGTGTTCAAACCACGGTAGCCGTCGCCAAACCGGTGATCAACATTCGCCTGTTCACGATCCGGATCATCACCGCCGTGTCGCTGTTTGCGGTACTGGGCAAGGCCAACGTCTGGCTCGACACCGCCACCAACAGCATTCTCGCCCTCGGTTATCGGGCCTTGTTGTTACTGCTCCCGCTGACCTTGCTGGTGCTGGGGCGCCGGTCCCTGAGCGTGACGCTGATGTGTGCCGCCCTCGGGCTGGTGCTGCTGGCGGTCACCAGCAATCAGGGCATGGTGATGTTCGCCGCCGCACTGTTCGCCTACGGCATCGCGATTGCCGGTTACCTGATCAAAAGCGAAGCCGCCCAGACCAAGGAGGGCGCCGCCTATAACCGCGTCGCCATGAACATGGGCAGCCTGGTGGCGGGGTTGATCCTGCTGTCACCGCTGCTGACCCCCACTCTGTTTTTCCTCGGTGCCGCGGGTTTTGTCCTGCTGTGCCTGCCCATCGCCATGGGTGCGACGTTCACCACCCAGCCGGTGGTGGCCAGCCCGGTCACTCACGACGGCAGCGGCTGGCGCAACAAACTGCCGTGGGTGATCGCCGGCGTGATCATGGGCATCAAGCTGTTCGGTGTGTTCTCGATCCTGCCGCAAGCGATCCTGCTCAAGACCGGTGAGCTGCCCGCCTGGTATGGCTTGATGCTGATCCTCAACAGCACCGTGGTGGTTTTCGCCCAAGTCCCAGTGATGAAGCTGATCGAACGCACCGGGCGCTTCAAGGTGGTCGCGGTCATCGCCATCATCGTCGGCGGTTTCGCGGTGCTCTCGTCACCGGCCGCCTTCCACGTCGAAACCCTCGCCGGCGCGCTGATCTGGGTGGCACTGCTGTCCATCGCCGAATGCGCCTTCAGCTACCTCGATTACTTCTCGGTCAAGCAGAACAACATGTTCGTCAAGGAAGTGTCCCTGGGCGTCGGGGCCGGGCTGACGGTGTTGATCATGCGGGTGATGCCTCCGCCCTACAACGCCCTGGTGCTGGCCGCCATCGGTGCCGGTGGGATCCTGGCCTGGTACTGGTTCAACCGTAAAACCAGCGCGTCATTGCACGACTGATTCACCGCTTTTGCGTTTTTTACTCCATCGTTCGGAGGCTTCATGAACACGACGTCATGCGTAGTAGTGGTCGGGTACAACGGCAATCGGGTTCACGATATCCGCAAGCTACGCGACCTCTGCAAGACGCTCTATAACGCCCGGCTGATCCTGGTGGTCGAGCAGATTCAAGCCGAAGACGATCAGGTGGCCGATCACGTCTGCACTGCGTCGATGGCCCCGCAGGACATCGCCGACTCCGTCGATCTGGTGGCCGGTTGCCTCAGTGTCGATCAATGGAAACTGATCGGCGTCCTGCCTTTTTCCGACCGCGGCGTATTGCTTGGTGCCGCATTGGCCACACATTTCGACCTGCCCGGCATTACCCCCGGCGAAGCGCGGGCGGGGCTGGATAAACAGATTTTCCGCAAGCTTGAAGCCGCTGCCGATAGCGCGCCCGTGGATTACCGACCGGTGTTCTCCGCACGCATCGAAAGCCTGGGCGAGTTGCGCGAGCGAGTGGTCGAACTCGGCGGCAAAGCCTTCATCAAGCCCGCCTGCGAAGGCGCGAGCCGGGGTTGCCGGGTCATCCATCATCCGTCCGAGTGCGACGAGGCCTGGCAGGCGCTCAAGTCGTATCGCGAAGGCGGCATCGTCCTCGAAGAGCTAATTCAGAACGCCCGGGAGTACAGCTGGGATTACGTCGCGGGCAGCACCTGGGTCACCGAGAAAACCACCACCGAAGGCGCCTATCGCGCGGAAATCCAGCAAGTCGTGCCGGCGCCTCTAGCAGCCGACGTTCAGGCTCGCCTGGCAGCTGCTGGCCGACACATGTCCGGGTTGGCGTCGCTGGATAACGGCGCCTACCACAACGAGATTTTCCTGCGCCGCGACGGCCTGACATCGGCGGTGGAAACCAACATGCGCCCCGGTGGCATGCACATCTGGGACCTGGCGCGTTTGGCGTTCATCGATTTCGATCCGTGGGAACGCTGGGTCCGCTGGGCGGTGGAAGGCACGGTCGACCATCGCGATCCGGTTGCCCGTGGCTATTGCGGCATTCGCCTGCTGCGGGCGCCGGCGGGCGGGCTGTTGCGCCATGTTCCGGACATCGAGGCGCTGGCCCGGCAAATGAACATCGAGCTGATCGAGGCGGTTTACTCCAAACGCCTCAGTGATTCCGTCACCGCACTGGTGAAGGACAACACCTCGTTTATCGGCCACATCGTGTTGTTCAGCGAGGACTACGCAGCGCTCAGCGAAAACCTGCTGCGTCTGGCAGAGGCGATCGAGTCGCGCGTCGAAGTGACCTGTCTGGCTGCGCCGGCGAGAGCCGCGGGTTGAGCCTTCGGGGTTTCAAGCATTATTGGTTAAGAGGGTTGGGTAAATGATTGAGTTAAAAACGTCGTGTGATGAGCGCTTTATCGCCCTGGCGAGAGAGCTGGGTTATGACATCTACGGCGAGAACACCGTGGGCGGGCACTACTCGCCCCTGGTGCGGCATCACGATGAAATCTACGTCAGCGGCCTGGTGCCGCGCATGAGCGGTAAAATTCAGTACCCCGGCAGAGTGGGGCGCGAACTCAACCTGACGGACGCTCAAGCCGCCGCCAGTATCAGCGCCATGCGCGGGCTGGCCTTGATCGTCGATGCCATCGGTTCGCTGGATAAAATCAAGTCGCTGATTCGGGTCACGGTGTACGTGCGGTGCACGGAGGATTTCGTTGACCTCAGTGACGTCGCCAACGGTGCCTCGGACGTCTTCAGTCATGTCTTGGGTGATGCAGGGAAACATACCCGAACAACAGTCGGTGTTTATCAATTGCCCAAAAACGCCGCCGTGGAAATTGACATGATTGTGGCGCTGCGACCTTCAGTGTTGTGAGTGTTAGTTGCTCGCCTTTACAGTGGGCTGATGTTCGCCTAGTGTCTGCTCACTTGAGTCGATAACAAGTCGGTGTTTGCGGATGAATAATATTCAAGGTGGGTTTTTTCCATACAAAGACTTTCGCCAGAGTTTGAATCGCCCTTCGGTTAATGCACGGGTGTGGAAGGGTGGCGAACTTGCCGACATGCGCCAGAGCCTGGAGGCCAGCGAGATCGATATCGTCGCGCTGGCGCACGACAACAGCATCGAAGGTTGCAAGTTGACGCCAGGGATGGCGGTGTCCATGCAATGGTTGAAACCGGGTACCGAACTCAATGGCCATGCGCATTCATGGTGGCACCTGTTCATCATTCAATCCGGTAGTGGCGCGCTGACCCTGGGCGATGCCGATGCGGTGAACGTCAGTCCCGGCGACGTTTTGCTGGTGCCGGCCTGGACCCGGCACGGCTTCGTCAACACTAGCGCCACCGAGTCGCTGGCCATGTTGAACATGAGCAACATGCCGCAGATGGCGCTGCTCTCCAACGCCGCGGACGCCATGGTCTGATCAGCCATCGGGTCTGATTTTCCTTACGCTGCCATTCAGGGAGTCTGCGACCGCAGGCTCCCTTTTTATTTTCCGTCACCGCCGCCCGTGCCTCCCGGGCAACCTGTGTTTGTTTAATTTCTGTATCCGTAGAAACAGATAATTTCTGTATCTGTTCAGCGCTTATTCAACTTACTACGATCGTTTCCAATGCAACGGATTATTATGGTTAGTGCAAGGGAACGTTCTATGGAAAGTACGAAGCTGAAACTTTATGTTGGCGCAGATTATGTCAGTGCTTTTGCCATGTCGGCATATGTGGCGTTGAAGGAAAAGCAAATTTCATTTGAACTTGTTACGTTGGATTTGAAGGCGCGTGAGAACTATCAGGCGAATTATCGTGACGTCTCGCTGACCTGCAAGATCCCCACGCTGGTGCACGATGGTTTTGCACTGTCGGAGTCTTCGGCGATCGCCGAATACCTGGAAGAAATAGCCCCGGGGCACCCGAAACTGTTCCCGCTGGACATCAAGCAGCGCGCCCGCGCCCGCCAGCTCCAGGCCTGGTTGCGCAGTGATCTGCTGGTCATTCGCAAAGAGCGACCTGCGGACCTCATCTACTTCGGCAAAAAAGACAACTCGCTGTCCGAGGAGGCGTTGGCCGCTGTCGACCGGTTGTTCTTCGTCGCTGACCGATTGCTGGAGGAGGGCGCCGATCACCTGTTCGGTGACTGGAGCATTGCCGACACCGACCTGGCAATCATGCTCAATCGACTGGTGGCCAATGGTGATCAGGTCCCTGCGCGACTGGCGGCGTATGTCCGTCGGCAATGGGACCGCGACAGCGTTCGGGCCTGGGTGGACATAGAGCGCGCAGCGCCGTCCATCCAGCTCTCGAATCATTAAGGCCAATGCCAAGGGATCACCAGGAGCGCTGCCATGCAGGGACTGTCGGAGCAGGAAAGATACAAACCCTACAACTCGCGGACCATTCGCGACACGCCGTACTGGCAAAAACTGACACCCGCGCTGCAGGAAGCCATGAACGTCGTGGCGCGAGTCATGCCGTTTCGTACCAATGAATACGTGCTGGGCACGCTGATCGACTGGGACAACATTCCGGACGATCCGATTTTTCGCATGACCTTTCCCCACAAGGACATGCTGCTGCCGGACGAGTACGCGTCGCTCAAGCAACTGATCGAGCAGGATGACGCAGTGGCCATCAAGCGTCGGATCGAAGCCATCTGGCTGCGTATGAATCCGCACCCGGCCGGGCAACTGACGCACAACGGCGCGACCCTCGACGGAAAAGTCCTGCCGGGGATTCAGCACAAGTACCGCGAGACCGTGCTGTTTTTTCCCGGCGCAGGTCAGACGTGTCACGCGTACTGCACGTTCTGTTTCCGCTGGGCGCAGTTCATCGGCGAGGAAGAACTCAAGTTCAACGCCCGAGAATCCCAGGAGCTGGTGAGTTACCTGCGGGTGCACACCGAAGTCACCGACGTGCTGATCACCGGGGGCGACCCAATGATCATGAACACCCGTTCGCTGGCGGGGTACATCGAGCCGCTACTGGAGCTGCCACACCTCAAAAGCATCCGTATCGGCACCAAATCCGTGGCGTATTGGCCACAGCGGTTTGTCAGCGACAAGGATGCGCCAGAGCTGCTGGAGCTGTTTAAACGGATCGTCGCGGCAGGGAAACATCTGTCGGTGATGGGCCACTACAACCACCCGGTGGAAATCCGTCAGGACATCGCCCGTCAGGCGGTCGAACGCATCCGTTCCACCGGGGCGACGTTGCGCATGCAGGCGCCGGTGATCCGCCACATCAACGAAAACCCGGCCGACTGGGCCGCGCTCTGGACCGAAGGCGTGCGCTTGGGGGCCGTGCCTTATTACCTGTTTGTCGAGCGCGATACCGGGCCGAGCCACTACTTCGCGATGCCGCTGGCGCGGGCGTTCGAGATCTTCCAGGCGGCTTACCGCACGGTGTCCGGGCTGGCGCGCACGGTGCGCGGGCCGTCCATGAGCACCTTCTACGGCAAGGTGTTGATCAACGGAATTGAAGTGGTCGCCGGGGAAAAAGTCTTCGTGTTGCAGTTCCTTCAGGCACGCGATCCGCAATGGGTGTTGCGCACGTTCTATGCGCGATTCGATCCCCACGCGACCTGGTTCGACGAGTTGCGGCCAGCGTTTGGTGAGCGCGCGTTTTTCTTTCAGCCGGAGCCTGTTGCAGCGCCCGAATTGATACCGGTCCTGCTCGAAACGGCGTAGGAAAATTCATCAGGAGATAGGGATATGAGCGGCATACCGTTTGATCAGCGTGAAGGTTTTATCTGGCTCGACGGCGAGTTCGTCGAGTGGTCCGAAGCGCGCTTGCATGTGCTGACCCATGGTCTGCATTACGCGAGCACCGTGTATGAAGGGGAGCGTGTCTACAACGGCAGGATCTTCAAACTGCGTGAACACAGCGAGCGGCTGTATCGCTCGGCGCAACTGATGGATTTCGCGATTCCCTATGAGCTGGCCGAGCTGGAAGCGGCGAGCCATGAACTGCTGCAACGCAACAATGTGGTCGACGGTTACCTGCGACCGGTGGCGTGGCGCGGCAGTGAAATGATCTCCACCTCGGCCCGTTTCAACCGCGTGCACGTGGCGATCGCCTGCTGGCAATGGCCGAGTTACTTCGACCCGGCGGGGCACATGGGCGGCATTCGCTTGAAGACCGCCGAATGGCGCCGGCCGCCGCCCAGCAGCAGTCCGTTCGAAGCCAAGGCTTCGGGGCATTACCAGATCGCCACGCTCAGCAAGCACGATGCGGAAAACAACGGTTATCACGATGCGTTGATGCTCGACTGGCGTGGTCATGTGGCCGAGGCCACCAGTGCCAACGTGTTCTTCGTCAAAGGCCGGACGCTGCACACGCCGCTGCCCGATTGCTTCCTCAACGGCATCACCCGGCAGACCGTTATCGAATTGGCCGGGGCGCTGGATTACCAGGTGGTCGAGCGCACGATTCTTCCCACAGAGCTTGGCGACTTCGATGAGTGTTTTCTGACGGGGACCGCTGCCGAAATCACCCCCGTGCAGAGCATCGATGAGCAGCGCTACCGACCGGGCAGCGCCTGCCGTGACTTCATTGCCGCTTACACCTCAACCGTTAACGCCTGATAAACCGCCAGGAACACCACCATGTCAGATCAAGGGATTGTTGCGTCTAAACCTTACGTTTCGCTGGGCCACCGCCATGACGAATTGTCGTCCCGTGGCTGGACCGTGCTGACCCCGGGCGAATTTGCCTACGATGTCGTCGGCACTTTGCAGGCGTTCGGTCAGATCGTTCCGCAGTTCAACGGACAGACTGCGTTTGCCATCACCCGCAAGCCGGGGTACGAAGACTTGCCGTATTCCCAGAGCATGAACGGCATCGGCCCGCACACGGAAGCGCCTGTCTATGGACCGCCGCCGCGTTACCTGGCCTTGCATTGTCATCAACAGGCGACCTGCGGCGGCGGGCACACCGGGTTGGTGGATGGTTATGAATTTCTCGCGTTTCTCGAACGCGCCGAACCCGAGTTGCGCGAATGGATCGACGAGACCCCGGTGGAATTCGTTGCCACCGCGAAACCCGGTGAAGCCGCGCAGCGCCGGGTCAAGGAGTACATCCTGACGCCTACAGAGGACGGGGATATTTTCCGCTTCAGCTACAACCAGTTTCACTACGGCGATGTGAATCCTTCCAAAGAGGCCCTGCAGCAATCGAACGTGGCCAACAATCCTTCGCCCCTGGCGAGGTTTGCGGTATTGGGTGAGGACTACTTCATCCAGCACAACACGCCGGTGCTGATTCCCGACGGCTGCCTGCTGATTTGGGACAACTGGCGAATGATCCATGCCCGCAGCCGATACACTGACCCCGCGCGAAACCTGACCCGCTACTGGCTGGCCTGATTCATCCGTCGCTTCTCATTCAACAAGCGTACCCCCGGCGGGTACGCGTCCTACAGGTATCGCGTCATGCAAACTGCAATCGAGATCGCCAAGGTCGATCATCAACTGGTCGTGCGGCTCAATCAAGCCTGGACCAAACGGGCCACGGTGTGTGCGCCGGACAAGGCCTCGGTCAGCGAAGCGTTCGATCCGGCGCGCCCGGATTATCCGGAGTGCATGGTGCCGTTTTTCCATCACCCGAAATTCCAGGCCCTGAGCGAGGAGCTGAAAAGTACCGTCGTGACCTGGGGCTGGATCGGCTACAACTTGCGCACGGTCACGGCTGAAGAGCACGTGGTCAACCCGGCGCTGAGCGTCATCGCCAATCAATACCTGGGCAAGAACGACTGGCATTTTCGCGAGGCGATGCAGCAGACGCTGATCGACGAGCACTACCACACGCTCATGCACCTGCGGGCCATCGAGCGGACCAAAGAGGACCGCGCGCTCGATCAGGATCTGGACTTGCCACCGTCGGTGACTTACCTGCGCCTCGCCGCGTTGCGAGAAGAATTGCCCGAGCAATGGCAGCGCGATCTGGCGGCGATCACCTTCGCGGTGGTGGCCGAGATCAGCGTCAACGCCTACCTGGACCTGCTCGCTGACGATCAGAGCATTCAGCCGCAAAACCGCCGAGTGGCGGAGCTGCACAACCGTGACGAATACGCCCACAGCAAGATTCTCGCGGAAGTGGCGAAGGTCATGTACGCCAACATGCAGCCGACTCAACGGGCATTTTTCGCACAGACTTTGTCCGTGGCGCTGAGTGCCTTTGTCGCCCAGGACTACTCGATGTGGGAGGCGATTCTGACGCAGCTCGGTGTCGAGGACGCGGCGCAGATCATTGCCGATACCCGGGAGAGCAACAAGAACGCCACGATCATGCGGGACTACAGCGGTTTGCATCGTCTGGCGCAGGACCTGGGGATCACCGACGAGATCGATTTCGACTTCCGTCCAACCCTCAAAACCGCGGCAGTGGCCTGAATCGGGAGGTGAACATGTCGGTTCCTGTGTACGAAGTATTCGCCATTCGTGTCGGCGCCAATGCCCAGCGCACTGCGCGCGAGAACTTTCTTTACGACGCCTGCTGCGGTGATCCCGATGCGTCGATGCCGCTGGACTACTACTTCTGGGTCATTCGCAACGAGCAACACGTGATCGTGGTCGACACCTGTTTTCAACCGGCCACCGCAGGTCGGCGTAACCGTCAGATGTATCGCCTGCCGGAAGAATCCCTACGGCAACTGGACATCGATCCTGCGCAAGTAGAGAACCTGATCCTCACCCATTTGCACTGGGATCACGCCGGCAATCTGGGGCTGTTTCCGAAAGCCACGGTGCATTTGCAGGAAGCGGAACTGCGCTTTTGTACCGGTCCGAAAATGGCGCATCGCACGGTGAACAAAACCTACGAGGTCGAGGACGTGATGTCGGCGCTGCCGCCCTTGTTCGAAGGCCGGTTGCGCTTGCATACCGGCACGGTCGAGGTGGTTCCGGGGGTGACGTTGCATCCGGTGGGCGGCCATACGCCGGGCAGCCAGGTGGTGCGGGTGAACACCGGGCGTGGGTGGATTGTGCTGGCGTCGGACGCGGCGCATTTGTGGGCGAACATTCGTCAGCGCAGTCCGTTTCCGATCATTGATGATCTGGCGCAGACGTTGGAGGCGTTTATCGAAATCGACCGGCTGGCTGACAGCGAAGACCACGTCATTCCCGGGCACGATCCGCTGATCGCCGAGCGCTTTCCCCACTGGAACGATGACCCGCACATCATCTGCCTCCACCAAAACCCCGCCTGACACTTCCCCCTGTAGGAGCGAGCCTGCTCGCGATGGACGTGAACGATAACGCGTGCTACCTGGAAAAACGCGTTGCCTTTGCGTCCATCGCGAGCAGGCTCGCTCCTACAGGTCATGTGTCAGCCTTGGGTTTTGAGGAGTTGGCCGAGGGTCGTGAGGGCGTCATCGATCTTTGGTGAATACGGCGTCCCGCAGCCAATCCGCACGAAGTGCTCGAAGCGCCGGGTATTGGAAAAGATATCCCCAGGTGAAATCTGAATACCCACCTTCAACGCTTCATGGAACAACACCATGGCCGAATAGCGGGGCGGCAGTTCTACCCACAACAACGTACCGCCCCGAGGATCGGTGACGCCGGTGCCGGGTGGAAAGTAGCGAGTCACCGCCGCACTCATCTGCTGGCGTTGTAGCGTCAGAATTTTCCTCAAACGTCGCAGGTAACGTTCGTAGGACGGCGTTTTCATGAACGCGCAGACCGCCAGTTGTGACAACGCTTCACATCCTCTGGATTGCGTGTGCTTGAGCATCTCCACGCGATCGTGCCATTTCCCCGCGCTGATCCAGCCCAGGCGCACGCCCGGCGCCAGGGTTTTGTTCAGCGAGGCGCAATAAATCACGTTGTCAGTGCGGTCCCAGTGTTTAAGCGTCGACAGCGGTAGCTCGGTGTCGACAAGGTCACCGTAGGTGTCGTCTTCGATCAGCACCGTGCCGTGGTCGGCGCACAGTTGCACCAGCCGCGCCTTGTTGGCGTCGGGCATGATGCTGCCCAGCGGGTTTTGCAGGTTGGGAATGACGATCAGCGCCTGGATCCGTTCAGGGCCGCGCAACAGTTGTTCCAGCGCGAACAGATTGATGCCTGCATGGGCCGTTGCCGGGACTTCCAGCACGCGCAGGTTCAGGCTTTCGAGAATTTGCAGCAGGCCGTAGAAGGTCGGCGATTCCACGGCCACTGTGTCGCCGGGTCGGGTGACTGCGCGTAAGGCGAGGTTGATCGCTTCCGTAGCGCCGTTGGTGATCACTATTTTTTCGGCCGTCAGATGGGCCCTGGTGGTCAACGCCCGCCGGGCGAGGATGTTGCGCAAGGCAAGGTTACCGGCGGTCGAGCCTTGCGTGCCGAGCAAATGCTGGTCCTGACGCAGTGCCTTGATCATGTGGTCATGCAGGGTCTTCAGCGGATAGAGCGGCGGCGCGCAATAGGCACTGGCGAAATTGACCTTGATCGTCGCGCGCTGGCTGGCCTTGAGCACCGATGACACCTGTTCGTGAATGCCAACGTAGACGCCGGTATCAACGGGCGCCGGTGCAGCTGTCGTGACCGGTTTGGGCAGGGTGTCCGGCTGGCGAATGTAGTTGCCGGAACGCGGCCGGGCTTCCAGCACGCCATAGTCTTCCAGCTCCCGGCACACCTGCACGGCGGTCGACAGGCTGACCGCGTGTTTTTCCATCATCAGCCTAATGGAGGGGAAGCGTTCACCGGTTTTCAAGGTGCCGCTGCGGATCGCGTCGAGGTAGTGATTGGCTAACTGACGGTACAAGGGCGTCGTGTGCATGAGGACCTCAGCAATCGCACCACTGAGGTCTTGGGCTGGAAAGTGAGTTGACGTTCCCCGCAGGCGGACCCGTGGTGCTCAAGGGTTAAGGGAAGTGTTTTCTGGCGTCGATACTGAGAGAGTAATCGGGCTTTTGCAGGAATCGCGGGCAATAAAAAGCCCCGCTCTAGGGCGGGGCTTTCAGGTCAGTGGCGGCTGAGGCGCGGCTGATCGGGAAGGGTTACTGCGCGGCGATGCTGTAGCCATCGAACGCGGTTTGCTGCTGAAGCGCGGTGATGATGTTTTTGCGGTTGACCGCCTGTTCCGTGCCGCTGCTGTCGAGGAATGTTTCGCTTTCCAGCTCGGCTTCCTCACCTTCACCGACGAAGGTAAAACCGAGGAATTCCAGCGCTTCGCGGTCAACGTTCAGGCGCGAACGCGGCGTGCGCAACGGCAGGGTGACGCTCACGCCATCCTTGCTGATGGTGAACACTTCGACTTCTTTCTTGGCGCGGGCAGTTTTGCTCTTGCCGCTGCTAGGGTTGCTGATGACCTGGTGCGTCTGGTTCAGTACTTTCAGCGCCAGACCGTAGACGATCTCCTGAAACGCCGGGTCGTCCTTGAAACTGGACAGGATGCGGCTGATCGAAAATTTGCTGCTCAGGTCTTCGAGGGCTGCGATGTCCGCCGCTTCGGCGTCCTTGAGTTGCTTGAGTTCGCCCATCAGCTCATAGGCTTTGTCGTCGTCGAAGCGGTCATGAGCCTGGCGAATCGCCGCACGCAGTTCGCGGATCTGGTCGCTTTCCCGAGTGGACTGGAAAGCATCCAGAACCATCTCGCTGATGATTTTGGCCTGCGGCACATGCTGTGAAAGATTGATGGAGTTTTCGTATTCCGCTTTGGACGACAAGGTGACTACGGATTCAGCGGTATTGGAATCGGACATTGAAATTTCACTACTTCTTTGAACTTGGATTGAGGCGAGAAAGCGCTGGGCCTTTTCTGGCCGCCTAATCTATTGGACCGGGGCGGCGTTGTCACGGGGGACGGACAAAAGGGCCGGATATCACCACTCTGGGGGGGCGGGCACAACACTCGAATATCACCACCCTGTAGGAGCCGGCTTGCTGCGGGCGGCGTTCCGACGATAGCGGCGGATCAGTCGATACATGTGTAACTGACCCGCCGCTATCGTCGGAACGCCGCCCGCAGCAAGCCGGCTCCTACAAGGTGGCGGTCTTCAGAGATCGGAACATCTGATAAAACTTGATTGAACGCCCGCAGAATAAACCGCTCGCAAAGCCTGATGCAGAGGCCTTGAACAACACCATCGGCAGCGTGGCCGAGTACTGCGGATCAACCTCGGCTTGATAGCCAAAGTAATAATTCACCGTGAAAAACAGCAGGTAGAGCGTCAGGGTTTTCGCTGTGCCCGGTACGATCAACGCGGTTTGCGATTGCTCCAGCTCGAGGCCTTTGCGCGAAAAAATCAGCAGTGCAACGACGCTGCCAACGAAGATGGCCGCCAGCCAGCAACCGATCGATAGCAGAGGATTGAGCGCCATGTTCAGCGAAGACAGCGACCAGCCCAGCAAAATCGGTGGGGTGATCAACAGTGATAGCTTGCTTTCACGGGTTGGGTAGAGGGCTTTGATGCCGTAATAACAGAGCAGCAAAAATATCGCGTAAACCCACACCGGGGTGTTTTGCAGGGTGTTGAACATCGAACAGCGTCCTTGCCGAAAAAATGATGCCGGATCATAGCGGCTGCTGAGGCTATTTCCCTAGCGAGTTTAGATTCATCGAGTGCACCGCCCATTGCTCGGCGGTTTGCTGATCCACCGGCAATGTGAAGCGAAAGGTCGCGCCACGGCCGGGCACGTCGATCAGTTGAATGTCGCGACCGTGCAATTGCAGGATCCGATGGACGATGCGCAGCCCCAACCCACCATCACGCCGCGCCCCGCCAATGTTGAACGGACGCAGGAACAACCCTTCGCGCAGTTCCGGTGCGATGCCGGGGCCGGTATCACTGACAGTCACCTCAATGAACGGACCTTGCGGGCGCAGGCTCAATTCGATGTCGCCACCCTGTGGGGTATGGCGCAGCGCGTTATCGAACAGGTTGGTGAGCACCCGCTCGATCAACCCCAGGTCGGCGCAGGCGGCGGCCACATTGGGGGCAAAACTGGCTTTCAGTTCAACCTGACGCGCCTCGGCGGTGAGTTCGAACTTTTGGAAAATATCCTGCACCAGATCGGTCAGGGAGAAACGCTCGAGCACCGGTTGCACGAAGCCGTGTTCGAGGCGCACCAGCTCCAGCAACGATTGCGCCAGACCGCCCACCTTGCGGCTTTGATCCAGCGCGATGCCGAGGTAGCGGCGACGGTCGGCGGGGGACAGTGTGGCGTCCTTGAGCGACAGGGTTTCCAGATAACCGTGCAGCGAGGCCAACGGCGTGCGCAGGTCGTGGGAAATGTTCGCCACCAGTTCGCGGCGCTCTTGATCCTGACGGGTCAGCGAACGCCATTGTTCGCTGAGACGTGCCTGCATTTGCCGGAAAGTGGCATCGAGGATGGCGATTTCGTCGTGGCTGGCCGTCTGTTCCGACGGGGCCGGCGGCGGTGCCACCGGGACACCGTCGATGTCGAATTGGCTGACGGTTTCGGTCAGTCGGCGCAGAGGCCGGGTGATCAGGGCAAATGCGCTGAGACCGGCAATCAGGCAGAGCAACGCGACCAAGCCGATGGACAGCAACGCGGTATTGAGCGCTGCGCTGGTGGCACCCCGTTCCGCCAGGCGATCGTGGTCTTCGCCGAGCAACACCACGTAGAGATAACCGGCGGGCTTGCCGTCGACCTTGAGCGGCGCGGCACTGAACACCTTGCGCGCATCGAGGCTTCGCGGGTCGTCGCCGAGCACCGGCAGGGGATCACCTCGGAGCAGACGCTGGATCGGCGCAAGGTCGACCCGCTCACGGTGAATCCGGCCTTCGGGCGCCGCGCTGCCGACAATCTTGCCCTCGGTGTCGAGCAGATAGACCTCGACACTGGGGTTGACCTGCATCAGCTTGCTGAACAGGTCACGCACGGCATTGGGCATCAGGCCCTGGGTGTCCATCAGCACGGTGTCGCGGGCGATGTGCTGGGCCAGATCCCGCGACAGCCCTTGCACCACTTCCTGTTCATGCATCTGGTTGGAGCGCACCTGCATCCACGCCGACGTGCCGCAGCACACCAGCAGCAGCACGGCGAACACCAGTGACAATCGTTGCGTCAGGGTCAGCCTCATGGCTATTCCTCACTGGCCGCGAATTTGTAGCCGCGACCCCACAACGTCAGGATGCGCACCGGTTGCGCCGGGTCGGCCTCGATCTTGGCGCGCAGGCGGTTGATGTGGGTATTGACCGTGTGCTCGTAGCCTTCATGGCTGTAACCCCACACGGCGTTGAGCAGGTCCATGCGCGAGAACACCTTGCCGGGCTGGCGGGCGAAGAAATACAACAGGTCGAACTCCCGTGGCGTGAGGTCGAGGCGTTTGCCATCCAGGGACACCTCGCGAGTGATTGGGTCGATGGACAGCCCGTTGATGATCAGGCTGCCGGCATCCATTTTCAGGTTGCGCGCCATGGCGTCGACCCGGCGCAACAGCGCCTTGACCCGTGCCACCAGTTCGAGCATCGAAAAAGGCTTGGCCAGGTAGTCGTCGGCACCGAGCTCCAACCCCAGGATCCGGTGGACTTCGCTGGAGCGCGCACTGGTGATGATGATCGGCGTATAGCGGGCCATGGCGCGGGCGCGGCGGCAGATTTCCAGGCCGTCGACACCCGGCAGCATCAGGTCGAGGATCAGCGCGTCCCAGCTTCCCTGCTGCAGCAAACGCATGCCTTCGTCGCCATCGGCGCAGTGCACCACCTCGAACTGCTCATCACGCAGATGCAGGCAGATAAGGTCGGCAATGTGCAGGTCGTCCTCGACCACGAGGACCCGTTTGTTCTGTTCCATCCAGTTCAATCCTTCGACGCAATGAGCGCATTGTGCGGGTTTTCCGGGGCCAGAGTTATCACGAATTGTTTAACTTCCCGTGAGGATTTGGCGATCTACCAAAGCCTAGGCTGTGTTCCATGAAAGGCACTTTGGATTTTGGGAGACGGCCATGTTTTCACGGCGACAATTTCTGCTGGCAAGCGGCGGGCTGGGGGCTGCAGCCCTGGCGATCGGAGTATTGCCAAAATTTGCCGGCAGTTCCGCACTGATCAGTGAGGCCCGTGCCGAAGAGGTTTTCGAGGTCACCCACAGTGACAGCGAATGGCATGCCCTGCTGAGCGACGAGCAGTACGACATCCTGCGCGAGGAGGGCACCGAGCGAGCCTACAGCAGCGCGCTGAACAATGAGCACCGGGACGGTACCTTTGCCTGTGCCGGCTGTGATCTGCCGCTGTTCTCATCCGCCACCAAGTTCGACAGCCGCACCGGTTGGCCGAGTTTCTGGGCACCGCTGGACAAGGCCGTGGCGACCCGTCAGGACAGGTCCTTCGGCGTGCTGCGCGAAGAAGTGCACTGCCGGCGTTGCGGCGGTCATCTGGGGCATGTCTTCGATGACGGGCCCAAACCCACCGGTCTGCGTTACTGCATGAACGGTCTGGCGATGACCTTCAAGCCACAGGCGGCTTGATCCTTTTTTTCACTTCATGCAGGTCGACACCATGTGGCTTTTGGTCCTCGCTTATCTCGGTGGTGTGCTGACGATTGTCAGCCCGTGCATTTTGCCGGTATTGCCGTTTGTCTTCGCCCGCACCGGGCAGCCGTTCATGAAAAGCGGCCTGCCGCTGCTGGCCGGGATGGCGCTGACGTTTGCGTTGGTCGCTTCCCTGGCGGCGGTGGGCGGCGGTTGGGTGGTGCAGCTCAATCAGTACGGGCGCTGGCTCGCGCTGGTATTCGTGGCCCTGTTCGGCTTGACGCTGTTGCTGCCGCAACTGGCTGAGCGCCTGACGCGTCCGCTGGTTGCCGCGGGCAGTCGCTTGTCGGAGGAGGCCGGTTCCGATTCGCGGCCGCGTCCGGGGGCGTCGTTCATGATCGGCGTCGCTACGGGCTTGCTCTGGGCGCCCTGTGCCGGGCCGATTCTGGGCCTGGTCCTCACCGGTGCCGCGCTGCAAGGGGCGAGTATCGCCACCACCCTGTTGCTGCTGGCGTACGCCGCCGGTGCCGCTACTTCCCTCGCGGCGGCGCTGCTGCTGGGTGGAAAAGTGTTCGCCGCCATGAAGCGTTCCATCGGTGCCGGCGAGTGGGTCCGTCGTGGTCTGGGTGCTGCGATGCTGGCGGGTGTGGTGGCGATTGCCCTGGGCCTGGACACCGGGATTCTGGCGCGGTTTTCGACGGCCTCCACAGGCGGCATCGAACAGGCGCTGGTGGGCCGATTGGCCGGGAAGTCGTCCAATGACGGCGGTGCGATGATGGCGCGGGATCCTGCTGGCGCCATGAAAGTGGCCGACAAAACCCCGGGCGCGCTACCGGTCGAAGGCAGCCTCCCGCCGCTGGACGGTGCGGTGCAATGGCTCAACTCACCCCCGCTTACAGCTCAGGCGTTGAAGGGCAAAGTGGTGCTGGTGGATTTCTGGACCTACTCCTGCATCAACTGCCTGCGCACCTTGCCGTATGTGAAGGCGTGGGCCGAAAAGTATCGTGATCAGGGGCTGGTAGTCATCGGTGTTCACGCGCCGGAATTCGCCTTCGAGCGGGATGTAGGCAACGTCACCAAAGCCATGAAGGACCTGGGCATCAATTACCCGGTGGCCATCGATAACGACTACAAGATCTGGCGTGCTTTCAACAACGAATACTGGCCCGCTCACTATTTCGCCGACGCCCAGGGGCGCATTCGTTATCACCACTTCGGCGAAGGCGATTACGCCGAGTCGGAGCGGGTTATCCAGCAACTGCTGCGCGAGGCGGGCGCCGCCAAAGTGGCCGATGGCCTGATCAGTGCCAGCGCCGAGGGCGTTCAACTCGCCCCGGACATGAACGAAGTGCAGTCGCCGGAAACCTATGTCGGCTATCAGCGCTCGGAGCATTTCGTCCCGGAAACCGGTCTGGTTCCCGACAAACTGAAGTCCTACAGCCCACCGTCACAACTGGCCCTGAATGACTGGAGCCTGGGCGGTCAGTGGACGGTTGGTTCGGAGCGGGCCACTTCAAGTGCGCCGTCCAGTCGCATTGTCTACCGCTTCCACGCTCGCGATTTGCACCTGGTGCTGGGCCCTGGCGCCGACGGTAAACCGGTGCGCTTCAAAGTGCTGATTGACGGAAAAGCCCCCGGCGACGCCCACGGTACCGACGTGGCGCCCGATGGCAGCGGCAGCGTGACCGAGCAACGTTTGTATCAACTGGTGCGCCAGTCTGACGGCGTTACGGATCGAACCTTCAGCATCGAGTTTCTCGATCCGGGCGTGTCCGCGTATGCCTTTACCTTTGGTTGATAGCCATCCCGATTGCCGAGGAGTCACCCTATGAAAATTCCACTCACCTGGCGCCGTAACCTGATGGGCCTGGCGGCTGCCGGCATCATCGGCCAATGCTCGGCGTTCTCGTTCGGTGCCGAGGACGCGGTCGTCATCCCGCCTCCAACCCTCGACGAAATCACCCAGGCCCACAGCGAAACGGCAGTCTTTGCCGGTGGCTGTTTCTGGGGCGTTCAAGGGGTGTTCCAGCATGTCAAAGGCGTGAAGAAAGCCGTTTCCGGGTATGCCGGTGGTGCGGCCGATACCGCTCGATATGAGCGGGTCAGCGACGGCAATACCGGGCACGCCGAATCGGTTGAAGTCACTTTCGACCCGACTCAGGTCAGCTATGGCACCTTGCTGCAGATCTACTTTTCAGTCGCGCACAATCCGACCGAACTCAATCGTCAGGGGCCGGACCGTGGCACCCAGTATCGATCGGCGATCTTTCCTGAAAACAGCGAGCAGCAGCGCGTGGCCCAGGCTTACATCGCCCAGCTAGATGCCGCGAAATCATTCAATAAACCGATCGTCACCAAACTCGAAACCTACAACGGTTTCTACCCGGCGGAGGAGGAGCATCAGGACTTTCTCACGGAGCACCCGACCTATCCGTACATCGTGATCAACGATCTGCCGAAGGTGGCGCAGTTGAAGCAGTTGTATCCGGAGCGGTATCAGGAGAAACCGGTGTTGGTGAAGGCGGGGATGTAATCCACTGTAGGAGCGAGCCTGCTCGCGAAAAACCTGAGGACGCCGCGGTGTGCCAGCAAGTACGCGTCATCGTTAGCGACCATCGCGAGCAGGCTCGCTCCTACAGTAGGAATTCGGGTATGGGCTCACCCCGAAATCACATTCTTGCCCGCAAACTTCGACCGATACAACGCCTGATCCGCCCGCGCCAGCAGACCGGTTTGCTGTTCTTCGTCGAAGCGCTGGACCACGCCGAAGCTGAGGGTGAGCTGAAAATCTCCCACCGGCGGCAAGTCTGCAAGGCTATGGCGGATAGTGTCGGCAAGGGTTCTGGCCTCCGCCAGCGAGGTATCGGGCAGGATCATGATGAACTCGTCACCGCCCCAACGCGCGAGCAAGTCGCCTTCGCGGACGCAGCGCTTGACACTCTCCACCACCTGCACCAGGGCAGCATCACCCAGGGCGTGGCCGTAGTGATCGTTGATGTTCTTGAAGTCGTCGATGTCCATGGCGATCAGCGACAACGGTTGTCGAAACCGTTGGGCGCGCTCACAGGCCTGGGGAAGGGCTTTGCTCAAGCGATGGCGGTTGGCGATCGAGGTGAGGGCGTCGGTTTCCGCCAGTTTGCGGTTTTCTTCCAGTTGAACCTGCAGCTGCTGATTGACTCGGGAGAGTTCGCGAGTGCGCTCGTCGACGACGGCCTCGAGGGATTGATTCCTGCGTTCCAGTGCTTCGAGCAGGCGCTTCTTGTCTTCGATGCAGCGGTGCGCGCCGACCATCCGCGCGACCGAACCGTCGGCATTGCGTGCAAGCACGTAACCACGGTCTTCGATCCAGATGTAACTGCCGTCCTGTGCGCGGCAACGGTATTCGGCCTGGTAGCCGGGCGCGCGTTGGCTCAGGTAGTCGTCGAACAGGGCCATGACCCGTGGGTAGTCCTCGGGATGCATCACCGATTCCCAGGTGAATACCGTGTTGTCGAGGGAATGAGGCGTGTAGCCGAGCATTTCGTACCAGCCGGGGTTGCGGTAAACGAACCCGGTGTTGGCGTTCCAGTCCCAGATGCCGTCGCTGACCAGTTCCATGATGGTGTGCAGCATGTCTTCGTTCAAATCCGACAGATTGAACTTCACCGCTTCAATATCCGAGGCCCCGTCCATCACCGCTCTCCCTGATCAAAGTGACCCGCCAGTCGAGGAGATTAGTCGATGGCGCATTCAGCCCGCTAGTGTTTGCCCCACATCCCCATGGCGAAGTCGACGAAACTGCGCAATTTCGGCAAACGGTAGCGATCCTGAGCGTATGTCAGGCTCATGGGGCGGCTCAACGGCAGGTAGTCGGGCATCAGGGCCACCAGTGTTCCGTTCCTGAGGTCTTGTTCCACCAAGGCATCGGGCAGCAGCACGATGCCCATGCCGGTGCGTGCGGCCTGATGCAATGCTGCGGAGCTGTTGACCAGCAGTGGTCCGCTGATCGCCACCGCGACCTCGCCTTCGGGGCCGCCGAGGCGCCATTCCTTTTCCACCGATTGCCAGTCATCCCCGGCCGGGTAGGCGAAGGACAGGCAGTCGTGAAGGCGCAAATCATCCGGTTTTTCCGGGTGACCGCGGCGCTTCAGGTAGCTCGGCGATGCGCACATGGTCAGGGTGTAATCCACGAGCGGGCGGGCGATCAGGTTGGTCTGCTCCATGTTGCCGAGGCGGAAAGCCACGTCGAAGCCGCTTTCCAGCAGGTCCGGGCGCCGGTTGGTGAGGACCACATCCAGCTTGACGCGGGGGCACAGCAGGGCGAATTCGCTGAGCGCCGGCGCCAGTTTTTCCGTGCCGAAGGTCAACGGCGCAGTGATTCGCAGGGTGCCGCTCGGTTCGTCGAGGGCCTGTTCGGCGAGACGTTCGGATTCGGCCACCAGTCCCAGCACCTCCAGGCAACGTTGATAGTACGCGGTGCCGAATTCCGTCAGCCGCTGGCGCCGCGTCGTACGGTTGAGCAAGCGCACTCCCAGACGTTGCTCCAGGGCGCGCAGGTGATTGCCCACCATGGTGGTGGACATTTCGCACTGAAACGCGGCGGCGGTCATGCTGCCGGATTCCACCACCCTGACGTAAACGGTCATTGCCTGGAACAAATCCATTATCAAGCCCGACTTTAAAATGATTGAAGTTTTACAGCGTTTATCCAGCTCAGGTGGCTAACCATACTGCAAAAACACCGACCCTTGCTGGAGCTTGATGTCATGACCGCCGCCTGCCTGATGAGCACTTACCAACCACTGGCCCTGAGTTTCAGCAAGGGCCTGGGCACACGCCTGTGGGATCAGGCCGGCCGAGAATACCTGGACGCGGTGGCGGGCGTGGCGGTGACCAACGTCGGGCATTCGCATCCGAAAATCGTCTCGGCGATCAGCGAACAGGCTGGCCTGTTGTTGCACACCTCCAACCTCTACAGCATCGACTGGCAACAGCAACTGGCGCAGAAACTGACGCGGTTGGCGGGCATGGAGCGGGCGTTCTTCAACAACTCCGGCGCCGAAGCCAACGAGACCGCGCTGAAACTGGCGCGGTTGCATGGCTGGCACAAAGGCATCGAACAGCCTTTGGTGATCGTCATGGAAAACGCGTTCCATGGCCGCACGCTCGGCACCCTGTCCGCCAGCGATGGCCCGGCCGTGCGCCTGGGTTTCAATGAACTGCCGGGTGATTTCGTCAAAGTGCCGTTCGGCGACCTCAAGGCGCTGGACAAGGTGCAGCAGGCTTACGGCGCAAGAATCGTGGCGATCCTGATGGAGCCGATCCAGGGCGAAAGCGGTGTGCAACTGGCCCCGCCCGGTTACCTCAAGGCCGTTCGCGACCTGTGCAGCCGGCGTGGCTGGCTTTTGATGCTCGACGAAATCCAGACCGGCATCGGCCGCACCGGCCAGTGGTTTGCATTCCAGCACGAAGGCATCGTGCCGGACGTCATGACCCTGGCCAAAGGCCTCGGCAACGGCGTCCCCATCGGCGCTTGCCTGGCCCGGGGCAAAGCCGCCGACCTGTTCACGCCCGGCAGCCACGGCAGCACCTTCGGCGGCAATCCGCTGGCCTGCCGCGTCGGTTGCACCGTGCTGGACATCATCGAGGAACAAGGATTACTGGAAAACGCCAAACAACAAGGCGAACGCCTGCTCGCCAGACTGCGCATCGAACTGGCCGATGACCCGAACGTACTGGCGATTCGCGGCCAGGGCCTGATGATCGGCATCGAACTCAAGCAACCGATCCGCGACTTGACCCTGATCGCCGCCCGGGATCATGCCCTGCTGATCAACGTGACACGGGGCAAGACCATTCGTTTGCTGCCGCCGCTGACGATTGATGAGCGGGAGGTGGAGATGATTGTCAGAGGGGTTTGTCGGGCGTTGAAAATGGCCTGAGTTACTGCGTCCCGATTTAATGCTGACCGCTTTTTGCAGGAGCTCGGCGGCTGAACCGATCTTAAAAACGTGAGACAGGTGGGCGGGAATCAGCGAACTCGGTGATGTCCGTGCGGTTCATGAGTCGCAGTTTTGATCCATTGAACCCATTGAACAGCCGCCGATGCGCAGCCAACCCACTGCAATCTTCACGAGCACGATAACTGCCGGCCCATTCCAGCAAGGCGAGCACGTCCTGCTCATCCCGATTCGCCTCACGCCTACGAATATTGGCGACGCATTCCTCATCCTCAATACACAGCCAGATCAACGCCGTGGCCCTGTGGATAAGTTCGCTGACGATCCAGCCGTAGACACCTTCGATCACCCAGCGCTCTTCATCGGCTGCGATCCGCGCCATGCCCAGGGCTTCGGCGCGGGGATGGGGGATGCTGTGTTCGTCGGACAGCCAGTGGAGGGAGTCGAGATCGATCCGGGGTGTTTGCAGTTGCGCGGCCAAACGCTCGGCCAGCCAGCTTTTGCCGGAGCCGGAGTTGCCGATGATCAGGGTTCGAGTGAGGTCCATACCCAGTGGCCTGCATTAACCCCCTGTAGGAGCGAGCCTGCTCGCGATGCGGTGTGTCAGCCAATACAGATGGCGACTGACCCACCGCAATCGCGAGCAGGCTCGCTCCTACAGGGTTGGGGTTCTACCCTCAATTTTCGGTCTCAGGCGCCACCATCCGCGTCTTCGGCGAGCCATCCGAGTTGTGCTGATAAATCGCCTGCGGCTGTCCTTTTTCATTAAAGAACACCTGCCCGATCCCCGCCGAATTCCACAACCGTTCACCCGTCTCGGCGTGTTCCGGCACATGCGGCACGATGCGCATGCGTCGGCGTTTGGTCAGCCAGTTCAGGGGCGAACGCGGCGAGTAGAGCCAGCGGTTGAGCCGGTCGAACCACTCCAGCAGCGTCGGCGGAAATTCGTTCTTGATCCCGCTGCTGGTGATCTGCCAGATCCTCGGCCCAGCCTTGCGGTGTCGGATCAGCACCTCGTAGACGAAGGAATAATGCACATCACCTGACAGCACCACGTAGTTACCCGGTGTCCGCGAGTGTCGGAAAATGTTCAGGATCACCTGGGCCGCGCCGCGGTGGGCCATCCAGTTTTCCGCGTCCACCAACAGCGGATAACCGAACCAGCTGAACACCCGTTGCACGGTTTCGATCAGCTTCACGCCGAACACCGGCGCCGGCGAAACGATGATCGCCGACGGGTGATCGAGCAGTTCCTGTTGCAGCTCGGAGAGGGCTTCCCAGTCCAGCAGCCCCGAGGGTTGCTTGAGCGCCAGCTCACTGCGCCAGCGCCGGGTGCGGGTGTCGAGCACCACCATCGCCGGGCGGGTGGGCAGCACGTAATGCCATCGCTGAAATTTCAACAGTTCGTCAATCAGGTTGTCTTGCACCGGGCTATCGAGATACTGATCGTCCCCGGTCGAAATCAAACCGGTGGTTTTCTCCAGCAAAGCAACGAACGCATCCGGGTTGTTGCCCCAACCCTGGCACAACATATAAGCGATCAGCGCGTTGCCGATGATGCGCTTGGAGAACGGATGGCCGTAGGCCGTTTCCTCCCATTGCGCGGAAAGATTCCAGTCATCGGTAATATCGTGGTCGTCGAAGATCATCAGGCACGGCAAATGCGCGAAGGCCCGTGCGACACCGCCCAGGCCGGCCTTGAAACCATCGATGCGCGTCTGCTCCAGCGCATAACGCTCGCGCCGTTCGGGAATCAGTTTCGGCGGTTTAGGCGCGATCAGCGTCCAGGGCGTTGGCGACCACACCAGCAGGTACATGGCCATGACTTCAGCGAAGGTCACCAGGTGATTGTCGGCACTGCTGCTGGTGAAAATCGGCTTGCGCGCACCACCGAAAAACCGTTCGCGCAGGGTTTCGTTGCTTTGCAGCGCCGGCAGCAAGTCCGCGCGATGGTAATAACTGGCCGCGTGCTCGTAGAGTTTGGCGCTGTCGCTGACCACCGCGCCTTCGAGGTATTCGCCGAACAGCCCGAGGCGCTCGATCAAGGCATGGATGGCGCGCAGCATCGGCCCGGCGACATCGTCGGCGTACACCTGATCGCCGCTCATCATCAACAACGCCGGACGCTCAGTGGCTTCATGTTCCGAGGCCAGCAAGCGATCGACACAGAGCAAGCCGTCGGCGGCAGGGTGGTGCGGTTTGCGGCAGGAGCCATGCAGCAACTGGTCAATGCGCGAGCGCAACACGAAATTCGGGCAGCGTGCTTCGCCGTACAACAGGTGCGGCGCCCAGTCGGCGATGCCGGTCATTGCGTCATCAATCAACAGGTCGTATTCGATCAGCGTGTCGCAGGGCAGGGCGGTCTCCAGCGGCACATCGATCAAGTGAACGAAGGCATGGGTTCCGACGGGAATGATCGTGCATTGCCCAGTGTCGAGGCGGATGTCGCCGACATTTTGCAGACGCAACGTCAGCGACAACGGCCGCGTGCCCACGAGCCACAGCACCAGCCGTGAAGGCTCCAGCCGCCGCAACAGCGGCCCGACCAGAACCGGTGGCAGTGGGGAGCGATCGTCAGGCAATGGCAGTGATTCGGACATCCGGGTTCGAGACTCTTGGCGCGTAGGTCGGCGATGATAACGCAGGCCGGTCAACCCCGGCGAAGCACGGGTGAACTAAGCGTTGGTGCGCTGAAACTGCTCGATCCTGGCCCGATACTGCGCGGCGATGACATTCAACTCCGAGCCCGGCAGCTTGTTGGCCCGATACAGCAGAAACGGCTCGCTCCAGGCCCACTGGCAGCGATGCGCCGTCGCGCGCAACGGTTGCAGCAATTGCTCAAGGGGAAACAGGTTGGCGCCGGTTTCGCTGTAGGCCTCGGGCGTGTTGCCCGCCGTCGCCGCCAGCATCACCGGCAACCCCTCAAGCCTGGAACCCTGCGTTTCATAAGCCAGGTAATACATCTGCGTCAGCACACGGTCCTGCCAGTTTTTCAGCAGTGCGGGCGTCGAATACCACTGCACCGGAAATTGCAGCACCAAGCGTTTGGCCGACAGCAAGCGCTGCACCTCCACGGCGGTGTCGACTTCATCGGTCGGGTAAAGCCCATACAGATCGACGATGGTCACGCCCTCCACATCCCTGACGGCATCGAGCAAGGCGCGGTTGGCGTGGGAACTGCCCAGGTCCGGGTGAAAACTCAGGATCAGCGTGGTGTCGTTCATGGGATTACCCGGTTCAAGTGAAGGGAGCCACAGCGTGCCAGCCTGCGGTACATTGCTCCAATGGATGGTTTGTCTAATGAGGTATTGATTCAATGAATCTACGTTCGGTGGACCTCAACCTGTTGACCGTGCTCGATGCGTTGCTCGACGAGGCCCATGTTTCCCGCGCCGCCGAGCGCATCGGCCTGTCGCAACCGGCGGCGTCCAATGCGCTGGAGCGTTGCCGGCATCTGTTTCAGGATCGCCTGCTCGAACGCTTGCCGGGCGGCATGCAACTGACCCCCAAGGCCCAGGCCTTGCGTGGTCCGTTGAAGCAAATCCTCGGTTCAGTCAGCACCTTGGTTGGCGCCGCCAGCGCCGAGCTGAGCACCCTGCGCCAGACCGTGCGCATCGTTATGGCCGACTTCCCGGCGATCATCATTGCCCAGCCTTTGCACCAGCGCCTGGCGGAACTGGCGCCGGGCATCGACCTGGTGATCCAGCCCTGGCAGGGCGGTGAGGCGGCACAGGAAAGCCTCAGTCGCGGTCAAAGCGATCTGGCGATGTCGGTGTTCCCGTCCCTCGGGCCGGATTTCACCCGGCGCCTGCTGTTGCACGAACATTTCGTGGTGGCGATGCGCGCCGGGCATCCAGCCATCGCGGGGTTCGATCTCGCGCGCTGGCTGAGTTATCCACACGTGCTGGTGTCCGGTCGCGGCGCCACCTGGGGCCCACTCGACGAGCATTTGAAGGGCCAGGGGCTGGCGCGGCGGATCGGCATCGTCGTGCCGAGTTTTGTCATGGTCCCGGATCTGCTGCTGGGTTCGGACCTGATTGCGATGCTGCCCAGTCGGTGCCTGTCGATGCCGGTGGCCAAGGCGCTGCACACCGTGGCACCGCCGATTGAAGTGGAAGGGTTTGCGTTGCATCTGGCCTGGCATAAACGCCGCGACGAGGACGCGGCGGTGCAGTGCGTGGCGCGGGTGCTGGAGGAAGTGATCGCTGCTCAGTGACCTCCGTCTCGCCGTTGGCGACCAGCCAGCGAAACAGCTCGCTCACCGACACCGTGTGACTGCGCTCGATCCAGCGCACCAGCGCCGGGCCGTAGTGTTCGGTGTAGCGGCTGAGCACCAGTTGGCGACAGTCGGGCGACAGGCGCAGGGTGATTTCCCGGCAGTGCAGATTCGCCTCGCCGTCGAGGGTCACCCGCTGTTGCAGAATCAGGCTGTCAGAAACCATCGGCGGGTGCTCCCGTGCATTGCGCTTGAGTGGTGTTCGGCGAACCTTGCTTGCCCTCGATCACGAAACCGGCGCGATGCTCGGCCACCACGTTGCGCAGCGCGCTGTAGTAGTCCGGCAGTTTTTGCAGGCTGTCGGTCAGTGGCAGGAGTTCGGCACGGCCATCGACGACGCCGCCCACGGTGTTGATCGTTGAGAGGGTGTCCACGGTGTCGCTGTTATCGCCGAACGGATCGACCACGAAACTCAGCACCCGCCCGGCCGCATCACGACTGTTGGAGGTGCCGAGCAACGGCAGTTCAACAATCGGCCCGTTACCGATGCCCCACACGCCGAAGGTCTGGCCGAAGTCGGCTTTGTGCCGCGGAATGCCGGCCATGCCGGAAACATCGATCAACCCCGCCACGCCCACCGTGGTGTTCAGCACGAACCGGCCCAGTGTATTGGCCGAGCGCATCGGGTTGCCTTGCAGCAGGTCATTGATGAACACCTTGGGCTCGCCGAAGTTCGCCACGAAGTTATGCACACCCGTCTGGAAAAAATCCGGCGTGTGGCGATAGCCGCGGGCGACTGGCGCCAGGGCGTAGTCATCCACCACCCGGTTAAACGCGAAGACCCCGCGGTTGAACGGTTCCGCCGGGTCGTACACCGAATAGCTGATGTCGGCGCAGCTCACTTCGGCACTGGACGACGGCTGGCTGCTGCAGCCCGCCAACCCGGCGGCCAGCACGGCAATCGACGTATTGCGGGCCAGCCAGGGAGCACATTTGAAAGGCAACATGGACGCGAGTCTCGGGAGGAATTCGCGCTGATGCTGGGCCCCGGGCCTTGCGCAAAGATGTCCGGTTTATTGCGCCGCTGTCGTTTTATTGCAGGATTGAAATATATGACGCGCTGCCGTGAATGGTTTTAGATGACGGTTCCATTCGCCCCGTAAGTGACCTTCGGTGAACAGCCTTTTAATTGTCGACGACGACCTCGAAGTCCTCGACCTGTTGAAAAAATTCTTCGTCCAGCACGGCTACAACGTCGAGGTCGCCACCGACGGCGCGTCGCTGTGGGCGGCCATCGAGCGCCAGGCGCCGGACCTGATCATTCTCGACGTGATGCTGCCCGGCGACAGCGGGCTGATCCTGTGCCAGCAACTGCGCATCCGCCACGCGATCCCGGTGATCATGCTCACCGCCATGGGCGAGCTGAGTGATCGGGTGGTCGGCCTCGAACTCGGCGCCGACGATTACCTGACCAAACCCTTCGACGCCCGCGAACTGCTGGCCCGAGTGCGTGCCGTGTTGCGTCGGGTGGACGAGCGTCGGCCGCTGACGGAGGAACGCCCACGGCCGCTGATCGACTTCGCCGACTGGCACCTCGACGTCACCCGCCGGGAACTGCGTTCGCCCGACAACGTGATGATTCCGCTGTCCGCCGGTGAGTTCGATTTGCTGCTGGTCTTCGTCGAACACCCGCAGCGCATCCTCACCCGCGAGCAACTGCTGGACCTGGCGCGCGGGCATTGCCACGACGCGTTCGATCGCAGCATCGACGTGCAAGTCAGCCGCCTGCGACGCAAGCTCGAATCCGACACCAAGCGCCCGGCGATGATTCGCACCGTGCGCAACGGCGGCTACCTGTTCACCCCCAGCGTGACGCGGCGATGAGCTGGCTGAAGCGGATTCGCCGGGACACAGTGGCGCGCTGGATCGCGTTGACCATCATCCTCGCCATGCTGATTTCCCTGGCGCTCAACGGGTTGTTCATTCAACTCGCCGGCGTCTGGGCGCGGCCGCCGCTGACCGAAATCGGCCTGCTGGAAAAGGCCGCCGCCATCACCCGCGTCATCGAAGCCGCGCCGGCAACCTTGCGCAACCCGCTGGC
The DNA here is from genome assembly GCF_043225285.1 of Pseudomonas migulae. Lineage (GTDB taxonomy): Bacteria > Pseudomonadota > Gammaproteobacteria > Pseudomonadales > Pseudomonadaceae > Aquipseudomonas > Aquipseudomonas migulae_C. Next base: position 3,886,391 of record NZ_CP171224.1, read on the forward strand.
GCAAGCGGCCAGCGAGAACGGCTTCACCGTCACTTGGCACCCGGACCGGCGCGACCTCACCCTGCCGGAAGCGGAAGACGCGAAGTCCGACATCGGCTCGCAGATCCTCCAGCCGATGCTCAAGGCCCCTGACCGGCGCATCGAAGCGTACGAGCCGGCCGACTGGATCGAGCACACCGAGGACGCGCATTACGCGCTGCTGATCGAGCTGGCGGATTCAACCTGGCTGATGTTCTCCGCGCCGTCGCGCAGTTGGGGCCTCGACGAAACGCCGCGCTACCTGATCGTCGTCCTGCTGGTGCTGATCTCCACCGCACTGGTCGCCCTGATCGCCACCCGCCGCCTCGCCACACCTTTGCAGCGTTTCGCCGAAGGTGCCCGACGTTTCGGCATCGATTTCCGCGCGCCGCCCATCGAACCCCTTGGCCCGCAGGAAATCCGTCAGGCGATCCTCGCTTTCAACGCCATGCAGGCCCAGTTGCAACACTTCATCCGCGACCGCACGCAAATGCTCGCCGCCATCTCCCACGACCTGCGCGCGCCGCTGACGCGAATGCGCTTGCGCGGCGAATTCATCGAAGACGCCGAGCAACAGCAGCGGTTGTTTCGGGATGTGGATGAAATGCAGGCGATGATCAATTCGGCGCTGGAATTCTTCCGGGATGACGCGCGGCTGGAACCGGCGACCCAGTTCGATCTGGCGGAACTGCTGCAAACCTTGCGGGACGATTACCGGGATCAGGGCGTCGAGATCGCCTTCAGCGGGCCGCAGCGGCTGGTGTATTGCGGGCGGCCGTTGGGGTTGAAGCGGGTGATGACCAATCTGCTGGATAACGCGATCAAGTACGGCAGCGAACCGGCGATTGAACTGATGCCTGAGGCGGGGGAAGTGCGGATCAAGGTGCTGGATCGCGGGCCGGGGATTGCGCAGGCCAGTCTTGAGCAAGTGTTTGTGCCGTTCTTTCGTCTGGAAGGCTCGCGCAACAAAAGCACCGGCGGCGTGGGGTTGGGGTTGTCGGCGGCGCGGGCGATTGTGTTGGAGCATGGCGGGGAGCTGAAACTGCGCAATCGGTCGCAAGGCGGGTTGGAAGCGTTGGTCGTTTTGCCAGTGCATCCGGGTTTCGGACTACAGTGAATGATCCATGCAGTTCGCGGGCGCCGGGAAGGCGCTGATCAGAGGAGAGGACCTATGAAGCGGATCATCCTGCCGGCACTGGCCACCATGATGTTGGTGCAATTCCCGGCTTATGCCATCAACGACAAGTACCGCAAACAGCTTGAACAGTCCGGTTGCACCCAGGTGAGCGAGACTCAGGGCTGTGATATCCACAAGAGCAAAGCGGAAAACGCCAAGGCCGGGTTCACCAACCCTGCAGCGGACAGCGCCGACACACAAACGCCTTACGCCGGGCAGTGGGTGGCCAAGAGCGATGCCGGCGCGACCGTTGCCACGATTCGTATCGATGCGAAGGAGCAAGTCTGGGTGGATGGCAAACGGGTCGACGCGAAGCGCACCGACGGCACGCTGCAGTTTCGCCAAGGCAAGCTCACCTTCACCATTCAGGGCGATCGGCGGTTGCAGAATGAGGATTACTGGACCGACAGCGATGCCGGGACCAAGGGGCCGATTCAGATCGAGTAGCCATTACATCCCGGGGGCGCGGCATCGATTTCCAATACTTGTGCCAAGCTGATGAGTGTCAATTCGCCTGCCGCCCTCAGGAAACCCACGACATGAAGCCTGCCAATACGTCGAACATCCGTCGAGAGTTCTACAAAGCTGTCGGCTACTACCTTCGAGTTGTCTGGCCCATCCTTTCCACCATGCTGATCGTCATCATCACGTGCGGCCTGATCATCAGCTACCTGGAAGGTTGGGATCCTTTCGACGGCATCTATTTCGGCTTCGTGACTGGCTTGACCATCGGCTATGGCGAACTGGTGCCGAAGTTGCCGCTGTCGCGGATATTGGCAATATTGCTCGGGTTCAACGGCGTGCTGCTCACGGCGATCTTCGCGGCGATCAGCGTGCGGGCGATTGAGATCGCGGTGCGGGTGAACGATGGGGATAAATAAGGCGGAACACTGCACACAACCCCTGTAGGAGCGAGCCTGCTCGCGATGCGGTGTGTCAGCCAATGATGATGGCGACCGACATACTGCAATCGCGAGCAGGCTCGCTCCCACAGGTTTTTTAGACCGCTTTCAGATCGGGTGAACTCACGCCTCCCAACCCGCGCCGCTGACCGCCTCTTGCGCCAACGGATGCAGATCCGCCCCGTGATGCTCCGTCTGCCACGTCAGCAATTCCTTGCGCATCCCCGGCGTCCAGTACATCTGCAGGTGATTACGCACACCGAGCACGGCTTGCTTCTGGTCCGGCTCGGTAGCGAAATACTGCGCGATCTGGTTGGCCATCTTGATCAGGTTGTCGGTGCTCATCGGCGCACCTCCGCTTTATCGCCACGGGCCTGACGGCGTTCCTTGAGCAGGCGGTGCTGTTCTTCGGTGAACTCCTGGAAGCGTTTTTGCCATTCCGAAGGGTGGTAGACACGGCTGACTTCCACGGCCGTGACCTTGTATTCCGGACAGTTGGTGGCCCAGTCGGAGTTGTCGGTGGTGATCACGTTGGCCCCGGATTCAGGGAAGTGGAACGTGGTGTACACCACGCCCGGCGCGACCCGTTCGGTCACCCGTGCACGCAGCACCGTCTGCCCGGCGCGGCTGCCGATACCGACCCAGTCACCTTCATTGATGCCACGGCTCTCGGCGTCGGTCGGGTGGATTTCCAGCCGGTCCTCGTCGTGCCACGCGACGTTCTCGGTGCGCCGGGTTTGCGCGCCGACGTTGTACTGGCTGAGGATGCGCCCGGTGGTCAGCAGCAGCGGATAACGGTTGTTGACCTTCTCCTCGGTGGGCACGTAGCCGGTGAGCATGAAGCGCCCTTTGCCGCGCACGAATTGCTCGATGTGCATGGTCGGCGTGCCGTCCGGCGCGGCGGCGTTGCACGGCCATTGCAGGCTGCCGTGGCGCTCCAGTTCGGCGTAGCTGACGTTGGTGAAGGTCGGCGTCAGGCTGGCGATTTCATCCATGATTTCCGATGGGTGTTTGTAGTTCATCGGGTAACCCAGCGCGTTGGCCAGGGCCACCGTGCCTTCCCAGTCGGCCTTGCCGCCCAACGGGTCCATCACTTTGCGAACTCGCGAAATACGGCGCTCGGCGTTGGTGAACGTGCCGTCCTTCTCCAGGAACGAAGCACCCGGCAGGAACACATGGGCGAACTTGGCGGTTTCGTTGAGGAAGATGTCCTGCACCACCACGCATTCCATGGCCGACAGGGCTGCGGTGACGTGCTGGGTATTCGGGTCGCTCTGGGCAATGTCCTCGCCCTGGCAATACAGGCCCTTGAAACTGCCGGCCAGCGCCGACTCGAACATGTTCGGAATGCGCAGGCCCGGATCGGGTTGCAGGGTGACATTCCACGCCTGTTCGAACTGCGTGCGCACCACTTCGTTGGAGATGTGCCGGTAGCCGGGCAACTCGTGGGGGAAGGAACCCATGTCGCAGGAACCCTGCACGTTGTTCTGCCCCCGCAGCGGGTTCACGCCCACGCCTTCGCGGCCGATGTTGCCGGTGGCCATGGCGAGGTTGGCGATGCCCATCACTGCCGTACTGCCTTGGCTGTGCTCGGTAACGCCCAGACCGTAATAGATCGCGGCGTTGCCACCCTTGGCAAACAACCGCGCGGCGGCGCGGATGTCGGCAGGGGCTACGCCGCAGACCGATCCAAGGGCTTCCGGCGAGTTTTCGGCGCGGCTGACGAACTCGCTCCAACGGGCGAAATCGCTGCCCTCGCAACGGGCGTCGATAAAGGCCTGGTCTTGTAGGCCTTCGGTGATGATCACGTGGGCCAGCGCGTTGAGCATGGCGACGTTGGTGCCGGGGCGCAGGGCCAAGTGATACTCGGCGCGGGCGTGCACCGAATCCACCAGATCGATACGTCGTGGGTCGATAACGATCAGCCGCGCGCCTTCACGCAAACGACGTTTGAGCTGCGAAGCGAACACCGGGTGCGCATCGCTGGGGTTGGCGCCCATCACCAGAATCACGTCGGCCTTCATCACCGAATCGAAACTCTGGGTACCGGCGGACTCGCCCAGGGTTTGTTTCAAACCATACCCGGTCGGCGAGTGGCAAACCCGCGCGCAGGTGTCGACGTTGTTGTTGCCGAACGCCGCGCGCACCAGTTTCTGGACGAGGTAGGTTTCTTCGTTGGTGCAGCGGCTGGAGGTGATGCCGCCGATGGAGTCGCGGCCATATTTCTGCTGCAAGCGACGGAATTCGCTGGCGGCGTAAGTCACCGCTTCATCCCAGCTGACTTCCTGCCACGGGTCGCTGATGTGCTTGCGGATCATCGGTTTGGTGATGCGATCCGGGTGCGTCGCGTAACCCCAGGCAAAGCGCCCTTTGACGCAGGAATGGCCGTGGTTGGCCTGACCGTTCTTGTCCGGAACCATGCGTACCAGTTGGTCGCCTTTCATCTCGGCGCGGAACGAGCAACCGACGCCGCAATAGGCGCACGTGGTGATCACGCTGCGCTCTGGCTGACCCAATTCGACCACACTTTTTTCCATCAGCGTCGCGGTCGGGCAGGCCTGCACACAGGCGCCGCAGGACACGCATTCCGAGTCGAGGAAGTTCTCGCCACCGGCCGCCGAAACCCGGGATTCAAAGCCGCGCCCGGTGATGGTCAGGGCAAACGTCCCCTGGGTTTCTTCGCAGGCCCGCACGCAGCGGTTGCAGACGATGCACTTGCTCGGGTCGTAATCGAAATAAGGGTTGGAGGTGTCTTTCACATCCTCCAGATGGTTCTCGCCTTCATAGCCGTAACGCACTTCGCGCAGGCCAACCTGGCCAGCAACGGTTTGCAGTTCGCAGTTGCCGTTGGCCGAGCAGGTCAGGCAGTCCAGCGGGTGATCGGAAATGTACAGCTCCATGACATTGCGGCGCAGCGTGGCCAGCTTCGGTGTCTGCGTGTGCACAGTCATGCCTTCCGTGACCGGCGTGGTGCACGACGCCGGATAGCCGCGCATGCCGTCGATCTCCACCAGGCACATGCGGCAGGAGCCGAAGGCTTCCAGGCTGTCGGTGGCGCAGAGTTTCGGAATGGTGGTGCCCATCAGCGCAGCAGCGCGCATCACCGAAGTGCCTTCCGGCACGCTGATGCTGCGGCCGTCGATGTTCAGGGTGACTTGCACCTGGCTTTCCCGGGCCGGGGTGCCCAGGTCGATATCGGTTTTCGGGTCGAAGAGAGTAATCATTGCTCGGCCTCCGAAGGCTGCAGACCGAAGTCGGCGGGGAAATACTTGAGGGCGCTGGTGACCGGGAAGGGCGCCATGCCGCCCAAGGCGCACAGCGAGCCAAATTGCATGGTGTCGCACAGGTCTTTGAGGATGATCGCTTGCGCATCGCGATCGCCTTGGCCCGGTGCGGCCAGCATCCGGTCGATGACCTCCACGCCCCGGGTCGAGCCGATGCGGCAAGGCGTGCATTTGCCACAGGATTCCTCGGCGCAGAACTGCATGGCGAAACGGGCCATTTGCGCCATGTCCAACGTGTCGTCAGCCACCACCACACCGCCGTGACCGACCATCGCGCCGATGCCAGCGAACGCCTCGTAATCCAGCGGTGTATCGAATTGCGACGGCGGCACCCAGGTGCCGAGCGGGCCGCCGACCTGCGCGGCTTTCAACGGCCGACCACTGGCAGTGCCGCCGCCGTAGCCTTCCACCAGTTCCCGCAACGTCAGGCCAAACGCCCGTTCCACCAGACCACCGTGACGAACATTGCCCGCCAACTGGAAAGGCATGGTGCCCATTGAACGGCCAACCCCGTAGTCACGATAAAACTGCGCACCTTTCGCCAGGATCAGCGGCACCGAAGCCAAGGTCACCACGTTATGCACCAGCGTCGGCAGGCCGAACAGCCCCTGCAACGCGGGGATCGGCGGCTTGGCGCGGACGATCCCGCGCTTGCCTTCGAGCGAGTCCAGCAGCGCCGTTTCCTCACCGCAGATATAGGCGCCGGCACCGACCCGCACTTCCATATCGAACGCCAGGCCACTGCCGCCGACATCGTCGCCCAGGTAACCGGCGGACCGCGCGATGTTCAGCGCCTGACGCAGCTTGGCCACGGCGTCCGGGTATTCCGAACGCACATAGATGTAGCCGTAAGTGGCGCCGACGCAAAGGCCGGCAATCACCATGCCTTCGATCAGCAGGAAAGGGTCGCCTTCCATCAACATACGGTCGGCGAAGGTGCCGGAATCGCCTTCGTCGGCGTTGCACACAATGTACTTCTGCGCCGCCTGAGTACCGCGCACCGTGCGCCATTTGATCCCGGCGGGGAACGCCGCGCCGCCACGGCCACGCAGGCCTGAATCGAACACCGCTGTTGCGGTTTCTTCACCGCCAATGGCGATAGAGCGGGTCAAACCTTCAAAACCGCCATGCGCCCGGTAATCGTCCAGCGACAACGGCCGGGTAATGCCGGCGCGGGCAAACAGCAGGCGTTGCTGCGTTTTCAAATAGGGGATTTCTTCCACAAGCCCCAAGGCCAGTGGATGACTGGCAGGGTCACCTTGCAAGGCATCAAGCACCGACGGCACATCGTCCGCCGTCAACGGGCCAAAACCGATCCGGCCTTGCGGGCTGTCCACTTCCAGCAGCGGTTCCAGCCAGTACAGACCGCGCGAACTGGTGCGCTGCAACTCCAGCGGCACATCGCGTTCCTGAGCCACCGAAATCAGCGCCACCGCCACTTCATCGGCACCCACGGCACGGGCCAGGGAATCACTGGGCAAATAGAGCGCCGGCATCATGCGTCCTCCCGGCAAGCGTCGAGCAAGGCATCGAGACGCTCGGCACTGAGCCGCGCATGCACCCGACCGTCCAGCTCCAGGGCCGGCGAACAAGCGCAGGCGCCAAGGCAATAAACGGGGCGCAAACTGATGCTGCCATCGGCGCTGCTGCCGTGATCGTCCAGTTGCAGACGCTCGCGCAACTGCGCAGCCAAGTCCTCGGCACCACGGCTCTTGCACGACTCGGCGCGGCACAAACGCAGAATGTGGCGGGCCGGCGGCGCGGTACGGAAGTCATGGTAAAAACTGATCACCCCACGAATCTCGGCCTGACTCTGATTGAGGGCGTGGGCAATCTCGGGGACGGCCACATCGGGGATGTAACCGATGCGTTCCTGAATATCATGAAGAATGGGCAACAGCGCACCGGCGGAGCCCTTGTGGCGCTCCAGCAGACTGTTGACCAAAGGCAGGTGCAACATCTCATCAGGCATACAGCAATCCTCACGGTCACGGACAAACCAGGCGGTCGTCGTTCGTCCGAAAGTGTCGGCTGCGGCACTCACACCACGTCACGGTATCGTGGCATTTTCAGGCCGGTGGCCAGGGCACCCTGAATGGGCATCTTGTTGTGCCCGGCACGGTCTTCGCCGCACCTCAATAAGGGCATAAAAGGCAGATTGCCACGCGGCTGTTGAATTGACTGCACCAATGCGACGTGTTCGGTTCTATCCACGACCTCTTATTGAGTCTAGAAGAATGTGGCCAGCGTGGAGGTTTCAGGATGCATGCACAGCGGATCGCCGCAGGAAATATCGGCTTTCCCCTTCGCCGCCAGTGGACGGCAGGGCGGCAAAACAGTAGCGTTGCGCCACTTTCATCAACTTTGTAACGGACTACACATGGCCACTGTCGCTCGAGTCTCGCGCGTGTTCTGCGCAATCACTTTCGCCGTCGTGATGACCCCGGCGCTCGCCGGCCTGTCGAGTGAAACCCCGACATACGCCTGGGACGGCTACATTTCCGATTGCCAGAAATTTATGCAGGTGGTGGCCGAGGTGCAGGCCGGGCGCCAGACGCCCAAAGAAGCTAATCCCGCTATCAAGGCGCGTCTGAGTACCCTTGAGTTCCATCGCTACTACCTATCCCCGTCAAGCCTTGGCTCCCCCGAATACGCTCGTTGTGAGAGCGGCGTTCCCATAGCGGAAGAGATCGTGCACAAGGGCGAAATTGAACTCAGCAAAGACGTGGACGAGTATCTCGCGCAAGCCCAGATCAAACACCAGGCCTCCCCGGCATACAAGCGTGCTCGCTCTCTGGGCTTCATCGACGTCGGCGAAATCGGGGAACTCGACCAGCACGCCGAAGCGGATGGTGAAGAGAACCTGAAGAGGTTGATGATCAGAGTCGATTCGGGTTGCGGCGAAAATTTCCGCGCCTCTAAATACGTCAAACCTTACGTGATCTACACCGTGGGTCCTGCGGATGGCAACTGCGTCAAAAACCGCAACGTCGCGGTGCTGGGTGGCAAAGTCGCGCAGTGGGGTGAATACATTGATGACGAAGTGGTTTATCAGTACGTGGGATGGAAGACACTGCCTGGACAGGATGGATTCCCCGTCAACATTCGAGTCGTGAAAGTGGTGAAGTAACCCGCAGGGATTTTTCTTTGAACGGAGGATGGGCAGATGATCGACTTCAACAACAAAGGCTTCTTCAAACTCAAGCAAAACGAAGAATACGCAGAACGCGTCAGTGCACTGCTGCTGGAAGGCGAGCACGTCATCGACTCGTACAAATCCATGCGCGACGGCGTCGTCTTCACCAACAAACGCATCATCGCCGTCAACGTCCAGGGCATCACCGGCAGCAAAAAAGACTTCACTTCACTGCCGTATAAAAACATCGTCGCGTACTCGGTGGAAACCTCCGGCACGTTCGATTTGGATTCGGAACTGGAGATCTACTTCTCGTCGCTGGGCAAAGTGAAATTCGAATTCACCGGCCGGACGTCGATGGTGGAAATATCGAGGCTGATTTCCCAGCACGTGCTCTGACCCGCGCACCCAAAGGCCCCGAAACCCCGGGGACAACAAAGATCTTCAGCCACCGGAAATCTCTGTGGGAGCGGGCTTGCCCGCGAAAGCGCCAGCCCAACCACCACTAAAACCTGCACTGAATCACAATCCCTGTAGGAGCGAGCCTGCTCGCGAAAAACTCAAACGCACCACCAATCCCGCTGAATGGCCGCCATCTTCGCGAGCAAGCTCACCAGAAGCCGGCATCCAAGGATGATCCCTACCTCTATCTCGGAATGGCCTGACACCAATCCGCAGCGTCCTGTTTTACCCTGCTCATTGGCGAGCCGTCGCCTGCACTTCAATCGCGCCCGATCCTCTGGTGCTGGCTTAGTCCGGTATTACGTTCGGGCCTTCTTGTTTCTGAACGGTGGAACTGTCGACCCTAGATCCTCCAAAGCCATGCCCAGTGGTCCCCAGTTCATTTACTGGAAACCCTGCAGATCTCTCGACGCCTGGCAAATATCACGCATTACAGGTGAGAAAAAGCTCCAGATTCTTGGGCAGCTCTAGCGAACAAAGCTGCTCTATTGCGGTAACTTGCTCCAAGGTAAGCCGATAGTCGTATACGAAATCGTCGTCCTTTTCCCATCCCATAATGAGCTTAAGGTCCTCGACGGAGACCGGGATCTCCTTCTCGTATGAAGCGAAATCCTCACCTTCGGGAACGCCCATAATCACGTGTTTCATGGCTCTACCTTCCTGGTTGGGTCTGCTGGTTGGTTCCGAATTCCAGTGTCATGGTCACGCTCAGCATTCGCGCCAAGCAGAGAATCAAACACCTCCATACCGAGCCCCACTTTCCACCACCACACCAATCCCTGTGGGAGCGGGCTTGCCCGCGAAAGCGCCAGTCCAACCACCACAAAACTCAGCACCGAATCACAACTCCTGTAGGAGCGAGCCTGCTCGCGAAAAACTTAAGCCAATCACGATTACCGCTGAATGACCGCCATCTTCGCGAGCAAGTACGCTGCCAAGCCCCCTACGCGAGGCAGACGGAGGCCGTCGAACGGCTACCCCTCAGCCATCCCCTCCGCCCGCTTATTCGCCAACTCATTATCCCTATCCCGCGTCACCGCCTTCGCCACATCATCCACCACCGCCTTACTCATCGCCGTCAAATAATGCGCAGCCCAGGCGTGGTAATCCGAGTCCTTGGCATAAGCCGCATCCTTGGTCAGCGCCTTGGCGATAAACAGAAAATCAGAAGCCATGGCCAACGCATCGCCGACGGGCACGTTACGCGTGACATGGAACAGCGCTTGATCGCCACAGTAGATGGCGGGGGTGAGGCCGATGGTTGTGAGTTCGGGTTGAGTGGTCATTGGCCACCTCCGAGGATGGAGAGGCAATGGGGGAGGGCGTTACGCGATTGGGAATTGCGTTGAGGGGAAGCCCAAATTTCAAACGGATTGATACTGCGCATTATCCAACTCCTTGATATGAGGAGCTGCCACGTTCGTTTCCACACGAATGGGTGACAGCTGTGCGCAGGGTGGAAAACCGGGAATCAAGGAAACCGGCACGCCCGAAGACGTCCCACGCACAGCCGCCATAACTCACGCCGCAGGCATAAAAAAAGCGCCGGCAGACGTGATGGGGGCGCTGTTGCGCCTTGAATTACACGGGTTTCCACACCCGGTCGCTGAATTGGCAGGGACGGTGGGAGGTTATCTTGCAGACTCGGTTCCTGCAACCTTCGAAAGCTTCGGCATCAAACCAATTCGCCCGTAATTGACGGAGCTGATCGTGTGTACATAGAAGTACGATCTTCAGAAACGGCGCGGGTACGGGTATCTGGGCGGTCTCCTGAGCTGCGTGGTTAAAAGTGCGATTACCTTAAAATTTTGTCTAATGGCCACTGGCTTGTACTTGCACGTGTAACGAGTGATGATTGACTTGCCAAACACACACACACGTTCGTCAAAGGAATGCTTGATGCCCCAAGGATCGAAGTCGACAACATTCACGATGGTCTCAACGGTACTGAACGAATATTCAGATGACGAGGGGGGCTCGACTTTTGATCGGCAACAGAACTTGACAGATGCCGACACACTACTTTGTCGGGTTTTTTCTCCGACACAACCCTTGATATTAGAAGCCGAAGCAGATCTAAAACTTATGGCGATCAGCAATGCATTTTCCATGGATATCTAATCTGTTGGCAATTTTTATATGGCTCGGCAATAAAAACCTATGTGTGCCAATTGATTTTAAAGAATTGGTGAATGGATTCTGAATGTAGATCGGTTTACCTCTAAAATAATCTTATTAGTATTAAGGATATAAAAAATGCACTTAACTCCATCTGATCCTGATATTGCTACACTCTACAGAAAGATACGTGGCGATCGCTTGGATCTACAACCAAATTTTCAGCGGGGAGAAGTTTGGGGTAAAGGTAAGAAACAACGGCTCGTAGATAGTGTGCTGCGTGGTTGGCATATTCCACCTATTCACGTTATTCAGGTTCCAAGTAGCGAGAAGCAAGAGGTCTTAGATGGACAGCAAAGGTTAGCTGCAATTCGAGACTTTATAGAAGGTCATTTTCCTATAAATGGCGAACAAGAGCCTTTGGAAAAATATATACAGGCTCTTGATGGAATGTATTGGAGTGATTTGTCGGCAGAAATGCGGGGAAAGTTTGAAGATTTCACAATCAGAGTGTTGACCATATCTGACTATAAGCCTCGTGAACCAGGTGAGTTGTTCTATAGGTTGAATCAGCCGACGAATTTAACTTCTGCCGAACAGCGAAATGCCTATTTCGGAGAAGCTAGGCAGCAAGTTAAATCTCTTACTGAATATATGGAGGAGGTAGGTTTTACTCGTGAGCTTATGGGATTTTCTAACTCTCGTATGGCATACGATGATGTACTTGCGAAATTCCTTCTAACATTAGAAGGGGCGACTTTAACAAAAAAGGTTACTGCAAATACAGTGACCGGCAGATATCGAGAGTCAACTGGATTTTCAAAAGAACTGACCGACATGTCGAAGAGTTGTCTGGATGTTCTGTATGAGTGTTTGAATCGTCGGGAGTATGCGAGCAAGCTGAATAAGGCTACAATTTCCTCGTGGCTTATTTTTATTTATAAGGCCATCGATTTGGAGTTGGATCTCGAAGAGGTGTACGAGTTTTTTGATAACTTTGAGAACGTCAGGGAAGATCATGAGATTGTGATTGTTCCGAAGTTTATACCTAGTGGTATAACTCAGGCGTTTTTAGTTAAGACTTTTCAAGTGTACCAAGATCGGGCGAGTTCTAGAGTTGCGGATACGAGCTCTGTTATTTTGCGGGACTTGATTCTTTGGGGTATGTACTCCCTGTACTTTCCAGACGGCGTCGAGGAGTATGTGTCCTACGGGGATGTTAACTCGATATTCCATTATTTAAGCTCTCAAAAAAATGTTGTATACAACGAAGCTTCCTTAGCCAAGGTCAGTAGAGACCTGAACTGGGGGGATATAATATGAGCGGCTTAAAGGAAGCGAAGGTTAATGATTACTGGAGGGACTTTGTTCGTAGAAAGTATCCTGTGAAGCTTGAAAAATTGAAATTTACCTCGCATGAGGTTTTGAGCGATTTGGAGATCGCGCTGAATGATGGAGTGAATGTTTTTATAGGGAGAAATGGTGTAGGTAAAAGCAATTTAATGAGGCTCGCTTACAATTGTTTGATTGAGGAGTCAAGTAACCGGGCGCCATTCAAGACACCTATACTAGAGAAGGCTAAGCTTAAGATTAACTTGGCGATCAATGGTGTGGGCTATGAAAGATTTTTGAATTATGACGATGCGGATAAGGACCAAATTGTACCGGCCCCGGCAGCAATGGAATTGGCGTCTTTTATGTTTGATCCTTGCACGCTGATCCCGCTGTTTCAGGAGATGTTGCTGCAGCAAACAAATATCGCAGAGTTAATCGAGCAACATGGCGAGAATCTGGCGACTGAAGAAGAGCTGAGTGTAATAAATTACCTGACTGGTAATGAGTACAGTCGTGTCTGGATGACTACAGTGGAGGGGGAGTTTGATAATTATCCGGCATTTCCATTTTTCCGGGTCGAGTTAGGTGGAGTTGTTTATGATAGCTCCGGTATGGGTATGGGGGAGTTGTCATTATTTTACTTTTGGTGGTTGGTTAACTACATGGAGCACGCTGAAGGGAATAAGGTTCTTTTTATTGAAGAGCCGGAGAGTTTTTTGCCTCCAGCAAGTCAAGATAGATTGGCAAATGTTTTAGCTAAAACTGTTGCTGGTTCCGGAATTACATTGATGTTGTCTACCCATTCAGAACATATCCTAAAGAGAGTTCCATCTAGTTTTATGCATTTGATTATTAGGACGGATAATGGGATTCAGAATTTTTCTGCTGCCGGTGGCATGGCCTCCCATCTTGAGAGTTTAGGGTTGATTCCACCAAAAATAGGTATGCTGTTTTTAGAGGATGTTGGGGGGATTATCTTTGCGAAAGCGTTATTTAATAACTCCAGTGATTTTTCTATCGACAGCTTCTATTATCATAAGTCGGGTTCGGAAGGGCATGTTTCTATTGATTTGAGTAGATTGGCTTTTCCTCATAAGGGTTTTAAGTTTGCCGGGTTGTACGATGGTGATTGTCGAGAGAGTAAATCAATCTTAGGGAAGGGGGGGGATTATTTTTTTCTGCCTACTAGTCTCGCTCCAGATGAAATTATGATGGCGTATTTTAAGTCAAAGCCAGCAAGTTTTTTGGCCTCCAAGCTTATGGTTTCTGAATTGAAAGTTAGTCAGGCAAAGGCCGCTGCTGCAGGTTCGGATTTCCATGATTACTTTCATAATGTGGGCCGAGTGTTTGGGTGGGATTTTAATAGGGTGTTTTCTGTTGTATGTGAAATGTGGATTGATGAGCATCCAGAAGAACTCGATAAATTCTTGAATGGGGCTAAGGTTGCTATCTATGGTAAGTAAACGTTTTAAAGAAAAGGTGACAGGTTTATTTTTTATTGTGGTTAGGTGATCCAATCGAAGCCTATGTTGATGTCCAATCGAAGGAGTTGGCGTCAAGGCCAATTGCAACGCATCGTGTCCCGGGATGCATTCCCACGCGGAGCGTGGGAACGATCACAGTGTTGAAGCGTCGCGGGTCACGTCATCAATCACAGAATGTCTTTCAGATAATCCTTAAGCGCGATGAGCGGGGCATCAAGCTGCTCCATCGTCTGAATCCCGGCAAACTCAGTCGACAATCTCCGCAGTTCCCGCCCCAACGGCTTATCCACACCACCGATGGCTTGCAGCGCCAACCCCACACACTCATCCACCTTTAACTGAATCGTCACGACATCCTCGCGACGCACCAACAACCCAAATACCTCCCGCTCATAATCACTCATGACCGGATCATCCCGCAGAATCGGACTCGACCCCTCCGTCTCATAAGCCAGCTTGAGACAGAACAGAGCAACAGTTTCCAGCAGCAGTTCCATGGGATGAATCCTTGAGAATGTCGTGCCAACCGAGGACGAAAAAAGCCAAAAGCATCGCCAGCAAGCAGGTCGGTGGGGTGTCAGTCACTTTATCGCAGGCGAAAAAAAAGGCCTTGCAAAGCAAGACCTTTCTTAATTTTGGTGCCCCGAGGGAGACTCGAACTCCCACTCCTTTCGAAAACGGATTTTGAATCCGCCGCGTCTACCAATTCCGCCATCAGGGCTCAATGGCGGCGAAGTATAGAGATGAGATAACCGTCGGTCAATCAGGTACATGGAGAATTTTCACTATTTCCGCTAGACTTCCGGGCCCTGCTAGACGAACCCCATCATGCGCGTTGCTGACTTTACTTTCGAACTCCCTGATTCGCTGATTGCTCGCCACCCTTTGGCCGAGCGTCGCAACAGTCGCCTGTTGACCCTTGATGGGGTCAGCGGCGCCCTGGCACACCGTCAATTCACTGATTTGCTTGAGCATTTGCGCCCGGGCGATTTGATGGTGTTCAACAATACCCGGGTGATTCCGGCGCGACTGTTTGGCCAGAAGGCTTCCGGCGGCAAGCTGGAAATCCTGGTGGAGCGGGTGCTCGACAGTCATCGCGTGCTGGCCCATGTGCGGTCCAGCAAGTCGCCGAAGCCGGGTTCGAAGATCCTGATCGATGGCGGTGGCGAAGCCGAAATGCTCGCTCGTCACGATGCGTTGTTCGAGCTGGGGTTCGCCGAAGAGGTGTTGCCGCTGCTCGACCGCGTCGGGCACATGCCGTTGCCTCCTTATATAGACCGCCCGGATGAAGGCTCGGACCGCGAGCGTTATCAGACGGTGTACGCCCAGCGTCTGGGCGCGGTGGCGGCGCCGACGGCGGGGCTGCATTTCGATCAGCCGCTGATGGACGCGATTGCGGCCAAGGGCGTCGAGACGGCGTTCGTGACCTTGCACGTTGGCGCGGGTACGTTCCAGCCGGTGCGGGTCGAGAAGATCGAAGACCATCACATGCACACTGAATGGCTGGAAGTCGGCCAGGATGTGGTCGATGCCGTGGCGGCGTGCCGCGCTCGCGGCGGGCGTGTGGTGGCGGTGGGGACCACCAGCGTGCGTTCGCTGGAAAGTGCCGCGCGCGATGGCGTGCTCAAGCCGTTCAGTGGCGACACCGACATCTTTATCTACCCGGGCCGGCCGTTTCATGTGGTCGATGCCCTGGTCACCAACTTCCATTTGCCCGAATCCACGCTGTTGATGCTGGTTTCGGCGTTCGCCGGTTATCCCGAAGCGATGGCCGCTTATAAAGCCGCGGTCGAGAACGAATACCGCTTTTTCAGCTACGGTGATGCGATGTTTATCACCCGTAACCCCGCACCACGTGGCCCTGAGGACAAAGAATGAGTCGCCAAAGTCGTATGTCGTTTGAGTTGCTTGCTACTGACGGCAAGGCTCGTCGCGGTCGTTTGACCTTCCCGCGCGGTACCGTCGAGACCCCGGCCTTCATGCCGGTCGGCACTTACGGCACCGTGAAGGGCATGCTGCCGCGGGACATCACCGCGACCGGCGCGGAGATCATTCTGGGCAACACCTTCCACTTGTGGCTGCGTCCTGGCACCGAAGTGATCAAGAAGCACGGCGACCTGCACGATTTCATGCAGTGGAAAGGCCCGATTCTGACCGACTCCGGCGGTTTCCAGGTGTTCAGCCTGGGCGCGATGCGCAAGATCAAGGAGGAGGGCGTGACCTTCGCCTCGCCAGTCGATGGCGCCAAGGTGTTCATGGGGCCGGAAGAGTCGATGCAGGTCCAGCGCGACCTGGGCTCGGACATCGTGATGATTTTCGACGAATGCACGCCGTACCCGGCTGACGAAGACGTCGCGCGGGTGTCGATGGAGCTGTCGTTGCGCTGGGCCCAGCGTTCGAAGAATGCCCATGGCGACAACACGGCGGCGCTGTTCGGTATCGTTCAGGGCGGCATGCACCAGGATCTGCGCATGCGTTCGCTGGAAGGCCTCGACAAGATCGGCTTCGATGGCCTGGCCATTGGCGGTCTGTCGGTGGGCGAGCCGAAGCACGAGATGATCAAGGTGCTGGATTATCTGCCGGGCCAGATGCCGGCTGACAAACCTCGTTACCTTATGGGCGTTGGCAAACCGGAAGATCTGGTTGAGGGTGTGCGCCGCGGTGTGGACATGTTCGATTGCGTGATGCCAACCCGTAATGCCCGCAATGGGCATCTGTTCATCGATACCGGCGTGCTGAAGATCCGTAACGCGTTCCATCGCCATGATGATTCGCCGCTCGATCCGACCTGCGATTGCTATACCTGCCAGAACTTCTCCCGCGCTTATCTGCATCACCTGGACAAGTGCGGCGAAATGCTGGGAAGCATGCTCAATACCATCCATAACTTGCGTCATTATCAAGTGCTTATGGCTGGTTTGCGCGAGGCTATTCAACAGGGTACATTGGCCGCCTTTGTCGATGCCTTCTACGCCAAACGCGGGTTACCTGTTCCGCCTTTGGACTGAGTTTTCTGACCCCAAGATTCAACATTTGCAACTGGAGTGCTAAATGAGCTTTTTTATCTCTAACGCCATGGCTGACGCTGCTGCACCTGCTGCAGGCCCAATGGGCGGCGGCTTTGAGTGGATTTTCCTGGTCGGTTTCCTGGTCATCTTCTACCTGATGATCTGGCGTCCACAGGCCAAGCGCGCCAAAGAGCAGAAGAACCTGCTGAGCAGCCTGCAAAAAGGCGACGAAGTTGTGACCACCGGCGGCATCGCCGGCAAGATCACTAAAGTGGCTGACGATTTCGTGGTTCTGGAAGTTTCCGACACCGTCGAAATGAAGTTCCAGAAAGGCGCCATTGCCGCCACGCTGCCAAAAGGCACGCTGAAAGCGATCTAAGTTTCAACTTCTACTCAATCGACGGGGCGCGCAAGGCGCCCCGCGTCATAAGCGGGCGGCGTGATGCTGAACAAATACCCTCTGTGGAAATACATTCTGATCCTGGCGGTGCTGGCGATCGGTCTGATTTATTCCGCTCCCAATCTATATCCTGATGACCCGGCCATTCAGGTCAGCGGTGCAAGCACTGCGCTGCAAGTCAATCAGGCTGATCTGGACCGTGTGAGCGCTGCGCTCAAGGCGTCCGGGATCAACGTCAAGGCGGCTACGCTGGCGGCTAACGGCAAGGGCGGTCTGATTCGCCTGGTCAAGGCTGAAGATCAGCTGCCGGCCAAAGACGTCGTGCGCAAGGCATTGGGTGATGACTACGTCGTTGCACTGAACCTGGCGCAAACCACCCCGCAATGGCTGCGCAGCCTGGGCGCGCACCCGATGAAGCTGGGTCTGGACTTGTCCGGTGGTGTGCACTTCCTGCTGGAAGTGGACATGGACAAAGCCCTCGACGCACGCTTGAAAGTGTACGAAGGCGATGTGAAGAGCCTGTTGCGCAAAGAGAAACTGCGTTATCGCAGCCTGCCGCAACTGGGCGGTGCCATTCAGCTGGGCTTCTCCGATGAAGCGACCCGCGAACAGGCCCGTGCTCTGGTCCGCAAGAACTTCAACGATTTCGACATTGTTCCGGCTGACCTGAACGGCCAACCGGTACTGCGTCTGGCGATGACCCCAGCCAAGCTGGCGGAAATCCGCGAATACTCCATCAAGCAGAACTTGACCACGGTACGTAACCGCGTCAACGAGCTGGGTGTTGCCGAACCGATCGTCCAGCGTCAGGGCGCCAACCGCATCGTGGTTGAGCTGCCGGGCGTGCAGGACACCGCAGAAGCCAAGCGTATCCTCGGCAAGACGGCCAACCTCGAGTTCCGTCTGGCTGCTGAGCCGGGTGCTTCGAAAGCCACTTCCGAAACCTTCGAGTTCCGTGAAGGCAATCGTCCGCCGGCACAGATCGAACGTGGCCTGATCATCACCGGTGACCAGGTAACTGACGCCAAGGCTGGCTTCGGCGAGCACGGCACGCCAGAAGTGAACATCCGTCTGGATGGCCACGGTGGCGAGCTGATGAGCCGCGCAACCCGTTCGAACGTCGGTCGCAGCATGGCGGTGATCTTCATCGAACAGCGTCCGATCACCACCTACACCAAGCAAGTGGTCGATGGTGTCGAGAAAGACGTGGCGGTGCAGTCGTTCAAGGAAGAGAAGAAGATCATCAGCCTGGCGACCATCCAGTCGCCGCTGGGGGCTCAATTCCGTATCACTGGCCTGAACGGCCAGGGCGAATCGTCCGAGCTGGCGCTGCTGTTGCGTGCCGGTGGTCTGGCGGCGCCGATGTACTTCGCTGAAGAGCGCACCATTGGCCCGAGCCTGGGTGCGGACAACATCACCAAAGGTATCGATGCTTCGCTGTGGGGCATGCTGTTCGTCTCGCTGTTCATCATCGCCATCTACCGCTTCTTCGGCATCATCGCCACGGTCGCGCTGGGTGTGAACATGGTGCTGCTGCTGGCCCTGATGTCGCTGCTGGGTGCCACGCTGACCCTGCCGGGTATCGCCGGTATCGTGTTGACCATGGGTATGGCGGTCGACGCCAACGTTCTGATCTTCTCGCGGATTCGTGAAGAGATCGCGGCGGGCATGACCGTGCAACGGGCGATCAACGAAGGTTTCGGTCGCGCATTCACAGCGATTCTCGACGCCAACCTGACCACCTTGCTGGTGGGCGGGATCCTGTTTGCCATGGGTACAGGTCCGGTCAAAGGCTTCGCAGTGACCATGTCCCTCGGGGTTTTGACTTCGATGTTCACGGCCATCATGGTCACCCGCGCGATGGTCAACTTGATCTTCGGCGGTCGTGACTTCAAGAAGTTGTGGATTTAAGGGGCTGCCATGTTACGTACAATCAACTTCATGGGCGTTCGCAACTTCGCGTTCGGCGTCACATTGTTCCTTACCGCACTGGCCATCTTCAGTGTCTTCCACAAGGGCATGAACTGGGGCCTGGACTTCACCGGCGGTACGCTCATCGAGCTGACCTACGAGCGTCCGGCTGACGTGACCAAGGTGCGTGAGCAGCTGGTTTCGTCCGGCTACCACGAAGCCATCGTGCAGAGCTTCGGTGCTACCACAGATCTGCTGGTGCGTATGCCAGGCGAAGACCCGCAACTGGGTCACCAGGTCGCGGAAGCCCTGCTGAAAGTCGGCGGCGACAACCCGGCGACGGTCAAGCGCGTTGAGTTCGTTGGCCCGCAGGTCGGTGAAGAACTGCGCGACCAGGGCGGCCTCGGCATGCTGATGGCGCTGGGCGGCATCCTGATCTACCTGGCGTTCCGCTTTCAGTGGAAATTCGCTGTCGGTGCGATCGTTTCGCTGATCCACGACGTGATCGTGACCATCGGTATCCTGTCGTTCTTCCAGATCACCTTCGACCTGACGGTGCTGGCGGCGGTACTGGCGATCATCGGTTACTCGCTCAACGACACCATTGTGGTATTCGACCGGGTTCGTGAGAACTTCCGCGTACTGCGCAAGGCCAACCTGATCGAGAACATCAACATCTCGACCACGCAAACCCTGTTGCGGACCATCGCGACATCGGTGTCGACCTTGCTGGCCATCGCGGCGCTGCTGTTCTTCGGTGGCGACAACCTGTACGGCTTCTCCCTGGCGCTGCTGGTGGGGGTTCTGGCCGGTACCTACTCGTCGATCTACATCGCGAACGTGGTGCTGATCTGGCTGAACCTGAACAGCGAGGATTTGATTCCTCCTGCGGCCAGCGAGAAGGAAGTCGACGACCGTCCATAACGGCCATCGCTCTTCCAGCTGTCAGCCCGAAAAGGCGCGAGTTGAACTCGCGCCTTTTTTTGTGCTCCAAGGCTGGGAGAAGCGCGGGCGTGTCCCGCATGTGATGGTCAGGAGGTTCATGTGAACAAGTCGTTGCTGGTTGGTGCGGTATTGGGTGCTGTCGGTGTAACTGCCGGGGGTGCTGTTGCCACCTACAGCCTGGTTAAAAGCGGCCCTGAGTATGCGCAAGTTCTAGCCGTTGAACCGGTCAAGACACAAATCAAGACGCCACGTGAAGTGTGCAAGGATGTAGCGGTAACCCGGCAAGCGCCGGTGAAAGATCAGCACCAGATCGCCGGTACGGTGGTGGGTGCACTGGCAGGCGGTCTGCTGGGTAACCAGATCGGCGGCGGCACCGGCAAGAAAATTGCCACGGTCGCGGGCGCGGTCGGTGGCGGATACGCCGGTAACAAGGTTCAGGAAGGCATGCAGGAGCGTGACACCTACACCACGACCCAGACTCGCTGTAACACCGTGAATGACATCAGCGACAAGGTAGTGGGCTACGACGTCCGTTATTCGCTGGACGGCAAGGAAGGCAAGGTCCGGATGGATCGCGATCCGGGCAACCAGATTCCGGTGGATAAGGAAGGCAAGTTGATCCTGTCGCAGAATGAACAGGCGCATTGATGAGCTGATTGTCTGTCGCTGAAAAAGAAGCACCCTTCGGGGTGCTTTTTTTTTGCCCAGAATTTGAGCGTCGCTGCCTACCCACTGTAGGAGCGAGCTTGCTCGCGATGGTCGCCAGCGATAACGAGTGCTTGCTGGTTGAATGCGGTGCCCTCGGGTTTTTCGCGAGCAAGCTCGCTCCTACGGTGGGGCGGCGGTGATGGCAGAACGGATTTCCAGGCATAAAAAAGCACCCCGAAGGGTGCTTTTTTCTGTCGCTGGAAGCTTAGCGCTTCAGCGAGGCCGGCAGGTGCGGCTGGATCGCCGTCAGCACTGCCTTGAAGCACTTGGTGTTGCCGGCAACGATGTGGCCTTTCTCAAGGAAATCGTGACCGCCGGTGAAGTCGCTCACCAAACCGCCAGCTTCCTGGATCAGCAGGGCGCCTGCAGCCATGTCCCACTCGGACAGGCCCGACTCCCAGAACGCGTCGAAACGGCCGGCAGCCACGTAGGCCAGGTCCAGGCTCGCCGAGCCAGCGCGGCGGATGCCGGCAGTCTGGCCAACCAGGGCGCGGAACATGCCCAGGTAATTGTCGAGGTTGTCCATCTGGTCGTCACGGAACGGGAAACCGGTACCCAGCAGGGCGCCGTCCAGGCTGGTGCGGCCGCTGACGCGCAGGCGACGACCGTTCAGTTGAGCGCCGCGACCACGGCTGGCGGTGAATTCTTCCTGGCGAACCGGGTCCAGAACAACAGCGTGTTCCAGGCGACCGCGGTATTTGCAGGCAATGCTGACAGCGAAGTGAGGAATGCCGCGCAGGAAGTTGGTGGTGCCGTCCAGCGGATCGATGATCCACAGGTATTCTTCACCTTCGATCCCGGTGCCGGCGTGCATGCCGGTTTCTTCACCCATGATCGAGTGGTTCGGGTAAGCCTTGCGCAGCGCGTCGATGATTTTCTGTTCAGCGGCGCGGTCCACCTCGGATACGTAATCCTTGGCGTCTTTTTCGTCGACCTTGATGGTATCCAGGCGCTCGATGGAGCGGAAGATCAATTCACTGGCGCTGCGGGCGGCGCGCAGCGCGATATTCAGCATGGGCTGCATGGATGTGTCACCTAAGGTTGTTAAAGAAAGCCGGGCATTCTATCAGAACTTTTCTACAGGTGAAGGTCAGTGTTCGCTTTCATAGCTTAACGGTAGGTTGAGCTGTAAGATTCTGCTCCCGATTATTGTGTCCGAGAGCGCCTTCCTGTGCTGCAAAACATTCGTGTCGTCCTGGTCAATACCAGCCACCCCGGCAATATCGGCGGGGCTGCGCGTGCCATGAAGAACATGGGCCTGTCGCGGCTGGTGCTGGTCGAACCGCGGTTGTTCCCGCACCACGAGGCCGATGCCCGTGCATCCGGCGCCGGGGACATCCTTGAAAACGCGCAAGTCGTCGCCACCTTGGAAGATGCCTTGGTCGGCTGCAATCTGGTGCTCGGCACCAGCGCCCGTGACCGGCGCATCCCCTGGCCGCTGCTCGATCCCCGCGAATGCGGGACGAAAGTGGTCGAGGAAGCCGGGCAGGGCGCCGAAATCGCCCTGGTATTTGGTCGTGAAGATTCCGGCCTGACCAATGAAGAGCTGCAGCGATGTCATTATCACGTGCACATCCCATCAGACCCTGAGTTCAGTTCGCTGAACCTTGGGGCGGCGGTGCAGGTGTTGAGCTATGAAGTGCGCATGGCCTGGCTCGCGGCCCAGGGCCAGCCGAGCAAGGTCGAGAAGGAAGAAGTGGCCTCGGTCAAAAGCGCTGAGCTGGCGACCATGGATGAACTGGAGCGGTTCTATGAGCACCTGGAGCAAACCCTGGTGGCCATCGAATTCCTCGACCCGGAAAAGCCACGGCACTTGATGGCGCGCCTGCGCCGGTTGTACGGACGAAGCTCGGTCAGCCGGGCGGAAATGAATATATTGCGTGGCATCCTCACGGAAACCCAGAAAGCGGCCCGTGGTGAGCTTCTTAAGCGGAAGGATTAATGATGTTCGAGCGTTTGCGTGAAGATATCCAGAGTGTTTTCCATCGTGACCCGGCGGCGCGTAACGCTTTTGAAGTTCTGACGTGCTACCCGGGCATGCACGCCATCTGGATTCACCGGCTGTCGGCGGCCCTGTGGCGCGCCGAGCTGAAATGGCTGGCGCGGCTGGTGTCGAACTTCGGTCGCTGGTTGACCGGGATCGAGATCCATCCGGGTGCCAAGGTCGGGCGTCGGTTCTTTATTGACCATGGCATGGGCATTGTCATCGGTGAAACCGCCGAGATCGGCAACGATGTCACCCTTTATCAAGGCGTGACGCTGGGCGGTACCAGCTGGAACAAAGGCAAGCGTCACCCGACGCTGGAAGATGGCGTGGTGGTGGGCGCGGGAGCCAAGGTGCTCGGTCCGTTCACCGTGGGTGCGGGGGCCAAGGTCGGCTCCAATGCCGTGGTGACCAAGGCTGTACCGGCCGGGGCGACCGTGGTGGGCATTCCGGGGCGGATCATCGTCAAGTCCGATGAAGAGCAGGACGCCAAGCGCAAGGCCATGGCCGAGAAGATCGGTTTCGATGCTTATGGTGTGGGCGAAGACATGCCCGATCCGGTGGCGCGCGCTATTAATCAGTTGCTGGATCACTTGCAGGCAGTCGATGGGCGCCTGGAGGGGATGTGCGGGGCGTTGACGGAGCTGGGCAGCAATTACTGTGCGAAAGATCTGCCTGAGCTGCGCGAAGAAGATTTCGCCTGTGTGAAGGACAAGGATCAGAGCCAGGCCAGCTAAACCGAGTCGACCTTATCGCGAGCAGGCTCGCTCCCACAGGGATTCCGGTGTTCACATAATCTGTGTTTCACCCGAAAACTTGTGGGAGCGAGCCTGCTCGCGATGAACGATAACTCGGTACCGCTGGCTGTAACCGCCCAGCCTTTGCTATGATGCGGCCGCTCTTTTGCGGGTAAACCCGACTAATGTACTAGGTCTTATAGTTGACTTAAATACTCGGGAATTGCATACTCGCCCCAATTCCGAACTCCGTGGTAATTGTCCATGCGACTGACTACAAAAGGCCGATACGCCGTGACCGCCATGCTTGATCTGGCGTTGCACGCGCAGCACGGGCCCGTGTCCCTGGCCGATATCTCCGAGCGCCAAGGCATTTCCCTGTCCTACCTCGAACAGCTCTTCGCCAAATTGCGCCGCAGCAATCTGGTGTCCAGCGTCCGTGGCCCGGGCGGCGGCTACCAGCTGTCCCGCGACATGCAGGGCATCCAGGTCGCCCAGGTGATCGATGCGGTAAACGAATCGGTCGATGCCACCAAGTGCCAGGGCCAGGGCGATTGCCATCAAGGCGACACCTGCCTGACTCACCACTTGTGGTGCGACTTGAGCCTGCAGATCCACGAATTTCTGAGCGGTATCAGCTTGGCTGATCTTGTCACTCGCCGTGAGGTACAAGAAGTAGCCCAGCGTCAGGACCAGCGTCGTTGCAACAGCAAGACGCCACGCCTGGACAAGATTGAAGCGTCCGCCGTCGAATGACAGCCAAAGAGCTAGCGGCACGCCAGCCAGCCTGATTTAGGAGATAGTCCATGAAATTGCCGATTTACCTTGATTACTCTGCGACCACCCCGGTTGATCCGCGTGTTGCGCAAAAAATGAGTGAATGCCTGCTGGTCGACGGAAACTTCGGTAACCCGGCGTCCCGTTCCCACGTATTCGGCTGGAAAGCTGAAGAGTCCGTCGAAAACGCCCGTCGTCAGGTCGCTGACCTGGTCAACGCCGATCCGCGTGAAATCGTCTGGACCTCCGGTGCCACTGAATCCGACAACCTGGCAATCAAGGGTGCGGCGCATTTCTATGCGACCAAGGGTAAACACCTGATCACCACCAAGATTGAGCACAAGGCTGTCCTCGACACCATGCGCCAACTGGAGCGTGAAGGCTTCGAAGTCACCTACATCGAGCCTCGCACTGATGGCCTGGTGACTCCGGAAATGATCGAAGCCGAGCTGCGTGACGACACCATCCTGGTGTCGGTCATGCACGTGAACAACGAAATCGGCACCATCAACGACATCGCTGCCATCGGCGAACTGACCCGTTCCAAAGGGATCCTGTTCCACGTCGACGCCGCTCAGTCCACTGGCAAGGTCGAGATCGACCTGCAGAAGCTGAAAGTCGACATGATGTCGTTCTCCGCCCACAAAACCTACGGTCCTAAAGGCATCGGCGCGCTGTACGTCAGCCGCAAGCCGCGTGTGCGCATCGAGGCGACCATGCACGGCGGCGGTCACGAGCGCGGCATGCGTTCCGGCACCCTGGCGACCCACCAGATCGTCGGCATGGGCGAAGCCTTCCGCGTAGCCAAGGAAGACATGGCTGCCGAGAATATCCGCATCAAAGCCCTGAGCGACCGCTTCTTCAAGCAGGTCGAAGACCTCGAAGAGCTGTACGTCAACGGCAGCCTGACCGCCCGCGTTCCGCACAACCTGAACCTGAGCTTCAACTACGTTGAAGGCGAGTCGCTGATCATGGCGCTCAAGGATCTGGCGGTTTCGTCCGGTTCGGCCTGCACCTCGGCTTCGCTGGAGCCTTCGTACGTACTGCGCGCCCTGGGCCGCAACGACGAACTGGCACACAGCTCGATCCGCTTCACCTTCGGCCGTTTCACCACCGAAGAAGAAATCGACTACGCCGCGCAGAAAGTCTGCGAGGCCGTTACCAAGCTGCGCGCTCTGTCGCCGCTGTGGGACATGTACAAAGACGGTGTCGACATTTCGAAAATCGAGTGGGCGGCACACTGATTTCAAGTCGCCGCGAACCGGCCCTGTCGAACTCCGGTTCCCAGGGCTTTAAGAGCGACTCTCTGATGAGTGAGGATTAAGAATCATGGCTTACAGCGAAAAGGTCATCGACCACTACGAAAACCCGCGCAACGTCGGCAAGATGGACGCGGAAGACCCGGATGTCGGCACCGGCATGGTCGGCGCTCCGGCGTGCGGCGACGTGATGCGTCTGCAGATCAAGGTTAACGAGCAAGGCATCATCGAAGACGCCAAGTTCAAGACCTACGGCTGCGGTTCGGCTATCGCCTCCAGCTCCCTGGCGACCGAGTGGATGAAAGGCAAGACTCTGGATGAAGCAGAGACCATCAAAAACACTCAGCTGGCCGAAGAGCTGGCCCTGCCGCCAGTGAAAATTCACTGCTCCGTACTCGCAGAAGACGCTATCAAAGCGGCCGTTCGCGACTACAAGCAGAAGAAAGGCTTGATCTGATCTTCAAGATTTTGCGACGAGTAAGGAGTCACCGATGGCTATCAGCATGACAGAAGCGGCTGCTCGACACGTGCGACGCTCCCTCGATGGGCGCGGCAAAGGTGAAGGGATTCGTCTGGGTGTTCGCACCACAGGCTGTTCCGGCCTTGCCTATGTGCTGGAGTTTGTCGACGAGGTGGTCGATGAGGATCAGGTGTTCGAGAGTCACGGCGAGAAAGTGATCATCGACCCGAAAAGCCTGGCCTACCTGGACGGCACCGAGCTCGATTTCGTCAAGGAAGGGTTGAACGAAGGCTTCAAGTTCAACAACCCCAACGTACGCGGTGAATGTGGCTGCGGCGAAAGCTTCAACATCTGAGGCTTCTTGTGGGTACTCCTTGTCATTTCGCTTTATTTGAGCTGCAACCGAGTTTCAATCTGGACCTCGACCAGCTGGCTACGCGCTACCGTGAGTTGGCGCGTAGTGTTCATCCGGACCGTTTTGCGGACGCTTCCGAGCGCGAGCAACGGTTGGCGCTAGAGCAATCCGCGAGCCTTAACGAGGCCTACCAGACGCTCAAAAGTCCCCCGAAGCGCGCGCGTTACCTGCTCGCCCTGAAAGGTGGCGAGCTGCCGCTGGAGGTCACGGTGCATGATCCGGAGTTTCTCCTGCAGCAGATGGAGCTGCGCGAGGAGCTCGAAGACCTGCAGGACAGCGCTGACCTGGCCGGTGTTGCGGTATTCAAGCGTCGCCTGAAAAACGCGCAGGATGAGCTGAACCAAAGCTTCGCAGCCTGTTGGGATGATGCAGCGCAACGTGAGCGGGCCGAACGCCTGATGCGGCGCATGCAGTTCCTCGACAAGCTCACCTACGAAGTGCGCCAGTTAGAAGAGCGCCTCGACGATTAACCCAGTGCCGCTCCGGTCGCACGCCTGATATACAGATAAGTCCTGATTACGATGGCCCTACTGCAGATCGCCGAACCCGGCCAAAGTCCTCAACCGCACCAGCGTCGTCTGGCTGTGGGGATCGACTTGGGCACTACCAATTCGCTGGTCGCTGCATTGCGCAGTGGTCTTTCCGAGCCTCTGGCCGACGCTGACGGGCAGGTCATCCTGCCGTCCGCGGTGCGCTACCACGCCGATCGCGTAGAAGTCGGCGAGTCGGCGAAGCTGGCCGCCGCCACCGATCCCTTGAATACCGTGCTGTCGGTCAAGCGCTTGATGGGTCGTGGTCTGTCCGACGTCAAGCAACTGGGCGAGCAACTGCCATACCGCTTTGTCGGTGGCGAGTCGCACATGCCGTTCATCGACACCATTCAGGGGCCGAAAAGCCCGGTCGAAGTCTCCGCCGATATCCTCAAGGTGCTGCGTCAGCGCGCCGAGGCTACATTGGGCGGCGAGCTGGTGGGCGCGGTGATCACCGTTCCGGCCTATTTCGACGACGCTCAGCGTCAAGCCACCAAGGACGCGGCCAAACTGGCCGGCCTCAACGTGCTGCGTTTGCTCAATGAGCCGACCGCCGCTGCCGTGGCTTACGGTCTGGATCAACACGCTGAAGGCCTGGTCGCGATTTATGACCTGGGCGGCGGCACTTTCGATATTTCGATTCTGCGCCTGACCGGCGGTGTCTTCGAAGTGCTGGCCACCGGCGGCGACAGCGCCCTGGGCGGCGATGATTTCGATCACGCGATTGCCGGCTGGATCATCGAGAGCGCCGGTTTGTCCGCCGACCTCGATCCGGGTGCGCAACGCCATCTGCTGCAAACCGCGTGTGCGGCCAAGGAAGCGCTGACCAACAGTGCATCCGTTGAAGTGGCCTATGGCGACTGGAAAGCCGATCTGACCCGTGAAGCCTTCAACGCGCTGATCGAGCCGATGGTTGCCCGCAGCCTCAAAGCCTGCCGTCGTGCGGTGCGTGATTCCGGCGTCGAGCTGGAAGACGTTCACGCCGTGGTCATGGTTGGCGGTTCGACCCGAGTACCTCGTGTTCGCGAAGCTGTCGCTGAAGCCTTCGGTCGCCAGCCGCTGACCGAAATCGACCCGGATCAAGTGGTGGCCATCGGTGCTGCGATCCAGGCCGACACATTGGCCGGCAACAAACGCGATGGCGGCGAACTGCTGTTGCTCGACGTGATTCCGTTGTCCCTGGGGCTGGAAACCATGGGCGGCCTGATGGAGAAGGTGATTCCGCGTAACACCACCATCCCCGTCGCTCGCGCCCAGGACTTCACGACCTACAAGGATGGCCAGTCGGCCATGGCGATCCACGTGTTGCAGGGCGAGCGCGAGCTGATCAGCGACTGCCGCTCCCTGGCGCGTTTCGAATTGCGCGGCATTCCGGCGATGGTCGCCGGTGCTGCGAAGATCCGCGTGACCTTTCAGGTCGACGCCGACGGTCTGCTCAGCGTCTCGGCCCGTGAGTTGGGTTCGGGCGTTGAAGCAAGCATTCAGGTCAAGCCGTCCTACGGCCTGACCGACGGCGAAATCGCCAAGATGCTCAAGGATTCGTTCCAGCATGCCAATGACGACAAGGTTGCCCGCGTACTGCGTGAGCAGCAGGTCGATGCCCAGCGCCTGATCGAGGCGGTGCAAGGCGCCCTCGAAGTTGACGGCGAGCGTTTGCTCGACGCCGAAGAGCGCATGGTCATTGAATTGCAGATGCAGGAACTGGCTGAACTGATGAAAGGTACCGATGGTTACGCCATCGAGCAGCAGACCAAGCGTCTGTCGCAAGTGACCGACGCCTTTGCTGCCCGGCGCATGGATTTGACGGTGAAAGCCGCTCTGTCGGGGCGCAATCTGAATGAAATCGAGGATATCTGATGCCGCAGGTCATTTTTCTGCCTCACGAGAAGTTTTGCCCGGAAGGCATGGTGGTCGAGGCTGAGCCCGGTACATCGATTCTCGAACTGGCTCATGAGCACCACATCGAGATGGAAAGTGCCTGTGGCGGCGTCTGCGCCTGTACCACCTGTCACTGCATCGTGCGCGAAGGGTTTGATTCGCTGGAAGAAGCGGACGAACTGGAAGAAGATTTCCTCGATCGTGCCTGGGGTCTTGAGGCGCAGTCGCGTCTGGCCTGCCAGGCAATCGTCGGGACTGAAGACCTGACGGTCGAAATTCCGAAGTACTCGCTCAACCACGCAGCCGAAGCGCCGCACTGATTCAAGGAATTGTCATGCGTCTCAAGTGGACTGATGTGCTGGAAATCGCTATCCAGCTGGCTGAAAGCAAGCCTGAAGTTGACCCAATGTCGGTCAACTTCGTCGATCTGCGTAAATGGGTGATGGAATTGCCCGAGTTCGACGACAAGCCTGAGCATTGTGGCGAAAAGATCCTCGAGGCCATTCAGGCCCACTGGATCGAAGAACGCGACTGAGCCACGCTGCAGGTTAGGCAATACCCAAGAACCCGCGTATAATTCGCGGGTTTAATTTTTCACAAATTACCGTTTCTGGAGTTACACCATGGCTGTTCAACGTACTTTCTCCATCATCAAGCCTGACGCTGTTGCTAAAAACGTCATCGGCGAGATCACCACTCGTTTCGAAAAAGCAGGCCTGCGCGTTGTAGCTTCGAAACTGAAGCAACTGTCCAAAGCTGAAGCTGAAGGCTTCTACGCTGAGCACAGCGCTCGTGGTTTCTTCGGCGACCTGGTTGCTTTCATGATCTCCGGTCCTGTTGTTGTTCAGGTTCTGGAAGGCGAAAACGCTATCGCTCTGAACCGTGAGCTGATGGGCGCTACCAACCCTAAAGAAGCTGCTGCCGGCACCATCCGTGCTGACTTCGCTGACTCCATCGATGCCAACGCTGTACACGGTTCGGACTCCGAAGCCGCTGCTGCTCGCGAAATCTCGTACTTCTTCGCAGCTACTGAAGTAACCACTCGCTAAGCATTGGCTTAAGAGTGAAGGTGAATCCATGACTACATCGACTGTAAAAACCAACCTGCTGGGTCTGACTCAACAGGAAATGGAAAAATTCTTCGACTCAATCGGGGAGAAGCGTTTCCGTGCCGGTCAGGTAATGAAATGGATTCACCACCTTGGCGTCGATGATTTCGACGCCATGACGAACGTCAGCAAAGCCTTGCGCGACAAGCTCAAGGCGATTGCTGAAGTTCGCGGTCCTGAAGTGGTCAGCGAGGACATTTCCACCGACGGCACCCGTAAGTGGGTGGTGCGCGTGGCGTCCGGCAGCTGCGTCGAGACCGTCTACATTCCCCAGGGCAAACGCGGCACGCTGTGCGTTTCGTCCCAGGCAGGCTGTGCCCTGGATTGCAGCTTCTGCTCCACCGGCAAGCAAGGTTTCAACAGCAACCTCACCGCCGCCGAAGTCATCGGTCAGGTGTGGATTGCCAATAAATCGTTCGGCAGCATCCCGGCGACCGCCGACCGTGCCATTACCAACGTGGTGATGATGGGCATGGGCGAGCCGCTGCTGAACTTCGACAACGTCGTTGCGGCCATGCACTTGATGATGGACGACCTGGGTTACGGCATTTCCAAGCGCCGTGTGACCCTGTCTACCTCCGGCGTGGTGCCGATGATCGATGAGCTGTCCAAGCACATCGACGTCTCCCTGGCGTTGTCCCTGCACGCACCGAATGACGCATTGCGTAACCAATTGGTGCCGATCAACAAGAAATATCCGCTTAAGATGCTGCTCGAGTCGTGTCAGCGTTACATGTCGTCCCTGGGCGAAAAGCGCGTGCTGACCATCGAGTACACCTTGCTCAAGGACATCAACGACAAGGTTGAACACGCCGTCGAGATGATCGAGCTGCTCAAGAACATCCCGTGCAAGATCAACCTGATTCCGTTCAACCCGTTCCCGCATTCCGGTTACGAGCGTCCGAGCAATAACGCGATTCGCCGTTTCCAGGATCAGCTTCATCATGCCGGCTTCAATGTCACTGTGCGCACCACCCGCGGTGAAGACATCGATGCCGCGTGTGGCCAATTGGTAGGGCAGGTGCTGGATCGCACCCGTCGCAGTGAACGTTATATCGCCGTGCGCGAGTTGAGCGCCGAGAACGATATGGCTTCGAACGCTGCGAAATAATTCAAGAGAGGATCTCTATGTCCCTGCGCTTCGCGCTGCTTGTGCTGTTGGCCAGTCTTTGTGCTGGCTGCGTCCTGTCGGGCGATTACAACCCGATGAAGACCAGCAAGGGCCGCGATGAGGCGCGTGTTGCCTACGTGCAACTGGGGCTGGGCTACCTGCAGCAGGGCATGACCGAGCGCGCCAAGGTTCCGCTGAAAAAAGCGCTGGAACTGGACAGCTCGGACCCCGACGCCAACGCGGCGCTGGGGCTGGTGTTCCAGGCCGAGATGGAGCCGGAGCTGGCGGACGAACACTTTCGCAAGGCGTTGTCTTCCCGTCCCGGCGATGCGCGCATCCTGAACAATTACGGCAGTTTTCTTTTCGAGCAGAAACGTTACAAAGAGGCTTACGAGCGCTTTGAACAGGCCGCCGCCGATACCCTGTATCCTGAGCGTTCACGGGTGTTCGAGAACCTGGGCATGACCGCTTCGAAGCTTGGTGAGCGTGATCTGGCCCAGCAACAACTGGAAAAAGCCCTGCGTTTGAATCGTCAGCAACCCCGTGCATTGCTGGAAATGGCTGAGTTGTCTTACGAAGACAGGCATTATGTGCCCGCGCGTGACTATTACGACCGTTTTAGCCTGCTCACCGAGCAAAATGCACGTAGTCTATTGCTCGGCGTTCGGCTGGCAAAAGTGTTCGATGATCGCGACAAGGCCGCCAGTTTTGGCCTGCAACTAAAACGACTCTATCCCGGTACGCCGGAATATCAGCAATACCTGTCGGAGCAATGATGAAAGCGGCGCATCCCGAAGTTGTAGCAGCGAATCGCGTTAACCCCGGTGAGACTTTGCGCCAGGCCCGCGAAAGCAATGGCTGGTCGCTGGCCGAAGTGGCCCTCAAGCTCAACCTCACCGTCAATTCCCTGAGCAATCTTGAAGCCGGCGCTTTCGACAAGCTGCCTGGGCATACCTTTGCCCGCGGTTACATTCGCGCCTACGCCAAATTGCTCGGCATGGACCAGACCGTTCTGGTTCAGCAGTTCGACCAGTCCACTGGCACCGACTCCCAGGGCAGCAGCGTCCACAGCCTGGGTCGTATCGAAGAGCCGGTCCGGGTTTCCCACACCATTTTGCGAATCGTCAGCCTGTTGCTGCTGATTGCCGTGATCGGCGGTGGTTTTGTCTGGTGGCAGGATCAAACCTCGCTGCGCACCAAGGACCTGACCAGCCTGAGTCCGGAACACGTTGAAGTCGAAGGCGCCGACGGCACCACCCAGATTCATCCGCTGGACGAGCCGGAAGACCAGGCTGTCGCGGAAGGTCAGGCCGAAGGCTCGACCGCGCTCGCATTGCCGCAAGCCGAGTCGTCGACCGAAGCTCCGACCGAAGCGGAAGCCACTGCGCCAGCCGCCGCACCGACTGCCCCGGCACCTGCTGCACCGGCGCACAGCGCTGCACCGGTCGCGCCGACGCCAGCTGCCCCGGCACACAGCGCCGCGCCTGTAGTGGCGACTCCGGCGCCGACGGCTCCGGTGGTGTCGACTCCGCCTGCCACCGCATCGGTCACGCCGACCATTCCTGCTCCGGCAGCGGCTGCACCGGCGGCTGGCCAAGGCCAGGTTCAACTGCAATTCACCGCTGATTGCTGGACGCAAGTCACCGACGGCACTGGCAAAGTGCTGCTCAGTGGCCTCAAGCGTAAAGGCGAAAGCGTAAGCCTCAGCGGCAAGCCGCCGTTTGCCGTGCGCCTGGGCTTCGCCCGTGGCGCTCAGGTCAGCTACAACGGCCAGGCGGTCGATGTCGCTCCGTTCACCAGTGGCGAGACTGCTCGCCTGAAGTTGGGTCAATAAGTCATGCACGGCGAATCTCCAATCAAGCGTCGCGAATCCCGGAAAATCTGGGTCGGTAACGTGCCTGTTGGCGGCGATGCGCCCATCGCTGTGCAGAGCATGACCAACAGCGACACCAATGACGTTGCTGCCACTGTCGCCCAGATCAATCGTCTGGAAGCCGCCGGTGTCGACATCGTGCGGGTTTCCGTCCCGGACATGGACGCCGCCGAAGCCTTCGGCAAGATCAAGCAACTGGTCAAAGTGCCGTTGGTGGCCGACATCCATTTCGACTACAAGATCGCGTTGCGCGTCGCCGAACTGGGCGTGGATTGCCTGCGGATCAACCCGGGCAACATCGGTCGTGAAGACCGCGTGCGCGCGGTGGTCGATGCCGCCCGTGATCGCGGGATTCCCATCCGTATCGGCGTCAACGCCGGTTCCCTGGAAAAAGACCTGCAAAAGAAATACGGCGAGCCGACCCCGGCCGCGCTGGTCGAGTCCGCCTTGCGTCACGTCGAGCACCTTGAACGCCTGAACTTCCAGGACTTCAAGGTCAGTGTGAAAGCCTCCGACGTGTTCATGGCCGTCGCCGCTTACCGCTTGCTGGCCAAGGAAATCGTCCAGCCGCTGCACCTGGGCATCACCGAAGCCGGTGGTTTGCGTTCAGGCACGGTGAAATCCGCCGTGGGCCTCGGTATGCTGCTCGCCGAAGGGATTGGCGATACTATCCGCATTTCGTTGGCGGCCGACCCGGTCGAGGAAGTGAAAGTCGGCTACGACATTCTCAAGTCCCTGCACCTGCGTTCCCGTGGCATCAACTTCATCGCCTGCCCGAGCTGCTCGCGGCAGAACTTCGATGTGGTCAAGACCATGAACGAGCTGGAAGGGCGTCTCGAAGACCTGCTGGTGCCGCTGGATGTCGCGGTCATCGGTTGCGTGGTCAACGGGCCGGGCGAAGCCAAGGAAGCCCATATCGGCTTGACCGGCGGCACGCCCAACCTGATTTACATCGACGGCAAGCCGTCGCAGAAACTGACGAATGACAATCTGGTGGATGAGCTTGAACGCTTGATCCGCCAGAAAGCGGCCGAAAAGGTCGAAGCCGACGCTGCCGTCATCGCGCGTGGCTGATCGAACGAATTTAAGGATTTAATGTGAGCAAGTCTCTGCAAGCCATTCGTGGCATGAACGACATCCTGCCCGAGCAGACCCCGCTGTGGCGTCACTTCGAAGGCACCGTTTCGCGTCTGCTGGATAACTACGGTTACAAGCAGATCCGCATGCCGATCGTCGAGTTCACCGAGCTGTTCAAGCGCTCCATCGGTGAAGTCACCGACATCGTCGAAAAAGAGATGTACACCTTCGAAGACCGCAACGGCGATTCGCTGACCCTGCGTCCCGAAGGCACGGCTGCGTGCGTGCGTGCGGTGCTGGAACACGGCATCACCGGCGGCGGCCAGGTGCAGAAACTCTGGTACATCGGCCCGATGTTCCGCCACGAACGTCCGCAGAAAGGCCGTTATCGCCAGTTCCACCAGATTGGTGTCGAGGTGTTCAACCTCGATGGTCCGGACATCGACGCCGAGCTGATCGTGCTGACCTGGCGCCTGTGGGGCGAGCTGGGCATCCGTGATGCGGTCAAGCTCGAACTCAATAGCCTGGGCACCAGCGAGTCCCGTGGTCGTTATCGCGAAGCGCTGGTCGAGTTCCTGTCCGCTCACCTGGACAAGCTCGACGAAGACAGCCAGCGTCGCCTGAAGACCAACCCGCTGCGGGTTCTCGATACCAAGAACGCCGACACTCAGGCGATCCTGGTCGACGCGCCGAAAATGGCCGACTACCTCGACGACGAATCCCGCGCGCACTTCGAGGGCCTCAAGGCTCGCCTGGACGCTGCCGGCATTCCTTATTTGATCAACCCGAAGCTGGTGCGCGGGCTCGATTACTACAGCAAGACCGTTTTCGAATGGGTCACCGACAAGTTGGGCGCTCAAGGCACCGTGTGTGCCGGCGGTCGTTACGACGGTCTGGTGGAGCAGATGGGCGGCAAGCCGACCCCGGGCGTTGGTTTCGCCATGGGCATCGAGCGCCTGGTGCTGCTGCTGGAAACCCTGGAGCAGATCCCGGAAGAGATCTCCCGTCAGGTCGACGTCTATCTCTGCGCCTTCGGCGAGGCTGCCGAACTGGCCGCCCTGACGTTGAGCGAGAAGGTTCGCGATCAATTGCCCAACCTGCGCCTGCAGATCAATGCCGGCGCCGGCAGCTTCAAAAGCCAGTTCAAGAAGGCCGACAAGAGCGGTGCGCTGTATGCGCTGATCCTCGGTGACGACGAAATGGCCCAGCAAGTGGTAGGTTTCAAACCCCTGCGTGGCCAGGGCGAACAACAAAGCATTGCCTGGGATGCGCTTGCTGCACACCTGGCCACCTGCGTCGTGCAGGGTTGAAGCTGTCTTAAACAGCCGATTTAGCGATTAAGGAGTATTGGGGTGTCGAGTACCGAAGACGAACAGCTGGCGGATTTGAAGGACTGGTGGACACGCAACGGCAAGCCCCTGGTCACTGGCGGCCTGTTGGCGCTGGTCATCGTGTTCGGCTGGCAGGCCTTTCACAAGTATCAGAGCAATCAGTCGCAAAGCGCCTCGATTCTCTATCAGCAATTGCTCGAAACCACGCTGACGCCTGATGGCAAGCCTGATGCCGCCCGTGTTTCGGACCTGGCCGGCAAGCTCAACAGCGAGTTCGGCGGTACTGCCTACGCGCAATACGGCAGCCTGTTCGTGGCGAAAGTCGCGGTCGACAGCGGCAAGCTGGACGACGCCGCCACCGAGCTGAAAGCCATCGTTGCCAAACCGGCCAACCCGGCGCTGGGCGAAATCGCCCGTCAGCGCCTGGCACAGGTACTGGGCGCGCAGGACAAGGCCGACGAAGCCCTGAAACTGCTCGAAGGCGATGCGGATAAAGCCTTCCTCGCCACCCGCGAAGAATTGAAGGGCGACCTGCTGGTGCAGCTGGGTCGTACCGACGAAGCGAACGCTGCGTATCAAAAAGCCAAGGCGGCACTGTCGGATGAAGCGGCAGTCGGTGGCCTACAAATCAAGCTGGACGACCTGGCCAAAGGGGATGCGTGACGTGATCCGTTGGAAACATGCAGCATTGCTGGCTCTGGCCGTATTGGCCGCGGGTTGCAGCAGCAACAGCAAAAAAGAATTGCCGCCTGCCGAGCTGGTCGACTTCAAAGAAGAAGTGGTCCTGCACAAGCAGTGGAGTCGTTCGATCGGTGACGGTCAGGGCGAAACCTACAACATGCTGGTTCCGGCGATCGATGGCGATACCATTTACGCCGCCGACGTCACTGGCGTGGTGATGGCGATGGATCGCAGCAACGGCGACGTCAAATGGAAGAAAGATCTTGAGTTGCCTGTTTCCGGCGCCGTTGGCGTAGGTTATGGCCTGCTCGTGATCGGTACGACCAAGGGCGAAATCGTTGCCATGGACGCCATCAACGGTGAAGAGAAATGGCGCGCTCGCGTGTCCAGCGAAGTTCTCGCGCCGCCAGCCAACAACGGTGACGTTGTCGTGGTGCAGACCCAGGACGATCGTCTGATCGGTCTGGATGCCGCTACCGGCAGCCAGCGTTGGTTGTATGACAGCACGCCTGCGGTCCTGACCCTGCGTGGCACCAGTGCGCCGATCGTGACCAACCGCCTCGCGGTGGCTGGCCTGTCGACCGGTAAAGTGGTCGCTCTCGATATTTCCAACGGCGTGCCGGTGTGGGAACAGCGTGTTGCTATCCCGCAAGGTCGTTCGGAGCTGGAGCGCGTTGTCGACATCGACGGCGGTCTGCTGCTGTCCGGCGGTACCTTGTACGTCGCCAGCTACCAGGGGCGCGTTGCGGCACTGGACCTGGAAAGCGGTCGTCAGCTCTGGCAGCGTGATGCTTCCAGCTATGCCGGCGTTGCCCAGGGTTTCGGCACGGTTTACGTGAGCCTGGCTTCGGGCACCGTTGAAGGCGTCGACGAGCGTTCCACCACAGCCTTGTGGAGCAACGACTCGCTGGCTCGCCGTCAACTGTCGGCTCCGGAAGTGTTCTCCAGCTATGTTGCAGTCGGTGACATGGAAGGCTATGTGCACCTGCTGAGCCAGGTGGACGGTCGTTTCGTCGGCCGCGAACGCATCGACAGCGACGGCCTGCGTGCCCGTCCGCTGGTGGTGGGTGACACGATTTATCTGTATGGCAACAGCGGCAAACTGGAAGCCCTGACCATCAAGTAACGACTATGCTTGGGGTTTAACCCCCAAGCGGCTTCACTGTGGATATTAATGTGGGAGCGAGCCTGCTCGCGATGGACGTCAAAAATAACGTTGGTGTCCTGGAAAAACGCGGTGCCATTGCTTTTTTCGCGAGCAGGCTCGCTCCCACAAAAAACACGCTGTGATTGCCCCGAGCACCAGCCGCTGCCTCGCAGCGGCTTTTGTATTTTCTGAAATAACGAAGTGGAGAGCCGCATGGTTCCCGTAATCGCCCTGGTGGGCCGACCGAACGTCGGCAAGTCCACCTTGTTCAACCGCCTGACCAGGACTCGCGACGCCATCGTCGGCGACTTGTCCGGTCTGACCCGTGATCGCCAATACGGTGAGGCCAAGTGGCAAGGGCGTTCCTACATTCTGGTCGACACCGGCGGTATCTCCGGTGACGAGCACGGTATGGACGAAAAAATGGCCGAGCAGTCGCTGCTGGCCATTGAAGAAGCCGATGTCGTTCTGTTCCTGGTAGATGCCAAGGCCGGCTTCACCGCCGCCGACCAGATGATCGCCGAGCATTTGCGCAAACGTAACAAGCGTTCCTACGTGGTTGCCAACAAGGTCGACAACATCGACCCTGAAATGGCCCGCGCCGAATTCGCTCCGTTGGGCATGGGCCACGCGATCCCGATCGCCGGTGCCCACGGCCGTGGCATCACCCAGATGCTGGAAATCGCCCTGAGCGACTTCCCTAAAGACGAAGAAGAGCTGGAAGAAGGCGAGGAAGAGGACGTTGCCGAAGGCGAGGAAGCCAAGCGCATTCCTGGCCCGAGCGAAAAAGACGGGATCAAGATCGCCATCATTGGCCGTCCGAACG
This sequence comes from Pseudomonas migulae, assembly GCF_043225285.1. Taxonomy (GTDB): domain Bacteria; phylum Pseudomonadota; class Gammaproteobacteria; order Pseudomonadales; family Pseudomonadaceae; genus Aquipseudomonas; species Aquipseudomonas migulae_C. The sequence continues at coordinate 3,924,474 of NZ_CP171224.1, forward strand.
TCGGCAAGTCGACCCTGGTCAACCGCATGCTCGGTGAAGACCGGGTCATCGTGTACGACCAGCCCGGCACCACCCGCGACAGTATCTACATCCCGTTCGAGCGTAACGACGAGAAGTACACGCTGATCGACACCGCCGGTGTGCGCAAGCGCGGCAAGATTCACGAAGAAGTTGAAAAGTTCTCCGTGGTCAAAACCCTGCAGGCGATCAAAGACGCCAACGTGGTGATCTTTGTCATGGACGCCCGCGAAGGCGTGGTGGACCACGACCTCAACCTGCTGGGCTTCGCCATTGAGTCGGGTCGCGCGCTGGTTATCGCGATCAACAAGTGGGACGGCATGACGCCGAGCGAGCGGGACTTCGTGAAGGTCGAGCTGCAACGTCGACTGTTCTTCGTTGACTACGCCGACATCCACTTCATCTCGGCGCTGCACGGCACGGGCGTGGGCAACCTCTACGCTTCCGTACAGAACTCGTTCAAGTCTGCGGTCACCCGCTGGCCGACCAACCGCCTGACCCAGATCCTGGAAGATGCGGTTGGCGAGCACGCGCCACCGATGGTCAACAACCGCCGGATCAAGCTGCGTTACGCTCACCTGGGTGGCGCGAACCCGCCGATCATCGTGATTCACGGTAACCAGATCGAGAAGGTGCCGAAGTCTTACGTCCGTTACCTCGAGAACACTTACCGCCGTGTCCTGAAGCTGGTCGGTACGCCGATCCGCATCGAGTTCAAAGGCGGCGAGAACCCGTACGAAGGCAACAAGAACTCGCTCACCGACCGTCAGGTCAACAAGAAGCGTCGCTTGATGTCGCACCACAAGAAGGCCGACAAGAAGCGCCGCGACAAGCGCTGATTCAAGGCTTGCCCGACTCCCGTGGGAGCGAGCCTGCTCGCGAATGCAATTTGCCAGTCAACGTTTATGTCGACTGACACACCGCTTTCGCGAGCAGGCTCGCTCCCACAGGGGCGGAGTAGAGAAGAAGGGCGCCACTGGCGCCCTTTTTTTATGGGCGCCGGATGGGCTATCCTCGGGCTCTCCCGCGCCGCCGTTAGAGCCGGGTGTAGAGCAGGGAATCACCGATGATCACCAGTAAGTTGCCGAATGTCGGCATCACTATCTTCACTCAGATGTCTCAACTCGCGGCGCAGACCGGGGCGATCAACCTGTCCCAGGGTTTTCCCGATTTCAATGCCCCGCAAGCCCTGTGCGATGCGGTCGGCCGGCACATCGCCAACGGCCATAACCAGTATTCGCCAATGACCGGCCTGCCGGCGCTGCGTCAGCAAGTGGCGGCGAAAATCGCCCGCAGCTACGGCGTCAACGTCGATGCCGATCACGAAGTGACCATCACCCCCGGTGCCACCCAGGCGATCTTCTGTGCGATTCAGGCGGTTATCCACAGCGGCGACGAAGTGATCGTGTTCGATCCCTGCTACGACAGTTACGAGCCGTCCGTGGAACTGGCCGGAGGCCGCTGCGTGCATGTGCAGCTCGGGCTGAACGATTTCTCCATCGACTTCCAGAAACTGGCCGAGGCCATTACCCCGCGCACGCGGATGATCGTGCTGAACACGCCGCACAACCCGAGCGGGGCGCTGATCAGCCGCGCCGAACTCGATCAGTTGGCAGACCTGATCCGTGATCGCGATATCTACCTGGTCAGCGACGAAGTCTACGAACACCTGGTGTTCGACGGTGTGCCTCACGTCAGCGTGCTCAATCACGAAGAGCTGTATCAGCGCGCCTTCGTGGTCAGTTCCTTCGGCAAGACCTATCACGTCACCGGCTGGAAAACCGGCTACGTGGTCGCGCCACCGGCCCTCACGGCAGAGCTGCGCAAGGTTCACCAGTACGTGAGTTTCTGTGGCGTGACGCCGCTGCAATTTGCCTTGGCCGATTTCATGGCCGAGCACCCGGAACATGTGGAAGAGCTGCCGGGCTTCTATCAGGCCAAGCGCGATCTGTTCTGCGACTTGCTGGCCCCGTCGCGCTTCAGTTTCAGTCGCGTAGCTGGCACCTATTTCCAGTTGGTCGATTACTCGCAGATCCGTCCGGACCTAAACGACGTCGAGATGGCGCTGTGGATGACCCGCGAACACGGCGTGGCGAGCATTCCGATTTCGGTGTTCTACCAGACGCCGCCCGAAGGCCAGCGCCTGGTGCGCCTGTGCTTTGCCAAACGCGAGGAGACCCTGCGTGAAGCAGCGGAAAAACTATGCGTGATCTGAGTGCGTTGCCGAACCTGAACGTTGCATTGATCCAGACCACTTTGGCCTGGCATGACCGTCAGGCCAACCTGGAGCATTTCGAGCAGTTGCTGGAACAGGCTCGCGGTGCGGACCTGATCATCCTGCCGGAGATGTTCACCACCGGCTTCTCGATGGAATCAGAAACCCTCGCCGAGGCGGAAAACGGCCCCACCAGCAAATGGCTGCGTGTGCAGGCTGCGCAACTCGACGCGGTGATCACCGGCAGCATCATCGTTCAGGCGGCTGACGGCAGTCACCGCAATCGCCTGTTGTGGGCGCGTCCGGATGGCGAAGTCTGGCATTACGACAAGCGTCACCTGTTCCGCATGGCCGGCGAGCACAACCACTACACCCCCGGCGAGCGCCAGGTGCAGTTCGAGCTTAAGGGCTGGCGAGTACGCCCGCTGATTTGCTACGACTTGCGTTTCCCGGTGTGGAGCCGCGACGCCCAGGACACCGATCTGCTGCTGTACACCGCCAACTGGCCGGGGGCGCGGCGTCAGCACTGGAATCGGTTGCTGCCGGCTCGGGCGATCGAGAACCTGTGCTATGTGGCCGCCGTGAACCGCATCGGCACCGACGGTAAAGGCTTTGCCTACACCGGCGACAGTCAGGTGCTGGATTTCCAGGGCGAGACCTTGCTCAGCGCCGGCGAAGCCGACGGAGTGTTCCAGGTCGTGCTGAATGCGGCCGATCTTCAGGCGTATCGCACGCGTTTTCCGGCGAATCTGGATGCGGATACGTTCGAGTTCACCTGAGATTTTCGCTGCCTGACAGGGGCCCATCGCCAGCAAGCCGGCTCCTACAGTCGACCGAGTTGTTCTGACCGGCGCGGTCAACTGTAGGAGCCGGCTTGCTGGCGATGGGGCCGGGACAGACAACACAAAAACAGCAGGCAAAAAAAGGCCCCAAGGTTCGCACCTTGGGGCCTTTTGCATTTCAGCGACCGCTTACGCCGCTTTCGCTTCCGGCTGGCTCAGCGAGCGGTTCAACGCGCTGAACAGGGCCTTGAAGCTGGCGGTGGTGATGTTTTCATCGATACCCACGCCATGCACCGCGCGCTCACCGTTCACGCGCAGCTCGATGTAGGCCGCCGCCTTGGCGTTGGTGCCCGCGCCGATCGCGTGTTCGTTGTAGTCCATGATCTCCACCGGAATCGGCAAACCGGCCACCAGCGCTTCCAGCGCGCCGTTGCCTTTGCCGCGCCAGTGCAGGTTGGTTTCGCCCTGACCTTTGCTGGCCACTTCCACTTCGACGGCGCTGTTGCCGTTTTCTTCCTGCAGGCGATGGCTGACCAGCGCGTATGGGGTGTTGGCCTGCAAGTACTCGCTGTGCAGCAAGGCGTGGATCTGCTGGGCGGTCATTTCCAGGCCCAGGCGATCGGTTTCACGCTGCACGACCTGGCTGAACTCGATCTGCATGCGGCGCGGCAAGCTGATGCCGTACTCCTGTTCCAGCAGGTAGGCGATACCGCCTTTGCCCGACTGGCTGTTGACGCGGATCACCGCCTCGTAGCTGCGGCCGATGTCGGCCGGGTCGATCGGCAAGTACGGCACTTCCCACAGGGCGTCCGGTTTCTGCTGGGCGAAGCCCTTGCGGATGGCATCCTGGTGGGAGCCGGAGAATGCGGTGTGCACCAGGTCGCCAACGTACGGGTGACGTGGGTGAACCTGGATCTGGTTGCACTCTTCAACGACTTTGCGCACGCCGTCGATGTCGGAGAAGTCCAGCTCAGGGTGAATGCCCTGGGTGTAAAGGTTCAGTGCCACGGTCACCAGGTCGACGTTGCCGGTGCGCTCGCCATTGCCGAACAGGCAGCCTTCGACACGGTCCGCGCCAGCCATCAGGCCGAGCTCGGTGGCGGCCACGCCAGTGCCACGGTCGTTGTGGGTGTGCAGGCTGATGATCACGCTGTCACGACGGTTGATGTGACGGCCGAACCATTCGATCTGGTCGGCGTAGATGTTCGGGGTTGCGCATTCGACGGTGGCCGGCAGGTTGAGGATCACCTTGTGCTCAGGCGTCGGGTTCCAGACTTCGATGACTGCGTCGCAGACTTCCTTGGCGAATTCCAGCTCGGTGGCGCTGAAGGTTTCCGGCGAGTATTCGAAGGTCCACTCGGTGTCCGGCTGCATCGCGGCGTATTTGACGAACAGCTTGGCCGCGTTGACCGCGATGGCCTTGATCCCGTCCTTGTCCTGGTTGAAGACAATGCGGCGGAAGGAAGGGGAGGTCGCGTTGTACAGGTGAACGATGGCTTTCTTCGCCCCACGGAGGGATTCGAAGGTGCGCTCGATCAGGTCTTCACGGCCCTGGGTCAGCACCTGGATGGTGGTGTCGTCAGGGATGTGGTTGCCTTCGATCAGGGTGCGAACGAAGTCGAAGTCGGTTTGCGAAGCGGCCGGGAACGACGCTTCGATTTCCTTCACGCCGACCTGCACCAGGGTTTTCCAGAAGCGCAGTTTCTTGACCGCGTCCATCGGCTCGATCAGCGACTGGTTGCCGTCACGCAAGTCGGAGCTGCACCAGATCGGCGCGGCGGTGATGGTCTTCGACGGCCAGGTGCGGTCCGGGATGTCGATGGTCGGGAACGCGCGGTATTTCGAAGACGGGTCTTTGAGCATGCTCATCGGGAAATCCTTATTGTGTGGGCCGAAAAAAGGCGGCCTGCCGGTGGATCAACTGTTCTTGGGAAAAGCGTGGGACGAGGCGTCGCGATTCAGCCCGGCAGTCGTGCGCTGACGAGGCACAGGCTGCGGTGCTGGCGAAGCTGAATGAGGGTGTGAGAGGTTTTCATGCCTTCAACCCTAACCGCGAGGGTGAAGGATGGCAAGCAGTCGGAAAAAATTGAGAGAAGTTCTGCTTTTGGCGGGTTTTGCGAGATTTAATCGCGCTGGATGCCCGATGATCCAGAACTGATTGCGGCGATGGTTGAAGGTCGGCAATTGAAGGTTGGGGGTGATGCGACTATTGCTATCGCGAGCAGGCTCGCTCCTACAGTGGATCTGCGGTGTGTCACAGATCCCCTGTAGGAGCGAGCCTGCTCGCGAAGAGGACAGCAGCCTCAGCGACGATTCAAGGCTGAAACGCGCCAATAAAGATCGCCGGATCCACCCGCGCGTCATTCAGGCTGATGTTCCAGTGCATATGCGGCCCCGTCGCCCGTCCGGTCGAGCCCACTTTGCCCACCACGCCACCGCGAGCCAGCTGCTGCCCGACCTTCACATCGATCTTCGACATGTGGCAGAACATGCTGATAAAGCCCTGCCCGTGGTCGACGAACACCGTGTTGCCATTGAAGAAATAGTTGCCGATCAAAATCACCTTGCCCGCCGCCGGGGTCTTGATCGGCGTGCCGGCGCCCACGGCGAAATCCAGCCCCGAGTGCGGATTGCGCTCTTCACCGTTGAAGAACCGGCGCACCCCGAACTTGCTCGACAGCGGCCCGTTGACCGGTTTGTCCAGCAGCAGGTTGCTCGGCGTATTCGGGCTGAACGTGCGATAGGCGGCAATCTGCTCGGCCAGTTCGCGCTCGATGCGCTTGAGATTCTCCGGGTCCGGATTGACCTGCTGGGTGTTTTTCAAGGTGATGCGCTGTTCCGGGTACTTCTTGTTGCCGACACTGAAACTCAAGGTACGGCCACCGCTGCTGATGGACTGCGTCCCCGGCTTGACCGTGAGCGGTACCCCGACAATCGCCAGCCAGTTGTTCTGTTCCTTGACCACCAGCACTGGTTTGCCTTGATAACTGGCTTTCGGCGCCTGGGCAGCGGCGCCCAGGTCCACCACCGCCACGCCGCCCGGCACCGGTTTGTTCAACAGGCGAGTGATGTAGCTGTCGGCGTGGGCGTTGAAGGTCAGGCACAGCAACAGCAGCGGAGCTAGAAAACGCGGCATGGATCAATCCAGTAAAGAAAGGGTGACGGGCGTCAGGTGATTGTCTTCGACCCGCACTTGCAGTTCGCCTTCACCCAGTTTGGCTTTGAGGCGCTGGCCGTTGTGGGTTTGCGCGGCGTTGCGGATCGCGTTGCCGCGCTCGTCCAACAGAATGCTGTAGCCACGGGCGAGGGTCGCCAGCGGGCTGACCACCTGCAGCGTCTGCACCTGGCTTTGCAGTTGCAGGCGCCGGGATTTGAGCCCTTCGCGGATGGCCCGGGGCAGGCGTTCGGCGAGGCTGTCGAGGCGCTGGCGCAGCATCGCCAGTTGCCGTCCCGGATGTTGCCCGGCGAGGCGGGTTTCCAGGCGGATCAACCGTTCGCGACGGGTGTTGAGGCTGCGTTCGAAGGCGCGGCGCATGCGCATGTCCAGATCATCCAGACGCTGCGCTTGCTGGCGCAGGCGTTCGCCGGGATGGCGCAAGCGGCGGGAGATGCCTTCCAGGCGCAGGCGATCACGCATCAGGCGGTCGCGCATGCGCATCACCAGCCGGCGATGCAGGCTTTCGACCCGACGCACCAGGTCGCTGGAGTCCGGCGCGAGCAGTTCGGCGGCGGCGGACGGCGTCGGCGCGCGAACGTCGGCCACGAAGTCGCTGATCGATACGTCGGTTTCATGGCCGACGGCGCTGACAATCGGCGTCACGCAAGCGTCCACGGCACGGGCCACGGCTTCTTCGTTGAAGCACCAGAGGTCTTCCAGCGAGCCACCGCCACGGGCCAGGATCAATGCATCGAAACCACGGGCGTCCGCCAGTTTCAGCGCGCGGACAATCTGCGCCGTGGCTTCGCGGCCCTGGACTGCAGTGGGGATCAGCGTCAACTGCACCTGCGGCGCACGGCGGCGGAACACGCTGATGATGTCGCGGATCACCGCGCCGGTCGGCGAGCTGATGATGCCGATGCGCTGCGGATGCGCCGGCAGCGGCACTTTGCGCTCGGCGCTGAACAGGCCTTCGGCGCTCAGTTTTTCCTTCAGCGCATCGAAGGCCAGGCGCAGCGCGCCATCGCCGGCCGGCTCCACGGTATCGAGAATCAGCTGATAGTCGCCGCGCCCCTCGAACAGCGAAACCTTGCCACGCACCTTGACCGCCAGGCCGTCCTTCAGCGCCTGTCGCACCCGCGCGGCGTTCTGCCGGAACAGCGCGCAACGCACCTGGGCGCCGCTGTCCTTGAGGGTGAAATACACGTGGCCGGACGCCGGGCGGGCGAGGTTGGAGATTTCGCCTTCGACCCAGATATTGCTGAACACGTCTTCGAGCAACACCCGCGCGCGGCCGTTGAGCTGGCTGACAGTCAGGACTTCACGGTCCAGGCCGAGTCTTGCAAAGGGATCTTTAATCATGGGGCGCAGTTTAAAGGCATTCTCCAACCGAATGCACGATCCCCTGTAGGAGCGAGCCTGCTCGCGAAAAACCTGAGAACAGCTCGGAGTGCCAGGCATCCCGCGTTATCGTTAACGTCCATCGCGAGCAAGCTCGCTCCTACAGGGGTAGAGTCTGCTTCGGGAATCATGGATGACTGGGGATGAATGTGTTCGAGCTGATGAATCAATGGCCATTTGGCGGGGTGGACTGGCTGGTGATCGGGGCGGCCATCGCCCTGGCCTATATCGTGTTTGGCGTCGCCGGCTTCGGCACCGCGCTGGTGGCGGGGCCGATTCTGATCCTGTTCATGCCGCTGTCGAAGATCGTGCCGTTGCTGGTGCTGCTGGATTTCGTCGCGGCGTTCGGCAATCTGCTGCCGTCACGCCGGGACGTGGCCAAACCTGAATTGCTGCGGCTGCTGCCGTGCATGGCGGTGGGGTGCACGCTGGGGGTGATTTTCCTGCTGAACCTGCATTCTGACGTCTTGCTGCTGTTGATGGGGCTGTTCATCAGCGCCTACGCGATTTACAGCCTGTGGGTGAAAGCCCGACCAACGCAGTTGTCGGCTGCCTGGGCGGTGCCGATGGGTACGGTTGGCGGGATGTTCGGGGCGTTGTTTGGCAGCGGTGGCTTTCTGTATGCCATTTACCTGAACAGCCGGTTGTCGAAAGACGCGGCGCGGGCGACCCAGAGCGCGCTGATCAGTTGCAGCACCGTGGTGCGCCTGAGCCTGTTTGCTGTCGCGGGTGTTTATGCCGAGCTACCCTTACTGGTGTTGGCGTTGTGTCTGTTGCCGGCCATGGCGCTGGGGTTGTGGATCGGTCGGCGGCTGACCATGCGATTGTCCCGCGAGGCGTTTGTGCGGCTGGTGACCTGGCTGGTGCTGGCCAGCGGGATTGCGTTGATCGGGCGGTATTTGAGTGCTTGACCTCAGCGTGTCAGGGATTAAGCTGCCGCCCGCCAAACCTTGTGGGAGCGAGCCTGCTCGCGAATGCGTCCCGTCATCCAGCACAGATGGCGACTGATGCACCGCCTTCGCGAGCAGGCTCGCTCCCACAGGTTAATTACTCAGCATTTGCAGGCTTGCACCCATGAACTCCCAAAGCATCATCGTCCCGAAAATCTCCACGCTGCCGGTGCACGAACCCCGGGCCCGGGCGGTCGTGCGCTGGCTGGTGCGCAAGAACATCATCAAGGAAGAGCTGACCACCTGCGGCCGTACCGGCAACCGCATGGGCCACGCGATCGCCGACGGTGCCCGCGCCGTGGTGCTGCACCCGGAAGCGCTGCCGTTCGGCGAAGCGATCAACGGCCTCGAGATCGTGACCAAGCGCTGCATCTACACGCCGGCCAAGGGTTTCCTGGGGGAGGCGGGCTGCGCCGAGTGCCGCAAGGAAGTCGGTGAAGCGCTGTTCGAAAGCCTGGAAGACTGGATGCCGGGGCGCACCGATAACTTCACCTGCCCGGAATGCGGGCATGAAGACGACATCAATGGCTTTCTGTTTTTGCAGGAATGCGGGTTTTCCAACCTGGGGTTCATCTTCAACAACTGGGCTGAAGCCGGGTTCAAGCAGAGCTTTATCGATGAGTTCGCCGATTGGCTGGATCAGCCGGTGAGTTGGGTGAAAGTCGAACTCTGATTGCCCTGTAGGAGCGAGCCTGCTCGCGAAAAACCTGAGATCACCTCGGGGTGCCAGGCATCCCGCGTCATCGTTTACGACCCTCGCGAGCAAGCTCGCTCCTACAAAGGATTTGTGGGCAAATTCTTCCGTCGATCACTACGTCGATAATAGACAGAGTTTTACATTGAACAGGAGGGGGTGTCTGACTATAATGGCGCGCTTCCATTTTCCCGCTCGGGAGCCCCCGCGATGCTGCGTATCAGCCAAGAAGCTCTGACATTCGACGACATTCTCCTAGTGCCCGGTTATTCCGAGGTACTTCCTAACGAAGTCAGTCTCAAGACCCGCCTAACCCGTGGCATCGAGCTGAACATTCCTCTGGTTTCTGCTGCCATGGACACCGTCACTGAAGCCCGTCTGGCAATCGCCATGGCTCAGGAAGGTGGCATCGGCATCATCCACAAGAACATGACCATCGAGCAGCAAGCTGCCGAAGTGCGCAAGGTCAAGAAGTTCGAAGCCGGCGTGGTCAAGGACCCGATCACCATCGAGGCTGACGCCACGGTTCGTGATCTGTTCGAACTGACCCGCATGCACAACATTTCCGGCGTTCCGGTACTGCACGATGGCGACCTGGTCGGCATCGTCACTTCCCGTGACGTACGCTTCGAAACCCGTCTGGAAGCCACCGTACGTGAAGTGATGACGCCTAAAGAGCGTCTGGTCACCGTCCGCGAAGGCGCCAACAAGAACGAAGTCCGCGAGCTGCTGCACAAGCACCGCCTGGAAAAAGTCCTGATCGTCGACGACAAGTTTGCCCTCAAAGGCATGATGACCGTCAAAGACATCGAAAAAGCCAAGGCTTACCCGCTGGCCAGCAAGGACGATCAAGGTCGTCTGCGCGTAGGCGCTGCGGTCGGCACCGGTAAAGACACCGGTGACCGCGTTGCCGCCCTGGTCAATGCCGGCGTTGACGTGGTGGTGGTCGACACCGCTCACGGTCACTCCAAAGGCGTGATCGACCGCGTTCGCTGGGTCAAACAGAATTTCCCTGAAGTGCAGGTCATCGGCGGCAACATCGCCACCGGCGCTGCTGCCAAGGCCCTGGCCGAAGCTGGCGCCGACGCGGTCAAGGTCGGTATCGGCCCTGGCTCGATCTGCACCACCCGTATCGTCGCCGGTGTCGGCGTCCCGCAAATCAGTGCCATCGCCAACGTCGCCGCTGCCCTTGAAGGCACTGGCGTTCCGTTGATCGCCGACGGCGGCATCCGTTTCTCCGGTGACCTGTCCAAGGCCATCGTGGCCGGTGCTTCCTGCGTGATGATGGGCTCGATGTTCGCCGGTACCGAAGAAGCGCCGGGCGAGATCGAACTGTTCCAGGGTCGTTCGTACAAGGCTTACCGCGGCATGGGTTCGCTGGGCGCCATGTCCCAGGCTCAAGGTTCCTCCGACCGTTACTTCCAGGACTCCTCCGCGGGTGCCGAGAAGCTGGTTCCGGAAGGCATCGAAGGGCGTGTTCCGTACAAGGGCACCCTGAGCGCGATCATCCATCAACTGATGGGCGGCCTGCGTTCCTCGATGGGCTACACCGGCAGCGCCGACATCGAAGAAATGCGCACCAAGCCTGAGTTCGTGCGGATCACCGGCGCAGGCATGGCCGAGTCCCACGTCCACGACGTACAGATCACCAAAGAAGCGCCAAACTACCGCGTAGGTTGAAGCTTCAAGCAAAACGTTAAGTAACCCGGGGCTGTTCGATTCAGCCCCGAGTTGTTTCTGAATCACGACTGTTTCTGAATTACTTAGACGAGACTGAATCATGGCCCTCGACATTCACGCCCACCGCATCCTGATCCTCGACTTCGGTTCCCAGTACACCCAGCTGATCGCCCGCCGCGTGCGTGAAATCGGCGTGTACTGCGAACTGCATCCGTTCGACATGGACGACGAAGCGATTCGCGAATTCGCTCCAAAAGGCGTCATTCTCGCCGGCGGCCCGGAATCCGTGCACGAAGCCAACAGCCCTCGCTGCCCGCAAGCGGTGTTTGACCTGGGCGTGCCGGTCTTCGGCATCTGCTACGGCATGCAGACCATGGCCGAGCAACTGGGTGGCAAGGTCGAAGGTTCCGAACTGCGTGAATTCGGTTACGCCCGTGTCGACGTGGTCGGCAAGAGCCAGCTGCTGGACGGCATCGAAGACCACATCGACGCCGATGGCCTGTTCGGCCTCGACGTGTGGATGAGCCACGGTGATAAGGTCACCAAGATGCCGCAGGACTTCCACATCCTGGCCAGCACCCCGAGCTGCCCGATCGCCGGCATGTTCAACGATGACCTGCGCTACTACGGCGTGCAGTTCCACCCGGAAGTGACCCACACCAAGCAGGGCGGTCGCATCCTGTCGCGCTTCATCCTCGACATCTGCGGCTGCGAAGCCCTGTGGACGCCGTCGAAGATCGCTGAAGACGCCATCGCCCAGGTTCGCGCCCAGGTCGGCACCGACAACGTCTTGCTCGGTCTGTCCGGCGGCGTTGACTCCTCGGTGGTTGCCGCGCTGCTGCACAAGGCCATCGGCGACCAGCTGACCTGTGTCTTCGTCGACAACGGCCTGCTGCGTCTGCACGAAGGCGAGCAAGTGATGGCCATGTTCGCCGAGAACATGGGCGTCAAGGTGATCCGCGCCAACGCCGAGGACCAGTTCCTCGACAACCTGGCCGGCGAAAGCGACCCAGAGAAGAAGCGCAAAATCATTGGCCGCACCTTCATCGACGTATTCGATGCCCAGTCCAACAAACTGGACAACATCAAGTACCTCGCCCAGGGCACCATCTACCCGGATGTGATCGAGTCGGCTGGCGCGAAAAGCGGCAAGGCCCACGTGATCAAGTCGCACCACAACGTGGGCGGCCTGCCGGAAGAGATGAACCTGAAGCTGGTTGAACCGCTGCGCGAACTGTTCAAGGACGAAGTCCGTCGTCTGGGCCTGGAACTGGGCCTGCCGTACGACATGGTCTACCGTCACCCGTTCCCGGGCCCGGGCCTGGGCGTGCGGATCCTTGGTGAAGTGAAGAAGGAATACGCCGACCTGCTGCGTCGCGCCGACCACATCTTCATCGAAGAACTGCGCAAGGCCGACTGGTACCACAAGGTCAGCCAGGCGTTCGTGGTGTTCCAGCCAGTGAAATCGGTCGGCGTTGTTGGCGATGGCCGTCGTTACGCCTGGGTCGTGGCCCTGCGTGCCGTGGAAACCATCGACTTCATGACCGCGCGTTGGGCTCACCTGCCTTACGAACTGCTGGAAACCGTATCCGGCCGCATCATCAATGAAATCGAAGGCATCTCCCGCGTGACTTACGACGTGTCGAGCAAGCCGCCAGCGACCATTGAGTGGGAATGATCCAGGTCTACACCCCATTCCCACTGTAGAAGCGAGCTTGCTCGCGAAGAACTGAAGGCCTCCACGGAGAATCTGTTTTAACGCGTCTCCGTTCACGACCATCGCGAGCAAGCTCGCTCCTACAGGAATGGCAACAAAAAGCCGCGTGAAACGATGTTTCACGCGGCTTTTTCGTTTTTGGTTAAAAGGGCTTGGACCAACCGGCCAGTTTCATCCCTCGCTCATCAAGCGCCTTGAGCAGGGCTTCGATGCTGTCGAAGCGTTTTTCATGAACGGTCGGCCAGGCCGGACGTTCAATGTAAACGCGGCCGGATTCAAAATGGATATGGGTCCGTACGATCGCATTATCGCGGTTGCGATGAACCAAAAAAGTTTCGCGGAGTTCCTTTTTCAACGTGTACATTCCCGGTCGGGAGATTAACTGTTCGATCTCTGAAGTCGATCGTGCGTACCACGGCGTTTCAACTTGCAGGCGCAGGTCGCCTCTGACCTTTGCCGCATTTTTGCCCATTTCATCGGAAAGACTTTTGCCCGGATCAGGTTCTATACCTCCGGATTTGCCTTCGGCAACATCCTCGGCGCGCAGTCCGACGGCGCCTTCCAGCTCACTGACACCAGCAACACCTTCAAAGGTATTCGAGTGGGAATTGCCCACCAGAGCCACCCAGTTATGCGGCCCGCGTGCAGCCTGGTCGGCCTCGATGACGCTGTGGGCGAAGAAATTCATCATTTTCTGCCGCGCCAACGGATCGGCAGATTTCATTCCGGCCTGTCGGTAACTGGCCATGCAGTCGATGGCCTGAACCCGTATGCCGTGCCGGTTGGCCTCCTTGACCAGGTTGAGAAAGGTGTAGCGTTGCAAAGGATCGGTCATGTGCCCGCGGTCGAGTTCGCGCAGGTACAGCTCAAGATCCCGGGGCATCACCGACGTCCTGGCGAAATTGTCCAGTGCTGCCTGGTGGAAGTCCGTGAGCAGATGTTCGGAGTAGAGGGTCTTCACGCCCTTGTTGGCCAGCGTTTGCATATTGTCGATGAGCCATTGCTTGCTGCCGGTATCGGCATGACTTTCGCCGATCACCAGCCCGCGGAACTCCTCGAACAATCGTTCGATAAACGCTTGCGTTGGCAGTGCTTGTTCCAAGGGCGCAATCGACGGACGCGTCGGTAGACGCAGGTCGGCATAAAAGCGTACAGCAGCCTCAAGCAGTTGTTTTCGCAGCGCTTTGAATGTGTTGTAGGACGAGTTGACGATCACCACCCCGACGGAGTCGTCCAGAAGACTATCTTTATCACCAAATGCAGCGCCTTCCAGGTCGGCCCGCGCACTCGCCGGGATCTCATAGGGTGAAGTGATTCGAGGCGGGTCCGCCAACGCAAGGTCGGGGGGTTGCGGGGCCGCTGTGCCGGAGACGGAAGGTTCGATGCCCGGCGACGTGCCGGGGACCACCGCTGGGTCAATGCGCACCAGCCTCTGCGTCAGCCCTTCATCTGCAAGGGCCGCGGCCAACTCATGCACACTGTCGAAGTGACGACCACTGACCATGGTCCATCTCGGACGGATGATAAAAAAACCGGCCCCGTCCTGCTGGATCGGCGTGTGTACCAGGCTGCCATCACCACTGCGGTGGATCAGGGTGGACGGCTCCTGGAGCATGAACATACCGCGCTTGGGCAATGCATCCTCGAGGGAGCGGGCTGTAACGGTTGCAGGCGCTGCCTTCAATTGCAGGCGCAGGTCGCTCTTCAGTTCATCGAAGGTGAATCCCAGCACGTCCTTGACCTTTTTCCCCGGATCAACCGTCAGGCCTTGAGCCTGCCCCAGCGCGCTTTCGTCGACGCGCAACGCCACAGCACCTTCCAGTTCACTGAGTCCGGCGGCCTTCTCGAAGGTACTTGCGCGCCCCTCATCCACCAGCGCCACCCAACGATGGGCGCCTCGGGCGACCTGATCGGTGCGCAGGATCGTGTCCGAGTAGTAATTCATCATCTTGCGGCTGCTGGCCTCTGTTGTCCCTTCCATCTGCGGAAAGCGCCGGCTGGCCATGCTGTCGATGGCTTGCACACGAATGTGGTTTTTTTGCGCGGTCTTCACCAGCTCAGTGTAGGAGTAGGGGCCGGTCGGGTCAGTCTTGAACCGGATGTCCAACACCTTCAGATAGCGTTCGAGCGCGGGCGGCATCTTGCCGGTGTTGTGGAAAACATCGAGATCCGCCTGATGGAAATCCGTGAGCAGGTGGTCCATGTACAGGGTTCTGATTTTTTGCTTGTTCAGTACCTTGAGGTTGTCGATGAGCAACTGCCTGGCGCCGGTGCCGGCACTGTCCTGCCCGATCACCAGGCCAGGATTTTCCTGGAACAGGCGCTTGGTCATTTGAGCAAACGGCGTAGACGGTTTGAAGGCTGGCACGAGTGGACGTGGCGGTAACTCGGGGGTTGCATAGAAGGTGATGGCGTTGTCGTACAGGGTACGGCGCGCTGCCTTGAAGTCTTGATAGAAACGGTCGCTGCTGTCCTGCGGGTCCAGAGGGAAGGCATCGACATCTGCTTCCGCCAGCGGTTGCAGCGCCGGTCTTGAGGCGGACGGCACATCGTACGCCAGCGGCTGAATGTCCACTTCAGGCAGGGGATCGACCGTGTGTCCCCAGGGCCACTTGCCGAAAATTTTCACGCCGCCCTTTAGGCCGGTGCGGGCGACGGGCTCCCACCTCAGGGCTTCGTTCAAGCGCACCGGCACATTGCGGTAAAAAGAAAACGGGTTGGCTGGATCGATAATCACCCAGCCGCGCAATTGCTCGACATAACGCACTTGGTAATAGCCGCCGCTGCCCGCGCGGCGCATGAAAATGTAATGCTTGCCCGACGCGGTCTGGATGATTTCCTGAAGCCTGGGATCACCGGCTTCGACGCGGGTGCCTTCGGTAATTTCGGTCTTGAAGGAGGCAAGAAAATCCTCAGGCTCTGCGGGCAGAACGCGTGCCGGCGCGATGTCTTCCAGGGTGGGCAGTGGCGGGCGAGCGGTTGCTGCTTCGGCCAGTTTTTCTTCCGGCACGAAGAACGCCTGGGCTTCGGCGATTTCCGGCAAGCGACCGCTACCCTTGATGAACGTGGCGTTGAACAAGGTATCGATCGTCGCGAAAATCGCACCCGTCACAGCCGCCCTGCGATCGCTGGGTGTCTTGCCATTGATGGCCTGATCGATCTGCAATCCGACACTGGCGATACCGGAACCTACGACCGCCAGCGCCACTGGCCAGCCGACCGCAGACATCGGCCCAAACATGCGGCCGAAGGCATTGAGATACCCGAGCCATAACTTTTTGCGCAGGTCACCATTGGTGTGCATCATGAACGTGGCGTCGCTGATCATGCGGGTATGAGCGGCGCTGGCGAGAAAATTGAAGGCGTCCTCGTCGAGCGCTTCGCTCGTGTGTTCGATCAGGCTGTGATCGTCGCTGTCCCAGGTGCTGACCAGCAGGTCCAGGACATGGTTGAGCCCGACATTTTCGATATGGGGTGCGCGCCATAGTGTCGAGATCAGACCGACCGCAGGTCCGAATGCCCAGAGCCATTTTCTTTTCGCCACGGCGCGCCAGGACGTGTCTTCCATGATGTCGTGGTCGGCGACCTGGAAGTGCGCGAGGAAGCGTTTGCGATCGGCCTGTTGGCGGGTCTGCGAAAGCACCCACCAATGCAGGTCACGATAACTCTGGAAAGCGTGCAGCCCCCAGACTTCGCCGGGGGCATAGAGAATCTGGTTGTGGCCGTCGTTGATGCACAGGATGTCGGTCGCCACGTAGCCGCCGACTTTCAACAGACTGATCCGCAGCCCTTCGACGGGGGGGACTTGCGCTTCAAGCATCTGTAGCGTGACCGGCCAGCTCACGTTGCCGGCTACGGCTTTGATCACGGTGCGGAAATTATCATCCGATAACCGGCCGCCCTCGCGGTCCTCCATGGCTTTGGCCAGGAAGGTGCACTTGGCCAGGGTGCGAAATGTCTTGCTGTGCTTGTTCCAGAATGCAGCAACTTTCTGGTCGAAGAGATCCGCAAAGTTGATCGCCCAGAAATCCTTCAGTACCTCGTTGCCATGCATTCGGACTTCATTGGTTTCGTCGAAATCTTCGACCTCCGGCCCGGCGGTATAGAAGCCTCCATCGACATCCAGCATATCGGCATTGTCCTGATCGCCGACGCGGAACCGCTGGATCACCAATTGTGGCAACGTCATCGACTCAATGGGTTTTGCGCCATGGTGCTCCCAGCCCGTGAAGGCTTGCCAGCGACTGGCGGACCATTTGAATCGATGCCAGTAAACCTGCTCGGGCTCCAGGTGGGTCACGCCATGTTTGGTCAGAATATCCCTGGCGACGGAGCAGGCCAGTTCGTACATGTCGGGGCAGGCCTGGATCAACGCGGGTACCAGGCCCTTGAGCGCCAACCTGTCAGCGGCGTTGGGTAATGTCGTGTTTTCTGAGGTGTCCACAGTCTTTCCTTGATCGTGGTTGTAGAAGAACCGCGATCATTTCAGGAGGTGCAGGGCGGGTCTGTCAGGCATCGGCTGGATGGGGTGTCGTATCGATGGGCGCTGGGCATGGGAAAACGTCCCGAGGGCAGTGAGATTTGCGGTGCGGGCGAGGCGCCTGAGCCTCGCCCGCCATCTGATGGAGCTGCGGGTCAGGCCGGGACGCGGCTTTGCAGACTCATGCCCATGTGATTCAGATGCTGCGACAGTTGCTGCAGGTTGTCGAAAGGAACGCCGTTGACCGGCACCCAGGTTGGGCGATCGATTGAGTAGCGGCCGTCGGCCAGGGCCTGGATCGGTGTTTGCACAATCTGCTCAGTATGGCTGCGATGAAACAGGGTGTAAGCGCCCTCTGATTGCTCAATGCAATACATGCCAGGACGGTTCAGTAGCCTGCCTATCTGCTGCTCGTTGCGGCTTGCTTGCGGTGCTTCCATTTCAAGACGCAGATCGGCGAATAGGGTTTCGACTTTTCCGCGGGCTATCGCATTGTGAGCGGAAGGCCCCCTTTCTATATCGATGCCGGGGTCTGCCGAAATACGCGTCCCCTGACCTGGATCGACCTCTTCTATACGCAGTCCGATGCCGCCTTCCAGTTCGCTGATGCCGGCCAGGCCCCTGAAGGTGTTGGTGCTTTCGATACCCGTCAAAACAACCCACTTGCCGACGTCGTTAACGGCTTTATCCAGGGTCATGATCTCGGAGGTCAGATGGTTGGTACTCATCTGCTCTTCAGTTCGCGTGAACGCGATTTTCTTTTTATAAGTCGCTGCGCAGTCGGTGGCCTGGACGCGAATACCGTTTTGTCTCGCTGTTTTCACCAATTGCAGTTCATTGAAGTGCTCCGAGGGGTCGCTACCCAGGCGGGTCAGATAATTTTCCAGGTCTTCGGACATGACGCCGGACTTGAAGTAAGCGTTCAGGTCGCTTTGGGCAAAATCGCTGAGCAGGCGACGTACGTAAAGGGTCTTGACGCCTTGTTTCGCCATGTCGGCGAGGTTCTCGATCATGAATCGCATGCTGGTAATTCGCCCCAGGGTTTCGCTGACGACCAGTCCGGGGGCGTTCTGGAACACTTGGGCAAGCAGATCCGTGATGGTCGTAGACGCGTTGACGAGCGGTATCACCGGACGAGGTGGCAGGTTGTTCCATGGCAGGTTGTGGTAGAAGCGCACAGCTGTGGTTAGCAGCGTGCGGGCTTTTTCGGCGAAATACAGGGCATATCGATCCGGTGCGACCAACCCGCCATTGGGTCCGATCTGAACCTGAATGTGTGTTTCACGCAGTTGCATGGCCCATTTTCTCAGTTCCGCTCGACGCGCCAACGCCACGTCATAGGGCGTTTTCACTAAGGCAATGCGGGGCGATGACGAGGGCTGAGGATCAGTGATCGGTGGCTCGGCGGGTGCAGGATCACGCACATCCATTTCCAGCTCGATCGCACATTCCTTGGTCAGGCACTGACCTCCACCCTTGAGTCCCAACCGGGTCATGCGCTCCCAGTTGCCTTCGGCGTTCAAGCGCACCGGTAACGAGTGGATCATCTGGTTCGGCCGCTCGGGGTCAATGATTGCCCAGAATCCATCGTCCGCTGAGGTGGCGAAGTAACGCACGTAATAGGCCATGTCGTTCATCAGGATGGCGTAGGGGGGATCGGAATCGAGCCGGTAGATTCC
Organism: Pseudomonas migulae; assembly: GCF_043225285.1. Lineage (GTDB taxonomy): Bacteria > Pseudomonadota > Gammaproteobacteria > Pseudomonadales > Pseudomonadaceae > Aquipseudomonas > Aquipseudomonas migulae_C. The sequence continues at coordinate 3,943,247 of NZ_CP171224.1, forward strand.
CTCGAACTTTCCTGTCTCGGTGACCGGTGAATAGCTATCCAACAGCTCATTGGATTGAAATGTTTGCGGGATATCGGCCATTGGCGCCGTTTCTGGCGTTGTCGGGGGCAGTTGCTCCAGCGCCGGGACTCTCCAGCTCGATTCTTCGGCCTCCAACTCACCCGCAGGGCTCTCCAGTTCTCCTGCCAATTCAACGGTGTCGGCGGCTTGCGCCTGCGTGCCGATTTCCTCCAGCGATCCCGTGCCTTTCAAGAGCGGCAGGTTGAACAAGGTATCGATGCCATTGAGGATCGCGCCGATCACGCCTTGCTTGCGCTCGGCAGCGGTCTTGCCGTTGACGGCCTGGTCGATGTTCAGCCCCATGCTGGCGAGGCTGGCGCCAATCACCACCAGCGCCACCGGCCATCCAACAACCGCCATCGGACCGAACACCTTGAGGCCGGCGCTGAGGTAGCCGATCCATAGTTTTTTTCGCAGATCACCATTGGATGTCAACGACAGATCAGCCTCGGCGTTCATCGCCGCCCGGGTCGAATCTCGCAACCAACTGAAGGCATCGTTCGTCACGCTTTGATCGTTGCGATTGATCAAATGGTGATCGGAATGGCCCCAGGTGCTGACGAGCCGATTCATGAGGTCGGTGATGTTCTCGTTGATGGCATGGCGGTCGGCCAGAGGGAAATGGCTGAGAAACTGCTGGCGCGGGGCTTTTTTATTCATTTGCATCAACACCCACCAATGCAGATCGGCAGGTGCTTGCATCACATGAAACGGTGCGTTTTCACCCGGCGAGTAGATTATTTGCCGGCCTTGCGGATCGACGATGCGCAGGATGTTGGTCGCCACGTGCCCGTCGATATCCACAGCCGTAACACGCAGTCCGGCGTCGGTGGGGTGTTCGGATTGCAGCATGTGCAGGCTGACCGGCCAGCTCAGTGGGCCAATCACGGCGCTGACCACGGTCTGGAAGTCATCGTCAGTCAACAGGCCGCTATCTCGTCCTTCAACGGCCTTGCTGAGAAAATTGCACTTGGCCAGGGTGCGGAAGTCATCGGCGTAATCGTGCCAGAACGCTTGCAGCTTATTGCGATAAACGTCGCTGAAGTTGATGTTCCAGAACTCCTTCAACACCTCATCGCCATGCAGGCGGATTTCATTGGTGTGGTTGAATTCGTCGGCCTCCGGCCCGACGGTGTAGAAGCCCGTATCAACGTCGAGCATATCGGCGTTGTCCTGATCACCGACGCGGAAGCGGTGGATCACCAGTTGCGTCAGGGTCATGGATTCAATGGGTTGTGTGCAGCAATGTTCCCAGCCCGTGAAGGCCGTCGGGTTGGTGCTGGAGAATTTGAAACGGTGGAAGTAGACCTTGTCCGGATCGTGGCCGGTGACGCCGAATTTGGCGAGCAACTGGCTGGCGACCTCATGGGCGGTGTCCTCCAGGCTCGGGCAAGCCGTGACGACCTTGACGGCGATGGCCTTGAGGGCGGCCTTGTCAGCCGCATTGGGCAGCAGGCGGGTTTCGATAGGGTTCATGCACGTTCATTCCTTGAACAGTAGGCGTTCAAGGATCGCGGATTGATCGCCTGCACGTGCACTGCATATGTATGACCTGAGGTGGGTCGAGGTCGTGTAGGGGCAGCGCCGGCTGCGTCCATCCGCCGCGCCACCCTTACTGTTTCGCAACCGCAGGTGTATCGTATTCGCCTTTTCCAGGCCCTAGGGCCTGTCGCTGATTCGTGAGGTAGTTGAGTTCATGTCCTTTACCCGTCGCCAAATCCTCGGTGGCCTGGCCGGTCTTGTTGTCGTTGGCGTGGGCGCGGGGGGCGCGTCGCGTTATTGGCTGGGCAAGATGGCCGACGCCGACGCGGGCCACGACTACGAGCTGATTGCCGCGCCGCTGGATGTTGAACTGGTTGCGGGGCACAAGACCCAGGCCTGGGCGTTCGGCCCTTCGGCGCCGGGCACTGAACTGCGCGTGCGTCAGGGCGAATGGTTGCGGGTGCGCTTCATCAACCACCTGCCGGTGGCGACCACCATTCACTGGCACGGCATCCGCCTGCCGCTGGAAATGGACGGCGTGCCTTACGTCTCGCAATTGCCGGTGTTGCCCGGTGAATACTTCGATTACAAATTCCGCGTGCCGGACGCCGGCAGCTATTGGTATCACCCGCATGTGAACAGCAGCGAGGAGCTCGGCCGTGGTCTGGTCGGACCGCTGATTGTCGAAGAGCGCGAGCCGACCGGTTTCGTGTACGAAAAAACCCTGAGCCTCAAGAGCTGGCATGTCGACGACGTGGGTAATTTCGTCGAGTTCAGCATTCCCCGGGAAGCGGCCCGGGGCGGTACGGCGGGACGCCTGGCGACGATCAACGGCGTGCCGAAGGCGGTCATCGACTTGCCGGCCGGGCAGATCACTCGTGTGCGCCTGCTCAACCTCGATAACACCTTGACCTATCGCCTGAACATTCCCGGTGTCGAAGCGCAGATTTATGCGCTGGATGGCAACCCCATCGAACCGCGCCCGATGGGCAAGGAATACTGGCTGGGCCCCGGTATGCGTATTTGCCTGGCGATCAAGGCGCCGGCGGCCGGCGAAGAATTGTCCCTGCGCAACGGCCCGGTTCGTCTGGGTACCTTCCGCTCGGTAGCCAACACCGATGCACCGACCCAATGGCCAGCCGCGCTGCCCGCCAACCCGGTGGCCGAGCCGGACCTGGCCAAGGCCGAGAAATTCAACTTCAATTTCGAATGGGTCGGCTCAGTGTCGGTCAACGTCGACAACGGCAAGCCGCCAAGCCTGTGGCAGATCAACGGCAAGGCCTGGGACATCACCGACAAGACCTGCGCCGACCGCCCGATTGCCAAGCTCGAGAAGGGCAAGAGCTACATTTTCGAATTGAAGAACATGACTCAGTATCAGCACCCGATTCACCTGCACGGCATGAGTTTCAAGGTGATCGCCTCGAACCGGCACAAGGTGATTCCGTACTTCACCGACACCTACTTGCTGGGCAAGAACGAGCGTGCGCAAGTGGCGCTGGTGGCGGATAACCCCGGCGTGTGGATGTTCCATTGCCATGTGATCGACCACATGGAAACCGGCCTGATGGCCGCCATCGAGGTGGCGTGATGCGGCAGATTCGTCCCGCTGCGATCATCGACCGCAGTCGTGATCGCGACTTCATGCGCGAAGCGCTGGCACTGGCTGCACAAGGCGCGGCACTGGGTGAAGTGCCGGTGGGCGCGGTGCTGGTGCAGGACGGTGAGATCATCGGTCGCGGCTTCAATTGCCCGATCAGCGGCAATGACCCGAGCGCCCATGCCGAGATGGTCGCGATCCGCAACGCCGCCCAGGCGGTGAGCAATTATCGTCTGCCGGGCAGCACGCTCTACGTGACGCTGGAGCCGTGCAGCATGTGCGCCGGCCTGATCGTGCATTCGCGCATCGCGCGGGTTGTGTATGGCGCGCTGGAGCCGAAGGCGGGGATTGTGCAGAGCCAGGGGCAGTTTTTTACCCAGGGCTTTTTGAATCACCGGGTGCTGTATGAGGGCGGGGTGCTGGCGGAGGAGTGCGGGACGGTGCTCAGCGAGTTCTTCAAGGCCCGCCGCGCCAAGCCGGCAGAATAAACACCATCTTCCCTGTAGGAGCCGGCTTGCTGGCGATGGAGTGTCAGGCGACATCAACGCAGCTGACACACCATCGCCAGCAAGCCGGCTCCTACAGGGGATGTCCATTGCCAGTCGATTTACTTCTTCGCGACGATGACCGCACGCATCGGCGCCGGCAGCCCTTCGATGGTCTTGCTGTGATCCTCGGGGTCCAGGAAGTCACTGAGCGACTGATACTTCATCCACTCTGTACCGCGCTGTTCCTCGACCGTGGTCACGCTCACGTCCACGCACTTCACATCGCTGAACCCGGCACGGCGCAGCCACAGTTCCAGCGCCGGCACCGACGGCAGGAACCACACGTTGCGCATCTGCGCATAACGGTCTTCCGGCACCAGCACCTGATGCTTGTCACCTTCGACCACCAGGGTTTCGAGCACCAGTTCGCCGCCCTTGACCAGGCAATCCTTCAACGCCAGCAAATGCTCGATCGGCGAGCGGCGGTGGTAGAACACGCCCATGGAAAACACCGTGTCGAACCCTTCGAGTTCCGGCGGCAAGTCTTCGAACGGAAACGGCAGGTGCCAGGCATTCGGCTCCGACAGGTAGCGCTGAACCGCCTGGAACTGACAGAAGAACAGCCAGTTTGGGTCGACACCGATCACGCTGTCCGCCCCGGCACCGAGCATTCGCCACATGTAGTAGCCGTTGCCGCAGCCGACATCGAGGATGCGTTTGCCTTTCAAATCGAGGTGCGGAGCGACCCGCGACCATTTCCAGTCCGAGCGCCATTCGGTGTCGACGTGCACACCGAACAGGTCGAACGGGCCTTTGCGCCATGGCGACAAACCCATCAACGCCGTACGCATCTGCGCGCGGGTGGCATCGTCGCAATCGGTGTCCAGCGTCAGGCCGTTGAGCAGGTCGACTTCACTCGGCTGGATCTTCGGCAAGGCGTCCAGCGCACTCTGCCAGCGCTCGAGGTCGCCATGACCCTTTTCCATTTTCTTGTCGAGTTGCGCTTGCAGGGTGTTGGCCCATTCGGCCAGCGGTGTGCCGGCCAGACGGCGGGCGAGGGGGGACAGATCAATCATGGCAAGGCAATCAACGAGGCAAAGTTAAGACACTGGAACCATGGCACGACTTTCGAGAACCCGGCGGCCAGCAGGCGCTCGCGGTGTTCTTCGAGGCTGTCGGGCTTCATGACGTTTTCGATGGCGCTGCGCTTCTGGGCAATTTCCAGTTCGCTGTAGCCGTTTGCGCGCTTGAACGCGACGTGCAGGTCGGTGAGCAGCGCGTGTTCTTCGGAATCATTGAAGCGCAGCTTTTCCGAGAGGATCAACGCCCCGCCGGGCAACAGCGCCTGACGGATACGCGAGAGCAGCGCGGTGCGCTGGTCCGGGGCGATGAATTGCAGGGTGAAGTTCAGCGCCACCACCGAGGCCGGCTGGAAGTCGAGGGCGAGGATATCGCCTTCGATCACATCGACCGGCAGCAATTCCTGGAACATCGAATCCTGGCCATTGAGGTATTCGCGGCAGCGCTCGACCATCGCCGCCGAGTTATCCACAGCGATCACCCGGCAGCCATCGGTGCGCACGTGACGGCGCAATGCCTGGGTCACGGCGCCCAGGGACGAACCGAGGTCGTAGAGCACGCTGTTGGGCTGGGCGAATTGCGCGGCGAGCACGCCGAGGTTTTCCACAATGGTCGGATAGCCGGGCACCGAGCGCTTGATCATGTCCGGGAACACCCGCACCACGTCCTCGTTAAAGGCGAAGTCAGGCACCTGGGCCAAAGGCTGGGCGAAAAGGCGATCGGGTTCTTTGCTCACGGCGGTTCCAGCGGTGTAGGTGGAAAAGGCCGGCATTTTAGCCAAGTTGGCGCGGGGATGCGCGGGTTGTCTGATAAAGCGGTGGGCAGGCTGTGAAGTCTGTGTGTTCAGTTAGACCGCTATCGCGAGCAGGCTCGCTCCCACAGGTTTATCACCGTCCTTGTGGGAGCGGGCTTGCTCGCGAAGGATTCAGCGCGGTTTTGTGCCGAACGCCGAAGCGGTGATGCCCCACTGCCCCAGCCAATAGCTGAGGATGATCACATAAGGCGCGGCAACGAACGGCGCGACAAACCGGTTGATGCCAATCACGCTGTCCGAAAACACAAACGCCAGCGCACCGGCCGCCGCCAGCAGCGCCGAGCGCTTGGGCACGTCGGTGCCCAGACGCGCCAGTGCCCGCCAGAGCATGGCGCTGATCGCCAGACCGTAGACGATCACCGGGACCAGCAGCGGGCCCAGGCCATTGGCAATCAGAATCCCCAGCAACACCGCGCCGACGCCCAACGCAATGACCAACGGCAGCACCGCCAATCGCCGGCAATCGCTCAAGTACGCTTTCAAATAGGCGAGATGGGCGACCAGAAACGCCCCGAGGCCGAACACGAACAAATCCTGCGGCCATGCGAGCAATACGTCGCCGAGCAGGGAAAAGATCAAGCCCAGGCTGATCCAGCGCCGGTATTCGCTGGGCGGTGCATCGTGCAGCCAGCCGAGCAGCGCCAGTACCGGCATCGGTTTGACCAACAGGCAGAGCAGCGATGCGTGCACGCTCAGGCCGTACAGAAAGGTCACCGCGCCCATCAGCGCCAGGATCAGCCAGCCCATGGTCAGTTGACCGAGATCGCGCAGTCGAAGGTCTCGACCGGCAACACTTCCGGCGCCCACGGCTGTTGCGAGGTCAGGCGCAAGCGCCCGTCACCTGCTGCAAACGCCTGGAAGCGCCAGGTCGATACACCGGCTGCACCGACCACGCCGGCATCTTCCGGGTTGCGATACACCTCTGGCCCCAGCGCGCGCAACACGCCACCGGCCGAATCCTGGATCGCCCAGCGATAACCCGTGGTCGGATTGCTCGGCAGGGTCAGGATCAGGTTTTGCCCGCTGGTGAGTTTAATCGGGCATTCGCTTTGTTTTTCCACAGTCACGTTGTGCTTCGGTGGCGTGGCGCAAGCGGCCAGCAAGGACAGGGCGAGGGGGGCAAACAGGCGGGTGGGGGACATGGGGTCAGCGGCTCCGGCATTCACGACGAACGGCGAGCATAACTGAAGATGAGACAAATTGTGACGGCCTGGGGACTGATGTCGGCAGTGCAGACGCCATCGCCGGCAAGCCGGCTCCTACAGGGGATTTGTGTCGCTCACATTTTTTGTGGCTGACACCAATACTTTGTAGGAGCCGGCTTGCCGGCGATGGCGATCTTGCAAACGCTAGGTGATTATCCGAACAACACCTTCGCCACATCCGCAAAACGCTTGGCGAAGTGCACGGTAATACCTTCCTTCAGATAATCCGGCAGTTCATCGAAACTCCCGCGATTCGGCTCCGGCAGGATCAACTCGAAGATCTTCTGCCGCCGTGCCGCGATTACCTTCTCGCGCACCCCGCCAATCGGCAGCACATGCCCGGTCAGGGTCAGTTCGCCGGTCATGGCCACGCCTTTCTTCGGCGGCTGGTTGCGGGCGAGCGAGAGGAGGGCGCTGGCCATGGTCACGCCGGCGCTCGGGCCGTCTTTCGGGGTCGCGCCTTCCGGTACGTGGAGGTGGACGAAAGCTTCGTCGAAGAACTTCGGATCACCGCCGAAGGACTTCAGATTCGAGCTAACGTAGCTGTAGGCAATTTCCGCCGACTCTTTCATCACCTCGCCCAATTGCCCGGTGAGCTTGAAGCCACGGTTGAGCGTGTGAATGCGCGTGGCTTCGATCGGCAGGGTTGCGCCGCCCATGCTGGTCCAGGCCAGCCCGGTGATGACGCCGGTGCCGGACAGCACTTGTTCGTTGCGGAACACCGGATGACCGAGTGAGGCTTCCAGGTCCTTCGGCGCAATCTTGATTACTGCTTTCGGCTCGTCGATCAACTTCACCACGGCCTTGCGCACCAGTTTACCCAGTTGTTTTTCCAACTGGCGTACCCCGGCTTCACGGGCGTAACCGTCGATCAACGACTTCAACGCGCTGTCGCTGATGCTCAGGCTGCCTTTGGACACGCCGGCTTTTTCCAGTTGCTTCGGCCACAGGTGGCGCTTGGCGATGGCGATTTTTTCTTCGGTGATGTAGCCCGACAGGCGAATCACTTCCATCCGGTCCAGCAACGGGCCGGGGATCGAGTCCAGGGTGTTGGCGGTGCAGACGAACAGCACTTTCGACAGGTCCATGCGCAGATCGAGGTAGTGATCGAGGAATTCGACGTTCTGTTCCGGGTCGAGGGTTTCCAGCAGCGCCGAGGCCGGGTCGCCCTGGTAGCTCTGGCCCATCTTGTCGATCTCGTCGAGCATGATCACCGGGTTCATCACTTCGACGTCTTTCAACGCCTGCACCAGTTTGCCCGGCTGTGCGCCGATGTAGGTACGGCGGTGGCCCTTGATCTCGGCTTCGTCGCGCATGCCACCGAGGCTGAAGCGGTAGAACGGCCGGCCGAGGGATTCGGCGATGGACTTGCCGACACTGGTCTTGCCCACGCCCGGCGGGCCGACCAGCAAGACGATGGAGCCGCTGATCTCGCCTTTATAGGCGCCGACCGCGAGGAATTCGAGGATGCGGTCCTTGATGTCATCGAGGCCGGCGTGGTGTTTGTCCAGCACCTTGCGCGCGTGCTTGAGGTCGAGCTTGTCCTCGCCGTACACGCCCCACGGCACCGAAGTCGCCCAGTCGATGTAATTGCGGGTCACCGCATACTCCGGCGAGCCGGTCTCGAGGATCGACAGCTTGTTCATTTCTTCTTCGAGACGTTTTTGCACCTGCGCCGGCAGGACTTTGCCCTCCAGCCGTTGCTCGAACTGTTCGAGGTCAGCGCTGCGGTCGTCCTTGGTCAGCCCCAGCTCCTGCTGGATGACCTTGAGTTGTTCCTTGAGGAAGAACTCGCGCTGGTGCTCGCCGATCTTGCGGTTCACTTCGGCGGAGATTTCTTTTTGCAGGCGCGCGACTTCGACTTCCTTGCGCAGCATCGGCAGGACTTTTTCCATGCGCTTGAGCATCGGCACGCAGTCGAGCACTTCCTGCAGTTCACTGCCGGTCGCCGAGGTGAGGGCGGCGGCGAAGTCGGTCAACGGCGACGGGTCGTTGGGGCTGAAGCGGTTGAGGTAGTTCTTCAACTCTTCGCTGTACAGCGGGTTGAGCGGCAGCAGTTCCTTGATCGCGTTGATCAGTGCCATGCCGTAGGCCTTGACCTCGTCGGTCGGCTCGGTGGGCTGGTGCGGGTATTCGACTTCCACCAGGTACGGCGGGCGATGGTGTTTGAGCCAGGTTTTGATGCGAACGCGGGTCAGGCCCTGGGCGACGAATTGCAATTTGCCGTTTTCGCGGCTGGCGTGATGCACCTTGACCAGCGTGCCGTAGAGCGGCAGGGCCGAGGTGTCGAAATGGCGCGGGTCTTCCTGGGGCGTGTCCATGTAGAACAGGGCCAGGGAGTGATGATCGGACTTGCTCACCAGATCCAGGGTTTCGGCCCAGGGTTCTTCATTGACGATGACCGGCAGCACCTGGGCCGGGAAGAACGGGCGGTTGTGGATCGGGATGATGTAGACCTTGTCTGGCAGGTTCTGGCCGGGCAGGGCCAGTCCTTTGCCGGGGGCGTGGTGTTCGGCGTTCTCGGGATCGGCGTATTCGCTAGGGTCTTCGGGGAATTCTTGCTGGTCGCTCATGGGGCACCTGCGCAATGGGGTATGGGTCTTAGATGGGGCAGGTTGGCGGTGGTTTCAATGATGCCAAGGTGTTAATGGATCATTCGAAGGTGTGTTCAGCAGGGATTCAGGTTAGCTGGATTTCACCGCAACACAGACAACTGTAGGAGCCAGCTTGCTGGCGATGGAGTGTCAGGCGACAACTGCGCAGCTGACACACCATCGCCAGCAAGCTGGCTCCTACAAGGTTTTTGTGCGGCCACAAAAAAGGCGACGCCTGTGAGGGCGTCGCCTTTGTTTTTACTGCCGTTGAAGCTTATTCGGACAGTTTGTACGCAATCACATAGTCACCCTGCTTGGTGCCCAGCGAACCATGACCGCCGGCCACGACGAGCACGTATTGCTTGCCGTCCTTGCCGGTGTACGTCATCGGCGTAGTTTGCGCGCCGGCCGGCAGGCGGCCTTCCCACAGTTGCTTGCCGTTTTTCACGTCGTAGGCACGCAGGTACTGGTCGAGGGTGCCGCTCAGGAAACCGACGCCACCGGCGGTGGTGAAGGTGCCGCCGAGGCTAGGCACGCCCATGCTCAGCGGGATCGGAACCGGCGAGCTGTCGCGCACGGTGCCGTTCTTGTGTTTCCACAGGACTTTGGCGGTGGTCAGGTCGATTGCCGCCACATAACCCCAGGCTGGCGCCTGGCACGGCAGGCCCATCGGCGACAGCAGCGCTTCGAGGACGACGCCGTACGGCGCGCCTTTGTTCGGCTGCACGCCTTCGGTTTCGCTTTTGCGCGGGCCCTGGGCAGCGATTTCGGCGGCCGGGATCATTTTCGATTTGAACGCCATGTAGCTCGGGTTCACGAATGCGATCTGACGCACCGGGTCAACCGAGATACCGCCCCAGTCGAACACGCCGAAGTTGCCTGGATAAACGATCGAACCCTGCAGCGACGGCGGGGTGAACGGACCGTCGTAACGCATGGATTTGAAGTCGATCCGGCAGATCAGCTGGTCGAACGGCGTGACGCCCCACATGTCGCGCTCTTGCAGCGGCGGCGGCATCAGGTTTAGGTCGGATTTCGGCTGGGTCGGCGACGTGTGATCACCTTCGACAGCGCCTTGTGGCACCGGCACTTCGTTGATCGGCACGATGGCCTGGCCGGTGCTGCGGTCCAGCACGTAGATGCTGCCTTGCTTGGTGGACGCGAGTACCGCCGGCTTCACGCCGTCAGCGGTTTTCAGGTCCATCAGGGTTGGCTGGCCACCGACGTCCATGTCCCACAGGTCATGGTGGGTGAACTGGAAGTGCCAGCGCACTTTACCGGTGCCGATGTCGAGGGCGGTCAGGCCGGCGGCGTGCAGCTCCGATTCCGGGGTGCGCGCACCACCGAACTGGTCCGGAGTCTGGTTGCCCATCGGCAGGTAGAGCATGCCGAGTTTTTCATCGACGGCGAACATGGACCACATGTTCGGCGAGTTGCGGGTGTAGACCTTGCCTTCGGCAATCGGCGTGGTGTCGTCCGGGTTGCCGCTGTCCCAGTTCCACACCAGTTTGCCGGTGTGCACGTCGAACGCGCGGATCACGCCGCTCGGCTCGTCGGTGGAGACGTTGTCGGTCACATGGCCGCCAATCACCACCAGGTCCTTGGTGACCGCTGGAGGCGAGGTGGAGTAGTAACCGCCGGCATTGAAGCCGCCGATGTTGGCACTCAGGTCGACCTGGCCCTTGTTGCCGAAGTCTTCACACATCTTGCCGGTGTCGGCGTTGAGGGCGATCAGACGGGTGTCGGCGGTAGGCAGGAAGATCCGGCGCGGGCAGGCGCTGGCGACAGGCGCGCTGGCGCTGCCGGTCGGGCTTTGCTCGGAGGCGTAGGCGTTGTCATCGTGGTACGACACACCACGGCAGGTCATGTGCGCCCAACCCTTGAAGTTCGCCGCGTTCTGCGTGGAGAGCTTCGGATCGAAACGCCAGATTTCCTTGCCGGTGTCCGGGTCCAGCGCGATCACCTGGCTGTGCGGCGTGCACACATACAGCATGCCGTTGACTTTCAGCGGGGTGTTTTCGGCGGTGGTTTCACCCGGATCGTTCGGGCCAGGAAGATCGCCGGTGCGGTAGGTCCAGGCAGGAACAAGCTTGTTCACGTTCTGTGGCGTGATCTGCGCCAGTGGCGAGTAACGGTCGCCGTGGGCGCTGCGGCCGTAGGAGTTCCAGTCACCGTCGGGCATGGCCGGGGCGGTGTTGGTCATGCCCGGCACGCTGTCGCGGTCCAGTTGACCCTTGATTTCACCGGGGTTGGTGAACTGGCTGGCCAGTGCGGCCACGCCTGCGAGCACCACAGCGATGCTGAGGGCGCCGGTGCCGGCTTTCGCTTCGCCTTCGCGCAGCAACGGACGGCGAAACCACGGCAGCAACATGACGATGCCCAGCGCAAACAACAGCGCCAGACGCGGCACCAGTTGCCACCAATCGAGGCCGACTTCCCACAAGGCCCACACGGTGCTGGCGAACAGCACCAGTGCGTACAAGCCCAGCGCAGCGCGGCGAGCGGTGATCAGCAGCACGCCGGTCAGCGCCAGGCCGATACCGGCCAGCAGGTAATACAGCGAGCCGCCGAGCATGCTCAGCTTGATCCCCCCGGCCAGCATGGCCAGGCCCATTAGCAGAAGCAGAATGCCGAGCAGGGTCGGCAATAGACGGCTTCGACTCAAAGCACCATCAGTGCTCATAGTGTGGTTCTCCGTGACGTTTCAAAGTGTGTCCAACGCAAGTTCACTGTAGATGACGATCTGGCGTGGGCATGGTTCATATAGAAAAGTGAAACTGTTAACGCGGTCTTTGTAGGAGCGAGCTCGCTCGCGAAAAACCTGAGAACGCCGCGGGGTGTCAGGCTCCCCGCGTTATCGTTGACGTCCATCGCGAGCAGGCTCGCTCCTACAGGGGGTTGCGGTGTTGGTTAGAACTGTGACTGGATCTTGATCCCGCCAATCAGCGCGTCATCGACCTTGTCCACGCCACCGGGGTGGCGGATGTATTGCAGGTTCGGGCGCACGGTCAGCCAGTTGGTGACGTGCACGCCGTAATAGAGTTCGGCGCTGTATTCGGTGTCCTGCGGCGGCAGGAAGCTCGGGTCGTCGAAGTCGTAGACCGCGCGGGCCTGATTGCTCGCCTCGGCGTTCTTGCGATAAGCCGGGTTGACGTGCACACGGGCCATGGCGAAACCGATGTCGTCCTTGGCGCGTGCATCGAACAGGCCTTTGTAGACGACGCCGGCCTGGACGTAGTTGTCGATGGCGTTGGTCTTCTTGTCGTGCATCGTGCCGTTGGCAAACACGCTCAAGCCCCGCGAGTGATCGCTGGCACGGCTGGTCAGCTGCTGCTGCACACCCAGCCATACGCCGTGCTTGCTCGACGCGCTGCGGTAGGCCTCGCCACTGAGGGCGGCGGGCTGGCCATTGCTGTCCTTGTAGGCGTCGGTCGCATTGGCGTTGCTGTAGTAATAACCGGCGCGGTATTCGCCCGGCAGGCCATTGAGTTTCGGCGTCCACACCAGCTCCACCGGCAGGATCGCGCCCTCGGTGCCGCTGCCGCTGAGCTTGAAACCGTTGCCGCGATCGAGGTTCGACGGGTTCTGCTCATACGCGCCGACCTGCGCGTACAGCTCCGGCGTCAGGTGATACTTGACCCGCATCGCCCACTGGCTGACCGGCCAGTTGTACCAGATGCCGCCCACCCAGTTGCCGACTTGCGAGCCGCAGAACGCCAGGTTCTGGAAGTCGCAGGGGAAGCTGTTGAAGTCTTCGCCTTCACCGAAACGGCCGACCTTGATGTCGAGTTTTTGGTCGAAGAATTTCTGCTGGTACCACATCTGCGTCAGGCGCCAGGTTTGCCCACGGCCCCAGACTTCCTGGGCCGAGGTGAAACCGCCGACCCGTGGATCGTTGATCCGGTCATTGCTGATGTTGTTGCCGCTGCGCTCGGTGATGGTCAGCTGAAATTCAGCGTCGTCCCAGCCCAGAATTTTCTGCAGGTCCAGATGAGTGCCAAGGCCAAACTGATCGCTGTAGCGCGCGGTGCGATCGTGGTCGTAGCCGCCGTGCAGATTGCTGCCCATTTCGCCGGTGTAATCGACTTTGAAGTCGTAGCCTTTTTCCGAAAGCTCGGTGCGCGTGCCGTTCCAGTCGCCAAGCATCCACGGCGATTGGCTATCGAAAGCCGGTGCGGCCTGAACGCAGGTGGCGAGTCCCAAGGCGCTGAATCCGCCGATCAGGTTGAGCACTTTTCGCTGGGAAACAGGCGTGCAGACAGCGCTGTCTCGCAAAAATTGAACATAAGGCATAGAGGAGAAATTCTTGATCTTTTTCTGGGGAGTGAGGGGCGAAGCGGCTAGCGTAAGCGTTTCAGCAGATTCGGGCGTAAGGATAATGTTCTGTTACAAATAGAGAAAGACCTTTTGCCGAGATGAATTTTTGTTGATTCGGTAATAGTCAGCACTTACACCGACGTCCCTGTAGGAGCGAGCCTGCTCGCGATGGACGACAGCAGAACGCTTTCATCCAGACAGCCCGCGTAATCGTTTTCGTCCATCGCGAGCAAGCTCGCTCCTACAGGGGATGTGTGCAGGTTCGCGGATTCGCCTACATTCAACAGATAGCGCACAGACGCCTTTCCCCCAAGCCAACCCTCGGCTAAGGTGCGCGGCTTCCAAACCACACATCGCTCGAAGGCCCGGCATGACCGAACAGAACAACAACCCGCTGCACGGCGTGACGCTGGAGCAAATCCTCAACGCGCTGGTGGAACATTACGAATGGTCGGGGCTGGCCGAACGCATCGACATCCGCTGCTTCAAGAGCGACCCGAGCATCAAGTCGAGCCTGACTTTCCTGCGCAAAACCCCGTGGGCACGGGAGAAGGTCGAACGCCTGTACGTGAAGTTGATGCGTACCAAGCGACCGCTCTGAACATGGTCATGCGCCGTCGTCTTGTGACCGTGGCGGCTGTCCTTGGGTGGGCCGGATTGAGCATTCAGCTGTACCTGATTTTCCACGCGCGCTGGATGCTGGGCGCCAGTCTGCTGGGCGGGCTGGTGAGTTTTTTCAGCTACTTCACCGTGCTCAGCAACACGCTGGTGGCGACGGTGCTGACGTGCGAACTGACGTCCCGAGAGTCGGCGGCGCGGCGCTGGTTTTTACAGCCGTGGGTGAGCAGCGGGATCGCCGTGAGCATCGCCGTGGTCGGCCTCGCCTACAACGTGCTGTTGCGCCATCTGTGGCATCCCGAAGGCTGGCAATGGCTGGCCGATGAGCTGCTGCATGACGTCATGCCGCTGCTGTTCCTGGCCTGGTGGTGGTTGTGTGTGCCCAAGGGCACGCTGCGATTGCGGCACATTGCGCTGTGGGTGATTTATCCGCTGGTGTACTTCGCGTACGCCCTGTTGCGAGGGCATCTGCTGGCGGTCTATGCCTACCCGTTCATCGATGTGGACAAGCTGGGTTATCCACAGGTGTTTTTGAATGCGGGCGGACTGTTGGCGGGGTTTGTGCTGATTTCGTTGATGGTGATCGCGCTGGATCGATGGCGACGTAACGTCTGAATCACACGGAACTGTAGGAGCCGGCTTGCCGGCGATGGCGGCGTGTCAGGCAACGTTTATATCGCCTGACACACCGCCATCGCCAGCAAGCCGGCTCCTACAGTTACTCGTCGTCAGTGTCGTCAAGGCGCCAGTAACCGACAGCTTTCAGGAACTGATCATCCAGCCCGTGCTCATCCAGCAGCACCCGGCGGATCTGCCGCGACACCTTGGTCTCGGTCGCCACCCACGCGTACAGATTGCCGGCAGGCACCTGCAGTTGTTTCACGGTGGCCAGCAGGTTGTTCTTGCCACCCTCGCGCAACACCCAGATCACATTGACTTGCGCCGGGCTTTCCAGCTTCTGCTGCTCTGCGCCGTTTTCCACTTCAATGATCACCAACGCCCGGCGATTGGCCGCCAGGCCTTCCAGACGCCGCGCAATGGCGGGCAGGGCAGTTTCGTCGCCGATCAGCAAATAACTGTCGAAGATATCCGGCACGATCATCGAACCCCGTGGCCCGCCAATGTGCAGGAACTGGCCCGGTTTTGCCTGTTCCGCCCAGGTCGAGGCAGGGCCGTCGCCGTGCAGCACGAAGTCGATGTCCAGCTCCAGCGTGTTCAGGTCATAGCGCCGAGGCGTGTAGTCGCGCATCGCCGGCATCGGGCCGTTGTCTTTGCCGGCGCCCAATACCATGGTTTCCAGCGCTGCCTGTTCCGCTGCGTTCTGCGGGAACAGCAACTTGACATGGTCGTCCGTGCCGAGGCTGATGAAGCCGGCCAGCTCCGGGCCACCGAGGGTAATGCGGCGCATGCGCGGGGTCAGGTCCACCACGCGCAGGACTTCCAGGCGACGGCGTTTGATTTCGTGCATGACGCGGTGAATGGTTGGCTGGATCACTTCAGTCATTCGCTTTTCTCCGGTGCATGGGCAACGGCGGGGCCGTCGACGATGGCTTTGGCGGTGTCATTGAGCAATGCGGCAACCCGCAGGATTTCTTCGGCGCTCCAGCGACCGTGGTGCAATTGCAGCGCATGACGCAGGTTGTGCACGGCTTCGTGGATCTCGGCCGGCCGGTCGTGGCCGCGCAACGAACGCTTGCTGACGTCGATGCGCATGCGCACGCCGTCCAGGGCAACGGCTTGCTCGCTTAAAGACAGACGTCCGGCGTCGGTCACGCTGTAACGTTTTTTTCCGCCTTCGGCATCGCCCTGGATCATTTCGCTTTCTTCCAGGAACGTCAGGGTCGGATAGATCACGCCGGGGCTGGGGCTGTAGGCGCCATCGAACATGCCTTCGATCTGGCGGATCAGGTCGTAGCCGTGGCAGGGCTGTTCGGCGATCAGCGCCAGCAGCAACAGCTTCAGGTCACCAGGGGCGAACACCCGTGGACCGCGTCCGCCACGTTCACGGCCGGGGCGTTTCTCAAAGCCGTCGCGACCTTCGCCGTGTTCGCGGTGGGGGGAATGATGGTCTCTCATTTTTCCTTCTCACTGTCGTGTTTAGATACAACTTAAGATATATCTTATCGGCGTGCAAGGCGATTTCTTTGGGCATTGAATGCGCACGACGAGCGGTGTGGAGAGCAGGTTTCTCGCTGAGGCGCACCTGATGCTGGCGGCTATTTTTCCGGTCCGGCAATAACTTTATAGTTAAAGTTATTGCTCTATTGGCTGGAGTTTATTGCTATTTGGTTATCCAGGTTGCTGTATTCATTAGCTTAAATGGTTGTAATCTTTTTCGATAAAAACTGTATGTAGTCCAAGTATTACATCTGTTCATTTCCATAAGTGTTTGTAGTGTTTTTTCTTTCTGCGTGTGCTCCTAATGACTACAGGAATCACCGAAATTTCCTACTTACATTGCAGAGTCGATAGTCGATTATGCGCCCCGTTAAAAGTTGATATCTCAGACGCTAGCTACGGATAGCCGTTAACCGATATGGACTTTTAATAAGCCGATATTTTCATTTAACCAACAGGTATTGAGTAATGTTCAAGACACTCGCAATTGCTACCCCAATGGCCATTCTGGCATTGAGTTCGTCCATGGCTTTTGCTGTAGGTGAAGCGCGCCATTCCATCAACATCGTGGCGTCGGTTCCGACCAATGTGTTCCACGTATTGCCGGTAAACCCGGATCTGATCGTCAAGGATCAACGCCTGAGCTACGACCCGATTGCCGACCAGTTGAGCACCTTGCGCGCACAGTTCGACACCAAAAATACCAATGGCTCGATTCACGCAATGCTTGAAGAAGAAGCCTATCTGTCCAACGGCGTTGTTACTGACAAAGTCCCATTGGCCGTGACCTTCAACGGCCAGGCCCTGAACCAGACTACCCCGGTAGAAGTAGTCGGTGATGCTGAATCCACACCAGGCAAGCGCGTCGAACTGGTGGTCACTCCGACCAAACCAGCCGGTGGCTATAAAGCGGGTGAGTACACCGGCGTGGTCGCCATGCGCTTCGACGCGGTACTGCCTGTTACTCCTTGATGTTAATTGATACCCGGTGAGAGCAAGTCTCACCGGTCATCAAAACCGGTCGACAGATCATCTCCTGCCGGCCGGCACTTCTACTGTTTTGATCGTTAAAACTCAGGGTATCCCGTTCATGTTCCCGATGACTCCCATCGCGGCTGCGCTTGCACTTTTTTTATGCGCAAACGCACTTGCCGCGCCCACTGAAAGTGGCACGACACCCCGAAGTCTGCTCGCTCAAGCCAAAGGTTTGCCAGCGGACTTCGAAGAGCACTTCTTCGATGTGCCACTGGCCGTTCGGGTGGAACTTGATCAACAACTTCTGGGGGAGGCGATGATCGTGTTATCCCGCGATGATCGCGTCACTCTGCTTGAGTTCGCTGATGTGGGTGACAGCAACATCACCCCCAGCGAACGTGAGATATGGGCCACTTACTTAAAGAAAGGCGTAGCGCTTGGCGCCTGTGAAGGCAGTTGCCCGGAGCAGATGCTGGCTGTGCACTACAACCTGCAAAATTCCCTGGTGTCGATCGTCACCGAAAACGCCGAACGCAACTACGAAGCCAAGCGTTATTACGAGTTGCCCGAGGGCGGCAGCAGCGGCTTGATCCTGCGCAACCAGTTGAACCTGAACGGTGGTCAGGAGCAGGATCTGGGTGGGCGTTACGGTCTGGAAGCCAGCAGCAGCCTCGGCAACTGGACCCAGAGCCTGAACATGCAACTGGCCCGTTTGGGCGGCCCGGATGACAAGCTCTATCACGCGGTGCACGAGCTCTACACCCAGCGTGAACTCGAAGGCCGCTTTCTGCGCCTGGGATATTTCACACCCAACTCCGAAGGCCTGAGCCGTCAGCCGCGTGCATTCGGTGCCAGCCCCGATACGGCGGCGGGCATCATGTATGGCAGTTCCGACAGCCTGGCCATCAATAGCCCCAAGCCCAGCGTTTACCCGATCTATGTCACCGCCAACCGCCAGGCGTCGGTGGAGATTTTCCGCAACGGCCTGTTGATCAATACCCAACCGGTCGATGCCGGCTTGCAGACCCTGGATACCCGGCCCTTGCCCGGCGGTATCTACGAGGTGGAAGTGCGCTTGATCGAAGACGGTCAGATCACTTCCACCACGCAGGAACTGGTGTACAAACCGACCAACTGGCGCAACCAGGACAGCCGTTGGCGCTACAACCTGTTCGCCGGGCAAGAAAGCAAATTGCTCAGCAACTGGGACGAGCAGGCCTACGGTGACATGACCGCCGGCGCCGCCTTCAATTTCCTCCTGCATCCACGGGTGATTCTCGGGGTTTCTGGCCGTCAGGTGCGGGACAAAATGCAGTACGGCTCTTCGGTCGACTGGACGCTGGCCAACAACACCAGCCTGTTCGCCAACGTCTATCAGACCGAAGACCACGGCACCGGTATGGACCTGCAAGCGATGTACAACTATGGGGGCGGCAGTGTGTTTGCCACGCATACCCGCAGTTGGCTGGACACCACCAACACCTACGAAACCTTGCCCGATGGCACGCGTATCCGCCAGCGCAATGTGTTCATCGGCCAGACCAGCACCTCGTCGTTGTCGGTGAATCATCGGGTCAGCAGTAGAAGCTCGATCAACGGGCGGGTGTCTCACAGCGATGGCAATGTCGAAGGCGTAGGCGTGGACCTCGGTTGGACCCAACGCGGTAACCTGTTCGGCAGCGATGCCAACTGGCGCTTCTCGGTCTTCGACCGGCCCGGCAGTTTCAGCAGCGGCGACAAACGCAATCGCGGGGTCGATCTGAGTGTCAGCCTGGCACTCGGCGGGCCGGGTGAGCAGTGGTCTGGCAGCATCGGTACTCGCACGTCCCGTGAAGGTGATCGCGACAACAACGCTTCGATCACGTATCGCAAGGACCTGCAGGACCATGTGCTGCAAAACGTATCGGCCACGGCGATTACCGACACCTACGGCATCGGGCTATCCGGCACCGCGAATTTCAGCAACGAAATCCTTAATGGCGATGCCTTCGTTCAGCGCTCTTCTTTCAATGACAACCTCACCGGCGGCTTGAACCTGGACAGCACGGTGGCCGTGGGCGGGCAGAAAATCGTCATGACCAGCCAGCATCATGGGGCCGGGGCCGGGATGATTGTTGACGTCGAGTCTGACCTCGATGACATCGCTCTGCGCGCCGATGACCTGAGCGGTGGCAGCGCCACCCTGCGGCCTGGGCGCAATTTCATCCCGATCACCGCCTACAAAAACAGTTCGGTGAGCTTCGACTTCGAGGGCAACCACCCACCGGCCGCGAGCATCCAGCCGCCACGCACCCGCTATCACCTGAACAAGGGCGGCGTGGACTACCGCAAGATTACCGTCAGCAGAACCTTGACCGTGCTGGGCCGCTTGATCGATCCCCAAGGCAAACCGCTCAAAGGTCATCACGTCATCAACCACGCCAGCCGCGGGGTCAGTGAAGTCGACGGGTTCTTCTCCATGGAAATGCAGGCCGGTTCACCGACTCTCGAAGTGCGGCATGGCAACCAGCTTTTGTGTCAGTTCCGCCTCGACACGACCAATGCGCGCAATGAAAACAATGTGCTGATGATCGGGGATTTGCGTTGCACCCCGGACACCCTGGCGGAGGCGACAAATAGTAATGAAACGGCCGGTTGAGCTATGCGTTCAATATTTAGGATTTGATATGAACATCCCGAAAGAGCTGGCTGTGCGCGTTGTAAAAAAACTGCTGGCTAACGCCATAGTGTTGTTTTTTAGCGTACCCGCATTCGCTGTAACAGTACCTATTACTGCTGAGTTCAGACCAGAGCCCGGCAATCCTGGTGTCAACAATTTCAAGAACACAACGCCTGTAACGGGGATCTGCGCTCACTCCGGGTACAGTACTTATTGTCAGTCAAAAAGCCTGTTCAGCATCAACACTCCAATTTTGTTTAATTCGACAGGAGTTATTGCGGCTGATCACACCAACCCTCGCATGGGGGCGATGATACAAACCCGATCGGGATGGAGGGACCTGCAGGTCACCCCGGTCGGAGGCGGAAAGACAGAAACATTGAGATTCCGGATATCAGGGATTTCCAGCACGTATAAAAGCCCCACGCCAATTGCCGAGTTGGTAGGCGGAGGAGTTGGCGATGCTGTAGCCCATGAAATGCTCTGGACGGGTGGTAACTGGAATATTGCCCCAACACCTTGCGTGGAAACCGGTAGCAGGGCTCATCCATGGCCTCGCCAGTTTCTGTTTTTCTGGTTGACACCGGCTGATGGCCTATGCGCAAAAACAGCCAGATTCGATATTCCCGAACTTCAGTATTACGGCCTCGATTTTGTCTATGAACTGCTCACCCCCAATCCTCTGGGAATGGCGTCCGGCGAGTACAGCGGCCGCTTGGCCGTTAGCTTGGGGCCTGGTGGGGATATTGATATGGGTGACGTCATGCTGCCAGACGACAACATTATCGATTTGGAGTTCACGTTGCTGGTGGACCATATGTTCAAGGTAGAAGTGCCACCGGGAGGCAACCGAATACAACTTGAGCCCCAAGGCGGATGGCAGGCCTGGCTGCAACATGGGCGCAAACCGACGCGGTTGTTCAGGGACCAGACCTTTCATGTCTGGACCTCTGTTCCTTTCAAGATGCAGTTGGAGTGCAGCCTCCCGCATGGTGATACCTGTGCTGTAAGAGATGGGGAGGGCAATAGCGTTCCACTGGATATCGGGGTCACCCTGCCTAATGGCATGAAGGATGCCTCCGGCGAACCGGTAAGGCATCGCCCCTTATTGCTGAGTGGCAGCGGAACAGAGAGGTTCGATCCGGCTTTTTATCTGGATCGCAAGCCCGGCGCCTTGCACTTTGAAATCAAGCGGGAAGACATGGAGCAAATGTTGAAGTTCGCTGGCCACACCTATTCGGGCGAGGTCACCGTTATTTGGGACTCGCAAATTTGATTTACAACGCCGGCGCGCCCGTTTGCAATTAATTAAATGAGGTTTTAATGCATGAAACATTTACTGCTGTTTTTATTTTTTTCTCTTGGCTCTCACGCCATCTTTGCCGGGCCGCAAATTAATGTCGGGGTGGTCTATGACTATCTGGATGGCGATAAAAGTACCTATTTGAAACGGGTCTTCAATGGCGGCGACAGCACTGCATTTGTGAAGGTCAATATCCTTGAAATAGTCTACGACGCCGATGGGACGTCCCGTGAAATCCCGCTTGCCACGCAGGCCGACGCCAGCGCCCGTGATGGTCTGATGGCCAGCCCGGCCCGGTTGATCGTTCCGGCAAACGGCATGCAGGGCACGCGCCTGTTGTACATGGGAGAGCGGGAAAAAGAGCGTTATTTCCGCGTACGGTTCGTGCCGGTGGTTCCTGAGAAAGAAGATGAATTCGCGGTGTCCGCGGAAGAACGTGAAGACTACAAAAAAGGTCTGTCCGCCGGGGTCAACGTGTTGGCCGGTTACGGCACGGTGTTTTTCGTGCGACCCAAAGAAACGCGTTTTGACAGTGTGATCAATGACGGTGCTGGCAAATATGAAATTCGCAACAACGGGAATACCGTTGTGGTGATTGACGAGTTCAAGGACTGTTCGGTGAAGAACGAAGCTGAATGCCAGCCCACCACAAAACATCACGTCATGGCGGGGCGGACTTTTCAGTTCGATAAGCAGGCCGGCCGTGAATACCGCTTCACCCTGATTGAAGGTTCAGCGACAAAGAAGCTTGAGATAAAGGGATAAAGAACATCTTTGTTTCTCTAAAGACTGGCTTTGATGTACAGGTGAAAAACATGTTTAAAGTAATAACGACGGCAGCTTCAATGGCGATGCTGACGCTGACCAGTACCAGCGTGTTTGCAATCAGGTTCAGCGAAACCTTTGATGTCTCGGTCACCATTCCCACTGCCGAGTTTCATGTTATACCGAGCGATACCGACTGGATTCACCAGGAGCAACGCCTGAACTGGAATCCTGTCACCTCTGAGCTAAGCCCTCTGCGCAAACAGTTCGATGTCAAAAACGAAAATGGCGCTATTTCTGCCCGTCTGTACTTTGAACCCTATCTGAGTAACGGCAATGACACTGACGACATTCCATTGGTCGTCACGTTCAACAACAAAAGACTCACCCTCAATCCCGACGAAGTGATTTCGGAAATGGATGGCCGGACGGGTAAGCGCGTGGGGCTGGAAATTGCCGCTGTAAAACCGGGAGATGGATATAAGTCAGGTGACTATTACGGTAGCGTCCATATGATTTTCGAAGCCATAGCGCCTTGACGGATTTTGTCAGTACAGACGCGGCGAAGAAGTTCAAGGTTTTCGATCAGACGGGTTAGAACAGATGCTGAACGGTGCCGAGAAGACCTATTCAGGTCATGTCACGGTGGTCTGGGATTCTGAAGTTTAAACAATATTGGCCCTCGAAAGAATTCGTGGGTGCCAGGAGTAGCGCCTGGGTCAAAAGGAAAGTACATGGATATCACAAAGCGCTTTACACACCGGCTTGGCCAATACTTCAGCGCCTCTTTGCTCATGTTGGCATCCGCCAGCGCAAGTGCGCTGGTACAGGAAATTACCGCGAAGTTCAGTCCGGACCCGACCAACCCACTGAAAAACGAATTCGTCAACACAACGCCGGAAAGCGGACTTTGTGCCTATCACGCCCCGGCGATACCCCTGTGCAAGGCACTGGGTATCTTTGGGATTCGCAGTAGTCTTATCGTCCGCTCTAACGGCCCTATCCTCGCTAATCACGAAAACCCCCGACAGGGCGCCATGTGGAAACTGCCTTCGGAGTGGCGGGATGTGCAAGTCACTCACAACGTGACCAGGGAAGTCGAGACGGTGCAAGTTCGCATTGCGGGTATTGGACACCGTTGGGTCCTGGACAGACCGCCGGGTGTCGGTGCATGGGAAAGACCGGGCATCATCGGTTGGGCTAATCAGTGGAAGTTGGCACCCAGCCCGTGTGTGGGTATCAACTACATCGCAGCGTCCACCAGTTTTGCTTTGTTCTTTTGGGTCGTTCCTGAAGGTGCGGGAGTCTGCAGTCGGCAACCGGGCACGGATATTCCGCGGTTCACATACGATGTACTGGAATACGCCTATGCCATAAAAACCCCTAAGCCTTTGACGATGTCCTCCGGGCAATACACCGGCAGCATCAGCTACAGCATGGGCCCAGGCCTCGATTTTGATTTCGGTGATGTCATGATTCCCGAAGACGATCAGTTCACGTTCAACTTCACGCTGGACGTGGAACACACACTCAAAGTCGAAATCCCCCCCGGCGGTAATCGGGTGGAATTGGTGCCTCAAGGCGGCTGGCAAGCCTGGCTGAACCAGGGCCGCAAACCCACGCGGTTGTTCCGCGATCAAACCTTCAACCTGTCGGCGTCGTCGCGTTTCAAGATGAACCTGGAGTGCCAGTACCCGGACGGCAACACGTGCGCACTGTCGGAGCCGACCTCGGGGGATAAAGTGCCGCTGAACATCAGCGTGACGCTGCCCAGCGGTCTGACGGACGCCAGCAACCAGCCGGTCAATCGCCTACCGTTGTTAAGTGACGGCAGCGGCACCGAGTTGTTCCAGCCCGGTCATTACGTCGATCGAAAACCCGGCGCGCTGCACTTCGAGATATCTCGGGATAATGTCGAACAGATGCTGACCGGGGAAAACAAGACCTACGCGGGCAATGTCACGGTGGTCTGGGATTCGGAAGTGTAGTTGTGCCAATCGGCGAGCGCTGACCACCCGGCCAGCGCTTCACCGCCGCGCCACTTCAACCGGCGAACACTGCGTGTGACTGCCCGGCTGCAAATACGGCGTGAGAATCGGCGCCATGCCCTTGAGCACCTGCACCGGTAACGCCGACGTGAACTTGAACGTTTCGGCGGAGGCGCCCGGCACGAAGGCGGTCAAGGTGCCGAAATGGCTGTCACCGATGTAGAACACGAAGGTCGCCGTACGGTTGATCGACTTCGAACTGAGGATCCGCCCGCCGGAGCCGATGGCTTCGATGCGGTTATCCCCGGTCCCGGTCTTGCCGCCCATGGCCAAGGGTTTGCCGTCGGCGGTCACAAAGCTGCCGGACACCCGTTTCGCTGTACCTGCATCCACCACTTGCGACAAGGCTTCACGCATGGCCGTGGCGACTTCGGATGGCATCACCCGTTTGCCGGCATCCGGGTCGTTGATCAGCTTGGTTTCGTACGGCGTGTTCGCCGCAAAATGCAGGCTGTCGATGCGCAGCGTCGGCATGCGCACGCCATCGTTGAGAATGGTGCCGATCAGCTCGGCCAACGCGGCCGGACGGTCACCGGAGCTACCGATGGCGGTGGCCAGCGATGGCACCAGGTGATCGAACGGGTAGCCGACTTTCTGCCAGCGCGCGTGAATGTCGAGGAACGCTTCGATCTCCAGCATGGTGCGGATGCGGCCGTCGCGGGCGCCTTTGTGTTTGCTTTTGAACAGCCAGCTGTAAACCTCCTGGCGTTCAAACTGGCTGGCTTTGACGATGTCGCCCCACTTGGCGTCGGGGTGATTGAGCAAATAACCCATCAGCCACATTTCCAGCGGGTGGACCTTGGCGATGAAGCCCTGGTCCGGCAAGTCGTAAATGCCCGGCGCGTAATTTTCGTAGAGACGTTGCAGACGCTCGTCCGTGAGTTTCTCGGTGAGCTTTGCGCCGCTCAAGTGTGAGCGCACGAAGGTGTTGAAACTTTCCTGGCTGGCTTGTGGCAACAGGTAACGATGCACCGCCGCCATGCGGATCGGCGTCGGTTTCATGCTGTCGAGGAAGGTTTCGAGCCGTGCCTGGGTGTCCTTGTTTTTGTAGCGCTTCCAGAACTTCAGCAGGAACGAAGTGCCTTCGCGGTCGGCGAACGACGCCAGGTATTCCTGACGCCGTGGATCGCGGTCGTCACCCATCAGCGCGGCGCTGTTGTTCGGGCCGGAATACGTGGTGTAGCGCACCAGGTCGCGCATCAGCCGGATGAACGGCAAGTTGATCGATTCACGCAGGGAATCGCGCAAGGTCGGAATGCGGTTGTTGTCTTCCTTGCGGAAGTTGTGGAAGAAGTGCAGCCCGCCACCGGTGAAAAAGGCCTCACCGGGGCTGGCGGAATACTTGCGGTCCAGCGCCGCACCGAGCATGGCCGACAGGTTGCGGTCCTTGGTCTGGATCAGGTAATCGATGGCCCACTGACTCAAGCGGTCCTGATCCGGAATTTCGACTTTCTTCAGCTCCGGAACGGTCATCCCGACGTACTTGTCGTGCAGCTCGGCGATGATTTGCAAGTAGGTGGTGAGCACGCGCATTTTCGCGGTGGAGCCCAGTTCCAGCTTGCTGCCTTCGTTGATGTCGAAGGGCTGATCGGTGCTGTCGGTCTGCACCCGCACCCGCGAACCGTCCGGAGTCAGCTCGAACAGCGTGAAGCTGTAACGCACCTGCGTGGTGCTGGTGGGCGTGAGCAGGCGTTCACCCATCAGGCCGATCTGTGCGGCGTAGGCTGGGTCTGACAGTCGCTTGAGGTATTCGGTGGCCTGGGTCTGCAAGCCGCCTTGCAGGGTGCTGGTGGCCGAAAGATCGAGGCGATCGAGGTCGTACAGCGGCCGGTTGAGCAGGCCGCCCAAACGACTGCGGGCCACGCTGATGCCTTTGTTGGTTTCGATCGGCTGAATGGTCGGCTGGGTCTGCCAGTCGCGGTACGTCACTTTGCTGGCCAGCGCGGCCGCCGCAAATTGAGCATCGATCACGTTGTTCTGTGCCAGCAGGCGGATATGGCTGTCGGTGAGGTCGGCCAGTTCGTCATGGCCCTTGGTCAGGTAGTGGGAAGGGCGGCGCTGGGCGATCATCAACGACAGCATTTCCCGCAGGGCCAGGCCTTTTGCGGCCATGGTTTTCGGATCCGTGTCGGTGCTCGCCAGCCGTTCGTTGGCCTCGTTGAAATCGGCGCCGTACCACACGCGCAACCCTTCGGCCATGCCATGCACTTCACCGTGGCCGGGTACGGCGGACAGCGGCACGCTGTTGAGGTAATCGCGCACCACATTCTGCCGCGCTTCGAGGGTGTCCGGCCCGGCCTGATAAGCGCGCACGCTCGCGGAAATCATCTGACGGATTTTTTCCCCGCCCGACACGGTCAAGCCATCGGGCGAATGTCGGTACTTCTCCAGTTGCGTTGCCAGGGTGCTGCCGCCCGCGGACTGGCCGGGCATGTGCAGCATTTTCGCGACCTGCGACCACGCGGCCATGCCGAACCGCGGCCAATCCACGGCAGGGTTGGCCCGAGGTTGGCGCGGGTCAAGCAGGAAACGGTTTTCGATGAACAGCAAACTGCTGACCACCACCGGCGGTATCGAGTCGAAGCTTGAGTAGAGTTGTTGCGGGTACTTGTACTGGTAAAGCGGCGCCGCACGGCAATCGGTAATCGACAGGCCGGCCTGGATTTTTTCCGCGTAGGGTACGAAAAAGCCCTTGTCGGTGTAGTCCATCAGCGGTTGCGAAAAACGGGTTTGTGCTGCAACGACGTAATCGCGCTTGATCAGGCGCGGCAGGAATTCACCCAGAGAGCTGTAGCCCAGGCGCAGGTCAAAAGGGCCGGCGCCCGGGTAGCGAATGGCATCGCTGGGGCCGGGTTTGAGTTCGTAATTCAGGGTCGCGGCAAATTTGCTGACTTCCCGGGATTGAAATTTCGAGGTGCGCATTTCCTTGGCGGCCGCGAGCCCCACGACGATCGCGATAATCAGCAGCAACAACCAGAACGCACTCCAGCCGTGCTTGACGCGGCTACGGCGAGGTTTTTCAGGTAAAGGCGCTTCATCCACACGTTCAGTCGGAACCACAGTTTTACTCGAATCGGTTTGCCACAAAGCGCCCATAGTCGATTGATCCATTCACGCAGATTGATCGGACTTGTCTGAAGCTTAGTCGGTGGTTGGCGATGCTGAAAAAATTGTGAATAGCCACATATCGAAAACGTATCAAAACCGTCGGGGATCGATGGTTTCGTCATGTTTCGCCTGAAATGAAAAAGCCCCGGTCGTTTTGACCGGGGCTTTGTGTGAGGCCTGAACAACGCAACCTTGTAGGAGCCGGCTTGCTGGCGATGGGCGCACCTCGGTCTGTCAGATACACCGAGGTGATTTGATCGCCAGCAAGCCGGCTCCTACACGCGAAAGAGTTCGCTTCAGGTGTACTTACGCTTCTCCGGCGCCGGCGGGAAATACTGGTACAACCACGTCTCGCTCAACGTCCGGTCATTGGTGCGAATGAACAACCGCAGCTCCACCGGTTCCACGCTGTCATTGGTCGGGAACCAGTCAAAGGTAATCCTGTAACCCTTGATGTCATCCAGCACCAACACGTTGAAGTCCTTGACCTGACCGTTGGAGCACGTGACCACCGGTTCGATGCCCGTGCCTTCGGGCAAGCGATCCAGCCCGCCGCCGGTGAAATCCACGGCAAACCGGCGTGCCCAGACTTCCGGGTAATGCTCGCCCGGCGCCCAGCCTTCAGTGAAACCGCCCATGCCCGAACGAGTCGCGTTGACCCGCGCCAGCGGTGTGCCGACCGGCGGCAGGGCGCTCCAGTAAAGCTTGTAGCCGTAGTTCAGGGAATCACCGGCCGCGACCGGTTTTTTCGGGGTCCAGAATGCGACGATGTTATCCAGGGTTTCGCCGGTGGTAGGAATTTCCAGCAGGTCGATAGAGCCTTCGCCCCACGCGGTGGTCGGT
Source organism: Pseudomonas migulae (assembly GCF_043225285.1). Classification (GTDB taxonomy): domain Bacteria; phylum Pseudomonadota; class Gammaproteobacteria; order Pseudomonadales; family Pseudomonadaceae; genus Aquipseudomonas; species Aquipseudomonas migulae_C. Next base: position 3,971,324 of record NZ_CP171224.1, read on the forward strand.
TCAACCCACAGGCTCGGACGCTTGCTGTACCAGTCGACGGTGTCCTGATAACTGGCGAACTCGTGGTCGGTCTGCACCAGACCGAAGCCTTTCGGGTCGGTGTCGGCGAACGCGTTGAATTGCAGGGTCGCCGGGTTGTTCAGCGGACGGCAGATCCATTCGCCGTTGCCGCGCCACATCGCCAGGCGATCCGAGTCGTGGATCTGCGGGTGAATGGTGTCGCACATGCGCCGCTCATGGGTGCCGCAGCTGAACATGCTGGTCATCGGTGCGATACCCAGTTGTTCGATGGCGGTACGCGCATTGATGTGGGCGTCGACCGCCATCACCACCTGACTGGCCTGGCAATCGATGTCGAAACGGTAGGCGCCGGTGGCGCTTGGCGAATCCAGCAGGGCGTAGACCACGAAACGGGTGCTGTCCTTATCCGGAGTCTCGAACCAGAACTTGGTGAAGTCGGGGAATTCCTCACGCTTCTTGGCGTAGGTATCGACCGCCAGACCGCGTGCCGACAGGCCGTATTGGCCAGTGGCATCGACCGCGCGGAAATAACTGGCACCGAGGAAAGACAACACGTCATGCCGGTCCAGCTCCGGTGCCTTGAACAGCTTGAACCCGGAGAAACCCAGATCGCCGGTGAGCTGTTTGGTATCGACCGTGGTGTTTTCGTAGTTGAACAGCGAAGGCCGGAAATGCACTTCCCGCGCCTGACGTGTCTTGGGATCGACGCTGTACATGCGCACCGGCTGCTTGAAACCCATGCCGACGTGGAAAAACTGCACGTCCAGCTGGCCTTTCAAATCCTTCCACAGCGAATGATTGGCATCGTAGCGAATCGCGTTGAAATTCTGCGGTGTCATCGTCGCCAAGGTCGGCGGCAGCACCTGCTTGGTGTCCTGATAGCGGTTGCCGGCAAGCTGCTTGGCCTGGATTTTCAGGGCTTCGAAATCGAAGGCCTGGGCCTCGCCATCCGCCGTGCCATTACCGGCCCAGGCCCGCGAGGCTAAAAGGCCGGTGGCGGACAAACCGGTGTAGGCAGCAATGGCCATGGACGCTTTGAGCAAATTCCTGCGGTGCATAAGTACAACCTGTCGTGAACAATCCCGCGCCGTTCCTGGCACGTGCTGGATCAGAAATGGAGGTTCGGACATGCCTTCGGCCAAACGCAACGGACTTTAAACAGATGCCAAATAGCTTAAACCGTTCGGTTGCAGAGCAAAAATGATTGATGGCGTGGCAGTGGCACCGCTATGAAACAAGACATTTCCGGTTCACGTTTCCCACAGCCATTTCTGATTTACAGGGCATTCCTGCTTTTTTCGACTAATTACTCTAAAAACCGCTTTTCAGCGCCAATTTACTTCCTATTCTATGGGCATGACCGGTTTCTGCCCTCAGGCCGGTGGGATTCAGTTGGTACAAGGAAGCGGCTGAAAAAAATGGAAGGGCGATGCGGTATCTGAAGTTTTCTTTGACGTAGAGAGGGACATCGTCCATGTCGAAAGTACAAGGCATCACCGAACTGTTGGGAATCTTCCCGTGCCTGGGTATAGGACGGCGAAGGCGCCGGCTCAATTCCGAGGAGTTGAAGCTGGTGGAGAGGTATCGCGAGTTGTCGGAGAGTGACCGGATTGCGATGCGCTATCTGGTGGATGCGATGCGGAGTGTTTCGCGGTTTTGACGGGGAGGGTTACCGGGAAAGCCATCGAATAGAGGTACTCCAAGTGAAAGGGGCGGACTGCGAGGTCCACCCCTTTTTTCTTAATGCTTCGACTGGTTAGAAAACCCATTAGATTCTCACCATGAGCACGGTCCCCTGTAGGAGCCAGCTTGCTGGCGATGGTCGTTAACGATAACGCGTGCTGCCTGGTTCAACTCGGCGCCTTTGCGTCCATCGCCAGCAAGCTGGCTCCTACAGGTATTGCTTCAGCTACAGGTACCCATGATCGGAAACGGCCGCTGCGCTTGAACTAAATCCGGCATGTCCCGCCACTTGATCCAGGCCGAATCTTGCCAGTGCAGCAGCGGCACCGAGAGCCCGCCCCATTGCAATGAACTCAGGCTCGGAATGTTTTCGACCGAGTTTGATTCTCGCAGTGCAGGTATCACTTCGTTACTCAACCATTGGCGCAAGTTGCGGTTTTCCGGGACGAAATGGTGGACCAGCAAAGCGTACATTCCAGATTCGCTAACCATCAGCGACTCGACTGTTCTGCCGTTCTTCAGCAGCCAGACATACCGGCGTTGATCAGGATCGAGTTTTTGGGTGAGTCGTTGGTCAAGCGGGCGGCCCATCAAACGTCCCAGGTCGTGGACGCAGAACCAGGCTTGGTTGGCTTGCATGATCGCGTGGAGGAAGCGGTTGTGGCGGGGAAAAACAGTGGGGATGAAATGAGGATGAGTTTCCGACGGATTTAGCGTGTGCATTTCTTCGACTCCATGTTGAGAAAGGAGCCGCCACTAATCCTTCGACAGATTGGGGTGGCGGACCGTGCGGCGTTCGAAGTCGGGACATTCTCGATCAACATGTAAGCCAAGAGGCCCGCGCCACACGGTCCACCATAAAGCGAAACGAAAAGGCAAAAATGTGCCCCAGTTCCTATGGTGGTGCGGATGCGCCATGTTGATGATTGACCGGCTTCGACCCCGGGCCGCTGATTTGGCAGCGACGGGACAAAGCCTATCGATCAGGCGCTCGCGGCGGCAAGTCTACTCCGGCGACGCGTGTCGTAGGAATCCAAGCCTTTGCGAGAAGGCTTGGTCTGTAGGATTTTCCTGTTTTTACACTGGCTGCTGGAACGCTGCACCTGAAGCGCAATTTTTCGGTTATTTATTCGAACATTGGAAAAGAACGATCCTCGATAAGTGGCGGTTGCAGAGGCTGCGATCAGGTATTACTTTGTTTGGATGGGTAATACTTTTAGGAGCGAGATATGTCGACTATGACCAGCAAAGGCCAGGTAACCATTCCTAAGCCGATTCGGGATGCATTGCATCTGACGCCGGGCGCGGCCATAGAATTCAGTGTCAACGAACAAGGCGAGGTGGTGCTTCACAGCGCCAAGATCAAAAAGGACAAGACGAGTGCTCCCGACCGTTTTGATGCGGTGCGAGGCAAAGCCGATATCAAATGGCGTACAGACGAACTGATGGCCTTACTGCGTGGGGAAGATTGATGGTGTTGGTCGATACAAATGTTCTGATCGACGTTCTGGAAGACGACCCGGTTTGGGCCGATTGGTCTATCCAGCAGCTTCGCGCTCAAGCCAGGGTACATGAACTGGCGATCAATCCAATTATCTACGCCGAGTTGTCTCAAACGTTCTCCACATTTGAAGCGTTGGACGAAGTAGTGAATCAACTCGGATTGGTGATGCAGGAGGTTCCACGCCCGGCGTTGTTTTTGGCTGGTAAAGCATTCATCCGATATCGGAAGGTGGGTGGTAGCAAGCACAATGTTTTGGCAGATTTTTTCATTGGCGCCCATGCAGCCGTGAAAAGGTTGCCGTTGCTGACGCGAGATGCCAGGCGATATCGCAGCTATTTCCCTTCGGTTAATTTGATTGCTCCTACCTAAGCTGAATTTACTCTCAGTGGGAAGACTTACCAATCGGCTTAAATGGCTTGGCAAAGAGAGCAGAACTCTACCCAGGCGACAGGGTTAATACCCTCTTCTGTGAAAGTAAAACCGCCTTTAGGGGCGGTTTTTTTGTACGTCGAAATATTCACCAAGCCGCACCCGCATCAACGACTTGGACCCCGCCCGCATCGCTGCGGGCAAGTCATGAATTGAAGATCGGTTTCTGTTAGTGACTCACCTTCCACGCATCCCCAGCAGGCGCCGTCCCATGGTCATACGGCTTGGCAATCCACATGTAAATCAGCCCCAACCCAATCACGATCGCCGTGCTCAGCACCATCGCATAGTTGATGTACCACGCAGCATCCGGTGTGCGCGGCCAGGCCATGTTGATAATCGCGCCGACGCCGTAGACCAGCGCGCCGATGTTCACTGCCCAGCCCCAGGTGCCGAGGGTGAATTTGCCGCTGGGTTTCCAGCCTTTCACACGGGCATACAGGGCGGCGAGGACGATCATCTGGAACGCGAGGTAGATGCCGATCGCGGCGAAGCTGACGATGGTGGCTACCGCGTCTTGCAGGAAGAAACCGAGGATGATGATCAGCGCCGGCAGGACGCCGGAGACGAACAGCGCGGCGACTGGAACTTGGGTCGTAGGAGAAATCTTCTTCAGCAGCGAGCTGCCGATGACCATTTCATCCCGAGCGTAGGAATACAGCAGGCGACTTGCCGCCGCTTGCAGGCTGATGACGCAAGAGATGAAGGAAATCATCACCACGCCCATGACCATTTTCGAACCGACCGGGCCGAAGGCATTGTTGAGGATGGTGCCGACCGGGTCTTTGTCGGTGCCGTTGATCACGGCTTGCATGTCCGGCACGGCGAGGATCAGCGCCAGGCAGGCGAACATGGCTGCGACGCCGCCGATGTAGATGGTCATGCGCATGGCCACCGGGATCTGCTTGCTCGGGTTCGGGGTTTCTTCGGCCACGTCGCCGCAGGCCTCGAAGCCGTAGTACAGGAACATCCCCGCCAGCGAGGCGGTGAGGAAGGCCGGCAGGTAGGAGCCGTTGATGCTGATGTCGAAGGTGTTGAACAGCACGCTGATCGATTGATGACGTTCGAAGATCAGCAGGTACACACCGACGATCACCGCGCCGACCAGTTCGCAGATAAAGCCGAACATGGCGATGCGCGCCAGCACTTTGGTGCCGCTGAGGTTAACCAGTGTGGCGAACAGGGTCAGCACCAGGGCGATGACGATGTTGGTGTTGTTGCTCGGTTCAAAGCCCATCATCGCGGCCAGGTACGGACCGGCGCCCACGGCAACGGCGGCGATGGTGACGCACAGGGCGATGGAGTAGATCCAGCCGACCATCCACGCCCAGCGTTTGCCCACCAAACGACGGGCCCAAGGGTAGACACCGCCGGAAATCGGGAACTGCGAGACCACTTCGCCGAAGATCAGGCAGACCAGCAACTGGCCGCAACCGACCAGCAAATACGCCCAGAACATCGGTGGTCCACCGGCGGCCAGGCACAGGCCGAAGAGGGTATAAACCCCTACGACCGGAGAGAGGTAAGTGAAGCCCAGGGCGAAGTTTTCCCACAGGCTCATGCTGCGGTTGAAGTTGGAGGTGTAACCCAGCTTGCGGAGTTGCTCGGCATCGCTGTCGGCAGCGGCTGCGGAGAGTTCGGGTAGTACGCTCATGGTGTGTAAGCTCCGGAAAATCGGCAGATTTCGGATGTCCGAAACCGTGGCAGGGCCATGACGGCGCTGCCCGGATCGGTGGTTATTGTTTTTGGGGTAAAGCCTGGTGGTGCGTGATGCCGGTTTCTGCCTTGAAACCGGGGTGACGCCATCGCCAGCAAGCTGGCTCCTACAGGTTTTGTTCCGTACGCCAATAATGTGAACGACACAAAACCCTGTAGGAGCCGGCTTGCCGGCGATGTTTTTAGTGCTTGAACATCACATGCCGCACAACGGTGTAATCCTCCAACCCATACATCGACATGTCCTTCCCGTAGCCGGACAATTTCTGACCGCCATGGGGCATTTCGCTGACCAGCATGAAGTGCGTGTTCACCCAGGTGCAGCCGTACTGCAAGCGCGACGCCAGGCGATGCGCGCGACCCACGTCGGCGGTCCAGACCGACGACGCCAGGCCGTAGTCCGAATCGTTGGCCCAGCCCAGCACCTGCGCTTCATCGCTGAACTTGGTCACTGACACCACTGGCCCGAACACTTCGCGGCGGACGATTTCGTCGTCCTGTTGCGCGTCGGCCAGCACCGTCGGCTCGAAGAAGAAGCCATTGCCTTCAACCGCCTTGCCGCCGGTGATCAGGCGGATGTGCGATTGCGCCACAGCGCGTTCGACAAACCCGGTCACGCGGTCGCGGTGTTGCGCGGTGATCAGCGGGCCGAGTTCGGTCGTCGGATCATCCTGCAAGCCGTACTTGATGCTGCTGACTGCCGCGCCGAGCTTCTCGACGAACTTCTCGTAGATACCGGCCTGCGCGTAGATGCGGCACGCGGCGGTGCAATCCTGACCGGCGTTGTAGAAACCGAAGGTGCGGATGCCTTCCACGGCAGCGTCGATGTCGGCGTCGTCGAAGATGATCACCGGGGCCTTGCCGCCCAGTTCCATGTGCATGCGTTTGACACTGTCGGCGGTGCTGGAAATGATGTTCGAACCGGTAGCGATGGAGCCGGTCAGCGACACCATGCGCACTTTCGGGTGGGTAACCAGCGGGTTGCCAACGGTAGGACCGCGACCAAATACCAGGTTGAGCACGCCGGCCGGGAAAATGTCCGACGCCAGTTGTGCCAGGCGCAACGCGGTCAGCGGGGTTTGTTCCGACGGCTTGAGCACCACGGTATTACCAGCGGCGAGGGCCGGGGCGATTTTCCAGGCGACCATCATCAGCGGGTAGTTCCACGGCGCGATGGAGGCGATCACGCCCACCGGGTCGCGGCGGATCATCGAGGTGTGCCCGGCCAGGTATTCGCCGCCCGCCGAACCGCTCATGCAACGGCTGGCGCCGGCGAAGAAACGGAACACGTCGGCAATCGCCGGGATCTCGTCGTTCAACGCGGCGCTGTAGGGTTTGCCGCAGTTGTCGGATTCGAGTTTGGCCAGCTCTTCACCGTGGGCTTCGATGGCATCGGCGAGTTTGAGCAGCAGCAGCGAGCGTTCTTTCGGCGGGGTTTGCGACCAGCTGTCGAACGCGGCATCGGCGGCGCGAACGGCGGCGTCGACCTGGGCTTCGCTGGCTTCGTTGATTTCCACCAGCACGCGGCCGAGGGCCGGGTTGAACACCGGTTGGGCGGGGCCTTCGCCGTCGAGCAGTTGGCCATTGATCAAGAGTTGGGTTTGCATGGCATTGTCCTCGTCAAACATTTCTTGTTTTGAAACCGGCCCCTGTAGGAGTGAGCCTGCTCGCGATAGCAGTCTTACAGTCGACATCGGTGTTGAATGTCAGCCCGTCATCGCGAGCAGGCTCGCTCCTACAGGGGGGTGTTGTGTCTGTTATGGGTTTATTTCCCGCCACTACCGGCCACGCTCTCACCACCACGGGTCAGGTAATAGGCGCCGAGAATCGGCAGCATGGTCACCATCATCACCAGCATCGCGACGACGTTGGTCACTGGCACATCCCGAGGGCGGCTGAGCTGGTTGAGCAGCCACAGCGGCAAGGTGCGTTCATGGCCGGCGGTGAAGGTGGTGACGATGATTTCGTCGAACGACAGCGCAAACGCCAGCATGCCGCCGGCCAGCAACGCCGAGCCGAGGTTCGGCAGGACGATGTAGCGAAAGGTCTGCCAACCGTCGGCGCCGAGGTCCATCGAGGCTTCGATCAGACTGTGCGAGGTGCGGCGCAGCCGGGCGATGACGTTGTTGTAGACGATCACCACGCAGAAGGTCGCGTGGCCGACGATGATGGTGAACATCCCCGGCTCGATCCCCAGCGTCTTGAACGTCGCCAGCAGCGCGATCCCGGTGATGATCCCCGGCAACGCGATCGGCAGAATCAGCATCAGCGAGATGCCCTGCTTGCCGAAGAAATCCCGCCGGTACAGCGCCGCCGACGCCAGCGTGCCGAGCACCAGGGCGATCAGCGTCGCCACGGAGGCGATCTGCAGCGACAGCTTGATCGCTTCCAGCACGTCCGGCCGCGAGAACGCCACGCCGATCCACTTCAGGGTGAAACCCTTGGGCGGAAAGCTGAACGCCGCATCTTCGGTGTTGAAGGCGTAGAGGAAGATGATCAGGATCGGGAAGTGCAGAAACACCAGCCCGCCCCAGGCAGCGATTTTCAAGCCTAGAGAAGCTTTCTCAGAGTGCATCGAAGGCCCCCAGTCGTTTGACGATGGTCAGGTAAATGGCGATCAACACAATCGGCACCAGCGTGAACGCCGCGGCCATCGGCATGTTGCCGATCGCACCTTGCTGGGCGTAGACCATGCTGCCGACGAAGTAGCCCGGCGGGCCCACCAGTTGCGGCACGATGAAGTCGCCCAGGGTCAGCGAAAACGTGAAGATCGAACCGGCCGCGATGCCCGGAATCGACAGCGGCAGAATCACCTGCATGAAGGTCTGGCGCGGCTTGGCGCCAAGGTCGGCCGAGGCTTGCAACAGCGACGGCGGCAAACGCTCCAGCGAGGCCTGAATCGGCAGGATCATGAACGGCAGCCAGATGTAGACGAACACCATGAAGCGCCCCAGGTGCGAGGTCGACAAGGTGCTGCCGCCCACACCCGGAATGCCCAGCACGAACTGCAAGACAGGCTCCAGCCCCAGGTGCTGAACGAACCACTGCGCCACGCCGCCCTTGGCCAGCAGCAGTGTCCAGGCGTAGGCCTTGACGATGTAGCTGGCCCACATCGGCATCATCACCGCGATGTAGAAAAACGCTTTGGTCTTGCCGGTGGTGTAGCGCGCCATGTAATAGGCAATCGGGAACGCGACGATGGCGCTGGCGATCGACACCACCACGGCCATGCTCAGGGTGCGCAGGATGATGTCGAAGTTCGATGGCTGGAACAGCGCCGTAAAGTTCGCCAGGGTCAGGTCGGGGCTGACCGACATGGTGAAGTCGTCGAAGGTGTAAAAACCTTGCCACAGCAACACCAGCAGCGAACCGAGGTAGATCGCGCCGAACCACAGCAGTGGCGGCACCAGCAGCAGCGACAGGTAGAAATTCGGCCGGCGATACAGCAGGTTGGAAAACCTGCGCAACGGCGAGCCGCTGGCCGGGGTTTGAGGGAGAGCCACGCTGGTCATCTCACACCCCGCCGGCAACGGTGTCGTGCAACGGGATCATGGCTTCCCGCGCCCAGCGTGCGCTGATGCGTTGCCCGGTCTGGTGTTGCGCGCTGACGTCCAGCCACTGGTTGTTGGCCTGGCTGATGTTGAGGGTCTGGCCGTTCTCCAGTTTCAACTCGTAGCGCGTGGCACTGCCTTGATACTGAATGTCGTGGAGCAAACCGCTGACTTCGATTTCGTGGCTGGCCAGCGGGCCCTCGGCGAATCGTACGTGTTCCGGACGAATCGAAAACGGCTGCGGATTGCCGCTGAGCTGTTGCGCCAGATCACCGCGAATCACGTTGGAGGTGCCGACGAATTCCGCGACGAAGGTGGTCGCCGGTTTCATGTACAGGTTGCGCGGCGTATCGACTTGCTCGATGCGACCCTTGTTGAACACGGCCACGCGGTCGGACATCGACAGCGCTTCGGTCTGGTCGTGGGTGACGAAAATGAAGGTGATGCCGAGCTGGCGTTGCAGCTTCTTCAGCTCGCTTTGCATCTGCTCGCGCAGCTTCAGATCGAGGGCGCCGAGGGGTTCGTCGAGCAGCAACACCCGAGGGCGATTGACCAACGCACGGGCCAGGGCCACTCGCTGGCGCTGACCACCGGAAAGCTGCACCGGCTTGCGCTCGCCGTAGCCGCCGAGGGCAACCATGTCGAGGGCTTCTTCAGCGCGTTTGCGACGTTCGGCTTTACCGACGCCTTTGACCTTCAAACCATAGGCGACGTTGTCGAGCACGTTCATGTGCGGGAACAACGCGTAATCCTGGAACACGGTGTTTACATCACGTTCATACGGCGGCAGCCCGGCGGCTTCTTCGCCATGAATACGGATCGAGCCTGCGCTCGGTTGTTCGAAACCGGCGATCAGGCGCAGACAGGTGGTCTTGCCCGAGCCGGAAGGGCCCAGCATGGAAAAGAACTCGCCGTCCTGGATGTCGATGGAAACCCGGTCTACGGCTTTCACTTCGCCGAAAAGACGGGAAACGTTGGTGAACTGGACTGCAAGCGTCATGGTGCGGTGCTCCGAAAAAGCGAGGGCCGTCGCAGCGGCCCTGCCTGGACTTCTGAAAAAACGAACAGCTTTTATCCGTGGGCCGAGCACGGTAGTGGCAACGGCACTGATCAACTGTAGGAGTGAGCCTGCTCGCGATGAGGGCAGATCAGTCAGTCTCTCTGTCGACTGACACACCGCCATCGCGAGCAGGCTCGCTCCTACAGGGTGGGGCGGGTTATCTGCCGCCCATGATCGCGATGTAATCCTGGGTCCAGCGGCTGTACGGCACGAACTTGCCGCCTTCAGCCTGCGGGGTTTTCCAGAAGGCGATCTTGTCGAACTGGTCGAAACCGTTGGTTTTGCAGCCTTCGGCGCCGAGCAGTTCGCTGCCGGTGCAGGCCGCCGGCACGGCTGGCAACGAGCCGAACCACGCGGCTACGTCACCTTGGACTTTCGGTTGCAGCGACCAGTCCATCCACTTGTAAGCACAGTTCGGGTGTTTGGCCTCGGTGTGCATCATCGTGGTGTCGGCCCAACCGGTGGCGCCTTCTTTCGGAATGGTCGAGGCGATCGGTTGTTTCTCGTTCACCAGGCCGTTGACCTGATACGGCCAGGCACCGGACGCGACCACGCCTTCGTTCTTGAAGTCGCTCATCTGCACCGTGGTGTCGTGCCAGTAGCGGTGGATCAGCGGCTGCTGGGCGCGGAGCAAATCGAGCACGGCCTTGTACTGCGCTTCGGTCAGTTCGTAGGGGTTCTGGATGCCCAGTTCCGGCTTGGCGGTTTTCAGGTACAGCGCCGCGTCGGCGATGTAGATCGGACCGTCATAAGCCTGTACGCGACCCTTGTTCGGCTTGCCGTCCGGCAGGTTTTCGGCATTGAACAACACGCCCCAGCTGTCAGGTGCGGTCTTGAACACGTTGGTGTTGTACATCAACACGTTCGGGCCCCACTGATAAGGGGTGCCGTAGGTTTGCTTGTTGACCACGTACCACGGCGCATCCTTCAGGCGCGGGTCGAGGTTCTTCCAGTTCGGGATCAACGCGGTGTTGATCGGCTGCACACGCTTGCCGACGATCAACCGCAGCGAGGCGTCGCCGGACGCGGTCACCAGGTCGTACCCGCCCTTGGCCATCAGGCTGACCATCTCATCGGAAGTCGCGGCGGTTTTCACGTTGACCTTGCAGCCGGTTTCCTTTTCGAAACCGGTCACCCAGTCGTAAGCCTTGTCGCTCTCGCCACGTTCGATGTAGCCAGGCCAGGCGACGATATCCAGCTGACCTTCGCCGGCGCCGACGGCTTTCAGCGGCTCGGCGGCCTGAATACTCGCACTGGCCAGCAGCGCGGTGGTGATTGCACTGAGCAGTGCGGTCTTGTGCACGAACATGGGAATTCCCTCTTCTTTAATTATGGTCGGGGCAGTTTTGAACGTGGTGAAGCCAATGCCTTTACGGCTAATTGTTAGCGTAGTGCGCTTTTATAAATGCTGTCCGTGGCGGGCCATGATGTGCCGCACCACGCTGTAATCCTGTAGCGAATCACTGGACAGGTCCTTGCCGTAGCCCGAGCGTTTCAGGCCGCCATGGGGCATTTCGCTGACCAGCATGAAATGGCTGTTGATCCAGGTGCAGCCGTACTGCAACCGCGCCGCGACCTGCATCGCCTTGTCCAGGTTCTGGGTCCAGACCGACGAGGCCAGGCCGTATTCCGAGTCGTTGGCCCAGTCCACCGCTTGTTCGAGTTGATCGAAACGGGTCACGGTCACCACCGGCCCGAACACTTCGCGCTGGACGATTTCATCGCTCTGTTTGCAACCGGCCAGCAGGGTCGGCTGGTAATAGAAGCCGGCGCCGGAATGCACCGCCGCGCCGGTGACCCGTTCAATGTGCGGCTGGCCGAGGGCGCGCTCGACGAAACTGGCCACGCGGTCGCGCTGGCGGGTGCTGATCAGCGGGCCGATCTCGTTGTCGGCATCGCGTTTACCGGCGAAGCGCAGGCTGCTGACCGCTGCGCCGAGTTCGGCCACCAGGCGGTCGTGAATCCCGGCTTGTGCATAAATGCGGCACGCGGCGGTGCAATCCTGGCCGGCGTTGTAGTAACCGTAGCTGCGCACGCCTTCGACCACCGCTTGAATGTCGGCGTCGTTGCAGACGATCACCGGCGCCTTGCCGCCGAGTTCGAGGTGGGTGCGCTTAAGGGTTTTCGCGGCGGCCTGGAGGATTTTCTGCCCGGTGACGATATCGCCGGTCAGCGACACCATGCGGATCTTCGGATGGCTGACCAGATGGCTGCCCACACCTTCGCCACCGCCGCAAATGATGTTGATCACCCCTCGCGGCAGGATCTCGGCCAACGCGGGCGCCAGGGCCAGGATCGACAGTGGCGTGTGCTCGGACGGTTTGAACACCAGGGTGTTGCCGGCGGCGAGGGCCGGGGCGATTTTCCACGCGGCCATCATGATCGGGTAGTTCCACGGTGCGATGGACGCCACCACCCCGATCGGATCGCGCCGGACCATGCTGGTGTAGCCCGGCAGGTATTCGCCGCTGAGCTGGCCGGTCTGGCAGCGCACGGCGCCGGCGAAGAAGCGGAACACATCGACGGTCGCGTTCAGATCGTCCTGGCGGGCGAGGTGCAAGGGTTTGCCGCAATTCAGGGATTCGAGGCGGGCAAGCAGGTCGGCCTGTTTCTCGATGGCGTTGGCGATGTCGAGCAACAGGTTCGAACGTTGTTGCGGCGTGGTCCGTGACCAACTGGCGAATGCATGGTGAGCGGCCAGGATCGCGGCTTCGACTTGCTCGGTGCTGGCTTCGGCGATGTGCGTGATTACCTCGCCGGTGGCCGGGTTGAGGATCGGCTCGACAAAACCCTGACCCGCGACCAGTTCGCCATCGATCAACAACGCGGTGAACAACGGGGTCTGCGCGCCAGCCATTTTTCGGGTTCTCTTTTCTTGTGTGGCCATGCTGCTCCCTGTGACTGGGGCCGGCCGTCTTATAGATGGATCAAGACTAGTGCTCGGACCCGAGGTCGACAAATACTAAATACTGAAGGTGGCGTTCGATTAAATAGATGGCTTGCGACCGCCGTGCGGTTGCTCGCGGGCGACGGTGAGAAACGGGTCCACCAGCGCCGGGCGCGCGGTGCCACGACGCCAGGCCAGGCCGACGTCGAGGGTCTGGCTCAGGTCGGCAATCGGGCGCGCTTCGATGATGTCGCCCTCCAGCGACCATGGGCGGTAGGTCATGTCCGGCTGGATCGAAACACCCAGGCCGGCGGCTACAAGGCTTCGCACTGCTTCGGTCGAGGCGGTTTTCAGGGTGATGCGCGGCTGCAAGGAGGCCGCCGACCACATGCGTTGGGCGTTGCGGTCCATCTCATCGACGTTCAGTTGAATCAACGGTTCGCGGGCGACGTCTGCGAGGTTGATGCTGTCGTGCTCCAGCAGCGGATGCTGGGCCGGCAGCCACAGCCGATGGGGCGAATGGGTCAGGACTTCAGTCTGCAAGGCGTGGCGATCTTCGAGGTTCGAGAGGATCAGCACGCCGACATCGATTTCGCCGCTGACCAGCAAATGCTCGATGTACGGGCGTTCGTCCTCCATCACGCGGAGTTCGACGTTGGGGTAGGCGCGTTGAAAACGGGTGAGCAAATCCGCGAGGTAGTAGCCGGCGACAAGGCTGGTCACGCCGATGATCAACTGGCCGGCGACCTGGTCGGTGCTCTGTTGCAGGCTGCGTTTGGCATTGTCCACCGTGGCCAGGATCAAGTGCGCCTGGCGCAGGAATTGATGGCCCTGGTGGGTCAGCGTCATGCCTTTGGCGTGGCGGTTGAACAGGCCGACGCCGATTTCCTGCTCCAGTTGCTGGATGGCCAGGGTCAGTGTCGACTGGGAAATGAATGCGGTTTGCGCGGCGGCGGAGATCGAGCCGGTCTCGGCCACGGCGATGAAATGGCGAATCTGACGCAGGGTCATCATGTGGGAATACCCAGTGGGCGGTTTTTATAGATTCGCCTGAGTGTATATCTTTTTAATCGATGGGCTTTTTGGCGTTATGGAAGATGAGCAACATCTGGAAGCACTCTCGCCGGGAGGGGCGGGGCACTTTCGATCTAGGCTGGTGGCCTCAAGTGTCCGGTAAACCCTTTTCAGGAGGCGGCAAAATGAATACCCGTGGATTGCTCGATCAACTGCTCAAGTCTGGCCAGGACCTGTTGCAGAACAAGGCCGGCAGCGCCCAGAACAAGGCGGCCAGCGGTGGGTTGGGTGGATTGCTCGGCGGCAGTGGCGGTTCGGGTGGCCTTGGCGGTTTGTTGTCGGGCGCGGGCGGTGGTGCATTGGCCGCCGGTGCGATGGGCCTTTTGATGGGCAGCAAAAAGGCGCGCAAGGTCGGCGGCAAAGTCGCGGTCTACGGCGGTCTCGCGGCATTGGGCGTGATTGCCTACAAGGCGTATGGCAACTGGCAGGCGCAGCAGGGCACCGCGTCGAAGACCGAACCGCAAACCGTGGACCGCTTGCCGGCGGCCCAGGTCGAGCAGCACAGTCAGGCGATTCTCAAGGCGCTGGTGGCGGCGGCCAAGGCTGACGGGCATGTCGATGAGCGCGAGCGCGCGTTGATCGAAGGTGAGTTCACCAAGCTCGACAACGACCGGGAGCTGCAACACTGGCTGCACGCCGAGCTCAACAAACCACTCGATCCGACCGACGTGGCCCGCGCCGCCAGCACCCCGGAAATGGCCGCCGAGATGTACATCGCCAGCGTGATGCTGGTGGATGAGGAAAACTTTATGGAAAAGTCCTACCTGGACGAACTGGCCCGCCAGCTGAAGCTGGAGCCAGGCCTGAAGGCCGAACTGGAAAAACAGGTGCGCCAGGCATCCCTGTAACCGTCCTCAAGGCCGCCATCGCCAGCAAGCTGGCTCCTACGAGGGGTTTTTGGTGAGCACAACATTTGTGCCTGCCACAGATCAACTGTAGGAGCCGGCTTGCTGCGGGCGGCGTTCCGACGATGGCATTTCCAGCCCCGCCGCACCTCTCAATCGTCAAGATGCGAACTGCAGCGCATCCGTCTTATAAATGAAACACCGCCCTCGGCTATACTCGGCAGCATTTGAAATGGCCCCGAGGACTGACTGTGAAGAACTGGACGTTGCGCCAACGCATTTTGGCGAGCTTTGCGGTGATTATCGCCATCATGCTGTTGATGGTCGTCGTCTCGTATTCGCGTCTGCTGAAGATCGAAGACAGCGAAGCCAGCGTGCGTGACGACGCACTTCCCGGGGTGTTTTACAGTTCGACGATTCGTGGCGCCTGGGTCGACAGTTATCTGCAGACCCTGGAAATGCTGGGGCTGAAAGAAGGGCAGGGCATTACTGCCGAAGACGTCGCCGACTTCAAAAGCTTTGAAGCGCGTGTGCTTGATGCAATGAGCAACTACCGCATGACTGTCACGACGGACGAAGACAGGGTCGAATTCGCCGCCTTCGAAAAATACCATGAGCAGTACATCAAGATCCTTGCCGCCGTGCTCGACTTGCACAAGCGCAATCAGGAAGTCGAAGCGATCAAGCTGTTCAACGAGCAACTGACCCCGGCCTGGACGGCGGGACGCATGAAGCTCAACGACATCCTGCGTGAAAACAAAGTGGTGGCCGATCAGGACATGGCGAACATCGACGACGCCGTGCTCAGCGCGAAAATCGTCATGGGCATTTCCCTGTTGGTGGCGGTATTGGCCGCGGGCCTCTGTGGTCTGTTGCTGATGCGCGCGATCATGGCGCCGATGAACCGCATCGTGAAGATTCTCGAAATCATGCGCACCGGCGACCTCAGCGGCCGCTTGAACCTGGAGCGCAAGGACGAGTTCGGCGCCGTGGAAACCGGCTTCAACGACATGATGGCCGAGCTGACGTCGCTGGTGTCCCAGGCTCAGCGCTCGTCTGTGCAGGTCACCACCTCCGTCACTGAAATCGCGGCCACCTCCAAGCAACAACAGGCCACCGCCACGGAAACCGCCGCCACCACTACCGAGATTGGCGCGACCTCCCGTGAGATCGCCGCCACTTCCCGTGATCTGGTGCGCACCATGACCGAAGTCTCCACCGCCGCCGACCAGGCTTCGGTGCTGGCCGGTTCCGGACAGCAAGGCCTGGCGCGCATGGAAGACACCATGCATTCGGTGATGGGCGCCGCCGATCTGGTGAACGCCAAACTGGCGATCCTTAATGAGAAGGCCGGCAACATCAATCAGGTGGTGGTGACCATCGTCAAAGTGGCCGACCAGACCAACCTGTTGTCACTGAACGCGGCCATCGAAGCGGAGAAGGCCGGTGAATACGGTCGCGGATTTGCCGTGGTCGCCACCGAAGTACGACGCCTGGCGGACCAGACGGCCGTGGCCACTTACGACATTGAACAGATGGTGCGCGAGATCCAGTCGGCAGTGTCGGCCGGGGTCATGGGCATGGACAAGTTCTCCGAGGAAGTGCGTCGCGGCATGTCCGAGGTGCAGCAGGTCGGCGAGCAGCTGTCGCAGATCATCCATCAGGTTCAGGCGCTGGCGCCACGGGTGTTGATGGTCAACGAAGGCATGCAGGCCCAGGCCACCGGCGCCGAGCAGATCAACCACGCGCTGGTGCAGTTGGGCGATGCCAGCAGCCAGACCGTCGAGTCCCTGCGCCAGGCCAGCTTCGCCATCGACGAACTGAGCCAGGTGGCCGTCGGGTTGCGCAGCGGCGTTTCGCGATTCAAAGTCTGATGAGCGAACTCACGGCCAAACGCACCGCCGTGAAACCGGCGATGCAGGCGTTGTTCCTGGTGTTTCGCATCGGCTCCGAGCGCTTTGCCCTGCAAGCAATCGAGGTGGCGGAGGTGCTGCCGCGCCTGCCGCTGAAGCCGATTCCACGTGCACCGGACTGGGTCGCCGGGGTGTTCGCCTATCGCGGCGCGGTAGTGCCGGTGATCGACCTCAGTGCGCTGACTTTCGGTGCGCCGGCACAGGCACGCACCAGCACACGGCTGGTATTGGTCAATTATCGTGCGGACGAAACCGCCGAGGCTCAATTGCTCGGGCTGATCCTCGAACAGGCCACCGACACGCTGCGGTGCAACCCGGCAGAGTTTCAGCCCTACGGCCTGGACAATCGCCAGACGCCTTACCTCGGGCCGGTGCGTGAAGACGCTCAGGGTTTGCTGCAATGGGTGCGCGTCGCCGATCTGCTCGACGATCAGGTTCGCGCGCTGCTGTTTCCATCGCCGCCGCTGGACGTGGCGATGCTTGAGGAGCGGTCATGAGCGGTGATCAGCGGTTTTTCGATTTCCTCAAGGAACGCATCGGCCTCGACGTGACCTCGGTTGGCCCGGCCATCATCGAGCGCGCGGTGCGCCAGCGCAGTACGGCATCCAACGCGCTGACGGCCGATGAGTATTGGCACACCTTGCAAGGCTCGCAGGACGAGCAGCAAGCGCTGATCGAAGCGGTAATCGTCCCTGAAACCTGGTTTTTCCGTTACCCGGAATCCTTCGCCACCCTGGCCAAACTGGCGGCCAAACGCCTGGCCGAGATCAACAACATGCGCGCGCTGCGGATACTCAGCCTGCCGTGTTCCACCGGCGAAGAACCCTATTCCATCGCCATGGCGTTGCTCGATGCCGGGCTCAAACCGCATCAGTTCAAAGTCGAGGGCATGGACGTCAGCCCGCTCTCGGTGGAAAAGGCGAGGCGCGCGCTGTACGGCAAAAACTCCTTTCGCGGCCAGGACATCGCCTTTCGCGACCGGCATTTCACCGCTGAAAACGACGTCTATCGCCTCAGCGAGCGGGTGCTGGAGCAAGTGCGTTTGCAGGTCGGCAATCTGCTGGATCCGGCGTTGCTCGCCAGCGAGCCGCCCTACGACTTCGTGTTCTGCCGCAACCTGCTGATCTATTTCGATCAGCCGACCCAGCGGCAAGTGTTCGAGGTGCTCAAGCGCCTGACCCATGTCGACGGCGTGCTGTTTATCGGTCCTGCGGAGGGCAGTCTGCTCGGGCGTTTGGGCATGCGCTCGATCGGCATCCCGCAGTCCTTTGCGTTCAGTCGCCAGCCTGCGCCGGTGCCTGAACCCGTGGCGGATTTTGTCCCGACACCGTTGCCGATTCGACAACCGGTGCGCAGCGTGCCGCCACCCCCCGTTCGCAGCCGGCCCTTCGCGAGCGTTTCACCGCTGCCACTGGCGAGCAAATCCGCGAACCCGGACGCCGCGACGCTGCTGGCGAACATTGCCGCCCTGGCCAACGAAGGCAAAAGCGCCGAAGCCCGGGCAGCCTGCGAAAGTTATTTGCGCAGCCACGAACCGGTGGCCCAGGTGTTTTACTGGCTGGGCTTGCTCAGCGATGTCGCCGGCAGCGCCCTCGAAGCCCAGGGGTTTTATCGCAAGGCGTTGTACCTCGAACCGCAACATCCCGACGCGTTGATGCACCTGGCGGCCTTGCTGCAATCCCAGGGCGACACGGCGGGCGCCCGACGATTGCAGGACCGCGCCGCTCGCAGCGAGCGCGCAGACAGTGAGCGCAAACGATGAACGTCGCCGACACCTTTAGCCTCACCCATGACGATGCCCAGGCCATCGACGATTGCTGGAACCGCATCGGTATTCACGGCGACAAGTCCTGCCCACTGCTGATCGAACACATTCACTGCCGTAATTGCGCGGTGTATTCGGCCGCCGCCACGCGTCTGCTGGACCGCTATGCGTTGCAACAGGAGGACCGCGGGCATGTGTCGGTCGCGGTCGAGAGCGAGGTCAAAACCCGTTCGCTGTTGATGTTCCGCCTCGGTGAAGAATGGCTCGCCCTGGCTACCCGCAGTCTGGTGGAAGTGGCGCCGCTGCAAGCCATTCATTCCCTGCCGCACCAGCGCTCCCGGGCCTTGCTCGGCGTGGCGAACGTGCGCGGCGCGCTGGTGGCGTGCCTCTCGCTGGTGGAATTGTTGGGCCTGGACGGCGCGAGCAGCGTCGCGTCTGGCGCGCGGGTGATGCCGCGGATGCTGATCATCGCCGCCAACGGCGGGCCGGTGGTGGTGCCGGTGGATGAAGTCGACGGCATTCACGCCATCGACGAGCACACCCTCGACGCGGCGTCGCGCTCGGGCACGCAAGCCAGTGCCAAATACACCCGTGGCGTGTTGCAATTCAAAGGTCGCAGCCTGCGTTGGCTGGATGAAGAACAGCTGCTGTCCGCCGTGACCCGGAGCCTCACATGACCCCCGAGCAAATGCGCGACGCCTCTTTGCTGGAGCTGTTCAGCCTCGAAGCCGAGGCCCAAACCCAAGTGCTCAGCGCGGGACTGCTGGCGCTCGAGCGCGACCCGACCCAGGCCGATCACCTCGAATCGTGCATGCGTGCCGCCCACTCGCTCAAGGGCGCGGCGCGGATCGTCGGGGTCGACGCCGGGGTCAGCGTTTCCCACGTGATGGAAGATTGCCTGGTCAGCGCCCAGGAAGGTCGCCTGTACCTGCGGCCCGAGCATATCGATGCGTTGCTGCAAGGCACCGATCTGCTGATGCGCATCGCCACGCCGAACAACGGGCCGACTGCCGCAGACATCGACGGCTATGTGGCGTTGATGGGCCGTCTGCTCGATCCGCTGGCACTGGCCGCACCGATCAGCACGCCAATCGCGCCGTTCATGAACGAGCCGGAAGTTTCTGCCGTCGAGCTGCTGGTTCCGGAAGTCGAGCCAGTCCTCGCGATGCCCGAAGCGACGGAAGTGCCAGCGGAGCCAGTCGTAGCACCGCGCAAAACCAAACGCACCACCGAAAACGGTGAGCGGGTGCTGCGGGTCACGGCCGAGCGCTTGAACAGCCTGCTCGACCTGTCGAGCAAATCCCTGGTGGAAACCCTGCGGCTCAAACCGCACCTCGCCACCATGCAACGGCTCAAGCGCATCCAGAACAACAGCCTGCGGGCGCTGGAGAACCTCAACGTCCACCTCAAGGATCAGGCCTTGAGTCTCGAAGCCCGGGAATCCCTTGAGGACGCCCGCCGGTTGCTCGCGGAGTCCCAGCAACTGCTGGTGGAAAAGAACGCCGAACTGGACGAGTTCGCCTGGCAGGCCAGCCAACGGGCGCAAGTGCTCTATGACACTGCGCTGGCCTGTCGCATGCGGCCGTTTGCCGATGTGCTGACCGGGCAGGTGCGCATGGTCCGCGACCTCGGGCGCAGCCTCGGCAAACAGGTGCGGCTGGAGATCGAGGGCGAGAAAACCCAGGTCGATCGCGACGTGCTGGAAAAACTCGAAGCGCCGTTGACGCACCTGCTGCGCAACGCCGTCGATCACGGCATCGAATCCCCGGAACAGCGGCTGCTGGCCGGCAAGCCCGAAGAAGGTTTGATCCGCTTGCGCGCGTCCCATCAGGCTGGCCTGCTGGTGCTGGAATTGAGCGATGACGGCAACGGCGTCGACCTGGAAAAGGTCCGCCGCAGTGTTATCGAGCGGCAGTTGTCCCCGGCCGACACCGCCGCGCAACTGAGCGAAGAAGAGCTGCTGACGTTCCTGTTCCTGCCGGGTTTCAGCCTGCGGGACAAGGTCACCGAAGTGTCCGGACGCGGCGTCGGCCTCGACGCGGTTCAGCACATGGTTCGCCAATTGCGCGGCGCCGTGGTGCTGGAGCAGACGGCGGGCGAGGGCAGTCGTTTTCACCTCGAAGTGCCGCTGACGCTGTCAGTGGTGCGCAGCCTGGTGGTGGAAGTCGGTGATGAGGCGTACGCGTTTCCGCTGGCCCACATCGAGCGCATGTGCGACCTGGAGCCGGCGGACATCGTGCAGGTCGAAGGCCGCCAGCACTTCTGGCACGAAGGCCGGCACGTCGGGTTGGTCGCCGCCAGCCAGTTGCTTCAGCGCCCGGCGAGCCAGAACAGCCAGCAAACCCTCAAGGTCGTGGTGATTCGCGAGCGCGAGGCGATCTACGGCGTGGCGGTCGAGCGATTCATTGGTGAACGCACGCTGGTTGTCCTGCCGCTGGATGAGCGACTGGGCAAAGTGCAGGACATTTCGGCCGGCGCGCTGCTGGATGACGGTTCGGTGGTGCTGATCGTCGATGTCGAGGATATGCTGCGCTCGGTGGACAAGTTGCTCAACACCGGGCGCCTGGAGCGGATTTCCCGTCAAGGCCATCAGGCCGTGGAAGCGGCGCGCAAGCGGGTGCTGGTGGTCGACGACTCCCTGACCGTGCGCGAGTTGCAGCGCAAGTTGTTGCTCAACCGTGGCTACGACGTGGCCGTGGCAGTGGATGGCATGGATGGCTGGAACGCCCTGCGTTCGGAGGATTTCGATCTGCTGATCACCGACATTGATATGCCGCGCATGGATGGCATCGAGCTGGTCTCGCTGTTGCGTCGGGACAATCGCCTGCAATCGCTGCCGGTGATGGTGGTGTCCTACAAGGATCGGGAAGAGGACCGTCGTCGTGGACTGGACGCCGGGGCCGACTATTATCTAGCCAAAGCCAGTTTTCATGACGACGCCCTGCTCGATGCAGTGGTTGAGCTCATCGGAGGAGCGCGAGCATGAAAATCGCAATCGTCAACGACATGCCCATGGCGGTAGAGGCGCTGCGCCGCGCGTTGGCGTTCGAGCCGGCGCACGAAGTGATCTGGGTCGCGGCCAACGGCGCCGAAGCGGTGCAGCGTTGTGCGGAAAACCTTCCGGACCTGATCCTGATGGATTTGATCATGCCGGTGATGGATGGCGTCGAGGCGACGCGGCGGATCATGGCCGAAACGCCGTGCGCCATCGTGATCGTCACGGTCGATCGCCAGCAGAACGTGCACCGGGTGTTCGAGGCCATGGGCCACGGCGCGCTGGATGTGGTGGACACCCCTGCGGTCGGCGGCTGCAATCCCCAGGAAGCGGCCGCACCGCTGCTGCGCAAGATCATGAACATCGGCTGGTTGATCGGTGACCGCAGCAATCGGGAGCGCGCGGCGCCGAGCCCGCTGCGCAATGCCCCTTCGCGCCAGCGCCTGATCGCCATCGGCTCGTCTGCCGGCGGGCCGGCGGCGCTGGAAGTCTTGCTCAAGGGTTTGCCACGGGATTTTTCCGCCGCGATCGTGCTGGTGCAACACGTGGATCAGGTGTTCGCCGCCGGCATGGCCGAGTGGCTCAGCGGCGCCAGCGGGCTGAACGTGCGACTGGCCCAGGAAGGCGAACCGCCGCAGCCCGGCACCGTGCTGCTGGCCGGGACCAATCACCATATCCGCTTGTTGAAAAACGGCACGCTGGCCTACACCGCCGAGCCGGTCAACGAGATCTATCGGCCCTCGATCGATGTGTTTTTCGAGAGCGTGGCCAGTTATTGGAACGGCGATGCCGTCGGTGTTTTGTTGACCGGCATGGGACGCGATGGCGCGCAGGGGCTTAAACTCATGCGCCAACAGGGCTACCTGACCATCGCTCAGGACCAACAAAGCAGCGCAGTGTATGGCATGCCGAAAGCAGCAGCGGCCATCGACGCGGCTGTAGAGATTCGCCCGCTGGACAAGATAGCGCCACGATTGCTGGAGATATTCGCCAAATGACTACGCTTAGCAGCAATCCTGGCCCAGGCAGCACTCAGGTGACCGCACATGAATGAATTACAGCTCGACGACTTCAAGACCGACGAAAACGCCGCCATGGTGTTGTTGGTGGACGATCAGGCCATGATCGGCGAGGCCGTGCGCCGCGGGTTGTCGAATGAAGAAAACATCGACTTCCACTTCTGCGCCGATCCGCATCAAGCCATTGCGCAGGCCATCCGTATCAAGCCCACTGTCATCCTCCAGGACCTGGTCATGCCGGGGCTCGATGGCCTGAGCCTGGTGCGCGAGTACCGCAACCACCCGGCCACCAAGGACATCCCGATCATTGTCCTGTCGACCAAGGAAGATCCGCTGATCAAAAGCGCGGCGTTCGCGGCCGGGGCCAACGATTACCTGGTCAAGCTGCCGGACAACATCGAACTGGTGGCGCGTATCCGCTACCACTCGCGTTCCTACATGACCCTGCTGCAACGTGACGCGGCGTACCGCGCCTTGCGGGTCAGCCAGCAGCAACTGCTCGACACCAACCTGGTGCTGCAACGCCTGATGAACTCGGACGGCCTGACCGGGCTGTCGAACCGTCGCCATTTCGACGAATACCTGGAGCTGGAATGGCGCCGCTCGTTGCGTGACCAGAGCCAGTTGTCGTTGCTGATGATCGACGTGGACTACTTCAAGTCCTACAACGACAGCTTCGGCCACCTCGAAGGCGATGAAGCCCTGCGCAAAGTCGCCACGGCCATCCGCGACGCCAGCGCCCGGCCTTCGGACTTGCCGGCCCGTTACGGCGGTGAGGAATTCGCCCTGGTCCTGCCCAACACCTCGCCGGGCGGTGCACGCCTGGTGGCAGAAAAACTGCGCCAGACCGTGGCCGCGCTGAAGATCCCGCACATTTCACCGACTGAAGGCTCGAACCTGACCATCAGCATCGGCCTTTCGACCATGACCCCGCAGGCGGGCAGTGATTGCCGGCAATTGATCCTGGCGGCGGACAAGGGGCTGTACCTGGCGAAGAACAACGGGCGCAATCAGGTGGGCATCGAGTAACAGACGACTTCATACCCTGTGGGTGCGAGCCCTGCTCGCGATGGACGTCAAGGATGACGCGGGCCGTCTGGATCAACGCGTTGCCTGGGCGTTTTTCGCCAGCAAGCCGGCTCCTACACGGGGATCGGGTTCACACGGTCGAAATGGTAGGAGCCAGCTTGCTGGCGATGGACGTCAACGATGACGCGGGCTGTCTGGATGAACGCGGTGTCTGGGCGTTTTTTCGCGAGCAGGGCTCGCTCCTACACGGGATCGGGTTCACACGGTCGAAATGGTAGGAGCCAGCTTGCTGGCGATGGACGTCAACGATGACGCGGGCTGTCTGGATGAAAGCGGTTGTCTGGACGTTTTTCGCGAGCAGGGCTCGCTCCTACAAGGGGATTGGGTTCACACGGTCAAAACTGTAGGAGCCGGCTTGCTGGCGATGGACGTCAACGATGACGCGGGCTGTCTGGATGAACGTGGTGCTGGACGTTTTTCGCCAGCAAGCTGGCTACTACAGGGGATCGCGTACGCTTTTGCTCTTCACCACTCATCAGGCCGAGCGTTAGCTCGCCTTTGCTTTTGATCTGGCGGTGCCCGCCCCCTCGAGGGCATGCCGAGCATTAGCGAGGCACCGAACGAAAGGGGCAAAAGCGCTTGGTTACTTGCCGCTTTTGCAAGTGACTCGCCGTAAGGGCGAAACCAAGATCAGCCATCACCCAAAAAACGGATATGCACTCCGACCAAAATAGGCGTCGGATATCAGTCAGCCATCGCCAGCAAGCTGGCTCCTACAGGGGGCGGCGTACATATCCGGAAGCGCAGGTTGGAAAACACACCGGGCCTTTTCGGCCAAGCGGGCTGCCGTTTTCGGCCTTTTGCCGTTATACTCGCCGGCTTTCAAAAGTTCGCCAACGAGTGCTGCCCGCCATGGAAATCAACCCGATCCTTAACAGCATCAAGGACCTGTCCGAGCGCTCCGAAACTATTCGGGGGTATCTTTGACTACGATCAAAAGCATGAGCGTCTGACCGAAGTCAATCGCGAGCTTGAAGATCCGTCCGTCTGGAACAACCCGTCGTACGCTCAGGAACTGGGCCGCGAGCGGTCCCTGCTGGCGCAGATCGTCGAAACCCTCGACGAAATGCACTCCGGCCTGGCCGACGCCAAAGACCTGCTGCTGATGTCCGCAGAGGAAGAAGACCAGGCCGCCGTCGACGACGTAGCCGCCGAAGTCGAGCGTCTGCGCGAGTCCCTGGAAAAACTCGAATTCCGTCGCATGTTCAGCGGTGAAATGGACGCCAACAACGCCTACCTGGACATCCAGGCCGGCTCCGGCGGCACCGAGGCCCAGGACTGGGCCAACATCCTGCTGCGCATGTACCTGCGCTGGGCTGACAAACGCGGTTTCGACGCGACCATCATGGAACTGTCGGCCGGTGAAGTCGCCGGGATCAAGGGCGCTACCGTGCACATCAAAGGCGAATACGCCTTTGGCTGGCTGCGTACCGAAATCGGCGTGCACCGTCTGGTGCGCAAGAGCCCGTTCGACTCCGGCAACCGTCGCCACACCTCGTTCTCGGCCGTGTTCGTGTCGCCGGAAATCGATGACAACATCGAAATCGACATCAACCCGTCGGACCTGCGGATCGATACCTATCGTTCCTCCGGTGCCGGTGGTCAGCACGTAAACACCACCGACTCGGCCGTACGTATCACCCACGTACCGACCAACACCGTGGTCAGCTGCCAGAACGAACGTTCCCAGCACGCGAACAAAGACACCGCGATGAAAATGTTGCGGGCGCGCTTGTACGAGCAGGAAGTGCAGAAGCGCAACGCCGCTTCGCAAGCCCTGGAAGAAACCAAGTCGGACATCGGCTGGGGTCACCAGATCCGCTCGTACGTGCTCGATGCGTCGCGAATCAAGGATTTGCGCACTAACATCGAACGCAGCGACTGCGACAAGGTGCTCGACGGCGACATCGACGAATACCTGGTAGCCAGCCTGAAACAAGGCCTGTAACACCGTATCCCCCTGTAGGAGCCGGCTTGCCGGCGATCCCCGGCCAACGGCCGGGGACAATGAACCTGATGGAATATCTAAAGACATGAGCGACCTAGAACTCGACCCGCAAGCCCTGCAACAGGAAGAAAACTCCCTGATCGCCCTGCGCAAGGAAAAGCTTGCTGCCGAGCGCGCCAAGGGCAATGCCTTCCCGAACGACTTCCGCCGCGACAACTACTGCGAAGACTTGCAGAAACAGTACGCGGACAAGACCAAGGAAGAGCTGGCAGAGGCTGCAATCCCGGTCAAGGTTGCCGGTCGCATCATGCTCAACCGTGGCTCGTTCATGGTGATCCAGGACATGTCCGGTCGCATTCAGGTTTACGTCAACCGTAAAACCCTGTCCGAAGAAACCCTGGCCGCGGTGAAAACCTGGGACCTGGGCGACATCATTGCCGCCGAAGGCACCCTGGCCCGTTCCGGCAAGGGCGACCTGTACGTTGAAATGACCAACGTGCGCCTGCTGACCAAATCCCTGCGCCCGCTGCCGGACAAGCACCACGGCCTGTCCGACACCGAACAGCGCTACCGCCAGCGTTACGTTGACCTGATCGTCAACGAAGACGTGCGCCAGACTTTCCGCGTTCGTTCGCAAGTGATTGCGCACATTCGCAGCTTCCTGATGAAGCGCGACTTCCTCGAAGTCGAAACGCCGATGCTGCAAACCATTCCCGGTGGCGCCGCGGCCAAGCCGTTCGAAACCCACCACAACGCACTGGACATGGAAATGTTCCTGCGTATCGCGCCGGAGCTCTACCTCAAGCGCCTGGTGGTTGGCGGCTTCGAGAAAGTGTTCGAGATCAACCGCAACTTCCGTAACGAAGGCGTTTCGACTCGTCACAACCCTGAATTCACCATGTTGGAGTTCTACCAGGCTTACGCCGACTACGAAGACAACATGGACCTGACCGAAGAGCTGTTCCGCGAGCTGGCGCAGCTGGTGCTGGGCAGCACCGACGTGCCGTACGGCGACAAGGTGTTCCACTTCGGCGAGCCGTTCGTGCGTCTGTCGGTGTTCGACTCGATCCTCAAGTACAACCCCGAGCTGACCGCTGACGACCTGAACGACATCGACAAGGCCCGCGCCATCGCCAAGAAGGCTGGCGCGAAAGTGCTGGGCTTCGAAGGTCTGGGCAAACTGCAGGTGATGATTTTCGAAGAGCTGGTCGAGCACAAGCTGGAGCAGCCGCACTTCATTACCCAGTACCCGTTCGAAGTGTCGCCGCTGGCCCGTCGCAACGACGACAACCCGAACGTCACCGACCGCTTCGAGCTGTTCATCGGCGGCCGTGAAATCGCCAACGCCTACTCCGAGTTGAACGACGCGGAAGACCAGGCCGAGCGCTTCATGGCACAGGTGGCCGACAAGGACGCCGGCGACGACGAAGCCATGCACTACGACGCCGACTTCGTTCGCGCGCTGGAGTACGGCATGCCGCCGACGGCGGGTGAAGGCATCGGCATCGACCGTCTGGTGATGTTGCTGACCAACTCACCGTCGATCCGCGACGTGATCCTGTTCCCGCACATGCGGCCGCAAGCGTAAATGTTTCAAACAAAAAGCCGCCTATAACAGGCGGCTTTTTATTGCCTGTCTGGTACAAACGTATCAATTGGTTACTTTTGAAGTTAGAGAGGAATACCGGTCGTGAATCGCGCAATGGCTCAAGAGGGTGCAGCGGGTGTCGCCACTGCGGTCGCTGAAAGTGTCCAGTACCAGGGCCGCAAGGCCAGCCGCCAGGGCAGCGAACAGCGTCGACAGGACATTCTCGACGCGGCCATGCGCATTGTCGTGCGCGAGGGCGTGCGGGCCGTGCGTCACCGTGCGGTCGCCGCTGAGGCCAATGTGCCGCTGTCGGCCACCACCTACTATTTCAAGGACATCGATGACTTGCTCACCGATACCTTCGCTCAATACGTGGAACGCAGCGCGGCGTTCATGGCCAAGCTGTGGGTGAACAACGAAGGGTTGCTGCGCGAGATGGTGGTCAGCGGCGACGGCAGCCCGGAGTCGCGTTCGCAACTGGCGGACGACATCGCGCGGTTGATGGCGGACTATGTTCACCGTCAGTTGATCAACCGTCGTGAACACTTGATGGCGGAGCAGGCGTTCCGTCAGGAAGCGCTGCTGAACCCGCGCCTGGCGCTGCTTGTGCGCTCGCATCAGCAGATCCTGTTGCAGGGAACGTGTCAGCTTTTCCAGGTTTTGGGTTCCCGCGAGCCACAACAGGATGCCAAAGTGTTGACGGCGATTATCGGACGGATGGAATATCAGGGCCTGCTCAACGAGGCCGAGCCTGACGCCGAGGCAGAAATGCTCGGCATCCTGACGCGGTACATGCATCTGGTGTTGGCGTCGGTGTGATCCTCAGGGCTGGATGCTCAACCCCTGTAGGAGCGAGCCTGCTCGCGATAGCGTTGTGTCAGCCAACATTGATGTTGAATGTAAGACCGTTATCGCGAGCAGGCTCGCTCCCACAGGTTCGGTGGTAAGTTGAGGTCAGTGTTTGTTCATAGGGAGTATTGAATGAAAGCCTGGCGCGTCGTTGTGATCGCCTTGTCGATCCTGCTGCTCAGTGGCTGCCTGGTGACCTTCAAGGAGCCACTGCCCGCGAGCGACCCTGCGCCAAAAGGCTTGCTCGGCCAATGGACCAGCACCAACGCCTGGGGCGAGCCGATGAACCTGGAACTGACGCGCATCGGCGATCATCGCTATCAGGCGGTCAGCTATTTCAAGGCCAAACCCAAGGAGCGCGAAGCCTATCCTTTCACCGTCTCGCGCCATGGCAACCGCTGGTACCTGTCGGCGAAAGTACCGGCGCAGTTCGGCGGGCATTTCACCATTGCCGGGTTCGAACTCACCGACAAGCATGAACTGGTGGTCTACAACCTCGACCTCGAGCAAATCAACCAGGCCATGGGGCAAAAAGTCCTCAGTGGCGAAGGATTCCAGACCGACGATGGCGACGGTGTGTTGATCAGCAGCCAAATGGACCAGGTCTTCGCCTATCTCGACGATCCGGCCAATTCCGATGTCTTCGTCGAAGCCGTGCGCTACCAGCGCCCGGCCAAAGCCAAATAAACCCAGCACATAACGGTTTTTCTACAGGAGTTTCGGGTGGACGATTACCAGCAGACGATACGCATGTTGTCCGATCGCATTGTGCTGGCGCAGACGCCGATTCGCGTCCTGGATGCGGTGAAGTGGGACGAGAACATCCGCAAGGGTTTCCTCAAGGCCAAGGGCAAGGAAATGCCGGCGGTGGACCGCGATTACTACCTGAACCGGCCGCTGTCCTTCGACTCCAGCAAGGTGAAGCTGGAGTTCCAGAACATCGAGCGTGACATCACCCGCCAGCTCGGCCAGTTCAACCCGGTCGGCCAGATCATGCGCCGCATGTGCAAGGAATACCGGATGGTGGTGCGCATGCTCGAAGCGCGCGGCACCGAGGATTTCGGCCTGATTTCCCAGGAGCTGTACGGCGCGGCGTCCGATGCGTTTCATGCCGGCGACCCGACCCTGTCCGACCTGGGCCTGATGCTCTCCGATTACCTGAACAACATCGATGGCCGTGGCGACCTGAAGGACGAGCCGAAAATCCTCACCGCCAAGGACGCCGTGAATTTGCTGCAAACCCGGCTGAGCAAAGTGTTTGGCGAGGCCGAGGAAACCATTCGGGTGTTCGAGTCCGACGGTATCGTCGCCGACGCGGCGGCGGGCGCCGACTACATCAAAATCCGCACCGACGCGATGTTCAACGAGCGTGACGTGCGCGCCCTGGAAGTCCATGAAGGGCTGGTGCACGTGGGCACCACGCTCAATGGCTTGAACCAGCCAATCTGCACCTTCCTGTCCAAAGGCCCGCCGTCGTCGACGGTGACCCAGGAAGGCCTGGCGATCCTGATGGAAATCATCACCTTCGCCTCGTACCCGAGTCGCCTGCGCAAACTGACCAACCGCACCCGCGCCATCCACATGGTGGAGGAGGGCGCGGACTTCCTGCAGATCTTCGAGTTCTTCCGCGAGCAGGGCTTCGAGATGGCGGAAAGCTACGGCAACGCCAGTCGGGTTTTCCGTGGATCGGTGCCGAACGGTCTGCCATTTACCAAAGACTTGTCCTACCTCAAGGGCTTTATCATGGTTTACAACTACATTCAGTTGGCCGTGCGTAAAGGCAAGCTTGAGCAGGTGCCTTTGCTGTTTTGCGGCAAGACCACGCTGGAAGACATGCGCACCTTGCGGCAATTGGTCGATGAGGGGTTGGTGGTGCCACCGAAGTATTTGCCGGAGCAGTTCCGTGACATGAACGCGTTGTCGGCGTGGATGTGCTTCTCGAACTTCCTGAACCACCTGAGCCTGGACCGGATCGAAGCGGATTACTCCAACATCCTTTAAGGGTGACGGGATCTATTGTGGGAGCGAGCCTGCTCGCGATAGCGCTCAGTCAGATGGTATTGATGTTGACTGACACGGCGCTATCGCGAGCAGGCTCGCTCCCACAGGGTTATGTGCTTTTGCACCTATTTTGCGAGGTTTCAACGGATGAGAATCCTCGGCATCCTCTGTCTTCTCCTGACCTTGAGCGGTTGCAGCTCGTTGCTGTTCTACCCCGAACCCGGCCAGCTGTTTACCCCGGAAAAAGCCAAGCTCGACTACCGCGACGTCACCCTCGTCACCGCCGACGGCCTCAAGCTGCACGGCTGGTGGCTGCCGGCGAAAAAAGGTGTCGAGGTCAAAGGCACGGTGCTGCACCTGCACGGCAACGGCGGCAATCTGCCGATGCACCTGGGCGGCAGTTGGTGGTTGCCCGAAGAGGGTTATCAGGTGCTGCTGATCGATTATCGCGGTTACGGTCTGTCCGAGGGCGAGCCGAGTTTGCCGGCGATCTATCAGGACATCGACGCAGCATTCAAATGGCTTGATGCCGCACCGGAGGTCAAAGGCAAGCCACTGATCCTCCTCGGCCAAAGCCTCGGCGGTTCCATGGCCGTGCACTACCTGGTTGAACACCCCGAACGCCAGAAGCAGCTCAAGGCGTTCGTCCTTGACGGTGTACCTGCCAGCTATCGCAGCGTCGGACAGTTCGCGCTGAGCCAGTCGTGGCTGTTATGGGCGTTCCAGGTGCCGTTGTCGTGGCTGGTGCCGGACGGTGACAGTGCGATCCATTCCATGGCGCAGCTCAACGGCGTGCCGAAACTGATCTACCACAGCATTGACGATCCGATCGT
The DNA here is from genome assembly GCF_043225285.1 of Pseudomonas migulae. Taxonomy (GTDB): domain Bacteria; phylum Pseudomonadota; class Gammaproteobacteria; order Pseudomonadales; family Pseudomonadaceae; genus Aquipseudomonas; species Aquipseudomonas migulae_C. The sequence continues at coordinate 4,002,094 of NZ_CP171224.1, forward strand.
GCCCCTTTCCAACGGCATCCGTCTGTATCAAGCTGCGCCGCCGCCGCGGGTGCTGCAACTGACCCGTGGCGGTCATGTGCAGACGTTCGCCGACCCGGTCTGGCGCAAGGTCATGCTGCGCTACCTCGATGACCCGCAGCATTTCAACGGTCTGCGCCGCCTGGGTGAAATCCCCAATTACCCGGCCCCCCCGAATTCTGAAGATGAACCACCAGAGAGCCCGCAATGAGTGAAGAACGTAACGCCATCCCGCTGATCATAACCGGTATCTGCACCATCCTCGGCACCGTCGGGGCCCTGTGGTGGTACGGCTACCTGCACTTCGCCAAACCCGAAGATGCCTTGCTGCTCAGCGACTTCACCATGCTCAAGACCGTGCCCGGCGAAGATTACAAAGTCTCCCTCGAACCGGCCGCGCAAGTGGCGCAATGCATCGATGGCGTGCTGGTGATGTTCGACACCGAACAGAAGGGCCTGACCGGCGTACTGGTCAACAACAAGAAACAGGCTGTGCGCTGCATGGGCCAGGAAACCCCGCAGAAGCTGGAGCAATAATCCGATCCAATGTGGGAGCGAGCCTGCTCGCGATAGCGGAGTATCAGGCAACAAAAATGTTGAATGTAAGACCGCTTTCGCGAGCAGGCTCGCTCCCACAGGATTGAAGTGAACGCCAATAAAAAGCCCCGCCTGATCAGATCAGGCGGGGCTTTTACGTTAAGGCATGTCGCTTAGTTCGAGCTGACCGCCGAACGCGGAATCACCGGCTGATTGTCATTGGAAATGGTCACTTCCACCCGACGATTCATCGCCCGACCGGAAACGCTGCCATTCTCGGCCACCGGATATTCCTTGCCGTAGCCCTGGGCCACGATGCGCGCCGGATCAACGCCCATCTTCACCAGTGCGGTGCGCACGGAACCGGCGCGACGCTCGGACAGCGTCTGGTTGTGCGACGCCGTGCCGGTGCTGTCGGTGTAGCCTTCGACAATCACCTTGCGGTCCGGGTTTTCCTGAAGGAACTGCGCCAGTTTGTTGATGTTGACCAGCCCGCTGGATTTCAGGTCGGCACGGTCGGTGGCAAACAGCACATCACCAAAGGTCACCAGCGTCCCGCGATCGGTCTGCTTGGCGTTGAGGCTGTCCTGCAGCTGTTTGATCTGCGCATCTCGGGCATCCAGACGCGCCTGGGCACGTTGCGCAGAGGCATTCTTCAGGTTGGCTTCAGCGGTGCGCAGGGCGATGGTCTGCTTCGCCACTTCAACCCGCTGATTGGTCAGGTAGGCCAGTTGGTCGACCTCGTTCGAGTCGCGCTTGTCCAGATAAGCCTTGTCGGCCTTGTCCAGGTAATCGCTGGCATCCTTGGTTTCCAATGCCGCAACTTTGCTCGCCTGCGGGTTGGCCTGCAGGCCGCTGTAGTTGGTGCGGGCCTGTTCCAGGTTGGCGTTGGGCGGCGTCGAGCAGGCAGCCAAAGCAACGCTCGCAGCCAGCAGGGCAGGGATCATCAAGTTTTTCGAATTCATGGTGTCGTCCTTTTTAGTCGAGTAAGAAATACGTCGTGCCGGCCGTTACTGAACGGTGCGCTGGCTTTCCTGACGCAGTTCCTGAACCCCTTTCTGAGAGTCCTTCACCGCTTGTTCGGCTTTGACCGCCTGAGCTTTGCGCTCAGCAACGCGAGCGTCCCACTCGGCTTGTTCGGCGAGCACTTTGGCTTCGGCGTACTGCTTGTCGTGCATGGCGATTTCGGCTTGCTTGAGCTTGTCCTGGGCGGACTTCATCTCGACCGCTGCGAACTCGGTGCCGCCGGCGCTGACGGCGCTGTTCACGGCCGATTGGGTCACGGCGTATTGCTCGGTTGGCGGGTTACCGGCGCAACCGGCCAGAACGAAGCTGCTGCCGATGGCCAAGGCAGCAAGTTTCAGGCTGCGCATATGGTTGGACGAGGACTTGGCAGTGCTGATCTTCATGGTCTTCAACTCCATTGGAATAACTCCTGAACAACTGAAAATCCATCCTGGGCAAGGAGCCGCAACCATCATTTTTCGAGGCGTTTTGAAACGGCCGTCCCAGGCGTGGTTACTGGTTACGACCGGAGGCTTTTTTTAAAAGTTCAGAGAAGATGGCCTATCGCCCGAAAAAACTTTGACCGAATGGACAAGGCTCTAAATCGGGAACTTCGGGGTAGAAACACGGTACGCGCACTTGTAGGAGCGAGCTTGCTCGCGATGGTCGTCAACGAAAACGCGCGCTTCCTGAATGAACGCGGTGTATCCGAATCCATCGCGAGCAAGCTCGCTCCTACAAAGAATCCATAGGCAGGATATTCAGTGTTTCTGCTTGTCGTCGACCGACGACAAATCATGCAGATGCCGTCGCGACAAAGCGAGAAAACGCGGCGTCGGACCGATGTCCTCATACAGCGGATCACCTTCTTCGTCGGTGGCGACAATGGTCGAGCCCTTCACGTACGGGAAGCTCTTTTCCAGCTCTTCGAGCGCTGCGCCGATCAGCTCGCCGAGCAGTTCTTCAGGGTGGCGTTTGGGGTACATATCGATGATCGCCGCCAGGCGTGCGGCGGCTTCCACATCCAGATGAATCGCGTAGCCGGTATCGGTCAGGCGACCTTTGGCATTTTCTTCCCAATGATGGGCAAGCTCGCGGATTTTCATAAAAACCTCATGACGCGCCTGCGCTCGGCAGGCAGGGTAAGTGGCCGGTCATGGCCGGCGAAAGCCGTTGTACGGCTTACTCTTCAGACTAGCTTCTGCGTACAAGGTTTAAAGTCCCTTCGTCGTGTGCTTGTAAGAAGCGCCTCGCGGCGGCACTCTCTAGCTCACTACGCACACCGGATTTTTCGCTGGAGAACGGCTGATGACCGATATTGATGCACGCTTGCGCGAAGACGTTCACCTGTTGGGTGAACTGTTGGGCAACACCATTCGTGAACAGTACGGCGACGATTTCCTCGACAAGATCGAGCAGATCCGCAAGGGCGCCAAGGCTGACCGGCGCGGTTCGATGGACGCCGAATTGAGCGCCAGTCTCAACCAGTTGAGCGAAGACGAATTGCTGCCGGTCGCGCGGGCGTTCAACCAGTTCCTCAACCTGGCCAACATCGCCGAGCAATATCAGCTGATACACCGCCGCGAAGAATCACAACCGGCGCCGTTCGAATCCCGGGTGCTGCCCGAATTGCTCGCACGTCTGCAGTCCGAAGGGCATGCCGCTGAATCCCTGGCACGGCAGTTGGGGCGCCTGGACATCGAGCTTGTTCTCACGGCTCACCCGACCGAAGTCGCGCGCCGCACACTGATCCAGAAGTACGACGCCATCGCCGCACAACTCGCCGCTCAGGATCACCGCGACCTGACCAGCGCCGAGCGCGAACAGATCCAGGCCACCTTGCAGCGCCTGATCGCCGAAGCCTGGCACACCGAAGAAATCCGCCGCACACGCCCGACGCCGGTGGACGAAGCCAAATGGGGTTTCGCGGTGATCGAGCATTCGCTGTGGCACGCGATCCCGAACTATCTGCGCAAGGCCGATAAAGCCCTGCATGACGCCACCGGCCTGCATCTGCCGCTCGAAGCCGCGCCGATCCGCTTTGCTTCGTGGATGGGCGGCGACCGTGACGGCAACCCCAACGTGACCGCTGCGGTGACCCGCGAAGTGTTGCTGCTGGCGCGCTGGATGGCCGCCGACCTGTACGTGCGCGATGTCGATCACCTGGCTGCCGAGTTGTCGATGCAACAGGCCAGCGACGCGCTGAAAGCCAAGGCCGGCGACAGCGCCGAACCCTATCGCGCCGTGCTCAAGCAATTGCGCGAACGCCTGCGCGCCACGCGTAATTGGGCGCATGCCGCCTTGACGACCGCCACGCCGGCCCCCGCCGATGTGTTGCAAAACAATCGCGACCTGCTCGATCCGCTGGAGCTGTGCTACCAGTCGCTGCACGAGTGCGGCATGGGCGTGATCGCCGATGGGCCGCTGCTCGACTGCCTGCGTCGGGCGGTGACCTTCGGCCTGTTCCTGGTGCGTCTCGATGTGCGGCAGGACTCGTCGCGGCATTCGGCGGCGATGACGGAAATCACCGACTACCTCGGCCTCGGCCGCTACGAAGACTGGAGCGAAGAGGAGCGCATCGCGTTCCTGATGCGCGAGCTGAACAACCGTCGGCCGTTGCTGCCGGCGTACTTCAAACCCTCCGCCGACACCGCCGAGGTACTGGCGACGTGTCGCGAAGTCGCCGCTGCGCCCGGTGCCTCGCTCGGTTCGTACGTGATCTCCATGGCCGGCGCCGCTTCCGACGTGCTGGCCGTGCAACTGTTGCTCAAGGAAGCCGGCGTGTTGCGGCCGATGCGCGTGGTGCCGCTGTTCGAAACCCTCGCCGACCTGGACAATGCCGGCCCTGTGATCGAGAAATTGTTGCTGCTGCCGGGTTATCGCGCGCGTCTGCAAGGGCCGCAAGAAGTGATGATCGGCTACTCCGACTCAGCCAAGGATGCCGGCACCACCGCGGCGGCCTGGGCGCAGTATCGGGCGCAGGAGCGGCTGGTCGACATCTGCCGCGAGCAGCAAGTCGAACTGCTGCTGTTCCACGGTCGCGGTGGCACCGTCGGCCGTGGCGGCGGCCCGGCTCATGCGGCGATTCTGTCGCAGCCGCCGGGTTCGGTGGCGGGGCGTTTCCGCACCACCGAGCAAGGGGAAATGATTCGTTTCAAATTCGGCCTACCGGACATCGCCGAGCAAAACCTCAATCTGTACCTGGCGGCGGTGCTGGAAGCGACCTTGCTGCCTCCGCCGCCACCGGAACCCGCCTGGCGGCATTTGATGGACGAATTGGCGGCAGACGGTGTCAGCGCTTACCGCGCCGTGGTGCGGGAAAATCCGCAATTCGTCGAGTATTTCCGCCAGTCCACCCCGGAGCAGGAACTCGGACGCCTGCCACTGGGCAGCCGCCCGGCCAAGCGCCGCGCCGGCGGGATCGAAAGCCTGCGGGCGATCCCGTGGATCTTCGGCTGGACCCAGACACGCTTGATGCTGCCGGCCTGGCTCGGCTGGGAAGCGGCGCTGAGCAAGGCTTTGGAGCGCGGCGAAGGCGAGCTGCTGGGGCAGATGCGCGAGCAATGGCCGTTCTTCCGCACGCGCATCGATATGCTGGAAATGGTCCTGGCCAAGGCCGATACCGACATCGCGCGCTCCTATGACGAGCGTCTGGTCGAGCCGGATCTGTTGCCTTTGGGTGCGCATTTACGCGACCTATTGTCGCAGGCATGCTCGGTGGTCCTGGGGTTGACCGGTCAGTCGCAGCTACTGGCACATAGCCCGGACACCCTCGAATTCATCCGTCTGCGCAACACCTACCTCGACCCGCTTCATCTATTGCAGGCCGAGTTGCTGGCCCGTTCACGGCAGCAGGAAGTGGCGCAGGGCAGCCCTGTAGAACAGGCGCTGCTGGTGTCTGTAGCGGGGATTGCCGCCGGTTTGCGAAATACCGGCTAAGGTTTTCGCTGTGGGGTCAGGCACCTGGCTCGCCCGCCAGGTGCCGGTCGGCAAAGAGCGTCAGATGTCTGTCAGGCGACAGTTAATGATGGGGTTGCGACTTGGGGTACCCCGTCGAAAGGTCATGCAAGGCGCGGGTTTCTCCGACTTTCGGCGGCTTGTGTGCGTAGGATCTGCTGTGTATCTTGATCAGCCTTTGGCCGTTTGGGCGGTCACGACCCTGTTTTTGAGATTGGCCCCACGAGGCGAATCCGTTGTTATCTATATAAAAATTGAGGAGCACATCGATGCGCGTCATTCTGCTGGGAGCTCCCGGGGCCGGTAAAGGTACTCAGGCTAAGTTCATCACCGAAAAGTTCGGCATCCCGCAAATCTCCACCGGCGACATGCTGCGTGCTGCGGTCAAGGCCGGCACCGAGCTGGGCCTGATCGCCAAGAGCGTGATGGACAGCGGTGGCCTGGTGTCCGATGACCTGATCATCAATCTGGTCAAGGAACGCATCAGCCAGGCGGATTGCGCCAACGGTTTCCTGTTCGACGGCTTCCCGCGCACCATTCCCCAGGCTGAAGCCCTGGTGAAGGCCGGCGTCGAGCTGGATCATGTGGTCGAAATCGACGTCAAGGACGAAGACATCGTCCAGCGCATCGCTGGTCGTCGCGTGCATGAGACCTCGGGCCGCGTGTACCACGTTGTCTACAACCCGCCGAAAATTGCCGGTAAAGACGACATCACCGGCGAAGAGCTGGTGCAGCGCAAGGACGATACCGAAGAGACCGTGCGCCATCGTCTTTCGGTCTACCACGCTCAGACCGAGCCGTTGGTGAAGTTCTACCAGGAACTGTCCACCGCTCAGGGCAAGCCGAAGTACAGCCACATCGAAGGTGTTGGCTCGGTAGAAGCGATCACCGGCAAGGTGCTCGAAGCGCTGAACTGAAAACCGCTTGATCTTCTACGGCCCGCTTGCGGGCCGTAGTTGTTTATACTGGCGCACTTTTTTGAACTCTCTTACGGACACATCGATGAGCACCTTGCTGGCCCTGGACACCGCGACTGAAGCTTGCTCCGTTGCCTTGCTGCATGACGGCAAGGTCACGAGCCATTACGAGGTGATCCCGCGCCTGCACGCGCAGAAGCTGTTGCCGATGATCCAGCAATTGCTTGCCGATGCCGGGACCACCCTGCAAGCGGTCGATGCCATTGCATTCGGTCGCGGGCCTGGCGCATTCACCGGCGTGCGGATCGCCATCGGCGTGGTCCAGGGCCTGGCATTCGCGCTGGATCGCCCGGTGCTGCCGGTGTCGAACCTGGCCGTGTTGGCGCAGCGGGCCTATCGCGAACACGGCGTGAGCCAGGTCGCCGCCGCGATCGATGCGCGCATGGACGAAGTGTATTGGGGTTGCTACCGCGAGACGGCGGGGGAGATGCGCCTGGTGGGCAACGAAGCGGTCTTGCCGCCGGAAGTGGCGGCGTTGCCGGCCGATGCCAGCGGTGAATGGTTCGGCGCCGGCACCGGTTGGGGCTATGCCGAGCGCATCGCCGTGAACCTCAGCGGTCAGGACGCGGGCATGCTGCCTCACGCCGAAGACCTGCTGAGCCTGGCGCGGTTTGCCTGGGAGCGCGGCGAGGCGATCGTGGCGGATGAGGCGCAGCCGGTTTATCTGCGGGATAAAGTGGCGACGCCGAAAGCGCGTTGATTCTCGCCACCGAGCCGCCCCTATCGCGAGCAGGCTCGCTCCCACAAGGAACAGCGCAATTCCTGTGGGAGCGAGCCTGCTCGCGAAAGCGGTGTAAGCAACACCGCCAATCGTCGTTTTATACCCTGCGCTTTTAAACCTTTTCGCTTTTCTGTGTTCTAGTTATCACTCGGCGGTTTGCGAAGTGGCCTGCGTGCCACTAGACTGCCATCATTGATACCGAGCATGAACTTATGCGCATAGACGGCCTTTCCTCTCAGTCCTACCCCATCAAGCGCAAGCCTCGCAAAGGGCATGTGGTTGAGGACGAATCCGTCGATATCGACGGCGAGCTGGAATTTCCAACCGAAGAGCAAATGGCCGCCCGCGCTGCCAAGGCCTCGGCGCAGCGCCTGAGCAATCTGCCGGCGCGTCAGCAAGACCTGATTTACCACCGCGCCATGAGCAAGAGCGTGGCAATGGCCCTGGCCAGCTACCTCAGCACCGCCGGTTTTGTCGATTGGGATGCGGACGTGCTGGGCCTCGACCTCTACATCTGATGCGGCAGCCTTACTACCTCGGCTGCCCGTCCTGGAGTGAAAACGCCTGGCGCGATTACCTCTATCCGCAAGACGCCAAACCCTCCGATTTTCTCAATCTCTATTCCCAGGTATTCAACGCCGTGGAAGGCAACACGACCTTCTACGCGAGCCCGGCTGCCAGCACCGTGCAGCGCTGGGCGGAAACCATGCCCGAACACTTTCGCTTCACCGCCAAGTTCCCCGGCGACATCAGCCACGGCGGTGACCTGCGCGAACAACTGACCGCCACCGAGACCTTCCTGCAATTGCTCAGCCCGTTGGGCGGGCGGGTGTCGCCGCTGTGGCTGCAGTTGTCGAAAAGCTTCACGCCGCAACGCTTGCACGAGCTGGCGGCGTTTATCGACGCGGTGGACCGGCCGCTGGCCATTGAAGTGCGGCATGACGACTTCTTCGCCAAGGGCGATGCCGAGCGCTCGCTCAATCGCCTGCTGCTGGACCGTGGTGTCGAACGCATCTGCCTCGATCCGCGCGCGTTGTTCAGCTGCACCTCGACCGATGCCTCGGTGCTGCACGCCCAATCGAAGAAACCCCGGGTTCCAACCCGTCCGGCGGCTTTCACTCAATTCCCGCAAGTGCGCTTCATTGGCCATCCGCAACTGGAGGCCAACGACCCGTTCCTCGTGCCTTGGGTCGAAAAAATCGCCCAGTGGATCGAAGAGGGCCGTACGCCCTATATCTTCCTGCACACCGCCGACAACCTGTTGGCGGCGAAACTGGCGCAACGTTTTCACGCACAACTGATGCTGCGTTTGCCTGGCCTGCCGCCGCTGCCTGAGCTATACAGAGAGCCCGCCGCGGAGCAACTGGGTTTGCTCTGAGGCGGTTTCCCTGCCTTTTTCAGGAGCCTGCCAATGGATGCGCAAACCCTTCGAGCCCAGGCGTTCAAAGCTCTGCACGAACGCGCCGGGGCTTTTGTCATTCCCAACCCGTGGGACGCCGGCTCGGCGAAAATGCTCGCCAGCCTCGGCTTCGAGGCGCTGGCGACCACCAGTGCCGGTTATGCCTTTTCCCAGGGCCGCCCCGACGGTGGCCTGACGCTGGACGATACCCTGGCGAATGTCCGGGCGATTGTCGCGGCCACTGACCTGCCGGTCGCAGTCGATCTGGAAAACGGTTTTGCCGACGATCCCGCCGAATGCGCCCAAAGTATTTTGCGCGCCGCCGAAGCCGGTGCTGTCGGTGGTTCGATCGAAGATGCCACCGGGCGCGCCGACGCGCCGATCTACTGTTTCGAGCATGCCGTGGCGCGGATCGAAGCCGCCGTCGCCGCTGCCCGCAGTTTGCCGTTCCCGTTCACGCTGACGGCCCGGGCCGAGAATTTTCTGCACGGCAACCCCGATCTGGACGACACCATTCGCCGCTTGCAGGCATTTGCCGAGGCGGGCGCCGACGTGCTCTACGCGCCGGGTCTGCGCAGCGCTGAAGACGTGTTGGCGGTGGTGCGCGCCGTGGCGCCGAAACCGGTCAACGTGCTGATGTCCGGCGGCTTGAAGCTGACAGTCGAGCAACTGAGCGAGATGGGCGTCAAGCGCATCAGTGTCGGTTCGGCGCTGGCCCTGGCGGCGCTGGGCGAGTTCTATCGCGCGGCCGAGGAGATCAAGACGTCGGGCACGTTCGGCTTTACCTCGCGGTCGATGCCGTATGCGCAGGCCAATCAACTCTTCAAAGGCTGACGATGCGGTTTTCGCGGGTGCTGCTGGTCCTGGTGTTTCTCGTCAGTGCAGCGGTGGTGAGTGTCTGGCGTGGCTGGATCTCGCTGCCGCCGCAGTGGAACCCGTGGGCGCCGCTGGATGTGAAGGCCGAACCGAATCTGTTGACCCGCTACAAGCTGATGCGCCTGCGCGATGATCCGCAATTGTGCGAGCAGGCCTTGAGCAGTTCCGGTCTGCGTGTCGCCCAACAGTCCGACAGCCCCGACGCCAAGTGCCCGTTGAGCGACATCTTCCGGGTGCAGGGCGGCGACGTCGCCCTGAGCAGCAGTTTCCTCGCCAGTTGCCGTCTGGCGGTGTCGTTTGCCCTGTTCGAACGCCACGCCCTGCAACCAGCGGCACAAGCGATCTACGGGCAAGCCATCACGCGCGTCGATCATCTGGGGAGCTTCGCCTGTCGCAACGTCTATGGTCGGGAGAATGGCCGGTTGAGTCAGCATGCCACGGCGAATGCACTGGACATCGCTGGTTTTCGCCTGGCTGACGGCCGCTCGATCAGCGTCCTCAAGGATTGGCCGAAGGATAATCAGGACGCGCGTTTTCTCCGCCAGGTTCGCGATGGCGCCTGCGACGTGTTCAGTGTGGTGTTGAGCCCGGACTACAACGCTGCCCATCGCAATCACTTTCATGTGGATGTCGGGCCGTGGTGGGTGTGTCGCTGAGGGCTTGTTATTGAAGGTCAGGCGGCGATGCGCAGGTTTTGCAGGACGATCGGGCGAGCCCAGCCGATGTTGAAATCGAAGTTTTTCTGTTGTTCCGCGAGCTCTTCGGGCGGGAACGGCGGGAATGGTTTGTCCAGCAGGTCCATTTCGAACTCGGCGATCGGCAGGTGCAGCGGACGCGGTTGTGGCGCCGGGCCGGCTTCCGGCAGTGGTTGACCTGCGGTCAGCACGATCGGGCGAACCCAGCCGCTTTCGAAGTTCTGCTGCTTTTGCTGGGCGGCGATTTCTTCCGGCGGGAACGGTGGGAACGGCTTGTCGGCCAGCTCCATTTCGAACTCGGCAATCGGCAGGAACAGCGGCTCTGGTGGCTTGACCTCGGTTTCCTGCACGTTGCATTCACGCTGGGAAATGATGTGCGCCAACAGCTCGCTGCCAATCGTGGGTTCCACCGGGCTGTCGAGATCGACGGGTGGGAAATCGAGAGAAGCCGGCACGACATCGCCCGACTGATCGGCCAGGGCCTGGGCAAAGAAATCCTGCCACAGGTGACTGACGCCGCTCAGTGCTTGGGAGTTTCGCAGGCCAAAATCGCCGTGGGGCGAGATGTAACCTATCGATGTGCGTTGAATGTCTGACATTTCTCTCGGTCGACGCTCAGCTCTGGCAAAATGCTCGTTAGTTTTGTTATCGGCCGTTTCTGCCGATCATTAATTTTTTTGAGCGTGTTTTCCCATGATTGAGCAACCCGCGGCGTGCCGCATCCATGTCGAGGCTTTGAGCACGGCTTTTCAGCCACAGGCCGAGCAATGGGCCGAGCGCCTGGGCCTGCCATTGCAGGTGACTGACGGTGAGTTCGCCTTGCAGGTGGGCGAGCAGGGCTTGCAGCTGCAGCAACTGGGGCCGGACGCGCCGGGACCGGTGCGGGTGGACTTCGTCGAGGGTGGCGCCGCCCATCGTCGCTTGTTCGGCGGTGGCGCCGGACAGATGATCGCCAAGGCTGTGGGTATCGCGCAGGGCGTGCGTCCGCGGGTGCTGGACGCCACGGCGGGGCTGGGCAAGGACGCGTTCGTGCTGGCGAGCCTGGGTTGCGAGATGAGCCTGATCGAGCGTCAGCCGCTGATCGGCGCGTTGCTGGAAGACGGCCTGGAGCGGGGCGCGGAAGATTTCGAAGTCGCATCGATTGTGGCGCGCATGCGCTTGCTCAAGGGCAACTCGATCGAGGTCATGCGCAACTGGGAAGGCGAGCCGCCGCAGGTGATCTACCTCGACCCGATGTTCCCGCACCGTGAGAAAACCGCGCTGGTGAAGAAGGAAATGCGCCTGTTCCGGCCGCTGGTCGGGGATGACCCGGATGCGCCGGCGTTGCTCGAAGCGGCGTTGGCACTGGCCAGCCATCGTGTCGTGGTGAAGCGCCCGCGCAAGGCGCCGTGCATTGCGGGACCGAAGCCGAGTCATGCGCTGGACGGGAAATCCAGCCGGTATGACATCTACCCGAAGAAGGCGCTCAAGCCCTGACACCGCCGCTCCCACATTTTGCAATGCATTCCCCTGTGGGAGCGAGCCTGCTCGCGAAGAGGCCAGACCAGACAACAAGAAACCTTCAGGCTGTCTCAGGCCGGTAAGCCCGCATAAACAACCCCACCACTTCCTGTACATGTTCCTCGGCCGCATCCCCGGTCAACGGCTCGCCGCAGCCATACAACAAGCGAAAATTCCCCGCCCCCTTCAGCAAGCAAAAGAAATGCTCCGCCGCGTTGCGGGGCTTGTCGATGCTCAATGCACCGCTCTGGTCCACCTTGGTCAGCAACCGCTCCATGCCATGCAGCATGCGCTCCGGCCCGGCCTCGAAGAAGATCTGCGAGAGCTTCGGGTCCTGGCTGCCCAGGGTCATCATCAACCGGTGCAGGTTCACCGATTCATCGCTGTTGATCAGGTGATGAAAACCCCGCGCGATGTTCAACAGCACTGTTTCCACGGAAATGCCGTCAGGCAATTCGAAAAACAGCGTTGGCAGTTGTTCTTCGCACTTGGCGACCACGGCGGCGGAGAACAGCGTCTCCTTGTCGTTGAAATGGCTGTAGACGGTCAGCTTCGACACGCCGGCCTCAGCCGCGACGGCATCCATGCTGGTGCTCGCGTAGCCATTGCTCAGAAACAGGATTTTCGCCGCGTCGAGGATGGCCTGGCGCTTGGCCAGATCCTTGGGACGACCTGGACCGTTGGGTGCTGAAAGATTGTTCGGCATATGCGCTTTTATTACTGGACTGGTGAGTTTGCTATTAATAACATACCGGCCAGTATAATTATTCCAAGCACCATTAGCGAAAGGTCCGTCACCATGTTCCGCTATGCCTTGCCCCTCGCATTGCCAGTCAGCCTGGCGTTTTTATTGTCTGCGTGTGGACACGAGGAGGCGCCGCAAGTCACGGTTCGCCCGGCCATGGTGGTTCAGCCAGAGCCTTCGGCCCAGGCGATGGAAAGTTATCCGGGTGAAGTCCGCGCGCGTTACGAGCCGGACCTGGCCTTTCGCATTGGCGGCAAAGTCAGCCGACGACTGGTCGAGGAAGGGCAGCGGGTCAAGGCCGATCAACCGCTGGCGGAGCTCGATCCACAGGACGTCCGTCTGCAACTTGAGGCCACCCGCGCCCAAGTCGCGGCCGCCGAAGCCAATCTCAACCTCGTGCGTGCCGAGCGCGATCGCTACAAGACCCTGATGGACCGTCAGATGGTCAGCCGTTCGCAGTACGACAATTCCGAAAACCTCTACCGATCCGGTGAAGCGCGCCTGAAGCAGATCAAGGCCGAGTTCAACGTCTCGACCAATCAGGCCAGCTACGCAACGCTACGCGCGCCTCAGGACGGCGTGGTGGCCAAGCGTGCGGTGGAAGTCGGGCAAGTCGTCGCCGCCGGTCAAACCGTGTTCACCCTCGCCACCGATGGCGAGCGCGAAGTGCTGATCAGCTTGCCCGAGCAGAGCTTCGGTCGCTTCAAGGTCGGCCAGCCGGTGTCAGTGGAACTCTGGACCCAACCTGATCAACGTTTCGCCGGGCGCATCCGTGAACTGTCACCGGCCGCCGACCCGAAATCCCGCACCTTCGCTGCGCGCATAGCCTTCACCGCCGGCAAAGTCCCGGCCGAGCTCGGGCAGAGCGCCCGGGTGTTCATCCAGACCGCCGATGTCGTGGCACTGTCGGTGCCGCTGTCGGCGCTCACCGCAGAAAACGGTGCCACCTACGTCTGGGTGCTCGGCGCCAACAACACCCTGAAAAAAGCCGCTGTCCGGGTCGGTGCATTCGGCGAGAAAACCGTGCCGGTGCTCGAAGGCCTGAACGCCAGTGACTGGGTGGTGGCGGCCGGTGTCCATGTGCTGCATGACGGGCAGCAGGTGCGTCCGGTGGATCGCTCCAACCGCGTGGTCAATCTGGCGGACAAGGAGTAATCCCCGATGGGTTTCAATCTTTCCGAATGGGCGCTGCGCAACCGCCAGATCGTACTGTTCCTGATGCTGTTGCTGGCCATCGTCGGTGCGCTTTCCTACACCAAGCTCGGCCAGAGCGAAGACCCGCCGTTCACCTTCAAGGCCATGGTGATCCGCACCAACTGGCCGGGCGCCACCGCCGAGGAGGTGTCGCGCCAGGTCAGCGAGCGCATTGAAAAGAAGCTGATGGAAACCGGCGAGTACGAGCGCATCGTCTCGTTCTCGCGACCGGGTGAATCCCAGGTGACGTTCGTGGCTCGCGATTCCATGCACTCCGTGGAGATCCCGGAACTCTGGTATCAGGTGCGCAAGAAGATCAGCGACATTCGCCATACCTTGCCGCCGGGCATCCAGGGGCCGTTTTTCAACGATGAGTTCGGCACCACCTTCGGCAACATCTACGCCCTGACCGGCGACGGTTTTGATTACGCGGTGCTCAAGGATTACGCCGACCGTATCCAGATCCAGCTGCAACGGGTCAAGGATGTCGGCAAGGTCGACCTGCTCGGGTTGCAGGACGAGAAGATCTGGATCGAACTCTCCAACGTTAAACTCGCGACCCTCGGCTTGCCGCTGGCGGCGGTGCAGCAGGCGCTTGAAGAACAGAACGCGGTGTCGACGGCGGGATTCTTCGAAACCACCAGCGAGCGATTGCAGCTACGGGTCTCGGGGAATTTTCAGACAGTCGAAGAGATCAAGAACTTCCCGATCCGGGTCGGTGATCGTACGTTCCGGATCTCCGATGTCGCCAACGTTCGGCGCGGTTTCAACGACCCTCCGGCGCCACGCATGCGCTTCATGGCCGAAGACGCGATCGGCCTTGCCGTCGCGATGAAGGACGGCGGCGACATTCTGGTGCTGGGCAAGGCGCTGGAAATCGAGTTCGCCCGCATCCAGAAAAACCTCCCGGCGGGCATGCAGCTGCGCAAGGTTTCCGATCAGCCAGCGGCAGTGAAAACCGGCGTCGGCGAGTTTGTGCAGGTGTTGGTCGAAGCCCTGGCCATCGTTCTGTTGGTGAGTTTCTTTTCTCTTGGTGTACGCACCGGCATGGTGGTCGCCCTGGCGATTCCGTTGGTGCTGGCGATGACCTTCGCCTGCATGTATTACCTCGGCATCGGCCTGCACAAGATTTCCCTTGGTGCCTTGGTGCTGGCGCTGGGCTTGCTGGTGGACGACGCGATCATCGCCGTGGAAATGATGGCGATCAAAATGGAGCAGGGCTTCGACCGGATCAAAGCCGCGAGTTATGCCTGGACCAGCACCGCGTTCCCGATGCTCACCGGCACGCTGATCACCGCCGCCGGGTTCCTGCCGATTGCCACGGCGCAATCGGGGACCGGTGAATACACCCGTTCGATTTTCCAGGTGGTCACCATCGCGTTGCTGGCGTCGTGGGTTGCCGCGGTGGTGTTCGTGCCGTACCTGGGGGAAAAACTCCTGCCGGACCTGGCGAAAATTCACGCAGCGAAGCACGGCACTGGTCAGCCTGATCCGTACGCCACGCCTTTTTATGCGCGTGTGCGCCGCCTGGTGGAGTGGTGCGTGCGCTGGCGCAAAACGGTGATCGCGCTGACGGTGGTGTTGTTCATTGCCTCCATCGTGCTGTTCCGTTTTGTGCCGCAGCAATTCTTCCCGGCTTCGGGACGGCTGGAATTGATGGTCGATCTGAAACTGGCCGAAGGCGCTTCGCTGAGCAACACCGCCGACGAGGTCAAACGCCTTGAAGGGCTGTTGAAGGATCACGCCGGCATCGACAATTACGTGGCCTACGTCGGCACCGGTTCGCCGCGCTTTTACCTGCCGCTGGACCAGCAATTGCCGGCGGCGAGCTTCGCCCAGTTTGTTGTCCTGGCCAAGTCGATCGAGGAGCGCGAAGCCTTGCGCACCTGGCTGATCGAAACCCTCAATGAACAATTCCCGGCCCTGCGCTCGCGGGTGACTCGCCTGGAAAACGGCCCGCCGGTTGGCTATCCGGTGCAGTTCCGCGTCACCGGGGAGCACATCGAGGAAGTCCGCGCCCTGGCCCGCAAAGTGGCAGCCAAGGTTCGCGAAAATCCCCATGTGGCCAACGTCCATCTGGACTGGGAAGAGCCGAGCAAAGTGGTGTACCTGAATGTCGATCAGGACCGCGCCCGTGCGCTGGGCGTGAGCACGGCGAACCTGTCGAAGTTTCTGCAAAGCTCGCTGACCGGTTCCAGCGTCAGCCAGTACCGCGAAGACAACGAGTTGATCGAAATCCTCCTGCGCGGCACTTTGCATGAGCGTACCGAACTGTCGTTGCTGCCAAGCCTGGCGGTGTCGACCGACAACGGTAGAAGCGTGGCGCTGTCGCAGATCGCCACGCTGGAATACGGCTTCGAAGAAGGCATCATCTGGCACCGCAATCGCCTGCCTAACGTCACGGTCCGCGCCGACATCTATGGCAAGGAGCAACCGGCGACGCTGGTGCAGCAGATCATGCCGACCCTCGATCCGATCCGTGCGGAATTGCCCGATGGCTATTTGCTGGAAGTCGGCGGCACCGTGGAAGATTCGGCCCGTGGGCAGAACTCGGTGAAGGCTGGCGTGCCGTTGTTCATCGTGGTGGTGCTGACGTTGCTGATGCTGCAACTGCGCAGTTTCTCACGCACGGTGATGGTGTTTCTGACAGCGCCTTTGGGGTTGATCGGGGTGACCCTGTTCCTGATGGTGTTCCGTCAGCCGTTCGGTTTCGTCGCCATGCTCGGGACCATCGCGCTGTCCGGGATGATCATGCGTAACTCGGTGATCCTGGTGGACCAGATCGAGCAGGACATCGCCGCCGGGCTCAAGCCGTGGCAGGCGATCATCGAAGCCACGGTGCGGCGTTTCCGCCCGATCGTGCTGACCGCGCTCGCCGCGGTGCTGGCGATGATTCCGCTGTCACGCAGCGTATTCTTCGGGCCGATGGCGGTGGCGATCATGGGCGGGTTGATTGTGGCGACGGCGCTGACGTTGCTGTTTTTGCCGGCACTGTATGCAGCTTGGTTTCGCATCAAAAAGGATGCGGTTTGATGAGTAACCTTGGCGGCCTTCGGGCCGACCAGGTTCTTGTTATCTGGGTACATATCCATTTCTGCGGTAACGGCCGCTTATGGTTTCGCCCTTACGGCGAGTCCCTTTGGCAAACGCCCCAAAGGAACCAAAGGTCTCGCCCCGGCGTCCGGCCCCTCGCCAAGGCTCGGCGTTCCCTCGCTCCGGTCCTGCTCCGTGGGCCCGCCGCCATCGGCCATCCATGGCCGGGGGCGGCTAACCCGGCATCCATGCCGGGTTGCCCACTGCGCAGAACCTCCACTCGGCCTCCCGAAGGGGCGGGTGGATCAAGATCAAAAGCGCAAGGCGAGCTAACGCTCGACCTCGTGGTTTGGTGGGTGGTGTACGCCGATCCATTGTAGGAGCCGGCTTGCTGCGGGCGGCGTTCCGACGATGGCGGCCTGACAGCCGACCTGATTTCGCGGATGTACCACGCCTTTGTAGGAGCCGGCTTGCCGGCGATGGCGGCCTGACAACCAAACTGTTCTAGCAGATATACGCAGAACCATTGTGGGAGCGAGCCTGCTCGCGAAAGCGGTGAGACAGCCGACATCAAATTCGACTGATACACCGCTTTCGCGAGCAGCCTCGCTCCCACAGGGTTTTGTGTTTTGGTTTAGAGCGTGCCGAACACCTTCTTCGCCAGGCTGGTCGCGGCTGCCGCTGGGTTCTTGCGGATGGTTTCTTCCTGTTTGCCGATCATCTCGAACAAACCGTTCAGTGCCTGCTCGGTCACGTAGCTTTCGATGTTGGCGCTCTTCGCATCCACCACGCCCATGGTCGCCGCTTGGCCCGCGAACGAGTTGTATTGCTTGGCGAGGCCAACCTGATCGGTGGCTTGCTTGACGATCGGCAGGAACTTGGCGCGGATCTGTTCGCGGCTGGTTTTGTTCAGGTACTGCGTGGCGGAATCGTTGCCGCCGCTGAGGATACCCTTGGCGTCTGCAACGGACATTTTCTTCACTGCATCCACGAGGATCGGCTGGGCCTGGGTCACGGCGGTTTCAGCCGCTTTGTTCATGCTGGTTTCCAGTTGATCGACCTGGTCGCCCATGCCGAACTGTTTCATTTTGCTGGCGACCTTGCCCAGTTTGCCCGGCAATTCGATCTTCACGTCCGGGTTGTTGCTGAACCCGCCCGGTGTACCGAGCTGCTTGACCGCCAGTTGCGCGCCTTGGGTCAGGGCATCCTTGAGGCCGCCGGTGGCGTCATTCTGCGACAGGTCGCCGAGCGACAGCGCGAGGGCGCTGGCGGAGATCATCAAGCCTGCACACAGGCCGGCGAAGCGAAGGGTAGGGCGGAACATGGCGGCTTCCTTGTTCAAGTAGGAGTGTTCAAAAAGGTCAGTCTAACGGACAGCGTCGACGCGAATCTTCAGGGGCTGCGGATCGCTGCCATCCAGTTGCACGGCGTGATGTTCGGTGGTGATGAACAGCAATTTACCGTCGACCTCGATGCGAGCGCTGACGGAATAACGATGGCCCGGTTTGACCTGTGCCGGATCGTAACTCAGATGGAACGGCAGCGGCACCTGACCTTTGACCGGGCCTTTCTGCTCGTCGAGTACCACGGCGGGCGCATCGGCCAGTGACACGTCCTGCAGGCTGACGCTGAGGGTGGCGGTTGGCGGCAGGGCGATGCGTTGCAGGTAGAAGACTTCGCCGTCGAGGCTGGTCTTGGCGGCGGGTTGCATTGACTGACAGGCTCCCAGCAAAGCGGCGATGGCCAGTAGAGAGAGTTTTTTCATCGGATGTCTCCATATCAATGTGGGAGCGAGCCCGCTCGCGATTGGGGTCTACCAGACAACACAAGTATTGAATGTGAAACCGCCATCGCGAGCAGGCTCGCTCCTACAGGGGTTTTGCGTTATTGCTCGGGCTGGGTGGCGACCAGGTCCGCCGCATCTTCGCTGCGATGCAGCGCCACCTGACGGATTGACAAACGAATCTCCGCCGGCAACACCCGCTTGGCTGCGCCTTCGGCCAGTTCGCCGAGCAGTTCGTGATAGCTCAGCTTGCCGGCTTCGTCACGCTTGAGCACGTCGAGGTCTAGCAGGGTCTGGATGAAATGGCGGAACAGGCTCTTGTCGAAGAACTCCGGCGCGTTCAGGCCATGCAGGATCGACAGACGCTGGGCCATCACCGTGCACAGGTCTTCCAGTTCTTCGGCGCTGATGCTGTTCTGGCCGCTGTTGAGCAACAGGGAAACGGTCATGTAGAAGCGTTGCAGCGTCTGGGCGATGCTCTTCGACAGCAGGGTCAGCAACACGAAATGCCGCGAGCTTGGCGCTGGGCGCAGGTAAACGTCGTTCTCGAAACGCAGCAGGCCTTGCTCGACGAACGCCTCGAGCCATTGATCGATCACCCCGTCCAGTTCGTCCAGCGACCAGCGGATGAACAGCTCCGATTGCAGGTACGGATACAGCGCGCGGGTGTAGCGCAGGATCTGCTCGCGGCTCATGCGCGAGGCACTCTGGAAGAAGCTCGCGAGCAGTGCCGGCAGCGCGAAAATGTGCAGGACGTTGTTGCGGTAGTAGGTCATCAGGACGGCGTTTTGCTCGTCCAGGTACAGAATCTTGCCAAGCGCGTCGCTCTGCTCGGACAGTAGGTCCATGTCCTTCACGTGCTCGATCAGCGCGCGGCCATCACCTTCCGGCAATGTAGTGTGCGGCGAGTACGGGACCTTGCGTAGCAGCGCCAGATACAAATCCAGCACCCGCGCCATGGCGCGATCGTCCAGCGCCAGGCGGCTGGTGGACAGCAACGCCAACGCCACCAGGTTGACCGGGTTGATCGCCGCGGCCTCGTTGAGGTGCTGCGCAACTTTCTCGCCGAGGCGGTTGGTGGTTTCGTTGAGCCACGCCGGCTTGAACTGCGGGCCGAGTTCCTGTTGGCGCCAGTCCGGCTGTTCGCTGTCGAGGAATTCCGCCAGTTTGATCGGTTCGCCGAAGTTCACCGCCACCTGGCCGAAGCGTTGCTTGAGCGCACCGATGACTTTGAAGATGTCGAAGATCGATTCTTTCTTCTTGCTCGCCCCACGCAATTCTCCGAGGTAAGTCCGGCCTTCCAGCACGCGCTCGTAGCCGATGTATACCGGCACGAAAACGATCGGCATGCGCGACGAACGCAGGAAGCTGCGCAGGGTGATCGCCAGCATCCCGGTTTTCGGCTGCAGCATGCGCCCGGTGCGCGAACGGCCGCCCTCGACGAAGTATTCGACCGGGAAACCTTTGGTGAACAGGGTGTGCAGGTATTCGTTGAACACCGAGGTGTACAGCGGGTTGCCCTTGAACGTACGGCGCATGAAGAACGCACCGCCACGTCGCAACAGGCTGCCGATCACCGGCATGTTGAGGTTGATCCCAGCGGCGATGTGCGGCGGGGTCAGGCCGTTGCGGAACAGCAGGTACGAGAGCAACAGATAGTCGATGTGGCTGCGATGGCACGGCACATAGATCACTTCGTGACCCTGGGCGACCTTCTGCACGCCTTCGATGTGGTTGACCTTGATCCCGTCGTAGATCTTGTTCCAGAACCAGCTCAGCACCACTTCCAGAAAACGGATCGCGGTGTAGGTGTAGTCCGAGGCGATCTCGTTGCCGTAGCGCAGGGCCTGGGCCTTGGCTTTCTCCGGGGAGATGTTCTCGCGCTCGGCTTCGTCGAGGATGGCTTGCTTGACCAGCGGCTGGTTCAGCAGGCCTTTGACCAGGTTGCGGCGGTGGGAAATGTCCGGGCCGATCACTGCGGCTTTGAGGTTGCGGAAGTGCACCCGCAGAATCCGCTGGGCCATGCGCACGGTGCGTTCGTGGCCCTTGTTGTGGTCGATCAGTTCGCGCAGGTGAATCGGCGCGGAGAACTGCACGCGGGTCTTGCGCCCAAGCACGATGATGCTGAGCAAACGGCGCAGGCGACCGGTCACGGCCCAGCTGTCGGCGAAGAGCAGTTTCCACGGGCTCGATTCGCTGTCCGGTGACTGGCCCCAGAACACGCTGACCGGAATGATCTGCGCGTCTTCGGCGGCGTTCTGGCTCAGGGCACTGACCAGGCGAGTCAGGGTCGGCGGCGCCCCGCGTTTGTCCTGGCGACCGAGCCAGTCAGGCTCCGGCGTCAGGTAAAAGAACGCGGCAGGCTCCAGCAGGTTACCCACCGACACCGGCAGCACCGGGCGTGGCAAACCGGCCTTGCGGCATTCGGTGTCGACCACGGCGAGGTCGGTCAGCGAAGGGTTTTGCAGGACGTAGAACACCGGACGGCTGCGGTCGAGGTTGAGGGTGAACGACGACTGATTGATCGTTTCCGAGCGAACCCAGAGATAGAGCAGTCGGCGCAGGGTGCCAAACACAAGACGGCGGAACGGGGAACGGGTCATACGGCATCTGCATGAGTGAATAAAACCGAGCATGTGCTCGGGCGGTCGATAGTGTGCCGGATTCACTGAAAATCGGCAAAAAAGCACTTAAGTAAAGTGAGTTGAGAGTTTTCACGCCTGTCATATACTCGGCGAGCCAGCAGTGGCCATACAGTGGCACTTATCAGTTCCCGAGGCTTTCCTTCGAAAAGCCCGATCAATAATAAAAAAGGAGTATGAACAGATGGCAACACGTGAAACCGGCAACGTGAAGTGGTTCAACGACGCCAAGGGCTACGGCTTCATTCAGCGTGAGGACGGGGTGGATGTGTTCGTGCACTACCGCGCGATTCGCGGTGAGGGGCATCGTTCGCTGACTGAAGGCCAACAGGTCGAATATGCCGTGGTATCGGGCGAGAAGGGGTTGCAGGCTGAGGATGTGGTGGGGCTGTAAATCCAATCCTCAGGTCACCGAAAATCCACTGGAGGAGCGAGCCTGCTCGCGAAGAACTCAAGGACGCCGCGTTTACCCGGAATGGGCGCGCTATCGTTGACGGCCATCGCGAGCAGGCTCGCTCCTACAGGTTCGGTGTGCTGCTTTTAAGCGGTTTTCCAGGTGATCTCTTCTTCACCGTCGGCGCTGATGCGCATCCAGCGATCCGCTGTCTCCTCGCCTTCTTCCTCGACCCAGCTCCCCGGTGCGCAACGCACTTCCACGTTCAGCGCAGCAAACGCGGCGCGGGCGCAGGCGATGTCGTCTTCCCATGGGGTCTGGTCGCTTTCCAGGTACAGGCTGTTCCATTTGCCGACGGCTTTCGGCAGCCAGGTCACCGGCACGTTGCCGGCCTTGCATTTGAAGGTCTGGCCTTTCTGAACCCAGTCGGTGCAAGGGCCCAACGCTTCGCCGAGCCAGGTGGCGATGGCCTTGTAGTCGACGTCGGCGTCTTTCAGGTAAATCTCGATATCGGGTTGGCGCATGGATGTCCTCACTGCGGGTCTGAAAAATCCATTCGCGGATTTAGCCGGCCTCAAGCTGTTGCTCAAGGCCAAAATTAATAACTATTGAAGAATGAAGTAATCGTAGCGCATCGAAACAGTGACCTCGAACGGTTCGACCTGCTCGATGACCGCCGCCCGGCGCTCGGCACTGGCGCGCCAGCCGTGGGGCGTCATGGCCAACAGGTTGGCGCGATCCTGACCGCTTGCAAGCGTCAGTTTGAATTCCAGGGTTTCACTGTGTTGCAGCGCCATGCCGTCCGGCACCAAGGCCAGATGCTTGTCGTCGGTGTACTCGCGCACTTCGTCGTACAGGCGCTCGCGCAATTCCATCAGATGGCCGCTGGTCGGTCCGACTTTCATCAGGCCGCCGCCGGGGCTGAGCAGGCGCTTGGCCTCTTCCCAGTCCAGCGGGCTGAAGACGCTGGCGAGAAACTGGCAGCTTCCCGAGGCCAACGGCACCCGCGCCATGCTGGCGATCAACCAGGTCAGCTGCGGATTGCGCTTGCAGGCGCGTTTGACCGCTTCCCGGGAGATGTCCAGCGCGTAACCGTCAGCGTTCGGCAGGGCTTCGGCGATTTGCGCGGTGTAGTAACCCTCGCCACAACCGATGTCCAGCCAGCGTTGCGGCGCATACCCGGCCGCCAGTTCCGCCAGGCGCCTGGCTACCGGCGCGTAATGGCCGGCGTTCAGGAAGTCGCGGCGGGCTTCGACCATCGCCAGGTTATCCCCAGGGTCGCGGCTGTTCTTGTGCTGCACCGGCAACAGGTTCAGGTAACCCTGGCGCGCGCGGTCGAAACGATGCCCGGCGGGGCAGGCCACGCCGTTGTCCACCGCGTTCAGCGGTTCGCTGCAGATCGGGCAGGCCAGCATCAGGCGAGCAACTTGATCAGGGTCTGGTAGTAGATTTCGGTCAGCACGTCGAGGTCGGCGGCCAGTACGCGTTCGTTGACCTGGTGGATGGTCGCGTTGACCGGGCCCAGTTCAACCACTTGCGTACCCATGGTCGCGATGAAGCGGCCGTCGGAGGTGCCACCGCTGGTGGATGCCTTGGTCTCGCGACCGGTGATGTCCTTGATGCTCGACGCCACCGCATCCAGCAAAGCGCCCGGCTCGGTGAGGAACGGCAGGCCGGACAGTGCCCAGTCGATGTGCCAGTTCAGGCCATGCTTGTCGAGGATGTCGGCGACGCGTTTTTGCAGGCCTTCCACGGTGGACTCGGTGGAGAAGCGGAAGTTGAACACCGCCACCAGATCACCGGGAATCACGTTGGTCGCGCCCGTGCCGGAGTTGACGTTGGAAATCTGGAAACTGGTCGGCGGGAAGAAATCGTTGCCGTGGTCCCAGTGTTCGGCGGCCAGTTCGGCCAGCGCCGGGGCGGCGAGGTGGATCGGGTTCTTGGCGAGGTGCGGATAGGCGACGTGACCTTGCACACCGTGCACGGTCAGCTTGGCGCCCAGGGAACCGCGACGGCCGTTCTTGACCACGTCACCCACCAGGGTGGTGCTCGACGGTTCGCCGACGATGCACCAGTCCAGACGTTCCTTGCGCGCGGCGAGGCGCTCGACGACGGCCTTGGTGCCGTGATGCGCCGGGCCTTCTTCGTCGCTGGTGATCAGGAAGGCGACCTTGCCCTTGTGGTCCGGGTAATCGGCGACGAAGCGCTCGGCGGCCACGGTCATCGACGCCAGGCTGCCTTTCATGTCCGCCGCGCCACGGCCGCAGAGCATGCCGTGTTCGTCGATCAGCGCGTTGAACGGGTCGATCTGCCAGGCGGTCACCGGGCCGGTCGGCACCACGTCGGTGTGGCCGGCGAAGCACAGCACCGGACCGTCGTGTTTGCCGTGGGTGGCCCAGAAGTTATCCACATCTTCGATGCGCATCGGCTCCAGGGTGAAACCGGCATCGCCCAGGCGCTGCATCATCTGCTTCTGGCAATCGGCGTCGACCGGCGTCACGGACGGACGGCGGATCAGGTCGATGGCGAGTTGAAGGGTCGGCGAAAGGTCGGCGTGGGCCGTCATGGAAAACTCCGGAAAACTTGAATATGGGCATGGGCTATGTGGGAGCGAGCCTGCTCGCGATTACGGTGTGTCAGTCAACATAAATGGTGATTGTTACATTGCAATCGCGAGCAGGCTCGCTCCCACAGGGATTGGGTTCGATCGACAAACCGTGTTCCGCCAAGCCCCGCAAAATGGCGGTTATCTTAAAGCAAAACGGCGGCCATTGGCCGCCGTTTAGTGCATCTGCAAAGATTTAGACTGCCGGTGCCGTTTCGGCCTCGACCGCCGGTTTCGGCAGCGAGGACAGGAACGCCATGATCAGCGCCGCCAGGTAAGGCAACGACTGCACCAGCAGCATGATCACCCAGAAGCGCATGTCGTTGCTCGGCAGCCCGTTGACCAGAAAGATCCCCAGCGCCGCGCCCCACAACAGCAGCATGATGAACACCTCTTCACGCGCCTCCGAAATCGCCACCCAGAAGCCATGGTTGTCGGCGTTTTTCGGCGTGCGGAAGAACGGAATGCTGCTGGTGAAGAAGCCGTACAGCACCGCTTTGGCGATGGTGTGCGACAACGCCAGGCCGGCCAGCGCCGCGCAGAACGCATCCTTCAGGTTCACGCCAACGGCGCGACGGTACAGGAAGATGATCTTGCCGACCTTGAACACGAACAGCGCCAGTGGCGGGATCGCGAAAATCAGCAACGGCGGATCGACCCGCTGCGGCACGATGATCATCGCCGCCGACCACAACAGCGCGCCGACGGTGAAGAAAATGTTCATGCCGTCCGCGACCCACGGCAACCAGCCCGCGAGGAAGTGGTAACGCTGGCCACGGGTCAGCTCGGTGTCCTTGCCGCGCAGCAGGCTGGCGGTGTGACGCTTGATGATCTGGATCGCACCGTATGCCCAGCGGAAACGCTGTTTCTTGAAGTCGATAAAGGTATCGGGCATCAGGCCCTTGCCGTAGCTGGTGTGGTAATACGCCGCCGACAGACCTTTCTCGAACACCCGCAGACCCAGCTCGGCGTCTTCACAGATGCACCAGTCGGCCCAGCCGAGTTCCTCGAGCACCGAGCGCCGGGTCATGGTCATGGTGCCGTGCTGGATGATCGCGTCACGGTCGTTACGGGTGACCATGCCGATGTGGAAGAAGCCTTTGTATTCCGCGTAGCAGAGCTTCTTGAAGGTGCTTTCGTTCTGGTCGCGGTAATCCTGGGGCGACTGCACCACGGCGATTTTCGGATCGGCGAAGTGCGGCACCATGTGCTTGAGCCAGTTCGGGTCGACGCAGTAGTCCGAGTCGATCACCGCAATGACTTCGGCGTCCTTGGCGGTGTGCGGAATCAGGTAATTCAGTGCGCCACCCTTGAAGCCGGCCAGCGGGGCGACGTGGAAGAACTTGAAGCGCGGGCCGAGGGTTGCGCAGTAATCGCGCACCGGTTCCCAGACCGCCGGGTCTTTGGTGTTGTTGTCGATGATCAGGACTTCGAAGTCCGGATAGTCGAGGTTGGCCAGGGCGTTGAGGGTCTGTTTGACCATCTCCGGCGGCTCGTTGTAGCACGGCACGTGGATCGACACTTTCGGTCTGTAGTCCGAATCGCCCTCCACGGGTAGGAATTCACGCCGGCGCTTGTGGGTCCAGACCGCTTCGGCCAGTTCATGCGCTTCGGTCAGCAGGACGATGAAGACGCCGAGGGCACCGAGCGCCAGGAGGAATCCGACCGTCAGGCTGAACCAGGTGCTGTATTGCTGGCTGTAGTCGTAGCCGATCCACACCAGCACCGAACCGCAAAGGAACGCGATAAAGGTCAGGAAGGTGCGGCCGCGTTGGCGCAGCGCCGAGCCGTCGATCATCAGCAAGGTCAGGGACAGCAACGCCAGCACGGCCGAGCCGATGGCCAGCACGCGCCATTGCGGGATCGCAACCACCGGGCCTTCGAAGTTGAATTTCTGTTGGCGCGCGGCGTTGAACACGCCCCAATACGCACCCACCGAACCTTCGTCGCTGGCCTTCCACGGCTGGTCAAACGCTTCGATCACGAAGTAGTTGAAACCCTGGCGGTTGAGCTTGTTCACCAGCGTGCGCAGGTAGATCGCCTGATCCGCCGGGCTCGCATCGGTGCCGCCGCGCATGCGGCCGTTGCTCGGCCAGCCAACCTCCGACAGCAGCAGCGGTTTTTTCGGGAACATCTTTTTCAGGTCGCGGGCGCGGTCGAGGACGAACTGGCCGGCCTTGTCCACCGGAATGAACTCCCAGTAAGGCAGCACGTGCGCGGCGATCAGGTCGACGTGCTTGGCCAGCTCCGGGTGTTCTTCCCAGACGTGCCATTGCTCGGAGGTGGTCACCGGCACTTTCACGGCCGCGCGGACGCGATCGAGGATCACGCCCAGCTCGGCTGCGGTAATTTCCTTACGGAAGATCGCCTCGTTGCCTACAACCACGCGAACCACACTGCGTGAGGAGTTGGCGATTTCGATGGCGCGGGTGATTTCACGCTCGTTGCGTTCAAGGTCCGGGCTGATCCAGATCCCCAGCGTGACCCGCAGGCCGAATTCTTCGGCCAGTTTCGGAATGTCTTCCAGGGTGCCATCGACCGAGTAGGTACGGATGTTGTCCGTCAGCTTGCTCATGATCTCCAGATCGCGACGCATCTGGTCGTCGGTCGGGTACTGCGCTTTCTGCGGGTACTGGCCTTGCTGGAACGGCGAGTACGAGAAGCCGGAGATCTGTTCGGGCCAGTTGGGGGCGCTGACCGGGCGGTTGATCAACGCCCAGAAGCCGGTAAACAAGGCAGCGATGGCAAGCACCACCACCAGGTTGAGTCCAAATTTACGCGATGACATAGCTATTTCGGGTTCCAAAGGCTGTGGAACGAAGGAACGGTCGGCATGCGCCAAGGGGCGCGCATCCTACACCGGGCGTTCACTGACCGTACAGCGGACAGGGAAATGCCGGACATTGGGCAATCTGCTTTCACATAAGTTCTTACACTTGTCGCTTGTAGCTTAGATCTTTTGCCGTGTGGCCCTATAATGCGCGCCGGTTTTTGGGGTAATGGTCATGAGTACAGAAGATCCGCGGTTTGCAGGCATCGCCCGTTTGTATGGCATCGAGGGGCTGGAACGCCTGCGCGCGGCACACGTGGCGATCGTCGGCGTCGGTGGCGTCGGTTCCTGGGCGGCGGAAGCCGTGGCCCGGTGCGGTGTCGGCGAGATTTCCCTGTTCGACCTAGATGACGTCTGCGTGAGCAACGCCAACCGCCAGTTGCATGCGCTGGACAGCACTGTCGGCAAACCCAAGGTCGAGGTCATGGCCGAGCGCCTGCGCGGGATCAATCCGGATTGCACGGTGCACGCGGTGGCGGATTTCGTCACTCGCGACACCATGGCCGAGTACATCACGCCGAACATCGACTGCGTGATCGACTGCATCGACAGCGTCAACGCCAAGGCTGCGCTGATCGCCTGGTGCAAGCGCCGCAAGATCCAGATCATTACCACCGGCGGCGCGGGCGGGCAGATCGACCCGACGCTGATCCAGGTCTGCGACTTGAACCGTACGTTCAACGACCCGTTGGCCTCGAAAGTGCGATCGACCCTGCGCCGCGACTACAACTTCTCCCGCACCGTGACCCGCCATTACAGCGTGCCGTGCGTGTTTTCCACCGAGCAACTGCGTTATCCGAAACCGGACGGCAGCATTTGCCTGCAGAAAAGTTTTGTCGGCGATGGCGTGAAGCTGGACTGCGCCGGCGGGTTTGGCGCGGTGATGATGGTGACGGCGACGTTCGGGATGGTCGCGGCGACCAAGGCTGTGGACAAGATTGTGGCGGGTGTTCGGCGCCCGGCAGATCGCATCAAACCCGAGGTTTGATCGGTGTGGCTGATGGCCTCATCGCGAGCAGGCTCGCTCCCACAGGGAAACGCATTCAAATGTGGGAGCGAGACCGGCTTGCCGGCGATGGCAATTAACCCGCCAACTCATTCATCCGCTGTAACACGGCATTGAGGCCATTGCTGCGCGAAGGGGAGAGCTGTCGCGACAGTCCAAGCTGATTGAACCAGTCCGGCAAATCCACCTGTCGCAACTCGACCGCCGACAACCCGTTGACCCGCGCCAGCAACAGCGCCACCAACCCGCGGATCATCCGCGCATCGCTGCTCGCGGCGAACTGCCAGTGACCGTCCTGCAACGATCCCACCAGCCACACCTGGCTTTCACAGCCATGCACGCGGTTGGCGTCCACCTTATCCACATCGTTCAACGCCGGCAGACGTTCGCCCCACTGCATCAGCAGCCGCGCCCGTTGTTCCCAGCCGGCGGCGTTCTGAAACGTTTCCAGCGCGGAGGCGGCAGCGGCAGGCAAGTTCATCGCAGCAACTCCAGCGCCTGATCCAGCGCTTCGAAGAACCGTTCCAGGTCTTCGGAATCGTTGTACAACGCCAGCGACACCCGAATCGCCCCGGCCAGCTCGAAGCTTTTCAGCAGCGGCATGGCGCAGTGATGACCGGCGCGAACCGCGATGCCTTGTTCGGTCAGCAAATGCGCCAGGTCCGAGTTATGCACACCTTCGACGACAAAACTCGCCAAGGCCAGTTGCGGTTTGCCCAGCAGGCGAATGCCGTTACGCGCCTCAAGGCCTTTCAACAGGCAATTGTGCAGTGCCGCTTCATGGGCCGAGACCGCGTCCTGATCGAGTCCCGCCAGATAGTCCAGCGTCGCGCCCAGACCAATAACACTGGAGATCGGCGGCGTACCGGCCTCGAAACCCAGTGGCGCCGGGCGGAAGCGTGCGTGCTGGTAATCCGCGTCCAGCACCATTTCACCGCCGAACTGCCAATGGCGCAGTTGCTTGAGCGCTTCGTGGCGCCCGAACAACACGCCCAGGCCATCAGGGCCGTAGAGCTTATGGCTGGAAAACACATAGAAGTCGCAACCCAGTGCCTGCACATCGTGCCGGCCATGGACCACACCTTGGGCGCCATCGACCACGGTCAGCGCGTCGTGGGCCTTGGCCATCGCCAGAAGGGCGGGCAATGGCTGCCAGGCGCCGAGCACGTTGGACAACTGGCTGAC
The DNA here is from genome assembly GCF_043225285.1 of Pseudomonas migulae. Lineage (GTDB taxonomy): Bacteria > Pseudomonadota > Gammaproteobacteria > Pseudomonadales > Pseudomonadaceae > Aquipseudomonas > Aquipseudomonas migulae_C. The sequence goes on from NZ_CP171224.1 coordinate 4,031,196, forward strand.
CGCAAGCAGGCGGGTCTGCGGGCCGATCAACGCGGGGGCGGCTTCCAGGTCGATCAAGCCGTCGGCATCCAGCGGCAGGATCACCAGTTTCGCACCGCGACGGTGGGCCAGTTGCTGCCATGGCAGCAGGTTGGCGTGATGCTCCAGGGCGCTGATGACAATTTCATCGCCCGGATTGAATAGCGGTTCCAGGCCATAGGCCAGGAGGTTCAGCGCGGAAGTGGCGCCGTGGGTAAAGATGATCTGACCGCTGTCGCCGGCATTGAGCCATTGCGCGACCTTGTTGCGGCTGCCCTCGAACGCCTGGGTGGCGTGGGCGCCGGGCAGGTGTTGCGCCCGATGCACGTTGGCCGCGCCATTGGCGTAGTAATGCGCCAGGGCATCCAGCAGGGCTTGAGGTTTTTGCGTGGTGGCGGCGTTGTCCAGGTAGGTCTGGTCTTGCCGTTGCAGCGCGGCGATGGCCGGAAAGTCGGCGCGCCAGGGGGAGAGAATCATCATGCTATCGGGCCCTGTTGAACATGGGCGGACTTACGCCTGACCCAACGGGCCGGGAATACGCCAGACTCCTGTGGGAGCGAGCCTGCTCGCGATGGATTCACTGACGACGCGTACCGTCTGACACAGCGCGTTATCGTTAACGTCCATCGCGAGCAGGCTCGCTCCTACGGGAAGATCGTGTGACGCTCTTAGTTGTGAGCGTGCAGCGCTTCGTTCAGTTCGATCGCCGATTTGTGGGTCTTGCATTCCACGGCACCGGTTTCCGAATTGCGACGGAACAGCAGGTCAGGCTGACCAGCCAGTTCGCGCGCCTTGACCACTTTGACCAGCTTGTTGTGCTCGTCCAGCAGCGCCACTTTGGTGCCAGCGGTCACGTACAGGCCCGATTCAACGGTGTTGCGGTCGCCCAACGGGATACCGATACCGGCGTTGGCGCCGATCAGGCAGCCTTCGCCGACCTTGATCACGATGTTGCCGCCGCCCGACAGGGTGCCCATGGTCGAGCAACCGCCGCCCAGGTCCGAACCCTTGCCGACGAAGACGCCCGCGGAAACGCGGCCTTCGATCATGCCCGGGCCTTCGGTGCCAGCGTTGAAGTTGACGAAACCTTCGTGCATCACGGTGGTGCCTTCGCCCACGTAGGCGCCCAGGCGCAGACGTGCCGCGTCAGCGATACGCACGCCGGCCGGAACCACGTAGTCGGTCATTTTCGGGAACTTGTCCACGGAGAACACTTCCAGCAGCTCGCCGCGCAGGCGGGCTTCCAGTTGGTGCTCGGCCAGTTCGGCGAGGTCGATCGCGCCCTGGCTGGTCCACGCCACGTTCGGCAGCAGCGGGAACACGCCGGCCAGGTTCAGGCCGTGCGGCTTGACCAGACGATGGGACAGCAGGTGCAGCTTGAGGTAGGCCTCAGGCGTGGAGGTCAGCGGCGCGTCTTCAGCCAGAATGGTCGCGACCAGCGGCTTGTGGCTTTCGGCCAGACGGGTCAGCAGGGCGGCCTGTGCCGCGTCGATGCCCTTGACTGCTTCAGCCAGTTGCGAAGCCTGGGCGGTGGTGAAAGCGATCGCCTGGTTGCCTTCGGTGTAGCCCAGAACCGGGGCGATGGCGGCGATCAGGTCGGCCGACGGGTTGAGCAGTGGCTGTGCGTAAAACACTTCCAGCCAGGCGCCCTGACGGTTTTGCGTGCCGACACCGAAGGCCAGGCTGAATGGGGTAGTGGACATGTGAATACCTCTAACAAAATTGAACGGGCGGGCTTACTTGAGCGCTGCCGCGTAGATATCTGGCTTGAAGCCAATCAGGGTTCGGTCACCGAGATCGAGCACCGGGCGCTTGATCATCGAGGGTTGTGCGAGCATCAGTTCGATGGCTTTCGACTGGTCGAGATCGGCTTTGCGTTCGTCGTCGAGCTTGCGAAAGGTCGTGCCTGCACGGTTCAACACCACTTGCCAGCCGTGCTCGTCGCACCATTGGCTCAGGTGTTCACGGTCGATTCCGGCCGTTTTGTAATCATGGAAGTCGTAGCTGACAGCGTGTTCATCGAGCCAGGTGCGCGCCTTTTTCATGGTGTCGCAGGCTTTGATGCCGAAAAGGTGCAACGTTTTGCTTGAAACGGTCAAGGAATTGCCCCCTTTACAGGTGCTGGAAAAAAAAGGTGAAGGATTATGCCATGACCGGACGGTTTCGCGTCGGCCCTGATTGTTTTGTCATTCTGTAGGAGCGAGCCTGCTCGCGATGGTCGTCAACGGTAACGCTACAAGCCTGATTCTCCGCAGCGTTTTTGAGTTCATCGCGAGCAAGCTCGCTCCTACAGGTAATGTGGCGTTCTTGCGTGCGACATTGGTGCAAAGGTCAGAGACCAGTCTAAGCGGCTAATATGGCACTTCAAAGCTGCCGATAGTCCGGGAACCGCTCTTTATGCAAACCGCCTACACCGTCCTGATCCTGTTGATGCTGGTCAGCTTTTCGCGACTGGTTGGACGCGTGATCCCGCTACCGTTGCCGCTGGTGCAAATCGCCGCCGGTGCCTTGCTGGCCTGGCCGACCCTGGGTCTGCATGTGGCGCTGGACCCCGAATTGTTTCTGTTTCTGTTCCTGCCGCCGCTGCTGTTCTCCGACGGCTGGCGCATGCCCAAGCGTGAATTCTGGCGGCTGCGCGGGCCGATCCTGACGCTGGCGGTCGGGCTGGTGTTGTTCACCGTGGTCGGCGCCGGCTATTTCATTCATTGGTTGTTGCCGGGCATTCCACTGCCGGTGGCGTTCGCCCTGGCGGCCGTGTTGTCGCCGACGGACGCGGTGGCTGTGTCGGCGATTTCCCAGAACCGCTTGCCGACACCGTTGATGCACATGCTGCAGGGCGAGGCGCTGATGAATGACGCCTCGGGCCTGGTGACCTTCAAGTTTGCCCTGGCGGCCGCTGTGACGGGGGCGTTTTCGCTGGCCAACGCCAGTGTGACGTTCGTTCTGGTGGCGGTCGGCGGCCTCGCCGTCGGGGTGGCGCTGAGCTGGCTGGTCGGGCGCCTGCGCTCGTGGATGGTGGCGCGCGGCTGGGATGATCCGGCGACGCACGTGGTGTTCATGTTGTTGCTGCCGTTTGCGGCGTACGTGCTGGCGGAACGTCTCGGCGCTTCGGGCATTTTGTCGGCAGTCGCGGCCGGCATGATGCAAAGCTGGCTCGACCTGCTGCCGCGCCAGACCAGCACGAGACTGCTTAACCGCAGTGTCTGGGCATTGCTCGAGTTCGCGTTCAACGGCCTGATCTTCCTGCTGTTGGGCCTGCAACTGCCGGACATCATCAAAGCCGTGGCCAGCCATGAAACGTCCTTGTGGCCGACGCTGCTGTATCGCTGCTTTGACGTGGTGGCGATCTTCCTTGTGCTGCTGGTGTTGCGGTTCATCTGGGTGCAGAGCACCTGGCGGGTGTCGGTGCTGCTGCGTCGTTTGCGTGGCAAAGGCGAAATGACTCAGGTGCCGACCGCGCGTTCGTGCTGGTTGCTGACGGTCGGCGGCGTGCGCGGGGCGGTGACGCTGGCGGGTATCTTGTCGGTGCCGCTGCTGATGGGGGCCGATGCCTTTCCCGAGCGGGACTTGCTGATTTTCATCGCGGCGGGGGTGATTCTGCTGTCGCTGGTGTCTGCGTGTATCGCCTTGCCGCTGTTGTTGCGCGGTATTGAAAAGAGTCCTGACGACAAACGCCGCAGCGAGGTGCGCGACGCTTGGCGCAAAACCGCCGAGGCGGCGATTCATGCCCTGGAAGTCGAAGAGGTCAACCCGCAGGACGCGGCCCAGGCTGCGCTGGCGGTTGAACTGAAGGCGCGGATCATGTCCGAGTATCGGCATCAACTGGAGGTGTTCAACGATTCGGCGGAAGCCCAGGCATTGGCGTTCCAGATGGATTTGCTGGAGCGGCGTCTGCGCTTGAAGGCGCTGCGGGCGCAGCGGCTGGAGTTGTACAAGCTCAGCCGTCATCACCAGATCGGTGATGACGTGTTGCGGGAGGTGCTGGGGGAGCTGGACCTGAGCGAAGCCAACCTCGGTCAGGTGAAATAACAGCTCCCACAGGGTTAGGGTTAAATCACTTGCGGCGTTGAATGAAGGCGCGGATGCGTTCAGCGGCTTCGACACATTCAGCCAGGGGTGCAACCAGCGCCAGGCGTACACGGCCCGCGCCAGGATTGAAGCTATCGACGTCACGGGACAGGTAAGAGCCCGGTACCACCGTTACATGCTCCTCGACGAACAAGTCACGGCAGAATGCCTCGTCATCGCCGTCAACATTCGGCCACAAGTAGAAACCGCCATCCGGGCGCTGTACGTCCATCACCGGGCTGAGAATGGCCAGCACGGCATCATATTTCTCGCGGTACAGGTCACGGTTGGCCCGCACGTGCGCTTCGTCATTCCACGCGGCCACGCTGGCCAATTGGGTCTGAACCGGCATCGCGCAGCCGTGGTAGGTGCGGTACAGCAAAAAGCCTTTGAGAATGTCGGCATCACCGGCGACAAAACCCGAACGCAAACCCGGCAGGTTGGAGCGCTTGGACAGGCTGTGGAACACCACGCAACGTTTGAAGTCCTTGCGGCCCAGTTCCACGCAGGCGCTGAGCAGGCCGGCCGGCGGGGTTTGTTCGTCGAAGTACAGTTCGCTGTAGCACTCGTCGGCGGCGATCACGAAGTCGTATTCGTCGGCGAGGGCGATCAGCTTTTTCAGGGTTTCAACCGGGATCAAGGCGCCTGTCGGATTGCCCGGCGAGCACAGGAACAGGATCTGGCAGCGTTTCCAGATGTCCGGCGACACGGCATCGAAATCCGGGTTGAAGCCGTTCTCGTCCAGGCACGGCAGGTAATGCGGCTTGGCGCCGGCGAGGAACGCTGCACCTTCATAGATCTGATAGAACGGGTTCGGGCTGACCACCAGCGCATCGTCGCCACGGTTGACCACGGTCTGGGTGAACGCGAACAGCGCCTCGCGGGTGCCATTGACCGGCAGCACGTTACGCGCCGGGTCGAGCCAGCCGGTCGGCACGTTGAAACGACGCTCGCACCAGGCGGCAATGGCTTCACGCAGGGCCGGAATACCCAGGGTCGTCGGATAAACAGCCATCTTGTCCAGATTGCTGGCCAGGGCTTCGGCGACAAAGTCCGGCGAGCGGTGCTTCGGTTCACCGATGGACAAGGCGATCGGGCGCTTGTCCGGGTTTGGCATGACGCTGCCGAGCAGGGCGCGGAGCTTCTCGAACGGGTAGGGCTGCAACTGGGACAACGCGTTGTTCATCGGTCGATCTCGTTCAATGTGCAGACCTGCACTCTGTAGGAGCCGGCTTGCTGGCGATAGCATCACCTCGGTGTGTCAGGTGCGCTGGAGTGATGCCATCGCCAGCAAGCCGGCTCCTACAAAGAGCGGGTCTCCACAGGGGGAAATTTGTTGGGTCAGATACTGATTCGCGACAGTTTGATATCCGGTTCCTGGCTCACGCTCAGCTGTTCGACGATCGCATCCTGCAAGCGGCTGCACAGCAGCGGGTCGGACAACGGCTGGTTGTTGGCGTCGGTAATGAAGAACACGTCTTCCACCCGTTCGCCGAGGGTCGCAATCTTGGCGTTTTGCAGTGACAGGTCGAACTCCAGGAAAATCGTGCCGATCCGCGCCAGCAAGCCCGGGCGATCCGGGGCGCTGAGCTCCAGTACCGTGACCGGGCGCTGGGCATCGTTGTGGATCGTCACCTGTGGCGCAAACGCGAAATGCTTGAGCTGGCGCGGTACCCGCCGCTGGATGATCGTCGGGTAATCGTCCGGGTTGCGCAGGGCTTCGGTCAGGCCTTCGCGGATCTGTTTGACCCGGGCCGGGTTATCACCGATCGAATCGCCGTCGGTATCGAGCACGATATAGGTGTCGAGGGTGAACTGGCTGCTGGAGGTGATGACCCGCGCGTCGTGAATGTTCAGGTTCAACTGGTCCATCGCCGCCACCGTCACAGCGAAGAAGTCGTGCTGGTCCGGTGCATAAATGAAGATCTGCGTACCGCCCTCGAACTCGCGCTGGGTGGTTTCCTTGATCAGCACCAGCGGGCCGCCGTCGGCCGGCTGCTGCAGGATCGCGTCGGTGTGCCAGGCCACGTCGCCGGCGGTGTGACGCAGGAAATAGTCATCGCCCAATTGCGACCACAGCTGCTCGACGTCGTCGGGGTCGGTGCCGCCGCGTACCAGGATGTCGAGGGCGGCGCTCTGGGTCTGGCGGATCTGCATTTCGCGATCCACCGGGTTTTCCAGGCCACGGCGCAGTGCGCGCTTGGTCTCGGTGTAGAGCTGGCGCAACAGGCTGGCGCGCCAGGAGTTCCAAAGCGTCGGGTTGGTGGCGTTGATGTCGGCGACGGTCAGCACGTACAGGTAATCCAGGCGGGTTTCGTCACCGACGATCTGCGCGAAATCGTGGATCACCTGCGGGTCGGACAGGTCCTTGCGCTGAGCAGTGGTCGACATCACCAGGTGGTTCTGCACCAGCCACACGATCAGGCGGCTGTCCCACACGGGCAACTGGTGGCGCTGGCAGAACGCCTCGGCATCCACCGCGCCGATTTCCGAGTGGTCGCCATGCCGGCCCTTGCCGATGTCGTGGTACAGGCCTGCAAGGTAGATCAGCTCCGGCTTGGGCAACTTGCCCATGAGCTTGCTTGCGAGCGGGAATTTTTCCGACACTTGCGTGTACTGCAACTTACGCAGGTGCTTGATCAGGTTCAGCGTATGCGCATCGACCGTATAGATGTGGAACAGGTCGTGCTGCATCTGCCCGACAATGAAGCCGAACTCCGGCAGATAACGCCCGAGGATGCCGTAACGGTTCATCCGCCGCAGGTTGCGGTGGATGCCGATCTTGCATTTGAACAGTTCGATAAACAGGCTGGTATTGCGGATGTCGTTGCGGAAATCGTCGTCGATCAGATGGCGGTTTTCCCGCAGCAGACGAATGGTGTCGGCGCGCACGCCTTTGATTTCCGGCTGCTGGGCCATCAGCACGAAAATCTCGAGCATGGCGAACGGCGTGCGGCGGAACACGTTGTCGTTGCGTGCTTCGATGTAGCCGTCGTGCAGTTGGAACCGCGAGTTGATCGGTTGCGGCGGCGCCTCATCTTCCGGTGCGAGGATGACTTCCTCGAAGTGCTGGATGATCAGGTCGCTGAGCTGGGCGATGCTCATGACCACCCGGTAATACTGCTGCATGAAGTTTTCGATGGCTTGCTTGGCGTCGTCACCCTTGAAACCCAGCAGGCCGGCAATCGAGCGCTGGTGGTCGAACAGCAAGCGGTCTTCGGAGCGGCCGGCGAGCATGTGCAGTGCATAACGGACCTTCCACAGGAACTCCTGGGAGGAGGCCAGCAAGGCGTTTTCGCTCTCGACCAGGAAACCTTCCCCGGCCAGTGCCCGCAGGTTCAGAGTGCCGTATTCGCGACGCGCCACCCACAGAATGGTCTGAATATCCCGTAGTCCGCCGGGCGAGCCTTTGACGTTGGGTTCCAGGTTGTATTCGGTGTCGTTGTACTTGTGATGACGGGCCTTTTGCTCCGCGCGCTTGGCGAGGAAGAACTCCTTGCTCGGCCACATGTGCGCAGTGCTGGTGACGTCGAGCATGCGCTGGCGCAAACGCTCGGGGCCGCAGATGGTGCGGCTTTCCATCAGGTTGGTGACAACCGTCAGGTCGGCGCGGGCTTCTACGGCACATTCCTCGACCGAGCGAACGCTCTGACCGACTTCCAGGCCGATGTCCCACAGCAACGTCAGAAAACGTTCGATGGAATCACGGAAAACTTCGTGGTCGGCGCTGTCCAGCAGGATCAGCAGGTCGATATCGGAATAGGGGTGCAACTCGCCGCGACCGTAGCCGCCGACCGCGACCAGCGCGATGTCGGCATCTTCGCTCCAGTTGAACTGCTCCCAGGCCTTTTGCAGGATGTTATCGACGAACCAGGCGCGATCCTCGATCAGCCGGCGAATCTCCCGGCCGCTGCGAAAGCGCTCGTCGAGCACCTCGCGGGCCTGGCGGATTGCCTTCTTGAAAGCCGCGATCGGGCTGGCCTTCAGGGCCAGCTCAGCCTGGAACTGGCCACGGTCGAAGAGTTCTGGATCCACCTGCGGCATCGATTGGCTTTCCTTTCTATAAGGCTGGGAGCGGTGCGGTCAGGCCGAAACGCGCGGGATGGTGTCGTCGCTGCGCAAGGTGAAGATCTCGTAACCGGTTTCGGTCACCACCAGGGTGTGCTCCCACTGGGCCGACAACTTGCGGTCCTTGGTGATCGCGGTCCAGCCGTCGCCCAATACCTTGGTGTCGGCCTTGCCCTGGTTGATCATCGGCTCGATGGTGAAGGTCATGCCCGCTTTCAGTTCCATGCCAGTGCCGGCACGGCCGTAGTGCAGGATTTGCGGCTCTTCGTGGAACACTTTGCCGATGCCGTGGCCACAGAACTCGCGAACCACCGAGAAGCCGTTCTTTTCGGCGTGCTTCTGGATCACTTCACCGATATCGCCCAGGCGGCAGCCGGGTTTAACGATCTCGATGGCTTTGTACATGCATTCCTGGGTCACTTGCGACAGGCGCTCGGCCCAGACCGGCACGGTGCCGACGTGGAACATGCGGCTGGTGTCGCCGTGGTAGCCATCCTTGATTACGGTAACGTCGATGTTCAGCGTGTCGCCATCCTTCAACGGCTTCTCGTTCGGGATGCCGTGGCAGACCACGTGGTTGATCGAGGTGCAGATCGACTTCGGGTAGCCTTTGTAGTTGAGCGGGGCAGGGATGGCCTGCTGCACGTTGACGATGTAGTCGTGGCAGATGCGGTCCAGCTCTTCGGTGGTGATGCCTGGCTTGACGTGTTCAGCAATCATTTCCAGCACATCGGCGGCCAGTTTGCCGGCGACACGCATTTTTGCGATGTCCTCCGGGGTTTTGAGGGTGACGGTCATACAGGCTCTCTCTGCGCTCGATGGCGCTTGCTAACACGGAATGGGCATGTGCGATCGATGTTCGCCGCCCTGAAAAACGCGATTCTAACAGACGATCAGCGCAAATCTGAGCCTCTGTGCATCGCTTCTCTCTATAGATAGGCGCATTCTTGAGGGATTCCAAGGGCGCAGAACAAGGCGCGCGTCAGGAATCGAGAATCCGGGTTCCGTTTTTGCGAGCCCTGTGATATAAAATGCGCCGCTTTCCGGGGATACCCCGAAAGGCTTAAATCCACACACGTGTCGACACGATGACCTGGGTGCCTTCAGCTGATGCTGCTGGTTGGTCATTGGGATACGTGGAGGCCAAACCCGACTTATTAAGGAACTATCATGTCCCAAGTCAACATGCGCGATATGCTGAAGGCCGGTGTGCACTTCGGTCACCAGACCCGTTACTGGAACCCGAAAATGGGTAAATACATTTTCGGCGCGCGTAACAAGATCCACATCATCAACCTTGAAAAAACCCTGCCAATGTTCAACGAAGCTCTGACTTTCGTAGAGCGTCTGGCCCAGGGCAAAAACAAGATTCTGTTCGTCGGCACCAAGCGTTCCGCTGGCAAGATCGTTGCTGAAGAAGCAGCACGTTGCGGTTCGCCGTACGTCGATCACCGCTGGTTGGGCGGCATGCTGACCAACTTCAAAACCATCCGTGCTTCCATCAAGCGTCTGCGTGACCTTGAAGTTCAAGCCGAAGACGGTACTTTCGCCAAGCTGACCAAGAAAGAAGCGCTGATGCGCTCCCGTGACCTGGAAAAGCTGGATCGTTCCCTGGGTGGTATCAAGGACATGGGCGGTCTGCCAGACGCTCTGTTCGTTATCGACGTTGATCACGAGCGCATCGCGATCACCGAAGCCAACAAGCTGGGCATCCCGGTTATCGGCGTAGTCGATACCAACAGCAGCCCGGAAGGCGTTGACTACATCATCCCAGGCAACGATGACGCAATCCGCGCTATCCAGCTGTACATGGGTTCGATGGCTGACGCTGTAATCCGCGGTCGCAACCACGTTGCTGGTGGCACCGAGCAGTTCGTCGAAGAAGCTCCGGCAGCTGCAGCTGAGTAATTGACGCCTTGGCGTTGACTCAGTAAGCAAAAAGGGGGCTTGGCCCCCTTTTTGCCACCTCGAAAACCATTTGTCCGGTGGCGCATCTACAGCATTTGTAACTTGCAGCTGCTAACAAGGGTGGTTCGGGAAGAATTGAACGCCCGTTCGATCGGGTGGAATGGTTGAAAACCTATCCAAGAGGAATTTTGAAATGGCAGAGATTACTGCAGCGTTGGTCAAAGAACTGCGCGAGCGTACTGGCGAAGGCATGATGGACTGCAAAAAGGCCTTGACCAAGGCTGGCGGCGACATCGAAAAAGCCATTGATGACATGCGCGCTTCGGGCGCCATCAAGGCTGCCAAAAAAGCAGGCAACGTAGCTGCTGAAGGCGCCATCGCTCTGAAAGAAGACGGTAAATCCGCCGTTCTGCTGGAAGTGAACTCGCAGACCGACTTCCTGGCTCTGCAGGACGACTTCAAGGCATTTGTTGCTGCAAGCGTTGAAAAAGCGTTTGCCGACAAGCTGACTGACGTCGCTCCTCTGATCGAAGCTCAAGAAGCTGCTCGCCTGGTTCTGGTCGGCAAGGTTGGCGAAAACGTCAACATCCGTCGCCTGGTTCGCGTTGAAGGTGATGTTGTTGGTGGCTACCTGCACGGCAACAAAATCGGTGTTGCGGTTGTTCTGAAAGGCGGCGACGTTGAGCTGGCCAAAGACATCGCCATGCACGTAGCGGCGAGCAACCCGGAGTTCCTGCTGCCATCGGAAGTTTCGGCTGAAGCGATCGAGCGCGAGAAAGCTGTGTTCCTGCAGCTGAACGAAGAAAAAATCAAAGGCAAGCCAGAAAACATTGTTGAGAACATGGTCAAAGGCCGTATCAGCAAGTTCCTGGCTGAAGCAAGCCTGGTTGAGCAGGCGTTCGTCAAGAACCCTGAAATCAAGGTTGGCGAACTGGCCAAGAAAGCCGGTGCTGAAATCGTTTCCTTCACCTACTTCAAAGTAGGCGAAGGCATCGAGAAGCCGGTCGACAACTTCGCTGAAGAAGTTGCTGCCCAGCTGGCTGCCGCCAAGCAATAAGACAGTTTTTTAACTGTCGCCCTGAAGAGGCTGCCCGCTTACGCGCGCAGCCTCTTTTCAGATGGGGCACCAATTTTTAATTGGTTTCCTATTGGAACTGGCTTACAAAGCCATGTTCCGATGGCGCTGAAGCAGCGCCAAGCTAGAGTGAACGCCAGCTGTAAACAGCTCGCAAAGAATTTTTAAAATACGCCGCAGGAGAGATTCGCAATGGCTCAGCAGGGCAGTGGTTATCAGGCTCGCTATAAACGCATTCTACTCAAGCTTAGCGGCGAGGCCCTGATGGGCTCGGAAGAGTTCGGGATCGATCCGAAAGTTCTGGATCGCATGGCGCTGGAAGTCGGCCAGCTGGTCGGTATCGGTGTCCAGGTCGGTCTGGTGATCGGCGGCGGCAACCTGTTCCGCGGTGCAGCGCTGAGCGCGGCCGGCATGGATCGGGTCACAGGCGACCACATGGGCATGCTGGCCACTGTGATGAACGCCCTGGCCATGCGCGATGCGCTGGAACGTGCCAATATCTCGGCGATCGTGATGTCGGCCATTTCCATGGTTGGCGTGACTGATCACTACGACCGTCGCAAAGCCATGCGTCACCTGAACTCCAAGGAAGTCGTGATCTTCGCGGCCGGTACCGGCAATCCGTTCTTCACCACGGATTCGGCAGCCTGCCTGCGTGCGATCGAAATCGACGCCGACGTCGTGCTGAAAGCGACCAAGGTCGATGGCGTCTACACCGCCGATCCATTCAAGGACCCGCATGCCGAGAAGTTCGATCATCTGACCTACGATGAAGTACTGGATCGCAAGCTGGGTGTGATGGATCTGACGGCCATTTGCCTGTGCCGCGACCACAAGATGCCGCTGCGCGTATTTAACATGAACAAGCCCGGCGCCCTGCTGAATATCGTGCATGGCGGCGCTGAAGGAACCCTGATCGAGGAAGGCCAACAATGATCAACGAAATCAAGAAAGACGCTCAAGAGCGCATGAAGAAATCCGTCGAATCCCTGGCGCACAACTTCGGCCGTATTCGTACCGGCCAGGCGCACCCGAGCATTCTGGAAGGCGTGATGGTGCCGTACTACGGTTCCGACACCCCGATCAAGCAGGTTGCCAACATCACCGTCAAAGACGCCCGTACCCTGCAAGTGGTTGCCTTCGAGCGCAACATGCTGGGTGCCGTCGACAAGGCCATCGGCAGTGCTGGTCTGAACCTCAACCCGACCAACCTGGGTGAGTTGCTGCTGATCTCCATGCCGGCCCTGACCGAAGAAACCCGCAAGGGCTTCACCAAGCAGGCTCGCGATGTCGCGGAAGATGCCCGTGTTGCCGTGCGCAACATCCGTCGTGACGCGAACAGCCAGCTGAAGGATCTGGTCAAGGAAAAGGAAATCAGCGAAGACGAAGAGCGTCGCGCCACTGGCGAGATCGATGATCTGACCAAAAAGTACGTGGCTGAAATCGACGCGAATCTGGCGCAGAAAGAAAAAGACCTGATGGCCGTATAAGGGTCGCGTTTTCATGGAAAAGACCAAGCAGGTTGCGCCGTCCGCGGTGCCGCGCCATGTCGCGATCATCATGGATGGCAACAATCGCTGGGCGAAAAAACGCTTTATGCCGGGTGTCGCCGGGCATAAGGCGGGCGTGGATGCGGTTCGTGCAGTAATTGAGGTGTGTGCCGAGGCCAAGGTCGAGGTATTGACCTTGTTTGCCTTCTCCAGCGAGAACTGGCAGCGCCCGGCCGATGAAGTGAGTGCCTTGATGGACCTGTTCTTCAAGGCGCTGCGTCGCGAGGCCAAGCGCCTGAACGACAACAACATCAGCCTGCGCATCATTGGCGACCGTTCACGCTTTCATCCAGAACTTCAGGCCGCCATGCGCGAAGCCGAAGCCATGACGGCGGGCGCCAACCGCTTTGTCCTGCAGATCGCCGCCAACTACGGCGGTCAGTGGGATATCGCGCAAGCCGCGCAACGTCTGGCGCGGGAAGTCCAGGCCGGGCATCTGCGTCCGGAAGACATCACCCCTGAGCTGTTGCAAACCTGTCTGGCCACCGGCGACCTGCCGTTGCCGGACTTGTGCATTCGTACCGGTGGCGAACACCGCATCAGTAACTTCCTGCTGTGGCAACTGGCTTACGCCGAGTTGTACTTCTCCGACCTGTTCTGGCCGGACTTCAAACACGATGCCATGCGTAATGCGCTGGCCGATTTCGCTTCTCGCCAGCGCCGCTTCGGTAAAACGAGCGAGCAGGTCGAGGCTGGAGCCCGGGTTTAATGCTTAAACAACGAATCATCACTGCGTTGATCCTGCTGCCGATCGCCTTGTGCGGGTTTTTCCTGCTCGAAGGTTTCGGTTTCGCGCTGTTCATCGGATTGGTCGTGACCCTCGGCGCCTGGGAATGGGCGCGTCTGGCAGGTTTCGAGGCTCAACCGATTCGCGTCGCCTACGCGGCTGTGGTCGCATTGATGTTGTTTGTCATGTACATCCTGCCGGGGCTTGCGCCTTGGGTATTGGGCGCTTCGGTGCTGTGGTGGGGTGTGGCGACGTACCTGGTGCTGACTTATCCCCGTTCCAGCGAGCGCTGGTCGAGTGCCGCGACCAAACTGGTGATCGGTCTGCTGGTCCTGTTGCCGGCTTGGCAAGGTCTGGTTGAGATCAAGCATTACCCCTTGGGCAACTTGCTCATCCTGGCGGTGATGGTGCTGGTCTGGGGGGCCGACATCGGTGCCTACTTTTCCGGTCGGGCATTCGGAAAGCGCAAACTTGCACCGCAGGTCAGTCCCGGCAAGAGTTGGGAGGGCGTGTATGGCGGCCTTGCGCTCAGCCTGGTGATCACCGTGATTGTCAGCCTGGTTCGCGACTGGACGGTTGCCGAGCTTTTCAAAGGGTTGATCGGTGCGGCAATTATCGTGTTCATCTCGGTGGTCGGCGATCTCACTGAAAGCATGTTCAAGCGCCAGTCCGGGATCAAGGACAGCAGCAACCTGCTGCCCGGCCACGGTGGCGTGCTGGATCGCATCGACAGCCTGACGGCCGCGATCCCTGTATTCGCTGTGCTGCTGTGGATGGCTGCACCGTGAGCCGCCCACAACAGATCACCGTTCTGGGGGCGACCGGTTCGATCGGTCTGAGCACGCTCGACGTCATTGCCCGTCATCCCGAGCGTTATCAGGTTTTTGCCTTGAGCGGCTTCACGCGCCTGAGCGAGTTGCATGCGCTGTGCGTGCGTCATGCGCCACAGTTCGCTGTAGTGCCTGAGCCGGGCGCTGCCCGGGTCTTGCAGGACGATCTGCGTGCGGCCGGCCTGTCGACGCGCGTGCTGGTAGGGGAGGAGGGCCTGTGCCAGGTCGCTTCCGCCCCCGAAGTCGATACAGTCATGGCAGCCATCGTCGGTGCGGCGGGCTTGCGTCCTACCCTGGCGGCGGTGGAAACCGGCAAGAAAATTCTCCTGGCCAATAAAGAAGCGCTGGTGATGTCTGGCGCGCTGTTTATGCAAGCGGTGCGCAAAAGTGGTTCGGTGCTGCTGCCGATCGACAGCGAGCACAACGCGATTTTCCAGTGCATGCCGCAGGACTTCTCCCGCGGGCTCGGAGTGGTGGGGGTGCGTCGGATTTTGCTGACAGCCTCTGGCGGTCCGTTCCGACAAACGCCGTTGGCCGAACTGGCCGATGTTTCCCCCGATCAGGCCTGTGCGCATCCGACCTGGTCCATGGGGCGCAAGATCTCCGTGGATTCGGCCAGCATGATGAACAAGGGGCTCGAACTGATCGAGGCCTGCTGGCTGTTTGATGCCAAGCCATCCCAGGTGGAAGTGGTGATTCATCCGCAAAGCGTGATCCATTCGCTGGTCGACTACGTCGACGGCTCGGTATTGGCGCAGTTGGGCAATCCGGACATGCGCACGCCGATCGCCAACGCCCTGGCCTGGCCGGAGCGTATCGATTCGGGTGTCGCGCCGCTGGACCTGTTCGCCGTGGCGCGCCTGGATTTCCAGGCGCCCGATGAAGAGCGTTTCCCGTGCCTGCGCCTCGCGCGTCAGGCCGCCGAGGCGGGTAATAGCGCGCCAGCGATGCTGAACGCGGCGAATGAAGTGGCGGTCGCGGCCTTTCTCGACGGGCGGGTTCGCTATCTGGAAATCGCGAGTATTATCGAAGAAGTGTTGAGTCTCGAGCCTGTGGTTGCGGTGAATGATCTCGAGGCGGTGTTCACCGCTGACGCGAAAGCGCGAGAGCTGGCCGGGCAGTGGTTGAGTCGTCACGGGCGGTAAGTGCTGCAACACGTTGCCCCATGCAGCACTGGATAGGATTGCGGAGAAAGTAGATGAGCGCGCTCTATATGATTGTCGGCACCCTGGTAGCCCTGGGCGTGCTGGTCACCTTCCACGAATTCGGCCACTTCTGGGTCGCGCGTCGCTGTGGGGTCAAAGTGCTGCGTTTCTCCGTGGGCTTCGGCATGCCGTTGTTGCGCTGGCACGACAAGCAAGGCACCGAGTTCGTCGTCGCCGCCATTCCGCTGGGTGGCTACGTGAAGATGCTCGACGAGCGCGAGGGCGAAGTGCCTGCCGATCAGCTCGATCAGTCTTTCAATCGCAAATCCGTCCGCCAGCGCATAGCTATAGTCTCGGCGGGTCCGATTGCCAACTTTTTACTGGCGATGATTTTTTTCTGGGTGCTCGCGATGCTTGGCAGCGAGCAGGTGCGGCCGGTTATCGGAGCGGTCGAGTCCGGCAGTATCGCCGCCAAGGCCGGATTGAGCCCGGGGCAGGAAATTGTCGCCATCGATGGCGAACCGACTTCGGGCTGGGGGGCAGTGAACCTTCAACTGGTTCGTCGCCTCGGCGAAAGTGGTTCCCTTCAGGTGCTGGTGCGCGAGCAGGGTTCCACGGCGGATTCGACGCGTGAGCTGGTGCTGGATAAATGGCTGAAGGGGGCTGAAGAGCCGGACCCGATCCGCTCGCTGGGTATTCGCCCGTGGCGTCCGGCATTGCCGCCAGTTCTGGCCGAGCTTGATCCGAAAGGTCCGGCGCAGGCTGCCGGGCTGAAAACCGGTGACCGCTTGTTGGCGCTGGATGGCAAGGCACTGGATGATTGGCAACAGGTGGTCGATGTTGTCCGTATGCATCCGGATACCAAAATCATGCTGCGCGTCGAGCGCGATGGTGCTCAAATCGACGTCCCTGTGACGCTGGCCGCTCGCGGCGAGAAAAAGTCACCCAGTGGTTATCTCGGTGCCGGAGTGAAGGCGATCGATTGGCCGCCGGAGATGATTCGCGAGGTCAGTTACGGGCCATTGGCAGCGATTGGCGAGGGCGCGCGACGCACCTGGACCATGAGCGTACTGACCCTCGATTCGCTCAAGAAAATGTTGTTCGGCGAGCTCTCGGTAAAAAACTTGAGTGGACCGATAACCATTGCTAAAGTGGCGGGCGCTTCTGCCCAGTCGGGCGTCGCTGATTTCCTGAATTTCCTTGCTTATCTGAGTATTAGCTTGGGAGTTCTGAATTTGTTGCCTATTCCTGTACTGGATGGGGGGCATTTGTTGTTTTATCTGATCGAGTGGGCGCGTGGTCGTCCCTTGTCGGATCGGGTGCAGGGTTGGGGGATACAGATCGGCATCAGTTTGGTGGTCGGGGTGATGTTGCTTGCCTTGGTCAATGATTTGGGTCGTCTGTAACACTTCGCTGAATTGCGAATCTGCCGCATTTTGCGGCAGTTTGTTTATTGCCAGTTGGAATAAGAAAGGACTTCATGAAACGTCTGCTGCTAACTGCGGTTCTCACCGTATTGATGATCGCCGAAGTTCACGCCGAGTCCTTCACTATCTCTGATATTCGCGTCAATGGCCTCCAGCGGGTCTCCGCGGGTAGCGTCTTTGGTGCCTTGCCGTTGAACGTCGGTGAACAGGCGGATGATCGTCGCCTGGTGGAATCCACTCGTGCGCTGTTCAAAACCGGGTTCTTTCAAGATATCCAGCTGGGCCGCGATGGCAACGTCCTGGTCATCACGGTAGTCGAACGTCCGTCAGTCGCCAGTATCGAGATCGAAGGCAACAAGGCGATCTCCACTGAAGACCTGATGAAAGGCCTGAAGCAATCCGGTCTGGCCGAAGGCGAGATCTTCCAGCGCGCCACCCTCGAAGGTGTACGTAACGAGCTGCAGCGCCAGTACGTCGCGCAGGGCCGCTACTCGGCGACCGTCGATACCGAAGTGGTTCCGCAGCCGCGCAACCGTGTCGGCCTGAAGGTCAACATCAACGAAGGCACCGTCGCGGCTATCCAGCACATCAACGTGGTGGGTAACACGGTCTTCCCTGATGAAGACCTGATCGACCTGTTCGAACTGAAGACCACCAACTGGTTGTCGTTCTTCAAGAACGACGACAAGTACGCTCGTGAAAAGCTGTCCGGTGACCTGGAGCGCCTGCGTTCCTACTACCTGGACCGTGGCTATATCAACATGGATATCGCTTCGACCCAGGTGTCCATCACCCCGGACAAGAAACACGTCTACATCACTGTCAACGTCAACGAAGGCGAGAAATACACCGTTCGTGACGTCAAGCTCAGCGGTGACCTGAAAGTCCCTGAAGACCAGGTCAAGTCGTTGCTGCTGGTGCAGAAAGGCCAGGTGTTCTCGCGCAAGCTGATGACCACCACGTCTGAACTGATCACCCGTCGTCTGGGTAACGAGGGCTACACCTTCGCCAACGTCAACGGCGTGCCTCAGCCTCATGATGAAGACCACACCGTAGACATCACCTTCGCCGTTGATCCGGGCAAGCGTGCCTACGTCAACCGCATCAACTTCCGTGGCAACACCAAGTCCGAAGACGAAGTGCTGCGCCGTGAAATGCGTCAGATGGAAGGTGGCTGGGCTTCGACCTACCTGATCGACCAGTCCAAGACCCGTCTTGAGCGCCTGGGCTTCTTCAAGGAAGTCAACGTCGAGACCCCGGCCGTTCCGGGTGTCGATGACCAGGTAGACGTGAACTACAGCGTTGAAGAGCAAGCGTCCGGTTCGATCACCGCCAGCGTCGGCTTTGCACAGAGCGCCGGTCTGATCCTCGGTGGCTCGATCACCCAGAACAACTTCCTGGGTACCGGTAACAAGGTCAGCATTGGCTTGACCCGCAGTGAATACCAGAGCCGCTATAACTTCGGTTATGTCGACCCGTACTGGACTGCTGACGGTGTGAGCCTGGGTTACAACGCTTTCTATCGCACCACTGACTACAAAGACCTCGACGTCGACGTTGCCAGCTATGCGGTAGACAGCCTGGGTGCGGGTGTAAGCGTCGGTTACCCGATCAGCGAAACCTCACGTCTGACCTTCGGCCTGACCGCGCAACAGGACAAGATCAAGACTGGCCTGTACACCGTTGACGAGATTTTCGACTTCGTTAACAAGGAAGGCGACAACTACCTGAACTTCAAGGCTTCGGCCGGTTGGTCCGAGTCGACCCTGAACAAAGGCGTGCTGGCGACCCGTGGCCATTCCCAAAGCCTCGTGCTGGAAACCACGACGCCGGGCAGCGACCTGTCGTTCTTCAAACTCGACTACCGTGGCCAGTTGTTCCAGCCGCTGAGCGAAAACTACACCATGCGCCTGCATACCGAACTGGGTTATGGCGATGGTTACGGTTCGACCGATGGCTTGCCGTTCTATGAAAACTACTATGCTGGTGGTTTCAACTCGGTTCGTGGCTTCAAGGACAGCACTTTGGGCCCACGCAGTACGCCGAGCCGGGGTACCAACCCGGGAACGGCGCTTGACCCGGACCAGGATCCGCTGCCGTTTGGTGGTAACGTCCTGATCCAGGGTGGTGTGGAGGTTCTGTTCCCTCTGCCGTTCGTCAAGGATCAGCGCTCCCTGCGTACCTCGGTATTCTGGGATGTGGGTAACGTTTTCGACTCGCAGTGCAAGGACACCACCAACGCAAACGGCTCGTCGTCGAACACCAAGTGCAACGACATCAGCCTGAGCAACATGGCGAGTTCTGTCGGTGTAGGTGTGACATGGGTCACCGCGCTGGGTCCTCTGAGTTTCGCGTTGGCCATGCCGATCAAGAAACCGGATGAGGCTGAAACCCAAGTGTTCCAATTCTCCCTCGGCCAGACGTTCTAAGCGTCTGACCCAAGATAACGACAATGGATTTTGTAGGAGTGCATCGTGCGTAAGTTGACTCAATTGGTTCTCCTGGCGACCGTACTGGTAGCAGGCCCGGCGTTTGCCGACATGAAAATTGCCGTTCTGAACTATCAGATGGCTCTGCTGGAATCCGACGCGGCCAAGAAATACGCTGTGGATGCCGAGAAGAAGTTCGGTCCGCAACTGACCAAACTCAAGACGCTGGAAAGCAGCGCCAAGGGCATCCAGGACCGTCTGATGGCGGGCGGCGACAAGATGCAGCAAGGCGAACGTGAACGCCTGGAGCTGGAATTCAAGCAAAAGGCCCGCGATTTCCAGTTCCAGTCCAAGGAACTGAACGAAGCCAAAGCCGTTGCTGACCGTGAAATGCTGAAGCAGCTCAAGCCGAAACTGGACAGCGCTGTGGAAGAAGTCATCAAGAAAGGTGCTTTTGACCTGGTCTTCGAGCGTGGCGCAGTGATTGATGTCAAGCCTCAGTACGACATCACTCGCCAGGTTATCGAGCGCATGAATCAGCTGAAGTAATCCATGACAGCGACCATAAAACTCGGCCAGCTGGCCGAGTTCCTCGGCGCCACCCTGCGTGGCGACCCGGAGAAGGAAATTACTGGGCTAGCCACTTTGCAGGAGGCTGGCCCAGCTCAGTTGAGCTTTCTGGCAAATCCTCAATACCGTAAATACCTGGCCGACAGCCGGGCCGCAGCCCTGTTGCTCAAAGCTGCTGACGCCGAAGGTTTTTCCGGTGATGCGCTGGTCGTGCCCGATCCGTATCTGGCTTACGCACGTATTTCCCATCTGTTCGACCCCAAGCCCAAGGCGGCTGCCGGTATTCATCCGACAGCGGTGGTGGCGGAAGATGCAGTGGTCGATCCGGCGGCGAGCATCGGTGCCTTTGCCGTGATTGAAAGTGCCGCGCGGATTGCTGCCGGCGTGACCGTTGGTGCACATTGCTTCATCGGTGCCCGTAGCGAGATTGGCGAGGGCGGCTGGCTGGCCCCGAAGGTCACGCTGTATCACGATGTGCGCATCGGCAAGCGGGTAGTGATTCAATCCGGTGCAGTGCTGGGTGGCGAAGGTTTCGGTTTTGCCAACGAGAAAGGCGTCTGGCAGAAAATTGCCCAGATCGGTGGCGTGCTGGTCGGTGACGATGTGGAGATCGGCGTGAACACCGCCATCGACCGTGGTGCACTGGCCGATACCATCATTGGCAATGGCGTCAAGCTGGACAACCAGATTCAGATCGCCCACAACGTCCAGATCGGTGATCACACCGCCATGGCGGCGTGCGTGGGGATTTCCGGCAGCACCAAGATCGGCAAGCATTGCATGCTCGCTGGTGGCGTTGGGCTGGTGGGTCATATCGAAATTTGCGACAAGGTTTTCATCACCGGAATGACCATGGTGACCCACTCGATCACCGAGCCGGGTTCCTATTCTTCCGGTACGGCCATGCAACCGGCTGCCGAATGGCGCAAAAGCGCGGCACGTATCCGTCAGCTCGATGACATCGCGCGACGGCTGCGACAGCTGGAAAAGCGCGTCGGGGAAGTGACCCCTGACGGTAATGCTTCATCAGATGGCTGATACCATTTCCATATCAAGTGTGCACAGCCGCTAGACTGCCTCCTTGATTTGCTAGAGGAGCGCGCGTCAGTCGCGCGTTCCCAATCTTTACATAGGCTTCCTCCCGAAATGATGGACATCAACGAGATTCGCGAATACCTGCCTCACCGTTACCCGTTCCTGCTGGTGGACCGGGTCGTGGATCTGGATGTGGAAGGCAAGCGCATTCGCGCCTACAAGAATGTCAGCATCAACGAGCCGTTCTTCAATGGCCACTTCCCTGCGCATCCAATCATGCCGGGCGTGCTGATCATCGAAGCGATGGCCCAGGCTGCCGGGATCCTTGGTTTCAAGATGCTGGACGTCAAGCCGGCTGATGGCACCCTGTACTACTTCGTCGGCTCCGACAAACTGCGCTTCCGCCAGCCGGTCAAGCCAGGCGACCAGTTGATCCTCGAAGCCACGTTCATCAGCTGCAAACGCAAGATCTGGAAGTTTGAATGCCAGGCATCGGTGGATGGCAAGCCGGTCTGCTCGGCCGAGATCATCTGTGCGGAACAAAAAGTATGAGTTTGATTGACCCTCGCGCAATCATCGATCCGACGGCCATCCTGGCCGACGGCGTTGAGGTCGGCCCTTGGTCGATCGTCGGCGCAGGTGTGGAAATCGGCGAGGGGACAGTGATCGGGCCGCATGTGATCCTCAAAGGCCCGACCCGAATCGGTAAGCACAACCGCATCTACCAGTTTTCTTCGGTAGGCGAGGACACGCCCGATCTGAAATACAAGGGTGAAGAAACCCGTCTGGTCATCGGCGACCATAACGTCATCCGTGAAGGCGTGACGATTCATCGCGGGACCATTCAGGACCGTTCGGAAACGACCCTGGGCGATCACAACCTGATCATGGCCTATGCCCACATCGGCCACGACAGCGTCATCGGCAATCACTGCATCCTGGTCAACAACACCGCACTGGCGGGCCATGTGCATGTTGAAGACTGGGCGATCCTGTCCGGTTTTACCCTGGTCCACCAGTATTGCCACATCGGCGCCCACAGCTTTTCGGGCATGGGCACCGCGATCGGCAAGGACGTTCCGGCGTACGTCACCGTCTTCGGCAACCCGGCCGAAGCGCGCAGCATGAACTTCGAAGGCATGCGCCGTCGTGGTTTCAGCGAGGATGCGATCCACGCACTGCGTCGCGCCTACAAGGTGGTTTACCGCCAGGGCCTGACGGTTGAACAGGCACTCGCCGAACTGGCCGAACCTTCGGCGCAGTTTCCGGAAGTCGCCGTGTTCCGCGACTCCATCCAGTGTTCGACCCGCGGCATCACCCGTTAATCATGGCTAATCTGCGTATCGCGCTGGTGGCGGGTGAGGCTTCCGGTGACATTCTGGGCGCCGGTCTCATGCGTGCGCTCAAGGCTCAGCACCCGGCGGTCGAGTTCATCGGTGTCGGCGGGCCCTTGATGCAGGCTGAAGGCCTGACCTCGTATTTCCCGATGGAACGCCTCTCGGTCATGGGCCTGGTGGAAGTACTGGGCCGGCTGCGAGAGTTGCTCAAGCGCCGCAAGAAGCTGGTCGCCGACCTGATCGCCGCGAAGCCGGATGTGTTCATCGGCATCGATGCCCCGGACTTCAACCTCAATATCGAACTCAAGCTGCGTCAGGCCGGGATCAAGACCGTGCATTACGTCAGCCCGTCGGTGTGGGCGTGGCGGCAGAAGCGGGTGCTGAAGATTCGCGAAGGCTGCGACCTGATGCTGACGCTGTTCCCGTTCGAAGCGAAGTTCTATGAAGAGAAGGGCGTGCCGGTACGGTTTGTCGGGCACACCCTGGCTGATGCGATCCCCCTCGAAGCAGATCGTCACGCAGCACGCGCCGAGCTCGGTTTGCCGGACGGCCCGTTGGTCGCGCTGATGCCGGGCAGTCGCGGTGGTGAAGTCGGGCGCCTGGGCGCGCTGTTCCTCGATACCGCCGAACGTCTGCGCGCCATGCGCCCTGGCGTGCGCTTCATTATTCCTTGCGCCAGCCCTCAGCGCCGCACGCAGCTTGAAGAGCTGCTGGCCGGCCGCGATCTGCCGCTGACCCTGCTCGACGGCCAATCCCATCTGGCGTTGGCCGCCTGCGACGCGGTGTTGATCGCCTCCGGTACCGCGACCCTCGAAGCCTTGTTGTACAAGCGCCCGATGGTCGTCGCCTATCGTTTGGCGCCGCTGACGTTCTGGATTCTCAAACGCATGGTCAAGAGCCCTTACGTCTCGTTGCCGAACTTGCTGGCCCAGCGCCTCTTGGTGCCCGAGTTGCTGCAGGACGATGCGACGGTTGAAGCGCTGGCCCAGACGCTGTCGCCCCTGATCGAAGGGGGCGAGGAGCAGACCCGAGGCTTCGACGAAATTCACCGGACCTTGCGCCTGGATGCCTCCAACCAGGCTGCGGACGCGGTACTGAATCTGATCGGCGGAATACAATGACAAAAGCACAACAGATGGGGCTGGATTTCACCTTGGTCGCTGAAGTCGAAGAATTGGTCGCCGGTGTTGATGAAGTCGGTCGCGGTCCGCTCTGCGGTGCCGTGGTGACGGCTGCGGTGATCCTCGATCCGAACCGCCCGATCCTCGGCCTCAACGACTCGAAAAAACTCACAGAAGCCCGTCGCGAAAAGCTCTACGACGAAATCTGCGAAAAAGCCCTGAGCTGGTGCATCGCGCGTGCGGAAGTCGAAGAAATCGACGAGCTGAACATCCTGCATGCCACCATGCTGGCCATGCAGCGCGCGATCGAAGGCCTGCACATTCAGCCGAAACTGGCGATGATCGACGGTAACCGCTGCCCGAAACTGGCCATGCGCGCCGAAGCGGTGGTCAAGGGCGACAGCAAGGTCCCGGCCATCGCCGCCGCGTCGATTCTGGCCAAGGTCAGCCGCGACCGCGAAATGGCCGCTTTCGAACTGATTTACCCGGGTTATGGCATCGGTGGCCACAAGGGCTACCCGACACCCGTTCATCTGGAAGCGCTGGCTCGCCTTGGGCCGACGCCGATTCACCGCCGCTCGTTCGCGCCAGTGCGGCTGGCGTATGAGGCCCGCGAAAGCCTCATCGAGAGTTAGTCGCGAGGCTGATGTTTTTCCCAAGGCCCGGTACAATCCGGGCCTTGTTGTCTTCACGTTTCTAGACAGGATCACTATGCCGGCTTCATTCGTTCATCTACGCCTGCACACTGAATACTCCCTGGTCGACGGTCTGGTGCGGATCAAACCGCTGGTCAAGACCCTGGTCGGCATGAACATGCCCGCCGTGGCGGTCACTGACCAGAACAACATGTGTTCCCTGGTCAAATTCTATAAAGCCTCCATGGGCGCAGGCATCAAGCCGATCTGCGGCGCCGACCTGTGGCTGTCGAACAAGGACCCGGACAACGCCCTGAGCCGGATCAGCCTGTTGGCGATGAACGCGGTCGGCTATCGCAACCTGACCGAGCTGATCTCCCGCGGTTTCATCGACGGCCAGCGCAATGGCTCGATCATCATCGAGCGCGAGTGGGTGGCCGAGGCCAGCGAAGGCTTGATCATGCTGTCGGCGGCCAAAGAGGGCGAGATCGGCTTGGCCATGCTCAGCGGCAATCCGGCGGAAGCGGAAAAACTGGCACGTGAATGGATGGCGGTGTTCCCGGACCGGTTCTACCTGGAAATTCAGCGCACCAACCGCCCGAACGATGAAGAACAACTGCACGGCGCCGTGGCCCTGGCCGAGAAAATCGGCGCGCCGCTGGTGGCAACCAACGACGTACGCTTCATCAAGCAGGAAGATTTCGCGGCCCACGAAACCCGCGTCTGCATCGGTGAGGGCCGCGCCCTCGACGATCCGCGGCGGTCGAAGAATTACAGCGATCAGCAATACCTCAAAAGTGCCGAGGAAATGGCCGAGCTGTTCAGCGACATTCCCGAGGCGCTGGAAAACACCGTCGAGATTGCCAAGCGCTGCAACATCGAAGTGAAGCTGGGCACGCACTTCCTGCCCAACTTCCCGATTCCCGATGGCATGACCATCGACGAGTATTTCCGCAAAGTGTCCTTCGATGGCCTGGAAGAGCGCTTGACCGTTCTGCTGCCCAAGGACACCACCGAAGACTATGAGGCCAAGCGCCAGGTCTACGTCGACCGGTTGAATTTTGAGCTGGATATCATCATCCAGATGGGTTTTCCCGGTTACTTCCTGATCGTTATGGACTTTATCCAGTGGGCCAAGAGCAACGGCGTGCCGGTAGGCCCTGGTCGTGGATCGGGTGCCGGATCGCTGGTGGCCTACGTACAGAAGATCACCGACCTCGACCCGCTGGAATACGACCTGCTGTTCGAACGTTTCCTTAACCCGGAACGGGTTTCGATGCCCGACTTCGACGTCGACTTCTGCATGGACGGTCGTGACCGGGTGATCGACTACGTGGCCGAGAAATACGGCCGCAACGCGGTAAGCCAGATCATCACTTTCGGTTCCATGGCCGCCAAGGCTGTGGTCCGCGACGTGGCGCGGGTGCAGGGCAAGTCCTACGGCCTGGCGGATCGTCTGTCGAAGATGATTCCGTTCGAAGTCGGCATGACCCTGGAAAAAGCCTACGAGCAGGAAGAAATCCTACGTGACTTCATCAAGGTCGATGAAGAAGCCGCGGAAATCTGGGAAATGGCGCGCAAGCTCGAAGGCGTTGTGCGTAACGTCGGCAAGCACGCCGGTGGTGTGGTGATCGCACCGACCAAACTGACCGACTTCTCGCCGATCTATTGCGACGAGGCCGGCGATGGCCTGGTAACCCAGTTCGACAAGGACGACGTCGAAGCCGCCGGTCTGGTGAAGTTCGACTTCCTCGGTCTGCGGACCCTGACGGTCATCGACTGGGCGCTGAAAACCATCAACCGCGACCGCGCCAAGGTCAACGAGCCGCCGCTGGACATCGCGTTCATCCCGCTGGATGACAAACCGACCTACACACTGCTGCAAAAAGCGGAAACCACCGCGGTGTTCCAACTTGAGTCGCGGGGCATGAAAGAGCTGATCAAAAAGCTCAAGCCCGACTGCCTGGAAGACTTGATCGCACTGGTGGCCCTGTTCCGTCCGGGCCCACTGCAATCGGGCATGGTTGACGACTTCATCAACCGTAAGCACGGTCGTGCCGAGCTGGCCTACCCGCACTCGGATTATCAGTACGAAGGCCTCAAGCCCGTACTGGCGCCGACTTACGGCATCATCCTGTATCAGGAACAGGTGATGCAGATTGCCCAGGTCATGGCCGGCTACACCCTCGGCGGTGCGGACATGCTGCGTCGAGCGATGGGTAAGAAAAAACCTGAAGAAATGGCCAAGCAGCGTGGCGGTTTCATTGAGGGTTGCAAGACCAACAACATCGACGCCGACCTGGCCGGTAACATTTTCGACCTGGTGGAAAAATTCGCCGGTTACGGTTTCAACAAATCCCACTCCGCCGCCTATGGCCTGGTGTCGTACCAGACCGCCTGGCTGAAAACGCACTACCCGGCACCGTTCATGGCCGCGGTACTGTCGGCGGATATGCACAACACCGACAAGGTCGTGACCTTGATCGAAGAAATTCGCACCATGAAGCTGCGTCTCGACGCGCCGGATGTGAATACTTCGGAGTTCAAGTTCACGGTGAACGACGAAGGCCGCATCATTTACGGCCTCGGCGCGATCAAGGGTGTGGGCGAAGGCCCGGTCGAGGCGATTACCGAAGCGCGTCAGGACGGGCCGTTCAAGGACCTGTTCGATTTCTGCGCCCGTGTCGACCTCAAGCGCATCAACAAGCGCACCCTCGACGGTTTGATCCGCAGTGGTGCGCTGGATCGTCTGGGCCCGTATTTCCATGACGAACCGAAAGCCTATCAAGCGAGCATCGACCAGAACCGCGCGGTTTTGCTGAACGCGATGGAAGGGGCGATCAAGGCCGCCGAGCAGACCGCCCGGACCCACGACAGTGGTCATGCCGACCTGTTTGGCGGGCTGTTTGTCGAGGAAGACGCCGACGTCTATGCCAATCACCGCAAGGCGAAAGAGCTGACCCTGAAGGAGCGCCTGAAAGGGGAGAAAGACACCCTGGGCCTGTACCTGACCGGTCACCCGATCGACGAATACGAAGGCGAAATCCGTCGTTTCGCCCGTCAGCGCATCATCGACCTGAAACCGGCGCGGGATACGCAGACGGTGGCGGGCATGATCATCGCGCTGCGGGTGATGAAGAACAAAAAGGGCGACAAGATGGGGTTCATCACCCTTGACGATCGCTCGGGCCGGATCGAAGCTTCGCTGTTTGCCGATGCGTTCCACTCGGCGCAGTCGCTGTTGCAGACCGACGCGATGGTGGTGGTCGAGGGCGAGGTCAGCAACGACGACTTCTCCGGCGGCCTGCGCCTGCGGGTCAAGCGGGTGATGAGCATGGAAGACGCGCGCACCAACCTCGCCGAAAGCCTGCGCCTGAAGCTGCAAACCAAGGATTTGAAAGGCGATCAGCTACGCTGGCTGGGTGAGTTGTTCAAACGCCATCGTGGCGCGTGCCCGATCACTATGGAGTACACGAGCCCCGATGCGAAGGCCTTGCTGCAGTTCGGCGAGACCTGGCGAATCGACCCGGCGGATGCGTTGATTCAAGCCTTGCGTGACCAGTTCGGGCGAGACAACGTCTTCCTCCAATACCGTTGACGGTCAGGTGCCAACTGAACGCCCTGATCTCGACCTGAATTTTTAATCTCGACCTGAACGCGCCTGTCCCTTAAGGTAGGGCGCGAATAGACAACCGGCCGGCCCAAGCTCTCTTGGACGTCGACCCAAGACGGACGCCTATGAACCCGAATTTTCTAGATTTCGAACAGCCGATCGCCGACCTGCAAGCCAAGATCGAAGAGTTGCGCTTGGTCGGTAATGACAATTCGCTGAATATCGGCGATGAGATCTCCCGCCTGCAGGACAAAAGCAGCACGCTGACCGAAGACATCTTCGGCAAGCTGACCAGCTGGCAGATCGCGCGCCTGGCGCGTCACCCGAAACGTCCGTACACCCTGGACTACATCGAACACATCTTCACCGAGTTCGACGAGCTCCACGGCGACCGTCACTTCTCCGACGACGCTGCCATCGTGGGCGGCGTTGCCCGTCTGGATGATCAGCCGGTGATGATCATCGGTCACCAGAAAGGCCGTGAAGTGCGCGAGAAGGTTCGCCGCAACTTCGGCATGCCGCGCCCGGAGGGCTACCGCAAGGCGTGCCGCCTGATGGAAATGGCCGAACGTTTCAAGATGCCGATCCTGACCTTCATCGATACCCCGGGCGCATACCCTGGCATCGACGCCGAAGAGCGCAACCAGAGCGAAGCGATTGCCTGGAACCTGCGCGTCATGGCCCGTCTGAAAACCCCGATCATCGCCACCGTGATCGGTGAAGGTGGTTCCGGCGGTGCGCTGGCCATCGGCGTGTGCGATCAGTTGAACATGCTGCAGTACTCGACCTACGCGGTGATTTCGCCGGAAGGTTGCGCATCGATTCTGTGGAAAACCGCCGAGAAGGCGCCGGATGCCGCAGAAGCCATGGGCATCACCGCCGAGCGTCTGAAAGGCCTGGGTATCGTGGATAAAGTGATTGGCGAGCCTTTGGGCGGCGCTCATCGTGATCCAGCCGCGGCCGCTGCATCGATCCGTGCAGAGCTGAGCTCGCAACTGGCGATGCTGAAGAAGTTCGATAACGAAGCGCTGTTGAAGCGTCGTTACGAGCGTCTGATGAGCTACGGTCTCTAAGCCAGGCGCGCAATACCCCTGTGGGAGCGAGCCTGCTCGCGATGACGGTTTAACATTCAACTAATCGGTTGGCTGTTCGACCGCAATCGCGAGCAGTCTCGCTCCCACATTTGATTTGTGCGAAGGGAAAGATATGGATCGGCCCGCGCTTGATTTGCCTTCCCGGCTTCTGCTGGCTCTTGCCCCGTGGCGCAATGCTGCGAAATGGCACATCGCTTTCTCCGGCGGCCTCGACTCCACCGTCCTGCTGCACCTCCTCGCCCACCTCGCAAAAACCCAAACCCTGCCAGCCCTCAACGCCATCCACATTCATCACGGCCTTCAAGAGGCGGCTGACGCGTGGCCGGAACACTGCCAGTCCGTCTGCGATGCGCTGGGTGTACCGCTACAGGTCGTTCGCGTCCAGGTCGAGCCCGGCGCCAGTCTTGAACGTGCCGCCCGTGATGCACGGTATGGCGCGTTCAGTGACGCTACCCAGGCCAATGAAGTGCTGCTGACCGCCCAGCACCGCGACGATCAGGCGGAAACCCTGTTGTTCCGGCTGCTGCGCGGGGCAGGGGTGAGAGGGTTGTCGGCGATGCCGCGGGATCGGGCATTGGGCAGAGGGCATCTGCTGCGGCCCTTGCTCGATGTCACGCGGGCAGAACTGGAGGCTTATGCGCAGGCACATCAATTGTGCTGGATCGAAGACCCTTCGAACGAGGATCGGCAGTTCTCGCGCAATTACCTGCGTCATCAGGTGTTGCCGGTCATCACCGAGCGTTGGCCCCAAGCCGTTGCGACCATGGCCCGCAGCGCCGCACACTTGAGCGACGCGCAGGGTTTGCTCGATGAGCTGGCGCACATCGATCTGGCGCATGCCCGCACGGAGAGTGAATTCGATTGGCTGGGAGTGCCGTCCCTTGAGCTGGCGGCACTGACCGAGCTGTCTGCCGCCCGCCAGCGAAATGCGCTGAGTCACTGGCTCGCTGCGTATACGCGGCTGCCGGACAGCGACCATTGGTCGGGTTGG
The DNA here is from genome assembly GCF_043225285.1 of Pseudomonas migulae. Taxonomy (GTDB): domain Bacteria; phylum Pseudomonadota; class Gammaproteobacteria; order Pseudomonadales; family Pseudomonadaceae; genus Aquipseudomonas; species Aquipseudomonas migulae_C. The sequence continues at coordinate 4,060,837 of NZ_CP171224.1, forward strand.
GAGGATTTGCGTGATGCCACCGGCGATGCCCGTCCGGTCTGGCGATTGGCGGACGGCGAGTTGCATCGGGCTGGCGGGCGGATCTGGTGGCTGTCGGGCCGTTGGTTGCGTACGCCACCGCCCGCCGGGAACTGGGCCGATCCGTCGATATCGTTTTCCTTGCCGGATAACGGCGTGCTGACACTCTGCGGCCAAACGCCCGATGGTCCGCTGCATATCCGCTATCGTGAGGGAGGTGAGGTCATGCATCTGCCTGATCGCGGTCATCGGGACTTGAAGCGTTTGCTCAATGAACGCGGGGTTCCGGGCTTCGTCCGTGGCAGATTGCCGCTGCTGTTTCGGGGCGAGCAATTGCTGGCCGTGGCGAACCTGCGGGGGTTGGACGGCAGTGTGCAGGATGGCTGGCATTTGCATTGGCAGCCACCGGGCGAAGATCAAGGTTTGAGCTGAAAGGGGCTTTCCGGTAGACTACGCTCCCTTCTTGATACAACTTCTGTGGATTCGCCTGAATTGCAGGAGTTGCCGATTACCAAGCAGTCTTTGCTGGGCGATTCCAAAAAATGTGTAGCGAGCAACGTACCGGTGTTTCATCTCCCGGTCTGTCCCAACGCGGCGGTTTTTTTGAAAGGTGCACTGTGATTAATGCAGGTGATCGGGGGCTTCGGCCTTCCTTCGCTTTCCCCGGCGGCTCGGACCGCTTTAACGCAGACTTCTAGGGTTTTTCATGACGCGCTACATATTCGTCACGGGCGGTGTTGTTTCTTCTTTGGGGAAAGGCATTGCATCGGCTTCATTGGCGGCCATCCTGGAGGCGCGGGGACTTAAGGTCACCATGCTGAAACTGGATCCGTACATCAACGTCGATCCGGGCACCATGAGCCCGTTCCAGCACGGTGAAGTGTTCGTCACCCACGACGGCGCCGAGACCGACCTGGACCTGGGTCACTACGAGCGGTTCATCCGCACGACCATGACCCAGAACAACAACTTCACCACTGGCCGCGTCTACGAACACGTGCTGCGCAAAGAGCGCCGTGGTGATTACCTGGGCGCAACCATCCAGGTCATTCCGCACATCACCGACGAAATCAAGCGCCGGATCATCAAGGGCGCCGGCGATGCCGACGTGGCGATGGTCGAGATCGGTGGCACCGTGGGTGACATCGAATCCCAACCGTTCCTCGAAGCCATCCGCCAGTTGCGTTTCGAAGTCGGCGCCAAGCGCGCAATGCTGATGCACCTGACGCTGGTGCCGTACATCGCCACTGCCGGCGAAACCAAAACCAAGCCTACCCAGCACTCGGTCAAGGAACTGCGTTCCATCGGCCTGCAACCAGACGTGCTGGTATGCCGCTCCGATCACCCGATCGACATTTCCTCCCGTCGCAAGATCGCGCAATTCACCAACGTTGAAGAACGTGCGGTGATCGCGCTGGAAGACGCCGACACCATCTACAAGATCCCGGGCATCCTGCATTCGCAAGGCCTGGACGATTTTGTGGTCGAGCGTTTCGGCCTGCAATGCGGCGGCGCCGATCTGTCCGAGTGGGAAGCCGTGGTTGACGCCAAGCTCAACCCTGAGCACGAAGTCACCATCGCCATGGTCGGCAAGTACATGGAACTGCTGGACGCCTACAAGTCGCTGATCGAAGCGATGAGTCACGCCGGCATCAGCAACCGCACCAAGGTCAACCTGCGCTACATCGATTCCGAAGACATCGAAAACCAGGGCACTGCGCTGCTGGAAGGCGTCGACGCGATCCTCGTTCCGGGCGGCTTCGGTCTGCGCGGCGTGGAAGGCAAGATCACCGCCGTCCAGTACGCTCGCGAAAACAAGGTTCCGTACCTGGGCATCTGTCTGGGCATGCAAGTGGCGGTCATCGAGTTCGCTCGTAACGTCATGGGCTGGAAAGACGCCAACTCCACCGAGTTCGATCGTGCCAGCGGTCATCCGGTCGTGGGCCTGATCACCGAGTGGGAAGACGCCACTGGCGCGGTCGAAACCCGTACCGAAACCTCCGATCTGGGCGGCACCATGCGTCTCGGCGCGCAGGATTGCCTGCTGGAACCGGGTTCCCTGGTTCACGGTTGCTACGGCAAGGACGTGATCGTCGAGCGTCACCGTCATCGCTACGAAGTGAACAACAACCTGCTGCCGCAAATCATGGAAGCCGGCCTGAAAATCTCCGGTCGTTCCGGCGATGGCGCGCTGGTTGAAGTGGTCGAAGCACCGGATCATCCATGGTTCGTCGCTTGCCAGTTCCACCCTGAGTTCACCTCGACGCCACGCGACGGTCACCCGTTGTTCAGCGGTTTCGTCAAAGCAGCTTTGGCTCAACACCAGAAGAAGGCTTGAACCTTATGGCGCAGAAGATCATCCGCGTAGGCGATATCGAGATTGCCAACGACAAGCCAATGGTGCTGTTCGGTGGCATGAACGTGCTGGAAAGCCGCGACATGGCGATGCAGGTCTGCGAAGAGTACGTCAAGGTCACCGAGAAACTCGGTATCCCTTACGTGTTCAAGGCCAGCTTCGACAAGGCCAACCGTTCTTCCGTGACCTCTTACCGGGGCCCCGGCCTGGAAGAAGGGATGCGGATTTTCCAGGACATCAAGCAAGCCTTCGGCGTGCCGATCATCACCGACGTCCACGAGCCTGAGCAGGCCGCGGTCGTCGCTGAAGTCTGCGACATCATCCAGCTGCCGGCCTTCCTGTCGCGCCAGACCGACCTCGTGGTCGCGATGGCCAAGACCGGTGCGGTGATCAACATCAAGAAAGCCCAGTTCCTCGCGCCTCAGGAAATGAAACACATCCTGAACAAGTGCGTAGAAGCCGGTAATGATCAGTTGATCCTCTGCGAACGCGGTTCGAGCTTCGGCTACAACAACCTGGTGGTCGACATGCTCGGCTTCGGCATCATGAAGCAGTTCGAATACCCGGTGTTCTTCGACGTGACCCACGCGCTGCAAATGCCTGGTGGTCGTGCCGATTCTGCCGGCGGTCGTCGTGCCCAGGTGCTCGACCTGGCGAAAGCCGGGATCAGCCAGTCGCTGGCCGGTCTGTTCCTCGAAGCCCACCCGGACCCGGACAACGCCAAATGCGACGGCCCTTGCGCCTTGCGTCTGGACAAACTGGAGCCATTCCTGGCCCAGCTCAAAGCTTTGGACGAACTGGTGAAGAGTTTTCCGACGGTAGAAACCGCGTAATCCTCATTTCTCCGGTAAAGTACCGCACGATTTGTTGCTCAGGCCCTCGGGCCTGAGCCTTGTCGCCCGCAAGTCTGCCCGCTGCACACCTCTTGCCGGCGATAAAAGATTTCCTTCAGCTGCGTCGTTTTCGTCAACTTTGGAGTGTTTACAACAATGGCAAAAATCGTCGACATCAAAGGTCGTGAAGTTCTCGACTCCCGTGGCAACCCCACCGTGGAAGCGGACGTGCTTCTCGATAACGGCATCATCGGCAGCGCTTGCGCGCCGTCCGGTGCTTCCACTGGCTCGCGTGAAGCGCTCGAGCTGCGTGATGGCGACAAGAGCCGTTACCTGGGCAAGGGCGTTCTGAAAGCCGTCGCCAACATCAACGGTCCGATCCGCGACCTGTTGAAAGGTGCAGACCCAAGCGACCAGAAAGCGCTGGATCTGGCGATGATCAAGCTCGACGGCACTGAAAACAAAGGCTCCCTGGGCGCCAACGCAATCCTCGCCGTTTCCCTGGCCGCGGCCAAGGCAGCAGCCCAGGACCAGGACCTGCCGCTGTACGCTCACATCGCCAACCTGAACGGCACCCCGGGTGTTTACTCGATGCCGGTTCCGATGATGAACATCATCAACGGTGGCGAGCACGCCGATAACAACGTCGACATCCAGGAATTCATGGTTCAGCCGGTTGGCGCCAAGTCTTTCTCGGAAGGTCTGCGCATGGGCACCGAGATTTTCCATCACCTCAAAGCTGTGCTGAAGGCCCGTGGCCTGAGCACTGCCGTCGGTGACGAAGGTGGTTTCGCACCGAACCTGGCTTCCAACGAAGACGCTTTGAAAGTGATCTCCGAAGCCGTGGCCAACGCCGGTTACAAGCTGGGCACCGACGTGACCCTGGCACTGGACTGCGCGGCCAGCGAGTTCTACGAAGACGGCAAGTACAACCTGTCCGGCGAAGGCCAGGTGTTCACCGCTGAAGGTTTCGCCGATTACCTGAAAGGCCTGACCGAGCGTTACCCGATCATCTCCATCGAAGATGGCCTGGACGAGTCCGACTGGGCTGGCTGGAAAATCCTCACCGACAAGATCGGCGAGAAGACCCAGCTGGTAGGCGACGACCTGTTCGTGACCAACACCAAGATCCTGAAAGAAGGCATCGATAAAAAGATCGCCAACTCGATCCTGATCAAGTTCAACCAGATCGGCACCCTGACCGAAACCCTGGAAGCCATCCAGATGGCCAAGGCCGCCGGTTACACCGCCGTGATCTCGCACCGCTCCGGCGAAACCGAAGATTCGACCATTGCCGACCTGGCCGTGGGCACTTCGGCTGGCCAGATCAAGACCGGCTCCCTGTGCCGTTCCGATCGCGTCTCCAAGTACAACCAACTGCTGCGTATCGAAGAGCAGTTGAACGGTAAAGCCAAATACAACGGCCGCAGCGAATTCCGCGGTTGATTGATTGCTGGTAAAAAGACAGCGGATTGTGTCGGAAAAATCGCTACGGCGACGTTTTTGCCACTAATCTGATGCCTTATAAGCACAAGCCTGGATTTTCCAGGCTTCGTGCTATCAGTCGCTTCATGTTTTGGTTTGGCTGTCTTTTTTCACTGGATACCCGATATTCGATGCGCAGTCCCAATTGGTTGTTCCTCGTCTTGCTCTTGTTGCTGGCTGGCCTGCAATACCGCCTGTGGGTGGGTAATGGCAGTCTGGCGCAAGTGGCCGAGCTGACTCAGCAGATCGCGGATCAACACGCAGAGAACGAAGGCTTGCTGGAACGCAATCGGGTCATGGACGCCGAAGTCAGTGAACTGAAAAAAGGCATGGAGACCGTTGAAGAGCGGGCTCGCCATGAGCTGGGCATGGTCAAGGACGGTGAAACCCTTTACCAGTTGGCGCAATGAATTCCCCGTTACCGGCCTTCTGGGCCGTGATTCCTGCCGCGGGCGTCGGTGCCCGTATGGCCGCGGACCGTCCCAAGCAATACTTGCAACTGGGCGGGCGCACTATTCTCGAACACAGCCTCGGCTGTTTCCTTGATCATCCTTCCCTGAAGGGGCTGGTGGTCAGTCTTGCTGTCGATGATCCTTATTGGCCCAATCTGGCGTGCGCTTGCGATTCACGTATTCAACGCGTTGACGGCGGCTCCGAGCGTTCCGGGTCGGTGCTCAATGCCTTGCTGCATTTGCATGCGCTGGGTGCTGGCGATGAGGATTGGGTGTTGGTCCACGATGCGGCGCGGCCCAATCTGAGCCGGGATGATCTGGACAAGTTGCTGAGTGAGCTTGCTGACGATCCGGTCGGCGGGCTGCTGGCGGTGCCGGCACGCGATACCCTCAAGCGCGTCGATAAAAATGGTCGTGTGGTTGAAACCGTGGACCGCAGCGTGATCTGGCAAGCCTATACGCCGCAGATGTTTCGCCTTGGCGCGTTGCATCGGGCGTTGGCGGACAGTCTGGTGGCGGATGCTTTAGTGACTGATGAAGCTTCGGCCATGGAGTGGGCAGGTTTGGCGCCGCGGCTGATTGAAGGTCGATCCGACAACCTTAAGGTCACTCGCCCTGAGGATCTTGAATGGCTGCGTCAGCGTTGGGCTAATCGCCGCTGAGTTGTTCGTTGTCTCATCAACCGCTATCGCGAGCAGGCTCACTCCTACAGTGTTTTGCATTGCTCACGTTTTCAGCGTTCGCCACAGATCAAGTGTGGGAGCGAGCCTGCTCGCGATAGCGGCCGGGCAGACCACACATAACTCAACTTCGATACTCCGGCCGCTCGGCCAACCCTTCCTTCAAATAATCCACCAGCTTGCGCACCTTCGGCGACAAATGCCGTTGCTGTGGATAAAGCGCCCACACCGCCGTGTTGGGCGGCTGATGCGCTTCAAGCAGCGAAATCAAAGCGCCGCTTTTCAGATGCTCCAGCACGTAGTAATCCGGCAGCTGACACAGCCCGACGCCCTGTACCGCAGCATCCAGCACCGCCTGCCCACTGTTGCAGCGCCAGTTTCCCTGCACCCGCTGGGAAAACTCCCGCCCGTTCTGTTCCAGTTGCCAGAGGTCCGAACTACCGATGAGGCAATTGTGGCGGCTCAATTCCGACAAGCTATGAGGGCGACCATACCGTTCGAGGTAGGACGGAGATGCGCATAAATACATACGCCGTGGGGCGAGTCGCGCGGCTACCAGCCGCGAGTCCTGAAGTCGACCGAGGCGGATCGCCAGGTCCAGGCCTTCGTGAACAAGGTCGAGTTGGCGGTTGCTCAACTCGATATCAATACGCAATTGCGGATAGAGCCCCATGAACCGCGTCACGAGCGGCACGATGAAACGCTCGCCGTAGGCCACGGCGCAGGTCATGCGCAGCATGCCTTTGGGCTCGCTGGTCAGGTCGCCCACTGCACGCAGTGCCTCTTCCCGGCCATCCTGCAGACGCTGGCAATGCTGCAAAAAAGTTTGACCGGCCTCGGTCAGCGTGACGCGGCGCGTACTGCGATAGAGCAGACGCGTCTGAAGGCGCTCTTCGAGGCGTACGATTTGCCGACTGATGTGGGAGGAAGACACCCCAAGACGTTCCGCCGCCGCCGTAAACTGGCTGCACTCAGCCACGGCGACGAACTCGTCGATTCCTTCCCAGCGGTTTTCGGACATGAACGATTATCCCTGTGTAGCAATAATGTTTTTCTTTTGTCCCGATTATTCATCGTTAGGCGCTGTATTACACTCCTTGTCTCGTTTTTATTCACTGGAGAATCCACATGATCAAGTCGCGCGCTGCCGTTGCCTTCGAGGCCAAGAAACCCCTCGAAATCGTTGAAGTCGATGTCGCCATGCCCAAGGCCGGTGAAGTTTTGTTGCGTGTGGTTGCTTCCGGTGTCTGCCATACCGATGCGTACACCCTGTCGGGTGCTGATCCGGAAGGCATCTTCCCGTCGATCCTCGGTCACGAAGGTGGCGCGGTGGTCGAAGCGATCGGCGAGGGCGTGACCTCCGTCGCGGTTGGCGATCATGTGATTCCGCTGTACACCCCGGAATGCCGTCAGTGCAAATTCTGCCTGTCGGGCAAGACCAACCTGTGTCAGGCGATTCGCGCCACTCAGGGCAAAGGCCTGATGCCGGATGGCACCACGCGTTTTTCCTACAAGGGCCAGCCGATTTTCCACTACATGGGCACCTCGACGTTCTCCGAGTACACCGTGTTGCCGGAGATCTCCGTCGCCAAGATTCCTAAAGAAGCTCCCCTGGAAAAAGTCTGCCTGCTGGGCTGCGGTGTCACCACCGGCATCGGTGCGGTGCTCAATACCGCCAAGGTGAAACCCGGTGATACCGTGGCCATTTTCGGTCTCGGTGGCATTGGCCTGTCGGCGATCATCGGCGCGGCAAAAGCCAAGGCTGGACGCATCATCGCCATCGACATCAACCCGGCCAAATTCGAAATTGCCAAGCAACTGGGTGCAACCGACTGCGTCAACCCGAAAGACTTCGACCGTCCGATCCAGGAAATCATCGTTGATATGACCGATGGTGGCGTCGACTTTTCCTTCGAGTGCATCGGCAACGTCCACTTGATGCGCGCCGCACTTGAGTGCTGCCACAAAGGCTGGGGCGAGTCGGTCATCATCGGCGTTGCCGGTGCCGGCCAGGAAATCGCTACCCGTCCGTTCCAGTTGGTCACCGGTCGCGTCTGGCGCGGTTCGGCGTTCGGTGGCGTGCGCGGTCGTACCGAGTTGCCGAGCTATGTCGAAATGGCCGAGACCGGCGAGATCCCGCTGGACACCTTCATTACCCACACCATGGGCCTGGAAGACATCAACAAGGCTTTCGACCTGATGCATGAAGGAAAAAGCATCCGTTCCGTCATCCATTTCTGAGGTCGGTCATGAGCCTGGAAAATATCTCCTGCCAGAAGAGTTTCGGTGGCTGGCACAAACGCTACCGGCACCGTTCCGAAGTGCTCGGTTGCGACATGGTGTTCGCCGTGTACCTGCCGCCGCAAGCGGAGCAGGGCGGCAAACTGCCGGTGCTGTACTGGTTGTCCGGCCTGACCTGCACCGACGAGAACTTCATGCAAAAGGCCGGTGCCATGCGCATGGCCGCCGAGCTGGGGTTGATCATCGTTGCGCCGGACACCAGCCCGCGCGGCCCCGATGTGCCGGGTGATCCGGACGGCGCCTGGGATTTCGGCCTCGGTGCCGGGTTTTATCTAAATGCCACGCAGGAACCCTGGTCGCGCCACTATCGGATGCATGACTATGTCGTGCAGGAATTGCCGGCATTGGTCGAAGCCCATTTCCCGGCGTCGGACAAGCGCGGCATCAGCGGTCACTCCATGGGCGGCCACGGTGCGCTGGTCTGCGCCTTGCGCAATCCGGGACGCTATCTGTCGGTGTCGGCGTTCTCGCCGATCAACAATCCGATGGATTGCCCGTGGGGCCAGAAAGCCTTTTCCCGTTACCTGGGCGAAGACCGTTCGAAATGGCGTGAATGGGACGCTTGCGTCCTGATCGCCGAAGCCGACGAGAAGCTGCCGTTGCTGGTCGACCAGGGGGATCGCGACGATTTCCTGGCCACCCAGCTCAAGCCTGAAGCCTTGCAACAGGCGGCCAAACTGGCCGGTCATCCGCTGACGTTGCGCATGCAACCGGGCTACGACCACAGCTATTTCTTCATCGCCAGTTTCATCGACGACCACTTGCAGCATCACGGGCGCGCTCTAGGCGCCTAATGCAGGTAGAATCACGCCCTGACAAAAATCGGGGCGTTTTTTTATGCGTATTGGCCACGGCTATGATGTGCACCGTTTCGCTGAAGGCGATTTCATTACTCTGGGCGGCGTGCGCATTGCACACGGCTTCGGGCTGCTCGCTCACTCCGACGGTGACGTCCTGCTGCACGCCTTGAGCGATGCCTTGCTCGGCGCCGCTGCGCTGGGTGATATCGGCAAACACTTCCCGGACACCGACCCGACCTTCAAGGGCGCCGACAGCCGTGTGCTGTTGCGTCACGTCGTCGCACTGGTCCACGCCAAAGGCTGGAAAGTCGGCAACGTCGATAACACCATCGTCGCCCAGGCGCCGAAAATGGCCCCGCATATCGAATCGATGCGCGCGCTGATTGCCGCGGATCTTCAAGTTGAGTTGGATCAAGTGAACGTGAAAGCTACCACCACCGAGAAGCTTGGCTTTGTCGGTCGCGAAGAAGGCATTGCCGTGCACTCCGTTGCCTTGTTGCTGCGCGCATGAACGAACTGCAATTGCTTGGCCCGCGGGCTTACGGTGATGCCCTCGGCACCGCCGTACTGAAAGCCACGGCGGAAGACTTTCAGGTCGATGAAGTCCTCAATATCCCGCTCAGCGGTGATGGCGAGCACCTGTGGATCTGGGTGGAAAAGCGTGGCTTGAACACCGAGGAAGCGGCGCGGCGAATCGCCAAGGCCGCGGGCGTGCCATTGCGTACCGTCAGTTACGCGGGGCTCAAGGATCGCCAGGCGTTGACGCGCCAGTGGTTCAGCGTGCAACTGCCGGGCAAGGCCGATCCTGATCTGGCGGCGGCGGAAAACGACACCCTGAAAATCCTCAAGACCGGTCGGCACAAGCGCAAGCTGCAACGCGGCGCGCACTCGGCCAACGGTTTCACCTTGCGCCTGACTCAGTTCACCGGCGACAAGGGCGCGATCGAAGCGCGCCTGCAATTGATCGCCAAACAAGGCATCCCCAATTATTTCGGCGCCCAGCGTTTCGGCTTTGACGGTGGCAACGTGGTCGACGCCCGTGGCTGGGCCGCGCGCAAGGCATTGCCGGAGCAGCGCAACGTGCGTTCGCGCTTGCTCTCGACCGCTCGCAGTTTTCTGTTCAACCAGGTGCTGGCGGCGCGCGTCGCCGATGGCACCTGGCAGCAAGCGCAGGTCGGCGATCTGCTGGCGTTTACCGACAGCCGCAGTTTTTTCCCGGCCGGTGAGGCCGAGTGCAGCGACCCGCGACTGGCCATTCTCGACCTGCACCCGACAGGTCCGCAGTGGGGTGAAGGTGACTCGCCGGCGGCGGGGGCTGTCCATGAACTGGAGCAGGCAATCGCTGCGCGCGAAGCGGACTTGCGCGATTGGTTGATTAACGCCGGTATGAGCCACGAACGTCGCATCCTGCGGCTGCCCATTGGTGGGTTGACGTGGCATTATCCCGAGCCTGACATTCTGCAACTGGAATTCGTCCTGCCGGCCGGATGCTTCGCCACCGTATTGGTGCGTGAACTCGTCGATCTGGTGCCGGTGGGGCAGACGGACAGCCCATGCGTATTCTGATTTCTAACGACGATGGGGTAACCGCACCCGGTCTCGCCGCGCTTTATGCTGCGCTGGCGGATTACACCGAGTGCGTGGTTATCGCCCCGGACCAGGACAAAAGCGGCGCCAGCAGTTCGCTGACGCTCGACCGTCCGTTGCACCCACAGACTTTGGCCAACGGCTTCATCAGCCTCAATGGCACACCGACGGATTGCGTGCACCTGGGCCTCAACGGCTTGCTGGAGCGCGAACCGGACATGGTGGTTTCCGGTATCAACCTGGGCGCCAACCTGGGTGACGATGTGTTGTATTCCGGCACCGTGGCCGCCGCGCTTGAAGGGCGTTTCCTGCAACGTCCTTCGTTTGCCTTTTCGTTGGTCTCACGTCAGGTCGAGAACCTTCCCACAGCCGCTTACTACGCGCGCAAACTGGTAGAAGCTCACGCCGACCTGGACCTGCCACCGCGCACGGTACTGAACGTGAACATCCCGAATTTGCCCCTGGACCACATCCGCGGCATCCAACTGACTCGCCTCGGCCATCGCGCCCGCGCGGCGGCACCGACGAAGGTGGTCGACCCGCGGGGCAAGTCCGGTTACTGGATCGCCGCCGCCGGGGATGCCGAAGACGGCGGGCCGGGTACCGATTTCCATGCGGTGATGCAAGGCTATGTATCCATCACGCCGTTGCAGCTGGATCGCACCTTCAATGATGCCTTCCGAAGCCTCGATGGCTGGCTGGAGGGACTGCGCTGATGGCCCGTGAACAAGACCCGACGCATCGCGGCATCGGCATGACCTCGCAACGAACGCGCGAGCGCCTGATCCAGCGGTTGTATGAGGAGGGCATTTCCAACGCCAAGGTGCTGGAAGTGATTCGCCGTACGCCGCGCCACCTGTTTGTCGACGAAGCGCTGGCGCACCGTGCCTACGAAGACACCGCGTTGCCGATCGGCAATAACCAGACGATCTCCCAGCCTTACATGGTCGCCCGCATGAGCGAGCTGCTGCTGGAGGCTGGCCCGCTGGACAAGGTGATGGAAATCGGCACCGGCTCCGGTTACCAGACCGCGATCCTGTCGCAGCTGGTCGAGCGGGTGTTTTCCGTCGAACGCATCAAGGTCTTGCAGGACCGGGCCAAGGAACGCCTGCTCGACCTTAACCTGCGCAACGTGGTGTTTCGCTGGGGCGATGGTTGGGAGGGCTGGCCTGCACTGGCGCCGTACAACGGTATTATCGTCACGGCGGTGGCGACCGATGTCCCCCAGGCGTTGCTCGATCAGTTGGCGCCGGGAGGGCGACTGGTCATACCGGTCGGGTCTGGCGAGGTTCAGCAATTGATGTTGATCATCCGTGAAGAACACGGCTTTTCCAGGCGTGTTCTGGGGGCGGTGCGCTTCGTTCCATTGCTCAACGGGCCACTGGCCTGAGCATTTGTTCAAGCGCGCTGAATTCTCTTCGATTGCCTCTGTCTTACAGCGGCGTCGATGAGTTAAACGGGATTCATCGTCAGACAGCAAACGTGTGCGCGAAGCCATCTCGCTTCATTAAAGGTAAAGCCTGCACGGCCCGTTATACTTGCGACACTTCATGCCGAAGCACGGCAATTCAAATCTTCAGCCACCACAAAGGGAGCGGCGGGTGAGTCTCACAGTCATTGCGCAGCGTATGGGTATAACGAGCTTTCAGCGCCTGGTGACTGGCCTTGTCTTGAGCACCTTGCTGGTCGGTTGTTCCAGCAACAAATCGAGCGACGTGCGCGTCGTCGATCGCAACAATGCCGTGGCCCAGCGTCCGGCAGTGACCACGGGTCAGTACGTGGTTCGACCGAAAGACACCCTGTTCTCGATCGCTTTTCGCTACGGCTGGGACTACAAAGCCCTCGCGGCACGCAACAACATTCCTACGCCTTACACGATACATCCGGGTCAGACAATTCGCTTTGACGGTCGCACCGGTTCAACGCCGACGGCGGTGGTCAGTCCGGCCGAAACGGCACCTTCTTCGTCGAGTAAAACCACGGTAATCCGGCGCCAGCCGAATGGCGCAACTACGACGACAACGGTGGTTGCACCGTCCGTCGCCAACAAGCCAGCACCGGCTCCAATGCCGCCCGCAGGCCCGGCCCCGACCGGCTGGGGGTGGCCTTCTAATGGCATCTTGATTGGAAAATTCTCTTCAAACGGTAGTTTGAATAAAGGAATTGATATCGCCGGAGATTTGGGACAGCCTGTTTTAGCTGCGTCTGATGGGACGGTGGTATACGCCGGGAGTGGCTTAAGGGGCTACGGCGAATTGGTCATCATCAAACACAGCGACACCTACGTCAGTGCCTACGGACATAACCGCAGGCTGTTGGTTCGGGAGGGGCAGCAGGTCAAGGTCGGACAGACAATTGCCGAAATGGGGTCAACGGGTACAGACCGGGTGAAGCTGCATTTTGAGATTCGCCGACAAGGTAAACCTGTAGATCCGCTGCAGTTCCTGCCCCGTCGTTGATTTGTTACCAGCCTGTTCCGTCACGTAGAGGGGACAGGCTCCAGCGTTGCCAAGGATAAAGGCGCCGCTTGAGCTTGAGGTCGAACTCACCAAAGGACTATAACAATGGCTCTCAGTAAAGAAGTGCCGGAGTTTGACATCGACGATGAGGTTCTCCTGATGGAGACCGGCATCGGTACGGATTCGATGTCGAATGATGAAGGGGCGGCTCCACCTTCCGTTCGTGCCAAATCCAAACACTCCGCATCGTTAAAGCAACACAAGTACATCGACTACACGCGTGCACTTGACGCCACGCAGCTGTACCTCAATGAAATCGGCTTTTCCCCTCTGCTGTCTCCCGAAGAAGAAGTTCATTTTGCGCGCCTGTCGCAAAGTGGGGATCCGGCCGGGCGCAAACGCATGATTGAAAGCAACCTGCGGCTGGTGGTGAAAATCGCCCGGCGCTACGTCAATCGTGGCTTGTCGCTACTGGACCTGATCGAAGAGGGCAACCTCGGGCTGATCCGGGCAGTGGAAAAGTTCGACCCTGAACGTGGCTTCCGCTTTTCGACCTATGCAACCTGGTGGATTCGTCAGACCATCGAGCGCGCAATCATGAATCAGACCCGGACCATCCGGTTGCCGATCCATGTGGTCAAAGAGCTCAATGTGTACCTGCGGGCTGCACGGGAGCTGACGCAAAAGCTCGATCACGAACCCTCACCCGAAGAAATCGCCAACCTGCTGGAAAAACCGGTAGGAGAGGTCAAGCGCATGCTTGGTTTGAACGAGCGGGTTTCTTCGGTCGACGTCTCGCTGGGTCCGGATTCGGATAAAACCCTGCTGGACACCCTTACTGATGACCGCCCAACCGATCCATGCGAACTGTTGCAGGACGATGACCTGTCCCAGAGCATCGATCAATGGCTCTCGGAACTGACCGACAAGCAGCGCGAGGTGGTGATACGCCGCTTCGGCCTGCGCGGCCATGAGAGCAGCACGCTGGAAGATGTGGGCCTGGAAATCGGTCTGACCCGCGAACGCGTCAGGCAGATCCAGGTGGAAGGCTTGAAGCGTCTTCGGGAGATCCTGGAGAAGAACGGCCTGTCGAGCGAGTCGCTGTTTCAATAAGAAAACTGCTTGAGCCACATCAAAAAGCCCCGACTGGTTCGGGGCTTTTTCTTGTCACAAGAAATGCGTTCACCACGGTCCTGTAGGAGCCGGCTTGCTGGCGATGAACGATTACGCGGAGTAACTGGCTAACCGCGGCGCCTGGGATCGCCAGCAAGCCGGCTCCTACACATTCAGCGCACAGTCTAGATCTCAAGTTTGTAGCATCGCGTTGTAAGTCTTCGCTTACTCTTTCGTAAGTGTTCGTTATTTTTACACTCGGTCAGTCGCCGATTGTCGCCGCGCCACCTTCTTATCTATCTGATCAATATAGATATTTTTAAAAGTTAAGAGCTTATGACCGCGCGTTTTGCCCTCTCAAGCCAATTGCGCTCGGCGGGGAACTCTCTAGTATCAGGGCTGTGTCGACGGACAGACACGCCCTTCAAGGATGAGGGGAAAGGACATTGCAGGACGCGATTCATCAGGACGATGAAAAGGAACACAGGGAATAGGGAAAAAATGTGGGCGGGTCAAACCGCCCCTTTTTTTGCCTTTTTTTTGGGTTTTGATTCCACTGCATTTTCGACTCATGCGCAGTCTCTTTGTAGGAGCCAGCTTGCTGGCGATGGTCGTTAACGAAAACGCGTGCTGTCTGGGGCCGCGCGGTGCGCTTACGTTCATCGCCAGCAAGCTGGCTCCTACAGGTTTTTAGAGCAGTGAAGATTTCGTAGGCCGCAGAAAAGCAAAAAGGCCCGCAAGGGGCCTTTTTTGGAACGCGAAGTGATCAGCGTTCGAGGTGTTCGATCTTGCCTGGCTTGCCATCCCATTCGGCGGCATCGGGCAAAGGATCTTTGCGCTCGGTAACGTTCGGCCAGACTTCAGCCAGCTCCATGTTCAGCTGAATGAAGTTCTCCATGCCTGCAGGTACTTCATCTTCGGAGAAGATGGCCACGGCAGGGCACTCTGGTTCGCACAGTGCGCAGTCGATGCACTCATCCGGGTGAATCACCAGGAAGTTCGGGCCTTCGTAAAAGCAGTCCACCGGACAGACTTCTACGCAGTCGGTGTACTTGCACTTGATGCAGTTGTCGGTGACGACGAAGGTCATTTCTAATTTTCTCCTCAGGCGGCGGCAGCGGAGCCCCTTCACGTTGGGGTCGCCAGGTTTGGGAGCGATAGTCTGCAGGCCAGGCTATTAGCCTGCAGCATCCCAAACCGCGCGAGATTCTAACAGCTTGCAGGCAAGTGCGTTAGATCCGTGTCTTAAGTGTATAGAGCATTTCGAGTGCACGACGCGGGGTCATGTCATCCAGATCCAGTTTGGTCAGTTCGTCCAGGACCGGATGCGGCAGGCTGGCGAACATATCGCTTTGCTGCGGCGCGACCGGTTTGCCCTTGGCTGGCTTCGGCGTTTCATGGGGCAGCGCCGTGGCTTCCAGGCGACCCAGATGCTCGCGGGCACGCACGATCACTTCGCTCGGCACGCCGGCCAGTTGCGCCACGGCCAGGCCATAGCTCTGGCTGGCAGGCCCCGGCAGCACGTGGTGCAGGAATACGATGCGTTCGTTGTGCTCGGTGGCATTGAGGTGCACGTTCGCGACCAGTGGCTGGGCTTCCGGCAACACCGTCAATTCGAAATAGTGCGTGGCGAACAGCGTGTACGCCCGCAGATGCGCCAGGCGTTCGGCGGCAGCCCAGGCCAGCGACAGCCCGTCGAAGGTGCTGGTGCCGCGTCCGACTTCGTCCATCAGCACCAGGCTGCGTTCGGTGGCGTTGTGCAGGATGTTGGCGGTTTCGCTCATTTCGACCATGAAGGTCGAGCGTCCGCCAGCCAGGTCATCACTGGAACCGATTCGGGTGAAGATCCGGTCCACCAGCGACAGTTCGCAACTGGCCGCCGGCACGAAGCTGCCGATGTGCGCCAGCAGGACGATCAACGCGGTCTGACGCATGTAGGTGGATTTACCGCCCATGTTCGGACCGGTGATCACCAGCATGCGCGTATTGTCGTCGAGGCTCAGGTCGTTGGCCACGAACGGTGTGGTCAGCACTTGCTCGACCACCGGGTGACGACCCTGGCTGATGCGCATGCACGGCTCTTCAACGAAACGTGGGCAATTCAGGTCGAGGTTCAACGCGCGTTCGGCAAGGTTGCTCAACACGTCCAGCTCGGCCAGTGCGGCGGCGGTGTCCTGCAGCGGTGGCAACTGGGCGATCAGGTCTTCGAGCAGCGCTTCGTAAAGCATCTTCTCGCGAGCCAGGGCACGGCTCTTGGCCGACAGCGCCTTGTCCTCGAACGCCTTCAGTTCCGGCGTGATGAAACGCTCGGCGCCTTTGAGCGTCTGGCGACGGATGTAGTCGGCCGGCGCGGACTCGGCCTGCTTGCTCGGCAACTCGATGAAGTAGCCGTGAATGCGGTTGTAGCCGACCTTCAAGTGCGACAGGCCGGTGCGGGCCTTTTCCCGCGCTTCCAGATCGATCAGGAACTGCCCGGCGTTTTCGCTCAGCGATTGCAGCTCGTCGAGCTCGCTGTCGTAACCGGTTTTCAACACGCCGCCATCGCGGATCACCGCCGGCGGGTTGTCGATGATGGCTTTTTCCAGGAGGGCCGCCAGTTCCGGGTAGGTGCTGGTGGTCCTAGCCAGTTGCAGAATGTGCGGTGCTTCCAGCTCGGTCATCGCCACTTGCAACTCAGGCAGTGCACCGAGGGCATCGCGCAGGCGCGCCAGGTCACGAGGACGGGCATTGCGCAGGCCGATTCGCGCGAGAATCCGCTCGATGTCGCCAATTTCCTTGAGCTGCGGCTGCAATTTTTCGAAACGGTAGCCGTCGAGCAGGCAGGTGATCGAGGTCTGGCGCGCCAGCAACACCTTCAGGTCGCGCAAAGGTCGGTTCAACCAACGGGTCAGCAGACGGCTGCCCATCGCGGTCTGGCAACGGTCGACCACCGATTGCAGGGTGTTGTCGCGGCCGCCGGCCAGGTTGGTGTCCAGTTCCAGGTTGCGACGGCTTGCACCGTCCAGCACCACGGTGTCGTCCAGCCGTTCATGGCGCAGGCTGCGCAAATGGGGCAGGGCGGTGCGCTGGGTTTCCTTGGCATAGCTGAGCAGGCAACCGGCGGCGCCGATGGCCAGGGTCAGGTTCTCGCAACCGAAACCCTTCAGGTCCTGGGTCGAAAACTGCTGGCACAGACTTTTCAGCGCCGAATCGCGCTCGAAATCCCACGGCGCACGGCGACGAACCCCACGACGTTTCTCCGCCGGCAGATCCTTTGGCCAGTCATCCGGGATCATCAGCTCCACCGGATTGACCCGCTCCAGTTCCGCCAGCAGGTTTTCCCAGCCCTTGATCTCCAGCACCGTGAAGTTGCCGCTGGTGATGTCCAGCACGGCCAGGCCGAACAGACGCTCGTCACCCAGCACCGCCGCGATCAGGTTGTCTCGGCGCTCATCCAGAAGCGCTTCATCACTGACCGTACCCGGCGTGATGATCCGCACCACTTGCCGATCCACTGGACCTTTGCTGGTCGCCGGATCGCCGACCTGCTCACAGATCACCACCGACTCGCCGAGCTTCACCAGTTTCGCCAGGTAACCTTCCGCGGCGTGGTAAGGAATCCCGCACATCGGAATCGCCTGCCCGGCCGACTGCCCACGAGCGGTCAGGGTGATGTCCAGCAACTTGGCGGCCTTCTTCGCGTCTTCATAGAAGATCTCGTAGAAGTCACCCATGCGGTAGAACATCAACTGGTCGGGGTGCTGGTTCTTCAGGCGCCAGTACTGCTGCATCATTGGCGTGTGAGAGGACAGATCGGAGAGTGGTTTATTCATCGGATAATCAGGCAGATTCGTTGAAAGGTGTAGGGCAAAGGAGGGACATCGGCCCGGCTTTTCCGCGATGGGCGCAAGGTTAACATGGGCGGTCCACCCGACGCAGGCATGAAAGCGGCGGGATGCCTTCCTGCGATTTATGCGTTGTCTATGCAAATCAGCATTTGTCTTCGGAAAAAAGTTCAAGCACTATGCGCGTTATGCAAAAACGCAATGTTTCTTCCGTCTTAAGAGCGCTGCTCGATCAGCACGGGATCTCCCCTACGGAGCTTCACCGTCGCACCGGCGTGCCTCAATCCACTCTCTCGCGGATCCTCAGCGGGAAGATCGTCGATCCTTCGGATAAGCACATCTCGAAGATTGCCGAGTACTTCGCCGTGAGCACCGATCAGCTGCGCGGCCGTGCGGATGTCGCGCCTGCCGCCAGCCAGGTGCGCGATGAATTGCATTCCGAACTCAAGGACATAAGCCTGTGGGACGACGATACGCCTGTCGATGATGATGAGGTGTCGGTCCCCTTTCTTCGCGAGGTTGAATTGGCTGCTGGATCAGGGAGATTCGTCATCGAAGAGAGCGAGCGCTCTAGCCTGCGCTTCGGCAAGCGCAGCTTGCGCCATAACGGCGTGCAGTTCGATCAGGCCAAATGCGTGACGGTGCGCGGCAACAGCATGTTGCCAGTGCTGCGCGATGGCGCCACCGTGGGGGTCAATGCCGGTAAATGCGGGATCGGCGACATCGTCGATGGCGACCTTTATGCGATCAACCACAACGGCCAGCTCCGGGTTAAACAGCTGTACCGCCTGCCCACGGGGATTCGCCTGCGCAGCTTCAATCGCGATGAGCATCCGGACGAGGACTACACCTTCCAGGAAATCCAGGAAGAGCAAATCGTCATCCTAGGTCACGTCTTCTGGTGGGGCATGTACGCCCGCTAACTTCACCGCTGTCAGATAACCCGCCACCGAGCGGGTTTTTTTACGCCTGCCGGAAACCGGCAACGCCTTTGTCTGTGGGGCTTTCATGCGTCAGTGCATTTAAAATGCATAAATAAATGCATTTACGCATTGACTGTATATGCATCCATGCATACTCTTTGTCTCAAGCCGCTCAACAAAGCAGCTCGAAACGAAGCTCTTTAGTTCCACCACAAAGGCAGCGATGAACCGGCCTCAACGGTTCAGAGGGTTGGCAACTGACCCGGGTGTGCAGCGTAAAGCACCAGAAGCAGTTATCCGGCGGGCAGGGACCGCGGTCGGAAAAACAATCTGAATGGACCCGTACCGCGCCAGTAGCGCCGAAAGGTCAACGCGAAGGACCGCATTACTGAAAAGCCTGGGCGACCGGGCTTTTTGGAATGCCTGCCTCGTCCGAGGCCTATCAACCTCATGCACAGAAAGGATTCGGCCAAGCCTGGGAGGCATCGTGATGTTGAAAGATTGCAGATGTGGACAGTGCAAAAAACTTCTCGCCCGAGTGGGTGAGTACACCGAGCTCCAGATCAAATGCTCCCGCTGCGGAACATTGAATCACGTGAAGGCCGCGAGCCTTGAGCGATCGCCATTGAGCGACATGAACGCGGATTTCTCCGCGAAACATCATTCGACTTAACAGGTGACAAAAATGGAACAACAAGTAATCGGTAGCACTTTCAAAAGCGTTCGCGGCCTCGGCCCAATCTTCACCCCGGCTCAGAACACCGCTGGGATGATCATCCGCACCGCTACCCTGCATTCGGGTAAAGGCTACGCAATTCTCAGCACTGGCACCGTCGCCCCCACGATTTACACCGATTTGAGTGTGCCGGTTGTGCTGACTGTTCGTGGTGATGCCGATTCAAGCGGCAGCTTTGGCGGCGCGAGCGAAACGCTGCCTTTTCCGTTGATCATTCCAGCGGGACAAGGGCTGTGGTTTGCCGGTGCAAACGGCTCCATGGATAGCGCGTATGTGTCTTACGACCCGGTGAATTGATCCATCGCAGTCCCATAGCAAGCGGGACTGCTTTTGGATTTGCTCCACGGTAAAACCCCTCGGCCCCGCATTGCGTGGGCCCTTTCACTGATGCAGTTCACCCAGGAGGCGTGACATGACAAACGAGCAACAAGCGTTGCTGGACATGCCGATCTGGCTGGTCATCGTGCTCGCCTTGATGGGCGGGGTGTCCGGCGAAATGTGGCGCGCTGACAAGGAGGGCGCTCGCGGCTGGTCATTGCTGCGGCGCCTGGCCTTGCGTTCCGGGGCCTGCATGATCTGCGGGGTGTCGGCGATCATGCTGCTGTATGCCGCCGGCCTGTCGATCTGGGTGGCCGGCGCGTTCGGTTGCCTCACCGCGATGGCCGGGGCGGACGTCGCCATCGGCCTCTATGAGCGCTGGGCAGCCAAGCGCATCGGCATTTGTGAAGTGCCGCCCCGTGACTCTCGTCCGGATCAATAACGCCAGGTTCTGGCAACCCCGAACCGTTGCATGCAACCCCGCAGCGGCCCGCATCGACATTTCAACTGGAAGCCCCTTATGTCCCCCGACATCGATAAGCCGTCGCGGCTGTTATTTGCCATTGCCGACGCGCTGCGTGCGGCAGGCCTGGGTTTGAACGTCGGAGGTCTGCAGGACTTCGACGGCACCGTCGATCAGGCGTGGGTCCTGATCGGCATCGAGGGCAACGCGGCGGCCGACCGCGCCAATGACGGGCGCATCGCCCATGCCCTGACGTTCTCGCTGCAAATCGTGGTGCCCCCAACACTGGATCACCCGGCGCTGGCGGCGTGCGATCTGACCAGCGCTCTCAAGGGCCTGGTGACGGATAACCGATGGGGGCTTTCCGCTAGTCAATGCGACTTGCCCATGAACATCGATGCCTTGCCATCGACCTTCATCAGCGGCGCGCAGGCGTATCTCGCCTGGACGTTGTCCTTCGCTCAAACGCTGTACCTCGGCGCATTGCTGCTGGACGACCCGCTGGGCATCCCGAAATTCGCCCGCACCTGGGAAGTCTCGAACATCGACGACCCGGACCAATACACCGAACTCGAGGACTGAACCATGTTCGATGCGCTGTTACGCCAGCAACTGGGCCCGATCATCGAGCGCCTGGCCGAAATGGAGACAGAGCTGGAGGATCTTTATCGGCGCACCGACAGCCTGTGTCGCATCGGCGTGTGCCAGGAAGTCGATGCGGCCAGCAACACCTGCAAGGTCCGTCACGGTGAATTACTGACCCCGGCGATCCGCTTTTTCAACCCGAGTGCCGGGGCGCAAAGCGAGTCGCGGATTCCCTCGGTCGGCGAGCAATGCCTGTTGCTCAACCACGGTGGCGGCGCAGGCAGCGCTCAATCCGTGGCGTTGTTCGGGCTCAACGGCAATCAGTTTCCACCCGCCTCGACCCAGGCTTCGCTGACGCGTCGCCTGTATCTGGACGGGACGGAAAGTGGTTACGACGACGCCCGTCACGCCTTGCACTGGAAGAACGGCCCGGCGCAGTTCAACGGCTCTCGCGAAGTGCTCGAGTTGACGCTCGGCCCGGCGAGCCTTGCGATCACGCCTGAAGCCATCGAACTGCAACTGGGCGCGGTCGGCTTGCGACTCGACGCATCCGGTGTGCACCTGAGCGGCCCGGTGGTGGATCACCAGGGACGCGTCATCAGCACTGCATAAAGAGTTTCCCATGATCGGAATCGACAGAAACACCGGGGCGGCGGTCGACGACTGGCCGCAATTCGTGCAGCGCGCCACCCGGGCGCTGACCACGCCATTGGGCACCCGGCAGAAGCGGCCGTTGTATGGCTCGCTGATCCCGGAACTGCTGGGGCGCAACCTTGGCGACGACCTGCTGCTCCTGGCCCAGAGCCATGCGGCGCAGGCGTTTTACAACGAGCAGAACGGCATCGGCGATTTCCAGCCGCAGGTCATCGTCGCCGGGCGGCAAGGCGCCGGGCTGGTGCTGCGATTCGCCGGCACCTGGAACAACCGCGCACAGACTTTCGAGGTGGTGACATGAGCATGTTGATCCCTAGGCAGAACCAGCTGGCCGAGCCGTCGATCGTCACCGTCGAAGCGTTCGAGGAACTGCTCGCCGAGTTCAAGACGTTTGTCGTCGAGTACGTCGGCGCGCGGTCTCCCGAGACGGCGGCGAAGCTCAAGGTCAGCCTGGAAAACGAAAGCGAGCTGCTGACCCTGGCGCTGGAAGCGTTTTGCGTGCGCCTGCAAATCCACGAACGCAAATACAACGCCCGCATCAAGCAGATGCTGGCCTGGTGGGCGACCGGCAGCAACCTGGATGCCCGTCTTGCTGACATGGGCCTTGAGCGTCAGTTGCTGGACCCCGGCGACCCGGCGGCCTTCCCGCCGATTCCTCCGGTCTACGAGAGCGACGATGACGCCCGGTTGCGTTATTACCTGGCGCCGCATGCTCCCGCCGCCGGTTCTCGCACGCAGTATCGCCGCGAGGTGTTCACCCTCGGCGAGCGCCCGGCGGTGAACGTGGAGACGGCGGCGCCGGGCGAGGTGACGGTCACGTACACCTTCGATCCGGATGGATACGCGGCTCAGGTCAAGGACGGCAATGGACGCCGTACCGCACCGGGTGAAGTGATGGTCACGGTGCTGGCTCGGGAGGGCGATGGCACCGCGTCCGAGGCACTGCTCGGCGGTGTGCGCAAGCACTTCGCCCGGCCTGATGTGCGACCCGAAACGGACCGGGTCACGGTGCAAGGCGCTCACATCAAAAACTATAAAATCCGGGTGATCGCGAGGATCAATGCCGGTCCGGATTCCGGGCTGACCAAGGTCGCCGCGCAACAACAATTGCAGGCGTATGCCCACAGCTGTCATCGGCTGGAAGGGCGGGTCGACCCGAGCTGGATCGACTACACGCTGCACAGCGCCGGCGCGGTGCAACTGGAGATTCTCGAACCGGTCGAGCCGATTGTGACGACGGCGTTTGAAGCGCCGTACTGCACCGCTGTCGAAGTCGAGGTGCTCACGCTATGAGTGACGAAAAACCTCGCCCGAGCCTGCTACCGGCCAACAGCTCTCCGCTGGAAAAAGCCCTCGACCTCGGGTTCGGCAGCTTGCTTGATCGCATCGCGCCGCCGTTTCCCGAGCTGATGAATCCAGCGGCGACGCCTTTGGCTTTTCTGCCGTATCTCGCCGCGGATCGTGGCGTTGGCGAATGGAGCACCGAGGCGGCCGAGGCGGAAAAACGTCTGACCGTCGAACTCGCCTGGCCCACGGCTCGACAGGCCGGCACACGACTGGCGCTGGAAAATGCCGCGAAAGGATTGCGGTTGAGGCCAGAAGTCCGGGCCTGGTACGAGCAGACGCCACCGGGCCAGCCTTACAGCTTTTCCGTGCGGGCGTTCACCGAGCAACCCTACAACGAAGAAATCGACGCACGTCTCGATCGACGCCTGGCGGACGCCAAGAGCGAGCGCGACCTGTTGTCGGTGTCCGTCGGGCTCAGCGCATTTGGCAACCACGTCATCGGCGCGGCGACCGTGTGCGGCGAACTGACCACGGTTTATCCCATTGTTATCGAGGGGCTCGAGGTGTCGGGTCAGGCCTTTATGGCCGCCGGTCTGTACACCGTCGAAACCTCCACCATTTATCCACAGGGGTCCTGAATGGCCGACTATTACACCCTGCTCACCAACGCGGGGATTGCCTACGAAACCGCCTGCAAGGCGGCGGGCGTGCCGATCAAACTGTCGCAGATTTCGGTCGGCGACGGCGGCGGCACCGTTTACAACCCGGCGGCGACCGCCACGGCGCTCAAGCGTGAAGTGTGGCGCGGGCCGCTGAACGCCCTGTTCCAGGACGAGAAGAACCCGAGCTGGCTGCTCGCCGAAGTGACCATCCCACCCGAAGACGGCGGCTGGTATGTGCGTGAGGCCGGGCTCTGGACCGACACCGGCATCCTCTACGCCATCGTCAAATACCCGGAGTCGTTCAAACCGGTGCTGGCGACGTCGGGCTCGGGGAAAGAGTTCTACATCCGCTCGATTTTCGAGACCAGCAATGCGTCGATCGTGACGTTGCTGATCGACGACACCGTGGTCAAGGCGACCCGGGCATGGGTGATGAGTTACCTCGCCGACGAACTGGCGAAGCTGGATGGCAAGCACTCGGTTCGCGTCGCCACCACGGAAAACATCGTGCTCAGTGGGGCGCAGCAAATCGATGGCGTCGCGGTGGTTTCCGGTCAGCGCGTGCTGGTGACGGCGCAGGCGCTGGCCAAAGACAACGGCATTTATGTTGTTGCGAACGGTACCTGGGTGCGGGCGGCGGATGCCAATGCCAGCGCCAAGGTCACACCGGGGCTGACCGTGATGGTCGAGGAGGGCACGGCGAATGGTGATTCGCTTTGGCACCTGGTGACGAATGGGCCGATCACGCTGGGGACGACGGCGCTGGGTTTTGAAATGCTGGCGGGTCGGACAGGGATTCAGGCGGGGACTTACAAGAGTCTGACGGTTGATAAATATGGCCGTGCGACGGCAGGTACTAATCCGGAAACGCTGGCGGGGTTTGGGATCAAGGACACGTATACGAAGCCTGAAATTGAAGCGCTGATTGCGCAGGCTTCGGCGTTGCCCGTTGGCTCGTTGGTGGCTTTTCCAAAGTCTGCCGTACCACCGGGGTTTCTTGAAATTGATGGCAGTGTGCAGAGCATCGCTATTTACCCGGATTTGTTCGCGTATCTGGGTACTGCCTTCAACACGGGCGGTGAAGGGGCTGGCAATTTTCGCTTGCCTGAGTCTCGCGGCGAATTCCTGCGCGGCTGGGACCATGGGCGCGGTATTGATGTTGGGCGTGCGATTGGCAGCGCTCAAACTCAATCTATTCAAAAGCACGACCATGCCATGTGGGTGGGTGGCACTTACGGTAGCACCAACCCTTCTGGAGGCGGTGCGGCAGCGGCATGGGTCGGTGGCGTAGCGACTGATATGCGAACGGGCAATTCCGGCACGGATGAAACTCGCCCACGCAACTTGTCCGTTATGTGGTGCATCAAAGCCTGGAGTGCGCCAATAAATCAGGGAAACATTGATATCGCTGCTCTTGACTCTCAAGTCCAGGCGTTAAGCAAGTTGGTGATTGGAGACACTTACAAAGGGCTCGTCGTTACAGCGACAGGAGCCAACTCGATTATCTCCGTCAAGGCCCGCAGTTTGATCGTTGGAAGTGGTCCAGCTGCGCATGCTTTGAGCGGGGTAGACGTGAGCATCAACCTTCAAATAGCAGGTGTGGGTGGCCTCGATGTTGGCGTAGTCGCCGCTTCCAGTTGGTACAGCACCTGGGTTGTAACTTATGGTGCTCAAGTTGCGGGCATCGCGGCACTGATGCCGGCAATTCTGTGTAGTACCACTGGTGGTTCTGCAGTAATAACCGGCATTGGCAGTACCGCGTCAATGCGCGTTGGCATGCCGTTTGGTGGGTCGAATTTTCCTCCGGGGGCGTTCATCAAGTCGGTAGATTCGACCAGCCAGATTACCGCCAGTGTTCCGGCGATCACCTCTAATGCGAGTGCCACGTTGCGCTTTGTGTATGAGCCTTTGTTGCCTGAGGGTTATATCGCCAAGCGTGTAAACGCATTCGTTACCGACGCCACGGCAAACAAATTTCCGCTGTCGTTCATGCAGTTGGGGGCGGTCGTCAAGTACAAGCTTGCTACCGTGAGCAATGTGCTGGCGTATCCGATGATCGCCTCAGGTAGCACCTCCTCGGTCACTACAGCGGCTGCTGTTGGGGCTTTTGCTCCGCCATCAGCCGTGGCGATTACGGTGTCACTCAAATCGAGTATGGCGAGTTTGGCGGTGGGTATCGGGGCCTCGCCGTTGATCGACATAGCGAACTGCGCGATTTACATGTCCCAGGCTGCTCAAAGTTATTTCAATGGGCTTGTATCTACATCGTTTCCGCTTGAGAGCGGCAACATCTATTTCTTTTCAAATGCCGCTGATTGCGCTGTCCGAGTGCAAGGCTGGGAGGACAGTCTATGACTATGGGATATGCGGTGCGCAATGATGGACAAGGCTGGCGTGCCGTTGCGGGGGCTGACGATATTGGTTCGCAGGAGTGGTTCAGTAGCGACGTTCCGCCTGAGCCGGTCCCGTTTGCACCTGACTTGCGGGATAACCTGCTGGTCATTGCCTCAAACCGCATGGGACCGCTGCAAGATGCCGTTGACGAAGGAGTTGCTACGGATGACGAGGTAGCACGCTTGAAACTCTGGAAACACTATCGCATCGACCTCAACCGGATTGAGCAGCAGACTGGTTATCCGACAGAAATCAATTGGCCCTCGTCCCCGGACGACATCGTTTTGCACGGAGTTGAGCAATGAGTTGCGCCTAGGATTTCACCGATGTTGAGAGCGACTTGCTCTTACGAGCCGGGATCTCCGAGCAAACCCGATAAACGCCCCGCACCGCCGGGGCGTTTTCTTATCCGCAACACAAACACACACAACACCCCACAGCCCCTGACCCAAGGGGCTTTTTTGTTTATGGAGAAACAGAAATGGCAGAACGCCAAACGTACACCGTGCTCCTCCCGTTCCCTACCGGGGGCGGTCATTGGTCGAGCATCGGCCAGGAACTGGATCTGCTCGATGTGGAGGCCAGTGCGTTGCGCAGCGCCGGTCGCCTGGAGCTGAAAAACAACGCGGTTGCCGAGTCGGCCGCATCCTCCACCGCGGCGAAAAAAGCCGCTGTCAAGAAGGCTGAATAACCATGGCTGAGGTTTTGAACTTCGAGCACAACGGCATTACCGTCAATGCCACCGAATCCCCTGAGGCCATGGGTGGCCTGGGTGACAACGTCATCGGTCTGATCGGCACCGCGCCGAAAGCGGACCCGCTGATTCCGCGCAACGCGCCGTTCCGCATCAACAGCTTCACCACCCAGGCGCTGCTCGATCCGACCGGCACCGAGGAAGGCACGCTGTATCACGCGGTGTTCCAGATCCTGAAAGTGGTCAAGGTGCCGGTCTACGTGGTCATCGTCGAAGAAGGCGCGACCCTGGCGGACACACTGAACAATGTGATCGGCGGCGTCGATCCGCTGACCGGTCGCAAGCTCGGCCTCGCCGCACTGGGCAGCGTACCCGAGGACCTGACCATCATCGGCGCGCCGGGCTTCACCGGCACCAAAGCCGTGGCCGGTGAGTTCGCCTCTTTCGGCAAGCGCATCAAGGCCCGTGTGGTGCTCGACGGCAAGGATGCCGCGGTCGCCGACCAAGTGACTTACAGCCAGGAACTGGGCGGCGCGGAGCTGGGTTTCGACCGCTGCCTGCTGGTGCACAACCTGCCGTCGGTGTACTCCAAGGCAGCGAAGAAAAACGTGTTCCTGTCGCCGTCGAGCCTGGCTATCGCGGCGCTGGCCAAGGTCAAGCAATGGGAGAGCCCGGGCAACCAGGTGACCTTCGCCGAGGACGTTTCGCGGGTCGTGGAATACAACATTCTCGACACCTCCACCGAGGGCGATCTGCTCAACCGCTACGGCATCAGCTACTACGCCCGCACGATTCTCGGCGGCTTCTCGCTGCTGGGTAACCGCTCGATCACCGGCAAGTTCATCAGCTACGTCGGCCTCGAAGATGCGATCAGCCGCAAGCTGGTCAAGGCCGGCCAGAAAGCCATGGCCAAGAACCTGACCAAGTCGTTCATGGACCAGGAGGTCAAGCGCATCAACGACTGGCTGCAAACCCTGGTCGCCGACGAAACCATCCCCGGCGGCAGCGTGTACCTGCACCCGGAATTGAACAGCGTCGAGAAGTACAAGAACGGCACCTGGTACGTGGTCATCGACTACGGCCGCTACGCGCCCAACGAACACATGATTTATCAACTCAATGCCCGCGATGAAATCATCGAGCAGTTCCTGGAGGACGTTCTCTAATGTTTACCAACCGCGTAAGACAGGCCATCGCGGCCACCCTGCAAGGCTTGCCGTTGTCGGCGACCGTGGAAAGTTTCGCCCCGCCGAAGATCGATTTCGTCATGGAAACGATGACGGGAGGGCGCTTTATCGCCGAGGCAATGGCCAAGAGCGCGACCATGCTGACAGCCACGTTGACGCTGCAAGGCATGGGGGCGGAAGTTATGTTGGCTCTCGGTGTGAAACTGGGCGAAGACATTCTGCTGAACGTACGCGAGGCCGGTCAGGACCAGGACGGCAACACCTGGTTCACCTATCACACCGTCGGCGGCACGCTGAAGTCCCTGACGGAAACGTTGCTCAAAATGAATGATAAACCGACCACTGCTCTGGAACTGTCCTGCCGCACCTACAATCGCCTGGAAAACGGCATCCCGGTGATCGACATCGACGTGCGCACCCAGAAATTCGTGCTCAACGGCGTCGACATTCTCGGCGACGCCCGTCGCGCGGTGTTGATCCCGTAAAAAGTCCGGTCAGCCAAAACGCATGACCTGTGGGAGCGGGCTTGCTCGCGAATGCGGAGTGTCAGTCGACCTCTCTTTTGAATGTCAGTCCGCATTCGCGAGCAAGCCCGCTCCCACATGGGGCAATGCACGACGCCTTCCCATTTTTCTCCAAGGAACTCTTTTTATGTCCTGGACGCCTCCCGTTCACGCCTTGTTGTCGCCGATCACCGCCGACGACCAGTCGGAGATCACACAGATTCAGCTCAAACCCTTGTACTACGCCGCACAGAAGGAAGCCCTGGCCCGGGCTGGCGATGATGAGGACGATCAGTTCTTCGAACTGGCGTTGCTGGCCACCGGGCTGTCGATCAAGGAACTCGATCAACTGAAACGCCCGGACTACGTCAGCATCGCGCAGTACGTGCACGAGATGTCGACCTTGCCGGCCTCGCATTTCCTTGAACAGTCGGAGGAGGGTGAACAACCCTCGACCGATCCCGATGAAATTCAGTTGCTGCAACCGCTTGCCGTGGCGGGGCGAACGCTAACC
This sequence comes from Pseudomonas migulae, assembly GCF_043225285.1. GTDB lineage: Bacteria > Pseudomonadota > Gammaproteobacteria > Pseudomonadales > Pseudomonadaceae > Aquipseudomonas > Aquipseudomonas migulae_C. The sequence continues at coordinate 4,089,665 of NZ_CP171224.1, forward strand.
TCGCTGACCCTGGAAATGCCCGTACTGCGTGCGACCAAGTCGATGAAAAAACTAAAAACCCCCAAGGAACGCGCCGAGTTCATCACCGCCCATTGCACCGGCCTGATGCTGCCCGACCTGGCCCTGCTGACCGTGCCTGACTGGACACAGCTTCAGGTACGCATCGACGATTTTTTAAACCAACCGGCGGCCTTCTTTCGGAGCGCGACATCGAAGTAATCCTCGATGTGGTGCCGCTCATTTACCCGGTAAGTGAAGCGGACATTCTGGAGTGGGACGTCGGCAAGGCCTTGCGCCGCTACGACATCGCGATCACTCGCCTTGGCGTAAAACAGGAGTAGAGCGGGATGGCAGACAGTCAGTATTCGCTGTCCGGTGCAGCGATGAACAGCATCGGACCGCCGCGATCCGGCGGCGCGCCTGAAGGGGCCGGGGCGGGTGATCTCAAGGATCCTTTGTCCCAACTGAGTCTGGACTTGGCCACGGCCAGTCTCGACATTCGTTTGTTGGTAGCCGAGCAGGTTAGGCTCCGTGAAACACTGGCATTGTTGAACACGTCGCAGCAGTCGCTGCTCAAGCCAAGCGCATCGGTGCCCGTGTCGGGCAGTGAGGCAAAGTCAGCGCTCAAGGCTGAGATTGAACAGCGCTCGCCCCCCGACGACTTGAAGTCGGCGATGGCGTTGCAGACGGCCATGGTCGATCTCAATCTGAAATTGAAGCTGGACCCGGATCACCTTCAAGCGATGTCCGAAGACAATCAGAAGCTGGTCAGCGACAAACAAATCGCCCCCAGCGGCGCTACACCAGTGCAACTGGCGCAGGCTCAATTGGCGGCAGTCAACGCGGGGCTGGTCAAGGGCGTCAAGCCGGAGGACCTGAATCAAGCGCTGACTGATTTCGCCCGCGACAGTGGCGTCATGGCGTCGGCGTACAAGATTGACATCAAAGAGGCCGGCGCGATCATGACCGGCTGGCGCACCACGCTGGGCCTTGATCGAGAGAAAAGTCTGGGCTTGGGCAACGCCGCCAGCCGCCTTGGCGCCAGTATCAATTTGAATGCCTCCGCGACAGACATCGGCTCGGTCGTCCAGCGCGGCGGCAAGGAGGGTTTTGCGGCGGGCATGACGCCAGAGCAGGTGGCGGCAATCGGGGCGGCCCTGTTGAACGCATCTGTGGGCAAGGACGAGGCCGGCGCCTCGTTGAAAACGCTCGGCACTGCTTTTGGCAAGGGCAGCAACGCTACGGCAGAGCAGCGAACAGCCTGGGCGCAACTTGATATCGAGCCGGGCGCACTGGCCAGCAGAATGCGTACGGATGCGTCGGGGGCGATCAAAGATGTGCTGGGGGCGCTGAAGAACAAGCCTGCCGAACAACAGACCTCTTTGATCAAGACGCTGTTTGAGGGCGATGAAGGCGTCCGCAAGTTAGTGATGGCGCCGCAGGATCTGAACACGGCGTTCACGGTGGCCTCCGGCGAGGGCTCGATGGCGCAGACCGCCGAAGTCCGAGGCAACACCTCGCAAGCACGCTGGAATGCGCTGGATGCGAGTTTGACCCGTCTCGATACGGCGATTGCCAACGCGGTGTCTCCGTTTACCGACCTTGCAATGCTGAGTGCCGATAAAGTGCTCGGCGGCTTTAGCGCGGTGGTTGAAACGTTACCGAAAGTCACTGCTGCCTTGACGTTGCTCGGGGGCGCGCTCATGACTCCGTTACGCGGGGCTATCTTGAACAAACTGGTATCGGCTGCGACCTCCAGCACTGCAGAGCTTCTGAAACCGGATGCTGCCATCCAGCCGCAACTGCGTTCAGACAGCACCAGCACTTCTCGTCCAACCATGCGCGATCGACTGGTCATCTCTGCGGCCAGAGCCAAGTCCTTCACTGGCAGGCTGGGTGCTCCTCTGACGGTCGCCACCGTGAGTTACGAGGGGATCAAAGCGTTGATGGCTGGTGATTTCAAAGGGGCTGCCGGTGCTGCCGGATCGGGTGTTGGCGCACTGGCCGGTGGTTATGCCGGCGCTGCAACCGGTGCAATGATCGGCAGTTTCATCCCCGTCCCCGTTCTGGGAACTGCCGTGGGTGGCCTCATTGGCGGCCTCGTGGGCAGCTACTTAGGCAGCAACCTGGGAGAGGAGGCGGGTAAAACCCTTTACACCGCAGCCGATCGACTCCAGTCACCCGACCAGGTCAGTAAAGACCTGACCGGAACTCCGGGGGGCAACCGACAGGTCAACTACTCGCCGGTGATCCAGATCAGCGGCGCCGATCCAACGGACTCCGAGCGAATGATCGAAAAAATCATGGCGAATTTGCGCATGCATTTTAACGGGGAGTTTATGCCGTTGATGATGAACGACCCGCTCGCCGTGCGCAGTGACGCGGCCCTGACCGATGGAGGTAACTGATGCGTCAGCAAATGGCGTTGGGCAATTTTATTTTCGGCCTGTCCAGACACTTCGCTTACAGCACGCTGGCGCGCACATCGGATGGCGGCTGGAAGACCATCGACATCCTCACCAGTAAACCCAAGTCCAGCCAGACCGGCCAAGGCCTGCAAGGGCTGACGATCACAGGCAAATCGATGTACGCGATGGCCATGGATCGGCTTGATGAACTGCGTGCGTTGCAGGCGCTGCGCGTCCCCGTGCCCTTGGTTGACGGCATCGGCCGGAACTGGGGTTTGTGGCAGATCAACAAAATCTCGGAGAACCAGGAAAGCATCTTGGATGACGGCACTGCCATGCTGATTGGTTGGGTGATCGAATTGACGGAGTTTGCCAATGCGTAGAGTTCGAAGTATCGCCGGTGATTCGGTGAACCTGTTGTTGTACCGCGAGCTTTTACGTTGTGATGATTCGGCCGAAGAAGCGCTGTGGCGCCTCAACCCGCAGCTGGCCGAACAGGGGCCGGTGTTACCGGCGGGGGTAGGGATTGTCCTGCCGGAACTGGATTCCAGATCCCTCGCACCCACAACGGTTTCTGCCTGGGATTAAGGAGGCACCATGTCACTGGGTTTCACTCCCTCGGTGGAGTTTTACGGCGCGAACGCTGCGCTGCTCAACAAGCGATTGATTTCGTGGCAGCACATCGATGCGGCCGGGATCGAGTCCGATCAACTGACCCTCACGGTAGATCTGGAGGGGCTCGACGGGCTGCCCGATCTCGGCGGGAAAATCGGTTTCAGGGTCGGTTACCTGGAGTCGCCTCTGATCGATAAAGGTCAATTCGTTATCACGCGACGCACGCCGACGCTGTTTCCCCTGCGCCTGACACTGGTGGCGACGGCCGCACCGTTCAGTGCAGCGGATCAGACCGGGTTCAAGCAGCGTCGCTCGGTCAGTCATGGTCCGACGACACTGGGGGCGCTGTTTCGCCAGTTGACCTCAAGGCACGGTTTTTCGCCTCGAGTTGCGCCGGACCTGTCGCTGATCAAGATCGAACATATCGACCAGTCGAACGAAACCGACATGGGGTTTCTGACACGGCTTGCCTACCTTCATGACGCAGTCGCCAAACCGATCAACGAACTATATGTGCTGGCGCGGCGCGGTCAGGCGAAATCGTTGTCGGGCAAAGTATTGCCAGACATACAGTTGTCGGTGACGAGCAACAATCGACCTGGCGATCACGCGTTCATTTCCGCCACGCTGGATGAGACCAGTCGGGCCAAATATCAGGGATGCAAGACCAGTTGGTGGGACGCGGCGGCCGGAAAAGTGCGTGTCGAGGAGAGCGGCATTGCACCGTTCAAGACGGTCCGCCAGCGCTATCACAGCGCAGACGAAGCGCGGGCCGCCGGAGAAGGTGAGGTTCGCCGGATGATGCGTGAAGCGTTGAAGGTCAGGATCGACTGCCCTGGTCATCCAGGTTTGTCTGCCGAAGGCTTGATACTGCTGGATACCACCTGGCCAGATTTCATGCGCGGTCGTTGGTCGATCGATAAGGTCACGACCAGCGGCAGTCGCCAGAACAGCTATCGCTGTTCGCTCGAGGCAACGTGCCTGGACGTCCGGTCATAGTCTGCGGACCGGATCAATCTGAAACCCCGAGGCCCTGATGGGGCCCCCATTAGGGGATGCGATGACCATTACGCAATCACAACTTGAAAAGATCATGCCCAACGCCCGCCGCCAAGCGGGTGTTTTCATTTCCGCCCTCAATAACGCCATGGATGGCCATGGGATCAACACGCCCAAACGCATCGCTGCGTTCATTGCCGAGGTCGGTCACGAATCGGGTCAGTTGCACTACGTGCGTGAGCTCGGCGGTGATGAATATTTGAGCAAGTACGACACCGGCACTTTGGCTGCTCGCCTGGGTAATACTCCAGCGCTCGATGGCGATGGCCAAAGGTACCGAGGGCGTGGACTGATCCAGATCACTGGCCGTCATAACTACAGACAATGCAGCCTGGGTTTGTTCGGCGACGAGCGATTGCTGGCCTCGCCGGAGCTGCTCGAACAGCCGCAATGGGCCGCTGAATCCGCGGCCTGGTTCTGGGCGCAAAACGGCCTCAACGAACTGGCGGACCGCGACCAGTTCAACAGCATCACCCGCCGGATCAACGGCGGCCTGAACGGGCTGCAGAACCGTCTGCAACTGTGGGCGCGGGCGAGGGCGGTGTTATGTCAGTGATCCCCTTATCGTGGCGGGTGGCTGGCATTATTGTGTTGCTGGCTGTGTTGGCCGGTGGTTCGGCGACGCTGGCCTGGCGATTTCAGGACGGGCGTTACGGACGGCAACTGGCGGAACAGGCGAGAGCGCATACGGAGCAGTTGAACCAGCTGACCCTGGCCGCTGCCGCGCAGCTACAGGCCGAGCAGGACAAGCGGCTGGCGCTGGAGCAGCGGCTGACGCTCAGTGAACAAAACCATTACCGAGTGTTGAGCGATGCGGAACGTGATCAAGGTCGCTTGCGCGATCGTCTTGCCACTGCTGATGTGCGGCTGTCAGTCCTCCTCGACGCCAACACCGCCGCTTCAGATTGTGCAGTGTCAGCCACCGCCGGCGCCGGCGGCGTGGATCATGGCGCCCCACGCGCCCGACTTGACTCGGCGCATGCTCAACGAATTATCGCCATCACCGACAGCGGCGACCGTGCACTGATTGCCTTGCAGGCGTGTCAGGCCTATATCAGGGCCCTGGGCCGCTAACATTTTGATCGATCCTGTAACTTGCAAGCATGATTCGCTCGTGTACGGTAGTTCCCATTCCGCCCGCTCAGGAGATGACCGTGAAAGAAATCACCCAACTGGCCGCTGAACTTGGCAGGCGCCTGCAGGTTCTCAATGTTCACGTCACGGCTGCCGAGTCCTGTACCGGCGGAGGCATTTCCGAGGCGATCACCCGTATCCCGGGGAGTTCAGCGTGGTTCGAGGCCGGTTATGTGACGTACTCCAACCGGCAGAAGACCGAGCAACTGAATGTCCCGCATGAGTTGTTTGCGACGGTGGGGGCGGTCAGTTGCGAGGTGGTCGAGGCCATGGTCCGTGGCGCGCAGGAAAAGAGCCGGGCGCATTTTGCCGTGGCGGTGAGCGGGGTGGCCGGTCCGGATGGCGGTTCGCCGAACAAGCCGGTCGGCACCGTCTGGCTGGCCTGGGGCGTGGGTGACCGGGTGTTCAGCGAGGTCCAGCACTTCCCCGGTAACCGTGATGAGGTCCGCCGACAAACGGTGAAGGCCGCGCTAGAGGGGCTGCTGCACCATGCCGCGGGAGAAATCTCAAATCAGGGGTAGGCGATCCTGAATCCCTGTGGAATAATACTGGCTACTTATACAGGTGTTGGCCGTCAGGCCTTATTGATTACGTGAGGACTTTAATGGACGACAACAAGAAGAAAGCCTTGGCTGCGGCCCTGGGTCAGATCGAACGTCAATTCGGCAAGGGTGCCGTAATGCGTATGGGCGATCAGGACCGACAGGCGATTCCTTCTATCTCCACTGGCTCCCTGGGTCTGGACATCGCGCTCGGCATTGGCGGTCTGCCAAAAGGCCGTATCGTTGAAATCTACGGTCCTGAATCCTCCGGTAAAACCACGCTGACACTGTCGGTGATCGCCCAGGCTCAAAAAGCCGGCGCCACCTGCGCATTCGTCGACGCTGAACACGCCCTTGATCCTGAATACGCCGGCAAGCTCGGCGTCAACGTCGACGACCTGCTGGTTTCCCAGCCGGACACCGGCGAGCAGGCCCTGGAAATCACCGACATGCTGGTGCGTTCCAACGCGGTTGACGTGATCATCGTCGACTCCGTAGCCGCCCTGGTTCCAAAGGCTGAAATCGAAGGCGAAATGGGTGACATGCACGTGGGCCTGCAAGCCCGTCTGATGTCCCAGGCGCTGCGTAAAATCACCGGTAACATCAAGAACGCCAACTGCCTGGTGATCTTCATCAACCAGATCCGTATGAAAATCGGCGTGATGTTCGGCAGCCCGGAAACCACCACCGGTGGTAACGCGCTGAAGTTCTACGCATCGGTTCGTCTGGACATCCGTCGTACTGGCGCGGTGAAAGAAGGTGATGAAGTCGTCGGTAGCGAAACCCGCGTCAAGGTTGTGAAGAACAAGGTTGCTTCGCCGTTCCGTCAGGCCGAGTTCCAGATTCTTTACGGCAAGGGCATCTACCTCAATGGCGAGATGATCGACCTGGGTGTTCTGCACGGTTTCGTCGAGAAGTCCGGTGCCTGGTATGCCTACGAAGGCACCAAGATCGGTCAGGGCAAGGCCAACTCGGCCAAGTTCCTGGCGGATAACCCGGAAGTTGCCGCGAAACTCGAGAAGCAGCTGCGTGACAAACTGCTGACTCCAGCGCCGGACGTCAAAGCATCGCCAGTCAAACAGACTGAAGATGACCTGGCTGACGCTGATATCTGATTGATCCGATGACCGCCGTACTCGATACACTCGTCGCGGTGCGGCGAACCGCAATGGACCTGCTCGCACGACGCGAGCACGGTCGAGTCGAGCTGACGCGTAAACTGCGTCAGCGCGGCGCCCTCCCTGAAATGATCGACACCGCACTCGACCGCTTGACGGAAGAGGGCCTGCTGTCTGAAGCCCGCTACCTTGAAAGCTTCGTTTCCTACCGTGCACGTTCCGGCTATGGCCCTTTGCGTATTCGCGAAGAGTTAGGCCAGCGTGGCCTGCAACGCAGCGACATCGAACTCGCGTTACGCGAGAGCGGTATCAACTGGCAGGAACAGCTGGAAGATACGTGGCGGCGCAAGTTCTCCGGGCATTTACCGATTGACGCCCGGGAGCGTGCCAAACAGGGACGCTTTCTCGCTTATCGGGGATATTCCATGGAGATGATCAACCGCTTGTTCAGCGGTCGGGGAATGGACGATTAAACAAAAACGGCCCGCTCGGGCCGTTTTTTTTTTGCCTCACGTCACCTTGGACGGTTCTCGCGTACGTTGTTGCGCCTGAGGTTTGGGCTGTGCCCAGTTTTCCGGCAGGTTGATGAAGTCCACCAGTTCCCGCAAGCGGCCATGGTCACGGGCGTTAAAGGTGAAGGCCAGTCGTGCCAGATGGCTGAACTGCGGCTCGTCATGCTCCTCGCCGCTGTAGACATGTTGATGGAAGTGATCGCTCAGGCACAGGTCGGCGAACGCGTGCTGCATGTGTTCCAGCGCATCGTCGCTGAGTGTGTGGTTCATGCGGATCAAGAATTGATGCTTGAGCCAGCGGCTGGAGTGGAAGTTGCTGTAGAACTGATTGATCTGCTCCACCGCCTCTTCGGCGCTGTAGACCAGGCTCACCAGTTTCATGTCGGTGGGCAGGATGTAGCGGTTTTCCTCCAGTTGGCTGCGGATGAAATCCAGCGCGCCTTGCCAGAACGTGCCGCCCGGCGCGTCCAGCAATACCACCGGCACCAGCGGACTTTTACCGGTCTGGATCAGCGTCAACACTTCCAGCGCCTCGTCCAGCGTGCCGAAACCGCCTGGGCACAAGACCAGCGCATCGGCTTCCTTGACGAAAAACAGCTTGCGGGTAAAGAAGAAGTGAAACGGCAGCAGGTTGGTGGTGCCGTTCACGGTGGGATTGGCGTGCTGCTCAAAGGGCAGGGTGATGTTGAATCCCAGGCTGTGATCGAGGCCAGCGCCTTCGTGCGCCGCGGCCATGATGCCGCCGCCGGCACCCGTGATCACCATCAGGTCCGAGCGCGCCAGCGCGGCGCCGAGTTCTCGGGCAAGGCCGTACAGCGGATGTTCGATGGGTGTGCGTGCCGAACCGAAAACAGTGACTTTACGCCGCCCCCGGAACTGCTCCAGCACTCTGAAGGCGTGTTCGAGTTCACGCAGGGCTTGCAGGGTGATCTTGGCGTTCCAGCGGTTGTGGTCTTCCTGGGCCATGCGCAGCACGGTCAGGATCATGTCGCGGTAAATCGGGATGTTCGGGCTATTGGGGGAAACAAGGTTGAGTTGTTCTTCGACCTTGCTGATGAGGTCGTGGCCGCTGTCTTCAAAATGGCGGCTCAGGAGGTCATTCGGTTGGTAAGGCATCAACTTCTCCTTCCATACAGGCTCTGTTTTTCCCTTGGATGAAAAAAACATGTGCAGATCAAATCGAAAACCGGGCAGCCCCTTTCTGCGCTGAAAAAGTGAACGGGAACACTATGAATCTAGACCCTCGCGGTGAATTGCGCTGACTTGATCATTGCGCCGCAAAGTCTTTCCTGGCAACCGCTTATTGACGGTTTGCAAAGTGATTTCACCGCTCGTCTGAACGCACACCAAGTGTCTGTCACTCTGATTTACTAAATTACAGGCGTGACACGACAACTTTGCGTCAAAGGCAGGGCGCACGGTACAAGCGGTTCAAGGATTTTATCGCTCAAGCAGGGCGAGGGTGCAGGGAGGCTGGATGCTATGGCCAGAGTCATTCTGGAGATCGATACGCAACTGTATCGATTATTGAAGTCCTCAGCCGAGACCAATCATGTGAGTCTCGAAGAGGAGTGCTGCCGACGTCTTGAGGGTGCCGATCGTCGCTCACGATATCTGCAGGCACTCTTGGCAGAACTGCGCGCCGAAGATGAACAACGGCGCGCCAATTCCCATTGATTACTTTTTCTTGGCCGGCGGCGTGGCTTTCGGGCAATCCGATTCCTGGAAGCTGGCGGAACCGACCGGGCGATTGGTCTTCACCTCGGTAAAGTCGTAACGCATGACCGCGCCCTTGGCCATCAGCTTGCGGAACCCCGGGTTCCGGCAAACGGAAGCGCCCAGCTGGAAGTACACCGCTTTCGGGTCTTCGCGCATCTTGTTGGCGTGGCTGCTTTGTACGCTCAGGTGATTGATCAGCACATTGCCTTCGGCGGTGTAGCCCTGATCGAGAATATCTTCGTTGATCGCCCGTGGCGTGCCGACGCTGCTTTGTGCGGCGACGTTGCGCAGCTCTCGGTTGAGATTCTGCTCACTCAGGGACGCAGCCTGAGCGCTGAAGGACGACGCCAGCAGAATGGCAGCGGTGGGAACGATAAGGCGCAACATGAAACTCTCCTGATTCAGTGACTGGTGCTTCGACCAGCCACATGACTGTGCGTTCATTGGCGGCGAATTATAGGGGAGGTGGTCTGGACGGTACAGGCTTGCGCCGGATGCTCTGGTAAACTGCCGGTCTTTATTGCCCTGCCGAGTGCTGTTGTGTCGAGTTTTCCTGTCTGCCGGCGTTACCCACAATGAACCACGCTCCCAACGCCGTGGCCCGCCTGCGCGATCAGCGCGAAGAAGAAGGCATCAAGCCGATCCAGGCCCGTGGCTGGAGAGCGCCGCGCTGCCGTGCCTGCCGCGTGATCGAGAGCCACTGCCTGTGCGCCTGGCGTCCGCAGGTCGAGACTCGCTCGGGCGTGTGCCTGATCATGACCAACAAGGAAGTGTTCAAACCGAGCAACACCGGTTGGCTGATCGCTGACGTGGTGCGCGACAACCATGCGTTCATCTGGTCGCGCACGGAAACCGACCCGCAGCTGCTGGCCTTGCTCGCCGATCCGCAATGGCAACCCTACCTGGTCTTTCCTGGCGAGTACGTCGAACCTGAGCGAGTGACGAATACGGTCGCCGCCGATAGCACCAAGCGCCCGCTGTTCATTCTGCTGGACGCGACCTGGACCGAAGCCCGGAAGATTTTCCGCAAGAGCCCGTATTTTGATGCACTGCCGATCCTGAGCCTGCTGCCCGAGAAGCTGTCGCGCTATCGGCTGCGCCGGTCGACCCGCAGCGAGCATTTGTGCACGGCTGAAGTGGCGGCGCTGTGCCTTGATCTGGCCGGCGATGTCGAGGCCGCATCGGCGCTGGACGCCTATTTTGACGTGTTCAGCCAGCATTACCTCGATGCCAAGCACCAGCTGGACATGAATGTTGAAACACCGGCCCATGCCGAGCTGATGCCTTTCGTGCAGAAAACAGCCGCTGTCACGGGCTGATTGTCGCCCATACTGCAAAGAACTGTAGCGCCCAGGCACCTTGACCACCCCGGTTTCGCTGGGCATGCTTGGCGCCGATTGGGGCGCGGCTGTAATTTGAAACGCCGTATTTTTGCGTGATTGCCACGTCATTGGCGTTGAACGTGCCCTGTTGGTGCAGCTCCGTGGCTGCACCTAGAGCTGTTAGAAGAACAGGATCATTTGAAAAATGGCCACATACGAAATCCTGATTGCCGATGACCACCCGCTCTTTCGCAGCGCCTTGCATCAAGCGTTGACCCTGGGCCTTGGCCCGGACGTCCGTCTGGTGGAAGTGGCGAGCATCGCCGAGCTGGAAACCCGCCTCGACGAAAAGTCCGACTGGGACCTGGTGTTGCTGGACCTGAACATGCCGGGCGCCTACGGTTTTTCCGGGCTGGTGCTGCTGCGTGGCCAATATCCGCAAATTCCGGTGGTGATGGTGTCGGCCCAGGAAGAAGCCTCGATCATGGTCAAGTCCCGTGAGTTCGGCGCCAGCGGTTTCATTCCTAAATCGAGTGACCTGAGCGTGATCCAGAAAGCCGTGCGTTCGGTACTGGACGGCGATGTGTTCTGGCCACCCCAGGCGTTTGAAGCGGTCAGTGTTTCCGACGAGGCCAAAGCCGCCAGTGAAGGCCTTGCCAGCCTGACACCGCAGCAGTTCCGGGTGCTGACCATGGTCTGCGAAGGGTTGCTGAACAAACAGATTGCCTACGAACTGAGCGTGTCGGAGGCGACGATCAAGGCCCACGTCACGGCGATTTTCCGTAAGCTGAATGTGCGGACGCGAACCCAGGCGGCGCTGCTTCTGCAACAACTTGAGTCAATTTCAAGCCACTAAAGATTGGCGCCTTCACGCTTTTTTGACTTTGGTTGATCTAGCTTTCCCACTCCTTTTTGGTCAGTTGCCACTTTTATGTCCCCTTTCAAAGGCCAGACCGGCCTGAAACGCATCCTCAACGCCTCCGGTTACTCGCTGGACGGCCTTCGCGCAGCCTTCACCGGCGAAGCGGCTTTCCGGCAACTGGTGTTGCTCAATGTCATCCTGATCCCGATTTCGTTCTTTTTGAACGTCAGCCGCGTCGAGCAGGCGCTGCTGATTGCCGTCTGCCTGTTGGCGTTGATCGTCGAACTGCTCAACTCGGCGGTGGAAGCAGCCATCGACCGCATTTCCCTTGAATTGCACCCGCTGTCCAAGAACGCCAAGGACATGGGCAGCGCCGCGCAACTCGTGGCGTTGACCATGATCGCGCTGGTGTGGGCGGTGATCCTGCTTTAAGCGATGGTGGGCAGCACGATCTCGTCGCTGCGCTGGACCCCGGCGGTGAAGGCGCGGCACAGGTCGAGGAATTCGCGCATCGCCGGTGTCTGAAATTTCTGTTTGTGCCAGATGAAATAGAACTGCCGCGCCAGGTCGAGATCCGGCGTCTCCACCGGCACCAGGCTGCCGCGACGGAAAGCGTCGCGCAGTGCCAGCCGGGAAATGCAGCCAATCCCCAATCCTGATTCCACCGCGCGCTTGATCGCTTCGGTGTGTTCCAGTTCGAGGCGGATGTTCAGCGCACTGCGATGGTGACGCATGGCCTGGTCAAAGGTCAGGCGCGTGCCGGAGCCCTGTTCCCGCAGGATCCACGCCTCGTGACTCAGCTCCTCCATGCTCGCGGTACCGCGTATGGCCAGCGGGTGTTGCGGCGCGCAGAACACCACCAGTTCATCTTCGACCCAACTCTGCACTTCGATGTCCGGATGGCTGCAGTCGCCTTCGATTAGACCCAGGTCAATTTCATAGTGGGCAACTTGTTGCACGATGTTGGCAGTGTTCTGCACGTGCAGCTTCACCTGGCTTTCGGGATGGCGCTGCATGAAGCTGCCGATCAGCAAGGTGGCCAGGTAGTTGCCGATGGTCAGGGTCGCACCGACCGCCAGGGAGCCGAACCCCGACTTGCCATTGAGCAGGTCTTCGATTTCCTTGGCCTGGTCGAGCAGCGCCACCGCTTGCGGCAATAACTGTTTGCCGAGGGCGTTGAGGCTCAGCCGTTTGCCGGCACGGTCGAACAGCTGGCAGCTCGACTGGCGTTCCAGCTCGGTGATCGAGGTGCTCGCCGCCGATTGCGAGAGGTTGAGCAGGCCCGCAGCACGGGATACGCTTTCCTGCTGGGCGACGGCGACGAATACTTGAAGTTGACGGAGAGTAAATCGCATATCTATATAACCGATAACCCTTATCTTAATAATCCATTTAACAGATATTGTCGCTGCCATTAGAATGCGATGCAATTGCGCAGATAACAGGCGCAGGCAAAATCTCCAGGAGTCCCACGTACATGAGCAACATGAACCACGAGCGTGTCCTCAGTGTTCACCACTGGAACGACACTCTGTTCAGCTTCAAGTGCACCCGCGATCCGGGTCTGCGCTTCGAGAACGGTCAGTTCGTGATGATCGGCCTGCAACAGCCCAATGGCCGCCCGCTTATGCGCGCTTACTCGATTGCCAGCCCGAACTGGGAAGAGCATCTCGAGTTCTTCAGCATCAAGGTGCCTGATGGCCCGCTGACTTCCCAGTTGCAGCATCTGAAGGAAGGCGACGAGATCATCATCAGCAAGAAGCCTACGGGCACGCTGGTACTGGATGACCTGAAGCCTGGCAAACATTTGTACCTGCTCAGCACCGGTACCGGTCTGGCGCCGTTCATGAGCGTCATCCAGGACCCGGAAACCTACGAGCGTTTCGAAAAAGTGATCCTGTGCCACGGCGTACGTTACGTCAACGAAGTCGCCTACCGCGAATTCATCACCGAGCACCTGCCGCAGAACGAGTTCTTCGGCGAAGCCCTGCGTGACAAGTTGATCTACTACCCGACCGTGACCCGCGAGCCGTTCGAGAACGAAGGCCGCCTGACCGACCTGATGCGCAGCGGCAAGCTGTTCAGCGACATCGGCCTGCCTCCGATCAACCCGCAGGACGACCGCGCCATGCTGTGCGGCAGCCCGAGCATGCTCGACGAAACCAGCGAAGTGCTGAACAGCTTTGGCCTGAAAGTTTCGCCGCGGATGCGCGAGCCGGGTGATTACCTGATCGAGCGTGCGTTCGTCGAAAAGTGACCAGAGGTCACTTGTAGGAGCCAGCTTGCTGGCGATGGTCGCCAACGATGACGCGTTTCTCCCAGGATAAACGCGGTGAGATCCAGTCCATCGCCGGCAAGCCGGCTCCTACAGAGAATATGTAGCGCATGGAAAAGCCCGCATGACCTGAGAAGGTCATGCGGGCTTCTTCGTTTCTGGCGTTTAAGCCTTCGCGGGAATGACTTCAAGCACGCAGATCGAATCCGGCGCCGGATAATGCCACCGCACATCCACATCCCAGAACTGCGCGCCATATTCCCGTTCTGGTGCAGGCGTCTGGTACGCCGGCCGTGGATCCTGCGCCAGGCATTGCTCGATCAGCTCAACCAACGGCTCTTCCAGCCGCTGAGCATGCCCATGGGCCTGTTGCAGCGCCGAATCCGCCCACTGCACGGCAATCAACTGCGGCGCAGCGCTGGCGATGCTGTTGGACGCCGTGTCGATGATGTCGGCGTAAGGCACGTAGGGCTTGATGTCGAGAATCGGCGTGCCATCCAGCAGGTCGATGCCGGAGATCCAGAGGCGACCGGCCTCGACCTTGTCCAGCTTCACCACGGATTGGCCGATGCCATTGGGCCGATGCGTCGCGCGGGTGGCGAAAACGCCCATGGACTTGTTGCCGCCGAGGCGTGGCGGGCGAACTTTCAGGCGTGGTTTCTCTTCCAGGGCCTGATGGAACAGGAACAGCAGCCAGACGTGGCTGACCTGCTCCAGACCCTGCACCGCATCGCCCTGATCGAATGGCGCCACCAGTTCCAGCACGCCACGGGCGGCGGGCGCCAGTTGCGGCTGGCGCGGGATGGCGAACTTCTCCTTGAAGCAGGAGCGCACGAAGCCGATGGGGGATACGCTGTAGGTCATTGGTTTAGGGTCGAAGCGGGATGGAGGGCGGGCATGATAACCCGATCGACCATTACTTCGGTGGTGCCTGTCAGTCCGCCATCGCGAGCAGGCTCACTCCTACATTTTGGAATGCATTCCCCTGTAGGAGTGAGCCGGCTCCGGGCGGCGTTCCGACGATGGCCGCACCGCTAATCTAAAGACTGAACCCACCATCAAGAGGAATAATATTCCCGGTCATATACGCCCCGGCCGTACTCGCCAGGCTGATCGCCAGTGCCGCCATCTCTTCCTCCCGGCCCCAGCGCTTCATCGGAATCAGCGCCGTATCCTCCGCCAGCGCCTGCTCATCGTTACCGATGTGCTGCGTCATCTTGCTCGGAAAACGCCCCGGCGCGATCACGTTGACGTTGATGTGCTGGCTCACCAGTTCCCGCGCCAGAATCCGCGACAGCTGATGCAGGGCCGCCTTGCTCGGCCCGTAGGCATAGGCCTGCTCGCCGAAGGACGAAATCCCTGCCACCGAACCGATGTTGATGATCCGCGCCGGGTTCGCTTCGGACCCGGCCTTGCGTAGCAATGGCAAGAACTGCTGGATGCAGTTGAACACCGACGTCACGTTCAGCTGCATGACCTTTTCCCAGCCTTTCACCGGGTAGCTTTCCAGCGGTGCGCCCCAAGTGGTGCCGGCGTTGTTCACCAGGATGTCCAGATGAGTGATCTGCTCGCCCAAGCGAGTGGCGAGTTGCAGCACACCTTCTTCAGTGGCCAGGTTGGCGGCCACCGCACGGCAACGACCGAATGCACTCAACTCGTCAGCCGTTTGCTGGCAGGCCTCGGCATCGCGGGCGCAGACGTACACGGTGGCGCCCGCCTCGACATAGGCCTTGGCAATCATTTTGCCGATACCACGGGTGCCGCCGGTCACCAGAGCGGTGCGGCCTTGCAGGGAAAAGTACGGGTGCATGGCGAATCCTGAAGAGCTGAGGGTCTTTACACCCTAGCCGTCAGCCGCTGAAAGCGGAGCCACTATTTTTGCGCGGAATGAAGGTCTATAGAGCCTTCGGCTGATGCCACCCCTGTAGGAGCCGGCTTGCCGGCGATGGCGTCCTCAAGATCGCTATCGCCGGCAAGCCGGCTCCTACAGATGAAGGTGGTGGCCCATCGACCGTGGGGGATTACTGCGGGCGAACGCGCAGGGTCAGGCCCTTGAGGAAGTTGCGCAGCAACTGGTCGCCGCACGGACGGTAGTTGGTGTGGCCGAACTTGCGGAACAGCGCGCTCAGTTCAGGCTTGGACACCGGGAACTCGGCCGCCTTGAGGATCGCGTGCATGTCGTCTTCCTTCAATTCGAAGGCCACACGCAGTTTCTTCAGGATGATGTTGTTGGTCACCGGCACTTCGATCGGCTGCGGTGGACGGCTTTCGTCCTTGCCGCGCTTGAAGATCACCAGACCGTCGAGGAAATGCGCCATGACTTCGTCCGGGCAACGGACGAAGCCTTCCTCGTCCTCTTCTTTCTTGTCGAGGTAGGTCAACAAATCTTCCAGGGACACGTCCATGCCGCCGAGCTTGATGATCTCGATGACTTTCTTGTCGCTGATGTCGAGCATGTAGCGCACGCTGCGCAGTACGTCGTTATGAATCATGGTGTGCAATCCCGATAGTCGGCAGTGGGCGCCGCATAAGCCGCGGCGCCGGAATGTATGGCGGCGTGAAAAGTCTTAGAACTTCTCTTTGCCGGACAGGTAGCGCCATTGCCCCAACGGCACTTTGCCGATGGACACGCCGCCGATGCGGATGCGACGGATGGCGACGACCTTCAGGCCAACGGCTTGGCAGAACAGGGCGATCACGCCCGGTTGTGGGTTCTTCATCGCGAAGCGCAGGCGGTTTTCGTTCTGCCAGCTGGCTTTGACTGGCGGCAGGTCCTTGCCCTTGTAGGTAAGGCCGTGGTTCAGGCGGTTGAGGCCGTGAGCGACCATCTCGCCTTCCACCTCGACCACATACTCCTGCTCGATCTTCGCGGAGTCGGCGGTGAGTTTGCGCAGGATCTTCCAGTCCTGGGTGAACACCAGCAGGCCGCTGGCGTTGGCCTGCAGGTCGGTGCTGGCGGTCAGGCGCAGGAAATGGCCCTTGAGCGGGCGTTTGCTGAAGCGGTGTTCTTCGCTCAGGGTTTCCGCGCTGAGGGTGGCCATGGCTGTTTCAGCGTCCATGCCTGCAGGCACGTTGAGCAGGATGGTCACCGGCTCTGGCGCGGTGGCCTTGGCTTCCGGGTCGAGCTCGACTTTCTGGGTGTCGACCTTGAACTGCGGCTCGTCGATGACTTCGCCGTCCACGGTGACCCAGCCGCCCTCGATGAACAGCTCAGCCTCCCGACGGGAACAGCCGACGAGTTCGATGAGGCGTTTGGAGAGACGTATCGGGTCAGTCATGACAGGGCCGTAACAAAAAAGGGGTGGGCATTGTACCTGCTGGGCGCCGGTTAATCCCGGCTCCATTTGCGCCGTACAGCTATTTGTAGGAGCCAGCTTGCTGGCGATGGAGGTCGGAACACCGCGTTTATCCAGAAAGGACGCGTTATCGTTTACGTCCATCGCCGGCAAGCCGACTCCTACAGGTGTGTGGTGTGTCAGCCATTGCTCGACTGTTGTCGGGTCTGGCGCAGCCGCATGTGCAACAACGGATAAGGCTGCCCCATGCCGTCATGCTCGGTACGGCCGATCACTTCGAAGCCCTGTTTGAAGTAGAACCCCAGCGCCTGCGGGTTCTGCTCGTTGACGTCCAGTTCATCGGCGTTCAGGTGTTCCATGGCATAGCGCAGCAACTGCTTGCCCAGACCCTGGCCACGGTGGGCCGGGTCGATGAAGAGCATTTCGATCTTGCCCGCCGCCACGCCGGCAAACCCGGTGATGCGCTGGCGCGAATCCTTGGTGCAAATCAGCATCACTGCGTCGAGGTAGCGGGTCAGCACCAGGTTTTTCAGCAATTCGATGTAGCTGTCCGGCAGGAAGTCGTGGGTGGCGCGCACCGAGTCTTCCCAGACCCGGGTCAGTTCCTGATAGTCGCTCTGTTTCGGCGTGTGGATGACCGAATGGTGGCGCATGGCCGATTGCCCCTTTTGCAGTGGATGGCGCGAGTCCTTTCTCCCACAAAACGATAGACGTAAAAAAGCCCCGCATCTCGTCAAGAGAGCGGGGCTTTTCGTATTTTTTGCGTTTAGATCTGTTCAGCCCACAGGTCGTATTCGTCGGCGTCGGTCACTTTGCACCAGACCTTGTCGCCCGGCTTCAGGTTGCTGCCGTTGTCGATGAACACGTTACCGTCGATTTCCGGGGCGTCGAAGAAGCAGCGGCCAACGGCGCCTTGCTCGTCGACTTCATCGACCAGCACTTCGATTTCACGGCCGATGCGCATTTGCAGGCGCGCCGAGCTGATGGCCTGCTGGTGCGCCATGAAGCGGTCCCAACGGTCTTGCTTGACGTCGTCCGGAACGATGTCCAGGTCAAGGTCGTTGGCCGGTGCGCCTTCGACCGGCGAGTACTGGAAGCAGCCGACGCGGTCGAGCTGGGCTTCGGTCAGCCAGTTCAGCAGGTACTGGAAGTCTTCTTCGGTTTCGCCGGGGAAGCCGACGATGAAGGTCGAACGGATGATCAGGTCCGGGCAGATCTCGCGCCAGTTCTTGATCCGCGCCAGGGTCTTGTCTTCGAACGCCGGGCGTTTCATCGATTTGAGGACTTTCGGGCTGGCGTGCTGGAACGGGATGTCCAGGTACGGCAGGATTTTCCCGGCGGCCATCAGCGGGATCAGCTCGTCGACGTGCGGGTACGGGTAAACGTAGTGCAGGCGAACCCAGACGCCCAGGGTGCTCAGGGCTTCGCAGAGTTCGGTCATGCGGGTTTTCACCGGCGCGCCGTTCCAGAAACCGGTGCGGTACTTCACGTCGACGCCGTAGGCGCTGGTGTCTTGCGAAATCACCAGCAGCTCTTTGACGCCAGCCTTGACCAGGCGCTGGGCCTCGTCGAGCACGTCACCGACCGGACGGCTGACCAGCTTGCCGCGCATCGACGGGATGATGCAGAAGCTGCAGCTGTGGTTGCAGCCTTCGGAAATCTTCAGGTACGCGTAGTGGCGCGGGGTCAGCTTGATGCCTTGCGGCGGCACCAGGTCGATCAGCGGGTTGTGATCCTGACGCGGCGGCACGACATCGTGCACAGCGTTGACCACTTGCTCGTACTGCTGCGGACCGGTCACGGCCAGCACGCTCGGGTGCACGTTGCGGATGTTGCCTTCTTCCACACCCATGCAGCCGGTCACGATGACCTTGCCGTTTTCCTTGATGGCTTCGCCGATCACTTCCAGGGACTCAGCCTTGGCCGAGTCGATGAAGCCGCAGGTGTTGACCACCACGACATCAGCGTCCTGGTAGGTGGACACAACGTCATAACCTTCCATGCGCAGCTGGGTAAGGATGCGCTCGGAGTCGACCAGTGCTTTGGGGCAACCCAGGGATACGAAGCCAACCTTTGGATTGGCCGACGCAGGAGTGGTGGACATGTCTAACCTCGGTGTTTGTGACGCCTCCAGCCGCAAACGGGCAAGGCGTTAATCGGGCACTTGGTGTGCCTCTGATCAAAAAGTGCGCAATTCTAGCGGCGACACGCGCAGATGACCAGCTTTATGGAGGGAAATACGACGAGTGCTGCGCTATGCTTCGCGCCGTTGAGCTTTACCAATTTTTTACAGTCAACGAAACGACTGTAACAGTAAGTAAAACAGCGCATGCTGCGTGGTAAAGCATAGTGCTTCTTCAAAAGAAGCCCGGTCTGGGTAGTAGGAGTGGTGGATGGGTCAGGCAAGTAGTCAGGCTGCGGGTGCCGAGCATTCGGCGGCGAAGCCGATCGGCATGCTGGTCGCGGCGGTCGGGGTGGTTTATGGCGATATCGGCACGAGCCCGCTGTACACCCTCAAAGAGGTGTTTTCCGGTGGCTACGGCGTACCGGTCAACCATGACGGCGTGTTGGGCATCCTGGCGCTGATCTTCTGGTCGCTGATCTGGGTCGTCTCGATCAAGTACATGATGTTTGTCCTGCGCGCCGACAACCAGGGCGAAGGCGGGATCATGGCGTTGACCGCACTGGCGCGGCGGGCAGCGGCGGGGCGCAAGAAATTGCGCACGTTGCTGGTGGTCTGCGGGCTGATCGGCGCGGCGCTGTTCTACGGCGACAGCATGATCACCCCGGCTATTTCCGTGCTTTCGGCGATTGAAGGCCTCGGGCTGGCGTTCGATGGCATCGACCATTGGGTGGTGCCGCTGTCGTTGATCGTGCTGGTGGCGTTGTTCTTGATCCAGAGCCACGGCACCGCGCGCATCGGCATCCTGTTCGGGCCGATCATGGTCACCTGGTTCCTGGTCCTGGGCGCATTGGGCGTCTACGGCATCCTGCAGCACCCGGAAGTGTTGCAAGCGATGAACCCGGTCTGGGGCGTGCGCTTCTTCATCGTTCACCCGGGCATGGGCGTGGCGATCCTCGGCGCGGTGGTGCTGGCATTGACCGGCGCCGAAGCGCTGTACGCCGACATGGGCCACTTCGGCCGCAAGCCGATTGCCCGCGCCTGGTTCATTCTGGTGCTGCCGGCACTGGTGCTGAACTACTTCGGCCAGGGCGCCTTGCTGCTCGGTGACCCGGAAGCGGCGCGCAACCCGTTCTATCTGTTGGCGCCGAGCTGGGCGTTGATTCCCCTGGTCGGCCTGTCGACGCTGGCCACGGTAATTGCCTCGCAAGCGGTGATTTCCGGCGCGTTTTCCCTGACCCGTCAGGCGATCCAGCTGGGCTACATTCCGCGCATGCACATCCAGCACACCTCCAGCGCCGAACAGGGCCAGATCTACATCGGCGCGGTGAACTGGTCGCTGATGGTCGGCGTGGTCCTGCTGGTGCTGGGTTTCGAATCGTCCGGCGCCCTGGCTTCGGCCTACGGCGTGGCGGTGACCGGGACCATGCTGATGACCAGCATTCTGGTGTCGGCGGTGATCCTGCTGCTATGGAAATGGCCGCCGGTGCTGGCGGTGCCGGTGCTGATGGGGTTCATTCTGGTGGACGGCGTGTACTTCGCCGCCAACGTGCCGAAAATCGTCCAGGGCGGGGCCTTTCCGGTGATCGCCGGTATCGCGTTGTTCGTGCTGATGACCACTTGGAAACGCGGCAAACAGCTGCTGGTGGAGCGCATGGACGAGGGCGGTCTGCCGTTGCCGATCTTCATCAGCAGCATCGCCGTGCAACCGCCGCATCGCGTCCAGGGCACCGCCGTGTTCCTCACCGCGCGGCCAGACGCCGTGCCTCACGCGTTGTTGCACAACCTGCTGCATAACCAGGTGTTGCACGAGCAAGTGGTGCTGCTGACCGTCGTCTACGAAGACATCCCGCGGGTCCCACCGTCGCGGCGCTTCGAAGTGGAAGCCCACGGTGAAGGGTTCTTCCGGGTGATCCTGCACTTCGGCTTCGTCGACGAGCCGGATGTGCCGCAAGCGCTGAAGCTGTGTCACCTCGATGACCTGGATTTCAGCCCGATGCGCACCACTTACTTCCTCAGTCGCGAGACGGTGATCGCCTCCAAGCTTGAAGGGATGGCGCGGTGGCGTGAGGCGTTGTTTGCGTTCATGTTGAAGAACGCCAATGGCAATTTGCGGTTCTTTAATCTGCCGCTGAACCGGGTGATCGAGTTGGGGACGCAGGTCGAGATGTAACCCCGAGACATCAAAAAGCCCCCGTTGCCGTGAAGGCAGCGGGGGCTTTTTTGTGCCTAACGGCAATCCCCTGTAGGAGCGAGCTTGCTCGCGATGGTCGTGAACGCTAACGCGTAAAATCAGATGCCCCGCGGCGCCCTCGGGTATTTCGCGAGCAGGCTCGCTCCTACAGGTACGGGGATAACTCAGGCCATTTATTTTTGGGATTCGGCTCTTGCTGGAGGAGGCCCCTGCAACACCTTCATCGCATCATCCACCACCGCCTTGCTTATCGCCGTCAAATAATGCGCGGCCCAGATATGCCGGTCGGTATCACGATTGAAGGCAGCGTCTCGGGTCAGCTCCTTGGCGAGGAACAGGAAGTCAGAGGCCATGGCGAGTGCGTCACCGAGGGGTACGTCTCGAACGACACGGAACAAGGGCTGGTTTGAGCAGTAGATGAAGGGGGTGAAGCCGATGGTTTTTAGATCTGAAGTCGCGAACGAATCTTTTTTAGTCATGATTGAAAATCCTAGTTGAGCGGAGAAGCGGTCACATTCGTTTCCAAGCGAATGGGTGACAGCTATGCGCAGGTTGGAAAACCGGGAAACTAGGAACCGGCACGCCCGAGGGCGTCCCACGCACAGCCGCCATAAATCATGATCACAAAAAAACTGTGAAATCCTGATAGGACGCTGTTGCGACTAGTATTCGACGGGTTTCCAAGCCCGATCGCTGAATGTTCAGCGACGACCCGAGACTATCCCGCCAAAGAAAAGCGCAACAAGGCATCAAACTGCCCAAAAAACGCGATTCGGAGTTTGCCTACAAGGTCTTCGGACGTCATCCGATATCGCCCCGTCTGAAACAAACAAAAACTAAACGCCGCAAGTGATTCCACGAGCCGAGAACATGGGCGCGAAAAATTGGATAAGTGTCGAGAGCGAAATATGACGGCGTTACCAGAACTTGCTGACGAGGGAGTACCAGCGACCACGATTGCCAAGGGTTTCAGTGCCAAGCTCGCTGAAATCTCCAGTCGCGCCACCGAGAGTCTGGTTATTGTCAAAGGCGATCAACCGGCAGCGGTCATCATCAACGTTGATGCGTATCGGGAATTGCTCGACGAGTTGGATAACCTTCGGATTGAAGTAGCCACTCCGGAACGCTTGACCGGTTTTGATGAGGCAA
Source organism: Pseudomonas migulae (assembly GCF_043225285.1). Lineage (GTDB taxonomy): Bacteria > Pseudomonadota > Gammaproteobacteria > Pseudomonadales > Pseudomonadaceae > Aquipseudomonas > Aquipseudomonas migulae_C. Next base: position 4,111,992 of record NZ_CP171224.1, read on the forward strand.
GCGCAATCAGCCACGTGGATATGCGGGCGCGGTACGCCGGGAAAGACTGAAGTAGCAGCGTATGGCGTGTTTCTAGGGAGCATTCAACAGATATTGATTGGTATCGACGACTCGATATTCTCATTGAGACAAGTGTCCACGTTTTATGGAATGTGGACACTTGGGATTTCAAGTATCGGAGAGCGTCAAGACATTTTTTTGGGGACCTTCTTTGACTGGAGAGCACCTCATTTCAACGTTTACACCGATCGACTAGGAGCCAGCTTTTTTGCGGGCGGCGTTCCGACGATGGACTCAAGTGCGCCGGGGTGAACCAGTCCGTACGTGTCATCGTTAACGACCATCGCCAGCAAGCTGGCTCCTACAGGTTTTGTGTTTTCCGGTAATCCGTGAAGCACCATGAAAAAGCCCCCACTACCGTAAGGCAGCGGGGGCTTTTTTGTGGGCAGGGTCAGGTTATTCCTGAGCCGCCGTCTCCTTCGCCTGCCGCTTCTCGATCACGTCCACCAGGCGTTGGGCCAGTTTCGGGTAGTTCTCGTCGAAGTGGTGGCCGCCGGGCAGTTTGATGGCTTCGCCTACGGCGGTTTTGTCGGTGCAGCCGCTTTCGTCGATTTCTTCTTCACCGAAGATGCATACCACTTTCTCCGGCGGCAGCTTGGCCATTTCCGGGCCGGTGGCGGCTTCTTTGCCGGCGTTGCCGAGCCAGCCTTCGACTTCGATTTCGAAGCTGCCGGTGCGGGCGAAGGCCAGCAGGATGATTGCGTCGACGCGTTGCTGTTCCGAGGCTTCCAGGCGGTTGTAGATGGCTGGCAAGACGTCGGCGCCGAACGAGTAGCCGGTTAGGATGAAGCGCTTGGTGCCCCATTTCTGCCGGTAGTGCTGCATCAGTTCGGCGAGGTCGAGGGCGCTTTGCTCCGGGCTCTTGTGCTGCCAGTAGTAACGCAGGGTGTCGATGCCGACGACCGGGTAGCCGATCTTGGCCATTTCGCCCGCGACGTCGCGGTCGAGGTCGCGCCAGCCGCCGTCACCGGAGAGGAACAGGGTGACGGTGTCCTTGGCCTGGCCGGCCGGGACTTCAACCACGGGGATCTGCAGGCCACCGGCGGCTTTGTCGCCACCGACGAGGATTTTGCGCAGTTCGTTGTTCAGCACTTGCGGCAGGTTGATGTCGTAGTCGCTGATGCTGGTTTCGGCGTTGGGCTGGTCGCGCACGAAGCCCGCGCTGGCGTCGTCCGGGTTGTCGTTCCACGCCACCAGCCAGTGGCCGTGAGCGGCGCTTTTTGGGAACAGGTGGGTGCAGCCGGGTTTTTCCAGGGCCAGGTCGACCGAGATGGCCTGGGCCTTGTCGTCCTTCTGCTCGGACAACCAGCGCCACGCCAGCACGGCGCCAGGGCCGATGCCGCTGACCAGGGTCGCCGGGCCTTTGAGTTCTCTCAGGCCTGCTTGCAGGGCGCGGCTTTGCAGCAGGCACTCCTTGGGCAGGATCACCTGGACAATCTGCGCCGAGCCGGTGCGGCTGAGGGTCATCAATTGTTTGTCGCTGAGCTTCTGCTCTTCGGTGACCGCCACCAGCACTTGCGCGCGTGGGGTGGTGCCGGGAATGACACGGGTCATCGCGGCGCCGTCGGCCGGTGTCAGCAGTTGCAGGGTCGGTTCTGGCGCCGGGCGTTTGAGGTACCAGTAACCGCCACCGAGAATCAGGGCCAGCACAACCAGCGTGCCCAGGACGTAGCGCAAGGAGCGTTGAATCATCAGCGTTTCACCAATCCGGTCAAGCCACCCGCAATCAGGGCGGCAGTGTCGGCCAGGGCAACCAGCGGATCAAGTCCGGCGGGCACGGCCATATAACGGGGTTCCCAGTCAGGCTGGAACTTGTCTTTGAAGCGGCGCAAGCCTTGGAAGTTGTAGAGCTGCTCACCACGGCGGAAAACCATCGAGCCCAGGCGCTGGGTCAGTGGTGCGCCACGACGGGGTTGCAACCCCGACAGCGGCACCATGCCCAGGCTGAAGCGCGCGTATCCATGATTTTTATAATGTTGAATCAGGCCGACCATCATGAACTCCATGGTCAGCTTCGGGGCCTCCGGGTGCGCGCGCATCAGGTCGAGGCTGGCCAGGTCATGGCCGAACGTCTCGAGCAGATTGGCGAACGCCACCGGGCGCCCCTCGAAACGGATCACCGCGATGCGGAAATGCTTGAGGTAATCATCGCCGAAACGGCCGAGCGAGAAGCCTTTCTCGCGCACGTTCTTGCCGGTCAGCCAGGCATCGGAAATCACCTTGAGCTCATCCATCGGCGCATGGCCCGGTTCGTGGATCTCCAGCGACAGGCCGTCGCGGGTGCCGCGGTTCCAGGTGTAGCGCAGGTCTTTCATCTCTTTGCCCTTGGCTTCGAGATCAAAGCGCTGCAGATCGACCCGGGCTTCTTCGCCGAGCTTGATCGCGGTCAGGCCGATGTCCATGTAGTACGGCAGGTTCTCCGCGCGCACCTGATAGAACACGGGACGAGCGTGGTGAATGTCGCAGAGGTCGCGGAACTGCCAGATCATCTCGGCCCGTTGCTGGGTCGGCCCGATCGGGTCGTACAACGCCACCAGGCTGCGGCCACGGCGGGCGTACATCAGGAAGGCTTCGTCGTTGGGGTGAAACAGCAGCGCCTTGTCACCGGTCAGGGCGAGGCCACCGTCCGGTTGCGCCGAGGCCATCAGGATCTTTACCGCGCGGTCCAGTTCTTCCTGGGTTGGCAGATGGATGACCGGGCGTGCCGTGCGCAGCAACCAGGTCAGCGACACCACCACAAGCAGCACCGCGGCGCCAAGCAGCGAGCGCAAGCCACGTGGGGCGTCGGCGTCGAGGGTGAACTGCCACCACAGTTGATGGCTGTAGGGAACGTCTTGATAAGCAAACAGCAGCAGCCAGATCGACGCACCGAGAACGCACAGGCTCGCCACCAGGTACAGCGGCGAGAACGGCAACTCAGTCAGGCGGCTCGGGCGATAGAACGAACGCCGGAATACCCCGAGCAGGCTCGCGGTGAGGGTCATCAGGCAGGCTTCTTCCCAGTCGAAACCCTTGAGCAGCGAGAGCACGGCGCCGACCAGCAACAGAATGGTGGTCAGCATCCACGCGGCGGACAGGCGCCGACGCAGGCCCTGGGCCAGCAGCAAACACAGCACGCCGACCAGGCTGGCGCCGAAGTGCGAGGCATCGACCAGTCGATGGGGAATCAGGAAGCCGATGTGCTCCAGGCGCGTGTCGATTTCCGGGGTCACGCCGGAAAACAGCAGGACCACGCCGGACAGAAACACCAGCACCGCCAGAATCGGCGCCGCCAGACCGGACGCGGCGCGCAGCGACTGACGTGTCTGGAACAGGCGCTGGCCTTCGTTGATCAGCAGCAACACACAGGCCACCAGCAGCGGCAGCACCACGTAGATCAGGCGATACAGCAACAGCGCAGCCGCCAGTGGCGCGGCGCCGAGTTTGTCAGCGAAGGCGGCCAGCAGAATCGCCTCGAACACGCCGACGCCACCGGGAACATGGCTGAGCACGCCCGCGGCCAGGGCCAGCAGGTACACCAGCAGGAAGGCGCCGAAGGGCGGTGCTTCCGGCAGCAGCAAATAAAGCACGGTGGCGGCCGCAGCCACGTCGAGCGCGGTAATGATCAGTTGCAGGAACGTCAGGCGACGGCCGGGCAGGCGCAAGGTGCGGCGACCGGCCTTGACCAGCAGGCTGTCCGGATACGGTTGTTCCGGCAGGCGGCGGCGATAGATGCCGATGGCCAGAATGCTGAACAGCAACAGAACCGCAGCGGCAATTGCACCCAGCAACGTTTCGGAAAGACCCAGGGCGGCCGAGGCGGCTGGCAGACTGCTCAGCGTTGCGAGGGCGGCGAGCGGGGGCAGGGCGGTACCGAGCGACAGGCTGGCGAACAGCGTCATGCGCGCGACTTCCGCAGCCCCCAGCCCATGACGTGCATATAGACGGTAACGAACCGAGCCACCCGAGAGCATCGACAGGCCAATGGCATTGCCGATGGCGAAAGCGGTAAAGCCACCCAGGGCGAGGATTCGCGGTGCCAGGTTCACCCCGGCATAGCGGCTGGCCGACCATTCGTAGCCGAGCAGGATGATGAAGCCGGCGACGGTCGCCGCGAGTGCGCCCAGCAATGCCGGTTTCGGGACTTCAAGAATCGAGTCATGCAGAGCGTACAGGTCGAGTTCGCTGAGCAGGTGGCGACAGGCAATCAGCGCGATGGCGAACAACAGCAGGGTGACCGCCAGGCCGATGGGCTGGCGGTACTTGCTGACCAGATCAAGCAGGCGCAAACGCTCGGCCTTGATAGGTTGTGTCGCTGTGACGGTGTCTTGTGGATCAGACGAGTTGGCGCGCATCAATCACCTCTTGGATTGTGCGCGACAGGATGGAGGTATCCAGCCAAGTTACCAATCCCTGTAGAAAAAAATAATCACAAATATTAACGCCTCTCACCGTTTGTCGGCGATGGCGTGCCATCAGTCGTGGCGGGTTCTGTCTGCGATTCAGCATAGTCTGATCTCAGCGCTTTGTTGATCCCGAACGCTTCACTACAGAGTGACAGGTCATTGTTGCGAAAGGACTTTTTCAACAGATACAAAAAAGGCCACTCTTTCGAGTAGCCTTTTTTGATGTTTGGTTGCGGGAGCCGGATTTGAACCGACGACCTTCGGGTTATGAGCCCGACGAGCTACCAGACTGCTCCATCCCGCGTCTGTGTGGCGGCATTCTATAGAGATACGCCGGTGTGTCAACCGTTAATCCGGCGCAGGGTCAAATAAGCGTAAATAAGCGGCGAACGGTCGCAGGGGAGCGTTAAGTTTCGGAATCAGAACGATTTCTCGTTTCTGGCGTAACACGCACCTGTAGGAGCGAGCCTGCTCGCGAAAAACCCAAGGGCGACACGGGGTATCTGATTTAACGCGTTATCGTTAACGACCATTGCGAGCAAGCTCGCTCCTACAGTGGAGTGGCTGTTTTCTTTGCGCGCACAAAAAAGGCCACTCTTTCGAGTAGCCTTTTTTGATGTTTGGTTGCGGGAGCCGGATTTGAACCGACGACCTTCGGGTTATGAGCCCGACGAGCTACCAGACTGCTCCATCCCGCGTCTGTGTGTCGGCATTCTACAGAGGATCGCTGACCTGTCAACCTTCAATCCGGATAAAACCTGTTCAGGTTCAATCGCTTAGCTTGAATAGTCGGCGATGTAACCGGCTGTAAGTCAAGCGCGGCAAGGGTTGCAGCTCTATCGTAGGTCCGCTTTCGATTGAGAAAATAAATTCATCAGTAACTTTTCCTACCGCTCGGAAAGAACATACTGACTACTGGTGCTATATACAGGTGTCAGTGAGATACTGCCGGTCCGGCAGGCCCTGACTCCTTTTCTTCGCCATGAACACCGCTTTTATATGACCCAGCGAAAAATCATCCACGTCGATTGTGACTGCTTCTATGCCGCCATCGAGATGCGTGACGACCCGCGCCTGGCTGGCAAACCCCTGGCGGTGGGCGGTTCGGCGGATCGGCGCGGGGTGATTGCCACCTGCAACTATGAAGCTCGCGCCTATGGCGTTCGTTCGGCGATGTCGTCCGGGCATGCCTTGAAGCTGTGCCCGGACCTGACCATCGTCAAGCCGCGCATGGATGCCTACCGGGAAGCGTCGAAGGAAATTCATACGATCTTTCGCGATTACACCGACCTGATCGAGCCGCTTTCCCTCGACGAGGCCTACCTCGACGTGTCGGACAGTGCGCATTTCGGCGGCAGCGCCACGCGAATTGCCCAGGACATCCGTCGTCGCGTGTCCAATCAATTGCACATCACGGTTTCCGCCGGCGTGGCGCCGAACAAATTCCTGGCCAAGATCGCCAGTGACTGGAAGAAACCGAATGGCTTGTTCGTCATCACGCCGGATCAGGTCGAGGATTTTGTCAGCGGTTTGCCTGTCAGCAAGCTGCACGGCGTGGGCAAAGTTACCGCCGACAAGCTGGGCAGGCTTGGCATTGTCGATTGCTCGCATTTGCGCGAGTGGGACAAGTTGGCACTGGTGCGTGAATTCGGCAGTTTTGGCGAGCGACTATGGAGCCTGGCCCGTGGGATTGATGAGCGCTTGGTGCACAACGACAGCCGCCGGCAATCGATCAGTGTCGAAAACACCTACGACGTGGATTTGCCGGATCTGGTGAGTTGCCTGGATAAATTACCCGAGTTGCTGGAAACCCTGGCGGGCCGCATGGCGCGTATCGACAGCAGTTATCGGCCGGGCAAGCCATTCGTCAAAGTGAAATTCCATGACTTTACCCAGACTACGCTGGAGCAGGCCGGGGCAGGGCGGGATTTGGGGAGTTATCAGCTGCTGCTGACCCAGGCATTCAATCGCGGGGGCAAGCCGGTGCGGTTGTTGGGGGTCGGGGTGAGGCTGGAGGATTTGCGGGGTGGGTTTGAGCAGATGGAGTTGTTTGAGCGGTAGTCGCACCTTCTGTAGGAGCGAGCTTGCTCGCGATGGAGTATCAGACACGTCGTCGTCAACTGACACACCATCGCGAGCAAGCTCGCTCCTACAGGGGATTTAGTTCGGTCCTGGATCCGCGACGAGCCGCCCGGCATCCTTGGTCAGCGACTTGAGGAATTCGGTCTGCAACTCAGGATCGTTACGCGTCAGCTCGATCAAACTCTGCTCCAGCTCACTGGCCTCTTCTTCCAGACCCAGCTCAGACAGACGCTTGACCCGGTGCACCCACTGGCTCACTTCGTCATCTTCAAGGTCGTCGTAAATCAGCCCATGGGCCTCGAGCAGCTTGCCGCGCAGCGAACTGCTGACCGCCAGGGTCGAGTCCGTGTGCACATCGTCCTGACCATCTTCGACCCGGATCAGCAACCGGCTGAGGTGATTGATGTCGTGTTCGGCGAACGGGCTGTCCAGCAGGTTCAGGCGCAACACACCGTTTTTGTCGGTGCTCAGCTCGAAGGTTTCCTTGCCGGCCTTGACCTCCACCGGACGCTCGCTCCAGGGCAGGCTCGAGTATTCGGTGCGCTTGTCGAGCTGAACTTCGTCGATACCCGCGAGGTTCTGCTGTGCGCGACCATGGGACGGCGCGTTCATGAACGGGTTGAGCCCGGCGAAGCCGTAACTGAACCAGTCCTTGGTCACGCTATCCGGCAGGTTGCCGAGGGCGAACACGTTGACCACGTTCGCGCCGACACCCGCCACCACGGCCACCGCGCCCAGCGGTATCTCGTAGATCTCCCGCCAGGGTTGGTAAGGCGTGTAGCGATCGTAATGCCGGGTGACTTCGAACTCGGTGACCTCGAAGGTCTTCTGCTCGTGGATCTTCACCCGACGTTGCGGCAGCTCAAGCACCTTGGGCTCGCCGACATCGATCTGCAGGCTGTGATCGAGCAGTTTGCGCTCGACACGTTCCTCGTGCTCGCTGCGTTGCGACATGTGATTGGCGCAGCCGCTGACCAGCAGGGTGCCGCACAGGGCGGCACCACCGAGGCCTAAGGTGTTTCGCTTGAACATGACTTCTCTATCTGGTGTCAGCGGCGGATACGGGCCTGGAGGAAGGACAGCACGTCAGCGACCGGCAGCGCTTGCGCCTCGGGCTCGGTGCGGCTCTTGTATTCCAGATTGCCTTCGGCCAGGCCGCGGTCACTGACCACGATCCGGTGAGGAATGCCGATCAGCTCCATGTCCGCGAACTTGATGCCCGGGCTGGTTTTCTTGTCGCGATCGTCCAGCAGCACTTCGAAGCCGGCCGCAGTCAATTCGGCGTACAGCTTGTCGGTCGCTTCGCGAACCTGTTCGGTTTCGTAGCGCAGCGGCACCAGGGCAACCTGGAAGGGCGCCAGTGTGTCGCTCCAGATGATCCCGTTGGCGTCGTTGTTCTGCTCGATGGCCGCAGCCACCACGCGGGAAACGCCGATGCCGTAGCAACCCATTTCCAGAGTCACCGGCTTGCCGTTCTCGCCCAGCACTTCGCACTTCATCGCTTTGCTGTACTTGTTGCCCAGCTGGAAGATGTGCCCGACTTCGATGCCGCGCTTGATTTCCAGGGTGCCTTTGCCGTCCGGGCTCGGGTCGCCGGCCACGACGTTGCGCAGGTCCGCCACGGTCGGAACCGGCAGGTCACGCTCCCAGTTCACGCCGAAGTAGTGCTTGTCGTCGATGTTCGCACCGATACCGAAGTCGCTCATCAGCTCGACGGAACGGTCGATGATGATCGGCAGCGGCAGGTTCAGCGGGCCGAGGGAACCGGCGCCGGCGCCAATGGCGTCACGCAGTTCGCTTTCGGACGCCATGACCAGCGGGCTGGCAACGCCAGGCTGGTTGGCGGCCTTGATTTCGTTCAGCTCGTGGTCGCCACGGATGATCAGGGCAATCAGCTTGCCTTTCTCTTCGGCGTGAACCACCAGGGTCTTGATGGTCTTTTCAATCGGCAGATTGAATTTTTCCACCAGCGCGGCGATGGTCTTGGTGTCTGGGGTGTCGACCAGGCGCATCTGTTCAGCCGGCGCGGCGCGGGAGGTTTCACGCGGTACGGCTTCGGCTTTCTCGATATTCGCCGCGTAGTCGGAACCGTTGCTGAAGACGATATCGTCTTCGCCGGATTCGGCCAGGACGTGGAATTCGTGGGAGCCGGCGCCGCCGATGGAGCCGTTGTCCGCTTCAACCGGGCGGAATTTCAGGCCCAGGCGGGTGAACACGTTGCAGTACGCCTGGTGCATGCGGTCGTAGGTGATCTGCAGCGAAGGCTGGTCAGCGTGGAACGAGTAGGCGTCCTTCATGATGAATTCGCGGCCGCGCATCAAACCGAAGCGTGGGCGGATTTCGTCACGGAATTTGGTCTGGATCTGATACAGGTTGATCGGCAGCTGCTTGTAGCTGCTCAACTCGTTGCGCATCAGGTCGGTGATCACTTCTTCGTGAGTCGGGCCGGCGCAGAAGTCGCGGCCGTGGCGATCCTTGAAACGCAGCAATTCAGGGCCGTATTCTTCCCAGCGACCGGATTCCTGCCACAGCTCAGACGGTTGAGTACTCGGCATCAACACTTCGAGAGAACCCGCGGCGTTCATTTCTTCACGAACGACGGCTTCGACCTTGCGCATCACTCGCAAGCCCATCGGCAGCCAGGTATACAGGCCCGAGGCGAGTTTGCGGATCATGCCGGCGCGCAGCATCAGCTGATGGCTGATCACGACCGCGTCGGAAGGTGTTTCTTTCTGTGTGGCGAGCAAAAATTGACTGGTGCGCATGGTTGGCCGTTGTCGGTTGCTGATGACGAGAAATGACGGAGCATTGTACGGGCGAGATCTGCTGGCGTACAGGCGCGCGGTCGGTGGTGTGGCAGCAGGGCGGGAATCTCCACGCCCTTTCGGACGCTTCCTACGATTCTTCCGCGACCTGGGCTGGAACCGGCTCAGGCTTTGGGGTCGGGCCTTCGCGGCGGCTCTCCTGGAACCAGTGCAAGGCGATCAGCAACAGTGTCGGAACGCCCAGCAATGCAGTGATCAGGAAGAAGTTGTGGTAACCGAATTTTTCCACCATGACCCCTGAATAGCCGCCGATCAGACGTGGCAGCAGGAGCATGATCGAGCTGAGCAGGGCGTATTGGGTGGCGGAGAACTTGAGGTTGGTCAGGCTCGACAGGTAGGCGACGAACGCCGAAGTCGCGAGGCCCGAGCTGAAGTTGTCCAGGGAAATGGTCAGGATCAACATGTTCAGGTTGGCGCCCATGTCGGCGAGCATCAGGAACAGCAGGTTGGTGCCCGCTGACGCCACACCTCCGATGAACAGAATTGGCAGGATGCCGAAGCGCACGATCAGCAGGCCGCCCATGCCAGCGCCGACCAGGGTCATGATCAGGCCGAAGATCTTGCTGACGCTGGCGATCTGATCCTTGGTGAACCCTTGGTCGATGTAGAACACGTTGGCCATCACGCCCATCACCGTATCGGACATCCGGTACGTGGCGATCAGCCCGAGCAACAGCAGCGCTTGCCAGCGGTAACGCAGAATGAAGTCGTTGACCGGCGTCAGCACTGGCGCGAGGCCGCGTCGACCCATGGCGGACAGGCACATGGCCGTCAGCGTGGTGTAAAGGATTGCCCGCAGGAACGCGCGGTCTTCGAGCAGCAGGTCGAGCAGGCTCACGCCTTCGAACAGCACGCTGGCGAAATCGGTGTTGTAGAGCTGGGTGAACATGGCCGGCACGGACACCAGCAACACGATCAGCACGAACACCGAGGCCAGTTGATGCACAAAGCTGTAGCGTCCGGCCTGCAGTTGAGTGCGCAGCGGCACGGGCGGTTCGCGCATGAAAAATGAGGTCAGCAACGCCGGAACCATCAGTGCGCCAAACAGCAGGTAGGTGCCGGCCCATGCTGAATGCTTGTAGTTGAAACCGGTGGAGCCGAAACCTTCGGCAAAGAACAGCGCGCCGGCGGTGGCCAGCAGGGCCGCAATCCGATAGCCGGACATGTAGCTGGCGGCGAGGGCGGCCTGGCGGGTGTCGTCGGCGATTTCCAGACGATAGGCGTCGACCGCGATGTCTTGCGTCGCCGAGGCGAAAGCCACGACTACGGCAATGGCGATGAGCCAGGACAGGTGTTTTTGCGGGTCGCAGAAACCCATCCCGATCAAGCCGAGGATTACCAGTGCCTGGGAAAGCACCAGCCATGAGCGTCGACGGCCGAGTTTGCCGAGCAGCGGCAGGCGCCATTGGTCGAGCAGCGGCGACCAGACCCATTTAAAGGCGTACGCCAGGCCGATCAGGCTTGCATAGCCGATGGTTTCGCGAGCCACACCGGCTTCACGCAACCAGACTGACAGAGTCGAAAACACCAGCATGTAGGGCAGGCCGGCGGCGAAACCAAGCAACAACAGCACAAGTGTTGAAGGGCTGGCATAGGCGGCGAGCGCGGCGCGCCAGGTTTTACGGGGCATGGGCTGAAGTCTGCCTCAAGATTACGGAAACAAAGCGCGCACTCTAACCGCTGTGCTCTACCGGGCGCCAGCCATGGCGCTGAATATCAACACGATTATTCAGGACACTGATGCCTTCGGAACGCAATCGCGCGCGCTGCTCATCCCCCGAAGGGCTGCCCACCGGCAGGCTGATCCGTCCACCGGCACCGAGCACGCGGTGCCAGGGCAGCTTGGTGTCGCCAGGCAACTGGCTCAGGGTTCGACCGACCCAGCGCGCAGCACGACCCAGTCCCGCCAGCTCGGCCAACTGACCATAACTCACGACTTTGCCCTCCGGCACTTGCGCCAGGGTGAGATAGAGCGCCGTGCGTCGGATTTGCGCGGGGCTTTCTGTTTCTGCGCTGGCATTGGTCATCCGGTATCCCTGTAGGAGCGAGCCTGCTCGCGATGGTCGTTAACGATAACGCGAACTGTCCGGGAAAACGTGTCGACCTGGAGTTTATCGCGAGCAGGCTCGCTCCTACAGGTTGATGACCGTCTGTAGGGTAAATCCTCGATCAGTGAGTGAGAAATGAACTCAATAGAGATAGCCGGGTCAGTCCTTGCTAGGGCCTTATTCCTGCGGATAATGCCGACTTTTTTTCGCAAACTTGAGCCTGTCTTTGCTTATGGTGTCCAGAACCCTGCTGTGCCTCGCTGTATTGAGTGCCTCCACGCCCTTGCTTGCCGATACCGTCTGGTTGAAGAACGGTGACAAGCTGAGCGGCAAGATCACTTTGTTCGACGGCGGCAAGCTGTTGATCCAGACCGAGTACGCCGGCGCGGTGCCGATCGACTGGAAGCAGGTCAAGACCCTGGAAAGCGATCAGGAGTTGCTGGTCAAGCAGGATGCCTACACCGGCGAGAAGGCCAAATCGCTGCACGCGGCCGATGACGGCAAGGTCACGCTGGAAAACGGCGAGGCACCGAAGACGGTCGAGCTGGCGAGTATCCAGCAGATCCTCAAGCCCAAGCCGGTGGTCGAAGATCTGGTCTGGAAAGGCAATATCGACGCAGCGCTGGATTATCAGCGAGCAGAAAAAGACACCGACGACTACGACATCGATTTCAAGACCACGGCGCGTCACGGCAGATGGCGGCATATCGCGGAAGGCGAGTACAACCGCGAATTCCAGGATGATGTGGTGACCACCGATAACTGGCGCGCCGAATACTCCCTCGACCGCTTCCTGACCGAGAAATGGTTCTGGCAGGGGCGTGCGGTTTATAAACGCGACAAGGTTGAAGACCTGTCTCGCCAGCGCACCGTCGGTACCGGTCCGGGTTACCAGTTCTGGGATGACGAACTTGGCGCGTTCTCGCTGGGCTCGCTGGTCAACCGCACGGATTACCAGTTCGCCGACGGCAGCAAGGAAAACTTCTATTCCCTGGCGATGAAGTGGGACTACAACCGCTACCTGATCGGCAAGAAGGTGGAGTTCTTCACCAATGGCGAGGTGGGCAAGCCGTTGTCCGGCGTGGCGGATTACGCGCTCGATGCCGAGATGGGCTTGCGCTACAAAGTGACCGAGTGGGCGTCGCTTAACCTGAAGGCCGAGCGAGACATCATCAGCGGTACTGACGATGCGGACCTGGACAAGACCCGTTACACCGCTGGATTTGGTGTGACCTGGTAAGACGCAAAAAAAAATCGCAGCGATTGGGCTGCGATTTTTTTTGCCTGTAAAACACCCAGGCACAAAAAAGCCCCGCTTTTAAGGGCGGGGCTTTTTACTAAAGCAAGTACAAGTTAGATAACTTGAACTTCTTCAGCTTGCATGCCTTTCTGACCGCGGGTAGCGATGAAAGAAACCTGTTGGCCTTCTTTCAGGCTTTTGAAGCCGTCGGATTGGATAGCTTTGAAGTGAACGAACAGGTCGTCACCGGATTGTGGAGTGATGAAGCCGAAGCCTTTTTCATCGTTGAACCACTTAACGGTACCGGTTTGGCGATTAGACATGGTGTAACTCCTTGAACAAAGATAACTGCGACACAGGAAGAACCCTGGCCGAGACTGAGTGCAAAGAGCAGGAAAAATTCTTGTAGATGGTTGGATCGAAATTCAACATATCGTGTAGAGATTCTCAGTGACACAAGCAGCACAGTGGCGCCACCTTAACCCTTTTTCCGGAACGTGCCAATGCTTCTTGCGAAGGTTTCTCTGTTTTCATGACTGACGGTGCATCGTATTGCGCCGAAGCTGCGGAATTTGCGGGGGATCGGCGAGAATTGCACCCGGACTTTGAACCCGAAGCGCGCGCCCGGTAAGATGCCGGACAGATTTTTTCCACCTCGCTATTCAGGACACCCGCCATGAGCATCAAATCGGACAAGTGGATTCGCCGCATGGCGCAGGAACACGGCATGATCGAGCCGTTCGTCGAGCGCCAGGTGCGCGGCAACGACGATAACCGTGTGATCTCCTACGGCGTGTCGAGCTACGGCTACGACGTTCGCTGCACCAATCATTTCAAGGTGTTCACCAACATCAATTCGGCCATCGTCGACCCGAAGAACTTCGACGCCGGCAGCTTCGTCGATATCCACAGCGACGTCTGCATCATCCCGCCGAACTCCTTCGCCCTGGCCAGCACCGTCGAGTACTTCCGTATTCCGCGCAACGTGTTGACCATCTGCCTGGGCAAGAGCACCTACGCCCGCTGCGGGATCATCGTCAACGTCACCCCGCTCGAGCCTGAGTGGGAAGGTCACGTGACCCTGGAGTTCTCCAACACCACCAACCTGCCGGCGAAAATCTACGCCAACGAAGGTGTGGCGCAGATGCTGTTCCTCGAATCCGACGAAGAGTGCGAAGTGTCCTACAAGGACCGTGGCGGCAAGTATCAGGGCCAACGCGGCGTGACCCTGCCACGTACCTGAGTCAACCGTCTGACCAACCGTGGGAATTCTTGAGCGAGCGTACACTCTATGGGGTGTACTGCTCCGATCCGCGCCAGGCGGATCGGGCCATCGCTCAGGAGTGCTCTATGAAGATCGACCCGCGTATAAGTGCCGAACTGGCAAGGCTTGAGCCCAATCAGGTTGGCGTTTTAGCCTGGTCCTTGCTGGCACATCCGCCCATCAGCATGGCGGGGGGCATCCCCGGTCAGCCTGATCCCGATACCCCGAACGAACAACCGACCGAACCGGGCGAGCCGACCTTGCCGGATGAGCCGCCGCCTGCGCCGGTTGTGTGATCCGATCTCCTTTGTAGGAGCGAGACCGGCTTGCTCGCGATGGTCGTCAACGATTACGCGCGCGTTCAGATTGAACGCGGCGTTCTCGAGTCCATCGCGAGCAAGCTCGCTCCTACAGGGGGTGCGTTCAGCTGACGGGCCATATTTCGTTGTCGCCGATGACGAAAATCCTGCAGTTCTCCTCCCGTTCAACCTGATACCCACCGGTAAATGCGCCGAAGGCCGGTAGCAGGCTGATCTCATCCCCCATTCTGAAACACGGCAGCCGAAGGCTTTGCCGGCCTCGACCGTTCAGCCGATAAACCGGGTGCACATGGCCGGCAAGTACATGCCGCTCTGGATGCGGGTCAGGTTCGTGCTGCAAGGCGAACGGTCCCAGCAGAAGAGGTTCGGGCACCACTCGAATGTTCAACGACAGGGGCGGATCCCCCGCACGCTTGTCGTGATTGCCGCGAATCAGCGTCATGGGCAATTCGCTGTGTCGTGCTCGCCATTCAACCAGCGCGTTCAGCGTGGCGCTAGCGTGGGAACCCGGCCCGTGAAGGAAGTCCCCGAGGAAAATCAGTTGGCGGCAAGGGAGTGCTGCCAGCAATTCATCCAGCACGGCGATGTTTCGCGACGTTGTGCCTTGCGGCACCGGCTGACCCAGTTTGCGATAGGCGGCGGCCTTGCCGAAATGCACGTCGGCGATCAGCAGGGCTTGTTGCGCCGGCCAGTACAGGGCTTTTTCCGGGAGCAACCACAGTTCTTCGCCGGCCAGTCGAATCGGGTAGGGCGTACTCATCAGGCCTTCCCGGTTTCGGCAGTTTTCTCAAGGTCGCTGACCATACGCCTGATGCGGTCGGCAAGTTTTTCCGAGCTCATGCTTTCGCGCATGCGCTCCACCAACAGGGGAAACCCGAGGGGTGTAGGACGTTTGACGGTATGCAAGTCGAGCCTGAGCTGACGGATGTGCTCCAGCGTCTGTTCCAGGCGTTGAATATCCAGTTCGTTGCGCAGGACTTCTTCCCCGGCCTGGGCCAGCAACAGGTTGCCGGCGTCGTACTGTTTGAACACTTCGAAGAACAGACCGCTGGAAGCCTGAACCTGGCGTGTACTTTTCGGCGCGCCGGGATAACCGGCAAACACCAACCCGGCAATCCGTGCGATCTCGCGAAAACGCCGTAGTGCCAGCTCGCCAGCGTTCAGGCTGGCGAGTACGTCGTTCAATAAATGTTCGGCGCTCAGCAGGCTAGGGTTCAGGACACTGGACCAGTCCACAGGCGTGGCGCTAAGCAATTCCAGGCCATAGTCGTTGACCGCGATGGAAAAAGTCACCGCCTGTTGCTGGCTGACCCGCCATGCCAGCAGGCTCGCCAGCCCCAGATGCACCTGGCGCCCGGCGAAGGGATAGAGGAACAGGTGCCAGCCCTCGCGGGATTTCAGCGCTTCGGCCAGCAATGTCTTTGGGGTGGGCAGTGCGGACCAGCGCTGTTGTACTTCCAGCAGCGGACGCACCGCCTGCATTTCAGGGCCAACGAACTCGCCGTGCGCCGCCGCGCCAAAACGCGCAACCACCGCCTGGGCCAGCTCGCTGGAAAGCGGCATGCGCCCACCGTTCCAGCGGGGCACCGCGGCTTTCTTCACGGTGCTGCGTTTGACATAGGCGGTCATGTTTTCCACCCGCACCAATTCCAGCAGCCGCCCGGCAAACAGAAAGCCGTCACCGGGTTTGAGTCGCGCAATGAACCCTTCCTCGACGCTGCCCAACTGCTTGCCACCGCCGCCGTTGCTCCAGAATTTCAGCTGAATGCTCGCGTCGCTGACAATCGTGCCGATGCTCATGCGATGGCGCCGCGCCAATCGCGCATCCGGCACACGCCAGACCCCTTGTTCGTCCGGCTCGACCCGGCGGTAATCCGGATACGCTGTCAGGGAAAGGCCGCCGTGGCGTACGAACGCCAGCGCCCAGACCCATTCCTCCAATGTGAGATCACGATAGGCCCAGGCTCCGCGCACTTCTTCGTACAGATCATCGGGCAGAAATCCGCCGCCCAGCGCCATGCTGACCACATGCTGAACCAGCACATCCAAGGGTTTATGCGGCGATTCACGGGGTTCGATACGGCGCTGCGCCACGGCGTCTTGTGCGGCGGCGGCTTCGATCAATTCCAGACTGTGGGTCGGCACCAGCGTCACCCGCGACACGTGTCCCGGTGCATGACCGGAACGGCCGGCCCGCTGCATCAGCCGTGCGACGCCTTTGGCCGAGCCGATTTGCAGTACCCGTTCCACCGGCAGGAAGTCCACGCCGAGGTCCAGGCTTGAAGTGCAGACCACCGCTTTGAGTTGCCCGTCCTTGAGTGCGCGTTCGACCCAGTCGCGGGTATCGCGTGACAGTGAGCTGTGATGCAGCGCGATCAACCCCGCCCAGTCGGGACGGGCCTCCAATAAAGCCTGATACCAGATCTCCGATTGCGCGCGGGTGTTGGTGAACACCAGGCTGCTGGGGCTGGATTCGATTTCGGCAACGACCTGCGGCAGCATCTTCAAGCCGATATGCCCGGCCCACGGAAAACGCTCGATGGCGGGCGGTAATAAAGTGTCGACCTGCAACGCCTTTGCACTTTGTCCTTGTACGCTGATGCCACCGCCCTGTGGGATCAGGACTTCTTCGGCGTGGGCCTGATTACCCAGCGTGGCGGAAACGCCCCAGACGATCAGCTCCGGATGCCACCGGCGCAAGCGGGCCAGGGCCAGTTGCAGTTGGACGCCGCGCTTGTTGCCGAGCAGTTCGTGCCATTCGTCGACCACCACCATTCGCAAGGTCGACAACGCGGTGTGCGCGTCGGCACGGGCGAGCATCAGGGTGAGGCTCTCCGGCGTGGTGATCAGGGCCGTGGGCAGGCGCCGGCTCTGGCGCGCGCGTTCGCTGCTGCTGGTGTCGCCGGTGCGCAGGCCGACAGTCCACGGGATCTGCAGATCGGGCAACGGCGCTTGCAGTGCGCGAGCGGTGTCGGCGGCCAGGGCGCGCATGGGGGTTATCCACAGCACTGTCAGTGGTGGGGCAAGGGGTTTGCGTTTTTTCGGTGGTTCGACTGGAGCGGGTGAGGCGAAGCGATTGAGCGCCGCGAACCAGACCGCGTAGGTTTTACCGGCGCCGGTGCTGGCGTGCAGCAACCCGGATTGCCCGAGTTTGACCGCGGCCCATACCTGTTTCTGAAAGGCGAAGGGTTTCCAGCCGCGAGCGGTGAACCACTGCTTTGCGTAGTCGGGTGAGGTTCCCATGCCGGCGGTGTGCGCTCTGAAGGTGTTCCTTCAGTGACCGCAGCAGCATGCGAAAGGTTTAATGACGAAACGCGGTCCTGTAGGAGCCGGCTTGCTGGCGATGGCGTCCATGAAATCGCCATCGCCGGCAAGCCGGCTCCTACAGGGATTGCGTGTTATTTGGGATCGCGATCAGCAGCAGGGGTTGCGTGTTACTTAAGATCGCTATCGCCGGCAAGCCGGCTCCCACAGGGATCGAGTGTTACTTGAGGTTGCCGCTGAGGAACTGCTTCAACCGCTCGCTCTTCGGGTTGCCCAGCACGTCTTCCGGCGCGCCTTCTTCCTCGACCAGGCCCTGGTGCAGGAACAGCACCTGGCTCGACACCTTGCGGGCGAAGCTCATTTCGTGGGTGACCATGATCATGGTCCGGCCTTCCTCGGCCAGGCCCTGGATCACCCGCAGCACTTCACCCACCAGCTCCGGGTCGAGCGCCGACGTCGGTTCGTCGAACAGCATGACTTCCGGCTCCATCGCCAACGCACGGGCAATCGCGACCCGTTGCTGCTGGCCACCGGACAGGAACGCCGGGTACTGGTCCGCCACGCGCGCCGCCAGGCCCACCTTGTCGAGGTAGCGACGGGCGCGGTCCTCGGCTTCTTCCTTGCTGCAACCCAGCACCCGGCGCGGGGCCATGGTGATGTTTTCCAGCACGGTCATGTGGCTCCACAGGTTGAAATGCTGGAACACCATGGCCAGGCGGGTGCGGATCCGTTGCAGTTCATCGGCGTCGGCCACGTGCATGCCGTGGCGATCCTTGATCATGCGGATGTTCTGGCCGTCCAGCGTCATCGCGCCATCGTTGGGTTGTTCGAGAAAGTTGATGCAACGCAAGAACGTTGATTTGCCCGAGCCGCTGGCGCCGATCAGGCTGATGACGTCGCCGGTGTTGGCCTTGAGAGAAACGCCTTTGAGCACATGGTGATCGCCATAGCTTTTATGCAGGCCTTCGATGGTCAGTTTGTACATGGGGCATGCATCCTCAAGGCGAAAGTAGGTAGCCGCTGCGAAAGGCTTCGGTGCCCGCGACGTGGGCGATCACCATGCCGGCAGTGGCCATGCGCCGCAGCGAACGGGCGTACATCAGCCCGGCGACGGTGCAATGAACGGGGGTGACGCTATCGTTGACCGGGTCGATGATTTCGGCGATCAGTTGCCCGGCTTCCAGGTATTCCCCCGGCAGCGCGGTGAACACCAGCAAACCGCCCACGGGCGTCGCCACCGGTTCAACGGCGGCCAGCGGCGTGGCGGGATACGGCAGTTCCGGCAGTGGCGCTGGCTCGCCGGCAATCGCGCCGAAGTGAATCAGGTAGTCGAGCAATGCCTGGCAATCGAGGCTGGCCAATGGATGATTGACGTCACCCTGGCCGCGCAATTCGACCGTGACCGAGAAGCTGCCCAGGGGAATGTCGAAGTGTTCGCCGAAGCGCTCCTTCAACTGCCACCAGAGCAGGGTGAAACATTCGTCGAACGACTGACCGCCGGAATCGGTGGCCAGGAGGCTGGCTTCGGAACCGAGGTAACGGGCCAGCGGTTCGACCTGAGGCCAGGCCTCGGGCGTGGTGTAGAGGTGCGCGACCGCTTCGAAATCGCAATGCAGGTCCAGCACCATGTCGGCGTCACAGGCCAGTCGTTGCAGGACCAGGCGCTGGGATTGCAGCTGAGTGCTGGCGGTCTGCCGGGCCAGGGCGTTGCTCAGGCTGGTGCGGATCAGTTCGAGGTTGTGCTGCGGGTCGTCGCCGAGCTGGCCTTCGATCTCGTTGCCGACTTCTTCACTCAAATCGACGAACCAGCGGTTGAAGTTCTGCCCGCTTTCGAGCTCGTAGCGACCCAGCGGCACGTCCATCAGCACCTGTTCGAGGCCGACCGGGTTGGCGACGGGCACCAGCACGATTTCACTGCGCAGGCGGCCGGCGGCTTCGAGCTCCGCGAGGCGTTGCTTGAGGTGCCAGGCGACCAGCATGCCGGGCATTTCATCGGCGTGCAGGGACGCCTGGATGTAGATCTTGCCTTGGGCCGATGTCGGCCCGAAGTGAAAGCTGTGGATCTGTCGTGCGGTCCCCGGCAGCGGGGCCAGCAGGTCATGACTCTGGTGGTGCATGTCTCTTTATCCCTAAAGCGGGCCTTAGTGGGTAGGCCCGAGGAAGGCCAGCCAGCGGCGTTCGGCGAGGCGGAACAGGCCGACCAGCGCAAAGGTGACGGTCAGGTAGATCAGCGCGGCGATGCCGAACGACTGGAAGGTCAGGAAGGTGGCCGAGTTGGCGTCCCGCGCGACTTTCAGGATGTCCGGGATGGTCGCGGTGAACGCTACGGTGGTCGAGTGCAGCATCAGGATCACTTCGTTGCTGTAATAAGGCAACGAGCGACGCAGGGCTGACGGCATGATCACGTAGGCATACAGCTTCCAGCCGGTCAGGCCGTAGGCCTTGGCGGCTTCGACTTCACCGTGGTTCATGCTGCGGATCGCCCCGGCGAAAATCTCCGTGGTGTATGCGCAGGTGTTCAAGGCAAAGGCGAGGATGGTGCAGTTCATCGCGTCGCGAAAGAACGCATCCAGCACCGGTTGCGCACGGACGGCGGCCAGGCTGTAGATCCCGGTGTAGCAGATCAGCAGCTGGATATAGAGCGGCGTGCCGCGGAACAGGTAGGTGTAGAACTGCACCGGCCAGCGCACGTAGAAGTGCGGCGACACCCGGGCGATGGACAGCGGGATCGACACCAGGAAACCGATGAAGATCGACGCGCTGAGCAGCCACAGGGTCATGGCCAGGCCGGTGATGTTCTGGCCGTCGGTATAGAGGAAGGCTTTCCAGTATTCCTGCAGGAGTTCGATCATCGTACGGCCTCCCGTGAACCGGCGGCGTAGCGGCGTTCGAGCCAGCGCAGGATGAAGTTGGAGGCACTGGTGATCGCCAGGTAGATCAACGCGGCGAGTACCAGGAAGTAAAACAGCTGGTAGGTGCTCTTGCCGGCATCCTGGGCAGCCTTGACCAGGTCGGCGAGGCCGATGATCGACACCAGCGCGGTTGCCTTGAGCATCACCATCCAGTTGTTGCCGATCCCCGGCAGGGCAAAGCGCATCATTTGCGGGAAGACCACGATCCGGAAGCGCTGGCCGCGTTTGAGCCCGTAGGCGGTGGCCGCTTCAACCTGCCCGCGAGGCACGGCGAGGATGGCGCCGCGGAATGTTTCGGTGAAATACGCACCGTAGATGAAGCCCAGGGTCAGAACACCGGCGCTGAACGGGTTGATCTCGATGTATTCCCATTCCATGTAGTCGGTGAGCGACGTCAGCCAGGTTTGCAGGCTGTAGAAAATCAGCAGCATCAGCACCAGGTCCGGCACGCCGCGAATCAGCGTGGTGTAACACTGGGCAGGCAGGCGCAGCAGTTTGTGCTTGGACAGTTTGGCACTGGCGCCGAGCAGGCCGAGCAACACGGCCACCAACAGCGACATCGCCGATAATTTGATGGTCATCCAGGTGCCTTCCATCAGCAGCGGACCGAAGCCCTTGAGGCTGAAGGCGGAGAGCCCCAGATTTTGTAAGAGGTTTTCGAACATAAATCAGCAACCTGATCGGATGAAAAAAGCGCCCATCGCGAGATGGGCGCCGGGCATTATTTGCCGCTGTACAGATTCAGATCGCCAAAGTGTTTCTTCTGAATGGTGGCGTAGGTGCCATCATCGTGTAACGCTTTGATACCTTTATCCAAAAGCGCTTTCAGCTCAGTGTTACCTTTCTTAATACCGACCGCTGTTTTGGCTGGCAGCAGTTCGTTGTCGACTGGCTTGCTCACGTCGTAGTCGGCGCCTTGTGGGGACTTCAGGAAGCCCAGTTCGGCTTGCAGCATGTCCTGGATACCGGCGTCGAGACGACCGGAAGTCAGGTCGGAATACACCTGATCCTGGTTCTGATAGGCCTGGGTTTTCACGCCAGCCTTGTCCAGAACGGCCTTGGCGTAGGCTTCCTGAATGGTGCCTTGCTCGTAGCCGACGGTCTTGCCTTTCAGCGAAGCGACGTCTGCGGTGATGCCAGAACCTTTCTTCGAGACGTAAGCGGTTGGGCCGGAGAACAGCTCGCTGGAGAAGTCGATGACTTTTTCGCGGGCCGGGGTGACGGTCATCGAAGAGATCACACCGTCGAATTTATTGGCCTTCAGGCCAGGAATCATGCCGTCGAAATCGCTTTCGACCCATTTGCACTTGACCTTCAGCTCGGCGCAAATCGCGTTCCCCAGATCGACATCGAAACCTACCAGGCTGCCGTCGGCCGCTTTCGACTCGAACGGTGCGTAGGAAGGGTCAACGCCGAAACGCAGTTCCTTGTATTCCTTTGCCAGCGCAGAGCCAGCAGCTACGCACAATGCCAGTGCAGAAAGGGTCAGCAATGCTTTTTTCATTATTCAATCCCTAAGAACCAATATGAGCGCTTGTGGCGCAGAATTATTGTTACTGGTAAGCGTAAGACCTAATGAAAGTAGCAATTTCCGAACCACACTGCCGAACGAGCGTTTTAAAAGGTGATTCGAGAAATCGCTGGGCGGGATTTATGCACGAAAACGGGCGGCGGGATAGAGCTGCACCATCATTGAGCATCTACAACCGCATTTTGTAGGAGCCGGCTTGCTGGCGATCGCATCAACTCGGTCTTTCTGGAACACCGCGGTGATGCGATCGCCAGCAAGCCGGCTCCTACAGGGGATCGAGTCAACCCAGCAGATTTTGCAGGGTCGCGAGGTTGTCGGCTTCTTCGACGGTCTTGTCCCGCCGCCACCGCAACATCCGCGGAAACCGCACGGCGATCCCGCTTTTGTGGCGCTTGGACAGGGCAATCCCCTCAAAACCCAGTTCAAACACCAGGCTCGGTTTCACGCTGCTGACCGGGCCGAATTTCTCCACCGTGGTCTTGCGCACGATGCTGTCGACCTGGCGCATTTCCTCGTCGGTGAGCCCGGAATAAGCTTTGGCGAAAGGCACCAGCGTGCGGTCGCTGGCGTCGGCCGGTCCGTCCCAGACGGCAAAGGTGTAGTCGCTGTAGAGGCTGGCCCGGCGGCCATGCCCGCGTTGCGCATAGATCAGCACGGCATCGACGCTGAAAGGGTCGACTTTCCATTTCCACCAGACGCCCATGTCTTTGGTGCGGCCGACGCCGTACAGCGCATCCCGGGCCTTGAGCATCATGCCCTCGACGCCGAGGCTGCGGGAGGCTTCCCGTTGGCGAGCGAGGTCGAACCAGTCTTCGCCGGTCAGCACCGGGGAGGGCAATAACACCGGGTTGTTGCATTGAGCGATGACCTGTTCCAGTTGGGCGCGACGCTTGGCTTGAGGCTGGTTGCGCCAGTCTTCGCCGGCCCATTCCAGCAGGTCGTAGGCGAGGACCACCACCGGCACTTCATCCAGGATTTTCTTGCCCAGGGTCTTACGGCCGATGCGCTGCTGCAACAGGGCGAACGGTTGCACTGAAGGTGACATCGGCGTCAGCGGATCGAAGGCGTCTTCGGTGTCCGGCGCAGCGCTTTTCCAAGCGACGATCTCGCCGTCGATCACCGTGCCGTCGGGCAGGCAATGCGCCAGGCTGTCGAGCTCGGGGAAACGTTCGGTGACCAGCTCTTCGCCCCGCGACCAGATCCACAGTCGACCGTCGCGCTTGACCACCTGCGCGCGGATGCCGTCCCACTTCCATTCCACTTGCCACTGGCTGGCGGGACCGAGCAGCGCTTCGAACTGCTCGACCGGTTGCGACAGGGCATGGGCGAGAAAAAACGGATAGGGCTGACCGCCGCGTTGGGCATGCTCGTCGGATGATTCGGCGGCGATCAGCTTCAGGTAACTGGCCGCGTCGGGACGATTGGACAAGTCGGTGTAACCCACCAGCCGCTGGGCCACGCGCTTGCTGTCGAGGTGGGCCATGGCCGCCAGGGCACGGGTCACCAGCAGCTTGGACACGCCGACGCGGAAGCTGCCGGTAATCAGTTTGATGCACAGCATCAGGCTAGAGCGGTCCAGTTGCGACCAGAGTTCGGGCAGTCGAGCGGCCAGCACTTCCGGGGATTCACCGCGCAGGGGCAGCAGTTTCTCTTCGATCCACACGGCCAGCCCGTCGGTGGAGCTGTGGGGCGTCTCGGGCAGGACCAGCGAAATGGTTTCCGCGAGGTCGCCGACCGCTTGATAACTCTCTTCGAACAACCACGGCGACAGGCCCGAATACGCCACGGCGAGTTCACGCAGAATGCGCACCGGCACCAGTTGTCGAGGCCGTCCGCCGGAGAGGAAGTAAACCGCCCACGCCGCGTCTTCCGGCGCGGCTTGAGCGAAGTAATGTTGCATCGCCGCCAGTTTGGCGTTGCTCGAGGTGGTCGCGTCGAGTTCGGCGTACAACTCGGCGAAGGCCTTCATGGCAGCACCTCGGCGCTCTCAGGCTCGGTGGTTGCGATCTCTTCCTCATCATCGCCGTACTCGGTGGTGAAGCCTTGGGCGTCAAGGCCTTGCTCGCGCAAATGCCGCACCAGCACCGCGACCGAGCCATGGGTGACCATGACGCGCTCGGCACCGGTCTGCTCGATCGCCCAGAGCAGGCCCGGCCAGTCGGCGTGGTCGGACAGCACGAAACCACGGTCCACACCGCGCCGCCGTCGCGTGCCGCGCAGGCGCATCCAACCGCTGGCAAAAGCGTCGCTGTAGTCACCGAAACGGCGCATCCAGGTGCTGCCGCCTGCCGATGGCGGCGCCAGGACCAACGCCTTGCGCATCATCGGGTCGCTCTTTTTCACCTCGCCGGCGTAGATCGTTGGCGGCAGGTAAACCCCGCTTTCTCGATACACCCGGTTGAGCGGTTCGACGGCGCCATGCACCAGAATCGGGCCAAGGCTTTCATCAATACCGTGGAGAATCCGCTGCGCTTTACCGAACGAATAGCAAAACAGCACGCTGGCCTTGTCTTCGGCGGCGTTGGCTTGCCACCACTGGTTGATCTCGGCAAACACCTGGGCCTGGGGTTGCCAGCGATAGATCGGCAGGCCGAAGGTCGATTCGGTGATGAAGGTGTGGCAGCGCACCGGTTCGAAAGGCGCACAGGTCCCGTCGGGCTCGATCTTGTAATCCCCCGAGGCCACCCAGACTTCACCGCCGTATTCCAGGCGCACCTGCGCCGAGCCGAGCACGTGGCCAGCAGGATGAAAACTCAGGGTGACACCGTGATGCCGCAGCCGCTCGCCATAGGCCAGGGTTTGCAGGTTGATGTCCTGGCCCAGTCGCGCGCGCAAAATCCCTTCGCCGGGCGCGGCCGCCAAATAATGCTGGTTGCCGCTACGAGCATGATCGCCGTGGGCGTGGGTGATGACCGAACGCTCGACCGGCCGCCACGGGTCGATATAGAAATCGCCGGCGGGGCAGTACAAACCTTCAGGACGCGCGATAACAAGGTCCATGTTGTGACCAAAATGGAGGGACTTGTTAGCTATGAGGTTTGCGCTTGCTCAGAAGTTCTATCGAGATTTCACAGGCAAATATTGCCTCCTGTAGGAGCGAGCCTGCTCGCGATGGACGTCAACGATAACGCGTGCTGTCTGAACGAACGCGTTGAACCGACGTTTTTCGCGAGCAGGCTCGCTCCTACAGGGAGACGAGGTTACTTGCCGGGTGTGAGGGTCAATCGCTTGGTGCCGTACACCTTGTCAAAGTTCTGCGGCTGCATCGGCAGGCTCACGTATTGGCCCTTGAGCCATGGATCAACGCTGTCGAGGTAGTTCGGGCTCGCCGGGTTACCCGACTGGCCGGTGCCGTTCTGGCCCATCAGCGGTTCGGCCTGGCCGAAGTCGACGATGAAGCGCATGGCTGGCGCCAGCGTGGTGTTGAAGTCCTGACCCCAGGCGAACGCCGCCGTGTTCAAGGTGGTGTGATCGCCACCCGCCGCGAGCGGTCCGCGCACGGTCTGGCCGTTGGCATTTTTCCACTCGTAACGGTGCAACTTGCCCCACTGCCACGCGCTGTGGGCGCCGCCCAACTGGCTGTCGCCAGCGGTGATGGCCGCCGCGAGACTGCGGGCGAGGATCGCCGGTTTGTCTTCTTTCTGCGGCGTGCGCGCGTCATCCCAGAACGGGCTGTCTTCGCGGCCCAGCAGATGATCGGCCTGGGCCGCGTAGGACAACTTGCCGTTGGCGATAAAGGCTTTCCACGCCGGGCTGCTTTCCGGGCCCAGCTCGTCGAGGAAGATTTGCTTGGCGCTTTCCTGCAGGAACAACTCGTAGATCGCCGCGTCGGCAGAGGTCGGCGCGAGTTTGCCGTCAAACGCCATCAGGCGGCTGAATGCCTCGCGAGCCTTGTCGCGATCAGCCACCGGTAGCGCTTCGATCGCCTTCTTCAGCGGCTGGGCCATGCCCGGCGCTTCGAACATTTTCTTCAGTTTGGCGGCGAAGGTGGTGGTCTGGTCGTATTGCATGGCGATCACGCTGCGCGTGTCCTGTTTGCCCGCACCGGCCAGCTCGGCCAGACGCTCACCGCGCTCCGGTGCCGACCACGAATTGGACAACTGCATGCCATAGCCATGGGGAATGACACGCTGGTTGGCGGTGCCGAGCCAGCCCTGGGCCGGGTCCTGATCGTACGGGTGCAGCATCGGGTCGGCGTAACCGTCCCAATCGTAACGACCTTCCCAGCCCGGCGACGGCAACAGGCCTTCGCCTTCGCGACGGTTCGGGTAACGACCGGTGACTTGCCAGCCGATGTTACTGGCATCGGCAAACACCAGGTTCAGGGTGATCGCACGGATTTCACGGCTGGCGTCCGAGGCTTTCTCGACGTTCTGCGCCCGGGACAGGTCGAAAAACGCGTCCAGGGATTTGTCGTCGGTAAAGTTCGGTGTCTGCAAGGCCAGGCCCAGGCCGTTATCCAGCGCTGTGCCTTTGGCGCTGTTGAGCAGCGGGCCGTGGCGGGTTTCGTACACCGCTTCGCGAATCGGCTGGCGACCTTTGATGAAAAAGGTTTCGTTGCGCACGATCACCGGCTGCCATTTGCCGCCGACTTCGTAGGAAAGTCCGTTGCCCTGGCGTTTGATTTTTTCCAGGAACAGGTCCTGGTTGTCGCCCATGACCGAGGTCATGCTCCACGCCACCTTGCCGTTGAAACCGCCCAGCACCATCGGCAAACCGGCGATGGTCACGCCGGACGCCTGATACTTCGGCGCACGAATCTGCACGTAGCTGAACAACGACGGCACGCCCAGCGGGCCATGGCTGTCGCTGGCCAGCAGGCTTTTGCCGCTGCGGCTGCGTTGCGGGGCAATCGCCCAGTTGTTCGAGGAAGCGGCCGTCAGCAGATTCAGCTCGGACAGCTGAGCGGTAGCCTTGCTGATGTCGGCGAGCCCGGGAATGGCGCCGTTGAGCTTGAGGCCCTGAAGTTTTTCGGCTTCGGCCACCGGCAGTTTTTCGTCCGGTGCGGACGGCGTCAGCCAGGCGAGTTTGTCCGTGGTCACGGTCTGCGCCAGCACCAGCGAGGAAATCTCTTCGGGCAGGTTCGCCGCCTGGCTGAAGTTCAGCAGGCAGAAAATCAGCGCCGAATCTTCCGGCTGCCAGTATTCAGGCTTGTAGCCAGTGGCGGCGAGGTCGGCGGGGAGTTTGTCGCGGTAGCGGAACAGGTACGCGTTGACCCCGCGGGCATAGACCTCGAAGAAGCGTTTGAGGCGCGGCGACGATGCCTTGTACAGCTCGCCGGCGCTTTTCTTCAGGTTGACGGCGCGCATGTAGCGGTCGGCATCGAGCAGGTCCGCTCCGGACATCTCCGACAAACGGCCCTGGGCCAACAGGCGCAGGGTGACCATTTGCGTGATGCGGTCGCTCGCGTGCACGTAACCGAGGGTGAACAGCGCGTCGTGGAAGCTGCTGCTTTCGATCAACGGCATGCCCATGGCATTGCGGCGGACCGAAACGTTTTGCGCCAGGCCCTTGAGCGGCTGCACGCCGGTGGTGGGCGGGAGGGTGTCCTTGGCGTTGAAAGACTGACAACCGGTCAGGCTCAAAACACCGGCCACTGCTGCGGCAACGCCGAACCGGGGAAGAAAATGTGTGAGGGCTGGCGAGGCCATGGCAAAGCTCCTGCGGGGGTAGCGTCAGTAAAGGCGCTACGTTAGAGAGCAGGAGGTGGGCGCGCAAGCGGGGGGCAGGGTTATTTCAGGATTTGTCTGCCGAACGAACAACAATCGCTGCCATCGTCCGGTGAACACCGAACCTGTAGGAGCCAGCTTGCTGCGGGCGGCGTTCCGGCGATAGCGGTCTGACATTCAACATTCATGTCAACAGTTACACCGCCATCGCCGGCAAGCCGGCTCCTACAAAATGGGTGTGTCAGGATTTAGGTGGGTTGACCTTGGCCGCGAGGGCATACGCCTTCACCGTCGCCGGGCGGTTCTGGATGTGGGTGAACCAGCGCAGCACGTTCGGGAAGTCTTCCAGATTCTGGCTCTGCCACTTGTGGGAAACGATCCACGGGTAGATCGCCATGTCGGCAATGCTGTACTCGTCGCCGGCAACAAACTCGTGGGTCGCCAGTTGCTTGTCGAGTACGCCGTAGAGGCGCGCGGTTTCGTCGATGTAGCGCTTGATCGCGTAAGGGATTTTTTCCGGTGCGAACTGGCTGAAGTGATGATTCTGCCCGGCCATCGGCCCCAGTCCGCCCATCTGCCAGAACAACCATTGCAGCGCCAGCTGACGGCCGCGCAGGTCCTTGGGCAGGAACTTGCCGGTTTTTTCCGCGAGGTAGAGCAGGATCGCGCCGGACTCGAACACCGACAGCGGTTCGCCGCCGTCGACCGGTTCATGGTCAACGATGGCCGGGATCCGGTTGTTCGGCGAGATTTTCAGGAAGTGCGGCTGGAACTGCTCGTTCTGGCTGATGTTGATCGGGTGCACGTTGTAAGGCAGGCCGGCTTCTTCAAGGAAAACCGAGATCTTGTGGCCGTTGGGGGTGGTCCAGTAATACAGGTCGATCATGAAGTGCTCCACATCAAGTGACGTCGTAAGGATCGGACAGCAACCGTGGGCATCAGGTCGTCCTGTTTGCGATCGATGGCTTGCCTGTAGGAGGAGGTGATGCTGAAGTGCGTGAAATTCAATGACCTTGCGTGAGAAAAATCGGCATGGAGCTCAAGACCAACGCGGCACTGATCATCATCGACCAACAAAAAGGCATCCTGGAACCGCGGCTCGGCCGGCGAAACAATCCACAGGCCGAAGCGCGGATCCTCGATTTGCTGGCGCATTGGCGTCGAACCGGGCGGCCGGTGATTCACGTTCAGCACCTGTCCCGTTCACCGGATTCGGTGTTCTGGCCGGAGCAATCGGGGGTGGAGTTTCAGGAGCGGTTCCAGCCAATGGCCGGCGAGTGGCTGATTCAGAAACAGGTGCCGGATGCGTTTTGCGGGACCGGGCTGGAGGCGAGGTTGCGCGAGGCGGGGATCGGGCAGTTGGTAATTGTCGGCGTGGCGACCCACAACTCGGTGGAATCCACGGCGCGAGCGGCGGGGAATCTTGGGTTTGATGCGTGGGTGGCGGAGGACGCGTGCTTCACGTTCGACAAGGCGGATTATTTTGGCAATGCGCATTCAGCGGAAGAAGTGCACGCGATGTCGCTGGGGAATTTGCAGGGGGAATATGCGACGGTCGTAAATACCGCACAGATCTTGAATGGATGGTGGCTTTAAGGGCCTCTTCGTCGGAACGCCGCCCGGAGCCGGCTCGCTCCCACAGTTGATCGTATTTCAATGTGGGAGCGAGCCTGCTCGCGAAGGCGATCTACCGGGCGAAGTTGAACATCGCCCGAAGCATCAAGCGCCGTGGCACTTCTTGAACTTCTTGCCGTTGCCGCACGGGCAAGGGTCGTTGCGGCCAACGTCCTTCAGGGCGTTGCGCACTGGTTCCTGGTGCGCGTGACCGCAGTTCGGGCCGTGGACATGGCCATGGTCGTGATCATGGTGGTCGTGATGGTCATGATCGTGGTTGCAGTCAGGGCCATGAACGTGGGGTTGCTGGGTCATCGGGTGTGCTCCGGAATTAAATCGGCGGGGATTATCACGCCATTACGTTTCAGGTGCACGTAGTGCGCGATGAATAAACCGGTTTCCAGCTCACCTTCCAGACGATAGGGAATGGCTTGATCGGGTTTTTTCAGCAGTTTCACCAGCTCCTTCACCTGTGGCCACAGGTTGGTGCGGATCGGCACCTTGAACAGTCCGCTGCGCTTGGGGCCGACCGTGAACCAGTGCTCGTGCTCACCTTCGGTCAACAGGATGTCGCCCAGATGAACCCGGTATTCGAGGCCGCGCACCGTCAGGTCGCTGTCGTTGGGGTTGTCGACACGAAAGTGCAGCAGGAAGCGTTGCTGCATCAGCTTGGCCTGGACCACCTCGACCTTGACCAGATGCACTTCGGGATCCGGCGCATCGTCGCTGAACCAGGACGCACAGCCGCCAAGCCCGAACATCAGGAGCAGGGTGAACAGGTGTGGTGCGAACCGACGGGTGATCATGGTCGTGTTTCTCCCTTGACCCCCAGTCTAGCTCTTCAAGGATCACCTCAACTGGCGAAATACCCCGCGCAGCATTTCTTGAATTTCTGCCCGCTGGCGCACGGGCAGGCATCGTTGCGTCCGGCCTTGAGTGCCACGGTGGGGTCGATGAAGTACCAGTGGCCGGCGTTCTGCACGAACGACGAGCGCTCGCGGTGGCTGTGTTCGCCACTGCCGTCGTGCCAGCGGGCAGTGAAGGTCACGAAGGCGTGTTCCGGCTGGCCGCCGAACACTTCGGAGCTTTCCACTTCCAGCCCGAGCCAGGTGCTTTGCGCGCTCCAGTCGCTGATGGACTGCCGGTCCAGCCCCGCTTGTTGCGCGGGCAGGGTGGTCGCGACCAAGTAATCGATCAGGCCCAGCACATAGGCGCTGTAGCGCGAACGCATTAACGCCTCGGCGCACGGGGCCGGGTGGCCGGCATGGTAATGGCCGCAGCAGGCGTCGAGCAGGGTGCCGCTGCCGCAAGGGCAAATGGATGTACTCATTGCGTTACCACCAGTATTTCCCGAAGTTTTCCGGATTGGCCCAGAACCTTGAGTTGAGCCAGTCGGGGACTTGTTTGTAGTCAAGCAGATCGTAGGTGAACAGGGTCAGCACTTGATCGTCGCGCTGGAAACGTTCGCTGGCTTGCAGGGCCAGGGAGAAAAAATCGGTTTCCTGCCAGCCGCTGGCGGGCAGGTCCGCGAGCACCGCAATGCGACTGGCATTGAGGTTGCGAATCCCGCCGAGCAGGTTCAGGCCGTCACGCTTGGGCAGGTGTTCGAGGCAATCGACCACCAGCGCCAGATCGAACCGGCGGGCTGCAATTTCGGCGGGCAATGGTCCGGGCGCCGCGTGTGCAACGCAGGTGTCAGGGTGTGCGAGCTTGAACGCTTCCAGCGCCGGGAACTCGCTGGCGCCGATCAGCAACAGGCGCGGCGGGGCATAACGGTCCAGCAAAGCGGCCAGTGCTTGCTGCGGCGTGCGTGAAGAAATACCTGCAATCATCGAAGATCCTCATTCAGAGCGCCAAGACTAGCCTGCCCAAAGCCCCAGATATAGAGCGCCTCGGCGGCAAAAGTGCCGATCGCCCGTTAACACGGGATAAAACTGCAATGGCCTATTGCTGGCGGAGATTAAAACTCGGGTCTTTACTCCGTGAATCGGTTCTAAGCCGATCCCTCAGGAGAAAACTAGATGAGCATAGTTCGGACAGCATTACCCTTGGTTCTGCTAACCAGTGTGTTGACTGGTTGCGCAGGTTTGCAGAAAACCGACTGGCCGACCTGTGCGGCGGTCGGCGGTGTCGTGGGTGCGGGTCTCGGCGCGACCGAGAGCTCCGCATGGGCAGGGTACGGCGCGCTGTTGGTCGGTGGTACGGCCGCTGCCTATTGCTGGGTTCACGGTGATGGCGACGAAGACGGCGATGGCGTGCCGGACAGCCGCGACAAGTGCCCGGGAACGCCTAAAGGCGTTCAGGTCGATGCCGATGGCTGCCCACCACCAGTTCCTGCACCAGTGGTTGAAGAGGCGGTTGTGGTCAAGGAAGAAACCATTGTCATCCGCGATGTTCACTTCCAGTTCGACAAAGCCACACTCACTGCGGCTGACAAACAGGTCCTCGACAAGATTGCCACTCGTTTGAAAGCGGAAGCCCCGACGGCCCGGTTGACCGTGACTGGCCATACCGACAGCGTGGGCAGTGATGCCTACAACCAGAACCTGTCGGATAAACGCGCTCACTCGGTCGTCGAGTACCTCATCCAGGAAGGCGTGCCACGCAGCAACTTCGTGTCTGTTTCCGGTGCCGGTGAAAGCCAGCCGGTTGCGGATAACAAAACCGCCGACGGCCGTGCACAGAACCGTCGCACGGAAATCAAAATCCAACGCTAGGTCCCTCGCATCCGCGGCTTGTGCAGTCGCGGATGCGGGTCTTTACTCCTGTGTAACCGGCAACGGCCGGTAACACAGGAGCTTTCACCATGAG
Source organism: Pseudomonas migulae (assembly GCF_043225285.1). Classification (GTDB taxonomy): domain Bacteria; phylum Pseudomonadota; class Gammaproteobacteria; order Pseudomonadales; family Pseudomonadaceae; genus Aquipseudomonas; species Aquipseudomonas migulae_C. Next base: position 4,144,017 of record NZ_CP171224.1, read on the forward strand.
CCTTCTCACACGGACCGTCTTGCCGGTTCTGCTGCTTGGCAGCCTGTTGACCGGTTGCGCTACTCACAGCGATGGCACTGCCCCCCTCAATCAACGTACCTGGCCCATCTGCAGCGTTCTCGGCGGCCTGGTCGGTGGCGGCCTGGGCGCTATCGAGAGTGGCGGTTGGGCGGCCGGCGGAGCGGCGCTTGGTATCTTGACCGGTGGCCTGATCTGCTACGCCCAGGATGGCGACGAAGATGGCGACGGCGTCTTCGATCGACGCGATCGCTGCCCGGACACGCCGGCCAATACGCCCGTCGAACATCACGGTTGTCCACTGCCGCAATACCCGGCCAGCGTGAAACCGGCCGAACCTGCTGAACCCGAAGTCATCACCCTGAGCGATGCGGGCGACGTTCTGTTTGCTTTCAACAAATCCGACCTGACACCTGCGGCACAAAGTCAGCTGGATACGTACATGCCCAAACTGCAAAGCGCGGACGTGGTGAGCATCAAGGTGATCGGCCATACCGACAGTGTGGGTTCGGATGCCTATAACCAGGCACTCTCGGAACGACGCGCCAGCAGCGTGGCGGCGTACCTGTTGGGCATGGGCCTGGCGCCGAACAAACTCACCAGCGAAGGTCGCGGCGAAAGCGAGCCGGTGGCCGATAACGAAACGGACGAAGGACGCGCGAAAAACCGTCGCGTGGAATTGCACATCAATCGCTGAGCCCCGCGATAGAGCCGTCGGGCAACCCTTTCGGTTGTACCGACGGTCATTCGGCGGCCTTCATGAAGAATTTTCCGTTGCCCTCTGGCTTATCCCGCGTGGAAGCCGTTACTGTGCGCGCAAAGAATAATTCTCAACGGGGGAGCGTATGAAGGTGTTTTGGGCGCTGGGAAAGCTGTTGACCCTGCTGTTCTGGCTGGTGGTGCTGGTCAATCTGCTCATACCTTTTGTCAATCCGCTGCACCTGCTGGTCAATGCGGCTGGCGGCCTGCTGGCGTGCCTTCATCTTCTCGAGGCGCTGTTCTGTTTCCGCAGCCTCCGGGGTCGCGCCCACCCTTGGCGTGACCGCTTGAAGATTGTCTTTTTCGGTGTTTTCCACCTGCAAACCATTCCGGCTCCTGCCGTTCCGAAGGCTTCCCATGCGTAAACTCTGTCTGCTCGCTGCACTCATCAGCCCGTTCGCCTGTGCCCAGGTGGTCAGCGTCGAAACCAATTCGCTGATGCGCCTGCCCAACACCGCCAGCACTTTGCAACTGGAGCGCCTGGAAGTGGCCGATTACGGCACCTTGCTGATTCCCTCGAACGTGACCGAAGTCAGCGTGGGTGAATTGCGCCTGGGCCGTGAAGCGCGTATCGCGATTGTGCCCAGCGAAAATGCCCTGGCGTTGAAGGTCAATCGTGCCGACTTGTCCGAAGGCAGCCAGATCACCGCGCGCGGTGCACCGGGGACTTACCTCAAGGCGGCCCGTTCGGGACGCAATCTGAATCTGCAGATCAAGGCATTGAATGCCGCGCAGTTGTCGGTCGATGCACGCGGTGGTGCGGGAGCGCCGGGTTTTGTCGGTCTCGACGGCGCCAACGGTCAGGCACCGGGTTGCACCTGGGGCCAGGCCGGTCGCGGTGCCGATGGCAGCAATGGCAGCGACGGGCAACCGGGCGCGCCGGGTGCGCTGGTCAGGCTGGAAGTGCCGCAAGACTATCCGGCGGAGCAGATCAAGGTTCAGGTCGCCGGCGGTGCCGGTGGTCTGGCCGGCCCTGGCGGCAAGCCGGGCGCGGGTGGCAAGGCCAAGGGTTGTCTGGTGTACAAGGCCGACGGCGGCAAGAGCGGCAAGCCAGGCGTTGATGGCCAGCCGGGGCCCGCGGGTGCAGCGGGTTCGGTGACGGTTCAGCGGTTGTAAATGATTCCGGAAATGTTTGTCGTCTGATCGAATGCCATCGCGAGCAGGCTCGCTCCCACAGGGATCACACCAGCCACTGTGGGAGCGAGCCGGCTCCGGGCGGCGTTCCGACGAAGCTTTTAAAGCATCGGGCGAGCCGAGGCGATCGCCACCAACACCAACCCCACAATCAGATTAACCCCCACCAACTTGCGAATCCTCCCCAGCACCGCAGCACCCGCCGGCCAATCCTGCGCCGTCACCGCCGTACGCAACTCCGGCAACAGCAACGCCTGAATCCGGATAAACAGCGCGGTCATCACCAGGTACAGGCCCATCATGATCTGCACATAACGCGGCGCGGCCTCGAAACCGCTGTACTGCAAATGAATCATGCCCACTCCGCTGATCGGCAACAGCACCACCGCGACCCAGACCCAGCGGAAAAAACCTTGAAACACTTCGACCCACAGCTTCAAGCGGGCCGGGCCTTCCAGCGCCTTCATTGCGGCGGGGCGCAGGACCATCCAGGCGAAAAACATGCCGCCGACCCAGACCAGGGCCGACAGGACATGCAGGGTGTAAACGATGCCAAAAGGTGTCATTGGGGTACTCCGTTCTGCGCGGGATTAATTAGCGCGGTATGATAGCCGCCGAACCGAACCACTGAAAATTTATCCAGCGTTTTTTGCGCCCGACAATCCATGATCAGCACTGAACTCAAAACCACGATCCAGGGCGCCTACTCGCGTTTTCTCGAAGCCAAGAGCCTCAAGCCGCGCTACGGTCAACGCCTGATGATCGCCGAAATCGCCAAAGTCCTCGGTGACATCGACACCGACGACGAAGGCCGGCGCAGTGGCGACCCCGCGATTGTCGCGGTGGAAGCCGGCACCGGTACCGGTAAAACCGTGGCCTACAGCCTGGCGGCGATCCCGACCGCGAAGGCCGCTGGCAAGCGTCTGGTGATCGCCACCGCTACCGTGGCCCTGCAAGAGCAGATCGTCTACAAGGACCTGCCGGACCTGATGCGCAACAGCGGGCTGAACTTCAGCTTCGCCCTGGCCAAGGGCCGCGGGCGCTACATGTGCCTGTCCAAGCTCGACATGCTGCTGCAGGAAGGCCACGCACAAACCGCCACGGCGCAGTTGTTCGAAGAAGAAGGCTTCAAGATCGAGGTCGATGAGGCCAGCCAGAAGCTGTTCACCAGCATGATCGAGAAGCTCGCCGGCAATAAGTGGGACGGCGACCGCGACAGCTGGTCCACCGCCCTGGAAGACGCCGACTGGGCGCGCCTGACCACCGATCACAGCCAGTGCACCAACCGTCATTGCCCGAACTTCGGCCAGTGTGCCTTCTACAAGGCCCGCGAAGGCATGGGCAAGGTTGACGTGATCGTCACCAACCACGACATGGTTTTGGCTGACCTCGCCCTCGGCGGCGGTGCCGTTTTGCCCGATCCGCGCGACACCATCTACGTGTTCGACGAAGGCCATCACCTGCCGGACAAGGCCATCGGCCACTTCGCCCATTACACGCGCCTGCGTTCCACTGCCGACTGGCTGGAAACCACCGCGAAGAACCTCACCAAATTACTCGCCCAACATCCGCTGCCGGGCGACCTGGGCAAGTTGATCGAACAGGTGCCGGAACTGGCCCGCGAGATCAAGACCCAGCAGCAATTCATGTTCACCGCGTGCGAACAGGTCGCCGATTTCAAACCCGGCGAAGACGTCGAAGGCCGCGAACGGCCGCGTCATCGTTTCGTCGGCGGGGTGATTCCCGAGCACATGCGCGAAATGGGCATCGAGCTGAAAAAGGGCTTTGCCCGTCTCACCGATCTGTTCACTCGTCTCACTGAACTGCTCAAGGAAGGCATGGACGGCGAGGTCAACATCGGCATCGCCAGCAACCAGGCCGAAGAGTGGTACCCGCTGTTCGGCAGCCTGTTGTCCCGTTCTTCGGGCAACTGGGAGCTGTGGACTGCGTTCACCGTCGAAGACCCGGAAGACAACCCGCCGATGGCGCGCTGGCTGACCCTGGCCGAAAGCGGTTCGCTGTTCGACATCGAGGTCAACGCCAGCCCGATCCTCGCGGCGGAAATGCTCCGGCGCAACCTGTGGAACGTGGCTTACGGCTGCCTGGTGACCTCGGCGACCCTGACTGCGCTCGGCACCTTCGACCGCTTCCGCATGCGCGCTGGCCTGCCGAAAAAAGCCGTGACCGCCGTGGTCCCGAGCCCGTTCCATCACGCCGACGCCGGCGTGCTGCGGGTGCCGGACCTGAAGGCCGATCCCCGTGATGCAGCAGCCCACACGGCGGCGATCATTCGCGATCTGCCGCAACTGGTCGAAGGCTCGCGCGGCACGCTAGTGCTGTTCTCCTCGCGCAAACAGATGCAGGACGTGTTCGATGGCCTCGACCGCGATTGGCGCAAGCAAGTGTTCATTCAAGGCAACCTGTCGAAACAGGAAACCCTGAACAAGCACAAGGCGCGGGTCGATGGCGGTGATTCCAGCGTGCTGTTCGGCCTCGCGAGTTTTGCCGAAGGGGTGGACTTGCCCGGCGCGTACTGCGAGCACGTGGTGATCGCGAAGATTCCATTCTCCGTGCCCGATGATCCGGTCGAAGCGGCGTTGGCCGAATGGATCGAAGCGCGGGGCGGCAATCCGTTCATGGAAATCTCCGTGCCGGACGCTTCGCTGAAACTGGTCCAGGCCTGCGGTCGCTTGCTGCGTACCGAAGAAGACCGCGGCACCATCACCTTGCTTGACCGGCGCCTGGTGACCCAGCGTTACGGCAAAGCCATCCTCAATGCGTTGCCGCCCTTCCGGCGTGAAATTTCCTGATACGCCGGTGGGCAAATCTGCCCACCGCGTTGTCTATCTCTCTGCCATCGCTTTTCCATTGGCCATTGTTGGTCGCTAGGGAGAACTTCGTTCTTATGATCCGCCGTTCGTTGCCTGCCGTTTTTGCCTTGTTGTTCGCAACGCCCTTGCTCGCCGCTCCCGCAGGCCAGCAGACGCTGTTCAACTTTGTGCGCCCCGCCGACGTGGTCCAGGTGACCACTCAGGACGCCAGCCTGCCGCAATCCAACGCAGAGCAAACGGCCGAAGGCGAAGTGCTGCGCCGGGTGACGTTCAATCCGGTGGCTCAGCCAACCTTGCGCCTGACGCCGCAGACCGGCGCCTGGGACTGGTCGCAGTCGGGCGTGATGAGCCTGCGGATCCAGAGCGCCATGAACTGGGCCGTGACCCTCTACGTGAAAATCCAGAGCAACGACGGCAAGACCTTGGTCAGCCGCGTTGATCTGCCCGCCGGTCCTGCGCAAACGCTGCTGGTGCCGTTGCAGCCGAGTTCGCCGCTGAGCCTGGGCATGAAAGCCGGGCCGCCGATGCCGATGACCATCGACGGTCAACGCATCCTGCTGGCCAGCAGCGCCGGGGAACTGGATCGCAGCCAGGTGGTGTCGGTGACTCTGTCGATGGATCAACCGAAAGTTGCGCAAAGCCTCTTGCTTGAGCGCTTTGGCGTACAGGACGGAGAGTCGGTCACCCAAACGGTTTACGGCAATCTGGTCGACGCATACGGCCAATCGACCCGGACCAAATGGCCGGAGAAGATCAGCAGCGACGAGCAACTGAAAAGCGCCGCCGCCAAGGAACAGCAACAGACCAAGACCTGGCTGGCCGAGCGCGAGAAGGCCTCGCTGGACAAGTTTGGCGGCTGGACCAAAGGGCCTGCGTTCAAGGCCAGCGGCTTTTTCCGCACCGAGAAACGCGACGGTCGCTGGTATCTGGTGACCCCGGAAGGGCATCCGTTCTATTCGCTCGGGGTCAACACCGTCGCTCCGGACGTCAACCAGACTTACATCGCCGGTCGCGAGTGGATGTTCGAATCCCTGCCTAAACCCGAAGAACCTTTGGCCAGCCACTTTGGCGAAGGCGACAACCGTGGCGGCAATGGTGTCGATCAGGGCCGCGGCTACAACGCCGGCCGCTGGTACGATTTCTATGGCGCCAACTTGCAGCGTTTGTACGGCGCGCCTTGCTCAATGGCGAGCGACACCAAGGCCGGTGTGGCCGAAGCGGCCAAGGCCGAGGCGGTTGAAACGACGGTCGAGAAAGCCGCCGAACAACCGGTCGTGCCTTCCTCGGCTGAATCCGGTGTGGCCGAAGCCGCCAAGACCGGCGCAGAGGACGCCAGCGTCGCCAAAGCGGTTGAACAGCAACCCGCCGCACCTTGCACCGCCGTGATCGACGAACAACGCTGGGCCAGCCACACCCTGGACCGCCTGCAAGCCTGGGGCTTCAACACGATTGGCAACTGGAGCGCCCCGGCGTTGGCCAATGCGGACCGCGTGCCGTACACCTTGCCGCTGTCGATCGTCGGCGATTACACCAGCATCAGCACGGGTTCCGACTGGTGGGGCGGCATGCCTGACCCGTTCGACCCGCGTTTCGCCATGGCCACCGAACGTGCCGTGGCCATCGCCGCCCGGGATCATCGCGACGATCCGTGGCTGATCGGTTACTTCGCCGACAATGAACTGGCCTGGGCCGGTCCTGGCGATGATCCGAAAGCCCGATACGCACTGGCCTACGGCACCTTGAAAATGACCACCGACGTGCCGGCCAAGCGCGCGTTTCTCAAGCAACTGCGCGACAAGTACCGCAATCAAGCGGGCCTGTCCAAAGCCTGGGGCATCGACCTGCCGGCCTGGGAACTGATGGAAGACCCGGGCTTCGTGCCGCCACTGCCAAGCGCCGATCACCCGGAAATCGAAGCCGACTTCAAATACTTCCAGAAGGTCTTCGCCGACACCTATTTCAAAACCATTTCCGACTCGCTGAAGTGGCACGCGCCCAACCAGCTGTTGCTCGGCGGTCGCTTCGCCACCAGTACTCCGGAAGCCGTGGAGTCTTGCGCGCAGTACTGCGACGTGTTGAGTTTCAACCTGTACACCTTGCAACCGCAGGACGGTTACGACTTCGCCAAACTGCGCAGCCTGGATAAACCGGTGTTGATCACCGAATTCAACTTTGGCTCGGCGGATCGCGGCCCGTTTTGGGGCGGCGTGACGCAACTGGCCAAGGAAGAGGATCGCGGTCCGGCTTACGCCAATTTCCTGAAACAGGCGCTGAGCGAGCCGTCGATTGTCGGTGTGCACTGGTTCCAGTACCTCGATCAACCGGTGACCGGTCGTCTGCTGGACGGTGAGAACGGGCATTTTGGTTTGGTGGGGATTACCGACCTGCCGTTCCAGGGCTTCGTCGACAGCGTGCGCAAGAGCAACCTGGCGACCGTCGATCAGCTGGGCAAAGAGGCGGAGAAGGCCAAGGCTGAAGCGGACAAGGCTAGTCACGATGCCGAGGGCGGGCGCAAAGGTGAGGCCGGCAAAGGCGCGGGGCAGGGCGCTGGGCATGCGGGTGGGCATTCGGGGAATGGTCACTGAGTCCTGATAGACCGCGTTATCGTTCATCGCGAGCAGGCTCGCTCCCACAGGAGATCTCGGGTGTGACTGAGATCCCTTGTAGGAGCGAGCCTGCTCGCGATGGCGTCTTCAAACACACCATAAATTGCTGATCGAACAGATGGGCAATCCGACCGCCCGGCCCAACCCTGTTCCCAAAACCGTCAATGGCTGGAACAATGCCGGCCACTTTGTAGAACGATTGTCCGAGGGAGTAGCGGGTGCAGATTCAGGGTCATTACGAACTCAGGTTCGAAGCGGTGCGCGAGGCGTTCGCGGCGTTGTTCGACGATCCCCAGGAACGCGGCGCGGCGCTGTGCATTCAGGTCGGTGGCGAAACCGTCCTCGACCTCTGGTCCGGCACCGCCGACAAGGACGGGCTCGAGGCCTGGCACAGCGACACCATCGCCAACCTGTTTTCCTGCACCAAGACCTTCACGGCGGTCAACGCCCTGCAACTCGTCGCCGAAGGCAAGTTGCAGCTGGATGCCCCGGTCGCGCGCTACTGGCCCGAGTTTGCCGCCGCCGGCAAGGAATCCGTGACCCTGCGTCAGTTGCTCTGCCACCAGGCCGGCCTGCCGGCGTTGCGCGAGTTGCTGGCGCCCGAAGCACTTTACGACTGGCAGACCATGGTCGACGCACTGGCCGCCGAAGCGCCGTGGTGGACACCGGGCACCGCCCACGGTTATGCCGCGATTACTTATGGCTGGCTGGTCGGCGAGTTGCTGCGCCGTGCCGACGGTCGCGGGCCGGGCGAGTCCATCGTCGCGCGCATTGCCAAGCCGTTGGGCCTGGATTTCCATGTCGGCCTGGCGGATGAAGAATTCCATCGCGTGGCGCACATCGCCCGCGGCAAGGGCAATGTCGGCGATGCCGCCGCCCAGCGCTTGCTGCAAGTGACGATGCGCGAACCGACGGCCATGACCACGCGCGCGTTCACCAACCCGCCGTCGGTCCTGACCAGCACCAACAAGCCCGAGTGGCGGCGCATGCAGCAACCGGCGGCCAATGGCCACGGCAATGCCCGCAGCCTGGCCGGGTTCTACGCCGGACTGCTTGACGGCAGTTTGCTCGAAGGCGAAATGCTCGACGAGCTGACCCGCGAGCACAGCCTCGGCGAAGACAAGACTTTACTGACCCGGACCCGTTTCGGCCTGGGTTGCATGCTCGATCAACCGGACGTGCCCAACGCCACCTACGGCCTCGGCCCGCGGGCGTTCGGTCATCCGGGGGCGGGCGGTTCCATCGGTTTTGCTGACCCGGAGCACGATGTCGCCTTCGGGTTTGTGACAAATACACTGGGGCCTTACGTCTTGATGGATCCGCGCGCGCAAAAGCTCGCGCGGGTATTGGCCACTTGTCTGTAAAACGCGCTCAAGGGTTCCAGGGCCGGAACCCGAAGGCCTTTATGGTTTCCAACCGTCTGTTTATCCGGGTCATGCCGGCCTGTTTTTTTATGACTTCTTTTTTGTGGATTTCCAATGTCATTCAATAAAACCACCCTCGCTCTGGCCCTGTGTGTCGCAGTCACCGGTTGTGCACAAACTCCAAAAAATGATTCGGATGGCAGCAGCTGGTGGCCGTTCGGGTCTTCCGACAAGGTCGCGGCGAAGGAGCCGGCCCCGGCGCCAGCCCCTGTAAAACCTGTAGCTGCGGCCCCGGTGACCAAGGCTGAAAGCTCCAGCCATTGGTACTGGCCGTTCGGTTCCGATGAGGTGCTGGACAAGAAACCCGAAGTAAAACCTGAAGCCAAGCCGGTCGAAGTGGCCAAGGCTGAAGCCGACGCGGGTGGCAAATGGTGGTGGCCGTTCGGCGGTAAAGAGCAGAGCACGGCCAAAGTCGTGCCGATGCCTGACCCGAAAGTGACCCAGGCCTGGCTCGACGATTACGAACCGCGCCTGCGCACGGCGATCAAGGACAGCAACCTGCAACTCGAACGCCGTGAAAACGTGCTGGTAGTCACCGCGCCGGTAGAAGGCTCGTTCAACCCTGACCGTCCGGCCATGCTGCTGCCGGTAACCCTGGGCCCGTTCACCCGCGTGGCGAAAATCCTCGAAGTCGATCCCAAGACTGCCGTGCTGGTCCTGGGTCACAGTGACACTTCGGGTGCCGCGCCGGCCAACGTAAAACTGAGCCAGGAACGTGCGCAAGCCGTGGCGGCGATCTTCCGCCTCAGCGGCCTGCAACGTGACCGCCTGATGTTGCGCGGCATGGGTGGCGAAGCCCCGCGTGCGGCCAACGACAGCGCTGAAGGCCGTGCCTTGAACCGTCGTGTTGAACTGTTGGTCACCCCGCAAAACACCATGGTCGCGCTGCTGAGCAAATACAACATGCCAGCACCGGCACCGGTGAAGATGGTTGCTGCCCAGGACGTCAAACCCGCTGCCGTGCCGGTCACGCCTGCACCTGCCGCGAAGAAAGCCGCCGTGCCAGCGACGAAAAAGGCACCGGTGAAGAAAGCCGCCGCCAAGAAGGCACCGGCCAAAACCGCGACACCCGCGAAAAAGGCCACACCGGCCAAAGCCGCCGCAGCTGACAAGAAAGTCGTTGCCGCCGATGCGGTAAAAAAGTGATTCGTTAATCAAAAGGAATGCGCCATGACCCAGGGCCTGGCTGATATGCGTCGCGACTACACCCGTGACGGCCTGACCGAGGCGCAAGCCCCGGCCGAGCCGTTCGCGCTGTTCCACCAGTGGTTTGCCGACGCGGTGAAAACCGAACAGGCGCCGGTGGAAGCCAACGCCATGACCCTGGCCACCGTCGACAAGGACGGTCGGCCTCATTGCCGCATCCTGCTGCTCAAGGGCCTGGACGAACACGGCTTTACGTTTTTCACCAACTACGACAGCGCCAAGGGCCAACACCTGGCGGCGAACCCTTTCGCGGCCATGACGTTCTTTTGGCCCGCGCTGGAGCGTCAGGTACGCATCGAAGGTCGGGTGGTGAAGGTCACGCCGGAAGAGTCCGATGCCTATTTCCAGGTTCGGCCACTGGGCAGCCGTCTCGGCGCCTGGGCTTCGCCGCAGAGCCGCGTGATTGCCGACCGTGGAGAACTGGAAGCGCTGCTCAAGAACACCGAACAACGTTTCAGCGATACCGCGCCCCATTGCCCTGAGCATTGGGGCGGCTATCGCCTTCTGCCTGAGCGCATCGAATTCTGGCAGGGCCGCTCGAGCCGTCTGCACGATCGCCTCAACTACCGTTCCCAGGGCGCCGACTGGATTCTTGAACGTCTGGCACCCTAGGCAGTCTACCGACCGGGATAGCCTGTCGCAGCGGCCTCCAGCCACTGAGGCAGGTCCCGACGCTTGATTTTCTGTGCCCGGGCGTTCGCCAGTTGCTTGAGCATAAAGGCTTTCTTATGCTCGTCGTTACCAGCCAAAGCCAATGCCAGGTCGCGGTCCATCCAGCGTCTGATCCGCACGTACAGCCACCCGTGGAAGTAAAGTCCGGCGACGGTGGTGACGACAATGATGAAGTAATCCATGAAAATCCTTGGGGCAGTGGTGCCGTTTTCGTAATTTGTCGCTACTGCGCTGAGCGTTGAGGCGCCTGTACCGGGCCTGAATCGAAACAAATTTATCCGGGCTACGTCGTGACAGGCGTCATGCTGCGGAGTTTAATGGCCACCTGTCCTTTGGAGTTGATGCTATGCGTAAGTCTGTTCTGCTGGTTGCTTCCTTTTCCACGATGGCAATGTTGCTCACTGGCTGCCAATCGAGCTTGACCGGTGACTCCTATTCCCGTGACGAAGCGCGTCGTGTGCAGACCGTTCGCATGGGCACCATCGAATCCCTGCGTCCGGTGAAAATCGAAGGCACCAAGACCCCGATCGGCGGCATCGCCGGTGCTGCGGTGGGTGGTGTTGGCGGCAGCGCTATCGGTGGTGGTAAAGGCAGCATCGTTGCTGCGGTCATCGGTGCCGTGGCTGGCGGGTTGCTCGGTTCGGCCACTGAAGAAGGCCTGACTCGTACCCAGGGCGTTGAGATCACTGTTCGTGAAGACGACGGCAGCATGCGTGCCTATGTGCAGCAGGTTCAGGAAAATGAAGTGTTCCGCGTGGGTGAGCGGGTGCGGATTGCTACGGTTGATGGCACGAGCCGCGTTTCGCACTAATCGTTTTAACCGGTTCAAAGAAAACCCCGATCAGGTGACTGGTCGGGGTTTTTTTTAGGTTTGTTTTTTTGGGGGGGACATATCCGTTGCTTCGGTAACGGCTTCTATTGGTTTCGCCCTTACGGCGAGTCACTTGCAAAAGCGGCAAGTAACCAAGCGCTTTTGCCCCTTTCGTTCGGTGCCTCGCCAGGGCTCGGCATTCCCTCGCTCCGGTCCTGCTCCGTGGGCCCGCCGCCATCGGCCATCCATGGCCGGGGGCGGCTAACCCGGCATCCATGCCGGGTTGCCCACTACGCAGAACCTCCACTCGGCCTCTCGAGGGGGCGCGCACCGCAAGATCAAAAGCGAAAGGCGAGCTAACGCTCGGCCTGGTGAGTGGTGAGAAGCAAAAGCGTACGCGATTCCCTGTAGGAGCCAGCTTGCTGGCGAAAAACGCCCAGACACCGCGTTCATCCAGGCAGCCCGCGTCATCGTTGACGTCCATCGCCAGCAAGCCGGCTCCTACAAGGTTAACGTGTGGGTGATGCCACCACACCCATCCAGAATCAGCGCGCGGTTTGCTTGCGACTCGCCGCCGCCGTCACCGCATACCCGATCAACGCCGCCAGTATCGAACCGGTCAGGATCCCCATCCGGTCCATCCCGGCGTAGTCGCTCACGCCCGGTTCGAAGGCCAGGGAGCCGACGAACAGGCTCATGGTGAAGCCGATCCCGCAGAGGATCGCCACGCCCAGCACCTGGCCCCAATTGGCGCCTTGGGGCAGGGCGGCGATGCCGGTTTTCACGGCTAGCCAGGTCAGGCCGAACACGCCTAGGGTTTTGCCCAGCAGCAGGCCGATGGCGATGCCCATCGGCACATGGTGGGTGAAGCTTTCGGCGGTTACGCCGGTCAGGGACAGGCCGGCGTTGGCGAAGGCGAACAGTGGCAGGATGCCGTAGGCGACCCACGGGTGCAGGGCGTGTTCCAGTGTCAGCAGCGGCGACGGTTCGGCGTTTTTCGTGCGCAGCGGGATGCAGAAGGCGAGGGTGACGCCGGCCAGCGTCGCGTGCACTCCGCTTTTCAGTACGCACACCCACAGAATCAGGCCGATGATCATGTACGGCCCGAGCTTGACCACGCCCAGTCGGTTCATCGCCACTAATGCGGCGATGCAGGCCGCCGCCAGCGCCAGGGACAGGGTCGACAGTGCGCCGGAGTAGAAGATGGCGATGACGATGATCGCGCCGAGGTCGTCGATGATCGCGAGGGTCATCAGGAACAGCTTCAGCGATACCGGCACGCGTTTGCCCAGCAGGGCGAGGACGCCGAGGGCAAAGGCGATGTCGGTGGCCATCGGAATGGCCCAACCGCCCAGCGCTGCGGGGTTGTCGCGGTTGAAAAACCAGTAGACCAGCGCCGGGATGACCATGCCGCCAATCGCTGCGGCGCCGGGCAGGACCACTTGTGAAGGTTTCGACAACTGACCGTCGAGGACTTCGCGCTTCACTTCCAGGCCGATCAGAAGGAAGAACAGGGCCATCAGGCCGTCGTTGATCCACAGCAGGGCCGGTTTGGCGATTTGCAGCGCACCGATCTGCGCCACCACCGGGGTGTCCAGAAAGCTGCTGTAGAGCCACGAGAGCGGGGAATTGTTGATGATCAGCGCCAGGGCTGCGGCGGCGATCAATAACAGACCGCTGGCAGCTTCCAACTGAAAGAAACGCGTGAAAGTGCTACGCAGAGGCAAGGTCGCTCTCCATCGAATGTTCAAAAAGGTGGCACACCCTAACCCGTACCGTTAGTTGTTAAAACAAAAGTTATATTCTTTTTTGTTATATGCCGTTACGACGGCGAAGGCAGACTCGGACCTGAGCCTAGCAGTTGCCGGATGTATTGAACCTCAGCTGTATCTGTGCGCGATGTCGGATTTTTCCTAAGCTGCAGAGCTGAGCCTTGTGCCAAGGCCGACCCAACGAGAAAACCACCATGAGCGACAACCGACAGTGGGCCCGTGAAGCCATCCGCATCATCGAGGCCGACTTCCAGCGCAGCGCCGATACCCACCTCATCCCGTTACCCCTGCCGGGTTTTCCGGGCATCGAGCTGTATTTCAAGGATGAGTCGAGCCATCCCACCGGCAGCCTGAAACACCGTCTGGCGCGCTCATTGTTCCTGTATGCGTTGTGTAACGGCTGGCTCAAGCCCGGTGCGCCGGTGATCGAAGCGTCCAGCGGTTCGACGGCGATTTCCGAGGCGTATTTCGCCCGTTTGCTCGGCCTGCCGTTTATTGCGGTGATGCCGGCCTCCACGTCGAAAGAGAAAATCGCGCAGATCGCGTTCTACGGTGGCCAGAGTCACCTGGTCGATGACCCGACGCAGATCTACGCCGAGTCCGAGCGCTTGGCGCGGGAGCACGACGGGCATTTCATCGACCAGTTCACCTACGCCGAACGCGCCACCGACTGGCGGGCGAACAACAACATCGCCGAATCGATTTTCCACCAGATGCGTTTCGAACAGCACCCGGAGCCGAGCTGGCTGATTTCCAGTCCCGGCACCGGCGGCACCACCGCGACCCTCGGCCGCTACGTGCGTTATCGCCAGCATTGCACCCGCGTGCTTTGCGCCGATGCCGAGCGTTCGGTGTTTTTCGATTACTACCTGACCGGCGACGCCAGCCTGCGCCTGGATCACGGTTCGCGCATCGAAGGCATCGGCCGGCCACGGGTCGAAGCGTCATTCCTGCCGAAAGTGATCGATGCGATGGTCAAGGTGCCGGACGACCTGTCACTGGCAGCCATGCATTACCTGGCGCAGCATTTGGGACGGCGTGTGGGCGGGTCGAGCGGGACCAACCTGATCGGCGCGTTGATGGCGGCGCAACAGATGGCGGCGGCGGGGGAGTCGGGGTCGATCGTGGCGATTCTGTGCGATGGCGGCGAGCGTTATGAAACCAGTTATTACGATCACGCCTGGCTCAAGGCCCAGGGCTATGAGTTAACCGGGTTGATGGCGGCGGTCGCAGCGAGCGTCGAACGCGGCGAACCGCTTCCAGCGACCGTGCTGCGCGCCAACATCTGATACACCACAGACCCAATGTGGGAGCGAGCCTGCTCGCGATGGCGGTAGATCAGTCAACATCTCTGTTGAATGTGAATCCGCTATCGCGAGCAGGCTCGCTCCCACAGGGTTTTGCATTTATTCCAGGGAATGCAGATCAGGCCTCCAGGCCGAGAATGTCCCGAGCCACGGCTTCGGCAATCCGAATCCCGTCCACACCCGCCGACAGAATCCCGCCCGCATAACCCGCGCCTTCACCGGCCGGGAACAGGCCCTTCACGTTCAGGCTCTGCATCGACTCGTTACGGGTAATCCGCAGCGGCGACGAGGTGCGCGTTTCGATCCCGGTCAACACCGCGTCATGCAGCGAGTAACCGCGGATCTGCTTCTCGAACGCCGGCAAGGCTTCGCGAATGGCTTCGATGGCGAAAGCCGGCAAGGCCAACGCCAAATCACCCAGCGCAACACCGGGCTTGTAGGACGGTTCAACACTGCCCAGTTCCGTGGACGGCTTGCCCGCGATGAAATCGCCGACCAGCTGCGCCGGCGCTTCGTAGTTGCTGCCGCCCAGGACAAAAGCGTGGGATTCCAGGCGTTCCTGCAACTCGATACCTGCCAGCGGACCGCCCGGATAATCGACTTCCGGGGTGATGCCGACGACGATGCCGGAGTTGGCGTTGCGCTCGTTACGCGAGTACTGGCTCATGCCGTTGGTGACGACGCGGTTCGGCTCGGAAGTCGCCGCCACCACGGTGCCGCCCGGGCACATGCAGAAGCTGTAGACCGAACGGCCGTTCTTGGCGTGATGCACCAGTTTGTAGTCCGCCGCCCCGAGTTTCGGGTGCCCGGCGTATTTGCCCAGGCGCGCGCGGTCGATCAGCGACTGCGGGTGTTCGATGCGGAAACCCACCGAGAACGGCTTGGCTTCCATGAACACGCCACGTCCGTGGAGCATGCGGAACGTGTCCCGGGCGCTGTGGCCGAGGGCCAGAATCACGTGCTTCGAATGGATCTGCTCGCCGCCGTTGAGCTCGACACCGACCAATTGGCCGTCCTCGATCAACACATCGGTGACGCGCTGCTGGAAGCGCACTTCGCCGCCCAGTGCACGAATCTGCTCACGCATGTTTTCCACGACACCGGTCAGACGAAACGTACCGATGTGCGGTTTGCTGACGTAGAGGATTTCTTCCGGCGCGCCGGCCTTTACGAACTCGTGCAGGACTTTGCGCCCGATGAATTTCGGGTCCTTGATCTGGCTATAGAGCTTGCCGTCGGAGAACGTGCCCGCGCCGCCTTCGCCGAACTGCACGTTGGATTCCGGGTTGAGCACGCTTTTGCGCCACAGGCCCCAGGTGTCCTTGGTGCGCTGACGCACTTCGGTGCCGCGTTCGAGGATGATCGGCTTGAAGCCCATCTGCGCGAGCAACAGCCCGGCGAAAATCCCGCAAGGGCCGAAGCCGACGACGACCGGGCGTTGTTCGAGATCGGACGGCGCCTGGCCGACCACTTTGTAGCTGACATCCGGCGCCACGTTGACGTTACGGTCATCGGCGAACTTGTGCAGCAACGCCGCCTCATCCTTCGCGGTGAGGTCGATGGTGTAGATGAAGCACAGTTCGGAGGACTTTTTGCGCGCATCGTAGCTGCGCTTGAACAAGGTGAAATCGAGCAGGTCATCACTGGCGATGCCTAGGCGCTGCACGATGGCAGGGCGCAGGTCTTCTTCGGGATGGTCGATCGGCAGCTTGAGTTCGGTGATTCGTAACATGACGGGATCCGGTTCGCGGGGCGCACAACTGCGCCAGGGCGTTTGAAGGCGGCGATTATAAGCCCCAAAAGCCGAGTCCCGTGAGGCTTAAACGATCAGTCGTCGCGCGATCCGCCGAAATACCCGCAACCGCGCTGAACCTGGCCATCGATGCGCAGTTCGGCGCTCATGTGTTGAACGCTGCCGGTGCTGCTGTCGACGCAGCGTTGCGGCGCGACCCACAGTTCGATGTGCTGGTTGTTGGCTTCGGTGCTGAGATTGAAGCGGCCATCGCCCAGTTGCTCTTCAACGTAAGGAACGGCCAGGGGCGGTTGACCCGCACGCTCGATCACCATGCCTTTGCCGCTGACCTTGACGTTCCACTCCGGCCCGTGACCCGCGGCGCGCAGGATCAACAGTTTGAAATTCGGATCGTCGCACGCGACGCCCGAACGTTCGACGCGGTACAGCTGCTCCAGATCGAGGCGGCTGTCGACGATCTTTCCGCGCACATCGGCGAACAGCTTGCCTTGGGCATCGGCCAGGGACGCGGCTTCTTGCAGGACGCTGGTGCCGCCGGTGTCGTTGACCACGAAACTGCGCTGTTGATTGCACGGCTGGAACACCAGCTTGCCGTCGGCCGCGGTCAGTTGCCCCTGCATTCGGGTCTGGCCCACGTGGGACGCATTTTCTCGCGGGCCATCGAGCAACTGGCAGGCGGCGAACAGCGGAAGCAGGGCAACAAGGACTAAGGAACGGGCAACACGCATCTTTGGCTCTCCAGACAAGAGCCGCCACGTTACGCAGCCTGACCGTTCATCACAACCCCGGCGCTTCTTGATTTGCCGAGGTGCCCCCTGTGGGAGCGAGACCGGCTTGCCGGCGATGGCCGTCAACGATAACGCGGGAGGCCTGACACCCCGCTGCGCTCTCACGTCCATCGCGAGCAGGCTCGCTCCTACAGGGATTGTGTGGATCAGCCGACGTGAAAGGTCTGACCGGTTTGCAGACCTTCCACGCTTTTGGCGTAGGCCAATGCCACATCCACGGCCGGAACCGGCTTGTAGCCGCGGAAGTACGGTGCGTATTTGCCCATGGCTTCGACCAGGACGTTCGGGCTCACCGAGTTCACCCGCAGGCCGCGCGGCAGTTCAATCGCGGCGGCACGTACGAAGCTGTCGATGGCGCCGTTGACCAGTGCCGCCGAAGCGCCGCTTCGGATCGGGTCATGGCTGAGCACGCCGGTGGTGAAGGTGAACGAAGCGCCGTCATTGGCGAATTCACGGCCGATCAGCAACAGGTTGACCTGGCCCATCAATTTGTCTTTCAGGCCGAGGGCAAAACTGTCTTCGGTCATGTCGTCCAGCGGCGCGAAGGTCACGTTGCCCGCGGCGCAAACCAGGGCGTCGAACTTGCCGGTTTTTTCGAACAACTTGCGAATCGAAGCACTGTCGCTGATATCCACTTGCAGATCGCCGCTGTTGCGACCGATGCGGATGATCTCGTGACGCTCGGACAGCTCTTTGTCGATGGCCGAACCAATGGTGCCGCCTGCGCCGATCAGAAGTACTTTCATGGTGCCGATCCTCATGTGTGTTGAATGTGGCTTCAGTCTAGAGTGGTTTTTTCTGCGGATAAGCGCACTAATAGGCAACCTTTGGTTTTCTATTGGAAACAATCCATGAGCGAAATGGATGATCTGGCGGCGTTTGCGGTGTTGATCGAAGCAGGCAGTTTCACCTTGGCCGCTCAGCAACTGGGTTGCAGCAAGGGTCAATTGTCCAAGCGCATCAGCCTGCTGGAGGCGCGGTTTTCCGTGGTGTTGCTGCAACGCACGACGCGGCGCTTGAGCTTGACCGCGGCAGGGGCGGCGTTGTTGCCGCAAGCCCAGGCACTGGTCGTCCAGGTGGAAAGGGCGCGTCAGGCATTGGCGCGGTTGAAGGACGACATGGCCGGGCCGGTGCGCATGACGGTGCCGGTGTCCCTGGGGGAAACCTTCTTCGATGGCTTGTTGCTTGAGTTTTCCCAGCAGTATCCCGAGGTGCAGATCGAGCTCGATCTCGGCAACAGCTACCGCGATTTGTCCCGTGACGGCTTCGATCTGGCAGTCCGCTCCGAGGTCGGCAATGACGAGCGCCTGGTGGCGCGACCGTTGCTGGCCTGGCAAGAGCTGACCTGCGCCAGCCCGGCCTACCTTGAGCAACATGGCGAACCGCTGACCCCGCAAGCTCTCGCGGAACACCGCTGTTTGCTCAACAGCCACTACAGCGGTCGCGAAGAATGGCTTTATCACCAGCAACACGAGCTGTTGCGGGTGCGCGTATCGGGACCGTTCGCCAGCAACCATTACAGCTTGCTGAAAAAAGCCGCCCTGGCCGGCGCCGGCATTGCGCGTTTGCCGTCGTACCTGCTGCAAGCGGAATTGGCTGACGGGCGTTTGCGCTGGCTCCTGCGTGATTTTCAGACGCGTCGGATGCCGATGTACCTGGTGCATCCGTATCAGGGTGGGTTGCCCAAGCGCACGCAGGTGTTGGCGGATTATTTGATTGGCTGGTTCAAGCGCAGTGGGGAGGCGCTTGATCGGTTGTAACTGCTAGCACAACCCCTGTAGGAGCCGGCTTGCTGGCGATAGCGGTGGGTCAGTCGAAAGATCTATCGACTGAAAGTACGCGATCGCCAGCAAGCCGGCTCCTACAGGAGATTTTCGGTGTTGTCTGGGTTGGGGCAGGCACAAAAAAACGGCCCGAAGGCCGTTTTTTTGTTTAACGCTAAGGCTTAACCGCCGAGGTACGCTTCGCGCACTTTCGGGTCGGTCAGCAGCGATTCACCGGTGCCTTGCATCACCACCCGGCCGTTCTCCAGAACGTACGCGCGGTCAGCGATTTTCAGCGCCTGGTTGGCATTCTGCTCGACCAGGAACACCGTCACGCCATCCTTGCGCAGCTGTTCGATGATGTCGAAGATCTGCTGGATGATGATCGGTGCCAGACCCAGCGATGGCTCGTCGAGCAGCAGCAGCTTGGGCTTGCTCATCAGCGCACGGCCGATGGCGAGCATTTGCTGTTCGCCGCCGGACATGGTGCCGCCGCGCTGGTTGAAGCGTTCTTTCAGGCGTGGGAAAAGTTCGAGAACCTTGTCCATCTGTTCCTGGTAATCGCCTTTTTCGGTGAAGAAACCACCCATGGAGAGGTTTTCTTCCACGGTCAGGCGAGCAAACACCCGACGACCTTCCGGCACGACAGCGATGCTCTTGCGCATGATCTGCGACGAACTCTGGCCGACGAGCTCTTCGCCCATGTAGCGGATGCTGCCGCTATGGGCTTGCGGCGAACCGCAGAGGGTCATCAGCAAGGTCGACTTGCCGGCGCCGTTGGCACCGATCAGGGTCACGATCTCGCCCTGACGGACTTCGACGTTGACGCTGTGCAGGGCCTGGATCTTGCCGTAGAAGGTGGAAACGTTTTCGAATTGCAGCATTTACGCTTCCCCCAGGTAGGCTTTGATCACTTCAGGATTGTCACGGATCTGTTCCGGCGTGCCGTCGGCCAGAGGCGTGCCCTGGTTGATCACGACGATGTGGTCGGAAATGCTCATGACCAGTTTCATGTCGTGTTCGATCAGCAGCACGGTGACGTTGTGCTCTTCACGCAACATGCTGATCAGCGCCTTGAGATCCTCGGTTTCCTTCGGGTTCAGGCCGGCGGCCGGTTCGTCGAGCATGAGGATCCGCGGGCGGGTCATCATGCAGCGAGCGATTTCCAGGCGACGTTGCTGACCGTAGGCGAGGGTGCCGGCCGGACGGTTGGCAAACGCCGTGAGGTTGACCTTGTCGAGCCAGAACTCGGCGAATTCCATCGCCTCACGCTCGCTCTTGCGGAAACCCGGGGTCTTGAACAGGCCGGACAGGAAGTTGGTGTTCAGGTGACGGTGCTGCGCGATCAGAAGGTTCTCGACCGCGGTCATGTCCTTGAACAGCCGCACGTTCTGGAAGGTGCGCACCACGCCTTTGAGGGCGATCTTGTGGCCAGGCAGGCCTTCGATAGGCTCGCCGTCCAGCAGGATGCTGCCACCGCTCGGCTTGTAGAAACCGGTCAGGCAGTTGAACACGGTGGTCTTGCCGGCGCCGTTCGGGCCGATCAGCGCAACCACTTGTTTTTCCTTCACGGTCAGGGCGACGCCGTTGACCGCCAGCAAACCGCCGAAGCGCATGCTCAGATTTTCGACTTTAAGGATCTCGCGGCTCATTTGCGCAGCTCCATGTGAGGACGTTGCATGGGCAGCAGGCCTTGAGGTCGCCAGATCATCATCAGCACCATCAAGGCGCCGAACATCAACATGCGGTACTCACTGAACTCACGCATCATTTCAGGCAGCAGGATCATCACCACGGCAGCCAGGATCACGCCCAGTTGCGAGCCCATGCCACCCAACACAACGATGGCGAGGATGATCGCCGACTCGATGAAGGTGAAGGACTCCGGCGTCACCAGACCCTGACGGGCGGCGAAGAAGCTGCCGGCGAAACCGGCGAAGCTGGCGCCCAGGGTGAAGGCCGAGAGTTTGATGACCGTAGGATTGAGACCCAGCGCACGGCAGGCGATTTCGTCTTCACGCAACGCTTCCCACGCACGGCCGATCGGCATGCGCAGCAGACGGTTGATCACGAACAGCGCACCAAGGGCCAGCAACAGCGCAACCAGGTAAAGGAAAATCACCTTGTTGATCGAGTTGTATTCCAGACCGAAGTACTCGTGGAACGTCTGCATGCCTTCGGCCGCTTTGCGTTCGAAGGTCAGGCCGAAGAACGTTGGCTTCTCGATGTTGCTGATGCCGTTCGGGCCACCGGTGATATCGGTCAGGTTACGCAGGAACAGACGGATGATTTCACCGAAGCCCAGGGTCACGATCGCCAGGTAGTCGCCGCGCAGACGCAGCACCGGGAAACCAAGCAGGAAGCCGAAGGTGGCCGCCATCAGGCCGGCGATCGGCAGGCAGATCCAGAAGCTCAGGCCGTAGTAATGCGACAGCAGCGCATAGCTGTAGGCACCGACGGCGTAGAAACCGACGTAACCGAGGTCGAGCAGGCCGGCCAGGCCGACCACGATGTTCAGGCCAAGGCCGAGCATCACGTAGATCAGCACCAGTGTCGCGATGTCCACCGCGCCGCGGGAGCCGAAGAACGGCCAGACCAGCGCACCGGCGATCAACGCGATGATGATCCAGCGCTGGGTAGTCGGCAGGGTCAGGAAGTTACTGGCCTTGGCCGGGATCAACGGCATGCTCGGCGAGGAACGCCAGGCCGAGCTGATCTGCTGGTCGAACAACACCCGCAGGAACATGAGCACCGAGCACACGGCGATGGTGATCAGCGTGGCGTTACTGGTGCCGTGGACTTCGAGGTTGATGCCGACGATGGTCAGTTTCAGACCGAGTACCGGGTAGGCAACCGCCCACACCAGCAAGGCGCTGAACAACGCCTGTTTAAGATTCCTAGTCATACTTTCTCAACCTCCGGACGGCCCAGCAGGCCGGTTGGCCGGAACAACAACACCAGGACCAATAGGCCGAACGCGACGACGTCCTTGTACTGGTCGCCGAAGATATCGGCACCGAAGGCTTCCGCCACCCCAAGCACCAGCCCGCCGAGCATGGCTCCGGGGATGCTGCCGATACCGCCCAGTACCGCGGCGGTGAAGGCCTTGAGGCCGACGAGGAAACCGGCGTTCGGGTTGATCACGCCGTATTGCATGCTCAGCAGCACAGCGGCGATGGCGGCCAGTGCCGCACCGATGACGAAGGTCAGGGCGATGATGTTGTTGGTGTTGATACCCAGCAGGTTGGCCATCTTGATGTCTTCGGCGCAGGCGCGGCAGGCGCGACCCAGGCGAGAGCGGGAGATGAACAGCGTCAGGCCGAGCATGGCGACCAGGGTCACTATGAACACCACGATTTGCATGTAGGAAATCAGCACTTCGTGTGCGCCACCTGGCCCGAAGGCAATGTTGCCCGGAATCAGGTTGGGGATGGATTTGTCCTTGGAGTCTTGCGCCAGCAGAACCGTGTTCTGCAGGAAGATCGACATGCCGATGGCGGAAATCAGCGGGATCAGACGGTTGCTGCCGCGCAGGGGGCGGTAGGCGATCCGTTCGATGCTGTAGCCGTAGGCACTGGTCACGACGATGGTCGCGAGGAAAGCGGCGGTCATCAACAGCGGAACACTGTCGAGTCCCATCATGGTCAGCCCGGCGATGGCGATGAACGCCACGTAGGAACCGATCATGTACACCTCGCCGTGGGCGAAGTTGATCATTCCAATGATGCCGTAAACCATCGTATAGCCGATGGCGATCAGGGCATACGTGCTGCCAATGGTCAGGCCATTAACCAGCTGTTGGAAGAAGTGATAGATGTCAGGCATTACTGCGCTCCTAAAAACCTGATACGCATTTCACTGGTGGAGTCATTTTCCCGCTCGAGCCCCGTGGATCTGCATCCACTTCGAATTCGAGGTTTGCCAGCGAACCGCTGATGACGGTTTTGAGATTTTCAGGTGGGGAGACTGACGGATCACGCCAGCGCGGCCCAGGTACGTTCGTAAAACAAAGCCCACGGCACGCCGTGGGCTTTATTGGCAGTCAGTCAGGCAAAGCCTTACTGAGGCGAAGCTTCAGTTTTAGGTTTGCCGAAGTGCCACTCGTAAACCACAAATTTGAAGTCTTTCAGGTCGCCCTTGGCGTCGAAGCTCAGGTCGCCGGTCGGAGTCTTGAAAGTACCTGCGTGGATGGCGGCAGCCACTTTGGCAGAATCTTCGGACTTGGCAGCCTTGATACCTTCAGCGATCACTTCCACAGCCGAGTAGGCCGGGAACACGAACGGACCGCTCGGGTCTTCTTTCTTCGCTTTGAAGGCGTCAGCCAGTGCAACGTTGGCTGGATCCTGGTCGAAGGATTTCGGCAGGGTTACCAACAGGCCTTCGGAAGCGTCCTTGGCGATCTGCGAAATGGAGTCGTTACCCACGCCTTCCGGACCCATGAACTTGGCTTTCAGGCCTTTTTCCTGGGCTTGACGCAGGATCAGACCCAGCTCCGGGTGGTAGCCGCCGTAGTAGACGAAGTCGACGTTGGCTTGCTTCAGCTTGGCGATGATCGAGGAGAAGTCCTTGTCGCCGGCGTTGACGCCTTCGAATACGGCAACCTTGGTGCCTTTCTTCTCGAGGGTTTGTTTCACGGCGGTGGCGATGCCTTCACCGTATTGCTGTTTGTCGTGCAGGACAGCAACGATTTTCGGTTTTACGTGATCGGCAATGTAGTTACCGGCGGCAGGGCCCTGGGCGCTGTCCAGACCGATGGTGCGGAACACCATTTTGTAACCACGGTTGGTGATGTCCGGGCTGGTGGCAGCCGGGGTGATCATGATCACGCCTTCGTCTTCGTAGATGTCCGAAGCCGGTTGGGTGGAGCTGGAGCACAGGTGACCGACCACGAACTTGACGCCGTCGTTGACGACCTTGTTCGCTACCGCTACCGCTTGTTTCGGATCACAGGCGTCGTCGTATTCAACGGCTTCGAGTTTCTTGCCGTCTACGCCGCCCTTGGCGTTGATTTGTTCGATGGCCATTTTGGCGCCACTGAACTGCATGTCGCCGTATTGGGCTACAGGACCGGTCTTAGGGCCGGCGATGCCGATCTTGATGGTGTCAGCTGCGAACGAATGGCTGGCAACCCCTGCCAGAACCATAGCGGCAAACAGTTTGGAAATCTGCTTAGTAGCCTTAGTCATAGTGCTCCACTCTTACTGTTGTAGTTTTTATAGTCCTGGCGCCGTAGCAGCAGAACCGGGTCAGATATTTTCGAATATCCTCCGGAAAATGCCCCCGGCAACTGTACCGGTACAGTGTAGAGCGCCGATTGTCAGCCTGGGAAGCTGGCGCCGGGGGGCAAAATCAGGGGGTGTCGCTTTTTTGAAAGAAAAAGACAGAATTGCGGCGGGGGTTCCAGCTGAAATCTCAGCAATCCTTGGCGTTCCTGCAGTTTTCAATCGGTGACTCAATTGCTTCCGGGTTTTTCTGCCAGACCACCAACGTTATCATTCACGTCGATTTCTTTTCCGGACAGGACCCATGACTCAAGAACCTAGCACCCTCTATGCCAAGCTGCTTGGTGAAACCGCATCTATTACCTGGAAAGAGCTGGAACCGTTCTTCGCCAAAGGTGCCCTATTGTGGGTCGACCCGGGTCTGGATTTGATCGCGGCGGCTGAGGCCGTGGCCACTGATGATGGCGAGAAAGTCGCTGCCTGGCTGGCCGCCGATGAGGTCTCGAAGCTGTCTGAAACGCGGGCGCTGGATCTTTTCGAGCGTGATCCGGAGTTGTGGGCCGTGGTGGTTTCGCCGTGGATTCTGATCCAGGAAAGGGCGACGAAGTGAAAGCGTGCACCGAATAAGTGCGACGCTTTGCCGGGGAAAAGTGTGTAGCCGAGTAGCGTGATGGCATGTTGCCGTAGAGAAAGGCCACAGGCGGAGTTGGCATAACGGTGACGTAAACGTAACGGGCACAGTTTATTGAGCAGCCGATGGGCTGCTTAATTGTTTCTGGATGTTGGATTTGGTGGGTATTCAGGCTGGGGGTTGTGGATTTGAGTACATATCCATTGCTGCGGTAACGGCGGCTATTGGTTTCGCCCTTACGGCGAGTCACTTGGAAAAGCCCCAAGTAACCAAGGGCTCTTGCCCCTTTCGTCCGGTGCTCGCTAATGCTCGGCATACCCTCGCTCCGGTCCTGCTCCGTGGGCACGCCGCCATCGGCCATCCATGGCCGGGGGCGGCTAACCCGGCATCCATGCCGGGTTGCCCACTGCGCAGAACCTGCGCTCGGCCTCCCCATGGGGCAAGAAAATCAACAGCGCGCGAGGCGGCCTGATAGCCGATCTGGCTCTTTGGTGGTCCGCGTTGTCCTTTTTTTGTTTCGTACACTCATCCCGGACTTGTACACCAATCCCCTGTAGGAGCCGGCTTGCTGGCGATAGCGTCTGGCCCGTCGACACATTCATTGCCTGACCCACCGCCATCGTCGGAACGCCGCCCGCAGCAAGCCGGCTCCTACAGGGATTGGGTTCACACCGCCAAAATGGTTGGGTCCACACGGTTCAAAATTGTAGGAGCCAGCTTGCTGGCGATGGACGTTAACGATGACGCGGGCTGCCTGAATGTGCGCGGTGCCTGGGCGTTTTTCGCGAGCAGGCTCGCTCCTACAGGGGGGCGGCGTCAGCACGGTCAAACGCGCGAAGCGCGCCCGCTTGACGCCCCGGTCGGCCCAGAGGCCGCCGAGTTTGATCTTGATCGCAGGCGCCCCGTTAACCACGCTGGCCGAACGCAGGCATTGCGCAGCGGGGAAACCGGCAAGGATGCCGGTTTAGCCGCGCTGGGCCATGGATGGCCCATCGCGGCGACCCGCGGAGCAATGCCGGAGTGAGGGCACACCGAGCCAGAGCGAGGTGCCGAGTGGTGGGGCAAGAGCGCTTGGTTACTTGGCGCTTTTCCAAGTAACCCGCTGTAAGAGCGGAACCAATATCAGCCATCACCCCAATACCGGATATACACCCGGAAACAACGGAACGACGCCGCATCAGATCAGACGGTAAACGTCTTCCCCGTATGGTTATTAAGCGAAATAACCTTGGTCTTGCCAATCCGGTGACGGTAGATCTCGCGCAGATACTTGATCGCCTTCTTCACGCAATCGCGCGACAGGCGAATGTCGTTGATCGAGACAAATTTTTCCTTGTCGTTGATCAGCTCGCGGTACTTCTTCTCGTACATCGGCTTGATCGCATACCAGTTGGTATCGAGGATCTTCGCCGGGTTCTCGAATTCGTTCAGCAAGTCGTCTATCAACTCTTCGTTGAAGTCTTCATTGATGATGAAGTCGAGGATCGAGTTATCCAGCGTATCGTCGAAGCGGTACGGGTTTTTCGCGAAGCAGCGCTTGATGAACGCGACGATCAGCGTCAGGAAGTCGTCCGATAGGCACGGGCTCTTGGCGATCAGGGTGGTCAGCGACAAGTTGGCCGACGCGCCGATCACCAGCGCATAACGCTTGAGCGTGGTGTTCGGGAACAGGCTGTTGAGGTGGGTCTTCAACCGGTTCAGGTCCATGTAGGACAGCTTGTAGTCTTTCGGCAAGGACACGATCGACACCACCGACGAGCAATTCTTGAAGAAGTGCAGGTCGTGCAGCGCGGCGGCGTCGTAACCGGAATTCTTGTACTGCTCCAGCGATGCGCGATAGCGCTTCGATTCGATTGGCAGCAGGCTGATGCCCTCGATCGCCTGGGTCACTTTGTTGAAGTGCGGCAGGTCGATGGAGCGGAAGAACAGGTCGTCGATGTTCAGGCGCTGCGGCTCTTTCTCGAACACCTTGAATTTGTCGCTGCTCGGTGGCGGGGTTTCCGGCACCACGGACTCGGCGTAGGCAATCGCCACCGGGCCAGCCAGGCTCATGAACAGGTCGTTGGCGTCGAGGCGAATGGTTTCGCCGATGTCGATGCCGGCGCGACGGAAATAGTTCTGGTCGTAGTCGGTCGTGACCGCCTGCGCCGTCAGAATGTTGAAGATCTGCTGCGAAATGTACTGGTTCGCGTGCTTTTCCATCGCGTTGACGTCGATGTTCTGGATGTTGCCGTCATCGCTTTCTTCGGCATAACGCATGATGTCGTTGGAGATCAGCATCATGGCGTTCCATGGGCGGATACGGCCCATGACGCTGGCTTCGCTGCTGTCTTCGTTGGCGAAGTTGTAGGAGAAGTCCCACTCTTCCGACAGGTATTTGCACAGCAGGCGACCGGCGTTGATGTGCAGCGCTTCGGACATTTCGCTGCGGTGGTCGGAAATGTTCGGCAGCACGCAGATGCCGCTGGTGAAGATCGGTTCGAAGACGAAGGAGTGACCGCTCTTGCCGTCATGCTCGTCCATCGGCTTGGTGTCGAACGTCTTGTTCATGTACGAGTGTTGCTGGGCCAGGCCGAATTCCGACGCCATGCCCGAACCGGTACCGCCGCCGGCGCTGAAAATCGAGAAATACAGGCGCGACTGGTTGGCCTTGATGCCGCAGCTGTCGATCAGGTACGAGTGAATCATCTTCCAGTCCGGGCTGGAAAAACGCTGGGTGTCCTTGTTCAGGATGATCTTGGCCAGGTACTGGCCGAGGATCGGCGCGTTACCGGCGCCACCGGCGTGGACTTCCGACAAGTCCATGATTTTCATTTTGCTGTAGTCGCGCAGGAAACCGCTTTTTTCGCCCTTGCGCGAGAAACGGATGCGGCCGGCAATGTCTTTGTCCAGATCGCCGAGCATCACCAGCGGTTCGACCAGGAACACCGGTTTGGTGGCCTTGTTCGGGCCCAGGCGCAGGTTGTTGCGAATCCACTGCGCCGGGCTGTAGCCCTTTTCCGCGTAGCGTTTGTCCGGCGACGGGCGATCTTCGTTGTTGAATTCGTTGAGGTAGAACTTGCGGGCGTTGTACACCAGTTCCGCGACGTCCAGCGCGATGTTCGAGCCGCAGCGACCGAGGCCGATCAGGCACACCGACGGGAATTCCTGATCGTTGTGCTGTTCGCTATCGCCTTCCAGGTGCGGTGGGCGCGGGAACACCATGTCGCGCAGGCCGTCGAGGTTATCGAGGATGCGGTCGGTGTTGGTTTCGGTGAAATACAGGTATTGCTGAGTCGCCAGCGGGCGCGACGGCGTCAATGGCTTCGAGGGTGCGGGGCTGTTCGCCGCGGGGCTCAGCGTCAGATCGGATATCGCAGTGGCCGGAGTGTTTTTAGAAGTCATTGTGCGCCATGTACCTGGGCTGTTCGGTCGGGCGACGGGGTCGCCAGACCTTCACGGATAGTTTCTCGCGTCTTATTTCTGCGCGTACTTGGCCCAAGTGTCAGGGGGGTGGCCTGAGCATCACTCGGGGGAATCCTTTCCTTAGTCATGATGAATCGGCCAATATTTGGCGATCTTTAATGAAAAAGAAGGCCAAATGATGTCAATCCTACCTTCGTTGGGTTTTGCCGGGATCGGTCTGATGGGGTTGCCAATGTGCCGGCGCCTGTTGGCAGCGGGGTATCCGCTGACGGTGTGGAACCGTAATCCGGCCAAATGTGCGCCGCTGGTGGAGGCGGGTGCGCGGCAAGTGGCCACACCCGCCGAGCTGTGTCAGCACGTCGATATGGTGATGCTGTGCCTGGCGGATACAGCGGTGGTGCGCGAAGTGGTGTTTGGCCCGGGGGGCGTGGCCGAGGGTGGGAAAAGCGGCCAGCTGTTGGTGGATTTTTCCAGCCTGGAACCCACGGCGACGCGGGAAATGTCTGCGCAGCTGGCCAGCCAGAGCGGCATGAGCTGGCTGGATGCGCCAGTGTCCGGTGGCGTCGTCGGTGCCGAGGCCGGTAGCCTGGCCATTATGGTGGGCGGCACGGAGGCGGACCTTGAGCGTGTCCGGCCGGTTTTGCTCAATCTGGGCCAGCGAGTCACCCACATGGGCGGCGTCGGGGCGGGGCAGGTGACCAAGGCCTGCAATCAGATGATCGTCGCCTGCAATGCCCTGGTCATCGCCGAAGTGGTGGCGTTGGCCGAGCGTTCCGGTGTGCAGGCCGGCTTGATCGCCGAAGCGCTGGCGGGCGGATTTGCCGATTCGAAACCGCTGCAGATCCTCGCCCCGCAAATGGCCGAAAGCCGCTTTGAACCGGTGAAGTGGCACGTGCGGACCTTGCTCAAGGACCTCGACACCGCCGTAAAATTTTCCCGCGAACAGGGCTCGGCGACACCGATCAGCGGATTGGCCGCACAACTGATGCGCCTGCATGGAAGCCAGGGCTTTTTGCAAAAGGACCCGTCAACGTTAGTGCAGCTGTACCGCGAGCCAGACTCAGAGGGCTGAAGGTACGCGTGTGTTTGCGCTGGTTGATCTCGGTCAGCACCGGGCGCAACTCCGCCAGTGGAACCGGACGGCTGAGCAGATAGCCCTGCACGAAATCGCAGCCGTTGCGCTCCAGGAACGCGTATTGCTCAAGGGTTTCGACGCCTTCGGTGACCACCTGCAAATGCAGGGTGTGCGCCATGATGATGATCGCCTGGACGATTTCCATGTCCTGGGTGGCGTTGGGGATGTCCTGAATGAACGAGCGGTCGATCTTCAACGTATTGAGTGGCAGGCGCTTGAGGTAGGCGAGGGAGGAATAACCGGTGCCGAAGTCGTCTATCGACAGCGATACGCCGAGGGCGCGGATCTGCTGTAGCAACACCAACGTATCGGCGATGTTGTTCATCAGCGCGTTCTCGGTCACCTCCAGTTCCAGCCGTTGCGGCGCGACCCCGGCCGCTCGCAACGCCTGTTCGATTTCGCCGGCCAGGTCTTCACGCCCCAGGTTCAGGGGCGAGCAGTTCACGGCGATGTGCAAGGCTTCGCAGCCTTGATGCGACAGCTCGGCGAGATCCTGGCAGGCTTTGCGCAGGACCCAATTGTCTAGCTCGGCGATCAGGCCGTTGGCCTCGGCGATGGCAATGAAGCGGTCCGGCGCCAGCAGTCCGTGGACCGGATGTTGCCAGCGGACCAGCGCTTCGAGCTTGCTGACCTGACCGGTCTTCAGGTCATAGATCGGCTGGTAATAAAGCAGCAGGCCGGTGTTTTCGCGCAGGGCGTGGCGCAGTTCTTCCTCTAGCTGCAGTTCCAGCGTGGCGCGGGTTTTCATGTTGGAACTGAAAAAATTCAGGCCGTTGCGACCGCCACCCTTGGATTGATACAAGGCCAGGTCGGCGTGTTTCAGCAGCTCCTCGCAGGTGGTGCCATCCTCGGGAAACAGGCTGATGCCGATGCTGGTGGTCATGACCATGCGCCGCCCGGCCAGCTCGATCGGCTCCTTCATTTTCAGCATGATGCGCTGGGCCATGTGCCGCGCTTCTTCACGGTCATGCAGGCTGATCAGCAGGCAGAACTCGTCGCCACCGAAGCGCGCCACCACATCTTCGTGGCTGCGTACCGAGCCTTTGATGTGCTGCGCCAGAACCTTGAGCAGTTCGTCGCCGGCGTCATGACCGAGGCTGTCGTTGATGCGCTTGAAATGGTCGATGTCCAGGAACATCACTGCGAGCATGCCGCCCTCAGTGGTTTTCTGCATGAGCTTTTCGGCGAAGATCTGGTTGAAGCCGCGACGGTTGATCAGGTTGGTCAGGGCGTCGTAATTGGCCGCATGTTGCAGCGACACGCGTGCCTGATCCAGTTGGCTGAGCAGCGTGTTGACCCGTTGCAGGTCGCGTTCCTTGTGCTGCAGTTTCTTGTCCGCCAGTGCCGCGCTGATGCTGCTGCCGATGATCAGCAACGTAATCACCGCCACCGTCAGCCCCAATTGCAGGTGGTTGTTATCGCCGGGTAAGGTCACCAGGCTGCCTGTCGGCAGCACCAGATTGAAGGCGGCCATGCCGGTGAAATGCATGCTGATAATGCCCGCGCCGAGTACCAGGCTGGCACTGAACTTGATCAGTTGATGAAGCAGGCCTGTGCCGTCGCGCAAATGCCGCGACAGCAGCAGCGCCGCGAGGCTGGCGCCAATGGCGATCACGATCGAGAGCACGAACAGTACGGGTTGGTAATACGCCATCGCATTCGAGTGCATCGCCGTCATGCCCACGTAATGCATGGCGGCAATGCCCAGGCCGATACAGATCGAGGCCTGGACGTATTGCCAGAGACTCAGGCGAGGGTGGCTGAGGGTGTGCATCGCCAGCCATGAGGCGAGCAGAGCGATCAACAGCGAGGCGAGGGTGATGGGCAGTTCGTAATGAATCTCGACCGGTGCCTGGAACGCCAGCATGCCGATGAAGTGCATGGCCCAGATTCCGCCCGCCAGGCAGGCAGCGCCGATCCAGCGCCAGAGTCGTTGCGAAGCCGGGTTTTCCGCATGACCGACCCGCTCGGCCATGTCCAGCGTGGCAAAGCCGCCCACACAGGCGACCAGATAGGCCAGTAGCACCAGGAAAGGGTCATGTGTGCAATTGAGGACAACCTGCCCGTCCGTTGTGAGCTCGGTAAAAAAATGCAAACCAAGCCATTCCATAGCATGCCCCGTCTTGTCACCCTGGCCAACGCAATGGGCGCTGGCGAACGCTTTGGAGTATAGAGCGCCTGCAAAGAGCACAAGGCGTAGTGGCATATTGGCGCCAATGATTTTGGCATTGACGCAATTACCATTGGCGATAAGCGTTAAGCGCTCTCTTCATAAGAAATTTCAAACGCGGGTTGCAGAGCCGCCAGGCCGAACGCCGCTCTGGCTGCATCGCAATCCGCGTTCGCTTCGCCATTGGCCCAGGAGGCCTCGAATTCCCTGCAGGTGCTGGAGCGCTGGTCGTAAAGCGAGCACTGCACTGTGCTGCCTACCTCTCCGACCAGGCCGATACAGCGAGTGGGCTTGCAATCGGTGCCCAGCATCGCGACCCGGCTGGGACTGATGGGTGCGACCAGCTCGTCGGGAACCGTTCCTCCGGCCGAGGTGCATTCACCCCAGAAAAAAGACACGCGAAAATGGGAACAGCAGGCACCGCAATTCAGACACGGACTGGCTTCGGACATAAGTGGTAATCAATAGATGGACGGGAGTACGGAGGGGGCAGGAAAGGCCGCTATTCTAGGCTTCGCATCGGGCTTTGGAAGGGGGGGCGACAGGTATTTTCGAGCGTCGGGTCACTATGGGGTGGTATCAGCTTAACGAATAATTACAGACAGTTTTGGCGGGCCTGACTAGATTGCAGTTTCCGGGGAAGTGACGCCCCAAAAACAATAAAAAGAGACGGACCCATGCAGAACTCGACCCAAGCGGCGAATGCCTGGCGCATTCTGTTCCTGCTGTTCCTGGCCAATCTGTTCAACTTCTTCGACCGCACCATCCCGGCCATCATCATCGAGCCGATCCGGATGGAATGGCACCTCAGCGACTTTCAACTGGGAATCATCGGGACCGCGTTCACCATCGTTTATGCCATCGCCGGCCTGCCCTTGGGGCGCATGGCCGATACCGGCTCGCGCAGCAAACTGATGGGCTGGGGCCTGGCGGCGTGGAGCGGCCTGACGGCGGTCAACGGCATGGTCGGCAGTTTCTGGAGTTTCCTGATCGTGCGCATGGGCATCGGCATTGGCGAGGCCAGTTATGCACCGGCCGCCAATTCGCTGATCGGCGACCTGTTCCCGGCCCACCGCCGCGCAAGGGCGATGGGCATTTTCATGCTCGGTCTGCCGTTGGGCTTGCTGCTGGCGTTTTTCACCATTGGCGCGATGGTCAAGGCATTCGATAGCTGGCGCGCACCGTTCTTCATCGCCGCCGTACCGGGGCTGATCCTGGCGATCTTCATGTTCTTCATCAAGGAGCCGAAACGCGGTGCCGCCGAGAGCGTGCAGGTCTCGCAAGAACGTGTGGACCGGCCGATCCGCCGCGTGCTGGCGGTGCCGACATTCCTGTGGCTGGTAATGGCGGGGCTGTGTTTCAACTTCGCCACCTACGCCTGCAACTCGTTTCTGGTGCCGATGCTGCAGCGCTATTTCCTGATGCCGTTGCAGGAAGCCGCGGTGGCGACCGGAGTGATCGTCGGTGTGACGGGGCTGTTCGGCCTGACCCTGGGTGGCTGGGTCGCGGACAAGATTCACCAGCGGGTGGCGAACGGGCGTCTGCTGTTTGCGGCGTTCAGCCTGATCATCTCGACGGTGTGCACCGCTTGGGCGCTGCATGCCGGGCGAATCGAGATCGGCGTGTTCGTGGCGGTGTTCAGCGTCGGCTGGTTGTTCGCCTACAACTTCTATACCTGCGTTTACACGGCGATTCAGGACGTGGTCGAGCCTCGTCTGCGCGCGACGGCGATGGCGCTGTTCTTTGCCGGTCTGTATCTGCTCGGCGGAGGCTTGGGGCCGGTGGTGGTGGGCGGCCTGTCCGATCACTTCGCGCACACGGCGATGCTGGCGGCCGGCGCCGAACAAATGACCGAAGCGTTCAAGGCCGTTGGCCTGCATGATGCGATGTACCTGATCCCGGTGGCGCTGTTCTTCACGATGGTGTTTCTGTTCCTGGCGTCGCGGTGTTTTGTGCGCGATGCCAAGCGGATGAAGGAAGGGTTGGTGGCGGTGGTTGAGCCGCAGATCCCGGCGGTCACCGCGTAGGAAAACTGGAATACAGAACCTGTAGGAGCCGGCTTGCCGGCGATGGCGTCCGTTAAAGCACCGCCGAATTCAAGGACCTCATCGCCGGCAAGCCGGCTCCTACAGGGATTGTGGTTTTACCGAGGCAAAAAAAGGCCCGCATCGCTGCGGGCCTTTTTCATTGCATGGGATATCGCGGGGGAATTAACCCGCCACCAACACCCGAATCGCTTCCAGGCGCAACGCAGCCTTGTCCAGCATCGCCAAACCTTGCTCGCGCTGTTTGCGCAGGGCAATCAGCTCGCTGTCGCGCACGGTCGGGTTGACCGCTTGCAACGCGGTCAGGCGCGCCAGTTCTTCGTCGGTGTCGGCGGCCAGGCGACGTTGCGCCTCAGCCACACGTTCGGCGTGACGCGGGGCGATTTTCTCTTCGCCGGCGTTGATCCGTGGCGTCAGCTGATCGCGCTGGGCCTGGATGAACTTGTTGGCGCTGGCGCGTGGCACGCTTTCCAGCTGATCGTTCAGGGTTTCGAACGACACGCGGCCCGACAGGTCGTTGCCGTTGGTGTCGAGCAGGCAGCGCAGGGCGGCTGGCGGCAGGTAACGGCCCAGTTGCAGCGAGCGCGGCGCAACCACTTCGCTGACGTAGAGCAGTTCCAGCAACACGGTCCCCGGTTTCAGCGCCTTGTTCTTGATCAGCGCCACAGCGGTGTTGCCCATCGAGCCGGACAGCACCAGGTCCATGCCGCCCTGCACCATCGGGTGCTCCCAGGTGATGAACTGCATGTCTTCGCGAGACAGCGCCTGGTTGCGGTCGTAGGTGATGGTCACGCCTTCGTCGTCGCCCAGCGGGAAGCTGGCGTCGAGCATTTTTTCGCTCGGCTTGAGGATCAGCGCGTTTTCCGAGTGGTCCTCGCTGTCGATGCCGAACGCGTCGAACAGGGTTTCCATGTAGATCGGCAGGGCGAACTGGTCGTCTTGCTCGAGGATGTCCTCGACCAGCGCATCCCCTTCGCCGGCGCCGCCGGAATTGAGCTCCAGCAGACGGTCACGGCCGGTGTGCAGCTCGGCTTCCAGACGCTCGCGCTCGCCACGGGCTTCGTCGATCAGCGCTTGCCA
The DNA here is from genome assembly GCF_043225285.1 of Pseudomonas migulae. Taxonomy (GTDB): domain Bacteria; phylum Pseudomonadota; class Gammaproteobacteria; order Pseudomonadales; family Pseudomonadaceae; genus Aquipseudomonas; species Aquipseudomonas migulae_C. The sequence continues at coordinate 4,178,549 of NZ_CP171224.1, forward strand.
CTCGCCATCGTCGGCGTTTTCCAGCAGCGGCAGCAGGCGCGGGCCGAACTGATGTTGCAGGGCATTGCCGGTCGGGCAGGTGTTGAGGAATGCGTTCAGCGCTTCGTGATACCACTGGAACAGGCGCTCTTGCGGGCTGGTTTCCAGGTACGGCACGTGCAATTCGATGATGTGCTTCTGGCCGATCCGGTCGAGACGACCGATACGCTGCTCCAGCAGATCCGGGTGCGACGGCAGATCGAACAGCACCAGGTGGTGCGAGAACTGGAAGTTGCGACCTTCACTGCCGATTTCCGAACAGATCAGCACTTGCGCGCCGAACTCTTCATCAGCGAAGTACGCCGCCGCGCGGTCACGCTCAAGGATGTTCATGCCTTCGTGGAACACCGTCGCCGGGATGCCGGAACGGACGCGCAGGGCATCTTCCAGATCCATCGCGGTTTCGGCGTGGGCGCAGATCACCAGCACTTTGGTGCGCTTGAGCATCTTCAGCGTGTCGATCAGCCACTCGACGCGCGGGTCGAATTTCCACCAGCGTTCTTCTTCGTTGGCATCCGGCTGGGCCTGGAAGCTGACTTCCGGGTACAGCTCGGCGTGATCGCCCAGCGGCAGTTCGAGGTATTCGTCCGGGTTCGGCAGCGGGTACGGGTGCAGCTTGCGCTCCGGGAAACCCTGCACGGCGGCGCGGGTGTTGCGGAACAGCACGCGGCCGGTGCCGTGACGGTCCAGCAGTTCGCGGACCAGGCGGGCGCTGGCTTCGGTGTCGCCATCGTTGACCGCGGTCAGCAAGGCTTCGCCTTCGTTGCCGAGGAAACCGTGGATGGTCTTGTGCGCTTCAGGCGACAGGCGCCCTTTGTCCAGCAACTCCTGAACGGCTTCGGCCACCGGGCGATAGTTTTCGCTCTCGGCGCGGAAGGCGTGCAGGTCATGGAAACGGTTCGGGTCGAGCAGGCGCAGGCGCGCGAAGTGGCTGTCCTGGCCCAGTTGCTCCGGGGTCGCGGTCAGCAGCAGTACGCCCGGGATGACTTCGGCGAGCTGTTCAACCAGCGAGTATTCCGGGCTGGCCTTGTCTTCGTGCCACACCAGGTGGTGGGCTTCGTCGACGACCATCAGGTCCCAGCCGGCAGCGAACAGCGCGTCCTGGGCCTTCTCGTCTTCCACCAGCCACTCCAGCGCAACCAGTGCGAGCTGGGTGTCTTCGAACGGGTTGGCGGCATCGCTTTCGATGAAGCGTTCTTCGTCGAACAGCGCGACCTGCAGGTTGAAGCGGCGGCGCATCTCGACCAGCCACTGGTGCTGGAGGTTTTCCGGCACGAGGATCAGCACGCGGTTGGCGCGACCCGAGAGCAGTTGGCGATGGATCACCAGGCCGGCTTCGATGGTCTTGCCCAGGCCCACTTCGTCCGCCAGCAAAACCCGCGGCGCAATGCGGTCGGCGACTTCACGGGCAATGTGCAGCTGGTGCGCGATCGGTTGCGCACGCACACCGCCCAGGCCCCAGAGCGCGGACTGCAACTGACGGCTGGTGTGTTCCAGCGTGTGGTAACGCAGGGAGAACCAGGCCAGCGGGTCGATCTGCCCGGCGAACAGACGGTCGCTGGCCAGACGGAACTGAATGAAGTTCGACAGCTGGGTTTCCGGCAGGGTGACCACTTCGTTCTGCGCGTTGAGGCCGTGGTAGACCAGCAGGCCATCGACGTCGTCGACTTCCTGTACCGTCAGTTTCCAGCCTTCGAAGTGAGTGATCGAGTCGCCCGGCGAAAAACGCACGCGGGTGAGGGGCGCATTCCGTAGCGCGTACTGGCGAGTGTCGCCAGTGGCCGGATAGAGCACGGTCAACAAGCGGCCGTCCTGTGCCAGAACGGTGCCCAAACCCAGCTCGGCTTCGCTGTCACTGATCCAGCGTTGCCCCGGTTGATACTGCTGCGCCATGCTGCCTGACTCCCACCTTGAAAAAGCGGGCTATCTTAACGGAATGAGGGCTTCAGGGCCAAAGGACTCTCAGAAAAACTCACAGTCTTACGTTAGTTCAACGCTTGGTATGTGCGCAGGCCGGGGCACTTGTGAATGCCAATCCGGTCACAGTTTGCGACCGATGGCTCAAGTCGCCATCCCCTCAGCCGACAGCCTGCTGACAGGAGACCCACTAATCATGCTGCCACCGATGCTCCCCTTGAGTGCCGTGCCGATCACTTCACAGCACGACCCGATCCGCCAGCGCCCGGATATTCCGCCCGTTGTGCCGGTGCAGGAAAGCTCCAACGAAAGCACCATCGACCTGCAACAGCGCGACCCGGAAGAGGCGGCTTTTCAGCTGCGCGAGGAACAGCGCCGCAAGCAGGAGCAGCAAAGACGCCGTCGCGAGGCCGATGAAGACCCTGATGAACACCTGGCGATTCCCGGCACCGAGCTCAATGCCGACAACACCGTGCCGGTAGCGCCATTGATTGAAGACGAGCCGCGCCAGGGGTTGTGGGTCGACATTCAGATCTAGCCGCATTGGGCGGACAATTCGTTCAAGGCCTCCAGCAACACATCCATTTCTTCTTCGGTATTGAGGTAGCTGACAGCGATCCGCGCGATGCTGTCCAGTCTTCTGGCCTGCATGTCCAGCGGCGTATAGGCCACGCCATTGGCGCCGATGTTGATCCCACGTTGTGCCAGCCGCTGTTTCAAATCGGCACTGTCCCAGCCCTCGAGCGTGAAAGCGATCAGGCCTGATTGCTGATCGGCGGGCCCCAGGTTGTGCAGCGTCAGCCCGCTGACCTCCGTGAGGCGTTCGCGTAGTTGCCGGCACAATCCATCGATTCGCTGGCGAACGCTGGCCGCGCCCAGGTCGTTGAACTCCTCCAGTGCATTGGCCAGGCCGGCCAGCAGTGCCACCGACACTTCACTGGTTTCAAAGCGTCGCGCATCGGCGCGAACCGGGAAGCCTTCGCCATCCCAGGGCGCGGACAGCACGTCCAACTGGCCGGGCACGAGCCGTTCGAGAAACGCCGGTCGGACGTACATCAGCGCCGTACCGCGCGGTCCCCGCAGGAATTTGCGCCCGGCGCCCTTGAGCACATCGCAATGCAGCGCCTGCACGTCGCAGGGCAATTGGCCCAAGGCCTGGCCGGCGTCGATGAAATAGGCAATCCCGTGTGCTCGCGCCACCGCGCCAATGGCTTCGGCAGGATTGATCAGGCCGCCGTTGGCCGGGAGCCAGGTCAGGGCGATCAGCTTCACTTTGGCGTCGATCATCTGCTTCAGGGCGGCGACGGACACCGCGCCCGTTTCATCGCAGGGAATCACTTCCAGCCGCGCGCCCGCGCTGACGGCCCGGCTGATACACGCCAGGTTGCCGCCCCATTCATGGCGTCCGACCAGAATTCGCTCGCCTGCCTGCCATGGCCCCAACGCATTGAAGGCCATGCCCCACGCCGCCGAGCCGCTGCTGGCGAATGCGATGTTTTCAGTCTCGGCATTCAGCAGTCTGGCCGCCGCATGGCGGGCGCGGGCTTGAACGCTCTGGTCGGCGGCCTCCATCGGTCCGCTGATGGCCTCGCGTTGCAACTGTTCGATCACCGCGTCGAGGGTGGCCTGACTCGGCAACGACGCGCCGGCGTGGTTGAAGTGAATCACGCGGGCGCACCCCGGCGTGGCCGCCCGCAGACGTTTCACTTCGCCGAGGTTCATGGCCGCAGCTCGAATATCGCGTCTATTTCCACCGCCACGCCGCTGGGCAGGCTGGAGACACCGACGGCCGTGCGCACATGCCGGCCTTTCTCGCCGAGGGCGTTGACCAGCAGGTTCGACGCACCGTTGGCGACTACCCCCTGACGCTGGAATTCAGGAGCGCTGGCGATGAACACCCCAAGGCGGATGATGCGCACCAGTCTGGACAGGTCATCGCCGAGGGCGTCACTCAGTTGCGCAAGCAGGCCTAAAGCGGCGAGTTCGGCGGCGTTGGTCCCTTCTTCGTCGGAGATCGATTCTCCCAGGCGTCCGATAAACGCTGGTTTGCCCGCTTGCAAAGGGATCTGGCCAGAGATGAACAGCTGGTTCTGGCTGACGACATGATTGACGTAGTTGGCGATGGGCTGGCTGGGCGTCGGCAGGCTCAGGCCAAGTTGCTGGACGCGTTGGGCAAGTGAGTCGGTCATGGTGAATCCTCCTGAGTGAAGGCTTCAGCATGTTGGCGGACGGGGAGCGCGACAAACGGATAGATTTGATTCGACGTATCGAATCAGCTCATGCGTCAGTCGTTTCTTTCAGCCATTGGCTGAAGCATTCCACGGCAGGGTTCGCAGGTCGCTCCGGCGTGACCAGCCAATAGCCGATGTCGCTGATGAACGGCGGGGTGTCGAAGGCTTCGACCAGCACGCCTTCCCGGAGTCTGCGCCCGATCAAATGCTGGCGCCCCATGGCAATGCCCTGACCGGCCACGGCGGCTTCGACGACGATGTTGTAGTCGTGGAGCATGACGCTCGGAATGTGGCTGAGGTCGAGGCCGTTGTGGGCGCTCCAGTCGATCCACTCGAACGGTTGCTGGGATTTGGCCATGAGTAAAGGGCCTTTTTCGATGCTCCTGGTTTTGAACGCGGGGCTGCAAACCGGCGTCAGGGTTTCCACCATGAAGCGTTCGGCCCGGACTTTCGGCCAGCCGCCCTTGCCGTAACGGATCGCCAGGTCGACTTCGCCACCGCCCACATCGGCCAGTTGTACCGAGGGCAGCAATTCGACATGGATGTGTGGATAACGCGCATTGAAACTGGCCAGGCGCGGTGCCAGCCACAGCGTGGCGAACGAGGCGAGGAGGCCGATGCGCAGGGTGGTTTCATGCGGGTCGTTGCGGCGCAGTTCCCGGGTGGCGACGGCAATGGATTCAAGGGCTGGTTGAATCTTGCGGTAGTACGCTTCGCCGGCCGGCGTCAGATCGATGGCCCGGGTGCGACGGATAAACAGCGGCTGATCGAGAAACTGCTCGAGTTTCTGCACTTGATGGCTGATTGCACTTTGCGTCACCGACAATTCATCGGCGGCCTTGATGAAGCTCAGATGGCGAGCCACGGCCTCAAAGGCGCGCAAGGCCATCAGCGGCGGCAGATCCTGGTGCAATTCCACGGCGCGGGTCCTTTGGGTCCATCGCAAAAACGCGATTGTGCGGTGAAATAATCGCTCGAGCACATATTTTGTTAAGTCACGGCGACACGGGTGACTGGTCAGCGGCGGCGCCAGACCGCATTATTGGCGCATTCACCCAACGCACTGAACGCCATGAGCCAAGACGACAAGCTGATCGACCTCAATTCGGAACGCGCCAAGCGTGTTCATGACCTCAACGAAAAGCGCTTGAATGAAGTGCGCCAGGCGTTCGAGCAGGCCATGCCGTTGGGTAAACCGAAGAAGAAGCCGAAGAACAAACCGAAAAAACGTTAAATCCCCCCGCATCTGTTGATGCAGATCAGTTTTTCTCCCTCCTTTGCGCCCGGTCTCGGGCGATATTGATCCCGGTCAATTTTCTCTCCTGCCTGATTGGTTAACTTAGCCCTATCGCAACAGGGCAAGTCCAGGAGGCCAGTCATGTTTTTCGACAACGTGGTGATCGCCGGAGTGCTGACAGTCGGCCTCATGGTTATGTTTTTTGCCGGGTTTGGATTTTTTATCTGGAAAGATGCGCACAAGCGGAAAAAGCCGTAGGTCTTTTTGGATGCAATGAGCACGCAAGGCATTTTGGGCAACTTCGGTTGCCCTTTTTTTTGCCCATGAAAATTTTGCGGCGTGTATAGGCCTGGAATATTCAGGTTGGTTTGGGTTTTGGATTGTTTACATATCCGTTTCTGCGGTAACGGCGGCTATTGGTTTCGCCCTTACGGCGAGTTACTTGGAAAAACGGAACGCCGCCCGGCGCCAAGTAACCAAGCGCTTTTGCCCCCGTTCGTTCGGTGCCTCGCCTAGGCTCGACATTCCCTCGCTCCGGTACTGCTCCGTGGGCCCGCCGCGATCGGCAATCCATGGCCGTGCGCGGCTAACCCGGCATCCATGCCGGGTTGCCCACTGCGCAGAACCTCCACTCGGCCTCTCGAGGGGGCGACCACCGCCACAGCCGCCGAGGCGGCCTGGTAGCCGACCTGGCTCTCTGGTCGATCGCATTGCCCTTTTTTCTGCACTCACCCATCCCGAATCTGTACACCAATCCCGTGTAGGAGCCGGCTTGCTGCGGGCGGCGTTCCGACGATGGACGTTAACGATGACGCGGGCTGTCTGGATGAAAGCGGTTGTCTGGACGTTTTTCGCGAGCATGGCTCGCTCCTACAGGGGGGGCGGGTTGACACGTTCAAAACTGTAGGAGCCAGCTTGCTGGCGATGGACGTCAACGATGACGCGGGCTGTCTGGATGAACGCGGCGCCTGGGCGTTTTTCGCCAGCAAGCTGGCTCCTACAGGGGATCGCGTGCGCTTTTGATTCTCACCATTCATCAGACCGTGCGTTAGCTCGCCTTTCGCTTTTGATCTTGCGGTGCCCGCCCCCTCGAGAGGCGGAGCAGGACCGGAGCGAGGGAATGCCGAGCCTTAGCGAGGCACCGAACGAAGGGGCAAAAGCGCTTGGTTACTTGGCGCCGGGCGGCGTTCCGCTTTTCCAAGTAACCCGCTGTAAGAGCGGAACCATAGGCGGCCGTTACCGCAGAAACGGATATGTACGCCTGAACACGAGACTGCAGCGATAAAAAAGGCGCGAACCTCACGGAACGCGCCTTTTTCGTTGCAGCGATGTATCAGCTGCCGAGTGCCTTCGACGCCAGCCAGAACAGACCGGCAGACAGCGCCACGGTTGCCGGCAGGGTCAGGACCCAGGCCAGCAGGATGGTTTTGACGGTGCCGCCCTGCAGGCCGCTTTTGTTGGCGACCATGGTGCCGGCCACGCCCGAGGACAGGACGTGGGTGGTGGACACCGGCAGGCTGAAGATGTTGGCCATGCCGATCAGGCTCGCCGTGGTGATCTGCGCCGACATGCCCTGGGAATAAGTCATGCCTTGCTTGCCGATCTTCTCGCCGATGGTCAGTACTACGCGTTTCCAGCCAACCATGGTGCCCAGGCCCAAGGCCAGTGCGACCGCCAGAATCACCCAGAACGGGGCGTATTCGGTGGTGGTGGTCAGGTCTTTGCGTAGCTTGTCCAGGTCAGCCTTTTCACGAGGCGCGAGGCCTGGCAGCTTGCTGACTTTCTTGGCCGTGTCGTCCAGGCAGAGCAGGTAGCGACGCACTTCGATGCGGCTTTCCGCCGGCAGCGAGTGGTAGTCGGCCACGCCTTTAAGGGTGTCGAGCAGGGCGGAAATGGTCGGTTCGGTCTGTTGCGGGTTGCAACGGAATTTCTCCGGCAGATCGCCTTCTACGCTTTTGCCCAAGGCCAGGAACTCGCCCAAGGTGTCGGCATTACGCTTGTAGAACTGGCTCAGGTGCAAGGTCGCATCGCGCGTCCGTTCGATCTGGTAGGTGGTGCTGCCCAGGTCGAGAACGAACTGCGCCGGAACGATACCGATCAGCACCAGCATGATCAGGCCGATACCTTTCTGGCCGTCATTGGAACCGTGCACGAAGCTCACGGCCATGGCCGAGATCACCAGCACCAGGCGATTCCAGAACGGTGGGTGCTTCTTGTCATCGATCTTGCGGCGCTGTTCCGGGGTCTTGTGCATCTTCGACAGCGGACGCCACCATTTAAGGCCGATCAGGATCAGTGCCGCGATCAGGAACCCGGCCATCGGCGAGAACACCAGCGAGGCGGCGATATCGATCGCCTTCTGCCAGTTCACGCCATCGGCCAACGGAATGTCGTTGATCAGCGCGTTGGCCAGGCCGACACCGAGGATCGAACCGATCAGCGTGTGGGAACTGGAGGCCGGGATACCGAAGTACCAGGTGCCCAGGTTCCAGGTGATGGCGGCGGCGAGCAGCGAGAACACCATGGCCAGCCCGTGGCCGGTGTTCACATTGATCAGCAGTTCCACCGGCAGCAGGTGGACGATGGCATACGCCACGCCGACACCGCCCAGCAGTACGCCGAGAAAGTTGAACACACCGGAAAAGAACACCGCCAGATGAGGCGGCATGGCTTTGGTGTAGATCACCGTGGCGACCGCGTTAGCGGTGTCATGAAAGCCGTTGATGAACTCGAAGGCGAGGACAAAGGCGAGGGCGAGCAAGAGGCTCACAAGCACCCAAGCATCCAGTCCGCTGAATAAATCGATCATGAAGGTTTTCTGACCCGGTCATAAGGGGGCGCGATTATGCCAGAAAAGACTGTTAATCGATGCACTAGCTGCTCATCGGTAACATTCTTCAACGAATTAGTTTTCGGAAACACCCGGAGGCTAGCGGGTTTGCGGGGTTTCGCAAGTCGTTGAATTTCTTTGAGAAGCCCGCAGGCGCAAGGGTTTCTCTCGCCGGGCTGCAAGGCGTGGGGGCTTGTATGAAATATCTGAGAAGAGGGCCAGATATGTTCCATTTACCTCATCAGATGGAGGAGGTAACCGCTGCCCGCTCGTAGCGGGCGCGAATGGCAACATCAATGCATCCCGCTTTTAACGGGGGCAGACGCAGGCCCTTGAAAGGAGTCAGGCCGAGGCGGTCATGGCTCTTCGGCTTTGAGTTCCTTTTCCATCTTCTGCAGTTCCTGGGTAAAAGCCTGGTCCTGAACGGTGGCGCGCTTACGCCAGGGTTTGCGCTCCGGTTCGGGCTGGGCGGCGTAGGTGGTGACTTCCCCGCCGTAAACTTCCTTGTAACGTTGTTCCTGGCGCTCAAGTTCCGCGCGCAGTTCGTCTTTCGTCACAGTGCTACCTGTATGGGTTGAGATTAATTCTGGCAAAACGCGCTGCATCAAATGTATTGCCCGCGCTCACCGAATGGACAATGCCGGTAAATGCATCGTTTTACGGTACGGCGATCAATACTTCCATGTTGCAGGCGGCCACGACACCAGAGCAAAACAGCTGACGTAGCATCAGTTTCCTGTTTCAGCGAGCGCGCTGTCGGAGCATTTAGAATGAGCGTCAGGCGCTTGCTGGGGGCAACGACGATGGAACATCGGGTTGCCGATGACGAAACCAGGTAGAGAAACCGGGTCGCCATTGATTTGCATTATAGCGGTCGATTTGAAGAACACTATCGCCAAAGAGTTAAAAATGAATCTTCCTGTGTGATCGATTTATTACTTGCAAGTTTCTACGATCAGATCGCGATGGTGTCTTTCTGGCGCCATTAAGTCGAACAACTTAAGACATTACATGGGGCCTTTAACTCAAGGTTCAAGCAGGGGGGGAAACATCTAAGGAAATGGGTGAAGCCCTAAGCCCTGTTTTGTCCCTGGCTCTCTGCCGATTGCGATTATCGGTCCGTGGTTCGATAATCGCCCAATCTTGGCGGCCTATGGCTTGTGTGCCGGACCCGGAGCCGCTTGTAATAACCGTCGTTGATCCGTGTAGGAAATGGACCTGATATGAATGAGCAAATGCGCAATTCCTTCGCTTCGGTGGCGCCGCCGATTGTCGCGTCGCCCGCCAAGCGGATCCAGGCCCTGACCGGCGACCCGGACTTCATGACGTCCCTGGCCCGTGGGCTCGCCGTGGTGCAAGCGTTCCAGGAACGCAAACGGCACCTGACCATCGCCCAGATCAGTCACCGCACGGAAATTCCCCGCGCCGCCGTGCGACGTTGCCTGCATACGCTGATCAAACTCGGCTACGCCACCACTGACGGCCGCACCTATTCACTGTTGCCCAAAGTGCTGACCCTCGGCCATGCCTATCTGTCTTCCACGCCGCTGGCGGTGTCTGCCCAGCCTTACCTCGACCGCATGAGCGAACAACTTCACGAGGCCTGCAACATGGCCACGCTGGAGGGCGATGACATTTTGTACATCGCGCGCTCGGCAACCACTCAGCGCCTGATTTCCGTCGACCTGTCGGTGGGCGGGCGCCTGCCGGCCTATTGCACCTCGATGGGCCGGATTCTGCTCGCGGCACTGGACGACACGTCGCTACGCGAATACCTCGATCATGCCGACCTTCAAGCCAAGACCAGCCGCACCTTGCACACCCCCGAGGCGCTGCTCGAATGTTTGCAGGAAGTCCGGCAACAAGGCTGGTGCATCGTCGATCAGGAACTGGAACAAGGGCTGCGCTCGATTGCCGTTCCGGTGTACGACGCTTCCGGGCAAGTGGTGGCGGCGCTCAACGTCAGCACCCACGCCGGCCGGGTCAGCCGCAACGAGCTGGAGCAGCGTTTCCTGCCGGGTCTGCTGGCAGCCAGCCGTAATCTCAGCGCCCAGCTCTTTGCCTAAGCTGTTCGGTAATCGCACAGACTCGCGCTTGATGAATTGACGCACTTTCCCCGGGATCACTAATGTCGCGGCAGCGCCAGCCCTTGGCTGGCACCTGTCCGACTGCGTTCTTGCGTGGAATAAAAATAATGAACCAGCCTCAGTCTGTTGTAGGTAACTGCCTCGATGTGCAGTCCTTCATCAATGCTCAACCCATTTCGCGCTACCAGTGGCGACTGGTGATCCTGTGTTTCCTGATTGTCTTTCTCGATGGCCTCGACACCGCGGCCATGGGTTTCATTGCGCCTGCACTGTCCCAGGACTGGGGCATCGATCGCGCCAGCCTCGGCCCGGTGATGAGTGCGGCGTTGATCGGCATGGTCTTCGGCGCATTGGGTTCCGGCCCGTTGGCTGACCGCTTCGGGCGAAAAGTCGTACTCGTCGGCGCGGTGCTGTTGTTCGGCGCGTTCAGCCTGGCCTCGGCCTACAGCAGCAACGTCGATCAGTTGCTGGTGCTGCGTTTCCTCACCGGCCTGGGCCTTGGCGCGGGCATGCCGAACGCCACGACGCTGCTCTCGGAATACACCCCTGAGCGCAAGAAATCCCTGCTGGTGACCAGCATGTTCTGCGGTTTCAACCTCGGCATGGCCGGTGGCGGCTTCATTTCCGCCAAGCTGATTCCGGCGTTCGGCTGGCACAGCCTGCTGCTGATCGGCGGGATTCTGCCGCTGATCCTGGCGGTGGTGTTGTTGTTCTGGCTGCCGGAATCGGCGCGTTACCTGGTGGTGCGCAATCGCGGCACTGACAAAGTGCGCAAGGCCCTGGCCCCGATCGATCCTACAGTTGTCGCGCAGGCGTCCAGCTTCAGCGTGCCGGAACAGAAAACCGTGAAGGCCCGTAACGTTTTCGCGGTGATTTTCTCCGGCACCTACAGCGCCGGCACCTTGTTGCTGTGGCTGACCTATTTCATGGGCCTGGTGATTGTTTACCTGCTGACCAGCTGGCTGCCGACGCTGATGCGTGACAGCGGCGCGAGCATGGAGCAAGCGGCGTTTATCGGCGCGCTGTTCCAGTTCGGTGGCGTGTTGAGCGCCGTGGGCGTGGGCTGGGCGATGGACCGGTTCAATCCGCACAAGGTCATCGGCACTTTCTACCTGCTGGCCGGGGTGTTTGCCTACGCGGTGGGGCAGAGCCTGGGCAACATCGCGTTGCTGGCGACTTTGGTGCTGGTGGCGGGGATGTGCGTCAACGGCGCGCAATCGGCGATGCCGTCGCTGGCGGCGCGGTTTTATCCGACCCAGGGCCGGGCGACCGGGGTGTCGTGGATGCTCGGGATTGGCCGCTTTGGCGCGATCCTCGGGGCGTGGATGGGCGCGACGTTGCTGGGGCTTGGCTGGAACTTTGAACAAGTGCTGACGGCGCTGGTGATTCCGGCGGCGTTGGCGACCACGGCGGTGGTGATCAAGGGCATGGTCAGTCATGCGGATGCGACTTGAGGGCCTGATCCTGAATCTCCAGTGATTTTCAGGGCCTCTTCGCGAGCAGGCTCGCTCCCACGGCGGATCGCGTTTTCCTGTGGGAACGAGCCTGCTCGCGAATGCTTTTGGGGATCGGTAGCCAAACAACAATCTGTTCGATAAACGAACACTCAGTCGATTATCGGATTGTTTGGGGTTTTTCCGGGGCTTACTCTTTAGTCATTCCGGCGCGCGCATCGCGCCTTTTTCATCCACTGTCGGTTCATAACAAAACGGGAGCCTGCCCCATGGCTGAAATCCTTTCGCTGCACGACGCGGTGAAGCAATTCATTAACGACGGCGATACCGTCGCGCTCGAAGGCTTCACTCACCTGATCCCTACGGCGGCGGGTCACGAAATCATTCGCCAGGGCAAGAAAGATCTGACGCTGGTACGGATGACGCCTGACCTGATCTACGACCAGTTGATCGGCGCCGGTTGTGCTCGCAAGCTGATTTTCTCCTGGGGCGGCAACCCGGGCGTGGGTTCGTTGCACCGCCTGCGTGACGCGGTCGAGAAGCAATGGCCGCACCCGCTGGAAATCGAAGAACACAGCCACGCCGACCTGGCGAATGCCTACGTCGCTGGCGCCTCCGGCCTGCCGTTCGCGGTGCTGCGTGCCTACGCCGGCTCCGACTTGCCGAAGGTCAACCCGCTGATCAAATCCGTGACCTGCCCGTTCACCGGCGAAGTGCTGGCCGCCGTGCCTTCGGTGCGCCCGGACATCACCGTGATCCACGCGCAGAAAGCCGACCGTAAAGGCAACGTGTTGCTGTGGGGCATCCTCGGCGTACAGAAAGAAGCCGCGTTGGCCGCCAAGCGTTGCATCGTCACCGTCGAAGAAATCGTCGACGACCTCAATGCACCGATGAATTCCTGCGTGCTGCCGACCTGGGCGTTGAGCGCGGTCTGCCACGTTCCCGGCGGTGCGCATCCGTCCTACGCTCACGGTTACAACGAGCGTGACAACCGTTTCTACCAGGCCTGGGACCCGATTGCCCGCGACCGTGACACCTTCACCGCGTGGATCAACGAGTACATCCATGGCTGCGCTGACTTCAGCGAGTTCCAGGCCAAGCTGGCCGCTGCTTCGGAGGCGAAGTAATGACTTACACCACTAATGAAATGATGACCGTCGCCGCTGCGCGCCGCCTGAAGAACGGTTCGGTGTGCTTCGTCGGCATCGGCCTGCCGTCGAAAGCGGCCAACCTGGCGCGGCTGACGTCTTCGCCTGATGTAGTGCTTATCTACGAATCGGGTCCGATCGGTGCCAAGCCGAGTGTATTGCCGCTGTCGATCGGTGACGGTGAGCTGGCGGAAACCGCCGACACCGTCGTCCCGACCGGTGAGATTTTTCGCTACTGGTTGCAGGGCGGGCGCATCGACGTCGGTTTTCTCGGTGCCGCGCAGGTCGACCGTTTCGGCAACATCAACACCACGGTGGTCGGCGATTATCACGCGCCGAAAGTTCGCTTGCCGGGTGCCGGTGGCGCGCCGGAAATCGCCGGTTCGGCGAAAAGCGTATTGATCATCCTTAAACAGTCGGCGCGTTCCTTCGTTGACAAGCTCGACTTCATTACCTCGGTCGGCCATGGCGAGGGCGGTGATTCGCGCAAACGCCTGGGGCTGCCGGGCGCCGGGCCGGTCGGCATTATCACCGACCTGTGCATCATGGAGCCGGAAGCCGGCACCCACGAATTCGTGGTCACCGCGCTGCACCCGGGCGTGACCCGCGAGCAAGTCGTCGCAGCCACCGGTTGGGCGATTCGTTTCGCCGACAGCGTTGAAAGCACCGCCGAGCCGACCGACGTCGAGCTGAAAGCCCTCAGGGACCTGGAAGCCCGCACCGCCGCCGCCCACGGCCAAGCACCCGGAGAAGCGTGATGCGTGACGTTTATATCTGCGACGCGATTCGCACCCCCATCGGCCGTTTCGGCGGTGGCCTGTCGGCGGTGCGTGCCGACGACCTGGCCGCCGTGCCGATCAAGGCGCTGATGGCGCGCAACCCGTCGGTGGACTGGAATGCGGTGGACGAGGTGTTCCTCGGCTGCGCCAACCAGGCCGGTGAAGACAACCGCAACGTGGCGCGCATGGCGTCGTTGCTGGCGGGCCTGCCGGAGAGCATTCCCGGCGTGACCCTCAATCGCCTGTGCGCTTCCGGCATGGATGCCATCGGCACGGCGTTCCGCGCCATCGCCAGCGGCGAAATGGAGCTGGCGATTGCCGGCGGCGTCGAGTCGATGTCCCGCGCGCCGTTCGTGATGGGCAAGGCCGATGCGGCGTTCTCGCGCAACATGAAGCTCGAAGACACCACCATCGGCTGGCGTTTCATCAACCCGTTGATGAAAGCCCAGTACGGCGTCGACGCGATGCCGCAAACCGCCGACAACGTGGCGGACGATTACCGGGTGTCCCGCGAAGACCAGGACGCATTCGCCCTGCGCAGCCAGCAGCGCACAGCCGCCGCGCAGGCTGCAGGATTTTTCGCCGAAGAAATCGTTGAAGTGCGCATTGCCCACAAGAAGGGTGAAACCGTGGTCAGCCAGGACGAACACCCTCGCGCCGACACCACCCTGGAAACCCTGGCCAAGCTGAAACCGGTCAACGGTCCCGACAAAACCGTCACTGCCGGCAACGCCTCGGGTGTCAACGACGGTGCCGCGGCCCTGATCCTGGCCTCGGCCGAAGCGGTGAAAAAACACGGTTTGACCGCACGGGCCAAAGTGCTGGGCATGGCCAGCGCCGGTGTCGCACCGCGCGTGATGGGCATCGGCCCGGTGCCGGCGGTGCAGAAACTCACCGAACGCCTGGGCCTGGCGGTCAGCGATTTCGACGTGATCGAACTCAACGAAGCCTTCGCCAGCCAAGGCTTGGCGGTGCTGCGCGAACTGGGCCTGGCGGACGACGCGGCGCAGGTCAACCCGAACGGTGGCGCCATCGCCCTGGGCCATCCGTTGGGCATGAGCGGTGCGCGTCTGGTGCTGACGGCATTGCATCAGTTGGAAAAAACCGGTGGCAAGAAAGGTCTGGCGACCATGTGCGTCGGTGTCGGCCAGGGTCTGGCCTTGGCCATCGAACGCGTCTGACGTGCAGCCGTGACAACAAGAACAGAGGAAAGCGAAATGACTGACAAGCCTGGTTACCGTCGTCCGCAGGAAGGCACGCAGCCTGAGTACCTGCACCCGACTTACCAATCCACCAACCGTCGCTCGCCGTCGAAGCCGTTGGTGTTTCTGCCCCATTCGTTGTCGGAAATTACCGGCCCGACCGTCGGTGCCGAGCGCGTCAACGAGAAGGACAACGACCTGACCGCCCAGCACAAGGGCGAGCCATTGGGTGAGCGCATCATCATTCACGGCCGTGTGCTGGATGAAAACGGTCTGCCGGTGCCGGGGATTCTGGTGGAGATCTGGCAGGCCAACGCCGCCGGTCGCTACAACCACGCCCGCGATCTGCACGACGCGCCGCTGGACCCGAACTTCACCGGCACCGGCCGTACCGTGACCGATGCCGATGGCTGGTATCAATTCCAGACCATCAAGCCCGGCGCTTACCCGTGGGGCAACCACCACAATGCCTGGCGCCCGGCGCACATCCATTTCTCGCTGTTCGGGCCGAGCATCCTGACGCGGCTGGTCACCCAGATGTATTTCCCAGGCGACCCGCTGCTGGCCTACGACCCGATCTACAACTGCGTGCCAGATACCAGTGCCAAAGAGCGCCTGATCGCCAGTTTCGACCTGGAAAAAACCGTCCCTTCCTATGCCCTCGGTTATCGCTGGGACATCGTCTTGCGCGGCCGCGATGCCACGCCGATGGAGAAATAAGATGACGCTGACTGCGACCACGTCCCACACCGTCGGGCCGTACTACCACATCGGCCTGACCTGGCTGAACCGCGAAAACCTTACCGTCGAACAAACCCTGGGCGAGCGCGTGGCGATCACCGGGCAAGTCGTCGACGGCAACGGTGACATCGTCAACGACGCGATGCTCGAAGTCTGGCAGGCCAACGCCGCCGGCAAATACGACCATCCCGAAGACGATCAGGCAAAACCCCTGGACCCGAACTTCGAAGGTTTTGGGCGGATTCCGGTGGATGCCGAAGGGCGCTTCCGCTTCACCACGATCAAGCCGGGCACGGTGGAAGGGCTGAAAGGCACGACCCAGGCGCCGCACCTGGTGGTGCTGGTGTTTGCCCGCGGCCTGGTGAAGCACTTGCTGACGCGGATCTACTTTGATGGCGAGCCGGCCAACGTGTCGGACCCGTTGCTGGAATGCGTGCCGGCCGAACGTCGCGCTACGTTGCTGGCGAAGCAGGATGCGAGCGGCGTTTATCAGTGGAATGTGATTCTGCAAGGCTCTGACGCCGAGACGGTGTTCTTCGACTACTGAAAACACCACAAGTCCCTGTAGGAGCCAGCTTGCTGGCGATGGTCGTTAACGATGACGCGTGTTCATGGTTATCCGCGTCGCTCTTGCGTTCATCGCCGGCAAGCCGGCTCCTACAAGGGATCTGTATTGCTTGTGTGGAACGGGACTGTTGCAAAGTATGTCTAGACTCTCACTGTCCCCATTGAGTGAAAAAAACAATGACAACGCCAACCGCAGCACCCGCGCTATATACCGGCGAAGAGCGCAGTAAACGGATCTTCGCCATTGTCGGCGCCTCGTCCGGCAACCTCGTCGAATGGTTCGACTTCTACGTCTACGCCTTCTGCGCGATCTATTTCGCCCCGGCCTTTTTCCCTTCCGACAACCCGACCGTGCAACTGGTGAACACCGCGGGCGTATTCGCCGCCGGGTTCCTGATGCGACCGATTGGCGGCTGGATTTTCGGCCGTGTCGCGGACAAGCACGGGCGCAAGAATTCGATGCTGATTTCGATTCTGATGATGTGCTTCGGCTCGTTGCTCATCGCGTGTCTGCCGACCTACAAGGACATCGGCGTCTGGGCGCCGATCCTGTTGCTGTTCGCGCGCTTGCTCCAGGGCTTGTCCGTGGGTGGCGAGTACGGCACCACCGCGACCTACATGAGCGAAGTCGCGCTCAAGGGCCAGCGTGGTTTCTTCGCCTCGTTCCAGTACGTGACGCTGATTGGCGGGCAATTGCTGGCGGTGTCGCTGGTGGTGATCCTGCAACAGTTCCTCACCGAGGATGACCTGCGTGCCTACGGCTGGCGGATTCCGTTTGTGGTCGGTGCGGCTGCGGCACTGGTTTCGCTGTATCTGCGTCGTTCGCTGAAAGAAACCACCAGCAAGGAAATGCGCGAGAACAAGGACGCCGGCAGCATCCGCGCGTTGTTCCGCGACCATAAAGCCGCGTTCATAACCGTGCTCGGCTACACCGCCGGTGGCTCGCTGATTTTCTACACCTTCACCACGTACATGCAGAAATACCTGGTGAACACCGCCGGCATGCACGCCAAGACCGCCAGCTACATCATGACCGGCGCGCTGTTCCTTTATATGTGCATGCAGCCGTTCTTCGGCATGCTCGCCGACAAAATCGGCCGCCGTAACTCGATGCTCTGGTTCGGCGCCCTCGGTACGCTGTGCACCGTGCCGATCCTGTTGAGCCTGAAAAGCGTCAGCAGTCCGTTCCTCGCCTTTGTGCTGATCACCCTGGCGCTGGCAATCGTCAGTTTCTACACCTCGATCAGCGGCCTGGTGAAAGCCGAAATGTTCCCGCCGGAAGTGCGTGCCCTGGGCGTTGGCCTGGCGTACGCGGTGGCGAATGCGATCTTCGGCGGATCGGCGGAATATGTCGCACTGAGCCTCAAGGCCGTGGGCATGGAAAACTCCTTCTACTGGTACGTCACGGTGATGATGGCGATAGCGTTCCTGTTCAGCCTGCGCCTGCCGAAACAGGCGAAATACTTGCACCACGACCTTTGATCCATCTGCGTGGGCCTGACCGGCCCACGCCTTCAGGAACTGTTTATGAACCAGCGACCGGGCAATCAATTGTTCGATGCCTATTTCACTGCCCGCGATATGCGTGAGGTGTTCTGCGATCAGGGCCGGGTTCAGGCCATGCTCGATTTCGAAGCGGCGCTGGCCCGGGCCGAGGCGCGGGTCGGTTTGATCCCGCACGCGGCGGTGGCCTCTATCGAAGCCGCCTGCCAGGCCGGGCATTTCGATTTTGCCGCCCTCGGCGAGGCGATTGCCACGGCTGGCAACTCGGCGATTCCGCTGGTGAAGGCGTTGGGCAAACAGATCGCGGCCACCGATGCCGAAGCCGAGCGTTATGTGCATCTGGGCGCGACCAGCCAGGATGTGATGGACACCGGCCTGGTGCTGCAACTGCGCCAGGCGCTGGAACTGATCGAAAGCGATCTGGCGCAACTGGGCGAAACCCTCGCGACCCAGGCGCTGCGTTTCGTCGCCACGCCGCTGGCCGGGCGCACCTGGTTGCAACATGCGACGCCCGTCACCCTCGGCATGAAGATCGCTGGTTGGCTGGGCGCCATTACCCGCAGCCGTCAGCGCCTGCAAGAACTCAAGCCGCGCCTGCTGGTGCTGCAATTCGGCGGTGCTTCCGGAACCCTGGCAGCCCTCGGTCCGCAGGCGCTGCCGATTGCCGAAGCGCTGGCCACGGAACTGCAACTGAGCTTGCCCGACCAGCCGTGGCACACCCAGCGCGATCGCCTGGTGGAATTCGGCTCGGTGCTGGGCTTGATCGCCGGCAGCCTCGGCAAGCTTGGCCGCGACATCAGCCTGTTGATGCAAACCGAGGCAGGTGAAGTGTTCGAACCCTCGGCGCCGGGCAAGGGCGGTTCGTCGACCATGCCGCACAAGCGCAACCCGGTGGGCGCAGCGGTGCTGATCGGCGCGGCCACGCGGGTGCCAGGTCTGCTCTCGACCCTGTTCAGCGCCATGCCGCAAGAACATGAACGCAGCCTCGGGCTGTGGCATGCCGAGTGGGAAACCCTGCCGGAGATTTGCTGCCTGGTGTCCGGCAGCCTCAAACAAGCGCTGTTGGTGGCGGGCGGTCTGGAAGTGGATGCCGAGCGCATGGCCCGCAACCTCGACCTGACCCAGGGCCTGGTGCTGGCCGAGGCGGTGAGCATCGTCCTCGCGCAGCGGGTCGGCCGCGACACGGCGCACCATTTACTGGAACAGTGCTGCAAGCGCGCCGTGGCCGAGCAGCGGCATTTGCGCGCGGTGCTGAGCGACGAGCCGCACGTGACCGCCGAACTCTCGGCGGCTGAACTCGATCATCTGCTGGACCCCGCGCACTACCTCGGACAGGCCCGTACCTGGGTCGAGCGAGCGGTGGCTGAACATTCTGCGTTGACTGCCTGAAGGAGATTGCTGTGGCTTTCGTACAACTCGCCGAGGGCGAACTGCATTATCAAATCGACGGTCCGGTAGATGCGCCGGTACTGGTGCTGTCCAACTCGCTGGGCACCGACCTGCACATGTGGGACGCGCAGATTGCCGCGTTCACCGAGCATTTTCGCGTACTGCGTTTCGACACCCGTGGCCACGGCCAATCCCTGGTCACGCCGGGGCCGTACAGCATCGAGCAACTGGGGCGCGATGTGCTGGCGCTGTTGGATGCGTTGCACATTGAGAAGGCGCATTTCTGTGGCCTGTCGATGGGCGGCCTGATCGGCCAGTGGCTGGGCATCCATGCCGGTGATCGATTGAACAAACTGGTGGTGTGCAACACCGCGGCGAAAATCGGCGATCCGTCGATCTGGAACCCGCGCATCGAAACCGTGCTGCGCGACGGCGCGGCGGCCATGGTCGCGCTGCGCGATGCATCGATTGCGCGCTGGTTTACCCCGGACTTTTCCGCTGCCAACCCGGCGGCGGCGAAACGCATTACCGACATGCTGGCGGCCACTTCGCCCGAGGGTTATGCCGCCAATTGCGCCGCGGTGCGCGATGCCGATTTCCGTGATCAGCTGTCCTCGATCAAGGTGCCGCTGCTGGTGATTGCCGGCACCGACGACGCGGTGACGCCGCCCTCCGGCGGGCACTTCATCCAGGAACATGTGGTAGGCGCCGAGTACGCCGAGTTCTACGCCGCGCACCTGTCCAACGTACAGGCGGGCGATGCGTTCAGTGAGCGCGTTATTGCCTTCCTGTCGGGCCATTGAGGGGAACATCCGTGGACGAGAAACAACGTTACAACGAGGGCATGAACGTGCGCCGCGCAGTGCTCGGCGACGCCCATGTCGATCGCAGCCTGACCGCGCTGACCGAGTTCAACTCGGAGTTTCAGGAAATGATCACCCGCCACGCCTGGGGTGACATTTGGACCCGCCCAGGCCTGCCGCGTCATACCCGCAGCCTGATCACCATAGCCATGCTGATCGGCATGAACCGCGAGGGTGAGCTCAAACTGCACTTGCGTGCGGCCGCCAACAATGGCGTCAGCCGGGGAGAGATCAAGGAAGTGATCATGCAGAGCGCGATCTACTGCGGCATCCCGGCGGCGAATGCCACGTTCCACTTGGCGGAGTCGGTGTGGGATGAACTGGGTGTTGAATCCCGGGAGTAGACTTTCGCTGTCTGAACTGACGCCATCGCGAGCAGGCTCGCTCCCACAGTGGACCGGGATGAACACAGCTTTTATGTTCACTGCAGATCCTGTGGGAGCGAGCCTGCTCGCGATGGCGATGGTGGAATTTACAGCAGGCTGATCGGGTAGCTGACGATCAACCGGTTCTCGTCGAACTCGTTATTGCTGTAGTCGCGGCGCATGGTCGAGTTGCGCCATTTGAGGTTCAGGTCCTTCAGCACGCCGCTTTGCACGGTGTAGCCCAGTTCACTTTCACGTCCCCATTCCTTGCCGTCGGTGATGGTGCCGGTGTGCACGTTTTCGCCGCTGATGTAGCGGTTCATCAGGGTCAGCCCCGGAATGCCGAGCGCGACGAAGTTGTAGTCGTGGCGCACTTGCCAGGATTTTTCCCGGGCGTTGTCGTAGCTGGAGTTGTAGCTGTCGTTGGCCAGGGTGCCGCCGCTGGTGCCGTTGACGCGCATCCAGGCGCTGTCGCCGGTGAGTTTTTGCAGGCCGACGTAGAAGGTGTTGCCGCCGTACTTCGCCGAGAACATTCCCGACCAGGTCTTGTTGTCCAGGTCGCCGGCGCGGGCGCTGCCGTCTTCCTTGCCGTAGAAGAAACCGAGGTTGGCGCCCAGGGTCCAGTCGCCGATGGGCTGGCTGTGGATCAGGTTGAGGTATTGCTGGCTGTAGATGTCCTTGAGTTCGGCGTTCCACAGACCGATTTGGGTGCGCTTTTCGTTGAACTGGTACTCACCACCCTGGAAGTTGAAACGGTCGGAGGTGAACGCCGCTTTGCCGGTCATCGACATGTCGCTCATGCTGCTGTCGTCACGCGGGCTGTTCTGGCGGAACTGGCCGCCGTAGAGCGTCAGGCCGTCGATTTCCTTCGAGGTGATCTGGCCGCCGCGGAAGGTTTGCGGCAGCGAACGGCCATCGTCCGAGCGCAGGATCGGCAGCACCGGCATCCATTCACCGACTTTCACTTCGGTCTGCGACAACTTCGCCTTGAACGCCACGTTGGTGCGACCAAACTGGTCCGCCGGACGGCCATCGTGGTCCAGCGGCAGCAGTTGCGTCCCGCCGGTGCCTTTGCCGCCGTCGAGCTTCACTGAGTACAGCCCCAACACGTCCATGCCGAAACCGACGGTGCCCTGGGTGAACCCGGACTTGGCGTCGAGGATGAAACTCTGCGTCCACTCTTCAGCCTTGCCCTGGGTCTTGGTCGGGTTGGTGAAGTTGCGGTTGATGTAGAAGTTGCGCAGGTTCAGGTTGACCTTGGCCCCCTCGACAAAACCCGCCTCTTCGGCCGAAGCGGGCAGGGCAGCACCGGCCAGTGCGAGGGCGATCAGGCTGGGAACCAGATAAGGGGAAGGTGTCATGGGCTCGGTCTCTCTAATTCTTGGGGATGAAACGGGTGGATGCCGCAACCGTCGGGTTGCAGACAAAGGATTCGAATTCAAATGAAACGGGCGAGATCAGCCGGACAGGGCGGGGCGCGGGGGCATGGTGTCGAACCTGTTGTTATTGGTTTTGTAGGGCGAATGGTGCGGGGAATTAACTGGATGGTTCAATTGGTAAAAGCGGGTTTTGGGCGATTATCGAACGTTAGATGGCGCTAATTCGTGAGGTGTCTGTGAGGGCCCCATCGCGAGCAGGCTCGCTCCTACAGTGAGCCGAGTTCCTTCAGAAAGAATGCAATCCATTGTAGGAGTGAGCCTGCTCGCGATGGGGCCATCAAAGACAACACTACTTTTCCCGCAGCCAACAAAAAGCCCACCAATCGGTGGGCTTCGTGTTTACAACCGTTCGATCAGAACAACTTCAGCTTCGGCGCTTCTTCTTTCAGCGGCTCGACTTTCGCGGTCTGCTCGTTCCAGCCACCGCCCAGCGCCTTGTACAGGTTCACGGCGCTGGTCAGTTGCGCCAGGCGGTCGGTGATCAGCGCCTGTTGCGCACTGAACAGCTGACGCTGGGCATCGAGGAAGGTCAGGTTGCTGTCGACGCCAATGCGATAACGACGCTCGGCCAGACGATAGTAGTCCTGGTTGGCGGTGACGAAATCACGCTGGGCCTGCAACTGTTCGGTGTAGGTCTGGCGCGCGGCCAGGCCGTCGGCGACTTCCTGGAAGGCCGTTTGAATGGACTTCTCGTAGTTCGCCACGCCGATGTCTTTCTGGATTTTCGAATAATCCAGGCTGGCGCGCAGGCTGCCGGCGTTGAAGATCGGCAGGTTGATCTGCGGCTGGAACAACCACGTACCCGAACCGCCCTTGAACAGGCCGGACAGGTCAGGGCTCAGCGTCCCGGCATTGGCGGTCAGGCTGATGCTCGGGAAGAACGCCGCCCGTGCCGCGCCGATGTTGGCGTTGGCCGCTTTCAGGTTGTATTCGGCCTGGAGGATGTCCGGACGACGTTGCAGCAAGTCCGACGGCAAGCCGGCCGGTACGTCGCTCAGCAGGTTGTCAGACAGCGGCTTGGCTTCTTGCAGATTGGCCGGGATGCCGGTGCCGAGCAGCAGCACCAGGCTGTTTTCGTCCTGGGCCACCTGACGCGTGTAACGGGCCAGTTGCGCACGGGCGTTTTCCACCGATGTACGCGACTGCGCCAGGTCCAGCGCCGAGGCGACGCCCACTTCGTTGCTGCGCGCGGTGAGCTTGTAGCTCTCCTCGAACGCACCGAGGGTGTCTTGCGTCAGCTTGCGCAGCTCTTTGTCGGCCTGCCAGGTCAGGTAGGCATTCGCCACGCTGGCCACCAGGCTGATTTGCGTGCTGCGACGGCCTTCTTCAGTGGCGAAGTACTTCTGCAGGGCTTCTTCGTTCAGGCTGCGAACCCGACCGAACAAGTCGAGTTCATAAGCGCTGATGCCGACGGTGGCCGAGTAGGAACTGGTGATACCTGCCTGACCGGTCTGGGATGCGTCAGCCGGAACCCGCTGGCGGCTACCGGTACCGTTGGCCGAAACCGCCGGGAACAGATCCGCCCGCGAGATGCGGTACTGCGCCGCGAACGCGTCGATGTTCAGCGCCGCGACACGCAGGTCGCGGTTGTTTTCCAGGGACAGCTGGATCAGCTGTTGCAACGCCGGGTCATGGAAAAACTGCTTCCAGCCCTGTTCGGCGGCAGCCTGGCTCGGCGCCTCGGCCGGCGAGTACGCCGGGCCTTGCGGGTACTGGGCCGCGACCGGTGCGTCCGGCTGCTGATAATCGGGTATCAGCGAGCAGCCGCTCAGGACGAACGCGGCGACTGCGATGGAGAGTAGCGACTTGCTCATTGGCCAGCCTCTTTAGATGGTTCGATAGCGTCGTCCTGATCGGCGATTTTGCGCTGACCCATGGCCGACACGGTGACAAAGAACAATGGGACCCAGAAGATCGCCAATACGGTGGCGGTGATCATACCGCCAATTACCACGGTACCGATGGCGTGCTGGCTGCCCGAGCCGGCGCCGCTGGAAATGGCCAGGGGCACCACGCCGAGAATGAACGCCAGGGAGGTCATGATGATCGGGCGCAAACGCATGCGGCAAGCCTCGATCGCGGCCTCCTGCAAGCTCTTGCCCTGTTCATGCAGGTCCTTGGCGAACTCGACGATCAGAATGGCGTTTTTCGCCGCCAGACCGATGGTGGTCAACAGGCCCACGAGGAAGTACACGTCGTTGGACAGCCCCCGCAGGCTGGTGGCCATCAGCGCACCGATGATCCCCAGCGGTACCACGAGCACCACGGCAATCGGAATCGACCAGCTCTCATACAACGCTGCCAGGCACAGGAACACCATCAGGATCGACAGCGCAAACAGTGCCGGCGCCTGCGAGCCTGCCAGTCGTTCTTCATACGACAGACCAGTCCAGGAAATACCGACACCGGCCGGCAGTTTCAGGGCAAGCGCCTCGACTTCGGCCATGGCTTCACCGGTGGAATAACCCGGCGCCGGGGAGCCGAGGATTTCCATCGCTTCTACGCCGTTATAACGGGCCAGTTTTGGCGAACCGTAAATCCACTCACCCTTGGCAAACGCGGTGAAGGGCACCATGGTCCCGGCGCTGTTGCGCACGTACCACTTCTTCAGGTCTTCAGGGCTCATGCGCGCGCCGGGCTGACCTTGCACGTAAACCTTCTTCACCCGACCACGGTCGATGAAGTCGTTCACATAGCTACTGCCCAAGGCAATCGACAGGGTGTTGTTGATGTCGGCGATGGTGATGCCCAGCGCACTGGCCTTTTCGTCGTCGATTTCCAGCTGGTATTGCGGCTCGTCGTTCAGACCGTTAGGACGAACTTGCGCCAGCACTTTGCTCTGCGCCGCCATGCCGAGGAACTGGTTACGGGCCGCCATCAGTTTTTCGTGACCGATACCGGCACGGTCTTGCAGGAACACGTCGAAACCGGTGGCGTTACCCAGCTCCAGAACCGCCGGCGGCGCGAAAGCGAACACCATGGCGTCACGGAAGGTGAAGAAGTGCTGTTGGGCACGGGCCGCGACTTTGAACACGTTGTTGTCGGCGTTACGTTCGTGCCACGGCCTCATCATGATGAACGCCATACCCGAACTCTGGCCACGACCGGCGAAGTTGAAGCCGGTCACGGTAAACACCGAATTCACCGCATCGCCTTCACCGCCATCCTTGCTTGGGCGCAGCAGGAATTCACGCATCTGGTCCACGACGACCTGGGTGCGCTGTGCTGTCGAACCAGCCGGGGTCTGCACTTGGGCGAACAGTACGCCCTGGTCTTCTTCCGGGAGGAACGAGGACGGAATGCGCATGAACAGCCAGATCATGCCGACGACGATGATCACGTAGGCCAGCAGGTACGGCACCTTGTTGCGCAGAATGTTGCCGACGCCACGCTCGTAGCTTTTCACGCTACGGTCGAAGTTGCGGTTGAACCAGCCGAAGAAACCGCGTTTCGGCACGCCATGCTCGCCCTTGGGAATGGCTTTGAGCATGGTGGCGCAGAGCGCCGGGGTGAAGATCAGCGCGACCAGTACCGACAGGGCCATGGCCGAAACGATGGTGATCGAGAATTGCTTGTAGATCACACCCGTGGAGCCGCCGAAGAACGCCATCGGCAACAGTACCGCCGAAAGCACCAGGGCAATACCGACCAGCGCACCCTGGATCTGCCCCATGGATTTCTTGGTGGCCTCCTTGGGTGACAGGCCTTCTTCGCTCATGACCCGTTCGACGTTTTCCACCACGACGATGGCATCGTCCACCAGCAGGCCGATGGCCAACACCATACCGAACATGGTCAGGGTGTTGATGCTGAAACCGAACGCCGCGAGGATGCCGAACGTACCCAGCAATACCACCGGCACGGTCATCGTGGTGATGACGGTGGCGCGGAAGTTTTGCAGGAACAGGAACATCACCAGGAACACCAGCACGATCGCTTCGACCAGGGTTTCAACCACACCCTTGATCGACTCGGTCACCACTGGCGTGGTGTCGTACGGGAACACCACTTCCATCCCTTGCGGGAAGAACGGCTTGAGGCTGTCAATGGTCTTGCGCAGGGCTTTCGCGGTGTCGAGGGCGTTGGCACCGTTGGCCAGTTTCACTGCCAGGCCGGAAGCCGGGGCGCCGTTGAACTGGGCGTTGATGCTGTAGTTCTCGCCACCCAGGCCGACGTCGGCGACATCTTTCAGGCGAACCTGAGAACCGTCCTTGTTGACCTTGAGCAGGATCTTGTTGAATTGCTCAGCGGTCTGCAGGCGGGTCTTGCCGATGATCGTGGCGTTCAACTGAGTGCCGGGCAGGGCAGGCAGGCCGCCGAGCTGGCCGGACGATACCTGGACGTTTTGCGCGGCGATGGCGGTCTTGACGTCGATCGGGGTCAGGTTGAAGTTGTTCAACTTGGCCGGGTCGAGCCAGATACGCATCGCGTACTGCGAACCGAACACCTGGAAGTCGCCCACGCCGGCTGTCCGCGAAATCGGATCCTGCATGTTCGACACGATGTAGTTGGACAGGTCGTCCTTGGTCATGCTGCCGTCACGCGAGACCACGCCGATCACCAGCAGGAAGTTCTTCACCGCCTTGGTGACGCGGATACCTTGCTGCTGCACTTCTTGCGGCAGCAGCGGGGTGGCCAGGTTCAGTTTGTTCTGGACCTGAACCTGCGCGGTATCGGAATTGGTGCCTTGCTCGAAGGTCGCGGTGATGGTCATGGTGCCGTCGGAGTTACTTTCCGAGGACACATAACGCAGGTTGTCGATACCGTTGAGCTGCTGCTCGATCACCTGAACCACGGTGTCTTGCACGGTTTGCGCGGAAGCGCCCGGGTACGCCACGGAAATGGCGATCGCCGGAGGCGCAATGCTCGGGTACTGGTTGATCGGCAACTTGAGGATCGATAGAGCCCCGACCAGCATGATCACCAGGGCAATTACCCAGGCGAAAATCGGACGGTCGATAAAGAATTTCGACATGGTTTACTCCCCTTTGCCGCTGGAAGCCTTGTCAGCTGCCTGTGCGGGGGCCGGGTTCTTTGCGCCAACGTTGGTCGCCTCACTGGCCTTGACTTCAATGCCGGGTTTGACGAATTGCAGTCCTTCGGTGATCAGGCGATCGCCGGCCTTCAGGCCGTCTTCGATCAGCCACTGGCTGCCGACGGTGCGACTGGCCTTAAGCTGACGCAGCTCGACCTTGTTGTCCGCACCAACGACCAGCGCGGTCGGGGTGCCCTTGAGGTCGCGGGTCACGCCTTGTTGCGGCGCCAGGATCGCGGCGGCATTCACACCGGCCTGCAGCTGGGCGTGAACGAACATGCCCGGCAGCAGGGTGTGATCAGGGTTCGGGAACACGGCGCGCAGGGTCACGGAACCGGTGGTCTGGTCAACCGAGACTTCGGAGAATTCGAGCTTGCCGTCGAGCTTGTACTGGCTGCCGTCTTCGAGGGTCAGCTTGACCGCCGCCGAGTTGTCGCCGGCCTTTTGCAAGCGACCGCTTTCCAGTTCGCGGCGCAGTTCAAGCAGCTCCACGGACGACTGGGTGACGTCGACGTAGATCGGGTCGAGTTGCTGGATCACGGCCATGGCATCCGCCTGGCCACTGGTGACCAGGGCGCCTTCGGTCACGTTCGAACGACCGATGCGACCGGACAGCGGCGCATAGACCTTGGTGTAGCGCACATTGATCTGGGCGGTTTGCAGGGCGGCTTCCGATTGCAGGCGGTTGGCCAGGGCGGTGTCGTATTCCTGACGGCTGACGGCCTGTTCGTTGACAAGTTGCTTGTAGCGATCGGAAATCGACTTGGTCTGTTGCAGATTGGCTTCGGCGCTTTTCAGCGTAGCTTCATAGACGGCCGGATCGATCTGATACAGCTGCTGGCCGGCCTTGACGTCGCCGCCTTCCTTGAACAGACGCTTGAGGATGATGCCGTTGACCTGCGGACGGACTTCGGCGATGCGGAAGGCGCTGGTGCGACCCGGCAGCTCGGACGTCAGGGTAAAGGCTTGAGGTTGCAAGGTGACGACGCCGACCTGAGGCGGTGGAGCGGCCGGTGCCGCCTCTTCCTTTTTACATCCGCTGAGCAGCGATGCGAGGGCGACGGCAGTGACCAGAGCGGTAACAGCTGGCTTGAATTGCATGAAAATCCTCGGGTCAGGCGCGCAAATTGCGCACAAGAAATGTGTAAGGGTAAAAAATGTGCGCTGAGTGGATAAGTAGCTTGCTAAGGAATATACTTACGTTCATGGTTGTTTGTAAATACCTTGGCTGCGTACCCACACCGTTACAAAAGCCGTTACGAAGGTTCGAATTGTAGGCCGGGGACGACACCCAAGAGCGTTCGCCCCACTTTTATTCAGCGGCTGTTCAGGCATCGCTGAAGCACCCCGATTGAGGTTGTACTGCCATGGTCCGTCGTACCAAAGAGGAAGCTCAGGAAACCCGTAGCCAGATACTCGAAGCGGCAGAGAAAGCCTTTTACGAGCGGGGCGTGGCGCGCACCACACTGGCGGACATTGCCACCCTGGCCGGCGTGACGCGCGGGGCCATCTACTGGCATTTCAGCAACAAGGCCGATCTGGTACAGGCCATGCTCGATACGCTGCATGAGCCGCTGGATGAAATGGCCAAGGCCAGTGAAAGCGAAGATGAACTCGATCCGCTGGGTTGCATGCGCAAGCTGCTGATTCATTTGTTTCATCAAGTTGCACTGGACCCGAAAACCCGACGCATAAATGAGATTTTGTTTCATAAGTGCGAATTCACCGATGAAATGTGCGATCTGCGCCAGCAGCGCCGGGAGGTCAGCCTCGATTGCAACGTGCGCATCGGCCTGGCCTTGCGTAATGCGGTGAATCGCGGGCAGTTGCCGGATGATCTCGACACGGCCCGCGCGGCCATCAGCCTGCACGCCTATATCGACGGCATCCTGTACCAGTGGCTATTGGCGCCGGACAGTTTTGAACTCCACACCGAGGCTGAGCGCTGGGTCGATACCGGGTTGGACATGCTGCGCCTGAGCCCGAGCCTGCGTAAATGAAACAAAATGCGTAATTGGATCCGTGGGTGTCAACCATTCATGTCGCAGATGAACGGTTCTTCACGCGCACTGCATCAATGGGGTGCTTTTATATACGCCCGTTCGTTTGGTTGACAGGTAGCAAGCTCAGTATTTTGTAGGAATTTTGTGTCGATAGTGTGAGGCTGAGCCAGCACGCACATGCCCTGTGGGAGCGAGCCTGCTCGCGAATGGGCCATCACATTCACCATCATCGTTGACTGAGCGACCGCTTTCGCGAGCAGGCTCGCTCCCACATTGAGTGGTAATAAATCCCAGGATTTATACAGGCAACAAAAAAGCCCCGGCTCTTTCGAGTCGGGGCTTTTTGCGTTTCAGCGAGTGACGATTACAGCGTCGGGTAGTCGATGTAGCCGACCGGGCCCTTGCCGTAGAACAGCTCCGGACGCGCTTCGTTCAGCGGTGCGTCGGCTTTCAGGCGAGCCGGCAGGTCAGGGTTGGCAATGAACGGCACGCCGAAGGCGACCGCATCGGCCTTGCCGCTGGCCAGCCAGGCGTTGGCGCTGTCCTTGGTGAAGCGTTCGTTGATGATGTACGGGCCGCCGAAGGCTTCCTTGATCTGTGGGCCGAGGCTGTCGGCGCCTTCTTTCTCGCGGGAGCAGATGAACGCGATGCCACGCTTGCCCAGTTCGCGGGCGACGTAGGTGAAGGTTTCGGCCAGGTTGTCGTCGCCCATGTCGTGGGAATCGGCGCGCGGTGCCAGGTGCACACCGACACGGCCGGCGCCCCAGACTTCGATCGCCGCGTCGGTCACTTCCAGCAACAGGCGGGCACGGTTTTCCAGGGAGCCGCCGTACTGGTCGGTGCGCTGGTTGGTGCTGCTTTGCAGGAACTGATCGAGCAGGTAACCGTTGGCGCCGTGGATTTCCACGCCGTCGAAACCGGCGGCCTTGGCGTTCTCGGCACCGGTGCGGTAGGCGTCGATGATGTCGGCGATTTCAGCGGTTTCCAGCGCACGTGGCGTCGGGTAGTCGGCCAGAGGGCGAACCAGGCTGACGTGACCTTTTGGCTGGATGGCGCTCGGTGCCACCGGCGCTTCACCGTTCAGGTACGACTCATGGGACACCCGGCCCACGTGCCACAGTTGCAGGAAGATCTTGCCGCCCGCGCCGTGGATCGCTTTGGTCACGTTGGCCCAGCCACGTACCTGGTCGTTGGACCAGATGCCCGGGGTGTCCGGGTAGCCGACGCCCATCGGTGTGACCGAAGTGGCTTCGCTGAGGATCAGGCCGGCCGAGGCGCGTTGTACGTAGTATTCGGCCATCAACGCGTTGGGCACTCGGCCTTCGTCGGCGCGGCAGCGGGTCAGCGGAGCCATGATGATGCGGTTGGCCAGCTCGATGTCGCCCAGTTTGATCGGATCGAAAATAGTCGTCATTTAATAGCTCTCTTGTGGAGATCAGTTAGAGGTAGCAGGGGCCAGTTCGGGATTACCGCTCTGACGGAAAGTAATCAGCGTTACCAGCAGGGCGAGTACCGCCAGTGCGGCGGCCGCGAGGGGCACGCTGGTCAGGCCGTAGCCGTGGGCGATGACGCTGCCGCCGACCCAGGCGCCGAGGGCGTTGCCGACGTTGAACGCGCCGATGTTCAGGGTCGAGACCAGGTTCGGCGCCGCCTTGCCGTAGGTCACCACGTTGACTTGCAGGGCCGGTACGGCGGCAAAACAGGCGGTGGCCCAGAGGAACAGGGTGATTTCGGTCGGGATCAGCGCGACGCTGGTCCAGGTCAGCACGGTGGACACCACCGCCATGCTGATGAACACACCGATCAGCGTGGCTGCCAGGCCCTTGTCGGCCAGTTTGCCGCCGATGATGTTGCCGACGGTCAGGCCCAGGCCGATGAGCATCAGGGTCCAGGTCACGCCCCGTGGCGAGACGCCGGTCACTTCGCCCAGCAGCGGCGCAACGTAGGTGAACAGGGTGAAGACCGAAGCGGCGAACAGAGCGGTCATGCTCAACGACAGCCAGATGCCGGCGCCTTTGAGGGCGCGCAGCTCAGCGCGCATGTCGAGTTTTTCTTCATCGCGCTTGGCGGGCAGGAAACGGATAAGTCCGATCAGGGCGATCACACCGATCACGGTCACTGCCCAGAAAGTCGAACGCCAGCCGGCTTGTTGACCGAGGGCGGTGCCCAGCGGTACGCCGAGGACGTTGGCCAGGGTCAGGCCGGTGAACATCAGGGCCACGGCCGAGGCGCGTTTGTTGGCCGGCACCAGGCCTGCTGCTACCACCGAACCGATGCCGAAGAAGGCACCGTGGCACAGCGCTGTCACCACACGGGCAAACATCAGGACTTCATAGTCGGTGGCCAGAGCGCAGAGCAGGTTGCCGATGATGAATATGCCCATCAACGCGACCAGTGCAGCCTTGCGCGGCAGTTTGGCGGTGGCCAGTGCCATGAACGGCGCACCGATGGCCACGCCCAGGGCGTAACCGGTCACCAGCCAGCCGGCGCCGGGGATCGACACGCCGAGGTCCGCCGCCACATCGGGCAGCAGGCCCATGATGACGAACTCTGTGGTGCCGATGGCGAAGGCGCTCAAGGCCAGGATGAGGAGCGAGAGGGGCATTGTGTAATTCCTTTTGGCTGACTGACGTTAAGGGTCAGAGCTCTTTACTGAAGGTGCTGAGGAACGCCTGGATGGTTTCCTCGTTGCGTTTGAAAAAGTGCCACTGGCCGACTTTGCGGCTGCTGATCAGGCCGGCGCGTTGCAGGGTCGCGAGGTGGGCGGAGACCGTGGACTGCGACAGGCCGCAGCGTTGATCGATCTGCCCGGCGCAGACGCCGTGCTCGTTGCTGTGAGACTGGTCGGGAAATTCGACGTCCGGGTTTTTCAGCCAGTGCAGGATTTCTCGCCGTACCGGGTGTGCCAGGGCTTTTATTATTTCGTCGAGGTCGATGTTCATGGTTGGGGGCTCGTGATGAGTAAAACGCTATATCGCGATGGGGCGAATTTTAAATCGGTATTTCGCGATATACCAATATGATTTAGCTCTGAGGGCCGAGTAAATCGGTATATCGGGTTATAACGATATGGGTGGCGCAGTGCTAAGCTGCGCGGCATGAACTATCTCGCACATCTTCACTTGGGTGGCCAGCGTCCCGGTCAATTGCTCGGCAGTCTGTATGGCGACTTCGTCAAAGGACGGCTGCAGGGGCAGTTCGACCCGGAGATCGAAGCGGCCATCCAGCTGCACCGCAGCATCGACGTGTTCACCGATCGCCATCCGTTGGTGGACGTGGCGCTGTCGCGGTTTTCCCTGACCCGCCGGCGTTACGCCGGGATCGTGCTCGATGTGTTTTTCGATCATTGCCTGGCACGGGACTGGGCGCTGTATGCCGACCGGCCGCTGGCGCTGTTCACGTCTGACGTTTATCGGGTGCTGTCGTCCGAGCCGCAACTACCGGAACGGCTGGCGAAAATCGCGCCGCACATGGTGGCGAATGACTGGTTGGGTTCTTACCGGGAGTTTGAAGTGCTGGAGCAGGTGCTGCGGGGGATTTCGCGACGGCTGACCAAACCCGAGGAACTGGCGGCGGCGATGCAAGAGTTGCGGGGATTATATGAGCCGTTGAGCGAGGACTTTCGGTTGTTCTATCCACAGCTCCAGGACTTCGCCCAAAACTATCCAACCACATAAATCCGTGTAGGAGCCGGCTTGCCGGCGATGGCGGTGTATCAGTCAGCATCTCTGTTGAATGTTATGCCGTCATCGCCGGCAAGCCGGCTCCTACAGGGGAAATGTGTTCAGGCGGCGATGGCGGGGCGCATTGGCGCTTGCTGTTTTTCCGGAATCGCACCAAACAACACCTTCTGCACCGCCTGCTGCGCTTCAAACGCCAGCGCTGCACGCTCGCGGCCTTCGCAGGCAATCGGCTTGAGCAGATGAATCTCGACATCCCCGCGATCATTGGCAAACAGCCGCATCAGGTGCGAGAGCAAGTCATCATCGCCAATGAACGGCGCCAGGGAATCCACTTCGCCCTCGCGTACATAACGAATCGCCACCGGTTGCAGCATCGCTTGCGAATCGATCGCCGCTGACAGCAGGCGACCATGAAAGGTACGCAACGAACGGCCATCGGTGGTGGTGCCTTCCGGGAACATCAGCAACGGATGCGCTTGCTCCAGATGACGGGTCATCTGTTTGCGGATCAACTGGCTGTCGCCCGAACCGCGACGGATAAACAGACTGCCGGCCTTCGCCGCCAGCCAGCCGGCCACCGGCCAGGTGCGCACTTCGGCCTTGGACAGGAACGACATTGGCGTCAGCATGCCCAGCAGCGGGATGTCGGTCCAGGACACGTGGTTGCTGACCCAAAGCATCGACTCCTTGGGCAACTCCCCGTGGACCGTCACGCGAAAGGGCAGGGCATTGGCCAGTCGCGCCATGAAGAAACGCGACCAACGCTGACGGCGGACCATCGAATGGGCGATGCCCAGGCGTTCGAAGGTGCCGAACACACTGGCCATGCTCAACCCCAGCGTCACCACCATCAATACTCGCGCGATCCGCGCGTACACCCGCAGGCGGCTCATTACACCGCCGCCTTGAAGTGCTTGGCGTAACGCGGGCAGAGTTCGTCGCGCTTGAGCAGGATGAACACGTCGGCGACCTGGAAGTCTTCGTCCCAGCACGGCTCGCCGCAGATCTTCGCGCCGAGGCGCATGTAGGCCTTGAGCAGCGGTGGCATTTCGGCGATGACGTTAGAGGGGATATCCAGGGTCGGCAGCGGTTTTTTCGGTTCGGCGCGCAGGTGTTCGGTGCACAGGTAACGTTCGCGCAGGCGCTGCATGATCGCGTGGGCCTGGATGCCGCCGTCCTGCATCGGGATGCTCGCGCAACCCATCAGGTAGCTGTAGCCGCCCTGGTTCAGGACTTCGGCCAGTTCACCCCAGAGCACGGCGATGGTGCCGCCGTTGCGGTAGGCCGGGTCGACGCAGGTGCGGCCGATTTCGAGGATCGGACCCTGCAAATGCACCAGGCCGTGCAGGCTGAATTCTTCTTCGCTGTAAAACTTGCCCAGGCTGCTGGCCGCCGTGTGATCGAGCAAACGGGTGGTCGCCACCAGGCGCCCGGTGTTCAAGTCACGCACACCGATGTGGGCGCAGTGAACATCGTAGTCGTCCATGTCCAGACCCAGCTCCGCGCCTTTCAGTTTGGCGTTGAATTCGCCGCTGAACACGTTGAAGCGCAAGGCCTGGGCTTCCTGCAAAGCCTCGGCGCCTATCAGACGTTCGGCTTGCAGGCGGCGTTCGTTGCCGGTGTCGCTGATGCGGGCGATCTGAGTCATGGCGAATCTCCGTGCGGGCTGCTCACCCGTCTTTGGGTTACAGCGGATCGACTTTCTTTATCCAGCCTTGTTGTGCAAAGTCAGGCTATGTAGCCCCGGTGTCATCGCCATGAAGCTTTGGTGATGCTTATATGACAGCCCTCGAGGAGCCTCCTATGCCCTGGCAAACCCTGTTGAAACGCTGCGATCGCTTGCCCGCCAACCCGGACCTGGCGGAAGGGTTCGCGACCTTGTTGCATCAGTTGGGAACGGTGACGCCGTTCGAGCTGGCGGTGGCCGGCGGGCGTCTGATGGCGACACCGGGGCTGGCGTTTCTGGTGGGCTATCAAGCGGCGCTGCGCATGCTCTGGCCGAGCGCGCCGTTGAGCCTGGGTGCGTTGTGCGCCACCGAACAACGCAGCCTGCGGGTGGCGGACATGCAGACGCGCCTGACGGATCTGCGCTTGAGCGGGCGCAAGGATTTCGTCACCGCCGGCGACGCGGCCGACTGGCTGCTGATCGCCGCCCGCAGCGAAGAGCCCGGCGCCGATCCGCGACTGAGCCTGGCCGTGGTCTATCCCGGCGAGCCGGGCGTGCGGGTGGAAAAACTGCCGGCGATCCCGTTGATGCCGGACATCAGCCACGGTCGGTTGATGCTCGACAATGCCCTGTGCGAGCTGCTTGCCGGGGATGGCTGGAATGCCTACGTCAAACCGTTCCGCACCCTCGAAGATCTCTATGTGTTGAGCGCGATGACGGCCTGGCTGTATGGCGTCGGTCAGGACTGCGATTGGCCGCAAGCCTTGCAGTTGCGTTTGCTGGCGCTGTTGGCCGGCTGCGCGGAAGTCAGCCGGCAGGCGCCGAACAATCCGGCCGGGCATGTGTTGCTGGGCGGATTGTTCGCGCAGTTCGACGGGTTGAAGGCTGAGCTGAACCAGGCGCTGGCCGACGGGCCGCCACAGTGGGCGGCGATGTGGCAGCGGGATCAGGCGGTGATGGAGTTGGCGGCGGGGGCGAGGGGCAAGCGGTTGGCCAAGGCATTGGCCGGATCTTCGCTGGATTGAATGGCCCCATCGCGAGCAGGCTCGCTCCCACAATTTGAAATGCATTCCCCTGTGGGAGCGAGCCTGCTCGCGATGGGGCCCGATGAACGACAGATTTTTCAGAACTGTCATCATCTTCGACTAGGCTCTGCAGGTTCATCCCGCCGAGCCCTCACCATGTTCAAAGGCGTGTCCCTGTTTTTCCTGCTGCTGCTCAGCCTCCCGGCCCACGCCGAAAACTGGCCCGCCGAGCAATGGTCCACCGGCCCGACCGTCACTGGCCCCGCCCTCCAGGCCCTTGAGGCGTACGCCTTTCCACCCCGCGACGACGTCACCCGAAAAGGCCTGCGCACCGACGCCCTGCTGGTGATCCGTGACGGCCAGTTGATCTACGAACGCTACGCCGGCCCGACCACGGTCGACACGCCGCACCTGACCTGGTCGATCAGCAAAAGCCTGATGGCCGCAGTGCTCGGCGTGGCCTATGGCGAAGGCGGGTTCACGCTTCAGGACCCGCTGCTGAAGTTTTATCCGCCAATGGCGAAACACCCGGCGATCACCATGGCCGACCTGCTGCACTGGGCCTCGGGCCTGGACTGGCAGGAAGACTACGAATTCGCACCGTTGAAGTCTTCGGTGGTGGCGATGCTCTATACCCGTGGTCATCAGGACATGCCCGCGTTTACGGCCCATCACGATGAATACGCGAAACCCGGCGAGGCCTTCCGCTACTCCAGTGGCGACAGCAATCTGTTGTCTGCCGCGCTGAAAAACATCGTCGGCCCGGCGCGCTATCCGGATTACCCGTGGACCGCGCTGTTCGAACCGTTGGGCATCCGCCACGCCGTCTGGGAAACCGACGCCACCGGCACGTTCGTTGCGTCGTCCTACGCCTACCTCACGGCGCGGGACCTGGCGCGTGTCGGCCTGTTGATGGCCCGCGACGGGCGTTGGGGCGATCGGCAATTGCTGCCCAAGGACTGGGTCGCCTTCAATCGTGAACCGTTCGACCATTACAAGGCCCATCAGGACGAAGCGGTGCCGGGCGGTCATTGGTGGCTCAACCGCGATGCCGACAGTGCGGCCCGCCCCTGGCCCGATGCTCCGGCAGACACCTTCGCCGCACTCGGGCATTGGGGGCAGGCGATGTACGTGATTCCCAGCGAAAAACTGGTGATCGTGCGCTACGGCGATGATCGCGACGGCAGTTATCGGCACAACGAATTGCTCCGGCTCGCGCGCAAGGCATTTGCCGGGGCGGTGCAGCCATGATTCGTCGCCGTCCGTTCAGTATGTTGGGGTTGGTTTTGCTGGTCGCCTTGCTTGGCTGGATCTGGCAGGAACGGGTGGCGCTGTGGGCGTTCCCGGACATCATCAGCGCCTACACCGCCAAGGAATTTTGTTCGTGCCGGTACGTGATGAACAACGACGCCGAGTATTGCCGTGGTTACGTGAAGCAATGGTTGCCTGTCAGCGGGTTTACCGATGACCCAGCCAGCAAGCGCGTCACCGTCAGCGGCCTGGGCCGGAGCAACAGCGCGCAGTGGATCGGTGAGCACCAGGGTTGCCGTTTGAATCCCTGAACAGTCTTTGTTCCGACGATAGCAATCTCACAGACGCCATCGCCGGCAAGCCGGGCTCCTACATATTTTCGGCGTGAACAAAATTGAGGCCCCACCCCCTCACCTGTAGGAGCCAGCTTGCTGGCGATAGCGATTTCAAATACGCCATCGCCAGTGAGCAGGTATCTACACCGGTTTGCTTCTTGCTCAGGGACGGTTAAGGTTCGTGCAGGTTTATTTGCCCATGAGTCTTTATGTTCAAGCGGTCTTTCACCCAAACCCTCGCCTTTGTGCTGCTGGCCGGGGCCACGTTGTCGGCGCAGGCCAATTGGTACCTCGACGGCGAATCCTCGCGGTTGTCGTTCGTCAGCACCAAAAACGCCCATGTTTCCGAAGTGCAGCGCTTTCTGGTGCTGCACGGCAAAGTCAGCCCCAAAGGGTTGGCTGAGGTGGAAGTCGAGCTGGAGTCGGTGAACAGCGGCATCCCCCTGCGCGACGAACGCATGCGCAAGGAGCTGTTCGACATCCAGACCTTCCCCGAAGCGTTGATCACGGCGCAAATCGATCTGCGCCCGATCAACGACCTCGCCCCCGGCGCGCAACTCGAATTGCGTTTGCCGGTGACCGTCAACCTCCACGGGAAAACCCATGAATACAACGCCGAACTGCTGGCGACCCGTCTCGATGACCGGCGCTTTCAAGTGGTGACCCTCGAGCCGCTGGTGCTCAACGCCGAGGATTTCGACCTGGCGCCGGGGCTGGACAGCTTGCGCAAGGTCGCCGGTCTGTCGGCAATCAGCCTGTCGGTGCCGGTGGGTGCGGTACTGATTTTCACGGCGCGCTGACATGGCCGGCGCGATTTTTCCCTGGCGCGAAGGCAACAACTTCGAGCTGCTGATCGACGGTCCGCAGTTCTTCCCGCGCATGCTGGTGGCGATTGCCCGGGCCGAAGAGCAGGTTGAACTGGAACTGTACCTGGTGGAGGCGGGCGCCTGCGCCGAGGCCATGGTCCAGGCGTTGGTCCAGGCTGCCGAACGTGGCGTGCGGGTGCGCTGCCTGTTCGATGATTACGGCAGCCTCGCGTTTACCTTGACCTTGCGCCAGCGCCTGATGGCGGCGGGAGTGGAACTGCGTTTCTACAATCGCCTGAGCTGGCGGCGTTGGGTCGGCAACTTCTATCGTGATCACCGCAAGCTGTTGCTGGTCGATCAGAGCATGGCCGTGGTTGGCGGCACCGGGGTCACCGATGAATTCTGGACGCCGGGCGAAGACACCAGCGAATGGCACGAAGTCATGGTGGAAATCACCGGCCCGCTGGTGATCGACTGGCAATTGCTGTTCGACCGCCAATGGATCGCCAACCGCCACCGCCGCGCCTGGAAACCCGCCTCGCATTTCGGCCTGCCGCGACTGCCGCGCATACCGGCCACGGGCGAGGGCATGGGCCGGGTGGCCTACGCCGACGCCCGTCAACACCGGGACATCCTGCAATCGCTGGTGCGTGCGCTGAACAGCGGACAAAAGCGCATCTGGCTGGCCACGCCGTATTTCCTGCCGACCTGGAAAGTGCGTCGTTCGCTGCGCCGGGCGGCCGGTCGCGGTGTCGACGTGCGCCTGCTGTTGACCGGGCCGCGCACCGATCACCCGTCGGTGCGTTACGCCGGGCATCGCTACTACCCGCGATTGCTCAAGGCCGGGGTGAAGATCTTCGAATACCAGCCGTGTTTCCTGCACCTGAAAATGGTGCTGGTCGACGATTGGGTGAGCATCGGTTCGTGCAACTTCGATCACTGGAATCTGCGTTTCAACCTGGAAGCCAACCTTGAAGCGCTGGACCCGGGGCTGACGCGGGCAGTGGCGGCAAGTTTCGAGCGGGACTTTGCGTTGAGCCAGGAAGTCAGCCTGGAAGCCTGGCAACGCCGGCCGTTGTGGCGGCGGGTGAAGCAGAGGATCTGGGGATGGGTGGATCGGCTGGTGGTGAATCTGCTGGATCGCCGCGGATAGTCGCCACACCAAAAACCACTGTAGGAGCGAGCCTGCTCGCGATGAGGCCAAAACATTCAACATCTCAGTTGACTGTCAGGCCGCCATCGCGAGCAGGCTCGCTCCTACAGGTTTTTGTGGCGTTTGAAGGATTACAACAGTTCGAAGCTCTGCTGCGTCACGTCCTGGGAATCCAGGCCGATCTGCACGTTGAACTTGCCCGGCTCCGCCGCGTACTTGAGCTGTGCATTGAAGAACTTCAGGTCATCTTCGGTGATGGTGAAGTGCACGACTTTCTGTTCGCCGGCCTTGAGCGTGATTTTCTGGAAGTTCTTCAGTTCCTTCAGCGGCCGGATCATCGAGCCGGTCACGTCCTGGATGTACAGCTGCACCACGGTTTCGCCGTCGCGCTTGCCGGTGTTTTTCACCATGACGCTGGCGTCGAGCTTGCCGGTCTTGTTCAGCGTGGTCGACGACAGGGCCATGTCGGTCAGGCTGAAATCGGTGTAGCTCAGACCGAAGCCGAACGGGAACAGCGGGCCGGTGGTGTCATCGAAATACTGCGAGGTGTAGTTGCCCGGTTTGCCCGGCGTGAACGGCCGGCCAATGCTCAGGTGGTTGTAGTAGGTCGGAATCTGGCCCACCGAGCGCGGGAAGGTGATCGGCAGTTTGCCCGACGGATTGTAATCGCCGAACAGCACGTCGGCGATGGCGTTGCCGCCTTCGGTGCCGCTGAACCAGGTTTCCAGAATCGCGTCGGCCTGGTCTTTCTCCTCGAGAATCGACAGCGGACGGCCGTTCATCAACACCAGCACCAGCGGTTTGCCGGTGGCTTTCAAAGCCTTGAGCAATTCGCGCTGGTTGGCCGGGATGTTCAGGTCGGTACGGCTCGACGACTCGTGGGACATGCCACGGGACTCGCCGACCGCCGCGACGATCACGTCCGCGTCCTTGGCGGCTTTCACTGCTTCGTCGATCAGCACTTGGGCCGAGCGCGGGTCATCGACCACTTCCGGGGCGTCGAAGTTGAGGAAGTTCAGGTAATCCAGGACCTTCTTGTCGCTGGTGATGTTGGCGCCACGGGTGTAGACCAGCGTTGCCTTGTCGGCCACGGCCGCGTTCATGCCGTCGAACAGGGTCACCGATTGCGCAGGGCGACCGGCGGCGGCCCAGCTGCCCATCATGTCGATCGGTGCCTTGGCCAACGGGCCGGTCAGCATGATTTTCGCGGTTTTCTTCAGCGGCAGGGTTTCGCCCTGGTTTTTCAACAACACCAGGCTGCGGCGCGCAACTTCGCGGGCCTCGGCGCGGTGCAGGCGGCTGTCGGCGTAGGTGTCCGCCGGATCATCTTCGGCCTTGCCGATGCGCAGGTACGGGTCCTTGAACAGGCCCATGTCGTACTTGGCGGCGAGCACTTCACGCACGGCGTTGTCGATGTCGCTTTGCTCGATCTCGCCGGCCTTCAACAGCCCTGGCAGCTCTTTGCCGTAGAGGGTGTCGTTCATGCTCATGTCGATGCCGGCCTTGATCGCCAGCTTCGCGGCTTCGCGACCGTCAGCGGCCACGCCGTGTTTGATCAGTTCGAAAATCGCCCCGTGGTCGCTGACGGCCAGGCCCTTGAAGCCCCATTCCTTGCGCAACAGGTCGTTCATCAGCCAGGTGTTGGCCGTGGCCGGCACGCCGTTGATCGAGTTCAGCGCAACCATTACACCGCCGGCACCGGCGTCAATCGCCGCGCGGTACGGTGGCAGATAGTCCTGGTACATCTTGACCGGGCTCATGTCGACCACGTTGTAGTCGCGACCGCCCTCGACCGCGCCGTACAGGGCGAAGTGCTTGACGCTGGCCATGATGCTGTCGGCCGCGTTCGCACCGGTGCCCTGGAAGGCTCGGACCATCACGCCGGCAATCCGCGACACGAGGTAGGTGTCTTCGCCGAAGCCTTCGGAGGTGCGGCCCCAACGCGGGTCGCGGGAGATGTCGACCATCGGCGCAAAGGTGATGTCGAGGCTGTCGGCCGCGGCTTCCTTGGCGGCGATGCGCCCGGACAGGCCAATGGCGTCCATGTCCCAGCTCGAGGCCAGGGCAATCGGGATCGGGAAAATCGTGCGGT
The DNA here is from genome assembly GCF_043225285.1 of Pseudomonas migulae. Classification (GTDB taxonomy): domain Bacteria; phylum Pseudomonadota; class Gammaproteobacteria; order Pseudomonadales; family Pseudomonadaceae; genus Aquipseudomonas; species Aquipseudomonas migulae_C. The sequence goes on from NZ_CP171224.1 coordinate 4,219,389, forward strand.
GGCCGTGGATCACGTCATAGGCGAAGAACATCGGGATTTTCAACCGGCTGCGCATGGCCGCGTCCTGCATCGGACGGTTTTCCGGGCGGGTGATCGAGTTGAACGTGCCACCGATGTTGCCCGCGGCGATTTCCTTGCGGATCAGCTCCCGAGGCATTTCCGGGCCGATGCTGATCAGGCGCAACTGGCCAATTTTTTCATCGAGGGTCATTTGCTTCATCAGGTTGCTGATGAAAGCGTCCTTGTTCTCCAGAGGTGCGGGCGTCGTGGCGGCCAATACGTGATGACTGGCCAGGCTGACGAACAGGCCCAGCAAACACAGCTTCTTCATGAATAGTTTTCTCAAGGGCCTAAACGGCAGTGAATACGCGCCGGTCAGCCAAAATTTAGGGAGCGACTATTGTTGTTCAGGTAAATGCAGCACACTTCTGCGTGTTTTTTGCGCTGGGGCATCTTTTAGCCCATTGGCTCGATGCAATCCAGTGGCGGCGGCAGATTATGCCCCAAGAGTCCGCTCAGAATGTTGCTGGTTGGTTTTTCAACGGAATGTGCAAGGGAGCATCAAAGCAGATGAATGTACGACACCCCACTCGGTCAAGCCTGCAGGTCGCAGCCTTGATGCTACTGACCACGTTGCTGGCCGGTTGCGGCATCAACAACATTCCGACCCTCGACGAACAGGCCAAGGCGGCCTGGGGCCAGGTGCAGAACCAGTACCAGCGCCGCGCCGACCTGATCCCCAACCTGGTGGAAACCGTCAAGGGCTATGCCAAGCATGAAGAGGAAACCCTGACCGCGGTGATCGAGGCCCGGGCCAAGGCAACGTCCATTCAGGTGGACGCCAGCACCCTCGATAACCCCGAGAAACTCAAGCAGTTCCAGCAGGCGCAGGATCAACTGACCGGTGCCTTGAGCCGTTTGATGGTGGTGTCCGAGCGCTACCCGGACCTGAAGGCCAACCAGAATTTCCTGGCGTTGCAATCGCAACTGGAAGGCACCGAGAATCGCATCGCCGTGGCGCGCCGTGATTTCATTCTCACGGTGCAGAAGTACAACACCGAAATCCGTACCTTCCCCGGGCGCCTGTGGCACACGGTGATGTACAGCGACTTGCCGATCCGCGAAACCTTCGAAGCGACCACCCCCGGTGCCGAAAAAGCGCCGGAAGTGAAGTTCTGACCGGCCTGACGCATCACCACGGACGAGGTTGCCAATGCGCGTGTTGAAAGTGGGCCTGGTGCTGTTGCTTTGGGTGTTTGCCCTGGCGGCCCAGGCCGAGCTGAAGTTTCCACAGCTCACCGGGCGGGTGGTCGACAACGCCCAGATGATCGAGCCTTCGGTGCGCGAGCAGCTGACGCAACAGCTCAACGCCCATGAGAAAGCCACGGGCGAGCAGCTGGTGGTGGTGACGTTGCCGGACTTGCAGGGCGCCGAGATCGCCGACTTCGGTTATCAGCTCGGGCGCTATTGGGGCATCGGCCAGAAGGACAAGAACAACGGCGCGCTGCTGATCGTGGCGCGTGACGAGCGCAAGCTGCGGATCGAAGTCGGTTATGGCCTGGAAGATCGCCTGACCGATGCGCAGAGTTCGGTGATCATCCACCAGGTGATCACCCCGGCGTTCAAGGCCGGCAATTTCAGCAAGGGCATCAGCGACGGGGTCGCGGCGATGCTGGTGGTGTTGGGCGGCAGCCCGCTGGATGAACCGTCGACGATCTATGAGTCCGGCGGTGATCAGGAAAGCGACTTCGTTTCCCGGCACCCGGGGATTTTCGTGTTCCTGGTGTTGCTGTTCATCCTGACGATTTTCGTCCTGCAGATGTTCGGGATCCTGCCGGCGGGCCGGGGCGGTTCAGGCGGCTCCAGTGGTGGTTTCGGCGGCGGTGGATTTGGTGGCGGCGGTGGAGGCGGGGGCTTCAGCGGCGGCGGGGGCAGTTTCGGGGGCGGCGGTTCGTCGGGCGGCTGGTGATGACAATAATGAACGAGCACTGTTGAACATGGCATTACTGACTGAACACGAACAACGCAAAGTCGCCGAGGCAATCGCCCGGGTCGAGCGCGACACCGACGCCGAACTGGTGACCGTGCTCGCGGCCCGTGCCGACGACTATGCGTACATCCCGCTGCTGTGGGCCAGCCTGCTGGCGCTGGTGGTGCCGGGTGTCGTGCATTATTTGACCGGCTGGCTGACCATGCACAGCCTGCTGCTGGTGCAATGGCTCACCTTCATCGTGCTGTGCCTGGTGTTCCGCATTCCGAAAGTCACCACGCACCTGATCCCGCGTTCGGTGCGGCACTGGCGCGCCTCGAACCTGGCGCGCCGGCAGTTCCTGGAGCAGAACCTGCACCACACCGTCGGCAGCACCGGCATGCTGATTTTTGTCTGCGAGGCCGAGCGTTATGTGGAAATCCTGGTGGACGAAGGGATTTCCAAACGGCTGGACAACAAGAACTGGGAGGCGATTGTCGCGGCGTTCACCCAGCAGGTGAAACAGGGGCAGACGTTGCAGGGGTTCGTCACGTGCGTCGAAGCGTGCGGCGAACTGCTCAAGGTGCATGTGCCGGTGACCCACGTGCGCAACGAGCTGCCGAACCGGTTGGTCGTTCTGGGCTGACACAGCCCCCCCCTGTAGGAGCGAGCCTGCTCGCGAAAAACGTCCAGACTGACCCAGACAACCCGCGTCATCGTTGACGACCATCGCGAGCAGGCTCGCTCCTACAGGGGAATGCGTTCACATGCTGAACCGTTCGGGAAATTAGCCGTGCCCTGAACGGCCATCCCCCCTAAAATACCCGCCATTCCCGATTCGCTCCGCCCGAGGCCGTTTTTTCCATGTCCGTCACCGCCACTCCCGCCAGCCTCGCGCCGGATCACCACGCCCAGTTCATCGACCTGCTGCAGACCAGCCTCGACGCCAATGCCTTCATCAAACTGGTGCTGGCCAAATACGTCGGCAGCGAAACCGATTTGCAGCGGCTGATCATCAAGCAGCTGACGGTCAAGGATCAGCCTTGCCTGTCCTTCGTCTACCGCTACAAGACCCGCGACATCACCAAGAACCTGCCGCTGGCCGAAGGCGTGGCGACCATTGCCGCGTTGCTGCCGGCCTCGTTCAAAAATGCGCATTTGTTGTCGTTGAGCGACGAAGCCCAGCTCGAATACAGCAAAAAGGGCAAGTCTTCGCTGTTCAAGAGCAAACCCCAGCAATTGCGTGAAGTGCCGTCCGCCGAGCACAACCGCGAGAAAAACCGCTTCCTCGACCTGAGCCGCCCGTTCCTCGCCGACCTCGGCGTGACGAACAGCAAGCACGAGCTGATCCCGGCGATGTCGCGCAAGTGGAAGCAGATCAACAAGTTCATCGAAGTCTTCAGCCATGCGCTGACCACCTCGCCGCTGGCGCTGGACAAACCGGTGCGGGTCGCGGACTTCGGTTCGGGCAAGGGCTACCTGACGTTTGCGATCCACGACTACCTGCGCAACACCCTCAACGCCGAAGGCGAGGTGACGGGTGTCGAGCTGCGTGAAGAGATGGTCAACCTGTGCAACACCGCCGCCGCGAAACTGGAACACCCGGGCCTGGTGTTCAAGTGCGGTGACGTGCGCAGCGTGGCGCCGAGCGAGCTGGATGTGATGATCGCGCTGCATGCCTGCGACATCGCCACTGACTATGCGATCCACACCGGCATCCGCTCCGGCGCGTCGATCATCATGTGCTCGCCGTGCTGCCACAAACAGATCCGCCTGCAAATCCAGAGCCCGGCGCTGCTCAAGCCGATGTTGCAATACGGTTTGCATCTGGGCCAGCAGGCTGAAATGGTCACTGACAGTTTGCGGGCGTTGTTCCTCGAAGCCTGCGGTTATGAAACCAAGGTGTTCGAGTTCATCTCGCTGGACCACACCAACAAGAACAAGATGATCCTGGCGGTCAAGCGCGCCGAGCCGGTGGACCCGGCGCAGCTGTTGGTGAAGATTCAGGAGCTGAAGGATTTCTATCAGATCACCGAGCACTGCCTCGAAACCCTGCTGCGCGCTGACAACTACCTCTGAACCTTGCTGCGCGCCGACAACTACTTCGAACCTCGATACGCACCGACCTGTAGGAGCCGGCTTGCCGGCGATGGCGATTTCACGGACGCCATCGCCGGCAAGCCGGCTCCTACAGATCGGTGCGTTTCAATGCGCTGGGTTATGCAGTGGCAATGCGGGCAGGTTTTACAGCCGTCTTGCGCCCCAGCATCACGGTAACGATCACCCCGGCAGCAAACAGCCAGGTGATCGGCTCGATGTGTTCACCGAAGAACAACGCCGAAAACGCGATGGTGAAAAAGATCTGCAGCAACTGGATCTGACTGACCCGGGCAATGCCGCCCATCGCCAGCCCGGCGTACCAGGCAAAGAAGCCGATGAACTGCGAGAACAGCGAAACGTAACCAAACGCCCACCAGGTCTTGGCCGAAATCTCGCCCTGGTGTTGCAGCGCCAGGTACGTCACCGGTCCGATCAACAGCGGCGTCGACAGCACCAGTGCCCAGCAGATCACCTGCCAGCCGCCCATCTCCTTGGCCAATCGGCCACCTTCGGCGTAACCCAGGCCACCCACGGCGATCGCGCCGAGCATCAGCAAATCACCGGCCTGAATACTGCCGGCGCCGCTGATCAGCGCGTAACCCAGCACCAGCGCACTGCCTAGCGCGGCACAGGTCCAAAAGGCTTTTGACGGGCGTTCGTGGGACAGCCACGCGGCGTACAGCGCCACGCACAAGGGTTGTAGGCCATTGACCAGCGCGCCGTGGGACGCCGGCAAGGTTTGCATCGCCCAGGCTGATAAAACCGGGAAGCCGAGGATCACGCCGGCGATCACCAGCGTCAGGCCTTTGACCTGTTTCCAGGTCGGCCACTTTTCCCGACGCCACAGCAATAGCATCGCCGCCGGAATCGCCGCGAACAGCGCCCGGCCGAGGCCGTTGAGCAGCGGGTGGATTTCCTGCACGACGATCCGCGTGAAGGGCAGGGTGAGGCTGAAAATCACAACGCCGAGCAGGCCGAGGGCCATGCCGGTGTTTTCGCGCGAGGACATGTTGGGCAACCAGGATTCAGGGTGGCGGGGAAGTGGCTTCATCTAGCCATAAAATCGGTGTGGGCCGCTGTTACAGCTAGGTGCAGAGTTATCCGTACAGTTTGAGGGCCCCATCGCGAGCAGGCTCGCTCCCACAGGGAGAGTGCATTCCAATGTGGGAGCGAGCCGGCTCCGGGCGGCGTTCCGACGATGAACGATAACGCGGTAGTAGCCGGTTGTTACCCGCCTCGCGGGATAAGGACTACCTTGAATACTCCGATGCATTTACCAGAGGAGTCCTCCCCATGGCTGCCAAGAAAATCCTGCTGCTGGCCGGCGATTACGTCGAAGACTACGAAGTGATGGTGCCGTTTCAGGCCTTGCTGATGGTCGGTCACACGGTGCACGCCGTCTGCCCGGACAAAAAAGCCGGCCAGACCGTGCGCACGGCGATCCACGACTTCGAAGGCGACCAGACCTACAGCGAAAAACCCGGCCACCTGTTTGCCCTGAACTTCGATTTCGCCAAGGTCGCTGAAGCGGACTACGACGCGCTACTGATCCCGGGCGGTCGTGCGCCGGAATACCTGCGCCTGAACGAAAAAGTCCTGGAGCTGGTGCGCGCGTTCGACAAGGCCGGCAAGCCGATCGCCGCCGTGTGTCACGGCGCGCAACTCCTGGCGGCGGCCGGGGTCCTCGAAGGTCGCGAGTGCAGCGCTTACCCGGCGTGCGCGCCGGAAGTGCGTTTGGCTGGCGGTACGTTCATCGATATCCCGGTGACGGAAGGTCACGTTCAAGGCAATCTGGCCACTGCACCGGCCTGGCCGGCCCACCCGAGATGGCTCGCCGGTTTCCTCGGTTTGCTCGGCACGAAGATCACGCTGTAACGAGGGACGTTGTCATGTGCGAGCTCTACGTCAAAGCCGATCCGATTCTCTACGAGTCGCGCTCCCGCTCGCTGCGCATCTGCGGGGTGGTGACCACGTTGCGCCTGGAGAATCAGTTCTGGGACATCCTCAGCGAAATCGCCGAGGTCGACGGCATGACCACCAACCAGTTGATCGCCAAGCTGTATGAAGAGGTGATGGATTACCGCGGGGAAGTGGTGAATTTCGCGTCGTTTTTGCGGGTGAGTTGTACGCGGTATCTGTCGCAGCGGCGGGTGCAGGCGCCGGAGTTGTCGGTGGTGCGTGCGGTGGTGAAGTAGCGTAGAGAGTGTCGACCCCATCGCGAGCAGGCTCGCTCCCACAGGGACCGCGTGTACCTTGTGGGAGCGGGCTTGCTCGCGATGGGGGCGGTTCAGGCGACAAAAATCCACGGCTGGTCTTTACTCTGAAGCGCGAAACCTCTCAATCGCCAATGGAGAACGATCATGTCTGGATGGTATGAGTTGAGCAAAACCAGCAACGGCCAGTTTCGCTTCGTGCTGAAAGCGGCGAATGCCGAAACCATTCTCGGCAGCGAGCATTACACCACCCGCAGCGCCGCGGAAAATGGCATTGCCTCGGTGCAGAAAAACAGCCCGCTGGATGAGCGCTACGAGAAAAAGACCACCAAGGACGGCCATCCGTATTTCAACCTCAAGGCCGGCAACCACGAGATCATTGGCAGCAGCGAAGCCTATTCGAGCGAGGCCGCGCGGGAGAAAGGCATCGCCAGCGTAAAGGCCAACGGCCCGACCACGGTGATCAAGGACAAGACCTTGCCAGTACTCTAAAAACACCGCAAACCCTTGTAGGAGCCGGCTTGCCGGCGATGGAGTGTCAGCTACAAATGTGTCGACTGACACACCATCGCCAGCAAGCTGGCTCCTACAGGTTTGGTGATCAGCGCAGTGCGTTCAGCAAGTCTTGAAGCTGACTACGCCCGGCCTCGCCCAGCGGGAACACCGGCAACCGCGGATCTCCCACCTCCAGCCCGGTCGCGCGCAAGCCAGCCTTGATCGTCGCCGGCAACCCGCCCTTCAAGATGAAATCCAGCAGCGGCAACTGGCGATAGAACAGCGACCGCGCCCTGCCCAGGTCATTGGCCAGCACTGCCTCGTACAGATCGAGATTGAGCTGCGCAATCAGGTTCGGCGCCGCCGTGCACCAGCCTTTCGCCCCCGCCGCAAAAGCCTCCAGCGCCAGCGGATTGCAGCCGTTGTAGAACGGCACCTGACCGTCGCCGAGCCGTTGCAGTTGGTGCATGCGCTGGATGTCGCCGGTGCTCTCCTTGACCATCGTCACGTTGTCCACGGTGTTGACGATGCGCAGGATCAGGTCCACCGACATGTCGGTGCCGCTGGTGGCCGGGTTGTTGTAGAGCATGATCGGCACGCCGATGCTGTCGCCGATGGCGCGGTAATGGGCGAGGATTTCCGCTTCGCTGAGTTTCCAGTAAGACGTTGGCAGCACCATCACCACATCAGCGCCATGAGCTTCGGCGAAACGCGCGCGACGCACGGCTTTGGCGGTGGTCAGGTCGGACACGCTGACGATGGTCGGCACGCGTTTGGCCACGTGTTTGATGCTGAACTCGCTGACCTGATCCCACTCCGCGTCGCTCAGGTAGGCGCCTTCGCCGGTACTGCCCAGCGGGGCGATGGCGTGGACGCCGTCCTCGATCAAGCGGTCGATGGAACGCCCGAGCGCGTCGAGATCGACGCCTTCGCCATTGGCGGTGAACGGGGTGATGGTGTAGCCGATGATGCCGTGAATGCTTGGGGTCGACATGGCGACGCTCCTTTTGAAAGTGTGTGGGTTCAGTTCAGGCAATCGGCGTGTTGACGCAGGTTCTGCCGGGCGTAGTAGTTGAATGCAGCGGCGTGACGTTTCGGCCGGGCGATCCAGTCGTGAGCTTCACGGCCCAGTTCCGGAAGGATCGGCTTGATGGTCCCGGCGCTCATCGCCAGCAACTGCAACTTCGCGGCACGTTCGATCAGTTGCGCGATGACACAGGCTTCCTCGATGGTCGTGCCGGTGGACAGCTGGCCGTGGTGCGACAGCAGGATCGCGCGCTTGTCGCCGAGGGCGCCGGCAATCAGTTCGCCCTCTTCGTTACCGACCGGCACACCCGGCCAGCCTTCGAGAAACGCGCAATCGTCGTAGAGCGGGCAGAGGTCCATGTGGGAAATCTGCAGCGGCACTTCGAGCATCGACAGCGCCGCGACGTGGGTCGGGTGCGTGTGGATGATGCAGTTCACGTCCGGTCGGGCGCGGTACACCCAGCTGTGGAAACGATTGGCCGGGTTGGGCATGCCGTGGCCTTCAAGCACTTCCAGGTCTTCGTTGACCAGCAGCAGGTTGCCTGCGGTGATCTCGTCGAAACCCAGGCCCAGCTGTTGAGTGTAGTAAGTACCGGGCTGCGGGCCGCGGGCGGTGATTTGCCCCGCGAGACCGGAGTCGTGACCGTTCTCGAACAGAATCCGGCAGGTCAGGGCCAGCTTTTGCCGGTCGGTCCACGTATTATCCGCCAGGGTGTTTTGCATCTGGGTCAGCGCTTGCTTGACCAGTTGCTCTTTGGGTAGTGCTAAGGTCTTGGCCATATCGTTGTCCTTGGGTGGTTTCATGCAAATGACACTAAAGAGGCTATATGACACTTTGTGTCATTGGCAAGGACAAATCATCGCCTCCTTGATGGATTAATCGGTCTACATGTCTATCCGTTTGAAATTACTAAGAAAAAAATTGGGCGTGACGCTGGAGGCTTTGGCCGAAAAATCCGGCATGACCAAGAGCTACCTGTCGAAAGTCGAGCGCGGGTTGAACACGCCGTCGATCGCGGCTGCGCTGAAACTGGCCAAGGCGCTGAACGTGAAGGTCGAGGAACTGTTTTCCGAAGACAACGTCAGCCTCGACAGCTACAGTCTGGTGCGCAGCCACGAGCGTCAATCGTTGGCGGCCAACGCCGAGAGTCCCGGTTACGCGGTGCTGGCCCATCAGGTCAGTGAGCGCAGTTTGCTGCCGTTCATCATCTACCCGCCGTTCGAGTTCGCGGACAAGACCTTCAAGGAACACTTGGGCGAAGAGTTTCTGTTCGTGCACGAAGGGCAGGTGGAAGTGGATTTCATGAACGAGCGCGTGCTGCTCGATCGCGGTGATGCGCTGCACTTCAACGCGCAGAAGCCGCATCGGATTCGCTCGGTGGGGGCGGTTCAGGCGCAGTTGCTGGTGGTGGTGCATAGCGCAGAAGAATGAGTTGAATGGACTTATGCCATCGCGAGCAGGCTCGCTCCCACAGGGGAAATGCATTCCAATGTGGGAGCGAGCCTGCTCGCGATGGCGTCAGATTGAACAACACTAGACCTCGACGGGCACGGTGAGCTTGGGACTGCCCAACGCATGCGTCTTCGAATCAAAAAACCGCAATTCCGATCCGGTCCCCTCGAACACCTTCGCGTAATGCCTCTTCTGATGCTGAATGAACGCCTTGCTGCGCGGATAAATCGAAATCGCCACCACGGCCGGCTTCGCCTGACGCAGCGCATGCACGATGTGGCTGTCCTGTTCGCCCAGCGCGTGCCCGAACACGCACAACCCCTCGCCATGCCCCAATAACTGGTCGTAGCAAAACGACAGGTAATCCGAACTGCGAATGGTCTTGAGCTTGTCCGCGCTCGGCCCTTCGTTCACGAACAGCGGCACGTCATCCAGCGTCTTGATCGTGTTGTTGATCGCAAAACTGCCCAGCAAGGTGCCCTCGGTCGACATCAGTTTGCGCGCGGTGCCGTTCTGGTTGCGCACCAGGTGCAGACCGCCGTGCAGGTACAGCAGGCGGGTTTTCTCGGTGGCCGTGGCGCTCAGGTCAAAGCCCGGCTCGTCACCCTGGAACAGATCGGTGATCGCCTCCGGCTGGTGCTGGATCGCCCAGTAGTTGAGCAAGTCGTAATTGGTGGTGAACACCGTCCGGTAGCGGCCCAGTTCCTGATTGATCGTCGCCAGTGTCGCCGGCACCACCAGCCGCCACGGGATATGCACCGCGTGCACGGTGTTGATCAGCGCTTCCTTGATCGCGTAGTAGCGATTGCGCGGCGCGGCGGAGCTGACCGCCAGGGCCTTGTTCACCCGGCTGGTGGTTTTCAGCGCGCCCAGCACCTGTTCAAAACTGCGTGTCTGCATCGCGTCGAACACGCTGAGCTCGGACTGGCTCAGGGGTTTTTCTTCGACCGTGCGGGCGTTTTCGAACAGCGAGTCGTAGCCGAAATCGTCCCACACTGCGCGGCTGGCGCCGTTGCCCACCAGCAGGCCGCTGATCGAGGTGCTGGCGCGCAAGGTGCTCCAGTCTTCAAGTTGGGCATCGACATCCTGGAAATCGGTCATTGCGGTCGTCGTCTCAAAAAGCAAAAGGTCGGATGGGCGGCGACTTTATCACGACCCGTCGTTGAGCCAGATCAAGTTAGCGCCTGGTGGATAGGTCGATCCTGTGGATACCCGCCGGATCGAGCAGCCGAACCGGCCCCGGATTTGGAGATTCGCCATGACCAGCACGTTTTTCATCCCCGCCGTGAACATCATGGGCACCGGGTGCCTCGACGAAGCGATGGACGCCATTCGCAAGTACGGTTTCCGAAAGGCGCTGATCGTCACCGACACCGGGCTGGCCAAGGCTGGCGTGGCGAGCATGATCGCCGAGAAACTGGCGATGCAGGACATCGACTCGGTGATCTTCGACGGCGCCAAACCCAATCCAAGCATCGCCAATGTCGAGAGCGGCCTGGGGCTGCTCAAGGAAACACACTGCGATTTTGTGGTGTCGCTGGGCGGTGGTTCGCCCCACGACTGCGCCAAGGGCATTGCCTTGTGCGCGACCAACGGCGGACAGATCAGTGATTACGAAGGCGTCGATCAGTCCGAAAAGCCGCAACTGCCGCTGGTCGCCATCAACACCACCGCCGGCACCGCCAGCGAGATGACCCGTTTCTGCATCATCACCGACGAATCGCGCCACGTGAAAATGGCCATCGTCGACCGCAACGTCACGCCGCTGCTGTCGGTCAACGACCCGGCGCTGATGGTCGCCATGCCCAAGGGCCTGACCGCCGCCACCGGCATGGACGCGCTGACCCACGCCATTGAAGCCTACGTGTCCACCGCCGCCAACCCGATCACCGATGCCTGCGCGCTGAAGGCGATCACCCTGATCAGCAACAACCTGCGCCTGGCCGTGCGCGATGGCAACGACCTCGGCGCGCGGGAGAACATGGCGTACGCGCAGTTCCTTGCCGGCATGGCGTTCAACAACGCTTCATTGGGTTATGTCCACGCCATGGCTCACCAGTTGGGTGGTTTCTACGACTTGCCCCACGGCGTGTGCAACGCCGTGCTGCTGCCCCATGTGCAAAGCTTCAACGCGATGGTCTGCGCCGATCGCCTGACCGACGTGGCCCACGCGATGGGCGCGGACATCCGCGGTTTCAGCCCGGAAGAGGGCGCCCAGGCAGCCATCGCGGCCATTCGTTGCTTGTCCAAGGACATCGAGATTCCCGCCGGTTTGCGCGAACTCGGCGCCCGCCTCAACGATATCCCGACCCTCGCCAGCAACGCCCTGAAAGATGCCTGTGGTGTGACCAATCCGCGGGCGGCGGATCAGCGGCAGATCGAGGAGATTTTCCGCAGCGCGTTTTAGTCGGCTTTACGGTCTGGCGCGATGATCACGCAGAGCATCGCGCCCAAGGCCAGCAAGGTGCATAACAGTGACAACGGCCATGCCTGCTGGCTGGCGATCAGACTGGCGATTCCGCCGATGGTGGCGGCCATCAGCTGGTGAATGAACCCGCTCAACGCCATCGCATAAGCACCGCCGATCGGCGAACCGTCGTTGGCCAGCGACAGGCTGATCGGGTAATTCAACGACTGGCCGAACACCGCAACGCAGTAGGGCAACCAGAACAGCAGCGCCAACGAACTGCCGGTGATGCTCCCCAGTAACATCACCAGGCTACCGCTCAACACCAACCCGACCCCTGCCGTCATCAATCGGCGTTGACCGGTGCGTAACACAAAACCGTTGACCCCCAATGCGCCGAGAAAATAGGCGGCGCTGATCGGCCAGCCCAGCAACCCATATTCCACCGCCGACCAGTTGAAGTGGCCTTGCAGAATCAGTGGTGCCGCGGTGTTGAAGGCAATGATCACCCCATAACCCAACCCGCCGGTGAGCGCCGGCAACAGAAAGGCCCGATCACGCAGAATGCGCCAATAGCTCGGCCACGCGGACGACTGAACGGTGTCTTCCGTCCGCATCGGGAACGTGACCCGTGCCACGACCATCGCCAGCAACAGACTCACACTGCCCAGCAGGTAGAAAATCGCCGGCCAGCCCAACGCGACCTGGATGACCGACCCCAGATACTGGCCGATCCCCAGCGCCACCACGAAAGAAATCGACAGCCATGACAGCGCCTTGGCCAGCAAGTCTCCGCGAAAACTGTCGCGGATCAACACCCGGGCCATGACCGAAATTCCGCTGGCCCCGATGCCCTGAACCAGTCTGAAAAACAGAAAGGACTCCAGCGTCTGGCCCAAGGGCAGCGCAAGGTTGCCCGCTCCATAAATACCAAGCGCCGCCAGCAGCACCGGTTTTCGGCCGATGCGCTGACCAAGGCTGCCCCAGAACAGCATCGGCAGCGCCATGCCGATCAGGTACACCGCCAATCCCCATGAAACCTGCGAGGCATCGGCAGACAGATATCGCGCCATCTCCGGCAGCGCCGGCAGGTAAATACTCATGCCCAACTGCGCGAGGAAAACCGTGCTGCAGGTAACGAGGAGGGTGGTGCTGCTCTTCAATCGAGTCTTCCTCAGGGGATTAATCAACGATGTTCCGGGTGTGCAGAAGATCGGTCACGTGCCCACAAAACTGTCGGATCAGTGCCGGCTCCATGTCGGCCCGCAGGGTCATTCGCAGTGCCGCCTGGCGTTGTGCAACCACCGGGAAAAACACCGCCGAGGTAAAGAAGCCGAGATTGGCCAGCTCGATGGCGATGCTGTTGGCCAGCGACGCGTCACCGCAGCGAATCAACCGAATGGCCATGTCGCTGCCGTGTTGCCCGGTTCGAACAAGGCTGTCGAAAAGCTGGATGTTAGCCTGAAGCTTCTCCTGCAATGCGCCAAATTCCGCCGTGCGATGCAACTGGATGGACGCTCTGCCAGCCCCGATTGCAGCGCTGTTCAAGCTTTGCGACCAGTTATTGGGGCCGCCGTAACGCTGAATGAGTTTTTTCTGTCGTTCGCTGCCGAGCATCACCAGCCCGCCACTGGCGCCAAACGATTTGGCCAGGGACGCAACGATCAGGCAGCGATCATCAAACACCGGGATGCGGGGGCGTACGAGGCCGGCGCCGAATGTACCGACTGCGGACAGTGCATGGGAGTCGTCCAGGTACAGAAACAGTCCATAGCGCTCCTTCAGGTACACAAGGCTGTCCATGTCCGCGACTCCGCCCATGCTGTACGCGCCGTCGGCAATGTACGCAACGCTGGTGTGCTGTTTACACAGGTCCTCGAGAAAATCCATGTCGTTATGGGGGCACGTCACCACGCGGGTTTCGTCTGCACACGCCGATTTCAAATGGTTCATCGAGTAATGGGCCAAACGGTCGAACGCCATGAGCGGGGACCGGCCCTGCGTGAACACGCCGCTGGCCAGCAGCGGCAGGATTCCAGCGCTCGCGGCGGTGCACGACAAGGTACTCAGGCAACTGGCACCGAACAAATCCGACAGTTCGGTTTCGTAGTGGTCCAGCGCCGCCAGCTTGCAGCGGTTCCTCGAGCTGGCGATACGCAGCGTACCGATTTCCCGCAAGGCGGTCATGGCGCCCTCGAGCAGGGCGGGATGATGATCCAGCCCGAGATAGGAAGTGGTACAGAAGTGGTGAAACGACCGTCCGAACTGATCACTCAACCGGTTATCGCCATTGACCTCAACGTTGAGCCCCGCAATTTTCCCGGACTCGGCAATCCTCCAGTCGTGATCGGCCAGCGAGATGAGTTTTCGATAGTTGGTGAAGGTGTTTACCGCGTGCGTTGCCTGATCCATGTGAACGTCTTTCCTTGAGTGCGAAGCGATCCATTGGTTTGACGCAAACCTTGTGCGTTCGCTGACTTTATCGGATACAGCCAGGTCCCTTGAATCAGCCGTTTCCGGTACAACTGAGTGTTACAAGAGATAAATGTGTAGGGCGATGCCTCGTAAGGTTGTGGGTCGATTGCATTGCCGAATGGCATGAAAACCGGGCTATCCTGCCGACTCAGTCGAACCGCAATCATCGAGTCCTCCATGCTGCAAAAAAGCCTGATCCGTCGCCTCGATCTCATCACCCTTCAACTGTTCGTCGCCGTCCACGAAGAGGGCACGCTGACCCGTGCCGCGACCCGTGAAGCCATCGCGGTATCCGCCGCCAGCAAGCGCTTGATGGAGCTGGAAGAGGCGCTGGGCATCAGCCTGTTCGTGCGCCAGGCCAAGGGCATGACCCTGACGCCGGCCGGTGAAACCTTGCTGCACCACGCCCGGCAGATGCTGTTCAACGTCGAGAAAATGGGCCTTGAACTGGGCGAACACAGCCACGGCATTCGCGGTTACGTGCGCATGCTCGCCAACCTGTCGGCGATCATTCAGTTCCTGCCGGAGGACTTGCGGGATTTTTCCGAGCGGCATCCCCAGGTCAAGACGGATCTTGAAGAACGTCCCAGCAGCGGGGTGATTCAAGGGGTGCTGGGTGGTGTGGCGGACCTCGGCATCTGCTCCAGCGACAGCGACGTCAAAGGGTTGCACAGCGTGTTGTATCGGCAGGACAAACTGGTGGTGCTGATGTTGCCGGATCATCCGTTGGCCGGTCGTTCCAGCCTGGCGTTCGCCGATACCCTGGACAGCGATTACGTCGGCCTGCATGCCGCCAGTTCGATCAACATGCGCACCCACGCGGCGGCGCGTCAGGCGGGCAAGGTGCTGCGCTTGCGGATTCATGTGCCGGGGTTCGATGCGATGTGTCGGATGGTCCAGGCCAACATGGGCATCGGGATTTTGCCGCAGAAGGCCTATGAGTTGTTTGGCCGGGCGCTGGGGTTGCAGGCGGTGCCGCTGACCGATGACTGGTCGGATCGGGCGTTGATCCTGGTGGTGCGCGATGAGGCGGCGTTGTCGCCGGTGAGCCGGATGTTGTTTGAGCAGTTGCGTGGGGCAGTCTGATCATTCTCGATTGGATGGGCCGGCCTCATCGCCGGCAAGCCAGCTCCTACAAGGGATTTGTGTACACCCAGATCAACTGTAGGAGCTGGCTTGCCAGCGATGGCGGACTAACGGTCGCGACAATCTCTGAGAGCGTTCGCGTTTGGCGAACGCCCGTTGCCAACTGAAGGTTGGATTCCACGCCCCTCGCTCCTCTAGCCTTGGCACCTATTCCAAGAACAAGAGGTACCCCGCGATGACTGCCCCCCTGAGTGCAATCAAGGTGATCGAGATAGGCACGCTGATTGCCGCCCCGTTCGCCGCGCGCATGCTCGCCGAGTTCGGCGCCGAGGTGATCAAGATCGAAGCCATGGGCCAGGGCGATCCCCTGCGCAAATGGCGCAAGCTGCACGAGGGCACCTCGCTGTGGTGGTACCTGCAATCGCGCAACAAGAAGTCCTTGGCGCTGAACCTGAAATCCCCCGAAGGCATCGAACTGGTCAAGCAACTGGCGACCAGCGCCGACGTGCTGATCGAAAACCTGCGCCCCTGCGCCCTGGAGAAACTCGGCCTGGGCTGGGACGTGCTACACGCGCTCAATCCCAACCTGACGCTGGTGCGAATCTCCGGTTACGGCCAGACCGGTCCGTACCGCGACCGCCCGGGTTTCGGCGCCATCGGCGAAGCGATGGGCGGCATTCGCTACACCACCGGCACCCCCGGTTCGCCGCCGGCGCGGGTCGGTGTCAGCCTCGGCGATTCGCTGGCGTCATTGCACGCGGTGATCGGTGCCCTGATGTCGCTGCTGCGGGTCAAGACCGGGCAGGGCGGTGGGCAAGTTGTCGACGTGTCGCTGGCCGAAAGCGTGTTCAACGTCATGGAAAGCCTGGTGCCGGAATACGACATGCTCGGTCATGTCCGTGAGCGCAGCGGTGGTGCCTTGCCCGGCATCGCGCCGTCCAACACCTACCTGACGGCCGATGGCGCCTACGTGGTGATCGCCGGCAACAGCGACCCGATCTACAAGCGTTTGATGGAGGTGATCGGTCGCCGCGACCTGGCCGAAGCGCCAGAGTTTGCTCACAACGATGGCCGCGCCTTGAAAAGCAATGTGCTCGACGCCGCCATCACCCACTGGACCAGCAGCCTGCCCATCGATGATGTATTGGCGGCGCTGGAAGCCGCAGAAGTGCCGGCCGGACGCATCTATTCGGTGGCCGACATCGTCGCCGATCCGCACTATCAGGCGCGGGACATGCTGCTCAGCGCCGACCTGCCCGGCGGTGCAAAAGTGAAGATGCCGGGCATCGTGCCCAAACTCTCCGAAACCCCCGGCGGCGTGAACTGGTCGGGCCCCGGTCTTGGCCAGCACACCGACGGGATTCTCGCCGGGCTGGGCCTGACCGCATCGGACATCGAGCGCCTGAAAACTGAAGGGGTGGTGCAATGATCACAGACTTTTCCGAGACCCTGATCGTTCAGGAAGTCTCCCCGCGCGACGGCCTGCAAATCGAACCGACCTGGGTCGAAACCGCTGACAAGATTGCGTTGATCGATCAACTGTCGCTGGCGGGTTTCAGCCGCATCGAAGCCGGTTCGTTCGTGTCGCCCAAAGCCATTCCCGCCCTGCGCGATGGCGAGCTGGTGTTCAAGGGCATCAGCCGTCAACCGCAGGTGATCTACGTCGCGTTGATCCCTAATCTCAAAGGCGCGCAACGGGCGTTGGCCTGTCGCGCCGATGAGCTGAACCTGGTGATGTCCGCCAGCCAGACCCACAACCTGGCGAACATGCGCATGCGTTGCGAAGCGTCATTGGCGGCGTTCGGCGAGATCGTGCAGTACGTGGGCGATACCGAGGTGCGGCTGAACGGCAGCATCGCCACCACTTTCGGTTGCCCGTTCGAAGGCAAGATCGATGAGGACCGTGTGCTGCAAATCGTCGACGCCTATCAGGAACTCGGAATTCAGGGCATCACCCTGGCCGACACCACCGGCATGGCCAACCCACGGCAGGTGGATCGGCTGGTGCGGCGGGTGTTGCAGCGGGTTTCGCCAGCGGATCTGACCCTGCATTTCCACAACACCCGCGGCCTCGGGTTGTGCAACGTGCTGGCGGCTTACGAGGCTGGCGCCCGACGCTTCGACGCAGCTCTTGGCGGCCTCGGCGGTTGCCCGTTTGCCCCGGGCGCGTCGGGCAACATCTGCACCGAAGATTTGGTGAACCTGTGCGATGAAATCGGCATTCACACCGGCATCGATCTGCCGCTGCTGCTGACGTTGTCGCGAGGATTGCCGGCGCTGCTCGGCCACGAAGTCCCCGGACAACTGGCCAAGGCCGGGCGCAATTGCGACCTGCACCCGATCCCCACCTGACCACACCGAATCCCCCTGTAGGAGCCGGCTTGCCGGCGATAGCGGTGGGTCAGGCGACATCCATGTTGAATGGGCCGCCGCCATCGCCAGCAAGCTGGCTCCTACAGAAAACGCCATTCCAACCAGACAACAAAAACAATCGGACACCCACGGGAAGTCCGCCTGGAGAAACAGCATGAGCCTTAACGTACTGGAGGCGGGCGCGAGCCCGTCCGTCAACCACGACGAAGAAAAAGCCCTGGTCAGCAAGGTCGCCTGGCGCCTGATGCCGCTGATCATGGTCTGCTACCTGTTCGCGTTTTTCGACCGCATCAACATCAGCTTCGCCAAGTTCCAGTTGCAGGCCGACCTGAGCCTGAGCGACACCGCCTACGGCCTCGGCGCGGGGCTGTTCGTGGTCGGTTACGTGATCTTCGAAGTGCCGAGCAACATGATGCTGTACAAGGTCGGCGCACGGCGCTGGATCGCCCGGATCATGATGTCCTGGGGCCTCGCCACGGCGGCGATGGTGTTCGTCAACAGCGAATGGCAGTTCTACGCGCTGCGCTTTTTGATCGGCGCGATGGAGGCCGGTTTCGCGCCTGGCGTGCTGTATTACCTGACGCTGTGGTTCCCGCAGCACTATCGCGGGCGCATCACCTCGATGCTGTTCCTGTCGTCGGCGTTTGCCGGCCTGGTCGGCGCGCCGTTCTCCGGACTGGTGCTGCAACACCTCGACGGCTTCATGGACATGCGCGGGTGGCACTGGTTGTTCCTGCTCGGCGGCGTGCCCTGCATCGGCCTCGGCTTGCTGGTGCTGACCCTGCTCAAGGACCGCATCGAAGACGCCCATTGGCTGACACCGTCGGAGAAAACCCTGCTGGCCAGCCGCATTGCCCACCATGAACCGCACAAGAGCGGCGGCTCGTTGCTCGCGGCGCTACGGATTCCCGGTTTCCTGACTCTGGGGCTGATCTACTTCCTGATTCAGGTGGCGTCCTACGGCTTGAATTTCTGGGCGCCGCAGCTGATCCGCAGTGCAGGCACCGAGAGCCCGGTGATGATCGGCCTGCTGACCGCGATCCCGTACATCTGCGGGGCGATCAGCATGGTGGTGATCGGGCGGTTGTCCGACTCGACGGGTGAGCGGCGCAAGTTTGTCGCCGGCCTGGTGGCGGTGGGCGCGCTGGGGTTTTTCTCTGCGGGGATCTTCGCCAACCACACGACCTTCCTGATCGTCGCGCTGGGCCTGCTCGGCGCCGGGATCATCGCCTCCATCCCGAGCTTCTGGACCCTGCCACCGAAACTGCTGGCCGGTGCTGGCGCCGGGGCTGCAGGTGGGATTGCGGTGATCAACACCCTCGGCCAGTTTGGCGGCATCGTCAGCCCGGTCATGGTCGGCCGGATCAAGGACCTGACCGGCAGCACCACACCGGCGCTGTACGTCATCGGCGTCTGCGCGCTGATCGCCGTCGCGCTGCTGCTGTGGGGATTGCCGCAGAAACTGCGCACGCTCGACAAGTTCTAGGCCCGCACAACCCGTAGGAGCCGGCTTGCCGGCGATGGGGCCCTCAAAATCTGCCTCAAGATTTCAGGCCGCCATCGCCAGCAAGCTGGCTCCTACAGGATCGGGGCATTCAGTTAAAAATCATTACTCCTGAAGCCTGCACAAAATTGTAGGAGCCGGCTTGCTGGCGATAGGGCCCTAAAAAACTGCACCGTAACTCCTGACCGCCATCGCTGGTAAGCGCAACGCCATCCAAGCGATCTGGTCATGCATCAGCCGTTGCACGGGTTGTATGAGCCGATTGAGCAGGAGATATTGCACCGCCTATCTTTCGACGCCCGAGGTAATCAGCTTGCTAACCGGCCTCAACCACCTGACCCTCGCCGTCACGAACCTGCCCCGCAGCGTCGAGTTCTATTACGACCTGCTGCAACTGCGGCTCGATGCCACCTGGGACACTGGCGCCTATCTCTCCTTGCCCGGCCTGTGGCTCTGCCTTTCCCTCGACCCGCTGCGCAACACCGAACCCGCCGCCGACTACACCCATTACGCCTTCTCCCTAAGCGCATCCGACTTCTCGGGCTTCGTCGAACGCCTGCGAGCGGCCAACGTCGAGGAATGGCGCGATAACCGCAGCGAAGGCGCGTCTTTCTATTTTCTTGACCCGGACGGCCATAAGCTCGAAGCCCATGTCGGCGATCTGGCGTCGCGGTTGGCCGCCTGTCGACAAAAGCCCTATTCGGGCATGAAGTTCTTCGACGATCAGTCGGTAGATGTCCCTTGACCTGATATAGACTTGCGCCCATTCACCAAATGGTACAAAAGGATTTCCCGATGACCCCATCGCTGCTATTGGCCGTGCTCGCCTCGGGCTTCATTTACGGCATCACGCCGGGGCCCGGTGTACTGGCGGTGTTCGGCATTGGCGCGGCGCGGGGGCGAAAGGCCGGGGCGGGGTTTCTGTGCGGGCATTTGCTCGGGGACGTGATCTGGTGCAGCACCGCGTTGATCGCGATTGTCGGTGCGCGGGAAATCGGCAGCACCGCGTTTGACGTGTTGGGCGTGCTCAGTGGGCTCTACCTGTTCTGGCTCGGTTTGCGTGCCGTGCGCGCCAAGCGCAGCAGTGCCGAAGCGCCGCAAGGCCCGGCGCGGCAGCCGTTCTGGCACGGCATCATGTTCGGCCTGACCAATCCGAAAGCCTATCCGGTGGCGGTGGCGACCTTTACGGCGTTGCTGTCGAGCCGCGCGGAACTGCTGAACTGGTCGATGCTGCCGTGGTTGATTGTCCTGAGCTTCGTTGGCGGTCTGCTGGCCTACGCTATCCTCATTGGCATCGTCGGCGCTCGCCAGGTGCGCAGCTTGTATCAGCGGCATGAGCTGGCGATTACCCGGTTGTGCGGGGTGATGTTTATCGGTTTCGCCATCAACGCCCTGGTGCATGCCTTGCCGGGGCTGATGCCGAACAAGACTTGAAACCGATCGCAGGGAGGCGACGGTTGAATGGATGGGGGCAGGGATGGTTTTTTTATTGCTGAATTGTCCGGACACGCTCTCTGCACCATGACCACCAGGAATTCCGCGCCGCTGGCGAGTTACATCGATCTACTGCTGGACGCCGTTTGCGCGGTCGATAAACAAGGTCGCTTTGTTTTCGTCAGTGCGGCGTGCGAGCGCATTTTCGGTTATGCGCCGGCCGAGCTGGTCGGCCAACCGATGATCGAACTGGTGCACCCCGCCGATCGCCAGCGCACCCTCGACGCCGCGCGAGACATCATGGGCGGCGAACCCAAGCTCAACTTCGAAAACCGCTACGTGCGCAAGGATGGCCGGGTGGTGCATATCCTGTGGTCCGCGCGCTGGTCGGAAGTCGATCAACTGCGCATCGCCGTGGCCCGCGACATCACCGAGCGCAAGCAGGCCGAGTCCCGTCAAGCGGCGCTGTATGCGATATCCGAAGCGGCCCACGCGGCGGAAGACTTGCTGGCGCTGTTCAAGCGCATCCACCTGATCATCGGCGAATGGCTGCCGGCGCTGAATTTTTCCGTCGCGCTGTATGACGAGCACTGCGCCCAGCTCAATTTCCCCTACCACGTCGACGACAACGAGCAGCAACCGGAACAGCCTGGAACGGTGACCGGACGCTTGTGCGCCGAGGTGATTCGCAGCGGTCAACCGATCCTGCTGACGCCGAATCAAACCAACACCCCCGCAGGGTTCGAAGCGCTGGTCACGGGCCAGCATTCACCGTGCTGGCTCGGTGTGCCGCTGAATTCGCAGAACGGCACCATCGGCGCGCTGATCGTCAAAAGCGTTGCGGGTGGCGAGCGCTATACCGAGCAGGACAAGGAACTGTTGCAGTTCGTCTGCGCCCAGGTCGCGACCGCCATCGAACGCAAGCAGTTGCATGCCCGGCTAGAGCGCATGGCCCAATACGATCAACTGACCCAATTGCCCAATCGTGAGTTGCTCCGTGACCGTCTAAAAGCCTCGCTCGCCCTGGCCAAACTGGAAAGCGGACGCATGGCGTTGCTGTACGTCGACCTCGACCGTTTCAAAGAGGTCAACGACACCCACGGCCACGCGGTCGGCGACATGCTGCTGCAAGCCGTGGCCAATCGGCTCAAGGGCTGCGTGCGGGAAACCGACACCGTGGCGCGCATCGGTGGCGATGAATTCGTGGTGTTGTTGCACAGCATTCAGGCCGCTGACGATGCTGACGGTGTAGCCGGAAAAATCCGACAGGTTTTGGCCCAGCCACTGCGGCTGGACGGCCACAGCCTGAACATTCAGCCGAGTATCGGCGTCGCGCATTTTCCCGAGCATGGCACCGAGGAAAAGCAATTGTTCCGGCATGCCGACGAGGCCATGTACAGCGCCAAACGGCAAAATCACCTGCGGGCGGAAAGCTGACTACTGGCCGCCGTTCGTCGCATCAATGCCAATTTCTCTAAACCTTTGCAGTGATCGAAATTCAGATTCTATGCGGGCCACAGCTCGCCGCGATCAATACCAAGAGGTAGAGAATCATGCCTAACTCAAGAAATTCCAACACGGAACACACAGCCACCGATCGAACGAAAGCGTCTGAAGCTGATCGTAAAGGTGGGAAAACTACCACCACGTCTGTCGATAAAGAGCCGATGAAACCTGGTATGGCCCGCAAAGGTGGCCAGAAATCCAAGTAGTGGTGGACGTGGTTTTGATTGAGAGGCGGGAGCGAAAGCTCCCGTTTGAATTTTAAATTGAGGAGGGCGCGACCATGAGCCGGATGGCCACCCGTTTACGCGATGCCAGTTTTGCCATGTTGCTGGGCCTGTGTGCCAGCAGTGCTTTTGCCCAGTCCCCCGCCGAATTCATCAACGATGCCTCGGCCAAAGGCATGGCCGACATCGAAGCCAGCCGCCTGGCGCACCAGAAGTCCGAATCCAAAGAGGTCAAGGACTACACCATCGTCGTCATCAACGACCGCACCACCGCCAACCAGCACCTGGCGAAAATCGCCAAGCAACTCGACTTGCCGGTGGCGCCACGGGAAGAAGTGGTCGACAAGGCCAAAGCCTTGATGCCGGAAGTGAAAGAGGGCGCCGCTTTCGACCAGGAATATGCCGCCAGTCAGGTGAAGACGACCCAGGAAGCCATCGAGCAATTGCAGCAGCAAGCGCAAACCACCGACGTCCCGGAAATCAAAGCTTTCGCCGAAGAAACCCTGCCCAAATTGCAAAACCACCTGCAAATGGCCAAGGCCCTGCAAGCCGGTCGCTAACGCACACTCTGTAGGAGCCGGCTTGCTGGCGATCCAGACAGCGCGGTGTGCCAGACACACCGCCGTCGCTCGCATTTAGCAGTCGTTCAAATCCTGCTTATGCTTGCCCTTAGTCACCAACCCCGCCAGACCATGCACCTCGTCTTCACCCATAGCGCGATAATGCTTACGCAGCGCCTCCAATTGCTTAAGGTCCAGCGCCTCAAGCCCAAGCATCGCGTTCTGCGCCTCCTTGTTCACCCGCAGCAACTCATCGATTTTCAAATGCAGAATGTCGGTATCGCGGTTCTGCGTATTCTGAATCAGGAACACCATCAGGAAAGTAATGATCGTGGTCGAGGTGTTGATGATCAGCTGCCAGGTATCGTTGTAATCAAAAATCGGCCCGCTCAACCCCCACAGACCAATGAGAATCAACGCCCCCATGAACGTCTTGGGACTGCCGGCCCACAAGGCGAGTTTCTGCGAGATTTTTGCGAATTTCATTGCCGTGTTCCTTATAGGGATGCGCCTGAATTTGTGACAGCGCGGGGGCATTGAAAATTCTGCTTACGTTTTTGTAGGGTGTGAGAAATCCCTTGGTCTGGAAATGTTTGAAAGAAATCACTGTGATTCGTAATTCCTGAATGGAATCTTTCTTTGTGTCGGTTTGTGTCTACTATCAAGGGCAGTCAATTTGCCAGCATGCAAAAAACACGGATCGAAAACAGCTAAGAGGCTACTCATGGAATTCTTCGAAAAGCTAACAAGTCTCGCCGCCAAAGTTCGTTTGCAGAGTGCTGCAATTCAAACGGAAGAGGCGACCAAGAACGCATTTGTCATGCCCTTTATCAGCACGGTGCTTGGTTACGATGTTTTCGATCCGACCGAGGTAACTCCCGAATTTGTTTGCGATATCGGAACGAAGAAAGGGGAAAAAATTGACTACGCGATCATGAAGGCTGGCGAAGTTCAGATCCTGATCGAGTGCAAAAAAATAGGCGAGCCGCTACACATCAATCACGCATCACAGCTGTTTCGTTACTTCCATGTCACCAGCGCTCGTATCTCAATCCTCACCAACGGCCAGGTCTACAAGTTTTTTACTGACCTGGACGCACCCAACAAAATGGACGAGAAGCCATTTCTCGAACTCGACCTTCTGGATATTGACGAATACTCCGTACCTGAACTGGTAAAACTCACCAAATCAGCGTTCGACGTAGACTCGATCATCAGCGCCGCTGGGGAATTGAAGTACGTCAGCCAAATCAAAAAAATCATCGCATCGCAGGTCAGCAAACCCGACGATGATTTTGTGAAGGTGTTCGCTTCGCGTGTCTACGACGGTGTGATTACTCAGAAAGTCCGTGAGCAGTTCCATGAGCTGACGAGAAAGGCGGTGGTGCAATTCCTCAACGACCAAATCAATGACCGGCTCAAATCGGCCATGAGCGGCGCTATTCAACCCGCGCTGGCCTCTTTGCCGGTTTCTTCCAGCGGGGGCGAACAACCGGAATTGCGGGACGAGTCGGAGGACAAAGTTCTGACAACGTTGGAGGAACTTGAGGGGTATCACATCGTCCGTGCAGTGGTCCGCTCAGTCGTTGATGCCAAGCGAATCGTTCAGCGCGATACCCAGAGTTACTTCGGTATTCTGCTCGACGACAACAACCGCAAACCGATCTGTCGTCTGCATTTCAATCGCTCACAAAAATACATCGGCATTTTTGACGAAGAGAAGAACGAAACCCGGCATGCAATAAACTCTGTCGATGACATCTACGAATATTCAGATCATTTAAAGAAGACCGTCGGATATTACGATTGAGACCTATATCTCGCGACGGAAAAAACCGGCCGATAAAGCCGGTTTTTTTTTGATGAGGCGTTAGCCCTCGTTTCTCGCCAAAGGTGGAATGGAGCAGAGCCTGTCAGTCGTTGTATCGTAGCGAATCGTTGTCAACCACAGCACGGCAACACACCGACAGGAGAGCGCAATGAGTTGGTCCGCCAAGCAATACGTCGCTTTTGAAGATGAACGCACACGCCCGGCCCGCGATCTGCTCGCGGCGATCCCGCCCGTTGACGCGCGCTCGGCCATCGATATCGGCTGCGGTCCCGGCAACTCGACCGAGCTGTTGGTGGAACGCTTCACCAGCGCCACGGTGCGTGGCGTCGACAGCTCGACCGACATGATCGAAGCCGCCCGCAAGCGCTTGCCGCACGTGCAGTTCGACACCGTCGATATTGGCACCTGGAGTGACAAGGGCCCATTCGATGTGATTTTCGCCAACGCGGTGCTGCAGTGGCTGCCCGATCACTCGACGTTACTGCCGTCGCTCGCCGCCCGACTGAACACGGGTGGCAGCCTGGCCATCCAGATGCCCGACAACCTCAACGAACCGTCCCATCGCCTGATGCGCGAAGTCGCCGCCGATGGCCCGTGGGCCAGCAAGTTGGCGGACGCCGCCGGGCAACGCACGGAAATGGCCAGCGCCAGCGATTACTACTCGATGCTGCGACCGCACTGCGCACGCGTCGATGTGTGGCGCACCACCTACCATCATCCGCTGGCGGACGGCGCGTCGGGCGTGCTCGAGTGGTTCAAGGGCAGCGGCCTGCGCCCGTTCCTCGAACCGCTGGATGACGCGGAAAACGCGCAATACCTCAAGCAATACCACGCCGCGATCGAACAGGCGTACCCGGCGCTGAGCGATGGCTCGGTGCTGCTGCCGTTCCCGCGCCTGTTCATCGTCGCGACCCGCTGAAGCCAAAAAGGGGCGGATAACGTTGCACGTTATCTGTCCCTTCGCTTGGTGCTCAAGTAGTCAAAAAGAAACGAAGCAAAGCCGAATAACCCGATCATCGAAATGATCATGAGCCCCAACTCTGAATTGTCCATGCTGATCTCTGTATGAAAGGTGAGAGGGCAGGGTAGGGAGTTTTTGGGCGGGTTTGTGGGGGCGCTACGGCTTCTTTACTGGGTGGTGGGGATCTATACGAAAACTATACGTGGGCCGGTGAAACGCGGAGAGCGCCCCGAAAGACGCCCTCAAATCACCGCACTACTGTTGCGCATCCATACGTCGTGCAATGACATCCATCACATCGCAGCCATCGCGCAACGGTATGGCGCAGAGCAGTGCGAAGTCGCTGAGAATCACCGAGTCGGTGGATATTTCGCCGCGCATCGCGAGGTTCTCCAGGACCTGTGTTACTGCGCCGATTCTGTAGCGGGCAGAGCTGAGAAGGGAATGCAGCGGTTGGGTGGTGTTGACGTAGAAGGTGGGGAGGTCGTCGGCGTTGCTGGTTAAAGCCATATATTCATTCATGAGTGATTACCTTGAAGTGAAGTTATGTCTTCCACCACTCGATGTCGCCAAACAAAGGGTGGCAGCTGTACGGGGGTTGGCGAACCGGGCAAGGCACAAACCGGCAGACCCGAAGGTCTCCCACGTACAGCCACCAAAAAACAGATAGCCGAGTGCTTTCAGAAACGTTCCGAGCAGGCTCGGAGGTTTCTGTACCTTGCTATCGAGTCGCCAAACCCGATACGCCATTTGGGCGCGTTCGGACTATAGGTCTCATGACAAAGGCACAGCAATGGACAAGTCTACGGACAATTCCCAGAGTCGTGTAGGACCTTGCCTATTCAGCTATTGGCCACTTTTTGGCCATCAGTGAACGGGCAATCGATATCTGCATTTCACTAAATCCGACCCACAAAAAACCGGTCACCTGGACCGGTTGAGTACCATTGAAACAAGGTCATTAGCCCTGCTGCAAAACCTTGAGTGCTGCCGAAGCCAGAAAACCTGAACGGCTTTTCTCTTCAGGGTGATGCAGTACGTATTCGTCGATGCGGTTGAGCAGGTAGCCCGGTAGGGTGATGTTCAGCTTCTGGGCTTTGCCCAGATACTTGGTGACATCGATGTCAACCAATGCCCATGCACAACCCGCGTACTTCGGATTGGCCGCATGCAGAGTGACTTTGTTTGCAGATGGAATCGGTGAGCCGTCCTCCGCCAGGATTTCGAAATGGCCCTCAATGGCTTCGCGAGCCATGGCCATCGCGTCATCCAGATCCTCTCCAGCGGAGAAGCATCCCGGAATATCCGGCACCTCAACGCCCCAAGCGTGTTCGTCATCGCCCATTGAAATCGCAATTGGGTAAAGCATGTTCATTGTCCTCCTGAGTCGCCGCGCATCGGGATCGTCAGAGCAGCGCCTGTTGCAAAATACTGATTGCCGTTTTTTTGAGCAGGTCCTTTTTCGGATGAGGAACTGTCACCAGCCCCGGTTTGGTCGGATGCTTGAAGTGATGATGACTGCCCCTGATGCGAACCAGATACCAGCCATCCGCAACGATTTGGCTTATCAAAAAACGGCTATTCACATCACCTCCGTGTGGTGTGCTTAGGTGGTTACTATACCTACTGATTTTTTTTGATCAACACTATAACCACTGCCGGCGTAATGCTGGGAGGTCAGGTGACCAAACGAGGATAGAAGGATCGGAGGGCGGGGGCCTTGGAATGACTCCCGATTAGGCATTTGCTTTGTTGCAGGATCTTGCATCCGCATACACGGCTGGCGAAGCCCACTCGCCAAGGGCCATTAATCCTTTACTGGTACGAGAAAAACGTTAACAAAACGCAGGTTTCACGCGAAAACGTTAATTTCGCCACTCACACACAAATCCCAGACACAAAAAAACCGGCCCTCAAGGCCGGTTTTTTATTTCCTGCATCCCCCGTCAACCAACAACGTGAGACCAAAATTCGATTGGAGCGGGTGAAGGGAATCGAACCCTCGTTATCAGCTTGGGAAGCTGGAGTAATGCCATTATACGACACCCGCTCAGAGCGGCTGACTTTGTACCAGATGTGCGCGTGGAAATGAAGTTTTTCTTTGCGCGGGATGGCTTTAGCGCAGGTGAAACAGGTCATGGACCGGGTGACGGTCGTTCGCGGGCAAGCCTCGCTCCTACAGGTAATGCTGTGGGGCGGGGCTTGCTCGCGATGACGCTGTTTCAGATGGCCAATGCATGGTGGTCCTGGACGTAGTGGTAACGCGGTCGGCTAGCCTGTTGCGCAGGTTTCAGGAAACCCAGCAGCGCATTGCGGCTGTCTCGGCAGGCGGATTTGTGTTCCATGTCGAGAAAGTGGCCGGTCGCTTCCAGCGTCGTGAACGTGGCGTGTTGCACGTGGTTGGCGAATAATCGCGCGCCATCGGCGGCGGTGTATTCGTCCCATTCGCCGTTCATGAACAGCACGGGCACGTTGATTTTTTCAGCGGCTTTGAAGAAGCACTGGCGGTCGCTGTGCAGCAGGTCGCTGATGTGGAAGTGCATCTGCCCGTATTCGTGATCGGCCAGGCTGCTGACGTGGCGGTAGTTGAAGCGCTTGAACAGGGTCGGCAGGTGTTTGCCGATGGTGCTGTTCACCAGGTTGCCGACCCGGTCGCCGTCGCGGCTGCCGAGGTAGTCGACGCCGCGCTCGAGGTAGTCGAGCATATGCGCGTTGATCTCCGGGGAGAACGAGCTGATCACGGCTTTTTCGATGCGCCGTGGCCGTTGGGCGAGGGCGACCAGGGTCGCGGCGCCACCCCAGGAAAACGACAGCACGTGTTCGGCGGCGAAGTGGTCGATCAGCTCCAGGAGGATCTGCCCTTCGACTTCCTTGGTCAGCAATTTCTCATGCAGGTTGTGGGCTTTTGACCGGCCCGCGTAGGGCTGGTCGTAGCAGACCACGTTGAACTGCGGGTGGAGGTTTTTCACGGTTTGTGCAAACGACGCAGTCGTGGCCATCGAGCCGTTGACCAAGATGATGGTCTTCTCTGCGGCGTCTGCGCGATAGAACTCCGTGTAAACCCGATACTGACCCTGTATATCCAGCACAGCGATTTCTGGCCTCATGTCATAAGACTCCTGGCAAGCGGGTATGCGCGCAATTGAGATTGCACGAGCTTTGTGACAGGTAGGCATATGCCTGGAATTTGGAGGCCCATGTCGATCCATTGCAGTCCGGTCGACGGGTGTTGTTATTGGCGGGCAGTCTGCCGGTCTGAGGCGGAACCCTAGGGTTCTCTAACCGGCAAAAAGTTTCTTAGAAGTATGTTGTGACTCGTCAGTCACATTTCGGCTGACGACCTGATTCAAGCAGGGGAGTCGGCATCGCGCAAGTGCCATTCGTAAATTGTTCGACAACTTCTGCTGAGCGGTAGGCTGCTTAGATCAATCCGATCTCTTCGTCGCTCAGGGGGCGGTATTCGCCCGGTTTCAGCGCACTGTCGAGCACCAACGGCCCCATGCGCTCGCGGTGCAGGCGCAGCACTTTGTTGTCGAAATAGCCGAACATCCGCTTCACCTGGTGATAACGACCCTCGACGATGCTCAGCCGCGCTGACTTCGGGCCGAGCAACGCCAGTTCCGCCGGCAGCGTGGTGAGGTCCTCGAACGCGAAGTACAAACCCTCAGTGAATTTCACAGCATATTCCGGGCCGATATCCTGCTCGGTCTCGACGTAGTAGACCTTGGGCAGCTTGGTCTGCGGCTGGGTCAGGCGTCGCGACCAGCTGCCGTCGTTGGTGATCAGCATCAGGCCGGTGGTGTTGAAGTCCAGGCGTCCGGCGATGTGCAGGTCGTGCTTGTCCGGTTCGTCGATCAGGTCGAGGACGGTCGGATGCTCCGGGTCGCGAGTGGCGCTGACGCAGCCAGGCGGTTTGTGCAGCATGAAATAGCGCGCAGGCTTGCCGGCTTGCAGCACGTCCCCATCGACCTCGACCCGGCTGAACTCCAGCACCTCGGCATGGGGATCGCTGACGATTTTTCCGTCGACCCGCACACGCTTTTCCACCAGCAACAGGCGAACCTGCTTACGGTTGAAGCGGGGAAGGTTGCTGAGGAAACGGTCAACGCGCATGAGTCGGGATCGGCAGGAAACGGGCCGCGCATCTTACGTGATCGGCCACAAGGATGCTTACAACTGCGCCTCGACCTGAGCGCAGCGCGGGCACAGGCAGGATTTGTCGCGCAGTTCGGGCGGCAGGGCTTCGAGCACCGCCGGATCGATGCTGACGCTGTAGCACCAGCAGGCCCGGTCGGCGGTTCGCGGGTCGGCCAATGTGCAGTCGTTGGAGGCGCCGCAGGCCGGGCAGAATTCAGGTTTGTTCATGTAGGACTATGCATAACTGGTGTGAGGCATTTCCGCGCAGGTCCGGTTTCGGCCGGATTGCTTGGCCCGATACATCGCATGATCAGCCCGGGAGAGCAGGGTGTGCAAGGTGTCTTCCGGTTGCAGCGTCGTCAGGCCAATGCTGACCGTCAGGTGCAAGGCGTGATCGTTGTAGGCATAACGCTGCTGTTCGACATGCTGACGAATTTTCTCGGCAATCATCAGACCGGTCTCACCGTCGGTGTCCTTGAGCAGCACGATGAATTCTTCACCGCCCCAACGGCAGACGATATCGGAATGGCGCAGGCAGCTTTCCAGGTCCCGGGCGAAGCCGATCAACACCTGATCGCCGGCGAGGTGACCGTAGGTGTCGTTCAACACCTTGAAGTGGTCCAGGTCCAGCAACAGCGCGGTCAGTGGTTTCGGTTCGCGCTGCGCCTCGTGCATGGCTTGCGCGGCGAGCAGGTCGAAGCCGCGACGGTTGGGCAATTCGGTGAGGCTGTCGAGGGTCGCCTGCGCCTGGATCTTGCCCTGATAGCGTTTGATCACGCGGTTGAGCAGGGCCAGCACGATCAAGGTCACGAGCAGGCAAATCAACAGGTTGAGGTACAGCGACTGGCGGATTTCGTTGAGCGCGCCGTCTTCGCGTTTGTCGACGAACAGGTACCAGTTCAACTCGGGGATGAACCGCACGTTGAGGAAATGGCCCTGGCCCTGGACGGAATATTCGTAGCTGCCGCTGTGAGGTTTTGGCAACTGCCCGACCAGCTCTTTCATGCTCTCGAGTTCGCTGAGTTTCTGGCCGATGTGCGCACCCTGCGGGCCACCTTCGGCGCCGGTGAGCACCAGCCGGCCGAAACTGTCGACGAAGTAAACGCTGCGTTGATAGCGCTGCTGGTACTTGTCGATCAGCTTGATCACCGCATCGACGGTCAGACCAACGCCCGCGGCGCCGATGAAACGGTTGTCGTAGTCGTAGACCTTGTAGTTGATGAAGAAGGTCAGGTTGTCCTTGTTGGCCAGGTCCGGGTCGACGTTGATTTCGTAGGGATCGGCCATGTCGCGAACACGGAAATACCAGGCGTCACGCGGCTCGGTGGCCTTGACCTGCTTGAGCACGCCTTTGGCGTGGTAGTAGGTGAGCGTGCCGTTGGAAACGAAAAACGCGGTGTAGGCGCCGTAGTGGGTCATGACCTCGTTGAGGTAGCGGGTCATCTGGTCGTGGTCGTTTTCGCCGTTCACTACCCAGTCGCGCATGAAGGTGTCGCGGGACATCATCGAGGAAATCAGGATCGGTCGGACGAGGTCTTTCTGGATTTCCGAGTAGACCGTGTCCGAGGTCAGCGGCAGCTCGGTGTTGACGATGTTGTCGCGGATCGAGGCGCGCGAAGCGTAGTAGCTGAGGAATGACGTGGCCAGAAAACCCGCGCCCAGCAGTGCGATCAGCGTGAGCACCAGCGAACGTTGCGAATACAGCGGCGAGTGAAGCGGCATGGCGATTCCGTTGGCAATGATCCGTTGGGGAGCATTCTAGTGGCACTGCGCGGAAATAACTGCGGGATTTGTGGGGTGAATCGGCAAGGATCAGGTGCGGTGCGGTCTTTGTGGGAGCGAGCCTGCTCGCGAAAGCGGTCTGTCAGTCGACTTGGTTGGTGTGTCGACTGACGTCTTCGCGAGCAGGCTCGCTCCCACAGGGGATCATTTGGCGAGGTACGCACGCCAGCCGCCCAGATGGCTGATATCCACCGCCCCCTCCAAACCATACGGCTCACAGATAAACCCGCTCTCCCAACGCCCATCCGCCAGCTGTACCTTGCCCAGCCCCAGCGGCGCCGGAATCCCGCTCAGAAACGAGCCCAGCTCACTGCTCGGCAACTCCCAGACTTCCACCGCAATCGCCACGCCGCCATCCTTCACCCGCACCATTCCCGGACGAAACGGCGGGCCACCGGCGAGTGCATACAGTTGATAGTCCGGCGAGCTGAACGTGGTCTCCACCAGCGTCGCCCCGCGCCGCTTAAGCTGCCAGTTCAGCGCCAGGCCATCGAGATGAGCGCCACACACCACCAACCGCGCACGGTCGTTACGCGCGACCGTTGCCGGCGCAGGAGAGCGGTCTTGAAACGCATCCGCCACGCTCAGCAGATACTGATCGGTAAACGCCCGGCCAAACAGCGTCACGCCCCACGGCAAACCATTGCCCATGAAACCGCTCGGCACGGCGACGGCGGCGTAATCGAGCAGGTTCATGAAGTTGGTGTAGTAACCCAGTTCCGAATTGCGCAGCACCGGTTCAGCGTCCAGTTCCGCCAGGGTAACGGGGCGGCCGATGGTCGGTGTGACGACGCAATCCAGTCCTGCCAGAGCCTTGTCGCACAGGGCTTTCAAGGCTTGCAGCCGATACTGCGCGCGGAACGTTTGCACGCCGCTGACCCCTGGCGCCTTGGCCAACACCGCACGAATCACCGGCAACACCGCTTCAGGGTTTTGCTCCATCAACTCGCCGGCGACGCTGTAGCGTTCCGCCACCCACGGGCCTTCATACAGCAGGCGCGCCGCTTCGAAGAACGGCGTCATATCGAGCTCGACCGCTTCGCCGCCCAACGCTTTGAGCCGGTCGATGGCATCGCCGAACAGCAGCGGACCTTCAGGGCAACCGAAGAACTCCAGGTCCTGCGCACGCGGCACACCGAAGCGGAACGGACGCGGCGTGCCGAACGCCGAGCCGTCGTTCCAAAGCGGGTTGCTGCGGCTGTACTCATCCCGTGGGTCGAGGTGCGCCGTCAGCGCCAGCAACTGGCTGGCTTCCCGAGCCGTCGCGGTAAAGGTGGTGACGCAATCGAGCGTACGACACGCCGGCACCACCCCCGCCGTGGAGATCAAACCTTTCGTAGCCTTCATCCCCACCAGATTGTTCAGCCCCGCCGGCACTCGCCCCGAGCCCGCCGTGTCGGTGCCCAGCGAAAAACTCGCCACGCCGAGTGCCACCGCCAGTGAGGAACCGGCGCTGGAACCGCCCGACGGATACTCCGGCAACACGCTGTTCGGGCACGCACCATAAGGCGAGCGGCTGCCGTTGAGGCCGGTGGCGAACTGGTCGAGGTTGGTCTTGCCCAGCGGGATCGCGCCCAGCGCCAGCAACTGCTCGACGATGGTCGCCGATTGTTGCGGCACGTAGGCAAACGCCGGGCAGGCGGCCGTGGTCGGAATGCCCGCCAGGTCGATGTTGTCCTTGATCGCGAATGGCACGCCGTACAGCGGCAGGCTGTCGATGTCGCGACCGTCGAGCGCGGCGAGGTACGGTTCCAGTTCCTCAACGCTGAGCAAATGAATGAACAGGTGATAGTCCGGGTTCAGCGCGGCGGCTTTGTCGCGCAGGGTCAGCAGCAGTTGGCGCGGCGTGGTGCTGCCGTCGCGGTAGGCGCTGCGCAGGGTGTCGAGTTGCAGATTGAGGGTCATGAAGTGAGTCCTTTGCAAAATGGGTTCAGTCGAGTTCCAGCACCACGACGCGCTGTCCGGCACGCACTGCCGAGCCGGGTTGCACGCGGATCTCGCGGACGATGCCGGCCATCGGTGCGAGCAGCGGGATTTCCATCTTCATCGACTCCAGAATCACCAGCACATCGCCAGCGGCGACGCGGCTGCCGGCCTCCACCTGGACCTGCCAGAGGTTGCCGGCGATGTGGCTGTCGACGCTCATTTCGCCACTGGCGAGCGGTGCGTCTTCGGCCGGTTCCGGGACGGCTTCTTCACTGTCGAAGTGCGCCTGTCCGCTGGCGATCCAGCGCTCGCGCTCGGCGTTGAACGCGCCTTTCTGCTGATCGCGAAACGCTGCAATGCTCGAAGCTTCTTTGCTCAGGAACGCCTGGTAATCCGCGAGGTTCAACTGGCTGTGCTCGATGTTCAGATCGAAACGCCCGAGGGGGAAATCACGGCGGATGCGCAGCAGCTCATCGGCGCTCACCGGGTAGAAACGGATCTGGTCGAAGAAGCGCAGCAGCCACGGTTTGCCATCGAACGCGGCGACTTCGCGGTAGCGGTTCCACATCTGCAACGTGCGCCCGACGAACTGATAACCGCCGGGACCTTCCATGCCGTACACGCACATGTACGCGCCGCCGATGCCCACCGAGTTTTCCGCGGTCCAGGTGCGGGCCGGGTTGTATTTGGTGGTGACCAGCCGATGCCGTGGGTCGAGCGGGGTGGCGACGGGCGCGCCGAGGTAGACGTCGCCCAGGCCCATGACCAGGTAGCTGGCGTCGAACACTGTGCGCTGCACTTCGTCGAGGTTCGGCAGGTCGTTGATGCGGCGGATGAACTCCAGGTTGCTCGGGCACCACGGCGCATCCTTGCGCACGGTGGTCATGTATTTTTCGATCGCCAACTGACAGGCCGGATCGTCCCAGGACAGCGGCAGATGAACGATGCGCGAAGGTACTTGCAGGTCCTTGGCGGCGCACACCGCGTCCCATTCACCGGCGACGATACCGAGCAGATCGGCCAGCGGCAGTTGTTCGGGTTGGTAGTGCACTTGCAGTGAGCGGATGCCCGGTGTCAGGTCGATCACGCCGTGCAGGTGTTTGCTTTCCATAGCCTGCATGAGGGCGTGGGCGCGGAAGCGCAGAACCAGGTCCAGTTCCGGTGCGCCGATCTCCAGGAGCACATGTGTATCGCCCGAAAGTCTCGCAACCAGGCGCGTATCGTCCTGACCCAAATCCAAAACAACAGGCGACTGTAGGAGCCGGCTTGCCGGCGATGGGGGCAGATCAGACACCGCGACAACTTCATCGCCAGCAAGCTGGCTCCTACGGGGGGTATTCCATTTCAAGGCGAGGGTGCGGGCGTCTTCGAGAGAGACGGGCGAGAACTGCACTTTGTCCCCGGCCTTCAATTGCCCGAGCTGCCAAAGATCCGCCTCGATCACCGTCACCGGGCACACGAACCCGCCGAGGCTTGGCCCGTCCGGCCCCAGGATCACCGGCATGTCCCCGGTGAAATCCACCGCGCCGATGGCGTACGGATTGTCGTGAATGTTCGACGGATGCAGCCCCGCCTCACCGCCATCGGCCCGCACCCATTCCGGTTTCGGCCCGATCAGGCGCACGCCGGTGCGGCTGGAGTTGAAGTGCACTTCCCACTGGGTCGAGAAGAAGGTGCCGATGTAGTTTTCGGTGAAGTATTCCGGTGCGCCATGGGGGCCGTAGATCACCCGGATCTGCCGCACGGCCGGCAACTCGGCCACGTCAGGCAGTTGCCCGCCGACGCTGTGATCGGTCAACGCCGGCACATGCAATACATCGCCAGCACGCAAGGCCCGACCGCCATGCCCACCGAACTGGCCCAGGGTGAAGGTACTTTTGCTGCCCAAGTAGTCCGGCACCTGCAGCTCGCCGCGTACACACAGATAGCTGCGGGCGCCTGCGCCGGCAATCGTGCCGAGACTCAAGGTGGCGCCCGCCGGAATCAGCAGCGCCGTGTTCATCGCCACGGTCTCGCCGTTCAACGTCAGCGGAATGACCGCACCCGTGACGGCCACTACCGCGTCGCAATTGAAGCGCAGCAACGGCCCGCTCATGGTGATTTCCAGAGCGGCGGCGCCTTCATCGTTGCCCAGCAGAAGATTGCCCAGTCGCAACGCGCGGCTGTCCATCGGCCCTGACGGCGGCACACCCACGGCCCAATAGCCGAGTCGTCCGGGATAGTCCTGAACGCTGGTTTGGGTGCCGGCGCTGAGCACTTCAAAAGTGTTGGCCCGATAGACCAGATGTTCCAGGCACCGCGTCCACGGCTGACCGCTGGCGAACGGTGCATCGAGCAAAATCTGCCGCAGGTAGTCGCGGTTGGTTTCCACGCCGTAGAGCAGGCTATCGCCCAACGCTTGATGCAGATCCGCGCGTGCTTCCTCGCGAGTCGGCGCCCAGCTGATGACCTTGGCGATCATCGGATCGAAGTAGGGCGGGATCTCACAACCGGCCTCGACCCAGGTGTCGATGCGCAGCTGTTTGCCATCTGCGACGGGGAAATTCACCGCCGTCAGCAAGCCAGGACTCGGCTGAAAATCGCGCCCCGGATCTTCAGCATAGAGCCGCGCCTGAATCGCATGGCCCTCGGCTTTCAAACCCTGGCTCAACACGCTCAGCGGCGGCAAATCACCGGCCGCCAGTTCAACCATCCAGCGCACCAGGTCCACGCCCCACACCTGTTCGGTGACGCCGTGCTCCACCTGCAACCGGGTGTTCACTTCAAGGAAGTAGAAGCGCTGGTCGGCGCTGTCGAAAACGAATTCCACCGTCCCGGCACTTCGGTAGTTCACCGCTTTGGCCAGTTTGATCGCGGCTGCGCACAGCGCTTCGGCCATGCCTTCGGGCAGGTTCGGCGCCGGGGTTTCTTCGAGGACTTTCTGGTTGCGCCGTTGCACCGAGCAGTCGCGCACGCCGAGGGCGATCACGTCACCGCGACCGTCGCCGAACACCTGGACTTCGAGGTGCCGCGCGCGCTGGATGTACTTCTCGATGAACACCCCGGCGTCGCTGAAATTGTTCTGGCCGAGGCGTTTCACCGCTTCGAAGGATTCGCTGAGTTCAGCGGCGCTGCGGCACACGCGCATGCCGATGCCGCCACCGCCGGCGGTGCTTTTGAGCATCACCGGGTAGCCGACCTGCTCACCGGCAATCAAGGCCGCGTCGAGACTGTCGAGCAGCCCGGTGCCTTCGAGCATCGGCACGCCATGTTGCTTGGCCAATGCTCGGGCGGTGTGCTTGAGGCCGAACACGCGGAGTTGCTCGGGCGTCGGGCCGACGAAGGCGATGCCGGCCGCTTCGCAGGCTTCGGCGAACGCGGCGTTTTCCGAGAGGAAACCGTAACCGGGGTGGATCGCCGTGACGCCGGTGGTTTTAGCGATGGCGAGGATTTTATCGACCGCCAGATAGGTGCCGGCCGCCGCGCCTTCGCCGAGGCTGTGGGCTTCGTCGGCTTGCAGGATGTGCAGGCTCGCGGCATCGGCTTCGGAGTAAACGGCGACACCCTTGACGTGTAGTTCACGCAAGGTGCGCAGGACGCGGCAGGCAATGGCGCCACGGTTGGCAATCAGGACTTTTTCGAACATGGCATAACCCCTGGAGGGGATGCGGGCCGTCCCGCAGTTTTTCGTTGGGCGCCGGGGTCGTCCCCGACGGAAAAATCACAAGTATTGAAAACACCGCCGAACCCTGTGGGAGCGAGCCTGCTCGCGATAGCGGTGTATCAGACACATCAATGCCCACTGGCACACCGCAATCGCGAGCAGGCTCGCTCCTACAGGGGTTAATGGTGATTTCGAGGTTTGAGGCACTGCCCGGAACGGGCCTGGCACAGGGCAAACAACCAGCGGCGCAGACGGTTCAGTGTCAGTTCCATACCAGCAGCTCCGCAGGCGTAGGGTTGTAGGCGTTGCACGGGTTGTTCAGCTGCGGGCAGTTGGAAATCAGCACGATCACGTCCATCTCCGCCCGCAGGTCCACGTACTTGCCCGGTGCCGAAATCCCGTCCTCAAACGTCAGCCCGCCATCCGCCGTGACCGGCACGTTCATGAAGAAGTTGATGTTCGGCCCGATGTCGCCCTTGCCCAGTCGCCCGTCGTGGACGCAGGCGCGCAGGTAGTTGTCGCGGCAGCTGTGCATGTAGCGTTTTTCCAGGGCGTAGCGCACGGTATTGCTCTCTTGCGCGCAGGCACCGCCGAGGGTGTCGTGGCGCCCGCAAGTGTCGGCGACGATGGTCAGCATCGGTTTGCCGAGGTTGGAATACAGCACGCTGCCGGTGCTCAGGTAGACGCTGTTCTGCCGGCGCAAGGTGCGTTGTACGTCGTAGCGCTCCTTCGGATTGGCGACGCTGTAGAACAGGGTGTCGACCGCCTGATTGCCTTCCAGGTCGAGGATGCGCAGGGTCTGGCCGGCCTTGACCTCCATCAGCCAGGGCTCGCCGGCCGGGATGGTCGCGCGGTAGACCGCTGTTTCTGGATGCTTTTGAGCGGTAGCGATTGCGAGTGACATGGCAGCGATCCTCAGGCGAACAGGCGGTCGGTGTTGATGAAGCCGCGCTCGTTTTCCGGGCGCGAGGTGCGGCAGTGTTCGGCGACGCTGGCGTCGGCGTTCATCCAGCTCAGCTTCAAGGGTTTCGGCGCGTATTCCGGCGACGGGTCCATCGGGTGTTGCAGGGCGGTAAGCACCACCAGCGTGTCCATCGGCGCGTACAGCTCGATGTAGTCACCCGCCCTGGAATTACCTTCGACAAAATGGAAACGCCCGGCTTCGTCGACGTTCACGCGGCTGAACAGGTTCAGCGTCATCAGCAGATCCGACAGGCCCAGACCCCATTTGCCCAGCTCCACCAACAGATTGTCGGTGCCGTTGCGGAAGAAGCCGTTGCGCAGTTCTTGATAGCGGCCGGCGCCGTATTTTTCCGCGACCTCTTCAGCGCAGAGCACGCCGCCGAGGCTGTCACTCCAGCCGCAGGTGTCAGCGGTAATCGCCGCCAGCACCCGGCCCATGTCCGAGTACAGGCAATGGCCGGTGGTGAGTTTGGCGGTGTGTTGGCATTTGAGGCTGTCGGGCAGGTTCAGGCGTTCGGTTTTTTCATTGGCGTTGAGCAACGTCAGGCTGACATTGGCGCCGCCGCGCAGGTCGGTCAGGCGCAGCAATTGGCCGCGTTTCAATACAAAGGAACGGTGGCCGCCGCCGGGCAACATTTCCTCGGCGAAGGGTGGAAACAGTTGGGTCGAATCAGTCATTGCGGAATCCTCTAAGCGGTACGAAGCGTGCCTGCCAGCTGAGCCGGCAAGGCATCGACGGCGGCGCGTGTGGCGCGGCGGTCGCTGTTCAAAGGGATGTCGTAGGTGATGCGCGCGCCATAGGCGCCGGGGGCGTGCGGGTCGACGCGAACCTTGTCGAATACCAGCAAACGGGTGCCGAGGCTGAAGCCTTCGGACAGGTCGTGGGTGACCATGAACACCGTCAGTTGCGTCTCGCGCCACAGCTCCAGCAGCAAGGCGTGCATGTCTTTGCGGATGCCCGGATCGAGTGCGCCGAACGGTTCGTCGAGCAGCAACACGCGAGGTTTCATGATCAGCGCCTGGGCGATGGCCAGCCGTTGCTGCATGCCGCCGGAGAGCTGCGCCGGGTACTTGTCCAGCGAGTGGCCGAGGCCGACTTTGTGCAGCAGCGCCGAAGCCTGTTCCCTGGCAACTTTTTTGGCGCTGCCGAACAGGCGCCCAAGCAGAGGCGAGCGTGGCAGTTCAAGCCCGAGGGCGACGTTGTCCAGCACGGTCAGGTGCGGGAATACCGAGTAGCGCTGGAACACCACGCCACGGCTTGCGTCCGGTTCACCGGCCAAGGGTTGGCCTTCGAGCAGAATCTCGCCACGACTGGCTTTTTCCTGGCCGAGCAACAACCGCAGGAAGGTCGATTTGCCGCAACCGGAGGCGCCGACGAGCGTGCAGAACTCACCCTCGTTGACGTTCAGGTTCAGGCCTTCCAGCACCACCTGATCGGCGTATTGCTGCCAGACGTTTTTTACCGTGATGAAGCTCATGCGCGGGCTCCTTCATACCAGGGGAACGCACGTTGGGTCAGGCGCTTGAGGCCCCAGTCCATCAACCAGGCGAGCAGGGTGATCCACACCACGTACGGCAGGATCACATCCATCGCCAGATAACGGCGCACGAGGAAAATCCGGTAGCCGAGGCCGTCGGTGGAAGCGATGGCTTCGGCGGCGATCAGGAACAACCAGGCCGAACCCAGCATCAGTCGCAGCGAGATCAGCAGGCGCGGCAGCAATTGCGGCAGCACCACCCGCAGCATCAACGTCCAGGTCGAGGCGCCTAGGGTTTGGGCCTTGATCAGCAACTCGACCGGAATTTCCCGGGCGCGCTGTTCCAGATCCCGGGCCAGGGCCGGAGTGATGCCGATGACGATCAGCATCACTTTCGACAACTCCCCAAGGCCGAAGACGATGAACAGAATCGGCAGGATCGCCAGCGGCGGCACCATCGACAACACCGTCAGCAACGGCGACAACGGCGCGCCGAACAGCGGCAAGGTGCCCGCTGCCATTCCCAGGCACAGCCCGGCCAGCGCGCTGATGCCGAGGCCGATGGCGAGGCGACGCAGGCTGGAGGCGGTGTCTTGCCACAGCACGTATTCACCGGTGCGGGTGTCGGCGGTGAACGCCAGGCGTTTCACCGCGTCGGTCATCTGCACCGCGCTGGGCAACAGCTTGTCGTTGGGGTTGTCCATCAGCCGCTCGGCCGAGCCCATGAAGTAGGCGAACAGCACCAGGGCGAACGGCAGGATCACCAACAACAGGCGACTCGGGCGATCCGGGTGG
Organism: Pseudomonas migulae; assembly: GCF_043225285.1. Taxonomy (GTDB): domain Bacteria; phylum Pseudomonadota; class Gammaproteobacteria; order Pseudomonadales; family Pseudomonadaceae; genus Aquipseudomonas; species Aquipseudomonas migulae_C. The sequence goes on from NZ_CP171224.1 coordinate 4,259,730, forward strand.
CGATTGATCAGGCGCATGGCCAGGTCCTCTTCTTACAGCTTGGCGTCGGCGGCCATCTGCACGTAGCTCGGGTCGAAGCGCAGCTTGAGGTTGGTTTTGTCGCCACTGGTCACGCCGTTGGCGAAGGCCATGCCGACCGCGCTGGTGTCCTTGGCGCCTTCACCGAGCAAGCCGTGCTGGAAGGAGAATTCGGCGACCTTACGCATGGTGTCCGGCAGTTGCTTGCTGGTGGAAAACGCCAGGGCTTCTTTCGGCGTGGCGAACAATTTGGTGGTGTCGAGTTGCGCCTGGAAACCCGCAAGGTCGGTGCCCGAGGCTTTGGCCATGTGTTCGAGCGCAGCTTTGCTGGCGGTGTTTTTCGCGTTCATCAACTCGACCACTTCGAACCAGGCGCCGGTGAGCGCTTTGCCCAGGGCCGGGTTGTCTTTGAGGGTGGCGCTGTTGACCACCATCATGTCCATGATCTCGCCGGGGATCTGGCTGGAGTTGAAGACTTCGGTCACGCCGGGCTTGGCCTTGATGTCCGAAAGCATCGGGTTCCAGGTGGTTACGGCGTTGACCTGATCGGTGTTGAACGCGGCGGAGATGTCAGCGTCGGAGGTGTTGACCACCTTCAGGTCTTTCTCGGTGAGGTCCACCGAATCCAGGGCCCGGGCCAGCAGGTAATGGGACACCGAGAGTTCGACCAGATTGACGTCCATGCCCTTCAGGTCGGTGACTTTCTTGCCGTCACCCTTGAGCACGATGCCGTCGTTGCCGTTGGAGAAATCGCTGACGATCAGCGCGGTGCTGTCGACGCCGCCGGCCGCCGGAATGGTCAGCGCGTCCATGTTGGTCATGGTGCAACCGTCGAACTGGCCGGCGGTGTACTGGTTGATGGATTCGACATAGTCGTTGAGCTGCACCACATCGATCTTGATGCCGTACTTCTTCGCCCATTTGTCGACGATGCCCTGGCTGCCGGCATATTCCCAGGGCATCCAGCCGGCGTAGATGGTCCAGCAGACGCTGAAGTGGTCTTTTTGCGCAGCCTGGGACGAAACGCTCACGAAAGCTGCGAAAGCAGCGGCGAGGAGGGCGGGTAAACGAAGTCGGGACATGGTGGTTCTCCAGTTGATCGAAGGCGGGCAGGAGTCAATGCGGCACCGCGAACGGTGGCTTGTCTCCCGGGCTTTTGTCCCGCCGTGTAACCTCAACTGGAGGTCGCCAACTCTCGGACCAGTCACTCGCCTTAGCGAGCCGGAACCCTAGTCAGCCATTGCAAATTGTGGTGCCGCGAACCTGTGATGACTCCTGCACGGGTTTGTTAAAGCGAGAGCCGTGCCAAGTCGCGCAAAGCGCTCTGGGCCGTGGGATTGCCTTCAGGTGTGAGGGTGGGAGAGGCGTTCGCTGCTTTGTGATGGTGCGTCCGTGCACTGAGATGCAGCGCGGCTGGCCGCTGATCCGAAGGTCGGCGCTGTCCGGCACTCGCGATGGGATTGCCAGTCAAAACAGGTGTCAGCCGGCGTGTATCGGCTGCGGGTCTTTCAGGAGGCCGCCATGTTTCGTCGATTGCTGCTTGGTGTTGCGCTCGGTATCGGGCTGTCCGGCTGTTACTACTACGTTGGTTCCTACGACGTGTATTCCTCGCCTTATTACTATCCCGGCTACGCGCCGTATTCCTACTATTACGGCCCGCGCTATTACTACGGTCCGCGCTTTTATGGCGGCTATCGCTACTTCTATTGGGGCGGGCATTCACCCCGTTATTACGGCGGTGGATATCGTGGCGGGCACCATTAATCAGCGCATGAATAGATGAAAAACCTTTCATCGGGCAGATGTTTCAACTTGTTGCAAGACCGCACCGGATGTCGAAATCGATGTCTGATCTTTCGACAGTCAGCGAATAATCGACTGTCGCTCGCCAGCGTCGCTGGTGTGGCTCACTCGCGGTCCAGGAGGCCGCCATGCTCTCTCGAATTCTTCTGATTGCCGTGATGGGTTTGTCCGTTGGTGCATGCGTACCCTATGCCGATGGAGGTGGCAGCTACTACAGTTCCGAGGTGTACACATCCCCAGCCCCGTATTACTCCGACAGTGGGGCGTATTACTCCAATGGCGGTTACTACACGTCGCCGCGGCGTTATTACACGCCACCGGCCCGCTATTACCAGCCAACGCCGCGGTATTACTACCAGCCGCGGGTTTATCAACCGACACCCCGTTATTACCAGCCGTCGCCACGGGGTGATTACCGGGCGCATCAGAGTCATGGCTGGGACGGCAACAATCGTGGAGGCTGGGACGGGCGTAACCGCGGCAACTGGAACAATGATAATCGCGGTGGCGGGCGTAACCACGGTGGACGAGGTGATCACAACGGTCGCGGCGATCACGATGGCCGGGGCGGCCGCCGATAACATGAGTTGAATGCAATACCTGTGGGAGCGAGCTTGCTCGCGATAGCGGACTGTCAGTCACATCATTGATAATGACACACCGATATCGCGAGCAGGCTCGCTCCCACAATTTTGTTCAGTATTCCGACAAATCCGCCAGCGGATGCCGCCCCTCCCAGACCTTGTGAAAGTGCGCCTCCACCACCGCATCCGGCACGTGGTTGATATCCGGCCAATGCCAATGCGGTTTCTGATCCTTATCAATCAACCGTGCGCGCACGCCCTCGCTGAACTCCGGATGTCGGCAGCAGTTGAGGCTCAAGGTGTATTCCATCTGGAATACCTCGGCCAGCGACATATGCCGGGCGCGAGCAATCTGTTCCCACACCAGATGAGCGGTCAGCGGCGAGCCTTCGCTCAGGGTTCGTGCCGCGCGGCTGAGCACCAGGTCGGTGCTGTCGCGCAGTTGGCTGATGGCTTTCCAGGCGCAGACCACATCGCTGACGTCCAGCAGTTCGTCGATCTGCTGGCGGCGCGGCAGCCACTGGGCTTCGGGCATTTTCGCCAGCGCTTCCTGCTGAAGGGCCTTGAGCAGGCTGTTGAGCTGCATCGGCGTCTGTTCCTGCCAGTTCAATTGCAGCAAGCCGGCGAGCAGCTCTTCCTGCTGTTCGTCGAGCAGGAAGCGGTCGGCGAGGTCCAGATCGATCGCATCACGACCATTCATATGCGCGCCGGTCAGGCCGAGGAACAAGCCAAGCTTGCCGGGCAGGCGCGACAGGAACCAGCTGGCACCGACATCCGGATACAAACCGATGGTGATCTCCGGCATCGCCAACCGGCTGCTCGGTGTGACAATCCGGATGTTCGCGCCCTGCAACAAGCCCATGCCACCGCCGAGCACGTAACCGTGCCCCCAGCAGATCAACGGTTTTGGATAGGTGTGCAGGCTGAAGTCCAGGCGATATTCCGCCGCAAAGAAGTTCGCGGCCAGCGGAGGTACGACGCCGGGGTGCGCCCGGCAGGCTTCCACCAGGCTGCGCACTTCGCCACCCGCGCAAAAGGCCTTGGCGCCGTTGCCGCGCAACACCACGCAGACGATCTGCGGATCCTTGGCCCAGGCGTCCAGCCGGTCGCGCAAGGCGTTGATCATCGGCAAGGACAGGGCATTCAGGGACTTTTCAGCATCCAGGCTGGCGACGCCGACGCGGGCGCCGTCGGTGCCGGTGAGTTCTTCGAAGTGCAGATTCATCGTGACCTCGATCGGGAATTTGAGCGTTCAGTATGATCGCTGTGTGGGAAAGTGCCGGATCTGCGTCAGATCAATTGACAAGCGTGATGGGCTTTCCTAGGGTTCGCCCCATTGTTTTTGCCGGATGTAACCATGACTGCTGACGACCGTATCAAACTCGAACCGAGCTGGAAGGAGGCACTGCGTGCCGAATTCGACCAGCCCTACATGGCAGAGTTGCGTAATTTCCTGCAACAGGAGCGGGCGGCCGGCAAGGAGATCTATCCACCGGGCCCGATGATTTTCAACGCACTCAATTCGACGCCGCTGGACAAGGTCAAGGTCGTCATCCTCGGTCAGGACCCGTATCACGGCCCGGGCCAGGCCCATGGCTTGTGCTTCTCGGTGCAGCCGGGCGTACCGGCGCCGCCGTCGCTGGTGAACATCTATAAAGAATTGAAGCGCGACCTGAACATCGACATTCCCAACCACGGCTACCTGCAGAGCTGGGCCGATCAGGGCGTGTTGATGCTCAACACCACCATGACCGTCGAACGCGCCAACGCCAATGCGCACAAGGACAAGGGTTGGCAGTTCTTTACCGACCGCATCATTGAAGTGGTCAGCCAGCAGCAACCGCATCTGGTGTTCATGCTGTGGGGCGCCCATGCCCAGAGCAAGCAGAAGCTGATCGACGCGACCAAGCACCTGGTGCTGACGTCGGTGCACCCGTCGCCGTTGTCCGCCTATCGCGGGTTTCTCGGGTGCGGGCATTTCAGCCGGACCAACAAGTTTCTTGAGCAGAATGGCGAGGCGCCAATCGAGTGGCGGTTGCCGCCGGTTTGATGGGTTAGCAGGGCGGGCCCCATCGCGAGCAGGCTCACTCCCACAATGGATCTCCAGTGAACACAAATTTTGTGATCGGCCGAGATCCATTGTGGGAGTGAGCTTGCTCGCGATGGGGGCGACTCGGTCTATCAGACTGAATCCGGATTCCGATTCCAGTACTTGAACAACGGCTCCGCCAGAAACAACACAAACAACAACCGCATCACCTGCATCGCCGTCACCAGCGGCACCGACAATTGCAGGGTCTCCGCCGTCAGGCTCATCTCGGCAATCCCGCCGGGCATCATGCCCAGGGTCAGCGAACGCAAGTCCAGATGCGTCAGCGCACTCAACCCCAAAGCGGCTGCGGTGGCGATCAACATGGTCAGCACCGTGCCTATCAACGTCCGCCCCATAAACGAGGGCGCGCGCCGGAAAAATTGCCGGTTGAAGTGACAGCCCAACCCGCTGCCGATCAGCCATTGACCGATCTGACTGCCACCGTTGGGCAAACCGATATGCAAATCCCAGCCAATGCTGACTGCCGCACTGACCAGCAACGGCCCGAACAGCCAGGGGTTGGGTTGACGAAGACGCTCCCAAAGCCAGGCCGCCAAAGCGCCCGCCGGGAAAAGCAACGCCAACCACCACCAATTGACAGCGGACGGATGAAACACCGGCGCTCCATCACCCAGCAAATACTTGAACGCCGCCGGCACGCAGAGCACCACGACCAGAACCCGCAGACTTTGCCCCGCCGCCACGCGACTGAGCACTGCGCCATTGCGTGCGCCGAGGTTGACCATCTCCCCGGAGCCGCCCGGCATGCTGGAAAAGAACGCGGTGGCGCGGTCCTCGCCGGTGCGTCGCATCAGCCAGACCCCGACCACCGCGGACAGGCTGGTGACCAATGCACCGAAGAAGATCAGACCGAAGTGGCTCAGCACCTGCTCCATCACCACCGGGGTGAAATGCAGGCCGATACCGATGCCGACCACCCATTGGCCGCATTTGCGGCCGCCGGGGATTTCCGCCAATTGCCAGGGTGTCAGGCAGCGCACGAGGATGATCGCCAGCAACGAGCCGACCATCCACGGCAGCGGCCAGCCAATCTGGCTGGCCAGGTAACCGCCCAGCGCGCCGACCAGCGGCGTACCCCACCAGGCGTTGAACGGTGTTCGATCAGACATCGGCGATAGCGCGACGAGCGACCGAACGTTTGCGCCAGATCCGCAGGATCGGCATGGACAGCATCAGCACGGTCAGCACCCAGACACCCAGGGTGATTGGGCTCGACCAGAGGATTTCCAGGGCACCGTTGGAAATCGACAGCGCGCGGCGCAGGTTCTGCTCCATCAGGCCACCGAGGATGAACCCCAGCAGGACCGGCGACAACGGGAAGTCCAGCTTGCGCAGGATGTAGCCGAAGATGCCGATGCCGACCATCAGGAACAGGTCGAACGTGGTGGCGTGCACCGCATAGACGCCGATCCCGGTGATGATCGCGATCACAGGCACCAGCGCCCAGTTCGGCACGGCCAGGATGCGGGTGAAGATGCGGATCATCGGGATGTTGAGGATCACCAGCATGATGTTGGCGATGAACAACGACGCGATCAGGCCCCAGACGATGTCCGGCTGTTGCTGGAACAGCAGCGGGCCTGGCGTGATGTTGTACAGCGACAGCGCGCCGATCATCACCGCCGTGGTGCCCGAGCCTGGAACCCCGAGGGTCAGCATTGGCACCAGCGCGCCGCAGGCCGAAGCGCCGATGGCGGTTTCCGGTGCCGCGAGCCCGCGCATGTCGCCTTGGCCGAAGGTGCCTTTGGCGCCGGCAATGCGTTTCTCAGTCATGTAGGCCACGGCGCTGGCCAGTGTCGCGCCGGCACCCGGCAGAACGCCCATGATGAAACCGAGCAGGCCGCAACGGATGTTCACCACGAACACCGCCGATGCTTCCTTGAAGTTGAACATCATCCGGCCGGTGGCTTTCACGGCTTCCTGGCCGCGATGGGTTTTTTCCAGCAGCAGGAGGATTTCACTGATGGAGAACAGACCCAGCACCAGCACCACGAATTGAATGCCGTCAGTCAGATGAATGTTGTCCCCGGTGAAACGGTACACGCCACTGTTGGCGTCGATCCCGACAGTCGAGAGAAACAGACCGATCAGCGCCGCGATAAAGGTCTTCAGCGGACGATCACCGGCCATGCCGCCGAGGCAGACAATCGCGAATACCATCAGGACGAAATATTCCGCCGGTCCGAAGGCAATCGCCCATTTCGCCAGCAACGGCGCGAACAGCACCATGCCGCAAGTGGCGATGAACGCACCGATGAACGAACTCCATGCCGACAGCGAAAGCGCCACGCCGGCCAGGCCTTTGCGGGCCATCGGGTAGCCGTCGAGGGTGGTCATTACGGTGGAGGCTTCGCCCGGGATGTTCAGCAGGATCGAGCTGATCCGGCCGCCGTATTCGCAACCCAGGTACACCGCTGCCAGCAAGATCAGCGCCGACTCGGGCGGCAGGCCGAGGGCGAAGGCGATCGGTATCAGCAGTGCCACGCCATTGATCGGGCCCAGGCCCGGCAACAGGCCGACGACGGTGCCGATCAGGGTGCCGCAGAGCGCGGTCACCAGGTTGTACGGGCTCAGCGCGACGCCGAAACCCTGGCCCAAATAGCCGAAAGTATCCATATCAGTTCTCCAGAACGTCGAGCAGGCCCAGAGGCAGCGGCACATCCATCAACTTGTCGAACAGCAGGTAGAGACCGATGCTCATCAGTGTCGTCACCACAATGCTCGGCGCCCAGCGGCCGCCATACAGGCGCGCCATCGGAATACCGATCAGGATGCTGCTGAGGATGAAGCCCAGCGGCTCGAACAGCCCGGCGAATATCAGCAACAGCACGACGCAGATGCCGATTTTGTTCAGGGTTTCGCGGTCCAGTTTCGGGTCATCGTCGCTGTGCACGATCGGCGTCGGACGGAACAGCATGTAAAACAGCGCAAGCCCCATCAGGCCGAGCATCAGCAGGGGAAAGGCCCGAGGTCCTACGGGTTCGTAGGAGAAAGCCGCTTGATACGGCCATGCCATCAGTGCCAGGCCGATACAGGCCAGTAACAGCACCGAAGCGAAAATGCGTTGTAAGAGCATGGAAAACTCCTGTGCCGCGACCCCGTCAAACGGAGTCGCAGCCGCTAGACAAAGGCGATCACTGAATCAGGCCGAACTCTTTGGCCAGCACTTTGTAGTCCGCCACCTGCTTCTTCACGTAGGTGTCCAGTTCCGGGCCGGTCATGGCGAACGGGAACAGTTCACGCTGATCGCGCAGCTTGGCGAACTCGTCGGAGGCCAGCAGTTTGTCGAAGGAGTCCTTCCACCAGGCGTAATCTTCATCGCTGACTTTTGGCCCGAGGTAGAAGCCGCGAACCACCGGCCAGACGATGTCGTAGCCTTGCTCTTTGGCGGTCGGGATGTCTTTCATTTCCGGCTCTTCGAGACGTTTCTCGGAGAACACGGCCAGCAGGCGCATGTCGCCGCTCTGGATGTGCGGCATGGAGTCGGAGATGTCGGTGCTGCCGACCTGGATGTGACCACCGAGCAGGGCGGTGGCGATTTCACCGCCGCCTTCGAGGGCGACGTAACGCAGGTCACGCGGGTTGATCCCGGCGGCCTTGGCGATCAGCGCGGTCTGCATCCAGTCCTGGCTGCCAACGGTGCCGCCGGAACCGATGACCACGGAGCTCGGATCTTTCTTCAGCGCTTTGACCAGATCGTCCAGGGTTTTGTAGGGCGAATCGCTTTTCACTGCGATGGCACCGTAGCTGGTGCCGACCGCCGCCAACCAGCGCACGGCGTTTTCATCGAAACGGCCGAATTTGCCCTGGGCCAGGTTCAGCAGCGAACCGCTGGACCACGCCACCAGCGTGCCGGCGTCGGCCGGGCGCTGAGCGACCACTGCGTTGTACGCCACCGCGCCGACACCGCCGGGCATGTAGGTCACGCGCATCGGTTTGGTCAGCAGTTTTTCGTTGACCAGCGCGCTTTGCGCCAGTTTGCAGGTCAGGTCGAAACCGCCGCCGGGCGAGGCCGGAGCGATGCATTCCGGGCGTTTCGGCTCGGCCATCAGTTGGCCGGCAAACAGCATGCAGCTGGCGGCGAGGGCGAAACGGCGCAGTGATCGATTCATTGTTGTCTCCACGGGAGTTTTTGTTTTTAAGGTGTTTCAGGTGCGACGAATTGCGCTGTTCAGCCGGTTGCGGCGCTGATGAGCGTTAGCGATGGGAAAGGCTGGGGCGGGAAAATCTGGAGCTGTGTGGACAGCATGGCGAAGTACCTCGTTATTGTTCTTATTGGCGAAAACGCATCAAGGCGTTTTTCGGGAGCTACATTTCAAAGCACGGGCGATGGCTTGCAGTCGAAACCATCCGTGGGCCGACTCTAACGGTCGAACCTTTCGCTAACCTTTCAGCAGACTTTCAAGGTTTTCGGGCTTCACAGCGGCGGAGGCGGCTGTAAACTCCGCGCCAAAGAGTGGCGTCGAACATCCCCGAATGAGGTAAAGATCCATGCGTGTTCTGCTCGTCGAAGACCATCTGCAACTCGCCGACAGTGTCGCCCAGGCGCTCAAGAGCACCGGGCTGACCGTGGATGTGCTGCATGACGGCGTGGCCGCCGACCTGGCGTTGAGCAGCGAGGAATACGCTATGGCGATCCTCGATGTCGGCTTGCCGCGCATGGATGGTTTCGAAGTGCTGGCGCGTCTGCGGGCACGGGGCAAGAACCTGCCGGTGTTGATGCTGACCGCCCGCAGCGACGTCAAGGACCGGGTGCACGGCTTGAACCTCGGCGCTGATGATTACCTGGCCAAGCCGTTCGAACTGACCGAACTCGAAGCGCGGGTCAAAGCCTTGCTGCGCCGCAGCGTGCTCGGCGGCGAGCGGCAGCAGACCTGCGGTGTGCTGGCTTACGATCTGGACACCCGGCGCTTCACCCTCGGCGACGAATTGCTCACGCTGACCTCCCGCGAGCAGGCCGTGCTCGAAGCGCTGATCGCCCGTCCCGGCCGGGTAATGAGCAAGGAGCAACTCGCCTCGCAAGTGTTCGGCCTGGACGAAGAAGCCAGCCCCGACGCCATCGAAATCTACGTCCATCGCTTGCGCAAGAAACTCGATGGCCAGCCGGTCGCCATCGTGACGTTCCGCGGTCTCGGTTATTTGCTGGAAAGCCGCGATGCATAAGCCCAGCAGCCTGCGTTGGCGGTTGCTGTGGAACCTCGCGTTGCTGCTGGTGGTGTTGATGCTGGCCAGCGGTTTGAGCGCCTACTGGAACGGTCGCGAAGCGGCCGACACCGCCTACGACCGAACCTTGCTGGCCTCGGCGCGAACCATCGCCGCGGGCGTGTCCCAGCGCGATGGCAGCCTCAGCGCCGACGTGCCCTACGTGGCCCTCGATACCTTTGCCTACGACAGCGCCGGGCGGATTTTCTATCTGGTCAACGACATCAATCAGAAGCTGATTTCCGGTTACGAAAACCTGCCACCACCACCGCCGGGCACGCCGCGCACCGATGACTACCCGGCGCTCGCGCGTTTCTACAACGCGACGTACCAGGGGCAGAACGTGCGAGTGGTCAGCCTGCTCAAACCCGTGAGCGAGCCGAACATGAACGGCATGGCAGAAATTCGCGTCGCGGAAACCGATGAGGCGCGGGTCAGCATGGCCCGCAGTCTGGCGGCGGACACCTTGCTGCGCTTGGGCATGCTGGCGATCGGTGCGCTGCTGATGGTGTGGTTTGCGGTGAGTGCGGCCTTGCGTCCGCTGGAGCGCCTGCGCACCGCGGTGGAAGAGCGGCAATCCGATGACTTGCGGCCGCTGCCGCTGGTGGAAGTGCAGCACGAGTTGTGGCCGCTGGTGCGTGCGCTCAATCACTTTACCGAACGCCTGCGCGGGCAATTCGAGCGACAGGCGCAATTTATCGCCGATGCCGCCCATGAGCTGCGCACGCCATTGGCGGCACTCAAGGCACGGCTTGAACTGGGCCTGCGCTCGACCGAGCCCGAGACATGGCGCACGACCCTGGAAACGGCGGCCCAGGGCACGGACCGCCTGACCCATCTGGCCAATCAATTGCTGTCGCTGGCGCGGGTCGAGAACGGCGCCCGGGCGATCGCCGAGGGTGGGGCGCAGTTGCTGGACCTGAGTCAGCTGGCGCGCGAACTCGGCATGGCGATGGCGCCACTGGCCCACGCTCGCGGTGTTGCACTGGCGCTAGAGGCGGATGAGCCGGTATGGCTGCGCGGTGAGCCGACGTTGTTGAACGAGCTGTTGAGCAACCTGGTGGACAACGCGCTGGCCCACACGCCGTCCGGCGGCAATGTGATCCTGCGGGTTTCGGCGCCAGCGGTGCTGGAGGTCGAGGACGATGGCCCGGGGATTCCGCTTGAGGAGCGCGATCGGGTGTTCGAGCGCTTCTATCGCCGTAACCAGCAAGTGGCCGGTTCAGGACTGGGGCTGGCGATTGTCGGCGAGATCTGCCGCGCGCACCTGGCGCAGATCAGTTTGCATGATGGTGAACGGGCGGGGTTGAAGGTGCGGGTGAGTTTTATCGCGGGAGAATGAGGTGTTTGTGCTGGCCTCTTCGTCGGAGCGCCGTCCGCAGCCGGCTCGCTCCCACAGGGATCTCCAGCTCCAGTGTGGGAGCGAGCCTGCTCGCGATGGGCGCGCTGCGGTCTGACTAGTAAAACATCGACCGCGATTCTTCCAGGTCCCTGCACATCGCTTCGTTTTCCGGATCAATCCCCAATTTCTTGAAAGCTGGCACATTAAAAGTGTCGATGCGAGCGAGCGGGTGGTCGGTGTCCTTGTGGCAATACAGGCTGGCCACCTGGATCAGATCGACGTAATCGACCCGCTCCGACTGCCGCTTGAAGTCCAGGTACAACCCCGGCACCTTCACCAGCTTTTCCGGAAACTCCCAGACCCTGAGCAGTTTATCGCCGAGTACCGGGTGAATCTGATCGATCACATGATTGAGGCTGACCGGGTCGGACAACAGCTCGTAGTGGTCTTCGGCATAGGTCAGGATGGGCAGCACGCCAATCTGGTGCACCAAGCCACCGAGGGCCGCCTGGTCGGGTTTGAGTTGCGTGTAACTGCGGCACAGCGCGTAGCTGACGCCGGCGATCTCCAGGCTTTTGCGCCAGACCTCGCGCATCTTCTTTTCCACCACTTCAGAACGCGCGTGGAAAATCTGTTCCATGACCAGGCCAATCGCCAGGTTACTGCTGTAGTTGACGCCCAGGCGCGTGATGGCGGTGTGCAAGTCCGTGACTTCCTGGGTCGCGCGCAGCAGTGGGCTATTGACCACTTTGATCAGGCGCGCCGATAGCGCGGCATCACGGCCGATCACTTTGCTCAGGTTGCTGACACTGATTTCCGGATTTTCCGCGGCCTTGCGAATCTGCAAAGCCACTTCCGGCAATGTTGGCAGAACCAGGTCATCGTTATCGATGGCCTCAACCAAATCCTGTTGGACCTTATCCGCCAGATCGCTCATTTCTTTTCTCTTGGTGTTGCAACAAGTGCAGCGTTAACGCTGGATTTCGCGATCGCGATCCAGTTCATAAGGCAGATCGAGCAGGTGCAGGGCCGGGCCTTCGAGTGCGCCCAAATGGATATCACCACCTTCTGCTGCTTCGGCTTGCAGCACGGCCAGGAGTTCAATGTTTTGCTCGGCGCGGGCGGCAATCACCACTTCACCGATGGCGCTACCGTGAGTCGGTGAAAACAGCGAGGTGCCCGGTTCCGGCAGCTCAGCGCTGTCGAGGCTCAAACGGTACAAGCGGCGCTTGAGTTTGCCCAGGTACTGCATCCGCGCGACGATTTCCTGGCCGGTGTAGCAACCCTTCTTGAAACTCACGCCGCCGACGGCTTGCAGGTTGAGCATCTGCGGGATGAACAGCTCACGGGTGCCGGGCATGACCTGGCCGATCCCTGCGCGGATCTGGCCTAGCAGCCATTGATTGAGATCACCCTCGGCCAGCAGGGCGGACAACCGGCCCTTGATGACGTCGGCCTGATCGGCGGCCACCCACAGTTCGGCGCGGTCCGGCGAAACGCGAATGGCGATCAGCCCGTCATGGCGCGTCACGCTGTCGGTGTCCGCCGGCAGTTCGAGGCCCAGGCTGATGAGCGCGGCATCGCCGTGGTCGACGCCGAAGCGGACCCACGCGGCGCTTTCATCGGTCAGCTTGGATTTGGAGAACACGGCGTACTTTTTCAGGTCCGCCAGTTGCGGTTCCAGCAGCTCGGTGGCCATGGCCATGAGCACGCCGTCGCCTTGCAGAAGGATGCGGAAACTCGATTGCATCCGGCCTTTCTGCGTGCAGCGCGCGCCGAGGCTGGCCTGGGTGTCGCTCAGGTAATTGAGGTTGCAGGTCAGTTGGCCTTGCAGGAATTTGCCGGCATCCGCGCCGCGGACCGCGAGAACGCCTTCGTGAGACAGGGTGCAGAAAAAAGCAGAATCGGCCATGGGATATCGCAGGGTAAAGAGTCTGGGGGACATCATAAGGGGGCGCCCATGAAATGGGTAGTTCACAAAAGGTCGGGGGTGCCCGACCAAAGCCGACTGTTCGACGGGGCACGGGGCTGTATACTTGCCGCCTATTTGAGGAGCGCTCCATGGTCGAAGATGTTGAACTGAATCGCCTCTACTGGCACAGCCGCCGCGGCATGCTTGAACTTGACGTGTTGCTGGTGCCGTTCGTGAAAGAGGTCTATCCGCACCTCAATGATGTCGACCGCGATTGCTACCGCAAGCTGCTCGAGTGCGAAGATCAGGACATGTTCGGCTGGTTCATGGAACGCGCCGAGTCGGAAGATCCGGAGCTTCAGCGCATGGTTCGCATGATCCTGGATCGTGTCCAGCCCAAGTAATGTGTTCGAATGCCGCTGGCATGCCTCTCGGCAGTTGCTGGCGGCTTATCTGCTGACCCAGGCGTTCGCGCTGGGTTCGTTGTTTCTGCTTGCCATACCGGTCTGGGCCAGCGTGCTTGGGGCGTTCTGCTGCCTGACACATGGCATTTGGGCACTGCCGCGACAGATCCTGTTGACGCACCCACGGGCGTTTCGCGGCCTGCGTCGCGATGCGGATGGCTGGCAGTTATGGAATCAGGCGGGCGGTTGGCAGGCGGTTCAGCTCCGGCGGGACAGCCTGGCCTTGCCGTTGGTCGTGATACTGCGTTTTCGTGTGCAGGGCGAGCGGCGCATTCGCTCGATTTGCGTGCCTCGGGATTCGCAGGCGGCGGATCTGCACCGACGCCTGCGGGTCCGGCTCACCTTCAGTCGGCGTAGGTGGGCGGCACCAGAATAGTGTCCAGCGCGACGGGCAGCATGTTCGGGTAGTCGAGGGTGTAATGCAGGCCACGACTTTCCTTGCGCGCCATCGCTGACTGGATCATCAGTTCGGCGACCTGGGCCAGGTTGCGCAGTTCGATCAAATCCCGGCTGACCTTGTAGTTACTGTAGAACTCGTCAATTTCATCCAGCAACAATTGCACGCGATGCTGCGCCCGTTGCAGACGCTTGTTGGTGCGCACGATGCCGACGTAGTCCCACATGAATCGCCGCAGTTCATCCCAGTTGTGCGCGATGATCACGTCTTCATCCGAATCGGTCACCTGGCTGGCGTCCCAGACGGGCAGGGCGGCGGGAATCGAGACCTGCGGCAACTGTTCAAGAATGTCGGCCGCCGCCGAGCGCGCGTAAACGAAGCATTCCAGCAGCGAGTTGCTGGCCATGCGGTTGGCGCCGTGTAGGCCGGTGAAACTGGTTTCGCCAATCGCGTACAGCCCGGGCACGTCGGTGCGGCCCTGCTGATCGACCATCACGCCGCCGCAGGTGTAGTGCGCCGCGGGAACGACCGGGATCGGTTGTTTGGTGATGTCGATGGAAAACTCGAGGCAGCGCTCGTACACCGTCGGGAAGTGCGTCTTGATGAACGCTTCCGGCTTGTGGCTGATGTCCAGATAGACGCAGTCGATACCGAGCCGCTTCATTTCATGGTCGATCGCTCGGGCGACGATGTCCCGTGGCGCCAGTTCGGCGCGCGGGTCGAAACGCTGCATGAAGCGCTCGCCATTCGGCAGCTTCAGGTGCGCACCTTCACCGCGCAGGGCTTCGGTGACCAGGAAACTCTTGGCCTGAGGGTGATACAGGCAAGTGGGGTGGAACTGGTTGAACTCCAGGTTCGCCACCCGGCAGCCCGAACGCCAGGCCATGGCGATGCCGTCACCGCAGGCGCCGTCGGGGTTGCTGGTATAGAGGTAGACCTTGGCGGCGCCGCCGGATGCGAGGATGACAAAACGAGCGCCGTAGGTGTCGACTTCGCCGGTGCCCCGGTTCAGGACATAAGCGCCGAGGCAGCGATCGCCTTCAAGGCCCAGGCGTTTTTCGGTGATCAGGTCGACCGCGACCCGCTGTTCCAGCAGCTCGATGTTCGGCCGTTGTTTCGCTTTGTCGAGCAGGGTCCGGAAAATCGCTGCGCCCGTGGCGTCGGCGGCGTGGATGATGCGGCGATGGCTGTGCCCGCCCTCGCGGGTCAGGTGGAACTCGAAACCACCGTCTTCGGTGCCGGACTGTTCATCGCGGGTAAAGGGCACGCCTTGGTCGATGAGCCATTGAATCGCCTCTTTGCTGTGCTCGACGGTAAAGCGCACGGCGTCTTCGTGACACAGGCCACCGCCGGCGTTGAGGGTGTCATCGACGTGGGATTCGACGGTGTCGGTGTTGTCCAGAACGGCAGCGACACCGCCCTGGGCCCAGAACGTCGAGCCATTGGCGAGGTCGCCTTTGCTCAGTACGGCAATGCGCAAATGATCGGGCAAGGTCAGCGCAAGGCTCAGACCGGCAGCGCCGCTGCCAATCACCAGAACATCGTGTTGAAACTGTTGGCTCATTTCAGGATTCCGCTCAAAGCGACCCGGGTCGGGGTTGGCGCCAGACTACAGCAAGGGCGAGTCCGGGCGGCCACACAGCCCACTAGTATATAGAGGGGGGGAGCGGCACAATAGCCGGGCTGGCATGGCATTGTGAAACTACAGTGACAGAAAAGACCTGACGCTTCGTCGGATGGTTTTTCGACCCGATCGGCGACAAGACGACTGTATCGTGGATTTAACAGTCTTTTTCCGTTCAGGGTTGCACAATGTCGGTCTGGCGCAGCTATAAATATTTGGAACTTTTGCCAAAGGCCCAAGATCAATAGACCGTTGCCTGAATCAAGGGACAGTGTCGGCTTCAGTGCGGGATTGCGGTTTGATCCTTGCCGGCGAATCCGATGACAAGATTATTCGCGCAGCCGGGTTGTCCCGAGCTGCGCTTTTCGTGCGTGCCAAATCAGAGCCCGCAGGAAACTTGCTTGGAGGGGGAGAACTTTTGCGAAAAGCCCGAGTCTATGTTTGCAAGTCTGGTCGTTTAGTTATGCAAGCTTCCTCCGAGCTTATCGAGGAGAGTTCATGCTAACCCAGGAAGAGGATCAGCAGCTCGTCGAGCGCGTTCAACGCGGCGACAAGCGAGCTTTCGATCTGCTAGTGCTGAAATACCAGCACAAAATTCTCGGGTTGATCGTGCGTTTCGTGCACGACACCCATGAAGCCCAGGATGTGGCGCAGGAAGCCTTTATCAAGGCGTACCGTGCGCTTGGAAATTTTCGCGGAGACAGCGCGTTTTACACGTGGCTTTACCGCATCGCCATCAACACGGCGAAGAACTATCTGGTTTCACGCGGCCGTCGGCCGCCGGATAGCGATGTCAGTTCCGAAGATGCAGAGTTCTACGATGGCGATCATGGCCTCAAGGATCTCGAGTCGCCAGAACGTGCGTTGCTGCGGGATGAGATCGAAGGCACCGTCCATCGAACCATTCAGCAACTGCCAGAAGATTTGCGTACGGCTTTAACTTTACGTGAATTCGATGGTCTGAGTTACGAGGACATTGCGAGCGTCATGCAATGTCCGGTGGGCACCGTGCGCTCCCGGATTTTCCGCGCTCGGGAGGCCATCGATAAAGCCCTGCAGCCGTTGTTGCAGGAAAACTGAGACAGCGGCGACAGCCAAGAGAGGAACGCCATGAGTCGTGAAGCCCTGCAGGAATCGCTGTCCGCAGTGATGGATAACGAAGCGGACGAATTGGAATTGCGTCGGGTGTTGAATGCCTTCGACGATGTTGAAACCCGTGATACATGGGCTCGTTATCAGATCGCTCGGGCAGTGATGCACAAGGATCTGCTGCTTCCACGCCTGGACATCGCCGCGGCAGTTTCCGCTGCGCTGGCTGACGAAGCCGTACCGGCAAAAGCTTCCCGTGGTCCATGGCGCAGCCTGGGTCGTCTGGCAGTTGCAGCTTCGGTTACCGTTGCCGTACTGGCAGGTGTCCGTCTGTACAACCAGGACGAAATCGCGGGTGTGGAGCTGGCTCAGCAATCCAGCCAACCAGGTCTGGCCGTTCCTCAGGTCAAGGGCCCAGCTGTATTGGCAGGCTATAATGAGAGTTCGGAAGCCACTGGCCCTATGGCCAACGGCGTATTGCAAGGGCAGCCAGGCTGGCATGATCAGCGTTTGCCAGGCTACTTGCGCCAACATGCTCAACAGGCTGCAATGAAAGGTACTGAGAGCGCTCTGCCTTACGCTCGTGCCGCAAGCCTGGAAAACCGTTAAGGAGGATCATGCGCGCCATACCTCTACTTTCGCTTCTGCTCAGTGGCTGGTTCATTGTTCCAGCCCACGCCGATGAAGCCCAAGACTGGTTGATCCGTCTTGGTCAGGCCGAGCAACAGCAAAGCTTTCACGGTACTTTTGTCTACGAGCGAAACGGTAGTTTTTCTACCCATAACATCTGGCACCGCGTCCAGGATGGCAAAGTCAGCGAGCGTTTGCTCCAGCTCGATGGCTCTGCGCAGGAAGTCGTGCGCATTGATGGGCATACTCAATGCGTCAGCGGCGCCCTGATCGCCGGGCTTGGGGACTCCCCCAACTCCGCTGCTCGTGCACTCGATCCCCAAAAGCTCAAGAATTGGTACGACCTTGCCGTCATCGGCAAGTCGCGCGTGGCCGGACGTGCGGCCGTCATTGTTTCCCTGACGCCTCGCGATCAACACCGCTATGGTTTTGAATTGCATCTGGACAAAGAAACCGGTTTGCCGCTGAAGTCTCTGCTCCTGAATGACAAAGGGCAGCTTCTGGAGCGCTTCCAGTTCACCCAGCTGAATACGTCCGACGTCCCTTCTGAAAAGGATCTGCAGCCGGGCAGCGATTGCAAAGCCGTTGTTCTCGAAAGTGACAAGGCTTCAGCCGTCAAGACTGCGCAGGCCTGGCATTCGGACTGGTTGCCCGCAGGCTTTGAGCTTACGAGCAGTTCGTCGCGCAAGGATCCGGAAACCAAAATCCAGGTCAACAGCCTGATGTATGACGATGGCCTGGCCCGTTTCTCGGTGTTCCTTGAGCCGCTGAACGGTGCCCCCCTCACCGATACCCGTACTCAGCTGGGGCCGACCGTTGCCGTATCCCGACGCCTGACCACGCCTCAGGGCGACATGATGGTCACTGTGGTCGGTGAGATCCCTGTAGGTACTGCTGAACGGATTGCGCTGTCCATGCGCACCGATGCCACTGCCACCCAGTAGTGAGCTGATATCGAAATGTTTGGTGAGCATTTCAATTTGCAAATACCCCCGATTTTTTTTATAGGTCAGAGCCCCTCGGCTCTGGCCTTGTTTGTTGTTCCCGGAACAAAAATACCGGCGTATCGTTCCCGGTGTTCCTTGCTCCATATCGCTTAACCATGCTCGTCGTAACGGGAGCCGTATGTCGATACCACGCTTGAAGTCTTATCTCTCTATTTTCGCCACTGTACTGGTGCTCGGTCAGGCGGTCGCTGCTCAAGCAGTCGAGCTGCCTGACTTTACGCAACTGGTCGAGCAGGCCTCGCCTGCGGTGGTGAACATCAGTACCACGCAGAAACTGCCGGATCGCAAAGTCAGCGATCAGATGCCCGATCTAGAAGGGCTGCCGCCGATGTTGCGCGAGTTCTTCGAGCGCGGCATGCCGCCACAGCCGCGATCGCCACGCGGTGATCGTCAGCGTGAAGCCCAATCCCTGGGTTCGGGCTTCATCATCTCGTCTGACGGCTACATCCTCACCAACAACCACGTGATTGCCGATGCCGATGAAATTCTCGTTCGTCTCGCCGATCGCAGCGAGTTGAAAGCCAAGCTGGTCGGCACCGATCCGCGTTCCGACGTGGCCTTGCTGAAAATCGAAGGCAAGGATCTGCCGGTCCTGAAGCTGGGTAAATCCCAGGACCTGAAGGCCGGCCAATGGGTCGTCGCCATCGGCTCGCCGTTCGGTTTCGACCATACCGTGACCCAAGGTATCGTCAGCGCCATCGGTCGCAGCCTGCCGAACGAAAACTATGTCCCGTTCATCCAGACTGATGTGCCGATCAACCCGGGGAATTCCGGTGGGCCGCTGTTCAACCTGGCGGGCGAAGTGGTGGGGATCAACTCGCAGATCTACACCCGTTCCGGCGGCTTCATGGGCGTATCGTTCGCCATCCCTATCGACGTGGCCATGGATGTTTCCAATCAGCTGAAAAGCGGTGGCAAGGTCAGCCGAGGCTGGTTGGGCGTGGTCATTCAGGAAGTGAACAAGGACCTGGCCGAGTCGTTCGGTCTCGAGAAACCGGCCGGTGCGCTGGTCGCCCAGATCCAGGATGATGGCCCGGCGGCCAAGGGTGGCCTGCAAGTAGGCGACGTGATCCTGAGCATGAACGGTCAACCGATCGTCATGTCCGCCGATCTTCCACATCTTGTGGGCGCGCTGAAAGCCGGTTCGAAAGCCAATCTGGAAGTGATCCGTGAAGGCAAGCGCAAGAACGTCGAGTTGACGGTCGGCGCGATCCCTGAAGAGGGCAAGGAGCTGGATTCCCTGGCGAAATCGAACACCGAGCGCAGCAGCAATCGCCTGGGTGTTTCCGTCGCCGAGCTGACTGACGAGCAGAAGAAAACCTACGACCTCAAAGGTGGTGTGGTGATCAAGGAAGTGCAGGACGGTCCTGCTTCCCTGATCGGTCTGCAGCCAGGCGATGTCATCACTCACCTGAACAATCAGGCGATTGGTTCCGCCAAGGAATTCACCGATATTGCCAAGGCGCTGCCGAAGAATCGTTCGGTGTCGATGCGAGTCCTGCGTCAAAACCGCGCCAGCTTCATCACCTTCAAACTGGCTGAATAAACCGGTTGTCGGCTGAATAAAAAACCGCCTCGAAAGAGGCGGTTTTTTTGTGCCTGCCGAAAAGCGTCAGCCCATCATGTCCTTGATCATGCGCTCTTGCTCCATCAGCTCTCGCTGCCGGGCGTCGATGCGCGAGGACAGTGGGAAGTTGGTGCCGGCCTTGCGTTTGGCAAAGTCCAGTTGCTGGATGGCCTGACGGTAATCGCCGACCAGCGCGAAGTACTCGGCGCGAGCCTGATGCAGGCCAATGATGTTGCCGGACAGGCCACGGGTCTCCGCCACCATGTACCAGACGTCCGGGTCATCCGGACGACTCTTGAGCAGGTTCTCCAGGGCTTTTTCCGCTTCCGGCGCACGGTTCTGCTTGAGCAGCAAATCGACGCGCACCTGATTCAGCGGATAGTTGCCCGGATACTGGGTCAGCATCTTGTCGACCCGGGTCTGGGCGTCCGGCAGGCGATTGTTGGTAATGTCGAGATCAATCTGTGCGAGGTTGTAGATGATCTCGTTTGGCGATTTGGCCAGCAGCTGCTTGAGGTTTTCCCGCGCCTCGTTCAACTGGCCGCCCTTGATCTGGGCGATGGCCAGGCCATAGCGAGCGACATCGTTTTTCGGGTTTTCATCCAGCTGAGCGCGAAAGCGCTTGGCGCCCAGGCCTGGGGTTTCTTCGTAGATCAGCTGGACTCGCGCGCGAATCAGCTGATAACGCATGGAGTCTTCGATACCGCCCTGCGGTGCTTGCTCGGCACGGTTGCGGGTGTCGGCGATCCGGGATTCGGTCACCGGGTGCGTCAGCAGGAATTCCGGGGGCTTGGCGTCGAAACGGTACTGGCGCGCCAGCCGCTCGAACATGGTCGGCATCGAGCGTGGATCGTAACCGGCCTTCTCCAGGTTGAGGATGCCGATGCGATCGGCTTCCTGTTCGTTCTGGCGCGAGAAACGACGTTGTTCCTGAATCGCCGCCGCCTGTGTGCCCGCAATCGCCGCGATACCGGCATCACCGGCACCGGCGGCGGCAATCACGATCCCGGCCAGCAGCGCGGCCATCATCGGCACCTGCATGCGTTGTTGCGCTTCGACGCCACGAGCAAAGTGGCGCTGCGACAAGTGAGCCAGTTCGTGAGCGAGTACCGAGGCGTATTCGCCTTCGGTCTGGGCGTTGAGGAACAAACCGCCGTTAACCCCGACAATCCCGCCCGGCGCCGCAAAGGCGTTGAGCTGCGGGCTGTTGATCAGGATGAATTCAAGGCGCCGGTCATTGACCTGGCTGGTCTCTACCAGGCGGTAGACGCTGGACTCGACATAGTCCTTGAGCTGCGGGTCATTGAGTTGGTCAACCTGACTGCGCAACAGCGCCAGCCAGGCACGACCCAACTGGTATTCCTGCTGTGGCGAGACAATGGCAGAACTGGCGTCGCCGAGTGACGGCAAGTCGTCGGCGAAGCTCGGAGAGGCGAGCAGGCAAGCGAGCGTCAGCAGGGTAGGGCGCAAAAAAGTCATGCACAAAGCCTTGAGTCGACAAAGACCTTACTGTAGCCGGACAGTACGCTTCGGACCAGATATTCTAAGCCGCTCGAACACCAGACCCGGAGTGACGCAATGACCGACGCTGTAGCCCATGACGCCGAACTGGACGCCAGTGGCCTGAATTGTCCGTTGCCGCTGCTCAAGGCCAAGCTGGAACTCAATCGCATGGCCAGCGGTGCGGTGCTCAAGGTGATCGCCACCGATGCGGGCTCGCAACGTGACTTCCGCACCTTTGCCCGATTGGCCGGTCACACGCTGCTGCGTGAAGAAGATGAAGCGGGCGTGTACCGCTACTGGTTGAAAAAAGCCTGAAAACTGCTGCGTTCGTTTCTAAGGATTATTGATGTTCAAAGTGTTACGCGACTGGATTCAGCGCTATTTCTCCGATGAAGAAGCGGTGGTATTGGCAGTCCTGCTGTTTCTGGCGTTCACCGCCGTGCTCACCCTTGGCGGCATGCTCGCGCCGGTGCTCGCGGGGATGGTGCTGGCGTACCTGATGCAAGGCCTGGTGGTGACACTTGAGCGGCTGCGGGTGCCGGGCGGGGTGGCCGTGGGAGCGGTCTTTGCCTTGTTCATGGGCGTTTTGCTGGTGTTTATCATCGTGGTGGTGCCGTTGCTCTGGCACCAGTTGATCACCTTGTTCAACGAGTTGCCCGGCATGCTTGCCAAGTGGCAATCGTTGTTGCTGTTACTGCCTGAGCGTTATCCGCATCTGGTGTCTGACGAGCAAGTGTTGCAGGCCATTGAGGTGGCGCGCGGCGAAATCGGCAAGTTCGGTCAATGGGCGCTGACGTTCTCGCTATCGAGCCTGCCGCTGCTGGTCAACATCATGATTTACCTGGTGCTGGTGCCGATCCTGGTGTTCTTCTTTCTCAAGGACCGGGAAATGATCGGCCAGTGGGTTCGCGGCTATCTGCCACGCGAGCGCGCGTTGATCACCCGTGTCGCCCACGAAATGAACCGGCAGATTGCCAACTACATTCGCGGCAAGGTCATCGAGATTTTCATTTGTGGTGGCGTGACCTACATCGCCTTTGTCGTGCTGGGACTCAACTACGCGGCGCTGCTGGCGTTGCTGGTGGGCGTGTCGGTGGTGGTGCCGTATGTCGGGGCCGTGGTGGTGACCGTGCCGGTGCTGTTGATTGCGCTGTTCCAGTGGGGCTGGAGTGATCAGTTCATCTATTTGATGGCGGTCTACGGGATCATCCAGACACTCGACGGCAACGTGCTGGTGCCGCTGTTGTTCTCGGAAGCGGTCAACCTGCACCCGGTGGCGATCATCTGCGCGGTGCTGTTGTTTGGCGGGTTGTGGGGATTCTGGGGTGTGTTCTTCGCGATTCCGTTGGCGACGCTGTTCAAGGCGGTGCTCGACGCATGGCCGCGCAAGGAGCCCGTGGTGGCGCCTCTGCTTTAACAGCCGGATTTCACGGTGAGGCGCGAGGCCTCATCGCTGGCAAGCCAGCTCCCACAGGATTGATGCGGCCCCTGTGGGAGCGAGCCTGCTCGCGAAAGCGTCCGAAAGGACGCTAAAAATGTCAGGCCTTGTTCAATGCCTGCGCCGCAGCCAGCACAGCATCCACATGCCCCGGCACCTTCACGCCGCGCCATTCCTGACGCAGCACGCCATCCTTGTCGATCAGGAAGGTGCTGCGATCAACGCCCATGTATTCCTTGCCATAAAGCTTCTTCAGCTTGATCACATCAAACAACTGGCACAGCGCTTCTTCCTTGTCGCTGATCAGCTCGAAGGTGAACGCTTGCTTGGCCTTGAAGTTCTCGTGGGATTTCAGGCTGTCACGGGACACGCCGAAGACTTCGGTGTTGGCCGCTTTGAAGGCGTCCAACTGATCACGAAAGCCCTGGCCCTGGGTCGTGCAACCCGGCGTGCTGTCCTTCGGATAGAAGTAGATCACCACTTGCTTGCCTTTGAGGCTCGCGAGGCTGACGGTCTGCCCGCTGGTGGCGGGTGCTTCGAAATCGGCAACCGGTTGGTCGATGGCAACAGCCATGAAAGCTTCCTTACATTGGGTTTTGTGGACGCCACGGTTCGATCAGGGCATCCAGGTTCAGCGCATCGGCGAAATCCAGGAACTGATCGCGCAACCAGCTGATCTGCACGCCGGCCGGCAAGGTCACGGTGAACGTGGCGTTAAGCATGGTGCCGCCGGTTTGCGGCGCCTGATACGTATCGCAGGTCAGGTTTTCCAGTTCAACGTTGTGGTCCATGAAGAACTGGCACAGCTCGTTGATGATGTCCGAGCGATACGCCGAGCTGACATAGGCAACGTACGGCAGTGCCTGAGGACGGTTCTCCAGCGCCGCGCTACGCACCACGTTGACCGTGAAGGCGTGCTTCTTGGCGAGGGTCGGCAAGCTGCCTTCCAGGCGTGCCAGGGCGTCCCAGCTACCGGAGATTTCGAGGACCAGCGCACTGCACTCGCCATGACGGGTCAGGCGAGAGGTAACCACGGCGCAGCGGTTTTCATGGCTGGCGCGGCACAGGACGTTAGTCAGCTCCATGGGGTTGGCGCCGAGGGCACTGATGACAAGGAATTGTTCGCGAACTGTGGGGGTGGACATGCAGCATTCCTAAAGCGATGAGCGGTCGGTACTTCTATCGGCTTGTTTTACCGGGTGCGAGCCTGCGGATGCGAATTCAGAAAGCCCCGGGCGCAGGTTGCAACGTGCTCCAGTACGGCAGGAGCGAGTGATATCAACGCTGGAATGGGGCTTGTGATGCCGAAAATGGAGGCTGAAACCCGACGTACGAGCTTATCAGTATCGATCAAAGTCTGAAGGGTAGCGAAAAGCAGCGCCAAGGGGAATGGCGGCAGCGCAGTACTTCGCTTGTGCAAGCATCTTGGCGCCAGTACCATTACGGCTCTCTTTTTCCGGCAGGAGCGGTTGCATGATTGCGGGCAGTATGGTGGCACTGGTCACACCCATGGATGCACAAGGTCGTCTCGACTGGGACAGCCTGAGCAAACTGGTGGACTTTCACCTGCAAAACGGCACCCACGCCATCGTGGCGGTCGGCACTACAGGTGAATCGGCCACGCTAGACGTGAACGAGCACATCGAAGTGATTCGTTATGTAGTCAAGCAGGTGGCAGGGCGCATTCCGGTGATCGCCGGTACCGGCGCCAACTCGACGCGCGAAGCCATCGAGCTGACCACCAATGCGAAGACTGCCGGCGCCGATGCCTGCCTGCTGGTGACGCCGTACTACAACAAGCCGACCCAGGAAGGCTTGTACCAGCACTTCAAGGCCATCGCAGAAGCCGTCGACATCCCGCAGATCCTTTATAACGTGCCTGGCCGTACCGCATGCGACATGCTGGCCGAGACCGTGATCCGCCTGTCGACCGTGAAAAACATCATCGGCGTCAAGGAAGCCACCGGCGACCTGGATCGTGCCAAAGCGATCATCGACGGCGTCAGCGAAGACTTCCTGGTGCTCTCCGGTGACGACGCCACAGCCGTTGAACTGATCCTGCTGGGCGGCAAAGGCAATATCTCGGTGACCGCCAACGTTGCCCCGCGCGACATGGCCGACCTGTGCAACGCTGCCCTGAAAGGCGACGCCGTCACGGCTCGCGCGATTCATGAAAAGCTGATGCCGCTCAATAAAACCCTGTTTATCGAATCCAACCCTATCCCCGTGAAATGGGCACTGCATGAAATGGGCTTGATGCCGGACGGTATCCGTCTGCCGCTCACCTGGCTCAGTGCTGCCTGTCACGAACCGCTGCGGCAGGCCCTGCGCCAGTCCGGCGTCCTGGTTTAATTGAGGAAGCACTACGCATGAAGCGATTGGCCGGACTTTCCGCACTTGCCTTGATTATCTCCAGCACCAGTGGCTGTGGATGGGTCTGGGGCCCGGAAGGTTATTTCCGCGACCGTGGTAGCGATTACCTGGAAGCGCAACAGACTGCACCTATGCAATTGCCACCGGACGTCAGCACTTCCAAGCACCTGGATCCGCTGCTGCCGATTCCGCGCAACGTGGCCGACGACACCGCCAAGGGCGAGTACATCGTGCCGCGTCCGCAGCCTCTGTCTGCCGCCGCCGACGCCAGTGCTTACTCGCTGCAGAAAACCGGTGACTCGCGCTGGATCGTGGCCCAGAACCCACCGGCCGAAGTCTGGCCTGTGGCCGTGCAGTTCTTCCAGGACAACGGTTTCCGTCTGGACGAACAGCGTCCGCAAACCGGCGAATTCACCACCACCTGGCAGCATTCGGATGAACTGTCCGCCGCCATGGCCAAGCGCCTGAGCGCCGCCGGCGTCAGCACCGACAGCGAAACCCGCGTGCGGGTGCGCATCGAGCCGGGCGTGCAGCGCAACACCAGCGAAGTCTACGTGGTCAGCGCCGAACGTCCTGCCGGCAGCACCGCCGATGTGGCCTTCACCAACCGTTCGGTCAACACTGGCCTGGACGCGGCACTGGTCGACGACATGCTGGCGAGCATGAGCCGTATCTCCGAGAAGGGCGGTTCGGTCTCCATGCTGGCTTCCCGTGATTTCGACACGCCGAGCCGTGTCAGCCTGAGCGAAGACGGTAGCGGCAACCCGGTTCTGAACGTCGGCAACGACCTGGACCGTGCCTGGTCGAGCGTCGGTCGTGCGCTGGAGCAAGGCGAATGGCGCGTTGAAGACATCAACCGCAGCCTGGGCCTGTACTACATCAACCTGTCTGAAAAAGCCGAGAAGAAAGACGACAAGCCTGGCTTCTTCGGCAGCCTGTTCGGCAGCGCGCCGAGCAAGGAAGAAGTTGAAGCCCGTGCCGAGCGTTATCAGGTTCGCCTGAGCAAGGTGGGTGACAGCGTCCAGGTCACCGTCGAGAAAAACATCAACACCGTGGCGCCGGCTGACGTGGCGCGCAAAGTGTTGAGCGTGATTCAGGACAACCTGGGCTGATCACATGCGTTTTGCCGTTCTCGGCAGCGGTAGCCAAGGGAACGGCACGCTGATAGCCAGTGCTGACACGTATGTGCTGGTGGATTGTGGTTTCTCCCTGCGGGAAACCGAAAAACGCCTGTTGCGTCTGGGTGTGAACCCGACGCAACTGAGCGCGATACTCGTAACCCACGAACATGCCGACCACGTGCATGGCGTGGGTTTGCTGTCTCGGCGCTACAATCTGCCTGTCTACCTCAGTCGCGGCACCCTGCGCGGGATGCGAAAACCGATTGAACCGGCCGGCCTTCTGGCGGACGGCGAGCAATTGCAGATCGGCGCACTGAGCATCGGCGTCATTGCCGTGGCCCACGATGCACAGGAGCCGACGCAGTATGTCTTCAGCGATGGTGAGCGGCGCTTCGGCCTGTTGACCGACCTGGGTTCGTATTGCGACAAGGTGCTGGACGGCTATCGTGATCTCGATGCATTGATGATCGAGTCCAACCATTGCCGTGACCTGCTGGCTCGCGGTCACTACCCGTACTTTCTCAAGCAGCGGGTGGGTGGTGAACTGGGACATTTGAACAACCACCAGGCGGCATTCCTGGTGTCCGAGTTGGGCTGGCAAGGCCTGCAACACCTGGTCCTGGCCCATCTGAGCAGCAAGAACAACCTGCCGCAGCTGGCCCGGCAATGTTTTGTCGACACCCTCGGGTGCGACCCGGACTGGCTGCAACTGGCCGATCAAGATTCAGGGCTCGACTGGCGACACATCGCCTAGCCCACCTACTTAGCAAGCGGAGCCCATCATGGAAAAACGTGAAGAACTCTACCGCGGCAAAGCCAAATCGGTTTTCAAGACCGACGACGCTGACCGCTTGATCCTGCTGTTTCGCAACGACACTTCGGCGTTCGACGGCAAGCGCATCGAGCAGCTCGACCGCAAAGGCATGGTGAACAACAAGTTCAACGCCTTCATCATGCAGAAACTCGAAGCCGCCGGCGTGCCGACCCAATTCGACAAACTGCTGGGCGACAACGAATGCCTGGTGAAAAAGCTCGACATGATCCCGGTCGAGTGCGTCGTGCGTAACTACGCCGCCGGCAGCCTGGTCAAGCGCCTGGGCGTCGAAGAGGGCATGAAGCTCAACCCTTACACCTTCGAACTGTTCCTGAAGGACGACGCCAAGGGCGACCCGTTCATCAACGAATCCCACGTCGTGGCCTTCGGCTGGGGCACCGCCGAGCAACTGGTTCGCATGAAAGAACTGTCGCTCAAGGTCAATGAAGTCCTGAGCAAACTGTTCGACGACGCCGGCTTGCTGCTGGTCGACTTCAAACTGGAGTTCGGCGTGTTCTCCGACGGCTCCATCGTCTTGGGCGACGAATTCAGCCCGGACGGCTGCCGTCTGTGGGACAAGGCCACCGGCAAGAAAATGGACAAGGATCGCTTCCGCCAGGGCCTCGGTGACGTCATCGAAGCTTACGAAGAAGTCGCCAATCGTCTGGGCGTACCGCTTTAATCGACGCAAGCATCTGATAGCACAGAAATATTTCGCCTAGGGGGTTCGCTTCCAGCAAAAGTGTTGTTATGATGCGCGCCGTTGGAGAGATGCCAGAGTGGCCGAATGGGACGGATTCGAAATCCGTTGTACCTTCACCGGTACCTAGGGTTCGAATCCCTATCTCTCCGCCATTACATAGAAAAAGCCCCGTAGCTGAATAAGCTACGGGGCTTTTTCGTTTGTATGGATTTTTAAGCAGTGAAGCTGCTCAATCAGAGCAGCTTCGTATCAGCCCGCAAATCCTACGGCTGCGAATGCCCCAGTTTCCGCTTGATCAGCTCGTACACATCCTTGTGGGTGGAGTTGTGCAGGGTTTTGTCCTTGCAGGCTGAAGCCAGGAATGTTTTGACCTCTTCCTTCGCATGAGGGTATAGGCCTGCGACGTAGTCGGTTTCATGGGCCTGGGTGCAATTGAAGTGTTTGTCGTCTTTCGCTTTGTCTCTAGCCATTGCAGAGGCTCCTTTTGAGTTTGCATGATTGTCGAGGGGCAGGACCTTCCACCCCGCTCGTTGCAGAGCTTAGGGGGCAAGCCTGATACCGCCAGGGGGTTGGACAAATCAGGAAGGGACTGTCAGACCATGCCGGAGTCTGCTGCTGAACTAAACAAGCGCTTCACCCGGCAAACTCAGCTCATTGACTATCATCCAATACAGCGCATTGATCGAATGACGGGTGATGGGATGAGCAGATGGCGGCGTCTTTGGTTGTCCGTGAAGCTGGTAGCAGCCGCTGCGGCGTGCGTGGCGGTGGCTGTTCAGGCTTTTCTATACATGCTGGACAGCCAGGACGCCGTGCAAATTCATCCGCTGAGTATCATGGTCGCAGGGTTGATTTTTGGCTTTGTCAGCTATGGACTGCTGTCGCTGATCGAAAGGGGAGTAAAGCGTCTCGTGGCTCGTTTTGACACAGCCGCCCCCGAACCTCAGGCAGAACTTGAGGCCGATGTGGAGCTGACACTGGACGAGCCGCTAACCCCGTTATCTGACGCCCCAGTTCATCAGAAAAATCTGTGAGCAGAACTTTTTTGTGAGAATCGTCAGGGTTCCTCCGTAAGAAAAATAAGCCTGTACAGAGGAAAAATTACCCAGCCAAGTAGCTCGAATTACCGCCCTCCGAATTCGCTGGCCGCCCCGGTATTCAAGGCTTTTACCTCGAAATATTCCCTGACACTCAAAAATATCACCGCCAAAAATCCTCCTCTACTCTGGTTTCGCAGGTCACTGATCTGCGGTTATCAGCCATCGCAAGGAGCGATCAATGTATTTTGAGATTTACAGGCAAACCCGTGGCACCCCACAAACCGGCAAGGGTCAATGGCGGTGGCGCTTGCGGGCAGGAAACAACGAAACGATTGCCAGCGGAGAGGCCTACGTCAACAAGGCGGATTGCGTGCATGCCATCAGCTTGATCAAGGGCACTCAGGAACTGACCCCGGTGAAGGAAATCTAGGATTGCAAACAGTGAAGCTGCTCGATCAGGGCGGCTTCGTTTCGATCAGTTGGTTTGATCTGACGCTATCTGCTTCAGTCGCATAGACGCCATTCGCGACAGCTACCTAAACTGTCGGCAGAAATGGAGACCGGGGGCAGTGGATGAATCGTAACGAACTACGCAAGGCAGACATCAACCTGATGGTGGTGTTTGAAACCTTGATGCTCGAACGCAACGTGACCCGGGTGGCGGAGAAGTTGTTTCTCGGGCAGCCGACCATCAGCTCGGCACTCAACCGCTTGCGCACGATGTTCAACGATCCGCTGTTCATTCGGGTTGGCCATCGGATGGAGCCAACGGCTCGGGCCGAAGAGCTGATCCAGTACCTGTCGCCAGCGCTGGATTCGCTGTCAGTCGCCTTGAGCCTGACCCATGATTTCGACCCTGCCAGCAGCACCATGACCTTTCGCATCGGGCTGTCGGACGATGTCGAGTTTGGTTTGCTGCCGCCCTTGCTGCGCGCGCTGCGCCAGGAAGCGCCGAAAGTGGTGTTTGTGGTGCAGCATGTCGATTACTGGCGCATTCCGGATTTGCTGGCCTCCGGCGATATCACCGTCGGCATCAGCCAGACCCGCGGCCTTCCGGCCAATGCCAAGCGTAAATTGCTGCGACACATTCAGCCCAGTATCTTGCGTGCCGATGCCTCTGACACGCCGTTGACCCTCGATGAGTACTGCTCGCGTCCTCACGTGCTGGTGTCGCATACCGCCAATGTCAGTGGCTACGCCGATGAGTGGCTGGCTGAGATTGGTCGTACGCGCCAGGTGGTGCTTTCCGTACCGCAATACAGCTCGCTACCGGCCTTGCTCGCCGGAACCGATCTGATCGCCAGCCTGCCGGATTACACCGCCGAGGCGATGGCCGCCTCCGGGCAGCTGTTCACCGAGCCATTTCCGTTCAAGACACCAACCCTGGATTTGTCCATGGTCTGGCTCAGTCATGTCGACACCGATCCCGCCGAACGCTGGTTGCGCTCACGACTCGAGGCGTTCATGAGTGAGCGTTTAGGGGCGACGCCGGCCCCGTAAGCAGGACCACTCTGTGTTATATGTACGATCTTTCCGCCAACCTTGAGGATCCGCGTCATGCCCCACCTGCACATGGAATACACCGCCAATCTGCCCGAGTTAAACGCCGATGTGGCTCTGATCCGGCTGAACAACACGCTGGTGGCTTCCGGTCAGTTTGCTGCCGAATACGACATCAAGAGCCGTGCGGTGAAGGTTGAGACGTTCAAGGTCGGTACGGCAATGAGCGAGCGGGCGTTCGTGCATGTGAAGCTGGCGTTGTTGAGCGGCCGCTCGCCGGCGATCAAAAAACAGTTGTCCGAAAGCCTGCTCGCGGTGGTGCAGGACCTGTGTGAATGGCCGAAGGATATTGAAGTCCAGCTGGCCGTTGAACTGCTCGACATTGATCGAGAGTCCTACAGCAAGGTCGCCATCAATAACTGAAGCTCAAGCCATTTCCTGCTCGACGCAGGCCTGCACGACCTGCTCGCGCAGCCAGGTGTTGGCGCAGTCCTGATCGGCGATTTGGCTCCACTGCATGTCGAGGGTGAAACCCGGCAAGCCGCTGGGTGCTTCGCAGTGATTGAAGTTGCCCTCGCCGGCCAGCAACTGCTGGATGCGGCGGGGCAGGGTGACGATGAAATCGGTGCCGGTGATCATTTTCAGTGCCGCGCTGTAGCTGTTGGAACGCGCGACGATCTGCCGGCTCAGCGCTTGTTGCGCGAGCCAGCCATCGACCATGTTAGTGGTGGACGTCCAGGGTGTCGGAAACACATGCCGGCGTTCGGCAAAGGCTTGCAGGCTAAGGCGCGGCTCCAGGGGTGTGGCGCGTTTGTCGAAGACACAGACCAGATCATCTTCCAACAGTATTCGGGATTTGAAGTCGGTGTGAGTGCGATGAAAGTTCGGACCGAAGCAAATCACCAGGTCGAAGCTGCCATCGCGCAGCTCCTCGGCGGGGATATCGGTTTCGAACTTGTGCATGTTGACCATCACTGGCCAGTCGGCGAAACCAAAACGTTGCAACAGGCGCGGCAGGATCAGTTGCTCGAAGTATTCCGGTGCGCAGATGTTGAAGGTGACTGGTTGCAGGCTGGGGTCGAACGTTGGTGCGCCGGCGTGGCACAGGTTGACGCTTTCGAGGATCTTCAGCACGTGGGTGTACATGGTGCTGGCTTTGTAGGTGGGCCGCATGCCGGCCCGTGTATTGATGAACAACTCGTCCTCGAACCCGGTGCGCAGCTTTTTCAGGCAGTAACTCACGGTGGACTGGCTGACGCAGAGGGTTTCCGATACGGCGGTGACACTGCTTTGTTCATACACGGCGATAAACACCATGAGGTCCTGCATGTCGAGTTTTCGAAGCAAGTTACTGTTCAGCATCCATTCGTCTCGCTGTGATCCATGCACTGATTGAGCGCAAACTCGTGCGAATGATCCTAGCGGAACGATGGTGCCAGGAGAATGGCTTGTAAGAAGTTTCAACAATAGTTGTGAGGCAATGCTGGTGGACTTCAGCCCTGCACGGTAGCCGGCAATGCGCGGCGACTGGACATCAATAATGTCAGCATGCCGATGCCAACGAGCACTGCGCCGATGATTTCCAGTGGCAAGGGCGGCTGATGCAACCAGAGCCAGTGAAACAGCGTGATGAACAACGTGCTCAGGTAAATGTAGGAAATGACCGAGGACGGGGCGATGACGCCGATGGCCCGGTGCAACAGCCAGAAGGTTGCGAGAGTGGCAAACAGCGCCAGGTAGATCAGCCAGTAGAAGTCGTTCAGGGTCAGCGACAGGCCTGATCGCCAACCACCGCTGAAACCGCAGAACACCAGCAGGAACAGCGCGCCGAACAGCATGTTCCAGAAAGTCATGCCCACCGGTCCGCGGCCCTTGAGGCTGTTGGCCTTGAGTCGCTGGCTCAAGGGTGAGTACAGCGCCATCGCCAGGCAACCGACCCCAAACACCGACACAGCGTAGGGCGACGGCAACTCTTCTGGTCCCGCGCCTTTCAGTACCAGCAACACGGCACCCGCAGCGGCGATCAGCATTGGCAACAGTCGTTTTCTCAGGCTGCTGTCCGGCAGCAGCACGGTTTCAAACAGCATCGTCAGCAACGGCACCAGGGTGAACATCGTCCCGGTGTTGGCGGCGGAGGTGTAGCGCAGCGCCTCGAACAATGAGCCGAAATAGGTCGCCAGTAGCAAGCCGAGTACGGCATGGCCGAGCAGCCCGTTGCGGGTCATGGCGGTATCACCCTTGAGCAGCAGCAACGGCAGAAACACCAGGGCGCAAAACAACAGGCGCAAACCGGTCAGCAGGATCGGGTCGATGGTCTGGCTGACTTGCGCCGCCGCGGAAAACGAAGCGGCGACCAACAATGCCCAGAGCAGCATGCCGAGGTGGGCGGTGGCGAAACCGGTGTGTTTCATGAGGGCTGTTCCGGATCAGTGAAGAGGGCGGGTGGCAAGGAGCCGATTAGGCCCGGGAGGGTTGGAAGCCCGCAAATCAGAAAGTCCGGTGCGGTATCTAAAAATCAAATACCTCTGTCACGACGCAGACCCCCTGTGGGAGCGAGCCTGCTCGCGAAGAGATCTTTCAGTCATCCTTGTTTTTGACTGTCATACCGCCTTCGCGAGCAGGCTCGCTCCTACAGGGGTTCCCCGTTTGGTCTTGTAGAATGTTTAGCCAATCTACAACCAAAGTTCTTCAAATCCCGATTTAACGACTTTTCCAGCCATGTGACGCTGCTGCCCATCTGTTTACTGCGGTCTTCTTTATGGACGGTTGTCCGGTCGCACTTCCTTCTGAACTTGCCTTCTGGGCGTTGTGGCATTGCCGTCACGCGCGCCCGCCGGACTCCTGCCTTTCCCGTCGATAATTCCTTACAGGTCCCGCGCTGTGCGCCGGGATCAAAACGGCAGCGCCTGCGCGTTTGCCTGACGCGGAAACAAGAGAATTCCCATGAGTTGTGCTACGACCTCCTTCGCCACGCAGCAAGAAGCCCTGACGTTTCTGGAACAGAACCCTGATATCGAGATGTTCGAGCTGTTTATCCTCGACAACAACGGCGTGCCTCGGGGCAAGTTGTTGCATCGTGATGAATTGCTGGCGGTGTACCAAAGCGGTCGTCCGCTGCCGAGCACCATCCTGGGCCTGACCATCAACGGCGATGACGTGGAAAACTCCGGGCTGGTCTGGGACGTGGGCGATATCGATTGCCGGGCCTACCCGATCAGCGGCAGCTTGACGCGCATGCCGTGGCGATTGATTCCGACCGCAGCGGTGCAAGTCAGCATGCACCCGACGGAGGGCATGCCGGCGACCATCGCCGATCCTCGGCACTTGCTGGCGAAGGTCATCGAAGGCTTGCAGGCCGACGGTTATTACCCGGTGATGGCGGCGGAGCTGGAGTTCTACCTGCTGGACCAACAGCGCGACAGCAACGGCCGGCCGCAACCGGCGCGAGACGTTGACGGTGGTCGCCCACGCGGTACTCAGGTCTACGGTTTGCGCGAACTGGAGCAGATCGAGCCGTTCCTCGCCGACCTGTACAGCGCCTGCAAACTTCAGGGTATTCCGGCACGCACGGCGATCTCCGAATACGCGCCGGGGCAGGTGGAAATCACCCTCGAACATCGCGCCGATGCCCTACAAGCGATGGATGAAGCCGTGCGCTACAAACGGCTGGTCAAAGGCGTGGCGCACAAACACGGGATGACCGCGTGCTTCATGGCCAAGCCCTTCGACGACCTGGCCGGCACCGGTATGCACATGCACGTCAGTCTGGCGGACAAGGAGGGCAACAACCTGTTCGCCAGCGAAGCCACGGACGGTACGCCGCTGCTGAGGCAAGCGGTTGGCGGGATGCTCAGCACCTTGCTCGATTCGTTGCTGCTGTTCTGCCCGAACGCCAACTCCTACCGACGCTTCCAGACCAACAGCTACGCGCCGCTGGCCGCCACCTGGGGCGTGGACAATCGCACCGTGAGTTTGCGTGTGCCAGGCGGGCCGGCGTTCTCGCGGCACATCGAACATCGCATTTGCGGTGCCGACGCCAACCCGTACCTGGCGGCGGCAGCGATCCTGGCCGGTATCCATCGCGGCATTCGTGAACGCCTTGATCCGGGAGCGCCGGTTGAGGGCAACGGTTACGCCCAAGCCACGGAATTGCTGCCCACCGACTGGCTGACCACCTTGCGCGCACTGGAAGGTTCGAGCTGGGCGCGGGATGCGTTCGGCAGCGAGTTTCTTGGCGTTTACCTCGCGGTAAAACGTGCCGAGTATCGACAGTTCATGGGCGAAGTCGGTGAGCAGGATTGGCGTTGGTACCTGAACCAGGCCTGAACCATTCTCAAATACAACTTAAGTTTTCTTAATAAACTACAAGCCAACTAATCGTTGGCTTCTTTTTCACAAAAAATTGATGGTTGGCTGCCTAAAGTTAGTGCTGTCGCGATTAATGAAATTTTCACATTTATCGACGGCACTTCTTTTCAGGAACAGCCGATCATCATGTTGAAGTTCAAACCCGTGCGCCCCGAGTGGGTGACGCTGATTGCCAGCGCCTTTCTATTAATCGGTTTCAATCTGGTGCTCTGGCAGCACCTGTTCGAGATCACGGCATCCGACGCTAAAGGCGTGGCCATGCGTGTGGCGTTTGGCTTGATGACCCTGGCTGCCTTCAACATTGTGCTGACACTGCTGGCGTTCCGGCCGGTACTGAAACCGCTCTTGACTCTGATCTTCATGATCAGCGCCGGCGTGGCGTATTTCATGGGTCAATACGGTGTGCTGATCGACACCGGCATGTTGCGTAACTTTGCGCAGACCAATGCCACGGAAGTGCGTGACTTACTTTCTATAAAGATGCTTGTTTATATTCTGCTGCTCGGTGTGTTGCCATCGTGGTTGTTGTGGAAAACTCCGGTTAGTTATCGTCGCTGGCACCGTGAGTTGTTAAGTAAAGTGCTGGTGAGTGTTGCCTCGGTTGCTGTTATCGGTGGCGTAGCGCTGGTTAACTATCAAGGTCTTTCGTCGTTGTTTCGCAATCACCATGAATTGCGTTTGATGGTGGTGCCCAGCAACTACATTGGTGCGTCGGTCAGCTACCTGCGCGAGCAAGTCGCTTCGGCCCAGCAACCCTTCGTCAAGATTGGTGAAGACGCCGAGCGCAATCCCGCCTGGCAAACCCACGGCCGCAAATCCCTGACCGTGCTGGTGGTGGGGGAAAGTGCCCGGGCCGAGAACTTTGGCGTGTTGGGTTACGACCGTGACACCACGCCAAAGCTGGACAAGGAATCGGGTCTGATCGCCTTTACCGATGTGCACTCCTGCGGCACGGAAACCGCCGTGTCGGTGCCGTGCATGTTTTCCAACATGGGCCGCAAGGACTACAACGCGAGCAAGGCAAAGAATGAAGAAGGCTTGCTGGATGTGCTCAAGCGGGCGGGGCTGGATGTCATCTGGCGTGATAACCAGTCGGGCTGCAAAGGCACGTGCGACCGGGTCACCCTCGACGATGTCAGCAACCTGAAAGACCCGGTGCTCTGCGCCAACAGCGAATGCCGCGACGAGATTCTCCTGCAAGGCTTGCAGCACTTTATCGACAACCTCGATAAAGACACGGTGCTGGTGTTGCACCAGATGGGCAGTCACGGCCCGGAATACTTCAAGCGCTACCCGAAAGAATACGAACGCTTTACCCCGGTTTGCGAAAGTAACGCCCTGAACAATTGCAGTCGCGAAAGTATCGTCAACGGTTACGACAACACGCTGGTGTATACCGATCATGTGCTGTCGACCCTGATCGACCTGTTGCGCAGCAACCAGGACAAAGTTGATACCGCGATGTTGTACCTGTCGGACCACGGCGAATCACTGGGCGAATACAACCTGTTCCTTCACGGCACGCCTTACATGATGGCGCCCGATCAACAAAAGCATGTCGCCATGCTGGCCTGGTTCTCCGACAGCTATCAGAAGTCGTTTTCGGTAGACACCCATTGCCTGCAAATGAGCCGTGACAAACCGTTGAGCCAGGACAACCTGTTCCATTCGATGCTCGGATTGCTGGAAGTGAACAGCAAGGTCTACAACCAGGACCTGGATATGTTCGCGGGTTGCCGTGGCGCCGTGATTGACGGTGTGTTGGCCAAAGAGTGAGGCCCACGACCTTTTTTTCACCTGGTGGCCGCTAACCTGCGGCCCGTTGGATTTTTCCCTGCAAGAGCCATCGTCCATGTCTGCTCAGCCTCCATCCGCCATCGAGCTTGAGTTCGCCCGGCGCCACGATCAGGAACACGCCCGCGTCTGTCTGCAACCGCGCCCGCGTGGTCTCGGCGGGCGCCTGGCATTCTGGCGCGACGAGCAGTTGGTGCGCCATGCGCTCAAAGTGGCGGGCGAGCCGGGGCTGATTCTCGACGTCGCCTGCGGTGCGGGGCGTTTCTGGCCGGTGCTGGCCGAGCACGCAAACCGGGTGATCCTGGCGTCTGACCCATCGCAGGAAATGCTCGATCACGCCCCGACGCACCACCCGCAACACCTGTTGAGTCGGGTCAAGACCTTTCAGAGTTCGGCGTTCACACTCGGCTTGTCGGCCAATGCGGTGGACTGCATTTTTTGCATGCAGCTGTTTCAGCACATCGCCAGCCCCGAGCATCGACTGGCCATGCTCGGCGAGTTCCATCGGGTCAGCCGCGATACGGTGATTGTCGCGGTGCGGGTCGATGCCGGTTTAAAGCGTCGGCAGCCGATTGTGGATGGCGCTGCACCTCAGCCGCTGGCCGCGAAGGCGCAAGTGGAGGCCGAGTTCAAACAGGCGGGGTTTCGTGTACTCAGCCATCAGGATTTCCTGCCGGGCTGCGCGCGAATGCGTGTCTACGTGTTGCGTAAGGCCCGATAACCTCCCTCCGTCAGACAATTCTTGCTATCAGGCAGGTGTTTTCGCTAAAGCTCTTGTTCAGTGGATGCGCGGAAATCGCCGGGGGCGATATATACTGCGCGCCATTCTTCAAGGGAGAGCCGTGTGGCCATCGATATTCACTGGATTCGCGACAACGATAGCCTCGGCCGGTTTTGCGCCGAATGGCAGCAGCTGCCCTACGTTGCCCTCGACACCGAATTCATGCGGGTCGACACCTTTTATCCGATTGCAGGCCTGCTGCAGATCGGCGATGGCGTACGCGCTTACCTGATTGACCCGCTGACCATCGACAACTGGCAGCCTCTGGCCGCGTTGCTGGAAAACCCGGCCGTGGTCAAAGTCGTCCACGCCTGCAGCGAAGACCTCGAAGTGTTGCTGCGCCTGACCGGCAGCCTGCCGGCGCCGCTGTTCGACACGCAACTGGCCGCCGCTTACCTGAACCTGGGTTTTTCCATGGGCTACTCGCGGCTGGTGCAGGAAGTGCTCGGCATCGACCTGCCCAAGGGCGAGACCCGTTCCGACTGGCTGCAACGCCCGCTGTCCGACACCCAGATCAGCTACGCCGCCGAAGACGCCTTGCACCTTGCGGAAGTTTTCGTACGGCTTCGTCCGAAGCTGTCTGACGACAAATACGCCTGGGTCCTGGAAGACGGCGCCGAACTGGTGGCCAACCTGCGCCGTGAGGTGGATCCGTACGAGGTCTATCGCGAAGCCAAGCTGGCCTGGAAACTTTCCCGCGCGCAACTCGCCGTGCTGCGTGAACTCTGCGCCTGGCGCGAGCGCGAAGCCCGTGCCCGCGACCTGCCGCGCAATCGCATCATCCGCGAGCACTCCCTGTGGCCGCTGGCCCGGACGCAACCGGACAACCTCGGCGCGTTGGCGAAAATCGAAGACATGCACCCGCGTACCGTGCGTCAGGACGGCGAATTTCTGCTTGATCTGATCAAGCGCTCTGGCAGTGTGTCGCCAGACCAATGGCCGCCCGCCGTGCCGGAGCCGTTGCCGGTGGATGCTGCCGCGCTGATCAAACAGTTGCGTGCACTCGGCCAGGCCGAAGCCGAACGACTGAACGTTGCGCCGGAACTCATGCTGCGCAAGAAAACCCTGGAAGCGCTGCTCAAGAGCGGCTTCCCCAACGGTCCTTACCAATTGCCTGATTCGCTGCGTGGCTGGCGCCGCGAATTGATGGGCCAGGCGCTGCTCGACAGCCTGGCCACCGCCGGAGAACAGCCTTGAAACGTATTTGCTCCATCTATCGCAGCTCGAAGAAAAACGAAATGTACCTCTATGTGCTCAAAAGTGATGCACTGGAGCGCGTGCCCGAAACTCTGATGGCGGCCTTCGGCAAAGCCATCCACGCCTTCGATCTGGTGCTGAGCCCGGAGCGCAAGCTGTCGCGCGAGGACATTACCGTGGTCCTGGAAAACCTCGACAAGCAGGGCTATCACCTGCAGATGCCGCCGGCCGAGGACGAGTACATCGAACACTTGCCGGAAGAGTTGCTGCGTCGCAACGATCCGATGTGATCGGCAGACAGGCTCTGTTCAGAGTCTGCATGAAACACTGGAATGATTTTGGCGATGGCCGCGACGAGGGAGCGATACTCCTTCGGCGGCTGTCTGCCCTGCTTTTGAAAGGTTTGAAACATGCGCGTTCTGATTGCTGAACACGACCACCCTGTCTATGCCCAATTGTTGCGTCAGGCAGCGCCCGATCTGGAGGTGCTGACCAGCGGCGATTCGGCCGAACTGGCCCGTCAGGCTGCCGATTGCCCGATCTGGCTGGGTCAGCCGGACCTTCTGGCCACCCTGTTGCGTCAGGGCCATCAGCCGCAATGGCTGCAATCGACCTGGGCTGGCATCACGCCGCTGCTGGCCGACGGCCTGCCACGGCACTATCGCCTGACCCGCGCGGTAGGGATTTTCGGTCAGGTCATGGCCGAATACGTGTTGACCTACATGCTCGGTCACGAACGCGAGGTGTTGCCGCGCCTGGTCAGCCAGGTCGAGCGCAAATGGGACAGTCGCCAGGGCCAAAGCCTGGCGGGACGCAAAGTATTGATCGTTGGCACCGGCGATATCGGCCAGACCGTGGCGCAGTTCCTGCTGCCGTTTGGCGTCGAGTTGTATGGCATTGCCAGCGAAGCCCGTACTCAGGCGCCATTCATCGAAGTGGCCGCCCTGGCGGACTTGCCGCGTCTGGTGGGTGAAGTGGATTACGTGATCAATCTGCTGCCAAACACTCCGACGACCCACGATCTGTACGACGCGGCGTTGTTCAAGCAGTTCAAGTCGACCGGGTTGTTCATCAACGTCGGGCGCGGCGTGGCGGTGGTCGATGCGGATCTGGTGGAGGCCCTGAAGGAAGGGCATCTGGCGGGGGCGGTGATCGACGTCTGCCGTCAGGAGCCATTGCCGCAACGTCATCCGTTCTGGACGGCCTGGGGCTTGCTGCTGACCGGGCACAGCTCGGCACCGACTTCGCCGACGATGATGGTCAAATTGTTCGTCGAGAACCTGCGGGCGTATCAGGCGGGAGAGGGGTTGCGCGGGGAAGTGGATTTCAATCGCGGGTACTGAACCCACTGCAATAAAAAATGTGGGAGCGAGCCTGCTCGCGAAAGCGGTCTGTCAGTCAACAGTGATGTTGAACGTGACGGCCCTATCGCGAGCAGGCTCGCTCCCACATTGGTTTCTATGTATGGCTTAGAGAGTGAAATCGCCTTCCGCCGCCAGCTCGCTCAACGGACGACGCGGGCTCGGTTCTTCACGGGCTTGCAGGTAGTCGGCCAGTGTCGCTTTATCCCCCAGCTTGCCCACGGCAACCGCTGCGTGCAGCGCGTAGCCTTCAGGAATGTTCAGCTCTTTGCGGGTCAGTTCCTGGTCGAAACCGGCCATGCCATGGGTGTGCCAGCCGCTGATGCTCGCTTGCAGCGCCAGATGGCCCCAGGCGGAACCGGTGTCGAAGGTGTGCCACAGCGCCGGAGTTTCTTCGGTGGCGCCCGGCACCGCGAAGGTGGTTTTCGAAATCACGATCACCAGCGCCGAGGCGTGTTGCGCCCAGCTGCGGTTGAACTCGTTCAGCAGGCCCAGGTAACGCTCCCAGTTCGGCGTATCGCGGCGCGCGTAGAGAAACCGCCAAGGCTGCGAGTTGTAGGCCGATGGCGCCCAGCGTGCGGCTTCGAAAAAGCTCAGCAGGGTTTCTTCTGGGATCGCTTCGCCGGTGAAGGCGCGAGGCGACCAGCGATCGGTGAATTGCGGGTGGATGGCATATTCGGCAACGCGGGGATTGGCACTCATGCAGAGATTCCTTGCGACGTTTAAGTGAGAGATTCGATTGAAAACCGGCGGGCACAGTTAGGCTGGGCGATGAGGTTTTTCGTGAGCCTGGCACTTCATCTGAATGCAACGCAGTGGGGCGTTAATGGCATGCAGGTCTGGCTCCTTGCGACTGGCAAAGCTACTGGGCGGCGCCATTTCTGACAAGTCCCGTTCTACCGGCAGTCGCCAATGCTTGGCCCACAAGGGGCTTGGCACTAGACTGGCGGCCTTTTCACCACCTGATGTTGATACTCGAGCCATGGCCGCCAAAGTCGAACCGTTCTGGATACGCAAAACCCTCGATCAACTCGATCAGCAGGAATGGGAATCGCTGTGCGACGGTTGTGGCCTGTGCTGCCTGCAAAAGCTCGAGGATGAAGAGGACAACAGCGTTTACTACACGCGCATCGCCTGCAAGTTGCTGGACCTGAAAACCTGCCAGTGCACGGATTACCCTAACCGCCGCGAGTTCGTGCCGGACTGCATTCAGCTCACGCCGGGCAAGGCCGATGAGTTCAAATGGCTGCCGCCGACCTGCGGGTATCGCCTGGTCAGCGAAGGCAAGGATTTGCCCCTGTGGCACCACCTGGTGTGCGGGGATCGCGACGCCGTGCATCATGAACGCATCTCCCAGTCCGGGCGCATGCTCGCCGAAGGCAGCGTGCCCGAGGACGATTGGGAAGATCATCTGATTTTCCGCGCAGGTTAGTTTTACAAAGGAGTGTGTATGGCTGTAGGACAGCGGCTGGCGTTGGCCTTTGGGTTGTTGGCCCTGAGTTCCTCGGTGTGGGCGGCGAAGAAAGTCGATCTGGATTATCACGTGCGCCTGTTGCCGCAGAGCGATCAGGCGGAAGTACGCCTGACTTTGGCCCAGGGTTCGGCGGTACGCAGCCTGGATTTCGACCTCGGCGACGGCAGCCACTACAGCGATTTCAAGGCTGACGGCCAATGGCAACTCACGCCGGGCGCGCAGGCTCGCGGTGTCTGGCACCCGGCTGCCGACAAGGCCAGCCTGACCTACCGCGTGCGCATCAGCCATGGCCGCAAGAACGGCAGCTTCGACACGCGCATGACGCCGACCTGGGCGCTGATGCGCGGTGACGATCTGGTGCCCGCCGCCAAGCTCGACCAGCAGGACGGCATCGAGCTGGTGTCACGCCTCGAATTCGAATTGCCCAGCGGCTGGAAAAGCGTCGAGACCGCCTGGCCGCGGATCGGCAAGAACAAATTCCGCATCGACAACGTCTCGCGCCTGTTCGACCGGCCCACGGGCTGGATGCTCGCCGGTCACCTCGGCAGCCGTCGTACCCGGCTTGGGGAAACCGAAGTCACCGTCGCCTCGCCTCAGGGCCAGGGCATGCGTCGCATGGACGTGCTGACGCTGCTGACGTTCGTCTGGCCGCAAGTGCAGGCGGTGTTTCCGCGTCATCCCGCCAAACTGCTGATTGTCGGTGCCAACGACCCGATGTGGCGGGGCAGCCTGGGTGCTCGGGAGTCGATCTACCTGAATACGCGTTTGCCGCTGGTCAGCGAAAGCGGCAGCAGCGCGCTGGTGCGTGAGCTGGCCCAGGTGTTCGGGC
The DNA here is from genome assembly GCF_043225285.1 of Pseudomonas migulae. Taxonomy (GTDB): domain Bacteria; phylum Pseudomonadota; class Gammaproteobacteria; order Pseudomonadales; family Pseudomonadaceae; genus Aquipseudomonas; species Aquipseudomonas migulae_C. The sequence continues at coordinate 4,301,778 of NZ_CP171224.1, forward strand.
GGATCAACGACAAGCAGCGCAGCGACTGGATCAGCGAAGGGTTTGCCGAGTATTACGCGATCGAACTGGTGCGGCGTGCAGGCGGGATGAGTGACGAGCGGTACGCGAGCTTGCAGAAGAAACTGGCCAAGGACAGCCAGAAGGTCACGACGTTGCGGGGCGAGCAGATCAGCCCGGCGCAGATTGGCAAAGCGGTATTGTTACTGGGTGAGCTGGATCAGGAAATCCGTATCAAGACCCGCAACAAGCGCTCACTGGATGATGTGTTGCGCGGGGCGATGCACCTGGAGAGCGTGGATACCAAGGAGTTTGTCCAGCTGGCCGAGAGTGTGATCGGCGAGTCTTCCAAGGTGCTCGATACCGGGTTGCTTCAGTAACACCGCTATCGTCGGAACGCCGCCCGCAGCAAGCCGGCTCCTACAATTTGGAATGCATTCCCCTGTAGGAGCCGGCTTGCCGGCGATGAGGCCCTCAGCCGCAACACAAATCCCGGATCAAACCCCGGCTTTCGGCGACTTCAACGAATCATTCCCGGTCACGGTGGCGGTTTTGGTCGCCGCCTCGGCATTCGCTTTCAACCGTGCCAGATCTTCCCCGGCACGCTCGATCTTCGCCCGCACGTTGTCCATGTCCTGACGGCTTTTTTCCAGCAGACTCTTGGCCGAGCTGTGGCCGGTAATGCCACGGGCGAGCGCCACGCCGCCGATGGCCACCTGGATCAAGCCGAAAATCCCGCCGCGACGCAGGCCTTTGCCGACCATCACCAGGCCACCGGCCAGTGAGCCGGCACGTTCCCAGCCATGGACGTTATGGTCGGAATGGCTCTGGAACGGGGTGGATTCGATGCGCTCGACGCGTTTGAGTTCGCTCATGATCTGTCTCCTGTCGGGTATGACGGCTTCAAGAATAGATAATTAAGCTGACTGCCGAGGCGGGCGGCTTGTTCCATCGAATGTGTGTCGGTTCAGCGGAATTTCGGGCCGGAGCGGGTGTTGAGCCCTTTGGCCATGCGGTCGTAAAGCACGACGTTGACCGTGGCGGCGAGGTTCATGCAACCAGTGGTCGGGATGTAGACCACGTCTTCGCACCAGTCGCGAATCTCTTTATCCAGCGAACCGTCTTCCGGACCGAAGATGTACAGGGCGCGATCCGGGTGGGTGTATTCGGGCAGTGGCCGCGCGCCTTCTACCAGTTCCACGGCGACAGGGACGCAGTTGAGCGGCAGGATTTTCTTCAGGTCGTCGATGCCGATCAGCGGAATGTCGTAGTGAACGCGCTTGGTGTCGGTGACGAAATCGGCGGCGCGTTCATAGCGCTTGCCGGTGTAGAACACGGACGCCACGTTGTAGCAGCCGGCGGCGCGCATGACCGAGCCGACGTTTTCCGGTGATTTGGGGTTGAACAAACCAATGCAGCTGTACCGTTTGTCTGCCACGAGCGGGGTGCCTTCGGGGGAAAAACGGCGATTATACGGGGATTGGGGGAGGGGGTGTCTGGTTTGAGATTGGTGGTGTTCGGGCGATTGCTATCGCGAGCAGGCTCGCTCCCACAAGGTTTTTCAGTGACTACAGTATTTGTGATCGCCGTAAATCAACTGTGGGAGCGAGCCTGCTCGCGATGAGGCCAGATCAGTCGCTATGACTATTCGTCTTTCTTCATCAACCCTGCCAACGCCGCAAACGGGTTGTGCGTCGCCTTGGCAATTTTCGGCGTGCTCAACGAGCCTTCATCGAAATACTGCTGGTCGGTATACCGCGAGTGTTCGTTATCGTGGCAATACAGGCACAACAATTCCCAGTTCGAACCGTCCTGGGGGTTGTTGTCGTGGTTGTGGTCGCGGTGGTGCACGGTCAGCTCGCTCAGGCGCTTGCCGGAGAATTCACGGGCGCAGCGGCCGCATACGTGCGGGTACATTTTCAGGGCCTTGTCGCGGTAACCCATTTCCTTGTCGCGCTGGTTGTCGGCGAGGATGCGGTCCAGCTTCGAGGTGTTGGTCGGTGTTGACGAACTCATGGGTTCACCTTTGTAAAAGACTGATGACGGTTATGGCACAAGTTTAGCCTAGCCCTTGAGCTTCTCGGCAATCCAGATGGTGTGGCGGGTGCCCTTGTTGCCGTGGGCGAAGACCTGGACTTCCTCGGCCTTGAAGCCGGCTTTCTTCAGTTTGTCGGAAAACTGCTTGTCGGCGCTGGCCGACCAGACGGCGAGCACGCCTTTTGGCCGCAGGGCTTTGGCGCAGGCACTCAGGCCGCCGGCGGAGTACAGCCAGCTGTTGGCCCGCTGGGTCAGGCCTTCGGGGCCGTTGTCGACGTCGAGCATGATCGCGTCAAAACCTTGCGGTTCGGCCTGCAGCACCTTGGCCACGTCTTCCATGCGAATCACCGTGCGCGGGTCGAGCAGCGGGTTGCCGGCTTTCTCGCCCAACGGCCCGCGATTCCACTCGACCACGCCGGGCACCAGTTCGGCGACCACCACTTCAGCGGTTTTACCCAGATGCTTGAGCGCCGAGGCGAGGGTGAAGCCCATGCCCAGGCCGCCAATCAGCACCCGTGAATTCGGTCGCCCGGCGACCTTTCGGCAGGGGATCTCGGCCAGTGCATCTTCGGAGCCGTGCATGCGCGTGTTCATCAGCTGCCCGCCGTCGCCGCCCTGGATCTTGATGACGAAATCCTCGCCGTATTCGAACAGGCACAGGGCACCGCCGTTTTCAGGGATAGGCGCGGTGTCGAGCAGAACGAAACGTTTCATGGGGTTCTCTTGAGGACGATGGGCAGGGGGGAGGCAAACGAACGCAGTTGGGAGTAGCCTGCAAACAGACAACAAGGCCAACGGAGCCATTGATGAAGCGCACCATTCTAACGGTCATTGCCTTGGCCGCGCTCTCGATAACTGCAGGGCAGGCTCAAGAGCTGCAAACCATTCCGACCAGCCCGGCGCCGCTGCCCGGTTCGCCCGGCACGGCAACGCCGACGCCGTACCCGCAAATCACCCCCAACAGCGTGCCCAAGGTCGGGCCTGGAAGTGGCGGGCCACCGCTGTTGCCGCCGATCGAAGTGCCCAGCCCGCCCAAGGACCAGACCCTGCCGGGGCTTGAACAGAACAGCACGAAGATCAAGTCGCCGGGCGGTTAAACCTGCTGCAGCGCCAGTTGCCCATCGGCCATGCGCAGGCGCTTGGACAGCGAGACGGCGAGGGCACGAATGATCTTGGCGGCGATTTTCGGCGCGTCGTTGAGCATCTTTTCCAGCGAGTCCTTGCCCAGGTTCAGCAACTGGCAATGGCTCGCGGCCACGCAACTGGCGGAACGGCGTTCGCCATCGAGCACGGCCATTTCGCCGAACGCCCGACCGCTGCGCAAGGTGGCCATGGTCACCAGTTGCCCGTCGCCGTTGGTTTTCTGCACCGCCACCTGACCGCTGTGGATGATGCACATGAAGCTGCCGGCATCGCCTTCGTGGAAAATCTCTTCGCCTTCGGCCACCGAGGTGATACTGAAGTAGCCTGACGCTGCGGCGAAGTCGGCGGGCAGCAGTTGATCGAACAGGCCGCAGTCCATCAGCCAGTCACGGATTTCGTTGTTCAGCAGGGTCGGTTCTGACATGTCGGCACGGTCTTTTTCTTGTGTCTGGTTCCGGTTTTTTGGGGTGTCCCCAATCCCCTGTGGGAGCGAGCAGGCTCGCTCCCACATGGAAATGATGTACAGCTTATGACCGAGCCATTAGCCCAAGTTCCTCAAGCAATCCCCAAAACCTTAAAAACAAATGCATATTCGAGTGCTACGTCACGCAATCCCTGGTACCGGCCGCTCATCCCGCCATGGCCGGCGCCCAGTTCGGTCTTGAGCAACAGCGGGTTGTCGTCGGTTTTGGTCGCACGCAATTTCGCCACCCATTTCGCCGCTTCCCAGTACTGCACGCGACTGTCGTTGTAGCCGGCGATCACCAGCGTCGCGGGATAGGCCTGGGCGGTCACGTTTTCGTACGGGGCGTAGGCCTTGATCCGATCATAAACGTCCGGTTCTTCAGGATTGCCCCATTCGTCGTATTCCGTGACGGTCAGCGGCAGGTCCGGGTCGAGCATGGTGTTCAACACATCGACGAACGGCACTTCGGCAATCGCCGCGCCGAACAGCTCCGGGCGCATGTTGAGCACCGCGCCGATCAGCAAGCCACCGGCGCTGCCGCCGCTGATCGCCAGTTGCTTCGATGTGGTGAAACCATGGGCGATCAGGTGCTCGGCGCAGGCGATGAAGTCGCTGAAGGTGTTGTGCTTGTGTTCCTGCTTGCCGGCGCGATACCAGGCTTCGCCCAGTTCACCGCCGCCGCGCACGTGGGCGATGGCAAACGCCACGCCGCGATCCAGCAGGCTCAGGCGCGCGTGGGAGAACCACGGGTCGAGGCTTTCGCCATAGGCGCCGTAGCCGTACAGATAAAGCGGCGTTGGTTTGCCGAGGGCTTCGCGTTTGACCACCAGGCTGATCGGCACCTGCGTGCCGTCCGGCGCAGTCGCCCAAAGCCGTTGGCTGACGTAGGCATCGGCGTCGAACGGGCCGAGTACCGGGGTTTCCTTGAGCACTTTCTGCTCACCGCTGACCAGCTCCAGTTGGCGGATTTGCGCCGGGCGGTTCAACGCCTCGTAACGCAGGCGGATCCGCTCGCTGACGAACTCCAGGCTGTTTTGCACGTGCAGGCTGTAGGCCGCGTCCGGCAATTGCACACGGTAGCTCGGCAGGTCTTGCGGGTGGACTTCGATGATCGGCAAGCCGCCTTCACGCAGGCTCAACGTCATGGCGCCGGCGTTGAGGCTCATGCCGTCGATCATGGTCGCGTCGCGATGGGGAATCAGGTTCTGCCAGTTGGCCTCGGTCGGCGCGACGCCGGTATCGACGGCCGTGTACAGGGCAAAGTTGATGCCGTCGCGGTTGGTGCGAATGAACCAGGTCCACTGGCCATCGAGCGCGCCGTGATCGACGTCGTACTCGTGGTCCTCAACCCGCGGCGCGATGCAGGTAAACGCCTGCTGCGGCTGGTAGGCGTCGAGCACCCAGACTTCGCTGGTGGTCTTGCTGCCCAGGGCCAGGAGCAATTGCTGCTCCGAACTCGACCGATAGCAATGCATGAAGAATCGACCGTCCGGCTCATGGAACACTTCTTCGGCCGCCGTGCCGTCCAGCCGATAGCGGAACAGTTTGTGCGGACGGTGGGTGTCGTCCAGCTCGCCGAAGAACAGCGTCAGGCTGTCGTTGGCCCAGGTCATGCTGCCGTCGCAATCGGCGAATTCCAGTTCGCTGACACGACCGCTGGATAATTCCTTCACGAACAGGGTGTAAATCTCGTCGCCGGTCGAGTCGATGCTGTAGGCCAGACGCTGGTGGTCCGGGCTGATGCTGAACGCGCCGAGGGAAAAGAAGCCACCATTGGCCAGTTCGTTCGGGTCCAGCAGCAGTTGTTCGCGGGTTTCATCGAGTTGCAGGCTGTCATCCGCCGGGCGCGGGCAGCGGTAGTGACGGGCGTATTCGTCACCAGCGGTGGTGCGCGTGTAATACAGGTACGGCCCCCACGGCGAGGGCAACGACAGGTCGGTTTCGAGAATCCGGCCCTTGATCTCTTCGAACAGGGTTTCGCGCAGCCCGGCCTGATCGGCGGTTTGCGCCTCCTGGTAGCTGTTTTCAGCCTTGAGGTAATCGAGCACCGCGTCGGTGTCGCGTTCCTGCAGCCAGGCATACGGGTCAGAACCTTCAGCCTTGCGGGCAATCGGGGCGCTGGTGATGTTGGCGGATTCGGGCATGAATGGCTCTCGGGCGATATTCGGAATAAAGGGCTTCGCAGACTTTTGGCAAATACGCAAATCCCTGTAGGAGCGAGCCTGCTCGCGAAAGCGGTGTGTCAGTCGCCTTCGATGTTGCCTGACAGGACGCTTCGCGAGCAGGCTCGCTCCTACAGGGGTTATGCATAGCCGGCCGGCATTGGGGCAAGCCTGATGTGCGAAAAGTCGTTACTATAAGCGCCTCTTTGCCTGCCTTGCCATGGACACCATGACCGAGAACGACTATCTGATCGCCTGGGGCCTCTACGCCTTCGCCGCTTTAGGCTGCCTGTTGGTGTGGATGCGCATGACCCGCTGGATGTGGCGCTGGCTGCGCGAGCCGCTGCGGCTGCTGGTTGCGGTGTTGCTGTTCAGCCCGACGATCATCGATCCGGTGAAGGAAAAGGTCGCCCCGGCCATCGCCATTACCGCCCTGGACCTCGCGTTCAAGGTCGGCAACAACGCCTGGCGGGCGATTTCCGACCTGTTCATGTACGGCATGATCGCCTTCGGTATTTATCTGGTGCTGGTGGCGATCCGGTTCCCGATCGAACGTGCCGCCAATGCCCGCAAGGAACGCACGGCCGCCGCCAAGGCTGCGGCCAAGGCCGACGACCCTGACGAGGAACATCCCTTCGGCGGTGCCGGCGATGATCGCTACGGTCGTCCGCCGGTTCCGAGCAACCCTCAGCGGATGCGCGTCGAACCGCGTTTGTAACCTTGCCCCTGCCTTACAGAGAGTCCGAGCATGTGTGAGTTATTGGGCATGAGCGCCAATGTGCCGACCGATATCGTGTTCAGCTTCACCGGGCTGATGCAGCGCGGCGGCCGTACCGGTCCGCACCGTGACGGTTGGGGCATCGCCTTCTATGAGGGCCGTGGCCTGCGCCTGTTCCAGGACCCGGCGGCGAGCAGCGAGTCGGAAGTCGCGAACCTGGTGCAGCGTTATCCGATCAAGAGCGAAGTGGTGATCGGGCATATCCGCCAGGCCAACGTCGGCAAGGTCTGCCTGTCCAACACCCACCCGTTCGTGCGCGAACTGTGGGGGCGCAACTGGTGTTTCGCCCACAACGGCCAACTGGCGGACTTTCAACCGATCAACAGTTTTTACCGCCCGGTCGGCGATACCGACAGTGAAGCGGCGTTCTGCGATCTGCTGAACCGTGTGCGCGCAGCGTTTCCCGAACCGGTAGAGATCGAGGAACTGTTGCCGGACCTGGTGGCCGCCTGCGCCGAATACCGCAGCAAAGGCGTGTTCAACTGCCTGCTCAGCGACGGCGACTGGCTGTTCTGCTATTGCTCGACCAAACTGGCGCAGATTACCCGTCGCGCGCCGTTCGGCCCGGCGCGCTTGAAGGATGTCGACGTGATCGTCGATTTCCAGGCCGAAACCACGCCCAACGACGTGGTCACGGTAATCGCCACCGAACCCCTGACCGAAAACGAAACCTGGACCCGCTACGAACCGGGCCAATGGAGCCTGTGGCGACGCGGTGAATGCGTCAGCCAGGGCAAGACCGAATAAGGATTCTCCCCCATGTTGCTCAGTTATCTACGGCTGGTGTTGTTCGCGGCGGGCCTGTTGATCGGCGTCCAGGTGCCGGGGTTCATCAATGACTACGCCCAGCGGGTCGAAGCGCACCTGATCGAGGCGCAGACCGGCCTGAGCGGTTTTCAGGGCACCGCCAATCAATTCTTCAAGGGCGACATGCAGGCGCTGGTCGCCCATTACCGCGCCAGCGAAGACCCGATCTTTCGCAGCGATGCCGACAGCCTGAGCAACCTGCTCACCCGTCAACTGGCCCTCGATAAGCAGTACCAGGCCATGCAAGGCCCGTGGTACATCCGTTTCCTGCAAGTGGTGCTGGCCGCCGACCCGGATATCCGCAAGGAAACCTGGAACGGCTACAGCTACCAGATCCTGCTGACGCCGGAAGCGATGATCTGGGGCATGAGCGGCGCGCTGCTGTTGTCGTTCGGGATTGAATGCCTGTTCCGCCTGATCGACTGGGTGGTGCTGGGCGGCAAACGCCTGCGCCAGAGCCGGCCGATCGAAGACCGGGACGTACGCGGGTTGTAAGTGATCAGCGCGCAAGGACGATGTAGTTTTCGCCGACCTTGCGCGCATACCCCGCCAGCACCTGCTGACACAACGCCACAATCTCCTCGACCCACTCCACCCCCGTCCGCCAGGACACCACCACCTGCAGATCCGGCGGCCGTTGATCAATGGCCAGCAAGGTCAGCTCACCACGTGCCAGCTCCTCGGCCACCAGCACCGGTGGCAGCGCGCCAATGCCGAAACCGTCGCGCAGCAAACGGGTAATCGCCGACACCGAATTCACGCAGTTCAGCCGTGGCGCCATGACGCCGTTGGCCTGCATCAGCGCGAGCACTTCCTGATGCGGGTGTGAGTTTTTCGAGTAGGTAATGATCCGTTCCCGCGCCAGATCGGCGACGCCTGCGTACTCACGGTTGTAGATCGAATTGCTGGCCGCGATCCAGCCCATGGGGTGGCTGGCCAGCTCCAGGCTGCGCACGCTTTCCTGACGCAGCAGATCGGTTTGCAGGATCAGGTCGAGGAAGCCTTTTTGCAGCTGATCGCAGAGGTTGAGCGAGGTATCCGCCACCAGCTCGATTTCCACCAAGGGATAGTGATCGGTCATCTGCGCCACCAGCGGGCTCAGCCAGGTATGAATCACCGTGTCCATCACGCCGATCCGCACTCGCCCGACCTTGCTGGAGCGGGTCTCGATCGACTGCTTGAGCGCTTGCATGGTGTCCAGCATCTGCTCGGCGTGTTCGAGCACTCTCAAGCCTTCGGGCGTCAGGCTCACGCCACGGGAATCACGCAGGAACAGCTTCACCCCCAGCTCGCCTTCGAGCACGGCGATGCGGCTGGAAATAGACGCCTGGGTGGTGAAAAGCTTGTCGGCGGTCAGGCGAAAACTTTTGAGTCGGGCGACCCAGACGAAGGTTTCGAGAAACTTCAGGTTCATATGATCGGCTTGTGTGACAAAGTTTTCTTATGCCTAAGGCGGGTTTTTATTAGTTGGACGCAATAGGGCCCAGCGCCCAAAAATCAGGCCATCCGGTTCCCACGATAGGCGTCGTCGGGGCTCAGAACAATACCAATAAATTTGTACGGAGAGTTGCCATGAGTGCGCCCGACACCACTGCCATCCCGAAAGCCACGGCTCGCCCGGGACCTTTCGACTGGTACCGCAACATCAATCAGCAGGAGCGCCGCACGTTCTGGAGTTGCAAGATCGGCTACGGCCTGGACGGCATGGACACCCAGATGCTCAGCTTCGTGGTGCCGACCCTGATTGCGATGTGGGGCATTACCACTGGCGAGGCCGGGCTGATTCACACCAGCACCCTGATCGCCTCGGCCATCGGCGGCTGGGTCGCGGGCATTCTCTCCGACCGCATTGGCCGCGTGCGCACCCTGCAACTGACGGTGCTGTGGTTCGCCTTCTTCACGTTCCTCTGCGGCTTCGCGCAAAACTATGAACAATTGCTGATCAGCCGCACCTTGATGGGCTTCGGTTTCGGTGGCGAATGGACCGCCGGCGCAGTGCTGATGGGCGAAGTGATTCGCGCCAAGGACCGTGGCAAAGCGGTAGGCATGGTGCAGTCGGGCTGGGCGCTGGGCTGGGGACTGACCGCGATCCTCTATGCGTTGCTGTTCTCGGTGTTGCCACCGGAAGACGCCTGGCGTGCACTGTTCATCCTCGGCATCGTCCCGGCGATTTTCGTGATCTTCGTTCGTCGCCTGGTCAAGGACCCGGAAATCTACCGTGAAGCCAAGGCCAAACAGGAGCCGAGCAACCCGGCGAAGTTCTACGAGATCTTTGCCCCCGGCATCCTGTTCACCACGATTCGCGCGTCGATACTGACCACCGGCGCGCTCGGCGGTTACTACGCGATTACCTCCTGGCTGCCGACGTTCCTGAAGAACGAGCGCGGTTTGAGCGTACTCGGCACGGGCGGTTATCTGGCGATGGTGATCATCGGTTCCTACGTCGGTTACGTCATCAGCGCGTATCTGACTGACATCCTTGGCCGTAAGAAGAATTTCATTCTGTTCGCGGTCGGCTCGTTCACGATCGTGCTGCTTTACACCCAATTGCCGGTCAGTAATGGCGTGATGCTGTGGCTGGGCTTTCCCTTGGGCTTCTTTGCCTCGGGGATCTTCAGCGGCATGGGGGCGTTTCTGACCGAGCTGTTTCCGACGCGGATTCGCGGTTCGGGCCAGGGCTTTTGCTACAACATCGGTCGGGCGCTGGCGGCGTTGTTTCCGCTGTTGATCGGTCTGCTCAGCCAGAAAGTGCCTTTGAGCGTCGGCATCGGGGCGTTTGCGGCGGTGTCCTACGGGGTGGTGATCCTGGCGGCGTTGAGCCTGCCGGAAACCCGTGGCAAACAACTGGATGCGCAGTAATCTGCTCACATCTGACAAGAACAAAACCTACAGGAGTGTTCACCGTGAGCCGCCTGCTATTGAACTGCGACATCGGCGAGAGCTACGGCAACTGGACCATGGGTCTGGACGCCGAGGTCATGCCCTTCATTGATTGCGCCAACATCGCCTGCGGCTTCCATGCCGGCGACCCGAGCATCATGCGCAAGACGGTCAGCCTGGCGCTGAGCAACGGCGTAAAGATCGGCGCGCATCCGGCCTATCAGGACCTGGTGGGGTTTGGCCGTCGTTCCATGGCGTACACCGCCCAGGAACTTCAGGACATTCTGCATTACCAGATCGGCGCCCTCGACGGCCTTTGCCGGGCCCAGGGCGGGCGTGTCAGCTACGTCAAACCCCACGGCGCGATGTACAACGACATGATGGCCAACCCGGCGCAATTGCGCGCCGTCCTGCAAGCCGTGGCGTCCTATGACCGGACGTTGCCGCTGATGCTGATGGCCACCCGCGACAACAGCGCCGCACAGCGACTGGGCGAGGAGTACGGTGTCACGCTGTGGTTCGAGGCCTTCGCCGACCGCGCTTACGACAGCGCCGGCATGCTGGTTTCGCGGCAACTGCCGGGTGCGGTGCATCACGATCCGGAAAAAATCATCGAGCAAGCGCTGACCATCGCCCGTGGCGATCACCTCACCGCCAGCGACGGCAGCGCCCTGCGCCTTGAAGCCAACACCCTGTGTGTGCACGGCGACAACGCCAGTTCGGTCGCGGCAGTGCGACGGATTCGCGAAGCCCTCGACCAGCAGAGTGCACCATGAAACCGCGCGTTGAAGTGGTCGCACTGGATTGCCTGATGGTGCGCTTGTTCGATGAGATTGCCGAGGCCAACATGCCATGGATGCTCGCGGCCAGCGAAAACCTGCGGGCGGCGTTTGGTGCACATCTGATTGATCTGGTGCCGTCCTACACGACGTTGATGGTGCATTACGATCTGAGCGCATTGAGCCCGGCCCAGGCCCGGGAATTGATCGCCCTGGCCTTGATTGATCTCACCCCCAACGCCCGTGCCGGCGGCAAATGCCATGTGCTGCCGGTCTGGTATGACCTGAGCGTCGGCCCGGAACTGAGCCTGTTGTCCCGTCGCAGCGGGCTGGCGGTGGATGACGTGATCCGCTGCCACAGCGAGCGCGAGTATCAGGTGTTCGCCCTGGGCTTCGCGCCAGGGTTCGCCTTCATGGGGCTGGTGGAGGAGGTGCTCGCTGCACCGCGCCTGAATACCCCGCGCAAGAAGGTGGCGGCCGGCAGTGTCGGCATTGCCGAGCGGCAGACGGCGGCGTATCCGGTGGTGTCTCCCGGCGGCTGGAACCTGATCGGCCGCACGCCGGCCAGGCTGTTCGACCGCGAGCGCGACGGCTACAGCCTGATGCAACCGGGCGATACGGTGCGTTTCGAAGCGGTCAGCCACGCCGAGTTCATCAACCTGGGCGGTGACGACACGCCACTGGAGGCGCAGGCATGAGCCGTCTATTGATTGAAGCAAGTACCCCGTTGTGCCTGTTGCAGGACGCGGGCCGATTTGGCGTGCGGCATCTGGGCGTGACCCAGGGCGGCGGGCTGGACTGGCGCTCGATGTCCTGGGCCAACTGGTTGCTGGGCAATGGCCTCGACGCCGCCGTGATCGAAATCGCCTTGGGCGGGTTCAGCGTTGTCGCCGAAGAGGATTGCCTGCTCGCGTTGGCGGGGGCGGACCTTGGCGCGCAACTGGACGGTCAGGCGCTGGCGCCGTGGCGCAGTTTCAAGCTGCGCAAAGGCCAGCGTTTGCAATTCACTCAGCCGCTGCTAGGCGCGCGTGCTTACCTGGCGGCGCCGGGCGGTTTTGATGCGCCGAAAGTGTTGGGCAGCAGTGCGACGGTGGTGCGTGAGGAGCTGGGTGGGCTGGACGGCATGGGGCGTGCGTTGGCCAAAGGCGCTTCGTTGAGTTACTCGGCGGATACGCCGTTGCTGGTGCGGGCGCTGCCTGATGAACATGTCCCCGACTTCACGCTCGATGCGCCTCTGGACCTGGTGTTGGGCGCGCAGATCGGCGAATTCAGCGGGCAGAGCCTGTTCGATGCGTTCAACAGCGCCTGGACCCTCGACAGCCGCGCGGATCGCATGGGCATCCGTTTGCTGGGGACGCCGTTGGCGTACCAGGGCAAACCGATGATTTCCGAAGGTATCCCGCTGGGCGCGGTGCAGGTGCCGCCGGACGGGCAGCCGATTGTGCTGCTCAATGATCGGCAGACCATTGGCGGTTATCCACGATTGGGGGCGTTGACGCCGTTGGCGCTGGCGCGGCTGGCGCAGTGTCTACCGGGAGCGACGGTGCGGTTGCGGCCGGTGGTGCAGGAGGTTGCGCATCGGGAGCAGGTCGAGTATCTGCGGCGTTTTCAAAACCGCTAAAAGCATCGCGAGCAGGCTCGCTCCCACAGGTGATCTTCTGCGAACACATAGTTTGTGTGCACGGAAAATCCAGTGTGGGAGCGAGCCTGCTCGCGATTGCGCCCGGACAGGCAACGAAGATTACTTGGAGAGAAACCTCATCCCTTCCTCAAGCCCCCGCAACGTCAGCGGGTACATCTGGTCATCGATCAGATCCCGCACGATATTGGTCGACGACGTATAGCCCCACGTATCTTTCGGGTACGGATTGATCCAGATGAGCTTCTTGTACTTCTCCTTGAACCGTTGCATCCACACGTAACCGGCTTCCTCGTTCCAGTGCTCGACGCTGCCGCCGGCCTGGGTGATTTCATACGGCGCCATCGCCGCGTCGCCAATGAAGATCACTTTGTAGTCGGCGCCATACTTGTGCAGCAGGTCCTGGGTGGAAGTGCGTTCGGAAGTGCGGCGCATGTTGTTCTTCCACACCGATTCGTAAATGAAGTTGTGGAAGTAGAAGTACTCCAGGTGCTTGAACTCGGTCTTGCAGGCCGAGAACAACTCCTCGCAGATCTTCACGTGCGCATCCATCGAACCGCCGATGTCGAACAGCAGCAACAGCTTGACGGTGTTACGCCGCTCGGGGCGCATCTGGATACTCAGCAGCCCGGCATCCTTCGCGGTGTGGTCGATGGTGCCATCGATGTCCAGCTCTTCCGCCGCACCCTGGCGTGCGAACTTGCGCAAGCGACGCAGGGCGACCTTGATGTTGCGCGTGCCCAGTTCCACCGAATCGTCGAGGTTCTTGTATTCGCGCTGGTCCCAGACCTTGACCGCCTTGCCCTGGCGCTTGCCGGCGTCGCCGACCCGGATGCCTTCCGGGTTGAAGCCGCCGGAGCCGAACGGGCTGGTGCCGCCGGTGCCGATCCACTTGTTGCCGCCGGCGTGGCGTTCCTTCTGTTCTTCCAGGCGTTTCTTGAATTCTTCGATCAGCTTGTCCAGACCGCCCAGGGACTGGATCGCCGCCCGTTCTTCATCGGTCAGCGAGCGCTCGAATTCCTTGCGCAGCCAATCTTCGGGAATCAATGCCTGAAGGTGATCGTCGAGTTTTTCCAGGCCGTTGAAATACGCCCCGAAGGCCCGGTCGAATTTGTCGAAATGCTTTTCGTCCTTCACCAGAATCGCCCGGGACAGGTAGTAGAACTCGTCCATGTCGGCGAAGGTCACGCGCTGTTTCAGCGCGTTGATCAGGTCCAGCAGTTCGCGCACCGAGACAGGCACCTTGGCTGCGCGCATTTCATTGAACAGGTTGAGCAGCATGGCGTTAGCCCCTACTTGATCAGCGCTTAGCGGGTGCCGCGACGGCTCATGAACGCCAGACGCTCAAGCAATTGCACGTCCTGTTCGTTCTTCACCAGCGCCCCGGCCAGCGGCGGAATCGCCTTGGTCGGATCGCGCTCGCGCAGCACCGCTTCGCCGATGTTGTCGGCCATCAGCAGCTTCAGCCAGTCCACCAGTTCGGACGTCGATGGCTTCTTCTTCAGGCCGGGCACCTTGCGCACGTCGAAGAACACGTCCAGCGCTTCGCTGACCAGGTCTTTCTTGATGTTCGGGTAGTGCACGTCGACGATCTTCTGCAGCGTGACGCGATCCGGGAAGGCGATGTAGTGGAAGAAGCAGCGGCGCAGGAACGCGTCCGGCAGCTCTTTTTCGTTGTTGGAGGTAATGATGATGATCGGGCGCTTCTTGGCCTTGATGGTCTCGTCGATCTCGTAAACGTAGAACTCCATCTTGTCGAGTTCTTGCAGCAGGTCGTTCGGGAATTCGATGTCGGCCTTGTCGATTTCGTCGATCAGCAGGATCACCCGCTCTTCAGACTCGAAAGCCTCCCAGAGCTTGCCCTTTTTCAGGTAGTTGCGAACGTCGTGGACCTTTTCCGTGCCCAGCTGCGAATCGCGCAGGCGACTGACCGCGTCGTACTCGTACAGGCCCTGATGCGCCTTGGTGGTGGACTTGATGTGCCAGGTGATCAGCTTGGCGCCGAAGGACTCTGCCAATTGCTCGGCCAGCATGGTCTTGCCGGTGCCCGGCTCGCCCTTGACCAGCAATGGACGCTCCAGGGTGATGGCGGCGTTGACCGCCAGCTTCAGGTCATCGGTGGCGACGTAGGCCTGGGTGCCTTCGAACTTCATCTGCTAATCCTCGAACGGTAACACCGACCTGACGGGGCAGGGCGGGGCGGGCGAATTGATGTTGATGCCCGACTATAACGCGCAGCCCCGTCGACTGTGAACGCAGACGGCTTATTCAGTCTCTGAATGGAGCGTCACATCTTGACTCAGTCTTGGCGGCTGGCCAGTATTGAGCTATCGCCATTTTGGCGATAGCTTGCGGAGCATGTCTACTAAATACCGATTTCGCGATACGTACCGCATTCAGTTGCGTGAAAAGGATCATCCGCCGCCCCACGTTCACCTGACCGGTGGCGGGCTCGATGTGATGCTCAGCCTGGAGACCGTCGAGGTGATGGTCGGCAAGGCGCCACCGCTGATTATCAAGGAGGCACTGGAATGGGTCAGGGCCCATCAGGTGCAACTGCTGGAGGACTGGAAACGATGCTACCCATGAAAAGACCGCGGCTATCAGACGTACAGGTGTTGGCGGATTATCGTTTGCTATTGAGCTTTATCGACGGCCAACAACTGACCCTTGATCTGAGCCACGACCTGCAAGCCTATCCGGGGTTGCAACCGTTGCGCGAGGCGCGTGCTTTCAAGGGTGCAACCCTCGGTGATGACGGCTGGAGCGTCGAGTGGCCTGAACAGGACATCCAGATCGGTGCCGATACGTTGTACCTGGACGCACTCGCGCAAAACGCAGCGGATGAAAACACGCGGATCTTCATCGACTGGCGGGCGCGTACCGGGTTGCCGCTCAATCAGGCAGCCGAAGCGTTGGGGGTGAGCACTCGCAGCATCACGCGCTACAGCAGTGGCCGTGAGGCCGTACCCCGATCGCTGGCCCTGGCCTGTCTCGGCTGGGATTTTCTGCAACAGCAGGCGAACCCGGCACGGGCCGCCGAAGATACCGGGCGCTATACGGTCACGCGCAAACCCTAACCGGCTTCCGGCTTCGGCCGTTCATAACGGGCATTGAACGCCTGAATGAAACCATTACGTAAAATCTGCAAAAACGCCTGGAACGCGCTGATATCTTGCCGGTGCACGCTGCCACTCAGCTCCACGCGCGTCGCAAACTGGTTCTTGCCCTGGTTTTTCAGTACGGTTTCGGAGCCACCGACAATGGCTTCCCAAATGGACCGGAACAGCCCTTTATCCTTGTTTTCGACATCCTGTTGCCAGTTGAACACGTCGACGTCTTTCAGCAGCGGCTTGATGTAACCGGTCAACTGAGCCTTCTTGGCCTGGGCTTCGATGACCACATCACCATGCCCGGCATTGAAGTCGAACTTGCCGTAAGCCGAGGCGAAATCATTCATGCGCTTGAGTTCGATGTCCTTGGCACGTAGACGGAACTGGAAGTCTTCGAAGTTGCTCAAGGGATCGAATGTTGCGCTGGTTTCCAGTGGCGCGTGGCCCAGTAACAGCGCTTTGCCATCGAAACGTGCATCGCGCTTGCCTTCCTTGTCGACGACGTTGGTCAGGTTGTAGATGCTTGCGTTGACCTGGGTGGCGTTCATGTTGACGGGCGGCTTGGAATTGAAATTCCGAAAGCTGATCTTGCCGTCGAAGATTCGCACCTCATCGAGAGTGATCGGTGCCAGTTTGCCCAATTGTGCACGCCAGTCGGTGCCCTGACCGGTCTGCGAGTTCTGCTTGTTGGCGCCACCGTCGACGAAGTTCACTTCTGGGTTGAAGAACTGCACCTTGGCCACCACCGCATGGTCGTACAACAGTGAGTGCCAACTGACTGACAAGTCGATCAGCGGTGCGTTGACGAAGGGCACCGGGACCTTGCCGTCGACCTTGACGATTTTCAGCCCGTTGATTTTGTAGGCGCCGCGCCACCAGGCCAGGTCGACGTCGGCGATCTGGCCACGGTAGTCGCCCATGTCGGCGAGCTTTTCGTTCAGGTAGTCACGCACCATGTAGGGCAGGGCAATGTGCAAGGTAATCAGCAGAACAACGAGACCGACGAAGATCCAAAGGGGCCAGCTGTATCGACGTTTCATGGTGGCAAATCTCTGGCGATGTAAACCATTGACTGCGGTGGTCAGCGGACGTTCGACCTGACTGGACGAGCACGGGCAACAGGCATACCGTGGAGGGCTAATTCAATGCTGCATAAGGACCCAGCCATGAGTCGTATTTTCGCTGACAACGCCCATTCCATTGGCAATACGCCGCTGGTGCAGATCAACCGCATCGCCCCGCGCGGGGTCACCATCCTGGCCAAGATCGAGGGGCGCAACCCCGGTTATTCGGTCAAGTGCCGGATCGGCGCGAACATGATCTGGGATGCTGAAAGCACTGGTAAACTCAAGCCGGGCATGACCATCGTCGAACCGACCTCCGGTAACACCGGCATTGGCCTGGCGTTCGTCGCCGCTGCTCGGGGTTACAAGCTGATGCTGACCATGCCGTCGTCCATGAGCATCGAACGTCGCAAGGTGCTCAAGGCGCTAGGTGCCGAGCTGGTGCTGACCGAGCCGGCGAAAGGCATGAAGGGCGCGATCGAAAAGGCTACCGAGATCGTCGCCAGCGATCCGTCCCTCTATTTCATGCCAGCGCAGTTCGAAAACCCGGCCAACCCGGCCATTCACGAGAAAACCACCGGTCCGGAAATCTGGAACGATACCGACGGTGCTGTCGACGTATTGGTGGCGGGTGTCGGAACAGGCGGAACCATTACCGGGGTTTCGCGGTATATCAAGAATACCCAGGGCAAACCGATCCTTTCGGTGGCGGTCGAGCCCGTGGTTTCGCCGGTGATTACCCAGGCGTTGGCGGGTGAGGAGATCAAGCCGAGTCCGCATAAAATCCAGGGTATCGGCGCCGGTTTTGTGCCGAAGAACCTGGACCTGTCGATCGTCGATCGGGTTGAACTGGTCACCGACGACGAATCGAAGGCGATGGCCCTGCGCTTGATGCAGGAAGAAGGGATTTTGTGCGGCATTTCCTGTGGTGCTGCGATGTCGGTGGCTGTACGTCTGGCGGAAACACCGGAAATGCAGGGCAAGACGATCGTGGTGATTTTGCCTGACTCAGGCGAGCGTTACCTGTCGAGCATGCTGTTCAGCGACCTGTTTACCGAGCAGGAAAATCAGGCGTAAACGACCAGGGTTTTTGGGTCTTGTTTTTGAGGGGGGAATGGGGCTGATTCAGGTCAGCCGCCGTTCAGGAGACTTATGGTAAGAAGTGCTTTATTGCACAATCGTCAACACTGAATGTTGAGTTATGCGGGTTTTTCCCGAGGCCGGTAATGTTTATCATGGCGGCCTGCCACGTCGGGTAAATGGCGTTGTGCAAAGTTGTTTATTCTCAAGGAGTTGTGGATGACCTTTTCCTTTGCCGCGAAGGCCTCGCTGTTGCTGCTGTTCCTCGGCAGTACCCTCTATGTGCATTTGCGTGGCAAGGCGCGTTTGCCGGTCCTGCGTCAGTTCGTCAACCACTCGGCGCTGTTCGCGCCCTACAACGCCTTGATGTACCTGTTCTCCAGCGTGCCCTCCAGGCCGTATCTGGACCGCAGCAAATTTCCTGAGCTGGATGTGCTCAAGGACAATTGGGAAGTCATTCGCGACGAAGCGATGCACCTGTTCGATGAGGGCTACATCCGCGCCGCCGAAAAGAACAACGACGCCGGATTCGGCTCGTTCTTCAAGAAAGGCTGGAAGCGTTTCTACCTCAAGTGGTACGACAAACCACTGCCTTCGGCCGAAACCCTGTGCCCGAGAACCGTGGCACTGGTCAGCAGCATTCCCAACGTCAAAGGCGCCATGTTCGCCTTGTTGCCGGGCGGCAGCCATCTCAACCCGCACCGCGATCCATTCGCCGGATCCCTGCGTTATCACCTGGGGTTGTCGACCCCTAATTCCGATGATTGCCGGATCTTCGTCGATGGTCAGGTCTACGCCTGGCGCGATGGTGAGGATGTGATGTTCGACGAGACCTATGTGCACTGGGTCAAGAACGAAACCGAGAAAACCCGGGTGATCCTGTTCTGCGACATCGAACGTCCGTTGAGCAACCGCCTGATGACGCGCATCAACCGCTGGATCAGCGGCTGGCTGGGCCGTGCTACCGCACCGCAGAATCTCGATGATGAACGGGTTGGCGGGATTAACAGAGCCTACGCCTGGAGCAAGAATTCCAGTGACAAGGTCAGCGGTGTGGTCAAACAGTGGAAGCGTCGCAATCCGAAGGCTTACCGCGTGCTGCGGCCGGTGCTGGCGGTGGTGGTGCTGACGTTGTTGGGGTATTGGTTGTTTGGGTGAGGTCGTTCCCCGAGGAAAAAACCGCTCTTTATCGAGCGGTTTTTTTTGCCCCGACTTTCATCGACGTCTGGCGAGCACGTCAGGTTGTTCAGCGTTGATTCCCGTCGCGACTGTCGTTGTCCAGGTCGTTGCAATTTATGTCGGGCGCTGGTTATAGTCGGCGCTCGGTGATGTCCATTCACCGTCCACCTCATCAAAAAAGATCAGCCCATGCCAGCTTCTCTCATCAACGCGGTAGTCGATTCAGCGGTCAACGCTGGCGTCGTGCCGTGCGGGAATCAGCAGCCTGTGCAGATCAGTCATTACCCCCCACCTGTCCGTAGCACGCCGGTGTACGCAGTCGTATCACCGCCGGGCGTTGGCGTTTCGGGCTGATCAGCTTTCTCTGCTGTTCCCTGCCTGACGTTCGCCTGAAAAAACTACTGGATTTCAGCTTCGGCTGAGTTGGCTTTTTGCCTGACTACAGGTGGTCTTCATGTTTGTCCTTTCGAAAAAATCCGCGCTCGCGGCGGCGTCCACGAGCCTGTTTGTCCTGCTGTGGAGCAGCGGGGCGATCTTCTCAAAATGGGGCCTGGCCCACGCGTCACCGTTTGCCTTTCTGCTGATCCGCTTCGCCATCGCGTTGTGCGGGCTGGTGCTGCTGGTGCCGTTACTCAAGCTGAAACTGCCCAAGCGCGGCAAACCGATGCTGTATGCCCTGGCCACGGGGGTGGTGTTGCTGGGGGCTTATCAGATTTTTTATCTGCTGGCCCTGGACCTGAAAGTTACGCCGGGTGTGATGGCCACCATCATGGGGGTGCAGCCGATTCTCACGGTGGTGATCATAGAGCGACAGCGATCCGCCAGTCGTTTGTTTGGCCTGATGCTGGGGCTGGCTGGGCTAATCATGGTGGTTTACCAGGGGATTGGTTTGGCTGGCATGTCTCTGGCTGGGATGCTCTTTGGTTTGCTGGCGCTGGGGAGCATGACGCTGGGTTCAATCATGCAGAAACGCATCACGGAAAATCCCCTTGGCACGTTGCCGGTGCAGTACCTCGCGGGGATGTTGCTGTGTGGGGTCTTTGTGCCGTTCCAGCCTTTTCATTTCGAGCACAGCAGTGGCTTTATCGTGCCGGTGTTGTGGATGGGGTTGGTGGTGTCGGTGTTGGCGACGTTGTTGCTGTACCGGTTGATTGCTCGGGGCAATCTGGTGAATGTCACCAGTCTGTTCTACCTGGTGCCAGCGGTGACGGCGGTGATGGATTATCTGTTTTTCGGGAATCGGCTGGCGGTGTTGAGCATGCTTGGGATGGTGTTGATCATTGTTGGGTTGGTGTTTGTTTTTCGTAAGAGTGGGTGAGGTGGTTGGGGGGGCATATCCGTTTTTGGGGTGATGGCTGAGATTGTTTTCGCCCTTACGGCGAGTTACTTGGAGAAACGGAACGCCGCCCGGCGCCAAGTAACCAAGCGCTTTTGCCCCTTTCGTTCGGTGCCTCGCTAATGCTCGGCATGCCCTCGTTCCGGTCCTGCTCCGTGGGCCCGCCGCCATCGGCCATCCATGGCCGGGGGCGGCTACCGCGGCATCCCTGCCGCGGTGCCCACTGCGCAGAACCTCCACTCGGCCTCTCGAGGGGGCGACCACCGCCACAGCCGCCGAGGCGGCCTTAAAGCCGACCTGGCTCTTCGGTGTCCGCGTTCCCCTCCGGATCTGTACACCAATCCCCTGTAGGAGCCGGCTTGCTGGCGATGGACGTCAACGATGTCGCGGGCTGTCTGGATGAACGCGGTGCCTGGGCGTTTTTCGCCAGCAAGCTGACTCCTACAGGGGATCGGGTTCGCACGGTCAAAACTGTAGGAGCCGGCTTGCTGGCGATGGACGTCAACGATGTCGCGTGCGGTCTGGATGAACGCGGTGTCCGGGCGTTTTTCGCCAGCAAGCCGGCTCCTACACGGGGATTGGGTTCACACGATTCAAAACTGTAGGAGTCAGCTTGCTGGCGATGGACGTCAACGATGTCGCGGGCTGTCTGGATGAACGCGGTGTCTGGGCGTTTTTCGCCAGCAAGCTGGCTCCTACAGGGAATCGCGTACGCTTTTGATCTCCACCACTCATCAGGCCGAGCGTTAGCTCGCCTTGGCTTTTGATCTTGCGATGCACGCCCCCTCGAGAGGCCGAGTGGAGGTTCTGCGTAGTGGGCAACCCGGCATGGATGCCGGGTTAGCCGCCCCCGGCCATGGATGGCCGATGGCGGCGGGCCCACGGAGCAGGACCGGAGCGCGGGAACCCTGAGCGTTAGCGAAGGGCCGAACGAAAGGGGCAAGAGCCCTTGGTTACTTGGGGCTTTTCCAAGTGACTCGCCGTAAGGGCGAAACCAATAGCCGCCGTTACCGAAACAACGGATATGTACACAGACCCAAAGGCCTACTTGCCAAGCGCATGCTCAGCCCGCACCGAATTCATGAACGCCTGCATCGCCGATGACTGAATACGATGCCGCCGGGTAATCAACCCATACGGCGGCAACCGCGCTTCAAACTTGATCGGCAATACCGCCAGCAAATCACGCCCCGGATAATCCTCGACCACCGACACCGGCGTGACGCCAAGCATGTCGGTCTGCTGGATCAACGACAGCAAGGTCATGATCGATGTGGTCTCGACGATGCTGCTGGGAATGTCGACCCGCGCATTGTGGAACACCTGATTGATGATCGCGCGCATCGGGCTCGGTTGCTGTTGCAGCACCCAGGTCATGTTCTGCAGTTCCGCCCAACTCAGGTTTTTCTCCTTTGCCAACGGATTATGCGCACCGGAAATCACGCACAGCGCTTCCTCGCCCAGGCTGTCGAACAGCAATTCTTCCGCCCGCGCGCCCGCTGGAATCCGCCCCAACACGATGTCGAGTTGGTCCTGCAAAAGTGCCTGGACCAGCACGTCGCTGGTGTCGACCTGGATGCTCATCGATAACCGTGGGTGGCTCTGTTTCAAGGTGGCGATGGTGCGGGTCAACAACCCCGAGGCCAGCGCCGGAATCGCCCCGACCGCAACCCGCCCGAGGTTGCCGGATTCGAGCGCAACCAGTTCTTCACGCATGCCGCTGAGTTCGGCAAACACCATGCGCGCGTAGTAGATGACCGTCTCGCCGAACGGGGTGGAGCGCATGCCCCGCGGCAGGCGTTCGAAGAGTTCGACGCCGAGCAGATCCTCGGCCTCGTGCAGCATTTTGGTCGCCGCCGGTTGGGTCATGCCGATGTGATCGGCGGCGCGGCGCAAGGAGCCGAATTCCTGCAGCGCCAGCATCAGCCGTAATTGGCGCAGACGCAGTCGACTGTGGATCACGTTGGCTTCTGGAATTCGGGTCATGGGCTCGACTCGCAAAAAAGACTGCGGCAAGCCTGACAACAAATGTCAGGCGTTGCCAGCATTGCTGTGTCACAGCACCGATTTGGTCTTGGCGACGTGAGGTTTGCGCAGGCCCATCAGGCCGCCCAGGGCTTTGGAAATCAGCGGCCAGAACAGCATCAGCAGCGCCGCCGTGGTCAGGCTGCCCACCAGCGGGTTGGACCAGAAAATCCCGATGTGCCCGTCAGAGAACAGCATCGACTGACGGAACGCATCTTCAGCCTTGTCGCCCAATACCGCCGCCAATACCAGCGGGGCAATCGGATAGCCGAGTTTCTTGAACAGATAACCCAGCGCGCCGAAGCCCAGCATCAGCACCACGTCGAAGAACGAGTTGTGCACCGAGTAGGCACCGATGGCGCAGACCATGATGATGATCGGCGCGATGATCGAAAACGGAATGCGCAGGATCGAGGCGAACAGCGGCACGGTAGCCAACACCACGATCAAACTCACCACGTTGCCGAGGTACATGCTCGCAATCAGGCCCCAGACAAAATCGTGCTGCTCGACGAACAGCGTCGGCCCAGGGTGCAGGCCCCAGATCATCAAGCCGCCGAGCATCACCGCCGCCGTGGCAGAACCTGGAATCCCGAGGGTCAGCATCGGCAGCAGGGCGCTGGTGCCCGCCGCATGGTCAGCGGTTTCCGGAGCGATCACGCCTTCGAGTTCGCCCTTGCCGAAGTTCTCGCGATTCTTCGAGAAACGCCGCGCCAGGCTGTAGCTCATGAACGAAGCCGCTGTCGGTCCGCCGGGCGTGATGCCCATCCAGCAGCCGACCAGCGTGCTGCGCAAAATCGTCCACCAGTAACGCGGCAACTTGGCCCAGGTGCGCAGGATGACCATCGGTGTAATGCGCGCATGTTCGCCGCGAAACACCAGGCCTTCCTCGACCGTGCAAAGGATTTCGCCGATGCCGAACAGGCCGATCACCGCCACTTCGAAACTGATGCCGGTCATCAGGATCGGCTGGTCGAACGTCAGGCGCAGATTGCCGGACACGGTGTCCATGCCGACCGCCGCCATGGCGAAACCGATCATCATCGCCACCACGGTTTTCAGCGGCGGGTTCTTGCTCATGCCGATGAAGGTGCAGAACGCCAACAGGTACACCGCGAAGAATTCCGGTGAACTGAACGACATGGCGAAGGCAGCAATCTTGGTCGACAGAAAGGTCAGCAGCAGCACACCAGCCAGCGCGCCGAGCAGGGCCGAACTGAACGCCGCGGTCAGCGCTTCCGCCGCACGGCCTTCGCGGGCCATCGGGTAGCCGTCGAACGTGGTCGCCACCGATGAGGGTTCTCCGGGGATGTTGAACAGGATCGAGGTGATCGAGCCGCCAAACAGTGCACCCCAATACATGCACGACAGCAGGATGATCGCCGACACCGGCGACATGGTGAACGTCAGTGGCAGCAACAGGGCCACGCCATTGGGGGCACCGAGGCCGGGCAATACGCCGACCAGGATGCCCAGCAGCACGCCGATCACCATCAGGCCGATGTGGCCCGGGGTCAGGATCAGGTTCATGCCTTGCAGCAGGGAATCGAACTCGCTCATTTGAAATATCTCCCGGCCAGGGCAATCCAGTCGCCCAGCGGGCCGGCATCCAGCGGCACCTTGAACCACAGCGCGAAAATCAGGTAGCTGGCCAGCACCGCGCCGAGGGCTACGGTGGCGATCATCCACTTGCTGTAGGGCTTGTCGCGGACCTTGTCACGCCACATGAACCAGGCGATGAAGCAGGCCGAGGCCACGTAGATGCCGGTGAACGGCATGGCACCGACGAACAGCGCAATCGGGACGAACACCGACAGCACTTGCTTGAACGCGCTGCGGCTGACGAATGAAATGCTCAGGGCTTGCCAGCGCACCAGGGTCAACACGCCGTTGGCCACGCTTGCGGCGCTGAGCATCAGGCCGATGTAGAAAGGGAAATAACCCGGCTCGGGGCCGGAATCGCCCCAGCCGATACCTTGTTCGACACTGCCGAACATCACCACCACGCCGATCAGCGCGGTGAAGAGTGTCAGGCCGAGCTCGACCCAGCGGGTACCGACCAGCGCCGGTGAATCCGAAGAATGGGACATGAAGACACCTCCAGAGGTGACGGCCGTGCGCAGGCGCACGGCCGTGGGCAACTCAGTTTTTCAGCCAGCCGGCTTCTTTGAACACCGGGGTGACGCGGGCGGTGTCTTTCTCGATGTAGGCGGTCAGTGGCTCGCCTTCGAGGAAGGTCGGCACCAGCGCGTTCTGCTTCACGTAGGCCTTGAACTCAGGGGTCTCGGTGACTTTGCGCATCAGCTCGACATAGAACGCGCGCTGTTCGGCGGTGACTTCGCCGGGCATGAACACGGTGCGCGGGAAGCGGTACTGATCGATGCCCAGGCCCTGTTCGTGACAGGTCGGCACGTCGGCCCAGGATTTGTCGCCGGCGACTTTTTCGGTGTAGCTCATGCGTTCTTTACTGAACACGCAGAGCGGCTCGACCTGGTCACCGCGCCATTGGCTGATGCTTTCGCTGGGGTTGTTGACGTTGGCGGCGATGTGTTTTCCGGCCAGTTGGGTCGCGGCTTCGCTGCCGCTCTTGAACGGGATGTACACCAGTTTGCTGTGGGTGGTCTGGTTCAGCAGCAGGGTGAGGGTCTGGTCGACATCCTTGGACTGGCTGCCGCCCATGCGCAGGTTCGACGGGTCAGCCTTGACCGCCGCGTAGAAACCTTTGGCGTCCTTCCACGGCGCGTCCTTGTAGCTCCAGAGAATGAAGTCGTCCTCGGCGACGGCGGCGACGGGGGTCAGTTCCTGCCATTGGTAACCGAGCTTGGACACCAGTGGCAGCAGGTAGATGTTGTTGGTGCCGATCACCAGTTTTTCCGCATCGCCCTTGTTCATTTTCAGGTCGAGGAACGCTTCGGCGCCATTGCCGCCGCCCTTGTTGAGGACGATGGTATTGACGTCGAGCAGCTTGTGGGTGGTGATGATCGACTGGATCAGACGGCCGAGCTGGTCAGTGCCGCCACCGGGGCCACCGGCCACGACGATTTCGACGTTCTTGTCGGGTTGCCAGGCGGCCTGAGCGAGAGCGGGAAGGGCGCCGGCGGCGATCAGCGAGCAACCAAGAAACAGACGGGATGTGCGACGGACGAATGCATTTCGCATGGAAGGGCCTCGTTTTTGTAGTTGTTATGAGTGACTTGTCGGTGCGGTAAAGCTGCAAGCCTGGCCTGAGTGTGGGAAGCGTCCGTCGCCGCGTCTAGTCAAAACAATACATACACCGATAGCCTGGGGTTATCGCTCGGACAATTTCACGCGATCCTTGTAGGAGCGAGCTTGCTCGCGATGAGCTCAATGACACCGCGGGGAGTCAGGTTCCCCACGTAATCGTTGACGACCATCGCGAGCAAGCTCGCTCCTACAGGGAAATGTATTTCTGCTTGCAAGGCCGCTGAAAGCAGACTGTGACATAACCCAAGGCTATCGCCTTATTTCAAGTTTTGATTAGACGGTTATCAGTGAGCCTTCGATAGTGCTCGCCAATGCCGAAAAAAACGCAGCGCAACTGTAGGAGCCGGCTTGCTGGCGATCGCGGTGGGCCAGGCGCTATCAATGTTGACTGATACACCGCAATCGCCAGCAAGCCGGCTCCTACAGGTCAGTGTTTGCAACTTCACAAAAATAATAAATAGAGGTACGCACCATGGCCCGTCCCAGTGCTTCCCTGCAATTGCCCGGCGCAGTTGCCCAGCCCGTCACCGCGGCCACACCGCTGACCGGCACCACCAAGGCCAGCAGCGTGCGCTGGCGGATCTTCGCGATCATCTTCGCGCTGACCATGGTCAACCTGATCGACAGGGTGTCCCTGTCCATCGCGATGCCGACCATCGCCCATGAATTTTCCCTGTCACCGAGCATGCAAGGCCTGATCCTCAGCAGCTTTTTCTGGGCTTATGCGCTGTTGCAGATTCCCGGCGGCTGGATGATCGACCGCTTCGGCCCGCACCGCGTGATCAGTTGGTCCACCGGGTTGTGGGGGACGTTCCAGGTGCTGGCGGCATTCGCTACCGGCGGCTTGTCATTGCTGTTCGCCCGCGTCGCTCTCGGTGCCGCCGAGGCGCCTTTGTTCCCGTCCGGCGGCAAGCTGATTTCGCTGTGGCTGGCCCCGAGCGAACGCAGTCGCGGCGCGGTGCTGATGGACAGCGGCAGCCCGTTGGGCGTGGCGCTCGGCGGTTTGATCATCGCCTACCTGATTGCCTCGCTGGACTCATGGCGCCTGGCGTTCGTGATCGCTGGCATCGCGACACTGGTGCTGGCGTGGCTGGCGCGGCGTTACCTGCGGGATGACCCGGCCAGCCATCCGCAAGTGAATGCCGAAGAGCTGGAGAAGATCAACGCCGGGCGTGCCACGCCGGCTGCCGAAGCCGCGCGAGTGCCGGTCAAGGGCCTGGGCATTGCCGCGCGTTCCCTGAGCGGTTTGCTGATCGGCCGCGCCAGTTGGGCGATGGTGTATTTCGGCCTGCTGACCTGGGGCCCGAGTTACCTGGCACAGGCTCGCGGCTTCGATATCAAGGGCATCGGCGCCGCCACCTTCGTGATTTTCGTTTGCGGTGCGCTGGGCTCATTGACCGGTGGTTTCCTCTGCGACGGGCTGATCCGCAAAGGCGTCAGTCGGGGTGTCGCGGTCAAGAGCCTGCTGGCGTTTTCCGGCCTGGTTGCCCTCGGCGCGTTCCTGTTGCTGCCGACCTTGAGCAATCCTTTTGCCGCCGTGGCGTTGTTGGCCATGACTGCATTTTTCCTGATGTGGGGCAGCCTCTACTGGAGCTTCCCGGCGTTGCTGGCGGCGCCGGCGCGGGTCGGTCTGATCGGCGGCGTGATGAACATGGCCGGTAGCACCGGCGGGATTGCGGTGCCGATCCTGGTCGGCGTGATCCTGCAAATGGCTGGAGGTTTTGCGCCGGTGCTGGGGTTCTTCGCGGCGTGTTCGGCAGTCTTCGTATTCGCCACATTGTTCATCAGTCTCGACGAGGTGCGGCATGACTAAGCTGTATGACGGTCCGATCATCGATGCCCATCACCACTTCTGGGACCCGACGATCAATCACCACCCGTGGCTCGCGCCCGAAGCCGACATCCCGTTTCGCTACGGTGACTACAGCGCGATCAAGCGGCGCTATTTTCCCGACGATTATTTCGCCGACGCGGGCGCGCATAAGATCGTGCAGACGGTATATGTCGAGACCGAGTGGGACCCGCGGGACCCGATTGGCGAAACCCGTTTCATCGAAGGTCTGGCCGCGCGGTACGGCGTCCCCAATGCCATCGTTGCGCAAGCCTGGCTCGATCATCCGGACGCCATCGCAGTGCTCACCGAGCAGGCCAGTTTCAAGGGCGTGCGCAGCGTTCGCCACAAGCCGGGCGGGCCGACCTCGACCGCGCAGGTCGGCCATGTGCGTAGCCTGATGAGCGATGAACGCTGGCGCCGCAGTTACGCCGCGCTGCAAGGGTTGGGGTTGCATTTCGATTTGCAGACGCCTTGGTGGAACCTGTTCGAAGCCGAACGCCTGGCCCGGGACTTTCCCGGCACCACGCTGATTCTCAACCACGCCGGTTTGCCCAATGACCGCAGCGCCGAAGGCCTGGCGGGCTGGCGTCTGGCGATGGCACGGTTGGCCGAGTGGCCGAACGTGCAGGTGAAGATTTCCGGGCTGGGCCTGCAAGGGCGGGCGTGGCGCGCCAAAGACAACGCGTGGATCGTGCGCGAAGTGATTGCCATGTTCGGCACCGATCGCGTGATGTTCGCCAGCAACTTCCCGGTGGACAGCCTGTGTGGCTCGTTCGACGACATCTACAGCGGTTTCAAATCCATCGTTGCTGACCTGCCACGGGCGGATCAGGAACGCCTGTTCTACAGCAACGCGCAGCGGGTCTATCGCTGCGAGCCTTGCGCCATTGACCGTACGTGGCCCGAACCTTTGAGGAGTGAAGCATGAACAAGACAACCATCGCCATGGTCCTGGGCGACCCGGCCGGTATCGGCCCGGAACTGATCGCGCGCCTGCTCGCGGAACCTCAGGTTCGCGCCCAGGCCAACGTGATCCTGATCGCCGACGAAGCGGAAATGCGTCGCGGCATGCGCATCGCCGGGGTGGAGTTTCCGTACCGGCGTGTCGAGTCGCTGGACCAGCTGTCGTTTGTCGATGACACGCCGCTGTTCTATGACTTTCGTGGCGACACCGTCGGTGAATTCCCGCGCAGTGAAGCCAGTGTCATTGGCGGCCGCTACAGCCTCGACACCCTGGAAAAAGCCCTGCGCCTGACCGAGGCCGGCACCACCGGCGCGGTGTTGTTCGGGCCGCTGAACAAGACCTCGCTGCACATGGCCGGCATGGCGCACAACGATGAACTGCACTGGTTCGCCGAGCTGCTGGATTTCCACGGGCCGTTCTGCGAGTTCAACGTGCTCGACAACCTCTGGACCTCGCGGGTGACCTCCCATGTGGCGCTGTCAGAGGTGCCGGGGATGTTGACGCAAGCGCGGGTGGTGGAAGCGATCCAGTTGATCGACACCGCGCTCAAACGCAATGGCCTGGAGAAACCACGCATCGGCGTGTGTGGCTTGAACCCGCACAACGGCGACAACGGTTCGTTCGGTCGCGAAGAGCTGGACATCATCGGCCCGGCGGTGCGCTCAGCGCAGGCGTTGGGTATCGCAGCGGAAGGGCCGTATCCGGGCGACACGATTTTCCTCAAGGTCCAGGGCGATGCGAGCGCGTTTGATGCGGTGGTGACGATGTATCACGACCAAGGGCAGATCGCGATCAAGTTGATGGGCTTCTCCCGCGGCGTGACGGTCCAGGGCGGCCTGCCGATCCCGATCACCACCCCGGCCCATGGCACCGCGTTCGATATCGCCGGCCAGGGCAAGGCGAACGTCGGCGCGATCCGCCAGGCCTTCGAAATCGCCTGCCGGATGGGCACCAACAACTACTGACCCCCCGCAAAACCAACTGACACACCGCAACCCTTGTAGGAGCCGGCTTGCCGGCGATAGCGGTCCGACAGACACCCATGAAGTGCCTGGCGGACCGCCATCGCCGGCAAGCCGGCTCCTACAGTTTTCGGTGGTGTAGCCAAAATTTGTGGACCATGCAAAACCCTGTAGGAGCTGGCTTGCCAGCGATTGCGGTCTGACAGACACAGGTGAAGTGCCTGTCAGACCGCTATCGCCGGAACGCCGCCCGCAGCAAGCCGGCTCCTACAGTTTTGTGTGGGCTCTGATAACTCGATCTAGGCAATAAACGCACTTACCTATCACCCCAGGTTATCGATGGATGCGCATAAGTGATTATCCGTCGCCCCATGCGCTGGCTAAAGTCGCTCCATCGAATGACCAGAGCCAGCCACCCGAGCCGCCTCGATCGCACGATTCAACAACTACAAAAAGCCCGCCTTGTCACTTCCGCAAGGCACATACCGGCAGCAAAGGAACCTTCACATGACCCGTCCAGATTTCGCCCTGGCTCTGTCCAGTGCCATCTCCAAAAGCCGGCTGCGTTTGCTGCCGTTTCTGATCCTGATGTACATCCTCGCCTTCATCGATCGCTCCAACGTCGGCTTCGCCAAAGCGGCATTGCAGGCCGACACCGGTCTGGGCGATGCGGCGTTCGCGTTCGGCGCGAGCATCTTCTTCATCGGTTACGCGTTCTTCGAAGTGCCGAGCAACTACATGCTGCACCGCCTCGGCGCGAAGGTCTGGCTGTGCCGGATCATGGTCACCTGGGGCCTGGTGTCGGCGGCGATGATGTTTGCCCACAACGCCGAAACTTTCTACGTCCTGCGCTTCCTGCTGGGCGTCGCCGAAGCCGGTTTCTTCCCGGGCATCATCCTTTACCTCACCTACTGGTTCCCGGCACAGAGCCGTGGCCAGGCGCTCGGCCTGTTCTACTTCGGACTGCCGTTGGCGCTGGTGTTGGGCAGCCCGCTGTCGGGCTGGTTGCTGGACTTCCACGGTGTGTTCGGCCTGACCAACTGGCAGTGGCTGTTCGTCGTCGAAGGCCTGATGGCCTCGGTGGTCGGCATCGCCGCGTACTTCTACCTGGTCAACCGTCCGGCCGATGCCCGTTGGTTGAGTGTCGATGAAAAACACGCGCTGCAAACCGCGCTGAGCGAAGAAGACGCACAGAAAAAAGACAGCAGCCCCCACGGTTTTCTCAGTGCGCTGCGTAACCCTCGGGTGCTGCAATTCTGCCTGGCGTATTTCACCATTCAGATGAGTGTGTACGGCGTGGTGTTCTACCTGCCGACCCGCATCGCCGGTCTGCTCGATGGTCATGTCGGCCTCAACGTCGGCCTGATCACCGCCATCCCGTGGATCTGCGCCCTGATCGTCACTCGCCTGGTCACTCGCTACGCCGACCGCACCGGCCAGCACCGTCGCCTCGCCGTGTGCATGCTGACCATGGCCGCCCTCGGCATCGCCGCCTCGGCGCTGGGCACCAGCATGGTTCCGGTGGTCCTCGCGTTCTGCTTCGCCGCTGCCGGTTTCGTCTCGGTGCAGCCACTGTTCTGGACCATTCCCACCAGCTACCTCAGCGGCGCCGCCGCGGCCGGCGGGATCGCCCTGATCAACTCCATCGGCAACCTTGGCGGCTTCGTCGCACCGAACCTGAAAACCGTGATGGAAACCAGTTTCGCCGACCCTCGCGCCGGCATGTTCGCCCTGGCCCTGGTCGGCATCGTTGGCGCCGTCCTGCTGTCCCGACTTCGTACCACCCACACCCCCAAATCACCCTCGCAGCTCACACCGGCTCAGGTTGGCTGATCACTACCCAAGCGTTAGCAAGGAATTGAATTCATGAAAATCAAAGCAATCCGTACCCGCGTTTTCGAGTGGAAAGGCAAAGTCGTTCCCCCACAAGCGCACTTCTGCACCAACGCCAGCGACATCCTGTTCGAGCGCGGCGACGCCATGGGCTCGTTCCGTTTCCACGGCTGGCTGGTGGTGGAAGTCGAGACCGACACCGGTCTCGTCGGCATCGGTAACTGCGCCCTGGCGCCACGTGTTGCCAAGGAAATCATCGACACCTACCTGGCGCCGATTGCGATTGGCGAAGACCCGTTCGACAACGAATACATCTGGCAGAAAATGTACCGCCAGAGCCACGCCTGGGGTCGCAAAGGCATCGGCATGGCGGCGATCTCGGCGATCGACATCGCGATCTGGGACATCATGGGCAAAGCGGTCAACAAGCCGGTGTTCAAGTTGCTGGGCGGGCGCACCAAGGAAAAGATCTGGACCTACGCCTCCAAGCTCTACGCCAACGACAACCTCGACCTGTTCCTCGAAGAGGCCCAGGGCTATCTGAACCAGGGTTTCACCGCGCTGAAAATGCGCTTCGGCTACGGCCCGAAAGACGGCCCGGCGGGCATGCGCAAGAACATCGAACAAGTGCGCGCACTGCGTGAACTGGCCGGCCCGGACATCGACATCATGCTCGAATGCTACATGGGCTGGACCTTGGAATATGCGCGCCGCATGTTGCCGAAACTCGCCGAGTTCGAGCCGCGCTGGCTCGAAGAACCGGTGATCGCTGATGACATCGAAGGCTACATCGAGCTGAAAAAAATGGGGATCATGCCGATCTCCGGCGGCGAGCACGAGTTCACTTCCTATGGCTTCAAGGACCTGCTGGAACGGCGCGCCGTCGACGTGATCCAGTACGACACCAACCGCGTCGGCGGCATCACCGCCGCGCGCAAGATCAACGCCATGGCCGAAGCCTGGTCGGTGCCGGTGATCCCGCATGCCGGGCAGATGCACAACTACCACCTGACCATGTCCACCACCGCCTCGCCGATGGCCGAGTTCTTCCCGGTGTTCGACGTCGAAGTCGGCAACGAACTCTTCTACTACGTGTTCAAGGGCGAGCCGCAACCGGTCAACGGCTACATCCAGCTCGACGACAACAAGCCGGGCCTGGGCCTGGAAATCTCCGATGAATACCTGAGCGACTTCAACATCATCGAGTGACCTTGAGGCGCCGCTCACGGGCGGCGCCATTCACGACTTTCTGGAGGGCCGACATGCGCCTGATTCAATTTGA
This sequence comes from Pseudomonas migulae, assembly GCF_043225285.1. GTDB lineage: Bacteria > Pseudomonadota > Gammaproteobacteria > Pseudomonadales > Pseudomonadaceae > Aquipseudomonas > Aquipseudomonas migulae_C. Next base: position 4,334,363 of record NZ_CP171224.1, read on the forward strand.
AAACACTGCCGGTGAGCGTCAGGTCGGCGTCGTCGAAGGTTCGCAGGTCCAGGTGCTCAAAGGCACCCGCAGCACCCGTGAACTGGCACTCGCGGCGATCCGTGCGCAACGCAGCCTGCAAGAAGAAGTGGCCCAGCGCGGCACTGAACCGGGCCCGGATTACGCGCAGCTGTTGCAGCAGGGCAACGTCCTGCCGCCGCTGGACCACGAAGACCCGGCCCACTGCCTGATCAGCGGCACCGGCCTGACTCACCTGGGCAGTGCCTCGGCGCGAGACAAGATGCACCAGCAGGACGGTGCGGTCGAAGCCGGCATGACCGACACCATGCGCATTTTCAAGTGGGGCCTTGAGGGCGGGAAACCGGCGGCCGGTCAGGTCGGTGCGCAGCCGGAGTGGTTCTACAAGGGCGACGGCAGCATCGTCGTGCGCCCCGGTGCCGATTTCCCGGTGCCGCCGTTTGCCGAAGACGCCGGCGAAGAGCCGGAGCTGACCGGCCTCTACGTGATCGGCGACGACGGGCAGCCGTACCGCGTCGGTTATGCCTTGGGCAACGAGTTCTCCGACCATGTCATGGAGCGCCGCAATTACCTGTACCTCGCGCATTCGAAACTGCGCTACTGCGCCTACGGTCCGGAACTGCGCGTCGGTGAATTGCCCCGGCATCTGGCGGGCACCAGCCGCATCATCCGCAACGGCGAAACCCTCTGGGAAAAAGAGTTTCTCAGTGGCGAAGACAACATGTGCCACAGCCTCGCCAACCTCGAATTCCACCACTTCAAGTACGCGCAGTTTTTGCGTCCCGGCGATGTCCACGTGCACTACTTCGGTACCGCCACGCTGTCGTTTGCCGACGGCGTGAAAACCCAGCCGGGGGATCGCTTCCAGATCAGCCTCGACGCCTTTGGCGCACCGCTGGAAAACGGCATCGGCGAGAGTGCCCAGCCGTTGGCCATCGGCCAGATTCGCGCGCTCTAAAAGCAGCCGGAACATCCGCCCTTGTAGGAGCCGGCTTGCCGGCGATTGCGTCCGAGAGATCGATGCAAGGCTTGAAGGCCAATCGCCGGCAAGCCGGCTCCTACAGGTCTGTGCCAATCGATCAGGAATACTTTTATGACTACGCAATCTGGATACAACTACATCGGCGGCCAGCGCAGCGCCAACGGCACGCTGCAACTGCAAAGCCTCGACGCCACCACCGGTGAGCCGTTGCCCGGCACCTTCTTCCAGGCGACCGAAGCCGAAGTGGATGCCGCCGCGAAAGCCGCCGCTGCCGCGTACCCGATCTATCGCAACCTGAGCGCAGAAAAACGCGCCACGTTCCTTGACGCCATCGCCGATGAAATCGATGCGCTGGGCGATGATTTCGTCGCCACCGTGTGCCGCGAAACGGCGTTGCCGGCAGGACGCATCCAGGGCGAGCGCGGACGCACCAGCGGCCAGATGCGCCTGTTCGCCAAGGTCCTGCGTCGCGGTGATTTCTACGGCGCGCGGATTGACCGGGCACTGCCGGATCGTCAGCCGCTGCCGCGTCCGGATCTGCGCCAGTACCGCATCGGTCTCGGCCCGGTGGCGGTGTTCGGCGCGAGCAACTTTCCGTTGGCCTTTTCCACGGCGGGCGGCGATACCGCCTCGGCCCTGGCCGCCGGTTGCCCGGTGGTGTTCAAGGCGCACAGCGGCCACATGGCGACGGCCGAACGGGTCGCGGACGCGATCATCCGCGCCGCCGAACGAACCGGCATGCCGGCCGGTGTGTTCAACATGATTTATGGCGGTGGCGTCGGTGAGTGGCTGGTCAAGCACCCGGCGATTCAGGCCGTGGGTTTTACCGGTTCGCTCAAGGGCGGCAATGCCCTGAGCCACATGGCCGCGACCCGGCCGCAACCGATCCCGGTGTTCGCCGAGATGTCGAGCATCAATCCGGTGTTCCTGTTGCCCGAAGCACTCAAGGTGCGGGGCGAGCAGATCGCGGCGCAACTGGCCGGTTCGGTGACCCTGGGTTGCGGGCAGTTCTGCACCAATCCGGGTCTGGTCATCGGTTTGCGTTCGCCGCAGTTCAGCGCCTTTCTTGAACAGTTCTGCGCCAACATGAACCAGCAGCCGGCGCAAACCATGCTCAACGCCGGCGCGCTGGTCAGCTACAGCAAGGGCCTGGGCGAGCTGCACGAGCATCCGGGGCTGACGCACCTGGCGGGCCAACCGCAGCAGGGTAATCAGGCGCAACCGCAGGTGTTCAAGGCCGATGTCAGCCTGTTGCTCAAGGGCGATGAACTGCTTCAGGAAGAAGTGTTCGGGCCGACCACCATCGTCATCGAAGTCGAGGACCAGGCACAGCTCGCGGCCGCGTTGCACGGCTTGCGCGGGCAACTGACGGCTACGCTGATCGGCGAGGCCGAAGAGTTGCTGGAACACCGCTGGCTGGCCGAGTTGTTGCAGGAAAAGGTCGGGCGGATCTTGCTCAACGGCTACCCGACCGGGGTCGAAGTCTGCGAGGCGATGGTGCATGGCGGGCCGTATCCGGCGACGTCGGATTCGCGCGGGACGTCGGTGGGGACGCTGGCGATCGATCGATTCCTGCGGCCGGTGTGCTTCCAGAATTATCCGGACGGGTTGCTGCCCGAGGCGTTGCAGAATGCCAATCCGCTGGGGATTCGGCGGTTGGTGGATGGTGAAGTGAGTCAGTCAGCCTTGTAGTGCCTGAACCACCGCCATCGCCGGCAAGCCGGTCTCGCTCCCACAGTTGACCGAGTTGTCTGGGCGAACTCGGCCTAATGTGGGAGTGAGCCTGCTCGCGATGGCGTCATCCCAAACGCCACAAAACTATCTGGCCACCACCTCAACCTTCTTCATCACCGAAGGCTTCAACACCAGCCACAACGCCGCCGCAATCAACACCCCGCCATACACATGGGCCATCGACAGCGGCTCATCCAGCAGCAACGCCCCCCACAACACCCCGAACGGCGGAATCAGGAAGGTCGTGGTCATCGATTTCAAAGGCCCGATCGAGGTGAGCAGGCGGAAGTAGATGATGTACGCAAACGCCGTGCACCCCAGGCCCAACCCCAGCAGCGAAAGCCACACGCTCCAGCCGCCCCAGCTCGCCGGTGGCTGACTGATCACGCTGTAGCCGAACAGCGGCAGCAGGAACAAGGTCGCCCCGAGCATGCTGCCCAGCGCCGAAAGACGACTGTCGAGACCGCCGGCCTGGTCGAGCCAGCGGCGGGCGAGGAAACCGGCGAAGCCGTAGCAGGTGGTGGCGAGCAGGCAGGCGAGGGCGCCCATCAGCAGGGGCAGGTCGAAGGCCACCGGGCCGGCACGGGTCAGAATGCCGACCCCGAACAACCCGAGAAACACCCCGCCGAGCTTGGCCGCCGTCAGCCGTTCACTGAAGAACAGGCCGCCGATCAACACCCCCATCAACGGTGTGGTGGCGTTGAAAATCGCCGAGTAACCGGCGGGCAGCACCTGGGCCGCCACGGAATAGAGGGTCGCCGGAATCCCGGAGTTGATCACCCCGAGCAGCATCACGGTTTTCAGTTTGCCTTTGAAATCCCAGCTGATGCGCATCAGGCCGACAATCACCAGCAGCCCGACCGCCGCAATCGAGACACGGAAAAACGCAGTGGGGATGCTGCCAATCACCGGGGCGATGATGCGCATGAACAGAAAGCTCGCACCCCAGATGGCCGCCAGCGACAGTAAACGAACGATATCGACAGGGCTCACGGTGCACTCCTTCCTTGATGGGGACGAGAGTGTTGCCGAGAGCCTTGCCTATGGCAACCGAAAAACCGGCATCAAATTACGAAACGGGTCACCAGGCCGTTGAGGTCGACCGCCAGCCGCGACAGTTCCTGGCTGGCGGCCGACGTCTGGGTGGCACCGGCGGCGGTCTGGGTCGAGAGATCGCGGATGTTCACCAGGTTTTGATCGACTTCCCGCGCCACCAGCGCTTGCTGTTCGGCGGCACTGGCGATGACCAGGTTGCGTTCGTTGATCTGCGAAATCGACGCGGTGATTTTCTCCAAAGCGCTGCCGGCGCTGTTGGCCCGGCGCAACGTCTGGTTCGCCTGCTCGGCACTGCTTTGCAACGCGCTGACCGTCGCCCCGGTGCCTTGCTGGATGTTGTTGATCATCAGCTCGATTTCTTCGGTGGAGTTCTGGGTGCGTTGCGCCAGCGAGCGCACTTCATCGGCGACCACGGCGAACCCGCGTCCGGCCTCACCGGCGCGGGCGGCTTCGATGGCGGCGTTGAGCGCCAACAGGTTGGTCTGCCCGGCGATGCCGCGAATCACCTCCAGCACTTTGCTGATGTCCTGCGCCTGAACCGCCAGGCCCTCGGCCTGTTTCGAGGCGTCGAGCACTTCGCTGACCAGGCCCTGAATCGAGGTGATGGTTTCGCTGACCTGGACGTGGCCGTGCTTGCTGTCCTCGTTCGACGCCTGGGAGGCCTCGGCGCTGGACACGGCGTTCGCGGCGACCTCGTCCACTGCGGTGCTCATTTCGGTGACGGCGGTGGCGGCCATCTCGATCTGGTCGTTCTGCAGCTGCAGGCCACGGGTGCTTTCTTCCATCACCGAACTCATTTCCTCGGCGGCGGAGGCCAGTTGCCGCGCCGATTCGCTGATGCCGCGAATGGTCGAACGCAGGTTGCCTTGCATCTCGGCGAGGGCGTCGAGCAGTTGCGCGGCTTCGTCCTTGCCGTCGCTGGCAATCTGGCCGCTGAGGTCGCCCGAGGCGATCCGGCGCGCGACGTTCAACGCCTGATTGATTGGCGAGGTGATGCTGCGGGTCAGCATCCAGGCCAACAGCAAGGTGGCGATCAACGCGAAGACGATGATTGCACCGACGATCCATTGCGCCCGCTGGTACATCGCCGCCGCAGCGTCGGCGGCCGCATCGGCCCCTTGCTGATTGAAGCTGATCATCGACTCCAGGGATTTATCCAGCACGCTGCCCTGAGGGGCCAGTTCATTGTTGAGACGGGCGTAGGCCTGTTCATCCTGGCCGGCATCGATCTGGATAATGATCTGGTCGAGGATCGCCAGGTACTTGCCGACGGCCGCACTCAGGCTGTCGAGCATGGCCCGTTCCTGGTCGTTGGACAGCAGCGTCGTGTGGTCATTGAGGCGTTTGAGCAGTTCCTGGCGTTGGGCGCTCAGGATCCCTTTGCTCTTTTCCCGGACGGCACTCTGGTGGTTGGCGATCATCCGCAACGATTCCAGGCGGATGGTGGCGATGTTGGCCGCGCTGTCGTGGATGCTTTCGATGCTCGGCATCCACGATTCCTCGATGACCGTCGCGCTCTCGCGCAGGGTTGCCATCTGACCGAGGCCAAACAACCCGACCAGCACCAGAAGGCCGGCCAGTACCGCAAAACTCAAGCTTGCGCGCATACCGATGCGCAGATTCCTTATAGACATGCAAAGTGCTCCTTAGGCGTATTGGGAGGTAGTCCTCGTGTACCGGGGATCTTGTTTTTAGGCGGGGAAACGCGGCGTGTATATCAAAGTGCCACCTTTTTGGTAAGACCAATCCGTAAGGTGTTTTCAGGGGAGCGGGTACTGAAGGGAGGCCCGGAAATATCACGGTGCTCGACGGAGGGGTGGGCAGATTGGATCCGAAACCCAATCAATCCAAGGGCTGTAGATGAATCGATTCATTGTGGAAAGGATGACTGAAGAGGTTTGTTACTGACCGATCGGTCGAATTAAAAAAAACCGAAAAACATCTGTAACCAAATGAATCTTTCGCCTGTGGGGCAAAAAATTACGCTTCTCCTGCACCCGGTTCACTGGCTAAGCTCAGGCGATCCGAATTCCCGCAGAGGTCTCACCATGCCGCAGCAATGGCCAGCCGCCGACATCGCCCGAATGATCCTCGATGGCTTTGACGATTACCGCGAGCATTTCCGGCAGATCACCGACGGTGCCCGGGCGCGTTTCGAGCAAGCCCTGTGGCAGGAGACACAAGTCGCCTCGGCGGCGCGGATCAACCTCTACGAAGAAAAGGTCAGTGAAACCGTCGGCCGGCTGCGCATCGCATTCGACGCCGACACCCTGGATGTCAGCTGCTGGCCACTGGTCAAAAGCGCGTACATCACGCTGATCGACCTGCGCTTCGACGATGAGCTGTCCGAGACCTGGTACAACTCGATCTTCTGCGGGCTGTTCAGCCATGACCTGATCAGCGACGGCTGCATGTTCATCCACACCACCCGGCCAAGCCTGCGCCGGGCGCGCGCCGCGCAAACCCGGACCTACAAACCCCAGGGGCAGCTGTCCGGGATGCTGGCGAGCATTTTTGCCGACTACCGTTTCAGCGAGGATTACGCCGACCTGCCGGGCGACCTGCGCCGCCTCGAAGCGCAACTGCGCGAGAACCTGCCGGACTGGGTGTGCAAGGACCCGGAGCTGAGCGTCGAGCTGTTCTCCTCGGTGCTCTACCGCAACAAGGGCGCGTACCTGGTCGGGCGCATCTACACCACCGATGAGCAGTGGCCGCTGGCGATTCCGCTGTTGCACCTCGAGGGGCGCGGCATCCAGATCGACGCGCTGATCACCGACGAAGCCGACGTGTCGATCATCTTCTCGTTCACCCGTTCGTACTTCATGGTCGACGTGCCGGTGCCGGCGGAGTTCATCGGCTTCCTGCGGCGCATTCTGCCGGGCAAGCACATCGCCGAGCTGTACACCTCGATCGGCTTCTACAAGCACGGTAAATCCGAGTTCTACCGCGCGTTGATCAACCACCTGGCCAACACCGACGACCAGTTCATCATGGCCCCCGGCGTGCGCGGCATGGTCATGAGCGTGTTCACCCTGCCGGGTTTCAACACCGTGTTCAAAATCATCAAGGACCGGTTCTCGCCCTCGAAAAACGTCGACCGCGCCACGGTGATCGAGAAGTATCGCCTGGTGAAAAGCGTCGACCGCGTCGGGCGCATGGCCGATACCCAGGAGTTCGCCGACTTCCGTTTCCCGCTGAGCAAGTTCGAACCGGCGTGTCTTGAAGAACTGCTTGAGGTGGCGCCGTCCACCGTGTCGGTCGAAGGTGACACGGTGCTGATCCGCCACTGCTGGACCGAGCGGCGGATGACCCCGTTGAACCTGTACCTGGAACACGCCAACGAAGCGCAGGTGCGTGAAGCGCTGGAAGATTACGGCCTGGCGATCAAGCAACTGGCGGCGGCGAATATTTTCCCCGGCGACATGCTGCTGAAAAACTTCGGCGTCACCCGCCACGGCCGCGTGGTGTTTTATGACTACGACGAGATCTGCTTCCTGACCGAAGCCAACTTCCGCCACATCCCGCAACCGCGCACGCCGGAAGACGAAATGGCCTCCGAGCCGTGGTATTCGATCGGGCCGCTGGACGTGTTCCCCGAAGAGTTTCCACCGTTTCTGTTTGCCGATTCCGGGCAGCGCCGGTTGTTCGACCAATTGCATGGCGAGCTGTACAACGCCGATTACTGGAAAAGCCTGCAAGAGGCGATTCGCGCCGGCAAGGTGATCGATGTGTTCCCGTATCGGCGCAAGGGCCTCGATACCGAGTAGTTCTCTGCGATTGCGTACAATCGAATCGCGAGCAGGCTCGCTCCCACATTTAATCGTGGTACCCGCGATTTTGTGGTCGCTGGAGATCCACTGTGGGAGCGAGCCTGCTCGCGATTCGGCCGCGCAGCGGTCGTAAAATCTGCGACAATCCGCCCCCTGCGCCACTAGACGACTTATTGCGTACCTGATGACTGACGAATCGCCTGCAATCGACAAACTGTTGAAAAACCTCGATCACGCCATGCTCGCCGACCGCCACCGGCTGCGGCGGCAGTTGCTTGAGCTGCGCAAGAAACCCGACGAGGCCAAGCTGGCCCAGTGGGTCACGCGCATGCAGGCGTCCTGCGATCAGGTGCTGGCGCGGCGTGCCAGCCTGCCGGTGATTCGTTACGACGACAGTTTGCCGATCGCCGCCAAGCGCGACGAAATCAAGGACGCGCTGCTCAAGCATCAGGTGCTGATCATTGCCGGCGAAACCGGCTCGGGTAAAACCACCCAGCTGCCGAAGATCTGCCTGGAAATCGGTCGCGGCCAGCATGGCTTGATCGGCCACACCCAGCCGCGTCGAATCGCGGCGCGCAGCGTGGCGAGCCGGGTCGCCGAAGAACTGGCGACGCCGTTGGGCGCGCTGGTCGGCTATCAGGTGCGGTTCGAGGATCAGAGCGATTCCAACACCCTGATCAAACTGATGACCGACGGCATCCTGTTGGCGGAAACCCAGAACGACCGCTACCTCGAACGCTACGACACGATCATCGTCGACGAAGCCCACGAACGCAGCCTCAACATCGACTTCCTGCTCGGTTACCTGAAAACTTTGCTGCCCCGTCGCCCGGACCTGAAAGTCATCATCACCTCGGCGACGATCGACCTTGAGCGCTTCTCCAAGCATTTCGACGACGCGCCGATTGTCGAGGTTTCGGGCCGTACGTTCCCGGTAGAAACCTGGTATCGCCCCTTGACCCTGGAGCAGGACGAGGAGGGCAACCGCGTCGAGGATGACCTGACCGTGGATCAGGCGATCCTCGCCACCCTCGACGAAATCGCCGCGTTCGAACGCAGCGAGCGCAAGAGCCCCGGCGATGTGTTGGTGTTCCTGCCCGGCGAGCGCGAGATTCGCGACGCCGCCGACATGCTGCGCAAGGCCCAGCTCAAGCACACCGAAATCCTGCCGTTGTACGCGCGGCTTTCGCCGGCCGAACAGCAGCGAATTTTCCAGTCGCACCCCGGGCGTCGCGTGGTGCTGGCAACCAACGTCGCCGAAACCTCGTTGACCGTGCCGGGCATTCGTTATGTGATCGACAGCGGCACCGCGCGAATCAGCCGCTACAGCTACCGCGCCAAGGTCCAGCGCCTGCCCATCGAAGCGATTTCCCAGGCCAGCGCCAATCAGCGTAAAGGCCGCTGCGGTCGGGTCGAGCCGGGCATTTGCGTGCGCTTGTTCAGCGAAGAGGATTTCCTCGGTCGTCCGGAATTTACCGACCCGGAGATTTTGCGCACCAACCTTGCGGCGGTGATCTTGCAGATGCTGCATCTGCGTCTCGGCGAGATCACTGATTTTCCGTTCATCGAACCGCCGGATGGCAAGGCCATCAGCGACGGTTTCAACCTGCTGCAAGAGCTCTCGGCGGTGGACCGCAACAGCCAGCTGACCCCGCTCGGCCGCAACCTGGCGCGCCTGCCGGTGGACCCGCGCATGGGCCGCATGCTGCTGGAAGCGGCGAAACTCGGCAGCTTGCAGGAAGTGCTGATCGTCGCCAGTGCCATGTCGATCCAGGACCCGCGCGAGCGTCCGCCGGAGCGTCAGCAAGCGGCGGATCAGGCTCATGCGCAATGGAAAGACGTGGACTCGGACTTCGCCGGGCTGGTCAATCTGTGGCGCGGTTTCGAAGAGCAGCGCCAGGCGCTGACCGCTAGCCCGCTGCGTAACTGGTGCCGCAAGAATTTCCTCAATTACCTGCGTCTGCGCGAGTGGCGCGACTCGCACCGTCAGCTGAGCCTGATCTGCCGCGACATGCAGTTGAGCCTCAACAAAGAGCCGGCGGATTATCCGAAGCTGCACAAAGCCGTGCTCTCCGGATTGCTCAGCCAGATCGGCCAGAAAACCGAGGACGGCGATTACCTCGGCGCCCGGCAGCGGCGGTTCTGGATTCACCCGTCGTCGGGGCTGGGCAAGAAGCGTCCGCAATGGCTGATGACCGCCGAGCTGGTGGAAACCACCAAGCTCTATGCGCGCATGGTCGCCAAGATCGACGCCGACTGGATCGAGCCGCTGGCCGGGCACTTGATCAAGAAAAACCACTTCGAGCCCCATTGGGAGAAGAAGCGCGGCCAGGTCGTGGCGTTCGAGCAGATCACCTTGTTCGGGCTGATCGTGGTCGGGCGCCGGCCGGTGCACTACGGGCCGGTCGATCCGGTGGTGTCCCGCGAGCTGTTCATTCGAGAAGCGCTGGTGCGCGGCGAGATTCAGTCCAAGGCCAAATGCCTGACCGCGAACCAACAATTGCTGGAACAGCTCGACGAACTGGAAGCCAAGGCCCGACGTCGCGACATCCTCGCTGACGAAGAAACCCTGTTCGCCTTCTACGACGCGCGGCTGCCGGCGGAGATTCACCAGACCGCGACCTTCGACAGCTGGTATCGGATCAACAGCCAGAAAGATCCGCAGTTGCTGATCATGCGCGAAGAGGACGTGCTGGCCCGCGAAGCCAGCGAAGTGACGGCCGCGCATTACCCGGACACCTTGCACATCGGCGATCTGGAGCTGGCGCTGAGTTACCACTTCGAACCGAATCACCCGCGTGACGGCGTGACCTTGCGCGTGCCGGCCCCGCTGTTGCCGATGCTGCCGCCGGAACGCCTGGAGTGGCTGGTGCCCGGCGTGATCGAGGCCAAGTGCATCGCGCTGGTGCGCAACCTGCCCAAGGCGCTGCGCAAGAATTTCGTGCCGGTGCCGGACTTCGTCAAAGCCGCATTGCAGCGCATGACCTTTGCCGAAGGTTCGTTGCCGCAGGCACTCGGCCGCGAACTGCTGCGCATGACCGGTGCGCGGGTCAGCGATGAAGCCTGGGCCGAAGCGGCGCAGCAGGTCGAAAGCCATTTGCGGATGAACCTGGAAATCGTCGACGGCCAGGGCAAGTTCCTCGGCGAAGGGCGTGATCTGGCGGAGCTGACTGCACGTTTCGCTGAAGCCAGTCAGGCCGCATTGGCGGTCCCGCAAACTGCGAAAAGCCAGCAACCGGTGGAGGCGAAAGTCTTCGCGGCGGTGGCGGAAAAAACCCAACAGAAGATCGCCGGGCTGTCGATGACGGTCTATCCGGCGCTCGTGGAAGAGGGCGGGACGGTCAAGGAAGGGCGGTTCTCGACACCGGCCGAAGCCGAGTTCCAGCACCGTCGTGCCTTGCAGCGTTTGCTGATGCAGCAACTGGCGGAACCGGCGAAATTCCTGCGCGGCAAGTTGCCGGGGCTGACCGAGCTGGGCCTGATGTACCGCGACATGGGCCGCATCGACGCGCTGGTGGAAGACATTCTTCTGGCCAGTCTCGATAGCTGCATTCTCGACGGCGAAGACCCGTTGCCGCGCGACGGTGCGGGGCTGGCGGCACTGGCCGAACGCAAGCGCGGTGGCTGGACCGAACACGCCGAGCGTCTGGCGAAGCTGACCCTGGAGATTCTCAAGCTCTGGCACGGTTTGCAAAAGCGTTTCAAGGGCAAGATCGACCTGGCGCAAGCCGTGGCCCTGAACGACATCAAGCAGCAGCTCAGTCATCTGGTGTACCCGGGTTTTGTCCGGGAAACGCCGATGCAGTGGCTCAAGGAACTGCCGCGCTATCTGAAAGCCATCGAGCAGCGCTTCGAGAAGCTCGGCGCTCAGGTGCAGAAGGATCGGGTCTGGAGCGGTGAGTTGTCCGGTCTCTGGACGCAGTACCAGACCCGCGCCAGCAAACATGCGCAGGAAGGCAAGCGTGATCCGCAGCTGGAGCTGTATCGCTGGTGGCTGGAGGAATACCGGGTGTCGCTGTTCGCCCAGCAACTGGGGACCAAGGTGCCGATCTCCGACAAACGCCTGAACAAGCAATGGACCCTGGTCGAGCCGTAGCGCCACACCACCTGTGGGAGCGAGCCTGCTCGCGAAGGCGTCAGAACAGTCACCCTTCACGGTGACTGACACACCGCTTTCGCGAGCAGGCTCGCTCCCACGGGTACAGTGTTGTTCTCGCAAATAGGGCCAAACCCCAACGTTTATGGCAAACTTCGCGCCTATAAACGCCGGAACCGCGGTTTTGAGCCTCTACAGGTTCGGGCGGTGCGGAATAAAGCGATGCCTGGTTTGCTTCCTGTGACGGGAACAGACCCTTTATGTATTGGTACGTCGGTGCCAATGCTTTCTGCCTGAACAGATTAGAGAAACGACCATGCATAACGTCGTCATCAGCGGCACCGGCCTGTACACCCCGGCCAACAGCATCTCCAACGAAGAGCTGGTGCAGTCTTTCAACGCTTACGTCGCGCAATTCAACGCCGACAACGCCGACGCCATCGCCCGTGGCGAAGTCGAAGCCTTGACCGAATCCAGCGCCGCGTTTATCGAAAAAGCCTCCGGTATCAAAAGCCGCTTTGTCATGGACAAGGACGGCATTCTCGACCCGCAACGCATGACCCCACGCCTGCCGGAACGCTCGAACGACGAGTGGTCGGTTCTTTGCCAGATGGCCATCGGCGCGGCCGAGCAAGCCTTGCAGCGCGCCGGCAAAACCGCCGCCGACATCGACGGCGTGATCGTTGCCTGCTCCAACCTGCAACGCGCCTACCCGGCCATCGCCATCGAAGTCCAGGAAGCCCTGGGCATCCAGGGTTTCGGTTTCGACATGAACGTGGCGTGCTCCTCGGCCACCTTCGGCATCCAGGCCGCCGCCAACAGCGTGCAACTGGGCCAGGCCCGGGCCGTGCTGATGGTCAACCCGGAAGTCTGCACCGGTCACTTGAACTTCCGCGACCGCGACAGCCACTTCATCTTCGGCGACGCCGCTACCGCGGTGATTATCGAGCGTGCGGACCTGGCGACGTCCAAGTACCAGTTCGACGTGGTCAGCACCAAATTGCTGACCAAGTTCTCTAACAACATCCGCAACAACTTCGGCTTCCTCAACCGCGCTGCGGAAGAGGGCATCGGTGCCAAGGACAAACTGTTCGTGCAGGAAGGCCGCAAGGTGTTCAAGGAAGTCTGCCCGATGGTCGCGGAGCTGATCGGTGCGCATCTGGAAGAGAACCAGCTCAACGTCGCCGACGTGAAGCGCTTCTGGTTGCACCAGGCCAACCTCAGCATGAACCACTTGATCGTGAAGAAACTGCTGGGTCGCGAAGCCACCGAAGAAGAAGCGCCGGTGATTCTCGACACCTACGCCAACACCAGCTCTGCCGGTTCGGTGATTGCGTTTCACAAGAACCAGGATGACCTGGCCGCGGGTTCGCTGGCGGTGCTCAGCTCGTTCGGTGCTGGTTATTCGATTGGTAGCGTGATTCTGCGTAAACGCTGATCCGACCCGGAGCCTGAACCCTGTGGGAGCGAGCCTGCTCGCGATGGTCGTCAACGATAACGCTGGGTACCTGATAACCCGCAGCGGTATCGAGATAATCGCGAGCAGGCTCGCTCCTACAGGTTAACGCCGGAAACAAAAAAACTCGCGCTGCAGTATCGGACGGATGATGGGGACCGATACGGCAACGCGAGTTTTTAAAATCAGCTCAGGCTTCCTTGCCCGAGTCGTGTAGCGTGAAAATCAGAACTTGGCTTCGGCATCCAGTTGCAGGGTGTTGATGTTGGTGTCCTTGCGATTGGCGCTGGCAGTGTTGCTGAAGTAGTCGGTCTTCGCCAGGAAGTAAGTCGCACCCAGGGTGAAGTTCTTGTCGAGCTCGTAGCTCACTTTCAGCTTGCTGCCACGCGAACCGGTGAAACCGTTGGCGAAGTCAGAGTCGGTGAAGGCACCGACCACAGCGTTACGCTGTACGTCGCGGTAGTTGTAGTCCAGGCCAAAGCCGTAAACCTTGGTCTTCACACCGGCCAACCAGCCCATGTCTTGATCGTTGCTGGCGCTGTCGTTGTTGACGACCTGGCCGTACAGCGACAGCGGCATTGGCAGGCCGCCGATGTCGAGTTGACCAAAACCTTCGTACAATTTGAACTCTTCACCCAAGGTGTTGCCGTTGGTGGCCAGTTGGCTTGGGTTGGTTGCGGTTGATGGTGGCGCGAGTTCCGGGCTGTTTTCGTCGTTGTCGTAGGCGTAAACGCTGCCGCCCAGGGTCATTTTCAGGTTGTCAGTGATCGCGAAGCGAGCGCCCAACTGGCCAGCGTACAGACGCAGGTCGTGTTTGAACTGCACGCCTTCACCGTCAACGTTGTCCTTGAGGGTGTAGTGGCCGGCGCTACCGAACAGCTCGGTGCTGCTGCCCAGTGGGTATTTGTAGGTTACTGCCAGACCTTCCGGGTTGATGTCGCTATCCCAGATGATGTCGCCCATGCTGACCCATTGTTGTGGCATCTTGCCGCCAACGAAGTGCAGGTTCTTGATGGCGTCAGGGTGGTAGTCGACATAGCCCAGGTCCAGCCAGATCGACTTCTTGTCGAAGTAGTTGTTCAAGTCCTGGTTGGTGGAGCGAGCGTCATCGTTGCTGCCAGTAGCGATACGGATACCGGTGTCAACTTGTGGGTTGATTTCGGAGTAGGCACCCAGGCGGGCACGAATGCGCTGGCGACTCTGGTCGCCGGTGTTGGATACGCTGTCGTTGTGGACGTTTTCCTGACGGAAACGCACGTCACCCTTGAACTGGGTCTTGGCAGCCCACGCCAGTTTCTGGTCGAAGGTGCTCAGCGCTTCGGTTTTCTTCGCGGTGGCCGCGATCTGCTCGTTGGTCTCTTGTTGAGCCTGACGAGCGATTTGCTGGTCTTTCTGATCCCGGGCCAGTTCGGCTTGCAGTTCGCTGTACTGCGCGTTGGTAATCGAACCGTTAGCCTTGAGCATGTCGAGCAGTTTGGCGTCGACTGCGGCGCTGGCCGGTACACTCATGGCCAGCAGCAGACCGCCACACAGGGCCGCCGCAGTTTTCGTGGAAGCAAGACGCATATCAATCTCCGAAGATGAGAGGGGATGACTGAGCCATCCAGGGCACAACCGACCGTTGAAGGACGGAAAACAGTGGCCGGGCTAGAACCCGACGCTCTAAAAACTGGCGCCAGTATCGCGATGGTTTATGACAAAGCAGTGGCAATGTGATGGCGTCTCGATGACGATACAAAGATGGGATGAACTTTTTATTGGCACGTCTGTCGGCGGTTTGCGGCGTGTGGAAACGCCAGCGATCAGCGATACTCGCAGGGCTCTACCCCGCTAACCGGAGAGAAGTGGATGCCGTTGCAACGTCTGGAAAAACTGTCTGAGATCGCACCGCACACCTGGGATGCCCTGGTGCCGGAGGCTCAGCCGTTCCTGCGCCATGCCTTTCTCAGCGCGCTGGAGGACAGTGGCAGCGTCGGTCCGCATTCCGGGTGGCAGCCCGAACATTTGCTGCACATGGAAGGGGGCCGGTTGATCGCCGCATTGCCCAGCTATCGCAAGTGGCATTCCTACGGCGAGTACGTGTTCGATCACGCCTGGGCCGATGCCTGCGAGCGTGCCGGTATCGACTATTACCCGAAACTGTTGACCGCCGTGCCGTTCAGCCCGGTCAGCGGACCGCGCCTGCTCGCGGCCAGCGTCGAAGACGGTTTCGAACTGCTGAAGAGTTTGCCCGGCTACCTTGAGATCGAAGAACTCTCCAGCGCGCACATCAACTTCACCGATCCGTTCACCGACGCGGCGCTGGCGGAACAACCCGGCTGGCTGCAGCGCGTCGGCTGTCAGTACCACTGGCAAAATCGCGGTTATCGGGATTTCCAGGACTTCCTCGACGTTCTCAGTTCCCGCAAGCGCAAGCAGATGCGCAAGGAACGAGAGCAGGTGGCGGGGCAGGGTTTCGAATTCGAATGGCTGGAAGGTCGGCAGCTGGATCAGGCGCAGTGGGATTTCGTTTACGCCTGCTACGCCAACACTTATGCGGTGCGTCGGCAACGGCCTTATCTGACGCGGGAGTTCTTCAGTCTATTGGCTGAGCGCATGCCGGAATCGATTCGGGTGGTGCTGGCGAAGCAAGGCTCACGACCGGTGGCGATGGCCTTCAGTCTGGTGGGCGGTGACAGTTTTTATGGCCGTTACTGGGGTTGCCTGGCGGAGTTCGACCGCCTGCATTTCGAGACGTGTTTCTACCAGGGCATGGACTATGCGATCGCCAACGGCTTCCAGCGTTTTGATGCCGGCGCTCAAGGCGAGCACAAGCTGATTCGCGGCTTTGAACCGGTGATCACCCATTCCTGGCATTACCTGCGCCATCCGGGCCTGAAGGCTGCGGTCAAGGATTTCCTGCAACAGGAGCGGCTGGGCGTGCTGGCGTATGCCGAGGACGCGAGGACCGCCTTGCCTTATCGACAAGGCTGATCCTCGTCCGTGGGTTCAGGTGCCTTCCTTGCCCAGCCATCGGTAGGTCACGCCACCGATCACCGCGCCCAGCAAAGGCGCGACCCAGAACATCCACAATTGCGCGATGGCCCAGCCGCCAACGATCAGCGCCGGGCCGGTGCTGCGCGCCGGGTTGACCGAGGTGTTGGTGATCGGGATCGAGATCAGGTGGATCAGCGTCAGGGCCAGGCCGATGGCGATCGGTGCCAGCCCGGCGGGTGCTCGTTTATCCGTTGCGCCGAGGATGATCAGCACGAACATCGCGGTCATCACCAGCTCGCAGACAAAGCCGGCGGCCATCGAGTATTTCCCCGGGGAGTGTTCGCCGTAGCCGTTGGAGGCGAGGCCGGCGGAGAGGTCGAAGCCTTCCTTGCCGCTGGCGATGTAGTAGATCAACGCGGCGGCGATGATCCCGCCGATGACCTGGGCGATGATGTAGGCGGGCAGTTCCCTGGCGGGAAATCGACCACCGACTGACAAACCGACCGATACGGCGGGGTTGAGGTGGCAACCGGAGATGTGGCCGATGGCGAAGGCCATGGTCAGCACGGTGAGACCAAACGCGATGGCCACCCCGAGGACGCCGATTCCCAGCGGAGAAGACGCGGCCAGAACCGCACTGCCGCAACCCCCCAACACCAGCCAGAACGTACCTAACAACTCAGTGACTGAACGTTTGAACAGAGACATGAGGGTGTCCTTGATAGGTTTCCTATCGAGACTGTATCGAGTTATGCATCCTGCAGATTTACGACAGGCTCATCTCCAGAACCTTGGCTGAGTACAGCAGGGTTTTTCTGGAAATCCAGTGGGTTCGAAACTGCCAGAGCCTGTTGGGGACGGGGTTTGGTGGAGTTTTGGACGGGCGGTGTTGGGGGCATATCCGTTATTTTTTTGATGGCGACTGGCGGTTTCGCTCTTACAGCGAGTCACTTGGAAAAGCCCCAAGTAACCAAGGGCTCTTGCCCCTTTCGTTCGGTGCCTCGCCAAGGCTCGGCATACCCTCGCTCCGGTCCTGCTCCGTGGGCCCGCCGCCATCGGCCATCCATGGCCGGGGGCGGCTAACCCGGCATCCATGCCGGGTTGCCCACTGCGCAGAACCTGCGCTCGGCCTCTCGAGGGGGCGTGCACCTCAAAAGCCAGATCAAAAGCGAAAGGCGAGCTAGCGCTCGGCCTGATGAGTGGTGAAAGTCAAAAGCGAACGCGATTCCCTGTAGGAGCCAGCTTGCTGGCGAAAAACGCCCAGACACCGCGTTCATCCAGACAGCCCGCGTCTTCGTTAACATCCATCGCCAGCAAGCTGGCTCCTACAGTTTTGACCGTGTGAACCCGATCCACTGTAGGAGCGAGCCTGCTCGCGAAAAATGCCCGGACACCGCGTGCGATCAGACAACCCGCGTCATCGTTGACGTCCATCGCCGGCAAGCCGGTCTCGCTCCCACAGGGAAATGCGGTCAAGCGGAGAGCCAGGTCGGCTACCAGGCACGCTCAGACACCGCGTTCATCTAGACAGCCCGCGTCTTCGTTAACATCCATCGCCAGCAAGCTGGCTCCTACAGTTTTGACCGTGTGAACCCGATCCACTGTAGGAGCGAGCCTGCTCGCGAAAAATGCCCGGACACCGCGTGCGATCAGACAACCCGCGTCATCGTTGACGTCCATCGCCGGCAAGCCGGTCTCGCTCCCACAGGGAAATGCGGTCAAGCGGAGAGCCAGGTCGGCTACCAGGCCGCCTCGGCGGCTGTGGCGGTGGTCGCCCCCTCGAGAGGCCGAGTGGAGGTTCTGCGCAGTGGGCAACCCGGCAGGGATGCCGGGTTAGCCGCCCCCGGCCATGGATGGCCGATGGCGGCGGGCCCACGGAGCAGGACCGGAGCGAGGCACCGAACGAAAGGGGCAAAAGCGCTTGGTTACTTGCCGCTTTTGCAAGTGACTCGCCGTAAGGGCGAAACCAATAACGGCCGTTACCGCGGCAACGGATATGCCCCCCAATCAATCAATCAATCAATCAATCCCAACAAACCCCCCAGTCTGATGCTGCCACAACCGCGCATACAACCCACCTTGCGCCAGCAACTCAGCATGAGTCCCAGTTTCCGCAATCTTGCCTTTCTCCAGAACCACCAACCGATCCATCCGCGCAATGGTCGAAAGCCGGTGAGCAATGGCAATCACGGTCTTGCCCTGCATCAGCGTTTCAAGGCTTTCCTGAATCGCCGCTTCGACCTCCGAATCCAGCGCCGAGGTGGCCTCGTCCATGATCAGGATCGGCGCATCCTTGAGCAGCACCCGGGCGATGGCGATCCGCTGACGCTGGCCGCCGGAGAGTTTCACCCCGCGTTCACCGACATGAGCATCGAAACCCGTGCGGCCTTCAGCGTCCGACAACAACGGAATGAACTCATCAGCCCGCGCCTTGTGCACCGCTTCCCAGAGTTCGGCATCGGTGGCATCGGGATTGCCATAGAGCAAATTGTCACGGATCGAACGATGCAGCAGCGACGTGTCCTGGGTGATCATGCCGATGCGCGCCCGCAGGCTTTCCTGGCCGACCTCGGCAATGTTCTGACCATCGACCAGGATGCTGCCGCCCTGCACGTCATACAGACGCAGCAACAGGTTGACCAAGGTTGATTTGCCAGCGCCGGACGGGCCGATCAAGCCGATTTTTTCCCCGGGTTTGATCGTCAGGTTGAGGTCGCCGATGATCCCGCTCTTCTTGCCGTAGTGGAAATCCACGTGCTCGAAGCGCACCTCGCCACGGCCAACGGCCAGCGGCCTGGCTTCCTCGCGGTCGGTGACGCTGACCGGTTGCGCGATGGTCTGCAGGCCGTCCTGAACCATGCCGATGTTTTCGAAGATGCCCGTGACCACCCACATGATCCAGCCGGACATGTTGACGATGCGAATCACCAGGCCGGTGGCCAGGGCAATGGCGCCGACGGTGATCAGCGACTGCGTCCACAACCACAGCGCCAGGCCGGTGGTGGTGACGATCAGCAAGCCGTTCATGCTGGTGATGACCACGTCCATGCTGGTGACCACACGGCCGGCCAGCTGGGCTTTCACGGTCTGCTCTTCGATCGCTTCCTTGGCGTATTGCTGTTCGAAGTTGGTGTGGGCAAACAGCTTCAGCGTGGTGATGTTGGTGTAGCCGTCGACGATCCGGCCCATGAGTTTGGAGCGCGCGTCCGAAGACACCACGGAGCGTTCCTTCACCCGTGGCACGAAGTAGTAGAGCGCGCCGATGTAGGCTGCGATCCAGGCCAGCAGCGGGATCATCAGGCGCCAGTCGGCCTCGGCGAACAGCACCAGCGCACTGATCGCGTAGATCAGCACGTGCCACAGCGCGTCCACGGCCTGCACGGCGGAATCGCGCAACGAGTTGCCGGTCTGCATGATGCGTTGGGCGATGCGTCCGGCGAAGTCGTTCTGGAAGAAATTCAGGCTTTGCTTGAGCACGTAACTGTGGTTTTGCCAGCGGATCATGCTGGTCATGCTCGGGCTCAGGGTCTGGTGCACCAGCAGGTCATGCAGGCCCACGAACACCGGGCGCAGGACCAGCGCCACGACGGCCATCCAGGCCAGTTCGAGGCCATGTTCCTGGAAGAAATTGACGTTCGGCGTGCCCTGGGCCAGGTCGATGATGCGGCTCAGGTAGCTGAACAGCGCCACTTCGATCAGTGCGCCGAACAGGCCGACGGTCAGCAGGGCGGCGAAACTCGGCCAGACCTGCTTCAGGTAATAGGTATAGAAAGGGAAAACACGGTCGGGCGGGGCCGCCGTCGGGGCGTCACGGAATACGTCGATCAGTTGTTCAAAACGGCGATAAAGCATCAGTTCTCCGCCCGCGTGCGGGCTCTCCTTTAAACGCTATGAGCGGCGCCGAAGGCCGGCGGCCGCTCAACATCCCTGTGCTCGTGGATCTCAGTCGATACGCTTGGCCGACTTGATCAGCACCGGGTCGATGGGCACATTCTGCATGCCGCTTTTGGTAGTGGTTTGCGAGTTGACGATGATGTCCACCACGTCCATGCCCTTGACCACTTTGGCGAATACCGCGTAACCGGCATCACGGCCCGGATCGAGGAAGGCGTTGTCGGCCACGTTGATGAAGAACTGGCTGGTAGCCGAATCCGGGTTCGACGTACGCGCCATCGACAGCGTGCCACGCACGTTGTGCAGGCCGTTGCTGGCTTCGTTCTTGATCGGTGCCTTGGTGTCTTTTTGCGCCATCTGCGCGGTGAAACCGCCGCCCTGGGCCATGAAGCCCGGGATCACACGGTGGAAAATCGTGTTGTTGTAAAAGCCGCTGTCGACGTACTCAAGGAAGTTCTTGGTACTGATCGGCGCCTTGACCGGGTCCAGTTCGATTTCGATCTGGCCGTTGGTGGTCTCCAGCAGAACGTGCGGCGCCTTGGTGGGCGTGGCAGCCATCAGGTTGGCGGCAAACAGAACGGAGCCAGCGACGAGGGCGATTTTTTTCAGCATGGGTCAGTGATCCTGAGTGTGGTGGTGTCGACTGCGGTGAGAAACTCGAGCAGGGTTTGGTTGAAGCGTTCGGGTTGATCCAGCGGGGTGGCGTGGCGCGAATCGGCGATCACCACCAGCCGCGCATCAGGCAGCAGTTTTACGTAAGTCTCTTTCAGCGACACCGGTGTGTAGTCACGGTCGGCGCTGACGATGAGGGTTGGACAGGACACTTTGGAAAGTCGTTCCTGAACACCCCAGCCAACGATAGCGTCGAAGCTGGCGAGATAAGCATGTTTGTCGTTTTTTGCCCAGCGCTCGGCCATCTTTTGACGCAATTCGGCCTGCTCCGGCTTGGGAAACAGTTTGCCTCCAAGGGCCTTGCCGATGGTGCCCAGGCTGAGTGCGCGCATCAGGCTCCAGCGCTTGAACCACTGCCAATAGTCGTCGCGGCTGCGCAGTTTGACCTCGGGCGCGCTGTTGACGATGCACAGGCTTTTGAGCAGTTGCGGCTGATCCACCGCCAGTTGAAAGCCGATCATGCCACCCATGGAAAGTCCCACATAATGTGTCGGGCCGAGGTGCAAATGTTCGATCAGGGCGACCAGATCAGCGCTGAACCCGGCGATGCTGTAGCGCTCGCGGGGCTTGTCGGAACGACCGTGACCGCGCACATCCGGCACGATCACCCGATAGCGGGCGGACAGCACCGGGATCTGTTTTTCCCAGTCCAGGGTGCTGGAACCCAGGCCGTGCACCAGCAGCAGTGGCTCGCCGTGGCCATATTCCTCGTAGTGCAGGTTGCAACCTTCGTGTTCGAAATAAGCCATGGGTTCACTCCGTGTCAGGCTTGTTCAGGGGCGGCGAAAGGCGCATCCAGCGGCGCGGTGTCGAACGTGCGCAGCAGTTCGATGAGGATTTGCGTGGCCGGGCCCAGCGGTTTGTCCTTGTTCGAGTACAGGTAGAAGCTGGGGTTACGGCTGCCGCCCTGATCCAACGGTAGCAGCTTGAGCGTTCCTTCCCTGAGTTCGCGCTCGATCATGTGCCGGGGCAACCAGGCGAAACCCAGGCCGCTGCTGACAAACGTCGCGGCGGTGGCCAGGCTGCCGACGGTCCAGCGCTGCTCGGCGCCGAGCCAGCCGACATCCCGTGGCTGTTGGCGGCCGGAGTCGCGGATCACCACTTGCATATGGGTTTCCAGGTCCTGGAAATTCAGCGCGCGGTTCAAGCGATGCAGGGCATGTTCGGGGTGGGCGACGGCGACGAATTCGACGTCGCTCAATTCCGCACCCAGATAGCCCGGAATGCTGAACCCGGTGATCGCCAGGTCGGCCACGCCTTCTAGCAGGACTTCCTCCACGCCCGACAATACTTCTTCGCGCAAACGCACCCGGCAGCCACGGCTTTGCGGCATGAACGCGGTCAAGGCGCGGACGAGGCGGGCGCTCGGGTACGCGGCGTCGACCACCAGCCGCACTTCCGCTTCCCAGCCTTGCTCCATGTGATGGGCGAGATCTTCCAGCTGGCTGGCCTGTTTCACCAGTTGCCGCGATCGGCGCAACAGTACGCCACCGGCTTCGGTCAGCACCGCTTTGCGGCCGTCGATGCGCAGCAGCGGCACGCCGAGCTGATCCTGCATGCGAGCGACGGTGTAGCTGACTGACGATTGCGAGCGGTGCAGCGCTTCGGCGGCCTGGGCGAAACCGCCGTGGTCGACCACGGCCTGCAATGTTCGCCATTGATCAAGGGTCACGCGGGGCGCTTTCATGTTGAGCTCCTCTTGTCCTAAGCTGGCGGTCCCTATTGGAGACTGCCGAATGAAAAAATTCTGTGTTTTGGTGCTGGCGATGTTGCCGTTGACCGCGTTTGCCTACCCGATCGACGTCCAGAAGCAGCTGAACGGCTTGAGCATCGACTACAACGCCTTCGACACGGATACCGACATCGCCTCCATTCAGGTCAACAACTACGGCAGCACCGACGCGAGCTGCAAGGTGGTGTTCAACAACGGGCCGGAAGCGCCGCGCACGCGCAACATCGAAGTCGCCGCCGGCAAGCACAAAACCGCCACCGCCAAGTTCAACCGTTCCATCATCAAGATGCGCATCAACCTGAGCTGCACCCCGAAATAACGCCAAACCTTGTAGGAGCGAGCCTGCTCCCGATAGCAGCGCATCAGGCGAATGAGAAAGTGCCTGACCCACCGCTATCGCGAGCAGGCTCGCTCCTACAGAAGGGCATGCTCAGCTTATAAACGAATTTATTGATGGGTTATAGCAGTTATTTGCGCTTTTTCATCGATATGACTCTGTTTAACCTTCACTCCATCGACTTACAGCATTCTCAGATGGAGGCTACATCCCATGTCCCGCGTTCTGATCATCGAAAGCAGCGCCCGCCAGCAAGACTCGGTATCCCGTCAACTGACCCAGACCTTCATCAACCAGTGGAAAGCCGCGCACCCCAACGACCAGATCACCGTACGTGACGTGGCGGTCAACCCGGTGCCACACCTGGACATCAACCTGCTGGGCGGCTGGATGAAACCCGCCGAGCAGCGCAACGACATCGAACAGGCTTCCCTGGAACGCTCCAATCAGTTGACCGATGAGCTGCTGGCCGCCGACGTGCTGGTCATGGCCGCGCCGATGTACAACTTCGCGATTCCCAGCACCCTGAAAGCCTGGCTCGACCACGTGCTGCGTGCCGGCGTGACCTTCAAGTACACCGACACCGGCCCGCAAGGCCTGCTGAGCGGCAAGCGCGCCTACGTGCTGACGGCTCGCGGCGGGATCTACGCCGGTGGCCCGGCGGATCATCAGGAACCGTACCTGCGTCAGGTCATGGGCTTCATCGGCATCCACGACGTGACCTTCATTCACGCCGAAGGCATGAACCTGGGCGGTGACTTCCAGGAGAAGGGCCTGAACCAGGCCAACGCCAAGCTTTCCCAAGTGGCCTGAGGCTTTAATCGCCAGATAATCCCTTGATGTTCAAGTGACCTGGCGCAACCCCTTCAAGCTTTACGCGCATCGAACCTCCCTTTGCACTTGTTGCTCCTGAGTGCCGTAGCCCGATTGAACGCATTGGCGAGATCGGGCTTTTTTTTGCCCGCGATTTAATGAACACGCATCCCTCTGTAGGAGCCGGCTTGCTGGCGATAGCGTCCGTTCAGTCAATAAATAGATTGGCTGACCCACCGCCATCGCCAGCAAGCCGGCTCCTACAGGGTTCCGTGTTCTCGCGATCGAGGGCAAAAACAGCTATCGTCGCCGCCATTCGAAAATGAGGCGAGCATGGGCTATCTACTTTTTGTCACGCTGATCCAGGCGTTTTCCTTCAGTCTGATCGGCGAATACCTGGCCGGGCATGTCGACAGTTACTTCGCGGTGCTGGTGCGCGTGGTGCTGGCGGGGCTGGTGTTCATTCCGTTGACCCGCTGGCGTTCGGTGGAGCCGGCGTTCATGCGCGGCATGCTGCTGATCGGTGCATTGCAGTTCGGCGTGACTTACGTCTGCCTGTACCTGAGCTTCCGCGTGCTGACGGTGCCGGAAGTGTTGCTGTTCACCATCCTCACGCCGTTGCACGTGACGTTGATCGAAGACGCGCTGAACCGCCGGTTCAATCCATGGGCCTTGATCGCCGCGTTGGTGGCGGTACTCGGTGCGGCAGTGATCCGCTATGACCGGATCAACCCGGATTTCTTCATGGGCTTCCTGTTGCTGCAACTGGCCAACTTCACCTATGCCGCCGGGCAGGTGCTTTATAAACACCTGGTGGCGCGCCACCCAAGCGACCTGCCACATTATCGGCGCTTCGGTTACTTCTACCTGGGCGCACTGGCGGTGGCACTGCCGGCGTTCCTGCTGTTCGGTAAACAGAACTTCCTGCCTGAAGCGCCGCTGCAATGGGGCGTTTTGCTGTTCCTAGGCCTAGTCTCGACCGCATTGGGCCTGTACTGGTGGAACAAGGGCGCGTGCCTGGTGAATGGCGGGACGCTGGCGGTGATGAACAACCTGCATGTGCCGGTGGGGTTGTTGATCAATTTGCTGATCTGGAATCAGCATGAAGAGCTGGGGCGGTTGTTTCTTGGCGGTTCGGTGATCTTGATGGCGGTGTGGATCAGCCGCTTGGGCATACGCCGACCGGCCGTCGCACACTGAACCTTGTGGGAGCGAGCCTGCTCGCGATAGCGGTGTGACAGGCAACATTTAAGTCGACTGACACACCCTCGCGAGCAGGCTCGCTCCCACAGGTATTGCGGGGTTACATGAGGTGTTTTTCCTGCTCGGGAATGTGGCTCGCGCCCAACACCGCCGGCAGCAACCCGGCCCGCAGATCCCCGCCGCTCGGCTGCTGATAGAGGCTCAAGCCAAACTCCGGCAACACCGCCAGCAGGTAATCGAAAATATCCCCCTGAATCCGCTCGTAATCCGCCCACGCCGTGGTGCGGGTGAAGCAGTAGATTTCCAGTGGAATACCCTGCGCCGTGGTCTGCATCTGCCGGACCATGCAGGTCATGTTCGGCTGGATCTCCGGATGGCTCTTCAAATACGCCAGGGCATAGGCGCGGAAGGTGCCGATGTTGGTCATCCGCCGCCGGTTGGCCGACATCGCCGCCACGTTGCCCTGCGCCTCGTTCCAGGCCTTGAGTTCAGCCTGTTTGCGGCTGATGTAGTCGGTCAGCAGGTGCACCTGGGACAGCTTCTGCTCTTCGTCATCGCGGATGAATCGCACGCCGCTGGCATCGATGAACAGGCTGCGCTTGATCCGGCGCCCGCCGGATTGCTGCATGCCGCGCCAATTCTTGAACGACTCGGACATCAGGCGCCAGGTCGGAATCGAAACGATGGTCTTATCGAAATTCTGCACTTTGACCGTGTGCAACGTGATGTCCACCACGTCGCCATCGGCGCCGACTTGCGGCATCTCGATCCAGTCTCCGACCCGCAGCATGTCGTTGCTGGTCAGCTGCACGCTGGCGACGAACGACAGCAAAGTGTCCTTGTAGACCAACAGAATCACCGCCGACATGGCGCCCAGGCCGGATAGCAGCAACAGCGGTGAACGGTCGATCAGCGTGGCGACGATGATAATCGCGCCGAACACGTACAAAACCATTTTCGCCAGTTGCACGTAGCCTTTGATCGAACGGGTGCGGGCGTGTTCGGTGCGGGCGTAGATGTCCAGCAACGCGTTGAGCAGGGCGCTGATGGCCAGCACCAGGAACAGAATGGTGAACGCCAGCGCGACGTTGCCGAGGAAGATCAGGCTGGTTTTGCTCAGCTCCGGCACCAGGTGCAGGCCGAACTGGATCACCAGCGACGGCGTCATCTGGGCCAGGCGATGAAATACCTTGTTCTGGCGAAAGTCATTGATCCAGTGCAGGGACGGTTGGCGACCGAGCATTTTGGTCGCGTGCAGGATCAGATAGCGCGCCACTCGTCCGAGGGCCAGCGCCACCATCAGCAACAACAGCAGCCCGAGGCTGGAATGCAGGAGCGGGTGCTGGTCGAGCGCACCCCAAAGGTCTTGGACGTTGAGCCAGAGCTGTTTGATATCCATGGGTAAAATCGTTTCTTCTGTAGGACGCGTCGGGGCGATTAGAGCATTTAAGCCGCTTTGGATGACGTTTGAGGACAAATGACGCAACAAAAAAGCCACTGTTTGCACTCGTTTGCATAAAGAAACTCGGCCTCGGCGCTCGAAACCGTTACCCTATGCAGCTGTTTTTTTGTATTTCTTCGAGGTAGCACCCGTGTTTTCCCAATTCGCCCTGAACGAACGCCTGCTCAAAGCCGTGGCCGAGCTTAAATTTGTCGAGCCAACGCCTGTGCAAGCAGCGGCTATTCCGCTGGCGCTCCAAGGGCGTGACCTGCGGGTGACAGCGCAAACCGGCAGCGGCAAAACCGCCGCTTTCGTTTTGCCAATCCTCAACCGTCTGATCGGCCCGGCGAAAATCCGCGTCAGCATCAAGACCCTGATCCTGCTGCCGACCCGCGAGCTGGCCCAGCAGACCATCAAGGAAGTCGAGCGCTTCGCTCAATTCACCTTCATCAAGTCCGGCCTGATCACCGGCGGTGAAGACTTCAAGGTCCAGGCCGCCATGCTGCGCAAGGTGCCGGACATCCTGATCGGTACGCCGGGGCGGATGATCGAGCAACTGAACGCCGGCAACCTCGACTTGAAAGAAGTTGAAGTGCTGGTCCTCGACGAAGCCGACCGCATGCTCGATATGGGCTTTGCCGAAGACGTGCAGCGTCTGGTGGAAGAGTGCTCCAACCGTCAGCAGACCATGCTGTTCTCGGCCACCACCGGTGGTTCGGGCCTGCGCGAAATGGTTGCCAAGGTGCTGAACAACCCTGAGCACTTGCAGCTGAACAACGTCAGCGATCTGAATGCGACCACCCGTCAGCAGATCATTACCGCTGACCACAACCAGCACAAAGAACAGATCGTGAACTGGCTGCTGGCCAACGAGACCTATCAGAAGGCCATCGTGTTCACCAACACCCGTGCCATGGCTGACCGTATCTACGGCCGTCTGGTCGCGCAGGAATACAAAGCGTTCGTCCTGCACGGTGACAAGGACCAGAAAGACCGCAAACTGGCCATCGATCGCCTGAAGCAGGGCGGCGTGAAAATCCTCGTCGCCACCGACGTTGCCGCTCGCGGCCTCGACGTGGATGGCCTGGACCTGGTGATCAACTTCGACATGCCGCGCAGCGGCGACGAATACGTTCACCGTATCGGTCGTACCGGCCGCGCCGGCAACGATGGCCTGGCCATCTCGCTGATCTGCCACGGCGACTGGAACCTGATGTCGAGCATCGAGCGCTACCTCAAGCAGAGCTTCGAGCGCCGCACCATCAAGGAAGTCAAAGGCACCTACGGCGGACCGAAAAAGGTCAAGGCCTCGGGCAAAGCCGTTGGCGTGAAGAAGAAAAAGGTCGACGCCAAGGGCGACAAGAAGAAAACCGGCGCCAAGGCACCGACCAAGCGCAAGATCGCCAACCGACCAAAGACCGACGCCCTGTCGCTGGTCAGCAAGGACGGCATGGCCCCGCTCAAGCGCCGCAAGCCGGAAGCGCCGGCCGCTGAATAAAGCGCCGTAGCGACCCCATAAAAAAACCGGACAAATGTCCGGTTTTTTTTCGCCCGTGAATTGCGACGCGATCCCTTGTAGGAGCCGGCTTGCCGGCGATCCTGGCAACACGGTGCATCTGGATAACCAAATCGCCAGCGAGCTGGCTCCTACAAATCAGCTCTCGGCTTTTTTGTCCGCCGTTTCCAATTCCTTCATACGCTGATCAATCAACTGGCACTTGTCCGGCAGATCCGCGCTGGCCGTGCCCAGATCCATCTTCTGCAACTCATCGTTGATCTCCTTGGCCTTCTTCGGATTCTGTTCGGTGAGCTTGGCCACTTCCTTGGCCAGTTGTTCGCGTTTGACGTTGGCTTCATCAGGCGTGCAAGCCCAGGCGGGGAGGGCGCACGCGAGGGTGGCGACGAGGGTAAGTTTCAGCAGGTTTTTCATGGAGTGGGCCTCGGTTCCGGTAAGGCGGGATATCCGGTTGAGGGGTGTGATCGCGGGAAAGTTCAGCGCAGCGGATTGTTCGCACATGCGAGGTGCTGTTTACGGATCGTTCAATTGACCGAGAAACGGCGTCAAATTACTATGGCGCCATTATTTTGATATCAATTTTTCAGGGATTGAACATGCTTCCCAGAGTCGCCCTCGCTGGCCTTTTGCTCACAGTTTCCGGTTGTACAAACATCAAGGTCGACCCCGTCGCCCCGCAATACAAAATCACCCAACTCTGCATCGAAGAAAACCCGAAAGTGGTGGTGGGTGATTTCGTCGATGGCCTGCAGACGCTTCTGCGCAAGCACAACATCGAGAGCCGGCTTTATGCCGCGCCCGTCCCGAGCAGCTGTGAGTATCGTCTGACCTATACCGCCATTCGCTCGTGGGACTTTTCCGCGTATTTGTCCGATGCCAGTGTCCGGCTTTACAAGGGAGATCAACAGATCGGTTTCGGCCAATACCATCTGACGGGCGAGGGTGGATTTGATCCTTCAAAAATCGCGTCGGTAGAGGAAAAAATGGCACCGGTGATCGGTCAATTGCTGGGGCAAAACAAATGAGCAAAGCGATGAAAAGTATTCCGGTGCTGTTGCTCATGCTGTTGTTGAGCGGGTGCGGTCACACCAGCTCCAGCCAGCCCTACTTCGAGCCGCCGGCGCCACCGCAGGGCAAGGCGCGGGTTTATATGATGCGGACCCAGGTCATTCAAGGCAGCTTTTATGACAGCGTGTTCAGCATCAATGACAGTGCGGTGGTCGGGCTGAATGACCAGACCTATTCCTGGGTGTTGGTGACGCCAGGTTTGCACAAGGTTTCCGCCGGTGTGCGTCCCGACCCCCGAAACGTTCGCCTGACCCTGCCGGTGGAAGAAGGGCAAGATTATTTCGTTGAGTACACCCAGGAGAACATGGTCGAAATGGTTCGGGTGAAAAGTGCGAAGGACGGCAAGGCCATGGTGAAGCGGTATTCGTATATTCCGGTGAAATAGTGGTGCCGGTGTAAAGCACAACATAAGAAACGGGCGACCTTTGGGGTCGCCCGTTTTCATTTTGGTGCAGTGATATGAGTGGCGAAGCCTTTATCCCCCGTGGCAGCAACTCGAAGTTGCCTTGTCTTCATATCGATCGTGATGCCTGATCCATTCCATGATCTGCTCTTCATTACGGCCCTTGGGCATGAGGTCGAGATAGTTGTAGGTGCCAACCAGCATGTCCAGGCCACGGGCATAAGTGGAGTAGGTGTGAAAAATCTCGCCGGCCTCGTTGCGATAAAACACGCTGAGGCCTGGGAGTTCTTCTTCGGCGCCGTCGGACTTTTCGTAGTTGTACGTCGCCTTGCCGGCGGCGACGTCTTCTGCCCGGGCCGTGACGCCAAAGTCGTAGTTGAAATCGCAGCCTTCTGACGACACCCAGTCGAATTTCCAGCCCATGCGCCGTTTGAATGCCTGGAATTCGGCGAAGGGGGCGTGGGAAACCGCTACCAAGGCGACGTCATGGTGAGCCAGATGCTGGTTCGCGCCGTCGATATGGTCAGCGAGGAACGAGCAACCGGGGCAGCCTTCATCCCAGCCGTCGGCGAACATGAAGTGGTAGATCACCAGCTGACTGCGGCCGCCGAACAGGTCGGCCAGTTTCAACTCACCGTGGGGGCCCTGGAAGTGGTAGTCCTTTTCGATTTTCACCCAGGGCAGGGCGCGACGTTCGGTGCTGAGTTTGTCGCGTTCGCGGGTGAAGGCTTTTTCGTGGGCCAGGTGTTGTTTGCGGGCAGCGAGCCATTCTTCTCGCGACACAACCGGATGGTTCTGAATGTTCATCGGGTGTTCTCCTGCGCAACGCTGGGAGGTGACTGACACAATTTGTCGATTGACCTGTAGCGAATTCGACATACCGCCGGTCAGCGCCGTTCAAAACCTGCGCTGAACGGCTGCGAGCGCTGTCGGTCACAACCATTGAAGGCCATCTCACTTACGGCTTTGGAGGTTGAACAGGATGACGACTTATAACTGGGATTTGATCGAACGTTTGCTGCACGAAGTGCAGAAAGAAGAACCCAGCTTCACGCCGCGGGCCTATGCCGAGCAATATGCGGCGCAGAAGGCCACGGAAGGTGAGCAGACCGAGAACCTGGACCATCTGAAAGCGGTAGCTGGCGAGTACGAAAAGTTACTGTTGGCGCGGGGTTATATAGAGCCTCTGCCTGAAGAGCAGGGTGGGACCGGTTCGAATTATCGGCTGACCCTGCGTGGTTCCAGTTTGTTGAGCCTGATCGACAGCAGCATTCCCGGTAATGATCATCCGCGGCAGGTGCTGGATGAGCAGCACGATGCGCTGGATGAAGTGACGTTCGATGAAGTGGCGTCCAAAGCACAGATTGCCTGATCGGCACAGAACCCTTGTAGGAGCTGGCTTGCCAGCGATGGCGGCCTGACAGCCAACATTGATGTCGGATGTCAGGCCGCCATCGCCGGCAAGCCGGCTCCTACAGTGAGGAGTGGTGGAGTCACTACTCGTGTTTCGCTGCTTTTAGGCACTTCAAGTCGTTGAAGTCCTTGCGCACCCCTTCGATTTTCTTCAACAACCGCTCACGCTGAGTCGGCGTGCTTTCCGCCATCAAATCGACAAACAGGCTGCGCGCCTGCGCCTCGGTGTTGGCGTAGGCCTTGCGGTAATCGGCTGTCCATAAACTCTCGCGATTCACCAGAAGCGTCTCGATCCTCTGTGGGAATTCCGGGCTCTGTCGTTGCGCGACCGCCGCACTGAATTGCTTCTGCCAATGAGCCCGGTTGGCGATCCATTGGGTGTTCTGATCGCCCAAGGCGTTGGACCAGCTGACAACGCGTTGTTGCTGGGTCGGGCTGAGTGGACCGAGCCAGTCATTCAGGCGTTTATCCATGCGCTCGGCGCGCTCCTTGATCTGCTGGTCGAGGGACGGCTTCACGTAATCCTGCTGGCGTTTGCGCTGGTCCTTGGCAAAGGCGTCATTCATCTCCGCGACTTGTTTGTCGTCCAGCCCCTGCAACAACTCGATAGCCGACGGGGTGATTTCCCGCGCAGTCTGGGCGATTGCCTGTTTGGCTTCCTGGGTACGGGCCTGCAGGGCGGCGTCGGTGACCTGGTTGGTCTCGACCATCACTTGCAAGCGGTCCAGCCAGTCGAGGTAACCCGGCAGTTGCGTGGTGCAGTGCCAGCTCAGGTGTTCCCTGAGGCGCTCGTTGAACCAGCCTTTCTGCTCGCCATTCATGTCCAGGTAATCGCTGAGCGTCCACGGGATGATCACGTCGAGGTTGCGATAGGCCAGTCCCATGCGGCTGCAGGCACCGAGGGCAAGACTGAGGGTGAGGACGACGGCGAGACACTTCAACCAGCGCGACATGGGCGAGTCCTTGCGAAAGCGTAGGTTCTCATGTGAACGCAGGATGAGCCCGCCAGTTCAGCCGATCAATAGAAGGCGCGTTCGGCCTTGAGGGTGACCAGGCCGTCGCACTGACTGTTGTGCCCGGAATAGGCGGAGCAGTCGCTGCCACTGAGGCTCGAGTCGCTGTAGATCAGGTCCAGGTCGATGCCCATGAATGGCCGGGAAAATGTCAGCGACCAGTCAGTGAAATTGCCTACGTAGCCACCGTCCACCGACACCGGGGTGTTGAGCTGATGAGTGGTGTATTTCATGCTGATCCCGATGCCGAACGGCTGATTGCCCCGCAGGTCGGCGAACACGGTGCTGTTCCGTTTGTCCGGGTCGTTACTGAACGCGGCGCCGAAACGGCTGCCCAGCAAGGTCAGGCCGCCGAAGAATTCCTGGGTGTCGAGGGTGTCCACCTTCGGGTAGCTGTAGTGGATCATCCCGACTTCGTAGCCGAGGGTTTGATCGAAGGGCTGTTTAAAACCCGCGTAGGAATCGACTTCAAGGTTGTTCCCCGGGCTTAGCCCCATGCTCGGTGACCATTGGCCAAAATAGAAGCCGCTGTCGTGGCTGAGATCGAGCCCGCCGTGGAAGGAGCCAGTGGTCGAAGGTTTGACCAGCCCCTGGGCCATGCTTCTGCTGGGCGCGGTGCCGAGTTTGAGGTCGAAATCCCCCAGTTCACGCTGGAAGATTTGCGCGTTGGCAGCCGGGCACAGCAGCAGGCCGACGAGCAAGAAAACAAAGGGTTTGAGCATGCGTCACTCCATGACAGCGGGAGCAGAAACGAAAAAACTGCTGAAACGCTTGATCTAGACGTGTGCAAGCATACCGGCGAATGCTCGGCATCGAGGGCCGTTCGTCGATTTTTGGAATATTGGATTTTGAGGTGGGGTGTAGCGGGAGGGTTCCAGTCCAAGCGCTTCGAAGCTCAAAGCGCCTAGGGACCAGGTGATGCGGGTATTACTTTTTGCCCAAGGTAATCTGCTTGGACGGGCCGAACGTCTGGCCGCTGACGCCTTTGGCAATTTGCTGGATCTCGCCGCCGGACTTGAGGAACGCTGCGATCTGGTTGTTGATCGACTCGCTGGTTTCAACGGCTGGAGCTGGCTTTGCTTTGCTGGTGGATGCTTTTACGCGCATGGCGGCCATTAACCTGTAGAAAATTAACTTGGCCACGCATCGTACAGGAAATACTTGACAATTGCTTGGCAAATATCCCCCTGAAATACAGATCACAAAAGCGCTATTTATCGCAAGTTATTATTCGAGATAAGTCCCTAAGCTGCTGTTTTAAATAAGAACATTGGCGCTGATATTTGGCTTTTTGCCGGGTTCGAAGGGCCAGGATTCGGCAGGCTGGCCTGACGAGCGGCCAGGCCTGTGCGACAAATCCCTGAAAAATTAAGGGCTTCAGAGGATTTTCTTCGGTCGCCGGGCCGGGCACCGAACGTGGCCCGCAAAAACGGGTAGAATGCCGCCCACGCAATGAGGGTATTGGAAATGGCTTTAGTCGGGCGTTACAACAGTTTGCAAGTGGTTAAACACACTAACTTCGGTTTATATCTGGACGGTGGTGCGGACGGCGAAATTCTTCTGCCTAATCGTTATATCCCCAAAGATATTCCCAGCGAAGATGAAGACTGGCTCAACGTTTTTGTTTATCTGGACAGCGATGACAAACTCATCGCAACTACTGAAAAGCCGAAAGTTCAAGTCGGTGAATTCGCCAGTTTGAAAGTCGTTGAAGTCAACAGCATCGGGGTTTTCCTGGATTGGGGCCTGCCGAAGGATCTGTTGCTGCCGTTCTCCGAAGAAAAGCGCCAGATGACGGCGGGCGAGTACGTCGTGGTTCATGTCTACCTCGACAAGCACACCCGCCGCATCACCGCGACGGCGCGTCTGGACCGTTACCTGGACAAGACCCCGGCGAACTACACCCCCGGCCAGGAAGTTGATTTGCTGGTCGCCGAAGCCACCGACATGGGCTTCAAGGCAATCATCAACAACAAGCACTGGGGCTTGATCCACAAGAACGAAATCTTCAAGTTCATGCGCGCCGGCAAGGAAGAGAAAGGCTTCATCAAGGAAGTGCGGACCGACGGCAAGATCAGCCTGAGCCTGCAACCGGTGGGCGAAGAAGCCGCCACCAGCCTCAACTCGAAGATCCTCGCCAAGTTGCGTGAAAACAACGGCACTCTGCCGGTGAGCGACAAGAGTGATCCGGCCGTGATCACCAGCCTGTTTGGCGTTAGCAAAGGCAACTTCAAGAAGGCCATCGGCGCGTTGTACAAGAACGGCCAGATCGTCATTCATGCCGATCGCATTGAACTAAGCTGACCTCGCGCCGGCCCCATGTAGGTCGATCACATGGGGTTGGACTGCTATGAAAAAAGTGCTGTTGGCCTACGTTGGCACCTTGCTGGCGTTTCTTGTGCTCGACGGCCTCTGGCTTGGCGTGCTGATGGCCCCGACCTATCGGGCGCTGCTGGGATCGTTGATGCTCGACCAACCGCTGCTGGCCCCGGCAGCGGTGTTCTATCTCCTTCATACAATCGGCTGCGTGGTGTTCGTGGTGCTGCCGGCATTGAGCTGGCAGCGGGCTGCTTGCCTGGGTGCGCTTCTGGGGTTGGTGGCCTACGGGACTTATGACCTGAGCAACTGGGCGACGTTGAACGGGTGGTCGGCGCGGTTGGCGTTGATGGATATGGCTTGGGGCACCTTTGCCACGGCTGTGGCTTGTACTGTTGGTTACTGGGTGGCGAACAGGCGGGGGCGGGTTGATCCGTAATCTTCGCTGTCCGGGAAAAAGCTATCGCGAGCAGGCTCGCTCCTACAGGGGAAAGAGCACCTCGCAGGCTCCGCTGATCACCTGTAGGAGCGAGCCTGCTCGCGATTGACTGCGCAGCAGTCACCCATTCAGGTTGTATACAGAAAAACCTTGCACCGTTAGCAGGCAACAGCGCCCTGTTCATGGGCACTCCCTGCGCCGATACCTACCTGAAACCTCCAAAGCCATAGCCTGAAAGCCTTGATCTGTCACATATTCAACGTCTATGGCACGCATTCTGCGTAGCAACTCGTATACAAACCATGCCAGCTCCCGTACGCAGTGTGGTCGCCGCATCAACGTCGGGAGTCGCACCTGTATTTTCGAGGAGCCCTGCGATGACCGAGCAATTACCCAACGGCTACAGCCCCCGCCTGTATAACCAGGACCTGGGGCCGCTGCCGCAGAAATGGAATTGGTACAACATCTTTGCCTTCTGGATGAGCGACGTGCACAGCGTCGGCGGTTATGTGTTTGCCGCCAGTCTGTTCGCGTTGGGGCTGGCCAGTTGGCAGGTGTTGATCGCGTTGCTCGGCGGCATCTGCATCGTGCAGGTGATCGCCAACCTGGTGGCCAAGCCGAGCCAGCAAGCGGCAGTGCCGTATCCGGTGATCTGCCGGTTGGCCTTCGGGGTGTTCGGGGCGAATATTCCGGCGGTCATTCGCGGCCTGATCGCGGTGGCCTGGTACGGCATTCAGACTTACCTGGCGTCCAGTGCGCTGATCATTGTGGTACTGCGTTTCTTCCCTTCGATGGCCGTTTACGCCGAGCCGCATTTCGCCGGTTTGTCCTACCTGGGCTGGTTCGGTTTCCTCAGTCTGTGGTTTGTTCAGGCGCTGGTGTTCTGGGCCGGCATGGAATCGATCCGACGCTTCATCGATTGGGCCGGGCCTGTGGTTTACGGCGTGATGTTCATGCTGGCCGGTTGGATCGTCTGGAAGGCTGGCTGGAGCAATATCAGTTTCACCCTCGCGGAAAAATCCCTGTCCGGTTGGGAAGCATTCGGCCAGGTGATCGTCGCCACGGCGCTGGTGGTGTCGTACTTTTCCGGGCCGACCTTGAACTTCGGCGATTTCAGTCGTTACTGCCGGAGCATGAAGGACGTACGTCGCGGAAATTTCTGGGGCCTGCCGGTAAATTTTCTGGCGTTCTCCCTGGTGACGGTGGTGATCGTCTCCGGCACCTTGCCGGTGTTCGGTGAAATGCTTCACGACCCGATCGCCACCGTGGCCCGCATCGACAACAGCGTGGCTGTGCTGCTCGGCGCCTTTGCGTTTGTCACCGCAACCATCGGCATCAACATCGTCGCCAATTTCGTGTCCCCGGCCTTCGACTTCGCCAACGTCGCCCCGAGCAAAATCAGCTGGCGCGCCGGCGGCATGATTGCCGCGGTGGCCTCGATCTTCATCACCCCGTGGAACCTGTTCAACAACCCCGAGGTGATCCATTACACCCTCGATGTGCTGGCGGCGTTCATCGGTCCTTTGTTCGGGATTCTGTTGGTGGATTACTACCTGATCAAAAAGCAGCAGATCGACGTGGATGCTTTGTTCAATGACGGCCCGAGCGGTCAGTATTACTACAGCGGCGGGATCAACTGGACGGCGGTGAAAGCGCTTGTTCCCGCAACCCTGATGGGCGTCGCCATTACCTTCACCCCGGTGCTGCAACCGATGGCGAACTTCGCCTGGTTCACCGGCTGTTTCCTCGGCGGCGTGATTTACGCGGTCCTGGCCTGGCGCGAGCAGACATCGCCGGCGAGTGCCGTGGCCACGGCCAGATGACGCAAGCGGGTACTTAAAGGTCTCTGGCGGGCGGCAATTTCTGCCCGTGTGGTTGATAATCGACAGCATAATTTTTCGCCCCGGCACCGTTTGTTCAACAAGCGGGCCGGGGCTTTGCTTTTTACTGTCGAGTCACTGCCATGGATTGTGTTGTCGAGGTGTTCCGGTGAGCGCCACCCGGCGTAGCGCCGATAAATTTGCCCTGCAAGTGATGATCGGCCTGTGCCTGATCTGGGGCGTACAGCAAGTAATGATCAAATGGGCGGCGCCTGACATTGCACCGGTCATGCAAGCGGCGGGGCGGTCGGGTATTTCTGCGTTGCTTGTAGGATTGCTGATCTGCTGGAAGGGCGGTTGGAACCAGGTCGGCCACACGTGGCGCGGTGGACTACTGGCCGGTGCGTTGTTCGGTCTTGAGTTCTACTTCATTTCCGAAGGCCTGCAATTGACCACCGCCGCGCACATGTCGGTGTTCCTCTATACCGCGCCGATCTTCACCGCGCTGGGCGTGCACTGGTTGTTGCCGAGTGAGCGTCTGAGAGCGGTGCAATGGTTCGGGATTTTCCTGGCGTTTGTCGGGATTGCAATCGCGTTTGCGGGTGGCGTGTCGTGGGACAACCTCGACCGCCGCATGTTGATGGGCGATGCCTTGGGCGTGTTGGCCGGTGCATCCTGGGGCGCAACCACTGTCGTGGTGCGTGCTTCGCGGCTGTCGGAAGCACCGGTGACGCTGACTTTGTTCTATCAGCTGATTGTCGGCTTCGTCGGCCTGTTGTTGATCGCGATGCTCAGCGGCCAGATCACCCATGTCAGCCTGACTGCCGTGGCTGTGGCCAGTGTGCTGTTCCAGGGCCTGGTGGTGTCGTTCTTCAGCTACCTCACCTGGTTCTGGTTATTGCGGCGCTACCTGGCGGCCAACCTTGCGGTGTTTTCGTTCATGACGCCGTTGTTCGGCGTCACGTTTGGCGTGGTGTTGCTGGGGGAGGCGCTGAGCCTCAACTTTGTCATCGGTGCTGTGCTGGTGTTGCTCGGCATCACGTTCGTCAGCGCTGAACAGTGGGTGCGCCGTCGTTTGCGCAGAGCCCTCGGCCAGCACTGACCGGCCCGAGCAACAGGCCGCCAGCGATGAGCAGGCCACTGCCGGCGACGATCAGCGCCGGTTGCAAACCACCGCTGAAATGGCTGCTCGACGCCGCCAGCAACGGCCCGGCGAGCTGACCCACGGCGAAGCACGCGGTCAGCAGCCCGGCGTTGCGTTGAGTGGCGTGGGGCGCCAGTTCCCGGGAGCGTTGCATCACCAGCTGCATGCAGGCCAGGAACGGCGTGCCGCACAAAATCACCCCCAGCGCCAGGCCGGAACCACTGCCCAGCAGGCAGGCGAACACGCCGGCCGCCTGCAGCCACAGCGTTGCCATCAACCAGTGGCGGGTGGCATTCGGGTTGTGTCGGCGCAGGCTCACCAGAACAACGCCGAGGGCGGACGCCAGGCCGAAGCATGGCCAGAACAGGTCGGCTTGCCATTGGCCATGGAACTGCGCGCTGGCCATCTGCGAAAGGAACGTGGCCGGGATGATGTAGCCCAAACCGTACAGGGCATAGATCACCCCTAAACGGCCTATGCCTCGATTGCCGGCGTTCGTGGCGCTGGGTGCAGCGGCGACGCTCGTGGCCGGTTGTGGCAGAAACGGCAGAATCACCAGCAACATCACCAACCCGACGCCGGCATAAACCAGCCACAAGGTGGCGGAGGTCTGGCCCAGCAGGTTCGAGCCCAAGGCCAGCAAGCCTGTCAGAAAAATCCCCAACCCCGGTCCGGCAAATACCAGCGCGCCAAGACGAGGCCGACCGGCCGCCACGGCGAGGGGCTGACTGAGCGCGGTGATCATCACCAGCACCCAGGCGCTGGCCACGCCCGTGCCGAAACGCAGCAGCAGATGCGGCCAGAACCCGTTGGCCCAGAACGACGCCAGGGTCAGCAACACGCACAGCCACAACCCGCCCAGCAACCGCCGCCGGACTTGTTCGGGGCGACGGGAAAACATCGCGTCCACCGCACCGACGAAGTAACCGAGGTAGTTGGCGGCGGCAATCAGACCGGCGGCGGTCAGGTCGATCTGGCCTTCGCTGAGCAGGTGCGGTAATTGCGGCGTGAGGGCGAAACGGCCGATGCCCATGGCCATCATGAGCGCGATGAAACTGGCGAGTAAGCGAATCAGAGGGGACATGGTCTGAATTCCGGCAGAGGATCAATGACCGTCAGGCTAGAGCTGATTGACTTTCTTTAAAAATGAATAATAGTGAGTAACTTGTTCTGATTTGGAGAATGTCGTGGAATTCAGCCAATTGCGGATTTTCCAGGCCGTGGCGGAAGAGGGCTCGATCACTCGCGCTGCCGAGCGTTTGCACCGGGTGCCGTCGAACCTGTCGACACGACTTAAACAACTCGAAGAGCAACTCGGCGTAGAACTCTTCTTGCGCGAGCGTCAGCGTTTGCAGTTGTCGCCGGCGGGAAAAGTCTTGCTGGACTACACCGCAAAGCTGTTCAGCCTGCACGATGAAGCACAAGCGGCGGTGCAGGGCGGGCAACCGGCGGGCGATTTCGTCCTGGGGACGATGTACAGCACCGCCGCCATCCACCTTCCAGGGCTGCTGGCCCGTTATCACCGCACTTACCCGGCGGTGAACCTGCAAGTGCAGTCGGGCCCCAGCGGCGAACTGCTGGAAGGTCTGCTCACCGGCCGTCTCGATGCGGCGCTGGTGGACGGCCCGCTGGAACTGGCCGGGCTCGATGGCGTGCCGTTGTGCGAGGAAAAACTGGTGTTGATCAGCGAAGCCGATCACCCGCCGGTGCGCAGCGCGCTGGATGTGGAAGGGCGCTCGGTGTTCACCTTCCGCCAGGGCTGTTCGTACCGGATGCGCCTGGAAGCCTGGTTCGCCCATGATCACGCGGCCATGGGGCGGGCGATGGAGATCGAGTCGTATCCGGGGATGCTCGCCTGCGTGATTGCCGGCTCGGGTGTGGCGCTGATGTCCGAGTCGATGCTCGCCAGCCTGCCGGGTCGCGAAAGCGTGGCGGTGCACCCGTTGGCCGAGCCATTTGCCAGGGCGACGACTTGGCTGATGTGGCGCAAAGGCATGGTCGGTGCCAATCTGAATGCGTGGATCGAGCAGCAACAGATGGCCTTTCCGTCGGACTCGTTTGCAGACCGGGCAATTGCCTGAACTAATGGTCAGGTATTCGGATCAATTCAGTAACAGATCATTGCGGATTTTGCCGAGCATTGCGTAGGACTTCGGACTATTATCAGTGCGAAGGGGCTACAGAATTTCAGCCGCTCGGCACTACCCTGAAGGGGGCACCATGAAAGAGAAAATCCAAAACTGGCTGCATGACCTGGGTGTCGCACTCGGTTTGATCGAACCGCCTCTGCAACCTGTGCCTATTCGCACTGACGACGAACAGCGTCGACGCCAGCAGCGCCGTCGGTAACGCGTCAAGGTCCGGTAGATCGCAGCCGTGTGGTAGCAGCTGTCGAAGCTGCATTCGGCTGCGTAGCAGACGTACATGCAAAACCGGGCGCCATCAGTGCCGCCCGATCTCCATCAAAAATCGACTCAGATCATTCGCCGTCCTGGCGCTCCTGAGCATCCGGTCTTCCTCCGCGGTAAACGCCGTCAATCCCAACTCATCTTCCAGGTGGAAGATCAGGTCTTCGATGTCCGCTTTATCCAGGCCCAGTTCCGCCAGGCTGGCGTCATCGTCAAAGTCATCCCGGCCCTCCAGCAAGCGGCTGATGAACTGATGGACGGCGGCACGTACGGCGGCTCTTTTCATGGCGGTTCTTCTAGGGCGTTATTGTTGTTGTCCCTGGCGTTGAGTACAGCAGGCTTCAGGCGTGGGAGCGCTGCCGCTCGTCAATCATCCTGCGCAGATGTTCCCCGGAAAAACTGCCGAAATGCCCACCGTGGACGGTGCGAATCGGTAGCTCGCGCAAGCGTTGCAGGCTGCGGGCGTAGTCATCGAGGTTGGAGTGGTAGGCGTCCTCGATCAGCGGGCCGTCGTAGATGATGTCGCCGCTGAACAGGGTTTCGGTCGCGGCTTCGTACAGGCTGATGCCGCCCGGCGAATGGCCCGGTGTGTGCAGCACCTGCAACACGCGGTCGCCCAGGTCCAGCACGTCACCTTCTTCGATCAGGCCCGTGGCGGGGGCGGCTTTGACCCGGTATTCGGCGTAGCACAGCGGACAATCGGGGTGCGCCTCGAACATGTCATCGCCGACGAATGCACGGCTCAAATCGTTTTCGCCGTCCGGTGCCGCCAGGATGTCGGCCTCGGCGGGATGCACCAGGCGTTCGCCAAACTCATGATGGCCGGCGATGTGATCGAAATGGCAATGACTGGCCACCGCCACCAGCGGCCGTTCGGTGATCCACGGCAGTTGCTCGCGCAGGCTCACCAGGCCGGAGCCGCTGTCCAGCAGCAGGTCCTTGTCGCGACCCTGAACGTGCCAGAGGTTGCAGCGATAGAAGGGGCGGATGTACGGCTCGTGAATCAGGCGAATGCCGTCACTGAGTCGCTTGACCTCAAACCACTGATCGCGAGAAACAATCTTCATCAAGGGTTTTCTCCAGACGAAAAAAAACGGGTGTGGCAACCGACGCCACACCCGTCGAAGAAAGCATCAAGTCGTTATGTTCAGCTTAGATGGCGCTCGCCACCACAGCTGGGCGGCGAGACATCAGGCTCACCACAATGAAGCTCACCAGACCTGCAAGCAGGCTGTAGTAGATCGGGGTGTTGGCATCCAGACCGTCCTTGACCATGAACAGCAGTGCCGTGGCGAAGCCCAGGCTCATGCTGGCGATGGCGCCGGCGGTGGTGGCGCGTTTCCAGAAAATCGCACCCATCAACGGGATCAGCATGCCGCCGACCAACAGGTTGTAGGCCAGGGTCAGGGCGCTGATCACATCGTTCACCACCAGGGCGATACCCAGCACGACAATACCGGTCAGCAGCGTCACCAGACGGTTCATGCCCAGGCTCGACTGTTTACCGCCACGCAGTTTCGGCAGCAGGTCTTCGCTCAGCGTGGTGGCGGCAGCCAACAGGCCGGCGCTGGCGGTGGACATCATGGCGGCCAGTGCCGCGGCGATGACCAGGCCACGGATACCGTCCGGCAGCGACAGTTTGACGATGGCGGCGAAAGCGTTGTTGACGTTGTCCAGATCCGGGATCAGTACGTGAGCGGCCATGCCGATCAGGGCGCACGCCAGACCGTAGATGATGCAGTAGAGGCCTGCGGCAGTACCGGCGTATTGCGCGACCTTGGCGGTCTTGACGGTGAACACCCGTTGCCAGATGTCCTGACCGATCAGGATGCCGAAGAAGTAGATCACGAAGTAGGTGATGATGGTGTCCCAGCCGATGGTGGTGAAGCTGAAGCTCGCCTCCGGCAGTTTGGCCACCAACTGATCCCAGCCGCCGACGCGGTACAGGCAGATTGGCAACAGGATGAACATCAGGCCCACGGTCTTGATGACGAACTGAACGATGTCGGTCAGGGTCAGGGACCACATGCCGCCGATCGCCGAATAAATCACCACCACGCCACCGCCGACCAATACCGACAGCCAGAACGGCAGGTCGAACAGCACTTGCAGCACGGTGCCAATGGCCAGGATCGAAACCACGCCGATCATCAGTGCATACGCCAGCATGATCACCGCGCTCGCAGAGCGGGCCATCGGGTTGTAGCGTTTTTCCAGCACCTGGGTAACGGTGTAGATCTTCAGTTTCAGCAGCGGTTTGGCGAGGAACAGGTTCAGCGCCACGATCCCGCAACCCAGTGCGGCGCAGAGCCAGAAACCGGAGATGCCGTGCACGTAGCCCAGACGCACGGTGCCCACGGTGGACGCGCCGCCGAGGACGGTGGCCGCCATGGTGCCCATGTAGAGGGTGGGGCCGAGGTTACGACCGGCGACCAAAAACTCCTCGTTGGTCTTGGCTTTGCGCATGCCGTAATAGCCGAGTATCAGCATCGCGGCGGCGTAGATGAGAACGACGAATAAATCCAATGCCATGATGGCGTGTCTCCGATTGTCTTTTTTATGTGAAACAAATGCGTTTCTGTGGTGCTGCTTTCTGTAGGCGTGAGCCTGCTCGCGATCGCGGTCTGTCAGTCACATCAATGTTGGATGTGCTGCCGTCTTCGCGGGCAAGCCCGCTCCCACAGGTAATGCGTTGTTCTTGATTCAGGCGGCTTGTCGCAATGCCGCTTTATCGAGCGAGTCCGTGCCCTTGCTGCGTGGATCATTCGGCCCGAACACCGCAGCCGATTCCGGGAACAGGCTCAGCAGCGCCAGGTACACCACCGAGGCCAGGCCCAGGGTCACCGGCAGGCTGATGTCGATGCCATCGGCCAGATTTCCGAGCACACCCACGAATTGCCCCGGCAGGTTCACAAAGCACAAACCAACCAGTGCACTCGGGATCCAGGCACCCAGCCCACGCCAGTTCCAGCCGTGGGTGAACCAGTAGCGGCCGCCTTTCTCGCCGCGGGTGAACACTTGCAGGTCATCCGGGCAGTAGAAGCCGCGGCGGACCAGCAGGCCGATGATCATGATCACCATCCATGGGGTGGTGCAGGTGATGATCAGCACGGCGAAGGTCGACACACTCTGCACCAGGTTCGCCGCGAAGCGACCGATGAAGATGAACGCAATCGACATCACACCGATCAGCAAGGTCGCCTTGACCCGCGACAGCACCCGTGGAAACACGCTGGACATGTCCAGCCCGGTGCCATACAGCGAGGTGGTGCCGGTGGACATGCCGCCGATCACCGCAATCAGGCACACCGGCAGGAAGAACCAGCTCGGCGAAACAGCCAGCAGACCGCCGACGTAGTTGTTGGCGGCGATGTAGTCCGGCGCCTTGATCGCGACGATGGTGGCGGTGGCCAGGCCGAACAGGAACGGGATGAACGTTGCGACCTGCGAGATCACCACGGCGGCCATGATCCGGCGCTTGGAGGTTTCACGCGGGATGTAACGCGACCAGTCGCCGAGGAACGCACCGAAGGAAATCGGGTTGCTCATCGCGACCAGTGCTGCGCCGATGAAGGCCGCCCAGAAACCCGGTTGCCCCATGTTCACGGTGCCGGCGTAGTTCACATCGAATGGACCGGCGAAGGCGAACACGCCCAGCAGGAACAGCAGGCTGGCGCTCCACACGGCGATCTTGTTGACCCACAGCAAGAAACGGAAACCATAGATGCATACAGTCAGCACAAGAATCGCGAACAGACCGTAGGCCAGGCCCAGGGTCAGGTCGGTTTCCGGCAGGCCGATCAGGCGTTTCGCACCACCGATCAGCGCATCACCCGAACTCCACACCGAGAGCGAGAAGAACGCGATGGCGGTCAGCAGCGACAGGAACGAACCGACGATCCGCCCGTGCACGCCGAAGTGTGCACCGGAAGACACGGCATTGTTGGTGCCGTTGATCGGACCGAACAGGCCCATCGGCGCGAGGATCAGCGAACCCAGCAGCACGCCCAGCACAATCGCCCCGACGCCCGCCTGGAAGGACAGGCCGAAGAGCACCGGGAAACTGCCGAGCACGGCGGTGGCAAAGGTGTTCGAACCACCGAAGATCATCCGGAACAAGTCCGTCGGGCCTGCGGTGCGTTCGTTGTCCGGGATCTGTTCGACCCCGTAGGTTTCGATTTGCGTAAGGCTTTGGTCGTTGTTGTTGTTATTCATGATCTGCTCCGATCATAAAGGCGCGCTCATCGTGTGTGAGCGTCACCTGTTTTGGCTAAGGGGTTGGCAGCCCTTCCGGCATTGCGGACAAATGTTCATGGCAGGCCAGCCATAGGCCTTGTTGTTCTTGGCCAG
This sequence comes from Pseudomonas migulae, assembly GCF_043225285.1. Classification (GTDB taxonomy): domain Bacteria; phylum Pseudomonadota; class Gammaproteobacteria; order Pseudomonadales; family Pseudomonadaceae; genus Aquipseudomonas; species Aquipseudomonas migulae_C. The sequence goes on from NZ_CP171224.1 coordinate 4,378,433, forward strand.
ACGGCTGTTTTTTGAAAACAATCGTCTCGCGCTCCTGGCTGAAGTGTTGCTCCCCTTGCATGCGCAGCTCGGTGGCCACGTCATGGATGAAAATCGCTACGTCACCCTGCAGGCTGACGAAAGCGTTGCTCGACGTGCACGACAGCACTTCGAAGCCATCCTCCGAGCGCCAGCTGTCCCACATCGCCTGATAGGCGTCGCGCGACAGCAGAGGCTGCTCGAGGGTGTAGAAAACGAAGCTGGCATCGGCGCTGAACGCGCCGAAGTAGGCTTCGCGATCGTTACGGGCAAACGCGGACACCAGATCGGCGGCCGCTTGCAAAACCTGATCACGTTCGTTCATGACCGATCCTCAGCGGTGGACCACGCCAGGCAGTACGCAGAGCATTTCGTACAGCAGGTTGGCGGCCAGCAGCGAGGTGTTGCCGGTGGTGTCGTAAGCGGGCGAGACTTCTACCAGATCGCAACCGATCAGGTCGAGGCCTTGGCAGCCACGCACGATCTCGATCGCCTGAATGGTCGTCAGACCACCGATTTCCGGGGTGCCGGTGCCAGGCGCCCAGGCCGGGTCGATGCCGTCGATGTCGAAGCTCAGGTACACCGGACCGCCGCCGACTTTCTCGCGAACTTCGGCCATCAACGGGGCCAGGGACTTGTGCCAGCATTCTTCGGCCTGAACCACACGGAAGCCCTGGTTACGGCTCCAGTTGAAGTCGTCGGCGGTGTAGCCCTGGGCACGCAGGCCGATTTGCACGACGCGGTCCGGGTCGATCAGGCCTTCTTCGACGGCGCGACGGAAAGTGGTGCCGTGGGCGATTTTCTCGCCAAACATGTGATCGTTCACATCGGCGTGGGCGTCGATGTGCACCAGGCCGACCTTGCCGTGCTTCTTGTGGATGGCACGCAGGATCGGCAGGGTGATGGTGTGGTCGCCGCCCAGAGTCAGGGGGATCACGTCGTGTTCGAGGATGTTGTCGTAGGATTCTTCGATGATCCGTACGGCATCCAGCAGGTTGAAAGTGTTGATCGCCACGTCGCCGATGTCGGCCACCGACAGCGAGTCGAACGGTGCAGCACCGGTCGCCATGTTGTACGGGCGGATCATCACCGATTCGGCGCGGATGTCACGCGGCCCGAAACGGGTGCCCGGGCGCAGCGAAGTACCGATGTCCAGGGGCACGCCTACGAAGGCAGCGTCCAGACCGGCAGCGGTAGGAACATGGGGGAGTCGGAGCATGGTGGCGATGCCGCCGAAGCGCGGCATTTCGTTGCCGCCCAGTGGTTGGTGAAGAATCTTGTCCACGGGTAGGGCCTCATCGTCGTTGTTTTATTTATGTCGGTTGCGCGGATCCGGGGAGGATCGGGCACCGTTAGGGGCCGATTCTGCGAAATGTAGTGGCCGGGAAGAATCGCTACGGGCAAATACTTAGTTCAGAATTTTCTAAACTAATGGCGGTAGGGGCGATAGACTTCCCGGCTTGAGGGATGGGTTGTCCATGCAACCGAATCGCCGGCAAGCCGGCTCCTACAGGTTGAGCGTAATCGTCAATGCTGCACGACCCTGTAGGAGCCAGCTTGCTGGCGATCGGTTGCGCAGCAACCGCTCGTCAAACAACGCGGACTCACCGATATTCGCAACGGAGCCCCCATGGCCAACGCTTTACCCGACCTGAAACTGTTGCGCATCTTCGTCAGCGTGGTCCGTCACCAGGGGTTCGCCAACGCCCAGCAAGAGCTCAACCTCTCCACGTCGGCGATCAGCACCTACATGAGCCAGCTCGAAGCGGCCCTTGGCCTGGTGCTCTGCCATCGCGGGCGCGGCGGTTTCAGCCTGACCAGCAAGGGCGAGCTGTTCCATCAGGAAACCCTGCGCCTGCTCGGCGAGCTCGAAGGTTTCGAGCAGTACGCGGCGGCGCTGAAGGGCGAATTGCGCGGCACGCTGAACCTCGGCGTCATCGACTCCACCGTCAGTGACAAGGCCCTGCCGTTCGCCGAAGCCATCGGCGCCTACAGTCAGGAACACCCGGCCGTGCATTTGCACCTCTCGGTGATGAGCCCGTACGAACTGCAACTCGGCGTGCAGGACAACCGCCTCGACCTGGCCATCGGCGCGTTTTCCACGCGCATGAGCGGGCTGGTCTACATGCCGCTGTACCGCGAGCAGCACTGGTTGTATTGCAGCAGCCGCCATCCTTTGTTCACCGAACGGCGCATCCCCGAGCAAGTCATCACCCAGCAGCGCATGGTCGGTCGCGGCTACTGGAGCCAGGCGGAACTGGCGCGTCACGGTTTCAAACACAGCGCCGCGACCGTGGAAAGTATGGAGGCGCAGCTGATCCTGGTGTTGTCCGGCGCCTACATCGGTTACCTGCCGGAACATTACGCCCAGGCCTGGGCGGACAAGGGCGATTTGCGCGTGCTGCTGCCGGCAACCTTCGGCTATCAGGCGCCGTTTTCGATGATCGTGCGCCGGGGACGCAGCCGTGAGCCGCTGATCCAGACGTTTCGCGACTTGCTTAAAGCCCAACTGAATCAGGTTTGAGTTGATGTCCAGAATCCAATGCCCGCGCTGCCTGCGTCCACAAACCCACTGCTTGTGCCCGTTGATCCCGAACCTCGACAGCCGCACCCGCGTCTTGCTGCTGCAACATCCGAGTGAAGTGAACCATGCGCTGAACACCGCACGATTGGCGGCGCTGGGGTTGAAGAATGCCGAGCTGGTGGTGGGTGAGGTGTTCGAGGATTTGCCGGCGCTGTTGAATCAGCCGGGTTATCAGGCGCGGCTGCTGTTTCCCGGGGAGGAGGCGCAGCCGTTGCAGGTGTACGCCGCGAATGATCAGCCGCTGCTGCTGGTGGTTCCGGATGGCACCTGGCGCAAGGCGCGCAAAATGCTGCACCTCAACCCGCTGCTGGCGGCATTGCCCCGGGTGACATTGGCGGATGGCGGTGTGTCGCGGTATCGGTTGCGCAAGGCACCCGGGCCGGGAGCATTGTCGACGGTGGAAGCGATCGTGCAGGCGTTGCAGGTGCTGGAGGCACCTGTCAGTTTTGAGCCGTTGTTGAAACCGTTCGAGGCGTTGATCGAGGGGCAGATTGCGGCGATGGGGGAGGCCGTTTTCCAGCGCAATCATGGTCCGAAATAAGTGGTGTTATTGAGGGCCTCATCGCGAGCAGGCTCGCTCCCACAGTTGACCGCGTTCTTCCTGAAGAAACGCGATCCCTGTAGGAGCGAGCCTGCTCGCGATGACGGTAGAACAATCAAAGAAAATCCTGGCGAAGACTACCGCTCCCGCATCGCCTCAGTCCGCGCTTTAAGCACCGGTTTCAGCAGGTAATCCAGCACGCTCTTCTCCCCGGTAATGATATCCACCGTCGCCACCATCCCCGGAATGATCAGCAACGGCTTCACATCCCCGCCCAAGTGGTTCTTGTCGGTGCGCACCTGGATCAGGTAGAAGCTGTTGCCCTTGTCATCGGTAATCGTGTCCGCACCGATCAACTCCAGCTTGGCGCTCAGCCCACCATAAATCGTGTAGTCATAGGCGCTGAACTTCACCATCGCTTTCTGCCCCGGGTGCAGGAACGCCACGTCCTGTGGCCGCACCTTGGCTTCGATCAGCAGGTTGTCTTCGATCGGCACGATTTCCACCATGTCGTTGCCCGGTTGAACCACACCGCCGATGGTGTTGACCTTCAGCGTTTTGATAATCCCGTGCACCGGCGACACCACCGTCGTACGGCTCACCCGGTCATCGATGGCGATGCTGGACGCGGTGATCTTCGACAGGTCGGTGCGTTTCTCGTTCAGGTCCTTTGCGGCCTCCGAGCGGAAGGTTTGCTCAGACTCGTCGATCTTGCTTTTGATCTCGTTGATCGCCGACTCGGCGCGAGGAATCGCCAGCGTCGTGGCGTTCAGCGAACCGCGAATCTCCACCGCGCTGCGTTTGAGCCGAAGGATTTCCACCGGTGAAACCGCCCCGGTGCCCACCAGCGGCGCCGACATGTTCATTTCTTCCTGCAGCAGCGCCAGGCTTGAACTGTATTGCCCCTGTTTGGAGCGGAACTCTGCCAGCTCCTGGGTTTTTTGCCGAAGTTGTTCGCTCAGCGTGCGCTGCTCGCTGGACAGACGACGTTGCCGTTGTTCGTACAGTGCACGCTCGTCCTCGGCCACTTGCGGTGCCTTGGCGATCACCTCTGCCGACAACTTGAAGGGTCGGCCCTCGGCCTCGGCGGACAGACGTTCGACCTGCGCGGTCAGCGCATACCGGTCGGCTTCGCTTTCGCCCTTGTTCGACAGAAACCGCGTGTCATCCAGGCGCAGCAGAGTGTCGCCCTTGTTCACCATTTGTCCTTCGCGCACGAAGATCTCGGTGACGATGCCGCCCTCAAGGTTCTGGATCACCTGGACTTTGCTCGACGGAATCGCCTTGCCTTCGCCCATGGTGACTTCCTGCAACACCGCGAACTTGGCCCAGACCACAGCGCTGATGATCAGCGCGGCGGCGAGCCACACGGTGATCCGCGACCAGCGCGGAGAATCCTGCAACGAAGCGCCGGCGGTTTCCGGCATGAATTCGCTTTCGGCGCTTTTGCTGAAGCTGTCGAAGTAACCACGTGAACTTTGTGAAGATGCCATGGCGGCCTCCTAGACGGCCGCAGAGCCGACACGGCCCTTGCGCAATGCATCGATGACAGCTTCTTTCGGACCGTCGGCGACGATCTTCCCGTTGTCCAGCACCACCAGCCGATCTACCAGGCTGAGCATCGAGGTGCGGTGCGTGACCAGCAGCAGGGTTTTGCCCTGGACCCAGCTGTGAAGCTTTTGCCGCAGAACGTCTTCGCTGCTGTTGTCCATGGCGCTGGTGGGTTCGTCGAGCAGCATGATCGGCGGGTCGAGCAACAACGAGCGCGCCAGCAATACCGCCTGACGTTGGCCGCCCGACAGCAACTGCCCGCGTTCGCCGACAGGCCGGTCAAAGCCTTGCGGATGTTGACGCGCCAGTTCGGTCACACCGGTCAGTTCTGCCACTTCCAGCATCCGCGCATCGCTGATGTAGCGCGCGCCGAGGGTCAGGTTGTCGCGCAGGCTGCCGGCCAGCAGTGGCAGGTCATGGGCGACATAACCAATCTGTTGGCGCAGGTCGGCGACGTCCAGTTGCCGCAGGTCCAGGCCATCGAGCAGCAACTGGCCTTCCTCCGGTTCCAGGAACCCCATCACCAGCCGTCCCAGGGTACTTTTGCCCGAGCCGCTGCGCCCGATGATGCCGACCCGTTCACCGGCTTTCATGCTGAAACTGATGTTGGACAGCGCCGCGGCGCTCTGGCCGTTGTAGTGAAACGTCACGCCGCTGACGTCGAGGGCGCCTTGCAGTTGCGTGCGCTCCAGCGGACGCTGTTTCGCATCGCGCTCCTGCGGCAGGCCCATCAACGCATCGGTGCTTTTCATGGTCAGTTGCGCTTGCTGATAGCGGGTGATCAACCCGGCGATCTGCCCCAGCGGCGCAAGTACGCGGCTGCCGAGCATGTAGGTCGCCACCAGAGCGCCGACGCTGAGGTTGCCGGCGATGATGCTGTAGACCCCGGCAATGATGGTCGCCATGCCGGAGAACTGCTGGATGAACAGCGTGCCGTTGGTGGCCAGCGCCGAGAGATTGCGCGCGTGGCTGTCGAGGCGGGTGAGGGCGCCGTGGGTGCTTTCCCATTTGTGCTGGCGCTCGCTTTCGGCGCTGCAGGCCTTGAGGGTTTCCAGGCCGCCGAGGGTTTCGATCAGCAGGGCCTGGCGCTCGGCACCGAGGGCCAGGCTTTTTTGCACGGTGTCGCGCAGACGCGCCTGGATGATCATCGCGAACATGATCGTGATCGGGAACGCCAGCACCGGAATCACCACCAGCCAGCCGCCGAGCAGACCGATCACCACCAGCATCAGCACGGCGAAGGGCAGGTCGATCAGGCTGGTCAGCGTGACCGCCGTGAGAAATTCACGCAGGCCCTGGAAGTCATGGATGCTTTGGGCAAAACCGCCGATGGTCGCCGGCCGCGCTTTCATCGACATGCCGGTGATGCGTTCGAACAGCGTTGCCGAAAGAATCACGTCGGTTTTCTTGCCGGCGGTGTCCAGCAAGTGCGCACGAACCACCCGCAGCGCCAGTTCGAAACCGGTGCCGATGAGCAGGCCGATGGACAGCACCCACAAGGTCGACGTGGCCTGGTTCGGCACCACGCGGTCGTAGGTTTGCATGACGAACAGCGGCACCATCAACCCCAGCAGGTTGATCAGGAAGCTCGCGAGGATCGCATCGCTGTACAGCCATTTCGACAGTTTCAGCGTGTCTCGAAACCATGCCTCCACCCGTGGCACCAGGGGTGAACGCAAGTCTTCGAGTTCATGCCGTGGCCGGGCGAACAACGCCTGGCCGCTGTAGGTTTCGCTGAGTTCTTCACGGCTGACCCATTGCTCGCCGCCGTCGGCTTCGCTCGGCAGGATCAACAGCCGGCCGTCATCGCCGAAACGGCGCAGGACGGCGGTACGGCCCTTGTCGAGGATCAGCAGCACCGGCAAGTTGAGCGGGGAAATGTCTTCCAGGTCACGGCTCAACAACCGCGCCTGCAAACCGGCCCGGGCCGCTGCGCGGGGCAGCAGGTCCAGGCTCATGCGTTGGTGTGCCATTGGCAGCCCGGCACTCAGGCTGGCGCGACTGACCGTCGCGCCATGAAGTTTGCAGAGAATCAACAGACCATCGAGAAGCGGGTCATCGAAGCTCAGCCGCGGATCGACACCGGTGTTGCCGGGTTCCATGCTGGTCACATTCTCGCTCCGTGGCGTTACTTCAGTTCAGGCAGACGGGCTTCGTTTTTCACTTCGCTGCGGGCGATCGCGTCGGCGGGCAACACGACCCGCTGTTTGCTCAGCAGCTCACCCATGTTCGCCAGTACACGGTACATCGAAAACTCTTCGGTGTAGCGCACTTCGGTGTAGCGGCGGTTGGCGTTGTAGAGTTCGTTTTCGCTGTCGAGCACGTCGAGCAGGGTCCGCTGGCCGAGGCCGAACTGGTCCTGATACGCCGCCCGCACACGGGTGGTGGTTTCGGCGTATTCGCGCGCGGTCGGGGTCTGTTTGCGCGCATTGAGCATGGCGTTCCACGCCAGGTGGATGTTCTCGTTGAGCTGGCGCAGGGCGTTGTTGCGGATGTCCATGGCCTGGTTGATCTTGTGCGCATCGGAGGCCAGTCGTGCCTTGTCGCTGCCGCCGCGGAACAGGTTGTAGTTCATCACGATGCCGACGCGCCACTCGTTGTCGTGGCCCTCTTCACCGGCGATGTTGTTGTTCGCCCCCACGGCGGCTTCAGCGTCGAAGCGTGGGTAGAACGGCGACTTGGCGACTTCGTACTGGCTCTCGGCCGATTGCACGTCGGCCTGGGCGGATTTCAGGTACGGGTTGTTCTCGACCATGCTCTGCTGGGCATCCTGGATCGTGGCAGGCAACTCACCCTTGATCGATGGCAGGGTTTCCAGCTCATCGGGCATGCGCCCGGTGACCGCATAGAAGTTCGCCTCGGCATCCGCCAGATCGACTTCGGCGGTATCGAGGTTGTTTTCCGCGAGTGCCCGGCGAGCCACGGACTGATCGGCGTCGGCGTTACTGCCGATGCCGCGCTGGGTGCGCAGGCCGATCTGGTCGTTGACCCGCAAGTGCGCCTGCAGGTTGTTCTTGGCCAGCGTCACCAGTTCGCGGCGCTTGAGCACTTCGAGGTAGACCTCGATGGTGCGCAGGGCCAGGTCCTGGGCGGTGCCCTGAGCGTAATAGGCCCGGGAGTTGACCACGCCTTTGGTGCGCTCGACTTCGTTGGAGGTGTTGAACCCGTCGAACAGCATCTGCCGCAGGCGCAGTTCCGATTGGGTGTAGTTCAGGGTCTCGGTGTTGTGATTGCCCAAGGCCCGGGTGTTGGTGTTGTCGCTGTACCCGCGCCCGTACGAGGCATTCAGATCCACGGATGGATAAAACCCGCCTTTGGCGACTTTCACGTCTTCATCCGCAGACAGGCGGCTGTCCACGCGCGAGGCCAGTTCCGGGTGGGTTGCGATGGTGCTTTGGATCGCCTCGGTCAACGACATGGCTTGAACCTGAGACGTGCAGGCCATGGCCAATAAAATCGCACTGCAAAGGGGGGTCAATTGGCGCATGGGTACATCTCCCTGAAATCCTAATGGTGCTTTATCAGTCGCCAAATATTTGACGGCATTTATAGGTGAAACCGTTTCATACTTGTAACATCAGAGCTAAGAACATTCTTCAAAGAAGCTTAGAAGTATTTCTCATAAGTGTTATTCCAAAAAAAACTTATGCGCTCTGCGAAATCCAGCACATTGTTCACTCCGAAAGCCTTTGATTTAGGAGCTTTAGGGAGCTTCTCGAGGGTACAGGAAAGTTCAGTCCACTTATCGAAATTGGGCGAAGGAGTGCTGGAGGGGAGGGACGCGCAACGGTTTTGAGTGACGGTTTTTTGTCACTTGCTGCTTCAAAACCGTTACGCATCGCCCGCAGGTAAGGTTGTTTCGCAACGGGAACCCAATGTGATTGATTGCATTGGGTTTTGTGCCGAATCGGACGCTTTGCCCGCGAGCGACATGCTTGGCGAGATTGTCGCCAGGGCAGCGGCTTGGTCAGGCAAGCCGCTGCCCGGTAGACGATCCGCCGGTTACCCGCTCACGCCATGAGCACGTTCTTCGCAATCAACAGGATGCCGACAGCAGTTGGCAGCGGAGGAAATGCACATGGCAACGCTCATCGGTATCGTCAGTAAGGTCATTGGTCAGGTGTTCGCCGAAGCGAGCAATGGCACCCGGCGGGCGCTGGTCGAAGGGGATCGGCTGTTCGCCGGCGATCAACTGGTGACCGGAGCCGAAGGCGCGGTGGCGGTGAAACTGGAAAATGGCCAGGAACTGACCCTCGGGCGTGGCAGCAGCCTGCAGATGACCAGCCAGTTGCTGGCGGATCATGCCTCCCATGTGAATACACCCGAAGCGACCACGCCGACCCAGGCGCAGTTGACCGATGTCGAACGCGTACAAAAAGCCATCGCGGCGGGCGATGACCCGACGCAAACCGCGGAGGCCACGGCGGCAGGTCCGGGAGCACCGGGCGGCACCGGTGGTGCTCTGGGTGGCGGTCACAGTTTTGTGATGCTGGAAGAAACGGCCGGTCGGGTCGATCCGAACATCGGTTTCCCCACCGCAGGCTTCAACGGTATTCCCGAACTCCCGGAGGAACGTCTGGCCGGTGACCCGGACAATGGCGCTAATGTCCCGGTTGTCACGGGCACACCGATTGTCCCTGATACCCCGGATAATCCCGTCACCCTGAACGGTCTCGAAGTCGAGGGCGGTGAACTGACCGTCTACGAGAAAAACCTCCCCGCCGGTAGCGACCCTGATACCCCGGCCCTGACCCAGAACGGCTCTTTCACCGTCACTGCACCGGATGGCCTGCAAACCCTGACTGTGGGCGGGATCGCCGTCGTGACTGGCGGCGTGGCGGCGAACTTCCCACAATCGATCGCGACCGACACGGGCGCCACCTTCACCATCACCGGTTACAACCCGGCGACCGGCGTGGTGACCTACAGCTACACCCTGAGTTTCAGCGACACCCACCCGAATGGCGGTGATACCAACAGCATCTCCGAACATTTCGACGTGGTGGCCAAGGACGTCGACGGCAGCACCGCGACCGGGCAAATCAACGTCAACATCGTCGATGACGTGCCGACCGCGAACCACGACAATGCCTCGGTCGCCGAGGGCGGCATCATCAGCGGTAACGTGCTGTTGAACGACGTGAAGGGCGCCGATGGTCTCGCGTCGGGTGGCGGTGTAGTCGGCGTGCGCGCCGGCTCCGAAATCTCGACCCCGGTGCATGATGGCGTCGGTACCCAGATCAACGGCCAGTACGGTTACCTGATCCTGGACGCCCAGGGTAACGCCGAGTATCACAGCAACCCGAACTCGGTAGGCGACGGCGGTGCGACCGACGTGTTCACCTACACCATTCGTGATGCCGACGGTGACGAAAGCACCACGACGATCACCATCGACGTGATCAACAGTTGCATCACCGCGGCCAGCGATCACGAAATCACCGTCTACGAAAAAGCCCTCGACCTGAGCAAGGACGGCCAGGACCTGGCACCGGGCACCGTCGTTGGCAGCGATCCGCACAGCACGGGCGAAACGGCGTCCGGCACCCTGGTCGGTTCGGTCACCGGCGCCGTGGGCACGATCACCTATGCGTTGGTCGGCAATGGCGAAGGGGCGCATGGGCAACTTCTGCTCAATGCCGACGGCACGTATACCTACACCCTGACCTCGCCGGCCGGCACCTCGCCTCAGGCGAATGACGGCCCGAACACGCTGACCGAAACCTTCACGTATACGGCCACCGATCACGTCGGCAACACGGTCAGCAGCACCATCGTGGTCAACATTGTCGATGACGTACCGACCGCGCATAACGACGCTGCCTCCGTCGCCGAAGGCGGCATCATCAGTGGCAATGTGTTGGACAACGACGTGGCCGGTGCCGATGGCCTCGCGGCTGGCGGCGGCGTGGTCGGCGTGCGCGCCGGTGCCGGCTCGACCCCGGTGCATGACGGTCTCAACACCCAGATCAACGGCCAGTACGGCTATTTGACCCTCGATGCCCAGGGCAACGCGGAATACCACAGCAACCCGAATGCCGTAGGTCCCGACGGCGCAACCGATGTGTTCACCTACACCATCCGCGATGCCGACGGTGACGAGAGCACCGCGACGATCTCCATCGACGTGATCAACAGCTGCATCACGGCGGCCAGCGATCACGAAATCACTGTCTACGAAAAAGCGCTGGATCTGAGCAAAGACGGCCAGGATCTCGCTCCGGGCACGGTCACCGGCAGCGACCCGCACAGCACGGGCGAAACCGCTTCCGGCTCTCTGGTGGGTTCGGTCACGGGCGCCGTGGGCACGATCACCTACGCGCTGGTCGGCAATGGCGAAGGGGCCCATGGGCAACTGCTGCTCAATGCCAATGGCACCTACACCTACACCCTGACCTCGCCCGCTGACACCACGCCGCACGCGAATGACGGTCCGAATACCATCACCGAAACCTTCACCTACACCGCCACCGATCACGTCGGCAACACGGTCAGCAGCACCATCGTCGTGAACATCGTCGATGACGTGCCGACCGCCAACCACGACATCGCCTCGCTCGCCGAAGGCGGGATCATCAGCGGTAACGTGCTGGCGAACGACGTGGCCGGTGCCGATGGCCTCGCGGCCGGCGGCGGCGTGGTCGGCGTGCGTGCCGGTGCCGGCTCGACCCCGGTGCACGACGGTCTCAACACCCAGATCAACGGCCAGTACGGTTACCTGACCCTGGATGCCCAAGGCAACGCCGAATACCACAGCAACCCGAACTCGGTAGGGGGTGGCGGTGCGACCGACGTGTTCACCTACACGATTCGCGATGCCGACGGTGACGAGAGCACCGCGACCATTTCCATCGACGTGATCAACAGCTGCATCACGGCGGCCACTGATCACGAGATCACCGTCTACGAAAAAGCCCTCGATCTGAGCAAGGACGGCCAGGACCTGGCACCGGGCACCGTCGTTGGCAGCGATCCGCACAGCACGGGCGAAACCGCGTCCGGCTCCCTGGTCGGTTCGGTCACCGGTGCCGTGGGCACGATCACCTACGCGTTGGTTGGCAATGGCGAAGGCGCGCACGGGCAACTGCTGCTCAATGCCAATGGCACCTACACCTACACCCTGACCTCGCCGGCCGACACCACGCCGCACACGAACGACGGTCCGAACACCCTGACCGAAACCTTCACCTATACCGCCACCGACCATATCGGCAACACGGCCACCAGTACCATCGTGATCAACATCGTCGACGACGTGCCGACCGCCAACCACGACATCGCCTCGCTTGCCGAAGGCGGCATCATCAGCGGCAACGTACTGGCCAACGACGTGGCCGGTGCCGATGGCCTCGCGGCGGGTGGCGGCGTGGTCGGCGTGCGTGCCGGTGCCGGTTCGACCCCGGTGCATGACGGTCTCAACACCCAGATCAACGGCCAGTACGGTTACCTGACTCTCGATGCCCAGGGCAATGCCGAATACCACAGCCACCCGAACTCCGTGGGCCCCGGCGGCGCAACCGACGTATTCACCTATACGATTCGCGATGCCGACGGTGACGAGAGCACCGCAACCATTTCCATCGACGTGATCAACAGCTGCATCACCGCGGCCACTGATCACGAGATCACCGTCTACGAAAAAGCCCTCGACCTGAGCAAGGACGGCCAGGATTTGGCCCCCGGCACTGTCACCGGCAGCGACCCGCACAGCACCGGCGAAACTGCGTCCGGCTCCCTGGTGGGGTCGGTCACCGGTGCCGTCGGTACGATCACCTACGCGTTGGTTGGCAATGGCGAAGGGGCGCATGGGCAACTGCTGCTCAATGCCAATGGCACCTACACCTACACCCTGACGTCGCCGGCCGACACCACGCCGCACACCAACGACGGTCCGAATACCACCACCGAAACCTTCACCTACACCGCCACCGACCACATCGGCAACACGGCCACCAGCACCATCGTGATCAACATCGTCGATGACGTGCCGACCGCCAACCACGACATCGCTTCGCTTGCCGAAGGCGGGATCATCAGCGGCAACGTGCTGGCCAATGACGTAGCTGGTGCCGACGGTCTCGCCGCCGGTGGCGGCGTGGTCGGCGTGCGTGCCGGTGCCGGTTCGACGCCAGCGCATGACGGTCTCAATACCCAGATCAACGGCCAGTACGGTTACCTGACCCTGGATGCCCAGGGCAACGCCGAATACCACAGCAATCCAAACTCCGTGGGTCCCGACGGCGCGACCGACGTGTTCACCTACACCATCCGCGATGCCGACGGCGATGAAAGCACCGCGACGATCTCCATCGACGTACACAACGCCTGCATCACGGCCGCTACCGACAGCGACATCACCGTCTACGAAAAAGCCCTCGACCTGAGCAAGGATGGCCAGGACCTGGCCCCCGGCACCGTGGTCGGCAGCGACCCACACAGCACGGGCGAAACCGCGTCCGGCTCCCTGGTCGGTTCGGTCACCGGTGCCGTGGGCACAGTCACCTACACCCTGGTCGGCAGCGACCACGGAACGTACGGCCAGATCCTGCTGAACCCGAACGGCACCTACACCTACACCCTGACCTCACCGGCCAGCACCACGCCGAACGCGAACAACGGCGCCAACACGCTGAGCGAAAGTTTCACCTACAAGGCTACCGATGCACTGGGCAACTCCAGCATCAGCACGATCAAGGTCAACATCGTCGATGACGTGCCCAAAGCCGTGGCGGCCGAGCGTTCAGTGGCGGCGGCGGAGGTCGACACCAACGTGCTGCTGGTGATCGACGTGTCCGGCAGCATGAAGGACGCGTCCGGTGTGTTCAGCGCTTCCGGCGTCAGTCTGTCGCGCCTGGACCTGGCCAAGCAGGCGATCAGCGCCTTGCTCGACAAGTATGACGACCTGGGTGATGTGAAGGTGCAGATCGTCACCTTCAACGGCGGTGCCTCGGACAAAACCGACGTCTGGACCGATGTGGCCTTCGCCAAGTCGATCATTGCCGGCCTGAAGGCGGACGGCAACACCAACTACGATGCGGCCGTGGCGGTGGCGAAAGACGCGTTCGACACCAGCGGCAAACTCACCGGTGCACAGAACGTCGGTTACTTCTTCTCCGACGGCAAACCCAACGAAGGCGACATCGGCAAGACCGACGAGGCGAACTGGAAAGCCTTCCTCGAAGAGAACCACATCAAGAACTACGCGATCGGCCTGGGTAGCGGCGTCGGCAATGCCAACCTCGACCCGCTCGCTTACGACGGCAGCAACGGCACCGGCCATGGCACCAACACCAACGCGGTGGTGGTGACCGACCTCAACCAACTCAATTCGGTACTGACAGGCACCGTGGTCGGCGCGCCGGTCACTGGTTCGTTGCTGGGTGACGGCGGTACGTTCGGCGCCGATGGCGGTTTCGTCAAATCCATCACTGTCGATGGCACCACCTACACCTACGATCCGAAAGGCGACAACAACAAGGGTTCGCTGAATGCCAGCGGCGGCGCCAACCACGGCACCTTCAACACCGTCGACAACACCCTGAGCATCGCCACCAACGGCAAGGGCTCCCTGGTGGTGAACCTCGACACCGGCGAATACACCTACACCTCGCAAACAGCCACCAAAACGGTGATCACCGAAAACATCGGCTACACGCTCAGCGACAACGACGGCGACCTGGCCAGCTCGACGCTGGTGGTCAAGGTCGTGCCGAACGCGCCACCGGTGGCGGTCGATGATCACGTCATCACCAACATCCTGTCGGGCAACATCACCTTGCCGGGCGACGCACTGCTGGCCAACGACACCGATACAGACGGCGACAAGCTGACGGCCTCGCCGACCACGTTCAACACCGGCTGGGTCGCCAAAGGCGCGGACTTCATCGGCACCAACCAGTACTTCAGCTTTACCGGCAGCAACGCGCAATCGGTGAGCATCGCCCGCAGCGCCTTCGTCGCCAACACCGCGGCCATGACGGCCATGCTGGTGGTCAGCGGCGCGCTGGGTGAAGTCAAAAACAACAGCACCAACGACGAGGACCGCATCACCGTCACCCTTAAACAGGGTGAAACCCTCACCCTCGACCACAACCTGGCGGCCGGTCACGTGACCATGGAGTACTCGGTCAACGGCGGACAATTCATCGACATCGGCGATGGCAAGACCATCACCGCCGCCGCAGATGGCACCTACCAGATCCACATCACCAATATCGACGACGGCGGCAAGAACAACAGCGGCAAGGGCGCGGAAAACTACCAATTGACCCTGACCGTTGACTACTCCGGCGCCCACAACACCACCCCGGACTACCACGGCACCTACACCGCCAACGATCACCACGGCGGCAGCGACAGTGCGGCGGCAACAATCACCTACCAGGAAGGTCACACCCTCACTGGTACCACCGGCGATGACGTGCTGGTGGCGGGCACCGGCAGTAACGTGATCAACGCCGGCGACGGCAACGATGTGCTCACCGCCGGTGCTGGCAACAACGAACTGCACGGTGGTGCCGGCAATGACTTGCTCTACAGCGGCGCCGGCAACGACCTGCTCGACGGCGGCACCGGCACTGACACCGCGAGCTACGCCCATGCCACCGCCGGGGTCAAGGTCGACCTGAGCCTGCTCGGTGCGCAAAACACCCTGGGCGCCGGCACCGACACCCTGACCTCGATCGAAAACCTCATCGGTTCCGACTACGACGACAAGCTCACCGGCGACAGTCATAACAACATCATCACCGGCGGCCTCGGCAACGATGTGCTCAATGGCGGTGGCGGCGATGACTTGCTCATCGGTGGCCTGGGCAACAACACCCTTACCGGTGGCGCGGGTGCCGACACCTTCCAATGGCTCAAGGACAACAGCGGCCACGACGTGGTCACCGACTTCACCCCGGGCATCGACAAACTCGACCTGTCGCAACTGCTGCAAGGCGAGAACGGCACCGCGGCGTCGCTGGATGACTACCTGCACTTCAAAGTCACCGGCAGCGGCGATTCACTGGTCACCAGCATCGACGTCAGCAGCATGGCCGGTGCCGCGCCGAACCAGACCATCGACCTCGCGGGCGTGGACCTGGCCAGCCATTACGGGGTGACACCGGGAGCGGGCGGGATGATTGCCGGTGCGGACACGGCGACGATTATCAACGGCATGTTGAATGATCATTCGTTGAAGGTAGATACCGTGTGATCTGAAGCCTTAAACAATAAAACCCGCCATCCCTGTGTAAGGGATGGCGGGTTTTTTTTGCCTGCGATTTTTTACGCTGCCCGACCAGTGGTAGCAAAACCTGTTATTTCTGACAGTAGTCAGTTCTTCCTGAGTGCCTTTAAATCAAGACTCGTGATGTGTGAAGTAATCGATAAAAACTCATCTACGCAAGATGAATGCTCAATCTCGGTGCTTTTTTGTCTGGCGTTGAATAACCGAGCGTCAGGGCGATAAGGCTAAATATCAAAGGGGTATGAAAAATGTCTGTCAAACAAGGTTTTCCTGTTAATACCAGAAAAAAAAGAGCGGATTACTTAAAGTATCGAAACAGTCTGCGCATTGTAGATATGGATGCTCCCTACCCAGCGGACTCCAATCTTTTTTTAGATCCTTTGGTAGCAGGCGGCCCCAAGTTTCTTCCCGCTAGTCTTTTTAATAAAACACTGCAATTCATGCATCCGGTTTTTGATGGTCAAGATAGCAATAGCCCACCGAATGTTGTTGAATCGATATTGACGGTGGATGGTTCCCCGGACATGACATCCAAATTTGACGGTGTAACGCCTCTTGACCCACTTCCTCCTTTTCCCATGACCCTTCAGCTAACCAGTAAAGATACACAAGGATTGCGTAAAATTAGTTTGGCTTTTAAACTCCAGGACAACCCTGCAGATGTAGGGGTGTTCGAATATGAGGTCGATAAAGTCGCCCCCGTACTTGACAAGTCTGTAGAGCCACCGCCATCCGCCATTGCCGAAGGTTTGGATCCCTCGGACTTTGCTGGTGGTAAGACTGTTAAATTGACGTATGCACCCTGGTCGAATCAGAAACTTGGGGCTGTGATCAAATGCTATATCGGTCGTGATAAGAATACAAAAACGGAAATCGGAAGCATTACGATAACTGCGTCAAATTTAGGTCAGGCGCTCGAGTTTTTTTTGGAAGGTCGCCACGTTGTCAACTTTGATGGAAGGTATATTCTTTTCTGTGATGCCAGGAGTTATCCGGGTGTTCCGTCCTTGCCATCTGCAGAAACAGTATTGTATGTGTTTAAAGACCTTAAGCCTCAGGTGACGGAACGCTTGTACGTTCCCCAGATTCCAGACTCGACAGTTGATGTGATTGGAGTCCAAGAGTTGATTGATAAGCTGGGGGCTGGTCTTGAATCTCAGATACCAAACTTAAATACTTCATCGGATCAAATTGTTTACAACATCGATGGAAAGGATCAGCCCGAAAAGCCTATTCCTGGCATTCCAATTTTGCACAATCTCGATAGTGTTACCCTTGTTGAAAAGGGACATTTCAGAAATGATCTGAAACTAGGGTACAGAATTAAACGTGGCATCTTTTATTATCCGTCTCAACCTATCGTCACCAATTATTTGTTGGATGCTCGAAAACCGTGTGCACCATTTGATCCTCTTAATCCTGATCCCCCGGACACAAGTATGCTTCTCCCGTGGATTAAGGGCCCGGTTTCCACCATACCCAATCAGCTGACGGCAGCCGATAAGCAAAATGGTGGGGTTGTTAAAGGTTATTTACCCTATCACGCTAATTTTAAAGTAGGGGATTCGGCTCAATTTTACATTGGTGGTATTGCAGTGCCACCGCCGGGTGGGATCTTTGAGCCGGACATCACTGATGATCCAAAAGTGCCCGCTGAGTTTACAATGGATTGGACCTTTCTTGGGACTATTCCAGATAATAAAACTACACAACTCCAAGTCGTTGTTAGTCATGACTTGAATTATAATGAAGCGATATCTAGCGTGGATTTTGCGGATGTCAGTACGCAACCAATCATCCTGGCTGCGGCCGGATTCAAACACGCTCATGATAACCCGTTGATAGGTGTGAACTGCAACTCACTGAGAAAGCTGTCCAATGGCGATGTAGTGCTGGTTATTCAAATTCCTCCGGATTCAAGGCTGGCTAACAACGATGTTGTCATTAAGTACGTAGGGTATCCTGCTAATACACCTGGCACTCCTATTCCGGGATCTTCATGGGAAGATGAACCATATGCACCGTCTCCGCAAGAAGCGCTTTCCGGCTATGAAAGGTATATGCCTTATGACTATATGCTAGCTACACACAATGCCTACGGGCAGTTGAGCTATTCGACCACTATCAACAGTGAATTTGTCGAGAAAGATAGCGATATTATTCGGGTAAGTGCATTTAACGGCACGGTGACATGCGATCTGGCTAAACCGATTGACCCTGTATAAATCGATCGCCAGAAGGTAAAAGTTAACTTATTAGCTTGCTGTATATCCGGTGCCAGTCACCGGGTATACAGCGTTGTTGTTTGTAGTTTTTCGCGTCTGTTTTTTCTCGCTCTCACAGAGATTAATCCTACATTTTTTTGTAGGAAGTCTCTGTATCGTCCGCGGCCCTCAACGTTCTCCGCTTCTTGCAGGAGACAAGAAGACGGAAGGACAGCCCATGAGCTTCAACAACCTGATTTCACATAAACCTGCAGCCGCAGCCACGTTCAAAGTGTGGGCACTGTTGCCGGCCTTTTTGTTAATAAGCCCGTCGGCAATGGCGGCCATCATTGTTGGCGCGGGCGAAAACCTAACAATCGATCCGAATGACCCGGTCAGCGACTATTTGGTGGAAGATGGCGGCGTACTCAATGCAGGGGTGGTAACCACCCAAAGCTTGACCATCCGGACCGGATCGACCTTGAACATCGATGGCGCTACCGTCAATGGCAATCCTGGCTTCTACGGAATTCAGGTGTCTGATAGCCAGGCCACTATTCAACGGGCCACCGTGACGGCGGATACTGATGCTTTATGGGTTGCTCGACCACCGTCATCGACGCAGGGCTCGACGGTCGAGGCTACCGATAGCCGATTCCTGGGTGGTGAGACCGGCGCGCTGGTCACGGGGTTGAGTACATTGACGCTGACCAACAGCGAACTGCGAGGCACTAATGCCGGTAGTGTCGGACTGAAGAGTCGTGGCGGTGATGTCCGTGCACTGGCCGGCACGCTGATCAGCGGCGACAGCGCTGGCGTACAAATGATCAATGACGGCAATGGCCTGGGCACCAATACATTGTTGCTGGACAACTCCACCGTAGAGGGACGCAGCGGGCCGGCGATCCTGGTGGAAGGCGGTGTTCAAGGCGCGACCATCCAGGTGCAGAACAACAGTGTCCTGCGGGCGGGTAATGGGATTCTGTTGAAGGTACAAGGCGCCTCCACTGCGGCGATGAATGTCGTCGGCAGTGCCCTGGAAGGCAACGTGCAAGTCCTGGAGAACAGCACCGTCGACCTCTCGTTCAACGGGGCCTCGATGGTCGGTGACATCCTGCGCGAGGATGGCTCTACCGCCAATGTCACCTTGAACAGTGGCTCTTTGTTCACCGGGCGCTTGAACAACAGCAACCTGACGCTCAACCAGTCGAGCCTGACCATGGTCGACAATGACAGCATCGACAACTTGTCGATGAATGGCGGCCTCGTCAATTTCGGTACGCCGGGTGCGCAGCGCGCCAATCGACAACTTGAAGTGGGTGCGCTTGCTGGCGACGGTGTCATTGCCATGCAGGGCAATTTCCAGACTGGTGAAAGCGATTTGCTGAAAGCCGATGCCGCGACCGGCAGCTACGAATTAGCCGTCAATGCTTCGGGCAAGGACGCGTCGTCTCCTCAACAACTGACGCTGGTGCAAATTGGCAATAACAACGCGGATTTCGCACTGTTGGGAGGCCGGGTCGATGTGGGGACATTTGAGTACGATCTAGAAAAAAGAACCAATGCTACCGGTGATACGGAGTATTACCTGAACCCGACCACCCGACTCACTTCCGGTGCGCAATCGGTGGCAGCCTTGTTTCAAACCGCCCTTACTGTGTCATATGGCGAGTTGAAATCGCTGGAAAACCGCATGGGCGAGTTGCAGTCGGACGACAAGCGCCATGGCCTCTGGGTACGGTCGTATGGCAACAAGTGGAAGGTTGCCGACGGTTCATCGGGCGTGGGTTATCAGCAACAGCAGCAGGGTTTCACCATGGGTGGCGACACCCGGCTGGACGACAGTTCCTGGACAGTCGGTATGCTGGCGGGTTACAGCAAGTCCAATCTGGATCTCATTGGCGGCACCTCGGGCACAGTCAGCAGCTACTACTTCGGTCCCTATTTTGGCTTGCTGAATCGGGACAATGGCTACTACGTTGACGGCGCTCTGAAGTTCAACCATTTCCGCAATGAATCCAGCGTCAGGATGAGTGATGGCAAGCGTGCCGAAGGCGATTACAACAACTCGGCCGTGAGTGCGATTGTAGAAGGTGGCCGCAATATCGATCTTGGGGATGGCTGGTTTGCCAAACCTTCTGCCCAGGTATCCGCGGCAGTGATTCAGGGCAAGAGCTATCGGCTGGACAACGGCATGGAAGCTGAAGGTGACGACGTGCATTCGTTGCGGACGAAGCTGGGCGTCATGGCCGGTCGAAGCATCAACCTGGGGGATGCTCAGGTTCGTCCATACGGGCGAGTGGCGATGGTCCATGAATTTGCATCGAACGATAACAACGTGCGGGTAAACGGAAACTCGATCAATAACAACCTTGCGGGCACCGGTTTTGAAGCCGGTGCCGGGGTAACGGTTTCGTTGTCCGAGAAGCTGCATCTTGATATCGGTGTCGACTATGCCAAGGGTAAAAATATCGAACAGCCTGTGGCTGCGACCTTTGGTTTGAACTATCAGTTTTGAATGTGAGGGACGAAAAAAAACCGCTATTAGCGGTTTTTTTCGTTCTGCTTACTGCAGGTTTTTCTAACCTCAGGTGGGGGCCCGCGCCACGACACTCCAGGAATTGGATTCGGCCTTTTCATCTAATGTCAGGGCACTAACTTTATAGGTGCTCCCGACTATCAGGTCGCTTTGGAAATAGACCCATTTACCCTCAGCGTTGGTGCCCTCTGGAACGGGTTGGATAACATCGTTGACCTTGATTTTGACCGCACTATCCGGCGTATGGAGGCCTCTGGCAATAAACCAGTTCTTGTTTATATCTCCTCCGTTATTAATTGGGCGCCCATCGGCATCATAAATACGGGTGTCTGTTGGTGCGGTGGTGGCCGTTTCCACTTTAATCGTATGCGGCCCTGCGGTACCGCCACCGAAGTAGTTCCCAATGACGGTAATGATATTGTCGCCGTCGTCCAGCGGGCCTATCGGGAACTTGAAGACACCGGTTACTGGGTCCACAGTCGGTTTACCCGACAATACACCGTTGACGAATACTTCAGCTTCCTTCCCTGGTTCACACGTTCCTTCTACAAACCCGTTTTTGTCAGGTGTCGTGGCACCGTCAGCGATAGGAGTTCCGTTGCTATCGGTGACCTGTTTGAGGGTTACCGGCTCAACACCTTGCGCCACCACGGTAAAATTGAAAGGAGTCGATACCTTGCCATTGTTCGTCTTCACCGTGATGTTGTAGGAACCTTCTTCCACTTCCAGTCTAAAAACACACTTCCCGCAGGCGGTGGCTGGTTCCATTTTAAGTAAAACATCTTCATTAAACGCTTCCGCAGGCTGGTTCGGGAGTGCATCGCAGTGCAGGGTAACTTCCGTAGCAACGATGGTTTCTTTATCCTCAACCGGTACCCCTTCGTTGAAAACTGTGCGAATGATCGGCGTTAGGGTAGCCGCGGTAAAACGTTTGGGCAGTGACTCCGTAGTGGGTAGCCAATGGCCTTTGGCGCGCACGTTGTGGCAATCGAAGTTCTTCAAATTGAGCAACTGGCTTTCAAATGCGCCTACATCGTCGGTGTCTGCTTCGCCCAGTTTTTCATGTAGGTTCATGATCGAAACTTTGTTTCTCGGTACAGCATTGATGCCGGAAACTCTGATAACCGTTTTGTAGGTAGTTTTGTTTACGATGGAAACGCCATCATCATCGACGATTTTGCTGACTTCTAACAAGAGGCTGTCTTCAACCATTTCGTTCGGCGCATTCGATGAAGTGTTCGAGGGGAAATCGGTCATGGTCAGTACTCCGGTTGATCAAGGGGACGGAGTAATTTAAGGCCTCGAACTTACGAGTTGGCTACTGTCAGAAATAACAGGTTTGAGTATGTTTCCGATGAAAGGGGTAGTGCTGACGGATGTTGAAATCAGACCTATGTGCTAATAAAAACATCGGGAAGCTCAGGGTTCTCGCAAGGTCTTCTGCCGAAGAATGTACACCGTCACCAGCACCGCACTGGTCAGCATAAAACCGCGTGCCCACGGCAAGGGCACCAGGTAGCAGGAAAACAGTATGCTCACCCACATCAAGCCAATGGCGTAGACCTTGGCCTTGAGCGGAATGCCGTTGCCGTCGAGATAGTCGCGAATCCACGGACCCAAGCGTGGATGCTCCACCAGCCAGTTGTAAAAACGCGGAGAGCTGCGGGCGAAGCAGGCGGCCGCCAACAGCAGGAAAGGCGTGGTGGGCAACACCGGCAGGAAAATCCCGATCACCCCCAACGCTACGCTCAGCCAGCCGATGGCCAGCAGCACGTAGCGCAACATCAGGGAGCGGTGGCCTATGGGGTTGTCCATAGGCTGAACCTTAGTGGTGACGTGGCTTGAGGATCGCCGGTTTTTCGTCTGGCGCGTTGCACAGCAGGTACAGCGCGGTCAGGGCTTCCGGGATCTGTACGATCATGTCGTCCATCAGGTTGGCGTCGGCGGCGATGTCGGAGAACTCGGGCTGCTCGTCGAACAGGCCGGAACCGACCATGATCGGCAGCAGCATTTCGCTGACTTCGTCTTCGGCGGTTTCGAACCAGGCCGCTTCGCGCAGGAACACGCCTTCCATGAAACCGATGCACCAGCCGCGCAGGTCGGAATCGTCCGGGTCGTCGCCCAGGTCCAGTTCGCACGGCAGCTCGAACTCTTCGTCGGACGCCAGTTGGCGTGCGATGTGCGCCTTGAGGGCGAGCAGGGTGGATTCGATTGCTTCACGCTCGGTGTCGTCGGCGTAATGCGGCTCTTCGGCGAATAGGGCGTCGATCCATTCACGGTCGGGAACCTGTTCGGAACAGATCGACAGCGCGGTGAGGTAGCCGTGGGCGGCCACGTAGTCCAGCGCCTCGTCATGCAGTTCATCGGCGTCGAGGAAGACTTGCAGGCGGGTTAGTTGCTCAGCGAAGGACATTAAAGGGCTACCTTGGGAATTAAACGGATGCGGGAATTCTAGGCCTTCTTGAGCACGCAGGCCAGCCGCGCGGGATATTTGCACGCGGAGCACCGCAATCCTTGTAGGAGTGAGCCTGCTCGCGATGGCTGCGTGTCAGGCTACGGATTTTTTCAGGGTGTACATATCCATTCCTGCGGTAGTGGCCGCTATTGGTTTCACCCTTACGGCGAGTTACTTGGAAGAGCCCCAAGTAACCAAGGGCTCTTGCCCCTTTCGTTCGGTGGCTCGCTCCGGTCCTGCTTCGTGGGCCCGCCGCCATCGGCCATCCATGGCCGGGGGCGGCTACCGCGGCATCCTTGCCGCGGTGCCCACTGCGCAGAACCTCCACTCGGCCTAATGAGTGGTGAAAGTCAAAAGCCATACGCCAATCCCCTGTAGGAGCGAGCCTGCTCGCGAAAAACGCCCAGACACCGCGTTTATCCAGACAACCCGCGTCATCGTTGACGTCCATCGCGAGCAGGCTCGCTCCCACAGGGGGAACGCGGTCGAACAGAGAGCCAGGTCGGCTATCAGGCCGCCTCGACGGCTGTGGCGGTGGTCGCCCCCTCGAGAGGCCGAGTGGAGGTTCTGCGCAGTGGGCAACCCGGCATGGATGCCGGGTTAGCCGCCCCCGGCCATGGATGGCCGATGGCGGCGGGCCCACGGAGCAGGACCGGAGCGAGGGAATGCCGAGCCTAGGCGAGGCACCGAACGACAGGGGCAAAAGCGCTTGGTTACTTGGCGCTTTTCCAAGTAACTCGCCGTAAGGGCGAAACCAATATCAGCCATCACCACAACAATGGATATGTACCCAACCCAACCCCCTGATCACTGTGCAACATGAAGTCTCCAAAAAGCCGTCGCCTTGCGTTCCTCTTCTCAGCGGCGCCCTTTGCAAGGAAGCCCTCGGGTATACTCCCGCGTTTTGTGATGCCCTGCTGGCGTCGCGGCTGAAATGTGAAGCGTCATGCAACGCGCACTTACGATTAGTCGGTGCAGCCTTGCGGATCCTGAACCAGCCTTGCAGGGATGTTTCGGTGATTTTTGGAGTTTTTATGCTCGAACAGGCTCAACGCGTCCTCAAGGACATCTTCGGCTACGACAGTTTCCGTGGTCGCCAGGGTGCAATCATTGAGCGCGTGGCCAGCGGCGGTGACGCCCTGGTGCTGATGCCTACCGGTGGCGGCAAATCCTTGTGCTTCCAGGTGCCGGCGCTGCTGCGCAACGGCCTGGCGGTGGTGGTGTCGCCGCTGATCGCGCTGATGGACGATCAAGTGGCGACACTCGAAGAACTGGGCGTCGCCGCCGCCGCATTGAACTCCACGCTGAGCGCCGAGCAGCAACGCGACCTGGCCGCGCGGATCAAGCGCGGTGAAGTGAAAATGCTCTACCTGGCGCCCGAGCGTCTGGTCCAGCCGCGCATGCTGGCCTTCCTGCAAAGCCTGGAAATTGCCCTTTTCGCCATCGACGAAGCGCATTGCGTATCGCAATGGGGCCACGACTTTCGCCGCGAATACCTGCAACTGGGACAGTTGGCGGAATTGTTTCCCAATGTCCCGCGCATCGCCCTCACCGCGACCGCCGACAAGCGCACCCGGGAAGAAATCGTCGATCGCCTGCACCTCCAGGACGCCGAGCGCTTCCTGTCGAGTTTCGACCGGCCGAATATTTTCTATCGCATCGTGCCCAAGGAGCAGCCGCGCAAGCAGTTGCTGGCGTTCCTTGCCGAGCGGCGCAGCGATGCCGGCATCGTCTACTGCCTGTCGCGCAAAAAGGTCGATGAGGTTGCGGTGTTCCTCAGCGAGCAGGGCTTCCCGGCGCTGCCGTACCACGCCGGCCTGCCCAACGAAACACGCGCGCTGCACCAGAAGCGCTTCCTCAACGAGGAAGGCCTGATCATGGTCGCCACCGTGGCGTTCGGCATGGGCATCGACAAACCTAACGTACGCTTCGTTGCCCACCTCGATCTGCCGAAATCCCTTGAGGCTTATTACCAGGAAACCGGTCGCGGCGGTCGTGACGGCCTGCCGGCAGATGCCTGGATGGCCTACGGCCTGCAAGACGTGGTGATGCTCAAGCAAATGCTGCAGAACTCCGAAGGCGACGAGCGCCACAAGCGTCTGGAACATCATAAGCTCGACGCCATGCTCTCGCTCTGCGAAGAAACCCGCTGCCGTCGTCAAACCCTGCTGGCCTACTTCGACGAAGACATGCCCGAGCCGTGCGGCCACTGCGACAACTGCGTCGACGGCGTGCAGACCTGGGACGCCACCGAACCGGCGCGCCAGGCGCTCTCGGCGATCTACCGCACCGGCCAGCGCTACGGCGTCGGCCATCTGGTGGACGTGTTGCTGGGCAAGGACAACGAAAAAATCCGCAGCTTTGGCCATCAACATCTGTCGGTTTACGGCGTGGGCAAGGCGATGGGGGAGAGCGAATGGCGCTCCCTGTTCCGCCAGTTGGTGGCGCGCGGCCTGGCCGACATCGACCTGGAGGGCTACGGCGGCCTGCGTCTGAGCGACACCTGCCGACCGCTGCTCAAGGGCGAAGTGACCCTGGAGCTGCGTCGCGACCTCAAGCCGCAGACCACGGCGAAAAGCAGCAAGAGTCAGGCGAGCCAACTGGTGCGTGGCGAAGAGCGCGAACAGTGGGAAGCGTTGCGTGCCTTGCGGCGCAAACTGGCCGAAGAGCACGGTGTGCCGCCTTACGTCATCTTCCCCGACTCGACACTGCTGGAAATGCTCCGCAGCCAGCCGACCTCGCTGTCGGAAATGGCCACGGTCAGCGGTGTCGGCGCGCGCAAGCTGGAGCGTTACGGCGAGGCGTTCCTCGAAGTGCTCGGCGGTCAGGTCGAAGCGCCGAAAGTGGTGGCCGATGTGCGTCACGAGCTGATCACCCTCGCTCGGGCGGGCATGACACCGTTGCAGATCGCCGGTCAGTTGCAGTGTTCGGAAAAGAACGTCTACACGATGCTCGCCGAAGCCATTGGCAAGCAGCAGTTGTCGCTGGAACAGGCCCTGGACCTGCCTGAAGACTTGATGGGTGAAGTGCAGGATGCGTTCCTCGACGGCGAGGGCGAGTTGCCGCCAGTGGCGGAGATTGCCGAGCTGTTCGCCGGTCGCGTGCCGGAGGGCGTTCTGTATTGCGTACGGGCTGCGCTGCAGTCGGAATTCGAGATGTGATGCTCAAATCCTGAACACGTTCTATTGATGTAACGATTCAGTACAGAGCAAACCTTGCCTCAAACCGAGGGTCATGCTTAGCTGACTAATAATTAGTTTTATCTATTTCAGTCTAACCATGAGTGTTTTATGCCGTTAACCGATCAACACCGCTTTGGCATGCAACTGGCCCAGATGTCGCGCGGCTGGCGTGCCGAACTGGACCGCCGCCTGGCTGGCCTGGGTTTGTCCCAGGCGCGCTGGCTGGTGCTGCTGCACCTGGCGCGTTTCGAAGAAGCGCCGACCCAACGAGAACTGGCGCAAAGCGTCGGCGTCGAAGGGCCGACCCTGGCACGCCTGCTCGACAGCCTGGAAAGTCAGGGCCTCGTCCAGCGGCAGGCGGTGGTGGAAGACCGCCGGGCGAAAAAAATCCTCCTCTGTGCTCCGGCCCGTCCCCTGATCGAACAAATCGAAACCATTGCCACGCAACTGCGCCACGAATTGTTCGAGGGCGTCGACGAGGCGGATCTGAAAGTCTGCATGCGGGTTCACGGGCACATCCTGGCCAACCTGGAAAAATCTTGAGGCATAACCAGGTGTAAGCTTTTTGAGATACCCCGTTGGGCAGACTATAAAGAACTACTAGGCAATATCGTGTTCGTACCGGATGTGCGAACGCGCACCGGCTGGTTCTGGTTATCTAAGGGATGCTCATGCTTGAGAGTTGGCACGTAGTACTGCGGTGTTGCGCCAGGTTGCTTCTGGTCGGCGGGGTTGTCACTTACTCGGCAATGGCGCCCGCGCTGGGCCTGGGGGAAATCACCCTGCATTCGGCGTTGAATCAGCCATTGCGTGCCGATATTGCCCTGGAGGATGCGGCGGGTCTCGAAGAGGGTGATCTGTCGGTCAGCCTGGCCACGGCGGACGAGTTCAGTCGTGCCGGTGTCGAGCGGGTGTTCTTTCTCAATGACCTGAAGTTCACACCGATCCTCAAGGGCAACCGCAGCCTGATCCGCGTCAGCTCCAACAAAGTCGTCAATGAACCCTTCCTGAATTTTCTGGTGCAGCTCAATCAGCCCAACGGGCGCGTGCTGCGCGAGTACACCGTGCTGATCGATCCGCCGGGTTCACCGGGCATCGTACCGGTTGCCGACGAACCGCCCGCCAGTTCCCCGAACTCACCGTTCCCGAGCGTCAAACCTGCCGCTGCACCGGCGCCCGTCGCGAAAAAACCAGCCCCGAAAGTAGAACCCGTCGCTGCACCGGTCATCGATCCTTCCGCCGAGCAACTGGCGGCCAGTGTGCTGCAAAACCAGCAACTGCAAAAAACCGTCGATGAGCTGAACACGAAGCTTCAGGGCCAGGACGAGCAGATTGCCGCCCAGAAAAAACAGATCACCGAACTGGAAACCCGCTTGGCGGAGCTTCAGCAAGCACCCCCGGCGATCGTGGAAGCTGCAACGCCAGCACCTGTCGCCGCACCCGAACCCGAGACATTCAATTGGCCTCTGATCATAGGATTGGTCGTGCTGGTGGCCTTGTTGTTGCTGGCCCTGTTTGTTCGCCGTCAACGCCAGCAGATTCAGGTGATACCTGAAAACTCACCTGCTCAGCCATCGCGGCATGAGCCAGTGCTTGCTCCGGCTGTCGAACCAGCGGTAAGGACGTCGCAGCCGAAACCGGCGCCCGACCATCATGACGAGACACCCACAGGCGACGTGCTTGAAGGCGTGGGCATCTACCTGGCGTATGGCCGCTTCGCCGAAGCCGCGGGCCTGTTGCGCGATGCCTTGGCCAAGGAACCGCAGCGTACGGACCTGGCCGTGCAATTGCTGGAAGTCCTCGGCAAGCAGGGCGACACATCGGCCTATGACGCGCAGGAAACCCGCTTGCGGGAGGCCGGGTTCGATTCGCAGCAACTGCAGGACATGCGCGCCCGTTATCCGAAATTGAACACCGTGGTGCCAGTGGCTGCCGCCCCCGTGATCACCGCTCCAACGGTTACCGCACAGCCGCCCGCTGACGACTTTCAGTTGAACCTGGATGACCTGTCGATGGCGTCGAGCTGGGATCTGATCAGCCCCTTCGAAAATACCAAACCTGCGGAAAAACCAGTGAAGGCTGTGGAACCTGCCTTCACTTCGAACCTGCACGTGCTGCCTGATGTGTTCGAGATGCCGGAGGAGCCGACGCTGGACGAGCCTGAACTGGAATGGATCGCCGAGCCTGATTCGCAGTCTCTGGACGACGACTTTCTCAACGAATTCGCTGATGCCGGCCACTCACTGGAGCTCGAACCCCTGAGCCTGGAACCCGTGCTGCCGAGCCACGCCGGCAAACTGGAGCAAGCCCAGAACTGCATCGATGACGGCGATCTGGACAGCGCCATCGAGCTGCTCAATGAGTTGCTCGAGGAAGGCGATGAACCCCTCAAGCAGACAGCGCGCACGTTGTTGGCCGGTATCCGCTGAAGCCTTATCATGGCGGCGCCCACTGGCTCAGGAGTTTCGCCCGTCATGACCGCGCATAAACCGGAAATCGTCATCACCTACTGCACGCAATGCCAATGGTTGTTGCGTGCAGCCTGGCTGGCGCAAGAACTGCTCAGTACCTTTGGCGACGATTTGGGCAAGGTGTCACTGGTGCCCGGCACAGGTGGCGTGTTTCACATTTTCTGCAACGACGTCCAGATCTGGGAGCGCAAGGCGGACGGCGGTTTCCCGGAGGCCAAGGTGCTCAAGCAGCGAGTCCGCGACCAGATCGATCCGGACCGCGACCTCGGGCACAACGACCGTACTCAGTGAGACGCGGCTTCGGCGGCCACGGTTTTCTTGCTTGAGCCGCCCGAGAGCCGGCTGGACACCACAATCGCCACGATGATCAAGGCACCGCCGATCAACATGCGCAGCGTCGGGTTCTCATCGAACAGCAGCCACGCCACCGTGATGCCGTAGACCGGCTCCAGGGCGAACACCACGGCGGCGGTTCGCGCCTTGATCACCGCGAGGCTGGCGACGAACAGGCTGTGAGCGACGCCGGTGCAGAACACCCCGAGCAGTCCGATCCACAGCCAGTCGATGGCGCGGACTTCGCTCAACTGCGGCGCTGCCACCGGCAGCAGGCACAACGCAACCACCACGTTCTGGCACAGCGCCGCCTGTACCGGCGGTATTCTTCCGGAGCTGGCGCGGTTGGTCAGGGACAACAGGGCGAACAGCAAGCCGGAACCCACCGCCCACAGCAGGCCGGTGGTGGCGCCGCTGGCCAGGTCGAAATCCGGCGTGACCAGCACCAGGCCGACGCTCACCAGCACCACCAGCAGAATCTCGTTGGCGCGAATCCGCTCACGAAAAATCAGGCCTTCGAGGATCACGGTAAAGGCCGGGAAACTGGCAAAACCCAGGGTCGCAATGGCGACGCCCGCGACTTTCACTGCAATGAAAAAACTCACCCAGTGCCCAGCCAGCAGCAGACCGCTGAGCAGCAGGCGACGCCAGTCCACGGCCTGCAGTTTCTGCCAGCGCGTCTGGCTGGCGAATCGTGCGAACACGGCCAGGGCCAGCACGGCAAAGGCGGCACGACCGAAAACGATGACGGCGGGGGAGGTGGCGGCGAGTTTGCCGAACACGCCGGTCAGGCCAAACATCAGTGCGCCGATATGCAAGGCGCCGAGGGCGGTACGGGGAGTCATTGCGATCCTTGATGAAAAATGCGCCAGGTCAGAGACGAACGCAGGCTTGGTTCCATTTAATCGCGCCGTCGCCCTTTATGTCTGTCGGCAGACTATTGCGATTTGTCGCCAGCCTCGCGCCGCAATTTTCCGGGCGAGACCCCAAACTCGCGAAGCACCGCCGCTGAAAACGCGCTTTGCGAGCTGTAGCCAACGCGGCTGGCAATCTCGCCCATGGGCAGGGCTGAATCCCGTAACAGGCTCACGGCCATGTGCAAGCGGCGACTGCGAATGTAGTCCATCGGCGTCTGTCCGCATTCAGCGACAAACCGTGCATGCAGGCGAGCGCTGGAAAGGCCGGCGATGCGCGCCAGATCGGCGACTTGCAGCGGATAGGCCGCATATTGATCGATGTGGGCGTTCAACGCGGCGTAGGGCAGGCGCTTGCCGCCGGTCACGTCGGGCCTCGCGTTATTGAGGCTGGCCAGCAACAGCACCGCGCCTTGCTGCGCAATCACGGGATCGCTGACCGGACTGCCCGCCAGCCAGCTGACCAACTGGCTTTGCCCGGCATCCAGCGGCAGGCGCCCGGCGGTGTCGAGCAGGCGACGGCTGGCATCGGCGTGTTCGCCAAGGGACTGGGCAATCCACTGATCGCTCGGCACATCGAGCACCAGGCAGCGGCTGCCATTGGCGCTGCCGCAGGCGTGATGGAAACCGGACGGGACCACCACGAAGCTCTGTTGAACCACCTGGCTGCCACGCCCGTCGACCTCGAAATCCAGCGCGCCCGACAGGCCGAACACCAGTTGCGCGTGGTCGTGGCTGTGGACGATCAGGTCTTCCGTGTATTGGCGAAGCGTGAGGATCGGTCTCATCGCAGGTCTCCCGAATAAGGCCTCAGTCTACACCGAGGTCGTCCGGGCGCGTTGTCACAGGACTGACTTGCGACTGTCATGGGCAATTAACCCGACCGGCGCAAGCTTGCAAAAACTATCGCAGAGGGTTGCCCATGACCAGCGCCGAGCTCGCCAAACCCAGTCGTAAGCAACGTGTGCGGACCTTGTGGATTTCCGATGTGCACCTGGGCACCCGGGATTGCCAGGCCGAGCACTTGTCGCAGTTTCTCAAGGGCTACCACGCGGACAAGATCTACCTGGTCGGCGACATCATCGACGGCTGGAAACTGCGCTGCGGCATGTACTGGCCCCAGGCGCACACCAACGTGATCCGTCGCCTGTTGACCATGAGCAAGCGCGGCACCGAAGTGATCTACGTCACCGGCAATCACGACGAATTCCTCCGTCGTTATTCGAAGCTGATCCTGGGCAACATTCAACTGGTGGACGAGGCGATCCACGTGACCGCCGATGGCCGTCATTTACTGGTGATCCACGGCGACCAGTTCGACGTGATCACCCGCTATCACCGCTGGCTGGCTTTCCTCGGCGACTCGGCCTACGAATTCACCCTGACCCTCAACCGCTGGCTCAACCACTGGCGTGCCCGTTACGGCTACGGTTACTGGTCGCTGTCGGCGTACCTCAAGCACAAGGTGAAAACCGCCGTCAGCTTCATCAGCGACTTCGAAGAAGCCATCGCCCACGAATGCGTCAAACGCGAATTGCACGGCGTGGTCTGCGGGCACATTCACCATGCCGAGATTCGCAAGGTGGGTGAGGTGGATTACCTCAATTGCGGGGATTGGGTGGAATCGTGCACGGCGCTGATCGAGCACTGGGACGGTTCGATTGAGCTGTACCGGCTGGCGGATGCCCAGGCGCGGGAGGCGGAGTTGAAAGCGTTGAAAGTCCCGGAACCGGCATAGAAATGCAGTGCCTGGTCGGGTCCCTTCGCGAGCAGGCTCGCTCCCACATTTGGAATGCATTCCCCCTGTGGGAGCGAGCCTGCTCGCGATGGACCGCGAAGCGGTCCCCTTGACCCGCCTCAGGCCGGCGCGTGTTCCTCCATCGCCGCCTTGTAGATCGAGTTCTTCGGATGCGCAAACAACCGCTCCATCATCGGCTCGAAGAAGCTCAGCGGTAATGTCTCGTAAGCCGGATCAAACGCCGCCGCATCGTATTTGGCGCAGAATTCAATGGTCGCCTGATACTGCGGATGCCCGCTGAATTGCTCGCGCAAGTGCCGATCCATTCCCAGGTGATGGAAGAAGTAGTAGCCCTGAAAAATCCCGTGTTTCTCCACCATCCACAGATTCTCGGCGCTGACGAACGGCTTGAGGATCGCCGCGGCGATGTCCGGGTGGTTGTAGGAACCCAAGGTGTCGCCGATGTCATGCAGCAGCGCGCACACCACATATTCCTCATCGCGACCATCGCGCCAGGCTCGGCTGGCGGTTTGCAGGGAGTGGGTCAGCCGATCCACCGGGAAGCCGCCAAAATCACCCTCCAGTAATTTCAGGTGCGCCACAATCCGTGCCGGCAATTGCCTCGCGTAGGCACTGAAGTCGGCGGCGATGATCGCCCAGTCTTCCTGTGTGCCATCCTGCATGTGGGTGAAACGGGCGTTGGCATTCATCGGCCATCCTCTTGTCTTGTCGAAAGGGATTTTTTCAGTGTAGGACCTGTAACCGTTGGCGCACTGGCCGCGCGGGACGCATCGCTGGCCAATCGGGCCTAGAACGGCACGCGGCCCAGAATCATGTCGCGGTACATGACGAAATCGCCCAGCAGGCTGTAAAGCGGGTGTTGAAAGGTCGCAGGACGGTTCTTTTCAAAGAAGAAATGCCCGACCCAGGCGAAGCTGTAACCCGCCACCGGAAGCGCCAGCAACCCTAGCCAGGCGCCTTTGCCGATGCTCAGGGCCAGAATGAAGATAACCAGCGTCGTGCCGATAAAGTGCAATCGTCGGCAAGTACTGTTGCTGTGCTCGCTGAGGTAGTACGGGTAAAACTCAGCGAAGCTGTTGAAACGTTTGATGTTTTCCACGACTGCGATCTCTGTGGTTATTGTTCTGACTGCAAGTTGTTCTGCGGGGAGCTTATTTGAGTCTAGAGTGATCATTGGCATCAGCCAGTGACAATGGGCGCCACTTTAGTATCCTTCGGAAATTGGCCGTGGTATGCGGCTCACCAAGTAAGTAAACGCCATGAGCGAACGAACGACTTCTGCAAGCTGGGCGATGGGGATTGTCAAAGCACTGGAGATGGACGGCCTGGATTGCCGGGTACTGTTCAAGCAGCTGGGGCTCGACTACGCGTCACTGGATGATCCGGATGCGCGCTTCCCGCAAGATTCCATGACACGACTGTGGCAGCGCGCCGTCGAGCTGTCCGGCAACCCGGCGATCGGGCTGAACATGGGCAAGGTGGTGCGACCGGCATCCTTCCATGTGGCCGGCTATGCCTTGATGTCCAGCCAGACCCTGGCCGAGGGCTTTCAGCGGTTGGTGCGCTACCAGCGGATCATTGCCGAAAGCGCCGACCTGAGTTTCCGCCTGCTGGACGAGGGTTATGCGCTGATCCTGACCGTCCACGGCGACCACCTGCCGCCGACCCGGCAAAGTGCCGAAGCCTCGCTGGCCTGTGCGCTGGCGCTGTGTGGCTGGTTGACCGGGCGCACCCTGCAACCGCGCAAGGTGCTGGTGCAGGGTGAACAACCCGCCGATCTCGAACCCTATAAACAAGCCTTCCACGCGCCGCTGGTGTTCAACGCGCCCTACGACGCGTTGATCTTCGAACGTGCTGACATGGAAGCGCCGCTGCCGACCGCCAACGAAGCCATGGCGCTGCTGCATGACCGCTTTGCCGGGGAATACCTGGCGCGCTTTTCCGAGAGCCGCGTGACCCACAAGGCGCGTCAGGTGCTGTGCCGCTTGCTGCCCCAGGGCGAACCCAAGCGCGACACCGTGGCGCAGACGCTGCACCTGTCACAACGGACATTGCAGCGGCGCTTGCAGGAGGAGGGCACGAGTTTTCAGACGCTGCTCGACGATACCCGGCGCGAACTCGCTGAACAGTATCTGGCGCAACCGAGCATGACCTTGCTGGAAATTGCCTACCTGCTGGGGTTCGCCGATCCGAGCAATTTCTTCCGCGCCTTCCGCCGCTGGTTCGACGCCACCCCTGGCGAGTACCGGGTGCGGCTGATGGAAGCGCCGAACCAGGTCAGTGACGCCAGAACGCCGGAATACACAGAACAAACACCGTAATGATTTCCAGTCGGCCGAGCAGCATGCCGAACGAGAGGATCCACTTGGCGGCGTCCGGCAGGCTGGCGAAGTTGCCCGCCGGGCCAATGGTTTCGCCCAGGCCCGGGCCGACACCGGATACGGTGCTGGCGGCGCCGGTCAGCGCGGTCATCCAGTCGACACCGAGCAGCGACAGGAGCAGGGCGATCACGCAGATGGTGATGGCGAAGAAGAACGAAAAGGTCAGGATCGAACGCACGATCTCTTCGTCGAGGCGGTGGCCGTTGTACTTCTGCTTGATCACCGCGCGCGGGTGAATCAGCTGGTTAAGGTTGGCCTTGAGCAGGATGTAGGCGACCTGGAAACGGAAAATCTTGATCCCGCCCGCCGTCGACCCCGAACAGCCGCCGACGAACCCCAGGTAGAAGAACAGCATCAGCGAGAAATTACCCCAGAGGCTGTAGTCCCCCAGTGCGAAACCTGTGGTCGTGACCACGGACGTCACGTTGAGCGCCACATGCCGCAGCGCGTCCAGCCAATGCAGCTGGGTCGTCCACCAGTACCAGGTGCCGAGCACCAGCCACGTCACCAGCAACATGCCGATCAAGCCTTGCACCTGCTGGTCCTTGATCAGCGCCTTGCGGTTGCCGCGCAACGTCGCCACGTACAGGGTGAACGGCAGGCTGCCGAGAATCATGATGACGATCGCCACCCAGTGCACCGCCGGTTGCGTCCACTTGGCCAGGGACTGGTCGGACGTGGAGAAGCCACCGGTGGAGATCGCTGACATCGCGTGGTTGATCGCATCGAACGGGCTCATCCCGGCCCACCAGAACGCCAGGCTGCCGAGAATGGTGATGCCGACGTAGGCCGCCACGATCAGGCGCGCCACCATGTGCGAACGGGGCATGACTTTTTCGGAACGGTCCGAGGACTCGGTCTGGAACAACCGCATGCCACCGATGCGCAGCAGCGGCAGAATCGCGACCGCCATGCCGATGAAGCCGATGCCGCCGATCCAGTGCAACAGCGAGCGCCACATCAGGATGCCGGGCGACATGTCATCCAGATGATTGAGCACGGTGGAGCCGGTGGCGGTGATGCCGGACATGCTTTCAAAAAATGAATCGGTGTAGCTGATGTGCTGGGTCAGCAGGAACGGCAGCGCCGCGAAGATGCACACCACCAGCCAGCTGCTGACGGTCAGCAGGTACATGTCCCGCGGACGCAGGTGCACGTGTTCGGGGCGACCGGGAATCACCAGCGCCAGGCCGGCGAGGAAGGTGATCATGCTGGCCCAGAGAAACGAGGGCAGGTCGCCGGTGCGCTCGAAAATCACCAGCGTGGCCATGGGCACGACCATGGCGATGGCCAGCGTGATCAGGAAGAGGCCGATGATGAAACCAATGAGACGTAAAGTCGGCAACGCCATGAAGACCGCTCGGCTGAAAGTGGGAAGGGCGCCATTCTACGCGTGGGGCAGGGCATGTAAACCGGCACCGCCACGGCACTTGCAGCTAGAATAGCCAAACATTTTTTTCAGGAGGTGGCCGATGCAGGCTCTCGACGCTTTGCTCAACCGTGTTTCCGTTCCACGACTGATCGACCCGGCCCCCACCGCCGAGCAGCGCGAAGTGCTGTTCAACGCGGCGATGCGCGCTCCGGACCACGGCCATTTGCAGCCTTGGCGGTTCCTGACAGTCGAAGGCGCGGCGCGTGAGCAGATGGGCGAGTTGCTGGCCGAAGCCGCGAAACTGCAGGACAGCGAGGCTTCCGAAGCCGTGCTGGACAAGGCCCGCAATGGCCCGCTGCGCGCACCGTTGGTGGTCGTGGTGATTGCGCGGGTGCAGGATCACATCAAGTATCCGAAGTCTGAACAACTGCTGGCAGCCGGCTGCGCGGCCCACGGGATTTTGCTGGCGGCGTATGCGCAGGGGATTGGCGCGGTGTGGCGCACGGGTGAGCTGGCCTATTCGGCCCACGTGGCCAAAGGGTTGGGGTTGGCAGAAGGGGAGGAGGTGATTGCTTTCCTGTACCTGGGCACGCCGCTGAAAGAACCGCGTATTGCCGAGAAAGTCGAACTCGCCGAGTTCGTCAGCGCCTGGCCCGGCAAGAACTGACACCACCCATCAAATGTGGGAGCGAGCCTGCTCGCGATAGCGGTGTGTCATTCAAAGTAACTGGGGCTGACACACCGTTATCGCGAGCAGGCTCGCTCCTACAGGGGGATCAGGGTTGGACCAGGGCTCCGGGTATTAGGGGCAATTCCAGACTGGCAATGAACCCGCCCTGCGGATGGTTGGCCAGCACCAGGCTCCCGCCATGCCGTTCCGCCGCCCGACGCGCAATGGCCAATCCCAAGCCATGCCCCGCCGCCGTCTGCCCCGGCGCCCGATAAAACGGCTCACCCAACTGACTCAAATGCTCGGCTTCCACGCCGGGGCCATGGTCGCGCACGCTGACCACAATCCGCTCACCCTGACGCAACGCCAGCATTTCAATCGATTGCCCCGCCGGGTTAAAGCGCTGGGCATTGCGCAGCAGGTTGTCCACGGCGCGCTCGATCATCGTCGGCCAGCCCTTGAGGTTCAGGTACGGTTCGGCGTCGAGGCGAACGGACTGCTCCGGCGAGCCGAGTTGGGCATCCTTTTGCAGCGTGCTGAGCAGCGCATTCAGATCAACTTCTTCCGCGCTGGCATTGTCGGCATCGACTCGCGCCAGCACCAGGATTTCGCTGATCAGCGCTTCGAGCCGATCGCATTCGCGGGTCAGGCGCGGCCAGAGTTTTTCCCGCTCCTCGGGGCTTGCCCGTTCGGCCAGGGCCAGGGCGATGCGCAGCCGGGCGAGGGGGGAACGCAGCTCGTGGGACACGTCGCGCAGCAGTTGCCGCTGACTGCCGATCAGGCTTTGCAGGCGCGAGCCCATGCGGTTGAAGTCGTTGGCCAGCACGCCGAATTCGTCGCGGCGGTTGGCCAGTTTCACCAGGCTGTTCTGTTGATAGGTGGTTTGCCCCAGGTCATGCACCGCGCCGCGCAAACGGCTGAGTGGGCGGGTGATGGACAGGGTCACGAACAGGCTGAACAGGGTTAGCACCACCAGCGCGATGCCCAGCGCACTCAGCGGCCAGAGCAGGCTTTCGCGGTGCCAGGCGTCCAGCTCCGGGTGTGGAATGCGGTAGATCAGCAGGTAGGTGTCGCCGGTTTTCTCACTGGTGTATTCGGCGGTCAGGCGACGCCATGGCAGGCGGCGATCATCGTTGTTCTGTCGCGCTTCGAACGCTGCCGCCCGGCGCGGGAAGGTGCCACGAACGACCGGGTCGCCGCTTTCGTTGAGCACCTGGACGTCGATGTGATACTGGCGTTTGCGCTGTTCGAGAATGTCCTGCGCGGCTTCTTCGCCTTGGGCTTCGTAGGTTTGCGTCCATTCCTCGGGCAAGGTGTTGAGGCCCGGGTGGCGGCTGAGAATCCAGGCGTCCTGGTTGAGCATGTGCCCCAGCAGGATGGAGAGCCCTGCAACCAGAGCGATGGCCAGCCAGAAGCTGGCCAGGATACGCCAGAACAATGAGCGCACAGAAAATCCTCAAACAATCACAAATCCGAATGTGGGAGCGAGCCTGCTCGCGATAGCGGAGTGTCAGTCAATAAATGCTTTTCCTGACACTCCGCTATCGCGAGCAGGCTCGCTCCCACATTGAACCAAGTGGCAAAAGACCCAACGGTATTCAGCCGTTGGGTCCGGGGTCAGCGCATTATTGCGCTTTTTGCGGTTGCTGCGCTTTCCAGGCCTTGAATTCAGCCCATTCGGCACGACGCTCAGCCTGTTTTTTCTGGATCTCGTCGAATTGCTTCTGTTGATCCGGTTTCAGCAAGGCACGTACATCGGCCTCGGCTTTCTTGTGGTTGGCCGCCATTTCATCTTTCATGGCTTTCTGGTCGGCTGGCGAGAGTTTTTCCAGGTACTTGTCGACCACTTGCTTACGCTCGTGCATCTGCTCGCCCATGATCTTGCGGATCTGCTCGCGCTGTTCGCGGCTCAGGTCCAGTTGGCTGTATGGGCCTTTACCGTGCATGCCGTGCATCTGACCGCCGTGGCGCGGGCCGTCCATCGGACCACCCATCGGGCCGGCACCTTCAGGCATGGCCATGGCAACGGTCGGCAGGGCGGCAGCGAACATCAGAGCGATAAGAGTCTTGCGCATGGTGAATCTCCTTGTCTCGTTCCCGGTACGTTCCGGATGAGTACAGATTACGGAGATCAAGGTCAGCGGCGGTCAGCGGAGCGTAAAGCTTGGGTAAAGACGGTTTTGTATTTACCTGACACAACACGAAACCTGTAGGAGCCGGCTTGCCGGCGATTCAGGCGACGCGGTGTGTCAGGTAAGCCGCTATCGCCGGCAAGCCGGCTCCTACAAGGTTTTGTATTTCACCTGACACGATATCGAACCTGTAGGAGCCGGCTTGCTGGCGATGCAGGCGACACGGTATGCGGGGATTCAGAGGCTGTAGTAATAGCCGCGGCTACGCAGGGCGACGATGCGCGGCCGGCCATCGGGGTGGGGGCCGATCTTCTTGCGCAGGTTGCTCACGTGCATGTCCAGGCTGCGGTCATACAGGGTGAGCTTGCGGCCAAGGGCGATCTGCGCCAGCTCCTGCTTGTCCAGCGGCTCACCCGGCTGCTTGAGCAAGGCTTCGAGCAAGCGGCTTTCGGAGACGGTGAGGGTGAATTCCTGTTCATCGATGCTGACCACGCCGCGCACCGGGCTGAAACACAGGTCGCCCAGTTCGAGCTGGCTGGACACCGCCGCCGGGTGGCTGCGGCGCAATACCGCACGCAGGCGGGCGGTCAGTTCCCGTGGGTCGCAGGGCTTGGCCAGGTAATCGTCGGCGCCCAGTTCCAGGCCGAGGATGCGGTCCAGCGGCTCACCGCGGGCCGAGAGCATCAGCACCGGCAAGTCCGGGTGATCGTTGCGCAACTGCTTGAGCAGTTCGAGGCCGCTGCCGTCCGGCAGCATCACGTCCAGCACCACGGCGGCCGGAGAGGTTTCAGCCAGCGCGCGGCGAGCGCTCTGGCCATCGTGGCAGGCACGAACCTGAAAGCCTTCCTGGCTCAGCCAACTGACCAGCAGCTCACACAGCTCCTGATCATCATCAATTAGTAACAGCTCGCTCATGACTCACTCAATTTAGCCATTGTCGACGTTTTCGACTTGCACCACTGGCGAAGATACCGCAGAGCAAGGCCAATAGCGCTACTCCCGCGCCGATCACGAACCATTGCTGCTGATCCGTCAGGAAGCGCGGCAGCGAACTGCCG
The DNA here is from genome assembly GCF_043225285.1 of Pseudomonas migulae. Classification (GTDB taxonomy): domain Bacteria; phylum Pseudomonadota; class Gammaproteobacteria; order Pseudomonadales; family Pseudomonadaceae; genus Aquipseudomonas; species Aquipseudomonas migulae_C. The sequence goes on from NZ_CP171224.1 coordinate 4,417,833, forward strand.
GCCTGGGCTTCCTTGAGTTGCAGTTTCAGGCGCTGGTTCTCCTGGCGCAACCGGCTCAGCTGCGCGCTTTCGCGCTCGGCATCGGCACTTTGCAGTTGTTTGCTCAATTCTTCCCGTTGCTGTTCGCTCACCTTCAAGCGTTGCTGCAACTCGGTGATCTGACCGCCGGCACTCAAGGACAGCGGCGTTGCGCTTTCCTCACCGTGGGCGGGTGCCACGATCGACAATGTCACCAACATCAGACACAACGGACCTTTGCGCATCGGAGCTCCTGATTCCAATCGATTATTGGGCAGGTTGTCGGCAGGCAAACGAGAATAATGAGCGATTGAGAGCGCGATGAACCGGGAAGGTTCATCGCGTGGGGGAGATTTACGGGAGGACTTGCTTGAACGGCTTGACCGAAACGTTGGCGTAGACGCCTGCGGCGATGTACGGGTCAGCGTCGGCCCAGGCCTGGGCGGCACTCAGGGAATCGAATTCGGCGACGATCAGGCTGCCGGTGAAACCCGCGGCGCCCGGATCATTGCTGTCGACCGCCGGGTTTGGGCCGGCCAGTACGATACGACCTTCGCCCTTGAGCACTTGCAGGCGCTCAAGGTGTGCAGGCCGCGCGGCCAGGCGGGCTTCCAGGGAGTTGGCGACGTCTGTGGCAACGATTGCGTAAAGCATGTCAGTCCTCGGTTTTTGGCGTGGTGGTATCGGCGTCGTGCAGGTGACGGGACAGGTAAATGCCCTGGGCGACCAGGAACAGCAGCGTCATGCCCAGGCTGCCGAAGACCTTGAAGTCGACCCAGTACTCCTGGAACGTGAACGCGACGAACAGGTTGGCGGCACCGCAGAACAGGAAGAATGCGATCCAGGCGACGTTCAGTCGGGCCCAGACCTGATCCGGCAGGGTCAGGGCGTGGCCCATGATGCGCTTGATCAGCAGCTGGTCACCGATGAAGTGGCTGCCGATGAACGCCAGGGCAAACAACCAGTTGACCACCGGTGCTTTCCATTTAAGGAAGGTTTCGCTGTGGAACGCCAAGGTCAGGCTGCCGAAGACCAGGCAGGCGATGAGGGTCAGCCACTGGCTCTTTTCCAGCTTGCGCTGCTTGATGAAAAGCGTGCCGTAGACCACCAGGGAGCTGATGATCAGCATCGCGGTGGCGCTGTAGATACCACCTACAGTCAGTTGATGACCGCCAATGTCGACGACCCGTGGATCAATCTTGAAAACGATGAAAAACAGCAGAAGCGGGATGAAATCGATGAATTGTTTCACAGTGGCAGCCAGAAGCAGGATGTGGCGGCATAATAACAAACATATGGGCGCGCGATAGCGCCAGCTGATTTGAGGTTACACATCCCCGTGAATGTCGATTTGCACTGCCATAGCACCGCCTCCGATGGCGCTCTTGCGCCTGCTGTCCTGGTGGCCCGTGCATACGAGAAAGGCGTGCGAGTCCTGGCCTTGACCGATCACGACACCCTCGAAGGGCTCGACGAGGCGCGCAACGCGGCGACTGCGCTGGGGATGCAACTGGTCAATGGTGTCGAGTTGTCCTGCACCTGGGGTGGCGCGACCATCCATGTGCTGGGCTACGGATTTGATGTGAATGCACCGCCGTTGGTCGAGGCGATCGCCCGATTGCACGATGGCCGCTGGTTACGGTCCGAAGAAATAAGCCGCAAGCTGGCATTGAAAGGCATGCCCGGCGCGCTGGAAGGCGCTCGCGCCATCCAGCAGGAACTGGGCGACAGCGGCAACGCGCCGGCCCGTCCGCACTTCGCCGACTGGATGGTGCGCGAAGGTTTCGTCAAGGATCGCGCCGAAGCGTTCCGCAAATGGCTGGGCGCCGGCAAGCTGGGCGACGTCAAGCAACACTGGCCGACCCTGGAAGAAACCGTCGAAACCCTGCGCGCGGCGAAAGCCTGGGTCAGCCTGGCGCATCCCTGGCATTACGATTTCACGCGCAGCAAGCGTCGCCGCCTGATTTCTGACTATATTCAAGCTGGGGGCCACGCTATCGAAGTGGTCAATGGCCATCAGCCCGCCGAGCAGGTGGGTAGCCTGGCGATTCTCGCCCGTGAGTTCGGTCTGCTGGTCAGTGCCGGCAGTGATTTTCATGGCCCTGGAGGCTGGTCCGAGATCGGTGAATACCGCCCGCTCCCGGAGGATCTGCCACCACTGTGGTGTCGATTCAAACATGACCCAATTATTGCCGCCGTCTGAACAGGTAGAGAATGTGAGTCAATTTTTCCAGATTCATCCGGAAAACCCGCAAGCGCGCCTGATCAAGCAGGCTGTCGAGATCATCCGCAAGGGCGGGGTGGTGATTTATCCCACAGACTCTTCCTACGCTATTGGTTGCCAGATCGGCGACAAGGTGGCCGTGGAACGCGTTCGCCGTTTGCGTGGCCTGGACGACAAGCACAACTTCGCGCTGATCTGCAGCGACCTGTCGCAGTTGGGGCTGTTCGCCAAGATCGACACCGGCACCTTCCGCCTGCTCAAGGCGCATTTGCCGGGGCCTTACACCTTCATTCTCAACGCCACCCGTGAAGTCCCGCGGCTGTTGTTGCACCCGAAAAAACGCACCATCGGCCTGCGTGTGCCCAGCCACCCGATTGCCCTGGCGTTGCTGGAAGAACTCGGCGAGCCGCTGATGAGCGTGACGCTGATCCTGCCGGGCGACACCGACCCGCTGAGCGATCCTTACGAAATGCGCCAATTGCTTGAGCATCAAGTGGACCTGATCATCGACGGCGGTTTCGGCGGGATCAAGGCGTCCACCGTGATCAACCTCGCCGACGGCGAGCCGGAAGTGATCCGCGTCGGTTGCGGCGACCCAGCGCCGTTCATGGCCGAGGCGTAGATGTCTGCAGTAGAACCCGTTGTCGACAGTCAGGCCGGAGCCCAGCAAGAGCTGCCGTTCGCCATGGTTTATGGCCAGGCGGTGCTGGAAATGCCCCTGGACCTGTACATCCCGCCGGACGCGCTGGAAGTTTTTCTGGAAGCCTTCGAAGGCCCCCTCGACCTGCTGCTGTACCTGATCCGCAAACAGAACATCAACATCCTCGACATCCCGGTGGCGGAAATCACCCGCCAATACATGGGCTATGTGGAGCTGATGCAGTCGGTGCGCCTGGAACTGGCCGCCGAGTACCTGGTGATGGCGGCGATGCTGGCCGAGATCAAGTCGCGGATGCTGTTGCCTCGCGCCGAAACCATCGAAGACGAAGAAGACGACCCGCGCGCCGAGCTGATCCGCCGCTTGCAGGAGTACGAACGCTTCAAGGCTGCCGCGGAAGGCATCGATGGCCTGAGCCGCGTCGGTCGTGATGTGGTGGTGCCCAAGCTCGACGCCCCGGAGGCACGGGCGCGCAAGCTGCTGCCGGACGTGAGTCTGGAAGAATTGCTGATGTCCATGGCCGAGGTCCTGCGTCGTGGCGACATGTTCGAAAGTCACCAGGTCAGCCGTGAGGCGCTGTCCACCCGCGAGCGCATGAGCGATGTGCTGGAACGGCTCAAGGGCGGCGGTTTCGTGCCGTTCATCGAGCTGTTCACCGCCGAAGAAGGGCGTCTGGGTGTGGTGGTCACTTTTATGGCGATCCTCGAACTGGTCAAGGAATCCTTGGTCGAGCTGGTGCAGAATGAGCCGTTCGCGGCGATCCACGTGCGAGCCCGAGCCGAATAACGAGTTGAATCATGAACCTGACTGAACCCCGCGAGCTGGCGCCACTGCTTGAAGCCTTTCTGTTGGCCTCGGGAAAACCGCAATCGCTTGAACGCCTGTTCGAACTCTTCGAAGAAGGCGAGCGCCCCGAGCCGCCGGTCTTCAAGAAAGCCCTGACGATTCTCGCCAAGTCCTGCGATGGCCGTGCCTTCGAGCTGAAGGAAGTCGCGTCCGGCTACCGCCTTCAGATTCGCGAAAAATTCTCGCCGTGGGTCGGGCGTTTGTGGGAAGAGCGGCCGCAGCGCTATTCCCGCGCCATGCTCGAAACCATGGCGCTGATCGCCTATCGCCAGCCGATCACTCGCGGCGAGATCGAAGACGTTCGGGGCGTGGCGGTCAACAGCCATATCGTCAAAACCCTGCTGGAGCGCGAGTGGATTCGCATCGTCGGCTATCGCGATGTCCCCGGTAAGCCGGCGATGTTTGCCACGACCAAGGCGTTTCTCGATCACTTCAACCTGAAGAATCTTGACGATCTGCCGCCGCTCGCTGAACTGCGCGAGCTGGAGCCCGACCCGGTACTGGATTTCGACGATGTGCCGGTGCCCGCCGGGTTGCAGGAACTGGCGGACGCCAGCGCCGAGCCGGAAGAGCCCAAGGAAGAAACCAGTTTCCATACGTTGTTGCTGGAACTGGACACCATGGAGGAGGGGCTCAAGACCGATTTCGATGACATTTTGCGTGATGGCGAGATAAGCGCGACCGAAGAGACATCGGTGCAATCGGAGCCCCTGGTCGAAGGTGAACTTCCAGTCGAAGCGGAACCCGAACCCGCCGTCGAAGAAGAACAGGAAGATGACGTGCTCGGTGTCGCTGAGGCGCGGGAAAAACTCCTGGCCGCGGTCGCTGCCCTCGACCAGCAGAAACCCGAACCCGAATTGTCCGACGAAGAAGCCGAAGCCCGGGCCCTCGCCGAAGCCATCGAAGCCGAACACCGCGAGTTCGAAGACTGATCCAAATCTCACAGACGATGAGACCCCTGTAGGAGCCGGCTTGCCGGCGATAGCGGAGTTTCAGCCACCAAATATTTCGACTGACCCACCGCGATCGCCGGCAAGCCGGCTCCTACAAAGGTTGTGTGGAATGGCGCCACCGGTCGGCGGAAATCCCGGTAACTCGCCATTCATCAGCTACTCTCTGATGCGCGAACGTTCACATGAGCGTATGATTCGCGACCCTTCGGCGATCCCTTCGCCCAAGTACAAGCTTTCAACGCTTCAGGACGCTCAATTCAGAGCCGCCTGAACAGACCACACCGGGAGGTGCCCAGATGAGTATCAACGACCAGAAAGACGACCAGGAAATCGGCCCAGCAGGCGAAAAACTGCAAAAAGTCCTCGCCCGTATCGGCGTCGGCTCGCGCCGTGACGTGGAAGCCTGGATCAGCCACGGCCGCATCAAGGTCAATGGCAAAGACGCCACCCTCGGGCAGCGCGTCGATATGCACGACGCCATCACCATTGATGGCAAGGTGATCAAGCGCGAAGAAGCCGCCGAGTCGGTACGCCGCGTGATCATGTACAACAAGCCCGACGGTGAAATCTGCACCCGCCTTGATCCGGAAGGCCGCCCGACCGTGTTCGACAAGATGCCGCGTCCGAAAGAAGGTCGCTGGATCAACATCGGCCGTCTGGACATCAACACCACCGGCCTGCTGATGTTCACCACCGACGGTGAACTGGCCAACCGCCTGATGCACCCGTCCTACGAAATGGACCGTGAATACGCGGTACGTGTCCGTGGTGAAGTCGATGACGAGATGATCGAGCGCCTGAAAGCCGGCGTGGTCCTCGAAGACGGCCCGGCCAAGTTCACCGACATCAAGCAGGCACCGGGTGGCGAAGGTTTCAACCACTGGTACCACTGCGTGGTGATGGAAGGTCGTAACCGCGAAGTTCGTCGTCTGTGGGAATCCCAGGGCCTGGTGGTCAGCCGCCTGAAGCGCGTGCGTTTCGGTCCGGTGTTCCTCAACTCCGACCTGCCGATGGGCCGCTGGCGCGAAATGAGCCAGTACGAAGTCGACATTTTGAGTGCTGAAGTAGGCTTGACGCCTGTGGCCATGCCGCAGATGAACGCCAAGAGCAAAGACAAACTCGACCGTATGCAGCGCAAATCGTCGCGTCCGATGGGCAAGACCGAGCGCGTGCGTTCGTTGCGTCCAGCAATCGGTAGCCAGACCGCTGCGACGCCGCGTGACTCCCGTGAGCCGCAAATCGAAGGCGAGCGTCCGTCGCGCAAACCCGCCGCGCCGCGTGCCGATGGCGAGCGTGGTCCACGCACGCCGCGTCCGGCCAACGGTCGCACCGAGCGTGGCGAAGGCCGCGGTGCTCCTGCTGGTCGCGGTACGCCAGTGGCGGATCGCCCGGCGGACACCAAGCGCCCGGCCAAACCGGCACCTAAGCGTCCGGGGATCAAGCTGGTCGAGGGCGACAAGCCATCGGGCAAGCGCCGCGGTGCGCCAGCCGGTTCGGGCCAGCGTCCGGGCTTCGGGCGTCGCAAGCCTGAGTAATCGTTAGCGCCACATGAAAAACGCCAACCTTCGGGTTGGCGTTTTTTTTTTGCCCAGGTTTTGGATTTTGTAGTGTCTGGCCTGGCGCTTTCGCGGGCAAGCCCGCTCCCACAGTGGACCGCATTCTCCCCTTGGAATACGGTCCCATGTGGGAGCGAGACCGGCTTGCCGGCGATTGCGTCATCGGCAACTTCGCGCCCTCTGAATTGGAAACCCACCGTTACGCCCCGTAACGAAATCCTGACGAAGCCCACTGGCCGGCCCCGTGAATTCGTCATCGCCGACACACCGTAAGAAAATACTTACGCCAATAGCCTTCCCTGACACTTTCCAACGCTCTGCCCCGCTTGTTTCAACGACGCCAGAAGGGTGTCATGCGCCCCATGCCTGTCGTGCAGGTGCAAAACAAGAAGGAGGCGCAATGAACGCCCTGACTCATCTCCATCCCTTCCCGTGGCGCAGTGTTTCCAGCGCCCGCGTCCAGGGCCTGCAAAGGTCCGGCTCACGCTTTGCAGCCGCCCGGGCACTTCGGGGCGGACACGTGCAATCCCGGCAACCGACACGCTGATCCAGCGGTGTCTGGCAGCAGGGGGTTAGCGGTGTACAATGCGCCGCGTTTTACCTGTGACCTCCTGCGCAGCTGCGCAAACCTCAAGGCTATCCGCCTTGTTCACTCCGCCACGTCACAAGCGTGCCGGGTTCGATTTCGTCACAGATAAAAACAAACAGGTGACGCATGACCGTTGTAAATACGCTGAACGTGGGACTCTTTTCATGAGTGGGCAAATCTCGCAAACAGGCGAGCTGAAACGCGGCCTGAAGAATCGTCATATTCAACTGATCGCCCTCGGTGGCGCGATTGGTACCGGCCTGTTCCTCGGCTCGGCCGGTGTACTCAAATCCGCTGGCCCGTCGATGATTCTCGGCTACGCCATCTGCGGTTTCATCGCCTTCATGATCATGCGCCAGCTCGGCGAAATGATCGTCGAAGAGCCGGTGGCCGGCTCCTTCAGCCACTTCGCGCACAAGTACTGGGGTGGTTTTGCCGGTTTCCTGTCGGGCTGGAACTGCTGGATCCTGTACATCCTGGTGGGCATGTCGGAGCTGACCGCGGTCGGCAAATACATTCACTACTGGGCGCCGGACATCCCGACCTGGGTCTCGGCCGCCGGCTTCTTCGTGCTGATCAACCTGATCAACCTGGCCAACGTCAAAGTCTTCGGTGAAGCCGAGTTCTGGTTCGCGATCATCAAGGTCGTGGCGATCGTCGGCATGATTGCCCTCGGCAGCTACCTGCTGGTCAGCGGCCATGGCGGCCCGGAAGCTTCGGTGACCAACCTGTGGTCCCACGGTGGTTTCTTCCCGAACGGCGTCAGCGGTCTGGTGATGGCCATGGCAATCATCATGTTCAGCTTCGGTGGCCTGGAAATGCTCGGCTTCACCGCAGCAGAAGCGGACAAACCGAAAACCGTGATCCCGAAGGCGATCAACCAGGTGATCTACCGCATCCTGATTTTCTACATCGGCGCGCTGGTCATCCTGTTGTCGCTGACGCCATGGGACAGCTTGCTGGCGACCCTGAACGCCTCCGGCGATTCCTACAGCGGCAGTCCGTTCGTGCAAGTGTTCTCGATGCTCGGCAGCAACACCGCGGCGCACATCCTTAACTTCGTGGTCCTGACCGCGGCGCTGTCGGTGTACAACAGTGGCACCTATTGCAACAGCCGCATGCTGCTGGGCATGGCCGAGCAGGGCGATGCGCCCAAGGCCCTGGCGAAAATCGACAAGCGCGGCGTGCCGGTGCGTTCGATCCTCGCGTCGGCGGCGGTGACGCTGATTGCGGTGCTGCTGAACTACCTGATCCCGCAAAATGCCCTCGAACTGTTGATGTCACTGGTCGTGGCGACCCTGGTGATCAACTGGGCGATGATCAGCTACTCGCACTTCAAGTTCCGCCAGCACATGAACAAGACCAAACAGACGCCGCTGTTCAAGGCCCTGTGGTACCCGTACGGGAACTACATCTGCCTGGCGTTCGTGGTGTTTATCCTCGGTGTGATGCTGCTGATCCCGGGCATCCAGATCTCGGTGTACGCGATTCCGGTGTGGGTCGCGTTCATGTGGATTTGCTACGGCATCAAGAACAAGCGCAGTGGTCAGCATGCGTTGCAGGCTGCCAGCGCGAAGTAAGCGCAACCTGCAGAAACAACAAACCCGGCCATGTGCCGGGTTTGTTGTTTTCAACCAGACACAAAACCCTGTGGGAGCGAGCCTGCTCGCGAAAGCGGTGCACCAGTCAACATTTACATCGCCTGACACATCGATTCGCGAGCAGGCTCGCTCCCACATTGGTCCGCATCTGCCTTCAGTCTATTCAGGTATCCTGCGCGTTCTGAATACGGACGCTTTTCCATGCTGGTGATATCCAACAACGTGCATCTGCCGGATGCCGAGATCGAGTTGACGGCCATCCGCGCCCAAGGCGCCGGCGGGCAGAACGTCAATAAAGTCTCCAGCGCCGTGCACCTGCGCTTCGACATCCCCGCGTCGTCCTTGCCGGAGTTCTACAAGGAGCGACTGCTGGCGCTGCGGGACAGTCGCATCACCAGCGAAGGGGTGTTGATCATCAAGGCCCAGCAATACCGGACGCAGGAAGCCAACCGCGCCGATGCGCTGGAGCGCCTGACCGAGTTGATCCTCAGCGCCACCAAGGTCGAGAAGAAACGCCGTCCGACCAAACCCACCCTCGGCTCGAAAAAGCGCCGGCTCGAATCCAAGACCAAGCGCGGCAGCATCAAGGCCGGGCGCGGCAAGGTCGATTTCTAGCGGGCGTCACGCGCTTCACGATACTTGGGCGCTTGCCGGTACAGGTAAACGCTCAGTGCCAAACCGCTCAACGCGGCGAGGGCGGCGAACAGGAAGATCGAGGCAAAACCGAAGCCCGCCGCAATCGCGCCCGCCAAAGGCCCGGTGATCCCCAGCGACAAATCGATGAACAGCGAGTAAGCGCCCACCGCTGCGCCACGGCTCGACGCTGGCACAAGGTTAACCGCTTCCACGCCCAGCGCCGGGAATACCAGTGAGAAACCGAAGCCGCTCAAGGCCGCACCCGCCAATGCCCAATGGGCGTCCGGCGCCAGCCATAGGAGCAACAAACCCAGGGTTTCCACCGACAGGCATGCAATCGCCACGCGGAAACCGCCGAGCCGGTTGATCAGGTTGCCGAACAGCAGGCGCGCGCCAATGAAGCTGGCGCCGAACAGGCTCAGGCACAACACCGCGTTGTCCCAGTGTTGCGTGGCGTAATACAGGGTGATGAAGGTGGCGATGGTGCCGAAGCCGATCGAGCCCAGCGCCAGGCCGCAGCCGTGCGGCAGCACTCGACCCAGTACATGCATGAACGGCAAGCGTTCGCCGACCACGATAGGCGCAGCGGTTTTCGGCCAGGCCAATGCCAGGCCCAGAACAGCGAGCAAAACGATGCTGACGCCCATGCTCCACAAGCCTAACTGACTGACCAGCAGCACGCCCAGCGGCGCGCCGACGGCCAGTGCGCCATAACTGGCGATGCCGTTCCAGGAGATGACTTTGGCGGTATTCGCCGCGCCGACCCGGCCGATGCCCCAGCCAATCGAGCCGGAACCCACCAGGCTTTCCGCGCTGCCGAGTACCAGTCGGCCGATCAACAGGCTGATCAGGCTCAGCATCGGCAGGCTCTGGGTCCAGGCCGAAATCAGCATGAACACTCCGCTCAAGCCACAGCCGGCGAGGCCATACATCACCGCGAGCTTGCTGCCCTTGTTGTCGATGATCTTGCCGGCGTAAGGCCGGCTGAGCAGGGTAGCCAGGTATTGCACGCTGATCACCAGCCCCGCGATCACCGCGCCGAAGCCCAGGTCGCTGTGGACGTAGCCCGGCAACACGGCGAGGGGGATGCCGATATTGAGGTAGCCGATAAAGGTAAAGAGGACGATGGAAACAACTTGCAGCGTGACCGCCAGGGGGCGCTGGTTTTCAGACATGGGTAAAGGTCCACGGGAAAGCAGATAGATAGGCTGCTTATGATAGCGGCGCGAGCGGCCGTGGGGCGTGGAAAAGTAAAACTATTTGCCGGATGGCGATGTTTCAGGGCTTGGCGGGGGCGACCAGCTGCGTCGTGACCAGGGCGGCCAAGGCATTTTCTTCGGTTCCGAAGCGGGCGAGCAAGGCGGCTTGTTTCTCGGGGGACAGGCGATTCCAGATCTCGATCATCTTCTCGGCGGTGCCGATCAGGACGCTGGCCTGGCTCTCGTTGAATTCGTCGGTCATGGTGCGCAGCTCAAGGTTCAGGCGGTGTGGAAAGCGCATGTTAGCGCTTTCCACACGGTCTGGCATTGCGGGTGTTTCAGTCTTCGCTGTCAGCCTTGCGACTGTCAGTGGCTTCTTTCGGTTCGGGCTGTTGGGCGCCGGCTTGTTGCGGGGGTGTCTGCTCAGTTTCGTGCAGGCTTGGGAAGGGGAGATTAGGGATCTCGTGCATGGTTCGCGCTCCTCGCAAAGTCTGTTGATAGATCTGGTAGATCCGCGCTTTTACAAAGCTTGGGCAGGATACAGCAGGAGAAATGACAAATAGACTTTTATATCTATTTGTTTCGACGGATGGGCTTGTCTAGACAGGTGTGGAAGAGGGCGCGACGCAAAACAAATGTGGGAGTGAGCCTGCTCGCGATAGCGGTGTGTCAGTCGACATCAATGTTGAATGTCAGACCGCTATCGCGAGCAGGCTCGCTCCCACATGGGGTTGTGGAGGGGGGATTATTTGCAGACTTCGGCGATGGCTTCGGCCAGCAGGTTCAGGCGCGTTGCATCGATCCCCGCCACGTTCGCCCGGCCAGTGCCGACCATGTATACGCTGTGATGATCGCGCAGTTGTTTGACCTGCTCAGGCGTCAGCCCTGTGTAGGAAAACATCCCGCGTTGCACACCAATGTGCGCGAAGCGTTCGCCCAACCCGTGGGGCTCCAGCGCTTCAACCAGGCCGCTGCGCAGTTGCGCGATGCGTAATCGCATGGCTTCCACTTCGTCGGCCCAGAGGCTTTTCAGTTCCGGGTCACCGAGGATCGTCGCGACCACCGCCGCGCCATGATCCGGCGGCGTCGACCACAGGTTGCGGGCGATGTTGGCGAGTTGGCTGCGGATATCAATCAGTTTGTCAGCGGTTTTCGCGATGACAATCAAGGCACCCGTGCGATCACGGTACAGACCGAAGTTCTTCGAGCAAGAGCTGGTGATCAGCACTTCCGGCAGTTCAGCGGCGAACAACCGGGTCGACCAGGCATCCTGTTCCAGGCCATCGCCGAAGCCCTGGTAGGCGAAGTCGATCAGCGGCACCAGATCACGGCTGCGCACCACGTCGAGCACGCGGCGCCAGTCGTCATGGGACAGGTCGAAGCCGGTCGGGTTGTGGCAGCAGGCATGCAACAACACGACATCGCCTTTTGGCGCTTCACCGAGTACCGCCAGCATCGCTTCAACGTCGAGACGGTTGTCGCTGCCGACATACGGGTAATGACTGACCTTGACCCCGGCCGTGGCGAAAATGGTTTCGTGAATCGGCCAGGTCGGGTTGCTCAGCCACACGCCACGGCCCGGCAGGCACTGGGCGATGAAGTCCGCGCTCAGGCGCAGCGCCCCGGTGCCGCCCGGTGTCTGGGTCGCGCCGGCGCGTTGTTCGGAGATCAGCGCAGAATCGGCACCGAGCACCAGCTCATTGATGGCTTTGCCGAACGCCGGTTCGCCGTGGCCGCCGATGTAGGTCTTGGTGGTCTGGCGATCCACCAGGCGCTGCTCGGCGAGTTTCACGGCCTGGGGAATCGGCGTCAGGCCCAGGGCGTCTTTGTAGACACCCACGCCAAGGTCGAATTTGCGCGGATTCGGGTCCTGCGCATAGGCCTCCATCAGGCCCAGGATCGGATCGCCGGGTACTCGACCTATGGCGTCGAAATGCATTATTTGCGGCCCTCGGCGTCCTTGGCCACTTCGTCAGTGCGTGCGGCCATGATGAAATCGTTGCGGTGCAGGCCCTTGATGGAGTGGCTCCACCAGGTCACGGTGACTTTGCCCCATTCGGTCAGCAGGCCCGGGTGATGACCTTCGGCCTCGGAGATTTCCCCGACGGCGTTGGTGAACGCCAGTGCGTGCTTGAAGTTCTTGAACAGGAAAACCTTTTCCAGTTGCATCACGCCGTCGCGCACTTCGATGTTCCAGTCGGGAATCTGCTTGATCAGTACCGGCAGTTCTTCGTCGCTGACTTGTGGGGCATCGGCGCGGCAGGCTTCGCAGTGGGCTTGGTTCAATGTGGACATGATCTGATCCTGAATTCGAATGATTGAAAATCGGCCGCCAGTGTCACCACGCTAAACCAAAGCGTCGGTTCCTGACAGGCTCACTTGATTCTAAAAGCTACGGATCACGCAGCTTTCGGCGGAAATTTCGGTGCGTGCAAACCCAGCTGCATGCCTTGCTTGACCATGCCCATGATGTCTTCGTGGGCGAGATCGAACAGGCGCTTGAGGTTGGGCAGGACGAAGTACAGCGGTTGCAGGATGTCGATGCGATAGGGCGTGCGCATGCATTCCAGCGGATCAAAGGCCTGATGTTCAGGTTCGTCCGACAGGCAGTAAACGGTTTCTTTCGGCGAGGAGAGAATGCCGCCGCCGTAGATGCGCTGGCCTTGCGGTGTATCCACCAGGCCGAACTCGATGGTCATCCAGTACAGGCGCGCCAGGTACACGCGTTCTTCCTTGGACGCTTGCAGGCCGAGTTTGCCGTAGGTGTGGGTGAATTCAGCGAACCAGGGGTTGGTCAGCAGCGGACAGTGGCCAAAGATCTCGTGGAAAATGTCCGGCTCTTGCAGGTAATCCAGCTCTTCGCGTGTACGAATAAACGTCGCCACGGGAAACTGCTTGCTCGCCAGCAATTCGAAAAAGGTCTGGAAGGGAATCAGTGCGGGAACCCGGGCCACCTGCCAGCCGGTGGTTTCGCCGAGGACTTTGTTGATTTCACCGAGTTGCGGAATGCGGTCGTGGGGCAGACCGAGTTTTTCGATACCGTCCAGGTATTCCTGGCACGCACGCCCTTCGATCACTTTCAGCTGGCGAGTGATCAGCGTGTTCCACACCGCGTGTTCTTCGGCGGGGTAGTCGATAAAACCTTGCGCATCGGGCTCGCGAGCCACGTATTGCGTCTGCTTCATGCTGCTCTCCTGCTAGGGGATTTCGTTCTTGTTATGTCCTGCTATGGATCTAGAAATACCTCAAGGATTGCGGAGGTGCAGCAGGTGGGTGCCGTCATGCGGAGGAAAATTCGTGGCGTTTCGTAAAATTTTCGTTACATATTTGCCTGTAAGGCGCAGATATTGAGTTTTCCGGGTTTGAAATGCTTCGAAGGTGTCACATAATCTTGACGACTATCTGAGCGTCAAAGCAGAAAATCATCCTTGTGGGAGCGAGCTTGCTCGCGATGACGTTGAGGGCAACGCGTTTAATCAGGGGGAGCGCGTTTTCGTTAACGTCCATCGCGAGCAAGCTCGCTCCTACAGGTGCGTACCTTCCTCACCGTTTCTTCGGGCCTTTTATGCGTATCAAAGTCCACTGCCAAAACCGCATCGGCATCCTGCGTGACATTCTCAACCTGCTGGTGGAGTACGGCATCAACGTCGCGCGCGGCGAGGTGGGGGGCGAGCATGGCAACGCGATCTACCTGCATTGCCCCAACCTGATCAACATCCAGTTCCAGGCGCTGCGTCCGAAATTCGAGTCGATTGCCGGAGTCTTTGGCGTCAAGCGTGTAGGGCTGATGCCCAGCGAGCGTCGGCATATGGAACTCAATGCCTTGCTCGGCGCACTGGAATTTCCGGTGTTGTCGATCGACATGGGCGGTTCGATTGTCGCGGCCAACCGTGCGGCGGCGCAGCTGCTTGGGGTGCGTGTCGATGAGGTGCCGGGGATTCCGTTGTCGCGTTATGCCGAGGATTTCGATTTGCCGGAACTGGTGCGCGCCAACAAGTCGCGGATCAACGGGCTGCGGGTCAAGGTCAAGGGCGACGTGTTTCTCGCCGACATCGCGCCGCTGCAATCGGAGCATGACGACAGCGAAGCCATGGCCGGCGCGGTCTTGACGCTGCACCGCGCCGATCGGGTGGGGGAGCGCATCTACAACGTGCGTAAGCAGGAGTTGCGCGGCTTCGACAGCATTTTCCAGAGTTCGAAAGTGATGGCGGCGGTGGTGCGCGAAGCCCGGCGTATGGCGCCGCTGGATGCACCGCTGTTGATAGAAGGTGAAACCGGCACCGGCAAGGAATTGCTGGCGCGGGCCTGTCACCTCGCCAGTCCGCGTGGCCAGTCGCCGTTGATGGCGCTCAATTGCGCCGGCCTGCCGGAGTCGATGGCCGAGACCGAGCTGTTCGGCTACGGTCCCGGCGCCTTCGAAGGCGCCCGCGCCGAAGGCAAGCTCGGGCTGCTGGAATTGACGGCGGGTGGCACGCTGTTTCTCGATGGCGTCGGGGAAATGAGCCCGCGCTTGCAGGTGAAATTGCTGCGTTTCCTGCAGGACGGTTGCTTCCGCCGTGTAGGCAGCGATGAAGAGGTCTACCTCGATGTTCGAGTGATCTGTGCGACCCAGGTCGACCTGTCTGAGTTGTGCGCCCGTGGCGAGTTTCGCCAGGATCTGTATCACCGCTTGAACGTGTTGTCGTTGCACATCCCGCCGTTGCGCGAGTGCCTGGATGGGTTGCCGCCGCTGGTGGAGCATTTCCTTGACCAGGCCAGTCGGCAGATCGGTTGTCCGCTACCGAAACTGGCGCCGGCGGCCATGGAGCGGCTCAGTCACTATCACTGGCCGGGTAATGTCCGGCAGCTGGAAAACGTCCTGTTCCAGGCGGTTTCGTTGTGCGATGGCGGGACGGTCAAGGCAGAACACATTCGCCTGCCGGATTATGGCGTGCGTCAGCCGCTTGGCGATTTCTCGCTTGAGGGCGGGCTGGACGAGATTGTCGGGCGGTTCGAGAAGGCGGTGCTGGAACGGCTTTATTCGGAGCATCCGAGCAGTCGGCAGTTGGGCAAGCGCCTTGGTGTTTCCCATACCACAATTGCCAACAAGTTGCGTGAGTATGAAGTCGGCAAGACCGAGTCCTGACTGGCACTTGCTGTGTTTGTGCTGGCCTCATCGCGAGCAGGCTCGCTCCTACAGGGGAATGCATTTCAAATGTAGGAGCGAGCCCTGCTCGCGATAGCGGTAGTCCGGTCAGCCCCCAGGTCAAGCCTTGCCACTTACCGGCATAACACCGCCGGTTTTTCGTCTTCAACACAATCCGTCATTCCCCTCTGATCCCCCTCAAGTCCTTTGTTTGCCGGGCCCGGCGCCGCCAGAAAAAAGTTGGTCTGCAAATTGCTTATCGCTCAGCAGTACAGCGGTGGGCGGCAAACGTCCGGCATGCAGAGGAAAGAGTGTGGACAAGTACCTTTATGTGGCAATGACCGGCGCCAGCCAGAATGCACTGGCGCAGAAGGCTCACGCGAACAACCTGGCGAACATCTCCACCAACGGTTTCCAGAAAGACCTGGAGCAGGCGCGTTCGATGCCGGTGTTCGGTGACGTCTTTCCGGCGCGTGCATTTGCCATGTCCGAACGTCCGGCCACCGACTTCTCTGCGGGCTCGCTGGTGGAAACCGGTCGCGACCTCGACGTCGCGGTGCAGGGCAACGGCTGGATCGCGGTGCAGAATCCGGACGGCGGCGAAAGCTACGTGCGCACCGGCAGCCTGAACATTGACGCCCTTGGCGTCCTGCGCGCCGGCAACGGCATGCCGGTGCTGGGCAACGGCGGGCCGATCTCCGTGCCGCCCGAGCAGCAAGTCGAAATCGGCGAGGACGGCACCATCAGCATCCGTGCGATGGGCGAAGGGCCTCGCGTGATGGCGGAAGTCGACCGCATCAAGCTGGTCAACCCTGACTTCAAGACCATGACCAAGGGGCTGGACGGTTCGATCCACACCAAGGACGGTCAGCCGGCGCCAGCCGATGCCAACGTCAAACTGGTGTCCGGGTTCGTTGAATCGAGCAACGTCAATGCCGTGGAAGAGATGACCTCGGTGCTGGCCCTGGCCAAGCAGTTCGAGCTGCACATCAAGATGATGAACACCGCCAAAGAAGACGACCAGGCCATGGCTCGGGTCTTGCAGATCAGCTAATTATCAGAACGTCGCGCCGTAAAACAGGCGCACGAGGAGAATCGAATGCTTCCGGCTCTATGGGTTGCCAAAACAGGTCTGTCCGCCCAGGACACCAACCTGACGACTATTTCCAACAACCTGGCAAACGTGTCGACCACGGGTTTCAAACGTGACCGCGCCGAGTTCCAGGACTTGCTGTATCAGATCAAGCGCCAGCCAGGCGCCCAGTCGACCCAGGACAGCGAACTGCCGTCCGGTCTGCAACTGGGTACCGGTGTGCGCATTGTCGGCACCCAGAAAAACTTCAACGCCGGCAGCCTGCAAACCACCGAGCAGCCGCTGGACATGGCCATCGACGGTCGCGGTTTCTTCCAGATCCTGCAACCGGACGGCACCACGTCCTACACCCGTGACGGCACGTTCCACCTCGATTCCAACGGCCAGATCGTCAACGCCAGCGGCTTTGCCCTGGAGCCGGCCATCGTCATTCCGAACGACGCGCAGACCTTCACGGTCGGTCGCGACGGCACCGTGTCCATCACCGTTGCCGGCAACCCGGCGTCGCAAGTGATCGGCAACCTGCAAACCGCCGACTTCATCAACCCGGCCGGCCTGCAAGCCGTGGGCAACAACCTGTTCCTGGAAACCGCTGCCAGCGGCGCGCCGCAAGTCGGTACGCCAGGCCTCGCCGGTTTCGGTACCACGCTGCAGAACACCCTGGAAACGTCCAACGTCAGCACCGTTGAAGAGATGGTCAACATGATCACCACTCAACGTGCCTACGAGATGAACTCCAAGGTGATCTCCACCGCCGACCAGATGCTCTCGTTCGTAACGCAGAATCTGTAATCAAGTCTATGAGGCGGCCATGAGGTCGCCTGCAACACCGTGAGGTAGGGTCATGAATCGCTTTGTATCTGTTCTGGCACTGAGTGGGGTCGCCGCGTTGGCGGGGTGCGTCGGTCCGACGCCCAAGCCCAACGACCCTTACTACGCCCCGGTGTTGCCGCGTACGCCGTTGCCGGCTGCCGCGAACAACGGTTCGATCTATCAGGCCGGTTTTGAACAGAACCTGTACAGCGACCGCAAGGCGTTCCGGGTCGGTGACATCATCACCATCACCCTGAACGAGAAGACCCAGGCCAGCAAGAATGCCAACTCCCAGGTTGGCAAGACCAGCAAGGCGAGCATCGGTTTGTCGTCGCTGTTCGGCACGGTGCCCAACACCAACAACCCGCTGGGCAGTGGTGACCTGACCCTGGACGCCGGCTACAGCGGTGACCGCGCGACCAAGGGCGACAGCAAGGCCGGGCAGGGCAACAGCCTGACCGGTTCGATCACCGTGACCGTCGCCGACGTGTTGCCCAACGGCATCATCGCCGTGCGCGGCGAGAAGTGGATGACCCTCAATACCGGTGACGAGCTGGTACGGATTGCCGGCCTGGTCCGGGCCGACGACATCGCCACCGACAACACGGTGTCATCGACCCGCATCGCCGATGCGCGCATCACCTACTCGGGCACCGGTTCGTTTGCCGATGCGAGTCAGCCAGGCTGGTTCGACCGTTTCTTCCTCAGCCCGCTGTTCCCTTTCTAGGTGGCTACGTTGAATTTCAAACACCTGATGGTGGCTGCGTTCCTGATGTCCGCAGCCTTCGGTGCTCAAGCCGAGCGGCTGAAGGATATCGCCAGTATTTCCGGCGTGCGTTCCAACCAATTGATCGGCTACGGCCTGGTGGTCGGGCTTAACGGCACCGGCGACCAGACGACGCAAACCCCGTTCACCCTGCAGACCTTCAACAACATGCTCTCGCAGTTCGGCATCAAGGTGCCGCCGGGTTCGGGCAACGTGCAGTTGAAGAACGTCGCGGCGGTATCGATCAGTGCCGACTTGCCGGCCTTCGCCAAACCCGGTCAGCAGGTAGACATTACCGTTTCCTCCATCGGTAACTCCAAGAGCCTGCGGGGCGGCACCTTGCTGCTGACGCCGCTCAAAGGTATCGATGGCAACGTCTATGCGGTTGCCCAGGGCAACCTGGTGGTCGGCGGTTTTGACGCCGAAGGTCGCGACGGTTCGAAGATCACGGTCAACGTTCCGTCGGCCGGTCGCATCCCTGGCGGTGCGTCGGTGGAGCGGGCGGTACCGAGCGGTTTCAACCAGGGCAACAGCCTGACGCTGAACCTCAACCGTTCGGACTTCACGACAGCCAAGCGCATCGTCGACAAGATCAACGACATGCTCGGCCCTGGCGTTGCCCAGGCCATCGACGGCGGTTCGATCCGCGTCAGCGCGCCGTTGGACCCGAGTCAGCGCGTCGACTACCTGTCGATCCTGGAAAACCTCGAAGTCGATCCGGGCCAGGCGGTGGCGAAAGTCATCATCAACTCCCGTACCGGCACCATCGTGATCGGCCAGAACGTCAAGGTTTCTCCGGCCGCCGTGACCCACGGCAGCCTGACCGTGACCATCACCGAAGACCCGATCGTCAGCCAGCCCGGCCCTCTGTCCAATGGCCAGACGGCCGTCGTGCCGCGTTCGCGGGTCAATGCCCAGCAGGAAGCCAAGCCGATGTTCAAGTTCGGCCCGGGCACCACCCTCGACGAGATCGTGCGTGCGGTGAACCAGGTCGGCGCGGCACCGGGTGACTTGATGGCCATCCTCGAAGCACTGAAGCAGGCCGGCGCATTGCAAGCCGACCTGATCGTGATCTGAGGACGGCGACCATGGATATGCGCAAAGGCGGTCTGGGTGTCAGCAGCAGCGATTCGGGTTCTTACTCTGACCTGAACCGGCTGAACCAGCTCAAGGTCGGTGACAAGAACAGCGATGGAAACCTGCGCAAGGTGGCGCAGGAGTTCGAGTCGCTGTTCCTCGGTGAAATGCTCAAGTCCATGCGCAAGGCCACCGATACGCTGGGCGAGGACAATCCGCTCAACACTCCGGCAGCCAAGCAGTATCAGGAAATGTACGACCAGCAGCTGGCCGTTTCCATGTCTCGCGAAGGCGGCGGCATTGGTCTGGCAGACGTGCTGATGCGGCAGATGTCGAAGAACAAACCGATGGCGCCGGGCGAGGCTGCTGCCGCGTCGGCGGCCAAGCAGGAAGCCGCGAAAGCCGCTGCGAACGCCGCCGTGGAAACGCCGGTTGCCGCCGGTACGGTCGCCCTCAATGGGCCGTTGTCGCGGGTCAATGGCGAGCGTCCGTTGTGGGCGTCGCGTTCGGTCCGTTCACCGCAGGCATCGGGTGACGGCACGCATCGCAATGACATGGCACTGATCAATCAGCGACGCCTGGCATTGCCGCCGAAACTGGCTGACCGCTTGCTGGCAGGCCTGGTGCCTTCGGCCACACCTGCCGCGACCACGGTCAACCAGACGCCATTGCCGGAGCGCACTCTGCCAACCGGTTCGGGTCCGCTGTACAACGGCGACTGGCTGGCGAATGCGCAAATGGCCTCGAATGGCGGCCTGCAGATTCACGGTCGCGCAATCGCCCAGATCCCTCTGGCGCCGGCGAAGAAAGCCTTCAGTTCCGCCGATGAATTCGTCAACACCATGCTGCCGATGGCCAAGGAAGCGGCCGCGCGCATCGGCGTCGATCCGCGTTACCTGGTGGCCCAGGCTGCGCTGGAAACCGGTTGGGGCAAGTCGGTCATGCGCGCCCAGGACGGCACCAGCAGTCACAACCTGTTCGGCATCAAGGCCAGCAGCAATTGGCAGGGTAATTCGGCACGGGCGATCACCAGCGAATTCAGGAATGGCGCGATGGTCAAGGAGACGGCCGAGTTCCGTTCCTATGACTCTTACAAAGACAGCTTCCATGACCTTGTGACTTTGCTGCAATCCAACAATCGCTATCAAGATGTGCTGAAGGCGGCCGATAAACCAGAACAGTTTGTACGCGAGTTGCAAAAGGCCGGTTACGCAACCGACCCGGACTACGCAAGCAAGATTTCGCAGATAGCCAAGCAGATGACGAGTTACCAGAACTACGCTGCGGCGGGCGCTTCCACCACGCCTTTATAGGCACAAGGATTAAGGTCGAACCATGAGTTTGCTCAATATCGGGATGTCGGGTCTGGCCGCAGGCCAATCCTCGTTGATGACCACCGGCAACAACATTGCCAACGTCGACACCGCCGGGTACTCGCGCCAGCAAACAGTGCAGAGCACAAAGGCCTCGCAGCAGTTCGGCAACGTGTACATCGGCACCGGCACGACGCTGGCCGATGTCCGTCGGGTGTACAACAGCTACCTCGATGCGCAGTTGCAGACCACCACGTCGCTGAACAGCGATTCGGCCGCGTACCTGAACCAGGTCACGCCGTTGGACACCTTGCTGTCCGATAGCAGCACCGGCCTGAATGGCGCACTGACCAAGTTTTTCGCCTCGGTGCAGAACGTCAATGCCAAGCCGGGTGACGACGCTTCCCGCCAGTTGCTGCTCAGCGATGCCCAGGCCTTGAGCAACCGTTTCAACTCGATGTCCAGCCAGTTGAACTCGCAGAATGCGAGCATCAACGGCAACCTGACGAACATGGCCGATCAGGTCAACAAGCTGGCCGCGACCGTGGCTCAGTTGAACCAGAAGATTGCCGAGGTTTCCAGCTCCGGCGGCATGCCGAACGAACTGCTCGACGCCCGTAACGAAACCGTACGCCAACTGTCGACCTTCACGGGGGCGCAAGTGGTGGAGCGCGAAGGCAGCCTTGATATTTACCTGGGCAGCGGTCAGCCGCTGGTCATGGGCAACACTGTCAACAAGCTTGAAGTGGTGCCGAGCAAAGACGATCCAGGTCGACTGGGCCTGCAACTCAATCGCGGTTCCAGCACCATCGATATCACCTCGATCATGACCGGTGGCGAGATCGGCGGTCTGCTGCGTTATCGCAGCACCGTGCTGGATCCGGCAATGAACGAATTGGGTCGTGTGGCCCTGGTCGTTGCGGATCAGATGAACAGCCTCCAGGCGCAGGGCATCGACAAAAACGGTGACTTCGGTTCGAACCTGTTCAACAGCATCAACAGCGCCGCGCAAGTGGCTCAGCGCAGTGTGGCTTCCACTGGCAACAGCGTCGGCTCGGGTAACTTCGGTGTGAGCATCGAAGACTCCGGCAAGCTGACCATCAATGATTACAAGGTGACTTTCACCTCGGCCACCGACTACACCGTTCAGCGTCTGCCGGACAATACTCCCATGGGGACGTTCAGCACCGCACCACCGGCAACGCCACCGGTCATCGACGGTTTCTCGTTGAATTTCGGCGGTGGCACTGCGGTCGCGGGCGATACATTCCGGATTACTCCGACGCGTAACGCCGCGACGAGCATCAAGACCGAAATGACCGATTCGAAGCGCCTGGCCATCGCCGCACCGCTGAGTGCAGCCATCGCTCCAGGTGGCAGCGGTACGCTGACCATTTCGTCCAGCGGTCAGCCGACCCTGACGACGCAGTTCGATATCTACGATTCGGCGACCACCAAGATCATGCAGGACGGGCTGAAGAATTCGACGCCAGTCAAAGTCGTGTTCGGTGCCTCCGGTGGTTCGACCCAGACGTATCAGATGCTGGATGCCAAGGGCAACGTGCTCAGCAGCGGCAGCATCGTGCCGAATCAGAACAACACCATGAGCCTGACCGTTCCGCTGGTCGATGCCTCTGGTGCACCGATCATGGACCCGGGTCCGCCTTCCGTGCAGCGTACCGTTTCGTTCGACATGACGGTCGCGGGCTCGCCAGGCACAGCGTCGGCGATCAACATTTCCCTCGCTCAAGCGGGCACGCTGGACAACCGTAACGGTACAGCGCTGGCCGGCTTGCAGACCAAGCAGACCGTCGACACTGGCTCGGCCAGCAAGGGTGTTTCCCTGGGCGATGCCTACGGCAAGCTGGTGGAAGGTGTTGGTTCCAAAGCTGCCCAAGGCAAACTCGACAGCGCCGCGACCGGTGCGATTCTGGCGAATGCCAAAGGCGCCCGCGACTCGCTGTCCGGCGTCGATCTCGACGAGGAGACCGGTAACCTGGTCAAGTATCAGCAGTACTACACCGCCTCCTCGCAGATCATCAAGGCTGCGCAGGAAATCTTCAGCACATTGATCAACAGCATTTAAGGAGTCGTAGCCCATGCGCATTTCCACTGGCCAGTTTTACGAGTCCACGGCTGCGAATTATCAAAAGAACTTTGCCAACGCGGTCAAGAGCAGTGAAGAGGCGAGCAGCCTCGTTCGCGTGAACACCGCTGCCGATGATCCGGTCGGTGCTTCGCGTTTGCTGCAACTGGGCCAGCAGGCTTCGATGCTCGATCAGTACAACGCCAACACCAACACGATCAAGGCGACCCTGGGCCAGACCGAATCGGTCATGACCAGCATCAACAACGTGCTTCAACGTGCGCGGGAACTGGCCATTGGTGTGGGTAACAGCGGCTACACTGACGCTGATCGCCAGGCTAATGCCTCGGAGCTGGGGCAGATTGAAGAGCAGCTGTTGAGCCTGATGAACGCCAAGGATGAAAACGGCACTTACATTTTTTCCGGTTCCAAGGGTGATACCGCACCTTTCTCGCGCAACCCCGACGGCACCTACAGCTACAACGGCGACCAGGTAACCCTCGATCTGCCGGTTGGCGACACCATGTCGATGGCGACCAACAGCACCGGTTGGGATGTGTTCCAGCAGGCGATCAATACCAGCCGCAGCCAGGTCACCATGACTGCGCCGGCCGTGGATGATGGCCGCGTGACCCTGTCCAACGGCCAGGTGTCTTCGAACGTCACCTACAACAGCAAATTCCGCAGCGGTGAGCCGTACACGGTCAGCTTTATCAGCGGTACCCAGCTCAGAATCACCGACTCGGGTGGTAACGATGTCACTGCCGAAGCCAGTCAGGGTGGTGTTTTTGACTCGACGGGCCCTCAGAGCCAAGGTGTTACGTTCCGCGGTGTCGAGCTGAACCTGAACATCAATCTCAAGACTGGTGACGTCGCCGGTACCGTGCTGCCAGGTCATAGCTTCACCTTGGCGGCCAAGCCCGATACCTTCACCGCAACCCGTGGTCCGGGTAACCCGACGACCGCGCAGGTCACGGCAACCAATATCACCAACCCGGCGAACTACCACGCCAGTTTCCCTACAGGCGCGGCCGTCCTGAAGTTCACCAGCGCCACTGATTTTGACCTGTACGCGGCACCGTTGACCGCCGACAGCAAGCCGGTGTCCTCCGGGACCATGGTCGGCAACGTTGCCACTGCATCGGGCGTGAGTTTCACCATGACCGCTGCACCGGCGCCAGGGCCTAACGATCAATTCAACATTGCCGTCAATACTCATGAAACCCAGAACATTCTGGACACCGTGAGTCAATTGAAGAGCGCGTTGAACACCCCAACCAATGGCGATCCGGTGCTGATCCAGAAGCAGCAAGCGGCCGTGTCCTCGGGCATTGCCAACCTGGCCAGCGGCAACGATCAGTTGTCCAGTGCCTTGAGTTCGGTGGGTGGGCGTGGTTCGGCCCTGGATATTCAGGCCGAGATCAACCAGAGCCTGACCATGGCCAACAAAACGACCCAGTCCTCGATCCGTGACTCCGATCCCGCGGAAGTGATGACGCGCCTGACCTTACAGCAAACCATGTTGCAGGCCTCGCAACTGGCGTTCAGCAAGATCACTCAGTTGGGTCTGTTCAACAAGATCTAAAGGTGTCGGGCGCGAGAGCGCCCGGCCTTGGGTCACCGAATACCAATCGCCTTTTTTCAGCGGTCCCAGGGGCTCACCCGGCCGGGTGAGCATCCGCCGCTTGAGAGCCCCGCCGTGAATCCAGTCTCGTTAGTCAGCGTCGTCATTCCCGCCTTCAATCCGCGCTTTTTCGCCCGGGCCCTGCGCAGTGCCCTGGTCCAGCAATACGCCAACCTCGAAATCATTGTGTGCGACGACAGTCGCGGCGACGAGATTCGGAGCGTTGTCGATTCGCTGACGGGCGATATCGCGCTGCGAGTGCGTTATGTACGAAACCCGCAGACATTGGGTTTTGTCGGCAATCTGCTGGCATGCTTGAGCGAAGCCAAGGGCGAGTTCATCAAATTTCTGTGCGATGACGATCAGTTGTCACCTGCCTGTATTGAACGTCAGGCACAGGTGCTGGCTGAGAATGCCGACATCAATCTGGTGCTGGCTCAGCGCTTGTTCTGGGATGCGGACGATCACCCGTTGCCGTCGCGGTTAGAGAACAGCACGCTCTCGCCCGTGTGCGGCATGTTCAAGGGCGATGACCTGCTGGCGATTTTCGAGAACTTTCCGGTCAACTTCCTCGGCGGATTCAGTAACGCGCTGTTCCGCCGTGAAGATGTCCAGGAGCTGATGCCTGTCCTGACACAACCCGGCCATTGCTTTGTCGCATCACTGGATTTGGCCTTGTTCATCTGCCTGATGCGGCGGGGCAACATGGCGCAGCTCAACTTCGTGTTGAGTGTCGAGCGACTGCACCCGCAGCGATTGTCTCGGCAGCAATCGATGAAAGATGCGATCGAGGTGGAAAGGGACTGGCTGGTGCAGATGCTCAAGGGGCGCGGTGGTGAAGGTGCGCCTGCGGGTGGGTGGGTGCGATACCTGCCGCTAAGCCGCAGCAAAGAAGAACCGCGTGTCTGGGACGAATTGCCCCTGGCTCGAACCCTGGGTGCAAGCCAGTCCAACCAGCAGCATCGGGTGGGCATCGCCAGCGAGAACTTTTCCCAGCTTTACGCTCAGTGGCTGGCATGCCGCACGCTTAGCGAAACCCAACGTCGTCTACTGCCGGACACCCTGGCCGGTTGGTCGCGGCAACCGAAAATCGTTCCGATCATCATTGATGACCAGGCCAGCCGCGCCGGTCTGGATCTCACGCTTCAGAGTCTGAGCGGACAGCTTTATGCGCCGGACCTGATCCTGGTGTTGTCCAGCGCCTGCGACGAAACGCAACTTGAAGAGCGGGTGTTCAGTTTGCCGTTGCAGGACGACTGGCACGAGCAGGTCAATGGGTTGCTGGCTCAACTTGATGGCGTTGACTGGTTCTACGTGGTGCGTGCAGGCGATCGTCTGGTAGAGCCCGCGTTGCTGCTGATGGCCGAGCGCATCAGTGTCTCGCCTAATGCATTGTGTCTCTACGGCGATGAAGGCGGATTGCGTGACGGTGAGTCGGAAGACCCGGCCTTCAAGCCGGATTTCAATCTGGACCTGATGCGCACTTATCCCTACGTGGGACGGTCGCTGGCGTTTCAGCGCGAGCGCTTCCTCGCCCTCGGCGGTTTCAATTCGAGCTACGGCGAAATGGCACCTCACGATGTGCTGTGGCGTATGGTCGAAAATGAAGGTGTCGAGGTCGTCGAACATATTGCCGAGGTGCTGCTGGAGTCGACGTTTAGCCTTGCGCAGTGGCTGGCATTGCCGGAAGTCATTGAGCTCAACCTTCAGGTCGTGGAAGCGCATCTTCAGCGATTGGGTGTTGCCCATGAGATTCGCCAGGGCAGTTACACCTTGCTTAATCGCGTTGATTACCTGCACGCAGCTCGACCATTGGTGTCGATCATTATTGTCTGCAAGGACCAATTGGCCGCCGTGCAGCGTTGCGTTGAAACGCTCCTCGAGAAAACCGCCTACAGCGAATACGAATTGCTGTTGATCGACAATGGAAGCGAATCACCGCAGACCCTCGAGTGGCTGGGTGCCATGGCGCAGTTGGGCAGCGACCGCTTGCGGGTGGAAGCGTTTGCTCAGCAAGGGAATGTCGCAGCGACTCGCAACTTTGCGGCGCAACAGGCCCGTGGTGAATATTTGCTGATGCTTGATCCCTATGCGGTGATCACCCGTGACGACTGGCTGGATGAGTTGCTTAACCATGCACAGCGTCCGGAAGTTGGCGTGGTTGGAGCCAAGTTGTTCAATCCTGACGGATTGGTGGTGCATGCCGGCCTGATCCTGGGCTTGCAAGGGCCGGCCGGCTCGCCTTTTTTCGGCGATCCGCTGAGCTCGGCTGGCTATATGCATCGCTTGCAGGTGGTTCAGGAGATGAGCGCAGTTGGCGCCCATTGCCTGATGGTGCGCAAAGCGCTGTTTGACCGTGTGGGTGGGTTGCAGGAGCAGGACTTTGCCTTGAGCCTCTACGAGGTGGACTTGTGCCTGCGAATCCGTCAAAGCGGCTATCTGGTGGTGTGGACACCGTATGCCCAACTGGCAATGGGGGCATCGCCTGCGGTCGAAGCAGCCGCGGACGAGCTGGCGCTTCGCGGTCAGGAGCAGGAAACGTTTTTCCGCCGCTGGCTGCCCATCATTGCCCGCGATCCGGCCTACAACCCCAACCTGATGCTGAATACGCCGGGGGGCTCCAGTTTCGGTCTGGAGCCAGGCTTGCGCACCGGGTGGAGCCCGTTTTCAACTCGGCAAGTGCCCAAGGTCATGGCCGTGCCCATCAACGCTTCTGCGGTCGGGCACTATCGAGCGATCCAGCCGTTGGTCGAGTTGGAAAAAGCAGGTCGGGCAACCGGGCGGGTCTACTATGAAATGCCGTCGGTCATCGAAATCGAGCGTCAGTCGCCGGACGTCATCATTTTGCAGGGACGCTACAGCGAGGGCCCCGTCAACGAGATCGCTGCCTTCAAGCCCTACACCAATGCCCGCCTGATTTTCGAGCTGGATGACTATGTCATCAAGGCGCCGAAGAAGAACCTGCACATTCGCAATATGCCGGACAATGTCGAGATGGAGCGTCTGGTTCGTCGTGCTATCGGCTTGTGCGATCGGGTGGTGGTCTCGACGCAACCACTGGCAAATGCATTGTCATCCATGCATCACGACATTCGGGTCGTGCCGAATATGCTCGCCACGGACCTCTGGAGCAATCTGCACAGCCAGCGCCGGACCTCAAAAAAACCAAGGGTTGGCTGGGGTGGCGGTACCAGTCACTCGGGTGACCTGGCGATCATTGCCGATGTGGTTCGCGAGCTGGCCAACGAAGTGGATTGGGTGTTCTTCGGCATGTGTCCAGAAGAGCTGTTGCCTTACATGCATGAATTCCATGGGGTCATTGACCTGAGCGTCTACCCGGCGAAGCTGGCCAGCCTGAACCTGGACCTGGCGCTGGCACCTTTGGAGTTTCATATCTTCAACGACTGCAAGAGCAACCTGCGTTTGCTGGAGTACGGCGCATGCGGCTACCCGGTCGTCTGTACCGATACCGAGGCTTACCGGGGTTATCTGCCTTGTACTCGAGTACTCAGCAACTCCACCGAAGAGTGGCTGCAAGCCATCCGCATGCACTTGGCGGATCCTGATGCCAGCTACCGCATGGGCGATGAATTACGCGAAGCGGTACTGCGCGATTTCATGCTGCGCGGCGACAACGTTCGCTACTGGGAGAACGGCTGGCTGGCCGATTGACCCCTCCTTCTGTGGTCGCCGCTGCCCAACGGTAGCGGCGGCTGCCGCGCCTGCATTCGAGCTGGCGCGTTTCCTGCAAGTCCCCTGAAAATCGCCATAAATCTAGCATGTGCGACGCAGCCAAAAGCTCAAGGTTGCTGCCGCATGCGATTTATCCAGATGGTCGCAAAGCCTTGTCAGGCTTGAGTCGGCCCTGTGACGAACAAGAGGGGGAAACGATGAAGGCAGTTATTCTGGCGGGTGGTCTGGGCACGCGGATCAGCGAAGAGTCGCACCTCAAGCCCAAGCCAATGATCGAGATCGGTGGCAAGCCAATTCTCTGGCACATCATGAAGCAATATTCCGCCCACGGGATTCACGACTTCGTGATCTGCCTTGGCTACAAGGGCTACGCGATCAAGGATTTCTTCGCCAACTACTTCCTGCATACCTCCGACGTCACGTTCGACATGTGCAACAACCGCATGGACGTTCACCAGAACTACAGCGAGCCATGGCGCGTGACCCTGATCGACACCGGCGAAGACACCATGACCGGTGGCCGCTTGCGTCGCGCCGCGCGTTATCTGGAAGGCGAGGAGGCGTTCTGCTTCACCTACGGTGACGGCGTCTCGGACCTCAATATCGGCGCGCTGGTGGACTTCCACCTGACCCACGGCAAACTCGCGACCGTCACCGCCGTTCAGCCGCCGGGCCGTTACGGCGCCCTGGAGCGCGACGGTGACAGCGTCAAAGGCTTCATCGAGAAACCACGCGGTGATGGCGGCTGGATCAATGGCGGTTTCTTCGTGCTGTCACCAAAAGTGCTGCCGTACATCGCCGACGACCAGACCTCCTGGGAAGCCGAGCCGCTGGCAGCGCTGGCCAACGAACAGCAACTGCAAGCATTCCAGCACGACGGCTTCTGGCATCCGATGGACACCCTGCGCGACAAGAATCACCTTGAGCAGTTGTGGCTGAGCGGGGAGGCCCCATGGAAGCAATGGGACTGAGCCCGGAGTTCTGGCGCGGCAAGCGGGTTCTGCTGACCGGCCACACCGGTTTCAAAGGCAGTTGGCTGACGTTGTGGCTGCAAAGCCTCGGCGCCGAAGTCAGCGGTTTTTCGCTGGACCCTTCCACCGAGCCGAGCCTGTTCGAACTGGCACGGGTCCATGAAGGTATCAACGATCAGCGCGGCGACCTGCGTGACCTCGGTGCGTTGCTTGAGCTGATCGCCGAGACCCAACCGGAAATCGTCCTGCACCTGGCGGCCCAGCCGCTGGTGCGCGAAGGCTATCGCGACCCGCTGGGGACTTACTCCAGCAACGTGATGGGCACGCTCAATCTGCTTGAAGCCATCCGCCAGATCGGCGGCGTGCGTGCCTGCGTGCTGGTGACCACCGACAAGGTCTACGCCAACCAGGAATGGCTGTGGCCGTACCGCGAAAACGAAGCCCTCGGTGGCCACGATCCTTACAGCAGCAGCAAAGCCTGCTGCGAGTTGTTGGCGCAGTCTTACGCCGCTTCGTTCTTCCCTGCCGAAAAGCATGCCGAACACGGTCTGGCCCTGGCCACGGCACGGGCCGGCAATGTTCTGGGCGGCGGTGATTTTGCCCCGGAACGCTTGATTCCCGATGTGCTGAAAGCCTGGTCGGCCGATGAGCCCGTGACCCTGCGCTACCCGCAAGCCGTGCGCCCGTGGCAGCACGCGCTGGAGCCGCTGGCCGGTTACCTGCAACTGGCGGCCGGTCTTTATGAGAAGGGCCCAGAGTTCGCCGGCGCGTGGAACTTCGGCCCGAGCGAAGCGGATATGTGCAGCGTCGGTGAAGTGGTCGAATTGCTCGCCAGCCGCTGGCCGCAAGCGCGCGGCCTGCGTATCGAACCGAGTGACCTGCATGAAGCCGGTCTGCTGCGTCTCGATAGCAGCCGTGCCCGTCAGTTGCTGGCCTGGCAACCTCGCTGGTCGTTGCAGCAGTGCCTGACCCAGACCCTCGACTGGCACCTGGCGTGGCAGAACGGCGATGACATGCGTGCCATCAGTCTGGGCCAATTGAACCTGTACCGAGGCGTGCTGTGAGCGAGTTTCTGGTGAAACCTCTGCCGCTCGCCGGCTTGTTCAGCGTGCAGCACAAACGCTTCGAAGATGAGCGCGGGCACTTCGCGCGGCTGTTCTGCGAAGGCAGTCTCAATGCTTTCGGCCAACCTTTTCATATCCGCCAGATCAACCATTCCTGCACCCGCGAGCACGGCAGTGTGCGGGGGCTGCATTACCAGAACGCCAGCGCCCCGGAAGCCAAGTTGATCACCTGTCTGCGCGGTGAAGTCTGGGATGTGGCGGTGGACCTGCGCCCCGACTCGCCGACGTTCCTGCAGTGGCACGCCGAGCACCTGCGGGCGGGCGACGGTCGCAGCCTGTTGATCCCGGCCGGGTTCGCCCATGGTTTTCAGACCCTGACTGACGACGCCGAATTGCTCTACCTGCACAGCGCGGACTACACGCCGGCGCACGAAGGTGGTTTGAGCGTGAACGATCCACGGCTGGCGATTGCCTGGCCGTTGCCTGTCAATAATCTGTCGGTACGGGATTCCAGCCATCCCTTGCTCGATGAACACTTCGCTGGAGTGCGTGTATGAACTGCCGTGGTTGCGGGACTTCTCTGGCTTTGCCGCTGATCGATCTCGGCACTTCGCCGCCGTCCAACGCCTATGTGCGCGCCGATCAGCTGGAGCAAGCCGAGCAATGGGTGCCACTGAAAGTGGCGGTGTGCGAGCAGTGCTGGCTGGTGCAAACCGAGGATTACACCAGCGCCGACAGCCTGTTCGACGCTGAGTACGCCTATTTCAGTTCGTTCTCCACCACCTGGCTGGCCCACGCCGACCGCTATGTGGCCGAGATGGTCGAGCGCTTCGGTCTGACTGCCGACAGTCGCGTGGTGGAAATCGCCGCCAACGACGGTTACCTGTTGCAGTACGTGGCCGGACGCGGCATCCCGTGCCTGGGGGTCGAGCCGACCCGCAGCACCGCGCAAGCCGCGCGGGAAAAAGGCCTGGAAATCCGCGAGCTGTTCTTCGGTCGCGACACCGCCTCACAGTTAGTTAGCGAAGGCTGGTCCGCGGACCTGATGGCCGCCAATAACGTGCTGGCCCATGTGCCGGACATCAATGATTTCCTCGGCGGTTTCTCCACGTTGCTCAAGCCGACCGGTGTAGCGACGTTCGAGTTTCCGCAACTGCTGACGCTGATGGCCGGGCAGCAGTTCGATACGCTTTATCACGAACACTATTCCTACCTGTCGCTGACCGCCGTGCAGACGCTGTGCGCACGCAACGGCCTGGAAGTGTTCGACGTCAGCCAACTGTCGACCCACGGCGGATCGCTGCGGGTCTTCGTCCAGCGTGCCGACGGTGTGCGCCGCGACGTGCAGCCAGCGGTTGCGCAACAATTGCAGGCCGAACTCGTCGCCGGGGTGAAAACCCCCGAGTACTACGCGACCCTCGCACCGGCTGCCGAACGCATCAAGCACGGCCTGCTGCGCTTCCTGTTGCAGGCGAAAGCCGAGGGCAAGCGCGTGGTCGGTTACGGCGCCGCGGCCAAGGGCAACACCTTGCTCAACTATGCCGGGGTCAAGCCGGACCTGTTGGCCTGGGTGGCCGACGCCAATCCGCACAAGCAAGGCAAATACCTGCCGGGCAGTCGCATCCCGATCGTATCGCCGGCGCAGATCGACCTGGAAAAACCGGATTACATCCTGGTCCTGCCGTGGAACCTGTTGCAGGAAGTCAGTCAGCAACTGGCCCAGGTACGCGAGTGGGATGGTCGCTTTGTCATCGCCGTGCCTGAGTTGACTGTCCTGTGAAGGTCCTTGTCACCGGCGCGACCGGATTCGTTGGCCGTCACCTGGTGCAGGCCTTGCTCGCCCGTGGTTGCGAAGTCCGCGCGGTGGCACGCAATGCCGAGACCGCCGCGAACTTGCCGTGGATCAATGCCGTGGAATTCGTGGCGGCCGATATTCACGCCGCCGACCTCGATGTCTCGGCATTGACCGCTGGCATCGATGCCCTGCTGCATCTGGCCTGGCCGGGGTTGCCGAACTATCAGGCGCTGTTTCACTTCGAGCACAACTTGATGGCCGACTACCGGTTCATCAAGGGCGCGGTCGAGGCGGGTGTCGCGCAAGTGCTGGTCACCGGGACCTGTTTTGAATACGGCATGCAAAGCGGACCACTCAGCGAGCAGACCGCGCCGCAGCCGGGTAACCCTTACGGATTGGCGAAAAACACCCTGCGCCTGTTTCTGGAAAATCTGCAGCGGCTTCAACCGTTCACCCTGCAATGGGCACGGCTGTTTTACCTGCACGGAGAAGGGCAAAACCCGAACAGTCTGCTGGCGGCGCTGGACCGCGCCATCGACGCCGGTGAGGACAGTTTCAACATGTCGGCCGGCGAACAGCTGCGCGATTACCTGGCCATCGAGACGGCCGCCGGTTACCTCGCGGCCATCGTGCAACACCGTGAGTTCGACGGCGTGATCAATTGCGCCAGCGGCCAACCGGTTTCGGTCCGGGCGCTGGTCGAGCAGCGAGTGCGTGAACGTGGCGCCTCGATCCGTCTGAACCTCGGTCACTACCCATACCCGACCCACGAACCGATGGCGTTCTGGGGCGTGGCGGACCGTTTGCAACAGCTACTGGGAGCAGAGCATGAGGCATGAGTTGTATCGGGTCGCCGACCTGCCGGTGTTGCAGAATCGCACCTTTGCCGACCCCGAGTCGGCGCGGGCATCGGCCTGCGCCGACCTGTTGCTGGTGCAGGATGAACGGAGCGGGTTGATCTTCAACCAGGCCTTCGATGCCGACAAGCTCAGCTACGACGCCGACTACCAGAACGAGCAGGCGCATTCGGGCCAGTTCCAGAAGCACCTGGGTGACGTCGAAGGCATCATTGCCCGGCACTTCAAGGGCCAGGAACTGATCGAAGTCGGCTGCGGAAAAGGTTACTTCCTCGAACTGCTGAAGGGCCTGGGCTATGCGATCACCGGCATCGACCCAGCCTACGAAGGCAGCAACGCCGATGTGATCAAGGCGCCGTTCACACGCGGCCTGGGCCTGGCGGCGGACGCCATCGTGTTGCGTCATGTGCTGGAGCACATCCAGGACCCGGTGAGCTTCCTCGCCGAAATGGCCGACGCCAATCAGGGCGGGCAGATCTACATCGAAGTGCCGTGCTTCGACTGGATCCTCGACCACCGTGCCTGGTTCGACCTGTTCTACGAACACGTCAATTACTTCCGCCTCGATGACCTGCGCCGGATGTTCGGCACGGTGCACGAAGCCGGTCACCTGTTCGGTGGCCAATACCTGTACATCGTCGCCGACCTGGCGACGTTGCGCCTGACCCCGGAACAGCCGGTGCCACGCCTCGAACTGCCGCAGGGTTTCACCCGCAGTCTCGAACGCGCGGTGCAGATTATCCAGGCCGCCCCCGAACAGGGTTCGGCCATCTGGGGCGCGTCTTCCAAAGGCGTGATCTATTCGCTGTTCCTGCAACGGGCGGGGGTGGCGGTGGATCGCGTGGTGGATATCAACCCGGCCAAACAGGGTCGTTATCTGCCCCTGAGCGGCGTGCGGGTGTCCTCGCCGCAAGAGGCTTTGGACGCGTTACCCGAAGGCGCCAATCTGTTTGTGATGAACTCCAACTACCTCGAAGAAATCAAGCGGATGACCGATGGACGTTTTGTCTA
This sequence comes from Pseudomonas migulae, assembly GCF_043225285.1. Taxonomy (GTDB): domain Bacteria; phylum Pseudomonadota; class Gammaproteobacteria; order Pseudomonadales; family Pseudomonadaceae; genus Aquipseudomonas; species Aquipseudomonas migulae_C. The sequence continues at coordinate 4,451,401 of NZ_CP171224.1, forward strand.
TCACGCCGTCGACAGCGCTTCGTTCCAGTGACTATTGAGACTAGAAAAATGACCGACAACACCATCAATACCGCCTTCGAAGCCGAATGCCAGGCAGAAATCGCGGCCCAGGGCGACGACCAGAAACTCACCGGCCTGGCCCAGGATTTCTTCAACCAGTCGGCGAAGCACAAGTACAGCTACCACTTCTCGTGGATGGGCCGTCCGATCATTCAGTTGCCGCAAGACATGATGGCGATGCAGGAAATCATCTGGCAGGTCAAACCTGACCTGGTGATCGAATGCGGTATCGCCCACGGCGGTTCGATCATCTACTACGCCTCGTTGCTGGAGCTGCAAGGCCACGGTGAAGTGCTGGGCATCGACCTCGACATTCGCCCGCACAACCGCGAAGCCATCGAGAGCCATCCGATGAGCAAGCGCATCAAAATGATCGAAGGTTCGAGCATCGATGCCGCCATCGCCGAGCAAGTGCGTGCGGCCGCCGAAGGCAAGAAAGTCATTCTGGTCCTGGACTCCAACCACACCCACGATCACGTGCTGGAAGAGCTGCGCCTGTACGCGCCACTGGTGTCGGTCGACAGCTACTGCGTGGTGATGGACACCGTGGTCGAAGACATGCCGGCCGACTTCTTCCCTGACCGTCCATGGGGCCCGGGCGACAATCCGAAGACCGCCGTGTGGAAATACCTGGAAGAAAACGCCGACTTCGAAATCGACCGTCAGTTGCAGAACAAGCTGCTGATCACCGTGGCGCCGGACGGCTACCTGCGTCGCGTTCGCTAAGCAACGACATCATTGTTCAGTTCATCGGGCGATAAGCCGGTTGTGGGGAAGAAAATGCAAGGCAATTACGGTTCTGAAAGCGGGTTACCACTGAACGAGTTGTTGACGGTGGTGATGGTCACCCATAACCGTCCGGCCTTTGCGCGCCGGGCCGTCAAGTTTTACAGCACCTTGCCTTGCAGGATTCTGCTGCTGGATTCTTCGACCCAGGTTACCGAGGGCATCGACGGCGTTTATCCCTCGGTCGATTACCGGCATGTACCGCAGTTCGGCTACCAGGGTCTGCGGGCCAAGCTGGACTACGGCGTGAAGGAGGTGACCACGCCGTACATGGTGTTCGCCGCCGACGATGACTTCATTTTGCATGACGGGATCAAGGCTGCGGTCTCGTTCCTGGAAGACAATGCCGATTACGGCATGTGCCACGGCTATTGCCTGATGTACCTGACCCTGGCGAGCAGCGTGAGCTACTACCGCCGGGACAAGAAGGTCTGTGAAGACTATTCGTCCGAGCGTGCTCAGGACCGGGTCATCGATTTCATGCAGCAATACATTCCGCCGTTCTATGCGGTTCACCGCGTCGACCTGCTGCGTGACTGGTACGCGATCATGCCAGAGGACACCAGTTTCGAATGGCAGGAAATCGGCCACGCGTACTACATGCTGGCACGGTCCAAGGCGCGAATGCTGCCGATCCCGTACGTGGTGCGCGAGGTCAACTACATGGTCTCGGAACACAAGACAGAGGTCTACGTCACCCTGACCGCCAACGATGCGAAATCGGTGGAAGACCGTGAAACGTTCGCCGAATTGCTGTCGACCTTGCCGAGCGCACACACCGGGCTCGAACCGGCGCAGGCCAAGCAGTTGGCGCTGGACAGCTTCGACGCGATGGCCGACTGCCTGCGCACCGGCCGCTCGCTGACCTCCGAACCGATTATCGAGTCGCGCTGGACCGACGTTCAGAAAGGACCGGAACGCCGGTTCGGGCTTTATCAGTACGTTGAGTTGCCTTACTACAACCAGCCGTTCTTCGATCTGTTGAGCCAGATCGAGTTTCTGCTGCACGCCATGCCGGCTGGCCGGGTCCAGCTGCAGGGACTCGAAGGCATTTGGGCTGATCAGGAAAACATGATGCGCCCGCGCAACAACGACACCGTCGACAGTGTGGTCGATCGGCTGTGGCATGCGTATGGCGCCAGTCCGTTCAACCGTCAGGTGGTTGATCGCCTGGCTCAGCAATTGAAACTGTTGGGTGAGGAGGAACCGGCGCGGAACATGTTCGCCTGGTCCGAGCGTCTGAATGCGCTATCGACTGAGGGCCATGAAGCGGCGTTCGGTGCCATGCGCTCCGGTCGCCTGCTCAAGTGGCTGGCGGCGCGAGCCCCGGACGCTGACGAAGTTGCTGCGACTTCGCGTTATCTGGCTGAGCACAACGGCGGCCCGCAATTCGGCATTCTGGTGCTGGACCTCGACAGCGACGCCGCCAAGTTGCAAATCACTCTCGACAGCTTGCTGGAAGGCCACAGCCACGCCTTCAAGATCGTGGTGTTCACCACGGGCGAACCCCTGGCGGCAACGACCGAACACAACACGCTGCACTTTGTGCGCGTGACGCCTGCCAACTATGTCGACAAGCTCAACCAGGTGACGCGTCATTCGACGTGCGACTGGATGATTCTGACGGAGGCGGGTGATGAGTTCACCGCTGGCGGCCTGTTGCGCGCCGGGCTGGAATTGCTCGCCGCGCCGGAATGCCGCGCGGTGGCGCTGGACGAAATTCAGCGCGACGCCCATGGCGCTCTGGTGGACGTGTTCCGTCCTGGTTTCAACCTCGATCTGCTGCAAAGCCTGCCCGCGCTGATGGCGCGCCACTGGCTGATCCGCAGGGACGTGTTACTGGCCGCGGGCGGTTACCAGGCCGACTTCAGCAAAGCGCTGGAATTCGACTTGCTGCTGCGCATCATCGAAGAGGGCGGTCTGGCCTGGCTGGCGCATCTGGACGAGCCGCTGCTGATCGCCCGCGCGCCGGTGCTGGAAGACAATGCCCACGAGCGTCAGGCACTGGTCCGTCACCTCGCGACCCGTGGTTACAAGGCGCAAGTCAGCTCTGAGGATACAGGCACTTACCGCATCGACTACCGTCACTCTGAACGTCCGCTCGTGTCGATCATCATTCAGAGCCAGGACAACCTGGAGCAATTGCAACGTTGCCTGACCGGCATCGTGCAGCGCACCCGCTATACCCGTTACGAAGTGTTGATCGCCGACAACAAGAGCCAGTCGCCAGAGCTTCTGCAGTGGCTGGATGGTCTAGGGCAGCCGGGTGACCGGGTGCGCGTGCTGCGCTCGCACGAGCGTCTCAGCGCATCGGCGTTGGTCAACGAAGCCAGTCGGCAAGCCGAGGGTGAGTACCTGGTGCTGCTGGCGTCGGACAGTGAGGTGGTCAATCCGAACTGGCTCGAATCCCTGCTCAACCAGGCTCAGCGCCCGGAAGTCGGCGTGGTCGGCGCCAAGTTGCAGGACCGCGACGGCAACGTGACCCAGGCCGGGCTGATCCTGGGTATGAACGGCGGTGTCGGTTCGCCCTTTGTCGGCGAGCCGAAAGATGCCAAGGGCTACTTGAACCGTCTGGTGCTGGAGCAAAGCTACTCCGCCGTCTCAGCCGTGTGCCTGATGGCCCGCAAAGCCTTGTTCAACGAAGTCGGCGGTCTGGACGAAGCGGCGTTCGCCGATGCGTTCGCTGATGTCGACCTGTGCCTCAAGGTCGGGCAGACGGGTTATCTGGTGGTATGGACGCCGCAAGTACAGGTCATTCACCCGGGCGCCTTGCCAGACGCACCGAAGGCCCTTCAAGCCTTGCGTGAAAAGTGGTCTGGTCCGTTCCAGCATGATTTGGCCTACAACCAGAACCTGGCCTTGACCGGCAAGGGCTTTACCCTCGGCGACGCCTCCAGTGTGAACTGGGCGCAGTTGCTTGCTTAAGCGGACTGATCGGCAAAAGGATTCAGCACATGTGCAACGGCAAATTGATGTTCAAGGACACGGGCTTTAGCCCGTTGATCGGGCCTTGTGTTGAGTCACGGTCATGATGCCGTACCGGATTCCCTACGGCCGACAAAGCATTGACCAGACGGACATCGACGCCGTCATGGAAGTGCTCAACTCACCGTGGCTGACGCAGGGGCCGACGATCGAGCGCTTTGAAAAAGCCTTGGCCGAACACTGCCAGGCCGAGTACGCGGTCGCGGTGTGCAACGCCACGGCGGCGTTGCACATTGCTTGCCTGGTCGCCGGACTGGGGCCGGGTGACACGCTGTGGACCAGCCCCAACACCTTCGTCGCGTCGGCCAACTGCGGACGTTACTGCGGCGCCGATGTCGATTTCGTCGACATCGACCCGCACACCCTGAACATGGATGCCCGGTTGCTGGCCGAGAAACTCGAAGTCGCCGAAGCTGCGGGCGAGCTACCCAAAGTGGTGGTGGCGGTTGCGTTCGCGGGGCAGAGTTGTGACATGCGCACGATCGCGCAATTGTCCGAGCGCTATGGTTTTGTCTTGATCGAGGACGCGTCCCACGCGGTGGGCGCCTCGTATCTGGGACGGCCGGTGGGTTGTGGCCAATACGCGGCGATGACGATTTTCAGTTTTCACCCGGTGAAGATCATCACCAGTGCCGAGGGCGGCATGGTGCTGACCAATCGCCCGGAATTCGCCGACCGTCTGCGGCGCTTGCGCAGCCATGGCATTACCGGTAATCCGGCGCAGATGAACGTGCCTGAGACCGGGTTGTGGTACTACCAGCAACTGGAGCTGGGTTTCAATTACCGCATGACCGATCTGCATGCGGCGCTGGGGCTGTCGCAGATGGCCCGGCTCGATGCGTTCGTCGCCAAGCGTCGTCAGTTGGCGGCGCGCTATGAAACACTGCTTGAAGGCCTCGCGGTGACGTTGCCGACGGTTCAGCCAGGGGCGGAATCGGCCTGGCACCTGTACGTCGTCAGGTTGCAACTGCCTCGGATCAAGCTCGACCAGACCCAGGTGTTCGAAGCGTTGCGGGCCGCCGGTCTGGGGGTGAACCTGCACTACATTCCTGTGCACTTGCAGCCGTATTATCGTGAACAAGGTTTCAAGGATGGCGACTTCCCGGAAGCCGAGCGTTACTTCTCCGAGGCCATCAGTTTGCCGCTGTACCCGGATCTGACGGACGAAGAGCAGGTTGAAGTGGTGGAGCATTTGAGGCGAGTTCTGGGTTGAACAGCATGATTGATCGTCGGGCGGCGGGAGGCTGACTGTGAGTTGCGTGGCCATCATTCCAGCCCGGGGCGGCAGCAAGCGAATTCCGCGCAAGAACCTCAAACCGTTCGACGGCGTGCCGATGATCGTCCGTTCGATCCGGGTGGCGCTGGAATCGCAGCTGTTCGACCAGGTGATCGTCAGCACCGACGACGAAGAAATCGCCGATGTCGCCCGGGCTCACGGCGCTGAAGTGCCGTTCATGCGTCCGGCTGCGCTGGCCGACGATTTCACCGGCACCGCCGCGGTGATCGTTCATGCCTTGAAGGCATTGCCGGCGTTCGATTACGCCTGCTGCGTCTACGCCACCGCTCCGTTGTTGCAAGCACGCTTCCTGCGTCAGGGCTTCGAATTACTGGCGCAGCATCCGGACAAATCCTTCGCGTTTTCCGTCACCGGTTTCGGTTTTCCCGTGCAGCGCGCCTTGACCCTAGACGAGGAGGGCGCGCTGACGTCGTTGTACCCGGAATTCCGCAACACCCGCTCGCAGGACCTGGCCGCGGCCTTTCAGGATGCCGGCCAGTTCTACTGGGGACGCAGCGACGCCTGGGTGCGCGGCGACGTGCTGTTTTCTCCGGCGAGCCTGCCGGTGATCCTGCCGCGGCACCTGGTGCAGGACATCGACACCCTCGAAGACTGGACGCGCGCCGAATACCTGTACGCCGCGTTGAAGGCCGGTGGTGAATTGCAATGAGAGTGCTGATTCGCTCCGACGCATCGCCCACCATCGGCAGCGGGCATATCGCCCGCTTGTTGCCGTTGGCCCGGACCTTGCGCAAACAGGGCTCGCACGTTGCTTTCGTCTGTCGCCAACTGCCCGGGCATCGGCTCGACATGCTCGCGGCCGAAGGCTTCGAAACCTTCGCGTTGCCGCAGCGTTATCCCGGCGAAGACCCGCAACAAGCCATCGAATCCCTGTTGCCGTGGCAGGCGGACATCGACGCGCTGGCACACGCACTGGACAGCCATCCCACGTTCGACTGGATCATCGTCGATCACTATGGCCTCGACTATCACTGGCAGACGGCGGCCCGGCGCTGGGCGCCACGGATCGCCGCAGTGGATGACCTTGCCACCCGCCAGTACGACGTCGACTTGCTGCTCAATCAGAACCTGTTGGGTACGCCGCAGGCTTATGCTTCGCTGCTTCCCCTCGGCTGCCAGACGTTGTTCGGTCCGCGATTCGCCATGCTGCGTGACGAGTTCTGCTGCCCGGCGATCCCGATCAAGCCTCAGGCCAAACGGGTGCTGGTGAATTTCGGCGGTTTCGATGCGGCGATGCAGACTCATCACGCCATGTTGGCGATGGCCGAGTTCCCTGAGCTGGAAGTCGACTTCGTCGCCGGTGCCGATAACCCGGCCTGGGAGAACATGCAGGCGCTGGCGGCGGATCATCCGAATTGGCGCTTGCACAGTTTTGTCAGCGACTTCTACCGCCTGATGACTGAGGCCGACCTGTTTGTCGGCGCCGGCGGCGGTACCAGTTGGGAGCGGGCGGCCCTGGGGTTGCCGACGATTTGCATCGCGGTTTCGAATAATCAACAGGCCAATGGCGAGGCCATGGCCGCTTCGGGCGCTCATGTTTACCTGGGACCTCGTGAGCAGGTGAGCGTCGAGCAGCTGCGTCAGGCAATCGGTTTTGTCGCGGGCAACCCCGGCATACGCCGCAGCATGGCCGAGCATTCGCGACAGCTGGTGGATGGTCGCGGCGCCCAGCGGGTAGCTGCAGCTTTGGCTGGCGCGGTGTTGCAGGTTCGCCCTGCCACTGCAGACGATGCGCAGCTGCTGTTCGACGGACGCAACGCTGAAGCGGTGCGGCGCTGGTCGCTGGAGACCGGGGTGATCGAATGGTCGTCGCATCAAAAGTGGCTGGCCGCCAGTTTGCACAATGCCCAGCGTTTGTTGTTGATCGCCGAGACCGATGACGGTCCGGTGGGCGTATTGCGTTATGACCTGCGCGGACTTGAGGCCGAAGTCTCGATTTATCTGTTCGAAGAGCGCATCGGCCTGGGCTGGGGCAGGGCGCTGCTGGCCCGGGGCGAGGCCTTCGCGATCAACCATTGGCCGCAACTGCGGGCCATCACTGCTCAAGTGCTGCCCGCAAATCAGCCCTCGCTGAAGGTGTTTCGCGAGGCCGGTTTCACACAGAGTGCTTGCGCGTTCACGCGCGTATTGAAGGATGACAGCAATGACTAGTTTCAAGATCGGCCATCGTTCCATCGGTGCCGATGCGCCGCCGTTCATCATCGCCGAGATGAGCGGCAACCATAACCAGTCCCTGGACATGGCGCTGCAAATCGTCGACGCCGCGGCCAAGGCCGGTGCGCATGCCTTGAAACTGCAAACCTACACTGCCGACACCATGACGCTGGACCTGTCCGAGGGCGAGTTCTTCATCAAGGACCCCAACAGTCTGTGGGCCGGATCTTCGCTGTATGCGCTGTACGAAAAAGCCCATACGCCGTGGGAATGGCACGCGCCGATCTTCGCCCGCGCCAAGGAGCTGGGGATGCTCGCGTTCTCCACGCCGTTCGATGACAGCGCGGTGAACTTCCTCGAAAGCCTCGACGTGCCGGCGTACAAGATCGCCAGCTTCGAGAACACCGACCTGCCGCTGATCCGTCGCGTTGCTGCCACCGGCAAACCGTTGATCATTTCCACCGGCATGGCCAGCATCGCCGAACTCGACGAAACCGTACGGGCCGCCCGCGGGGCCGGTTGCAAGGACCTGGTGTTGCTCAAGTGCACCAGCACCTACCCGGCCACGCCGGCCAACAGCAACGTGCGGACGATTCCTCATCTGCGGGAACTGTTTGGCTGTGAAGTCGGGCTCTCCGACCACTCCATGGGCGTCGGTGTGTCCGTGGCGGCGGTGGCGCTCGGGGCGACGGTGGTGGAAAAACACTTCACCCTCGACCGTAGCGCGGGTGGCGTGGACGCCAGTTTTTCCCTCGAGCCGGCTGAACTCGCCAGCCTGGTGATCGAAACTGAACGCGCCTGGCAGGCCATGGGTCAGGTGCATTACGGCGTCACTGAAGCCGAGCGCAAGTCGCTGGTGTATCGGCGATCGCTCTACGTGACCGAAGACATGGCGGCCGGCGAGCCGTTCACCGGTGCCAATCTGCGTGCCATTCGTCCGGGCCTGGGGCTGGCTCCCAAACATGCAGAAACCCTTCTGGGCCGTCGCGCCCGTCAGGCCATCAAGCGCGGAACGCCGCTGGACTGGTCCTTGGTCGAATAACCTGTTGTGGGTTGATTCGGCAAAATAGCGTGACCTGCGAGTCATAACGCGCATCTTCACTGTATTGTATTGATCGGGAAGGTGGCGCCTGGCCTGTTTCTGGCCCAGTGATAGCCTTTTATTCTTCCCGCTGTCGCCCCGATAAGGCGGCAGATTTCCTCTGTTTGTCGGCGCCCCTCGAATCATTACGAGCGGTGGTATTGGGCTGTTTATTATTGGGAAGCCGTAATGATTGGCATAAAAAGCATTGCGAGCTACGTTCCTGTAGCCGGCGTGGACAATTACGCACAAGGTGCAAAATTCGAAAAGGATGAAGAATTCATCCTTGGCAAAATCGGTTCGGCCTTCCTGCCGCGCAAAGACGCCGGGCAGGAAACTTCGGACCTGTGTGTCGAAGCAGTCAATGCGCTATTTGCCAATAACCCGGACTTGAAACGCGAATCCATTGACGTGCTGATCGTCGTCACCCAGAACGGTGACGAAGAAGGCCTGCCGCACACAGCTGCCATCGTTCAGGACAAGCTGGGCCTGCCGACCACCGTGGCGGCGTTCGATATTTCCCTGGGCTGTTCCGGTTACGTATACGGCATCTACGCGATCAAGGGCTTCATGGAAGCCGCGGGCCTGAAGAATGGCCTGCTGGTCACCGCCGATCCGTATTCGAAGATCGTCGACCCGGAAGACCGCAACACCACCATGCTCTTCGGTGACGCGGCCACCGCAACCTGGATGGGCGAAAACGCACCGTGGCAGCTGGGCAAAGCCAAGTTCGGCACCGACGGTTCCGGCGCGCCGCACTTGAAGGTCTCCGATGGCGTGTTCTTCATGAACGGCCGTCAGGTGTTCAACTTCGCGCTGCTCAAGGTTCCTGCGCATTTGCATGAGCTGCTGACCGATTCGCAACTGACGCCGGCCGATGTCGATGCTTTCTGCATTCACCAGGGCAGCGCCGCGATCGTCGACGCCGTGGCGCGCCGTTTCGAAGGCGAGCCGGAGAAGTTCATCAAGGACATGGTCGAGACCGGCAACACCGTGTCGTCGAGCATTCCGCTGCTGCTGGAAAAACACGTGCTGGACTCCGACTGGAAGCGCGTTGCGCTCAGCGGTTTCGGTGTGGGGCTGTCCTGGGGTTCGGCGATCATCTATCGCCCTTGAATCCTGTGCTGTAGTCGAAAAAAGCCAGGCACAAAAATAGCGCTCAGGGTGTAATCTTGAGCGCTATTTTTTTTGTTTGGCGAGCGAGGCGATATGAGCGACAGCTTTGACCACAATGCTCAGGTGATAGAGCGACGCTGGCCGGCGTTGTTTGCACGGCTGGTCACCGAATGCAGCATGGAAGAGCAGGCTGAACTGGTGGAAGGTTTGGGCTCGACTCTCAGTATTGCCGGCATTCAGCTCACCAGTCGCCATGACCGCACGCGTGAAGCGCGCCTGCAGGCCGCCAGCCTGCCGCCGGAGAGTCCGGTGGTGCATGTCTATGGCACAGGGCTGGGTGACTTGCCGAGCGTGTTGCTGGAAAGCGACGTTCAGCGTGTCTACGTGCATATCCTCAACGGGGCGATTTTTCGGTTGACCCTGCAGCTGCTCGATCAGTGTCACTGGCTCAGCGATCCACGGATCGAGTTGAGGTACGCCGGTGATTCGTCGGACATCTGCATGCCGTTTTTTGCCTTGCCTTCCGAGATGCTGCTGGCAGACGACTTCAACGCCAAGATCCGTGATCGGCTGATCAGCGAAGTGCACCTGGCCTTCAGCAATCGCAGGTTTGATCCGACATCTCCGGAAATCATCCGCCGGCTGGAAGAGAGCGTTGAGCTGGTCAGCCAGGATGCCGATGTCGCCGAGCTGTTCGCGACCTGTCCAGGACGGGAGGTGTACGTCATTGCTACGGGGCCGAGCCTCGAACACCACTTCGAACAGCTTCGGGCCATACGCGAGCAAACCCCGCGGCCGTTGTTAATCAGCGTCGATACCGCCTACCGTCCCCTGCGCGAGCACGGCATTGCACCGGACATAGTGGTCAGCATCGACCAGCGCATCGGCCTCAGCCACTTGCCGCCCGAAGATACGGGTGACATCCCTTTGGTTTATTTGCCCCTGAGCGACCCGCAGGTCCTGTCAGCCTGGCAAGGCGCCCGATACGTCGGGTATTCCGCCAGCCCGGTCTATGCCGCGCTGCGTCAGCAACTGCCCAAGGCTGAACTGTACGTGGGCGGCAGTGTGATTCATCCGGCGGTGGACCTGGCGGTGAAAATGGGCGCGGACCGGATCACCCTGTTCGGCGCCGACTTTGCATTCCCGATGAATAAAACCCACGCCGGCTGGGGCGATGGCGATCTGGGGCCAGGCGTAAGCCAAGCCAGGCACTGGGTACTCGACGGCAATGGTCAGCGGGTCAGCACCCAACTGAACTTTCGCAGTTACCTGTGCGAGCTGGAGCGTTATATCGCCGGGCACCCGCAGGTGAGCTTTTTCAACAGCAGTCGGGCTGGCGCGATGATTGTCGGAACGATGTTCAATCAGGAGTTCGTACAGTGAACGGGTTCGCACAATGCATCAGCGATTGCCGCCAGTGCGCGCTGCTGTTCCGTCTCGGGCGAGATGTCGAGGCGGCGCTGAACATGGTCGATGTCTTCGAACAGTCGCAGGCGCTAATCAGTCAAATGCCGCAGACGATCCAACAGCAGTGGGCGCAACTGCTGATGTCGATGCTCGCGGCTCAGGAAGCGCAGAACTGGCTGGGGTTGGCGGATTCGATGGAATACGAATTGGTTGATTTGCTCGAAGCGGGTCCGTCCCCGCGTTGAGCGTTCACTGCCGGCTGATGCGACTGACGATCGCCGGCGATTCTCTGGCGTCATTTTTTCCTCTGGTGGGTGTCTTGCAAGCCTTTGTTTTCATAGGGGTGGCAGTGTGATGGCAAATTTTTTTCAAAAAGCCCTCAAGCAACCTGCAATCGCGACGATAACTACTACGAAGGTTCTCTAGGCCATACCCGGCGGTTGCCAGGGCCGGAAGCCAGTACCCAACCAACGAGGAATTCATCATGCCATTAGGCGTAAACACTAACGTTGCATCCCTGAACGTTCAAAAGAACCTGGGCCGTGCTTCGGATGCTCTGTCGACCTCCATGACTCGCTTGTCTTCCGGCCTGAAAATCAACAGCGCTAAAGACGACGCCGCCGGCCTGCAGATCGCTACTCGTATGACCAGCCAGATCCGTGGTCAGACCGTAGCCATCAAAAACGCCAACGATGGTATCTCGATGGCTCAGACCGCTGAAGGCGCTCTGCAAGAGACCACCAACATTCTGCAGCGTATGCGTGAACTGGCTGTTCAAGCCCGTAACGGTACCAACATCACTGCTGACCGTACCGCAACCAACTCCGAATTCACCCAGCTGTCCGACGAGCTGACTCGTATCGCCGCCAGCACCAACCTGAACGGCAAAAACCTGCTGGACGGTACTGCTGGCAGCATGGTTCTGCAAGTTGGTTCCAACACCGGTACCAACAACCAGATCACCCTGACCCTGAGCACCAGCTTCGCTGCTTCCAGCCTGTCCGTAGGTTCGGGTACTACCGTTCTGACCGGTGCTACCAGTGCTGCTGCTTTCTCGAACATCGACGGTGCAATCACCGCGATCGACAAAGCTCTGGACTCGGTGAACGCCGTTCGCGCCAACCTCGGTGCTTCGCAAAACCGTCTGACCAGCACCATCTCCAACCTGCAGAACGTCAACGAAAACGCCACCGCTGCACTGGGTCGCGTACAAGACACTGACTTCGCTGCTGAAACTGCCAACCTGACCAAACAGCAAACTCTGCAACAAGCTTCCACCGCTGTTCTGGCTCAAGCCAACCAGTTGCCTTCCGCTGTACTGAAGCTGCTTCAGTAATTCGGTTGAGTTTTAGCGGGGGAGTGCGCTTGTCGTGCTCTCTCGCTTTTTAGCTTCAGGAGTGATGGACATGGACATGAGCGTAAAGCTGAACTTGTCTTACCCGGCGGCTCATCCGGCGAACGCGACGGTGGCTCAATCGACTGGCGTTTCTTACGGCGCAAGCGATAACGATCAGTCGGTGGCTGGCAGTAAAGACTCGGATCCGAACAAGCTGAAACTGGCTGTGCAGGAAATCGAGAAGTTCGTCCAGTCGATCAAGCGGAATCTGGAGTTCTCGATTGATGAGGCGTCCGGAAAAGTGGTTGTTAAAGTGATTGCCACGGAATCCGGTGAAGTGGTGCGGCAGATCCCTTCCGAAGAAGCCTTGAAGCTGGCAGAAAGTTTGAATACTGCAAGCAACGTTCTGTTTGACGCCAAAGCCTGACAGCTGGCATGAATCGTGTTTGTGCTTTGATGTGATGGTGCGACCGGTCAAAAGACCGGCGGCAGACATTTAGGGAGATCTACATGGCAAGTCCAATTACAACCGGTACGGGCCTTGGCTCCAATCTGGACATCAGTTCGATCGTCAATGCATTGGTCAACGCTGACAGTTCGGCCAAGCAAAACCAGATCAAAAACCAGACCACGATCAATACCGCGAAAATTTCGGGTGTCGGCTCGCTCAAAAGTGCCCTGGCCGCCTATCAGGCCGCCATGGATAAGCTGAGCAGCGCGACCAGCCCAGCGTTCAGTGGTTTCGCTGCAACGTCGTCGTCGCCGACCGTCTTGACCGCGGTTTCCGATAACACAGCTGTCAATGGTTCCTACGTCATCAAAGTCAACAATCTGGCTACCAGCTCCAAAGTTGCCAGTGCTTCTTTTGCAGGCGGTGCGACCAGTGCCATTCCGACTGGTACCTTGAAAATCAGTCAAAATGGCACTGACTACAATGTGGCAATTCCAGCCGGTGCGACGCTGCAAAGCACTCGCGATGCGATCAACACCACGCTGAGCGCCCAGGGAATTTCAGCCAACATCGTCACTGACAGCAGCGGTTCGCGCCTGGTCATCGGGTCGACCGTGACCGGAAAGGGCTCGGACCTGGTCGTGAGCGGTATCGCAGGTCTGAACATCGACGGTACGCAGTTGATGGGGACCATTCCCGATCCTGCAAACCCGGGGCAGACCCTGCCGGATCCAGCCAGTTCCGGGACTATCGGTGCGCTGGCTGTCGATGCGAACCTGACGGTCGATGGCCTGCCTGTGCCTAGCAAATCCAACACCATCAGTGGTGCGGTGGGCGGGTTGAGTCTGACTCTGGTAGCGGCGGGCACTTCCACGGTCACCGTGGCGACGAACACGACCGGTCTGCAGACATCGATTCAGTCGTTTGTCGACGCTTACAACACGCTGATCAAAACAGTTAACTCGTTGACTCAGGCCACGGCCGACAAAGATGGCAAGCTGACCGTCTCGGCACCGATGACCGGTGATTCCTTGCCGCGTTCGCTTATTGCCGATATCCGCAAAGAGCTGACTACCCCGGGCCCTGGCGGACAGTTGTCTGTACTGGCGCAATTGGGTATCACCACCGATCAGAAAGCCGGCACCTTGAACTTCGACTCCAGCAAGTTCAACACGGCAATGAAAGACAAGTCGCTGGGTAGTCAGGTGCAGACGCTGTTCACCGGCACGAACAGCACCAACGGTCTGCTGGCGCGAATGAAGACGGCGATGACTCCGTACGTGCAGACCGGTGGAATACTGGACCAGCGCTCCACGAGTCTGGGCAAGCAGAAAACCGACCTGAGTGCTCAGCAGGTGGCACTGGATCTGCGTGTGGAAGCGATGACGAAGACGCTGACTGCCAAGTACAATGCGATGGATCTGTTGGTTGGACAGATGAAGGCGACGGCGAGCAACATTACTTCGTTCTTCGACACCATGAACGCTCAAGCCAAAAGCTCATAGTTGAATATTTGGCACAAAAAACCCGGTTACGTTTTCACGTGCCGGGTTTTTGTCTTCTGCTTTAAAGTTTTTTGACTCTGAGACGATATATTGGTTAGGCGAGTCCTAACGTTGTGATGAGGTAAGAACATGAATCCGATGTTGGCCCTTCGGCAATATCAGAAAATCGGAGCGCAAGCTCAAGTCTCCGAAGCCAGTCCGCACCGTTTGGTGCAAATGCTGATGGAAGGCGGGCTTGATCGCATTGCTCAAGCCAAAGGGGCTATCGAGCGAGGCGATGTTCCGGGCAAAGGTGTCTTGATCAGCAAGGCCATTGGCATCATTGGCGGCTTGCGAGAGGGCCTGGATCTCGAGAACCGGGCTGATGAGGTGGAGCAGCTGGATAACCTCTATATCTATATGATGAAGCGTCTGGCCGAGGCTAACATCAAGACTGATCCTGTGCTTCTCGACGAAGTTTCCGATTTGCTTCGGACCGTCAAAGACGGTTGGGATGGAATTGCCGCACCGGATCCGCAGTTTTAAGGAGATCACCATGAGTCTGGTATTGCAGCGAATCGAAAACACTCGCGAAGCACTGGTCGGTGCATTGGCCGAGCGCGACTGGGAGGCCATTGGTGAACTGGACCTGGCTTGCCGTTCCTGCATGGAGGACGTCTTGAGTGAAGCTTCGGTGGACGAGGCGCTGTTGCGTAAAAATCTTGAGGAGTTGCTGTGGGTCTACAAGCAGCTTCTGGAGGCGGCGACAGGGGAGAGGCAGGCAATAGTTGATGAGATGTCGCAGATCCATCAAGCACAGAACGCTGCAAAGGTTTACCATCTGTTTGGTTAATTAATCCTCAGTTAATCCAGACCTGGCGCGCCATAAATTTGACTGTGCACGGTTTTTTGACTTAACTAGTGGCTGGTTGCAGATTTCAGGCGTCAACAGGCTTAACGTATTGGCTGGCGTCTAGATTGCCCCTCATTTTCGGGCATTGAGTTGACTAGGGAAGTTGCTATTGCATGTGGCGTGAAACCAAAATTCTGCTGATTGATGACGATAGCGTCCGCCGCCGCGATTTGGCGGTGATCTTGAATTTTCTTGGCGAAGAAAATTTACCCTGCGGTAGCCATGACTGGCAGCAGGCTGTCGGCTCTTTGTCATCAAGTCGTGAAGTGATCTGTGTCCTCATCGGGACGGTCAATGCTCCTGGCGCACTTCCGGGCTTGTTAAAGACACTCTCAACCTGGGATGAGTTCCTTCCGGTTTTGTTAATGGGCGATAATTCTTCCGTTGACTTGCCAGAAGACCAGCGTCGCCGAGTGCTTTCGACCCTCGAAATGCCGCCCAGCTACAGCAAACTTCTCGATTCGCTGCACCGTGCCCAGGTCTATCGCGAGATGTACGACCAGGCCCGCGAGCGCGGTCGTCACCGTGAACCCAATCTTTTCCGCAGTCTTGTCGGCACCAGCCGGGCGATTCAACACGTCCGCCAGATGATGCAGCAAGTCGCCGACACCGACGCCAGCGTGCTGATCCTCGGCGAGTCCGGCACCGGCAAGGAAGTGGTCGCACGTAACCTGCACTATCACTCCAAGCGTCGTGACGCACCGTTCGTTCCGGTCAACTGCGGGGCGATCCCGGCCGAGTTGCTGGAAAGCGAACTGTTTGGTCACGAGAAGGGCGCTTTCACCGGGGCAATCACCAGCCGCGCCGGTCGTTTCGAGCTGGCCAACGGTGGCACGCTGTTCCTTGATGAAATCGGCGATATGCCGCTGCCGATGCAGGTCAAGCTGTTGCGTGTGCTGCAGGAGCGCACCTTCGAACGTGTGGGCAGCAACAAGACCCAGAGCGTAGATGTGCGGATCATCGCGGCGACCCACAAGAATCTCGAAAGCATGATCGAGATCGGCACCTTCCGCGAAGACTTGTACTACCGCCTGAACGTGTTCCCGATCGAGATGGCGCCACTGCGCGAACGTGTCGAAGACATTCCGTTGCTGATGAACGAACTGATCTCGCGCATGGAACACGAAAAGCGCGGTTCGATCCGTTTCAACTCTGCAGCGATCATGTCGCTGTGTCGTCACGGCTGGCCGGGCAACGTCCGCGAGCTGGCCAACCTGGTGGAGCGCATGGCGATCATGCATCCGTACGGGGTGATCGGCGTGGTCGAGCTGCCGAAGAAATTCCGCTATGTCGACGACGAAGACGAGCAGATGGTCGACAGCCTGCGCAGCGATCTGGAAGAGCGCGTGGCCATCAACGGTCATACGCCTGACTTTACCGCCAATGCCATGCTGCCGCCGGAAGGGCTGGACCTGAAGGACTACCTCGGTGGCCTGGAACAAGGGCTGATCCAGCAGGCGCTGGACGACGCCAATGGCATCGTGGCGCGCGCGGCTGAACGCCTGCGGATTCGTCGCACCACGCTGGTGGAAAAGATGCGCAAGTACGGCATGAGCCGTCGCGAGGGCGATGAACAGGCGGATGATTGACGCCTGTTCCCGGTAATCCGTAAGGAACCAAAAAAAGGCCAGCGCGAAACGCTGGCCTTTTTTTCAATCCGTCAGCCAGGCGTTTCGCCACGTCAGCAGGTGTTCGTCCCTGAGCATCCAGTTATCGAGCACCACGCTGCGCAGGGCGTCACCGGCCCTGGCGTTTGCATCGGGTTCAGCGAGATGTTCGCGAATGGCGGCGATCCAGTCTTTCGGCTTGTTCTTGACCCTGGTCACCGGGAAGTCACCGCGATAACAGATGATGTCCGAGCAAATCACCGGGAAGCCACACGCACCGTATTCCAATAGCCGTAGATTGCTTTTGCAGGCGTTGAAAACAGAGTCTTTCAGCGGTGCCAGAGCCAGGTCCAGGTTTAGGCCAGCCAGGCGTTCCGGGTATTTCTCAATGTTCACGCCCCTATGGAATTCGTGGACATAGGGACGCAGTGCCGGTGGACACATGCCCATAAACACCCACTCCACTTCCCCGGCCAGTTCACGAACCACCTCGGAGATGACGTGCAAGTCAGCGCCATGGCCCGAGCCCCCAGCCCAGCCGACCCGAGGTTTGCGGCCTTGTTGGCGAAGGCTGTTGAGGCCACTCCACCACTGGCTTGGTAAACGGTTTTCTACCACGCGGATATCGGCGTTGTAGCCCTTCAGTGCATTGGCCAGCGGCTGCGTCGAGACCACCAGCCGATCGCACAGGCCCACGGCTTTCTTCAAGCGCTTGGCAATGTCTTTGGGGGGCAGGTCGCGGCTTGCGCCGGCGGGTACGTCGAGAATGTAGTCGTCCAGCTCGTAGACCTTGAAAGCCTTGGAGAATGCTTTGGTGTTCTGCATGAACTCGAGCTGAGGTGTCGTGTATTGCCGCTGGAAAATGATGGTGTCCGGCGCCAGGCGCTCCAGCTCTACCGGTTGAAGCGCCCAGTCACTCACCGCGCCCTCGACCAGGTGCGCGGCTTTCATGGCCGCGAAGGGCTGACGCACCCGATAATGACCGCAGCCGAAAGCGTCGCCGGGGTAGCACAGCGCTTGAGGTAGCGCGCGACTGGCGAACGGTTGCCAGCCGGCTTCGCTGCGGGATTCGGCGGCGAAGCCGCTGCCTTCCAGGGTCAGGTTGCGGTTGTAGGCCGAATCGTTAGCGAGCAGCGGTAGCCAGCGTTGGTACATCACCGACTGTTCGCGCTTGAAGCGTTCGCGCTTGGCTTCCAGCTTGGTCGTGTCGACATTGTTCTGGCTCACGTTGGATTCGTGCATGAGCACTGCATAAGGCGTCCAGACGATCAGTCGCCCGGCCTGTCCGGCCTTCAGGCACAAATCTACGTCGTTGAAACAAACCCCCAGGCCGGACTCGTCCATTCCGCCCACCTGGCGGTACAGATCCGTGCTGATCATCAGGCAGGCGGCAGTCACCGCGCTGTAGTTCTGATCAACCTGCAAGCGGTGAAGGTAGCCGTTGGATTGCATTGGGTCGCCGAAGAATGGATGGTCTGCGACACCGCGCAAGCCGAGTACCACGCCTGCGTGCTGAATAGTCCCGTTGGGAAACAACAGTTTGGCGCCGACAACCCCGACTTCCGGTCGTTGAGCGTGATGGAGCAATGCGCCAAGCCAGTTGCCGTCAATGACCGCCGTGTCATTGTTGAGGAGTACCAGGTAATCGCCATGAGCGTGGCCGACAGCAAAATTGTTGATCGCCGAGTAGTTGAACGGGTGCGGGTAACGCAGGATGCGCACCTTGGTGTCGTTCAAACTTTCCATACCCTCGAACCATTCCCGGGCCTCGGCGGTTTCACTGTTGTTGTCGATGATGATCAGTTCGTAATTCGTATAGAGGGTTTTCTCAATAATGCTTTCGATGCAGCGCAGCAGCATCGGCAGGCAGTCCTTGGTGGGAATGAGGATGGACACCAACGGCTGTGCGGCGTGTTGGTAAACCACGCGGTTGATCATCGGCAAAGGTCCCGCACGCAGCTCATGAGCCACGCCCAGGCGCTGCAAATGCGCCTCGACGATCGCCGCGGAATGCGCGACGACCTTGGGTTCGCCGAGCCACTGACCGAAGTTGATTGCCTGGTGCACTAGCACGTCAGAAAGGTGCCCGACGGTGCCAAGCCCGTGAGTTTCAATCAGCCGATAGAGCAAATCATGAGGCGCCAGTTCGGGAAAGGCGGGATCGAAGCCATCAGCCTCCAGCACGGCTTCGCGACTGAAGGCCAAGGCTCGGCCGACATACGGATAACTGCGCATCAGATCCAGGTTCAGGTCCGGCTTGAATACAGGGTCCTGGCATCCAGTCGGGGTCAGCGAGTCTTCATCGCTGTAGCAAACTTTGATACCGGGATTCAGGGCGATGCCTTCGGCGAGCAACAGCAGTGCGTGAGGATCGAGCTGATCGCCGCCCCGCAGCAGGTAACACCAATCGACTTCGATGCCTTGCAGCAGCTCATTGAGCTGGCTTGGCCAGGATTCAGCCAGCGGTAGCCAGACCAGATTGTCGGCTGGCGTCACGCCTACCGGTTCCGCATCGGACAGCACCACGATGGCTGCCGCCCCATAAAGCTGGCGGTCAATGCTTTCCAGGCTGGAGCGCAACAACGCAATGTCACCGGTGGTATCGGTCAATACCAACAACACGTCCGGTTGCTGTGGCCAGCTGGCAAGTCGTGCCGGTAACGCTTCAAGCTCGGCAGGGGCCAATTGCCGGGTGTCCAGCCAGCGCCGATACAGCTCGATATTGCGCTGCTGATGGCCGACATTCGCCAGTACACCAAAAAAGCGTTCCAAGGCGTGCGCCAGGGTGCCTTCAAGCTGATCGCGTTCGGTTTCGAAATCCTTGCTTGTCAGGCGCATCCGTTCCACTGGCGCCAGCGCGTCGGTACGTACAAAGAAATTTGAGCCGGTAAAAAAATGAGCGGCGTCGATTTCTCGTGGGTCAAAGCCTGCGCGCTCGAACAGGGTGAGCAAGTGCGCGCGGGTGCTTTCATCGAGGTTTTTGGTGATCTGCAGGCAATATTTCTCGATGCCGAGCAGCGGATTGCGCGCCGGGTCGGCAAGGTGTTCTACCGATTGACGGAAGCGTACCGGGTTTAGCAAGTCATCGAAAAGGTCTGGGGTCGAGGCGTTCGTCGCGCCCTGGCGCAGCTGGGGCTGGGTGTGCAACTTGACCAGCGTGTGAATGTTGTCGGCACGTACGAGCGGCAACATCTGCAGGAAAGGCAAAGCATCCCTCCCGTGGTTGGCCACCCGGTACAGTGAGTAACTCAGCCCGCTGGCCTCCAGCTGGGCACGTACTGTGTCGTCACGGCCGGCCACGCAGGTTACGTAGAGGTGCAGGCGTTCATGCAGATCAATCAAGCGGACCAGAATGTCTCGCAGCACATCGGGGTGAAGCGCATGGATGACCACGCCGACCGGAGGCTCACCGTCTTCGAAAACTGGCTGCTGCACGACCAGCGCTTCGCACTCCTCGATGACCGGGGCTGCGGTAGGGTATGCGTTGATCAGCGGGGTGTCAGAAACCTGGTAAACGCCTCGGTTTGAGGGGGTATTTGTCATGGTCATACCAATTTGAATAGGGGGGCGCAGCGCGTGTTTGTCGAGTAGCCGGCGCTGGATCGAAATCGACTTCGGCGTGGTGCGGCGCATTGAACAGCCGCGCGTGAAAATGCCCCGGTAGCCGTCAATGAAATGTTGCTCTCCAAAGGGGGTAAAGCAGGAAGCGTTCCAACTTCAGGCCTCGACGCCAATGGTGGGACTGCGCAATTGCAGGGCTCGCCAGCACTCGATCGCGGTTTTGCGTGCATCGTCATCCCCGTACTCCGTGCACACCCTTTTTAGGCACGGGTATTGCTATAGCCCTCGCAACGTTCCGTTTCACTGACGGTCAGCCAAGCGAGAGAGCACGATGCCCCAAGCCGCCCAGATGTCTCCTGTCCCTGACGCTTCGGGGCAACCGTCGTCCGTAGAGCAGGCAAGCCGGCTTGGCCTTGAGCAGGCTTTCGCGCTGTTCAACCAGATGTCCAGCCAGTTGACCGACTCCTACAGCATGCTCGAAGCCCGGGTCACCGAGCTCAAGGGCGAGCTGGCAGTGGTCAGCGCGCAACGCATGCAGGAACTGGCGGAAAAGGAACGCCTGGCCAACCGTCTGCAAAACCTCCTCGATCTGTTGCCGGGCGGTGTCATCGTCATTGATGCCCAAGGCATTGTGCGCGAAGCGAACCCCGCGGCCTGCGAGCTGCTCGGTCTGCCCCTTGAGGGCGAACTGTGGCGTCATGTCATTGCCCGCTGTTTCGCGCCACGGGAAGACGACGGTCATGAAATCTCGCTCAAGGACGGTCGACGTTTGTCGATCGCCACGCGTTCGCTGGATGCCGAGCCGGGTCAGTTGGTGTTGCTCAACGACCTGACCGAAACCCGTCATCTGCAGGACCAGCTGGCTCGCCACGAGCGCTTGTCCTCCCTCGGCCGGATGGTCGCCTCGCTGGCTCATCAAATTCGCACACCTTTGTCCGCTGCGTTGCTCTACGCCAGTCATTTGACCGAACAAGAATTGCCGGTCGCCACGCAGCAGCGTTTTGCCGGACGGCTGAAAGAACGTCTGCATGAGCTGGAGCATCAGGTGCGCGACATGCTGGTGTTTGCCCGTGGCGAGCTGCCGCTCACCGATCGCGTCACGCCGAAGATGCTGATGCAGTCCTTGCAATCGGCTGCCTTGACCCACGTGCAGGATTTGCCGATCCGCTGGCAGTGCGACAGTCATGCGGGCGAGTTGCTGTGCAATCGCGACACGCTGGTCGGGGCGATCCTGAACCTGATCGAGAATGCCATCCAGGCCAGCGCCGGCGACGTGCGCTTGAAGGTCCATCTCTACGCCCGAGACAACACGCTGCGGGTGTCAGTCAGTGACAACGGCAGCGGCATCGATGCGAAGGTGCTGGCGCGTCTGGGCGAACCTTTCTTTACCACCAAAACCACCGGCACCGGCCTCGGTCTGACCGTGGTCAAGGCGGTGGCGCGTGCTCATCAGGGAGAATTGCAACTGCGCTCGCGGCCGGGTCGCGGCACCTGCGCGCAGGTCATCCTGCCGCTGTTCAGCAGCACTCAGGGAGCGGAGTGAAGGACATGGCGATCAAGGTTTTACTGGTCGAGGATGACCGCGCGTTGCGTGAAGCGCTGGCGGATACGCTGTTGCTCGCGGGTTACGACTACAAGGCGGTCGGTTCGGCGGAGGAGGCGCTGGAAGCAGTCGGTGCCGAGTCATTCAATCTGGTCCTCAGTGACGTCAACATGCCAGGCATGGACGGCCATCAACTGCTGGGAATGTTGCGCGCTCGTCAGCCGCAACTGCCGGTGTTGCTGATGACGGCGCATGGCGCCGTGGAGCGTGCCGTCGATGCGATGCGCCAGGGCGCGGTGGATTATCTGGTCAAGCCGTTCGAACCCAAGGCGCTGCTGGACCTGGTGGCGCGTCACGCGCTGGGCAGTCTCGGCGCGCCCGATCGCGAGGGGCCTGTCGCGTTCGAGCCGGCCAGCGCGCAATTGCTGGAGCTGGCCGCGCGAGTGGCGCGCAGTGATTCCACGGTGTTGATTTCCGGCGAGTCCGGCACCGGCAAGGAAGTGCTGGCGCGGTATATCCATCAGCACTCGCATCGCGCCAGCCAACCGTTCATTGCGATCAACTGTGCGGCGATTCCCGACAACATGCTCGAGGCGACGCTGTTCGGTCACGAGAAGGGTTCGTTCACCGGTGCCATTGCGGCGCAGGCGGGCAAGTTCGAGCAGGCGGATGGCGGCACTATCCTGCTCGACGAGATTTCCGAAATGCCCCTCGGCCTGCAGGCCAAATTGCTGCGCGTGTTGCAGGAGCGCGAGGTCGAGCGCGTCGGCGCGCGCAAACCCATTACGCTGGATATCCGTGTGGTCGCGACCACTAACCGTGACCTGGCTGGCGAAGTGGCGGCGGGGCGATTCCGTGAAGACCTTTACTATCGCCTCTCGGTGTTTCCGTTGGCCTGGCGTCCGTTGCGCGAGCGCACCGCCGACATCCTGCCACTGGCCGAGCGCCTGCTGGCCAAGCACGTCAATAAAATGAAGCATGCTGCTGCGCGACTGTCGCCTGAGGCGCAGGCGTGCCTGGTCGGTTATCCATGGCCGGGTAACGTGCGCGAGCTGGATAACGCCATTCAGCGTGCGTTGATTTTGCAGCAGGGTGGCTTGATCCAGCCGCAGGATTTCTGTCTGACCGGGCCGGTCGCCTATGCGCCCCTGCTGACATCGGCACCTGCGCCGGTGCGCGTGGCGGATGCCGAGGCCGAATCCGCCGGGGCGCTGGGCGACGATCTGCGTCGTCGCGAATTCCAGATGATCATCGACACACTGCGCGCCGAGCGCGGTCGCCGCAAAGAGGCGGCCGAACGCCTGGGCATCAGCCCGCGCACCTTGCGCTACAAGCTGGCGCAGATGCGCGATGCCGGAATGGATGTGGAAGCGTACCTGTTCGCCACCTGAAAACCGATGCACACAAAACCCCTGTAGGAGCGAGCCTGCTCGCGATGAGGCCGTGTCAGCTGGCATTTATGTGTCTGTCGCACCCTCATCGCGAGCAGGCTCGCTCCCACAGGGGCTGCGGTAATTTTTGATCAAAGCGAAGCCAGGACGGCTTTTGTTGAGAGTGGCCACGGAGCTGGCACCCTTGTTGCTAACACCTCACTACCCGCCGAGTGAGTGTCAAAAAATTGCGGGCCGCCAGAGAGAGTAGTCCATGAGCCAAGGTATTGAATTCAATCGATTGATGCTGGATATGCGTTCCATGCAAATGGATGCGATGTCTGCGCCGAAATCGACTGCCGCCGTCCCAGAACTGAGTGGCAGCAGCTTTTCCGACATGCTCGGTCAGGCCGTCAATAAAGTGAACGACACCCAGCAGGCGTCCAGCCAGTTGGCCAATGCCTTCGAAATCGGCAAGAGCGGCGTCGACCTGACGGACGTGATGATTTCCTCGCAGAAGGCCAGCGTGTCTTTCCAGGCGTTGACCCAAGTGCGTAACAAGTTGGTTCAGGCATACCAAGACATCATGCAGATGCCGGTTTAAGGACGAGATTGAGTCATGGCAGAAGCAGTCGCCGATAATGTTCCGGCCAAGGCCACCCCGATAGACGGCAAACCGCCGCTGTTCGGCTTGTCCTTCCTGGAAAACCTCTCCGAGATGACCATGTTGCGTCAGGTGGGCCTGTTGGTCGGCCTGGCTGCGAGCGTGGCGATTGGCTTCGCCGTAGTGTTGTGGTCCCAGCAGCCGGACTACCGGCCTCTGTACGGCAGCCTTGCCGGTATGGACGCCAAGCAGGTCATGGACACCCTGGCTTCCGCTGATATCCCCTACACCGTTGAACCGAACTCCGGTGCCTTGCTGGTCAAGGCCGATGACTTGTCCCGTGCGCGACTCAAGCTCGCGGGCGCTGGTGTCACTCCCAGCGATGGCAACATCGGTTTCGAGATCCTCGACAAGGACCAGGGGCTCGGCACCAGCCAGTTCATGGAAGCGACCCGTTATCGTCGCGGCCTCGAAGGCGAACTGGCACGGACCATCTCCAGCCTGAACAACGTCAAGGGTGCCCGCGTGCACCTGGCGATTCCGAAGAGCTCGGTGTTTGTGCGCGACGAGCGCAAGCCAAGCGCTTCTGTTCTGGTGGAACTGTATTCCGGCCGCTCGCTGGAGCCGGGCCAGGTGCTGGCGATCATCAACCTGGTCGCGACCAGCGTGCCTGAACTCAGCAAGTCGCAGATCACCGTCGTCGACCAGAAAGGCAACCTGCTTTCCGATCAGGCGGAGAACTCCGAACTGACCATGGCCGGCAAGCAATTCGACTACAGCCGTCGCATGGAAAGCATGCTTACCCAGCGTGTGCACAACATCCTGCAGCCGGTATTGGGCAACGACCGCTATAAAGCCGAAGTCTCCGCTGACGTGGATTTCAGCGCCGTCGAGTCAACCTCCGAGCAGTTCAACCCGGATCAACCGGCGTTGCGCAGCGAGCAGTCGGTCAACGAACAACGCACGGCCAGCAATGGCCCGCAAGGTATCCCGGGCGCTCTGAGCAACCAGCCGCCGGCACCGGCATCTGCGCCGCAAACCACCGGTGGCGCTACTGCGCAGGCCGGTATGGTGCAGCCAGGTCAGCCATTGCTCGACGCCAACGGTCAGCAAATCATGGACCCGGCCACCGGCCAGCCGATGCTCGCGCCGTACCCGGCGGACAAGCGTCAACAATCCACCAAGAACTTCGAACTCGACCGTTCCATCAGCCACACCAAACAACAGCAGGGTCGCTTGAATCGCCTGTCGGTGTCCGTTGTCGTGGACGATCAGGTCAAGGTCAACGCAACCAACGGTGAAACCACCCGTGCACCGTGGAGCGCCGACGAATTGGCGCGCTTCACCCGCCTGGTTCAGGACGCCGTCGGTTTCGACGCCAGCCGTGGCGACAGCGTCAGCGTGATCAACATGCCGTTCTCCGCCGAGCGCGGTGAAGTGATCGCCGATATTCCGTTCTATTCCCAGCCGTGGTTCTGGGACATCGTCAAGCAAGTACTGGGTGTGTTGTTCATCCTGGTGCTGGTGTTCGGCGTGCTGCGTCCGGTGCTCAACAACATCACCGGTGGCGGCAAAGGCAAGCAGCTGGCCGGCATCGGCAGCGACGTGGAACTCGGTGGCATGGGCGGCCTGGATGGCGAACTGGCCAACGACCGCGTCAGCCTCGGTGGCCCGACCAGCATCCTGCTGCCTAGCCCGAGCGAAGGCTATGACGCACAGTTGAACGCAATCAAGAGTCTGGTGGCAGAAGATCCGGGTCGCGTGGCCCAGGTCGTGAAAGAGTGGATTAACGCAGATGAGTGATAACCGAGCCGTTGCCGCCAAACTGACCAAGGTCGACAAAGCCGCGATCCTGCTGCTGTCCCTCGGTTCGACCGATGCCGCCCAGGTGCTGCGCCACATGGGGCCCAAAGAGGTCCAGCGTGTGGGTGTGGCCATGGCGCAAATGGGTAACGTGCACCGCGAGCAGGTCGAGCAGGTGATGAGCGAGTTCGTCGACATCGTCGGCGACCAGACCAGCCTGGGCGTCGGCTCCGACGACTACGTGCGCAAAATGCTCACCCAGGCCCTGGGCGAAGACAAGGCCAACGGCCTGATCGACCGGATCCTGCTGGGTGGCAACACCAGTGGCCTCGACAGCCTGAAGTGGATGGAACCGCGCGCCGTCGCCGACGTGATCCGTTACGAGCACCCGCAGATCCAGGCGATCGTCGTGGCGTATCTCGACCCGGATCAGGCCGGTGAAGTGCTGGGCAACTTCGACCACAAAGTGCGTCTGGACATCATTCTGCGGGTTTCCTCGCTGAACACCGTGCAGCCAGCCGCCCTGAAAGAGCTCAACCAGATTCTCGAGAAGCAGTTCTCCGGCAACTCGAATGCCTCGCGCACCACCCTGGGTGGCATCAAGCGCGCGGCCGACATCATGAACTTCCTCGACAGCTCGATCGAAGGCCAGCTCATGGACTCGATCCGCGAAGTCGACGAAGACCTGTCCGGTCAGATCGAAGACCTCATGTTCGTGTTCAACAACCTGTCCGATGTCGACGACCGTGGTATCCAGGCTCTGTTGCGCGAAGTGTCCTCCGACGTGCTGGTGCTGGCCCTCAAGGGTTCGGACGAAGGCGTCAAGGAAAAGATCTTCAAGAACATGTCCAAACGAGCGGCCGAACTGTTGCGCGACGACCTCGAGGCCAAAGGCCCGGTGCGCGTCAGCGACGTGGAAACCGCACAGAAAGAAATCCTCACCATTGCTCGCCGTATGGCCGAAGCCGGAGAAATCGTTCTCGGCGGGAAGGGCGGCGAAGAGATGATCTAAGGTCACTATGTCGTCCAAACATGATGAGTCCCAGACCGACCTGCTCCGTGGCAAGGATGTCGCGGGTTTTGATACCTGGTCGCTGCCCAGCTTTGACCCGCCTGCACCGGAGCCCGAGCCGGAACCTGAGCCCGAGCCTCCGGAAATGGAAGAAGTGCCGCTGGAAGAAGTCCAGCCACTGACCCTCGAAGAGCTCGAAAGCATTCGCCAGGAAGCCTATAACGAAGGCTTCGCGACCGGCGAGAAAGAAGGTTTTCACAGCGCCACGCTCAAGGTTCGTCAGGAGGCCGAGGCCGCCTTGACGCCGAAAGTCACGGCGCTTGAGCAATTGATGGTGAACCTGTTCGAGCCCATCGCCGAGCAAGACACACAGATCGAAAAATCCCTGGTCGACCTTGTTCAGCACATCACCAAACAGGTGATCCAGCGCGAGCTGGCCATCGATTCGACGCAGATCGAACACGTGATGCGCGAGGCCCTCAAGCTGCTGCCGCTGGGCGTGGGCAATGTGCGTCTGTACATCAATCCGCAGGATTTCGAACAGGTCAAAGCCCTGCGCGAGCGCCATGAAGAAACCTGGCGCATCGTCGAGGACGAGGCGTTGTTGCCCGGTGGTTGCCGGGTCGAAACCGAACACAGCCGCATCGACGCCACGGTCGAAACCCGTGTCGCGCGGATCATGGACAAGCTGTTCGATCAGTTGCACGAGCAGGCCTTGCACCCTGCGGCGCCGGACTTGAGCCTGGAGCTGCCGGTGGCCGCCAAGCCTGCCGCTACGCCAGCCGTCGAGCCTGAACCGGAAGACCCCGATGCGTCTTGATCGCACCAGCTTCGCCAAGCGCCTGGGCAGTTACGCCGAGGCCGCGGAGCTCGCCGGCGCACCGATCCTTGAAGGTCGTTTGTTGCGCATGGTCGGCCTGACCCTCGAAGCCGAAGGTTTGCGTGCCGCCATGGGCAGTCGCTGCATGGTCATCAACGACGACAGTTATCACCCGGTGCAGGTCGAAGCCGAAGTCATGGGCTTTTCCGGCAGCAAGGTGTTCCTGATGCCGGTTGGCAGCGTCGCCGGCATCGCGCCCGGCGCCCGTGTGGTGCCTTTGGCGGACACCGGTCGCTTGCCGATGGGCATGAGCATGCTCGGACGGGTGCTGGATGGCGCCGGTCGTGCGCTCGACGGCAAAGGCGGGATGAAGGCTGAAGACTGGGTGCCGATGGACGGCCCGACCATCAACCCGCTCAAGCGTCACCCGATCAGCGAACCGCTGGACGTGGGCATTCGCTCCATCAACGGTTTGTTGACGGTCGGTCGCGGTCAGCGGCTCGGCCTGTTCGCCGGTACCGGCGTCGGCAAGAGTGTGCTGCTGGGCATGATGACCCGGTTCACCGAGGCGGACATTATTGTCGTCGGGCTGATCGGTGAGCGGGGGCGTGAGGTCAAGGAGTTCATCGAGCACATCCTCGGTGAAGAAGGCCTCAAGCGTTCGGTCGTCGTCGCCTCGCCTGCGGATGATGCGCCGCTGATGCGTCTGCGTGCCGCGATGTATTGCACGCGGATCGCCGAATATTTTCGCGACAAGGGCAAGAACGTCCTGTTGCTGATGGATTCCCTGACCCGTTTCGCCCAGGCCCAGCGGGAAATCGCCCTGGCCATTGGCGAGCCGCCGGCCACCAAGGGTTATCCGCCCTCGGTGTTCGCCAAGCTGCCGAAACTGGTGGAGCGGGCCGGTAACGCCGAGAAGGGCGGCGGTTCGATCACGGCGTTCTACACCGTGCTGTCGGAAGGCGATGACCAGCAGGACCCGATCGCCGATGCGGCGCGGGGCGTGCTCGACGGGCACATCGTGCTGTCCCGGCGTCTGGCCGAGGAAGGGCATTACCCGGCCATCGACATCGAAGCCTCCATCAGCCGGGTCATGCCGTCGGTGGTGTCGCAGGAGCACATGCTCCGCTCGCAGTATTTCAAGCAGTTGTGGTCGCGTTATCAGCAGAGCCGGGACTTGATCAGCGTGGGCGCTTATGTCGCCGGCGGCGATCGGGAAACCGACCTGGCGATCTCCCTGCAACCGCAGTTGGTCAAATACCTGCGTCAGGGTTTGAACGACAGCATCAGCCTGGGCGAAAGCGAAGCCTATCTCGGCTCGATCTTCGCGCCCGCGGCTGGCGGGTAACCGGTCATGGCCCAGACTCGGGCGGGGCGGCTGGCGCCGGTGGTCGAAATGGCCGAGAAGGCCGAAAAGACCGCTGTCCAGCGCTTGGGCCACTTTCAGGGCCAGGTGCGCCTGGCCGAAAGCAAGCTCGCCGACCTTGAAGCCTTTCGTCTCGACTATCAGGAACAGTGGATCGTGCGCGGCAGCAGCGGCGTTTCCGGTCAGTGGTTGCTCGGGTATCAGGGCTTCCTGGCGCAACTGGGCGTCGCCATCGATCAGCAGCGACAAAGCCTGGCGTGGCATCAGAACAACATGAGCAAGGCGCGGGACACCTGGCAGCAGGCGTTTGCCCGGGTCGAAGGTCTGCGCAAACTGGTCCAGCGTTATGCGGATGAAGCGCGGCAGCTTGAAGACAAGCGCGAACAGAAGCTGCTGGACGAGTTGTCCCAGCGGTTGCCGCGTGAGAGTCCGTATTGATTGTCACGGGTAAATACCTTCCCTGTAGGAGCGAGCCTGCTCGCGATGAGCCCGAGAGCGCACGGAAACATCAGAATTACAGCGTTATCCTTGACGACCATCGCCAGCGAGCTCGCTCCTGCACACTTGCCCGAGCTTCTACCAGGTGCTAAACCTTGTACAAGTATGTTCACCAATGACAAGGAAGCCGTTCAATGTCAGTCGTTACAGAAGTCTCCCAAGATGGGCAAAAGCTGACGATATCAATCAAGGGACGATTCGATTTCGCCAAGCATCAGGAGTTTCGCGAGTCCTATGAGTCCAGGGACCTCGGCGCAGTGGTCGTCGACTTGAAGGAAGCGACCTACCTCGATAGCTCGGCACTGGGCATGTTGCTCCTGCTGCGCGATCACGCCGGTGGCGACAATTCCGACATTCGCGTCGTCAACAGCAGTTCGGACGTGAAAAAGATCCTCGCCATCTCGAACTTCGACAAACTGTTCGACATCAGTTGATCGTCGTGCAGCCGCTCGAACCGCTGACGATACTGATCGCCGAAGACAGTGCGGCCGATCGCATGCTGCTGTCGACGATCGTCCGGCGCCAGGGCCATGAAGTCCTGACGGCTACCAATGGTGCCGAAGCCGTCGAAGCATTTCGTTTGCAGCGACCGCAACTGGTCCTGATGGACGCGATGATGCCGGTGATGGATGGTTTCGAGGCCGCGCGGCAAATCAAGGCATTGGCGGGAGAGACGCTGGTGCCGATCATCTTCCTCACGTCGCTGACCGAAAGCGAAGCCTTGGCGCGCTGTCTGGAGGCCGGCGGTGACGACTTTCTGGCAAAACCCTACAACCAGGTGATCCTTTCCGCCAAAATCAAGGCGATGGATCGCTTGCGACGGTTGCAAGCCACCGTGCTGGAGCAGCGAGATCAGATCGCCAGGCACCACGATTACCTGCTCAACGAGCAGCGTGTGGCCAAGGCCGTATTCGATAAGGTGGCCCATTCCGGCTGTCTGAGCGCCCCCAATATCCGTTACCTGCAATCGCCCTATGCGCTGTTCAACGGCGATTTGCTGCTGGCGGCGTTCACCCCGGCGGGGGACATGCACGTCCTGCTCGGTGATTTCACTGGCCATGGTTTGCCGGCGGCTGTCGGCGCGATGCCGCTGGCTGAAGTCTTCTACGGCATGACCGCCAAGGGCTATGGCCTGTCGGAAACCCTGCGCGAGATGAATGCCAAGCTCAAGCGCATCCTGCCGGTGGACATGTTCTGTTGCGCGACGTTGCTCTGTTTGAGTTTCCAGCGACGTTCGGTGGAGGTCTGGAATGGCGGGATGCCGGACGGGTATCTGCACAGCCTTGCCAGCGGCGAGCGTACACCGCTCAAGGCCCGGCATTTACCCCTCGGCGTACTGAGCCCGCAGACCTTCGATGACCGCACGGAAGTCTTTCCGATGGCCGTCGGCGATCGGGTCTTCCTGTTGTCCGACGGGGTTATCGACACCTGCGACGCCCATGATCAGCTGTTTGGTGTCGAGCGATTGCAACAGGTGTTTGCGGCCAATCGGGAGCCTGATCAGTTGTTCGAGGACATCGAACAGGCGCTGCGGGATTTTCGCGGTGAGGCCCGCGACGATGTCAGCATGGTCGAGGTCAGTCTGCTGGAGGCGACACAGTTGAGTCCGCCAGCCCTGATCTATTCCGATAGCGGCCAGTCTTGTCCGCTGGATTGGTCGGTGAGTTTCGAGTTTCGCGGCGCCACCCTCAAACGCTTCAATCCGCTGCCTTATCTGCTGCAATTGCTGTTGGAAGTTCATGGTCTGCGCGCACAGAGCGGGGCGCTCTACAGTGTGCTCGCCGAGTTGTATTCCAATGCGCTGGAGCACGGCGTGCTGGGGCTGGACTCGAGTCTCAAGCGCGATGCCTCGGGTTTTGCCCGCTATTATCAGCAACGCAATGTGCGCCTGGACGAGCTGCAGGATGGCTATGTGCGGGTGCATTTGCAGGTTGCGCCAAAGGACGACGGCGGCTGCCTGATTATTCGCGTCGAAGACAGCGGCAAGGGTTTTGACGTCGAGCGGGTGATGGCTCGCCCTGTGGATGGTGCCCGTCTGTCGGGGCGTGGCATCAGTCTGATCCGCCAGTTGGGCCGTAACGCCCAATGGTCCGACGAAGGTCGAACTGCCCGCGTGGAGTTTTTCTGGGAGGCTCTGGCATAATCCACGCGTTCTTGATCAAGGAGTGAGCAAGTGGCTGACACACATCTGGATCGCGACGTGCTGATTGCGTTGCAAGAAGTCATGGAGGAAGAGTATCCAATGTTGCTGGATACGTTCCTTGCCGATTCCGACGCCCGCATGAAGCAGTTGCACAAAGCGCGTGACGCCGAGACGCTGGGCGCCACCGCCCACAGTTTCAAGGGCAGCTGCAGCAACATGGGCGCCATCTGTCTCGCTCAGTTGTGCAATGAGCTGGAACAGCGAAGCAAGCAGACGTCCC
Organism: Pseudomonas migulae; assembly: GCF_043225285.1. Lineage (GTDB taxonomy): Bacteria > Pseudomonadota > Gammaproteobacteria > Pseudomonadales > Pseudomonadaceae > Aquipseudomonas > Aquipseudomonas migulae_C. Next base: position 4,483,078 of record NZ_CP171224.1, read on the forward strand.
TGGAAGGCATCGAGCAACTCGTTGAAGAGATTGATCGCGAGTTCGCGATTATCCGTCCCCTCTATGAGGCAGAGCGCCAGCGCTCTCTCGCCGGCAGTGCGACCGTCCGGCGTTTTTAACGGCGCTTCAGCAAAGCTGGCTCAACCCTTGCAGCAATGTCCGCAACTGTACCTTCGATTCCAGTGCAGCGGAGATCGTTTCATGCCCATCACCCCCAATATTCTTCTTCAGGCCAATGCGCAGGCCAAGACTCAAGCTGCCTCCGCCAATACATCGGCGCTGGCCGCAGAGCCCGGGGACAAGGCGTCCAGCTTCGCTCAGGTTTACGCCACCCAAGCTCAGAACAAGCCCTCTGTCGCCACTGACGGACCGGCAAAACCGGTGCGTGACAAGTCCTCTGACGGCCCCGATAAAAAGAATGTCAGCAAAGACGGTTCTGCCGCCCCGGAACCGACGGTTGCCGATAGCGGCAAATCCTTGCCCGCCGACAAACCGGCGCCGAGCAACGACAAAGCAGCCAGTGACGACGCATCGGATGCTGCACAAACGCCGGTAGCTGATACGGCGCCGGTTGATCCGACGCTCGATCCTTCGTTGTTGCCGGAACTGCAAATCCTGGCGGCAGTGCCTGTTCCGGAAACCCCGCCCGTGGTGGTCACGGCGCAGCCACAAGTCGAAGCACCTGTAGTCGCAGCGCCGACAGTGGTCGCAGGAACACCGCCGGCGCCAGCGCCGCTGCCTGCAACGGCCGACAGTGACTTCGACCCCGAAGCCGACCCGCTCGATGCCTTGCCCGCAGTGCGCATGGCCATGGAGCAGGGCGGTCATATTTCCGCCAGCAGTCAGGCACAGCCGAAAGCAGCGCCGACATCGGCCGAGGCTCAGGCGGATGGCGAGCGCACCTCGGCGCAAAACTTTGCCGCCGGCATGGCGGGCATGCTTGATGTGCAGGCTGACAAGGACAGCACCAGTCAGGGTGGCGACAAGGCGTTCAGCGGGCTGATCGACGGCGGTCTCAAGGATCTGAAGTCGGCCAGCAGCGATACCCGGGTCGACGATTTTGCCAACCGCCTGGCGGCACTGACCCAGGCTGCTACGCCTAAAACTGCCAACGCACTGCCGGTGAATCAACCGATCGCCATGCATCAGAGCGGCTGGACAGAGGAAGTGGTGAACCGGGTCATGTACCTGTCCAGCGCCAACCTCAAGGCGGCAGATATTCAGTTGCAGCCGGCCGAACTGGGGCGTCTGGATATCCGGGTGAACATGGTCCCGGATCAGCAGACCCAGGTGACGTTCATGAGCGCGAACCCAAGCGTTCGCGAAGCGCTGGATGGCCAGATGCATCGCTTGCGTGACATGTTTTCTCAGCAGGGCATGGGCCAGGTCGATGTCAACGTTTCCGACCAGTCCCGTGGCTGGCAGGGACAAGGGCAGGAGCAGGCGCAGCAGGGGCAGCAGGGCCAGAGCGGGCGCACCAGCGCCAGCGGTGGTCGCCTCGATGGCATGGATGAAGAGCTCGTTCCAACGGTTGCCGAAGTGGCAGCCAGCACCACCAGCGTGATCGGCTCCAGCGCCGTCGATTACTACGCCTGATCAAACGCAAGACCCACTGTGGGAGCAAGCCTGCTCGCGATTGAGGTTTAACATCGACACTTTTTGTCGACTGTTACGCCGCTTTCGCGAGCAGGCTCGCTCCCACAGTTGTTTGGTGTGTTCGGTGCGCGAACGATGACGCGTACTTTCTGAAAAAATGCAGCGCTTTCCAATTCTTCGCGAGCAGGCTCGCTCCTACATGGCATAACACTTGCTCTTGCCTTGCCGTGCGACTGTGAAAACCCGAATAGTGACGGATTATTGGCATGGCGAAGAGCGAAGCAGCAGTAAAAGACCCCGCAACCAAAGGCAAAATCAAGCTGATCATTGTGATCGTGGTGGCCCTGCTGCTGGCGATCGGCTTGTCCGTGGGGGCGACCTGGTTTTTCATGCATGGCGCCCAGAGCAAGCCTGAGGCCGCCGCTGCAGCCGCCCCGGTCGGCAAGCAGCCCGCGATTTTCGAACCGATGGCGCCCGCCTTCGTGGCCAACTACAACCAGAACGGCCGTCAGCGCTACATGCAGGTGAGCATCACCATGCAGGGGCGCAATCAGGCCGATCTGGAAGCGCTCAAAGTCCACATGCCGGTGATCCGCAATAACCTGGTCATGCTGTTCTCCGGTCAGGATTTTGCGACCCTGGCGTCGCCGGTCGGTCAGGAAATGTTGCGTCAGAAGGCCACCGCCAGCGTCCAGGAAGTGGCGCAGAAAGAGCTCGGCAAAGTGGTCATCGAACAGTTGCTTTTCACTAATTTCGTACTGCAGTAGGAACACGACATGGCCGTGCAGGACCTGCTGTCCCAGGATGAGATCGATGCGCTGTTGCATGGCGTCGACGATGGTCTGGTACAGACCGATACCGCTGCTGAGCCCGGCAGCGTCAAAAGTTACGACCTGACCAGCCAGGATCGCATCGTCCGCGGACGCATGCCGACCCTGGAAATGATCAACGAGCGTTTCGCCCGCTATACCCGCATCAGCATGTTCAACATGCTGCGCCGCTCGGCGGACGTTGCCGTCGGTGGTGTGCAGGTCATGAAGTTCGGCGAATACGTGCACTCGCTGTACGTGCCGACCAGTCTCAACCTGGTCAAGATCAAGCCGCTGCGCGGCACGGCCCTGTTCATCCTTGACGCCAAGCTGGTGTTCAAGCTGGTGGACAACTTCTTCGGCGGCGACGGCCGTCACGCGAAGATCGAAGGGCGTGAATTCACCCCGACCGAACTGCGTGTCGTGCGCATGGTGCTGGAGCAGGCCTTCATCGATCTGAAGGAAGCCTGGCAGGCGATCATGGAAGTGAACTTCGAGTACATCAACTCGGAAGTGAACCCGGCCATGGCCAACATCGTCGGCCCGAGCGAAGCCATTGTGGTGTCGACGTTTCACATCGAACTCGATGGCGGTGGCGGCGACCTGCACGTGACCATGCCTTATTCGATGATCGAACCAGTGCGCGAGATGCTCGACGCCGGCTTCCAGTCGGACCTCGACGATCAGGACGAGCGCTGGGTCAATGCCCTGCGCCAGGACGTGCTCGACGTCGACGTTCCGATCGGTGCCACGGTTGCCCGTCGCCAGTTGCGCCTGCGGGACATCCTGCACATGCAGCCGGGGGACATTATCCCGGTCGAAATGCCGGAAGAAATGATCATGCGCGCCAACGGCGTGCCTGCGTTCAAGGTCAAGATGGGCTCGCACAAAGGCAACCTCGCGTTGCAAGTGATCGAGCCGATCGAGCGCCGTTAAACGGCGTTCGTACACATTCGCTTTTAACTGACGGTTGCCCATCGAAGGGCTGCCCGCCGAGGACACATGATGGCTGACGATATGAATACCCAGGACGACCAGGCACTCGCTGATGAATGGGCTGCGGCCCTGGAAGAAACCGGCGATGCCGGGCAGGACGACATCGACGCCTTGCTGGCCGCCGACGCCGCGAGCTCGCCGTCCAATCGCTTGCCAATGGAAGAGTTCGGCAGCGTGCCGAAAAGCAACGATCCGGTGAGCCTGGAAGGCCCGAACCTGGACGTGATCCTCGATATCCCGGTGTCGATTTCCATGGAAGTCGGCAGCACCGACATCAATATTCGCAACCTGCTGCAACTCAACCAGGGTTCGGTGATCGAGCTTGATCGCCTGGCCGGTGAGCCGCTGGACGTGCTGGTCAACGGCACGTTGATCGCGCACGGCGAAGTGGTCGTGGTCAACGAGAAGTTCGGCATCCGCCTGACCGACGTGATCAGCCCAAGCGAACGCATCAAGAAGCTGCGCTGAGTGAAAAAGGTTCTGGGGTTGTTGCTGGCCTTGCCGTTCAGTGTGCTGGCGGCCGAACCGGCGGCGAATGCTGCCGCGACGGTCGCACCTGCGGTGGGCAGTGGTGTGGCGGGGCAGTTGACGCAACTGGTGCTCGGTCTGCTGCTGGTGCTGGGGTTGATCTTCTTCCTCGCCTGGTTGCTGCGCCGGGTCCAGCAGGCCGGGCCTGCGGGCAAGGGGCAGGTGATCGAACTGATCGGTTCCCGGGCGCTTGGCCCTCGTGACCGTCTGATGCTGGTGCAGGTCGGCAACGAGCAGATTCTGCTTGGCCTGAGCCCAGGCAGCATCACTGCTTTGCATGTGCTCAAGGAACCGGTGCAGGTGCCGGTCACCGAGAAAGCGACCCCGGAGTTTGCCCAGCGCCTCTTGGAGCTGATGGGCAAGGATCAGAAGGATAAGAAGTAATGGGTGCGCTACGCATCATCTTGACGCTGACCCTGATGCTGGCCGCGCCTTTGGCGTTTGCCGCTGACCCGCTGTCGATCCCGGCAATCACCTTGGGCACCAATGCTCAGGGGGCCCAGGAATACTCGGTCAGCCTGCAAATCCTGCTGATCATGACGGCGCTGAGTTTCATCCCGGCGTTCGTCATGCTGATGACCAGTTTCACCCGGATCATCATCGTGTTCTCGATCCTGCGTCAGGCCCTGGGCCTGCAGCAGACACCGTCGAACCAGATCCTCACGGGCATGGCGCTGTTTCTGACCCTGTTCATCATGGCGCCGGTGTTCGATCGCGTGAACCAGGACGCCTTGCAGCCGTATCTGGCGGAAAAACTCACCGCCCAGGACGCCGTGGCCAAGGCTCAGGTGCCTATCAAGGACTTCATGCTCGCCCAGACGCGCAGCAGCGACCTTGAGTTGTTCATGCGCCTGTCCAAGCGCACGGACATCGCGACGCCGGATCAGGCGCCGCTGACCATCCTGGTACCGGCCTTTGTCACCTCTGAACTCAAGACCGCGTTCCAGATTGGCTTCATGATCTTCATCCCGTTCCTGATCATCGACCTGGTCGTCGCCAGTGTGCTGATGGCGATGGGTATGATGATGCTGTCGCCACTGATCATTTCCCTGCCGTTCAAAATCATGTTGTTCGTGCTGGTGGATGGCTGGGCGCTGATTATCGGCACGTTGGCCAGCAGCTTCGGCGGTGTCTCGCCATGACGCCGGAAGTAGCGGTAGACATCTTTCGCGAAGCGCTCTGGCTGACCACCATGATGGTGGCCGTGCTGGTGATTCCGAGTCTGCTGGTGGGGCTGTTGGTGGCGATGTTCCAGGCCGCGACCCAGATCAACGAACAGACCCTGAGCTTCCTGCCGCGCCTGCTGGTGATGCTGGTGACGCTGATCGTCGCCGGGCCCTGGCTGGTGCAGACCTTCATGGAATATATCCTGCAGTTGTACGGCAATATTCCTCGGGTCATCGGCTAAGCCATGTCGCTGCTGCAGCTGACCGACACCCAGATCAGTACCTGGGTCGCCTCGTTCATATTGCCGCTGTTCCGTATCGGCGCGGTGCTGATGACCATGCCGATCTTCGGCACGACCCTGGTGCCGTCGCGCATCCGTTTGTATTTCGCCCTGGCCATCACGGTGGTGGTCGTGCCCGGCCTGCCGCCGATGCCGCCGGTCCAGGCGCTGGACCTGAGCGCGCTGCTGCTGATCGCCGAGCAGATCATCATTGGCGCCTTGATGGGGCTTTCCCTTCAGCTGTTTTTTCAGGCGTTTGTCGTTGCCGGCCAGATCATTTCGATCCAGATGGGCATGGGCTTCGCTTCCATGGTCGACCCCACCAACGGGGTGTCGGCGGCGGTGATCGGGCAGTTCCTGACCATGCTGGTGACGCTGCTGTTCCTCGGCATGAACGGGCACCTGGTGGTGTTCGAGGTGCTGACGGAGAGCTTTACCACGTTGCCGGTCGGCAGTGCGATGCTGGTCAATCATTTCTGGGACATAGCCAACAAGATGGGTTGGGTGCTGGGCGCGGCGATGCTGTTGGTCATGCCAGCGATCACTGCGTTGCTGGTGGTCAACATTGCCTTCGGGGTAATGACGCGTGCGGCGCCCCAGCTGAACATTTTCTCCATCGGTTTTCCGTTGACCCTGGTGCTGGGCCTGGTGATTTTCTGGGTCAGTCTCGGCGACATTCTCAATCAGTATCAGCCGTTGGCCACCGAGGCCTTGCAGCTGCTACGTGATATGGCGCAGGCGCGTTAGCCATGGCCGAGAGCGAGAGTGGCCAGGACAAAACAGAAGACCCCACGGAGAAACGAAAAAAGGACTCCAGGGAAAAGGGCGAGATTGCCCGATCCAAAGAGCTCAACACCCTGGCAACCATGCTGGCGGGTGCCGGCGGCCTGCTGATCTATGGCGGTGGGCTGGCCCAGGATCTGCTGGAAATCATGCGCCTCAACTTCTCCCTGCCCCGGGAAGTGTTGCTTGACCCGGGACAGATGGGGCATTACCTGCTGCATTCGGGCAAGATCGCGATTCTTGCGTCGCAACCGATTTTGCTGACGCTGTTGCTGGCGGCATTCCTGGGGCCGATTTCCTTGGGTGGCTGGTTGTTTTCGGCCAAGACCATGGCGCCGAAGTTCAGTCGGATGAACCCGGCGGCGGGCCTTAAGCGGATGTTTTCCAGTACGGCCTTGATCGAACTGCTCAAGGCGCTGGCCAAATTCCTGTTGATTCTGTTCGTCGCCTTGTCCGTGCTGCGTTCGGACATCGATGACCTGTTGCGCATCGCCCATGAGCCGTTGGAGCGGGCGATTATCCATAGCGTGCAATTGGCAGGCTGGAGCACGTTGTGGATGGCGTGCGGGCTGATCCTGATTGCCGCGGTGGACGTGCCGGTGCAGCTTTACCAGAGTCACAAGAAACTGCTGATGACCAAGCAGGAAGTGCGCGACGAGCACAAGGATCAGGAGGGGCGGCCGGAGGTCAAGCAGCGGATTCGCCAGCTGCAGCGCGAGATGTCCCAGCGGCGGATGATGGCGGCGATTCCCGAGGCTGACGTGGTGATTACCAACCCGACTCACTACGCCGTCGCGCTCAAATACGATCCGGACAAGGGCGGGGCGCCGATGCTGGTTGCCAAGGGCAGCGACTTCCTGGCCCTGAAGATCCGTGAGATCGCCGTGGCCAATGAAGTGCTGTTGCTGGAGTCGCCGGCGCTGGCGCGTTCGATCTACTACTCCACCGAGCTGGAGCAGGAAATTCCGGGCGGGCTGTACCTCGCTGTCGCCCAGGTGCTGGCCTACGTCTACCAGATTCGCCAGCACCGTGCCGGCAAGGGCAAGCGTCCCGAGCCGCTCAAGGATGATTTGCCGATTCCGCCGGATCTGCGGCGCGATTCCTGATTGTTGTGTGGGTCGTGCGGGCCTCATCGCGAGCAGGCTCGCTCCCACACGTGACCGCGTTTTGGCAGAGGGATGCCGTCGAATGTGGGAGCGAGCCTGCTCGCGAAGGCGTCAGCTCAAACAGCACAAATCCCCTGATAAACCCCTCTGTTACAAAGCCCGGCAAAAGTTGGAAGGCTTCTTGCAGTAGCCGCCTTGCGCCTGCTTTGGGCGTCAAAAGTTTGCTTTAAGGAACGGGGAAAACCGGTGGATCGCTCTCAGTTTATCAACAGTGCCCGCACCAACGTTGCCGACCTGAGTCGGGGCAATCTGGGTGTGCCGTTGCTGCTGCTGATCATGCTGGCCATGATGATGTTGCCAGTGCCGCCGTTCCTGCTGGACGTGTTCTTCACGTTCAACATTGCGCTGTCGATTGTCGTGCTGCTGGTCTGCGTCTACGCCTTGCGGCCACTGGATTTCGCGGTGTTCCCGACGATTCTGCTGGTGGCAACGTTGCTGCGGCTGGCGCTGAACGTGGCTTCCACGCGCGTCGTTATGCTCCACGGTCAGGACGGCCACGCCGCTGCCGGTAAGGTGATCCAGGCCTTCGGTGAGGTGGTGATCGGCGGTAACTACGTGGTCGGTATCGTGGTCTTCGCCATTTTGATGATCATCAACTTCGTCGTGGTGACCAAGGGCGCCGGGCGGATTTCCGAGGTCAGCGCGCGCTTCACCCTCGACGCGATGCCCGGCAAACAAATGGCGATCGACGCCGATTTGAACGCCGGCCTGATCGATCAGAACCAGGCAAAACTGCGCCGGATGGAAGTGGCCCAGGAAGCCGAGTTCTACGGTTCCATGGACGGTGCCAGCAAATTCGTGCGCGGCGATGCCATCGCCGGCCTGCTCATTCTGTTCATCAACCTGATCGGCGGCATGGCGGTCGGTATCTTCCAGCACGGCATGACCTTCGGCGATGCCGGTCGGGTTTACGCCTTGCTGACCATCGGTGACGGTTTGGTGGCGCAATTGCCATCACTGTTGTTATCGACAGCTGCGGCGATCATGGTGACCCGTGCTTCCGGTTCGGAAGACATGGGCAAACAGATCAATCGCCAGATGTTCGCCTCGCCCAAGGCGTTGGCCGTTGCCGCAGGTTTGATGGCGGTCATGGGCCTGGTGCCCGGCATGCCACACTTTTCCTTCCTGAGCATGGCAGCCGTCGCGGCCGGTGCCGCTTACCTGTTCTGGAAAAAGCAAAACATCGTCAAGGTTCAGGCCTTGCAAGAGGTCAAGCGTCAGCAGGAGCTGCTGCCATCGCCAGCCCGCGCCCAGGAAACCAAAGAGCTGGGCTGGGATGACGTCACTCCGATCGACATGATTGGCCTGGAAGTGGGCTATCGCCTGATTCCGCTGGTGGACCGCAATCAGGGTGGCCAGCTGCTGGCGCGGATCAAGGGCGTGCGCAAGAAGCTCTCCCAGGATCTGGGGTTCCTGATGCCGACTGTGCATATCCGTGACAACCTGGACCTCGCGCCGAGCGCTTATCGCCTGACCCTCATGGGCGTGATCCTGGCGGAAGCGGAGATTTACCCGGACCGCGAGCTGGCGATCAACCCCGGCCAGGTTTATGGTTCGCTCAACGGCATCACCGCCAAAGATCCGGCTTTCGGCCTGGAGGCGGTCTGGATCGAAATCAGCCAGCGTGCCCAGGCACAATCCCTTGGTTACACCGTGGTCGATGCCAGTACAGTAGTGGCTACCCACTTGAACCAGATTCTGTACAAGCATTCCAGTGAGCTGATCGGCCACGAAGAAGTGCAGCAACTCATGCAATTGCTGGCCAAAAGCTCGCCAAAACTGGCTGAAGAGCTGGTGCCGGGCGTGGTGTCGCTGTCGCAACTGCTCAAGGTTCTGCAGGCGTTGCTGGCCGAGCAAGTGCCCGTCCGCGACATCCGCAGCATCGCCGAGGCGATCGCGAACAATGCCGCCAAGAGTCAAGATACTGCCGCGCTGGTGGCTGCGGTGCGCGTCGGCGTCTCTCGCGCAATCGTCCAAAGCATTGTAGGCACTGACTCGGAGCTGCCAGTTATCACCTTGGAGCCAAGGTTGGAACAGATATTGCTCAATAGTCTGCAGAAGGCAGGACAAGGCTCGGAAGAGGGCGTTCTGCTGGAGCCAAGCATGGCTGAAAAACTGCAACGCTCGTTGATCGACGCGGCGCAGCGTCAGGAAATGCAAGGTCAACCGGTGATTCTGCTGGTGGCCGGTCCGGTTCGCGCCATGTTGTCGCGATTTGGCCGACTGGCAGTCCCGGGTTTGCATGTGTTGGCTTACCAGGAAATCCCTGACAACAAGCAAGTGACCATCGTTGCGACAGTAGGGCCCAACGGCTGAGGTAGTGGTTTATGCAAGTTAAGCGTTTTTTCGCCGCCGATATGCGTCAGGCCATGAAACTGGTTCGTGATGAGCTGGGCGCTGATGCGGCCATCATTGGCAATCGCCGGATCGCCGGTGGTGTCGAGCTGACGGCTGCCCTTGATTACAAATTGTCGGCGCTGGCCCCACGTGTTCCGAACATGGAACTCGAGGATGAGCTGCGCAAGACCCAGTCGCGGATCGTCACCGCCCAGGCCGAACTGAGCCTGCGCAGCGAAGGCGAGAGCGACAAGAGCACCAATCGCCAGCTGTTTGCCGGCCTGCCGTTGACTGCTGCCGAGCCTCTGATCGAGCCGACTTATGCCGAGCCTCGTCGTGCCGCGCCAGCGCCTGCGCCAGCTGCCACGGGTGTCGATCCGCGGGCGTTCGACTCGATGCGTTTCGAGCTCAACAGCCTGCGCGAACTGATGGAAGTGCAACTCGGCTCCCTGGCCTGGAATCAGCTGCAAGGCAGCCGTCCGGCCCAGGCCAATCTCTGGCGTCGCCTGCAACGCATCGGTTTGTCCGGTCCGTTGTCCCGCGACCTGCTGGAGCTGATTCCCGGTATTGAAGAACCTCGTCAGGCCTGGCGCATGTTGCTGGCGCACCTGGCGCGCATGATCGTCACGCCTGAAATCGAGCCACTGGAAGAGGGCGGTGTGATTGCCATGGTCGGTCCTGCCGGCATGGGCAAGACCACCACCCTGGCCAAGCTCGCGGCGCGTTACGTGCTCAAGTATGGCTCGCAGAACATCGCGCTGGTGAGCATGGACAGCTACCGCATCGGGGCCCAGGAACAGCTCAAGACCCTCGGCCGCATCCTCAATGTGTCGGTGACCCACGTCGATCCGGGCCAGTCCCTGGTGCAGGCGCTGGATCCATTGCTGCGCAAACGCGTGGTGCTGATCGATACTGCTGGCCTTCAGGCCAGCGATCCGGCGCTGCGCATGCAGCTCGAAAGCCTGGCCGGTCGTGGCATCCGCTCAAAAAATTACCTGGTTCTGGCAACCACCAGCCAAAAACAGGTTCTAACAGCCGCTTATCACAGTTACAAGCGCTGCGGGCTGGCTGGCTGCATCCTGACTAAACTGGATGAAACGGCAAGTCTTGGTGAGGTGTTGAGCCTGGCGATCAGTCATGAATTGCCGGTGGCTTACCTGACCGACGGCCCGCGGATCCCGGATGATTTGCATCTGCCGCGTCGCCACCAATTGGTCAGCCGCGCCGTCAGCGTGCAAATGCAGGAAGAACCCAGCGAAGAAGCCATGGCTGACATGTTCGCTGATATTTACCACAGCCCGACCAAGCAGGTTGGCTGAGGTACTAATGAATAATTTTTGTACCTACATCGATGGTCTGCCATGCATTGTTCCGTTTGTGAACGCGCAGCCAGTAATGTGGCCTCCGTCTATGCAAGACAAGGTAAAGAAATAACATGGGCAGCATGCATCCCGTACAGGTGATCGCGGTGACCGGCGGCAAAGGTGGCGTCGGGAAGACTAACGTGTCAGTGAACTTGTCCCTGGCTCTAGCTGAACTCGGCCGGCGCGTCATGTTGCTGGACGCCGATCTGGGCCTGGCGAACGTAGACGTCCTGCTAGGACTCACACCCAAACGCACCCTGGCCGACGTGATCGAAGGTCGCTGTGAGCTGCGCGACGTTCTGTTGCAGGGCCCCGGCGGCATTCGCATCGTCCCCGCTGCGTCCGGCACCCAGAGCATGGTGCACTTGAGCCCGGCGCAACACGCGGGCCTGATCCAGGCATTCAGCGATATCGGCGACAACCTTGACGTGCTGGTGATCGATACAGCTGCAGGTATTGGTGACTCGGTAGTCAGTTTTGTTCGCGCCGCGCAGGAAGTCCTGCTGGTGGTCTGCGACGAGCCGACCTCGATCACCGACGCCTATGCACTGATCAAGCTGCTGAACCGCGACTACGGCATGAACCGCTTCCGCGTCCTGGCCAACATGGCCCAGAGCCCGCAGGAAGGTCGCAACCTGTTCGCCAAGTTGACCAAGGTCACGGATCGCTTCCTCGACGTCGCCCTACAATACGTCGGCGCGGTGCCGTACGACGAAAGCGTGCGCAAGGCGGTTCAGAAGCAGCGCGCGGTCTATGAAGCTTTCCCGCGTTCCAAGTGCTCCCTGGCCTTCAAGGCCATCGCACAAAAGGTCGATACCTGGCCGCTGCCCGCCAATCCGCGTGGGCACCTGGAGTTTTTCGTCGAGCGCCTCGTGCAACAAACGGCAGGACCCGTGCTATGACAGCCAGCGGTTACAACCTCTACAAGAAGTCGGCACGTGACGCGCAGTACGAGCTCATCGAGCGTTACGCGCCGCTGGTCAAACGCATTGCCTACCACTTGCTGGCGCGTCTGCCGGCCAGTGTCCAGGTTGAAGACTTGATCCAGGCCGGGATGATCGGCCTGCTTGAAGTGTCGACCAAATATGACGCCAGCAAAGGCGCCAGTTTCGAAACTTACGCGGGCATACGAATCCGCGGCGCCATGCTCGATGAAGTGCGCAAGGGGGACTGGGCGCCTCGTTCGGTCCACCGCAATACCCGCATGGTCAGCGACGCAATTCGCTCGATTGAAGCTAAAACCGGTCGTGACGCTAAAGATCACGAGGTTGCGGCCGAACTCCAATTGAGTCTCGACGATTACTACGGGATTTTGAACGACACCCTGGGCAGCCGGTTATTCAGTTTCGACGATCTGTTGCAGGACGGCGAACACGAAGGGCTGCACGAGGATGGCGCGAGTGCTCATCTCGAGCCGTCACGCGATCTGGAAGATGAACGCTTCCAGGCGGCGCTGGCGGACGCGATTGCCAATTTGCCGGAGCGTGAGCGACTGGTGTTGGCGCTGTACTACGACGAAGAGTTGAACCTCAAGGAAATCGGTGAAGTCCTGGGGGTCAGCGAATCTCGGGTCAGCCAGTTACACAGCCAGTGCGCGGCCCGTTTGCGGGGGCGTTTGGGGGAGTGGCGAGCGCGCTGAAGGCAGTGTGGGGACACTGCGAACGTGGCTGGTGTGGTGTTGAACTGCGCCGGTCTCGATCTGTTGTGCTCCAGACAGTCATCGAGTGCTTTGCCGGATTGATTGAAATGGCGCGTCCAGGTGCTGGGCGCGTTTAAGACTGCTTGGAGGTCGAATTGGACAAGAACATGAAAATCCTCATCGTTGATGACTTCTCAACGATGCGGCGGATCATAAAAAACCTGTTGCGTGACCTTGGGTTCACCAACACGGTCGAGGCCGACGATGGCACTACTGCCATTCCGGTTCTCAACAGCGGGAGCATCGACTTTCTGGTAACGGACTGGAACATGCCTGGCATGACCGGTATCGATCTGCTGCGCCACGTGCGCGCCGATGAAAAGCTCAAGCATCTGCCGGTGCTGATGGTGACTGCTGAAGCCAAGCGCGAGCAGATCATCGAAGCGGCCCAGGCCGGTGTAAATGGCTACGTGGTCAAACCCTTCACGGCCCAGGCGTTGAAAGAAAAAATCGAGAAGATTTTCGAACGCATCGGTTGAGAAACTGCGCCACGGGGGAGCTATGGACCACAAAGAATCTTCACAGGGCGATTTTGAATCGACCCTGAAAAAACACGCGGTCGAACTGGTTGAGAGCCTTGAAAAAGGCAAGTTCGGCGACGCTGTGCAACTGATCCATGAGCTCAACCAGACCCGTGACCGCGGCCTGTATCAGGAAGTGGGCAAGCTCACCCGTGAGCTGCATAGCGCGATCGTCAATTTCCAGATTGACCCGAACATGCCGCAAGCCGAGGAAGTGTCCCAGATCACCGACGCCACCGAGCGTCTGGGGTATGTGGTCAAGCTGACCGAGGCCGCGGCAAACCGCACCATGGATCTGGTGGAAAGCGCCACGCCGCTGGTCAGTCGCCTGAGTGATGAAGCCCAGGCATTGAGCACGGACTGGGGACGGTTCATGCGTCGCGAAGTCGGGGCTGAAGAATTCCGCGAGCTGGCCCGGCGAGTCGACGGCTTCCTGTCGCGCAGCGCCGAAGACGGTCGCGCGGTGTCGAGCAACCTCAACGACATCCTGCTTGCCCAGGATTACCAGGACCTCACCGGCCAGGTGATCAAGCGTGTGACCCAACTGGTCACCGAAGTTGAAAGCAACTTGCTCAAGCTCGTACTCATGGCCAGTCAGGTGGACCGCTTCGCGGGCATCGAACATGACCGTGCAGCGATGCTTGCAGAAAAAGATCCGCAAAAACATCTCTCTCAGGGTGAAGGTCCGCAGATTCATGCCGATAAAAGAGAAGACGTTGTGTCCGGTCAGGACGATGTGGACGATTTGCTATCCAGCCTAGGGTTTTAGAATTTTAGGTATTTTAGGTTTTTAGACCTGTAGGAGCACACCCTTAATGAGCTTCGGCGCCGATGAAGAGATCCTTCAGGATTTCCTGGTTGAGGCCGGCGAGATTCTAGAGCAACTGTCCGAACAGCTGGTCGAGCTTGAAAGCCGACCGGATGATGCGGACTTGCTCAATGCAATTTTTCGCGGTTTTCACACTGTAAAAGGGGGCGCCGGCTTCCTCCAGCTCAACGAGCTGGTGGAGTGCTGTCACATCGCCGAGAACGTGTTCGACATCCTGCGCAAGGGTGAGCGTCGCGTCGACTCGGAACTGATGGACGTGGTTCTCGAAGCGCTGGACGCGGTGAACAGCATGTTCAGCGAAGTCCGCGAACGCAGCCCGATCACGGCTGCCACTCCTGAATTGCTCGCAGCCCTGGCCCGTCTGGCCGAGCCGCAATCCGCCGACGAAGCCGCGCCTGTGGCTGAAGTGGTGGAAGCCCCGGCTGCCGAAGCCGAATCGGGTGACATCACCGATAACGAATTTGAACAACTGCTGGACTCGCTGAACGCCGTCAAGGCTCAGGCCGAGGCGCCGGCGGCTGCTCCAGTTGCGCCCGCCGATGGCGCGGCCAGCGACGAAATCACCGATGCCGAGTTCGAGTCGTTGCTCGACCAGCTGCACGGCAAAGGCCAGTTCGCCGTCGATGCAGTGGCAGCGCCTGCTGCACCGGCCGCCCCGTCTGCACCGAAAGCGGCGGGCGACAGCTCCGACATTACTGACGACGAATTCGAAGCACTGCTTGATCAGCTGCACGGCAAAGGCAACTTCGCCGTCGACGCGCTGGAATCGGCCATTGCTTCGGTTCCTGCGGCGGCGCCAACCGCAGCGGCGGCGGGCAGTGATCTGATCTCCGATCACGAATTCGAATCGCTGCTCGACGAATTGCACGGCAAAGGCAAGTTCACGGAAGTTGGCACCGGCTCCGCCGCCTCTTCGGTGGCCACGCCAGTCGCCAAGGCTTCGGCACCTGTCGCGAAAGCGCCAGAGCCAAAAGCCGAAACGCCGAAACCGGCTGCCGCTGCTGCACCGGCTCCGGCCCGTGCACCGGCCGCGCCGCCTCCGGAAAAACCGGCCAGCGAAGCCGAGACCACCGTGCGGGTCGATACCGCGCGTCTCGACGAAATCATGAACATGGTGGGCGAGCTGGTTCTGGTGCGTAACCGTCTGGTTCGCCTGGGTGCCAACAGCGCCGATGAAGCCATGTCCAAAGCCGTGTCGAACCTCGACGTGGTCACGGCGGACCTGCAGACCGCGGTCATGAAGACCCGGATGCAACCGATCAAGAAAGTCTTCGGGCGCTTCCCGCGCCTGGTTCGCGACCTGGCTCGCCAGCTCAAGAAAGAGATCAACCTGGAGCTGGTCGGCGAAGAAACCGACCTCGACAAGAACCTCGTCGAGGCCCTGGCCGACCCGCTGGTCCACTTGGTGCGCAACTCGGTCGACCACGGTATCGAAGAGCCGGCTGACCGTGAAGCGATGGGCAAGCCACGCAGCGGTAAAGTGATTCTGTCCGCCGAACAGGAAGGCGACCACATCCTGCTGTCCATCTCCGATGACGGCAAGGGCATGGACGCTGATGTCCTGCGCGGCATCGCGGTCAAGAAAGGCCTGATGGACAAGGATGCGGCGGACCGCCTCAGCGAATCCGACTGCTTCAACCTGATTTTCGCGCCGGGCTTCTCGACCAAGACCGAGATCTCCGACGTGTCGGGTCGTGGCGTGGGCATGGACGTGGTGAAAACCAAGATCGCCCAGCTCAACGGCACCATCAACATCTACTCGACCAAGGGCAAAGGCTCGAAGATCGTCATCAAGGTCCCGTTGACCCTGGCGATCATGCCGACGCTGATGGTCATGCTCGGCAACCAGGCGTTCGCGTTCCCGCTGGTGAACGTCAACGAGATCTTCCACCTCGACCTGTCGCGCACCAACGTGGTGGACGGCCAGGAAGTGGTGATCGTGCGGGACAAGGCGCTGCCGCTGTTCTACCTCAAGCGCTGGCTGGTCAGCTCCGCCGCTCACGAAGAGCAGCGCGAAGGCCATGTGGTGATCCTTTCGGTGGGCACCCAGCGGATCGGCTTCGTCGTCGATCAGCTGGTGGGCCAGGAAGAAGTGGTCATCAAGCCATTGGGCAAAATGCTCCAGGGAACCCCGGGCATGTCGGGCGCCACCATTACCGGTGACGGCCGCATTGCGCTGATTCTCGATGTTCCGAGCATGCTCAAGCGTTACGCCGCACGGCGTATTTGATTCTGGAGGGAGCGGGGCGACTGTGCCTCGCCCCCGCCTAACGGAGTGTTTATGGCAGTCAAAGTCCTGGTGGTGGACGATTCGGGGTTTTTCCGCCGCCGCGTCTCGGAAATTCTTTCAGCGGATTCGAATATCCAGGTCGTCGGCACGGCGACCAACGGCAAAGAGGCGATCGATCAGGCACTGGCCCTCAAGCCGGACGTGATCACCATGGACTACGAGATGCCAATGATGGACGGCATCACGGCTGTGCGGCACATCATGCAGCGCTGCCCGACCCCGGTGTTGATGTTCTCCTCGCTGACGCACGAAGGCGCCCGGGTCACCCTGGATGCGCTGGACGCCGGCGCGGTGGATTTCCTGCCGAAGAATTTCGAAGACATCTCGCGCAATCCCGAGAAGGTCAAGCAACTGCTGTGCGAGAAGATTCTCAGTATCTCGCGCAGTAACCGTCGCGTCAGCGCCTACAGCGCGCCGGCACCTGTCGCTGCGCCAGCCCCGACACCCGCGCCTTCCAGCGTTGGCAGTTATGGCAGCAGCGCGCCTGCACGTCCGGCACCGATTCCGGCCCGCGCACCTGCGCACGTCGCACACGCACCGTCCTCGCCGGCGCCGAAACGCAAAGCCTACAAGCTGGTTGCCATCGGTACGTCCACGGGCGGCCCGGTTGCCCTGCAGCGCGTATTGACTCAACTGCCGGCCAGTTTCCCGGCGCCGATCGTGTTGATCCAGCACATGCCGGCCGCCTTTACCAAGGCGTTCGCCGAACGTCTGGACAAGCTGTGCCGCATCACCGTCAAGGAAGCCGAGGATGGCGACATCCTGCGTCCGGGCCTGGCGCTGCTCGCACCGGGTGGCAAGCAAATGATGATCGATGGCCGTGGCGCGGTGAAAATCCTGCCGGGCGACGAGCGTTTGAACTACAAGCCGTGCGTGGACATTACCTTCGGTTCGGCGGCCAAGTCCTATGGTGACAAAGTTCTGGCGGTCGTACTGACCGGCATGGGCGCCGACGGTCGTGAAGGCGCGCGCCTGCTCAAGCAGGGCGGCAGTTCGATCTGGGCCCAGGATGAAGCCAGCTGCGTGATCTACGGCATGCCGATGGCAATCGTCAAAGCGGAACTCGCCGATGCCGTGTATGGCCTCGACGATATTGGCAAACACCTGGTCGAGGCGTGTATCTGATGGACGTACTCAGCCTTATCGGCATCATCATGGCGTTCGTCGCCATCATCGGCGGCAACTACCTTGAAGGCGGCCACCTCGGTGCGCTGGCCAACGGTCCGGCCGCCTTGATCGTTCTCGGCGGCACCATCGGCGCGGCGCTGTTGCAGTCGCCCATGAGCGCCTTCAAGCGCGCCATGCAGATTCTCGGCTGGATCCTGTTCCCGCCGCGCGTGGACCTCGCCGGCGGCATCGACCGCGTGGTGAACTGGAGCCTGACCGCGCGCAAGGAAGGTCTGCTCGGTCTGGAAGGGGTGGCCGATGCCGAACCTGACAGCTACTCGCGCAAAGGCCTGCAATTGCTGGTGGACGGCGCCGAACCGGAAGCGATCCGCAGCATCCTCGAAGTGGATTTCTTCACTCAGGAAAGCCGCGATATCGAGGCCGCCAAAGTGTTCGAAAGCATGGGCGGCTACGCGCCGACCATCGGCATCATCGGTGCGGTGATGGGCCTGATCCATGTCATGGGCAACCTGGCCGATCCGTCGCAACTGGGCAGCGGCATTGCCGTGGCCTTCGTCGCCACCATCTACGGCGTGGCCAGTGCCAACCTGGTGTTGTTGCCGATCGCTGCGAAACTCAAGTCCGTTGCATTGCGCCAGTCCCGTTATCGCGAAATGTTGCTGGAAGGCATTCTGTCGATCGCCGAAGGTGAAAACCCTCGCTCTATTGAGTTGAAGCTTCAGGGCTTCATGGATTGATGGGAGTAATGGACTATGGCACGTCGCCGGCAGCATGAAGAACACGTAAACCACGAACGCTGGCTCGTTTCCTACGCCGACTTCATTACCTTGCTGTTCGCCTTTTTCGTGGTGATGTACTCGATCTCTTCGATCAACGAAGGCAAGTACAAAGTCATTTCCCAGGCGTTGATCGGCGTGTTCACCGATGCGGATCGCTCACTCAAGCCGATTCCCATCGGCGAAGAACGTCCGCAAACCGTGACCCCGGCCAAGCCGTTGGTCAAGGACAGCGAACAGGTCGATGCCGGTATCGCCGGGGCCAGCGATCCGCTGAAAAGCATCGCCGACGACATCAGCGCCGCGTTCGGCGACCTGATCAGCTCCAACCAGATGACCGTGCGCGGCAACGAGCTGTGGGTCGAGATCGAACTCAACTCCAGCCTGTTGTTCGGCAGTGGCGATGCCATGCCCAGCGACATGGCGTTCAACATCATCGACAAGGTCGCGGGCATTCTGAAACCGTTCGACAACCCGATCCACGTCGAAGGCTTCACCGACGATCAACCGATCCGCACTGCGCAATACCCGACCAACTGGGAGCTGTCCTCGGCCCGTTCGTCGAGCATTGTGCGCATGCTCGCGATGCAGGGGGTAAACCCCGGTCGCCTGGCGTCGGTGGGGTATGGCGAATTCCAGCCGGTGGCCAATAACGCCACGGTAGAGGGCCGGGCGCGCAACCGGCGTGTGGTGCTGGTGGTATCTCGTAATCTCGATGTCCGTCGCAGCCTCACCGGTACCGGAACCGCTCATGCGCAACCGGATGCGGCGTTGAAGCGTGCTGGCACACAAACTGCACCTGCACCGGTCAAGTCGCCGGGACGAGAGAGCGCCGTCAATTCTCCGTCACCCGCATTAACACGTTGAGCTATTTCCCGGTCGACCCGACCTGGGTGGAACAATCCGAATGAGAGTCTGGGCAGTCGCCAATCAAAAGGGTGGTGTCGGTAAAACCACTTCCTCCATCGCTTTAGCCGGGTTACTGGCCGAGGCGGGCAAGCGCGTGGTCGTGGTCGATCTCGACCCCCACGGCTCGATGACCAGCTACTTCGGTTACGATCCCGACAGCCTGGAACACAGCAGCTACGACCTGTTCCTGCACAAGGGCGGCGTGCCGCAAGGCTTGCCCGGCCAACTGTTGCTGCCCACCAGTCACGCCAGTATTTCCCTGTTGCCGTCGAGCACCGCGCTGGCCACCCTTGAGCGTCAGTCGCCGGGGCAAAGCGGTTTGGGCCTGGTGATCGCGAAGAGCCTGGCGCAACTGTGGCAGGACTTCGATTACGCCGTGATCGACAGCCCGCCGTTGCTTGGCGTGCTGATGGTCAATGCCTTGGCGGCCAGTCAGCAATTGGTGATACCGGTGCAAACCGAGCACCTGGCGGTCAAGGGCCTGGAACGCATGGTCAACACCCTGGCGATGATCAACCGCTCACGCAAGCAGCCGCTGGCATTCAACATCGTGCCGACCCTCTTTGACCGGCGCACGCAAGCTTCCCTCGGCACCTTGCGGGTGTTGCGCGACAAATATCCTGAAGAAATCTGGCAAGGCTACATCCCGGTCGACACGCGTTTGCGCGATGCCAGCCGTGCCGGCGTCACGCCTTCGCAATTCGACGGCAAGAGCCGCGGCGTGTTGGCCTATCGCGCACTGCTCAAGCATCTGCTCGCGCAGCAATCCGTAGCGCAGGTGGCGTGAGATGAATCGCCCGGTAAAAATCACTTCCCGCCCTCAGCTTGCACTCCAGTCTTATCTGGACAGCTTGCTGATGGACGCCACCGAAGAGTTGCCGCCGGAAATCGAAGCGGTTCCCGAGGTGGTCGAGACCGAAGCCGCGCTGGACGAATTCC
This sequence comes from Pseudomonas migulae, assembly GCF_043225285.1. GTDB lineage: Bacteria > Pseudomonadota > Gammaproteobacteria > Pseudomonadales > Pseudomonadaceae > Aquipseudomonas > Aquipseudomonas migulae_C. The sequence goes on from NZ_CP171224.1 coordinate 4,503,195, forward strand.
AGGCGGCCGTGCTTGAAGAGCAGGCTCGCGATGCACAGAAGCCGGCCGAGAGACCGGCCGCTGTTACCGCGCCGGTCGCCGAGCCAGTAGCGTCGCCGGCAGTGGTGAAAGTCCCGGTAGCGCTGGTCGATGCGCCGGAGCCGGTGCTGGCGTCCGTCTCGACCATCGCCCCACTGCTGCAAGCCTTGGTGCCACCGATCGTCGAAGTTCATCTGCCACCGAGCAACACACCGCCACCGGTGGAAACCGACGGCCGCCCTGCGTGGGCCGCCGAGCCGTTCGAATGCCTGTTGTTCGACGTTGCCGGGTTGACCCTGGCTGTGCCGCTGGTGTGCCTGGGTTCGATTTATTCGCTGGCGGGCCAGGAACTGACCGCGTTGTTCGGTCAGCCGGAATGGTTCCTCGGGATCCTGCCGAGCCAGGCCGGCAACCTGAAGGTGCTCGATACCGCCCGTTGGGTCATGCCCGATCGCTATCGCGATGACTTCCGTCAGGGGCTGCAATACGTCATTTCGGTTCAGGGCTACGAGTGGGGGCTGGCGGTGCATCAGGTCAGCCGCTCGTTGCGCCTGGACCCGAACGAAATCAAGTGGCGCAGCCACCGTGGTCAACGGCCATGGCTGGCCGGCACAGTGATTGAACACATGTGTGCATTGCTCGATGTTTCCGCACTGGCCGAGTTGATTGCCAGCGGTGGGGCGAAGCACATGAGCGGCCTGAAGCCGGTCCACAAACCAACATAAAAACACGCGGGGCAAAGTGACTTGCCATCGCACCGAACACACACCGCTAGGGCGGTTTTTCGAGGGGTCAGGGTATGAATGATAAGGCGTCGTCTGCAAAAGGTTCCGAAGATCCGATCCTGCAATGGGTAACCTTCAAGCTGGACAATGAAACCTACGGCATCAACGTGATGCGCGTTCAGGAAGTCCTGCGCTACACCGAAATCGCCCCGGTCCCGGGTGCCCCGAGCTACGTGTTGGGCATCATCAACCTGCGCGGTAACGTGGTCACCGTGATCGACACCCGTCAGCGCTTCGGCCTGATGAACGCCGAGATCAGCGACAACACCCGGATCGTCATCATCGAAGCTGACAAGCAGGTTGTCGGGATCATGGTCGACAGCGTGGCCGAAGTGGTTTACCTGCGTCAGTCGGAAATCGAAACCGCACCGAACGTGGGTAACGAAGAGTCCGCCAAGTTCATCCAAGGCGTGTGCAACAAGAACAACGAACTGCTGATCCTGGTCGAGCTGGACAAGATGATGAGCGAAGAAGAATGGTCGGAACTGGAGAGTATCTGATTGATTCTCGAGGTTGCGGTCATTGTCCTGTTCCTCTTCTGGGCAGGCACGCTGGCGATGTTTCTGGCGTACATTCGCGGTCAACGGCTGATCGCCGCGCAACAGGCTGAAGGTGATGCGCTGCGCGATCAGCGCATCAAGGACCTGGGCAAGCGCTTCGACAACTACCAGAACGGCATCGTGCGCATGGGTGAAGACCTGCACGAACTGCGCGCGGTGGTTGGGCCGTTGCCGGACAAGCTCGCTCAGCTTGAACAACGCGACCCGTCGAGCCTGTCGTTTGCCCAGGCGGCACGCCTGGTCGGGATGGGCGCGAGCGTCGATGAACTGACTCAGTCCTGCGGGTTGACCCAGGCTGAGGCGGAGTTGATGAGCAAGTTGCACAAGAACTGAAATCGATCTTGTAGGAGCCGGCTTGCTGGCGATGGCGTCCGAAAGGGCGCCGCAAGATTCAAGGCCGCTTCGCCGGCAAGCCGGCTCCTACAGGTTGTGCGGTGTTCGCGGTTTTTTCATACGCCGCCAACCCTTGTAGGAGCCGGCTTGCCGGCGATGGCGTCTTCGAATCCTCAGTAATCATCCCCACGCTCGGTGATGTCCTTCTCGATCATCGGCGCATCCGGGTCATGCCCTTCAGGGAACTTGCCTTTCAGGTTCCAGGCAAACGCAATGATCTCGGCGATCGTGCGGTACAACTCCTCCGGAATACTGTCCCCCAACTCCATCCTCGCGAGTAGTTTCACCAGCTCGGCGTTCTCGTAGATTGGCACTTCATAATCGCGGGCAATCCTGAGGATTTCTTCCGCCAGTGCTTCGTCGCCCTTGGCTGTCAGGGTCGGGGCGTGAGTGCCGTCGTATTTGAGGGCGATGGCCTGGCGCGGCGTTTCGGGATTTCTCATGCGGTTTCGTCGACCCAGCGTTGTTCCAGTTTGGTTTGCGCGCCTTGCGGCGGAGTGCCGAGATGGCAATCCAGATCACCGACATTCAGCCCCGACGCCAACAAGCGATCGCGCAGGCCGGCGAGGTTGCTCTCGATCAGGCTGGCGGTGTACGGCCGTTCGGCCCACAACTGGCTCGACAGGCTGCCCTGGATCAACTGCGCCTGAATCTGCATCGGGCCTAGCGGCTCCATGTCGAAGGCCAGATCGACGCGCCACAATTGTTGCTTGGGTTCACGCTCGTCACGGCGTTCATTGGGCTGTTCTTTCTCGGGCGCTTCCTCGCGCTGGAACTTGACCTGCAGCGGCACGATGTCCTGCATATTGCGCATCGGGATTTCCAGCTGCCAGGTGCTCATCAACCGTCCATCGTCGGTGACGCCGGTCTGTTCCAGGCTCGACAGTTGATGGCTCTGCAAGCGCGAAACCGCCGCTGCGGCCAGGCGCAGCAAGTGCTCCAGATCGCCTTCGCCCTCAAGGCTCTGCAAGAATCGCTCAGGCAACGGAAAGCTGGTTGGCAACGGTTTGGCGCTGACCTGGCCGAGCATGCCGAGCGCGCTGCGCACGAAGCTCGGCATGGCCTGAACCAGCGTATTTGCCGCAATGATCGCGTTCAGATTGGTGTTCGCAGGCAACTGCTGCGTCAGTTGCGCGATCACCTTGAGCAGGTCGCCTTTCATGTCCGGCGCCAGCGTCGGATTCTGCCCGGTCAGCAATTTCGCCTCAAGGAACAGGCCACTGTTGGCTAGCGCCTGGGCCAGTCCTTTTGGCGTGCTCAGTTGCTGAACGTCCGGCAGGCCGGCGAGCAGCTTGTCCACGGCGACGCGCAAGTCGATGGAGGTCTGGTTCGAGGTTGGGGCCGGCAGGTTTTGCAGGAGTTTGAGCAGTCCGTCCAGCGAGCCCTGACGGCTTTGCTGGCTGACCAGTTGCTGGGTGACTGCCAGTTGTTCCTGGCGGTTGCTCAGCGGGACAAATTTCAACGTCTGGGTGTCTTGCACCAGCGCGCTCAGCAAGGTGCCGATGCGCAACGGTGTCGGGCTGTCGATGCTCAGCGTGCTGCCGCTCAGCGAGGTATTGAGCAAACTCACCAACGAACGAAACACCGTCGGTTGCCCCGGCACTTGCGGCATCACTTGCGAGGTCTGCACCTTGCCTTGCAGGAGTGTGCCAACCGGCAGTTGTGCGGTGTCGATGCGGGTGAGGGTGGCCACGCTGGAGGCAATCGCGTGTTGCACGGTGACCGCCAGGTTAGCCGCCGATGGCTGGGTGATCGCCAGGCTCGTGCCTTGCGGCAAGGGTTGGTTGCTGGTGGCCTGGACCGTGGTCTGGCGGCCGCTGTCGAGGGTGACCTTGAGCAGTAGCTGAAAAGTCTGATCCGCCTGCTTGAGCGACAGCACTTCGGCCCTGGCGGATTGCCCAGCGGTGATCAGGCCCTCCATCGGTTTCAGCAGTGTCAGCAAATCGCCACTCACCACCAACGGCCGCGAAGTCGCGGGGGTGGGCTGGGGGAGCGGAAGGATGTTCATTTCGCCTGTCATACGCGGTCACAACCTGAGGAAATTGCCCTCTTTAGAGTAGGGCATGGCATGTATAATGCCGCCCGTCTTTCGGAGAGTGGCAAAAACATTGCAATTGTTTGACGCAGCTCTCTAGAACAGGCCGCCAATGCATCTATGCTGCAACACTTTAGCGGCCGTTCCGCCGCTGACTTGAACCGTAAAGGCCCGTGATCTCTTGACCAGTCCTGTCCTGCAAACCGTTGCCCTCGCCTGTGAGCGAGACCTCCGGCTGCTCTTCGAAAATCTCGAATTGAGACTGGCCAGTGGCGAAATGTTGCAAATTAGCGGTCCCAACGGCAGCGGCAAGACCAGCCTTCTGCGGTTACTCTCAGGGTTGATGCAGCCCACCGCCGGTCAAGTCCTGCTCAATGGCCAGCCACTCAACGAACAACGCGACGAACTGGCGCGCAACCTGCTGTGGATCGGCCATGCCGCCGGCATCAAGGATTTGCTGACGCCGGAAGAAAACCTCAGCTGGCTCTGTGCCTTGCATCAACCTGCCAGCCATGCAGCCATCCGTGATGCGCTCGCCGCTGTCGGACTGCGTGGTTTCGAAGATGTTCCCTGTCACACCCTGTCCGCCGGCCAACAACGGCGGGTGGCGTTGGCGCGCTTGTACCTGGATAGCCCGCCGCTGTGGATTCTCGACGAGCCGTTCACCGCGCTCGACAAACAAGGCGTGGCGCAACTCGAAGAACACCTGGCCGCCCACTGCGAGCGCGGTGGCATGGTCGTGCTGACCACCCACCACACGCTGGCCCGGATGCCCGAGCGCTATCGCGACATTAATCTGGGGAACTGGGCCGTATGAGTGTTTTCGGCCTGTTGGTCGCCCGTGAGGCCCGTTTATTGTTTCGCCGTCCGGCGGAACTGGCCAATCCGCTGGTGTTCTTCGCGATCGTGGTTTCCCTGTTCCCGTTGGCGGTCGGTCCCGAGTCTCAATTGTTGCAAACCTTGTCTCCGGGCCTGGTCTGGGTTGCGGCCCTTTTATCGGTCCTGCTCTCGCTGGACGGGCTTTTCCGCAGTGATTTCGAAGACGGTTCCCTTGAGCAGTGGGTCCTTTCGCCGCACCCCCTGCCTCTTCTGGTTTTGGCCAAGGTGCTGGCACACTGGGCCTTCTCTGGGCTGGCACTGGTTTTGCTCGCTCCACTGCTGGCCTTGATGCTCGGTTTGCCAACCGCCTGTCTGCCGGTGTTGCTGCTTTCCCTATTGCTGGGTACACCGGTGCTGAGCCTGCTCGGTGCGGTGGGCGCAGCCCTGACGGTGGGATTGAAGCGGGGTGGCCTGTTGCTGGCGCTGCTGATTCTGCCGCTGTACATCCCGGTGTTGATTCTCGGCAGTGGCGCCTTGCAGGCCGCCTTGCAGGGCATGCCGGCGACCGGTTATCTCTTGTGGCTTGGTAGCCTGACCGCCCTGGCGATAACCCTGACACCTTTTGCAATAGCTGCTGGCCTGAAGATCAGCGTCGGCGAATAATAATGAGGTCTGATCAATTTTTGATCACTTTTTAATAAAAAAGACAGACCCTTTGACTGCTCCGTGACAACGGGCAGCAACCGTGATGGAAACTGCAATGAACTGGACCTGGTTTCATAAGCTCGGCTCACCCAAATGGTTCTACGGCATCAGCGGCAAAATGCTGCCGTGGCTGAGCATCGCCGCGTTGCTGCTGATCGGTGTCGGCGTCGTCTGGGGCCTGGCCTTCGCACCGCCCGATTACCAGCAAGGCAACAGCTTTCGCATCATCTACATCCACGTTCCGGCGGCGATGCTTGCCCAGTCCATCTACGTGATGCTGGCGGTGTGCGGCATCGTCGGGCTGGTGTGGAAAATGAAACTGGCTGACGTCGCCCTGCAATGCGCCGCGCCGATCGGTGCGTGGATGACCGCCGTAGCGCTGGTCACCGGGGCGATCTGGGGCAAACCGACCTGGGGCTCGTGGTGGGTCTGGGATGCACGACTGACGTCCATGCTGATCCTGCTTTTTCTGTACTTCGGTCTTATTGCGCTGGGCAACGCCATCAGCAATCGTGACAGCGCGGCCAAGGCCTGCGCGGTGCTGGCGATTGTCGGCGTGATCAACATCCCGATCATCAAGTACTCGGTGGAGTGGTGGAACACCCTGCACCAAGGCGCGACCTTCACCCTCACCGAAAAACCGGCGATGCCGGCCGAGATGTGGCTGCCGCTGCTGCTGACGGTGCTGGGTTTCTACTGTTTCTTCGGCGCGGTATTGCTGCTGCGCATGCGCCTTGAAGTTCTCAAGCGTGAAGCCCGCGCCAGTTGGGTCAAGGCAGAAGTGCAGAACAGTCTGGAGGCCGCTCGATGAGTTTTGCTTCATTCGGCGACTTTCTCGCCATGGGCCACCATGCCCTGTATGTCTGGTCAGCCTATGGCATTTGCCTGGCGGTCCTGGTTCTTAACGTGGCGGCGCCGGTCCTGGCCCGCAAGCGGTATCTGCAACAAGAGGCGCGTCGTCTGCGCCGGGAGAACGGCAAGTGAATCCGCTGCGCAAAAAGCGTCTTATCATCATTCTCGCGATCCTGGTCGGTGTCGGCGCTGCCGTTGGCCTGGCCCTGAGTGCCCTGCAGCAGAACATCAATCTGTTTTACACCCCGACCCAGATCGCTAACGGCGAAGCGCCGCAAGACACGCGGATTCGTGCGGGTGGCATGGTCGAGAAAGGTTCGCTGCAACGTTCGGGCGACTCGCTGGACGTGAAGTTCATCGTCACCGACTTCAACAAATCCGTGACCATCAGCTATCGCGGCATCCTCCCGGACCTGTTCCGCGAAGGGCAGGGCATCGTCGCCCTCGGCAAGCTCAACGCCGATGGCGTGGTGGTCGCCGATGAAGTGCTGGCCAAGCACGACGAGAAATACATGCCGCCGGAAGTGACCAAGGCGTTGAAAGACAGTGGTCAATCTGCTCCAACACCCGCGAAGGAGGGTTGATCGATGACTTCCGGTATCTTTATTCCAGAGCTTGGCCACCTGGCCATGATCCTGGCGCTGTGTTTTGCGCTGGTTCAGGCCGTGGTGCCTTTGCTCGGTGCCTGGCGCGGTGACCGCTTGTGGATGAGCCTCGCTCAGCCGGCGGCCTGGGGCCAGTTCGCCTTTCTGGTGTTTGCCTTCGGTTGCCTGACGTACGCATTCATGACCGACGACTTCTCCGTCGCCTACGTCGCCAGCAACTCCAACAGCGCGTTGCCGTGGTACTACAAGTTCAGCGCCGTGTGGGGCGCGCACGAAGGTTCGTTGTTGCTGTGGGCGCTGATCCTCGGTGGCTGGACTTTCGCGGTGTCGGTGTTCTCCCGGCAGTTGCCGCAAGTGATGCTGGCGCGGGTGCTGGCGGTGATGGGCATGATCAGCACCGGCTTCCTGCTGTTCCTGATCCTCACGTCCAACCCGTTCTCACGCATCCTGCCGCAGATTCCGGCGGACGGTCGTGACCTCAATCCCTTGCTGCAAGACATCGGTCTGATCGTTCACCCGCCGATGCTGTACATGGGGTATGTCGGTTTCTCGGTAGCGTTCGCTTTCGCCATCGCCGCCTTGCTGGGCGGTCGTCTCGATGCCGCGTGGGCACGCTGGTCGCGTCCGTGGACCATCGTCGCCTGGGCCTTCCTCGGTATCGGCATCACCCTCGGTTCGTGGTGGGCGTATTACGAACTCGGCTGGGGTGGCTGGTGGTTCTGGGACCCGGTGGAAAACGCCTCGTTCATGCCATGGCTTGTCGGTACCGCACTGATTCACTCGCTGGCGGTCACGGAAAAACGTGGCGTGTTCAAGAGCTGGACCGTGTTGCTGGCCATCGCCGCGTTTTCGTTGAGCCTGCTCGGGACCTTCCTCGTGCGTTCCGGCGTGCTGACATCGGTTCACGCCTTTGCCTCCGATCCGGAGCGCGGCGTGTTCATCCTGATCTTCCTGCTGTTCGTGGTGGGCGGCTCGCTGACGCTGTTCGCTCTGCGCGCGCCAGTGGTGAAAAGCCATATCGGCTTCAACCTCTGGTCCCGGGAAACCCTGTTGCTGGGTAACAACCTGGTGCTGGTGGTGGCGGCGTCGATGATTTTGTTGGGGACCTTGTATCCGCTGATCCTCGATGCCATGACCGGCGCCAAACTGTCCGTCGGCCCGCCGTACTTCAACGCGCTGTTCATTCCGTTGATGGCGTTGCTGATGGTGGTGATGGCCGTCGGCATGCTGGTGCGCTGGAAAGACACCCCGGTCAAATGGCTGATGAGCATGCTCACGCCAGTGTTGCTCGGCAGTGCCGCATTGGCCGTCATTGCCGGCGTCGCTTACGGCGATTTCAACTGGGCGGTGATCGCGACCTTCATGCTGGCGGCGTGGGTATTGCTGGCCGGCGTGCGTGACATTTTCGACAAGACCCGCCACAAAGGCTTGATCAAAGGCCTGCCGACCTTGACCCGTAGCTATTGGGGCATGCAGGTCGCGCACTTGGGCATCGCCGTGTGTGCGCTCGGCGTCGTGCTGTCGAGTCAGAACAGTGCCGAACGCGACCTGCGTCTGGCACCTGGCGAATCCATGGACCTGGGCGGTTACCAGTTCGTGTTCGAAGGCGCCAAACACTTTGAAGGCCCGAACTTCACCTCCGACAAGGGCACCGTGCGGGTGATCCGCGACGGCAAGGAAGTCAGCGTGCTGCACCCGGAAAAACGCCTGTACACCGTGCAGAACTCGGTCATGACCGAAGCCGGGATCGACGCCGGTTTCACCCGCGACCTCTACGTCGCCCTCGGCGAGCCGTTGGGTGAGGGCGCCTGGGCTGTGCGCGTGCACGTCAAACCGTTCGTGCGCTGGATCTGGTTCGGTGGACTGCTCACTGGTTTGGGCGGATTGCTGGCAGCGCTGGACCGGCGTTATCGGGTCAAGGTGAAAAGCCGTGTGCGTGAAGCGCTGGGCATGACGGGAGCGACTGCATGAGACGTTGGTTGATGCTGCTGCCACTGGTGATTTTTCTGGTGGTGGCTGTGTTCCTTTATCGTGGTCTGTACCTGGACCCGGCCGAGTTGCCATCGGCGATGATCGGCAAACCGTTCCCGGAGTTTTCCCTCCCGGCGGTGCAGGGCGACAAGACCCTGACCAAGGCCGACATTGTGGGCAAACCCGCACTGGTCAACGTCTGGGGCACCTGGTGCATTTCCTGCCGAGTCGAGCACCCGGTGTTGAACAAGCTGGCCGAGAAGGGCGTGGTGATCTACGGCATCAACTACAAGGACGTGAACGCCGACGCCTTGAAGTGGCTGGTGGAGTTCCACAACCCGTATCAACTGGACATTCGTGACGACGAAGGCACGCTGGGCCTGAACCTCGGTGTGTATGGCGCTCCGGAAACCTTCTTCATCGACGCCAAGGGCATCATCCGCGACAAGTTCGTCGGCGTGATCGATGAGCAGGTCTGGCGCGAAAAACTGGCTGCCAAGTATCAGGCGCTGGTGGACGAGGCCAAGCCATGAAGCGCTGGATAGCTGCCGCCGTTTTGGGTTTGAGCATGGCCGGCGTGGCACACGCGGCCATCGACACCTACGAGTTCGCCAAGGAAAGCGATCGCGAGCGCTTTCGCGAGCTGACCAAAGAGCTGCGTTGCCCCAAGTGCCAGAATCAGGACATCGCCGATTCCAACGCACCGATCGCCGCCGATCTGCGCAAAGAGATTTTCCGCATGCTCGGCGAGGGCAAGGACAATCAGCAGATCATCGACTTCATGGTCGATCGCTACGGCGATTTCGTCCGCTACAAACCTGCTCTGAACGCCAAGACCGCGTTGCTCTGGTTCGGCCCGGCCGGGCTGTTGCTGGGCGGTTTCGTGATCATCGCCGTGATCGTCCGCCGTCGTCGCGTGCAAAACGCCGAGACGAAGGATGAGCTTTCTGCCGAGGAGCGCGAGCGCCTCGACCACCTGTTGGATAAAAACCAAGAATGATTGATTTCTGGCTCGCTGCAGGTCTGCTGCTTCTGGTTGCCCTGAGTTTCCTGTTGATCCCCGTTCTGCGTGGCCGTCGCGCCCAGCTTGAAGAGGATCGTACTGCCCTGAACGTCGCGCTGTATCAGGAGCGCGTGGCCGAGTTGCAGACTCAGCAGGAAGAGGGTGTTCTCGACACCACGCAAATGGACACCGGCCGCGCCGAAGCGGCCCGTGAACTGCTGGCGGATACGGAGGGCGTCGAGGCGCCACGTGTTTCCCGACTGGGCAAACCGTTGCCATTGCTGGCGGCGATTCTGGTGCCGGTGCTGGGCCTCGGCTTGTATCTGCATTTCGGTGCCAGCGACAAGGTCGAACTGACCCGCGAATTCGCCCAGGCGCCGCAGTCGATGGAAGAGATGACCCGTCGTCTGGAGCGTGCCGTCGCGGCGCAACCGGATTCGGCGGAAGGCCTGTACTTCCTCGGTCGGACCTACATGGCACAGGATCGTCCGGCCGATGCAGCGAAGATCTTCGAGCGCACGGTGAACCTGGCCGGTCGTCAGCCGGAACTGTTGGGGCAGTGGGCCCAGGCCCAGTACTTCGCCGATGGCAAGAAGTGGTCGGACAAGGTTCAGGCCTTGACCGACGAGGCGCTGAAGGCCGATCCGAAGGAAGTCACCAGCCTCGGCCTGCTCGGCATCGCCGCGTTTGAGAGCGAGCGTTACCAGGACGCCATCGACTATTGGAATCGCCTGCTGGAGCAACTGCCGCCGGAGGACAATTCCCGGGCTGCGCTGCAAGGCGGGATTGCCCGTGCCACGGAAAAACTCGAAGCCAGCGGCGGCAAGGTCGCCCAGGCGCCTGCGGCCAAGGCCGGGGCGTTGCTCAAGGTCAGCGTCGATCTGGCGCCAGAGCTCAAAGCCAAGGTCCAGCCGGGCGACAGCGTGTTCATTTTCGCCCGTGCCACCAATGGCCCGCCGGCACCGTTGGCCGCCAAACGCCTGACCGTGGCCGACTTGCCGGCGACCGTCGAACTGGGCGACGCCGACGCGATGATGCCGCAATTGAAACTGTCGAACTTCCCTGAAGTCCAACTGGTTGCGCGCGTCTCCCGCGCCGGCCAACCGACGGCCGGCGAATGGATCGGTCGCAGCCAGCCTCTGGCCAGCAGCACCACCACGGCGCAAAAACTGACCATCGACAGCCCGGACAAATAACAGGAAGCACCGCCATGACCGCCATCGCTCGTATCACCCTGCTCAGTCTCGTTCTGGGCTTAAGCGCATGTGCGGTCCAGCGGCCCGAACCGACGCCGCTGCCACCGATTCCGCCTTCGCAGCCGAAACCGACGCCGTCAACGACCCCGACGCCCGGCAAGCCGAGCATCCCCGCCAAGCCGGCGAAGCCAATGCCACGCACCTCGGCCAGCTTCGCGCCGCCGCCAGGTGGCAACAGCCACTGGGATCAGAAGCTCGGCGTGTATGTGCTCGATGACCAGACCAACACCTTCTACCGCCAGCGTACCTACTACCGCTGGAACAACGGCTGGAGCCGCTCGATCAGCCCGAACGGGCCATGGGAGGAAACGGACATCCATGGCGTGCCGGGTGGGTTGGGGCGGCAGTTCGGGCAGTAAACGAAACGGCGATCAAAGGATCGCCGTTTTGCTGTCCGGGTTTGCAAAAGCCGATCAGAGAATGGCGCGGTATTCGGCCAGTGCCTTGCTCGACTGAACCAGCCCCTGACGCAACAAAAGGTCAAGGTAGGTGCTGACCTCCATGGGCGGCAGCTTCAGCTGCTTGCGTTGCCGTTGCGCTGCCGCGATCACCGCCGTGGGGTCGAGATCGAAAAGATTGTCGACGAATTCGTCAGGGTGTTGGGCTTCTATACCGAAGGGGCTCAGTGCCGCGGATGGGAAGTCTTTCTGATTGAAGGTGACAATGACACTGGCATTGCAGTGAATGGCGGCGGCCAGGACATGCCGGTCATCAAGATCTGGCAGCGTTAACCCCTCGATCAGTTCCTGGTAACCGGACACGCAAGCATCGGGTAAAGCCTGATTCATCAACTCGGAAGTACGATCCAGTTGCTGGATAGTCAGGTCTGGCCGGTTTTTCAGCAAATTGCGTTTCCATTCATTGTCTATCTCCAGGGTCCATTTCGCTCTAAAACGCCCGGAGAGCGCTAGCCACATCATGAAGTCTCTGAGGGGAGCGGGGTACAGCACACAGGCATCATATACAGCGGTAAAAGAAGAGTGCCTCACTCGTATCCTGTCCTTAACGCCTGTGCCTGCTCGGCGAGAAGCGTCATTGCCTGCTCGCTGGCGGTATCGCGCCGGTTTTTATAGTCCATCAAATCGGCAAAGCGGACACGTCGGTGCTTGCCGGTTTTGTGGTAGGACAAGTCGCCGGATTCGAGCAGTTTGATCAGGTGCGGGCGTGAGACATTCAGCAAATCCGCTGCTTCCTGCGTCGTCAGTTCGGCGTGAACCGGGACGACTTTGACTGCATTACCTGCAGCGAGCGCTTCCAGGATGTCCACAAGCAAACGAAGGGCAGAGGTGGGCAGTTCGACACTGTGAGCTTCATTACGCTCATCGAAAATCTGGATGCGCTGGGTGTCGAATTGGGTGGCAAGGTAGGCTGCCAAGGCGCGCTGACCTGCAAGGGCAACCTGTACCTCCCGCTCCAGAGGGAGGTTTATCGGCGGGTGGATGGCTGGTGGCATGATGGTTTCCAATAGTCTGAACAAGCGATGTTCGCAGGCTATTCGAATTAATCGAAAATCGCAATAAACGAAAAGCGGCCGATTTAAACGTTTCTTTCCATCACTTCCTGTACGTAATCCACAAACGCCCGAGCCTTCGCGCTGGCCATCCGCCCGGTCGGAAACACCGCCCATAACTCCTGGACCGGTAGCGTCCAATCCGCCATCACCTCTCTGACCGTCCCGCTGGCAAGCTCCGGCGCAAACATCCATTCCGATGCCGAGGTGAGCCCCTGATGGGCCAGCACCGCTTCACGCAGACCTTCTGCGGCGCTGACGCGAATCCTGCCGTTGACGGTGATGGTTTGTTCCTCACCCGCCTTTGTGAACTGCCAGTGGGCGCCACCGCCCAGGGTGTAGATGACTGCCTGATGCTGGCTAAGGTCGGCGGGGCAGGCGGGTTCGCCGTGGCGTTCGAAGTACGCCGGTGTGCCGAGTACCACACGCCGGCATTCGGCGATCTTGCGCGCGGTGAGGCTGGAGTCGCTCAACGTGCCCATGCGCAGGGCGACGTCGATGCCTTCTTCCACCAGATTGACGTTGCGATCATCCAGCATCAGGTCGATGGTCAGTTCAGGGTTTTGTTCGAGGAACGGCCCGAGGTGCGGCACGATGTGCATCCGGCCGAAGGTCACAGCGGCGCAGATGCGCAGGTTGCCGGTCAGGCCGTGGGCGGCGCCGCGAGCCGCATTGTCGGCTTCGTTGGCCTCTTCGATGGCGCGCTTGGCGCGTTCGAAAAAGGCCAGCCCGGCTTCGGTCGGCGTCAGGCCTCGGGTCGAGCGCAGCAGCAACCGGACGGCGAGGCGCGTTTCCAGTTGCGCGATGGTTTTCGACACAGCGGGCTGGCCGACACTCAAACGTCGCGCGGCGGCTGAAAACGAACCGGTTTCCACCACGTAGACGAAGGTTTCCATTGCGGCCAAGCGGTCCATCTCAAGTCCTTGTGAAGATCAAGATTGTGGGAGCCAGGGTGGTGTTGGTCAGAACGCGGCTTTGCCTATTGAAGCACCGCCATCGACGAACAAGGTCTGCCCGGTGATGAAGCCGCTCTGTTCCGACAGTAAGAATGCAATCGCCGCGGCAATCTCCTGTGGCTGCCCCAGGCGCCCCATCGGTACACCGGCCAGGTAACGCGCTTCGCCTTCACTGCCCGGCGGGTTGTTGGCGCGGAACAGCTCAGTTTCAGTCGGTCCCGGTGCCACGGCGTTCACCGTCACGCCGGTTTGCGCCAGTTCCAGCGCCCAGGAGCGTGTAAAGCTGATCAATGCCGCTTTTGCCGCTGCGTACGCCGTGCGTTGGGTAATCCCGAGCACCGTCAGACTGGAAATGTTCACCACCCGACCCCACCCCCTGGCGCGCATATTCGGGAGCAGGGCCTGGGTGGCTTGCAGCGCTGAATGCAGGTTGACCCGCATCACGTCGTCGAACGTGTCGAGGTCGATTTCGCCCAGCACTTGTGGGCGCACCAGACCGACGTTGTTGACCAGCCCGTCGAACTCGTAGGTCTGGGCCAAGTCCGCGAGTACTTCCTGAGTCAGCGCCCGGTCGCTCAGATCCAGGGGAAACAGAATGCCCGGAAAACTGAGATCAGGTGTCCGGGCAATCCCCACCACCCGATGCCCGGCCCGATCCAGATGTTCGGCCACGGCCCGGCCAATGCCTTTGCTGGCGCCGGTAATGAGAAAGGTACGTCGGGTCATTGCACACTCCTTGGACAAAACATGCCGCGCGTCAGGCGGCATTTGAACCGGTCAACCGCGAATCGCATCCCGCATCGCTTCAGGCTCCGGACGCTGAGTGTAAACCGGGATTACCTCGGGGTGACGGCCTGCGTCGCGCAAAAAAATCATTCCCGGAGAAGTTGCAGCGGCGCCGCAATCACAATTCGTAAAACAACCGAGCGTCGTGCCCGGCGTTTTTGTGCTTGAGTAAAGATAACTCTAGAGTTACTTTTGTCTGGGCCGGAGCAAGGAGGCTGTTGGTGCAAAGCAGGTTATTGATCAAGGAACTGCAGGAGGCGGGCTGGACGCTGGACCGGATTACCGGCAGCCATCATCTCTTCACTCACCGATACAACCCGTACACGATTCCCGTCCCTCACCCGAAAAAGGATTTACCGACCGGGACGGTCAAGAGCATCAGGAGGCGAGCCGGGCTGTACTGCCCGACAGCCAGTCACGCAGGAGATCCATAATGCAATATCCAATCTGTATCGAGTGGGGCGACGAGAACACCGCCATCGGTATTCAGATCCCCGATATTCCGGGCGCCGTAACGGCCGGGGATACCTTTGAAGACGCCTACAACGCGGCGATCGAGATTGCCCACATCATGCTTCAGGAGTTGGCGGCTGACGGCGAGTCGATCCCGATGCCGACATCGGCCGCCGCCCATCGAGGCAATCCGGACTTTGCCGACATGGGATGGGGGATGCTGGAGCTGGACATCTCGCCGTATATGGGCAAGACCGAGAAGGTCAATGTGACGTTGCCCGGCTATGTGATTCAGCGTATTGACCGCTATGTGCGCGAGCACAATGTCAAAAGCCGCTCTTCCTTCCTGGCAGATGCGGCGATGGAGAAGCTGGTTCGTCATTAACGAGCGTAATCGCCTTCGCGGGCGGTTTGCCCGCGAAGCTTTTTGGATACTTACGCCGTTGCCAGCGAACGCTTCTCTGAAACACTCAAAAACCGCAGCAACGCCAACAGCGGAAAGGCACTGCCCACGATCACGATCCACAACCAGCCGCCATGCTCATACACGGCACTGGCCACCGACGAGCCAAATGCGCCGCCGATGAAGATGCTGGTCATGTACAGCGCATTCAGGCGGCTGCGGCTTTTGGCATCGAGGGCGTAGACCGCGCGTTGGCCGAGGACCATGTTCATCTGTACGCAGAAGTCGAGCACCACGCCGGTGACAGCGAGGCCGATGACGCTGTAGGCCGGATGGATGAAAGCGGGCAGGAAGCTCAGGCTGGCAAACAGCAAGGCCAGCAGCGAAGCGATGCGGGTATGGCCGGCATCGGCCAGGCGACCGGCAATCGGCGCGGCAATCGCACCGATGGCACCTACCAGCGCGAAGATCGCGATCTGGGTTTGCGACAGACCGTGATTACGCGCCAGCTCCAGCGGGACGGCGGTCCAGAACAGGCTGAAGGTGGCGAACATGCAGCCCTGGTAAAACGCTCGCTGACGCAGCACCGGCTGTTGGCGCAACAGGGTCCACAGCGAACCGAGCAATCGGCCATAGGAGGCGCTGTGATCAGGCTGACGTTTGGGAATCGTCACGGCCAGCACGATGCTGATGGCCGCCATCAACACGGCTGCAATCACGAACATCGCGCGCCAGCCAAAGTGGTCGGCCACCACACTGGACACCGGCCGCGCCAACAGAATCCCCAGCAGCAAGCCGCCCATGATTCCACCGACCACCCGGCCGCGAGTCTCTTCTGGCGCCAGGTGTGCGGCCAGTGGAATGAGGATCTGCACCGATACGGAACTGAACCCCACCAGCAACGAAATCAGCAGAAACACGTTCGGTTGATCGGTAAACGCGGCACCCAGCAGACTGGCGATCGCCACCAGTGTGGTGATGATCATCAACCGGCGGTTCTCCAGCAGATCACCCAGCGGCACCAGGAAAAACAGGCCCAGTGCGTAGCCGATCTGGGTCAGGGACACGATCAGGCTGGCCATGGTGCTGGTCAGGCCGATGTCCGGCGCGATCAGGCCGATGATTGGTTGGGCGTAGTAAATGTTGGCGACAATGGCGCCACAGCAAAAGGCGAACAGCAGCACCATGCCTTTGGTCATTGTCGCGGTGCCGTGGGGCACCTGGTTCGCTGGAGTCATGACGTTTCTCGCTGAGCAAAATGGAATGCGCGCAGGCTAAGCGGCGGGCCGAATCGGCGGAAGTGGGATTGGAGTGATAGCAATCATTCCTTTGCGGAATGAGTGACGCCGGCGTGTACGGTGAGCCGATGAAGCCTGCGTCAGAATTCGAAACCTGATGATACATTCACTTACATCTTGTTCGATAGCGTGCTTATGTTCTCTCTTCACGATTCTTCACCGGAAGGCTCTTTCATGAACACGATATTCCGTCACCTGATTCGCGGTGCATCAGTTATCAGCTTGATTGGCTTGTTCACTGCGGGGCTCGCCCAGGCGGCCGATGCGCCGGGCATGCGCATCGGCGTGCGCGGCGAGATCACCGGGGTGAGCCCCGATGTCCTGAAGGTCCACGTCAACAGCGGTGAAAACGTGGTCATCAACCTGACCGCGGACACCAAGGTCCGCGCCGTCACCCTGGCCAATATCGAAGACATCAAACCCGGCAGCTACATCGGTTCGGCGGCCATTCCGCAGGAAGATGGCACGCTGAAGGCGCTGGAAGTCCACGTCTTTCCGCCGGAGCTGGCCGGCAGTGGCGATGGCCATCGGCCTTTTGACCTGGCAAAAGGCAGCAGCATGACCAATGGCAGCGTCGGTGATCTGGTGGTCAGCAACGGCCGGGTGCTGACCGTCAATTACAAGGGCGGCCAGCAGAAAATTCTGGTGCCGGAGGACGTGCCGATCGTCAACCTGATGCCGGGGGACCGCAGCCTGCTGAAAGTGGGCGTGAAGATCGTGACGTTTGTGACCCAGAGTGCGGACGGCACGCTGACGGCGCAGTCGATTTCGGCCGGCAAGGATGGCGTGACACCACCGATGTAAAGGCAGGTGAAGTTCCCTGTAGGAGCGAGCCTGCTCGCGATAGCGGTAGGTCAGTCACCATCAAAGTGAAGGACCCACCGCTATCGCGAGCAGGCTCGCTCCTACAGAGGATCTTGCGCGAACACAAAAAAGGCGACCTCTGCAGGTCGCCTTTTTCATTGGTTCATCAGCGTTTACTGAGCGTAAATCTGATCGAAGATCCCGCCATCGTTGAAGTGGGTCTTCTGCACGGTGCGCCAGTCACCAAAGGTCTTCTCTACCGACAGGAAGTCCACTTTCGGGAAACGATCGGTGTACTTGGCCAGCACTGCCGGGTCACGTGGACGCAGGTAGTTGGCGGCAGCAATTTCCTGGCCTTCCGGCGACCACAGGTACTTCAGGTATTCCTCGGCGGCTGCGCGGGTGCCTTTCTTCTCGACCACTTTGTCGACCACGGCTACCGGCGGCTCGGCTTCAGCGGAAACGCTTGGGTAGATCACTTCGAACTGATCGCGGCCAAACTCGCGGGCAATCATTTCCGCTTCGTTTTCGAAGGTCACCAGCACGTCGCCGATCTGGTTGGTCATGAACGTGGTAGTGGCGGCGCGGCCACCGGTATCCAGCACGGGTGCTTGTTTGAACAGCTTGCCGACGAAGGCCTTGGCCTTGTTCTCGTCACCGCCGTTCTTCAGCACATAGCCCCAGGCCGACAGGTAGGTGTAGCGGCCGTTGCCCGAGGTTTTCGGGTTCGGCACGATCACTTGCACGCCGTCCTTGAGCAGATCCGGCCAGTCTTTCAGGGCTTTCGGGTTGCCTTTGCGGACGATGAACACGGTGGCCGAGGTGAACGGCGCGCTGTGGTTCGGCAGCAGGGTGACCCAGTTGTCCGGGACCAGCTTGCCGTTGTCCGCCAGGGCGTTGATGTCAGTGGCCATGTTCATGGTGATGACGTCAGCCGGCAGGCCGTCGATCACGGAGCGCGCCTGTTTGCTCGAACCGCCGAAGGACATCTGCAGGGTGATGTTTTCGTTGTGCTCGGCTTGCCAGTGTTTCTGGAAGGCAGCGTTGTAGTCCTTGTAGAAATCGCGCATCACGTCGTAGGAAACGTTGAGCAGGGTCGGTGCTGCCTGAGCCACGCTGGTCAATGCCAGGCCAGCGGCCAGAAGTGAGGCGCCAAAGAGTTTTTTCACTGCGCATTCCTTGTTCTATTTAAAAGTGAGGCAATTTGCCAGCGACTATAACCGGGCTCGTATAGTCGTTTAAAGATTAAAAAGCACTTTGCTTATTCCAGTTTTTTGAACAGCGCATTGCCACATCGCGAGCAAAATGCAGCGCCGTGTTCGTGGCTGTTTTTCTTGCACACCGGGCAGTCGTGCTGCAACTGTTCGCCGCGCATGGCGTTGGCCAGTTCGGCGGTGAAAATACCCGTGGGCACGGCGATGATCGAGTAACCGGTGATCATCACCAGCGACGAAATCACCTGGCCCAGTGGCGTCTTCGGCACGATGTCGCCGAAGCCGACGGTGGTCAGGGTCACGATAGCCCAATAGATGCCTTTGGGAATGCTGGTGAAACCGTGCTCGGGGCCTTCGATCACGTACATCAGCGTGCCGAACACAGTGACCAGCGTACAGACGCTGACCAGGAACACGACGATTTTCTGCTTGCTGCCGCGCAGCGCCGACATCAGATAATTGGCTTGCTTGAGGTACGGACTGAGCTTGAGCACACGGAAAATCCGCAGCATCCGGATGATCCGGATGATCAGCAGGTACTGCGCATCGGCGTAATACAGCGCCAGGATGCCGGGCACGATCGCCAGCAGATCCACCAGCCCGTAGAAGCTGAACGCATAACGCAGCGGCTTGGGCGAACAGTACAGGCGCAGGCCATATTCGATGGCGAAAATGACCGTGAAGCCCCACTCGATGTAGGCCAGCACGTTGGCGTAGTTCTGATGAATCGTGTCGATGCTGTCGAGCATCACGATGACGATGCTGGCGAGGATGATCAACAGCAGGATGCCGTCGAAGCGCCGCCCGGCCTTGGTGTCGCTCTGGAAAACCATGACGTAAAGCTCTTCACGCCAGTTTTTGCTGCTGTCCATGGAAAACGCCTGAATCGAGAATCAGCGAAGCCTAGGGTGATTATCCTCCAGAGCGCAAGGCGTAACGGCGGCAGGGGTTTTGCCGAGCGTTTGAACCACCGTGCGAATCAGCCAGCCGGCGAGGATGAACGGCGCAGTGAGCGTTGGCAGACCGATGGCGGCAAACACCGGCGTCAGCAACAGCGCCAATGCAATGCCGATGAGCGGCAGCCACGGTTGCTGGCGCTTCGAACTGAAGGCGAGGGCGGCAAGTACGGCGTTATAGCCGCCGAGGCCGATCAAGGCGGTGTAGAAATCCTGATGCAGCAGGCTCCAGCCCATGCCCGCGACAGACGCCAGCATTGCCCAGAAAAAGGCGCGGCGATCAGCGATCAGCAATCCCGCGGCAATCATCGCACCGGCCAGCGGGTGACCGAGGAACATCACCTGGCCGAGGCCTTTCAGCGGAGCGAGGAACATGTTCAGCGCATTGATTTCAATCAAGTGCGCTTCGGTCGAAGGGGTGGTGAAGCACAACAGCAACCAGCCCATCCCCACGAAAGGCGCCGTATAGGCGGGCAGGTATTGGCTGAGCCGGACACGTTTGAGCCACTGTTGGGTGAGCATCGCACTCAGTCCGCCGGCAGCGATGATCAACGGTGGCAGCAGCGCAGACCAGGGGAAATACAGGCTCAGCAGCAAGCCGAGGAGGACACCGTTGTAGCTGAACAGCCCGGCCTGTCGATCGGCCTTGGCGTAGTTGCGCCGTTGTGCGGTGAGCAGACCGGCGACACCGCCGAGCAGGGCGCCGCCGAGCAGGGCCGGTGCGGTAAACAGAATGGCGAGCAGGCACAGCAGACCGAACAGCGGATGACGCTGGAGGAAAATCTGGCTGAAGCCGTTGAACAGGGCAGTCGCCCAGTCGGGGCAGTGGGTGTTGAAGTGGTTGGCAGGCATGGCAGTTCTAAAAGTCAGTGAAACCGGTTTGGTCGAGCGCGACCCCGGCTGATCGCCAGCAGGCTGGCTCCCACACTGAATCTGCGTTCAGTCGCTGTATTTGTGGTCAACACAAATCAACTGTAGGAGCGAGCCTGCTCGCGATGAGGCCGGTACGGGCGCCCTAGATCAACGTCTCGATACGCAAGGAGTTAGTCGACCCAGGCTGCCCAAACGGCACACCCGCAGTGATCAATAACGTATCGCCGCGCTGCGCCATGCCCTGCGCCTGCGCAATCTCCAGCGCCGTCGAACACACCTCGTCCACCTGACGCAGCCGATCATTGACCACCGAGTGCACGCCCCAGGCCACGGTCAGGCGGCGGGCCGTCTGCAGGTTCGGCGTCAGGTTCAGGATCGGCACGGTCGGACGCTCCCGCGCCGCCCGCAGGCTCGACGTTCCCGACTCGCTGTAATTCACCAGCACCGCCACCGGCAGCACGTTACTGATGCGACGAATCGCACAGCTGATCGCATCGGAAACGGTCGCTTCCGCTTTCGGTCGGCTGACGTCGAGTTGCGTCTGATAGTCCGGACCGTTTTCCACCTGGCGAATGATCTTGCTCATCATCTGCACGGCTTCCAGCGGGTACTCGCCGGACGCGGTTTCCGCCGACAGCATCACCGCGTCGGCACCTTCGGCCACCGCGTTGGCGACATCGGTGACTTCGGCACGGGTCGGGGCCGGGGAGAAGCGCATCGACTCCAGCATCTGCGTCGCCACCACCACCGGTTTCCCCAGTTCGCGGCAAATGCCGATGATGTTCTTCTGGATCTGCGGCACGCTTTCGGCCGGCACTTCGACGCCGAGGTCGCCACGAGCCACCATGATCGCGTCGCTCAACTCGGCGATTTCCCGCAGTTGAGTCACGGCTGACGGTTTCTCGATCTTGGCCATCAGAAACGCTTTGTCGCCGATCAGTTCACGGGCTTCGCGAATGTCTTCCGGGCGCTGCACGAACGACAGCGCGACCCAGTCCACACCCAGCTCCAGACCGAAACTCAAGTCACGGCGATCCTTGGCCGTCAACGGGCTCAGTTCCAGCACCGCTTGCGGGACGTTCACGCCTTTGCGGTCCGACAGTTCGCCACCATTGAGCACGGTGGTGTCGATGGCGTCAGCGTATTTGGTGATGACCCGCAGGCGCAGCTTGCCGTCGTCCAGCAACAGGTCCATGCCGGGCTCCAGTGCGGCGATGATTTCCGGATGCGGCAGGTTGACCCGGCGCTGGTCGCCCGGTGTCGGGTCGAGGTCCAGGCGCAGGGCTTGGCCGCGCAGCAGTTGCACCTTGCCTTCGGCAAACTTGCCGACCCGCAGTTTCGGGCCTTGCAGGTCCATCAGAATGCCCAGCGGATAATTCAGCTGGCGCTCGACTTCACGAATCCACTGATAGCGCTGGGCGTGGTCGGCGTGATCGCCGTGGCTGAAGTTCAAACGGAAGATGTTGACCCCGGCCTGCACCAGCTCGCGGATGTCATCGATGCCGTCGGTGGCCGGGCCGAGGGTGGCGAGGATTTTGACCTTTTTATCAGGCGTCATGTTTAGGGCTCTCGAGAATCAGAATGGCGCGGAAGTCGTTGACGTTGGTGCGGGTCGGCTCGGTGACGATCAGTGCATCGAGCGCGGCGAAATAGCCGTAGCCATTGTTGTTGTCGAGCTCATCGCTGGCGCTCAGGCCAAGGGCGGCGGCGCGGGCGTAACTGTCCGGGGTCATGATCGCGCCGGCATTGTCTTCGGAGCCGTCGATGCCATCGGTATCACCGGCCAGCGCGTAGACGCCGGGCAGGCCTTTGAGACTCTCGGTCAGGCTCAGGAGAAACTCGGCATTGCGTCCGCCGCGACCATTGCCGCGCACGGTGACCGTGGTTTCACCGCCCGAGAGAATCACGCACGGCAGGGGCAATGGCTGGCCATGCAGGACCACTTGCCGCGCAATGCCGGCGTGAACCTTGGCCACTTCGCGGGATTCGCCTTCGAGGTCGCCGAGGATCAACGGACTGAAGCCGGCTTGCCGCGCTTTCACCGCCGCCGCTTCGAGCGACTGCTGTGGGCGGGCGATCAACTGGAAATGACTGCGCGCCAGGCACGGATCGCCGGGTTTGACCGTCTCCGATTCCGGGCTCTGCAGCCAGGTGCGCACGGACGCCGGGATCTCGATGCCGTAGCGCTTGAGGATCGCCAGCGCTTCGGCGGAGGTGCTCGGGTCGGCCACGGTGGGGCCCGAGGCGATGACCGTGGCGAGGTCGCCCGGCACATCGGAAATCGCGTAGGTGTAAACAGTGGCGGGCCAGCAGGCCTTGCCGAGACGGCCGCCCTTGATCGCCGAGAGGTGCTTGCGCACGCAGTTCATCTCGCCGATGGTCGCGCCGGATTTGAGCAGGGCTTTGTTGATCGATTGCTTGTCGGCGAGGCTGATGCCTTGGGCCGGCAGGGCGAGCAACGCTGATCCACCGCCGGAAAGCAGGAAGATCACGCGGTCGTCTTCCGTCAGGTTGCTGACCAGTTCGAAGACGCGCTTGGCGACGGCCTGGCCGGCGGCGTCCGGCACCGGATGCGCGGCTTCGACCACTTCGATTTTTTCGCACGGGGCGCCGTGACCGTAACGCGTCACCACCAGGCCTGAGACTTCACCCTGCCAGCAGCGCTCGACCACCTGGGCCATGGCGGCAGCGGCTTTGCCCGCACCGATGACGATCACCCGACCGCTGCGGTCGGCAGGCAAATGGGCTTCGAGGACTTGCTGCGGATGGGCGGCGTCGATGGCTGTGGCGAACAGGTCGCGCAGGAATTGTTGCGGATCGACCGACATGGCGGGCTCCCGGAATTCTTGTTATTGGAGGGCGACTCGGTCCTGTAGGAGCCAGCTTGCTGGCGATGCAGACGACACGGTCCGCCATGCACACCGAGGTGATGCCATCGCCGGCAAGCCGGCTCCTACAGGGATAGCGTGTTACTTGTCGCGAATCGAGAAATTCGCCATGTGTTCCAGGCCCTTGATCAGCGCCGAGTGGTCCCAGTTGCTGCCACCGATGGCCGCGCAGGTGCTGAACACTTGCTGGGCGTTGGCGGTGTTCGGCAGGTTGATGTTCAGTTCCTTGGCGCCTTGCAGAGCGAGGTTCAGGTCCTTCTGGTGCAGGCTGATGCGGAAGCCCGGATCGAAGGTGCCCTTGATCATGCGCTCGCCGTGCACTTCGAGGATCTTCGAGGAAGCGAAACCGCCCATCAGCGCTTCACGCACCTTGGCCGGATCGGCACCGTTTTTCGAAGCGAACAACAGGGCTTCGGCCACGGCCTGAATGTTCAGGGCCACGATGATCTGGTTCGCCACTTTCGCGGTCTGCCCGTCGCCGTTACCGCCGACCAGGGTGATGTTCTTGCCCATGGCCTGGAACAGCGGCAAGGCGCGTTCGAACGCATCGGCATCGCCACCGACCATGATGCTCAGGGTTGCAGCCTTGGCGCCGACTTCACCGCCGGACACCGGCGCGTCGAGGTACTGCGCGCCTTTTTCGTTGATCTTGGCCGCGAAGGCTTTGGTGGCGGTGGGCGAAATCGAGCTCATGTCGATGACGACTTTGCCTTTGCCGACACCGGCCGCGATACCGTCGGCGCGGAACAGCACGTCATCGACCTGCGGGGTATCCGGCACCATGACGATGATGAATTCGGCTTCCTGCGCGACTTCTTTCGGGTTGGCCAGGGCGACGGCGCCAGCGGCGACCAGATCGGCAGGTGCAGCGTCGTGGTGTGCCGACAGGAACAGGCTGTGACCGGCTTTCTGCAGGTTCAACGCCATTGGGTGGCCCATGATGCCGGTGCCGATAAATCCGATTTTAGCCATGAGAAATTCCTCTTTTTATTTGGTTTCTGTAGGAGCCGGCTTGCCGGCGATCCAGGCGACAAGGTGTGTCTGATGCACCGCGGTGATGCCATCGCCGGCAAGCCGGCTCCTACAGGAAATTGTGTTAGATCGCGTTATGGGTTTTGAGCCAGCCCAGGCCTGCTTCGGTGGTGGTCAGCGGCTTGTATTCACAGCCAACCCAACCCTGATAACCGATGCGGTCCAGGTGTTCGAACAGGAAGCGGTAGTTGATTTCACCGGTGCCCGGTTCGTTGCGCCCCGGGTTGTCCGCCAATTGCACGTGATTGATTTCACTCAGGTGCGATTGCAGGGTGCGGGCCAGGTCGCCTTCCATGATTTGCATGTGATAGATGTCGTATTGCAGGAACAGGTTGGCACTGCCGACCTGCTCGCGAATCGACAGGGCTTGCGCCGTGTTGTTCAGGTAGAAGCCCGGGATGTCGCGGGTGTTGATCGCTTCCATCACCAGTTTGATACCCGCCGCCTGCAGCTTGTCGGCTGCGTATTTGAGGTTGGCGACGAAGGTTTTTTCCACGGTGGCATCGTCGACGCCTTGTGGACGAATACCGGCCAGGCAGTTGACCTGGGTGTTGCCCAGCACTTGCGCGTAGGCGATCGCCAGATCGACACCGGCGCGGAACTCTTCGACCCGGTCCGGCAGGCACGCGATACCGCGTTCGCCCTTGCCCCAGTCACCGGCCGGCAGGTTGAACAGCACTTGGGTCAGGCCGTTGGCGTCGAGCTTGGCCTTGATCTCGGCGGAGCTGAAGTCGTAAGGGAACAGGTATTCGACACCACTGAAGCCGGCCTTGGCGGCCGCTTCGAAACGGGCGAGGAAATCCTGTTCGGTGAACAGCATGGACAGGTTGGCTGCGAAACGCGGCATGGTGGTCTCCCGTAAATGTATGTAGCCCCCTGTAGGAGTGAGCCTGCTCGCGATAGCGCAATGTCAGTCAACATGGAAGTTGAATGTGCTGGCCTCATCGCGAGCAGGCTCGCTCCTACATGAAGAGCAATCAGTCGAGCAACGAAATCGCGGTTGGCGCATCGTTACCGACCAGCGCCAGGTCTTCGAATTCGTTGACGGCGTTGATCTCGGTGCCCATGGAAATGTTGGTCACGCGCTCCAGGATAATCTCGACGATCACCGGGACCTTGAACTCTTCGATCAGCTCCTGGGCCTTGCGCAGGGCAGGCTGGATCTGAGCCGGTTCGAACACACGCAGTGCCTTGCAGCCGAGGCCTTCGGCGACTGCAACGTGATCGACGCCGTAACCGTTGAGCTCCGGAGCGTTCAGGTTATCGAAGGACAGCTGCACGCAGTAGTCCATGTCGAAACCGCGCTGGGCCTGACGAATCAGCCCCAGGTATGAGTTGTTTACCACAACATGGATGTACGGCAGCTTGAACTGCGCGCCCACCGCCAATTCTTCGATCATGAACTGGAAATCATAGTCGCCCGACAGTGCCACGACCTTGCGGGTCGGATCGGCCTTGACCACGCCCAGCGCCGCCGGAATGGTCCAGCCCAACGGGCCGGCCTGGCCGCAGTTGATCCAGTGACGCGGCTTGTAGACGTGCAGGAACTGCGCGCCGGCAATCTGCGACAGACCGATGGTGCTGACGTAGCAGGTGTCTTTGCCGAACACCTGGTTCATCTCTTCATACACGCGCTGCGGCTTGACCGGCACGTTGTCGAAGTGAGTCTTGCGCTGCAGGCTGGCTTTACGCTGCTGGCAGTCTTGCAGCCAGGCACTGCGGTTTTTCAGTTTGCCGGCGGCTTGCCATTCGCGAGCGACTTCGATGAACACGGTCAGCGCGGCAGCGGCGTCGGACACGATGCCCAGATCCGGGGTGAACACGCGGCCGATCTGTGTGCCTTCGATGTCGACGTGAATGAACTTGCGGCCTTCGGTGTAGACGTCGACCGAACCGGTATGACGGTTCGCCCAGCGGTTACCGATGCCCAGCACCACGTCGGATTTCAGCATCGTCGCGTTGCCGTAGCGGTGCGAGGTTTGCAGACCGACCATGCCGACCATCAGCGGGTGATCGTCGGGAATGGTGCCCCAGCCCATGAGGGTCGGGATTACCGGAATACCGGTCAACTCGGCGAACTCGACCAGCAGGTCGCTAGCGTCGGCATTGATGATGCCGCCACCGGCCACCAGCAATGGACGTTCGGCCTGATCAAGCAACGCCAGGGCCTTTTCCACCTGAACGCGGGTCGCGCTCGGCTTGGCCAGTGGCAGTGGCTGGTAGGCATCGATGTCGAATTCGATCTCGGCCATCTGCACGTCGAACGGCAGGTCGATCAGCACTGGGCCTGGACGGCCGGAGCGCATTTCAAAGAAGGCTTTCTGGAACGCATAAGGCACCTGGCCCGGTTCCAGAACGGTGGTCGCCCACTTGGTCACTGGCTTGACGATGCTGGTGATGTCGACTGCCTGGAAATCTTCCTTGTGCATCCGGGCGCGGGGTGCCTGGCCGGTGATGCAGAGGATCGGGATCGAGTCGGCCGAGGCGCTGTAGAGCCCGGTGACCATGTCAGTACCGGCCGGGCCGGAAGTGCCGATGCACACGCCGATGTTGCCGGCCTTGGTGCGGGTGTAGCCCTCGGCCATGTGCGAGGCGCCTTCAACGTGGCGAGCGAGGACGTGATCGATGCCACCGACCTTCTGCAAGGCGTTGTACAGCGGGTTGATCGCGGCGCCCGGGATGCCAAAAGCGGTATCAACCCCTTCACGGCGCATCACCAGAACGGCGGCTTCGATTGCTCTCATTTTGCTCATGGTTTTGTGCCTCTTACGTTTTGTAATTGTATACAAGTGGCTTTGCGCTGAGTGTATTCACGGTGGACGGCGCAGGTCAATCCATTTTCTCAAGCGACTGTTTCATTCGTCGGAAGCCCATTCTGCTGTGGCTTTTCGTCGCATGTGACGCTTTTCGATAATTATTGTATACAAAAAAATAACTCATTGTGTTCTATTTGTTGCATCGGACTGCGGCACTTGCGCACAGTCCCTCCGCTTTCCCTATAACAAAATGAGGACGGCACCATGAGCGCTTTAACCTTGAAAGTGGCAGTCAACCTGACCAGCCAGGCCATCTCCGCCGCGCGTGCAATCAACGCGGCCCCTTTGACCATCGCCGTGCTGGATGCCGGCGGACACCTGGTTTCCCTGCAACGCGAAGACGGCGCCAGCCTGTTGCGACCGCAGATCGCCATCGGCAAAGCCTGGGGCGCCATCGCACTGGGCAAGGGCTCACGCCTGTTGGCCCTGGACGCCCAGCAACGCCCGGCGTTCATTGCCGCACTTAACAGCCTGGGGCAGGGCAGCGTGGTGCCGGCACCGGGTGGTGTGTTGATCCGGGATCAGGACGGAAATGTACTGGGAGCGGTGGGCATCAGCGGGGATTTGTCGGATGTTGATGAGCAGTGCGCTATCAATGCGATTGAGGCGTTGGGATTGAGGGCGGATGCGGGGGTTACTGCTTGATCTTTGACGCCTGAGCAAATGCCATCGCGAGCAGGCTCGCTCCTACAGAATCGTGGTCTGACACAAAATGTCTGAACACCTGAATCCGCTGTAGGAGTGAGCCTGCTCGCGATAGCTATCTACCAGACACATCCAGCCAAAAGTCTGTCCCACCCACTTCAATCCACAGAGCTAGCCTTCTCGTGACCTAATCACGGGAGGCTAAGGAATGCCGAATTTACCTGCCGCAAATCGATTGCGAATCGGTCGCTATGCCGAAGCCAGTCGAATTTATCTATTAACCACCAACACAATAAACAGAGTCCCGGTTTTCAAGGATTTCACCTTGGGCCGGCTGGTGGTCGATCAATTTCGTAATGCGCAGAATCTAGGCTCTGCGAACTCGTTGGCTTGGGTGGTCATGCCAGATCATTTTCATTGGTTAATTGAGTTGCAGAAGGGATCTTTGAGTGAGCTGATGCAAAAAACCAAGTCGATGAGTACCAAAGCCATAAAGCAGTCTACCGGTCGAAGCACCAGCCTTTGGCAGAGAGGATTTCATGATCGAGCACTGCGGCGGGAAGAGGATTTGGTGAAGATGGCTCGATATGTGGTAGCCAACCCGTTGCGGGCTGGGCTGGTTGAAAATCTTGGCGACTATCCGTTGTGGGATGCTGTTTGGGTTTGAACTGAAATCGAGTTGCCTTCATCGCGAGCAGGCTCACTCCTACAGGGAAATGCATTCCAAATGTAGGAGCGAGCCTGTTCGCGAAGACCTTTAGTCCGGCTCACACCCCTTCAACACCAACCGGATAATCGTCTGCGCTGCCGCTTCATAATCCTCTTCATCCAGCTTGGCCTTGCCGGTGATGGCGGTGATCTGCCAGTCGAAGTCGGCATAGGTCTGGGTCGCGGCCCAGATGCTGAACATCAGGTGGTTGGGGTCGATAGGGGCGATCTGGCCGCGGTCGATCCAGGTCTGGATGCAGTCGATGTTGTGTTTGGCCTGGCTGTTCAGTTGTTCGACCAGGTCGGCGCTCAGGTGCGGGGCGCCGTGCATGATTTCGCTGGCGAACACTTTCGAGGCAAAGGGCAGGTCGCGGGAGATGCGGATTTTCGAGCGGATGTAGCCGCTCAGCACTTCACTGGGCACACCGTCGGGATTAAACGGCGTCGAGGCCTGCAGAATAGGCTCGATGATACTTTCCAATACCTCGCGGTAGAGGTTTTCCTTGGATTTGAAGTAGTAATAGACGTTGGGCTTGGGCAATCCGGCCTTGGCTGCGATATCACTGGTTTTGGTCGCAGCGAAGCCCTTGTCGGCAAATTCTTCACTGGCGGCACGCAGGATCAGTTGTTTGTTGCGCTCGCGGATAGTGCTCATAAACCAGGGGGTTCCTTGCCTGTTCTGGCGGTTGCGCATGGTAGCACCGGCCTCGCGCGCCGCTCAAGAATGCCCCATGCGGCGCGCGGCCGCGCTATGCTGCGCAGCATTCCATTCAAAAGGACACCTGATTCATGGCAGGAAGCAGTTTGCTGGTGCTGATCGACGACATCGCAGCGGTACTCGACGATGTGGCGCTGATGACCAAAATGGCCGCCAAGAAAACCGCCGGCGTGCTCGGTGACGATCTGGCGCTGAATGCCCAGCAAGTCAGCGGCGTGCGTGCCGAACGGGAAATCCCGGTCGTGTGGGCGGTGGCCAAGGGCTCGTTTCTCAACAAGCTGATCCTGGTGCCGTCGGCGCTGGCGATCAGTGCGTTCATTCCTTGGTTGGTCACGCCGTTGCTGATGGTGGGCGGCGCTTACCTGTGCTTCGAAGGTTTCGAAAAACTCGCGCACAAATTCCTGCACAGCCAGGCTGAAGATCAGGCCGAGCACGCGGAACTGGTCGAGGCGGTGGCCGACCCGGCGGTCGATCTGGTGGCCTTCGAAAAGGACAAGATCAAGGGCGCCATTCGCACCGACTTCATTCTCTCGGCGGAAATCATCGCTATCACCCTCGGCACCGTGGCCGGTGCTTCGCTGAGTCAGCAGGTCATCGTGCTGTCGGGTATCGCCATTGTCATGACCATCGGCGTCTACGGCCTGGTGGCGGGCATCGTCAAGCTCGATGACCTCGGTCTGTGGCTGACCCGGAAGCCTGGCCAGATGGCCAAAAGCATCGGCGGCGGGATCTTGCGTGCGGCGCCGTACATGATGAAAAGCCTGTCGGTGATCGGCACCGCGGCGATGTTCCTGGTGGGCGGCGGGATTCTGACCCACGGCGTGCCGGTGGTTCATCACTGGATCGAAAACGTCAGCGCAGGGGCGGGCGGTGCCGGGTTTATCGTGCCGACGTTGCTGAATGCGGTGGCGGGGATTGTCGCGGGTGCTGTGGTGTTGGCGGTGGTGATGGTTGTAAGCAAAATCTGGAAGGCAGTGAAAGGCTGAAGCCTGGCGCTAACCAACTGTGGGAGCGAGCCTGCTCGCGAAAGCGGCGTACCAGTCAACGTGGATGTTGAATGTTAAGGCCTCTTCGCGAGCAGGCTCGCTCCCACAGGGAAGTTTTGAGTTGGAAGCAACGCGTGAAAAAAGGCCATTCGACTCACATCGAATGGCCTTTTTTGTCGCCGATGAATTACTCGGCGATCTGCAACTTGCGCGATTCGGTGTACACGTAGCGCACCTTCTCGTATTCGAACGGCGAGTTCAGCTGACCATAGCGGAAGCTGGTCTGGTTGCGCTTGTCGATGCTGCGCAGGACCCAGAGTTCCGGATGGTTGGAGCTGACTTCGGCGACGTTCAGGAAGTTGATCGCGTTCTCGGCGGTGAAGTCCACGGCCAGGCCGCCGGTGTCGCGGATGTTGGAAGGGCCGAGGATCGGCAGCACGAAGTAAGCGCCGCCCGGCACGCCGTAGAAGCCGAGTGTCTGGCCGAAGTCTTCGCTCTGGCGCGGCAGGCCCATGGCGGTGGCCGGGTCCCACAGGCCGGCGATGCCGATGGTGGTGTTGAGCAACAGGCGTGCGGTGGTTTCCATCGAGCGCTTGCCTTTGAACTGCAGCAGGCTGTTCATCAGGTTCGGCACGTCGCCGAGGTTGTTGAAGAAGTTGCTGACGCCGGTGCGCAGGAAACTCGGCGTGATGTAGCGATAACCGTCGACCACCGGCAGAAAGACCCATTCGTCGAAGCGGTAGTTGAAGTGATACACCCGGCGGTTCCACTCTTCCAGCGGGTCGTAGACGGCCAGCGCGCTGAGGGTCGAGCGCTCGAACTCGCGCTGGTCCAGGCCCGGGTTGAACTTGAGTTTGCTCAACGGTTCCTTGAAACCATCGTTGTCGATGACAACCGGCGCGTTGGCTTTGCTGTTGTCGGCATTCGCGACGCCTGCACAGAGTAACGCTGCGATAAGCAGGAGGTATTTAGCCACGGAAGAACTCCAGCATGGCGTCGCTGTTGACGCGATAGTTAAGGTTGCCGCAATGGCCGCCCAGTGGATAAAGCGTCAGGCGATCGCCGAAAGTCTTGCGCAGGAAACCGAGGTCGCCCGGGCCGAGGATCACGTCGTCGGCGTTGTGCATGACCGCAATTTTCGGGCTGTCGTGCAGGTAATCCTTCAGGGCATACAGGCTGACCTGGTCGATCAGTTGCAACAGGCTGCCGCCGTCGGTGCGGGCACGCCACATCGGGATCACCTGTTCGGTGATGTAGCAGTCGAAGTCGCACTGCAGGGCACGCTTGAGGTACGGCGTCAGGCTGGTGCCTTCGGTGATGGGGGTTTTCGGCGGAGTGA
The DNA here is from genome assembly GCF_043225285.1 of Pseudomonas migulae. Taxonomy (GTDB): domain Bacteria; phylum Pseudomonadota; class Gammaproteobacteria; order Pseudomonadales; family Pseudomonadaceae; genus Aquipseudomonas; species Aquipseudomonas migulae_C. The sequence continues at coordinate 4,534,582 of NZ_CP171224.1, forward strand.
TCAGGCCGCGACGGTTGATCAGGTCCGAGGTGAAGGCGATGTCGGCCGCGGAGAAGCGGAACGACGTGCCGATCAACATGGCCATCTGCTCGTTGGTCAGGTGCTGCTTGGACTGCTGGAAGTCGTAGAGCAGGGCATCGTTGAGGTCGATGTAGCCTTTCTGCTGGAAGTAGCGGGTCAGTTTGTTCAGCACCAGTTCATAGAACGTGGTGCTGTTGTTGATGCCTTTGACCTCGGTCTGGACCAGCTTGTCGAGGTTGGTGATCGAGGTGTAGAGGTTGACCGGCGGGTTGAGCAGCAAGACTTTCTTGAAGTTGAAGCTGCGGCGGGTTTCGTCCAGGTGCGCGACGAAGGCTGCGTCCAGGGCCCCCAGGCTGTAGCCGGTCAGGTAGTAGTCGGTGACGGCCACTTTCGGGTTTTGTGCCCGCACGGCCTGCATCACCCGGTACATGTCTTCGGCGTCGTCCTTGGTGATACCGGGCGTGGCAAAGCGTGAAGCGGCGCTCATGAAGTCGAAGCTGGTGGGCGACGACAACTGCACGACGTGGTAACCGGCCTTGTAGTAGAGCTTTTTCAGGTATTCGTTGAGGCTGCTGTCATAGCGTGCACCGGTGCCGGCGATCAGGAAGATCAGTGGCGCGGCCTTGTCCTGGGTGGCAATGCGATAGGTGAGCTTCTTCACCGGCCAGAAGTTGTCCGGCAGTTCGAACTCTCGCTCCGGGCGCAACGTGACGGTGCGGGTTTCCTGGTCGATGTCATCGTCTAGCGGCAACTCCGGACGCAGGTCCGGCGGCGTCGTCGCAATCGTCGCCTCGAACGGGTTGGTCAAGGGATAGCCGTAGCTGGCGGCGTCGATATCGGCCGCCAGTGCAGACGCACTCAAAATAAGGCCGCCAAACAGAGCGGCGAAGCGCAAGGAACGGAGCATGACTAGATCCCTTAGAGAAAGGTGCCGAATGAAGTTCGCAGGCTATGACCACCGGGGTTGCGCCAAAGTGCCATGGTACGGCACCAATCAGGCCTAATTTCGGAGTAATAGTAGCTGGACGATACACTTTGCAGTGATTGACTGCCCAGTTAACTGTTGTTAACGCTTGCGTAAGGCTGGCGGGGGATTAAGCTGGCCGCCGTTTTCGATTAATTGGAGTGCTTCATGTCCCGCCGCTTGCCCGTGATTTTGCTGCTTGTTCTGTTGCCTTTATGGCTGGCCGCCAGTTATGGCGCGCGTTACGGCTTCATGGAAGATGCGCAGTGGGTCGGCCTTTGCGTGGACGATGCGAGTCGCTGGGAGTGCGTGGTCCGATCAAACCTGGGGCTGATGATTCATTTCCAGGTGTTGGGCTGGGCGGCGCTGGTGTCAGCGGTGATCGGCTTCGTGTTGCCGGGATGGGCAGGGTGGTGGCTGGCGGTGCTGGCGCTGGTGTTCGGGTTTCCGGCGCTGGCGTTGTACAACACGACGATGGCGGTGTTTGCGGTGGTGATTGCGGGGTTGCGTCTGGTCCGGGCGTCTCGTAGCGCCTGACAGATCGTCATCGCGAGCAGGCTCGCTCCCACAGTAGATCTTCAGTGAGCACAAATTATGTGAACGATGGAGATCAAATGTGGGAGCGAGCCTGCTCGCGATGGGGCCCTCAGCCCTGACGAACCCGCAAACTGCGCCACAACGCCGCCACCATCAACACACTCACCAGCGCCCAGCCCCAGGCCTGCTGGTTCTGCAAACCTTCCCGGAACAGCTGCGGCGCGATGCCGGCACCGATGATGAAGGTCAGCAGGGCGATTTCACGACGCGGCACGCTGACCGGGCGGCACAGGTAAACCAGCGCTGGCAGGATGAATGCGACGCTCGGAAAGCTGCGATAGCGCGGATCGAACACCAGCTCCAGCATCATCACCGCCGCGGCAAAACCGGCGACCGCCAGTAACCAGCCCGCGCGCCGCTCGAGAATGTTGAAGGCCCGTTCACGCCAGCCGGTACGGGCGCTCAATGTCAATGCGGCATGCGTCAGCACCAGCAAATTAAGACCCGTCAGCAAGGCGACCCACAACCACTCACTGGTAAACCGCGTGGTGACCCTTGCCAGGTCGCCCCAGGCCCCAATCGAGCAGGCGGCCAGCGCGCCGAGCAGCGGTAGCACCAGTGCCGAGCGGGTGCTGCGGACGCGACCGCCGAGGAACAGCGTGACAAGGAAGATCACGCCACCCACCGCCAGCCATTGCGACCAGTACGGCACGTTCGACACCGGACCTGCCAGCACACCCTTGTCCTGGCGGTCGGCGTCAAACAGTCCCCAGTAACCACCGACGGCCCCTTCGCTGGCGCGTTTCCACGGTTGGTCGAAGGCTTCGATCAGGTTGTAGTGCCAGCCCTCCTGCTCGGCAATGATGACGAATGCGCGAATGAACTTGGCTTCATTGACCCGGCTAGGCAAGGCGGTTTCGCGCTGGCGACCTTCGCTCGGCCAGCCGGTTTCGCCAATCATCACGTCCTTGGGGGCGAATTTGTTGCCGAACACCTGGCGCACTTCGCGAACATGCTGCAATGCGGCGTCGATGTTCGACGGGTCATCTTCCCAGTACGGCAGCAGGTGAATAGTGAGGAAGTCCACCGCCGGGGCGATCTCCGGGTGCTTGAGCCAGAACTCCCAGACGTCGGCATAAGTGACAGGCTGCTTGACCTGGCTTTTGACCTTGTTGATCAGCCTGGCCAGTTGCGCGCCGGTGACTTCCTTGCGCAGCAGGGTTTCGTTGCCGACGATCACCGAGGTCACCACGTCCGGGTTGGCGTTGGCGGAGGCGATCAGCAGGTCGACTTCTTTCTCGGTGTCCACCGGATTGCTGTTGATCCAGGCGCCGATCATCAACTTCAGACCATGCTTGCGCGCCAGGTCGGGCAGGGCCTCGAGGCCGGTCATGGAATAAGTGCGGATACATTCGAAGCGGGTGGCCAGCAGAGCGAGGTCGGCATCCATGCGCTCGGGGCGCAGCTTGAATGGCTGATCGAACGGCGATTGGTCCTTGTCGAACGGCGTGTAGGACGCGCATTGCAACTTGTGTGTCGCGCTGGCGACGTCCGGCAGGACTACAGGTTTACCGAGCCCGTACCAAAAGCCGCCGAGGGCAAAAAGCCCGAGCAGGCAGGCGAACAAATAAGCAAGAAAAGGAAAGCGTGAGGTCGCGGGCATGGTCAGGCCGTATGGGAGCAAAGCCGGGCATGTTACCCGCATTTGTCTTGCGCTTGGTGCCTCGCATAATTTTGACATGCAAAGTTCGGGCGGATTGCCCGAGGCCTTTCAACGCGTCGTAATTAATGGCGTTCTGATGTCGTTTCTCGATGCCTTGAGGTCGCTGGCAGCACAGGTTCAGGTTGGCGTCAGGTTGATTATCAATGCGTCAGTAGCCCCATTGATAAATAGCGCTGATGATCGAACGAGTTTGCGGTGAGGCGTGATGGGGGCGCTGAGCACCATAACAATACGTTGACGCGACTCGGCACCCGTCGAGCGCAGCACTTTCGGGGAAGTAACGATGAAGATGCGACGACTTTTAGGCGCAGGTGCCGCTCTGGTGCTTGCGATTGGCTCCACGATGGCCAGCGCCGAGACCAAAACCCTGAGCATTGGTTACGTTGACGGCTGGTCCGACAGCGTAGCGACCACGCACGTGGCGGCGGAAGTGATCAAGCAAAAGCTGGGTTATGACGTGAAGCTGCAAGCCGTCGCTACCGGGATCATGTGGCAGGGTGTGGCCACAGGCAAACTCGACGCCATGCTGTCCGCGTGGCTGCCGGTGACTCACGGCGAATACTGGACCAAGAACAAGGATCAGGTGGTCGACTACGGTCCGAACTTCAAGGACGCAAAAATCGGCCTGATCGTGCCGGAGTACGTCAAGGCTAAAACCCTCGATGACCTGAAAACCGACGACAGCTTCAAAAAACGTATTGTCGGCATCGACGCCGGTTCGGGTGTGATGCTGAAAACCGAGCAGGCGATCAAGGATTACGACCTGACCGGCTATCAACTCAAGGCCAGTTCCGGCGCCGGCATGATTGCCGAGCTGACCCGTGCCGAGAAGAAAAACGAATCCATTGCCGTCACCGGTTGGGTGCCGCACTGGATGTTCGCCAAGTGGAAACTGCGCTTCCTGGAAGACCCGAAAGGCGTTTATGGCGCGGCTGAAACCGTGAACAGCATCGGTAGCAAAGAACTGGCAACTAAGGCTCCTGAAGTGGCCAAGTTCCTGAAGAACTTCCAGTGGGCGTCGAAAGACGAAATCGGCGAAGTCATGCTGGCCATCCAGGACGGCGCCAAGCCTGAAGCCGCGGCGAAGGATTGGGTTGCCAAGCACCCTGAGCGCGTTGCGGACTGGACCAAATGATGTGAGCTGACGTTTCTGGTCGGCGCTTCTCAAGGCCCCTTGGCGTAATAGCCAAGGGGCTTTTTGCTTTTCTGTAGGAGCGAGCTTGCTCGCGATGGAGGTAAAGGCACCGCGCTCTTTCAGTCAGTACGCGTTTTCGTTTACGTCCATCGCGAGCAAGCTCGCTCCTACAAATGGCGATTCTGTCATGTCGTTCTAATACTAAGGTCGTCTGGAACCTGTCTCGCAGCCGCATAGAGTGGATACCGTTCCAACAATAATCTGTGCTGCGAGGATAAAAACAATGAACGACAGCATTTACCTCTCGATTCAAAACAGCCCGCGCTTCAAGGAGCTGGTTAGCAAGCGAGAAAGGTTCGCCTGGATTCTTTCGGCGATCATGCTTGGGCTTTACTCCGGATTCATCCTTCTGATCGCTTACGGGCCGCATGTACTCGGGGCGAAACTCAGCCCTGAATCATCGATTACCTGGGGCATACCGATCGGTGTCGGGCTGATTGTCTCGGCCTTCATCCTGACCGGGATCTACGTTCGACGCGCCAATGGCGAATTCGACGACCTGAACAATGCGATTCTCAAGGAGGCTCAGCAATGATCCGGCGTCTAATGGCTCTATTGAGCATCGCAGCCTTCGCTCCGGGCGCCTGGGCGGCTGACGCCCTGACCGGCGCCGTACAGAAGCAACCGCTTAACGTTGCCGCGATCCTGATGTTCGTGGCGTTCGTTGGCGCGACGCTGTACATCACTTACTGGGCATCGAAGAAAAACAACTCGGCGGCCGATTACTATGCGGCCGGCGGCAAGATCACCGGTTTCCAGAACGGTTTGGCGATTGCCGGCGACTACATGTCCGCGGCGTCCTTCCTGGGTATTTCCGCGCTGGTGTTCACCTCCGGCTACGACGGCCTGATCTATTCGATCGGCTTCCTGGTGGGCTGGCCGATCATTCTGTTCCTGATCGCCGAGCGCCTGCGTAACCTGGGTAAATACACCTTTGCCGACGTGGCGTCCTACCGCCTCGGGCAAACCCAGATCCGCACGCTGTCCGCTTGCGGTTCGCTGGTGGTGGTGGCGTTCTACCTGATCGCGCAAATGGTCGGTGCCGGCAAGCTGATCCAGCTGCTGTTCGGTCTCGATTATCACGTCGCGGTGATCCTCGTCGGTATCCTGATGTGCATGTACGTGCTGTTCGGCGGCATGCTGGCGACCACCTGGGTGCAGATCATCAAGGCTGTGCTGCTGCTGTCCGGTGCCTCGTTCATGGCGCTGATGGTCATGAAGCACGTTAACTTCGATTTCAACATGCTGTTCTCCGAGGCGATCAAGGTTCACCCGAAAGGTGAGGCGATTATGAGCCCGGGCGGTCTGGTGAAAGACCCGATCTCCGCGTTCTCCCTGGGTCTGGCACTGATGTTCGGTACCGCTGGCCTGCCACACATCCTGATGCGCTTCTTCACCGTGAGTGACGCAAAAGAAGCGCGTAAGAGCGTGCTCTACGCAACTGGTTTCATTGGTTACTTCTATATCCTGACCTTCATCATCGGCTTCGGCGCGATCCTGCTGGTCAGCACCAATCCGGCCTTCAAAGACGCGGCTGGCGCGCTGTTGGGCGGTAACAACATGGCGGCGGTGCACCTGGCCAACGCGGTGGGTGGCAGTATTTTCCTCGGCTTCATCTCGGCGGTTGCGTTCGCGACCATCCTGGCAGTAGTGGCCGGTCTGACCCTGGCCGGTGCTTCGGCGGTGTCTCACGACCTCTATGCCAGCGTGATCAAGAAGGGCAAGGCCAACGAGAAGGACGAGATCCGCGTCTCGAAAATCACCACCATTTGCCTGGCGGTGCTGGCGATCGGTCTGGGCATCCTGTTCGAAAGCCAGAACATCGCGTTCATGGTGGGCCTGGCGTTCTCCATCGCGGCGAGCTGTAACTTCCCGGTGCTGCTGCTTTCCATGTACTGGAAGAAGCTGACTACCCGCGGTGCGATGATTGGTGGCTGGTTGGGGTTGATCAGTGCCGTTGGCCTGATGGTCCTTGGTCCGACCATCTGGGTGCAGATCCTGCATCACGAGAAGGCGATCTTCCCGTATGAATACCCGGCGCTGTTCTCGATGATCATTGCGTTTGTGGGGATCTGGTTCTTCTCGATCACTGACAAGTCGACTGCGGCTGACAATGAGCGGGCGCTGTTCTTCCCGCAGTTTGTACGTTCGCAGACGGGTTTGGGGGCGAGTGGGGCGGTTTCGCACTAAAGCTTCAGGATTGTTGATTTAAGTTGCAGTAAAAACAGAAATGCCCTGGTCGAGAGATCGGGGCATTTTTTATTGGGCGGTTATCGGTCAGCCGGCCTGTCTCTTGTTGGTCGGGTACATATCCATTGCTGCGGTAACGGCCGCTTATGGTTTCGCCCTTACGGCGACTCACTTTTTTTCAAACGCCAAAAAAAGTAAGCAAAAAAGGCTCGCCCCGAGCGTCCGGCCCCTCGCCAGGGCTCGGGGTTCCTTCGCTCCGGCATTCATCCGGGGGCATCGCCCTCCGGTTGGCTTCGCTGGCACCTACATGCGATGAGTTCGACTGCGTCGAACGGCGCTGCGCGCCAATCCCCGGATGAACGCCTCCACTCAGCCTTCCGAAGGGGCGGGTGGATCAAGATCAAAATCAAAAACCCAAGCAAAGCGAACGCAACCCTGTAGGAGCGAGCCCTGCTCGCGAAAAACGTCCAGGCACCGCGTTTATTCAGACAGCCCGCGCCATTGTTGACGTCCATCGCCAGCAAGCTGGCTCCTACAATTTTGACCGTGTGAACCCGATCCCCTGTAGGAGCCGGCTTGCCGGCGATAGCGGTGGGTCAGTCGACACATTTATTGGCTGAACGGACGCCATCGTCGGAACGCCGCCCGCAGCAAGCCGGCTCCTACGGGGAGAACGCATACATATCCGGAATGGGGGAGCGCAGCGTTCAAGAACAACACGGACACCAAAAGAGCCAGGTCGGCTACCAGGCCGCCTCGGCGGCTGTGGCGGTGGTCGCCCCCTCGAGAGGCCGCGCACGGCCATGGATGGCCGATCGCGGCGGGCCCACGGAGCAGGACCGGAGCGAGGGAATGCCGAGCCTAGGCGAGGCACCGAACGAAAGGGGCAAGAGCGCTTGGTTACTTGCCGCTTTTGCAAGTGACTCGCCGTAAGGGCGAAACCAATAGCAGGCGTTACCGCAGGAATGGATATGCACACCGCCCAAAGCGCACAAACAAAAACGGCCCCTATATAAATAGAGGCCGTTCCCGGTACAACTTCAAGACGTTATCGCAAGACAAGTCTTACTTGCGGTCTTCCAGCTTGGTGATGTCACGCGACTCGTAGCCGGTGTACAGCTGGCGCGGACGGCCAATCTTGTACGGGCTGGAGAGCATTTCTTTCCAGTGGGAGATCCAGCCAACGGTCCGCGCCAGAGCGAAGATCACGGTGAACATGCTGGTCGGAATGCCGATCGCCTTGAGGATGATCCCCGAGTAGAAGTCGACGTTCGGGTACAGCGAGCGCTCGATGAAGTACGGGTCGGTCAGGGCGATCTCTTCCAGGCGCATGGCCAGTTCGAGTTGCGGATCGTTCTGGATGCCCAGTTCCTTCAACACTTCGTCACAGGTCTGCTTCATGACGGTAGCGCGTGGGTCGCGGTTTTTGTAAACGCGGTGACCGAAGCCCATCAATTTGAACGGATCGTTCTTGTCCTTGGCCTTGGCGATGAACTTGTCGATGTTCGACACATCGCCAATTTCGTCCAGCATGGTCAGAACAGCCTCGTTCGCGCCGCCGTGGGCAGGGCCCCACAGTGCAGCGATGCCGGCGGCGATACAGGCGAACGGGTTGGCACCCGAAGAGCCGGCCAGGCGTACGGTGGAGGTCGATGCGTTCTGCTCGTGGTCGGCATGGAGGATGAAGATCCGGTCCATGGCCTTGGCGAGCACCGGGCTGATCGGTTTGATCTCGCACGGGGTGTTGAACATCATGTGCAGGAAGTTTTCCGCGTACGTCAGGTCGTTGCGCGGGTACATCATGGGTTGGCCCATGGAGTACTTGTAAACCATCGCTGCCAGGGTCGGCATCTTGGCAACCAGGCGGATCGCGGAGATTTCGCGATGCTGCGGGTTATTGATGTCCAGGGAGTCGTGGTAGAAGGCCGAGAGGGCGCCGACTACGCCGCACATGACGGCCATCGGGTGGGCGTCGCGACGGAAGCCGTTGAAGAAGGTCTTCAATTGCTCGTGAACCATGGTGTGGTTCTTCACGGTGCTGACGAACTGGGCCTTCTGTTCTGCGGTCGGCAGTTCGCCGTTGAGCAGCAGATAGCAGGTTTCCAGGTAGTCCGACTTTTCAGCCAGCTGTTCGATCGGGTAGCCGCGGTGCAGCAGAATGCCGTTGTCGCCGTCGATATAGGTGATCTTCGACTCGCAGGAAGCGGTCGACATGAAACCAGGGTCAAAGGTGAAACGGCCCGTGGCCGTCAGGCCCCGAACATCGATAACATCGGGACCAACGGTGCCGGTTAAAATGGGCAGCTCGACGGGGGCTGCGCCCTCGATGATCAACTGCGCTTTTTTGTCAGCCATGTGGCCTCCTATTTATGCTTGAAATCATCAGACAGACCCCCCACGCAGGGCCCGCACCACTATAGTGAGATAAATTCGAATGTCAATTTGCCTAAAGTCTTGCTCCAGAAGGCTTTAACCGGACTTTTTCCTCGAAATTGACTGCCATTTACGCCTTTTATGCAACTTGTGCAATGCGCTATTAGGGGAAGGTGAACGCGTTGTCATTAGTAGCCTAACTGTCTATACTCGGCCACCGACCGCCAAGGGCTTTTGGGCTTGCTTTCATTGGGGGTCGCATCCCTGGGTGGTGGTTACCTGACCAGTGCACTCCCCAACAACTTTGCCCTGATTGTTAGGGGCTCTTCAGTGTGAAAAAAAAGCCGTGAAAAGCCAACGACCTGTAAACCTAGACCTAAGGACCATCAAACTCCCAGTCACTGCTTACACGTCCATTCTTCACCGTATTTCCGGTGTCATCCTCTTTGTCAGCCTGGCCATCATGCTTTACGCATTGGACAAGTCGCTGAGCTCCGAGGAAGGCTTCGGTCAGGTGAAAGCGTGTCTGACCAGTCCGCTAGCCAAGCTAGTGATTTGGGGCATCCTGTCCGCTCTGCTGTATCACCTGGTAGCCGGTGTGCGCCATTTGATCATGGACATGGGCATCGGTGAGACGCTGGAAGGCGGCAAGCTGGGCTCGAAAATCGTTATCGCCGTTTCCGTGGTGGTAATCGTTCTGGCAGGAGTTTGGATATGGTAACTAACGTCACGAACCTGTCGCGTTCGGGCCTCTATGACTGGATGGCGCAACGCGTTTCTGCGGTCGTTCTCGCGGCTTACTTCATTTTCCTGATCGGATACGTCGTTGCCAATCCAGGCATCGGCTACGCCCAATGGCATGAACTGTTCGCCAACAACTGGATGCGTATCTTCAGTCTCCTGGCCCTCGTTGCCCTCGGCGCTCACGCCTGGGTCGGCATGTGGACCATCGCGACCGACTACCTGACGCCAATGGCGTTCGGCAAGTCCGCGACCACTGTACGTTTCCTGTTCCAGGCAGTATGCGGCGTTGCGATGTTCGCTTACTTCGTCTGGGGTGTGCAGATTCTTTGGGGTATCTGATTCATGTCTACTACAGTTAATACGCTTTCGTTCGACGCCATTATTATTGGCGGCGGCGGTGCTGGCATGCGCGCTGCGCTGCAGCTGGCACAGGGCGGTCACAAGACTGCCGTTGTCACCAAGGTTTTCCCGACTCGTTCGCACACCGTATCCGCCCAGGGTGGCATCACCTGCGCCATCGCGTCCGCTGACCCGAACGATGACTGGCGCTGGCACATGTACGATACCGTCAAGGGTTCCGACTACATCGGTGACCAGGACGCTATCGAATACATGTGTTCCGTAGGCCCGGAAGCGGTCTTCGAACTCGAGCACATGGGTTTGCCGTTCTCCCGTACCGAACAGGGCCGCATCTACCAGCGTCCGTTCGGCGGTCAGTCGAAAGACTTCGGTAAAGGTGGCCAGGCTGCACGTACGTGCGCCGCTGCCGACCGTACCGGTCACGCCCTGCTGCACACCCTGTACCAGGCCAACCTCAAGGCCGGTACCGTATTCCTCAACGAATACTACGGTGTTGACCTGGTCAAGAACGAAGACGGTGCCTTCGTAGGCATGATCGTCATCTGCATTGAAACCGGCGAAACTTCCTACGTCCGCGCTAACGCCACCGTATTGGCGACTGGCGGTGCAGGCCGTATCTACTCGTCCACCACCAACGCCCTGATCAACACCGGTGACGGCGTCGGTATGGCTCTGCGTGCTGGCGTGCCGGTACAAGACATTGAAATGTGGCAGTTCCACCCGACCGGCATCGCCGGCGCCGGTGTACTGGTTACAGAAGGTTGCCGCGGTGAAGGCGGTTACCTGATCAACAAGCACGGCGAGCGTTTCATGGAGCGTTATGCTCCGAACGCGAAAGACCTGGCCGGTCGTGACGTGGTTGCCCGTTCGATGGTTAAAGAAATCATCGCCGGCAACGGTTGCGGTCCGGATGGCGACCACGTAATGCTGAAACTCGATCACCTCGGTGAAGAAGTTCTGCACAGCCGTCTGCCAGGCATCATGGAGCTGTCCAAGACCTTCGCCCACGTCGATCCAGCCGTGGCGCCGATTCCGGTCGTTCCAACCTGCCACTATATGATGGGCGGCGTTGCCACCAACATTCATGGCCAGGCAATCACCCAGGACGCTGACGGCAAGGACCAGATCATTCCTGGCCTGTTCGCTGTAGGCGAAGTGGCGTGCGTATCGGTTCACGGTGCCAACCGTCTGGGCGGCAACTCGTTGCTCGACCTGGTGGTGTTCGGTCGTGCCGCCGGTCTGTTCCTCGAGCAGACCCTGAAGGAAGGCGTTGATTACGCTCGTCCTCGCCAGTCCGACATCGACGCTGCCCTGGCGCGTCTCGATGGCCTGAACTCGCGTACCGAAGGTGAAGACGTCGCTACCCTGCGTAAAGAACTGCAAAGCTGCATGCAGAACTACTTCGGTGTGTTCCGTACGGGCGAATACATGCAGAAGGGTATCGCTCAGCTGGCTGATCTGCGTGGCCGTATCGCCAACGTCAAGATCAACGACAAGAGCCAGGCGTTCAACACCGCTCGTATCGAAGCTCTGGAGTTGCAGAACCTGCTGGAAGTGGCCGAAGCCACCGCCATCGCTGCAGAGATCCGCAAAGAGTCCCGCGGCGCTCACGCTCGTGAAGACTTTGAAGATCGCGACGACGAAAACTGGCTGTGCCACACCCTGTACTTCCCGGGTGACAAGCGCGTGACCAAGCGTGCTGTGAACTTCTCGCCGAAGACTGTTCCGACTTTTGAACCTAAGATTCGGACTTATTAAGGGTGGCCGCCATGTTGCAAGTCAGTGTTTATCGCTACAACCCTGATCAGGACGCCGCGCCGTTCATGCAGGAATTCCAGGTCGATACCGGTGGTAAAGACCTGATGGTGCTGGACGTGCTGGCCCTGATCAAAGAGCAGGACGAAGGTTTCTCCTATCGTCGCTCTTGCCGTGAAGGCGTTTGCGGTTCCGACGGCATGAACATCAACGGCAAGAACGGTCTGGCATGCGTCACGCCACTGTCCTCTGTCGTAAAAGGTAACAAGCTGATCGTTCGTCCGCTGCCAGGTTTGCCGGTTATCCGTGACCTGGTCGTCGATATGAGCATCTTCTACAAGCAATACGAGAAGGTTAAGCCATACCTGCAGAACGACACGCCGGCTCCGGCCATCGAGCGTCTGCAGTCCCCTGAAGAGCGTGAAAAGCTCGACGGTCTGTACGAGTGCATCCTGTGCGCTTGCTGCTCGACCTCTTGCCCGTCCTTCTGGTGGAACCCGGACAAGTTCCTGGGTCCAGCTGCACTGCTGCAAGCGTACCGCTTCCTGGCAGACAGCCGCGACACCAAGACTGCCGAGCGTCTGGCTTCGCTGGATGACCCGTTCAGCGTATTCCGCTGCCGCGGGATCATGAACTGCGTCAACGTCTGTCCGAAAGGCCTGAACCCGACTAAGGCCATCGGTCACGTACGTAACATGTTGCTGCAAAGCGGCGTGTGATTCAGCTGCTGTACCCGTAGGACCGCTGTACCCGTAGATGCTACGGCGCAGGCTTCAACCGGCGCCGTAGTTTTAACCTGAGCAGCAGCTCACAAAGCTGCCGCTCTTATTTTGAAGAAATGAGACAAGCAGGGGCATCCGGGCTGGTACCCGGACTATCAGCGTGATCCTAAGTGGCTTGTTTTGGTCGCTGCATTCGGACTTCTGCAAGTTTGCTCGGTGTCGACGCCGATGGTGTTCCCCTAACCGAGGGTGACCAAGCATGCAAGAAAGCGTGATGCAGCGCATGTGGAACAGCGCCTACCTTTCCGGAGGTAACGCTGCCTATGTGGAAGAGCTTTATGAGCTCTACCTGCACGACCCTAACGCTGTGCCAGAAGAGTGGCGCACCTACTTTCAGAAGTTGCCGACTGAAGGCAACTCTGCCACCGATGTTTCGCACTCCACAATTCGCGATCATTTCGTCTTGCTGGCAAAGAACCAGCGCCGCGCCCAACCGGTTTCCGCCGGCAGCGTGAGCAGTGAGCACGAGAAGAAGCAAGTTGAAGTGCTGCGATTGATCCAGGCCTACCGTATGCGTGGCCACCAGGCAGCCCAGCTTGACCCGCTGGGGCTGTGGCAGCGTCCTGCACCTGCAGACCTGTCGATCAATCATTACGGCTTGACCAATGCCGATCTTGATACGACCTTCCGTGCCGGCGACCTGTTCATCGGCAAAGAGGAGGCGAGCCTACGCGAAATTCACGAAGCGTTGCAGCAGACATATTGCCGCACCATCGGCGCTGAATTTACGCACATCACCGATTCCGAGCAGCGCCAGTGGTTCCAGCAGCGTCTGGAAAGCGTGCGTGGTCGTCCGACGTACTCCGCCGACATCAAGAGCCACCTGCTCGAGCGCGTCACCGCCGGTGAAGGCCTGGAAAAATACCTGGGCACCAAATACCCGGGCACCAAGCGTTTCGGCCTGGAAGGCGGCGAAAGCCTGATTCCGATGCTCGACGAGCTGATCCAGCGTTCCGGTTCCTACGGTACCAAGGAAATCGTTATCGGCATGGCCCACCGTGGCCGTCTGAACGTGCTGGTCAACACCTTCGGCAAGAACCCGCGTGAGCTGTTCGACGAGTTCGAAGGCAAGAAGAAGGTCGAGCTGGGTTCCGGTGACGTTAAATACCACCAGGGCTTCTCGTCCAACGTGATGACCACCGGCGGTGAAGTTCACCTGGCCATGGCGTTCAACCCGTCCCACCTGGAAATCGTTTCCCCGGTGGTCGAGGGTTCGGTTCGCGCCCGTCAGGATCGTCGTAACGACCCTACCGGTGAGAAGGTTCTGCCGATCTCCATCCACGGTGACGCGGCATTCGCCGGTCAAGGCGTGGTGATGGAAACCTTCCAGATGTCGCAGACCCGCGGTTTCAAGACCGGCGGCACCGTGCACATCGTGATCAACAACCAGGTTGGTTTCACCATCAGCAACCCGCTGGACTCGCGTTCCACCGAGTACGCGACCGACGTTGCGAAGATGATCCAGGCACCGATCCTCCATGTGAATGGCGATGATCCGGAAGCCGTGCTGTTCGTGACCCAGCTGGCCATCGATTACCGCATGCAGTTCAAGCGTGACGTGGTGATCGACCTGGTCTGCTACCGTCGTCGCGGCCACAACGAGGCCGACGAGCCTAGCGGCACCCAGCCCCTGATGTATCAGCAGATCACCAAACAGCGCACCACCCGTGAGCTGTATGCCGATCGCCTGACTCAGAGCGGCGTGCTGGACGTTGAGCGTGTTCAGGCGAAAGTCGATGAATACCGCAACGCGCTGGACAACGGTCTGCATGTTGTAAAAAGCCTGGTCAAAGAGCCGAACAAAGAGTTGTTCGTGGACTGGCGTCCGTATCTGGGCCACGCCTGGACTGCGCGTCACGACACGCGTTTCGACCTGAAGACCTTGCAGGAACTGTCCGCCAAGCTGCTGGAAATTCCGGAAGGCTTCGTGGTTCAGCGCCAGGTTTCGAAAATCTACGAAGACCGTCAGAAGATGCAAGCCGGCGGCCTGCCGATCAACTGGGGTTACGCCGAAACCATGGCGTACGCGACCCTGGCGTTCGAAGGTCACCCGATTCGCATGACGGGTCAGGACATCGGTCGCGGTACGTTCTCGCACCGTCACGCTGTCTTGCACAACCAGAAAGACGCGGGCACCTACATCCCGTTGCAAAACCTGTACAACGGCCAGCCACGTTTCGACCTGTACGATTCGTTCCTGTCCGAAGAAGCCGTGCTGGCGTTCGAATACGGTTACTCGACCACCACGCCTGAGGCGCTGGTGATCTGGGAAGCCCAGTTCGGCGACTTCGCCAACGGTGCCCAGGTGGTTATCGACCAGTTCATCACCAGTGGCGAGCACAAGTGGGGTCGTCTCTGCGGCCTGACCATGCTGCTGCCGCACGGTTACGAAGGTCAGGGTCCGGAGCACTCTTCGGCACGTCTGGAGCGTTACCTGCAGCTGTGCGCCGAGCACAACATCCAGGTAGCCGTACCGACTACGCCGGCTCAGATCTACCACTTGCTGCGTCGTCAGGTGATTCGTCCGCTGCGCAAGCCGCTGATCGTTCTGACTCCGAAGTCGCTGCTGCGCCACAAGCTGGCCATCTCGACCCTGGAAGATCTGGCCGAAGGTTCGTTCCAGACCGTTATCCCGGAAATCGATGCCCTGGACCCGAAAAAGGTCGAGCGCGTTGTTCTGTGCAGCGGCAAGGTCTACTACGACCTGCTGGAAAAACGCCGTGCCGAAGGTCGTGATGACATCGCCATCGTGCGTATCGAGCAGCTGTACCCATTCCCTGAGGACGACTTGAAAGAAGTCCTGGCTCCTTACACCAACGTAAAAAATGCCGTTTGGTGCCAGGAAGAGCCGATGAACCAGGGTGCCTGGTACTGCAGCCAACACCACATGCGTCGCAGCATCAGCAACCTCAACCCGTCTCTCGTACTTGAGTACGCGGGCCGTGAGGCTTCTGCTGCACCTGCTTGTGGTTATGCATCGATGCACGCTGAGCAGCAGGAAAAACTGCTGCAAGACGCCTTTACTGTTTAACGCCTTCGCGCACCTGAAACCGAATTTAAGGACACACAGATAATGGCTATCGAAATCAAAGCCCCCACTTTCCCGGAATCGGTTGCCGACGGCACCGTTGCCACCTGGCACAAGCAACCAGGCGACGCTGTAAAGCGTGACGACCTGATTGTCGATATCGAAACCGACAAGGTTGTGCTGGAAGTGTTGGCGACTGCTGACGGCGTGCTGGGCGCTATCGTCAAGAACGAAGGCGACACCGTTCTGTCCGACGAAGTCCTGGGCTCCATCGTTGAAGGCGGCGCTGCTGCCGCTGCTCCTGCTGCCGCTGCTGCTCCGGCCGCTGCTGCTGCCGCTCCGGCTGCTGGCGCTGACGAAGACGCTATCGCTGCTCCGGCTGCTCGCAAGCTGGCTGAAGAAAACGGCATCAACCTGGCGTCCGTCAAAGGCACCGGCAAAGATGGTCGTGTAACCAAGGAAGACGTGGTTGCCGCTGTTGAAGCCAAGAAAGCCGCTCCGGCTGCCGCACCTGCCAAGGCTGCTGCTCCGGCTGCCGCCGCTCCTGTGTTCGCCGCTGGCGACCGCATCGAGAAGCGCGTACCGATGACCCGCGTTCGCGCTACCGTGGCCAAGCGCCTGGTAGAAGCTCAGTCGAACATGGCGATGCTGACCACTTTCAACGAAGTCGACATGACCGAAGTCATGGCCCTGCGTTCGAAGTACAAGGATCTGTTCGAGAAGTCCCACAACGGCGTACGCCTGGGCTTCATGTCGTTCTTCGTCAAGGCTGCCACCGAAGCGCTGAAACGCTTCCCGGCTGTCAACGCGTCGATCGACGGCGGCGACATCGTTTACCACGGTTACGCTGACGTCGGTGTTGCTGTTTCCAGCGACCGCGGCCTGGTTGTACCGGTTCTGCGTAATGCCGAACTGATGAGCCTGGCTGAAATCGAAGGCGGCATCGCCACCTTCGGCAAGAAAGCGCGCGACGGCAAACTGTCGATGGACGAAATGACCGGCGGTACGTTCACCATCACCAACGGTGGTACCTTCGGTTCGATGATGTCGACTCCGATCGTCAACCCGCCGCAAGCGGCTATCCTGGGCATGCACAACATTCTGCAGCGTCCGATGGCGATCAACGGTCAGGTCGTAATCCGTCCGATGATGTACCTGGCTCTGTCCTACGATCACCGTCTGATCGATGGCAAAGAAGCTGTGACCTTCCTGGTTACCATCAAGAACCTGCTGGAAGACCCGGCTCGTTTGCTGCTGGATATCTGATTTCGTTGCACGGGCCGCTGCTTGACGGGCGGCCCATCTGTAATGACCAGCTTCGTCCCACGATGGTCCCCAAAAGGGACCTTCCGGTTTGATTCGAGAAGGAATGACACATGACTCAGAAATTCGACGTGGTAGTGATTGGCGCGGGCCCTGGCGGCTACGTGGCTGCCATCAAAGCAGCGCAACTGGGCCTCTCCACTGCCTGCATCGAGAAATACACTGACGGCGAAGGCAAACTGGCCCTCGGCGGTACTTGCCTGAACGTCGGCTGCATTCCCTCCAAGGCGCTGCTGGACAGCTCCTGGAAATACAAGGAAGCCAAAGAAGGCTTCGCGATCCACGGTATCAATCACGCTGGCGTGACCATGGACGTGGCCGCAATGGTTGGCCGTAAAGCCAACATCGTCAAAGGCCTGACCTCTGGCGTTGCGACCCTGTTCAAGGCGAACGGCGTCACTTCCCTGCAAGGCCACGGCAAACTGCTGGCCGGCAAGAAAGTTGAACTGACCAAGCCAGACGGCAGCGTTGAAATCATCGAAGCCGAGAACGTGATTCTTGCTTCCGGTTCGCGTCCGATCGACATTCCACCGGCTCCGGTTGACCAGAAAGTGATCGTCGATTCGACCGGCGCCCTGGAATTCCAGGCCGTACCTAAGCGTCTGGGCGTTATCGGCGCTGGCGTGATCGGTCTGGAACTGGGTTCGGTATGGTCGCGCCTCGGCGCTGAAGTGGTTGTTCTGGAAGCGCTGGAGAAGTTCCTGCCGGCTGCTGACGACGCCGTTTCCAAAGAAGCCTACAAAACCCTGACCAAACAAGGTCTGGATATCAAGCTGGGCGCTCGCGTCACCGGTTCGAAAGTGAACGGCGACGAAGTCGTTGTGAACTACACCGATGCCAACGGCGAACAGAGCATCACTTTCGACAAGCTGATCGTTGCCGTTGGTCGCCGTCCAGTGACCACCGAACTGTTGGCTGCCGACAGCGGTGTGACCATCGACGAGCGCGGTTTCGTATTCGTTGACGACCAGTGCGCCACCAGCGTACCGGGCGTTTACGCGATCGGCGACGTGGTTCGCGGCATGATGCTGGCGCACAAGGCGTCCGAAGAAGGCATCATGGTGGTTGAGCGCATCAAGGGCCACAAAGCCCAAATCAACTATGACCTGATCCCGTCTGTTATTTATACTCACCCGGAAATCGCGTGGGTCGGCAAAACCGAGCAGACCTTGAAGGCTGAAGGCGTTGAAGTTAACGTTGGCACCTTCCCGTTCGCAGCCAGCGGCCGCGCCATGGCAGCCAACGACACCGGCGGTTTCGTGAAAGTCATTGCCGATGCCAAGACTGACCGCGTATTGGGCGTCCACGTGATTGGCCCGAGCGCTGCAGAACTGGTTCAGCAGGGCGCGATCGGTATGGAATTCGGCACCAGCGCTGAAGACCTGGGCATGATGGTTTTCTCCCATCCGACCCTGTCTGAAGCCTTGCACGAAGCAGCTCTGGCAGTGAATGGCGGCGCCATCCACATCGCCAACCGCAAGAAGCGTTAAGACAATAAGAAACCACGGCGGTATGGCCCGTCGTGAGCCTTGCATGCAAGACTCACCGCGGAATATCCGCTGGACGCAGTCTTGCGTGGCTGCACCGGGTATCCGGAAAGGCTACGCAAGCAGCAGTCACAGGTGGTGCGGCACTTGAACAAGTGCAGCACCGAATGCGCAGTACCTAACGAAGACGGTAATAAGCATGAATCTTCACGAGTATCAGGGTAAGCAGCTGTTCGCTGAGTACGGCCTGCCAGTATCCACCGGTTACGCGGTAGACACCCCGGAAGCAGCAGCAGAAGCTTGCGACAAAATCGGCGGCAGCGAGTGGGTTGTCAAAGCCCAGGTTCACGCCGGTGGTCGCGGTAAAGCGGGCGGCGTTAAGCTGGTTCGCAGCAAAGAAGACGCCAAAGCCTTCGCACAGCAGTGGCTGGGCAAGCGTCTGGTGACTTACCAGACTGACGCCAATGGTCAGCCAGTCACCAAGATCCTGGTTGAATCGTGCACTGATATCGCTAAAGAGCTGTACCTGGGCGCTGTCGTTGACCGTTCGAGCCGTCGTATCGTGTTCATGGCTTCCACCGAAGGTGGCGTGGACATCGAGAAAATCGCTCACGACACTCCAGAAAAAATTCTGAAAGCCACTATCGATCCACTGGTTGGCGCTCAGCCATTCCAGGGTCGCGAGCTGGCATTCCAGCTGGGTCTGGAAGGCAAGCAGGTTGCTCAGTTCGCCAAGATCTTCGTAGGTCTGGCCAAGCTGTTCAAGGATCACGACCTGGCTCTGCTGGAAGTGAACCCGCTGGTGATCAAGGCTGACGGCGATCTGCATTGCCTCGACGCCAAGATCAACATCGACGCCAACGCCATGTACCGTCAGCCTAAGCTGAAGACTTTCCACGATCCGTCGCAAGACGATCCGCGCGAAGCGCACGCTGCCAAGTTCGAACTGAACTACGTAGCGCTGGAAGGCAACATCGGTTGCATGGTCAACGGTGCTGGCCTGGCCATGGGTACCATGGACATCGTCAACCTGCATGGCGGCAAACCAGCCAACTTCCTCGACGTGGGCGGCGGTGCTACCAAAGAACGCGTTACCGAAGCGTTCAAAATCATTCTGTCCGACACCAACGTCGCTGCAGTACTGGTTAACATCTTCGGCGGCATCGTTCGTTGCGACATGATTGCCGAAGGCATCATCGGCGCTGTGAAAGAAGTCGGCGTGAAAATCCCGGTTGTTGTTCGCCTTGAAGGCAACAACGCTGAGCTGGGCGCTAAAGTACTGGCAGAAAGCGGTTTGAACATCATCGCTGCTACCAGCCTGACCGACGCTGCTCAACAAGTCGTTAAAGCTGCGGAGGGCAAATAATGAGCGTCCTGATCAATAAAGACACCAAAGTTATCTGCCAGGGTATTACCGGTTCGCAAGGTAGTTTCCACACCCAGCAAGCCATCGAGTACGGCACCAAGATGGTGGGTGGTGTAACTCCGGGCAAAGGCGGCACCGAGCACCTGGGTCTGCCAGTGTTCAACACCGTGAAAGACGCTGTAGCTGCCACTGGCGCCACCGCCAGCGTGATCTACGTTCCGGCTCCTTTCTGCAAGGACTCGATCCTGGAAGCTGCTTTCGGCGGCATCAAGCTGATCGTTTGCATCACCGAAGGCATTCCTACCCTGGACATGCTGGATGCCAAAGTAGTTTGCGACGAGCTGGGCATTGTCCTGATCGGTCCTAACTGCCCAGGCGTGATCACTCCAGGCGAATGCAAGATCGGCATCATGCCAGGTCACATTCACTTGCCAGGCAAGGTCGGTATCGTTTCCCGTTCCGGCACCCTGACCTACGAAGCTGTGAAGCAAACTACTGACGCCGGTTTCGGTCAGTCGACTTGCGTCGGCATCGGCGGTGACCCGATCCCGGGTTCGAACTTCATCGACATCCTGAAGCTGTTCCAGGAAGACCCGAAGACCGAAGCGATTGTAATGATCGGCGAGATCGGCGGTTCGGCTGAAGAAGAAGCGGCTGCCTACATCAAGGCACACGTGACCAAGCCGGTTGTTTCCTACATCGCTGGTGTGACTGCTCCTCCGGGCAAGCGCATGGGCCATGCTGGCGCAATCATCTCTGGCGGCAAAGGCACTGCAGACGAGAAATTCGCTGCACTGCAAGACGCAGGCGTTAAAACCGTGCGTTCGCTGGCAGACATCGGCAAGGCCCTGGCCGAGCTGACTGGTTGGGCTGTCAAGTAAGCCTCGCGCTTAGCTGACGCTTTACCAAACAAAGGCCACCTTCGGGTGGCCTTTGTCGTTTCCGGTATTTACTTCAAGCCGGACTTATAGGCGACAACCATTTACATGCAAAAACGCGACACGAAAATGTCGTAGATCGGATAGTTCGCCCTCTAACAGTGCGTTTGTCGCCCAAATTCGTTAGGCTAGCCGCCATTTTTGCGTCCGCATCCCACAAGGAAGCTTCGCGCTAAAGGGTCGGTCCTATACGGGTCGACAGCATTTCCCTCACCCATAAGGGAAATCCCTCTCTAAATTCCGATTCAGTAGTGTGGTATTTCCTTAATGAAAGTGTTGAAAGGCCAGGACATCCTGGCACTTGGTTTTATGACGTTTGCCCTGTTCGTCGGGGCTGGCAACATCATCTTCCCGCCTATCGTCGGTTTGCAGTCCGGGCCTCATGTCTGGATGGCGGCGCTGGGCTTTCTGATCACCGCAGTCGGCCTGCCGGTGATCACTGTCGTTGCCCTGGCCAAGGTCGGTGGAGCAATGGACACCTTGAGCAGCCCGATCGGCAAAATCGCCGGTGGTCTGCTGGCCGCTGCGTGCTACCTCGCCGTCGGCCCGCTGTTCGCCACGCCGCGCACTGCGACCGTATCGTTCGAAGTGGGCCTGGCACCGCTGACCGGCGAAAGCCCGCTGGCGCTGTTCCTCTACAGCTCGGTGTACTTCCTGCTGGTGTTCTTCATCTCGCTCTACCCTGGCCGTTTGCTGGACACCGTAGGACGTTTCCTCGCACCGCTGAAGATCATCGCCCTGGCCGTCCTCGGCATCGCCGCGTTCGCGCTGCCGGCCGGTGATATCGGCGTGGCGACGCCCGAATATGTCGCGGCACCGTTCTCCCAGGGCTTCATCAATGGTTACCTGACCATGGATACCCTGGGCGCGTTGGTATTCGGCATTGTGATCGTCAACGCCATCCGCTCCCGCGGTGTCGAGTCGCCAGCGTTGATCACCCGTTACGCGATCATTGCCGGGTTGATAGCCGGCGTCGGTCTGGCGCTGGTGTATGTCAGCCTGTTCCGTCTCGGTTCCGGCAGCCATGAAGTAGCGGCGGGTGCGACCAACGGCGCGGCGGTATTGCACGCTTACGTTCAGCACACCTTTGGTTCGTTGGGCAGCGGTTTCCTCGCGGTATTGATCTCGTTGGCATGCCTGGTGACAGCGGTCGGTCTGACGTGCGCCTGTGCCGAATACTTCAGCCGTGTGCTGCCACTGTCCTACAAGACCCTGGTCATCATCCTGGCGGCGTTCTCCCTGCTGGTGTCCAACCTGGGCCTGACCAAGCTGATTGCGTTCTCGATCCCGGTCCTCACCGCGATCTACCCGCCGTGCATCGCCCTGGTCGCCCTGAGCTTCTGCAAGGACTTCTGGCATGAACACAGCCGCATCGTCGGTCCGGTGATGCTGGTGTCGTTCATCTTCGGCCTGATCGACGCGCTCAAGGGCGCAGGTCTGGCGGACTGGATGCCGGCACAACTGGCTCACTTGCCGCTGAGCGAGCAAGGCCTGGCGTGGCTGGTGCCATCGGTCATGACCCTGGTGGTCGCGGTGGTGTGTGACCGCCTGCTGGGCAAGCGCGAAGAAGCGCTGGCCTGAGACGCTTCACGGCTCGCCACAAGCGGGCCTTGAGCCAATATGGAAATGCCCCGTATCAATCGATACGGGGCATTTTTTATGCGCGTGAGGCAGTGTCTTTTTTTGTCAGCTAACGTCGAAGCACTGCAAATCCCCCTGTAGGAGCGGGCCTGCTCGCGAAAGCGGTCGATCAGTCAACATCCGTGTTGAATGTAAATCCGTCATCGCGAGCAGGCTCGCTCCTACAAAGGTTTCAGTGTTCAGCCTCTACATCACAAGGACCTGCATGTCGTTCATCCACGCCAACCTGATCCACATCCTCGCCGCCGTCTGGTTTGTCGTCTGCTGGGGTGGCTACACCCGTTACGCGACGTGGAAGGGCCGCGACACCGCGTGCCTCGCCAGCGTGCTGCACCTGTATCGCGAAGACTGGATGCGTCGTATGCTGCTGCGGGACAACCGCATCGCCGATGCCAGTGTGATCGGCAATCTGGAGCGTAACGCCTCGTTCTTCGCCTCCAGCACACTGATCATCCTGGCCGGTATTCTCACGGTGCTCGGCGCGTCGGAAAGGGCGGTGTCGTTGCTGGCGGATATCCCGATGGTGCAACAGGCTTCCCAAGGTATGTCGGAGATCAAGCTGCTGTGCCTGGCGCTGGTGTTTGTGTATGCGTTCTTCACGTTCAGCTGGTGCATGCGCCAGTACAACTTCGCGGCAATTCTGGTCGGTTCGGCCCCGATGGTCGGCGAACGGCATGTTTCCGAGCTGGAGCGTAAAGCCTTCGCCGCACGGGCGGCGCGGGTCATTTCCATGGCCGCCAACCAGTTCAACTTTGGCCTGCGCTCCTATTATTTCGGCATGACCATGCTGGCCTGGTTTGTCAGCCCGTGGCTGTTCATGTTGATGAGTGCCGGTGTGGTGCTGGTGCTGTATCGCCGGGAATTTCATTCCGACGTTCTTGATGTGATGGTCTATACCCCTACAGAGGCGCCATTGCCCGACGTCAACAAAGAGGCCGCTTGATGAGTATCCCGTTCTGGTGTGTGTTTATCAGCGCTGTGCTGATCTATGTGTCCCGCATGCCGGTGGCCAAGGCGATGAAAGAGCAGGGTGGTTACGATAATCACCTGCCGCGTCAGCAGCAGGCACAGCTCACCGGCTTCGGTGCCCGGGCATTGGCCGCTCATCAGAACTGTATTGAAGCGTTCATGTTGTTTGCGGTGGGCGTATTGATGGCGCATACCACGCAGACGGTGGGATGGCTGATTGATTCACTGGCAATCATCTTCGTGATTACCCGGATCATTTACTTAGTGTGCTATTGGAGCGATCTCGCCTGGCAGCGAAGTCTGGTGTGGTTTGTCGGGCTAGTGTGTTCGTTGCTATTGATGATTAGTCCGACTTTTAGAACTATTTTGCTCTAACAAGGCTAACCGCCAGGCAAAAGAAAACCCGCACTTGGCGGGTTTTCTTTATCACGCTAAAAACCGATTTAGTTTTTAGGTGCTTCTTTTGCAGCGGCTTCGTTCGATTCAGCCTGAGCTTTGGCAGCTTCGGCGTTTTCTTTCGCTGCGTCGTTCACTTTATCCTGAGCTTTGTTCATGTCTTGCTGAGCTTGCTCAGCATGTCTGTCGGCTTCTTGAGCTTTGTCCTCGGATTTTTTATCGCAGGCAGCGAGACCGAGGGAAGCGGTCAACATCAAGGCAATAGCTAAAGTCTTACGCATGGGGTGTTTCTCCTTATGGAAAATATCTACTGGCCTTTCGAGCACCGCCATCAGGGTTAAGTTCCTCGAATCGTTCAGATATATAAAGTTGATCCTGCGGGAACTTTTACTCAATACGCCTAGTGCGATGTCCGGACACTAAGAAGAGTTTTTATAAGATGGCCGAAAACCCCGTTTTTGAGCGTGCGACGCGATTTTTGTCGGCACTGCGCCACTGTCAGGTCCTCGGGTTGCGGGTCCACAGTGCCAGCGACGAAGGGCTCACCGTGATTCTGCCGTACAGCCCGCAGATCGTCGGCAATCCGCAGACCGGTGTGATTCACGGCGGTGCGCTGACCTCGCTGATGGACACCGCTTGCGGCATGGCAACCCTATGCGTATTGCCCGAGTTCGAAGTCTGCCCGACCCTCGACCTGCGCATCGACTACATGCACGCGGCCGAGCCACATAAAGATGTGTATGGCTTCGCCCAATGCTATCGGGTCACCACCGATGTGATCTTCGCCCGGGGTTTCGCCTATCAGGACGATCCGGAACACCCCATCGCCCATGTCGTGGGCACCTTCATGCGCATGGGCAAGTCCGTCAAAGGCGCCAAAGGGTTTGGTGGCGTCATCGCGGGAGCAGCGAAATGACCGACAACTTCAAGGAGCAACTGCAACAGGCCCATGAGCGGGGCGACTACGCCTCGCTGTTGCACCTGATTCCCTACGCCAAATTGATTGGCGTCGAATGCTCGCGGGTCGGCGATGACCTGTTGTTTCGTCTGCCGGCGAACAAGGACAACATTGGTAACCCTTTATTGCCGGCGATCCATGGCGGGGTGATTGCCGGGTTCATGGAGCTGTCTGCGGCCCTGCATTTGCTGATTCTCACCGGTGCGCCGGGGGTACCGAAAATCATCGACTTCTCCCTGGATTACCTGCGCGCGGGGCAGTTTCGCGACACCTGGGCCAGATGTCAGGTGTGCCGCCAGGGCCGGCGTGTCGCCAACGTTGCAGTGACGGCCTGGCAAAGCACCGAAGCCGAGCCCATCGCCACAGCCCGCGCGCACTTCAAAATCGATGAGCCCTTGAAATCCTGATCTCAGCCCCCAACTTTGATGACAACCCGCCCCCGACCCTCTAGGTCGTGGCCACTGCCATCTGATTGGAGTTTGATGACCATGAGTGTGGAAACTCAAAAGGAAACCCTGGGCTTCCAGACCGAGGTGAAGCAACTGCTGCACCTCATGATCCATTCGCTGTATTCCAACAAGGAAATCTTCCTTCGCGAATTGATCTCGAACGCCTCTGACGCTGTCGACAAATTACGCTTCGAAGCCCTGTCCAAGCCTGAACTGCTGGAAGGTGGCGCCGAGCTGAAAATCCGTGTGAGCTTCGACAAGGACGCTAAAACCGTCACCCTCGAAGACAACGGTATCGGTATGAGCCGTGAAGACGCGATCACCCACCTGGGTACCATCGCCAAATCCGGCACCGCTGATTTCATGAAACACCTGACGGGCGACCAGAAAAAGGATTCGCACCTGATCGGTCAGTTTGGCGTGGGTTTCTATTCCGCCTTCATCGTCGCCGACAAAGTTGACGTGTTCAGCCGTCGTGCCGGTGCTGCCGCCAGCGAAGGCGTGCACTGGTCGTCCAAGGGCGAAGGCGATTTTGAAGTCGCTACCATCGAGAAAGCCGAGCGCGGCACTCGCATTGTCCTGCACCTGAAGTCCGGTGAAGACGAGTTCGCCGATGGCTGGCGTCTGCGTAACATCATCAAGAAGTACTCCGATCACATCGCTTTGCCGATCGAGCTGCCGAAAGAAGTGGCCGCTGCTGAAGGTGAAGAGAAGCCGGCCGTTGAGTGGGAAACCGTCAACCGCGCCAGCGCCCTGTGGACCCGTCCTCGCACCGAGATCAAGGACGAGGAATACCAGGAGTTCTACAAGCACATCGCTCACGATTTCGAAAACCCGCTGAGCTGGAGCCATAATAAGGTCGAAGGCAAGCTCGAATACAGCTCGCTGCTTTACGTCCCGAGCCGTGCTCCGTTCGACCTGTACCAGCGTGAAGCGCCGAAAGGCCTGAAACTGTACGTACAGCGTGTGTTCGTCATGGACCAGGCCGAGTCGTTCCTGCCGCTTTACCTGCGCTTCATCAAGGGCGTGGTCGATTCCAACGACCTGTCGCTGAACGTGTCGCGGGAAATCCTGCAGAAAGACCCGATCATCGACTCCATGAAGTCGGCGCTGACCAAGCGCGTGCTGGACATGCTGGAAAAACTGGCGAAGAACGAGCCTGAGCAATACAAAGGCTTCTGGAAAAACTTCGGCCAGGTCATGAAAGAAGGCCCGGCAGAAGACTTCGCCAACAAAGAGAAAATCGCTGGCCTGCTGCGTTTCGCCTCCACTTCGGGCGAAGAAGGCGAGCAGGTTGTTGGTCTGGCCGACTACCTGGCTCGCGCCAAGGAAGGTCAGGACAAGATTTACTACCTGACCGGCGAAACCTACGCACAAGTCAAAAACAGCCCGCACCTGGAAGTCTTCCGCAAGAAAGGCATCGAAGTGCTGCTGCTGACTGACCGCATCGACGAGTGGCTGATGAGCTACCTCAGCGACTTCGACGGCAAGAGCTTCGTCGACGTGGCACGCGGTGACCTCGACCTGGGCAACCTGGATTCGGAAGAAGACAAGAAAGCCGCGGAAGAAGTCGCCAAGTCCAAAGAAGGTCTGGTTGAGCGTCTGAAAACGGCACTGGGTGAATCCGTGGCTGAAGTACGGGTTTCCCATCGTCTGACCGACTCCCCGGCGATTCTGGCCATCGGCGAGCAGGACCTGGGCCTGCAGATGCGTCAGATTCTGGAAGCCAGCGGTCAGAAGGTTCCGGATTCGAAGCCGATCTTCGAATTTAACCCGGCTCACCCGCTGATCGAGAAGCTCGACAACGAGCAGAGCGACGAGCGCTTCGGCGACCTGTCGCACATTCTCTTCGATCAGGCGGCCCTGGCAGCCGGTGACAGCTTGAAAGATCCGGCAGCGTACGTGCGCCGCCTCAACAAGTTGCTGGTTGAACTGTCGGTTTAACTGAGTTGTACAAAAACCCGCTTCGGCGGGTTTTTTCATTCTGGTGCCTTTTACTGGGAGTTAGTCATGAGCCAAATCACTGTTCGTTCCGTCTCGTACCAGATCGACGGCCAGCCGTATGAAAGTCGCCTGGCGTTCGATGCCGACCATAAAGGCCCGCGTCCTGGCCTGTTGATGGCGCCGAACTGGATGGGCGTCAGCGCCGGTGCCGAGGAGATCGCCAAATCGGTGGCGGCCAAGGGGTATGTGGTGCTGATCGCGGACCTGTACGGTCAGGCAGTGCGCCCAAAGAATGGCGACGAGGCGGGCGCGGCAATGATGCCGTTGAAGAACGATCGTGCGCTGCTGCGCAAACGTATGCAGGCCGCCTTCGAGCAGCTGCAAGGGCAGGGCGATGCGGCGGTCGATACCTCGAGGCTGGCGACCTTCGGTTTCTGCTTTGGTGGTTGCTGTGCACTGGAACTGGCTCGCACGGGCGCGCCGGTGAAGGCTGCGGTGTCGTTCCATGGCACGCTGGATACGCCGAACGTCAACGATGCCAAAAACATCAAGGGCTCGGTGCTGGTGCTGCACGGCGCATCCGATCCGTTGGTGCCCAGGGAGCAACTGCCGGCGTTTGAAGAGGAAATGAATGCGGCGGGTGTGGATTGGCAGTTACTGAGCTATGGCGGGGCGGTGCATTCGTTTACCGACCCGCATGCCAACGTGCCGGGCAAGATGATGTATGACGCGAAAACGGCGGCCCGGGCGTTCACGTCGATGCACAATCTGCTGGATGAGGTGTTTAAAGACTGAACACAGAACCTGTAGGAGCCGGCTTGCCGGCGATGGCGTCCTCACGATCGCCATCGCCGGCAAGCCGGCTCCTACAGTGGTTTTGCGTTAATTTTTGGGGTTCTATTTCAGGGGCAGTTCGATGCGCTCGACTTCCCCCGGCACCGTCGGCCAATCCCCGGCCGCCCAGCGCCGGCGCGCTTCGTCGATGGCCGCAGGATCACTGGCCACAAAGTTCCAGTTGATCCGTCGCGGCCCATCCAGCGGCGCACCGCCGAACAACACCGCATGACAGTCGCTCTCAGCGAACAGGGTCATTTCTTCCCCGGCAGGCAGCACCACGAGCGAGTAAGGCTCTATTGGCTCGCCATCGAGCTGCGCCTCACCACTCAGCACATACAACGCCCGTTCTTCATGCTCGGTGGGAATCAGCAGCGTGGTGGCGGTCTGCAGGTTCAGTTCTGCGTACAGCGTGGGAGAAAGCACCGGTACTGGCGATTCCAGGCAAAAGCCTGACCCGGCGATCATCCGGATCTTCACCCCAAGGTTATCGCTGACCGGCAGGGTGTCTGCCGGGTGATGGCTGTAGTGCCCCGGGCCTTGCTCATGCTCCTTGGGCGATGCCAGCCAGATTTGCAAACCGTGCATCGTGAATCCGCTGGTTTTCAGGGCTTCGGGCGTACGCTCGACGTGAGCAATGGCGCTGCCGGCGGTCATCCAGCTGACGTCCCCGGCGTTCACCACCTGGTCGGAACCGAGGCTGTCCTTGTGCTGGATTTTTCCTTCGAACAAGTAGGTAAGGGTCGACAGACCAATGTGCGGATGCTGACGGATGTTCATGCCTTTGCCCGCCGGATAACGGGTTTGCAGCATGTGGTCGAAAAACACGAAAGGCCCGACGCTGCGGCATTTGGCTGACGGCAGCGGGCGAAGAATCGGCTGGCCTTCAACATCTTCGGCGCGGGGGCGGATCACGAGCGGAGAGTTCATGGTGCATTCCAGGCTGAGCGGGTGACGCGTGGAGCATAACCCGCTTGCCCGAGCCTTGCTGCTATTGGCTGAAGGCGCCTTCGGACAGATGGGTTTCGATGCTGACTTCCGAGGTGGTCATCAGCTTGTGCACCGGGCAACGGTCGGCCACGCGATGCAGTTCGTCGCGCTGGGCATCGGTGAGCACGCCCTTGAGGGTCAGTTTGACGTGGAGGGCGTATTTGCCTTTTTGCTCTTCGCTGTTGTCGCGTTTGACCTCTACGCCAACGCCGGTCAGCGGGATGCCTTTTTTCTTCGCGTACAGCTTCAGGGTCAGGGCTTTGCATGCACCGAGCGCGGCATCGAAGTAATCGTGCGGCTCGGGTGCCGAGCCTTCGCCGCCGGAGGATGTCGGCACGTCGGCGAAGAGTTCGTGGTCATCGATTTGTACGCTGTGGCGCAAGCCTTCGGCGGAAACGGTATTGACGGTGACGGTCATGGGGAACCTCGACTGTAGGAAAAGGCATTCGATCAAAAAAGACCTTGAAGGTATAGAGCATTCCTCCTTCGGCGCGTTCCGCTTTTTTGCCTTCGTAGCCCTGGCCCTTGCTTGAGGGCGCAGAATGGTTTTTTTTGATGGGGTACATATCCGATTCTGCGGTTATGGCTTCCATTGGTTTCGCCCTTACGGCGAGTCACTTGCAAAAGCCTGCGCGGCCCGGCGGTAAGTAACCAAGCGCTTTTGCCCCTTTCGTTCGGTGCCTCGCTAATGCTCGGCATACCCTCGTTCCGGTCCTGCTCCGTGGGCTAGCCGCGATCGGCCATCCCTGGCCGTGCGCGGCTAACCCGGCATCCATGCCGGGTTGCCCACTGCGCAGAACCTCCACTCGGCCTCTCGAGGGGGCACCCACCGCCACAGCCGCCGAGGCGGCCTTAAAGCCGACCTGGCTCTCTGTTCGACCGCGTTGTTCTTCTCTGCGGCGTTCACCCATTCCGGATGCGTACACCAATCCCCTGTAGGAGCCGGCTTGCTGGCGATAGCGGTGGATCAGTCGACATATCTATCGTCTGAACTAACGCCATCGCCAGCAAGCCGGCTCCTACAAGTAGATTGGGTTCACACAGTTGAAATTGTAGGAGCCAGCTTGCTGGCGATGGACGTTAACGATGACGCGGGTTGTCTGAGTGAACGCGGTGTGTTGAGGTTTTTCGCGAGCAGGCTCGCTCCCACAGGTTCTGCGCCTTAAATGAAGTTGAGTGAGTAAACGCTTTTTCAAGGCAAAAAAAAGCCCCGCATTGGCGGGGCTTTTTGTGTCGGGCCGGATCAGCTGCCTTTGACAGATTTGCCGTTGACCTTGCCGTCGAGGAGCATGATGTTGTACTCCTTGCCGTCGGTTTCGACCTGTTGCAGGCGGACCAGCAGGTAGTCCCAGTCCTTGGCGAACCACAGCACGGTGATGCGCTTGCTTTGTGTCGGGTCGCGCACGCGCTCGACCTTGATCGCGTCGATCTGGCCGGCCTTGGTGTCGACTTTTTCCGAACCCAGCACGCGGAAGTCATAGGTATCGACTTCGCCATCATCGACCACCTGATAGCTCATGCTTTTTTTGCCGGCGGCCACGTCATGCTGCAGGGCCAGCTGGTAAGTGGACTTGTCGACCATGCCGCGATTGAGCGGGATGTTGACGGCGTCGCCACGGTCGGTACCGGTCACCTTCTTGGCGGTCCAGTCGAAATCCAGGTCAGCCTTCTTGGCTTTGCCCAGACCGCCGCGTTCGAAGTGGTAGGACTGAGGCAGCAGGGTGTCCTTGTCCAGGGTCAGGGTGCTTTCTTCGGTCAGGCTGGCAATCATCATCGATGCCTTGAAGCTGAGCTTCCAGACGCCGTTGGCTTCCTTGGTCAGGCTGCGCTCGGCGGTGCCGCTCATGGGCAGCTGTTTCCAGTCGGCGGTGTAGCTGGCGGAGAAAGGTTGAAGTTCCGCAGCCTGCGCGAAAGGCAGGGCAAGCAGAGCGCAAGCGAAGAGCAGGGCGCGACGCATAAAATCTCCTAGGTTCGAATCAAGTGGCCGCTGGCCGCGAGTAACTTGCCATCCAGTAAAGCACCTTGTTCACCGAGTGATAAGCGACCTTCGGCAAACCAGCGTACGGCCATCGGATAGATCAGGTGTTCCTGGGTGTGAACTCGCTGCGCCAGACTCTGCGGCGAATCCTGCAACTCTACCGGTATTACTGCCTGTACGACCAGTGGTCCGCCATCGAGTTCCTCGGTGACAAAGTGCACGGAGCAGCCGTGTTCAGTGTCGCCAGCTTCCAGCGCGCGCTGATGAGTGTGTAACCCTTTGTATTTGGGCAGCAGCGAGGGATGGATGTTGAGCAGGCGACCCGCGTAATGACGCACGAAATCAGCGCTGAGGATGCGCATGAAACCGGCGAGGACCACGAGTTTGGGATTGAAAGCGTCGATCAGTTCGATCAGCGCGGCATCGAAGGCTTCGCGGCCTTCGTATGCCTTGTGATCCAGGGAGCGGGTGTCGATACCCGCATCCCTGGCGCGTTGCAGGCCGTAGGCGTCGGCGCGGTTGGAAATCACCGCGGCGATGCGGACCGGGCTGTCGCCGGTCCGCGTGCTGTCGATCAAAGCCTGCAAGTTACTGCCGGTGCCGGACAACAGCACCACCACATCACAGGTGACGGACATTAATGAGCCTTGAGGTTCTTCAGTTCAACCTGGGCCGCGCCTTCGGCAGCGGTGGCGATCTGACCGATGACCCAAGGCTGCTCGCCGGCTTCACGCAGGACGTTCAGCGCGGTTTCAACGTGCTCTTGTGCCACGCAGATGACCATGCCGACGCCACAGTTCAGCACGCGGTGCATTTCGTTTTCGTCGACGTTGCCTTTCTCTTGCAGCCAGTCGAATACCGCCGGGCGGTTCCAGCTTGCGACGTCAACCACGGCTTGAGCGCCTTTTGGCAGTACGCGCGGGATGTTGTCCAGCAGGCCGCCGCCGGTGATGTGGGCCATGGCCTTGACCGCGCCGGTTTCCTTGATCAGCTTCAGCAGAGGCTTCACGTAGATACGGGTCGGGGCCATCAGCAGGTCGGTCAGCGGCTTGCCGTCGAGCTGGATGTTTTCGATGTCGGCACCGGACACTTCGATGATCTTGCGGATCAGCGAGTAACCGTTGGAGTGCGGGCCGGAAGACGGCAGGGCGAGCAGGGCATCGCCGGCAGCGACTTTCGAACCGTCGATGATTTCGGATTTTTCCACGACGCCGACGCAGAAACCGGCCAGGTCGTAGTCTTCGCCTTCGTACATGCCAGGCA
Organism: Pseudomonas migulae; assembly: GCF_043225285.1. Taxonomy (GTDB): domain Bacteria; phylum Pseudomonadota; class Gammaproteobacteria; order Pseudomonadales; family Pseudomonadaceae; genus Aquipseudomonas; species Aquipseudomonas migulae_C. Next base: position 4,566,790 of record NZ_CP171224.1, read on the forward strand.
TTTCAGCGGTTTCGCCGCCGACCAGGGAGCAGCCGGACAGTTCGCAGCCAGCGCCGATGCCGGTCACCACTTGGGTCGCGGTTTCAACGTTGAGTTTGCCGGTGGCGTAGTAGTCGAGGAAGAACAGCGGCTCGGCGCCGCAGACCACCAGGTCGTTCACGCACATGGCCACCAGGTCGATGCCGATGCTGTCGTGCTTGTTCAGGTTCAGCGCCAGGCGCAGCTTGGTGCCGACGCCGTCGGTGCCGGAAACCAGCACAGGCTGCTTGTAGCCGGCCGGGATTTCGCAGAGGGCGCCGAAACCGCCCAGGCCGCCCATGACTTCCGGGCGCGCAGTGCGCTTGGCGACGCTCTTGATGCGTTCGACCAATGCTTCACCGGCGTCGATGTCTACACCGGCGTCCTTGTAGCTCAGGGAGGGTTGCTTGCTCATGATCCAGGCCTTTAGGGGGGATTCAGGGGTAACGACCGAGTCCAGCGGGACCGCCGGAACAGACGAAGGCGAGAGCCATGCGCGCTATTCCGAGACTGCCCGGCTGTTGCCGGTCTGCGAAGGCGCGCGATTTTATCAGGCTTGAGGGGCAGCGGCCATCCTCAGGCCGACAGCAGGGGCATATCGATACAAAAAAACCGTTATTGCCGGTGTTGGTGGCCTCCCGCATGGCTGTATAAGGTATCGCGATTAACCGTCTATCGTTAGGGCAGTGAGAAAAACTTAACCGGGACCTGTGAATGTTTTGCGTCGGGCGATGGTCACAGCCTTGCTCCGATTGTCTTCATGCGGTCAGTTCCAGCCGCTCTTGTCGTCAGGAATCTTCCATGCGTTTTTTCAGATCATTGTTTGTGGGTTGTATCTCCCTGGTCAGCCTGGCGAGTCATGCCGACACCGTCAAAAGCCTTTATCAGGTGCGTGAGCCCGTCACCAGTCAGGCACCGGAAGAGCGCGATCAGGCCACCCAGCGCGCGCTCGACACGCTGGTGCTGCGCCTGACCGGTGATCCCAAGGCGGCGCAGAGCCCGGGCCTGGCGGCGATTCGCAAAGACCCGCAGCAGATCATCAGCCAGTACGGTTTTGATGCCGGCCCGCCGGAGGTGCTCAAAGTCGACTTTGATCCGGCCAGCACCGAGCAGGCGTTGCGCCGCGCCGGGCTGTCGCTGTGGGGCGCGAACCGGCCATCGATCCTCGCCTGGTGGTTGAACGACTCAACCGAAGGTTCGAGCCTGGTCGGTGATGGCCAGGGCAGTGCCGCACCGTTGCGCCGTGCGGCGCAACACCGTGGTCTGCCGCTGCGGCTGCCGCTGGCGGATCTGAGTGAGCAACTGGTTGCCACGGCGCCGAATCTCGAAGGAACGGATGCCGCGCCGCTGCGCAGTGCTTCCGATCGTTATAACGCTGACGCCTTGCTCGCGGTGCATGCCCGTGAAGAGGGTGGCCAGTGGCAGGCCAATTGGCGTTTGTGGCTCGGTGATCAAAAGGAAGCGGGCAGCGTGCAGGGCGCCGATCAGGCCGCCGTGGCCGATGCGGTGCTGCTGGCGGTCAGTCAGCGTCTGGCGCCACGCTTCGTGGTCAAGCCGGGCGCCTCGGGCGAGCAGTTGCTGGAAGTGCAGGGCATGAGCCTGGAACGCTACGCAACGCTTGGGCGTTTGCTCGAACCGTTTGGCGCGCGTCTGCAAAGTGTTGACGCTGACCGGATTCTCTACCGGGTCAATGGCAGTGCCGAGCAGTTGCGGTCGCAATTGTCGCTGGCGAAGTTGCAGGAAGTGCCTGCGGGCGAGGCGCCAGCTCCGACGGTGCCGGTTCAGCCGGCGGCCGAAGGTTCCGCGCCGATCGTGGCGCCTGCGCCAGCCCCGGTGCCGCAGTTGCGTTTCCGTTGGTAGGGTTTTCTTTCTTTATATAGAAGCATATGGAGTGGTACATGGCCGATACGCGGCGTTGGTTCTGGTTGGGTGGAGTAGTTCTGCTCTGCGCGTTTATCTGGCTGTTGCATCCGATCCTGACGCCGTTTCTGGTGGCGTTGCTGTTGGCCTATCTGTTCGACCCGTTGGTGGATCGGCTGGAAAAGGCCGGTCTGTCCCGAACCTGGGGCGTAGTGGCGGTGTTTGCGCTGTTCACCCTGATCTTCACCACCTTGCTGCTGGTGCTGGTGCCGATGCTCGCCAAGCAGTTGTTTCGTTTGTACGAGCTGGCACCGCAGATGCTCGACTGGCTACAGCACACGGCATTGCCGTGGGCGCAATCCAAATTTGGCCTGTCGGACGGTTTCTGGAAGTTCGACAAGCTCAAGGCGGCCATCAGCGAGCACATGGGGCAGACCACCGACATCGTCGGCGTGGTGTTGAGTCAGGCGACTGCTTCCGGTCTGGCGTTGATCGGCTGGCTGGCCAATCTGGTGCTGATCCCGGTGGTGAGCTTTTATTTGCTGCGTGACTGGGACGTGATGATGGCGAAGATCCGCAGCCTGTTGCCCCGCGATCGTGAAGAGCGCGTGGTGACGCTGGCGGGTGAGTGCCATGAAGTGCTGGGGGCGTTCGTTCGCGGGCAATTGCTGGTCATGGTCGCGCTGGGCGTGATCTACGCCGCAGGCCTCATGCTGGTCGGGCTGGAGCTGGGCTTGCTGATCGGGATGATTGCCGGCCTTGCGGCGATCGTTCCGTACATGGGCTTTGTCATCGGCATTGGCGCGGCGATTATCGCCGGTCTGTTCCAGTTTGGCGGCGACTTGTACCCGATGATTGGCATCGTCGCGGTGTTCATGGTCGGGCAGGCACTGGAAGGCATGGTGCTGACGCCGTTGCTGGTGGGCGATCGCATCGGCCTGCACCCGGTGGCGGTGATCTTCGCGATTCTGGCCGGTGGCGAGCTGTTCGGTTTTACCGGCATCCTGCTGGCGTTGCCGGTGGCGGCGGTGATCATGGTGCTGGTGCGCCATGTGCATGATTTGTATAAGGATTCTGATATCTACAGTGGGGCTGACGAACCTGAGTTGTAAGGTTTGCCGATGGCACTGCGCGGGCCGCCTGATTCAACCTCAGGTTGGCCCGTTTCTCCCGGGCGGCTGTCACATACGCCGCCAAAGAAACAGTCATGAAACCGGTGCGATAACGCAAACCTTTGATTTTGCTTATGGTCTGTCGCATTGTGCGGTCAGCGTCACGGGTATAAACTTCGCAAACTTTACACAGAGGCCACTAACGGTTCCTTTGGAACTGTTCAGTCAGCATGAAACCGATTCAGCTGCCCCTAGGTGTGCGTCTGCGTGATGACGCCACCTTTATCAATTACTACCCAGGCGCCAATGCCGCTGCACTCGGCTATGTCGAGCGGCTTTGCGAAGCCGACGCCGGCTGGACCGAGAGCCTGATTTATCTCTGGGGCAAGGACGGGGTAGGGCGCACGCATCTGCTGCAGGCGGCCTGCCTGCGTTTCGAACAGCTGGGGGAGCCGGCGGTGTATCTGCCGTTGGCCGAACTGCTGGACCGGGGCACCGAAATCCTCGACAACCTTGAACAATACGAACTGGTCTGCCTGGATGATTTGCAGGCGGTTGCCGGTCGGGCGGATTGGGAAGAAGCGTTGTTCCACCTGTTCAACCGCTTGCGTGACAGCGGCCGACGTCTGCTGATCGCGGCATCGACTTCGCCGCGCGAGTTGCCGGTGAAGCTGGCGGACCTCAAATCGCGCCTGACCCTGGCGCTGATCTTCCAGATGCGCCCGTTGTCCGACGAAGACAAATTGCGCGCCCTGCAACTGCGAGCATCCCGTCGCGGGCTGCACCTGACCGACGAAGTCGGGCATTTTATTTTGACTCGCGGTACTCGCAGCATGAGCGCGCTGTTCGACCTGCTTGAACAGCTGGATCAGGCCTCTCTTCAGGCTCAGCGCAAGCTGACCATTCCATTCCTGAAAGAGACGCTGGGCTGGTAAAACCCAGTCTTTTCGCGGGTTTCGGCATATTCCAGGCGCCAGAAAATCCGCTTTCCTGTCAGGTGCAGGCCGCGCGAACGTCTAAATGGGGCTTAAGCGCTTAGATGTCAGGCCGAAACTGGGAAGTCACATAAAGTTCGATTGAATTTGCAAATGAGAGCGATAGTGGGCATAGTCTCGGCTTCTTTATAACTAATCAGCCACGGTCGTGCCCATGCTAAAGCGCTTCGCACCCCTCGTGCCTCTCGCACTCGTTACCCTGTTGTTCGGTTGCGCTGCCCACTCTCCAGTGTCCGAGCAAGCGCCGCAACAGCAGGTCAAGAACTCAGTTACCGCGCAATCCTCTTCCGTACTTTTCCAGGAAGAGCTGGCCACCGATAAAGAACTGGCTGACTTCGCCGACGGCAAGTCGTACCAGCTTCCGGTTCTGGCCGACAGCATTCTCGAACGTGGCATGTCCCTGATCGGTACCCGTTACCGTTTCGGCGGCACCTCTGAAGCCGGTTTTGATTGCAGCGGCTTCATCGGTTACCTGTTCCGTGAAGAGGCCGGCATGAACCTGCCGCGCTCCACTCGCGAAATGATCAACGTGAACGCCCCGCTGGTCGCTCGCAGTGCTCTCAAGCCGGGTGATCTTCTGTTCTTCGCCACCAACGGTCGTCGCGGTCGTGTCAGTCACGCCGGTATCTACCTCGGTGACAACCAGTTCATCCATTCCAGCAGCCGCAAAAGCGGTGGTGTCCGGGTCGATAGCCTGGGCGACAGCTACTGGAGCAAGACCTTCATCGAAGCCAAGCGCGCACTCGCGATGGCTCCGACCGTAGTCACGGCGCGCAAGTAAATCTTCCTGTTGTCGCCACCTTTGTGGCGACAACCGCTTCTCCGCAAGGGAGTAGGCGGACAGTTTGTAAGGCGAAGTTAAAGTCTTACTTGAAGTTTGGCGTATAGCCGCTAGAATCCGATCTATTATTGATGGCAAACCGCCTGCGTCCTGCGCAGGCGGTTTTCTTTTCTGCCCTGTCGGCAGAAAAAAGCCGCAGCCAGATCAGGATGTTCTGCAGATGACGATGTCGGCCCGCCTCGCAATCATGTTCTTCGCCGCGCTGCTCAGCGCCTGCGCCAGCCGTACGCCACCGCCTGCGCCGGTGGTTCGAGCCCCGATTGTCTTCAACTCCTCGCAACCCTTTTCGCCTGAAGCGGAAGACGTGCTGTTTCGCGCGCTGGGTCTGGTCGGCACGCCTTATCGCTGGGGCGGCAACACGCCGGATTCCGGATTTGATTGCAGCGGGCTGATCGGTTACGTCTACCGTGATGTCACCGGCATCGCTCTGCCGCGCACCACCCGCGAGATGATCAGCATGCAGGCGGCCGATGTCGGCAAGGAAGGCCTGCAAACCGGCGACCTGGTTTTCTTCGCCACCAATGGCGGCTCCCAGGTCAGTCACGCCGGGATCTATGTCGGCGAAGGTCGCTTCGTCCACGCGCCGGCCACTGGCGGCACGGTAAAGCTCGACAGCCTGTCCAAGGCGTATTGGCAGAAAGCCTACCTGAGCGCCAAGCGTGTTCTGCAACCTGAGCATCTGGCGCGCAACCCTTAGTTCGCAGAGGTTGTCATGACCGCTCGATCGCTCAATCTCGACGATTCCCTGTATCAGTACCTGCTCGACGTTTCCCTGAGGGAAACGCCGCTGCTCAAGCGTTCGACCTGCTTGAACAGCTGGATCAGGCCTCTCTTCAGGCTCAGCGCAAGCTGACCATTCCATTCCTGAAAGAGACGCTGGGCTGGTAAAACCCAGTCTTTTCGCGGGTTTCGGCATATTCCAGGCGCCAGAAAATCCGCTTTCCTGTCAGGTGCAGGCCGCGCGAACGTCTAAATGGGGCTTAAGCGCTTAGATGTCAGGCCGAAACTGGGAAGTCACATAAAGTTCGATTGAATTTGCAAATGAGAGCGATAGTGGGCATAGTCTCGGCTTCTTTATAACTAATCAGCCACGGTCGTGCCCATGCTAAAGCGCTTCGCACCCCTCGTGCCTCTCGCACTCGTTACCCTGTTGTTCGGTTGCGCTGCCCACTCTCCAGTGTCCGAGCAAGCGCCGCAACAGCAGGTCAAGAACTCAGTTACCGCGCAATCCTCTTCCGTACTTTTCCAGGAAGAGCTGGCCACCGATAAAGAACTGGCTGACTTCGCCGACGGCAAGTCGTACCAGCTTCCGGTTCTGGCCGACAGCATTCTCGAACGTGGCATGTCCCTGATCGGTACCCGTTACCGTTTCGGCGGCACCTCTGAAGCCGGTTTTGATTGCAGCGGCTTCATCGGTTACCTGTTCCGTGAAGAGGCCGGCATGAACCTGCCGCGCTCCACTCGCGAAATGATCAACGTGAACGCCCCGCTGGTCGCTCGCAGTGCTCTCAAGCCGGGTGATCTTCTGTTCTTCGCCACCAACGGTCGTCGCGGTCGTGTCAGTCACGCCGGTATCTACCTCGGTGACAACCAGTTCATCCATTCCAGCAGCCGCAAAAGCGGTGGTGTCCGGGTCGATAGCCTGGGCGACAGCTACTGGAGCAAGACCTTCATCGAAGCCAAGCGCGCACTCGCGATGGCTCCGACCGTAGTCACGGCGCGCAAGTAAATCTTCCTGTTGTCGCCACCTTTGTGGCGACAACCGCTTCTCCGCAAGGGAGTAGGCGGACAGTTTGTAAGGCGAAGTTAAAGTCTTACTTGAAGTTTGGCGTATAGCCGCTAGAATCCGATCTATTATTGATGGCAAACCGCCTGCGTCCTGCGCAGGCGGTTTTCTTTTCTGCCCTGTCGGCAGAAAAAAGCCGCAGCCAGATCAGGATGTTCTGCAGATGACGATGTCGGCCCGCCTCGCAATCATGTTCTTCGCCGCGCTGCTCAGCGCCTGCGCCAGCCGTACGCCACCGCCTGCGCCGGTGGTTCGAGCCCCGATTGTCTTCAACTCCTCGCAACCCTTTTCGCCTGAAGCGGAAGACGTGCTGTTTCGCGCGCTGGGTCTGGTCGGCACGCCTTATCGCTGGGGCGGCAACACGCCGGATTCCGGATTTGATTGCAGCGGGCTGATCGGTTACGTCTACCGTGATGTCACCGGCATCGCTCTGCCGCGCACCACCCGCGAGATGATCAGCATGCAGGCGGCCGATGTCGGCAAGGAAGGCCTGCAAACCGGCGACCTGGTTTTCTTCGCCACCAATGGCGGCTCCCAGGTCAGTCACGCCGGGATCTATGTCGGCGAAGGTCGCTTCGTCCACGCGCCGGCCACTGGCGGCACGGTAAAGCTCGACAGCCTGTCCAAGGCGTATTGGCAGAAAGCCTACCTGAGCGCCAAGCGTGTTCTGCAACCTGAGCATCTGGCGCGCAACCCTTAGTTCGCAGAGGTTGTCATGACCGCTCGATCGCTCAATCTCGACGATTCCCTGTATCAGTACCTGCTCGACGTTTCCCTGAGGGAAACGCCGCTGCTCAAGCGTTTGCGCGATGAAACCCAGGCGCTGCCGATGGCGCGCTGGCAGGTGGCGCCGGAGCAGGGGCAGTTCCTCGCCTTGCTGGTGAAGCTCACCGGCGCCAGGTGTGTGCTGGAAGTCGGCACCTTCACCGGTTACAGCGCCTTGTGCATGGCGGCGGCGTTGCCGGATGACGGTTCGCTGATCTGCTGTGACATTCCCGGTGACTACAACGCCATTGCGCGGCGTTACTGGCAAGAGGCGGGTTTGGCCGAACGCATTGATTTGCGTCTGGCGCCTGCACTGGAAACCCTCGGCCGGCTGGATCAGCCGGGGCAATTCGATCTGATCTTCATTGATGCCGACAAGGCCAATTATCCGGCTTACCTGGAGCATGCGCTGTGCTTGCTGCGCGTGGGTGGTCTGGCGGTGTTTGACAACACGCTGTGGAGCGGGCGGGTGCTGGAGCGCAATTCCGAGAGTGAAGACACGCGAGCCATCCAGGCGCTTAACCGCGCGTTGAAGGATGATTCGCGTGTGGATCTGTCGCTGTTGCCGCTGGGCGACGGGCTAACCCTCTGCCGCAAACGCTGACACCGATTAAATGTGGGAGCGAGCCTGCTCGCGATAGCGGAGTGTCAGCCGACATCATAATCATCTGACACATCGCAATCGCGAGCAGGCTCGCTCCTACATTGTTTCGTGTTTGGCTTATTTAACCGCCGACACCCGCCATACCTTGTTCCCCACATCATCCGCCACCAGCAAATCGCCCTGACGATCGATCACCACGCCCACCGGCCGGCCCATGGCTTTTTTCTCGTCATTGAGGAAGCCCGTGAGCACATCCACTGGACTCCCGGTCGGTTTACCGGCACTGAACGGCACGAAAATCACTTTGTAGCCACTGTGCGGCTTGCGGTTCCACGAGCCGTGCTGGCCGATGAAGGCGCCTTCCTTGAATTGCGCCGGCAACGTATTGCCTTCGGCGAAGGTCAGGCCCAGCGACGCGGTGTGCGGGCCGACCGCGTAGTCCGGCGCAATGGCCTTGGCCACCAGGTCCGGGTTCTGCGGCTCGACGCGAATATCCACGTGCTGCCCGTAATAGCTGAACGGCCAGCCGTAGAACCCGCCGTCCTTGACCGAAGTGATGTAGTCCGGCACCAGGTCGCTGCCGATTTCATCCCGCTCGTTGACCGCCGTCCACAACGCGCCACTCTGCGGTTCCCAGGCCATGCCGTTGGGGTTTCGCAGGCCCGAGGCGAAGATGCGGTGGTTGCCGGTGGCACGATCCACTTCCCAGATCGCTGCGCGACCTTCTTCCTGGTCCATGCCGTTTTCAGCGACGTTACTGTTGGAGCCCACCGTCACGTACAGCTTGCTGCCGTCCTTGCTGGCGATGACGTTTTTGGTCCAGTGGTGATTCAGCGTGCCGCCCGGCAGATCAACGACTTTGATCGGCTGCGACGTGATGGCCGTGGCGCCTTCCTCGTAGTGGAAACGCAGCAAGCGATCGGTGTCGGCGACATACAGGTCATTGCCGACCAGGGTCATGCCGAACGGTGAATTGAGGTTTTCCAGAAACACCGTGCGGGTCTCGGCGATGCCGTCGTGGTCCTTGTCCCGCAGCAAGGTAATGCGGTTCGGGCTCGGGACCGCAGCGCCGGCGCGGCCCATGACTTTTTTCATCACCCAGCCTCTAACGCCTTTGCCGTCATCCGGTTTCGGTGGCGCGTTGGTTTCGGCCACCAGCACGTCGCCGTTGGGCAGCACATAGAGCCAGCGCGGGTGATCGAGGCCTTCGGCAAACGCGGCCACCTGCGTGCCGGCCGCGGCGGTGGGTTTCGCGCCGCCCGGCCAGCCGATCGCCGGGGCGATGTTCAGTGTAGGGATCAGGGTCTTGTTCGGTTCGGGCAGCTTGGGCGACGGGCCGGTGCCGTCGGAGACTTGCAGGCTGGAGGTTTCACCGCAGGCGGCGAGCCCTCCAGCGAGGGCGATGACGAGAACGAGCTGAGGCTTGCGCATGCTGATCTTCCCTATAAATGCAGTGACCTGATCAATAGAGAAGCGCCAGCCCGCGATGGTTCAACCGGTCAGCCGCGGGCTTCCTTGAACAACACGGCAATGCCAGGGTGATAGTTGCCCGCTTCGTTGCGCAACTTGCGATAGGCGTAGGGGAAATACCAGGCCACCGCGCAGGAGTGTTCCTTTTGCAGGTCGTCGACCATGTCCTGGAGTTCCTCAGGAGTGGCGCCGTGCTGGGCCTTTTGCGGTGCGACGAACAGGCAGCCGAGTTTGAGGTCGCTGGCGTAGCTGATTTTCTTCGCGTCGCTGGTGATATCCACCAGTGCCTGTGTCAGGTTCAGGTTATTGACCCGCGGCCAGCGCTGGGTGGCCTGAAGGTAAGCGCGTTCTTCGGTGCTAGCGATGAACAGGTCGGCGCGGGCATTGCGTTCGCCTTCCTCGTTCTGCTTGCGGGTCGATGTGCTTTGCAGCGTAACCATCTCCGCCATCCACGCCGCCGCCGAGAGCAGCCCGAGGTTGGCTTTTTCGTCGTACCAGTAAGGCGTGTCGTTATCGCCGCGCACGGCGTTGTAGCGGTCGATACAGTCAAACCAGCGTTCCAGTACCGGCCGCAGGAATTCCAGCTTCGGATTGCTGATGATCATGCCTTGCATACGGCTTACCCTTGTTCTTGTGATGTGGGGTTTATGGCTATTTGATATCACTGCTCGGAGTGTGGCACAAGATTATCACCAGTTAGTTGACCGACGGCAGTTATTCGCCCGGCGGCGTCCCGGCTTTAATTGACGCTCCACCCCCAACCCTCTAACCTTCGCGGCTTGTTTCAGGTGCTCTGTGGCCGTGGTCGACAGAGTGAAACAGGGAAGCCGGTGAGTGTGTTCGTTCAACTGATGAGCAACCACGATCCCGGCGCTGCCCCCGCAACGGTAAATGAGTGAAGGCTGCGCCTTGAGCCACTGTGTCGACTGTCGATATGGGAAGGCGCGCAGTCAGGCGAAACGCCGCTCATGAGCCCGGAGACCGGCCTGATCCATCCAGCGGCATCACGGTGGGCGATGCCAGGCTTCTTGCCGTCTATTCTTGTGCCTGCCCGCCGTTATCCAGCCTCAACGGAGAGCTCCCCATGACTGATACCCCCGATCGTGACGAACGCCACCTGGCGCGCATGTTGCGCAAAAAAGCCGTGATCGACGAGCGCATCGCCAACTCGCCGAATGAATGCGGCCTGCTGCTGGTGCTGACCGGCAATGGCAAAGGCAAAAGCAGCTCGGCGTTCGGCATGCTCGCCCGTTCGATGGGCCACGGCATGCAGTGTGGCGTGGTGCAGTTCATCAAGGGCCGCAATAGCACCGGCGAAGAACTGTTCTTCCGACGCTTCCCGGAGCAGGTGCGTTTTCATGTGATGGGCGAAGGCTTCACTTGGGAAACCCAGGATCGCCAGCGTGACATCGCCGCCGCCGAAGCGGCCTGGGCAGTATCCCGCGAACTGCTGCGCGACCCGTCGATCGGCCTGGTGGTGCTCGACGAGTTGAACATCGCCCTCAAGCACGGTTACCTCGACCTCGATCAGGTGCTCAGTGACTTGCAGGCCCGTCCACCGATGCAGCACGTGGTGGTCACCGGTCGCGGCGCCAAACCGGAGATGATCGAGCTGGCCGACACCGTCACCGAAATGGGCATGATCAAGCACGCGTTCCAGGCCGGAATCAAAGCGCAAAAAGGCGTCGAACTGTGAGTCAACCACGTCATTGCCCGGCGGTGCTGATCGCCGCGCCGGCCTCCGGTCAGGGCAAGACCACCGTCACCGCCGCGTTGGCCCGTTTGCATCGCAATCAGGGGCGCAAGGTGCGCGTGTTCAAATGCGGCCCGGACTTTCTCGACCCGATGATTCTCGAGCGCGCCAGCGGTGCGCCGGTGTATCAACTGGACATGTGGATGGTCGGCGAGCAGGAAAGTCGCCGGCTGTTGTGGGAAGCCGCCGCAGAAGCCGACCTGATTCTGATCGAAGGTGTCATGGGCCTGTTCGACGGCACGCCGTCCAGTGCCGATCTGGCGCGGCACTTCGGTGTGCCGGTGCTCGGCGTGATCGACGGCACGGCGATGGCGCAGACCTTCGGCGCGCTGGCGTTGGGGCTGGCGAAATATCAGCCGGACTTGCCGTTCGCCGGCGTGTTGGCCAACCGCGTCGGCACCTTGCGCCATGCGCAGTTGCTCGAAGGCAGCCTGACTGAAGGCTTGCGTTGGTACGGCGCGTTGTCCCGGGAAACCGGGATCGAACTGCCGAGCCGGCACCTCGGCCTGGTTCAGGCCAGCGAGTTGAACGACCTTGATCTGCGCCTCGATGCGGCGGCCGACTCACTGGCCAACAGCTGCGACGTCACACTGCCGCCGCCCGTGGAATTCGCCGCTCCGGAAGTGATCGCTGCCGAGCCGTTGCTCGCCGGCGTTCGAATTGCCGTGGCCCGCGACGAAGCGTTCGCGTTCACCTACGGCGCGAGCCTGGACTTACTGCGAGCCATGGGCGCCGAACTGTCCTTCTTCTCGCCGATCCGCGACACGCAACTGCCGGAGGCTGACAGCCTCTATCTGCCGGGCGGCTACCCGGAACTGCACCATGTTGCGCTGTCCCGGAACACGCCAATGCTCGACGCCATCCGCGCTCATCACGCGGCGGGCAAACCGTTGCTGGCCGAGTGTGGCGGCATGTTGTATTTGCTCGACTCGCTGACCGATGTCGAAGGCACGCGGGCGGAACTGGTCGGTTTGCTGGCCGGTGATGCGGTGATGCAGAAACGGCTGGCGGCGCTGGCGTTGCAAGCGGTCGAATTGCCGGAAGGTTCGTTGCGCGGACATACCTATCACCATTCGTTGACCAGCACCCAACTTGAGCCGATTGCCCGTGGCCTGAGCCCGAATGGCGGGCGCGGGGCGGAGGCGGTTTACCGTGAGGGGCGGATGACGGCTTCCTACGTGCACTTTTATTTTCCGTCGAATCCGAACGCGATCGCCGCGCTTTTTGCGCCTGACCACAGGGACGCCATCGCGAGCAGGCTCGCTCCCACAGTTGATCACCTAAACCCTGTAGGAGCGAGCCTGCTCGCGAAGAGGCCATGACCGACAACGCATTCCCTGAAGCCGAACGCGCAGCGGTCTACAGAGCCATCGCCGAACGCCGCGACATGCGCCACTTCAGCGGCGGCACCGTCGAGCCGGAGCTGTTGCGGCGTCTGCTCGAAGCCGCGCACCAGGCGCCGAGCGTCGGTTTGATGCAGCCGTGGCGGTTCCTGCGCATCAGCAACCGCGAACTGCGCGGCAAGATCCAGTCGCTGGTTGAAGAAGAACGCATCCGCACCGCCGAGGCCCTCGGCGAGCGCACTGACGAATTCATGAAACTCAAAGTCGAAGGCATCAACGACTGCGCGGAAGTGCTGGTCGCCGCGTTGATGGACGATCGCGAGCGCCACATCTTCGGCCGTCGCACCTTGCCGGAGATGGACATGGCCTCGTTGTCCTGCGCGATCCAGAACCTGTGGCTGGCGTCCCGTGCCGAAGGACTCGGCATGGGCTGGGTGTCCCTGTTCGAGCCGCAAGCCCTGGCCGATCTGCTGGGATTGCCCGCCGGGGCCAAGCCGTTGGCGATTCTTTGCCTGGGGCCGGTCAAGGAATTCTATCCGGCGCCGATGCTGGTACTCGAAGGCTGGGCGCAAGCGCGTCCGCTCAGTGAATTGCTGTATGAAAATTATTGGGGAGTGAGTCAATGAGTGTGGCGTTGTTGAGTGTCGCCGCAGTTGCGCTGGATGCGCTGCTGGGTGAACCCAAACGCTGGCATCCGCTGGTGGCGTTCGGCCGTTTTGCCGATCGCATCGAGCAACGTTTCAACGGCGGCGGTCGCGGCTGGCGCAGTCACGGCGTCACTGCCTGGGTGATCGCGGTCGTGCCGCTGACCTTGCTCGCCACGGCATTTTCCTGGGCGCCTTACGTTGGCTGGATCGTCGAGATTCTCGCGCTCTATTGTGCCCTCGGCCTGCGCAGTCTCGGTGAGCATGTCGAGCCCGTCGCCAAGGCGCTGCGCAGCGATGATCTGGAGGAAGCGCGCAAGCGTGTCGGTTACCTGGTCAGCCGCCAGACCAGCGAACTGGATCAAACCGAAGTCGCCCGCGCCGCCACCGAATCAGTGCTGGAGAACGGCAGCGACGCGGTCTTCGCCGCGCTGTTCTGGTTTGCCGTGGCCGGTGCGCCCGGCGTGGTGCTCTATCGCTTGAGCAACACACTGGATGCGATGTGGGGTTATCGCAACGAACGCTTCGAACGTTTCGGTTGGGCCGCGGCGAAAATCGACGACGTGCTCAACTACATTCCTGCGCGGCTGGTGGCATTGACCTACGCGCTGCTGGGTAAAACCCGACTCGCCCTGAAATGCTGGCGTTCACAAGGCCCGACCTGGGACAGCCCGAACGCCGGTCCGGTGATGGCTGCCGGTGCCGGTGCGCTGGGTGTCGAGCTGGGCGGAGCGGCGATTTATCACGGTGAACTGCATCAGCGTCCGCCACTCGGTGAAGGCGTGCCGGCGGACGCCGACTCCATCGACCGCGGCTGGCAATTGGTCCAGCGCGGGGTATGGTTATGGCTGCTGATTCTCTGCGTGGGAGCGGAATTCTATGCTTGAACACGGTGGACGGTTGCGCAAGGCCGCGCTCGAACACGGCATCGCCGAAGCCGATTGGCTCGACCTGTCCAGCGGCCTCGCGCCCTGGCCGTTTCCGGTCCCGGAGATTCCGTCGCGTGCCTGGGCGCGCTTGCCGGAAACCGACGATGGTCTTGAGCAGGCCGCCTGCGAGTACTACGGCGCGGCGCAAGTGCTGCCGGTGGCCGGTTCGCAAATGGCCATCCAGTTGCTGCCGCGCCTGCGTCGGGTCGGCAAGGTCGGCGTGTTGTCGCCGTGTTACGCCGAGCACGCCGAGGCCTGGCGCCGCAACGGCTACATCGTGCGCGAAGTGCTGGAGCAGGAAGTCGACTTCTTCCTCGACAGCCTCGACGTGCTGGTGGTGGTCAACCCGAACAACCCTACGGGCCTGAGCCTGACACCAAGTCGCTTGCTCGGCTGGCATTCGCGGCTGGCCCAGCGCGGTGGCTGGCTGGTGGTGGACGAGGCGTTCATGGACAACACGCCGCAGCTGAGTCTGGCGCCCTGTGCCCATCAGGTCGGCTTGATCGTGTTGCGTTCCTTCGGCAAGTTCTTCGGCCTGGCCGGGGCGCGCCTGGGGTTTGTGCTGGCGGAGCGCAAGTTGCTCAAACTGCTCGCCGAACAAGTCGGTCCCTGGGCAGTCAGCGGCCCGACCCGCGTGCTGGGGCAGGCCTGTCTGCAGGATACCGAAGGGCACGCCAGGCAACGGGCGCGCACCGAACAGGCCAGCGAACGTCTGGCGTTGCTGCTGGAAGCCCACGGTTTCAAACCTCAAGGCGGCTGCGCGTTGTTTCAATGGCTGGTGACCGAGCGCGCGGAAGAACTGCATGAGTTCATGGCCCGGCGCGGCATTTTGCTGCGACTGTTCACCCACAACAGCAGCCTGCGATTCGGTTTGCCTGGCGAAGAAGCCGACTGGGTCCGGCTCGATCAGGCGTTCGACGCCTTTGCCAAGGAAACCCGATGACCACGCTGATGGTGCAAGGCACCACCTCCGACGCCGGTAAAAGCACGCTGGTGACGGCGCTGTGTCGCTGGGTCACGCGGCAGGGCGTGCGCGTCGTGCCGTTCAAACCGCAGAACATGGCGCTCAACAGTGCCGTGACCGCCGACGGTGGCGAGATTGGCCGCGCGCAAGCGGTACAGGCCCAGGCGGCCAACCTTGAACCGCACACCGACATGAACCCGGTGCTGCTCAAGCCCAACAGCGACACCGGCGCACAAGTGATCATTCATGGTCGTGCTGTCACGACCATGAACGCGGTTGCGTATCACGACTACAAGGCCGTCGCCATGCAAGCGGTGCTGGCTTCCCATGAACGGTTGAGCGCGGCCTATCCAGTGGTCATGGTCGAGGGCGCCGGCTCGCCGGCAGAGATCAACCTGCGCGCCGGCGACATCGCCAACATGGGGTTCGCCGAGGCGGTGGATTGCCCGGTGGTGCTGATTGCCGACATCAATCGCGGCGGAGTGTTCGCGCATCTGGTGGGCACCCTGGAACTGTTGTCGCCGAGCGAACAGGCGCGGGTCAAAGGGTTCATCATCAACCGTTTTCGTGGCGACATTGCCTTGCTGCAGCCGGGCCTCGACTGGCTGGAAGCGCGCACCGGCAAACCGGTGATCGGCGTGTTGCCCTATGTGATGGACCTGCACCTTGAGGCCGAGGACGGCATCGATCAGCGTCAGACCGATAAGGCCGATCAGGTGCTGAAAGTGGTGGTGCCGGTGCTGCCACGCATCAGCAACCACACCGATTTCGATCCGCTGCGCCTGCACCCGCAAGTCGACCTGCAATTTGTCGGCCCCGGCCAGCCGATCCCGCCCGCCGACCTGATCATTCTTCCCGGCTCGAAAAGCGTGCGCAGCGACCTCGCGTACCTGCGCGCCAACGGCTGGGAAACCGCCATCTCCCGCCATCTGCGCTACGGCGGCAAAGTGCTGGGAATTTGCGGTGGCCTGCAAATGCTCGGCGAACAGGTGCACGACCCGCTGGGTCTCGAAGGCGCGCCGGGGACCAGCCCGGGGCTGGGTTTGCTGGCGTTCGAAACGCAGCTCGAAGCAGACAAGCAATTGCGTAATGTGCGCGGACGCCTGGCGCTGGAAGATGCCGAAGTCAGCGGTTATGAAATCCATGCCGGCGTGACCACCGGGCCAGCGCTGGAACAGGCCGCCGTGCAGCTGGACGATGGCCGATGCGATGGTGCGCAGAGCCTCGACGGGCAAATTTTCGGCACTTATCTGCATGGCTTGTTCGAATCGCCGGCGGCGTGCAGTGCGTTATTGCGCTGGGCGGGTTTGCGGGATGTGCAGGAAGTGGATTACCACGCGCTGCGCGAGCGGGATATCGAGCGGTTGGCGGATCTGGTGGAGAAGCATCTGGATACCGCGCTGCTGCGTCAGCTCTGCGGGATTTGAGGTGTGTTTCAGGACGCCTTCGCGAGCAGGCTCGCTCCCACATTGGGGCCAGGGTGTAACTCCATTTTGTGATCAATGCAATTCCCCTGTGGGAGCGAGCCTGCTCGCGAAAGCGCCAGTCGCTTCACCGCCAATCAAGAGGTTATGAACCATGCTGCAACTGATCCTCGGCGGCGCCCGTTCCGGCAAAAGCCGCCTGGCCGAAAAACTGGCCACCGACAGCCAGCTCCAGGTGACTTACATCGCCACCAGCCAACCCCTGGACGGTGAAATGAACGAGCGGGTCGCCCATCACCGCGCCCGTCGCCCAGCCGAGTGGGCGTTGATCGAAGAACCGGTGGCACTCGCCCGCATCCTGCGTGAAACCGCTCACGCCGACCGCTGCCTGCTGGTGGATTGCCTGACCCTGTGGATGACCAATCTGCTGATGCTCGACGACAACGAGCGGCTGGCCGCCGAACGCGAAGCCCTGCTGGACTGCCTGGCTGAACTGCCGGGTGAAATCATTTTTGTCAGCAACGAGACCGGAATGGGTGTCGTGCCGCTGGGCGAATTGACTCGCCGCTATGTCGATGAAGCCGGTTGGCTGCATCAAGCCTTGGCCGAGCGCTGTCAGCGAGTCGTCCTGACCGTCGCCGGCCTGCCCCTGACTTTGAAAGGAACTGCGTTATGACTCAAACCTGGTGGCTGAACCCGTGCAAGCCGATCGACGCCCACGCGATCGAACAGGCCGAAGCACGTCAGCAGCAGCTGACCAAACCCGCCGGCTCCCTCGGTCGGCTCGAGTCGGTGGCGGTGCAATTGGCCGGATTGCAGGGGCAAGTGAAGCCGAGCCTGGATCAGCTGTGGATCGCGATTTTTGCCGGTGACCACGGTGTCGTCGCCGAAGGCGTGTCGGCGTTTCCCCAGGAAGTCACCGGGCAGATGCTGCACAACTTCGTCAACGGTGGCGCGGCGATCAGTGTGTTGGCGCGCCAGCTCGGGGCGTCCCTCGAAGTGGTCGACCTCGGCACGGTGACGCCGTCGTTGAATCTGCCGGGCGTGCGCCATCTGAACATCGGCGCGGGCACCGCGAATTTTGTCGAAGGCCCGGCCATGACTCAGGCTCAGGGCGAACAGGCCTTGCAGGCCGGGCGCGCCAGTGTGCAACGTGCCCTCGCGGCCGGTGCTCAGTTGTTCATCGGTGGTGAGATGGGCATCGGCAATACCACCGCGGCCAGCGCGTTGGCCTGTGCGTTGCTGGATTGCCCGGTGGTGCACCTGACCGGGCCGGGCACCGGCCTGAATGCGGCGGGTGTCAGCCATAAAGCCCAGGTGATCGAGCGCGCTTTGGCTCTGCACAGTGCGCAGCGTGACGACGCGCTGCAAGCCTTGTTCAACCTCGGCGGATTTGAAATCGCCGCATTGGTCGGTGCCTACCTGGCGTGTGCCCAGGAAGGCGTCGCGGTGCTGGTGGACGGTTTCATTTGCAGCGTCGCCGCGTTGGTCGCGGTGCGTCTGAATCCCGAGTGCCGGCAGTGGCTGTTGTTCGGGCATCGCGGCGCGGAGCCAGGCCATCACCACGTACTGGAAGCCTTGCACGCCGAGCCTTTGCTGGAACTCGGCCTGCGCCTGGGCGAGGGCAGTGGTGCCGCATTGGCCGTGCCGTTGTTGCGCCTGGCCTGCGACCTTCACGGGCAGATGGCGACATTCGCCGAAGCAGCCGTGGCGGATCGCCCGGCATGACCTTGCGCCTGGACCTGTTGCGCCACGGCGAAACCGAACTCGGTGGCGGCCTGCGTGGAAGCCTCGACGATGCACTGACCGATGCGGGTTGGGCGCAGATGCGCGCGGCGGTGATCGAGCAAGGTCCGTGGGACCGTTTGATCAGTTCGCCGTTGCAACGCTGCGCGCGGTTCGCCGCGGAGCTCGGGTCGCAACTGGGGTTGCCGGTGCAACTGGATAAAGATCTGCAGGAGCTGCACTTTGGCGCCTGGGAAGGGCAGAGCGCCGCCGCGCTGATGGACACCGATGCCGAGGCGCTGGGTCTGTTCTGGGCCGATCCGTATTCCTTTACGCCGCCTCAAGGCGAGCGGGTCGAGGACTTTTCGACGCGGGTATTGGCGGCGGTCGACAGATTGCACGCGGCCTACGCCGGCGAGCGGGTGTTGCTGATCAGTCATGGCGGCGTCATGCGTTTACTGTTGGCGCAGGCGCGGGGATTGCCTCGGGAGCAGTTGCTCAACGTTGAAGTCGGTCACGGTGCGCTGTTTTCGTTGAGCGTCGAAGCCGGCGTTGTTCTCAAGGAAGTGCGCTGATCATGTTGCCGTTCTGGATCGCCCTGCAATTTCTCAGCTGCCTGCCGATTCGTCTGCCGGGCATGCCGGCACCCCAGGAGCTGGGCCGCTCGCTGTTGTTTTATCCGCTGGTGGGATTGCTGTTCGGCGTCATTTTGTGGGCGGTGAATGGGCTGTTGCTCGGTACGCCGCTGCTGTTGCACGCAGCGCTGTTGTTGAGCGTTTGGGTCTTGCTCAGTGGCGCCTTGCACCTCGATGGCCTGGCCGACAGCGCCGAT
The DNA here is from genome assembly GCF_043225285.1 of Pseudomonas migulae. GTDB lineage: Bacteria > Pseudomonadota > Gammaproteobacteria > Pseudomonadales > Pseudomonadaceae > Aquipseudomonas > Aquipseudomonas migulae_C. The sequence goes on from NZ_CP171224.1 coordinate 4,585,855, forward strand.
GCGTGGCTCGGTGGTTTTGGTGACCGCGAGCGGACGCTGACGATCATGAAGGATCCGCGCAGCGGCCCGATGGCGGTGGTCACGCTGGTGCTGGTGTTGCTGCTCAAGTTCGCTGCGTTGCTGGCGTTGATCGAGCAACAGCATGGTGTTCTGTTGATCATCGTTCCGTTGATTGGCCGTAGCGCGTTGTTGGGTTTGTTCCTGACCACGCCTTATGTGCGGGCGGGTGGCTTGGGGCAGGCGCTGGCGGATCATCTTCCGCGTACGGCGGGCAAGCAGGTGCTGGCGGTCAGTGTGCTGGGTTGTGTGTTGATCGCCGGGCTCAGCGGTGTCTTGGCGGTGGTGTTGGCTGTGCTGGCTTTCGTCTGGTTGCGGCAGGTGATGGTCCGGCGATTGGGCGGTGCGACGGGCGATACGGCGGGGGCGCTGCTGGAGTTGCTGGAGGTGGCGGTGCTGGTGGGTTTGGCACTGGCCTGATGTTTATGTTTTGGTGTTGGACCGCTATCGCGAGCAGGCTCACTCCTACAGAGGATCGCATTCCAATGTGGGAGCGAGCCTGCTCGCGATAGCGGTCTTACAGACACTTGTAACTTGATTTAACACACTCGCGGGTATATACACGCACCATGCTCGATTCCCAATGTTTATGCATCAACCTGCGACGCGCCGCCCGTGGCGTCAGCAGGCATTACGACGGCGCTCTCGACGGCTTCGGGATCAACGTTGCCCAGTATTCTTTGCTGTGCAATCTGCAGCGCCTGAATGAACCGAGCATTTCCACCCTGGCCGAAGCCATGGGTCTGGACCGCAGCACCCTCGGGCGCAATCTGCGGGTGCTGGAGGGCGAAGGCCTGGTCATGCTGGTCGAGGGCGAAGACATGCGCAATCGCATCGTCAAGCTCACCGAGGCCGGTGCGCAGCGCCTGACGGCGGCCCTGCCGGCCTGGGAGGCGGCGCAACAAAGACTGGTGGATCGTCTGGGCGCCGAAAAACGCGAAATTTTGCTGAAGCTGCTGGACGAACTGGCCTGACGCCAGTTTTTCCGATCTTAAGCGGGTATATACCCGCTACCGGAGAATAAGAAATGACATCGATGTGGCGTACTTGCGGTTGGGTTCTGGTGGGGAGTGCGCTGATCCTTGCGTTGTCTCTGGGCGTGCGACATGGCTTCGGGCTGTTTCTGGCGCCGATGAGTGCCGAGTTCGGCTGGGGGCGCGAGACGTTTGCGTTCGCCATCGCCTTGCAGAACCTGATCTGGGGCTTGGCGCAGCCGTTCACCGGCGCGCTGGCCGACCGCTTTGGCGCGGCGAAAGTCGTGCTGGTCGGTGGCGTGCTCTACGCCTTGGGGCTGGTGTTCATGGGCCTGTCCGATTCGGCGGTGACCTTGTCCCTGAGCGCAGGCCTGTTGATCGGTATCGGCCTGTCGGGCACGTCGTTCTCGGTGATCCTCGGCGTGGTTGGCCGCGCGGTGCCACCGGAGAAACGCAGCATGGGCATGGGCATCGCCAGTGCTGCCGGTTCGTTCGGCCAGTTCGCGATGTTGCCGGGTACGCTGGGGTTGATCGGCTGGCTCGGCTGGTCGGCGGCATTGCTGGTGCTGGGCCTGTTGGTTGCGCTGATCGTGCCGCTGGTGAGCATGCTCAAGGATAAGCCGTTGCCGGTTCTGGGTCATGAGCAGACCCTTTCCGAAGCACTGCGCGAAGCCTGTTCTCATTCGGGGTTCTGGCTACTGGCGTTCGGCTTTTTCGTCTGCGGTTTCCAGGTCGTGTTCATCGGCGTGCATCTGCCGGCGTATCTGGTGGATCAGCACCTTCCGGCCTCTGTCGGCACGACCGTGCTGGCGCTGATCGGCCTGTTCAATATCTTCGGTACCTACACGGCGGGCTGGCTCGGCGGGCGGATGTCCAAGCCTCGCCTGCTCACGGGCCTGTATTTGCTGCGGGCGGTGGTGATTGTGCTGTTCCTGTGGGCGCCGGTCACCACGACCACCGCTTATCTGTTCGGCATGGCGATGGGCTTTTTGTGGCTGTCGACGGTGCCATTGACCAACGGCACGGTGGCGACCTTGTTTGGCGTGCGAAATCTGTCCATGCTCGGCGGTATCGTTTTCCTGTTCCACCAGCTCGGCTCGTTCCTTGGCGGCTGGTTGGGTGGGGTGGTGTATGACCGAACCGGGAGCTATGACTTGATCTGGCAGGTAGCAATTCTCTTGAGTCTGTTGGCCGCAGCCTTGAACTGGCCGGTGCGTGAGCGGCCGGTGGCGCGCCTGCAAACCCAGATGAACGCGACATGAACAGTCTTTGGCCGCGCATTGCCGTGGTCGCGGGCGGCGCTTTACTGCTGGCCCTGGTGTGGTGGGGCTGGCAACGGGGCGGGCTGGCGCTGATGCAATTGGGCATGGGCGCTTGCTAGCAAGCGGCGAGGGCGAGTAAGTTCGTTTCAGAAGACTTCTCAAGGATGCATGGACATGCTGATGCGCTGGCTTGCCGTTCCCGCGTTACTGATGGCGTTCACCGGACTGGCGCACGCCGCCGAGTGCCCGGAGCTTTTGCAAGGTTCGTTGCCCAAGCTGCGGGCCAAGGAATCCATCGACCTGTGCCAGCGCTTTGCCGGCAAACCATTGGTGGTGGTCAATACCGCGAGCTTCTGCGGCTTTGCACCACAGTTCAAAAGTCTAGAGGCGCTGAATAAGCGTTACAAGGCGCAGGGTCTGGAGGTGATCGGTGTGCCTTCCAATGACTTCAAGCAGGAGTCGAAGGACGGCGAGGAAACCGCCAAGGTGTGCTACGTGAACTACGGCGTGACCTTCACCATGACCGAACCGCAGAAAGTTCGCGGTGACGACGCGACTCATCTGTTCCAGGTCCTCGCGGCCCAAAGTGATGCGCCAAAGTGGAATTTCTATAAGTACGTGGTCGATCGCAAGGGCAAGGTGATCGCCAATTTCTCCAGCCTGACCAAACCCGACGATCCCGAGTTCATCGCCGCCGTGGAAAAAGCCTTGGCGTCCCAACCCTGATCGACGTTTCTCTGTAGGAGCGAGCCTGCTCGCGAAAAACGCAAGGGCGCCGCGTTCATTCAGGGGCCACTCGTCTTTACCTACACCCACGAAAAAGCCCCGCCTCTGTACAAGAGCGCGGGGCTTTTTTGATTCAGGCGGCGAGTGGTTCAGGCCCGCCGGGCATCATCAGAAGCGGTAGGTCGCACCGATACCCAGACCGTTCGCCGAGTTTTCATACTTGGCGGTATAGGTCTGGCGGCCGTTGTTGTCATTGACCTTGACCGACTCTTCGACCAGGTACGAATACGCAACGTCGATGGTCAGGTCATCCGTTGGGCTCCAACCGGCGCCCAGGCTGAAAATCTTGCGATCGCCAGTCGGAATGCGTGGGGAGCGGTTTTCGTTGTTTGTCGGTGCCTGGTCAACCGAGAAACCGGTACGCAGGACCCACTGCTTGTTCACCTGGTAGGCAGCACCGATGGCGTGAGCCCAGGTGTCGTGCCAGTTTTGCTCTTCGCTGATTGTGCCAAAACGGCTGTTAAGTGCAGCAGGAACGCCACTGTTCTCAACGCTGATTTCTTTCAGGCGGCTCCAGCGAGTCCAGGTGCTGCCTGCGTAGAGAGTCCATTGGTCGTCCAGTTGGTGAGTGACCGAAAAGTCCACCGACTCAGGCGTGGTGATGTCCAGCGAGGCGTCGTACTTCTGGTTTGGGTTTTGACCCAGGGTGGCGAGCACGCTGTAGTTGACCTTGGTGTCACCCTCGAGCTTGTACTTCACTTTCGAGTGGTAGGTCAGACCGACGCGAGTGCTGTCGGTGGCTTGAACCAGGATGCCGACGTTGTAACCCAGTGCGGTGTCGTCACCTTTGATTTTGACCTGGCCGTCCGGAGCGAGCGGGCTTGGCGAAATGTTAAGGCTCGATTCCAGCTTGCCGTCAATGCGGTTGATGGTCGGACCGAAACCGATCGACACCTTGTCATTGAAGGCATAGCTGACGGTAGGCTGAAGTGTGACGATTTTGACTTCGCTCTTGCTGCCGAAGTAACGGCCGGCGAAGTTATTTTCGTAATCGGTTACGAGGCCAAACGGGGCGTATACACCGACACCGAATGCCCAATTGTCGTCGATTGGCTTGACATAGTAGCCCATAGGAACAGCGATGAAGGGAACCATGTCGCCGTCATTGCTGCCACCACGGCTGCCGCGGGCGTCGCTGATATCGGTATGTGCATCGAGAAATGCAGCACCGCCGGTGACTTGTTCGCGCTTGAGGCGCGACATGCCGGCAGGGTTGCCAAAAATGGTGCTTGCGTCATCGGCAGAGGAAGATCGCCCGGCAAAACCTGTACCCATCCCGCTGATGCTTTGTTCGTTGATGGCGAAGCCACTTGCGAAAATCTGGGTGGATGCCAAGGTAACGGCGAGGCTAAGGGTGGTTTTGAGCATTACTTTTTTCATTATTAGAACTCCTGGTGATCACCGGGGCGAAAATTACCAACATTTTCGTCCCAGCGCTATAGGCTGTATGGCTTGATTTAGAGCGGTTTTGTAGGACAATCCGACCAAATTCGCGACGTGTTGCGCGATCTTTCAAAAGGGCGGATCAGCAGGCGACCTGATTCAACGGTGAAACACAGGTTTGCCAGGCGTAGGTGAAGTCTCTCAGGCGTCCTTGGGGCTGGAAGGTCTGGCGCCAGATGCGGGCCATTCCCAGCAGGTCGTCTGCTTCGGGGAGCGGGGTGTTCTGTTCTTCGACCAGCAGCCAGGCGATGGCGGTGGCGTAACGCAGGTTGACGGTCAATTCGAGGTGCGGGCCGCTGAGGAAAGCATGCTGGCTGGCCAGGCCGCGGACCAGGCTGGCGCGTTCGGGATCCAGCGCCAGATAGTGGTCCCAGAGTGCCTGGTGGCGGGGTTCGGCGATGCGGTACAAGCCATGGCCACGGCGGTCGTGCAGGGCTGAACCAAGGGCGGATTGACTGGCGGCGATACCCAGCAGCAGGGACTCGGCGGTTGCGCTGTGGCGCCCGAGGTAAATCAATGTCGGACGGATCACATAACGGCACAGTTCGCTGGCAGCGATACCCATAACACCCTCGGAACAGGAAGTGGTCGGCGAGGCCTGAAGGTAGCGTTGGCAGCGGGTGAATCGACTCAGGCTCGCCGGAAGCGGATCAAGCCGCTTGAGTTGAAGTGTAGTGTCATATTCGCGCTGTAAAGGCCTGTTTTTAAAATATTTGTGGCTGCGAGTTATAACCGTTATATCGGTTAGTGCTTAGGCGCTGGGCGTGGAAAGTGAAATATCGGGTAATAGAAGGTCTGCGTTTTTTGGGGTTTTTGTTGGGTACATATCCGTAATTTAGGTAATGGCGGCTTACGGTTTCGCCCTTACGGCGAGTCACTTTGAAAAGCGCAAAGTGACCAAACGCTCCTGCCCCTTTCGTTCGGTGCCTCGCCTAGGCTCGGCATTCCCTCGCTCCGGTCCTGCTCCGTGGGCCCGCCGCCATCGGCCATCCATGGCCGGGGGCGGCTAACCCGGCATCCATGCCGGGTTGCCCACTGCGCAGAACCTCCACTCGGCCTCTCGAGGGGGCGACCACCGCCACAGCCGCCGAGGCGGCCTAGTAGCCGACCTGGCTCTTCATTTGTCCGCGTTTATCCCATTCCGGATATGTACACCAATCCCCTGTAGGAGCCGGCTTGCTGGCGATAGCGGTGGGTCAGTCGACACATTAATCGCTTGAACAAATGCAATCGCCAGCAAGCCGGCTCCTACACGGGGATTGGGTTCCACGATTCAAAATTGTAGGAGCCAGCTTGCTGGCGATGGACTTCAACGATGACGAGGGCTGTCTGGATGAACGCGGTGTCTGGGCGTTTTTCGCCAGCAAGCTGGCTCCTACAAGGAATCGCGTGCGCTTTTGCTTTTCACCACTCATCAGGTCGAGCGTTAGCTCGCCTTGCTTTTGATCTTGCGGTGCACGCCCCCTCGAGAGGCCGAGTGGAGGTTCTGCGCAGTGGGCAACCCGGCATGGATGCCGGGTTAGCCGCCCCCGGCCATGGATGGCCGATGGCGGCGGGCCCACGGAGCAGGACCGGAGCGAGGGCATGCCGAGCATTAGCGAGGCACCGAACGAAAGGGGCAAGAGCGCTTTGGTTACTTTCCGCCGGGCCGCGCAGGCTTTTCGAAAGTGACTCGCCGTAAGGGCGAAACCAATAGCCGCCGTTACCGCAGCAACGGATATGTACTCACCACAAAGCCCAATCAACAACCAAAAGGCAGGCAATAAAAAGCCCCGCTATTCAAGCGAGGCTTTTGAGGTTTTCAGCTTTCTGGCGTATCAGGCAACCAGTGCCTGACGGGTACGCTCGATCACGGCCTGCAGCGGTTCTGCGCTGGAGTATTGATCGGGGTACAGGCGTTCGCTGTGACGAGCGATGCCGTGTTCGTTGACCAGGGTGAAGCTGAAGCAGCCTTTGCGAGCGGCCATGATCAGGCAATTCATTGGTGCAAAAGCGTTGGTTAGGGTGCGAATGGCATCCTGAGCGTGGATTTGAGTAGTCATTAAAGGTGTTCCTACAAGCGACACGGATAAGAACCGTGCAAAATTAAAACGTTCCAGTGACGACGACCACCATTGGTCGAACGAAGAACCCGACTGGAACAAAGCAGCCAGTTTGAAGCGCTGATTAAATTGGCGCGCTTGGGCTGGCAGGTAGGTACTTAGGAGGGCAGGCAACACATCAAGGGCAAAGGTTCTGGGCCCGGGGTGAAGATCCTGATCAATTTGCAGGCTGGTTCGGTCAGAGTAAGTGAGCTTCGCAACACCCTTTGCTTTCGATTCAAAGGCAGTGTTGACGCAAGGTTTACCTGGAAACCATCGAGGTGGTCGATCCCGCTTGTTCGGTGGAAGCTTCCTGTGGGAAGGCAGACCGGGGGGATTTGTTCGACCAGAATTGACTTTCAGCTTGGTACTAACGCCGCGGATACTAACGGATTGAATTGCAGAAGGGAAGTGTGTTAGCCAAAAACATCTGCTGTACGGCTCCGTGAAGCCATTCGCCACCGCCCTTGAGCGTGAGTTTCGCCCTGTAATCGCCCAATATCCGACGGTCGGTGGGTATCGTTCATCGGACCAGAGCAAGCCTGTACCAAGGGTTTGCAGGGGGTTATCCCCAGGATGGGTAACAAAATGCGCCGTAAAAGCGCATCGATATAACTGCCTTGAAGGTACTTGTGCACATAAGTTGCGCACGCTGTCACCCCGTTGTCATCTGACCTTCAAGCACAGTGGGTGCCTGTATCCAAAATTTAAGTCAATGAAAAACATCGCTTTTTTTTACTGGTGAAAAAATCGTCAGTTTGACTGCGAGCCCCATTCCACACGGCTTTGCGAGAGTTCAAGGGCGGTTGTCCACTGAGTTATCCACAGCTTCTGTGGATTGTCCCGAGCGCTTGCTCTAGGACGGGCGTGCCGGGATTTTTAGGCTTTACCTGTAAGAAAAAAAGAGTAGAGTTGCGCGCCTTCCGATCTGCCCCACAGTGCTATATGAAGTTTCGCTCAGTATCAGTTTCCGTAACCCCTACAGCTTCCTCTGTTACCCCGCCCAAGCGCTTTTCGATGCGCGTGGCCGAGTGGCTGCTCGACAGCCCGCGCCTGGGTGAAAACACCAACGTCAAACACTTTGCCGGACGTTTGCTCAAGCAACCGGCTCGTGAAGGCGTGGTGGCTGCACAAAGCCGTCTCGGCCAGCTGATGTGCCGTGAATGCGGGAATGCCCGGGATCGTCGTATCGGCCAGGACCTTCTGCGCCAGGCAGCGCGGGCAGGGGATCGACGCGCGCAACAGGAACTGGGTCTGATCGAAGACTGAGCTGTCCAAGACCTGACGCCTTGGTTAACCTTCAAGTTTTATCGAATGGGCAGGAAAGGCGATGGCTATGGACTTGACCAGCATATTGCTCGGTCTGGCAGGTGCTGCACTGCCATTGTTGGCTCTGGCCTGGCAACTTCAGCGACGGGCGAGCGCGACGCAGTCGGACGTTGCGCTGCTGGAAGAGCGCCTGGCCATGGCCCATCTGGCCCAGGATGGCTTGAATGCCCAGCTCGAAGCCTGTCGCGATGAAATTGCCGATCTGGGGCTGGCCAATGGCGCCAAACAGGCCGAACTCGCAGCGCTTCGCCGTGAAGTCGAACTGCTGCAGATCGAGCGCGACGACGCCCGCGACGCGGCTCACGCCTGGAACATCGAACGCGCCGGCAAAGAGGCCGAGTTGCGTCGCCTGGACGCGCAGGCCGCCTCGCTCAACGCCGAGCTGCGTGAGCAACAGGAAAGCCATCAGCAACGCCTCAACGACCTGCAAGGCTCGCGAGATGAGCTGCGTGCGCAGTTCGCCGAGCTGGCCGGCAAGATCTTCGACGAGCGCGAGCAGCGCTTCGCCGAAACCAGTCAGCAGCGCCTGGGGCAATTGCTCGATCCGTTGAAAGAACGCATCCAGTCCTTTGAAAAGCGCGTCGAGGAAAGTTATCAGGCCGAGGCGCGTGAACGCTTCTCGCTGGCCAAGGAGCTGGAGCGCCTGCAGCAGCTGAACCTGCGCCTGAGCGACGAAGCCACCAACCTGACCCGTGCCTTGAAAGGGCAGAAAACCCAGGGTAACTGGGGCGAGCTGATTCTTGAGCGAGTGCTGGAGCACGCCGGGCTGGAGAAGGGCCGCGAGTACCAGACCCAGGTCAACCTCAAGGGACCGGACGGTGAGCGGTTCCAGCCGGACGTGATCATTTATCTGCCGGGCGACAAACAGGTGGTGGTCGACTCCAAGGTCAGCCTGACGGCGTATCAGCAATACGTGGCGGCGGAAGACGATGCCATCGGCCAGATCGCCATCAAGCAGCACGTGCTATCGCTGCGCACCCACGTCAAAGGCCTGGCCGGCAAGGATTACAAACGTCTCGACGGCTTGCACAGCCTGGATTTCGTCTTGCTGTTCGTACCCATCGAAGCGGCGTTTTCTGCCGCGTTGCAGGCGGAGCCGACGCTGTTTCAGGAAGCCTTCGACCGCAACATCGTGATCGTCAGCCCGACCACGTTGCTGGCGACGCTGCGGGTTATCGACAGCTTGTGGAAGCAGGAACGCCAGAGCCAGAACGCCCGGGAAATCGCCGAGCGGGCAGGGTGGCTGTACGACAAGTTCGTGCTGTTTATCCAGGACCTGGATGAAGTCGGCAATCGCCTGCAGCAACTGGACAAGGCCTACAGCTCGGCGCGAAACAAGCTGACAGAAGGCCGCGGCAATCTGGTCAGCCGCAGTGAGCAGCTCAAGTTGCTCGGTGCGCGGGCGAGCAAGAGTTTGCCGGCGGACCTGTTGGAGCGGGCGATGACGGATGTGGATGGTCTGGCTGAATTGCCCGAGTAATTCAAAAATCGCCAGCAAGCCGGCTCCTGTAGGAGCCAGCTTGCTGGCGATGGCGTCATTTGAAACACCACACGCCTAAAAATCTGCCGACCTACAACGGCAAATGCCGACTCAACAACGCCCGCAACGCCGCCGGTTTCACCGGTTTGGCCAAGTAATCCAATCCCGCCGCATGCACCTGGGCCACCGTCTCCGGGTGCCCGTCGGCGCTGATCACTACACCGGGCACTGGCTCACCCAGACGGGTTCGCAACCACGCCATCAACTCAGTCCCGGTCTCGCCATCGTCGAGGTGGTAATCCACCAGCGCCAGTTGCGGGCGCATGCCGCTACTCAGCAACGCCGCGCATTCATCACGGTTGCGCGCCGTCCACACCTGGCAGCCCCAGCGGGTCAGCAGGCTGTTCATGCCGATCAGGATGCTGTCTTCGTTGTCGATACACAGCACCTGCGCGCCGCTCAAGAGTTTGCCGTTCAGTTCGGTGACGTTGGCGGGCACCGCGATCTGCGCCTTGGCCAGCGGCACACTGACGCTGAACACGCTGCCGCGCCCCGGCCACGAACGCACTTGCAAGGTGTGGCCCAGCACGCGACACAGCCCGTCTGCGATCGCCAGGCCTAAACCCAAGCCTTTTTCAGCGCGGGTCTGGTGACTGTCGAGGCGTTTGAACTCTTCGAAAATCACTTTCAGCTTGTCCTGCGGAATGCCCGGGCCACGGTCCCAGACCTCCAGGCACAGTTCGTCCTTGTGCCGACGAACCCCCAGCAGCACCGGCCCCTTGGCGTAGCGGAAAGCATTGGTCAGGAAGTTCTGCAGGATCCGCCGCAACAGTTTGATGTCGCTGTTCACCCGCAATCGGCTGCCGCGAACCCTGAAGCCAATGCCTTGATCGCGGGCCAGTGCCTTGAATTCTGCACCGAGGATGTCGAACAGTTCGTTAAGTACGAAGGGCTTTGCATCCGGGTTGATCTTGCCGTTTTCCAGGCGGGAAATGTCCAGCAAGTCGCTGATCAGGTCCTCGGCCGAGCGCAGTGACGAATCCAGGTGATGCACCAGTTTCTGCGCTTCGCTGGACAAGCCGTCGTCCTGATGGGAAAGGGCAGCGGAAAACAGTCGGGCGGCGTTCAGCGGTTGCATCAGGTCGTGACTGACCGCCGCAAGGAAGCGGGTCTTGGACTGGTTGGCCGACTCAGCGGTGCCCTTGGCTTCAGTCAGGGCCACGTTGAGTTGCGACAGTTCGTGGGTGCGCTCGGTCACCCGCCGCTCCAGGCCCTCGTTGGCTTCGGTCAGCGCCTGCTCGGCTTCGCGGAACGCGGTGATGTCGGTAAAACTCATGACGAACCCGCCGCCCGGCATCGGGTTGCCGATCAGCTCGATCACACGGCCGTTGGGGAACAGTCGTTCAGACGTGTGGGCGCGGCCCTGACGCATCCAGTGCAATCGGCGGGCGACGTGCACTTCCGCTTCGCCGGGACCACACAGGCCGCGCTCGGCGTTGTAGCGAATGATGTCGGCAATCGGTCGACCAACGCTGATCAAGCCGTCCGGGTAATTGAACAGCTCCAGGTAACGCCGGTTCCACGCCACCAGCCGCAGCGACTGGTCGACCACGCTGATACCCTGGGTGATGTTTTCGATCGCTCCCTGCAACAAGGCTCGGTTGAATTGCAGCACTTCCGACGCTTCGTCGGCGATGCGCACGACGTCCTCGAGCTGCATTTCCCGACCTTCGATGGCGGCTTTTACCACCGCGCGGGTCGAAGACGCGCCGAGGACACCGGCGAGCAAACGTTCGGTGTGGGCGATCCATTCGCTGTCGGCGTTCTGGTTCGGGTTGAAGCCCTTGCCCTGGCGGTAGGCGAAGCGGATGAAGCTCTGACGGGCGCGCTCTTCGCCGACAAACCGTGCGGCCAATTGCAGCAAATCTTCGATTTGCACCGCCAGCATCGAGCGGGCGCTGGGGCGGCCGCTGATTTCCTGGCCGATGAAACGCCCGGCCTGCCAGTGTTCCGAGACCCGCGTGCGCGACAACACCGAAACCCAGGCGAATAACGTGAAGTTGGCCGCGAGGGACAGCACCACGCCTTGGGTCAGCGGAGTGAGCGGCAGGTTCAGCGGGTTGCTGTGCAGCCACGCCAGCCCGGGAAAAGTGTTCAGCGACACGCCGAGGCTGTGCGCGGCGATCGGCAGGATCAGTGTGTAGAACCACAGGAAGGTCCCCGCGGCGAGGCCGGCGAACACCCCGCGACGGTTGGCCTGTTTCCAATACAGCGCGCCGAGCATGGCCGGGGCCAGTTGGGTCACGGCGGCGAAGGCGATCTGGCCGATGGTCGCCAGGCTCGCGGTGGACCCCAGCAGGCGATAACTGACGTAGGCCAGCAGCAAAATCACCACGATGCTGACGCGGCGCACCGAGAGCATCCACTGGCGGAACACTTCGAACGGCCGCTCGGCGTTGTTGCGGCGCAGCAGCCATGGCAACAGCATGTCGTTGGACACCATGGTCGATAACGCCACGCTGGCGACAATCACCATGCCGGTCGCCGCCGAAGCACCGCCGATAAACGCCAGCATCGCCAGCGCGGGATGGGCCTGGGCCAGCGGCAGGCTGATCACAAACGAATCCGGCAACACTGAACTCGGCAGCAGCATTTGGCCGGCCAGTGCGATCGGCACGACAAACAGGGCGGCCAGCGCCAGGTACGCCGGAAACACCCATTTGGCCAGGCGCAAATCCTGCGGGTCGATGTTTTCCACCACGGTGACGTGAAACTGCCGGGGCAGGCAGATGATCGCCATCATCGCCACGCCGGTCTGCACCACCATCGACGGCCAGTTGATGGTTTCCTTCCAGTACGCTTCAAGGCGCGGGGCGAGCATGGCCTGGTCGAACAGGTCGTCGAAACCGTCGTACAGGCCGTAGGTCACGAAGGCGCCGACCGCGAGGAAGGCGAACAGCTTGACCAGCGATTCGAAGGCAATCGCCAGCACCATGCCGCGGTGGTGTTCCGTGGCGTCGAGGTTGCGGGTACCGAACACAATGGTGAACAACGCCAGCACCAGCGACACGATCAACGCCGTGTCCTGCGCGCGGGTGCCCATGGCGTCGGCCCCCGCACCGATCAGCAGGTTTACCCCGAGCACGATGCCCTTGAGTTGCAGCGCGATGTAAGGCAACACGCCGACCAGACAGATCAACGCCACGACAATCGCCAGCGATTGGGATTTGCCGTAGCGGGCGGCGATGAAGTCGGCGATGGAGGTGATGTTCTCCTGTTTGCTGATCATCACCATTTTTTGCAGGACCCACGGCGCGCAGACCAGCAGCAGGATCGGCCCGAGGTAGATCGGCAGGAACGACCAGAGTTGTTCGGCGGCCTGGCCGACGGCACCGAAGAACGTCCAGCTGGTGCAATAGACGGCCAGCGACAGGCTGTACACCCAGGCGCGCACCCGCGGTGGCAGCGGTGTGCTGCGACGGTCGCCATAGAAGGCGATGGCGAACATGATGGCCATATAGGCCAGGGCGACGGCGGCGATCAGCCCGCTGGACAGCGACATGGGAACTCCAGACAAAAGACACCCGGGACTCCCGCCCGGACAGACAGTCTCGCATGACCGTCTGCGTTAGTCAGTGTCGACCAAGGTCGTGGCCCAAGGTCGCGGCGCGGCGGGGTGTCGCAGGCGGAGTGTCAGTTGAATCTTCGGTCATTCTTGAGGATGCCATCGCTGGCAAGCCAGCTCCCACAGGTTTTTGTATTGATTGCGAAACCTGTGGGAGCGGGCTTGCTGGCGAAGGTGGCCTTACTGACTGAATGCAACATCGATCAACCGATGCAATTCCTCAACCTCCAACGGTGCCGGCGAAAACAGGATGCGAAACACCGTGGGCGCCGCCAGCAGATTGATCAGCCGATCAACGCCGGGCTTCGGCTCATCCGGATAACGATCCAGAATCACCTGCAACTGCCCGCCAATCAGCGACACGCACAGCCCTGGCGTCGGGCTCGACTGCACATCGCGCAGCATGTTGCGGCCCGGTTCGGAGCTCATTTCATCGAGATACTGTTCCGCCCACGCCTGCACATCGCCGCGCAAACTGCCGGTGTTGGCCGGCTCGCTGTCGGGCTGCATGCGCGCCAAGGCGACATCTGCCAGCAACGCCGAAAGATCGCCCCAACGTCGATAGATAGTCGACGGCGTAACCCCTGCCCGCGTGGCGATTTGCGGGACGGTCACGGTGGAACGCTCCTGTTCTTCCAGGAGCGCGCGGACTGCCGAATGAATCGACTCTTGCACCCGGGCACTGCGGCCGCCGGGGCGTAAACCTTCTTTAATAGCCATGGAGCGGACCTTAACACAAAGAATTTGCTTTAAGCGCTGACGAGTAGCACACTCCGCAAAAGCAAAAAGTTAGCTTTTGCGGAGTGTGCACATGTCGAATTCAGCGTCCCACCGTTCAACCCTGTGGTTTCTGGCGATCACTTTACTGAGTTTTCTCGCCGCTTCCACGGCGCCGACGCCGTTGTATCACTTGTATCAGGAGCAGCTGCATTTCTCGGCGGCAACCCTGACCGTGATTTTCGGCATCTACGCCATCAGCCTGCTGGTGGCGCTGCTGACGGTCGGCTCGCTCTCCGATTACCTGGGACGCAAACCGGTGATCTTCACCGCCGTGCTGCTGAACATGTTGGCCATGTTGCTGTTTATCAACGCCGACAGTGTGGCGTGGCTGATCAGTGCGCGGGCGCTTCAGGGATTCGCGACCGGGATGGCCACGGCCGTGCTGAGTGCTGCGCTGCTGGATACCGATCGCCAGCAGGGGCCGCTGGTCAATAGCGTCGCGCCGCTGCTCGGCATGGCACTCGGCGGCATGGGCTGTGGGCTGTTGGCCGAGTTTGCGCCGCTGCCGTTGCAGCTCACGTATTGGGTGCTGCTCGCGTTGTTTGCGATGCAGGCGCTGTTCGTCTGGCGCCTTCCGGAAAGCGTCAGCCCGCAAGCGGGGGCACTGGCTTCGCTGCGTCCGACGTTGCATGTGCCGGTGCAGGCCCGGGCGACCTTGTGGCGAGTGCTGCCGCTCAATACGGCGACCTGGGCGCTCGGTGGTTTTTACGCGTCGCTCGCGCCTTCGCTGGTGCGCACCGCCACCGGTTCAACGTCGAACCTGGTGGGCGGTTCGACCGTAGCGGCATTGACGGTCACCGGCGCGCTGATGATTTTCACCCTGCGCAATCGGCCCGCCGCTACCGCGCTGTTGTTGGGCGGTACGCTGCTGCCGGCGGGAATCCTGTTGTTTTTGTCCGGCGTGCACACCGCCAGCCTGCCCCTGTTTTTCCTCGGCACACTGGTCGCCGGCTGTGGATTCGGCGCCGGTTTCCTGGGCGCGGTGCGCAGTCTGGTGCCGCTGGCGCAACCCCATGAGCGGGCCGGGATGATGTCGGCGTTTTTTGTGCTGAGTTACCTGGCGTTCTGCTTACCGTCGCTGTTGGCGGGCAACCTCACACGGACCTTTGGCCTGGTGGCAACCACCGATGGCTATGGCGCGATACTGATCATCCTGGCGGTGGGGGCATTGCTGGCGCTCCTGCGCCAAAGACCGACGCCAGTCTGCAGCGCGACCGGTCGCCCATAAAAAAAGCGGCGCCATTCAAGGCGCCGCTTTTTTTTGTGTGCAGGGATCAGATCTGCGCAAACCCACCGTCCACGAACAACTCGATTCCGTTGATGAAGCTGCTGTCGTCCGACGCCAGGAACACCGCCGCTTTGCCCACTTCCGATGGCTCGCCGAGACGGCCGATCGGCACCTGGCTGGCCAGGTAATCCAGCAGGCCCTGTTGTTGGTCTTCTGGCGCGAGTTCGGTCAGGCCCGGCGTGTGGATCGGGCCGGGGCTGATGACGTTGACGCGAATCCGGCGAGCTTTCAAATCCAGCAACCACGAGCGGGCAAAGTTGCGCACCGCGGCCTTGCTGGCGCTGTACACGCTGAAATTTTCCGTGCCTTTGGTGGCGGTGGTGGAGGCGGTGAGGATCACCGAGCCGCCGTCCTTGAGCAGCGCCAGGGATTTCTGCACGGTGAACAGCAGGCCTTTGACGTTGACGCTGAAAATCCGGTCGAAGTGTTCTTCGGTAATCGCGCCGAGCGCCAGCATGTCACCGCCGCCGGCGTTGGCGAAGACGATGTCCAGCGCACCGGCCTTGGTCTTGATCACGTCGAAGATGCGGTCGAGGTCGGCAAGGTTCGCGACGTCGCCCTGAATCCCGGTGACGTTGCGACCGATGCTACTGACCGCGGCATCCAGTTCAGCCTGGCGACGGCCGGTGATGAACACCGTGGCGCCTTGTTCGACGAAGGCTTGAGCCGATGCCAGGCCGATGCCGGTGGTCCCGCCAGTGATCAGTGCAACCTTGCCTTTGAGTGTGTTGCTCATGAGGTGAATCTCCGCTGAGTCATTTGGGAAGTTCTTGGCGATGTGCGCCGTTGAACAAACTCTATGCCGGAAGATTCGTCAGAAAAATCGCCTGAATCGGGTTTGTTTGTCCATGGTTGTGGACAATACTCAAGGCTCGTCCCTTGAGATGCCTGTCATGAATCAACTGTTGGCCATGCGTGTTTTCTCCCGCGTCGTGCAGGCCGGTTCGTTTACCAGGGCCGCCGATTCGCTGAACATGCCCAAAACCTCGGTCAGCAAACTGGTGGCCGAACTGGAAGAACACCTCGGTGCCAGGCTGTTGCAGCGCACCACTCGCCGACTCACCGTGACGGCGGACGGCATGGCCTACTACGAGCGCGCCCTGCAACTGATGGTGCAACTGGACGATCTGGACAACAGTTTCGCCAGTGCCCAGGGCCATCCGCGCGGCAAGATTCGGGTCGATGTCGGCGGCTCGGTGGCGACGCTCCTGATCATTCCCGCGCTGCCGGATTTCCACACCCGTTACCCGGACATCCAGATCGAACTGGGGGTCAGTGACCGGCAGGTGGACTTGATCAGCGAGAACGTCGATTGCGTGATTCGCGGCGGCCCGTTGACCGAGTTGTCCATGGCCGCGCGGCCACTGGGGTTGTCATCCTGGACCACCTGCGCGACGCCGGGTTATCTCGCGCAATTCGGCACGCCTGTCGATCCCCGCGACCTGGAAAAAAACCATCGCCTGGTCAGCTACCACTCCGCCCGCAGCGGACGGGTGATGCCGGCACGGTTTGAGCGCAATGGTGAAAAGATCGAGATCCATGGCCAAGGGATCTTCAGCGTCAATGAAAGCAACGCGCACCTGGCCTGCGGACTGGCCGGGCTCGGCGTCATCCACACCTTCACCTATACGGTGCAGCCGCATATCGAGCGGGGCGAACTGGTGCCGATTCTTCAGGACTGGCGGCCGCCGCGGTATCCGTTCCATGTGTTGTACCCGCCCAATCGGCACCTGAGTAACCGGGTCCGGGTTTTTATCGACTGGCTGGCGCAGTTGTTCGCCGGTTTGGGTTAGCCTTGGCGCTGCCATTCATTTCCACGGACTGCCCATGAAGATCATCCGCAGCAAATCCTTCACCGCCGACCGTGCCTGGGGCGCGCTGGACATCGCCAACATGAATGGCATCACCACGCGTCTGCACTGGACCGACCAGCCCTACAAATGGCACGTGAACGACGGCCAGGAAGTGTTCGTCGTACTCGACGGCCAGGTGCGAATGCACTACCGCGAAGAGGGGGCGGAAAAGCAGGCCGTGCTGGAGACCGGCGACATTTTTTACGCCTCGGTCGGCACCGAGCACGTGGCTCATCCGTTGGGTGCCGCGAGAATTCTGGTGATCGAAACGGAAGGCAGCGTCTGATTGCTTATCTGTAAAACAGATAACAGTTAGAGATACTACCCGTTATATAGATATTCGATTCGGATCTACCATGGCTTCCACCTCATCAGAGGACAGGAGTTCGCCATGACATGCCCCCAAGCCGCCACACGCGGTCTCAAGCCTTTTTCTCATTTGCAGCACCCGCGCGAAGTGATCCGCCAGTTCACCCCGAACTGGTTCGCCGCGACCATGGGCACCGGTGTCCTGGCCCTGGCGCTGGCCCAATTGCCCGTAGCAGGCGCCAGTTTGCACGCGGTTGCCGAAGCGCTGTGGCTGTTCAACATTTTCCTGTTCGTTTTATTCACTGCGTTGTACGCGGCCCGCTGGGTGCTGTTTTTCGACGAGGCCCGGCGGATTTTCGGTCATTCCACGGTCTCGATGTTTTTCGGCACGATACCCATGGGCCTGGCGACCATCATCAACGGGTTCCTGATGTTCGGGTTGCCGCGCTGGGGCGAGGGTGTGATTCAGGTTGCTGAAGTGCTGTGGTGGCTGGACGTGGCGATGTCGCTGGCCTGCGGTGTGCTGATTCCCTACATGATGTTCACCCGCCAGCAACACAGCATCGATCAGATGACCGCGGTCTGGCTGTTGCCGGTGGTGGCGGCGGAAGTGGCGGCCGCCAGTGGTGGCTTGCTCGCGCCGCACCTGGCCGAGGCGCATTCTCAGCTGGTGGTGCTGGTCACCAGCTACGTGCTGTGGGCGTTTTCCCTGCCGGTGGCGTTCAGCATCCTGACGATCCTGCTGCTGCGCATGGCGCTGCACAAACTGCCTCACGAGAACATGGCGGCGTCGAGCTGGCTGGCGCTCGGCCCGATCGGCACGGGCGCGCTGGGCATGTTGCTGCTGGGCGGTGACGCACCGGCGATCTTCGCCGCCAACGGGTTGCCGGGCATCGGCGAGATTGCTGCCGGGCTGGGGCTGGTGGCCGGGATCACGTTGTGGGGCTTTGGCCTGTGGTGGATGCTGATCGCGTTGCTGATCACCGGCCGTTACCTGCGCGCCGGCATTCCCTTCAATCTGGGCTGGTGGGGTTTCACCTTTCCGCTGGGCGTCTATTCTCTGGCCACGTTGAAACTGGCCATCACCCTGAACCTGACGTTTTTCAGTGCCTTTGGCTGTGTGCTGGTGGCGTTGCTGACGGTGATGTGGCTGATCGTCGCCAATCGCACAGTGCGGGGCGCATGGCGGGGGGAGTTGTTTGTCTCGCCGTGCATTGCCGGTTTAAACAAATAAACGGGTAAGGTGTGGCCTGGATCGACGCTGCGGCATTCCAATAACCGTATCCACGCCACTCTCCAACAACATCAGGGCACACGGAAGATGAGTCACCCCTCACAGTTCAACCTGCTTCGAACCCGGCGCTTCCTGCCGTTTTTCGTGACCCAGTCCCTCGGGGCGTTCAACGACAACGTCTTCAAGCAGTCGTTGATCCTCGCCATTTTGTACAAGTTGACCATCGAGGGTGATCGTTCGATCTGGGTCAATCTGTGTGCGCTGCTGTTTATCCTGCCGTTCTTTCTGTTTTCCGCGCTGGCCGGGCAGTTTGGCGAAAAATTCGCCAAGGACGCGCTGATCCGTCTGATCAAGCTCGGTGAAATCGCGATCATGGCGGTCGGCGCGATCGGCTTCGTGTTCGATCATCTGTCGCTGATGCTGGTGGCGCTGTTCGCCATGGGCACGCACTCGGCGCTGTTCGGGCCGGTGAAGTATTCGATCCTGCCCCAGGCCTTGCATGAAGAGGAGCTGGTGGGCGGCAACGGCCTGGTGGAAATGGGCACTTTCCTGGCGATCCTTGCGGGGACCATTGGCGCCGGGGTCATGATGTCGTCCGCGCATTACGCGCCCATCGTCTCCACGGCGATCATCGGCATTGCGGTGCTCGGTTACCTGGCCAGCCGCAGCATCCCACGGGCGGCGGCTTCGTCGCCGGAAATGCGCCTGAACTGGAACATCTTC
Source organism: Pseudomonas migulae (assembly GCF_043225285.1). Classification (GTDB taxonomy): domain Bacteria; phylum Pseudomonadota; class Gammaproteobacteria; order Pseudomonadales; family Pseudomonadaceae; genus Aquipseudomonas; species Aquipseudomonas migulae_C. The sequence continues at coordinate 4,605,079 of NZ_CP171224.1, forward strand.
AGCCAATCCTGGGCCACCCTGAAACTGGGCCTGGGACAAACCCCGGCGGTGTCGCGCTCGATTGTCGGCAACTCATGGTTCTGGTTTGTCGGGGCGATTTACCTGACGCAGATTCCGGCGTATGCCAAGGAATGGATGCACGGCGACGAAACCGTGGTGACGCTGATTCTGACGGTATTTTCCGTTGGCATCGCCCTCGGTTCACTGCTCTGCGAAAAACTCTCCGGGCGCAAAGTCGAGATCGGCCTGGTGCCGTTCGGCTCCTTCGGTCTGACGGTGTTCGGTTTGCTGCTGTGGTGGCATTCAGGCGGAATTCCCGACAGCGTTGCCGGCCATGGCTGGATCGAGATCCTCGGTTTCGGTCACACCTGGCTGGTGTTGCTCGACATTCTCGGCCTGGGTGTTTTCGGTGGTTTCTACATTGTGCCGCTGTACGCGCTGATCCAGTCGCGCACCCCGGAGAACGAGCGGGCGCGGGTGATTGCCGCCAACAACATTCTCAACGCGCTGTTCATGGTGGTCTCGGCGATTGTCTCGATCGTGTTGCTGAGCCTGGCCAAGCTGTCGATCCCGCACCTGTTCCTGGTGGTGTCGCTGCTGAACATCGGCGTCAACGCCTACATCTTCAAGATTGTCCCCGAGTTCAGCATGCGCTTCATGATCTGGCTGCTCAGCCATTCCATGTACCGCGTCGAGCATCGCAACCTCGAAGCGATTCCGGATGAAGGCGCGGCGCTGCTGGTGTGCAACCACGTTTCCTTCGTCGACGCCTTGCTGATTGGTGGCGCGGTGCGTCGGCCGATTCGCTTCGTGATGTACTACAAGATCTACAACCTGCCAGTGCTGAATTTTATCTTCCGCACCGCCGGGACCATTCCGATCGCGGGACGGCAGGAAGATATCCAGATTTACGAAAAGGCCTTCACGCGCATCGCCCAGTACCTGAAGGACGGAGAGCTGGTGTGCATCTTCCCCGAGGGTAAATTGACGGCCGACGGTGAGATCGACGAGTTCAAGGGCGGGCTGACGCGGATTCTCGAAGAAACGCCAGTGCCGGTAATTCCGTTGGCATTGCAGGGGTTGTGGGGGAGCTTCTTCAGTCGCGATCCGAACAAAGGCCTATTTCGCCGGTTGTGGTCGCGGGTGACCCTGGTGGCAGGGCCTGCGGTGGCGGTCGAGGCGGCAGAGCCAGCCACGTTGCAGGGGCTTGTCGGGGAATTGCGCGGCGCGGTGCGCTGACGCGTGTCAATGCGGGCCGCTACGGTTGCGAGCCCGCGCTGACGAACATCAGCCCGCCATCGCCAGGCGATTGCGCCCCTCGCGCTTGGCCACGTAGAGGGCGCTGTCGGCCCGGCGCAACAGGCTCTCGGCGGACTCGCCGGGCAGCAGGGTCGAGCAGCCGAGGCTGACGGTCAGTTCGATCAGCTTGCCATCGGCCAGAAAGTCCTTGGCCTGGGCCGCAAACCGCAAGCGTTCACCGACCATGGCCGCCGCGTCGCGCCCGGTGTTGGAAAGCAGGATCAGGAACTCTTCGCCGCCGAAGCGGAACACCATGTCGACATTGCGCAACTGGCTTTTGATCGAGGCTGCAACGGCCTTGAGCACATCATCGCCAGCGCTGTGGCCGTGGGTGTCGTTGATGTTCTTGAAATGGTCGATGTCGAGCATCAGCAGCGACAGGGGTTGCAGATGCCGACGCGACATCTCGATTTCCCGCTGCAGGGTCTGATCCATGGCAATGCGATTGCCGGTATCCGTGAGCGGATCGCGCAAGGCGCTTTGGGTAGCGGTGCGGTAGAGCAGGGCGTTGCGCACCGGGTACAGCAGGGCGGACAGCAGCGATTCAAGGTTGCCCAATTCCTGTTCGCTGAAACGCTGGTTACGGCGGAAGACCAGTTCGCCCAGGTGCTCGCCTTCATGGCTGAGGGTGTAACTGACGGAGTGGTGGCCGCGCAGGCCGAACTCCAGGCGCAAGTCGCTGGCCTTGTGCTGATAGCTCAAGGCGTCGAGGGGCACGAGTTGTTGAACTTCGCGGAAGAAGATCCCGAGAATGCGCTGTGGCTCAAGACTGGTTTGCAGTTGCTGGCTCAGTTGCTGGCGCACTTGCGCGAGGCTGACCGGCCTCTTCAGAAGCGGGGGCTGCTGACCAAAGCCCAGGCGTTGCAATTTGGCGCTGTCGAAGTCAATTGCGTTGGTCTGGGGAGGTGATTTCATATGGCGTGCGCCCCTAAGCAGTAAGGCTGTCTTACAGGCTGGGTGAGAGCGGCTTTGGGCTGCGCGTCATACTGATCCATCAGTCCCGTAGGACATTTGGAGCAAGTCTAATCTGCTTTGCAGAAGATTAGTAACCTATCGACTGGAGCGTCGGCCCGCCTGCTTTCACGCGGCGTGTCTGAGCAAAATTAGAGCGAAAGTCGTGCCATTCGGTTCATTTGTATTAAAACCGTTATAAATCAATAAATTGATTCAGCTTCTGATTGTTTCGGGTTTATTTCATGACAGTTGTTTGACTGAAATTAAGCTCAGTTACGACGCAATTTGAGTGCCGTGACGGAAATTCGCCACGGCACAAATGCGACGCACGGCACTACTGGGCGTTGAAAGCCTGGCCGTTGATACCGGTGCTGTCGGGTCCCATCAGGTAGAGGTAGACCGGCATGATCTCCTCGGGCGTCGGGTTGTTCAGCGGGTTTTCACCGGGGTAGGCCTGAGCGCGCATGCTGGTGCGGGTGGCGCCAGGGTTGATGCTGTTGGAGCGCACCGGGGCGACAGTATCGACTTCGTCCGCCAGGGTTTGCATCAGGCCTTCGGTGGCGAATTTCGATACGCCGTAAGCGCCCCAATACGCGCGGCCCTTGCGCCCGACGCTGCTGGACGTGAACACCACCGATGCGTCCTGCGACAGCTTGAGCAGTGGCAGTAGCGTGCTGGTGAGCATGAACATCGCGTTGACGTTGACTTGCATGACGCGCATGAAGTTTTCGCCGGACAACTGCTCGATCGGCGTGCGCGGGCCAATGATCGACGCGTTGTGCAGCAAGCCGTCGAGGTGGCCGAATTCGGTTTCGATCATGGCCGCCAGTTCATCGTATTGATGGGGCAGGGCGGTTTCCAGGTTGAACGGGATCACGGCCGGTTGTGGATGGCCGGCGGCCTCGATCTCGTCATAGACCTGAGTCAGATTGGCCTCGGTCTTGCCCAGCAACAGCACGGTGGCGCCGTGGGCTGCGTAGGTTTTCGCCGCGGCGGCACCGATGCCGCGGCCGGCGCCGGTGACCAGGATGACCCGGTCCTTGAGCAATTCGGGGCGGGCGGAATAATCAAACATAAAGAAACCTCAACAAAAAATAGTCAGGTCGCGCGCTATCCCTGTGGGAGCGAGCCTGCTCGCGATGGCGGTGTATCAGGCAACATCAGAGTTGGCTGACATTGCCTCTTCGCGAGCAGGCTCGCTCCCACATTTGCAGGGCGGGCAGCCGTGTTTTTGCAGATGCGATTCAGCAGCTGCAAAGCGCGCTGTCGAGCACCTTGCGCAACTCCAGCGGATGATCGACCACCACATCCGCGCCCCAATGCCGCGGGTTGTCGTCCGGATGAATGTAGCCATAGGTCACCGCGGCCGTCTTGGTGCCGGCATCACGGCCAGACTCGATATCGCGCAGGTCATCACCGACGAACAACACACTGGCCGGATCGAGGTCGAGCATCTTGCACGCCAGGATCAACGGCTCCGGGTCCGGCTTGCTGTTCTTCACGTGATCCGGGCAGATCAACAGTGCCGAACGCTCGGCCAGTCCCAGTTGTTGCATGATCGGCTCGGCAAACCGCAGTGGCTTGTTGGTGACCACGCCCCAGATCAGGTTGGCTTTCTCGATGTCGGCCAGCAGTTCGCCCATGCCGTCGAACAGCTTGCTGTGCACGGCGCAACCGGCGAGGTAGCGCTCCAGGAACTCCAGGCGCAATTCCTCGAAACCCGGCGATTCCGGGTCCATGGAGAAGGTCACGGCGACCATCGCCTTGGCACCACCGGAAATCTCGTCGCGAATGTGCTTGTCATTCATCGGCGGCAAGCCGCGGTCGGCACGCATCGCCTGACAGATCGCAATGAAGTCCGGCGCGGTGTCGAGCAGCGTGCCGTCCATGTCGAAAAGGACTGCTCTGATACGCATCGGCTTACTCCTCGCGCAGGGTCTGGATCATGTAGTTGACGTCCACATCGGAGGTCAGTTTGTAGTGCTTGGTCAGCGGGTTGTACGTCAGGCCGATGATGTCCTTGACGGTCAGGCCGGCCATGCGGCTCCAGGCACCGAGTTCGGAAGGGCGGATGAATTTCTTGAAATCGTGGGTGCCGCGCGGCAGCAGCTTCATGATGTATTCGGCGCCGACGATGGCGAACAGGTACGCCTTCGGGTTGCGGTTGATGGTGGACAGGAACACCTGGCCGCCCGGCTTGACCATTTTGAAGCAGGCGCGGATGACCGACGACGGGTCCGGCACGTGCTCCAGCATTTCCAGGCAGGTGACCACGTCGAACTGCTCCGGCATTTCTTCGGCCAGGGCTTCGGCGGTGATCTGCCGGTATTCGACGTTCACGCCGGATTCCAGCTGGTGCAGTTGGGCGACGGCCAGCGGCGCTTCGCCCATGTCGATGCCCATGACGGTCGCGCCGCGCTGAGCCATGGCTTCGCTGAGAATGCCGCCGCCGCAACCGATGTCGAGGACCTTCTTGCCGGCGAGATTGACCCGCTCGTCAATCCAGTTGACCCGCAGCGGGTTGATGTCGTGAAGCGGTTTGAACTCGCTTTCGCGGTCCCACCAGCGATGGGCCAGGGCTTCGAATTTGGCGATTTCGGCGTAGTCGACGTTACTCATGGTTCATCCTCTAAAACTTGAAAAATCCTGTTGCCCCCGACGGTGAGTCCGGGGTGCTTACGATTCGGTGTGGCCGCTGATGCGCTGGCCCCAGGCCTTGGCGGTGGCGCAGAGCTGTGCTTCATCCAGACGGGTCAGGCGGCGATCGTCGAGCAGTTGCTTGCCGCCGACCCAGAGGTGTTTCACGCAATCCCGGCCGGTGGCATATATAAGCTGCGAAACCGGGTCATAGACCGGTTGCTGCGCCAGGCCCGAGAGGTCGAAAGCCACGATGTCCGCAGCCTTGCCGATTTCCAGCGAGCCGACCTCGGCCTCGATGCCCAGCGCCCTTGCGCCGTTCAGGGTGGCCATGCGCAGCGCACGATGGGCGTCCAGCGCCGTGGCCGAACCCGCAACGGCTTTGGCCAGCAGGGCGGCGGTGCGGGTTTCGCCCAGCAGGTCGAGGTCATTGTTGCTGGCTGCGCCATCGGTGCCGACGGCGACGTTGACACCAGCCTGCCACAAACGCTCGACCGGGCAAAAACCACTGGCCAGTTTCAGGTTCGACTCCGGGCAATGAATCACAGTGGTGTTGCTTTCTACCAGCATCACCAGGTCTTCATCGCTGATCTGAGTCATGTGCACCGCCTGGAAGCGCGGCCCCAGCAAGCCCAGGCGTGCAAGTCGTGCCAGCGGGCGCTCGCCGCGCTGTTCGACGGCCTGTTGCACTTCGAAGGCGGTTTCATGGACGTGCATGTGGATCGAGGCGTCCAGTTCTTCGGCGATCACCCGGATTTTCTCGAGGTTTTCGTCGCCCACGGTGTAGGGCGCGTGGGGGCCGAAGCTGACTTTGATGCGCTCGTGGTGCTTGAGATCGTTGAACAGTTCGACGCCCTGACGAATGGCATCGTCCGCGGTGCTGGCGCCCGGGATGGGAAAGTCGAGGATCGGAATCGCGATCTGCGCGCGAATGCCGCTGTTATGCACGCGTTCGCTGGCAACCTTCGGGAAGAAATACATGTCAGAGAAGCAGGTGATGCCACCTTTTATCTGTTCGGCGATGGCAAGGTCGGTCCCGTCGCGTACAAAGGCTTCATCGACCCATTTGGCTTCGGCCGGCCAGATGTGGTTTTCCAGCCAGGTCATCAGCGGCAGATCGTCGGCCAGGCCGCGGAACAGTGTCATCGCCGCATGCCCGTGGGCATTGATCAGGCCTGGGCTGAGCAGCATGTCCGGCAATTCGCGGACTTCGGTCGCTTCGAGCTTCAGTGCAGCGGCACGCGGGCCGATAAACACGATGCGCCCGTCGCGGATGCCCAGGCCGTGCTCCTTGAGGACGACGCCAGCAGGTTCGACGGGTACCAGCCAGGTTGGCAGCAATAACAGGTCGAGCGCAGCGGCAGTGTTCGGCATCGAGGATCGGTTCCAGTGCTTTTATAAAGGATGGCGAAGTATACCCGAGCGTCTTCGCGGGGGGATCGCTATAATCGGCGGCTTTTGTGACTGAGTACGGGGTGTAGGATGCGCGATCGACTGTTGGCTGCGGAGAAGGTGAAGGCCATCGATTGGCGTGATGGCGTCCTGTACCTGCTGGATCAGCGAGTCTTGCCGTTCGAGGAAACCTGGATTGCCTACACCAGCGCTGCTGGCGTGGCCGAGGCCATTCGCTCGATGGTGGTGCGTGGTGCGCCGGCGATCGGCATCAGCGCTGCGTATGCCATGGTTCTGTCGGCCCGGGCCCGGATTGTCGAGGGCGGTGACTGGCAGGCCTCATGGGAAGAGGATTACGCGTTGCTGGCCGATTCCCGTCCGACGGCGGTGAATCTGTTCTGGGCCTTGAGTCGCATGCGTGACCGCCTTGATCGCATCAAGGGTGACGCCGATCCTTTGGCAGCGCTGGAAGCCGAGGCCATCGCCATTCACGAAAGTGATCGCGAGGCCAACCTGACCATGGCGCAACTGGGTGTAGACCTGATCCGCAAGCATCAGGGCAACGCGCAGGCCATTCTGACTCACTGCAACACCGGCGCGCTGGCCACTGGCGGCTTCGGCACCGCACTGGGCGTGATTCGGGGGGCGTTCATTGAAGGCATGGTCGAGCGCGTCTACGCCGACGAAACCCGCCCATGGCTGCAAGGTTCACGGCTGACAGCGTGGGAGCTGGCCAACGAGGGCATTCCCGTGACCCTCAACGCCGACTCCGCCGCGGCCCACATCATGAAGACCAAAGGCATCACCTGGGTCATCGTCGGCGCCGACCGGATCACCGCCAATGGCGACGTGGCGAACAAGATCGGCACCTATCAGCTGGCGGTCAACGCCATGCACCACGGCGTGCGCTTCATGGTGGTCGCGCCGAGTTCGACCATCGACATGAACCTGGCCAGTGGCGATGACATTCCGATTGAAGAGCGGGATGGCCGCGAGTTGCTGGAAGTCGGCGGCAAGCGGGTCGGGGCCGACGTGGATGCGTTCAACCCGGTGTTCGATGTGACCCCGGCGGACCTGATCGATGCGATCGTCACCGAAAAAGGCATCGTCGAGCGCCCGGACACCGCGAAGATGGCGCAGTTGATGTGCCGCAAGCGTCTGCATTAAAGATCTCTGGCGTCTGATCAGGCCCGCTCCCACAATGGATTTGCGTCGAAAACAAATCCTGTAGGAGCGAGCCTGCTCGCGATAGGGTCCGAAAAGTCAACAAATCCGCCCGAATCACCCCCGAATCGGGTATTCAACAAAGCTCTAAGCCCCTCTCGTCCCCTTCAAGCCTGCCACCAGTCAACTAACTACACTCCATGCGCATCTGGGGGATAGGTGCGTGGCGGCTCTTGTGATAACATCCGGCGGTTTCCAAGGTAGCCCGATGTGGCTGCCTTTACTGCGCAGATCCATGGCATAACTCGTTGATTTGTCGTAAGTCGGTGCATTGGCAATCAGCCTGCATCGGCGAGCTTCGTTCGTCCCATATGGATGTGACGAAGTTTCACCAGAAAAAGGAATCAGGCTTCTCATGGGCGAACTGGCCAAAGAAATCCTCCCGGTCAATATCGAAGACGAGCTGAAGCAGTCCTACCTCGACTACGCGATGAGCGTAATTGTCGGGCGGGCACTGCCGGATGCGCGCGATGGCTTGAAGCCCGTGCACCGGCGTGTGCTGTTCGCGATGAGCGAGCTGGGCAACGACTTCAACAAGCCGTACAAGAAATCTGCCCGTGTTGTCGGTGACGTGATCGGTAAGTATCACCCGCACGGTGATACCGCGGTGTACGACACCATCGTTCGGATGGCGCAGCCATTCTCGCTGCGCTACCTGCTGGTAGACGGTCAGGGCAACTTCGGTTCGGTGGACGGCGACAACGCTGCGGCCATGCGATACACCGAAGTGCGCATGACCAAACTGGCGCACGAGCTGCTGGCTGACCTGCATAAAGAAACCGTGGACTGGGTGCCGAACTACGACGGCACCGAAATGATCCCGGCGGTCATGCCGACCCGTATTCCCAACCTGCTGGTCAACGGCTCCAGCGGTATCGCCGTGGGCATGGCGACCAACATTCCGCCGCACAACCTCGGTGAAGTCATCGACGGTTGCCTGGCCCTCATCGACAACCCCGAGTTGACCATCGATGAGCTGATGCAATACATCCCCGGTCCGGACTTCCCGACCGCCGCGATCATCAACGGTCGCGCCGGCATCATCGAAGCCTACCGCACCGGTCGCGGGCGCATTTACATGCGTGCCCGCTCGATCATCGAAGACATCGACAAGGTCGGTGGCCGCCAGCAGATCGTTATCACCGAACTCCCGTACCAGCTGAACAAGGCTCGTCTGATCGAGAAGATCGCCGAGCTGGTGAAAGAGAAGAAGCTGGAAGGCATCACCGAACTGCGCGACGAGTCCGACAAGGACGGTATGCGCGTCGTGATCGAGCTGCGTCGTGGCGAAGTGCCTGAGGTGATCCTCAACAACCTCTACGCCCAGACCCAGCTGCAAGCGGTGTTCGGTATCAACATCGTCGCGCTGATCGACGGCCGTCCGCGGATCCTGAACCTCAAGGACCTGCTGGAAGCCTTCGTGCGCCACCGTCGCGAAGTCGTGACCCGTCGTACCGTGTTCGAACTGCGCAAGGCGCGCGAACGCGGTCACATCCTCGAAGGTCAGGCCGTTGCCCTGTCGAACATCGACCCGGTCATCGCGCTGATCAAGGCTTCGCCAACTCCGTCGGAAGCCAAGGAAGCGCTGATCAGCACGCCTTGGGAATCTTCTGCCGTGGTCGCGATGGTCGAGCGTGCCGGTGCCGATTCGTGCCGTCCGGAAAACCTCGATCCGCAATACGGTCTGCGCGACGGCAAGTACTTTCTGTCGCCGGAACAGGCGCAAGCCATTCTGGAACTGCGCCTGCACCGCCTGACCGGCCTGGAACACGAAAAGCTGCTGGCCGAGTATCAAGAGATCCTCAACCAGATCGGCGAACTGATCCGCATCCTCAACAGCGCCACGCGCCTGATGGAAGTGATCCGCGAAGAGCTGGAAGTGATCCGCGCCGAATACGGCGATGTGCGTCGCACCGAAATCCTCGATGCCCGTCTCGACCTGACCCTGGGTGACATGATCCCGGAAGAAGAGCGCGTCGTGACCATTTCCCACGGTGGCTACGCCAAGACCCAGCCGCTGGCTGCGTACCAGGCCCAGCGTCGTGGCGGTAAAGGCAAATCGGCTACCGGCGTCAAGGATGAGGACTACATCGCTCACCTGCTGGTCGCCAACAGCCACACCACGCTGCTGCTGTTCTCCAGCAAGGGCAAGGTGTACTGGCTGAAAACCTACGAAATCCCGGAAGCGTCCCGCGCTGCCCGTGGTCGTCCGCTGGTCAACCTGCTGCCGCTGGACAGTGATGAATACATCACCACCATGCTGCCGGTCGAGGAATACACCGAAGGTCACTTCATCTTCATGGCCACTGCCAAAGGCACCGTGAAGAAGACCCCGCTGGAATCCTTCAGCCGTCAACGCAGCGTCGGCCTGATTGCGCTGGAGCTGGACGAAGGTGACGTACTGATTTCCGCGGCCATTACCGATGGCGAGCGTGAAGTCATGCTGTTCTCCGACGGCGGCAAGGTGACTCGTTTCAAGGAAACCGACGTTCGCGCCATGGGCCGTACTGCTCGCGGTGTCCGCGGCATGCGTCTGCCGGAAGGCCAGAAGCTGATTTCCATGCTGATCCCGGAAGAAGGCAGCCAGATCCTCACGGCTTCGGCCCGTGGTTTCGGCAAGCGCACGGCGATCACCGAGTTCCCTGAGTACAAGCGTGGCGGCCAGGGCGTTATCGCCATGGTCAGCAACGACCGCAACGGCCGTCTGGTCGGCGCGGTCCAGGTGCTCGACGGCGAGGAAATCATGCTGATTTCCGACCAGGGCACGTTGGTTCGTACCCGTGTCGACGAAGTCTCCAGCCTGGGTCGTAACACCCAGGGCGTAACCCTGATCAAGCTGGCCAGCGATGAAACGCTGGTGGGTCTGGAGCGGGTTCAGGAGCCGTCGGAAGTCGAAGGCGAAGAGCTGGAAGGTGAAGAGGGTGCAGTGTTCGACGGCGAAGTCGTGATCGACGACGTGGTCGATGATCAGCAACTCGACGCCGCCGCTGACGAAGAACCGCAAGAGTAAGCGGACAAACAGGGGGCGGATGAAAATTCGCCCCCTTGTTGTTTGTCCGAACGGAAAATGTCGACACCCATGGAGCTCTCTGTAGGAGTGAGCCTGCTCGCGATGCAGGCGCCGCGGTATGTCTGCCACATCGCGGTGATGCAATCGCGAGCAGGCTCACTCCCACAAAAGCTGTGATTTAACAGGGGCTCCTGTGTCGATTGATGTTGTGATTTATTGCGTGATTACCACCAGATCAGAGCGAGATTGGATGTGAGCAAGAGAGCCTATAACTTCTGTGCCGGTCCTGCGGCACTTCCCGAAGCTGTCCTGCAGCGCGCCCAGGGTGAACTCCTTGATTGGCACGGCAAGGGCCTCTCGGTCATGGAAATGAGCCATCGCAGCGATGAGTTCGTGTCCATCGCGACCAAGGCCGAGCAGGATCTGCGTGATCTGCTGAATATCCCCTCGAACTATAAAGTGCTGTTCCTGCAAGGCGGCGCCAGCCAGCAATTTGCCCAGATTCCCCTGAACCTGTTGCCTGAAGGTGGTTCGGCCGACTACATCGACACCGGCATCTGGTCGCAGAAAGCCATCGAAGAAGCGTCGCGCTACGGCCACGTCAATGTTGCCGCTACCGCCAAGCCTTACGACTATTTCGCGATTCCCGGCCAGAACGAATGGAGCCTGTCGAAAGACGCGGCCTACGTTCATTACGCACCGAACGAAACCATCGGCGGCCTGGAATTCAACTGGATCCCGGAAACCGGTGATGTCCCGCTGGTCGCCGATATGTCCTCGGACATCCTTTCGCGCCCGGTCGACGTTTCGCGCTTCGGCATGATCTACGCCGGTGCCCAGAAAAACATCGGCCCGAGCGGCATCGTCGTCAACATCGTTCGCGAAGACCTGCTGGGTCACGCCCGTTCCCTGTGCCCGACCATGCTCAACTACAAGGTCGCGGCCGATAACGGCTCGATGTACAACACCCCGCCAACCCTGGCCTGGTACTTGTCCGGCCTGGTGTTCGAGTGGCTGAAAGAGCAGGGCGGCGTCGAAGCCATCGGCAAGCTCAACGAAGTGAAGCAGCGCACGCTGTACGACTTCATTGACGCCAGCGGGCTGTACAGCAACCCGATCAACAAGCCGGACCGCTCGTGGATGAACGTGCCGTTCCGCCTGGCTGACGACCGTCTGGACAAGCCATTCCTGGCCGGTGCCGACGAGCGTGGCCTGCTGAACCTCAAAGGCCACCGTTCCGTGGGCGGCATGCGCGCCTCCATCTATAACGCCGTCGACATCGTTGCGGTCAACGCACTGGTTTCGTACATGGCAGAGTTCGAGAAGGAACACGGCTAATGTCTGAGCAAGAACTCAAGGCACTGCGCGTTCGCATTGATGCTCTGGACACCAAGGTCCTGGAGCTGATCAGCGAGCGCGCACGCTGCGCCCAGGAAGTTGCGCGAGTAAAGATGGCCTCGCTGGCCGAAGGCGAAGTGCCGGTGTTCTATCGTCCTGAGCGCGAAGCTCAGGTGCTCAAGCGCGTGATGGAGCGTAACCAGGGCCCGCTGGGCAACGAAGAAATGGCGCGGCTGTTCCGCGAAATCATGTCTTCGTGCCTGGCCCTGGAACAGCCGCTGAAAGTGGCTTACCTCGGTCCGGAAGGCACCTTCACGCAAGCGGCAGCCATGAAACACTTCGGTCACGCGGTGATCAGCAAGCCAATGGCGGCGATCGACGAAGTGTTCCGTGAAGTGGCGGCGGGTGCGGTGAACTTTGGCGTGGTCCCGGTGGAGAACTCCACCGAAGGCGCGGTCAACCACACCCTCGACAGCTTCCTCGAACACGACATGGTCATCTGTGGCGAAGTCGAGTTGCGCATTCACCACCACCTGCTGGTCGGTGAAAACACCAAGACCGACAGCATCAGCCGTATCTATTCCCACGCCCAGTCGCTGGCCCAGTGCCGCAAATGGCTGGACGCACACTACCCGAATGTCGAGCGCGTGGCGGTGTCGAGCAACGCCGAAGCGGCGAAGCGGGTCAAGGGTGAGTGGAATTCGGCAGCCATTGCCGGTGACATGGCTGCTGGCTTGTACGGGTTGACCCGCCTGGCCGAAAAAATCGAGGATCGCCCGGACAACTCCACGCGATTCCTGATGATCGGCAATCAGGAAGTCCCGCCGACCGGCGACGACAAGACCTCGATCATCGTCTCCATGAGCAACAAGCCGGGCGCACTGCACGAGTTGCTGGTGCCGTTCCACGACAACGGCATCGACCTGACGCGCATCGAGACGCGTCCTTCGCGCAGCGGTAAATGGACCTACGTGTTCTTCATCGACTTCGTCGGCCACCACCGCGATCCGCTGATCAAGGGTGTGCTGGAAAAAATCAGTCAGGAAGCAGTGGCACTTAAAGTGTTGGGTTCCTACCCGAAAGCCGTTCTCTAAGGGGTAGCAAATGAGTGGCAACTTCCTCGCCCTGGCGCAGCCGGGCGTGCAACAACTTTCGCCTTACGTTCCGGGCAAGCCTGTGGACGAACTGGCGCGCGAGCTGGACATCGATCCGGCGAGCATCGTCAAGCTGGCGAGCAACGAAAACCCGTTGGGCGCCAGTCCAAAGGCGCTGGCCGCGATTCGTGAAGAGCTGGCCGAGCTGACCCGTTATCCGGACGGCAACGGTTTTGCGCTCAAGACCCTGCTGGCGGACCAATGCCGCGTCGAGCTGAATCAGGTGACGCTGGGCAATGGCTCCAACGACATTCTGGAGCTGGTCGCCCGGGCTTATCTGGCGCCGGGTCTGAATGCGGTGTTCAGCGAGCACGCGTTTGCGGTCTACCCGATCGTCACCCAAGCCGTTGGCGCTACCGCCAAGGTGATCCCGGCCAAAGACTGGGGCCATGACCTGTCCGGCATGTTGGCCGCGATCGATGCCGACACCCGCGTGGTCTTCATCGCCAACCCGAACAACCCGACCGGCACCTGGTTCGGCGCAGAAGCGCTGGACGAGTTCCTGCAGGACGTTCCGGAGCACGTGCTGGTGGTGCTGGACGAGGCCTACATCGAGTACGCCGAAGGCAGCGATTTGCCGGACGGCCTCGATTATCTGGCCGCCTACCCGAACCTGCTGGTTTCGCGCACCTTCTCCAAGGCCTATGGCCTGGCGGCGCTGCGGGTCGGTTATGGCTTGTCCACTGCCGTGGTTGCCGACGTGCTGAACCGCGTGCGTCAGCCATTCAACGTCAACAGCCTGGCCCTGGCCGCTGCGTGCGCTGCACTGCAGGACGCCGAGTACCTGGCGGAAAGCCGTCGCCTGAACGAATCCGGCATGCAGCAACTGGAAGCCGGTTTCCGTGAGCTGGGCCTGAGCTGGATCCCGTCCAAGGGCAACTTCATCTGTGTTGATCTGGATCGTGTGGCTGCCCCGGTCTTCCAGGGCCTGTTGCGCGAAGGCGTGATCGTTCGTCCGGTGGCCAACTACGGCATGCCGAACCACCTGCGCATCACCATCGGCCTGCCGGCGGAAAACAGCCGCTTCCTCGAGGCGCTGACCAAGGTTCTGGCTCGTGGTTGATGTCACTGCTCTGCAATCTGCTGAACCTATGATCGGTCGCCTGGTGGTGGTCGGTCTGGGGTTGATCGGCGGCTCGTTTGCCAAGGGGCTGCGTGAAAGCGGCCTGTGCCGCGAAGTGGTCGGTGTCGATCTCGATCCGCAATCGCGCAAGCTCGCGGTTGAGCTGGGCGTAGTGGACCGTTGTGAGGAAGACCTGGCGGTAGCCTGCCAGGGGGCTGACGTAATCCAGCTGGCGGTGCCGATCCTGGCCATGGAAAAAATGCTCGGTCGTCTGGCCGCCATGGACCTCGGGCAAGCGATCCTGACCGACGTCGGCAGCGCCAAGGGCAACGTCGTGCGCGCCGCGACCGAAGCGTTTGGCGGCATGCCGCCGCGTTTCGTGCCGGGCCATCCGATCGCCGGCTCAGAGCAGAGCGGGGTGGAAGCCTCCAATGCGGAGCTGTTCCGTCGTCATAAAGTGATTCTGACACCGCTGGATCAAACCGATCCGGCCGCGCTGGCAGTGGTTGACCGTTTGTGGCGCGAACTGGGCGCCGATGTCGAGCACATGCAGGTCGAGCGTCACGACGAAGTGCTGGCGGCGACCAGCCATTTGCCACACTTGCTGGCGTTCGGTTTGGTCGATTCGTTGGCCAAGCGCAATGAAAACCTTGAGATCTTCCGTTACGCTGCCGGCGGTTTCCGCGATTTCACAAGAATCGCGGGGAGTGACCCGGTCATGTGGCACGACATCTTCCTCGCCAACCGCGAAGCTGTCCTGCGCACGCTTGATACATTTCGCAGCGACCTCGACGCCTTGCGCGACGCGGTCGATGCAGGGGATGGGCACCAATTGTTGGGCGTGTTCACGCGCGCCCGGGTTGCCCGCGAACATTTCAGTAAAATCCTGGCTCGCCGGGCTTATGTGGACGCTATGAACTCCAACGACCTGATTTTCCTGGGACAACCTGGTGGCCGCCTGACTGGGCGGATTCGTGTACCGGGCGATAAATCGATTTCCCACCGTTCGATCATGCTCGGCTCTCTGGCTGAAGGCGTCACCGAAGTCGAAGGCTTCCTCGAGGGCGAAGACGCCCTGGCGACCCTGCAGGCTTTCCGTGACATGGGTGTCGTGATCGAAGGTCCGCACCATGGTCGCGTGACCATCCACGGCGTCGGCCTGCATGGCTTGAAACCGGCGCCGGGCCCGATCTACCTGGGCAACTCTGGCACGTCGATGCGTCTGCTGTCCGGCCTGCTGGCCGCGCAGAACTTCGACAGCACCCTGACCGGTGACGCTTCGCTGTCCAAGCGCCCGATGAATCGCGTGGCCAACCCGCTGCGGGAAATGGGCGCGGTGATCGAGACCGCCGCTGAAGGGCGTCCGCCGATGACCATTCGCGGCGGCAACAAGCTCAAAGGCCTGACCTACACCATGCCGATGGCCAGTGCCCAGGTGAAGTCCTGTCTGTTGCTGGCGGGTCTGTACGCCGAAGGGAAGACCACCGTTACCGAGCCTGCTCCGACCCGTGATCACACCGAGCGCATGTTGCGCGGTTTCGGCTACCCGGTCACCGTCAACGGCGCCACCGCGTCGGTCGAGTCCGGGCACAAGCTGACCGCAACCCACATTGAAGTGCCGGGGGATATTTCGTCTTCCGCGTTCTTCCTGGTGGCGGCATCGATCGCCGAAGGTTCGGAACTGGTGCTCGAGCACGTCGGCATCAACCCGACCCGTACCGGCGTGATCGACATCCTGCGCCTGATGGGCGCTGACATCACTCTGGAAAACCAGCGTGAAGTCGGCGGCGAGCCGGTAGCGGACCTGCGCGTGCGGGCAGCTAAACTCAAAGGCATCGAGATTCCCGAAGCGCTGGTGCCACTGGCCATCGACGAATTCCCGGTGCTGTTCGTGGCGGCGGCGTGTGCCGAAGGGCGCACCATTCTGCGCGGCGCTGAAGAGCTGCGAGTCAAGGAGTCGGACCGGATCCAGGTCATGGCCGACGGCTTGCTGGCGCTGGGCGTCAAATGCGAACCGACGCCGGACGGCATCATCATCGACGGCGGCCTGATCGGCGGCGGCGAAGTGCACGGTCACGGCGATCACCGGATTGCCATGGCCTTCAGCGTGGCGTCGCTGCGCGCTACCGCACCGATCCGCATCCATGATTGCGCCAACGTCGCGACCTCGTTCCCGAACTTCCTGGCGCTGTGCGCTCAGGTCGGTATCCGCGTTGCACAAGAGGCTCAGTCGTGATTATCAAGCCACCGGTCATCACCATCGACGGCCCTAGCGGGTCGGGCAAAGGCACTATCGCCGGCATTCTGGCCAAGCGTCTGGGCTGGTGTCTGCTGGATTCCGGTGCGTTGTACCGTCTGTTGGCATTTGCCGCGCGAAACCACGGTGTGGATCTGACTAACGAAGAGTCGTTGAAGCTGCTGGCGGCTCATCTGGACGTGCAGTTCGTCGGAGCGACCGAAGGTCATCCGCAACGCATCATCCTTGAAGGTGACGATGTCACCGATGATCTGCGCAATGAACAGGTCGGTGCGTGGGCCTCGCAAGTGGCGGCGTTGCCCGCCGTGCGCGACGCCCTGCTGCAGCGCCAGCGGGCTTTTCAGGAAGCGCCGGGCCTGGTGGCCGATGGCCGCGACATGGGCACCGTGGTTTTTCCGGATGCTCCGCTGAAGATATTCCTCACTGCCAGTGCCGAGGAGCGTGCGCGCCGTCGATACTTGCAGTTGAAGGGCAAAGTCGATGGTGTTAGTCTGTCGAGTCTGCTAGATGAGATACGTGTCCGCGATGAGCGTGACACCCAGCGAGCGGTAGCCCCGCTCAAGCCGGCGGCTGACGCCATTCAGCTGGATTCCACGGAATTATCCATCGACCAGGTGCTGGAACGCATCATGAGCGAGATCGCCATTCGCGATATCGCCGGGTGACCAAGACGCCTCGCAGGGGACCAGTCATAGTCCTGCGGTGCTTCTTCTAAATGAAACTAACCCACATCGTCTGGGATGTGGAGATGGGCGTATTCTTCGCCCTTATCAACAGGAATTAAAATGAGCGAAAGCTTTGCGGAACTCTTTGAAGAAAGCCTAAAAACCCTGAACCTTCAGGCAGGCTCCATCATCACCGGTGTTATCGTTGATATCGATTACCAAGCTCGCTGGGTAACCGTTCACGCTGGCCTGAAGTCTGAAGCACTCATCCCGCTTGAGCAGTTCTACAACGACGCTGGCGAACTGAACATCAACGTCGGTGACGAAGTTCACGTTGCTCTGGACTCGGTTGAAGACGGCTTTGGTGAAACCAAGCTGTCCCGTGAAAAAGCCAAGCGCGCTGAATGCTGGATTGTTCTGGAAGCTGCCTTCGCAGCCGAGGAAGTGGTCAAGGGCGTTATCAACGGTAAGGTTAAAGGCGGCTTCACTGTCGACGTTAACGGCATCCGTGCGTTCCTGCCAGGTTCCCTGGTTGACGTCCGTCCTGTGCGCGACACCACGCACCTGGAAGGCAAAGAGCTGGAATTCAAGGTCATCAAGCTCGACCAGAAACGCAACAACGTTGTCGTTTCCCGTCGCAGCGTCCTGGAAGCCGAGAACTCCGCCGAGCGTGAAGCTCTGCTGGAATCCCTGCAGGAAGGCCAACAAGTCAAAGGTATCGTCAAGAACCTCACCGATTACGGCGCATTCGTCGATCTGGGTGGCGTCGATGGCCTGCTGCACATTACCGACATGGCTTGGAAGCGTATCAAGCATCCTTCCGAAATCGTCAACGTTGGCGACGAGATCGATGTCAAGGTTCTGAAGTACGATCGCGAGCGCAATCGTGTTTCCCTGGGCCTGAAGCAACTGGGCGAAGATCCATGGGTTGCTATCAAAGCCCGTTACCCAGAAAGCACTCGCGTTACCGCTCGTGTAACCAACCTGACCGACTACGGCTGCTTCGCTGAGCTGGAAGAAGGCGTTGAAGGTCTGGTACACGTTTCCGAAATGGACTGGACCAACAAGAACATCCACCCTTCGAAAGTCGTACAAGTCGGCGACGAAGTGGAAGTTATGGTTCTGGACATCGACGAAGAGCGTCGTCGTATCTCCCTCGGCATCAAACAGTGCAAATCTAACCCATGGGAAGATTTCTCTGGCCAGTTCAACAAGGGCGATAAAATCTCCGGCACCATCAAGTCGATCACCGATTTCGGTATCTTCATTGGTCTGGACGGCGGCATCGACGGTCTGGTTCACCTGTCCGACATCTCCTGGAACGAAGTGGGCGAAGAAGCCGTTCGCCGCTTCAAGAAGGGCGACGAGCTGGACACCGTTATCCTGTCGGTTGACCCAGAGCGCGAGCGCATCTCCCTGGGCATCAAGCAACTGGAAAGCGATCCGTTCTCCGAGTACGTTCAAGAGAACGACAAAGGCGCAATCGTTAAAGGCATCGTGAAAGAAGTTGACGCTAAAGGCGCCATCATCACTCTGGCCGACGATATCGAAGCGACTCTGAAAGCCTCCGAAATCAGCCGTGACCGCGTTGAAGACGCGCGCAACGTTCTGAAAGAAGGCGAAGAAGTAGAAGCCAAGATCATCAGCGTTGACCGTAAGAGCCGTGTAATCCAGCTCTCCATCAAGTCGAAAGACGTTGAAGAAGAGAAAGAAGCAATCCAGAGCCTGCGCGACAAGCCAGCTTCGGACACTGCTGCTCCTGGTCCTACCACTCTGGGCGACCTGTTGCGTGCACAAATGGAAAAACAGAACTAAGTTCTGTCAGACCATAGAAAAAGGGCGACTTCGGTCGCCCTTTTTTGTGCCTGCGATTTGATGTAGCAAACGTTCGCGCTGAGTCAAACTGCTTGCCCATGAAACGAACAGGCCTGCTAGGCGGTCTCTTTCGTTAACAGGATCAATCATTTATTTGCAGCTAATCTCTAGCCAGAAGCGAACGACAGCCGGGAAGGGCATCCGGCATAAGGAAATGAATGAATAAGCTCATTGTCGCAATAGCATTACTGACATTGGCGGGTTGTACAACTAATGCCAGGACCCATGCAGCGCGCGGAGTCAGCGGTATCGAGGTTGATTGTTCGGGGTTAGGT
The DNA here is from genome assembly GCF_043225285.1 of Pseudomonas migulae. Lineage (GTDB taxonomy): Bacteria > Pseudomonadota > Gammaproteobacteria > Pseudomonadales > Pseudomonadaceae > Aquipseudomonas > Aquipseudomonas migulae_C. The sequence continues at coordinate 4,624,222 of NZ_CP171224.1, forward strand.
TCGGGGTGGGAAAAGTGCCATAAGCGCGCTGCCAAAGAGTGCAAGGGGGCTGGCTACAAGGTAGTGACGAGATCTGATGATGCCAAGGAAGAAGATGAGTTTCCTTTTGGCTTCAACCCTGCGGGCTACCTGACGCGCACCATGCTGGTTATCTGTCGTTAAGGAGGCAGGGCAGGAGTAACGCGCGCTCTGAAACTGTGCACGCTGTGGTCGACAAAGATATGTCAAGTCTCGGGCTGTTCAAATTCTTCCGGGCATGCTAAAACCTTTGAAGCGCTTTTCCTAGCTGCTTGAAAAAGAAGGGAAAAATATGACGAAGTCGGAGTTGATCGAACGAATTGTCACCCATCAAGGGCTGCTCTCATCGAAGGATGTGGAGCTGGCAATCAAGACCATGCTCGAGCAAATGTCCCAATGTCTGGCCACTGGTGATCGTATCGAGATCCGTGGTTTTGGCAGCTTCTCCCTGCACTATCGTGCGCCACGCGTAGGTCGCAATCCTAAAACCGGTCAGTCCGTCAGTCTTGACGGAAAGTTTGTACCGCATTTCAAGCCAGGTAAGGAATTGCGAGACCGGGTAAACGAGGAAGAAGAAAATGACCTTTGATTACCGGCATGAGGTTTAGATGAGTAGCCTCAAGCGAGTAACAGCACTAACGCTGATATTGCTGTTGGTTGCGCTGGTGGTGATCTTCATTCTGGAGAATAACCAGCCCGCAACGCTGACCTTTTTAGGATGGTCGACCCCGCAACTTCCCTTTGCATTCTATATCGCCATGGCGTTGCTGTTAGGGTGGGTCGCAGGGCCGTTAATGAGCTGGGTTGTAGGCAGGGGAGTGAAGCGCCGAAGCAAGGAAAGCTCCAAGCGATTGAGCGGAATGTAAAGCGGAGCACCCTGAACAGGGGCTCCGCCGGTAAAAACTACATTGTTCCGCTCAGTGTGGTGTTTCGACCAAATCAGGTCGGTACAGGCGCTTCAAGTTCCCCTGCATGAAATTTCGTCGCGAGAACGATCAGTGGGGCGTAGGCAATCACGACTCCCCAGGCTCCATCAAGGCCCAGTTGAGTGACGCAATAAGCAATGGGCAACAACCAGAATATGTTGATTGCGCCGACAGCGAGCGTGACAGGCAAATGCTTGCCATAGTGGCGTGAAGCAAATTGATAGGCGTGGCTGCGGTGAGCCTCATAGACTTTGTCGCCGCGAAGCAGTCGACGTATCAAGGTAAACGTTGCGTCGACGATGAAGACACCCAGCAGAATCAGCCAGGCCCAGAGCAGGTCTGACGACACCCAGGCTGCCTGTAAAGACAAAGCCCCCAAGGCGATGCCGAGAAAGCCGCTTCCTGCATCGCCCATGAATATCCGCGCCGGTGGGAAATTCCAGATCAGGAAACCGATCACGGCAAGCGCCATCGCCAACGGCCCCCAGATCAGTGTCGAGGCGCCACTTAGCCAGTAAAGCAAGCAGGCTCCGATACAGGCGGACAACGCTTCAATGCTCGCAATTCCGTCGATTCCGTCCATGAAATTGTAGAGATTGAGCAGCCACACCAGGTAAACCACCGCGAGGCAATTGCCGATCCAGGCCAGGTTCAGGCTTGTGCCGAAAAACTCGATCGGAGGAAGCCCGCCCAGCCACGCCAAGGCCCATATGCTGGCGGCAAAATGCCCAAGCAGTCGCCATCGGGCAGCGATGTGGCCATGATCGTCCATGAAGCCGATAACGGCCACGATTGCGCCGCTGCCTCCTATGGCGAGCAGGTCCTGCCACGGAAAAAGTCCGAAAAACCCCAGGGCCGGAAGTGCAATCAGGAACGTCACTACGATGGCAACCCCTCCGCCACGCGGCGTTGGGATGGTATGGGAGCTACGAGCATTCGGGATGTCGATGATGCTTCGAGACAACGCATATCGCCGCAGGGCAGCGGTCAACACGAAAGACAGAAAAGCCAGGGCCGGGGCCAACCACAAGTAAATCATTGTTCTTGATGTTCCCGAAAATGTAACGCAATGATCCCCCGAGGCTGCTCGATATTCGGCCTGAAAGATTGCGGTTTTGGGTGATATCGATCTGCAACGATCCGCATAGATGACGGGAAAGTGCCTTTTAATCCAGGACAGCGGCTCCGCGTCTGGAATGCGCAGAAGTATAACCGGGTCTGGTGGGGGATATCGATGCGATGTCGGCTGATTGGTGCACTGCCCGTTCGCGTCGACTGTTTCATATCCTGTAACCAACGCATTTTTGACAGGCTCCCCACATCGCCTAAGTTTGGAGGGCAGCTTCGGAAAAGCTGCTTTCCCAATCGATGTCATGGAGCGTCACTTATGCATACTGGTTACTTCCACTCTCTGGTTTTTGCCTTGCTCGCCAGCGTCTCTGTTGCAGCCATCGCTGCGCCGACAGCCAAACCTGAGGCGGGTAACGCACCTCTGGTCGTGGAGATTTCACCTGAAACCCAGTCGGAAAAGGTCGACCTGAACCTGGCTGATGCGCCGACCCTGCAGCGAGAACTGGCGGGTGTGGGAGAGGCGAAGGCCAAGGCGATTGTTGCATATAGGGAGAGCAATGGGCCGTTTGCCTCGGTAGACGAATTGCTCGAAGTCAAAGGCATCGGTAAAGCGATTCTGGATAAGAACCGCGAAAAGCTCGATGTGAACTAAGCTTGTAATCCAGCGCCAGAGGCCGGTCATTGACCGGCCTTTTTGCATTTCGGCTCAGGTGGAGTCTGACGCCTTCGGTCGTCTCATGAAAAATTACGTCTATCATATTGCGTTTGGATTATGCCTATAATAATCACGCCATCGCCGAAGCGTTCCGAGATTTCGGCGCCTTTTCTTATCCCAGGTTCTTCCAGGAGCACTGCCATGAATTCTGTTCAGACCCAAGGTACGGCCCTCGTCACGGGTGCTTCCTCAGGCATCGGCGCGGTCTATGCTGATCGACTGGCGAAGCGCGGTTTTGATTTGTTGCTGGTTGCGCGTGACGAGCAGCGGCTGGAGGCCGCCGCGAGCAAGTTGCGCGCCGAGCATGGTGTTCAGGTCGAAGTGTTGAAGGCGGATCTCACGCAAAAAGATGATGTGCTGAAGTTGGAGCAGCGCCTTCGCAGTGACTCAAGTATCAGCCTGTTGCTGAACAATGCCGGTGTCGCAACGGATGGTTTGTTGGCCAATTCAGACATGGATCAGCTGGAAAAGCTGATTCAACTGAACGTCACCACCGTCACCCGGCTGGCATCGGTGGCGGCCGCCAGTTTTGCCAAGGCTGGACGAGGCACGATCATCAATATCGCTTCAGTGGTGGCACTGTTTCCCGAGCGTTTCAACGCCACATACAGTGCCAGCAAAGCTTATGTGCTAAGCCTGACCCAGTCGTTGAACGCCGAGCTAGACGGCACCGGCGTCAAGGTGCAAGCCGTGTTGCCCGGCGTAACGCGCACCGAAATCTGGGAGCGTTCCGGTATCGACGCCAGCCAGATCCCGGCGGACATGGTCATGGAAGCGGGTGAAATGGTCGATGCGGCGCTGTCGGGCCTGGACCAGGGTGAGTTGGTCACCATTCCTTCGTTACCGGATGCCGCTGACTGGAACGCCTTTGTTGCAGCGCGGCATGTGATGGCGCCAAACCTTTCCAAAAGCAAAGCCGCTGCGCGTTACAAATAAAACGCCAGTAATCGGCATGAGGACGTTGCGGTATGAGTGATCGTCGAGTGGTTGTAACAGGTATGGGGCTGGTGTCGCCGCTGGGTAGCGGAGTCGAGGCGGTCTGGGCACGTCTGCTGGCCGGGCGCTCCGGGTTGCGCAATTTGCCGGACGACGTCGTCGCAGATCTGCCGGCCAAGGTGGGCGGTTCCGTGCCAATGCTGGCTGAAGACGCCGAGGCGGGCTTTGATCCTGACCGGGCCACGCCCCCCAAAGAACAGAAGAAGATGGACCGCTTCATCCTGTTTGCCATGGAGGCGGCGCGTCAGGCGCTGGAGCAAGCCGGTTGGCAGGCGCAGGACGTTGAGGCCCAGGAGCGCACGGCTACCATTATCGGTTCGGGTGTCGGTGGTTTCGGCGCGATCGCCGACGCGGTGCGCACCACGGACAGCCGTGGGCCGCGGCGTTTGTCGCCATTTACGATCCCGTCCTTTCTGGTCAACCTCGCTGCCGGGCATGTGTCGATCCAGCATGGCTTCAAAGGCCCCTTGGGGGCTCCGGTAACGGCCTGCGCGGCCGGGGTTCAGGCGATTGGCGACGCGGCGCGGCTGATTCGTAGTGGCGAGGCGGATATTGCGGTGTGTGGCGGTGCGGAAGCGGCGATCGATCGCGTCAGCCTCGCCGGGTTTGCCGCCGCCCGGGCCTTGTCCAGCGGCTTCAACGACACCCCGGAACGCGCTTCGCGTCCTTTCGACAGTGATCGCGATGGTTTCGTCATGGGCGAGGGCTCGGGCCTTCTGGTGATCGAGTCCCTGGAGCATGCCCTGGCTCGAGGTGCACAACCGCTGGCGGAGCTGGTCGGTTACGGCACCAGCGCCGACGCCTATCACCTGACCGCGGGGCCTGAGGATGGCAGCGGGGCGCGACGGGCGATGTCACTGGCGTTGGCCCAGGCGGGTATTTCGCCCTCACAGGTGCAACATCTCAATGCGCATGCAACCTCGACGCCGGTTGGCGACCTCGGTGAACTGGCCGCGATCAAGTCACTGTTCGGCGCGAACAATGGCATTGCAGTGACTTCGACCAAATCCGCGACCGGGCATCTGCTCGGTGCAGCGGGCGGGATCGAGGCGATCTTCACCCTTTTGGCGATTCGCGATCAGGTGGTGCCGGCAACCCTCAACTTTGAAACCCCGGACCCGGCGGCGCAAGGGGTGGACATCGTCCACGGTCAGGCGCGATCGATGGCGATTGAGTATGCGCTGTCCAACGGCTTTGGCTTTGGCGGGGTCAATGCCAGCGTGTTGTTCAAACGCTGGCAGGGTTAGTCCAGCGAATGCTTCAGGTGATCGCGTGTGACGTCGAGAATCCGCTGAGCCAGCTCGGCGCTCTCGACACTGCGCGACAGCAGCAGCGCCCCGACCAGGGCAGACATGATGAAGATGCTCCGGTCGGCGGCATCCTCGCCTTCGAGGGTGCCTTCTATCTGTTCCAGCCGTGCATTGAGCACCACATCGGAAGTCGGACTTGGCTGGCCGCGCAGGCCGAGTTCGGATGACATGGTCGGCAGCGGGCACCCTTCATGGGGTGAGGTCTGGTGCCATTCGGACAAGTAGGTATCGATGAACGCCTCCAGTGGGCGTTCCTGCGCAAACAGTTCGGCGCAGACGACTTCAACCTCGGCACCAGCAGCCTGCAAGGCTTTTTCTACCAGCTCATCCTTGGACTTGAAGTGCGAATAAAAGCCACCGTGGGTCAACCCCAGCGCTTTCATCAAAGGTTGCAGGCCGGTTGCGCTGATCCCGTCACGGCGAAATCGCGCTGCAGCTTCCTTGATGATGCGTTGGTGGGTCTGAGCTTTATGGTCCTGCGAGTAACGCATCTTGTATCTCCGCAACAATGCGTCATCTTAACCAATGAAAATGGGATGGTGACTGTACTTCTACTTCTAAAAAGCATGCAGATGCGTCGAACTTCGTCATAGCGAATTTATTGAGATGGCACGAGGGAGACGCGTTTATCTTGAGTACACGCGTTATCGTTGACGTCCATCGTCGAGACGCCGCCCGGAGCAATCTCGCTCCTAAGGGAAGAAAAAAACCCGCGATTAGAAGCGGGTTTTTTTGTTTCAGCGGTCCTGCGCATCCTTGGCATCCGCTTGCGCATTGCGTTCAGCAACACGTTTACGCTGTTCTTCGGTCAGTTCGACCTTGTTGGCGGTGTCACGCAGCATCATCAGACCACCGACGATCGAGCCGATTGCAACGACCAGAATCAACCAGGCATACCAGGGCATAGGGCTCTCCTTGAGGGCAGGCCGATTGGCGGATTTCGCCAATCGATCGTGCATACCACTTTGAGCGATTCATTTTCGCAGTGGTTCCATTCTATGCCTGATATGACCGTGGCACGGTGGCTGTTTACAACCCGGTGAGCATCGCGTCCGCCGGTGCATCCGCCCGCAACTGCGCGGTCAGCATGAAGTACACGAAACCCACCACCATGAAGCCGAGGAAGATCAGGCCGATCAGCGCGTTGAACCAGGCCATCGCGACCAGGCACACCACCGCCAGCACCAACGCAATCGCGGGCACCAACGGATAACACGGCGCGCGGAAGGTGCGTTCCAGGTTTGGCTCGGTTTTACGCAGTTTGAACAGGCTGAGCATGCTCATGATGTACATCACGATCGCACCGAACACCGCCATGGTAATCATCGCCGCTGTCAGCGTCATGCCGCCCAGATTGATCAGGCCATCGCTGTAGATTGCCGCGATACCGATGATGCCGCCGGCGATGATCGCCCGGTGCGGGGTCTGGAAGCGCGACAATTTCGCCAGTGACGCCGGCAGGTAACCGGCACGGGCGAGGGCGAAGAACTGTCGCGAGTAGCCGAGGATGATCCCGTGAAAACTCGCCACCAGGCCGAACAGGCCGATCCACACCAGCATGTGCAGCCAGCCGGAGCTTTCGCCGACCACGGTTTTCATCGCTTGCGGCAGCGGGTCGTTGATGTTCGACAGGGTGCGCCAGTCGCCGACGCCGCCGGCGAAGAACATCACGCCCATCGCCAACAGCACCAGGGTCAGGATGCCGCTGATGTAGGCCTTGGGAATCGTGCGTTTCGGGTCCTTGGCTTCTTCGGCGGCCATGGCGGCGCCTTCGATGGCGAGGAAGAACCAGATCGCGAATGGAATCGCGGCGAACATCCCGGCAATTGCCGGTGCGCCGAACACATCTGAACCGGCCCAGCCATTGAGCGCGAAGTTACTGAAGCTGAACGCCGGGGCGACCACGCCCATGAACACCAGCAGTTCGGCAACGGCCAGCACGCAGACCACCAGTTCGAAGGTCGCCGCCAGTTTCACCCCGAGGATATTCAGGCCCATGAACACGATGTACGCACCGACCGCTGCGTGCTTCGGGTCGAGCGCCGGAAACTGCACATTCAGGTAGGCGCCGATCGCCAGGGCGATGGCCGGTGGGGCGAAGACGAATTCGATCAGCGTCGCCAGCCCGGCGATCAATCCGCCTTTCTCGCCAAAGGCGCGGCGGCTGTAGGCAAAGGGACCGCCGGCATGAGGAATGGCGGTGGTCAGCTCGGTGAAGCTGAAGATGAAGCAGGTGTACATCGTGGCGACCATGAACGAGGTCACCAGAAAGCCCAGAGTCCCGGCCACGCCCCAGCCGTAACTCCAGCCGAAGTACTCACCGGAAATCACCAGCCCGACCGCGATGCCCCAGAGGTGCAGCGTGCCCAGCGTGGGTTTGAGTTGTGTGTTCATGCGTTTGCTCCCTGAACGGTTTGGACAGCTCGGGGGGAGGGCGTGTGCAGTGGGCGTGCCAGTATTGTGGGGGCGGTCGTAAAGCGTAAAAAGGTGTCGTATCGGGGATGTTCGCTGCTGAATGGGCTTTTCTTGTGCATCAGTTGAGGGCGTTGGTGTCTGTTATGCCGTCTTCGCGGGCAAGCCCGCTCCCACAAGGATATGCGGTTGTCGATGCAACCTCGTCCCCTGTGGGAGCGAGCCTGCTCACGAAGACGGCAGAACAGACACCACAAAACCAAGCTGTAACGCCCGCATAAACCCACTCTTTACGCTTTCTTTATGCCCCGCCACACCCCTCGGTCTCGTTCCTTTACAGCCTTCCTTCCGACAATGGCTCCACACGCGGCAATACGCCGTAACACGGAGAACTTCCATGAGCGTTCTGGACGGGGTGTCACTGCTGTTGGCAGTGGGGCTGTTCATTTATCTGTTGGTTGCGCTGTTGCGCGCGGACCGGAACTAGGAGCGGCTATGCACAGTTATGACTATTGGCTGATCCTGGCCTTCTTCGCCGTGGTGCTGATCCCGGCACCGTTTCTCGGACGGTTCTACTACAAGGTCATGGAAGGCCAGCGCACCTGGCTGACACCGATCCTCGGACCGGTCGAACGTGGTTGTTATCGAGTGGCCGGCGTGGATCCGCAGGACGAACAGAGCTGGCAGAAATACACGCTTGCGTTGCTCGCGTTCAACCTCGCGGGCTTCCTGCTGTTGTTCGTGATTCTGTTGTTCCAGGACCACTTGCCGCTCAACCCGCAAAACCTGCCGGGGCAGGAGTGGACGCTGGCGTTCAACACCGCCGTCAGCTTCATGACCAACACCAACTGGCAGGCCTACAGCGGCGAAGCCTCGCTGAGTTACCTGAGCCAGATGGCCGGCCTCACCGTGCAGAACTTCGTCAGCGCCGCCACCGGCCTCGCTGTGTTGGTTGCACTCTGTCGAGGTATAGGGCGCCGCGGTATCGGGCGCGAGTCGACCCCTACCCTGGGCAACTTCTGGGTCGACATGACCCGCGCCACCCTCTACGGCCTGCTGCCGCTGTGCCTGCTGCTGGCGCTTTACCTGGTCTGGCAGGGCGTGCCGCAAACCTTCGCGCAGTACGTGAATGCGGTGACGATGCAGGGCGTCGATCAGGTGATACCGCTCGGCCCGGCCGCCAGCCAGATTGCGATCAAGCAACTGGGCACCAACGGTGGTGGCTTCTTCGGCGTCAACTCGGCGCACCCGTTCGAGAACCCGACGGCGTGGGCCAACCTGTTCGAAATGGCCTCGATCATCCTGATCCCGGTCGCGCTGGTGTTCACCTTCGGCCACTACGTGAAAGACCTGCGTCAGAGCCGCGCGATCATCGCCTGCATGCTGGCGCTGTTCCTGATCGGCGGCGCGACTTCGCTGTGGGCTGAATACCAGCCGAACCCGAGCCTCAACAACGTCGCTGTCGAACAGACCGCGCCGCTGGAAGGCAAGGAAGCGCGCTTCGGCACCACCGCGACCGTGTTGTGGTCGGTGACCACCACGGCGGCGTCCAACGGCTCGGTCAACGCCATGCACGACAGCCTCAACCCGCTGACCGGCATGGTCGCGATGGTCAACATGATGGTCGGCGAAGTGATCTTCGGCGGCGTCGGCGCCGGCCTCTACGGCATGTTGCTCAACGTGCTGATCGCCGTATTCCTCGCCGGCCTGATGATCGGCCGCACCCCGGAATACCTCGGCAAGAAACTGCAAGCGAAGGAAGTGCAATTGCTGGTGGTGACCCTGCTGGTGATGCCGGTTGGCGTGCTGGTGCTCGGCGCAATCGCCGCGAGCCTGCCGGGCCCGGTGGCCTCCGTGAGTAACCCTGGCGCCCACGGTTTCAGCCAGTTGCTTTACGCCTACACCTCGGCCAGTGCCAACAACGGTTCGGCGTTCGGCGGCTTCGGCGCCAACACCGCGTTTCACAACCTGATGCTCGGTCTGGGCATGTTAATCGGTCGCTTCGGTTACATCCTCCCGGTACTGGCCCTGGCCGGCAGCCTGGCGATGAAGAAAACCGCTCCGATCGGCCAGAACAGCTTCCCGACCCACGGCCCGCTGTTCGTGACCTTGCTGACCGTGACCATTTTGCTGGTGGGTGGTTTGACCTTTCTGCCGACGCTGGCGCTGGGTCCGATTGCTGAACACTTGAGCATGGGCTTCTAAGGAATCAATGATGAATATGCCCGTAGTTAAACCGGTTGCCGCCAAAGCACCGGAACAACCGAAAACCGCGATCTCGGCCCTGTGGCGTCCGGCGCTGGTGCAAGCCTTCGTCAAGCTCGACCCACGGCAATTGCAGCGTGCGCCGGTGATGCTGGTGGTCGAACTGACCGCCGTGCTGACCACCGTGCTGTGCTTCATTCCCGACAGCGCCGTGCCGACTTTCGTCGCCGCGCAAATCGCCTTGTGGCTGTGGTTCACCGTGCTGTTCGCCAACTTCGCCGAAGCCTTGGCCGAAGGTCGCGGCAAGGCCCGCGCCGACAGCCTCAAGGCCGGCAGCGAAGGCTTGAGCGCCCGCCGCAAAACCGCCAACGGCGCCTTTCAAGTGGTGCCGGCGACCAGCCTGCGCAAGGGCGATGTGGTGCGCGTCGAAGCCGGGGAAATGATCCCCGGCGACGGCGAGGTCATCGAAGGCATCGCGGCGGTCAACGAAGCAGCGATTACCGGGGAATCCGCGCCGGTGATTCGCGAATCCGGCGGCGACCGTTCGGCCGTCACCGGCAACACCCGGCTGGTGTCCGACTGGCTGCTGGTGCGCATCACCGCCAACCCCGGCGAGTCGACCCTGGACCGCATGATCGCGCTGGTCGAAGGCGCCAAGCGCCAGAAGACCCCCAACGAAGTGGCGCTCGACATCCTGCTGATCGGCCTGACCCTGATCTTCCTGCTGGTGGTCGTGACCCTGCAACCGTTCGCCCACTTCGCCAATGGCAGCCTGCCGCTGGTGTTCCTGGTGGCGTTATTGGTCACGCTCATCCCGACCACCATCGGCGGTTTGCTCTCGGCCATCGGTATCGCCGGGATGGACCGCCTGGTACGCCTGAACGTGATCGCCAAATCCGGGCGCGCCGTGGAAGCGGCGGGGGACGTGCACGTCCTGCTGCTGGACAAGACCGGCACCATCACCTTCGGTAACCGTCGTTGCACCGCGGTTTATCCGGCGCCGTGCGTGAACGCCAAGGAAATGGCCGAGGGCGCGCTGTTCGCCTCGCTGGCCGATGACACGGCGGAAGGCAAGTCCATCGTCGAGTACCTGCGCGGTGTTCATCCACAGCCCGAGCCGTCCACCGACGTGCTGACAGCGGTGCCGTTCAGCGCCGAGACGCGCTTGTCCGGTGTCGACTATCAGGGCCGTGTGTACCGCAAAGGCGCGGTGGATTCTCTGCTGGCGTTCGTCGGTCTGAAACGCGCTGACCTGGCCCCCGCGCTGTCCCGGGAAATCGACAAGATCGCCCAGAGTGGCGGCACGCCGTTGCTGGTCTGCGCCGACGGCAAACTGCTCGGCGCCATCCACCTCAAGGACGTGGTCAAGCCAGGCATTCGTGAGCGTTTTGCAGAACTTCGCAAGCTGGGGATTCGCACCGTCATGGTCACCGGCGACAACCCGCTGACCGCTGCGGCGATTGCTGCTGAAGCCGGGGTCGACGATGTGCTGGCCGAGGCCACGCCGGAGAAAAAACTGGCGCGCATTCGCCACGAACAGAACGATGGTCGGTTGGTCGCGATGTGCGGCGACGGCGCCAACGATGCCCCGGCATTGGCCCAGGCGGACGTCGGCATGGCGATGAACGATGGTACGCAAGCGGCGCGTGAGGCGGCGAACATGGTCGACCTCGACAGCGACCCGACCAAGTTGCTGGACGTGGTGCAGATCGGCAAGGAATTGCTGGTGACCCGCGGTGCGCTGACGACTTTTTCCATCGCCAACGACGTGGCCAAGTACTTCGCGATTCTGCCGGCGCTGTTTGCCTCGATCTATCCGCAACTCGGTGTGCTCAACGTCATGCACCTGAGCAGTCCGCAGAGCGCGATTCTCTCGGCGATCGTGTTCAACGCCCTGATCATCGTCGTGCTGATTCCACTGGCCTTGCGCGGTGTGCGAGTGCAGGCGGCGAGTGCGGCGGCGTTGCTGCGGCGCAACCTGTTGATCTACGGGCTGGGCGGGATTCTGGTGCCGTTCGTGGGCATCAAGGCGATCGACATGCTGTTGACGGCGTTGCATCTGGTTTAAGCGCCAACTCCTGTAGGAGCGAGCTTGCTCGCGATGGACGCTAACGATAACGCGTTCTGTCTGAGTGAACGCGTCGCGGCCTCTTTCTTCGCGAGCAAGCTCGCTCCTACAGGTTATTCATTCGAATTCGAGGATTTTGAAATGTCCACAATGATACGTCCGGCCCTGAGCCTGCTGGTCCTGATGACCCTGATCACCGGCGTGGCCTACCCGCTGGTGGTCACCGGTGTCGCTCAGGTCGCGTTCCCCGACCAGGCCAACGGCAGCCTGGTGCGCGATGCCGACGGCAAGGTCCGTGGCTCGGCCCTGATTGCCCAGGATTTCGTCGGTGACGCCTGGTTCCATCCACGGCCTTCGGCGGGTGCGTTCGCCACCGTGTCGAGCAGCGCCAGCAACCTCTCGCCGAGCAACCCGGCGCTGGCTACCCGAGTGATCGACGATGCCAACAAATTGCTGGTGCCGGGCCAGGGGCCGGTGCCGCTGGCGCTGCTGACCACCTCGGGCAGCGGCCTCGATCCGCACTTGCCACCGGCGGCGATTGCCTATCAACTGGCGCGTGTTGCGGCGGCGCGGAATGTGCCGGTGTCTACGCTTCAACAGTTGATGAACGCGCACATCGAACAGCCTTTGGTGGGGCCGCCGGTGGTGAATGTGTTGGCGCTGAATCTGGCGTTGGAAAAGTTGTAAATCGGTGGCGCCGCTAATCGCGAGCAGGCTCACTCCTACAGTTGATCGCATTCCAATGTGGGAGCGAGACCGGCTTGCCGGCGAAGGCGGCATAACAGTCACCACATCAACAACAGAAAGAGATCCCAAACATGAGTGACTCCGGCCGCGCCGACGCGCTGTTAGCAGACCTGCCCCGCGATGGCCGTGGCCGGCTCAAGGTTTTCCTCGGCGCCGCACCCGGCGTCGGCAAGACCTACGCGATGCTGCAAGCGGCCCACACCCAATTGCGCCAGGGCGTGAAAGTCATCGCCGGCGTGGTCGAAACCCACGGTCGCGCCGAAACCGAAGCATTGCTTGGCGGCTTGCCCCAGCAACCGCTGGTGCGCTCGGAATACCGTGGCGTGATGCTCGAGGAAATGGACCTCGACGGCCTGCTCGCGGCCAAGCCGAAACTGGTGCTGGTGGACGAACTGGCCCACAGCAACGCCCCCGGCAGTCGTCACGCCAAACGCTGGCAAGACATCCAGGAACTGCTCGCCGCCGGCATCGACGTGTTCACCACGGTCAACGTCCAGCACCTTGAAAGTCTCAACGATCAGGTGCGCGGCATCACCGGCGTGCAGGTCCGCGAAACCCTGCCGGACTGGGTGCTGCAGGAAGCCTATGAACTGCTGCTGATCGACCTGCCGCCACGGGAATTGCTCGAGCGCCTGCGCGACGGCAAGGTCTACGTGCCGGAACAGGCGCGGGCGGCCATCGATGCATTTTTCACCCAGACCAACCTCACCGCCCTGCGTGAACTGGCGATGCAAACGGCGGCGGCCCAGGTCGATAACGATCTGGCCCAGGGGTATCGCCAGCTCGGTCAGGCCGCACCCGCCGTACGAGGGCGTCTGCTGGTCGGCGTCGATGGCGATGCCCAGGCCGAACGTCTGGTGCGGCATGCCAGCCGAGTGGCGCAACGTCGGCACTTGCCTTGGAGCCTGGTGCATGTGGATAACGGCAGCGTACGCGACGAACAATCGCGCCTGCGCCTGCAAAGTGCTCAGCAGCTGGCGGAAAGGCTGGGCGGCGAAGTGGTGCTGTTGCGGGCCGGTGAAGTGGCGAAAACCCTGATCCAGCACGCCGCGGAACGCCGGGCGAGCCTGGTGCTGGTCGGCCAGTCGCGGCAGCGTTTGCGCCGGCGACTGTTCGGCGGCGGGCTGGCGTCACGCTTGCTGCGCGATGCGCGCGGGCTGGAAATCAACGTCCTCGACAGTGATCACGAACAGCATCAGCCACGCCCGCGTTCGACCCAGTCGCTGGTGTGGTTCGACTACGCGCTGGCCGTGGTGGCGACACTGTTGGCCAGTGCGTTGGCCTGGGCCGTGGCGAGTGTCTTGCCGCTGCCGAACATCTCGCTGGTGTTCCTCGCGGCTGTGTTGCTGGTGGCGGTGCGCAGCAGTCTGGGCCCGGCGCTGGCCTGTGCGGCGCTGTCGTTCCTGACCTATGACTTTCTGTTCATTCCGCCGAATTTCTCCTTCAGCATCCAGCGCGAAGAAGACGTGTTGACGCTGCTGTTCTTCCTGCTGATGGCGGCGCTCACCGGCAATCTCGCGGCTCGCCAGCGCCGGCAATTGCAGGCGTTGCGCGACACCCAGGAAGAGACCACCGAACTGCTCGACCTGTCGCGCAAACTCACCGCCGCCACCGACCGCCAGGCCGTGATCAGCGCCGCTGCTTCTCATCTCGAAGGCTGGAGCGACCTGCAACTGTGTCTGCTTAATCGCGACGGTCAGGCCGGCTGGAAAGTCGAAACCGGTGGCCCGCTGGCGTTCACCGAAGCCGAACGCGCCGCCGCCGATTGGGCCTGGCAGCACGATCAACCGGCGGGCGCCGGCACCGGCACGTTGCCGTTCGGGCGCTGGTGGTGGTGGCCGCTGTCCGTGGAAGACGGTCCGCTGGCGCTGCTCGGCGTCTGTGCCAAGGAAGGCCAGACCTTGAGTGGCCAGCGTCGGCGTTTGCTCACGGCCCTGAGCCAACCGCTGGCCCAGGCGCTGGCCCGGGCACAACTGGCCGACGATCTGGAAGCGGCGCGCCTGCACGGCGAAACCGAGCAACTGCGCAGCGCCTTGCTGGCTTCGGTGTCCCACGATTTGCGCACGCCGCTGACGTCCATGCGTGGCAGCATCGACAGCCTGTTGGCGCTGGGCGAGGCGATCCCTTTGGAGGATCGCCGCGAACTGCTCGAAGGCACGCGCGATGAAGCCGAGCGCCTCGACCGCTACATCCAGAACCTGCTGGACATGACCCGTCTCGGTCACGGCGCATTGAAGCTGGCGCGGGACTGGGTGTCGCCCGCCGACATCGTCGGCAGTTCGCTCAATCGCCTGCGCGCGGTGCTCGGCCCGTTGCAGGTCAGCACCGACGTGCCGCCCGAGTTGCCGCTGCTGTACGTCCACGCCGCGTTGATCGAGCAGGCGCTGGTCAATGTGCTGGAAAACGCCGCGCGGTTTTCACCGGCCCATGGGCGTCTGGAATTGCGCGCCGGGGTCGAAGGCAATGAACTGTTTTTCTCGGTGAGCGATGAAGGGCCGGGTATTCCGCAGGAGGAGCGGGCGAAGATTTTCGACATGTTCTACACCGCCGCGCGAGGTGATCGTGGCGGGCAGGGCACCGGGCTGGGGCTGGCGATCTGTCAGGGCATGGTCGGTGCGCATGGCGGGCGGATCAGTGTCGGCGACGGCATCGAGGGGCGCGGCACCTGCATCACGCTGCACTTGCCCTTGCAGGAACAACCGGGGTACGAAGGTGAAGCCTGATCGTGCCTGCGCTACTCTTTGCCACCTCTCTTTGTTGATATGAACTCATGAGCCAGACCGCGACCATTTTGGTCATCGACGACGAACCGCAGATCCGCAAATTCCTGCGCATCAGCCTCGCTTCCCAGGGCTACAAAGTGCTGGAGGCCGGCACCGGTACCGAAGGGCTGGCGCAGGCCGCGTTGAACAAACCCGATTTGCTGGTACTCGACCTCGGCTTGCCGGACATGGATGGCCAGCAAGTGCTGCGCGAGTTTCGTGAATGGTCGACCGTGCCGGTGCTGGTACTGTCGGTGCGCGCGGGGGAAGGGCAGAAGGTCGAAGCGCTGGATGGCGGCGCGAATGACTACGTGACCAAGCCGTTCGGCATCCAGGAGTTCCTGGCCCGGGTACGTGCCTTGTTGCGTCAGGCGCCGGTGGGCGAAGCGCAGCAAGCGGCGTTGCAGTTCGGTCCGCTGACCGTGGACCTGGCCTATCGACGGGTGCTGCTCGACGGCGTCGAAGTGGCATTGACCCGCAAGGAATACGCGGTGCTGGCGCAACTGGCGCGGCATCCTGGACGGGTGATTACCCAGCAGCAATTGCTCAAGGACATCTGGGGGCCGACCCATACCGAAGACAGTCACTATCTGCGGATTGTGGTTGGGCATTTGCGGCAGAAACTGATGGATGACCCGACCCGGCCACGGTTCATCGTGACCGAGGCGGGGGTTGGGTATCGGTTGTTGAGCGAGGGTGGCTTGTAGGTTTTTGTGTTGGATGATCCGGCCTCATCGCGAGCAGGCTCGCTCCCACATTTGATTTTTAGTGGCCACAAAATCTGTGGTTCACCTCAATCCACTGTGGGAGCGAGCCTGCTCGCGATGAGGCCCTCACATCCACCCAAGAACCCTCAGGAATCCCGCTCGTTCTCATACCGATCCAGCGTGTCCCGCGCAATCTCCCGCCCCAGCGCGATCAACTCCGGCGCCTTGTAAAACTCGAAAAACCGGCACACCCGCTTCGGCACGTTGATCAGGATATCCGGCGGATACCCGGCGATCTTGTACTGCGCCAGCGACGTCTGCATCACCTCGAAACTCTGGTTGATCAAGTCCAGCAACGACGCCGGCCCCACGTTGTCGATGATGAACGAACCGGTGGCCGACTTCGGCGCGCCGTCACGTTCGGGGGCGGCGGCCGGCTGCTGCGCTTCAGGTTCGGCGGATTCGATCCACGGGTTGATCTCGGCCGCGTCTGCGCTCAGCGCTTCCTGTTCCAGCAGCAGCAATTTTTCCGCTTGCGTGCGGCGGAAGGGCAACTTCGAGCCTACCGAATTGATCAGGCTGTCGAAGCGGGTCTTGAATTTCGCCGGGCGCTGGATCACCGGCAATTGGTAATGGCGCTGGTTGGTCGAGTTGAGATTGACCGCGATGATCAGATCACAATGGCTCGACACCACCGGCACGATTGGCAACGGGTTGAGAATCCCGCCGTCCACCAGCATGCGATTGCCCTGCATCACCGGGGTAAACAGGCTGGGAATCGCCGCCGAGGCACGCATGGCCTGGTGCAGGCAACCTTCCTGGAACCAGATTTCCTGCTGGTTGGTCAGGTCGGTAGCCACGGCCGTGTAGGGGATGCGCAGGTCTTCGATATTGATCTCGCCGACAATCTTGCGGATCTGCCCGAAGACCTTTTCCCCGCGAATCGCGCCGAGACGAAAACTCACGTCCACCAGGCGCAGCACGTCGAGGTAATCCAGGCTCTCGATCCAGTTGCGGTAATCATCCAGTTTGCCGGCGGCGTAAATCCCCCCGACCACGGCCCCCATTGAACATCCGGCGATGCAGGCGATGTCGTAGCCACGCCGCTCGATCTCTTCAATGACACCAATGTGGGCATAGCCCCGGGCCCCACCCGAACCCAGTACCAGTGCGACACGCTTTTTCATGAATCGCCCTCGTCTGACAAGGTTCAACAATGCACCCATCGGGGGGCGCGCTTCAATCGCCAAGGTCGCTCGACGGGAGGATCGCGTCGTTTTTTCGACACTCCATGGCGGCAGATGGTTATTCTCGCGGGCGCTATAGTTTCCGCTGCGGGGCCAAGGCACTTTTCACGCGCCATACCGTCTTACCTGCACGACTGTTTACCTAATGTTGAGGTGTAAGTGATGAAAGCCTGGATCTGTGTGCCTTTGATTGCCCTGGCACTCGCCGGTTGTGCCGGCAAAACCGCTTACCGCGAGAGCTGCGGCAGCCAGATCGATGCCGCGTGGCATGAACTGGACCTGGCCAAGGCCGAGGGGTTCGCCGGGACGGTCAGCTACTCCAAGGCCCTGTCGTTGCTGACCGGCGCCAAGACCCAGCAGCAATTCGAAGCCTATGAAGGCTGCACCAAAAAAGCTGAAAAAGCGCGTTTCTACATTCGTGAATCCCGCGCCGGCCGCTAACCTGTAGGAACCGGTTTGCTGGCGATGACGGCATAACAGCCACCCTCGCCAGCGAACGAAACGCCGAAACGGAGTCAAGCCCATGGTTAATCGGTTGGTGGCCCATGTCCTGGGCCTGGAAGTCCGCTTGTTGGCCTGTCAGGCCCGTTTGAATGCCCGCACCGACCCTGAAGCATTGCACGACCTGCGCACCACGGTTCGCCGTTTGCGCAGTCTGCTGCGGCCATTGCGCGGCTTGCCCGGCGTCGAGCAACTGGAAGTCGGGGCATCCCGGGTGGGTGAACTGACCACGCCGTTGCGCGATCGCGAAGTGCTGGCGGCGTACTTGCTCGAGCACGGTCAACCCGAGGCGGCGCAACGGCGCATGGCGCAAATGGCCGAGGCTTACCCGGCGGTTGCCGCGAGCACTGAGCTGGCGCAGTTGCTGATGATTTTCGACGCCTTCCCGCGTTTCCTGCGCGCTGCCCAACGTCAGGGGCTGCTCAAGGGGTTGAGCAAACGCATCGAAAAACGCCTGGGCAAACAATGGAAAAAACTCGATGAGGCGCTGCACGATCCTGCCCATGATCGCCATCGTCTGCGGCTGCTGATCAAGCGCGTGCGCTATGGCATCGAAGCCTATCCCGAGCTGGATCGCTTGCCGAAACCGGCCCTCTCCCGGTTGAAATCGGCCCAAGGCGCGTTGGGCGATTGGCACGATTGCTGGCAATGGCTGGCCCGGGCCGAGCAAGAGGCCGATCTGCAACCGTGCGTGGCCGTGTGGAAAACCACCATGGCCGAAGCCGAAGCCCGGGCCGACCGAGTCCTCGAAAAGCTCAGCGTGTCCTGCTTCAAACCCTGAATCTGTGAGCAACACAAATCCCCTGTAGGAGCGAGCCTGCTCGCGATGGACGCAAGGACAACGCATCCATTCAGGCAGCCCGCGTTATCGTTGACGTCCATCGCGAGCAGGCTCGCTCCCACAGTGGTTCGGGGGAAGTTAACGGCCTATCTGTCAGCCTCTTTGGCCAGAATAAGCGCTGTGCCATCCGCGCGGGCTGGTTAACATCCCGTCATCGTTTTCCTGTCCTTGAGGTTGCCATGCGCTTTTCCGATCTTCTCGATGCCGTCCGCAATCAGCCACTGGAGCTGTCTATTCCGGCCGAATGGGCGCAAGGGCGGGCCAGCTTCGGCGGTCTGGTCGCGGCGCTGCAGTACGAAGCCATGCGCGCCAAAGTGCCGGCTGATCGCCCCGTGCGTTCGCTGGCGATCACCTTTGTCGGGCCGGTCGAGCCCGAGGTGCCGGTCAGTTTCGAAGTCGATGTCCTGCGCGAAGGCAAGGCCGTCAGCCAGGTGCTGGGCCGGGCGATGCAGAAGGGACAAGTGGTGACGTTGATCCAGGGCAGCTTCGGCGCCTCGCGACCGTCCGAAGTGGCCGTGCCCGCCATGCCCGCGCCTGAAATGAAACACTGGGATGAGTGCCAGGAGCTGCCCTACGTCAAGGGCGTGACCCCGGAGTTCATGCGTCATCTGGCAATGCGCTGGACCGTCGGCGGCTTGCCGTTCAGTGGCAACAAGTCCCGTGAGATGGGCGGCTGGGTGCGTTTGCGTGGGGACGTGAAGGAAGAGGCGGTCAGCGAGTCGCATATTCTTGCGCTGGTCGACGCCTGGCCGCCGTCGCTGATGCCGCATCTGACCAAAGTCGCGATGGGCAGCACGCTGACCTGGACCATCGAATTCGTCCAGCCAGTGCTCGAACTCAGCACGCTGGACTGGTGCAAATACCTCGTAGAAATCGAATACGCCGCTGACGGCTATGGCCATGCCGCCGCGAAATTATGGAACGCTGAAGGTCAGTTGATTGCCATGAGCCGGCAGACGGTGACGGTCTTCGCCTGATCAGTGACGGCGGTGGCGTTCACGCCAGGCGCGCCACCAGCCGCCGCTGAGGAAGAACCGCGGAAAGGTCAGGAACTGCTCGACCAGCAGGCGTGAGACCGCGTCTTTGCGATCACTGAACGGCTCGGAGGCTTGCGCCTCCAGGCTGTGACCATGGCGTTGCAGACCCAGGGCCGCGAGCAGGCCGATCACGCCAATCGCCAGGTTCGCGAAGCTCAGGCTGAACACCCCGCACACCAGCAGCAGAAACGCCACGATGAACAGCGGCACGGCAATCAGGTGCAGTACCAGGTTGGCCGGGTGCTGGTGATTGTCCGGGTACGCGCGCCATTGCCAGGCGGGAAGGTTGGGGTGACGTTTGCCCATGATGCTGATCCTCGATCCGTGTTGAACACATGATTGAAGAATAGGCGTCGCGTGAGCGGGCGGCGAATCGAGGATGGCTATCGAAGTGATAGGTGTCATTTTCGGAATTGATGTAGTTCACACAGACGCCATCGCGAGCGGGCTCGCTCCCACATTGGATCTTTAGTGGACACAAGATTTGTGGCTCACCTCAACCCCCTGTGGGAGCGAGCCTGCTCGCGATGAGGGCCTCAAAGTTTCAACTGCCCAATGGCCTTGCTCAGCTCCCCGGCCAACGCCGCCAGCTCATTACTGGTCGTCGCCGAATCCACCGTCTGCTGCACCGTGTTTTCCGTCACATCGCGGATGCTCACCACCGCCCGGTTCATTTCTTCCGCCACCTGGCTCTGTTGCTCGGCCGCCACCGCGATCTGCGTATTGCTTTCACGCATCTGCGCCACGGCACCGGTGATCTCCACCAACGCGACCCCGGCCTCTTGTGCCTGCTGCACGCAATCGTCGGCCTTGAACGAGCTTTCCTGCATGAAGTCCACCGCGTCCCGGGTGCCGGCCTGCAACGCCGAGACCATCAGGGTGATCTCGTCGGTCGAGGCCTGCACGCGTTTGGCCAGGTTGCGCACTTCATCGGCGACCACCGCAAAACCACGGCCCATTTCCCCGGCGCGAGCCGCTTCAATCGCCGCGTTCAATGCCAACAGATTGGTCTGTTCGGCGATGCTGTGGATCACGTTGACCACGCCGTTGATCTTCTGGCTGTCCTCGGCCAGGCGCTGAATCATCTCGGCGGTTTGCTGAACGCCGGTGGACAGCCCGGCAATCGACTTCTGCACACGGATCACCACTTCCTGGCCGCTGCCGGCCAGGGTGTCGGCGGATTGCGAAAGGTCGCGGGTAGCGCCGGCGTGCTGGGCGATGTGATAAACGGTGGCGGTCATTTCGTTGATCGCGGTGGCGGCCTGATCGGTTTCACTTTGCTGGCCGAGCATGCCGTGGCGCACCTCGTTCATGCTCGACGCCAGCCGCGCCGCGCCGATATCCAGCTGCCGGGCAGTGTTGGCGACGGTGTTTACCACGCGTTGATAACCGGCCTGCATGGCGTTGAACGCGCCGGCCATCTGCCCGACTTCGTCAGCGCAGGACAGCGGCACACGGGCCGACAGGTCGCCGGTTTTCTCGACGTGCAGCATCACGTCTTTCAAGGTGTTGAGCTGGCTGAGCAGGAAGCGGATCAACAATTGCGACGCGCCAAGCATCGCCAGCATCAGGATGAACACGGCGACCGCGTAGTTGGCAAACCGCTCCTCGAACACCTGGCTCAGGCTCGGGCCCGGTGCTATCAGCTCAACTTTTGGCAATGGTTGTCCGGGAGGCCAGGCGCTGAGCAATTGCGCCTGCGCTTGAGCGGACGCTTGTGACACATGACTGCGGGCTTGCTGTTCGAGGTGTACGGCGTACAGCACCAACAGCAAGGTCGTGACAAAGGCGACGGCGTTCACCGCCCAGAATTTGTATTTCAGCGAGATGTTGCTAAGCCAGGCACCCATGGAGGTTTTCTCTGATAGCGGAAACAGTATTGGCAAGGTGCCAGCATTGTGCCGCTACCCTCGGCGACGGATCTTGATATGCGTCAACATTCCCGAGCGTGCTCCCGCAGGAATTGCGGGGCGTAATGCGCTATCCTTCGCGCCTTCAAAATTCCCTCGCTACAGGATCCGCCCCATGAAAGCCGCACTCGTCGAACTCATCAGCAAAATCAGCTCCGGGTGCATGGGCGAAGACGAAATCCTCAAGGTCGCTGACGAAGCGGCCCAGGCCTACGCCGATCCCGAAGCTTTTCTGAGCGCCAATCCGGACATCAACTACGACGACACCTTCCCGATTCCGTTGGGCGAGTGGGTCGTTGTCGGCAGCCTGCCGGAAACCGTGCTGTTCCAGGCGGACACCTACGTGGACCTGTTCGCACAGATCGTCGCTTCGTTTGGTCCGGGGGTGGATTTCAATATCAAACCCAAGCAACTGGCGAAGACCGAGGCGCTGACCGCGCTCAATCGCATCCAGGTGCAGATGGGCAGCATGAACAAGGAAAACGGCGGTTACACGCTGATGAACTTCAGCCAGTTGCTCGACGACGAGCTGCAAGTGGTGCTGGTCTTCGGCAACGACGTGCCGCGTGTGCTGGAGCTTTGCGCCGAAGTCGGCATCGCCGCCGCGCCTTCGCTGGAAGCCCTGAAAGTCGCGATCCACGTTTGATGGAATAAAACGGAACCCTGGTGAGAGCCGTCTATCCTAAGACTGCACACCACTCTTAGGAGCGACACCATGGGTTCCACGTTCAACGGCCTGATCGGCCTGATCATTCTTGCCCTGGACATCTGGGCAATCATCAACGTGCTGAAAAGTGGCGCCAGCACCGGGATGAAAATTGTCTGGGTCCTGCTGATCCTGCTGCTGCCGGTCCTGGGGCTGATCATCTGGGCCATCGCCGGGCCGCGGGGCAACGTGCGGATCTGACCCCATTCCCGACAACCACACGATATCTGTAGGAGCTGGCTTGCCAGCGATCAAATCGCCGCGGTGTATTTGACGAACCGCGTCGTCTGCATCGCTGGCAAGCCAGCTCCTACCAGTTTTGTGTTGGCCATCAACTGAGGTTCGACCTGTCATCTTCCGCGACGTAGAATGCGCGCCTTTCCCGGGCAATCGAGCTGATCGATTGGCCATCATGGGCGGGTAACCGTCCGTTGCCACCCGCATTCATCGGAGCACTTCCCATGAGCAACACCCCAACCAGCGAGTACCTGGAAACCCTCTACGAAGGCTACGGCCAGCGTTTTCGCATGGAAAAACTGCTGCACGAAGTGCGCACCGAGCACCAGCACCTGGTGATTTTCGAAAACCCGCGCATGGGCCGTGTGATGGCGCTGGACGGCGTGATCCAGACCACCGAAGCCGACGAATTCATCTACCACGAAATGCTCACCCACGTGCCGATCCTGGCGCACGGCAGCGCCAAGCGCGTGCTGATCATCGGCGGCGGCGACGGCGGCATGCTGCGTGAAGTGGCCAAGCATGGCAGCGTCGAGCACATCACCATGGTCGAGATCGACGGCACCGTGGTCGACATGTGCAAGGAATTCCTGCCGAACCACTCCAAGGGTGCGTACGAGGATCCACGCCTGAACCTGGTAATCGACGACGGCATGCGCTTCGTCGCCACCACCACTGAAAAGTTCGACGTGATCATTTCCGACTCCACCGACCCGATCGGCCCGGGCGAAGTGCTGTTTTCGGAAAACTTCTACCAGGCCTGCCATCGCTGCCTGAACGAAGGCGGCATCCTGGTGACGCAGAACGGCACGCCATTCATGCAGATCGAAGAAGTCAAAACCACCGCCGGGCGCCTGCGCAGCCTGTTCCCGGACTGGCACTTCTATCAGGCGGCCGTGCCGACCTACATCGGCGGCTCGATGACCTTTGCCTGGGGCGCCACCAATACCGCCTATCGCAAACTGTCCCGCGAAACCCTGCAACAGCGTTTCGCCGGTAGCGGCATCATCACCCGCTACTACAATCCTGAAATCCATATCGGCGCCTTCGCCCTGCCGCAATACGTGCTGCAGGCCGTGAACAAGCCAAGCAACGACTAACCGTTCCCTTGTAGGAGCGAGCTTGCTCGCGATGAACTCAAGAACTCCGCGCGCTTTCAGACAGCCCGCGTTATCGTTTACGTCCATCGCGAGCAAGCTCGCTCCTACAGGGAAATACGTCAGCGAGCGGTAATCCATTTGAACGATCAGTCAGGGCAAAAGTCCAGATAGGTGTAAGCCCATTTGCGGGTTTGTTCGAGGAGGCACTGATGCAAAAGTGGAAAATCACTTTCGTGGATGATCACGGCGAAACAGTCGATGAAGTCTTTGAGTGCGACGAGTGCCCGGACAACGAGCACGCCGCCAAACTGCTCAAGGAACGGCTTCTACCGGTCGCGTCCGAACTGGACCTGAACGATCTGGAAGGGCGGACTGCTGACGCCACCGTCAAAAATCTCAAAACCCAGAACAGCATACAAATCCTCGGCATCACCCCCGTCTGATACACCTCTGGCACCTTCGTGAAACAACCAGGCCTTGGCAGCGCCTCTGACTTGAGGCTACTCTGCAAGCGAGATCAGCGAATGGATCGCTAAGGTCTGGTCTTGTCAGCTACATGCTTGTTTCCCATTGGCAACCTGGTTGCCGTATTGCTTGCACCATTCGGTTGCAAGTGATGGGAGTACGGAAAGTCTATCCATCGGTTTTAGGAGGACGTTTCATGAGCACAGCCTATCAAGAAGACATCAGCAGCTCGGTGCTGCGCCGCATGAAAGAAGGCGGTTTCGACTTTTCAAGATTCCATCCCATCGAGTTCTACGCCATTTTCCCGGACGAGGAGCGGGCACGCAGAGCGGCAGGGCATTACTGCGGTGAATCCATGAATGCACAAATCAGCGTGCGCGACGACGGCGCCTGGGCGCTGGAACTCAGTAAAGTGATGTACGCCACCTACGACGGCATCGGCGACTTTGAGCAGGATTTCGAGGCCGTGGTCGAGCCTTTGGGCGGCATCATCGAAGGGTGGGGCGTCAAGCAGGAGGTACGAGGGCGACTCGCATAACACTATGAACAGCGACAACATCCACTAACGGCTGACCTTCGGGTTGGCCGTTTTAGTATCTGGCTTTCCATGCCTCCTGTAGGAGCGAGCCTGCTCGCGATGGTCGTCAACGATAACGCGTGCTGTCTGGATGAACCGGTTTTCCCAACGTTTTTCGCGAGCAGGCTCGCTCCTACAGGGAGCGTTAGCGTAAGACCACAAATCCCGAAACAAAAAAAAGCCGCCTGAGCAAGGCGGCTAAAAGGGAAGTTCGGTGAGCATTTCCAGCGAATGTGCGGATTATCCGCAGCGACGGCCGGGCAGTGAAATCAACTGTGACTATGCTGGTGATAGGCGAAAGCATTGCTTCGCAATGAAGCGGGGGCAATCAGGTTGGGGCATTTGCCGCACAGGAATGGTGCGGTGCTGGCGCATCGAATATCCAACCGATTGATATCAAAGCGTTTATGCCGATGGCACGGGCCTTGCGAAGGCCTGTCAGTCCGGGTGACAAGGAGTACGGCATGATCCGCACCTATTATGATGAGATGTACGATGCCGGCGGCCAGGTCCGTCCGCATTATCGGGAGTTTGCCCGTTGGCTGGCCGAAACGCCTGACGAGCTTCTGGCCCAACGGCGACGCGAGGCCGATCTGCTGTTTCATCGGGCCGGGATTACCTTCACGCTCTACGGGGACGAGCAGGGGACAGAGCGCCTGATTCCCTTCGACACCATTCCGCGCAGCATCCCCGCCAGCGAATGGCGGATTGTCGAGCGCGGCTGCATCCAGCGGGTCAAGGCGTTGAACATGTTCCTCGCCGACCTTTACCACGAGCAGCGCATCATCAAGGCCGGCATCATTCCGGCTGAACAGGTGCTGGCCAACGAGCAGTATCAGTTGGCGATGCAAGGGCTGGATCTGCACCGGGATATCTATTCGCACATCTCCGGCGTCGATCTGGTGCGCGATGGCGACGGCACGTACTACGTGCTCGAAGACAACCTGCGTACACCCAGCGGCGTGAGCTACATGCTCGAAGACCGCAAGATGATGATGCGGCTGTTCCCCGAGCTGTTCTCGGCCCAGCGCATCGCGCCCATCGACCATTATCCGAACCTGTTGCTCGACACCCTGAAAAGCTCCAGCCCGATCGATAACCCGAGCGTGGTGGTGCTGACGCCAGGGCGCTTCAACAGCGCGTTTTTCGAGCATGCATTCCTCGCTCGGGAAATGGGCGTGGAGCTGGTGGAAGGCGCGGACCTGTTCGTGCGTGACGACAAGGTGTTCATGCGCACCACGGACGGGCCGAAAGCCGTCGACGTGATCTACCGCCGCCTCGACGATGCGTTCCTCGATCCGCTGGCATTCAACCCGGACTCGATGCTCGGCGTTCCGGGCCTGCTGTCGTCCTATCGCTCGGGCAACGTGGTGCTGGCGAATGCCATCGGCACCGGGGTGGCGGACGACAAGTCGGTGTACCCGTTTGTCACCGACATGATCCGCTTCTACCTCGACGAAGAACCGATCCTGAAGAACGTTCCGACGTTCCAGTGTCGCAATCCTTCTGAACTTTCCCACGTACTGGCCCATCTTCCGGATCTGGTGGTCAAGGAAACCCAAGGCTCCGGCGGTTACGGAATGCTCGTGGGGCCGGCGGCGACCGCAGCGGAAATCGAGTCTTTCCGCGCGCGGATCAAAGCCAAGCCCCACGCGTACATCGCGCAACCGACGTTGTCCCTGTCGACCTGTCCGACCTTTGTCGAAAACGGCATCGCGCCACGCCACATCGACCTGCGTCCGTTTGTATTGTCTGGCCGCGAAACCCGGGTCGTGCCCGGCGGTTTGACCCGTGTCGCCCTGCGTGAAGGCTCCCTGGTGGTGAATTCCTCCCAGGGCGGCGGAACCAAGGACACCTGGGTGGTCGAGGATTGAAGGAAGCCTGCCATGTTAAGTAGAACTGCCTCGGATTTGTATTGGATGTCGCGTTACCTGGAGCGGGCGGAAAACCTCGCCCGGATGCTCGACATCAGTTACTCGCTGTCACTGATGCCGCAGGATGGTCGCGGCGACGGTCTGCACGAACTTGCCATGCCGCTGCTGATTACCGGCACCCTGGATGATTACCTGGAGCGCCACGGCGAACTGCACGCCGAACGGCTGCTGCACTTTTTCGCCCTGGACGCGGCCAACCCGGCCAGCATCTACAGCTGCCTCGGTGCGGCACGGGCCAGCGCCCATGCGGTGCGAGGGCGCATCACTGCGGACATGTGGGAAAACATCAACGCCACCTGGCTGGAAATTCGCGGGATCGCCGATCAGGGTTTGAGTCGCTACGGCATGAGCCGTTTTTGCGAGTGGATCAAGGAACGTTCCCACCTGTTTCGTGGCGCGTCCTACGGCACGATCATGCGTAACGACGCGTTTCGCTTCATTCGGCTGGGCACCTTCATCGAACGGGCCGACAACACCTTGCGCCTGCTCGACGCCCGTTACGAAATGGCCGGCGATCAGGCTGAAGCCGTCAGCGACGGTACGGCTCACGCCTATTACCAGTGGAGTGCGTTGCTGCGGGCGTTGTCGTCGTTCGAGGCCTACACCGAAATCTACCGCGACGCACCCGGCGCCCGGCATGTGGCCGAATTGCTCCTGCTGCGCGCCGACGTCCCGCGTTCCTTGCGCGCCTGCACCGAAGAAATCGACCAGATCCTCGCCCAGTTGCCCGGCGCCAACGGCCGTCCTGCGCAACGCCTGGCGGCGGAAATGGACGCGCGCCTGCGCTACACCGGCATCAACGAAATTCTCGACGAAGGCCTGCACGCCTGGCTGACCGAGTTCATCCCGCTGGTGCGCCAGTTGGGTAACGCCATACACAGTTCCTACCTGGAGGCTGCATGAGACTTTCCATTAGCCACGAGACCACCTATCACTATGAGGATCAGGTGCGGGCGAGCATCCAGTACCTGCGACTGACCCCACACGACAGCGAGCGCCAGCACGTGCTGAGCTGGCAACTCGATCTGCCGCGCCCGGTGCGCGCGCAACTCGATCCGTTCGGCAACATCCTGCACGTGCTGACCATGGACGAACCGCACGAGGCGATCATCATCGGCGCCCGTGGCCAGGTCGACATCGACGAACTGCGTGAAGCCGAGCACGAGAGCCAATCGGCGCTGCCGTTCCTGCGTTTCACCCGCCTGACCGAAGCCGACGAAGCCTTGCGCGCGTTCGCCGAGAAGGAATGCAAGCAACGCCGGGATCGCACGGCGCTGATCGACTTGATGCACGGCCTGAACTCGCACATGACCTACACGCCGGGGTCCACCGAAGTGGACACCAGCGCGGCGCAGGCGTTTGCCGGGCGTGCCGGGGTGTGCCAGGACCACACCCACGCGTTCCTCGCCTGTGCCCGCAGCCTGGGCATTCCGTCGCGTTACGTGTCGGGGTATCTGTACAGCGAGGACTGCGAGCATCTGGCCAGTCACGCCTGGGCGGAAGCCTGGCTGGATGACGCGTGGTACAGCTTTGACGTGACCAATGAACTGGCGCGGCCGGAGCGTCATCTGAAGCTGGCGGTGGGCCTGGATTACCTGGATGCCTGCCCGGTGCGCGGAATGCGCCGGGGCGGCGGGTGTGAGCAGATGCATGCGAAGGTGTTTGTATCGCCAACGCCCATGCCGGTGATTTCCGTCCAGCAACAATAGGTCTGTTCGCCGCAAAAACCTGTGGGAGCGAGCCTGCTCGCGATAGCGGTCTGTCTGTCACATTGATGTTGAATGTGCCACCGTCATCGCGAGCAGGCTCGCTCCCACATGGGAATAGTGTCAGGGCGTGGTCTTGCGCCCGGCCATGTGCTTCAAATACCCCACCAACCTCTCCAGGTCCCCATCCGGCAACACCTGCGCCGAAAACCCCGGCATCTTCGCCTGCGGCCATTGCCGCAAACTCTGTGGATCACGGATGTAGCGCTTCAAAAAGTCCGCGCCGAAATATTCGGTCGGATTAAACGGAATATTCAGATCCGGCCCGAACTGCGCATCCCCGGCACCATTGAGCCGATGGCACGCCAGGCAATTCTTCTGGAACAGCGCAAACCCCAGGTTCACCGGATCGTCCGCCTTCAACGCCGGATCCGGCAGCAGGGCAGGGAAGCGCTCGTCCACCGGTGCCAGGCGTTTGATCGCGGCGACCTGAAATGGCCATTGCTCCGGGCTGATGTTGCCCGCCTGCGGATCTGTCCAGACCAGATAAAACGGCCCCGCACTCGGCTTGCCCGCCGACAGTGCCGGCCATGGTTTGGAAGGGTCTTCGATCGCCAGCCAGGCCCGCGCGCCCTTGGTGTTGAGCAACGGCGCAGCCGCCAGCTCGGCGGCGAAACCATCCAGCGCCACGGCTTGCAAGTGATCGTCTGGCTTGATGCCGGTCAACAGGGCTGCCAGCGGCACGGCGCGATAGCTCATGTCCTGTTTGTAGGAAACGTCGTTGTTGATCGTGATGGTCTGAACCTGAGGGTGCTTGAGCAGTTCCTCGGTCTGCCAGGTGCGACTGTTCGCGCCCAGCTCCAGATTCAGCTGTGCGGCATAGAGGGGCGAGCCGAACAGCAAGGCCCCAAGCAGAATGAGCGTTTTCAAAAGATCGCCGTCCATGTCGTGGAAGTGCCGCAAAGGTTGGCACACCCACGCTGGCCCGGGTAGCGAGCCAGTCACATTTTTGATGAGGCGATAGTAAGCAGTGACGCTTAAGTCAGCCGATCACCTTCGTCAGGTTCGGCAAAATCAACAACAGCGTGGTGGCGAAAAGAATGAGCCCGGCTTGACGTACTTTCGAATGTTTGAACATGGCTTGACCGCCTTTTTTGTTATTTCCTGATGCCTGCCTGCATATCTCCATGACGGCAGCGCGTTGCACTTCCTGTAGAGCGAGCGCCTCGGCAAAACCCGACGACAACTTCGCCTATGTTCACCTTAGGGCCCGCGTCACGCGTGGTTTAGATCCCTTTCGTATGGAGTGCGCTCAAAAAGCTTTAAAAAAGGCATGAGGCCTATTGCCAGCTTCTTTGCCGCCCTTTTGCTAGACAGCTCGGTGTCCTGAAACGGTTAATCCGGTCGCGTACTACCGTCCGTCTGAGCGTGTCCGTCAACGCGGGTGAGCATTGCGGTCATTGAATCGGCGGTGGCTCGGCATAAGGTGAAGGCACTGTTTTTTCACCGTCAGGTTCGAGGACGTCATGACCCAAGCGTTGATTTTCGATGCGTTACGTACGCCACGTGGCAAAGGCAAGGCCGATGGCGCCTTGCACAGCGTCAAGCCGGTCAACCTGGTCGCCGGGTTGCTTCGGGCACTGCAAGAGCGAACCTTGCTGGACACCAGCCAGGTCGATGACGTGGTGCTCGGTTGCGTGACCCCGGTTGGCGATCAAGGTGCCGACATCGCCAAGACTGCGACGCAAGTGGCCGATTGGGACGTCAGCGTGGCGGGGGTGCAAATCAACCGGTTCTGCGCGTCGGGCCTGGAAGCGGTCAACCTCGGGGCGATGAAAGTGCGTTCCGGC
This sequence comes from Pseudomonas migulae, assembly GCF_043225285.1. GTDB lineage: Bacteria > Pseudomonadota > Gammaproteobacteria > Pseudomonadales > Pseudomonadaceae > Aquipseudomonas > Aquipseudomonas migulae_C. The sequence goes on from NZ_CP171224.1 coordinate 4,654,270, forward strand.
TTCGAAGAGCTGGTGGTAGTCGGTGGCGTCGAGTCGATGTCCCGAGTGCCGATGGGCAGCGACGGCGGCGCGTGGGCGCTGGACCCGGAAACCAATCTGCACAGCCATTTCACCCCGCAAGGCGTGGGCGCCGACCTGATCGCCACCCTCGAAGGGTTCAGTCGTCACGATGTCGATGCTTACGCGTTGCATTCCCAGCAGAAAGCCGCGCGAGCCCGGGCGGACGGTTCGTTCAGCAAATCGCTGGTGCCGGTGCGGGACCAGAACGGCATCCTCCTGCTCGATCACGATGAATTCATCCGCGCCGACTCCACGCTCGAAGGCCTGGGCAAGCTCAAGCCGAGTTTCGAAATGATGGGGCAAATGGGCTTCGACGCGACCGCGTTGCGGGTCTACAGCCATGTCGAGCGCATCAACCACGTGCACACACCCGGCAACAGCTCCGGAATCGTCGATGGCGCCGCGTTGATGCTGATCGGCTCCGAAGCCAAGGGCCGCGCGCTGGGCTTGCAGCCTCGGGCGCGGATTGTCGCCACGGCCGTCACCAGCACCGACCCGACGATCATGCTCACCGGCCCGGCGCCGGCCACCCGCAAAGCCCTGGCCAAGGCCGGGCTGCGGGTCGAAGACATCGACTTGTTCGAAGTTAACGAGGCGTTTGCCTCGGTCGTCCTGAAATTCATCAAGGACATGGCCATCGACCCGGACAAGGTCAACGTCAACGGCGGCTCCATCGCCATGGGCCACCCGCTCGGCGCAACCGGCTGCGCGATCCTCGGCACGCTGCTCGATGAACTGGAAACCCGGCGCCTGCGCTATGGCCTGGCGACCCTGTGCGTCGGCGGCGGCATGGGCATTGCCACCATCATCGAACGCCTCTGAGCCCTGACTTCCAAGGAGTTCTCTTCATGACTGAAGCCATTCGCTACAAAAAAGGCCAGGACCAGATCGTCCTCCTGACCATCGACATGCCGGGCCAGAGCGCCAACACAATGAACGCGGTTTACCGTGAGGCCATGGCCGCTTGCGTGGCCCGGCTGGTGACCGAGAAAGACAGCATCGCCGGCGTCATCATCACCTCGGCCAAGAAGACGTTTTTTGCCGGCGGCGACCTCAATGAACTGATCAAGGTCGGCAAACCTGAAGCCAAAGCGTTCTACGACATGGTGCTGACGCTGAAGGCCCAGTTGCGCACGCTGGAAACTCTTGGCAAACCGGTGGTCGCCGCCATTAACGGGGCGGCATTGGGCGGTGGCTGGGAGATTTGCCTGGCGTGCCATCATCGTGTGGCGCTGGACAATCCATCGGTGCAGCTCGGTTTGCCGGAAGTGACGCTTGGCCTGCTGCCGGGCGGCGGCGGTGTGGTGCGCATGGTACGCATGCTGGGGCTGGAAAAAGCCCTGCCTTACTTGCTCGAAGGCAAGAAGGTCCGTCCGCAACAGGCATTGCAGGCGGGTTTGATCAATGAACTGGCTGCCAACACTGACGAACTGCTGGCCAAGGCCCGGGCCTGGATCATGTCGAATCCGGTGGCGGTGCAGCGCTGGGATGTGAAGGGCTATCAGATTCCCGGCGGCACACCGTCGCATCCAAAAGTCGCGCAGATGCTGGCCATCGCGCCGTCGATCCTGCGTACGAAAACCCAAGGTTGCATGCCCGCGCCGGAGAAAATCCTGTGCGCGGCGGTGGAAGGCGCTCAGGTGGATTTCGACACGGCGCACCTGATTGAAACCCGATATTTCACCGAATTGACCACCGGCCAGATCTCGAAAAACCTGATCGGCACCTTCTGGTTCCAGCTCAACGAGATCAATGCGGGCGGCTCCCGGCCTCAAGGGTTTGCGCCTTATGTGACGCGTCGTGTGGGGGTTCTGGGCGCCGGCATGATGGGCGCCGGCATTGCGTTTGTCAGCGCCTCGGCCGGTATCGAGGTGGTGCTAAAAGACATCAACCTCGCAGCAGCGGAGAAGGGCAAGGCGCATTCGGCGACGTTGCTGGACAAGAAAGTCACGCGCGGCCAGTTGAGCGTCGAGCAACGGGATACGGTGCTGGCGCGGATCAAGACCACCGAACATGACGCCGACCTGGCCGGTTGCGACCTGATCATCGAAGCGGTGTTCGAAGACCGAGAGCTGAAAGCCAAGGTCTCGTCAGCCGCCCAGCAAGTCGTGGGCCCGGACGCGGTGATCGCTTCCAACACCTCGACCTTGCCGATCAGCGGGCTCGCGACTGCCGTGCAGGATCAGGGCAAATTCATCGGCCTGCATTTCTTCAGTCCCGTGGAAAAAATGCCCCTGGTGGAAATCATCAAGGGCGCCCGCACCAGCGACGAAACCCTGGCCCGTGGTTTCGATTTCGTACTGCAAATCAAGAAAACCCCGATTGTGGTTAACGACAGTCGCGGTTTCTTCACCTCGCGGGTGTTCGGCACCTTCACCAACGAAGGCATCGCCATGCTGGGCGAAGGCGTGAGTGCGCCGATGATCGAGACCGAGGCACGCAAGGCCGGCATGCCGATCGGGCCTCTGGCGATCTCCGACGAAGTTTCACTCAGCCTCATGAGCCATATCCGCCAACAAACCGCCAAAGACCTGCAAGCGGAAGGGAAACCGCTGATTGAGCACCCGGCGTTCGCCGTGATTGACTTGCTGCTCAATGAATTCAAGCGTCCGGGCAAAGCCGCGGGAGGTGGTTTCTACGAGTACCCGGCCGGCGGCCAGAAACATCTGTGGCCGGAACTGAAAAACCGTTTCGAGAAAGCCGACGGGCAGATTTCGCCGAAAGATGTGCGTGATCGCCTGCTGTTCGTGCAAGCCCTCGAAACCGTGCGTTGCGTGGAGGAGGGCGTGCTGACCTCGACGGCGGACGCCAACGTCGGCTCGATCTTCGGCATCGGTTTTGCGGCCTGGACCGGCGGCGCGCTGCAGTTCATCAACCAGTACGGTGTGAAGGATTTCGTCGCTCGCGCCCAGTACCTGGCCGAACAGTACGGCGAGCGGTTCGCGCCACCGGCATTGCTCTTGGAAAAAGCAGCCAAGGGGGAGACGTTTTAAGGGACCGGTGACGCACTCCGGGCTTGCCTTGTCACGGTGTTTCGAGGCAGGCTCTGGGGTGTGCATTATTCCCATCACGTGTCAGGTATTTTTTATGTCGTTACGCATCTGCATTCTGGAAACCGACATCCTGCGTCCGGAACTGGTCGATCAATATCAGGGTTACGGGCAGATGTTCCAGCGTCTGTTTTCGCAGCAACCCATCGCCGCCGAGTTCACCGTCTACAACGTGATGCAGGGCGAATACCCAAGCGATGACGAGACCTTCGACGCCTACCTCGTCACGGGCAGCAAGGCCGATTCCTTCGGCACCGACCCGTGGATCGAAACCCTCAAGGCTTACCTGCTGACCCGCTACGAACGTGGCGACAAATTGTTGGGCGTGTGCTTCGGCCATCAGTTGCTGGCGTTGCTGCTGGGCGGCAAAAGCGAGCGCGCGACCCAGGGCTGGGGCGTCGGCACCCACAACTACAAACTGGCGGCCAAGGCGCCGTGGATGAGCCCGGTGCGCGAAGAGCTGACGTTGTTGATCAGCCATCAGGACCAGGTGACCTCGCTACCGGAAAACGCGACGGTCATCGCTTCCAGCGATTTCTGCCCGTTTGCCGCGTACCACATCAACGACCAGGTGCTGTGCTTCCAGGGCCATCCGGAATTCATCCACGACTATTCGCGAGCATTGCTGGATATTCGTCAGGAAGCGCTCGGCGAGCAGATCTACTCGAAAGGCATGGCGAGCCTTGAGCATGAGCATCACGGCACGACCGTTGCGGAGTGGATGATGCGGTTTGTGGCGCACAAGCCTCAGGCGGTGTGAAACCAACAGGCCTCGCTCCTGCAGGAGCGGGGCCTGCTTCGGCTACAACCAACCCGACTTCTTGAAACTCGCCCACAAACTCACGCAACCCACCGCAATAAACCCCAGCACCGCGAAATACCCGTAGTGCCAGGTCAGCTCGGGCATGTTCTGGAAATTCATCCCGTAGATCCCGGCCACTGCCGTCGGGAACGCCAGAATCGCCGCCCACGCCGCAAACTTGCGTTGCACCACACTCTGGCGTGACGCCTCCAGCAACACCCCGACTTCGATGGTCTGGCTGGCGATGTCCGCCAGGGTCGTCAGGTCTTCCATCTGCCGTGTCACATGGATTTGCACATCGCGGAAGTACGGGCGCATGTTCTTGTCGATGAACGGAAAGCTCAGCTTCTGCAACTCCTCGCCAATCTCCACCATCGGCGCCGCATACCGGCGCAAACGCAGAACGTCGCGGCGCAGGCCATGCAGCTTCTGGATGTCATGCTCGTTCAGCGCGCTGCACAACACGTTGCGTTCCAGCTCATCGATCTCGGCATGAATCGCTTCGCCCACGGGCTGGTAGTTTTCGATGACAAAGTCGAGGAGGGCATAGAGTACGAAATCTTCCCCATGCTCGAGCAAAAGCGGACGCGCCTCACAACGCTGTCGGACGTAAGCGTAGGACGCCGAATGACCGTTGCGGGCGGTAATGATGTAACCATTACCGGCAAAGATATGGGTCTCGATGAACTCCAGCTTGCCTTCATGACGGATCGGCGAATACGTGACGATGAACAACGCGTCGCCGAAGGTTTCCAGTTTCGGTCGACTGTGTTTTTCCAGAGCGTCTTCGATGGCCAGTTCGTGCAGGTTGAACTGGCGTTGCAGGTTGGCCAGTTCCTGGGCGTTCGGCTCTTCGAGGCCGATCCAGACAAAGTGACCAGGCTTGGCAGCCCAGGCAGCGCCTTCGTCGAGGGTGATATTGGTGACTTTCTTACCAGCGCTGTAAACGGCAGCAGCAACAACTCTACCCATGATTCAGGTTCACTTCTTATTAGCAGGTGGCATTGGCCAGGCAGTGTTCAGCTTAGCCTTGTCTGCTGCTTGAGAGTCAGTGAAATCTGCAGAGTTCGCAGGCAAAAACCTTCAGGCAAAAGAAAACCCGCACAGGGCGGGTTTCGTTTCACGCGGCTTGCAGTTGCCGATCCATCGAAGCGATGCACTCGCGCATCTGCTCGCGGCATTGGGCGATCAACATGGGCATGTCATCCAGGCTCAAACCTGCTGTAGGAATCGCCGGCAGCGAGCGGATCAGAATGTTCCCACTGCGCCAACGGTTCAATCGCATGTGTTTGACGTAACTGCTGACACACACCGGGACAATCGGCACACCGGCCGCGATGGCCATCTGGAACGCACCTTTCTTGAAGGGCAGCAGTTCTTCACCGAGGTTGCGCGTACCTTCCGGGAACACCCAGATCGAGGTGTCTTCATGCTGCAAGGTGTGCGTCGTGGTCAGCATCGACTGACGTGCCTTGTGCGCGTTACCGCGGTCGATCAGCACGTTGCCGGCCAACCAGAACAACTGGCCGAACAAAGGCACCCACTTCAGGCTCTTCTTGCCGATGCATACGGTCCGACGGGGCACCACGTTACCGAACACGAACAGGTCGTAGTTGGACTGATGGTTGGCGATGATCACGCAGCTTTCAGGCTTGTCCATCAACGGACCGACTTCTGCTTTCACCCGCAATCGCAAAATACACATCGCCGGCCATGCATATAAACGCGCGCACAACCGGCTGTTGTCCGGGTTGAAGGGGCGGCATAGACCCAGAATTACTCCCAGCACGCCGGCCAGAATAAAGTGCAGGCCCATCAATAACATACGAAACACAAACAGCATTTAGCGGGCCCACCGGGACAAAAGGTGGCGCAGTGTACGGATGTGCACTGTTTTCGGCAATTGCCGCTATAGAGGTAGGAGATAGACGATGTTTGAGCGCATGTTTCCGACTTATTGGTCAGAGCTGTCCTAGAGCGGTTGCAGACTTTTCCATAGGGTGTGTAAGAAAAAGCCCGACACGACGGTCGGGCTTTTCGGTAAAGCGTTGGTTTGCGTTAACCCATATGCTCCTGATCCAGGATGATTGCGTTGTCCAGGGTTTCCAGCAGCGCCTTGCGCACTTTCAGTTTGGTGTTCTTGTGCGCCGTCATGTTGATCTTCTTCAACTGGCGCGCCGCTGCGAGTGCTGCGCCTTGCAGCTCCTCGGCGGACACCACCACGTCGAGGAAGCCTGCATCCACTGCGCTCTGAGGATTGAACATCTCGCCATTGATCACCGAGCGGTGGAAGGCCGATTTACGCAGGCGATCACGGGCAATTTCGATGCCGGCGTGGTGCATGGTCATGCCGATCTGCACTTCGTTCAGACCGATGCTGAACGGACCATCGACGCCAATCCGGTAATCCGCCGACAGCAGCAGGAAAGCCCCCTTGGCCACCGCATGCCCCGGGCACGCGACGATCACCGGGAACGGGTGCGACAGCAGACGACGGGCCAGGGTCGAACCGGCGGTCACCAGCGCCACGGCTTCTTTAGGGCCCGAAGTCATCACCTTCAGGTCATAACCACCCGACAGAATCCCGGGCGTACCGGTAATGATCACCACTGCACGATCAGTCACCGCCTGATCCAGCGCAGCATTAAACGCAGTGATCACGTCCGGGGAAATGGCATTGACCTTGCCATTGCTCAAGGTCAGGGTCGCGATACCGTCTTCGAGGTGGTAGGAAATCAACTCACTCATGACGCTATTCCTTGTATGAAAGTTGAAGCAGACGTTACTCACCGCCGTAGGCCAGGTAAAGCGCTGTGACTGACCCGCCAGTCACCCTTTTCCCCGCCGGGCAAGCCCGCCCACCCGATCTGCTGCGCGTTGGCGTCTATAAAGAAGAGGGCGCGCGGCCGGAGATTGGCAGGTTTGCCATGCCCAGAAACCCGCGGATCGTCTAAATCGCTAACCGCATGAAAATTCTGCAAAAAAAGTTTGCCATCGGAAATGCTTTCGACTACATTAGCGCGCCTCGACAGACAGAACATGTTTGAAGAGATACGGTGAAGTGTCCGAGTGGCTTAAGGAGCACGCCTGGAAAGTGTGTATACAAGAAATTGTATCGAGAGTTCGAATCTCTCCTTCACCGCCAAATTCGATGTAACCAGAACCCCTGATTTCGAAAGAAGTCAGGGGTTTTGTGGTTTCTGGGTGCTGGTTTTTTCGAGATTGCCGGTGACTGCACCAAAGCGTCTCGCTGAAGGCGCTTCTGAAAATGATGTAGGACTCGTGACAGACGTGTGGGAAGTGGTGCAGGAAACCCAGATAGGGCGGGGCTTTCCTGAACACCAGCGTTCAAAAAAGCCATTCCGGAGGAGGGTGTTCACGCTGGGCCTTCCAGGTCCAAAATGAATCAGCGGTAAGTGGCAGTCACGCACCCCTCATAATCCCGGAATGGACGCAGGTACTTATGCAGGCATTCACCATGAAGCAGGCCGAACTGGAAAAGGTTCATGTCGAGATCGTCAAGCTGATCGCTGAACAGCGCAAGTTGAACGCTGAGGCGGGCAAGATGACGTGTGAGATTTTCTGGTATCCGGTGACCATTGCGATCGGATTGATCGGCACGGTGGCCACTGTCACGACGGTATTGATCAAGTTGTTTTAAAGTTGTTTGTTCCTCTTCAGTTTTAGCTCCCTTCCGTTGCCAACGATCCCATTACGCTGCTGGCGTGTGACGCCATGAACAAGGAAATTCAATGATCACCACCACGACTCATTCCATCGAAGGTCGCCAAATCACCGCTTACCTGGACATTGTCAGTGCCGAGTCGGTACAGGGCGTGAACGTCATTCGCGACATGTTTGCCGGGATGCGCGACTTTTTCGGTGGGCGCTCCCAGACATTGGAGCGGGCATTGAAGGAGGCGCGGATTCAGGCGACGGACGAGATCAAGGAGCGGGCACGGGCGCTTCAGGCTGATGCAGTGGTGGGGCTCGATTATGAGATCAGCATGCCGGCCGGGAAGGGCGGGATGGTGGTGGTGTTTGTCACTGGGACTGCCGTTAAATTGCGGTGAGACGGGTGGAGAAGGTGTGAGCCATTCGTCGGGCATTGGCTGATCTGAATTACAAGTCCAGTAATGACCGGCTAGTCTCAAAAGCTTGGCGATCGATATGTTTCGGGCAAATAGGGCTTGCCGGTGTCGATCCCGCATTTGAGAGGGGTGAAAAGATGGCTGATCCGTATATCGAAGACGACGGTTCTGAATTTCCGATCAACAATTGCGTGCGGTGCGGCCAGGCCGAGTATGTAGTGGGGTTCGGTGACGATCAGGCCAAGCTTGGCAAGATGAAAACCATGGTGCGCCAAGGGCCGAAGGCGAAATTTATGCCCAAGGTCGCGGCACCGGTCAGGAAGTAATCACTCACTCACGGACCCCGTTATCAAGCGGGGTTTTTTATGGCTGGCAGGTTTTTGGGTGAGGTGTTTTTTTCACAAAGTTTTCACAACGTCTTGCGTAGGCTCAACTCATCCGTTAGAAAGCAACACCTGGCCCGTCTCCCCAGCGGGCTTTTTTTTGCCTGTCATAAAACCTTTTCCATAAACGCTGTCCAACCGTCGCCACTGGTGAGGTTGGCTCCGTACGTCTGGACTTTCTCGCCGCTAAAGCATTCAATCTCGGCCCTTTTTGATTTCCCCCTATTTTTGAGGTTCTTGTCATGCGTTTAACACTGCCCGCCCTGGTTCTGGGGCTTCTGGTTGCTCAAGGTGCAATGGCTGCTGGCGACGGCACGGCCGCGCTGGGCGGCGGTCTGGGTGGCGCGCTGGGTAATGTGGTCGGCCAAAGCATGGGCGGCAGCACGGGCGCTGCGATTGGTGCCGGTGTCGCGGGCGCAGCCGGCAGTGCTGTAGCTGCGCGTAAAGGCAGCCGCACCAAAGCCGCGATCGGCGGTGGCGTGGGTGCCGCCGGTGGTTCGGTGATCGGCAACAGCCTGGGCGGCAAGACCGGTTCCACCATCGGCGCTGGTTTGGGCGGTGCGTTGGGTGGCGGTGTAGGCAGCAACCTGGCGAAGGGTCACAAGCGTCACTGATTCTGAGTGACCATTCAAAAAGCCCGGCTTGATGCCGGGCTTTTTGTATCTGTCTGTTTCGCTTTCGCAGGTTTTGGGTTTTGTGCGGTCCAACGCTCAACGCTGGCCGGATTCAGTGGGGACAGGTGCTAGACTCCGCCGATCCGCAGCGCATTCTTTCCCCGATGCGGAATTAGAGGTTCATCTCATGCGTTTGACATTGTCCACGTTGGTTCTGGGACTCTTGGTTGCTCAAGGTGCGATGGCGGCCGGTGATGGCACCGCTGCGGTTGGCGGCGGTATTGGCGGCGCGTTGGGTAACGTGGTCGGCCAGCAAATGGGCGGCAGCACCGGTGCCGCGATTGGCGCAGGTGTGGGCGGCGCGGCAGGCAGCGCGGTGGCGGCACCCAAAGGTAGCCGCACAGCAGCGGCAGTCGGCGGTGGCTTGGGTTCGGCGGGTGGCTCGGTGATTGGCAACAGCCTCGGTGGTTCGACTGGCTCGACTATCGGCGCGGGTCTGGGCGGTGCGGCAGGTGGTGCGGTGGGTAATAACCTGGGCACCGACAGCGGCAGTTCCCATTCCGGTAACGGGCACAAACACAAGCATAAACACAAGAACAAGCATCACTGAGTCGATAGCGAACTACAGTAAAACCCGGCCTGGTGCCGGGTTTTTTGTATCTGCGAGAAAGCCGTTCTGAACGTTTGCCCCAGGTCTGTCTCGAAACCTCATACACACTTGAATAATCCAGAGGTCTGCCATGACACCCGAAACCGAAGGCAAGGAAGAGAAAGGCCCGAGCGGGCTGCCGTTTATCAATGATCCTGGCAACGAAGATCCGGGGTCGCTGATGGATGATGCGACAGTGCCGCTTAACGATGCCGATGATGCGGGAGATGTCGGGTTGACCGAGTTTGAAGACGAGGATGAGGACGAAGACGAGCAGTGATGGGCTCGACCGATCGTCCTTTCGGCTGAACGGATTTCGTTGTGGTGCCATCGAAATTTCAGGGGGTCTTTCAAGGCCCCGTGAGAGGTGCTTTATGAACGTTGACCCGAAAGATATCGACGTCGATGACACTCCAGAGTATCCGTTGCCTTCGCCTACCGATTCGCTGAGCCGTGACCAGCGTCCGCCGGATGATGATGAGACGGGTGTGGAGCAGGTGTTTGAGGAAAACGAGAGGCGTATTTCTACGGATGTAGAAGCAAGTCCTGATGATCCCGATGTTGAGGGGGAGGATTGTTCTGATGAGCCCAGTTGATCAGCATGTGCGGGGTATAAACCCATCAATTCGCTGCTGTTCCTAAACCCCTGCACCCCATGCTAGTGCGCGAGCCGGTTCTTTATAGAATCGGCAGTCGCGCGCCGAGAGCTTACCCACCAAAAGACTCTCTCCAGCGTTTGTAAAAATCACGCTGTTGTCCAATGTCATTTGTAATGTCGGCTACTTCATAATCAAAAATGTTAACCACGTCATCAGACCCCGCTGGTTTACCCAGCTGGAGCTCGTACGCTACTACTCCCGCAGACATTTGCGAGGACATGCTGGATGGGTGCACGTTGAGTTTGGCACCTTTGCATAAAAACTTTGTTTCCGGATAGTCAGCTCGCAACATCCCAAAGCAAACATATAGATCGGAACCCGAGTATGTTTTTCTTTCGCCGTTTTCCAAAATTAAGGTTAACGATCGAACTCGTCGGTCGCACTCGATCATCACCTTATTAATGGCACCCTGAGTATCCGTGGTTATTTCGATTGTTTTCATGGCAGCTTTCTATGCGGATTGGGAATTGAGTAACCTTTGTAGGTCCCGTCGGCGTGCACGGGGGTAACGCCGAGGATATATTTGCTATCGACTCCACCAGGCATGGCAATTTCTGCCTCGCCTTTATGAGGTGAGCGTGAACCCAGTTTTTTGTTCACATCTATCCCTTTAATATTTTTGATCACGTACACAAACCCGTCTTCAAATCCGTAACCAGTGGCGAATTTTATAGCCTCATTTTCAGAGGTAGTGGTGCTGACAAAAAAACTGGGAGGGCTTCGGTTGTCGCGTGCGTGTAAGTAAAGATCAATGCTATCTCCCAAAGGCTCAAACCCAGTCTCAAAAATCTCCAAGGATTCCCTCGAGTCTCCTCGGTACAAATAACGTTTGTTTGTTTTTGGGCGTGGGATGCCAGGCTCTCCTCCATCGCCTTTCACCTTTGCTGCGGGATCCTCACCTCCCGGCACAACCTCACACTTCCCAACCCCCGGACACTCACTCAACCCCAACGGATCAACCCGCCCCGTCGGGCTTCCCGTGTACCGGTACTGATTCAACCCTCCCGCCAACTTGCTCGGATCCGGCGTCAGATACCGGCCGACATCCGGCTGGTAATACCGATGCCGGTTGTAGTGCAGCCCGGTTTCCGGGTCGAAGTACTGGCCCTGGAAACGCAGTGGCTGGTCGAGGATCTGGTGGGTGTCGCGGTTGAGGCGGGTGAGGCGGCCGTAGGCGGTGTATTGGGCGGCCCAGACGATTTCGCCGCTGTAGTCGGTGAGTTCCTGGGGGGTGCCGAGGTGGTCGAGTTGGTAGTAGAACGGGCAGGCCTTGCGTGGGCCTTTGCCGTCGAGCATGGCCAAGGGGCGGAAGCTGCCCGGTTCGTAAACGTAGCTGCGGTAATGCTCGTGGCTGCTTTCGGCGACGAGGTTGTCGCCCTGCCAGAAGAATTCGGTGGTTTTGCCATCGACCTGTTTGCTGATGCGCCGACCAAACGCGTCGTAGCGGTAGGTCGCGTGGCTGCCATTGGGCAGGGTGGCGCCGATCAGTCGATGCTGGCAGTCGTAGCGGTACTCGGTGACGAGTTTTTGCCCGGTGCCACGTCGCTCGCGGATGAGGTTGCCGAAAGCGTCGTACTCGTAATGGCGGTCGCCTTGCATCAGCAGGCGATTGCCCAGCACCTTCGCCACGCCAGGGCGGTCCTGCATGAGCAGGTTTCCGGCGGGATCGTGGGCGAAGCTTTCCGGTTGGTGATCGCGGGAGTGGCGGACGTGGATCAGCCGGTCGAGCGCATCATAGTGGTAGCTGCGTTGGCCGTGACGGGAGTCGGCGACGGTATCGAGGTTTCCGTTGGCGCTGTAGGAATAGTCGCGGCGAAAAAGCGGCTGTTGCCGTTGGCTGATGGCGTGGGCTTTCAGACGGCCTTGGTCGTCGTACTGATACTCGCTGAGCAACAATCCCTGGCGACGGGTGTGTTCGCGATCAGCAACAAAGGTGTGTGACGTCAGGCGTGCGCCATTGAGGTCAATGGCTGTCAGTGCACCGCCCTTGGCATGGTAATAATCAAGTTTGCTGCCATCCGGCAGGCGCATCCGGTTTAGCTGGCCGCAGGCATCGTAGCCATAACGCAACGTGCCCCAACCCTGATGTTCGGTGACAAGCCGGTCCTGACTGTCGTACTCGAATTCCAGCGGATGATCGTGACCGTCATCAATGCTGACAAGCCGTCCCAGGCTGTCATAGCGGTACTCGACCTTGACGCCATCCGGCAGCGTCTTGACCAGCAGCCGTCCGGTCGAATCCCGTTGATAAGCGGTGACCAACAAAGAGCTGTCATCACCGAACTCGGTTTTCTCCAGCAGATGACCGTTGAGGTCGTAGGCATACGCAGTGCGGCAGCCGTCGAATCCGCTTTCCTGTCGGACCAATCCATTGGGCGTGTAGTCCAGCTGATATTTCTCGCCGGATTCGTTTTCTATTTCGGTCAGTAACAGCCGCGCGTTGTCGTAGTGATAACGCAGCTGGGTGCCATCGGGATTGATCCTTCGGCTCAGCAGGTGCAGGTCGTCGAGGTATTCGTAGCGAGTGATGCGCCCCAATTCATCGCGTTCAGCGGTGACCTTGCCGTAGGCGTTGTAGCTGAAGGCGCGGCTGGTGCCCGTGGGAAATGTCGTCTGGATCAGTCGTCCAACGGCATCCCGCTGGTACTGGGTGACGGCACCGTGTTCATCCTGACGGGATATCTGCCGTCCCAGCACATCGTAGGAAAAACGCCGCTGACTGCCGTCCGGCAAGGTTTCTTCGACTAGCTGCCCCAAGGCATTGCGGACGAAAACATGGCGGCTGTTGTCCGGATAACGGATAGAAAGCAGCCGACCTTTGTCGTCGTAATAATGGTGGGTGACATGACCATCAGGATCGGTCGCCTCGGTGACGTCGCCCTGGGCATTGCGCTGATACTTCCACACCGCGTTGCCGCGATACCGCGCATGGAGGAAACCGTGGCGGTATTCGTAGGACTCCGGCTCGCCTTCAGGAGGAATCAGGGCGACCAGGCGCCCGATGTCGTCATAGTGGTATTGGGTAATCGCCCCCAGCGGGTTCTTCTCGGCAACCCGCCGGCCTTTGTCGTCATAGGCATTAAGGTGTTCCGCGCCGTCGGGCTCAATCCGACGCACCAGCCGCGCCTGATGATCGTGCTGGTAAAACGCCTCGCTGCCGTCGACGTTTTTAACCTGAACGCCACCGTTGTCATCCCAGACATACCCTGTGTCCATCTGCGCGAACGACGCCCAATGTCGGACGCATCGCGCAGCCTTGCCGGACCTTTGCCACTCCCAGAAGAAACTCGCGCCACCGGCCAGTTGCCGCTGCAAAATGACGTGCTGGTCGTCGTAGTCGTAGCGCTCGCTTTCGCCGAGGGCATTGGTCGCTTCGATCAACCGATGACAGGCATCGTAGCGATAGGCAACCAGCGTCTGCTCGGTATGCCAGGCGTCTTCCAGGGTGTCGGCGGGGTGAAAACTCTGGTACTCGACGGCGGCGAGGTGTCGGCGGTCATAGCGTAAACGCAGGGAACGCCCGACGCCGTTGTCTAGGCGGATGATTCTGTCGGACGTGTCCCGTTGCACCGTCAGACGATTGCCATAGGCATCGCTGATGGCCGTCAGTCGTCCCGTGCGGAAGTGGCAGAAGCGCGAGGCTTCACCTGCCAACGCGAGAATCAGCTCCTCGGGTTCTTCCCCCAGATAAATTGCCGCCCGCGAAAGGCTGTTGTGGATAACCGGACGCTCGACAGAGGGCAGCGGGAAAACAGTGCGCCGGTTTTCGTGGTCGATCCAGATGACGGACTCCCCGTCGATTTCCAGTCGATGCGCGAGGCTGTGACTCCAGCCATGACCGAGCCCGCCATCAATCTCGACAGCACTGGTGCGATACACCCGGGTGAACTCGAATGGCAGCAGCCCATCCAGCGAACCATCGGTCAGCGTCAGCAGTTCTTCACCGGTGACCATGGAAACCGGGCAGCCGTTGGTGAGGGTGTTGTCCGCTGAATCGACACTGTCGCCATTCGGGTTTTGCGCCGGGGCAGGGGCATCGTCGCGATGTTCCTGTCGGCTCAGGCGGGTTCGTGCTTCGGTCTTGTTGCGGGCAATGGCGAGTGGATTGTTGACTTGTATGACCGCCGAACCGGCGGCGTTGATGTGCAACGGCACCGCCGGTGCAGGCCGGAGGGGCGCGCTCCGGGCGTTGACCATCAAAGGCTTGAGCGCATCGGCGTGACGGCCAAGGTCGGCGCCCGACGTGAGTCCGGCCAGTCGGATACTCGCCGCCGACAGCCATTGCCGGGCGCGCTCGGACTTGATCCTGCCCAGGACTTTGGCGCTCATGCCGACGTTCAAGCCGGCAGGACCCGTGAGGCGCATCAGCAGGAAACCGATCAGAACCTCTGTACGAATTTCCGCCACGACCTCGGCGATATACTGCGGAGGCAACAGGCGCAGCCAACTGGTAAACGCCGCGAGATGAATGAACAGCAGCGGCTCATCGCTCGCCACCAGCAATATGTTGGCAATGGCTTCGGTCGAAGCGTTCAGCAACGTCTCGAGCTCAAGCCCGGTCAGGTACTCAAGGAGCTTTTCGCTGTTGGCCTGCAGGTCCGCCATCAGGGCAAAGACCTGCTTCACGTCATCCCATAAACCGTGCAGCGACTGTTCGAAACCGCGCCAGTCGGCCCGTTGCAGCAAGCCGTAGCGCTCGCTGAACGTCGCCTCGGAAAACTCCGCCCACAGCGGTTGGAGCTCGGTCGACCACTCGTTGCGCAGCCAGCCCTCAAGTTCATCAATCACGCTTTGATAAGAGGCACGCAGCGCTTTGACGTGATCGGTGGAAACGTTGGGGAAGAACGTCACGCGGTAACGGTGGCCGCGCCAGCATTCGGGGATTTCGAGAATGCCGCTGGGGCCGATGACCTTGTGAATCGGCTCGCCGAAGGCGGTTACGCCGTTGCTCTCCGTCAACACGGGTTCGAGCATCACCGGCGTATTGCCGATCGGCACGAAGCGCGCAGCTTCGAACAAGTGCACAAGGGTGAGGGGACCGCTGGCCGGGCACGTGGCGAGTGTCGAGCTGACGTGAGAGATAGAGTCTTTCGGTGCGCTAAGGCGGACCTCCTTGCCGACTTCGGAGACTTGCTCGACATTCAGCGCCCAAGCGATCCAGGAGGACTTCACGTTGAGGCAGAGACGGAAATCGCTGAACACCTCCTCGGCGTCCGGTTTCCCGGGAGGCATGGCTGCGACCACGAGCAGGCCGATGGCGTTGTTCAAGGCCAGGACCTTGTCAGGGTTGAACATTCGCAGTCCCTCGCACGGATCGATTTGGAGCGCGAAACTTTGCGGGGGATCAACGGGGAAAGAAGTCGGGAAAGGAGGAGTTTGGTGTAGGGCGAATCGCTAAATCCTGACCGGCGCCTGCGGTCCGGCTTTTGCCGCCGTCGGGAGATTGCCCGTTGCTCAATGCTGGCCGTGCTCGCTATGCTGCTGAACCCTTTAATCAAATTCGCGGTTCAGGCACACCTGAGTCGAGCGGATGTCATTAAAAACGGATCAGATGCGATGAATGCACCGCTGAAAGAGTTCGGCCCGATCAAAGCCGTGATTTTCGATATGGACGGCTTGCTGCTGGACACCGAGGGCATTTACACCGAAGTCACGTCCATCATTGCCGGGCGTTATGGCCGGACTTTCGACTGGAGCCTCAAACAGCACATCATCGGCCGGGGCGCGGGCGATCTGGCGCGTTATGTGGTCGAGGCGCTGGAATTGCCGATCACCGCCGAAGAGTTTCTGGTGATCCGCGAGCCACTGATGCGCGAGCGTTTTCCCACCGCACTGGCAATGCCAGGTGCCGAAGAGCTGGTTCGGCATTTGAAGGCCAACAACATTCCGATTGCGGTGGGCACCAGTTCTTCGCGGCAGTCGTTCGGCCAGAAAACCACCTTGCACCGCGACTGGTTTGCGCTGTTCGACTTCATCGTGACGGCGGACGACCCGGAGGTCGGCGCAGCCAAACCGGCACCGGACATCTTCCTGACGGCCGCGCGGCGCCTGGGCGTTGCGCCTGAGGATTGCCTGGTGTTCGAAGATTCGCCGTTCGGCGTCACGGCGGCGAAAGCGGCGGGGATGACGGCGATTGCGATCCCGGATGCGGCGATGGCCGATGAAAAGTACGCACACGCCGATGGCATTCTTCGTACGCTGAAAGCGTTTACGCCGAGTGCGTGCGGTTTGCCGGCGCTCGATTGGGCTTAACGCGATAGGTGCAATGACACAAACCAATGTAGGAGCGAGCCTGCTCGCGATGGCGGTGGATCAAGCGACATTTGTGTCGTCTGAAAAACCGCTATCGCGAGCAGGCTCGCTCCCACATTTTGTTTTGCGTTTGATCTGCCGGGATCAGGCGCCGAAACCGCCGTCGATGGTCAGGCTGGCACCGGTGATGTAACCCGCTTCCGGGCCTGCAAGGTAGGCCACGAAGCTGGCGATCTCTTCCGCTTTACCGTAGCGACCCACGGCCATCAACGGGATCAGGCTTTCGGCGAAGTCACCGCTGGCCGGGTTCATGTCGGTGTCGACCGGGCCCGGTTGCACGTTGTTGATGGTGATCCCGCGTGGGCCGAGGTCACGGGCCAGGCCTTTGGTCAGGCCGACCAGCGCCGCTTTGCTCATGGCGTACGGGCCGCCACCGGCGAAGGGCATACGGTCAGCGTTGGTGCTGCCGATGTTGATGACGCGACCGCCTTCGGTCATGTGTTGGGCGGCGGCCTGGGTGGCGATGAACACGCTACGCACGTTGATGGCCAGGGTCTGGTCGAAGTCTTCGAGTTTGAAATCTTCCAGCGGGGCAACGGCCAGCACGCCGGCATTGTTGACCAGGATGTCGAGGCGACCGAAGGCTTTGACGGTGGCGCTCACGGCATTGCGAATCGCCTCGGCGTCGGCGCTGTCGGCCTTGATCGCCAGGGCCTTGCCGCCGTTACCGGTGATGCTGTTCTGCAATTCTTCCGCCTTGGCGGTGGAGCTGACGTAGGTGAAGGCAACAGTTGCGCCTTCAGCGGCAAGGCGTTTGACGATGGCCGCGCCGATGCCGCGAGAACCGCCTTGAATCAAAGCCACTTTGCCGCTGAGGTTCTGAGTAGTCATGTCGATCTCCAAAGTCCCGAAACGAAATGTCCCGGTTGATGGAGCCTAGTATCGATTCCGGATTACACCCTGAGTAGCCGGTCATTGCGATAGTCTGTGTAAACCAAAAGTTTATAGTGGCGCCTATGGAAACCTTCAGCAGTATCGAATGCTTTGTCCGCAGTGCAGAGGTCGGCAGCTTTGCCGAAGCGGCGCGCCGCCTGAGCCTGACCCCGGCAGCGGTGGGCAAGAGCGTGGCAAAGCTTGAAGCGCGACTCGGTGTGCGGCTGTTCCAGCGCAGCACCCGCAGCCTGACGTTGACCGAAGCCGGGCAGCTGTTTCTCGGTGAAGTGAGTTCCAGCCTGCACACGATCCAGAATGCCGTGGCCAACCTCGCGAGTGCCGAAGGGCGTCCGGCGGGAACGCTCAAGGTCAGCATGGGCACGGTCTTCGGGCGTCTGTACATCGTGCCGTTGCTCGGGGAGTTTCTGAGGCGTTATCCGGCTATCAACCCCGACTGGCATTTCGATAACCGACAGGTCGATCTGATTGCCCAGGGTTTTGATGCCGCGATCGGTGGCGGGTTTGAGCTGCCGCAGGGTGTGGTTGCGCGCAAACTGACGCCGGCGCATCGCGTGTTGGTGGCTTCGGCGGACTACCTCGCGGAGCGTGAAGCCATCGTCGAGCCCGATGATCTCAAGCGGCACGACGGCATCCTGATTCGCTCGCCGCAGACCGGGCGGGTGCGTTCCTGGCAGTTGACCAGCCGAACCCGGCAACACAGCCCGCTGACGCTGAAGGCGCGGATGACCATGAGCGATTCGGAAGCGGCCTGTGCGACGGCGGTTCAGGGCTTGGGCATCGCGCTGGTGAGCATGCCGTTTGCCTCGGGATACCTGGAGGCCGGGACGTTGCAGCGGGTGTTGCCGGACTGGTACGTCGACGATGGCAACATTTCCATCTATTACGCGGAGCACAAGTTGCTGCCGGGCAAGACCCGGGCGTTTGTGGATTTCATCATCGAGCAGTTTGCGGAGCGCGGGTTGAGCGCTCGGTTCAGTGCGGTTTGAGCCAGGGCTAGTACCGCGTTGCCCCTTTCGCGAGCAGGCTCGCTCCCACAAGGAATCACCGATACCTGTGGGAGCGAGCCTGCTCGCGAAGCGGTCTACCGCCCAAACCGCCCCGGCCAGCCAATGATGTTCTTCGGCCGAGGCGTCGCATAAGTGCGCACCTTCGAGGTCGACAACCCCAATCGTACCAGCGACTCGGCAATCGTCACCGCCGCCGTCACGCCATCCACCACCGGCACGCCGGTGCGTTGGCGAATCTGCTCATCCAGCCCGGCCATCCCGCCGCAACCGAGGCAAATCACCTCGGCCTTGTCCTCGCTGACCGCCAGTTCCGCCTGACGAACAATCGCTTCCAGCGCTCGCTGCGGATCGGATTCCAGCTCCAGCACCGCCAGTCCGCTGGCCCGCACCGAAGCGCAGCGGTCCCACAGTCCGGAGAGTTTCAGGCGGTCCTCGATCAGCGGTACGGTGCGATCCAGGGTTGTGACCACCGAGTACGCATGACCGAGGAACATCGCCGTGCTGGCGGCCGCATCGGTGATGTCCACCACCGGCACGTTGAGCAACTCCTGCAACCCTTCGCGACCGTGCTCGCCGTAACCGGCCTGGATCACCGCATCGAACGGCTGGTCGTAGGACATCACCCGGTCCATCACGGCGATGGCGGCCAGGTAACTTTCGAAATTGCCTTCGATGGAGTCGGCGCCGAAATGGGGTGTCAGGCCGATGATTTCAGTGCCGGGCGCGGCCACGGCTTGCGCCGAACGGGCGATGGCCTGGGTGATGGATTCGGTGGTGTTGACGTTGACCACGAGAATGCGCATGGAAAGTCCTTATAGCAGGGTGATTCTGCGGCCCGGCAATCCCGGGCCGTCATGGGGTTAATGGCTGACGTTGTCGACTGCGATGGCTTCACCGCTGACATCCGCGTAGTGGGGCTGCCGTTTGGCGATGATCAGGTACAGCATCCCGGCGATCCCGGCACCGATCAGCCAGGAAAACGGCGAGACCAGGTGGAAACCCGGCACCAGCGCCAGGACGATGGCGATCAGCGCCGCAGGAATGAACGCCGCCACGGCGCGCAAGTTGACGCCGCGGCTGTAGTAATAAGCGCCGGCGGGGTCTTCGCTGTACAACTGCGGCACGTTGATCTGACCTTTTCGCACAAGCCAGTAGTCGACCATGATCACCCCGTACAACGGGCCAAGCAGGGCGCCGAGGCCGGACAGGAAGTACACGATCACCAGCGGGCTGTTGTAGAGGTTCCACGGCAGGATCAGCACGGCAATGGTTGCACTGATCAGCCCGGCGCGGCGGAAGGTCAGGTATTTCGGGGCCAGGTTGCTGAGCACGAAGGCCGGGGCGACGAAGTTGGCCATGATGTTCACCGCCACGGTCACGATCAGGAACGCCAGGCAACCGAGCACCAGGAAGAAGGTGTTGGGAATCGAGGCGATGATTTCCGTCGGGCTTTCGATGATCCGGCCGTTGATCTGAAATTGCGCGCCACAGAGCAGGACGGTGATGGCGGCGAACACCAGAATATTCACCGGCAGGCCCCAGAAATTTCCCACCTTGATGGTTTTGCGGCACGGCGATGAACGGGCGAAGTCGCAGAAGTTGAGAATCAGCGTGCCGTAGATCGCCAGCCACAACGCACCGCCGGCGAAGATGTTGCGCCACATCTCGCCGCCGGTCAGCGGTTCGCGGATCGACCAGGCGATGGTCGCGTTGGCCTGGGTGTACATCCACGCCGCGAGGGCGGCGACGGTCAGCAGGATCACCGGCCCAGCAAACGCTTCATAGCGCCGCACCATCTCCATGCCGTAGGCAAGGATGGCCAGTTGCACCAGCCAGATCGCCACGAAGCACACCCAACCGAGGCTCGACAAGCCGAGGATCGAGTTGTGGTCGTAGTCGGCGAATCCGGGGTGAACCGCCGTCAGCAACACGCGAAAGACCACGGAGGCCAGGTACGTCTGAATGCCGAACCAGGCGATGGCGATAACGGCGCGGATCAATGCAGGAATCTGCGCGCCGTGGATACCGAAACTGATCCGGCTGATCACCGGAAACGGCACACCGGTTTTCTGGCCCATGTAGCCGGACAGGTTCATGAAGCAATACACCAGCGCCGCACCGATCCCGAGGGACAGCAGAATCTGCCAGCCGCCCAGGCCCAGTGCGTAGAGGCCGATGGCGAAGGAGTAGTTGGCGATGTTGTGAACGTCGTTGGTCCACAGGGCGAAGATGCTGTAGCGGCCCCAGCGTCGGCCCTCGGCTTTGGTCGGCGCGAGGTCCTTGTTGTGCAGGCGCGGGCTGAGCACCACGGGTTCTTGAAAGGTTTGATCGTGAGCAGTGGGTGAAGAGGAGGGCAGATCCAGCGCGATATTGTTATTGGAGAGGCTAGTACGCATTCCGGCAGGCTCCTGAAGCTTGGCGTCGCGATGACTGTGCATGAGCGGGGGCTCGACAAATCTTCGTCGCGGGCAATAAGCATCATTGGTTACGGGGCATCTGCAGCCTGTACGGGATAGGGCGCTTCAGGCTTGCGGATCTAAAGTGTGTGTATGTTTTGAGTTGATTGTATACAAAACATGTATGCACTTAAGCCAGTTCCATGCCAGTCAGCGCTCTATGAAATTCACTTCTAATTTCGTTTGGCTATTGATTGGTGTTAAGTGGCTGAAATTACGGCGGTATAAATTGACCGATCGAACAGGTATTTATTTTTCGACGGGATTCGCGGACGGTGTCGGCGGGGGATCAAGGGCGAGGAAAATGTAACTTTTCAGGGCGTATAAACGAAAAGTGCACACATAAATGGCACCTATGGTGACATTCGTGTGTACACATTTATTTCGGTCGGTCACTACAACTGTAGGAGCCAGCTTGCTGGCGATTACGATCTTCCAGTCAATGCAGCTGTGACTGACACACCGCTATCGCCAGCAAGCTGGCTCCTACAGGGGGAATTCGTTTAACCCGGGGGATCAGGTATTGGACTTGCTGATGATATTCCCCGCATGCAGCCCGCATTCTTTCTGCGTTGCCTCTTCCCACCACCAGCGGCCTTCACGCTCGTGCTGGTTTGGCAGCACCGGGCGAGTGCAGGGTTCGCAGCCGATGCTGATGAAGCCGCGCTCATGCAGGCTGTTGTACGGCAGTTCGAGCATGCGGATGTAGCCCCAGATCTCTTCGCTGGTCATTTGCGCCAGCGGGTTGAATTTGTACAGGGTGCGTTCCGGAGTGGAGAAAGCGCTGTCGATTTCCAGTACCGCGACGGCGCTGCGGGTGCCAGGACTCTGGTCCCGACGCTGGCCGGTGGCCCAGGCGGTCACGCCCGAGAGCTTGCGGCGCAGCGGCTCGATCTTGCGGATGCCGCAGCATTCGCCATGGCCGTCCTTGTAGAAACTGAACAGGCCTTTTTCCTTCACGAACGGTTCAAGTTTCGTGTAGTCCGGCGACACCAGTTCGATGTCGATCTTGTAGTGCTCGCGCACCTGATCGATGAAGCGGTAGGTCTCGGGGTGCAAGCGACCGGTGTCGAGGCTGAACACTTTGATGTTTTTGTTCAGCTTCCAGGCCATGTCCACCAGCACCACGTCTTCGGCGCCGCTGAAAGATATCCACAGGTCATCGCCGAACTCGGCAAACGCGAGTTTCAGGATGTCCTGGGCGGATTTGTTGGCATAGGTCGTGGCGAGTTCCACGACGTCGAACGTTGGTCTCATCAGGGCGGCTTCCTACAGGTCGGTGGCGCTGGGCGCTCTATATGGAGCCGATGGTAACAAAATCCTGCCGCGACTGGCGCGCCCTCTGCGTTGCACAGGCCCGCCCGAGTCGCTAGAGTTCGGCAGTCTTTTTGCTCGCTCGACTCAATAATCAATACAAATGGGAGTGTCTTGTGGAAATTGCCTGTCTGGATCTTGAAGGTGTGCTGGTCCCGGAAATCTGGATCGCGTTCGCCGAAAAAACCGGGATCGAATCCCTCAGGGCCACCACTCGGGACATTCCCGACTACGACGTGTTGATGAAGCAGCGTTTGCGGATTCTCGACGAGCATGGCCTGAAACTCACCGACATCCAGGAAGTGATCGCCACGCTGAAGCCGCTGGACGGCGCCATCGAGTTCGTCAATTGGCTGCGCGAGCGCTTTCAGGTGGTGATTCTGTCGGACACCTTCTACGAGTTCTCCCAGCCGCTGATGCGTCAACTGGGGTTCCCGACCTTGCTGTGCCATCGTCTGATTACCGACGATACCGGGCGGGTGACGAGCTATCAGTTGCGTCAGAAAGATCCGAAGCGTCAGTCGGTTCTGTCCTTCAAGAGCCTTTACTACCGGGTGATTGCGGCGGGGGACTCGTACAACGACACGACGATGCTCGGCGAGGCCGATGCGGGGATTCTGTTCCATGCGCCGGATAACGTGATTCGTGAGTTCCCGCAATTCCCGGCGGTGCACACCTTTGAGGATTTGAAGCAGGAGTTCATCAAGGCCTCGAATCGGGCGTTGAGTTTGTAGTCGTCTGGGCTGACGTCTTCGCGAGCAGGCTCGCTCCCACAGTGATCACCGAAACCTGTGGGAGCGAGCCTGCTCGCGATGCGTCAGAGGTTTTGCAGGGTGTCGAGCAACACCTTCACTTTGGTAATCGACTCCTGGTATTCAGCCTGCCACTCCGAATCCGCCACAATCCCGCCACCGCCCCAGCAACACACCTGCCCATCCTTGACCAGCAAACTGCGAATGGCGATGGAGCTGTCCATCTCGCCGCGCACGTCCAGGTACAGCAGTGAGCCGCAATACAACCCGCGTCGCGTCGGCTCCAGTTCATCGATGATCTGCATCGCCCGGATCTTCGGCGCGCCGGTGATCGAGCCGCCCGGGAAACTGCCGGCGATCAGGTCCAAAGCATCGCGGTCGTCCGCCAGTTCGCCAGTGACGCTGCTCACCAGGTGATGCACGTTCGGATAACTTTCCAGGCTGAACAATTCTGGCACCCGCACCGAGCCGGTGCGGCACGTGCGGCCAAGGTCGTTGCGCAGCAAATCGACGATCATCAGGTTTTCCGCACGATCCTTGGGGCTGGCCAGCAGTTCGGCGGCGTTCGCCGCATCTTCGCTGGCGGTCAGGCCGCGAGGGCGGGTGCCTTTGATCGGGCGGGTTTCAACGAGACGGTCGCTGACTTTGATGAAACGCTCCGGTGACAAGCTGAGCACCGCGCCACCGTCGGGCAGGCTCTGGAAACCGGAAAACGGTGTCGGGCACGCAGCGCGCAGTGCGCAATAAGCGGCCCACGGATCGCCTTCGCACCCGGCGCGAAAACGCTGGGCGAAGTTGACCTGGTAGCAATCGCCCGCCTGGATGTATTGCTGAATGCGTTCCAGTGCCTGGCGATATTGATCGGCACTCAGGTCGGCGCTCATCGGGGCTTTCAGCTTGAACGGTTCGATTGCTTCAACCGATGGTTCAGTGAACAGGACGATCAGACGCTGGCGTTCGCTGTCGCTCAGCGACGGATGGAACACCAACTGACTGGTCATCTGTTGGTGGTCGCTGATTAATGCCCAGTCGTACAGTCCGAAACGCGCATCCGGCAGCTGCAGATCGTCTTGCGCCTGACTCGGCAACTGTTCCAGGTGCCGGCCGAAGTCGTAGCTCAGGTAACCGATCAGCCCGCCGGCGAAGGGCAGGTCGAACGGCACGGCGGCTTTACCAAGTCGTGTCAGGTTTTCGCGCAGGCGTTGCAGGAAAACGCTGCCGCTTTCGTCAGGCAATACCGCCAGCTGTTCGAGCGGCCAGGCGCTGAGCAGGTCGTAGCGACCGCGATCGGCTGTGGGCCGGCCGCTGTCGAGCAGCACGGCGCCGGGGGCATGACGAATCGCCGCGAAATACTCGGCGGGGTTGGCGCGATAGGGCAGCGGGTGTACGGAACAGGTCAACATGGGCGGGGCAGGTCAGCCATCGAGGCGGGGTGGCGATTGTAGTCCCCTCGGGGAATTGCTCCTAGGGGGGATGTCGGGGATTGGCAGATTGGGGGCAGGGTTGAATGCCGGGGTGACAGTCTGGGCCTCATCGCGAGCAGGCTCGCTCCCACAAGGTCCTGTGGGAGCGAGCCTGCTCGCGATGGGAGCAACTCGGTGCGGGATCACCCCTCGACCGGCGGAATATGCCCAAACATTTCCTGCACAAACGCCACGCGCTCTTCAACCGTCTCGACCACCCCGCGAGCCTTCAATTCTTCCAGTCGCGCCTCGACCGCATGAGTGCGCAGCGTCAACCCGCAATCATTGGCAATCTGGATGTTCAACCCCGGCCGGGCGTTGAGCTCCAGGATCAGCGGGCCTTTTTCCTGGTCCAGCACCATGTCGACACCGATGTAACCCAGCCCGCACAGCTCGTAGCAGCCGGCGGCGAGTTTCATGAAACCGTCCCAGTAGGGCAGTTGCACGCCGTCCACCGCGTTGGTGGTGTCCGGGTGTTTGGTGATGATGTTGTTCAGCCAGGTGCCGCGCAGGGTCAGGCCGGTGGCGAGGTCGACGCCGACGCCGATGGCGCCCTGGTGCAGGTTGGCCTTGCCGCCGGACTGGCGCGTCGGCAGGCGCAACATCGCCATCACCGGGTAGCCCATCAACACGATGATGCGAATGTCCGGTACACCTTCGTAACTGATGCTCTTGAAAATCTGGTCGGGGGTGACGCGGTATTCGATCAGCGCACGGTCGCGGTGCCCGCCCAGGGAATACAGGCCGGTCAGGATGCTGGAGATATGGTGCTCGATCTCTTCATGGCTGATGATCTTGCCGGACACGGTGCGATAGCGCCCCTCGAAACGGTCAGCCACCACAATAATGCCGTCGCCCCCGGCGCCCTGGGCCGGCTTGATCACGAAGTCGCTGCGCCCGCCGATGATCTCGTCGAGCTTGTCGATTTCTTTCTCGGTGGAAATCACGCCATACAGCTCCGGCACATGAATACCGGCGGCGATCGCGCGTTCCTTGGTGATGATCTTGTCATCGACAATCGGGTACAGACTGCGCTTGTTGTACTTGAGCACGTAGTCCGCGTTGCGCCGATTGATCCCCATGATGCCCCGTGCTTCCAGGGCCTTCCAGGTTTTCCAGAAGCCGAACATCAGGCGTCAGCCTTCTTCAGGAAAGCCTTGAAGCGCACCAGTTCGGTCAGGCGGTAACCGCGATAGCGACCCATTGCCAGCATGAAACCCACCAGGATCAGCAGGACCGCCGGGAAGGTGAACACGAAGTAGACCAGTTCCGGCACGCTCATGATCAGGTGCGCAAGGGACGCGGCGAACAGGGTGCCGATGGCGACTTTCATCGCATGCCCGGACCCGCGTTCTTCCCAGGTGATCGACAGGCGTTCGATGGTCATGGTCAGGATCACCATCGGGAACAGCGCCACGGACAACCCGCGTTCCAGGCCGAGTTTATGGCTGAACAAACTGATCGCCGCGATCAACACCACCACGAACGTCAACACCACCGACAGCCTCGGCAGCATTTGCAGTTTCAGGTGTTCAAGGTAGGAGCGCAGCGACAAACCCAGGGCCGTGATGATCGTAAACAGCACGATGCCGAACCCGAGCTGGGTTTCGCGGAAGGCCAGGGCGATCAGCACCGGGGTAAAGGTGCCAAGGGTCTGCAGGCCGATCAGGTTGCGCAGGATCAGGATCACCAGCACGCCGATCGGGATCATCACCATGATCATGAAGGTTTGCTGGGTTTGCAGTGGCAAACCGTACAGCGAGTATTCGAGGAAGTTGGCGTCGGTGTTTTCGTCCGTCAGCTTGGCCAGGCGAATGGCGTTCATTTCGCTGTTGTTCATGCTGAAGGTGACGGTGGCTTTCTTGCCGCCATCGACGGTGATCAGGTTTTCATCGCCGGTCCACCACAACAGGCGGTCGGCCGGCAGGCCTTGCTCGCCGGTTTCAGGGTTGAAGTACAGCCAGTCGGTGCCGTTGAAGCTGCGCAGCCAGAGTTCCGGGCTTTGCGGTTGATCGGCCACCAGACGGATGGTGTGGACCTTTTCCACCGGCACGTGGGCGATGGACAGGACCAGCTCGACGATCTTGGCTTTGTGGCTGCTGGACGGGTCGCCGCCCAGCAACAGCTTCACGTTGTCGTCATTGACGTTGTTGACCCGCTTGATCGCCTCGCCAATGAAGGTTTCAACGTCGGCCGAGTGCTGGCGAATCGGCGCCAGCAAAGCTTCGGCGGCGACTTTTTCTGCGCCTTCCACGGCGATGCTGTCGCGGAAAGTCGGGCCTTTGACCTTGGATTTTTCGCCGGTATAGCGCTTGGTCAACACCAGGCGGTAATACAGCGTCTGGTTGCCCTTTGCCCGGCGCGCCGACCAGGTCACCTTGCGGTTGCCGTCGATACGGTTCACGGCCACGCCGTAATTATTGGAGATGAAGCTTTCGTTGAGGCTGACGAAATCGCGGCTCAGCGGCGGCACGAACATCTGGATCTTCACCGGGTCCTTGGCACTGGGAACGAATTCGACTTTGGCGTCGATGTTCCACAAGTCGTCGGTGGCATCTTCGGTCACGGGAATGCCGAGCACGAAGATCTGATAGGCCGTAACCGAAATGCCCAGCACCACCAGGATGGCGATCAGCATTTTCAGATGGAGGGTAAGAGAGCGCATTGGAATTACTCTGCGGTATGTGCGGCGATGGCGCAGGCGGGTTTGCCAGCAGCGTATTTAAGACTGGGGTCGACCAGCGCATCAAAGCGTTTGAGCGCTTCGGAGCCGATCAAGAGCGGGTATTGGAAGGCACTTCGGTCGGTCAAGTTCACTTCGATGCTGCGTAAAGCCGAGCCCATGCAGATATCCAGCTCGATCACCGGACGGGCGGTGTACTTCTTGCCTTCTTCCGGATCGTAGTCACCGGCGCGGCGTTTGATCTTGCTGACGCGGGCCAGCGGGCGTTCGATCGGGTGCGAGTGCGCGGCGTCGATGGCCAGATAGAAGCGCACCCAGGACTCGCCGTTGCGTTTGAAGCGTTTGATGTCGCGGGCGCTCAGCGAGGCGGTTTTCGCGCCGGTGTCGAGTTTGGCGGCGACTTCGAGGTTGATGCCGTCCAGCGAGGCGTACTCGTTGAGGCCGTACACGGTTTTTTCCCCGGCTGTGGCGACACCGGGCAGGCAGAGCAGATAAAGGAAGGTGGGGAAGGGCTTGAGTCTCATAAATCCTGGTGCGCAGCGGTCCGTGTTCGATTCAAGGCCCTGGCATCGCTGCGCAAGCTCCCTCGTATGCCTATCAACTATTTGTGACAGTTCGTGCAGATGTCACAAGCAAATGCGGGCGGCATTCTAGCACGGTGGTTTTATGGCGCCAGCGCCGGGGCCTTGGGTTTGTTGATTGGATGATGGGGGGGTATATCCGTTATTTGGGTCAAGGCGGCTATTGGTTTCGCCCTTACGGCGAGTCACTTGGAGAAGCGCCAAGTAACCAAGCGCTTTTGCCCCTTTCGTTCGGTGCCTCGCCTAGGCTCGGCATGCCCTCGTTCCGGTCCTGCTCCGTGGGCCCGCCGCGATCGGCCATCCATGGCCGTGCGCGGCTAACCCGGCATCCATGCCGGGTTGCCCAGTGCGCAGAACCTCCACTCGGCCTCTCGAGGGGGCGCCCACCGCCACAGCCGCCGAGGCGGCCTTAAAGCCGACCTGGCTCTCCGCTTGACCGCATTCCCCCTGTGGGAGCGAGCCTGCTCGCGATGGACGTCAACGATAACGCGGGCTGTCTGGATGAACGCGGCGTCTGGACATTTTTCGCGAGCAGGCTCGCTCCCACACGGGGATCGGGTTCACACGGTCAAAACTGTAGGAGCCGGCTTGCTGGCGATGGACGTCAACGATGACGCGGGTTGTCTGTATGAACGCGGTGTGTTGGCGTTTTTCGCGAGCAGGGCTCGCTCCTACAAGGGATCGGGTTCACACCGTCGAAATTGTAGGAGCCAGCTTGCTGGCGATGGACGTTAACGATGACGCGCGCTGTCTGGATGAACGCGGTGTCTGGGTGTTTTTCGCCAGCAAGTTGGCTCCTACAGGGAATCGCATTCGCTTTTGACTTTCACCACTCATCAGGCCGAGCGTTAGC
This sequence comes from Pseudomonas migulae, assembly GCF_043225285.1. Taxonomy (GTDB): domain Bacteria; phylum Pseudomonadota; class Gammaproteobacteria; order Pseudomonadales; family Pseudomonadaceae; genus Aquipseudomonas; species Aquipseudomonas migulae_C. Next base: position 4,682,893 of record NZ_CP171224.1, read on the forward strand.
TCGCCTTGGCTTTTGATCTTGCGGTAGCCGCCCCCGGCCATGGATGGCCGATGGCGGCGGGCCCACGGAGCAGGACCGGAGCGAGGGCATGCCGAGCCTAGGCGAGGCACCGAACGAAAGGGGCAAAAGCGCTTGGTTACTTGGCGCCGGGCGGCGTTCCGTTTTTCCAAGTAACCCGCTGTAAGAGCGGAACCGATAGCTGCCGTTACCGAAGAAACGGATATGTACACCATCAAAAAACCAAGCCCCAGAAGCGCAAGCTTCACGCCTACAAACCACATAGGTTATTAGACGATTGTCGACAATACCTATTTATCCTTTGACTATTACCCTTTGATTAGCTAGTTTTTGCCGCATCAGCTTTCAAGGTGTCGACAATATGCTGGATCAACTCGATCCCCCCGTCATTGCCCAGGACGATTCGGAAACACTTTCCGAGAACGTCTTCCGGCGCATTCAGGCGGCCATCGTCAAGGGCGAGATCGCCCCGGGCAGCAAGATCTCCGAACCGGAACTGGCGCGCACCTACGGCATCAGCCGCGGCCCGTTGCGCGAAGCAATCCACCGCCTGGAAGGTCAGCGCCTGCTGGTTCGCGTACCGCACGTCGGCGCACGGGTGGTTTCCCTGAGCCACGCCGAACTGCTGGAACTCTACGAAATCCGTGAATCCCTCGAAGGCATGGCCTGCCGTCTGGCGGCCGAACGCATGACCGTCGAAGAAATCGACGAACTGCGCCATGTCCTCGAAACCCACGAGCGCGACGCCGCGTTTCAGGCCGGTGTCGGCTACTACCAGCAGGAAGGCGATTTCGACTTCCACTACCGGATCATCCAGGGCAGCGGCAACCGCACGCTGACACAGATGCTCTGCGGCGAGCTCTATCAACTGGTGCGCATGTACCGCATCCAGTTTTCCACCACGCCCAATCGCCCGCGCCAGGCCTTTGCCGAGCACCACCGGATTCTCGATGCCATCGCCGATCGTGACGGCGAACTGGCCGAGTTGTTGATGCGCCGTCACATCGGCGCCTCCAAACGCAATATCGCCCGTCACTACCAGGACGGCGCTAACCCGACAGTCACTGAACGAGGTGAGTCATGAGTTCCAACAAGAGCACTCCAGGCCAGCGTTTCCGCGATGCGGTCGCCAGCGAACATCCGCTGCAAGTGGTCGGCGCGATCAATGCCAACCACGCGTTGCTGGCCAAGCGCGCCGGTTTCAAGGCTATTTACCTGTCGGGCGGCGGCGTGGCTGCCGGCTCCCTCGGCGTGCCGGACCTGGGCATCACCGGCCTGGATGACGTGCTGACCGACGTGCGTCGCATCACCGACGTCTGCGACCTGCCGCTGCTGGTGGACGTGGACACCGGTTTCGGTTCCTCGGCGTTCAACGTCGCGCGCACCGTCAAGTCGATGATCAAGTTCGGCGCGGCGGCGATTCACATCGAAGACCAGGTCGGCGCCAAGCGTTGCGGTCACCGCCCTAATAAAGAAATCGTCTCGCAGCAGGAAATGGTCGACCGCATTAAAGCGGCCGTCGATGCCCGTACCGACGACAGCTTCGTGATCATGGCCCGCACCGACGCCCTAGCCGTCGAAGGCCTGGAATCCGCCCTGGATCGTGCCGCCGCGTGCATCGAGGCCGGCGCCGACATGATCTTCCCGGAAGCCATCACCGAGCTGGAAATGTACAAATTGTTCGCCAGCCGCGTGAAAGCGCCGATCCTGGCCAACATCACCGAATTCGGCGCGACGCCGCTGTACACCACCGAGCAGTTGGCCGGTGCCGATGTGTCGCTGGTGCTATACCCATTGTCCGCCTTCCGCGCGATGAACAAGGCAGCGGAAAACGTCTACACCGCGATCCGCCGCGACGGCACCCAACAGAACGTGATCGACACCATGCAGACACGTATGGAGCTTTACGATCGCATCGACTACCACACCTTCGAGCAGAAGCTCGATGCGTTGTTTGCCGCGAAGAAGTAATGAACACCCTGTACCTGTAAATGTAGGAGCGAGCCCGCTCGCGATAGTCGCCAGCGAAAACGCGGGACGCCTGACACACCGTGGTGTCAGCACTTGCATCGCGAGCATGCTCGCTCCTACAGGTTTCCCTAATAAATTCAAGATTGGAGACAGCAATGGCCGAAGCAAAAGTACTCAGTGGCGCCGGGCTCCGTGGCCAGGTCGCCGGGCAAACCGCACTGTCCACCGTGGGCCAGTCGGGCGCAGGCCTGACCTATCGCGGCTACGACGTTCGTGAACTGGCGGAAGGGGCGCAATTCGAAGAAGTCGCCTACCTGCTGCTGTACGGCGAACTGCCGAGCAAAGCACAGCTCGCTGCTTACCAGGCCAAACTGGGCAAGCTGCGCGACCTGCCGCAAGCCTTGAAAGAAGTGTTGGAACGCATCCCCGCCGAAGCCCACCCGATGGACGTGATGCGCACCGGTTGCTCGTTCCTGGGCAACATCGAGCCGGAGAAGGATTTCTCCGAGCAGCACGACAAGACCGACCGCCTGCTGGCCGCGTTCCCGGCGATCATGTGCTACTGGTATCGCTTCAGCCACGACGGCAAACGCATCAGCTGCGTGAGCGACGAACCGACCATCGGCGGCCACTTCCTGCACCTGCTGCACGACAAGAAGCCGAGCGAGCTGCACGTCAAGGTGATGAACGTGTCGCTGATCCTTTACGCGGAACACGAATTCAACGCCTCGACCTTCACCGCCCGGGTGTGCGCATCGACCCTGTCCGACCTGTTCTCCTGCATCACCGCGGCCATCGGCTCGCTGCGCGGTCCGCTGCACGGCGGCGCCAACGAAGCCGCGATGGAAATGATCGAGCGCTTCAAGTCGCCGGAAGAGGCGATCAAGGGCACCCTCGGCATGCTGGAGCGCAAGGACAAGATCATGGGCTTCGGCCACGCGATCTATAAGGACAACGATCCTCGCAACGAGGTGATCAAGGGCTGGTCGAAAAAACTCGCTGACGAAGTGGGTGACACCGTGTTGTTCCCGGTTTCCGAAGCCATCGACAAGACCATGTGGGAGCAGAAGAAACTGTTCCCGAACGCCGACTTCTACCATGCGTCGACGTACCACTTCATGGGCATCCCGACCAAATTGTTCACACCGATTTTCGTCTGCTCGCGCCTGACCGGCTGGGCGGCGCATGTGTTCGAACAACGTGCCAACAACCGCATCATCCGCCCGAGCGCCGAGTACACCGGCGTCGAACAGCGCAAGTTCGTGCCAATCGAACAACGCTGAATGGTGAGGGCCTACACCGGGATCTGAGCTCTACGCAGATCCCTGTGGGAGCGAGCCTGCTCGCGATAGCGGTGGGTCAATCGACATCAATGTCGGATATGACTCAGTCATCGCGAGCAGGCTCGCTCCCACAGTGGATTGTGTTGAATTCGAAATCGGTGCCAGCCCCCACCCTTTGTAATTACCGTGACCGAGTCCTGACCGATGAACACAGAATTCCGTAAACCGTTGCCCGGCAGCCAGCTGGATTACTTCGACGTCCGCGCGGCGGTCGAGGCCATTCAGCCTGGCGCCTACGACACCCTGCCGTACACCTCCCGCGTGCTGGCGGAAAACCTGGTGCGTCGCTGCGATCCGGCCACGCTCACCGAATCCCTGAAGCAATTCATCGAGCGCAAACGCGACCTCGACTTCCCGTGGTTCCCGGCCCGCGTGGTGTGCCACGACATCCTCGGCCAGACCGCACTGGTCGACCTCGCCGGCCTGCGTGACGCCATCGCTTTGCAAGGTGGTGACCCGGCGCAAGTGAACCCGGTGGTGCCGACGCAATTGATCGTCGACCACTCCCTGGCCGTCGAGCGCGGTGGTTTCGATCCCGAGGCGTTCGAGAAGAACCGCGCCATCGAAGACCGTCGCAACGAAGACCGTTTCCACTTCATCAACTGGACCAAAAAGGCCTTCAAGAACGTTGACGTGATTCCGCCGGGCAACGGGATCATGCACCAGATCAACCTGGAGAAAATGTCCCCGGTGATCCAGGTGCGTGACGGCGTTGCCTTCCCCGATACCTGCGTCGGCACCGACAGCCATACCCCGCACGTCGATGCGCTGGGCGTGATCGCCATCGGCGTCGGTGGCCTGGAGGCCGAAAGCGTGATGCTCGGCCGCGCATCGTGGATGCGCCTGCCGGAGAGCGTCGGCGTCGAACTGACCGGCAAGCTGCAACCGGGCATCACCGCCACCGACATGGTGCTGGCGCTGACCGAGTTCCTGCGCCAGCAGAAAGTCGTTGGCGCCTGGCTGGAGTTCTTCGGCGAAGGCGCCTCCGCGCTGACTCTGGGCGACCGCGCGACCATCTCCAACATGGCCCCGGAATACGGCGCCACCGCGGCGATGTTCTACATCGACCAGCAGACCATCGACTACCTCAAGCTCACCGGCCGTGAAGACGAGCAGGTGCAGTTGGTCGAGAACTACGCCAAGACCACCGGCCTGTGGTCCGACAGCCTGAAGGGCGCGCAATACGAGCGCGGCCTGACCTTCAACCTGTCCTCGGTAGTGCGCAACATGGCCGGGCCGAGCAATCCGCACGCCCGTGTGGCGGTGTCGGACCTGGCGGCCAAAGGCATTTCCGGGCAGTGGGATGACGTGCCGGGCCAGATGCCGGACGGCGCGGTGATCATCGCCGCCATCACCAGTTGCACCAACACCAGCAACCCGCGCAACGTGATCGCCGCCGGCCTGCTGGCGCGCAATGCCAACAAGCTCGGTCTGACCCGCAAGCCGTGGGTCAAATCGTCCCTGGCGCCGGGTTCGAAAACCGTGGCCTTGTACCTCGACGAAGCGGGGCTGACCGATGAACTGGAGCAACTCGGTTTCGGCGTCGTCGCTTTCGCCTGCACCACTTGCAACGGCATGTCCGGCGCGCTCGATCCGGTGATCCAGCAAGAGATCATCGACCGCGACCTGTACGCCACCGCCGTGCTTTCCGGCAACCGCAACTTCGACGGGCGGATTCACCCGTACGCCAAGCAAGCGTTCCTCGCGTCGCCGCCGCTGGTGGTTGCCTACGCCATCGCCGGCACCATCCGTTTCGACATCGAAAAAGACGTGCTGGGCGTGGTCGACGGCAAGGAAATCCGCCTGAAAGACATCTGGCCGAGCGACGAAGAAATCGACGCCGTGGTGAAAGCCTCGGTCAAGCCGGAGCAGTTCCGTCAGGTCTACATTCCGATGTTCGCCATCCATGAAGACACCGGCCCGAAAGTCACGCCGCTGTACGACTGGCGCGAGATGAGCACCTACATCCGCCGTCCGCCGTACTGGGAAGGCGCGCTGGCCGGCGCGCGTCCGCTCAAGGGCATGCGCCCGCTGGCGGTGCTGCCGGACAACATCACCACCGATCACCTGTCGCCGTCGAACGCGATCATGCTCGACAGCGCCGCCGGCGAATACCTGGCGAAAATGGGCCTGCCGGAAGAGGACTTCAACTCTTACGCCACGCACCGCGGTGACCACCTGACCGCACAACGCGCCACCTTCGCCAACCCGAAACTGTTCAACGAAATGGTCCGGGAAAACGGCAAGGTCAAGCAGGGTTCGCTGGCGCGCGTCGAGCCGGAAGGCCAGGTCATGCGCATGTGGGAAGCCATCGAAACCTACATGGAACGCAAGCAGCCGCTGATCATCATTGCTGGCGCCGACTACGGTCAGGGTTCGTCCCGGGACTGGGCGGCGAAGGGCGTGCGACTGGCGGGCGTGGAAGCGATTGCTGCGGAAGGCTTCGAACGCATCCACCGCACCAACCTGGTGGGCATGGGCGTGTTGCCGCTGGAGTTCAAGCCGGGCACCGACCGCCACACCCTGGCCGTCGACGGCAGCGAAACCTACGACGTGATCGGCGAGCGCACCCCGCGCGCCGAACTGACGCTGGTGATCCATCGCAAGAACGGCGAGCGCGTCGACGTGCCGGTGACCTGCCGTCTCGACACCGCCGAAGAAGTGTCGATTTATGAGGCGGGCGGCGTGTTGCAACGCTTCGCCCAGGACTTCCTCGAAGAATCGGCAGTCGCCGTCTAAAACCCGGTTGGCGGGCAGGGGACTTCAAGCCCTTGCCCGCCCTGAAGGAGTAACAATGGCTCACGCACCGCAGATCAAGATCCCCGCCACCTACATGCGTGGCGGCACCAGCAAAGGCGTGTTCTTCAGCCTGCAAGACCTGCCCGAAGCGGCACGGATTCCCGGCCCGGCGCGCGATGCGCTGTTGCTGCGGGTGATCGGCAGCCCCGACCCGTACGACAAGCAAATCGACGGCATGGGCGGCGCGACGTCCAGCACCAGCAAAACCGTGATCCTGTCGAAAAGCATCAAGCCCGATCACGACGTTGATTACCTGTTCGGCCAGGTCTCCATCGACAAACCTTTCGTCGACTGGAGCGGCAACTGCGGCAACCTGTCCGCAGCGGTCGGTTCGTTCGCCATCAGCAACGGCCTGGTGGACGCCAGCCGCATTCCGCACAACGGTGTGGCGGTGGTGCGCGTGTGGCAGGCCAACATCGGCAAGACCATCATCGCCCACGTGCCGATCACCAACGGTGAAGTGCAGGAAACCGGTGATTTCGAACTCGACGGCGTGACCTTTCCGGCCGCCGAAGTGCAGGTCGAATTCATGGACCCGGCAGCGGAAGAGGAGGGCGGTGGCGGTTCGATGTTTCCCACCGGCAACCTGGTGGACGACCTCGAAGTGCCCGGTGTCGGTACCTTCAAGGCGACCCTGATCAATGCCGGCATCCCGACGATTTTCGTCAATGCCGAAGACATCGGTTACACCGGCACCGAGTTGCAGGGCGCGATCAACGGGGATCCGAAAGCCCTGGCGATGTTCGAGACGATTCGGGCCTACGGTGCGTTGCGCATGGGGTTGATCAAGGATCTGGATGAAGCCGCGAAGCGTCAGCACACGCCCAAAGTTGCGTTCGTTGCCAAGCCGGCGGCGTACGTTTCTTCCAGCGGCAAAGCCATTGCGGTGGGTGATGTCGACCTGTTGGTGCGCGCGTTGTCGATGGGCAAGTTGCACCACGCGATGATGGGCACCGCGGCGGTGGCGATCGGCACGGCTGCCGCCATTTCCGGCACGCTGGTCAACCTCGCTGCGGGCGGTATCGAGCGCAACGCCGTACGCTTCGGTCATCCTTCGGGCACCTTGCGCGTAGGCGCGGAAGCCAGCCAGGTTAACGGCGAATGGACCGTGAAAAAAGCCATCATGAGCCGCAGTGCGCGGGTGTTGATGGAAGGTTTCGTGCGCGTGCCCGGCGATTCTTTCTGACTCGACACCGAACCAATGTGGGAGCGAGCCTGCTCGCGATGACGGTCTGACATTCAACATTGATGTCGACTGACGCACCGCTATCGCGAGCAGGCTCGCTCCCACTTTTGATCTTCATTGCCACAATAAGAAAGTAGTGACTGGCTGAGATTTACCTGAACCGAGGTCCCATCAACGAACCACTTCCAGAGTGAATCGAACATGAGTGCCAACGTCGACCTGAACAACCGCCCCGACTACGACACGGTCCTGCAGGACATTGCCGATTACGTCCTCACTTTCAACATCGAATCCGGCGAGGCGCTGGAGACCGCGCGCAACTGCCTGATCGACACCCTCGGCTGCGGCCTGCTGGCCCTGCGTTTTCCTGAATGCACCAAACACCTCGGCCCTCTGGTCGAAGGCACCATCGTGCCGTTTGGCGCCCGCGTGCCCGGTACCAGCTACCGTCTCGATCCGGTCAAGGCCGCGTGGGACATCGGCTGCATTGTGCGCTGGCTCGACTACAACGACACCTGGCTCGCGGCCGAGTGGGGGCATCCGTCCGACAACCTCGGCGGCATTCTCGCGGTGGCCGATCATCTGTCGCAAAAGCGCCTGGCCAATGGCGAAGCGCCGCTGACCGTTCGCGCCGTACTCGAAACGATGATCATGGCCCATGAGATTCAAGGCGTGATTGCCCTGGAAAACTCCTTCAACCGGGTAGGACTCGATCACGTCATCCTGGTGAAAGTGGCCTCGACTGCGGTCACGGCCAAACTCATGGGCGCCAACCGCGAGCAACTGTTGTCGGCGTTGTCCCAGGCCTTTGCCGACGGCCAGGCGTTGCGCACCTATCGGCACGCACCGAATGCCGGCTCGCGCAAATCCTGGGCCGCGGGCGATGCATCCAGTCGGGGCGTGCGTCTGGCGGACATCGCGATGCGTGGCGAGATGGGCATTCCCGGCGTACTGACGGCGCGCCAATGGGGTTTCTACGACGTGTTGTTCAGCCACACCAACAACGACCTGGCACTCAAACCCGAAGACAAGCGTGCTTTCAGTTTTTCCCGTGCGTACGGCAGCTACGTGATGGAAAACGTGTTGTTCAAAATCAGCTTCCCGGCGGAGTTTCACGCGCAAACCGCTTGCGAAGCGGCGGTCACCCTGCATCCGCAGGTCAGAAATCGCCTGCATGACATCGACAAAATCGTCATCACCACCCACGAATCGGCGATTCGCATCATTTCCAAGGTCGGCCCGCTGGCCAATGCGGCGGACCGCGATCACTGCATCCAGTACATGACTGCCGTGCCGCTGGCGTTCGGCAATCTGGTGGCCGAACAGTACGAAGACGACTTCCATGCCGCGCACCCGATCATCGATGTGCTGCGCGAGAAAATGGTCATCGTCGAAGACCCGCAGTACAGCCGCGAATACCTGGAGCCGGACAAGCGCTCGATTGCCAATGCGATTCAGGTGTTTTTCAAGGACGGTTCCAGCACCGAGAAAGTGGCGGTGGAATACCCGATCGGCCACCGCCGGCGTCGCGCCGAAGGCATTCCGCTGCTGGAAGACAAGTTCAAGGCCAACCTGGCGACGCGTTTCACTGCCCAGCGCAGTGCCGGGATCTTTGCGTTGTGCAAGGATCAGGCAGCGCTTGAAGCCACACCGGTGAACCGCTTCATGGACCTCTTCGTTATCTAGATAACGCACGAGAACCTGTAGGAGCCGGCTTGCCGGCGATTGCGGTCGTTCAGTTGACGTGATGTTGGCTGGACGGACGCCATCGCCAGCAAGCCGGCTCCTACAAAGTCCGTGTCAGCCATTTTTCCAGGGGTAATTTGGTGATCGCAAACCCGGTGAGCAAAATCGCCGAATACATCATCAACTCCCGCGAAAGGCTTTGCCCCTCGTACCAGGCACCGATGATCACCGCGAACACCGGAAAGATGATGAACACAAACGACAGGATGATCGGGCTCAGGCGTTTGAGCAGCAAAAAGTAAACGATGAACCCGCCCACCGACGCTACCAGCCCGAGGTAGAGCAGGGCGCTCCACGAACGCAGGCTGATGGCCGCGAAGACCGGCGCTTCGACGTTCAACCCCGCGACAAACAGCATCAACCCCGCAATGCCGATCGGCAGCGTGTTGTAGGTGATCACGCTGATCGACTGGCCGTGTTTCTTGGTTACCACGTAACACAGCGCATGCATCACCGCCGCGCAGAGAATCGCCAGCACCCCGAACAGTTCGGCATGGTCCAGGTGTAAGCCCTGGCTCCGAATAATCATGAACAGGCTGGCAAACCCGATGCCGATGCCGAGCACTTGTGACGGGTAGATCTTCTCCCGCAGAAACACCGCCGAAAACAGCAGGATGAACACCGGCATGCAACTGAACAGCAGCGCCGTGAGCCCGGAGGAAACATGCAGCTCGCCGTAGTTGAGCAAGTAGTACGGCAGGCTGAAATACGTCAGCGTGACGAACACGAAAAACCAGCGGCTTTCTTTGGGGAACAACAACGGCTCTCGGCGAACAAGGGCAAAAGCAAGGAACAACGGGAAGGCAATCAGGAATCGCAGCCCGGCGGCCGTCAACGGTGGCACGGTTTCAACGGCAATCTTGATCCCGAGCCACGTGGTGCCCCAGCTCAGGCACACGATCAGAAACAGCACGCTGGTGATCAGCGCGGCGAACCAGGGTTTTGCAGTACTTGCGGGAGTGCTGAGCGCGAGGGACATGATCGAGTGCCTTTTTGTCGTCGGAATTGACCTGCATCTGCAAAAGGTCTATCCCTGATTGAACCTGTTATCAGCACGCTATTCGGGACCTTAATGAGTGTCAAAGTAAGTATTGCCATGGTGTCAATCCTGCGCGACGGCCTCGCCAATGGCCTGGGTGTGAAGTACAAGCGCCTGGCCGATGCCATCGAGAGAGGCATCGCCGAAGGCTTGATCGAGCCCGGTTGCAAGCTGCCGCCTCACCGATTGTTGGCCGACAGCGTGGGCGTGACGATTGGCACCATCAGCCGTGCCTACGGCGAACTCGAACGTGTGGGATTGGTTGTTGCCCGTGTAGGAGACGGCACTTACGTGCGTCAGCGCGGGATGGAACGTCAGCGGGATGCCGGCTTTCGCAATGTCAGCGAAGAACCGCGGGTCTTTTTCGACATGAGCCGCAACCAGCCGATTCCGGGGCAGGAAGCGCTGTTTCTGAGCCAGACCTTGCAGGCGTTGGCCCTCGATCATGACGTGTTGCAACACCTCAACGGCTACAGCGCCGAGGCCGGATCGCTACGCCATCGGGCGGCCGGTGCGCACTGGTTACGGCATCAGGCATTCGTCCCGGTTGCCGAGCAGATTGTCTGCGTCAACGGCGGCCAGCACGGTTTGCTCTGCGCGTTGATGGGGCTGTTGAAGGCGGGCGATACCCTGGTGACGGAACACCTGACCTACCCCGGATTGATCAGCGTCGCACGCCTGCTCGGGATAAAACTGATCGGTGTTGCGATGGATGATGATGGGCTGCTACCCGAGGCGCTGGACGAGGTGTGCCGCAACCATCGCGTGTCGGCGTTGTACTGCACGCCGACGATCCAGAATCCTACGGCTGCGGTGATGTCCGTCCCACGACGCGAGGCGATTGCGCAGGTGTGTCGCCAGCACAATCTGTTGATCCTTGAGGACGAAGCCCACGCCGTGTTGGCGCAACAGCGACCGCTGCCCTTGAGCCATTTCGCTCCGGAACGCTCGGTGCTGATCGGCAGCTTGAGCAAAGCGGTTTCGGCCGGATTGCGCGTCGGTTATCTGCATGCGTCGCAGCCGCTGATCGGGCGTTTGAGCGCGGCCGTGCGCGGCACGAGCTGGATGGCCAGCCCGTTGACGCTGGAGGTGGCGAGTCTCTGGATTGAAAACGGTATCGCAGGGCAGTTGCTGACGCAGCAGATCGCCGAGATCGGTCGGCGCAAGGCGCTGGTCAGTGGTGTGCTGGAGGGGCTGGTTTACAAAACCCATGCTCACAGTCCGCACTTCTGGATCGAAGTGCCCGAACCGTGGCGAGCGTCGCAGATCGCGGCCGAGTTGAAGGAGAACAATTACCTGGTGGCCACCGCCGAGGCGTTTGCGGTCGGGCATGGCGCGGTGCCGCAGTTCATTCGGGCGAGTGTGTGTCATTCGGTGGGGGATGATCGGTTGTTGCTGGCGGGGTTTGATGCGTTGGTCGGGGCATTGACCGAGACCGTGTAATCGTTCATCGCGAGCAGGCTCGCTCCTACAGGGATTGTGTGAACACCGAAAATCCACTGTGGGAGTGAGCCCTGCTCGCGATGGCGGCCTAACAGGCGATAAATAACTACTTGAACCGCCGCTCCACGCCTTTCTCCACCAGAATCTTCGCGGAAATCTCTTCCACCGAAAAATGCGTGGAATTGATGTGCGGAATATTCTCGCGGCGGAACAGGTTCTCCACCTCGCGCACTTCGAATTCGCACTGGGCATAACTCGAATATCGGCTGTTCGGCTTGCGCTCGTTGCGGATCGCGGTGAGGCGGTCCGGGTCGATGGTCAGGCCGAACAGCTTGTGCTGATGGGCGCGCAGGGCGCTCGGCAGGGTCAGGCGTTCCATGTCGTCTTCGGTCAGCGGGTAGTTGGCCGCGCGGATACCGAATTGCATCGCCATGTACAGGCACGTCGGCGTCTTACCACAACGCGACACCCCCACTAGGATCAGGTCGGCCTTGTCGTAATAATGCGTGCGCGCACCGTCGTCGTTGTCGAGGGCGAAGTTCACCGCCTCGATACGCTCCATGTAATTGGAGTTGGTGCCGATGGAGTGCGACTTGCCGACGGTGTAGGAAGAATGCTCGGTCAGTTCCTGTTCAAGCGGTGCCAGGAACGTCGAGAAAATGTCGATCATGAAACCATTGGACGTCGCGAGGATCTCACGGATGTCCTGATTGACGATGGTGTCGAAGATGATCGGCCGGAAGCCGTCGGTTTCGGCGGCTTTGTTGATTTGTTGTACCATGGCCCGCGCTTTTTCCACGCTGTCGATGTACGGTCGCGTGAATTTGCTGAAGGTAATGTTTTCGAACTGCGCCAGGAGGCTTTGACCCAGGGTTTCGGCGGTAATGCCGGTGCCATCGGAGATAAAGAAAGCAGATCGTTTCATTTGCACCTTGGGCCTTAAGCTAATGTTCATTCTTGGATATGATAGGCGCGGTTTGCTGGCCGCGAGTGGCCCGCATTCTCACTTATTTTCCAGGTCCAGGCCATACAGCTGGCAAACGCTCCTTTAGAGCAGCCGGCTTCTGAGCTTTTCCAACACAGTTAGTGGAGAGATCACCTTGGTAGAGTACGTAGTTTCCCTCGATAAGCTCGGCAAACACGATGTTGAGCATGTGGGGGGCAAGAACGCATCCCTGGGCGAGATGATCAGCAACCTGGCAGGTGCCGGTGTATCGGTACCCGGTGGCTTCGCCACGACCGCGCAGGCTTATCGTGATTTCCTGGAACTGAGCGGCCTGAACAAGCAGATTCACGACGCCCTCGATGCCCTGGACGTCGACGACGTGAATGCCCTGGCCAAGACCGGCGCACAGATTCGTCAATGGATCATGGAAGCCGAGTTCCCAGAGAAGCTCAACGCCGAGATCCGTACCGCGTTCGCCACGCTGTCGGCCGGCAACCCTGACATGGCCGTGGCCGTGCGTTCTTCCGCTACCGCCGAAGACCTGCCCGACGCTTCCTTCGCCGGTCAGCAGGAAACCTTCCTGAACATCCGTGGTGTCGAAAACGTCATTCGCGCCGCCAAAGAGGTGTTCGCCTCCCTGTTCAACGACCGTGCGATTTCCTACCGCGTGCACCAGGGCTTCGACCACAAGCTGGTCGCCCTGTCGGCAGGCGTGCAGCGCATGGTCCGCTCCGAAACCGGCACCGCCGGCGTGATGTTCACCCTCGATACCGAATCGGGCTTCCGTGACGTGGTGTTCATCACCGGCGCCTACGGCCTGGGTGAAACCGTCGTACAAGGCGCGGTGAACCCGGATGAGTTCTACGTCCACAAAGGCACGCTGGCGGCGGGTCGTCCGGCCATCCTGCGTCGCAACCTGGGCAGCAAGGCCATCAAGATGATCTACGGCGAAGTCGCCACGGCCGGCAAGTCGGTCAAGACCATCGACGTCGACAAGGCCGATCGCGCACGTTTCTGCCTGAGCGATGCCGAAGTCAGCGAGCTGGCCAAGCAAGCGATGATCATCGAGCAGCACTACCAGTGCCCGATGGACATCGAATGGGCCAAAGACGGCGACGACGGCAAGCTCTACATCGTTCAGGCCCGTCCTGAAACCGTGAAGAGCCGCACCCAGGCCAACGTCATGGAACGTTACCTGTTGAAAGAAACCGGCACCGTGCTGGTGGAAGGTCGCGCCATCGGCCAGCGCATCGGCGCCGGCAAGGTCCGCATCATCAAGGACGTGTCCGAGATGGACAAAGTCCAGCCGGGCGACGTGCTGGTCTCCGACATGACCGACCCGGACTGGGAACCGGTCATGAAGCGCGCCAGCGCCATCGTCACCAACCGTGGCGGCCGTACCTGCCACGCGGCGATCATCGCTCGCGAGCTGGGCATCCCGGCCGTGGTCGGTTGCGGCAACGCCACCCAGCTGTTGAAAGACGGCCAGGGCGTGACCGTGTCCTGCGCTGAAGGCGACACCGGTTACATCTTCGAAGGCGAACTGGGCTTCGACATCAAGAAGAACTCCGTCGACGCCATGCCCGACCTGCCGTTCAAGATCATGATGAACGTCGGCAACCCGGACCGCGCCTTCGACTTCGCGCAACTGCCGAACGCCGGTGTGGGCCTGGCCCGTCTTGAGTTCATCATCAACCGCATGATCGGTGTGCACCCCAAGGCGCTGCTGAACTACGATGGCCTGCCACAGGAAATCAAGGAAAGCGTCGACAAGCGCATTGCCGGTTACAACGACCCGGTCGGCTTCTACGTCGAGAAACTGGTCGAAGGCATCAGCACCCTGGCCGCTGCGTTCTACCCGAAAAAGGTCATCGTGCGTCTGTCGGACTTCAAGTCCAACGAATACGCGAACCTGATCGGCGGCAAACTCTACGAGCCGGAAGAAGAAAACCCGATGCTGGGCTTCCGTGGCGCTTCGCGTTACATCAGCGAATCGTTCCGTGACTGCTTCGAACTCGAGTGCCGCGCCCTCAAGCGTGTGCGCAACGAGATGGGCCTGACCAACGTCGAAATCATGGTGCCGTTCGTCCGTACCCTGGGCGAAGCGAGCCAGGTCGTCGACCTGCTGGCCGAAAACGGCCTGGCCCGTGGCGACAACGGTCTGCGCGTGATCATGATGTGCGAACTGCCGTCCAACGCGATCCTGGCGGAAGAATTCCTCGAGTTCTTCGACGGTTTCTCCATCGGCTCCAACGACCTGACCCAGCTGACCCTGGGCCTGGACCGTGACTCCGGCATCATTGCGCACCTGTTCGACGAGCGTAATCCGGCGGTCAAGAAGCTGCTGGCGAACGCCATTGCCGCGTGCAACAAGGCCGGCAAGTACATCGGCATTTGCGGTCAGGGCCCTTCGGACCACCCTGACCTGGCCAAGTGGCTGATGGAGCAGGGCATTGAAAGCGTGTCGTTGAACCCTGATTCCGTACTGGAAACCTGGTTCTTCCTGGCGGAAGGTCAAGCTTCGGCTTGATGCAGTTGTTGTAGGAGCGAGCCTGCTCGCGATGGACTCTAACGATGACGCGCTTATCCTGGATAAACGCGGCGTCCTGAAGACCATCGCGAGCAGGCTCGCTCCTACAGTTGATTATGTAGGGCGGGCTCCTCTGGAAGCCGCCCTTTTTTGTGCAAGAGCATTATGCAAAGCAGCAGCAACCTATTTCCTGTCGCCCTGATCAGCGCCGAGCGGCGCGGCGATCTGAGCGAAGACGTTTATCGTTTGAAACCCGGCAACAGTCCTGATGGCACTGTGGAGTTGGCCGTGACCCGTCTGGGCATGGCGGACTCGCCCGCGCACGGCGGTGTGCCGGTGATTCTGTTGCACGGCAGTTTTTCCAATCGACGCTTCTGGTTCTCCCCCAAAGGCCTGGGGTTGGGCGCCTATCTGACGCGCCTGGGATTCGATGTGTGGATTCCGGAAATGCGCGGCCATGGCCTGTCCCAGCGCAACCAGAACTATCGCAAGAACCGCGTGGCCGAGTACGCCCGCTACGATCTGCCGGCCATCGGCGCCTTCGTGCGCGAGCAGAGCGGCCAGGTGCCGCACTGGATCGGTCATTCGCTGGGCGGTATCACCCTGGCGGCGGCGTTGGGCGGCGAGTACATCGGCGAACCGGTGGTGGCCTCGGCGGCGTTCTTCGGCACGCAAGTCAGCCGCACTTATTGGCCGTTGAAGATTCCACCAGTGGAGTGGGGCGGTCGATTCATCCTCAAGCGTTTTGCCCAGCTGTCCGGATCACGGCTCAAGCGCGGCCCGGAGGACGAGCCGATCGGCCTGGCCCTGGAAAGCATGCGCTGGTACGGCCTGTTCGGGCGTTTTGGCGATGTGGAAAAGGATTGGTGGGCCGGATTGGCCGACGTCCAGTTGCCGGTGCTGGCCGTGACGGCAGCGGGCGATCATCAAGACCCGGCGTGGGCCTGTCGCAAGCTGTTTGATCAGGTCGGGTCCGAGCACAAGCAATTCATCAACCTGGGCCGCGAGCAGGGTTTCGGCGACAATTTCGGTCACGTGGAAATGCTCGTCAGCAAGGCCGCTCAATCCGAAGTGTGGCCGTTGGTGGCGCGATGGCTGGCAGATCAGCAGACGCCGTTGCTCGGTGAAAAACCGGATCTCGCTGCGGCGATCTAAGCTGGATGCTCTATC
Organism: Pseudomonas migulae; assembly: GCF_043225285.1. Classification (GTDB taxonomy): domain Bacteria; phylum Pseudomonadota; class Gammaproteobacteria; order Pseudomonadales; family Pseudomonadaceae; genus Aquipseudomonas; species Aquipseudomonas migulae_C. The sequence continues at coordinate 4,699,084 of NZ_CP171224.1, forward strand.
AAGGGCATTCCGCTCTGATCGGCATGCGGCTAAGATATGACGCATTACGCTTTTCCGGTCATTTTTACGACATCCTCGATTGTCTTCCTCTTTACAGGAGTTTCTCGATGAACCATTACCTTACGCCTGACCTGTGCGACGCCTATCCGGAGCTGGTGCAGGTGCTGGAACCGATGTTCAGCAATTTTGGCGGCCGTGATTCCTTCGGCGGCGAAATCGTGACCATCAAGTGCTTCGAAGACAACTCGCTGGTCAAGGAGCAGGTCGAGCTCAAGGGGAATGGCAAGGTGCTGGTCGTCGATGGCGGTGGTTCCCTGCGCCGGGCCTTGCTGGGCGACATGCTGGCCGAGAAAGCCGCGAAAAACGGTTGGGAAGGGCTGGTGATCTACGGGTGCATTCGCGACGTCGATGTCATCGCGCAGACTGATCTGGGCGTTCAGGCCCTCGCCAGCCATCCGATGAAAACCGACAAGCGCGGGATCGGCGATCTCAACGTTGCGGTGACGTTTGCCGGCGTGACGTTCCGTCCGGGCGAATACATTTATGCGGACAACAATGGCGTGATCATCTCGCCAAGCCCGCTGAAGATGCCTGAATAAGTCATTCAAGGGGTGAGGATGTTCGAGGAAGAAAACGCGCAGTGGGGGCTGGTGCATGCCCTGGTGCTGGACGGTAAAGGCGGTGCGCGTTCGATAGCCCGGACTGAACTCGATGACTTGCAGCTTCAGGCCCATGAAAGCCTGTGGCTGCACTGGGATCGCAGTCACCCGCAAACCCAGACCTGGCTGCGCAAATCCAGCGGTCTGAGTGAATTCAGCTGCGACCTGCTGCTGGAAGAAAACACCCGCCCGCGTCTCTTACAGCTTTCCGACAGCGAACTGCTGCTATTTTTGCGTGGGGTAAACCTGAACCCGGGCGCCGAACCGGAGGACATGGTGTCGGTTCGGATCTTCGGCTCGGCACAGCGGGTGATTTCCCTGCGTTTGCGCCCGTTGCGCGCCACCGATGAATTGCTGGTGCAGCTCGGTGAAGGCAAAGGACCGAAAACAGCGTCGGAACTCATCCTTTATATGGCTCAGTACCTCACCAACAAGGTGCAGGATCTGGTCACTTGCCTCTCGGAAGTGGTCGATGAGGAGGAAGAAAAGCTGGATGCCGACGAACGGTATTCACCCGAGCATGATTCCATTTTGCAGATCCGTCGCAGGGCTGCTGCACTGAAGCGTTTCCTCGCGCCGCAACGGGATATTTTCGGACAACTGACGCGGATAAAACTGCCCTGGTTCGTCGAGGATGACGGCGACTACTGGAACGAATTGAACAACAGCCTGACCCGCTATCTTGAAGAGCTGGAATTGACCCGGGAGCGGGTGGGGCTGGTGCTGGAGGCTGAAGACCGGCGATTGAGCGTGCGCATGAACCGCACGATGTACCGCTTCGGGATCATCACCGGGATCTTTTTGCCGATGAGTTTCCTGACCGGTCTGTTGGGTATCAACGTTGGGGGAATTCCGTTTTCTGCCAGCCCTTACGGGTTCCTGATCGCTTGCCTGATGATGATCTCGGTGGCGCTCGGGCAGTGGTGGTTATTCCGACGTTTGCGCTGGGTCTGACGATGAGCCATGTGACCCGCTCAAATCTGGCCGCGTCTTTCACAGACATCACGAGAGGTGCGTATGCACGATCCGTTTGAACAGTCTTTGCGTGACATGCTGAATGCGTCACCGTCCACCCGCGACGATGACGCGTGCCTCGGCCGTGTCCTGAAAACCGCCAATCGCCAGGTCGGCGCCGGCGATCTGTTCAGCCTGCTGGGCCGCTGGTTGCCCGCGCTGATGATCGCCTTGAACAACGGATCGGCGCATGTCTCGCCGGTTTCCCGTCACCGTAAACCTACCGCTCGCACTGCTGATAAGGCTGATTGAATATGGAACTTGATCTCTGGACTCAGAGCCTCGTCACTGCAATGACTGCGTTATGGACCAAGGTTGCGAATTTCATTCCGAACCTGTTCGGCGCACTGGTTGTGCTGCTGTTGGGTTTTGTCGTTGCGAAACTTTTGGACACTTTGCTGTCCAAGTTGCTCGCGAAGCTGGGCCTCGATCGCCTGATGGGCGGCACCGGTCTGACAAAATTGCTGTCCCGGGCCGGCCTGCAAGTGCCGATCTCGACGTTGATCGGCAAGATTGTCTACTGGTTCGTTCTGCTGATTTTTCTGGTTTCTGCAGCAGAATCCCTTGGACTCGAGCGAGTTTCAGCTACGCTTGACATGCTTGCGCTGTATTTGCCGAAAGTGTTCGGTGCCGCGCTGGTGTTGCTGGTGGGCGTATTGCTGGCGCAACTGGCCAATGGGCTGGTGCGTGGGGCGGCAGAGGGTGTAGGGCTGGATTATGCCGCCGGGCTGGGGCGAATCGCCCAAGGCCTGGTGATCATCATCAGCATTTCGGTAGCGATCAGTCAGTTGGAGGTCAAGACAGACCTGCTCAACCACGTGATCGTCATCGTATTGATTACCGTTGGTCTGGCGGTTGCGCTGGCCATGGGCTTGGGAAGCCGGGAAATTGCCGGTCAGATTCTTGCGGGAATCTATGTGCGTGAGTTGTATCAGGTTGGGCAACAAGTGCGTGTTGGCGAGGTCGAAGGTCAGATCGAAGAGATCGGCACGGTTAAAACCACATTGCTGACCGATGAGGGTGAGCTAGTCTCTCTCTCCAATCGGATTCTCCTGGAGCAGCATGTGAGTAGCCGCTAACCCGGCAAACCCTGCTAATGTATGCCGCCGCAAAATGCCCTGAAGGGCTGCGGTGGACATTGACCTGACTGTCGGCCCGACTTGTTTTGAATAAAGCTCAATCGCTCTCCACGCGCTACGACCCCCGCGAGCTCTCTGATGAGGAGTTGGTCGCGCGCTCGCATACCGAGCTGTTTCACGTGACGCGCGCCTATGAAGAATTGATGCGGCGTTACCAACGAACATTATTTAACGTCTGTGCACGATATCTTGGGAACGATCGCGACGCGGACGATGTCTGTCAGGAAGTGATGTTGAAGGTGCTGTATGGACTGAAGAACTTCGAGGGGAAATCGAAGTTCAAGACATGGCTATATAGCATCACTTACAACGAATGCATCACGCAGTATCGGAAGGAACGGCGAAAGCGTCGCTTGATGGACGCGTTGAGTCTTGACCCCCTCGAGGAAGCGTCTGAAGAAAAGACGCCGAAACCCGAGGAGAAGGGCGGACTTGATCGCTGGCTGGTGTATGTGAACCCGATCGACCGTGAAATTCTGGTGCTACGATTTGTCGCAGAGCTGGAGTTTCAAGAGATCGCAGACATCATGCACATGGGTTTGAGTGCAACAAAAATGCGTTACAAACGCGCTCTAGATAAATTGCGTGAGAAATTTGCAGGCATTGCTGAAACTTAGTTCGGCGCAAATATCTCTTACGTGTAGGCAAGTTCTGTTAGACTTGCCGCCGAGTTGTCCCCCGGTTTGCGGGACTGCTTCACAATCACCAGATGGGGATTTAACGGATGAAACTGAAAAACACCTTGGGCTTGGCCATTGGTTCTCTTATTGCGGCCACTTCGATCGGCGCACTGGCACAAGGCCAAGGCGCAGTTGAAATCGAAGGCTTCGCCAAGAAAGAGTACTATGACAGCCAGCGCGATTTCAAAAACGACGGCAACCTGTTCGGTGGTTCGGTTGGTTACTTCCTGACCGACGACGTTGAACTGCGTCTGGGCTACGACGAAGTGCACAACGTTCGTAGCGATTCTGGCAAGAACATCAAAGGCTCCAACACTGCCCTGGATGCTCTGTACCACTTCAACAACCCAGGCGACATGCTGCGTCCGTACGTTTCGGCCGGTTTCTCCGATCAGAGCATCGGTCAAGACGCTCGCGGTGGTCGTAACGGTTCCACCTTCGCCAACGTTGGCGGCGGTGCCAAGCTGTACTTCACAGACAACTTCTACGCCCGTGCCGGCGTTGAAGCTCAGTACAACATCGACCAGGGCGACACCGAGTGGGCTCCTAGCGTCGGTATCGGTGTGAACTTCGGTGGCGGCTCCAAGCCAGCTGCTGCTCCAGTTCCAGCACCGGCTGAAGTCTGCTCCGACAGCGACAACGACGGCGTTTGCGACAACGTTGACAAGTGCCCGGACACCCCAGCCAACGTAACTGTTGACGCTGATGGCTGCCCAGCAGTTGCCGAAGTCGTTCGTGTTGAGCTGGACGTTAAGTTCGATTTCGACAAATCTGTTGTTAAAACCAACAGCTACGGCGACATCAAGAACCTGGCTGACTTCATGAAGCAGTACCCATCCACCACCACTACTGTTGAAGGTCACACTGACTCCGTCGGTCCTGACGCTTACAACCAGAAACTGTCCGAGCGTCGTGCAAACGCCGTTAAGCAAGTTCTGACCAACCAGTACGGTGTTGAATCGTCCCGCGTTCAGTCTGTTGGCTACGGCGAATCCCGCCCAGTTGCTGACAACAAAACTGAAGCTGGTCGCGCTGTTAACCGTCGCGTAGAAGCGCAGGTTGAAGCTCAAGCTAAGTAATTAGCCCGCAGCTCTGAGAAAAGCCCGGCTTAGGCCGGGCTTTTCTTTGCCTGCGATTTGGGTTTTGTATGACCTGGATCGCTGGATCACCGGTGCCCGGATCACCCGGATCCTGTAGGAACCGGCTTGCCGGCGATGGTCGTCAACGATTACGCGTTAAGCCTGACACCCCGCGGCGGTCTCGGGTTTTTCGCCAGCAAGCTGGCTCCTACAGGTGTCAGAGAGTGCCGCTACGGCACCGATGACCAGAATCGCTGGGCTTTTCAGCTCAAAGGCGCAGGCATCTTCTTCCATCGCTGTCAGATCACTCCGACACTCGCGCTGCTGCGGCAACGATGCGTTTTCAATCATCGCCACTGGCGTATCCGCTGCCATCCCTCCGGCGAGCAATTGCTCACGAATTTCACTCAGTTTCGCCACGCCCATGTACACCACCAGTGTCGTGCCACTTTGGGCCAGCGCCTGCCAGTTCAGGCTGCTGCCATCCTGCGTATGTGCCGTCACCAGCGTTACACCACGGGCAACACCGCGCAGGGTCAACGGGATATCGCAGTGTGTCGCTCCGGCCAGCCCCGCAGTGATGCCATTGACCATTTCGACCTCGATCCCGCGTTCACGCAGCCACTGCGCTTCTTCACCGCCCCGGCCAAATATGCACGGATCACCGCCCTTGAGCCGCGCCACGCATTTTCCCTGGCGGGCGTAACGCAGCATCAGTCGATGAATGAACGCCTGGGGCGTCGAGCGACAGCCACCACGTTTGCCCACGGGAATGATCCGCGCCTCGGCGCAATGCTCCAGCACGGCCTCGTTCACCAGATCGTCGATCAACACCACATCCGCTTCGCTCAACGCTCGAACGGCTTTCAAGGTCAACAATTCCGGATCGCCCGGGCCCGCACCCACCAGCCAGACTTTTGCGCTCATAGTGTTTTCCTCATGAGATGACGGCGATCGGCTGCGCGGTGGCAGCCAGCAAGCGTTTGATTTCCGGGACGCAGGAGCCGCATTGCGTGCCGCAGCCCAATTCCTGTTTCAAGCCCTGCAAATCCAGGCCTCGACGAATACCGGCGCAGACCGCGCCCTGGCTGACGTTCTTACAATTGCACAGGGTTTTGGAGCCGGCGGTCGGCGCGCTGGTGTTACCCGGTGGCGCACTCAGCGGCGCGAGCAGCCAGCGCCGCAGTTGTTCATCGACGCGGCCTTCCAGCCAAAGGTCCTGTAGCCAGTACTGGGCGAGGGTTTCACCGGCGAGGCGAATCGCGGTGATCCGGTCCCCTTCGATCCGTACCCGTTTACCGATTGAGCGCCGCGGATCGTCGTAGGCCATGACCGGCCCTTCGTTGAGCCCAAGGCACTGATCGATCTCACGCAGCAATTGCGGATCGGGCGCGAAGGCGCTGGCAGCGCGTATAAGCAGCGCAGGGCGTTCTCGGCCGGCCAAGCTGAGGCTGACGTAGGAAAACGCCTCGCACAGCGGTCGTAGCGTCTCAAAATGCTGTTGGACATCGCCTTCAATGAGGGCGAAAAATTTCCATTGCAGATCCACAGGGTCGAGCCGGACGCCGGTGTGTTTGAGTTCCGGTTGTTTCGACAGTGGGTCAAACGCCGGTTGGGTGATGCCATTGACCCCGCCCTTCAGAAAGCGATCCCCCCAGTGCATGGGCAGAAACGCCTGGCCCGGCCGCACGCTGTCGTCACTGCCGACGGCGACGATCACCGCGCCGCGACGGCTTTTCAGGCTGACCAGTTCGCCCGGTTGCAGCCCGTGGCGTTGCAGTTCATCCGGGTGCAGGCTCAGCACGGCTTCGCTGACATGACCGAACAATTGCGCGGCCGTGCCGGTGCGGCTCATGCCGTGCCATTGATCCCGCAGGCGGCCGGTGATCAGGGTCAGCGGAAATTGCCCGTCGCGTTGTTCCCGCGCGGCACGGAAGGGATCGGCGATAAAACGTGCCCGCCCGTTGGCAGTGGGGAAGACGCCGTCCACGTACAGTCGGGCCGTGCCTTCTTCCGCACCGACGGGGAATGGCCATTGCTGAGGGCCGAGGCGGTCGATCAGGTCGTGGCTGATACCGGACAAATCCAGGTCGCGGCCGCGGGTCAGCTGCTTGTACTCATCGAAGATCTGCGCCGGTTTATCGAACGCAAACAGGCTCGCCTGGCCAGGGCGCAGATGTTTTTCCAGGCGCTGTGCGAAATCCACCGTGATCGCCCAGTCGGAACGCGCTTCACCGGGTGCGACGATCGCCCTTCGGACGTGGGAAATCCGCCGCTCGGAGTTGGTTACCGTGCCGTCCTTTTCACCCCAACTGGCGGCGGGCAATAACAAGTCGGCAAACCCGGCGGTTTCAGTGGTACGAAAGGCTTCCTGCAGGACCACGAACGGGCAGGCCTGCAGCGCGGCGCGCACGGCGGTCTGGTCCGGCATCGATTGTGCGGGGTTGGTGCAGGCTATCCACAGAGCCTTGATGGTGCCGTTGCGCACCTGCTCAAACAATTCGATCGCAGTGAGCCCGGTGATTTCAGGCAGTTGCTCCACACCCCAGTACGCCGCCACTTCCGCGCGGTGTTCGGCGTTGGCCGCTTCACGATGGCCCGGCAGCAGGTTCGACAGGCTGCCGGTTTCGCGACCACCCATGGCATTCGGCTGACCGGTCAGGGAGAAAGGTCCTGCTCCCGGTCGACCAATTTGCCCGGTGGCGAGGTGCAGGTTGATCAGCGCGCTGTTTTTCGCACTGCCGGCGGTGGACTGGTTCAACCCCATGCACCACAACGACAGGAAACTCGGTGAGGTGCCGACCCACTCGGCACATTGCTGCAGTTGCTCGACGCCGATCCCGCACAGCTGCGCCACCATGGGTGGCGTGTAATCGCGCACCAGGTCTTTCAGTTCCGCCAGGCCTTCGGTGTGGGCCGCGATGAAGTCACGGTCGATCCAGCCTTCCCACAGCAACAGGTACAAAATCCCATGGAACAACGCGACATCGGTGCCGGGAAGAATCGCCAGATGCAGGTCGGCCAGATCGCAGGTGTCCGTACGACGTGGGTCAATGACGATGACTTTCATCTCTGGCCGGCGGGATTTGGCTTCTTCGAGGCGACGAAACAATACCGGGTGGGCGAAGGCCATGTTGCTGCCGACGATCATTACGCAGTCGCTCGATTCCAGGTCTTCGTAGCTGCACGGCGGTGCATCGGCGCCGAGGCTGCGCTTGTAGCCGACCACCGCCGAGGACATGCACAGCCGGGAATTGCTGTCGATGTTGTTGGTGCCCACCAGCGCTCGCGCCAGTTTGTTGAAGCTGTAGTAATCCTCGGTGAGCAGTTGCCCGGAAATGTAGAACGCCACGCTGTCCGGGCCGTGTTCGGCGATGGTTTTGGCGAAGACGCTGGCGGCGTGATCGAGCGCGGTGTCCCAATCGGTGCGGCTGCGCGCGAGGCCTTTGCCGAGGCGCAGTTCCGGGTACAACGCCCGGGCGGTGAGGTCGCCGGTCAAGTGCAGGGTCGAACCTTTACTGCACAGTTTGCCGAAATTGGCCGGGTGGGCCGGATCGCCGCTGACGCCGAGAATGCGCTCGCCGTCATGCTCGATCAGCACGCCACAGCCCACTCCGCAATAGCAGCAAGTGGAAGCGGTGGTCTGGCGGTTCATCAGCTGGCTTCCTGCAGGGTTTCACCGAACATCAAATGATCGCGCAGCTCGCCGATGTCGTGATTCCCACGGATCTGACCGAAATACCAACCGCCATCCGCGGTATCACCGTACAGGCAGGCGCCGACCAGCACGTCATCCTTGATCACCAGCTTCTTGTAAATGCCGCTGACGGGATCGGAGAGGGTAATGGTTTCAGTGCCTTCGCCGCCCATGAAGTCGCCGGCGGAAAACAGGTCGATGCCGGTGACTTTCAGTTTGGTCGAGGTCACCGAGCCCTTGTAAGTGGCGAAGCCCAGGCGCGCGAGGTGGTTGGCGCAGACCTTGGCCTGTTCGAACAACGGCGCGACCAGGCCATAGGCAATACCGCGGTGGCTGGCGCATTCGCCGATGGCGTAGATCCGCGGATCGTAGGTTTGCATCGTGTCATTGACCAGAATCCCGCGATTGCAGGGCAGGCCGGCCTTCTCCGCGAGTTCGATCGCGGGGCGAATGCCTGCGGCCATCACCACCAGGTCGGCGGGAATGATGTCGCCGTTGCTGAATTCGACCGAGCCGACCCGCCCGTTACCGGCATCGTGCAGGGCTCGGGTTTGTTCGCGAAGCCGGAAATGCAGGCCACGGGCTTCCAGCGCGGTTTGCAACATCTGGCCGCTGGTGCGATCCAGTTGCCGCTCCAGCAGCCACTCGCCGTTGTGCACCACGGTGACGTGCATGCCACGCAGCATCAGGCCGTTCGCCGCTTCCAGACCGAGCAAGCCGCCGCCGATGACGACGGCGTGACGGTGGGTTTTTGCGGTGTCGATCATGACCTGGGTGTCGGCGATGTCGCGGTAGCCGATCACGCCCTGCAACGTATTGCCCGGGATCGGCAGGATGAACGGGGTTGAACCGGTGGCGATCAGCAGGCGGTCATACTCGGCCACGGTGCCGTCTTCGGCGATGACCCGGCGTTTGATCCGGTCGATCTCCACCACTTTGCGGTTGAGCAGTAACTTGATGTGGTTGTCCAGGTACCAGTCCAGGTCGTTGAGCACGATCTCGTCGAAGCTTTGTTCGCCGGCCAATACCGGCGACAGCAGGATTCGGTTGTAGTTGGCGTGAGGTTCGGCGCCGAAGACCGTGATGTCGTACAGATCGCCGCTCAGCTTGAGCAGTTCTTCCAGGGTGCGAACCCCGGCCATGCCGTTGCCGATCATCACCAGTTTGAGTTTTTTCATCAGGTTCTCCGGGGAGCTCGGGCCGTGCTCGACAAATGCTGCGCAAACAAAAAAGGCGTCCCGCCAGTTGCCTGGCAGGACGCCTTTGTCCTGTTCCCGTTCTCGGGAAGCCCGGCCTTCGTCGTTGAAGGCTGGGCTTTATGTAAGTTGGGAGAGGTAATGCAGTGGTTGTGCCAAGTTACCCGGAGCCCGGTTTACTGGGTTTGTCTGCTGGATTGAGCGATTGGATTGCACCGAATCGAAGCGTGTTGCCCGTTATTGGAGCGGATTGCTGAGGGGGCCAGAGTGAATGTCAGTCCGCCATCGCGAGCAGGCTCGCTCCTACAGGGGAATGCGTTACAAATGTGGGAGCGAGACCGGCTTGCCGGTGATGGCCTCGACTCGGTTTCAGCTATGAAACACTAAAACCAGCAGCACCAGATTCACCACCAGCGACACCAACGCCAACGTCCGCCAAACCTTCAGCGGCTCGCGCTCCAGCAATGGCCTGGGCCGCAAGCTCAAACTGCGTCGTTCGCCTTGTTCCAGCAGCAACAACCATTCTTCTGCCGTTTCAAACCGCTCACCTGGTGCCGCCGCCACAGCCCGTTCCAGACTCTGCGCAATCCATTCGGGCAAATCGGGCCGGTAGCGACTGGCACTGACCGGCACCCCGAACCGGGGTCGCTGGAACGCTTCGATTTCACCGTAGGGGTAGTGCCCGGTCAGCAGGAAATACAAGGTCACGCCCACCGCATACAGGTCCTGTTGCGGCGATGGCGGATCACCGCGAAACGCTTCGGGCGCGATGTAGCTCGGCGTGCCGGGCAGGGCGGATGGCTGGTCTTCGGACAGGCCGGGGCAATAAGCGAGGCCGAAGTCCAGCAGGCGCAGCTCGCCGTCGTCCCCGAGCAGCAGGTTTTCCGGTTTGATGTCGCGGTGGATGATCTGCCGTCGATGCAGCATGCCCACCGCCCGCAGCAGGCGTTCCGCCAGACCCTGCCATTGGGCCAGCGGTAGCGTTGTGGTGCGCTGCGCCAGTTGTGCCAGGGTCGAACCGGAATATTCACGCATCACGTAGTACAAATGCTGACGCTGGCCGGCGGCATGGACTTCAGGAAAATGCCGCCCGGCTACACGCTTGAGAAACCATTCTTCCGACAGCAGCGCTTGCCCGGCCAGGTGATCGTCGCGCAGGGCAAGGGGCAGGGTCTTCAGCAGCCACGGTTGTTGCTGGGCATCACGCACCCGATACAACAGCGACTGCTGGCTCTGGCCGAGAATCCCTTCGACCTGCCAGCCTTCGAAGACCTGACCCCCTTTCAGTGCAGGCGGCAGTGGCCATTGCTGCGAATGAATCAGCGCATCGCCGATGCTCGTTTCACCGAGGGCATCGACCCGCACCAGCAATGCGCTGGCATTGTCCTGACTGCCCGCCAGATGCGCCGCGTTCACCAGGGTTTGCGCGGCGCTGTGCAAATCCGGTTGATCGCGCAGGATTGCGGCAATCGCGGTGTCCCCCAGCACGGCCCAGATGCCATCGCTGAGCAGCACGAAACTCTCATCCAGACGCAACTCGCCATCGAGGAAATCCAGCACCAGGTGTTGATCCAGACCCAGTGCACGCTTGAGCACATGCTGCATGCCCGGCTGGTCCCAGACGTGATCCTCGCTGACCCGTTGCAACTGATCCGCGTGCCAGCGATACACCCGGCAATCACCGACATGGGCCAGGGTGAAACGCCGGCCGCGCATGACCAGGGCACTGACGGTGGTGAGCAGCGGTTGCCCGCCGCCGTTGGCCTGCAACCAGCGATTCTGCGCCAGCAGCAAGCGATCGAGTGCCTGGGCGACACCCCAGGTTTCCGGGGTGGCGTAGTAGTCCAGCGCCAGCGCCTGCAAGGTCGAACGGGCGGCGAGGCCGCCATCGGCGCATTGGCTGACACCGTCGGCGATGGCGAACAGGTAACCCTTGCTCGCCGCCAGTGCCGGCGCCGGAGTGACCAGGCGCAGGGCGTCCTGGTTCTCCTCGCGCGGGCCGATGGCGCTGGCTTCGGCGAAACTCAGTTGCAGGCTCATTCGGCCCTCACACCCGAGCGGCGGTCACAGCGGCCGAACCCCAGGTGGTTCTCCAGCGACGTTTCACACCGTGCAGGCCGAACCAGGCGAGAACGCCAAGGCTGGCGAACAACCACAGCGCCAGTTGATAGCTGCCGGTACTTTGCTTGATCGCGCCCATGCCGGCCGCCAGGGCGAAGCCGCCGATGCCACCGGCCATGCCGATCAGGCCGGTCATCACACCGATCTCGCGACGGAAACGCTGCGGCACCAGTTGGAAAACCGCGCCGTTACCCGCGCCCAGACCGAGCATGGTGCAAACGAACAGTGCCAGCGCCGCGTAAGAACTTGGCAAGTTGAATCCCACCGCGGCGATGCAGATCGCCGCCACCGTATACATCCCCAGCAGTGTGCGAATCCCGCCGAAACGGTCGGCCAGTGCGCCGCCCAGCGGGCGCATCAGACTGCCGCCAAACACACAGGCTGCGGTGTAGTAACCGGCGGTCACCGGGCTCAGGCCATATTGGTCGTTGAAGTAGCCGGGCAGGGCGCTGGCCAGGCCGATGAAGCCGCCGAAGGTCACGCTGTAGAAAAACATGAACCACCAGCTGTCACGGTCGCCGAGGGCCTTGAAGTAGTCGGACACCGACTTGGCTTTTGGTCGCTCAGGCGCGTTTTTCGCCAACCAGGCGAACACGATGAGGGTCAGGATCAGCGGGATCAACGCGAAGCCGAACACGTTGCTCCAGCCAAACGCTGCCGCCAGCACCGGCGCGATCAGCGCCGCCAGCACGGTGCCCGAATTACCGGCCCCGGCGATGCCCATGGCCTTGCCTTGGTGCTGCGGCGGATACCATTGCGACGCCAGCGGCAGGGCCACGGCGAACGACGCGCCGGCCATGCCGAGGAACAGGCCCAGCAGCAGCGCCTGCTCGTAAGTGTGGATGCCGAGTTTCCAGGCGCCAAACAGGGCGCAGATGACGATCACCTGGCCGATCAGCCCGGCGGTTTTCGGTGACAGACGATCGGCGAGCATGCCCATGATGAAGCGCAACACGGCACCGGCCAGAATCGGCGTGGCCACGACCATGCCGCGTTGCTGGGTGGTCAGGTGCAGGTCGCCGGCAATCTGTACCGCCAGCGGGCCGAGCAGGTACCAGACCATGAAGCTCAGGTCGAAATAGAGGAAGGCCGCGAACAGGGTCGGGGTATGGCCGGATTTCCAGAAGCTTGAATTCATCGCGCACCTCAGCTGTGAGTCGTCTCGAAAAAGGAGTCATGAGCTTGCAGGTGGGGCGCCGCAACGGCCGCACCACCGGCCCCGGTCTATGGGGCCAAAACAAAAAAACGCCGCCACCGGATTCGCCATGGGCAAATGAGGTGAGCGACGTCTTTGTCGTAGGTGGGGCAACCGCCGTTGGTTACCTGTGGTGAATGCTTAGCGAGATTTGTGCCAACAATCCGGGACCGAGGCGCGCCCATCGCGAGCAGGCTCGCTCCCACAGGGATTTTGATCGCACACAAATTGTATGAGCAATGAAGATCCATTGTGGGAGCGAGACCGGCTTGCCGGCGATGGCAATGTAGCAATCACCGCAGGATTTCAGCCGAGCAGCTCACTCATCGCAATAATCTGCTCCGCCACCTGAATCAGCTTCTGCTGCCGGCTCATGGCCTGGCGGCGCATCAGGGTGTAGGCCTCTTCTTCGTTGCAGTCCTTCATCTTCATCAACAGCCCCTTGGCCAGCTCGATCCGCTTGCGCTCGGCCAGTTGCTGGTCACGGGCGTGCAGTTGCGCGCGCAGGGCCTGGTCGCTTTCGAAGCGCGCCATGGCAACGTCGAGAATCGGCTGCAGGCGTTGTGCGTGAATGCCTTCGACGATGTAGGCGCTGACCCCGGACTTGATCGCCTGGCGCATCACATCGGGGTTGTGTTCATCGGTAAACATCACGATCGGCCGTGGCTGGTCTCGGCTCACCAGCACCACTTGCTCCATCACATCGCGGCTCGGTGACTCGGTATCGATCAGGATCACGTCCGGACGCACCGTTTCGACGCGCGCGGGCAGGTCGATGGTCAGGCCGGACTCGTCGATGACCTCGAAGCCGGCTTCGGTCAGGGCGGCCTTCAAGCGGCCGACTTTTTTCGCGGTGTCGTTGATCAGCAGGATACGCAACATGTTCGCAGTCTCCTGTCAGCGGCTGGCGAGTAGGGGCGAGCTGTCGCTCATGGCGTGCAGCTTGAAACTGCGGGCATAACCGGCCGGGTCGCTGCCTTCCCAGATTTTGCCGTCGATCAGTTGGCTGCTGCGCATTTCCTGGCCGGAGGAGGCAACACCGATAGCGTTGGCGGCCTCACGGTACAAGTCTAGTTGCTGGACCTGACGGGCCACCGCGAGGTAGTCCGGATCGTCGCGCAACAAACCCCAGCGGCGGAACTGGGTCATGAACCACATGCCATCGGACAGGTAAGGCAGGTTGACCTCGCCAGCGCCATGGAAACGCAGCGCGTGCGGGTCTTGCCAGCGATTGCCGAGGCCGTCGGCGTAATCACCGAGCAAGCGCGGTTCGATGCAATCGAGCGGGGCATCGAGGTATTCCGGGGCGCTCAACAACTGCGCGGTGCTGCGGCGGTTTTCGGTGCTGTCTTCGATGAAGCGGCTGGCTTGCAGGATCGCCATCACCAGCGCTCGGGCGGTGTTGGGGTATTGCTCGACGAAGGCGCGGGTGCAGCCGAGGACCTTTTCCGGGTGGTCGGGCCAGATGGTCTGGGTGGTCGCCATGGTGAAGCCGAGGTTCTGTTTCACCGCGCTGGCGGACCAGGGTTCGCCCACGCAGAAACCGTCGATTCGCCCTGCTTGCAGGTGCGCGACCATTTGCGGCGGTGGCACCACCACGCTGTCGACGTCGTGCAGCGGATGAATGCCCTGGCTCGCCAGCCAGTAATACAGCCACATGGCATGGGTCCCGGTCGGGAAGGTCTGGGCAAAGGTGAGTTTTGGGCGAGTTTGGTGCACGTGGCGGTCGAGTGCTTCAGGACCGGTCACGCCCTGGGCCTGCAAACCGTGAGACAGGTTGATGCTCTGGCCGTTCTGGTTCAGGCCCATGAGCACCGCCATGTCGGTGGGGGCGACGCCGCCGATGCCCAGGTGCACGGCGTACATCAAACCGTACAGGCTATGTGCGGCATCCAGTTCGCCGCTGACCAGTTTGTCCCGCAGGTTGGCCCAGGAAGACTGGCGCTTTAGATTCAAGGTCAGCCCGTAAGGCTGGGCAAAACCCTGGGTGGCGGCAACCACCACTGACGCACAGTCACTGAGGGCCATGAAGCCAAGGTTGATGTCGGTCTTTTCCGGGGCATCGCTGCCGTTGACCCAGGCCAGCGGGCTCGTCGTGGTTTCATTCATGGCAAAACACCTTCCAAAAAAAAGCGCCGTCCCGGGCCTTCGCGCGAGCAAAGCCGGGTGACGACGCCTTTGTCTTTCAACTCATTCCGACGTTGGCATGAGTGCATATGCCTTGGTCGGTGCAAGGCATATGCCATCGCCCGCTGATTTTCTCGCGCGCCTCGCTTGCGACCCCGATGCCCGGCTATAATCGCCGCCTCATTTCGCCGCCATTCGAGTCAAAACCGCCCATGTACACCCTGGCCCGTCAGCTGTTGTTCAAACTTTCCCCGGAAACCTCCCACGATCTGTCCCTGGACCTGATCGGCGCGGGCGGGCGTTTGGGCCTCAACGGCTTGCTGTGCAAGGCGCCGGCGAAGATGCCGGTCAACGTCATGGGCCTCGATTTCCCGAACCCGGTCGGTCTGGCGGCGGGTCTGGACAAGAATGGCGCGGCCATCGACGGTTTTGCCCAGTTGGGTTTCGGTTTTGTCGAAATCGGCACCATCACGCCGCGTCCGCAGCCGGGCAATCCGAAACCACGGATTTTCCGCCTGCCCGAAGCTGAAGCGATCATCAACCGCATGGGCTTCAACAACCTCGGTGTCGATCACCTGCTGGCCCGCGTGGCTGCGGCCAAGTACAAGGGCGTGCTGGGGATCAACATCGGCAAGAACTTCGACACCCCGGTCGAGCGTGCCGTTGACGATTACCTGATCTGCCTCGACAAGGTGTACGCCCACGCCAGCTATGTGACGGTCAACGTCAGCTCGCCGAACACGCCGGGCCTGCGCAGCCTGCAATTCGGTGATTCGCTCAAGCAGTTGCTGGCCGACCTGGCCACCCGCCGTGCGGAACTGGCGCTGCGCCACGGCAAGCATGTGCCGCTGGCGATCAAGATCGCGCCGGACATGTCGGACGAAGAAACCGCGCAAGTGGCCCAGGCGCTGATCGAAACCGGGATGGACGCGGTGATCGCCACCAACACCACCCTGAGTCGTGTCGGTGTCGAAGGCATGGAGTACGGTGACGAGGCGGGCGGCTTGTCCGGTGCTCCGGTTCGCGACAAGAGCACCCACACCGTGAAGGTGCTGGCAGCGGAATTGGGTGGTCGCTTGCCGATCATCGCCGTGGGCGGCATTACCGAAGGCAAACACGCCGCCGAGAAAATCGCTGCGGGTGCGAGCCTGGTGCAGCTCTACTCCGGCTTCATCTACAAGGGCCCGGCGTTGATTCGCGAATCCGTCGACGCCATCGCTGCCCTGCGCTGAACCCCGTACCTGTAGGAGCCGGCTTGCCGGCGATAGCGTCCTCGAGACCGCCATCGCCGGCAAGCCGGCTCCTACAGGGGGTTGTGTCTGGCCAAAAAACGGGCATAAAAAAGGGCTCCTCGAAGGAGCCCCTGGGCCGAAGCCCGCCGCCCGGATGGGGCGTGCGTGTTAAGTCGTTACGTATTCAGGATGTCGTGTCGGAGTGTGTGCCCTGTGTCAGCCGACGGCGTGAAGTTCGTTGAGTCTGTGGATTCCCGCAGTGCCGGTCATACCGTCCCAGTTGTCGCCGCGTCCTTCTCGCCAGCCGTTGATCCAGGCTTGGCGTACTGACGGTAGAGTAAATGGGCAAAGCTCACGGGATTTGCCACCAACGCCATATTGATATCCGCGCAAAAATGCTCTTTCCAACGGATCACGCTTAAGTCTTCTCATAGGGTGTTGCCCTCACTTGTTGACTGTAATTATCGCGTTGACCTCAATCGAGGTCTGGCAGAAATGTCTGCCGTTGGGGGGCTCGCTGCCGGCGTGGCGAGCCAAGGTGTTGACGTCCGTTGTGGCGCCAACCTGTATTGAGTTCTAACCAATGCGTCACATCGAGGGAATGATCGTTTTGTCATAAGGACGTAACCATAAAGATGCTAAGGCCATAAGTAACACGATGTTTGTCCCGTGTTTATTGGTCAAAGCCCTGTATGATCAGCGCCCTGCAGGATGATGGAGTTAATCCTTTAGTGAGAATGGCTCGTGTTGCGCCGAGGCATTATTCGACGAAGGGTCGACTTATGACATTTTGTTGCATCAACTTTTTTATCTGCCCGTGCATCTAAGCTCTTCTAACCTGAGCAGCACGGGTGGGACGGCACACCTTCGTGCCACGCGGGCGCTCTTTTAGAAAAGCGCCTGATTGAAAACCGGGCCGGCAATGCGTTGCCGCTCCACTAGCCAAAGGCTCTGAAACTCCAATGTCCGACCAATTCGAACTCTTCCTCACTTGCCCCAAAGGCCTTGAAGGCCTGCTCATCGAGGAAGCCGTCGGGCTTGGCCTTGAAGAAGCCCGCGAGCACACCTCTGCCGTGCGCGGCATGGCGACCATGGAAACCGCCTATCGCCTGTGCCTGTGGTCGCGCCTGGCGAACCGGGTGCTGCTGGTGCTCAAGCGATTCCCGATGAAGGACGCCGAAGACCTGTACCACGGCGTGCTCGATATCGAGTGGCAAGACCACATGCTCAACGACGGCACCCTGGCCGTCGAGTTCAGCGGCCATGGCTCGGGCATCGACAACACCCACTTCGGCGCCTTGAAAGTCAAAGACGCCATCGTCGACAAATTGCGCACCCCGCAAGGCGATCGACCTTCCATCGACAAACTCAACCCGGACCTGCGCGTTCACCTGCGCCTGGACCGTGGCGAAGCCATTCTCTCCCTCGACCTTTCCGGCCACAGCCTGCACCAGCGCGGTTACCGCTTGCAGCAGGGCGCGGCGCCGTTGAAGGAAAACCTCGCGGCCGCGATCCTGATCCGTTCTGGCTGGCCACGTATTGCCGCTGAAGGCGGCGCACTGGCCGACCCGATGTGCGGTGTCGGTACGTTCCTCGTCGAAGCCGCGATGATCGCCGCCGATATGGCGCCGAACCTGCGTCGCGAGCAGTGGGGCTTCACCGCGTGGCTCGGTCACGTGCCGGCGCTGTGGAAGAAACTGCACGAAGAAGCCGTCGAACGTGCTGCCGCCGGTCTGGCCAAGCCACCGCTGTGGATTCGCGGCTACGAAGCCGACCCGCGCCTGATTCAGCCGGGCCGCAACAACGTCGAGCGTGCCGGCCTGAGCGAGTGGATCAAGATCTACCAGGGCGAAGTCGGCACCTTCGAGCCGCGCCCGGACCAGAACCAGAAAGGCCTGGTGATCTGCAACCCGCCGTACGGTGAGCGTCTGGGCGACGAGGCGAGCCTGCTCTATCTCTACCAGAACCTCGGCGAACGCCTGCGTCAGGCCTGCCTGAACTGGGAAGCGGCGGTGTTCACCGGCGCCCCGGACCTGGGCAAGCGCATGGGGATCCGCAGCCACAAACAGTATTCGTTCTGGAACGGCGCGTTGCCGTGCAAGTTGTTGCTGATCAAGGTCACGCCGGACCAGTTCGTCACCGGCGAGCGTCGCACCCCGGAACAGCGTCAGGTCGAGCGTGAGCAGGCGGAATACGATCAGGCGCCGAACGAGCCGCAGGAACGCCAGTACAACAAAAACGGCAACCCGATCAAACCGGTCGCGGCCCCCGCGCCCGTGATCGAGCAACCGCGTTTGAGCGAAGGCGGGCAGATGTTCGCCAATCGCCTGCAAAAAAACCTCAAGGCGCTGGGCAAGTGGGTCAAGCGTGAAGGCGTCGACTGCTACCGCGTCTACGATGCCGACATGCCGGAATACTCCATGGCCATCGACCTGTATCAGGATTGGGTCCACGTCCAGGAATACGCCGCGCCGAAGTCCATCGACCCGGAAAAAGCCTCGGCGCGCATGTTCGATGCCTTGGCCGCGATCCCGCAGGCGCTGAACATCGACAAGAGCCGCGTGGTGGTCAAGCGCCGCGAACGTCAGAGCGGCACCAAACAGTACGAACGTCAGGCCGCGCAGGGCAAGTTCGTCGAGGTCAACGAAGGGGGCGTGAAGTTGCTGGTCAACCTCACCGACTACCTCGACACCGGGCTGTTCCTCGACCACCGGCCGATGCGTTTGCGGATTCAGAAAGAAGCCGCCGGCAAGCGCTTCCTCAACCTGTATTGCTACACCGCGACCGCCAGCGTTCACGCGGCCAAGGGCGGCGCGCGCAGCACCACCAGCGTCGACCTGTCGAAAACCTACCTCGACTGGGCGCGTCGCAACCTGTCGCTGAACGGTTTTTCCGACAAGAACCGCCTGGAGCAGGGCGACGTGATGGCCTGGCTCGAAGCCAGCCGTGACGAGTACGACCTGATCTTCATCGACCCGCCGACGTTCTCCAACTCCAAGCGCATGGAAGGGATCTTCGACGTGCAGCGTGACCAGGTGCAACTGATCGATCTGGCCATGGCCCGACTGGCGCCGGGGGGCGTGTTGTACTTCTCCAACAACTTCCGCAAGTTCGTCCTGGAGGACAACCTCAGCGCGCGTTACGCGGTCGAGGAGATCACGGCGCAGACCATTGATCCGGATTTTGCCCGTAATGGGAAGATCCATCGGGCCTGGAAAATCACCGCCCGGTAACGGTCGGATCTACTGTAGGAGCAAGCTTGCTCGCGATGGTCGTTAACGATAACGCGCGCATTCTGAATAAACGCGATGTCCTGACGTTTTTCGCGAGCAGGCTCGCTCCTACAGGGGGAATTTCAGTGCTGGTCAAATTGATGGCTAATAGCTATAACTCAAGCAGGGCCTGTGGGTTTTCCCGGCGCTTGGTATTTTGAGTTTGCCTTTATGTCGTTGCACGCCGTGCGCCCCAAGATCCTGGGTTTTATCAGTGAAGACGCTTCGGCCTGGCTGGTCGCGCTGCTGGTATTGCTTATTGGTGGAGTTCTCACGGCGCTGCTGACCTGGTCGACACTGAATCTGTTTCACCATCAATTGCGGCAACGTTTCCAACTGCTGGCCAGCGAACGTTACAGCCGTATCGAAGAACGCTTTGAAGATCAGGAACAGCGCCTCGACGGCCTGCGCCGGTTCTTTGCCAACTCCGATGCGGTCGCCCGCGAGGAATTCAACGGCTACACCCAACCCCTGTTGCACCGGACCCAGGCGTATTCGTTCGCCCGGCGGGTCAGCGGCACCGAACGCGCGGAATTCGAGCGCCAGGTGCGTAGCGAGGGCTTACCCGATTTCAACATTCGTGAACTGAATGCCGACGGTGAGTTGCAACTGGCGGCTGAGCGCGATGAGTACGTGGTGGTGCTTTACAGCCAGACGCAAAGCAAACTCGGCTCGCCGCTGGGCTACGACTTGCTGGCCCAACCCCTGCGCCGCGCCACTCTCGAACGGGCCGACCAGCATGGGCAGATGGCGGTGTCGCAGCCGATGCACCTGGTCAGTATCGAGCCGGCCTATGCCCGGGGCGTGCTGCTGGTTGCGCCGGTCATGCTCCGCGAGCAGCCGACGTCAAAACCTTTCGGCTATGTGATGGCGGTGATCAGCATGCGCCAGTTGCTGGCCGATGGCTTGCCGGAGGCGGCGCGCGATTACCTTTCGGTGCGCATCCTCGACCTGTCCACCGACGACCAGCACGAAGTGCTTTACGAATCCCCCAACGGACCCGCCGCCAGTGAGCTGTCCGCGACCCGGCTGTTGCGGCTCGCCGACCATGACTATCAGGTCGACATCCAGCCCAGCGAAGCCTTCCTGCAGGCCAATCATTCTTCGGTGAACAGCCTGGTGGTGCTGGGCGGTCTGCTCAGCCTGTTGCTCAGTGCGCTGCTCTATGTGCTGGTCAGCCAGCGTCAGCGCGCGCTGAAGATGGTCGAGCAACGAACCCAGGAACTGCGCGCCCGCGAGCAGGAACTGCGCGGCACCCACGGTCAGTTGCGTGGCGTGCTGAATGCCGCGACTCAGGTAGCGATCATCGCCACCGACCTGCGCGGCGTCATCAGTACCTTCAACGCCGGGGCGGAGCAGATGCTCGGCTACTCCAACATGGAAGTGGTCGGCCACATGACCCTGGAAAACCTGCACCTGCCCCGGGAACTGGCGGCGCGGTCGGCGGAGTTGAGCGCGCGCTACGGCAAGCCGATTCCGACCTGCCAGGCGATGCTGGTCGAGGGCGGCGAGGACGGTGGTCACGAGGCGCGGGAGTGGACGCTGGTCCGTGGCGACGGCAGCCATTTGACCGTGAACATGCTGGCGACCCCGGTGCTCGACGAGCAGGGTTTGTGGGTCGGGCACCTGGCGATCTGCATCGACGTCACTGAGCGCAAGCGGGTGCACGAGGCGCTGGCGGCGCGGGATTTGTTGCTGAAGAAACTCAGCGCCCATGTGCCCGGCGGGATCTACCAGTTCAAGATGGAGTTCGACGGGCGCTTCAGTGTGATCTACGCCAGCGACGGCATTCGCGAGATCTACGAACTCGATCCGGATGTGTTGCTGCTCAACGCCGAAGCGATTTTCACCCGGATTCATCCTCAGGACACCACCCGGGTCCGCGCCTCGATCCGGGCCTCTGCGGACACGCTCAGCCCGTGGCGCGAGGAATACCGCGTGCAACTGCCCGTGCGCGGACTGCGTTGGGTGCGGGGGGAAGCGACCCCGGAAGAACTGCCCGGTGGCGGCGTGCTCTGGCACGGCTACATCTCGGACATCTCCGACCTGAAACGCGTGGAAGAGGAGCTGCGGGCGCTGTCGATCACCGATTCACTGACCGGCATCCACAATCGACGCTACTTCCAGGAGCGCCTGACCACCGAGATGGCGCGGGTCGAGCGCGGTGGCGGCGAGTTGTCGGTGATCATGCTCGACATCGACCACTTCAAACGCATTAATGACCAGCATGGCCACGCGGTGGGCGATCGGGTGTTGCAGGCGGTGTGCGAGCGCATTGGCCACCGGCTGCGCCGCACCGATGTGTTCTGTCGCCTGGGCGGCGAGGAGTTCATGGTGCTCTGCCCGGACATCGACGGCGAACAGGCCCATGTGCTGGCGCTGGAGTTGTGGCAGGGCTTGCGCAGCTCACCGATCGACGACGTCGGCATCGTCACCGCGAGTTTCGGCATTGCCAGCTGGCGGGTCGGCGAGGGCGCGGATGCGCTGTTGCTGCGGGCGGACTCTGGCGTCTACGCGGCGAAGCAGGGCGGGCGGGATCGGGTTGAAGGGGAGATGAACTAATCCACGCTGCCGGCGAAAAACACCCGGACACCGCGCTTATCCAGACAAGTCGCGTCATCGTTGACGCCCATCGCCAGCAAGCTGGCTCCTACAGTTTTGACCGTGTGAACCCAGTCCCCTGTAGGAGCGAGCCTGCTCGCGAAAAACGCCCAGGCACCGCGTTCATCCAGATAGCCCGTGTCATCGTTGAAGTCCATCGCCAGCAAGCTGGCTCCTACAGTTTGACCGTGTGAACCCAATCCCCGTGTGGGAGCGAGCCTGCTCGCGAAAAACGTCCAGACGCCGCGCTCAACCAGACAGCACGCGTTATCGTTGACGTCCATCGCCAGCAAGCTGGCTCCTACAGTTTTGACCGTGTGAACCCAATCCCCGTGTGGGAGCGAGCCTGCTCGCGAAAAGCGCCCAGACACCGCGCTTATCCAGACAGCCCGCGTCATCGTTGACGTCCATCGCCAGCAAGCCGGCTCCTACAATTTTGACCGTGTGAACCCGATCCCCGTGTGGGAGCGAGCCTGCTCGCGAAAAACGTCCAGACGCCGCGCTCAACCAGACAGCACGCGTTATCGTTGACGTCCATCGCCAGCAAGCTGGCTCCTACAGTTTTGACCGTGTGAACCCGATCCCCGTGTTGGAGCGAGCCTGCTCGCGAAAAACGTCCAGACGCCGCGCTCAACCAGACAGCACGCGTTATCGTTGACGTCCATCGCCAGCAAGCTGGCTCCTACAGTTTTGACCGTGTGAACCCGATCCCCGTGTGGGAGCGAGCCTGCTCGCGAAAAACGTCCAGACGCCGCGTTCATCCAGACAGCCCGGGTTATCGTTGACGTCCATCGCGAGCAGGCTCGCTCCCACAGGGGGAATGCGGTCAAGCGGAGAGCCAGGTCGGCTTTAAGGCCGCCTCGGCGGCTGTGGCGGTGGTCGCCCCCTCGAGAGGCCGAGTGGAGGTTCTGCGCAGTGGACAACCCGGCATGGATGCCGGGTTAGCCGCGCACGGCCATGGATGGCCGATCGCGGCGGGCCCACGGAGCAGGACCGGAGCGAGGGAATGCCGAGCCTAGGCGAGGCACCGAACGAAAGGGGCAAAAGCGCTTGGTTACTTGGCGCTTCTCCAAGTAACTCGCCGTAAGGGCGAAACCAATAGCCGCCGTTACCGCAGCAATGGATATGCCCCCAAAGCCCAGTCACATCAAGGCGCCTTACAAAACCGAAGCCGTCTCCGGCAATTTCGGCTGGCGATACAAATCCAGCAGCACCTGATCCAGCACCGACGACGCACCGAACGGAGCCTTGTCGTTGAGAATCGCCACCACCGCCCAGGTATTACCATTAACGTCGCGGCTGAAACCGGAAATCGCACGCACCGTGTTCAAGGTGCCAGTCTTGACGTGGGCCTCACCGCGCATCGCAGTGGTCTTCAAACGCTTACGCATGGTGCCATCGGTCCCCGCAATCGGCATCGAACTGATGAACTCGGCGGCGTACGGACTGCGCCACGCGGCCTGCAGCATCGCGGCCATCTCCCGTGCACTCACACGTTCAGCGCGGGACAGGCCGGAACCGTTCTCCATCACCAGGTGCGGCGCGGTAATGCCTTTCTTCGCCAGCCACTGACGCACTACACGCTGGGCGGCCTTGGCGTCGTCAGCATCGGCATCGGTGCGGAAGCGCTGGCCCAGGCTCAGGAACAGCTGCTGCGCCATGGTGTTGTTACTGTATTTGTTGATGTCGCGGATGATTTCCGCCAGGTCCGGCGAGAACGCACGAGCCAGGACCTTGGCGTCTTTTGGCGTAGGTGCCAGAACGTCCTTGCCCTGAATGCTGCCGCCCAGCTCCTTCCAGATCGCCCGAACCGCGCCTGCGGTGTAAGTGGCATGGTCGAGCAGCGACAGGTAAGTCTGGGAGCTGCAGCCATCGCCCAACTGACCGCCGACGGTCACGGTGACGGTTCCGTCAGGCTGAGCCACCGGGTTGTAGCGCACGCCACCGGTGCATTGCTTGGAATTGACGGCCTTGACCTGGTTTTCGATGCGGATGCTGGAGATCGGCGGTTCCACCGAGATCAGCACCCGGCCACCGTCGTTGCGCGCGACAAAGCGCAAGGCCTTGAGGTTGACCAGCAGCGAGTCGGGTTTGACCAGGAACGGTTTGTTCTCGTCATTGCCGTCATCGTTGAACTCGGGCAATTGCGGTTGCACGAAAAAGCCGCGATCCAGCACCAGGTCGCCGGTGACTTGGGTCACGCCATTGGCGCGCAGATCGCGCATCAGCAGCCAGAGTTTTTCCATGTTCAGTTTCGGGTCGCCGCCACCCTTGAGGTAGAGGTTGCCGTTGAGAATGCCGCCGCTGAGCGTGCCGTCGGTGTAGAACTCGGTTTTCCACTGGTGGTTCGGGCCGAGCATTTCCAGCGCGGCGTAGGTGGTCACCAGTTTCATGGTGGACGCCGGGTTGACCGAGACGTCAGCGTTGAAAATCGTCGGGGTGCCCGGGCCGTTGAGCGGGATCATCACCAGCGACAGGGCGTTGTCCTGCAGCTTGCTGGCTTTCAGGGCCTTTTCGACATTGGGCGACAGGGCGGTGTTGATGGTGGCGGCGGAAACGGGGAGGGCCAGGGGGAGAAGAAGACTGGCCAGCAACAGTGGACGCAAAGATTTGATCATATGAAATAAGACCCTACAGCCGAGGGGGGAAAAGACGAGGGCATGAAGATAAATTCCCTCAGTGATCATGAAAGTGTCGGCATTATGCCCCAAGGTGTAGCGGCTTGTGCCGTACCCGAGTCACCTAATCCGCTATTTTTTTACCGACGGTAACGCCTTGCGCCCAGAGAATCGGGCAATTGGCGGCTTAAACTGCTAAAGTGCCGCCCGTTATTACTTATGAGGATTGTTCCAATGGCGACTAACCGTTCCCAGCGTCTGCGCAAAAAACTGTGCGTCGATGAATTTCAAGAGCTGGGTTTCGAACTGAACCTGGATTTCAAAGAAGATTTGGCTGATGAAGCCATTGATGCTTTCCTCGACGCGTTCCTGAAAGAAGCCATGGAAGCCAACGGTCTGGGCTATGTTGGCGGCGACGACGTCGGTCTGGTTTGCCTGCAGAAGCGTGGCTCGGTATCCGAAGAGCAGCGTGCCGCTGTTGAAGCCTGGCTCAAGGGCCGCAGCGAACTGACCGAAGTCACCGTCAGCCCGCTGATCGACGTCTGGTACCCGGAAAAGCCGATCAATCCGGTAGCTTGATGTCATGGCTTGATGTCATAAAAGAAGCGGCGACCCACGGGTCGCCGTTTTTTTATGCCTGCCAGAAACCACCGCCCGCTCCCCTGTGGGAGCGAGCCTGCTCGCGATGGACTTCAGAGCACCGCGGGGTATCAGATTCCCCCGCGTTATCGTTAACGTCCATCGCGAGCAGGCTCGCTCCTACAGGTGACGGTGTGTATTAAGCAGCCTTGCGCCAATTCAGAATCACCAGCGTCAACACCCCCGCCACAATCCCCCAGAACGCCGAACCGATGGAAAACAGCGTCAGCCCCGACGCCGTGACCATGAAGGTGATCAGCGCCGCTTCACGTTCCTTCACTTCGGTCATGGCGATGCTCAAGCCGTTGATGATCGAGCCGAACAACGCCAGCGCCGCAATCGACAGCACCAATTCCTTCGGCAGCGCGGCAAACAGCGCTGCCAACGTCGCGCCGAACACCCCGGCAATCCCGTAGAAAATCCCGCACCAGACCGCCGCGGTGTATCGCTTGTTGCGATCCTCGTGAGCATGCGGCCCGGTGCAGATTGCCGCGCTGATGGCGGCCAGGTTGATCCCGTGGGAACCGAACGGCGCCAGCAGCAGCGAGGCGATGCCTGTCGTAGTGATCAGCGGCGAGGCCGGCACCGTGTAGCCGTCGGCGCGCAGCACCGCGATGCCCGGCATGTTCTGCGAGGTCATCGCCACCACGAACAGCGGAATGCCGATGCTGATGGTTGCGGCCAGGGAGAAGTGCGGCGTGGTCCAGACCGGTGTCGCCACTTCCAGGTGAAACGCGCTGAAATCCAGCAGCCCCATCAACCCTGACAGCGCAGTGCCGATCAGCAGCGCAGCGAGCACCGCGTAGCGCGGCGACAGGCGCTTGACCACCAGGTAAGTGAAGAACATGCCCAGCACCAGCGCGGTGCGATGCTGGGCGGCAACGAAGATTTCGCTGCCGATCTTGAACAGGATCCCCGCCAGCAGCGCGGCGGCCAAGGAGGCCGGGATCTTCTTCACCAGGCGTTCGAAGCTGCCGGTCAGGCCGCACACGGTGACCAGCACCGCGCAGGTGATGTAGGCGCCAATCGCTTCGCCGTAGCTCACACCGCCCAGGCTGGTGATCAGCAACGCTGCGCCGGGCGTCGACCAGGCAATGGTGATCGGCGTGCGATAACGCAGGGACAGGCCGATCGAGCACACTGCCATGCCAATGGAAATCGCCCAGATCCACGACGAAATCTGCCCGCTGCTCAGGCCCGCCGCTTGCCCGGCCTGGAACATCAACACCAGGGAGCTGGTGTAGCCGGTCATCATCGCGATGAAGCCGGCGACGATGGCGGAAGGGGACGTGTCCGCCAACGGGCGGAGCGGCGTGTGAATGGCGTCGTTCATGACAACGGTGTTCCTTAATGCGTACGAAAATATCCGTTGCAGCGCGACCCCCTGTAGGAGCCAGCTTGCTGGCGATGGTGTGTCAGTCAACGTCAATGTGTCTGACACACCATCGCCAGCAAGCTGGCTCCTACAGGGGATCTTGTTGGCTGCGGATTCTGCGGTTAAGCCTAAACTCAAACGTAAGCAATCGTTGCAATACAGCAAAGGCGACAAACAGCCGTACAGTCGTGTTGCCACCATCCATTGTGTACAATCGCGGTGTTTTTTACGCGATACTTGCCAGCGACCCACTGTGCCGTATTACAGTCACGGTCAATTCGCCGCAGTTCTCCCGACTCGAGTGCCCATGAACGAACAGTTGCAACCCCTCAAGAAACAACCGCGAGCAGGCAAAGCCGGCCGTAGCGGTACCCAGGACGATATTGTCTACGCGCATATCTTCGAGGCCATCCTCGAACAGCGCCTGGCGCCCGGCACCAAGTTGAGCGAAGAAGCGCTGGGGGAAATTTTCGGGGTCAGCCGCACCATCATTCGCCGTGCGCTGTCGCGCCTGGCCCATGAAGGCGTCGTGCTGCTGCGACCGAACCGCGGCGCGGTGGTGGCCAGCCCGAGTGTCGAAGAGGCGCGCCAGGTGTTCCTCGCCCGCCGTCTGGTGGAGCGCGCGATCACTGAACTGGCGGTGCAACACGCCACCGCCGAGCAGATCGCCGAATTGCGCCAGATGGTCAACGACGAACGCGACAGCTTCTCCCGCGGCGATCGCGGTGCCGGTATCCGTCTGTCGGGCGAATTCCACCTGAAACTGGCCGAAGCGGCGAAGAATGCCCCGTTGATCAGCTTCCAGCGCAGCCTGGTATCCCAGACGTCGTTGATCATTGCCCAGTATGAAAGCGGCAACCGTTCGCATTGTTCCTACGACGAGCACACCCAGCTGATCGACGCCATCGAAGCGCGCAACGGTGAGCTGGCGGTGGACCTGATGATGCATCACATGGATCACATCGACAGCAAGCTCAACCTCGACGAGGAAAGTGCGTCGGATGATCTGCATGCGGTGTTCTCGCATCTGCTGCAGACCAAGAAGCCAGGGCGTTCGCCAGCGAAAATCTGACACAGTCCCCTGTAGGAGCGAGCCTGCTCGCGATGGTCTCGAGGGCACCGCGGGGTATCAGATTCCCTGCGTAATCGTTAACGACCATCGCGAGCAGGCTCGCTCCTACAGGGCATAAAAAATCCCCCGGAATCTGATGATCACGGGGGATTTTTTATGCCTGGAGAAAACTCAGCGCTGATGCACCTGCGCCCCCGCCGCATACGTCTGCAGCACAGTCCGGTCATCCCCCAGCGTCATCAACACGAACAGTGTCTCGGCGATGTTGGTTGCCTGCTTCAAGCGATAGCTCAACAGCGGTGTGGCGTTGTAGTCCAGCACCAGGAAGTCTGCGTCGGTGCCCGGTTGCAGCGTGCCGATCTTGTCCTCAAGCCGCAGCGCGCGAGCACCGCCGAGGGTCGCCAGGTACAGCGATTTGAACGGGCTCAGTCGCGCGCCTTGCAACTGCATGACCTTGTACGCCTCGTTCAAGGTTTGCAGTAGCGAGAAACTGGTGCCGCCGCCCACGTCCGTGCCCAGGCCCACATTCAACTTGTGCTTCTCGGCCATCGGCAGGTTGAACAAACCGCTGCCGAGGAAGAAGTTCGAGGTCGGGCAAAAGGCGATCGCCGAACCGGTTTCGGCCAGGCGCGCACATTCGTCGTCGCACAGGTGCACGCCGTGGGCAAACACCGAACGCTCGCCGAGCAACTGGTAGTGATCGTAGACGTCGAGGTAGCCCTTGCGCTCCGGGAACAGTTCCTTGACCCACTCGACTTCCTTGAGGTTTTCGCTGATGTGGGTCTGCATGTACAGGTCCGGAAATTCGCTTAGCAACTGGCCGGCGAGGGTCAGTTGTTCCGGGGTGCTGGTCGGGGCGAAGCGCGGCGTCACGGCGTAGTGCAAGCGGCCCTTGCCGTGCCAGCGTTCGATCAGCGCCTTGCTTTCGACGTAGCTGGATTCGGCGGTGTCGGTCAGGTAGTCCGGCGCGTTGCGGTCCATCATCACTTTGCCGGCGATCATTCGCAGGTCCAGCTGTTCGGCGGCTTCGAAGAACGAGTTCACCGATTGCGGGTGTACGCTGCCGAATACCAGGGCCGTGGTGGTGCCGTTGCGCAGCAGTTCCTTGATGAAAATGTCCGCGACTTCGTCGGCATGGGCCTTGTCGGCGAACTGGCTTTCGCACGGGAAGGTGTAGGTGTTGAGCCAGTCCAGCAGCTGCTCGCCGTAGGCACCGACCATGCCGGTTTGCGGCAAGTGGATGTGGGTGTCGATGAATCCGGGTGTGATCAGGGCGTCCTGGTAATGGGTGATCTCGATATCGGCCGGCAGGGTCGGCAGCAATTCGCTGGCATGGCCGAGGGCGCTGATCTGGCCGTTATCGACCACCAGCAAACCGTCTTCGAAATACTCGTACGAGGCTTCGATCCCGACTTCGGCAGGGTCGGCGATGCTGTGCAGGATGGCGGCGCGGTAGGCTTTGCGAGTCAGAGGCATGGGCGTTCTCAATTAGAGGCTTGGCTGCGGCGTGAAGCAGGCAGCAGTTTGGCAATCGACGATCCGGCGCTGGCAGTGTTCTGGCCGAAATTCGCGTTATAGGTGGCGATGATTTCGCCGGCGATGGAGATGGCGATTTCCACAGGCAATTTGCCTTTGACTTCGCCGATGCCCATCGGGCAGCGCACGCGTTGCAGCACGCTGCTGTCAAAACCGCGGTCGCGCAGGCGATGTTCGAACTTCACCCGTTTGGTCTTCGAACCGATCAGGCCGAAGTAGGCAAAGTCGTTGCGCTTGAGGATCGCGGCGGTGAGTTCGAGGTCGAGCTGGTGGTTGTGGGTCATGACGATGCAGTAGCTGCCGGCGGGCAGGTCGTCGATCTCATCCACTGGTTCTTCGGCGACGATCTTGCGTACGCCGTGGGGGATCTGTTCCGGGAATTCATCTTCCCGGGAATCGATCCAGCGTACCCGGCAGGGCAGGCTGGCGAGCAGCGGTACCAGCGCGCGACCGACATGGCCGGCGCCGAACACGGCGATTTGCGCCTGGACCTGGCCCATCGGTTCGAACAGCAACACGGTCACGCCGCCGCAGCACTGGCCGAGACTGGCGCCGAGGCTGAAGCGCTCCAGGTGCGTGTCCTGCTTGCCGCTGGCGAGCATCTCGCGGCCAATCTGCATGGCCTTGTATTCCAGGTGTCCGCCACCGATGGTGTCGAAGGTCTGGCTGGCGCTGATGACCATTTTCGAACCGGCATTGCGCGGAGTCGAGCCGAGCTCTTCGATGATGGTCACCAACACGCAGGGTTCACCGCGGTTTTGCAGGTCGGCGAGGGCGTCGATCCAGTTGTACATATTTCACCTCAACATTTCTGTTGTCTGTTCCGGCCTCATCGCTGGCAAGCCAGCTCCCACAGTGTCTTGTGGTGTCCACAGAATTTTGATTCAACTCAGATCCTGTGGGAGCTGGCTTGCCAGCGATGGGCGCGCCTCGGTCTTAGAGCGAAGCCAACTCGGTTTCGGCTTCAACGGCCTTCGCCGCCTTCAACTGGCGCATCTGCTCACACCCCCACAACACCCGCTCCGGAGTCGCCGGCGCATCGATTTTCGGCTGGTGCTTGTAGTCACCTAGACTCGCCACGGCGTCCTTGATCGCACACCACGACGCGATGCCGAGCATGAACGGCGGCTCGCCCACGGCCTTGGAATGGAACACCGTGTCTTCCGGGTTCTTGCGGTTTTCCACCAGCTTCACCCGCAGGTCCAGCGGCATGTCCGCAACAGCCGGGATCTTGTAGCTCGCCGGGCCGTTGGTCATCAGCTTGCCCTTGGCATTCCACACCAGCTCTTCCATGGTCAGCCAGCCCATGCCCTGGATGAATCCGCCCTCGACCTGGCCAATGTCGATCGCCGGGTTCAGCGAGGCGCCGACATCGTGGAGAATGTCGGTGCGCAGCATCTTGTACTCGCCGGTCAGCGTATCGACGATCACTTCGCAGCACGCCGCGCCGAACGCGTAGTAATAGAACGGCCGGCCACGGGCCTGACTGCGGTCGTAGAAGATTTTCGGCGTCTTGTAGAACCCGGTGCTCGACAGCGACACCTGAGCGAAATACGCCTGCTGGATCAGCGCTTCGAACGTCAGGATGTGATCGCGAACCCGTACGTGACCGTTGTGGAATTCCACGTCTTCTTCGCTGACCTTGTACTGGCGGGCGGCGAATTCGATCAGGCGTTTCTTGATGATTTCTGCGGCGTTCTGCGCGGCTTTACCGTTCAGGTCGGCACCGCTCGACGCGGCGGTCGGCGAGGTGTTCGGCACCTTGTCGGTGTTGGTCGCGGTGATCTGCACACGGTCCATTTCCACCTGGAACACTTCGGCCACGACCTGCGCGACTTTGGTGTTCAGCCCCTGGCCCATTTCTGTGCCGCCGTGGTTCAGGTGGATGCTGCCGTCGGTGTAGACGTGGATCAGCGCACCGGCCTGGTTGAGGAAGCTGGCGGTGAAGGAAATCCCGAATTTCACCGGGGTCAGCGCCAAACCTTTTTTCAGGATCGGGCTGTTGGCGTTGTAGCGGCGAATCGCTTCGCGGCGCTCGGCGTACTGGCTGCTTTCTTCCAGTTCGGCGGTCATTTCCTCGAGCATGTTGTGCTCGACGGTCTGGTAGTAATGGGTGACGTTGCGCTCGGTCTTGCCGTAGTAGTTGGCCTTGCGCACGGCCAGCGGATCCAGGGCCAGATGGCGGGCGATCGCGTCCATCACTTCTTCAATGGCGACCATCCCTTGCGGGCCGCCGAAACCCCGATACGCGGTGTTCGACGCGGTGTTGGTCTTGCAGCGGTGACCGTTGATGGTCGCGTCGCCGAGGTAGTACGAGTTGTCGGCGTGGAACATCGCGCGGTCGACAATCGAGTTCGACAGGTCCGGCGAGCAGCCGCAGTTACCCGCCAGTTCCAGCAGGATGCCGTGCAGGCGCCCGCTGTCGTCGAAGCCCACGTCGTATTCGACATAGAACGGGTGACGCTTGCCCGTCATTAACATGTCTTCGACCCGTGGCAGACGCATCTTGGTCGGCTGGCCGGTCAAACGCGCGATCACCGCACACAGGCAGGCCGGGCTCGCGGCCTGGGTTTCCTTGCCACCGAAACCACCGCCCATGCGGCGCATGTCGACGACGATTTTGTTCATCGACACGTCCAGTACTTCCGCCACCAGCTTTTGCACTTCGGTGGGGTTCTGCGTGGAGCAGTAGACGATCATGCCGCCGTCTTCGGTGGGCATTACCGAGGAGATCTGAGTTTCGAGGTAGAAGTGCTCCTGGCCGCCGATGTGTAACGTGCCCTGGATACGATTTTTCGCTGTCGCCAGCGCGTTGACCGAATCACCGCGTTCATGGGTGTGGCTGTCGAGCACGTAATGTTTTTTGCGAAAGGCCTCGACCACATCCAGTACCGGTTCCAGGTCTTCGTATTCGATCACCGCGGCCATGGCGGCTTTGCGTGCGGTCTCGAGGTCGCGGGCGGCCACGGCCATGACAACCTGACCGACGAACTGCACCGTGTCGATGGCCAGCAACGGATCACCGGGCATCAGCGGGCCGATGTCTTTCAGCCCCGGCACGTCTTCGTGGGTGATGGCGATGCGCACGCCTTCGAAGGCGTAGCAAGGCTTGGTGTCGATGCTGATGATTTTCGCGTGGGCGCGGTCCGACAGGCGTGCATAAACATGCAGCTGATTGGGAAATTCCAGGCGGTCGTCGATGTACTGCGCTTCACCGGCCACGTGCTTGGCGGCGCTGTCGTGCTTGACGCTGCGGCCGACACCGGTGGTCAGGTCCTTGGCGAACAGTTCAGCCAGTTCGGCCTGGGTCTTCTCTACGGCGTGATGGTTAGACATAAGCGGTCACCCGAGTCTCGATGTGCGGCGTTTGCAGTTCGATGAAGTATTTGCGCAGCAGGTTTTGCGCACTGAGCAGGCGGTATTCCTTGCTGGCGCGGAAGTCCGAAAGCGGGGTGAAATCTTCGGCCAGGGCGGCGCAGGCGCGCTCGACGGTGGCATGGTTGAACGGCGCGCCGAGCAGTACGGTTTCGCAGTTATTCGCGCGTTTTGGAATCGCCGCCATGCCGCCGAATGCCACGCGGGCATCAGCGATCACACCGTTGTCGATGCGCAGGTTGAAGGCCGCACACACCGCGGAGATGTCATCGTCCAGGCGCTTCGATACTTTGTAGGCGCGGAACGTTTGCTCGATGCTGGCGCGGGGCACGATGATCTTCTCGATGAACTCGCTTTCCTGGCGCGCGGTGACGCGGTAATCGATGAAGTAATCTTCCAGCGCCAGGGTGCGACGGGTGTCGCCCTTGCACAGGACAATCTGCGCGCCCAGGGCGATCAGCAGCGGTGGCGAGTCACCGATCGGCGAAGCGTTGCCGATGTTGCCGCCGAGGGTGCCCTGGTTGCGGATCTGCAACGAAGCGAAGCGATGCAGCAATTCGCCGAAATCCGGGTACTCGGCGTTCAAGGCTTCATAGCAGTCGGAGAGGGCGGTGGCGGCGCCGATTTCCAGGCGATCTTCAAAGCGCTCGATGCGCTTCATCTCGGCGACGTTGCCGACGTAAATCATCACCGGCAAGGTGCGATGGAACTGGGTGACTTCCAGCGCCAGGTCCGTACCACCGGCCAGCAGGCGGGCTTGTGGATAAGCGTCGTAGAGGTCGGCCAGATCGGCCACGGTCAGCGGCACCAGGCAACGTTTGTCGCCACTGTTGAGCTCGCCGATATCGGTGGGCGCAATGGCTTTCAGGCGGGTGATGGTCTCGGCTTCACGGGCGTCGAACTGGTCCGGTTGCTTGCCGCAGCAGGATTGCTCGGCGGCTTCCAGGATCGGCCGATAGCCGGTGCAGCGGCACAGGTTGCCGGCGAGGGCTTCGTGCGCTTTGTGGGGGTCCGGCTGATCGCTGTTCTTTTGCAGCGCGAACAGAGACATGACGAAACCGGGGGTGCAGAAGCCGCATTGCGAGCCGTGGCACTCGACCATGGCTTTCTGCACGCTGTGCAGTTCGCCTTTGTGCTTGAGGTCTTCGACGCTGATCAGCTGTTTGCCGTGCAGCGACGAAACGAACGTCAGGCACGAGTTGAGGCTGCGATAGCGAATGTGTTCGCGGCCCGCGTCATCCGTCTGCAACTCGCCGACCACCACGGTGCAGGCGCCGCAGTCACCGCTGGCGCAGCCTTCTTTGGTGCCGGGTTTGCCCACATGGTCGCGCAGATAATTGAGCACGGTCAGGTTCGGGTCCAGGGCGTGCTCGCTACGGAGTTCCTGGTTTAGTAAAAACTGGATCACGGAAGGCCTCGCAGACTCATTATTGTTGTTAACCGACGTGGACCGAATTTATCAGGTCTGACTTTTGGGTCAATGATTTTCTGACTTAAAGGTCAGGAAATAGCGTTTTGTCGATCAACGACTCGTTCCTTCATTATTGACCCTCACGGGATAGCCTGCTTTTTTGCGGGATTCGTGCCAAAAACCGCCGAGTGGGCACTCCGCCATGACCCATCATCTGCGCTACACTGCGCCGCTTGTGCAGATCGAAGAGTTTGAAGGGACAACCATGACGTTCAAGGCGCCGGACAGCCTCGCCGAGCAAATTGCTCACCACCTCGCCGAACGCATCATTCGTGGCGAAATGAAGCCCGGGGAGCGCATCCAGGAACAGAAGGTCACGCTGGCCCTCAATGTCAGCCGCGGCTCGGTACGCGAGGCCTTGCTGATCCTCGAGCGTCGCCACCTGATCGCGATCCTGCCGCGACGCGGCGCCCACGTGACCGAACTCACCGCCCACAAGGTGCAGAGCCTGTGCGCGCTGATGAGCGAGTTGTACATCCTGCTCGGCAACGCGGTGGCCAACGGCTGGCAAGTCCAGGCCGACCTGGCGCCGTTCGTGCAGATCCAGCAGCGCCTGACCGCCAGTTACGAGCGCCAGGACATCCGCTCCTTCGTCGATGACAGCTTCAGCGTGATGCGTGCGGCGTACCCGTTCGCCAACAACCCGTACTTGCAGGAAACCGTCGAGAATCTGCAACCGGCCATGAGCCGTGCGTATTTCCTCGCACTGGACCAGCGCAAGGCTGAGATGAGCGAGTTTCTCGAGCTGTTCGAGCGCTTGCTCGCCGCCGTGATCGCCCGTGACTTTCCGCAGATCCGCGAAGTGCTGACGGCGTATGCCCAGCGCAGCAGCGATCTGGTGGTTTCCGCCCTGACGGACGCTTAAGCGTGCGGCTCAAGTGCATCAAGCTGGCGGGGTTCAAGTCCTTCGTCGATCCGACCACGGTGAACTTCCCCAGCAACATGGCGGCAGTGGTCGGGCCCAATGGTTGCGGCAAGTCGAACATCATCGACGCCGTACGCTGGGTGATGGGCGAGAGTTCGGCGAAGAACCTGCGCGGCGAGTCGATGACCGACGTCATCTTCAACGGTTCGACCAGCCGCAAGCCGGTGAGCCAGGCCAGCATCGAACTGGTGTTCGACAACACCGACGGTACGCTGCTCGGGGAATACGCCGCCTATGCGGAAATTTCCATCCGCCGCAAAGTCACCCGCGACAGCCAGACCACTTATTACCTCAACGGCACCAAATGCCGTCGTCGTGACATCACCGACATCTTCCTCGGCACCGGCCTGGGCCCGCGCAGCTACTCGATCATCGAGCAGGGGATGATCTCCAAGCTGATCGAGTCCAAGCCCGAAGACTTGCGCAACTTCATTGAAGAAGCGGCGGGCATCTCCAAGTACAAGGAGCGCCGGCGCGAGACCGAAAACCGCATCCGCCGCACCCACGAAAACCTCGAGCGCCTGACGGACCTGCGCGAAGAGCTGACGCGTCAGCTCGAACGCCTGCACCGCCAGGCCGAAGCGGCCAAGAAATATCAGGAATACAAGGGTGAGGAGCGTCAGCTCAAGGCCCAACTGTCGGCTCTGCGCTGGCAGGCGTTGAACGAACAGGTCGGCCAGCGCGAAGCGATCATCGGCAACCAGGAAGTCACGTTCGAAGCGCTGGTGGCCGAGCAGCGCAACGCCGATGCGAGCATCGAGCGCTTGCGTGACGGGCACCATGACCTGTCGGAACGCTTCAATCTGGTGCAGGGACGCTTCTATTCGGTGGGCGGCGATATCGCCCGGGTCGAGCAGAGCATCCAGCACGGTCAGCAGCGCCTGCGTCAGTTGCAGGACGATCTGAAAGAGGCCGAGCGCGCGCGCCTCGAAACCGAGTCGCACCTGGGCCATGACCGCACCTTGCTGCTGACCCTCGGCGAAGAGCTGGACATGCTCACGCCGGAGCAGGAAGTCACCAGCGCCGCCGCCGAAGAGGCCGCCGCCGCGCTGGAAGAATCCGAAACTACCATGCACGGCTGGCAGGAGCAGTGGGACACGTTCAACCTGACCGCCGCCGAACCGCGTCGCCAGTCCGAAGTTCAGCAGTCGCGCATCCAGCAGCTGGAAACCAGCATGGAGCGCCTGGCGGATCGTCAGAAGCGTCTCGGTGAAGAGCGCGCCTTGCTTTCGGCGGATCCGGAAGACGCGGCGATCATGGAACTCAGCGAGCAGTTGGCCGCCTCCGAGGCCACGCTCGAAGATTTGCAGGCCAGCGAAGAAGCGCAGGTCGAACGCCTTGAGCAACTGCGTCAGGAATTGCAGCAAGCGCTGTCGGCACAGCAGCAGGCCCAGGGTGATTTGCAGCGCCTCAACGGTCGTCTTGCCTCATTGGAAGCTCTTCAACAAGCCGCTCTTGATCCGGGCACCGGCACCGCTGAATGGCTGCGCGATCAGCACTTGGCGGACCGTCCGCGACTCGCCGAAGGCTTGAAGGTTGAAGCCGGTTGGGAGCTGGCGGTGGAAACCGTGCTCGGTGCCGACCTGCAAGCGGTATTGGTGGATGACTTCGGCGGGTTCGACCTGGCCGGTTTTGCCCAGGGCGATTTGCGTTTGCTCAGCCCCGCCAGCGATGGCGTGCGCGTGCCCGGCAGCCTGCTCGACAAGGTCGAGGCGCAGGTCGATCTGTCGCCATGGCTGGGGCAGGTCAAGCCGGTTGAAAGCCTCGAACAGGCGTTGGCGTTGCGCAGCCAATTGACCGCCGGCCAGAGCCTGATCAGCCGCGACGGTTACTGGGTTGGCCGGCACTTTTTGCGGGTGCGTCGGGCCAGCGAAGCGGAAAGCGGTGTGCTGGCGCGCGGTCAGGAAATCCAGCGTCTGGGCAGCGAGCGCGAAGAGCGCGAGGCCACGGTCGAAACCCTCGAAACGCAACTTCAGAATCTGCGTGCGCAGCAGCGTCAGCAGGAAAACGGTCGCGAACATTTGCGCCGTTTGCTGCAGGACGAAGCGCGTCAGCAAGGCGAGTTGAAAGCCCAGTTGTCCGCCGGCAAAGCCAAGGTCGAGCAGTTGACGTTGCGCCGCACCCGGCTCGATGAAGAGCTCACCGAGCTGGCCGAACAGCGCGCGCTGGAGCACGAAAACATCGGCGAAGCGCGCCTGCAATTGCAGGAAGCCCTCGACGCCATGGCGCTGGACACCGAACAGCGTGAACTGCTTCTGGCCCAGCGCGACAGCCTGCGCGAACGCCTCGACCGCGTGCGTCAGGAAGCGCGGCAGCACAAGGACCACGCGCATCAATTGGCGGTGCGTCTGGGTTCACTCAGGGCGCAACACGACTCGACACGCCAGGCGCTGGAACGCCTGGAAATGCAGTCCGAGCGTCTGACCGAAAAGCGCGAACAGCTGAGCCTCAACCTGGAGGAGGGCGAGGCGCCGTTGGAAGAGCTGCGCCTGAAACTCGAAGAGTTGCTCGACAAGCGCATGACTGTCGATGAAGAGCTTAAGACCGCGCAGATTGCCCTCGAAGACGCTGACCGCGAATTGCGCGATGCCGAGAAACGCCGCAACCAGGCCGAGCAGCAATCGCAGTTGATCCGTGGCCAGATGGAAACGCAACGCATGGAATGGCAAGCCCTGACCGTGCGCCGCAAGACCCTGGAAGATCAGTTGCTGGAAGACGGCTACGACCTGCACGGCGTGCTCGCCACGCTGACCTCCGAGGCCAGCGAGAAGGACGCCGAAGAGGAGCTGGAACGGATTGCCGCGCGCATTCAGCGCCTCGGCGCGATCAACCTCGCGGCCATCGACGAATACCAGCAACAATCAGAGCGTAAACGTTATCTGGATGCGCAGAACGATGACCTGGTGGAAGCGCTGGACACCCTCGAGAACGTGATTCGCAAGATCGACAAGGAAACCCGTAACCGTTTCAAGGATACCTTTGATCAGATCAACGGCGGTTTACAGGCGCTTTTCCCAAAAGTTTTCGGTGGTGGACGCGCGTATTTGGAACTGACGGGCGAAGATCTACTCGATACAGGGGTGACGATCATGGCGCAGCCGCCCGGAAAGAAGAACAGCACCATCCATTTGCTCTCCGGCGGCGAAAAAGCCCTGACCGCACTGGCCCTGGTTTTTGCGATCTTCAAGTTGAATCCGGCGCCGTTCTGCATGCTCGATGAAGTTGACGCGCCACTGGATGACGCTAACGTTGGACGCTACGCACGGTTGGTGAAAGAGATGTCACAGACGGTGCAGTTCATCTATATCACCCACAACAAGATCGCCATGGAAATGGCCGATCAATTGATGGGGGTGACGATGCACGAGCCAGGGTGTTCGCGTCTGGTGGCAGTGGATGTCGAGGAGGCGATGGCGATGGTGGATGCCTGAGTCGGCGTGTGTAGGTTGGGTATTTTTTGTCTGTAGGACGTATTTACCTTCCTTGACTTGCTGGCCAATCGACATATTCGCGCAAGCCATTGTGACAGACGGTGTAAAGTTGCCTTTGGTCGTGCTAGTTTAATGTCAATTTTTCGTATACGTGGGCAAAACGCCTGTCAGAACATAGAGTTGGCGCCACGTTTTAAAGCGGTTTACGAGTTGTAAACCCCTTATTTTTCAGCATTTTTTATAGAGGCACGGGATTACATGGAAATCGGTCTGCGCGAGTGGCTGATCGTCATCGGCATTATTGTCATTGCCGGTATTCTTTTCGATGGCTGGCGCCGGATGCGCGGCGGCAAGGGAAAACTGAAGTTCCGTCTTGATCGAAGTCTGTCCAATCTGCCGGACGAGGACAGCAGCGCCGAGCTGTTGGGCCCGCCGCGCGTTCTGGATACCCACAAGGAACCGCAACTGGACGAGCAGGATCTGCCGTCGGTGAGCATGCCGGCCCGCGAGCCCCGTGAGTCGGGGTCCAAGCGCGGCAAGCGTGGTCATGGCGAGCCGTCGCAGGGCGATATGAACCTCAGCCTCGACCTGGACGGCGGCCCGAGCTTTAGCAGCCGTGACGACGATTTCCCGGATGACGCCAAGTCCTCGCCTTCGGTGAGCGACAAGGAACAGCCGCAAGCCGAAGAAGTGCTGGTGATCAGCGTGATCTGCCGCGACGCCGCCGGGTTCAAGGGCCCTGCGCTGTTGCAGAACATTCTGGAAAGCGGTCTGCGCTTTGGCGAAATGGACATCTTCCACCGCCACGAAAGCATGGCCGGTAACGGCGAAGTCCTGTTCTCCATGGCCAATGCGGTCAAGCCGGGCATCTTCGATCTGGACGACATCGATCACTTCAGCACGCCGGCCGTGAGTTTCTTCCTCGGCCTGCCGGGCCCGCGTCATCCGAAGCAGGCTTTCGACGTGATGGTGGCTGCAGCGCGCAAACTGTCCCAGGAGCTGAACGGCGAACTGAAAGACGACCAGCGCAGCGTGCTGACCGCGCAGACGATCGAGCATTACCGTCAGCGCATCGTTGAGTTCGAACGCCGCGCGTTGACACAGAAGCGTTGATATTGGAGGCCTGCGGAAAATCCTGAATTCCCCGCAGGCCTGTGTAGGAGCCAGCTTGCTGGCGATGGGGTATCTGAGATCGCCATCGCCAGCAAGCTGGCTCCTACAATTAAAATCGCCGCCGTACTTACAGATTGAGCAGCCTCGGCTGCTCTTTTGCTTTATGAGAGAACACCCATGACCGCCGCCAAAACCCGCATTCTAGAGCTGCGCGCTGAGCTGGATCAGCACAACTATCGCTACCACGTGATGGATGAACCGAGCATTCCGGACGCCGAATACGACCGGTTGTTCCACGAGCTCAAAGCCCTCGAAGCGGCCAACCCCGATCTCGTCACCAGTGATTCGCCGACCCAGCGTGTCGGCAGCGCGGCGCTGTCGGCGTTTACCCAGGTGCGGCATGAAGTGCCGATGCTCAGCCTCGGCAACGCCTTCGAAGAAACCGACATGCGCGAGTTCGATCGCCGCGTGACCGAGGGCCTCGACCTGCCGGCCGGCGATCTGTTCGGCGGCGGTGCGGCGGTGGAATACAGCTGCGAACCTAAGCTCGATGGCCTGGCGGTCAGCCTGCTGTATCAGGACGGTGTACTGGTGCGCGGCGCAACGCGCGGCGACGGCACCACCGGCGAAGACATCAGCGTCAACGTACGCACGGTGCGCAACATCCCGCTCAAGCTGCAAGGCAGCGGCTGGCCGGTGACCCTGGAAGTGCGCGGCGAAGTGTTCATGTCCAAGGCCGGTTTCGAGCGCTTGAACGCCACACAACTGGAAGCCGGCGGCAAGACCTTCGCCAACCCGCGCAACGCAGCGGCAGGCAGTCTGCGCCAGCTGGATTCGAAGATCACCGCCAACCGCCCGCTGGAATTCTGCTGCTACGGCATCGGCCAGGTGTCGGCGGACATAGCCGACACGCACATCGGCAATCTCAAGCAGCTTCAGGCCTGGGGCATGCCGATCAGCCGCGAACTGAAACTGGCGCACGGCATCGACGAGTGCCTGGATTACTACCGCGACATCGGCGAGCGCCGCAACAGCCTGGCCTATGAAATCGATGGCGTGGTGTTCAAGGTCAACAGCATCGCCTCCCAGCGTGAACTGGGTTTCCGCGCTCGCGAGCCGCGCTGGGCGATTGCCCACAAATTCCCGGCCATGGAAGAGCTCACCGAATTGCTCGACGTGGAATTCCAGGTCGGCCGCACTGGCGCGGTGACGCCCGTGGCGCGCTTGAAACCGGTCAAGGTCGCCGGGGTGACCGTGGCCAACGCGACGCTGCACAACATGGACGAAGTCGCGCGACTGGGCTTGATGATCGGCGACACCGTGATCATCCGCCGCGCGGGCGATGTGATTCCGCAAGTGGTGCAAGTGGTCATGGAGCGCCGTCCCGATAACGCGCGCGCGGTACAGATTCCCGAGCAGTGCCCGGTCTGCGGTTCCCATGTCGAACGCACGCAACTGGTCAAGCGCAGCAAGGGTCGCGAAACGGTCAGCGAAGGCGCGGTGTACCGCTGCGTCGGTCGCCTGGCCTGCGGCGCGCAGCTCAAGCAGGCGATCATTCACTTTGTCTCGCGCCGCGCGATGGACATTGAAGGCCTGGGCGATAAAAGCGTCGAGCAACTGGTCGATGAAGGCCTGGTCAGTTCCCCGGCCGATCTGTACGCCCTGAAGTTCGATGACATTGTCGACCTGGAAGGGTTTGCCGAGCTGTCGAGCAAGAAGCTGCTGAGTGCAATCGAAGACAGCAAGAAACCGAGCCTGGCGCGTTTTATCTACGCCCTCGGCATTCCCGATGTCGGCGAGGAGACGGCCAAGGTCCTGGCGCGCTCGCTGGGTTCGCTGGAGCGGGTTCAGCAAGCCTTGCCGCAAGTGCTCACGTATTTGCCGGATGTCGGCCTGGAAGTGGCTCACGAGATTCACAGCTTCTTTGAAGATGCACATAACCAGCAGGTGATCGCGGATCTGCTCAAGCATGGCCTGCAGATTCAGGATCAAGGCGAGTTGAGTGCCGAGTTTGCCGCGAGTACCACGCTGGGCGGGTTCCTCGACAAGTTGCACATTCCGTCGGTCGGCCCGGGCGGGGCGCAGAAGCTGGCGGAAAAATTCGGTTCGCTGGAAGCGGTGGTCAGCGCTGATTGGCTGGACATGCGCCAGGCATTGCCGGAGAAGCAGGCGAATGCGGTTCGGGAGTTTTTCGCTTCCGAGGAAAATCGCCAGATCGCTGAAGCCGCCGAAAAGCAGCTGC
The DNA here is from genome assembly GCF_043225285.1 of Pseudomonas migulae. Lineage (GTDB taxonomy): Bacteria > Pseudomonadota > Gammaproteobacteria > Pseudomonadales > Pseudomonadaceae > Aquipseudomonas > Aquipseudomonas migulae_C. Next base: position 4,740,893 of record NZ_CP171224.1, read on the forward strand.
GTGATTTCGGCATGCACTGGCAGAGCGAGAAAAAGGTCGTCGAAGGCTTGCCGCTGGCAGGGCAGACCTGGGTGCTGACCGGTTCGCTGGAGTTGATGAGCCGCGATGTCGCCAAGGACAAGCTCGAAAGCCTCGGCGCCAAGGTCGCCGGTTCGGTGTCGGCCAAGACCCATTGCGTGGTGGCCGGGCCGGGTGCCGGTTCGAAGTTGGCCAAGGCCAACGAGCTGGGTTTGAAGGTGCTGGATGAAGAGGCGTTTGTCGCGTTTCTGAGTACGCACGGTATTTCCGTGTGAGGCCAATCGCGAGCAGGCTCGCTCCCACATTCGATCGCATTCCTACTGGAAAAACGCGGTTACCTGTAGGAGTGAGCCTGCTCGCGATGGCGATATTCGCCATCACGCAAAATCCGGGAACGATCGGTAACCAATCATGATCTAGTCTTGGCAAGCCCAAGGAGAGATCGCCATGTACCGCTTCTTCGAACAGCTCAGCTCGCGCATCGCCGCGCCCTTCATTGGCGAGAGTTCGCGCAACAGCAAGGTCTGGCACTGTCGCTGCGGGCAGTCGCTGTTCTTTCGCAACAGCCAGTGCCTGGCCTGTTCGGCGGCTCTGGGCTATCAGCCGGAGCAGAGTCGCTTGTCGTCGCTGCAGCCCGGTTTGCAGGTCGACACCTGGACACTCGATGCCGATCCCGAAGCCGGGCTCTTCCGACGCTGCGCCAATCTCGACACCCCGGCCGCCTGCAACTGGCTGTTGCCGGCCAGCGATCATGATTCCCTGTGCATCGCCTGTAGCCTGAATCACACCATTCCCGATCTATCGATTCCCGAGAACCACGAACGCTGGCGCAAAGTCGAAATCGCCAAGCGCCGACTGGTGGCGCAACTGGTCAGCCTGGGGTTGCAGGTCATCCCGAAAACCGTGAACGACGAAACTGGCCTGGCCTTCGATTTCATCGGCGTCGACCTCGAAGGCAAGCCGCCGATGACGGGCCACGCCAACGGCCTGATCACCCTCGACATCAAGGAAGCCGATGATGCCCACCGCGAGCAGGTCCGGGTGCAGATGCACGAGCCGTATCGCACGCTGCTCGGGCATTTTCGTCACGAAGTCGGGCACTATTATTGGGACCGGTTGATCGCCAACGGCCAATGGTTGGAGCCGTTTCGCAGCCTGTTCGGTGACGAGCGTGCAAGTTATGCCGAGGCCCTCGATCGGCATTACCAGCAAGGCGCGCCGCTCGACTGGCAGCAACATTTCGTCAGCGCTTACGCGACCATGCATCCGTGGGAAGACTGGGCGGAAACCTGGGCGCACTACCTGCACATGATGGATGCAGTGGACACCGCGCTGGGTTTCGGCATGAGCGCACGGGAAATGGATTTCGACTACCAGCCGTTTCCATCGAGCACTCTCTACGATCCACAGCATCCCGGCGGCGCGGCGTTCCTGTCCTTCGTCAACGCGTGGATCGAACTGGCGGGCATGCTCAACGAGCTGTCCCGCAGCATGGGCCAGCCGGATTTCTACCCGTTTGTGTTGCCGCCCGCGGTGATCGCCAAGTTGCACTTCATTCATCTGGTAATCCAGCAGGAAGGGGGCAGGGCGGATGAGGTGTTGGCGCAGTAGGATTTTCAGGCCTGCTGCATGTCCTTGAAGCCGTTCAGGTTTTTTAATCCACGCGAACGGTTGTAACTTCGTCTCAGACAGGTACAATGGCGCGGCTCGCCGTCAGGTGAGCGTCGTTATGGTGATCCCATCGGTCCCCCCGCAACGATTACCCGTGAACCTGGTCAGATCCGGAAGGAAGCAGCCACAGCGGGAACATTGTGTGCCGGGGTGTGGCTGGTGGGGTCGCCACCTATCTCTAAATCCTTGATTCTACAAGGATTTGTCAGTCAAAAATCTTGAAGTGTGACAGCGTTTAGGTACACCGAAGTGGTGCACTGTGCTGACAATCTTACCTTGATCATTTTTCTCTCGCCATCAAACCCGTTTTGGATGCGTTGTCATTGATTGAGCATCCGTGACTGAGTGGGGGAGTGTCTAAGTTTTATCGCGCTTTCGACAGTGCATAGGGTTCGAATCACTATCTTTTCGCCATGCATCGAAAAGCCCCGTAGATCAAGCTCTACGGGCTTTTTTGTTTTTGCATTGTACGTAGGGTTTGTACGTAAAATCCTATCCCAGTCACTAGCCCTACAACACTCCATGCGCCATTTCTGGAGTTTAGCGATGGGGTTGGGTTGCCTTCGTATCTCACGCCCTAGCTCTCTCTCTAAGGAGCTCCTCACACGCCAGTCGTCGCCTCGGGGTAGCCAAGCCGCTTGACTATGGCAAACTCACGTTTCGATACTGTTTTTTTGTACAGTTAATTTGAAGTGAGGCTGCTTGAAAAATCGCCGACGACGTGGACACGTTATGTTTCATTGATTATCGTGAAGGCAATGTGTCATCAATTTTTGATGGTCGCTCTTGAAAGGGAATTTTGATAGTGAGAAATCGTGTCAGTGTATTGACTGAAGTGCAGCGAAATGAGCTTGTTGTTGAGAACTTTATTTACCATATCCTGAAATCTGGCGAGGAAGAGCCTGAATGTCTGGATGAGGTACTTCTTTCAAGCGATACACAAAGAGCATTCTTCAAAAAAATCATATCGGAAACAGGTCAGGGTACTCAGTACACCTTTGTCGATAAAGAAACTTCCCATCTAGTGACGGCATGTAATGCAATTGTTGATAATCCCGACACTCAGTTTGTCGAGCAGTCTAAAGAAATAGCTAGGTTGTTTTTGGGGCAACATTCAGCGGGGCAAACAGCTGATGGAGTCCTAATCGTAGCAAGGGTGACTATAATTTCTGGTACGTCAAGGCAGTCTCTAGTCGCTTTAATTAAGTTGGATTATAGTACCGTACTGCGTCAGCAAAGAGATGCAGTACAGAATACGAGGGTTAGATTGGAAGAAATTATAGAGGCTCTTTCTGAGCAGGCTGCTGCCGTTCAAAAGAAGGCGCTAATTCAGCTTGGAGACGATTTTGCTTGGGATGTGCTGGCAGTAGAGCGGAAAAAAACCGGTGCGGTACTTGATACGGAGGACGCGATTACCGATTATTTTAAGCGATTCCTTGGCGTCCGTCTTAGAGTAAATGATTCGACCTTGACTAAGCAAATGGTAGTGGCGTGCCATCGATGGGCAAGAGCATACGGCGGGGATTTGGGTGGTAGAACTCCTTCAGACGTTAGGCATTCAGTAATCGGTTTGCTCGACGCTTTTGCGGATGGTGAAATTGCCTATAGCGATATTAAAGATCGCGTCTGTACTCATACGGATCCCGCAGAAGTTACTCGTATGAAAAGTAGCTTTGACTCGCATATGGATGAGCTTGGGCTTGGTGGAGTGTCGTTTTCACCCAAGCCGGGGTCAATTCCGAATAAGGATAGGAAAGGTGAGTGGGTTACTGATGCAGGGGTCAAAGTAATTTGGCAGGGAGAGCGTAATCCAAGTATTTTGGACAAGGCAAAGCAGGCTGATGGTTCATATATAATTACCATCAGAGCTACTACCGTGGAAGAGCGAGAGTAGTTATGGCTGTTGATTTAGGGTTATTGTCCGGGCTTTTAGTCAATTTGCAGCGGGAGGCTAATATCTCTTGTAGCGAAAACACGTTCGGGGCTAACTATTCTGGTCTTCTTAGTCCTGCTTCTCGGACTGTTTTAGGCGAGTTATCTAAGTTGGTTTGTGAGCATCCTATAACGAGCATTCGCTTGCAGGTCGATGGGCAAGATGAAGCTTGGGATGAGGTGGATTTCACTGATCAGCGTATGCTGGATTGGGTTGTATCTGTTACCGACAAGGCTGCTTTGCTACGAGATTCCTTGGCGATTAATGTTGATATAGATGGATTATTATTTTTTGACAAAGCCTACTTCTTGGATAGTTGGCTTCCAAAAGTTTCCGGTTTGCTAGGTGGTGATCTACACCAGAGTCTCCAATCTGAAAGACCGCTTAAAATATTTGTATACGGTATCGATGCTTCGTTTGGTGGGCCTAGAATTGCAATAGTCCCGACAAATAAATACGATCAAGTTTTACCTGTCGAGTGGATGATGTCAACGAAGCTTCCTAACCTGGAGAAGCTTCTTAAATCGGTACATTTTGTTACCGGAAACGCCGTTATGGTGTCCCCTGAGCGTTTTCTGTTCAATTGGGGAGATATTGATAATGCTATTGGAGCCTACTTTAATAAAGCTTGTGTTATTTACGCCATGATCTCATTGGTTCAAGAGTTTTATGGTTGGGATAAAGTTACCTTGAAGGGGCGCAGAAAGCTTGAATTAAGTGTCTGTGATAGCGAATTACAAGAGTTTTCGAGGCGGGATATTGATGCTGTGATTGGTTGTGTTGAATGGTGCTACGCAGAAAGTGATGAAGAAACAAGAATATTACTTGTTGTTGATAGGCTGACTCTTGATTTGAAGGATGACCAGACTTTGATTGGCGCGGTTCGCCTCGTGTTTGCTGCATTTGCAGAGGCAAAGTCCAGGTATAAATATGTGGTTTTGGATAGAAAAAAAGATTACACGAAAGAATTGTCCGATATACAAAAGGACTTGTCTGGTGTAGTTGATAAATATGTTTCGGCAAGTCATCAATTTACGGGAAGCTTGCTTGCGGATGTGCTGGCATTAGCTTTTGTGCTGACTGCTGGGGTCGTATCTCGAAGATTTATTGCTGAAGATGCGCTGAGGAGTCCAGAAGCTGTGGTGTTGTTCAAGTCATTTTCCATTTATTTGGTTGTGGCTGTGATTTTGAGGTTCTGGGGAGCAATTTCTGTAAGTTTAATTTCTACAAAGTTGTTTACAGATTGGAAGGGTATAGTTAGGTCACATATGTCGGCAGAGGAGCTTCAGAGGATCGTTGATAATTCTTTGTTTTCGGTAAAATTAAATTTCTGGATTACGTGCGTTGTTGTGTTTGTTATCTATGTAGTTATGGCGTTATCGTGTTGGAATGTTGAATTGACACTGGGTTTGTTTGGAGTCCAGGAGCGATAGTCGAAGGTGTGCTTGTAGATCTCCTATTTCCCGTGATTAGTATGAATTCCGTAGATTAACGTCTACGGTTTTTTGTTTTTATCTTGCATCTAAAATGCGCCAGTAAAAACAATTTGAACTGGAAAAATTTTTTGGATCTTTTTTTTAAATCGACTATGCCCATAAAAAGGGACCCATCGCACCCTTTAGGGCTGCTGTGGCAGCATGTAGTGGTCCCCCGCCCATTTTGAGGGTTTCCCCTAGGGTTCCTAAGTACCGGTGGGCTAAATTTGGTCGTTGCGCTTGAAAACCTACGATTGCGCTTTCATAGCCCTTTGCACTGTGCTCAGACTCACTTCTAGAGACTTCGCGACTTTGCGGAACGATGCACCTTCCGATTGCATCGCGGTCCTGATGGCAGCGTCATCTACAGTCTTTGCGCGACCCTTGTACACCCCAGCTTCCTTCGCTTTAGCTATACCTTCCCGCTGACGTTCCTTAATCATTGCCCGTTCGAACTGGGCAACACTGCCCAATAACGACAGCATCAGTTCCTGCATGGGATTAGTTTCACCTGTAAAGAGTAGTTGCTCCTTGTGGAAGTGGACACCGACTTTCCGAGCGTTCAAATCCTTAACTAGTTTCAGCAGATCTTCCAGTGATCTAGCCAGCCTGTCGATGGAGTGGACGTGTACCGTGTCACCTTCACGGATGAAATTCAGCATTTCTTTCAACTGGGGGCGGTCTGTTGTCGCACCCGACACTTTGTCTTCAAACAAGCGATCCAGTGTCAGGCCATCCAGCTGACGAGCTGTATTCTGATCAGCCGATGAAACTCTGACATAACCTACATTTGCCATTTTCTTTACCTTTTTGTATTTATTAGAGTCTAGATGTTTTGAGTATTACTGTGTTCATTTATAAAATCAACTCTATTGAATACGATTTTATGATGGATTCCGTATTCAGTGATTTGTTTTCATATGGGTGTACTTACTGAGCCGGGCAATGGCTTAGTGCTGCCTGCCAAACTAGGAGGGAGGGTACGGTTCCACGGTATGCTTGTCCCTTACATGGTGGCGGTCACGGTGGCGCGGGTCTAGGATGGTCGCGATGGCGTATATGGGTGACAGTGGGCGGGTACGGGGGGAGCTTGGTCGTGACCTTACTTGCTAAGGTCGCTCGGATTTTTCACCTGAAAATAGGTTGGCCACTCCATTTCCACCGACAGAGACCGACTAAATACAGACTATGGACAAGTTGTTAACAGTCTCGTAACCTATGCACGGGGCATGTCAGTTTTTCTCCTTGAATTATGTTGTGTTTCTACAGCGACGATTAGCTCAAGGAGTAATGCGTGTAAAGGGAACTTTCTGCGAAATAGTTCGAAGAAAATATTACGTCTCTTGCGGTGATTGGTTGTAGTCAAAGGGAGAAGTTTATAAGCATGCAGAGCTCAAGTTGCCGGAGACCTATGTGAAGACAGATCAGGAATTAGTGCAAGATGGACTTACTACATCGGGCCTGAAACGATATAAGGATGCGGTATTAGACTTCGAAAAGACTCTACTTGATAAAGCTATCGTGTTCGCCCAGGCAGATAAGGCAGATGACTCGAATATTGAAGTGACTCACGATCATGTACGCTCGGGTGCTATGGCAATGGCCGCCAGTCTCGGAAAGTCTAAACCCTCAACTTGGTCAGTTCCGGTTCAAGTCGGCGAGTATGTTTTTACGGCTCTCGCAGGAGTTGGCGGCGGTTCCTTGAAAGAGTCTTGGGGGACACCGTTATTCGTTTTGAGTATTGCACTAGCTGTAATCCTATTCGTTGTTCGTAGCACGAGGCTGAAGCAGCCATGAAGATTATTTACACAGAATCAGGGAAGAACGCGCTCGAAAGCTTTAAGGAAAGCAAGGCCAAGGAGCTAGAGGAGAACATCAAGCAGAAAAAGTATGTTCTCGGCGATGATCTAATTGAAATTACCGGAGCAGATATAAAAGAAGCCCAAAACGAAATGGGCCACGACAAGCAGTTTGCTCGACGGGGATCCTCGTCCTACAAGCTAGTCCTTCAACTCTACTCAGTCCTGGGGATCCTGTTAGCCTTTTGCGGTGTCTTCTATCAAGATGTTATTTATATTTTCGAAGAGAGACCGCAGCAGCTTGCTTTTATTGTCGCTGGTATCAGCACTTCGATCGTTGGCTTGGTAATGCTATGGCGATTGAAAATCAAAGAACAGGCCGATCAAGAGCTGATCCGAATTCAGCGAATTTCTGCTGCTTCGAAATCCGACGTTGCGCAATTGCACATGCCAGGAGCTTTCACGTCCGGAGGCAGCCCGTTCTTTATCGAAGAGCCGAAGCGCACTGTGAAAGAGGCTGTCGATACTTCTAGAACAACCGGAAAGCCTATATTTCTTGTTATCTACGACGAAAATCACCCCTCCAAGAGCAAACTCTACTACTCACTTGGGTATTTCATGGAGTACCACACGACTAAAAAACTCGTGATGGATCATTTCATTCCTGCTTTGGTGCCGCAAAGCGATAAAGATGCAGCTGCACTCGTCCCCCCCGATGACCCATTGGAAAACTGTCTTTGGGTAGTGCTGGATCAAGATGGGGTCATCATCCGCAGGGAGGGTGTATACGCGAACCCGGATGAAGGGCTAAATCGGGTTCGGGCTGTTGTAAAAGAACTTGGCGCGCCCCAATAGGTTTCAAACTGACGAGTCAGTGGATTAGCCTAGGCTTTAGCAGCTCGTCTGGCAGTTTATTGCCCGTCATGTCGATGCCGCCTAGTAGCCAGGGCTGGCATCGGCAGCTCACGGGGCTGCCAAGTATGCGCGCCGCTAGTCATGGGTACACTCCGCTCTATACGACCTTTCTGTCGCGCGTTTACAGGTCTCTCGCAAATCTAGGTGGTTCGATTTCACGTAGTGCTTCGTCTTTACCGATAACTTCAACCCTCTGCTCGGCACGCTGGCTGTTGAGGTAGGCATCTCTTCTATCTCTGGGAGGTCAACATCCATGAGTAAAGCCCGGCCAGCTTCAATCAGGTCCAAGGAGATTGCCGTCTCTTTGGGCCATTGTGTGTCCTATAGGTTGGGGCTGGTTTGTTGCTCTGCGAAGGGCAAGAGAGTTTTTGGCTACTGGAAAACCCCCATGAAGCTGTTTTTCAGCCAGGCTCCTCGCTTACCAATTCCCACAGATTCCCCTCGTGGGCCTAGTGTTCAATCAACGCCAGACCCGCTCAAATTCATTCGGATGCCTGGAGCAAGCTTGATTGACTTCCTGAATCGCATCGCCATGACTAACTATCCCTGTTGGTTGTGCCACCGTCTGTGACCATGGAGCAAGCCTGCGGAAACCAGCCGTTTTTAGCAAGCCACGGCAATAAGGATTCCACCGCCCATAAGTAGCTGATTTATTCGATGATGCGCCTCTTGATCTCCTCAACTGTGCCGATTAAGTCGCTGCCGTCACGATGCCTTTGTAATCCAAACTTTGCCCCAAACGCCTCCGACTCTTCATTGGTCGACTCAATACCGATCTAGCTGTACCCGACGCGCTCCGCGCATTCCACCAGGAACACCATGAAGCTCCGCCCGTGGCCTTTACGAGTAGGTGTGAGGCCTATTCGGGCTATGACCAAGCAGTTGTGTCCTGTCCATTGTCCCCTCTGCGGGGTAACTCGGAGGTAGAGGTCATATTTGAGCGTCCTTGCGTTTACCGTAGTCCCCAGTCACAGCGTCACATAGTTGCGCTTATAACCAAACTGGGTGGCAAGGTACGGAGCCAGCAACTCCGCGAAATGCCCAGCTCTTGCGCGCGCCTCCTTGTTCTCCCGCTGCTCTGCTTTTAGGTCACGCTCCTCAAGCATTGGGGTCATAACTTGTTCCTCATTGGTCGAAACGGGCTGCGCGCCGTTTAGTGGGGCCTGGTAGGCGCCTTCAGGTGGTACAAAAGGGAGGCAAATAGATGATACAAACGGCTTGCATGGCTTGCCTGCACTGGCCATACAATCGCACCAAATTCACAGCCGCGTGATGGTGAAGAATCGTGCGATGCTCCTTTGGAAGCCCCAGGTGAGCGTCGTTATGGTGATCCCATCGGTCCCCCCGCAACGATTACCCGTGAACCTGGTCAGATCCGGAAGGAAGCAGCCACAGCGGGAACATTGTGTGCCGGGGTGTGGCTGGTGGGGTCGCCTCCATAACGCCCCGCGAGCCTTCTCTCGCGTCGTCGCCAAAAAATACTGTCTTGTCGTTCCGCCATGGATATCGTCCGGGGTGGATTTTTTTCGTTCCCGTTTTTTAAGCAAGGCGAAAAAAAAGGAGGCCGACCTGTCGAACCACGACAAGTCGGCCTCCTTTTTTCATTTCTGCCACTAAGGCTTGGACAAGGCCTGGTCAACCGCTGCAATCAGCTTTCCCAGATCCTTCGGGGGGGCTTTGTGTATGACTGCGAACAGGTACGCTCGCTGTTCATCTTCATCGCCCAGATCGGCGAAAAAGGCTTTCAGCTTCACACCCAGCACATCGGCAAGCAGGAACAGGGCTTCCACGCTGGGGGTATAGGTGCCGGTTTCGAAGCGGCTGATGGTTTTGGGGTCAAAACCGGTTTTCTCGCCTAGTTCAGCCTGAGTAAGCCCCACGACCTTGCGGTAATGCCGAATGGCTGGACCCAAACTTGAAATTTGCATCGCTCAATTCCCATTTAGAATCAAGAACTTAACGATAGATTTTTGCATTAGACAACCGCATGATTCATCACCTTGCTTTGCAAAATGTGATGCGTTTCGTAGAATCGGCGCGCCAAAGAGGATATTGGGCGACCTGTTCTCTGAAGTCTGGCTGTCAGGGAAGTGCCAGTGCCGCGCTGCCTCACAAGTATGCGGAGGGCCCGGATTGAACCTGAGGCCTTGCAAAAAGTTACCGAAATGGCTGTTGCTGCCCTTTTGACAGGGTCTTCGAGACTAGTTGATTGTCAGCTGCCAATGGGCCATCAATTGCTATGCATGGAGTGCTCACGTGGCGCTGCGCATCAAGATTCAACACATCTCTTCCGGGCTTTTCGTGCTGGTCGAGCGGTTCCACCGCTAGCGACAGCGAGCCTGACTCATGGATGAGAAATACCGCAGGGCCGTGGATGCCGCCGCGATTTTTTCCGAGACCGACCTGACCGGCCGGATTACCTACGTTAACGATCAGTTCTGCGCCGTGTCTGGCTACAGCCGCGACGAGCTGCTCGGACAGAACCATCGCGTGCTCAATTCCGGACTGCACTCCGCAGATTTCTTTGCCGTCATGTGGCGCACCATCGCCCTGGGCAATGTCTGGAAGGGCGAGATCTGCAACCGCGCCAAGGACGGCAGCCTGTATTGGGTCGAGAGCACCCTGGTGCCGGTGCTGGATGATGTCACGGGGCGGATTCACCGTTACCTGGCGATTCGTTTCGACATCAGTGAAAAGCGCCAGTTATTGCATTCCCTGCAATGGCGGGTTGGCCATGACGTGCTGACCGGGCTGCCCAATCGCGCGTTCCTCTCGGATTTGCTGGACCAGGCGTTGACGTTCTCCCGGGAGGAAGACATCCCGCTGGCCGTGTGCATGCTCGATCTCGATGGCTTTAAAGCGGTCAATGACGGGTATGGGCACGCCAGTGGCGATCTGTTGCTGGTAGAAGTGGCCAAGCGTCTGCGCGACATCGTTCGCGGCGAAGATGTGGTGGCCCGGCTGGCCGGTGACGAGTTCGTGCTGGTGCTGCGTTACGTGCGCGACGTGCCGGAATTGCGCGCCGCGCTGAACCGCGTGCTCGGCGCGATTTCCGCGCCGTACGCGTTGCAGGGCAAGGTTCTGAATGTGTTTGCCAGCATCGGCGTCACCCTGTACCCCCACGACAACGAAGATGCCGAAACCCTGTTGCGCCATGCCGATCAGGCCATGTACGTGGCCAAGCAGAGCGGGCGCAATCGCTTTCATCTATTCGACGTGTTCCGCGATCAGGAGGTGAAAGCCACTCACCAGACCGTCGAGCGGGTTCGGCAGGCTCTGGCCGCCGGTGAGCTGCGTCTGTATTTCCAACCCAAGGTGAATATGCGGCGCGGTGTGGTGGTCGGTTTCGAGGCGCTGTTGCGCTGGGAGCACCCGCAAAATGGCACGGTTCCGGCCCGGGATTTTCTGCCAGCGGTGGAAGAAACCGACCTGATCATCGATATCGGTGAATGGGTGATGGATCAGGTGTTGTTGCAACTGGACCGTTGGCAGCAAGCGGGGCCGGTGTGGCCGATCAGCGTGAACATAGCCGCCCGGCATTTCCAGCGGGCGGACTTCGTTGACCGTCTTAAACAGGTGCTTGCGCGGCACGCCAGAGTCGCACCGCAGATGCTCGACCTGGAAATCGTCGAGTCAGTGGCCATCGAAAACATTCAGCATGTCAGCGCCTGCCTGCAGGCCTGCCAGGCACTTGGCGTGCAGTTTTCATTGGGCGACTTCGGCACCGGTTATTCGTCGATGAGCTACCTCAAGCGGTTGCGCACCCAGACCATCAAGATCGACAAATCGTTTATCCGCGACATCCTGCATGACCATGATGACCTGGCCCTGACCACGGCGGTCATCGGCCTGGCCCGGGCGTTTGGCCGGCAAGTGATCGCCGAAGGGCTGGAAAGCATCGAGCACGGTGAATTGTTGTTGCAGTTGGGCTGCGACGTTGCCCAGGGCTATTTCATCGCCAGGCCGATGCCGGCGGATGAGGTGACGGGCTGGGTCGAGAGGTTTGTTGCGCCGCTGCAGTGGCGGCAATCGGATACCACAGACTGAAGCTGATCTGCGTGACGTTCAAATTGTGGAAGATCAAATGTGGGAGCGAGCCTGCTCGCGATAGCGATGTACCAGTCGAAGTAAATGTCGAATGACACACCGCTATCGCCGGCAAGCCGGTCTCGCTCCCACAGGTACCACTGGCTCAGGGTTTTCCTACATACAGCCGAATGATGTCATCGATTTCCCCGGACATTTTCATTCGCAGCAACGTCCGCAAAATCCGCTGCACCGGCACGTCGGGATCGTTGCGCACATAGCAGCCGACGCTTTGCTCCTGCAGCACCGCGACGCCTTGCAGTTGCCGCTCGGGCAGCAGGCGCTGGTTGAACCAGTCCAGTGTCCATTGATTGCTGACGGCGTAGCGATAACGTCCGGCCAGCAACTTCTCCAGCACCTGGTCCTGATTGCGCGCATCTTCGCGAAGCAGGTGGCCGCTGTCGAACAGCGGTTGCAGGGTCGGGTAGCTGTAACCGAGCACCGTCCCGATAGTCTGGCGTGGCAGGCTTGCCGGAACGACGGGGGTGAGAGGTTCGTGCCGGCTGATCAAAACGTCGGGCTGAGTCCAGAGCGGAATGCTCCAGATGTAATCCCCGGACTGGTTCGGCAGCCACGATTGCGCGGCGTAGCAACGCACATCGACTTCGCCGTGCTCCATCGCGCTTTGCACCCGCGCCCGGGGCAGTACGTGGAACTCGGCCGGAACGCCGACCTGGGTGGCGAGGCTGACCATCACGTCATGCAGGATGCCCTGGATCGGCTGGCCGCGTTCCAGTTGCACCATCGGCATCGCCCAACTGTCGGGCACTACAAAGCGCAACGGCGCAGCAACTGCCGTGACACTCAGACTTATCCACAGCAGTGCCCCCAAGGCCAGCCGCATAAACGCTCCGGTACCGATGAAACCCGAGCCGATAAAAGCCCCCCAAGTGCATCTTAGCCAGATTAGACGAGCGCGCCGGATGCAATTTTGCCCTTGCTCCGCTAGCATTAGCCGCTTGTGTTCCTTCGTTGCGACGGTTTTCCATGAGTTATCAGGTTCTTGCACGTAAATGGCGTCCGCGCTCGTTCCGCGAAATGGTCGGCCAGACCCATGTGCTCAAGGCTCTGATCAACGCCTTGGACAGCCAGCGGCTGCACCACGCCTACCTCTTCACCGGGACACGCGGGGTCGGCAAGACCACCATCGCGCGGATCATCGCTAAATGCCTGAACTGTGAAACAGGTATCACTTCGACGCCTTGCGGCGAGTGTTCGGTGTGCCGTGAAATCGATGAAGGGCGCTTCGTCGACCTGATCGAGATCGACGCCGCGAGCCGGACCAAGGTCGAGGACACCCGCGAGCTGCTGGATAACGTGCAGTACGCGCCGAGCCGTGGGCGCTTCAAGGTCTACCTGATCGACGAAGTGCACATGCTCTCCAGCCATTCCTTCAATGCGCTGTTGAAAACCCTCGAAGAGCCACCGCCCTACGTCAAGTTCATCCTGGCGACCACCGACCCGCAGAAACTTCCTGCAACGATTCTCTCGCGGTGCTTGCAGTTCTCCCTGAAAAACATGACCCCGGAACGGGTGGTCGAGCATTTGACCCACGTGCTGGGCGTCGAGAACGTGCCGTTCGAAGACGACGCGCTGTGGTTGCTTGGCCGTGCCGCCGACGGTTCGATGCGTGACGCCATGAGCCTGACCGACCAGGCCATCGCCTTCGGTGAAGGCAAGGTCATGGCCGCCGACGTACGGGCGATGCTTGGGACGCTCGATCACGGCCAGGTCTACGACGTTCTGCATGCGCTGATCGAAGGCGACGCCAAGGCGTTGCTGGAAGCCGTCCGCCACCTGGCTGAACAAGGCCCGGACTGGAACGGCGTGCTCTCGGAAATCCTTAATGTGCTGCACCGTGTCGCCATCGCCCAGGCCTTGCCGGAAGGTGTCGACAACGGTCACGGCGACCGCGACCGGGTGCTGGCGCTGGCCCAGGCCTTGCCGGCCGAAGACGTGCAGTTCTACTACCAGATGGGCCTGATCGGGCGCCGCGATTTGCCGCTGGCGCCGGACCCGCGCGGTGGTTTTGAGATGGTCCTGCTGCGAATGCTGGCGTTCCGTCCCGCCGACACCGAGGACGCGCCGAGGCAACCGCTAAAGCCAGTGGGGATCAGCCAGGCCACAGTTGATTCCGCAAATTCAGTGGCTGCCGCGCCGGTTGTTGCGCCGGTAGTCGCTGCGGCAGTTGCACCGGTTGCGGCGGTGGTTGCTCCGGTTCCCGAGCCTGAGCCGGTCGCGCCGGTTATCGTGCCTGAACCGGTGGCTGTACCCGAGCCCGTTGCGGTCGAAGCCGTCGTCGATCTGCCGTGGAATGACCCGGTAGAGCCCGAAGTCGTGCAGCAACCCGCCGTCGAGCCGGTACTGGAAACCGCCGCTGAACAACCCGAATTGCCGCCGATGCCGCTGCCGACGCCGGATAGCGTGGTGCCGGACGCGCCGGAGTGGGTCGCTGCGCCGATTCCGGAGCCGTCCGTGGCCGAGGTCGATGCCGCCACGCCGGGCATCGACATGGATGACGAGCCGCCGCTGGACGAGGACTACATTGAGCCGGACATGGATTCGGCGTACAGCTACCTCGACGAGCTGGCCAGTGAACACGCCGCCGAACCCGCGCCGGAACCTGAGCCTGAGCCGGCGGCGATGCCCGCTACCGGTCTGGCCCTGCAATGGCTCGAGTTGTTCCCGAAACTGCCGATCTCCGGCATGACCGGCAGCATCGCCGCCAACTGCACGCTGATCTCCGTGGAAGGCGACCATTGGCTGATGCACCTGGACCCGGCCCATAGCGCCTTGTTCAACGCGACCCAGCAACGTCGTCTCAACGATGCGTTGAACCAGTTCCACGGGCGCACGCTGACCCTGAGCATGGAACTGATCAAGCCCGAGCAGGAAACCCCGGCCCAGGCCGCATCCCGGCGTCGTGCCAACCGTCAGCGCGAGGCGGAGGAATCGATCCACGGTGATCCGTTCATCCAGCAAATGATGCAGCAGTTCGGTGCGGTGGTCCGTCACGATACTATTGAACCTGTCGAAGCCCTGGCCAGTCAGGGCTAATAACTGAAGGCGTTTGGCCGAACGGGCCGGGCGCTGTTTTTATCCAAGTACTTTGAGGTGATTCCCATGATGAAAGGTGGCATGGCCGGCCTGATGAAGCAGGCACAGCAGATGCAGGAAAAAATGGCCAAGATGCAGGAAGAGCTGGCCAACGCCGAAGTCACCGGTAAAGCGGGTGGCGATATGGTCACTGTGGTGATGACCGGCCGTCATGACGTCAAGCGCGTGACCATCGACCCAAGCCTGGTCGAAGGCCTGAGCGAAGACGACAAGGAAATGCTCGAGGCTGTATTCGCCGCCGCCGTCAACGACGCCGTGCGCAAGATCGAAGCCAACAGCCAGGACAAAATGTCCGGCATGACCGCAGGCATGCAATTGCCGCCGGGCATGAAACTGCCGTTCTGATTCGCCAAAGCGCGTCGGATGAGCTACAAAAAAATGCCAGGCATTGCGCCTGGCATTTTTGTTTCTGCCTGTTGGTCATGTGGCGTCTGTGAGGCCGCCATCGCGAGCAGGCTCGCTCCCACAGGTCATCGGATTCCAATGTGGGAGCGAGCCTGCTCGCGATGGCAACGACTCGGTCTGTGGGCAGAAACATCGAACGCCCAGTCGCCACAAAGGTCTGCTTCCCTATACCGCCAAATTCACCGATCAAAGGAGACGCTCACATGCCACAAGCATTGACCCTCAACCAACGCATCGTCCTGGCGTCCCGTCCCGTGGGCGCGCCGACGCCCGAGAATTTCCGCCTGGAACGGGAAGCGCTGCCGGACTTGGCCGACGGTCAGGTGTTGCTCAAGACCCTGTTCCTGTCACTGGATCCCTACATGCGCGGACGCATGAGTGACGCGCCGTCCTACGCCGCACCGGTGGAAATCGACGAGGTGATGACCGGTGGCGCTGTCAGTCGGGTCGAGCGTTCGCTGAATCCGAAGTTCCAGGAGGGTGATCTGGTGGTGGGCGCGACCGGCTGGCAGAGCCACAGCATCAGTGACGGTCGCAACGTCATTCCGGTGCCGTCCGGGCTGCCGAGTCCATCGATGGCGCTGGGTGTGCTCGGCATGCCGGGCATGACCGCCTACATGGGGTTGATGGACATCGGCCAGCCCAAGGCAG
This sequence comes from Pseudomonas migulae, assembly GCF_043225285.1. Classification (GTDB taxonomy): domain Bacteria; phylum Pseudomonadota; class Gammaproteobacteria; order Pseudomonadales; family Pseudomonadaceae; genus Aquipseudomonas; species Aquipseudomonas migulae_C. The sequence continues at coordinate 4,756,963 of NZ_CP171224.1, forward strand.
GCGAAACCCTGGTGGTCGCCGCGGCGTCCGGAGCGGTGGGTTCGGTGGTGGGGCAGGTGGCGAAGATCAAAGGCCTGCGGGTGGTCGGTGTCGCGGGCGGCGCGGAAAAATGCCGTTATGTCGTGGATGAGCTGGGCTTCGATGCCTGCATTGATCACAAGAGCCCCGATTTCGCTAATGAGCTGGCCCTGGCATGCCCCAAGGGGATCGACGTTTATTATGAGAATGTCGGCGGCAAGGTGTTCGAGGCGGTGCTGCCGTTGCTCAACGCCAAGGCGCGAATTCCCCTGTGCGGCCTGATCGCGTCCTACAACGCCCACGAAGCGCCGACCGGTCCGGATCGCCTGCCGCAATTGCAGCGCACCTTGCTGACCAAGCGTGTGCGGATTCAGGGCTTCATCGTCTTCGATGACTACGGTGACCGTCAGCCGGAATTCGTCAGCGCCATGGCGCCGTGGGTGCGTGATGGCAAGGTGAAATTCCGCGAGGACGTGGTCGAGGGCTTGGAGAATGCGCCCGAGGCGTTCATCGGTCTGCTGGAAGGACGCAACTTCGGCAAACTGGTGGTGCGGGTCGCGCAGGACTGAGTATTTGACGCTAAAGAGAGGCGCGGGTATAAACCGCGTCTCGTTGTTATGTCGGACGTTTCCCCCATGAGCTTCAGCCCTTTGATTCGCCAACTGATCGATGCCCTGCGAATTTTGCCAGGTGTCGGTCAGAAAACTGCCCAGCGCATGGCATTGCAGCTGCTGGAGCGTGATCGCAGCGGCGGTTCGCGCCTGGCGTCGGCGCTGAGCCAGGCCATGGAAGGGGTGGGCCATTGCCGGTTGTGCCGCACGCTGACCGAAGACGACCTGTGCCCGCAATGCGCCGACAACCGCCGCGACGACACCTTGCTGTGTGTGGTCGAAGGGCCGATGGATGTCTATGCGGTGGAGCAGACCGGTTTCCATGGTCGCTACTTTGTGCTCAAGGGCCACCTGTCCCCGCTCGACGGGCTGGGGCCGGAAGCCATCGGGATTCCGCAGTTGCTGGCGCGGATCGAAGAAGCGGGCACGTTTACCGAAGTCATTCTGGCGACCAACCCGACGGTCGAGGGTGAGGCCACGGCTCACTACATCGCCCAGTTGCTCAACAACAAAGGCCTGATCGCCTCGCGCATTGCCCACGGCGTGCCGTTGGGTGGCGAGCTGGAGTTGGTGGATGGCGGGACGTTGGCGCATTCGTTTGCCGGGCGTAAGCCGATCGCTTTGTAGTGTTTTTACCGACGCTATCGCCGGCAAGCCAGCTCCTACAAGGGAACACGATACCTCTGTAGGAGCCGGCTTGCCGGCGATCCAGACGACTCGGTTTATCTGATTCACACAATCCTGTTGAAAACCAAGCAAGCGCTCGGTTAACGTCGCTGAACCCTTCAGTGGAGTTCGCCGATGCCTGCCTTCCAGGAATACTTCGACCCCAGCCACCAATTGGTCCGCGACAGCGTCAGACGTTTCGTCGAACGCGAGATCCTTCCGGACATCGACCAGTGGGAAGAAGCCGAAAGCTTTCCCCGCGAGCTCTACCTCAAGGCCGGCGCGGCAGGGATACTGGGCATCGGTTACCCCGAAGCCCTGGGTGGCAGTCATGAAGGTGATCTCTTCGCCAAGATCGCCGCCAGCGAAGAGTTGATGCGCTGCGGTTCCGGCGGGCTGGTTGCCGGATTGGGCTCGCTGGACATCGGCCTGCCGCCGATCCTCAAATGGGCCCGGCCCGACGTCCGTGATCGAGTCGTGCCCTCGGTGCTGGCCGGCGAAAAAATCAGCGCCCTGGCCGTGACCGAGCCCAGCGGCGGCTCCGATGTCGCCAACCTGCAAACCCGTGCCGTGCGCGACGGCGATTTCTACCGGGTCAGCGGCAGCAAAACCTTTATTACCAGTGGCGTCCGCGCGGATTACTACACCGTCGCGGTGCGCACCGGTGCGCCCGGTTTCGGTGGTATCAGCCTGTTGCTGATCGAGAAGGGCACGCCAGGGTTCACCGTGGGCCGTCAGCTGAAGAAAATGGGCTGGTGGGCGTCAGACACGGCTGAACTGTTCTTCGACGATTGCCGCATCCCTGCGAGCCATTTGATCGGTGCCGAGAACATGGGCTTCGCCTGCATCATGGGCAACTTCCAGAGCGAACGCCTGGCGCTGGCCCTGATGGCCAACATGACCGCGCAGCTTGCGCTGGAGGAGAGCCTTAAATGGGCCCGCCAGCGCGAGGCGTTCGGCAAGCCCATCGGCAAGTTCCAGGTGCTCAAGCATCGCCTCGCGGAAATGGCCACGGCGCTGGAAGTGTCACGGGAATTCACGTATCGCCAGGCCGCAAAAATGGCGGCGGGGCAGAGTGTGATCAAGGAGATTTCCATGGCGAAGAATGTCGCCACCGACACGGCGGATCGCATCACCACCGATGCGGTGCAGATCCTCGGCGGTCTCGGTTACATGCGCGAAAGCCTGGTGGAGCGGCTGTACCGGGACAACCGGATCCTGTCGATTGGCGGCGGGACGCGGGAAGTGATGAACGAGATCATCAGCAAGCAGATGGGGCTTTGAGTCTTGCGGTGATGCTGCTGACGCTATCGCGAGCAGGCTCGCTCCCACATTGAAATGCATTCCACCTGTGGGAGCGAGCCTGCTCGCGATGAGGCCGGTGCAGGCGCCGCTTACTTATCGGTCAGGGCAAACTGCGTCAGGCAGAACGTGGGAATCCCCATGTCTTCCAGGCGCTGCGACCCGCCCAGCTCCGGCAGGTCAATGATCGCCGCCGCTTCATGCACCCGCGCGCCCATGCGCCGAATCAGGTTGGCCGCCGCAATCAGCGTGCCGCCGGTGGCGATCAGGTCATCGAACATCACCACCGAATCGCCTTCGCACAGGCTGTCGGCGTGCACTTCGAGGAAGGCTTCGCCGTACTCGGTCGCATAACCTTCGGCCAACACGTCGGCCGGCAGCTTGCCTTGCTTGCGGAACAGCACCAGCGGCTTGTTCAACTGATAGGCCAGCACCGAACCGATCAGGAAGCCACGGGCATCCATGGCACCGATGTGGGTGAAGTCGGCCTCGACGTAGCGGTGGGCAAAGCTGTCCATCACCAGGCGCAGGGCCGTGGGCGACTGGAACAGCGGGGTGATGTCACGAAAGATGACGCCCGGCTTCGGGAAGTCGATCACGGGGCGGATCAGGGATTTGATGTCGAAGGAGTCGAAGACCATCGTCGAGGTGTCCTGGCAGGGCTGCAAACGTCGCAGTATAACGGCGGCTGAACCGTTTCGCTCAGCCGCCGTCGTCGCAATCAGCCTTCGATCGAGCCACCGGCGAGGGCGCAGAGCTGGATCGGGTCAAGGATGTGGATTTCCTTGCCTTCGGCGGCTATCAGCTCGTTCTGCTGGAAGCGCGTGAACACCCGCGACACGGTTTCCACCGCCAGGCCCAGGTAATTGCCGATTTCGTTGCGCGACATGCTCAGGCGGAACTGGTTGGCCGAGAAGCCGCGAGCGCGGAAGCGCGCCGACAGGTTGACCAGGAACGTGGCGATGCGCTCGTCGGCGGTTTTTTTCGACAGCAGCAACATCATTTGCTGATCGTCGCGAATCTCGCGGCTCATCACCCGCATCAACTGACGGCGCAGTTGCGGCAGTTGCAGCGCCAGTTCGTCGAGGCGTTCGAATGGAATTTCGCAGACCGAGGTGGTTTCCAGCGCCTGGGCGGTGACCGGGTGTTTTTCCGTGTCCATGCCCGACAGCCCGACCAGTTCACTCGGCAAATGGAAGCCGGTGAGCTGCTCTTCACCGCCATCGCTGAGGCTGAAGGTTTTCAGGGCGCCCGAGCGCACTGCATAGACGGAATCGAAAACGTCGCCCTGGCGGAACAGGAATTCGCCTTTTTTCAACGGGCGGCCACGTTTAACGATCTCGTCCAGCGCATCCATGTCTTCCAGATTCAGAGAAAGTGGCAAGCAGAGGGGGGCCAGGCTGCAGTCCTTGCAATGAGCCTGGTTATGAGCGCGCAGTTTTACTGGCTCGGACATTTCTTCAATCCTTGTGGGAAATCACACATAAGACGTAAGGGTAACCCACAGGAAGAGGATCAGGCCAGCGCTGCGCCGATTTGTCACATCGCGGTAAAGGGTCGTTGTCGGCGGCCGATAACCCGGTACCCACATTGACCCAAGGTACTCGCTTCATGGCCACCATCGGCGTGCTCAACCCCGGCAACAGTGGCGTGCAAGCACTGCTTGAACCTTCAAGCGTTTCGGCCGGCGATGACTCGGAAACTTCTGCCGGCACCTTCAGTTCGCCGGTGGCCGAAGGGATCAGGGTGTCGTTGTCCGGCGCCGGTTTGAGCAAGGCTGCCGAGTCGCACGGCAGTAACAAGGACATCGAAGAAAGCGGCTTGCCGGAAAACATTCAACAGATCCTGAAAATGATTCGTCAGATCCAGCAGCAGATCGCCGAGAAAGTCGCGCGCATGCAAGTGGTGATGGCGGACAAGCGACTCTCGGAAGAAGAGCGCAAGGCCAAACTCAGCGCGTTGCGTACGGCCATCAGCACGCTTAGTGGCGGCTTGATTACCGCCAATATGGCCCTGTCCAAAGCCATGAAGCAGGCCAATTTATCTCCTGAGCAAGTGCTGAAGGCCGCTTCCCTGGCGATGAAGTCTTAGATCACCCGTGAAAACCGCTGACGGTTCTGCTGTTCGAGGTACGCATCGAACACCATGCACACCGAACGCACCAGCAAACGTCCGGCGGGCAGCACCGTGATGCGTTCACTGTTCAGCTCAATCAGCCCGTCCTTGGCCATTGCTTGCAGTTGCGGCCACACCTCGCCGAAGTAACCGCGAAAATCGATATTGAACGCCTGTTCGATCTCGGCGAATTCCAGGTTGAAGCTGCAAATCAGTTGCTGGATCACCGCCCGCCGCACGCGGTCGTCGGTGTTGCACAGCAAACCGCGATTGGTCGCCAGTTGCGTGGACGCCAGGGCGTTCTGGTACTGGTTTAAATCGCTGCTGTTCTGGCAGTACAGGTCGCCGATCTGGCTGATGGCCGAAACGCCCAGACCAATCAAATCGCAATGCCCGTGAGTGGTGTAGCCCTGGAAGTTGCGTTGCAGCGTTGACTCTTCCTGGGCGATCGCCAGTTCATCGTCGGGCAGGGCGAAATGATCCATGCCGATGTAGCGGTAACCGGCGGCGGTCAGTTGTTCGATGGTGCGCTGGAGCATTTCCAGTTTCTGCGCTGGCGTCGGCAGTTCGTCGCTGTTGATTCGCCGCTGCGGCATGAAGCGCTCCGGCAGGTGCGCGTAGTTGAAGACTGACAGCCGGTCCGGTTGCAGGTTGATCACTTCATCGACGGTGCGGGCGAAATTCTCCGGTGTCTGCCTCGGCAGGCCGTAGATCAGGTCGATGTTGATCGAGCGGAATTGCAACGTTCGCGCAGCGTCGATCACTGCGCGGGTTTCTTCCAGGCTTTGCAGGCGATTGACCGCGCGCTGCACCGCGGGGTCGAGGTCTTGCAGGCCGATACTGACCCGATTGAAACCCAGTTCACGGAGCAGGCCCATGGTCGACCAGTCGGCCTCGCGCGGGTCGATCTCGATGCCGTAGTCGCCTGAATCGTCGTCCAGCAGGTTGAAGCTTTTGCGCAACTGAGTCATCAGCTGGCGCAATTCGTCATGGCTGAGAAAGGTCGGCGTGCCGCCGCCGAAGTGCAGTTGCTCGACCTTCTGCGTCGGGTCGAGGTGGCAGGCGATCAGCTGGATTTCCTGCTCCAGGCGCTGCAAATAGGGCAGGGCGCGCCCGCGATCCTTGGTGATGACTTTGTTGCAGGCGCAGTAGTAGCAAATGTTCGCGCAGAACGGCACGTGCACGTACAGCGACAACGGTCGCAGGGCCTTGCGGCTGTCGCGCAGCGCGTGGAACAGGTCGAATGTGCCGACATGGCTGTCGAACTGTACGGCGGTCGGATAGGAGGTGTAGCGCGGTCCCGCCAGGTCGTAACGGCGGATCAGATCGGTGTCCCAACGAATGGCGTCGAGCATCATGCGGGCATTCCCCCGGATAGGCTGGCAGTGTCTGCGAGTCTAGAGGGGGTGGCGTTGGGGCTTCTTGATTTGCATCAACAGAGGGATTTGCGGTGTTAGGGCTGGCTCCATCGCGAGCAGGCTCGCTCCCACATTGGAATGCATTCCCCTGTGGGAGCGAGCCTGCTCGCGATGGACGCGCCGCCGATCTAATGCCCCATGAGCCAATGCTGATGCGGCCCCGGTAAGGTCCAGATCCCGAACAGGATCACCAGCAAGCCACCGGCCATGCGCACGCTGCGTTTGCGCAACAGCGCCGTGACCCGCTCCGCCGCCAGCCCGGTGGCGAGCAGAACCGGCCAGGTGCCGAGGCCGAACGCGAGCATCAGCAACGCACTGTCGAGCGCATTGCCCTGGCTCGCCGACCACAACAGCGTGCTGTAAACCAGCCCGCACGGCAGCCAGCCCCAGAGCGCGCCGAGCAACAAGGCGCGGGGCAGGCTCGACACCGGCAGCAGCGTGTTGGCCACTGGCTGAATGTGCCGCCACAAACCGCGACCGAGGCTTTCGATGCGGGTCAGGCCGCTCCACCAGCCGGCGAGATACAGGCCCATCGCAATCAGCAGCAATCCGGCGAGGACGCGCATGAACATCGCCGCCGGGCTGTTCGCCACCGCCCAGCCCGCCAGGCCGATCAGCAGGCCTGCCGTGGCGTAACTGAGAATCCGCCCGAGGTTGTAAGCCAGCAGCAATCGAAAACGGCGGCTGCGTTGTTCCTTGGGAATCGCCAGGGTCAACGCGCCCATCAGGCCGCCGCACATGCCCAGGCAATGACCGCCGCCGAGCAGGCCCAGAATCACCGCGGAAACCAGAAGGGGTGCCAGTTCAAACATTCGGCGGGGCCTTGTCGTCCGGTTTGGCCGGATGGCCGCTGGCTTCATCCACCGCCGCGGTGTGTTTCGGGTCCTGGTCGTCGAACAGGATGCTGTGGGCCGGGCCGTCGAGGTCGTCGTACTGGCCGCTGTCGACTGCCCAGAAGAAGATGTAGACCGCGATGGCGACGATCAGCAGCGCGGCCGGGATCATCACGTAGAGAGCTGGCATGGTGAGGCTCCATGCCCGCGCGGCTCAGGCCGGCAGCGGGCGGGTTTCTGGCGTGGCGCTGGCGGCAGGCGCGCTCGGCAGGCGAGTCAGGCGCAGGGCGTTCAGCACCACGGTCAACGAACTGATGGACATGCCGACCGCGGCCCATACCGGCGTGATCCAGCCGAGGGCGGCGAACGGCAACATGAGGCCATTGTACAGCCCGGCCCACAGCAGGTTCTCGATGATTACCCGACGGGTGCGCCGCGCCAGGCTGAAGGCCTGCACCAGAGCATCGAGACGGTTCGACAGCAGCACGGCGTCGGCGCTGGTTTTCGCCAGGTCAGTGGCCGAGCCCATCGCGACGCTGATGTCGGCGGCGGCCAGTACCGGCACGTCGTTGACCCCGTCACCGAGCATCAGCACTTTGCGACCTTCCCTGTGCAGCTGTTGCAGGACCTGCAATTTATCGTCCGGGCGCAAACCGCCACGGGCCTCGTCGATGCCCAGTTCCGCGGCGACGCTGGCGACCATCGGCGAACTGTCGCCGGACAGCAGCAAGGTGCGCCAGCCCCGCGCCCGACAAGCCTCCAGCAACGCCGGCGCATCGGCGCGCAAGCGGTCGTCGAGGACCAGCCACGCCAGCGGTCCCTGACGGTCGCCGAGCAGCAGCCACTGGCCTGCTTCGTCGGGCATCGAAGGGATTTCAGCGCCACTGAGCTCGCAGACAAAACCCGGCTGGCCGATGCGCAGGCGTTGTTCGCCGACCACGCCTTCCAGGCCCAGCCCCGGCGTGCTGTGGACTTCTTCAGCCGCCAGCGGCGCACGACCGAACGCGCGGGCGATCGGGTGTTCGGAACGGTTTTCGAGGGCGGCGGCGAGGCTCAGGCATTGATCACTGTCGAGGGCGCCGAGGGGGCGAATCGAACGCAGCGCCAGACGCCCTTCGGTGAGGGTGCCGGTCTTGTCGAAAATCACCGTGTCGATCTGGTTCAGGCCTTCCAGCACATGGCCGCGTGTCAGCAGCAGCCCAAGCTTGTGCAGGGTGCCGGTGGCGGCGGTGAGCGCGGTCGGGGTGGCGAGAGAGAGGGCGCACGGACAGGTGGCGACCAGCATCGCCAAAACAATCCAGAAGGCGCGCGATGAGTCCAGCTCCCACCACAGCAGGCCGATGCAGGCGCAGGCGATCAGGGTCAACAGCAGGAACCATTGCGCGGCGCGGTCGGCGATCTCCGCCAGTCGCGGCTTCTCGGCCTGGGCGCGGTCCAGCAGGCGGACGATGGCGGACAGCCGGGTGTCCTGGCCAAGGGCGAGGACTTCCACGGTCAGCGCCCCCTCGACGTTCAGGGTGCCGGCGGTGACTGCGTCCCCGAGTGTGCGCGGCTGCGGCAGGTATTCGCCGGTCAGCAGGGATTCGTCGATGCTCGACTGGCCGTCGAGGATCTTGCCGTCGGCCGGGAGGATCGCGCCGGGATGGACCAGAACCTGGTCGCCGACGCGCAGCTCGCTGAGCAGGATGCGCTCGCTCTGGCCATCAGCCCCCAGCCGCAGGCAGGAGGCCGGCAGCAGGTTGACGAGTTGTGCGGTGGCGGCGGCGGTGCGTTCCCGGGCGCGGCGCTCCAGATAACGTCCTGCCAGCAAGAACAGGGCGAACATGCCGACAGCATCGAAATACAGCTCGCCGACGCCGCTGATCGAAGTCCAGATCCCGGCGATGTAGGCACTGCCAATCGCCAGCGACACCGAGACGTCCATGGTCAGGTGGCGGGTGCGCAAGTCGCGCATCGCCCCTTTGAAAAACGGCGCACAGCTGTAGAACACGATCGGTGTGGTGAGGAACAGCGCGACCCAGCGCAGGATGGTGTGCAGCTCGGGGCTGAGGTCGATATTGAATTCCGGCCAGGTGGCCATGGTCGCCATCATCGCCTGGAACCACAGCAGCCCGGCGACTCCGAGCTGGCGCAGGGCCAGGCGGTTTTCGCTGGCCAGTTGTTCACTGGCGCGGTCGGCCTGATAGGGGTGCGCGGCGTAACCGATGTGGCGCAATTCGCTGAGCACCTGGCTCAAAGGCAATTGCGCATCGGCCCAACGCACGTGCAGGCGATGGTTGGACAGGTTCAGCCGCGCTTCCGCCACCGCCGGCAAGCCGCGCAGGTGTTTCTCGATCAGCCAGCCGCACGCCGCGCAACTGATGCCTTCCATCAGCAAGGTGGTTTCGGCGAGTTCGCCGTCGTGGCGCACGAAGGGTTGTTGCACGTCGGCGCGGTCGTACAGCGCCAGTTCGTCCACCAACTGCACCGGCAATGCTTCGGGGTTGGCTGAGGCTTCGCTGCGATGCTGGTAATAGCTTTCCAGCCCACCGGCGACGATTGCTTCGGCCACGGCCTGGCAACCCGGGCAGCAGAACTCGCGGGGTTCACCGAGGACGGCAGCGGTGAAGCGGCTGCCGGCCGGGACGGGCAGGGCGCAGTGGTAGCAGGGGGTTGGGGTGTTCATGGTTTTGGATTTATGTCGTCTGGAAGGGCTTCATCGCTGGCAAGCCAGCTCCTACAAGGGCTCGCACGATCCTGTAGGAGCCGGCTTGCCGGCGATGCGCGAAGCGCGACTTTATTTTTTCAGGTCTTCGGCGCCCTGCAACGGTTCGTCACCCAGCAGCAGATCCTTGTCATGGCTGACCTGTTCTTCTTCGAACATGCGCCAGATATGGTCGTCCTGAGTACCCAGCAATTCGACAAAGCGACGACCTTCGATCTTGTCGCTCAGCTGGCCGATGTAGCGGCCCTTTTCGGTTTCACTGCGGGCGAGGGTGATCTTGCGATCCTTCTCGGGCTGGGTCGGCGAGATCAGGTTCAGTTCGAGGGTTTTCGGCTGGCTGTTGCCGCTCAGGCGCACGTCGACTTCGCCGGTCACGTCGTCCAGGTGCACGCTGGCACGCAGGAGCAGGGTCTGCGCCAACAGTTCGCGGTCAAGGGAGCGGTTGATGCCTTTGCCGGCCTCGTAATAGTTGTCGTTGACCAGGTTGTCCGGGTTGTTCACCGCAATCGTCACCATGGACAGGGTCAGCGTCACCGAACAGGCGAGGATGCCGATGATGATCCACGGCCAAAGGTGCTTGTACCAGGGACTTGCGGCGTTTGCTGCGGGCATGATCACTTCTCTCAACGAATTTGTGGGCCGATGAATCGGCTCTTGGCTTCAACGTGGATGCTTTCGTCATCGGCGTCCTTGAGGATGAATTTCACCTCGTTGGTGCTCGATGGCAGTTTTTCCGGAGCGATGGACAGTTCCACCGGCTGGCTGAAAATCTCGCCGGCGGCGACCTTGATCTCGCGCTTGCCTTGCAGCTTCAGGTCCGGCAGGCCGGCGGCTTCCAGCACGTAGGTGTGGTCGCGCTGATCCTTGTTCATGATCTTCAGGCTGTAGACGTTTTCGATCCGGCCTTCGGCGTTCTCGCGGTACAGCACGCGGTCCTTGCTGACATCGAAACCGACCAGCGAACGCATGAAGAACGCTCCCGCCAGCAGCGCCATCATCGCCAGCAACACCACCGCGTAGCCGATCAGGCGCGGGCGCAGTTTATGGGTTTTTTGCCCGGACAGGTTGTGCTCGGTGGTGTAGCTGATCAGGCCGCGCGGGTACTCCATTTTGTCCATGATGCTGTCGCAGGCATCGATGCACGCGGCGCAACCGATGCACTCGATTTGCAGGCCGTCACGAATGTCGATGCCGGTCGGGCAGACCTGGACGCACATGGTGCAGTCGATGCAATCACCCAGGCCCTGGGCCTTGTAGTCGATGCCTTTCTTGCGCGGGCCGCGGCTTTCACCGCGACGGGGATCGTAGGAAACGATCAGCGTGTCTTTGTCGAACATCACGCTCTGGAAGCGCGCATACGGGCACATGTAAATGCACACCTGTTCGCGCAGCCAGCCAGCGTTGCCGTAGGTGGCGAGGGTGAAGAAACCGACCCAGAAATACGACCAGCCATCGGCCTCGCCGGTGAAGAAATCGATGGTCAGCTCGCGGATCGGCGAGAAGTAGCCGACGAAGGTCATGCCGGTGACGAAGCCGATCAACAGCCACATCGTGTGCTTGCTGAATTTGCGCAGGAACTTGTTGGCGCTCATCGGCGCCTTGTCGAGTTTGATGCGCTGGTTGCGGTCGCCTTCGGTGACCTTCTCGCACCACATGAAAATCCAGGTCCAGACGCTCTGCGGGCAGGTATAACCGCACCAGACGCGCCCGGCGTAAACGGTAATGAAAAACAGGCCGAAGGCGCTGACGATCAGGATCCCCGAGAGCAGGATGAAGTCTTGTGGCCAGAACGTGGCGCCGAAGATGAAGAACTTGCGCTCCGGCAGGTTCCACCACACCGCCTGGTGACCGCCCCAGTTCAGCCACACCGTGCCGAAATACAGCAGAAACAGAAAGGCCCCGCCCATCATCCGCAAATTGCGGAACAGGCCGGTGAAGGCGCGGGTGTAGATCTTTTCTCGAGAGGCGTAGAGGTCGACGCTGTTGTTCGCGTTTTTGGCAGGCGGGGTAACGTCGTGTACCGGAATCTGGTTGCTCATCGGTTGCATCCCACGGCAGTGGAAAAATGCCTCGGTCAGTACATGCCGACCGCGGTCAAAAAGAGGTAGTGCAGTGGCGCAATGATACGCCTGTCGCTCTAGCTCAAGGGTGCGACCTTTGGTCACGTTGGTGGAAATCAAATGACGGTGTAATGACTTGAATCAATTGACTGGTGAAATTATGGACGGTTTTTCAGGTGTGAGCGGAATAGGTGAGCTTTCAAGATAACGCAAAACCTGTAGGAGCCGGCTTGCCGGCGATGGACTGAAGGACGCCGCGTTAATCCAGACAGCACGCGTAATCGTTAACGACCTTCGCCAGCAAGCTGGCTCCTACGGAAGTTTGGCGTGGCTTTAGACGTGTACATATCCGTTTCTGCTTTAACGGCCACTGTTGGTTTCGCCCTTACGGCGAGTCACTTGGAAGCACGGAACGCCGCCCGGCCCCAAGTAACCAAGCGCTTTTGCCCCTTTCGTTCGGTGCCTCGCCATGGCTCGGAATGCCCTCGCACCGGTCCTGCTCCGCGGCCATCCATGGCCGGGGGGCGGCTAACTCGGCATCCATGCCGGGTTGCCGACTGCGCAGAACCTGCGCTCGGCCTCTCGAGGGGGCGACCACCGCCAGAGCCGCCGCGGCGGCCTTAAAGCCGACCTGGCTCTTAGGTGACCCCGTTAACTCATTCCGGATTTGTACACCGATCCCGTGTAGGAGCCGGCTTGCTGGCGATAGCGTCCGTCCCGTCAACACATCGTTGCCTGACCCACCTCCATCGCCAGCAAGCCGGCTCCTACATGGAATCGGGTTCACCCAATTCGAAACTGTAGGAGCCAGCTTGCTGGCGATGGACGTTAACGATCACGCGTGCTGTCTGGATTAACGCGGCGCGTTTGAGTCCATCGTCGGAACGCCGCCCGCAGCAAGCTGCTCCTACAGGAAAAGAGTCATAAAAAAAGCCCCGCCAATTCTCATTGGCGGGGCCGTTTTTTGTATCAGGCGATCAGCTTACTGTGCGTCTGGCGCCGGAGCCTTCTCACCGTGAGACAGGCTGTAGACGTAAGCGGCCAGCAGGTGGACCTTGTCGTTGCCCTGCAGTTGTTCCTGCGCAGGCATCTGGCCCTGACGGCCGTAACGGATGGTCTGCTGCAGCTGAGCGAAGCTCGAACCGTAGATGAACGCCGCCGGGTGGGTCAGGTTAGGTGCGCCCATCGCTGGGGTACCTTTGCCTTCCGGACCGTGGCACACGGCGCAGTTGGCGGCGAACAGTTTCTGCCCGGCAGCCGGATCGGCCTTGGTGCCTTCCGGCAGCTTGCGGCCATCGAGGTTGGTCAGGACGAAGGCGGCAACGTCTGCAACGCCTTGTTCACCGATCACTTCAGCCCAGGCCGGCATCACGGCGTGACGACCGCCCATGATGGTGGTCTTGATGGTTTCCGCTTCGCCGCCCCAGCGCCAGTCGGCGTCGGTCAGGTTCGGGAAGCCATAAGCGCCCTTGGCGTCGGAGCCGTGGCAAACCGAGCAGTTGGAGGCGAACAGGCGGCCACCCATCTTCAGGGCTTGCGGGTCCTTGGCGACTTCTTCGATCGGCATGGACGCGAACTTGGCGAAGATCGGGCCGAACTTGGCGTCCGACTTGGCCATTTCCTTTTCCCACTCGTGAACGCCGGTCCAGCCGCTCTGGCCGTTGGCGAACGCGGTCTGCTTCTCGTTATCCAGGTAGTTGTAACCCGGCAGCAGGCCTTTCCAGTTGCCCAGGCCCGGGTACAGCACCAGGTAGCCCAGGGCGAAGATGATGGTGCCGACGAACAGCATGAACCACCATTTCGGCAGCGGGTTGTCGTACTCCTCGATCCCGTCGAAGGAGTGGCCAACCGTCTCTTCGGTGGCTTCGCTGCGCTGGCCCTTGCGGGTCGACAGCAGCAGCCAGGTCAGGGCGAAAATGGTGCCGAGACTGAGGACTGTGACGTACAGACTCCAGAACGTAGTCATTCTTTGTTACTCCTAGAAGCTTGCTCGACGTGCTTGATGGCTTCGGGATCATCCGCGAAAGGCAGCAAGGTCGCGTCTTCAAACTCCGACTTGCGCTTGGGGCTGAACACCCACAACGCCAGACCGATGAAGGCCACCATCACGACAACGGTGCCCAGGCCACGAATCATCCCGATATCCATCTAAATCACCGTTTGCTTTTGATGATGGTGCCCAGGCCTTGCAGATAGGCCACCAGCGCGTCCATTTCGGTTTTGCCCTTCACGGCATCCTTGGCACCGGCGATGTCTTCGTCGGTGTAAGGGACGCCGAGCGCGCGCAAGACTTCCATTTTCTTCGCGGTGTCTTTGCCGTCGAGCTTGTTTTCCACGAGGAACGGGTAGGCCGGCATTTTCGATTCAGGCACGACGTTGCGCGGGTTGTACAAGTGCGCACGCTGCCAGTCATCGGAGTAACGACCGCCGACACGGGCCAGGTCCGGACCGGTACGCTTGGAACCCCACAGGAACGGGTGGTCCCAGACGCTTTCACCGGCGACCGAGTAGTGGCCGTAGCGTTCGGTTTCAGCACGGAACGGGCGGATCATCTGCGAGTGGCAGCCGACACAACCGTTGGCGATGTAGATGTCGCGGCCTTCCAGTTCAAGGGCGGTACGTGGCTTCATGCCTTCGACCGGCTTGTTGGTGACGTCCTGGAAAAACAGCGGAACGATCTGGGTCAGGCCGCCGACGCTGACGGCGATAACCATGAAGAAGGCCAGCAGGCCAATGTTCTTCTCGACTGCTTCATGCTTCATCAGTGAGCTCCAACTACAGCAATCTGAGCGGCGGCTTCGGCTTCAGCCGGGTTCGAGGCACGTACGGTACGCCATACGTTGTAGGCCATGAACAGCATGCCGCTGGCAAAGAACGCACCGCCCAGGGCGCGAACGATGAAACCAGGGTGGCTGGCTTGCAGCGCTTCAACGAACGAGTAGGTGAGGGTGCCGTCGTCGTTGATTGCACGCCACATCAGGCCCTGGGTGATGCCGTTGACCCACATCGAAGCGATGTACAGAACGGTACCGATGGTCGCGAGCCAGAAGTGCGTGTTGATCAGGCCGATGCTGTGCATCTGCGCGCGACCGAACAGTTTCGGGATCATGTGGTAGATCGCGCCGATCGAGATCATCGCTACCCAGCCCAAAGCGCCGGCGTGTACGTGGCCGATGGTCCAGTCGGTGTAGTGCGAGAGCGAGTTGACGGTCTTGATGGCCATCATCGGGCCTTCGAAGGTCGACATGCCGTAGAACGCCAGCGACACGACCAGGAAGCGCAGGATCGGGTCGGTGCGCAGCTTATGCCAGGCGCCCGACAGGGTCATCATGCCGTTGATCATGCCGCCCCAGCTCGGAGCCAGCAGGATGATCGACATTGCCATGCCCAGGGACTGGGCCCAGTCCGGCAGTGCGGTGTAGTGCAGGTGGTGCGGACCGGCCCAGATGTACAGGGTGATCAGCGCCCAGAAGTGCACGATCGACAGGCGATAGGAGTAGATCGGACGCTCGGCCTGCTTCGGAACGAAGTAGTACATCATCCCCAGGAAGCCGGTGGTCAGGAAGAAACCTACGGCGTTGTGGCCGTACCACCACTGGATCATCGCGTCCGTCGCACCCGAGTAGGCGGAGTACGACTTGAACAGGCTGACCGGCAGCGACATGTGGTTGACGATGTGCAGCATCGCGGTCACGACGATGAACGCGCCGTAGAACCAGTTGCCCACATAGATGTGCTTGGTCTTGCGCTTGACGATGGTGCCGAAGAACACCAGACCGTAGGTGACCCAGACAATGGCCAGCAGAATGGCGAGGGGCCATTCCAGTTCGGCGTATTCCTTGGTGGTGGTGTAACCCAGCGGCAAGGTAACGATTGCCCCGATGATCACCGCTTGCCAACCCCAGAAGTGGAAGGCCGCGAGGCTGTCGGAAATCAGTCGCGTTTGGCAGGTTCGCTGCACGACGTAATAAGAAGTGGCAAACAGTGCACAACCACCGAAGGCGAAAATCACCAGGTTGGTGTGCAACGGGCGTAAGCGTCCAAAGGTCGTCCACGGCAGACCGAAGTTCAATTCCGGCCATACGAGCTGTGAGGCGATGAAGACACCGAGCCCCATGCCAAGGATCCCCCAGACCACCGTCATGATGGCGAACTGGCGGACTACCTTATAGTTATAAGCAGTCGGACTGATTGCTGTGCTCATTCTAAGGTTCCACGGTTTGGGTGTTTTATTAGGAGTAAAAATCGGCCGCAAGTATGGAGAAAGCAGGGGGTCATTGCAACGCGCCATGACCTGGGTCAATGCTTTCAAAAGCTGATTCTGCGGCCTTTCCATGCGCCGCGTAAGGACAAAATCGCCCTCGGACAAAATGTCGCAGCGAACGAAAATGATGAGAGGGTCAGGTCAGTTGTAACGGGGTGTGTTCAAACGCAACGACCGGGTGACCGATGGCAATTGGCACGACAGCCGGTATCTACCAGCCTTTGCGGCCTGTCATCGAGCAGACTCGTCGAACACATCGGGTTGGGTCGACCTGGAACCGGCTCATGCCAGTCCGCATCGGAGCAAGCTTAGACCCGAATCTGGTGAACCGAAAGGAGGACTAACGGAGGGTGCGACAATGAGTCGCAAAGCGGCAGGGAACTGCCGCATCCGGGGAGAATGCGGCAGCAGAGCGGTCAGGAATTATTCGCCTTTGCCTTCGGCCTGCAAACGTTCTGTATTCAGACCGTGGGACAGGCTGTACACATAAGCGGCCAGCAGTTGCACCTTATCGTTGCCGAGCAGTTCGTTCTGCGCCGGCATATGGCCCTGGCGGCCATGGCGAATGGTTTGTTGTAGTTGCGCCAGGCTGGTTCCGTAAATGAATCCGGCCGGTTGCGTCAGGTTCGGCGCCCCCATGGCTTTAGTGCCGTGGCCGGTTGCCCCATGACAGGCTACGCACGTGGTGCTGAACAGTTGCTGTCCGGCTTGCAGGTCGGCGGTGTCGTCGGCCGGCAAAGGCAGGCCGGCCAGATCATGACGCACGTACGCGGCGACGTTTTTCACGCCCGTTTCACCGAGGATTTCACCCCAGGCCGGCATGGCCGCCATGCGACCGCCCATGATCGTGGTCTTGATGGTGTCGGCCGTACCGCCCCAGCGCCAGTTGCTGTCGGCCAGGTTCGGGAAGCCGAAAGCACCCTTGGCATCCGAGCCGTGGCACACCGAGCAGTTCGAGGCGAACAGGCGACCGCCCATTTTCAGCGCTTGCGGGTCCTTCGCCACTTCTTCCAGCGGCATGGCGGCGAATTTGGCGAAGATCGGTCCGAACTTAGCGTCGGCCTTGTTCATCTCCTTTTCCCATTCGTGCACGCCGGTCCAGCCGTCCTCGTAACCCGGCAGAATGCCTTTCCAGTTGCCCAGGCCCGGGTACAGCACCAGATAACCCACGGCGAACACCAGCGTGCCGGCGAACAGCATGAACCACCATTGCGGCAACGGGTTGTCGTACTCCTCGATGCCGTCGAAGCTGTGGCCCATGGTCTGGTCGACGCTGCCCTTGGTTTCGCCCTTGCGGGTGCCGATCAGCAGCCAGGTCAGGCCGATCAGGCTGCCGATGGTCAGTACGCAGATCCACGTACTCCAGAAGGTGGTCATGACCGGGTACTCCTTGTTTCAGGTTCTTGGGTGGCATCGGGTTGTGGCTCATCGGCGAACGGCAGCAGGCGCGCTTCGGCGAATTCCGGATTGCGCTTGCCGTTGAACACCCACAACGTCAGGCCGACGAACGCCACGAACACCACCACCGTGCCGAGGCCGCGAATCATTCCACTGCTCATCTCAACGACCATGGCTCACCTCTTGCTCTTGATGGCAGTGCCGAGCACTTGCAGGTAGGCGACCAGCGCGTCCATCTCGGTCTTGCCCTTGATCGAGGCCACGGCGCCCGTGATGTCGTCGTCGGTGTACGGCACGCCGAGGGTGCGCATCGCCTTGATCTTGCTTTCGGTGTGGCTGCTGTCGAGCTGATTGGCCACCAGCCACGGGTAGGCGGGCATCTTCGATTCCGGCACCACGTTGCGCGGGTTGTACAAGTGCGCGCGGTGCCAGTCTTCGGAGTAACGGCCGCCGACCCGGGCCAGGTCCGGACCGGTGCGTTTGGAGCCCCACAGGAACGGGTGATCCCAGACGCTTTCCCCGGCCACCGAGTAGTGCCCGTAGCGTTCGGTCTCGGCGCGGAACGGCCGGATCATCTGCGAGTGGCAACCGACGCAGCCTTCGCGGATGTAAATGTCGCGGCCTTCCAGTTGCAGCGCGGTGTAGGGCTTCATGCCTTCCACCGGTTTATTGGTCACGTCCTGGAAGAACAGCGGGACGATCTGGGTCAGACCGCCGATGCTCACGGCCAGGACCATCAGCAGCATCAGCAGGCCGACATTTTTCTCGATTGTTTCGTGTTTCATGGCGGACTCCTCAGACCA
This sequence comes from Pseudomonas migulae, assembly GCF_043225285.1. Classification (GTDB taxonomy): domain Bacteria; phylum Pseudomonadota; class Gammaproteobacteria; order Pseudomonadales; family Pseudomonadaceae; genus Aquipseudomonas; species Aquipseudomonas migulae_C. Next base: position 4,775,155 of record NZ_CP171224.1, read on the forward strand.
TCTGCGCGGCAGCGGCGACGTCGGCAGGCTGCGAGGCCCGCACGGTGCGCCAGGTGTTGTAAGCCATCAGGAACATGCCGCTGAGGAAGATCGCACCGCCCACCAGTCGCACGATGAAGCCGGGGTGGCTGGCCACCAGGGTTTCGACGAAGGAGTAGGTCAGCGTGCCGTCCTCGTTCACCGCACGCCACATCAGGCCCTGGGCGATGCCGTTGACCCACATCGAGGCGATGTACAGCACAGTGCCGATGGTCGCGAGCCAGAAGTGCGCGTTGATCAGGCCGATGCTGTGCATCTGCGGCCGGCCGAAGATTTTCGGGATCATGTGGTACAGCGCGCCGATGGAAATCATCGCCACCCAGCCGAGCGCGCCGGCGTGAACATGGCCGATGGTCCAGTCGGTGTAGTGGGAGAGGGCGTTCACGGTCTTGATCGCCATCATCGGCCCTTCGAAGGTCGACATGCCGTAGAACGCCAGGGACACCACGAGGAAGCGCAGGATCGGGTCGCTGCGCAACTTATGCCAGGCGCCCGACAGGGTCATCATGCCGTTGATCATCCCGCCCCAGCTCGGGGCCAGCAGGATCAGCGACATCACCATGCCCAGCGACTGCGCCCAGTCCGGCAGCGCCGTGTAGTGCAAGTGGTGCGGGCCGGCCCAGATGTAGAGGGTGATCAGTGCCCAGAAGTGCACGATGGACAGGCGATAGGAATACACCGGGCGTTCGGCCTGTTTCGGCACGAAGTAGTACATCATCCCGAGGAAGCCGGCGGTGAGGAAAAAGCCTACGGCGTTGTGGCCGTACCACCACTGCACCATGGCATCGGTCGCACCGGCGTACAGCGAGTAGGACTTGGTGAAACTCACCGGCAGCTCAAGGTTGTTGACGATGTGCAGGATCGCCACGGTGATGATGAAGCCACCGAAGAACCAGTTGCCCACATAGATGTGCTTGGTGTTGCGCTTCATGATCGTGCCGAAGAACACGATGGCGTAGGCGACCCAGACGATGGTGATCAGGATGTCGATCGGCCATTCCAGCTCGGCGTATTCCTTGGAGCTGGTGTAACCCAGCGGCAGGCTGATCGCCGCCAGCAGGATCACCAGCTGCCAGCCCCAGAAGCAGAACGCGGCGATTTTAGGTGCAAACAATTGCGTCTGACAGGTGCGCTGCACCGAATAAAACGAACTGGCGAACAGGGCGCAGCCGCCGAAGGCGAAGATCACCGCGTTGGTGTGCAGCGGGCGCAAGCGGCCGAAACTGGTCCACGGCAAATTGAAGTTGAGTTCGGGCCAGACCAATTGGGCCGCGAGAAAAACCCCGAGCCCCATGCCGACGATGCCCCACACCACCGTCATAATGGCGAATTGGCGGACCACCTTGTAGTTGTAGGCGGTACTGATAGAAGTGTTCATGGTTCCCCATCCACGGTTCAGCCGAAAGGGCGTTCGCGCAAGGCGGACGCTCCCTTCGCCTGGAGTTATAGGCAGACTAAAAGCGAGGCAAGCATGGACAAAGAGCACAAGGCCAGTATTGACGGGGATCAATGGGCGCAGTGCCTGCGTGAACATGGATGGTTATGGAATGCCGCGGCAGCACCGGCCTCGGCGACGCTGATCCTGGCCCATGGCGCCGGTGCGCCGATGGACAGCGCCTGGATGAACGACATGGCTGCGCGCCTTGCCGCGCAGGGCGTCAACGTGCTGCGCTTCGAGTTTCCGTACATGGCGCAGCGGCGTGCCGATGGCGGCAAACGCCCGCCGAACCCGGCACCGAAGCTGCTGGAATGCTGGCGTGAGGTGTACGCCGTGGTGCGACGCCATGTCACTGGGCGCCTGGCCATTGGCGGCAAGTCCATGGGCGGGCGGATGGCGAGTCTGCTGGCGGATGAATTGGGCGCGGATGCGCTGGTGTGCCTGGGGTATCCGTTTTATGCCGTGGGTAAACCGGAGAAACCTCGTGTTGAACATCTGGCCGGGTTGAAGACGCGGACGTTGATCGTTCAAGGCGAGCGGGATGCGTTGGGTAATCGCGAGGCGGTTGAGGGTTACACGCTGTCACCGGGAATCGAGGTGTTCTGGTTGGTGGCGGGGGATCATGATTTGAAGCCGCTGAAGGTTTCCGGGTTCAGCCATGAGCAGCATTTGGCTTCGGCGGCGAGCAAGGTTGCCGCGTTTCTTCAGTGAGGTTTGCGGTGCCTGTCCCGGCCTTATCGCGAGCAGGCTCGCTCCCACAGTTGGAATGCGTACCCCTTGTGGGAGCGAGCCTGCTCGCGATGAGGCCAGGACAGGCAACTCACTTTCAGGGCGGCAATAAAAAACCCGGAGGCTTTCACCATCCGGGTTTTTGTCATTCCAGCATCAATCAGCGGTTAAACCGCTCCACCAGCGAATACTGGGTATTCGCCGTCCTGGTCAGCTCTTCACTCAGCAGCGCCGAGTTCTGCGCCTGTTCCGAGGTCTGGTCCGCCAGTTGCGAGATGTTGCTGATGTTGCGGCTGATCTCTTCGGCCACCGAGCTTTGCTCTTCGGTCGCCGCCGCAATCTGCGTGGTCATGTCGGTGATGTGCGCCACGGCTTCGCTGATCCCGATCAGCGCCTGATCCGCTTCCAGCACTCGCGCCACACCTTCTTCCGCCTGGCGATGCCCGGCTTCCATGGTTTGCACCGCCGTGCCCGCAGTCTGCTGCAGCTTGGCAATCAGGGCGTGGATCTGCCCGGTGGATTCGCTGGTGCGTTGCGCCAGTTGACGGACTTCGTCTGCCACCACCGCAAAGCCGCGCCCCATCTCGCCGGCACGCGCCGCTTCGATGGCCGCGTTCAAGGCCAGCAGGTTGGTCTGGTCGGCGATGCCTTTGATCACATCGACCACGCCGCCGATTTCGTCGCTGTCCTTCGCCAGTTGGGTCACGGTCATACCGGTTTCACCGACCACCACCGACAGGCGCTGAATGGCTTCGCGGGTTTCCCCGGCAATGTCGCGACCGCGGCCGGTCAGGCGATTGGCTTCCTGAGTGGCGTCCGCGGTGCGCTGCACGTGGCTGGCGACTTCTTGCGTGGTGGCGGCCATCTGGTTGACGGCGGTCGCCACTTGCTCGGTTTCCACGCGTTGACGTTCCAGGCCGGTAGAGCTGTTGTGGGCCAGGGCGTCGGACTGCTTCGCTTGCTCGGTCAGGTGCTCGGCGGTGTCCTGCAGGCGGGTCAGGCAGGTTTTCAGGCGGGCTTCCTGGCTGAGGATCGACATCTCCAGACGTGCCTGGGCGCCGCGACTGTCGGTGTACATCTGCGCGATCAGCGGGTCGGACGTGGTCTGCTCGGCCAGGCGCAGCAAACGCTTGAGACCACGCTGTTGCCAGCTCAACCCCATCAGGCCCAGCGGCACCGAAAGACCGGCGGCCAGGGCAAAACCCCACTGGGAGGTGAGGGTGGCGCCGATCATGAAGCTCAGTTGGCTGACCAGGATGAACGGCAGCCAGTCTTGGAGAACCGGCAGCCATTTATCGGTGGACGGAATCGCCGACTTGCCCTGGTTGATGCGTTGATAGAGCGATTCGGCACGCTGAATCTGTTCTGCGGTGGGTTTGATCCGCACCGACTCGTAGCCGACGACCTGGTTGCCATCGAACACCGGCGTGACGTAGGCGTTGACCCAATAGTGGTCACCGGACTTGCAGCGATTCTTGACAATGCCCATCCATGGCAAGCCTTGTTTCAGGGTGCCCCACATGTGCGCGAACACCGCAGACGGTACGTCGGGGTGACGGACCAGATTGTGCGGTGCTCGGATCAGCTCTTCACGGGAAAACCCACTGATTTCAACGAACGCGTCGTTGCAGTAAGTGATCATGCCCTTGGCATCGGTGGTGGAAATCAACCGTTGCTGGGCCGGGAAGGTCCGTTCGCGTTGAGTAATGGGCTGGTTGTTACGCATGGCTTTTTCAATCCGTGAGGCTTTGAGAGGTTGTCGGCGGCGTCAGGAATTTATTGAAATTATTTTTCAATAATCAGCAGCGCGTCGCAAAACGACCGTTGCGTCAGCCCGCCAGCATCGGATAAGTGAACAGGCCGAAATGCAGCAGGTTCAGGCCAAAATGCGTGGCAATGGCCGCACCCAGCCCGCCGAAACGGTAGGCCAGACCATAGCCGACACCCGCCAGGCTCGCCAGCAACACCCAGTGCCAGCCCGCGCCAAGATGCACCAGGCCAAACAACAGCGACGCGAGCAGCAAGGCCAGGTGTTCGCCATGGCGCAGGTTTTTCAAATACCGGCTCAGCCCGCCCTGGATATAGCCACGAAACAGCGCTTCCTCGACCAGCGTCACCAGCAACAGATTGTTGAACAGCCACAGCCAGGCCTGATCCGGCCACTTGGGTGCCCAACTGATCACGCCCAGCAACAGCGCGCCGCCCAGCGCCAATACCGTGCTTAGCGCCAGCCCCATCGCGGTGGCATAAACGCCAAGCCGCAGCGAGCGCCGGCCGACAATCCACGGACACACCAGCAACAGCCAGAAACCAATCAGCGGTTTATCCAGGTTCAGGTACATGGAAAACGGCACGGCGTCGTCGGTGAAGCGTTGCAACTGGATGCCGCGACCGTTGTAGAAACCGGGGAGCCAGTGCAAGGCCAGGGCGAGGGCCATGAAAATGAACAAGCCATGACCGAAATAGCGGCCGATGCGCAGGTGTTGCTGGCGTGCGGCGAAACCGGCGACCACCAGCAAGGCGACCGAGATCAGCACCAGCCAGCCGAGGCGGCCGTAGGTCAATGCCAGGCCGTAGCCGAGGGAGAGCAGGACGAGGAAGGTCCAGGGCAGAGCAAGCATCTGAAGTCCTTGTTTATGGAGTGTTTCGGATCACCTCGATCCCTTGTAGGAGCGAGCCTGCTCGCGAAGCGGACTATCAAACAACATCATTGTCGTCTGGCACACCGCTTCGCGAGCAGGCTCGCTCCTACAGGGGATTTGTGTCGGGGTTAAAAAAGGCGCGGCGATTATAGATATGTGTCCACGAACAAAAACACCGCCCGAAGGCGGTGTCTTTTTCTGCAATCCCCTACGACGCAATCAACTGCCGCAACACGTAATGCAAAATCCCCCCTGACTTGAAGTACTCGACTTCATTCAGCGTGTCGATCCGGCACAGCACCTCGATCTTCTCGCGGCTGCCGTTTTCACGGGTGATGATCAGCGTCAGGTTCATCCTCGGTGTCAGTTCGACACCGGTCAGGCCCTGAATATCCAGGGTCTCCCGGCCGGTCAGGTTCAGGCTCTTGCGGTTCTGATCGAGCTTGAACTGCAACGGCAACACGCCCATGCCCACCAGATTGGAGCGGTGAATCCGCTCGAAGCTTTCGGCGATGACTGCTTTCACCCCCAGCAGGTTGGTGCCCTTGGCTGCCCAGTCGCGGCTCGAACCGGTGCCGTATTCTTGCCCGGCGATCACCACCAGCGGCGTGCCCGAAGCTTGATAGCGCATGGCCGCGTCGTAGATCGCCATTCTTTCGCCGGTGGGAATGTAAATCGTATTGCCGCCTTCCTCACCGCCGAGCATTTCGTTGCGAATGCGGATGTTGGCGAAGGTGCCGCGCATCATCACTTCATGGTTACCGCGACGGGAGCCGTAGGAATTGAAGTCTCGCGGTTCCACGCCTTTTTCGCGCAAGTAGTTGCCCGCCGGGCTGTCGGACTTGATGTTGCCGGCGGGGGAGATGTGGTCGGTGGTCACCGAATCGCCGAGCAGCGCGAGGACCCGGGCCCCCGCGACATCCTTGACCACCGGTGGCGGCCCGCCGATGTCGTCGAAAAACGGTGGATGCTGGATGTAGGTCGAATCGTCCTGCCAGACATAGGTCGCGGCTTGCGGGACTTCAATCGCCTGCCACTGCTCGTCGCCGGCAAACACTTCGGCGTATTCCTTGTGGAACATCGCGGTGTTGACCTTGTTCACCGCGTCGGCGATTTCTTTTGTGCTCGGCCAGATATCCCGCAGATAAACCGGGTTGCCGTCCTTGTCATCGCCCAGGGGTTCGCTGCTGATATCGATGCGCACCGTGCCGGCGAGCGCATACGCGACCACCAACGGCGGCGAGGCCAGCCAGTTGGTTTTCACCAGCGGGTGCACGCGGCCTTCGAAGTTGCGGTTGCCCGACAGCACCGAAGCAACGGTCAGGTCGGCTTTCTGGATGGCTTTTTCGATGGGCTCCGGCAGCGGGCCGGAGTTGCCGATGCAAGTGGTGCAACCGTACCCGACCAGGTCGAAACCGAGTTGATCGAGGTACTGGGTCAGGCCAGCCGCCTTGTAGTAGTCCGTCACCACTTTGGAGCCGGGGGCGAGAGAGCTTTTTACCCATGGTTTGCGCGTCAGGCCTTTCTCCACGGCTTTTTTCGCCACGAGACCGGCGGCCATCATCACGCTCGGGTTCGAGGTGTTGGTGCAAGAAGTGATCGCGGCGATCACCACTGCGCCGTTTTTCAGGCGATAGGTGTGACCGTCGTATTCGTAGTCCGCTTCGCCGACCAGATCGGCATTGCCCACCGCGACGCCGCCACCACCTTCGCTTTCGAGGCGACCTTCTTCCTTGCTGGTGGGTTTGAATTGCAGGCCGAGGAAGTCACTGAACGCTTGCGCGACGTTGGGCAGCGAGACGCGGTCCTGCGGGCGTTTCGGCCCGGCGAGGCTGGCTTCGACGCTGGCCATGTCCAGCGCCAGGCTGTCGGTGAACACTGGTTCCTTGCCCGGCAGGCGCCACAAACCTTGCGCCTTGCTGTAGGCCTCGACCAGTTTCACCGTGGCCAGCGGCCGGCCGGACAGGCGCAGGTATTCCAGCGTCACCTCGTCCACCGGGAAGAAACCGCACGTCGCGCCGTATTCCGGGGCCATGTTGGCGATGGTCGCGCGGTCGGCCAGTGGCAGGTCGGCGAGGCCGTCGCCGTAGAACTCGACGAATTTGCCGACCACGCCTTTCTTGCGCAGCATCTGCGTGACGGTCAGCACCAGGTCGGTGGCGGTGATGCCTTCTTTCAACTTGCCGGTGAGTTTGAAGCCGATCACCTCGGGAATCAGCATCGACACCGGTTGGCCGAGCATCGCCGCTTCCGCTTCGATCCCGCCGACGCCCCAGCCCAGTACGCCGAGGCCGTTGATCATGGTGGTGTGGGAATCGGTGCCGACCAGGGTGTCAGGGAACGCATAGGTGCGGCCGTCTTCTTCTTTGGTCCAGACCGTACGGCCGAGGTATTCGAGGTTGACCTGGTGACAGATGCCGGTGCCCGGCGGCACCACGCTGAAATTGTCGAAGGCGCTCTGGCCCCAGCGCAAAAAGGCGTAACGCTCGCCGTTGCGCTGCATCTCGATGTCGACGTTCTGTTCGAAGGCGCTGGCACTGCCGAACTTGTCGACCATCACCGAGTGGTCGATCACCAGGTCCACTGGCGACAGTGGATTGATCCGCTGCGGATCGCCACCGGCCTTGGCCATTGCGGCGCGCATGGCCGCCAGGTCGACCACGGCGGGAACGCCGGTAAAGTCCTGCATCAGGACGCGGGCAGGGCGGTACTGGATTTCGCGATCGGAGCGACGTTCCTTGAGCCAGGCGGCAATCGCTCGCAGGTCGGCGCCGGTGACGGTTTTTTCGTCTTCCCAGCGCAGCAGGTTTTCCAGCAGCACTTTCAACGACATCGGCAGCTTGTCCAGGTCACCGAGGCTTTTGGCGGCATCGGGCAGACTGAAATAGTGGTAGGTCTTGTCGTCGACTTGCAAAGTCTTAAGGGTTTTCAGGCTATCGAGGGACGGCATTGCGATCACTCCTTTAAGTCCGCACGGCTACGGACTGAGGGGACGGACAGAGCATTAAACCTAGCCCTGTTTTAAGTAGCTGGCTAATAACTGGACTCTATGGGCAAGTCCGAGGTTCCGAAGTCGGCTATCATGCGCCGGTTTTCGTGACAGGCTTTGCTTCAACGCAAGCCTGGGCATCGCGCAGTGGCTGAATTCTTCGCCAACTGCCCAGGAGTAAGAATGAACACCCTCTTTATGCACTGCCGGCCGGGCTTCGAAGGCGAAGTCTGTTCCGAGATTTCCGAACACGCCGCACGGCTGAACGTGGCCGGTTACGCCAAGGCCAAGACCGCCAGCGCCTGCGCCGAGTTCATCTGCACCGAAGAAGACGGCGCCGAGCGCCTGATGCGTGGCCAGCGTTTCGCTGATCTGATCTTCCCGCGCCAATGGGCTCGCGGGATTTTCATCGACCTGCCGGAAACCGACCGCATCAGCGTGATCCTCGCGCACATGGCCGACTTCCCCCTGTGCGGCAGCCTGTGGCTGGAAATGGTCGACACCAACGACGGCAAGGAACTGTCGAATTTCTGCAAGAAGTTCGAAGTGCACCTGCGCAAGGCGCTGATGGCGGCCGGCAAACTGGTGGACGACGCGCACAAGCCGCGTCTGCTGCTGACCTTCAAAAGCGGGCGTGAAGTGTTCATGGGCCTGGCCGAGTCGAACAACTCGGCGATGTGGCCGATGGGCATTCCGCGCCTGAAGTTTCCGCGCGAGGCACCCAGCCGTTCGACGTTGAAGCTGGAAGAGGCGTGGCACCATTTCATCCCGCGCGACCAGTGGGACGAGCGTCTGCACAGTGACATGACCGGTGTCGACCTCGGCGCCGCGCCGGGTGGCTGGACCTGGCAACTGGTCAACCGTGGCATGCTGGTGACCGCCATCGACAACGGTCCGATCGCCGAAAGCCTGATGGACACCGGGCTGGTGCAACACTTGATGGCCGACGGTTTCACCTACAAGCCGCGGCAGCCGGTGGACTGGATGGTCTGCGACATCGTCGAGAAACCGGCGCGCAACGCCGCGATGCTGGAAGAGTGGATCGGCGAGGGCCATTGCCGCGAAGCGGTGGTCAACCTCAAGCTGCCGATGAAACAGCGTTACGCCGAGGTGAAACGCTTGCTGGAGCGCATTGCCGACGGTTTCAAGGAGCGCGGCATCCGCGTCGAGATCGGCTGCAAACAGCTGTACCACGACCGCGAAGAAGTGACGTGTCACCTGCGCCGTCTCGACGTCAAGAAACCGAAATCCCGCTGATATACACAAAACCTGTAGGAGCCAGCTTGCTGGCGATGGCGGTGTGTCAGTCGATACTAGTGTTTCTGATACACCGCCATCGCCGGCAAGCCGGCTCCTACAGGGATGGCGTGATGCCACAGATGACCGAACACCCGGCAATGCGCGACAATGCCGGCCAGTTTCAGGAGTGAATCATGAGTGAAATGCTTGATACGCCGGTAGACGGCACCCTCGACGCCACCGGCCTCAACTGCCCGGAGCCGGTGATGATGCTGCACCAGCACATCCGTGACCTGGCGCCCGGCGGTCTGCTCAAGGTCATCGCCACGGACCCGTCGACCCGCCGCGACATCCCCAAGTTTTGTGTGTTCCTCGACCACGAACTGGTCGCGCAGCATGAAGAGGCAGGCACCTACCTCTACTGGATCCGCAAAAAGTCCGTTTAAAAGCAGAAAACCGCTTGGGAGTTATGTCCCTTGTAGGAGCTGGCTTGCCAGCGATGGTCGTGAACGATTACGCGTGTTCACCGGTTGCTCGTGTCGTTCTGGAGTTCTTCGCTGGCAAGCCAGCTCCTACACGGATCCGCTTGCGTGCACTGCGCGTCAGGCGGATCAACAACATCACTGCCGCGCAACTCAGGCCGACGATCAGACCCTGCCACAGCCCGCTCGGGCCACGGGGGGCGCCGAGCCAGTCCGTCAAGCCGAGGGCGTAACCCACCGGCAAGCCGATGCCCCAATAAGCGAACAGCGTCAGGATCATCGTCACCCGGGTGTCCTGATAGCCGCGCAACGCGCCCGCCGCAGTGACCTGGATGGCGTCGGAAAACTGGAACAGCGCCGAGTACACAATCAGCATCGCCGCGATATGGATCACCGTCGGGTCGGCGGTATAGATCGCCGCGATGGGCTCGCGCAGCAGCAACATCATGCTCGCCGACAGGCAGGCGTAAGCCAACGCGGTGCCCATGCCGACGCCAGCGGCAAAACGCGCCTCGCGCGGTTCCTCGCGCCCGAGTGCCTGACCGACGCGTACCGTCACGGCCATGCCCAGGGAGTAAGGGATCATGAACACCAGCGAGCTGACGTTCAGGGCAATCTGATGCCCGGCCACCACGGTGGCGCCGAGGCTGCCGATCAGCAGCGCAATCACCGCGAAGATGCTCGACTCGGCAAACACCGCAATACCAATCGGCAGGCCGATGCCCAGCAGGCGCTTGATCACTGACCATTGTGGCCAGTCGAAGCGGCTGAACAGCTCACTCGACTGATACGCCGGCGCCCAGCGCTCCCAGCCGGTCATGCCCAGCGCCATCACCCACATCACGATCGCCGTGGCCCAGCCGCAACCGACACCGCCCATGGCCGGTACACCGAAGTGGCCATAAATGAACACGTAGTTCAGCGGAATGTTCAGCGCGAGCCCGCACAAACCGAGGAACATGGCCGGGCGCGTACGGCCCAGGCCATCACTGAAACAGCGCAACACATGGTAGAACGCGACGGCGGGCAAGCCGCTGGCGATGCCGTGCAGGTATTGCATGCACGGGCCGATCAGTTCGGGGTCGACTTTCATGAGGTGCAGGATCGGTTCGGCGCTGAACAGCATGCCGGTCGCCATCAAGCCCACCACCAGGGCCAGCCACAACGCCTGGCGCACGATCGGGCCGATTTCGCTGTGGGTGCCGGCGCCGTAACGCTGGGCGACTTTCGGCGTGGTGGCCAGCAGCGTGCCGGTCATCAGCAGGAACACCGGAACCCAGATCGAGTTGCCCAGCGCTACCGCCGCCAGATCCCGTGGACCGACGCGGCCGGCCATCACCGCATCGACGAAGCCCATCGCCGTGGTGGCCAGCTGCGCGATCATGATCGGCAGTGCCAGGCTGAGCAGGTTTTTCAGCTCCAGGCGAACCCGTGCGGGGCGGTTGAGGGAAAGGGCAGCGGGGCGGTCAGTCACGGAATTCAAAGGCGAAACGTCCGAAAGATTTTGATACACGAGGCGAGGCATTCTACGCGTTGACGCAGTGGTCAGGAAAAGTCCTGTGTTACCCATTTGTAATCACCCAGAACCCTGTGGGAGCGAGCCTGCTCGCGATGGACGAAAGGGCGCCACGTTCATTCAGGCAACCCTCGTCATCGTTGACTTCCATCGCGAGCAGGCTCGCTCCCACATTAGGGATGTGTGCTAGGCGTGAAGTGTCATCTGCGCCTACACTGCCGATCCGCCAAAGGAGCCTGCCATGCTGATTGTTGCCGACGAAAATATTCCGCTGCTCGATGCCTTCTTTGAAGGTTTCGGCGAAATCCGCCGGGTGCCGGGACGTTCCATCGACCGCGCCACCGTCGAACAGGCCGATGTCTTGCTGGTGCGCTCGGTGACCAACGTCAATCGCGCGTTGCTCGAAGGAAGCAACGTGCGTTTTGTCGGTACCTGCACCATCGGCACTGACCACCTTGACCTCGAATACTTCCAGCAGGCCGGCATTACCTGGTCCAGCGCTCCCGGCTGCAATGCCCGTGGGGTGGTCGACTATGTGCTGGGCAGTTTGCTGACCCTCGCCGAGATCGAGGGCGCCGACCTCACTCAGCGCACTTACGGCGTGGTCGGTGCCGGTGAAGTGGGCGGTCGACTGGTCAAGGTCCTGCAAGGGCTGGGCTGGAACGTGCTGGTCTGCGACCCGCCACGGCAAGCCGCCGAAGGTGGGGATTTTGTCAGCCTCGAACAGATCGTCGAGCAATGCGACGTCATCAGCCTGCACACGCCGCTGAAGAAACACGGGACCGGATCGACCTGGCATCTGTTCGACAAAGAGCGTCTGAACCAGCTCAAACCCGGCACCTGGCTGATCAACGCCAGCCGTGGCCCGGTGGTGGATAACGCTGCCCTCTGCGAAGTGCTGCTGCAGCGCGAAGACCTGCAAGCGGTGCTCGACGTCTGGGAAGGCGAGCCCGAAGTCGACGTGGCGCTGGCCGATCTGTGTGTGCTGGCGACGCCGCACATCGCCGGTTACAGCCTCGACGGCAAACAGCGCGGAACGGCGCAGATCTATCAAGCGTATTGCGAGTTTCTCGGGCAACCGGCACAGGTCAGCCTGAGCGATCTGCTGCCGGCACCCTGGCTGTCGCAGGTGACCTTGCACGCCGACAGCGATCCGGCCTGGGCCTTGGCGATGTTGTGCCGGGGCGTGTACGACCCGCGCCGTGACGACGCGGATTTCCGCCGCAGTCTTGTGGGCAGTGTGAGTGAGCAGCGTGCGGCGTTTGATGTGTTGCGCAAGAATTATCCGTCGCGGCGCGAGATTGACGGATTGCAGGTGCGGATTGAAGGGGATGCGCCCGGGTTGCTGAAGATTGTGGCGGCGTTGGGGGCTACGGCTGTCTGAATACCGAGTTGGCTCCATCGCGAGCGGGCTCGCTCCCACAGGGGAGCGCATTACTTGTGGGAGCGAGCCTGCTCGCGAATGGCCTCACCGAGATTCCGGATCAGCACCCACAAAAAACCCGGCCATCAGGGCCGGGTCAAGAAGACGGGGGCGATATCAATCTTGTTTGGCAGGCTTGACCAATCGCTTCTCCAGCTCGCGGCAGGCGTCCTGGATCATGCCTTCAGTGATCGGTACTTCTTTGCCATTTTCGTCAACGATTGAGCAACCCAGAGACTGGTCTGGCTGTGTGCGGATCACTTGAATCTTGTCATCGCTGCTGTTTTGCAAGGACATGGCCTGTCTCCTCATCAGGTTGTGTGCTTACTGTAGAACCGCCAGGTGACCGGGCTGTGACAACTCCCTGCGATCTCCTCGGAACGGCAACACCAGTCCACCAGAAATACCGCGACGTTGCCACCCGGACTTTAGACCAATAGCGTCTAGGGGCTGCTCCTTGCGGTCATAATTAACCTGACTCATTGTGATTTACAGAGTTCCCCCCCATTGAACGGTAGAGCCGGCCCCTAAACTTTAGAACTGGAAAACCCCGATGCTATCTGCCCGTCACCGTCGTGCGATTCGCCTGGCCTGCCGATTCCTTTTACCGTATCGCTGGCAATCCTTCGGCGCCTTGCTCGCGCTGATTGTCACGGCGGGCATCACCTTGTCCATGGGGCAGGGGATTCGGTTGTTGGTGGATCAGGGGTTCATGACCCAGTCCCCGCATTTGCTCAACCAGACCATTGGTCTATTCATGTTGTTGGTGTTGGGGCTGGCGGTCGGCACCTTCGCGCGTTTTTACCTGGTGTCGTGGATTGGCGAGCGCGTGGTGGCGGACATTCGTCGCCAGGTTTTCAACCACCTGGTCTACCTGCATCCGGGGTTCTACGAGGACAACCGCAGCTCCGAGATCCAGTCGCGACTGACCGCCGACACCACGTTGCTGCAATCGGTGATCGGCTCTTCGCTGTCGCTGTTTCTGCGCAATCTGCTGATGGTGATCGGCGGGATTGTGTTGCTGTTTATCACCAATCCCAAGCTCACCAGCATCGTGGTGGTGGCGCTGCCGCTGGTCATCGCGCCGATCCTGATTTTTGGCCGACGGGTGCGCAGCCTGTCACGCCTGAGCCAGGACCGGATCGCCGACATCGGCAGCTACGTCTCCGAAACCCTCGGCCAGATCAAAACCGTGCAGGCCTACAACCATCAGGTGCAGGACGAGCGGCGGTTTGCCGTGACCGTCGAGGAGGCGTTCAACACCGCCCGTAAACGGATTTTCCAGCGTGCCTGGCTGATTACCCTGGTGATCGTGCTGGTGCTGGGCGCGGTCGGCGTGATGTTGTGGGTCGGCGGCATGGACGTCATGGCCGGGCGGATTTCCGCAGGTGAACTGGCGGCGTTTGTCTTCTACAGCCTGATCGTTGGCAGCGCGTTCGGTACGTTGAGCGAGGTGATCGGCGAGCTGCAGCGCGCCGCCGGCGCCGCTGAGCGGATTGCCGAATTGCTGCGCTCGGAAAACATCATCCAGCCACCCACCACGGGGCTGGTGACATTACCGGAACGGGTGACCGGCAATCTGCAGTTGCAAGCGGTGCGTTTTTCCTACCCGTCGCGTCCCGAAAGCTATGCCGTCGATGGCTTGAACCTGACCATCAAGGCCGGCGAAACCCTGGCGCTGGTCGGGCCGTCCGGCGCGGGCAAATCAACAGTCTATGACTTGTTGCTGCGCTTCTATGACCCGGCGGAAGGCCGCATCCTGCTCGACGGCGTGCCGCTGACGCAGCTCGATCCGCTGGACTTGCGCCGCTGTTTCGCCCTGGTGTCACAATCCCCGGCGCTGTTCTTCGGCAGCATCGAAGAGAACATTCGCTACGGCAATCCGACGGCGACGCTGGAACAGGTCAAGGAAGCGGCGAAAATTGCGTACGCCCACGATTTCATCGAGGCGATGCCCCAGGGTTATCAGACTCATCTGGGGGACGCGGGGCTCGGCTTGTCCGGTGGCCAGCGCCAACGCCTGGCCATCGCCCGGGCGCTGCTGGTGGACGCGCCGATCCTGCTGCTCGACGAAGCCACCAGCGCGCTCGACGCCCAGAGCGAACACTTGATCCAGCAAGCCTTGCCCAGCCTGATGAAAAACCGCACCACCCTGGTCATCGCCCATCGCCTGGCCACGGTGAAAAACGCCGACCGGATTGCAGTGATGGATCAAGGGAAACTGGTGGCCGTGGGTACGCATCAGGAGCTGATTGCGAGCAATGCGCTGTACGCGCGGCTGGCGGCGTTGCAGTTCAATGACGGGCACGATGTCCCCACTCCGCTCGGAGAGGTCACCCCGAACCTGTAGGAGCCAGCTTGCTGGCGATAATCGTTAACGATTAAGCGTACGGACTGGTTCACCGCAGCGCACTCGAGTCCATCGTCGGAACGCCGCCCGCAGACAAGCTGGCTCCTACAGTGGACCGTGACGTACTCGCAAAAAAAATGCCCGCATTGAGAAATGCGGGCATTTTTGTTTTTCGCCTCAGGCAGGCTTATTGATCATCAAAATACCGCTCATGCCAATCCACCAGCGGCTGTGGCGAGTTGAGCTTCTGCCCGTAGATCACCGAATACGACAACACGTTCTGCACGTACTGGCGGGTTTCGTCGAACGGGATGCTTTCCACCCAGACGTCGAAACTCAGGTGATCCGCGCCACGCAGCCACTGGCGCACACGGCCCGGGCCGGCGTTGTAGGCGGCGGAGGCGAGGACGCGGTTGCCGTTGAACTGGCTGTGCACCTGGCTCAGGTACGCGGCGCCGAGCTGGATGTTCTTGTCCGGATCGAACACCTGCTGCGGCGAAGCCAATGGAATGCTGAACTTGCGCGCGGTTTCCTTGGCGGTGCCAGGCATCAGTTGCATCAGGCCGCTGGCGCCGACGCCGGAGCGGGCGTCGTCCATGAAGGCGCTTTCCTGGCGGGTGATGGCGAACACCCAGCTCGAGTGCAGGCCACGCACCTTGGCTTCACGCACGAGGGTTTCGCGGTGGGCCATCGGGAAGCGGATGTCGAGGTCGTCCCAATATTGCGCCTGGCTGATGGTGCGGATCGCCGGGAAATACCATTTCAGGTCGTAGGCCAGTTTCGCCTGGGCGACCATTTCGTCCCGGTTGAAGTGACGGCTGACGTGATACCACTCGCGCCTCCCGTCGACGATCTGCCCACGGGCATGGAATTCCAGAGCACGACGAACGCCCGGCGTGTTACGAACCTTGTTGATCAGCGCCTGGCTCAGCACCAGCGGTTTGTTGATCAGCGAGTAAGGCTGCTGCGAACGGTCGGCAGCAAGGAAACCGTAGAAATCACGTTCGCGGGCCAGGCCTTTGTACAGGGTCAGCGCTTCCGGGTTCTGCGGTTGCGCCAGTTCCAGGCTGCGGGCCTGCCAGTAGCGCCAGCGGTTGGTGGTCGCCAGGTCTTGTGGCAAGCGGCGGGTCAACTGATAGGCATCGTCCCAGCGGGCCAGACGCAGCAACAGGCGCAAGCGCCATTCGGACACGGTGTTGTCGCGCAGTTCCGGGTCGTACTTGGTCATCACGTCCAGTGCACGGCTGTCGAAACGGCGGGCCAGGGTCAGGCCGATTTCCCGGGCGATCGCGACTTTTTCATCGCGGGAAAAATGCATGCTGCTGGCATAGCCGTCGAGCAACGCCATGGCTTTGTCAGGGTCTTGCTTGGCCAGACGGCGCAGGCCAAGGCTGACGATGTCGGACATCGGTTCGTCGGCCGGGGTGAAGCGCGACGGCTGGTTGAGCAGCTCGGGTTTCTGCGCCACATCCACCAGCAGGCGACCACGCGGGGCGAGGGTGGTCAGGCCGTTGACCAGGCTGTTGGCCAGCGGATAGTTGCGCGCCTGGGCGGCCAGCTTGGTGCGCTCCCAGCGTTTCTGTTCGGTCAGTTGGCCCTCGGCGGCCCAGGCGCCGAACAGGGCGTCGCATGCGGCAGGCTGGGATTTGCCGGTCAGCCACAGCTTGTTGGCGTTGGCATAGCCTTCGGATTTCTGGTTGTGCCCGATCTGATATTGCGCGTTCAGGCAGTCCAGTTCGGTGAAGTTGAGCTTGGGATCGTAATACTTGACGAAGGTCGCCCAGTCGCCGCGATCGGCCAGCCAGCGCAACCAGCGCAGTTTCATCCAGTTGGCCTGCGGCAGGTCACCGTGCTCGGCGAGGAATTTCTCGATCTCGGCGTTGCTCGCGGTTTTCAGGCGTGCGGTCAGTTCGTCATAGGCCAGGTACGGCTCCAGCGGGTAGTCGCTGAGTGCCTGGCTGTAACGGAAATAAGGACCGGTATCGCCCTTGGCCAAGGCGCGCTTGGCCTCGTCGTAATATTGGCGCTGGGTGGACAGGTCCACCGCCTGGGCGGTCTGGACGGCAGTGGCAGTAAGAAGAAAACACGATAAAAGACTGAAAAGGCGACTGCGCATGAGACATCCGGGCAGAGAAATCATGACAAGCGCAGCCATGGGCCGCACTGAATAATCTGTAGCTTAGCCTTTTGCCAGCAGCGGGCGAAAGCTTTGCGGGCCCGTCTGCATCAGTTCGCAACATTTGTCATGCAGAGTGTCGCCAAGGTGAAATTGCCGGCCTTCTGAAGCCTCAAGTCAGGTAGAATGCGCGCCCGGTTTTTGGAGAAGCTCATGACCCTGCTCAAATTCAGCGATGTGTCCCTTGCTTTCGGCGCTATGCCGTTGTTGGACAAGGTGTCCTGGCAGATCGCCCGTGGTGAGCGGGTGTGCATCATCGGCCGCAACGGCACTGGCAAGTCCAGCATGATGAAGCTCGTCAAGGGCGACCAGAAGCCCGACGACGGCTCCGTTTGGCGCGCACCCGGCCTCAAGATCGGCGAATTGCCGCAAGAATTGCCGGTCGCCGAAGAGCGGACCGTGTTCGACGTTGTGGCTGAAGGCCTGGACGGTGTCGGTGCGTTGCTGGCCGAGTACCATCACCTGAGCCAGAACATCGTCACCGACGCCGACCTGGACAAGCTGATGCACGTCCAGCACGACCTCGAAGCCCGCGATGGCTGGCGTTTGCAGACCCTGGTCGACAGCACCCTCAGCCGCCTGCAACTGCCGGCCGACAAGACCCTCGCCGAGTTGTCCGGTGGCTGGCGTCGTCGCGTCCTGCTGGCGCAGGCCCTGGTGTCCGAGCCGGATCTGTTGCTGCTCGACGAACCAACCAACCACCTGGACATCGGTGCGATCGCCTGGCTCGAAGAAGCGCTGAAGGATTTCCAGGGCGCCGTGCTGTTCATCACGCACGACCGTTCCTTCCTGCAAAACCTCGCGACCCGCATTCTTGAACTGGACCGTGGCGGCCTGATCGACTGGAACGGCGACTACGCCAGTTTCCTCGTGCACAAGGAAGCCGAACTGGCCGCCGAGGCCACGGCCAACGCGCTGTTCGACAAGAAACTGGCCCAGGAAGAAGTCTGGATCCGCCAGGGCATCAAGGCCCGTCGCACCCGTAACGAAGGCCGCGTCCGCGCCCTGAAAGCCTTGCGCGTCGAGCGCAGCGAGCGTCGCGAGCGCACCGGCAAGGCCAACATTCAGCTGGACACCGCTGACAAGTCCGGCAAGCAGGTGATGGTCCTCGAGAACGTGAGTTTCGCGCATCCGGGCGGCCCGTTCCTGATCAAGGATTTCTCGATGGTCCTGACGCGCGGCGACCGTATCGGCCTGCTCGGCGCCAACGGCACCGGCAAGACCACGCTGCTTAAGCTGATGCTCAGCGGTCTGCAACCGACCAGCGGCAAAGTGGAAGAGGGCACACGCATCGACGTGGCGTACTTCGACCAGTTACGCCACCAGTTGGACCTGGAAAAGACCGTGATCGACAACGTGGCCGAAGGTCGCGACTTCATCGACATCGATGGCCAGAGCCGTCACGTGCTGAGTTACCTCGGCGACTTCCTGTTCAGCCCGCAGCGTGCCCGCACGCCGGTCAAGGCGCTGTCGGGTGGTGAGCGTGCGCGTCTGTTGCTGGCGAAACTGTTCAGCAAGCCGGCCAACCTGCTGGTCCTCGACGAACCGACCAACGACCTCGACGTGGAAACCCTCGAACTGCTGGAAGAGGTCTTGCTGACCTTCAACGGCACTGTGCTGATGGTCAGCCACGACCGGGCATTCCTCGACAACGTGGTCACCAGCACCCTGGTCTTCGAAGGTGAAGGCAAGGTTCGCGAATACGTCGGTGGTTACCAGGACTGGTTGCGTCAGGGCGGTTCGCCGCGCCTGCTGGGCGTGACCGAGAGCAAGTCCGGCAAGGCCGACCTGACATCCGCCGTCGTCAAGGCTGAGCCTGCGCCGGTTGCGGCGGCAGTCGAAGCGCCGGTGGCGAAGAAAAAGCTCAGCTACAAGTTGCAGCGTGAGCTGGAAATGTTGCCGGGCCAGATCGAAGGCATGGAGCAGCAGATCGCTGCAGTTGAAGCGCAGATGGCCGATGTTGCCTTCTATCAGCGTCCTGCTGCCGAGACCGCCGCTGTGATCGCGTCGCTTGAGCAGTTGCAGGCTGAACTCGACGTGATGGTCGAGCGTTGGGCTGAGCTGGATGCCTGATTGATCCTGTAATAAAAAAAGCCCGGCGCTCAGTGATGAGCGCCGGGCTTTTCATATGCGATCCCTTGTAGGAGCCGGCTTGCCGGCGATCGCGGTTTGTCAGCTGGCATTGAGGTCGACTGATGCACTGCGATCGCCAGCAAGCTGGCTCCTACAAGGACCGGTTTCAGCTTTTGTTTTGCAGGCGCACGGCAAGTACGTCGCAAGGCGCACCGTGCAGCACGTCGTTGGCCGTGGAACCCAGCAGCAGCGCCAGGCCGTGTCGGCCATGGCTCCCCACCACGATCAGGTCACAGGTCTGTTCCTTGGCCAGGTGGTGAATCTCCTGGCGTGGCTGGCCGTAAGTCAGGTGGCTGTACTCTTTGGACAGTTCCGGGTACTTCACGATCAGCCGGTCGAGGCGTTCCTTGGCCTGATCGAACTGTTGCTGCTGCAACTGGGAAAGGTCCATCGGCACGTCGCCGCCAAAGGCCATGGCCATTGGCTCGACAATATGCACCAGGGACAGCTTCGCGCCGTTGCTCACCGACAGTTCGCGAGCTCGGTGGATGACAGGGTCGCACTCTTCGGTCAGGTCTACAGCGACCAGAATGTGGTTGTAGGGCATGAGGTGCTCCTCCTGAGGATTGCAATATTGGTAAGTATGGCTGGTTTCAAGCGCAGTGTTTCCAAAGTGACTCAAAGCGCTCATCAAGAATCGGGAGTACAGATATGACGGTCTGGATAGTGGTGTCAATCCTGTTGGTGGTTCTTAGCCCGCTGGCGTGGTTGCGTCCGTCCCGTGGTCAGAGCGGCCGCATGGCCCTGCGGATGGAGGCCCGGCGCATCGGACTGGCCATGCAACTGGCGCCTCAGGAGTGGCCGCACTGGCTGAGCCAGGAGCCGCCGAGCCCTTGCGCGCAGTACCATCGACCACGCCGGGGCAATCAGCCGACGTGCTGGAGCTACTGGCAGAAATCGCCGGGTGTGTGGGTGAATCAGTGGCAGGAGGTTTGCGAAGATCAGGTGCTGCTGAATCATTTCGAAAAATTGCCAGCCAACGTCTACAAAGTCGAAGCCGACAAACAAATGATCACCTTGTACTGGGGCGAGAAGGGCGACGCGGCCGTTTTGCAACAAATCGATGCAACTCTCAAAGCATTAGCCTGACCCCGGTCCCCTTGTAGGAGCGAGCTTGCTCGCGATAAACCTGAGAGCGCCGCTGGGTGTCAGAAACCCAGCGTTATCGTTAATGACCATCGCGAGCAAGCTCGCTCTTACAAGAGCATTCGCGTCTCTGCAGGCAATAAAAAGCCCGACATTCATCATCGGGCTGGAGTTGGCCAGGCAGGCCGGAAATTCGGTGTTGGCAGATCTTACGCTGGGCATTCGCCAAAAGCGTTCACATTTTTCTCAATCTCCCGCCCAGCGTAGCCTGTTAAACAAAGGCTGCAGCGAATTAGGGCGACTTTTCTAACTATTGATTCTATGAATGGCTTCGCATGCATCCGCGTGTTGCAGGCCTTCGTGGTGCGGAAATGACCGGAAAGTCGCGTTTCAACCCGCATTTTGGGCGATTGACAATTGTCGGAAATTCCGTGAAGGTGGCGTACCCAAATCAAACGGGCGTATGAATTGAGCGTTTGCATTGCAGAACGCTCCTACAGAATCCCGACTATCGCGTTGGCGGGTGTGCCGGGTGGATTGGCGTAGCATCGACGTTTAACGTCCTGCCAAGCCGGTCGCCTGCTTCCGACGTGTACTGTTCAGCTTCCATATCGTGGAGATCAGTTGATGATTTACGAAGGTAAAGCCATCACGGTTAAGGCTCTTGAAAGTGGCATCGTCGAACTGAAGTTCGACCTCAAGGGTGAGTCCGTCAACAAGTTCAACCGTCTAACCCTGAACGAATTGCGTCAGGCTGTAGACACCATCAAGGCAGATGCTTCGATCAAGGGTGTGATCGTCAGCAGCGGCAAGGACGTGTTCATCGTCGGCGCCGACATCACCGAATTCGTCGACAACTTCAAGCTGCCGGATGCAGAGCTTGTTGCTGGCAACCTCGAAGCCAACAAGATTTTCAGCGATTTCGAAGACCTTAACGTCCCGACTGTCGCCGCGATCAACGGCATCGCCCTGGGTGGCGGTCTGGAAATGTGCCTGGCGGCGGACTACCGCGTCATGTCCGTCTCGGCCAAGATCGGTCTGCCGGAAGTCAAGCTGGGCATCTACCCGGGCTTCGGCGGCACCGTGCGCCTGCCGCGCCTGATCGGTGCAGACAACGCTATCGAGTGGATTGCCGCCGGTAAGGAAAACCGTGCTGAAGACGCGCTGAAAGTCGGCGCAGTCGATGCAGTGGTTGCCCCTGAGAAGCTGCAGGAAGCCGCTCTGGAACTGATCAAGCGCGCCATTTCCGGCGAGTTCGACTACAAGGCCAAGCGCCAGCCGAAACTTGAAAAACTCAAGTTGAACGCGATCGAACAAATGATGGCTTTCGAAACCGCCAAAGGTTTCGTGGCCGGTCAGGCTGGCCCGAACTACCCGGCGCCGGTCGAAGCGATCAAGACCATCCAGAAAGCCGCGAACTTCGGTCGCGAAAAGGCACTGGAAGTCGAAGCCGCCGGTTTCGTCAAACTGGCCAAGACCTCTGCCGCGCAGAGCTTGATCGGTCTGTTCCTGAACGATCAGGAACTGAAGAAAAAAGCCAAGGCCTACGACGAAATCGCCAAGGACGTGAAGCAGGCTGCCGTATTGGGCGCCGGTATCATGGGTGGCGGTATCGCTTATCAGTCGGCGTCCAAAGGCACGCCGATCCTGATGAAAGACATCAACGAGCACGGTATCGAGCAAGGTCTGGCTGAAGCCGCCAAGCTGCTGGTAAGCCGCGTTGATAAAGGCCGCATGACCGCCGCGAAAATGGCTGAAGTGCTCAACGGCATTCGTCCGACCCTGTCCTACGGCGACTTCGGTCACGTGGATCTGGTCGTCGAAGCGGTCGTCGAGAACCCTAAGGTCAAGCAAGCCGTACTGGCTGAAGTGGAAGACAAGGTCAAAGAGGACACCATCCTCGCGTCCAACACCTCGACCATTTCCATCACCTTGCTGGCCAAAGCCCTCAAGCGTCCGGAAAACTTCGTCGGCATGCACTTCTTCAACCCGGTGCACATGATGCCGCTGGTTGAAGTGATCCGTGGCGAGAAGTCCAGCGAACTGGCCGTGGCCACCACCGTTGCCTACGCCAAGAAAATGGGCAAGAACCCGATCGTCGTCAATGACTGCCCGGGCTTCCTGGTCAACCGCGTTCTGTTCCCGTACTTCGGCGGTTTCGCCAAGCTGGTCAGCGCCGGTGTGGACTTCGTCCGTATCGACAAGATCATGGAAAAATTCGGCTGGCCGATGGGCCCGGCATACCTGATGGACGTGGTCGGCATCGACACCGGTCACCACGGTCGTGACGTGATGGCTGAAGGCTTCCCGGACCGCATGAAAGATGACCGCCGTTCCGCTGTCGACGTGCTTTACGAAGCCAAGCGCCTGGGCCAGAAAAATGGCAAGGGCTTCTACGCCTACGAGACCGACAAGAAGGGCAAGCAGAAGAAAGTTGCCGATCCGTCGGTACTGGAAGTGCTCAAGCCGATCGTTTACGAGCAGCGCGAAGTCACTGACGAAGACATCATCAACTGGATGATGATCCCGCTGTGCCTGGAAACCGTGCGTTGCCTGGAAGACGGCATCGTCGAAACCGCTGCCGAAGCCGACATGGGTCTGGTCTACGGTATTGGTTTCCCTCCATTCCGTGGCGGTGCGCTGCGCTACATCGATTCGATCGGTGTTGCCGAGTTCGTTGCCCTGGCTGACCAGTACGCTGATTTGGGCGCGCTGTACCACCCGACCGCAAAACTGCGTGAAATGGCCAAAACCGGCCAACGGTTCTTCGGTTAAGCGTCCCAACTTTTGAGCGAGAGTGAAATTTTATGAGCTTGAATCCAAGAGACGTCGTGATTGTCGACTTCGGTCGTACTCCGATGGGCCGCTCCAAGGGCGGCATGCACCGCAACACCCGTGCCGAAGACATGTCGGCACACCTGATCAGCAAGTTGCTGGAACGCAACGTCAAGGTTGATCCGAACGAAGTCGAAGACGTGATCTGGGGCTGTGTGAACCAGACCCTGGAGCAGGGCTGGAACATCGCGCGCATGGCGTCGCTGATGACCCAGATCCCGCACACCGCTGCCGGCCAGACCGTCAGCCGCCTGTGTGGCTCGTCGATGAGTGCACTGCACACTGCCGCGCAAGCGATCATGACCGGCAACGGTGACGTGTTCGTCGTCGGCGGCGTCGAGCACATGGGCCACGTGAGCATGATGCACGGTGTCGATCCTAACCCGCACATGTCGCTGTACGCGGCGAAAGCCTCGGGCATGATGGGCCTGACCGCTGAAATGCTGGGCAAAATGCACGGCATCACTCGCGAGCAGCAGGACGCCTTTGGCGTGCGCTCCCACCAACTCGCCCACAAGGCGACCGTGGAAGGCAAGTTCAAGGACGAAATCATCCCGATGCAGGGCTACGACGAGAACGGTTTCCTGAAACTGTTCGACTACGACGAAACCATTCGTCCGGAAACCACCCTGGAAAGCCTGGCCGCTTTGAAGCCAGCGTTCAATCCGAAGGGCGGCACCGTGACAGCCGGTACCTCGTCGCAGATCACCGACGGTGCTTCGTGCATGATCGTGATGTCGGCGCAGCGTGCACAGGACCTGGGTATCCAGCCTCTGGCGGTGATTCGCTCGATGGCGGTGGCAGGTGTGGATCCGGCGATCATGGGCTATGGTCCAGTACCGGCGACACAAAAAGCACTGAAGCGTGCGGGCCTGGGGATTAACGATATCGACTTCTTCGAGCTCAACGAAGCTTTCGCCGCACAGGCCCTGCCAGTGCTGAAAGATCTGAAAGTGCTCGACAAGATGAACGAGAAGGTTAACCTGCACGGCGGCGCGATCGCCTTGGGTCACCCGTTCGGTTGCTCCGGTGCGCGTATCTCCGGCACCCTGCTGAACGTGATGAAGCAAAATGGCGGCACCTTCGGGGTAGCCACCATGTGCATTGGTCTCGGCCAAGGCATCTCCACCGTCTTCGAACGCGTTTAAGCGTTCCGTCGACGGAAGCCGGGGCCAAGTGCCCCGGTTTTTGTTTTTCCGGATTTATTTTTGTTTTTATTTTGAAAAGATTTGAGTGAGGGCCAAACCATGCCGATACAACCAGGGCTCTACCAACATTACAAAGGTCCGCAGTACCGCGTATTCAGCATTGCGCGGCATTCGGAAACCGAAGAAGAAGTGGTCTTCTATCAAGCCCTGTATGGCGATTACGGCTTTTGGGTGCGTCCCTTGAGCATGTTCCTGGAGTCGGTCGAGGTTGACGGCGAACAGGTGCCACGCTTTGCTTTGGTGCAAGCCGAACCGAGCCTTTTTTCGAAGCCATAAGCTGAGTGCGCGCAAAACCCTGCGCTTGACCTCACCTTGTAGCCACTATATATAGCGGTGCCGCGTCAGGCGCCAACCGCCTTTCACTTCTAGAATTCAGGAATTTTCTGATCCATGGGCAAATCGCTGGTCATTGTGGAATCCCCGGCTAAGGCCAAGACCATCAACAAGTATCTGGGTAACCAATACGTGGTGAAGTCGAGTATCGGCCATATCCGAGACCTGCCCACCAGCGGTTCGGCTAGCGCCAGCAAAGAGCCAGCCGCCAAGCGCGGCAAGGCCGCC